>NZ_AP028659.1:617500-5417500 GCF_041154425.1 Variovorax sp. V15
GTAGCTCGAGGAAAAGACATCAACCGAGATTCCGAAAGTAGTGGCGAGCGAAATCGGAGAAGCCTGTTAGTGATAGCACAAGACATAACGGAACAGCTTGGAAAGGCTGGCCATAGCGGGTGATAGCCCCGTACGTGAAATGACCTGTGTGGTACTGAGCTAACGACAAGTAGGGCGGGACACGAGAAATCCTGTCTGAATATGGGGGGACCATCCTCCAAGGCTAAATACTCATCATTGACCGATAGTGAACTAGTACCGTGAGGGAAAGGCGAAAAGAACCCCGGGAGGGGAGTGAAATAGATCCTGAAACCGCGTGCTTACAAAAAGTAGGAGCCCGCAAGGGTGACTGCGTACCTTTTGTATAATGGGTCAGCGACTTACATTCAGTGGCAAGGTTAACCGAATAGGGAAGCCGTAGAGAAATCGAGTCCGAATAGGGCGATCAGTCGCTGGGTGTAGACCCGAAACCAAGTGATCTATCCATGGCCAGGATGAAGGTGCCGTAACAGGTACTGGAGGTCCGAACCGACTAGTGTTGCAAAACTAGCGGATGAGCTGTGGATAGGGGTGAAAGGCTAAACAAACTTGGAAATAGCTGGTTCTCTCCGAAAACTATTTAGGTAGTGCCTCAAGTATTACCTTCGGGGGTAGAGCACTGTTTTGGCTAGGGGGTCATGGCGACTTACCAAACCAAGGCAAACTCCGAATACCGAAGAGTACAGCTTGGGAGACAGAGCACCGGGTGCTAACGTCCGGACTCAAGAGGGAAACAACCCAGACCGCCAGCTAAGGTCCCTAAAATTGGCTAAGTGGGAAACGAAGTGGGAAGGCTAAAACAGTCAGGATGTTGGCTTAGAAGCAGCCATCATTTAAAGAAAGCGTAATAGCTCACTGATCGAGTCGTCCTGCGCGGAAGATGTAACGGGGCTAAGCCAGTTACCGAAGCTGCGGATTTGCAATTTATTGCAAGTGGTAGGAGAGCGTTCTGTAAGCCTGTGAAGGTGCGTTGTAAAGCGTGCTGGAGGTATCAGAAGTGCGAATGCTGACATGAGTAGCGTTAAAGGGGGTGAAAAGCCCCCTCGCCGTAAGCGCAAGGTTTTCTACGCAACGTTCATCGGCGTAGAGTGAGTCGGCCCCTAAGGCGAGGCAGAGATGCGTAGCTGATGGGAAACAGGTCAATATTCCTGTACCGATTGTTAGTGCGATGTGGGGACGGATCTTAATAGGTCATCCGGGTGTTGGATATCCCGGTTTAGATGGATGTAGGCGTGCATTAGGCAAATCCGGTGCACATATACCGAGGCCATCGATCGAGCCAGCTTGCTGGTGAAGTGATTGAACGAGGTTCCAGGAAAAGCCACTAAGCTTCAGCTAACAACGACCGTACCGCAAACCGACACTGGTGCGCGAGATGAGTATTCTAAGGCGCTTGAGAGAACTCAGGAGAAGGAACTCGGCAAATTGACACCGTAACTTCGGAAGAAGGTGTGCCCTATTAGTGTGAAGTGAACAACGGAGCATGAACGGGTTGCAAAAAATCGGTGGCTGCGACTGTTTATTAAAAACACAGCACTCTGCAAACACGAAAGTGGACGTATAGGGTGTGACGCCTGCCCGGTGCTGGAAGATTAAATGATGGGGTGCAAGCTCTTGATTGAAGTCCCAGTAAACGGCGGCCGTAACTATAACGGTCCTAAGGTAGCGAAATTCCTTGTCGGGTAAGTTCCGACCTGCACGAATGGCGTAACGATGGCCACACTGTCTCCTCCTGAGACTCAGCGAAGTTGAAATGTTTGTGATGATGCAATCTCCCCGCGGAAAGACGGAAAGACCCCATGAACCTTTACTGTAGCTTTGTATTGGACTTTGAACAGATCTGTGTAGGATAGGTGGGAGGCTTTGAAGCAGGGTCGCTAGATCTTGTGGAGCCAACGTTGAAATACCACCCTGGTGTGTTTGAGGTTCTAACCTAGGTCCATTATCTGGATCGGGGACAGTGCATGGTAGGCAGTTTGACTGGGGCGGTCTCCTCCCAAAGCGTAACGGAGGAGTTCGAAGGTACGCTAGTTACGGTCGGACATCGTGACGATAGTGCAATGGCATAAGCGTGCTTAACTGCGAGACTGACAAGTCGAGCAGATGCGAAAGCAGGACATAGTGATCCGGTGGTTCTGTATGGAAGGGCCATCGCTCAACGGATAAAAGGTACTCTGGGGATAACAGGCTGATACCGCCCAAGAGTTCATATCGACGGCGGTGTTTGGCACCTCGATGTCGGCTCATCTCATCCTGGGGCTGTAGCCGGTCCCAAGGGTATGGCTGTTCGCCATTTAAAGAGGTACGTGAGCTGGGTTTAAAACGTCGTGAGACAGTTTGGTCCCTATCTTCCGTGGGCGCTGCAGATTTGAGGAAGCCTGCTCCTAGTACGAGAGGACCGGAGTGGACACACCTCTGGTGTATCGGTTGTCACGCCAGTGGCATTGCCGAGTAGCTAAGTGTGGAAGAGATAACCGCTGAAAGCATCTAAGCGGGAAACTCGTTTCAAGATGAGATCTGCCGGGGCCTTGAGCCCCCTGAAGAGTCGTTCAAGACCAGGACGTTGATAGGTCAGGTGTGGAAGCGCAGTAATGCGTTAAGCTAACTGATACTAATTGCTCGTGCGGCTTGACCCTATAACTTTGATCAGTCAGATCAAGGTGTTATGCCAAGTTGACGCATTCAAAACAATTCGCCAAAACTGATTCCAAACTCTATGAATTCGTCTGATTGATCATGTGATCAGCCAGACAACCCTTTATGCCTGATGACCATAGCGAGTTGGTCCCACTCCTTCCCATCCCGAACAGGACAGTGAAACGACTCAGCGCCGATGATAGTGCGGGTTCCCGTGTGAAAGTAGGTCATCGTCAGGCTCTTACAGCCCCAAAAACCCCCGGTCCATCGCGATCGGGGGTTTTTGCTTTGTTGCACAGCACAAACAAGAAAAAACGCCAGGAGACGGATCAGATGCTCCGAGAGCGCCAAAAGTGAAGCAAAACGCTTGGCGCGGGGTGCACCAATTACCGATTGCGGATATCTGTGCGGCCCACTTCGGCCGCGCCAGCGCTGACCAGCTCCGCCAAGATATCGCCAGTCAGCCGACCCAACTCGACGTCACCGAAAAAGCGTGATCGGATCGCCTCGAGATAGGGCGTGCCGTGCAACCATGCATTCCATCCGGCTGTCGAGATGGTCTGCACTTCCAGCAACTTGAACTTCATCAAGATCTTGATGGCATGCCGCGCATGCTTGGCCGGATCGCGCATCAATTTCTCCAGGCGCTGCCGCGCAACAGCCAGCGCTTTCCCAACATCGTCGAACACAGCTCCGTGCCCCGGAATCACTCGTTCCGGCGCCAGCTTCTCGATCAGATCCAAGGTCGCTCCTATTTCTCCGAACGACGGCTCCCCCGCCAGTTCTGGAAACGCGATACCGAACCCGTTCTCCCACAGCGCATCCGCTGATATCAACGTGCGCGACTGCTCATCGAACAAGATGACCGAGTGAGGATCATGCCCCGGTGCCGCGTGCACCTGCCACGGCCTGCCGCCAAGCACGCAATCGCACCCCGGCAGCAGCAGCGTTGTGAATCGGAACCTGGGACAAGTCTGCCCGGTAGCCAGAAAACTCAGCCCCTGCTGGTCCCAGCTCTCCACAAATGCAGCTTCCCCCGGCGGAATCTCGGTACGAACCGTTGGATATCGCAGCTGCAGCGCAGCATTCCCCCCGCAGTGGTCACTGTGCAGATGCGTATTCAGAATTCGGTCGAGCGGTCGCTCTCCCAGTACCGACTCGACCAGCGCCAAGGTCTGCTCGGCGTGCGTCGCGTACCCCGTGTCGACCAGCGCAGTCTCTTCGCCGGCCACGAACAGCACGTTGTTCGAAGACAGCCACCCCCGCTCGAACACAAAGACACCCGCCGGCAGCCCGGCGCTAGCCGACGAAGGGCTCATCTGTGCCGCTCAGGCGTTTGCATTGACGCGAAGCTCACGCCGCAGGATCTTCCCGACATTGGTCTTCGGCAGCGATTCCCGGAACTCGATGTGCTTCGGCCGCTTGTAGCCGGTGAGCTGCGAATGGCAGTACTGCAGCACCGCATCCTCGGTCAGCGCCGGATCCCTGCGGACCACGAAGACCTTGATGGCTTCGCCCTGCTTCTCATCGGGCACGCCCACCGCCGCGCACTCCACCACGCCCGGGCACAGCGAGATCACGTTCTCCAGTTCGTTGGGGAACACGTTGAAACCGCTCACCAGGATCATGTCCTTCTTGCGGTCGACGATGCGGCTGTACCCGTCTTCCTGCATCACCGCGATGTCGCCGGTGCGCATGAAGCCATCGGCAGTGAAAGCCGCGGCAGTCTCGGCCGGCTGGTTGTAGTAGCCCGTCATCACGTTTGGCCCCTTGATGCAGAGCTCCCCGGCTTGGCCCACGGGCAGCGAGTTTCCATCGTCATCCTTGATGGCGATCTCGATGCTGGGCAGCGGCAGCCCGATCGTCCCGGTGAACTCGGTGTTCGATACCGGGTTGTTGGTCCCGATCGCGCAGGTCTCGCTCATGCCCCAGCCTTCGATCATCGGGCAGCCAGTGGCCTCGAACCACTTGCGCGCCGTGCCTTCCGAGGCGGCCATGCCGCCCGCCTGCGAGACGAACAGCGTCGAGAAGTCGATCGACTTGAACTCCGGATGCATCAGCAGCGCATTGAACAAGGTGTTCACCGCGGGCAGCATGTGGAAGGGCCGCTTCTTCAGCACCGCGATGAACTTGTTGAAGTCCCGTGGATTCGGGATCAGCGTCATGTGCGAGCCCTGGCGGATCACCAGCAGGCACAGCGTCAGCGCGAAGATGTGATAAAGCGGCAGCGCCGCGATGCTGTTGACCTTCGCCAGGTCACCCGCGCGCGACAGTGCCGGCGTGAACCAGGCCTCGGCCTGCAGCGTGGCCGCGACGATGTTGCGGTGGGTCAGCACCGCGCCCTTCGACAAGCCGGTCGTGCCACCTGTGTACTGCAGGAAGGCGATCGAATCGAGCGTGCTCTGATCGGGTCCCAGCGTGCGGCCACGTCCCTCGGCAATCGCCTGGCTGAACGGCGTCACGCTGCGCCCGTCGCTCAGCGGCAGCTTGTAGGCCGGCACGAGCTTCGCGAGATGGCGCACGGCCATCGTGATCCACGCGCCGTACAGGCCGCCCAGCAGGTCACCCATCGAGGTCATGACCACGTGCTTCACCGGCGTGCGCTCGATCACCTTCTCGAGCGTGGACGCGAAGTTTTCAAGAATGACGATGGCCGTCGCGCCGGAGTCCTTCAGCTGGTGCTCCAGTTCCCGCGCCGTGTACAGCGGATTGACGTTGACGCACGTGTATCCCGCGCGCAGCACGCCGCACATGGTGACCGCGAACTGCGGGATGTTCGGCAGCATGATCGCCACCCGCGCACCTGGCTCCAGCCCGCGCGACTGCAGCCAGGCGCCCAGCGCCTTCGACAGCGCATCGAGCTCGCCGTAAGACATCCAGCGCTCCATGCAGACCGAGAAGGGCCTGTCGGCATAACGGGCAAAGGCCTCGTCGAACATCTGGGGCAACGAGCGGTACTGCTCCGGATGAATCTCGTGCGGCACGCCGGCCGGATAGTTCTGTCGCGCGGATGTGTTGGTCTGCATGCAAGCTCCTTTGGCGCGGATTGTGGAAGGCACCTTGCCTCCGCGACCAGCGGGCTTGTCCTAGGGAAGGGGTGTGCGCTGTCGCGCGCGCGATAGCTGCGCGTGCGAACAACCCTTCGAGCTTTCAGGCCTTGCCGGACTCGCCCGGCAGCAACACCCCGGCCTCGATGTCGGTCGCGACCTTCAGCGACTCGTACAGCGGCGTGAAATCGGGCTCGGTGAGGTCGAACAGCTGCCTGAAGCTGTCGATCACGAAGTAGTTGGCCTGGTAGGTGTCGATCTTGTAGCGCGTGCGCATGGTGCGCAGCAGGTCCAGCGGCAGCCGGCGCGGCTCGTCGCTGAGCACGGCGTGCCTGAGTTCGCCCACGGAGCTGAGGATGCCGGCGCCGTACGCGCGCAGGCCGTCCGGCTGGCGGATCAGGCCGAACTCCACCGTGTACCAGTAGAGCCGCGCGAGCTTCTCGCCCGCGCCGAGTTCGTGCGCCTTGATACCGCCCTGGCCGTAGCGCTGCACGTAGTCGGCGAAGGTCGGGTCGAACAGCATCGGCACGTGGCCGAACAGGTCGTGGAACACGTCGGGCTCGACGATGTAGTCGAACTCCTCGGGCTTGCGGATCCAGTCCGTCACCGGAAACTTGCGGTTCGCCAGCAACGTGAAGAAGGGCAGCTCCGGAATCAGCCCAGGCACCGCCACGATCTCCCAGCCTGTCGCCTTGTGCAGCCGCTCGTTGAGCTCGTCGAAGCGCGGGATGCGGTCCTTCACGCCCAGCGAGGGCAGCGCGTTGATGAAGGCGTCGCAGGCCAGGCCCGGCAGCTGCGCCACCTGCCGCTCGTAGAGGCGGCGGTAGGTGTCGTGGTCGGCCGGCGTGTAGCTGGCCCAGTCCTGCGGGCAGGTGTAGTCGGCCAGCACCGCGCCGCCGCGCGAGTAGTCGCCGCGCGGAGGGCGGTCGGAGGCGCCATAGACGGCGGGGGTGACAACTGCGGCGGCGGGGGAGTCCATGAAAAAGCGATCTCGGAGGAGGAAGGGTTACTTGAGCCAGCGGTCCATCGTCCGCTGGAAGTCGCCGCCGGCTTGCTGCAGGTGCAGCCACTGGTCGACATACGACTTGAAGGCCACGTCGTCGCGCGGCAGCATCCAGGCCATTTCACCGTACTGCAGCGGCTTGTCGGGGTTGACCGCGCACAGGCCCGGCTTGAGCTTCTGCTGCGTGATGGCCTCGGCCGCCTCGGTGACGAACACGTCGGCGCGGTTGGCGAGGATCTCGTCGAAGATCGTCACGTTCTCGCCGTGCAGCGTGAGTTTGGCCTGCTTGAAATTGGCCCGGGCGAATCGCTCGTTGCTGCCGCCCGGATTGAAGATGACGCGCACCGATGGCTTGTCGATGGCCGCCACGCTCTGGTACTTCGACACGTCGGCGCAGCGCGCGATCGGCGTCTTGCCGTTGACCATGTAGGGCGCGCTGAAGAAGGCGCGCTTCTGCCGGTCAGTGGTGACCGACACGCCGCCCACGGCGATGTCGCACTTGCCGGCGGCCAGGTCGGGCAGCAGGTTGGCCCAGGTGGTCTTGACCCACTCGGGCTTCGCGCCGAGGCTGGCGCTGAAGCCGGTCATCAGGTCGACGTCGATGCCCTCGAATGCGCCGTCGGGCTTCTGGAAGCTGAAGGGCTTGTAGTCGCCCGGGGTGCAGATGCGCAGTACCGCGGCCTTCTGCACCGTGTCCAGGTGCGAGGCCCCGGCCACCGGCACGGTGGCGGCCGGGGCCATGGCGCAGCCCGAAAGAAGGGCGGCTGCCGCCGCAATGAAGGTCAGACCGATCGAAGGCGTACAGCTGCGCATGCGTGCTCCAGAAGCGTGAATAAGGGATGGGGCCCTTATTTTGCGGCGCTCAGCACCCCGCGGCGCATCTGGTCGAGTTCGATGCTCTCGAACAGCGCCTTGAAGTTGCCGTTGCCGAAGCCGTCGTCGCCCTTGCGCTGGATGAACTCGAAGAAGATCGGGCCGAGCTGGTTCTCGCTGAAGATCTGCAGTAGCAGCGCGTCCTTCTTGCCGTCGATCAGGATCTTGCGCTTGTGCAGCTCCTCCACGCTTTCGCCGTGGCCCGGAATGCGCTTGTCGACCAGCTCGTAGTAGGTGTCGATGGTGTCCAGCAGCTTCACACCGTTGGCGCGCAGGGCGTCGACGGTCTGGTACAGGTCGTCCGAGCCCATCGCGATGTGCTGGATGCCTTCGCCGTTGTACATGTCCAGGTACTCCTGGATCTGGCCTGCCTGCTCCTTGCCTTCCTCGTTGATCGGGATGCGGATCTTGCCGCAGGGGCTGGTCATGGCCTTGCTCTTCACGCCGGTGACCTGGCCTTCGATGTCGAAGTACTTCACTTCGCGGAAGTTGAACAGGCGCTCGTAGAACTCGGCCCACTCGTTCATGCGGCCGCGGTGCACGTTGTGCGTCAGGTGGTCGATGTAGGTCAGGCCGTTGCCCACCGGGGCCAGCGCCTCTTCGGCCGTCAGGCCCGGCAGCGCCTCGAAGTCGACGTCGAAGAAGCCGATGTTGCCGATGTCGCCCGGCTTCGCGCCGTTCTTGCCGCGCCAGCGGTCGACCAGGTAGATCAGGCTGTCGCCGATGCCCTTGATGGCGGGAATGTTCAGCTCGCCCGGGCCGGCCTTGTCGGCGAAGCCCCAGGCGCCCAGCGAAATGGCGCGCTCGTAGGCGAACTTGGCGTCCTGCACGCGGAAGGCGATGGCGCAGACGCTGGGGCCATGCAGGCGCGCGAAGCGCTGCGCGAACGAATCGGGCTCGGCGTTGATGATGAAGTTGATCGTGCCCTGGCGGTACAGCAGCACATTCTTGTGGCGGTGCTTGGCCACGGCCTTGAAGCCCATGCGCTCGAACACCTTGCCCATGGCGGCCGGATCGGGTGCCGCGTACTCGATGAATTCGAAGCCGTCGGTGCCCATGGGGTTCTCCCAGGGCGTGAAGGCGGGGGCGTCGGCAAGGCTCATGTGCGGTCTCCGGTAGAGGTGGGGAATGGAACGGATCGAATGAAATGGGGCGCGAAATCGGCCGGTCATGCAATGTAGGGTGGATGCCTCTCAGGTTTTCTGCGTTTCCACGCGCTCATGGTGGCTCTTGCGCAGTAAAGCTGCAAGAATGGCGAAATGGAAGCACTGGACAAGATTGATCGGCTCATTTTGCGCACGCTGCAAGCAGACGGCCGCGCCACCTACGACCAGATCGCCGAGCAGGTGAGCCTGTCGCCCAGCGCCGTGCTGCGCCGGGTCAAGCGGCTGGAAGAGCATCGGGTGATCGACCGCTATGTGGCCCTGGTCCAGCCCGAAGCCGTCGGCCTGGGGCTGACCGCCTACCTCAACGTGAGGCTGGAAAAGCACACCGAGACCCACAAGCGCAACCCCATGGACCTGTTCCGCGCCAGCGTGCAGACCTGGCCCGAGGTAGTCGAATGTGCGGCTCTCACCGGCGACATGGACTACCTGCTGCGCGTGGTGGTGGCCGACATGGCTCACTACAGCCGCTTCATCATGGACACCCTGCTCAAGCACCCGAGCGTTGAAGACTGCAAGACCAGCTTCGTGCTCGACCGTGTCAAGGCCACAACAGCTGTGCCTGTTTAGCCACAATTTGGTTGCGATGGCGCCACACGTTCTGGTAAGGGGTCACGAATGTGTCCCCGGATTAACCTTGTGAACTTGTTGTTTAGGTGAAAACCCTTACATTGGAGCCATGCTTACCGCCAAGACCCTTCTCAAAGCGTCTCTCGGCATTGGCTCTTTCCTGAAGGCGCCAATGGTTGAGGCGCAACCACGCGCAGTCAGCGCGCCTCAACCGGTGATGGTGCCGATCCGCTCGATCGGCCCCCGCGAACGCGAGCGCATCGCCCGCCACCTGCTCGACCTCACTCCGCACGACCGCTACCTGCGCTTCGGCTACGCGGCGGCCGACGAGCAGATCCAGCGCTACGTCGACAGCCTCGATTTCGAGCGCGACGAGCTCTTCGGCATCTACAACCGCCGCCTCGACCTGATCGCGATGGCCCACCTGGCCTTCGCCCCCGGCGACCAGCACAGCGACTGCGCCGAGTTCGGCGTTTCCGTGTCGGCCCATGCCCGCGGACGCGGCTACGGCGCCCGCCTCTTCGAGCGTGCGGTGGTCGTGGCGCGCAACGAAGGCGTGGGCATGCTCTTCATCCATGCGCTGAGCGAGAACGCCGCCATGCTGAAGATCGCCCGCAACGCCGGTGCCACCGTGGTGCGCAGCGGCTCGGAAGCCGAGGCCCATCTCGAGCTGCCCAGCGCCACCTTCGACAGCCGCATGAGCGAGATCGCCCTGGAGCACTACGCCGCCGTCGACTTCGCGCTCAAGAGCCGGGCCAAGCAGTTCTGGGCCTTCCTGGCCAGCCTGCAGGAAGTGCGCAGCGGCATGCGCGACGCCCGGAAGAAGTCGGCGCCCTGAGCTCCGCGGCCCTGGCGGCTGCTTCCGTACTTACCCTCGGGGAGGGCCCGGTAGAGCGTGTCACACGCAATCCGGTATCCTTGTCCCTCCTCAACTCCGCCCTCCCGCAGTGGCCGAACCTCACCCTGAACGCGCTCCCGTCGAACGGGAAGACAAGCGCAGCTTTCTCCAGAAACTCGCCGAATTCATCCACCCCGGCCCCGATTCGCGCGACGAGCTGATCGAAACCTTGGCAGACGCCGAGGACAACGAGGTGATCGGCGCGGAGTCGCGCGTGATGCTCGAAGGCGTGCTGCGCATGGCCGACATGACCGCCGGCGACGTGATGGTCGCCGCGCCGCGCATGGACCTGGTGAACATCGACGCCCCGTTCGACGCGCTGCTGCATCTCGTCATCGACACCGCGCACTCGCGCTTTCCGGTGTACGAGGGCGAGAAGGAAAACATCATCGGCATCCTGCTCGCGAAGGACCTGCTCAAGCTGCAGCGCGCGCCGGGCCTGAACATCCGCGCGCTGCTCCGCCCGGCCACCTTCGTTCCCGAGAGCAAGGGCCTGAACGACCTGCTGCGCGAGTTCCGCGGCAACCGCAACCACCTGGCCATCGTCATCGACGAGTTCGGCCGCGTGGCCGGCCTCATCACCATCGAGGACGTGCTGGAGCAGATCGTCGGCGAGATCGAGGACGAGTTCGACATCGCCGAGGACGAGGGCGACATCTTCGGCCTGGCCGACCACACCTACCGCGTCTCGGGCGACACGCCCATCGAGCGCGTCGCCGAGGCCTTTGGCATCGTGTTCGACGAAGAACAGCTCAGCGAAGACTTCGACACCATCGGCGGCTTGATCGCGCACGAGATGGGCCACGTGCCCAAGCGCGGCGAGCACCATGCGATCGGCGGCTTCGACTTCGTCGTGCTGCACACCAAGGGCGGCGCGGTGCGCTGGTTCAAGGTGTCTCCGGCGCGCGGCGGCGACGCGGCCGACTGATGGCTCGCGCGCCGGCTTCCTCCTTCGCCTCCTTCCTCCGTCCGCTCGGCTTCGTCGCCGCCGGGCTTGCGCAGGCGCTCTCGATGGCTTCGCCCGCCGGCGGAAAGCCGCTGTGGTGGCTGCAGCTGCTGTCGCTTGGCGCGTTCGTCTGGCTGTTGGACGGACTGCGTTCGCAGGGCGCAGGCTGGCGACGTGCCGGGCTGCACGGCTGGCTGTTTTCCACCGCCTGGCTCACCGGCAGCTTCTGGTGGCTCTTCATCTCGATGCACACCTATGGCGGCCTGCCGGCGCCGCTGGCCGCCATCGCCGTGCTCGCCCTGGCTGCCGCGCTGGGCCTGTACTACGCGGTCGCCGCTGCATGGTTCGTGGTGAAGGGGCCGCAGGGGCGGGTGGCGGGCGCGCTGGTCTTTGCGGCGCTCTGGACGCTGGCCGAGCTGGTGCGCGGCAGCTGGTTCACCGGTTTCCCTTGGGGCGCCGGCGGCTACGCGCATGTCGAGGGGCCGCTAGCGGCGCTTGCGCCATGGGTGGGCGTGTACGGCATCGGCGCCGCAGCAGCACTGGCCGTTGCGCTGGTCGCGCTGCATCGCCCGCTGCGCATCGCGGAAGCCGTGCAGGGCGTGGTGCTGATCGCATTCGTGTTCGCCGTGCCGAACCTCGTGCCCGCGCTGCGCGACGATGTGCGAGGCGCGAAAGGCGCGGCCGGCAACCTGAGCGTCGCGCTCCTGCAGGGCAACATCCCGCAGGACGAAAAATTCATTCCCGGCGGCGGCATCGAGACCGCGCTGCGCTGGTACGGCGAGCAACTGCGCGATGCCAAGGCTTCGCTCGTCGTCACGCCCGAAACCGCCTTGCCGCTGCTGCCTCAGCAGCTGCCAGCCGGCTATCTCGAAGCGATCAAGACCCGCTACAGCCAGGGCAATCAAGCCGCCATCGTGGGCCTGCCGCTCGGCGGGCAGGGCACCTACAGCAACGCGGTGCTCGGCTTCCGCCCCGGCGACGCGCAGCCCTACGCCTACAGCAAGCACCACCTCGTGCCTTTCGGCGAATTCATTCCCTGGGGCTTCCGCTGGTTCATCCAGATGATGAACATCCCGCTGGGCGACTTCGCGCGCGGCGGGCTCGCGCAGGCGCCCTTCGTCTGGCAGGGCCAGCGCGTCGCGCCGAACATCTGCTACGAGGACTTGTTCGGCGACGAGATCGGCGCGAACTTCCGCGACGAGGCCAGCGCGCCCACCATCCTGCTCAACGTGAGCAACATCGCCTGGTTCGGCGACACGGTGGCCATCGACGAGCACCTGTCGATCTCGCGCATGCGCGCGCTCGAGTTCGCGCGGCCGATGGTGCGCTCCACCAACACTGGCGCGACCGTGGTGATCGACGCCCAGGGCCGCGTGACGCACGAGCTGCCACGCCTCACGCGCGGCGTGCTCGAAGCGAACGTTGAAGGCCGTCGCGGCCTCACGCCCTTCGCACGCTGGGTGGCGCCGTTCGGGCTCTGGCCGCTCTGGTTGCTGGCCATGGCCATCGTGGCGGTGGCCTGGCTGCAGGGCCGTCGCCGCAACTGAGATCGGTCAGGCTGCCGAAGCCGCCTTCACCGGCCAGTCGCGCAGCTTGCCCGGGTTCAGCAGGCCCAGCGGGTCGAAGCGCTTCTTCACCTCGATGACCTCCGGCGGCAGCGGCCCGCCGGCCTTGCCGTCTTCGACGATGTTCACGTGCGGGTTGTTGATGTGCACGTTGTGCTCGCGGTGGATGCGCATGATCTCCTGCAGCCGTTCCTCGGTGCTGAAGCGCACCAACTGCAGCCCGCTGCAGGTCATGAGGCCGGCCACGTTGCGCAGGAACTCGATGTGCATCATCACCTCGCCGGTTTCGCCGCCCAGCAGCTTCTCCATCTCGATGACCTGCTCGACGTGCCGGCCCGGAACGAAGCCGCTCTGCAGGTAGGTGAGGCTCGGATCGATCTTCAGCGCATGCAGCGTCGTGTGGTTCCAGGTGAATTCCATCAGCGTGCGATTGCTCTTCTGCACCTCGGCCGCCGTCTTGCGGTAGCTGACGGTGCCGCCGTGTGCCTCCACCAACTGCAGCATCGCGGGCTCGCATGACTCGGCCACCAGCGACAGCACCGTGTGGCAGCCCTTGGGCAGGTGCGCGGCGAGTTGCGACAGATGGTCGGAGATCGGCGCCGCGAAGAAAGTGACACCGCGCTTCACGATGCCCGGCGCATGCGCGAGCTTGTCCGCGAAGTGCAGCGCGCTTTCGAAGTCGGTGAAGGTCACCAGTGTTTCCAGCCACGGATGCGCGGGTGCCAGCGCGATCTCCAGCTCCAGCACCAGTCCATTGGTGCCCCACAGGTGGTGCATGCGCATCGCGTCGGCGCCGCGCAGTTCGACGACCTGCGGCTCGGCCTCGATGGTCATCGCGCGGATGCCGATCACGTTGCCCGGCGCGCCCAGCGGTCCGTAGTTGATGGAGCCCACGCCGCCGAAGCCGCCGCCGAACAGGCCGCCCAGCGTCGCGCTGCGGTAGGTCGATGGAACACAGCGCAGCTCCTGCCCCGTGGGCTTGGTCTGCTTCTCGAGTTCGCCGAGACGGATGCCGGCCCGCGCGCGCGCCACGCCGGGGCGCACCCACAGGCAGCTGTTGTAGCCCGTCATGTCGAGCACCACGCCGCCGGCCAGCGGCGTGGTCTGGCCGTAGTTGCCGGTGCCGCTGCCGCGGATGGTGATGGGCACGCAGCGGCGCGCACAGGCACCGACCACCGCGCGGATCTCTTCCTCGGTGCGCGGCCGCACGACCACGTCGGCGCGCTTGTCCTTGAGCTGGCGCACCAGCACGGGGCTGAACCAGGAGAAGTCGGAGGACAGCCGAGTGACGCGGCTTTCGTCGGTGATCCAGTCGAGGTCGGGCAGTTCGAGCAGCAGCTGCTCGATGGCGGAAACAGGGGCGTTCATGGTCAAGGTCAGTCCTGTGAAAGTTCGCTCGCATGCCACGAGCCCAGCGCCAGCTTGGTGAGCCAGGCCATCAGCACGAAGAGCGCGACACCGGTGAGGGAAATGAGCAGCAGCGCCGCGAACATGCGCGGGATGTTCAGCTGGAAGCCCGCCTGCAGGATCTGGTAGGCCAGCCCCGCGCCCGAGCCGCCGGTGCCCGCGACGAACTCGGCCACCACCGCGCCGATCAGCGCGAGGCCGCTGGAGATGCGCAGGCCGCCGAAGAAGTAGGGCAGCGCGCTCGGAATGCGCAGCCGCACCAGCTGCTGCCAGCGCGTCGCGCGGTTGAGCTTGAAGTAGCTCTGCAAGTCGGGGTCGATGCTGCGCAGGCCCAGCGTGGTGTTGCTGATGATCGGGAACAGTGCCACCAGCGCCGCGCACACCGTCATCGCCGCCACCGGGTTCTTCACCCAGATGATGATGAGCGGCGCCACCGCCACGATGGGCGTGACCTGCAGCAGCACGGCGTACGGGAAGAGCGCGGTCTCGATGCGCTTGCTCTGCACGAACAGGAAGGAGACCAGCACGCCCGCGACCGTGGCCAGCAGGAACGACAGCACCGTGATCTTCAGCGTGACCAGCAGCGCATTGCCCAGCGGCGCCCAGTCGGTCACCAGCGTCTGCATCATCAGGTAGGGCGAGGGCACCAGGTAGGGCGGCAGTTCCATCGCCACCACCATCCATTGCCACAGGGCGACCAGCGCCACGCCGATCAGCACCGGGTAGAGCACGCGCTGCACGCGCGGCTGAGCCAGCAGGGGAAGGGTCTTGGCAGTCATCGCGCGGCCTCCTCGTCGGTGCTGCTGGCGCGCAGCAGGCTGTCCTGCAGCTGCTTGGCGTAGCGCGCGAATTCGGGCGTGACCATGAAGTCGGCGCTGCGCGGATAGGGCTCGTCGATGCGGAACTCCTCCACCACGCGGCCGGGCCGTGCGGCCATCATCACCACGCGGCTCGACAGGAACACCGCCTCGTGGATCGAGTGCGTCACGAAGATCACCGTGAGCTTCTTCTTGCGCCACAGCTCCAGCAGGTCGGCGTCGAGCTTGTGGCGCGTGATCTCGTCGAGCGCGCCGAAGGGCTCGTCCATCAGCAGCAGGTCGGGCTGCGTGACGAGGCCGCGCGCGATCGACACGCGCATCTGCATGCCGCCCGAGAGCGCACGCGGCAGCGTGTCGGCGAACTTCTCCAGACCCACGAGCGCGAGCGATTCCATCACCCGCGCATCGGCCTCCTTGCGCGGCACGCCGGCCAGGTCCAGCGGCAGGCGGACGTTGGTCTGCACGCTGGCCCACGGCATCAGCGTGGGCGACTGGAACACGAAGGACATCTTGCGCGGGCAGTCGTGCAGCTGCGCCGCCGGCCGGCGCCACACCAGCAGGCGCCCGTCGCTGGGCTCCAGCATGCCCGCCACCATCTTCAGCAGCGTGCTCTTGCCGCAGCCCGAGGGGCCGAGCAGGGTGACGAACTCGCCTTCGGCGATAGACAGGTCCACCGGCAGCAGCGCCTGCGTGCCGTTGGGATAGGTCTTCTCGGCCGAGAGCACCTCGACGGCGGGCACGGCGGGCACGGCGGGCGCGAGCTCCGGCGGCGGCGCCAGCGTCTGGGGATCGATGCGGTTCATGCGGCGGGGCCTTGGCGCGGTCAGGGCAGAACCTTCGCGTCTTTCACGAACTCGGTCGTGTAGGTCTTGGCGAGTTCGACCTTGGCGGGGTCGAGCAGCTTCGCGCTCACCAGGAAGTCGTAGCTCGCCTTCGCGCGCGCATCCGTCATCACGCCGATGCCGAGCTTGGCCGCGTCGCCGCCGGTGACCATGCCCATCTCCTTGAGCTTGGCCACGCTGTAGGCCAGCTGGTCGTCGGTCATGTTGGGGTTGTCCTTCTTGATGAGCGCGTTGGCGGGCGCGGGGTCGGCGAGGTAGCTCTTCCAGCCCTCCGCCGAGGCCTTCACGAAGGCGGCGACCTGCTTGCTGCGGTCCTTCACCGTCTTCTCCATGCACGACACGGTGGTCGCGTAGGCCGGGAAGCCGTGGTCGCTGAACATCAGCACGGTGCTCTTCACGCCGACCTTCTGGATGGCGTAGGGTTCCGAGGTCAGGTAGCCCTGCTGCGCGGCATTCTTGTCGGCCACGAAGGGCTGGATGTTGAAGGTGTAGGGGCGGGTCTGCTCGTCGGTGAGGCCGAACTTGGCCTTCAGCCACGGCCAGTAGCCGCGCTGGGCCTGCGCGCCGATCAGCAGCGTCTTGCCTTTCAGGTCCTCGAACTTCTTCACGTCCTCGTGCGCGATCAGCACCTGCGGGTCCTTCTGGAAGAAGGCCGCCACGTTGACCACCGGCACGCCGCCTTCGCGCACCTGCATCATCTGGATGTCGCTGGAACCCATGATGCAGTCGGCCTGGCCGGCGGCCATCATCTGCGTGATGTTGACCTGCGGGCCACCCATCTTGATGGTCACGTCCAGGCCGTACTTCTTGTAGATGCCCTGTGCCACGGCCTGGTAGAAGCCGCCGTGTTCGGCCTGCGCGTACCAGTTGGTCATGTAGGTGAACTTGTCCTCGGCCTGCGCGGGTGCGGCGGCGAGGAATGCGATGGCGGCGGCGCCGGCGATGGACAGTGCGAAGGAGCGCATGGGGACCTCTCTGGGGCAGGGGGTTGAAGAAGACGAAGGAAAAGGAAGAAGCGGCCGTTGCAAGAAGCGGGCTCAGGCCGCCGGCTCGAAGCGCTGCTGGATGAAGCCCTGCTGGTGTCCGCGCTCCCAGGTGGCTTCCTCGCGCACCACCCAGCGCAGTGCGTGCAGCTCGGTCAGCGCCTGCACCCAGCTGTCGGAGAGCGTGTCGAGGATGGCTTCGCCCTGCTCGCGCGTGGCGGTGGTCGGGTCGCCGATCACGCCGCTCGGGCCGAAGTCGCGCGAGGTCCATGCACAGGCCGGGCGGCCGTCGGCCGACAGCAGCTTGATCGGGAAGGGCGGCGGAAAGTTGGCGACCGCATGTTCCATGTGCACCGTCTCGGGCGCGAGCGCGAGCATCAGCGCGGTCTCGGAATGGCCGGCGTGCATCGCGAGTTTCTTCTCCTGCTCGCTGACCTGCTTGCTGGCCGCGCTCGGCAGGCGCGACACGCCGTGCGGCACCACCACGAAATCGCCGTGGCGCAGGCGCAACTCGCGCGCCGCCATTTCGAGCACCTGCGGCTGGCCGCCGTGGCCGTTGGCGAACAGCAGCTTGCGAAAGCCCGAGCGGTACACCGACTCGCCGATCTCGATCACCGTCGACAGCAGCGTGGTGCCTGTCAGCGTCATCGTGCCGGGGAAGTGCAGGTGCTCTTCCGACTTGCCGTACGTGATGGTCGGCAGCGCGAAGGCGCGCACCTCGGCGGGGAGCTTTTCGAGCGCCTTGCCCATCACGCCCGAGCAGATCACGCTGTCGACCGAGCAGGGCAGGTGCGGGCCGTGCTGCTCGATGGCGCCGCAGGGCAGCACGATGACGGTGTTCTCGCGGTCGGGCAGCGCGGCGATTTCGGTCCAGCTCAGGTAGGGCAGGAAGCGGTGGGGCGGGATGTAGCCGTGGAGCATGGGAAGGTGTCCTTGTGTGTTCGTTACCGGGGGAGGAAGGGCGTCGCGTCGCCGTGCGTGACGCGGCCGTCGCGCAGCACCACGCGGCCGGCGGTGCGCGAGGGCCAGCCGTGGCGGTCGGCCTGCGTGAACAGCACCAGGTCGGCGCCCTGGCCCACCAGCGTGGGCCTCGCAGGAGCGGCTTGGCGCCGCAGCCAGTCGCTGCGGCACAGCGCCTGCGACCATTCGTCGAAAGGTTCGTCGAGCTGCGCCACCAGCGCGGCCGTGCCCAGCGCCTCGACCGGGTCGAAGCTGCCGACGCGGCAGAACGGGTCTTGCACGTTGTCGCTCGCGAACAGCAGCGGAATGCCGCGCTCGCGCGCCTCCTTCACCAGCGTGATGCCGCGCAGGCGCGGCGTGCGGCCGGTGACGGCGTCCTGCAGCAGCAGGTTGGTGGCGGGCAGCGACACCACCGTGATCGGCGCGCGCGCCACCGCGTCGAGCGTGGCGAGGGCCTGCGCCTCGGGCTGGGCCGCGAGCGCGCAGATGTGTCCGCAGACCACGCGGCCCTGATAGCCGATCTCCTTCAGGATGCGGGCGGTGGTCTGAAGGCCGACAGCCGATGCGTTGAGCTCCTCGTCGACGTGCAGGTCGATGTCGAGGTCGCAGGCCTGCGCCGACACCAGCAGGTTGCGCAGCGCTTTCTCGCTCCAGTTGGTGGAGTGCACGAAGCCGCCGAGCAGCGTGTGCGGGCCGGTGGCCTTGACCTGCTTCGCGAGGCGCATGGCCTGAGCCGCGTCTTCGAAGAGCGGCAGCTTGATCAGGCTCACCTGCTCCAGCCGCACCCTGCCGGCCCATTCCTGCGCCAGCTCGGCCATCACCGGCCATGCCATCGGCACGGCATCGGGCTCCCACCAGTCGACGTGCGTGCGCAGGTGCGCGGTGCCGCATTCCCAGGCCCATTGCAGGCCGCGCGAGGCACGCTCGTGCACGTCGGCCGGCGTCCAGTGCACGCGATCGGCGAGCATCGCGTCGATGGCGCCGAGCAGGCCGGGCTGCACCTGCTTCATGCGCGGCAGGGTGAAGGCCTTGTCCAGGTGCGTGTGGGCGTCGACGAAGCAGGGAAGCACCAGTGCGCCGTCGAGGTTCCAGGCGGAGGGCGTGGCGGCGACAGCGGGGTCGACAGACCGCACGCGGCCTGCCTCGATCGCAACGCGCGCGAGTTCGGGCACGCCATCGCGCTGCGGCCAGTCGGCCGGTAGCAGCCAGCGCGGCAGGCGCACGTTGTCGAGGAGCGATGGCGCGCTCATGCGAAGCGCGCCATGGCTTGCCCCACGCGCGCCATGAAGCGCTTGAGCTGGGGCTCGGTGGCGACGTTCATGTGGTAGTGGGCGTGGTAGTCCACCTTCGCGCGCCGGCCGGTCAGCCGCAGCATGTACCGCGTGACGATCTTGCGCGGCGGATCGCCCATGTACATGGCCATCCAGCGCGGCCGCCCGTACGTGACGACGGCGCTGATGCGCTTGATGTGCGTGAGCATCGGCTTCACGTTGGCCGGGTCGCTGATGTCGAAGGCCACGCCCGGCATGAAGAGCCGGTCGAAGTAGCCCTTGAGCATCGCCGGCAGCCCGAAGCACCAGGTCGGAAAGCAGAACACGATGCCCTCGGCCCACAGCAGCCGCTCCACGTAGGGCGCGAGCGGCAGCTGGTTGGAAGGCACGTCGTGGTAGCCCAGGCGCTCCTCGCGCGACAGCACCGGGTTGAAGCCTTCGGCGTAGAGGTCGCAGTCGTCCACCTCGTGCCCGGCCGCGCGAAGGTTCTTCAAGACCTCCTGGTGCAGGGCGGCGTGGAAGCTGGTTTCGACCGGATGGCAGTAGACGACGAGCACTCGCATGGTGTGTTTGACCGCTTAATCAGAGCAAGTGGTCAGGTTATGCAAGCGACGTGCCAGTGCGGGTGCACCGGCTTGGGGCGGCGTGGCGGCCGCGCTACGGAACTGTCGGAGGGCTGCTGGATGAGTGGCCGAATTTCGTAACAAAAGTCACGCAAGGCCGGGAAACGAGTGCTTGCCCGAGCGAATTTTGCTGTCGCCGTAACAACAGCTCACTCTTTCTTCCAATTGTTAACTAAAATTCACAGTCCCAAATTTGTGAACTTTGGGCCTCATTCTCTCTTCATCAACCGTTCGATACCCGAGAGTCCGTCCTCATGAAAAAACCTTCCCTCATCGTTGCAGCCGTCCTGGCCGCTCTGGCCGCCAGCGCGGCGATCGCCGACACGGCCAGCTCCACGTTCAAGGTCCTCATCACCGTGACCAAGGCCTGCTCGGTCACGGCGGGTGCGGCCTCGAACATCGACTTCGGCTCGGTCACCTCGACCGCCACCGCCCTGTCGGCCAGCAGCAACATCAGCGTGACCTGCTCCAAGTCGACGCCCTACAACATCGGCCTGCAGCCTTCGAGCACCGCTGCCACCGACACCACCGGCGCCGGCTTCATGAGTCCCATCGTGGCTGGCCCGGACACCATTGCCTACCAGCTTCGCTCGGTGAGCGCGACGGGTCCCATCTGGGGCAACACCGCCACGCCCACCTCGGTTGGAAACGGCGTGGCCGGCACCGGCACCGGCACGGCCCAGTCCATCCCCGTGTTCGCAACGGTCGCAAGCGCCAACGTGACGCCTGGTGCCTACGCCGACACCGTGACCGTCCAGGTCAACTACTGATCCATTGCCTGAGGCCGACCGTGCACCGCCTGCTGCGCCACACCCTTGCCCTCGCGTTCGCCCTGCTGGCGCACGCGGCCGCCTCGGCTAGCGGGCTGCAGGTCTCTCCGGTCACGCTGACGCTGCAGGCCACGCAGAACGCCGATGGCCTATGGCTCAGCAACACCGGCGACGACGTGGTGCACGCCCAGGTGCGGGTCTACCAGTGGTCGCAGGAAGCCGGCAACGAGAAGCTCACGCCCTCGCGCGAGCTCCTCGTGAGCCCGCCGATGGTGCAGCTCGCACCGTCCGAGCGGCAGCTGATCCGCGTCATCCGCACCGGGGTTCCTGCCGGCGCGGTCGAGAATTCGTACCGGGTAGTCATCGACGAACTGCCCGTCGAGATGAAGGAAAAGAAGGGCCTGCAGCTGGTGCTGCGCTACTCGGTGCCCATCTTCATCGCAGCCGCCGGCGCGCAGCCGGCCGCACCCCAGCTCAGCTGGTCGCTGCGCCGCGAAGGCAGCCAGGCGGTGCTCGAGGTCGCCAACGGCGGCGGCATGCACGCCCAGCTCGCCGATCTGGATTTCGTCGATACCGCCGGCAAGCGCACTCCGGTGCACGCCGGCCTGATGGGCTACGTCCTGCCGGGCGCGAACATGCGTTGGCCCTTGAAGACCCCCGCGGAGGCCTTCGCCACCGGCGGCGTTCTGGAAACGAAGATCAATGGCAACGCGACGCAGGAAAAGATTCCGCCACTTCCACGCGTCCGCTGAGCGTCTGCTCCCACTGCTGCTTCTGTCGGGTCTGGCGTCGTTGGACGCCCAGGCCGAGAAGACTGCAGCCGGACCGGGCTCGTGGCTGGTCGCATCCGCTGCGGAAAGCGACCTCACCGGCCCGACCGGGAGCGACCTCTACCTGGAACTGAGCCTCAACGGCAACCCCCAGGGGCTGGTGCATTTCGGGCTGCGCGATCGCGAGCTCTGGGCCAGCGCCTCCACCCTGCGGCAACTGGGCTTCGTCCTGCCGCCGGGCGCGTCCGACCCGGTGAGGCTCAACAACCTTCCCGGCGTGAAGGTCGCCTACGACGCCGCAAGGCAGAGCGTCGCCATCAACGCGCCCGCCGACGTGCTGCGCCTGCCCACGACGGTGGTGAACACCTCGACGGTCGCCTCCCCCAAGGCCAGCGCCTCGCCCGGCCTGCTGCTGAACTACGACCTCTACGGCACGCAGGGCCGCGGCAACAGCACCAGCCTCAACGCGCTGGCCGAAGTTCGCGCCTTCAGCGGAAGCAGCGTGTTCACCAGCACCATGATGTCGCGCGCCTACCGCTCCGACAACGAAGACTGGAAGCACGACTCCGTGCGGCTGGACACCACCTGGAGCCAGTCCTTCCCCGACGACATGCTGACGCTGCGCGTGGGCGACACCACCACCGCGTCGCTGCCGTGGTCGCGCTCCACCCGCATCGGCGGCATCCAGCTCTCGCGCAACTTCTCACTGCAGCCCTATCGCACGACGACCCCTCTGCCGGCCTTCCTGGGCTCGGCCACGCTGCCCTCGCAGGTGGAGCTCTACATCAACGGCCTGCGCCAGTACACCGGCCAGGTCCCTGCCGGGCCCTTCCAGCTGAACACGGTGCCCAGCATCAACGGCGCGGGCAATGCCCAGGTGGTTCTCACCGACGCCTTCGGGCGCGCGACGACCCTCGATTTCTCGCTGTACGACACGCAGCGCCTGCTGCAGGAGGGCCTGTCCGACTGGTCCGTCGATCTCGGCATGGTGCGCAGGAACTACGGCCTGCGCTCGAACGACTACGGCAGCGACCCCGCCGCCACCGGCACCTGGCGCTACGGCGTGAGCAACAGCTTCACGCTGGAGGCGCACGGCGAGACCACCAAGGGGCTGGTGAAGGGCGGTGTCGGCGGCGCATGGCTGATCGGGCAAAGCGGCGTGTTCACGGGCGCCGTGGCGCACAGCAGCTATCGCGGCGATCAGGGCTCGCTGCTCAACCTCGGCTACAGCTGGCGCGACAACCAGTTCAATTTCGCGGTCGAGGGCACGCGCACGCGCGGCGAGTACCGCGACGTCGCCTCGCTCTACGGCAGCGCACCGGCCCGTGGCTCGGGCCGTGCATCCATCGGCTACACGACAAAGGATCTCGGCAGCTTCGGCCTGAGCTACCTCTACCTGCGCTACCCGGCGCAGGAGGCGACGCGCATGGCCAGCGTCTACTGGTTCCGGGCCATCGGAAAGAGCGCCTCGATGAACGTGAGCCTCAACCAGAACCTCGACAACCGCCGCGAGCGCAGCCTCTTCGTCGGCTTCACCTGGGCGCTGGACGGCAACATCACGGCCAGCGCCGGCGTCCAGCGCGACAACGGCAAGACGGTCTACACCGCCGATGCGCAGAGCTCCATGCCGGGCGACGGCGGCATCGGCTGGAGAGCGGGCCTGCGCCAGGGCGGCGGCCAGAACGGCGGTCAGGCCGAGATCGACTACCTCGGCCGCTACGGCCGCGCCATGGCCGGCATCAGCGTGCTCGGCGACAACCGCTTCGCCTACGCGGGCGCCACCGGCTCGATCGCGTTCATGGGCGGCCAGCCCTTCGCGGCGCGGCGCATCGACGACGCCTTCGCGGTGGTTTCCACCGACGGCATCGCGGGTGTGCCCGTGAGGCTGGAAAACCGCGACATCGGCACCACGGACGACAAGGGCATGCTGCTGGTGGCGCCGCTTCGCTCCTACCAGAACAACCAGCTGTCCATCGACCCGATGCAGCTGCCCGCCGACGTGAGGATCGAGCGCGTGAAGACGGTCGCCACGCCGAGCGACCGGGCCGGCACGCTGGTGCGCTTCGGCATCACGCCGGTCAGCGCGGCCGCGCTGCTGCTGGTGGACGAGGCGGGCAAGCCGCTGCCGCTGGGCAGTCGCGTGCGAGCCAACGCACAGGGCGGCGAGCCGGCGCTGGTGGGCTTCGACGGCGCCGTGTATCTCGAGTCGCTGCAGGCCCGCAACACGCTCGACGTGCAGACGCCCAACGGCGTCTGCCGGACCAGCTTCGACTATCGCAAGGAAGGCGCGGCAGTCCCGCAGATCGGGCCGCTGCGCTGCACCAGGGAGGCCAAGGCGCCATGAGTCTTCTGATCCGCACGCTGCGGGCCCTGCGCCTGCCCATGTTCTGCGCGCTGCTGTGGCTGCTGTCGGCGGGCAGCGCCCAGGCGTCGATCAATTGCACGGCATCGATGACGGCCATGGCTTTCGGCCCGGTCGACCTGGTTGCCGGCACGGCCACGCCCGCCAACGCCACGCTGAGCTACACCTGCACCAAGAGCGGCAACAACAACACCACCGAGTACGCCAGGGTCTGCTTCAACATCGGCGACGGCAACGAGGGCCTCACGAACTTCAATCCGCGCGTCATGAAGAACACCGCGGGCGACAGCCTGAAGTTCCAGCTCTACCAGGGGACGAGCAACACGATCTGGGGCTCGAACGGCAACGCCGCGGTGCCGAACCCGTTCACCATCAACATCGCGATTCCCGCCCGGTCCACCACCACCTCGGGCACCGCCACGATGCGCGGTGAGTTGCTCGCGGGCCAGAGCACTGTGCCCCCGGGCTCCTATCAGGACAACTTCGCCGGCATCCACACCTCGATCACGCTGACGTCGAGCACGAACGCGCCCCCGACCACGTGCGGCACGACGCTGGCGGACCAGTTCGCCTTCATCGTCAGCGCCACCATCTCCAAGAGCTGCGTCGTCACGGCCGATCCGCTGAACTTCGGCTCCGTCGCGGGCCTGCCGGGCGGGGCCAACATCGACAAGCTCGGCAACATCTACGTGACCTGCACGACGCCCACCTCCTACACGGTCGGGCTGACGCCGTCGAACAACGTGGCCAATGGTGCGGGGGCGATGACGCCGACCGGGGGCGTGCCCGGCAACACGGACACGGTGCCGTACCACCTCTACCGCAACGCCGGGCGCACGAATGCCTGGGGCAACATCTCGGGAACCAACACCATGGGGGGGACGGGCAGCGGCCAGGTCCAGACGCTGCCCCTGTATGGCCGCGTTCTCGGCGCAAGCACCAACGTGCGGCCGGACAGCTACCTCGACGTCGTGACGGTCACCGTGACCTACTGAATCCGGGTCCGGGCCGAGCCCGGGCGAGCGAAACGGGAAGCCCGCTGGCAAATTGCGGGAATGTGTGAAGAATGGGGCCTCACGGCCTTCATTTTTCCGCGACTCTGCCGATAAGCCTGACTGGGCATCGATCCGATGCCTCCCAGGTTGCGACGATAGGAGTTCCCATGCCCGGAAACAGGCGAACTGCGAGGGCGGCTGCGCTGCGGTCGCCGCGAACGGCACCACCACTGGCGGCCGCAGGCATGCTGCTGCTCGTGTTGCCCCTGCCGCTGCAATTGAGTTCCGCCGAGCCGGCGCGCGAAGCGAACAGGGCGGCCGGCCGCTTCAACCTGACGATCAACGTGCTCCCGACCTTCGAGGTGCTGGAGATCAGGCCCGTGAACGGCGGGCACGAGTACCGCGTGCGGACCAACATGGCGTCGGTGGTCATCAAGGGGCGGGAGTACCGGTTCGACAAGGTCGGGGAAGCGACCTTCATGGTGCCTGGCACCGATGCCGACGGCCGTGCAAGCCTGGGCACCGCCCTGCACGGCACCGTCAGCGCGATGGCCGCGACCGCGGGCGGCGCTTCGGCGCAGTCCGCGAGTGCTGCAGCCGGCGACGGCAGCAATGCCACGCGGGTGACGGTGACCTACTGACCGGCCAGTCGCCGGTTTCTCCGGCGGGCCCTGCATTTCTTTCCATTCCTGCCGATATCCGGATGCCGGGCGCCCCTGCCGCGCCCGCGCCTCGCGTCCTTGCGACGCACGACAACGGATCGGGCCTCATGACGGGAAATCGGTTTCAACCGGCGCGCGCCGCCCTGGCTGCGCTGGTCGCATTCGCGCCGCTGGTGTGCGCGGCGGAGAGCAGCGCCGGCCCGGCTACAGCGACGGCGCGGGTACGGCTCGTGGTGAGCGTGGCGCCTGTGTTCCAGGTGCTGCAGGCCACGCGAACCCCCGAGGGATGCGACTATCTGGTCTGGACCAACATGAGGTCGATCACCATCGGCGGGCGCGAGTACAGCTTCGACCGGCCCGGCGAGCACACCGTGCACATACCCGAGGCGCCTGCAGGCGCCTGGGTCGTGCATGGCCTCTAGACGGCGGCCGGCCGTTCGGCGCTAGTCCTGGTTCCCGATCTCGGTGTTGTCCGGCGACAGGCACAGCGCCCCGGTGCAGTTCAGCGACCGGAAGAAGATCGGCTCGTCCGGGTTGCCGAAGTAGCGCAGGCCGTTGGCCGTCTGCTCGTTCGCCTGGATGATGTTGTTTTCATCGAGACCGAAGTAGATGTTGTTGGCCTTGGGGAACTCGTACTCGAAGGTGCTCGCCTGCGTCAGGTCCTTCATGTAGAGGAAGAAGCTCGAAGTCTTGCCCTCGTCGGTCAGGAAGCGCTCCTTCAGCAGGCGGTAGCCCAGCGCACCCTGTTCGCGGATCTGTTTCGGGACGTCGGGGAAGTCGCCGCCGACCACGCTCAGCGGACTGATCACGGCCTTCATCTCGTAGCGGGCCGGGCTGCTCATGTCCTTGATGAAGAAATACGCGCTCTCGTGGTTGATGGTGCTGGGTGCGAACCACGGCCTGAAGCCGTTGGCGCCCTGCGCGTTGGCCGCGTTCACCATGTCCACCTTGGTGGTCGGGATCGGGATGGAGTTGTAGTCGTAGGTGGCCGATGAGCCCATGTCCTTGCGGTAGAGCACGCCGAACACGGGGTTGCTGTTCGGCGGCGGCAGGATCTTCAGCTGCGGCATCAGCTGCACGAAGACCTTGCCCTGCGCGCCCTGGTCCTTCATCTGCTGCAGCAGGCGCGGCAGCAGGTCGGGCGTCAGGATGTCGAGCTCGATCGTCTTGTACTCATAGCTGTAGGTGGTGTCGACGTCTTTCACCACCATGAACTTGTCCTGCAGCCGCACGATGTTGCCGCCCAGGGTGCCTTCGACATAGCGATAGCCCGCGGCGCCTTCGCGGTTCAGCAGCGCGATGTAGTCGTCGTAGCGCTTCTCGGCCGGATCGACGTCCGGATCGCGGTCCTGCTCGAAGGTCACCCACTTGTAGTGGGCGTTGACGGGCGTCGGATTGGTGCCGGGGCCAGGCTCTTCAGGTGGCGGCTCCTTTGGCGGCGGCTCCTTCGGCGGAGGGGGTATCTGGCTGAAGAGCCCGGGGTCGAAGCTGCTGCCGCCACCCCCGCCGCCGCCGCAGGCCACCAGTGCTGCCGTCGCGAGCGCGGCAAAGAACAATCTCGCTTTCATGATCCTCTACTCCTGTTTGTCTGTTCGTGATTCGCCGCCGCGAAAGAAGAAAAAGAAGGCTGGGCGGCGAAGCGTGCGAAGGTAGGCGCGCGGGCGTACCGAACACAGTGCACAAAGTCACTGCGTTGCAGGAAGCGGAAGGAAGGCTGGAAGAGGAGTAAGAAGAAAGAATTGGCTACGACCGCAGCCGGCGCTCAGGCCTCGATGCCGCAGCCGTGCAGCACGAAGGCCACCAGCTCGCGCGCGATCGGCTCGCGGTCGAAGGGCGCGTCGGGCGGCAGGCCGAGCATCACGCGCGTCTGGATCGCGTAGTCGGCATAGCTCTGCGTCATGGCCCAGATGTGCATCAGCAGGATGCGTGCGTCGAGCGGGCGCATCTGGCCGCGCGCGATCCAGCCGTTGATGACGTCGATCTTCTTCTGCGTCCAGGCCCGTGCGTTGGGCCAGTAGCGGTCGAGGTTGCGCCCGCCGTCGAGAATTTCGCGCGTGAAGATGCGCGACATCTCGGGGCTGTCGATGGCGTGGTCCAGCTTCTTGCGGATGTAGTCGCCCAGCACCGTGGCCGGGTCGCTCGCGTCCTCGAAGGAGAACACCACCTTCCATGCGTGCAGCACCTGCATCAGCAGCTCTTCGTAGAGTTCTTCCTTGCCGGCGATGTAGTAGTGCAGCTGGGGCTTGGTGAGGCCGGCGCGCGCCGCGATGGCCTGGGTCGAGGTGCCCTTGAGGCCATGCAGGCTGAACTCCGTGACCGCCGCGGTGCGGATCGCCGCCATGATGCGTTCGCGCCCGGGCCTGGCGCGCGACAGGGGGCCGTCGGGCGCGGGCATTTCCTGGGCGGTCGAGACGGGAAGGGCGGCGGGATCGGCGTTCATGGTGGCGGGTGGGCGAGCGGCGGTGCGCGCGGTCGATGGTAATACCACCGGTACCCCTGGCATGACCGCATGCCATGCCGGCATGAGCGGGCAGGGCATGCGGGCATGGTTCCTGTATCTTCCTCGCCGCCTCGAAAAATTCCATTCAACACAGGAGTTGTTTATGTACCTCTCTCCCCGTTTCCGTGCCTTCGCGGCCGGCGCCGCGCTGCTGGCCGCCAGCGCGCTCGCGCAGGCGCAGCAGGCGCTGCCCAATGTGGTGATCCTCGCCACCGGCGGCACCATCGCCGGGGCCGGCGCCTCGGCCGTCAACAGCGCCACCTACGCGGCCGCCAAGGTCGGCGTCGAGAAGCTGATCGCCGGCTTGCCGGAGCTCTCCAAGGTCGCCAACGTGCGCGGCGAACAGGTGTTCCAGGTCGCGTCGGAAAGCCTCACCAACGACAACCTGATGACGCTGGCCAAGCGCGTGTCTGCGCTGTCGAAGCAATCGGACGTGGACGGCATCGTCATCACCCACGGCACCGACACGCTGGAAGAAACCGCCTACTTCCTCACGCTGACCGTGCACACCAGCAAGCCGATCGTGGTGGTCGGCTCGATGCGCCCGGGCACCGCGCTGTCGGCCGACGGCGCTCTCAACCTGTACAACGCCGTGAACGTGGCGGGCAGCAAGGACGCGATGGGCAAGGGCGTGCTCGTGACGATGAACGACAACATCGACACCGGCCGCGACGTGAGCAAGAACGTCAACATCAAGACCAATGCCTTCTCCAGCCAGTGGGGCCCGCTGGGCATGATCGTCGAAGGCCGCAACTACTGGTTCCGCGCGCCGGTGAAGCGTCACACCATGAACTCGGAGTTCGACATCGACAGCATCACCGCGCTGCCGCCGGTTGAAATTGCCATGGGCTACGAGGGCGTGAGCTCGGTGGCCATCGACGCCATCGCCAAGAGCGGCGCCAAGGCGCTGATCCACGGCGGTACCGGCAACGGCTCGGTGGCCGACCGCATCGTTCCGAACCTGCAGAAGGCCCGCGCCGACGGCGTGATCGTGATCCGCAGCGCCCGCGTGCCCGACGGCTTCGTGATCCGCAACGCCGAGCAGCCCGACGACAAGTACGACTGGGTGGTGGCGCACGACCTGCGTCCGCAGAAGGCGCGCATCCTGGCGATGGTCGCCCTGACCAAGACGAACAACACCAAGGAACTGCAGCGCATCTTCTGGGAGTACTGATCCCCCCGGGGCGCATGGCGCCCCTCTGCAGAACAAGGCCGCAGCGGTGAAAGCCGCAGCGGCCTTTTTTCTTTCTATCGGCGGTCCGTTCCGCGATGGTGCCGCGCGTACTCGATGCTCGCGATGCAGATCGCCAGCCATGCGGCGCCCGAGCACAGCCCCGCGAGCACGTCGCTCGGGAAGTGCGCCCGCACGAAGATGCGGCTGCAGGCCACGGTGACGATCACGGCCGTCGCCGCCATCACCGATGGCACGCGCCAGCGCGCGGGCATCATGCGCAGCCCCAGGTAGCCCAGCATGCCGTAGAGCACCATCGAGCCCGAGCTGTGGCCGCTCGGAAAGGAGTAGCCCGAGACCTGCGCGAAGCCGAAGTCATGCACCGGCCGGGCGCGCTCGAAGATGTGCTTGAGCATGTGGTTCAGCAGTGCATTGCCGACCGTGGCCGCGACCCAGCCGGCAGCGAAGCCGCGGTGCCCGCGCAGCCACAGCGCGATCGCCACTCCGGTGCACAGCAGCACCACGGTGATCGGGTCGGCAAGGTGGGTGAGCCACGAGAACACCTCGCGCACGCCCGGTGGCGTATTCACGCCCACGGAATGGCTGATCGTCTCGTCCAGCAGGCCCATTGGCCGGCCGTTGCCAAGGCCCTCGGCCACTTCGGCGAATACCCAGGCCAGCGCCAGCACCGCCGCCGCACCGATGGCCAGCCCGCCGAACAGCAGCCCGGCGCCCGGCTCGGGTTGCGCCGCGCGGCGGCGGCGCAGGTGCTCGAAGCCCCATGCGGCGATGCCGGCGACCAGGGTCAGCAGGGCGAGAAGAACCAGGAATCCGGGCCAGGCCTGGGCGCCGAGGCGCTCTCCCAGGGCGATCAGTGCGGCATGGTCAACGGGCATGAGTGGGGCGTTCGGGCGACAGGGCTGGGGGTTCGACGGGAAGGGCAGGAGCATAGCGGCCCGTTCCTGACTGCCCGCCGCCTCGTAAAATAGCCGGTTCGTTGCGCCGCGGGTTCTTCTCCCGCCGGGCGGCCGCCTTCACGCAGATCCATGCTGACCTTCCAACAAATCATTCTCAAACTGCAGTCGTACTGGGCCGACAAGGGCTGCGCGCTGCTGCAACCGTACGACATGGAAGTGGGCGCGGGCACCTCGCACACCGCCACCTTCCTGCGCGCGCTGGGCCCCGAGCCCTGGAAAGCCGCCTACGTGCAGCCCAGCCGCCGCCCCAAGGACGGCCGCTACGGCGAGAACCCCAACCGCCTGCAGCACTACTACCAGTACCAGGTGGTGCTGAAGCCGGCGCCCTCGAACATCCTCGAGCTCTACCTCGGCAGCCTCGAGGCCCTGGGCTTCGACCTGAAGAAGAACGACATCCGCTTCGTCGAGGACGACTGGGAGAACCCCACGCTCGGCGCCTGGGGCCTGGGCTGGGAAGTCTGGCTCAACGGCATGGAGGTGACCCAGTTCACCTACTTCCAGCAGGTCGGCGGCATCGACTGCAAGCCCATCACCGGCGAGATCACCTACGGCCTGGAGCGCCTGGCCATGTACCTGCAGGGCGTGGACAACGTCTACAACCTCACCTGGACCGACGGCCTGAGCTACGGCGACGTCTACAAGCAGAACGAGGTCGAGCAGTCGACCTACAACTTCGAGCACAGCGACGCCGAGTTCCTGTTCACCGCCTTCAACGCGCACGAGAAGCAGGCCAGGCACCTCATGGACGCCCAGCTCGCGCTGCCCGCCTACGAGCAGGTGCTGAAGGCCGCGCACAGCTTCAACCTGCTGGACGCGCGCGGCGCGATCAGCGTGACCGAGCGCGCCGCCTACATCGGCCGCATCCGCAACCTCGCGCGCAGCGTGGCGCAGAGCTACTACGACAGCCGCGAGCGCCTGGGCTTCCCGATGGCGCCGCGCGAGTGGGTCGCGCAGATCCCGCCGAAGAAGGTTGCCTGAGCGATGACGACCCCCATGAACAAGAACTCCCTCCTGGTCGAACTGTTTGTCGAAGAGCTGCCGCCGAAGGCACTGAAGAAGCTCGGCGACGCCTTTGCCGGCGTGCTGCGCGACCAACTCGTGGCGCAGGGCCTTGCCGACGCCGGTGCGGTGCTGACGCCGTACGCCTCGCCGCGCCGCCTGGCCGCGCACATCACGCACGTGGCCGAACGCGCCGCAGACAAGGCCGTGTCGCAGAAGCTCATGCCCGTGGCCGTGGGCCTCGACGCTTCGGGCCAGCCTACGCCCGCTCTGCTGAAGCGCCTGGGCGCGTTGGGCGCCGACGCCTCCGCCGTGCCCGGCCTCAAGCGCGCGATGGACGGCAAGGCCGAAGCCCTGTTCTACGAAAGCACCGCCAAGGGTGCAACGCTGGCCGAGGGCCTGCAGAAGGCGCTGGCCGAAGCCATCGCCAAGCTGCCGATTCCCAAGGTCATGAGCTACCAGCTCGAAAGCGGCTGCGAGCTGCCGGGCTGGAGCAGCGTGAGCTTCGTGCGACCCGCGCACGGCCTCGTGGCGCTGTACGGCGATGCCGTGGTTCCGGTGGAGGCGCTGGGCCTGAAGGCGGGCCGCGAAACGCACGGCCACCGCTTCGAGGCGGCGGTCGATCCGGTGGTGCTGCGCGATGCCAACAGCTATGCGCTGCAGCTGCAGGAGGAAGGCGCCGTCATCGCGAGCTTCGAGACGCGCCGCGCCGAGATCGCGCGCCAGCTCGCGGCGGCCGCGGTGAAGGCCGGCGGCGGCTCGGTGCCCATCGAGGACGACGCCCTGCTCGACGAAGTGACCGCGCTGGTCGAGCGCCCGAACGTTCTGGTCTGCAGCTTCGAGCGCGAGTTCCTCGAAGTGCCGCAGGAGTGCCTCATCCTCACGATGAAGGCCAACCAGAAGTACTTTCCGCTGCTCGACGCCTCGGGCAAGCTCACCAACAAGTTCCTCGTCGTCAGCAACATCAGCCCCGACGACGCGAGCGCGGTCATCGGCGGCAACGAGCGCGTGGTGCGCCCGCGCCTGGCCGACGCCAAGTTCTTCTTCGACCAGGACCGCAAGAAGTCGCTGGCCTCGCGCGTCGAATCGCTGGGCAAGGTGGTCTATCACAACAAGCTGGGCACGCAGGGCGAGCGCGTGGAGCGCGTGATGCGCATCGCGCGCGGCATTGCCGAGAAGCTCGGCGACGCGGCCCTCGCCGCGCATGCCACGCAGGCCGCCCAGCTCGCCAAGGCCGACCTCGTGACCGACATGGTCGGCGAGTTCCCCGAGCTGCAGGGCATCATGGGCCGCTACTACGCGCTGCACGACGGCCTCGACGCATCGGTGGCCGACGCCATCGAGGACCACTACAAGCCGCGCTTCGCCGGCGACGAGCTGCCGCGCAACACCGTGGGCCTCGTGGTGGCGCTGGCCGACAAGCTCGAGACGCTGGTCGGCATGTTCGGCATCGGCAACCTGCCCACGGGCGACCGCGACCCGTTCGCGCTGCGCCGCCACGCGCTGGGCGTGATCCGCATGCTGGTCGAGAAAGACCTGCCGCTGGAGCTGACCAGGCTGGTGAGCGACGCGCGCACGGCGCTGGACGACGCCATCGGCAAGACCGGCGAGTTCCCGCTGCACAAGGCGGCGGAGGACGTTGGCCAGGTCGTCGACTTCATCTACGACCGCCTTGCGGGTTCCCTGCGCGAGCAGGGCGCCAGCGCGCAGGAGGTCGAGGCCGTGCTGGCACCGCGCCCGCAGCGCCTGGGCGAGGTGCCCAAGCTGCTGGCCGCCGTGCGCGCCTTCGCTGCCCTGCCGGCCGCCGCAGCGCTCGCGGCAGCGAACAAGCGTATCGGCAACATCCTCAAGAAGGCTCCCGAGGCTGACGCGCACGTCAGCGAACTGCTGCTGCAGGAGCCCGCCGAGAAGGCGCTGCACGCGGCCATGGCGCAGGTCGTGCCCGCCGCCAACGCGCAGTTCGACGCCGGCGACTACACCGCTTCGCTGCAGACGCTGGCCGCGCTGCGCGAGCCGGTCGATGCCTTCTTCGACGGCGTGATGGTCAACGCCGAGCAGGCCGACCTGCGGCTGAACCGGCTGGGCCTGCTGATGTCGCTGCACGCCGCGATGAACCGCGTGGCGCAGCTCGAGCGGCTGGCGGTCTGAACATCCTTCCGGCAACACCACCATGGGCGGCACCGCCATGAAACTCGTCATCCTCGACCGCAACGGCACGCTGAACGTGCACCGCGAAGACTTCGTGAAGAGCGACATCGAGTGGACGCCGCTGCCCGGTGCGCTGGAAGCGGTGGCGCGGCTCAACCATGCGGGGTGGCACGTGGTGATCGCGTCGAACCAGTCGGGCCTGGGGCGCGGCCTGTTCGACATGGCCTCGCTCAACGCGATGCACGCCAAGATGCACAAGATGCTCGCGGCCGTGGGCGGCAAGGTCGACGCGGTGTTCTACTGCCCGCACAGCCCCGACGAGAACTGCGACTGCCGCAAGCCGAAGCCGGCCTGTTCCTGCAGATCGGCGACCGCTACGGCATCGATCTCAAGGGCATTCCGACCTGCGGCGACAGCCTGCGCGACCTGCAGGCCGGCGCGGCGGCCGGCTGCGAGCCGCACCTGCTGCTCACAGGCATGGGCGCGGCCTGCCGCGGCGTGGATCCGCTTCCTTCCGAATACCCGGCGAACACGATGGTCCACGACGACCTCGCCGCCTTTGTCGATTTTCTGCTCGCGCGCGAAGCGCGGGATGCACTGCAGGTGGCTGTCTGATGGCGTTGTTCCGTTCCGTTCTCCACGCACTCTGGATGCTCGTCACCGTGGTGCCCTGGGGCATCATCATGTGCGTCAGCTCGCTCTGGAAGCGCGGCGTGCCGCTCTACTGGATGGCCGTGCGGTGGCTGGGCTGGGCCATCGGCGGCGCGCGGGTGCTGCTGGGCATCAGGACGCGCGTGAGCGGCATGGAGAACCTGCCGACCGACAAGCTCGCCGGCGCGATCCTGCTGGTGAAGCACCAGTCCACGCTCGAGACCTTCCTCATGCCCACGCTGATGCCGCATCCGCTGGCCTACGTGTTCAAGAAGGAGCTGCTCTACATCCCCTTTTTCGGCTGGGCGATGGCGCGGCTGGACATGATCCACATCGACCGCAGCCAGCGCGCACAGGCCTTCAACAAGGTGGTGAACCAGGGGCGCAAGCTGCTCGCGCAGGGCATCTGGATCATCATGTTCCCCGAGGGCACGCGCATCCCGCGCGGGCAGAAGGGCACCTACAAGAGCGGCGGCACGCGGCTGGCCTGCGAGACCGGCGTGCCGGTGATCCCGATCGCCGTGACCTCGGCCAAGGTCTGGCCGCGCAAGGCCTTCATCAAGCGCCCCGGCGTGGTCGACGTGTCCATCGGCCCGGCCATTCCCAGCGTGGGCCGCAAGCCCGACGAGCTGATGCGCGAGGTCGAGGAGTGGATCGAGGCCGAGATGCGCCGCCTCGACCCCGAGGCCTACGCGAACAGCCCCTCCCGGCCCGCCCGGCAGGAAGCGGTGAGCTGACGGGCGCGGGCCGCCGGTAGAGCGACAGAAGCCAGAAGGCCCGCCATGGGGGGATTGCTCCGGTTCACGATGGACCTGTTCGAGGGGCTGGGGAGCGAGTTCGCGCCCCCGGCGCCCGCGCCGGCACGTCCGCGCCGTCCGAGGAAGCCGAAGCCGGCGGTACCGCCTTCCGTGCTGCCGGACGCGGCCATCCTTCCTCCCGCGCCCGTCGATCCGAATGCGCCGCCCGCGGTGCCGCTGGCCGACACGCTGACGCTCGCGAACTTCGCCCACCCCCAGGCCACGCGCGAAGTGGTGCTGGGCTCCGCGCGCGTGGCCTACGAATTCAAGCGCGGCAAGCGCAAGACCATCGGCTTCCTGGTGGGGGCCGAAGGGCTGTCGGTGCGCGCGCCGCGCTGGGTGGCGCTGCGCGATGTGGATGCGGCCATCCACGAGAAGTCGGACTGGATCCTGCGCAAGCTCACGGAGACGCGACAGCGCCTCGCGCGCGTGGAAGCCACGCGCATCGAATGGAAGGACGGCGCAGCCTTCCCGTTCCTGGGAGAGCCGGTCGTGATGCGGCTCGATCCCAAGCACGGCTTCGCGAGCGTCGGTGGCACGCTGGACGCAGCCACCGAGGAAGGCGCGCCGCGCATCCTGCGGCTGGCCGTCTCGCAGAACGCCGAGCCCTCGCAGATCCGCGACGCCGCGCAGGCCTGGCTCATGCGGCAGGCGCGCAAGCTGTTCATCGAGCGGCTGGACCACTTCGCGCCGCTGCTCGGCGTGCAGTGGCAGAAGCTGTCGCTGTCCAACGCGGCAACGCGCTGGGGCAGCGCCAGCGCCGACGGGTCGATCCGGCTCAACTGGCGGCTGATCCACTTCCGGCTGCCGGTGATCGACTACGTCGTGGCGCACGAACTGGCCCACCTGCGGGTGATGGACCACTCGCACCGCTTCTGGGAGACCGTGGAGAGCGTGGTGCCCGACTACGACGCGCTGCGGCAGCAGCTCAAGGACGAAGCGGTTCCACGCTGGAACTGAGGCCGGGGCGCCCCGGCCCCGGGGTCAACGCTTCAGGACACGGCCTTGATGGGGATGTACATCTCACCCCCGCCCGCCATGAACTCCTTCGACTTCTCCTCCATGCCCTCGCTCATGGCCTGATCCTCGGCCACGCCCTTCTTCGCGGCGTACTCGCGCACTTCCTGCGTGATCTTCATCGAGCAGAACTTGGGGCCGCACATCGAGCAGAAGTGCGCCACCTTGCTCGAATCCTTGGGCAGCGTCTCGTCGTGGAATTCGCGCGCCGTGTCGGGGTCGAGGCCGAGGTTGAACTGGTCCTGCCACCGGAACTCGAAGCGCGCCTTGCTCAGCGCGTCGTCGCGCGAGCGCGCGCCCGGGTGCCCCTTGGCCACGTCCGCGGCGTGCGCGGCGATCTTGTAGGCAATGATCCCCTGCTTCACGTCGTCGCGATCGGGCAGGCCCAGGTGCTCCTTCGGCGTCACGTAGCACAGCATCGCGGTGCCGGCCCAGCCGATCATGGCCGCGCCGATCGCGCTGGCGATGTGGTCGTAGCCCGGCGCGATGTCGATGGTCAGCGGGCCCAGCGTGTAGAAGGGCGCCTCGTGGCAATGCTTGAGCTGCTCGTCCATGTTCGACTGGATCATGTGCATCGGCACATGGCCCGGGCCTTCGATCATGGTCTGCACGTCGTGCTTCCAGGCGATCTGCGTGAGCTCGCCCAGCGTGCGCAGTTCGGCGAACTGGGCCTCGTCGTTGGCGTCGGCGCCCGAGCCGGGGCGCAGGCCGTCGCCGAGCGAGAAGCTCACGTCGTAGGCCTTCATGATGTCGCAGATGTCCTCGAAGTGCGTGTAGAGGAAGCTCTCCTTGTGATGCGCGATGCACCACTTGGCCATGATCGAGCCGCCGCGCGACACGATGCCCGTCATGCGGTTGGCCGTCAGGTGGATGAAGGGCAGGCGCAGGCCGGCGTGGATGGTGAAGTAGTCGACGCCCTGTTCCGCCTGCTCGATGAGCGTGTCGCGGTAGATCTCCCAGGTCAGGTCCTCGGCCACGCCGCCCACCTTCTCGAGCGCCTGGTAGATGGGCACGGTGCCGATCGGCACGGGACTGTTGCGCACGATCCAGTCGCGCGTGGTGTGGATGTTCTTGCCGGTGGAAAGATCCATCACGTTGTCCGCGCCCCAGCGGATGGCCCACACCAGCTTCTCCACCTCTTCCTCGATGCTCGAGGTGACGGCCGAATTGCCGATGTTCGCGTTGATCTTCACCTTGAAGTTGCGGCCGATGGCCATCGGCTCGACCTCGGGGTGGTTGATGTTCGCGGGAATGATCGCGCGGCCGCGCGCCACCTCGTCGCGCACGAACTCGGGCGTGATGATGCGCGGGATGCTCGCGCCCATCGGGTTGCCAGCCACGCGCTTCGCACGCTCCTCGTTGGCGAGGTACTCGGCCATCCACTCGCGCTTGCCGTTCTCGCGCAGGGCGACGTATTCCATTTCGGGCGTGACGATGCCGCGGCGTGCGTAGTGCATCTGCGTGACATTGCCGCCCGATTTCGCGCGGCGGGGCGTGCGCTGCAGCGCCGAGGCACCGGCGCGCAGTTCGGCCAGGCGCTGGGCGTCGCGGTCCTCGTTCTTGGCGCCGTCGTCCAGCGCATGGTGCACGCGGCCTTCGTAGCTCTCGGTGTCGCCGCGTTCGGCGATCCACGCGCCGCGCACGTCGGGCAGGCCCCGGCGCACGTCGATCTCGACCTTCGGGTCGGTGTACGGGCCGGAGGTGTCGTAGAGCGACACGGTCTCGCCGTTGGTCAGCTGCACGTCGCGCACGGGCACGAACAGGTCGGGCCGGCTGCCCGGGATCACGCACTTGTGCGACGCGGGAAAGGGCTCGCGCGTCAGCGAAAGCAGCGAGGTGAACTTGTCGGGGGCATTCATCGGAGGCACTCCTTGTTGAGGAAAGGGTGCTCCGCAATCGCTCGGTGGTCTTCGGCAGAAGCCCGTCACGGGAAGGTGGACGGACCGAAGTCAGGGAGTGCAGCTCTTCTTACGCCGGTATGACCCGGATCAAGTTCGCGGGTCGGCAGCTTTGCCATCTCAGCACGCCACATGCGTGCACCCCGGAGCGGGGCCGATTGTGCGAGCCTCGGCCGGGCGCGTCAACCCGCGGGTTGTTACCGCAGGTCGCCGTCGAGGTAGTACCAGCGCCCGTCCTCGCGCACGAAGCGGCTGCGCTCGTGCAGGCGCGTGGCGGCGCCGGAGGGGCCGCGCTGGCGCGCGACGAACTCGACCTCGGCGTGGTCCGCATCGAGCACCGACCGGGCGCGGACGTCCAGCCCGAGCCATTTGACGCCCGGCTCGAACTCGATGGAGGCCGGGCGCTTCGAGGGGTGCCAGGTGGCGAGCAGGTACTCGCCGCGCTCCAGCACGAAGGCCGAATAGCGCGAGCGCATCAGCGATTCGGCATCGGGCGCGGGCGTGCCGTCGAAATCGTCGAGATATCGGCCGCAGCACAGGGCATGGGCGACGGGCTTGTCGCGGCGGTCGGTTCGGCCGCAGGGGCAAGGCCCGGGGGTGGGATCGGTGGAACTCATGAAGACCGCTATTGGAACACCTCGCGGCCCAGCTTCCGACAGGGCAAGCCCGGAGCCGGTGAAGGCCGCTTGCGGCGGATGGGCTCCTGCAGCGCCTGCGCACCGGCCGGCCCGGTCCCTGGGCATCCACCCTTGGCGCGGCGCTTGCTAAACGATAGCGTTGCCCTAGCCCGTCGAGAAAGCCCGCGATGTACCTCACAGCCCCCGAACAGCAGGCCCTGCGCGGCGTCTTCGCGCTGCTGGCCGAGGACGACCGTGGCGAGCACGAGATCCGCGAGCGCCTCGGTAGGGCTCTGCTCGACCTGCTGCACGCCGACCAGTTCGCCTCCTTCGTTTGGGACGCGGCGGGCAACAGCTTCGGCTCGCGCGTGGCGATCCACATGGACCCGGCGAACCTCGACACTTACGCGCAGTGGCACCAGCACCACGACCCGATCACCTTCGTGCTGCAGTCGCGCCGCCGTGCCACGCGCGTGACCGAGGTGATGCCGCAGCGCGAGCTGATGCGCACGCCCTTCTTCAACGACTTCCTCGCGCGCGACGGCCTGCACTGGGGCATGAACCTGCATGCCTTCGAGGGCGACCGGGCACTGGGCGACCTGCGCATCTGGCGCCGCAAGGGGCGCGGCGATTTCGGCGATCACGAGAAGGCGCTGCTGGACCTGATCGAGCCGGCGTTCATCGGCGCGTTGCAGCGGGCGCAGCGTGCCGCTGCAACAGCCATACCTTCATCGCATGCACCTGCCTCCTCCGATGCGCTGCTGAGTGCGCGCGAGCAGGAGGTGGCCCGCTGCGTACGCGAAGGGCTCACCGACAAGGAGATCGCGCGGCGCATGGCGGTGAGCGTGCCCACCGTGCGCACCTACCTGCGCCGCATCTTCGACAAGCTGGGCATCGAGCGCCGCTCGGCGCTGGCGGCCTTGCGCTGACACCCGCAGCCGGTCACTTCGGCGCGGGCAGCCGTCCCAGCACCTTCTCCACCGCGAGGCCCACGGCCAGCAGCCTGCGGTCGCTGCCGGCGGGGCCGTCGAGCTCCAGGCCCACGGGCAGACCCGTCGTCGCGCCGATGCCCGAGGGCAACTGGATGCCGGGAATGCCGGCATTGCTGCCCGGGTCGGTGTTCTGGATCAGCGCGCCGAAGTTCTCGGGGCTGCTGGCGTCCGGCGCGGCCGCCAGGGCCACGCGCGGCACCGTCGGGAACACCAGCGCGTCGAGCCTGTTCTTCGTGAAGGTGTCGCGATACAGCTTCTGCAACGCGGGGCGCGCGACGCGCATCGCGTTGTCGTAGACCGGCTTCGCATCCACCACGCCGCTGGGCGCCGGCAGCTTGCGCGGGATGACGAAGGCTTCGAAGGTGCCCTTGACGTCGGGGCTCGCGATGCCGGCCGTGAGCTGCGCGATGTCGATGCCGGTGCGGTATGTCGCGAGATAGGCCGCCATGTCGTCGTTCGCCTCGTAGAGCGCGAGCGGGAAGCCGACGGCGCCGTTGAGCTCCATGAGCTTCGGCATCTCGACGTTCACCAGCGTGACGCCGGCAGCGCGTAGCTTTTCGAGCGCGGCATCGGTGGCCGCGCGCGTGTCGGCATCGAGATTCGCCTGGAAGGTCGGCACCACGCCGAGGCGCACGCGCTTGAGGTTCGCGGGCTTCGGCGGTGCGCCGCCGGCGATGACGCTGTCGAGCAGCGCCACGTCGGCCATCGACTGTGCCATCGGCCCGGCGGTGTCGCGCGTATGCGAGATCGGCGCGATGCCCTGCTGCGGATAGCGGCCCACCGACGGGCGCAGCGAGGCGCAGCCGTTGAATGCGCAGGGAATGCGCACCGAGCCGCCCGTGTCGGTGCCCAGCGCCGCGGGCACCATGCGCGCGCCGAGTGCCGAGCCGTTGCCCGAAGACGACCCGCCCGCGATACGGCTGGCGTCGTAGGCATTGCGCACGCCCACCTCGGTGCCGGTCTGGAAGGCGGGGTTGTAGCCGGTGACGCCGAAGGCCAGCTCGTGCATGTTGGTCTTGCCGAGCACGACGGCGCCGGCCGCGCGCAGCCTGGCCACCACCGGCGCATCGGCGGCAGGCACGAAGCCCTTGAGCGCCGGTGTGCCGGCTGTGGCGGGCAGGCCCTGCACCTGGATGTTGTCCTTGATGGCCACCGGAAGCCCCGCCAGCGGCTTGCATGCGCCGCCGCGCTTGCGCTGCGCATCGGCGGCACGCGCCTGCTTCAGCGCACCGGCTTCGTCGAGGGTGATGAACGCGTTGAGGTTCGACTTCGCCTTGGCCTGCGCGATGTAGGCGGCCGTCAGCTGCTCGCTGGTGACGGTGCCTGCGCACAGCTGCCGCACGGCTTCTGTTGCGGTCAGCGTCGCGATGTCGGGCGTCGCCGGCTGGGCCTGGGCGGAGAGGGCGAGAGCGACGGCGGACGGCACAAGGGCCAGCCGAGCGGCAAGGGAAATGGATTTCTGAACGGTCATGGCAAGGGCCTCCGGGAAAGAGGCGGCCATGGTGCGCCGGCACGCGGCGCCTGTCTGTCATCCAAACCGATGACAGGCGGCAGAGGCGGCCCGCAGCCCTACCGGAACATCACCCACTCGGGTCGCATGTTGAAGCGCACCGGCAGGATGCTGACGCCCAGCCCGCTGGTGACGTACATGCGCCGGCCCTTGTGCGCGATCCAGCCATAGGCCCACTCGCGCGGGGCGGCGCCCGGCACGATCAGCGCGCCGTAGCCGGGAATGCTCACCTGCCCTCCATGCGTGTGCGAGGCGACCACGAGGCCTCGCGTGCGAGGCATGGTCGCGAAGCTGAAGGGGTCGTGCATCATGACCAGCGTCGCCGCATCGGCGGGGATGCCGGCCAGCGCGCGCATCGGATCCGAATGGCCGGTCGAATGGTCTCCGATGCCGGCGACCCAGATGTCGTGGCCGGGCAGGCGCGCCGAAGTGTTCTCCAGTACGCGGATGCCCTGCGCGGCCAGTGCCTCTGCGGTGCGCTGGCCGCCGTGCCACCAGTCGTGATTGCCCAACACCGCGTACACACCCTGCGGCGCCTTCAGCTTGCCGAGCACGGCGGCCATGTCTTCGATGGGCAGGGGCTCGTCGTCCTCGCCGGTGCCCGCGAGGAAGTCACCGGGCAGCAGCACCACGTCGGGCTGCGCGGCGTTGATCTCGTCGATGATGCGCGCGGCGCGCTCCACGCTGGTGACGCGCCATGCCGAGCGGGATGTGAGGTGCCAGTCGCCAGCCACCGCGACCTTCAGGCCGGCGGGCGCCTGCCACTGGTCCGAGCTCAGGGGCTCGACGCGCGCGGCCACCCAGCGTGGCTCGATGACGAAGCTCCAGACGGCCAATGCCGCGAGCACGAATGCCGCGGCGTACCACCAGCCCGGGCGTCGCCCTCGGCGTGCGCTCACGTCACGCCAGCGCGCGCTGGATCAGCAGCTTCTGGATGTCCGAAGTGCCTTCGTAGATCTGGCACACGCGCACGTCGCGGTAGATGCGCTCCAGCGGAAAGTCGTTCACGTAGCCGTAGCCGCCCAGTGTCTGGATGGCGGCGCTGCACACGCGCTCGGCCATCTCGCTTGCGAACAGCTTGGCCATGGCGGCCTCTTTCAGGCAGGGCAGGCCGGCGTCGCGCAGGCTGGCCGCGTGCCAGATCAGCTGGCGCGCGGCCTCGATCTGCGTCGCGCATTCAGCGAGGCGGAAGCCCACGGCCTGCTGGTCGAAGATGGAGCCGCCGAAGGCCTGGCGCTCCTTGGCGTAGGCCAGCGCGGCGTCGAAGGCGCTGCGCGCCATGCCCACGCTCTGCGCGGCGATGCCGATGCGCCCGCCTTCCAGCGCTCCGAGAGCGATCTTGTAGCCCTCGCCCTCCGCGCCGATCAGGTTCTCGCGCGGAATGCGGCAGCCGTCGAAGTTGATCTGCGCGGTGTCGCTGCTGTGCTGGCCGAGCTTGTCTTCCAGCCGCGCGACGTTGTAGCCCGGCGTGTCGGTGGGCACGATGAACGCGCTCATGCCGCGCTTGCCAGCGCCCTTGTCGGTCACCGCGATGACGATGGCGACCTGCCCGTTCTTGCCGCTGGTGATGAACTGCTTCACGCCATCGATCACGTAGCCGTCGCCATCCTTGCGCGCGGTGGTGCGCAGGCTCGATGCATCGCTGCCGGCCTGCGGCTCGGTGAGGCAGAAGGCGCCGAGCATCCGGCCCTGCGCCAGCGGCTCGAGCCACTGCTTCTTCTGCTGCGTGTTGCCGTAGCGCATGAGGATGGCGTTGACCGGGCAGTTGGTCACGCTGATGGCGGTGCTGGTGCCGCCGTCGCCGGCGGCGATTTCCTCCAGCACCAGCGCGAGCGTGAGGTAGTCGAGGCCGGCGCCGCCATGCTCCTCGGGCACGCAGATGCCGTAGGCGCCCAGCGCGGCGAGGCCCTGGTGCGCTTCCTTGGGAAAACTGTGCTCTCGGTCCCACTTCGCGGCGTTGGGCCAGAGTTCGGCTTGCGAGAAGTCGCGCACCGCGTCGCGGATGGCTTCCTGGTCGGCGCTGAGCAGCATGGCGTTGTCTCCTGTCTTTTCTTTTCGTGCCTTACTTGCCTGCCCCCAGGTCCATGATGAGCCGGGCGGCCATGTACAGCCGGCGCGGGATGGCGCTGATGTCCACGTACTCGGCCTTGTCGCTGTGGTAGCCGAAGCCCGGCAGGCCCAGGCTTTCGATCACGGGCTTGCCCGAGAGCGCCGCATAGGCGGCGTCGGTGCCGCCGCCGGTGCGCTCTTCAACGCCCAGCGTGCCACCGGCTTCCTTGTAGTAGGCCACCGCCTTGTCGACCAGCTTCTTGCCGCCTTCGCCCGCGTTGAAGGCCGGACGGCCGCGCGTGACGATCACCTTGACGTCGGCCTCGGGCAGCTTCTTCTGCTGCGCGCGCTCCTCCAGCGTCTTCATGGCGGCGTCGAAGTCTTCGTTGCGCGCGTAGCGCACGTCGGCGTTCAGCGTGGCGCTGGCGGGGATGATGTTCGAGACGTTGCCGGCCTTGGCGATGGTCCAGTTGAAGCGCAGGTTCTTCGACTTGTCGTCGATGTTCATCGTGCGCAGCACCAGGTCGGACGCCTCGACCAGCGCGTTCACGCCCAGCTCCGGCGCGGCACCCGCGTGCGAGGCCTTGCCGGTGATGTTGACCTGCACGTAGGCGATGCCCGAGGTGCCGAGCGAGAGCTTTTCGTCACCGGCGCTGGTGGGCTCGAAGGAGAGCACGTAGTCGGCCAGCTTGGCTTCTTCCTGGATCAGGTCGCGCGAGCCGAAGGAGCCTTTTTCCTCGTCGGTGTTGAACAGCACGGTGATGGTGCCGTAGTCGCGCACGCCGTAGTCCTTCAGCAGCTTGAGCGTGTGCAGGATGACCGCGTTGCCGCCCTTGTCGTCGGCGATGCCGGGGCCGTAGGCCTTGTCGCCCTCGACGCGGAAGGGCGCCTTCGCGAGGATGCCCTTCAGGTAGACGGTGTCCATGTGCGACATCAGCAGCAGGTTCTTGCCGCCGCGGCCCTTGATCTTGCCGACGATGTTGTCGCCCACCACGAGGCCGGCCGACTTGCTGCGCGTGACGGTGAAGCCCAGGTTCTTGAGCTCGGCTTCGAGGTAGTTGCCCGCGGCGGCGATGCCTTCGGCGTCACCGGTGCCGGTCTCGATGTTGACGAGCTTCTCCAGCGTCTTGATCACCGCGGGCTGCTCGTCGGTGGCGGCCTGGAACAGCACGTTGTCGCGCTTCTGGGCCCAGGTGGCGGCGGGCGCGACGAAGGCGGCGGCCAGCAAGGCGGCGAGGGCGGTACGGTGGATGGAAGGGCGCATGAAATCTCCTGCTCTACGCATTTGTATGTCTGTCTGTATGAAAAAAGCCGGGAGCGCCCTGATCGGACGCTGCCGGCCCTGCTCTTATAGCAATTCGAGTGCCACGGCCGTGCCTTCGCCGCCGCCGATGCACAGCGTCGCCACGCCGCGCGTCTTGCCGCGCGCCTTCAGCGCGTGGATCAGCGTGACCATGATGCGCGCGCCGCTGGCACCGATCGGATGGCCCAGCGCGCAGGCGCCGCCGTGCACGTTGACGATGTCGTGCGAAACGTCGAGTTCGTGCATCAGCGCCATCGGCACCACGGCGAAGGCTTCGTTCACTTCCCAGAGGTCGACATCGCGCGCCTTCCAACCGGTCTTGGCGAAGAGCTTCTGCACCGCACCGACCGGCGCGGTGGAGAACCACTCGGGCTGCTGCGCATGCGTGGCGTGGCCGACGACGCGGGCGATGGGCTTCGCGCCGATCTTCTTCGCGTGCGACTCGGTCATCATCACCAGCGCGGCCGCACCGTCGTTGATCGAGGAGCTCGATGCGGCGGTGATGGTGCCGCCGTCCTTCTTGAACGCGGGCTTGAGCGTGGGGATCTTGTCGAGCTTGACCTTGCCCGGGCCCTCGTCGACCGAGATCACGGTCTCGCCGCCGCGGCCCTTCACGGTGACGGGCGCGATCTCGTCCTTGAAGAGGCCGGTGTCGGTGGCCTTCTTGGCGCGCTCGACGCTGGCGATGGCGAAGGCGTCCTGCTGCTCGCGCGTGAACTTGTACTTGGCGGCGCAGTCCTCGCCGAAGGTGCCCATGCTGCGGCCGGGCTGGTAGGCGTCTTCGAGGCCGTCGAGCATCATGTGGTCGAAGATGCGGTCGTGGCCCATGCGGTAGCCGCCGCGGCCCTTGAGCATGAGGTAGGGCGCGTTGGTCATGCTTTCCATGCCGCCGGCCACCATCACCTCGTGCGTGCCCGCCAGCAGCAGGTCGTGCGCGAGCATCGCTGCCTTCATGGCCGAGCCGCACATCTTGCTGAGCGTGACAGCGCCCGCGCTGTCGGGCAGGCCGCCCTTGTAGGCCGCCTGGCGCGCCGGGGCCTGGCCCTGGCCGGCCATCAGGCAGTTGCCGAACAGCACCTCGCCCACGCTGTCGGGCGCGATGCCCGCGCGCTCGACGGCGGCCTTGATGGCGACGCCGCCGAGGTCGTGCGCGGAAAGGGAGGCGAAATCGCCCTGGAAGCCGCCCATGGGGGTGCGGGCGGCGCCGACGATGACGATGGATTCGGACATGGAGGTCTCCTTCGGAAATGTGAAAGCGGAATCGGAAAAGAAACGACGGGTCAGAAGTGCGTCGCGTGCCCCTCGTGCCTGAAGCGCTGCGACTCTTCGTAGGGGAACACGTCCAGCATCTGCCCGGCCTGGATGCGTTCCTTGTGGTGCTGCCAGAAGGCGGCGTCGAGCAGGTCGGCGTGGTGCGCCATGAAGGCCGCGCGCACGTCCTTGTTGCCCAGCAGGAAGGGTTCGAAGGTTTCGGGGAACACGTCCTTCGGGCCCACCGAATACCAGACCTCGCCGCTCATCTCGTCTTCCTCGTTGCGCGGCGTGGGTACCTTGCGGAACTGGCAGTCGGTGACGTACTCGATCTCGTCGTAGTCGTAGAACACGACCTTGCCGCCGCGCGTGACGCCGAAGTTCTTCCACAGCATGTCGCCGGGGAAGATGTTGGCGGCCACCATGTCCTTGATGGCGTTGCCGTATTCGACGACCGCATGTTCGAGCTGGTCCTTCGCGCGCTTCGCATGCGCCGGGCTCTCGGGGGCGGCCAAGGTGTCGAAGGCTTCCTGCAGGTAGATGTTCAGCGGGATCATGCGCCGCTCGATGTAGACGTGTTTCACCACGACTTCCATCTCCCCGTTGCCGTCGCGGTCGCCGATTTCCAGCTGGCTGGGCGCGAACCTGCGGATTTCCTCGATCAGCTCGGGCTCGAAGCGGTCGAGCGGAAAGCCCACGTCGCTGTACTCCAGCGTGTCGGCCATGCGGCCCACGCGGTCGTGCTGCTTCACGAGCATGTACTTGCCCTTGATCTGCTCGCGCGTGGTGTCCTTCTGCGGCGGATAGAAGTCCTTGATGACCTTGAACACGAACGGGAACGAAGGCAGGTCGAACACCAGCATCACCATGCCCTTGATGCCGGGCGCGATGCGGAAGCGGTCGCTCGAGTAGTTCAGGTGCGAAAGAAAGTCGCGATAGAAGAGCGTCTTGCCCTGCTTGGCCAGGCCCAGTGCGTTGTAGATCTCGGCGCGCGGCTTGCGCGGCATGAGCGAGCGCAGGAACTGCACCCAGGCGGAGGGCACCTCCATGTCGACCATGAAGTAGGCGCGCGCGAAGCTGAAGAGCATCTGCAGGTCGTCCTCGCCGAAGAGCGCCGCGTCAATGTAGAACCGGCCGTGGCTGTCGTGCAGTATGGGCAGCGAGAAGGGCAGCTCGGTGAAACCGTTCATGATCTTGCCGACCACGTACGCACCCTTGTTGCGGAAGAACAGCCCCGAGAGCACCTGCAGCTGGAAGTTGGCGCGCAGCTTGACCTGGTTGAAGCGGCCCAGGATGACGTGCGCCACGCGCTCCGCGTCACGCCGCTTGCTGGCGAAGCTGCCGATCAGCGCGAAGTCGTCGAGCATCTGCTCGACGGTGTCGGCCAGCGTCTCGGGCTTGGGGTAGTAGGGGCGGTAGGTGGGCGCGCCTCGCGGCTCGATGTACTCGGTGCTGATGGCCGGGCGCACGAAGATGAAGTCGTTCTGGAAGTACGCCCGATGCAGGATCTTCGTGGTCACCGAGTTGAAGAAGGTCTCGGCCAGCTCGGGCTGGTGGTGGTCCACCAGCAGGCCGATGTAGTGCAGCTTGATCTGGTGCCACACGTCCATCGGCTGCTCGCCTGCCTTGAACTCTTTCTCGAGCCGGGCCACGGCCTCGCTCACGCGCAGGTCGTAGAACTCGATGCGCTCGCGCTGCGCGCGCTGCTGGCCATGCCAGTCGGCAGTCTCGAAGCGGTGCTTGGCGCGCGCCGACTCGGCCCTGAACAACCGGTAGTGCCGGTTGAAGCCGTCCATCATCGCCTTCGCGATGTCGTAGGCCAGCGGCGAGTCGAGGCGCTGCGGGAACATGGCGGCGAGAGACAGCGGATGAAAGGCTGCGAGCCGCCCGGTATCAGGCCGGCTCGGAGCCGCTGTTCGCGGCCTGGGCCCCGATCGAACGCACCACCTCGCCCGGCTTGCTCCACTTGTGGCGGATGCGCTGCACGGTGGCCTTGTAGGCGGCGTCCAGCGGCTGGGTGCCGTCCACGCTCAGGCCCAGGTCCTGCAGCAGGCCGTCGTGCACGCCGAAGGTCCAGCCGTGGATCTTGACCTTCTGGCCGCGGGCCCAGGCATCGACCATCACGGTGCTGACGGCCACGTTGACCACCTGCTCGGCCACGTTGAGTTCGCACAGCGCATCGACGCGGGCTTCCTCGTCGGGCAGGCTCTCCAGCATCACGTGGTGGCGGTCGCGCACGTCCTGGATGTGGCGGATCCAGTTGTCGGCCAGGCCGATGCGCGCGCCGCTCAACGCAGCCTTCACGCCAGCGCAGCCGTAGTGGCCGACCACCATGATGTGCTCGACCTTCAGGTGCTCCACCGCGAACTGGATCGCCGAGAGCGCGTTGAGGTCCGAGTGCACCACGATGTTGGCCACGTTGCGGTGCACGAACACTTCACCCGGCTCCAGTCCGGTGATCTGGTTGGCGGGCACGCGGCTGTCGGAACAGCCGATCCACATGTAGCGCGGCGTCTGCTGCTTCACCAGGCCGGTGAAGAAGCCGGGCCGGTCGCGTTCCATCTGCGCGGACCAGGCGCGGTTGTGGGCGAAGAGGTCGTCGAGGTTGTCGGATTTTTCGGACATAGTCGGCTATTGTCGGTGAGAGGTGTATCAGGCCTTGGCTTCGGCCGGTTTCTGGGCCTTGCCGGCCTTCTGTGCCTTGGTTTTCTGCGCCTTGGCGAGTGTTGCCCGCCCCTTCTTCTCGTGCTCCTTCACTTCGGCGAGATTGGCCTGCAGTTCGGCCAGCTGCGCTTCGAGCTGGGCCCGGTGGGCACCCAGCACGCCGAGGAATCTTTCCAGCTGCGGGACGGTGTCGCGCGGGCTGTCGTACATGTCGAGGATGTCCTTGGCCTCCGTGAGGCTCAGGCCCAGGCGCTTGGCGCGCAGGGTGAGCGTGAGCCGGGCCCGGTCGCGCGAGCTGTAGATGCGCTGCAGGCCGGCGCGCTCGGGCGAGAGCAGGCCCATGTCCTCGTAGAAGCGGATGGCCCGCGTGGTGAGGTCGAACTCCTTCGCGAGCTGGCTGATGGTGAAGGTCTGCGCGGGCATGACGACGGTGGCGGAAAAGGGCCTTGTTCGGGGGACGTTACGGGCGCGACAGCAGGTTTTCGCCGCGATCCCTACAATGGTGCCCTTGACTCATGACGTTTACGTAAACGTCAATCTTACATGAACCTCCTCGAACGCGAACTCCACTACCCCCTCGGCGACACGCTCCCCGAGCCCGGCCGGACCCTGGAAGTGGCGCCCGGCGTGCGCTGGATCCGCATGCGGCTGCCCTTCGCGCTCGACCACATCAACCTCTGGCTGCTTCGCGACAGCATCGACGGCGTCGAGGGCTGGACGGTGGTCGACTGCTGCATCGCCCGCGACGAGGCGCGCGCGCAATGGGAGCAGGTGTTCGAGACGCAGCTGCAGGGCATGCCGATCCTGCGCGTCATCGTCACCCACATGCACCCCGACCATATCGGCCTGGCCGACTGGCTGTGCAAGCGCTGGAACGCACCGCTGTGGATCAGTTCCACCGACTACCACGTGGCCCGCGTGCTCAGCACCGCCGGCGACACCCTGGCGGGCGGCGAACAGGCGGCGCGCTTCTTCGCCTCGCACGGCCTGACCGATCCCGAGTCGGTCGCCAAGATACGGGCGCGTACCAACTACTACGCGAACATGGTGCCCTCGGTGCCCGACAGCTTCGTGCGCATGCTCGACGGCGACATCGTCGACATCGGCGGCCACGCCTGGCGCTGCATCAGCGGCTATGGCCACGCGCCCGAGCACATTTCGCTGTACTGCGACGAGCTCAAGCTGCTGCTGGGCGGCGACATGATGCTGCCGCGCATCTCCACCAACGTGAGCGTGCACGCAGGCGAGCCCGAGGCGAACTCGCTGCGACTCTTTCTCGACAGCATCGAGAAATTCAAGTCGCTGCCTGCCGACACACTGGGGCTGCCTTCGCACGGCAAGCCGTTCCGGGGCATCCATCGCCGCGTCGAGCAGCTGCAGGAGCATCACCGCGACCGCCTGGCCGAGCTGCTCGAAGCCTGCATGGCGCGCGCGCTCACGGCCGCCGAGGGCCTGCCGATCCTGTTCAAGCGCGAACTCGACCTGCACCAGATGACCTTCGCGATGGGCGAGACCGTGGCGCACCTGCACCTGCTGTGGTTCTCGGGCCAGGTGAAGCGCGAACTGGGCCAGGACGGCATCTACCGCTTCGGCCCCAAGGCTTAGACTCGCCCGATGGACACGCTGGCTCAGCTGCGCGCGGGCCGGCTGGCAGGCGCAACACGAATCGATCTCTCGTGCGGACTCACCGAGTTTCCGCGCGAGGTCTTCGACCTTGCCGATTCGCTGGAGGTGCTGAACCTGTCGGGCAACGCGCTCGAGACGCTGCCCGACGACCTGCACCGCCTTCGCAGGCTGCGCGTGCTGTTCTGCTCCGACAACCGCTTCACCACGCTGCCTGAATCCATCGGCCGCTGTAACGGCCTCGACATCGTCGGCTTCAAGGCCAACCGCATCCGCACCGTACCGGCCAATGCGCTGCCGCCTTCGCTGCGATGGCTGATCCTCACCGACAACGAAATCGAAGAGCTTCCCGATTCGCTTGGCGCATGCACGCGGATGCAGAAGCTGATGCTCGCAGGCAACCGCCTGCGCACGCTGCCTGATTCGATGGCGAGGTTCGAGCAGCTCGAACTGCTGCGCATCTCCGCCAACCGCTTCGAGACGCTGCCGGGGTGGCTGCCATCGCTGCCGCGCCTGTCGTGGCTCGCCTGCGCCGGCAATCCGTTCGACACCCAGGCCGAGGATGCGGCCATCGTGGCGCAGTCGGTGCCGCATGTCGACTGGAGCGAACTCACGCTGGGCGAAAAGCTTGGCGAGGGCGCATCGGGCGTGATCCATCGGGCAACCCTGGGTGCTGACTCACGGCCGGTGGCAGTCAAGCTCTTCAAGGGCGCGGTCACCAGCGACGGTTGGCCGCACAGCGAGATGGCCGCCAGCATCGCGGCCGGCGCACACCCCACGCTGATCGCCGCGCAGAGCCGCATCGACGGACACCCCGAAGGCACGGAGGGGCTCGTGATGGCGCTGGTCGATCCCGCGTTCGCTACGCTCGCCGGGCCGCCGAGCCTTGCGTCGTGCACACGCGACGTCTACGCCGAAGAGGCGAAGTGGACTGCCGGCGAGGCGATGCGCATCGCACGCGACATCGCCTCGGCCATGCAGCATCTGCATGCGCGCGGGATTCTTCACGGCGACCTCTACGCCCACAACATCCTGTGGCATGCGCGAGGCGGCGGCCGCCTGGGCGACTTCGGCGCCGCATGGCTCACCGGCGCGCTCGATGCGAGGCAGACACAGGCGTTCCAGGCGCTGGAGGTGCGCGCCTTCGGCTGCCTGCTGGAAGAGCTTCTGAACCGCTGCACCGACGTGCCTGCGCCGGAGGCCGCAAGGCTGAAGGGCCGCTGCCTGCACCCCGACGCAGCAGCGCGCCCGACCTTCGCCGAAGCCCTGTCGATACTGCAGCAGCACGCCCTCCAGCCATGACCCGTCGCCGCCCTGCGCAGATGCCGCTGCCCACGCGCGACGGCGTGGGCCCGAGCTGCATCGGCCTGCCTTACGGTGCCTGGCCGACCATCGCGGAGTTCCTGATCGAGCGCTTTCCCGTCATCACGCGCCAGGCCTGGATGGAGCGCATCGAGGCGGGAGACGTCGTCGACGAGCACGGCGTGCCCGTGACCGCCGCGCGCCGCTACCAGTCGCCGCTGCGCGTGTACTACTACCGCACGCTCGACGGCGAGGTGAGCATTCCTTTCGAGGAGGAGGTCGTCTTCCAGGACGACCAGCTGCTGGTCGTCGACAAGCCTCCCTTCGTGCCCGTGACGCCCAAGGGCAAGTACCTGAAGGAAAGCCTGCTGGTGCGCCTCAAGCGCAAGCTGGGGCTCGACGACCTCGTGCCGCTGCACCGCATCGACCGAAGCACCTCGGGGCTGGTGCTGTTCTCGGTGAAGCCCGCGACGCGAGGCGTCTACCAGTCCCTGTTTCCGGAGCGCCGCATCACCAAGCACTACGAGGCCGTGGTGCCGTGGCGGGAGGGCGTGTCGTCGGTGCCGGAGGTCTACCGCAGCCGCCTTGTGGACGACGACCATTTCATGCGCGTACGCGAGGAGCCCGGCGAGCCCAACTCCGAGACCCGCATCGAAGTGCTGAACGTGCAGGACGGCCTTGCGCTGCTGCGGCTGTCGCCCATTACCGGCCGCAAGCACCAGCTGCGCGTGCACTGCCTGGCGCTGGGCATGCCGATCGTGAACGATCCGATCTATCCCGTGCTGCTGCCCGAGGGCGCCGACGACTTCGCCCGGCCCATGCAGTTGCTCGCGCGTTCGCTCTCCTTCGTCGACCCGGTGACGGGGGCGCAACGCAGCTTCGGCAGCCGCCGCAGCCTGCTGCTGACACCGAGGTGACGCGCGCGCGGAGCGGCGCGCAATAAGCTCGGTTTCCTGAATCCGATCACTCTTTCAGGAGACATCCGCACCATGGACACCACCCAACTCTTCTCGCTGAAGGGCCGCACCGCGCTCATCACCGGCGGCTCGCGCGGCATCGGCCGCATGATCGCCGAGGGCTTCCTCGCGCAGGGCGCGCGCGTCTACATCTCGGCGCGTAAGGCCGCGGCCTGCGACCAGACGGCGAAGGAGCTGTCGGCTTTCGGGCATTGCGTTTCCTTGCCGGCCGACGTGTCGACGGTGGAGGGGGCGCAGGCGCTGGTCGATGCCTATGCGAAGCATGAAGGCTCGCTGGACATCCTCGTGAACAACGCCGGTGCCGCCTGGGGTGCGCCGTACGAGGAGTTTCCGGAAAGCGGATGGGACAAGGTGGTGGACCTGAACCTGAAGACGCCGTTCTTCCTGACCAAGGCGTTGACGCCGATGCTCAAGAAAGCCGCCACCGACCATCTGGCGAAGGTGATCAACATTGCGTCGATCGACGGGATCTCGGTCAATCCGCAGGAGACGTACTCCTATGCGGCGAGCAAGGCGGGGCTGATTCAGCTTACCCGGCGCATGGCGCTGCGGCTGGCGCAGGATCGCATCGTGGTCAGTGCGATTGCGCCTGGGGCCTTTGCTTCGGATATGAACAAGGTGGCTCGGGATCATGGGGATGAGATCAAGGGGCGGATTCCTGCGGGGCGGATCGGGGTGCCGGAAGACATGGCTGGGGCTGCCATCTACCTGGCCTCTCGGGCTGGGGACTATGTGATGGGGTCTACGTTGGTGGTTGACGGGGGCGTTACGCACGCGCGTTGAGTTTTTGGCTGGGTGTTTGTTTCCCGGGGCCGGGCCGAGACCCGGCCTCGGAAAGCAAACCCCAAAAGCCGATTGCTACCATCAACGGCACCCCAAAGGCCCAAAAAACACAATGTCCCCTTTCCCCTTCTCCGCAGTCCTCTTCGACTGCGACGGCGTCCTGGTCGACTCCGAACCCATCACCAACCGCGTCCTGGCCGGCATGCTCGGCGAACTGGGCTGGCAGCTCAGCACAGAGGAAGCGATGAACACCTTCACTGGCAAGGCGGTGAAGGACGAAGCCGCGCTGATCGAATCGAAGACCGGCTTCCGGATCACCGACGAATGGCTGGCGAACTTCCGCGCCCGCCGCAACGAGGCACTGGAACGCGATCTTGTCGCCATTCCGCGTGCTCCTGAAGCCATCCGCGAAATCCACGCCATGCTCGACGGCCGCATCGCCTGCGCCTCCGGCGCCGACCGCCACAAGGTCGAACTGCAGCTCGCCAAGGTCGGCCTGCTCGACTTTTTCCAGGGCCGCATCTTCAGCGGCCACGAGATGCCGCGCTCCAAGCCGCATCCCGATGTGTACCTCGCGGCGGCCAAGGCGCTGGGCGTGGACCCCAGGCGCTGCGCCATCGTGGAAGACACCGTCACCGGCGCGATGGCCGGCGTGGCGGCGGGCGCGACGGTGTTCGGCTACAGCACGGGCGAGTCGGGTCACAGCGGCCCGGGCCCATTGTTGAGCGTGGGCGCGGTGAGGGTGTTCAGCGACATGGCCGAATTGCCCGCGCTGCTTTCGGGCTACGGGCTGCAGGCGGCCTGAGTTTCTGTTGGAATGCGGGAGGAAGCCCGGGCACCCCCGAGCCAACCCCGAGCCGAAGGCAGGCAGGAAGGAAGCAAGCACATCCATGACCTCCGAATACAAAACCGAGCAGCCCGAGCGCAGCGAGATCGACGCGCTCACCGGCCCCGCCGTGGTCGAGTTCGGCACCAACTGGTGCGGCATCTGCAAGGCCGCGCAGCCGAACATCACCGAAGCATTCACCCAGTTCCCGAACGTGCGCCGCATCAAGGTGGAAGACGGCAGCGGCCGCCCGCTGGGCCGCTCGTTCAACGTGCGGCTGTGGCCCACGCTGGTGTTCATGCGCGACGGCAAGGAAGTCGCGAAGCTGGTGCGTCCGGAGGACAGCAAGTCCATCGCCGATGCGCTGGCGCTGATCGATCGGCCGGCCTGACCGCTCCCGGCATGGTGCCTGCCCATCGGTGCAGCGCCGCGAACCCATGAACTCCGAACTGCATCAGCTCGCGAAAACGGCCGATCTCGGCTCGGAAGCGCGGCGGTTGCTGCGGCTGCGTTTCGGCTTCGCGTGCGTGCAGCGTGTGCGGCACCTGCTGGAGTCGCCGAAGGCCCTGGAAGGGCTGGACACGCTGGGCGCATTCCTCGAAGGCAAGATCAGCTCCGCCGCCCTGGCATTGGCCGAACAGCGGATGGCCGTGGTGGCAGGGAGCCATCCGGGCTCCCGCTCCATCGACGGAACGGCCCATGCGGCAGTCTCGGCGACCTATGCGGTGTTCCAGGCGGTTGCCGGCCGCGCACTGCAGGCCGCGGAGTACGCGGCCTACGCAACCGTCTATGCATACGGCGCCTATGCGATCACCGATCCCGAGGCTTTCGCCGAGGAGTTCGCCTGGCAGGTCTCGGCGTTCGAGGCACTGCTGCGCGAAGAGCATCCACTGCCGGCGCGGGCCGGCTGACCCCGCATCCGAACGCAGCGCCTATTTGTCCCGCTGCCTGAAGTCGCGCGGCGCCTGCCCAGTCCATTGCTGGAAGGCGCGCGAAAAGCTCTTCTCGTTGCGAAAGCCCACGGCCAGCGCGACCTGCTTGATGGGGCGGTTGGTCCGGCGCAATTGATCCACGGCCATCTCGTGGCGCACCTCGTTCTTCAGCGCCTGCAGCGAGGTGCCTTCCTCGTGCAGCTGCCGGTGCAGCGTGCGGCCCGACACGTTGAGCAGCGCGGCCAGCGCTTCGGCGGTGGTGGCCTCGTTGGTGCGCGAGCGCAGCAGTTCGCGCACGCGCTGGCCCAGCAGGCGGTCGCGGCGGTATTGCAGGATGGTGAGCGGCAGCGCGCGCTTGAGCATGGCACGCAGCGCGCGTTCGTCGCGCTGCAGCGGCAGGACGAGGTAACGCTCGTCGAAGGCGATGCCGGCCTGCGGCGCGCCGAAGCGCACGTCGGGCGCGAACATCAGCGGGTAGGCGTCGCTGTGCGGCGGCGCGGCGAATGGAAAGGCCGCATGGCGCAGCGAGATGCGCGAATCGATGGCCCAGCACATGTAGCCGTGCACGAAGCGCAGGATGGTCACCAGGCAGAACTCGCGGAAGGCGTCGTCGAGCGGGCGGTTCTCGGCGATGCGCAATGTGGCCACGCCGCCGGCCACGTCGAGCGACAGGCCGATGTCGTCGGTCAGCAGCCGGTGGTGGCGGCACCAGCGCTTGAGGGCCACGCCCAGGTTGGGCGAACTCAGCGAGGCACGGCACAGCATGCCGTAGCTGCCCCAGGGCAGGCGCCGGGAGAACCAGCCGAGCGTTTCGTCGTCGAGTTCCTGCATGGCGTGGCTCGACAGCGCCTCGAACTGCGCCGCCGTCACCCGCGCGCCCGGCCGGGCCAGTTCGCGCGGCGTGATCTGTGCCACCCTCAGTGCCTCCGCAGGGTCCTTGCCGTAGCGCTCGTAGGCCTGCACGATAGCTCTCACGAAGGCCATCGGCGTGACGGCGCGGGTGGGGCGGAGGAACGACGGGGGGGACATGGCTTGGGCGGCGGGTCGTGGCGCAATTTGCAACCATTGTGGCGCCAATTGAGGCGCAGCGAAGCGTAAGCTGCGGACTTTCAAGCAAGCGCCATTCCGCGCGGGTAGCTCTGCGCGCCGACCTCAGAGGAGACAAACCCCATGCACGATCCCGGCCTGAACTTCGACCTGGGCGAGACCATCGACTCGCTGCGCAGCGCGATCCAGGACTTCGCCGCCAACGAGATCGCCCCCCGCGCCGCCGACATCGACCGCGACAATCTGTTCCCGCACGACCTCTGGAAGAAGCTCGGCGACCTCGGCCTGCACGGCATGACGGTGAAGGAGGAGTACGGCGGCACTGAGCTGGGCTACCTGGCCCACATCGTGGCCATGGAAGAGGTCTCGCGCGCATCGGCCTCGGTGGGCCTGTCGTACGGCGCGCACTCCAACCTGTGCGTGAACCAGATCCACCGCAACGGCAATGACGCGCAGAAGAAGAAGTACCTGCCCAAGCTGGTGAGCGGCGAACACGTGGGCGCGCTGGCCATGAGCGAGCCCAACGCCGGCTCCGACGTGGTGAGCATGAAGCTCAAGGCCGAGAAGAAGGACGGCTACTACGTGCTCAACGGCGGCAAGATGTGGATCACCAACGGCGGCGACGCCGACACGCTGGTGATCTACGCCAAGACCGAGCCCGAGATGGGCGCGCGCGGCATGACGGCCTTCATCGTCGAGAAGAGCTTCAAGGGCTTCTCGGCCGGCACCAAGCTCGACAAGCTGGGCATGCGCGGCTCCAACACCTATCCGCTGTTCTTCGACAACTGCGAAGTGCCGGAAGAGAACGTGCTCGGCGGCGAAGGCATGGGCGCCAAGGTGCTGATGAGCGGCCTCGACTACGAGCGCGCCGTGCTCTCCGGCGGCCCGCTGGGCATCATGGCCGCCTGCATGGACGCGGTGATTCCCTACATCCACGAGCGCAAGCAGTTCGGCCAGAGCATCGGCGAGTTCCAGCTGATGCAGGGCAAGATCGCCGACATGTACTCGACCTGGCAGGCCACGCGCGCCTATGTGTACGCCGTTGGCAAGGCCTGCGACCGCAACGACCATGCGCGCACCTTCCGCAAGGACGCGGCGGGCGCGATCCTGTACTCGGCCGAGAAGGCGACCTGGATGGCCGGCGAGGCGATCCAGACGCTGGGCGGCGTGGGCTACACCAAGGAATTCCCGGTCGAGCGGCTGTGGCGCGACGCCAAGCTGTACGAGATCGGCGCGGGCACGAGCGAGATCCGGCGCATGCTGATCGGCCGCGAGCTCTTCTCCGAAACGGCCTAGGATGTTTTGCGCCTTCCCCAGCGGGGAAGGTGCCGGACGAAGGAGACAAGGAAGGAAATGAGCATGACCGCCGCATTGACCGAGAGCTACAACAAGGGCGCCACCGATGTCCCGCTGATCGAACAACCCATCGGCGACTTCTTCGACGACATGGTCGCGAAGCAGCCCGACCGCGAGGCGCTCGTCAGCCGCCACGAAGGCAAGCGCTACACCTACCGCGAGCTGCAGGCCGAATCGAACCGCCTTGCCAGCGCGCTGCTGGGCCTGGGCCTCGTGCCCGGCGACCGCGTCGGCATCTGGTCGCACAACAACGTGCCGTGGGTGCTGATGCAGATCGCCACCGCGAAGGCCGGCCTGATCCTCGTCAACATCAACCCGGCCTACCGCACCGCGGAGCTCGAATACGCGCTCAACAAGGTCGGCTGCAAGGCGCTGGTGACGATGGCGCAGTTCAAGACCAGCGACTACCTCGGCATGCTGCGCGAGCTGGGCCCGGCGAAGCTGCCGCAGCTGGCCCACACCTTCTGGATCGACGCGAAGCCGGGCGAGGGCGCCGAGCAGCCGGGCATGCGCCGCTTCTCGCAGCTGCTCGCCAGCGGCGATGCCGCCGACCCGCGCGTCGCGCAGGTGCAGAAGACACTGAAGGCCACCGACCCGATCAACATCCAGTTCACCAGCGGCACCACGGGCTTTCCCAAGGGCGCGACGCTCACGCACCGCAACATCCTGAACAACGGCTTCTTCATCGGCGAGTGCATGAAGCTCTCGCCGGCCGACAGGCTGTGCATTCCGGTGCCGCTGTATCACTGCTTCGGCATGGTGCTGGGCAACCTGGCCTGCCTCACGCACGGTTCGGCCATCGTGTACCCGAACGACGGCTTCGATCCGCTCACCGTGCTGGAGACGGTGCAGGCCGAGAAATGCACCGGGCTGCACGGCGTGCCGACGATGTTCATCGCCGAGCTCGACCATCCGCGATTCAAGGAGTTCGACCTCTCGACGCTGCGCACTGGCATCATGGCCGGCTCGCCGTGCCCCATCGAGGTGATGAAGCGCGTGGTCAGCGAGATGCACCTTAGCGAGATCACCATCGCCTACGGCATGACCGAGACCAGCCCCGTCAGCTGCCAGAGCAGCACCGACACGCCGCTGGACCGCCGCGTGTCGACCGTGGGCACGGTGCAGCCGCACCTGGAGGTGAAGATCGTCGACCCCGAGACCGGCGCCGTGATGCCCCCGGGCAAGTCGGGCGAGCTGTGCACGCGCGGCTACTCGGTGATGCACGGCTACTGGGACGACGAGGCGAAGACCCGCGAGGCCATCGACGCCGAGCACTGGATGCACACCGGCGACCTTGCCACCATGGATGCCGAAGGCTACGTCAACATCGTCGGGCGCATCAAGGACATGGTGATCCGCGGCGGCGAGAACATCTACCCGCGCGAGATCGAGGAGTTCCTCTACCGCCATCCGAAGGTGCAGGACGTGCAGGTCGTCGGCCTGCCCGACCGCAAGTACGGCGAGGAGCTGTGCGCCTGGATCATCGTCAAGCCCGGCCAGAGCGCCACCGAGGAAGACATCCGCGAGTTCTGCAAGGGCCAGATCGCGCACTACAAGGTGCCGAAGTACATCCGCTTCGTCGCCGAGTTCCCGATGACCGTGACCGGCAAGATCCAGAAATTCAAGATCCGCGACGAGATGAAGGCGCAGCTGGGGCTGGACGAAGCTCGTACAGCGTAGAGCCGTCCATGAACAGCCGAACGCAGAAGAAAGACAAAGGTACGCAGAAGTCGCAGAAGGACATCATCCTGTTTGAAGGTTTTCTTTTGCGACCTTTGCGAAACCTTTGCGCCCTCTGCGTTCGGTTCCCGCTTCCGAATTCCGAATACCCATGACCCAACTCGAAACCAAACTCAATGCCCGCTCGGCCGACTTCCAGGCCAACGCCGCAGCCATGCGTGCACTGGTCGACGACCTGCGCGCGCAGTTCGCGAAAGTGGAGCAGGGCGGCGGCGAGGCCGCGCGCGCCAAGCACACGGCGCGCGGCAAGCTGCTGCCGCGCGACCGCGTGGCCGAGTTGCTCGACCCGGGCACGCCCTTCCTCGAGATCGCGCCGCTGGCCGCGCATGCGATGTACCTCGATGGCAAGGGCGTGGAGTCGGCGCCGGGCGCCGGCATCATCGCGGGCATCGGCCGCGTCAACGGCGTGGACTGCATGATCGTATGCAACGACGCCACGGTGAAGGGCGGTACCTACTACCCGATGACGGTCAAGAAGCACCTGCGCGCGCAGGAGATCGCCGAGCAGAACCGCCTGCCGTGCATCTACCTGGTCGACTCGGGCGGCGCCAACCTGCCGAACCAGGACGAGGTGTTTCCCGACCGCGAGCACTTCGGCCGCATCTTCTACAACCAGGCCAACATGAGCGCGCAGGGCATTCCGCAGATCGCGGTGGTGATGGGCTCGTGCACGGCCGGCGGCGCCTACGTGCCGGCGATGAGCGACGAATCGATCATCGTGAAGAACCAGGGCACCATCTTCCTGGGCGGACCGCCGCTGGTGAAGGCGGCGACGGGCGAGGTGGTGACGGCGGAAGACCTGGGCGGCGGCGACGTGCACACGCGGCTTTCGGGCGTGGCCGACCACCTGGCGCAGAACGACCTGCATGCGCTGGCGCTCGCGCGCACGGCGGTGGCGAACCTCAACGCCAAGGCCCCGCCGGCCCCGGCGAAGGCCGAAGTGCGCGAGCCCGCGTATCCGCGCGAGGAGCTCTACGGCGTGATTCCCACCGACACGCGCAAGCCCTTCGACGTCCGCGAGATCATCGCGCGCATCGTCGACGGCAGCGAGTTCCACGAGTTCAAGGCGCGCTTCGGCGCCACCCTGGTGTGCGGCTTCGCCGAGATCGAGGGCATGCCCGTGGGCATCGTGGCCAACAACGGCATCCTGTTCTCCGAGTCGGCGCAGAAGGGCGCTCACTTCATCGAGCTGTGCTGCCAGCGCAAGACTCCGCTGGTGTTCCTGCAGAACATCACCGGCTTCATGGTGGGCCGCAAGTACGAGAACGAGGGCATCGCGCGCCACGGCGCCAAGATGGTGACGGCCGTGGCCACCGCCAACGTGCCCAAGTTCACCATCATCATCGGCGGCAGCTTCGGCGCCGGCAACTACGGCATGTGTGGCCGCGCATACAGCCCGCGCTTCCTCTGGATGTGGCCCAACGCGCGCATCAGCGTGATGGGCGGCGAGCAGGCCGCGAGCGTGCTCGCCACCGTGAAGCGCGACGGCATCGAGGCCAAGGGCGGCAGCTGGAGCAAGGAAGAGGAAGAAGCCTTCAAGGCGCCGATCCGCCAGCAGTACGAAGACCAGGGCCACCCCTACTACGCCACTGCGCGCCTGTGGGACGACGGCATCATCGATCCGGCCGACACGCGCCGCGTGCTGGCGCTGGGCCTGGCCGCCGCGCGCAACGCGCCGGTGCCGGAGCCGAAGTTCGGCATCTTCCGGATGTGAGGAGGCTGGCATGAGCGAATACACCAAGCTGCAGCTGAGCCTCGACGGCGCCATCGCCCGCATCTGGCTCGACCAGCCCGATGCGCGCAATGCCTTCGACGACGTCGTCATCGCCGAACTCACGCGCGCCTTCACCGAAGCCGGCGCCGCGCCGCAGGTCAAGGCCATCGTACTGGGCGCGAACGGGCCGGCCTTCTGCGCGGGCGCGAACCTCAACTGGATGCGCCGCATGGCCGACTACACGCGCGACGAGAACATCGCCGACGCGGGCAAGCTCGCCGAAATGCTGCGCACCATCGCCGAGTGCCCGAAGCCCACCATCGCGCGCGTGCAGGGCGACGTGTACGCGGGCGGCATGGGACTGGTGGCGGCCTGCGACATGGCGGTGAGCGTCGATACCGCCTGGTACTGCCTGAGCGAGGTGAAGATCGGCCTCGTGCCCGCGACCATCAGCCCGTATGTGCTGCGCGCGATGGGCACGCGCGCCTCGCAGCGCTATTTCCTCACGGCCGAGCGCTTCACCGCGGCGGAGGCCCATCGCATCGGCTTCGTGCATGAAGTGGTGGCCGCCGACGCGCTCGATGCGAAGGTCGACGAATTGTTGAAGGCGCTGACCGGTGCGAGCCCGGCGGCGGTGCGCGCCTGCAAGCAACTGATCGCCGACGTGGCCGGCCGCGAGATCGACGACGCGCTGATCGCGCAGACGGTCGAGGGCATCGCCGACATCCGCGCGAGCGACGAAGGCCGCGAGGGCGTGCAGGCCTTCCTGCAGAAGCGCAAGCCCTCGTGGCTCGAAGCGAGCAAGTCCTGAAGACCCATCCCCCGGAGGTCGCGCCATGAACACCAGCCTCGACATGCCGCAGCTGCTCGCGCTAGCCGCCGCCATCGGCTGGGCCAGCGGCGTGCGGCTCTACCTGGTCGTGCTGCTGACGGGCCTGGCCGGCTACTTCGGCTGGGTGCCGCTGCCGGGCGGGCTGCAGATGCTGGCGCATCCGGTGGTGATCGCGGCCAGCGGCTTCATGGTGTTCATCGAATTCTTCGCCGACAAGATCCCGGGCCTCGATTCGCTGTGGGACGTCGTGCACACGGCCATCCGCATCCCGGCGGGCGCGGCGCTCGCCGCCAGCGTGTTCGGCGTGGACCACGGTGTGATGGCCATCGTGGCGGCGCTGTTGGGCGGCAGCTTCGCGGCCACGGCGCATGCGGCCAAGGCCACGACGCGCGCGGCCATCAACACCTCGCCCGAGCCGTTCTCGAACGTCGGCGCCTCGCTGGCGGAAGACACCATGGTGCCCGCGGGGCTGTGGCTCGCGGTGGCGCATCCCTTCGTATTTCTCGTGCTGTTCGTGCTGGTGCTGGTGGCGAGCGTGTGGCTCATCCGCAAGAGCTGGCGTTTCCTCAAGGCGCTGTTCGCCCGCGTGGCCCGCATCTTCAGCGGCCGGCCCGATCCGGGCGTGGTGCCCGCGTTTCAACTGAAAAAGAATCCTCCGGGAGACACTCCGAATGTTTAAGAAGATCCTCATTGCGAACCGTGGCGAGATCGCCTGCCGCGTCGCGGCAACTGCCCGCCGCATGGCCATCCGCACCATCGCCGTGTATTCCGACGCCGACGCGCACGCCAATCACGTCCGTGCGTGCGACGAGTCGGTCCATCTTGGCGGCAGCGCGCCCAAAGACAGCTACCTGTGCTGGGAAAAGATCCTCGAGGCCGCCAAGGCCACGGGCGCCGAGGCGGTCCACCCCGGCTACGGCTTCCTGAGCGAGAACGAGGAGTTCGCGCAGGCCTGCGCCGACGCCGGCCTGGTCTTCATCGGCCCGCCGCCCTCGGCCATCAAGGCGATGGGCCTGAAGGCCGAGTCGAAGCAGTTGATGGAGAAGGCCGGCGTGCCGCTGGTGCCCGGCTATCACGGCCACGACCAGAACCCGCAGCTGCTGCAGCGCGAGGCCGACCGCATCGGCTATCCCGTGCTCATCAAGGCCAGCGCGGGCGGCGGCGGCAAGGGCATGCGCGCGGTCGACAAGGCGGAGGACTTCGCCGCCGCGCTCGCCTCATGCCAGCGGGAGGCCATCAACAGCTTCGGCGACGACGCGGTGCTGATCGAGAAGTACGTGCAGCGCCCGAGGCACATCGAGATCCAGGTGTTCGGCGACACGCACGGCAACTATGTCTACCTGTTCGAGCGCGACTGCTCGGTGCAGCGGCGCCACCAGAAGGTGCTCGAAGAAGCGCCCGCGCCTGGCATGACGGAGGCGATGCGCAAGCAGATGGGCGAGGCCGCAGTGGCTGCTGCGCGTGCCGTGAACTACGTGGGCGCAGGCACTGTGGAGTTCATCGTCGAGCAGCGAGAGGGCGGCGAGATGAACTTCTTCTTCATGGAGATGAACACGCGGCTGCAAGTGGAGCATCCGGTGACCGAGGCCATCACGGGTCAGGATCTCGTCGAATGGCAGCTGCGCGTGGCTTCGGGCGAGGCGCTGCCTGCGAAGCAGGCCGAACTGCAGATCCACGGCCATGCCATCGAGGCGCGCATCTGCGCCGAGAACCCCGACAACAACTTCCTGCCCGCCACCGGCACGCTGCGCGTCTACCGTAAGCCTGCTGCCACGGCCTTCCAGCGCAGCCGTGTGCGCATCGACGACGGCGTGCGCGAGGGCGGCGAGATCTCGCCCTTCTACGACTCGATGATCGCCAAGCTCATCGTGCACGGCAGCACGCGCGAGGAAGCGCTGGCCCGGCTCGATGCGGCGCTGGCGCAGGTGCAGATCGTGGGCGTGGCGACCAACGTGCAGTTCCTGCGCGGCATCCTGGCGACCGAATCGTTTTCGAAGGCCAACCTCGACACCGCGCTGATCGAGCGCGAGCGCGCGGTGCTGTTCGACCGCGAGCCGCTGGGGCTGCCGCTGGCGGCAGCCGCCGCGATCACGCGCACGCTGATCGGCGAATGGCCCGGGAAGATGCCCGATCCCTTTGCGCGGCGTGACGGCTGGCGCTCGCTGGGCGAGTACCGGCGCCACTTCGACTTCGAGTTTCGCGGAGCGGAGCAAACCGCGCTGCTGACCTACAAGCGCGACGGCGGCCTGTGGCTCGAAGCCGGTGGCGTTGCGGGCCCGCTGGTCATCGGCCGGTTCCCGACCGGCGAGTTCGAGGTGGAGTTCGCGGGCAGCCGCCAGACGCTCGACGTGCACCTCGACGGCGCCGTGGCCCATGTCTTCGCCTCGAAGGGCGCGACGAAGATCACCGCCATCGACCGGCTGGCCCATGCGGGCGACACGCAGGCCGAAGGCGGCCGGCTCACCGCGCCGATGCCCGGCAAGGTGGTGTCCTTCGCGGTCAAGGCCGGCGACAAGGTCAGCCGCGGCCAGCCGCTGGCGGTGATGGAGGCGATGAAGATGGAGCACACCATCGCCGCGCCGGCCGACGGCACGGTGGAAGAGCTGATGTTCGCGCCGGGCGAGCAGGTGGCCGAAGGCGACGAGCTGCTGCGCATGAGCGCCGCAGCCGCTACGGCAGCCTGAAAAAAAAGTTAACCCCGTTGCGGGCGCCCGCCCGTATGAGCTGCGGTAGTCAACATTCAAGGGAACTCCTTCCATGACCTATCGCATGCCCAGTTTCTCCGTCCGCCGCCATGCGGGCATCGCCCTGCTGGCCCTGGCAGCAGCCCTTTCACTGGCCGGCTGCGGCCGCAACGGCGAGGAGAAGCGGGCGGCAGCCGTGTTCTCCGAGCCGGCCCCGCCGCCCGCGCCCATGCAGGCCGCGAGCGGGTACGCAGGCGGCGCGGACATGCGGATGCGGTCGGCCGAGGCGGCCACCGACGAGTCCCGGAACAGCCAGGACACCCCCCTGCAGCGCTTCCTGGCCGTGCGCCAGGAGCTGAACGTCGAGGTGCCGGCCGACCAGCTCGCCGATGCCTGGGGCAAGGTGCGCGACCTCTGCGGCACGCTGAAGTGCGAGTTGCTGTCGTCGTCGCTGCTGCGCGAGACGCCGCAGCAGCCCGGCAACGCCATGCTGGAGATGCGCGTGGAGCCTGCCGACGTCGAGAAGCTGCTCGGCGGCCTGGCGGGCGTGGCCAGCGTGGTCTCGCACACCACCACCAGCGAGGACAAGACCGCCGAGGTCATCGACGTCGAGGCCCGCATCAGGAACCGGACCGAGTTCCGCGACAGCCTGCGCGCGATGCTGCGCGACACCGTCACCAAGCGCACCATGACCGACCTGCTGGCCATCCAGCGCACGCTGTCGGACACGCAGGCCGAGCTCGACGCCATCGCCACGCAGCGCAAGGTGCTGGCGCAGCAGACCAGCAAGCAGCACATCCAGATCCAGTTCACGGCCAGGCGCGCGCTGGTGAGCGGCGGCGACGGCTACAGCCCGATGCGCAATGCGCTGCGCAACGCGGGCTCGGTGCTGTCGGAAAGCGTGGGCTCGCTCATCACCTTCATCGCAGCCGTGCTGCCGTGGCTGCTGCTGGTGGTGCTGCCGCTGGGCTGGCTGGCGCGGGTGCTGTGGCGCCGCCGCCGCGCCAGCTAAGACGCGCCAGCTAAGAATCAGTCAGTAAGATCGCGCACCTACCGCTTCAAGGCCTTTTGTTTTAAAGGCCCCCATTCGCGCAGGAGCCTTCTTCCCGATGCCGGACCCGCTACGCCTCCATGTGGACGCCCAGTTCGCCAGCCCCTACGCCATGTCCGTGTACGTGGCGTTGAACGAAAAGCAACTGGACTTCCGCATCTCCCCGGTCGACCTGGGTGCGCTGGAGCACCGGGCGGCCGGCTTCTCCCGTTTGTCCTTGACCCAGCGCGTGCCGACGCTGGTGCATGGAGATTTCGCGCTTTCCGAATCGTCCGCCATCACCGAGTACATCGACGAGACCTTCGCCGGGACGGCGCTGTATCCCTCCGAACCCCGCGCCCGCGCCCGTGCACGCCAGCTGCAGGCCTGGCTTCGCAGCGACCTCATGCCGGTGCGGCAGGAACGCTCCACGGAGGTGATCTTCTACGCTCCGGCGGGCGCGCCACTGTCGGCGGCCGCGCACCGCGCGGCGCAGACGCTCTTCCAGGTCGCGCAGGCGCTGCTGCCGGAAGGCGCGGAAAACTTGTTCGGCGAGTGGTCGATCGCCGACGTCGACCTGGCGCTGATGCTCAATCGCCTGGTGATGAACGGCGACGCCGTGCCGCAGCGGCTGGCGTCCTATGCCGACAGGCAGTGGCAGCGGCCGTCGGTGCAGCGCTGGGTGGCGCTGGAGCGGCCGCCGCGCTGAGGCCGCGTCAGGGCTCTTTCGGTCAGCCCACCACCACTTCGCTGATCTGCGTCAGCGGCACGATGTCGGTGTAGTTCTTCACGTCGTCCCTGACCTCCTTCTGGTGCGGGCCGAAGGCCTTCAGGAAGGATTCGACCGATTCGGCGAACACGTGGCACATGGCGACGTAGGTGGGCGCGGAGCCCGGCGCGCCGCCGGACAGGCCCTTGTCGATGGTGTACGAGAGGCATGCATCGCCCATGCGGGCCTTGATCATGGGCATGTGCTTGTCGCGGTAGTAGTCGTGATCGAACCGTGCGCCGGGGGTGTGGGGGTACATCACGCTGAACTTGATCATTCCAAGAGTCTCCTGAGGTGGGCGTTCGAGGATAGGAGATGGCCAGTGCCCGCACAAGCCGATGGCGACGCGGGCGCGACCTAAGATGCGTGCCCATGCGAATCACCGTCTACCTCACCGACAACCGCCCAGACCCCTGGATCGAAGGCCTGAAGGCCGAACTCCCCGATGCCGTCATCGAAGCCTGGAAGCCCGGCGCGCCGCAGGCCGACCATGCCGTGGTGTGGGCGCCGCCGCAGGAGTTCCTCGACGAGCAGCCGAAGCTGCGCGGCATCTTCAACATCGGCGCGGGCGTCGATGCGCTGCTCAAGCTGAAGGTGCCGGCGCACACGCGCATCGTGCGGCTCGACGACGCGGGCATGTCGGTGCAGATGGCGGAGTACGTGTGCCACACGCTCATTCGCCATTTCCGCGAATTCGACGCCTACGAGGCCGACGCGCGCGAGGGCAAGTGGAGCTACCGCAAGCCGAAGATGCGGCGCGACTTCCCGGTGGGCATCATGGGGCTGGGCGTGCTCGGCGAGCGCGTGGCGAAGGCCGTGGGGCAGTTCGAGTTTCCGGTGCTGGGGTGGAGCCGCTCGCCGAAGGAGATCGAGGGCGTGCGCGTGTTCAGCGGCGAGGCGCAGTTCGACGAGTTCCTCTCGTCCACGCGCGTGCTGGTCAACCTGCTGCCGCTGACCGATGCGACACGCGGCATCCTCAACCGCGACACGCTGGGCAAGCTGAAGCCCGAGGGCTACCTCATCAGCATCGCGCGCGGCGGCCACCTGGTGGAAGACGACCTGATTCCGATGCTCGACGCCGGCCGGCTCGCGGGCGCGACGCTGGACGTATTCCAGGTCGAGCCGCTGCCCGCCGACCACGCCTTCTGGCGCCATCCGAAGATCACCGTGACGCCGCACGGCTCGGCGCGCACGCTGCGCGAAGAGTCCATCGCGCAGATCGCCGGGAAGATCCGCGCGATGGAGCAGGGGCTGCCGATCGCCGGCGTGGTCGATCCGGCGCGCGGCTACTGACGACGGGGGCGCGTCCCCTCGCCGGGCCTGCCGGAGTGCATCGCGGGCAGGGGAAACCCTGAAACACTGATTTTTCACAAATATGAAAATATTTTCATGACTGTGAAAACCGCGTTTCGGGTGATCGAGATCGTCGAACTCTTCGCCCGCGAGAAGCAGCCGCTGGCCCTTTCGGAGATGGCGCGCCTGCTCGACATGCCGGTGTCGAGCTGCCTGGGCCTGATCCGCACGCTCGAGGAGCAGGGCTACATGTACGAGACCGGCCGCCGCCAGGGCTACTACCCGACCGGCCGGCTGTTGGCGATGGCGCAGGTCATCGCCGCCCACGACCCGGTGCTCGACCGGGTGAAGGCCACGCTGGAGGAGCTGCGCGACGCGGCGCGCGAGACGGTGGTGTTCGGCAAGTTCCGCGACGCGGGGCAGGTGGTGTACCTGGAAGTGCTGAGCGCGCCGCAGAGCATCCGCTACACGGCCGAGTCGGGCGAGACGCGCCCGGCGTACGCCAATTCCATCGGCCGCGCGCTGCTTTCAACGCTGGACCCGGACGAGCGCCGCCGGCTGCTCGAAGGCGCGACGCTCGCGCCGCTGACCGACGCCACGCTCACCACCGCCGACGCCATCGAGGCCGAACTGCAGCGCTCCGCCGCGCGCGGCTGGTACGGCAACCTCGGCGAGAGCATTCCCGACCTGATCGGCCTGGCCTGGCCGCTGCGCATCGGCGGCGAGGCCTACGCCATTTCCGTCGCAGGTCCGCGCTACCGCATGGAGGCGCGCATCGAGGAGATCGCCGCGATGCTGCGCTCGGCCTGCCTCGCCATCGAACCCAAGAACGAAAGCCCCCGATGACAGCAACGACAGCAGCAGCCCCCCGCTATTTCGTCCGCGAGGCCGAGACCGCCGGCTACCACCCCGCCAACCACACCGGCACGCTGAACAAGCGGCTGATCGGCCCCGAGACCGTGGGCGCGAAGCAGCTCGAAGTGCTGGTGGGCCACATCCAGAAGGGCAAGGGCGCGCTGCCGCATGCGCACCCGGGCATCGAGCAGGTCTGCTACATGCTCGAAGGCCGCGCGGTCGCCGAAGTGGGCGGCCAGCGGCAGGAACTGCACCCGGGCGACAGCTGCTTCTTTCCCGCCGACGCGATGCACACCTTCACCGTGGTGAGCGACGAGCCGGTGCGCGTGCTGGTGATCTACAGCCCGCCCTACGAGGAATCGCCGGAGCGCGTGATCCGGCCCTGACGTAACAACAACCGGAGACAAAGCAAATGCAGACAACCAAGAACGCGACCGGGCAACCGGCCGCGATGGCGAACCGTCGCCGTTTCATTTCCATCGGCGCCGCCGCGGGCCTCGCGGGCGCCATGCCCTGGGCCTTCGCGCAGGACGGCTATCCGAAGCAGCCCATACGCATCGTCGTGCCCTTCGCCGCAGGCAGCGGCACCGACGCGGTGGCGCGCATCGCGGGACAGATGCTCGGCGATGCGCTCAAGGCCTCGGTCATCATCGACAACAGGGCGGGCGCCAACGGCGTGATCGCGGCCGAGTACGTCGCCAAGGCGGCGCCCGACGGCTACACGCTGTTCATGACGACCAACACCACGCACTCGGCCAACCCGAGCCTGATGAAGTCGCTGCCCTACGACCCGGTGAAAGACTTCGCGCCCGTCAGCCGCATGGGCAACCTGCCTTTCATGCTGGTGGTGAACAACGACCTGCCCGTGAAGAGCGTGGCCGAGCTGCTGGCCTGGGGCCGCGCGCATCCCGGCAAGCTGACCTACGCGAGCGGCAACAGCACCGGCATCGTGAGCGGCGCCACGCTCTCGCGCATGAGCGGCGTGCCGATGCTGCACGTGCCGTACAAGAGCACGCCGCCGGCCATCGCCGACCTGATCGGCGGGCAGGTGTCGATGATGGTGGTCGACCTCGCGGCGGGCCTTGCCACGGTGAAGGCCGGCAAGATGCGGGCGATCGCCGTCACCACGCAGGAGCGCACCAAGCTCTTCCCCGAACTGCCGCCGCTGGCCGACACGCCCGAACTCAAGGGCTTCGACATCACCTCGTGGAACGGCGTGTTCGCGCCGGCGGGCACGCCGCGGGACATCGTGCTGAAGCTCAACAAGGTGCTGGCCGACATGGCCAACGGCCCGGTCTTCCGCGAGCGCGTTGCGAAGCTGGGTTTCGACGCCTTCGGCAGCACGCCTGAAGAGCTGGGCGCGTTCACGGTTGCCGAACTGGCGAAGTGGAAGAAGCTGATCCAGGCGGCGGGGATCCAGCCCGAATGAGCGCCGGCGGACCTCTCCAGGGCATCCGCATCCTCGACCTCACGGCCGTGGTGATGGGCCCCTATGCCACCCAGACGCTGGGCGACCTGGGCGCCGACGTCATCAAGGTCGAGCCGCCCGGCGGCGACAACCTGCGCGCCGTCGGCCCGATGCGCAACCCGGGCATGGGCGCGATGGCGATGCACCTCAACCGCAACAAGCGCTCCATCGTGCTCGATCTCAAGCAGCCCGAGGGCCGCGAGGCCTGCCTGCGGCTGGCCGCGGGCTGCGACGCGCTCATCTACAACACGCGGCCGCAGGCGATGGCACGGCTCGGGCTCGGCTACGAGGCGGTGTCGGCGGTGAACCCGAAGATCGTCTACCTCGGCGCGTTCGGCTATGGCGAGCAGGGGCCGTATGCGGGCAAGCCGGCCTACGACGACCTGATCCAGGGCGCGGCCGGCGTGGCCTCCCTCTTCGCGCAGCAGAGCGGCAGCGCGCCGCGCTACGCGCCCGTCACGCTGGCCGACCGCGCGGTGGGGCTGCAGGCGGCCATCGCGCTGCTCGCGGCGGTGCTGCACGCGCAGCGCACCGGCAAGGGCCAGGCCGTGGAGGTGCCGATGTTCGAGGCGCTGTCGCAGTTCGTGATGGGCGACCACCTCGGCGGCCACAGCTTCGAGCCGCCGCTGGGGCCCACCGGCTACGCGCGCCTGCTCGCGCCGCACCGCAAGCCCTACGCCACGGCCGACGGCTACCTCAGCGTGCTGATCTACAACGACAAGCACTGGCAGGCCTTCTTCGACGTGATCGGCCGGCCCGAACTGCGCGACTCGCCGATGTTCGGTACGCACACCGCGCGCGCCGCGAACATTGGCGCGGTCTACGCCTTCGTGGCCGAGGTGATGGCCACGCGCACCAGCGACGAATGGTTTGCCGCGCTGTCCGCCGCCGACATCCCGGTCGCGCGCCTGCACAGCACCGAAAGCCTGCTCGACGACCCGCACCTGCGCGCCGTCGGCTTCTATCCCGAGCTCGACCACCCGAGCGAGGGCTGCATCCGCACGCTCGCGCCGGTCGGCCGCTACAGCGCCACGCCGGCCGCCATCCGCCGGCCGGCGCCGCGCATCGGCGAGCAGAGCGTGGAGCTGCTGCGCGAGGCGGGCTATGGCGACGAGGCCATCGAACGCATGCTCGAGCGCGGCGTCACGCTGCAACCGCAACCAACGAAAGACAGCGAAGAATGAATTTCTCCCTCAACGAAGACCAGCGCTCGCTGGTCGCCGCCATCGAACGCCTCTGCGAGGACTTTCCCATCGACTATTGGCGCGACCACGACGACCGCGCCGTGTTCCCGCACGAGTTCCACCGCGCCGTGGCCCAGAGCGGCTGGCTCGGCATCGCCATGCCCGAGGCGCAGGGCGGCGCGGGGCTGGGCATCACCGAGGCGGCGCTGATGATGCGCGCCATCAGCGCGTCGGGCGCGGGCATGTCGGGCGCGTCGTCGGTGCACATGAACATCTTCGGGCTCAACCCGGTGGTGGTGTTCGGCAGCGAAGCGCAGCGCCAGCGCTTCCTGCCGCCGCTGATCGCGGGCACCGAGAAGGCCTGCTTCGCGGTGACCGAGCCCGACGCGGGGCTCGACACCACCCGCCTCAAGACCCAGGCAGTGCGCCAGCCCGGCGGCGGCTATGTGCTGCACGGGCGCAAGATCTGGATCTCGACCGCGCAGGTGGCCGATCGCACGCTGATCCTCACGCGCACCACGCCGCTGGACCAGGTGAAGAAGCCCACGCAGGGGCTCACGCTGTTCTACACGCCGCTGGACCGCGCCCGCGTCGAGGTGCGCGAGATCCACAAGCTGGGCCGCGCGGCGGTGGACTCCAACATGCTCTTCATCGACGGGCTCGAAGTGCCCGAGGAAGACCGCATCGGCGAGGAGGGCAGGGGCTTCGAATACATCCTGCACGGCCTCAACCCCGAGCGCATATTGATCGCGGCGGAAGCCATCGGCATCGGCCGCGCGGCGCTGCGCATCGCATCGCAGTACGCGCAGGAGCGCGTCGTGTTCGGCCGGCCCATCGGCCAGAACCAGGGCGTGGCGCATCCGCTGGCGCGCGCCTGGGCCAACCTGGAGGCGGCCGACCTGATGATGCTGAAGGCCGCCACGCTCTACGACGCGGGCGAGCCCTGCGGCATCGAGGCCAACGCCGCCAAGTACCTCGCGGCCGAGGCGGCGCACGATGCCTGCCAGAACGCGGTGCTCACGCTCGGCGGCATGGGCTACGCGAAGGAATACCATGTGGAGCGGCTGCTGCGCGAGAGCTACATCCCGCGCATCGCGCCCGTCAGCCCGCAGATGATTCTGAACTTCATCGCCGAGAAGGCGCTGGGGCTGCCCAAGTCGTACTGATCTCTCTGGAGCCATGAACACTGTCGCCCGCCATCTCGCCATCCGCGGCCTCGTGCAGGGCGTGGGCTATCGCTGGTCGATGGTGCAGGCCGCGAAGCGCCTGCGTGTGCGCGGCTGGGTGCGCAACCGGCGCGACGGCAGCGTCGAGGCGCTCGTGGCCGGTGAGGCTTCTGCGGTGGAAGAGCTGATCCGCTGGGCGCGCCAGGGGCCAGAAGGCGCGCGCGTCGATGCGGTCGATGTCGGCGATCCGGCCGGTGCCATCGCGGCCCAGGCCCCGCCCGACGGCTTCGAGCAGAGGGAAACAGCCTAGCACCGATCGCCTGGCGCCATTTGCAACCTCGCAGGCGCGCATTGCTACCTTCCCCGGCTTCTGTACCAGGCAGGGGATTTCCATGTGGCCGACAATCGAAGGCGGTCTTCCATCCTCCAGCGATACAAGAGACATCCCATGAAACTCCCCACCCAAGTCAAGCTCGTCGACGTCGGCCCGCGCGACGGCCTGCAGAACGAAAAGCAGCCCGTGTCCGCCGAAGTGAAGATCGGCCTCGTGCACCGCCTGCAGGACGCGGGCCTGAAGGAGATCGAGGTCACCAGCTTCGTGAGCCCGAAGTGGGTGCCGCAGATGGCCGACAACGCAGAGGTGATGCACGGCATCAGCCGCAAGCCGGGCGTGCTCTATTCGGTGCTCACGCCCAACATGAAGGGCTTCGAGGCGGCCATCGCCGCGCCGCGCGAGGAGTGGCCCGACGAGATCGTGGTGTTCGGCGCCGCCAGCGAGGCCTTCAGCCAGAAGAACATCAACTGCTCCATCGCCGAGAGCATCGAGCGCTTCGCACCCGTGGTGGCGGCGGCACTCGAGAAGGGCATCCGTGTGCGCGGCGCGATGTCGTGCACGGTCGGCTGCCCCTATGAAGGCGAGATCGCGCCGGCCAAGGTCGGCTACCTCGCCCAGCTGATGAAGGGCATCGGCGTGCAGCGCGTGGACGTGGCCGACACCATCGGCGTGGGCACCCCGCGCAAGGTGCAGGGGGCGATGGAGGCCACGCTGGCGCACTTCGGCGTCGACGCCATTTCCGGCCACTTCCACGACACCTACGGGCAGGCGCTCGCCAACACGCTGGCGGCGCTCGAACTGGGCGTGTGGAACTTCCAGTCGTCGTCCGCCGGCCTGGGCGGCTGCCCCTATGCCAAGGGCGCGACCGGCAACGTGGCGACCGAGGACGTGGTCTACATGCTGCACGGCATGGGCATCGAGACCGGCATCGATCTCGACAGGCTGATCGACGCGGGCGTCTACATCAGCGAGGCGCTGGGCCGCGAGCCGAATTCGCGCGCCTCGAAGGCCATCCGCACCAAGCGGGCCGGTTGAAGCGCTGAATCGAACAGATAGATAAGCGGGAGTAGTCAGTGGATTTGCATGTGTGGCTTGCATTCCTGGTGGCCAGTTGCGTCATCGCGGTGTCGCCCGGTTCGGGCGCGGTGCTCAGCATGAGCCACGGGCTTAGCTACGGCGTGCGGCGCACCACGGCGACCATCGTGGGGCTGCAGCTGGGGCTCGCGGTGATCCTGTTGGTGGCCGGCCTTGGCGTGGGTGCGGTGCTCACCGCCTCGGCCAGCGCGTTCCTGGTCGTCAAGGTGGTGGGCGCGTGCTACCTGCTGTGGCTGGGCTGGCGCCAGTGGCGTGCGCCCGTCGCGAAGATCGAGGGCGGCGCGACGCAGGCGGCCGAACCCGACCTCACGGCACCGCAGCGCGTGCTGCGCGGCTTCCTCACCAACGTGACCAATCCCAAGGGCATCGTCTTCATGGCCGCGGTGCTGCCGCAGTTCATCCAGCCGACGCGGCCCCTGTGGCTGCAGCTGCTGGTGCTGCTGGCCACCACGGTGATGGTCGACGTGACCGTGATGCACGGCTACGCCTGGCTGGCCGCGCGGCTGCAGGGCATGCTGCGCAGCGTGCGCGCACGGCGCGCGCAGAACCGCGTCTTCGGCGGCGTGCTGATGGCGATGGGCGCGATGCTGTTCCTGTTCAAGCGCAGCGCCTGACGGAGCCCGCGCCCACGGCCCGGCAGCCTGATAGATTCGAAGCCATCATGTGCGGATCCGAACTCCATAACCTCCCCGAAGGCGTCCAGCGCGTTTCCCGCGCCCTGCAGGATGCCGGCCACCCCCATTTCCCACGCATGCTCGACGACGCCTGCCGCACCGCGCAGCAGGCGGCCGACGCGCTCGGCATCGCGGTCGGGCAGATCGCCAAGAGCATCATCTTCCGGCGCAAGAGCGACGAGTCGGCGGTGCTGGTCATCACCTCGGGCGACAAGCGCGTGGACGAGAAGAAGGTCGACGCGCTGGTCGGCAAGACCGGCCGCGCCGACGCCGACTTCGTGAAGTCGCGCACCGGCTTCACCATCGGCGGCGTGTCGCCCGTGGGCCACCTGACGCCGCCCGTGGTGCTGATCGACCGCGAGCTCTTCCGCTTCGAGGAGATCTGGGCGGCAGCCGGCCATCCGCACGCCGTGTTCCAGCTGCGCCCGCACGACCTCGAGAAGCTCACCGGCGCGCCGGTGGCCGACGTGGTGTGAATTTCGCGGAAGCCGAGACGCTGGCCGAACGTGCCGTGGCGGTGCAGGCCGCGGCGGGCGATGTGCCTTCGCCATGCTGCTCGGTGTGCCGCATGGATCGCCTGAGCGGTTTCTGCGAAGGCTGCCTGCGCACCATCCCCGAGATCGCGGGCTGGAGCAGGATGGAAGACGAGACCCGGCGCCACGTGTGGCGGGCGATAGAGTTGCGGGCGAAGGCCGGCATCTGGCGCGTGCCCGCGGCGAACCCAGGAGACAGCAGCCCATGAAGCACATCGACTTCCATCTCGACTTCATCTCGCCCTACGCGCACCTCGCCTTCGAGCACCTGCCCGAAGCGCTCGAGGGCCTGAGCTACAGCGTGGCCTACAGGCCGGTGCTGCTTGGCGCGCTGCTCAAGCAGCACGGCCAGCTCGGCCCGGCGGAGATTCCGTCAAAGCGCAGCTGGACCTACCGCCACGTGCTCTGGCTGGGCCACACGCACGGCATAGAGATCCGGATGCCGGCCTCGCATCCTTACAACCCGCTGGCGCACCTTCGGCTGGCGGTATCCACGGGCGACGACGGCACCATCAGCCGCCTCGTGGCCGAGACCATCTTCCGCCACGTGTGGCGCGGCGGCGAGGAAGCGGGCGACCCGGCGCGGCTCGCCGCGCTCACCGCGCAGCTCGGGCCGAAGCGCGACGCGAACAGCGACGAGAGCAAGGCCCTGCTCAAGCGCAACACCGAAGAGGCCCTGCGCCAGGGCGTGTTCGGCACGCCGACCTACGTGGTCGACGGCCGCCTGTTCTGGGGCTTCGACGGCCTGCAGATGCTGCGCGCCTACATGTCGGGCGATGCGTGGTTCGACTGCCCCGAGTGGGCTTCGGCGGACCAGCGCCCGGCCTTGCTGCGCAGCAGCAAACAGGGCTGAGTACAAACCCGCGGGCGCCGGAAAAGCGCCCCGATTTCTTACAGGCTGAAACGTGCTGCGCGGGTTTCACCCTAAACCGTAAGCGCCGGTTCAGTTTCGCGAAAGGCTCGGGTCAGTCGCGCCTCCAAGAATGCCGCACGGTCCCGGATTCCGGGAACGAATGAACGCATACACACAGGAGACGACCAATGGCAGCCACACTAGATTCGAGGGGAGTGCCGCACCCGGCCCCCCGGCCCATGTCCTCGGAGGAGAAGAAAGTCATCTTCGCCTCCTCGCTGGGCACCGTGTTCGAGTGGTACGACTTCTACCTCTACGGTTCGCTGGCCGCGATCATCGCGAAGCAGTTCTTCAGCGGCCTGGATGCGGGCGCCGCCTTCATCTTCGCGCTGCTGGCCTTCGCCGCCGGCTTCCTGGTGCGTCCGTTCGGCGCCATCGTGTTCGGCCGGCTGGGCGACATGATCGGTCGCAAGTACACCTTCCTGGTGACCATCCTGATCATGGGCCTGTCGACCTTCATCGTCGGCCTGCTGCCCAGCTACGCGACCATCGGCGTCGCGGCGCCGGTGATCCTGATCGCGCTGCGCATGCTGCAGGGCCTCGCGCTCGGCGGCGAGTACGGCGGTGCCGCCACCTACGTGGCCGAGCACGCGCCGCACGGCAAGCGCGGCGCCTACACCTCGTGGATCCAGACCACCGCCACGCTCGGCCTGTTCCTGAGCCTGCTGGTGATCCTGGGCGTGCGCGAGTTCATGGGCGAGGCGGCCTTCAACGACTGGGGCTGGCGCGTTCCGTTCCTGGTGTCGATCCTGCTGCTGGGCATCTCGGTGTGGATCCGCCTGACGCTGTCCGAGTCGCCCGCCTTCCAGAAGATGAAGGCCGAGGGCAAGACCTCCAAGGCGCCTCTGGCCGAGTCCTTCGGCCAGTGGAAGAACCTGAAGATCGTGATCCTGGCGCTGGTGGGCCTGACGGCCGGCCAGGCGGTGGTCTGGTACTCGGGCCAGTTCTACGCGCTCTTCTTCCTGACGGCGCAGCTGAAGGTCGACGCCACCACGGCCAACCTGATGATCGCCGCCGCGCTGCTGCTGGGCACGCCCTTCTTCGTGGTGTTCGGCACGCTGTCGGACAAGATCGGCCGCAAGCCGATCATCATGGCCGGCTGCCTGCTGGCCGTGGTCACCTACTTCCCGGTCTTCAAGATGCTGACCGAAGCCGCCAACCCCGACCTGGCCCGCGCACAGGCCACCGCCGGCGTGACGGTGACGGCGGACCCCGCGACCTGCTCCTTCCAGGGCAACCCGGTGGCGCGCGAGATCGACTTCAAGAGCTCGTGCGACATCGCCAAGCGCTACCTGGTTCAGAACTCGGTGAGCTATGAGAACGTGGCCGGCGCGCCGGGTTCGAAGGCCATCGTGAAGATCGGCGACAAGTCGGTCGAGGCGCCCGTCGGCAACGTCGTGAATTCGAAGTTCGACGAGAACTCCGTCAAGGAAATCGCCGCCTTCAAGAAGGGCGTGGCCGAAGACCTGAAGGTCGCCGGCTACCCGGCCAAGGCCGACCCCGCGAAGATGAACAAGGTGCTGACGGTGGTGCTGCTGTTCTGGCTGGTGCTGCTGGTGACCATGGTCTACGGCCCGATCGCCGCGATGCTGGTGGAGCTCTTCCCCACGCGCATCCGCTACACCTCGATGAGCCTGCCCTACCACATCGGCAACGGCTGGTTCGGCGGCCTGCTGCCGACCACCGCCTTTGCCATCGTGGCCTCGACCGGCAACATGTTCAACGGCCTGTGGTATCCGATCATCATCGCCGGCATCACGCTGGTGGTGGGCACGCTCTTCATTCGCGAGACGAAGGACGTGGACATCTACGCTAACGACTGACCGTCGCCGAAGAACAGGCAGGAGGGCGCCGCCCTCCGTTCAACAAAGAGGCTTCATGCCGACCGCATGAGGCCTTTTTCTTGAACCATCCAGGAGACAAAACCCATGTGGAAACTCGTCGTCGGCTTCGTCATCTTCGCCGCCATTGCCCTGTACGTGATCTCGAAGGCCGGTGACAAGGTCGACATGTCGGGCGAGAAGCATGGTGGCGACACCACCACGCACGAACCCGCGCCCGCCGCCGCGCCGAAGTGAGGCCCGGCGAGCCTATCTCTTGAACTTGCCGTCGCTGACGATGGACAGGTCTACGTAGTCGATGCCGGTGTGGTCGGTCGGCGAGTAGCTGATGTCGAGCCCGCCGCCCACGTCGTACTGGAAGGCATTCAGCGTGGCGATCAGCTTCGCGCGCGTGGGCTTCGGCCCCGTGCGGCGCAGAGCCTCCACCATCACCTTCGTGGCGACGAAGCCTTCGAGCAGCGCGGGCGAGAGCTCGTTCTGGCCCTTGGCCTTGGCCAGCGCCAACGCTTCCTTGATGAGCGGATGGCCGAAGGAACGCTCGTAGGGCAGCACCTGCGTGATGATCACGCCCGCGCTGGCCGAGCCCAGTTCCTTGATGAAGCCCGAGGCCGCGTTGTTCGACAGCGTGATGATCTGCGCCGCCGAGCCGGCGGCACGCAGCGCCTTCACGCCGTCGGTCACGGCCGTGCCCGAGCCGATCCACAGCACCGCCTGCGCGTTGGCCTTGGTGAGTTGCGGGACGATGGCCGCGTAGTCGGGCTTGTTGCGGTCGGCCAGCGCCACCACGGCCGGCTTCAGGTTGGCCTTCTCGAAGCCCTTGTTCGCGCCTTCCATCGCGTCCTTGCCGAAGGAGTCGTCGGCCTGCACGACGGCGATGCGCTGGATGCCGGTGGTCTGCAGGTGCTGCACCGCCTTCTCTGCCTCGCGCTGGTAGGTGGAGCGCACGTTGAAGATGTTCTTCTGCAGCGGCTTGTGCAGCGCCATCGCGCCGGTGGAGGGGCCGACCAGCGCCACCCCGTACTTGTCGAGCAGCGGGATCACCGCGAGCGTGTTGGGCGTGCCGCGGTTCAGCAGCAGCGCGACGACCTTCTTGTCCTCGATGAGCACGCGCGTGTTTTCCAGCGAGCGCTTGGCGTCGAGACCGTCGTCCATGCGGATGACCTCGATCTGCTCGCCGTTGATGCCGCCCTGGGCGTTGACCTGGTCGATGACCAGCTGCGAGCCCATGATCGTTTCCTTGACGCTGGCCGCCACGGGGCCCGAGAGGTCGGCCGACTGGCCGATCAGGATCTGGGCCGCCGCCCCAGGCGCCATCATGGCCAGGAACAGCGCAGCGGCGCAGGACGTGAACGTCTTCTTCATCGAGCAAAGCCTTTCCAGGAAGCGGTCGCCTCTGTCAGAAACTGTGTAATGTGTTGCTGAACGTCACGTCTCGCTAGCTCGCGCAAACCCTGTCAAACCAAGGTTTCCAGCGCCCGGAAAAAAAGCGGCCCGCCGGTTGTGCCGGCGGGCCGTTCAAACTCGCCCCTCTCGGGGCGGGGACTCAACGCTTGAAGCGACCGTCGCTGATGATCGAGAGGTCCGCGAAATCGATGCCGCTGTGGTCGGTGGGCGAATAGCTCACCTCCAGCCCGCCGCCCAGGTCGTAGCCGCGCAGGCTGTCGAGGGCGGCCACCATCCTGGCGCGCGTGGGCTTGGGGCCGGCGCGGCGCAGCGCCTCCACCAGCACCTTGGCCGAGGCGAAGCCTTCGAGCGCGGCCGGCGACAGTTCCGATTGGCCCCTGGCCTGCGCGAGAGCCAGGGCTTCCTTCACCATCGGATGGCCCAGCGAGCGCTCGTTGGGAAACACCTGCGTCACGATCACGCCGCGGCTCGCGTCGCCGAGCTGCTTGATGAAGCCCGAGGAGGCGTTGTTCGACAGCGTGACCACCTGCGCGGCCGAGCCCGCGGCGCGCAACGCCTTGATGCCGTCGACCACGGCCACGCCGGAGCCGATCCACACCACGGCCTGCGCGTCGGCGCCCTTGATGGCGGGCACGATGGTCTTGTAGTCGGGCTTGTCGCGGTCGGCCGGGATGATCACGGTCGGCTTGGCGTTGCCCTTGCTGAAGCCGGTCATCGCGCCTTCGAGCGCGTCGGTGCCGAAGGAGTCGGTCACGTGCACCACCGCAATGCGCGTGAGGCCGATGGTCAGCAGGTGCTGCACGGCCTTCTCGGCTTCGCGCTGGTAGGTGGCGCGCACGTTGAACACGTGCTTCTGCAGCGGCTTGTGCAGCACCATCGCGCCGGTGGAAGGACCGATGAGCGCCACGTCGTTCTTGTCGAGCCAGGGAATGATCGCCTGCGAATGGGGCGTGCCGCGGCTCATGAAGAGCGCCAGCACCTTCTTCTCCTCGATCAGCACGCGCGCGTTCTCGCTGGCGCGCTTCACGTCGAAGCCGTCGTCCATGCGCAGCACTTCGATCTTCTCGCCATGGATGCCGCCCTGCGCGTTGACCGCGTCGATCACCAGGTTCGCGCCGCCGATGGTCTCGTTCACGCTCGCGGCCACCGAGCCGGTCATGCCGGCGGTCTGGCCGATCAGGATCTGGGCAGACGCCCCCAGGGCGCTGAAGGCCAGCAGGGCGGCGGCGCAGAGCGTGCGCGTTTTCGTCATGGAGTCCTTTCGAAGCAATGCGGGCGCCCGGCCGGGCGAACGTGAAAACAAATGTGCTATTTGTTTCTGAAAGTGTTTTTAACTCCATCCGGACAAACCCCTGCGCAGCCACCGACCTTGTGACGTAGTGCGCAAACCCGTCACGAGGCACTCCCTAGAATGTTTGCCCCACCCCCCAAGGCACTCATGACACAGGGCTCCATCCGGATTCGCGGCGCGCGCCAGCACAACCTCCAGAACCTCGATCTCGACATCCGCACAGGCGAAATGACGGTGGTCACCGGGCCCAGCGGCTCGGGCAAGTCGAGCCTCGTCTTCGACACCCTTTATGCCGAAGGCCAGCGGCGCTACGTGGAGACCTTCTCCGCCTACGCGCGCCAGTTCCTCGACCGCATGGACAAGCCGGCCGTCGACAAGGTGGAAGGCGTGCCGCCCGCCATCGCCATCGACCAGACCAACCCCGTGCGCTCCTCGCGCTCCACGGTCGGCACGATGACCGAGCTGAACGACCACCTGAAGCTGCTCTTCGCGCGCGCGGCCAACCTGTTCGACCGCGAGACCGCGCTGCCGGTGCGCCACGATTCGCCCGACAGCATCTACGCGCAGATCGTCGAGCGCGCGGCCGCTGCGGGCGATCCGCGCCTGGTCGTCACCTTCCCGGTCGAGCTGCCCGCGAGCACCACGGCCGAGGAAGTCACGCAGTGGCTCTCTGCCAGCGGCTTCACGCGCGTGCAGTCCGAGCGCGAGGTGGCCACGCCCACCGGTCCGCGCAAGGTGCTCGACGTGGTGGCCGACCGCTTCCGTGCGTCCGGCGCCGAGCGCTCGCGCGTGGTGGAAGCCATCGAAGTGGCGCTCAAGCGCGGCAGCGGGCGCGTCACGGTGCACGCCACCGGCTCGGAAGAGAACGCAGTGACCGACGTGTGGAAGTTCTCCACCGGCCTGCACTGCCCCGAGAGCGACATCCGCTACGCCGACCCGATCCCGTCGATGTTCTCGTTCAACTCGGCCGTGGGCGCCTGCGACACCTGCCGCGGCTTCGGCCGCGTGATCGGCGTCGACCTGGGGCTGGTGATTCCGAACGACAAGCTCACGCTGCGCGCCGGCGCCATCAAGACCATCCAGACGCCCGCCTGGAAGGAGGCGCAGGACGACCTCATGCGCCACGCGGAGGCGGCCGGCATCCCGCGCGACACGCCCTGGAACAAGCTCACCGACGAGCAGAAGCACTGGGTGATCGAGGGCACGCCCAACTACAAGGAAGGCAACTGGAACAAGCAGTGGTACGGCGTGCGCCGCTTCTTCGGCTACCTGGAGAGCAAGGCATACAAGATGCACATCCGCGTGCTGCTGTCCAAGTACCGCAGCTACACGCCGTGCCCCACCTGCAGCGGCGCGCGCCTCAAGCTCGAGAGCCTGCTGTGGCGCATCGGCAGCAAGGAAGACGCCGACGCCGTCCTGCCGCCCGAGAAGCGCTTCATGCCCAACGGCGTGAAATGGACGCGCGCCCAGCTCGAGGCGCTGCCGGGCCTGTGCCTGCACGACCTGATGCTGCTGCCCATCGAGCGGCTGCGCCAGCTCTTCGACCGCATCGAGCACCACGGCAACGGCCAGGCGGCCAGCGAGGGCGAGATCCAGGCGCTGAAGCTGCTGTTCGAGGAAATCACCACCCGCCTGCGCTACCTGCACGACGTGGGCATCGGCTACCTCACGCTCGACCGCCAGAGCCGCACGCTCAGCGGCGGCGAGGTGCAGCGCATCAACCTGACCACGGCGCTGGGCACCTCGCTGGTCAACACGCTCTTCGTGCTCGACGAGCCCAGCATCGGCCTGCACCCGCGCGACATGAACCGCATCACCGAAGCCATGCTGCGCCTGCGCGACGCGGGCAACACGCTGGTGGTGGTCGAGCACGACCCGGCCGTGATGCTGGCCGCCGACCGCGTGATCGACATGGGGCCCGGCCCCGGCGCGCGCGGCGGGCAGGTGGTGTTCGACGGCACCACCGACCAGCTGCGCGACGCCGACACGCTCACCGGCCTGTACCTGGGCGGTCGCAAGAAGATCGGCATGGGCTTCAAGCGGCTGGTGAGCGAGAACACGCACCGGCTCATCCTCGAAGGCGTGCGCGAGCACAACCTGAAGAACGTGACGGTCGAGTTCCCGCTGGCGCGCCTGGTGTGCGTGACCGGCGTGAGCGGCTCGGGCAAGTCCACGCTCATCCAGGACGTGCTGGCGCCCGCGCTGATGCGCCACTTCGGCAAGGCCACCGAGACGCCCGGCGCGCACGACCGCCTGCTCGGCGCCGACCACCTCGGCGACGTGGTGTTCGTCGACCAGTCGCCCATCGGCAAGACCGCGCGTTCCAACCCCGCGAGCTACGTGGGCGCGTGGGACGCGATCCGCGAGATCTTCGCCACGGCCACGCTCTCGCGCCAGCGCGGCTACACCGCGAGCAAGTTCAGTTTCAACTCCGGCGACGGGCGCTGCCCGACCTGCGGCGGCTCGGGCTTCGAGCATGTCGAGATGCAGTTCCTGTCGGACGTGTACCTGCGCTGCCCCGACTGCGACGGCAAGCGCTACCGCCCCGAGATCCTCGAAGTGCGCGTGGAACGCAAGGGAAAAAGCTACAACGTGGCCGACGTGCTCGAACTCACCGTGGCCGAGGCGGCCGCGGTGTTCGAGGCCGACCGCGACGTGCTGCGCGTGCTGCAGCCCATTTCCGACGTGGGCCTGGACTACGTCAAGCTCGGCCAGCCCGTGCCCACGCTCTCAGGCGGCGAGGCGCAGCGCCTGAAGCTCGCGGGCTTCCTGGCCGAGGCCGCGAAGAACGCCACCGCCAGCAAGCAGTCGGTGGCGCGCAAGGGCACGCTATTTTTGTTCGACGAGCCCACCACGGGCCTGCACTTCGACGACATCGCGCGGCTCATGCGCGCGCTGCGCAAGCTGCTGGACGCCGGCCATTCGCTGATCGTGATCGAGCACAACCTCGACGTGATCCGCGCGAGCGACTGGCTCATCGACCTCGGCCCCGAAGGCGGCGAGGGCGGCGGGCAGGTGGTGGCCGAGGGCACGCCCGAGCAGCTGCGCGAGAATCGCGCCTCGCTCACCGGAGCCGCGCTGGCCGACTACGAACTCGCCATCGGCCCCGAGGCCTACAAGGTGGCCGAGCGCGCCGCGCGCCGCTACATCGCCAACGCCAAGGCGGCGCCGGGTGCCGATGCGGTGCAGATCGTCAACGCGCGCGAGCACAACCTGAAGAACCTGAGCGTGGACATTCCGCGCGGCAAGTTCAGCGTGGTGACGGGCGTGAGCGGATCGGGCAAGTCGACGCTGGCCTTCGACATCCTCTTCAACGAAGGGCAGCGCCGGTACCTCGAATCGCTCAACGCCTACGCGCGCAGCATCGTGCAGCCGGCGGGCCGGCCCGAGGTGGACGCGGTGTACGGCATTCCGCCGACGGTGGCCATCGAGCAGCGCCTGTCGCGCGGCGGCCGCAAGAGCACGGTGGGCACCACCACCGAGGTGTGGCACTTCCTGCGCCTGCTGTACGTGAAGCTGGGCATCCAGCATTGCATCCACGACGGCGCGGCCGTGCAGCCGCAGACCCCCGACAGCATCGCCGCGCAGCTCATGCGCAACTTCAAGGGCCAGCACATCGGCCTGCTCGCGCCGCTGGTGACCAACCGCAAGGGCGTGTACACCGAGCTGGCCGACTGGGCGCGCCCGCGCGGCTTCACGCACCTGCGCGTGGACGGCGACTTCCTGCCGACCACCGGCTTCCCGCGCATCGACCGCTTCAAGGAGCACAGCATCGAGCTGCCGGTGGCCAGCCTCGACGTGCTGCCCTCGAACGAGAGCGAACTGCGCGCGGCGCTGGCCAAGGCGCTCGAGCACGGCAAGGGCGTGGTGCACGTGCTCAGCGAACTCGACGGGCTGCGCGCCGCGATGATGGCGGGCGTGTCCGCCGCCGGCATCGGCCGCGTCCACGTGTTCTCCACGCTGCGCGCCTGCCCGGTGTGCAGCACCAGCTACGCCGAGCTCGATCCGCGCCTGTTCAGCTACAACAGCAAGCACGGCTGGTGCCCCGACTGCGTGGGCACCGGCGTCAAGCTCAGCAAGGACCAGCGCAAGGTGTTCGACGACTCCGTGCTGGCCGGCGACGACAAGGGCCGCGAGCAGACCTTCGCCGAGCCCGAGGTGGAAGACCTGGCCGACGTGGCCTGCCCAACCTGCCAGGGCACGCGCCTGAACGCCACGGCGCGCGCCGTGGGCTTCGGCACCGCGGCCGACGGCTCGGGCGGTATCGGCATCACCGAACTCGCGCGCATGAGCGTGACCGAGGTGCGCCAGTGGTTCGAGGGGCTCGCGCTCAGCGGCCGAGAAGCCGAGATCGCGCGCGACCTCGTGCCCGAGATCCGCAGCCGGCTCGAGTTCCTGGAAGAGGTGGGCCTGGGCTACCTCACGCTGGACCGCGGCGCGCCCACGCTCTCGGGCGGCGAGGCGCAGCGCATCCGCCTGGCGGCGCAGCTCGGCAGCAACCTGCAGGGCGTGTGCTACGTGCTCGACGAGCCGACCATCGGCCTGCACGCGCGCGACAACCAGATCCTGCTCGACGCGCTGCACAAGCTCGGCGACAAGGGCAACACGCTGGTGGTGGTGGAGCACGACGAGGACACCATCCGCCGCGCCGACCACATCATCGACATCGGCCCGAGCGCCGGCAAGCGCGGCGGCCGCCTGGTCGCCGAGGGCACGGTCGCCGACATCCAGAAGGCCGACGACTCGCAGACCGGCCGCTACCTGCGCGACGCCATCCGGCACCCGCTGCAGGCGCGCCGGCTGATCCCTCCGCCCGACCCGAAGGCCGAGGAGAGCGGCGAATGGCTCACCGTGCAAGGCGCCAACCTGCACAACCTGCAGGACGTGACGGCCACGCTGCCGCTGCGCCGCCTCGTGGTGGTCACCGGCGTGAGCGGTTCGGGCAAGTCCACGCTCGCGCGCGACGTGCTGCTGGCCAACGTGCAGGCCATCGTGGCGCAGCGCTCGACCAAGGCCGGCCGCGACGCCGACGCCGCCGGCAAGCGTCCCGCGTGGGCGGGCTGCCGCAAGGTCGAGGGCTACGAGACCGTCGACCGCGTGCTCGAGGTCGACCAGACGCCCATCGGCAAGACGCCGCGCAGCTGCCCGGCCACCTACATCGGCTTCTGGGACACCATCCGCAAGCTCTTCGCCGACACGCTCGAAGCCAAGGCCCGCGGCTACGGCCCGGCGCGCTTCAGCTTCAACACCGGCGAAGGCCGCTGCCCGGGCTGCGAGGGCGCGGGCGTGCGCACCATCGAGATGAGCTTCCTGCCCGACGTGAAGGTGCCCTGCGAGGTGTGCCACGGCGCGCGCTTCAACCCCGAGACGCTGGCCGTGAGCTGGCGTGGCAAGAGCATCGGCGACGTGCTGAAGATGGAAGTCGACGAGGCCGTCGAGTTCTTCGCGAGCATGCCCAACATCAGCCACCCGCTGCAGCTGCTGAAGGACGTGGGGCTGGGCTACCTCACGCTGGGGCAGCCCTCGCCCACGCTCTCGGGCGGCGAGGCGCAGCGCATCAAGCTGGTGACCGAACTCAGCAAGGTGCGCGACGACATCACCCGCCGCGGCCAGAAGGCGCCGCACACCCTGTACGTGCTCGACGAGCCGACCGTGGGCCTGCACATGGCCGACGTCGAGAAGCTGATCCACGTGCTGCACCGGCTGGTGAACGGCGGCCACAGCGTGGTGGTGATCGAGCACGACCTCGACCTGATCGCCGAGGCCGACTGGATCCTCGACCTCGGGCCCGAGGGCGGCAGCGCGGGCGGGCGCGTCGTCGCGTCGGCGCCGCCCGAAGAGGTGGTGCGGCTGGGCACGCACACCGGCGTGGCGCTGGCGCCCGTGCTGGCGCGATAGGGCCGGGCGGGGCAGGGCAGGGCAGGGCAGGGCAGGGCAGGGCAGGGCAGGGCTTGCCCCGGCTCTTCCCGCCCCTCCTTCTTTCCTCTTCTTCTCCTCCTATTTCTGGATGTCGCCCAGGCAGAGGTACTTGATCTCGACGTAGTCGTCCATGCCGTGGTGCGAGCCCTCGCGCCCCAGGCCCGACTGCTTCACGCCGCCGAAGGGCACGTGCTCGGTGGCGATCACGCCGGCATTGATGCCGACCATGCCGTACTCCAGCGCCTCCGCCACGCGGAAGATGCGGCCCACGTCGCGCGTGTAGAAATAGCTCGCCAGGCCGAACTCGGTATTGTTCGCCGCGTCGATGCCTTCCTGTTCGGTCTTGAAGCGGAACACCGGCGCGAAGGGGCCGAAGGTTTCCTCCCGCGCGCACAGCATGTCGGCCGTGGCGTCGGCGATGACGGTCGGCTCGAAGAACTGGCCCTGCATCCTGTGGCCGCCGGCCAGCACCTTGCCGCCCCTGGCGACGGCGTCGTCGACGTGGCGCTGCACCTTGTCGATGGCCGCGTCCTCGATCAGCGGGCCCTGCACCACGCCGTCGTCGAAGCCGTTGCCGACCTTGAGCGCCTTGACCCTGGCCGCGAACTTCTCGACGAAGGCGTCGTAGATGCCCTCCTGCACGTACAGCCGGTTCGCGCAAACGCAGGTCTGGCCGGCGTTGCGGTACTTGCTGGCAATCGCGCCTTCGACGGCCGAATCCACATCCGCGTCGTCGAACACCAGGAAGGGCGCGTTGCCGCCCAGTTCCAGCGACAGCTTCTTGACCGTCGGCGCGCACTGGCTCATGAGGATGCGGCCCACCTCGGTGGAGCCGGTGAAGCTCAGGTGGCGCACGACGTCGCTCTCGCACAGCTCCTTGCCGATCGAGATGCTGTTGGCGCTGTCGGCCGTGAGCACGTTGAGCACGCCCGCCGGAATGCCGGCCCGCACGGCCAGCTCCGCCGCGGCCAGCGCGGTCAGCGGCGTGAGCTCGGCCGGCTTGATGACCACCGTGCAGCCGGCAGCGAGCGCGGGAGCCACCTTGCGGGTGATCATCGCGAGCGGAAAATTCCACGGCGTGATCGCCGCGCACACGCCGATGGGCTGCTTCATCACCAGCAGGCGGCGGTTGTTGTCGAACTGCGGCAGCACCTCGCCGTTCACGCGCTTGGCTTCTTCGGCAAACCACTCGATGAAGCTCGCGCCGTAGGCGACCTCGCCCTTGGCCTCGGCGAAGGGCTTGCCCTGCTCGGCGGTCATCAGGCGGCCGATGTCCTCGGTGTTGGCGATCAGCAGGTCGAACCACTTGCGCAGCACGATGCTGCGCTCCTTGCCGGTCTTGCCGCGCCAGGCGGCGAGCGCCCCGTTCGCGGCGGCGATGGCGTGCGCGGCATCCGCGCGCGTGAGGTTGGCCACGTCGACCAGCTTGCGGCCGGTGGCCGGGTCGTTCACGTCGAAGCGGCTGGCGCCTTTCGTCCATTCGCCGGCGATCAGCGCATCGGTCTTGAGCAGGGTCGGGTCGTTCAGCAGCGCGAGGGGAGAAGTCTTCGTGTCCATGGTGTCGTGTTGTCTCGGAAGTAATGGGTAACCGGTAATGGCCTGCGCGGGCAGCGGCCGTGTCAGCGGAAGGGCACGCCGGGGAGCACGCAGAGCATTTCGTAGAGCAGGTTGGCGCCCAGCAGCGCGGTGTTGCCGCTCGTGTCGTAGGGCGGGCTGACCTCCACCAAGTCGGCGCCCACCACGTTCAGGCCGCGGCAGCCGCGCACGATCTCCAGCGCCTGCGGCACGGTGAGCCCGCCGATCTCGGGCGTGCCGGTGCCGCCCGCGAACGAGGGGTCGATGCCGTCGATGTCGAAGCTGATGTAGACCGGATGCGCGGGCCCGATGCGCTCGCGCACCTGCGCCATCAGCGGCGCGAGCGACTGGTACCAGACCTCGTGCGCCTGCACCACGGTGAAACCCTGCGCGCGCGGCCAGTCGAAATCGTCCGCCGCATAGCCGGTGCCGCGCAGGCCGATCTGCCAGACCTTGTCGCAGGCCAGCAGGCCCTCTTCGACGGCGCGCCTGAACGGCGTGCCGTGGGCGATGCGCTCGCCGAACATGTCGTCGTTCACGTCCGCATGCGCATCCACGTGCACCAGTGCGACCGGGCCGTGCTTTCGCGCCACCGCGCGCAGGATCGGCAGTGCGATGGTGTGGTCGCCGCCCAGCGTCAGCGGGGCGCATCCTGCTGCCAGCACCGTGTCGTAGAAGGCCGAAATGATGGCCAGCGACTTGTCCAGCGAATAGGTGTTGATCGGCACGTCGCCCAGGTCGGCCACGTTCAGCCGGTCGAAGGGCGCGGCGCCGGTGGCCATGTTGTAGGGGCGCAGCAGCGCCGACTCGGCGCGGATCTGGCGCGGCCCGAAGCGCGCGCCGGGGCGGTTGGAGGTGCCTATGTCCAGCGGCACGCCGATGAACGCGGCGTCCAGTCCTTCCGGCGACGTTGCCGGGGGCAGCCGCATCATCGTGCCGGGGCCGGCGAAGCGCGGCATGGTGTTGCCGCCTAGCGGCTGGTTCGGGGTCGTGGAGGGCATCGCGCGAATGGAGTGTTCAGCGCCGCCGTCCGCGCAGCCATTCGAGCGCGAGCAGCAGCGTGGTGGTGAAGATGATCAGCAGCGTCGCCACGGCGGCGATGGTGGGCGAGATGTTCTCGCGGATGCCGGTGAACATCTGGCGCGGCAGCGTGACCTGGTCGGGCCCCGCGAGGAACAGCGTGACCACCACCTCGTCGAACGAGGTCGCGAAGGCGAACAGCGCGCCCGAGATCACGCCCGGCGCGATCACCGGCAGCGTGACGCGCATGAAGGTCCGCAACGGCGTCTCGCCCAGGCTCAGCGACGCGCGCACCAGGTTCTGGTTGAAGCCTGCCAGCGTGGCGAGCACGGTGGTCAGAACGAAGGGCGCGCCCAGCGCCGCGTGCACCACGATCAGGCCGAGGTAGGTGTCGGCCAGACCGAGCGGCGCGAAGTAGAGGTAGGTGGCTACGCCGACCACCACGATCGGCACGACCATCGGCGAGATCAGCACGCTCATGAGCAGGCCCTTGAACGCGAAGTTCGTGCGCGACAGCCCCACCGCCGCGAGCGTGCCCAGCACGGTGGCCAGCACCGTGGCGGCGGGCGCGACGATGAAGCTGTTGCGCGCCGCGCGCGCCCACTCGGGCGAGTCGAAGAGATTGCGATACCAGCGCAGCGACCAGCCGGGAATCGGGTAGGCGAGGAAGGAACTGTCGGAGAACGACAGCGGAATCACCACCAGGATCGGCGCCAGCAGGAAGGCCAGCACCGCGACGCAGCCGGCGCGCACCAGCCACCAGCCGAGCTTGTCGGCGAAGGTGGCGTAGGCCGGGAATTGAGGGAGCTTCAGCATGATGACTCCTGTCTTTGTGGCTGCTCAGCCCAGGCTCAGCTCGGCCTTGCCGATGCGGCGGTACACGGCGTACAGCAGCAGCGTGGCGACCAGCAGCACGGCGCCCAGCGCGCAGGCCATGCCCCAGTTGATTTCCACGTTGGTGTAGCGCGCGATGTAGTAGCTCAGCATCTGGTCGTCCGCGCCGCCGAGCAGCGCCGGCGTCACGTAGTAGCCGATCGCCAGGATGAAGACCAGCAGCGCGCCGGCGCCGATGCCGGGGTAGGTCTGCGGCACGTACACGCGGAAGAAGGCCGCCAGCGGCGAGCTGCCCAGCGAGACGGCCGCGCGCAGGTAGGTGGGTGGCACGCTCTTCATGACGCTGTACAGCGGCAGGATCATGAAGGGCAGCAGGATGTGCACCATCGCGATGATCACGCCGGTGCGGTTGAACAGCAGCGCCAGCGGATGGTCGATGAGGCCGATGCCCATCAGGCCGCGGTTGACCAGGCCCTCGGACTGCAGCAGCACGATCCATGCGGCCACGCGCACCAGGATGGACGTCCAGAACGGCACCAGCACCAGGATCATCAGCACGTTGGCCTTGCGCGCCGGCAGCGTCGACAGCCACCACGCCAGCGGATAGGCCAGCAGCAGGCAGAAGAAGGTGACCACGGCACTGATCTGGAAGGTGCGCAGCAGGATGCCGGCGAAGGCGCGCTGGTCGGCGGGCATGCGCTCCACCTCGCCGGCCACGTCGCGCCGCAGGTCGACCGAGGCGAGCAGGTAGTCGGGCGTCCAGCGAGAGCCGTTCTTGGCGATCGCCTGCCAGTACGGCGCTTCGCCCCAGCGCGGATCGAGCTCCAGCATGCGTGTCTTGATCTCCTCCGGCGTGCCGGCGATGGGCAGCGCCCTAAAGGCACCCATCACCAGCGAACGGGCGCCCGCGATCTCGGTGTTGAGGCGGCGCGCGAGGGCGCCCGCGTCGGAGCTGTCGGGCAGCTGGCCGAGGTCGGCCGCGATGGCCGCATAGGCCGCGGGCGCGGGCGCCTCCTTGCGGTTCCAGCCGTCGAGCGCGCGCACGGTGCGAGGCAGCGCGTTGGCCACTTCGGGGTTCTCCACCGCGCGCTGCAGCAGCGCCACGATGGGCACCAGCAGCGTCAGCAGAAGAAACACCAGCAGCGGCGCCGTGAGCGCGAAGGCGCGCCACTTGCGGCGGGCCTCGGCGCGCGCCAGTGCGCGCCGCAGTTCGCCGGGGGGCGCTTCCGCTGGAACCGGGGGAACAGACGTTGCCGCGTGCATGGCCTCTTTCGCGTTCGCTGGTTCGTCTGCCGGTTTACTGCGTGGCCCAGGCCGCGAAGCGCTTCTCCAGCGCCTCGCCCTGGTCGGCCCAGAAGCCGACGTTGAACTGCAGCGCGTCCTTGGCGTTGGTCGAGGAGGTCGGCAGGTCGGCAAGCACCTTGGGGCTGAGCGAGGCCAGCGCCTTGGTGTTGGTGGGGCCGTAGGCGATGTTCTGGGCATACACCGCCTGGTTGGCGGGCTGCATCGCGAACTGGATGTACTTCAGCGAGGCTTCCTTGTTCGGCGCGCCCTTGGGGATCACCAGGTAGTCGAGGTCGTAGATGCCGCCCGGCCAGTAGATCTTGAGGTCGCGGCCTTCACGGTTGGCCGCGTCGATGCGGCCGTTGTAGACGGTGGTCAGCACCACGTCGCCGGCCACCAGGAACTGCGGCGGCTGCGCGCCGGCTTCCCACCACTGGATGTTGGGCTTGAGCTCGGTGAGCTTCTTGAAGGCGCGGTCGGCGCCTTCCTTGGTGCCGAGCACCTTGTAGACGTCGGCCGGCTTCACGCCGTCGGCCATGAGCGCGAATTCGAGGTTGTAGCGCGCGCCCTTGCGCATGCCGCGCTTGCCGGGAATCTTCTTCACGTCCCAGAAATCGGCCCAGCTCGTGGGCGCGGTCTTGAGCTTCTCACCGTTGTAGGCCATCACGGTCGACCACACGAACAGGCCCACGCCGCAGTCGGTGACGGCGGCCGGCAGGAAGTCGGACTTGGTGCCGATCTTGGAATAGTCGAGCTTCTCGAAGAGGCCCTCGTCGCAGCCGCGCGCCGCGTCGGGCGACTCGACCTCGACCACGTCCCAGGTGACCTTTTTGGTCTCCACCATGGCCTTGATCTTGGCCTGCTCGCCGTTGTATTCGACCGCGACGATCTTGGTTCCGGTCTTCTCGTAGGGCTCGTAGTAGGCCTTTTTCTGGGCGTTGGCATTGGCGCCGCCGAAGTTGACCACGGTGAGCTGCTGCTGGGCGAGGGCCGGCAGGGCGAAGCTGGCGGCGACGGTGCAGGCGAGAAGTGTCTTTTTCATGGTGGAAATCTTCCTGGGTGATGAACGGGAACGAGGGGGAATGCGAACGGGAACGGAAGGCCGGCTTCAGGGGACGTAGATGCGCGCATGCGCCGTCGGGAACTCGAGCACCACCGCCTCGCCGGCCCGCGGCGCGGCGGCGCCGTCGAGGCCGTCCAGCGGCAGCTTCACGGTGGCGTCGGCCTGGCCGCCGCCGACGCTGCACAGCAGCCGCAGGTGGTCGCCGAAGTAGATGACGCGCGCCACCTCGGCCTCGAGCATGTTGGCGCGCTGCACGTCCGTGCGGCGGTGCAGCACCACGCGCTCGGGGCGGATGCAGGCCTCGACGGCCGCGCCAGAAGCCGCTCCGCTCACGTTGAGCCCGTGCAGCACGCGGCCGTCGGGCAGCGTCATCTCGGCATGCTCGCCGCCATGACCCTGGCGTTGGCCCAGCTGGCCCCTGAGCACGGTGTTGTCGCCGACGAAGCCGGCCACGAAGCGGTTGGAAGGCGTTTCGTAGAGACGGTCGACCGTGTCCAGCTGCTGGATCACGCCTTCGTTGAACACCGCCACGCGGTCGCTCATGGTGAGCGCCTCGCCCTGGTCGTGCGTCACGTAGACGAAGGTGACTCCCAGCTGGCGGTGCAGGTCCTTGAGTTCGATCTGCATGTGCTCGCGCAGCTGCTTGTCGAGCGCGCCGAGCGGCTCGTCCATCAGCACTAGCTGGGGCTCGAACACCAGCGCCCGCGCCAGCGCCACGCGCTGCTGCTGGCCGCCCGAGAGCTGGCCGGGCAGGCGGTCGGCCATGCCGCGCAACTGCACCATGTCGAGCGCGCGCTGCACGCGGCGCTGCTGCTCGTCCTTCGGCACCTTGCGCACGGTGAGCGGATAGGCCACGTTCTGCCCCACGCTCATGTGCGGGAACAGCGCGTAGTTCTGGAAGACCATGCCGAAGTTGCGCCTGTGCGGCGGCGTGCGGGTGATCGGCTTGCCGTCGAGCAGGATCTCTCCCGAGGTCGGCGACTCGAAGCCCGCCAGCATCATCAGCGTGGTGGTCTTGCCCGATCCCGAAGGGCCGAGCAGGCTCAGGAACTCGCCGCGGTGGATGTCCAGGTCGAGCTGGCGCACCACCAGGTGCTCGCCGTCGTAGGTCTTCTGGACGCGCTGGAAGCGCACCAAGGGTTCTGCGGTCATGGAGGATTCAGGAAAAGGATCGGTCGATCAGCGCAGTGCGGCGAAGCTGTCCGCGAGAAGCGCCAGGCCTTCGTCCACAAGCAAGTCGGATGCCGTGAGCGGCACCAGCACGCGAATTACATTGCCGTAGGTGCCGCATGACAGCAGGATTAACCCGCGCCGTGCCGCCTCCGCGACCACCTTGCGGGTCAGCGCGGCGTCGGGCCGCGCGGTGTCGCCCTCCTCGAACAGCTCGATGGCCACCATGGCGCCGAGCCCGCGCACGTCGCCGATGGACGGCTCGCCCGCCGCGATGCGGCGCAGGCCGGCCATGAGCCGCTCGCCCAGCGCACGGCTGCGCGCCAGCAGCTGCTCGTCGTCGAACACCTTGAGCACCGCGAGCGCCGCGGCGCAGCCGATGGGGCTGCCGGCATAGGTGCCGCCCAGGCCGCCGGGGGCGGGGGCGTCCATCACCTCGGCGCGGCCCACCACGCCGGAGATCGGGAAGCCGCCCGCCATCGACTTGGCGGTGGTGATCAGGTCGGGCGCCACCGGCCACTGCTCGCTGGCGAACCAGGTGCCGGTGCGGCCGGCACCGGTCTGCACTTCGTCGGCGATGATCAGGATGCCGTGGCGGTCCGCCAGCGCGCGCAGGCCCTCGACGAAATCGTTCGGCGCCACGTAGAAGCCGCCTTCGCCCTGCACCGGCTCCAGGATGAAGGCCGCCACGCGTTCGGGCTCGATGTCGTTCTTGAACAGCAGCTCGACCGAATGCAGGGCCTCGTCCACGCTCACGCCGTGCAGCGCGTTCGGGTACAGCGCATGGAACACCTCGCCCGGGAAGGGGCCGAAGCCGACCTTGTAGGGCGCGACCTTGCCGGTGAGGCCCAGCGTCATCATCGTGCGGCCGTGGTAGCCGCCGGTGAAGGCGATGACGCCGGGGCGCCGGGTGTGGGCACGGGCGATCTTGACCGCGTTCTCCACCGCCTCGGCGCCGGTGCTCAGGAAGACCGACTTCTTCGCGAACGCGCCCGGTGCCAGTGCATTCAGGCGCTCGGCCAGTTCCACATAGGGCTCATAGGCCAGTACCTGGAAGCAGGTGTGCGAATAGAGCTCGGCCTGCGCCTTGACTGCAGCCGTGATCTCCGGGTGGCAGTGGCCGGTGTTGAGCACCGCGATGCCGCCCGCGAAGTCGATGTAGCGGCGGCCCTCGACGTCCCAGAGCTCGGCGTTGGCGGCCCGGCTGACGAAGATTTCATGGGCCTGGCCGACGCCGCGCGCGACGGCCGCGCTGCGGCGGGTCATGAGGGCGGCGTTGCTGAGGTGGGGTTCGCGTTGCATGGGGGACGACCTGTGCTTGAGTGCTGGAAGGAAAGGAATGCCGGCACTCTAGGTCGCCCGATCCGGACCGGCCATGTACACCGGAAGCGGTCGTCCGGAGGACTGTACTGGTCTTGTATCCTGTACATACTTTCCTCAATATGGTGCAGGCCGGACCGCCGGAGACACCCCCGATGCTCATTCTTCGCCCCGAACAGCCGACGCCACTGGTGAGCCAGATCGTGGAAGGGCTGCGCGGCCTGATCGGCGCCCAGAAGCTCAAGGCCGACACCAAGCTGCCGTCGATCCGCGCCTTCGCCGCCGCCCATGGCGTCAGCGTCTTCACGGTGGTCGAAGCCTACGACCGGCTGGTGGCGCAGGGCCTGCTGGTCTCGCGGGCCAACGCCGGTTTCTTCGTCAAGCGGCGCAGCGAGGAGAGCCCCGCCGGCACGGCCAGCGCGCCCCGCGCGGACCCCCGCTTCGACGCGCGGTGGTATCTCCAGCAGATCTTCGAGAACCGCAACCTGCCACTCAAGCCCGGTTGCGGCTGGCTGCCGCACGACTGGCTCTTCGAGGACGGCATGCGCCGCAGCCTGCGCCACCTGGCCTCCGAAGGCAGCGACATCGGCGGCTACGGCCTGCCCTTCGGCCACATGGCGCTGCGCATGGCGACGGCCGAGGCGCTGTCGGAGCAGCAGATCGTGGTCGAGGCCGCCCAGGTGCTGCTGACCCAGGGCTCGAGCCAGGCCCTGGATCTCGTCGCGCGCCGCCTGCTCAAGCCGGGCGACCGCGTGCTCGTGGACGATCCCGGCTATCCGAACCTGATGTTCATGCTGCGCTTCCTGGGCGTGGAGATCGTCGGCGTGCCGCGCACTCCCTCGGGCTACGACATGCCCGCGCTCGAAGCGCTGCTGGCGGTGCACCGCCCCAAGGCCTTCTTCACGCAGCCGCGGCTGCAGAGCCCGACCTGCTCCATGGCCTCGCTGCCCCAACTGGTGCAGCTGCTGCAACTCGCGCAGGCGCACGACTTCACGCTGGTGGAGAACGACATCTACGCCGAAATGGACGCGTCGATGCGTCCCTCGCTGGCCAGCCTGGGGCAGCTGCGCCGCGTGGTGTACGTGGGCAGCTATTCGAAGACCATCTCGCCGAACATCCGCGTCGGCTACGTCATCGCGCAGCCCGAGCTGCTCGACGAGCTGGCGCAACTCAAGATGATCTCGGGCCTCACATCGTCCGACATCACCGAGCGCCTGGCCTTCGGCACCGTGACCGACGGCCGCTGGCGCAAGCATCTCAAGGCCCTGCGCGAGCGCCTCGCGCAGGCGCACGGCAGTGTCGCGCGGCGGCTGGGGGGACTGGGCTTCGAGCTGTTTCATGAGCCCGCGGCCGGCATGTACCTTTGGGCCCGGCATCCGGACATCACCGACAGCGCCGAGCTCTCGCGGCGCGCCGCGGCCGAGGGAATCATGCTGGGCCCGGGCCAGCTGTTCCTGGTCAACCCGCGCCCCACCGGCTGGCTGCGCTTCAACGTCGCCTTCAGCGAGGACGAGCGGCTCTGGCGCTTCCTGGAGCGCAGCATCGAGGAGCGCCGCAGCGACTGAAGGCGGCAGCCGCAGAGGGCTCGCAAAGGTTCGCGAGCAGGCGCACAATGGCTCTCAACCCTTGGCGCAGGCGCATCCTGAATCAGCCATGGTGGAGTAAACATGCGATGGGATGAAGCGCCGCGGCGGGGCTACGCAAGGAGCCATGTCATGACCCGCTTCATCGATGTTCACAGCCTGGTCCGCCTGGTGGACGAGACCGGGGTTCCGCAGTTCCTCACCGCGCTGGCCGACGCGCTGCGCGACGACTTCATGCGGTGGCGCGAGTTCGATAAGAAGGCGCGCGTGGCCAGCCATTCGCACCTCGGCGTGATCGAGCTGATGCCGGTGGCCGACGATGGCGCCTACGCCTTCAAGTACGTCAACGGGCATCCGCACAACACGCAGGTCGGGCTGCCGACCGTCATGGCCTTCGGCGTGCTGGCCGAGGTCGACACGGGCTACCCCGTGCTGCTTTCCGAACTCACGCTCACCACAGCGCTGCGCACGGCCGCCACCTCGGCGATGGCCGCGAAGGCGCTGGCGCGGCCCGATTCGCGCAGCCTCGCGCTGATCGGCAACGGCTCGCAGAGCGAGTTCCAGGCGCTGGCCTTCCATGCGCTGCTGGGCATCGAGGAAGTGCGGGTGTACGACATCGACCCCCATGCCACCGACAAGCTGGTGCGCCACCTCGCGGCCTGCACGCCGCTGGAGATCGTGCGCGCCCGTTCGGTGGCCGAGGCGGTGCGCGGCGCGGACATCGTCACCACCGTCACCGCCTACCAGGGGCGCGCGACGGTGCTCACGCCCGACATGATCGAGCCGGGCATGCATATCAACGCGGTGGGCGGCGATTCGCCCGGCAAGACCGAACTGCATCCCGGCGTGCTCGGCAAGGCGCGCGTGTTCGTCGAGTACGAGCCCCAGACCCGCGTCGAGGGCGAGATCCAGCAGGTGGCCGCCGACTTCCCGGTGCACGAGCTCTGGCGCGTGCTGCTCGGCGAGGTGCCGGGGCGCGAGAGCGCGGCGCAGGTCACTCTGTTCGACTCGGTGGGCTTCGCGCTGGAGGACTACACGGCGCTGCGCTACATCCAGCGCATCGCGACCGAGCGCGGCATCGGCCGGCAGATCGCGCTGGTGCCGGAGCTCGACGACCCGAAGGACCTGTTCGGGCTCACCGCCTCGGGGCGGCGCCGGGCGGTGCTGCGGCGTGCGGCATGATGGACGGCTTCGTCACAGCCGCTCCTGTTGCACATCTTCATGCTCACCATCTACAACGACCAGCACGTTCTTCACCAAGGCAAAGTCGAGATGTTCCGCGGCGAGCTCGTGCCGTGCTTCGAGGTGCCCGCGCGCGTCGATCATGTGAGGCATGAGCTGGAGCGCAGGAACATCGGCCCGCTGCAGGCGCCCGATGCCTTCGACGAGGCGGTGCTGGCCAAGGTGCATGCGCCGCGCTACCTGGACTTCATCGCGCATGCGTGGGAGGAGTGGGTGGCGCTCGACCCGTCCAACGCGACGCGCGACGTGCTGCCTTCGTACTGGCCCACGCGCGGCATGCGCAGCGATGTGCTGCCGAAGAGCTTTCCGGCGCGCCTGGGTCTTTTCTCCTTCGACGCGGGCACGCCGCTGATGGCGGGCAGCTGGACGGCGGCGCGCCACGGCGCGGCATGCGCGTGGACCGCGGCGCAGCGCGTCATCGGTGGCGAGCGCGCCGCCTTCGCGCTCACGCGGCCGCCGGGCCACCATGCGGGCGCGGATTTCTTCGGCGGCTACTGCTTCCTCAACAACGCCGCCGTCGCCGCGCAGGCGCTGCGCGACGCGGGCGTCGAACGCGTGGCCGTGCTCGACGTCGACTACCACCACGGCAACGGCACCCAGGCCATCTTCTACGAGCGCGACGACGTGCACTTCGCGAGCCTGCATGGCGATCCGCTGACCGACTATCCCTACTACCTGGGCCATGCCGACGAGCGCGGCGCCGGGCGGGGCGAGGGCTTCAACCACAACCTGCCGCTGCCGCGCGGCACCGACTTCGCGGCGTGGCGCGCCGCGTTGGGAACCGCGCTGGCCCGCATCGCCGAAGTGAAGGCCGGCGCGCTGGTGGTCTCGCTGGGCGTCGACACCTTCGAGGGCGACCCGATCTCCGGCTTCAGGCTGAAGAGCGACGACTACCTGCGCATGGGCGAGGACCTGGCACGCGCCGGACTGCCGACGGTGTTCGTGTTCGAGGGCGGCTACGCGGTGGCGGAGGTGGGCGTCAACGCGGTGAACGTGATCGAAGGCTTCGCGCAGGCCTAGCAGCTGACGCGCAGGCGACTCGGACGCCGGAATTCGCCCCTGTTTCCCACGGAAATCAGGGCAGCCCCGATTGCCTTCGCCGGTGCGGCGGGGCCCAATCGGCGCTTTCCCAAGTCAGGACCCAGTCAGCCATGCTCCGCCGCTCCACCTTCCTCCGTACCGCCGCCGCACTCGCCGCAACCGGCGGCCTCGCTTTTCCGATGGCGGCGCTCGCGCAGGCCTTTCCCGCCAAGCCCATCAAGCTGGTGATCGCCTTCCCGGCGGGCGGCCCGACCGACATCACCATGCGCCAGCTCGCGGAGAACGCGAGCAAGATCCTCGGCCAGCCGGTGATCATCGACAACAAGCCCGGCGCCGGCGGCACGCTGCCCGCGCAGGCGCTGCAGACCGCGCAGCCCGACGGCTACACCGTCGCGCAGATTCCGCTGGGCGTGTTCCGCCTGGGCTACACCACCAAGATCAACTGGGATCCGCTCAAGGACATCACCTACGTCATCAACGTCACCGGCTACGCCTTCGGCATCGTCGTGCCGGCCGACAGCCCCTTCAAGACCTGGGCCGACTTCGTCGCATACGCCAAGGCCAACCCCGGCAAGCTTACCTACGGCTCCACGGGCACGCTCACCAGCCCGCACCTGACGACCGAGATCGTCGCGCAGAAGGCCGGCATCCAACTGCAGCACGTGCCCTACAAGGGCAGTGCCGACCTGATGCTCGCGGTGGTCAGCGGCCAGCTGATGGCCGCGGCCGACAGCACCGGCTTCGCGCCGCAGGTCGAGGCCGGCAAGCTGCGCGTGCTCAACACCTGGGGCGAGAAGCGCCTGGCCAAGTTCCCCGACGCGCCCACGCTGAAGGAACTCGGCTACGACGTGGTGCAGAACTCGCCCTTCGGCATCGGCGCACCCAAGGGCACGCCGCCCGAGGTGGTGAAGAAGCTGCACGACGCCTTCAAGCAGGCGATGGAGGAGCCGAGCTACGTCGCCGCGCTGGGCCGCTACGACATGCTGCCGAACTACATGAGCTCGGCCACCTATACCAAGTTCGCGCAGGACACGGTGGTGAAGGAGAAGGCCATCATCGACAAGCTGGGGCTGGCGAAGGAAGTCAAGACGAACTGAGGACGAAGAGCTCGTCCACCAGCCGGGACGCCAGTTCCGGCTGCACCCCGTCTCCACCGAACACCAGCCGGAACACGATCGGCGCGATCAGGTGATCGATCACCTGCTGCGGCTCGGGTGCGGGCTCGCCGCGGGCGCGGGCCTGCTCGACAAGCGTGAGCGCCTCCCTGCGGCGGTTGCGCAGGCAGTCGGTGTCGGCGCCATCGTTGGCCAGCGCGGCCGCGGCTTTCAGCAACGAGGTATTGCACGGCCTGGCCAGGTGCTCGATGAGTTCGCGCGCCCAGGCTTCCAGGTCGGCGCGCAGCGTTCCCGTATTCGGCAGTGGGCGGTTCGGGTCCAGCCGGTGGGTGGCGGTTTCGGCCAGCAGCCCCTGCAGGTCGCCCCAGCGCCGGTAGATGCTGGAGGCGCTGACACCCGCGCGCTCGGCCACCGCCGGCACCGTGACGCGCTCCCTTCCTTGTTCCGCCACGAGTTCTTCGAGGGCAGTGCGTACCAATGCCTGCACCTGGGCGCTGCGGCCGCCGGGGCGTTTGTTGGGGAGGGCGATGTCGGTCATGGCCTGGACTTTAACGCAAAGATATTTGCTTTAGAGGATTCGCATGTCTAGAATCACAAAAGCAAAAAAAGTTGCATTAAGGATTCGCCATGCCGTCCTCCTGCCCCGAACTCGCTTCCGCCACCGCCGACCTCGCGGCGCGCTCCAGGCCTTGGCGCCTGCCGCAGCGCGCGGCCTTTCCGCTGCTCGCGGCTGTGCTGTTCGCCTTTTTCTTCGCGGCTGCCGCGCCTTCGCCGCTGTTCGTGGTGTTCCAGCACGCCTGGCATTTCTCTTCGTCGCTGCTCACGGTGGCCTTCGCGGTCTACGCGATCGCGCTGCTGGTTTCTCTGCTGGTAGCCGGGTCGCTGTCGGACCACATCGGGCGACGGCCGGTGGTGCTGTCGGCGCTGGTACTGCAGGCGGTGGCGATGGGGCTCTTCCTGATGGCGAACGGCATCGGCGGGCTGATCGTCGCGCGCGTGGTGCAGGGCATCGCCACCGGCGTGGCGAGCGGCGCGCTGAGCGCGGCGGTGGTCGAGGCGGCGCCGGCTTCGCGCAAGCGGCTGGGGGCGCTGATCACCAGCGTGTCGCCGCTCGCCGGCCTTGCGGTGGGGGCGCTGCTCACGGGCATGGCGGTGAAGTTCTCGCTGCAACCGGTGATGCTGGTGTTCGGCGTGCTGGCCGCGGTGTTCGCGCTGGGCGCGGCGGTGGTGCTGTGGATGCCCGAGACCGTCACGCCGCGCGCCGGGGCGCTGGCCTCGCTGGTGCCGCGCGTGTCGATTCCGGCGAAGGCACGCGCCGAGTTCGCGCGCGGGCTGCCGGTGTTCATCGTGGTGTGGGCGCTCGGCGGGCTGTACCTGTCGCTGGCGCCTTCTCTGATGCTGCATGTGTTCGGCATCGACAACGGCGTGGTCAACGGCCTCACGGTGGCGGTGCTTTCCGGCATGGGAGCCATCGCGCCGACGCTGCTCGGCCGCCTTGCGGCTCCGCGCCCGGCCATCGTCGGCATGGCCAGCATCGCGCTCGGCCTGGTGCTGCTGCTTGCCTCGCTTGCCACCCGTTCGCTCGCGCTCTTCTTCGTCGGCACGGCGGTAGCGGGCATCGGCTTCGGCGGCGCGTTCTCGGCGCTGGTGCAGACGCTGGCGCCGATGGCGCAATCGCACGAGCGCGGCGAGCTCTTCGCGGCGATCTTCGTGGTGAGCTATCTCGCGTTCAGCCTGCCGGCCATGCTCGCGGGCTTCCTGGTGGCGCCGCTGGGGCTGCTGAACACGGCCGAGGGCTATGGGGCGGTGCTGCTGCTGATCGCCGCCTTCGGCACGTGGAGCCAGTGGATGGTGCTGCGACGCCGGCAGCGCGAATTGCCCATGAGCGAGTGAGTGGCCGGAACGGCGTTCCGGGTCAGGAAACAGTCAGGACACCTATGTCAAGAGGCTTGGCCCTTCGGGGGTTGGGTACTTACCCTATGTAATTCGTTTGTCTTCCGCGATGGAAACACTCCGATGCAGTCTTGTGGCGCAAAAGCCCGGGCTCTCAGCAGCTGCATCCGGCATCGGAGCGGCAACTTCCCCATCCTGGAGTGATACGAATGAAAAAATCCCTGCTTGTTCTGGCTGCGATGGCAGCCTGCGGTGCCGCGTCGGCGCAATCGACCGTGACGCTGTTCGGCGTCGTCGATGCGGCCTACCGCAACGTCTCGAACAAGAGCGAGTCGGTCCCGGCCACCCTTTTCACCCCCTACTACAGCGTGAAGGCCAGACGTACCGAGCTGGCCAACTCGGGCCTGAGTTCCAGCCGCCTGGGCTTCCGCGGCGTCGAAGACCTCGGCGGCGGCCTGTCGGCCAGCTTCTGGCTCGAAGCCCCGATCACCAACGACGACGGCGCCACCGGCGTCTCCAACTTCAGCCGCCGCTCCACCGTGAGCCTTGCCGGCAGCTTCGGCGAATTCCGCATCGGCCGCGACAAGACCGCCACCGTGCTGAACGACGAGCAGTTCGATCCGTTCGGCGACACCGGTATCGGCGGCTCGTTGATCATCGACGCCAACGAAGGCAGCCTCTCGGGCACCGGCTACGGCAGCAACAGCACCTACAAGCGCGCCGGCAACATGGTCCAGTACTTCCTGCCGCGCAACCTGGGCGGCTTCTACGGCAACCTGGGCTACAGCTTCCACGAAATCACCCGCCTGTCGCCCGACACCATCACCGGCGCCGACCGCACCAACACCGGCCGCCATATCGGCGGCCGCGTCGGGTACGCCTCGGGCCCGGTCGACGTCGCCGTCAGCTACGCGCAGAACGACACCAGCTTCACCTCCGGTTCAGGCTCCTCCGCCGTGGCACGTCCGGGCAAGATCAAGACCTTCAACCTCGGCGCGACCTACGACTTCGGCGTGGCCAAGCTGTTCGGCGAGTACTCGCGCTCGAAGGACCAGCGCGATCCGCTGAACATCTTCACGCCGGTGCCGAGCACCGACCTCACCGGCTACCTGATCGGCGTGACCGTGCCGATCGGCCCGGGCCAGATCCGCGCCTCGTACTCGCAGGTCAAGTACGACTACAACCGCGTGCCGGCCCTCTTCGCCGTGAACACCCCCGACCCGAAGTCGAACAAGTTCGCGCTGGGCTACGTGCACAACCTGTCGAAGCGCACCGCGCTCTACGGCACGATCGCGCGCGTGACCAACAAGAACGGTGCCGGCAACACAGTCGGCGCCGGCCCGTCGTACGTGGCAACGTACAACCGCGTGGCGCTGCAGCCCAAGTCGTCGATGGGCTACGAGTTCGGCATCCGCCACAGCTTCTGATCGCAGCGAACCCCGAGACTGTTTTCTCCAAGGACCCCGTCGAACGGTCCCTTCGCCCGCCTCGTGCGGGCTTTTTTTCGTCCGTATTTTTCGCGCGGAGTGTTGTTTGTCCGCAGCGTCCGGCGGTGTTCAGCGCGCCGAAAGAATCGCGCGCGCGGCCTCGGCGAAGCCGGTGCCGCGCTCGCCCCGCGTCACGTAGCGCGGCAGGTGCTCCAACTGCGGCACGAAGCGCGCGACGTTCGCCACGCCGATGCTGTGCGCGAAGGTGCGGAACATCAGCTGGTCATTGGTGGAGTCGCCCACGTAGGCCCAGCGGTCCATCTCGCCGTCGAGCTTGCGGCCCCACAGCTCGCGCACGATCCAGCGCGCGCCTTCGAGCTTGTCGTTGTCGCCGTACCAGCCGTTGACGTGGATGCTGCTGACGGTGGCGTGCATGCCCTCGCCGCGCATCAGCGCCACCACCTGCGCGATGGTGGCGTCGCTCAATTGCACGAACTCGCTGTGGTCGATGGCGATGTCGGTCTCGCGCCCCGGCGAGTCGGTGGCGCGGCCCACGCCCGGCAGCTCGCGCTCGATGCGCTCCAGCACCGCCTGCATGCGCGCGAAGTTGGCCGCGCGCGTGGGCTCGTCCTGCTGGTAGCGCTTCTCGACCTTGCCATCGGCCGAGGGTAGCAGCGCGACCGCGCCGTTCTCGGCCACGATGGCGTCGACCGGCCAGGCGTTGACGAAGGGCAGGCTCCAGCCCACCGGCCGGCCGGTGATCGCCACCACCGAAAGCCCCGCCGCCTTCAGATCGCCCAGCGCCTGCAGCGCATCGGGCGTGATGGCGCCGTCGTGCGTGAGCGTGTCGTCGATGTCGGTGAACACGCCGATGAGCGCACCGCGCACGGCCTGCGGCCATTGGGCCAGCGGCAGCAGATGGTGGGGCGAAGAAGGCAAGGTGGGCATGGAGAGAGCAATGCAGGGGGAGCGCCGATCGTACCGGCGCTTTCGTGTAGCATCCCGCCCCCGCCGTGCCATCGAGGCCGGCGCGGCGCCCGCCATGCCCCACATCCTCGTCGACGACCTCCGCAAGACCTACCGCATCTCCGAACGCGATCCTGGCGTGATCGGCGCGCTGCGCGGCCTCGTGCAGCGCCGCCATCGCACGGTGGAGGCGCTGTCGGGCGTGTCGTTCGCGCTGGAGCGCGGCGAGCTGCTGGGCTTCATCGGGCCGAACGGCGCGGGCAAGTCGACCACCATCAAGATCCTCTCGGGCATCCTGCGCCCCGACGGCGGGCGCGTGGAGATCGACGGGCGCGATCCTTTCGCCGACCGCGAGCGCCACGTGGCGCGCATCGGCGTGGTCTTCGGCCAGCGCACGCAGCTGTGGTGGGACCTGCCCGTGGGCGACGGCTTCGACCTGCTGCGCGACATCTACCGCGTGGACCCCGCGCGCTACCGCCGCACGCGCGACGAGCTGGTGGCGCTGCTGAACCTGGAGCGCGTGCTCGCGCAGCCGGTGCGGCAACTCTCGCTGGGCCAGCGCATGCGCGCGGAGATCGCGGCGGCGCTGCTGCACGAGCCCGACATCCTTTTTCTCGATGAGCCCACCATCGGCCTCGACGCGCCCTCCAAGCTCGCCGTGCGCGACTTCGTGCGCCGCGCCAACCGCGAGCGCGGCACCACCGTACTGCTGACCACGCACGACATGCACGACATCGAGGCGCTGGCCCGACGCGTGATCATCATCGGCCACGGCCGCGTGCTGGCCGACAGCCCCGTCGAGGCATTGCGCGCGCAGGTGATGGCCGAGCGGCGCCTGGTGGTCGACTTCGCGCAGGGCGCCGAGCTGCCCGCGCAGGTGGAAGGCGCGCGGGTGCACTCGCGCGACGGCCAGACGCTGGTGCTCGACTTCGACCCGGCGCAGACCGCCGCGCCCGCGCTGATCGCGCGCATCGCGGCCGCGCATGCGGTGGAAGACATTCGGCTCGAAGGCCTGGCGATCGAGGCCGTCATTGCGCGCTTCTACGCCATGCACGGAGCGGCCGAGGCATGACGGCGGCGACCAGCCCGCGCGACCTGGCGAGACCCTATCTCGCGGCCTTCGCATCGCGCTTCCTGCAGATGCTGCAGTACCGCACCGCCGCGCTCGCCGGCTTCGCCACGCAGTGCTGGTGGGGCGGCATCAAGGTGATGGTGTTCGCGGCCTTCTATGGCCACGCGGCCACCACGGGCGCGAGCAGCTCGATGTCGCTCGCGCAGGCCATCACCTATACGTGGCTCGCGCAGGGGTTGCTCGTGCTGCTGCCCTGGCTGGGTGATCCGGAAGTGGGGCAGGCAGTGCGCACCGGCGCCGTCGCCTACGACCGGCTGCGGCCGGTGGATGCCTACGCGCTGTGGTTCGCGCGCAGCGCCGGCTGGATCGCCGCGCGCGTGCTGCCGCGCGTGGCGCTGATGGCTGCGTTCGCGATGGTCGTGCTGCCGCTGGCCGGCCTCGGCGAGTGGGCATGGCAGCTTCCTGCGGGCTTGGCGGCGGGGCTCGCCTTCATGCTCTCGGTGGTTTTCGCACTTTTGCTGTCGACGTCGATGGTGATGCTGCTGAACGTGGCCGCCACCGCCGCGCTCAACGAACGCGGCATCAGCGCGGTGGCCACGCCGGTTGTCATCGTTCTCTCTGGCAACCTGCTGCCGCTCGCGATGCTGCCCGACGGCTGGCAGACCGCGCTGCTGGTCCAGCCGCTGGCCGGGCTGATGGACATTCCGGCGCGCCTGTACTTCGGGCAGCTGCAGGGCTGGCAGGCCATCGGCGGGCTGGGGCTGCAGGTCTTCTGGATCGCGGTGCTCGTGGCCTTCGGCCATTTCGCCATGGGCCGCACCATGCGCGGCCTGCAGGTGCAGGGCGGGTGAGGGCAGGTGAGGGCGATGGGATCGATTCCGCTCTTCTTCCGGCTGGTCGGTGCCTCCCTTGGCGGACAGGCGCGCTACCCGGCTTCGGCGCTGATGCTGACCGTCGGCCAGTTCCTCGGCACCGGCATCGAGGTGATCGCCGTGTGGGCGCTGTTCCACCGCTTCGGCGACGTGCAGGGCTGGCGCATCGGCGAGGTGGCGCTGTTCTACGGGCTGGTGAACTGCATGTTCGCGCTGGCCGATGCGCTGGGCCGCGGCTTCGACGTGCTCGGCACGGAGTTCCTGCGCACCGGCGCCTTCGACCGCCTGCTGCTGCGGCCGCGTCCGCTCGCGCTGCAGCTGATGGGCAACGACTTTCGCATCAGCCGCCTGGGCCGGCTGCTGCAGGGGCTGGCGATGGTGGCGTTCGCCACGCAGCAGATGGGCATCGCGTGGACGCCGGGCGCCGTCGCCATCGCGCTGATCGCCATCGCGGGCGGCGTGGCGCTGTTCCTCGGCATCCTGGTGCTGCAGGGCACGCTGGCCTTCTGGACCGTCGAGAGCCTCGAGATCGCGAACGTGCTGACCTACGGCGGCGTGCAGGCCGCGCAGTACCCGCTGGCGCTCTATGCGCGCTGGTTCCGGCGCGTGCTGACCTTCATCGTGCCGCTGGCCTGCGTGGCCTATTACCCGGTGCTGGCGATCCTGGGGAAGGCCGACCCGCTGGGGGCGCCGGCGTGGGTGGGCCTGGTGTCGCCGCTCGCCGGGTTCGTGTTCCTGGCGGCGGCTTTCGGGGTGTGGCGCTTCGGGTTGCGCCGCTATGCGTCGACGGGCAGTTGAGGGACTGCGAACCGGCAGGAAAGCCGAACGCAGAAGTCGCAAAGGTTTCGCAGAAGTCGCAGAGGACAAATCCAGAAATGACCAGGTTCTCTTCTGCGATCTCTGCGTAGTTTTTGTCTTCCTTCTGCGTTCGGCTGCCCGATCCCGTCTCTTTACCCCGCGCTCTGCAGCGCCAACCCCGCATGCTCGCGCAGCGGATGGAAGTGGATCTTCGGAAACCGCTCCTGCGCCAGCCGCACGTCATACGGGGAGGTGCACAGGAACGCCAGCGTGTCCGCCGCGTCCTTCGCCATGCGCTGCGGGTACGCGTTGACGAACTCGCGCAGCTCGGCGGGCGTGTCGGCCGTGATCCAGCGTGCGCCGGTGTACTGGCAGCCTTCGAGGCGCACGTCGGCGTCGTACTCGGCCTTCAGGCGGTGCTGCACCACTTCGAACTGCAGCTGGCCGACCGCGCCCAGCAGCATCGGGCCGCCGATCTCGGGGCGAAACACCTGGATCGCGCCTTCCTCGCCGAGTTGGGCCAGACCCTGCTGCAGCTGCTTGGTGCGCAGCGGGTTCTTCAGGATCACGGTCATGAAGAGCTCGGGCGCGAAGAAGGGCAGGCCTGTGAACTGCAGGCTCGCTCCGTCGGTGATGGTGTCCCCCAGCTGCACGCCGCCGTGGGTGGTGAAACCCACGATGTCGCCCGCGTAGGCCTCTTCCACCGCCTCGCGGCGCTGGCTCATGAAGGTCACGACGCTGGTGGGGCGCAGCTCCTTGGCGGTGCGCTGCACCTTCAGCTTCATGCCCGGCGTGTACTTGCCCGAGGCCATGCGCACGAAGGCGATGCGGTCGCGGTGGTTGGCGTCCATGTTGGCCTGCACCTTGAAGACCACGCCCGCGAAGTCCTTGTCCTCGGGCTGGATCTCCTTGGTCACCGGCTGGCGGTTGACCAGCGTGGTGCTGGTGCGCGAGCGCGGCGAGGGCGCCAGGTCGACCAGCGCGTCGAGCACTTCCATCACGCCGAAGTTGTTCACGCCGGAGCCGAAGAACACGGGCGTCTGCTTGCCGGCCAGGAAGGCCTCGCGGTCCCAGGCGGGCGAGGCGCCGGTGGCGAGCTCCATGCTTTCCATGGCGGTCTCGAAGTCGGCGCCGAAGCGCTTGACCAGCGTATCGCGCTCGCTCAGCGGAATGGTCTCGAAGTCCTGCGGCAGGCGCTCGCTGCCCGACTCGAACACCGTCATCGCCTGCGTGCGCAGGTTCATGATCCCGCGGAAGCTCTTGCCCTGGCCCACCGGCCAGGTCATGGGCACGCAGGGCATGCCGAGCTCGCGCTCCACCTCGTCGAGGATGTCCAGCGGCTCGCGCACTTCGCGGTCCATCTTGTTGACGAAGGTGATGATGGGCGTGTCGCGCTGGCGGCAGACCTCGATCAGCCGGCGCGTCTGCGCTTCCACGCCGTTGGCCGCGTCGATCACCATCAGCGCCGAGTCGACGGCGGTGAGCACGCGATACGTGTCTTCGGAGAAGTCCTTGTGGCCCGGCGTGTCCAGCAGGTTGATGACGTGGTCGCGGTACACCATCTGCATCACCGACGAGGCCACCGAGATGCCGCGCTGCTTCTCGATCTCCATCCAGTCGGAGGTGGCATGGCGCGAGGCCTTGCGCGCCTTCACCGAGCCGGCGATCTGGATCGCGCCGGAGAAAAGCAGCAGCTTTTCGGTCAGCGTGGTCTTGCCGGCGTCAGGGTGGGAAATGATCGCGAAGGTGCGGCGGCGGCGGGTTTCGGCTACGAAAGACAAGGTGGGCAATCTGCGGGGGGAATCCGCGATTTTAAAAGGCCGGCGGTTTCCGGCCCCGCCGCCCCCGTGCCAGGGGCATTTCAGCCCCCGAGCGCCTCGTTCATCCCGTACGCCCGCATCTGCGCCTCGAACCGCGCCACGTCCTGGCTCAGCACCACGATGTCGTGCGCCATGCCCTGGCGGTCCTTCACGTGCTTGCCCAGCAGCGCCTCGGGCTTGAAGCCCAGGGCCTGGAAGACGGCGATGGCGCCGCGCTGGTCGACGGTCATGCGGGCGACGAGCTTTTCGGCCCCGCGCTCGATGGCCAGCGCGCAGGCTTCGCGCGCGAGCTTGTGGCCCAGGCCGCTGCCGCGCAGCTCGGGCGCGGCGAGCACGCGCAGTTCGGCGACGTGGCTCGACCAGGAGTGCGGATCGCGGATGACCGCCGCGCAGCCGAGCACGGCCTTCTCGCGCACCGCGAGCACGCTGTCGATGTCGCCGCGCTCGATGGCGCGCACCCAGGCGTTCATCACCTTGGGCTGGGTGATGTCGCGCGGCAAAAAGAGCAGGTCGTGCGCCGGGAGGGCCTGCGCGAAGGCGAGCACGGCATTCGCGTCTTCGGCGGCCATCAGGCGCAGGACGATGTTGCCGTCACTGCTGGTCACGGTACGCGGGTAGGTCCGCGAGAAGGAGTCGGTCACGGTGGTGATGCTCATGTCGATCGCACTCCAAGCCATTCGTCCAGTCTGGGCCACAGCCGGCGCACCGCGTTGGGCCCGGCGGCGAGGCTGACGTGGCCGCCCTTGAGCACCACCTCCTCCTTGTCGGTGGAGCCGACGCCGGCCACGAGCGGCTGCCCGGCCTCGTAGGGAACGATGTGGTCGTGCTGCGCGAGCGCGTGCAGCACCGGCACCCTGATGTTCTTCAGCTGCACCTTCTGCCCGCCGATCACCAGCTCGCCCTTGTGCAGCTTGTTGCCCCACATGAGCTCCTTGACGGTCTGGCGGAAGTACTCGCCGGCCAGCGGCAGCATCTCGTTGCCCCAGCGGTCGAACATGCGGTACGACTTGACGAATTCGTCGTTGTCCATGTTGTCCCACAGCTGCACCATGCCGGCGCTTCGGCCCGCGGGGCGCAGCATGTCGAAGGAGGCGAAGAGCATCTCGGGCGGCACGTTGCCCACGGTGTCGATGAGCCGGTCGACGTCGAAATACCGGCGGTCCGACCACGCGTGGAAGAGCTTCATGCGGTTGAAGTCGATGGGCGTGGTGAAGAGCGCGAGGTTCTTCATCGGCCCGCCGGGGTGCAGCGCGGCATAGAGCGTGGAGAGCACGCCGCCCATGCAGTAGCCCACGAGCGTGACGTCTTCCTCGCCCGAGCGCTCCTGCACGCGGCGGATGGAATCGGGGATGAAGTCGAGCACGTAGTCCTCGATGCGCAGGTACTTCTCCTGCGGGCGCGGCGCGTTCCAGTCCATCATGTAGACGTCGTAGCCCTGCAGCAGCAGATGCTCGACCATGCTCTGGCCGGGCGCGAGGTCGAGGATGTAGCCGCGGTTGGTGGTCGCCATCACGATCAGCAGCGGCACGCGGTAGATCTCGTCGGCCATGGGCCGGTAGTGGTACAGGCTCAGCGTGCCGCGCCGGTGGATCTCGTCCTTGGGCGTCTGGCCGACGGCGGGCGCGGCGGTGGTGAGGAAGTCCAGGCCCTTGAGGTTGCGCTGGATCGCGCGCTCGATCTCGGCGGCCATGTCGACCGCGATGTCGGGCAGGGCGAAAGGCGTGTCGGCGGTGGTGCTCATGCCTGGCGCTTTCCTGCCGGGGGCTTGCGCGTGCGGCGCGGGGTGGCGGGCGCCGCCGCAGGTTCTGCAGGTGCTGCCTTCGGAGGCTGCCGGGTGCGGCGCGGCCCCGGCGCTGCCGCAGCGGAGGAAGCGGGCCCGCCCTCCACGGCGCGGGCAATGCGCGCCAGGTGATCGTCGATGCGCTGCAACTGCTCGCCCAGCGCCTGCAGGTCGGCGCGCGTCGGCAGGTTCAGCATCGTCAGGTAGCGCGCCATCAGCTCGCCCAGCGCCTTCTGCGCGGTGAGCGAGGCGTTCATGCCGCCGTGCATGCCCTGGCGGAACGGGTCCGAGGCCATGGTCTCGTTGGCGAACTCGTTGGTGGTTTTTTCCCACTGGGCCGTGAGCTCGCGCCACATGGCCATCGGGTCGAGAGGGGAGAACTTGTTCGTCATGGCGGATGCTCCCTTGTCGCCTTGTTGTTTCTTCTGCTTCAGTCGCCTGGGTGCCGCGCCGTGTGCGCCGCGATGGCGTCGACGATCTGCGGCCACATCGGGATCGGCAACGCATGCCCCATGCCGGGGATGCGCAGCAGCTGCGAGCCCGCTATCGCATCGGCCACGTCGACGCCGCAGGCCACCGGCACCAGCGGGTCGTCGTCGCCGTGGATCACCAGCGTGGGCACGCGCACGTTGCGCAGCGCGGGCTTGCGGTTGCCCGAGGCCAGGATGGCCGCGAGCTGCCGCGCCACGCCGGCCGGGTTGAGCCCGCGCAGGAAGACGAGTTGCGCCTTCTCGGCGTCGCGCGCCTCGTCGAGCGGAAAGCTGCCGGGTCCGCGCAGCACGCGCCACACCTTCGCGTAGTGCGCCTGGTAGGCCGCGAAGGTGGTCGGCGCCGGCGAGAACAGCACTGCCATCGCCTCGGGCGTGGGCGGCGGCAGTCCCGGCGCGCCGGTGCTCGACATGATGCTGGTGAACGACAGCATGCGCTGCGGATGGTGGATGCACAGCTCTTGCCCGATGGCACCGCCCATGGAGGCGCCCACGATGTGCGCCCGCGCGATGCCCAGCGCGTCGAGCAGCCCGACGCAGTCGGCCGCCATGTCGCGCAGGTCGTAGGGCGCTCGCAGCGGCAGCCCGGCCATCGCCTGCGCCATCAGCGCCTGGATGTCGGGCACGCCCAGCAGCGTGAGGTGCGTCGAATGGCCGATATCGCGGTTGTCGAATCGGATCACGCGGTGCCGCCGGCCTCGGCGAGCCGGGCGCAGAAGGCGTCGTCCCACGCCACCATCTGCGCGCCGAGGCCCATGACCAGCAGCAGCGGCTCGGCGGCCGGATCGCCGAAGCTGTCCCAGGCCAGCTCGATGCCGTTGGCGCGCGTGCGTTGCTCGACGCGGGGCGGGGCTGCGGTCATGGCCGGGCGCGCAAGCGTATTACTTGCGCTGCAGCATCTTCGTCACTTCGTCCACGTTCGCCTGGATGCGCTGGCGCACCACGTCGAAGGCATCGGCCTGCGACTTGGCGGCGAGGTTGGCCAGCTCCTTGATGTCGTCGATGGCGCGCTGGAACGACTGGCGGCCGAGCTCGTCGAGCTTGGCGAGGTTTTCCTTCGGGTCCTTGCCGGGCATTTCCTTGGCGGCGGTCTGCCACTCGGAGATGGCGCTCTTGATCATTTCCGTCTGCCGCTGCACGACGGTCTGCAGGCCCTTGTACGACTTCTCGTTGGCCTCCATCAGCGCCGCCAGGTCCTTGCGGCCGCTTTCCAGCAGCTTGCCGGCGCCACCGGTCAGGTTGAGGCTCTGCAGCCGGTCGGCCATGCCCTTCAGTGGATTGAGCATGTCCGCGGCATCGGGCGCCGCCTTCTTCGCGCCGGCGGTGCTGGTGCTGCTGCTGGCGGTGGTCTTCTTGGCGGCGGCTTTCTTGGCAGTGGCCATGGTGCGGAATCTCCTGTGACGGTGGACGTTTGGATGGCGAGGACCAGCCTGACGGCAAAAATCCCTCGCCACGATACGCCGCGCCGGTGCGCCGGAGGTCGCCGCAGCGACAAAAATGCCTGCGGGATTTCCCTTGGGTGCGTGCCCGCGTTCGTTGCCGGCTTCGGGGCTACATCGGCGGCGCGAAGCCGTTGCGCCCGGCCGTCACGCGCAAGGCGGTGGGCGTACCGTTTTTCTCCTGCGCATTGACCAGCACCCGGGCGCCGGGCACCAGCAGCGCATCGGTGCCGGGTCGGAAGGTGACCACCGGCACGTCGGGCGGCACCACGACGGTTTTCTCTCCACCCTTGTAGGTCAGGTGCAGCTGCTGGCCGCCGCGCACCGACTTCGGCGCCGCGGCCAGGTCGGCGACGGTGGCGTTGGTCATGGTGCTTTCGGGCAGCAGGTCCCATGGGCGATGGCCTTCGCCGGTGCCGCGCGCGGCCTCGGGGAACACGACCACTTCGAGCGCCTTCTGCGTGCCGTCGGCCTGCGGCATGGCGGCGGTGCCGATGAAGCTGCCGCGCCTGATGTCCGAAAGCTTGATCGGATAGACCTCGGATACCGACAGGTGGGCCGGGCGCGCGAGCGAGACGACCTCGCCGGTGCGGTCCTGCACGACCAGGGTGTTCGCATCGACGCGCACGAGAGTGCCGCGGATGCGGACGGTGTCGGCGCTCTGGGCGGACGCGATGGCCGGAAGCAGGGCCGCGGTCAGGCTGGCGGCGGTAGCAAGGGCCGAGAGCAAGGTCCTGGGCGTGCTGGAGGAGTGGATCTGCATGTTGGCTTTTCAGGGGAGGGGCTGTGGGCCGGCCAATGTACGTCGCGTCGGCGAAACGTGCAGGCGGCCGTCTTAGGCCTGAATGAGCAATGAAAAAAGGCCGCATGCCACGAGCGCGGCATGCGGCCTTCCTGGCCTTCAGGGCGAAGCGCCCGCGGCGTCAGTCGATCAGGTCGATCTCCATCGTGCCGGCCGTGGCCGGGTTGCGCGAGCCGACCATCGCGAAGAGCTTGCTGCTCTGGCTCGCGAAGTGGTAGTTCGGGCCGATGAAGGTCGCCGCGCGCATGTTGAGCGGACCGTTCGTGCCCATCGAACCCAGCGTCGCGGCGAGCGTGGCGCTAGTGCCGTCGGGCAGCGTCTGCGTGCGCGTGTAGTACGACGCGTCGAGGCCGGTGCTGCCCCATCCGCCGCTGGTGGCGCTGCCGCGCGCGATGACGGTGGGCCATGTGGCGCGTTCGGGCAGGCCGATGCGGAACACCGACCTCGGGGGCGTCGACGCCACATTGCCGGCCGAGAGGTAGATGTTCTCGCTTCCGACGCGCGCGACCGCGAAGGTGCCGTTGTCCGACGGATTGGCCACGTTCACGATGCGCCAGGTGTCCACGGTGGTGCCAGCCGACACGGTGTACGTCAGCACGGATGCGGAAGGACAGTTGTCGATCCGGTAGATCACGTTGTCGTTGCACAGGTAGAGCACGGTGCCGCCGTTGGCGATCTGGATCTGGGTGATCGACGAATCGCCGCCGGTGGCCGTCATGTTGATGCCCAGCCGGTTGTAGGTGCCGTCGAGGGCGCTCTGCGTCTTCACAAGCGCACGCGATGCCACGAAGGGCCGCACGGCGTAGCTCTCGGGCGTGACCTGCGCGACCGCGAACGGGAACGCGCCGACCACCGTGTCCGTCGTGAAGCGGAAGCGCGCCGTGTTCGCGGCGCTCGTGATGCGGCTGCTCGCGAAGATGAAGCTGCCCGGCTCGGCCGTGTCCTCGGCGAAGCTGCCCGAGGCGACGGTGCCGGCGGCATCGGTCATCTCGTAGCGCTTGCTGTCGAGGTTCAGCGCCAGCGTCTGCCGCGAGCCGTTGGTGGCGTAGACCTTGTAGCGGCCGTTGCGCGCGTCGGGCGTGGCGCCGGTGTCGATCAGGTTGAGCTGGATGTAGCCCTGCGTGGCGGTGTTGTTGCGTGCGCCGACCAGCACCGAAAGCTCGCCGGCCTGCATCGCGAAGTACTTGCTCGCGCCGGTGAAGTTGACGCCGCGGATGCCCAGGGGCTGGTTCGTGTAGGCCGTGCTGTCCACCGGCATCGTGAGGGTGCCGAAGGTGTCGTCCGTGCCGGTGGAGGTGCGCACCGAGCTGGTGGTGCTGATCAGGTTCGTGCCCCAGCTGCCCGTGGTCGATGAGCCGATGCCGCGCGTGGTCGGCCAGCTCGAAGACTCGGGCAGGCCGATGCGCATGAACTGCTGGGCCGGCGAGACGCTGACGCCGCCGCCGAGGTACACGTTCTGCCCGCCGATGCGCGCCACGCGGAAGTTGGCGACGTCGCTGCTGTTGGCCACGTTGGTCGCGACCCAGGCGTTGTCGACGCCCGGCGTGACGGCGTAGGTGCGCTTCGAGGCGGCGGGGCAGAGGTCGATCTTGTAGATGATCGAGTCGTTGCAGAACTCCAGCACCGTGCCGCTGCCCGACAGGCGCATCGAGAGGATCGTCGAGTCCTGCACGCCGCCGGGGCTGCGCGTGACGCTGAAGCGGTTGTAGGTGCCGTCGATCAGCGCGGCGGTGGTGACGAAGTCGCGCGCCGCCACGAAGGGCTGCGCGGCGTAGGCAGCGGGGCTCGAGTACGCGGTCTGGAACGGGAAGGCGCCGACGATGGTGTCGGTGGTCACGCGGAAGCGCGAGGTGTTGGCCGCGGTGGTGATGCGGCCGCTCGCGAACACGTAGGTGCCGGGCTCGGTGAAGTCTTCGGCGAAAGTGCCGGACTCGGCCGCGCCGAGGTTGTCCGTCATCGTGTAGCTGCCGGCGTCGAAATCGACCGAGAGCTGCTGCTGCGTGCCGTTGGCCGCGTAGACGCGGTAGCTGCCGTTGCGCGCGTCGGCCGTGCCCAGGGTCTTGGCTGCCGCGACCTCGGGTTTCCCGCTGCCGCCCGACGACAGCGAGAGGCCGGAGCCTCCTCCTCCTCCGCCCCCTCCGCAGGCCGCCAGCAAGGCGACCATGCCCCAGCTCGCGAGATACCTCGTCATCCTCTTCCTCATGTCGTGTCCTTTTGTTTTCAAGTGGGCTCGGCAGCAAGCCGGCGGCTCCTGAACCGAACCTGTTGAAATCGTAACCAGAGGTCAATGACATGCCGGGGATGACAAATGCCGGCCAAACCCCGAGCATTGGCGCCCGCTCGTGCCCCGTCTACAATCCGCCGCTCCGAGGAGCGTTGCAGCGCCATCAGGCGTGAGGCTCGGACCACATCGCAACGACGCTCACCCGCTGTTCTTGCGGTGAGTCTTTTTCCGTACGCAGCGGCATCTTCAAACCAGTTTTGTTGGAGTTCCCATGAGCGCTGTTCTCAAACCCACCCCCGTTTCGACCGCCGACCAGGCGATCGCCGACCTGTCCCTCGCCGCCTGGGGCCGCAAGGAAATCCGCATCGCGGAAACCGAGATGCCCGGCCTGATGGCCATCCGCGAGGAGTTCTCGAAGTCGCAGCCGCTGAAGGGCGCGCGCATCACCGGCTCGCTGCACATGACCATCCAGACGGCCGTGCTGATCGAGACGCTGCAGGCGCTGGGCGCGCAGGTGCGCTGGGCCTCGTGCAACATCTTCTCGACGCAGGACCACGCCGCCGCCGCCATCGCCGAGAAGGGCACGCCGGTGTTCGCGATCAAGGGCGAGTCGCTCAAGGACTACTGGGACTACACCCACGCCATCTTCGACTTCGGCCCCAAGGGCTCGAAGGGCGAAGGCCCGAACATGATCCTGGACGACGGCGGCGACGCCACGCTGCTGATGCACCTGGGCCAGCGCGCCGAGAAGGACCAGAGCGTGCTCGCCAACCCGACCAGCGAGGAAGAGCGCATCCTCTACGCCGCCATCAAGGCCAAGCTGGCCGTCGACGGCACCTGGTACACCCGCAAGTCGGCCGAGATCATCGGCGTGACCGAAGAAACCACCACCGGCGTGCACCGCCTGAACGAAATGTCGGCCAAGGGCACGCTGCTGTTCCGCGCCATCAACGTGAACGACTCGGTCACCAAGAGCAAGTTCGACAACCTGTACGGCTGCCGCGAGTCGCTGGTGGACGGCATCAAGCGCGCCACCGACGTGATGATCGCCGGCAAGATCGCCTGCGTGGCCGGCTACGGCGACGTGGGCAAGGGCTCGGCCCAGGCGCTGCGCGCGCTGTCGGCGCAGGTGTGGGTGACCGAGATCGACCCGATCAACGCCCTGCAGGCCGCCATGGAAGGCTACAAGGTCGTGACGATGGAATACGCCGCCGACAAGGCCGACATCTTCGTGACCACCACCGGCAACCGCGACGTGATCCGCCACGAGCACATGGCCGCCATGAAGGACCAGGCCATCGTCTGCAACATCGGCCACTTCGACAACGAGATCGACGTCGCTTCGATCGAGAAGTACGAATGGGAAGAGATCAAGCCGCAGGTCGACCACATCAAGTTCCCCGACGGCAAGAAGATCATCCTGCTGGCCAAGGGCCGCCTCGTGAACCTGGGCTGCGGCACGGGCCACCCGAGCTTCGTGATGTCGTCGTCGTTCGCGAACCAGACCATCGCGCAGATCGAGCTGTTCACCAAGCCCGACGCCTACCAGGCTGGCAAGGTCTACGTTCTGCCGAAGCACCTCGACGAGAAGGTCGCGCGCCTGCACCTGAAGAAGGTCGGCGCCATGCTCACCGAGCTGACCGACACGCAGGCCGCCTACATCGGCGTGGACAAGAACGGCCCCTACAAGCCGGACACCTACCGCTACTGAGCGGCGACAGCCAACGCATGCGCGCCGATCAGTTGCTGGTGGAGCGCGGCCTTGCCGCATCGCGTTCGCAGGCCGTGCGGCTCATTGCCGGCGGCTTGCGCTGGCGTGATGCGGGCTCGGGCGACGCGTGGCGCGACGTCGTCAAGAACAAGGACGACGTGCCCGAATCGGCCGAGCTCGAGCTGCTCGACGCGGCGGAAGCGCGCTACGTGTCGCGCGGCGGGCTCAAGCTCGAAGGCGCTCTGGCGGCGAGCGGTATCGACGCCGCCGGCAAGCTGTGCCTCGACGTGGGCCAGTCGACCGGCGGCTTCACCGATTGCCTGCTGCAGCGCGGCGCCGCCAGGGTGGTGGGCGTCGACGTCGGCCACGGGCAGCTGCATGCGCGGCTGCGCGAGGACCAGCGCGTGGTGGCCATCGAGGGCGTCAATGCGCGCGCTCTCTCGGCCGACGATCTGGGCGAGGAGGGCGAGTCGCGCTTCGACCTGGTCGTGGGTGACCTGTCCTTCATCTCGCTCACGCTGGTGTTGCCGGCGGTGGTCGAGTTTCTGGCCGACGAGGGCCGCTTGCTGATGCTGGTCAAGCCGCAGTTCGAGCTGCAGCCCGGCCAGGTCGGCAAGGGCGGCATCGTGCGAGACGAGTCGATGTACGCGGTGGTCGAGAAGCGCCTGCGCGATGCCTGCGAGGCGCTCGGCCTGCGGGTGCTGCAGTGGTTCGACAGCCCGATCGCCGGTGGCGACGGCAACCGCGAGTTTTTCATTCATGCCGAGCGCGCCGTGCGCGCGAACGGTTCCTAAGGAGACGCAGGTGCGCCTTCCGTTGAGTTTCGAATTCTTTCCGACCAAGACGCCCGAAGGCGCGGTCAAGCTGCGCGCGGTGCGCCAGCAGCTCTATGCGCGCAAGCCGCAGTTCTGCTCGGTCACCTACGGCGCGGGCGGCTCCACGCACCAGGGCACCTTCGGCGCGGTGCAGGAGATCCTGGCCGAGGGCGTGGACGCCGCGAGCCACTTCTCGTGCATCGGCGCCACGCGCGCCACCGTGCGCGAGCAGCTCGCCGAGCTGAAGGCCATGGGCGTCAAGCGCCTGGTGGCCCTTCGCGGCGACCTGCCCAGCGGCTACGGCATCGGCGGCGAGTTCCAGTACGCGAGCGACCTCGTCGGCTTCATCCGCGAGGAGACCGGCCGCGACTTCCACATCGAGGTGGCCTGCTACCCCGAGATCCACCCGCAGGCCCGCTCGCCCGAGGCCGACCTGCAGGCCTTCGCCGCCAAGGTGAAGGCGGGCGCCGATTCGGCGATCACGCAGTATTTCTTCAGCCCCGAGGCGTACTTCCGCTTCGTCGACGACGTGCGCAAGCTCGGGCTCGACACCCCGATCGTGCCGGGCATCATGCCGATCACGAGCTCGACGCAACTCATGCGCTTCTCCGACGCCTGCGGCGCCGAGATTCCGCGCTGGATCCGCCTGCGGCTGCAGAGCTTCGGCGACGACACGGCGTCGATCAAGGCCTTCGGCCTCGACGTGGTCACCGACCTGTGCGCGCGCCTGCAGGAAGGCGGCGCACCGGCGCTGCACTTCTACACGATGAACCAGTCGGCGGCCACGCTGGCTGTGCTGGAGCGCCTCGATTGAGAGGGCGCGCGGGGCTTCGGGCGGCGCTTGCCGCGGCGACCTGCGTTCTCGCGGGATGCGCCATGCCGCCTGCGACCGACGCCGAGGGCAACGCGAAATTGCTGCCCCTGCCTCGCGCCATCGCGGTGCCTCCGGGCGCGGCCGCGCGCTCCAGCGTGCCGGCGGTGCGCTATGACCTCGCCGTCTCCGGCACGGGCGAGCAGGCGCCGGACGACGGCGTGCCCGACGACGGGCCGCGCGAGATCTTCGAGCGCGGCGGCGCCTCGTGGTACGGCATCCAGTTCCACCAGCGCAAGACCGCCAGCGGCGAGCGCTTCGACATGACCGCCATGACGGCGGCGCACAAGACCCTTCCCTTCAACACGCGCGTGTGCGTTCGCAGCCTCGTCAATGGCAGCGAGGTGCTGGTGCGCATCAACGACCGCGGGCCCTATGCGGCAGGCCGGGTGATCGACCTGAGCCGCGCGGCGGCCGACCGCATCGGCCTGACGGGGCTGGGCATCAAGCAGGTGGCGCTGACGGTCGTCGACCGCGACGGCATGCGCTGCGGCGGCTTGCCGGTGGAAGCCGGCGATGCAGCGGCGCCGGCGGCGTCGAGCGAGCCGTCGCAGCAGCGGGCGCGGGCACCGGTTCCGGTTCGGCGCAAGGCGGCGGTACCGCCCCGGCGTCGCAAGTAAAAAGGTTGGGAGATTCGACCGGCTCAGCCGCCCGAATCGAGCGAGAAGGCGGCGTTGCGGTCCTGGCCCAGGCGCTCCACCAGCTGCGGCAGTGCGGCCGCCAGCATCGGCTTCAGCGTGTAGGGCGGGTTGATCAGGAACATGCCGCTGGCCGGCAGGCCCGGCCGGTGCGTTTCACCCGAGGCGGCATCTTTCGTGATCTTGCTGGACTTGACCGTCAGCGTGGCGTGCAGCCACGACTTGCCGGCCTTCGTCGCCATCGTCTTGAGCCGGCGAGGCAGATCGTGCGCCTCGGGGCGCGGAATGATCGGATACCAGACCGCATAGGTGCCGGTGGCGAAGCGCTTGAGCGCCTCGGCCATGAAGTCGAGCACGCGGCCGTAGTCGGTCTTCATCTCGTAGCTGGGGTCCATCAGCACCAGCGCGCGGCGCGACGGCGGCGGCAGGAACTTGGTGGCGCTGCCGAAGCCGTCCTCGCGCAGCACGGCGATCTGGCGGCCGGCCTCCAGTTGGGCGATGTTGGCGTCCAGGGTGCGCGCGTCGGTGGGGTGCAGCTCGAACAGCTTGAGCTTGTCGTGGTCGCGCAGCAGGTGCTGCACGATGAAGGGCGAGCCGGGGTAGACGCGGGCGCCGCCCTTCGGATTGAAGTCGCTGATCACGCTCAGGTAGCGGGCAATGGCGTCGGCCAGCGGGGCTTCGGCTTCGGGTGCTGCCTTTTTGATAGCAGGCTTTGTCGCAGGAGCCGGCGTGGCGGGCTCTTTCTTGTCCGAACGAAGGCGCAGGACGCCGTCTGCCGCCTCGCCGCTGGTGCCGGCGTAGTCGCCGTCCAGGCGGTAGAGGCCGGCGCCGGCGTGGGTGTCGACGACCGTCAGCGCCGCCTCTTTTTCGAGCAGGTGGTCGAGCGTGGCAATCAGCACCGTGTGCTTGAGCACGTCGGCGTGGTTGCCGGCATGGAAGGCGTGGCGGTAACTGAACATAGGGGGAGGATGGTAACGGTGTTGGGGCTGGATACGGGCGAATTTGCCCGCCCAGGGCCATTCTTCGTATAATCGCGGGCTTCGCAGCGTTTTTGTGGCCCCGCGGCGAAGACTTCGAAACCCACCTAAGAGATTCCCGTCAGAGGAACGCCGACCGTGGAAAAGGGCCCGCCAAACCCTCTTTTCAAGAGAAAACTCATGACCAAAACGTTCAGCGCAAAGCCCGCTGACGTGACGCACGAGTGGTTTGTGATTGACGCGACCGACAAGGTCCTCGGACGAGTAGCCAGCGAAGTTGCTCTCCGTCTGCGCGGCAAACACAAGGCCATTTACACGCCTCACGTCGATACCGGTGACTTCATCGTCATCATCAACGCATCGCAACTGCGCGTCACCGGCGCCAAGTCCATCGACAAGGTGTACTACCGTCACTCGGGCTACCCGGGCGGTATCACGGCGACGAACTTCCGCGACATGCAATCGAAGCACCCGGGCCGCGCCCTGGAAAAGGCTGTCAAGGGCATGCTGCCCAAGGGCCCGCTCGGTTACGCAATGATCAAGAAACTCAAGGTGTACGGTGGTGCTGAGCACCCGCACGCCGCCCAGCAGCCCAAGACGCTGGAAATCTAAGGAGCCTTGAGAATGATTGGTGAATGGAACAATGGCACCGGCCGTCGCAAATCGAGCGTCGCCCGCGTGTTTCTGAAAAAGGGCTCGGGCAAGATCACGGTCAACGGCAAGGACATCCAGGATTTCTTCGGCCGTGAAACCTCGATCATGATCGCGAAGCAACCCCTCGCGCTGACCAACAACCTCGAAACCTTCGACGTGATGGTCAACGTGCACGGCGGCGGCGAATCGGGCCAGGCCGGCGCTACCCGCCACGGCATCACCCGCGCGCTGATCGACTACGACGCGGCGCTGAAGTCGGTGCTGAGCCAGGCTGGCTACGTCACGCGCGACGCACGTGAAGTCGAGCGTAAGAAGGTCGGTCTGCACTCCGCCCGTCGCCGCAAGCAGTTCAGCAAGCGCTGATCCGCTTCCTGCGAGCGAACAAGAAGCCGCCTTCGGGCGGCTTTTTCGTTGGAGGCCCCTGGTACCGGGCTGCTCCGACCCCACTTGCAATGGGGTGCGAGCCGGCCATGGCCTGCCGGGATCGCGTCATTGCAGTAGGATTCGTTTCATTGGCCGCACATCCGGCCCCCCAAGGAGTTATTAGCCCATGAGCGCCGTAGCCGAAAACATCCAGACCCAGATGCCCGAGCCGATCATCTTCACCGACAGCGCGGCAGCCAAGGTGGCCGACCTGATCGCCGAAGAAGGCAACCCCGACCTCAAGCTGCGCGTGTTCGTGCAGGGTGGCGGCTGCTCCGGCTTCCAGTACGGGTTCACCTTCGATGAGATCACCAACGAAGACGACACCACCATGACCAAGAACGGTGTGTCGCTCCTCATCGATGCCATGAGCTACCAGTACCTGGTCGGCGCAGAGATCGACTACAAGGAAGACCTGCAAGGCGCCCAGTTCGTGATCAAGAACCCGAACGCCACCAGCACCTGCGGCTGTGGGTCGAGTTTCTCGGCCTGATGCCTGGATGCCGCTGACCAGCCTCCCCCCAGAAAGCCGCCTTCGGGCGGCTTTTTCGTTCCCGTTTCCTTTCGCGCCATGACGACTCCCGAGGCTGAGCCCGCCGATCAACCCGTTCGCAGGAGCCTGCTGTGGCTCGTGGCCGTCGGCTTCTTCATGCAGACGCTCGACGCCACCATCATTAACACGGCGCTGCCCGCGATGGCCGCGAGCCTGGGCGAAAGCCCGCTACGCATGCAGTCGGTGGTGGTGGCCTACGCGCTCACCATGGCGATGCTCATCCCCGCCTCGGGCTGGATCGCCGACCGCTTCGGCACCCGGCGCATCTTCTTTTCGGCCATCGTGCTGTTCGCGCTGGGCTCGGTGCTGTGCGCGCTGTCGCACAGCCTGGGCCAGCTGGTGGCGGCGCGGGTGGTGCAGGGGCTCGGCGGAGCGCTGCTGCTGCCTGTCGGGCGGCTGTCGCTGCTGCGCACGGTGCCGCGCGGGGAGTTTCTCCAGGCGATGAGTTTCGTGGCCATCCCGGGGCTGATCGGGCCCCTGCTGGGCCCCACGCTGGGCGGGTGGCTGGTGCAGTACGCCTCCTGGCACTGGATCTTCCTGATCAACGTGCCCGTGGGGCTGGCCGGTTGCATCGCCACGCTGAAGTACATGCCCGACCTGCGGGGCGCGGCGCTCAAGCGCTTCGACAGCGTGGGCTACGCGATGCTGGCCTTCGGCATGGTGGCGATTTCGCTCGCGCTCGACGGCGTGGGCCTGCGCCAGGGCGGGGTGATGGTGGTGCTGATCTTCGGCTTCGCGAGCATCGCCGGCTACTGGCTGCGCGCCGCGCGCACGCCCGAGCCGCTGTTCGCGCCCTCGCTCTTCCGCGTGCCCACGCTCAGCATCGGCCTGATCGGCAACCTGTTCTCGCGGCTGGGCAGCAGCTGCATGCCCTTCCTGGTGCCGCTGCTGCTGCAGGTGTCGATGGGCTACTCGCCGGTGCACGCCGGGCTGATGATGCTGCCGATCGCGCTGGCCGGCATGGCCATGAAGCGCTTCGCCACGCCGTTGATCACCCGCCATGGGTACCGCAAGGTGCTGGTGGTCAACACCATCCTCGTCGGCTGCACCATGGCCAGTTTCGGGCTCACGGCGCCGGGCCAGCCGATGGCGCTGCACGTGCTGCAGCTGCTGGCCTTCGGCGCGGTCAATTCGCTGCAGTTCACGGCCATGAACACCATCACGCTGAAGGACATGGACGGCAGCACGGCCAGCAGCGGCAACAGCCTGCTGTCGATGGTGCAGATGCTCGCGATGAGCATGGGCGTGGCCGCCGCGGGCGCGGTGCTGGCGGGCTACAACGGTGTCTTCGGCACCGACACGCCGGCCCATACGCTGGACGCCTTTCAGGCGACTTTTGCGACCATGGGGCTCATCACGATCGCTTCCGCGCTCATCTTCTGGCATCTGCCCTCGGAGGTGCGTGCGCCGCACCCGGCGCAGCCGGAGGTTTCCGGCCAAGGCTGATCGGGTCAGGCGGGGTAGATCGCGCCCAGCACCCGAGCGCCGCGCGCGCCGGTCACGCTGGCGAGGTTGCCCGGCTCGCGGCGCACCGTTGCGCGGGCAAGCCAGGCGAAGGCGGCGGCCTCGACCTGCAGGGGCGGCAGCCCGTGATCGGTGGAAGCCGCGACCGTCACGCCTGGCAGCAGGGCGCGCATCCGGGCGAGCAGGTGGTCGTTCAGCGCGCCGCCGCCGCAGACGATCAGCAGCTTGCTATCTTTTCCGTAGCTCTTGAGGTCCGCCGCGCAGGCATGCGCGGTCAGTTCGGCCAGCGTGGCCTGTACGTCTTCGGGCGCCATGGTCGCGGTGCCGAGCTGCGCGGCGAGCCAGTCGGGATTGAACAGGTCGCGGCCGGTGCTCTTGGGCGGGGTCCGGGCGAAATACGGGTCGGCCAGAAGCTGCGCGAGCAGGCCGGGCAGCACCTTTCCACTGGCCGCCCACTGGCCGCCGCGGTCGAAGGGCTGGCCCTGATGGGCCTGGCACCAGTGGTCCATCAGCGCGTTGCCGGGGCCGCAGTCGAAGCCGAGCACCGTGGGCGCGCCCGCCGGCCGGTTGGTGGCCGGCAGCAGGCTCAGGTTGGAAATGCCTCCGATATTCAGCACCGCAACCGTCTCGTCCGGCCTGCCGAACAGCGCGCGGTGGAATGCCGGCACCAACGGTGCGCCTTGGCCGCCGGCCGCGAGGTCGCGGCTGCGGAAGTCGGCCACCACGTCGATGCCGCTCAGCTCGGCCAGCAGCGAGGGGTTGTTGATCTGCAGCGTGTAGCCGACTTCGTCGAACTCGAGCGGCCGGTGCCGCACGGTCTGGCCGTGCGCGCCGATGGCGGTGATCGCGCCGGCATCGGTGCCGCTGTCGGCCAGCAGCTGGGCGACGACGCCGGCGTAGGCGCGGGCCAGGCCGTTGCCGGCCAGCGCCGCGCGGTGGAGTTCGTTGTCGCCCGGCGTGTTCAGCGCCAGCAGCTCGGCGCGCAGTGCCACCGGAAACTGGGCTGTGGCGTAGGACTTGACCGCGATGCGGCCGCCCGAAAAGTCGGCTAGCACGCCATCGACGCCGTCGAGCGAGGTGCCCGACATGAGGCCGATGAAAAGCTCCTCGGCCGCCATCGCCGGGAGGTCAGTCGGCGCTGGCCTGAATGACGGAGAAGGCCGCGGCCAGCTCGGTGCGCGCGCCCACGGCAACGCGCTCGAAGGCAGGACGCATGGCAGCGGTGATCGGAGCACCGCCTTCCTGTGCGATGGAGGCTGGGTCCTGGTAGACGCCGCCCACGCGGAATTCGAAGTGCAGGTGCGGGCCGGTGGCCCAGCCGGTGGAGCCCACCGCGCCGACCGTCTGGCCCTGGCTCACCGCTTGGCCGGCCTTGACGTCGATGCGGCTCAGGTGAGCGTATGCCGTCTGCTGGTTGTTGCGGTGGTTGATGATGACGATGTTGCCGTAGCCGTTCTGCGTGCCGGCGAAGTCGACCGTGCCGTCGCCGACCGAGCGCACCGAGGTGCCGGTGGGCGCCGCGTAGTCGATGCCGTTGTGCTGGCGCCAGCTGTTCAGGATCGGATGCATGCGCATCGCGAAGCCGCTGGACACGCGCGAGAACTCGACCGGCGTCGCCAGGTAGGCCTTGCGCAGGCTGTCGCCGTTCGGGCGGTAGTAGCTGCCCTTCTGGCCTGCGCCGGGGGGCTGGAACCAGACGGCCTGGTGGATCTTGCCGTTGTTCTCGAACTCGGCCGACAGCACGCGGCCGCTGCGCAGCGCCTGCCCGTCGGCTTCGAAGGTCTCGTACACCACGGCGAAGCGGTCGCCCTTGCGCAGGTTGCGCACGTCGACGTCGCCCGCGAAGATGTCCGCGAGCTGGCTGGCCACGGCGTCGGGGATGCGCGAGTCGTCGGTGGCGGCGAAGAGCGAGGTGCGGATGGTGCCGCTCGCCAGGCGCGTGCCGGGGGTGAGCGAATCGCGCTCGGTGACGCCCGAGAAGCCGGTGGGCGTGCGCTCGATGACGAAGCGCTTGAAGCCGCCGTCGCCGTCGGGAATCCAGCGGGCGCTGAGCTTCTTGAGCTGGTTTTCCTGCGTGGCCTCGGCCGTCACGGTGCGGCCGGCGCGCGAGAAGAGCGCGTTGCGGGCCTCGACGCTGCCGCGCACGAAGGCGGTGGCGGCCGGGTCGGAAATGCCCAGGCGCTTCATGAGCGCATCGGCCGTGTCGCTGGAGCGGGTGACGTCGGTGCGGAAGAGGGTGAAGCTGAAGTTCTCGAGCGATTCGCTCTGGTCGGCGAACGAGACGGGCGCCGTGGCTTCGAGGATCTGGTGGACGGGGAGGTCGGATGCGTCGGGGCCCAGGGAGGCCACCGCGAGGGTGCCGGCGCTCAGCAGCGCGCCCGCGATGATCGCGGTGATCTGCCTGGGGTACGTCCGGAATGTGTAAGCCACGCGGGAAGCGAGAAGCTCCTCGGCGGCAAGGATGCCGTTGATCAAACTATGAATTCCAGCTCAGGTTCTGCAGGTCCGTGCTGCAAGGCCCAGTAACGTTCAGGGCGGCAGGAGACGGTGCGGAAAGAGCGCCGCTTAGAATTCGGCGCTAGAAAAGTCGGGCTGAGTATAGCTTCGGCACCCCAAAAATCAGCTAAAAAAGCCCGTAAAGGCCGATTCTGTTACATCCATGAGCCTCTCGAATAGTGTAGGACGCGCGCTCGAAATCTCCCTCCGGGGCGCCGACGAGCTGCTGCCGCAGGACGAATGGGTGCGCAAGCTCCAGCGCTCCGAAGCCACCGGAACCCCGCTGCGCATCAAGCTGGGCCTGGACCCCACCGCGCCGGACATCCACGTCGGCCATACCGTGGTGCTCAACAAGATGCGCCAGCTGCAGGACCTGGGCCACCGGGTGATCTTCCTGATCGGCGACTTCACCACCACCATCGGCGACCCCTCCGGCCGCAACAGTACCCGCCCGCCGCTCACCCGCGAGCAGATCGAGGCCAACGCCCAGACCTACTACAAGCAGGCCAGCCTTGTGCTGGATCCCGAGAAGACCGAGATCCGCTACAACTCCGAATGGAGCGACCCCCTGGGCGCCCGCGGCATGATCCAGCTGGCCGCCAAGTACACGGTGGCCCGGATGATGGAGCGCGACGATTTCAACAAGCGCTTCAAGGCCGGCCAGTCGATCTCGGTGCACGAATTCCTCTACCCGCTGATGCAGGGCTACGACTCGGTCGCGCTCAAGAGTGACCTGGAGCTGGGCGGCACCGACCAGAAGTTCAACCTGCTCGTCGGCCGCCATCTCCAGCAGGAATACGGCCAGGAACCGCAGTGCATCCTCACTATGCCGCTGCTGGAAGGGCTCGACGGCGTCGAGAAGATGTCCAAGAGCAAGAACAACTACATCGGCATCAGCGAAGACGCCAACACCATGTTCGCCAAGGTGCTGTCGATCTCCGACGACCTGATGTGGCGCTGGTACACCCTGCTGAGCTTCCAGTCGCTGGAGCAGATCGCGGCGCTGAAGGCCGAGGTTGAGGGCGGGCGCAACCCGAAGGACGCCAAGGTCGCGCTGGCCAAGGAAATCACCACCCGCTTCCACAGCGCGGCGGCGGCCGATGCGGCCGAGCAGGACTTCATCAATCGCAGCAAGGGTGGCGTGCCGGACGAGATTCCGGAGGTGTCGCTCTCGGGCGCCCCGCTGGGCATCGCCCAGGTGCTCAAGCAGGCGAACCTCGCGCCCTCGACCTCGGAAGGCAACCGCCTGATCGACGGTGGCGGCGTGCGCATCGATTCCGCCGTGGTCAGCGACAAGGCGCTGAAGCTGCCTGCCGGCAGCTACGTGGTTCAGGTCGGCAAGCGCAAGTTCGCGCGCGTGACCCTGAGCTGATCGCCCTCCGGGGCGACCTGCTCGATCCCTCTATTTCTAATTAGCGGACCTCGATGGTGACGCGCCGGTTGCGCGGCTCGTCCACGTCGTCGGCGGTCTGGATGGCGAGGTCTCGTTCGCCGCGGCCCACGGCCTCGATGCGGTTGGCCGGGAACTGGCGCTCCACGAAGAGCTGGGCCACTTCCTGCGCCCGGCGGCGCGACAACTCGTCGTTCTGGTCGCCGTTGCCCTTGGTGTCGGTGTGGCCGGTGACCACGATGTCGCCGCCGCTGCGCGCCAGCGCCGCCGCCAGCGCCTCGCTCATGATCTGCTGCGACGCCGCCGTCAGCGTGGTGCCGCCGAGTTCGAAGTACACCGTGTAGCGCTGCGGCGGGGGCGGGCGCATGTCGAACAGCGGCTTGTTCTCCGCCTGCACCTTGGCCGGATCGACGTTGTCGACCACCGGTGCGCCCTTGGCGCCGACCGCGGCCGTGGCGCGCTGGTAGGGCGTGGAGAGCACTTCCTCGCCGTCCTTGGCGCGAACCACCACCGCCGAGGGCCTGCCGTCGGCCTGCGGCAGCAGCACCACACGCGTGCCGGGCGTGGAGCAGGCGGCCAGAAGCGCTGCGGCCAGCGTGGCCGCGAGAAGGGAGGGGAAACGGGAGGATTGGAGTTTCGGCATCTGCGTCTTCATCATGGCTGGCCGTCGGCTTGCACGATGAAGTCGGTGCCGCGTATGCCGATGGTGGCGGTCTGCGTCTCGACCCGAACCGCGTCGGGGTTGGTCTTGCCGATGAGGCCGGTGATCATGCGCATCGAGCCGCGCAGCAGCGACAGCAGGATGCCGCCCTCGCGCGTGGTGCCGTCGAAATGGAATTCCTTGAGATCGAGCCGCGACGAGGGGCCGACCACCAGCGTCGTGTCGTCGCGCAGCACCACGGCGGCGGAGGAGTCGGGGCCGGTCACGATGCGGTCCACGGCGCCCAGCGCGTCACCGGGGCTGGCGGTGCGGGCGGCGCCCGCGCCGTTGAGCAGCTGGACGTTGCCGCGCACCGACTTCACGAAGCCGGCCTGGAGATCGGCCTTGGCAGCGGCAGCGGCAGGCACTGGAGCCGGCACGGCTGCTGCGGGAGCAGGCGCTGCTGGAGCGGGAGCAGGTGCCGGAGCGGGAACAGTCGCGGGGGAGGCCGCGGGTGCGGCCGGCGGCGTCTGGGCCTGCGCCAGCATGGCGGCTCCCGCGATGGCGAGGCCGCCGAGGGCGGTCACGAGGTTTTTCATCATCTGGCTCTCTGCGAATAACAGTTGCGCAACGTTTGCCAAACATTATTAATGCGAAGGCGTTACATATGGACACGAGGCCGATAATTCAGGCTGTTTCTGCGGTCTTTTACCGCTTTTCGCGTTGCTTCCTGCTCCATTCCTGATGGCATTTGCATGATGTTTACCCCTAAGACGCTGCTGCGCGCCTCGATTGCCGTGGCTTTGATCACGATCGCGCTCAAGGGATTGGCCGGCTACATGACGAATTCCATGGGCCTGATCTCGGACGCCATGGAGTCCTTCGTGAACCTCGCGAGCGCCGTCTTCGCGCTGGCCATGGTGACCATCGCCGAGCGGCCGGCCGACGACGGCCACCCCTATGGCCACCACAAGGCCGAATATTTCTCCTCGGGCTTCGAAGGCATCCTGATCGTCGGGGCCGCCGTCGCCATCCTCTGGGTCTCGGTGCAGCGCCTGCTGTCGCCCCAGCCGCTGGAGCAGCTGGGCTGGGGCCTGGCGCTGTCGGTGCTCAGCTCGGGCTTCAACGCGGGGCTGGCCTTCCTGCTGTTCCGCGCGGCGCGCGCCCACCGCTCGATTGCCCTGGAGGCCGACGGCCGCCACCTGATGGCCGACGTCTGGACCTCCGCCGCCGTGCTGGTCGGCATCGTCGGCGTGATGCTCACCGGCTGGCTCTGGCTCGACCCTGTGCTGGCCATCGGCGTCGCGCTGAACATCGCCCGCGAGGGCGTCAAGCTGGTGTGGCGCTCCTCGCAGGGCCTGATGGACAAGGCCCTCGACCCCGAGACCCTCGCCACCGTGCGCGCCACCATCGACGCCTTCGCTACCCGCGTGCCCGAAGGCAGGCGGCTGCGCTTCGACGACATGGTCACGCGCAGCGCCGGCCAGCGCCGCTTTGCCGACCTGCACATGCACGTACCCGGCGACTGGACGCTGCAGCACGCCGCCAGCATGCGCGACGAACTCGAGCAGGCGCTCATGGACGCCGTGCCCGGCCTGCGCGTCACCATCCAGCTGTTGCCCCTGACCATGGAAGCCCGCGCCACCCAGGCCGGCGAACATCACCCCCTATGAAAGCCGTTCTCCAGCGCGTGGCGAATGCCCGCGTAGACATTTCCGGCCGCACCGTCGGCGCCATCGATGCGGGCCTGCTGGTGCTGCTGTGCGCCGAGCGCGGCGACGTCGACGCGCTCGCCGACCGCATGCTCGCCAAGATCCTCAAGCTGCGCATCTTTGCGGACGAGGCCGGCAAGATGAACCGCAGCGTGCAGGACATCGGCGGCGGCCTGCTGGTGGTGAGCCAGTTCACGCTGGCGGCCGACGCCAGCGCGGGCAACCGCCCCAGCTTCACCCAGGCCGCGCCGCCCGACGAAGGCCGGCGCCTCTACGAGTACTTCGTGGCGCAGGCCCGCGCCGCGCACCCGGTGGTGGCCACCGGTGAATTCGGCGCCGACATGCAGGTGCACCTGCTGAACGACGGGCCGGTCACCATCCCGCTGCAGATGACGGCGTAGCGCCGCGGCCTGCTATCTACTTGCCGTAGGGGCTGCGGATGCCCAGCCCCGCGAGGATCTCGATCTCGTACGCCTCCATCTCGTCGGCGTCGGCCTCGCTGGTCTCGTGGTCCCAGCCCTGCGCATGCAGCGTGCCGTGCACCAGGAGGTGGGCGTAGTGGTCGGCCAGCGTCTTGCGGTTTTCCTTCGCCTCGCGCGCGACCACCGGCGCGCACAGCACCAGGTCGGCCATCACGACGGGGCCCTGCGCATAGTCGAAGGTGAGCACGTTGGTCGCGTAGTCCTTGCCGCGGAACTCGCGGTTCAGTCGTTGGCCTTCGTCGGCATCGACGATGCGCACCGTGATCTCGCCATCGATGTCCAGTGCATGGCGTATCCAGCGTGTCACGCTGTGGCGCGGCAGCGCGGCGCGATGGCGCTCCACGCCCTTGAAGCGGCCGAACTGCAGCGAGAGCGAAAGCGCCGGGAGCTTCGATGCCGCCATCTCAGTGGCCTCCCGCGCGCTTGCGCTGGCCGTCGTAGGCATCGACGATCTTCGCCACCAGCGGATGGCGCACCACGTCCGCGCTGGTGAAGTGCGTCATCGCGATGCCGTTCACCCGCTTGAGCACGCGCTCGGCGTCGATCAGGCCGCTGAGTTGGTTCTTGGGCAGGTCGATCTGGCTCACGTCGCCCGTCACCACCGCGCGCGCGCCGAAGCCGATGCGCGTGAGGAACATCTTCATCTGCTCGGGCGTGGTGTTCTGCGCCTCGTCGAGGATCACGAAGGCATTGTTCAGCGTTCGCCCGCGCATGAAGGCCAGCGGCGCAATTTCGAGTGCATTGCGCTCGAAGGCCTTCTGCACCTTCTCGAAGCCCATCAGGTCGTAGAGCGCGTCGTACAGCGGCCGCAGGTAGGGGTCGACCTTCTGCGTCAGGTCGCCAGGCAGGAAGCCCAGCCGCTCGCCCGCTTCCACCGCCGGGCGCGTCAGCACGATGCGCTGCACTGCCGCACGCTCCAGCGCGTCGACCGCGCAGGCCACAGCCAGGTAGGTCTTGCCGGTGCCGGCCGGGCCGATGCCGAAGGTGATGTCGTGCTTCGCGATGTTGTCGAGGTAGATCGCCTGCGTCGGCGTGCGCGGCCGCAGGTCGCCGCGGCGGGTGACGAGCATCGCCACGTCCTCGTCGCCTTCGAGCATGCCGCCGTCGCCGGCCAGCGTGAGCTGCACCACCGCAGCGTCGATAGGCCGCTGGGCGATCTCGTACAGCGCCTGCAGCACGTCCATCGCGCGCTGCGCGGGGGCCTTGGGGCCGTCGACCTTGAACTGCTCATGGCGGTGCGCGATCTTCACGCCCAGCGCGTCCTCGATGCGGCGCAGGTGCGCGTCCAGAGGGCCGCACAGGTGGCTGAGGCGCGAATTGTTCAGTGGGGTAAAGGTGTGTCGCAGAATCACGCGGTATCCATTTCCATCTAATCGGCAGCCCTATGCAAGACCAGCCACGCTCGAAAAAACGCAGTCCAAGGCGGGGAACACCGCGGAACCGGCTTTGCCGGGCCGCCGGTGTTGCCCCCTTGAGGGGGGAAGCGGCTACACGAAGTGAGCAAGCAACGGGGGGGAGCCAATGATAGGCAAACTGACCGGCATTCTGGCGGAGCGCAATCCGCCGCAGGTGGTGGTGGACTGCAACGGCGTCGGCTACGAGGTCGACGTGCCGATGAGCACGTTCTACAACCTGCCGAACGTCGGCACCAAGGTGTCGCTGCTCACGCACTTCGTCGTGCGCGAGGACGCGCAGATTCTCTACGGCTTCGGCACGGCGGAAGAGCGCGCCGCCTTCCGCCAGCTCATCAAGATCACCGGCGTGGGCCCGCGCACCGCGCTGGGCCTGCTCTCGGGCATGAGCGTGGGCGAGCTCTCGCAGGCGATCACCACGCAGGAGCTGGGCCGGCTGGTGAAGATCCCGGGCATCGGCAAGAAGACGGCCGAGCGGCTCCTGCTGGAGCTCAAGGGCAAGCTCGGCGCCGACATCGGCCTGCCGGCGCACGCCGCCTCCGACGCGCAGGCCGACATCCTGCAGGCGCTGGTCGCATTGGGCTACAGCGACAAGGAAGCCGCGCTTGCGCTGAAGGCACTGCCGAAGGACGCGACGGTGAGCGAGGGCATCAAGCTTGCGCTGAAGTCGCTGGCCAAGTAAGGCGGGCGCGGCCGGGGCTTCACTCCAGCGTCAGCCCGATGTCCTTCACCAGCACGCTCCAGTCGTGCAGGTCCTTCTGCATCGTCGCGGCGAACTGCTCGGGCGTGTTCTGCGGCAGGTCGGTGAAGTTCAGTTCGCGCAGCCGTTGCACCACGGCCGGGTCCTTCAGCACCTGGTTCACCGCCACGTTGAGCTTCTTCACGATGGCCGGAGGCGTCTTCGCGGGCGCCAGCACGCCGTACCAGGAGTAGTTCGTGAAGGGATAGCCGGCCTCGATCATCGTCGGCACGTCGGGCAGCATCGGGATGCGCGAGGGGCCGCTGTTGGCCAGCGCCTTCAGGCGCCCGGCGCGCACCAGTTCCACCGTGGACGACATGTCGGCGAAGGCCGCGTCCACCTGCCCGCCCATCAGGTCCTGCACGCAGGGGCCGCTGCCCTTGTAGGGCACGTGCGTCATCGACAGGCCGGCCTGCTTCTTGAGGCTCTCCATCGCGAGGTGGCCGCCGGAGCCGCTGCCCCACGAGCAATAGTTGAGCTTGCCGGGGCGGGCCTTGGCATAGGCGACGAATTCCTTGAGCGTCTTCACCGGCAGGTCCGGCCGCACAAGCAGCAGGTTGCCGCCGCGCCCGATCTGCGCCACGGGCGCGAAGTCCTTCAGCGGGTCGTAGGGCAGCTTCCTGTAGAGGCTGGGGTTCACCACCGTCGCCGCCGCGTAGGTGAACAGCAGCTTGTAGCCGTCGGGCGTGGCGCGCGCCGCGAGCTCGGTGCCGAGGATGCCGTTGGCGCCCGGGCGGTTGTCGATGATGAAGGGCTGCTTCAGCGACTTGGAGAGCGCGTCCGCGATCAGCCGCGAGATGGTGTCGGTGCCGCCCGCCGCCGCCGTCGGCACGATCAGCGTCACCGGCTTGTCGGGATACGCGTCGGCACTGCCCTGCGCATGGCCGGAGGCTGCGGCCCATGCCGCGAGCGCTCCCACGGCCAGGGTGCGCAGATGGCGTCGGAGGAGTGTTGTGCTTCTCATGTCTTGTCTCCTGGTCTCTCTACTCTCTATCTATCTACCTGTTCGTCAGTGGATGCCGAAGCGCGCCTGCGTTCCCTGCTCGATCATGTCCGCGCCCACGCGATACAGGTTGCGCGAGACGTAACTCGGCACCTGCCGCGCGCGCTCGCGCAGCCATTCGGCCTTCAGCGAGCGCGCCTCCACGATCTCGGGCGCGTCGCCCTCGGCCGTGGCCAGCAGGTCGATCACGTGCAGCGCGAGCTGCCAGCGGCCTTCCTTCGCGAAGCCGCACGCACGCACGATCACGCCGCGCTTGTCGGTGATGGCCTCCGCCACGGCCCGGCCGATGGCCTCCGGCGCCTCGGGGTGCAGCGAGGTCGGGTTGCGGTCCCACCAGCCGTTCTCCGAGCGGTAGATGTCGCGCACGATGTAGCCGGGGTCGCCATAGGTGGGCTTCATCCACTCGACGCCGAACAGCTCGTCGGGAAAGCGCATGCGCGCCAGCACGCCGCGCTCGTTGTGCCCCTCGTTCATCAGCCGCACGACCTCGGCGCGCAGCCAGCGCAGCGCGCGCGCGGTGTGCGTGAGCACGTGCCGAACCTGCTCCTCGCCTTCGAGCGTGGCGCCGAACTCGCGCACCGCCTTGCGCGCACCGAGCGCGGCGAGCGCTTCGAGCGTGTCGGCCCAGCGCACCGTGTCGCGCATCGTGCGAAACGGCGTGCCGATGTTGGGAATCGAGTCGATCAGCGCCGCGCCGCCGTACAGCACGCGCTGCGACGGGCTCCACAGCGCGATCGCATCGTCGGTCTCCGAAGGTGTCCAGCGCAGCTCGATGCGGCTGTCGCCCTGGCCGATCTGCAGCCGGTCGTCGAAGGTCTCCGTGGGCGGATGCATGGCGAGCCGGTGGTCGAAGAAGCCGGCGGGCCGGTTGAACTGGATCTCCGCCATGCGGTGCTGCAGCGTCTCGGTCTCGCGGTAGCGCGCGTGGCGCTTCGGCACGTTGCGGTGCGCGATGACGCGCGGCGGCGCATCCCCGCGCTGCGCGGCATGCGCGAGCCACATCGGCACGCCGGAGTTGTAGCCCACGTGCCCGTGGCTGAAGCACAGCGCATGCAGCGGCGCGTTGCTGATCTGACGCACCGCGTCAATCATGCCCTGCGTCACCGCGCCGCCTGGCCCGGCGTCGATCACCACGAGGCCGGCATCGGTCTCGGCCACGAAGGACTGTCCCTGCCCGCGCAGGATGTGCAGCCCCGGCGCAACCGTCTCGGTGCCCGTGCCGACGATGAGGAAGGGCTTTTCCTGTTCAGTGTTGCCCGTACTGTTGTTGGTGCTCATGCGGCCTCCCCGATACGCACCAGCGCCGGCAGCGCATAGCGGCCGTCCAGCATTTCCTCGCGCGGCACATAGGCGCGCAGGCACAGATAGAAATCGCCGGCGGGCGCCGGCAGCCAGTTCGCCCGCGCGGTCTCGCCCTCGGGGCTCGCATGCTGGATGTGCAGCGTGAGCCCGCCGTCCGCGTCGCGGCGCAGCGCCGGCGTGCGGTCGCCGATGGCGTAGCGGTCGATGGGGTTGTCCACCAGCATGTAGTCGCGGCTGTCGTACATCGTGAGAGACCAGAAGGCCTCCACCGGCGGCAGCGCGCCCGGCGCGAAGCGCAGTGTGTAGCGGCCGCTGCCGTCGAGCTTGCGCCCCATGGCGTCGTGCCAGGCCAGCGGATAGGTCGCCTCGCGGCTTTCGAGCATGCCGATGTACTTGAGCGCGACCAGCGCGCGCGCCAGGTGGTCGTCGCCGAAGCTGCCTTCGACCAGCGGCATCTGCACCCAGCCCGAAGGCGCCGTGGTGCCCGACTGCGCATTGCGCAGGCGCGGCAGCACGGCATCGAGCGCGTCCTGCAGCGGGCCGAGCTGCGTTTCGTCGGGCGTGCCGGCATCGGGGCCCAGCCCGAGCCGCGCGAAGCGGGCGAGCACAGCGGCATCGCGCGCGGGCGGCAGGTTCTCGCGCAGCGCGCGGTTCACCTGGGTGGCGAAGTGCTCGGCGCCCAGCGGCGCCTTCGGGTCGCAGGCCGGGTCGAAGTGCTTCGGCATCGATGCCGCCTTGCCGGCCCGCCAGTCGCCGAGCGTGCGCACGACGAAGCCATCCTGCAGCGCATTGACTGCGGGCACGTCGCCCGGCCCGTCGACCAGGATGCGGCCGATGACCCACAGCCAGCGCGTCGGTGCCTCGATGTGCGAGCCGGGTTGCGCGAACGCGGCCGGCACTTCTCCGCGCCAGCCCGGAGGCGTGACGAGCAAGGAGCGCGCGGCCGTGCCCGTGAGCCGCTGGCCGATATGCGCGAAGGGGTTCGTGTAGAAGTCCAGCAGGCCCAGCACGTAGTAGCGCCCGGCCGTGTCGGGCACGTCGATCACCAGCGGGCCGTCGCCCAGGTCCAGCCATGCGTTGGTGTAGAGCGTGTCGTTGTTCGGCGTCACCACGCGGCTCTTGCCCGCTCCCAGCAGCTGGCGCGCGTGGGTGAACACGTTGCACCAGCGATGGGGCTTGGGCGCTTCGCCGGCGCTGTCGGTGCGTTGCGGCGAGGTGGCGGCGCGCATGCGGCTCATCTCGTATAGCGGAAAGGCGTAGACGACGGCCTTCTCGGCCAGCGTGCGCAGTTCGTCGTCGATGGTTGTCGTCTGCATCGCTCAGGCCTCCCGCGCCTGCAGGGCGGGAATGCGCCAGCTCTGCACGCCTTCGCGCGGGTAGTACATGCGCAGGATCAGGTAGAAGCGGCCGGCCGGCGCGGGCAGCCAGTTGGATGTGTCGGCCGGGCGCGCGTGGCTCAGGCTGAGCTCCAGGCTGCCGTCGGCCGCGCGCTTCAGTCCGGGCGTGCGGTCGCCGATCGCGTGGCGCCTGATCTCGTTGGGGTAGAGAAAACGGTCGGCGTCGTAGAGCGTCACCGACCAGAAGGCATCTGCGGGCGGCAGGTCATCGGCCTCGAAGCGCATCGTGTAGCTGCGCTGGCCGTCCAGCGGCTCCTGCTTTTCGTCGTAGTGCGCGGCGGCGTACACCGCCTCGCTGGTGGCCAGCGCGCCCAGGCCCAGGTAGGCGGTGCGGGCGCGGCCGAGGAACTCGTTGCCGTAGCGGCCGGTGGAAGGCGTCATCGACCAAGGCTTGGGGCGGCGGTTGCGGCCCGCGGCACCTACCAGCTGCACGCCTTCGGCGAAGCCTTCGATCAGCCCTTCGCGCGCGGGCTCGTCCAGCGTGTCCCACGAGAAGGCGGCGTCCGGCCGCAGCCCGGCCTGGCCGAACCAGGCGACCAGCGCGCGGTCTTCCACGCGGCCCGGCGCCTCCGCGAGCTCCAGGCACATGTTGGTGAAGAAGCGCGGCGCCACCTGCGCGGCCGGCTCACCGTTCTCGAAGGCGGCGGCCATGGCATCCACCGCCGGGCCGTCCCAGTGTTCGACGGCGGCGGGCCGTTCCTGCAGCACTGTGCCGGGGGCGGGCTCCAGCCTGATCTCGGACTGCAGCGCGCGCGCGGCCGGCCAGTCACTCTCGTCGCCGACGAGGATGCGGCCGATCAGCCAGACGAGGTCGGTCGGGCAGCGCACCACGCGGTGGCCCGCGAGCGATGCCGGCACCGTGCCGCCGGGGCCGACGAGCACCACCGTCTCGCCCTCGGGGTTGCAGTTGCGTGGCCCCAGGTTCTCGAAGTTCTCGGTGTAGGCGTCGTACAGCGGCAGCACGAAGTAGCGGCCCGGGTGGCGCGACGACGCGGGCACGGTCAGCAGCATCGGCCCCTGCGCCAGGTGCACCCAGGCGATGGTGTAGAGCAGGTCGTTGGCTGGCGTCACCACGTCGCGGTCTTCATCGGTGGAAGGGCGCGGCGCATGGTGCAGCGTGTTCACCGGCGCGCGCACGTCCGAACCGTGCGAGGCACCGGTGCGGCGCTCGCCCCGGGGCGCGGTCTGCATCGCGCAGGTGCGGTAGGTCTCGGTGAGCGGATAGCCGTAGACGAAGGCGGCCAGGCCGATGGAGCGGGCCAGTGCCTTGCGCGCGGCAGTGACGGTGGAATTGGGAGCGGTCATCGGGATGTCTCTTTGCTGGAGTTCATGGATCGGTTCAATCGAGCTTCACGCCCGTGGCCTGCGTGAGCCGCAGCGTCACGGGAAGGAATGCCTTGTAGGCAGCGGTGGCGTCGGCCGGCAGGTTGCCCACCGGCTCGGCGCCGAGTTCCTCGATGCGGCGGCTGACCTCGGGCTGGCGTATCACCGCGCTGACCTCGCGCCCCAGCCGCTCGACCACCGCGTCGGGCGTCTTCGCGGGCGCCATCAGCGAGGTCGGGCCGGTCAGCGCATAGACCTCGTCGGCGTAGCCCTGCTCGGCGAAGGTCGGCACGTCGGGCAGCGCCTTGGCGCGGCGCGGGCCGGCCACCGCGAGCGCACGCAGCTTGCCGGCCGCGATGTACGGCTGCAGCGTGGTGACCGAGCCGACCGTCATGTTGATGACGCCGCTGATCAGGTCCACCGCCATCGGGCTCTCGCCCTTGTAGGGCACGTGCAGCGTCTGCAGGCCGTAGGTCTTGTCCATGTAGACCTGGATCTGGTGCGGCTGCGTGCCCGGGCCCCACGAGCCCATCGTGTACTTGCCGGGCGCTGCCTTCACCGTGGCGATCAGGCTCCTGAAGTCCTTCGCCGGCACGGAAGGATGCACCGCCAGCACGGTGCGCGTGGTCGCGATGTCCGAGACCATGCGCAGGTCGGTGCGCGGGTCGTAGGGCAGCTTGCTGTAGAGCACCATGTTCGCGGTGACCGGGCCCGGCACCGTCAGCAGCAGCGTGTAGCCGTCGGGCGCGCTCTTTGCGACGTAGTCGGTGCCGATGATCCCGCCCGCGCCGCTGCGGTTCTCGACCACCACCGGCTGGCCCAGCCGCTTCGACAGCCCGTCCGCCACGATGCGCGCGAGGATGTCGGTGGAGCCGCCCGCCTGGTACTGCACGACGATGCGCAGCGGCTTCGACGGAAAGGGCGCTTCGGCGTGCGCGATGGCGGTGCCAATGCCGAGGATGCCGAACATGGCAAGTTGTCTCTTCGATGTCGTCATGCGGTCTGTCTCCCGTGGTTGTTCATGCGGCGCGTCCGACGACCAGCGCATCGACCGCCACGCAGCCGCCGTCGGCCCGCGGCCGCGCGATCAGCGGGTTGATCTCGGCGCTGTCGAGCGAATCGCCTGCGCGCAGCGCGAAGCGCCCCAGCGCGCACAGGGCATCGGCGATCGATTCGAGATCGACCGGCGCACGGCCGCGCGCGCCGTCGAGGATCGCGAAGGCGCGCAGCTCGCGCACCATGGCCAGCGCGTCGTCGCGCGTGATCGGCAGCGCGCGCAGCGACACGTCGCGCAGCGTCTCGACGTGGATGCCGCCCAGGCCGAACATCAGCACCGGCCCGAACACCGGGTCGCGGTGCACGCCCGCGATGCATTCGACGCCGCCCGCCAGCATGCGCGCCACCAATGCGCCGTCGAGCCGCGCATCAGGCCGTGCCGAAAGGGCATGGTCGCGCGTGCGCTCGAAGGCCTCGCGCGCCTGCGCCGCGCCGCGCAGCCCGAGCGCCACGCCGCCGACGTCCGACTTGTGCGGGATGTCCGCGCTCACGATCTTCACCACCACCGCGTCGCCGATGGCTTCGGCGGCTGTGGCCGCCTCGTCGGCGCTGCGCACCACCCGGTGCTCGACCACCGTCACGCCGGCCTCGGCAAGCAGCGCCAGCGCGTCGGGCTCGGACATGGCGCCGGGGGACAGCTTCAGCGGATTCGAGGCGAGAGCCGGGACCGTCGAAGGCCGCACGCCGGTCTTCAATCCGGCCAGCGCGGCGATCGTGCGGATGCCGTCCGAAGGATCGGCGAACACCAGGCAGCGCATCGCCTCCAGCTCCGCGCGGCGCTCGGGCGCCAGCAGCGTGCTGATGGCCAGCAGCGTGTCGGGATAGGCCGCGCGCAGCGAGCCCACCAGTTCGCGCAGCACCGGCCAGAAGGCGTCCGACGCGCCCGCGGCCGCGAGGAAGCCCATCCACGACGCGAAGCCCCGGTCGTCGAGCATCACACGGGCGCTGCGCTCCAGCAGGCTCATGTCGTTGGTGACCTGCCCGGTGATGTCGACCGGGTTGCGCGGCGCCGCGAAGGGCACCCAGCTGCGCAGCGTGTCCTGCGCCGCATCGCTGAGCGGCTGCACGTCCAGGCCCTGCGCCGAGGCCTCGTCGGCCATCAGCGCGCCCACGCCGCCAGAGAGCGTGAACAGGCCGATCGAGCGGTCGCGCGGCCGGCCGGCCACGGCCGCGCTGTGGGCCAGGTCGAAGAACTCGGTGAGATTGCGCGCGCGCAGCACGCCGTACTGGCGGAACACAGCGTCATACACCGCGTCGTCGCCTGCCAGCGCGGCGGTGTGCGAGGCCGCGGCCTGCGCGCCAAGCGCCGTGCTGCCCACCTTGACCATCACCACCGGCTTGCCGTTCGCCTGCGCGAGGGCCAGCGCGGCGCGCAGGCGAGGGCCGTCGCGGCAGCCTTCCATGTAGCCCATGATCACGTCGGTGGCCGGGTCCTGCGCCAGCCAGGCGAGGCAGTCGGCAAACTGCACGTCGGCCTCGTTGCCGGTGGTGGCCCACAGCGACAGGCCCACGCCGCGTGCCCGCGCCATCGAGTACGCATACGCGCCGAACGCGCCCGACTGGCTCACCAGCCCGATGCGCCCTGCCGCCACGCGGCCCACGCCGGGCGCCGGCGAGAAGGTCGCGTAGACATTGCGCGCGATGTTCATGAAGCCCAGGCAGTTGGGCCCGATGAGCCGCACCCCGGCCGCGCGCGCCTTGTCGCCCAGCCGCGCCTGCGCGGCCGCGCCCTCGGCGCCGGTCTCGGCGAAGCCCGACGAGAACAGCACCACGCCCTTCACCTTCGCGGCGATTGCGTCGTCGAGCGCGCCGTCGACCAGCGCGGCGGGCACGGCGAGGATGGCCAGGTCCACCGGCTTGCCAATGGACTGCAGGTCGGGCCAGGCCTGCAGTTCCTGGATGCGCCCGGCGTTGGGGTTGACCGGATAGAGCGCGCCGTCGAAGCCGAAGCGGCGCTGGTAGTCGATGGGGATGCCGCCGATCTTCTGCGGGCTGGACGAGGCGCCGACCACCGCGATGGAGCTTGGCGCGAACAGGGCCGAGAGCGATTCGGCCTGGGACGAGAAGAAATCCATGGATAGAGGAAAGAGGAGCGGTTTCAGAAGTTGTGGCGGATGCCGGCGGCGAGCACGCGCACGCCGGCGCCGCTGTCGGGCGCGACGGCGATGGTCGCGAGCGAGGCCGAGGCACCGTGCCGGTTGAGCAGGCGCAGCCAGCGCGCATAGAGCACGGTGCGCTTGCTCAGGTAGTAGTCGTAGCCCAGCGTCCACGCGAGCTGCGAGCGGCCGGTGTCGTCCACCTTGCGCTGCATGGCCTCGAACATCAGGTTCGAGGCGGGCGTCACGTTGTAGGTGACGCCCAGGCTCGCGAGCTTCGCCGTGGGCACGCGCGGCAGGTTCGAGCTGTTGCGCACGTAGTTGGCATAGAACTGCAGCCCGATGTCCGGCAGCTCGTAGGCGCCGCTCAGTGCCTGGTAGGTGGTGGTGGCCAGTTCGGCCACGGGCGCGGCGGCCGCGCCGGAGCGCGCGCGCTGGAAGGCGTAGGCGATGTAGTAGGGCTTGCGTGACCAGCCCAGGCTGCCGCCGTAGAAGTTGCCGCTCTGGTGGCTGGGCGCGCTCGATTCGCCCGGCGCGTAGGCGATGTCCGCGAAGAAGTCGCTGCTGGCCGGCGTGCGGTAGCGCACCATGTTGCTGGCACGCGCGGCGAAGGGCGTGAGCCCCGGCTGCGCGTCGGTGGCGGCCACCAGGTTGATCGGCGAGAACACCGAGTTCACGCCGTACGGGTCGGCCTTGAACAGCGTGTAGAACATCGGCGTGTACATGCGGCCCGCATCGATCTGGCCCCACGGTCCCGAAAGGCCCACGAAGGACTGCCGGCTGAACGACATGGCCGGCCCGGGCAGCGTGCCGTTGCCGGTGTCGGGCGCGAAGCCGCTTTCGAGCGTGAAATGCGCGCTGAGCCCGCCGCCGAGGTCCTCGGTGCCGCGAAAGCCCAGGCGCGAGGCGGTCTGGCCGCCATCTTCGAGCCGCTTCGACGAGGTGATGCCCGACTTGGCGAAGGCCATGTAGAGGTCGACCGTGCCGTAGATGGTCACGCTGCTCTGGGCCAGGGTGAGCGAGGAGTAGGCCGCCAGCGCGAGGCCGGCGGCGGCTGTCTTCTTCATGTGCTGCTTGTCTCCGGTAGGGCTTGCCGCATGCGGATGCATGGCGGTGCCGCTTGTGTGCTTGTGGATGTCCGGTGCTTACGATAGAAATGACGCCCTCCCGAATCTGTCAACGCTTTGACAGATTCATGAACATCACGGCAGGGAGAACCCGCTGACCCGATCGCCTCGCTCCACCCCCAGGAACGCCGAAGAGAGCGCCGCGCTCATCGAGCGCGCACTGCGCTGGAACGAGCTGTTCTCGCGCTGGCCCGACGCGCGCCGCACCGAGCTCATGAAGTCCGCGCGCATGGAGCGCTACAGCCGGCGCACGCAGGTGCTCGCGCACGACCGCCACCGGCGCGAGCTGCTGGTGGTGGTGTCGGGCTGCCTCGAGATCAGCAGCATGAGCGCCAACGGCCGCAAGTACGTCAACGCACTGCTGGGCCCGGGGCAGGTGGCGCCGCTGGTGCGGCTGCTGGAAGACGTTCCGCTGGCCTACGACTACCACGCGCACGAGGATTCGGTGATCGTCCACCTGCCCAGCGACGCGGTGATCGCGGTGCTCGACGCCGAGCCGGTGCTGTGGCGCGACGTGGCCAAGCTGGGCCTGCAGCGCCAGCGGCTGAGCATCGTGCTGCTGCAGAACCAGATGCTCAACTCGATCCACGGGCGTGTGGCGGCCACGCTGATGAGCCTGGTCCACTTCTACGGCGGGCAGGGTCCTGGAACCGCGGAGGACGCCGGGGGGCCGCTGGTGCGGCTGTCGCAGAACGACCTGGCGGCCATGCTGGGCCTGTCGCGCCAGACCATCAACAAGGAACTGGGGCGCCTGGTTGAAGAGGGCGCCATCGACATGCGCTACAAGCGCATCCGCATCGTCGATGCGGACCGGCTGGCGCGCATCGCCGCCGGCACCTGAGGAGGAGCCGGATGAGGCTCAGGGGTGGATCTTCTCGCCCTTGGCGAGCATCTCCACGAACTGCGCGATGCGCCGCGCGCGGGTCTCGGGCTTCTTCGCGCCCTGGGTGCGGAACAGCACCGCGAAGCGGTTGCGCGAATCGAGCGTGGCGAAGAACTTCGCGGCCTTCTTGTTGGCGTCGAGCGCGGCCTGCAGGTCGGGCGGCACCGTCGCGGCGCTGACGCCCTCGTAAGCCGCCTCCCAGCGGCCGTCGGCCTTGGCGCGTTCGATCTCGCCATGGCCGGCCGGCTGCATGCGGCCTTCCTCGATGAGCTTGAGCACCTTGGCGCGGTTGATCTGCGACCAGATGCTGCGCTTGGTGCGTGGCGTGAAGCGTTGCTGGAAGTACTGCGCGTCGTCGCTCCTGCGCTGGCCGTCGATCCAGCCCCAGCACAGCGCTTCTTCGAGCGCGGCGGCGTAGTCGACGGAGGCGATGCCGCTGTCCTTCTTCGCGATGCGCAGCCATATTCCGGCGGCGCTGGCGTGGTGGCGCCTGAGCCAGCGCGCCCACGCGGCTGCGTTGGCGCACTCCAGGGGCGCCTCGTGCACGACGCGCTCTTCCTGCTCTCGCGCCTTGCTCATGGCACCCACCAGTAGCGCAGCGCGTGGAAGTAGATGGGCGCCGCGAAGATCACCGAGTCGAGCCGGTCGAGCATGCCGCCATGGCCCTCGATCATCGAGCCCCAGTCCTTCACGCCGCGGTCGCGCTTGATGGCCGACATCACGAGGCCGCCGAAGAAGCCCATGAGGCAGATGGTGAGCGCCATCAGCGCCGCCTGCCATGGGTTGAAGGGCGTGGCCCAGTACAGCGCCGCGCCCAGCGCGGTGGCGCTGGCCACGCCGCCGACCAGGCCTTCCCATGTCTTGGAGGGCGAGAGCTCGGGCGCCACCTTGCGCTTGCCGAAGAGCTTGCCCCACACGTACTGCAGCACGTCGCTGCCCTGAACCACGATCACGAGGAAGGCGATCAGCAGCAGGTTGCGGCCCTCGAAGCCCGGAATCTGCAGCGTGAGCAGCGCGGGCACGTGGCTGATGCAGAACACGCACACCATCAGCCCCCACTGGATCTTCGAGGTGCGCTCCAGGAAGCGCCGCGTGTCGCCGCCCACCGCCGCCAGAATGGGCAGCAGCAGGAAGGCGTAGACCGGGATGTAGATGGCGTAGAGCCCGTACCAGTCGATCCAGATCAGGAAGTACTGCCCCGGCAGCGCGAGGTAGAAGGCCAGCGCGATCGGCGCATGGTCGCCGCGGCGCGTGTAGGCCAGGCTGATGAACTCGCGCAGCGCGTAGAACGAGATCAGGTAGAACAGGACGATCACGCCGCCCTTGCCGAAGGCGAAGGCGATGCCGATCACCGCCACCATCACCCACCACGCGTTGACGCGCGAGTTGAGGTTGTCGATCACCGAGTGCGGCTGGCCGTGCGCCACCTTCCACTTGAGCAGCGCGCCGATAGCCGAGGCCAGCACCAGCACGCCGGCCACGCCGCCGAAGAGCTTGAGCGTGGTCCACGCGAAGGGAGAGAGCTCGATCATGCTGCGGCTCCTCCGTTGCCGTTCTGGCTGCCGGCCGTACCGTTCTCCTCGATGCGGTCGTACTCGGGCCGCAGGTCGAGCATGGCGGCGCGAGCGCGGGCAATGAAGCTGGTCTTGTCCTCGCCCTCTGCCAGCGAGATCGGCGCTCCGTAGCGCACCGTGCACGCCAGCGGAATCGGCACCAGCGTGCCCTTGGGCAGCACGCGCTTGAGGTTCTCGATCCACACCGGCACCAGCCGCACGTTGGGGCAGGCGCGCGCCAGGTGGAAGAGGCCGCTCTTCAGGGGCAGCAGGATCTCGTCGCCGGTGTTGCGCGTGCCCTCGGGGAACATGATGAGCGAGTCGCCGGCGTCCAGCGCCTGCTTCATCTGCTCCACCGGGTTCTCGCCCTGGCCCGAGCCGTCGCGGCGGATCATCAGCGCGTTGAACACGTCGATGCCGATGAACTGCCGCAGCTTCGAGGCCATCCAGTAGTCCTGCCCCGCCACGGGCCGCGTCAGCGCGCGCAGGTCGGGCGGCAGGGTAGCCCACAGCAGCACGAAGTCGCCGTGGCTGGTGTGGTTGGCGAAGTACAGCGTCTGCTCGGCCTTGGGCGTGGTGCCCGACCAGATGGCGCGCACGCCGGTCAGCAGCCCGGCCGCGCCGATGATGAGCTTGCCCGCCACGATCGCGAGCCCGCGCCGCAGCACGGTGCTTTCGGGCTTGTCCGTGCTATCGCTCAAAGCGTCGCCTCCGGCGTGAATGCCTGGTTCGGTGCGCACCGCGGAACCGGCTTTGCCGGGCCGCCGGTGCGGCCCCCGGCGAGGGGGGAGGAGGCCACACGCAGTGGGCAAGCCTGGGGGAGAGTCATGACAAGTCCTGTGTCATCAAGGCTAGTAGGAACAAGGCGCTCTGGCAGGCCACCACGATGGCGTGGCGCTGCATGAGCTGGCGGGTGCCCTGCACGCGGTCGTCGAGCGGGCGGGGCGCATGCTGCGAAGGCGGCGGCTCGCGCAGCCCGAGCGAGGAGAGCGCGCGATCGAGCGCCTCGAGCGAGGCGACGGTGTTGCGCGCGAGGCCGTCGAACAGCGCCTCGTCGAAGCGCAGGCGGAACGCGAAGTAGCGCTCCAGCGCGCCGAGGATGACGACGGCGCCGAAGCCCATGGTGGCGGTGGTCGAGAGCGAACGCAGCGTCAGCGCGAGCACCAGCGCCGAGATGCAGGTGAGCGCGAAGCCCCAGAGGGCCAGCAGCGCCATGGCGCGCAGCAGCGCCGCGAGCGCGGCGCAGGTGGCTTTGTCGTTGTCATCGGTCATGGTGCGGCACCTCCTGCAAGGGCTCGAACGGCTCCAGGGAGACCCGCCACGCACCCCGCAGCACGATCTGCGGCCGTGCCCGGCGCACCGTGTCCTCGGCTTCGGCGACGCCGCTGGCCGTGCCGTAGCGGCCCAGCCAGGCGATCACCGCCGCCGCGCTGCGCGAGAAGCCGAGCGCGCAGCAGACCCACACTGTGGCACCGTCCGCGTTCCTGCGCTGGCCTTCGATGACCGCCGCCGCGCGCTGCAGGCGCACGGTGGGCGGCACCGTCAGGTCGAGGATGGGTACGCAGCGCGCGTGCGGCACGCCGGCGGGCAGTTGCAGCTCGGCGCACAGGCTCACCAGACGGGGCCGGCCGGCCGCCAGCCATTCGGCGCGCGTGGGCCGGCGGCCCAGCCGCAGGCCCGGCACGATCTCGACCGAGGCCGGCAGGCTGCGCGTCCAGAGCCAGGCATTGATGGCGGCGCCGAGCCGGTAGGGCGCCAGCATCCACCGCGCCGCCCAGGCCATGCGGCCATGGCCGTCCATCTGGAAGCCGCGCGCGCCGAAGCCCGCGTAGTTCAGCGCCACCAGCGCCAGCGAGGCGGCCGGCCAGGCGAGCCACAGCGCGATGCCGCCGCCGTAAAGCGCCGCCGCCAGGAACAGCGCCGCGCCCACCGCGTAGAAGCCCGCCAGCTTCCAGCGCTGCGGATCGCGGGTGGTGCGCCAGGCGCGCGGCATGGCCACCACGCGCTCCAGCGGCCACAGCCACACGCAGAAGATGCCGAGCAGCGCACCGGTCGGGATGTCGATGAAGTGGTGCTGCCAGGTCGTGAGCACAGAGGCGCAGATGGCGAAGGCCCACACGTGCAGCACCAGCCGCGCCCACAGCGGCTTCAGGAACTGGCGATACCAGTCCCACAGGATCACCGCCAGCGCGATGTGCAGCGAGGGCGCCTGGTTGAAGGGCTGGTCGAAGCCCCGCAGCGCGTTGAACAGGAAGGCCGGCGCCCCGTCGACAGGCGGCTGCCCGAAGCTGAAGTGCAGCGGCCAAAGCACGAAGCAGGTGCAGGCGACGATGGTGGCCGTGAGCAGCCGCAGCGCATGCCGGTCGAGCGCATGCTTGCTGCGCGCGAGGAAGAGCGACAGCGCGTAGAAGGCGTTGATCGTCCAGTACGGGAAGATGGTCCACGGCCAGAACGGCACGTGCCGCTCCCATTCGAAGGCCATCGACGGCACGTTGGCGCGCGTGGTGGCCCACCAGTTGGCGAAGCCGTAGGTCGCGTAGAACAGCGGCCCCAGCAGCACCAGCCAGGCGGCTGCGCGCTTCCAGGGCCGTCGTGCCGGCGGGGCGGTCGTCATTGCGTGACGCGCACCGCCAGCGACACCGTGAAGATGCCCCACTCGTCGACCCGCTGGTCGATCTTGCGGAAGCCCGCTTCTTCCACCAGCTGGTCCATTTCGTACTGCGTGCGGCGGCGCATCACCCAGGCCTCGCCCTGGCGGTGGCTGGTGAGGGCGCGCGCGATCATCTCGAGCTGCGGGTGCCAGGGCTGGCCGGTGTAGACCAGGTAGCCGCGGTCTTCCACCGCGTCGCCCACGCCCGCGAGCGAGCGGCGCACCAACTCGTTGTCGGGGAAGAGCTCGTACAGGCCCGACACCACCGCCAGCGTGGGCCTCGGCGTCACGCTGGCCAGGCTCATGCGGTCGAAGGCGTCGGCCTGCACGAACTGGGCGATGTCCTCCAGGCCCTTCTCGGCGATGAGCGCGCGGCCGTCGCGCACGTTGATGTCGCTGTAGTCGCGCAGCAGGATCGAACTGGCCTTCACCGGGCTGGCCTGCACCGCGTCGAGCACGTAGCGGCCGTGGCCGGCGGCGATGTCCATAAGGCGCACCTCGCGGTGCATCTCGGCCAGCCGCTCCATCGCGATGCGCAGCAGCTCCTCGACGTGGATCTTGCGCTGGCGGATGCCGCGCCAGCCGATCGATTCGAGGTAGGTCTTGTCGATGGAGCGGCCGATGAACGAGCTGCCCTGCGGATGGTTGCGGTAGACGTAGTCGAGCGTGCTGCCGGAGTCGAAGCCGGTTTCGTGGCCCAGCCTGATGCCCTCGGACATCGTGCCGCCCAGCTTCAGCCCGGCGCGGGTGATCGCCCAGTAGGCGCCGCGCGGCGACAGGGGCGAAAGCGGCTCGGCCAGCGCACGCGACTCCTCGGCCGTCTCGCCGCTGAGGTGCGCCTCGCGGCGGTCGACCGGCACGGCCGGCTCGTCGAAGCGCTGCAGGATGAATTCGCGGATCTGCGCCACGGCCGGCGCGCGGTCCTTCTCGCCCAGCGTGTCGTGGAAGAAGCCCGGCAGCTCGGTCTTGGTCTTGACCGCGCTGCCCAGCCGCTCGAAGAACTGGTGCTGCGGCTTGTGGTGCACCACCCAGTCGGCGCCCGAGATGAGCAGCTGCACCGGCAGCGTGATCGCGTTGGCGTCGGCCACCACGCGCTCGGCCGCTTCGTAGAGGCCCAGCAGGATGTTGACGGCGATCGGCCGGCTGATGAGCGGGTCGCTCTCGTAGCTGGCGATGCGCTCCGGGTCGTGCGTGAGGAACTTCGCCTTCACGTAGCTGTTGACGAAGAACAGGCCGCGCAGCTTGTGCATCAGCGCCAGGCCGGGCCGCGCGAAGGGCACGTAGAGCTTGACCTTGAAGGCCGGCGAGGCGAGCGTGAGGCCGCGCACCTTGGGCGCGTAGTCGTGCGCCCAGGTGGCGATCAGCACCGCGCCCACGCTCTGCGCGACCACGTGGATGTCCTGCTCGGGCACGCCGTGCACCGCGCCGATGTGCTGCACGAAGGTCTGCACGTCGCGCACCGAAGTGCCGAAGCTGGGGCTGTAGCCGCGCTGGCCCGGCGAGCGGCCGTGGCCGCGGGCGTCCCAGGCGTAGAAGTCGAAGTCGGGCAGGTCGAGCTCGTCGACCAGGTGCGCCATGCGCGCGCCGTGCTCGTGGCCGCGGTGGAAAAGCAGCACGGCGCCGCGCCGCGCGGCCCCCGTGGCGGGCCAGCGGCGATAGAAGAGCGATTCGCCGTCGTGCGTCTGGAAGTGGAGTTCCTCGGCGATGCGTGGAGTGGTGTTCGTCATTGAGTCCCTGTCTGATTCTTGTCGTCTGCCTCCGCCAGCGCCCGGCGGATGCGGTTGGTGATGGTCCAGGCCACGAGCGCGGCCACGAGCGGCATCAGCCAGGCCGTCCAGCCCGGCAGCGGCCCGCCCAGCGCCACGTAGAGGCCGAGCGCGCCGAACACGAAGGCCCGGTCGCTCTTGCCCAGCGGGCCGTCGTAGCGGCGCGAGGCGCCCACGGTGGGGCCCAGCGCGCCGGCGAACTCGCTCAGCCCGGCCAGCACGATGACGGTGCCGACCCAGAAGCCGCCGAAGGGCTGGACCAGCGCGAAAGGCAGGTACAGCGCCGCGTCGGAGACCACGTCGGTCAGTTCGTTGAGGAAGGCGCCCAGCTTGCTCTGCTGGTTGTGCTCGCGCGCCAGCATGCCGTCGATGGCGTTGAAGGCCATGCGCAGGAACATCCACAGCGGGATGAGCCCGAAGGCCGCCAGCGAGGGCGCCGCGAAGAAGAGCCAGAGTCCGAGCGCCACCGATACCGCGCATGCCGCCAGCGTGACCTGGTTGGCGGTGACGCCCATCGCATGCAGCCGGATCACCAGAGGCCGCAGCAGGGCCTGGAAACGCGGCTTCAGTTCGTAGATCGACACGTGCTGGCTTCCCCTCGTTCGTTATATGGCCGAAGCATTCTGCCAGCGAAGAACAGGCCCCCACGCTCGGCACTGCGTGTCCTCGCCGCCCCCCGAGGGGGCGCTCGCTTGCTTGGGGCGGCCCGGCGCGGCGCTCGGGACTAAACTTGTAGTCGCACACCCCCAGCAAATGACCATCCAGACAGACGATTTCGCGCCCGCTCCCCAACGCGTGGTGTCCGCAGCCCCCGCTTCGCCCAACGAGGAGGCGATCGAACGGGCCCTGCGCCCCAAGCTGCTGGACGAATACGTCGGCCAGGCCAAGGTCCGCGAGCAGCTCGAGATCTTCATCGGCGCCGCGCGCAAGCGGCAGGAAGCCCTCGACCACGTGCTGCTTTTCGGCCCGCCGGGCCTGGGCAAGACCACGCTGTCGCACATCATCGCCGCCGAACTGGGCGTGAACCTGCGCCAGACCTCCGGCCCCGTGCTCGAGAAGCCCAAGGACCTGGCGGCGCTGCTGACCAACCTGGAGCCGAACGACGTGCTCTTCATCGACGAGATCCACCGGCTGAGCCCGGTCGTCGAGGAAATCCTGTACCCCGCGCTGGAGGACTACCAGATCGACATCATGATCGGCGAGGGCCCCGCGGCGCGCAGCATCAAGCTCGACCTGCAGCCCTTCACGCTGGTGGGCGCGACCACCCGCGCCGGCATGCTGACCAACCCGCTGCGCGACCGTTTCGGCATCGTCGCGCGGCTGGAGTTCTACACGCCCGAGGAGCTGGCGCTGATCGTGCACCGCAGCGCCGGCCTGCTCAAGGTGGAGGCCGACCCGGCCGGCGGCTTCGAGATCGCCCGCCGCTCGCGCGGCACGCCCCGCATCGCCAACCGCCTCCTGCGCCGCGTGCGCGACTACGCCGAGGTCAAGGGCACCGGCCGCATCACCGAAGACATCGCCCACCGCGCGCTGGCCATGCTCGACGTCGATCCGCAGGGCTTCGACCTGATGGACCGCAAGCTGCTGGAAGCCGTCATCCACCGCTTCGACGGCGGCCCGGTCGGGCTGGACAACGTGGCCGCCAGCATCGGCGAGGAGCGCGACACCATCGAGGACGTCATCGAGCCCTACCTCATCCAGCAGGGCTACCTGCAGCGCACCCCGCGCGGGCGCATCGCCACGCTGGCCGCCTACCGCCACCTGGGCGTGGCGCCGCCTTCGGGCCGCGCCGACGGTCCCGATCTCTTTGGAGCCTGAATTCCATGCACACCCATGACCTGAGCGCCTGGCAGCACGACCACCATTTCGGCGCCGACACCTCTTCCGCCGAACGCAGCACGCGCCTGGTGATGTGGATCACCTTCGCGATGATGGTCGTCGAGATCGGTGCCGGCTGGTGGTTCAACTCGATGGCGCTCCTGGCCGACGGCTGGCACATGAGCTCGCACGCGCTGGCCATCGGGCTGAGCGCCTTCGCCTACGCCGCCGCGCGCCGCTACGCGCGCGACCCGCGCTTCGCCTTCGGCACCTGGAAGATCGAGGTGCTCGGCGGCTTCGCGAGCGCGCTGGCGCTGCTGGGTGTGGCGGCGCTGATGGTGGTGGGCTCGCTGGAGCGGCTGTGGTCGCCGGCGGCCATCCATTACCCCGAGGCCATCGCGGTGGCGGTGCTGGGGCTGGTGGTCAATCTGGTCTGCGCGCGGCTGCTGGGCGGGGCGCATCACCATCACGGGCACGACCACGGCCATGCGCACGATCACCATGGGCACGGCCATCACGACCACCATGGCCACGACCTGAACCTGCGCTCGGCCTACCTGCACGTCGTGGCCGACGCCGCCACCTCGGTGCTCGCCATCGCGGCGCTGCTGGGCGGCTGGTTCTACGGCTGGGCCTGGCTCGACCCGGCCATGGGCATCGTCGGCGCGGTGCTGGTGGCGGTCTGGGCCAAGGGACTGCTGAAGGAAACCGGCAAGGTGCTGCTCGACCGCGAGATGGACCACCCCGTCACGCAGGAGATCAGGGAAGGCGTCGAGACCCTGCTGGCCGACTCCGAAACCCGCGTGGCCGACCTGCACGTTTGGCGCGTGGGCCGCGACGCGTATGCCTGCGCGCTCACGGTGGTGACCCACTCGCCGACGCTCACCGCCGACGAGGTGCGGGCCTGCTTCTCGATGCACGAGGAGATCCGCCACTCGACGGTGGAAATCCAGCGCTGCGCGGATTAGGTCCAGCGGGGAGCTAGCGAGCCGAAGTCAGGCCTTGGGCCGGGCGTGCCGCACGATCAACACCTGCGCCGCGTAGTACGTCGCCAGCACCCACAGCTGCGCCAGCGGCAATGGCGCCACGAACTTGTTGGTTGCCAGCAGCGAGTCGCTCAGCATGAAGAAGCACGCGCCCACCGCCACCCATGGGGCCGATGGGTCGGCCCGGCGCAGCACCGCGGCGCGCCCGATGGCCTGCGCCGCCATGCAGGCGATCACCACCACGTAGGCGCCGACCGGGATCCGCAGCGCCGCAGGCAGCCCGCCGTGCCAGAGAAAGGCGTACATCCCCGCGCCGACCAGCAGCGTGGCCGCCAGCGCCCCCGGCCGCGGGAACAGGCCCACGCCGATGCGAAACAGCGCGATGTAGGCGAGGTGGGCCAGCAGGAAGCACACGAGGCCCGGCACGAACATCCCGCCCGGCCCCATCAGCAGCACGTCGCCTGCCAGCGAGGCGGCCAGGCCCGCCAGCAGCAGGCCATCGAAGCCGGTGATCGGGCCGGCCGAAAGCGCCCGCCGGGCCGCGAGGAAGATCGCGATCGACAGCGCCAGCGGCTTGAACAGGTAGTGCAGCCAGCCGATGCCCAGTGCCGCGCTGGCCGTGGCGAGCGCGCAGGCCTCGATCAGCAGCACCTCCGTGACAGTCAGCCGCCCCTGCAGAACGCCGCCGATCGCCCACAGCATGGCCGTCAGCGCGGCCAGCCACACGGCCGAGTGCGACAGCGGCAGGAGGTCGGAGAACCACAGGAACACCACCGCGAACCCCACCAGCAGCAGGAACTGGATGCCCGCGAACCACTGCACGCCAGCGCTCACCGCCGGCTCGTAGCGCGTCACCTTCGCGATGTCGAAGGGCGGCTTCGGAAAGCGCGCCGCGACGTCGGCCGGCCGCCAGCCCGGCGGCTTGATCCACACGCGCAGCTTGTCGGCCCAGCTGCGCGCGTGCCATGAATCCTTCGCGAGCGCCCAGTAGACCTCGGCGTTGGCCCACAGCGGGTCCCAGCTGCGCAGCCCGCCGCGCGTGCCGTAGATGCAGCGCTCGTCCTCCTCGCGGAAGGTGCCGAACAGGCGGTCCCACACGATCAGCACGCCGCCGTAGTTGCGGTCGAGGTAGCGGTCGTTCACCGCGTGGTGCACGCGGTGGTTCGAGGGAGAGCAGAACCAGCGGTCGAACCAGCCCAGCTTGCCCACCTGCTCGGTGTGCACCCAGAACTGGTAGAGCAGGTCGACGAGCGACACCACGACGAACACCAGCGGCGGCACGCCCGCCACCGCCATCGGCAGGTAGAAGATCCAGCCCAGCAGCGCGCCGCTGGAGGTCTGGCGCAGCGCGGTCGAGAGGTTGTAGTGCTGGCTCTGGTGGTGCACCACGTGCGCGGCCCACAGCACGGCCGACTCGTGGCCCATGCGGTGCAGCCAGTAGTAGCAGAAGTCGTAGAACACGAGCGCCAGCAGCCAGCCGTACCAGGCGGTCCAGAACTCCTTCGCTGCTTCCTGCGGAAAGAGCGCGACCGACGAGTACACGGCCGTGTAGATGCCGATGCGCAGAAGGCCGGTGAGCACCGCGCTGATCTGGCTCAGCATGCCCAGCCCGACGCTGTTGACGGCGTCGGCGAGGCGGTAGGTGTCCTGTCCCGTGCCGCGGCGGGCACGCGCGCGGCCGACCGCGAATTCGATCCCCATCAGCAGGAAGAAGACAGGGGTCGCTAGAACGATGATCTGGCCAGGTCGCATCGCGCGATTGTGCGTTGCTGCACTGCGACAAGTCATCGGGATGTCACGGGGACGCCATCGTATGGTCACCCGGCGGTGGGAGCCTACCCGGCCATGCAACGCGACGACGCTTTCCTTCGCGCATGGCGCGACACCGCGACCCGGGCCCTCGACCCCGAGGACGATGATCGCGGGCGTCCGCCACTGCAATTCCGCACCCTCTGGATCTCCGACCTGCACCTGGGCACCCCCGGCTGCCAGGCTAGGGCGCTGCTCGATTTCCTCAAGCACACCGAGTGCGAGACCCTGTTCCTGGTCGGCGACATCATCGACGGCTGGCAGCTCAAGCGGCACTGGTACTGGCCGCAGGCGCACAACGACGTGATCCAGAAGCTGCTGCGCAAGGCGCGCAAGGGCACGCGCGTGATCTTCATTCCGGGCAACCACGACGAGTTCGCCCGCAAGTACCTGCACCACAACTTCGGCGGCATCGACGTGGCCGATGAATGGATCCACGAGACGGCCGACGGCCGCAAGCTCTGGATCATCCACGGCGACCTGTTCGACGGCGTGATCCAGTGCGCCAAGTGGCTGGCCTACGTGGGCGACTCGCTCTACGAATTCACGCTCAAGCTCAACCGCCACCTCAACTCGCTGCGCGCGCGCATGGGGCTGCCGTACTGGTCGCTGTCCAAGTACCTCAAGGGCAAGGTCAAGCGGGCCGTGAGCTACGTGGGCGACTTCGAAGTGGCCGTGGCGCGCGAGGCCAGCAAGCGCGGCGCGCAGGGCGTGGTCTGCGGCCACATCCACCATGCCGAGATGCGCGACATCGACGGCATCCTCTACTGCAACGACGGCGACTGGGTCGAGAGCCTGACGGCGCTGGCCGAGCATGCCGACGGCACGCTGGAAATCATCGACTGGGCCAGGCACATGCCCGTGCCCGCGAAGGCGGCGCCGCAGCGCGAAGCCGTCGCCGCCTGAGCGCGGTGCGGCCGGCCGTCAGCCATTGCGATCGGGGCCGTTCGCCGTCGCGTGGCCGAGCTGCTCGCGCCAGGCGTCGTAGTGCCTGAACATGCTCTTGCCCAGCTCGTCCATCCACAGCCACCAGGCCAGCGCGAGCTTCTCGGGGCCGTCGGCTTCCGGCAGGTTCTGGAAAAGGGTGGAGGCGGCGGCAGGCGGTTCCGGCAGTTCGTAGTCGCACAGCCGCTCGACGCTGGCGTGCGGGAAGCCGGGAATGACAGTGCTCACTGCGGTGCTCCTTCAGCGCGGCGCATTTTTTTGCGCCCGGAACGACTCCCCGGCAGATTGAAGCAGGAAGCGGCACGGCGGCGTATCGGACTATCCCGGATGAAAACAAAAGTCCACTGGAATCCGTAGGTCGCTGGCGGCCAAACCACGTTCGTCCGATCCGACGATGCCACCGGCCCCCGCCGGCATCACACTCGCCGCAGCATCCCGAATGGAGACGACAAACACATGGCCTGGGCACTCACGGCCGCGGAAACCGCATTCCGCGACGAGGTTCGAGACTTCCTGGCGCGCGAGCTGACGCCCGAGCTGCGCGCCGCCGGCCGGCGCAGCTCGGGCATCTTCAGCGACTACGAATACGGCAACCGCTGGCACCGCATCCTCGCCAGGCGCGGCTGGAGCGTGCCGCACTGGCCGGTGGAGCACGGCGGCACCGGCTGGACGCCGATGCAGCACTACATCTTCTCGGCCGAGCTGGCGGCCGCCGACGCGCCGGCGCGCGCGCCCATGGGCCCGGGCATGGTCGCGCCGGTGATCATCGCCTTTGGCACCGAGGCGCAGAAGCGCGCCTGGCTGCCCGGCATCCGCTCGGGCGAGGACTACTGGTGCCAGGGCTACTCCGAGCCGCAGTCGGGTTCCGACCTGGCCTCGCTGCAGTGCAGGGCCGTGCGCGATGGGAGCCACTACGTCATCAACGGCACCAAGATCTGGACCACCCACGCCCAGTACGCCAACCGCATGTTCTGCCTGGTGCGCACCGCCTCGGGCGGCAAGCCGCAGCAGGGCATCAGCTTCCTGTGCTTCGACATCCCGGCGCCGGGCATCACCATCCGGCCGATCATCAGCATCTCGGGCGACCATGAGCTCAACCAGGTGTTCTTCGACGATGTGCGCGTGCCGGCCGAAGGGCTCATCGGCGAGGAGAACCAGGGCTGGGCCATCGCCAAGTACCTGCTGCAGCACGAGCGCGGCGGCGCGTGGGCGCCGATGCTGCGCGCGCGCCTGCGCCGCCTGCAGGCAGCGGCAGATGCGGCGTTCTTGGCGGGCGATCCGCAAGAGGCCGACGACATGGCCCTGCGCCTGGCCGAAGCCGAATGCGCCATCGACGCGCTCGAGGCCACCGAGCTTCAATCGCTGCGCGCGCAGGCCCGCGGCGAGCCGCACGGCATCCGCCCGTCGATGGGCAAGGTGCTGGGCTCCGAGCTGCGCCAGCGGCTGACCGAGCTCGGCGTCGAAATCGCCGCCCACTACGCCGCCGCCGACCTTCCGCTGGACGACGGCCTGCAGGGTGGCGCGCTGCCCGTTCCCGAGGACGCCGTGTTCTCGATGTCGGCCTACCTCAACGACCGCGCGGCTTCGATCTATGCGGGCTCGAACGAGGTGCAGCGCAACATCGTCGCGGCCCACCTGCTGGCGAACTGAGAGAGGCCGCTCCATGAACGCCACCACCGAACGCGACGACACCCTGGCGATGCTGCGCGACAGCCTCGCGCGCTATCTCGACGACAACCACGGCTTCGAGCAGCGCCTGTACGTGCTGCGCAAGGCCGACGACGCACCGCCGCCGTTCTGGCGCGGCCTCGCCACCGAGCTCGACTTGCTGCGCGCGCCACTGCCCGAGCCGCAGGGCGGCCTCGGCGGCGGCATGGCCGCGCATCTCGCGATGATGGAAACGCTGGGCGGCGCGCTCGCCGCCGAGCCTTATCTGTCGACGATGGTGATCGGCGCCGGCCTTTTGCAGCGCAACCCCGGCGCGCAGGCCGATGCGCTGCTCGCTCGCGTGGTCGCCGGCGAAGCCGTACTCGCCTTCGCGCATGCCGAGCCGCAGAGCCGGCACGACCGCGCCGACGTGCAGGCCCAAGCCGTGCGCGATGCCGACGGCTCCTTCCGCCTCGACGGCCGCAAGGCCGTGGTGCACGCCGCGCCATGGGCCGGCCACCTGCTCTTGAGCGCGCGAAGCGGTGCCGGCCTCTCGCTCTTCGTCGTTCCGAAGAACGCGCCCGGCCTGCGCCTTCGCGCCTATCCGACGCGCGACGGCGGCCGCGCAGCCGACATCGCCCTCGACGACCTGCGCCTGCCCGCCGATGCCTTGCTGGGCACGGAAGGCGCCGCGCTGCCGCAGATCGAACAGGCGCTCGACGAAGCCACGCTCGCCGTCTGCGCCGAGTCCGTCGGCGTCATGCGCCGCCTGATGCGCGACACGCTCGACTATGTGCGCCAGCGCAGGCAGTTCGGCGTGCCGATCGCGAGCTTCCAGGTGCTGCAGCACCGGCTTGCCGACATGCACATGGCACTGGAGCAGGCGGCGGCGCTCACCGCCAGCGTGGGTGAAGCCATCGACACGGCATCCGCGCCGGAACGCGCACGCGCCGTTTCGTCCGCCAAGGTGGCCGCCGCGAAGGCCTGCAAGGCCGTGGGGCAGGGCGCGGTGCAGCTGCACGGCGGCATGGGCATGACGCAAGAGCTGGCGGTGGGCCACTACGTGCGCCGCGCCACGCTCATCGAAGGCCAGTTCGGCCCGCCTTCGTGGCATCTGCGGCGCGTGGCGAAGCTGCGTGCCGCCGCCGCGATGGCATAGCGCCGCGCATTCGTCGCTTTCGACGATGCGGCGCCGTGGGCCCGGCGCCAAGATGCCTCCACACACAGGAGACGCACCATGGCTGGTCCATTGCAAGGCCTTCGGGTGATCGAGATGGCGGGCATCGGCCCGGGGCCGTTCTGCGCGATGCTCTTCGCCGATATGGGCGCGGAGGTGATCCGCATCGAGCGGCCTGGCACGCGCACTGCGCCGCACGACATCCTCGCGCGCGGGCGCAGCACGCTGCAGGTCGATCTGCGCGCGGAAGGCGCGGCGCAATCGGTGCTCGACGCCATCGCCAGGGCCGACGTGCTCATCGAGGGCTTTCGTCCTGGCGTGATGGAGCGGCTGGGGCTCGGTCCCGCCGAGTGCCACGCGTGCAACCCGCGGCTGGTGTACGGCCGCATGACCGGCTGGGGCCAGCACGGGCCGCTCGCGCATGCGGCGGGCCACGACATCAACTACATCGCCATCAGCGGCGCGCTGCACGCCATCGGCCGCGCGGGCGAGCCGCCGGTGCCGCCGCTGAACTACGTGGGCGACTTCGGCGGCGGCGCGATGCTGCTGGCCTTCGGCATCCTCGCCGCGCTGCACGAGGCCAAGGGCTCGGGCCAGGGGCAGGTGGTCGACGCCGCCATGACCGACGGCGCGGCGCTGCTGTCTTCCATGATGTACGGCTTCAGGTCGGCCGGCCAGTGGAGCAACCAGCGCGGCGAGAACATGCTCGACGGTGGCGCGCACTTCTACGACACCTACGCCTGCGCCGACGGCAGGTACGTGGCGGTGGGCGCCATCGAGCCGCAGTTCTACGCGCTGCTGCGCGAGCGCTGCGGCATCGCCGACGACACCGCCTTCGACGCGCAGATGGACGCCGATCGCTGGCCGCTGCTCAAGCTGCGCATGGCCGACGTGTTCCGCACCCGCACGCGCGACGAGTGGTGCGTGCTGCTCGAAGGCAGCGACGCCTGCTTCGCGCCCGTGCTCGACTGGGACGAGGCCCCGGAGCACCCGCACAACGTGGCGCGCGGCACCTTCGCCAACGTGGGCGGCGTGGTGCAGCCCGCGCCGGCGCCGCGCTTCAGCCGCACCGCGCCCGTGGTGCCGCAGCCCGCGGCGCGCGACGACGGCCCGACGGTGCTGCGCCGCTGGGGCGTGGCGGCGGAAGCCATCGCGCCCCTGTGCGGAGCTTGAAGAAGGAAAACGAGAACGGAGACAGCAACCATGTTCCTCACCCAACCCCTGCACAAGGGCCGGCGCGAGAAGCCGAAGGCCGCCGCCATCGTCTGCGGCGCCACGCGGCTGGACTTCGCCACGCTCGCCGATCGCGTCGCGCGCCTGGGCGCTGTGTTGAAACAGCTCGGCATGGGCAGCGGCGATCGCGTCGGCATGATGAGCCTCAACTCGCACCGCTTCGTCGAATACTTCTTCGGCACCTGGTGGGGCGGCGGCGTGATCAACCCGGTCAACATCCGCTGGAACCCGAAGGAGGTCGCCTACTCGCTGGACGACTGCGACACCCGCATCCTGCTGGTGGACGACCTGTTCGTGCAGATGGTGCCCGCGCTGCGCCAGCTCTCGGCCTCGCTGCGCACCGTGGTCTATTGCGGCGATGGTGCAGTGCCCGAGGGCATGGTGGGCTACGAGGCGCTGCTGGCGCAGGCCGAGCCTGTCGAGGACGCACCGCACCAATCCGACGAGCTCGCCGCCATCATGTACACCGGCGGCACCACCGGGCAGCCCAAGGGCGTGATGCTCACCCACGGCAACCTTTGCATCAACGCGCTGAGCACGGTGGCGGCCCTGCCGCGCGATGCGCAGAACGCGGTGGCCCTCGTCGCCGCGCCCATGTTCCATGTGGCCGGCTGCGGCGCCACCATCCAGAACATGCTGCGGCTCACGCCCACGCACGTGCTGCCGATGTTCGACGAGCTGGCGGTGCTGCAGGCCGTGCAGTCCGCGCGCATCACCGAGATGTTCATGGTGCCGACGATGATCAAGCGCGTGGTCGAGCATCCGCGCTTCGCGGAGTTCGACCTGTCGAGCCTGCAGCTGCTGTTCTATGGTGCCGCGCCCATAGACGCCGCGCTGCTCGACCAGGCGATGCGCGCCATTCCCGGCGCCGCCTTCGCGCAGGTCTACGGCATGACGGAGCTGTCGCCCGTGGTCACGGCGCTCTCGCCGCACTGCCATCTGCCCGGTCCTGACCGGGATCGCCTGCTGCGTTCGGCGGGCACGCCGGTGCCCATCGCCGAGGTGCGCATCGTCGATGGCGAAGACAACGAGCTGCCTCCCGGGCAGGTCGGCGAGATCGTCGCGCGCGGCCCGATGGTGATGAAGGGCTACTGGAACAAGCCCGGGCAGACCGAGGCCGCGCTGCGCGGCGGCTGGATGCACACCGGCGACGGCGGCTACATGGACGAGCAGGGCTTCGTCTACGTGGTCGACCGCATGAAGGACATGATCGTCAGCGGCGGCGAGAACGTCTATTCGGCCGAGGTCGAGAACGCCATCGCGCAGATGCCGCAGGTGCTGATGTCTGCGGTGATCGGCGTGCCCGACGACAAGTGGGGCGAGCGCGTGCACGCGGTGATCGTGCGGCGCGAGGGCATGGCGCTGGAAGCCGAGGCCGTCATCGCCCACTGCCGCGAGCACATCGCGAACTACAAGTGCCCGCGCAGCGTGGAGTTCCGCGACGCGCTGCCGCTGTCGGCGGCCGGCAAGCTGCAGAAGTTCCAGCTGCGCGAACCCTTCTGGGCCGGGCGGGAACGGCGCGTCGGCTGAGGCCCGGGACGCAAGAATCAGAGAAAGAAAGCAAAGGAAGACAACATGGCCATCGATTTCCGCCGCTCGTGGAGCGACGAAGACCTGGAGCTGTACCGCGACAACGTGGTGCGCTTCATCGAGACCGAAGTGCTCCCGCACGACGAGGAAGCCCGCAAGCGCGGCCACGTGGGCCACGAGGTCTGGCGCAAGGCCGGCGCGCTCGGCCTGCTGTGCGCCGACATTCCCGAGGAGTACGGCGGCGCCGGCGGCGACTTCCGCCACGAGGCCGTGTTCTACGAGGAGATGTCGCGCCGCGCGCTCACCGGCATGGCGACCTCGGTGCACAGCATCGTGGCGCACTACTTCCTCAACCACGGCACCGAGGCGCAGAAGCGTCACTACCTGCCGCGCATGGCGCGCGGCGAGATGGTGGGCGCCATCGCCATGACCGAACCCGGCGCAGGCTCCGACCTGCAGGGCGTGCGCACCCGCGCCGAGAAGAAGGACGGCGGCTATGTCGTCAACGGCTCCAAGACCTTCATCACCAACGGCTTTCTGGCCGGCGTGGTGCTGGTGGTGTGCAAGACCGACCCGACGCAGGGTGCGAAGGGCACGTCGATCCTCATCGTGGAGACCGAAGGCTGCGAGGGCTTCCGCGTGGGCCGCGTGCTCGACAAGATCGGCATGAAGGCGCAGGACACCTCCGAGCTCTTCTTCGACGACGTGCGCGTGAGCGCCGACGCGCTGCTCGGCGGCGTGGAGGGCCAGGGCTTCTTCCAGCTCATGAGCGACCTGCCCTACGAGCGCACCATCATCGGCCTGAGCGCGCTGGCCACCATGGAAGGTGCCTACCAGGCCACGCTCGACTACGTGCGCGACCGCAAGGCCTTCGGCAAGCCGGTGGCCGAGTTCCAGAACACGAAGTTCAAGCTCGCCGAGATCGCCACGCAGATCAAGGTGGGCCGCGCCTTCATCGACCGCTGCATCGAAGACCTGGTGGCCGGCAGGCTCGATACCGCCACCGCCTCCATGGCCAAGCTCTGGGGCTCGGAAGCACAGGGCCGCGTGGTCGACGAATGCCTGCAGCTCTTCGGCGGATACGGCTTCATGAACGAATACATGGTGGCGCGCATGTACGCCGACGCGCGGGTGCAGCGCATCTACGGCGGCACCAACGAGATCATGAAGGAGGTGATCGCCAGGGCGCTCTGAGCCCTGGCTTTCCAAGTTGGGGCGCTCTGAGTCCCTGGCTTTCCAAGGCGGGGCGCTCTGAGCCCCGGCCGGGTTACGACAGCCGCCTGATTTCCGCCCGCGCGATCTCGCGGTGGGGATACGAGGGCGACAGGCCGATGAACTGCGTGTACTTCTCGCGCGCCGCCTCGGGGTTGCCCGCGTCCTCCAGTTCCAGCGCCTCCATCGTGAACTGTGTGAAGAGCCGGTTGGCGCCGCTTTCGCGCGATGTGGCGGCCAGCGTCTTGGGCTGCAGTTCCGGCTGCGCGGCGTAGATCTGGCGCTGCACCTCGATCACCTCGATCAGGGCGCGGCCGATGCGCTGGATGTTCTCGTCCACCGGGCCGAGGTCGGTGGCGTGTACTTCGGCCGCGGCCTGGTCCATCAGGTGCGACGCCACGCGCAGCAGCTGGTGCAATTGCTTGTGCCTCATCGGCGAGCCGCTCCGCGCGCACAGCCGCTCCCCGGCTTCGCAGTCTTCGCGAAGCCTTTTTCTTGCAATGACCTCATCAGTTGTTCCGCCGCGCGCCGGAGGCCGCACGGGCTCCCTGCTCGGCTTTTCCTCTCTGCCGTTCTTCTTGGTTGCCGGTCGCCTGCCGCTTCTCGGCGAGCTGGTTCGCACGCTCGGCGATGGCCATGTTCTTCGCCACCTCCGCGCCGTATGTCTTCACCGAAAAGGCCTTGCTCACGCTGCCCTTGCCCGCCGTGTAGGTGATGGCCAGCCAGTAGCCGGGGTGGCTGGGGTTCGGCGTCTTGAAATGCACGCCGCTCACGCCGCTGGTGTTGTTGCGCCGGGTGATCTCGGATTTGGAGCGCTTGGGTTCGCGCGGCCCGGCGGGGTGGGCCGACAGGCCCATGCGGATCGCTTCCTCCGCCGGGTGGATGTGCGCCAGTCCCGTCATGCGCTTGAGCTGCAGCGCGCGTTCCTGGATCGCCAGCGCCTGCGCGGCGTCGCCGAGCTCGGCGACGGAGAAATCGGTGCGCAGGATCTCGTCGGGCGCGATGTAGGTCTTGGCCATCCAGGCCCGCACGCGGCCGCCCGGCGCGAGATGGTGGAACACCCCGGTCACGCCGGTGCTGTTGTTGGCGCGGGGTTTCTCGGCGCGCGCGCTGCGCGGCTGTGGCGGCACGCTGCGCACGATGTGGTCGCGCCAGTCCTGCGCATGGAGCAGCGCCTGTTCCGCGCCGCCATAGCTGGCCTTGCCGAACAGCCTGTGATGGCGCACGCCGTTGCGGACGATGGAAACTTCGAAACCCCAGGACCTGGAGTAGATGCCATACATGGCTGCCGGGTTCGGGACACCTTTGGGCATTCTCGACGTGATGCTGCTACTTCCGTACTCAGCATCGCCGATGCTGATTCCGATGGGCTCCCCGGCTTGCGCGTCTCGCTTCAGCGCGCATTTTTCGCAGCTATTCTGGCCGAAGCGCCGCCACGAATTCGCTCGCACGCAACAGATCGGAAAAATATCTTCGCGGGAGCGCGCCGGGCGCGCATATCCGCCGGCAGCCGCGCCAACGGAGCCGGTCCCGGAAGCGGGCGGGTTCACTGCGGCGGCCTTGTCCCGCCGGCAGCCATGCCGTGCTGCAGCGAGGATGCCTGCGAAGGCTGGTCGAGCAGGAAGGGAATGGAAAGCGGCGGCGTCCTGGCCGCGACGCTGCTGTCCTGCTGCAGGAACGCGAGCTTCTCCTCGAGCTGGCGCTGGCGCTCGTCGATGGCCAGCTGCTTCGCCTTCTCGGGACCGTGCTCCTTGATGGAGAAGGCCTTGCTCACGCTGCCGCGGCCGGCCGTGTACGTGATGGCGAGCCAGTAGCCCGGATGGCCCGGGTTGGGCGCCTTGAAGTGCACGCCGCTCACCCCGCTCGAATTGGTGCTGCGCCTGATCTCCGACTTCGAGCGCTTGGGGGCCAGCAGCCCGGCGGGAGCGGACGGCGGGCTCGTGCGGATGCTCTCCTCGGCCGGATGCAGCTTGGCGAGCCCGTCCATGCGCTCGAGCTGGCGCGCGCGCTCCTCGATGGCCAGCGCCTGCGCCGCCTCGCCCACCGTGTTCACGGGGAAGTCGGTGCGCAGGATCTCGTCCTGCCCGATGTAGGTCTTGGCGACCCAGGCCCGCACCCTGCCGCCGGGCGCGACCTGGCAGAACACGCCCGACACGCCCGTGGTGTTGTTGATGCGCAGTTTCTCGGCCCGCGTGCGCCGCGGCACCGGCGGCACGCTGCGTACCACGCCGTCGCGCCATTCCTGCGCCTGGCGCAGCGCCTGCGCGTCGCCGCCGTAGCTGGCGCGGCCGAACTGCTGGAAGTAGCGCTTTCCGTTTCGCACGATCGACACCTCGTAGCCCCAGCTGCGAGGGTAGATGCCGTACATGGCTGCGGGGTTGGGGATTCCTTTGGGCATGGTGCTTCGGCTTGAGTCCGCTCTCTGGTTCTTGCATGGCTTCCTGCCGGGCGCCTCGGGGTGCGGCGCCGGGCCGGGATTCCCATGCGCCGCGATGCGCCTTGCGCTATCGCGGCAGTTGGAACACAGAGGGAAATGCTAGGGACGCAGGCACCGGCGGGGTATCACCGGAATCCGTAGTTCAGGGGGTGCGCGGTGCCTGAAAAAGGCCGGATGTAAGGCTATCGGATGACACCGAGCCTGCGCGCGATCGCCACCGCCTGCGTCCGGCTCTTCGCGTCCAGCTTCATGTTGATGTTGCGCAGGTGCGTGCGCACGGTGCTGTCGGACACGAAGAGCTTCTCGGCCATCGCGCTGTTCGAGTAGCCCTCGGCCAGCAGCTGCAGCACGCGGATTTCCTTGCGCGTGAGCGGCTCCTCGATGGCGTCGCCGGCCGGCGCTTCCGACTCGGCCGGTGCCGCCATCGGCCCCACGGCCTGCAGCAGGCGCTGCAGGTGGTCGGCGAGGATCGGGTCGCCGCCGCCTTCCTGCATCGCGGCGGCGCAGCGGTGCACCAGCGTGCCGACGGCCGGGCCCTCGTCGAGGATCAGCCGCATGAAGCCTTCCTGGCTCGCGGCCTGCAGCACCTCTGCGAACTCCTCGGTGGCGGCGGCCGGGTCGCCGGCGCGTTGCAGGGCGAGGGCGCGCAGCACCCTGAGCTTGAGCGCGCGGCGGTTGCGGGCCACGGCGAGCGCGGCGTGCAGTTCGGCGTCGAGCACCGAGAGCGCCATGCGCGCGTCGCCGAAGGCGATCTCCCAGCGCGCCTTGGCGAGCGCGAGGTAGTCGAGGTCGTGCGCGGGCAGGCGCTGGCGGCGCTCGCGTTCCCACAGGGCGGGGTCGTCGGCGCGCAGCAGCTCGTCGTGCGAGGCCGGGCCGTTGCCCTGCAGCAGCAGCATGCGCGAGCGCTCCAGCTTGGCGCCGGCCACCACGCGCGGCAGCTGGCGCTGGTGGCCCAGGTACTCGAGCTCGGTGAGCGCCTGGAAGGCCGCGTCGATGTCGCCCGCGTGGAAGGCCAGCCTCGAGCGCATCGCGTGGCTCAGGATCATGTGGTCGGGCAGCCCCACGTCGCGCGCCAGCGGCAGGTAGACGTTGAGCAGCCGCTCGGCCTGCACGAGCTGGTTGGTCTCGTAGACGGCGCCCGCATACAGCACGCCGGCCCATGCGTTGCCGTGGCTGTGGTTGTACGACACGGCATGCGTCGAATCGACCGCCATGCGCAGCCGCGCGGTGGCCTGCCGCAGCCGGCCTTCGTGCAGGTCGAACAGGCCCGCAAGCGACTCGGTGTACATGCGGTTGAAGGCGCTGTTGCCCTGCTCGCGCCGCGCGGCGTCGAGCAGCCGCCGCGCCTCGTGCTGGTCACCGCGCACCGCGAGGATGTGGGCCATGGCGTTGAGCAGCACGCTGTCGGCGAAGGCCAGGCCGGTGGGCAGGCGCGCCAGGCTCAGGCGGCCGGCCTCGTAGGCCTCGTCGTGGCGGTCCTGCATGGCCAGCAGCAGCGGCACCAGCGTGTGGGCGCTCGCGCGCACCTCGGCGATGGGGCTGTCGAGGCAGCCCGATGCGTCGAGCTGCCGCATCGCGTCCCATGGGCCGTGGGTGAAGCAGGTGGCCCACAGCGAGATCGGCTGCAGGAAGGGGTGCTCGCGCAGCTGGTGCTCGGGAATGGCCGAGAACCAGCGCGCCAGCATGCGCATGCGGCCCTCTTCGAGGAACTGCGCGGCATGGTGGTCGAGCAGATTCAGCGCATGCGGATGATCGCCGCCCTCGATGGCGTGGTCGATGGCGGGCACCGGGCGGCCGTGCGACTCGTACCAGCCCGAGGCCGCGAGATGCAGGCGCGCCGGCTCGCCGGGCATCTCGCGCGCGAGCTGCGCGCGAAGGAAGTCGGCGAAGAGGCTGTGGTAGCGCCACGCATCGCCGTCGCCGCTCATCACCGGCGTGAGGAAAAGGTTCGACGCGGCCAGCCGCTCGAGGATGGCCGCGCAGTCCACGCGCGGGCACAGCGCCTGGCACACCGATGCGTCGAGCTGCCGCAGGATGCTGGTGCGCAGCAGGAAGTCGCGGATCTCCTTCGGCTGGTGCGCCAGCACGTCCTCGGCCAGGTACTCGGCCACCGCGCGGTCGGAGCCCGAGAAGCGCTCGACAAAAGCAGTGGCGGTGGCGGTCTCGGTGCCGGTGCCGTGGCGCTCCAGCGCCATCGACGCGAGCCAGATCGCCGCCACCCAGCCCTCGGTCTTGCGGTGCAGCAGCGAAAGCATTTCGGGTGGCAGCGCCTGGCGCGGGCCGAAGAAGGCGCCGGTCTCCTCCAGGCTGAAGCGCAGCCGGTCGGTGTCGATCTCGGTGAGCTGCCCGCGCGCGCGCAGCCGGCCCAGGCCCAGGTCGGGCAGGCTGCGCGAGCCGATCACGATCTGCCCCCTGCGCGGCAGGTGCTCGACGATCTCGCGCACCAGCCCCAGCACGGCCGGCTCCTGCACCCGCTCGAAGTCGTCGAAAAAGAGCGTGAAGGGCGACTCGTGCGCCGCCAGCGCGGCCACCGCGTCGAAGGGGTTGCTGTTGTTGCCGCGCGCCTCCTCAACGCCCAGGCGCTGCACGGCCTCGGCCAGGCAGTCGAGAAAGCGCGAGACGTCGTTGTCGGCCCGGTCCAGCGTGAGCCACGCGGTGGCGATGCCGCGGGCCTCCATGCGCTCGCGGATCTGCGCCATGGCGGTGGTCTTGCCGAAGCCGGCCGGCGCGCGCACGAGCACCAGCTTCACGGCCGCCGAAGCGACCTCCTCCCCGATCGCGGTGCGCGGCACCTGCGTGGCGACGAAGGCCGGGGGATTGAGCTTGGTTTCGAGGATGCGGGGTGTGGGCGGCTGCATGCGGCGCTGAAATCCCGTCGTTTCCGACGATGTGTGCGGCCGATTCTGCTTCCTAAACTGGATGTGGACAAACCATTCAAGACACCTCAAGGACACCAGCAGATGCAACTCGATTCCAGCATTGCGGCCGTCGTCACCGGCGGCGCCTCGGGCCTGGGCGCCGCCACCGCGCGCCGCCTCGCGGGCCACGGCGTGAAAGTCGCGCTCTTCGACCTCAACGCCGAGCAGGGCGAGGCGCTGGCGAAGGAACTCGGTGGCATCTTCTGCAAGGTCGACGTCACGTCGGAGGAACAGGTGGATGCCGCCTTCGCCAGGGCGCGCGCGGCGCACGGCCAGGAGCGCGTGCTGGTCAATTGCGCCGGCACCGGCAACGCGGTGAAGACCGCCAGCCGCGACAAGGCCACCGGCGAGATCAAGCACTTTCCGCTCGCGAATTTCGACCGCATCATCCAGATCAACCTGGTCGGCACCTTCCGCTGCATCGCCAAGTCGGCCGCCGGCATGCTCACGCTCGGCATGCTGCAGGACGGCGAACGCGGCGCCATCGTCAACACCGCCTCGGTGGCCGCTCAGGACGGGCAGATGGGGCAGGCGGCCTACACCGCATCGAAGGCCGGCATCGTCGGCATGACGCTGCCCATCGCGCGCGACCTGATGAGCGAGGGCATCCGCGTCAACACCATCCTGCCGGGCATCTTCGACACGCCGCTGCTGCAGGGCGCGCCCGACAACGTGAAGGCGGCGCTGGCGGCGTCGGTGCCGTTTCCGAAGCGCCTGGGCAACCCGGCGGAATACGCGACGCTGGCGGAGCTGATGATCACCAACGGCTACTTCAACGGCGAGAGCGTGCGGCTCGACGGGGCCATTCGCATGGCGCCGCGCTGATCCGATCCCTACATCCACACAGATACAGACAGGAGAACTCGCATGCCCGAAGCATTCATCGTCGCCGCCGCGCGCACCGCCGGCGGCCGCCGCAACGGCCGCCTCGCCGGCTGGCACCCGGCCGACCTCGCAGCGCAGGTGCTCGACGCGCTGGTGGACCGCACCGGCGCCGACCCGGCGCTGGTCGAGGACGTCATCATGGGCTGCGTCGACCAGGCCGGCGAGCAGTCTTCCAACATCGCGCGCAACGCGGTGCTGGCCTCGAAGCTGCCCGAGTCTGTGCCGGCCACCTCGGTCGACCGGCAGTGCGGCTCGTCGCAGCAGGCGCTGCACTTCGCGGCGCAGGCCGTGATGTCGGGCACCATGGACATCGTGATCGCCGCCGGCGTGGAGAGCATGACGCGCGTGCCCATGGGCATGCCCGTCACGCTGCCGCTGAAGAACGGGCTGGGCTTCTACGTGAGCCCGCTCATGGCCAGGCGCTATCCCGACGTGCAGTTCAGCCAGTTCACCGGCGCCGAGATGATCGCGAGGAACTACGGCATCGAGAAGGACGAGCTCGACCGCTATGCGCTGGAAAGCCACAGGCGCGCCATCTCGGCGACGAAGGCCGGCCACTTCGAGCGCGAGATCGTGCCCGTGGCGGTGCGCATGGCCGACGGCGCCGAGCCCGGCGAGCAGCACACCGTGGACGAGGGCATCCGCTTCGACGCCACGCTGGAGAGCATCGCCGCCGTGAAGCTCATCGCCGAGGGCGGGCGCTGCACCGCGGCCACCGCCAGCCAGATCTGCGACGGCGCCAGCGGCCTGATGGTGGTGAACGAGCGCGGCCTGAAGACGCTGGGCGTGGAGCCGCTCGCGCGCATCCACCACATGAGCGTGATGGGGCACGACCCGGTCATCATGCTCGAGGCTCCGCTGCCCGCCACGCAGCGCGCGCTGAAGAAGGCGGGCATGAAGATCTCCGACATCGACCTGTACGAGGTCAACGAAGCCTTCGCGCCGGTGCCGCTGGCCTGGCTGCAGACGCTGGATGCCGACCCCGCGCGGCTGAACGTGAACGGCGGCGCGATCGCATTGGGACATCCGCTAGGGGCGTCGGGCACCAAGCTCATGACCACGCTCGTGCACGCGCTCGGCCAGCGTGGCAAGCGCTACGGCCTGCAGACCATGTGCGAGGGCGGCGGCATGGCCAACGTGACCATCGTCGAGCGGCTGTGACGGCCTTGGAGCAAGGCATGGGTTACGTGGATGAAGACCCCATCCTGTGCGAGCGCGAAGGCGATGTGGAGATCGTCAGCTTCAACATCCCGAAGCGGCTCAATCCGCTGACGGCCGGGCTGCAGCAGGCGCTGCGCGACAGGCTCGCGCAGCTGCGCAAGGAAGGCGAGGCGGGCACGGTGCGCGCGCTGGTGCTGACCGGCGCGGGCAAGTCCTTCTGCGTGGGCGCCGACCTGTCGAGCATGGGCCCCGGCGGCGGGGACGGCAGCATCGGCCAGCGCACGGCCGATGCGATGGAGGCGCTGTCGAACCGGCTCATCGAGGACCTGCGCGGCATGCCCTTTCCGGTGGTGAGCGCCATCAACGGTCCGGCGGCGGGCGCAGGTGTCGGCGTGGCGCTGGCGGCAGACGTGGTGATCGCGGCACGCTCGTCCTACTTCTACCTGCCTTTCATGCCGAGACTGGGCATCGTGCCCGACCTGGGCACCACCTGGTTCCTCGAACGGCTGGTGGGCCGCGCGCGGGCCGTGGGCATGTCGCTGCTCGGCGAGCGGCTCTCGGGCGAGCAGGCCGCGCAATGGGGCCTGGTGTGGGCCTGCGTGGACGATGCCGAACTGCGCGCGCAGGCCGTGTCGGTGGCGCAGCGGCTCGCGCGGCTGCCCGCGCATGCGGCGCGCGAGATCCGCGCGGTGTACGAGTCTGCCGCCGGCCAGCCGTTGGTGGCGCAAATGCGCCACGAGGCGCAGCGCCAGCGCGAGCTGCTCGACCGGCCCGAGTTCGCGGAGGGCGTGAGAGCCTTCCTGGAGAAGCGCGAGCCGGTGTTCCGAAAGGCCTGAGCAGCGGCCCCGCCCGGGCCTGCGGAACCGGGCCGCGGGATAGGGGTTGGCCGATGCCAACATAATCGGGCTCCATGGGCGCATCGCCATCCATCCTCGATCCTCGCTCCGTCATCCTGCTGGCCGGCGTCATGGGCGTCGTGATGGCGCTCGTGGTCTTCTTCATGCAGCGCAGCTACCCGCGCAGCATCCAGGGCCTGGCCGAATGGGCGCGGGCGCCGCTGGTGGCGTTCGTGAGCACCATGCTGTTCGCGGCGCGCGGCTACTTCCCCGACTTCCTCACCATCGTCGTCGCCAACTTCGTCCTGTACCAGGCCTGCATCCTCTACTACGCCGGTAGCCAGAAGTTCCTGTTCGGCCGCAGCGACACCCGGGGCTGGACGGTGCTGAACTGCGTCCTGGCAGTGGCGCTTTTCTGGTTCGGCATCGTGAAGCCCGACTTCGAGATGCGGCTGCTCTTCGTCACCCTGGCGGTGTCGGCGCTGTTCTTCCGGCATGCGCTGCTGTACATGCGGCACACCGGCCGCGTGTTCGGCAAGCGGCTGATGACCGGGCTGCTGCTGGCGCAGGCGCTGGTGGCGGCCCTGCGCTTCGTGTCGGTGGTGGCGGGCATGGCGGGCAGCGGTCTCATGGAGGGCTCCTGGATCCAGTCGCTCTACATCAGCATGTACTCGTTCACCGTGCTGCTGCTGACCATCGCCGCCATCCTGATGGCCACCGACCGCGTGCACACCGAGTTCGAATACCTGGCCACGCGCGACCCGCTGACCGGTGCGCTCAACCGCCGCGCGGTGCTCGACGCCTGCGAGGGCGCCTTCACCTCGGGCGAGCGCCGCGGCGCGCTGCTGATGGTGGACCTGGACCACTTCAAGGACATCAACGACCGCTTCGGCCACCAGATGGGCGACGCCGTGCTGCGCGAGGCGGTGCACCGCATGCAGCGCGCCATCGGCGACAAGGGCGTGCTCGGCCGCTACGGCGGCGAGGAATTCGTCGTGCTGCTGCCAGAGTCCGGCAAGGCCGAGGCGATGGAAATTGCGGCGCGCCTCAGGCAGGCCGTAGGCGAGCCCTTCCCGGCGGATTCGTCCATGGCCGTCGTCGGCTCGATGGCGGTGAGCATCGGCGTGGCGGCCGGGGAGAGCAGTTCCGGCGGCACCGGCATCGACGACGTGCTGGCGCTGGCCGATGCGGCGCTGTATCGCGCGAAGGCGATGGGGCGGGATCGCGTCATCGCGGCGGCCTGAAGCCGGATGCGACCGAATTCATTCGAGGGCTGTCACCACACTTTCCACCACGGCTTCGGCGTTGGTTTGTGGGGAACTTCTGTCAGCGGAGCAAGGAAAACAGCAACTGGTTTTGCGAAGAGTTTTCCCGTCTCGTACTCGATGCTGCCATTGACTCGGGAGTAAGGGATCACCAGATAAACCGAGTCTCCCGCCTTGTGCTCCAGCAGTGCGACAAGTGTGCTGGCCTCCTCTTCGGTCTGTGCTGGTTTGGGCGGAATGGACATTGCCGTGCCATGAAAGAAGACGGCGGATGCCACGATGCCATTAGCTTCGGCTGCAGCACGGAAATTCGATTCGAAATGGGCGAGTGCTTCGGTGACGCTGAGGCGTTTGTCACCCTCCGCCACCAGTGCTGCCCCTTCCATGACTCCTGCATTGTTTGTAGATGCAGCGTGAGGGGCTAGTTGGCCTTTCGCGTGAAACTGTTGCACGAACGGAACCATGGCATGGATTAGTTCGTCGAGTTGTGCATGAATGGGCATTCGTTTACTCCCCTGTCTCGATTCGCTTCGGATATTCACTGGTTGCAATGGCAAAACAACCAAGAGGCCCTCGGCAACGGAGGATGAGCCTCGTGGGCGCGTTCGATCGCCTTCATTCTTGTCGTTCTGCAGAAAGGCCGCTGTCGATGCGCGCAGCGCTACAGGCTGCGCAGTGGCGCGCTGTGGGCGTGCGAAGCGGCTTACCGCACACATGGCACGGTGGGCCATAAAGGCTCAGGCGGTGATGCAGGATCGCATTTGGGTTGGTCTCCCTGTAGCCGGTGATGCGCTCGTAAGCCGCCACCGTCAGGTAGCCGAGCCCGCGCTCACGGGCTTCGGCAAGGCTGCAGCCGGTTTCTTCGCGGTACTGCATCATCTGCGCGATGTAGCCCATCGGATGGGCGACCTGCCACTCTTCCTCCGTGAGCATCGGCATGTCGGTCTGGCAGCGCCAGCAGTAGAGGGTTCGGGGCATGGGACGAATGTCGTGCGGGTTTCGGTCGCGATGATCGGCCGCATTCTGCCCGCGTCACCCGAGGCTGCCATGTCGAAGAGCGTGCCGCCTGCGTCGCTCCCCACCCCACCGCCCCGCTCGCCAGCACGATCCCCGGCAACATTCTGCGCGCCGAGGGGCACCGGCGGCTTATTTCCCGCTGTCTTCGTCGCCCCAGCGCCAGCGCGGGGGCTCGCCCTTGAGCCAGCAGACCGCCACCAGCGCGAGGGTCGGAATCGCGAGGCCGAGGAAGAAGCGCAGCGGCTCCTGTTCGGGATGAAGCGAATACACCGCCGTCAGCACCAGCGCGGCGTAGACGGCGACCACCACCCAGCCTTGCCAGCGATTGGGAAGCCCCCAGCCCCAGCCGTAGCGCTTGGCGGGAAACCAGTAGGGCTGTTGTTGTTTCTGCATCGAATCTCTCCTGGTCGACCGGGGCTGCCCCTGCGTTGTTTGGGTGGCTGCGTCGTTCCTTGCGGAACCCGGGTGGATTCTGTCCGCCTTGCCTGAAGAGATCCTGAGCGCGCGAACGCCGGCTCGCTCAGGCGAATGGAAATGGTCCTTCCATCGCACCGATGTGGCTGACATGGCTCACCATGCCGTGGTTGTCGCTCCACAGGTGCAGCATGCAGCCCGGCCGTCCCATGTACGAGGCCGGCGCCGCGCCTTCGGCCAGTTGCAGCGCGATCTCGGTCGTGCTGCTCGGGCAGGCGCACACGACAGTGCCCGCCCAGCGCCGCAGCATCGTGCGATGCACGTGGCCGCACAGCACCAGCTCGATGTTGGGGGCGCCGCGCACGATGGCTTCGAGCGGCGGCGTGTCCATGTAGCGGTACGTGTCCATGTAGGGGATGCCGCTGACGAAGGGCGGGTGGTGCAGCATCAGCAGCGTGGGTTTGGCGCGGTGGGCCTCCAGCGTGCGCTGAAGCCATGCGAGGCCCTGCGCGTCGACGCCGCCGTGGTGGTGGCCGGGAACGCACGAGTCCAGTGCCACGATGCGCACGGGGTGCTCGTCGATGCAGTAGTGCAGCGCGCCCTCGGCCGGCAGGTAGGCGTGGTCGGCGAAGGCGGTGCGGAAGTTCTCGCGGCGGTCGTGGTTGCCCGGGATCACGAGGTACGGGATCTCCAGCTTCGCGAGCAGGCGCCGCGCCTGCGCGTATTCCTCGGGGCGGCCCTCGTCGACGAGGTCGCCCGTCAGCAGCACGAGGTCGGGCCGGCGGTCCAGCGCGTGCAGGTGGTCGATGGCTTCCCCGAACATGCGGTTCGAGTCGGCCACGCCCTGGTAGAGCTGGCCTGCGGGGCGGATGTGCGGGTCGGAGATCTGTGCGATGAGCATGCGGCGTCTCGTGCTGTTCGTTGTGCCACGAGGGCTAGCACGATCCGTTCCGCTGCGAGCATCGCGCTCAGATGCCGACGAACTCCGCCACCTCCGACAGCGGTGCGCGCTCGGTGACCAGCGCATCGAGCGGCCGGCTGCGGTCCGCGTAACCGATGGCCATGCCGGTGAAGAGCATGCGCTCGGGCGGCAGGCCGATGAAGCTGCCGATGGTCTGCGGGTAGATCGCCCAGCATTCCTGCGGGCAGCTGTCCAGGCCTTCGGCGCGCAGAAGCAGCATCACGTTCTGCAGCAGCATGCCCAGGTCGGACCACTGCGGCGGGCCCATGCGGCGGTCGACGGTGCAGAAGAGCGCGAGCGGCGCGCCGAAGAACTGGTAGTTGCGAGCGAACCATTCGCGGCGCGCGGCCTTGTCCTCGCGCGGAATGCCCAGGCGCGCGTACATCGCCTCGCCCACTGCGAAGCGGCGGTCGCGGTAGGGCGCGACCAGCTCGCGCGGGTAGATGTCGTACTCGCTGCCTTCGCCGGCGGGCGCTTCCTTCACGCGCGTGCGCATGATGGCCTTGAGCTCTGCGAGCTTCTCGCCACCCACCATGTGCAGGTGCCAGGGCTGCAGGTTGCCGCCCGAAGGCGCGCGCAGCGCCTGTTCGATCACGCGGCGGATGACTTCGCCGGAGACGGGCGTGTCGAGAAACTCGCGCACCGAGCGGCGGGTGGCGATGGCGTCCTGAACGTTCATTCCAAAGTCCTCTTGGGGGTCGATGCTAGGGGCAACCCTCGGATGGCCTCAATCGTCTCTTCCGACGATGCCGCACGGCATGGCCGCTGCCTAGCATCCGGCCAGCGTACAGGAGACAAGACATGTTCGGATTGATGCAAGACCGCCCGCTGCTGATCTCGTCGCTCATCGACTACGCGGCCACCTTTCATCCGCATGCGGAGATCGTGGGCCGCACCGTCGAGGGGCCGGTGCACCGCACCGACTACGCGCAGATCCAGCGCAGCGCCAAGCAGGTGGCCAATGCGCTGAAGACGTTGGGCATCGAGAGCGGCGACCGCGTGGGCACGCTCGCGTGGAACACCTGGCGACATCTGGCGCTGTACTTCGGCGTGTCGGGTTCCGGCGCTGTGCTCCACACGGTGAACCCGCGGCTCTTTCCGGAGCAGATCGACTACATCGTCAATCACGCGGAAGACAAGGTGCTGTTCTTCGACACCACCTTCGCGCCGCTGGTGGAGAAGCTCGCGCCCGCGCTGAAGTCGGTGCGCGCCTTCATCGCGATGACCGACCGCGCGCACATGCCGGCCATCGGCGTGCCCAACCTGCTGTGCTTCGACGAGCTCGTCGGTTCGCAGAGCGAGCAGTACGAGTGGCCCGAGTTCGACGAGCGCACCGCATCGTCGCTTTGCTACACCTCGGGCACCACGGGCAATCCGAAGGGCGTGCTGTATTCGCATCGCTCCACCGTGCTGCACTCGCTGATGGAGTGCGCGCCCGACACCTTCGGTGTCAACTCGCAGATGACGCTGCTGCTCGCGGTGCCGATGTTCCACGCCAACGCATGGGGCATGCCGTATGCGGCGGCGATGACCGGCATGAAGCTGGTCATGCCCGGCCCGCACATGGACGGCCAGAGCCTGTACGAGCTCATGCGCGACGAGAAGGTCGGCTTCTCGCAGGCCGTGCCCACCATCTGGCTGATGCTGTTCCAGTACTTCGATGCGCACCCCGAGATCGACACGCGCGCCATCGGCCTCAAGCGCATCGGCGTGGGCGGCGCCGCCACGCCGCGCAGCATGATCGAGCGCTTCGAGCGCGACTTCGGCGCCGACTTCGTGCAGGGCTGGGGCATGACCGAGACCAGCCCCATCGGCGTGATCGGCAACCTGCTGCCCAAGCACCTCTCGATGCCCAAAGAAGAGCAGACGCGCGTGAAGATGCGCCAGGGCCGCGGTGTGTGGGGCGTGGAGCTGAAGATCGTGGGAGAGGACGGCCAGCGCCTGCCGCACGACGGCAAGGCCTTCGGCCATCTGCACGTGCGCGGTCCGTGGATCGCGAGCGGTTACTTCAAGGGCGAGGGCGGATCGGTGCTCGACGCCGAAGGCTTCTTTCCGACGGGCGACGTGGCCAACATCGACGAGGACGGCTATGTGCAGCTGGTCGATCGCGCGAAGGACGTCATCAAGTCGGGCGGCGAGTGGATCTCGTCCATCGACCTCGAGAACGCGGCGAGCCTGCACCCCGCGGTGGCCGAGGCGGCGGTGATCGGCATCGCGCATCCGAAGTGGCAGGAGCGTCCGCTGCTCATCGTGGTGAAGCGTGCGGGCATGGAGGCCACTCGCGAGGAACTGCTCACATTCCTCGCCGAGCGCGTCGTGAAATGGTGGCTACCGGAAGACGTGGTCTTCGTCGACAGCCTGCCGCATACGGCCACCGGCAAATTGCTGAAGACAAGGCTGCGCGAACAGTTCAAAGGTTACGTTGCGACGACATCCGTTTGACAGTTCAGTGATTTGTTAGATTTTTCTGTGGACAACTCTGTGAGTTGTGGGTGGAGGCTGGGAGGCGGAGCGAGAACTGGCGTGGCTTCCCACCACGTTGCCTCTTGAATAGGCACCCGGATCGGTGTGCTCGCCGCGTGTAGACCAAAGGCCCAGGGCTCGCGCGAATGTATGCAAACCGGAGGGCTCGGCGCATGCCGGCCCGTTCGCGATCTTCCGGATGCCGCGAAACTACTTGGCGGCGCCACGCGCGAGTTGCGCCCGTCCGAACGGTGTGATGCGCCGGATCACGGCGAGCTCCTGCGGCGATCCGCCGGCGTCCTTCCAGGCGAGCCCGGGGCTGATGGCCGCATCGACGAACCCGGCCTGCTTAAGTACGCCGACGCAGCTGATCTCCTGAGGGTCCTCCACCCGCAGGGGGAAGGCCGAACGTTCTATGGCGCGCAGGTAGTCCAGTGGCTCCAGGCGCGTCTTCGCCTTCTTTCTTCTCGATGCCGGGTCGGTGCCGCCGCGGTGGTCGCGCAGCTTTTCGATCTCGGCATGCCCTTCCTCCGTGATGCAGACCACCAGCGCCGCCTGCGCCAGCCTGTAGCTGCCGTGGTCGGTGTCGAAGGCCGGATCGATGGCGGCTTCGATGAGGCCGGTGGCCTTCAGGACGGACACGCGCCGCACGTCCTGCGCGTCGGTCACGTGCATCGGCAGGTTGGCATGCTCCAGATGGAGAAGGTATCTGAGCGGCACTGAAGGACCCCTGTGATCACCTCCCTCGGCCTTAAATGCCGCGCCGTGCCGACCAGCCGGAGCCGGGACGGCGAGATCGCCTCCCGGCACCCTGGACAACTCATGCGCCCCGGGGAACCCCGGCTCACGAAGGAGTCGGCCGGCGAGGGGATGGATTGTGAATATTTGTCAACAATTCTTCTGATCTCCGGGGGTGAGCGCCATCACCGAAAAAGGGTATTCCCTCTGGCCTGTCCAGGCGCAAGGGTGGCCGGCCGCGCGGGGCGGATTCAGTGCTTGTGCCCGCCATGCCCCGCCGGCTGCGCCGAGGCATTCAGCGCCCGCACCGGCGCCTTCACCTCCAGCGTTTCGCGCTTGCCGTCCTTGCCCTCGAAAGTGAGCGTGAGCGGTACGGTGTCGCCTTCCTTCACCTGCTGCTTGAGGTCGAGCAGCATCACGTGATAGCCGCCGGGCTTGAGCTCGACGGTCTTGCCGGCCGGCAGCTCGAGCTCGGTGATCTGGCGCATGCGCATCACGTTGTCCTGCATGGCCATCTCGTGCACTTCGACGACCGGCGTGACGGGCGAGCTGGCCGAGACCAGCTTCGTGTCTTTCGCGGCGCTGAGCTGCATGAACGCGCCGGTGGCCTTCTGCTGCGGCACGGTGGCGCGCACCCATGCGTCCTTGACGGTGACCTGCGCGTTCGCCGCATGCGCGGTGAGCAGCGCGGCGCTGGTGATGGCGAGGATGTGTGCGATACGGTTCTTCATGATCTTGATCTCCTTGGTTTGAATCTGTGTGGGATGGCGCAGGCCCTCAGGCGGACCGCAGGATCTTGCGCAGGTCTTCGGCGCACTCCTGCGCGCTCTGCTCGTGGCGCAGCACGATGCGGATCTTGCCCTTGGGGTCGAACACATAGCTGAAGGCCGAATGGTCCATGGTGTACGAGGAGCCGGTGGGCACCTTCCGGTAGAACACCTTGAAGTCCTTCGCGGTCTCGCTGGTTCGCTGCATGTCGCCGTACAGGCCGATGAAGCTCGGGTCGAAGGCCTGCGTGTAGGCCTTGAGCACGACGGGCGAGTCGCGCTCGGGATCGACGGTGACGAAGATCACCTGCAGGCGCTCGCCGTCGCTGCCGAGCAGCTTCCTGATCTCGGCCGCGCGCACGAGGGCGGTGGGGCAGACGTCGGGGCATTGGGTGAAGCCGAAGAACATCATCACGGCCTTGCCCTTGAAGTCGGCCAGCGTGCGCTCGCGGCCGTCGGCGTCGGTCAGGCGGAAGTCTGTCGCGTAGCTGGCGCCGGTGATGTCGACGCCGTTGAAGCGGGTGGGCAGCACCTTGTCGCAGGCCGCGAGGGTCGTGAGCACGGCGAGGCTGCCGCCTGAGAGCAGCAGGCGGCGACGCGTCGGCTGGATGGATTCTTTTCTGGTCATTGAATGGACTCGCTCCGGCGCCTGTCGGGGCGCCGATGGATTCGTTGCACAAGCGCATGCGATGGATGAGCGACAGGCCTCGTATGGAGGCCCGCCGCGGCATCACGCGTGCGGGAACTGGGGAAGAAGCCTCAGAGGAGCGAGGGAGGCCCGCGTGCCGGCAGCGGCGCCGCGGTGGCTGCTGCGATGTGCGCGGACGGAGTCGGCCGTGGCACGCGGGCCGCTGGCGGGAGCACCGGCAGCTCGACGATGGGCGTGGTCGCCGGCGGGGCGCCGGTGAGCACGCACAGCGGGCAGTCCATGTGGCCCGCGCCCAGCTCCTGCGCGCCGTCGTCGGTGTGCACGATGGCCTTGAGCGATCCGGCGTTCGAGCAGACCAGTTCCACCGCCTGCGGATGCACCAGTGGGGAGGCGACGGCCGCGCCGAGCGACAGCGCGAACCACAGCAGCACCCACCGGATCAGGCCGGCGGCCGGGCGCCGCAATCCCTTGCCGAGGCGGTCAGGCGTGGGTCGAAGGGGTGGCGCAGGCATCGTCCGGATTATCGGCCAGCCTCGCGCGGCAAAGAAAAAAGCCTTGCAAGTCGTTGACCTGCAAGGCTTTTTCGGTTGTTTTGGTGGCTCTTCACGGACTCGAACCGCGGACCTGTGGATTATGATTCCATCGCTCTAACCGACTGAGCTAAAGAGCCGTTCGGTGTGTTGCTCACCGAGCCCGCGATTATAGCCCAGACTTTTGCGGCCGCTCAACCACCCGACGGCAACCTGCCCAATTCTTCGGAAACCAGCCGCACGATCAGCTTGTCCAGCGTCTGCACAGAATAGTTGCCGACGTCGTGCACGGTCTGCGTTCCCGGGCCGCTCGCCGGGTTGGCCGCGTCCTTGTAGGTGAGGAACACGAAGCGCCCGCCGGTGTACTGCGCAATCTGGCGCTGGATGTATTCGCCCTGCTTGTCCAGGCCCGATGCGCCCACGCTGAACACCTTGATGCCCTTGCCCAGCGCGGCGACCATGTCGTCGTCGTATTGCGGGCCGCCGTAGTCGAGGTGCGGCGGCGCGTCGGCCAGAAGCACCACGAGGCGCGTGGTGTCGTTGCCGCGCCAGCTCAGCTTGTGGACGGTTTCGTTGAGCGCCTCGTTCATCGCCTCGGGGTAGTCGCCGCCGCCCGCGGCGCGCAGCGCGTCGAGCACGCCCTGGAAGCCGTCGAGGTCGTTGGTGAAGTCGTGGCGGCGCACGAGGAACTCGTCGCCGCGGTCGCGATACGCCACGAGACCGAAGCAGGTGTCGGGGCGGCTGGGCAGCCTGGCGACCTGGTCGGCGATGGTGCGCAGGGTGGCCTTGAGCTTGGCGATCTCGTCGTCCATCGAGCCGGTGGCGTCGATCAGGAAGACCAGGTCGAGCCTCGCGCGCGCGGGCACGGCGCCCGGCTTGCCGCCCAGCACCACGTCGACCGCGTTCTTCTGGCCGCGCTGCAGAAAAACGGTGCTCTGGCGGCCGTTCTTGCGCACGGTGACTTCATAGACCGCGCTCTGCGCCTTGTCGAAGGCGTTCGGATGCAGCCACGCGCGCCCGCCCGCATCGGTGCGGGCCCACATGGCGGCGCCGTTGGCGGCTTGCACGGCCACTTCGGCATCGGGCACGACCGCGCCGCGCGCGTCGCGCACCTGCAGCAGATAGCGCACGCTGATGTCGCGCTCCCGATGGGGGACCTGCGTGCGGCCGTGGAAGGCCAGGTATTCGCTGAAGTCGGCGTTGTCGTCGACCATGCCGGCGGTGACGGGTTCGTTGGCCGGGCGCTGGGCTTGCACAGGCGCTTGAAGCTCGCCGGCCGCGCGAGCCGCGGGGGCGGGCGCGACGGGTGCTACCGGGGCCGGCGGCGCCTCCGCGATGGCATCCGCGAGAGCCGCTCCAGCCGGTGCCGACTTGGCCGCTGGCGTCGCCATCGGCTTTGGCGTCGTGGGCGAAGGCACGACCGCAGGGCTCGCCCTGTATTTCTTCGACAGCTCGGCGTACCTGCGCTCTTCCCGCGCACCCGACACGCGCGGCATGCCCGGCGTCTCGTAGGTCCGCACCGGCTGTGCGCAGTGCGTGGCGGAAGGGGCATCGAAGTTCGGCACCGTCTGCGTCGGCAGCGTGCGGCTGTCGGGCGCGGGTGTCGGCCAGCGCACGGAGCTTCCGATGGCGGGCATTTCGGTGGCGCCGCTGGCGCCCAGCAGCAGCTGGGCGCACAGCAGCACGACGAGCGGGCGGCTGAACCGGTAAACGAAAGGCTGGGTCATGGAAGCACTCCGGGTGGTTGGGTGCTGGCTGATACGGCCTGCTTGCGCCGTCGGGGTTAGCCGGCCGCGAATTTTTTGCCGCCTCGAACCCCGGTGTGCCTCTTCGCCCGTACAAGCTCGGGTGAAAATCCTCCGATGTCCGCGCTTCCCCGCGCCCCTTCAGCCAAGAACGCCCCCGAGCGCCAGGCCATGCCCGACGATCAGTTGATGCTGGCCTACGCGCAGGGCGACGCTGCCGCGTTCGACGTGCTCTATGCGCGCCACGAGGGCGGGCTGTTCCGCTTCGTCAAGCGTCTGCTGGGTGCGCGGCTCGCGGCGCAGGCCGACGAAGTGTTCCAGGACACCTGGGTGCGGATCATCTCGGCGCGCGAGAGCTTCTCGCCGCAGGGCGCGACATGGCGCACCTGGGCCTTCACCATCGCGCACAACCTGGCCATGGACCGCCTGCGCGTGAGCGGGCGCGAAGTGACGCTCCAAGCGCATGCGGACGATGACGACAGCCCCGTGCCCACGCTCGAACACGGCGTGCGCGGCGCGGCGGCCGATGCGGCGTCGCATCCCTCGGCGGAGGAGCTCGCGTTCTGGCGCGCCGCGGGCCGCCGCCTGCTCGCCTGCCTGGACGAACTCCCGGCCGAGCAGCGCGCCGCGTTCCTGCTGCATCACGAAGATGGCCTGACCGTCGAGGCGCTGGCCGCGAGCCTGGAGATCGGCTTCGAGACCGTGCGCAGCAGGCTGCGCTACGGCCTGCAGAAACTGCGCGGCTGCATGGAGCGCTACCTGTCGGTGCTGGAGAAGCGGGCATGAGCGGCGGCAACAACGACAACTCCGGGTTCGACGACCTGCGCGACCCGGCGTTGCGCCGCGCGCTCGACCATGCGCCAGACAGCGAGGCCACGCCCCATCCGCGCACGCGCGAGGCGATCCTGAAGATGGCGCACAACCTCGCCGCCGCGCCTGCCAACGCAGGCCCCGCGGCCAACAACGCGAGCGCAGCGCCCTGGTGGCGCCGTCTCTTCGGTGGCGGCGGGTCGCATGCGCGCATGCCGTGGAATGCCGCCTTCGCCACCGTGCTGGTTGCCGCCTTCGTGACGGTGCTCTGGCACAAGGAGCCCGTGCCGGATGCGCGGCTCGATGGCGAGGCGCGGGTGGGCGAAGCGACTGCGCCGGCGCCGGCACAAGCACCTGCAGCGCTGCCTGCACCAGCACCAACCGCCCCGGCCGCGCCTGCCGCGCCTGCCGCACCGGCTGCACCGAAGCCAGCCGCGCCTCCAGCAGAGGCAGCCACTGCACAGGCGGAGACGCAGGCAGCGCCCGCAGCAGCGGCGCCTGCTCCCGCCAGAGCGCCCGCAGCACCTGCACCTGCACCTGAATCGGAACAGCGCGCCAGGATCGCGCGCGAGTCGGCAGACTCTTCAGCCAAACGGGCGCCCAAGGAGGCCGCCAACACGGCGAGCGCTGATGCCGCACGGAAAGCCGAGCCGGCGCCCCCGCTCCTGCAGGCGGCGCCTGCCGCACCTGTTGCTCCGGCTGCTCCAGCTGCTCCGGCTCCCGTCTCGCCGTCTGCATCGATCGCACCGGCTCCGCCGCCTCCGGTCGTCGCCGAGCAGGCTGCGCCGGCACCGCTTCCCGCTCCCGTCGCCCGCGATGAGCGTCGTGAAGCGCAAACGGAGGGGGAACAGCGGCGCCGTGCCTACGCGGCGGGTGCGCCTGCGGCGGCCGCACCTGCTGTGCCGCCGGCGGCCGCGGTTCCTGCGCCAGCACCTGGCGCCGCGCCGGCGTATCGCGAACCGCTTCAGGATTCCGCGCCCGTGCTCGCGCAGCAGGACAACGCCCGCGCGGGTGCCTCCGGAGAGGTGCGTCCATCCGCACCGGCTCCTTCGGCGGCCAAGGCCATCGCGCCGCGAAGCGCGGCGCCTTTCTCGGCGCTGGATCGTTGGACTTCCCTGGGCTTCACGCGCAACGGCGAGAGCGTGCGCCGCGAGCGCGGCGACATCGAAGGCTTGGCGGCGCTGGTGGGCACCGTGGCGCGATCGGCCACGGCGGCCGACGAGCCGCTGGCCGCGCCGGTGGAGGCGCGGCTCGAGCTCTATCGGGGCAAGTCGCTGGTCGCGGTGCTGGAGATCGCCGGCGACCAGGTGCGCTGGACGCCGCAGCCCGGCGGTGCGGCGCTGGTCGGCACGCCGCCGGCCCAGGCGCTCGACGCGCTGCGTTCGCTGCTGCAGCGCTGACTGAGCAATTCCGCCGTCAGGCGTTCTTGAAGTCGGGCTGGCGCTTGGTCAGGAAGGCGTCCATGCCTTCCTTCTGGTCCTGCGTGGCGAACAGCGCGTGGAACAGGCGGCGCTCGAACATCACGCCGTCGCTCAGGCCGCTCTCGAAGGCGCGGTTGACCGATTCCTTGGCCGCCATCACCGAGATCTGCGAGAAGCCGCAGATCACCAGCGCCGCGCCCAGCGCCTCGTCGGCGAGCTTCTCGTAAGGCACCACGCGGCTGACGAGGCCGGCGCGCTCGGCTTCGGCCGCGTCCATCATGCGGGCGGTGAGCACCATGTCCATGGCCTTGCTCTTGCCCACCGCGCGCGGCAGGCGCTGCGTGCCGCCGGCGCCGGGGATCACGCCGATCTTGATCTCGGGCTGGCCGAACCTGGCGTTGTCGGCCGCGATGATGAAGTCGCACATCATCGCCAACTCGCAGCCGCCGCCGAGCGCGAAGCCGGCCACCGCGCCGATCACCGGCTTGCGGATGGAGCGGATGGTTTCCCAGTTGCGGGTGATGTAGTCGCCCTTGTAGGTGTCGATGAAGCTGTACTTTGCCATCGCCGCGATGTCGGCGCCGGCGGCGAAGGCGCGCTCGCTGCCAGTGAGGATGATGCAGCCGATGGCGTCGTCGGCATCGAAGGCCTTCAGGGCCTGGCCCAGCTCGGTCATGAGCGCGTCGTTCAGCGCGTTCAGGGCCTTGGGGCGGTTGAGGGTGATGATGCCGACCTTGCCTGCTTCGGTCCGCACTTCGATGTTTTCGTAGCTCATGGTGTCTCCGGGGGGAACGGGAAAGGGGAAGAAAAACGCGCTTCACTATACCCAGCATGGCCGGCGGGGTGATCCGCTGCGGATTGCTTCAATTGAGAATTGCTCTCATCTAGAATGCCCGCCATGGAGTTCCCGATGCAAGAACATGCCGTGTTGCTGCGGGCCTATGCCCGCGTTCAGGAGCGCTGCTCGCGCCTGCTGGTCGAGCAGGCAGCCCTGGTCGAAAAGCTCGAAGCGCAGATCGTGCGGCTGCGCGGCGCGCTGGTGGCGCGGGATTCGGCCATCGCCATCGTGCGCGAGGAGCTCGCGGCGCGAGCCTCCGCGGGCGGCGCGCTGCCGAAGCGGCTGCATGCGCTGCTGATGCCGGGCAGCAAGCGCCACCTGAAGCCGTCGGAGGCGGCTGCGCCGGCCGATCTGCGCGAGAAGGCGGTGCTGTGCGTGGGGCAGGGCGACGAGGCGCCGACCTCGCTCGCGCGCCAGCTGGTGGAGATCGCCGGTGGCCGCTACCTGCATCACGACGGCGGCGACGATGCGGACGGCCCCGCGCTCGAAGCCAGCCTGCGCGCGGCCGATCTCGTGATCTGCCAGACCGGGTGCGTGAGCCACGGCGCCTACTGGCGCGTGCAGGACCACTGCCGGCGCACTGGCAAGCCCTGCGTGCTGGTGGGCGAACCCCAGCCGATGATGTTCGTGCGCCACCCCGTGGTGGCAGGAGAAAACGGTTAGGGCCTGTTCACACTATTTCCGGGGTCGCGAAGGGCAGACAGGGCGGGCCAATCAAGGCGCGCGACGACGCGTGTGCATGAGCACACGCTAGGAGTGCAACGCCGAGTGGCCCGCCCTGGCTGCCCTTCCCGCAGGGTTGGCGTTACAAGGGGCCGTCTGCGGCGTTGCCCGCGCTTGCGAGGCGAAAGCCTTGCTGCGCACGGGCGCCTTGCAGCCAGCCCCTTGGAGCGCCAACGCGACCCCGGAAATAGTGTGAACAGGCCCTATCCGCCCAGCCAGCCCGTCACTTTGCCGGCATCGTGCGAGAACAGCCGCCAGGTGGTCACCCCGGTCGGCAGCGCCAGCGGCAGCCTGATCAGCTTGCGGTCGCGCGCCACGATGGCGGTGCACTTCGTCGCATCGCCCAGGTAGAGCGCCAGGTCGTCGAGCTTGGCGATGCGCCAGGCCTGCGCCGGTCGCTGCTGGCTCTTCCTGCCGGATGCGGGCAGCTCGATGCCGATCCACTCGTCGTTGGCAGAGAAGCCGGCCTTCTCGGCGGCGCCGCCGCGCAGCACCACCTTCACCTGCACGCCGCCGTTGGCTTCGGCCACGCGCAGGCCCAGCGCCTGCGCCGGCTGAGACGGGTCTTCGAGCGTGGCCACGCCGTGCGAGCGCAGCAGCAGCGAGAGCGGGAGCTCTTCCGTCGAATGCACCCAGCGCGCCAGTTCCGGCCCGTACGAGCGGCCGCCCACCGCTTCGAGCGCGGCTGCGATGTCTTCCTCGCTGATCGGCCCGCCCTCGCTGTGCTTCCACAGATGGCGCATCACATCGTCGAGCGTGCCCTTGCCTTCGTGGCGCAGCGTGAGATCGAGGCACAACGCCACCAGCGCGCCCTTGGTGTAGTAGCTCACCGTGCTGTTGGGCGTCTGCTCGTCCTGGCGGTAGTACTTGACCCAGGCGTCGAAGCTCGCGTCGGCCACCGGCTGCACCAGCCGGCCCGGCGTCTGCATGACCTGGTTGATGGTCTTGTTGAGCAGGCGCAGGTACCCCGCGTCGTCGATGCGGCCGGCGCGCCGCAGCAGCAGGTCGTCGTAGTAGCTGGTGAAGCCCTCGAAGAACCACAGCAGCTGCGTGTAGTTCTCCTGGCCGTAGTCGTAGCGCGCGAACTCAGCCGGCCGCATGCGCTTGACGTTCCAGGTGTGGAAGTACTCGTGGCTGATGAGCCCCAGCAGCGTGGTGTAGCCATCGGGCTGCTTCTTCTTCTCGCCCAGTTGCGGCAGGTCGCGCCGGTTGCAGATCAGCGCGGTGGAATGGCGATGCTCGAGCCCGCCATAGCCGTCGTCGACCACGTTGAGCATGAACACGTAGCGGTCGATCGGCGGCTTCGCACCGCCGCGCTTGCCGACCTTGTCGCCGTGCCAGAAGCGCATCTCGGCCTCGCAGATGGCCTTGGTGTCGGCGATGAGCCTGTCGCCGTCGAACGAGGCGGCCGCGCCGGCCACCACGAAGCGGTGCGGCACGCCGCAGGCTTCGAAGTCGGCGCTCCAGAAGGCGCCCATTTCCACCGGGCTGTCGGCCAGCTCGTCGTAGCCCGACGCGATGTAGCTGCCGAAGCCGTGCCTGTCGGCCTTCAGCGGCACGAGCGCGGTGGCGCACGACCAGCGCGGGCTGTCGCCATCGACATGCGCGGGCGCGACGATCTCCATCGCGTGCGGCGATTCGGTCTGTCCCTCGACGCGCAGGCACACGCTGGTGCCGTTGAAGAAGCCGCGCTCGGCGTCGAGCGAGGCGGTGCGCACCGAGTTGTCGTACGCGCAGACCTGGTAGTTCAGCACCAGCGGCTGCCCGGGTGTGCATTCGACCAGCCAGCTGCATTTGTCGAGCTGCGTCAGCACCGGCTTGCGGCGGCCCTGCGTGGCGCGCAGGCCCTGCAGGTTCTTCGCGAATTCGCGCACCAGGTAGCTGCCAGGAATCCATACCGGCAGCGACACGCGCTGCTGCGCGGCGGGCGCGTCGATGGTGAGGGTGACGCCGAACAGATGCGCGTGCGGGTCGGCGCATTCGACGCGGTAGTGCACGCCTGCCGCGTGCCGCGCTGGGGCCTTCGTCGCCATCAGCTGGACGACGCGGCGAGTTGCTTCTCGACCTGCTCCGCGGGAATGGCACCCGGCGTGCGCGTGCCGTCGCTGAAGATCAGCGTGGGCGTGCCGGTGATGTTGTACTTGCGGCCGAAGTCGACGTTGCGCTGCAGCGCGGTCACGTCGCAGCTCGAGGGCGCGGTGGCCGGGCGGGTGCTCGATTCCATCCAGTCGCTCCAGGCCTTGCCCTTGTCCTTGCTGCACCAGATGTCGCGCGACTTGACGTTCGAATCGGGGCCGAGCACCGGGTACAGGAACAGGTACACGGTGACGTTGTCGACCGTCTTCATGTCCTTCTCGAAGCGCTTGCAGTAACCGCAGTTCGGGTCTTCAAACACGGCCAGCTTGCGCTTGCCGTTGCCGCGCACGATCTTGATCGAGTCCTTCAGCGGCAACTGGTCGAAGGCGACGGCGCTGAGCTTCTCGACGCGCTCCTCGGTGAGGTTCTTGCGTGCCTTCACGTCGATCAGGTTGCCCTGGAAGAGGTAGTTGCCCTGCTCGTCGGTGTAGAAGATATGCGAGCCGTTCACGCGCACTTCGTACACGCCCGGGACCGGCGACTTCGACACCTCGTCGATGGCCGGGAACTGCGGAATGCGCGAGGGCAGGTTCTTGCGGATCTCGGCTTCGCCCGCGGTGGCGGCCACGACCGCGCCGAGCGTGCAGGCGGCGAGAAGAAGGTTGCGTACGAGTGTCATCGGAAGTCCGTTTGTTCGGTCGGGATTCAGTCGAAGGTGTAGGGCCTCAGGCCTTCAGGCCCATGGCCTGCGCGGTGATCCAGTGCTTGACGAGGCGCGTGCGGTCGAAACCGCGCATGCCCCAGTTGCGCAAGGCCTGCAGCGGGCCCAGGTCGTGCGCGAAGAGCTGCTGCAGCCCGTCGGTCGCGAGGCTCATCTGCAGCACGTCGGTGCGGCGGGCGCGCTCGTAGCGGCGCAGCAGCCGAGCATCGCCCACGCTGCGCCAGTAGTCGCGGTTCTTGATCACGCAGGCCAGCTCGGCGGCGTCGGCCAGTCCCAGGTTCAGGCCTTGGCCGGCGAGCGGGTGCACCGTGTGCGCGGCGTCGCCCGCCAGCGCCCACGAGCGGTTCGGCTGGCCGGGCATGGCACCGGTCCAGCGGTCGGCGATGGCGCGGGCCAGCGGCCAGGCGGAGCGCTCGCTGGTGAGCCGGAGCGCGCCCAGCGCGTTGTGGCTGGCCTCGGTGACCGCGGCGGCGAACTCTTCGTCGCCCTGCGCGAGCAGGCCCGGCGCGCGCAGCTGGTCGGCCGACCACACCAGCGCGACCGTCCTGCCGTGCGTGCCGTCCAGCGGCAGCAGCGCGAGCACCTCGCCCTTGTCGTTGAACCACTGGCGAGCGATGCCGTCGTGCGACTGCGCTGCTTCCAGCCGGGCCGCGATGGCGTGCTGCGGATAGCGAGTGACCTCGTAGCTCACGCCGAGGGCCTCCCGCGTGGTGCTGGCCTTGCCCTCGCACACCACGGTCAGCGGCGTGGCCACGGGCTCGGCCACGACTTCGATCTGGGGCTGGAAGCGCACAGCGTCGGCCAGCTGCTTTTCGAGCGCGGGCACGTCGACGATCCAGGCCAGTGCATCGACCTTCTGGCGCGCGGCGCTGAACTGCACCCGGCCGCCTTCGTCGCCATGCACCAGCATTTCGCGCACGGCCGTAGCGTGGGCCGCGTCGGGCCAGGCGCGCAGCGATTCGAGCAGCGCGCGGGAGGCGGTATTGAGCGCGTAGGCGCGGATGTCTTCCTTGCCCTGCGCGGCCGGAGGCACCACCAGCGCGACGCGCACGCGCTCGCGTGCGAGCAGCAGGGCCAGCGTACGGCCGACGATGCCGGCGCCGCGAATGCAAACTTCTGGAGGGAGGGCCATCGAAGGATTGTAGGAGTTGCCCGTCCGGCGCGGACCCGGGGTCTTTTCCCGGTGGCCCAAGGTCTTGCCGCCGCTGCGATACGGGACAATCGCGGCCGAATTCCAAGGAAACACCACAGTGTCCGCTTCCAAGCCCGCCTTCGATCTCCAGGCCACCATCTCGCGCCTGTTCGTCTACCCAGTGAAATCCTGCGCCGGCGTCGAGCTTCCCGAAATGCTGCTGACCGAGACGGGGCTGGAGTTCGACCGCGCCTGGATGGTGGTCGACGCCGAGGGCGAGTTCGTCACCCAGCGGCAGCTGCCGCGCATGGCGCTGATCAAGCCGCAGATGAAGCACACCGAAGTGGTGCTGCGCGCGCCCGGCATGCTGGCGCTGCACCTGGCCTTCGACCGGGTCGAGAAGCCGGTGCGGGTTCGCGTGTGGAAGGACGAAGTCGCCGCCTACGACATGGGCGACATCGCCGCGCAATGGTTCAGCGACTTCCTCTCGGAGCCCGGCAAGCCGCAGACCTTGCGCTTGGTGCGCTTCGACCCCGAGCACAGGCGCCTGTCGAGCATGAAGTGGACCGACGGCGTGGAGGCGCAGACGCAGTTCGCCGACGGCTACGCGCTGCTGGTGGCGAGCGAAGGCTCGCTCGCGGAGCTCAACGACCGTCTCGCGGCGCAGGGCCATGGCGCCGTGGGCATCGAGCGCTTCCGCCCCAACATCGTGCTCGCCGGCATCGAGTCGCACGACGAGGACCGCGTCGACGCGCTGCACATCACGACCGGCGAGGGCGAGGCCGAGCTGCGCCCCGTCAAGCCCTGCACGCGCTGCCCGATTCCCGACATCGACCCGGCGACCGCGCTGAGCAGCCCGGAAGTCGGCAACACGCTGCGCACCTACCGCGCCGACGCGCGCGTGGACGGCGGCATCACCTTCGGCATGAACTGCATCGTGATCCAGGGCGTGGAGCACACGCTCAAGGTCGGGCAGCCAGTGGGCGCGAACTACAAGTTCGAATGAAAGTCGGCGCCCGGTTGGCGCCTCAGAACTTCACCCCTGCGATCAGGATGATGTTGGCGTAGGGCGTGCATTCGCCCGTGCGCACCATGGCGCGGGCCTTCGCAGTGCGGCGCTTGAATTCCTCGTGCGACACCGTCTGGGGCTCGATGCCCAGCGATCGCGGATACCAGCCGGGCAGCTTCTTCGCATCGCCGAGAGCTTCGTCGGCAATCACGATGGCTTCCACTTGCATCTCCGACAGCACCGCCTGCAGCACCTCGTCGAGCGTCGGCACGCCGCGCGCCACCGCAAGGTCGATGCGGCGCGGGCCGTCGGGAATGGGCAGGCCGGCATCGCCGAGCACGAGCATGTCGCCATGGCCCAGCGAGGCGATCACGTGGGAGAGTTCGGCGTGCAGCAGGGTGGTGCGTTTCAAAGCTTGATCCAGTCGGGGGGCATGGGGCTGCGCAGCACGGCGTCGCGCTGCGGAATGGAAGGCTGGGCGCCCGGCTGCTGGATGCACAGCGCCGCTGCGCGGATTCCGAGGCGTACGGCCTCGTCGAAGCCTTGGCCTTCGCCCAGCGCGACGGCGAGCGCGCCCAGGAATGTGTCGCCGGCCGCCGTCGTGTCGACCGCCTGCACCTGCGGCGCGGGATGGTGGCGCGCGCCGTCGGCATCGACGGCCACCGCGCCGCGCGAGCCCAGCGTGACGACCACGCGCGCGATGCCCTTGGCACGCAGTGCCTGGCCCGCATGCGCGGCCTCCTCGGGGCTGTCGGCGGATTGGCCGCAAAGCGTCTGCGCCTCGATCTCGTTGACCACCAGCGTGTCGATCTTCGGCCACAGAGGCTCGGCGATGGCCTGCATGGGCGAGGGGTTCAGCAGTACCTTGCAGCCCGCCTCGTACGCCACCGCGATGGCGCGCGCGACCTGATCGAGCGGCGTCTCGAATTGCGCCACCAGGAAGGCGGCGCCCTGCACCTGCTGCTTCAGCGCGGCCTCGTCGGCCTCCAGCCGGGCGTTGGCGCCGGGGATCATCACGATGCGGTTCTGCCCGCTGTCTTCCACCAGGATCAGCGCGGTGCCGGTGGGCTCGCCCGCAACGGTGCGCAGGGAAGCGGTGTCGATGCCGTCGCGTTCCAGCGAATCGCGCAGCGCCTTGCCGTGCGCGTCGTCGCCGACGCAGCCGATCATGCGCACGCTGCCGCCCTGGCGCGCGCAGCTCACAGCCTGATTGGCGCCCTTGCCGCCGGGAATGTCGGCGATCGAATGGCCCAGCAGGGTCTCGCCCGCGGCCGGCGCGTGCGGTACGCGCACGACCAGGTCCATGTTGAGGCTGCCGAACACCACGATGCGCGGTGCCGCGGCACGGCCATCGGTGCTGCTGCTGGAAGAAGGCTTCAGGCTCACGAGGTGCGGGACTTTCGGGGTTGCTGGGAGGGCGTTTCGGCGGCAGCCGGCGCGGGAGCGGGGGCTTCGCGGAAGCTCGCGTGGCGCGCAGTGGAGGCGCGCACGCACAGCTCGGGCTGCAGCACCACCTTGCGCGCGTCGCGGCGCTTGCCGCCCACGCGCTCCAGCAGCATGTCGACCGCCAGCGCGCCGATGCGCTCCTTGGGCTGAGCCACGGTGGTGAGCGCGGGGCTGGTGTAGGCCGAGAGTTCGATGTCGTCGAAGCCGACGATCGAGAGCTCGTCGGGCACGCGCACGCCGCTCTCGTGCGCCGCGCGCAATGCGCCGATGGCCATCAGGTCGTTGCAGACGAACACGGCCGAGGGCTTCTGCTCGGTGCGCAGGATGGCGTGCATCGCCTCGTAGCCGCCCTGGCTGGTGAAGCCGCCGCGCCACAGCAGCGAATCGGTGCTGGCGATGCCGGGCGCGGCGCCGGCTTCGGCCAGCGCCATGCGCCATCCCTCGATGCGCTGCTCGCTGGGCATCACGCCCACCGGCCCGCCGATGCAGGCGATGCGCTTGTGGCCCAGCGACAGCAGGTGCCGCACGGCGAGCAGGCCGCCCTGCATGTGGGCAGTCTCGACCAGGTCGCACACGGGGTTGGCGATCTCGCGGTCGACCAGCACGGTCGGCACGCGCAGGCCATTGAGTTGCTTCGCCAGGTCGTTGTCGCCGCTCTCGCCGGTCGACACCACGATCAGCCCGTCGATGCGGCGCTCGGCCAGCACCTGCAGGTAGACGCTCTGGCGGCGGGGCTCGTCGTCGGTGTTGCACAGCACCAGCGTGTAGCCGGCGCCGAAGCAGCGGTCTTCCACGATGCGCACGATCTCCGCGAAGTAGGGGTTGGAGCTGTTGGGAATCAGCATGCCCAGCGTCGAGGTGGTGTTGCTCTTGAGGCTGCGCGCCATCGCGTTGGGCACGTAGCCCAGCTCGCGGATGGCGAGCTCCACCCGCTCGCGCACCTTGGCGCTCACGTGGCGCGTGTCGTTGACCACATGCGAGACGGTGGTGACCGACACCTCCGCCTTCAGCGCGACGTCCTTGATGGTGGCCATGGTTCTATTCCTCTTGCTGGATGGACGGGGGCGATCAGGCCAGCCGGCGTTCCGCGCGGCGCTGGCGCAGCGTGTCAATGATCACCGCTACCACGATCACCGCGCCGGTGATGATCCGCTTGCTCGGCTCGCTGGCACCCACCTGCGCGAGGCCGGCTTCGAGCACCGCGATGATCAGCACGCCGAAGAAGGTGTTGACGACCGAGCCGCGCCCGCCCATCAGGCTGGTGCCGCCGATGACCACGGCCGCGATCACCTGCAGCTCGATGCCCACGCCCGCGTTCGGGTCGGCGGCTTCGAGGCGGGCCGACTGCATCAGGCCCGCGAGGCCGGCCAGCAGCCCGGTGACGGCGAACACGATGATGCGGATGGGCCGCGGATCGACGCCCGCCAGGCGCATCGCCTCTTCGTTGGTGCCGATGCCCACCACGTGGCGGCCGAAAACGGTGCGCGTGAGCACCAGCTGCCCGACGACCACCAGCACCACGGCCAGCACGAAGGCGGCTGAAATACCGCCGATCCACGGCGCGGCCAGGCCCGAGATGGCGTCGCCCACGTACTGGGTGCGCGAATCGGTCACGAGGTAGGCGCCGCCGCGCACCGCTTCGAGCATGCCCAGCGACACGATGAAGCTCGGCAGCCGCCAGGCCACCGACACCGCGCCGGTGACCGTGCCGCAGACCAGGCCCGTGGCCAGGCCGAGCGCGGCGGCCAGCGGCACCGAGAGCTTCCATTCGAGGATGGCGGCGGCGGTGACGGCGGCGCTGAGCGCCAGCACCGAGCCCACCGACAGGTCGATGCCCGCGATGATCAGCACGAAGGTCATGCCGACCGCCATCACGGCCAGCGCCGGGATCTCGTTGGCAATGGAGACGAAGGTCTCGCGCGTCAGGAAGTATTCGCTGAGCGAGCCGAAGAGGGCGATCATGCCCACGAGCACGACGGTCAGGCCCAGGTAGGTGCCGAGCTGGCCCTTGAGCGCGGAAGGCGCGGGCTTCGAAGTGGTGGTTGGGGAGGCGGCTGCGTTCATGGTGTGTCGGCGTTGACCGGGGACTGGGCGGGAACGGCGGAAATGGCGGATACCGTCGGCGGGTTGGCGGCGCGTCCTGTCGCGTCGCTGAATGCTGCGGCCAGCAGCGATTGTTCGGTCCACTCGCCGCGCTCGAACACGGCGACGAGTCGGCCGGCGCTCATCACGCCGATGCGGTCGCACATGGCCATGAGTTCGCGCAGGTCGCTCGAGACCATCAGCAGGGCCTTGCCTGCGTCGGTCATGCGGTCGAGCTCGGCGTAGAGGTCGGCGCGCGCGCCCACGTCCACGCCGCGCGTGGGTTCGTCCAGCAGCAGCACCTTGCATTCGCGGTGCAGCCAGCGCGCGAACACCACCTTCTGCTGGTTGCCGCCGCTGAGCGTGGCCACCGGCTGCTCGATGCTGCGCGAGCGGATGCGCAGCAGTTCCACCAGCTTGCGCGCGATGCCGCGCTCCCTGGCGCGCTGCAGCCAGCCGGCGTGCGAGATCGCACCCAGGTCGCTCAGCGTCGCGTTGACGCGGATCGACTGCGGCAGCAGCAGGCCCTGCGACTTGCGGTCTTCGGTGACCAGGCCGATGCCGGCGCGGATGGCCTGCATCGGCGAGCGCCAGCCCTTGCGCGCCTGCTGCACGGGCTGGTTGTTTTCGTAGAGGGTGATTTCGCCGCGGTCGGCGCGGTCTGCGCCGAACAGCAGGCGCACCAGTTCGGTCCGGCCGGAGCCGACGAGGCCCGCCAGGCCCATGACTTCGCCCGCGCGCAGGTCGATGTCCACGTCGCGAACGACCTGCGCGCGGCCGATGCCGCGTGCGCCCAGCAGCACGGGCCCTGCCACGCGGCGGTCGCGGCCTTCGTGTTCGTGCACCGCGCGGCCCACCATGCGTTGCACCAGCTCGGATTCGCGCACGCCGGCCATGGCGCGCACGTCCACCAGCCGGCCGTCGCGCAGCACGGCGACGCGGTCGGCGATGCGCTGCAGTTCTTCCAGGCGGTGCGAGACGTAGACGATCGCCACGCCGCGCGCCTTCAGCAGGTCGATCTGCTCGAAGAGGTGCGAGGTCTCGCGCGGCGTGAGCATGGCGGTGGGCTCGTCGAGCACCAGCACGCGCGTGTCGTCCTGCAGGTTGCGCGCGATCTCCACCATCTGCTGCTGGCCGATGCCCAGCCGCGCCACGGGCGTGGCCGGGTCGATGTTCTGCATGCCGATCTTGGCGAGCTGGCGCGCGGCCAGCTCGTGCAGCCTGGCCTTGCGTATCCAGCCGGTCTTGTTGGGCAGGCGGTCGAGCAGCAGGTTCTCGGCCACCGACAGCGTGGTGACGAGGCCGAGCTCCTGCATGACCATGCGCACGCCCAGGCGCTCCGCGTCGCGGCGCGAGGTGGGCGCGAAGGGCTTGCCGTCGAGCAGCATCCGGCCGCGCGTGGGCTGCACCAGGCCGCAGACGATCTTCGACAGCGTGCTCTTGCCCGCGCCGTTCTCGCCCGTGAGGGCCAGCACTTCGCCGGGGTTGAGCACGAGCGAGACGTCGTCCAGCACCGGCGCCGCGTAGTCCTTGCCCATGGCGCTCAGGGAGAGCACGGGCAGGGCCGTTGTGAGATTCATGGCGGCGGATGCTGTCAACGTCTGCTCTTTCCGGTTTCTTACTTGGAGTCCTTGGTGACCAGCACCACGTCGGTCTTCACCTCGGCGGGCATTTCCGACTGCTTCTTGTTCTCTGCGAGGGCCTTCAGTGCGGTCTCGATGCCGAACACCGCCTGCTTGGCGGCGAACTGGTCGGCGGTGGCGAGCACGCGGCCGTCCTTCAGCATCGGCTTGATTGCGCCGATGTTGTCGTAGCCGACCACCAGCACCTTGCCGGTCTTGCCGGCGGCCTTGACGGCGGCCACGGCGCCCAGCGCCATGCTGTCGTTGCCCGCGAGCAGCGCCTTCAGGTCGGGGTGCTCGCGCATCATGCCGGCGGCCACGGTATTGCCCTTGTCGATTTCCCACTGGCCCGACTGCACGCCCACCACCGTCACGCCGGCGGCCTTCATCGCGTCCTGGTAGCCCAGCGTGCGCTGCTGCGCATTGAAGGTGGTCGACACGCCTTCGATGATGCCGACCTTGTCGCCCGCCTTCAGTTCTTTGGCGAGCGCGTCGCCCACCAGCTTGGCGCCGGCGCGGTTGTCGGGGCCGACGAAGGGCACCTGGATGCCCTTTTCCTTGAGCGCGGCGGCGTCGAACTGGTTGTCGATGTTGACCACCAGGATGCCCTTGTCGATGGCGGCCTTCACCGCGGGCACCAGCGCCTTCGAATCGGCCGGCGCGATGACCAGCGCGTTGATCTTCTGCGCCACCATCTGCTCGACCATCTTGATCTGCGCGGCGGTGTCGGTTTCGTCCTTGATGCCGTTGGCCACCAGCGTGTACTTCGAGGCGTTGGCCTTCTGGTGCGCCTTGGCGCCGTCTTCCATGGTGCGGAAGAACTCATTGGCGAGCGACTTCATGACCAGCGCGACCTTGGGCTTGTCCTGCGCGAAGGCGGGCGTTCCGGCCATGGCGCCCAGCAGCGTCAGTGCGGCAGCGCTTTGCAGGGTACGGCGGGTGAACTTCATGGTGGATGTCTCCTGGGATAGGTTGATCGGAACGGGTGCGCCGGTCTTTGCCGGGGCGCCGATGTTAACTGAGGGAAACGTTTGCGCAAACGTTTGCCGATTGGGTCTTACCCTGATGCATCCGTGGGCTCGAATGCTGTTCGAAGACCTGTCCGGCGGGCGCCAAACCATGCTCGCCTAAAATTCGCGGTTATCCAAGAGGACCTCCCATGAGTTTGCAATGCGGCATCGTCGGCCTGCCCAACGTCGGTAAATCCACTCTTTTCAATGCGCTGACCAAGGCCGGCATCGCGGCGGAGAACTATCCCTTCTGCACCATCGAACCCAACGTGGGCGTGGTGGAAGTGCCCGATCCGCGCCTCGACCAGCTCGCCGAGATCGTCAAGCCCGAGCGCGTGGTGCCCGCCATCGTCGAATTCGTCGACATCGCCGGCCTGGTGGCCGGCGCCAGCACCGGCGAAGGCCTGGGCAACAAGTTCCTGGCCCACATCCGCGAGACCGATGCCACCGTCAATGTGGTGCGCTGCTTCGATGACGACAACGTCGTCCACGTGGCCGGCAAGGTCGACCCGATCTCCGACATCGAAGTCATCCAGACCGAGCTGTGCCTGGCCGACCTCGCCACCGTCGAGAAGGCGCTGGCCCGCCACACCAAGGTGGCCCGCTCGGGCGACAAGGACGCGCAGAAGCTGGTCGGCCTGCTCGAGCGCTGCCAGGCCGCGCTGAACGAGAACACGCCGGTGCGCGCGCTCGAGTTCACCAAGGAAGAGCGCCCGCTGGTCAAGAGCTTCACGCTGATCACCGCCAAGCCCGCGATGTTCGTGGGCAACGTGTCGGAAGACGGCTTCGAGAACAACCCGTACCTCGACCGCCTGCGCGAGTACGCCGCCAAGCAGGGCGCGCCCGTGGTCGCCATCTGCGCCAAGATCGAAGCCGACCTGGCCGAGATGGACGACGAGGACAAGAAGATGTTCCTCGCCGAGATCGGCCAGGAAGAGCCGGGCCTGAACCGCCTGATCCGCGCGGCCTTCAAGCTGCTGGGCCTGCAGACTTACTTCACCGCCGGCGTGAAGGAAGTGCGCGCCTGGACCATCCACATCGGCGACACCGGTCCGCAGGCGGCAGGCGTGATCCACGGCGACTTCGAGAAGGGCTACATCCGCGCCCAGACCATCGCCTTCGAGGACTACATCGCCTACAAGGGCGAGCAGGGCGCGAAGGACGCGGGGAAGATGCGCTCGGAAGGCAAGGAATACGTCGTCAAGGATGGCGACGTGATGAACTTCCTGTTCAGTTCCTGATTCCCGCCGGGTGAAATGCCCCTCTGATGAGCCGTCCCAAGATCGTCATCATTGCGGGCCCCAACGGCGCGGGCAAGACCACCTTCGCCCGCGCCTTCCTTCCGCAGGAGGCGCAGCTTTCGCGTTTCATCAATGCGGATCTGATCGCAGCCGGACTGTCTCCCTTCGCTCCGGAAGCGGAAGCCATCAAGGCCGGTCGGCTGATGCTGCGATTGCGCGTGTGGCGGAGCGTGTTCGCCAGGGTGGTCATCACATTCCTGAAGACGTGATTCGCCGTCGCTTCGTGTCGGGGCGCAGGAATTTCGACGACAGCTACCGCGGAGCGGTCGATGCCTGGGCTCTGTACGACAACGCCGGTGAAGAGCCGGCACTCATCGAATGGGGAGAAGCACCATGACCAATGAGCAACTGGCACAAGCTAAGGACAAGGATCTTGCGGCTTCGCTGATTGCGATCCGGCGCGCCGCGCGGGCGGCGCGGGAAGCCGCAGTGCGCACCAACACCGCCATCGTGGTGCAGCGAGACCAGAAGCCGGTCCGTGTCACGGCCGACGAGTTGCGCAAAGCCGGCGTGAAGTGAATCGACGGCGCGGGGTTGTTGGATAGACTCCGCGCGCCCTGTCTTCTTCCAGGCCCCGCCCCATGCTCACCGTCCACCACCTCAACAACTCCCGCTCGCAGCGCGTGCTCTGGCTGCTCGAAGAGCTGGAGCTGCCCTACGAGATCGTGCATTACCAGCGCGATCCGCGGACCATGTTGGCGCCCGCTTCGCTGCGGGCCGTTCATCCGCTGGGGAAGTCACCGGTTGTCACGACGGATGACGGACTGACGCTCGCGGAGTCGGGCGCGATCATCGAGACGGTGATCGAGCGCTACGGCAACGGTCGCCTTGCGCCCGCCGCGGGTTCGCTGGAGGCGGTGCGCTATCGCTACTGGCTGCATTTCGCGGAGGGCACGGCGATGTCGCCGCTGCTGATGAAGCTGATCTTCGACCGCATCGAGACGAGCAGGATGCCTTTCTTCGCGCGGCCGGTGGCCAAGGCGATTGCGGCGAAGACGAAGTCGGCGTTCATCCATCCGAACATCGCCAACCATCTGAACTACATGGAAGCCGAGCTCGGCAAGAGCGAGTGGTTCGCCGGCGATGCGTTCACGGGCGCGGACATCCAGATGAGCTTCGTGGTCGAGGCCGCGCAGGCGCGTGGGGGGCTCGATGCGAAGCGGCCGAAGCTGATGGCGTACCTTGAGCGCATCCACTCGCGTCCTGCGTACAAGCGCGCGCTGGAGCGCGGCGGGCCCTACGAGCTGCTGAACTGAGCCGAGGCGGCTTCAGGATGGAAAGACGTACAGCAGCGCGACCGTCATCGTGACGTAGCGCAGGAATTTCCCGATCGCCATATATGCCACGCATGGCCAGAACGGCAGCTTGAGCCAGCCCGCCACCGCGCACAGCGGATCGCCCACCAGCGGCAGCCAGCTCAGCAGGCAGGCCTTCGGGCCGAGCTTCTCGAGCCAGCCCAGAACGCGCACATGATGTTTCGAGTGCGAGTATTTGTCGGCCACCTTGTGCGCGCCGTAGCCCATCCACCAGTCGACCGCGCCACCCAGCGTGTTGCCCACTGTCGCGACCGCGATGGCGGGCCAGAACATGTCGGGGTTGAGCTTGAGCAGGCCGAAGAGAAATGGCTCGGAGCCCACCGGCAGAAGCGTCGCCGAGACGAAGGCCGCAACGAACAGCGTGGAGAGGCCGACCTGCGGCAGCGCCAGCAGGGCAAGGAGGGAGTCGAGCCAGGCTTGCATAGGGTCGGCGCAGTATAGGCAGCGCCCGCGCCGCAACCGCGTGGGAGAAAGCCCCGGCGCGCACCGGTATTTGTACGGGGTACCGAGGCGCAAATCGTTTCAGTCGCTGAAATGCGGCGTGGCTACAATCGTGCCTCATTTTTCAGCAGCCGAACGCGCACGCTCCCCTTCCAAATGACCTTGCAGATCGGCAACCACACGCTGGAAAACCGCCTGTTCGTCGCGCCCATGGCCGGCGTGACGGACCGGCCCTTCCGCATGCTGTGCCGCGAGCTCGGCGCGGGCTACGCGGTCAGCGAGATGGTCACCTCGCGCAAGGAACTCTGGGGTTCGCTCAAGACCTCTCGGCGCGCCAACCACGACGGCGAGCCGGGCCCCATCGCGGTGCAGATCGCCGGCACCGACGCGGCCATGATGGCGGAGGCCACGGTCTACAACATCGAGCGCGGCGCGCAGATCATCGACATCAACATGGGCTGCCCGGCCAAGAAGGTCTGCAACAAGTGGGCGGGCTCTGCGCTGATGCGCGACGAGCCGCTGGCGCTGGAGATCGTGCAGGCCGTGGTCGACGCCGCGCAGCCCTTCGGCGTGCCTGTCACGCTCAAGATGCGCACCGGCTGGAGCCTGGAGCACCGCAACGCGGTGAAGCTGGCGCGAGACTTCGAATCCGCCGGCGTGCAGATGCTCACCGTGCACGGGCGCACGCGCGAGCAGGGCTACAAGGGCTTCGCCGAGTACGACACCATCGCCGCCGTGAAGGCCGCGGTGCGCGTGCCGGTGGTGGCCAACGGCGACATCAATTCACCCGAGAAGGCACGCGACGTGCTCGCGGTCACCGGCGCCGACGCGGTGATGGTCGGCCGGGCCGCGCAGGGCCGGCCGTGGATCTTCCGCGAGATCGCGCACTTCCTCGAAACCGGCACGCACCGCGCGCCGCCGCTGGTGGTGGAAGTGCGCCGCTTGCTGCTCGACCATCTGGTGGAGCACTATGCGCTCTACGGCGACTACAGCGGTGTGCGCACGGCGCGCAAGCACATCGGCTGGTACGTGCGCACGCTGCCCGACGGCGAGGCGTTTCGCGCGCGCATGAACACCATCGAGGACTGTGCCGAGCAGCTGCGCGCGGTCGGCGACTATTTCGACGGGCTGGCGGACCACATGGACCGCATGCCCGTGCAACGCCCGGCGGACGCAGACGCGCCGGGCGAAGAAGAGGAGGCGGCCTGCGCCGTCCATTGAGAGAGGAAAAGAAGAAGCAATGAGCAAGAAACACATCGAGGACTGCGTGCGCACCAGTCTGGACAGCTACTTTCGCGATCTGCGCGGCACCGAACCCGACGGCATGTACGAGATGCTCGTGCGCGTGGTCGAAAAACCCCTGCTCGATGTCGTGATGACGCGCGCCGAGGGCAATCAGTCGAAGGCCGCGCAATGGCTGGGCCTGAACCGAAACACGCTTCGCAAGAAGCTGGTCGAACACAAACTCTTGAAATAACCCCACGGCATATCCAATGGCCCAGACAGCACTCATCTCCGTTTCCGACAAGACCGGCATTCTCGAATTCGCACAGGCGCTGCATGCACTGGGCATCAAGCTGCTGTCCACCGGCGGCACCGCCAAGCTGCTCGCCGACGCGGGCCTGCCCGTCACCGAGGTGGCCGACCACACCGGCTTTCCCGAAATGCTCGACGGCCGCGTGAAGACGCTGCACCCGAAGATCCATGGCGGCCTGCTGGCGCGCCGCGACCTGCCCGCGCACGTGGCCGCCATCCAGCAGCACGGCATCGACACCATCGACCTGCTGGTGGTCAACCTGTACCCGTTCGAGGCCACGGTGGCCAAGCCCGGCTGCACGCTGGAGGACGCGATCGAGAACATCGACATCGGCGGTCCGGCCATGGTGCGCAGCGCGGCCAAGAACTGGAAGGACGTGGGCGTGCTGACCGACTCCTCGCAGTACGCCGTGGCGCTGGCCGAGCTGAAGGCGAACGGCAAGCTCAGCGACAAGACCAAGTTCGCGTTCTCGGTGGCCGCGTTCAACCGCATCGCCGACTACGACGGCGCGATCAGCGATTACCTCTCGGCCATCGACTTCGACGCCAGCATCGGCCAGCCCGCGCCGAAGCGCTCGCTCTTCCCGGCGCAGAGCAACGGCCGCTTCGTGAAGGTGCAGGACCTGCGCTACGGCGAGAACCCGCACCAGCAGGCCGCGTTCTATCGCGACCTGCATCCGGCGCCCGGCTCGCTGGTGTCGGCGAAGCAGCTGCAGGGCAAGGAGCTGAGCTACAACAACATCGCCGATGCCGACGCGGCATGGGAATGCGTGAAGAGCTTCGACGTGCCCGCCTGCGTGATCGTGAAGCACGCCAACCCCTGCGGCGTCGCCATCGGCAAGGACGCAGCCGAGGCCTATTCCAAGGCCTTCAAGACCGACCCGACCTCGGCCTTCGGCGGCATCATCGCCTTCAACCGCCCGGTGGATGGTGCGACCGCGCAGGAGATCGCCAAGCAGTTCGTCGAAGTGCTGATGGCGCCGGGCTACACGCCCGATGCGCTCGAGGTGTTCCAGGCCACCAAGGCCAAGCTCAACGTGCGTGTGCTGGAAATCGCACTGCCCAAGGGCGGCACGACCGACTGGGACAACGGCCGCAACGCCATGGACGTCAAGCGCGTCGGCTCGGGCCTGCTGATCCAGACGGCCGACAACCACGAGCTCGCCGCCAGCGACCTCAAGGTGGTCAGCAAGAAGCAGCCCACGCCGCAGCAGCTGCAGGACCTGCTGTTCGCATGGAAGGTCGCCAAGTACGTGAAGAGCAACGCGATCGTGTTCTGCGCCAACGGCATGACCATGGGCGTGGGCGCGGGCCAGATGAGCCGCCTCGATTCGGCGCGCATCGCCAGCATCAAGGCCGAGCATGCCGGCCTTTCGCTGAAGGACACCGCAGTGGCCAGCGATGCCTTCTTCCCGTTCCGCGACGGCCTCGACGTGGTGGTCGACGCGGGCGCGAGCTGCGTGATCCAGCCGGGCGGCTCGATGCGCGACCAGGAAGTCATCGACGCCGCCGACGAGCGCGGCGTGGTGATGGTGCTGTCGGGCGTGCGCCACTTCCGTCACTGACGGGGAAGGCGCGGCCTCCACGAGAAAAGCCGGCAGCGATGCCGGCTTTTTCAATGGCGGCGACGGTTGCGGTTGCCGCTACTCGTGGTTGCCGAAGCGGTACTTAAGCTGGAAAGTTACCGCGCCGTACAACCGGTTCTTGATCGTCGGCACGTATGCGATGTTCAGGCCCCAGTTCTTGCCTTCGATGGCCGCCACCGGAAGGATGGCCGGGAACCAGTTGCCGTTGCGGTAGTTCGGGTAGCCGTCGAAGCCGCCCACCACCGCACCGAACTTCACGCCGTAGAACTCGAAGGGCAGCGCATACAGCCCGACGTAGTTCGACTGCCTGCGGTCGCTGTTGCGGAAGGTGCCCGCCGTGACGCGGAAGGTGTCGTTCAGCGGGTACTCGAAGCCCAGCCCCTGGTTGACGTTCTCCAGGCCCTTGCCACTGTCGAAGTGGGCCGAATAGAAGCCGGGGTTGATCCAGATGTTCTTCGGATCGAAGGACGACTCCTGCGCCGCTGCGAAGCCGGGAATGAGAAGAGCGATGCTCAAGGCCGGCAGCGTGCGCAGGAAGTTCATGATGGCTAGGGTGTCCTGAAGATTTGTCGTGCGGCTTCGATGGTGGCGGCGATGTCGTCGTCGCTGTGTGCTGCGCTCACGAAACCTGCTTCGTAAAGCGCGGGCGCAATATACACGCCGCGATCCAGCAGGCCGTGAAACAGCGCATTGAACTTCGCGTTGTCGGTTGTCATCACGGTGGCATAGTTCTGCGGCAGGTCCTTCATCAGGAAGAAGCCGAACATGCCGCCTTCGCTGTCGGCGCTGAAGGGCTGGCCTTCGGCTGCCGCGGCGGCCTTGAGCCCGTCGACCAGCGAGCGCGTCTTCTTGCCGAGCGCTTCGTAGAAACCGGGCTTCGCGATCTCCTTCAGCGTGGCCAGACCGCAGGCCGTGGCCACCGGGTTGCCCGACAGCGTGCCGGCCTGGTAGACCGGCCCCAGCGGCGCGAGCTGTTCCATGATCGCGCGCGGGCCGCCGAAGGCCGCGAGCGGCATGCCGCCGCCGATGACCTTGCCGAGCACCGTGAGATCGGGCTTGATGCCCAGCACGCCCTGCGCGCCGTGCAGGCCCACGCGAAAGCCCGTCATCACCTCGTCGAAGACCAGGAGGGCGCCGTGCTGGGTGCAGAGCTCGCGGCAGCGCTTCGCGAACTCGGGCGTGGCACGCACGAAGTTCATGTTGCCGGCGATGGCCTCGATCATCAGGCAGGCGATGTCCTTGCCGTGCAGCGCGAAGGCTTCTTCCAGCTGCTGCAGGTTGTTGTATTCGAGCACGATGGTGTGCTGCACCACCTCGGGCGGCACGCCGGCGGAGGTGGGGTTGCCGAAGGTGGCGAGGCCGGAGCCGGCCTTCACCAGCAGCGCATCGGCATGGCCGTGGTAGCAGCCTTCGAACTTGACGATGCTCTTGCGGCCGGTGGCGCCGCGCGCCAGGCGCAGGGCGCTCATGGCGGCCTCGGTGCCGGAGCTGACCAGCCGCACCATCTCCATCGACGGCACCAGCGCGAGGATGGCCTCGGCGAGTTCGACTTCGCGCTCGGTCGGCGCGCCGTACGAGAAGCCTTCGAGCACGGCCTTCTGCACGGCCTCGACCACGGCGGGGTGGCCATGGCCCAGGATCATCGGGCCCCAGGAGCCGATGTAGTCGATGTAGCACTTGTCGTTGGCGTCCCAGAAATAGGCGCCCTGCGCGCGCTGGACGAAGCGGGGCGTGCCGCCCACGGCCTTGAAGGCGCGCACGGGCGAGTTCACGCCGCCGGGAATCACGGCGCGGGCGCGCTCGAAAAGAATGTCGTTGCGATCAGTACTTGGCATCGGGACTCAGCAGAGGTTTTCAGTGGGGCCGCCGCGCACGGCCGCCCCGGTAGGGGGCGAAGCGACACGGAGTGCGCGCAGCCTGGGGGGCGAGCAACATTTTCAGTGCCGGGTGTCGTGCGGGGGCAGGGCGAAGTCCGGCGGGGCGTCGGGATCGTCGTCGCCTTCCTCCGGCTCGGGCTCGGCCCAGAAGAGGCGGTCGGGCAGCACGTGGCCCATGCCCGGCCGGAAGCCCGCGTCGAGGCAGCGGTCCATGTAGGCCAGCGCTTCCGTGGTCGCGGCCACGAGGTCGGTGCCGCTGGCGAGCAGGGCGGCCAGCGCGGCCGACAGGGTGTCGCCCGCGCCCGCGAAGACGGCCTCTAGCCGCTCGTACTTCTCGCTGGCGAGCACCGACTGCGGCGAGGCCAGCACGTTGTCTATGAACTGGTCGGGCAGCATCAGGCCGGTGACCAGCGTGTAGGGCACGCCGAACTCGCCGGCGGCCTTGGCGATGTCGCGCGCGCCGGGCGGACGGTCGCCGTTCCAGTCCGGAAGCAGCCAGCGCCACAGGGTACTGTGGTTTCCAACCAACACTGTCGTCTGAGGCAGGACGAGCTCGCGAAAAGCGTCCAGATAGGGCTCGATCAGGTTCTCGTCCCACCAGGAAAGGTTGGGCATGTAGGCCACCACGGGCACCTCCGGATAGTCGGCGGCGGTTTCCGCGATGGTGCTCAGCGCCTCGGTGGTGCCGGCGAAGCCGACCTTGATCAGCTGTACCTCCACGTCCTCCAGGATGGCGCGCGCCTGCTCGGCGATGGCCTCCTCGTCGAAGGGGAAGTGATCGAAAATCTCGGCTGTGTCCCGGGCGTAGGCGCCCGTGACGACGGGCAGGATGTGTGCGCCTACCGACCCCATGGCCAGGGCATCGGCGCCCAGCCCGCCCGCGCCGCTGGGATCGCTGGCATTGAACACCAGCACGCAGGGGGGATTCAGGTCGTGCTCGGCCGGCTCGCCGGCATCCTGCGAGGGGTCGTTAAGATCGCCCGGTTTGCGGGCGTCGTCTGCTGGAAGTAAGTAGATGGTCATACGCCGTGCGGAATCCTCTGGATGGTGGCATAGGCGCTACGTTTACAGTCTGCCAGAGAGATACGCATAGATACACTCGTTGCATTTAATGAACAAGGACTTTAAGCTCCGATGAACACGAAAACTTGGATGTGCCTGATTTGTGGGTGGATCTATGACGAAGCGGTTGGTGTACCGGAAGATGGCATCGCGGCAGGCACGGCCTGGGCCGATGTTCCGATGAACTGGACCTGTCCTGAGTGCGGTGCGCGCAAGGAAGACTTCGAAATGGTTGAAATCTGAAAGCATGGCATAGATAGAGCTACGCGGTCTGCGTCGATGTTCGGCGCGGCGGGCTTCCAAGTCTCATGAGCAGGAGCGTTTGCAATGGGCCCGAATGGATCTGGTTACAAGGTGCTTGTCATTGACGACAGCAACACCATCCGGCGCAGTGCCGAGATTTTTCTGAAGCAGGGTGGGCACGAGGTTCTTCTCGCCGAAGACGGCTTCGACGCGCTCTCCAAGGTTAACGACCACAAGCCGCATCTGATTTTCTGCGACATCCTGATGCCGCGCCTGGACGGCTACCAGACCTGCGCCATCATCAAGCGCAACGCCCACTTTTCCAACGTCCCGGTCGTCATGCTGTCGTCGAAAGACGGTGTATTCGACAAGGCACGCGGCCGCATGGTCGGTTCCCAGGACTACCTGACCAAGCCTTTCACCAAAGACCAGTTGCTGCAGGCCGTGCAGCAGTTTGGCACCGTTCAACAGGAAGTGCAGTAATGCCCATTCGAAAAATCCTCGTCGTCGACGACTCCAAGACGGAACTGGTGTTCCTGTCCGACCTCCTCCAGAAGAACGGCTTCGCCGTCAAGACGGCTGAAAACGCCGACGACGCCATGCGCCGCCTCGAGGAAGAGCACCCCGACCTGATCCTCATGGACGTGGTCATGCCCGGCCAGAACGGCTTCCAGCTCACGCGCGCCATCGCCCGCGACCCGAAGTACGCCGCGATCCCGATCATCCTGTGCACCAGCAAGAACCAGGAGACCGACCGCGTCTGGGGCATGCGCCAGGGCGCGCGCGACTACATCGTGAAGCCGGTCAACGCCGCCGACCTGATGTCCAAGATCAGCGCCCTGAACTGAGCGAAAGCCTGCCGAGTCCATGGCGAATCGCGATGCTCTGAGAGCCTTCCAGTCCCGGCTGGCGAGCCGCCTGCAGGCCGCTCGCACGACGGGGGTGGCTGCCACCTGGCTGGCGGTCGAGGCCGGCGAGGGCAAATACCTCTTTCCGCTGGGACACGCCGGCGAGATCTTTCCCTGGACGCCGCCGCAGCCCGTGCCCTACACGCAGCCGTGGTTCCTCGGCGTTGCCAACCTGCGCGGCGGCCTCTACGGCGTCGTGCAGCTTGCGGCGTTCGCCACCGGCGTTCCTGTCGCGCTGGCCGCCACCGAGGCGGCGCGCATCCAGTCGCGGCTCGTTGCTTTCAACGAGCTGCTCGAAGTCAACTGCGCTTTGCTGGTCGATCGACTGGCGGGGTTGCGGGGGGCGGAGGCCTTCACGGCATCCGAGCCTCCTGGCGCAGAAGCACCTGCCTGGCACGGGCATCTGTTTACCGATGCAGCGGGGGAGCGCTGGCAGGAAGTCAACCTGCAGGCGCTTTCGCAGCAACCCCAGTTTTTGAGCATTGGTGCGTAGTGCCGCCGCACGCCGTACCGGAAACCACCTGAAGGACCGACCGTGAGCTCGATCGCCGACAAGTTCAAGAAATTACTGCCCGTGAACAACGGGAACGACAAGGCCCGCGTCGATGGCTCCGGTTCGATATCGCTCGACGATGTCGATACCGTCCAGGTTCCGGACGAGAAAACCGTGCGCCTCGCCAGGAAGGGCTCCGCGGCCCCCGACACCAGCTTCGGCGACGTCGACCTGCCCGGCGGCGGCGACGCAGCCAACGAGCCCGGCGCCGCGCCTGCCGAAGTCGCGCCCGACGCCACCGGCGGCCGCGCGGGCTCCAACCCCGCGAAGCAGCAGCGTATCCTGGCCATCATGCTGGCGGTCGTGGTGCTGCTGCTGCTGCTGGTCGCAGGCTCCGCAATTCTTCGCGCCGAACGCCTCGCGCAGCAGGTGGCGGCCACCGGCCAGTCGCTGATGCAGTCGCAGCGTCTCGCCAAGTCGATCTCGCAGGCCCTCGTGGGCAGCGCCTCGGCCTTCGTCGAAGTGAAGGACGCCGCGGACGACCTCACGCGCCGCGTGCAGGGCCTGACCAACGGCGACGACTCGCTGCGCCTGGAGCGCGTGGGCAACCAGTACGACGAGGAGATGAACAAGATCAATCCCCTCGTCACCCGTGCCGACGCCAGCGCCAAGGTCGTGCTGGCCCAGCGCCAGATCCTGACGCAGGTGGGTGCCGCTCTGCGCGACATCAACCAGCAGTCGTCCACGCTGCTCGAGATGACGGAAACCGTCGCCTCGCTGAAGATGCAGCAGAACGCCACGCTGCCCGAGATCTCGGCCGCCGGCCAGCTCGTGATGCTGACGCAGCGCATCGGCAAGTCGACCAACGAGTTCTTCACGGTCGAGGGTGTGAACCCGGACGCCGTGTTCCTGCTGGGCAAGGACCTGAACACCTTCCAGGAAACCACTCGCGGCCTGCTCGACGGCAATGCGCAGCAGCGCTTCCCCGGCTCGAAGGACCCGCAGACGCGCCAGCAGCTCGAAGCCATCCTGAAGACCTACGAACAGATGCGCACGCAGGCATCGGCCATTCTGGGCAACCTGCAGGGCCTGGTGGCCGCGCGCGAAGCGCAGGCATCGATCCTGACCGACAGCGAGCCGCTGCGTAAGTCGCTGGGCGACCTGCAGGAAAAGCTCTCCGCCCGCACCGGCCTGGGCGCCGGCACCATCGTGCTGCTGTTCGTGCTGTCGCTGGCCGCCCTGGCACTCGCGGGCGCCATCGGTTTCGTGCAGGTGCGCGAAGGCCGCGAACGCGCCGCCGTCGCCGAACGCGAGCGTCTGGCCGCCGAACAGGCTTCCGACGAAGCCAGCCGCGTGAACAACGCCAACCAGGCCGCCATTCTTCGGCTGATGAACGAACTGCAGACAGTGGCCGAAGGCGACCTGACGCAGGAAGCGACCGTGACCGAGGACATCACCGGCGCCATCGCCGACTCGGTGAACTACACGGTGGAAGAACTGCGACTGCTGGTGGGCAACGTGCAGAACACGGCAACCCGCGTGGCGCAGACCACGTCGCAGGTGGAAAACACCTCGACCGAACTGCTGGCGGCATCGACCGAACAGCTGCGCGAGATTCGCGAAACCGGCCAGTCGGTGCTGACCATGGCCGAGCGAATCAACGGCGTGTCCACCCAGGCGCAGGAGTCCGCCACCGTGGCGCGCCAGTCGCTGCAGGCTGCGTCGTCGGGTCTGCAGGCCGTGCAGAACGCCATCGGCGGTATGAACTCCATCCGCGACCAGATCCAGGAAACCTCCAAGCGGATCAAGCGCCTGGGCGAATCCTCGCAGGAGATCGGTGAAATCACGGAGCTGATCTCGGACATTACCGAACAGACGAACGTGCTGGCCCTGAACGCCGCCATTCAGGCAGCGTCCGCCGGTGAAGCCGGCCGGGGCTTCTCGGTGGTGGCGGAAGAAGTTCAGCGGCTGGCCGAACGCTCCGCGGACGCCACGCGCCAGATCTCGGCGCTGGTGAAGGCGATTCAGACCGACACGCAGGACGCGGTGGGCGCCATGGAGCGTTCCACGCAGGGTGTGGTCGAAGGGGCCAAGCTGTCCGACAACGCGGGTACCGCGCTGTCCGAGATCGACCGCGTGTCGCGCCGACTCGCCGACCTGATTGAACAGATTTCGCAATCCGCCTCCCGCGAAGCCGATTCGGCCAACGTGGTGGCCGCGAACATCCAGCACATTTTTGCCGTGACGGAACAGACCGGCGAGGGCACGCGCACCACGGCACAGCAGGTGCGCGAGCTGTCGCAGATGGCCGAGGAACTCCGTCGTTCCGTGGCTCGTTTCAAGATTGCCTGACCCACAACACGAAGACAGATAAAAGAACGGCGAGCACCCAACGTGTCGATTCAAACCCCTGCCACGGCCCCTCACGCCGGCAACACGCCGGTCACCGAAGACCTCGGGCCGCTGGCCTGGGTGCTGGGAGAAATCCAGAAATCCCTTGACGGTGTAGGCAAGTCGTTGCGGCGCTTCGTTCGCGAAGTGGATGCCGCCGCGTCCGAGCCCGAGGCCGGTCCGCTGCAGATGGCCCGCCAGCAGTTGCACCAGGCCGTCGGCGCGCTCCAGATGGTGGGGCATTCCTCGCCCGCACTGGTGCTCGGCGCCATCGAGTTCGCGGTGCAGGGCTTCATCGCCGAGCCGCAGCGCTGCACCGAAGCCGCGGTGCTCAAGATCGAGCGTGCGGGCTTCGCCGTCACCGACTTCCTCGGCGCGCTGCTGGCCGGCAAGCCGGTGTCGTCGGTCGCGCTGTTTCCGCAGTACCGCGACGTCCTCGAACTGGTCGGCAACGAGCGCGTGCACCCGGCCGACCTGTGGAGCACCGCCTGGCGCTGGGTCGAGATCAAGCCCGCGGTCACGCAGGCTGCCGTCGCCTACGACCCGGCCGTGCGCTCGCGCCTCGACCGCGAGGTGCTGCAGCTCGTCAAGAGCGGCGACACGCAGGCCGCGCGCCGGCTGCATGCGCTGTGCCTGGGCCTCGGCCGCGGCGCGCTGCTGCCTCGCGTCTCCAGCTTCTGGACCCTGGCCGCGGGCTTTTTCGAGGCCCTGGCAGCGGGGCTGATCCAGCCCGACGCCTACGTCAAGCGCGCCGCTTCCCGTGTGCTGCTGCAATACGCCACGCTCGCGCGCGGCGACAGCCTCGTGTCCGACCGGCTGGGCCAGGACCTGCTCTTCTTCTGCGCGCAGGCCGTGCCCGCCGCGGGCGACGATGCCGCCACGCTGCGCACCGTGCGCACCGCCTGGGGCATCTCGGGCGAACAGCGCGTCGACTACAACGTCGAGCAGTTCGGCCGCTTCGATCCGCTCGTGCTGCAGCAAGCGCGCAAGCGTATCGAGACCGCCAAGGAAATGTGGTCGGCGCTCTCGGGCGGCGACATCACCCGCACCCGCCAGGTGGCGGACACCTTCGCGCAGCTGGGCGAATCGCTGCAGAAGCTGCATCCGCCGAGCCTGCCGATGGTGCAGGCCCTGACCCACGCGGTCGAGGCCTCCGTGCGTTCCGGCCAGGCGCCGGGTACCGAGCTCGCGATGGAAGTCGCCACCTCGGTGCTCTATCTCGAAGCCGCGCTCGAAGACCTCGACCCGAGCGATCCCCAGCTCACCGCCCGCACGCTGCAGCTCGCGGGCCGCATCGAGCGCGTGCGCGCCGGCGGCCACTCCGAGCCGCTCGAGCCGTGGATGGAGGACCTCTACCGCCGCGTGAGCGACCGCCAGACCATGGGCACCGTGGTCGACGAGCTGCGCAGCCACCTGAGCGAACTCGAGAAGTCGCTCGACCAGTATTTCCGCCGCCCGGCCGAGAAGGGCCTGCTGCGCACCGTGCCGACGCAGCTCATGCAGATGCGCGGCGTGTTCTCCGTGCTCGGCCTCGACCAGGCCGCGCTCACCGTCCAGCGCATGCGCGAGGACGTCGAGGCGATGCTCGTCAGCACCTCGCCGGCCGAGGAAATGGCCGGCTTCGACGCGCTGGGCAACAACCTCGGCGCGCTGGGCTTCCTGATCGACATGCTGGGCTACCAGCCCGCGCTGGCCAAGCGCCTGTTCGTGTTCGACGCCGACGCGGGCGAACTCAAGCCGCTGATGGGCCGCCAGGCTGCCGAGGCCGAGAGCGGCGAGGGCGCCGCCGCGGGCCAGGCGCCCGCCGCCGAGGCCGTGCTCAGCATCGAGGAAGTCGACGCGCAGATCGCCTCCAAGCTCGCGGCGCTCGCCGCGCCCAAGGCCAAGCCTTCGCCGATCGAGGAATTCAGCAAGAAGGCCGACAGCTGGACCCACAAGATCACCGGCCCGGCCGAGCTGCCCGACACCGAAGTCACCGAGCTCGAAGAAGACGACCTGCAGAACATCTTCCTCGAAGAGGCGCGCGAGGTCGTGCAGAACGGCCTGGCCGCCATCGAGGAACTCGGCAGCTACCCGGACGACACCGAGGAGCTCACGATCCTGCGGCGTGCCTTCCACACGCTCAAGGGAAGCTCGCGCATGGTCGGCCTCACCGAGTTCGGCGATGCCGCATGGTCGCTCGAACAGGTGCTCAACACCTGGCTGGCCGACCAGCGCCCCGCCACGCCGGCGCTGCTGGAAGGCACCGAACGCACGATGAAGGACTTCGGCCAATGGGTCGAAGCCATCGCCGCGGGCTCCGCGCAGGGCTGGAAGTCCGCGCCGTTCAGCCGCGTGGCCAATGCATTGCTGGCCGGCGAGCCCGTGCCCCCGCCGGTGCGCGTGGCCGACGCGGAGGCCCTGGCGGTCGCCGCGCGCCACATCGCCGCCGAGGCGCCGATGTCCGCGCCCGCGCCGCTCGAAGTTCCCGCGCCAGTGGCGCCCGCACCGGTCGCGGCGGAACTGCCGCCCCTGCGCCTGCCCGACCTGCCGGACCTGTCGTTCACCACGCAGGCTCCGGCGCCCGTGCAGGCACCTGCACCGGCCGCGGCCCCCGAGATCCCGCCGCTCCAGACCCTGGACTGGCAGGTGCCGGAGCCCGCGAAGGCCGGCACGCCCGAGGCCGACGACGATTTCACGTCGACCGACTTCATCGACTTCGATGCCAAGCCGCAGGCCGAAGAACCCGCGCCGCTGGTCCTGCCCAGCGGCGAGATGTTCGACTTCCTCGCGCCGCCCGCCAGGACGCCCGCGACCGTCGAACTCAAGCAGGAACCCGCCGAACTGGCGACTCCGCCGGCTCCCGCGGCCGAACCCATCGCCGCCACCGTGCCCACCACCGCCGGCCTGCCAGATCTGCAATGGGAGCCCGAGCCGCTGCCCGTGCAGGCTGCGGAACCCGTCGTCGAGCCGGAGCCCGTTTCCGTTTCCGTTCCCGAAGTGGTCGAGGCGGTGGAAGCTCCGCTGCCGGTGGAAGAGCCGGTCGCCGTGCCCGAGCCGCAACTGGCGGTCGAGCCCGAAGCCGAACCCCAGCCTGCCCCGGTGGCTGCGGCCGAGGAAGCCCTCGTGCCCATCTTCGAGGCACCGGCCGCTCCCGCCGAGGCGCAGATCCTCGTCGCCGATGCGGTCGAGGCCCCGGCGCCGGAACCCGTGACGAGCGTCGAGGCGGCTCAGCCCGTCGAAGCCATCGAAGCCGCCGCTCCTGCAGTGCCGCAGGAAAGCGCCGACGACCAGGTCAAGGTCATCGGCCCGCTGCGCATCGGCATCCAGCTCTACAACGTCTACCTCAACGAGGCCGACGAATGGTCCCGCCAGCTCGCCACCGATGTCGGTGAGTGGGCGCTCGAGTCGCATGAGCGCATGCCCGACTCGACCATCGCGCTGGCCCATTCGCTGGCCGGCAGCTCGGCCACCGTCGGCTTCCACAGCCTCTCGGGCATGGCCCGCCTGTTCGAGGCCGCGCTGCAGCACCTGCAGATGCAGGGCAGCGGCACGCGCGAGCAGGGCACGGTGCTGGTGGCCGCGGCCGACGAACTGCGCCGCCTGCTGCACCAGTTCGCCGTCGGCCTGCTGCGCGATCCGGCGGAAGGCACGCTGCAGGCGCTGCGCGACATCGCCAACTCGCCGATGCCCACCGAAGTGGCCATGCGCGCCGAAGCCCGTCCGCTGCCGCAGGTGGTGGTCAGCGAGCCGGTCGCCGACGTGGCGCTGGACGATTCCGAAGACGCCATCGACCTGGCCGACGCGGTCGACGTCGACCTGTTCCCCATCTTCGAGGAAGAGGCGGCCGAACTGCTGCCCCAGCTCGGCGAAGCGCTGCGCCAGTGGGCGCACCACCCCGACGACAGCGCGCCGCGTGCCTCGGTGCTGCGCACGCTGCACACGCTCAAGGGCAGCGCGCGGCTGGCCGGCGCCATGCGCCTGGGCGAGCGCGCGCACCGCATGGAGTCCGAGATCGAGGTCCTGGGTTCCCAGGGCGCCGAGCGGGCCGACATCGAGAAGCTGCTGATGCGCCTCGACACGCTGCAGGCCACCTTCGACGCGCTGCGCGCGGCCGACGACGCCACGCAGGTCGAGCTGGCCCAGATCGTGGCCGCGGCCACCTCGGCGGCGCCCGTCACCGTCGCATCCCAGGCGCCCGAAGCCGGCGTGCCGGCGAACGACGAGACCGCCGCCTCCGTGGCGAGCCTGGACGACCAGCCCGCCGCCGAAGCCGCTGCGGCTCCCGAAGCGGCAGCGGCCGACGCCCCCGCCACGCTGCAGCCGCGCCCCGCGCCGGCCGCCCTGGTGGCACCGCTGCGCGCCGCGACCGGCCAGGCGGTGCGCATCCGCACCCAGCTGCTCGACCGCCTGGTCGCGCAGACCGGCGAGGTCATCATCACGCGTTCGCGCCTGGAGGCCGAACTCGGCCAGCTGCGCGGCTCGCTGTCCGACCTCACCGGCAACCTCGACCGCCTGCGCCAGCAGCTGCGCGACATCGAAGTGCAGGCCGAAAGCCAGATGCAGTCGCGCCTCGCGCAGGCCAAGGACTCGCAGCAGAGCTTCGACCCGCTGGAGTTCGACCGATTCACCCGCGTGCAGGAGCTCACGCGCATGATGGCCGAGTCGGTGAACGACGTGGCCACCGTGCAGCGCACCCTGCAGAAGACGGTGCAGGCGACGGAAGACGACCTCAGCGTGCAGGCGCGCCAGACGCGCGAACTGCAGCGCGGCCTGCTGCGCACGCGAATGGTGGAGTTCGAAGGCATCTCCGACCGCCTCTACCGCGTGGTGCGCCAGGCCTCGAAGGACACCGGCAAGCAGGTGCGCCTGGACATCGTCGGCGGTTCCATCGAAATGGACCGCGGCGTGCTCGACCGGATGACGCCCGCCTTCGAGCACCTGCTGCGCAACTGCGTGGCCCACGGCATCGAGGATTCGGCCGTGCGCGAGAAGGCCGGTAAGGACGCCAGCGGCCTGATCGTCATCGACCTGCACCACGAAGGCAACGACGTGTCGGTGAGCTTCCGCGACGACGGCGCCGGCCTCGACCACAAGCGCATCGCCGAGCGTGCCCGCACGCTGGGCCTGCTGGGCGCCGACCAGGAACTCACGGCCGAAGAGGCCACCGAGCTGATCTTCAAGCCCGGTTTCTCGACGGCGGGGCAGGTTTCCGAACTCGCCGGCCGCGGCATCGGCATGGACGTGGTGCGCGCGCAGATCGCGGCGCTCGGCGGCCGCATCGAGACGCACAGCACCCAGGGCCAGGGCACAACCTTCAAGCTGGTGCTGCCGCTGACCACCGCCGTGACGCACGTGGTGATGCTGCGCGCGGGCGAGGTGTCCATCGGCGTGCCGTCGAACCTGGTGGAACTGGTGCAGCGCGTGGGCTCGACCGACCTCGAGGCCGCCTACCTGAACAACAGCCATCCCTTCGGCAGCGAGCACGTGCCGTTCTACTGGACCGGCGCGCTGCTGCAGGCGTCCACCCGCAGCGAGCACGGCCTGGCCAAGAACAACACCATCGTGGTCGTGCGAAGCGCGGCGCAGCGCGTCGCCCTGCACGTGGACGAAGTGCTGGGCAACCAGGAAGTCGTGGTGAAGAACCTCGGCCCGCAGCTGGCGCGGCTGCCTGGCCTGGCCGGTATCTCGGTGCTGGCCTCGGGCGCGGTGGCGCTGATCTACAACCCGGTGGCACTGGCCGCGGTGCATGGCGAGCAGGCGCGCGAGCGCCAGGCCGCAGCCGCGATCGCGGCAACCTCGGCGGCGCAGGCCGCGACCGCTGCGGTCGAGCACGGCGCACCGCAGGAGCCGTCGCAGGCGCTGGCGCCGGTGGTGCCGCAGATCCCGCTGGTGCTGGTGGTGGACGACTCCATCACCGTGCGCCGCGTCACGCAGCGCCTGCTGCAGCGCGAAGGCTATCGCGTGTCCCTCGCGGCCGACGGCCTGCAGGCGCTCGAACGGCTTCAGCAGGAACGCCCGGCGGTGGTGCTGTCGGACATCGAAATGCCGCGCATGGACGGCTTCGACCTTGCCCGCAACATCCGCGCCGACGCGGCCCTGGCCGAGCTGCCGATCATCATGATCACCTCGCGCATCGCCGAGAAGCACCGCGACTACGCGCGCACGCTGGGCGTGAACCACTACCTCGGCAAGCCGTACTCGGAAGAGGAGCTGCTGCGCCTGGTGCGGGCGTACACGAGCGAACCGGCGCTGGCGGCTGCCGCCTGACGCGCCGCGCTCCATCAAAGAAAAGGGCCTTCTCGAAGGCCCTTTTCTTTTTCCGGTTCTTTCTATTTCTATTTCTACTTCTGCAGCGCCTTCGCCCGCGCCACCCCGTAGCGCTGCAGCGTCTTCTCGCGCGCCTCGGCGTGGTCGACCACCGGCTTCGGGTAGGTCTCGCCGAGCTTGATGCCGGCGGCCTCCAGCTCCACCGGCGAGGCCAGCCACGGCGCATGGATCGCCGTGTTCGACAGCCCCGCCAGCTGCGGCAGGTAGCGGCGGATGAACTTGCCCTCGGGGTCGAAGCACTCGCTCTGCGTCACCGGGTTGAAGATGCGGAAGTAGGGCTGGGCGTCGCAGCCGCTGGAGCTGGCCCACTGCCAGCCGCCGTTGTTCGAGGCCAGCTCGAAGTCGTTCAGGTGCAGCGCGAAGTAGGCCTCGCCGCGGCGCCAGTCCAGCCCCAGGTCCTTGCACAGGAAGCTCGCGGCCACCATGCGCAGGCGGTTGTGCATGTAGCCGCTCTGGTTGATCTGCAGCATGGCGGCGTCCACCAGCGGATAGCCGGTGCGGCCGTTGCACCAGGCGTCGAAGAGCTGGTCGGCGTGCTTGCCGTGGTGCCACTGGATCTTGTCGTACTCGGGGCGGAAGCTCTTCGACTCGCCGCCTTTGTGCACGTGCGGGAAGTGCGCCAGGATCTGGAAATAGAACTCCCGCCAGATCAGCTCGCTCAGCCATGTCGCCGCGCCCGTGTTGCCCTGCAGCGAAAGCTGGTGCGACAGGCTCGCCATCTGCCGGATCGACACCGTGCCGAAGCGCAGGTGCACGCCCATGTAGCTGGGCCCGCGCGCGGCGGGGAAGTTGCGCGCCTCGTCGTAGCGGTCGATGCGCTCGAAGAAGTCCTCGAAGAGCTGGCCGGCGCCTCGGGTGCCGGTGGGAATCTCCAGCGTCGACAGGTTGGTCTTCTCGAAGCCGATCTCGCGCAGCGTCGGCACCGGATCGCCCCAGCCCTGGGGCGAGGGGGCGAGCGCATCGGCGTGGTTGCGCACCGGGTACGACTTCAGGAAGAAGGCGTCGAGCTTGGCCAGCCAGGCCCGCTTGTAGGGCGTGAACACCGTGTAGGGCTGGCCGGTCTTGGTCATGACCTCGTCGCGGTCGAAGACGGTCGAGTCCTTGTAGGTGTGGAAGGTCACGCCGGCATTGGCCAGCGCGCCGAAGACCTTGGCGTCACGCTCCAGCGCGTCGGGCTCGTCGTCGCGGTTGGCGAAGACGGCCTGCACGCCCAGCTCGCGGGCCAGTGCCGGGATCTCCTGCGCCGCCACCGCGTGCCGCACGATCAGCCCGCCGCCCAGCGCGCGCAATTCGGCCTCGAGCTCCACCAGCGATTCGCGGATGAATTCGACCCGGCGGTCGGCCGTGGGAAGGGCGTCCAGGATCGCCTTGTCGAACACGAAGACGCACAGCACCTGACGGCAGGCCCGCAGCGCCCGGTAGAGGGCGGCGTTGTCGTCCACGCGGAGGTCGCGGCGGAACCACATGAGCCCTTTGGGATAGGTCTTGTCGACGGCCAGTAAAATCGGAGGCATATGGCCGCCGATTCTGCCCCGATGAACCTCACGCATCACTTTTTGATAGCGATGCCCGGGATGGAAGACAAAACTTTCAACCGCAGCGTCGTTTACCTCTGCGAACACAGCGAGCGCGGCGCGCTCGGCCTGGTGATCAACAAGCCCAGCGACATCAACCTCAAGGTGCTGTTCGAGAAGATCGAGCTGCACCTGGCCCGCCCCGAACTGGGCGAAGCCCCCGTCTTCCAGGGCGGCCCGGTGCAGACCGAGCGCGGCTTCGTGCTGCACGAGCCGGTCTTCGCCCAGGCCGAGAAGCCCGAGGAATCCGTCTACGCCTCGACCATGACCATCCCCGGCGGGCTCGAGATGACCACTTCCAAGGACGTGCTGGAGGCCCTGGCCACCGGCGCGGGCCCGCGCAAGGTGCTGGTTTCCCTGGGCTATGCGGCCTGGGGCGAAGGGCAGCTCGAATCCGAGCTGGCCGAGAACAGCTGGCTCACCGTGGGCGCCGACCCGGCCGTGATCTTCGACACCCCGATCGAGCAGCGCTACGACAAGGCGCTGATGCTGCTGGGCCTGGAGGCCTGGAAGCTCTCTCCCGACGCCGGACACGCATGATGAACTCGGCTCACCCCCAGGCTGCGCGCACTTCGTGTCGCTTCGCCAACCCCCTTCCGGGGGCGGGCCGCCGCTTCGGGCGGCCGTGCGCGGCGGCCCCCTGTCCCTGTGACTGGACCGGCGATGTCTGACAGTGCCCGGCCCCCGGCACCTGCAGTTGTTCCCGCCCATTTCCAGAGCTTCCTGGCCTTCGATTTCGGCCTGAAGCGCACGGGCGTGGCCAGCGGCAACCGGCTGCTGCGCACCGCCACGCCCCAGCCGACCATCAAGGCCGAGGGCGACGCGCGCTTCGCGCAGGTCGAGGCGCGCATCAAGGAATGGCAGCCCGACGCGCTGGTGATCGGCGTGCCCTGGCACCCCGACGGCGCCGCGCACGAGAACACCCGCCGCGCGCAGAAGTTCGCGCGACAGCTGCGCGGCCGTTTCAATCTCCAGGTGTTCGAGGTCGACGAGCGCTACAGCACCACCGAGGCCTTGTCGTCAGGCGCCCGCGATGCCGACGCGGCATCGGCCTGCATCATCCTGGAGCAATTCCTCAGGAGTCTCCAGGAATGAGGCTCTCCCCCAGGCTTCGCGCACTTCGTGTCGCTTCGCCAACCCCCTCGCCGGGGGCGACACCGGTGGCCGGGCAAAGCCGGTTCCACGGTGTTCCCCGAACTTTCCCTTTCCCTTGCCTTGCCGTGGAGCAATCATCGTGAGTTCTGTCGTTCCTGACGCCGAGGCGTTGTATCTCGACCTGCTGGCCGGCGTGAAGCCGCTGATGCGCCCCGAAACGAAGCTGGTCGGCATCACCTCCGGCGGCGCCTGGCTGGTCGAGCGGCTGCAGAAGGACCTGGGCCTGCCCGGCGCGCCCGGCATCATTTCGTCGGCGATGCATCGCGACGACTTCTCGCGCCGCGGCCTCTCGGCCAGCGTGCAGACCGCGCTGCCCTTCGACGTGAACGGCGCCGACGTGCTGCTGCTCGACGACGTGCTCTACACCGGCCGCACCATCCGCGCGGTGCTCAACGAGCTGTTCGACTTCGGCCGTCCGGCCAGCGTGCGCCTCGCGGTGCTGGTGGATCGCGGCGGCCGCGAGCTGCCCGTGGCCGCCGACTTCGCCGCCACGACGCTGGCGCTGCCCGACACGCAACTGCTCGCCCTCGCACGCGCCAACGACGGTGCCTTCAGCCTCAAGGTGGAGGAGAACAAGTAAATGCTCTACAAGCGAAATCCCCAGCTCAACAAGAACGGCGAGCTGATCCACCTGCTGTCGATCGAGGGCCTGCCCAAGGACATCGTCACGCACATCCTCGACACGGCCGCCAACTTCACGAGCGTGAGCGACCGCGAGGTGAAGAAGGTGCCGCTCTTGCGCGGCAAGAGCGTGTTCAACCTGTTCTTCGAGAACAGCACCCGCACGCGCACCACCTTCGAGATCGCGGCCAAGCGCCTCTCCGCCGACGTCATCAACCTCGACATCGCGCGCTCCTCGGCCACCAAGGGCGAGTCGCTGCTGGACACCATCGCCAACCTGAGCGCCATGGCGGCCGACCTGTTCGTCGTGCGCCACAGCGAGTCGGGCGCGCCCTACCTGATCGCGCAGCACGTCGCGCCGCACGTGCACGTGGTGAACGCCGGCGACGGCCGCCACGCGCACCCGACGCAGGGGCTGCTCGACATGTACACGATCCGCCACTACAAGAAAGACTTCTCGAACCTCACGGTCGCCATCGTCGGCGACGTGCTGCATTCGCGCGTGGCGCGCTCCGACATCCACGCGCTCACCACGCTGGGCTGCGCCGAAGTGCGCGTGGTCGGCCCCAAGACGCTGGTGCCCGGCGACATGGCCGGCATGGGCGTGCGCGTGTGCCACACGCTCGAAGAGGGCATCAAGGACTGCGACGTGGTCATCATGCTGCGCCTGCAGAACGAACGCATGAGTGGCGCGCTGCTGCCCTCGTCGCAGGAGTTCTTCAAGACCTTCGGCCTCACGCAGGAAAAGCTGCAGCTGGCCAAGCCCGACGCCATCGTGATGCACCCGGGGCCCATCAACCGCGGCGTGGAGATCGACTCCGCCGTGGTCGACGGCAAGCAGAGCGTGATCCTTCCGCAAGTCACTTTCGGCATCGCGGTCCGGATGGCGGTAATGAGCATCGTCGCAGGTAACGAAGCATAGAAATGTTGCTCGCCCCCAGTCTTCGCGCACTTCGTGTCGCTTCGCCAACCCCCTGCCGGGGGCAACACCAGTGGCCCGGCGAAGCCGGTTCCACGGTGTTTCCCGAAAAGGCCATGACTGTCACTGGAAGTACAGACGCATGAACATCCACATCGCCAACGGCCGCGTCGTCGACCCCGCGTCGGGCATCGACAAGCAGGCCGACATCGCCATCGCCGACGGAAAGATCGCCGGCATCGGCGGCAGCATTCCGGCAGGCTTCAAGGCCGAACGCACCATCGACGCCACGGGCTGCATCGTCGCGCCGGGCCTCGTCGACCTCGCCGCTCGGCTGCGCGAGCCCGGCTATGAGCATGAAGGCATGCTCGAAAGCGAAATGGCCGCGGCCATCGCGGGCGGCGTGACCAGCCTCGTGTGCCCGCCCGACACCGACCCGGTGCTCGACGAGCCCGGCCTGGTCGAGATGCTCAAGTTCCGCGCCGAGAAGCTGCAGGCCGCGCGTCTGTTCCCGCTGGGGGCGCTCACGCGCGGCCTGGCCGGTGGCGTGCTGACCGAGATGGCCGAGCTCACCGAGGCCGGCTGCATCGGCTTCGGCCAGGCCGACGTGCCGCTGGGCGACACGCAGGTGCTGCAGCGCGCGCTCTCCTACGCCAGCACCTTCGGCTACACCGTGTGGCTGCGCCCGCAGGACCGCGACCTCGGCAAGGGCGTCGCCGCCAGCGGCCCGCTGGCCACGCGGCTGGGCCTGGCGGGCGTGCCCGTGTCGGCCGAGACCATCGCCATCTTCACCATCGTCGAGCTCATGAAGAGCACCGGCGCACGCGTGCACCTGTGCCGCATCTCCAGCGCCCGCGGCGTGGAACTGGTGCGCCAGGCCAAGGCGCAGGGGCTGCCGATCACCTGCGACGTCAGCATCAACTCGCTGCACCTGGCCGACACCGACATCGGCTACTTCGACAGCCGCGCCCGCCTGAACCCGCCGCTGCGCCAGCAGGGCGACCGCGACGCGCTCTCGGCCGCGCTGGCCGACGGCACCATCGACGCGCTGGTGTCCGACCACACGCCGGTCGAGGCCGACGCCAAGACGTTGCCCTTCGCCGAGAGCGAGGCGGGCGCCACCGGGCTCGAGCTGCTGCTGCCGCTGGCGCTGCGCTGGGGCGAGCGCAGTGGCGCGGGCATCGCGCGCGCCATCGAGGTCGTCACCGCTGCGCCCGCGCGCCTGCTTGGCGTCACCGACGCGGGCGCCGGCATCGGCCGCCTGCAGCAAGGCGGCGTGGCCGACCTGTGCATCGTCGATCCCGCGCTCGAATGGCAGGTGGAGCCCGGCGCGCTCAGGAGCCAGGGCAAGCACACGCCCTTTGCCGGCTACCCGCTGCAGGGCCGCGCGCGCCACACGCTGGTGGCCGGCCGCATCGTCCACGGTTGAGAGGGGCCCGGGCGCCGATGCTTCATTCGCTGAAAGCCTGCTGGCGCCTGGCGCGCGCGGTGGCGCACGCGGCCTCGGGCTGGTGGACGATCCGCTTCACCTTCCCGAAGCTCACGCAGGCCGAGCGCAACGCGCGCGTGCAGGCGTGGTCGCGGCGCATGCTGGAGCTCATGGGCATCACGCTGGTGGTGCAGGGCACGCCGCCGCCTACGGGGCCGGTGCTGCTGATCTGCAATCACCTTTCGTGGCTGGACATCACGACCATCCATGCCGCGCGGCACGTGCGCTTCGTGTCGAAGTCGGACGTGAAGGGCTGGCCGCTGATCGGCACGCTGTCCAACGGCTCGGGCACGCTCTACATCGAGCGCGAACGCCGCCGCGACGCGCTGCGCGTGGTGCACCACATGACCGACGCGCTGCGCAACGGCGACCTGATCGGCGTGTTCCCTGAAGGCACGACCAGCGACGGCCGGGGCCTGCTGCCCTTCCACGCGAACCTGCTGCAGGCGTCGATCTCCTCGGGCGCGCCGGTGCTGCCCGCCGCGCTGCGCTTCGCCGACGCCGCCACCGGCGAGACCAGCCAGGCGCCGCGCTATATCGACGACGACAACCTCGTCGTCTCGCTGTGGAACACGCTGCGCGCGCCGCCGCTGCTGGCCATCGTGCGCTTCGGCGAGCCGCAGGACCCGCATGGCCGCGACCGGCGCGAATGGGCGCATTCGCTGCATGAAGACGTGCAGCAGCTGCGCCGCGAGACGCACTGACCGGCCGGAACCAAAAGAAAAAGGCGCTTCGACGAAGCGCCTTTTTCTTTTGCCGGGAAGCCGGTGAAGACCCGCGATCAGGCCTGCTCGCCCGTAGGCACGAAGCCCAGCCGGCGCGAGATCTCCAGCGCGCAGGCCCTCAGCGGCACGGCCACGCGGCCGTCCCATTCGCGGTCGAAGGTAGCCTCGGGGCCCATGGCGGTGATGCCCAGCACCAGGTTGTTGGTCGAGTCGAACACCGGCGCGCAGAAGGCGTCGATGCCCGGGATCGGCTGGCCCAGCGTGCGCGACATGCCGTGCAGGCGCGTCTCGACCAGCAGGGCCTCGATCTCGGCGCGCGACAGCTCGGCGGTGGCGCCGCGGCCGTCCGCGGGGCGGGTGCGCGCCAGGTCCTCCAGCATCATCTTCTCGACCACCTTGGGCGGCAGGTAGGCCGCGAAGAGCCGGCCCGTCGCGGTGTAGGCCAGCGACATGACGGTGCCGGTGCGCAGGTTCACGTGCAGCGGGTGGATCGGCTCCTCCAGCCGCACCACCGTCGGCCCGAAGTTGCCCCACACAGCCACCGCGATGCTCTGCTCGGTCTCCGAGGCGAGCTGCTCGATGAGTGGCGACGCCTCCTTGATCGGGTCGAGCCGCTGCAGCTTTGCCAGCCCCAGCTGCAGCGCCAGCGGGCCCAGCTCGTAGCGGCCCGCGCTGTCCTGCACCACGAAGCCGACCTTCAAAAAGCTGACGAGATAGGGGTGCGCCTTGCCGACGGGAACGCCCGCGGCCTTGCCCAGGTCGCGCAGCGCCATGGGCGCGACGTGGCGCCCGAGCGCCACCAGCAGTTGCGTTCCGATTTCGACGGACTGAATGCCACGTCTTGGCTTTTCCATGGGGCGCCCGGCGTGGGGAGTGAGAGTGGGGGCGAGTATAGCCATCAGGGTTTCTACTGATATTGTCGTGTTCAATCGATGATGATTGAACATCTGATAGTAACGAAGAGACTTGACCATATCAACGTCGCTGCCTAAACTGCGCCGCAACTTAGGTCTTACACAAACACGCGAACAGGCAGAGACATGGAACAGAACACTTTCGAATGCGACGTGCTCGTAGTCGGCAGCGGCGCATCGGGCATGGCCACCGCGGTCACGGCGGCTTCGCAGGGCTTGAAGGTGCTGGTGGTCGAGAAGGAGCCGCGCTTCGGCGGCACCACCGCGCGCTCGGGCGGCTGGCTGTGGATTCCGGGCACGCGCCTGGCCACGGAGCAGGGCATCCACGAGCCCGAGGGCGCCGCGCTCGAATACATGAAGCACGAGGCCACCACACACTTCGACGCCGCGCGCGTCGGCGCCTTCCTGGAGATGGGGCCCAAGGCCATCGACTTCTTCACGCGCAACACTTGCGTGCAGTTCGACATGCCGGCCGTCTTCCCCGACTACCACGCCGAGGCGCCGGGCGGCCAGCAGGGCGGCCGCTCGATGGTCACGCGCCCGTTCGACGGCCGCGAGCTCGGCAAGCGCATCAAGCAGCTGGCGCCGCCGCTGCCCGAACTCACCGTGTTCGGGATGATGTTGGGCTCGGGCCCCGAGATCAAACACTTCATGCGGGCCTTCAAGTCGCCGACCTCGTTCTGGTACGTGACCAAGCGCCTGAGCCGCCACTTCCTCGACGTGCTGCGCCACGGCCGCGGCATGACGCTGACCAACGGCAATGCACTGGCCGGCCGCCTGGCCAAGGCCGCGATGGACAAGAACATTCCCGTGTGGCTCTCGTCGCCGGTGAAGAAGCTGGTGGTCGAGTACGACGGCGTCTCCGGCGCGGTGGTGCAGCACGAAGGCCAGAACGTGCGCGTGGTCGCGAAGCGCGGCGTGGTGCTGGCCTGCGGCGGCTTCCCCTACGACGTGGAACGCCGCAAGCAGCTCTTTCCGCATGCGCCCACCGGCCGCGAGCACTACTCGCCATCGCCTTCCACCAACACCGGCGACGGCCTGCGTCTGGCCGAGGCCGTGGGCGGCCGCGTCGACGGCACCATCCCGCATGCCGCGGCGTGGGTGCCCGCGTCGGTCACCACGCGCCCCGACGGCAGCAAGGGCGTGATGCCGCACTTCATCGACCGCGCCAAGCCCGGGGTGATCGCGGTCACCACCAAGGGCCGCCGCTTCACCAACGAGGGCAACTCGTACCACGACTTCGTGCAGGCGATGGTCAAGGCCTGCGAGGGTGAGCCCGAGGTAACGGCCTGGCTGTTGTGCGACCACAAGGCGCTGCGCGACTACGGCCTGGGCTGCGTCGCGCCCGCGCCGCTGCCCATCGGGCGGCACCTGAAGAGCGGCTACCTCAAGCGCGGCGCCACCGTCGGCGAACTGGCCAAGGAACTCGGCATCGCGCCCGCCACGCTCGAAGCCACCGTGCAGGAGTTCAACAAGGGCGCGCGCACCGGCGACGACCCCGCCTTCGGCAAGGGCAGCAAGGCCTACAACCGCTACCAGGGTGACGCCAACATCACGCCCAACCCCTGCGTCGCGCCGCTGGAGAACGGCCCGTACTACGCCATCAAGCTGGTGATCGGCGACATCGGCACTTTCGCCGGCCTCGTCACCGACGAGAAGACCCGCGTGCTCGACGCCAACCGCCAGCCGATCAAGGGTCTCTACGCGGTAGGCAACGACGCCGCCAGCGTCATGGGCGGCAACTACCCCGGCGCCGGCATCACCCTCGGCCCGGCGCTGACCTTCGGCTATGTCGCCGGCCTGCAGGTCGCGCAGGCCGAAGCCAAGGCCACGGCGCAGCTGAAGGTGGAGCAGCGCGAGGTCGTGCCGGTCAGCCGCGCCGCCTGAGCGTCATACACCCACACATATATAGAGAGAAGGAGACACCGATGGCCTTTCCATCCACAGTCGCACCCCGCCTGCTCGAAGGCCGCCTGGCCTTCATTACCGGCGCGGGCCAGGGCAACGGCCGCGCGCTCGCGCTGGGCCTGGCGCAGGCCGGTGCGCGCGTGGTCGTCACCGACATGAACGACGCCACCGTGCGCGAGACCGCGCAGCTGGTGCGCGACGCGGGCGGCGAGGCCTGGTCCTTCGTGCTCGACGTGACCGCGCCCGAGGCCTGCCAGGCGCTGGCCGAGCGTGTCGGCAAGGAGATCGGCAACGTCGACCTGCTGGTCAACAACGCCGGCATCATCATCCGCGAGAACACCAGCAGTCCGAACGCAGCGGCCAACTGGAAGAAGACCATCGACGTGAACGTGCACGGCACCTTCAACACCACGCTGGCCTTCATCCCGGTGCTCAAGCAGACGAAGGGCTCGATCATCAACATCGCCTCCATCGCCGCGTACGCGGGGCAGGGCGCGAGCCTGGGCTACTCGCCGTCGAAGGGCGCGATCAAGATGCTCACGCAGTCGCTCGCGCAGGAGCTGGCGCCCGCTGGCGTGCGCGTCAACGCGCTGGCCCCCGGCGTGATCGAGACACCCATGACCGCCGCCACCCGCGAGAACCCGCAGCGCCTGGAGTCGTTCATGACGCGCATCCCCATGGGCCGCGTCGGCCAGACCGAAGACCTGGTGGGCCCGGTGATCTTCCTGGCCAGCGACATGTCGCGCTACGTCACCGGCATCGTGCTGCCGGTGGACGGCGGCTTCCTCGCCGTCTGAGCCCCCTTTTGTTTTTTTCCGCTTCCCCGTCCGTCAACCTCAGGAGACAAAAAATGAAAACCATCCGTCTGTACAAGACGCTGCTCGCCGCGGCCGCGTTCGCCGCCTTCACGGCCGGCGCTACCGGTGCCATGGCGCAGGACATCAAGGTCGGCTACAACGGCGACCTCTCCGCGTCGCCCTCGGCCCAGAGCGGCCAGGCCGCGGTGCTGGGCATGGAGGCGGCCATCGCCGACATCAACGCCGCAGGCGGCGTGCTCGGCAAGAAGCTGGCGCTGGTCACGCGCGACGACGTCTCGGCGCCGCCGAAGTCGATCCAGAACATGAGCGACCTGATCGACAACGAGAAGGTGGTCGCCGTCTTCGGCCCCACCAACTCGGGCAACGCGATGGCGTGGAAGCACATCGCCAACCAGAAGAAGATCCCCGTGCTGGGCAACGTGGGCTCGGGCACCGACATCACCAAGCCGATGAGCCCCGGCGCCGACAACTACATGTTCCGCGTCTCGATGGTCGACCGCGAGCAGGTCGCCGCGCTGATGGCCTACGTGAAGAAGAACACCGCAGGCTCCAAGGTGGTAGGCCTGATGGCCGAGACCACCGGCTACGGCCAGGGCGGCCTGAAGGACATGGAGGAGATCGCCAAGCTGCAGGACATCAAGATCGCCGCCACCGAGCGCTTCGGCGTCGGCGACACCGACATGACCTCGCAGCTGAGCAAGATGAAGGCCGCCAACGTCGACACCGTGGTGGTGTGGGCGCAGGGCACGCCCATCGCGCAGCTGGTGCGCAGCATGGAGAAGATCAACTACTTCCCGCTGACGCTGACCTCCTGGGCCGCCGACAACATCACCTTCTACGACGCGGCCGGCAAGCAGCTCGCCGAGAAGCCGATCTTCATGCGCACCGTGAGCGAGACCCGCACGCCCGCGCAGCAGAAGCTCTTCGACCGCATCGGTGCCAAGCTGAAGGCGCCGGGCTCGTTCTCCTTCGCGCTGCACGGCTACGACTCCATGCAGCTGCTGGCGCAAGCCATGAAGCAGGCCAACAGCACCGACGGCGCAGCGGTGCGCGCGGCGCTCGAAGACCTGAAGACGCCGGTGCAGGGCGTGCTCAAGACCTACGACAAGCCCTTCAGCAAGACCAATCACGAAGCGCTAACCGCCAAGGACCTGGTCTGGATCCGCTGGAAGGACGGCAAGCTGATGCCCTACACCGACGCGCTGATCCAGGGCCTCAAGCCGGCCGACTTCAAGCAGTAAGCAAGACAGAAAAGAAGAGGCGAAGCGACCGGCCTGCCCGCGCGGCAGCCGGCGCCGTCTCGCAACGGAGATACACACCATGGTTGAAGCGCTCCTGCAGGCGCTCATCAGCGGGCTCGCCGTCGGCGGTGCCTATGCGCTGGTGGCGCTGGGATTCAGCATCACGTTCACGACCACCAAGACGCTGAACTTCTCGCACGGCGAGTTCGTCTCGGCCGGCGCCTTCATCGGCATGAGCGCCCTGTTCCTGGTACTGGGCAAGCCGCTGAGCTCCACCACCTTCGGCGACGCCGTGCCCGGCGCGGGCGCGCAGCTCTTCGCGCTGCTGGCCGCGCTCGGCGTGATGGGCCTGCTGGGCTGGCTGCTCTACGTGCTGGGCGTGCGCCCCTTCGCGGGCCGCCCCGGCATGGCGTGGGTGATGAGCACGCTGGGCTTCGGCGTGATCCTGCAGAGCGTGGGGCTTGCCATCTGGGGCCCGAAGCCGGTGGTGGTGCCCGCGCCGGTGGGCGACACAGTGATCCGCATGTTCGGCGTGGGCGTGCGCCCACAGGAGCTGCTCACGCTGGGCGTGGCGGTGGTCGTGATGTTCGGCTTCGACCGCGTGATGAACCGCACCATGATCGGCAAGGCCATGCGCGCGGTGGCGCAGAACGGCAACGTCGCCAGCCTCATGGGCATCAACACCAACGCGATGATGATCGGCGCCTTCGTCGTCAGCTCGGCGCTGGCGGGGCTCTCGGGCTTCCTGCTCGCGCCCATCGCGCAGGCCTCGCTCTTCATGGGGCTGACCGTGGGCCTGAAGGGCTTTTCGGGCGCGATGATCGGCGGCCTGAGCAACCCGCGCGGTTGCGTGATCGGCGGCTTCCTGCTCGGCGTGCTCGAGTCGATGGTCAACCTGTGGCAGGCGCAGTGGCGCGAGGTGGCGGTGTTCGCGCTCGTCATCCTGGTGCTGGCCTTCCGTCCCACGGGCCTGTTCGGCCGCTCGACGGTGGAGAAGGTATGAAGCGCCTCGCCCATCCCCTCGCCGTGGTACTGGTCGCGGCGGTGCTCTGCGGCATCGTATCGATGTCGGGCAACGACTACTACCTGCGCATCGCCTTCATGATGTGCGTCTACTACCTCTGCGCCGCCGGCATGAACGTGCTGGTGGGCTACGCGGGGCAGAAATCGCTGGGCCAGGCCGGGCTGTTCGCGGCCGGCGCCTACGGCGTGGCGCTGCTGACCTCGCGCACCGACATGGACCCGTGGCTCGCGCTCGCGCTGGCCGCCGTCATTTCGGGCCTGTGCGGCGTGCTGATCGCGCTGCCCTCGCTGCGCGTGAAGGGGCCGTACCTCGCCATGGTCACGCTGGCCTTCGGCATCGTGGTGGAGAAGCTCGTGGGCGAATGGACCGACGTGTTCGGCGGCGCCCAGGGCATCTACGGCATCCGCCCGCTCACCTGGAAGGGCGCACCGCTGGACACCACGCAGTGGGTCATCCTGGGCATCGTGCTGTGCGCGGCGCTGCACCTGCTGCTGCGCAACCTGCTCAATGGTCGCTTCGGGCGCGCGCTGCTGTCGCTGCAGGCGGACGAGATCGCTTCGTCTTCCGTGGGCGTGCGCGTGTACCGCGCCAAGGTCATGGCCTTCGTGGTCGCGGCCGTCACCTGCGGCATCGCGGGCGCGCTGGTGGCGCAGCAGAACCAGTACATCAACTCCGACTTCATCACCTTCCACCTGTCGATCTTCATCCTGCTGCTGGTGCTGTTCGGCGGCGCGGGCTCGATGTACGGGCCGCTGGTGGGTGCGGTGCTGCTCACGCTGACCGACGCGCTGCTCGCGCGCTGGCCTTCGGCGCAGCACTTCCTCTACGGCTTCCTGCTGCTGTTCGCGCTGTACGTGATGCCGGGCGGCGTGGTGGGCCTGTTCAACAAGTGGTTCATGAAGTCGCGCCATCGCGGCGAGGGCGCTGGCGGCAGCGGCATTCCGGGCCAGATCGGCCCCGGCGGCGAAGGCGAGCTGCTGGTGGTGCAGGGCGTGACCAAGTCGTACGGCGGCGTGAAGCCGGCGCAGGACGTGTCCTTCCGCCTGCAGCGCGGCCACATCCATGCGCTGATCGGGCCGAACGGCGCGGGCAAGAGCACCATGATCAACATGCTCACCGGCGTGATCGAACCCGACGCGGGCTCGATCCGCTTCCTGGGCCGCAACATCGTGGGCGAGCCGGCTCATGCCATCTGCTGCATGGGCATGGGCCGCACCTTCCAGAACCTGCGCCTGTTCGCGGATCTCTCGGTGCTCGACAACGTCATGCTCGGCCGCCACAGCCGCATGAGCAACGGCTTCCTGTCGTCGCTGGTGGCCTGGCCCACCGCGAACCGGCAGGAGAAGGCGACGCGCGAGCGCGCGCTGCAGCTGCTCGACCTGGTCGACCTCGGCCACCTCGCGCACTGGCCCGCGGGCAGCCTGCCCTACGGCCTGCAGCGCCGCGTGGAGCTGGCGCGCGCGCTGGCCACCGAGCCGCAGTTGCTGCTGCTCGACGAACCGGCCGCGGGCCTCAACCCGCAGGAGACCGCCGAGCTCGGCGAGCTGCTGCTGCGCATCGGCAAGTGCGGCGTGTCGATCCTGATGGTGGAGCACCACATGGACCTGGTGATGTCGATCTCGGACCACGTGATCGTGCTCGACTACGGCATCAAGATCGCCGAGGGCAGGCCCGCCGAGGTTCAGGCCAACCCGCGCGTGGTCGAGGCCTACCTGGGCGTGGACGACGAAGAAGAAGAGGCACTGGCCACGGCCATGCCCGCCTGAGCAGAAAGACCGAAACCATCATGCTGAAAATCGAATCGGTGAAGGTCTCGTACGGCGCCATCGAGGCCGTCAAGGGCGTGAGCCTGGAAGTGCGCGCGGGCGAGGTCGTCACCATCATCGGCGCCAACGGCGCCGGCAAGAGCACGCTGCTCAAGAGCATCGTCGGCCTGGAGCCCGTGGCCGAGGGCCGCGTGCTGATCGACGGCAACGACTGCACGCACGTGCCCTCGCACAGGCGCGTGGGCCTGGGCGTCGCGCTGTCGCCCGAGGGGCGCGGCGTGTTCCCGGACCAGACGGTGCGCGAGAACCTGATGCTCGGCGCCTACTCGCGCCGCGGCGACAAGGCCTTCGTGGAGCGCGGCATCGAGCGCGAGTTCGCGCGCTTCCCGCGCCTGAAGGAGCGCCAGCACCAGCCCTCGGGCACGCTGTCGGGCGGCGAGCAGCAGATGCTGGCCATTGCCCGAGCGCTCATGAGCGAGCCGCGCCTGCTGCTGCTGGACGAGCCCTCGCTGGGCCTGGCGCCGCTCATCATCAAGGACATCTTCGACGCCATCCGCCAGCTGCGCAGCTCGGGCCTGACCATCCTGCTCGTCGAGCAGATGGCCAAGCAGGCGCTGGGCGTGGCCGACCGCGCCTACGTGCTCGAAACCGGCTGCATCACGCTCGAAGGCTCCGGCCGCGAGCTGCTCGACAACCCCAAGGTGAAGTCCGCGTACCTCGGCACGCATTGACTCGCATCGCTCATTTCAAAGGAACTCCCATGACCACCAAGAAATTCGCCAGCCACGCCGACCTCGAGGAAAAGAAGGTCTCGTTCACCCGGCTTTCGGAGAACGCCTATGCCTACACCGCCGAGGGCGACCCGAACACCGGCATCTTCATCGGCGACGAGGCCGTGATGGTGGTGGACACGCAGGCCACGCCGGCGATGGCGCAGGACGTGATCCGCCGCATCCGCGAAGTGACGCCGCTGCCCATCAAGTACGTGCTGCTGAGCCACTACCACGCGGTGCGCGTTCTGGGCGCCTCGGCCTACTTCAAGGAGGGCGCCGAGCAGATCATCGCCAGCCGCGACACCTACGACCTGATCGTGGAGCGCGGCGAGCAGGACAAGGCCAGCGAGATCGGCCGCTTCCCACGCCTGTTCCGCAACGTCGAGTCGGTGCCGCCGGGCCTGACCTGGCCCACCATGACCTTCGACGGCACCATGAGCGTGTGGCTGGGCAAGAAGCTCGAAGTGAAGATCGCGCAGGTGGGCCGCGGCCACACCAAGGGCGACACCATCGCCTACCTCGAAGACCAGAAGATCTGCTTCGCGGGCGACCTCGTCGAGTACCAGAGCACCGCCTACGCCGGCGACTGCTACTTCCGCGACTGGCCCGCCACGCTCGACCGCCTCGCGGGCTTCGGCTTCGAGAAGCTGGTGCCCGGGCGCGGCGCCGCGCTGGAGAACGCCGCCGACGTGCGCAAGGCCATCGCCTCCACGCGCGCCTTCATCTCCGACGTGTACACGCTGGTCAACAACGGCGTGGCGCAGGGCAAGACGCTGAACGCGATCTACAAGGAAACCGTGGCGGCGCTGCGCCCCACGTACGGCCACTGGGTGATCTTCGATCACTGCATGCCGTTCGACGTGACGCGCGCCTACGACGAGGCCACCGGTCACGTCCACCCGCGCATCTGGACCGCCGAGCGCGACATCGAAATGTGGAACGAGCTGGAAGGTTGACCACCCCAGGACTGTTGATCACTCCCAGCCTCGCCCACTTCGGGTGGCTCGGACACCCCCCCGCGGGGGCGCACCCTGCGGCCCGGCAGAGCCGGTTCCGCGGGAGCCTGCGAAGGGGCCTCGCTGCGCGGGCCGTGGCGTACGGTCGTCTCTTGCCGAACGATTGAAATGAACCAGCCTGCGCCGTCGTCATCTTCATCGTCCTCTGCGGGCGCCACACCGGCCGCCGTGCAGGCCTGGCTGCTGCTGGGAATGCTCGTGTGGGGCGTGAACGTGTCGGCGGTGAAGGTGCTGACGGGCTTCTTCGAGGCGCTGCCGCTGGCGGCTTTGCGCATGGCGGTGGCGTGCGTGGCGCTGAGCGCGATCTTGCTGTGGCGGCGCGACGGGGTGCCGGCGTTCGGCATGCGGCGTCTTGCGGCACTTGCCGGCTGCGGCTTCCTGATGGTGTATGCCAACCAGATCCTGTTCGCGCTGGGGCTGCAGCGTTCGACGGCCACCAACGGGGCGCTGATCATGGCGCTGAGTCCGCTGGTGTCGGCGCTGATGGCGGCGCTGGTGTTCCGCGAGGCGCTGACGGCGCGGCGGCTGGTCGGCGTGGCGCTGGGCTTCGCGGGCGTGGCCGCGGTCGTGCTCAGCCATCCGGGCGCGAGCCTGTCGCACGCGGGGTTGGGCGATTTGCTGCTGGCGCTGTCGGTGGTGAGCTTCGCGGTCGGCGGCGTAGGCGTGCAGCGCCTGGCGCGGCAGATCGATCCGCTGTCGATGAGCTGGGGCATCTACGTGATGGGCACCGCGATGCTGGTGCTGCACACGCTGCTCGGGCCGTCGCCGCTGGGCGCGGCGCAGCTGTTCCCGGGTGCGTGGCCGTGGGCGCTGGTGCTGTTCTCGGGCGTGGCCGCCACCGCCGCCGGCAACCTGATCTGGAACCGCGCCATCTCCGTCATCGGCGTGGCGCGCACCGCTGTCTTTCTCTATTGGGTGCCGGTGTTCGGCGTCGCGGTCGCGGCGCTGCTGCTGGGCGAGGTGCTGAGCTGGTGGCACCTGTTCGGCTTCGCCGCGGTGATGAGCGGCACGTGGCTGGGCACGCGGCCGGCAGCCGCCGCCGTGCCCAAGCCTGCACCCTGATTTCTTCCATCCATGTCCACCGACTCTCTCCCCCTGCTGTTCCAGCCCCTGCAACTGCGCGGCCTCGCATTGGCCAACCGCGTCGTGATCTCGCCGATGTGCCAGCACGCCGCCGAGCGCGGCCATGCCACGCCGTGGCACATGGTGCACCTGGGCAAGTTCGCGCTCGGCGGCGCCGGGCTGATCTTCACCGAGAGCACAGCGGTCGATCCGCGCGGTCGCATCGGCACCGCCGACCTCGGCCTGTGGAACGACAGCCAGATCGCGCCGCTGAAGGCCGTGGTCGACTTCGTGCACGCGCAGGGCAGCGCCATCGGCGTGCAGCTCGCGCATGCAGGCCGCAAGGCGGGCAGCGAGCCGCTGTGGGAGGGTGGCGCCGCACTCGGCGATGCGCGCATGGCCGCAGACGAGGAGCCGTGGGAGCGTCTGGGGCCGAGCGCACTCGCGGCAGGGCCTGGCTGGTCGGCACCGGGCGCGCTCGATGCCGATGGCATCGCGGCGGTGGTGCAGCGCTTCGTCGATGCCACGGTGCGCGCAGACAAGGCGGGCTTCGACGTGGTCGAGCTGCACTTCGGGCACGGCTACCTCGTCGCCAGCTTCCTTTCACCCAACGCCAACCATCGCGACGATGCACTCGGCGGCAGCCGCGACAACCGCATGTGGCTCGCGCTGGAGATCGCGCAGCGCGTGCGTGCCGCGTGGCCGGCGGAGAAGCCGCTGTTCTGCCGCCTCTCGGCGGTCGACGGCACGCCCGATGGCTGGAACCTGGACGACTCGGTGGTGCTCGCGCGCGAGCTCAAGCGCTGCGGCGTCGACGTGATCGACTGTTCCTCGGGCGGCCTCACCGAGGAGACGCGCGCGCTGCCGGTGCCGCGCGGGCTGGGCTTCCAGGTGCCGTTCTCCGCGCGCATCCGGCGCGAGGCGCAGGTGCCCACGCAGGCGGTCGGGATGATCGTCGACGCGCATCAGGCCGAGGCCGTGCTCGCCGCCGGGCAGGCCGATCTCGTCGCCCTGGGCCGCGAGGCCTTGCTCGACCCCTACTGGGCGCACCACGCGGCCGCGGCGCTCGGTGCGGACCCCGGCTTCCGGCGCTGGCCGGTGCGCCACGGCGTGTGGCTGGCCAAGCGCGCGCCCGGCCTCGCGCGAGCGCGCGCCGAGGCAGAAGCCGCCTTGCAAATCAACGATAAGGAGACAAGCAGATGACCGAACCGACGCCCCTGCGCATGGGCCTGATCCGCAAGAAACCCGAATGGACCGACGAGGCCTTCCGCAGCCACTGGCGCGACAGGCACGGCCCGCTGGTGGCGCAACTGCCCACGTTGCGTGGCTACCGCCAGAACCTCGTGCTCGACCGGCTGCAGCGCGGTATCGACTTCGCACGCGGGCCATGGGACTTCGACGGTTTCTCGCAGCTGGGTTTCGACGAAGCGAAGCAGGCCGACACGGCCTTCAACACGGGCGAGCTGGCCGCTGCCATCCGCGCCGACGAGGAACGCTTTCTGGGCGGCCTGCACATCGTGACCGTCGCGCAGACCGAGGTGATCGCGCCGCCGCCGAAGCCCGAGGGGCTGCTCAAGCGCATCTCGCTGCTGCGCCGGCCCGTCGAGCAGTCGGAAGAAGACTTCCGCCGCGAATGGAAGGTGCACGCCGACCACGTGCGCCGCATGCCCGGCGTGAGCGGCTACCGCCAGAACGTGGTGACCGCGCGCGAGTTCGTGAAGGGCACGCCCTGCGGCTACGCGGAGCTGCCGATCGACGGCATCGTCGAGCTGTGGTTCGAGAACCCCGGCACGCTCGATGCGGCCTTCGCATCGCCGCAAGGGCAGGTGACGATGGCGCATGCGCTCACCTTCCTTGCGGAGATCACGGCCTTCGTGGTGGAGGAGCACCGCGTGGTGTGAGGCCAATGAGGGCGGGCCGGGCATGGATGCGCTCGCCGCACGGCGTCGCCGGCCATAACATCGGCGTTCGTCAAACCGGAGCGGCACACACATGGGGCGCACTCGCATCTTCTTCCTGGGCATCGCCATTGCCACGGCCGCATGCGCGGCGTCCGCCCAGACGCGCAAGCCGCTTCCGCCCGGCGTGGCGGGCGTGATGCGCATCGACGCCGGCACCGACTACGTGTTTCTCGACCGCCCCACCACCGTCGGCGGCGCCTGCAAGGGATGGAAGGCGGTATCGATACAGGCGCCGGGACCGGCGGGCTCGGGCACCACCAACCTCATGTGCTGGAAGGAGTCGAACGGCCAGCTGCTGACGGCGACCGAGCAGAAGGTGACGCCGCAGGTCGCGCCGATGAGCCTGATCCGCTGAGGAGCAGCGGCGTTCACGCACGCCCCCCCAAAAAAAAGCGCCCCTCGAGGGAGCGCTTAACGACGCACGGATGCGTCGTGAGGAGGAACCGGGATCCACGGAACCTCCACATTGACTCTGCGCAGCGCCCGCCCATGCGGGACATTGCAAGGCAAGTGCGTGAGCGCCTGCCTACATCGGCACCCCGGGGCCGGCAGCGGGCGAGCGGGTGGCAGGCTCAGCCCAGCAGGCCGTGCAGGATGTTGGTGACCGGGTTCACCACGTGACTCACCGTCTGCTCGACCTGGCTGGTGATCGGCGCGACGACTTCGCCCACGCCGGAGGCCGCTGCACCGGCCGCGCCTTCGGCCACGTGGGCCACTGTCTCGGCCACCGGCGCCACGGTGCCGGAAGTGCCGGCCAGGATGTCGGTCGCCGGCGCCGCCGCGCTGGAGGCCGCATGCGCCGCCGGAGCAGCCGCTTCGCTGGTCGCCGACTGCAGCACGTTGGCCACCGGGCCGTCGTCGCCGCCGAGCGAGCCGAGCAGGCGGCCGACCAGGCCGTCTGCGCCCAGCACGCTGCCGACCAGGCCTTCGTCGCCGAGCAGGTTGTTCACGATGCCGTCTTCGCCGAGCACGCCACCCAGCAGGCCGCCGGTGCCGCCGCCGCCGGTCACTCCGCCGAGCAGGCCGCCGACGAGGCCATCTTCACCGAGGAGACCTCCGACCAGGCCGCCGGCATCGCCGTTGGTGACGCCGCCGAGCAGGCCGCCGACGAGGCCGTCTTCACCGAGGAGACCACCGACCAAGCCACCGGCATCGCCGTTGGTGACGCCGCCGAGCAGGCCGCCGACGAGGCCGTCTTCACCGAGGAGGCCACCGACCAGGCCACCGGCATCGCCGTTGGTGACGCCGCCGAGCAGGCCGCCGACGAGACCGTCTTCGCTGAGCACGCCGCCCAGCAGGCCGCCGTCGCCCAGCACGCCGCCGAGCAGGCCACCGTCGCCGCCGAGTACGCCGCCCAGCAGGCCGCCGTCGCCCAGCACGCCGCCGAGGAGGCCGCCATCGCCACCGAGTACGCCGCCCAGCAGGCCGTCGTCGCCCAGCACGCCGCCGAGGAGGCCGCCGTCGCTACCGAGCACGCCGCCCAGCAGGCCGCCATCACCCAGCACGCCGCCGAGCAGGCCACCATCGCCACCGAGCAGACCGCCCAGCGGGCCATCGGCACCGAGGAGGCCGTCGTCGCCAAGAACCCCGCCCAGCAGGCCGTCTCCACCGAGGAGGCCGCCGATCAGGCCGTTGTCGCCCAGCACGCCGCTGAGCAGGCCGTCTTCGCCGCCGAGCAAGCCGCCGAGGGGTGTTGCGCCAAGCAGTCCGCCGGCCACGCCGTCGGGACCGAGCAGGCTGTCGACCAGCCCGTCGCCGCCCAGCAAGCCGCCGGTGAGGCCCTCGCTGCCGAGCAGGCCGGCGAGCGAGCCGTCGCCGCCGAGTACGCCTCCGAGCAGGCCGTCGTCGCCGCTCAGCAGGCCACCCAGAAGGCCGTCGTCACCCAGCACGCCGCCGAGCAGGCCGCCATCGCCACCGAGCACGCCGCCCAGCAGGCCGTCGTCACCCAGCACGCCACCGAGCAGGCCGCCATCGCCACCGAGTACGCCGCCCAGCAGGCCGTCGTCACCCAGCACGCCACCGAGCAGGCCGCCATCGCCACCGAGTACGCCGCCCAGCAGGCCGTCGTCACCCAGCACGCCACCGAGCAGGCCGCCATCGCCACCGAGCACACCGCCCAGCAGGCCGTCGTCGCCCAGCACGCCACCGAGCAGGCCGCCATCGCCACCGAGTACGCCGCCCAGCAGCCCGCCAAGCAAGCCGCCATCGCCAAGCAGCTGCCCGACCAATCCGTCTTCGCCGAGCACGCTGCCCACGAGGCTGCCTTCGCCGAGCAGGCCGTCGAGCACCTGGCTGACCACGCCTTCGTCGCCGACGATCTGGTCGACGAGGCCGTCGATGCCCAGGCCGGTGGTTACGCCGCCGAGCAGTCCGTCGCCACCGAGCACGTTGTCGAGGATGTTGCCGAGCGCGTCGGTCAGGTAGTCGACCTGGCCGTTCAGCGAGCCGATGAGCGCGCCGGTGAGGCCGGCGCCCAGCAGGCCGTCGACCACGGGTGTGAGCACGCCGCCGAGGTCGGCGGTGATGCCGTCGACAGTGTCGTCCAGCGGGTCGAAGGCGTTCGGATCGTCGGGCCTGAATTCGTTGCCCGCGATGGGCGAGAGCACGTCGTCCACGAGGTCGGTGAGGCCGTCGACCGTGGGCATCAGCGACGAGAGCGTGGGCGCGGAGCTCGTGACCGCGGCACTGCGCGCGGCGGCGGCCGTACCGCCGCCTCCGCCGAGGCCGAGCAGGTTGTCGAGGGCTCCGACAAGATGGTCGGCGGCGCCGTCGCCTGGGTCGAGCAGGTGGTCGGCGTCGGCGTCGGCGTCGGCGTCGGCGTCGGCGTCGGCATCCGAGTCGGCGTCTGCATCGGAGTCCGCGTCCGAATCGGCATCGGCGTCCGAATCGGCATCGGCGTCCGAATCGGCGTCGGCGTCAGCGTCGGCATCCGCATCGGCGTCCGCATCCGAGTCGCCGTCCGCATCCGCGTCGGCATCGGCGTCCGCGTCTGCATCCGCATCGCTTTCGCCGATGCCCGGAACGAAGAAGGGGACCGCGCCGTCGCTGCCCCCGCCGCCGCCCAGTGCCGCCGCGAGCCCGGCGGCGCCCAGCGCGCCGAGCGCGAATTCGCCCAGCCCGATGCCGCTGCCGGCAGCGGTCTTCTTGCTCACCGCGAGCGCGGCGGCTTCGGCGTCGCTGTCGGGCGCGGTCACTTCCAGGTCGCCGGAGGCCACGTCCACGTTCACCTGCTCCAGGCCGCTCGCGAGCTTGGTCGAGCTGATGGTGGCGTCCGTGCCGCCCGTGAACACGCCGGCCAGGGGTGCCTTGTTGGTGGCCGATCCGGGAAATAGAACGTTGGCATGGCCGTCCTGCGGAACGATCACGCGGTCGCCGGCCATCAGCGTCTGGTTGCCGGACACCGGGATCGCCACGCCGTCGCGCATGACGACCGTGCCGGGCGTCGCATTCGACAGCGACCCGATGCCGGCCGGCGCCGCAGCCGGTGTTGCCGAGGCGGCGGCGGCCGCCCCCATGGGAGCGACCGGCCGGACCGTCGCCTGCGCGAGGATCACCGGCGTGGCGGCACTGCTGTCGGCGCCTCCGGCGATCGAAGAAATCGTTGTGTTGGCATCCGCCATGGCAGCCTCCTCGGTAGTGGGAGTGGCTGACGGGGCAACTTGTGTGCCGCTTTTTTGCGCAGGCGCCGGCGTGGGGCAAGGTGCGCGCAAACTGTTGATTTACATGGAGATTTTTGCCGGAGCCACGTCGCGATGAAAGCGCCGGGCGGACGCACTTCGGCACTTGTTACGTAGCGCTGTTACCTTGTCAGTACGTAACGAAGGCCGGGGCGCAAGCAGCTGCCCTGCCGCTGATCAGGCCGCGGGCCGCAGCCGCGGCGACACCGGGATGTCGCGGGAGAAGTCGCGGCGCGGTGCCGAGGGCAGTGCGTCGCGCGGTACGTCGCCGGGCAGCACGAACTGGCTGATGAGCGTGTCCAGGTTGCGGGCCTGGTCGCGCAGGCTTTCCGATACGGCGGCCGACTCCTCGACCATGGCCGCGTTCTTCTGCGTCATTTCGTCCAGCCGGGCGACGGCGGCGTCGATCTGGGCGATGTCCTGCACCTGCGACTGCGTCGCCATCGTGATGGCGCCGACCGTGTCGGCGACCTGGCCGATGGAAGCGACGATGCGCCCCATCGTGCGGCCAGCGTCGTCGGCGAGCGCGGTGCCCGACTCGATGCGCTGCACCGAGTTCTCGATCAGGCTCTTGATCTCGCGGGCAGCCGCGGCCGATCGCGTGGCCAGCTGCCGCACCTCAGACGCGACCACCGCGAAGCCGCGTCCCGCGTCGCCGGCCCGCGCAGCCTCGACCGCGGCATTGAGCGCCAGGATGTTCGTCTGGAAGGCGATGGCGTCGATCACGCCGGTTATGTCGGCCACCCTGTGCGACTCGCGCCGGATGTCCTGCATGGTGCTCACCACCTGGGACACCGCCTCGCCGCCCTGCGCTGCGACCGTGGCGGCGGCCCCGGCCATGCGTTCGGCCTCGCCGGCGGCCGTGCTCGATTGCTGCGCGTTGTGCATGACCTGCCCGAGCGCCGCCGCCGTCTGCTGCAGGCTGGCCGCGGCGCCTTCGGTGCGTGCCGAGAGTTCCGAGTTGCCGTGCGCGATCTCGGCGGCCGCTATGCGCACGTTCTGCACCGACTCGCGCACGCGCTGCACCAGTTCGCGCAGCGCGCCCTGCATGGCGCCCAGCGCCTGCAGCATCTGGCCCGCCTCGTCGCGGGAGTGGCCCTCGATGTCCTGGCGCAGGTCGAGGGTGGCCACGCGTCCGGCTGTGTCGCTCGCGAGCCTGATCGGCCTGCCGATGCTGCGCATCAGCCCCAGCGCCAGCACACCGCCCAGCAGCAGCGCGGCCACGCTGAACAGCACCAGCGCAATGCGCGCCGAGGCGCTCAGCTCGGCGACGTGCTCGCCTGCCACGTCGATGGCCAGCCGCTGCGATTGCGCGAGCCTGGAAACGGCGGCCAGCAGCGCGGCCGAACTGGGCTGGAAGCGCTGCGCGTACACGTTGCGGATGCGCTCGGTGAGGCCCGAGTCGCGCGCGGCGATCAGTTCCTTGACGGCGCCCGCGAAGTCCCTGGCGGCGGCGTCGGCCTGCGCGAGCAATGCGCGGTCGGCCTCGTCGTGCAGTCGCTGGTCGAGCTGTTTGATCAGTTCGTCGTAACTGGCGGCGGTTGCGCGGATGTCCGCCGCAAGAATCTCGCCGACCTCGGGTTCGGAGCTCAGCGCCATCGCCTTGTAGCGCTCGGCATTGATCGCCTGCAGGCGGTAGGCGTCGGCCACGATGCGCTCCGACACGCCGCGCTGCTGGATGGCCTCGCGCGTGGCCTCGTCGACCTTGGCGAGCGAACGGATGCCGATGCCGGAGCCCGCGAGGGTCAGCAGCAGGACGGCCGAGAAGGTGAACAGGAGGCGGCGACCGAGGATGTTGCGGGAGCCGGAGGAGGGGAGGAGAAGGTGGGCGTCTGATGTCACGCGCGGATTAGACCGAGGGCGTGTGACTGGTCGTTGACCCGGACCCGCGTGTGGGCGGGGCTTGCGCCGGGCCTGCCTGGGGTGTTGAAAAGCCGTTGCGATTCAACGACTTGGCGATCTGGTGGTGCCTTCGACAGGAATCGAACCTGTATCTGAGTCTTAGGAGGACCCCGTTCTATCCATTGAACTACGAAGACCGGATGGGGATGCACGAAGCGGCGAGCCGCGGTGCGCCCGCGATTTTATAGGGTTCGCGATGACAGTCCCGGCCGGGGCTGCGCCCGGCCCCTCGCGCATCGCCAGCGCGGGCTTACCCCGATACGAAATCTGCAAAAAGTTGACCGCGATCAAGCCGCCTCGAATCTCTGGCGCGCACCATCGTGCCCGTTCGCATCTCTGCTCAGATTCAAGAACAAAAAAGAGCGAAATCACTACACAGGAGACAACCTGATGAAGAAGATCGCCTTGAATGTTCTGAGCCGCGCGACCGCCGTTCTTGCCACGACCACCGCCGCGATGGCGCTGGCGACCGGTGCCGCGCCTGCCTTCGCATGGGAACCCACCAAGCCGGTGGAGTTCGTGATTCCCGCCGGCACCGGCGGGGGCGCCGACCAGATGGGACGGCTGCTGCAGGGCATCGTCATCAAATACAAGCTGATGAAGGAGCCGCTGATCGTCGTCAACAAGTCCGGCGGCGCGGGCGCCGAGGGCTTCCTGGCGGTGAAGGAGGCAAAGGGCGATCCGCACAAGATCGTCATCTCGCTGTCGAACCTGTTCACCACGCCGATGGCCACGGGCGTGCCCTTCAACTGGAAGGACATGACGCCGGTCGCGATGCTGGCGCTCGACCAGTTCGTGCTGTGGACCAACGCCTCCGAGCCCTACAAGAGCGCGGGCGAGTACGTCGCGGCGGTGAAGACCGCGGGGCCGAACAAGTTCAAGATGGCCGGCACCGGCTCGAAGCAGGAAGACCAGATCATCACGGTCGCGCTCGAGAAGGCCACCGGCACCAAATTCATCTACGTGCCGTTCAAGGGCGGCGGCGAGGTGGCGGTGCAGCTGGTGGGCGGGCACGTGCAGTCGACGGTGAACAACCCGATCGAGGCGGTGGCGCAATGGCGCGCGGGCAAGCTGCGCGCGCTGTGCGTGTTCGACGACGAGCGCATGCCCTTCAAGGCCAAGGTCACCGACACACAGTCGTGGAACGACATCCCCACCTGCAAGGAAGCGGGCGTGCCGACCAGGTACACGATGCTGCGCGGCATCTTCATGCCGCCGGGCGTCACCCCCGACCAGCTCGCCTTCTACAAGGACCTGCTGACCAAGGTGGCGGCCACGCCGGAGTGGAAGGAGTACATGGAGAAGGGCGCCTTCAACCCGACCTTCATGACCGGCGACGCCTTCGCGAAGTGGCTCGCCGAGGCCGAGACCACGCACCGCACGCTGATGTCCGACGCGGGCTTCCTCGCGAGCAACAAGTAGGCGGGCAGACCGCCGACGACCGACTGCCGCGCCCCGCGGCAGCGGGCGCGTGCGCCGCGAGCGCACGCCGCATTCCTTCTTTTTTCAAACAACCACGATGGGGGCTCCATGGAGCACGACGAATCATCCGGGGGCCCGGCGCGCACGGGCATCTCCACCCACCTCGTAGAAGCGGCGGTGGCCGTGGCGCTGCTGGTCATCGGCCTGGTGGTGGTCTTCGAGGCGCGCAAGCTCGGCGCCGGCTGGACCACCGACGGCCCCGGCGCGGGCTACTTCCCGTTCTTCATCGGCGTGATCATCACGATCTCGGGCGCCGGCATCCTCTACCAGTCGCTGCTGGGCAAGAACCGCAACACCGCGGTCTTCGTCGACTCGGTGCAGCTCAGGCGCGTGCTGTCGGTGCTCGTGCCGGCCACGGTCTACGTGCTGGCGATTTCCTTCCTCGGCATCTACGTGGCGTCGGCGATCTACATCGCGCTCTTCATGATGGTGCTGGGCAAGTACGCGTGGTTCAAGAGCGTGTTCGCCGCGCTGGCCGTGAACGCGCTCTTCTTCTGCATGTTCGAGGTCTGGTTCAAGGTGCCGCTGTTCAAGGGCGCGCTCGATCCGCTTCGGTTCCTCGGCTACTGACTGAACCCCACACTCACGGAGCACAAGCGAAATGGAAGAAATCAGTGCCCTGATGCAGGGCTTCTACGTGATCCTCTCGCCGATGAACATCGGCCTGATGTTTCTCGGCATCATCCTCGGTGTGCTGATCGGCGTGCTGCCGGGGCTCGGCGGCGCGAACGGCGTGGCGATCCTGCTGCCGCTCACCTTCACGATGTCGCCGACCTCGGCCATCATCATGCTGTCGTGCATCTACTGGGGAGCGCTCTTCGGCGGGGCCATCACCTCGATCCTGTTCAACATACCGGGCGAGCCATGGTCGGTGGCCACCACCTTCGACGGCTACCCGATGGCGCAGAACGGGCAGGCGGGCGCGGCGCTCACCACCGCGTTCACGTCCTCCTTCGTGGGCGCGTTCCTCGCGGTGGTGATGATCACCTTCCTCGCGCCGCTGGTCGCCAAGTTCGCGCTCAAGTTCGGCTCGCCCGAGTTCTTCGCGGTGTACCTGCTGACCTTCTGCAGTTTCGTGGGCATGGGCAAGGGCTCGCCCTTCAAGATCCTCGCGTCGATGGCGCTGGGCTTCGCGCTCGCCAGCGTGGGCATGGACACCGTCACCGGCCAGCTGCGCCTGACCTTCGGCCAGCCCGAGCTGATGCGCGGCTTCGACTTCCTGATCGCGGTGATCGGCCTGTTCGGTATCGGCGAGATCCTGCTGTCGATGGAAGAGGGCCTGAAGTTCTCCGGCAAGAGCGCCAAGATCGATCCGAAGGTGGTGTGGCAGACGTGGAAGCAGCTGCCCAGGTACTGGATGACCTCCATCCGCAGCTCGCTCATCGGCATCTGGATGGGCATCACGCCCGGCGGTGCCACGCCGGCTTCCTTCATGGCCTACGGCCTCGCCAAGAAGATGTCGAAGAAGGGCGCGAAGTTCGGCACCGGCGAGACCGAGGGCGTGGTCGCGCCCGAGACCGCCGCGCACGCCGCCGGCACCAGCGCGCTGCTGCCGATGCTGGCGCTGGGCATTCCCGGCTCGCCCACCGCCGCGGTGCTGCTGGGCGGCCTGCTGATCTGGGGCCTGCAGCCCGGGCCGCTGCTCTTCGTGGAGCAGAAGGACTTCGTCTGGGGCCTCATCGCCAGCATGTACCTCGGCAACATCGTCGGGCTGATCGTGGTGCTGAGCACCGTGCCGCTCTTCGCATCGATCCTGCGCATTCCGTTCTCGATCATCGCGCCGGTGATCATCGTGATCTGCGCCATCGGCGCCTACACCGTGCACAACGCGATGCTCGACATCTGGTTCATGCTCGGCTTCGGCGTGCTGGGCTATCTCTTCAAGAAGCTGGACTTCCCGCTCGCGCCGCTGGTGCTGGCGCTGGTGCTCGGCGACAAGGCGGAAGACTCCTTCCGCCAGGCCATGCTGGTGTCGCAGGGCGACGTGATGGTGATGTTCTCCAACCCGCTGGTGGGCACCATCACCACGCTGGCGCTGGTGCTGCTGTTCTGGCCGCTGATCTCCAAGGCGCTGGCCTTCGTCAGGAAGCCGAAGAAGGCCGACGAGTTCGCCGTCGAACGGCCGGTGGATTGACGAAGGAGGCCAGCACATGCCAGTGATCGCACTGACCCAGGAGATGGGTTCCCTCGCGAAGGATGTTTCGCTGAAACTCGCCGAGACGCTGGGCCTCGCCGTGATGCGCCACGAGGTCATCGAGCACGTCGCGGACCGCATGCAGGTCTCTACCAGCCTCATCGGCCGGCTGCGCAGCGGCAAGGCAGGCCTGGTGGAGCGCCTCACCACCGACCGGCGCAGCGTGGCGCTCTACACCGCCGAAGAACTCTTCGCGCTGGCCGACCGCGGCAACGTGGTGCTGCGCGGCTGGGGCGCCACCTGCCTGCTGCGGCCGGTGCCGCACGTGGTGTGCGTGCGCATCACGCGCTCGATGAAGAAGCGCGTCGAATGGCTGATGGGCGACCTCGAGACCGACGACGCCGAGTTCGCCGAAGCCGAGATCCGCCGCAGCGACCAGGCGCACGCCGCCCGCATGCACGCGCAGTTCGGCGTGACCTGGGGCGACCCGGTGCTCTACGACCTGGTGCTCAACACCGACCGCCTTTCTGTCGAGAGTTGCGTCGAGCAGATCCGGCTGATGGTGAACCGCCCCGAGTTCGCCGAAACACCGGCCTCGCGTGCGCTGCTCGCCAACATGGCGCTGGAGGCGCGCGTGCGCGCGGCGCTGAAGGAGCACGAGGCGACGCGGGACATCAACGTGACGATCACCGCGAATCATGGCGAACTGCTGCTGCGCGGAATCGTGCTGAATTCCGACGAGCGGGCGCAGGCCGAGGCTGTCGCGGCTGAGGTCTCGGGCGTGAGCGGCGTGCACAACCAGCTGAGGCTGATGGCCAGCACGCGGCGCTTTGCTTCGGCGAAGCAGACCTGAGCGCCGGGCTCTGTATTCGGTCTTGCTCCCTCTCCCGTGTGCGGGAGAGGGACCAATGCCAAGACAGACTCAGATCTTTCCGCGCTTCCTCAACCGGCTAAGGGTTTCCGCCGAGAGATTCAGATACGAAGCCAGTTCCTTGCTCGGAATCCGGTCTTCCAGCTCCGGGTGCTTGCGCATGAAGCGGTGCACGCGCCCGGCGGCGTCGAGCAGGTGCAGCGTGATCGTGTGCGCCATGATCTCGCTCATGCCGCGCATCACGAGGAACTCGAACAGTTCCTTGGTCTCGGGATGCCTGTTCAGAAAGGCGATCCACTCCTTCAGCGGCAGGCTCGCCACCCGCGCCTTGGTCACGCAGACGATGCCGTAGGGCGTGGGCGTGCCCAGCCGCAGCGCAGCGTAGCTCGTCTCCATGTCGTTCTCGTCGGCGAAGCGAAGGATCATTTCCTTGCCCTCCGGGTTGCTCACCACCCGCTTGAGGATGCCGTCGAGGATGAAGTACTGCTCCATCTCCCGCACGCCCTGGTGCAGCAGGAACTCGCCCTTGTTGCCGTCCACGATGACCAGGTGTGCCTCGAGCTCCGCGCGGTCGGCTTCGCTCAGGTCCTTGAGAAGCACGTTCTGCCGCAGCTGGGCGCGAATGATGTTCTTCTCCGGATGGTTTTCCAACGTCGTCATGGTCACCGTCTTGCTCGATTTCGCTGCCGGCGCCGGTCATCGGGGCCGTCGCCGTTTTCGGGAAAGTTGACCGAGGTCAACGGCCGAAAGTTTGGCCCGAATCATAGTCGCGGCTCGGGCCTCGGCCATTCACCCATGCAGAAGGAGAGACATGTCTTCAGTCAGAACAGAGAAAGAGGCGACCACCACGCTGAGCGAAGCCCTCAAGTCCGCGAAAACCCGTGACGCCGACGGCGACGCGGTGGTGCGCGCGCTCAAGAGCGTGACGGAAGACAACGCGCCCGAGGGCGAGACCATCGACGGCTTCCACCTCGTCATCGATGCCCTCAAGCTCAATGGCATCGACACCATCTTCGGCCTGCCCGGCATCCCGATCACCGACCTCACGCGCATGGCCCAGGCCGAAGGGCTGCGCGTGATCTCCTTCCGCCACGAGCAGCACGCCGGCAACGCGGCGGCGGCCGCCGGTTTCCTCACGCAGAAGCCCGGCATCTGCCTGACTGTGTCGGCGCCGGGCTTCCTCAACGGCCTGACCGCGCTTGCCAACGCCACCACCAACTGCTTCCCGATGATCCTCATCAGCGGCTCCAGCGAGCGCGAGATCGTCGACCTGCAGCAGGGCGACTACGAGGAGATGGACCAGCTGGCCATCGCCAAGCCGCTGTGCAAGGCCGCCTTCCGCGTGCTGCACGCGCAGGACATCGGCGTGGGCATCGCGCGCGCCATCCGCGCCGCGCTCTCGGGCCGTCCGGGCGGCGTCTACCTCGACCTGCCGGCCAAGCTCTTCGCGCAGACCATGGAAGCGGCCGCCGGCAAGGCCTCGCTCATCAAGGTGGTGGACGCCGCGCCGCGCCAGATCCCCGCTGCCGACGCGGTGAACCGCGCCCTCGAGCTGCTCAAGGGCGCCAAGCGTCCGCTGATTCTGCTCGGCAAGGGTGCCGCCTACGCGCAGGCCGACGCCGACATCCGCGCGCTGGTCGAGAAGACGGGTATTCCCTACCTGCCGATGTCCATGGCCAAGGGCCTGCTGCCTGACACGCACGCGCAGTCGGCATCGGCCGCGCGCTCCTACGTGCTGCAGGAAGCCGACGTGGTGGTGCTGATCGGCGCGCGCCTGAACTGGCTGCTCTCGCACGGCAAGGGCAAGACCTGGGCGCAGGAGAAGGGCGCCAAGCGATTCATCCAGATCGACATCGCCCCGACCGAGATCGACAGCAACGTCGCCATCGAGGCGCCGGTGATCGGCGACATCGGCTCCTGCGTGGCGGCACTGCTGGCCGGCATCGACGCGAAGTGGGCCAGGCCGCCGGCCGAGTGGACCGGCGCGATCGCCGAGCGCAAGGACAAGAACCTGTCGAAGATGGCCGCCACGCTGGCCGCGCGGCCCTCGCCGATGAACTTCCACAGCGCGCTGAGCGTGATCCGCGACCAGGTGAAGGCGCGGCCCGACGCCATCGTCGTCAACGAGGGCGCCAACACGCTGGACTTCGCGCGCAGCATCGTCGACATGTACGAGCCGCGCAAGCGCCTGGACGTGGGCACGTGGGGAATCATGGGCATCGGCATGGGCTTCTCCGTGGCCGCGGCCGTGGTCACGGGCAAGCCGGTGATCGCCATCGAGGGCGACAGCGCCTTCGGCTTCAGCGGCATGGAGGTGGAAACCATCTGCCGCTACAACCTGCCGGTCTGCGTGATCGTCTTCAACAACAACGGCGTCTACCGCGGCACCGACGTGAACCCCAGCGGCACGAGCGACGTGGCGCCCACCGTGTTCGTCAAGAACGCACGCTACGACAAGCTGATGGAAGCCTTCGGCGGCGTGGGCGTGAACGCCACCACCGCCGACGAGCTGCAGAAGGCCCTGGCCGAGGCCGTCGCCTCGGGCCGCCCGACCCTCATCAACGCCGTCATCGACGAGACGGCGGGCACCGAGAGCGGCCGCATCACGAGCCTGAACCCCGCCACGGCGAAGAAGAAGTAACCCGCGTTCCGTTTCATTCAAGGAGATATCCCAATGAGCAACAAGCCCCTCAACGGCATCAAGATCATCGACTTCACGCACGTGCAGGCCGGTCCCGCATGCACGCAGATGCTGGCCTGGTTCGGCGCCGACGTGATCAAGGTGGAGCGTCCCGGCGCGGGCGACGTGACGCGCTCGCAGCTGCGCGACATCCCCGACGTCGACGCGCTCTACTTCACCATGCTCAACAGCAACAAGCGTTCGATCACGCTGGACACGAAGAAGCCCGAGGGCAAGGCCGTGCTGGAGAAGCTGATCCGCGAATCCGACGTGCTGGTGGAAAACTTCGGCCCTGGCGCGCTCGACCGCATGGGCTTCACCTGGGAGCGCATCCAGGAGCTGAACCCCAAGATGATCGTCGCTTCGGTCAAGGGCTTCAGCGAAGGCCACCACTACGAGGACCTGAAGGTGTACGAGAACGTGGCGCAGTGCGCCGGCGGCGCGGCATCCACCACCGGCTGGTGGAAGGGCGGCAATTCCGTGCCGACGATCTCGGCGGCCGCGCTGGGCGACTCCAACACCGGCATGCACCTGGCCATCGGCATCCTGACGGCCATCATCGGCCGCCAGCAGACCGGCAAGGGCCAGAAGGTGGCCTGCTCGATGCAGGACGCCGTGCTCAACCTGTGCCGCGTGAAGATGCGCGACCAGCAGCGCCTGGACAGCGTGGGCTACCTCGAGGAATACCCGCAGTACCCGCACGAGATGGGTGCGTTCGCCGACAAGGTCGTGCCGCGCGGCGGCAACGCCGGCGGCGGCGGCCAGCCCGGCTGGATCCTGAAGTGCAAGGGCTGGCAGACCGACCCCAACGCCTACATCTACTTCACGGTGCAGGGCCACGCCTGGGAGCCGATCTGCGAGGCGCTGGGCAAGCCCGAGTGGAAGACCGACCCCGACTACATGACGGCCAAGGCCCGCCAGCCGCACATCGAGCAGATCTTCGCCACCATCGAGGACTTCATCAAGGACAAGACCAAGTTCGAGGCGGTGGACATCTTCCGCAAGTACGACATTCCGTGCGCCCCGGTGCTCTCGATGAAGGAACTGCTGCACGACGAGTCGCTGCGCAAGAGCGGCTCGATCGTCGAAGTCCCGCACAAGGAGCGCGGCAGCTACTGGACCATCGGCAGCCCGATCAAGTTCTCTGACCTCAAGCCCGAAGTCACCGCGTCGCCCCTGCTGGGCGAGCACACCGACGAAGTGCTGGCGGAGCTCGGCTACAGCCAGGATCAGATCGCCGGCCTGCACGCCGCCAAGGCGGTGTAGAAGCCCACCCCCAGGCTTGCCCACTTCGTGTGGCAGCGCCAACCCCCTCCAGGGGGCGACACCTGCGGCCCGGCGGAGCCGGTTCCGCGGTGTCCCTGGAACTGGGGGAGGCTGCTGCGGGAGCCTGGCCTGGATTGAACGAAGCGCCGGAGGTTCACATGCAAGCGAATGTCGATTTCAAGCAGCTCGTCGAAGGCGCCGGCGATGCGATCATGGTGTGCGACGCGCAGGGCGCGATCACGCTGTGGAACCGCGCCGCCGAACGCATCTTCGGCTTCAGCGAGGCCGAGGCACTCGGCCAGTCTCTCGACCTGATCATTCCGCAGAGGCAGCGCCAGCGGCACTGGGACGGCTACCACAAGACCATGGAAACCGGCGTCACCAAGTACGGCGCCGACCTGCTGCGCGTTCCCGCGCTGCACAAGGACGGTCGCACCCTTTCGATCGCCTTCACGGTTTCGATGCTGTTCTCCGCCGATCACCAAGTCACGGGCATCGTCGCCATCGTGCGCGACGAGACAGCCCGCTTCGCCGAGGAGCGCAAACTCCGCGCCCGTCTGGTAGAAGTCGAAGCCACGATGATCAGAGAAGGAGACAGTCAATGAGCCAAGCACTCGAGGGCGTGCGCATCCTCGACTTCACCCACGTGCAGTCGGGCCCCACCTGCACCCAGCTTCTGGCCTGGTTCGGCGCCGACGTGATCAAGGTCGAGCGCGCCGGCGAAGGCGACGCCACGCGCGGCCAGCTGCGCGACATTCCCGGCGCGGACAGCCTCTACTTCACGATGCTGAACCACAACAAGCGCTCGATCACGCTGGATACCAAGAACCCCAAGGGCAAGGAGGTTCTCGACAGCCTCATCAAGACCTGCGACGTGCTGGTCGAGAACTTCGCGCCCGGCGCGCTCGACCGCATGGGCATCACCTGGGCCCACATCCAGAAGCTCAACCCGCGCATGATCGTCGCTTCGGTCAAGGGCTTCGGCCCCGGCAAGTACGAGCACTGCAAGGTCTACGAGAACGTGGCCCAGTGCGCGGGCGGCGCGGCCTCCACCACCGGCTTCGAGGACGGCCCGCCGCTGGTGACCGGCGCGCAGATCGGCGACAGCGGCACCGGGCTGCACCTCGCGCTGGGCATCCTCGCGGCGCTCTTCCAGCGCAACAGCACCGGGCGTGGCCAGCAGGTGCTCGCGCCGATGCAGGACGCGGTGCTCAACCTGTGCCGCGTGAAGATGCGCGACCAGCAGCGGCTGGAGCGCACCGGCACCATGCACGAGTACCCGCAGTACCCCGACGGCAAGTTCGGCGACGCAGTGCCGCGCGCGGGCAACGCATCGGGCGGCGGCCAGCCCGGCTCCATCCTCAAGTGCAAGGGCTGGGAGACCGACCCCAACGCCTACATCTACTTCATCACGCAGGCGGCGGTGTGGCCGGCGGTGTGCAAGGTGATCGGCGAGGAAGGCTGGATCACCGACGAGGCCTACGCCACGCCGGCGGCGCGATTGCTGCACCTGAAGCCGATCTTCGCGCGCATCGAGCAGTGGACCATGACCAAGACCAAGTTCGAGGCCATGGACATCCTCAACGAGTACGACATTCCGTGCGGACCGATCCTCTCGATGAAGGAGATCGCCGCGGACGAGTCGCTGCGCGAGACCGGCACCATCGTCGAGGTCGACCATCCGGTGCGCGGCAAGTACCTGACGGTGGGCAACCCCATCAAGATGTCCGACAGCCCGACGGTGGTGACGCGCTCGCCGCTGCTCGGCGAACACACCGAGGAAGTGCTCAGGCAGCTCGGTTACGACGCGGACGCCCTGGCGACCCTGCGGGCCGAACGCGTGATCTGAGGCCCGGCGGCGCGGGCCGCCGCCTCTTGCCGTTTTCCTTTTTTCCTGGCGCGCTGCCTGTTCGCGGGCAGCGCGGAGGGCGCCTGCGCGCCCGGATTCGAATCAATTGCCGGTTGTCGATCTGGCTGGAATTTCGGAATTTCGATCCATAACCTGCAATGAATGGTTTTTATAAATTCATTTGATTTTTATTTATCGTCCATCGCTTCTACATTTTGAACTCGCCGGAATTGCCCGTCTTATTCATCGATCCGGCATTCATTCAAGGAGAAGATCATGGAAAACCAGTCACCCATCCAATACTGGCGCGACGAGATCGAGCGCAATGCCTACAACGCCGCCTTCTTCGAGCTGGGGCTGCGCTGGCACTGGGACGGCGAGACCTATGACCGCCTGATGGGCCTGGGCGAGGACGCCAATACGCGCATCGGCCATTACCTGAAGACCGAGCAGCCGCATTTGCTGAAGGCCTACGACGCCGAATTCCTCGCCGTGGCCATCGAGCAGAAGAAGGAAATCCACCGCAAGCGCGAAATGGCTTCGTCGAGCTATTTCAATTGGGCTGAAAGCCACGGCGTCGAGCTGGGCGCCTGAATTTCAATTAACGATTCCGTGCAATTGCGGCCATGAACATCCACGAATACCAGGGCAAGGAAGTGCTGCGCCAATACGGCGTGGCAACGCCTCGCGGCTTCGTCTGCCGCTCGCCCGACGAGGCCGCCGAAGCCGCCAGCCGCATCGGTGGGCGCGCCTGGGTGGTCAAGGCGCAGATCCACGCGGGCGGCCGCGGCAAGGGCGGCGGCGTGAAGCCGGCCTGGTCGGTGGACGAGGTGCGGCGCCACGCCGGCCAGATGCTCGGCATGACGCTGCAGACGCCGCAGACCGGCCCCGAGGGCCGCGTGGTGAAGCAACTGCTGGTGGAAGAAAGCGTGGAGATCGACAAGGAGCTCTACCTGGGCTTCGTGGTCGACCGCAACTCGCAGCGCGTGGCGCTGATGGCTTCGAGCGAAGGCGGCATGGACATCGAGGAAGTGGCCGCGCGCACGCCCGAGAAGATCCACCGGCTCTTCATCGACCCCGTCAACGGCCTCGGCGTGGCCGAGGCGGACGGCATCGCGCGACGCATCGGCATTGCCGACCGCGCGGTGGTGCAGGCGCGCGTGCTGATGCAGAACCTCTGGCAGGCCTTCGACGGCAGCGACGCCTCGCTGGCCGAGATCAACCCGCTGGTGCTCACCCGCGACGGCCGCGTGATCGCACTCGACGCCAAGTTCGACTTCGACGACAACGCGCTCTTCCGCCAGCCCGACATCGTCGCGATGCGCGACCTCGACGAGGAAGACCCGGTGGAGATCGAGGCCTCGGACGCCGGGCTCTCGTACATCGCGCTCGACGGCGACATCGGCTGCCTGGTCAACGGTGCGGGCCTCGCGATGGCGACGATGGACGCCATCAAGCTCTACGGCGGCGAGCCCGCCAACTTCCTCGACGTGGGCGGCGGCGCGACGGCCGACAAGGTGGCCGAGGCCGTGCGGCTGATGCTGCGCAACCCGAGGCTCAAGGCCGTGCTGGTCAACATCTTCGGCGGGATCATGAAGTGCGACGTGATCGCGCACGGCGTGGTCGACGCGGTGCGCGAGACCGGCCTCAAGGTGCCGCTGATCGTGCGCATGAAAGGCACCAACGAGGACCTGGGCCGGACCATCCTCGCGCAGTCGGGCCTGTCGATCATCAACGCCGACGACATGGCCGAGGCCGCGCAGCGCGCCATCGGCGCGGCCAGCAACTGGGAGCGCCCGCGATGAACCGCTCCTGTTTCCAGCAACAGCCGATGGAGATTGCCGCATGTCCATCCTGATCGACAAGCACACCCGCGTCATCACGCAGGGCATCACCGGCAGGACGGGCCAGTTCCACACCCAGGCCTGCCTCGAATACGGCAACGGCAGGCACTGCTTCGTGGCGGGCGTGAATCCGATGAAGGGCGGCCAGTCGATGGCGGGCATCCCGATCTTCGGCACGGTGAAGGAAGCCAAGGCCGAGACCGGCGCGACGGTCTCGGTGATCTACGTGCCGCCGGCCTTCGCGGCCGCCGCCATCGATGAGGCCGTCGATGCCGAGCTCGACCTCGTCATCTGCATCACCGAGGGCATTCCGGTGCGCGACATGATCCGCACGCGCCACCGCATGCAGGGCCGCAAGACGCTGCTGCTGGGGCCCAACTGCCCGGGGCTCATCACGCCCGGCGAGATCAAGATCGGCATCATGCCCGGCCACATCCACCAGCGCGGGCGCATCGGCGTCGTCTCGCGCTCCGGCACGCTGACCTACGAGGCCGCGAGCCAGCTGGCGAGCTTCGGCATCGGGCAGTCGACGGTGGTGGGCATCGGCGCCGACCCGGTCGGCGGGCTGCGGCACATCGACGTGCTGAAGATGTTCAACGACGACCCGCGCACCGACGCCGTGATCATGGTCGGCGAGATCGGCGGCGACGCCGAGGAGCAATGCGCGCGCTGGATACGCGACCACATGACCAAGCCCGTGGTCGGCTTCATCGCCGGCGCCAGCGCACCGCCCGGCAAGCGCATGGGCCATGCGGGCGCCATCGTCTCCGGAGGCCGCGGCACGGCGCAGGAAAAGCTCGCGGTGATGAAGGAGTGCGGCATCCACGTCACGCGCAATCCGGCGGACATGGGAAAGCTGCTCGCCTCGCTCGTGGTGCCCGACTACCTCCCGTTCGACTGATCGATCGAACGGCGGCGGACCCGAATCCTCAACATCCAGAAAGACGACAACAACATGGAACAGCAGCAGATGAAGAAATGGGTCCGCTTCGAGCACGCGGGTGGCATCGGCTTCGGCACGCTCGAGGGCGACGCGGTGCACGAGCGGCAGGGCGACATGTTCGGCAGCTCCGAGCCCACGGGCCGCGTGTTCGCGCTCGCAGGGCTGCAGCTGCTCACGCCCACCGAGCCGACCAAGGTGATCGCGCTGTGGAACAACTTCCACGCGCTGGGCGCCAAGCTGAGCCTGCCGGTGCCGGCCGAGCCGCTGTACCTGCTGAAGACGCCCAACTCGTACCTCGCGCCCGGCGCGCCCATCCGCAAGCCGCTGTGCGACGGCAAGGTGGTGTTCGAGGGCGAGCTCGGCATTGTCATCGGCAAGACCGCCACCGCCGTCTCCGAAGCCGACGCGCTCGACCACGTGTTCGGTTACACCTGCGCCAACGACGTCACCGTGGCCGACATCCTCAACCGCGACGCGTCCTTCGCGCAGTGGGTGCGCGCCAAGGGCTTCGACACCTTCTGCCCCATGGGCCCGGTGGTGGCCACCGGCCTCGATCCCGCCACGCTCACCGTGACCACCACGCTCAACGGCGAGCAGCGCCAGAACTACCCGATCAGCGACATGCGCTTTTCGGTGCAGCAGCTCGTGAGCCTCATCTCGCAGGACATGACGCTGCATCGCGGCGACGTGATCCTCTGCGGCACCTCGATCGGCGTCGGCTCCATGAAGCCCGGCAGCCTCGTCGAGATCGAGATCGGCGGCATCGGAAAGCTCAGCAACCGCTTCGGCTGAACGCAGCCGAAGGGTCGCGCAAGGAATTCAACTCTTGGGGATCGACGACATGAAGATTGCAATCATCGGCGCAGGCGCCATCGGCGGACTGGTCGGCGCGAAACTCGCGCTGGCCAGCGAGGACGTCACGTTCATCGTGCGGGGCGCCAACCTCGAAGCCATAGGCCGCAACGGCATCAGGCTGGTCTCGGCCGAAGGCGAGGAACAGGTGGCGCGCAACGTGAAGGCCACCGACCGCTACGACGAGGCGGGCCCGCAGGACATCGTGGTGCTCGCGATGAAGGCCCACCAGGTCGAGGCCGTGGCCAACGACGTGCCGAAGCTCTTCGGGCCGGACACGGTGGTCGTGACCATGCAGAACGGCATCCCGTACTGGTATTTCCACAAGCATGGCGGCACGCTCGAAGGCACGCCGGTGCGCAGCGTCGACCCATCGGGAACGCTCGCGGCGAAGATCCCGGCGCAGCGGGTGATCGGCTGCGTGGTGTATCCGGCCTCGGAGCTCATCGCGCCCGGCGTGGTCAGGCACATCGAGGGCGACCGCTTTCCGGTGGGCGAGCTCGACGGCTCGGCCAGCGAGCGCGTCGAGCGCGTGTCGGCCTGCTTCACCGGCGCGGGTTTCAAGGCTCCGGTGCTCGACAACATCCGCGCCGAGATCTGGCTCAAGCTGTGGGGCAACCTCACCTTCAACCCGATCAGCAGCCTCGCGCATTCCACGCTCGTGGACATCTGCCAGTACCCGCCTTCGCGCGAGCTCGCCGCGGCAATGATGCGCGAGGCCCAGGCCGTCGCGCACAAGCTCGGCATCGAGTTCCGCGTGACGCTGGAGAAGCGCATCGCGGGCGCGGAGAAGGTCGGCAAGCACAAGACCTCGATGCTGCAGGACGTGGAAGCGGGCCGCGCGCCCGAGATCGACGCGCTGGTCGGCGCCGTGGTCGAGCTGGCACGGCTCACCGAGACGCCGACGCCGCACATCGACACCGTCTACAGCCTTGTGAAGCTGCTCGCGCGCACCATGGAAGACCAGCGTGGCCGGGTGAAGCTCGACGAGATCGCGGCATGAGCGGACGGTGTTTCTCCCTCTCCCCTCGGGGAGAGGGCAGGGGTGAGGGTGACGGCCCTCGCACAAGCCCTGCCTCGACCAGCGCCGCCAGCCCTCACCCCAACCCTCTCCCCGAGGGGAGAGGAAGCCATGCCCTCGGTACCGGAGGCGTTCGATGAGACGCACGCGCAGCGCCAAGATCGTCGCAACCCTCGGCCCGGCCACCACCGACGAGCAGGCCATCCGCGCGCTGTTCGGGCGCGGCGTGGACGTTTTCCGGCTCAACCTGAGCCACGGCACGCAGCACGACCATGCGCGCCGCATCGAGACCATCCGCCGGCTCGAGAAGGAGTACGGCCGGCCCATCGGCATCCTGCTCGACCTGCAGGGGCCCAAGCTGCGCCTGGGCACCTTCGAGGGCGGGCGGGCGTATCTCGACGCGGGCGCGCGCTTCCGCCTCGACATGAGCCAGGCCAGCGGCAATGCACGCCGCGCGCCGCTGCCTCATCCCGAAATCTTCGCCGCGCTGCACAACGGCACCGAGCTGCTGCTCGACGACGGCAAGCTGCGCCTGCGCGTGGACAGCCATGGCCCCGACTTCGCCGAGACCACGGTGCTGGTCGGCGGGGACATCTCCGACCGCAAGGGCGTCAACGTGCCCAGCGTGCTGCTGCCGATCTCGCCGCTCACGCCCAAGGACCGCGACGACCTGGCCTTCGGCCTCTCGATGGGCGTGGACTGGGTCGCGCTCTCCTTCGTGCAGCGGCCCGAGGACATCGAGGAGGCGCGCGCCATCATCGGCTCGCGCGCCTGGATCATGGCCAAGCTGGAGAAGCCCGCTGCCATCGAGCACCTGGATGCCATCGTCGCACTGTGCGACGGCATCATGGTCGCGCGCGGCGACCTCGGCGTGGAGCTGCCGCCCGAGCAGGTGCCGGAGCTTCAGCGGCTGATCGTGCGTTCGTGCCGCAAGCGCGGAAAGCCCGTGGTGGTGGCGACGCAGATGCTCGAATCGATGATCGTCTCGCCGGTGCCCACGCGCGCCGAAGTGTCGGACGTTGCGACCGCTGTGTACGACGGCGTCGACGCGGTGATGCTCTCGGCCGAATCGGCCTCGGGCAAATATCCATTGGAGGCGGTCGCGATGATGGACCGCATCATCGCGCGCGTGGAGGCCGATCCGTCGTACCGCACGGGCATCGACGCCACGCACGATGCTGCGCTTTCCACCACGGCCGACGCGGTGTGCGCCTCGATGCGCCAGGTGGCCTCGCTGCTCGCGCCGGCCGCCACCGTGACCTACACGTCGTCGGGCTTCACGAGCCTGCGCGCGGCGCGCGAGCGCCCGGCGGTGCCCATCCTGAGCCTCACGCCCGACGTGGCCGCCGCGCGTCGCATGGCGATGGTCTGGGGCGTGCACGCGGTGCTGGTCGACGACGTGCACGACGTGGCGGAGATGATCGACTGCGCCTGCCGCACGGCTCGCAGCGAGGGCTTCGCGAAGGAGGGGGACGACGTGGTGGTGGTGGCGGGCCTGCCCTTCGGGCAGTCGGGCACCACCAACCTGCTGCACGTCGCCCGAATACCGCGCTGAGCGCCCCCCAGCTTCGAAGGCCCTGCGATGAAACACGCGACCCTGCGCCAGATGAAGGTCTTCGAGGCGGTGGCGCGGCTGCTGAGCTTCTCTCGCGCGGCCGAGGAACTGCACCTCACGCAGCCCGCCGTCTCCACGCAGGTGCGCAAGCTCGAGGAGCATGCGGACAACGCGCTCTTCGAGCAGTTCGGCAAGAAGATCTACCTCACGCCCGCGGGCACCGAACTGCTGCAGATCAGCCGCGCGATCATCCAGCAGTTCGAGGCGGCCGAGCACGCGATGATGCAGTTCAAGGGCGTCTCGGGCGGCAAGCTCAACGTGGGCGTGATCAGCGCGGGCGACTACTTCTTTCCGCGCCTGCTGGTCGAGTTCGCGAGCCGCCACCAGGGCGTGACGCTGAACTTCACGGTCCACAACCGCGCGGAGCTGCTGACCCACATCGCGGAGAACCTTACGGATCTCGCGATCATGGTGCGCCCACCCACCGACCTGGACACCGTCAACCAGCCCTTTGCGCCGCACCCTTACGTGATCGTCGCGGCGCCCGGCCATCCGCTGGCGCGAGAGAGAAACATCCCGCGGGCGCGGCTGATGCGCGAGCCCTTCGTGGTACGCGAGAAGGCGTCCGACACCTGGCACTCGATGGAGGACGGCTTCGGCGGCGACCTGAGCGGCATCAACGTCGCGATGGAGATACGCAGCACCGAGACCATCAAGCAGGCGGTGATCGCGGGCATGGGCGTGAGTTTCGTGTCGGCCCACACCGTGAGCCAGGAACTGCGCGCCGGCAGCCTCTGCGTGCTCGACGTGCAGGGATTTCCGCTGATGCTCAACTGGTACGTGGTGCATCGCCGCAGCAAGCGGCTGCCGCCGGTGGCGCAGGCCTTCAAGGAGTTCCTGCTGAGCGACGGGCCCGCGCTGATCGCGCAGATCGTCCCGTTCGAAGGCCCCAAGGAAAAAGAGCGCGGCGAGTGACTCGCGCGCGCTCCTTGCGGGGATTGCCTGGCTGCTGCGTGCGGCGGATCAGCGTTGCACGAACGACGAGCGGCGCTGCATCAGCGCGGCGCGAGCGGCCTTGTAGAAGATCACGATGGGCATCACCGCGAACAGCTCGCGCATGACGTTGCCGGCGGCCGAGGAAGAAGAGGGGGCACGCAGTGCGTTGGAATTCAGGGTCGTGTGGCTCATTTGATGGCTCCAAAAAAAGAATCTGAAACTGAATCGGAAAGACCGAAGGGATTACCCTGAATTTTAGGGTTTACCCTAGACGAGGGCAAACGCGATTTTTGCGTTTCTTGACCTGGGTCAATTTTTTCCCTGTCGGACAGGGTCCCGTCATGGGGTGAAAGTTCCCCCTGCCAGAGCCGATCGGAAGAGCATCGGCCGCGCGCGACGCGCATCGCGAAGCCATCGAGGGACATCGCAAGAGCCGATGCGTGCATCGAAAAATGGCGCGCAACCATCACGCGCGAATCATCGAAATTCCGCCATCCATTTCTCTTCCTTGATGCGATGCGCGAAGCCCGCTCGACATGCATCGCAGCGGCCTCTCATCCGCATCGCGCGCAGTGCGATTTCCAGAGAGGAATCAGTGCCTCGTGCTAGGGATACCTCGGGGGGTCGCCGAGGGCGCGATTCGTGTGAACTTGACTGAGGTCAAGAGTTTTTGAGTCGCTCGGTCCGACAGTCATTCACGCGCAGAAAACTGGTGATTCCAATGCCGTGTATCGATGTCAACGAAGCCTCGTCGCCCGTCGATGCGCACAGTTCGCTCGACTGATTGCTCTGCTCTGGCAGCCCGTCGGATTTCAACGAAAACACCAAGGACAACTCCATGACTCGGCCCACCTCCACGATCGCAGGTTCCAACGCCGCGATGTACCCCCCGTCCGAAACCTATGGCGCCAACGCGACCCGATCCGAGGCGTACCGATGGGGCCAATTGCTCATAGGCATCGTCTGCATGGCGATGATCGCCAACCTGCAGTACGGCTGGACGCTCTTCGTCAATCCGATCGCCGACAAGCACGGCTGGAGCCGCGCCGCGATCCAGGTCGCCTTCACCATCTTCGTGCTCACCGAAACCTGGCTGGTGCCCATCGAGGGCTACCTCGTCGACCGCTTCGGACCACGTCCCGTGGTGCTGGTGGGCGGCGTGCTCTGCGGCGTGGGCTGGGTGCTCAACTCGTTCGCCGACTCGCTGGCGCTGCTGTACGTGGCGGCGGCCATCGGCGGCATCGGCGCGGGCGCGGTCTACGGCACCTGCGTGGGCAATGCGCTCAAGTGGTTCCCCGACCGGCGCGGCCTCGCGGCGGGCATGACCGCCGCGGGCTTCGGTGCGGGCTCTGCGCTCACGATCATCCCGATCTCCGCGATGATCAAGTCGAGCGGCTATGAGGCAGCCTTTCTCTATTTTGGGATCGGGCAGGGGCTCATCGTGTTCCTGCTCGCATGGCTCCTGACCCGCGCGCCCGACCACGCCAAGGCTTCCAACAACCGCGCCGTGCAGCAGTCGCGCCGCGACTACGCGCCCTCCGAGGTGCTGCGCTCGCCGGTGTTCTGGGTGATGTACGCGATGTTCGTGATGGTGGCGGCCGGCGGCCTGATGGCCACCGCGCAGCTCGCGCCCATCGCCAAGGACTTCAAGATCATCGACGTGCCGGTCAACATCATGGGCCTGGTGCTGCCCGCGCTGACCTTCGCACTGGCCATCGACCGCGTGCTCAACGGCCTCACGCGGCCCTTCTTCGGATGGGTGTCGGACAAGATCGGCCGCGAGCAGACCATGTTCATCGCCTTCGCGATCGAGTCGGTCGGCATCCTGATGCTCTACCACTACGGCCAGAACCCGCTGCTGTTCGTGATCCTCACGGGTATCGTGTTCTTCGCATGGGGCGAGATCTACAGCCTGTTCCCTTCGACCTGCGCCGACACCTTCGGCTCCAAGTACGCGGCCTCGAACGCCGGCATGCTCTATACCGCCAAGGGCACGGCCTCGCTGCTGGTGCCCCTGTCGAGCGTGCTGGCCGCCTCCACAGGCAGCTGGCAGGCCGTCTTCATCGCGGCCAGCGCGGTCAATGCGCTCGCGGCGCTGATGGCCTGGTTCGTGCTGCGCCCGATGCGCCGCAAGCACATCGAGGCCAGCCGTACCGAATAGCACCGAATAGAACACCTGCACACCACCGAAGGCGGCAGCGCCGGTACCATCCGGGCATCCGCCTTTCCCCCGCGGCCCCGCCATGAAGATGGCGGGGCCTTTTGCCGATGAACAGGAGCCTTTGCAGTGACGATCTACCGACTTGACGCGCATGAACCGGTCATCGACGCCAGCGCCCGAGTGGCCGAGAGCGCCAGCGTGATCGGCCAGGTCGTGCTGGCGGCCGGCTGCAGCATCGGCGCGCACTCGGTGCTGCGCGGCGACAACGAGCCCATCACCGTCGGCCGCGGCAGCCAGGTGGAGGCGGGCGTGATGCTGCACGCCGACCCCGGCTTCCCGCTCACCATCGGCGCCGAGGTGATGGTCGGCCCGCACGTGATGCTGCACGGTTGCACCGTGGGCGACGGCGCCGTCGTCGGCGAGAACACCGTCGCGCTCAACGGCTCGGTGGTGGGCCGCGGATGCATCGTCGAGCCCGGTTCGCTGCTCACCGAAGGCAAGGTCTTTCCCGACCGTTCGCGCATCGTGGGCCGCCCCGCGAAGGTCACCGGCGAGGTGGGCGACGAAGAAGCCGAAGCGCAGCTGCGCAGGGCGCGCGAAGCCTCCGCCCGATAGGGTCTTTCAGGCAGTTCTCCCGGTCCTTGCGAAACCCTGCGCGCCCGCAGGGTTTGTGCGCATTGGCACCGTGCTTGTTTCGGCGGAAATTGACTTGTGTCAAGGCCCCCGACGCCCGATTCATCGACATTGATCCCCAAGCGGACGACCACGGGATTCGCGTCGAATTCGCGACGTCGAACCCGTGACGAACCACGATGAAAACAGCTCCGCCTGCAAGGCCTCGAAGGCTTCACGCAGCGGAGCAGATCGGACGGACCATGAGACAAGAACAGGTTCAGCAGGCGCAGCAGGGGCACGAGGCGAGCGAACTCGCCGCCGTGCAGCGCATCCTGCAGGCGCACGAGAACGAACCCGGCGCGCTGCTGCCGATACTGCACGACGTGCAGGACGCGCTCGGCTACATCCCCGCCCACGCGGTGCCGGTGATCGCCGAGGCGCAGAACCTCTCGCGCGCCGAGGTGCACGGCGTCGTCACCTACTACCACCACTTCCGCAGCGCGCCCGCGGGCCGCCATGTGATCCAGATCTGCCGCGCCGAGGCTTGCCAGTCGATGGGCGCCGATGCGCTGCTGGCCCATGCGGAACTGCGTCTGGGCTGCAGCGCGCACGGCACCACGAAGGACGGCGCGTTCACGCTGGAGCCGGCCTTCTGCCTCGGCCTGTGCGCCTCCTCGCCCGCGATGACGCTGGACGACCAGCCGCATGCGCGCATGACGCCCCGCACGTTCGACGCGCTGGTCGCGCAGGTCAACCCATGAGCACCATCACCGTATACGTCCCGCGCGACTCGGCCGCGCTCGCCGTCGGCGCAGACCGCGTGGCCCGCTGCATCGCGAAGGAGGCAGCGGCGCGCGGCCTGATGCTGGAGATCGTGCGCAACGGCTCGCGCGGCATGTTCTGGCTCGAGCCGCTGGTGGAGGTGAACACGCCCGCCGGCCGCATCGCCTACGGCCCGGTGACGCCCGACGACGTGGCGGGGCTGTTCGACGCGGGCTTCATCACCGGCGGCAGGCATCCGCTGGCGCTCGGCCCGACCGAGGAGATTCCTTACCTGAAGAAGCAGGAGCGCCTGACCTTCTCGCGCATGGGCATCACGGACCCGGTGTCGCTCACCGACTACCAGGCCTACGAGGGTTTCGCCGGCCTGCGCCGCGCGCTGGCGCTCGCGCCGGAGGAGATCGTGCAGCAGGTGCTCGACTCGGGCCTGCGCGGGCGCGGCGGCGCGGCCTTTCCGGCCGGCATCAAGTGGAAGACGGTGCTGGGCACGGCTGCCGCGCAGAAGTACATCGTCTGCAATGCCGACGAAGGCGACTCGGGCACGTACTCCGACCGCATGACGATGGAGGGCGACCCCTTCATGCTCATCGAGGGCATGACCATCGCGGGCCTCGCCACCGGCGCGACGCAGGGCTACATCTACGTGCGCTCGGAGTACCCGCACGCGATCGCGACGCTGAACGAGGCGATCCGCATCGCGGAGGCGGCGGGCTTCCTCGGCGACAACATCCTGCGTTCGGGCAAGCGCTTCTCGCTCGCGGTGCGCAAGGGCGCGGGCTCGTACGTGTGCGGCGAGGAGACGGCGCTGCTCGAAAGCCTGGAAGGCAAGCGCGGCATCGTGCGCGCCAAGCCGCCGCTGCCGGCCATCGAGGGGCTGTTCGGCAAGCCCACGCTCATCAACAACGTCATCACGCTGGCCAGCGTGCCGCTGATCCTGGCGCGCGGCGCGGCCTTCTACCGCGACTACGGCGTGGGCCGCTCGCGCGGCACGCTGCCGATGCAGCTGGCGGGCAACATCAAGTACGGCGGCCTGGTCGAGAAGGCCTTCGGCGTCACGTTGCGCGAGCTGCTGTACGACTACGGCGGCGGCTCGGCCTCGGGCCGGCCCATCAAGGCGGTGCAGGTCGGCGGTCCGCTGGGCGCCTACCTGCCCGAATCGAAGTGGGACCTGCCGCTGGACTACGAGGCCTACGCGGCCGTCGGCGGCACCGTGGGCCATGGCGGCATCGTGGTGCACGACGACACGGTCGACCTCTCGAAGCTCGCGCGCTACGCCATGGAGTTCTGCGCGCTCGAATCCTGCGGCAAGTGCACGCCCTGCCGCATCGGCTCGACGCGCGGCGTGGAAGTGATCGACAAGATCCGCGGCAACCAGAACCGCCCGCAGCAGGTGATGCTGCTGCGCGACCTGTGCGACACGATGGTCCACGGCTCGTTGTGCGCCATGGGCGGCATGACGCCGTTCCCGGTGCTCTCGGCGCTCGACCATTTCCCGCAGGACTTCGGCATCGAAGCTCCCGATAGAAAGGCCGCCTGACATGACGCATCCGGATACGGACAGCCGAACGCAGAAGGAATACAAAAACTACGCAGAAATCGCAGAAGAGACAAACACCATTTTTGGTTTTCCTTTTGCGACTTCTGCGAAATCTTCGCGACTTCTGCGTTCGGATGTCCGCCCCCGCATTTGCCTCAGGCCTCAGTGAAAGCCCCCAACATGTTGAATCATCTCAAGGACATCGACTACGGCACCCCCAAGCGCGAATCGGAGCGTGAGGTGACGCTGGAGATCGACGGCAACGAAGTCACGGTGCCCGCGGGCACCTCGCTGATGCGCGCGGCGGTGGATGCGGGCATCCAGGTGCCAAAGCTCTGCGCCACCGACAGCCTGGAGCCCTTCGGCTCGTGCCGGTTGTGCCTGGTCGAGATCGAGGGCCGCCGGGGCTTCCCGGCCTCGTGCACCACGCCCGCCGAAGCCGGCATGAAGGTGCGCACGCAGACGCCCAGGCTGCAGGAGCTGCGCAAGGGCGTGATGGAGCTCTACATCTCCGACCATCCGCTGGACTGCCTCACCTGCTCGGCCAACGGCAACTGCGAGCTGCAGGACATGGCGGGCGTGACCGGCCTGCGCAACGTGCGCTACGGCTTCGACGGCGCCAACCACCTCAAGAGCGAGAAGGACGAGTCGAACCCGTACTTCAGCTACGACCCTTCCAAGTGCATCGTGTGCAACCGCTGCGTGCGCGCCTGCGAGGAAACGCAGGGCACCTTCGCGCTGACCATCAGCGGCCGCGGCTTCGAATCGCGCGTGTCGCCGGGCCAGGACGAGGCCTTCATGGACTCGGAGTGCGTGAGCTGCGGCGCCTGCGTCGAGGCCTGCCCCACCGCCACGCTGCAGGAGAAGTCGGTGATCTGGCTCGGCCAGCCCGAGCACAGCGTGATCACCACATGCGCCTACTGCGGCGTAGGCTGCTCGTTCAAGGCCGAGATGAAGGGCAACGAGGTGGTGCGCATGGTGCCGTGGAAGGACGGCAAGGCCAACGAGGGCCACTCCTGCGTGAAGGGCCGCTTCGCCTGGGGCTATGCCACGCACCAGGACCGCATGCTCAAGCCGATGATCCGCAAGAACATCAGCGACCCGTGGCAGGAGGTGAGCTGGGAGACCGCGCTCGGCTATGCGGCCAGCGAGTTCAAGCGCCTGCAGGCCAAGTACGGCCGCGACTCCATCGGCGGCATCACTTCCTCGCGCTGCACCAACGAGGAGACCTACCTCGTGCAGAAGCTGGTGCGCGCCGCCTTCGGCAACAACAACGTCGACACCTGCGCGCGCGTGTGCCATTCGCCCACGGGCTACGGCCTGAAGCAGACGCTGGGCGAGTCGGCGGGCACGCAGACCTTCGCCTCTGTGGACAAGGCCGACGTGATCATGGTGATCGGCGCCAACCCGACCGACGGGCATCCGGTGTTCGCCTCGCGCATGAAGAAGCGGCTGCGCCAGGGCGCGAAGCTGATCGTGGTCGACCCGCGCCGCATCGACATCGTGAAGTCGCCGCACATCCAGGCTGCGCATCACCTGCAGCTGCGCCCCGGCACCAACGTGGCGGTGGTCACCGCGCTGGCGCACGTCATCGTGACCGAAGGGCTGATGGCCGACGAGTTCGTGGCCGAGCGCTGCGACACGGCCTCGTTCAAGGAATGGAAGTCGTACGTCGAGCGCCCCGAGCAGTCGCCCGAGGCCACCGAGGCGGTCACCGGCGTGCCTGCCGCCGAGATGCGCGCGGCCGCGCGGCTCTTCGCGACGGGCGGCAACGCCGCCATCTACTACGGCCTGGGCGTGACCGAGCACAGCCAGGGCTCGACGACCGTGATGGGCATCGCCAACCTCGCGATGGTCACCGGCAACGTGGGCAGAGAAGGCGTGGGCGTGAACCCGCTGCGCGGCCAGAACAACGTGCAGGGCTCCTGCGACATGGGCTCCTTCCCGCACGAGCTGCCGGGCTACCGCCACGTGTCGGACAGCACCACGCGCTCCGCGTTCGAGGCCGCCTGGGGCGTGCCGATCGACCCCGAGCCGGGCCTGCGCATTCCCAACATGTTCGACGCCGCCATCGGCGGCAGCTTCAAGGGCCTCTACTGCGAGGGCGAGGACATCGTGCAGTCCGACCCGAACACCCAGCACGTGGCCGCCGCGATGATGGCCATGGAATGCGTGGTGGTGCAGGACATCTTCCTCAACGAGACCGCCAAGTACGCGCACGTGTTCCTGCCGGGCTCCTCCTTCCTGGAGAAGGACGGCACCTTCACCAACGCCGAGCGCCGGATCTCGCGCGTGCGCAAGGTGATGCCGCCGAAGGCGGGCTATGCCGACTGGGAAGTGACGGTGAAGCTCGCGCAGGCCCTTGGTTATCCGATGGACTACCAGAGCCCGGAGGAGATCATGGACGAGATCGCCGCGCTCACGCCCACCTTCCACGGCGTGAGCTACAAGCGCCTCGACGAGCTCGGCAGCATCCAGTGGCCCTGCAACGAGAACGCGCCCGACGGTACGCCCACCATGCACATCGACCGCTTCGTGCGCGGCAAGGGCAAGTTCATCGTCACGCAGTACGTGGCGACCGACGAGAAGGTCACGCGCAGGTTCCCGCTGCTGCTGACCACCGGGCGCATCCTCTCGCAGTACAACGTGGGCGCGCAGACGCGGCGCACCGAGAACAACCAGTGGCACAGCGAGGACCGGCTGGAGATCCATCCGCACGACGCCGAGGAACGCGGCGTGAAGGAAGGCGACTGGGTCGGCATCCAGAGCCGCGCGGGCGAGACGGTGCTGCGCGCCACGGTGTCGGAGCGCGTGCAGCCGGGCGTGGTCTACACCACCTTCCACTTCCCCGAGTCGGGGGCGAACGTGATCACCACCGACAACTCCGACTGGGCCACCAACTGCCCCGAATACAAGGTCACGGCGGTGCAGGTGGCGCCGGTGATGCAGCCTTCGGCCTGGCAGCAGGAGTACAGCCGCTTCAACCGGACGCAGCACGACCTGCTCGCCGCCGCCTCGCACCAGAGCAACGAGACGGTGCCGGCCAAGTGAGGATGCATCGCGCATGACCATGCAGGCCGCAGACACGGTCCGCTTCTGCGAAGGCGCGCAGCTGCTGCCCGTGCACGGCGTGCGCGGCGGCCGGCCCTTCGACGTGCAGGACTGGGTTGCCGAGGAGGTGCCGGTCGCGCTCGAATACAACGGCATCTCGCATGCGGTGATGCTGGCTACGCCGCTCGACCTGGAAGACTTCGCGCTCGGCTTCTCGCTGAGCGAGGGCATCCTCGACGAGGCGCACGAGCTCTATTCGGTGGAGGCCGAGCAGTCGGCGCTGGGCTTCACGGTGCACATGCAGGTGTCGAGCGCGGCCTTCGCGCGCCTCAGGCAGCGCCGCCGCTCGATGGCCGGGCGCACCGGCTGCGGCCTGTGCGGCACCGAAAGCCTCACGCAAGTGTCGCGCGAGATTCCCGTGCTGCGCGACGATGCCGCCGTGCGCTTCGAGCGCGAGGCCATCGGCCGGGCGATGTCGCAGCTGCCTTCGCAGCAGACCTTGCAGGAAGCCACCGGCGCGGTGCACGCGGCGGCGTGGTGTTCGCCCGACGGCGAGGTGATGTGGCTGCGCGAGGACGTGGGCCGCCACAACGCGCTCGACAAGCTGGTGGGCGCGCTCGCGGCCAACGACGTCGATGCGTCCGGCGGCTTCATCGCCGTCACCAGCCGCGCGAGCTTCGAGATGGTGCAGAAGGCCGCGATGGCCGGCGCGCCGCTGCTGGCCGCCGTGTCGGCACCGACCTCGTTCGCGGTGACCACGGCGCAGCGCGCGGGGCTCACGCTGGTGGGCTTCGTGCGGCAGGAAGATCTTGGCGTGTACAGCCACCCCCAGCGGCTGCGCTGAGCCGTTCCCTTTTCAACGCTACAACTTTCCGGAAACCAAATGGAGCACGATCAATCGGCGCAACTCGTGAAGATGGCCAACCAGATCGGCAGCTTCTTCCAGGCGCAGTCGCCCAGCGACGCGGGCGCGGCCACGCAGGCCATTGCCGCGCACCTGAAGTCGTTCTGGGCACCGAGCATGCGCATCCAGCTGCTGCGCGATTTCGATGCGGGCAAGACGCCGCAGCTGATGCCTATCGTGGCATCGGCGCTTCGCAGCCATCGGGCGACGCTGCTGCCTGCGCCATGAGCAGGGACTCGTAGTAGAGGCACAGCGGCATCGCGATGAACACCATGCCCGCGACGTAGATCACGAGGCTGGTGACGGGAAAGTGCATGCCGCCCCAGTAGGGGACGGACGCCACGAGCGCGAGGCCCGCGATCAGCGCGATCGTGCCGCGCAATGCGCCTCGCGTGAGGGCGATGCGCGAGAGCCCCGGCGGGGCGGATGTCCGAGAGCCATCTGGAAAGTTCCGAAGGCTCTCGCCCTTGTCTCCAACTCTTTTCATCGTGGTCGCTCCTCGGTGAAGGCGAGGCACGGTTCTTATCACGCGCGCAAGACGCGGGTCAAGGCCGAAGTCGGGAGCGGGCCGGGGGAAGGGATCGGACAGCCGAACGCAGAAGAAATACAAAAGCTACGCAGAGGTCGCAGAAGAGACAGAAAACCATTTTCTGGTTTTCCTTTTGCGACTTTCGCGCAACCTTCGCGACCTCTGCGTTCGGCTGCCCGGTCCCGATCCCGCTTCAGTCGTACTTGACCGTGTAGATCAGGTCGAGGCCGCTCGTCTGTCCGGCCTGGCCGCGCAGGGTGAGGCGCGTCGTCAGGTCGTAGAAGATGAAGAGGGTGCCGAAGGTGCCGCCGATGCTGCGCTCGTAGGTGATGTAGAAGTCCTTCGACAGGCGCTTGCCCAGCGTCACTGCCGATTCGCGCAGGTCGCCGCCGTCGCCCGGGCCCTTGAAGCCGAGTTCGTCGAGGCCGAAGCGGCTCGCGAGGCTGCCGCCGGTGGAGGCGCCGCCGATCTTGCCGAGCAGCGACAGCGCGGCCTGCTGCAGCAGCGCCGATTCGCCGCCGCTGGTGGCCGAGGCGCGGCCCAGCACGACCCACGAGAGCGTCTCGGCATCGGACAGCGCCGGCTCCGAATACAGCTTCACGCGCGGCGACTGCGCGGTGCCGGTGATCTGCACGCCCGCGCGCTGCGAGAGATTGGGGCGGATCGCGAGGATGTCGAGCGCCGGGTTGTCGAAGGGGCCGTTGAAGCGCGCGATGCCGGTCTCCACGTCGAGCTGCTGGCCGTAGGCGCGGTACTGGCCCTTCACCGTCTTCACCTCGCCGGTGATGCGGGGCGGCGCATCGAGCCGGGTGCTGCGGATCTCGAGGTTGCCTTCGAGGCGCGTGGTGATGCCGCGGCCCTGCACCGCGAAGTCGTCGCCCAGGTCGAACTCGACGGTGATGTCCGGCGGCTTGGCGGTCTGCGGCTTCGCGGCCTGTGCGTCGGCGCGGGCGGCCTCGCGCTTCGCCGCCTCGGCGGCCTCGCGGTCCTTGGCGGCGGAGCGCACGACGACGTCGCTGCCCAGGCTGGGCGCGGTCTCGTCGGGCAGGATGATGACGGCGCGGTCGGTCCTGAGCTTGCCGCGCACGGTGAACTGGCCGTTGTCCAGCCGCGCCTGCAGGTCGCCCGAGAGCGTGACCTGCCGGTCGGTGCGCACCAGCACGCGCAGTGCGCGCAGCTGGCCCTGCAGCGCCATGCGGATGCCGGAGGCCGAGCCGCTGGCCGGGCCCCAGGCGAGCTCGCCGCTGGCTGAAAGGGTGCCGCCGTCGGTGCGGGCCTCGCTGGCGGCGGTGCTGCGGTTGCCGCTCTGGCCGCCGATGCGCGCCGAACTGCCGGCGCCGCCCTTGAGCGTGAATTCGGTGATCTCGATGCGCTCGCCGGTGAGCGTGGCGCGCAGCCGGCCGTCGCGCAGGTCCAGCCCTTCGACCGGCGCGCGCAGCGCGAGCTTGTCGGCGCCCAGCGTGCCGTTCCAGCGCGGCGCGGCGCGGTTGCCCGAGAGCGTGGCGTTGGCGTCCAGCGTGCCGGCGATGCGCCAGCCCGGCGGCGCAAGCATCGACCACACGCCCAGGTTCGGCAGCATGGCCTTGATGGTGCCGCCCAGCGGCGCGTCGGGCGCCCACTGCCAGCCGCCGGCGCGCTGCTGCACGCGGGTGTCGAGCTGCGCGTCGATCTTGCCGGCGCGTTCGCTGTCCCACGCGAGAACGGCGTGCACGGCGTCGCCGTCGGCATCCAGGCGCAGCTCGGCCTGGCGCAGGCCGGCCGGCGTGCTGGGCGCGTCGCCGCTGGCCGAGGCGGAATTCATCGTGCGCTCGCTCGCGGTGCCCGTGCCGGTGCTGGTGATGCGCGTGACCAGCGCGGCCTCGCCGGCCTGCACGCGGATGTCGCCGCTCTGGCGTGCGAGGCGGGCCTTGGCGTGCAGCGTGTCGCCCGCGTCGATGTCCCAGTCGCCGTTGAACATCAGGTCGCCGCTGATGCCGTATTCGCCGAGCGCGGTATTGGCGCCGAGTGCGCTGGCCCAGGCCATCGGCAGGCCCTGCAGCTGGCCCTTGGACTGCACGCGGAACACGCGGTTGGGCGCCACGCCGCTCTGGCTGAAGCGCAGCGGCTGCCAGTCGATGCGCACCGTGCCCGGTACGGGGCCTCGCAGCGTGGCCGAGGCGGCGGAAGCTTCCACGTCGAGGCGCGGCGCATTGCCGCTCGCGGTGCGGATGGTCGCGGTGACTTCGCGGCCCAGCTCCAGCACCCAGGGCGCGCCGGGTCGGGCGCTGTCCTGCGCCTGCAGCTTCAGGCTGGCCAACGCCGCGCGCCACTGGCCGGCACCGGCGATGCCGCCGCTGGCGCGGGTGTCGATGTCGAACTTCTGCGTGCCGGTGGCGGCCTCGCCCTTCAGCGCGAGCGTGGCCTGCGCGAGGCTGCCGGCCAGATCGGCCTGCAGGTTGCGCAGCTGGATGTCGGTGTTCGTTGCGCCGGGCTGCTCGGAGGGCAGTGTGAGGTCGAGGCGCGGCACCGAGAGTGCGGCCTTCAGGCTCGGTTCGGCGACGCCGCGTGGGGCGGGGGCGTTGGGGTTTTCCAGCCGGCGCTGGATGGTGCGCCAGCCACCCTGCCAGCTGGCGTCGAGCTTTGCCGATCCCTTGGCGCCGGCGTTGCCGAAAACGCCGGACATGCCTGGCAGGCCCTGCACCCAGCGCTGCACGGTGTCGGCGTCGTCGATGGCGGCCTTGATCTCGCCGCTGCCCGAATCGGGCGCGATGCGGCCTTCGACCTGCGCGCTGCCGCCGGGCAGGGCGAGGGCCAGCTTGCCGCTGGCGGCCTGCTCGGCCACGCGCACCTGCAGGCGGCCGTCGACGCTGGCGCGCTGCGCATCGATGCGCAGCGTGCGCAGGTCGAGCACCTGGTCCTTCCACTGGCCCTGTGCCAGCGCGCGGTCGAGCGCGAAGCCGGGCAGGGCCTTGCTGCCCGCGCCGCCGCCCTCGGCGCGCAGGCTGGCGTCGAAGGCGATGGTGCTGTCCTTCTGCTCGGCCTTGATCTGTCCGCTGACCGGTGCGCCAGAAAGCTCGCTGTGCAGCGCCGCGGGCCTCACGCCGCGCACGGTGGCCTGCGCCTGCCAGGGCGAGGGCGCCGGGCTCCACTTGCCGGCCGCGTCGATGCGCCCGCCGCCCGCGCGCACGGTGGCTTCGGAAATTGTCCAGCTGGTGCCGTTGAAGCCGACCCTGGCCAGCAGCTGTTCGAGCGGCAGCTTCTCCTTGTCCCACGGGCCGGGCAGGGCGTTGCGGATGTCGGCCGAGGCCTTCCAGGCTGCGGGGCCGGTGTCGGCATCCGGCTGCAGTTCGACGGTGCCGGTGAGCCGCGTTTCGGGCGCGCCGGGCCACAGGCTCGATGCGTCGACGTTGCGCAGGTCGGCCTTCGCGTCGATCACCGGCTGGGGCAGCCAGGGCGCGATCTGCGCCTGCAGGCTGGCCTCCATGGGGGCGTCGGCGTTCTCCTCCGCCGGCTTAAGCTCGGCCGCCACCTGCAGCCGCGCGCCGGTGCCGGCGAGCGTGCCCTTGACGGTGGCGGCGGCCAGCACGTCGATGTCGTGGTCCTCGGCCAGCGGCGCCTTCACGCGGCCGTCGAGCGCGGCGTCGATGGCCATCGGCGCGGGGCCCTGCAGCTTCACGCGGGCGCTGTAGTGGCCGTCGGCGATGTCCACGCCCTTGACCTCCAGCGCGTGTTCGGCGGCCTTGTAGCTGTAGCTGCCCGAGAGATTGAGCGCCTGCAGCACCGGCGGGCCGGCCCAGCGGAGTTCGTCGATGCGGAAGGGCAGCTCGACCTCCACAGGCAGCGCGAGCTGCTCGAGCGGCTCGGTGGGCTTGTCACTGGGCGCACCGCGCTTCTCGATCAGCACCTGCTTCGCGTGCACTTCGCCGAGTTGCACCTTGCGCTGGAACAGCGGCGCGAACTGCCAGCCGATGGTGGCGTCGTTGACCTCCACGGCGATGCTGTCGCTCTGGTACCTGAGCCAGCCGATGTGGCCGCCGGTGCGCAGCGAGCCGCTCACGTCGCGGCTTTCGAGCGTCTGGCCGGCTGGCAGGCGCTGCGCCGCCTGCGCGAGCGCGAAGGCGAGCGAGGTGTCCGAGCCCAGCCACCACCATGCGCCGGCGAGCAGCAGCGCCACCGCGAGCAGCAGGCCCGCGACGGTCCAGGCCAGGGCGCGCACCGCGCGCCGCGCGCGCGAGCGGCGGGGCAGCGCTGGCGGTGCAGGCAGTGCTGGCGTTGAGGTGGATTCGTCTTCGGTCTGCATCTGTCGGTGCATCAGAAGGTGAAGCCGAGCCGGAAGTGCAGGCGGAACTTCTTCGAGTCGACGCCGTAGGCCAAGTCGGCCTGCACCGGCCCGACCGGGCTGCGCCAGCGCGCGCCCACGCCCACGCCCACCTTGGGCTTGAGCTCGCCGGGCTTGTCGGCCACGGCGCCGGCATCGACGAACACCACGCTCTCCCATTCGGTGAGCTTGTTGTTGTAGACGAAGGGGCGCTGCCACTCCACGCTGGCCACGCCGAGGTAGCGGCCGGCCACCGTGGTGCCGTCGGGGCGCACGGTGCCGATCTGCTTGTAGCTGTAGCCGCGCACGGTGGTGTCGCCGCCGGTCAGGAACATCAGCGTGGAGGGGATCTGCGCGCTGTCTTTCGCCGATACCGCGCCGGCCTCCACGCGCAGCTGCAGGCGGCTGCGGCGCGCGCGCAGCTCCTTGTCCTCGGCCGAGCCCAGCGGCAGCACGCCGAGCCAGCGCGCGTAGGTGCGCGTGAAGGGCACCTGCTCGCCGGTGAGCGTGTAGCCGGCAGCCACCTCCAGCGCGAGGCCGAAGCCGCGCGAGGGGGCGGAGTTGTCGTCGAAGTAGCGCCCGGTCCAGCCCCAGTTGGCCGTCACGGCCGAGGCCGAGGGCGGCGCGTTGGTGCCGCGGTTCTGCGCGTAGTCGTACTGCAGGAAATAGCTGCGGTCGATGTGGTCACCCGACTTGCTGCGCCCGCCGCGCAGCCGGCCGCTGTCGACCACGTAGCTGCCCGACTGCTCGCTCTTGAGCTCCGCGCCCGCGAACCAGCGCCAGCCGCGGTCGTCGGGAATGGCCTTGAGCTCGGTGGACAGCGACTTGATGTCGTTGTCCACCGACAGCCGCGAGACGGCGCGCCAGCCCAGCAGCGGCACCTGGTTGTGGATGTGGTCGATCGACAGGCGCGGGCCGTTGTCGGTGGTGAAGCCCACGCCCAGCACCACCTTCTGCAGCGGCGCCTCGCGCAGCTGCGCGATGACGGGCGCGGCCAGCGGGTTGCCGCCGTCGGTGTCGAGCGTGAGGAACACAGAGTCGTAGTAGCCGCTGCTGGCCAGGCGCTGCTGGGCGTCGAGCAGCTTCTGCTGGTCGTAGTCCTGGCCGCTGGGCAGGCGCGCGATGCGGCGCGCGCCGTCGGGGTCGTAGCGCTGGATGCCGCGCAGCACCAGCGGCCCGAACTTGTAGGCCGGGCCCGACTGGTAGGTGACGCTCAGGCGGGCCTCGCTGCGGTCGGCATCGACCTCGGCGCGGCTGATCGCGATGCTGCCCGTGGGAAAGCGCTTCGCCGTGAGGCTGCGCAGCGCGGTGGTCTTCGCGTCGTCCCAGGCCTGCTGGGTGAAGGGCTGGCCGGCGCGCAGGGCCCAGGCGGTGCGGATGGTGTCGCGCTGCGACTCGGCGGCCGGGTCGTCGGCGATGGGGCCGGCATAGCTGATCTGCACGTTGCTCACCCTGGTGAGCTCGCCGGGCGAGACGTTGATGACGATCTCGCGCGGGGCCTTTTCGCCCTGCGGCGTCTCGTTGAGTTCGAGCGTCAGCGTGGGCGTGAAGTAGCCGAGCGTGGCGAGCAGTTCGCGGGCGTTGGCCTCTGCGGCCACCATGAGGCGGGAGATCTCGGTGGCGCCGAGGTCGTCGAGCTCGCGGTAACGCTGGATTTCGAGATGCAGCTTGAGGTAGTCGCGCACGGCCTCGGGGCCGCGTACGTCGACGGTGAAGGCGTCGCGCTTGTCACCGGCCTTCCTGCCGCCGTCTTCCTTCTCGTCCTTGTCGGCACCAGTAGTGCCGGCACCCGCCGCGCCGCTGCGCACGAGGCCGGCCACGGGTTTGTTTTCTTCGGCGGATTCCTTTTTCGGCAGCAGGCTGCAGCCTTGCAAGAGCAGGACGCCGCACAAAAACAAAGCCGGCCACCACGCCGGCGAAGAAACAGGAACCGCCCTGACCATGGGCGGATTCTGACAGCAAGCCCGGCCGGTTCCTGAAGGCCCCGCCGGATCGGCGGCATCGTCCTACTTGGACAGCATGCGCATCGCCTCCTCGAGCCCGCGCAGCGTGAGGGGGTACATGCGGTTGGACATCAGCTGCTGCATCACCGCGATGCTCTGGCGGTACTGCCACACGCCCTGCGGCTCGGGGTTGATCCACGCGAACTTCGGAAAGGCGTGCGTCAGGCGCTGGATCCACTCGGCGCCGGCTTCCTCGTTGTTGTATTCGACGCTGCCGCCGGGCTGCAGGATCTCGTAGGGGCTCATGGTCGCGTCGCCGACGAAGATGAGCTTGTAGTCCTTGTTGTACTTGCGCAGGATGTCCCAGGTGGCGAACTTCTCGGAGAAGCGGCGCTTGTTGTTCTTCCACATGAAGTCGTACACGCAGTTGTGGAAGTAGAAGAACTCCAGGTGCTTGAACTCGGTCTTCACGGCCGAGAACAGCTCCTCCACGCGCTGGATGTGCTCGTCCATCGTGCCGCCCACGTCCATCAACAGCAGCACCTTGACGTTGTTGTGGCGCTCCGGCCGCATCTTGATGTCGAGGAAGCCGGCGTTGGCGGCGGTCGAGTGGATGGTGTCGTCGAGGTCCAGTTCCTCCTCATGGCCCTCGCGCGCGAACTTGCGCAGCCGGCGCAGCGCGACCTTGATGTTGCGCGTGCCGAGTTCCTGCGTGTCGTCGTAGTCCTTGTAGGCGCGCTGGTCCCACACCTTCACGGCGCTGCGGTTCTTGCCCGCCCCGCCGATGCGGATGCCTTGCGGGTTGTAGCCGCCGTTGCCGAAGGGCGAGGTGCCGCCGGTGCCGATCCACTTGCTGCCGCCCTCGTGGCGCTCCTTCTGCTCCTCGAAGCGCTTCTTGAGCGTTTCCATGAGCTCGTCCCAGCCCATCTTCTCGATCTTGGCCTTCTCTTCCGCCGTGAACTCGCGCTCCAGCGTCTTGCGCAGCCAGTCGAGCGGCACTTCCTTGGTGAAGTCGGTCAGCATCTCCACGCCCTTGAAGTAGGCGGCGAAGGCGCGGTCGAACTTGTCGTAGTGCTTCTCGTCCTTCACCAGCGCGGTGCGCGAGAGGTAGTAGAAGTCGTCGATGCCGTAGGCGCCGTCGGAGTTCGGGCCCACCACGTCGGCCTGCAGGGCCTCCAGCAGCGTGAGGTATTCCTTGACCGACACCGGCAGCTTGGCCGAGCGCAGGGTGTAGAAGAAGTCGATGAGCATGGGGTGCTCCTTGTGTTTCTTTCAGCCGCGCGGCTTGTCGAGCAGGTACAGCAGCTGCGCCTTCACCTCGGGCCACTCGCCCGCGCGCAGGCTGTACATGACGGTGTCGCGGATGGTGCCGTCGCGGCGCATCGCGTTGCCGCGGATCACGCCGTCTTTCCTGGCGCCCAGCCGCTCGATGGCACGCTGCGATGCGAAGTTGAAGTTGTCGGTGCGCCAGCCCACCACGTTGCAGCCCAGTGCGTCGAAGGCATGGGCGAGCAGCAGCAGCTTGCAGGTGGTGTTGACGTGCGTGCGCTGGCAGCGCGCGGCGTACCACGTGTAGCCGATCTCCACGCGCTTCACCGCGCTCAGGATGTCGTGGTAGCTGGTGGAGCCGAGCACGGTGCCGGTGGCCTCGTTGGTCACGGCGAAGGCGAAGCGGTCGGCGGTCTTGAGCGCGGTCTCGATGTAGGCGCGGGTGTTCTCCGGCTCGGGCACGGAGGTGACGCGCAGCTTCCACAGCTCGCCGTCGGCGGCCGCGGTGCGAAGGCCCTCTTCGTGGTCAAGCGACAGCGGCACCAGCGCGATGCCGCGTGCCTTCAGCGTGACAGGTTCGACGAAAGCCATCTCTTCTTCTCCCACTCTCCGGTCGTGTCCTTCTTCAGCCGCGCGGGTCGCCGTACTTGCCTGTGTACCAGACACGCGCGGCCTGTGCGCCGGCACCGCCGCCCAGGCCGATCAGCGCGATGCCGATGAGCTCCCGCTTGTTGTATTCGCCGCTGCCGAAAGCGTCGAAACCCAGCAGCAGCCCGAGCCCGCGGCCCAGCATCGCGCCCACCATGAAGAGCACCGCCTGAGCGATGCCCAGCTTCATCAGCTGTCTGGTGGAGTGTTTCTGGCCGCTCATGGGTTCAGCGGTTGTTGCGCTGCATGAAGACGAGCTTCTCGAAGAGCGTCACGTCCTGTTCGTTCTTGAGCAGCGCGCCCACCAGCGGCGGCACGGCGACCTTGTCGTCCTTGCTCTGCAGCGCTTCGAGAGGGATGTCCTCGGCCACCAGCAGCTTGAGCCAGTCGAGCAGCTCGGAGGTGGAGGGCTTCTTCTTCAGGCCGGGCAGGTTGCGCACGTCGTAGAAAGTCTTCATCGCGGCCGCGAGCAGCTCCTGCTTGAGGCCGGGGAAGTGCACGGCGACGATGTGCTTCATCGTCTCGGCGTCGGGGAACTTGATGTAGTGGAAGAAGCAGCGGCGCAGGAAGGCGTCGGGCAGTTCCTTCTCGTTGTTGGAGGTGATGAACACCACCGGCCGGTGCTTGGCGCGGATGAGTTCGCGCGTCTCGTAGCAGTAGAACTCCATGCGGTCGATCTCGCGCAGCAAGTCGTTCGGGAATTCGATGTCGGCCTTGTCGATCTCGTCGATCAAGAGCGCCACTGGCTGGTCGGCCGTGAAGGCCTGCCAGAGCACGCCCTTGACGATGTAGTTGTTGATGTCGCTCACGCGCTCGCCGCCGTCGAGGTCCTTGAGCTGCGAGTCGCGCAGGCGGCTCACGGCGTCGTATTCATAGAGGCCCTGCTGCGCCTTGGTGGTCGACTTGATGTGCCACTGCAGAAGCGGCAGTCCGAGCGACTGGGCCACTTCCTCTGCCAGCATTGTCTTGCCGGTGCCGGGCTCGCCCTTGACGAGCAGCGGGCGCTTGAGCGTGATGGCCGCGTTGACGGCGAGCATCAGGTCCTGAGTGGCGACGTAGTTGTCTGAGCCCTGGAATTTCATGAGTGCGATGGGTGGAGCGAAGGCTGGGTGGAGAAAAGAACACACCCGATGTGCGTCGTGCAGCCTCAGGGTTGGCCTGCACAGGGTTCCAGGGGACCCCTGCATATAATCGAATGTTGATCCGAAAAACTGTACTCTCCACGAGATTGTGCGCGCAAAATGAACAAGTTGTTGACCACGATGTTTGCCCTTGCTGTCGCTTCCGTGACGGTCTCGGCTGAAGCCCAACAAGTCACTGGCAAGGCCCAGGACGGAGCAAAGAAGGTACAGATGTGCGTGGGCTGCCACGGCATCATCGGCTACCAGGCCAGCTTCCCGGAGATTCACAAGGTGCCGATGATCGCTGGCCAGAGCGCCACGTACATCACGGCAGCGCTCACCGCGTACAAGGGCGGCGACCGCAAGCATCCCACCATGCGCGCCATCGCGGACACGCTCACCGACCAGGACATCGCCGACGTCGCCGCCTACTACAGCCAGCTCGGCGTGAAGGACGGCAGCGCACCTCCCGCCACGCTGGCCAAGCCCACGCCGGCCAACGTGGAGGCCCTCATCACCCGCAACGCCGACAACAGCTGCACCAAGTGCCACGGCGCCAACTTCAACACGCCCAACGACGGCACCGTGCCCAAGCTGGCCGGCCAGCATGCCGACTACCTCTTCGTCGCGCTCAAGTCGTACCGCGTGAAGAACAACTCGCACCTGGGCCGTTCGAACGCTGTGATGGGCCAGCAGGTCGAGGAGAAGAAGTTCACCAACGCCGAACTGAAGACGCTGGCCAGCTACATCAGCTCGCTGCCGGGCGAGCTGAAGACGGTGCCCGAGTCGCGCATCCACCACGGCGCCGAATAAGCAGGCCGAGCGCTTCAAGAAACAAAAAGCCCGCGTCAGCGGGCTTTTTTGTGTCCGGGATTTCCCTGAGAGATCAGGTGGATCAGACGTCGAAGAACGCCGTCTCGTCCGCACCCTGCATGCGGATGTCGAAGCGGTAGGTGACGGCGCCGCCTTGCTCCACGCGCTCGGCGATCAGCGTGTGGCGGCGCTCGGCGGGCACGCTCTGCAGCACCGCGTCCTTCGCGTTGGCTTCGGCCTCGTCGCTGAAGTAGATGCGCGTGAAGGCATGCAGCAGCAGGCCGCGCATCAGCACGATCGCGTTGATGTGCGGTGCCTCGCCGGGCGACTCGGCGCCGGGCTTGACGGTGTGGAACACGAAGCGGTTGCCCTCGTGCGTGCCGGTGCCCACGCGGCCGAATGCGCGGAAGCCCATGGCGCGCGCCTCTTCGGGCGTCTGCGGATAGCGGCCTTCGCCGTCGGGCTGGCTGATCTCGACCATCGCGTCGTTGATCGGGTTGCCGTCGCCATCGAGCACGCGGCCTTCGAGGCGGATGCGCTGGCCCTTGGCGCTGTCGAGCGCGAGGACGGCGTCGAAGGGCTGGTCGAAGTCGTAGCCGTATTGCGTGGCGGTGAGGCCGTAGGCGAAGTAGGGGCCCACGGTCTGCGAGGGGGTCTGGCCGAAGTCGGCTTCCAGTGCGGTCATCAGCATGGTGTGTGTCTCCTGGCTCAGCGGTTCTCGAAAGGCGTCTCGTCGGCGCCGCGCAGCACGATGTCGAACTGGTAGCCCAGTGCGTAGCCGTCCTCGGTGATGTCGAGGCTGAAGTCGGCGATCAGGCGGTTGCGATAACGCTCGGGGGTGCCGGTGATCATCGGGTCGTACTGGTGCAGCGGGTCTCCGGGGAAGTACATCTGCGTGACCAGGCGGCTCGCGAAGCTCTGGCCGAACAGCGACAGGTGGATGTGCTGCGGACGCCAGGCGTTGGGGTGGTTGCCCCAGGGGTAGGCGCCGGGCTTGATGGTGAGGAAGCGGTAGCGGCCTTCGCTGTCGGTGAGGCAGCGGCCGGCGCCGAGGAAGTTGGGGTCCAGCGGCGCGTCGTGCTGGTCGACCTTGTGCACGTAGCGGCCGGCGGCGTTGGCCTGCCACAGCTCGACCAGCGTGTTGGCCACCGGGCGGCGGCGCTCGTCGAGCACCTGGCCGGTGAGGATCATGCGTTCGCCCAGCGGCTCGCCGTTCTTGCGCGCATTGCGCGTGAGGTCGTGGTCGAACTCGCCGATGCTGTCGTGGCCGTACACCGGCTGCTGCAGTTCGCCGAGCGAGGCCTTCAGCGGAATCAGCGGCTTCTGCGGGCCGCGCTTCACGGTGGACTTGTAGCCGGGGTAGATGTAGCTGGGGTGGGCATCCCAGTCGCGCGGCGTGAGGATGGGCGAGGGGCCCTGGATCTTGGTCAACGTTGTCTCCTGTCGTGGGACGAATCCGGAAGCCGCCACTGTAGAAGCGGCATCCGATGATGTAAATTGAAGATTGCTACGTTTTCAATAACCAGCAGGAATTGAAAGCCCACACTTGAAAGACCCCCTCACCGATCTCCGCCAGGACTTCGTGCGCAACGTGCAGCTGCGGCACCTGCGCTGCTTCGTCACGGTGGCGCAGGAGCGCCATCTCGCGCGCGCCGCCGGGCGGCTGGCGCTGAGCCAGCCGGCGGTGTCGAAGACGCTCTCCGAGCTCGAGGCCATCGCCGGCACGCGGCTGGTCGAGCGCAGCAACGCCGGCCGGCGCGGTGTGCAGGGCCTCACGGCCGCCGGCGAGCAGCTGCTGGCGCATGCGCTGCGCGTGCTGGAGGCGCTCGACGCCAGCGCGCAGGCCGTGGCGCCCGCGGCGGGCGAGCGCATCGAGCGGCTGCGCATCGGCGCGCTGCCCAGCGTGGCGCCGGCCCTGCTGCCGCAGGCGCTGGCGCGGCTGCGCGACAGCCGCCCCTCTGTGCAGATCGTGGTGAAGAGCGCTGCCAACGCCGCGCTGCTCGACGAGCTGCGCGCCGGCGAGCTCGACCTGGTGGTGGGCCGCATGAGCGATCCGCGCCTGATGGGCGGCCTGAGCTTCGAGCTGCTGCACACCGAGGCGCTGGTGTTCGCGGTGCGCGCGGGCCATCCGCTGGCGCACAAGGCGGTGTCGGTGCAGGCGGTGCTGGCCTACCCGCTGGTGGTGTACGGCGAGGGCACGATCCCGCGCCACAACACCGAGAGCTTCCTGTCGGCGCGTGGCCTCGTGCTGCCGGCCAACGCGCTGCAGACGCTCGACGTGGCGGTGGCGCGCGCCCTGGTGGCGGTGTCCGATGCGGTGTGGATCACGCCGCTGGGCGCCGCGCGCGGCGAACTGGACGATGGGCGCCTCGTGCGGCTGCGCATAGAGACGGCCGGCACGGAAGAGCCGGTCGGACTGCTGCAGCGCAGCGATGCCGAGCCCTCGGCCCTGCGAGCCGCCATGGCCGCGCTGCTGCGCGAGGCGGCGAAGCAGCAGGGGGGCGTACCTCCCGCGGCAAAGCGCAAGCGTGGCGGCTAGTCCTTCGTCGCCCGGCGCTGCACGCAGGCCACATAACCCTCGCCATCCGGCGGCCGGCCGGCGCGCTGGCTCTCCCACATCATCTGCCCGAGGCACTCCATCGCCTCGTGATGCGCATGCAGCAGCGAGCCGCGCCGCGCCGCCAGCAGCTCGACCGCCTGGCGGATGCCGCGCGGCTGGTCGATGGAGCACTGCTCGCTGATCGACAGGTGCATCGACAGATGAAGGAACGGGTTCTCGCGACCGTTGGCGCCGTCGTAAACGCGCGCCACCGCCGCGTCGGCGTCGGCCAGGTCTTCGTGGTACTCGGGGTGCTGGTCGATCCAGCCGGCGGCGATGGTCTCGAGCGCTTCCATCGGCAGGCCCTGGCGGTGCTTGGCGTAGACGTCGCAGAAGAAGCGGCGCACGTCTTCCTGGGAAGGGTTGAACATATATCTATATAGAGGTGGCGAAAAGATGAGAGGGAGGGGCCGGCGCGAACTGCTTTTTCGGCGGCTTCGCGGTGCCTCGGATGTGTCGGACGTTCCGGGTACGCGGCGTTACTTCGTAACGTAACGAATCGCCGATTGACCTCCTTACGAGCTGTTTCCACACCCCGCCTGAGGCCCTGCAAAAAGAAAATTTTCCATACGAATCAACGAGTTGCGGTGTTCGAGGCGGCTTTGGCATGGCGCCTCGCAAAAGCGGCACGCTAGTTGCCCCTGAGTAGGCATCTTTTGTCACAGAGGCTGCCCAATGACCGCTCAACAAGCATCGACCAACTCGACCGAGGGACTTGCCGCCGCTGGCGCTGCCCCTGTGGTTCTCGCCCAGGCCACCGTCACTCCGCTGGGTACTCCCGGCGTGGTGAGCCCGGCCGCTCCTGCCGCAGCTGCCGCCCCGGCCAGCATCGGCACATTATCGAACGCCACGCCCGGCGTCACCGTCATGCGCGACGGTGTCAGCATTCCCGTCGATGGCAATCAGACACTGATGGCCGGCGACCGCGTGCTCGTCCCGCAGGACGGCCACGCCAATGTCCTCTTCCCCGGATCGGCCACCAACAAGGCCCCGCTCGCAGGTGTGTTCACCGGCGGCACCGACGCCACCATCGGCTCGACCAAGCTGCCCGGCGGCCTCGAACAGGTGAACGTGGATGTCGCCTCGGGCGACCTGCAGGTGACCCCGCCCGACAGCGACGCCGACGCCGCTGCACTGGCCGTCACCAAGAAGCTCGCTGCCGGCAGTGGCATCGGGCTGGGCGAATTCGCACTCGGCGCCCTGGGCGCCGCGGCGCTGGGCGCTGCCCTGAGCGGCGGTGGCGGCGGCAGCGACAGCGTCGTTCCGCTGCTCGTCGGCTCGGGCAACCCGAACAACCCCGGTGAATCCGACGCGGACGCCGACTCGGATGCGGACGCCGATGCCGATGCGGATGCGGACGGTGACGCCGATGCGGACGCCGATGCCGATGCCGACGCCGACGCTGACGCCGACGCCGACGCCGACGCCGACGCTGACGCCGATGCCGATGCCGATGCCGATGCCGACGCTGACGCTGACGCCGATGCCGATGCCGATGCCGATGCGGATGCGGATGCGGATGCGGATGCGGATGCGGATGCCGACGCTGACGCGGACGCCGATGCGGATGCGGATGCGGATGCCGACGCCGATGCCGATGCCGATGCCGATGCCGATGCGGATGCCGATGCGGATGCCGATGCGGATGCCGATGCGGATGCGGATGCGGATGCGGATGCCGACGCTGATGCGGACGCCGATGCCGACGCAGACGCCCTCCTCAACCCCGGCGACAGCCTCGTCAACCACGTCACCGACAGCCTTGGCGGCGCACTCGGCCTGGGCGACTCGCTCACCCCGGTCACCAACGCGGTCGATGGCGTGACCGACACGCTCGACGACGTGCTGGCTCCGCTGCTGGGCAGCGAGTTCACGCCGAACGACCCCAACCAGTTCGACCCGATCGACAACACCGTGAGCGGCGTCACCGACCTGCTGGGCGACTCGCTGAGCCCCACGCTCGACAACCTGCTGGGCCAGGGCGCGACCGGCGCCATCCTCGGCACGGTGGCGGGCCAGGTCGACTACCTGACCGACGCGCTGGACAACGGCCTGACCAACCTCATCGGCGACCACGGCATCATCAGCGGCCTGACCGACGCGCTCGGCCTCGGCGGCCTCACCGACCAGCTCGTGGGCAACGACGGCCTGCTGGGCGGCACGCTCGACAACGTGCTGGGCGAAGGCAGCCTGGTGAACGGCCTGCTGGCCGAAGACGGCCTGGTCGGCGGCCTGCTCGGCGAAGACGGCGTCGTCGGCGGCCTGCTCGGTGAAGACAGCGCCCTGGGCGGCGTGCTCGGCAACGTGCTGGGCAGCGACGGCGTCGTGGGCGGCCTGCTCGGCGACGGCGCCGTGGGCAGCCTGACCGGCGGCCTTCTGGGCGACGACGGCCTGCTGGGCGGCCTGCTCGGCGACGGCAGCGCGGTGGGCGGCCTGCTCGGCAACGACGGCCTCGTCGGCGGCCTGGTGGGCGGCGAAGGCACCCTGGCCAACGTGCTGGGCAGCGGTGGCCTCACCGGCGAACTGCTGGGCCACGGCGGCCTGGTCGACAGCCTGCTGGGCCAGGACGGCGCCATCTCCGGCATCCTCGCCGACAGCCCGCTGGGCGGCCTGCTCGGTGGCGAAGGCGGCCTGCTCGGTGGCGCGCTCGACGGCGTGCTTGGCGACGACGGCCTGGTCGGCGGCCTGCTGGGTGACGAGGGCCTCGTGGGTGGCCTGCTCGGCAACGACGGTCTCCTTGGCGGCGTGGTGGGCAGCGACGGCCTGCTGGGCGGCGTGCTCGGCAATGACGGCCTGCTCGGCGGCGTGCTGGGTGATGACGGCCTCGCCGGTGGCCTGCTCGGTGGCGATGGCCTGCTGGGCGGCGTGCTGGGCGATGACGGCCTGGTCGGCGGTCTGCTGGGCGGCGACGGCCTCGTGGGTGGCCTGCTCGGCGACGACGGTCTTGTCGGCGGCCTGCTCGGTGACGACGGCCTGCTGGGCGGCGTGCTCGGCGACGGCGGCATCGCCGGCGGCCTGTTCGGGCCTGGCGGCCTGGTCGGCGGCGTGCTGGGCGAAGAGGGCCCGGTCGGTGGCCTGCTCGGTGAAGACGGCATCGTCGGCGGCCTGCTCGGCGGTCTGCTGGACGGCGTCGGCGGTGGCGGCACCCCCGGTACCGGCGCGGCGCTGCTCGACCCGGCCGACGGCGTGCTCGGCAACCTGGTCGACGGCCTGGGCCAAGGTGCGCTGGGCGGGCTCGGCCTGACCAATGTGCTCGGACCGGTGGTCGGCGTCGCCGACGGCCTGACCGACACGGTCGACGGCCTGCTGGGCCCGGTGCTCGGCACCAGCTTCTCGGAAAACGATCCCAACGTGCTCGACCCGGTCGACGGCCTCGTCGGCCAGGTGGCGAGCGGTGCCTCCGGCCTGCTGAGCCCGCTGACCGACCAGCTGCTCGGCACGAACACGACGGCCGCGCTGCTGAACGGCGTCACGACGCAAGTCGACTACCTGACCGACGGCGTGGCCAACGTCCTGTCCGGCGACGGCCTGCTGGGTGGCGTGCTGGGCGGCGACGGTGGTCTGCTCGGCGGTGTGCTGGGTGACGACGGCCTGCTGGGCGGCGTGCTCGGCGGCGACGGTGGCCTGCTCGGCGGTGTGCTGGGTGACGACGGCCTGCTGGGCGGCGTGCTCGGCGGGGACGGTGGCCTGCTCGGCGGTGTGCTGGGTGACGACGGCCTGCTGGGCGGCGTGCTCGGTGGCGACGGCGGCCTGCTCGGTGGTGTGCTGGGTGACGACGGCCTGCTGGGCGGTGTGCTCGGTGGGGACGGCGGTCTGCTCGGTGGCGTCCTCGGCGACGACGGCCTGGTCGGCGGCCTGCTGGGTGGCCTGACCGGCGGCGATGCTGGCGGTCTGCTCGACGGCATCCTCGGCGACAACGGCGTGGTCGGTGGCCTGCTGGGTGGCCTGACCGGTGGCGACGCCGGCGGCCTGCTCGACGGTGTGCTTGGTGACGACGGCCTTGTCGGCGGTCTGCTGGGTGGTCTGACCGGCGGCGACGCTGGCGGCCTGCTGGACGGCGTGCTCGGCAGCGACGGCCTCGTCGGTGGCCTGCTCGGCACCGTGACCGGTGGCGACGCTGGCGGCCTGCTGGATGGCGTGCTCGGCAGCGACGGCCTGGTCGGTGGCCTGCTCGGTTCCGTGACCGGCGGCGACGCTGGCGGCCTGCTGGATGGCGTGCTCGGCAGCGACGGCTTGGTCGGCGGCCTGCTCGGTTCCGTGACCGGTGGCGACGCTGGCGGCTTGCTGGATGGCGTACTCGGCAGCGACGGCCTGGTCGGTGGCCTGCTCGGCACCGTGACCGGCGGCGACGCTGGCGGTCTGCTGGACGGCGTGCTCGGCAGCGACGGCCTTGTCGGTGGCCTGCTCGGCACCGTGACCGGCGGCGACGCTGGCGGTTTGCTGGATGGCGTGCTCGGCAGCGACGGCCTGGTCGGTGGCCTGCTCGGCACCGTGACCGGTGGCGACACGGGCGGCCTGCTGGATGGCGTGCTCGGCAACGACGGCCTCGTCGGCAGCCTCCTGGGCCAGGACGGCCTGGTGGGCAGCCTGCTCGGCGGCCTGACCGGTGGCGACAGCCCGGTGGCGAACATCCTGCAGCCGGTGAGCGAAGTCGCTGGCGGCGTGACCGATGCCGTCTCGCCGATCGTCTCGAATGCGACCAGCGCGGCGCACGACGTGACGGCGCCGGTGACCGACATCCTGGCTGGCGCCACGACGGCGGCTGCCCCGGTGACGGATGCCGTCAGCAACGTGACGAGCGGCGTCGAACATGCCATCACCCCGCTGGTGACGGAAGTCGTGACGCCGATCACCAGCCTGGTGGAGCACACGGTTTCGCCGGTGACGAACATCCTCCACGGCCTGCTGGGCTGATCGGCGGACACCGGAAGCAAGAACACAAGAAGGAAGAGGGGCGAGGGAGCTTGCCGCAGCACCAGGGACAGGCCGCCACCGGCCTGTCCCGCGAAAGGACCGATATGAAGAAGAATTTCCAGACAGTGGCCATCGTCGCGCTCGGCGCAGTCCTGGTGGGCTGCGCGGCCCCCAAGACCGGCCGTGACGATGCGACCTACTACTACTCGAACAAGGCTGCGACCGCGGTGCCGAAGGTGGAGCCGGCACCGCCGCCACCGGTGCAGAACGGACCGGCCGGCGTGCCGAAGATCGTCTATTTCGACTTCGACAAATACAACATCAGGCCTGCCGACCGGAACGTCGTGGAAGCTCACGCCAGCTTCATGCGCAACCGGCCGCAGAGCAGGGTCGTGATCGAAGGCCACACCGACCAGCGCGGCGGCCGCGAATACAACCTGGCTCTGGGCCAGCGCCGCGCCGACGCGGTGCAGCGCGCGCTCACGCAGCTGGGCGTGCCCGCCGAGCGCATCGAGGCCATCAGCTGGGGCCTGGAGAAACCGGCATCGCTCGATACCACCGAGGAGGGCTATCAGCTCAATCGCCGAGCCGAATTCAGCTATCGCTGAAGCCGGGTCACCGCGATGACCTCGGTGGTGGCAGTCCCCGGACCACGCACACGTCACCAGAGCGAAAGCAGATGACGGGCGTGGCCGGTTTCCCGCATCCGAACGGGGCCGAATGATGTCCTTCTCAGACCAGCTCCACGCCTGCCACGAACGCCTCGCGTCGGTGTGCGCGGCGCTGCCTGCCCCTTACCCGGCGTTCACGCTGTTCTTCTCGGTCAGCGACGGCGCGCAGCGCGCGCACGTGGTGCACGCGCGGGCCGCCGACTTCGAGACCGCGTGGCGCGAAGGCGCCGGCCACGTCGAGCGCTGGGTGCGCGAGCGCGGCATCGTCTCGCCGTGGCTGCGCATCGACTGGGTCGAGGGCGCGAGCCCTATGGACTGGGCCCAGTTCAAGACGCAGCTCACGGCCGTCAAGCGCAACTACTTCCGCCTCGGCCTGGCCTTCGACAAGGATTTCACGCTCGCCTTCACCGAGCAGGAACTCAATGCCAACGCCATGCTGTGCGGCGACTCGACCATCGCGCACTCGGTGGTCAACGCACGCAACTTCGAGGTCTACGGGCAGGCGCGCTTCGAGTGCTCGCCGCCGCTGGACATGCCCTCGGACCAGCCCGTCTACCTGCTGGCGACGGTGGGCGTGTTCTGCCAGCCCGACGGCGTGGTGCACAAGCTCGTGGGCACGGGGCTCGACGCGGGCCGCAGGCAGCTGCCGGCGCTCAATCCGCAGTCGGTGATGGATTTGGTGCGCAGCGGCTCGTCGTACCTGGCGCGCCAGGTGCAGAGCGACGGCCTCTTCGTGTACGGCTACTTCCCGTGCTTCGACCGCCGCATTCCCACCTACGACGCGATGCGCCACGCGAGCGCGGTCTACGCCATGCTCGAGTCGTGGGAGCTCACGCGCGACGAGACGCTGCGCGCGGCCATCGACCGGGCGCTGGACCATCTCACCATCTCGCTGATCCGCGAGTACACGCTGCTCGACGGGCGCGCGGTGGCCTTCCTGGTCGACACCGGCGGCGAGATCAAGCTCGGCGGCAACGCGGCCTGCGTGCTCGCGCTGGTGAAGTACTGCGAGCTGATGGACACGCGCCGCTGGCTGCCGCTGCTGGAGAAGCTCGCGCTGGGCATCGCCTCGATGCAGGATGCGGCCACCGGCCGCTTCAACCACGTTCTGCACGCGGCCGACCTCACGGTCAAGCAGGCCTCGCGCATCATCTACTACGACGGCGAGGCCGCCTTCGCGCTCATGCGCCTTTACTCGCTCACGCGCGAGCCGCAGTGGCTGGCGGTGGTGGAGAAGGCCTTCGACCATTTCATCGCCAGCCAGCACTGGCAGGCGCACGATCACTGGCTCAGCTGCTGCGTGTGCGAACTCACGCACTGGAGCCCGCAGGAGAAGTATTTCCGCTTCGGCCTGCAGAACGTGGCGGGGTATCTCGACTTCGTGCTCGACCGGAAGACCACCTTCCCGACGCTGCTCGAACTCATGCTGGCCGCGCAGCAGATGCTCCAGCGGCTCGAAGGCATGCCCGCGATGCGGCACCTTCTGGACGAACTCGACACCGAGAAGTTCTACCGCGCGCTCGACTACCGCGCGCACTACCTGCTCAACGGCTTCTTCTGGCCCGAGATGGCGATGTACTTCCGCCGGCCCTCGGCGGTGGTGGGCTCGTTCTTCATCCGCCATCACTCGTTCCGCGTGCGCATCGACGACGTGGAGCAGTACCTCTCGGGCTTCGCCGCCTACCACCGCTACCTGGTGGAGCGTCGCGCGGCGCCCGGTGCGGCGGGCACGGGCTCCGGCGGCGGGCGCGACGACGGCGCCGTGTGGACCGCCAGCGAGATGGCGCGCGTGACCGGCGGCGAGTGGGTCGTCAAGCCCGAGGACGGCTGGCGCGCCGCGGGCGTGGCGCAGCGCTCCTTCATGCGCAAGGGCCGCGTGGTGTTCGACCACCAGACGCGGCCTTCCAGGACGCCGCTGGCCGCCGTCACGCTCAAGGGCGTGCTGCAGCCGGCTGCCGCGGTGCTGTGCTCCGACCCCAAGCCGCACCTCGACAAGCGCGTGCCCGTGCTCAAGGTGCAGAACGTGCTGCAGGCGGTGCTGGAGCTCGGCGACCATGCGCGCGCCGAGTTCACCGGCCGCGTGTGCGGCGTGCTCGGCAGTGGCGCGGGCAGCAGTACCGTGGCCGCGATGCTGGCCGGCGCGCTCACAGTGTGGGGCGAGGTCGGCCAGCCCGAGGGCAACGTGAGCCTGCCTTCGGGCATCGCGTGGAACATGACCTGCATGCCCAGGCACGCCGCCTACTGGGTGCTGGAGATGGGCACCTCGCACATGCCGGCGTCGGCCCAGTTGGTGCGGCCTTCGCTCGTCGTGGTGACGGGGCTTTCCGCCGCGTCGCAGAAGCACCGCGGCCCGAGCGAGGCCGCCGCGCGCATGGACAGCCGGATCTTCCAGGCCATGGCGCCGGGCGATTCGGTGGTGCTCAACCGCGACATGCCCGAGTTCGCCACCTTCGCCGAAGCGGCGATGGCGCAGCAGCTGCAGATCGTGACCTGCGGCGAGCACCGCGACGCCGACGTGCGCCTGCTGGCCTTCGACCACGGCGAGGTGCAGGCGCTGGTGGCGGGCGAGCCCTTCCAGCTGCGGCTGAACGCGCCGGGCCGGCACATGGGCGCGAGCGCCATCGCCGCGCTCGCCGCGCTGCAGGCCATGCGCCTGCCGCTGGCCGCCGCGGTCGAGCCCTTCGCGCATTTCGAGCCGCCGGGCGGACGCGGCGCGCTGCACACCATCCACATCGGCGGCGGCAGCTTCAAGCTGATCGACGAGACCTACGACGCCAACCCGAGCTCGATGCGCGCGGCGCTGGAGCTGCTGTCGCAGGCACCCTGCGAGCCGGCGCGGCGCGTGGCGATCCTCGGCGACATGCAGGAGCTCGGCCCCGCCGCGCAACGCCACCACCTCGACCTCGAGGCCGAGCTGCTCGCATCGCAGCCCGACCGCGTGCTGCTGTGCGGCCCGCTGATGCGCGCGCTGCATGCGCGCATCCGCACCAAGGTCCGCTCGCACTGGTTCGTCGATGTATCCGATCTGTCGACAGCGCTTGGCGGGCTGCTGCAGCCCGGCGACTGGGTGCTGGCGAAGAGTTCCGCGGGCGTGGGCCTTTCGCGCCTCGCCCGGGTTTTGAAAGCACTGCCATGAGATTGAACGCACTTCTGCACTCGGCCTTCGGATACGAGGCTCCGGTCAAGCGACAGCCGGTCGCGCGCCACTGGTGGCTGGGCTGGCTGCAACTGCTGTGCGCATGGGTGCTTTGCATGCTGCTGTGCGCCAACATCGCGCTGGTGTTCGCGCAGGATTTGTCAGGGCGAACGGGGGAGGCAAGGGCAGGGAGGCCGGCCGGTTGCGCGGTAACGGGAAGCGCCGCGCAACCGGTTCCGGTTCATGGGATCAGGGCCGATGTGGCGAGGGGGCAAAGGCTGCCGTGCTGATGTGTGTTTGAAGCACACGGTGAGTGAATATTTGCCTTGTAACAGTCGGGTAACAGTTGATAATGACGCAGGCGTCATTGCACGACGAACCGGCTCTTTCCCATGATCAAGTTCCTCCTGCCAAGCCAACTGGTTGCCGAGACCCCGGACGAGCCCGGCGCCAGTCCCTACGCGGGTGCGTTGAACGCCGCGTTCCGCGCGGCCTACCCGCTGGTGAAGAGCGCGGCATGGCGCTCGCTGCCCATCAGCCTGTTCGGGCTGCTGCCTTCCATCTTCCTGCTGCAGGTTTATGACCGCGTGCTCTCGCGCAGCGGCACTTCCACGCTCGCCGCGCTGGTCAGCGGGATCCTGTTCTTCCTGTGCATCGAATTCTGGCTGCGCACGCGCCGCTCGCGCCTGCTGCGCAACGCGGGCGCCATCGTCGACCACGGCGTCTCGGGCGCGCTGCTGAACTCGATGCTGGGCCGCCCGCTGCGCGCGCTGGAAGCGCGGCCGGCGTCGGTGTGGCACCTGTACTTCCGCGACGTGGCCTCGGTGCGCGGCACCATCACCGGCGGGCTGGCGCAATCCATCTTCGACCTGCCCATGGCCGTCTTCGCGCTGGTGGTCATCGGCATCGTCGCGCTGCCGGTGCTGCCGGTGGTGGTGCTGTTCCTCGGCATCATGTCCTTCCTGGCGTGGTGGTGGGCCGACGAGGTGCGTTCCGGCCGCGTGGAAGAAGTACAGCGCGGGCGCGGCCTGGAACGCGTGACCGCCGAGATCTGCAACGCGCGCGAGACGCTCAAGGCCCAGGCCAACGACGGCCCCACCATCGAGATGTGGCGCCAGACCTACAACGCCTGGCTCGCCGAGAGCTTCAGCAAGAACGGCCAGATCGAGACCGCGCGCGACGGCACCACCGTGCTGCTCACCGTGTTCTCGGTCGTCGTCGTGACCGTCGGCGCCGTTTCGGTGATGGAACAGTGGATGACGGTAGGTGGCCTCGTCGCATCGAACATGCTGGCCCTGAAGGCGCTGCAGCCGGTGGCGGGGCTGGTGTCGAACTGGCGCTCGCTGGCCACCGCGAAGGAAGCCGCCAAGCGGCTGGAGACCGTGCTGCGCGAGCCGGTCGAGAAGCCGCCCACGGGCATGACGCTGCCCCAGCCGCTGGGCCGCATCACGCTGAAGGACGTGAGCTTCAGCTTCACCGAGACCGCGCAGCAGCCGGTGCTGGAGAACGTCGACCTAGACATCGGCCCGGGCGGCCTGCACGTGATCGTCGGGCGCAACGGCGCGGGCAAGTCCACGCTGGTGAAGCTGCTGTCGGGCCTGTACACGCCCACGCGCGGCATCGTGAGCATCGGCGAGTACGACCTCTCGCAGTTCGGCCGCGAAGAGCTCTCGCGCTGGATCAGCTATCTCTCGCAGGAGGTCTACTGGTTCGGCGGCTCGATGATCGACGTGATGCGCCGCAACGCGCCGGGCCAGAGCGACGAGCAGATCGTCGCAGCCTGCAAGCTCTCGGGCGCGCACGACTTCATCTCGCGGCTGCCCGACGGCTACCGCACCATGATCGGCGAAGGCGGCACCGGCGTGTCGGTGGGCGAGCGTCGCAAGCTCGCGCTGGCCATGAGCTTCCTGCGCAAGCCTTCGGTGCTGGTGCTCGACGAGCCCAGCAACGACCTCGATTTCCAGAGCGAGCGCAACCTGCTCGCCACGCTGCTTGCGGTGGCCAAGGTTCGCACCGTGGTGGTGGTCACGCACTCGCTGCGCATCGTCTCGGCCGCCAACGTGGTCTACCACGTCACCGGCATGGGCAACGTGGAACAGGGCACGGCGGCGGTGATGGTGCCGAAGCTGTTCGGCGTGAAGAAGCCGCTGGTGGCGCTGGGCGACGCGGAGGACGGCGCGGCGGGAGCCTCCCCGGCTTCCCGCTCGATGGCGTGATCGACTGGCGATGTGATGAGTGACGAACGAAGAGTGATCCGGGGACGCGACTTGAAATCAGACCTGCCGCAGATTCTTCAGGACGAGAACGAGAAGCGCGCGGCCCAGACCTCGCCGCAGGGAAGGCGGCGACAGTGGATCATCGGCGGCGCCATCGCCGTGCTCGCGCTGGTCGGCCTCGGCTTTCCGATGGAGACCGTGGTGGTCGCGCCGGGCCGCGTGATCCCCTCGGACCGCGTCAAATCCATCCAGCATCTGGAAGGCGGCATCGTCAGCAACGTGCTGGTGAAGGAGGGCGAGAAGGTCAAGCAGGGCCAGTCGCTGGTCGAGATCGACCTGGGCGGCAGCGGCCTCAACCTCGAGGAGCTCACCGCCCGCTACGCTGCCACGCAGGCCACGCGCGTGCGGCTCATGGCCGAGAGCCGTGGCCAGCCGCTCACGCGGCAGTCTTTCGCGACCGACATCGACGAGGGCGTGTTCGAAGGCGAGACCGGCGCCTACCAGGCGCGCGCGCTCGAGCAGCGCGGCGTGATGGCCGGCGCGGTCTCGGGCCTGGAGCAGGCGCGCAGCAAGAAGCTGGAGCAGGAGGCCAAGGTCAAGGGCCTGAGCGACCGGCTCGCGCTGATGCAGAAGGAACTGGAAATTTCCGAACAGCTGCTCAGCGAGAAGCTGGTGGGCCAGGTCGAAGTGCTGGAGAAGCGCCGCCAGGCCGAGAGCGTGCGCAGCGAACTCGCGGTGGCGCGCCAGGGCGTGGTTTCCGCCAACGCCTCCATCACCGAGGCGCAGGCCAAGATGGCGGAGGCCGAGGGGCGCTTCCGCCGCCGCGCGTCGGACGAGCTGGCCACCGTCGAGCGCCAGTTCGCGAGCCTGAGCGAAGACCTGGCGCGTGCGCGCACGCAGCGCTCGCGCACCGTGGTGAAGGCGCCTTCCGACGGCATCGTGAAGGGGCTGCGCAACTCCAGCCCGGGGTGGGTGGTGAAGCCGGGCGAATCGATTCTCGAAGTGGTGCCCGACGAGGACGAGATCATGGTCGAGGCGCGGCTCAACCCCAACGACCGCGGCTTCATCGAAGTGGGCCAGGAGGCGCGCGTGAAGATCACCGCCTACGACTACCTGCGCTACGGCGCGGTCGAAGGCAAGGTCAGGCTGGTGGCGGCCGACGCCGACCGCGACCCCGCCATCTCCAACGGCGCGCCCTACTACCGGCTGCTCATCAGCATGTCGCAGTCGCACGTGGGCCGCGTCGAGAACCGCATCACCGCCGGCATGGAGTCCGAAGTGGACCTGCGCGTGGGCACCGACCCGTTCATCTGGTACATCCTGCGACCTGTGCTCAAGCTTCGCCGCGAAGCTTTCCGCGAACCATGAAGTACCGCAAACCGGTCGATCTGCGCCGCGTTGGCACCGGCGCCGTCTGCGCGGCGCTGTGCGCGGGCTTCGCGCTGCCGCCTGCGTACGCCCAGGAGCAGCAACAGCCGCTGCCGGAGCACCTGCTGCAGCAGCAGGAGATGGAAAGCGCCGCCAGGCTCACGGTCGCGCGCAGGCTGTCGCCGCCTTCGCTCGGCGCCGCCAGCTACGCGCAGCAGGTGAAGCAGGCGCTGATCGCGCTGTCGCAGGACTACCCCGAAGTGCAGACCATGCAGGCGGCCGCCAACACCAGCAGCTACGGCGTGGACGCCGCCAAGCAGGCGCGCTATCCGAAGTTCAAGGTCGGCACCTCATCGGGCAACTACAACAGCGGCGCGGCCAACGCCAAGACGCAGAGCTACACGGTGCTGACAGCCGAAGCCCGCGTGAGCCTGATCGACGGCGGCGCCATGAGCGCCGCCCAGCGCGCCGCCGAAGCCGGCAACCAGGCCGACGACGAGGCCGTCGTCACCACCTCGCAGAAGGTGGTGCTGGACGCGCTCACCGCCTACCTGCAGGTGCAGCGCTTCGACCTCAAGAAGCAGATCGCGCACAAGGCCACCGAGGTGGTGGCCGAACTCTCGAAGGCCGAGGCCCGCCGCGTGGCGCTGGGCGTGAGCGGCGACAACGACCTGAACATGGCGGCCTCGCGCCGAGCGCTGGTGGCCGCGCGCGAGTCCGACTTCGAGGCGCAGCGCGACGAGGCGATGGCCAAGTTCCGCAACTACTTCAAGTTCTCGCCGAACGCCGAATCGCTGCCGGTGCTCGCGGCGCCGGTGCAGTGGCGCATCGGCTCGCAGGAAGAGGCGCTGCGCCGTGCCGAGTCGCGCAGCACCGAGATCGCCGAGGCGCTGGGCCGCATCGAGCGGGCGAGGGCGCTTGCCGACCAGCAGGATGCGAGCCTCTACCCCACGCTCGACGCCGTGCTCGTGAAGAGCCGCGACCCGCGCGGCGTTTCTCCGCAGGACCCGACGCGCGCCGCCTTCGAACTCAACTGGAACTTCGGCAACGGCTTCGACCGCCAGTTGCGCATGAAGTCGGCGCTGGCCGAAGTCGCCAACCAGGAAGCCAAGCTCGAGGGCGTGAAGCTCAACCTGTTCGAGCTCACGTCGGCATCGTGGTCGCGCACCGTCTCCGGCCGCGAGCGCGAGAAGCAGCTGATGGAAGCCGTCAGCACCGCCGGCCAGGCCTTCCGCGGCCGCCGCCGCCTGATGGAGTTCGGCCGCGAGACCCTGCCCAAGGTGCTCGACGCCCAGCTCGACTACTACACGCTGCTGTTCGACTACGTCGACGGCGTCTTCGACCTGCGCATCTCCGAGCTGCGCCTGGCGCGCACCACCGGCGAACTGCGCATCGACCCCAACGGCCCCAACAACTGGATCGACCGCCTCTTCGGCGCCCCCAGCCGCCAAGTGCTCACCGAGGACGGCCTGCTCGCGAAGCTGTGCATATCGAGCAACACGGCCTGCGCGAGCGAGCCGGTGGTGGCCGAACGCGCGACGGGAGCAGCCGGCGCGCCGCCTGCGCTACGCAGAGCACAACGTCTCTCGATCCCATAAACACGAGGCAAGCGAAGCGAAGCCAATTCGGGAACACCGCGGAACCGGCTCTGCCGGGCCGCAGGTGTTGCCCCCGGAAGGGGGGTGGCGAAGCGGACACGAAGTGCCGCGCAGCCCTGGGGGAGAGCCTATTGTTCTTCCGGAATGCCCGGCTCGCCGTCGAGGATCTGGTACTTGCGCATTTTTTCCCACAGCACCTTGCGGCTGATGCCCAGGTGTTGCGCGGTGTCCTGGCGCTTCCAGTCGTTGATCTCCAGCGCCGCGATGATGCGGTTGCGCTCGCTGCTGTTCCAGCCCTTGCGGTCGGCGCTGCCGTCGATCGCGCCGAGGCCGCCGCCATTGCCGTTCATGCCGTTGCCGGCCGATGCAGCCGGTGCCGGCGTTCCGCGCGTGAGCGCGATGGCGCGCTGGATCAGGTTCTGGTCCCAGCCGTGCAGCTGCCGAGCGATCACGCCCACGCGCTCCGCGAGATTACGCAGCTGCCGCACGTTGCCGGGGAAATAAGTCTCCGCCACCGCGTCGCTGAGCCAGTGCGGCGTCTCGCCAAGCGCTTCGAGTTCGTCGCCGAGCACGTTGCTCAGCAGCGCCTTGAAGATCGCGATCTTGTCAATCTCGCCGCGCTCCTCGAGGCTGGGCACGTGAAGCTCGATCACCGCGAGCCGGTAGAACAGGTCGGCGCGGAACTCGCCGCTGGCCACCATCTCGCGCAGGTTGCGGTTGGTGGCCGCCACCAGCCGGAAGTCCACCCGCACCGGCGCCGTCGCGCCCAGCCGCGTGACCGCGTTGTCTTCCAGCACGCGCAGCAGCTTCACCTGCTGGTAGCGCGGCAGGTCGCCGATCTCGTCGAGGAACAGCGTGCCGCCCGTGGCCTGCTCGAAGTAGCCGCGATGCGCATGCACCGCGCCCGTGAAAGAACCCTTGGTATGGCCGAAGAAGAGCGACTCGAAAAGACCGTCGGGAATCGCGCCGCAGTTCACCGCCACGAACGCGCCCTTGCCGTAGCGCTGGTGGCCCAGGTGCAGCTGCTGCGCGATGCGCTCCTTGCCCACGCCCGTCTCGCCGCGCACCAGCACGCTGTGGTCGCAGTCGGCGAACGCGTTCACCTCGGCCAGCAGCGCCTTCATCGCATCGGAATGCGCCACCAGCACGTCGGGCGCCTGTGGCGCCACCTCGCGCGCGCGCAGCTGGCGCACCAGCTTCGCGACCATCGTGCGCAACTCGGCGCAGGTGAAGTCGTAGGGCAGCACGTGCAGGTACTCGGGCGGATAGGTGCGCGAGTCGCGCTCGCGCGAGCCGGCCGCCACCCAGATCACCGGCATGCCCTGCAGCAGCTCCGTCGCATGCGCCAGCCCTCCGCCGTCGATGACCGTCACGCTGATGATCGCCACCGAAGGCCGCAGCGCAGCCCCCTGCTCCGGATGCGGCGTCGGCATGCCGTCGGCCCGGATGACCTCCACGTCGAAGCTCGCCATGCACCGCGCGATGCGGTCGAGGATGTCTGCCTTGCCTTCCCAGACAAAGAGGTCGAGTTCGTCGAAATTGGCGGCGGGTGAATTCATCGGGAGGAGCGCAGCGTCAATACACGAGCATGGGCAGGCCCTTGCAGTCGAGCGATTTCAGGTTCACGTCGATCTGGCCGAGGTTGATGCCGAGTACGTTGGTCAGGAGCGGGGTGAGGATGGATGAGCCGATAGCGTCGAGCAGCGGCTTGAGCAAACCTGCGAGTACCGACACCGCGTTGGAGACCGCGCCTCCGGCACCGGTGCTGTTGGTCTGCAGCGTGTCCTTGATCATGTTCTTGCAGCCCTGCTCGCTGCCGCCGATGCCGAGCAGCCCGGTGCATTGATTGAGCACGCCCGACAGGAGATCGGTGATGCCGTTCAGCAGGCCGGTCAGCAGACCGCTCTGTCCCGAGTTCTGGCGAATGGTGTTGATGACGCTGTTGTACCGCTGGCCCCAACACACCGTGGTGCTTGCAGTGCAGATGGTCGCGGTGTTGTTCCAGAGTTGGGTAGTAAGGTTGTCAAGCTGGGTGCCGGTAGGGGTGCCCGATGGCGTCGTACCGCCGAATAGCAGGGTGGTTAACTGCGCCAGCAGATCGGACACCGTCGTGCCCAGCTGCAGGTTGTTGACCGGGGTGGTACCGGTCTCGCCCTCGGCAAGGATCAACTGGGCATCCGGCGTTGCTTTCAGCACACCCAGGTCTAGATGATTGTTCACCTTGAGCAGACCCAGTACGTTGATGAGTTCCATGTCCTTCAGCGTGGTCGGATAGCTGCACGCAGCCGTCTTGGAGAACAGGTCCGTCGACGCGATCTGGCCCACGCACACATTCGCGATCTTGCTTTCCACCGAGAACTTCACTCTGTCCTTGCCACTTGCCGGATCCTGCAGCGCGGGAGTGCACATGTCTGTGATAGTGCCAGTGCCTTGGACTGCATCGAGCACAATTGGAAGGTCGAGCTTGACGAGTGGGCCCAGCAGCGAACCGAGCAGCCCTGCGTCGGTGGTCACATGGATGAAGGTGCGAACCTGCGCGTTGTAGGCTTTGGCCCCGATGCCACCAATGCCGATGGAAGGCGGCTGGATCACCCCTGCCTGGACCGAGACTTTTGCCAATGACAGCAAGTTGATGTTGAGTGGGCTGACATCGATTGCATGGTTCGCAGTCGCCACGCCGATTGACGTATAGAGCAGGTCCAACGCACTCACTCCCACGTTCAACGCACTGCTTCCAGTGCCGCCCGGCGAGATGATCTGCGCGAACAGCCCGCGCGGACCATCCGCCAGCGAGCCTAGCTGCACCATCAGATTGGTCAGCCCGAGCTTGGTCTGGATGGCCTGAAGCAGCGCGATGTTGCTCGCCAAGAGGCTGTTCTGCCCCGCTAGCGTCACGATGGCGTTAAGTAGGTCGCCGAGCGCCACTTGGCGCCCCGCGAGCAGAGTGTTCAGCTCACCCACGCCGATGTCCGCAGCCACCGGAATGCCCAGTGCCGCCAGCAGCCCTCCGGGCGTGATCTTGGCTTGCGCCAAACCATCGTAGGCCACGAGAGAAGTGCCCGACAGGTCCAGCCCGATACCCTTCAGCAATCGCCCGAGCGTCGAATCGCCACTCACGACGACGAGCTTGCTGCCTACGGAGAACTCGGCCAGCGGCGCACTCAGTGCGGCCACAGCACTAACGCCGATAAGTCGGTTGCCCGTGAAGAACGACAGCAGCGTGGGTGACGCCTTCTGGAAGGCCACGCGCACCGCATTTGCCGTGCCGGTGACGGCGGGTGACTGGAAGCTGGTGTCCTTGTCCCAGTAGCCGCACTGGACTTCCCCCGGCAGCAGCGTGAGGCCGGTCGGCATGTTGCCCGGCACCCCGCCGGCTGCGCCGTTGGCATTGAGTTGCGCAGCCGTGGTAGCGGCTGCACAGCCGGCACGGATCTGCTGTGCGCCGGCCAGCGCGGCAAGGTCGGCTGCCTTTTGGAACTCGCGCTTCATGAAGTACATGAAACCGATCTCGGTGCCGATCAGCGTGGTGACGATCAGGCTCAGCGCGATGGCGGTGTTGATGAGCACCGAGCCACGCGATCGCGAGCGACTCGAGGAAGAAGGGCTCCGGAGTGCGGCGTTCATGCGGCTGGCGCTCTCAGGAAGACCGCAGCGCGGCGGTCGTGCGGCTGCGGAGCTGGTCGGGCATCCACTGGCTGGTGTCCAGCAGGGGCATCGTCGGCAAGAGGCGGTTGGCGCTGTACGGATAGGTCACGGTCACGACGTAGCGGATGTAGGCGCCCGGCGCGCTCGGATCGCTGCGCGTCACGTCCACCGTGACGTTGGAGACGATCCAGCTGCGCCGCGTGGTCACGCTGGTGTTGGCTGAAACGGGTACGACGAGCGAATTGGCCAGCGAGTCGTACACCGCGTCCTTCACCCGAGGATCGGCCGCAGTCGGCGCCGGCGTCAGCAGGCCAACGGCCCGGGCGCCTTCTTCCGAAGCGCGAGTGACCGACTGCTGCGTGTAGAGCACTGCGCCGAAGGTCGCAAGCGCGTAGAGCACGCTGAACAGCACGACGAAGACCAACGCGAATTCGATGGCGGCCACGCCTCGTTGGCGAGCCGGGTTGCGAACGTGCCTGCTTCCGTTGCCGCTCATGGTGCCCTACCGTCAAGGAGCATGCTGGCCTGGCCGACGATGGTGCTGGGCATCGCGAAACTGGGGAACGGCGGCAGCAGCCCCTGGAGATTGCTTGCCGTCACGGTCACCACCATCTGGCAACGTGTGTCCCAGGTGGCGCCGCAGGCGGGAGCCGTGCAATTGTTGCTGACCACGCCGCACACGGTCGCACTGACGCTGCGCGTGACCACCGGCGGCATCCAACTGCTGCTGGCCATCGCGGTCGTCTGTGCCTGCGTGGCCCGCGCTGTGAAGGTCGACTGGTAACGTAACGCGGCACGCGCGCCGTCTTCCGCCGCGTTCTGCAACCCCATGCGGAATGCGAACAGCATCCCGTAGCTGATGATCCCGTACAGCAGCGCGAAGAAGATCAGGAACACCAGGGCGAACTCGACCGCGTACGCGCCGCGCTGGGCGTGCGCGGCGGTGCGGTTGTGAAGGCGTGGTGCGGTCATGGCGCTGCCGGATCTGCGTGAGTGCGCCTTGGCTACTTCGGCGCACCGGTGTCGGCGCCGGCGCCCGAGCTGCCATTGCCGGCGTTGGACTTCAGGCTCGAGGTCATGCGCTCGGGAATGGGGTATTCGAAGCTCTTCAGATAGCGCTGGTAGCTGCGGCTGGCGATGTCGCCGGCGATGGTTCTCGGCGTCCTGGATGCGATCTCCCCGCCGCGCTGCCAGGCGAGCAGGCTCTGGGTGGCGTCGCCGACCTGCAGCGGCTCGTAGCTGAAGTCCTCGGCCTGGTCCATCTCTTCCTGGCCCTGCGGTTGTGCCGATGCCTGTGGAGCGGCGGTGGCAGGAGCGGGCGTTGCGGGCTCCTGTGCCTTGGCGGCGGGAGGCTGTGCGGCCTGCGGTTGCTGTTGCTGCTGTTGTTGCGCGAATGCCGCGGGCGTCGCGAACAGCAGCGTGGCCGCAAGTCCGAATGCCGGCAGCGAGGCGATGCGGGCGATGGTCGTCTTTCTCATGGGGTGCCTCGTGAGGTCGAATTCGGCGACAGGGAAGCCGCCGCGTCCGCGGTGGCAGGGTTGAGCTGGCTGGCGGTGCGCACGCCTGCACCGCCCGACCAGCGCGATGCCTTGAGCATCAGCGGTTGTTGCTGCTGTGCCTGGTCTTCGCGTGTGGCGGCGGCAGCCGTGTCCGGCAGCCGGCGCACAACGGTCACGCCTGTGGCCGGTTGCAGTGAGCCGGCGGACGCGAGCGGCCTCGATCCGCCGGCACGCAGCTGCTGGGCGGCATCGCGCACCGCGGCGCGTGCCGCGGGAGACATGCGGTTGGCTTCCATCAGCCTGTTCGCCTGTTCGTCCTGCCCGGTCGCTTCGAGGTACAGCGCGAGGTTGGATTGGGCCTGCGCGCTGTCGGGCCGCAGTTGCAGCGCCTGCATCAGCGGCAGCCGGGCTTCCTCGATCTGCCCCGCGCGCAGGCTGGCATAGCCGAGGTCGCTGAGCAGCGCGGCATCGGTGGGCGTGAGGCGCTGTGCCTGCTTCAGCAGTTGCACGGCTTCGGGAAAACTGCCGCGTGCACCCGCCAGCAGGCCGAGGCCGCGATAGCCGGCGCTTTCCAGCGGCGTGCCCACGAGCCGCCTGTAGGCCTGCTCGCTCGCCGCGGCCTGCCCGGTCTGGCGCAGCGCATCGGCGCGCATGCGGGTCGACTCGGGCGAGACGCCCCAGCGCTGCTCCAGTGCATCGATGTGCGCCAGCGAGGCGAACCACAGCCCTTCCTTCTGCATCTGCTCGACCAGCTTGAGGTAGGTGGCCTTGCTGTCGACTGCGGCGCCGGCCTTGGTGTCGGCCGTGGCCTCTGCCGATGCTCGCTGCTGCGCGTCGGCGGCAGCGGCGTACTGGTCCTTGAGCGCGCCGCATCCCGCGAGCGCGAACGTTGCCGCGGCGGCGACGGCGCATGCCAGCAGGCGGCCGGCGCGAGGTGAACTCATGCGGGAGAAGTCTTCGGTTGTCACTTGATGATGGCTCCCAGTGAACGGAATATCGCGATGAAGCCCGGCCCCGCGGTGACGATGACCAGCGCCGGCAGCAGCGTGGTCACCATCACGCCGGTCATCTTCACGGTGATCTTGCCGATGCGCTCCTTCAGCTCGGAGCGGCGGCTTTCGCGCAGCCGGTCGCTGAAGATGCGCAGCGGCTCCTGCACCGCACCGCCGTGCCGGTCAACCTGCACCAGCAGCGAGACGAGGCCGCGCATGTTCTCGTTCCTGTGCAGCGTTGCGAGGCGATGCAGCGAGTGTTCGCGCGTGCGGCCCTGGCTGTACTGCGCATTGGCGATGGCCAGTTCGAAGCCCAGCACGCGCAGCACGTGGCGGAAGTCGGTCGCCATGATCTGCAGGCTCTGGTCCAGGCTCAGGCCCACGCCCTGCAGCAGCCGCAGCAGGTCGATGAACAGCGGCAGCTCCTGCGCCGCGCGTTCGCGGCGGCCTGCGGCGATGCGCCCGAGCACCCACTTGGGTGCCATGAAGCCGATGGCGATGGACGCGGCCAGCACGAAGGTGACGGTGTTCTGCTTGTGCCCGCTGCTCCAGAACACATAGGCCAGCAGCGGGAGCATGAAGGCCAGCAAGATGCGCGTGACGAGGAACACCAACTGCGCCCGCTTCGACGGCAGCCCGCACTGGTCGATGAGGTTGCGGTCTTCGTCCGCGACCAGGGCTCGACCGATACGCGAATCGAGCCAGTGGAAAGGGAGTTCGAGTTCGGGCTTGATCGGCGCATCGGGGTCGGCGGGAGCGTCGACGGCCGACTTCAGGTCGGGTGCCACCACGGCCTGCCGGATTGCCCGGCCGATGACCTGGCCGCTGCGCGTGCGGCGGATCTCCGCCGCGACCAGCGCGCCGGCGCCGACCATCAGCCCCACCGCGAGCAGTACGAGGCTGAGGATGAGCAGCTGGTTCGGCGTCATCGTCATGCCAGTCTCGCGAGCCTGTACAGAAGCACTGCGCCCGTCAGCTGCAGCCCCGCCGCCGAGAAGATCAGGATGCGCCCCGTCTCGTCGTTCCACATCCCCATGAAGTAGCCGGGATTGGTGAAGATCAGGAAGGCGCCCACGCCCACCGGCAGCAGGCCGAGGATCCAGGCCGACAGGCGCGTCTCGGAAGACAGCGCGATGAGTTCCTGTTCCGCCTGTTCGCGGTCGCGCATGAAGTTGGCCACGCGCTCCAGCAGCAGGTCGGCGCGTCCGCCGTAGCGCACGCCCAGCCCGAGGATGGAGGCCAGCAGATACATCTCCTCGATGCGCACGTTCTCCGCCGTCTGGTGCAGCGCGCGGTCGAGATCGACGCCTGCGCGCACCAGCGCCGCGGCGCGCTCCAGGTGGCCGCGCAGGGGCGCCTGCGTGGTGGCGATCGCGAGCTGGAAGGCCGCCTGAGTGGAGTTGCCGATGGTGATCAGCCGCACCATGGCGTCGATGTAGCCGGGCAGCTGGTGGATGAGCTTGCGGCGAAATTTCTGCAGCTGCAGCCACAGCGCGAAGCTCGCGATCAGCACCAGCAGGAACAGCACGCCCAGTGCCGCGAGACCCCCGACCAGCACGCCGATCAGCAGGCAGATGCCGGCGATCACGGCCAGCGCGAAGACGATGGTACGCGGCTCGACAACGCCCATCATCCAGCCGGGGATCGCGCGTTCGAGCAGGCTGGTGCGCACCGGCGCTGCGGGTGCCGTGCCGGCGTCGAGCCACGGGTCGGTGGTCAAACCGGACACGAGCCCGTCGGTGGGCATGTCGCGCAGCGGCATCGGTATCGGCGCCGCATCGGCCGCCGCGGCGCTCGCCTGGATCTGCTGGCTCAGGTGCCGCCCCGTCGCCTGCCGCTCCTGCCGGTTCTTCGCCCACTGCCACAGCAGCAGGCCAGCGGCCGCGAGCAGCAGCGCGATGCAGAACGCGACGAGCAGGCCTTCACGCACGGTTGTCTCCTCCATGCTGCGCCGCGCGCTGCAGCGACTGGCGGAAGCGCGTGATCTTCGGCGAGTGCGGCGCGATGCCCAGCGACACCCAGCGGTCGCGCTCCTCGCCGTCGGGCGAGACGATCGGTTCGTAGCGGTACAGCTCCTGCATCGCCACCACGTTGTCGTTCACGCCCGTGACCTCGCTCAGCGAGATGATGCGGCGCTGCCCGTTCGACAGCCGCCCGATCTGCACGATGAAGTCGATGGCGTTGGCGATCTGGCGGCGCAGGCTCACCTCGCTGCCCTGGTAGCCGGCGAAGCCCGCGAGCATTTCCAGGCGGTACAGGCATTCGCGCGGCGAGCTTGCGTGGATGGTGCCCATCGAGCCTTCGTGGCCGGTGTTCATGGCCTGCATCATCTCGATGACTTCGGCGCCGCGCACCTCGCCCACGATGATGCGGTCGGGCCGCATGCGCAGGCTGTTGCGCAGCAGGTCGCGGATGGACACCACGCCCTGGCCGTCGAAGCCGCCGGGGCGGCTCTCCAGCCGCACCACGTGGCTGGTGCCCAGCGAAAGTTCGGCCGTGTCCTCGATGGTGATCACGCGCTCGCGCGCAGGAATGAAGCTGGCGAGCGCGTTGAGCAGCGATGTTTTGCCCGAGCTGGTGCCGCCGCTCACGAGGACGTTGCAGCGCGCGCGCACCGCGATCTCCAGCAGCTGCGCCATGCCCGCGTCGAAGGTGCCCAGCTTCACCAGGTCGGCCGGCGTGAGCGGCTCCTTGCGGAACTTGCGGATCGACACCGACAGGCCGTCGATGGCCAGCGGCTCGATGATGATGTTGATGCGCCCGCCGTCGGGCAGGCGCGCGTCGACCATCGGGTTCGACTCGTCGAGCCGGCGACCCAGCGGCGCGAGGATGCGCCGCACGATGCGCATCACGTGCTCCGAATCGGCGAAGCGCACCGTCTCGCGTTCCAGCACGCCGTGGCGCGACACGTACACGTTCTGGTAGCCGTTGATCAGGATGTCTTCCACGGCCGGGTCGTTGAGCAGGTCTTCCAGCGGACCGAAGCCGGCGAGCTCCTTGGTGAGTGCATCGGAGATGAGCTGCATCTCGCGGTCGTTGATCGGCACGCGGCGCAGGCGCACGAAGCTGTCGACCTCCAGTTCGACGAACTGCTGGATCGATGCGCGCGACCAGCGGCCGAACTCCGCGCCCAGTTCCTCGATGCGGCTGAGCAGGTGGTCGTGCGTCCAGCTCTTGATGTCCTGGAACTGCTGGGAGTTGATGAACGCCTGGTCGTCGTCGGCGAATTCGATATCGGTGGACATGGGCTCAACCTTCGTGTGAACTCTTCCAGAGGCCGGTGACCTGCGACATGAGCGCAACCCAGCGTGGATCCTTGGCCGGGGGTTGGCCCGAGGCAGACATGTATTCCTGGTGCAGGCTGCGGGCGAGTCCCGTCACGGCCTGCGAATAGGGGTCGTTGCGCGCGGTGCGCACCAGCATCTCGCCGCGGCTGGCGGCAGCGAGCAGCTGGGCGCTGCGCGCGGGCAGCACATGCCGCAGCGGCAGCTCGAGCCGCTCGGCGATGTCCTTGGCCGACAGGCCGACGTGGCTGTCGAACTTGTTCACCACCAGCGACAGGCGCTCGGTTTCGACGCCGCGCGCGCGCAGCTCCTTGAGCATGTTGGCCGTGGAAACGATGCCGCCGATGCTCTGGTCGCACACCACCCACGCCTGCTGCGCCTCGCGCACGGTCTGGGCCATGAAGTCGATGGTCGAGAAGCCGCCGAGGTCGGCGATCTGGAAGTCGAAGAAGTCGGCCAGGCGCTTGATCAGCGAGACCGAGTCGGCGTGCGAGATCTCGCGCACCTGCGCCAGGCTCGCGGGCAGCGGCAGGATGGCCACCCCGCTGGTGTGGTGCGCGAGCGCGGTGTGCAGCAGCGTCTGGTCGAGCCGGCGCAGGTTGCGCACGCCGTCGACGAAGCTGAAGCCGCTTTGCGTGTCGAGGTAGAGCAGGCCGTCGCGCGCGGGCAGGCCCAGGTCGAGCAGGGCCACGCCGTGACGCGAACTGCGGCCCGGCGGGCGCTGCGGCGCCTGCGTGAGCTGGTCGTTCAGCGCGAGAGACAGGCTGGTGGCCAGCGTGGTCACGCCGAGGCCGGCGCGCGCGCCCAGCAGCGCGAGCGTGCTGCCGCGCGTGCCGCCCTGGAGCGTGCTGCGCCGCTCGAGCAATGTGCGCAGCGTGACCACGGCGTCGGTAGGCGGCGCGGCCATGTCGATGAAGTCGTCCACGCCCGCGCGCAGCGCCGAGAGCATGGCGGCGGGCTCGGCGGAGACACCGGTGGCCAGCACCGGCAGAGTGGGCCAGTCGCGCTTCAGGCGCTGGTGGAGCTGGCTCGCGGTGGCGCCTTGGTCGGGCGAGAAATCGATGAAGACCGCCACCGGCCCCAGCAGGGCGATGCGTTCGTCGATCGACTTCGTGTCCGGCGGCAGGACCACCACGGAGCCGAGGGTGCCGAGCGCGTCGGTCAGCCAGGTGATGTGGCCGCCATTGCTCGACGCGAAGAGATAGGTCTCGCTGCCTGTTTCTGGGATGCTGTCGCGTGGTGCGTTCATGGTGCCAGCCTGCGATGCATGTTCCGGGTCATCGATGTCGGGTCGGTCAGCGGGAGAAGCCGGGCACGGGCGTGTCGATCGCGCCGCCCAGGAAGTACGAGCGCCACACCGCGCCGTCGCGCTGCTCGGCGGTGCCGGGCATGTACGGCGTCAGGTCGGTGCCTCGCGCGATGGGCTTCACCAGGTGCGGAGTGACCAGGATCACCAGCTCCTTCTCCTTCATCTGGTAGTTGTTCTTGCTGAAGAAGGTGCCCAGGATCGGCAGGTCGCCCAGCAGTGGGACCTTGTCCGCGTTTGAGGTGGTGGTGCGGCTGACGAGGCCGCCGATGATGAAGCTCTCGCCGTCGCCCAGCTCCACCGTGGTATCGGCGCGGCGGGTGGTGATGGCGGGCACGGCCACGCCGTTGATGCTCAGCGAGTTGGTGTAGTCGAGGTCGCTGGCCTCCGGCGCCACCTTGAGCACGATGCGCTCGTTCGACAGCACCGTGGGCGTCAGCGTGAGGCCGATGCCGAAGGGCTTGTATTCGATGCTCGTGGTGCCCAGGCCCTGCGGCACGGGCACGGGCAGTTCGCCGCCGGCCAGGAAGCTCGCGCTCTGGCCCGACAGCGCCACCAGCGTGGGCTCGGCGAGCACGCGGGCCATGCCGTTGCCTTCGAGGAAGCCGACGTTGGCGCCGATGCCGGCCTTGCTGAAATTGAAAAGAAGATCGAAGGCCTGCGTCAGAGGATTGGTGAATTCGGTCGTGATGCTTCCGTCGCTGGCGTAAGTGCTCTTGTTGAGCGACGACGGGGCGAAGACGCCGAAGCTGAAGCCGTGCGAGTTCGTGCGGGTGCTGAAGATGTTCAGGCCCGCCTGCTTGAGCACGCTGCGGTTGAACTCCACCACCTTCACCTCGACCTGCACCGTGCTGCTGCGTACGTTGACCACGGAGCGGTCGACGAGGTCGGTCTTCTCTGCGCCCGGCGGCAGGCTGGCGAGAGCGTTGGTGCGCTGCGCCTGGTGCGAGGCCATGTTGTCCGTGGTGCCCGTGACCGTGGCCACGGCGCGGCGCACTTCGATCGCGTAGGTGGTCGCGGCGGTGCTGCCCTTTTCCCAGACCATCAGCGTGGTGCGCCCGACGCCCTTGCCCGTGACGATCAGCCGCGCGGCCGGCGAGTTCTGCGACTGGCGGGTGATGGTGACGGCCGCGACGGCCTCGTCGCCGATGGCCATGCGGTCGATGCCCTTGGCGACCAGCAGTTCGCGCTGCGTGCCGACGGGCAATGCCAGCGAGCGCTGCGGCTGGAATTCCGGCCGCGTTCCTGTTCCTTGCGCATCGGCGGCAGTCGCTGTGAACGGCCAGGCGGCCTGCGACATCGCGAGCGCGGCGATCAGCGACGAGCGCAGCAGCCTCGGCGCGGCATTGCGGGACTCCCTGTGACTGCGAGCTGCACGGGTCGACGACTCGCGGGGCATGTGATGCATTTGATTTTCCTGGGTGACCTGTGTCTGGTGGCGGCTGGCCGGTATCGGCTCAGTAGTTCACGGTTTCGCTGCGATCGCCGCGGATGACCTCGACCTGGAGTCCGCCGCTGCGCGTCGTACGTGCCGCACGCGGAGTGCTGGCGACGGCGCGGGCCTCCGTGGCCAGCGGACGGACGGTGGGGCCCTTGCCGCCGGTGACGAGGTCGGCGGTGGTCAGGCCGGCCTGTGCGAGGTCCAGTCCTTCCAGTGGTCCGCGACGCGTATCGCCGGCCTTGGGCTGCGTCGGCTGCAGCGCCGTCGGCAGTTCCGCGAAGAGCCTGGGATCGGGCTCCGACTTGTCCGCCGGATTGCGCAGCGCGAGCATCAGGCGGCCGCTGGCGTCGCCGATGGTCAGCCGGTTCACTTCGTCGATCGGCACTGCGAGCACCGCGGTGCGGGCGTTGTCGGTGCGCTGTGCCTGCTGCGCAGCCTTGTCCGGCGACTTCGAGGCCATGCCGTCGACCGATGCATTGCCGAAGGCGAGGACGCGCTTGCGCGCGAGCAGCAGGCGCGCCTGGCTGCGGTCCACGTCCTTGCCGTCGGATTTCAGCGTGATGAACACGTCGACGAAATCGCCCGGCTGGATCTTGTTGCCGACGCCCATGACTTCGTCCGCCTTGATCGCGACGGCGCGCTCGCCTTCGCCGATGCGCATCGCCAAGCCGGACACGAGCTGGTTCTCCATCACGGGCGTGCCTTCGGCGAGGTCCAGCACCGGCACGCGGCCGACGGCGACATTCACGTCCTGGAAGGCGCCGGTCGGGTTGATCGTGAGGCGCTCCACGCGCAGCGCATCGGCGGGAATCGCCTCGCCCGCGGGCAGCGGCTTGGCCGCCACCACCACCGGATAGACCAGCACTTCCTTGGCCTTGACCGGTTCGGCGGCCGGACCTGCCGCCGCGACGGCGGGAGCGGGGGCCTGCCGGCTCAGCATCCACGCATAGCCCCCCAGCGCGATGGCCAGGAGCACGAGGACGGCGGCGATGATTTTCGTGATGTTGATCATGGGCGGCGGATGAAAGAGTGGGGGCAAGCGATCATGGGAAGAGAGAGATGGATGACCCGCAGTGACAGAGGCAGATGACTGCTAGCTCTGTCGCCCCCAGACCATCCAGACCGCTGTGGCCATCGCGAGATAAGCCGCGTAAGGAACGATGCGCCTGCGCTTCGGCGGCGCGCTGCCGTCGCTGTCGATGGCGGAAGAAGAAACCGGCGATGCCGGGCCCTGCAGCATCAAAGCGAGGCGGGGAGAGAAAGGCCAGCGTTGCAGCGCGAGCCATGCGGCGCTGTGGAGTCCGGCCAACAGGCTGGCGCCGACCCAGATCGGCAGCAACGCGAAAAGGCCGACCCAGAGTCCGAGCGCGCCTGCGAATTTCACGTCTCCGGCTCCCATGTAGCCGGCGGCGTAGATGAGCAGCAAGCAGCCGAAGCCGACGGCTGCGCCCGTGAGTGCTGTGGTCCATTCGAGGCCGAAGGGCTGCATCCCGAGGCCCAGTGCGGCCAGTGCCAGTACGGCGCCGGCAAGCACGAGCCAGTTGGGGACGCGGCGCTGACGCAGGTCATATACGACGACGAACAGCAACCACAGCAAACACGCCAAGCGCATCACTGGTTGATGTGACTCAGAGCTTGCCGGCGATGGTGCTGAAGACTGTCGAGAGCTTCTTGCCCAGGCCCGAATCGCCCGAGAGCACGCCCACGATGGCGATAGAGATGAGCCCTGCAATGATCCCGTATTCGATGGCTGTCGCGCCTTCTTCGTCGCGGAGGAAACGGGTGATGGAGTTAAGCATGATGCGACCTTTCAGGTAGGGAAGAACAAGAGTGAGAAGTTTCGAAACAGGATCTCGAAATTCAACGGAAACGGCGGGGGAACGAACTTGCTGGCTAAGCCGTAATTGCAGCCAGCTTGGTCGTTATCGTGGTGAAGACGTTCGAAAGCTTGGTGCCGAGGCCATCGCTTCCGGAAAGCACACCCACGATCGCAATAGAAATTAGGCCCGCAATAATTCCATATTCAATTGCGGTCGCGCCTTCCTCATCCTGCAAAAAGCGCTTTATTGAGCTAAGCATGATTTCCCCTTTCAGGAAGTGTTAACAAAGGCTTGCGAGGTGGATGTTATACAGCGTAACTCCGTGTATCAACAAGGCAAACCCGCAAGACTTTCGTCAGAGTGTGCTAGCCGAAAGGGGTAAAGCAGGATAGCGGCCAGCCTCTCGCCAGCCCGAGCCAGGAGTGGCCTGGTCAGCTGGTTAACGATTAGGAAACGAATTTTTCCCTCTGTAGGCCACATGGCGCCTCCCATGAAGGGGGGATGTGGCGTAACGCCTCGGGGAACGCTCGGAGCGGGGGTGTTACGGGAACAAACCCGTTACGCGTTACGTAGCATGGGGTCCGAAGTCCCAGATGTAACGGTCAAAAAAGGCCCAACTCGTGAGCAAAAAGTCACGAGTTTGAGGGGGTCGCCCCTTCGGCGGGAGGGTTTCGGGCCGGGCTTCAGCCCAGGATTTCTTCGTGGAAGAGCTTCCAGTCGGTACCCTGGCGTAACCAGTACTGGCGACGGGAACGTCCGCTCTTCTCGCCTTCGAACACTTCGCCGAAGGTAACGACCATGGTGTCGTCGCCGTCCTTCCAGTGAAGGTACGACATGTCCTTGAGCTGGACGCGCTTGCCCTGCGCATATTTCACTTCGTCGTCGACGACTGAAATTCCCTCATTGGATTTCTTGCTGCTGCGCTGGAAATCGGGCAAATAGAATTTCTTCAATTGCGCTTCATTTCCGCTGGCGCGGGCGTCTTTCCAGCCGTTGATAGCACTTGTAATTGACTGGGATTCTTTTTCTGCCTGCGGTTGCGAAATCCATTGCAGGCTGCGTGCGGTCACCACCGGGGTGGCGCCGATTTGCACTTTTCGCAATAGCTGCCTGAGGTCGGGGTTTGCCATGACCACGCAGCCGTCGCTCGCCAGCGGCGCCCGGGCGAACTGCTGCGGCGGCGTGCCGTGCAGCCAGATGCCGCCGCCGGTCTTGCCGCGCCGCACGTCGTACGGGTTGGGGTAGTTGATGGGCAGGGCACCCGCGCCGTAGAAGTCCTTCAGCGACTTCGGATCGAGGCTGCTGGTGATGTAGTACACGCCCAGCGGCGTGCGCGCATCGCCTTCGGTGACCTTGTCGGTGCCGGCCTTGCCGACCGAGATGTAGTAGTCGGCCGTGAGCTTCAGGCCCTTGTCCGAGTTCTCGAACAGGTACAGCCGCGAGCGCGATGCGTCCACGGCGATGGCGTAGCGGCTGCGGGTGGACAGCGCCAGGAACTGCGAGGGCACAGTGTTGGCCGGCGGGCGGTCGCGCAGGGCCTGCAGGCGGCGCTTCGATTCCTCGTGCAGTTCGGCCATGGCCGGGTTGCCGCGCATCTTCGCGATGCTGGCGGTGTCGGGCAGCGAGTTCGACGGCGGCAGCTGCGCCGCGAGCAGGTCGCCGTAGACGAGCTGCGCGAGCTGGAAGTTCGGATAGTCGCGCACCAGGTCGCGCGCCTTGGCCAGCGCGGGGCGGGTCTGGCCGCGGCCGAACATTTCGTAGACCGCGATCAGGCGGGCTTCGGCGTTGCTGGCTTCCTGGATGGCGCCTGCGGGTGCAGGCTTGCGCGTGGTCCTGGCGGCGGTCGCCGAAGTCGCGGCCGCTGCAACAACGGCGGTACCGGCCTTCCTGCTTTTGGCGCTGCGGGCTTCCTTCGCTTCCTTGGCGGAAGAGGGGCGTCCGGCCGCACCGGCACGCGCCGTGGACCGTGCATTGGCAGCCGGGCCCTTCGCCCTGGTTTTTTCCTTGTGGACGCTGCCGCTTGTCTTGGCCGTCTTGCCGGCGGCGTTCGAAGCCAGCGCGGCACCGGGCGCCGCGAACATCAGTGCGGAAACGGCGGCAAGCGCCGCGAGCAGTTGCTGCCCGCTGCGCAGACGAAAAGGGGGATGCTGAAGCCGGCCCTGCCGGACGATGTCTGCCACTAGCCGCCGACGCTTTCCTTGCGAATGTGCCATTGATTGCCCGAGCGCTGCATCTCCAGCGTCTTGCGGCTCGAAACATTGAGGTTGTCCGCGCGGTAGATCTGGCGGAACCTGGCCGTCGCGTTCTGGCCGTCGACCTTGATCGCGAGGTTCTCGATGTTCACGCTGATGCTCGACTTGCCGACGATGCGCGCGCGGCGGTCTTCTTCCCAGTTCTTGCGGCTCTGGCCGCCGGCGGGCGTGAAGTCGGGGCCATATGCCGCAAGGTAGCGGTCCATGTCCTGGCTGGCCCAGGCCGAGGCCCAGGCGCGCACGGCCGATTCGACTTCGGCATTGGCGGTCGCGCTGGCAGCCGGTGCCGGGGCGGGCGCGGGAGCCGGTGCAGCTTCCGGTGCCTTGGGTGCGGCGGCCACCGGTGCGGGAGCGGCCGCGACCTTGGCGGGCGGCGGCGGAGCGACAGGTGCCGGAGCCGGCGCAGGCGCTGCCTTTGCAACCGGGGCCGGCGCGGGCGCGGCGGCAATCAGCGCGGTCGGCTTGGCGCCGGGCGGCGTCGGCGTGAAGAGCGTGCGGATCACTGCCAGCTTGGGCTGCACGGCCGTGTTGTTCTGGTCGAGCTGCAGCGCCTTGCTGTAGGCCTGGCTCGCGAGCCGGGCGTACACGTCGCCAAGGTTCTCCTGGGCGGTGGCGTAGCTGGGGTTGGTGCGTATCGCGCTCTCGAGCGCGGCGCGGGCCTTGTCGAACTGGTTCTGGCTCGCGTAGATCACCGCGAGGTTGTTGTAGGGCTCGGGCAGCTCGGGCGCATCGAGCGTGAGTTGCGTGAAGGCTGCGATGGCATCGTTGCGCTTGCCGGTGTCGAGCTGGATCACGCCCTTGAGGAAGCGCATCTGCGGATCGCGCGGCTTGTCCTTCAGGAAGGCCTCGGCCTTCGCCATGGCCTCGTCGAGCTTGCCGGCCTGCATGAGCTTGTCGACTTCCTCATGCTCGATGGCGGCCAGCGCCGGAAGGGCGGCGCCACAGGTGGCCGCGGCCAGGAGCAGGGCGCGCACGGTGGGGGAGAAGCTGAAACGGGCGCGTGGCCTGGGGCTCTTGGGCATTGCGGACAAGACCTCGTAGGGGTGGGTGATGCGGCAGGGATTGTAAGTGGGGCGGGTAACCCCCCGATACAGGGATGACGGGGCTTTCGCGGCCTTTAGGCTTGCCCGCAACGCCGCCCGAAGCCCCCGCGCCGGGCGGCCCCGCAGTACAGTGCCGCCGTGGACCGCCTCCAAAGCATTGAAACTTTCGTTCGTGTCGCGCAGACCCAGAGCTTCGCCGAAGCCGCAAGGCAGCTGCGGGTGGCCAATTCGGTCGTCACCACGCGGGTCAAGCAGCTCGAGGAGTTCCTCGGCGTGCCGCTCTTCCATCGCAGCACGCGCGTGGTGCGGCTCAGCGACATGGGCCAGGCCTTCCTGCGCGACTGCACCGAGCTGGTGGCCCGCGCCGACAGCATCGTCGACCAGATGCGCGATGCGCGCGGTACGCCCTCTGGCACGTTGCGCGTGCATGCGCTGACCGGCATGGTGCTGGGACGCTTCGCCTCGCTGCTGCGCGAGTTCCAGTCGACCTACCCCGACATCCACCTGGAACTGATCGTGAGCGACGCGGTGGCCGACCCGGTAAAGGCGGGTGTCGACTGCGCGCTGCAGATCTTTCCCGCGGCCTCGCAGGAGTTGGTGGCCAGGCCGCTCTTCCCTGTGCGGCGGGTGCTGTGCGCCACGCCGGCGTACCTGAAGGCACACGGCACGCCGGCCACGCCGCGCGAACTGCACCGGCACAAGCTGGGCCTCTATTCGGGCTACCCCACGCGCGACCGCTGGACCTTCCACCACGGCGGCGAGCAGACCACCATCTACCTCGCCGCGGCGCTTCTGACCAACAGCGTGCACCTGCTGCGCGAATATGCGCTGGAGCATGCGGGCATCGTCTGCCTGCCCACGCTGGTGGCGGGTGACGCCATCGCGCGCGGCGAACTCAGCGTGGTGCTGGCCGAGCACCAGCTGTCGTCGTTCTCGCTGAGCGCGGTGTATGCCGGCACCTCGCGCAATGCGCTGAAGCTGCGCCTTTTCATCGAGCACATCGCCACCCGGTTCACGCGCGTTCCTCCGTGGGATGCGACGTTGATCGAGCGTGGCCTCATCCCGTCGGAGCTCATCGAGTTCAGCCGCACCAGCGGATGACCTAGGTACTCCCCCAGGCTTCGCGCACTTCGTGTCGCTGCGCCAACCCCCTCGCCGGGGGCGACGCCAGCGGCCCGGCGAAGCCGGTTCCGCGGCGTCTCGCGAACAAGTCCTATGACTCGCTCTTGGTGAGCAGGCCGAACCGGGGTAAACCCCAGCGATTATTCGGAAACTCCGAATAATCCTCTTCCAAACTGGTCCCTACCGGTGCCGCCGCATGGCTCCTAGAGTTCGCTCACCCAAGGAGACAAGCCATGACAGCCGCCAAATCCACCGCCACCTACAAGACCCGCTTCGGATCCCTCAAGCACTTCGAGAAGGGCCACGTCGAACCCATCGACGACGACGTGCGTCACTACGCCTTTTCCAACTGCTTCGAGATCGCGAGCCTCAGCAAGCCGTACGAGAAGGTCGTGTTCGGCCAGAACCAGATCTACGTGCTGGAGACGCTGCGCGCCGAAGGCGCCTCGCCCTGGTACACCTGCGCGCACGACGAGTTCGCGCTGGTGATGGACGGCGACGTCGAGGTGCACCTGGTGCAGCTCGACGAGAGCCAGGCGGTGGCCGACAAGGACAAGAACGGCGCCGTGCTCGTGAAGGGCGAGCCCAGGGGAAAGAAGATGGGCTGGATGAAGCTCTCGCGCGGCCACCAGGGGCTGCTGCCGAAGAACACCGCCTACCAGTTCCGCAATGCCGGCGAGCCGGGCGTGATCGTGCTGCAGAGCTGCAAGGGCGATCTCTCGATCGAGAAGTGGGCCGACATCTGCCAAGCACATTGACTCGACCCCAGGCTTAGCGCACTTCGTGTCGCTACGCCAACCCCCTACCGGGGGCAACACCTGCGGCCCGGCAAAGCCGGTTCCGCGGTGTTCCACGAAGGATGCAGGCCACCTGTTCAGACCAGACAAGGAAAACACCATGAACGCACCCGCAGAACTCGCCAAGGTGATCGCGTCGCAGCCCGACGCCACGCTCGGCTACAAGGACTTCTCGCTCGGCAGCTTCAGCTTCCGCCGCGACGAGTATTTCGTGCACATCGGCTGGAAGACCCGCGACGGCCGACCCATGAGCCACACCATGGACGCCGGCAGCTACCTGCGCGCGCTGATGCGCGACGTGGCGTGGGGCTTCTTCTACGGCTGGGTCAACTTCGATGACGTGTTCGGCACCGTCAACCACTACGAGTCGGTCGACCTGTACGCCGGCAGCTTCAACGGCACCATGAAGGAAGCGGGCATCGACCTGCTGGAGAACTTCCCGACCGCGCAGATCCGCGCCACCTTCGAGGCCATGCTCGACGACTGGACCAACGAGAGCTTCGACCCCTTCGCCGCGCCGCAGGAAACCGGCTCGCCCTATGGCCGCAAGAACGGCAACAACACCGCCAAGATCACCAGGGCGCGCGAGCTCGCCAAGCGTTGCGTGGGCCTGAAGGGCGACCTCGACCTGCGCAGCGACGAGCGCGGCGCGCCGGTCAACCGCGCTTTTGCCGACGTGCCGCAGGGCCAGCCCGAGCTGCACCCCGAGCCCGGCTTCGAGAACGAGGTGCACGCCTTCAATCTCTTCGGCTTCCTGAGCCGCTCGCAGGTCACCTGGAACCCGAGCTTCACCTCGGTGGTGAAGCACAGCTACATGTGCCCGACCACCGAGGAACACATCCTGCCGATCATCCATGGCAATGACCGCGTCGAGTGGTTCTTCCAGATGACCGACGAGATCCACTGGGACTGCGGCGACAAGAACACCGGCAGGCCCATGGCCCGCGTGATCATGAAGGCCGGCGACATGGCCGCCATGCCCGCCTACTGCCGCCACCAGGGCTTCAGCCCCAAGCGCTCGATGCTGCTGGTGTGGGAGAACGGCTCGCCCAGCCTGGTCTACGAGATCCAGAAGGGCGAGTCGCCGGAGATTCCGGTCCAGTTCTGAATGGCCCCCTCTCCCGCGAGCGGGAGAGGGCTGGGGTGAGGGTCGCCGCTGCGCCCTGAACGCCCCCTCACCCCGACCCTCTCCCCAAGGGGAGAGGGAGGAATGCAAAGACATGAACCCCAATGACATCGCCGCTTCGGCAGGCCTGCGCACGCCCATTCGCCGCCAGCTCTTCATCGACGGCCGCTTCGTCGACGCCGAGTCCGGCGAGACCCTTGCCACGCTGAACCCGCACGACAACACGCCCATCGTCGAGGTGGCACTCGCCGGCAAGGCCGACGTCGACAAGGCCGTGGCCGCCGCAAAGCGCGCCTTTCCCAAGTGGAGCCGCATGGCCGCCGCCGATCGCGGCCGCATCCTGCTGAAGCTGGCCGACCTCATCGAGGCCAATGCCGAGGAACTCGCGCGCCTGGAATCGCTGGACACCGGCCACCCGATCCGCGATTCGCGCCGCCTCGACGTGCCGCGCACCGCCGCGTGCTTCCGCTACTTCGGCGGCATGGCCGACAAGTTCCAGGGCGAGACCATCCCGGTGGAAGAGGGTTTCCTCAACTACACGCTGCGCGAGCCCGTCGGCATCGTCGGCCAGGTGGTGCCGTGGAACTTTCCGCTGATGTTCACCAGCTGGAAGATGGCGCCCGCGCTCGCGGCTGGCAACTGCATCGTGATGAAGCCGGCGGAGATCACGCCGCTGAGTTCGCTGCGCATCGCCGAGCTGATGGCCGAGGCCGGCCTGCCGCCCGGCGTGGTCAACATGCTGCCGGGGCTCGGCAGCGTGGCGGGCCAGTACATCGCCGAGCATCCGGAGATCGCCAAGATCGCCTTCACCGGCAGCACAGCCACCGGCCGGCGCATCGTGCAGGCCAGTGCGGGCAACCTGAAGAAGGTGCAGCTGGAGCTCGGCGGCAAGGGGCCGAACATCGTCTTCGAGGACGCGAACCTGCAGGCGGCCGTCAACGGCAGCGCATGGGCCATCTTCCACAACCAGGGGCAGGCCTGCATCGCGGGCTCGCGGCTGATGCTGCACGAGAAGATCGCCGATGCCTTCCTGGAGCAGTTCGTTCCGCTCGCCAAGTCGATCCGCCTGGGCAACCCGCTGGACGACGCGACCGAGATGGGCCCGCTCACCAGCGCGCAGCACCGCGAGCGCGTGCTGGGTTATGTCGACGTGGCGCTGGGCGAAGGCGGTGAGTTGCTGGCGGGCGGCAGGTCGCCCGGAGGCGACCTGGCCAAAGGCTGCTACGTGGAACCCACCGTGATGCGAGCGAAGTCGTACAAGGACCGCGTTGCGCAGGAAGAAGTCTTCGGCCCCTTCGTCACCGTGCTCACTTTCAAGTCGGACGAGGAGGCGATGCAGATCGCCAACGGCACCGACTACGGCCTGGGCAGCGGCCTGTGGACTCGCGACCTGCAGCGCGCCCATAAGGTGGCGCGCGACCTGCACGCCGGCATGGTCTGGATCAACAGCTACAAGCGCGTGAACCCCGGCTCGCCCTTCGGCGGCGTCGGCCAGAGCGGCTACGGCCGCGAGATGGGGTTCGACGCGATGCGCGAATACACGCAGGTCAAGAGCGTGTGGGTGAACGTCGACGCGCAGATACCGCCGCACTTCGCGCGCTGACCCCCTGAACCGGCGGCAAGAAGAACACGACAGAAGAAACGGAGACAGCCATGACATTCAATCGCAGACAGTTCACGCAGGCCACGGCCGCGCTGGTGGCATCGGGCGCGGCACCGCTGGTGTTCGCGGCCGACACGCTGAAGATCGGCTACGTGTCGCCGCAGACCGGCCCGCTCGCGCCCTTCGGCGAGGCCGACAAGTGGGTCATCGACCAGATGAAGGCGGCGTTCAAGGACGGCATCAGCGTCGGCGGAAAGAAGTACGCGGTGCAGATCGTGCTGAAGGACAGCCAGTCGAACCCCAACCGCGCGGGCGAGGTGGCGAACGACCTGATCCTGAAGGACAAGGTCGTGCTGGTGCTCACGGCCGGCACGCCCGAGACCGCCAATCCGGTGGGCGACGCCTGCGAACTCAACGAGGTGCCCTGCATCTCCAGCGTGGTGCCGTGGCAGCCGTGGTTCTTCGGCCGCAAGGGCGACCCGGCGAAAGGCTTCAACTGGACGTACCACATGTTCTGGGGCCTGGAGGACGTCATCGCCAATTTCACCAACGGCTGGAAGACGCTCGCCACCAACAAGAAGGTGGGTGGCCTGTTCCCGAACGACGGCGACGGCAACGCCTGGGGCGACAAGGAGCTGGGCTTTCCCAAGCCGCTCTCGCAGATGGGTTTCACGCTCACCGACCCGGGCCGCTTCCAGAACGGCACGCAGGACTTCAGCGCGCAGATCGCGGCCTTCAAGAGCGCGGGCGTGGAGATCGTCACGGGCGTGGTGATCCCGCCCGACGCCAAGACCTTCCTCACGCAGGCGCGGCAGCAGGGCTTCAAGCCCAAGGTCATCACGCTGGGCAAGGCGCTGCTGTTCCCCGGCGCGATCGAGGCGCTGGGCGACCTGGGCGACGGCCTCTCGACCGAGGTGTGGTGGAGCCCTTCGCACCCATTCACCTCGAGCCTCACGCAGCAGAGCGCGAAAGCGCTGGCCGAGGCCTACGAGGCCGGCACGAAGAAGCAGTGGACCCAGCCCATCGGCTTCGCGCACGCGCTCTTCGAAGTCGCGGCGAATGCGCTGGGCCGTGCGAAGTCGCTGAAGGCTTCGGACGTGCGCGACGCGGTGGCATCGACCGCGATCAACTCGGTGGTCGGGCCGGTGAAGTGGGGCGGGCAGGGGCCGTTCAAGAATGTCAGCAAGACGCCGCTGGTGCTCGGCCAGTGGGGCAGGGGCAGCAAGTACAAGGTGGAGCTGACCATCGTGAACAACGAGGCGGCGACCAGCATTCCCACCGGCGGCAAGCTGCGGCCGCTGTGAACCCGGGAACGCCATGACGCTGCTGGCACTGCATGCCGTGAGCAAGTCCTACGGCGCGCTCAAGGTCACCGACGACATCACGCTCGCGGTGGCCGAGGGCGAGACGCTGGGCATCCTCGGGCCGAACGGCGCGGGCAAGACCACGCTGTTCAACCTGATCTCGGGCGACGTGCGCGTGGACGCCGGGCGCGTGGAATACGCCGGCCGCGACGTGACGCGGCTGAAGCCGCACCAGCGCTGCCATGCCGGCATCGGCCGCAGCTACCAGGTGCCGCAGCCCTTCGGCAACATGAGCGTGTTCGAGAACCTCGTGACCGCCGCCTGCTTCGGCGGGCAGCAGGCGGAGCGCGAGGCCTGGGGCACTGCGCACGAGGTGCTGGAGCAGACGGGCCTGATGGCGCATGCGAATAAACCGGCGGGCGGCCTGACCCTGCTCGACCGCAAGCGGCTGGAGCTGGCGCGCGCGCTGGCGACGCGGCCCAAGCTGCTGCTGCTCGACGAGATCGCGGGCGGCCTCACGGAGCCCGAGGCCGCGGTGCTGGTCGGTGAGCTCAAGCGCATCAAGGCGCGCGGCGTGACGATGATCTGGATCGAGCATGTCGTGCATGCGCTGCTGTCGCTGGCGGACCGGTTGTTCGTCATCAACTTCGGGCAGAAGCTCGCCGAAGGCCTGCCGCGCGCGGTGATGAACGACCCCGAGGTGCGGCGCGTGTACATGGGGATGGAGGCATGAGCGCAATCGCCTGTCTTCGGACTTGTTCCCTCTCCCGCATGCGGGAGAGGGTTAGGGTGAGGGTGGCGGCGTTCGATGCATCGCGTGCCTTGCCATTGCCGCCGGCCCTCACCCCAACCCTCTCCCGCCAGCGGGAGAGGGAGCAAACACCGCGGGAGCAAAGACCATGAACACGCTGCTCACGACCCACGCCCTCAAGGCCTTCTACGGCGACGCCCAGGCCCTCTTCGGCATCGACTTCTCCCTGGAGCGCGGCGAGCTCGTCGCCATCATCGGCGCCAACGGCGCGGGCAAGTCGACCTTCCTCAAGAGCCTCACGGGCCTAGTGCGTGCGCCGCGTGATGCGATCCGCTTCAAGGGCGAGCCCATCGGCGGCCTGCCGCCGGGCGACATCGTGCGCCGCGGGCTCGCCATGGTTCCCGAGGGCCGCAGGCTCTTTCCGAGCCTCAGCGTCGAGGAGAACCTGCTGATGGGTGCCACGCCATCGCGCAAGGGGCCGTGGAACCTGCAGCGGCTGTACGCGCTCTTTCCCATCCTCGCCGAGAAGCGCAACCAGCCGGGCACTTCGCTTTCGGGCGGGCAGCAGCAGATGGTCGCGCTCGGCCGCGCGCTGATGAGCAACCCCGAGGTGCTGCTGTGCGACGAACTCTCGCTGGGCCTCGCGCCCATCGTCATCCGCGAGATCTATGCAGCGATGCCGGCCATCACCGCGGAAGGCATGACCGTCGTCATCGTCGAGCAGGACGTGACCATGGCGCGGCAGGTCTCGCAGCGCGTCTACTGCTTCCAGGAAGGCCGCGTATCGCTCGAAGGCCGTTCCGCCGACCTCACGCGCGAGCAGATCTCGCAGGCCTACTTCGGCATCGCGGAGGCGGCCCATGCTTGAGACCCTCGTCCAGGGCGCGCTGCTCGGCGGCCTCTACACGCTCTTCGCGCTGGGGCAGTCGCTGATGTTCGGCGTGATGCGGCTCACCAACACGGCGCAGGGCGACTTCATCATCCTCGGCGCGTTCGCGGTGATCGCGGGCATGTCGCTGACGGGCGGCGAGGCGCCATGGCTGGTCGCGCTCGCGGTGCTGCCGGTTGCCTTCGGCTTCGGCTACCTGCTGCAGCGCTACGTACTCAACGGCACGCTCGGAAAAGATCCGCTTCCCTCGCTGGTCGTCACCTTCGGCCTGTCGATCGTGATCCAGAACCTGCTGCTGGAGCTGTTCTCGGCCGACCCGCGCGCGATCGAGACCGGCGGCCTCAGCACGCAGGGCGTCGCGCTGGGCGAGGCGATGTCGGTGGGCGTGCTGCCGCTCGTCGTGCTGGCCGTGGCGCTGACCGCGACGGGCGCGCTGCAATGGCTCTTCGCGCGCACGGCGCTGGGGCGTTCGTTCCGCGCGGTGTCGGACGACCGCGAGATCGCGGAGCTCATGGGGCTGAACGCGAAGAAGGTCTACGCGCTCGCGACCGCCATCGCCTTCGTGCTCATCGCCATCGCCGGAGCACTGCAGGGCATGCGCACGACGGTGTCGCCTTCGGACGGGCCGCTGCTGCTGCTCTTCGCCTTCGAGGCGGTGATCATCGGCGGCATGGGCTCCTTCTGGGGCACGCTGGCGGGCGCGATGATCCTGGGCATCACGCAGCAGATCGGCTTCAGGCTCGACCCGGGCTGGGGCATCTGGTTCGGGCACATCGTGTTCCTCGTCGTGCTGGTGCTGCGGCCGCAGGGACTCTTTCCAAGGACGCGCGGATGACGAACATGCCTCCTCCCATCGTCGCGGTCGAACGTGCGACGGCCGCGAGCCGCGCGGCGCTGATCGCGGGCATCGCCATCGTTCTCGTCGCGGCGAGCCTGCCGTTGTGGGGCGAGTCGAGCTGGATGCGCGAGTTCGTCGAGATCGCCTGCTACTTCATCTTCGCGATGATGTGGAACCTGCTCGCCGGCTACGGCGGCATGGTGAGCATCGGGCAGCAGGCCTTCTTCGGCTTCGGCGGCTACGTGATGCTGATGCTGGGCAATTTCGCGGGCGTGAATCCCTTCGTGGCGATCCCGCTGGGGGCGCTGGCGGCGGGGTTGGTGGCGGTGCCGGTGTCCTTCGTCGCGTTCCGGCTCTCGGGCGGCTACTTCGCCATCGGCACCTGGGTCATCGCGGAGGTGTTCAGGCTGAGCTTCGCCAACGCGTCGGCGGTGGGCGGCGGCTCGGGCACCACGCTGACCGCGCTGCGCGGCATCGACAAGGCGATGCGCGAGAGCACGACCTACTGGATGGCGCTGGCCTGCGTGGTCGCGGCGGTTGCGCTGGTGTACCTGTTCCTGCGCAGCAAGCGCGGGCTGGCGCTGCTGGCGATACGCGACAACGAAGTGGCCGCGGAGTCGCAGGGCATACCTGTGGCGCGCATGAAGCTCGCGGTGTACGTGGTCGCGGCCTTCGGCGCGGGGCTCGCGGGCGCGCTGTACTTCGTGGGCAACCTGCGCATCAGCCCTGATGCGGCATTCAGCGTCAACTGGACGGCCTTCGCCATCTTCATGGTGGTGATCGGCGGCATCGGGCGCATCGAGGGGCCGCTGGTGGGGGCGCTCATCTTCTGGGCGCTGAACAAGTTCCTGAGCGACTACGGCACCTGGTACCTGCTGGGGCTCGGGCTGCTCGCGATCCTCGTCACGCTGTTCTTCAAGCAGGGGCTGTGGGGATATGCGCAGCAGCGCTGGGGCTGGTCGCTGTTCCCCACGCAGCGAAAACTGCTTGGCACATCGGCGGTGCGCTAGTACTTTCCTACACGAGAGACCCTGACGGGAAGGCACTTCGGACTTGCGAAAAACATCGTCGTCCTGTAACGTTGTGTAAACACAATGTAAGCACGTTCCCGTTCTTCTCACTCTCCTGGAGTCATCTTGACGATCACCAAACGCCGCCTGCTCGAAGGCGGCGCGGCAGCCATTGCCGCTTCGCTGCTTGCGAAGACTTCGTGGGCTCAGCAGCAACGCAACAACAGCGCCGGCGAGGCTTCCTGGCCGACCAAGCCCCTTCACATCCTCGTGGGCTTTCCCGCTGGCGCATCGCCCGACCTCGCGGCGCGCGCCATCGCGGAGCCGCTGTCGAAGATCCTGCGCCAGCCGGTGATCGTCGAGAACAAGCCCGGCGCCAGCGGCAACACCGTGGCCGACCAGGTGGCGAAGGCCACCGACGATCACACCGTCGGAGCGCTCATCAACGGCAACCTGACCATCGCGAAGCTGCTCAACCCCGCGCTGACCTTCGACCCCGAGAAAGACTTCGCGCCGGTCGGCCTGATCGGCACCGCGCCGCTGGTGCTGGCGGTGTCGGGCAGCGCCACGGGCAAGACATCGGCCGAGCAACTGCTGTGGGTGCGCAACCTCGGCAGCGGCGGCAAGTACGGCACGCCGGGCGTGGGCACGGTGGGCCACCTGGGCATGGAGCTCATCAAGAGCCGCGCGGCCATCACCGCGCAGCACAAGCCCTACACCGGCAATCCGCAGGTCATCGCGGGGCTGCTGGCCAACGAGATCCAGCTGGCGCTGCTGCCGCCGGGCCTCGCGCTGCCGCACATCAAATCGGGAAAGATCAAGGCCATCGGCGTGACCTCGCCCGAGCGCAGCCCGCTGGCGGGCGAGCTGCCCACCATCCGCGACGCCGACGTGCGCGGCGCCGACCTGGAAATCTGGACCGCGCTGGCCGCGCCCGCGAGCATGAAGCCCGCGGCCGTCGCCAAGCTCAACGCAGCGCTGGTCGAAGTCATCAGCTCGCCCGACGTGAGCCAGGCGCTGCTGAAGACCGGCTGGCAGGCCCAGCCCGGTTCGCCCGACACGCTGGCCAAGCGCATGCGCGCCGACACCACGCGCCTGGGCGGCGTGATCATCATGAAGGGCATCCACTCGGAGGGCTGATGCCCTCCGGATTCCGCACAGGGCTCGTCTTCAGGTCTTCGACGCGGCGCGCTTGAACAGCGGCTGCTCGAAGCGGATCGTGATGATCTCGGTGTCGTCCGGCTTGCCGGGCACGCGGCCGTCCTCGGTCGGGAAGTTGGTGTCGATGGCGACGGCGAGCGTGTAGTCGTCCACCACCTCGACGCTCTCGACCGAGTCGAAGGGCATGCTGAACTTGCCGTTCGCGACGTTGGCCAGCGGGCCGCCGATGTCGTCCGGGTCGGAGATGTTCAGCAGGTCGACCAGCAGCGTCTTCTTCAGCACGCCGTCGGCGTCCTTCACGTCCAGGTCGACCATGTAGAGGCGCTTGACCACGGCCTTCGAGCCGTAGAGGCTGTCGCGTTCGATCAGCACGAACCTGTTGCCGCCGATGTTGGCCATGTCGCCGATGACGATCTGGTTGTCCTTGGCGGGGCCGTCCTTCCTGTAGACCGGGTTCTTGCCGGTGTAGAGCATCGAGGCGGGGTCGAACTCGAAGAAGTTCAGGTAACGCTCGTCATCGGCCACCGGGCGCAGCGAGGCCAGCGAAGGCGCCGCTTCGGGCACCGCATAGAGGCGGGTCTTGTCGCCGTTGAAGGCGAGGCTTTCGAAGCCGCGGCTCGAAAGCGAAGTCACCGTGGCGCCTTCGTTCATCACCAGCGGGTTGGACGGGCTGCGCAGGAAGGGATGCGGCACCGGGTCGCCCATCAGCGTGCCGTCCTTGTCGAAGTGAAGGATGTAGGGGCCGAATTCCTCGCCCACGAAGTATGTGCCGTCCTTCGCGCGGGCGATCGACTCCACGTCGAGATCGAAGCCCGTCAGCAGGCGGCCGCTGACGATGCGCGGATCCACCGGCTTGCCGCTGTCGACGAGGTTGTTGCCCGAGACCGTCTGGTAGTTGGCGAAGTCGGCGGTGATCTTCAGGTCGACGCCCTTGCCGTCCTTCAGGAAGCCCTTGGAATCGTTGAAGGCGACGTGGCTGTTGACCTTCACGGTGCCGGGCACCGTCGTGCCGTTGGATGCGGTGCGGAAGTCGATGCTGACGTTGTAGAAGCCGACCACGAAGTCGCCGGAGTTGCTCTTGCTGCCGTAGCCGTTGTCGGGCATGGCGGTCCAGGTGCCGTCGTCGTTCCTCAGCAGTGCCGAGAAACCTGGAAGCGGCTGGCCGTCGACGAAGGGCGGCGTTACGCCGAGCGCGGCGGTGATGAACTGGCCGGTGGTCGGGCCGGGCTGGCGGAACGACGCGGGCAGCGAGGCCCAGCCGGTGAGCTTGTGCGGCAGTCCCGCGGAAGTATCCGGCGACGGCTGGGGAGCAGGGGCCGGGGCGGGCGCCGGAGCAGGCGAAGGAGCGGGTGTCCCCGCCACGGGCGGAAGGACGATGCCGCTTCCGCTGCCGCCACCCCCGCATGCGGCGAGGACTGCGGATGCGATGGCCGCGATTGCGATATGGCGCGGCAGGCTGAGCGAGATGAAGCGACTGGACACGATCGGGACCCTCCGGTGTTGTTGTGAGGGGTGCAATCTAGGAAGCCGATGTGACCTGTCCGTGAATGTCCTTTCGGCTTTTCCGTCGTTCGGTCCTGCCAGTGCGGATCTGCCTCGCTCAGAGCATCCGCGAGACCCGGTCCGCCGCTTCGCGCAGCGCGGGAAGCATGGTCTCCTGCATCGCCTTCGCGCTGGTGCGGTTCGCCTGGCCGCTGATGTTGAGTGCGGCCACCATGCGGCCCTGCCTGTCGACCACGGGTGCGGCCACCGAGATGAGGCCTTCCTCGAGTTCCTGGTTCACCAGGCACCACTGCTGCTTGCGCGCCTGCGCGACCTTGGCCATGAGCGCGTCGATGTCGGTCAGCGTGTGCTTGGTCAGCGCCTCGATGTTCGAGGCCTCGAGCCGCGCGCGCACCTCGTCGTCGTCGAGGTCGGCCAGCAGCAGCCGGCCCAGCGAGGTGCAGTAGGCCGGCAGGCGCGAGCCCACGCCCAGGTTGATGTGCATGATCTTCTTGGTCGGCACGCGCAGCACGTAGACGATGTCCGTCGCGTCGAGCACGGCGGCCGAGCAGGACTCCTGCACCTGCTGCACCAGCGCTTCCATCACCGGCTCGGCGCGGTTCCAGATCGGCATCGAGGACAGATACGCGAAGCCCAGGTCGAGGATGCGCGGAGTGAGCGTGAAGAGCTTGCCGTCGGTCACCACGTAGCCCAGCGTCTGCAGCGTGAGCAGGATGCGCCGCGCGCCCGCGCGCGTCAGCCCGCTGCCGGCGGCCACCTCGCTGAGCGTCTGGTGCGGTGCATTGGCGCTGAACGAGCGGATCACCTGCAGGCCCCGCGCGAAGGACTGCACGTAGCTGTCGCCGGGGGCCGGTGTTTCGGGTTGTGACGGGTGGGTTGCCATGGTTCGTCTTCCTCTCTAGAATTCATTATACGAACAAATGTTCTTTAGACGAACAAATCGGCAATTCGCAGAATCGGCCGGAGCGTTCAGGCAGGTTCTTTTCTTCGTTCTCTTTCTTCACTCCCGGAGACAGGCTTCATGATCAACAAGATCGCGCGCTCGGTCGCCGATGCCCTGGCTGGCATCCCCGACGGCGCCACGGTTCTCATCGGCGGTTTCGGCACCGCCGGCATTCCCAACGAACTCATCGAGGGCCTCGTCGAGCAGGGCGCCAAGGACCTCACCGTCGTCAACAACAACGCTGGCAACGGCGAGACCGGCCTCGCGGCGCTGCTCAAGGCCGGCCGGGTGCGCAAGATCATCTGCAGCTTCCCGCGCCAGGCCGACAGCCAGGTGTTCGACGGGCTCTACCGCAGCGGCAAGATCGAGCTCGAACTCGTGCCCCAGGGCAACCTTGCCGAGCGCATCCGCGCCGCCGGCGCCGGCATCGGCGCCTTCTTCTGCCCCACTGGCTACGGCACGCAGCTGGCGGGCAACCGCGAGACCCGCGAGATCGACGGCAAGCAGTACGTGCTCGAGTACCCCATCCACGGCGACGTGGCGCTCATCAAGGCCGAGCGCGGCGACCGCTGGGGCAACCTGGTCTACCGCAAGGCGGCGCGCAACTTCGGCCCGGTGATGGCCATGGCCGCGAAGAAGACCATCGCCACCGTGCACGACATCGCCGAGCTCGGCACCCTCGACCCCGAGACCATCGTCACCCCGGGAATCTTCGTGCACCAGGTGGTGCGCATCGAACGCGTCGCCACCCAGGCCGGCGGCTTCAAGAAGGCAGCATGACCATGAGCACGAACTACACCCGCCGCACCAAGGACCAGCTCGCCGCCCGCGTGGCGCAGGACATCTTCGACGGCGCCGTCGTCAACCTGGGCATCGGCCAGCCCACGCTGGTGGCCAACCACCTGCCCAAGGGCCGCGAAGTCATCCTGCAGAGCGAGAACGGCATCCTCGGCATGGGCCCCGCGCCCGAGGCCGGCGAGGAAGACTACGACCTCATCAACGCCGGCAAGCAGCCCGTCACGCTGCTGCCGGGCGGCTCCTTCTTCCACCACTCCGACAGCTTCGCGATGATGCGCGGCGGCCACCTCGACATCTGCGTGCTCGGCGCGTTCCAGGTGTCGGCCACCGGCGATCTCGCCAACTGGCACACCGGCGAGAAGGACGCCATTCCCGCCGTCGGCGGCGCGATGGACCTCGCCATCGGCGCCAAGCAGACCTGGGTCATGATGGACCTGCTCACCAAGCAGGGCGTGAGCAAGCTGGTCAAGGAATGCACCTATCCGCTGACCGGCATCGGCTGCGTCAAGCGCGTGTACTCCGACCTCGCCACGCTCGAATGCACCCCGCAGGGCCTGAAGCTCGTCGACCTGGTCGACGGCCTGAGCCGCGAGGAGCTCGAGAAGCTCGTGGGTCTGCCCATCGCCGCTTAAGGCGGACAGCCGAACGCAGAAGGAAGACAAAAACTACGCAGAAGTCGCAGAGAAGACCATGAAAGCCTTTTATGGTTTTCCTTCTGCGACCTTCGCGTAACCTTCGCGCCCTCTGCGTTCGGTACCCGAATTCAACTTTCCTCAAACAGAGACATCCATGACCAACCAAGCCTTCATCTGCGACGCCGTTCGCACCCCCTTCGGCCGCTACGGCGGCTCGCTCAGCAGCGTGCGCACCGACGACCTCGGCGCCGTGCCGCTGAAGGCGCTGATGGAGCGCAACAAGAACGTCGACTGGCAGGCCGTGAGCGACGTGCTCTATGGCTGCGCCAACCAGGCCGGCGAGGACAACCGCAACGTCGCGCGCATGTCGGCGCTGCTGGCGGGCCTGCCGATCGAACTCGGCGGCGCCACCATCAACCGCCTGTGCGGCTCGGGCCTCGACGCCGTGGGCACCGCGGCACGCGCCATCCGCGCCGGTGAAGCGGGCCTCATGATCGCCGGCGGCGTCGAGAGCATGAGCCGCGCGCCCTTCGTCATGCCCAAGGCCGAGAGCGCCTTCAGCCGCAACAACGCGGTGTACGACACCACCATCGGCTGGCGCTTCGTCAACAAGCTCATGAAGGCGCAGTACGGCGTCGACTCCATGCCCGAGACGGCGGAGAACGTGGCCACCGACTACAAGATCGAGCGCGAGGCGCAGGACCTGATGGCGCTGAACTCGCAGCTGCGCGCCGTGGCCTCGCAGAAGTCGGGCTTCTTCGACGCCGAGATCGTGCCCGTGACCGTGCCGCAGAAGAAGGGCGACGCGATCATCGTCAACAAGGACGAGCATCCGCGCGAAACCAGCCTCGAGTCGCTGGCCAAGCTCAAGGGCGTGGTGCGTCCCGACGGCACCGTCACAGCCGGCAATGCCAGCGGCGTGAACGACGGCGCCTGCGCGCTGCTGCTGGCCGACGAAGCCAGCGCCGCGAAGCACGGCCTCACGCCGCGCGCCCGCGTGGTCGGCATGGCCACCGCCGGCGTCGCGCCGCGTGTAATGGGCATCGGCCCCGCGCCCGCCACGCAGAAGGTGCTGGCGCTCACCGGCCTGAAGCTCGAGCAGATCGACGTGATCGAACTCAACGAAGCCTTCGCCGCGCAGGGCCTGGCCGTGCTGCGCCTGCTGGGCCTGAAGGACGACGACGCGCGCGTCAACATCAACGGCGGCGCCATCGCGCTGGGTCACCCGCTGGGCGCCAGCGGCGCGCGCCTTGCCACCACCGCGGTCAACCAGCTGCACAAGGGCGGCGGCCGCTATGCGCTTTGCACCATGTGCATCGGCGTGGGTCAGGGCATCGCGGTGATCCTCGAGCGCGTCTGACGACAACAGCGCCGCCGATCGGGCGGCCACGCAACGAAAAAACCAGAGAAGCAAGAAGACAAGGCCATCGGCCGCCGCGGCAACAGCGGCCCGATGGCATTTTTTTAACCGAAGAGGATGAAAGAGAAGGATCAGAGGATGAACGACACGTCGACCAGGAAGGCAACGCGCCGCGGCGCTGGCCTTGCAACGCTCGCACTGGCCGCAGCGGCGCTGCTGCCCACAACGGCCCTCGCACAGCAGGCCTTTCCCACCAAGCCGGTGCGCATCATCACGCCGTTCCCGGTGGGCGGCGGACCCGACGGCGTGGCGCGCCTGGTGGCCGACAAGCTCTCGCGCGCGTGGGGCCAGCCGGTAGTGGTCGAGAACCGCCCCGGTGGAAACGGCTTCATCGCCATCGACGCCTTCAAACGCGGCGCGAAGGACGGCCACGACATCATCGTGCTCGACAACGTTCACCTTGCCGCGTACCCGGCGCTCTTCAAGAAGCTGCCCTACGACACCGCCAAGGACTTCGACGCGCTGCTGCCGCTGTTCAAGACCTACTTCTTCTTCACCGTCGCCACCAACAGCAAGTACAAGACCATCGGCGACCTGATCGCCGACGCCAAGGCCAACCCCGGCAAGCTCGACTACGGCTCCTGGTCGGTCGGCAACCCGGTGCACCTGGGCTCGGAGCTCTTCGAGTCGGCCACCGGCACGCAGATGGAGCACATCGTCTACAAGGAGACCACGCAGCTCTACACCTCGGTCGCCACCGGCGAGCTGGCCTTCGCGCTGGGCAGCAGCGCCACCGCCGGCCCGCTGCAGCGCGCGAACAAGCTGCGCTTCCTGGCCGCTGCCGCACCGCAGCGCGTGGCGGCCTTCCCCGACGTGCCGACGGTCGGCGAATCGGGTGGCCCGAAGGGCTTCGAGGTCATCGGCTGGAACGCCATCGCCGTGCCGAAGGGCCTGCCCGCATCGGTCACCGAGAAGATCAAGCGCGACATCGAGAAGGGGCTGGCAGAGCCCGACGTGCTGGAGAAGTTCAAGAGCTTCGGCTACGAGCCCTTCCCGACCACGCGCCCGCAGTTCGACGAGTTCGTGGCGAGCGAGACGAAGCGCTTCACCGACGTGATCCGCAAGGCGAACGTCTCGCTGGACTGATCGCTAGGCCTGGCGCCGCGCTGCCACGTGCAGCGTGTGCACGCGCGCCTGGTCAGGCAGAGGGCTGCCCCAGCCCTCGGGCAGCTCGTGCAGCACCGCCTTCGCGTCGAGCGAACGGATCGCCACCGAGTTGTCGGCGGGAATGCGCCCCTGCGCCAGCAGCGCCTCATAGCGCAGGGCGCTCACCCGAAGGAACGAGGCGAAGTTGCCGACTTCGCCGCGCGCGGCCACCAGCTCGTCGTAGAGCCGCTCGATGAGCTGCACCACGACCATGCCGTCGCGCCGCGCGATTTCTTCCAGCACCTGCCAGAACAGGTTCTCCAGCCGGATGCTGGTGACGACGCCGTGCAGCCGCACCGAGCGCGTGCGCGCGTCATAGCTCTGCGGATCGGCACTGATGAAGACTTCGCACATGGTGGCTGTCTCCTTTGCTTGAAGGAAGGTGGGCGACGCCGCACTGTAGCGCCGCGCCGCGCCGCCCGCCGGGAGTTCAATGCTCGATGCGCGTGCCCAGCACCACGAGGAACTGCGAGAGCCATGCCGGGTGCGCCGGCCATGCGGGCGCGGTGACCAGGTTGCGGTCGGTCACGGCCTGGTCGACCGGGATGCCCATGTACTCGGCGCCCGCAAGTTCCACCTCCACCTGGCAGGCCGGATAGGCCGACACCTTGCGGCCCTTGAGCAGGCCCGTGGCCGCGAGCAGCTGGGCGCCGTGGCACACCGCCGCCAGCGGCTTGTCGGCGGCCAGGAAGTGCCGAGCGATCTCGACCACGCGGGTGTTCATGCGCAGGTACTCCGGCGCGCGGCCGCCCGGAATGACCAGCGCGTCGTAGGCCTCGGGGCGGACGTCGGCGAAGTTGGCGTTCAGCGTGAAGCGGTGGCCGGGCTTTTCGCTGTAGGTCTGGGCGCCCTCGAAGTCGTGGATGGCGGTGTGGACCCAGTCGCCGGCCTTCTTGTCCGGCGCCACCGCATGCACCGTGTGGCCCACGGCCAGCAGGGCCTGGAAAGGCACCATGGTTTCGTAGTCTTCGGCGTAGTCGCCGCAGAGCATCAGGATCTTGCGCGCCATGTCTCTTGTCTCCTTCGGATGAGGTTGGAATGCGGCCCGGCGCACCGGGCGCGGGCCGTTTCCGGATTATTCGAAGGAGCAGGGCGCGGTGGGTAGCAGCCGGCTGTGACCGCGGCCGGCGCCGTGGCTTCAGATGATGGTCGCGCGCACGCCGCGTGCCACCGTGGGCGCGATGCCGGCGTAGAAGAAGCCCAGGTCGTCCTCGGGGCCGTTGGTGGCCCGTCCGCGCACCTTGCCCATCACGCACACGCCGACCTGCGATTCGCCCTCGCCGATGACGAGCACGAAGGGGTTGTCCTCGTCGCCGCGCAGGTAGCGCCCGCCGAACTCGCGGCGCGCGACCTCGAAGACGTAGGCCGATGCGAGGAAGTGCAGATCGTCCGGCAGCGGCGCCTGCTGCTTGAAGAAGTCGTCGAGCACGCGGTCGACAAGCGCCAGCGAGGGGGCCGTGTAGTCGAGCCGGGAGCCGTCGATGGGCGCGCCGGGCTGCGAGAAGGCGCCGACGAAGTCCTTGGCCTGCGAGGCCATGCCTTCCTCCAGCGTCGCGGGCATGGCGGGTTTCTTCTTCAGGAAGTCGAACATTCCCATGGTTGCGGTTTTCCCTTCGTTCTTTCCGATGGAGACAGGGGGCGGTCCGGGTGTGGCCCGGGCGACTGTCTCAGAAGCGATGGCCCGCGCGCAAGCCCGAAGTGCATTCGCGGCGCAGGAAACGGGCGGACCGGGCCGCGTCAGTTAACAGAAGTTCGCAGAGGCTGCAGGGCGCGCGCGAGAGCTGGTGCTCGGGGCGGGGGCGTCACGGATCTGCCTTTTGCGCTGAATAGCCTCGTTCAGGGTTTTCCCGTATCCCCGGGCAAGCCTCTTACGGACCGACAGACAACTCACAGAAAAGACCGAACCATGAAGACCTCCCAGATCGCCCTCGCTGCCGCGCTCGCCCTGCTCGCCATCGCTTCCGTGCCCGCCCAGGCCCAGCAGCGCACGCGCGAAGCCGTCGAAGCCGAAGCCGTCGCCGCCGCCCACGCCAAGGACCAGAACGTCACGCGCGGTTCGCGCGGCGCCGATCCGTTCACGTCCACGGCCGATGCCGAAGCCATGTACAGGCAGGCCGTCGAGACCGCCCACGCGCCCAACCAGAACGTGACGCGCGGCTCGCGCGGCGCGGACCCGTTCACCTCCAGCCGCGACCCGGCGCAGGTCTACCAGGAAGCCATGGCCACCGCCGCGGCGCCCGACCAGAACGTGACCAGCGGCTCGCGCGTCAACAGCAAGGTCATCTCGACCATGCAGAACCCGGTGCTGCAATCGGCACAAGGCAAGTAAGCCGGCGGGCCGTGGCCCCCGAGGACGGGAGACGCCGCCGCTATGCGTTGCGCTCGCGACGAGCGGGTTCGGCCCGATGAAGGAAGCCGGTGAAGGTGTCCGGCGGCGACGAGCCCGTGAGCCGGGTCAGTATCCGGCCGACTTCTCCACGGTGATAGCCCGCGTGAGTCGCCACGTGGGCCAGCATTTCCTCGCGCGACATCCGGCCCGGCGCGCCGTCGGTGAAGGTGAACTCGATGCCTTCCTCCAGCTCGCGCGGGTTCAGGCGCGCGACGTAGTCGATGTACCAGCGATCGGTTTCCTGCACCGCCTCGGCCAGCGTTTCCAGCGGCGGCGGCTCGGGCGCGCCGGTCGCGGTGTGGCCGTGTGCCTTGCGCTGCACGTTGGCGACGAAGATGCGGTCGACGATGAAGCCGTGGTTGAACACGCGCGCGGCCGTGCGGTACTCGTCGGCCGGGCCGTTGGCCGCCAGATCGGCCAGGGCCACCAGCAGGCCCTCGTCGGCCCAGGCCTTGTAGCGGAACAGCGAGGCCAGAAGCGTCTGCGTACTCATCACAATCTCCCTTCGGACAGTTGAACGCACGCCTGGCGTGCGCTCCCATTCTTGAGTGGAGCCTCGAACTTGGGTACTCGCATTCCCCCACAGCGCAGGACCATGCGCAAAGCGCCCCGGCAGCAGCGTTCGCGCGTCACGGTGGACGCCATCGTCGAGGCCGCAACTCGCGTTCTGGCGCGCCGCGGATGGGCGCGGTTCACCACCAACGAGATCGCGGCGGTGGCTGGCGTCAGCGTCGGCTCGCTCTACCAGTACTTCCCGGACAAGCTGGCCATCGCCGAGGCGATACGGCAGCGTCACCTCGACGAGGTGCTGGCGGCGTTGAACGGTTCCGATGCGGATGTCGACGCTTCGGCTCCGCTTTCGCGCCGCGTGGAGCGCTTCGTCGACGGGGTCATCGCCGCCCATTCGGTCGACCAGGCGCTGCACCGCGTGCTCGTCGACGAGGTGCCGCTCGCCGCGCGCTCGACCTACCCCGAGTTCGAGGCCGAATACCAGCGCCGCTACCGGGCACTCGTCGTTGAAAGCGGTGGGCCGGGAGACGGCGCCGATGCCGACATCGCGGCCCGCATGCTCTCGTCCGCGGTCGAAGGCGCGGTCCACGCGGCGGCGCGCCGCGGCGACCTGGATGCTCGGGCGATGAGGACCGAACTCCTCAGGCTGGTGTTGGCCTATCTGGGCGACCGCCAGCGCACGGACTGAAGCTCCATCGGCATGCGGGTTGCCGGTGTGGACACCGCCCCCGGACCCTGACCACAATGCCCCGGCCCCGTGCCGTCGCGGGTGCTGAAAGGTCATCGCAATGAAAAAAATGCTCGTGCCGGCTTGCCTGGCCCTGGCTCAGATGATGGTCGTGCAGGTGGCGTCCGCCCAGTCTTCCGGCGAAGCCGATCCTGCGCAGGGCAAGGCGCGGCCCACGGCGCCCACCACCAGGGCGGAGCGCGCCGAGGCTCGCAAGGAGCGCCGCGCGGATGGCGCAGCCGCCGCCCGTGGGCCGCAGATGCAGGAGGGCGAGGTGCGCGCGACGACCGCACCGAAGATGTCGAGGGAAGAGCGCCGGGCCGCCGCGGCCAAGCGCCGTGCGGCGAACCGCGAGGCCATGAAGGCGGGCCAGCTCTCGCGCGGCGGCAGCGGCGACGCGCCCGAAAAGCAGAAGAAGCCCTGAGGCCGCACGGGCCGTCAGGCCCAGGCCTTGGCCGAGCGCAGCTGCAGCAGCGCCAGCATCCGGGCCTCTTCCGCGTCACGCAGGCTCTTGGCTGCGCGGCTGGCGGCGTACGTCACGTAGAGCGTGTCGATCGCTTTCGCCCAGCACTGGGCCGTCTGGTAGGGGCTGTTGGGGTTTCCCGGACCTGCGGGCACGGTGTATCCGGCCTTGCGCAGGATGTTGGCTTTGTGTTCGGTGCTCAGCATGTCGTGCCCCCCGATTCGATGGCGTGAGGAGCACGGTACTCGCGATGCGCTGCGTGCGCTATTGGCTACAAGACGTATCCGGATGTAGGAAAACACAGCGGAAAACAAGCCATAAGTATTAGATGGCGTCGCCTGATTGCCACACGAGCGTGGCAGCGGCCAGGTCTTCCAGCGCGCTGCCGACGGCCTTGAACACGGTGCGCCCGGCATCGTTCGTGCGGCCAGGGTGCTCCCCGCGGCACAGCATCGCCAGCGTGCCCTGCACCTCCTCCGCGCGCAGCGTGCCGGCGGCCATCGCGTCGAGCAGGTCACCGGATTTCTGCAGCGCCTCCTCGGTGTCGACCCAGGTCAGGGAGCCATCGAAGCACCGGGCGTCGGCTTCGCGCATCGCGGGCGTGAAGCTGCCGATCAGGTCCAGGTGCGAGCCCGGTGCCAGCCACTCGCCGCGCACCAGCGGCGAGGTGGCCAGCGTGGCGCAGCTCACGATGTCGGCCTGACGCACGGCGGCTTCCAGATCCGTTGCCGCCCGCGCGTTCCAGCCCTCGGCGCGCCATTGCGCGGCCAGCGCTTGCGCGCCTTCCGGCCGGTGGTTCCACACCCACAATTCGTCGATGGGCCGCACGCTCGCATGCGCGGCGGGCAGCATGCGTGCGATGCGGCCGGTGCCCAGCACCAGCAGCCGGCGCGCATCGGCGCGCGCCAGGAACGACGCGCCCAGCGCCGAGGCCGCGGCCGTGCGGCGCGCGGTGATCTCGTTGCCGTCCATCATCGCCAGCGGCACGCCGGTGCGCGCATCGTACAGCACGTAGGTCGCATGCAGGCCGGGCAGTCCGCGCTCGCTGTTGCCGGGGAAGATGTTGATCGTCTTGATGCCGAGGAAGCCCGCGTCGCTCCATGCCGGCATGATGAGCACGGTGCCCTTGCCGCTGGCGCCGGCTGTGGTGTCGATGGCGTGCACGTGGCGCGGCGGCACCTGGGCGCCCGCCGCGAAGGCCGCGCGCAGCGCGGGTACCAGCCGGTCGAAGGCCAGCGGCGCACGGGTGGCGGCTTCGTCGAAATGCTTCATGGCAGTCGTCATTGCTGGAGTGGGTGCAGTGCCGACTCGAAGAATTCGGTCAGCGCCTTGCGGTAGGCCGCGCCATAGCGCAGGGCCGTCATCGGTTCGAGATGCGCGGCGCCCGGCGCCTCGATCAGCCGCTTGGGCTCGCGCGCGTCGGCCAGCAGCCGCTTGGAGTGCGAGGGCGGAATCACCTGGTCGGCCGTGCCGTGGATCAGCAGCAGCGGAATGGGCGATATGGCTGCCACGTATTTCGAGGCAGCGTACTCGTCGCTCACCAGCAGGCCGGCGCCGCTGAGCTTCTCGTTGGCGATCGACGAGTAGGAATAGAAGGTCGACTCGATGGCCGCGGCCTTCACGCCCGCGCGGTTGCCCGAGCCCACCACCGCGATCGCGTTGGTGCCGCCCAGGCTCTGGCCGAAGACGAAGAGCCGCTCGGGGTCCACGTCCTTGCGCGAGCGCACGTAGTTCAGCGCGGCGTTCGAATCCTCGAAGACGCCCTTGGGCTCGGGCTCGCCTTCCGACTGGCCGTAGCCGCGGTAGTCGAACACGAACACGTTGTAGTCCCGCTTCGGCAGCCAGGCCACGAAGCGCCAGTGCGTGCTCATGTTCTGCGCGTTGCCGTGGAAGTGCACCACCGTGCCCTTGGCCTCCTTCGGGTTCTGCCGGTTCTCGGCGGGCAGGAACCAGCCGCTCAGGCGTGTGCCGTCGGCGCTGGCGAACTGCACGTTCTCGTAGCGCATGCCGAGAGCCTCGGGGGTCTCGTAGCGCACGCTGTCCGGGTAATAGAACATCGACTGCACGCAGCCGCCCAGCATGAGCGGCAGCGTGCACAGCGCCAGCCTTGCGAACCACCGACGCAGCGCGCCGCCCTTCATGAAAGCCGTCCGCCGGCGGATGCCGCGCGGTTCTCCGCGAGCATGTTGCAGAAGAGCGCGCCCTGCTCGATGGCGTCGTCGAGCGCCACGTGCGTGTGCGGCAGGCCGGCGTCGAACCAGCGGCGCGGCATGGCGCGCTTGGTGCTGTCGCGGTAGTCGAGCTTGAGCATCGCCATTGCGAACGACTTGACGTCGAGCGCCGAATGGCTGAACGGGCTCTCGCCCGCGAATCGCATCAGGTACCAGTAGACGAAGAGGAAGTCGAAGCCCGCCGGATAGGCGACGAACACCGGCCGCGCTTTCAGGCCCTTGAGCCAGTTCACGTAGTTCTTCATCGCGTGGGCCGGGTCCTGCAGATCGGTGCGGCAGGCGGCCCATGCCTCGGGCTGGGTCTTCCACCATGCGGCGGTCTTCGGATCGGCTTGCGCGCCGGGCAGCGTGTGAAGGTTGGCGCTGAATGTGGAAACGAGTTGCTTGTCGGCCGTGTAGGCGGCCGAGCCGAAGCTGAGCATCGAGTTCGGGCCGGGGATGGGGCCATCGGATTCGACGTCTGTGCTTATGTAGATTTCTGACATGTGTTGTTCTTATCGGATGGAGGGTATTGGCTGGATTGCACGCTGCAGATGAAAGACGTGCATGTCCCGCCAGTTGCCCGTCGAGTTCTCGATCAGCGCGACTTCCGTGCAACTCGCATGCACGGCTCCCGACGCGGCAAGCCGGGCCTGCAGTTCGACCGCCGCAGCATCCGCATCGGATGCACTGCCATGCGCAACCGACAGATGCGCAACGATGCTGTCGTGCTCGCCGCCATACGGAGGAAAGTCGGGAAACGCTTCCACGAGCGCTCGCGTCATTTCGATGAAAGGTGCCGCAGGCTCCGGCGCGAGGTACGCGGTTTCCGGAAAACGCCCGACCCTGTTCAGCGTGAAGGAGAACGAAGTCGTCCGATTCAAGGCCAGCCTCGCACGCTCCAGGACTTCGGGCGTGATCCGCGCCGGGTCCATGAAAGGAACGAGCACCGTGATGTGTGCAGGCACTCCGAGGGCCACGGTGGCGTCGTAGAGGCGGCGCAGATCGCCCACCATGGGCTCGGCGGCGGGAACCTTCACGGCGAATGCGGAGATGGCCATGGCGGCGGAGGATAGCTCAGGCGTTCGCGATCCGGCTCCATTCCAGGCCGTGCTTGGCGAGGTACTTGCGCAGCCGGTCGGCGTCGTTCACCACGCTGCGCTGCGCGCGCGAAGCCTGGAAGAGCTGTCGCCCCGCATCCGACAGGCTGCGCGACTGACGGCAGACGCGCACCACTGCTTCGAGCTGCAGGCGGTCGAAGAGATCGAGTGCGGCGCTGCGTTCCTCGCCGAGCAGGGCGTCGAGGTCCACGCCTTCGCCAGCGGCCGGCATTGCGCCTGCGTGCTTCCACAGCCAGCGCAGCCGCGCGATCTCGGCTTCCACCAGCGCGACCGGAATGCGTCCGCCGTCGGCCAGCGTGGCCAGCCGCGTCACGCTGGCAGACAGGTCGCGGAAGTTGCCGCTCCAGATCGCCTCGCCGCTTTGCGCGAAGCGCAGGTAGGCGGCGCGCGCCTCGGCGTTGAAGCGCACCACGCGGTTGTTCTCGGCGGCGTGGAGGGCCAGCAGATGGTCGACGTTGGGCTCGATGTCCTCCGGCCGCTGCGCGAGGCCGGGCAGGTCGTAGGTCCAGAGGTTGATGCGCGCGAACAGGTCTTCGCGAAAGCGTCCCTCGGCCACGTCGCTGCGCAGGTCGCGGTTGGTGCCGGCGATCAGCTGGAAGTCGCTTTCCACTTCCTTGTCGGCACCCACGGGGAAGAAGCGCTTCTCCTCGATGGCCTTCAGCAGCATCGCCTGCTCGTCGAGGCCGAGCTCGCCGATCTCGTCGAGGAAAAGGGCGCCCTGGTGCGCGGTGCGCAGCAGGCCCGCGCGGTCGGCGGCGGCGCCCGTGAAGGAGCCCTTCTTATGGCCGAAGAGCGTGGACGCCGCGCCGTCGCCGCGCAGCGTCGCGCAGTTCACTTCGACGAAAGGCCCCGTCATCTGGTGGCGCGACTGCTTCAGCTCGAACATGCGCCGCGCCAGGAACGACTTGCCCGCGCCCGTCGGCCCCACCAGCAGGATGGGCGCGCGCGAGCGCACCGCCACGCGCTCGATTTCGTCGATCAGCGCGTTGAAGCGCGCGTTGCGCGTGGCGATGCCGCTCTTCAGGAAGGCGACCGCGTCGCGCTGCTCCGCGTCGAAGCGCCGCGCGATCACGTCATAGCGAGACAGGTCGAGGTCGATCAGCGTGCACTTGCCGGCTTCGCCCTCGCGCTGCTTCTTCGGCGGCGATGTCTGCGCCAGCACGCCTGGAACCACGCGCGATTCGGACAGCAGGAACATGCAGATCTGCGCGACGTGCGTGCCGGTGGTGATGTGCGTCCAGTACTGCTCGCGCTCGGTGTCGAAGCTGTAGCCGCGCGCCCAGTCGTAAAGGCGCGTGTAGACCTCGCCGAAGTCCCAGGGGTCCGCCAGGTCGAGCGGCACGAGGTTGACCGTGGTCTCGGGCGACACGGTGGCGATGTCGGCCTTCACCACCTCGGCCAGCGCCTTGTGCCGCAGCGTGTAGAGCAACTCCATGCGCGAGACGACCATGTCCTCGTGCTGAGCGAGCGAGACGGTGGGGCGCCACTTGTTCCAGCGGCCCGCGCCCTGGCCGGCATCGAGCTGGGTGCCGAGGAAGCCGATGACGACGATTGGCTTCATGAATAAAGGTCTAGCTAAATTTATAGAAATCGGTTGAATGCTAGCAGATCGAATATGACGTGCACCGGTCGATAAAGAAGAATTTGTCTATTCATATCAACGGCTTGCGTGAGTTTCGAACGCTTTTTTGCCTCTCTCGCCGTCGCCTGGCACGCTGGGTGCAATAGACAACCCGTCGGATGCAGTTCATCCGCTCGCAGGTGCCGCGTGAAAGCGGCCCGGTGCCGCAGGCCAGATCCTGTCTTGGGCTCGCGGTATGCCGCTGTTGAACTGGCTGGCAACTGAACTTGTTTCAGTTCTGCTCATGGTTGAGCACCGTGCCAACCGCACGGCGTTGTGGGTTCGATTCCCGCGAAAAACCCTGGCGGTGCTCGCACCGCCATCTGATGGGGCGAAAGCCCCCCGCCCCGGCACACCGGAGCGACGGCGCAAGGCCCTCAAAGCCTTGCGGCGCGCGACACAGTGCCAAGCGCAGGCGGCTTGCGCACCGCGTGCGTGGCAAGGAACTGCGTGTGGCCATCGACGGCAAGGGGGGTGAGGACGTTGCGATGCAACGACGGGAGGCACCTACCGAACCGCGCGACCGCCGCATGACAGGCCTTGACCGCCGCAGTGTCCGCCGCCTGCCCTTTCGAGGGCCTGGATTGAATGAATGGATGAATGACGACTGGCCGACGAGAACGAAACGAACAGTCGAACCGAACAAAGAGGAGAAAAAGAATGCTGGGCTTCAACCAATACACCATCAAGAAGAACGAACGCGCACTGCTGCTGCGCAACGGCGACTTCGAGCGACTGCTCGGACCGGGAAAGCACCGCGTGTTCGCGGGCTTCGACACCGTCCAGCTGCAACGCTTCTCGCTCGCCGAGCCGGTGTTCGAGCACGAACTGGCCGACTACTTCCTGGCACGCGAGCCGGAGCTGGTCGAACGCGAGTTCGTGCAGGTGTCGCTGGGCGAAACCCAGGTCGGCCTGCGTCATGAGGAGGGCGTGCTTGTGCAGATCCTGCCGCCCTCTACCCGCAAGCTCTACTGGCGTGGGCTGCGCGAGCAGCGCATCGACGTGATCGATGTTTCCGCCGATGCGCGTCTGCCGGCCGAGTTGCTGGCAAAGCTGCAGAGCGTGGCCCTGCGTCCGCGCGCGGTGCAGGGGCTCGAGGGCGTACTGCTGGTGCAGGTGCCAGAGTTCCATGCCGGTGTGCTGACGCTCGAAGGGCAGATGCAGGCCTTGCTGCCGCCTGGAAACCACGGTTTCTGGCGCTTCAACCGTCAGGTGTCGGTGACCTCCGTGGACCTGCGTTCGCAGATCGCCGAAGTGAGCGGCCAGGAGATCCTGACCCGCGACAAGGTGGGGCTGCGGCTGAACCTGTCGGCGGTATGGCGTTTCCTCGACGTGCGGCAGGCCATGGCGCAGATGCCCAAGCCGGCGGAGCACGTGTACCGCGAGCTGCAGTTCGGTCTGCGTGCCGCGGTCGGCGAGCAGACGCTCGACGCGCTGCTGGAGAACAAGGCAGCCATCGACCAGACCGTGCTGGCGCAGGTGCGCGAGCGGCTGGAAGGCTCGGGAGTCGTGCTGGAAAGCGTGGGCGTGAAGGACATCATCCTGCCGGGCGAGATGAAGACCATCCTTGCGCAGGTGGTGGAGGCCGAGAAGTCGGCCCAGGCCAACGTGATCCGTCGCCGCGAGGAAACCGCGGCCACGCGCTCGCTGCTGAACACCGCCAAGGTGATGGAGGGCAACCCCGTCGCGTTGCGGATGAAGGAACTTGAAACGCTGGAACGCGTGGCCGAACGGATCGACAAGATCTCGGTGGTCGGCGGTCTGGACCAGGTGCTCAACGGACTGGTGACGCTTCGGCCGAACGGTTCCTGAGTTCTAAAGGAAAAAAGGGATACGGGCACGCAGGCACAGAAGGGAGCGCCACTGCCAAAAATGTTGATATTGCCGGCAGTCCGGGTAGCACCGGATGCGGCGGGCAAGTCGGTCGACGAGCAAGGTTGAGGATGCAGGTGCTGGCTCCGATGACGGGTCTGTCACTGGCGCGCGTTTCCAATCGTCGACTGGGCCGCTGGATTGAAACACCACGGTCGCCGTATTGATGCGGGTTCGAATCCCGCCGTGTCCACCAGTCATTCGTGAAGAATGGATAGACAGGTATAGAGAGAGAGAAAGAAAGAGAAAAATGGAACAGACCAAAAACTACAACCTGCACGAAGTCGCCAACGGCGTTCCCGTGAAGATGTGGACCCGCGGCGTGCCCGTGGAGGACGAAGCGCAGAAGCAGCTCGAGAACGCGGCGCGCCTGCCCATCGTGTTCAAGCACATCGCGGCCATGCCCGACGTGCACTACGGCATCGGTGCGACCGTGGGTTCGGTGATCCCGACCTTCAAGGCCATCATCCCGGCCGCGGTGGGTGTGGACATCGGCTGCGGAATGATGGCGTGCAAGACCACGCTGCACGCCAACGACCTGCCCGACAACCTGGCGCCGCTGCGCTCGGCGATCGAGAAGGCCGTGCCGCACGGCTCGAACCCCAAGCGCATGGGCCGCGACAAGGGCTCGTGGGAGACGCCTCCCAACGAGACCGACGTGGCCTGGGCCGGACTGGTGGACGAGTTCGACGCGATCTGCGAGGACTACCCGCGCCTGAAGAACACCAACAACCACAAGCACCTGGGAACGCTGGGTACCGGCAACCACTTCATCGAGGTATGCCTGGACGAGGCGGGTTCCGTGTGGTTCATGCTGCACTCGGGTTCACGCGGCGTGGGCAACGCCATCGGCACGCACTTCATCGAACTCGCGAAGAAGGACGCCGAGCAGCACCAGCGCAACCTGCCCGACCAGGACCTGGCGTACTTCGAGGAAGGCGCCAAGTACTTCGGCGACTACGTGCGCGCGGTGGGCTGGGCCCAGAAGTTCGCGCGAGCGAACCGCGAAGTGATGATGCGGCGCGTGGTCGCGGCCGCGCGCAAGGTCATCACCAAGCCGTTCGAAGCGCACGTGGAAGCGGTGAACTGCCACCACAACTACGTGAGCCGCGAAACGCACTTCGGCGAAGACGTGCTCGTGACCCGCAAGGGCGCGGTGAGTGCCAAGGCCGGCGAGCTGGGAATCATCCCCGGCAGCATGGGCGCCAAGAGCTACATCGTGCGCGGAAAGGGCAACCCCGAGAGCTTCATGAGCTGCAGCCACGGCGCCGGTCGAAAGATGAGCCGTACCAAGGCCAAGAAGCTCTACACGGTGGCCGACCAGATCGCCGCGACCGAAGGCGTGGAATGCCGAAAGGACGCCGACGTGATCGACGAGATCCCGATGGCCTACAAGGACATCGACGCGGTGATGGATGCGCAGAAGGACCTGGTGGAGGTGGTCTACACGCTCAAGCAGGTCGTATGCGTGAAGGGATGAATTCGAGGCCGGTGCACGGCCTCATGGCTGGGGTGACGTAGGGAGGAGGGCTCGGGCCCTCCTTCGCGGCACCTCGCGTTTGGGAAAGGTCCGAGAGATGAAGAAGAGCAACAAGCAGCGCCGTGCCGAGATCAAGGCGCGGCGCCTCGAGCGAGCCGCAGCAGCGTCGGCCGCACATCTGCGCGAGAAAGATGTCCGCCTGCCGCAGCCCGATTTCGGGTTTGCGCCCGGCTGCGAGCCGGCTGATCGGTTCGTCCTGGAGCAATACAACAACACCTATGGTGTGCTGCCTGCGTTCTATGCAGCCCGCCCCTTCACCTGCCGCGATTGCGGCGCCGAAGAAGTGTGGACGGCCAAGCAGCAGAAGTGGTGGTACGAGGTCGTGCACGGGCATATCGATAGCCGCGCCGTGCGATGCCTCGCATGTCGGCGCGCACGGCGCGAGCGTCTGCGCAACGCGCCGCCGGGTGCGAGCCTCCTGCGCGAACAGACGGATCGCCTTCGTGCGCTGGGCGATGCAAAACCGACCGCGAGCGCCGTCGCCGAAATCGAGGCCGCGCTTGAAAGCAAATGGTGGAGCCTGCGCGTCGTGGCGATCCAGACCATGGCTCGCTGGGGAGGCGAAGCGAACCTAGCGAAGCTGCATGAACTGATGGCGGCTCGTCCCGAGGGAGGTCGCCGATACTTTGCCTGGGAGCGCGTTGCCGCCGATACGGCAAGGAGCGCGCTGCTGAACAGGGAGCGATGGCCTTGACGACGATGATGAAACTGACTTTCCTGGGGACCTCTTCCGGCACCGCCACGCGCCACCGCAACGTCTCCGGGCTTGCGGTGCAGACGGTGCTTGGCGCCGACTGGTTCCTGGTCGATTGCGGCGAGGGTACGCAGCACCGCGTGCTGCAGACCCCGCTGTCGCTGAACGACCTGGCCGCCGTCTGCATCACGCATGTGCATGGCGACCATTGCTATGGCCTGCCGGGATTGCTCGCGAGTGCCGGCATGGGCAAGCGCACGAAGCCGCTGAAGCTGATCGCGCCGCTGCCGGTGTGGGAATGGTTCGAGGCCACGCGACGGCTGACCGACTTGCATCTGCCCTACGAGGTGGAGCATGTCGATCTGGAGAACGAAGCGCTGGTGTACGACATGCCCGGTTTGCGCATCGAGCGCCACGTGCTGCGGCATCGCGTGCCGAGCCACGCCTATCGCGTGCAGGTCGAGACGCGGCGCGTGCGGCTCAAGGCCGAGGCGCTGCGAGCTGTCGGACTGCCGCCCGGACCGGCATGGCGTGCGCTTCAGAACGGCGAGGATGTGTCATTCAACGGCGAGACGCTGCACAGCGCTGATTTCGTGGATACGCAGGTCGACACGGCCGTCGCCGTGCTCGGCGGAGACAACGCCGAGCCGGCGATGCTCCATGAAGCCTGCCAGGGCGCGCAGCTGCTGGTGCATGAAGCCACGTTCACGCAGGACGCGCTCGACAAGGTCGGCCCCGGGCCGATGCACAGCTCGGCGCGCCTGCTGGCCGAGTTCGCGCAGTCCGTCGAAGTGCCGAATCTGATCCTCACGCACTTCAGCGCGCGCCACCAGAACGGGGAAGGCATGGCGGCGCTGATGGCCGAGACGCAGGCGCACTACCGCGGCCATGCGTTCCTGGCCAACGACCTTGATGTTTACGAGCTCGACAGTGCCGGCAAGGTGACCGTAACGCGGGCCTGACGAGAGAAAGAAGAAGAAAGAAGAATTGAAGATGAGTACCGAAGAAGAATTCCTGCGCTCCGCCCATCCGATCGAGCCTGCCATGCGCGCGCAGATCATGGAGGCCCTGCGCGACATCGAGGCGAAGCACGACGTGAGTGTGCTGTTCGCCTGCGAATCCGGCAGCCGAGGCTGGGGCTTCGCCTCGCCCGACAGCGACTACGACGTGCGCTTCATCTACGTCAACCGCCTGCCGTGGTATCTCACGGTGGCGCCGCGCCGCGACGTGATCGAGGTGCCGATCAGCGGCGACCTCGACATCAACGGATGGGACCTGCGCAAGGCCCTGGGCCTGATGCGCGAGTCGAACCCGACGCTGCTCGAATGGCTGCGCTCGCCCGTCGTGTACCGCGACGACGCGACGGCGATGCCGCGCTTTCGCGAACTGTCGGAGGCGGTGTTCTCCAACGCGCGCGGCTGGCACCACTACAGCTCGATGGCGAAGAAGAACTTCCGCGAGCACCTGCAGGCCGACGAGGTGCGCTACAAGAAATACCTCTACGTGCTTCGCCCGCTGCTGGCCGCGCGCTGGATCCGCTCGCAGCCCGGTGTGCCGCCTATGCGCTTCGCCGACCTTGCGCAGCGCACGCTCGACCCGGTGCGCGACGCCGCGCTGATCGGCGAGATCAACGCGCTGCTCGAAGTGAAGATGCGCGCCGGCGAGGCCGCGACCAGCCCGCGCTGGCCCGGCATCCACGCGTTCATCGAATCGGAGCTGGCAGCCAATGCCGCGCAGCCGGTGACGCCGCTGCCGCAGTCCGAGCAGGCCGGCCTCGATGCCTTCCTGTACGAAACGGTCCTGCGTTTCGAAGCGAAGAAGAGCGAGAAGGAGGCCGCGCATGGTTGAACTCGACGGGTCCCAAGGCGAGGGCGGCGGCCAGATCCTGCGCACCAGCCTCGCGCTGTCGATGGTCACGGGCCAGCCCATGTCCATCGAGAAGATCCGCGCAGGCCGCGCCAAGCCGGGCCTGATGCGCCAGCACCTCGCGTGCGTGAACGCGGCGGCCGCGATCAGCGGCGCGGAAGTCGATGGCGCCGAGCTCGGTTCGCAGTCGCTGCGTTTCGTGCCCGGCGCAGTGCGCGCGGGCGAGTATCGCTTCGCGATCTCGGGCGCCGGCAGCTGCATGCTGGTGCTGCAGACCGTGCTGCCGCCGCTGCTGCTGGCCGGCGCGCAGAGCCGCGTGCATCTGAGCGGCGGCACGCACAACCCGATGGCGCCGCCGTTCCATTTCCTGGAGCGCGCGTTCGCGCCGCTGGTGCGCCGGCTCGGCGCCGACCTGGAGCTGACGCTGCGCCGCTGCGGTTTCTATCCGGCCGGCGGCGGCGAGGTCGAGGCGGCCATCGTGCCTGCGGCTGGTGCGCTGCAGCCCTTCGACCTGATGGCGCGCGGCTCGCATCTGTCGAGCTATGCGGAGTGCCTGGCGCCGGGCATCCCGCGCCATGTGCCGACACGCGAGCTCGACACGCTGGGTGGCGCAATGGGCTGGTCGGGCGAGCAATTGCGCTTCGGCTCGGTGCGCCAGAACGAAGGCCCTGGCAACGCGCTGCTGGCCACGCTGGCCTACGAGCATGTGACGGAGGTGTTCACCGCCTTCGGCGAGAAGTCGCTGAGCGCAGAGCAGGTCGCGCATGGGCTGGTGAAGGAACTGCGCTCTTTCCAGAAGAGCGAGGCGGCTGTCGGTCCGCACCTGGCGGACCAGCTGGCGCTGCTGCTGGCGCTCGCCGCGTGGCAAAGCAGGAAGGCCGGCGCCTTCACCTGCAGCGAGGTGACGGAGCACACGCGTACCAACTGCGCGGTGATCGAGCGCTTCCTGCCGGTGCGCTTCGCGATCGCCGAGAGCCGCCAGGCCTGCACGGTGCAGGTCTCGCCTGCCTGACGCAGGCAAACGGGCGCCACCCGCTCAGGCGAGCGGCGTGGCGTTCGCGTACAGGCGCAGCAGCATCGCGCGCAGTGTCTTCACTTCGGCTGCAGTGAAGTCCGAGGTCGCAACGGCCTCGTAGTGCTGCGCGAGCGGAATCAGCTCCAGCGTCAAAGCAAGGCCGCGCTCGGTGAGCGCGATGCGCACCGCGCGCTTGTCGGTGTCGCACTTCTCGCGCGCCACCAGTTCATGCGAAGCCAGCCGGTCGACGATGCGCGACAGCGCCGACAGGTCGGTCGATGCGTGCGTGGCCAGTTCCGACAGCGTCTGCCGCGGCGTGTGCTGCAGCGAGGCGCAAACACGCCATTCGCTCAGGCTCAGTCCGTAGGGCTTGAGCGCCTTCGCGAAGGCGTTGCCCATGCGAGCGCCGGCGCGTGCGAGGAGGAAGGGGATGGCCTTCTCGAGGTCGTGGTCTTGGGGGAGGGTTTTCATCTAGACATGCTTGAACAATCAAGTATATAGTCCGCCGCAATTACTTGAATAATCAAGCAAATATGGAGATGAAGATGAGCCGGACGCCTTCCCGCCGCGGTGCCATCGCATGGGCCGTTTCACTTTCCCTGCTGTCGGCGCTGCCGCCGGCTCATGCGCAGGGCGCGGCGAAATGGCCGTCGCAGGCCGTGCGCTTCGTGGTGCCGTTTCCGGCGGGCTCCGCGCCCGACGTGCTGATCCGCCACGTCGGCGCCAGGCTCGGCGAGAAGTGGGGGCAGGGCGTGATCGTCGACAACAAGCCCGGCGGCAGCGGCGTGATCGGCATGAACGCGATCCTCGCGGCGCCGACCGACGGCTACACCTTCGGCTTCGTGCAGGGCTCGGCGATCTCGGTGGCGCCCAGCACCATCAGGGGCGTGAGCTACGACTTCAACCGCGACTTCGTGCCCGTCACGCTCGCGGCCGTCGCGCCTTTCATGCTCGCGGTGCCCGCCAATTCGCCGTACAAGACACTGGCCGACTTCATCGCCGCCGCGCGTGCCAGGCCGCAGGGCATCGAGGTGGCCGACAACGGACGCGGCACGGCACCGCACCTCGCGTCGGCGCTGCTGGGCCTGCAGTCGGGCGCGCAGTTCCTCGAAGTGCACTACCCGGGCGGTGCGCAGGCCATGCAGGCCACGCTGGGCGGCCAGACCCAGATGATGGTCGAGACCTACAACGTGGTCGCCGGCAACGTGCAGGGCGGCCGAATGCGCGTGCTGGCCAGCATGGGCGACCGCGTGGAAGCCGGGCTGGAGCAGTTCCCGCTAGCGAGCAAGACAGTACCCGGCGCCGTCGCGCACGGCTGGTTCGCCGTCATCGCGAAGAAAGGCGTCGATCCGCAGGTGCTCGCCAGGCTCAACAAGGACATGAACGAAGCCCTGCTCTTGCCCGACGTGGTGGCCAAGTCGCGCGAGCTCGGCACCTACCCGAGGCCCGGCACCCCCGAACAGCTGGCGCGCTACATCGCCGAGGACCGCAAGACCTGGCAGGACGTGCTGGACAAGCTCAACATCAAACCGGAGTGATTTCCCCAATGAAGAACAAGATTGCGCTCGAAGAGCATTTCGCGATCGACCTGACCATCGGCGACTCGCAGGTCTACGCCCGCCCCGAGGTGTGGCAGACGCTGAAGAGCAACCTGCTCGATTTCGAGCAGCAGCGCATCGAGCAGATGGACGAGTGGGGCACCGAGCTGTCCATCCTCTCGCTCAACTCGCCGGCGGTGCAGGGCATTCCCGACGCACAGCGCGCCATCGACGTGGCCCGCCGCGCCAACGACGTGCTTGCCGAGCAGATCGCCCGCCACCCGACGCGCTTCGGCGGTTTTGCCGCGCTGCCCATGCAGGACCCGCAGGCTGCCGCGCGCGAGTTGGAACGCTGCGTCACGCAACTGGGCTTTCACGGCTTCCTGGTCAACGGCTTCTCGCAGGTGGGAGACGAGAACACCGTCGTCTACTACGACGATCCACGCTTCGCCGATTTCTGGGCCGTGGCCGCGGCGCTGAAGAAGCCCTTCTACATGCACCCGCGCGATCCGCTGCTCGGCCGCGAGCCCATCTACGAAGGCGCGCACTGGCTCACCGGACCGACCTGGGCCTTCGCGGTGGAAACGGGCATCCACGCGCTGCGACTGCTCTCGAGCGGCCTCTTCGACCGCCATCCGGAGCTGCAGATGATCCTCGGCCACTTCGGCGAAGGCATCCCGTTCAACATCTGGCGCGTGGACCACATCCTGCGCAAGGGCCGCCGCGGCATGCCCTGCGACAGGGAGATCGGCGACTACCTGCGAAGCAACGTCCACATCACGACCAGCGGCAACTTCCGCACGCCCACGCTGCTGTCGACCATGCTCGAGGTGGGCGCGGACCGCATCATGTATTCGGTCGACTACCCGTTCGAGAAGCACGAGGACGCGGCGCGCTGGTTCGACAGGTGCGAGATCAGCGAGAACGACCGCCGCAAGATCGGCCGCGACAACGCGGTCAAGCTCTTCGGGCTGAAGTGACATGAGCCGGCACAAAGACAACCGCCCCGTGCTCGTGTCCGGCGGCGGCATCGGCGGGCTCGCCGCGGCGCTGGCGCTGGTGCGCGAGGGCTACCGCGTGAAGGTGATCGAGCAGGCCGGCCAGATCGGCGAGATCGGCGCGGGCATCCAGCTCAGCCCCAATGCCTTCGCGGCCTGCGATGCGCTGGGCGTTGGCGCGAACCTGCGCGCCAAGGCGGTCTACACCGAAGAGATGGTGATGTTCGACGCCATCGACGCGAAGCGCGTGGCGGGCATCTCGCTGTCGGAGCGCTTCCGCGAGCGCTTCGGCAACCCCTATGCGGTGATCCACCGTGCCGACATCCACGGCGCGTTGCTCGAAGGCGTGAAGGCGACCACTGAGGGCATCGAGTTCCTCACCTCGACCAAGGTGGTGCACATCGAGCAGGACGAAGGCGGCGTGACGCTCATCGATGCCCAGGGCGGCCGCCACGAGGGCCAGGCCGTGATCGGCTGCGACGGCGTGCGCTCGGCGGTGCGCCAGCAGTACGTGGGCGACAGCATCCGCGTCTCGGGCCATGTGGTGTTCCGCGCTGTGGTCGACACGGCTGACTTTCCCGAAGCGTTGCGCTTCACAGCGCCCTGCATCTGGGTCGGCCCCAACTGCCATCTGGTGCATTACCCGCTGAAGGGCGGCGACAAGTTCAACATCGCCGTCACCTTCCACAGCGACCAGCCCGAGGAATGGGGCTCGATGGACGGCGACCCGGCCGAAGTGCAGCGCTACTTCCGCTCGACCTGCGAGCGGGTGCAGCAACTGCTGCGCATCCCGAAGGCCTGGAAGCGCTACTCCACGGCCGACCGCGACCCCATCGAGCAATGGACCTTCGGACGCGCCACGCTGCTGGGCGATGCGGCACACCCGATGGTGCAGTACCTGGCCCAGGGCGCGTGCATGGCCTGCGAGGACGCGGTGACGCTGGGCCTGGCCCTGCGGCGCGAAGGCGGTGACTGGACACGAGCGCTCGCGCTGTACGAGCGCTCCCGCGTCGCCCGCACCGCGCGGGTGGTGCTGTCGGCGCGGGAGATGGGCCGCATCTACCACGCCAAGGGCGTGGAGCGGCTGGTGCGCAACAGCATGTGGACCGGCAGGCCGCAGGAGCGCTTCTACGACGCGCTCGAATGGCTCTACGGATGGACCGCCGCGAGCTGCCTCGCCGACAGCGACGGGGCTGGCGCGTGAAGATCGACTCGGCATCCATCGAGGCGGGCGGCGGCGGCGCGGCCGCTGCGACGATCGACATACCGGCCCTGATCGACAGCCACCCCGTCAGCGCCTTCCAGAAATGGATTCTTCTGCTGGTCGGCTGCGCGGTCGTCATGGACGGCTTCGATGTGCAGGCCATGGGCTTCGTCGCGCCCGCCATCGTGCAGGCCTGGGGCATCGAGAAGGCCGCGCTGGGCCCGGTGTTCGGCGCCGGCCTGCTCGGCATGCTGGTCGGCTCGCTGGTGCTGAGCGTCTGCGCCGACCGCATCGGCCGGCGCCCGGTGCTGCTGGGCGCCACGGTGTTCTTCGCGCTGTGCATGCTGGCCACGGCCTTCGCGCACACGCTCGACCAGTTGCTCGCGATGCGTTTCATCACCGGCATCGGGCTGGGCGGCATCATGGCCAACGCGAGCGCGCTGGCCAGCGAGTACAGCCCGCAGCGCCGGCGCGTCACGCTGATGATGTGGGTGTCCTGCGGCTTCACCGGCGGCGCGGTGCTGGGCGGGTTGATTTCGGCGGTGCTCATCCCCTGGGGCGGCTGGCGGTCGGTGTTCGTCTTCGGCGGCGTGGTGCCGTTGCTGATCGCCGCGCTCATGTGGCGCTACATGCCCGAGTCGATGCAGTTCCTGGTGCTGCGCGGGCGCAAGCTCGACCGCGTGCAGCAGTGGCTGGGCCGCATCGCGCCCGGCGTGCCCGCCGGGCCCGGCACGCGCTACGTGGTGCACGAGGCGAAGCAGGACGGCACGCCGGTGGTCGAGCTTTTCCGCGCCGGACGCGGGCCGGCCACGCTGCTGCTGTGGGGCATCAACTTCATGAACCTGCTCAACCTGTTCTTCCTGGCGAACTGGCTGCCCACCATCGCGGCCGGAGCAGGCTACAGCGCGAGCACCGCCGTGCTGGTGGGCACGCTGCTGCAGGTGGGCGGCGTGGTCGGCACGGTGGCGATGGGGCCGCTGATCGACCGCGTGGGCTTCTACCGCGTGCTGGTGCCGGTGTTCGCGGTGGCGGCGGTGGCCATCGCGGTCATCGGCCAGCCGGCGCTGCCCTTGCTGCTGTTGCTCGCGGTGGTTGCGGTCAGCGGCTTCTGCGTGGTCGGCGCGCAGCCGGCGCTCATCGCGCTGGCCTCGGGCGTCTACCCGACGACGGTGCGCGCCACGGGCATGGGCTGGAGCCTGGGCATCGGCCGCGCGGGTTCCATCGTGGGGCCGGTGCTGGCGGGCTGGCTCATCGGCCTGCACTGGAGCAACAGCGCGCTCTTCTTCGCGGCGGCCGTGCCGGCGCTGCTGTCCTGCGCCATGGTGCTGTGCATGGGGCGATTGAAATTCACCGGCGCTACCGCGCGCCAGGCATCTTCCGGAGCAACGAAATGACGAACACGATGAACAACGCCCAGGCTCGCAGCGGCCTGGTCCTGGCCGCGCGCGTGCTGATGGCGGTGATCTTCCTGGTCGCGGGCGTGCGAAAGCTGCTCACCTACGGCGCCACGCTGGGCTACTTCGCCAAGCTCGGCATTCCGCTGGCCGACGTGGTGCTGCCGCTGACCATCGCGCTCGAAGTGGGTGGCGGGCTGCTGCTGATCGCGGGGTGGCGGGTGCGCTGGGTGGCCTCGGCGCTGGCGCTCTTCACGCTGGCCACGGCCTTCGCCGCTCATGCCTTCTGGACGGCAGACGCGGCCCAGTTCGCCGGCCAGCTCAACAACTTCCTGAAGAACGTGGCAATGGTCGGCGGCTTCCTGGTGCTCATCGCCTACGTCTCGACGGTCGAGCGCTGGGCCGGCTCCAGGGGGTGAGCGGAAAACTCCTTTCCGTTTTTCGCCATTGAGCGAGGGGCGAGCCGGCGTATCGTGGATGTCCCGGCGCGAGCCGGGCGGCAGACAGATCCGTTCGAGCAAAGACCCGAGACACAGGCCAAAGCCATGACCACACCCTCGTTCATCTACACCAGCGCCCCCCAGCGGGTGGTTTTCGGCGCCGGCTCGCTGCAGCACCTGGCCCGCGAAATCGATGCGCTGGGCGCGCGCCGGGCCCTGGTGCTTTCCACGCCCGAGCAGCGCCCGCAGGCCGAGCGCGTGGCCGACATGCTCGGCGCCCATGCGGCCGGCGTGTTCGACCGCGCCGTGATGCATGTGCCTATCGAGACCGCGCGCGAGGCGAGGGAAGTGGCCACCAGGCTCGGCGCCGATTGCGCCGTGGCCATCGGCGGCGGCTCCACCACCGGCCTGGGCAAGGCGATCGCGCTCGACTCGGGCCTGCCGATCCTGGCGATTCCGACGACCTACGCGGGCTCCGAGATGACGCCGATCTACGGCATCACCGAAGCCGGCATGAAGAAGACCGGCAAGGACTTCCGCGTGCTGCCCCGCACCGTGATCTACGACCCCGAGCTGTCGCTCGGCCTTCCCGTGGGCATGAGCGTGACCAGCGGCATCAACGCCATCGCGCATGCGGCCGAGGGGCTCTATGCGGTCGATTCGAACCCGATCATGGACCTGATGGCGCAGGAAGGCATCGCCGCGCTGGGCCGCGCGCTGCCGGCCATCCGCGCCACGCCGAAGGACCCGGCCGCCCGCGGCGACGCGCTCTACGGCGCATGGCTGTGCGGCACGGTGCTGGGCAATGTGGGCATGGCGCTGCACCACAAGCTGTGCCACACGCTGGGCGGCAGCTTCAACCTGCCGCATGCCGAGACCCACACCATCGTGCTGCCGCACGCGCTGGCCTACAACGCCGGGGCTGCGCCCGAAGCCATGGCGAAGATCGCGAAGGCACTTGGGGGAAGCGGTGGCGCCGCGCAGGCCGTGTACGACCTGGCGCGCGACAACGGCGCGCCGGTCGCATTGCGCGACATCGGCATGAAGGAAGCCGATCTGGACCTGGCCTGCGAGCACGCGCTCAAGAACCAGTATCCCAACCCGCGTCCGCTGGAGCGCGCGGCGATCCGCGCGCTGCTGCAGAACGCCTGGGAAGGCGTGCGGCCCTGAGGCAATGCCAATGCGTCAGGGGCGTGCCGTGACCGGCAGGCCAGCCTGCTGCGTGAACGAGACGCTGGGCTTCTTGTAGGCGGCGGGCACTTCGTCGCGGTAGAAGGCGCGGCGGTCCAGGCTTTGCAGCGGGTTGTTGGCGGCGGCCACGGCCTGCTCGCGCACGGTGCTGCGGTCGAGCGTGGACTTGAAGGCCACGGCGCCTTCGGCGACGGTGTCCGAATAGGGGTTGCCTTCGCGCGCCGCGGCCACGGCTTCGGCCTTCACGTCGGTGCGGCTGGCGGAGGAGGTCAGGGGCTGCACGCCTTCATAGGCTTCGGCGTGCGCGCCGGCGGCGCCCAGCATGGCGAAGGCTGCGGCGAGGGCGGATGCGGCGATGCGTTGCTTGTTGTTCATTGCGAGATTCCTTTCGAGCGATTTGGGCCGATCAGAGCGGCAGTGCGTCGCCGCGGGCTGCAGCGCGTGCTGCCGCACGCACGGTGGCACGGTTGACCGTGCTGGCCACCATCGGGGCCACGCCCGACGAAGCGGCTTCGGCGTACGGGTTGTCGTTGTGCGCGGCGGCGACAGCTTCGGCGCGCACCGCGGCGCGGCTGGCCGACGAGGCGATCACCGGAGCGGGACCGGCGCTGGCGCCATCGGCGTAGGGGTTGTCGGCGCGCGCGGCAGCCACGGCTTCGGCACGTACGTCTGCACGGCTGACGGACGAGGTGATCGGATGCACGCCTTCATAGGTTTCGGCGTGGACCGCGCCCGCTGCGCCGAGCATGGCGAATGCGATGGCGGAGAGAGCGGCGATGCGTTGCTTGGTGTTCATGATGCGAGTCCCTTTGCTGACTGGTGTGGGCGGCGGACATTCGTCGTTGCCACGGGATGCAGTGTGAAACCGCATCGCGGCCGGCGCTGTGCGTTTGCGCACCGCTTTCGGCGATTGGTCAGAGGGCGGAGGCTGCCGCGTGCTGTCCGTAGAGCACCGCCAGCGGCTCGGAGCGGCCGCGCACCGTAAGCGTCTCGGCCGCGCCCATGGCGTGCGCGACACCGGCCTTCTCGGCCGCGAACAGCGACACAACGAGGCGTGACGCCGCGGTCTTCGAATGATCCTGCAACCGGCTCGCGGTGTTGACCACTTCGCCGATGGCGGTGAAGGTTGTGGTCTCCAGGTAGCCCACTTCGCCGACAGCCGCGCGGCCCGCGTGCAGGCCCATGCCGAACTCCAGCCGCTGGCCGAACTGCGCCTCGAAGCCTTCGCTCCATGCGTCCATGCGCTGCCCGATCAGCTCGGTGGCGCGCAATGCCTGCCTGCACGCGGTGGGCAGGTCGCAGTCGAGGCCGAAGATCGCCATCACGCTGTCGCCGATGAACTGGTTGGGCACGCCGCCGCTTTCGCGCACGGCCGCGCCCACGGTGGCGAAGTAGCGGTCGAGCACGTAGGCGAGGTCGAAGGGCCACTGCCGCTCCGACAGGCCCGACCAGCGCCGCAGGTCGACGAAGAGGATGGCCACGTCGCGCTCGCGCCCGAAGCTGCCGACCGGTGCGGGCCGGCCCTCGTTGGGCAGCGGCGCGAACAGCGGAGTGACCTCGATGTCGCCGCGCGGGCGCAGCTGGCAGGCCAGCCGCACGTCGGCCGGCGCGCGCACCCGCTCGAGCGTGCGCCGCTCGTCGCGGCCCGGCTCGCCGATGTGGTCGGCAGGGCCGGCCACGCGCACGCGGCAGGTGGAGCAGCGCGCCCGTCCGCCGCAGATCGACACATGGTCGATGCCGTGGGAGCGGCTCGCCTCCAGCACGCTCCAGCCATGCGGAACATGCACCGTGCGGCCCGGGTAGCGCAGCGCCACCTGCGGCTGGCGCGACCAGCGCGCGAGGCCGTTGCGGCCCCAGCGCGCTGCCAGCAGCGCGACCAGCGCCAGCCCGTAGCCCCACTTGATCGCGTTCTCGGCCGCGCCCAGCGCCTTGCCCTGTTCGGCCGTGGGGAGGGCGGTCGGCGGCACGCCGGTCCACTGGAACTCGCGCCCCATCGAGACGAAGCCCATCGCGGCGGTCAGCGGAAGTACCACCGCGACGGCCAGCAGCAGGTGCGAGAAGCGCCTCCACACCGGCTTGGCCCGCAGCGCGAAGTGCAGGCCCAGGCAGCCGTGCGTCCAGGCGGCCAGCATCATCAGCAGCTGTGCTGCCGCGCCCTGCCAGTCCCAGAGGCCCCAGACCACGCGGGCATACGAGCCCTCGATGCCGTAGGCCAGGTAGGCGCCGCGCATGGCCGTGAGGTGCGTGGCCAGCAGCAGCGGCAGTGCGAAGCCCAGCGCCACGCGCAGGCCTTCGAGCGGGGGCATGCGCAGCGTGCGCCGCTCCCACAGGGCGACCACCGCCAGCGCCAGGTGCGTGGCGGCCGCGCCATACAGCAGCGCAGTGCCCGCCAGGGTGTGCCAGAAGGCCTGCACGCCGCGCAGCACGGTCTCGGCGGCGGCAAAGGAATAGATGCCCAGCGAATGGTTCAGCAGGTGCGCCGTGACGTAGGCCATCAGCACCAGCCCGCTCGCCCAGCGGAGATTGCGCCGTGTGGGCGGTCTCAGCGAAAAGGTGTCGGCAGCAACGGCTTTGGGGGAACGTCTGTCCATGAACGGGTTCGAAGCGGCACCCGAGCATAATGCGCGCGCCCCTACCGTCCCCCGGCATGGCCAAACCCGAACCTACCCCCCGCTCCAGCCTCGCGCTGCGCCAGATCGCGCTGCTCGAAGGCCTTTCCGACCAGCGGCTGGACCTGCTGGCCCAGCAATGCCTGTGGCACAGCGTGGAGGCCGGCAAGCCCCTGCTGCTGCGCGCCGAGCAGCAGGGCGAGGTGTTCCTGCTGGTCTCGGGCCGTGTGCGGGTGACGACCTACTCGGCCAACGGCCGCCAGGTGACCTTCCGCGACTCCGAAGCGGGCGAGCACTTCGGCGATATCTCCGCCATCGACGGCGGCCCGCGCTCCGCCGACGTGGTCACGCTGGAGCCCAGCGTGGTCGCCAGCCTCGACCGCGCTTCCTTCATGGCCCTGCTGCGCGACGAGCCCCTGGTGGCCGGCCGGGTGATGCTGCGGCTGGCGACGCTGGTGCGGCAGCTCTCGGAGCGGGTGATCGACCTGAGCACCCTGGGCGTGCAGAACCGGCTGCATGCCGAGCTGCTGCGCCTGGCCCGCGCCGCCGGCGTGGAGGGCAACCAGGCCCGGCTCGACCCGGCGCCCAAGCACGCGGCGCTGGCCAGCCAGATCAGCACCAACCGCGAGCAGGTGACCCGCGAACTCAACGTGCTGGCGCGCAGCGGCGTGCTGCGCAAGGACGACAAGGCCCTTCTGGTCGCCGACGTGGCCCGCCTGGAGGCGATGGTCTCGCAGGTACGCGGCGACGCCGGCTGAGCCGGGAGGCGATCAGTTCCAGCGGCCCTTGATGCCGCCGAGAGAGAAGCGGCCAGCGCCCAGCAGCACCACGGTCAGCGCGCCGAACAGGTACAGGCCCTGCAGTTCCAGCGCCCAGCCGCCCTGCTTGGTCAGCGCGAAGAAATCGGCCATGTGCACGAGGCCGAAGGCCACCAGCATGTTGATGACCACCACGCCGGCGGCGGCGCGGGTGTAGAGGCCCGCGATCATCAGCAGCGGCGCGACGATCTCGCCGACGTACACCAGGTAGGCGATGCCGCCCGGCAGGCCGGCCTTGGCCAGCATGCCGGCGATGAAGCCCACGCCGGCCGAGATCTTGAAGATGCCGTGCAGCAGCACCAGGAAGCCGACCGTCACGCGGATCAGCAGCTTGCCGGAATCGTCCAGCGTGGAGGGGGAGAGGGCGGACAGCGGCGACGCGATCGGCGCACGCGGGGTATTGGCGGCGGTGGCCTGGGTGTTCATGGCAGATCCTTGCAGGGTGGAAACGGTGGGTCCGCCGCGGAATGCGACGGTTGCGGTTCCAGTGTGCGGGGCTGCGGAAATGCGGAATGTGCGTTTACGCACATGTTTCAAGCATTGGCTGCGGTGCAGTCCCTTTCGTGGAACACCGCGGAACCGGCTTTGCCGGGCCGCAGGTGTTGCCCCCGGTAGGGGGTTGGCGCAGCGACACGAAGTGCGCGAAGCCTGGGGGCGAGCCTAGAACCTGCCTGTCCACTTGCGCTCGTAGTCCATCTTGCGGAAGTGGGCTGCCATGAAGTCGATGAAGCTGCGCACCTTGGCCGACAGGTGCTTGCGGCTCGGGTAGGCCAGGTTGATGGTCAGGTGCGGCAGGTCCCAGTCGTCCAGCGTGGGTACCAGCCGGCCGGCCACGATGTCGTCGTAGACGATGTAGGTGGGCTGCACCAGGATGCCTAGGCCGTCGAGCGCGGCCGCGCGCAGCACCTGGCCGTCGTTCGACTCCAGCAGGCCCGTGACCGACACCGTGTGCGTCTCCTTCCCGCGGCGAAAGCGCAGCTCGTTCGGGTTGTTGGCATGGGTGTAGATCAGCAGCTTGTGCCGCTTCAGCTCGTCCAGCGTCTTCGGAAAGCCGTGCTGCGCGAAGTAGCGCGGCGAGGCCGCGAGGATGCGCCGCGTCTCGCCGAGCCGGCGGATGGTGACGTTGGAGTCGGGCTCGAACTCGCGGGTGCGGATCGCCACGTCGATGTTGTTGTCGATCAGGTCGAAGTAGCGGTTGGCCGCCTCCACGTGCACCGTCACGCCCGGGTAGCGGTCGGTGTACTCGCGCAGCAGGGGCGCGATGTGGTGGATGGAGAACGACAGCGATGCCGTGACGCGCAGCGTGCCCGTCGGGTTGAGCGCGGTGGCGTTCACCGCCGATTCGGCGTCCGACAGGTCGGCCAGGATGGTGCGGGCGCGGCCGCAGAACTCGCGGCCGGTGTCGGTGAGGTACAGCCGGCGCGTGTTGCGCTCGACCAGCCGCGCGCCCAGCCGTGCCTCGAGCGCGCTCAGGTGGCGGCTGGCGGCGGCGTTCGAGAGGCCCAGCGCCTCGGCGGCGCGGCTCAGGCTGCCGGCATCGGCGATCTGCACGAGCAGGGCGATTTCGGTCCAGCGGTCCATGGGTTGTGTGTCTCCGAGACTTGCGGGCCGATCCTGGGCTGAACCGGGGCCCGGACGCCTGCAGGCAGGCTGGCGATTCTATGTGCCGGGGAGTGCAGGGGATGGCGGGTTGGTCAGGTGCCGTTAGGACTGCAGCTTTACAAAGGGAGGCAATGAATTCCTGGCTGATCCCTCCCGGCGCCCGTCCGGCGCCCGCGTTCGCGCGGCATCTTTCCCTGAATGGCGCGGTCGTCGTCGCGTTGCTGGCGCTGGTGGTGCTGTGGACGCTGCCCATGGCAACGTTCTACGAGACGCCGCCCTGGGACAACGTCGAGGAGCTCTTCTGGGGCGGCAGCATGCAATGGGGCTACTACAAACACCCGCCGCTGCCGAGCTGGCTGATGGGCCTGCCTGTCTTGCTGGCCGGCCGCCAGCCCTGGCTGACCTATGCCGCCGGCGTGGGCTGCGGCGTGGGCGCTCTCTACATCATGTGGCGCTGGTCGCTGGGCATGATGCCGCCGATGCGGGCGGCGCTCGCGGTGCTGCTCGGCTCGCTGGTGACCTACCACGTGCAGCGCGCCACCATCTTCAACCACAACACCGTGCAGCTGCTGCCGATGGCGGGCTACTGGTGGATGCTGTGGCGCGTGCTGCGCAGGCCTTCGGCAGGCGGCCGCTTCGATTGGCTCTGGCTCGGCGTGTTCGCGGCGCTGTCGATGCTCACCAAGTACAGCGCGCTGGTGCAGTTCGCGGTGGGCGCGGGCTTCATCCTCCGCGAAGGCTCGTGGCGCGACGCGCGCGTGCGTCGCGACCTGCTGCGCGCGAGCGGCGTGGCGCTGCTGCTCATGGCGCCGCATCTCGCATGGCTGGTGCAGCATGGCGACCAGACCATCGGCTACGCGCGGCACTCGGTGCATCCGTCGGGTCCGCTGCTGAAGCATGTGCACCCGCGGCCGCTTCGCATCCTGCTGGTGCAGGTCGCTCGCCTGTCACCGATGCTGCTGTTCGTCGCGTGGGCGTGGTTCACGCGCGAGCGCGGCACGGCGCAGGAGAAGACGCCGCAAGGCGGCTTCGACCGCCGCTTCCTCGCCTGGGCCACCTTCGGGCCGCTGTGCCTGGTGCTGGCGATGTCGGTGCTGCTCCACATGCGGCTGGTGGCCTCGTGGCTCAGCACCTTCTTCCTGCCGGTCGCCGTGTGGGCCGTGATGGTGGTGCCGGGCCTCGAAGCCGACCGCTGGACGCGCCGCCGATGGGTCGGCACGCTGACTGTGGCTGCCATCCTCCACATCGCCGGATCGTTCGGCCAGGCCTGGGTCGATGGCGTCTGGAGCGCGCGCCATGGCTACATCACCCGCGCCAACCTGCCATCGGGGCAGATCGCCGAAGCCGTTCAGACCGTGTGGCATGTGCGCGCCGGCGACCGTCCGCTGCGGCTGATGGTGGGCGACACCTGGTTCACTGGCGCGGTGATGCTGCACATGGACCCGGACGTACAGCTGCTGATCGACGGCGATCCCCGCACCTCGCCATGGCTGCCGCCCGATGCGCTGGCGCGCGAGGGCGGCATGGTGCTGATCCTCGACACGCCGGAGTTCCGCTCCGAGGGCGCGCTGCTGGAGCCGCTGCTGGCCACCGCCAGCTGCTCCGGCAGCCTGCGCCTGCCCTGGGCGGGCGAGGACGATGCGCGCAGTGTGCGGGTGCGCTGGGGCATCCTGCCGGGCAGCGATGTGCAGGAAGAGCTGCGGGGCTGCCTGCCGGCGGCTGCGCCCTGATGGCTGCGAGGAATCTCTTGGACTCAGACGCGGCCGACCCGTTGACTCTGGCGATCAAACGAAGAGCCGCGACCGGCAATGCTGGACTCAGTCCGGCAAATGCGGGCGATCACCGCTTGACGAGGTCGTGCAGCGCACAGCGACTTACCCGGACAAGTTCGGCACTGCGAATCTGCAGGGTCGAATCATTCCGCCCCGTGCCGCAATAGATCGTTTCCATTGCCGTCACTCCCGAATCGACGACTACCCGTGCCCCGTTGATCGGCAAGGGTACGACGCCTCCCGGGACCATCGCGAGGAACTGTGCCAGTTCCATGTCCGTTGCCATGTGGAGATCCGCTCTCCTCACGCCAAGTGCATCGGCGATCTTCTTGTAGTCCGCGCGCTCGGCCGCCCGCATGGCGGCGATCGCGTAGCGATCGCCCGGCAGGCGGAAGGCCAGGCTCTTGACCATCGCATCGGGATCGAAGGGAAGCAGGCGCTGCGCTTCAGCGAAGCTCACCACGGCGTCGTGGTCGTGCACTTCGAAGATCGCATCGCTCGACGTCAGGAAGGAATGTATGGCCGGGCTCATCGCATCCAGGGTATCGAGGAACCGGGAAGCCGATCCGAGCCGTTGCTGCCGTACTCGCGGACACTCATGGCGCACCTGCCATGCCGAGGCCAAGACGCAGCACGGCCACCGCAACGACGCCCACCAGGATCGTTCCGAGAAGCGGAAGGCGGACCGAGGCCACCGCCGCCAGCAGGCCCGCCAGCGTTTCCGGCCAGCCGGTGACCAGCAGGGTCGGCGCGATGATCGTGACGAACATGACGGGCGGTATGGCATCCAGGGCTGCTTTCGCGCGGCCGCGGACGGCGAACCGATCGCCGCGCACCAACAGCATGCCGGCGACCCGGGTGAGATAGGTGACGATGGCCATCGCCGCGATCGCCTCGAGGGTTGTCGCGTGGAACGTCATGCGGGCTGCGGCTCCTGTGCTTGCTCGGGCCGCGCCGCGAAGTAGGCCACCGCGATGCCGGCCATGGCGCCGGCCATCACGTGCCACGGCGCACCCAGGGTGTGGAACACGGCCGCCGACGACAGGCCGCTGGCGGCGATGGCAAAACCGGTGCGCCGCCACCCCATCCAGAACCTGGCCGTCATGCCGATGAACAAGGCCGCCAGCGCGAAGTCCGCGCCGATCTGCCGGGGATCGCCGAGATAGGCGCCCAGCCACGCGCCGGCCATGGTCGCACCAGCCCACGCGGCCGTGAAGACGAGCGCCAGGCCCATCCAGTAGGACCAGGTGACCGGCAGGCCCGCGCGCGCACGCTGCTCTGCGAATCCCCATGTCGGATCGGTTAGCAAGGCCAGCGCCACGCACATGCGCAGGCGCGTCATGCCGGCCTTCGCGAGCTTCGGAACGAGGGTCAGGCTCATCAGCGCGTGGCGCACATTGATCAGCAAGGTGGACAGCAGGATCGGCCCGAGCCTCGGCCCGTCGTTCGCCCACAGCTGGACCGCCGCGAACTGCGATGCGCCCGCGTTGACGAGCAGTGACATCCATCCGGCCTCCGCGGCGTGGATGCCCTTGGACCTGCACAGGGCTCCGAGCAGCAGGCCGATCGGAACCGCGACCATCACTGCAGGCAGGATGTCCCTTGCGCCTTCGGCGGCTGTGGCGAGCGAGGAGGGTCGGCGATCCGGCGGAGCCGCGGATGAGGCGGGGCCTTCGCGCGGCCTCATTTCGACACCCCGTCCCTGTAGGCACCGGGCGTCACGCCGACCCTGGCCTTGAAGACGCGTGTCAGGTGGGCCTGGTCTGCAAAGCCGGTTGCCGACGCCACGGCGATCGGCGCTTCTCCCCGGCGCAGGCGGCGCTTTGCCGCCTCGATGCGGCGGCCGACCAGATAGGCGTGCGGTGTGGTCCCCGCTTCATTGCGGAACATGCGGATCAGGTGAAACCGGCTCACGCCGACTTCGCCGGCGAGGTCGGCCAGGCACACGTCGCTCGACGTGGCTTGATCTTCCAGCATCGACTTGACCCTGGACACTCGCTGCTGCTCCCGGCCTCGCGGGGCCTCGGGGCGGAAGCGCTCGGCGTGTCGCTCGAGGCAGCAGGCATAGGCCAGCAGCAGCGCTTCCTCCGTGCCCAGCGACCAGCCATAGGTCTCCAGTGCCAGGTGCGCGGCCACCAGGCGAGTGGCCGCGGCGGGGTCCCGGATCACCCGGCACCGGAAATGCGGCTGGACTTCATGGCCGGTGATCTCGGCCGCCAGGCGCTGAACGAGCGACGCGGAAGGGTAGGTCACCCGGTAGCTGTAGCCCGTGTCGTCATGGGGCGTCCCGTCGTGCACGTCTTCCGGGTTGAGCAGCGTCAGGTCTCCCGGGCTGGCGCGATGCCGCGTACCTTGAAGCCACAAGGTGCCACAGCCCGAGGTGATCGCTCCGATCACGAAAGTCTCGTGCGCATGCAGGGCATAGCGGTGCTTCCTGAAGGTTGCGGTCAGGCAGTCCACCCGTTCCTCGCCTGTCATGCACCCCGAGGTGAAGAAGCGTGCGTCGTCCCGCAGCGCGTTGCGGGATCGGAGGCCATCAGGCCCGAGTGCTTCTTCACGGTGTCCGTCTTCTCGCATGAAGCCATTCTTGCAGCGCAGGAAACGCCTGTCTTGAAGAAAATTGACATGCCTGATCCGGCATGATGACCACATCATCGAGACCCGCAACGCACGTCATCGGCTCGCGCGCGGCAGCGCAATGACGAAGAAGCGCGCCAGATCGGATGACCCCGGAAGGAGCACCAGTCATGGAAGCCCCCAGGCAACCGCCATCGATCTCACCGCCTGCAGCGATCGCCTATGCGATCGGCCTGCCGCTGGCCTTGCTCGTCCTGATCTTCCTGCCCGCAGGCTCCATCGGCTGGCGACCTGGGTGGGTGTTCCTTGCAGTGCTGCTTCTTGGGTTCGGTGTCTCGGCGCTGGTGCTCGCGCGAGTCAACCCGATGATCTATCGTGCACGCAGTCGCTTCCAGCCGGGGACGAAAGACTGGGACAAGGCGCTGCTTGCGGTCATCCTGCCCGCGATGGTGGCGATTCTTCCCGTCGCGGCGCTCGATGCCGGGCGCTATCAGTGGTCACCAGTGCCGGCCTGGGTCATGGTGGTGGGGCACGTCGCGTTGCTCGCCGGGATCGCAATGACCGCTTGGGCACAGGCCGTGAATCCTTTCTTCGAGCCCGGCGTTCGAATCCAGTCGGAGCGCCATCAGTGCGTGATCGATGTGGGGCCTTACCGGTTCATCCGGCATCCGGGGTATGCCGCGGCGCTCGCACTGTTCTTCGGCATGGCGCTCGCGCTGGGCTCGCTGTGGGCGCTCCTGCCCGCCGCGCTCGCTTCGGCGTTGCTGGTACTGCGAACCTCCTGGGAAGATCGCCTGTTGCAGGCAGAGCTTTCCGGGTACGCGGACTATGCCGGTCGCGTGCGCTGGAGGTTGCTCCCCGGCCTGTGGTGACAGCGGCCGGAAGCGGTGAGCGCGTCTCCCCGATAGCCAGCCAGCCGCAGACGGAACGCCGCCACAGGGCGAACGACCTTTCCGCTGCACGGAAAAATCATTTGCGCCCGGGGTGCTTCAACCGGCGCGGCGAGCGGCCTACAGTCTGGCGAAGTCGAAGTTCGACCGGACAACTTGGAGACAGCCACGATGCGCAACCTCAACCAGGACAACATCACGCAGGCCGTGCTCGCGCGCTTCGCCGACACGCCCGATCCGCGCCTGCGCGAGATCTTGACCAGCCTGGTGCAGCACCTGCACGCCTTCGCGCGCGAGGTGAAGCTCACCGAGGACGAGTGGTTCCAGGGCATCCAGTACCTCACGGCCACGGGCCGGAAGTGCGACGACAAGCGGCAGGAGTTCATCCTGCTGTCGGACGTGCTGGGGCTCTCGATGCTCACCATCGCGATGAACAACGACAAGCCGGCCGGCTGCACGGAGGCCACCGTGTTCGGCCCCTTCTATTTCGATGGCGCGCCCGAGTACGAGCATGGCGACGACGTGGCCAACGGCGCCGAGGGCGAGCCCTGCGACGTGTTCGCCACGGTGCGCGGTCTCGGCGGCGAGCCGGTGGCGAATGCGGTCGTCGATGTTTGGCAGGCCGATGCGGGCGGGCACTACGACGTGCAGCACGCGGGACTCGACCACGCGGAGAACCGGGGCACGCTGCGCACGGGGCCCGACGGCTCGCTGCACTTCCGCAGCGTGGTGGCGGTGGCGTACCCGATCCCGGTCGACGGGCCGGTGGGCGACCTGCTGCGCGCGACGAAGCGCCATCCGTGGCGGCCCGCGCACCTGCATTTCAAGATCGAGGCGCCGGGCTACGAGCGGCTCATCACGCACGTGTTCCGCGAGGGCGACGAGTACCTCGACTCGGATGCCGTGTTCGCGGTGCGCCAGTCGCTGGTCGCGCCTTGGACGAAGCAGGACAACGGCCGCTGGCGGCTCGACTTCGACTTCGTGCTCAATCCGCTGAAGCAGGGATAGCGGCTGTTCTGCAGCGGACGGAGTAGTCCCCTGGCGGGCGCGGCCGGCACCGTCCTGCTACGCTCGGCAGGCCCGCCGCGATGGCGGGGCTTGTGCGGCTGCTTCCTCCCTCCATGGCTTTTCCCCTGATCACCGACCCGTACTTCTACGCGGTCGCCATTCCCGCCGTGCTCCTGCTCGGCATCAGCAAGAGCGGCTTCGGCGCGGGCTTCGGCTCGCTGGCGGTGCCGATGATGGCGCTGGCCGTCACCGTGCCGCAGGCGGCGGCGATCCTGATGCCGCTGTTGCTGCTGATGGACGTGCTGGGCCTTGCCGCGTTCCGGCGCGACTTCGACCGCTCGCTGCTGAAGTTCCTGATTCCCTTCGGGCTGCTGGGCACGGTGATCGGCACGCTGCTGTTTCGCATGCTCTCGGCACACACTGTGGCGGGCATCGTCGGCGTTTTCACGCTGCTCTTTCTGGCGCAGCGCCTGCTGTTTCCGCCGAAGCCCGACGATCCGCTGCCCTCGCGCGGCGTCGGCGCGGTGCTGACCACGGTGTCGGGCTTCACCAGCTTCATCGCGCACGCGGGCGGGCCGCCGATCAACGCCTACGTGATTCCGCTGCGGCTCTCGCCGGTGATCTTCACGGCCACCATGGCCTACTTCTTCTTCGTGGTGAATCTCAGTAAGTGGATTCCCTACGCGTGGCTCGGCCTGCTCGACTTCCGCACGCTGGCCACCTCGCTGGTGCTGATGCCGATCGCGCCCTTCGGCGTGTGGGTCGGCATCCGCATCGCGCGGCGCATCGATGCGACGTGGTTCTATCGCTTCGTCTATCTCGGGATGTTTCTGACCGGCCTCAAGCTCGTCTATGACGGCTTCCTGGCCTGAGGCCGGCGAAGCGAGGCCTTTTCGCGAACACCGCGGAACCGGCTTTGCCGGGCCGCAGGTGTTGCCCCCGGTAGGGGGTGGCGTAGCGACACGAAGTGCGCGAAGCCTGGGGGCGAGCCTAGAACTCGACGATGGATTTGAAGCCGCCGAAGATCATGCGCTTGCCGTCGAAGGGCATGGACTTGGGGTCCATCCCGGCGATGCGCGGGTCTGCCATCACCTTCGCGTTGACCGTGTCGCGGTGCTTGCGCGACTTGTAGACGATCCACGAGAAAGCGACGGTCTCGTCGGGCTTTTGCTTCACGCTCTGCGGAAATGAAGTGAGCTTGCCCGGCTTCACGTCGTCGGCGATGCACTCCACGTATTCGAGCGCGCCGTACTCCATCCATACCTTGCCGGCCTTGCGCGCCAGCTTGCGGTAGGCCTCGACGTTGGCCGTGGGGATGGCGATGATGAAGCCGTCTACATAGCGAGCCATGTTTGTTCTCCTGAAGAGTCTGTGGAACCGTTGAAGAAAGAAGACCGGCGGCTGCATGGCACGTTGCCGCTCATTGCGATGCCGCCGTTCCCTGGGGTGCCGCTGTTTCTTCGTTGTTCTGCATCTGCCCCGGCATGGCGGAGCGAAGCAGCAAGGCACCGAGCAGACCCGCCACCGCCGCGAACACGGCGCCGACGAGGAACGCGAGGTTGTAGCCGCCGGTGAGCGCCAGCGGCATCTGCGCGCCGGCGGCTTCCATCGACGCGGTGCGCGCCGCTGCGGCGCTCGCCAGCACGGCCAGGCCCAGCGCGCCGCCCATCATGAAGGAGGTGTTGACCACGCCCGAGGCCAGGCCCGAGTCGGCAGGGCTCACCTCGCTCATCGCGGCCAGCAGCACCGGGTTGAAGGCCATGCCCGCGCCCAGGCCCAGCAGCATCATGCCGGGCAGCACGTCGAGCACGAAGCTGCCGTTGACCGGCGCGCGCGCGAACAGCGCCAGCCCGATGGCCGCGAGCCACAATCCGGCGGCCAGCGGCTTGCGGATGCCGAAGCGCATCACGATCTTCGCCGAGAGGCCCAGCGAGAACACCGCCATGATGATGTTGGCCGGCAGGAAGGCCAGGCCGATCTGCATTGGCGTGTAGTTCAGCACCAGCTGCATGTAGAGCGCCGAGATGAAGAACCACGCGAACATGGCCGCGGCCCACAGCACGCCGACCACGTTGGCCACCGACACGCTGCGCAGCTTGAACAGGCCCAGCGGCATCAGCGGATGCTGCACCCGCGATTCGATGGCGATGAAGATCGCCAGCAGCACCACGGCCGCGCCCAGCAGGCCGAGCGTCTGCGTGGAGCCCCAGCCGGCCTCGTTGCCGTTGACCACGCCGTACACCGCGAGCATCAGCGACAGCGTGACGGTGATGGCGCCGGCCACGTCGAGCTTCTCGCCGTGCGCATGGCCGCGCGCGCTGGGTAGCAGCGCCACGCACAGCGCATACACCGCGATGCCGATGGGCAGGTTGACCAGGAAGATCCAGTGCCAGCTCAGCGTGCTGGTGAGCAGGCCGCCGAGCAGCACGCCGATGCTGCCGCCGCCGGCGCACACGAAGCCGTACACGCCCATCGCCTTTGCGCGGTCGGCCGGCTCGGTGAAGAGATTCATGATGAGCGAGAGCGACACGGCCGACACCACCGCGCCGCCCAGGCCCTGCACCGCGCGCGCCGCCACCAGCAGGCCCTGCGAGGTCGAGACCCCGCAGGCCAGCGATGCCAGCGTGAACAGCACCAGGCCCGCGAGGAACACGCGGCGGTGGCCGTACAGGTCGCCCAGCCGGCCGCCCAGCAGCAGGAAGCCGCCGAAGGTCAGCATGTAGGCGTTCACCACCCAGACCAGCGAGGTCTCGGTGAAGCCAAGGTCGGTACGGATCGAGGGCAGCGCCACGTTCACGATGGTGGTGTCGAGCACGATCATCAGTACGCCGAGGCACAGCACCATCAATGCGAGCCAGCGCTTGCGGCTGTCGAGTTGGTTGGTCATGGGAAGCGGGCTTCTTGGAGTGGACAGGAAGCGGCTCAGACCAGCGGCTTGCCGCCGTTGATGAGCCACGGAGTGCCGAAGCGGTCGGTCACCATGCCGAAGCCTTCGACCCAGAAGGTCTTCTCGAAGGGCATGCCGACATGGCCGCCCTCGGCGAAGGCGTCGAACACGCGGCGGGCCTCGGCCACGGTCTCGATGGTCAGCGCGACGCCGAAGCCCTTCATGCCTTCGTACGGCTGGCCGGGCATGGAGTCGGAGGCCATGAGGATGCCCTGGCCGTAGGCGAGCGAGGCATGCATGATGCGCTTCTTCGCCTCGGGCGGGAACTGCTCGGTGTCGGGCGTTTCGCCGACGGTCATCATCATCTGCATGGTGCCGCCCAGCGTCTTCTCGTAGAAGCGCATGGCCTCGGCTGCGTTGCCGTCGAAGGTGAGGTAGGCGTGGATGTGGGGCATGATTTTTCCTTTCGGGAATTACTTTTCGGTGGCGGCCTTCAGGTTGGCAAGGCCCGTCTCGAAGTCCTTGCCGATCATGTGGTCCATGTTGAAGAAGATGCCCATGAGCTTGGCGACGTAGGGGCTCGGGCCGTACATGGCCCAGGTGACCTGCGTCGCATTGCCCTGGGGCTGCAGCGTGAATTCGGCCGTGTTGTGGCCTTCGAAGGGCTTGATGAAGTCGAGCTTGATCGCGACCTTCGACGAAGGCGCCGACTCGACGATCTCCATGCGGCCCGCGCCGGCCTTGTCGTTGCCTTCCCAGGCATAGGTCGCGCCCTTGCCGCTCGCGCTGCCGCCGAAGCTGCGCTTCATGGCGGGGTCGAGCTTCTCGTAGGGCGACCAGGCGCCCCAGCGGTGGAAGTCGTCGATCAGCGGAAAGATCTTCTCGGCCGGCGCCTCGATGCGCGCGGTGCGCTCGACGCGGAAAGTGTCGGGCCGGGTGGCCGCGAAGATCAGCAGCGCGGCGATCGCGAGCACGATGACGAGGGCGATTTTCTTGAGCATGGCGGGGCTTCCGGGAGATTGGCGGCGCGGGCGGGTGCGATCAGGCAGGGTGTGCGACGACCAGCAGCCAGCCCACGCCGAAGCGGTCGGTCAGCATGCCGAACTTGGAGGTGAAGAAGGTCGGGATCAGCGGCTGCATGACCTGTCCGCCTTCGGCCAGCGCGTCGAACCACTTGACGGCTTCGGCGTCGGTGCTGGCGGTGAGCGCGAGCATGACGCCCTCGAACTTCGGCTGGCCCGAGCAGCGGCCGTCGGAGGCCATCAGCTCGGTCTCGCCGATGCGGAACACCGCGTGCATCACTTTCTCGGCATCGGGCGTGCCGCCGGCGCAGCCGGCTTCGGCGTTCTCCGAAGGGGCGCCCGCGGGTGCTTCCTTGTAGCGCATGAGCTGGGTGACTTCGGCGCCGAGCGCCTTCCTGTAGAAGCCGAGCGCTTCGTCGCAGCGGCCTTCGAATGAGAGATACGACTGGACTTTCATGACAATTCCTTTGGACTGAAGAGGTGACTCGGAGGCCCCCGGTGTCTCGGGCCGCAAACAATCGGATTACTTTGTGTACACCGTCCACAAAGAATAGCAGAGATAATGGACAGTGTCCACATGGAGAAGCGATGAAGCTCAACAACGTCCCCGAGAGCCTGCCGCCCGCCCGCAGCACGTATCGCCACGGCGATCTGCGCCGGGCGCTGCTGGAAGCAGGCATCGAACTGGCCCGCGACGGCGGTCCCGACGCGGTCGTGTTGCGCGAGGCCACCCGGCGCGTCGGCGTGGTGCCCAACGCGGCCTACCGGCACTTCGAAAGCCGGCAGGAGTTGCTGCTCGCGGTGCGCGAGGCAGCGCTGGCCGCGGCGGCGCAGGCGATGGAAAAAGAACTGGCGGCCCAGCCCTGCGACCAGCCCCCCGCCGACTTCGCGCGCGGGCAGGTGCGCGCCATCGGCACCGCCTACCTGCGCTTCGCCCAGGCCGAGCCGGGCCTGTTCCGCACGGCCTTCGTGATCTCCGACGAGGGCCGCGGCGAACTCGGCCCAGGCAAGGCCGGCGAGAGCGGGCTCGATCCGTTCCAGCTGCTGGGCAAGGCCATCGACCGGCTGGTGGATGCCGGGGTGCTCGACCCGGCGCGGCGCCCCAATGCCGAGTACTGCGCCTGGAGCGCGGTGCACGGGCTGGCGCTGCTCATCATCGACGGGCCGCTGCGCGAGATGCCGCCCGATGCGGCCTACAAGCTGGGCCAGCAGCTCATCGACATGGTCGAGCGGGGCCTCTGAGACCGGTGCCGCTGCAGACCGCCGCTACAGATAGATCTTCTGCAGCAGCCTTATCAGCGTCTCGCGCTCCCGCGCCGTGAGCTTGGCGCTGGCATCGGCCTCCAGCTGGATCACGGTCTGCTCCGCCTCGCGGATCAGCGCCTCCCCGGCCGCCGTGAGATGCAGCCCGACCGCGCGGCCATCATGCGGATGAGGCCGGCGTTCTATCAATCCGCGGCTGTCGAGCGTCGCCACCAGGCTCACGAGGTTCGGCGGCAGGATGTCCAGCGCATTGCACAGCTGCCGCGAAGTGGCACCGGGGTTGTGCGCCAGCAGCGACAGCACCGAGAAATCGATCTGCTTGAGCCCGTAGGGCGCCATGCGCTCCGCGAAAAAGGCGCTGACGATCAGCCAGGCCCGGCGGGCGTTGTAGCCGACCAGGGTTTCGAGCATGCGCGCATCGAGCCGGTCCGGCTTGCCTTGCGGCGCCGCGGCCTGCTCGCCTTTGGCGGGAGCGGATTTCGGGGTGGAGGCCATGGCCCGAGCGTAACCCCGCCCGGACGCCCGCGAACGCCCGGAGTGGCTAGTTGGAGACACCGCCACCGGGCGCGGCCGCATGGGTCAGCGCCACCGTTTCGCAGGCCTTCTTGACGATGCCCATCCGCATCTCGAATTCAGGCAGCACCCAGCGCCTGAAGGCGGCCGCCACGCGCGCCTTCTCCGCGTCGCCGGGCGAGGCCGTCTCGATGCGTGCCCAGGCCCACGCCAGCATCGCGAGCATGGTCGAGCGCAGGTAGTCGTCGGCCACCTCGTACGGCAGCGCCGGGTCGGCATGCGCAGCCATGGCCACGGTGGTGCCCAGGTAGCGCAGCTGCGCCAGCCGGCGCTGCACGTCGGCATCGGCCTCGCGGGAGGCGTCCAGCGTGTCGCGCAGCTCCAGCAGCACGGCCGACATGGCGGCGCCGCCGTCGGGCAGCACCTTGCGCACGAGCAGGTCGATGGCCTGGATCTCGTTGGTGCCCTCGTAGATCATCGTCACGCGCGAGTCGCGCACGATCTGCTCGATGCCCCATTCGCGCACGTAGCCGTGGCCGCCGAACACCTGCAGGCATTCGCTCGCGCCGTGGAAGGCCTGGTGCGTGCACGCGGCCTTGAGCACCGGCGTGACCAGCGAGCACCAGCGCTGCGCGCGCTCGCGGGCCTTGGGGTCGGCGTCGTGCGCGGCCACGTCGAGCATCAGCGCGCTGCGGTAGGCGATGGTGCGCGCCCCGTCGATCCAGGCGCGCTGCGTGTCGAGGATGCGGCGCACCGCCGGGTGCTCGGCGATCAGGTCGGCACTCTCGCCGCCGCGGCTCGCGGGCACCGGGCCCGGCGCGCGCATCTGGCGGCGCTCCGCCGCGTAGGCGTCGGCTTTCTGCCAGGCCGCGTCGAGCAGGCCGATGCCCTGCAGGGCCACGTGCAGGCGCGCCGAATTCATCATCACGAACATGGCGGCCAGCCCGCGGCCGGGCTCGCCGACCAGCCAGCCGGTGGCGTCGTCGAAGCGCATGCTGCAGGTGGGGCTGCCGTGCAGGCCCATCTTTTCCTCGATGCGCTCGCAGTGCACCGCGTTGCGCGTGCCGTCGGGCAGCAGCCGGGGTACCAGCGCCAGCGACAGGCCCTTGGGGCCGGCCGGCGCATCGGGCAGGCGGCACAGCACGAGGTGGACGATGTTCGGCGTCAGGTCGTGCTCGCCGCCGGAGATGAAGATCTTGCTGCCGCTCACCCGCAGGCTTCCGTCGGCCTGCGGCACGGCTCGTGTGCGCACCTGTCCCAGGTCGCTGCCCGCGTGCGCCTCGGTGAGGCACATGGTGGCGAGCCATTCGCCGGTGGCGATCTTCTGCAGGTAGCGCTGCTTCAGCTCGTCGCTGCCGTGGTGCTTGAGGCAGGCGTACGCGCCGTGCAGCAGCCCGGGCGCCATCGTGAGGCCGTGATTGGCGGCGGCCAGCCACTCGTAGAGCACCGCTTCGAGCACCGCCGGCAGGCCCTGGCCGCCGTCTTCCGGCGCGGCCGAGAGCGCGGGCCAGCCGCCGTCGACGAAGGCCTGGTACGCCTCGCGAAAGCCAGGCGGCGAGGTGACTTCGCCATTGGAAAAACTGCAGCCCGTTTCATCGCCGGCCCGGTTGATCGGCGCGACCACTTCGCCAACGAAGCGCCCGGCCTCCTCGAGCACCTGCGAGTGCAGCGCCTCGTCGACTTCGGCAAAGGGCGCGAGCGCGGCAAGGCGCGCGGGCGCATCGAGCACCGCGTTCAGCAGGAAGCGGACGTCATCGGGGCGGGGCTGGTAATCCATCGGAGGCTCGGTAACTGGCTAGGTATCAGGGCGTGGGCAGCTTGCAAGCGAAGCTGCCTGCGCGCTCGGCATCGCCGCCGGTGTAGGTGGCGACCTGCGGATAGGGGCACAGCGGCCGCGTGCGTTGCGCGGCCCAGCCGGCAGGCACTTCGGCATTCAGCACCGGCGTGCCCGCGCCGCGTGCCGAGGCGGTAACGGATGCGGGCGCCTTGCCCTGCTCGACCCAGTCGACCAGCGCGCTGAGCATGTCGAACTGGTCGGTGGCCGGACCGCCCGCGCAGTGGTTCATGCCGGGCACCGGGAAGTAGCGCGCGAACGAGGAGGCATCGCCGCCGTTCGCGGCGCGAACGCGCTCGTACCAGGCCTGCGTGTCGTCGGAGGAGAACACCGGGTCGCTGGTGCCGTGGTAGACGATCATGCGGCCGCCGCGCTCGCGCAGCGCGCTCAGGTTGGCCGCGTCGGGCGGCGTCATGAACGACAGCGCCGATTCGCGAAACACGCCGTCGGTGGCAGCGATGCGCGGCGCGTCGCGGTCCATGTCGAAGCCCAGCGCGAAGGGCAGGCCCTGCGGCCGGTCGGCCAGCGGCGGCGTGCTGAAGATGAAGCCCACGGCGCCCGCGTCGCGCGTCGGCGGGCTCGCGAACTTCCACTCGCGCCAGTTGGCGCCGCTCACGCCCGCATCGAAGGGAAAGCCGCTGTAGATCGGCTGCCCCGCGCTGTTGCGCGCGCCCTTGAACACGTTGGCGAGCGCGTTCTTCTGCGGCGCGCTCAGGCACATGGCGTCGCGCGTGCCGGCGGCGCAGGTCGGCACGTCGCGCTGGATGTCGAAGCGCGTGCGGCAGGCGTTGACGTCCGACACGATGCCGTCGGCAATGCCGTCGAGTGCATCGCAGCGCTGCAGCACCTTGTCGGCCACCAGCTTCAGCTCGGCAGGCGTGAAGGCGCTCTGCAGGTCGGGCTGGCCGGCGGGCGTCTTCGCGCTGGCCACCGCCGCGTACTGCTGCGCGCCGTAGAGCTGCGCCACCGCCGCCTTCGGCAGGTTGAAGCCGGGGTCGCCCGCGAGCACGCCGTCGTACTGGCCGGCCGAACGCACGGCCGCCACCATCGCATGCCGCCCGCCGTTGGAGCAGCCGCCGATGTACGAGCGGTCGGGCCCGCGGCCGTAGGCCTTGGCGATCAGGTTCTTGGCCATCGGCGTGAGCTGCGCGACGGCGTTGTAGCCGTAGTCGAGCCGCGCCTGCGGGTCGAGCCCGAAGCGCGGGCCCATCGAGCCTGCGTGGCCGGCGTCGGAGCTGATGACGGCGAAGCCCATCTGCAGCGCACTGCTGCGCGGCCCGCCGCCGCCGATGCCGCCAAGCGCGGGCACCACTACACCGTCGAGCCCGCCGTTGGCCTGGTAGAAGAAGCGGCCGTTCCAGGCGACCGGCAGCCGCATCTCGAAGCCGATGGCATAGCGCTGGCCATCGACGGGGCTGGTGCGCTCGTTCATGCGGCCCTGCACCAGGCAGTGCGCGGGCGCCGCCATCGCGACGCCGCCGACCGTGACGGTGCCGGCCGCCACTTCGGTGGCCGATGTGTAGACAGTGCCCGGCAGCACCGCGCGGGCGGCGAGGTCGGTGCAGGCCTGCAGCGTGCCGGGGCGCGCGGCGGCCAGCGCCGCATGGGGAGCCGCAGGCGCGGTGGACCAGCTCGCGCAGGCCGCGAGCAGCGCGGCGGCGCCGAGCGCGGTCGCGCACAGGGCTGGATGGAAGCGGCGCTGTGGCTTCTTCATGCTGTGGTCTCCTTGCGGCCGCGCGGGTCGCGGCGTTGTCGTTGGCTCAGGCGGCTTTTCTCGCGGCGCCCAGGTAGGTGTCGATCACGCGCGAGTCGACGGCCAGCTTCTTCGCCTCGCCCTCCAGGCTGACGCTGCCCATCTCGAGCACGTAGCCGTGGTCCGCCACTTCGAGCGCGGCGCGCGCGTTCTGCTCCACCAGCAGGATGGTCACGCCGGTGGCGCGCAGCGCCTCCACGGTGCGGAAGATCTCCTGCACCACCAGCGGCGCGAGCCCGAGGCTGGGCTCGTCGAGCATCAGCAGCGTGGGGCGCGACATCAGCGCGCGGCCCACCGCCAGCATCTGCCGCTCGCCGCCCGAGAGCGTGCCGGCCAGCTGGGCGCGGCGCTCCTTCAGGCGCGGGAACAGCGTGTAGACCTCGTCGATGCGGTCGCGCCACTGGCGGTTGCGCAGCCGCACCTGGCGGAAGGCGCCGAGCACGAGGTTGTCTTCCACCGGCATGGTGCCGAACAGCTCGCGCTTCTCGGGCACGAGCGCGATGCCGAGCATCACGCGCTCCTCCAGCGACAGCCCGTTGACCGGCTGGCCCTTGAATTCGATGATGCCTTTGGAGGGCAGCACGCCCATCAGCGAATTCAGCAGCGTGGACTTGCCGGCGCCGTTCGGTCCGATCACCGTGACCACGCTGCCCTGGCCGGCCTGCAGGTCGATGCCGTGCAGCACCTCGGCGCGGCCGTAGCCGGCGTGCAGGCCGCGGATGCGGAGCAATGGAGATGTCATGTCAGTGCTCCGTTCCCAGATACGCAGCGCGCACCTTGTCGCTCGCCTGCACCTCGGCGGGCGTGCCCTCCATCAGGTGCGTGCCGAATTCCATCACCACGATGTGGTCGCAGATGTCCATCACCAGTCCCATGTCGTGCTCGACCAGCAGGATGCTCATGCCCTCGCCGCGCAGCTGGCGCAGCACCTTGCCGAGCGCTTCCTTCTCCTTGTGCCGCAGGCCGGCGGCGGGTTCGTCGAGCAGCAGCAGGGCCGGATCGGCGCACAGGGCGCGCGCGATTTCCAGCAGGCGCTGCTGGCCCATCGCGAGATTGCCCGCGAGCTCGTGCAGGTAGTCGCCCATGCCCACGCGCTGCAGCTGGCGCTCGGCCTCGCGGAACAGCGCGCGCTCCTCGGCGCGGTCGATGCGCAGCATGGCGGCGACGGCGCCCTTGCGGCCGCGCAGGTGCGCGCCGAGCGCCACGTTCTCCAGCACCGTCATGTCAGCCACCATCTTCACGTGCTGGAAGGTGCGCGACACGCCGCGCTGCGCGATCTGCCGCGCGCCCAGCCCGCCGATGGCTTCGCCGCGGAAGCTCACCGCGCCGCCCGAGAGCCCGAGCACGCCGGTGATCAGGTTGAAGGTGGTCGACTTGCCCGCGCCGTTCGGACCGATCAGGCCGACGATCTGGCCGGCGCGTGTCTGGAAGCTGATGTCGTTCACCGCCACCAGCCCGCCGAAGGTCTTGCGGATGGCGCGCACGTCGAGCACCACCTCGCCGGCTGCCGGCCTGGCGCGCGCGGGCAGGTCGCCGGCATCGCGCCAGTCGACCGCGCGGCGCGGACGCGGCAGGCGGCGGTCGACGAAGGCCCAGAGCCCGTCGGGCAGGTACTTGAGCACCAGCACGATCATGATGCCGAAGACGATCAGCTCGTAGCTGCCGGCCGTGCCGATCAGCTTGGGCAGCAGCACCTGCAGCTGGTCTTCGAGCTGCTTGACCACGCCCGCGCCGGCAATCGCGCCCCACACATGGGCCGCGCCGCCGAGCACTGCCATGAACAGGTACTCGATGCCCATCTTCAGCCCGAAGGGCGACGGGTTCACCGTGCGCTGGAAGTGCGCGAAGAGCCAGCCCGAGACCGATGCGAAGAGGGCGGCGAGTACGAAGATGCCGATCTTGAAGCGCAGCGTGTTCACGCCCATGGCCTCGGCCATCTGCGAGCCGCCGGCCAGCGCGCGGATGGCGCGGCCGCTTCGCGAGTCGAGCAGGCGGATCACCGCGAAGGCCGCGAGCAGCGCGAAGATCCACACCACCGCATAGAACATGCGCTGCTGGCCGATCTCGAAGCCGAACACCGTGAGGCCCTTCACGCCGAGGATGCCGTCGTACTTGCCCAGCGCCTCCAGGTTGCCCATGAGGTAGTAGAGCGACAGCGCCCACGCGATGGTGGCCAGCGGCAGGTAGTGCCCCGACATGCGCAGCGTGATCGCGCCGATGATCGCCGCGCTGATGCCCGTGAGCGCCATGCCGATGAAGAGCGTGACCCATGGCGACAGGCCGGTGTTCACCGTGAGGTAGGCGGTGGTGTACGCGCCGATGCCCACGAAGGCCGCCTGCCCGAAGGAGGTGAGCCCCCCCACGCCGGTGAGCAGCACCAGGCCCAGCACCGGCAGCGTGTAGATGCCGACGTAGTTGAGCTGGATGATCCAGAAGTCGGGCAGCGGCAGCAGCGGCAGCGCGATGAGCACCAGCACCAGCGCGAGCGGGCCCCAGGTGCGCAGCGCGCTCTTGTCGGGCGCATGGGCCGTCGAGGGATTCAGGAGCGCTTCCATGTCAATGTTCCTCGTCCGAATGGCCGCTCTTCAGCGAGCGCCACAGCAGCACCGGCAGGATGATGGTGAACACGATCACTTCCTTGAACGAACTGGCCCAGAAGGAGCCGAAGGACTCGATCACGCCCACGGCCAGCGCGCCGACGAGCGCGCCGGGGTAGCTCGCCAGGCCTGCGATCACGCCGGCCACGAAGCCCTTCAGGCCGATGAGGAAGCCCGAGTCGTAGAACACCGTGGTGGTCGGACCGATCAGCAGGCCCGAGAGCGCGCCGATCAGCGCCGCCATCGCGAAGGTGAGCTGCCCGGCCGCCTGGGTGGAGATGCCCATGAGCCGCGCGCCCAGCCGGTTCACGGCGGTGGCGCGCAGCGCCTTGCCGTACAGGCTGCGCTCGAAGAACAGGTACAGCAGCACGATCAGCGCGGCCGACATGCCGAAGATGATGAGCGCCTGCCCGCTCACGTTGAGAGGCCCGAGCGCCATGCGCTCGTCCCAGAACGGCGGGTTGCGGAAACCCTCCGCGCCGAAGAAGAGCAGGCCCAGCCCGGTCATCGCGAAGTGCACGCCCACCGAGACGATCAGCAGCACCAGCGAGCTCGCCCCCGCCAGCGACTGGTAGGCCACGCGGTAAACCAGTGGCCCGAACGCCGTGACGATGAACACAGTGAGCAGCGCCTGCACGCCGATCGGCAGGTTGCGCGGGCCGGCCCAGGCCGAGATCGCGCAGATGACGGCGGGTGCCGCGAGCGTGCGCAACGCAGCCTTCAGCCCGGCCGCCGCGCTGCCGTTGTGGCGCCAGGTGGTGACCAGGTCCATCAGCGCCGCGACGCCGGCCAGGATGAGCAGCAGCCACACCGTGCCCGGCGTCTTGCCGGTCTGGAAGATCGCCAGCGTCAGCGCGCCGTACGCCACGAATTCGCCCTGCGGAATGAAGATGACGCGGGTCACCGTGAAGACGAGCACGATGCCCATGCCCAGCAGGGCGTAGATCGCGCCATTGGTGAGGCCGTCCAGCGTCAGGATGCTGGCGATCGAGAGATCCATGGCGTGTGTTCGATGCGGCTGAAGAAGGGGATTACTGCTCGACCTTGAACGCGCCGTTCACCACCTTGAGCATCACGCCGGTCTCGGTCGTGTAGCCCCAGTGGTCCTGCGCCGTCCAGTTCAGCACGCCGTGCGCGAGCACCGTGCGGCCCATGCCCTCGAGCGCGTCGCGCAGCGCGGCGCGGAACTCCGGCGTGCCGGGCTTGGCCTTCTTGAGCGCGACCGGCACGGCCTTCTCGAGCACCGTGAGCGCGTCGGCCGCGTGGCCGGCGAACTGGTTGCGCGAGCCGGGGCCGTAGGCCTTCTCGTAGCCCTGCACGAAGGCGACGGCGGCGGCCTTCGAGGGATGGCTGTCGGGCAGCTGCTCGGCCACGGTGGCGGGGCCCGAGACCACGAAGGTGCCCTCGGCGTCCTTGCCCGCGGTGCGCATCAGGTCCTGCGTGGCGGCGGCGTGCGTCTGGTAGACCTTGCCCTTGTAGCCGCGCTCCATCACCGCCTTCTGCGGCATGCCGGCGCCGCTGCCCGAAGCGACGATCAGGATCGCGTCGGGGTTGGCCGAGGTGAGCTTGAGCACCTGGCCGGTCACGCTGGTGTCGGCGCGCGCGAAGCGCTCGGTGGCGACGATCTTGATGCCGTTCTTGGCGGCCTCGGCCGTCAGCGCCTTGAGCCACAGCTCGCCGTAGGCGTCGGTGTAGCCGAGGAAGCCGACCGTCTTCACGTTCTGCTTCTTCATGTGCGCGACCACCGCGTAGGCCATCACGTCGTTCGACTGCGGCAGGCGGAAGAACCACTTGTCCTTGCCCGGCGGCAGGCCGGCCGGCGCGGTCGACAGCTGCGGCGTGCCCGACTCGGCCGTGACGTCGGCCATCGGGATTGCGACGGGCGTGGCGCTGGAGCCGATGATGATGTCTGCCTTGTCCTCGGTGACCAGGCGCTGCGCGTCCTTCACGCCGGTGGTCGGGTCGGTGGCGTCGTCGAGCACCACCACCTTGAGCGTCTCGCCCGCGATGGTCTTCGGCCAGATGGCGATGCCGTTCTTCACCGGAATGCCCAGGCCCGAGGCCGGGCCGGTGAGCGGCTGCACCACGCCCACGGTGATGTCGGCATGGGCGAGGCCCATGGCCATGAGCGCCAGCACGGCGGCGAGGGTGGTCTTCTTGAAAGTCATCGGTGTCTCCTGGGTACGTTGTGAAGCGGGCGGAACGAACGCGAAAAAGAAGGAAGGGCCTCAGCGCGGCGCCATGCGCAGCGCGCCGTCGATGCGGATCACCTCGCCGTTGAGGTGGCCGTTGGTGACGATGTGGCAGGCCAGCTCGGCGAACTCCGAGGGCTTGCCCAGACGCGGCGGGAAGGGGATGGAGGCGGCCAGCGACTGCTGCACCGGCTCGGGCAGCTCCAGCAGCAGCGGCGTGGCGAAGATGCCCGGCGCCACCGTGCACACGCGGATGGCGTGCTGCGCGAGGTCGCGCGCCATCGGCAGCGTCATGCCGACCAGCCCGCCCTTGGAGGCGCTGTAGGCCTGCTGGCCCACCTGTCCGTCGAAGGCGGCGACCGAGGCGGTGAAGAGCATCACACCTTTCTCGCCGTTGTCGAGCGCGTCCAGCTTCGCGCAGCGCGCGGCGAACAGGCGCGCCATGTTGTAGCCGCCGATCAGGTTGATGTTGACCACGCGCACGAAGTCTTCCAGCGGCGCGGGGCTGCCGTCCTTGCCGACGATGCGCTTGGCGCTGCCGATGCCGGCCACGTTCATCAGGATGCGCGCGGGGCCGTGCGCGGCCTCTGCCTTGTCGAGCGCGGCGACCACGCTGTCGGTGTCGGTGATGTCGCAGGCGCAGGCGATGCCGCCGATCTCGGCTGCGACCTTCTCGGCCAGTTCGCCGTTGCGGTCGAGCACCGCGACCTTCGCGCCCAGCCGCGCGAGCTCGCGCGCGGTGGCTTCCCCCAGGCCCGATGCGCCGCCGGTGACCAGTGCAGCTTGTCCTTCGATCTTCATTTGTCTCGTCTCCAGTAAAGAGTTAGCGGGGGTTAGCGGGGCTTCAGGGTGAACGGCAGGCTGCCGTCGTGCATCGCATCGGCCAGCGCGGCGCGGTGCTTGAGCACGGAGCGCTGGTTGATGGAGCCCTTGTCGGTGACCTCGCCCCTGTCGATGGACGGCGGCTCGGCCATCAGGTGCAGCCGCGCGATGCGGTTGGCGCTGCCGGTGGCGGCGGCGGCCAGCGTGTCGACCACCTGCTGGAAGTGCGCCTGCACGGGGGCGCTCTCCAGCACCTCGCGCATGGTGGCGCCGGCCGGCAGGCCGGCGAGCTCGCGCACCTTCTGCGTCGGGAAGACGAGCGCGCCCACTTCCTTCAGGTTGATGCCGGTCAGCACCGCGTCCTGCACGTAGGGCGCGCCGGCCGCGATGATCTTCGCGCGCATCGGGCCCACGCTCACGAAGGTGCCGGTGGCGAGCTTGAAGTCTTCGGCGATGCGGCCATCGAAGCGCAGGCCGCGATGGATGTTGCCCTCGTCGATCCACTTCACCGCGTCGCCAGTGGAAAAGAAGCCTTCCTCGTCGAAGGCCTCGGCCGTGGCCTCGGGCGCGCGCCAGTAGCCGGGCGTGATGTTGGGGCCGCGGTAGCGCACCTCGGTCTTGCCGTCGACCTCGATCAGCTTGAGCTCGATGCCCGGCGCAGGCAGGCCCACGTCGCCCGACTTCACGTCGGGGCCGGTCACGTAGAGCGCGAAGGGGCCCGATTCGGTCATGCCCAGGCCCGTGCCCATCACGATGCGCTCGCCGACTTCCGACTCCTGCGTGCGGTGCAGGCTGTCCCACACCGGCTGCGAGAGCGCCGCGCCCGAGTAGAAGAACATCTTCACGCGCGACAGCAGGTTGCGGCGCAGCACCTCGTCGGTTTCCATCGCCTGCGCGATGGCCTCGAAGCCGGTGGGCACGTTGAAGTAGATGGTGGGCGCGATCTCGCGCAGGTTGCGCAGCGTCTCGGCCATGCCGGCGGGCGTGGGCTTGCCGTCGTCTATGTAGAGCGTGCCGCCGTTGTCCAGCACGATGCCCACGTTGTGGTTGCCGCCGAAGGTGTGGTTCCAGGGCAGCCAGTCGACCAGCACGGGCGGCTCGTCGCCCAGGGCGGGTATCGACTGGCGCAGCTGCTGCTGGTTGGCGCACCACATGCGGTGCGTGTTGATCACGGCCTTGGGCATCTTGGTCGAGCCCGAGGTGAAGAGGAACTTGGTGATGGTGTCGGGGCCGGTGGCGCGCATCGCCTCGTCGATGGCGCTCGTGGCCGGCGTGGAGGCGAGGGCGCTGAACGCGGTGACGGGCCGGTCCTCGAGGCTGCCCTCGGCCAGCACGACCTCTGTGCCGGTGGGCACGACGGCGGCGATGGCCTTGGCGAAGCGCGCCGCGTCGCTCGCGAAGACGAGGCCGGGCGTGAGGGTGTCGAAGACGTGGCGCAGCTTCTCGAAGTCCTGGCTCACCACCGAGTAGGGGGGCGAGACGGGGCAATAGGGTACCCCGGCGTAGAGGCAGCCCAGCGCCATCAGCGCGTGCTCGATGCCGTTCTCGCTGAGGATCGCGACCGGTCGCTCGGCGCTCAGGCCGCGCTCCAGCAGTGCCTGTCCGATACCGCGTGCTTCCTCCAGCGCCTGCGCGTAGCTCACGCGCAGCCAGTCGCCGGTGCTGCCGTCGGCCAGCCGTTCGCGGCGGGCGATGAAGGTGCGGTCGGGCGTGCGCTCTGCCCAGTGGGCGAGGCGGTCGGTCATGCGCTCGCGGTAGGGGGCGAGCGGCGTTTCGGCGCTCAGGTACTGCGTGCCCGGCGCGCCGTCGCACAGCACCGCGCGGGTGACGCCGAAGACCAGCGGGCGGTAGCGGACGGCGGGGGCGCTCATCCCTTGCTCACTTTCGCGCCGCGTCCTTCGAGGAAGTCGCGAACGCGCTGCTTGGCCTCGGGCGCGGCCTGCGTGATGCCGGAGATCAGCGCCTCGGTGAAGAAGCCGTGATCGGCCGACTGCTCGGCGATGCGCGGCAGCGCGTGCATCAGCGCGTAGTTGGTGAGCGGCGCGTTGGTGGCCACGCGCCTGGCGAGCTCGAAAGCCTTGTCGAAGGCCTGGCCTTCGTCGACGAGGTACTGCGCGAAGTTGGCGCGCTCGCCGTCCTCGGCGTTGTAGACGCGGCCGGTCATCATCATGTCGGTCATGCGGGCCACGCCGATCAGCTTGGGGATGCGCACCGAGCCGCCGCCGCCCACGAAGATGCCGCGCGAGCCCTCGGGCAGCGCGTAGAAGGTGGTACGGTCGGCCACGCGGATGTGGCAGGCGCTTGCCAATTCGAGCCCGCCGCCGACCACCGCGCCGTGCAGCGCGGCGATCACCGGCACCGGGCCGTGCTGGATCAGGTCGAGCGCGGCGTGCCACATGCGCGAGTGCTGCATGCCCTGGCCGGCGTCGCGCTCCTTCAGCTCGCTCAGGTCGAGGCCGGCGCAGAAGTGCGGACCCTCGCCGTCGATCACCGCGGCGCGCACGGTGGAAGGCAGCTTCTCGAAGGTGTCGCGCAGCGCGAGGATCAGTCCGTCGGACAGCGCGTTGCGCTTGGAGCCGCGCGTCAGGCGGACGATGGCGACTTCGTCGCGGATGTCGAGTTGGAGGTCTGGATTGGTCATGATGGGGTCCGGGGTTGCGTCGAATTATGGTTATGGGAAATAATCAATTCAAGGAATTTGGAGCCCCCAGAGACTAGGGATTTACCCGTACAGGAGACAGCGCATGGACCATCAGAACCTGATCGCGATCGACATCCACACCCACGCAGAAGTCAGCTGCTGGAACCCGTTCGACAACTATGGCGAGGAATACGACCGCGCGGCCGACAAGTACTTCGGCTCCAGCGGCCGGCCCACCATTGCCGAGAGCGTGGCGTACTACCGCGAAAGGAAGATCGGCCTGGTGATGTTCATGGTCGACGCCGAATCGAACATGGGCCGCCGCCGCATCCCGAACGAGGAGATCGCCGAGGCCGCGAGGAACAACAGCGACATCATGATCGCCTTCGGCAGCGTCGATCCGCACAAGGGAAAGATGGGCGCGCGCGAGGCGCGCCGGCTCATCGAGGAGCACGGCGTGAAGGGCTTCAAGTTCCATCCCACGGTGCAGGGCTACCACCCCTACGACCGCATGGCCTGGCCCATCTACGAGGTCATCGCCGAATACGGCCTGCCGGCCATCTTCCACACCGGCCACAGCGGCATCGGTTCTGGCATGCGCTGCGGCGGCGGCCTGCGGCTGGAGTACAGCAACCCGATGCACCTGGACGACGTGGCCATCGACTTCCCCGACATGCAGATCGTCATGGCGCACCCCAGCTTCCCCTGGCAGGACGAGGCGCTGAGCGTGGCCACGCACAAGCCCAACGTGTGGATCGACCTGTCGGGCTGGAGCCCCAAGTACTTTCCGAAGCAGCTGGTGCAGTACGCCAACACCCTGCTGAAGGACCGCGTGCTCTTCGGCAGCGACTACCCGCTGATCACGCCGGACCGCTGGATGCGCGACTTCGAGAACGCGGGCTTCAAGCCCGAGGTGATGCCCGGCATCCTCAAGGGCAACGCGATGCGGCTGCTGCGGCTCGATGCCGCGCCGGCCGCTCCCGCGCCGTCAGCCGGCTGAAGCCGCCTTGTGCGAACGGCCGGCCGGCGCGGCCGTGTCGTTCCAGTGCTGCTCCCACAGGGCGTCGCCACGTTCGAGCGCTGCGCCCAGTTCCTTCTTGCGCCGCTGCACGACGGCGGTGACCAGCGCGTTGCACAGCGACAGCGCCGCCGTGTACGAATCGAAGGGCGACGCGCTCGACGTGCGCACCAGCATCACATGGTCGGCCGCAGAGGCCGCAGCGACCGACGGCCCGTCTGTGATGACGATGACTTTCGCCCCCTTCTCCCTGAAGTACCTGACCGCGCGCGCGGTGGCGAGCCCGTGGCGCCTGAAGGTGAGGGCCAGCAGCACGTCGTTCTCGCCGATCCACAGCAGCTGGTCTTCCAGCAGCAGCGGGCCGCCGCCGTTCATCGGACGAACGTCGGGCAGGCACATGTTCAGGTGCAGCGATAGATGGCCGGCCAGCGCGGCGGCATGCCGCTGGCCGGTCACGTGCACCCGCGTCCTGCGCTGCGTGAGCAGCCGCACCGCGCCCTCGAAGGCCGCGACGTCGAGCGCCGCGAAGGTCGAGGCCAGGTTGTGCTGGTCGTGCAGCAGCGCGTTGTCCAGGCAGCTGCGCACCGAGGCGTCGTCGGCGATGACGGCGTCCGCACGCGTGGCCGGCGACGACAGCCGCGCGGTCACCTCCGAGCGCGCCTCGATCTGTGCGTCGGCGTAGCTGGGATAGCCCAGCTTGGCCAGCAGCCGCACCACGGTCGAGGCGCTGGTGCCCACCTTCTTTGCAAGGCTCGTTGCAGATTCGAGGAGGCCCTGCGGGTAGCGCGTCTGCAGTTCGTCGATCAGGCGCTGCTCGCTCCGGGTGAGCTTCCTGCCGTAGCCCGCAATGCGTTGGTTCAGATTCATGGTCGGGGGCATTCTGCACGCGCAGCGCTGTTACACCCGATTTTGCAATGGTCATTGCAAAAATGAAATCATCTTGCAACAATGCGCGCACTTTCTATTGCACGACAGGACGCCCCATGGAATCCCTCTTCACCGCCGCGGCACTGCGCCGCCGCGAGCTCCTCGCCGCCGGCCTCGCATCGGTGCTGCCTCTGGCGGCGCACGCGCAGGCCTGGCCCTCGCGGCCGGTCACGCTGGTGGTGCCGTTCCCGGCGGGCGGTTCGGTGGACCTGATCGCGCGGCTGTACGCCGATCCGCTGGCGAAGGCGCTGGGTACGCCGGTGGTCATCGACAACCGCGCCGGTGCAGGCGGCTCCATCGCCAGCGCGCAGGTGGCGCGCGCCAAGCCCGACGGCTACACGCTGGTCGCTTCGTCGCAGAGCTCGCACCTGGCCAATCCGCTGACCCAGCCCAACCCGGGCTACGACCCGATCAAGGACTTCGCCTCGATCAGCCAGCTCGCGCGTTCGATCAACGTGCTGCTGGTCAACCCGGCGGTACCCGCGAAGAACTTCAAGGAATTCATCGCGCTGGTGAAGTCGCGCCCCGGCGAGCTCAACTTCTGCAGCGCCGGCCCGGGCAGCATGGGGCAGCTCAACGTGGAGCTGATGAAGTCGCAGCTGCAGCTCAACGCCACGCACGTGCCGTATCGCGGCGGCGGCCCCCTGGTCACCGCGCTGATCTCGAACGAAGTGCAGTTCGGCCTCGACAACCTCGCGCCCTTCCTGCCGCTGATCCAGTCGGGCAAGCTGCGCGCACTCGCCGTGGCCGCGCCCACGCGCGTGGCGGCGCTACCCGACATCCCGACCTTCGCGGAGCTGGGCTATCCGGTGCTCAACACCACTTCGTGGATCGGCCTGGCCGCGCCCGCGAAGACGCCACCCGAGATCGTCGAGGCGCTGCACAAGGCCGTGCGCTCGGTGGCCGACCAGCCCTCGATGGTCGAGGCGCTGCAGTCGCGCGGCTCGCTGCCGCCCGAGGCTCAGTCGCCCGCGCAGTTCACCGCCATGATGTCGGAGCGGCTCGCGGTCTACGGCGACCTGGTCAAGCGCGCCGGTATCCGCGGCGAGTGAGCGCCGCATGACAGAGCCATCTTTCGCGCCCGACACGGCGCCGCTGGAAGTGCTGCCGCGCGACATCTCAGCCTACCGGCAGGGAAACACAGGCATCGACTACGTGCACCGCTTCGAGTCGGGACGGCCGGGGCCGCACGTGCTGGTCAACGCGCTGACCCACGGCAACGAGATCTGCGGCATGGTCGCCGCCACGCACCTGCTGGACACCGGCGTGCGGCCGAAGACCGGCACGCTCACCGTGAGCTTCGCGAACGTGGAGGCCTACAACGCCTTCGACATCACGCTGCCTTACGAGAACCGCCAGCTGGTGCACAACCTCAACCGCATCTGGTCGAAGGCCATGCTCGACGGCAGCGAGGACAGCCCCGAACTGCGCCGCGCGCGCGAGCTGCGGCCGGTGCTGGACGCGGCCGACTACGTGCTCGACATCCATTCGACCCGCGCACCGGTGCAGCCCTTCTGGGTATACCCGGAGTTCGAGCGCAACGCCGGGCTGGCGCTGGCCATCGGCAATCCGCTGGTGCACCTGGTGATGCCGGTGGGTGGCGCTCCGGGCACGGGCGTGACGGCCTACGGCCGCCATGGCGAGGAGGGCGTCGACGGCGGCGCGGTGGTCGTGGAGTGCGGCCAGCATTTCAGCCGGGCGGCGGCCGAGCTGGCGACCGACGTGACGCTGCGCTTCCTCGCGCACCTGGGGCTGGTCGAGCCGCCGCCGGGCGCCGAACGGAAGGCGCCGGCGCGGCGCTTCCGGCTGCTCGAAGTGCACATGGTGAAGACCGAGAGCTTCGCCTTCGCTCGACCGGTGCTGGGCTTCGAAGTCTTCCGCAAGGGCGAGCTGATCGCGACCGACGCGGGCCAGGAGATCCGCTCGCCCTGCGACGACTGCACGATCTTCATGCCCACGCGCGCGCCGCTGGTGGGGCGCGAGGGCGTATACCTGACGGTGCCGGTCTGACCGGCCTGCGCCCGCTCAGGGCGCGGACTGCGATTCCGGCTCGGCTTCCGGCGCCGGCGCTTCCTCGTCGTCGAGCTTGCCCCAGTCGCGCCCCAGCCGCCGCTGGCGCTCCTCGCGCTCGCGCGCCATCTGCTCCTCGAACTGCTGGCGGCCGGCCTTGTTGGCGGCGATCAGCTTGGCGCGGTCCTTGTAGTGCGGGTAGATCTCGTTGCTGAGCTCGATGTTGCGGCGGCGGAAGCGCATCGCCGATTCGCGCGCCTCGTGCGCCGGCCAGCCCAGCGCCTCCAGCGTCGAGCGCGCGCTGCGCAGCGAGGACTCGAACACCTCTCGCTCCACCTCCGTCACGCCGCGGTCGCGCAGCTGGAACAGGTGCGTCACGTTGCGGGCTCGCGCGATGATGCGCGCCTGCGGGAAGTTCTCCTTCACGAGGTCGACGATTTCGAGCGACTGCTCGATATCGTCCACCGCCACCACGATCACCTTGGCCGTGCCCGCGCCCGCGGTGCGCAGCAGGTCGAGCCGTGTCGCGTCGCCGTAGAACACGCGGAAGCCGAACTGCCGCAGGCCTTCGACGGTGTCGGCGTCGTGGTCGAGCACCGTCACGCGCAGGCCCTGCGACATCAGCATGCGCCCGACGATCTGGCCGTAGCGGCCGAAGCCGCAGATCAGCACCTTGGCGTCCTGCTGCTCCGAAATCTCCTCGAGCTTGGTGCCGCCGTTGCGGCTGTAGCGCGGCAGCACGAACCGGTCGAGCAGCACCAGCAGAAGCGGCGACAGCAGCATCGACAGCGCCACCGCGCCGATCAGCAGCGAGGTGACCTCGGGCGGCAGCACGTCGGGGCCCGCCGCCTGGAACACCACGAAGGCGAATTCGCCGCCCTGCGCGAGCAGCAGCGTGAACACCGGTCGCTCCTGGTAGGCGATGCCCATGGCCTTGGCGAGCGCGTAGATCACCGCCAGCTTGACGACCATGAAGCCGACCACCAGCATCGCCATGATCCACGGGTTCGCGATCAGCACGCCGAAGTTGATCGACATGCCCACTGCGATGAAGAAGAGGCCCAGCAGCAGGCCCTTGAAGGGCTCGATGTCGGTCTCCAGCTCGCGCCGGTATTCGCTCTCGGCCAGCAGCACGCCGGCGAGGAAGGCGCCCAGCGCCATCGACAGGCCCACCAGCTGCATCAGCGCCGCGATGGCCACCACCAGCAGCAGGGCGGCGGCGGTGAAGATCTCGGGCGTGTCGCTGCGCGCGATCCAGCGCAGGATGGGCCGCAGCAGCAGCCGGCCGCCGAGGATGATGCCGCCGATCACGCCGATGATCTTCGCTGCCTCCAGCGCGCGCTCCAGCCCGGTCATCGACTGCTCTGCCGCGGTGGCGCCGGCCAGCAGCGGCAGCAGCGCGAGGATCGGAATGGCCGCCACGTCCTGGAACAGCAGGATCGAGAAGCCGGCCTGCCCGCTGGGCGTCTTCAGCAGGTTGCGCTCGCCGAACACCTGCAGCGCGATGGCGGTGGAAGAGAGCGCCAGGCCCAGCGCCGCCACCAGCGCCACGCGCCAGCTGGCACCCACGGCGCAGCCGACCGCGAACAGTACGGCGGCGCAGCTCAGCACCTGCGCCGTGCCCCAGCCGAAGATGGGCCGGCGCAGGTTCCACAGGCGCTTGGGTTCGAGCTCCAGGCCCACCAGGAAGAGCATCAGCACCACGCCGAACTCGGCGAAATGCAGCACGTCCTCGACGCTGGAAACCAGCCCCAGCCCCCAGGGCCCGATGGCGATGCCGGCCACGAGGTAGCCGATGATCGAGCCCAGTCCGAGGGCCTTCGACAGCGGCACCACCAGCACGGCGGCGCTCAGGTAGATCAGGCTGTTGGTCAGCCAGGCGGGTGCGTGTTCCATTCAGGCCGCCTTCCCGTTTCCGCCAGTGGAGGCTGTGGTGGTGGCCAGCCCATGGGTCATTGCCGCGCGGAATGCGTCGGAGACCACCTTGCCGACCTCGTCGTTGTCGGCAGGCCGGTCGCTCTCGGGCACGGGGCAGGCGATGCAGGCGTCGATCTCCTCGATCTCCGGCCAGTCGGGATAGCTGTCCAGCCGCTGGGCGAAGGTGTCGACATGGGCCTTCACCGCCGCCTCGCCGGCGCTGCGCGCGCCGTAGAAGATCATCGGCGGCAGAAAGCGCATGCCGCACAGCGCGGCGGTCTGCTCGTAGGGTGGCAGGAAGGCGTCGAAGAAGTAGCGGTGGTAGTTCTGCGGGTGGTAGCTGGCCTCGGGGCTGCCGGTGGTGGCGACCAGCCACAGGTCCTTGCCCTGCAGGGCGGTGCCTCCGGGGCCGTAGGCCCAGCCGTAGGCGAGCACGTCGTCGAGCCAGAGCTTCTGCAGCGCGGGCATCGAGTACCACTGGATCGGATGCACCAGCACCACCAGGCTGGCCCTGGCGAGCCGGGCCTGCTCGGCCTCGACGTCGATGGCGAAATCGGGGTAGCTGCCGTAGAGGTCGTTGACGTCGACCCCCGGCACGCCGCGCGCGGCTGCGAGCATGCGGCGGTTGACGCGCGAGTCGCGCCAGTGGGGGTGCGCGGCCAGCACATAGATGCCGCCGGAGCCGGTTTCGGTGCCCTCGGCGGGAGTTCCCGTCGGTGTTGTTGTCGTCATCCCGCGAACATATCTCAAGAGCACGCTGCAAGGCGTTTCGCCGGGCAAAAACGCTCAGCGACTACCATTTGCGCTGTTGCCGTTCTGGAGGAGTGCTTTTATGCCGGTGGTTCTGGTCGCCAATCCCAAGGGGGGCGTGGGCAAGTCGACGATCGCGACGAACGTCGCGGGCTACTTCGCAAGCCGCGGCCATGCCGTGATGCTGGGCGACGTGGACCGCCAGCAATCCTCACGCCTGTGGCTGGGCCTGCGCCCGCCGATGGCCCGGCCGATCTCCACCTGGGAAGCCACCGGCGAAAGCACCGTGGTGCGCCCGCCGCGCGGCACCACGCACGCGGTGCTCGACACCCCTGCCGGCCTGCACGGCTGGCGCTTCAAGGAAGTGCTGGCGCTGGCCGACCGGGTGATCGTGCCGCTGCAGCCCAGCATCTTCGACATCTACGCGACGCGCGATTTCCTTGACCGGCTGCTGGAGAACCGCCGCGCCGAGAAGACGAAGATCGGCCTCGTCGGCATGCGGGTGAACGCCCGCACGCTGGCGGCCGACCGGCTCCACGAGTTCATCGCGGGGCTTGGCGTGCCGGTGATCGGCGAGCTGCGCGACACGCAGAACTACGTGCAGCTGGCCGCGCGCGGGCTCACGCTGTTCGACATCGCACCCGGGCGCGTGCAGCGCGACCTGGAGCAGTGGCAGCCGATCTGCGAATGGCTCGACGCCTGAACGGCGTGCTGCCTGCTCCCGGTTTACCCTGATCCCGGTTGTCGCGAGGCCGACAGCCGCGCGGCGACCCCAGACGCCAGAATGCCCCGCATGACCAAGAAGACATTCCAGACCCTTCAGGATCTCGCCGCCTGCGTCGGCCAGGAGGTCGCCGTGAGCGACTGGATCGCCATCACGCAGGAGCAGGTCAACCAGTTCGCCGAGGCGACGGGCGACCACCAGTGGATCCACGTCGACATCGAGCGGGCCAAGGCCGGCCCCTTCGGCGGGCCGATCGCGCATGGTTTTCTCACACTGTCGCTGCTGCCGCGCTTCTACGAGACGGCGCTGGACGTGGTCGAGTCGCGCATGGGCGTGAACTACGGCCTGAACAAGGTGCGCTTCATGTCGCCGGTGCCGGTGGGCAAGCGCCTGCGGGCGCGCATGAAGCTGCTGACGGCGGAGCCCATTGCTGACGATGGTTTCCAGATGACCTGGGAAACCACCATCGAGCTCGAGGGTGCCGCCAAGCCGGCCTGCGTGGCCGAGTCGGTGGTGCGCCGCTACCGCTGAAGGCGCGGCGGCTTTCTTTTCTCTTTTTCTTTCTTCTTACATCCGGCGGTCGGTCACTTCGCCATAAGTGGCTGCGCCCTGGCGGGTGATGCTGCGGGCGCTGGCGCGCACTGCGTCACGGTCGGTATTGCCGTTCCTGGCCTGCATCGTGCCGGTGCCGCCGTTGCCGATCTGCAGCGGCTGGCGCGCATCGGCCTGCACTTGCGCGCGCGACAGCGTCGACTGGAACGGCGCGGGCGGCAGCGGGTTCTGCTCTCCCTGGAAGGCTTGCGCGCCGCTGGCGAAAACGAGCGTGGCGAAGGCGGCGAGGGCAATCGGCTTGGCGTTCATGGCGGGACTCCTTGGAGCAAGGTGGTGGATGGAGCAAATGCCGGTCGGCTGATGGCCGGCATGTCTTCCTTACGGCGCACCTCGCCGGTCGGATGTGTCCGCCCCTGTTGCCCGTAGGGGCGGCCGATGGTTCAGCCGAAGCCGTTTTGCCGCCAGGCTTCGAACACCGTCACCGCCACCGCGTTCGAGAGATTCAGGCTGCGCTGGCCCTCGCGCATCGGCAGCCGCAGGCGCTGGGCCTCGGGGAAGCCGTCACGCAGCGCGGACGGCAGGCCGCTGGTTTCCGAGCCGAACACCAGCCAGTCGCCGGACTGGAAGCGTATGTCGTGCACCGGACGCGAGCCGCGCGTGGTGAGCGCGAACATGCGATCGGTGGCCGGCTGCTCGGCCGAGAGCAGGGCCTGCCAGTCGGCGTGGCGCCTGACTTCGGCGTACTCGTGATAGTCGAGACCGGCACGGCGCAGCAGGCGGTCGTCCATCGAGAAACCCAGCGGCTCCACGAGGTGCAGCTTGCAGCCGGTGTTGGCTGCGAGCCGGATCACGTTGCCGGTGTTCGGCGGGATTTCGGGGTGGACCAGGACGATATTGAACATGCGGCGATTGTCGGCGGGGCGGCACGAGGCTCAGCGCGGCGGATCGGTCCGGGCGAGCACGATGGCGGTGACGTGGGCCGCGCCGGCCTGCCGCAGCACCTCTGCGGCGGTGAAGATCGATGCGCCGCTGGTCATCACGTCGTCCACCAGCACGACGCGCCGGCCGCGCAGCTTGTGGGCGCGCAGCGGCTCCACCACGAAGGCCCCGCGCAGGTTGCGCAGCCGATCGGCGCGCGACAGGCCGCTCTGCGCCGGCGTTTCGCGCGTGCGAAGGAGCAAGGTGGCGTCGGTCTTCGTTGGCGCCAGTCGGCGTGCCAGTTCGTGCGCCTGGTTGAAGCCGCGTTCGCGCAATCGGCCGCGCGCAAGCGGCATCGGCAGCACGATGTCGCCGGCTTCCAGCGCGGGCTCCACCCAGGGCGCGCTGCGCAGGAGCGTAGCGAAGGGACCGGCCCAGCCGGCCTCGCCACGGAACTTGAAGGCGGCGATGGCGTCCGGCCAGGGCCAGGCGTAGGTGCAGGCGGCGAGGCAGGCATCCAGCGGCGGCGGGTTCTTCACGCACTCGCCGCAGCGGCTAACGCCATCGGGCACGGGCAGGGCGCAGCCCCCGCAGCGCGCGGCTGGCGGTGCGAAGCGGGCCACGCAGGCGTCGCACACGGGGCGCGAGGGCCAGGCGCGGCAGACCGCGCACTGGCTGGGCAGCCGCGCCAGCAGCGAGCCGAAGGACGCGAAAGGGGACAGAGGAGCGAAAGGCCACATGGCCCGGAGGCTGGACATCGCCTCAATATACTCACGGCCCCATGGCCACCGACCCCACAAGACGCCCGCCGACCATCGATGCCACGGCGGCCGCCCGCTGGCGCCGGCTCGCGCCCGCCGATGGCGCCTCTCCCTGGCTGCACGAGGAAATCGGCCGCCGAATGGAAGACCGGCTGCAATGGATCAAGGCCCAGCCCCGCCACTGGGCCGACTGGGCGCCGCTGCGCAGCGGCCTCGAGGCCCATGAACTTGTCGCACGCCGCTACAAGGACGCGGCCTCCTACGTGATCGAGCCCGAGCCCGCGCTCGCCGCGGCCACCGGCCAGGCGCTCGCCGCGCCGTGGTGGAGCGCGCGGCGCTGGCAGGCCGGCAAGGCGCGCTTCGAGGCGCCGCCCGAAGACGGTGTCGACCTGCTCTGGGCCAACATGTCGCTGCACATGGCGGCCGACCCCGAGGCGCTGATCTCGCACTGGCACAGGCTGGTGGCGACCGACGGCTTCCTCATGTTCTCCTGCCTCGGCCCCGACACCGTGCGCGAGCTGCGCGCGCTGCATGCCCGCCTCGGCTGGCCGGCCGCGGGCCACGAGTACACCGACATGCACGACTGGGGCGACATGCTGGTGCATGCCGGCTTCGCCGAGCCGGTGATGGACATGGAGCGCATCGTGCTGACCTGGGCCACGCCCGAGGCGGCGCTGGCCGAGCTGCGCACGCTGGGCCGCAACCTGCATCCGGCGCGCTTTCCGGCGCTGCGGGGCAAGGGCTGGCTCCAGTCGTTGAAGAAGGCGCTGCCCGAACTCGCGCCGGCCGAGGGCGGCGACGGGCGCATCGCGCTGACCTTCGAGGTCGTCTACGGCCACGCGTTCAAGCCGGTGCCGCGCGTGTCGCTCGCGGCCGAGAGCGCGGTGTCGTTGCGCGAGATGCGATCGATGCTCCAGCGCGGGCGTCCGGGCGCCTGAGCGATCCCGGCGGGCGCGGCGGGCGCGTGTGGAAAACGCGTGCCGGAAACGCTAGTCGTACAGGGCGTTTCTTGCCTACTAGTAGTGACCCGTAGGCGTCCCACAGGGCACTCGGGCGCAGGTATCTACCCGCTACAATCCGCCGTTGCGTGAAACTCGCGGGTATTGTCCCGCGATCGAGGGGTGTCGGATCCTGTTCGTACGAGAGGGTTTGGCGACCGTCGACGCACCGATTTGCTGAACTCGCCCGTGTCGAATTCCGTGTTTCGATTTGCCACCGTTTCAGGCCAGAGCATCCACTGGTTCCTGAAGCGCAACTGCTCGGTGACGCCGAGCCAGCTGGGCTGGCTCTACGCTTCGCTGTGCGTGGTATCTCTCGGCATCGGCACCCTGTTCTGGCTGCACGGTGCGCCCATGGTGCTGCCTTTTGCCTGGCTCGAACTGGCCGCTGTCGGGTTTGCGTTCATGGTCTACGCACGGCATGCGACAGACGGCGAGAAGATCGCATTGCAGGAAGGACGGCTCGTCGTGGAGCTCGAAAACGGCGGGCACTACGAGCGCACGGAATTTCTTCCGCACCAGGTGCGGATCGAACCCCAGACCGGCGATCGCTCGCTGATCGAGGTCTCGGGGCAGGGTCGATCGGTCAGGGTGGGGCGCTATGTACGCCCGGAGTTGCGTGCGGCCTTGGCCCGCGAGATTCGAATGGCGTTGCGTGGCGCCTGAGGGGGCTCGCGCAGTGCTGCACGGTTGGGTTTGTCGAAAAATTGAAGAAACGTGAACACGATGAAGAGCATTTGGCGCAATAAGTACAGGCCGGCGAATCTGTTGCTGGCGGCCGGCGCGGCTTTCAGCAGCGCGGCGCACGCAGTCAACGATCTGCCCGGCGGCCCTTCGGTGCGCCAGTTGAATCTTCCGGTCGGCGTGACCAAGATCGCGCAGGAGCAGCATCTGCTCCACACGATCATGATGATCCTGTGCACGGTCATCTTCGTCGGCGTGTTCGCGGTGATGTTCTATTCCATCTGGAAGCACCGCAAGTCGGTGGGTCACAAGGCCGCCAACTTCCATGAATCGGTGGTGGTCGAGGTCATCTGGACCATCGTGCCCTTCCTCATCGTCATCATCATGGCGCTGCCCGCCACCAAGGTGCTGGTGGCCCAGAAGGACACCACCAACGCCGACCTCACGATCAAGACCACTGGCTATCAGTGGAAGTGGGGCTACGACTACCTGAACGGCGAAGGCGAGGGCCTGGCCTTCATCTCCACGCTCGACAGCTCGCAGCGCGCCATGTCCGACGCGGGCGCCAGGGGCCAGATGCCCGACGACTACCTGCTCAAGGTCGACAACCCGCTGGTCGTGCCGGTCAACAAGAAGGTCCGCATCATCACCACCGCGAACGACGTGATCCACGCCTTCGCCGTGCCGCAACTGGGCCTCAAGCAGGACGCCATCCCCGGCTTCGTGCGCGACACCTGGTTCCGCGCCGAGACCGTGGGCGACTACTACGGCCAGTGCCAGGAACTGTGCGGCAAGGAACATGCCTACATGCCGATCCACGTGAAGGTGGTCTCGGCCGCCGACTACACGACCTGGGTGGCCGCCAAGCGCAAGGAAGCTGCCGCCAAGCTCGACGACCCGACCAAGGTCTGGACCCTGCCCGACATGCTTGCGCGCGGCGAGAAGGTCTATGCCGCCAACTGCGCGGCCTGCCACCAGGCCAACGGCAAGGGCGCCGGCCCGATCAAGCCGCTGGACGGCTCGGCCAAGGTGACCGACGCCGACCACAAGGTCCAGCTGACGGTGCTGCTGAACGGCCAGAACAACGGTGCAATGCCCTCCTGGAAGCAACTGAGCGATACCGACCTCGCGGCCGTGGCCACGTACACCAAGAACAGCTGGTCGAACAAGACGGGCCAGCTGGTGCAGCCGGCCGAAGTGCTGGCCCTGCGCGCCAAGTGATGCGCGAGCGCCCCGCGACGAAGAAATTGCAAGGAACAACGAAATGAGCGCAGTTCTCGACCCCCACGGTCACGCAGCAGGCCACGGCGACCACGCACACGACGATCATCACGACCACCACGCGCCCACCGGCTGGCGCCGCTGGGTGTTCGCCACCAACCACAAGGACATCGGCACGCTGTACCTGCTGTTCAGCTTCACGATGCTGATGGTGGGCGGCGTGCTCGCGCTGCTGATCCGCGCCGAGCTGTTCCAGCCCGGGCTGCAGCTGGTGAACCCGGAGCTCTTCAACCAGTTCACCACCATGCACGGCCTGATCATGGTGTTCGGCGCGATCATGCCGGCCTTCGTGGGCTTCGCGAACTGGATGATCCCGCTGCAGGTGGGCGCCTCCGACATGGCGTTCGCGCGCATGAACAATTTCAGCTTCTGGCTGCTGATCCCGGCGGCGCTGATGCTGGTGGGCTCCTTCTTTATGCCCGGCGGCGCGCCCGCCGCGGGCTGGACGCTGTACGCGCCGCTCACGCTGCAGATGGGCCCCTCGATGGACGCCGGCATCTTCGCGATGCACATCATGGGCGCCTCGTCGATCATGGGCTCGATCAACATCATCGTGACCATCCTCAACATGCGCGCCCCCGGCATGACGCTGATGAAGATGCCGATGTTCTGCTGGACCTGGCTCATCACCGCCTACCTGCTGATCGCCGTGATGCCCGTGCTCGCGGGCGCCATCACGATGACGCTGACCGACCGCCACTTCGGCACCAGCTTCTTCAACCCCGCCGGCGGCGGCGACCCGGTGATGTACCAGCACATCTTCTGGTTCTTCGGCCACCCCGAGGTCTACATCATGATCCTGCCGGCCTTCGGCATCATCAGCCAGGTGGTGCCGGCTTTCGCCCGCAAGAAGCTCTTCGGCTACGCCTCGATGGTTTACGCCACCTCGTCGATCGCCATCCTGTCGTTCATCGTGTGGGCTCACCACATGTTCACGACCGGCATGCCGCTGACCGGCCAGCTGTTCTTCATGTACGCGACCATGCTGATCGCGGTGCCCACGGCCGTGAAGATCTTCAACTGGATCGCGACGATGTGGCAGGGCTCGATGACCTTCGAGACGCCCATGCTGTTCGCGGTGGGCTTCATCTTCGTGTTCACCATGGGCGGCTTCACCGGCCTGATCCTGGCCGTCGCGCCCATCGACACGCAGCTGCAGGACACCTACTACGTGGTGGCCCACTTCCACTACGTGCTGGTGGCCGGCTCGCTGTTCGCCATGTTCTCGGGCTTCTACTACTGGGCTCCGAAGTGGACCGGCGTGATGTACAACGAGACGCGCGGCAAGGTGCACTTCTGGTGGTCGCTGATCTCGTTCAACGTGACCTTCTTCCCGATGCACTTCCTGGGCCTGGCCGGCATGCCGCGACGCTACGCCGACTACCCGATGCAGTTCGCCGACTTCAACGCCGTCGCGTCTGTCGGTGCCTTCTTCTTCGGTTTTGCCCAGTTGTATTTCTTCCTGTTCATCGTGCTGCCCACGATGCGCGGCAAGGGCGAGAAGGCTGCCCAGAAGCCGTGGGAAGCTGCCGAGGGCCTCGAGTGGGAAGTGCCGTCGCCGGCACCGTTCCACACCTTCGAGAACCCGCCCAAGCTCGACGCGACCGCCACCAAGGTGATCGGTTGAACGCACTGTCAGCCTACGCAGCACGATGACGCCCGAGCAGAAAAGGAACAACCGCCGCATGGGGCTCACGCTGGCCTCCATCGCCGTGGTGTTCTTCATCGGCTTCATCGTCCGCATGGTCTGGTTCAGCGGCCGCTGAACCGGGCATTCGAGCAGGCAACGAACGGGAGCACACGCGCATGAGCCTCGGTCCTCGCATCCGCCGCGCCAACGTCCGCATGGTCGGCAAGCTGGCCGTCGTGGCCTGCGGCATGTTCGCCTTCGGCTATGCGCTGGTGCCGATGTATCGCGCGATCTGCGAGATGACCGGCATCAACATCCTCGCACTCTCCGAACTCGAGGTGCCGGGCGGCGCGAGCGGCGGCAAGAACGTGCGCGTGCCCGACAACACGCAGGTCGACAAGAGCCGCACCATCACGGTCGAGTTCGATTCCAACGTGCGCGGCGGCCTGTGGGACTTCAAGCCCGCGGAGCGGACCATCCAGGTGCACCCGGGCGAACTCAACACGGTGATGTATGAGTTCCAGAACGTGCAGAACCGCCGCATGGCCGCGCAGGCCATCCCGAGCTACGCGCCGCAGCAGGCCGCGCCGTACTTCAACAAGCTCGAGTGCTTCTGCTTCAACCAGTACACGCTCGATCCGGGCGAGAAGAAGCAGTGGCCGGTCGCGTTCGTGATCGACCCGAAGATCTCCAAGGACGTGAAGACCATCACGCTGTCGTACACCTTCTTCGAGGTGGGCGGCAAGACGCCCGCGGCCCCGGTGGCCGCAGTTTCCGGCACCACGAATGAGCCCCGCTCGTGACCGATCCCTCGAACCGGCCGAAGGCTTCGCTGTGGGACACGGTGAAGGCGGTGGGCTGGTCGTTCTTCGGCGTGCGCAAGAACAGCGCCTACCAGGAAGACCTGCGCAAGCTCAACCCGCTGCACATCATCGCGGTGGCGTTCGTGGCGGTGGTGGTCTTCGTGGTCGCCCTCGTGCTGGTGGTGCGCCATGTGGTCGCGTCGGCCGGGGCCTGACGGAAAAGAAGCCTTCCACGGCAAGCAGAATCCATTGAACCGAGAAGAGAAGAAAGAGAGCCAGGAGCTGATATGAGTTCAACCACCCACGGCACCACGCCCTACTATTTCGTGCCGGGCCCCTCGGCCTATCCGGTCTCGGCCGCGATCGGTTTGTTCTTCGTGATCCTTGGCGCCGCGCAATGGATCAACGGCCACCAGTGGGGCGCATGGTCCCTGCTGGCCGGCATGGTGATCTGGCTCGGCACGCTCTTCGTCTGGTTCCGCGCCGCCATCGGCGAGAGCGAGAGCGGCCAGTACGGCCACAAGATCGACCTCTCGTTCCGCTGGAGCATGAGCTGGTTCATCTTCTCGGAAGTGATGTTCTTCGGCGCGTTCTTCACCGCGCTGTGGTGGGCACGCACTCACGCGCTGCCATCGCTCGGCAGCCTTGACAACGCGCTGCTGTGGCCCGACTTCAAGGCCGTGTGGCCCAGCGTCGCCGCCGGCGCCACCGCCTCGCCGGCAGGCATCGTCGAGCCCTTCCAGACCGTCGGCCCGTTCTGGCTGCCCACGATCAATACCGCGCTGCTGCTGAGCTCGGGCGTGACGCTCACCATCGCCCACCACGCGCTGCGCGCCGGCCATCGCGCGCAGACGATCCGATTCATGTGGCTCACCGTGCTGCTGGGCGTGATCTTCCTGGGCGTGCAGGGTTACGAGTACCACCACCTGTACACCGAACTGAACCTCAAGCTCAGCTCCGGCACCTACGGCTCGACCTTCTTCATGCTGACCGGCTTCCACGGCCTGCACGTGTTCATCGGCATGCTGATGCTGCTGTTCATCACGCTGCGCCTGCGCAAGGGCCACTTCACGCCCGAGCGCCACTTCGGCTTCGAGGGCGCGGCCTGGTACTGGCACTTCGTGGACGTGGTCTGGCTCGGCCTCTATCTGCTGGTCTATTGGCTTTGAGCGAAGAACCTCGCGGCATTCCAAAAAAAAGGCGCCGGAAGGCGCCTTTTTCTTGGTTCTCCTGGCACGAGCATCATCTACTTGCCGAGCGGGAGCCCGGTTGGCTGGATGTATCCGAACTTCCAGGCGAGCAGCATGCAGAGGAACAAAAACACCGAGAGGCCGATCCGAACGGTGAGCGCGCGCGCCATGCCGCCGCTCTTGGCGCGCCCGTTGCGCCCGTCCTTCAGCATGAAGTACAGGGCAAACGCGAGGCTCGCGAAGATGCCCACGAACACCAGGGCGACGAAGTATTTCATGACCCGCATTATCGGCCGCACGCCCCGCCCCCTCCAGTGACTCCCGTATCCCTATATCCCGACGAACCTCGCCTGCGCCGGGGCCGCTTCTGGGTGATGACCATTGCCGCCGCCCTGACCGTGTCGGCCACCATTTCGCTGGGCCGCTGGCAGCTCTCGCGCGCCGCCCAGAAGGAAGCGCTTCAGGCCAGCATCGATGCCGAGAAGCTGAAGCCGCCGCTGACGCAGGCAGAGTTCCTTGCCCTCGGCAAGGCCTCCGACGCGATGCACCGCGCAGTGCGCCTGCGCGGCCTCTGGCTCACGCCGCAGACCGTGTATCTCGACAACCGCCAGATGCACGGCACGCCCGGCTTCTACGTGCTGACGCCCTTCGCCCTCGAGGGCACCGAGCAGACGGTGATGGTGCAGCGCGGCTGGATCCAGCGCAATTTCGTCGACCGAACGAAGCTGGGCGCGGTCGAGACGCCGGCCGGCATCGTCGAAGTCACCGGCCTGATCGAGCCGCCGCCGAGCCACCTGCTGGAACTGGGCTCCGCCGCGCCGGCGCCCGTGCCCGCAGCCTCCGCGCCTGCCGCGGCGGCCTCGGCCCCGGCTTCCACGGCCGCTGCGGCACCGGTCGCCGAAGGGTATTCGCCCATCCGGCAGAATCTCGACCTTGAGGCCTTCCGTGCCGAAACCAGGCTGCCCCTGCGCACCGACGTGTCGCTGCAGCAGGGCGGCCCGGCTTCCGAGGGCTTGCAGCGCGACTGGCCGGCGCCGGCACTGGGCCTCGAGAGGCACTACGGTTACGCATTCCAGTGGTTCGGCCTGTCGGCCCTCGTCGTCATCCTCTATGTCTGGTTCCAATTCATCACGCCCATCCGCCGCTCAAGGCGCCGCGCACGCGATGGCCGCTTCTGACGAGCCGCTGGGCCTGACGGTGCATTCGATGCCGTCGCCCAACCAGGCGCTCGACGGCGCGGAGGGCCGGCGCACGGCCATGGGACGCTGGAAGATGATCGCGGTGATGCTGATGTGCGCATCGCCCGTCATCGCCTCGTACTTCACGTACTACGTGATCCGGCCCGAGGGGCGCAGCGTCTACGGCGAGCTGATCGACCCGCAGCGCGAGCTGCCGAAGCTCGTCGCCACCGACCGCAGCGGTGCGCCGGTCGATCTCGCTACGCTCAAGGGCCAGTGGCTGCTGGTGACGGTGGCCGATGCCGCATGCGACACGCTGTGCGAGCAGCAGCTCTATCTGGCGCGGCAGCTGCGCGAGAGCCTGGGCCGCGAGAAAGATCGCATGGACCGCGTCTGGCTGGTGAGCGACGCCGCTCCCGTGCCCGAGCGCCTGAACAACGGCCTGCACGGCGCGACCGTGCTGCGCGTGCCGGCCGACCAGCTCTCGAAATGGCTAGCGCCCGCGCAAGGCCACTCGCTGGCCGAACACCTGTACGTGGTCGACCCCATGGGCAACTGGATGATGCGTTTTCCGGCCCGCATGGACGTCGCCGGCGCGAGCCGCGCCAAGCGCGACCTCGACCGCCTGCTGCGCGCCTCGGCGTCGTGGGACGAACCCGGCCGCTGACGGCACGACGGACGCCGCATGGACACCACGAGCTCGCTCTACGACCTGACGCCCATCGCCTGGCTCATGGCGGTCGGCGTGCTGATCGCGCTCGGGCCGCTGGTGTGGGTGTGGCGCCGCAATGCAGGCAGTGGACCAGCGCGGCGGCTGCATGCGCTGACGGTGCTCACGCTCTTCCTCACCTTCGACCTGACGCTGTTCGGCGCCTTCACGCGGCTCACCGATTCGGGCCTGGGCTGCCCCGACTGGCCGGGTTGCTACGGCAACGCCAGTCCGCACGGCGCACGCCACGAGATCGCGATGGCGCAGTCGGCGCAGCCGACCGGCCCGGTCACGCACAGCAAGGCGTGGGTCGAGATGGTCCACCGCTACCTGGCCACTGGAGTGGGGGTCCTGATCCTCACGCTCGCGGCGGCCACCTGGATCGTGCGCCGGCGCCAGAGCCGCATCCCGCCTGAGAAGGGCGGAGAGCACCACGCCACGCTGAGCGCCTGGTGGCCGGCCTTCACGCTGGTCTGGGTGTGCCTGCAGGGAGCCTTCGGCGCGCTCACGGTGACGTGGAAGCTGTTTCCCGCGATCGTCACGCTGCACCTGCTCGGCGCCGTGGTGCTGCTGGCGCTGCTGTGCATCCAGGCCGTGCACTACCGGCAGGCGGCCGCCGACCGGCTGCCCACTCCCGTGTCGCCCGCGCTGCGCAACGGCCTCATCGCGACCACCGTGCTGCTCGTGCTGCAGATCGCGCTGGGCGGCTGGGTCAGCACCAACTACGCGGTGCTGGCCTGCACGCAGTTCCCGACCTGCCAGGACAGCTGGTGGCCGACCATGAATTTCGCGCAGGGCTTCGAGATCTGGCGCCACCTGGGCGTGACCGGTGACGGCCAGCCGCTCGATTTTTCCGCCCTTACCGCCATCCACTACGCGCACCGGCTGATGGCCTATGCGGTCTTCGTCGCGCTCGGCGTGCTGGCCTGGCGCATGCGCCGCATCGGCGCGCTGCGCCCGCAGGCGCGGTGGCTCGCGGGCCTCGCGCTGCTGCAACTGGCCACCGGCCTGGGCAACGTGCTGCTCGGCTGGCCGCTGGCCGCTGCGGTGCTCCATACCGGCGGCGCCGCGGCGCTCGCCGTGGTGCTCACCTGGGCGCTGTGCGAGAGCCGGCGCGCTCCGGCGGCGCAGATCGCCCATGCCAGTGAAAATACGGCCGGTCGCAACAACAACAGTCAAAGGAAGGCCGCCGCGTGAGCACCCCGATTTCCGTTCAGCAAACCGCCAGCGCCAACGTGCTGCGCCAGTACTACGCGCTGACCAAGCCGCGCGTGGTGCAGCTGATCGTGTTCTGCGCGCTGATCGGCATGGTGCTGGCCGTTCCGGGGCTGCCTTCGTGGGCCGAGGTGAAGCGCGCGGTGGTCGCCTGCATCGGCATCTGGCTGGTGGCCGGCGCGGCCGCGGCCTTCAACTGCCTGGTCGAGAAGGGCATCGACGCGAAGATGAAGCGCACGGCCTGGCGCCCGACGGCGCGCGGCGAGCTCAGCGACCGGCAGGCGCTGGTGTTCTCGGCGCTGCTGTGCGCGGCGGGTTCGGCGCTGCTGTGGTTCATGGTCAACCCGCTCACCATGTGGCTGACCTTCGCCACCTTCGTGGGCTATGCGGTGATCTACACCGTGATCCTCAAGCCGCTCACGCCGCAGAACATCGTGATCGGCGGCGCCTCGGGTGCTATGCCGCCTGTGCTGGGCTGGGCCGCGATGACGGGCAGCCTCGATCCGGGCGCTTGGATTCTCTTTCTCATCATCTTCCTGTGGACGCCGCCGCACTTCTGGGCGTTGGCGCTCTACCGCGTGGAGGACTACCGCAAGGCCGGCCTTCCGATGCTGCCCGTGACGCACGGCAACGAGTTCACGCGGCTGCAGGTGCTGCTCTACACCTTCATCCTTTTCGCGGCCTGCCTGATGCCGTTCATCCACGGCATGAGCGGCTGGCTGTACCTGGCGGTGGCGGTCGCAGTGAGCATCGGCTTCACCGGCTATGCCTTCGCGCTGTGGCGCAACTACTCCGACGCGCTGGCGCGCAAGACCTTCCGCTTCTCGCTGATCCACCTGAGCGTGCTGTTCCTGGCGCTGCTGGTGGATCACTACATCCAGTGAGCATCAAGTTTCAATGAACAAGCGCAACGCTCTTCGACTGATGGCTGCCGGCGCCGGCTGGGTGGGCGTCAGCGCCGCGCTCGGCCTGGGTCTCTCGGCGTGCAGCGAGACCAGGCAGAGCTTCAATGCCGTCGACATCACCGGCGCCGACTACGCCAAGGACTTCTCGCTGAAGGACGCCGACGGCAAGGTCCGCACGCTCGCCGACTTCAAGGGCAAGGTGGTCGTGCTGTTCTTCGGCTACGCGCAGTGCCCGGACGTCTGCCCGACCACCATGACCGAGATGGCACAGGTCAAGCAGCAGCTCGGCAAGGACGGCGACAAGCTGCAGGTGCTGTTCATCACGGTCGACCCGGCCCGCGACACCGCGGAGGTGCTCAAGGCCTACATGGGCGCGTTCGACCCGAGCTTCGTCGCGCTGATTCCCACGGCCGACCAGCTGGCTGCGGTCGCGAAGGACTACAAGGTCTACTACAAGAAGGTCGACGGCAAGACGCCGACCAGCTACTCGATGGACCACTCGGCCGCCAGCTACGTCTATGACACGCAGGGCCGGCTGCGGCTCTATGCGCGCTACGGCGCGGGCGTGGCGCCGATGGTGTCCGACCTGAAAACCCTGCTGGCTTCCTGAAAGGGGCCGCCACCCGATGTCCGCCATCGATCCCCTCGGGCACCTGAAGGGGCGCAAGGGCGCGTTCCGCATCGCGCTGATTCCGCCCGAGGTGCTCGATGCCCTCAACGACGGGTTGATCGAAACCGTCAATCTCAACGAATTCCTTGCGCTGGAACTGCCCCGGCTGGCGCGCAGCGTGGCGGGGCACATCGGGCTGGACGCGCAGAGCGAGCGGCTGGCCGACACGATCGCGATGCTGGGCGCCTTCAAGCCGATGCAGCGGCACGGGCACATCGCGCGTGCGCTCTACGACCTGGCCGCGCTGCACGACGAGCGCGATGCCGTCGCGCACCGGCTGGCCACGCACGCCAGCGACGTGGCCCGTTGCTGGGCTGCGCAGTGGGTCACGCTCTCGGGCCTGCCGCTGGCGGCGCAACTGGAGTCGGTGCGCCGCTTCGCCGCCGACCCGCATTTCGGCGTGCGCGAGATCGCGTGGATGGCGGTGCGCGACGCTGTGAATGCATCGCTCGACGAGGCGCTCGTGCTGCTGCAGCCCTGGGTGCTCGACGCCGACCCCAACATCCGCCGCTTCGCCAGCGAACTCACGCGGCCGCGCGGCGTGTGGTGCGCGCAGATCGAGGTGCTCAAGGCCGAGCCCTGGCGCGCGCTGCCGCTGATCGAACCGCTGCGCGCCGACACCAGCCGCTATGTGCAGAACTCGGTGGCGAACTGGCTCAACGACGCGAGCAAGAGCCAGCCCGAGTGGGTCGACAAGCTCTGCGCGCGTTGGCTGGCGGAGTTGGATGCAGCCGAGACCCGCTACATCGCGAAGCGGGCGCTGCGAACGCTGTCCAGACAATGAAAAAAGCCCGGCACTGCCGGGCTTTGTCTTTGTGGAAGGAGGAAGGACTTACGCGTAGTCCGCGAGGGCCTTCTTCATCTTCTTCATTGCCGCCACTTCGATCTGGCGGATACGCTCGGCGCTCACGCCGTACACGGCCGCCAGATCGTGCAGCGTCATGCCGCCCGAACCGTCGTCGTTGACCTTGAGCCAGCGCTCTTCGACGATGCGGCGGCTGCGGTCGTCCAGCGCTTCGAGCGCAGTCGCGATGCCGTCGCTCGAGAGGCGGTCGCGCTGCTGCGATTCGAGCAGGGCGGTCGGTTCCTGCGAGGCGTCGGCCAGGTAGGCGATCGGGCCGAAGGCTTCGTCGCCGTCGTCCGTCGGGCCCGGATCGAGCATCACGTCGCCGCCGGAGAGGCGGGTTTCCATCTCGAGCACTTCCTCGGGCTTCACGTTCAGGCGGGTAGCCATCTGCGAAACCTCGTCGGAGCTCAGCGTTTCGCGATGCGTGCCGTTGTCGGCAGCGGCAGAGTCGGCCTTGAAGCCCTGCTTCATCGAACGCAGGTTGAAGAACAGCTTGCGCTGGGCCTTGGTCGTCGCGACCTTGACCATGCGCCAGTTCTTCAGGATGTACTCGTGAATTTCGGCCTTGATCCAGTGCATGGCGTAGCTCACGAGCCGCACGCCCTGGTCGGGGTCGAAGCGCTTCACGGCCTTCATGAGACCGACGTTGCCTTCCTGGATCAGGTCGCCGTGCGGCAGCCCGTAGCCCAGGTACTGGCGGGAAATGGAGACCACGAGGCGCAGGTGCGACAGCACGAGCGCGCCGGCGGCTTCGAGATCGTTGTGGTCGCGCAGCTTGCGTGCGTAGCCTTGCTCTTCTTCGAGCGTGAGCATGGGCAGGCGGTTGGCGGCCGAAATATAGGCGTCCAGGTTGCCCAGCGGGGGAACCATCGACCACGGGTTGGCGACGGCCAGCTGGTTGGCAGAGACTCCAGACAGCGTTGTCATCAGGGGGAACTCCTTTGTGTTGGCCATATTAGCACTCGATTAGAGGGAGTGCTAATCCAAGGGTTCCCTTGAATTTCTATCGCCGGAATAGTCAATGGCTACCAGCGGATGCCCAATCTTAGGAAGAGCTTGGACAAGACGAAAAGGGGACCGACCCAGAGATATTGGATGTCTTCGAAGAACGAGGGCTTCTTGCCTTCGATCTTGTGGCCCACGAACTGGAAGACCCAGGCCACTACAAAGATAGCGGCGGAAACCGGCAATACAAGTCCCCCCATCGCATGCACCAGCACCAGGGCCAGGGCGGTCAGCACGAGCATGGCCACCAGGAAAGCGGGGGACCGCAGCAGGATGTAGTAGACGAGGCTGGCCGCCACGAAGGCGTAGGCCACCCAGGGATGGATCGCGAACAGCAGTCCCACGATGCTCAGCATGATGGCCGGGATGGCCGCGAAGTGGATCAGCTCGTTTGTCGGATTGCGGTGGCTCTCCTCGTAGTGGGCGAGCAGCCGGTCGACCTTGCGATCACTCGACTCGAGGGGGGCGGCAGCGGTGTGCGTCATGGCAAGTCTCCGTGGGCGCCGTGCGATGCGGCGAGACTTTCGATGGTGCCCACAGAGAAGCCCGATGGCAAGGGCGGCCGCCATGTGAAAATGCTATCAAATAAGTAGCATAAGGTACTACAGCCACGGTTGTTGCCGTGACTTTCTACACTGTCACAAGAAGGTTACATCGCTAAGATCGGCATGTGCCTCCCTTCGACTCTCCACCCGCATCCCAGTCGCCGGCCGCGGAGACCGGTACGGCCACCCGCACGCCCCGGGCGATCCTCGTCGTGGACGATCACGATCTGCTGCGCCTGGGTGTCTGCGCCCTGGTGCAGGCCCAGGCCGGTCCCTCCGACGCGCGCATCGAGGTCTTCGAGGCCAGCAACGTCGCCGATGCGCTCAGGCTCTACGAAGCCCACCGGGCTTCCATCGGCCTTGTGCTGCTCGACCTGGCTCTGCCCGACACCCACGGCCTGAGCGGCCTGGCCGAGTTCCGGATGCGCTTTCCCGAGGCGCGGATCGTCGTGCTCTCGGGCACCGGCAACAGCACCCTGGCGCAAGGCGTGCTCGCGCTGGGCGCCGCCGCCTTCCTGCCGAAGTCGGCCGATCTCAAGGAGGTCGTGAGCTTCATCCGCGCCTGCGGCCTGCTCGACGGCGGCCCCGACGCCACGCAACAGCAGCAGCAACCGGCGGCCCCGGCCATGCCCGGCAAGGCGCTCAGCGGATATGCCGAGTTCGCCCACGCCAGCGCCTGGCAGGAACTCACGCCCCGGCAGATGCAGGTGCTGCAGTGGGTGCTCGAAGGCAAGGCCAACAAGGAAATCGCCCAGCTCGCGAACCTGAGCGAAGGCACGGTGAAGAACCATGTCTCGACGATCCTGCTGCTCTTCGGCATGCGCTCGCGTGCCCAGCTGATCAGCACCCTGCATTGAGCGTGCAGCCCGCCGCGCCGAACGCCCCGACCGCCGACCACGCGCTCGGCCAGCGGGTGCTGCGCGAGCACGTCGCCTCTGTCTACAGCACTTACGGCATCTCGACGCTCACGCACATGGCCTTCGTGGTCGTGTTCGGCAGCATCATCTATTCGCAGCTGAAGGACCCGAGCCTGCTGTTTTGGCTTGCCGGCCTGCTGATGGCCGACATCTACGTCTTCTTCACGCCGCGCTGGACCCCGTCGCGTCCGGTGCGCGAGAGCGCCTACTGGGCACGCAAGATCTCGCGCGTGGTCACGCTGGTGAGCATGGTCACGGCGGTGGTGCCCTGGCTCATCGTGCCGCACAACAACCTGCCGATGACCTCGCTGCTGATGGCGGTGATCGTCGGCAGCTGCGCGCGGGCGGCGCAGTCGCTGTGGCCGCTGAAGCCGGCGCTCTTCGGCTACACCATGCCGATGTCGCTGGGCATGATCACCGCGCTGGCCTGGCAGGGAGACGGGCTGCACCTGTTCCTGGCGGCGGCCGGCGCGGCCTACCTGCTGCTCACGCTGTATGCGGGCATCGGCCAGCATAAGCTGCTGACCGAATCGCTGATGCTGCGATTCGAGAACGAGGCGCTGGCCGCCCGGCTCGGCGAGCAGATCGCCGCCACCGAGCGCGCGAGCGAAGAGAAAACGCGCTTCCTCGGCACCGCCAGCCACGACCTGCGCCAGCCGCTGCACGCCATCGCGCTGTTCGGCGCCGCGCTGGAGAACGAACTGCGCGACCGCCCCGAAGGCCGCAACGCCGAGCGCCTGATGCGCGCCGTGAACGCGCTGGGCGCCTCGCTCGACACCATGCTCGATGTGTCGCGACTGGACGCCGGCGTGATCACGCCCGCGCCGCAGCCGGTGCAGCTCGACGCGCTGTTCCTGCCGCTGAACCACACCTTCGCGGCGCGCGCCGAACAGAAGGAGCTTCAGCTGCGCGTGCGCGCCAGCGGCCTGTGGGTGCACAGCGACCCGCAGCTGCTGCACCGCATGCTGTCGAACCTGATGGACAACGCGCTCAAGTACACGACGCGCGGCGGCGTGACCGTCACCGCGCGCGAGCGCGGCGAGGCGGTATGGATCGAGGTGCGCGACACCGGCATCGGCATCCCGCCCGAGCAGTCGGGGCGGATCTTCGAAGAGTTCTATCAGATCAACAATCCGGGCCGCGACCGCTCGCGGGGGCTGGGCATCGGGCTGTCGATCGTGCAGCGGCTGTCGCGGCTGCTGGGCCACCCGGTGCAGATGCATTCGCGGCCGGGGCGCGGCACGCATTTCCGCGTGGTGGTGCCCGTCGCGAGTGCGCCCGAGCGGGCGCAGGCCGGGCTGGCGCCCGCTTCCATGAACGAGGTAGCCTCCGCCGGGGAGCGCAAGGTGTCGACGCTGGCGTTGCCCGGCCGCGTGCTGCTGCTCGACGACGAACTGGAAATCCGCGAGGCCATGACCGGCCTGCTGCGCTCCCACGCCATCGACGCTCACGCCGTGTCGGACGAAGCCGGCGCCGCGGCAGCCTTGCGCCAGGCGACGCGCGAGGGCAGGCCCTTCGATCTGCTGCTGTGCGACTACCGTCTGGCCGATGGCGCGGACGGGCTCGATGCGGGCTTGCGGCTGAGCCAGGCCGATGGCGCGGCGACGCCGCTGCTGCTCATCACCGGCGAAACCTCGCCCGACCGGCTGCAGCGCGTGCGCGAGTCGCAGGTACCGGTGCTTTTCAAGCCGGTGGTGGCCGACCTGCTGCTGCAGGCGATGGCCGAGGTTGCCGTTGCCAGATAGCGCCAGCCGGCTGCAACGGGTCAGCCTGCATTTGAATTCATTTGTATTAGTTTTAATGCCTGATGCGGCGCGTAGACGTTGTGTTCGGCTGCGCCCATGACTTTCGACACTGGCGGGTGTCGGCGCCGTGACCTATCTTCACTGCATCGCGTCGCTCGCGATGGAGTAGTAGGTAGGGGAGAGAGAAAAGTGAGCGGCCCCGGCGCAAGCCGGGGCCGTTTTTTTATCCGAGCAGCGCCTGCGCGAACTCGCGGGCGTTGAAGGTTTCCAGGTCTTCCAGCTTCTCGCCCACGCCGATGAAGTAGACCGGGATCGGCCTTTCCCGCGCGATGGCGCACAGCACGCCGCCCTTGGCCGTGCCGTCGAGCTTGGTCACGACCAGGCCCGTGAGGCCCAGCGTCTCGTCGAAAGCCTTGACCTGCGCCAGCGCGTTCTGGCCGGTGTTGCCGTCGATCACCAGCAGTACCTCGTGCGGCGCGGTGTCGTCGGCCTTGGTGACGACGCGCTTGATCTTCTTGAGCTCGTCCATCAGGTGCAGCTGCGTCGGCAGGCGCCCGGCCGTGTCGACCAGCACCACGTCCTTGCCGCGGGCCCGGCCGGCGTTCACCGCATCGAAGCTCACGGCCGACGGGTCGCCGCCTTCCTGGCTCACGATCTCGACGGTATTGCGGTCGGCCCAGACCAGCAGCTGCTCGCGCGCCGCCGCCCGGAAGGTGTCGGCGGCGGCCAGCAGCACCGAGGCGCCTTCGTCAGCCAGGTGCTTGGTGAGCTTGCCGATGGAGGTGGTCTTGCCCGCGCCGTTGACGCCGGCCACCATGATCACGGTGGGCGTGAACTGGCCGATCACCAGCGGCTTCTCGAGCGGCTTCAGCAGGTCGGCCACTGTCTCGGCCAGCAGTGCCTTGACCTGCGAAGCATCGGTGGCCATCTGGCGCTTCACGCGGCCGCGCAGGTCGTCGAGCAGGTATTCGGTCGCCTTGACGCCGGTGTCGGCCATCAGCAGGGCGGATTCGAGCTCCTCGTAGAGCTCTTCGTCGATCTTCGCATTGACGAACACGGCCTGGATGCCGGTGCCGGTCTTGCGCAGGCCGGTCTTGAGCTTGTCGAACCAGCCCTTGCGCTCGGTGGCGATCACGGGTTCGGCAACCGGCGCGGCGGTCACCGGAGTCGGCGCGGGCGCAGGCGTGGCGGAAGGAGCGGCGGCCGGGGAGGGTGGCACGACCGGGGCAGTGGCCGGTGCGGGAGCGGGGGAGGGAACCGGTACGGACGCTGGCGCGGCGACCGGTGCGGGCGCCGGCGTTTCTTCCGCCGCCGGCTTCGAGCCGAACCAGCTCGAAGGCGAAAACACCGAGCGTGCGGGCGCGGGCTCCGGGGCAGGCGCCGCCGGGGCCGGCGGGGTGGGCGCCGGCGCGTCGGGGGCCTCGGCAGGCGGTTTTTTCTTGAAGAAACTGAACATCGGGAGCTTTTTACAATCCGAGCCATTCTATGAAACACCTCCCGCCACGCCGCGCTGCGTCTGGTGCGGTGCTGGCGATGGCGCTCCTGGCGCCATGGGCCGTGCCTGCCCAGGCTCAATCCGCTTCGCCTTCCGCCGCAGCCGCCGCCGCGGCTCCCGGTCCCCAGCAATTCACGCTCGCCAACGGCATGACGCTGATCGTGCAGCCCGACCGGCGCTCGCCGACGGCGGTGCAGATGGTGTGGGTCCGCGTCGGCTCCATCGACGAGGTCGACGGCACATCCGGCGTGGCCCATGCGCTCGAACACATGATGTTCAAGGGCACCAAGGACATCAAGCCCGGCGAGTTCTCCCGCCGCGTGGCCGCCCTCGGCGGCCAGGAGAACGCCTTCACCACCCGCGACTACACCGGCTACTACCAGCAGATCCCTGTCGGCAGCCTGGAGCAGGTGATGAAGCTCGAATCGGACCGCTTCGCCAACAACCAGTGGCCCGACGACGAGTTCAAGCGCGAGATCGAGGTGGTCAAGGAAGAGCGCCGCCTGCGCACCGAAGACCAGCCGCGCGCCCTGCTTGGCGAGCAGCAGAACGCGGCCGTCTTCACCGCCTCTCCCTACCATCGCCCCGTGGTCGGCTGGATGAGCGACCTCGACGCCATGACGCCCGAGGATGCGCGCGCCTTCTTCAAGCAGTGGTACGTGCCCGCCAACGCCGTGCTCGTGGTGGCCGGCGACGTCGACGTGGCGCAGGTGCGCGCCATGGCCGAGAAGTACTACGGCCGCATCCCCTCGCGCGCCGTGCCCGCGCGCAAGCCGCGCATCGAGCCGCCGCAGCGCGGCATCCGCCGCATCGAGCTGAAGGCCCCGGCTGAACAGGCCTACGTGTCGCTCGCGTACCGCGTGCCGCAGCTCGCCAATATCGACGACGTGAACAGCGACGCCTGGGCGCTGGTGGTGCTCTCGGCCGTGCTCGACGGCTATTCCGGCGCCCGGCTCGACCGCGCGCTGACCCAGGGACCCGATCGTGTTGCCGATTCCGCGGGCGCGTACTCGGGCTTCGTCGGCCGCGGCCCGCAGCTTTTCGTGCTCGACGGCGTTCCGGCCGCCGGCAAAAGCGCGGAGGTGGTCGAGGCCGCTTTGCGTGCCCAGGTCGCGCGCATCGCCAAGGAGGGCGTGGGCGAGGCCGAACTGGCCCGCGTCAAGACCCAGTGGGTGGCGAGCGAGACCTACAAGCGCGACTCCGTGATGGCGCAGGCACGCGAGCTCGGCAGCAACTGGATCCAGGGCCTGCCGCTGGATGCCAGCGAGCGCATCGTCGCGCGGCTGCAATCCGTCACGGCCGCCCAGGTGCAGGCCGTGGCCGCAAAGTACTTCGGCGACGACCAGCTCACCGTCGCCACGCTGCGCCCCCTGCCACCCGAGGCCAAGCCGCGTGGCCGTGGCTTCGCCGCGCCCGCGGGCGAGATGCGCTGAAAGGTGACGATTCCCATGCAGAAGACTTTCATGAAGACCGCGCGGCGCGCCCTGATCGCGGGTGCCGTCGCCGTGGCGGGCATCACCGCCGCGCAGGCCGCGCTGCCCATCCAGCACTGGACGCTGGCCAACGGCGCGAAGATCTATCTCGTGTCGACCAACGCGCTGCCGATCGTCGACGCGCAGATCGATTTCGACGCCGGCAGCCGCCGTGACCCCGCCGCGCAGGCCGGCCTGGCCAGCGTGACCGCGACCATGGTCGAGAAGGGCGTGCGTGCAGGCAAGAGCGGCGAGCCCGCGCTCGACCAGAACGCGCTGGGCGAAGCCTGGGCCGATCTGGGCGCAAGCTTCGACGTGAGCGCCGGCACCGATCGCACCAGCTATTCGCTGCGCTCGCTGTCCGATCCGGCGCTGCTGAACAAGGCGGTGGCGCTGGCCGCGCGCGAGATCGGCGAACCCTCCTTCCCCGACGACGTGTGGCAGCGCGAGCGCGAGCGCATCAACGCCGCCATCAAGGAGGCCAACACCAAGCCCGCCACCGTTACTGGCCGCGCCTTCGCTGCAGACGTGTACGGCACGCACCCCTACGGCCAGGAAGTGACGGAAGAGACGCTCGCGCGCATCGACACCGCCGCCATGCGCCAGCGCTACCAGCAGCTCATCGTGCCGTGCCGCGCCAAGCTCAGCATCGTCGGTGCCGTCACGCGCGCGGAGGCCGAGACCATCGCTACCACGCTGCTGTCGCGCCTGCCCGGCCCCGAGGCCTGCACGCCGCTGCCGGCCGTCGCCCCGGTTGCTGCGCTGACCGCGCCGAAGAACGAGCGCATCGCCTTCGACTCGGCGCAGGCCCATGTGCTCATCGGCCAGCCCGGCTATCCGCGCAAGGACCCGGACCACTTCGCGCTCACGCTGGGCAACTATGTGCTGGGCGGCGGCGGTTTCGTCTCTCGCCTGATGAACGAGGTGCGCGAGAAGCGCGGCCTCACCTACAGCATCTACAGCGGCTTCGCGCCTGGGCTCGAGGCAGGCGCGTTCCGCATCGGCTTCCAGACCCGTCCCGACCAGGCCGAAGAGGCCGTCAAGGTGTCGCGCGAAGTGCTCGCGAAGTTCGTGGCTGAGGGCCCGACCGCCGCCGAGCTGAAGGCGGCCAAGGACAACCTGATCGGCGGCTTCCCGCTGCTGCTGGACAGCAACCGCAAGCTGATCGGCAACGTCGCCAACATCGCCTGGCACGACCTGCCGCTGGACTACCTCGACACCTGGACCGCGCGCATGAACGCGGTCACCGCCGCCGACGTGAAGGCCGCGTTCCAGCGCAAGCTGCAGCCCGAACGCATGGTGACGGTGGTGGTGGGCGGCAAGGACGCCAGTACTGCCAAGGCGCAGCAATAGCTACTGGGCCAATGCGTGCGGCCCGCTGGTGGCGGCCGCGCGCACCGCGACGCCCAGCCGTTCGAGCAGTTTCGGCGCCGCGCGCGCGTGCTGCCAGTAGAGCGGCACCGGCAGCATCGAATCGGGCACCAGCTCGACCAGCCTTCCCTCCTTGAGTGCCCCGGCCACCATGCTGACCGGGTGCATGCCCCAGCCCATCCCCGAGCACGCAGCTTCGACGAAAGCGCTGGGCGACGGAATCCAGTGCCTCGGCGTCTCGACATTGCGGTGGCAGATGCGCCGCACCCAGCGCGCCTGCAGCCTGTCCTTGCGGTCGAACACCAGGCTGGGCGCGCTCGCCAGCGTGCGGGCGCCCACGCCTTTTGCGAAATGCTCCCGCACGAAACCGGGGCTGGCCGCCGCCACGTAGTGCGTCGTGCCCAGGGCCTCGCTGTTGCAGCCCGCCACCGGCTGGGCCAGCGCGGTGACCGCCGCGAGCACCGCGCCGCTGCGCAGGCGCTCGGCCGTGTGGTCCTGGTCGTCCACCGTCAGGTCGAGCAGTGCGCCCGGTTCCTGCGCGGTGAAGGCCGACGCGGCTGCGATGAACCAGGTCGCGAGCGTGTCGGCATTGACCGCCACGCGGATCGTGACGCGCTCGTCCCCCGCTTCGCCGCTGCCCATGCCCAGGGCGGGCAGGGCGTCGCGCAGCTCGTGCTCCAGCATGCCCACGCGCTCGACGTGCCGGCACAGTTGCTGGCCGGCTTCGGTCGCCACGCAGGGCTGGCCGCGCACCAGCAGCGCCCCGCCGGTTTTCTCCTCCAGCTGACGGATGCGCTGCGACACCGCCGAAGGCGTGACGTGCAACGCGCGCGCGGCGCGTTCGAAGCTGCCTTCGCGCACCACGGCAGCAAGGGCGTTCAGGGCGGCATAGTCGAGCATGGGCGGTCCTCGAGTAATGAAGAAAAACTGAATCTGCTTAAGAAAGTTTAGTTTGAGTTAATGCGCGGCGGCCGGCATCCTCCGACGGATGCAAGCCGTACAAGTCACCACCGCCTTCGCCAACGGGCTCTTCATGAGCCTGGTCCTCATCGTCGCCATCGGTGCTCAGAACGCCTATGTGCTGCGCCAGGGCCTGCGGCGCGAGCACGTCGGCGCGGTGGTGCTGTTCTGCGCCGCCAGCGATGCGGTGCTGATCGGCGCCGGCGTGGCCGGCATGGCGCAGGCGCTGAAGGGGCGGCCGATGCTGGCCACCGCGCTCGCGGGGCTGGGCGCCGCCTTCCTGTGCGCCTACGGGCTCAGGGCGCTGTGGCGCTCGCGGCAGCCGGCGGCACTGCAGGCCACGGCGCAGGGCGCCTCGTCGCTGTCGCGCGCGGCGGTGGTGGCGCAGGCGGCCGGCTTCACGCTGCTGAATCCGCACGTCTACCTCGACACGGTGCTGCTCGTGGGCAGCGCGGGTGCGCAGCAGGCGGGACTGCTGAAGGTCTGGTTCGTGGCGGGCGCCGCCACGGCGAGCGCGCTTTGGTTCACCTCGCTGGGCTTCGGAGCGCGGCTGCTCGCGCCTGTTTTCGCCAAGCCCCGCGCCTGGCAGATGCTCGACGCGCTGATCGGCGGCACCATGCTCGTGCTCGCGGCAATGCTTCTGCGCCGCGCGTTGGCAGGGGCTTGAGAGTCCGGCGGATTCGGCGGCGTTAAGCTCGTCGCATGCCCCAGCACCAGAAGAAAGCCGCCTCACCCTCCCGATCCGCACCTGCCGGCAACAGGTCCAAGCCGGCGGTCAAGCGCCCCTCGAAGCCCAGCGAGGTGCGCATCATCGGCGGCGAATGGAAGCGCACCCGCCTCGCCGTGGCCGACAAGCCCGGCCTGCGCCCCACACCCGACCGCGTGCGCGAGACCCTCTTCAACTGGCTCGCCAGCCTGGCCGGCGCCGGTGGCGGGGAGCTTCCCGGCTGGCGGTGCGTGGATGCCTTCGCGGGCACCGGCGCGCTCGGCCTCGAGGCCGCTTCGCGCGGCGCGGCCAGCGTGCTGCTGTGCGAGCAGGACGCCGCGCTCGTCGCCCAGCTGCAGGCCGTCAAGACCAAGCTCGAAGCCGAGGCCGTTCGCATCGAGCGCGGCAACGGCGTCACCGCGCTCGAACGAGCGCCCGCGGGCAGCCTCGACGTCGTCTTCCTCGATCCGCCCTTCGACAACGCCGCGCTCTACGAGCCCGCGCTTCGTGCCGCCGCACGTTCGCTGCGCGCCGAAGGCTCGGTGTACCTCGAGGCCCCGCGCCGCTGGAGCGGCGAAGAACTCGCGGCCCTGGGCCTCGCCGAGTTCCGCTACCTGAAGGCCGGCGCCGTGCATGCACATCTGCTGAGGCCCGCCGCGCAGGGGACTGCATAATCCGCCGGACAAGCCGCACCGGCAGCATGAGGAAGAAGCAACCATGGCCAGCAACGTCATCGCGGTTTATCCCGGCACTTTCGACCCCATCACCCTCGGTCACGAGGACGTGGTGCGCCGTGCCACCCAGCTCTTTTCCAAGGTGATCGTCGCGGTCGCGGCGGGCCATCACAAGAAGGCGCTGTTCACCCTCTCCGAACGCATGGACATGGCCCGCGAGGCCGTCAAGCCCTACAGCGACCAGGTCTCCGTCGAAAGCTTCTCGGGCCTGCTGCGCGACTTCGTCGTCGCGCGCGGCGGCAAGGCCATGGTGCGCGGCCTGCGCGCCGTGACCGACTTCGACTACGAGTTCCAGCTCGCGGGCATGAACCGCTCGCTGATGCCCGACGTCGAGACCGTCTTCCTGACCCCGAGCGACAAGTACCAGTTCATCTCCAGCACCTTCGTGCGCGAGATCGCGATGCTCGGCGGCGAAGTCCACAAGTTCGTCTCCCCGAACGTGGAGCAGCAGCTGGCTGCAAAAGTCCGCAGCCTCGGACGTGAGTAAGTTCTCCCCCAGGCTGCGCGCACTACGTGTCGCTTCGCCAACCCCCCTCCGGGGGCGACACCGGTGGCCCGGCAACCCCGGTTCCACGGTGTCGCGCGAAGAGCCCAGCCTTGACCACGGGCCGGCGTGAAGTGAACGACGTGCCCCTGCCGCGTTTGCATCTGCTGGGCGACGCAGCACTGCTGTGCGACCTGCCCGCACCCGCCACGCTGGCGCAGCAGCAGCGCATCTGGGCGCTGGCCGAGCATGCGCGGGAGTGGCCCGGCGTCGGCGAGACGTTGCCGGGCATGAACAACCTCACGCTCACCTTCGATCCGACCGCGATCGACCTCGACACGCTCACCGCGCGGGTGCTCGAAGCCTGGCCGAAGCTGTCCGCCGGCGCCGTCAGCGGCCGACTGGTCGAGATCCCGGTGGCCTATGGCGGCGAGCACGGGCCCGATCTGGCCGACGTCGCGGCCCACACCGGCTTCACGCCGGCCGAGGTGGTGCGGCGCCACACCGCCGCCGAGTACGTCGTCTACCTGCTGGGCTTCCTGCCCGGCTTCAGTTTCATGGGCGGACTGCCGCCCGAACTCGCCACGCCACGCCGGGCGGAGCCGCGCCTCGCGGTGCCCGCACGCTCGGTCGGCATCGGCGGCGAGCAGACCGGCATCTATCCGCTGGTTTCGCCGGGCGGCTGGCAGCTGATCGGCCGCACGCCGCTGGAGATGTTCGACCCTGCCGCCGAGCCGCCTACGCTGCTGCGACCCGGCGACCGCGTGCGCTTCGTGGCCGAGAGCGTGCAGACATGATCGTCGTGCGCAAGCCCGGCGTGCTCGCCTCGGTGCAGGACCTGGGCCGCCATGGCCATCGCCAGCTCGGCATCTGTCCGGGCGGCGCGCTCGACGTGCTGGCCCTCACGCTGGCCAACCGGCTGGTGGGCAATGCCGATCGCGCGGCGGGGCTGGAGCTCACCATGGGCGGCTGCGAACTGCAGTTCGAGGCCGACACGCGCATCGCGCTCGCGGGCGACGACTTCGGCGCCAGCCTCGACGGCGTGCCGCTGTGGCCCTGCTGGAGCGTGCCGGTCGCTGCCGGCCAGACGCTCAGGCTCGCAGGCGCCAACGCTGGCGGCACGAACAAGCCCGGCGTGCGCAGCTGGCTCGCGGTGGCGGGCGGCATCGACGTGCCGCCGGTCCTCGGCTCGCGCAGCACCGACCTCAAGGCGGGCTTCGGCGGTCTCGAAGGCCGGCCGTTGCGCAAGGGCGACCGCTTGCCGGTGGGCGCCTCGACGCTCGATGCCGCGCAACGCGAGCGCCGCCCCTTCGGCGTTCGAAGCCCCGACTGGGGCCGGTCCGAAGGCGACGGCACCATCGCGCTGCGCGTGCTGCCAGGCCCCGAGTTCGAACTGTTCACGCTGGCCGCGCGCGAGCAACTCTGGGGCGAGCGCTGGCGCATCACGCCGCAGAGCAACCGCATGGGCAGCCGCCTCGAAGGCGCCGAGCTCAGGCGCAAGCGCAGCGGCGACATGCTTTCCTCTGGCGTGATCCCCGGCACGATCCAGGTGCCGCCCTCGGGCCAGCCGATCATCCTGATGGGCGACGCGCAGACCACCGGCGGCTATCCGCGCATCGGCGTGGTCATCCGCGCCGACCTCTGGAAGCTCGCGCAGGCGCCGCTCAACGGCAGGCTGCGCCTCGTGCAGGTCGACCAGCCGCAGGCGCTGGCCGCGTGGGCCGACCAGCAGCGCTACCTCGCGCAGGTGGCTCAAGGCCTTGCGGCTGCGGGCTGGCCGGGCGCGGCATAGACTGCCCGGAAATCGCGAGAAAGCGCGAGAGAGAAAAAGGAAGCCCACGATGCAAATCGATCTGAATGCCGACCTCGGCGAAGGCGCCGGCAACGACGAAGCGCTGCTCGCGCTGGTGAGTTCCGCCAACATCGCCTGCGGCTGGCACGCCGGCGACGCGAAGACCATGCAGCAGTGCGTGCGCTGGGCCATGCGCAACGGCGTGGCCATCGGCGCGCATCCCAGCTTTCCCGACCGCGAGAACTTCGGCCGCAGCACCATGCACCTGCCGCCCGGGGAGATCGTGGCCAACGTGCTCTACCAGGTGGGCGCGCTGGCGGCCATCGTGAAGGCCGAGGGCGGCAAGCTCTCGCACGTGAAGGCCCACGGCCAGCTCTACAACCAGGCCGTGAAGGAGCCCGAACTCGCCGACACGCTGTGCGAGGCCGTGCGCCGCTTCGATCCCTCGCTCAGGTTCTTCGGCCTGGCGGGCAGCAACATGATCGACGCGGCCCGCCGCGCCGGCCTCGAGCCCGTGGAGGAAGTGTTCGCCGACCGCGGCTACATGCCCGACGGCAGCCTCGTGCCGCGCAGCCAGCCCGGCGCGCTGATCGAGAGCGAGGAGCAGTCGCTCGCGCAGACCCTCTCGCTGGTGCGCGACCGCCGCGTGACCGCCATCGACGGCAGTGTCGTGCCGGTCAATGCGCAGACCGTCTGCCTGCATGGCGACGGCGCCCATGCGCTGGCCTTTGCGCGCCGCATCCGCGAGCGGCTGGAGGCCGAGGGCATCGCCGTCCGGGCGACGGCCTGACCGCCGGAACGCCTGAACGAGCAAGGCAGACCGTGGCAGCCAAGCCCATCAAGGTCCTGCTCACCGGCTTCGAGCCCTTCGAGCAGGAGGTGCTCAACCCCTCGTGGGATGCCGTGCGCGCGCTCGACGGCTGGAAGGTGGGCCGAGCGACGGTCCATGCGCGACTGGTGCCCTGCGTCTTCGGCGATGCCATCGACGCCTTGCTGGCGGCCATGGACGAGCTGCAGCCCCAACTGGTGCTGTGCATCGGCCAGGCCGGCGGCCGCACGGAGTTCACGCCGGAGCGCATCGCCATCAACATCGACGACGCGCGCACGGCCGACAACAAGGGGCAGGAGCCCATCGACGTGCCGGTGGTGCCGGGCGGGCCCGCCGCGTACTTCTCTACGCTGCCGATCAAGGCCATGGTGCGCGAACTGCGCGCGGCCGGCGTGCCGGCCTCGGTGTCGAACAGCGCGGGCACCTTCGTGTGCAACCACATCTTCTACGGGCTGATGCACCACATCGCGACGCATCCGGTGCCGGGGCTGCGCGGCGGCTTCATCCACATTCCGTACCTGCCTGAGCAGGCGGCGCGCTTTCCGGGGGCGCCGAGCATGTCGCTGGAAACCATGGTCAAGGCGCTGCGCATCGCGGTGAGCACATCGCTGGCCGTGGAGCACGACATCGCCGAGACAGGCGGCCAGCTGCACTGAGCGGCCGCGGGAGTCCGGGCTCAGGCGGGAAAGTTCTTGGCCAGCCAGCGGTTGAGCGCGGCGTTGACGAGGTCGGGCTTCTCCATCGTCAGCATGTGGCCGCAGTCGGGCACCCACACCACCTCGGCCTGCGGCAGCAGTGCCGCCATCTCGGTGGTGCACTCGGGGGGCGCGAGCTTGTCCTCGTTGCCGCACATCAGCAGCACGGGCGCGCGCACCGACGCGAGGTGCAGGCGCGCGTCGGGCCGGCGCATCACGGCGCGGTTCTGCGTGATGAGCTGCTGCGCGCCCGCGCCCAGCACGATGTCGAGGTAGCGCTGCACCAGCGCCTCGTCGGCGGCCTGCATGGGGTGGAAAGCGAAGTAGACGTTCGGTTCGATCACGTCGCGCAGCTCGCCGCGCTCGAAGTACTCGATGGCGCCTTCGCGCAGCGTGAACATCTCCGGCGTCTCGGGCCGTGCGCTGGTGCCGAGCAGCGCGAGCCCCGCGATGCGTTCGGGCGCCTGGCGGGCAGCCTCCATGGCGACCATGCCGCCCATCGAGGCGCCGCACAGCACCAGCGGCCCCTCGTTGTCGCGCAGCACGGCTGCGGCCATGCCCTCGATGGTGTCGTTGTGCCGCTGGACGTCGCTCACGCGGGCGCCGAAGGCGGAGGGAAGAGCGGGCAGCTGGGCTTCCCAGATGCGCTCGTCGCAGGCGAGGCCGGGCAGCAGGATCAGATTGGGCATGGGCAGGGATTCTGCGCGATTGCGGCCCGCGGCGCAGCGGCATAGGTCGCGGCATAGGCCTCATGGCCAGCAGCCGTCGCGCGGCGGCGCCGACATACTCGACAGCCCGTGCAGAGGAATCCCGCAATGAATCTTGTAGAACGCGTCCAGGCCATCCTTCTCAAGCCGAAGGCCACCTGGCCCGAGATCGACGCCGAGCCGGCCGACGCCGCATCGCTCTACAGGAACTACGTGATGATCCTCGCGCTGATCCCGGCGCTCGCCAGCTTCATCGGCCTGTCGCTGATCGGCGTAGGTGCCTTTGGCGTGAGCTTCCGCGTGCCGCTGGCCTCGGGGCTCGCGAACATGATCGTGGGCTACGTGCTGTCGCTGGTGATGGTGTTCGTGCTCGCGCTGATCATCGACGCGATGGCGCCCACTTTCGAGGGCACCAGGAGCCAGATCGGCGCGCTCAAGCTTTCGTCCCATGCGAGCACTGCAGCCTTCGTCGGCGGCGTGTTCAGCCTGCTGCCCTCGCTTTCGGTGCTGGGGGCGCTGGCGGCGCTCTACGGAATCTACCTGCTCTACACCGGCCTGCCGGTGCTCATGAAATGCCCGCCCGACAAGGCCATCGCGTACACCGCCGTGGTGGTGGTCTGCGCCATCGTCGGCGGCGTGGTGATCGCGTGGGTGCTGGCGCTGCTCACGCCGTCGCCGATGCGACTGGGCGCAGCGCCCGCGGCCGACGCCGTGGTGGCGGTGCTGCAACAGGCGGTGCGGGCGAATACCTGAGCGTCATGCCCACAGTGGAAAATGGGCGGCAATGCCAACGCCCAAGCCCGAAACCACCACCGACCTGATCCTGATCCGCCACGGCGAGACCGCCTGGAACCGCGAGCTCCGCTTCCAGGGGCATGCAGACGTCCCGCTCAACGACATCGGCCACGAGCAGGCCCGCCGCATCGGACTGAGGCTGGCCAGCGAGACGGCGGTGCGGCACATCATCAGCAGCGACCTCATGCGCGCACAGCAGACCGCGGCGCCCGGGGCGCAGCAGCTGTCGCTGCCGGTGGTCACCTCGGCGGCGCTGCGCGAGCAGTTCTTCGGCGTGGTCGAGGGCATGCGCTCCGACGAGATCCAGAGCCTGCATCCGCGTGCCTGGGAAGAGTGGCTGGAGTTCCGTGAAGACCACGCCATGCCCGAGGGTGAGACGGCGCGCGAGTTCCATGCGCGCATCATCGCGGCGCTGGGCGGCATCGCCTCGGAGCACCGGGGCCGGCACCTGATCGTCGTCACGCATGGCGGCGTGCTCGACATGGTGTGGCGCACCGCCAGGGGCCTGAGCCTGAGCGGGCCGCGCCGCAGCGACATTCCCAACGCAGGCTTCAACCGCATCCGCATCGCCGATCCCTCGCGGCCCGACGACATCGAGATCGTCGAATGGGCCGACACGCGCCACCTGGCCGACCTGCCGCCGCAGCCGACCTACGACCAGACGCGGCACCTGAAGAACAAGGACTGAGCGGGCACGCTCAGACGCAGCTGCCGGCCTTCGGCGTGCGCAGCAGCGGCTGGCCCGCGCCCACACCCGTGGGCTTGCCGCCGTCGACCGCCAACTGGCCGTTCACCAGCACCGTGCTTACGCCCTCCGACAGCAGCGTCGGCTGCGTGTAGGTGGCCTTCGCCACATAGCGTGCCGGGTCGAAGACCACAACGTCGGCGTAGTAGCCCGGGCGCAGATGGCCGCGCTGCTTCAGCCCCAGCGTGTCGGCCGTGAGCGAGGAGCTGCTGCGGATGAACTGCGCCAGCGAGATCGTGTGCTCCTTCACCACGTACTGGTCGTACTTGCGCGCGAAGGTGCCGTAGGCGCGCGGATGGCCGAGCGAGGAGTCCGACGAGGTCATGACCCACGGCCGCTTCATGAAGGCGCGCACGTCGTCGTCGCTCTGGTTGAACGAGGCGATCATCAGGTCGCCGTCGCGCAGCACCGCGATGGCGGCGTCCACCGGATCGGCGTTCGACGCCTTGGCCACGTCGGCCAGCGTCTTGCCCACGTACTTCGTGCTGCCGGCCGAGAACAGGATGGCCTCGGGGCCGCCGCGCAGCCGCAAGTTCTCGCGCATGTCCTTGTGCAGGCGCTCCTGCTGCGAGGCGTCGTCGAAGCGCTGCAGCGTCGCGGCACGGCCGCCCTCGTTGGCCCAGGGCGGCAGCAGCGCGGCCGAGAAACGCGTGCTCGACGCGGTCCACGGATAGTGGTCGGCCGTGATGTCCAGCCCGCCCGCGCGCTCCTTCTCGATGCGCCCGATGATGTCGCCGCTCTGGCCCTGCACGTCGACGCCCAGCGCCTTGATGTGCGCCACGTGCACCGGCAGCTTCGCCTCGTGGCCGATGCGGATCACCTCGTCGATGGAGCCCTTCAGGCCGATGTTGTACATGGACTCGTCGCGGATGTGGCTGTCGTACAGGCCGCCGTGCCGTGCCGCCACCTTCGCGAGCTCGATGACCTCCTCGGTCTTCGAGAAGTTCTGCGGCGTGTAGAAGAGGCCGGTGGAAAGGCCCAGCGCGCCCTCGCACATGCCCTGGCTCACGCGCTTCTTCATCGCCTCCAGCTGTTCGGGCGTGGGCGCCCGATTGGCCTCGCCCAGCTCGCTCATGCGCACCGGGCCGAAACCCACGTACATGGCCACGTTGGTGCCCACCGGCGCGGCGCGCAGTTTCTGCGCCTGTGCCGCGATGTCGAAGCCGCCGAAGCCGTCGTTGCCGATCACCGCGGTGGTCACGCCCTGCGTGATGAACGGGATGTTCAGCCGCCTCTTCGGGTCGTTCGAATGCAGGTCGGCATCCGCGTGCGTATGGGCGTCGATGAAGCCCGGCGCCACCACCATGCCCATGGCGTCGATGACGCGCCTTGCCGTGAACTGCGCCGGCGCCGCCTTGCCCGCGAACACGATGCGGTCGCCCGCGATGCCGACGTCGCCCACCACTGGCATGTCGGAGTCGCCCGTGTACACGGTGCCGCCGCGCAGCAGCAGGTCGAGGGCGACCGGGGTGCCATCGGCGGCATGGAGAGCGGGTGAGAAGGGCGCGAGTGCCGAGAGAACGGCCAGCGTGACGAGCGACTTGTGCATGGAAGGCCTGCCCGCGAGGGCGTGGTGTCTGAGGGAGCGGCCAGTCTAGGAGCCGCTCGCATGCTGTCGCCAATTCCTTTTGCACCATGCCCCATGACCTGAAGGCATGGAGTTTTGGTCTGCCTCAACGCTCGGGCCGGACCTGCTCAGGCGTGCGCCGCGGTTCCACCGGTCAACTGCCCGAGGCCGAGCCGGGCATACACCGCGGCCGCCTGCCTGCGCAGGCGCAGCGACTCGGGCTGGCCGTTGAGCTGCTGCTGCAGGATGCCCTGGGCAACCCCCAGCGAAGACGCCGTGCCGCTGCGCACCAGCGCATCGAGATACACCTGCTCGAACAGGTCGCGCTGCGCGTGGCTACCGCCGATCTCGATCATGCGCGGCAGCGCCGTGCCCAGGCCTTCGATGGCTGCCGGAAGATTGCCCTGCGCGTAGGCCACCAGCCCGTGCGCGGCGGGGACGCAGACGCGCTGCCATGCCGCGCGCGTCGACGCCGGCGCATCCGGTGCGAAGGCCAGGATGTTGCGCAGCAGAACCCCCGCCTCGGGGCGGCCGGCGCGCGCCAGGCCGTAGAGGTACTGCAGGTCGAGAAAGGGCAGCACGTGGTCGGCCTGCCGCTGCCGCAGGTGGTCGGCCACGTCGTCCCAGCGCCTGCCCACGTCGATGCCGGCAAGCTCAAGCCGCGCGAGCAGCGAGACCGCACCGATCTGGTCCTGCGAGTAGTCCTTCACCACGCCCCAGGCGTGCTCGTCGTACACCGCGAGCGCCTCGGCATCGCGCCCGAGGTCGATGAGGAACAGCGCCATGTGCCACCAGTTGTGCGTGACCATGAACGAGTTGAGGCCGATCCAGGTGTCGCTCACGCTCTCCATGAACGCCAGCCCCTCGGCGAGCCGGCCCTCGGTGAGCATCACGTGCGCCAGCGCATGGTGCGCCCAAGGCTCCTTGCGGCACATCGCGATGGCGCAGCGCGCGCTTGCCTCGGCTTCGCGCATCAGATGGCATTGCTCGTAGCCGAAGGCCGCCATGCCGTGCACGTAGGGCACGTCTGCCGCGTGCGGCAGCACCGCCAGCGCGAGCTTCAGCATGCCGGGGCAGTCGCCGGTGTTGAAGCAGTGGTACTGGCCGAGCTTGACCGACACCAGGTCGCGCGGATGCTCGCGCGCCTGCTCGGCGTGCAGCGCGATGGCGCGGGCGATGTCGCCCTCGGCCCAGGCCTCGATGGCCGCTATGTAGCGCTGCTCGCGCGGCGTGGCGCGCGAGGCGCCGGCGCGAGCCTTCGCGAGGAACGGCCGTGCATTGGCCACGGCTTCCCGCGATTCGGCGAACAGGTGCAGTGTGGCGCAGTAGGCCTGGACGACCGGGCTCGCGTCGTTGCCGGCGGCAGCTAGCAGGTTGACCGCGCGCGCCTCGCTGGAGATGAAGCCCATGACGAAGTCGTCGACCAGCGGCAGGCTTGCGGCATCGTCGAGGGTGAGCGGGTTGCCGAGGCTGTCGGCGAGGGGATTTGCGGAAGGCATGGCGGCATGGTGCCACGGCAGGAATGCTTCAGCGTCGCATAGTTTTTCTGCCGTGCCATTGCCGGGCGCGCAACGCCGGATTGCAACTGCCAAGGCCAGGAACACCGCGGAACCGGCTTTGCCGGGCCGCAGGTGTTTCCCCCGGAAGGGGGTTGGCGCCGCGACACGAAGTGCGCGCAGCCTGGGGGTGAACCTATACCCCGGCCTGCTGGTGCCGGTACTCCTGCGTCTTGCCGCCATAGCCGTAGGCTGCGCCGCGCGCGTCGATCACATGGATGTACGACACCTCGTGCAGGTCCGGCCTGATCTTCGCCATGGCCGCATGCACCTCGCGCAGGTAGCGCGCCTTCTCGGCCTTGGTGTTGGTCTCGTCGGTGATGCTGATGTCGAGGTGGAAGGCCGACTTGCCCAGCGAGGCGAGCGACTGCCCGCCGATGAACCAGGCGTCGGCGGCGATGTACTGCACGGTGACGGCGATGACCGGCAGCTGCTTGCCGAGCACGCTCTGCGTGAGCTCGGCGACGGCGTCGACGGTCTTGCGGGTGAGGTCGGCATCGGGTTGGCCGGAGAGGTGGACGACGATGTGGGGCATGGCTGGCTCCTTGGATGAATGGGTTGTCGATGGGGTGATTGTGGGAGCCTGCTGGTCATCGGAAAAGCGGGAATATATGATGCGTTCCATCGGATAAACGGATGGATTGACCATGCAAGGGTTCGACCTGGAGCAACTGCGCACGCTGGCCGCCGTCGTCGACGCGGGCAGCCTCACGGCGGCCGCGCCGCGCGTTTTTCTCTCGCAGTCGTCGGTGAGCGAGCAGATCCGCAAGCTGGAGGAGCGGGCAGGGCAGTCGCTGCTCACGCGCAGCAAGGCTGGCGTCGCGCCCACCGAGGCGGGGGTGCGGCTGCTGGGCTATGCGCGGCGCATCCTCGCGCTGAGCGACGAGGCATTCCGCGACCTGCACGGCGAGACGCTGCAGGGGGAACTGCGTCTCGCGGTCACCGACTACTTCCGCCCGGGCGACCTGACGCGGCTGCTGGGGCGGCTCGGCGAGAGCTATCCGCAGGTGCGGCTGCACGTCACCATCCTGAAGAGCGACGCGCTGCGTTCGGCCTATGCCCAAGGCGATTTCGACGTGGGCATCGCGATGAACATCGCCGGAGCTTCCGCGCCCGAGGCCCGGGGCTCGGTGCTGCGGCGCGAGTCGCTGGTGTGGCTCGGCGCGGAGGGCATGCGGCTCGTGCGCGGGGAGCCGCTGCGGCTGCTGGCCCTGCCGGACACCTGCTCGCTGCACCAGTTCACCGTTTCGCTGCTGCGGCGCCGGCGCATACCGTATGCGCTGGCGCACGTCGCGTCGGGCGTGGCGGGGCTGCAGTCGGCGCTGGCGGCGGGCCTGGGCGTTGCCTGCCTCAACGAGTCCTCGATCAGCGACGGCGTGACACGGCTGGCGCCGCCTCACGGCCTGCCGGCGCTGCCGCGCGTTGCCTTCCAGTTCCTGGCGGGGCGCAAGGGCGAGACCGCGTTCGTGACCCGGGCGAGGGAGATGCTGGCCACTCACCTGATGTGACGGATCTCGCCAGGGGTGGCGCGGGATTTGCGTCAGCCCCGGCCATGGATGCGCCACCTCCCACGACCTCCTCGCCCAGCCTGCTGCGCCACACCCGCTTCGACGACGCGCAGGCCATCTTCTCGGGCACGCTCTTCGTCGCCATCGCGATGATGCTGTTCGGCCAGGCGGGCCTGCTCACCGGCGGCACGGCCGGCATCGCGTTCCTGCTGCATTACGCCACCGGCGCGAGCTTCGGCAAGCTGTTCTTCCTGGTCAACCTGCCGTTCTACTGGTTCGCCTGGCATCACATGGGCCGGGCGTTCACGCTCAAGACCTTCTCGGCCATCGCGCTGCTCTCGGTGATGACCGACCTGGCGCCGCGCTACCTGTCGATCGGTTCGCTGCACCCGGCCTTCGCGGCCGTGCTCGGCGGCCTGATGCTGGGCACCGGCTGCCTGTTCCTCGCCCGCCATCGCGCCAGCCTGGGCGGCGCGACGGTGCTCACGCTCTACCTGCAGGAAAAGCGCGGCTGGCCCGCCGGCAAGGTGCAGATCGGCATCGACTGCACCGTAGTGCTGCTGGCGTTGTTCGTGATCCCGCCGCAGCGGGTGGGTTGGTCGGTGCTGGCCGCGGTGGTGATGGGACTCTTCCTCTGGATCAACCACAAGCCCGGGCGCTATGCCGCGACCTGAGGTGCCTCGCTAGCGGCCGGGCGGCGAGGGCCAGGGGCGCTGCGGTTCGCGGATCTGCTCGAAGGCGCGCGACACGCGCAGTACGCCGAGATCGTCGAAGCGCTGGCCGGCGATCTGCAGCCCGATCGGCAGGCCCGCAGCCGAGTACCCGCAGTTCACCGAGGCCGCAGGCTGCTCCGACATGTTGAACGGCACGGTGAACCCGATGTGCTCCAGCGGCCGCAGCGGGTCGTTGGTGGGCGAGGGCGCCTCGGCCGCCGCCGGCATGTTGGGCGACACGGGCGAGATCACGTAGTCGAAGCGCGCGCAGGCGCTCACGGCGGCCACGCGCGTCGCATGGAACTGGCTGAAGCCGCGGAACACATGCTCGCCGCTGAACTCCGCCGCGCTCTCGGCCCATTCGCGGATGTAGGGCAGCACCTTCGAGCGCTGGTCGGCGCGCAGGCTCTTCATGTCCACCAGCGAGCGCATGCGCCAGAAGTGGTCCATGCCGTCGAGCATGGCCTGCGACATGAAGGGCCGCATCGGCTCGATGACGGCGCCGGCCTTCTCCAGCAGGCGCGCGGCCTGCTCGACCGCCGCCTGAATCTCGGGCTCCACCGCCAGGCCGCAGCCCGCATCGAGCAGCAGCCCGAAGCGCAGGCCGCGCAGATGGTCGGGCGCAACGTCGAAGCCCGCCCAGGCCATGTCCTGCGGCGGCAGGTTCATGCTGTCTCGAGCGTCGGGTTTGGACAGCACCTGCATCAGCAGCGCGGCGTCGCCCACGGCGCGGGTCATCGGCCCTGCGACGCGGCCCATGTAGGGCGGGTCGATGGGAACGCGCCCCAGGCTGGGCTTGAGCGTGAAGATGCCGCACCAGCTCGCGGGCAGGCGCAGCGAGCCGCCGATGTCTGTGCCCAGGTGCAAGGGGCCGTAGCCCGCCGCCGTGGCAGCTGCGGCACCCGCGCTGGAGCCGCCCGGTGTCAGGCTCAGGTCCCACGGATTGCGCGCCAGCGTGTGGAAGCTCGACAGCCCCGAAGACAACATGCCGTAGTCCGGCATCGTGGTCTTGCTCACGATCACCGCGCCGGCTTCCTTCAGGCGCGCGGCAGGCGGTGCATCCGCAGCCGCGGGCTTCAGGTCGACGGCGGCGGTGCCTGCGGGCATCGGGTCGCCGCGCGTCGCGATGTTTTCCTTGATGGTGGCCGGCACGCCATCCAGCGGCCCGCGCGCGTCGCCGCGCAGCCAGCGCGCCTCCGAGGCCCGCGCCTGTTCGAGCGCAGCCTCGGGCCTGAAGAGCCAGGTGGCCTGCAGGTGGGGCTCCCAGCGCTCCACCTGCGCGATCACGGCCTGCGTGACCTCGACCGGCGAGAGCTTGCGGTCGCGGTAGGCGGCGGCAAGCTCCTGCGCGGAAAGACTGCTCAGCAAGGCGACATCGGACATTGCGTCACTCACTCAAGCTCCGCATTCATCATGATTCACAGCGCACGAGACGCCCACGGCCCCGTCGGGGAACACCGTGGAACCGGCTTTGCCGGGCCACTGGTGTTGCCCCCGGCAGGGGGTTGGCGAAGCGACACGAAGCGCGCGAAGCCTGGGGGCGAGCCTCATCACCCCCACGAGAGCGCGGAGAGATCGTTCACGAAGATGGGGTTCTCTTTCCAGATGCCCTTCACGTTCTTCTTCGCGACGGTCGGGAACTGCGGCTGGTACAGGAAGCCGTTGGCCGCGTCGGTGGCCAGCATCTTCTGCGCGTCGCCCAGCAGCTTGTTGCGCTCGGTGGCGTTGGCGGTGGTCTTGATCTTGTCGAACAGCGTGTCGAAGGCCTTCGACTGGTAGCCCCAGTAGTAGTCGGGCTTGGCGTAGTTGCCGAGGTCGAAGGGCTCCACGTGCGACACGATCGACAGGTCGTAGTCCTTGTTGCCGTAGGTGCCGCTGAGCCATTGCGCCCACTCGACGTTCTGAACCTTCACCACGATGCCGATCTTGGCCAGCTGCGCCACGATCACCTCGCCGCCCTGGCGTGCGTAGGGCGGCGGCGGCAGCGTCATCTTCAGCTCGAGCGGCGTCTTCACGCCGGCCTCGGCCAGCAGCTTCTTGGCCTTCTCGACGTCGAAGGGGTTGATGCCGGTGGTGTCCACATAGCCCGCCGCGCCCGGCACGTAGTGGCTGCCGATGGGCACGCCGAAGCCGTCGGCCGCGCCTTCGATGAAGGCCTTGCGGTCGATGGCCGCGAGGATGGCGCGGCGCACGCGCACGTCGTCCAGCGGCTTCTTCCTGTTGTTGATCGACAGGATGGTCTTGGCGCGAGAACCGGCCAGGATCACCTGGAACTGCGGATTCATCTTGAACTGCTGCACCACGCGCGTGCCGATGCGCGGGAACACGTCGATGTCGCCCGAGAGCATGGCCGCGGCCTGCGCGGCCGTGTCGGAGATGAAGCGGAAAGTGACCTTGTTGATCTTCGCGGTGGCGGGGCTGCGAAAGCCTTCCCACTTGCTCAGCGTGATCGACGAGCCCTTGGCCCAGTTGTCGAGCTTGTAGGGGCCGGTGCCCACCGGCTTGGTGGCGTTGCCCTCGGCGCTCTTGGGCTCGACGATCACGGCCGTGGCCTGGCCCAGCACGAAGGGCAGGTCGGGGTCGATCTCCTTGTTGATGATGACCACCGTGTAGTCGTCGACCACCTGCGTGCTCAGGTTGGCGAAGGTGCGCTTGTCCTTGTTGGTGCTCTTCTCGCTGCCGGCGCGGTCGAACGAGAACTTGACGGCCGCCGCGTTGAAGGGCTCGCCGTTCTGGTACTTCACGCCGCGCTTCAGCTTGAAGGTGTAGGTCTTGAGGTCGGGGGAGATCTCCCAGCTCTCGGCCAGCAGCGGGGTGACGCTGCCGTCGGAGTTGATCTTGGTGAGCGTCTCCAGGATGTTGTACTGCACCACTTCGGCGATGGCGGCTGCCGCGCCCGTGGTCGGGTCGAGCCCCGGCGGCTCGAGCGCCATGCCGATCACGATGGCGTCCTTCCTGCCCTGCGCCATGCCGGCGAGGGGGCTGGCCAGCGCCACGGTGGCGCCGGCGGTGGTAAGGAGGGTGCGACGGTTCAACATACGTGTGATCTCCGGAAAAACATGCCAGGTTCGAACGGCGGATGACTGCTGCGGCGCACGCCGTGCCCCGAAGGGAGGCGCGGCGCCGCGAAAGACACGGCAAGCAGCACGAAGGATGCCACCTGCGCGAGCGGTCATTTTGATGCACAGGGCACGCCGGTGCGCGGCCCGCGGGCCGGTTTTTCCTTGGGACGTTCCCGTATGCGGGGGGCCCGGCCGGGCTCGGACCCGGTGACTCAGGCCCAGGACAGTGCCGCGATGTCGTTCACGAAGATCGGCGTGTCCTTCCACAGCCCGCGCAGGTTGCGCGCCGCCACGGTGATGAACTGCTGCTGATACAGGAAGACGTTGGCCGCGTCTTCCGCCAGCAGCCGCTGGGCGTCGCCCAGGTAGCGCAGGCGGTCGGCGGGGCGCGCGGCGTTGCGCGCCTTGTCGAAGACCTCGTTGAACTTCGCCGACTGGTAGCCCCAGTAGTACTCCGGCTTGGTGTAGTTCACCAGGTCGAAGGGCTCGACGTGCAGGATCAGCGAGAGGTCGTAGTTCTTGTTGCCGTAGGTGCCGCTGATCCACTGCGCCCACTCGACGTTCTGGATCTTCGCGACGATGCCGATCTTGGCGAGCTGCGCGGCGATGAGCTCGCCGCCCTGGCGCGCGTAGGGCGGGGGCGGCAGTACCAGTTCGAGCTCCAGCGGCGTCTTCACGCCGGCCTCGGCCAGCAGCTTCTTGGCCTTCTCGACGTTGTACGGGTTGACGCCCGTGGTGTCGACATAGCCTGGCAGGCCTGGCACGTAGTGGCTGCCGATGGGCACGCCACGGCCGTCCACCGCGGCGTCAATCACGGCCTTGCGGTCGATGGCCGCCGAGATGGCGCGGCGCACGCGCACGTCGTCCAGCGGCTTGCGCTTGTTGTTGATGGCCAGGATGGTCTTGCCGAGCGAGGCGTTGAACACCACCTGGAAGCGCTTGTCGTTCTGGAACTGCGGCAGGCTGCGCGACACCGAGGCATGCGGGAACAGGTCGACGTCGCCCGAGAGCAGCGCCGTGGTCTGCGCGGCCGGTTCGGAGATGAAGCGGAAGCTGGCCTTGCGGATCTGCACCGTGTCGGCGCCGCGCCAGCCGTCCCACTTGGCGAGCACGATGCTCGAACCCTTGGCCCAGTTGTCGAGCCTGTAGGGGCCGGTGCCGACGGGTTTGGTGGCGTTGGTCTCCACTGTCTTGGGCTCGACGATGATGGCCGAGGCCTGCCCGAGAAGGAACAGCAGGTCGGGCTCGATCTCCTTGGTGATCAGCACCACCGTGTGATCGTCGACTACCTGCGTCGCGATGTTGGTGAAGGTGCGCTTGTCCTTGTTGGTGCTGTTGGCGGCAGCAGCGCGGTCGAACGAGAACTTCACGCTTTGCGCGTTGAAGGGCTCGCCGTTCTGGAACTTCACGCCGCGCCGCAGCTTGAAGGTGAGCGTCTTCAGGTCGGGCGAGACTTCCCAGCTCTCGGCCAGGAGCGGCGTGACGCTGCCGTCGGAGTTGATCTTGGTGAGGGTTTCAAAGACGGTGTAGAGCACCACTTCTGCAATCTCCGCGCCGGCCTTGGCCGTGGGGTCCAACCCCGTGGGCTCCAGCGTGAGGCCGATGACCAGCGCATCCTTCTTTTTCTGTGCCAGCGCGAGGGTCGGCAGGGCCAGCGGGGTCAGGGCTGCGGCGCCGGTGGCGAGCAGGGTGCGTCGTTTGAGCATGGAGCGGTGTCCTCGAAACAGGGGCAGGCATCATCCGCGACGGCGCGCGCGTGCGCAACCAGATGCTTATGACCCACTCATCCTAGGGAGGCGGGACGACGCTTCGATGTCAGCCGGGCAGCAGCGTGCCGCCGGCAGGCGTACGCGGCACGGCGTCGAGCAGCGTGCGCGTGTATTCGTGCTGCGCGTGCTGGAAGAGTTCGGCAGGCGCTCCCTGCTCCACGATGCGGCCCTTGAAGACCACGCACACGTTGTCGCAGAGGTGGTTGACCACCGCGAGGTCATGGCTGATGAGCAGGTAGCTGATGCCGAACTGCTGCTGAAGGTCCTGCATGAGGTTGAGCACCTGCGCCTGCACCGACACGTCGAGCGCGCTCACGGGTTCGTCGGCCACGATGAGCTTGGGGCGCGTGATGAGGGCGCGTGCGATGGCGATGCGCTGGCGCTGCCCACCCGAGAACTCGTGCGGGTACTTGTCGAGGTCGGTGGTGCGCAGGCCCACGGCGGCGAGTGTTTCGGCGGCGCGTTCGCGCTGCTCGGCGCGAGTGGTGGCCGCGAGCGCTTCGAGCGGCTCGGCGACGATGCGCGCGACCGTCTGGCGCGGATCGAGCGAGCCGTACGGGTCCTGGAACACCATCTGGAAGTCGCGGCGCGCCACGCGCAGCTCTTCCTTCGAGAGCGCGTGCAGATTGCGGCCTTCGAGGGAAACAGTGCCGGAAGTGGGTGTATCGAGCGCCATCACGAGACGCGCGATGGTCGACTTGCCCGAGCCCGATTCGCCGACGATACCCACGCTTTGGCCGGCCTGCACTTCGAAGCTCACGCCGTTGAGCGCCTTCACGGTCGGCGGCGGGCCGAAGAGCTTCTCGCGCGGCAGCGCGTAGTGGCGGACGAGGTCGGTGACCCGCAGCAGCGGCGAAGAAGCGGCGGTGGTCGCGCTCATGGTGCGATGGCTCCTTCAGCGGCGATCTCTTCGAGGCGGATGCAGCGCACCGCATGGTCCTGCGGCAGCATCGTGGCCGGCGGCCGCGTGGTCATGCAGGCGTCGACGGTGTAGCTGCACCGTCCCGCGAAGGGGCAGCCCTTGGGCAGGTCGACCAGCTCGGGCACGCTGCCCTTGATGGTGGCCAGCCGCACGCCGCGCGGCGCGCCGATGACGGGGCGCGCGGCGAACAGGCCTTGCGTGTACGGGTGGGCGCGCCGGGCGAACACGGCTTCGGTCGGCCCGCTCTCGACCACGCTGCCGCCATACATCACGAGCATCTTCGAGACCGTCTGCGCGATCACGCCGAGGTCGTGCGAGATCAGGATCAGCGCCATGCCGCGCTCGGCCACGAGGCTCTTGATCAACTCGAGGATCTGCTTCTGGATGGTCACGTCGAGCGCGGTGGTGGGCTCGTCCGCGATCAGCATGTCGGGCCCGCACGCGAGCGCCATGGCGATACCGATGCGCTGCCGCTGCCCGCCGGAGAACTGGTGCGGATACGCGTCGAGGCGCGAAGCCGCATCCGGAATGCCCACGCGCTCCAGCAGCGCGAGCACCTCCTTGCGCGCGTCGGCCTTCGAGAGCCCGCGATGCAGCCGCAGCGGCTCGCCGACCTGGCGCGCGATGGTGTGTACTGGGTTCAGCGCCGTCATCGGCTCCTGGAAGATCATGCCGATGCGGTTGCCGCGGATCTCGCACATCCGCTTCTCGGGCAACCCGACGAGCTCGGTGCCGTCGAAGCGGATGCTGCCGCCGACCGTCGCGGTGGAGGGCAGCAGGCCCATGAGCGACATCACGGTGATCGACTTGCCGCAGCCCGATTCGCCGACGATGCCCAGCGTTTCGCCGCGTTCCAGCGAGAAACCGATGCCGCGCACCGCGTCCGCGGGGCCGCGTTGCGTCTGCAGGCCGATGTGGAGGTCCTTGACTTCGAGCAGGGGCATCTTGCTTACCTTGCTCTCGCCAGGCGCGGATCGAGCAGGTCGCGCAGACCGTCGCCGAGCAGGTTCAGGCCCAGCACCGCGAAGGCGATGGCCATGCCGGGGAACACCGCGAGCAGAGGCGCCTGGAACATCATCGTCTGCGCTTCGCTGAGCATGCGGCCCCAAGAAGGCTGCGGCGGCTGCGTGCCCAGGCCGAGGTAGGAGAGGGCGGCCTCGGCGAGGATCGCGATGGCGAAGCGGATGGTGATCTGCACGATCAGCACCGCCGAGATGTTCGGCAGCACGTGCTGCATCGTGATCGCGAAGCTGCCCTTGCCGCAGGCGCGTGCGGCGGCCACGTATTCGCGCGACCAGATGGCGTTGGCCGATGCGCGCGTGATGCGCGCGAAGGTCGGGATGTTGTAGATGCCGATCGCGATGATCGCGTTGACGATGCCCGCGCCGAACACGGCCGTCATCATGATGGCCGAGAGGATCGCGGGGAAAGCCAGTGAGAAGTCGGTGAGCCGCATGATGGCTTCTTCCACCCAGCCGCGCTTCGCTGCTGCGAGCAGGCCCAGCGCGGTGCCGACCACGAGGCCGATGCCGACCGCGATCACGCCCACGAGGATGGACGCGCGCGCGCCCACGAGCAGCAACGAGGCCACGTCGCGTCCGTAGGTGTCGGTGCCCAGCCAGTGCGAACCCGTCGGCGGCTTCAGCTTGCTGGCCATGTCCATCTCGTAGGGCGACCATGGCGTCCACACCAGCGAGACGGCCGCGGCCAGCAGCAGGAGCAGCGTGAGCGTGCCGCCGATGACGAAGCTGCGGTGATGCAATGCGCGGCGCCAGAAGCCCGGCACCTTGAGCGCGGCGGCGTTGGGAACTGCTGCTGTGCTCATATGTCGCTGGCCTTGATGCGCGGGTCGATCACGGCATACAGCACGTCGACCACGAAGTTCACGATGACCACCATGGCCGCCAGCAGCATCACGCAGTTGCGCACCACGATCAGGTCGCGGTTGCTGATGGCCTGGAAGATCAGCCGGCCCAGGCCGGGAAGATAGAACACGTTCTCCACCACGATGGTGCCGGCCAGCAGTTCGGAGAACTGCATGCCCATGACCGTGATGACGGGGATCATCGCGTTGCGCAGCACGTGCGTCCAAAGCACCATGCGCTGCGACACGCCCTTGGCGCGCGCGGTGCGAACGAAGTCCTCGCGCATCACTTCGAGCACGGCCGAGCGCGTGATGCGCGCCAGGATCGCCGCTTGCACCACGGCCAGCGAAAGGGCAGGCAGCAGCAGCGACTTGAGGCCGGCAAAGATACCTTCACCCCATCCCTCGAAGCCGCCGGCGGAGAACCACTGCAGCTGCACCGAGAACACCAGGATCAGCAGGATGGCGAACCAGAAGTTCGGAATGGCGATGCCGACCTGGGCCATGCCCATGAGGCCGACGTCGCCGAGCTTGTTGTGGCGGGCCGCGGCGGTCACGCCCACCAGCAGGGCGATCACGACGGTGAGCGCCATGGCGAGCACGGCCAGGGGTACCGTCAGCGCCAAGCGTTCGAGGATGAGGTCGAGCACGGGCGAGCTGTAGGCGTAGCTGTCGCCGAGGTTGCCGGTGAGCAGGCCGCCGATCCAGTGCCAGTAGCGCGTCCAGGCGGGCTGGTCGAGGCCGAGCTTGGTGGCCAGGGCGGCCACGGCCTCGGGCGAGGCGTCGGGGCCCATGAGCATCTGCGCGGCGTTGCCGGGCAGGATCTCGAGCACGAGGAAGACGATGACCGAGGCGCCGATCAGGGTGCCGATCAGCGTGGCGAGGCGCTTGACTAGGAACAGACTCATGGGGCGGGGCGCAGCATAACTGACTCCCGCAACAAATGTGCCGCGAATGTGGCCTTTGTCATTCAGCGGCTGCCGGCCCGGCCCGAGCCGCGATAATCGGGGCCATGGCCCTCATGATCACCGACGAATGCATCAATTGCGATGTCTGCGAGCCCGAGTGCCCGAACGACGCGATCTACATGGGCGAGGCGTTCTACGAGATCGATCCGCGCAAGTGCACCGAGTGCGTGGGCCATTTCGATGAACCGCAGTGCGTGCAGATCTGCCCCGTGGCCTGTATTCCCGTGAACCCCGAGCATGTGGAAAGCCGCGAGACGCTGATGCAGAAATACCAGCGTCTCACGGCGATCAAGGTGACTGCAGCGGCAGCTTCGTCCGGCGCTTAATCGGCCGATTTCCGTTTCTTTTTCTTGCGCTCCGGTGCGTCAGCGCCTGGGCTGCTGCTGAAGCTCAGGCTCGATTTGCGGGGCGCATTGGCTTCCTTGCGAGCGCGGTCGCGCTCCCTCTGCTCGACCATGGCGAGCCGCCTTTCCGCCAGGGCCGCGCTTCTTGCCTCCCGCGCGGCGCGCTGGTCGCGGTCATGAGCGGCCTTTTCCAGCGACAGGCGGTTGCGCTCCATGCGGTCGGCCTGGGTCTGGGCGCTGCGGGTGCCGGCATCGGCGGCGCGGCGGTCTTCGTCGCTGCGGCGGTCGTCCACCTTCACCGTCCTGCCGCCTTCACAGGGTTGATCGGAATAGGTGTTGCCGCAGCGCCAGGTGTTCGCCCCTTGGGCGGCAGCGCCTGCGGAGCAGATGCCGATTGCTATTGAAAAGATAGCGATTGCGGTTTTCGAAACCGTCTTTCCGTTCTTCTCTTTTTTTTCGCTCATTTTTATTTCTCTCCCTCCTGCACTTCAATGGCCGGCTAGGTGGCGGCAGGCGTGCCCCCTTCGCCGGGCTCCCTCCGCGGCGGCTTGGGCCGGGGCGGTTTGCTCGTGTGAATGACCAGGGTCGCCTTTTCCATCTCGCCTGCCACCAGCGCGGGAATCGCGTGCAGCGTGCGGGTGATGGCGTCCTCGATCGCTTCGCGCTGTTCCTTGAGTGGCTTCTTGAGCACCCAGTTGACGACCTCCGACTTCACGCCGGGGTGGCCAATGCCCAGGCGCAGCCGCCAGTAGTCGCCGGTGCCCAGTTGCGCGTGGATGTCGCGCAGTCCGTTGTGGCCGGCATGGCTGCCGCCGAACTTGAGCTTGACCTGGCCAGGGACCACGTCGAGCTCGTCGTGTACCACGAGGATTTCTTCCGGCGCGATCTTGAAGAAGCGCGCCAAGGCGGCCACCGACTTGCCCGACAGGTTCATGAAGGTCTGCGGCTCCAGCAGCCAGATGCTCTGGCCGCCGATGCTCGTGCGCGCGGCGAGGCCGTGGTAGCTGCGCTCGGGCACGAGGTTGAGCTTCCATTCGCGCGCGAGGGCGTCGATCCACCAGAAGCCGGCGTTGTGCCGCGTGGCTTCGTACTCGGGGCCCGGGTTTCCGAGGCCGACAAACAGCTTGATCATGGTCGTGGATTATCCGGTCGCCGTAAAAGCAAAAAGGCCCGCACGAGGCGGGCCTTCATCGGGAAGCAACGAGTGCGAAGAAGCGGATTACTTCTTGGCAGGTGCCTTGGCAGCGGGCGTCTTGGCCGCGGCCTTGCCACCCTTGCCTGCCGGAGCGGCTGCTGCGTCGGCAGCTGCTGCGCCTTCGGCGGGAGCTTCTTCTTCGGCAGCCGGGGTCACGGCCGAAGCCAGCACCGGGTTGGCCTTGCCGTGGCTGACCCACTTCACGCCGCGGGGCAGCTTGATGTCCTTCAGCGTGACGGTGCCGTTCTTCTTCAGGCCCGACAAGTCGACTTCGATGAACTCGGGCAGGTCGGTCGGCAGGCAGTTCACTTCCAGTTCGGTCGTGACGTGGTTGACCAGGTTGTGGTCGAGCTTGACGGCGTCGGACTCTTCCTCGCCCTTGAAGTGCACGGGCACCTTCAGGGTCATGCGGGTCTTGGCGTCCACGCGCTGGAAGTCGATGTGCTGCACCAGCTGGCGGAAGGGGTGGTATTGCACGTCACGCAGCAGAACCTTGCTGACGTTGCCGCCCAGTTCCATCTCGAGAACGCTGGAGTGGAAGGCTTCCTTCTTCAGGGCGTGCCACAGCGCGTTGTGATCGAGCTCGATCAGTTGGGGCTCGGCGCCACCGCCGTAGACGATGCCGGGGGTCTTGCCCGTGATGCGGAGACGGCGGCTCGCACCCGTGCCCTGCTTTGCGCGCTCAAAAGCGACGAATTTCATAACTAGCTCCTGTAAGAGTCCACCGCGACCAGTGCGACTCCGGTTCAAAAAGGCTTCAGGGGTGAAGCCCGCTCTTTGCCCAGGTCAGAACAGGTTGTCCTGATCCGAGAACAAACTCATCACCGACTCGCCCTTGGCAATGCGCTGGATCGTTTCGGCGATCAGCGGCGCCACGGAGAGCTGGCGGATCTTTCCGCAGGCATTGGCGCCGTCGGAGAGGGGGATGGTGTTGGTCACGACCACTTCGTCGAGGGCCGAGCCCTTGGTGATGCGCTCGATGGCCGGGCCCGAGAAGATCGGGTGCGTGCAGTAGGCGTACACGCTCTTGGCGCCGCGCTCCTTGAGCACCTCCGCAGCTTTGACCAGCGTGCCGGCGGTGTCGATCATGTCGTCCATGATCACGCAGTTGCGGCCGTCGATCTCGCCGATCACGTTCATGACTTCGCTGACGTTGGCCTTCGGGCGGCGCTTGTCGATGATGGCGAGGTCGCAGTTCAACTGCTTGGCCAGCGCGCGGGCGCGAACCACGCCGCCGACGTCGGGCGAGACCACGATCAGGTCTTCGTAGTTCTTGGCGCGCAGGTCGCCCAGCAGCACCGGCGAGGCATAGATGTTGTCGACGGGAATGTCGAAGAAGCCCTGAATCTGGTCGGCGTGCAGGTCCATGGTGAGCACGCGCTCGACACCGACGGTTTCCAGCAGGTTGGCCACCACCTTGGCCGAGATCGGCACGCGGCTCGAGCGCGGGCGGCGGTCCTGGCGGGCATAGCCGAAGTAGGGGATCACGGCGCTGATGCGTTCGGCCGAAGCGCGCTTGAGCGCGTCGACCATGATCAGCAGTTCCATCAGGTTTTCGTTCGTCGGAGCGCAGGTCGACTGCACCACGAACACGTCGCGTGCGCGGACGTTCTGGTTGATCTCGACGGTGACTTCGCCGTCGGAGAAGCGGCCCACGCGGGCAGCGCCCAGCGAGGTGCCGAGGTTGTGCGCGATTTCTGCGGCAAGGCCCGGATTGGCATTGCCGGTGAAAACCATGAAATCAGGGTGATTAGCCTGCATGAGCGCGTCCCGGCAGTGCAAGTGGGCTTAGGAAGCCGCCAAAAGGTTCGTATGCATGGCGGCCGGTGAGCCGCCGATTATTGCAGCGGGTGGGCTGCAAATGAAGACTGCGGCCCTCGGGCCGCAGTCGTGAAGATTTGGCAGGGGAGAAAGGATTCGAACCTTTGCATGCTGGAATCAAAATCCAGTGCCTTAACCAGCTTGGCGACTCCCCTACACGGGTCGACGGCTTTCGCCATCAACCGATATATGTCGCATCGAACCGAACGAACGATCCGATTATCTTCAGGTTGCCCATCCCCAGAGTGGATGAACTTCCAGATTGCTGCATTGACGAACCTGCCAGCCTTCGGGGGCCTCGAGCAGTTCCGCTTCTTGCGGCGATTGCGGCAGCTTCGCGAACACCGAGCTTCCGGAGCCGGTCATCCGTGCCTTCAATCCTTGGGTACCGAGCCATTCGATGGCGTCGGTGACCGCGGGACAAAGTCGCTGGGCAACCGGCTGCAGGTCGTTGTGGCCGAACTCGAAAACCCGGTTTCCCAAGTTTGTCGCTTCCGACGATTCGCTGTCTGCAGCAAAGCCTGAGATTATAGCAACAGGCGTGGCACGTTGAAGGTTCGAATCCGAAAAAATTAATCGGGTATCGAGTCCTTCGGGTGGTTTGACCACCACGAAGCGTGCGGAAGGGAGTGTAACCGGTGTGATTTCCTCCCCGATGCCTTCCACCCACGCGTTGCGTCCGCCGAGGAAGAAAGGCACGTCGGCGCCCAGCGTCAGGCCAATGTGGGCCAGCCGCGACAACGGCAGGTTCAGGCCCCACAGGCGGTTCAGCGCGAGCAGGCAGGAGGCGGCATCCGACGAGCCTCCACCCATCCCCGCCTGCGCCGGCACATGCTTGGCGACGCCGATGTGCGCACCCTGGCCTGGCGCGGCGAAGGGCTGCAACGCACGCGCGGCACGCAGGATCAGGTCGTCCGCCGGCAGCTCCGTCGTCAGATCCTCCCGGCTGAGCTGGCCATCGCGCCGCAGTTCGACGTGCAGCGTGTCGCACCAGTCGATCAGCATGAACACCGACTGCAGCAGGTGATACCCGTCGTCGCGCCTGCCGGTGATGTGGAGAAAGAGATTGAGCTTGGCCGGCGCGGGGAGGTCGTAGATCGCCTTCATGACCGCTCGAACACGATGCGCAGATCGGCCCTCGGACTCGGCGACTCGCGCACCGCCTGCAGCCGTCCGCTGCCGAGCTGCGCGAGATCGGGCTTCCAGCCGGGCACGGGTTCGTTGCGGCCCGCCAGCCAGCCGAAAAGAGCTCCGACCGGAATGGCCGCGCCGGTAGCCGCCTCGATGAGCTCATCGACCGAGTCGAACCGGCGTGTCCGGTTGCCGTCCTTCAGCAACGCTTCGCCCGGCGCCCAATGCAACTGGGCCAGGGTGCTGCCGATGGGTGTCGTGAGCGTCAGGTCGCCCGCCTCGGCCGAGCCGCGAAGTTCGAACAGTGCCGCGAAGGTCTGCACCGGCTCGCTCTCGATGCGCAACGACATGCGTCCGCTCCAGCTGTCCGTCGGCTTCGGTGCCGACGAACCGCCGGACAGCTGCGCGCACCCGGTTGCCAGCAAGGCTGCAGCCCCGCCTACCGCCAGAAAAGCGCGACGGCCGCCCTGCACCGGCGCGAATGCCTCTGCCTGCGCCATGTCAGGGCTTCACTCGCAGGCGCTTGAGCGTTTCCTGCAGCGTTTCGTTCTCGGCGTCGCTCAGCAGGGCTTCCTTCCAGATCGTGACCGCGCGGTCCTTCTGGCCGGAGGTCCACAGGACTTCGCCGAAGTGCGCGCCGATCTCGGGGTCGGGCCGCGTCTTGTAGGCCGCCTCGAGGATACGGATGGCCTCCGCCGTGTTGCCGAGCCGGAATTCGACCCAGCCCAGGCTGTCGGCGATGAAGGGGTCTTCCGGCGCCAGCTGCACCGCCTTCTGGATCAGCGTGCGTGCCTCCTCGAGCCTAATCTTGCGATCGGCCAGCGAGTAGCCCAGCGCGTTGTATGCGTTCTGGTTCTCGGGCTTGAGCTCGATGAGGCGGCGCAGCAGGCGCTCCATGTCGTCGAGACGGTTGAGCTTCTCGGCGACCATGGCCTGGTCGTAGACGAGGTCGCCGTCGTCCGGCGATGCCGCCGAAGCCTGGGCGAGCATGTCGTAGGCCGCCTGGTACTGCTTCGCGTCGCGCAGCAGTTGCACTTCGGCGAGGAACTTCTGCTTCTTGTCGTCGGCCGTGCGCTCGGGCAGGCCCCGGATGATCTCGCGTGCCTGCGGCAGCTTTCCCTGGCGCGCCAGCAGCGTCGCGCGGCGGGTCTGCGCGGCCACCAGCTCGTCGGCGCCGTCGATGCGCGAGAGCCAGCGTTCGGCGGCCGCATAGTCCTTGCGCCGCTCGGCCAGCTGCGACAGCGCGAAGTAGGCCTGCGAGATGCCGCGCTTGCGGTCGGTGGCGTCGTCGGCATCCTTGTTGCCGGCGCCGCTCTTCGGATTGCCCGACAGCTCGATGAAGCGCTTGATCGAGGCTTCGGCCGCGGCGTCCTGCCGCGCCTGCATCTGCAGGCTGCCCAGCAGCAGCCAGGGCTCGGCGAGTTCGGGGCGCGAGGTGGTCAGCGTCTGCAGCTGCGCGGAGGCGTCGCTGTAGCGGCGGTTCTCGACCAGCACGCGGGCGTAGGCCACGCGCAGCTCGGCCGAGGCCTTCGGGTTGCTGTTCAGGAAGCGCGTGACGATCGGCTCGGCCAGCGGCTGGCCCGGGTCGATCATCTCGAGCGCCAGCGCGGCGGGGGCTTCGGAGGCCGGGTCGATCTCCTGGCCCTTGCGCGCGGCTTCCAGCGCGCCCGAGGCATCGCCCGCGTTCAGGCGCAGCCGGCCGACCGTGGCCCAGGCAAGCCCGCCGGTGGTGGGGCTCTTCAGCTCGTCGACCAGCGCCTGCTCGACCACCGAGGCGGCCAGCTTCTTGTCCGATGCGCGCGAGTAGTTGCGCGCGATCACGGCCATCAGCAGCGGGCGCTCGATCTGCGAGGTGGCCGCCACCTCGGCGCGCAGCGGCTCGACGGTTTCGCTGATGCGGTTCAGCGCGATCAGGATCTGCAACTCGATGCGGCGCGCGTCGCGCGAATTCGGCAAGGTTTCCTGCCAGGCGCGTGCCGCGGCGAGCGCTGCGTCGCCGGAGCGCGACTGCAGCGCGATCTCGACCGCACGCTGGAACAGCTTGCCGTCGCGCAGTCGGCGGGCCGCATCGAGCACGAGCGCATAGCCGGAGCCGGGGTCGCCGGAACGGGCGGTCATTTCGCCCATCAGGATCTCGTAGAACAGGTCGGCCGTCAGCGCGGACTGCAGCGGCGCGGGTTCGGCTGCTTCCTTGGCTGCGGCCGGTCGCGGCCTGACTATGGGCCTCGTCTGCGCCGGCCGTTCGATGACAGGTGTGGGGCTGAAAGGGGCTGCGGGATCGGAAGATTGCGCATTGACAGCGCAAGCCATCAAGGCGAGAGACGCGGCCGCCGCAAGGCGGTGTCGGCGGGGCGAAAGGTTCATGCAACCATAATAATCCAGCCTTTTGTACGAGCATCGCCGTGGGGCTTCGCCGCCGCGGGCGTTTGCCGAAGATTTACCTTTCATGCCCGAGCTACCCGAAGTCGAAGTCACCCGCCGAGGGTTTGCGGACCGCATCGCGGGCGGCCGCATCGAGTCGGTGCGCATCGGCAAGCCGCTGCGATGGGCGCTGATGGTGCTGCCCGAAGCGCTGGTCGGCCGGCAGGTGCGCCAGGTGCGCCGGCGCGGCAAGTACCTGCTGATCGATCTCGATCGCGGCATCCTGCTGCTGCATCTGGGCATGTCGGGCAGCCTGCGCTTCGATGCCGCGCTGCCGCCGCCCGGACCGCACGATCACTTCGATCTTGTTACCGACCGGGGCACGCTGAGGCTCAACGACCCGCGCCGCTTCGGTGCAGTTGTTTACGTGGAAGACGAATCCGCTCCATGGGCCATCAAGCTGTTGGGTGGACTGGGCATGGAGCCGCTCGACGAAGGCTTCGACCTCGACGCCTTCCATGCCGGCCTGAAAAAGCGGAAGACGGCGGTCAAGCAGGTGCTGCTGGCGGGCGACGTGGTCGTGGGCGTCGGCAACATCTACGCGTCGGAGGCGCTGTTCCAGGCGGGCATCCGGCCGACGCTGTCGGCGGCTCGCATCAGCCGCCCGCGGGCGGCAAGGCTGCACGCGGCGGTGCGCGAGATCCTGGCGCGGGCGGTGGAGAAGGGCGGCAGCACGCTGCGAGATTTCTCCAACATCGACGGGCAGAACGGCTACTTCCAGCTCGAGGCGACCGTCTATGGCCGCGCGGGCGAGCCCTGTCGGGTTTGTGCAACGCCGATTCGGCTGCTGCGGCAGGGGCAGCGCTCCACCTATTACTGCCCCAATTGCCAGAAGTAGGCGCGGGCTCGCGCGATGGAACAGAAAAAATAGAAACAATCCAGAAACGACGGTGGCATGTCCGCCGATGTATATTTGTAAATTGTTTCTTACACATTCCCCTTGAGCCGCTCCTTCAATCAACAACTCGATCAGCACGGTGCATGGCGGAGCAACTTCGCCCACCGGCTGCAGTGGCTGTCCCGCTGGCTGACCGAGAACGAGCTGCTCGACCAGGCGGTGGCGGAGCGCCTGCGCGGGCTGGAAACGCAGATTCGCACCAGCAAGGTCATGGTCGCCTTCGTCGCCGAGTTCTCGCGCGGCAAGTCGGAGCTGATCAACGCCATCTTCTTCGCCGGCTACGGGCGGCGCATCATGCCCGCCAGCGCCGGCCGCACCACGATGTGCCCGACCGAGCTGGGCTACGACGCCGCGATCGCGCCCAAGCTGCGGCTGCTGCCCATCGAGACCCGGCTGGAGCCCCATTCGCTGGCCCACTGGCGCGACAAGCCCACGCGCTGGACAGAGATCGCCATCGACGTGGGCAACGCCGAGCACCTGGCGCAGGCCATGGGCAAGGTGGCCGAGGTGCGCTGGGTAAGCAAGGACGAAGCCCGCACGCTGGGCTTCTGGAACGACGAGACGCCCGACGACAACCCGGTGCAGGACGCCGAAGGCCGCGTCGAGATTCCGCGCTGGCGCCATGCGGTGTTGAACATGCCGCATCCGCTGCTGGAGCAGGGGCTGGTAATTCTGGACACGCCGGGCCTGAACGCGATCGGCGCCGAACCCGAACTGACAGTGAGCCTGATCCCGCAGGCGCACGCGGTGGTCTTCATCCTTGGCGCCGAAACCGGCGTGACCCGCTCCGACCTTTCCATCTGGCGCGAGCACCTGATCACCGAGGACGAAAGCAACGACACGCGCTTCGTGGTGCTCAACAAGATCGACACCATGTGGGACACGCTCAGCACGCCCGCGCAGATCGAGCAGCAGATCGAGCGCCAGCGCGAAGGCGCGGCCCGACTGCTCGAGGTGCCGCTGGCGCAGGTGCTGCCCGTGTCGGCGCAGAAGGGCCTGCAGGCCAAGATCCAGCACGACGGCCAGCTGCTGCAGGCCAGCCGCCTGCCGGCGCTCGAAACGCTGCTGGCCGAAGGCGTGCTGGGCAAGCGCGAAACCATGCTGCGGCTCGCGGTCGATGCGGGCATGACCGCGCTGCGCGCCGAGGCCGAGCGCATCCTGAAGGTGCGCCAGCGCGACCTGGCCGAGCAGGCGCTCGAGCTGCAGGGCCTGCGCGGCAAGAACGTTTCGGTGATCCGCCACATGCGCGCGCGCATCGACCAGGAACACGCCGAGTTCGAGGGCAGCAACACGCGCATCCTGGCGCTGCGTTCGGTGCAGGGCAAGCTGCTGCGCGAGGTGTATGCCGTGCTGGGGCGCACCGCGCTGAAGGCCGACATGGTGAAGCTGTCGGCCGCGCTCAAGCGCCCCGGCGTCAAGTTCAACGTGCGCAAGGTGTACGCCGAGACCTTCGACTCGCTGCGCAACAACCTGCGCGAGGTGCAGGCGACCACGGCCGAGATCCAGTCGATGCTGCACGCCACCTTCCGCCAGCTCAACGCCGAGCAGGGCTTCACCCTGCAGGCGCCGGCCGAGCCCGACCTCACCGGCTTCGAGCAGGAGCTCGCGCAGATCGAGCGCAGCCACATCCACTACCTGGGCGTGGGCAACCTGCTGAAGCTCGCGCAGGCCGATTTCTGCGACAAGCTGGTGCGCGCGCTCGCCAGCCGGCTGCGGCTGGTGAACGAGGCGGCCATGACCGAGGTCGAGCGCTGGAGCAAGGGCGCGAGCGCGCAGATCGATGCGCAGCTCAAGGAGCGCCGCCGCAACTTCAGCAAGCGCATCGAGGCGATCGAGCGCATCCAGAGCGCGGCGGGCAGCCTCGACGAGCGGCTGGTCGAGCTGGCCGCGCAGGAGAGCAACCTCACCGAACTCCATGTGCAGCTGCGCGAGTTCACTTCGCTGATCGCGCAGCACGGAAAGCCGCAGCCCGCGGCCACCATCGGCGAGCTGCGTGCGGCCTGAGAAAACCGCCTCCACGGCGGCGACCGCGACCCAGCCATTGCCTCCGGATTTCGCCGCGCAGATCGTGAGCTGGCAGCGCAGCCACGGGCGCAGTCAGTTGCCGTGGCAGAACACGCGCGACCCGTATCGCGTGTGGCTGTCGGAAGTGATGCTGCAGCAGACGCAGGTGTCGACGGTGCTCGGTTATTTCGCGCGCTTTCTCGAACGCTTTCCCGACGTGAAGGCTCTCGCCGCGGGCACCGAGGACGAGGTGTTCGGCCTGTGGAGCGGGCTGGGCTACTACAGCCGCGCGCGCAACATGCACCGCTGCGCGCAGGAAGTCGTCGCGCGATTCGGCGGGGAGTTTCCGCGCACCGCTGCAGAACTCGTCACGCTGCCGGGCATCGGGCGCTCCACCTCGGCGGCCATCGCGGCCTTCTGCTTCGGCGAGCGAGTGGCGATCCTCGACGGCAACGTCAAGCGCGTGCTCACGCGCGTGCTCGGCTTCGCGGGCGACATGTCCTCGGCGGCGCAGGAGCGCGCGCTGTGGGATCTGGCGACGCAACTGCTCCCGCCTGCGAATGACAGGGAAGCCATCGCGTCCTACACGCAGGGCGTGATGGACATGGGCGCCACGGTCTGCCTGCCGCGCAAGCCAAGCTGCATGATCTGCCCGGTGCAGCAGAACTGCGTCGCCCTTCGTGAAGGCGCGCCCGAGCGCTACCCGGTCAAGACGCGCAAGCTCAAGCGCAGCGCGCAGTCGCTGTGGGTGCTGCTGGCGCGCGATGAGCAAGGGCGCGTCTGGCTGGAGAAGCGGCCGGCGAAGGGCATCTGGGCTGGGCTCTACTGCCTGCCGGTGTTCGACAGCCGCGAAGAACTTCTTGCTGCCTTGCCGGCCGCAAGGCGCGGAGTGCATGACTTGCCGGCCTTCGTGCACGTGCTGACCCACAAGGACCTGCACCTGCACCCTGTGCGGATCGACGGCGGCCAGCCACAGGGCGAGGCCGCGCGCTGGTTCGAAGCGGATGAATGGAGCCGGCTGGGCCTGCCGGCTCCGATGCGCAAGCTGCTGGAAGGCAGCGAGGCTTAGCCAGCCAGCCAACCCGCCCCTGGCTGTCAGCCCGCGTCGAGTTCGCGGTGCCGCTTCAGCGCACCCCAGCGCGCGCCGAACGAACGCGCCAGTTGCTCGACCAGGAACACCGAGCGGTGCTGCCCGCCGGTGCACCCGATGGCCACCGTCACGTAGCTGCGATGGTCGCGCGCCAGCGCGTCGAGCCAGTGCGCCAGGAACTGCTCGATGTCGTCGTACATGCGCGCCACGTCGTCGTGCTCGCGCAGCCATTCGATCACCGGCTCGTCGCGGCCGGTGAGCGGGCGCAGCGCGGGCACGTAGTGCGGGTTAGGCAGCATGCGCACGTCGAATACGTAGTCGGCATCCAGCGGCACGCCGCGCTTGAAGGCGAAGGATTCGAACACCAGCGTGAGCGGCGTCTGCGGCGCGGAGATCAGCGACTTGATGTAGCTCTGCAGCTGCGCCGGCCGGATCAGGCTGGTGTCGATCACGTCGGCGCCGTCGCGCAGGTCGGCCAGCAGTTCGCGTTCGAGCTCGATGGCCTGGGTCAGCACGCGGTGCTGCTCGGGCACGTCGGTGCGGCCTTCCTGGCGCGAGAGCGGATGGCGGCGGCGGGTTTCGGAATAGCGGCGCAGCAGCGCGTCGGTGGTCGCGTCGAGGAACAGCGAGCGCAGCGAGATGCCGCCGTCGCGGCGCAGCGCCTCGAGCTGCTGTGGAACGATGGGCAGCGAGACGCCGCTGCGCACGTCCATGGCAATGGCCACCCGCGTGGCCTGCTGCTCGTGCTGCAGCGCGATGAACGAGGTCAGCAGCTCGGGCGGCAGGTTGTCGACGCAGTAGTAGCCCGCGTCTTCCAGCGCATGCAGGGCCACCGACTTGCCGGAGCCCGACATGCCCGTGATGAGCACGAGGTCGAGGCTCATTGCACCGTCGCCGAGGTCTTGTGGCCGAGCATCTCGCGCGCGTGCGCCAGCGAGGTCTGCGAGACCTTCTCGCCGCCCAGCATGCGGGCGATTTCCCTGGCGCGGTTGTCGTCGTCGAGGCGAGATACGCCGCTCTCGGTGCGCGGTCCGTCGCCGCCGGTGGCCGCTGTCTGGCGCTTGGCCACCACCAGGTGATGGTCGGCGCAGGCTGCCACCTGCGGCAGGTGGGTCACGGCGAGCACCTGGCGGTCGCGGCCGAGTTGCTTCATCAGTCGGCCGACGGTCTCGGCGACCGCGCCGCCCACGCCGGAATCGACCTCGTCGAAGATCAGCGTCTGCGCCGCGCCGAGCTGGCTGGTGGTGACCGCAATGGCCAGCGCGATGCGCGAAAGCTCGCCGCCCGAAGCCACCTTGCCGATGGCGCGCGGCGTGCTGCCGGTGTGGCCCGCCACGAGGAAGGCCACCTCTTCGAGGCCGGCGCGGCCCGGCTGCGCGAGCGGCTGCAGCTCGACCTCGAAGCGCCCGCCCTGCATGCCCAGGCCCTGCATCGCGTCGGTGACGGCCTGCGAGAGACGGGGCGCCGCCTGCTTGCGGATCTTGCCCAGCGCCTTGGCTTCCTTCATGTAGGCCTGCTGCGCGGCCTCTTCGGCACGCTCCAGGCCTTCGAGATCGCTTTGGGCGTCGAGCGCCTGCAGCTCGGCCTGCCAGCCGGCCAGCAGCGCCGGCAGCTCGCCCGGCGGGCGCTTGTAGCGGCGCGCGAGCGACATCCACAGGCCCATGCGCTCGTCGAGCTCGGCGAGGCTCTGCGGATCGGTGTCGGCATCGCGCAGGTAGCCGTGCAGCGTGTGAGCGGCGTCGGAGGCCTGGGCCACGCACGAGGCGAGCACTTCGCCCAGCGCGCGGAACTCGGGCTCGATGTGCTCGCAGTTCTGCAGCAGCGTGGCCGCGCGCTGCAGCGCGGAGAGGGCGCCGTTGTCGTCGTCTTCCAGCGCCTGGCTGGCGCCCTGGGCCGCGTCGATCAGCGCCTGCGCGTTGGAGATGCGCGAGTGGTTGGTCGACAGTTCTTCCCACTCGTCGACGCCCGGTGCGAGCTTGGCGACTTCGGAAATCTGCCATTGCAGCCGCTCGCGTTCGCGCTGCAGCGAGTCCTGCGCCGAGCGGGCGTGTTCGAGCGTGGAGAGCGCCTGCCGCCAGGCCTGCCATGCGGCGTCCAGCGCATCGGTGCGCGCGCCCGCGTAGGCGTCGAGCAGGCCGCGCACCGCCTCGGGCCGTGTCAGGCTCTGCCAGGCGTGCTGGCCGTGGATGTCGAGCAGGCGATCACCCAGTTCGCGCAGTTGCGTGGCGGTGGCGGGGCTGCCGTTGATCCAGCCTCGGCTGCGGCCCTGCAGGTCGACGGTGCGGCGCAGCAGCAGTGCGTCACCGCGCTCGAAGCCGCCTTCGTCGAGCCAGCTGTCCAGGGCCGGGTCGGCGTCGAATTCGGCGCTCACGTCCAGGCGCTCGGCGCCTTCACGCACCGCGCCGGCATCGGCCCGGTTGCCCAGCGCCAGTTGCAGCGCGTCGATCAGGATGGATTTGCCCGCGCCTGTTTCACCGGTCAGCACGGTGAAGCCGCCGGACAGGTCGAGTTCGAGTGATCGCACGATCACGAAGTCGCGCAGTGCGATGCGTCGCAATGCCATCTCAGTTGTTCCTCCAGGTTCCGGGCAGGGGGCGTTGTGCGAATTTGTAGGGTTCGAGCTGTGAAACACCGCGGAACCGGCTTTGCCGGGCCGCCGGTGTTGCCCCCTGCAAGAGGGTTGGCGAAGCGACACGAAGTGCGCGCAGCCTGGGGGTGTGCTTCATTCAGGAGCCTCCCTCGTTCCAATGAAGTTTCTTGCGCAGCGTGTCGAAATAGCTCCAGCCGCGCGGGTGCAGGAAGCGCACGCGGAAATCGGAGCGGCGCACCACCACGCGGTCGCCGATGGCGAGCGAGGCGAGCGACTGCATATCGAAATTGGCGCTGGCGTCGCGCCCGCCGACCAGCTCGATGACGATCTCGTCGGCATCGGGCAGCAGCACGGGCCGGTTGGAAAGCGTGTGCGGCGCGATCGGTACCAGCACCCAGCCCGGCACCGCGGGGTGCAGCAGCGGGCCGCCGGCCGATAGCGCGTAGGCGGTCGAGCCCGTCGGCGTGGCGATGATCAGGCCGTCGGCGCGCTGGTTGGCCACGAAATGGCGGCCTACCGACACGCGCAGCTCGACCATTCCGGAGGTGGCGCCGCGGTTGACGACCACGTCGTTCATGGCGAAGGCATCGAACACCGAGGCGCCGTCGCGCACGACCTTGGCCTGCATCAGGCTGCGGTGGTCTTCCTCGTACTCGCCGGCCAGCATCGGAATCAGCGTGGCCTGGTAGTTGTCGAGCGGGATGTCGGTGATGAAGCCCAGCCGGCCCCGGTTGATACCGATCAGCGGAATGCCGTAGCTCGCGAGCTGCCGGCCGATGCCCAGCATGGTGCCGTCGCCGCCGACCACCAGGCCGAGGTCGCAGCGCTGGCCGATTTCCTCGACGGTGAGGGCGGCGTAGCGCGGATGGGCGGGGGCGCCGGCATCGGCTTCCTCGCACGTCGGCCGCTCGACATAGACCGTGCAACCCTGCGATTCAAGAAAGGCTCCGATGCCTTCCATGACGCTGTCGCGCGCATCCGCCTGCGCCCGGGCGCCGGAAGCCTGGTATTTGCCGATCAGGGCGACGTGACGAAAGCGTGAGGTCATATCTCACAAATTACAACACTAAAATCTTGCAATGCTGGACGACCGTGCCAAGTTGCTGCTCAAGACGCTCGTCGAGCGCTACATAGCCGATGGGCAGCCCGTCGGGTCGCGTACGCTGTCGCGCTCCTCGGGGCTCGATCTGTCGCCGGCGACCATCCGCAACGTCATGTCCGACCTGGAGGCGCTGGGGCTGATCGCCAGCCCGCACACCTCGGCCGGACGCATTCCCACGCACCGCGGCTATCGCCTCTTCGTCGACACCATGCTGACGGCACAGCGCGAGCAGATGACCGCGCCCAGCCTCGCGCCCGACCAGCCGCAGAAGGTGATCGCCAATGCGGCGCACCTGCTGTCGAACATGTCGCAGTTCGTGGGCGTGGTGATGGCGCCGCGGCGCGCGTCGGTGTTCAAGCAGATCGAGTTCCTGCGGCTGTCGGAGCGGCGCTTGCTGGTGATCATCGTCTCGCCCGATGGCGACGTGCAGAACAGGGTGATCTTTCCGGAGGCCGACTACTCGCAGTCGCAGCTGGTCGAGGCCTCGAACTACATCAACGCGAACTATGCGGGGCTGACCATCGAGCAGGTGCGCGACCGGCTGCAGTCCGAGATAGAAAAGCTGCGCGGCGAGATCGCCACCCTGATGCAGGCGGCAGTGCAGGTCAGCTCGGAAGTGCTGACCGAGGCGCAGGAGGACGACGTCGTCATTTCCGGTGAGCGCAACCTGCTGGCGGTGAGCGATTTCTCCAGCGACATGGGGCAACTGCGCCGCGCCTTCGAACTCTTCGAGCAGAAGGCCCAGTTGATGCGGCTGCTCGACGTATCCAGCAAGGCCGAGGGCGTGCGCATCTTCATCGGCGGCGAGAGCCAGGTGGTGCCGTTCGAGGAGCTCTCCATCGTCAGCGCCAACTACGAGGTCGACGGGGAAGTCGTGGGTACGCTCGGCGTGATCGGACCGACTCGCATGCCGTATGAGCGCATGATCCAGATCGTCGACATCACGTCGCGCCTGGTGACCAATGCGCTGAGCCATCGCAAGTAGGCCCGGTTGCGCGAATAGAATCGTGCCGCGTGGGCCGTTAGCTCAGTTGGTTAGAGCAGCGGACTCATAATCCGTTGGTCGCTGGTTCAAGCCCAGCACGGCCTACCACCCTCCCTTCGGCGATTCGATATTGCAACGTCTTGCCATGCTTTCGGGGAGCAGCCAAAAATCAGGCTATAATCGAAAGCTTCGCGGCTGTAGCTCAGCTGGATAGAGTACTTGGCTACGAACCAAGGGGTCGTGGGTTCGATTCCTGCCAGCCGCACCATCTTGAAAATGCCCGGAAGATTCGTCTTCCGGGCATTTTTCTTTTCAGTCTTTCGCTCCAATTAACCCGAATAGTTCGGGAATGGCCATTAAAGCGGGCTATAATTGCAAGCTGTGCGGCTGTAGCTCAGCTGGATAGAGTACTTGGCTACGAACCAAGGGGTCGTGGGTTCGATTCCTGCCAGCCGCACCACTATAAAGAAAGCCCGCAACGCGAGTTGCGGGCTTTTTTCTTTTGGAGGTTTGGCGTGAACAAGGCATTCACCAAGGAAACGGATTCCGACGCAGACGACGACGGCGCCGACGGTGCCTCGCCTCCGCTTCCTGCGGGCGGCAAGAACTACATCACCCCCGAAGGCTACGCGCGCCTGCGCGACGAGCTGCTGCAGCTGATGGACGAGGAGCGCCCGAAGATCGTCGAGACCGTCCATTGGGCCGCCAAGAACGGCGACCGCTCGGAGAACGGCGACTACCTCTACGGCAAGAAGCGCCTGCGCGAGATCGACCGGCGCATCCGCTTCCTCACCAAGCGCCTCGAAATCGCGGAGGTCACCGATCCGTCGGTGCACCATGGCCGCGATCAGGTCTTCTTCGGCGCCACCGTCCTCTATGCCGACGAGACCGGTGATGAACGCAGCGTGACGATCCTCGGCATCGACGAAGCGGAAAGCGCGAAGTCGCAGGTCAGCTGGATCTCGCCGATCGCCCGGGCCCTGCTGAAGTCGCGCGAAGGCGATGTCGTGAAGCTGGTGACGCCCGGCGGGGCGCACGATGTCGAGATCCTGTCCGTGAGCTACCCGGCGCCGCGCCCGGCCGGAGCTTCGTAGCCCGGCAGGGCCATCGGGTCAGGGCGCGGGAATCGTCCTGGATGCGGTCAGCACCGATGCCGTGCGCCGCGCCGCCCGCAGCACCGCATCCAGATGCGCACGGTCGCGCACCGCGATCACGAAGCGCAGATCCGTCGAATCCTGCGGAGTCTCGTCGGCCATTTCCACGTGCGTGATGTCGGCTTCCGCATCGGCCAGCGTCGCCGCGACGCGCGCCAGCACGCCCTTGTCGTTGCGCACGGTGATGACAACCCCGGTCTCGAACGCACGCGTGGGCTCGTCCGCCCACTCGACGGCGAAGAAGCGTTCGCTGTCCTTGTGGCGCAGCCGCTGGCCGACGCCGCATTCTTCCGTGTGCACCACCAGGCCTTCGCCATGGCCGAGATACCCGACGATCGAGTCGCCGGGAATCGGCCTGCAGCACAGCGCAAAGCGCACCGACGAGTTCTCGCTGCCGTCCAGCGTGACCGCGCCCTGCGACACCGTTTCGTGCGAGATGAAGCGCTCGCGGCTCAGCAGCAGCGCGTCGGGCCGCTCGCCCAGTTCGGTCAGCATCGCTACCAGCCGCTTGGCGACGATGCTTGCGATGCGCTTGCCCAGGCCGATATCGGTCAGCAACTCGGAGCGCGTGCGGTTGCCGGTGAAGCGCAGCAGCTTCTCCCACAGCGCCTGGTGCTCTTCGTCTTCCTCGGGCAGCTTGCTCAGCCCCTCGGCGCGCAGCGCCTGAGCGAGCAGCTTTTCACCCAGCCCTTCGGACTCGGCATGCGCCAGCGTCTTCAGGTAGTGGCGGATCTTCGAGCGCGCGCGGCCGGTGCGCACGAAGCCCAGCCAGGCCGGATTGGGCGTGGAAACCGGCGCGGTGATCACTTCGACCACGTCGCCGTTCTTGAGCTCGGTGCGCAGGGGCACCTGGTCGCCGTTGATGCGCGCGGCCGAGGTGTGGTCGCCGATGTTGCTGTGGATGGCGTAGGCGAAGTCGACCACCGTCGCCCCGCGCGGCAGCGCCATGATCTGGCTCTTGGGCGTGAACACGTAGACCGCGTCGGGAAACAGGTCGACCTTGACATGGTCCCAGAACTCGGCTGCGTCGCGCGTCTCGTCCTGGATGTCGAGCAGCGACTGCAGCCACTTGGTGCCCAGCCGGTCGTTGCTGGCCGCATTCGGCTCGGCCGCCTTGTAGAGCCAGTGGGCGGCCACGCCCGATTCGGCGACCACGTGCATGGCCTCGGTGCGCAGCTGGAACTCGACGCTCACGCCGGCCGGCCCCACGAGTGTGGTGTGCAGCGACTGGTAGCCGTTGAGCTTGGCGATCGCGATGTGGTCCTTGAACTTGCCCGGCAGGGGCTTGTACATCTGGTGCAGGATGCCGAGCCCGGTGTAGCAGGCGATCACGTTCGGCACGATCAGGCGGAAGCCGTAGATGTCGGTCACCTGGGCGAAGCTCAGGTGCTTTTCTTCCATCTTGCGGTAGATGGAATAGAGCGTCTTCTCGCGGCCGGCGATCCGCAGCGTCATCCCGGCGGCGGAAAAGGCGGCCTCGACCTCCTTCTGCACTTTCTGGATCAGGTCTCGCCGGCGCCCGCGGGCCTTGGCGACGGCCTTGGACAGCGTCGCATAACGCCACGGTTTCAGATGCCGGAACGACAGCTCCTGCAGCTCGCGGTAGGTCTGGTTCAGCCCCAGTCGGTGCGCGATGGGCGCGTAGATGTCGAGCGTTTCGCGCGAGATCCGGCCCCACTTCTCACGCGGCGCATCGGCCAGCGTGCGCATGTTGTGCGTGCGGTCCGCCAGCTTGACCAGGATGACGCGCACGTCGCGCGCCATAGCCAGAAGCATCTTGCGGAAGGACTCGGCCTGGTTTTCCTCGCGGGTGTTGAACTGCAGCTTGTCGAGCTTGGTGAGCCCGTCGACCAGTTCGGCGACCGGGGCGCCGAAGCGCTCGATGAGCTCGGGCTTGGTGACGCCGCAGTCTTCGATGGCGTCGTGCAGCAGGGCGGCCATCAGTGCCTGGGCGTCGAGCTTCCATTCGGCGCACTGCGCCGCCACGGCGATCGGGTGGGTGATGTACGGCTCGCCACTGTTGCGCAGCTGCCCCAGGTGCGCCTCGTCCGCGAAGCGGTAGGCGCGGCGAACCAGTTCGGTGTCTTCGGGGCTCAGGTAGTCCAGGCGAGCGGTGAGCGCGGCGAAGCTCGCTGCGGCCGCATTCAGCGCCGCCGGGCTCGGCTTCGGCGTGCCTTTGGGGGCATGGGACTGAGATTTGGCGACCGCGCTCATGCCTACCACTTTAGCGTGACCGATGTGTGCACGCGTCCGGACATAAAAAAAGCACCGCTTTGCGGTGCCTTTTCGTTGCAGGGCTGCGTCAGATCAGCCCGGCACCTTCTTGAGCATTTCGAGGCCGATCTTGCCTTCGGCGATCTCGCGCAGGGCGGTCACTGCCGGCTTGTTCTTGCTCTCGATCTTGGGTGCGTGGCCCTGGCTCAGCATGCGCGCACGGTAGGTGGCGGCCAGAACGAGCTGGAAGCGGTTCGGAATGTTGACGAGACAATCTTCGACGGTGATGCGGGCCATGATGAGGATCTTTCGGTCGGTCTGGTGAGCGGCGGGCTCGGAAATCAGGGGATGTTCAGTGCGGCGAAGGTGTCGGCACGCGCTCGGCGTTGTGCGGAATACCGAAGCCGCTGAGCGTGGACGATCGCCTTGAGATCGAAAAGTGCCCGCTCAAATAACTCGTTGATTATAACGAAGTCGAATTGCCCGGCCTGGGCCATCTCTTCGGCGGCGTTCTTCAGGCGCAATTCGATGACCGAGGCGCTGTCTTCCCCGCGCCGTTCGAGCCGGGAGCGCAGTTCTTCCCAGCTGGGCGGCAGGATGAAGATCATGACCGCATTGGCGAAGGTCTTGCGGATCTGCAACGCGCCCTGGAAGTCGATTTCCAGGATCACGTCGGCCCCCTGGGCGATGCGGTCCTCGACGGCCTTCTTCGACGTGCCGTAGCGGTGGCCGTGCACATGGGCCCATTCCACGAAGCCGTCGGCCGCGATCATGGCGTCGAACTCCGTCGGCGAGGCAAAAAAGTATTCGCGGCCGTGCTTTTCCTGTCCGCGCGGCGACCGGGTCGTGTGCGACACCGAAGGCTGCACCGCCGAATCGAGTTCCATCAGCGCCTTCACCAGGCTCGACTTGCCCGCGCCGCTGGGCGCCGCCACCACGAAGATATTGCCGGGGTAGTCCATTCTCTCGCTCGTCTTCGTCGTCATTCGATGTTCTGGACCTGCTCGCGCATCTGCTCGATCAGGACCTTCATGTCCACGCCGATGCGCGTGAGTTCCAGCGCCGCAGACTTCGAGCCCAGGGTGTTGGCCTCGCGGTGCAGCTCCTGGATCAGGAAGTCGAGGCGCTTGCCGATCTCGCCGCCCTTCTTGAGCAGGCGCTCGATCTCGTCGAGATGCGAGTTCAGCCGGGTGAGCTCTTCCGCCACGTCGATGCGGATGGCGAACGCGGTCGCTTCGGTCAGTGCACGGTCTTGAGCAGCCTCGGGCGGCGTGCCGCCCGTTCCGGCGCTCAGGCCCATGGCTTCCTGCCAGCGCTCCAGGAACCGGGTGCGTTGCTGTTCGACCAGCTGCGGAACCAGCGGACCGGCCTGCTGCACCAGGGTGCGCAGTTGCGCGAGGTGGGCTTCAAGCATCTTGGCCAGCCGGGCGCCTTCGCGCTGGCGGGCCGAGATCAGGCCTTCGAGCGCCTTGCCTGTCACGTCGAGCAGGTCGGGGCCCCAATCGCCGCGCGTGGCGCTGTCGCCGCCGGCCAGGCGCAGCACGTCGGCCACGCTGAGTTCGCGTGCGCCCGGCAGCCATGCCTTGATGCTGTCCTGCACGCCATTGAGCCGCTGCAGCAGCTTGACGGAGGGCTCGACCACGCCCGAGGAAGAGGTGCTTTCGATGGCGGCTCGCACTTCGACCTTGCCGCGCTTGAGCTTGGCCGTGAGCAGTTCGCGCAGGGCGGTTTCGTGCTGGCGGAGTTCTTCCGGCAGCTTGAAGGTGAGATCGAGGAAGCGGCTGTTGACCGAGCGGATTTCAACCCCGAGCCGGCCCGCGGCGGAAGGCCGTGCTTCGGCTTCGGAGTGGCTGCCTGCGGGCCCGTTCTGGCCGCTGGCGTAGCCGGTCATGCTGTAAACTGGCATTGCGCCTCACTGTGGTTTTGCTTGCATGCTCCGAGGCGCCGGCACGGCGTTCGCTTGCCGCACCATCGCCTTCGGGCGAAACTCCCGGATTATGTCAAAGGTCAAGCCTACGCCCCTGCCGCCCGATACGGTCATTGGTGGTTACCGCGTTGTACGCCGGCTTTCCGCGGGCGGTTTCGGGGTCGTCTACCTCGCCATCGATTCCAGCGGCCAGCAGGTGGCCATCAAGGAATATCTGCCGTCGTCGCTGGCCACGCGGGGTCCGGGCGAGCTTGCGCCACAGGTGCCGCCGGAGAAACTGTCGCTGTACCGGCTGGGCCTGAAGAGCTTCTTCGAGGAAGGGCGCTCGCTGGCGCAGATCTCGCACGCGTCGGTGGTCAGCGTGCTCAATTTCTTCCGCGAGAACGAGACCGTCTACATGGTCATGAATTACCTGGAGGGCGCGACCCTGCAGGATTTCGTGGTCACGGCGCGTGACCTGAAGAAGCAGAAGGTGTTCCGCGAGTCGACCATCCGTTCGCTCTTCGACGAGATCCTGCGCGGCCTGCGCATCGTCCACCAGTACAAGATGCTGCACCTGGACATCAAGCCGGCCAACATCTTCGTCACCGACGACGACCGCGCCGTGCTCATCGACTTCGGCGCCGCGCGCGAAGTGCTCAGCAAGGAAGGCATCTTCATCCGCCCGATGTACACCCCAGGCTTCGCCGCCCCCGAGATGTACCGGCGCGATTCGTCCATGGGCCCCTGGACAGACATCTACGCCATCGGCGCCTGCATCTACGCCTGCATGCAAGGCTATCCGCCCAACGACGCGCCGCGGCGCATCGAAAAAGACCGCCTCAGCCTGTCGCTCTCGCGGCTGCGCGGCGTCTACTCCGACAACCTGATCGAAGTGGTCGAGTGGTGCATGTCGCTCGATCCGCTGTCGCGCCCGCAGTCGGTCTTCGCGCTGCAGAAGGAACTCAGCCGCGAGGGCGAGCGCCGCTACACCAAGCTCACGGTGGGCGAGAAAGTGCGCCTGTCGATCGACAACATTCGCTCCTTCGACAAGAAGGCCCTGCCCAAGGCTGCCGCGCCGACCACGCGCCCTGCATGACATCATGAAATTCTCCGTCTTCCAGGTCAGCCGCAAGGGCGGGCGTCTCAAGAACGAAGACCGCATGGGCTATTGCTACACGCGGGAATCGGGGTTGTTCGTGCTGGCCGACGGCATGGGAGGCCACCCGGAAGGCGAAGTGGCGGCGCAGCTCGCGCTGCAGACCATTGCCGCGCTCTACCAGCGCGAGGCGCGCCCGATGGTGAAGGACGTGAAATCCTTCCTTGCCGAATCGGCCATGGCTGCGCATCAGCAGATCATGCGCTACGCGAGCCACAAGGCCATGCTCGACACGCCGCGCACCACCGTCGTGGCGGCCGTGCTCCAGAACAACGCCGCCACCTGGATGCATTGCGGCGATTCGCGCCTGTACGTCGTGCGCGACGGCCGCCTGCTGGTGCGCACGCGCGACCATTCGCACGCCGAACGCCCGAAGCCGCATGGCTCCGACATGCCCGTCAACCGCAACCTGCTGCTGACCTGCCTGGGCTCGCCGACCACGCCGCTCTTCGACGTTTCGGCGCCGCTGCAGCTGCAGCGCGGCGACCGCATCATGCTGTGCTCGGACGGCGTCTGGGGCGTGCTCGACGACGAACTCATCGTGCACACGCTTTCCTCCGGCAAGCCCGTGTCCGACGCTGCCCCCGACCTCGCCGAGATGGCCCTGCGCAAGGGCGGCTCCCACAGCGACAACGTCACGCTCATCGCGCTCGAATGGGAAATGCCCGACAGCGCGGACGACCGCAGCGGCGTTTCCACCGAGACCATCGAGGACGGCGTCTTCGCCTCGACCATCCAGGCCGGCATGCCCTCGGACAACGAGATCGACGACCTCGACGAGGACGCCATCGAGCGCTCCATCGCCGAGATCAACGAAGCCATCCGCAGATCGGCGGCGCGCAAGACCTGAGCGCGGCCTTCTTTCTTTTTTCTTTTCCGGTTCCCGAACAATGACTGCTTTCACACGAAGCGGCGGCCGCGCCGCCGACCAGCTGCGCCCGGTGCGCATCACCCGCGGTTTCACCATCCACGCCGAAGGCTCCGTGCTCATCGAGTTCGGCCAGACCCGCGTGCTGTGCACCGCCTCCGTCGAGGAAAAAGTGCCGCCGCACAAGAAGGGCAGCGGCGAAGGCTGGGTCACGGCCGAATACGGCATGCTGCCGCGCGCCACCCACACCCGCAGCAGCCGCGAGGCCGCCAAGGGCAAGCAGACCGGCCGCACGCAGGAAATCCAGCGCCTCATCGGCCGCTCGATGCGCGCCGTGTTCGATCTCGCCGCGCTCGGCGAACGCACCATCCACCTCGACTGCGACGTGCTGCAGGCCGACGGCGGCACGCGCACCGCGGCCATCACCGGCGCCTTCGTCGCCGCGCAGGACGCCGTCAACAAGCTGCTCGCCTCGGGCGCCATTGCCGCATCGCCCATCAAGGGGCACGTGGCGGCCATCTCGGTCGGCATCGTCGGCGGTACGCCGCTGCTCGACCTGGAATACACCGAAGACTCGGCCTGCGACACCGACATGAACGTCGTCATGACGGGCGCCGGCCATTTCGTCGAAGTGCAGGGCACGGCCGAAGGCGTGGCCTTCACGCGCGAAGAAATGAACATCCTGCTCGGCCTGGCCGAGAAGGGCATCGGCGAACTCGTGGAACTGCAGAAGCAGGCACTGCTCTCCAACTGACGCATCCACTGGCGAATTCATGAAACTGGTTCTGGCTTCCAACAACGCGGGCAAGCTCGCCGAACTCCAGCAACTGTTCGCGGAGCTCGCCGTCACCCTCGTGCCGCAGTCGGCGCTGGGGGTGAGCGAGGCTGAAGAACCCTTCCGTACCTTCGTCGAGAACGCGCTGACCAAGGCGCGCCATGCCAGCGCCGCCACCGGCCTGCCGGCCATCGCCGACGACGCCGGCCTGTGCGTCGATGCCTTCGGCGGCCTGCCGGGCGTCGACACCGCCTACTACGCCACGCAGTTCGGCTACGCCAAGGGCGACGCCAACAACGTGAAGGCCCTGCTCGAGCAGCTCGACGGCGTCGCCAACCGCCGCGCCGCGCTCGTCAGCACGCTGGTCGCGCTGCGCAGCCACGACGACCCCGAGCCGCTCATCGCCGTGGGCCGCGTGGTCGGCGAGATCGCGCCCGCGCCCATCGGCGACAACGGCTTCGGCTTCGACCCCGTCATGTACCTGCCGTCCTTCGGCAAGACCTTCGCGCAGCTGACGCCCGAGGTGAAGAACGCCAACAGCCACCGCGGCCGCGCGGCACAGGCCATGCTGGTGCTGATGCGCGAGCGCTGGTTCTGACCGGCGGTCGATAGATGGCTACCACCTTCCCGATTCAGCCGGCGCAGCCCGCCGGCGCGCAGCACGCCAACGACGTCCTGCACTGGATGCGCCCCGGCCCGCTGCAGCTTAGCGCGCTGCCGCCGCTGTCGCTGTACATCCACCTGCCGTGGTGCCTGCGCAAGTGCCCGTACTGCGACTTCAATTCGCACGAATGGCGCGCCGCCAGCGAGGCCGACATCGACGGCATTCCCGAAGCCGCCTACATCGACGCGCTGGTGGCGGACCTCGATGCCGCCTTGCCGCTCATCTGGGGCCGCAGCGTCCATACCATCTTCATCGGCGGTGGCACGCCCAGCCTGTTCTCGCCGCAGGCCATCGACCGCCTGCTGAGCGAAGTGCGCGCACGCCTGAAGCTCACGCCCGATTCCGAGATCACGCTCGAGGCCAACCCCGGCACCTTCGAGCGCAACCGCTTCCGTGCGTACCGCTCGGCCGGCATCACGCGCCTGTCGGTGGGCGTGCAGAGCTTCAACGACGAGCACCTGAAGGCGCTGGGCCGCGTGCACGACCGCGCGCAGGCCATTGCCGCCCTCGAAGAGGCAGCGAGCACCTTCGACACCTTCAACCTCGACCTGATGTACGCCCTGCCGGGCCAGACCCTGGAAGGCCTCGAGGCCGACCTCTCGCAGGCGCTGGCGCTCGCTCCGCCGCACATCTCGGTCTACCACCTGACCATCGAGCCCAACACCTGGTTCGCCAAGTTCCCGCCGGCCCTGCCCGAGGACGACATCGCCTACGCCATGCTCGACCGCATCACCGAGCGCACCAGTGCCAGCGGCATGTCGCGCTACGAGATCTCGGCCTATGCGCGCGAGGGGCACCAGTGCGCGCACAACCTCAACTACTGGCAGTTCGGCGACTATCTCGGCATCGGCGCCGGCGCGCACAGCAAGCTGAGCTTCGCGCACCGCATAGTGCGGCAGGTGCGTTTTCGCGAACCGCGCCTGTATATGGATAACGCACGCGCCGGCGCCGCCGTGTCGCAGAGCGACGAAGTGGCGCTGGCAGACCTGCCGTTCGAATTCATGCTGAATGCGCTGCGGCTGAAGCAGGGCTTCACGCTGCCGCAGTTCAGCGAACGCACCGGGCTGGCGATGACGTCGATCCAGCGCGGCCTCGAAGAGGCCGAGCGCAAGGGCCTCATTGCCCGAGACCTGTTCCGCGTATGGCCGACCGAGCGCGGCCTCGACTTCCTGAGCGACCTGCAGGCCATGTTCCTGCCCGACGAGGAGTAGGGCGCCACGGTCGGCATAAAATCGCCGGCTCCGGAGAGTTGGGTGAGTGGTTTAAACCAGCAGTCTTGAAAACTGCCGACGTGAAAGCGTCCGTGAGTTCGAATCTCACACTCTCCGCCAGAATGAATCTCTGGCAGTTTTTGAAAGTCCCGCGCAGTCCCTGCGACGGGACTTTTTTCATTGGCAGATGTCTTTTCACCGCAAGAGGCATCTGTCTTCGCGCTCCTCAATGCGAACGCCCTCGGTCGCTGGCTTCGAGGCTCCCGCATCGATGCGGCGTCCTGACTCTTGCGCGCGGAGGGAGCATCCCGTCGCCCTCTCATCACACCCTCTCTCCCCCACCGATTCCCGTAGGCCGCAGTCGGGTTCTGTAATCTAGTGTTTTTATTTGCAACGAATGTTATATTTTCCCAGAAACATTCTCATAACACTTAGGCATTCAGTCCAGGGCAGACGTCGCGTCTCCCTGTGAATGTTCATCATGGGGAGCTCCGGAATTGCAGTTCAAGCCGCAAGAAAGCCCCAATTTGGTGCGGCCAGCTTCGGCCGTCGCATGCCCGTTTCGGAGCTGTCCATGAACACGCCGGTCGCCGCCTCGCGTGCCCGCCGGCCGCTGTTGAGCTTCAGCGTCGAGGGCCTGCCGGCCCGCGACGAACTGCTCTTCAAGTCCTTGGTCCGGCTGCTGGACCATCGCACCCATCAGCACTGGGCCTGGCAGGTCGAGGACGCCGACCTCCGCGTGGTGGGCGACAAGCTCGCTGCGGCGCCGCCTGAAGAAGACCCGGCCGACCGCCCGGTGCCGTTGCTGACCATCGGCGACACACCACCCTCGCGCGGCCCGTTCCTGCGCCTGCCGCTGCATGCAGATGCACTCGAGGCCATGCTCAACCGCCTCGGCGCGATGGTGGTCCATGCCCGCGAACTCGGGCTGGCCGCGGCTTCGCGCAGCCGCAACGAGCAGGCCGCGCTCAGCGAGGAATACCGGCTGCTGCGCTGGCCCTCGTCGACGCTGCTCGACACCACCATGCGCCTGAAGCTCGCCACGCTGCTCGCGAGTCGTCCGGCCTCGCTGCAGGCGCTGCAGCAGCGCTCGAACGCCAGCGCGCAGGAGTGCGCGGATTTCATTTCCGCGCTCGAGCGCGCGGGCTTCGTCGCGAGCAGTGGTGGTGGTCATGGGGCCACCGGCTTCGCCAATAGCCGCGCGCCCGAGTCGATCTGGCCCGATTCGCACATCGCGACCGGCAACGAGGCGCCTCACGCCGCACCTTCCGCGCCGCGAGCCACCGTGGAGCCGGGACTGCTCGCGCGCATCCGCAGCCGCCTGGGGCTGCTGTCATCCGGACCGAGGGCCTGAACAGCGTGGAGCACAAGATTCTTTTCACCGGCACCATGGGTGCGGGCAAGACCACCGCCATCTCCGCGGTGAGCGAGATTCCACCGGTGCGCACCGAGGTGCGCAACAACGACGCCTCGGTCGCCAAGGCCACCACCACCGTCGGCCTGGACTACGGCGAGCTCACGCTCGACAACGGCGAGAAGCTGCGCCTGTACGGCACGCCCGGGCAGATGCGCTTCGACTTCATGTGGCGCATCCTCGCGCGCGGCGCGCTGGGGCTCGTGGTCCTGGTCGACAACAGCCGTCCCGATCCGCTGGCCGATCTCGAGGTGTATCTCGATGGCTTCGCCGAACTCATCGAGAAGACCGCCTGCGTGGTCGCGGTGGGCCGCATGGAGACGCACCCCCAGCCCGGGCTGGAGGCCTACTCCCAGCGCATGCAGGACAAGGGCGTGCTGTGCCCCGTGCTGCCCGCCAACGTGACCGATCCGCAGCAGGTGGTGCAGTTGCTAGATCTGCTGCTGATCCAGCTCGAAGCCTGAGCGAGCACCGGACTGCTTTCTTTTTTCCTGTTCTTCCCTTTTCTTCTCTTCCTGCCGCAACGCCGGACCCCACCCACATGAACATCGCACCCCGCATCAAGGACGCCGCCGAGACCGTCGTGGACACGCTCATGCGCGAGATCAAGGGCGTGAAGGCCGTGGTGATCGCCACCGAGGACGGCATGGAGCTCGCCGCGCGCGCCGAGAACACCGCGCAGGTCGCGCGCATGTCGGCCATCGCGAGCTCGCTGGCCGCGCTCGGCGCGGTGGCGGGCGAGGAGAGCGGCCTCGGCCAGTGCGAGAACGTCGCCATCGAAACCGCGCTGGGCCACATCCTGATGCTGCAGGCCCGCCACGAGGAAGCGGGGTTGATCGTGAGCGTGGTGACGGGCAAGGACGCCGTCATCGGCCAGGCGCTGTACTTCTCCAAGCAGGCCACGCTCGCGCTGCAGCGAGCCTGAGCACCCAGCCTTTTTACAAGCGGCTGCCGCTCATCATTCGCCCGGGCGGCGGCCGATCATCAGGGCGATGGACTACCTACGAAAGACTCCGATGGCAAACATCAAGCAATCCATGGACGAACTCATGACGATCGACGGTGCGCTGTGCGCGGCACTGGTCGATTCGGGCAGCGGCATGATCCTTGGGCAGATCGGTTCGGGCGTCGACCTGGAAGTCGCCGCCGCCGGCAATACCGAAGTGGTGCGCGCCAAGCACAAGACGATGCGTGCACTGGGCCTGAACGACGTGATCGAGGACATCCTGATCACCCTCGGGCGCCAGTACCACATCATCCGCCCGCTGCAGAAGCACGAAGGCCTGTTCATCTACCTGGTGCTCGACAAGTCGAAGTCGAACCTCGCGCTCGCGCGCCGCAAGACGCAGGACGTGGAGCAGACGCTGGCGGTCTGATCCACCCCCAGGGGGCGCGCGGTCAGCAGGGGCGCGGAGCCCGCGTCTCCGAGGGCCGCTCTCCGAAGCGCGAGCGGTACTGCGCCGCGAAGTGCCCCAGGTGGAGAAAGCCGTACTTCTGCGCCACCTCGCGCACGCCGGCTCCGGCGGCGCCGCCCGATGTGCGCTGCAACTCGGTGCGCACCCTGTCGAGCCTCGTCTCGCGCAGGAACTCCATCGGCCCCTGACCCGCATGCTGGCGAAACGCCAGCTGCAGGGCGCGTGCGCTGCAGCCGACCTCGCGGCAGACGTCGGCCAGCGACAGGGGCTGGTCCGCATGCGCCGACATGTATTCCTGCGCCTTTCTGACCACGCGCGGCAGCAGGCGCCGCTGGTTGTCCCCGGCGAGGGCCTTCGAGTGGTTGTGCCCGGCAGACATCAGCAGGCTGGAGATCAGGTACGCCTCCGCATGCTCGGCCAGCGGGCCGCCGGCCTCCAGCCCGTTGCCGGCGTCGAGCGTGAGCCGCAGGTAGTCGATGAAATGCACCAGCGGCGCGAGCGTGGGGCTGTCCAGCGGCACGCCGAGGTCGAACACCAGCGGCCGTCCGAGGGGCGCCTGCAGCAGCGACTCCAGCCGCGAATGCAGCGCCGAACGGGCCAGCCGCACGATGAGGTGCGGGCTGCCGTCGGCCCAGCGCATCGACAGCGGCTCGGTGGGCGAGGGCAGCGATGCGAGGCGGGGCGTGGCGTCGATCTGCTGCGCGCCGCAGCGGATTTCGGCGCCGCCGCGCAACGGAATCTGCAACAGGAAGAAATCCTGCAGGTAGCCCGGGTCGATCTGCACGCCGGGGCCGTACTGCACGTAGTTGAGGCTCACGTCCCGGTGCAGCCGCGCGCTGTGGTGGCAGGCGTCCAGCGTGGTGCGCGGCCTGAGCATGACGAGGCCGTGCGGACAGAAGATGCGGGCCACGCTTTCACGAGCCTCGTCCACGTCGTGGCTCTCGAAAAGCCGGTAGCGCTGCAACGGCAACGGTGGGGTCGTGAGGGTTTCCATGGGGCGAGAAAAGGGCGTGGGCACCGTAGCAAAAACCATCCCCGCCCACAATTCGGGCCTCCCCTCGGGCCTTTCCTTTAAGTTCACGCGGACCCCGCCAAGAAATCTGCGCGCCAGGGACAGCGCCTGCGTTTGCGGGACTCGTCCTGGCAACCCTTGCCCCTAACGTTCGCTCCACAGGCACCAGCCGGGCCTGCCCGATCAACCGAGGAGAGCAAGCGTCATGTTCAAGGGACTCGAAGGCAAGAGCGCCATCGTCACCGGTGGCTCCACACTGATAGGCGCGGGCGTGGTGCGCGCCCTGCATGCGGCGGGCGTGAAGGTCGTCATCGCCGACATCGACGCCGGCAACGGCCAGGCCCTGGCCGATTCGCTGGGCACCGGCGTGCGCTTCGTGCGCACCGACATCACGGACGACGCGCAGGTGAAGGCCTGCGTGGCTGAGGCAGCCGAGCGGCACGGCGGCGTGCACTTTCTCGTCAACCTGGCGTGCTCCTATGTGGACGACGGCTTCAAGTCGCCCCGCGCCGACTGGCTCACCTCGTTCAACGTGAACGTGGCCAGCGCGGTGGCGATGCTGCAGGCCGTGCATCCGCACATGGTGGCGGCCGGCGGCGGGGCGGTGGTCAATTTCACGAGCATTTCGTCGAGCGTGGCGCAGACGGGCCGCTGGCTCTATCCGGTGAGCAAGGCCGCGATGGCGCAGCTCACGCGCAACATGGCGATGGACCTCGCGCCCGACCGCATCCGCGTGAACAGCGTGTCGCCGGGCTGGACCTGGTCGGCCGTGATGAACCAGCTCACGAATGGCGACCGCGCCAAGACCGACCGCGTGGCCGCGCCCTTCCACCTGCTGGGCCGCGTCGGCGACCCGGACGAGGTGGCGCAGGTGGTGCTGTTCCTGTGCTCCGACCATGCGAGCTTCGTGACCGGTGCCGACTATGCGGTGGACGGCGGTTACTCCGCCATGGGCCCCGAGCAGGCCGTGCCGGCCATTCCCAAGTTGATGGACTAGCAAGCAACCAAGCAAGGAGCAAGGCAATGAAGCGAATCGCAATCGTCGGCGCGGGCCAGTCGGGCCTGCAACTGGGGCTGGGCCTGCTTGCTGCAGGCTACGAGGTCACGATGTTCAGCAACCGCACGGGCGAGGACATCCGCCAGGGCAAGGTCATGTCGAGCCAGTGCATGTTCCACACCTCGCTGCAGATCGAGCGAGACCTGGGGCTCGACCACTGGGGCAGCGTGTGCCCCACGGTGGACGGCATCGGCCTGGCCGTGCCGCATCCCGAGCAGAAGGGCGCCAAGGCCATCGACTGGGTGGCGCGGCTGAATTCGAGCGCGCAGTCGGTCGACCAGCGCGTGAAGATTCCGGCGTGGATGGACGAATTCCGGAAGAAGGGCGGTGAGCTCGTCTTCAAGGATGCGGGCATCGACGAGCTCGAGACCTGCACGCAGACGCACGACCTCACGCTGGTGGCCAGCGGCAAGGGAGAAATCTCCAAGCTCTTCGAGCGCGACGCCCACAAATCCACCTACGACAAGCCGCAGCGCTCGCTCGCGCTGACCTATGTGAAGGGCATGAAGCCGCGCGAACCGCACTCGGCCGTGTGCTTCAACCTGATTCCCGGCGTGGGCGAGTACTTCGTGTTCCCCGCGCTCACCACCACGGGGCCGTGCGAGATCATGGTGTTCGAAGGCGTGCCCGGCGGCCCGATGGACTGCTGGGCCGACGTGAAGACGCCGCAGGAGCACCTCGCGCGCAGCAAGTGGATCGTCGACACCTTCACGCCGTGGGAGGCCGAGCGCTGCCACGACATCGAGCTGACCGACGACAACGGCATCCTCGCGGGCCGCTTCGCGCCCACGGTGCGCAAGCCGGTGGCAACGCTGCCATCGGGGCGCAAGATCCTGGGCCTGGCCGACGTGGTGGTGCTCAACGATCCGATCACGGGGCAGGGCTCGAACAACGCGGCCAAGTGCGCCGACACCTATCTCAAGAGCATCCTCGCGCGCGGCGACGGCCCGGCCGACGCGGCCTGGATGCAGCAGACCTTCGACCGCTACTGGTTCGGCTACGCGCAATGGGTCTCGCAGTGGACCAACATGCTGCTGGCACCGCCGCCGCCGCACGTGCTCAACCTGCTCGGCGCGGCCGGTGCAATGCCGCCGCTGGCCAGCGCATTCGCCAACGGCTTCGACGATCCGCGCACCTACTTCCCTTGGTTCGCGGACCCGACCGAGGCGCAGCGCTTCATCGACACCTGCGCCGCCGTCGCATAGCCTGGAGCGAAGCCCATCATGAAGCGACGCGTGGCCATCGTCGGCGCCGGCCAGTCCGGCATGCAGCTCGCCCTGGGCCTGCAGCGCTCGGGGCTCGAGGTGACGGTCTTCTCCAACCGCAGCGCGCAGGAGATCGGCGAAGGGCCGGTGATGTCCAGCCAGTGCATGTTCGAGACCGCGCTGCAGACCGAGCGCGAGTTGGGACTGGACTGGTGGGCGGACGAGTGTCCGCCGGTGGAGGGCATCGGCATCGCGGTGCGCAATCCGGAGGGCGGCAAGGCCATCGAATGGAGCGCGAAGCTCGACGGCCCCGCGCAGTCGGTCGACCAGCGGCTCAAGATTCCCGCGTGGATGGCCGAGTTCGAGAGGCGCGGCGGCCGGCTGGTGCTGCAGGACATGGGCATCGACGACCTGGAGACCTGCGCGCGGATGAACGACCTCGTGGTCGTCGCGAGCGGCAAGGGCGAGATCTCCAGGCTCTTCGAGCGCGACGACGAGCGCTCCCCGTACGAGCAGCCGCAGCGCGCATTGGCGCTGACCTACGTGAAGGGCATGAAGCCGCGCGCGTCGCACTCGGCGGTGTGCTTCAACCTGATTCCCGGCGTCGGCGAGTACTTCGTGTTTCCGGCGCTGACGACCACGGGGCCGTGCGAGATCATGGTGTTCGAAGGCGTGCCGGGCGGCCCGATGGACTGCTGGGCCGACGTGAAGACACCGCAGCAGCACCTTGCCCGCAGCAAGTGGATCCTGGAAACCTTCCTGCCCTGGGAGGCCGAGCGTTGCCGCGACATCGAGCTGACCGACGACAACGGCATCCTCTCGGGCCGCTTCACGCCCACGGTGCGCAAGCCGGTGGCGCGGCTGCCGTCGGGCCGCAAGGTCCTGGGCCTGGCCGACGCGGTGGTGCTCAACGACCCGATCACCGGTCAGGGCTCCAACAACGCGGCCAAGTGCGCCGACATCTACCTCAAGCGCATCCTCGAACACGGCGACGCGCCCTTCGACGCCGCGTGGATGCAGCAGACCTTCGACCGCTACTGGGAAGGCTATGCCCGCTGGGCCACCGGCTGGACCAACAGCCTGCTCGCGCCGCCCCAACCTCATCTGCAGAAGCTGCTGCAGAGCGCCGCCAGCATGCCCGCGGTCGCGAGCATCGTGGTCAACGGCTTCGACGATCCGCGCGCCTTCGCGCCCTGGTGGTTCGATGCCGCCGAGGCGGATCGCTTTCTCGAAGATCGGGCGCGCGAGGCCGTCGTGGACCGATTCGACCGGCGCGACTTCCGCAAGGCGCTGGGGCAATTCAGCACCGGCGTCACTGTGATCACCACCCGCGCGATGGACGGCCGCCGAGTGGGCATGACCGCCAACTCGTTCTCCTCGGTCTCGCTCGATCCGCCGCTGGTGCTCTGGAGCCTCGCGCGGCAGGCGCCGAGCCTGGCCGACTTCACCGGTGCGAGCCATTTCGCGATCAACGTGCTGGCGGCAAACCAGCATCACCTGTCGCGGCAGTTCTCGACGCCGCAGGCGGACAAGTTCGGCGGCGTGGAGTGCTGCGAGGGCACGTCCGGCGTGCCGCTGCTCAACGGCGTGATCGCGCGATTCGTGTGCCGCAACGTCAGGCAGTACGATGGCGGCGACCACCTCATCTTCATCGGCGAGGTCGAGCGCTACGACCGCTTCGACGGCGAGCCGCTGGTCTTTCATTCGGGCTACTACCAGGTGACGACACGACATCCGGAATGCATGCAATGAGCGCGCGGCCCGCATCAACCACCACCCCATGAACGGAGCAAAACACATGCAGCAGAAAGCACCTCAAGCAGCGACACCACAACGCATCCGCATCGAGGCCACCGACGCGAGCGGCAGTTTCAGCGGCTACCTCGCACTGCCGGCCTCGGGTACCGGCCCTGGCCTGGTCATCGCGCAGGAAATCTTCGGCGTGAACTCCACGATGCGCGAGGTGGCCGACTACTACGCCGAGGAAGGCTACGTGGTGCTCGTGCCCGACCTGTTCTGGCGCCAGCAGCCCGACGTGGAGCTGGGCTATTCGCCCGAAGACTGGCAGCGCGCCTTCGGCTTCTACCAGGGCTTCGACGAGGCCAAGGGCATGGAGGACATGCAGGCCGCCATCACCGCCCTGCGCCAGCGCCCCGAAGTGCAGGGCGGCAAAGTCGGCGTGCTCGGCTTCTGCCTCGGCGGCAAGCTGGCCTACCTCGCGGCCTGCCGCACCGACGCGGACGTGGCCGTGGGCTACTACGGTGTGGGCATCGACGCCGCGCTCGACGAGGCCGACAAGATCAAGCGCCCGCTCACGCTGCACATCGCAGAGCTCGACAAGTTCTGCCCGCCCGAGGCGCGCGACCGCATCGTCGCGGCGCTCAAGGGCCGCCCCGGCGTCTCGCTGCACGTGTACCCGGGCATGGACCACGCCTTCGCTCGCCTGGGCGGCGAGCACTACCACAAGCCCTCAGCGCTGATGGCGCACGAGCGCAGCATCGCCACGCTGAAGGACGCCATCGGACCGCACTACGACCTCTCGGCGTTGTGGGACAAGCACTGCGAGTACGAGTTCGGCACGCGCAACGTCGACGACACCATGTCGACCATGGTGGCCGAGCCCTACGTCAACCACATCCCGACCATGACCGGCGGCGTGGGCTACAGGAACCTGCACGCCTTCTATTCGAACCACTTCGTCAACAGCAACCCGCCCGACACCTCGCTGGTGCCGATCTCGCGCACCATCGGCGCCACGCAGGTGGTCGACGAGATGCTGTTCTGCTTCACCCACACCACCGAGATCCCGTGGATGCTGCCGGGCGTGGCGCCCACCGGCAAGCGCGTGGAGATCCCGCTGCTCGCGGTCATCAAGTTCCGCGGCGACAAGCTCTATCACGAGCACATCTACTGGGACCAGGCCAGCGTGCTGGTGCAGGTGGGCTTGCTCGACCCGAAGCTGCTGCCGGTGGCCGGCATCGAGACGGCGCGCAAGCTGCTCGACGAGACGCTGCCGTCGAATACGCTGATGCAGCGCTGAAAACTCAGTCCGAGGCCTTAACCGCGTCCACCAGGAAGCGCACGAAGGCCTTCGCTGCATCGGGCAGCGAGCGGCCCGCCATGGTCTCGATGGCGAGATGCCGCTCGTGCATCTCGCGGTCCTTCAGCGCAATGGCGACCAGCGCCTTGCTCTGCAGCAGCGTGCGGATCGACAGCGGCCCGTAGAAGGCGATGCTGCCGCCGCCCGCAGCCGCGAAGCTCAGCAGCGAGTTCGCATGGTTGCTGGACATGGCCAGCTCGTAGCGCAACTCCTGCCGCGAGCAGCTGGCATCGAGCAGCCGGCGAATGGAGCTGTCTTCCTGCGGCAGCCCCAGCGGATAGGCCACCACCTGGCGAAGCGACAGCTGCCGCTGCTGCGCGAGCGGATGGTCCATCGCCATCACCGCAAGGATGGGGCTCGGGTGCCGCAGCTCGACCTCGATGCCTGGCTCGGGCAGGGCGCTGAGGGTGATACCCACGTCGGTTTCGCCATCGCGCACCAGGCGTGAGATGTCGGCGGGCGCACACACCTCCAGGTGAAAGCGGATGCCCGCGTGCTTGAGGCGGAACTGCGCGATCAGCCGGGGAATGAAGTCGAAGGCGAAGCCCTCGGTGCTCGCCACGCGCACATGGCCGCTGCGCAGTCCGCGCAGGCCGGCGATCTCGTTGGCGACGCGCTCGATGTCCTGCTGCGCGCGCTTGGCGTGCGCCGCCAGCAGCTCGCCCGCAGCGTTGGGCACCATGCCGCGCGCATGGCGCTCGAAGAGCAGGGTGTCGAGCTCGCGTTCGAGCCGCGCCACCTGCCGGCTCACGGCCGAGGGCGCGACGTTGAGCTTGACCGCGGCTTCCTTCACCGAACCGGTCTTCACGACCTCGAGAAAGTAGCGCACGGCGGTTTCCTGCAAGGCACGAGGCGCCATGAATTGCTCCTGCAAGTGATCTGGATGAAGGCTGTGGATTGCCGATTCGGCAACGAAGAATTCTAAACATTGCGCTTGTGACACCGTCATGACGCTCCTAGGATCGGCCCGTCTGCACCCTGAACCCCGCTGAACCTCGTCTTCCAGTCGATATTCCAGGAGTCCCGATGAACCGTCTCCCGCTCGTGGCGCGCATCGCATTGCTTTGCTGCAGCCTTGGACTTGGCGCCGTACCGCTGGCGTCGCTCGCCGCCGAGACGGGGTTTCCCGCACGGCCAGTCACGCTGGTGATTCCCTTCCCGCCCGGCGGAGCCACCGACGTCAACGGCCGCGTGATCGCGCAGCGCCTGGGCAAGGAACTGGGCCAGCCGGTGGTGATCGAGAACCGCGGCGGCGCCGGCACGGTGGTCGGCGCGAGCTACGTGGCCAAGTCCGCGCCCGACGGCTACACGCTGCTGCTGAGCTCGGGCTCCACCTTCACCGTCAACCCCGCGATCCGCAGCAACCTGCCCTACGACCCGGTGAAGAGCTTCGAGCCCATCGGCATCGCCGGGCGCGTCGCGCTGATCCTTCTGGCGAACAGCGAAGTGCCGGTGCAGACGGTGAAGCAGTTCGTCGACTACGTGAAAGCCGCGCCGGGCAAATACTCGTACGGCTCCTTCGGCACCGGCACCACCGCGCAGTTCGCGGGCGAAACCGTGCTGCATGCCACCGGCCTGAAGATGACGCATGTGCCCTACAAGGGCAGCGCACCGGCCATGACCGACCTGATGGGCGGCCAGATCCCGTTCAGCATCGACACCGTGAGCGCGGCCGTCCCGCAGCTCAAGAGCGGAAAGATCAAGGCCATCGCGCTGACCACCGCGAAGCGCTCGGCGCTGCTGCCCGATGTGCCCACCTTCGCCGAGAGCGGATACCCCGAGGTCGAGATGGATTCCTGGCTCATGCTGGCCGCGCCGAAGGGCGTGCCCGCCGACGTGAAGGCGAAGCTGGAGAAGGCCCTGGCCGCGACCATCGCCGACCCGGAAACGAAGAGCAAGCTGCTGGCCGCGGGGCTCGAGCCGAGCTACAGCAGCGCCGCGGCGGGCGTGGAGCTCATCAACCGCGAACTGCCCATCATGCGGGCCGTCGCCGCAAGAGCCAACATCACTGCAGATTGACTTGGCACTCCCCCAGGCTTCGCGCACTTCGTGTCGCTGCGCCAACCCCCTCGCCCGGGGGCGACACCCACGGCCCGGCGAAGCCGATTCCGTGGTGTCCCGCGAATTCGCAGCGCCATGCCCAGAACAAGAGACATCGATGACCTCTGCCAAGACAACCCACGATTCCGCCAGCGAACTCGTCGAAAAATCCGCCGTCGAACTGCGCCGCCTCATCGGCAGCAAGCAGGTCTCGCCCGTCGAGCTGCTGGAGGCATGCATCGCGCGCATCGAGCGCGTGAACCCTTTCGTCAATGCAGTCACAGCCACCTGCTTCGAGCGCGCGCGCGCTGAAGCGAAGGCGGCCGAAGGCGCCGTCATGCGCGGCGACGCGCTGGGCCTGCTGCACGGCCTGCCGATGGGCGTGAAGGACCTGGAGCCCACCGAGGGCCTGCTCACCACCTGGGGCTCGCCGATCTACCGCGACCATGTGCCGACGGAAGACATCGAGCTGGTGGCGCGACTGCGCCGCGCGGGCGCCGTCGTCGCGGGCAAGACCAACGTGCCCGAGATGGGCGCGGGCGCCAACTCGCGCAACGACGTGTGGGGCGCCACCGGCAACCCTTTCAATCCGAACCTCAACGCGGGCGGCTCCTCGGGCGGCTCGGCGGCCGCGCTGGCCTGCGACATGCTGCCCGTGTGCACTGGCTCCGACACCGGTGGCTCGCTGCGCATTCCCGCCGCGAAGTGCGGCGTGGTCGGCTTCAGGCCATCGCCCGGCGTGGTGCCCAGCGTGCGCAAGCCGCTGGGCTGGACGCCGATCTCTGTCGTCGGCCCCATGGGCCGCACCGTGGAAGAAGCCTGCCTGCAGCTGGCGGCATCGGCCGGCATGTGCGCGGGCGATCCGCTGAGCTATCCGCTCGACCCGATGTCGTTCCTCACGCCGCCGCCGGTCGACCTGGGCCGGTTGCGCGTGGCGTGGACCGAAGACTTCGGCACTTGCGCCGTGGACGACGGCATCCGCGCCACCTTCCGCCGCAAGATCGAAGCGATGCGGCACCTGTTCGGCCGCTGCGACAGGGTCGAGTTCGACATGGGCGAGGCGCACCGCTGCTTCGACGTGCTGCGCGCCGAGGCCTTCGTGGCCGGCATGCAGGCGGCCTACGAGCGCGACCCGGACAGCCTCGGCCCCAACCCGCGCGCCAACTACGAGATGGGCGCGAAGATGAGCCTGCTCGACAGCGCCTGGGCGCAGGCCGAGCAGACCCGGCTGCTGAAGCGCTTCCAGGCCACCTTCGCCGACTACGACCTCGTGCTGTCGCCGACCACGCCGGTCTCGCCCTTCCCGTGGACGCAACTGTACGCAGCCGCCATCAACGGCGAGCCGCAGGCCAACTACTACCGCTGGCTGGCGCTGACCTACGTGGTCACGCTGACCACGCACCCCGCGATCACGCTGCCCTGCGGCCTCGACCATGCGGGCATGCCCTTCGGGCTGCAGGTGGTGGGCGGCTTCAGGGCCGACCACCAGGTTCTGGGCGCAGCCCATGCGATGGAGGCGGCGTTCTCGTCCAGCGCGCAGCTGCGCAGGCCGCGTCCCGACCTCACCGCTTTGCGCGCGGCCGAGCCGGCGCTGACTTCGATCGTCAAGGCGCCGCCGGTCTACGGCGACGGCCGCGCTGCGGCATCGGCCACCGTATCGGCGGTCTAGGCCCCGGCCGCCATGTCGGCCGTCTAGGAATCCGCCACCGCGTAGGGCGTGAACCTGCTTTCGTTCTCGTTCACGTCCAGCGCCCGCCCGATGAACGGGAACGCCCGCTGCGGGCAGGCCGTGCGCTCGCACACCTTGCAGCCCATGCCGATGGGCGTGGGCGCTTCCTGGTCCGCAAGGTCGAGGCCCTTGGAATAGACCAGCCTCGGCGCATGCCGGATGTCGCAGCCCAGGCCGATCGCGAAGGTCTTGCTCGGTGAGCCGAAGCCGCGCTGTCCGTGCGACACGGTGCGCGCCACCCACAGGTAGGTGCGCCCGTCGGGCATGCGCGCGAGTTGCCGCAGCACCCGCCCGGGCTGCGCGAAGGCTTCGTACACGTTCCAAAGCGGGCAGGTGCCGCCGGTCTTCGAGAAGTGGAAGTGCGTGGCCGACTGCCGCTTCGAGATGTTGCCCGCGCGGTCCACGCGGATGAAGAAGAAGGGCACGCCCGGCGCGCCGGGCCGCTGCATCGAGCTCAGGCGGTGGCAGACGGTTTCGAAGCCCACGCCGAAACGGCGCGCCAGCAGGTCGATGTCGTAGCGCAGGGCTTCCGCCGTCTTCAGGAACAGGCCGTAGGGCAGCAGCATGGCGCTGGCGAAATAGTTCGCCAGGCCGATGCGGGCCAGCGCATGCGTGGGCGCGTCGTCGTTGAAGTCGGCGCCCTGCAGCAGCGACTCGATCAGCCGCGCCTGCTCCAGCAGCGCCAGCTGGGTCGCGAGCTGGAAGGCCTGCTGGCCGGGCTCCAGGCCGGCCGACAGGTGCAGCACGCGGCTGGCGGGGTCGTAGCGGCGCTGGCTGTCGATGGCGTCGTCATCGATGGGCACCACATGCACGCCGTGCTGCTTCGAAAGGCGCTGCTGCAGCCATTCCGACAGCGGACCACCGCGGGCGCGCGCTTCGTCGGCGAGCTTTTCCGCCTGCAGGTCGAGCTCCTCGAAATGGTTCTGGTGGGCGAAGAAGAAGTCGCGCACCGCCTCGAAGGGCATGGGCCGCGCGTTGGTGAGTTCGCCGCGTCCGTCGCCCAGCTCGGCGGCCATGATCTCCAGCCGCTCCATCGCTTCCTGGTGGCGGCGGTGCAGCGCGAGCAGCGCGCGCGCAACGGCCGGCATCTGCGAGGCCACCTCGCGCAGCTCGGGCAGGGCGACGGGTTCACCGCCGGGGTTGTCGGCCAGAGCGTCGCGCATGCCAGAGACCAGGCGGGCTTCCTCGTCTTCCGAGAACTGCTGCACGTCGACGCCGAGCGTGCGGCTGATCCTGAGCAGCACGGCCACGGTGAGCGGCCGCTGGTTCTGCTCAAGCTGGTTCAGGTAGCTGGGCGACAGGCCTAGCGCCTGCGCCAGCGCCACCTGCGTCATGCCGCGCTCGGCGCGCAGCTTGCGCAGGCGCACGCCCATGAAGGTCTTGCTCATCGTGCGGCTCCTTGCTGCATCTGTAGTGTTCGCAATATTTGCAAATCAGGCGTTTTCTATTCGCAATGATTGGCAAATTCAGTCCTTCATTATGGGTACGCATTTGCGTAAATTGCGAATCATGACAAACCGGAACACGGCGCTCGAATTCACGGAAATCGTGTTTCCGGAGCATGCGAACCACTACGGCACGCTGTTCGGCGGCAACGCGCTGATGCTGATGTCCAAGGCGGCCTTCCTCGCGGCGCGCGACTTCGCGCAGGCCGACGTGGTCATGGCCGGTTGCGGCGACGCGCAGTTCCTCGCGCCCGTGCCGGTCGGCAGCGTGCTGCGGCTGCGCGCATGGATCAGCCGGCGGGGCCGCAGCTCGCTCACCGTCAGCGTCACCGGCAGCTTCGAGCAACTGGGGCAGGCGCCGCGCGAGGCGCTGCGCTCCTTCTTCGAGATGGTCGCCGTCGACAAGAGCGGGCGGCCCAGGCGCATCCCCAACGCACAACCGAATCCAGAAAAGGAAGCAGCATGAACGACATCGCCTCCCCTGCCGAAGCCCCCACCGGCTTCAAGCCGAAGAAGTCCGTGGCCCTGTCCGGCGTGACGGCCGGCAACACTGCGCTGTGCACCGTCGGGCGCACCGGCAACGACCTGCACTACCGCGGCTACGACATCCTCGACATCGCTGAGGTCTGCGAGTTCGAGGAAATCGCGCACCTGCTGGTGCACGGCAAGCTGCCCACGGCGTCGGAGTTGCGCGCCTACAAGGCGAAGCTCAGGTCGATGCGCGGCCTGCCCGCGAGCCTGAAAGAGGCGCTGGAGCAACTGCCCGCCGGCGCGCATCCGATGGACGTGATGCGCACCGGCGTGTCGTCGCTGGGCTGCATGCTTCCCGAGAAGGAAGACCACAACCTGCCCGGCGCGCGCGACATTGCCGACCGGCTGATGGCTTCGCTCGGTTCGATGCTGCTGTACTGGTACCACTGGTCCACGCAGGGCAAGCGCATCGACGTGGAAACCGACGACGACTCCATCGGCGGCCACTTCCTCCACCTGCTGCATGGCCGCAAGCCCTCCGAGGCCTGGGTGCGCGCGATGCACACCTCGCTCAATCTGTACGCCGAGCACGAGTTCAACGCGTCGACCTTCACTGCGCGCGTGGTGGCGGGCACCGGCTCCGACGTGTACTCGGCCATCACCGGCGCCATCGGCGCGCTGCGCGGGCCCAAGCACGGCGGCGCCAATGAGGTGGCCTTCGAGATCCAGAAGCGCTACGACTCGCCCGGCGAAGCCGAGGCCGACATCCGCCGCCGGGTGGAGGCCAAGGAGGTGGTGATCGGCTTCGGCCACCCGGTCTACACGGTGAGCGATCCACGCAACGTGGTCATCAAGGGCGTGGCGAGGTCGCTGTCGCAGGAGGCGGGCTCGACCAAGATGTTCGACATCGCCGAGCGGCTCGAAGGCGTGATGTGGGAAGTCAAGAAGATGTTTCCCAACCTCGACTGGTTCAGCGCCGTGAGCTATCACATGATGGGCGTGCCCACGGCCATGTTCACGCCGCTCTTCGTCATCGCGCGCACCTCGGGCTGGGCGGCGCACATCATCGAGCAGCGCGTCGACAACAAGATCATCCGGCCCAGCGCCAACTACACCGGGCCGGAAGACCTGGAGTTCGCGCCGATCCAGGATCGGAAGTAAAAGACAAGAAGGCAAGAGGCCCGAGCGCCGCCCCATGAACACCCAGTACCGCAAGAACCTTCCCGGCACTTCGCTGGACCATTTCGACGCGCGCGAGGCCGTCGAGTCCCTGCGTCCAGGCGCATGGGCCACGCTACCCTACACCTCGCGCGTGCACGCCGAGAATCTTGTGCGCCGCTGCGATCCGGCCATCCTCGAACAGAGCCTGCGGCAGATCGTCGAAGGCAAGCGCGAGCACGACTTTCCGTGGTTTCCGGCGCGCGTGGTGTGCCACGACATCCTGGGCCAGACCGCGCTGGTCGACCTGGCCGGCCTGCGCGACGCCATTGCCGAGCGGGGCGGCGACCCGGCGCAGGTGAACCCGGTGGTGCCGGTGCAGCTCATCGTCGACCATTCGCTGGCGGTGGAGTGCGGCGGCTTCGACCCCGATGCCTTCGCGAAGAACCGCGCCATCGAGGACCGGCGCAACGAAGACCGCTTCCACTTCATCGACTGGACGAAGCGGGCCTTCAGGAATGTGGAGGTGATACCGCCGGGCAACGGGATCATGCATCAGATCAACCTGGAGCGGATGTCGCCGGTGGTGCACGCGCAAAACGGCGTGGCCTACCCCGACACGCTGGTCGGCACCGACAGCCACACGCCGCACGTCGACGCGCTGGGCGTCGTGGCCATCGGCGTGGGTGGGCTGGAGGCCGAGAACGTGATGCTGGGCCGGGCCTCGTGGATGCGCCTGCCCGTCATCGTCGGCGTGAAGCTCTCGGGCCGGCCGCAGCCGGGCATCACCGCCACCGACGTGGTGTTGGCGCTCACCGAGTTCCTGCGCCAGTCGAAGGTGGTGGGCGCCTACCTGGAGTTCCATGGCGAGGGTGCCGCGAGTCTCACGCTGGGCGACCGCGCGACCGTCTCCAACATGGCACCCGAGTACGGCGCCACTGCCGCGATGTTCGCGATCGACCAGCAGACCATCGACTACCTGCGCCTGACCGGCCGCAGCGACGAGCAGGTGCGGCTGGTGGAAACCTATGCGAAGCACACCGGCCTGTGGGCCGATGCGCTGAAGGACGCGGTGTACGAGCGCGTGCTGCACTTCGACCTCTCGACGGTGGTGCGCAACATGGCGGGCCCGTCGAATCCGCATGCGCGCGTGGCCACCGCCGATCTCGCGGCGCGCGGCATCGCGGCGCCCTGGCGCGACGAGCCGGGCCGCATGCCCGACGGAGCGGTGATCATCGCGGCCATCACCAGCTGCACCAACACCAGCAACCCGCGCAACGTGATCGCCGCCGGCCTGCTTGCGCGCAATGCCAACCGGCTGGGGCTCGTGCGCAAGCCCTGGGTCAAGTCTTCGCTGGCGCCGGGCTCCAAGGCCGTGACGCTGTACCTGCAGGAAGCAGGCCTGATGGGCGAGCTCGAAAAGCTCGGCTTCGGCGTGGTGGCCTATGCCTGCACCTCGTGCAACGGCATGTCGGGCGCGCTCGATCCGGCGATACAGCAGGAGATCGTCGAACGCGACCTCTACGCGACGGCGGTGCTCTCGGGCAACCGCAACTTCGACGGCCGCATCCATCCGTATGCGCGGCAGGCCTTCCTGGCCTCGCCGCCGCTGGTGGTGGCCTACGCCATCGCCGGCACCGTGCGCTTCGACATCGAGCGCGACGTGCTCGCCGTGGTCGAGGGCAGGGAAGTGCGGCTGAAGGACATCTGGCCCGACGACGCGGAGATCGACGCCATCGTGAAGTCCAGCGTGAAGCCCGCGCACTTCCGCGAGGTGTACGAGCCGATGTTCGCGATCCGGCCCGATGCGGGCGACAAGGTGGCGCCGCTGTACGACTGGCGCCCCGCCTCCACCTACATCCGCCGCCCGCCCTACTGGGAAGGCGCGCTGGCCGGCGAGCGCAAGCTCAGGGGCATGCGGCCGCTGGCGATCCTGCCGGACAACATCACCACCGACCACCTCTCGCCCTCCAACGCGATCCTGCTGGACAGCGCCGCCGGCGAGTACCTCCACAAAATGGGCCTGCCCGAGGAGGACTTCAATTCCTACGCCACCCATCGCGGCGACCACCTCACTGCGCAGCGCGCCACCTTCGCCAACCCGACCCTCAGGAACGAGATGGTGCGCAAGGAAGACGGCAGCGTGCGCGCCGGCTCGCTGGCGCGCGTGGAGCCCGAAGGGCAGGTCATGCGCATGTGGGAGGCCATCGAGACCTACATGCTGCGCAGGCAGCCGCTGATCATCGTGGCGGGCGCCGACTACGGCCAGGGCTCCTCGCGCGACTGGGCCGCCAAGGGCGTGCGCCTCGCGGGCGTGGAGGCCATCGCGGCCGAGGGCTTCGAGCGCATCCACCGCACCAACCTGATCGGCATGGGCGTGCTGCCGCTCGAATTCAAGCCCGGCACCAGCCGCCTCACGCTGGGCCTGGACGGCACCGAGATCTACGACGTGACCGGCGCGCGCGAGCCGCGCGCCGACCTCACGCTGGTGGTCCGCCGCCGCAATGGTGAGCGGCTCGAAGTGCCGATGACCTGCCGCCTCGACACCGCCGAGGAAGTTTCGATCTACGAAGCCGGCGGCGTGCTGCAGCGCTTCGCACAGGACTTCCTCGCCTCGGCCGCGCCCGTGGCCGCATGAACCGAGAATCGCAGCCCATGGCTTCCTTCGCACCACAGATCAGGATTCCCGCCACCTACATGCGCGGCGGCACCAGCAAGGGCGTGTTCTTCCGCCTGCAGGACCTGCCCAAGGCCGCGCAGGTGCCCGGCAAGGCGCGCGATGCGCTGCTGCTGCGCGTCATCGGCAGCCCCGACCCCTACGGCAAGCAGATCGACGGCATGGGCGCCGCCACCTCGAGCACCAGCAAGGCGGTGATTCTTTCGAAGAGCGACAGGCCCGGCCACGACGTGGACTACCTCTTCGGCCAGGTGTCGATCGACCAGCCCTTCGTCGACTGGAGCGGCAACTGCGGCAACCTCTCGGCGGCGGTCGGCCCCTTCGCCATCGCCAACGGCCTGGTCGACGGCAGCAGCGTGCCGCGCGACGGCGTGGCGGTGGTGCGCATCTGGCAGGCCAACATCGGCAAGACCATCGTCGCGCACGTGCCCATCAGCGACGGCGCGGTGCAGGAGACCGGCGATTTCGAGCTCGACGGCGTGACCTTCCCGGCCGCCGAGGTGCAGCTCGAATTCATGGACCCGGCTGCGGAAGAAGAGGGCGCGGGCGGCGCGATGTTTCCGACCGGCAATCTGGTCGACGAGCTCGAGGTGCCGGGCGTCGGCACGCTGCGCGCGACGATGATCAACGCCGGCATCCCGACCATCTTCGTGGAGGCCGAAGCCATCGGCTACACGGGCACCGAGTTGCAGGACGCGATCAACGGCGACGCCGCCGCGCTCGCGAAGTTCGAAGCCATCCGCGCGCACGGCGCGGTGCGCATGGGGCTCATCAAGAACGTCGGCGAAGCGGCAGGGCGCCAGCACACGCCCAAGGTCGCGTTCGTCGCGAGGCCAGCGAGCTACACGGCTTCCAGCGGCAAGCCGGTCGCGGCGGGCGATGTCGACCTGCTGGTGCGCGCGCTGTCCATGGGCAAGCTGCACCACGCCATGATGGGCACGGCGGCGGTGGCCATCGGCACGGCGGCGGCCATTCCGGGCACGCTGGTCAACCTCGCGGCCGGCGGCGGCGAGCGCTCGGCGGTGCGCTTCGGCCATCCCTCGGGCACGCTGCGCGTCGGCGCGCAAGCCAGCCGGGTCGATGGCGAATGGCGCGTGACCAAGGCCGTGATGAGCCGCAGCGCCCGCGTGCTGATGGAAGGCTGGGTGCGCATGCCCGGCGATACGCTCTGACCTCCGGAATCAACAAGACAACGCAACACAACAAGGAAGAACCGATGTCGACTCGCAAGACCCTCCGAGCCCTGGCCGAAGCGCGCCGGGGCGTGCTGGTGCCGGGTGCCTTCAACGCGCTGTCGGCGCGCGTGATCGAGGACCTGGGCTTCGAGGCCATCTACGTCACCGGCGCGGGCGTCACCAACATGTGGTTCGGCCTGCCCGACCAGGGCTTCATGGGCCTGCACGAGATCGCCGACCACACGGCGCGCATCCGCGACGCGGTGGGCCTGCCGCTGATCGTGGATGCCGACACCGGCTTCGGCAATGCGCTCAACGTGCGCCACACGGTGCGCGTGCTGGAGCGCGCGGGCGCCGACTGCATCCAGTTCGAGGACCAGGTCGCACCCAAGCGCTGCGGCCACTTCTCGGGCAAGGACGTGATCTCCACCGAGGAGGCAGTCAACAAGATCAAGGCTGCCGTCGATGCGCGCACCGACCCCGATCTGCTCGTGATGGCCCGCACCGACGCCGCCGCCACGCTGGGCTTCGAGGCCGCCATCGAGCGCGCGCAGAAGTTCACCGAGGCGGGTGCAGACATCCTCTTCGTGGAGGCTGTGACCACGGCCGACGAGATCCGCGCGCTGCCGCAGCGGCTGAAGAAGCCGCAGCTCATGAACATGGTGATCGGCGGCAGGACGCCGATCTTCGGCGCCGAGGAACTCGCCGGGCTGGGCTACGGCATCGTGCTGTATGCCAACGCGGCGCTGCAGGGGGCAGTCGCCGGCATGCAGAAGGCGCTGACGGTGCTGCGCGACACGAAGCGCGTGGACGAAGACCCGGCGCTGGTCGTGCCCTTCGCGGAACGCCAGCGGCTGGTGGGCAAGCCCGAACTCGACGCGCTGGAGAAGCGGTACGCGAGCTGAGCAGGAGAAGGCGGGAGAAAGCAGGAGAAGGGCTGGCGCCGCTAGCGCAGCACCAGCACCGGGATGTGAGAGTGCGTCAGCACATGCAGCGTCTCGCTGCCCATCAGCAGGCGCGCCAGGCTGCGCCGGCCGTGAGAGGCCATCACGATCAGGTCGCACTGCTGGTTCTTCGCGGCCGCGATGATGGCCTCGGCCACCTGGTTCGACTTCATGACCACCGCCCTCGGATTGCGCACGCCCCTGGCGGTGGCGGCGGCGACCGACTTGTCGACCAGCCGGCGCGCGGCATGGTCCGACTGCTCCTGCGCGGCCTCGATGTCGCGCTGGCTCAGCATCAGCGATCCTTCGAAGTAGCCGACGGGCTCGATGTGCGCGACGGTGACGCTCACCAGTTCGGCATTGCAGAGCAGGGCCAGATCGATGGCGGCATTGACCGCCTGCTCCGACAGCGCAGAGCCGTCGGTTGCCACGAGAACACGCTTGTACATGGCAGGCTCCTTGGCCCCCGGCACCGCGGGTGCCCTCGGATTCCAGTCTAGTCGGCCATGGTGGCGGTGCAAGCGGTCGCGGGCGATGGAGGCGCGATCAGAGGCGGCCCTCTATTTTTCGCGCCGGCTGCCGATATAGCTTCTTTCCCTTGCGGACAACCAGAGGAGGACAGAAATGCTCAATGCCATTGGCGCGAGCGGCGGCGCAACAGGGAGCGGGGTCAACGTGAACGCCGAGATCGCGAAGATCCAGCGGCAGATCACCGCCACGCAGAAACAGATCGGCGAGACACAGGCCCAGCTGCTCGCCGCGCCCGAGGAGGCCCGCGATGCGATCCGGATGCAGCTCGAGGCGCTCGCGGCGAAGCTCGCGATGCTGCAGCAGCAGATGAATGCGCTGCGCAACGCCGGCGTCCAGCAGAGCGCGATGGCCTCGCTGGAGGAAGGTGCAGCGGGTACGCAGCGCGCCAGCCGCGGTGCGTCGGGCACGCTCGGCAGCGTGGTGGACGTGCAGGCCTGACCGCCCGCTCGATCGCCCGCGGGGTCAGCCGCCGCGCTCGGGCCAGCGGTGCCGCGTTCCGCCCGAGCGCCGGTCCGCCTTTTCCGCCACCACGCCCTGCGCGAGCAGTTCCTCGCCGCGCTGCTCCAGGTGGTGAAGGCAGCGCAGGAGGGCGTCCAGGTCCGCGGGTGCCACGCCTTCCAGCAGTTCCGTGTTCAGCCCCGCGATGCGCGGAAAGAGCCTGCCGAAGAGCTGCTGGCCCGAGGCGCTCAGCCGCACATGCACTTCGCGCCGGTCTTCCGCGTTCTGCCGGCGCTGCACCAGCTTCTTCTCGACCAGGCTGCGCAGTCCGCGCGAGGTGCGCACGCGGTCCAGGTGCAGCTGGGTGGCCAGCGCCGAGGAGGTCATCTCGCCCTCCTGGGCGAGCGTGGCGATCATTCCCCACTCGCGGCGCGTGATGCCGAAGCCGCCCTCGACCAGCCGCGTCGCCATGCCGCTGCCCGCGCGCACGGCGCGCGCCATGCGGTAGAGCAGCAGGTCGTCCAGTGAATGGGGCGCGCGCAACGCTCCTGCATCGGGGAAAGCTTGTTGCATACAGGTGACGGAACGTGAAGGGCGCGAGCGGTTGAAGTGTGGTTCGCCCGCCTCGGCAGGCACTTGATTGATTAGATCAACTGTTTCCCTGTACGTATAAACCAGTAACAAATTTGAACGACCGGAAACAGTCTTGGTGCGCGATTTTCGCCGCGAAACCGCGCCTGCCCGTCCTTCCGTTCGTGCCCACCTCCGCAGGAGACCCGATCCGATGCCCGCATTCCTTTCCCGGCGCAAGCTCATCATGGCATGGGGCGTCGCCCTGGCCGCCTGCGCTCCCCTGGCCCAGGCTCAGGCGCCCGCCGCGCTGGACGGTGGGCCGCTCACCCTCGTGGTCGGCTATGCCCCGGGCGGCAGCACCGACCGCATCGCGCGGCTGATCGCCGAGCGACTCACGCCGAAGCTCGGCGTGCAGGTGAGCGTGGAAAACCGTCCGGGTGAAGGCGGCCGTCTCGCGGCCAAGGAAGTGAAGCGCGCGCCCGCCACGCAGAACGTGCTGATGCTGGGCAACCCCGCCGTGATGGTGGTTGCGCCGCTGGTCATCAAGGACGCGGGCTACGACCCCGACAAGGACTTCGTGCCCGTTTCGCAGGTCAGCAGCTACGACTTCGCGCTGGCCGTCGGCAGCAAGCTGCAGCTCGACCGCGCGATGTTCCTCGTGGGCCGGCTGTGGGCGCACCCCGAGGAAGCCATCTTCGGCGTGCCCGCCACCGGCAGCCTGCCGCACTTCTTCGGCCTGATGGTGGGCGACGCGCTGAGCGTGCAGCCGCAGATCAAGGGTTATGGCGGCTCGGCGCCGCTGGCGGCCGACCTGGTCAACGGCAGCCTGCCGATTGCCATCGACACGCTCGACTCGCTCTATCCGCAGCACGTGGCCGGCAAGATCCGCATCCTGGCCACCTCGGGCAAGAAGCGCGCGAGCTTCGCGCCCAACATCCCGACCTTCAGCGAGGCCGGCATGAAGATCGACGCCGACGGCTGGAACACCTTCTTCGCGCCAGCGGCCATGCCGCCCGCCAAGGTGCAGCTGCTGGCCAATTCGATCCGCGACGTGATGAAGGACCCGGGCCTGCACAAGGCGGCCGACGCGCTCTTCATCACGCCCGTGTCCAGCAACGCGGCGGAAACGACGCAGATGTTGAAGGCCTACCGCGCGCAGTGGGAACCCGTGGTGCGCCGCTCGGGGTTCCATCCCTGAGCCTCGCACCGTCGGCCCGGTAGCTCGTCAGTTCATCAGCTGGCGAGCGCCCGCATCTCGGAGATCAGATCGGCCTTGCCCTCGAAGCCGATGCCCGGCAGCGGCGGCAGGGTGACGTAGCCGTTGTCCACCTTCACGCCGTCGGGGAAGCCGCCGTAGGGCTGGAACAGGTCGGGGTAGCTCTCGTTGCCGCCCAGGCCGAGGCCGGCGGCAATGGCCAGCGACATCTGGTGGCCGCCGTGCGGAATGCAGCGCGAGGGCGACCAGCCGTTTTCCTTCAGCATGTCGAGCGTGCGCAGGTATTCGACGAGGCCGTAGCTCAGCGCGCAGTCGAACTGCAGCCAGTCGCGGTCGGGGCACATGCCGCCGTGGCGGATGAGGTTGCGCGCGTCCTGCATCGAGAACAGGTTCTCGCCCGTGGCCATCGGGCCGGCATACACCTCGCCCAGCTTGGCCTGCAGTTCGTAGTCGAGCGGGTCGCCGGCTTCCTCGTACCAGAAGAGCGGGTACTGCGAGAGCGCGCGGCCGTAGTCGATGGCGGTGGGCAGGTCGAAGCGGCCGTTGGCGTCCACCGCGAGCTGCTGGCCGGGGCCGAGGATCTTCAGCACCGACTCGATGCGCTCGCAGTCCTCGGCCAGCGTGGCGCCGCCGATCTTCATCTTCACCACCGAGTAGCCGCGCTCCAGGTAGCTGGTCATCTCGCGCTGCAGGCCTTCGAGGCCTTTGCCGGGGTAGTAGTAGCCGCCTGCCGCGTAGACGAACACGCGCGGGTCGGGCTTGCCGGTGCCGTAGCGCTCGGCCAGCAGCTGATGGAGCGGCTTGCCGGCGATCTTGGCGGTGGCGTCCCACACGGCCATGTCGATGGTGCCCACGGCCACCGAGCGCTCGCCATGGCCGCCGGGCTTCTCGTTGATCATCATGCGGGCCCAGATCTTGTGCGGATCGAGGTTGTCGCCGGTCTCGTCCAGCAGCGAGGCCGGGTCGGCCTCCAGCAGGCGCGGCAGGAAGCGCTCGCGGATCAGCCCGCCCTGGCCGTAGCGGCCGTTGGAATTGAAACCGTAGCCGACGACGGGCCTGCCATCGCGGATCACGTCGGTGACCACCGCCACGAGGCTCAGGGTCATCTTCGAGAAATCGATGTAGGCGTTGCGGATGTCCGACTTGATGGGGCGGGTGGATTCGAGGATGTTGACGATTTTCATGGTCGGGTTCCGGGTGGAAGAGAGGGAAAGCGAAAGAGGTTCAGAGATGCAGCGACGAGCCGCCGCAGATCGGGATGTCCTGCCCCGTGATGGCCGCCGCCTGCGGCGAAAGAAGAAAGCCGGTGAGCGCCGCGATCTCCTCGGGCTGGATCAGCCGGCCGATGGGCGGCAGGCGCGGTGCGCTGCCCGCGCGGGCCGGGTCCTGAAGCATCGATGTCTGCGTGGCGCCGGGCGACACCACGTTGACGGTCACGCCGTGCGAGGCGACTTCCGCCGCCCAGCTTCGCGCGAGCGCGATCAGCGCGGCCTTGGTCGCGGCGTACTGGCCGCGCCCGGGCAGGCCCTGCGCGACGCGGCTGCCGACGAACACCACGCGGCCGTTGCCACGCGCCGCCATCGCGGGCACGAGCGCGTCGGCCAGGCGCGTGGCAGCGTCCACGTGCAGGCGCCACATCAGTTCGCCGCCCGCATGGTCGAGTTCGCCCAGCGGGCCGACGCGCAGCACGCCGGCCGCGTGCACCAGCGCGCCCGCGTCCTGCAGCGCCGAGGCGGTGCGCGCAATGGCGGCGGCGTCGCTGAGGTCCACCGCCATGTGCGTGAAGCCGGCGTGGGACGACAGCGTGGGCGCGGCCAGGTCCAGCCCGCTCACGCGCCAGCCCGACTGCAGCAGGTGCGAGGCGATGGCGCGGCCGATGCCGCCGCTGCTGCCCGTCACCACGGCATGCGGAAGCTGGGCTCCCTTATTCGACATGGATGTTGCCCTCGGTGATGATCTTCTTCGAGCGCGCCATGTCCTCGGCCTGGAACTTCGCGAAGTCCTCGACGCTGCCCGGCGTCAGCAGCAGGCCCTGCGCGTTCAGCGTCTCGCGCATGTCGGTGCCCAGCGCCTTGTTGACCTCGGCGTTCAGCCGCTGCGTGATGGCCGGCGGCAATTTCGCCGGGCCCCACAGGCCGTACCAGCTGTAGAACTCGTAGCCCGGAATGCTCTCGCCCACCGTGGGCACGTTCGGCAGGCTGGTGGCGCGCGTGGCCGAGGTAACGGCAATCACCTTCAGCATGCCGCTCTTGTGGTACTGCAGCGAGCCGAGGATGGGGTCGATGAAGCCGTCGATCTGCCCGCCGATCAGGTCCTGGAAGGCAGGCGCCGTGCCCTTGTACGGCACGATCAGGTAGTCGAGCCCGCCGCCCGCGCGCTTGAGCAGCTCGGTCGACAGGTGCCCCGCCGAGCCGATCGAGCCCACCGCGAAGGTCATCTTGCCGGGGTGCGCCTTGGCGTAGGCGATGAGCGACTTCACGTCGTTCACCGGCAGGTTCTTGTTGACCGCCACCGACAGCGGCGCCTTGGCCACCAGCGCCACCGGGGTGAAGTCGCGCACCACCTCGTAGGGCACCGACTTCATGGTCATCGGCGCGGTGGTGAAGGTCGATGCGTTGAACAGCAGCGTGTAACCGTCGGCCGGCGCCTTCGACACCACGTCGGCACCGATCACGCCGTTGCCGCCGGGGCGGTTCTCCACGATGAAGGTCTGGCCCGTCTGCTCGCCCAGTTTCTGCGCCAGCAGGCGGCCGACCGTGTCGAGCGTGCCGCCGGGCGGGAAGGGAATCACCATGCGCACCGGGCGGGCGGGCCAGTTCTGGGCGAGGCCGGCGGTCGATACGGCGGCCAGCGCGAGCGCGGCCAGCGTGGCGCGCAGGAAGTGCTTGCGTTGCATGTCTCTTGTCTCCTGGTTTTCTTTTCACCGAGGGGCGCGGCGGCCCCCTCCTGTCAGCGCTTCGACAGGCCCGCCTGCTCGACGGCGGCGCGCAGCGCGTCCATCTCGCGCGCGTTGGGCGCCTCCGTGGGCGGGCGCACCGTGGCGTTCTCCAGCACGCCGGCCAGGTACATGCCGCCCTTCATGCGGGCGTGGGCCTCGCCGGTGGGCTCGCCGCCGCCGTACACCGCGTCCTTCAGCGGCGTGATGAGCGCCTGCACCGCCATCGCCTTCTTCAGGTCGCCGGCCTTCACCGCGTTCCACAGGTCGATGATGAGTTGCGGGATGAAGGTCGCGAAGCCGACCAGCGCGCCGTCCACGCCCTGCACCATCGACGCCAGCAGGTACTCGTCGTGGCAGGTGAGGATGGCCTTGGAGGCATCGGCCTCGCGGATCGCCTGGATGTCGCGGGCGTACTTGTTCATGTCGCGCTGGCCCACCTTGAAGGCCTGCAGGTAGGGCAGGCGTGCCAGTTCGGCCAGCAACTGCGACGAATACGAGGCGCGCGTCCAGGCCGGGTACACGTGGCAGACCAGGTCCAGTTCGGGCGCGGCGCGGTGGATGGCCTCGAAGTACTGCAGCGCGTGGCCGGGCGTGAAGCCGAAGCGCAGCCAGTGGTGCGGCGGCATCACGTCCAGCGCCACCGCGCCGGCGGCCTGGGCGGCGCGGGCGTGCTCGGCGGCTTCGGCCAGGCCCTCGCAGACGATCGACGAGATCACTGGCATGCGGCCGCGCAACTCGTCGGCAACGATGCGCGTGACCTCGGCGCGCTCCGAAGGCGTGAGCGAGAACACCTCGCCGGTGTGGCCGTTGGTCATGACCGCCACCACGCCGTCATGGCCGGCGAGCCAGGAAGCCAGCTTGCGCAGCGCGGGTTCGTCGATGCGGTGGTCGGCCGTGAAGGGGCAGGAAATGGCGGGAATGATCCCGCGATAATTCGCGATGGAAGGCATGCTGTGTCTCCGTGGTGGTTCAAGGTGCAGGAATGGGTGCATCTTTTGCCGGCGGGGTGCGGACCGTCCAATACTCGAATCGCATACAACTATTCAACCCGACCGACCGCGCAGCGCATGGGCCCCGGCAACCGACCCCTCGACCTCGAATGGCTGGAAGACTTCCTGGCCCTGGCCGAGACCGGCAATTTCTCGCGCGCGGCGCAGGCGCGCTCCATCGCGCAGCCCGCCTTCAGCCGCCACATCCGCTCGCTGGAGGAATGGGTGGGCGTCGATCTGTTCGACCGCAGCGCGCACCCCACCGCGCTCACCGCTGCGGGCAAGCGCTTCCAGCCGCTGCTGCAGGAAGTGCTGGCGGGCCTGGAGGCCGCGCGCATCAAGGCCCGCGCCGCGCACGACCTGGCAGCCGCCAGCCTGAGCTTCGCCGCCACGCATGTGCTCTCGCTCACCTTTTTTCCGCGCTGGCTCGCGAGCGTGGAATCGCGGCTGAGCATGGGCCCGATCCAGACCATTTCCGACAGCTCCTACGCCTGCGAAGACCTGATGCTGCAGCGCCGCGTGCAGTTCGTGCTGTGCCACGGCCATGCCGATGCGCCGGGCCGGCTCGACGAGGCGCAGTACCCCGTGCGGCGGCTGAGCGAAGACGTGCTCGTGCCAGTGAGCGCGCCCGATACCGGCGGCGCCCCGCTGCATGCGCTGGGCAAGGGCCAGTCGCCCTCCGTGCTGGCCTACAGCGAGGCCTCGGGCCTGGGCCGCATCATGCGTGCCATCCAGGACATCGAGTTCGGCAAGGACTTCGCCGCGTCGCTGTCCATCGTGTTCACCGCCCACCATGCCGCGCTGCTGCGCACCATGGCACTCGAAGGCCGCGGTCTCGCGTGGCTGCCGATGAGTTTGGTGTCGGACGACCTGCGCGGCGGCGCGCTGGTCGATGCCGGCGCGGGCGGCTGGCGCGTGCCGGTGGACATACGCCTGTACCGCCAGCAGGCGCAGATGGCGCCGGTGGCGGAGGCGTTGTGGGGGCTGGTCAGCGAAACTGGCTGATCAGCACTTCGTTTCAGTTGGCGCAGCGCGCTTCGAGGGCATCGAGGAAGCTGCGGTCCCAGCGGCCTTCCTTCATCGCCGCGATGGTGCGCGCCTCGGTCTCCAGGTGCGCGCGCGCCTTCTCGATCAGCAGCTCCGCCTCGTCGGGCGGGAAGGCCATCAGGCCGTCCTGGTCGCCCACCACGATGTCGCCGGGGTTCACGATCATTCCGCCGACCGACACCGGAACGTTGATCTCGCCAGGGCCGTCCTTGTACGGGCCGCGGTGGTTCACCCCGCGCGCGTACACCGGGTAGTCGCGCTCGCGGATCTCGGCCACGTCGCGGATGGCGCCGTCGAGCACCAGGCCGGCGGTGCCGATGGTCGCGGTGTAGAACGACAGGATGCCGCCGATCACCGCGTTGTTGAGGTCGCCGCCCGCGTCGATCACCAGCACGTCGCCGGCCCTGCAGAACTCGAAGGCGCGCATCGGCGTGAGGTTGTCGCCGCCGCGCGTCTTCACGGTCACGGCCGTACCCGCCATGGTCTTGTGGCCGGGGCGGTGATAGGGCTGCAGGCCCACGCTGCCGATGTTGCGGTGCATGTTGTCGCTGAGCGCGGCCACCGGGATGTCGCGCAGCGCGGCAATGATGTGCGGCGCCACCTGCGGTGCCGACGGGTTCTTGCGAATGGCTTTGTAGGGCATGGGGAGCGTCCTCGTCTTGAAGTCTTCAGCGCAATGCGGCCACGGCGCGCGCGACGCGCTTGCAGCCCTCTTCCAGCGTCTCGAGCGACGTGGCGATGGAAAGCCGGAAGTAGGGCGAGAGCCCGTAGGCCGTGCCCGCCACCACCGCCACGCCCTCGCTTTCGAGCAGGTACATCACCACGTCGCCGTCTTCGCGCAGCTGCCTGCCCTCGGGCGTGGTCTTGCCGATGAGGCCGCCGCAGTTGATGTACAGGTAGAAGGCGCCGGGCGGCGTCGCGCAGCTCAGGCCGGGAATGTCGTTGACCAGCGCCAGCGTGCGGTCGCGCCGCTGCCGGTAGACGGCCACGCTCTCGGCCACGAAGGCCTGGTCGCCGTTGAGCGCCGCCGCCGCCGCCGCCTGGCTCACCGAGCAGCAGTTGCCGGTGGACTGCGAAAGCAGCGTGTCCAGCGCCTTGATCAGGTCCGCCGGGCCGGCCGCGTAGCCGATGCGCCAGCCCGTCATCGCGTAGGTCTTGGACACGCCGTTCACGATCAGCGTGCGCTCGCGCAGCGAAGGCGCCACGCCGAGGATGTGCGGCAGCGGTTCGCCGTCGAAGCGGATGTGCTCGTAGATCTCGTCGGTCATCACCATCACCTGCGGATGGCGTTCCAGCACTTCGGCCAGCGCGCGGTATTCGGCGGCCGTGTAGCTCGCGCCGGTCGGGTTGCTCGGCGAGTTGATCAGCAGCCAGCGCGTGCGCGGCGTGATGGCCGCCTCGAGCTGCGCGGGCGTCAGCTTGAAGCCGTTGGCCTCGGGGCAGGCCACGGTGACGGGCGTGCCCTCGCAGGCCAGAACCATGTCGGGATACGACACCCAGTAGGGCGCCGGGATGATCACCTCGTCGCCCGGCTCCAGCGTGACCGCGAAGGCGTTGTAGATCGCGCTCTTCGCGCCGCTGGTGGCGATGATCTCGTTTATCGCGTAGCTCAGGCCGTTCTCGCGCTGCAGCTTGGCGACGATGGCTTCGCGCAGCTCCACCGTGCCCGCCATCAGCGTGTAGCGCGTGGCGCCGCGCTCGATGGCGGCCGCCGCGGCCTGGCGAATGTGCGCGGGCGTGTCGAAGTCGGGCTCGCCCACCACGAGGTTCACGATCGACTTGCCCTGCCTGCGCAGCTCGTTGGCGCGGTCGGCCGCCGAGGTGCTGGGCGAGGGCTTGATGCGCCGCACGCGGGCGGCAATGCGGGAGTCAGCGCTGGAAGTAGTGGCTTGCATGGACCGAACGGTACGCACATCGATCCCGCGAGGCCAAGACGAGATTGCACTGGTCGTATAGGCGCAGCTTATGACTCATGGTGAGCACCCATATCCGCCGCGCGGGGCCGGTGCTAGGCTTGGCTTTTGCTTGGGGACAAGGCGTGAACCTGCGACGCCTCAAATACTTCGTGAAGATCGTGGACATCGGAAGCCTCACTCAGGCGGCCGAGGTTCTTTTCATCGCCCAGCCCGCGCTGAGCCAGCAGCTGGCCACGCTCGAAGGCGAAGTGCGCCAGCAACTGCTGGTGCGCACCAAGCGCGGCGTGACGCCCACCGAGGCCGGCAAGGTGCTGTACCGCCACGCGCAGATCATCCTGCGCCAGTGCGAGCAGGCCCGTGTAGACATGGAAGCCGCCGGCGAAGGACTGTCGGGCCAGGTGTCGGTGGGCCTGGCGCCGGGTACGGCGGCATCGGCGCTCTCGCTGCCGCTCTTGCGCACCGTGCGCGCGCGGCACCCGGGCATCCTGCTCTACCTGAACGAGAACTACGGCACCACGCTCAGCGAACTCATCATGAACGGCCGCATGGACCTGGCCGTGCTCTACGGCGACAAGGCCATCCACGGCTTGAGCTTCCTGCCGCTGCTGAAGGAACCGCTCTTCCTGGTCGGGCCGGCCTCGATGCCCGCGCCCTCGCAGCCGGTGAAGCTGGCCGACCTGCGCGACATCGAACTCTTCCTGCCGCGCCCCTACAACGTGGTGCGCAAGCTGGTGGACGCGGCCTTCGTGCGCGCGGGCATGGTGCCGCGCGTGGTGGCGGAGATCGAATCGGCCTTCACCCTCACGGCGGCCGTTGCCGACGGGCTGGGCGCCACCATCCTGCCGGCGTCGATGGCGCGCGAGGTGGTGGCGAGCTGCGGCGCATGGCAGTTCCCCATCGTCGATCCGGTCATCGAGGCGCCGCTGGCGCTGTGCCAGTCCGACCACCTGCCGCTGTCGGAGCCCGCGCAGGCGGTGAAGGACATCCTGCTCGAACTGGTGGCCGACCTCGCGGGCACCGTCGCGTCCACGCCCGAGCCCGAGATCGCCGCCCTGTCCTGAGCCGGGCGTCATAAGCCGCCCTTATCCCGGCACAGCCAATCCGTCTTGGGCTTTGTGCCCGCTGCCCGCTACCTTTCATGCATGCCGTCACGCGTTCGCGGAACGCGTCGGCCATCGAAGCCCCGGCATGAAGCAGGAACAGATCAAGACGCTCATCGACGCTTTGGCCGCATCGGACCTGGCGGAACTGGAATTCAGCGAGAACGGCAGCACGCTGCGGCTGGTGAAGCTCGCGGCGCTGGGCGTTGCGCCCGCTGCACGGGCGCCTTCCGCCGCACGAAGGGCTCCGCGACAGGCCCTGGAAGCAAGTGCCGATCCGACGGCTGCCGGAACCGAATGCCTCGCGCCGCTGCACGGCGTGGTGCACCTGCAGCCCGCACCGGGCGAACCGCCTTTCGTGCGACAGGGCCAGGCCGTGGAAGCCGGCCAGCTGCTGTGCGTGATCGAGGCGATGAAGATGTTCAACGAGGTCCGTGCCGACGCGGGCGGCACCGTGCAGCAGGTGCTCGTGCAGTCGGGCCAGGAAGTGGAAGCGGGGCAGTCCCTGTTCCGCTTCGCCTGAGGAGGCACGCGCGATGTCCTTCGACACCGTCCTCATCGCCAACCGGGGCGAGATCGCCCTGCGCATCCAGCGCGCCTGCCGTGGGCTCGGGCTGCGTACCGTGGTCGTGCACTCCGAGGCCGACCGCAACGCGGTGTACGTTGCGCAGGCAGACCAGGCCCTGTGCCTGGGCCCCGCCGCGCCGAGCCAGAGCTATCTCAACCAGTCCGCCATTCTTTTCGCCGCCGAAGTGAGCGGCGCGCAGGCGATCCATCCCGGCTACGGCTTCCTGTCGGAGAACGCGGACTTCGCGCAGCGCGTCGAACAGGCCGGTCTGGTCTTCATCGGCCCCAGCGCCGCCTGCATCCGCACCATGGGCGACAAGGTCTCGGCCAAGCGTGCGATGCGCAAGGCCGGCGTGCCCTGCGTGCCCGGCCCCGACGAGGCGCTGCCCGACGATGCCGCCGCCGTGCAGGCGCTGGCGCGCGAGATCGGCTACCCCGTCATCGTCAAGGCCGCGGGCGGCGGCGGCGGACGCGGCATGCGCGTGGTGCACGACGAAGCGGCGCTGCCCGGGGCGATGGCGCTCACGCGCGAGGAGGCCCGACAGGCCTTCGGAAACCCCGAGGTCTACATCGAGAAGTTCCTGCTGCACCCGCGTCACGTCGAGATCCAGGTGCTGGCCGACAGCCACGGCAACGCCGTGTGGCTGGGCAGCCGAGACTGCTCGCTGCAGCGGCGCCACCAGAAGGTGATCGAGGAAGCGCCCGCGCCCGGCATCGACGAGGCGCTCTTGGCCGAGGTGGGCGAGCGCTGCGCGGCCGCGTGCCGGCAGATCGGCTACTGCGGCGTCGGCACCTTCGAATTCCTGTACGAAAAGGGCGCCTTCTACTTCATCGAAATGAACACCCGCCTGCAGGTCGAGCACCCGGTGACGGAGATGACCGCCGGCATCGACATCGTGCAGCAGCAGCTTCGCATGGCGCGCGGCGAGTGCCTGTCGATCGCGCAGGCCGACGTGCACTGCCGGGGCCACGCCATCGAGTGCCGCATCAATGCCGAGAACCCCGACACTTTCGCGCCCTCGCCGGGGCGCATCGCCGGCTGGCAGATGCCCGGCGGCTTCGGCGTGCGCGTCGATTCGCACGCGGGCACGGGCTACCGCGTGCCGCCGTACTACGACTCGATGATCGCCAAGCTCATCGTGCACGGGGCGAGCCGCGCCGACGCGCTCGAGCGCATGCGCTTGGCGCTGGCCGAGACGCGCGTGGAAGGCATCGCCACCAACGTGCCGCTGCACCGCGCGCTGCTGCGCGACGAGGGCTTCGCGGCCGGCGGCGTCGACATCCATCATCTGGAACGCTGGCTGCAGCAAAGGAGCGCGGCGTGAATATGGCACCATCCATCAGCCTCCTGGGCACCACCGCGCTGCTCTTCGAGGCGCCCGGCGGCATGAACCTGCCGTCGCAGCAGCGAATCTGGGCGCTGGCGCGCGAGGCCGAGCGCTGGCCCGAGGTGCGCGAGGCCGTGCCGGGCATGAACAACCTGATGCTCAGCTTCACGCGCGCGCCGCGCCAGCTCGACGCGCTGCGCACGCGCCTGTGCGAAGCCTGGGACGCGGCCACCGCCTTGCCGCGCGAGGGCCGCATCGTCGAACTGCCGGTGGTCTACGGCGGCGAGGGCGGTCCGCACATGGCCGACGTGATGGCGCACACGGGGCTTGGCATCGACGCCATCGTCGAGCTGCACAGCACGCCGCTCTATCCGGTGTACGCGCTCGGCAGCCATCCGGGCTACTGCTACCTGGGCGGCATGGACCCGCGCATCGCCACGCCCCGGCGCAAGGTGCCGGTGCTGAGCATTCCCGGCGGCGCCGTGTCCATCGGCGGCGCGCAGACGGGCGTGTCGGCATCGGCCGGCCCCAGCGGCTGGAACACCATCGGCACCACCTCGATGGTGTTCTTCGACCCCGCGCAGGACCCGCCCGCGATGCTGCAGCCGGGCGACATGATCCGCTTCCGCGTGGAGGGCATCGTCCGATGATCGAGATACTTTCCTCCGCCGCGCTCGCCACCGTGCAGGACCTGGGCCGCACCGGCAGCCTGCGCTGGGGCGTGGGCACTTCGGGCGCCATGGACAACCTCGCGCTGGCCGCCGGCAACCTGCTGTTGGGCAATGCGCTCGGCGCGGCCGCCGTCGAGGTGCCGGTGTTCCCGTTCAAGGTGCTCTTCGACGACGACTGCGCCTTCGCACTCACCGGCGCCGACTGCGCCGCCCGGCTCGACGAGCAGCTTCTGCTGCCCTGGTGGGTGCACCAGGCGCGCGCAGGCCAGGTGCTCACGCTGGGCCTGCCGCGGGGCGGCGCCCAGCGCGGCAGCCGTGCCATGCTGTGCGTGGCCGGCGGCATCGACGTGCCCGAGGTGCTGGGCTCGCGCAGCACCCAGCTGCGCGGCGCCTTCGGCGGCCATGAGGGGCGCGCGCTGCGCAAGGGCGATCTGCTGCGCGCGGCTGGAGCCGGGGCTGTGTGCCGCACCGGGTTCGGTCTGGTTCCTCCGTCGCTCGCGCTGCCGCTGGAGCGCGGCGGCGTCGCGGCCGTGCGCGTGCTGCCCGCCGCCGAGTACATGGCCTTCGAGCCAGCCTCGCGCGAGGCCTTCTGGGGCGGCGAATGGAAGATCACGCCGCACAGCGACCGCTACGGCTACCGCCTCGAAGGCGAGGCGCTGCGGCCCATCGCGCCGATGGAGCTGCGCTCGCACGGCATCGTGCCCGGCGTGATCCAGGTGCCGCACAGCGGGCAGCCCATCATCCAGATGCGCGACGCCCAGCCCTCGGGCGGCTACCCCAAGTTCGGCACCGTGATCGAGGCCGACATGTGGCGCCTGGGGCAGGCGCCCATCGGCAGCCGCATCCGCTTCATCGAGACCAGCTGGGACGAGGCGCTCGACGCGCTGGACGAGGTGCGCGCCTGGCTCGACAAGGTGGCGCGGATGGTCGAACTGCACCGCGGCGCGCCCGCCGCCACGAAATGACCGGCATGCAGGACGTTTCCCGACTCGCCGCCTGGCTGGTCGGCACCGACATCGGCTTGCTCGAACTGCGCACGCCGCAGGGCACGCTGCGCCTCGGACGGAAGGGCGACTACATCGTCGAGCTGCCGGAAGAAGAGGAGGAAGAAGAGATCGAACTCGTATCGATCCGCGCCCCTTCGCTCGGCGTCTTCCTGCACGGCCATCCGATGGCCGCCGTGCCGCTGGCACGCATCGGCGCGCGCGTGGCGGCCGGCCAGGCCGTCGGCCTGCTGAAGATCGGCCCGCTGCTGCTGCCGGTGACGGCGCCGCAGGCGGGCATCGTCGACGGCATCCGTGCGGCCGACGGTGTCGCCGTCGGCTACGGCAGCCCGCTGATCGATCTGCATCCTTTCTGACAGAACGAGAAAGAGAAGGACTCCCCATCATGGACATCGACCTGAACGCAGACCTCGGCGAAGGCTTCGGCCCCTGGCGCATGGGCGAGGACGAAGCCCTGCTGGACATCGTCTCCTCCGCCAACGTGGCCTGCGGTTTCCACGCGGGCGACCCGGTCATCATGGACCGCACCGTGCGCATGGCGCGCCAGCGCGGCGTGGACGTGGGCGCGCACGTGGGCTTTCCCGACCTGATGGGGTTCGGGCGCCGCCAGATGCAGATCGAGACGAAGGAACTGGTGGCCTATGTGCTCTACCAGTTGAGCGCGCTCGACGGCATGGCCCGCACCGCCGGCCACCGCATGACGCACATGAGCTTTCATGGCGCACTGGGCAACATGGCCGCGGCCGATGCCGCGCTGGCCGAGCCGCTGGTGCGGGCTGTGGCCGACTTCGACCCCACGCTCACCGTCAGCACCTCCGCCAGCCGAGCCATCGAGGACGCGGCCGAGCGCTGCGGCCTTCACGTGCGCCGGACCTTCCTGGCCGACCGCGCCTGTGGAGACGACGGCCTGCTGGTGCCGCGCAAGCTGCCCGGCGCCGTCATCCACGAGCGCGACGCCGTACTGGCGCGCGTGCGCCAGCTATTGGAAGACGGCACCGTCACCAGCGTCACCGGCCGGAAGATCCCGATGCGCGTGCATTCCATCCTGCTGCACGGCGACACCCCCGGCGCTGTGGAGCTGGCGCGTGCCGTGCGCGGCATGGTGGAGCAGGCGGGACGCGTGGTGCCCATCTCCAGGCAATCCACCTGACCGCACCTGACCGGTGGGGCGTCGGGGCACGAACATGGTGCTAACCCTTACCCATATGCACGGATCGCGGGCGACATAAGGGCGGCTTATCTCTCCACAGCCAATCCGTCTTGGCGCCGCCCGCGGGCGCTGGCTACAGTGAAATCCAGGCAGTCATCTGCCCCCAACGAAAGAACCGAACATGCCGTTTTCCGACTACAAGACCGCACTGGTGACCGGAGCCTCCTCGGGCATCGGCGCCGCCGTCGTCGAGCGCCTGAGCAAGGAAGGCCTGAAGGTGCATGCGCTGGCGCGCAGCGCCAGCAAGCTGGCCGACCTGGCCGCGCGCACCGGCTGCGTTCCGCACGCCGTCGACGTGAGCGACATCGCGGGGATCACCCGGCTCGCGCAGGAAGTCGAGTTCGACGTGCTGGTCAACAACGCCGGCGTCGATCGCCCCGGCTCCATCCTCAAGGCCGACGCCGAGGGCATCGACCTGCTGGTGGACGTGAACCTGCGCGCCGTGCTGCACCTGTGCCGGCTCGTGGTGCCGGGCATGGTCGCGCGCGACCGCGGGCACGTGGTCAACATCAGCTCCATCGCGGGGGCCTACAACTTCGGCGGCAACAGCACCTACCACGCGACCAAGGCCGCGGTGAGCATGCTGTCGCGCCAGCTGCGCATCGACTGCTTCGGCAAGCGCGTGCGCGTCACCGAGATCTGTCCGGGGCGCGTGGCCACGGACATCTTCGCCCACGTGCACGGCGACTCCGAGGACACCTACAAGCGCTTCGTCGAGGGATTCGAGCTGCCGCAGGCCGAGGACATCGCCAGCGCCATCGCCTTCGCCATCGCGGCGCCCATTGCGGTGAACGTGGGGCACATGGAGATCACGCCCACGCTGCAGGTGCCCGGCGGCCTCTCGACCACCCGGCCCGAAACTCCGCGCGGCTGATTCCCCCAGGTCCATGCACGCCAGCCAAAGGAACAGCGCATGAAGGACTTCGACCTGTTGGCGATCCTGCTGAAACCGGAGTTCGGCGACATGCTGCTGCACGGCATGCTGGAGACGCTGAGGATCGCGGCCGGCTCCTGGCTGCTGGCGATGACCATGGCTGTTGTGCTGCTGGTGGTGCGGCTCACGCCGAACCGCATCGCCGAACGCGCGGTGGCCGGTTATGTCTCCTATCACCGCAACGTGCCCACGCTGGTGCAGCTCATGTTCTGGTACTTCGGCATCTTCAGCCTGCTGCCCGACGCGCTGCAGGGCTGGCTGTCGGCCAACAACGCGGAGCGGCTGCTGTCCATCGTCGCGCTCGGCCTGTGCCAGGCCGCCTACTTCAGCGAGGACATGCGCTCGGGGCTGCGCGCGGTGCCGGCGGGGCAGGCCGAAGCCGCTCGCGCGCTCGGCCACGGCTACATCGGCTCGATGCGCCACGTGATGCTGCCGCAGGCGATCCGCAACGCGGTGCCGGCGCTGGTCAACCACAGCGTGTCGCTATTCAAGAACAGCAGCCTGGCCATGGCCATCGGCGTGGCCGAGCTGACGCACGCGGTGAAGGAGATCGAAAGCCAGAGCTTCCGCACCTTCGAGGCCTACAGCGTGGCCACCGTGCTGTACCTGGTGTGCTCGCTGCTCATCATGGCCGTGGGCGGATGGCTGTCGCGGCGCTATCGCATTGCGGGAACAAGGTAAGCGGGGCATCGCATGTACAGCGTCTACGAAATCCTTCGCGACAACTGGCTGCTGCTGCTGGTCGGCCAATACCCCAACGGACCGCTCGGCGGCATCGTCGCCACGCTGATCCTCTCGGTGCTGGGCATCGTGCTGGCCTTTCCGCTGTCGGTGCTGCTCGCGCTGGCGCGGCTGTCGCCCTGGCGCGTGCTGCGCTGGCCCGCCACCGTGCTGGTGTACGTGGTGCGCGGCGTGCCGCTGCTGATGGTGATCCTGTGGGTCTACTTCCTGGTGCCGCTTCTCATCGGGCGCGAGGTGTCGGGCTTCACCACCATGCTGTGCACGCTGGTGATCTATGAGGGCGCGTATCTCTCCGAGGTGGTGCGCGCGGGCATCCAGGCCCTGCCCAAGGGCCAGACGGAGGCGGCGCGCGCGCTGGGCCACAGCCACCTGGGAACCATGTGGTTCGTGATCCTGCCGCAGGCGCTCTACAACATGCTGCCGAGCATGCTGAGCCAGTTCATCTCCACCATCAAGGAGACCACGCTGGGCTACGTGATCAACGTGCAGGAACTCACCTTCGCTGCCAACCAGATCAACAACCAGCTGCTGACCAAGCCCTTCCAGGTGTTCTTCATCCTGGCGATGACCTACTACGTGGTCTGCTTCAGCCTGACCCAGCTCACCCAGTGGCTGGAACGGCGCATCGCGCACAAGCGGCTCGGCGCGGTGCAGGTCCAACCCGCGGCCGGAGACAGCACGCCGCTTCCTTCGCCGGTGGCGGCGCCACAGCCATGACCATGACGACGCCCGCTCCCCGCACATCGCCCGCCAGGGACGACACCATGATCCTGTTCTCGAACATCAACAAGTGGTACGGCGACTACCAGGCGCTGGCTGACATCAACGCCGAGGTTAAGAAGGGCGAGGTGGTGGTGGTCTGCGGCCCTTCGGGCTCGGGCAAGTCCACGCTGATCCGCACCGTGAACCGGCTGGAGGAAGTGAAGTCGGGACAACTGCTCTTCGACGGCCACGACATCCACGCACCCATGGGCAGCGCGGCGCTGAACAAACTGCGCAGCCGCATCGGCTTCGTGTTCCAGAGCTTCAACCTGTTTCCGCACCTGTCGGTGATGGAGAACATCATGCTGTCGCCGATGCGCGTGCTGGGTGTGAAGCGCGCCGACGCGAAGGCCAAGGCCGGGCAGCTGCTGGAGCGCGTGGGCCTGTCGAACAAGGCGGGCGCATACCCGGCACAGCTCTCCGGCGGCCAGCAGCAGCGCGTGGCCATTGCCCGCGCGCTGGCGATGGAGCCGCCGGCCATGCTGTTCGACGAGCCCACCAGCGCGCTCGACCCCGAGATGGTGGGCGAGGTGTTGTCGGTGATGCGCGCGCTGGCGCACGACGGCATGACCATGATGTGCGTCACCCACGAGATGAACTTCGCCCGCGAGGTGGCCGACCGTGTCTGGTTCATGGACGCGGGGCGCATCCTCGAGAAGGCCGACCCCGCCACCTTCTTCGGCAGCCCGCAGCATCCGCGCGCGCAGCGCTTCCTGTCGGACCTGCGCGCGCACTGAGCCGCACCGATTTCCCCTTGCTTTCTCGCCTCGAATCCCACACAAGGAGTTCCTCATGTCGAACCAGACCGTCTTTCGTCTCTGCGCCGTCGGTGCATGTCTTGGCGCGGCCTCGCTGCTCGCGCACGCCGACCAATGGAGCGACATCAGCCAGCGCAAGGAACTCAGGTGCGGCACTTTCGCCGACGTTCCGCCCTTCGCCGCGCCCGACCCCAAGACGCGCGAGATGGTGGGCCACGACGTCGACCTGTGCAACGCGCTGGCCAAGGAACTGGGCCTCACCGCCAAGGTCACGCCGCTGTCGGTGGAAGCGCGCGTGCCCGAGGTGAAGCTCGGCCGCGTCGACGTGACCATCGCGAACCTGGCCTACACCAGGAGCCGCGGCGAGCAGATCCAGTTCAGCGACCCGTACTACGTGGCCAAGGAGATGCTGGCCGTGAAGGCCTCCGACCCCGGCACCACCAAGGCCGACTTCAAGGGCAAGCGCCTTAGCTCGACCAAGGGTTCCACCTCCGAGCTGTCGATCAAGATGAACGGCTCCGAGCCGGTCACCTTCCAGGACACCGGCTCGGCCTTCATGGCTGTGCAGCAGAACAAGTCGGTGGGCATGGTCGCCAACACCATGACCATCACCAAGCTGGTCAACCAGTCGAAGACCGGCGGCGTGGCGCTGAAGATGATCAGCGAGCCGATGGTGCTGCAGCCCGTGGGCATCGGCATGAAGAAGGATGAGCCCGTACTGCTGTCGAAGGTGAACGCGGCCCTCTATGCGCTGGAGAAGTCGGGCGAACTCGACCGCCTCTGGGCCAAGTGGCTGGGCCCGAACACCGAATACAAGATGGTGCGCGAAGAGAAGGTCACGCCGCTGGCCGAGCTCAAGTTCGAGATGCTGCCCTGAGCTGAGCCTCAATCGTAGTTGGTGAAGCGGCTCGGTTCCTGCGTCTGCGGATTCAGCGGCTGATAACCCTGGATGTTCTGCAGCAGCGTGCTCGTCGGGTTCGAGCCGATGTTGCCGAAGCCGTTGAACTGGATCTGGAACATCAGCCGCGTGTCGGGCGTCGTGCGGCCCGACACCAGCCGCTCCAGCACCACGCGGCCGACCCAGCAGCAGGCGTTGTACTCGGCGCCGATCAGGCTGTCGGACATCGCGCGGTCGTGCAGGCTGTAGCTCAGCCGGCCCACCGCGTACCAGCGGCCCGGATCGCCGGGTTTTCTTTCGCCGAAGAGCCCCCTGGTCAGCTCGCTCAGCGGCCACTGCCAGTTGAAGTCCACCGTCTTCGTGCCGTCGTTCGCGGTGGTGGTGCTGTCGGCCTGGTAGCGGAAGGCCGCGGTGAGCGTGTGATACGGCGCGGGCGTGTAGCGCAGGGTGAGCGCGTCGCGCGTGCTCTTGCCGGTGTCCATGTTGTACTGGGCCAGGCCGTCGATGCTCCACTTGGGGTTCCAGTGCACCTGCCCGCCGAGGATGAAGTCGCCCGAGCGGTCGGTCACTGCGGTGCCGCCCGGCAGCGTGACGTTCTGGTCGCTGAAGCGCAAGCGCTGCGCGATGCCGAAGCGCGCCGACTCGGCGCCGGTGGTGGGGTCGATCAGCCGCGTGGTCACGCCCGTGGTCAGCGTGTTGGTGTCGGAGATGCGGTCGTTGCCCGAGAACGCGTTCTCCGTGTAGAGGGTGGCGAAGCTGATGTCGTTGGCGGCCGTGTCGTACACCGGCAGCTGGCTCTGGTCGCGGTAGGGCGTGCGCACGTAGAAAGCTCGCGGTTCCAGCGTCTGGCGCCATGCGCGGCCGAAGAGATTGGTGTCGCGCTCGAACACCAGGCCGCTGTCGAGGCTCACGGTGGGCACCACGCTGCTGATGGAGGTCGCACCGCTGGCCAGCGCCGAGTCGAGCTGGTAGGAGGCCGTGTGCAGCAGCAGCTTCGGAATGACGTAGCCGCCCGGCGTGATCCACGGCCGGCTGATCTGCAGGTTGCCCACCATGCGCTCGCCATTGGGCTGCTTGATGCCGTTGAGCGTGGGCGAGTAGGCCGAATCGACCTCGAAACGCGAGTAGTCCAGCGTGCCCGATACGTCGAAGCCGTGCCAGTCGTACTTGTTGTAGTTGGCCGTGATCTGCGGCACGCGGTTGTACGAGGGCGTGATCGGCGAGGCCGCGTATTGCAGCGTCTGGTAGGAGAGGGTGCGCGCCTGGCCGCTCCAGTCGCCCTTGCTCCAGTTGAGGTCCACTTCGTTGGTGAGCGTGCGCGAGGTCAGCGTGGGCGAGTGCGTGAAGTCGCGCCAGTAGTCGTCGTCGCTCACGCGGTTGATGTTGAACGAGGTGCTCAGCGAATCCAGCCCGAAGGGCTTGGGGTCGAACTGCTGGCTGTGCCTGGCCCACAGGCCCCAGCGGTTGCGGTCGCGCAGGCTGTCGCTGGGCATCTCGTCGATGCGGATCTGGCCGCTGTAGGTCTTCTCCAGGTAGCGGAACTCGGTGCCCAAGTTCACGCCCCGGTTGCTCATGAGTTCCGGGTACAGCGTGAGGTCGCGGTTCGGCGCGATGTTCCAGTAGTAGGGCTGCAGATACTCGAAGCCGTTGGTGGTGTCGAAGCCGATCACCGGCGGCAGCAGGCCGCTCTGGCGCGCGTTGCTCAGCGGGAAGCTCACCGACGGTATGGGCGGGGTGGTGATGCCGAGGAAGGTGATCTGCGCGTCGGTGGCGGTCGCGAGGTTGGTCTCGGAGTCGGTGGCCATCGTGACCGCCGTGAGCATCCACGCGGGCATCCAGCCCGGGTAGTTCTCGCGCAGGCAGGTGGTGTAGGTGACATGCCGCGCCACAGACACCTTCGGATCGACGAAGTCGATGCGCTCGGCCTCGCCGTGCGCGCCGTTGGCCAGCAGCGTGTAGCGCACGTGGTCGAAGAAGCCCTCGAAACTCTCGACCTTCAGATGCAGCTCGGGGCCTTCGTACACGTTGCCGGCCTGGTTCAGGTGCACGTTGCCGGTGGCCGTGGCGAGGTCGCCCGGCGGCTGGTATTCGAGCCGGTCGGCGGTGATGCGCGTGTCGCCGCGCCGCAGCGTGGCATTTCCCTCCACCGTCACTTCGAGGTCGGGCCGGCCGCGGAGCCTGTCGCCATCGACGATGCTGGGGCGCAGACCGCGCTCGGCCGGCGGGATGGTCTCTGCCAGCTCGGGCGTTCGGTGCAGCGCGAGCGGCGCCTCGGTCCATGTGTCTTCCTGTGCCGTGGCCGTCTGCGCGCGCAGCATGAGCAGCGAAAGCAGCACCATCGGCGGCAGCGGAAACAAGCCGCGCCAGCGTAGTTTCATGTGAAGAGAAGAGTGTGCGAGAGAGGCCGGTATCCGCTCAGGCGTCCTGCCTGGCCTGCGATTCCCATGCGAAGCCGACGCCGTAGACCGAGCGGATCCAGTCGTGCGCGGCCGAGACGGTGGCCAGCTTCTTCCTAAGGTTCTTGATGTGCGTATCGACCACGCGCTCGTTGACGTCCAGCGCTTCCGGGAAGGCGGCCTCCAGCAGCTTGGAGCGCGTCAGCACCTTGCCCGGCTCCCTGGAGAGCGCGCGCAGCAGCAGCGATTCGCGGCGCGTCAGCGGCAGGTAGTGGCCGTCGAGGATCGCGCAGCCGCGTACCGCGCCGAAGGTGATCGGCATGCCCGGGCGTGCGACGCGCTGGCGCTGCGCGTAGCGGCGCAGCACCGTGCCGATGCGCACCGCCACCTCGCGCGGGGAGAAGGGCTTGCACACGTAGTCGTCGGCGCCGAGCTCGAAGCCGCGCAGCCGGTCGGCCTCCTGCGCGAGCGCGGTCAGCATGATGATCGGGTGGTCGCTGCGCGCGCGGATCTTCTCCAGTATCTGCAGGCCGCTGACGCGCGGCAGCTCCACGTCGAGCAGGGTGAGCGCGGGCGGCGAGGTCAGGATGCGGTGCAGCGCGACCGCGCCGTCCTCGATGTGCTCGGTCTCGTGCCCCGCGCGGCGCAGTTCGTCGAGCAGCACCGAGGCGGCGTCGTGGCCTTCCTCCACCAGCAGGATGCGGCTCATCGCGTCATTGCAGCTTCAGGGCCCCGGGCTGCGCGGTGCGCTCGCGGCAGTTGCGCATGTGGTCGTCCACCGTCAGATCGCCCTGCAGGTCGGTCAGCAGCTGCAGCGTGCGGTCGATGGCGGCGTTGTCGAGCATGGGGTAGCCCTGCTCGCTGCGGCCGTTGTTGCGCGCCACGCGCGCGATGTAGGGAAGGTCTTGCGGCGTGATAACGACGGTGGGCATCACGCCTTCGAGCTCCACGCCGTCGAAGGGCAGCATCACGAAGTACTGCACGCGCAGGTCGGAAGGCATCAGGCTGCGCAGGTGTGTGGTCTTGCGGCCGCACTGCCAGGCCGGGTCCTTCACCTCGCGGGCCAGAGAGTGCCCGTGCTGGCGCAGGAACCAGCGCGGCACCGTTTGCGTGGAGGTCTTGCGATACACCACCGCGTTGCGCCAGCCCTTCACCTCGAACAGGTACACGCCGGCCTCGCAAACCAGCGCGACGTCGAAGCGGGCCGTGGGAACGGCGCTGCCTTCGTACATGGGAATGACGAGGTCGCGCAGCACGTGCATGCGTCCGAACGCAGGCTGGAACGCGGCGGCGAGCTGCTGGATGGCCAGCGTGGTGGCGGCGCTGGTCGCGGGTTCGCTGTCGGGGGAGCAGGCGCGGCGCGCGAGCGCGGCGGGGTCCGGCTTCTTGTGTCCGTGGCCGGCCAGTGTCAGCACGGGGCGGGCCGGAACTTTGTGCAGGGCTGTGGTCAATCGGTGCTCCTTCGGAACTCAAGGATTGCGCAACTTTCGGGAGACTTTGTGCAGAAACGGCATTTGCTCGTTCTGTCCTGTGCGCTCGGCTTGTGCGGAGCGCGGGTCGGCGACGGTGTCGATGGATGCACCGCTTCCGATGCTTCCCATGAGAACGACCCATGCGAGCGCGAGCTCGCCGTTGGCCGCGGCCAGCACATGCAGGTCGAGCAGCAGGCCCTGGAAGTCCTCCATGAGCTGCACTTCTGAAATCTCTCCACGGTCGCGCCGCCGCTTCGACACCTCGAAGCCCGCGCGCGCATTCACCACGCGCGCGTAGGCGGTGTTTGCGATGTCGCTCTGCATCTGCAGGCGGCGCAGCGCCTCGGCGACCTGCTCGCGCGCCTGCGCGACCGCGCGTGCATAGAGCGGCTTGCCGGGCACTTCGATGTCCTGCGCTTCGTCGGTTGCCGCCGCATCGATGGTGCCCGCGGGCATCGCCGCCGGGTCGGCGTCGTAGAGCGCGGCAGCCAGGTTGATGTCGTTCCTGTTGGCGAGCACCGTCATCGGCAGCTCGCGCGGCACCTCGGCCGCGAAGCGGGGAAGCGATTTGTCCTGCAATGCATCGGCGAGCATCTCGCCGAGCGCCGCTTCGCTCATGTGGCACTGTTTCGCGAGGTAGGCGATGTAGCTCGCGCGCTGTGCCTGCAGTTTCTCGATGGTGGCCTGCGCGCCCGACTGGCGCTGCGCGAGCTGTTTCGCAAAGTCGTCGTACGGCAGCTTCGCGCCCTTGATCAGCATCGTCTGCCGCGCGATGGCCGCGCGCGTGTTCTCCAGGTAGCTCGACTCCAGCGTCTTCACCTTGAGCGCGATGTAGGTCGCGGCGATGCCGGCTTCGGCATTGCCGTCGCGCGACGCGGCCATCAACCTGTCCAGCGCGGGGTCTTCGAAGGCGGACCACCAGGAGCGCGTGTCCGCCTGCGCGCGTGGCGCAGCGGATGCTCCTTGCGCGGCATGGCCGGCGAGCACGTGCGCGGCAAGCTGCTGCGAAGTGCGATGGACCATCGCGATGCTCGTGCTGGCGCAGGCGATGGCGACTGCGCCGCACACGGCCGCCAGCAGGGTTCGTGAACGCATCACCTTCGGGTCTCCAGCTTCGTCATGCACGGATCTTTTCAGGTGATCTGGGAGAAATTTGAAGGGCGGTGTAACGCTCACGCGAAGAGGTCTGATGTGCGCGAACAACACTCCGCGCGCAGGAAAACCAAACCACCAAATTCCTCCCGAATTGGACGAAACGATGCGTACAGCCGGTCGATACCGAGCGGCCGCAACAGACCTGAAACTGGAGAACCCTGAATGAAGAAAACCCTCACGGCATTCGCTGCCCTGGCCGTCTGCGGCCTGGCTTGTGCCCAATCGTCCGTCACGTTGTTCGGCGTCGTGGACGCCGGCCTGACCTACCAGTCGACGACCTCGCGCGACACCACCACCGGCGCATCGGTCAAGCAAAGCAAGACCAGCCTGGGCAACTCCGGCTACAACTCCAGCCGCATCGGCTTCCGCGGCACCGAAGACCTCGGCGGCGGGCTGGCCGCGAGCTTCTGGCTCGAAGCGCCCATCACCAACGACGACGGCGCCACCGGCATCTCCACCTTCGCGCGCCGCTCCACCGTGAGCCTGTCGGGTGGCTTCGGCGAACTGCGCCTGGGCCGCGACTACACGCCCACCTTCTGGAACGACACCGTCTTCGACCCGTTCGGCACCAACGGCTCGGGCACCAACGTCATCAGCACCGTCAGCGGCAACACCACCCTCAACAACGCCAACTACGTGCGCGCCAGCAACTCGATCGGCTACTTCCTGCCGCCGAACCTGGGTGGCTTCTACGGCCAGTTCCAGTACGCGCTGCACGAGAACGCCAGCACGGACGCCACCAGCACCACCGCCGCCTCGAGCAGCAGCGCTGGCCGCTACGTGGGTGGCCGCTTCGGCTACGCCAACGGTCCGCTGGACGTCGCCCTGGGCGTGGGCCGCAGCACCGTCGTGGACACGACCGCGCTGCAGCGCAGCGTGCAGACCATCAACCTGGGCGCCTCGTACGACTTCGGTCCCGTGAAGCTGTTCGGCGAGCTGTCGAACGTGAAGAACAAGTTCGACTACGCGGCAGTGGCCGACACGCACGACAGCTACAACGGCTACCTGATCGGCGCGACGGTGCCGGTGGGCGCGGGCCTGATCCGCGTGGCGTACTCGCAGGTGCGCTACAACGAAGGCGCGGCCGGCATCACGGGCGAGGACCCGCTGGCGCGCAAGTTCGCGATCGGCTACGTGCACAACCTGTCCAAGCGCACGGCGCTGTATGCGACGGTGGCGCGCGTGAACAACCGCAACGACGTGAACTACACGGGCAGCCTGGTGTCGGCCAGCACCACCGGCTACGGCAGCACGGGCACCAGCTACACCGGCCTGCCGCGTTCTTCCACCGGCTACGACTTCGGCATCCGCCACGCGTTCTGATCGCGTGAGGATGTGACGGGGCAGCGCGGCCGCCACAGAGGCGCCGCGCTGCCCGTTCCGGCCGCGCGCAACGGCTTGCGCGGTCTCCGGAACACGCTGCACTCGGGAGGGAAGCTCAGGGCAGCGAGGAGAAGGTGCCGCAGTTTCAAGGCAGTCAAATGAACAAACAGATATTCGCGATCGCGCGCCGGTTGCGCGCGTCCGTGTTCCTGCTCGTTGCCTTCGGGTCGCTCACGGCGGCGCAGGCGCAGAACAGGATCGAGTCGGTCACGGGCTCCTTGCAGGCAGGCAGCGAAGTGCTGCGTGTCGATTTCTCCGAGCCGCTGGCCGCAGCGCCCAACGGCTTCGCCATCCAGTCGCCCGCGCGCATCGCGCTCGATTTTCCGGGCATGCGCAGCAGCCTGGGCCGCGAGGCCATCGAGATGAACCAGGGCAACCTGCGTTCCGTGAACGTGGTGCAGGCGGGTGAACGCACGCGCCTCGTGCTCAACCTGAAAGAGGCCACCGCCTACAAGACCGAGGTGCGCGGCAAGTCGCTGCTGGTGTCGCTGCAATCCGCGGCGGGCCCGGCGCTGGTGGCCGCCACGCCCTTCGAATTCGCGGAGAACCGCAACCGCGACGTGCTGCCGCTGCGCGACGTCGACTTCCGCCTGGGCACTGAAGGCGCGGGCCGCGTGATCGTGAGCCTGCCCAACGACCAGGTCGGCGTGGACATCCGCCAGCAGGGCAAGAACCTCCTAGTCGAATTCACCAAGTCGCAGCTGCCCGAGGGCCTGAACCGCAAGCTCGACGTGGCCGACTTCGGCACGCCCGTGCAGACGGTGAGCATGCAGCAGGCCGGTGACCGCGTGCGCATGCTGATCGAGCCGCGCGGCGACTGGGACCACAGCGCCTACCAGAGCAACAGCCAGTTCGTGGTGGAGGTGCGCCCGCGCAAGGTCGATCCGACCAAGCTGACGCAGGGCGTGGGCTACAACGGCGAGAAGCTGTCGCTGAATTTCCAGAACATCGAGATCCGCTCGCTGCTGCAGGTGATCGCGGACTTCACCAGCTTCAACATCGTCACCTCCGACTCGGTCACCGGCTCGCTCACGCTGCGGCTGAAGGACGTGCCGTGGGACCAGGCGCTGGACATCATCCTGGAGGCGAAGAACCTCGGCATGCGCAAGAACGGCAGCGTGCTGCGCATCGCGCCCGAGGACGAGCTCAACGCCAAGGACAAGATAAAGGCCGAGGCCCAGGCCACCTTGCAGGGGCTCGAGCAACTGCGCACGCAGTCGTTCCAGCTCAACTATGCGAAGGCGGCCACGGTGGCGCAGGGGCTCTCCGGCACCGGCACGAGCGCCGGCGGAGGCAGCGGCAGCTCGGGCGGTGCGACGCGCATATTGAGTTCGCGCGGCAGCGTGCTGGCCGAGGTGCGCACCAACCAGCTCTTCGTGACCGACATTCCATCGCGCCTCGCGCAGGTGGCCGAGCTCATCCAGAAACTGGACGTGCCGATACGGCAGGTGCTGATCGAGGCGCGCTTCGTCGAGGCGACCGACACCTTCAGCAAGTCCCTGGGCGCGAAGCTGGGCGGCGGTTTCGTTAACGCGAACTCGTCGGTAGGCGTGACGCCTTCCGTGAGTTCAAGTACCACGAGCGGCGTGACCACCACCACGAGCACCAACACCTATTCGAGCACCAGCTTCGTCAACCTGCCGGCGACCAGCACGACGGGCGACGCGGTCGGCACCTTCGCGCTGTCGCTCTTCAACTCGGGCCTGACGAAGATGCTCAACCTCGAGATCTCGGCGCTGGAAGCGGACGGCAAGGGCAAGGTGGTGTCGAGTCCGCGCGTGGTGACGGCCGACCAGACCAAGGCACTGATCGAGCAGGGTACCGAGCTGCCCTACCAGGTCGCGACATCGAGCGGCGCGACTTCCATCGCCTTCCGCAAGGCCAACCTCAAGCTGGAAGTGACGCCGCAGATCACGCCCGAGGGCAACATCATCCTGGCGCTGGACGTGAACAAGGACACCGTGGGCCAGTCGACCACCGCGGGCTATGCCATCAACACCAAGCACATCCAGACCGAAGTGCTGGTGGAGAACGGTGGCACCGTCGTCATCGGCGGCGTCTTCGAGCTGACCGACACCAACTCGGAATCGCGCGTGCCGGTGCTGGGCGAACTTCCGATGGTCGGCGCGCTGTTCCGAACCCGCAGCCGGGTCAACAACAAGACCGAGATGCTGATCTTCATCAGCCCGAAGATGATTTCGGATCGGAACGCGGCGCGGTGAGCCGGGTCGGCCCGGTCCATGTACCTGACCATGTGGGAGCCTTGCGCGGCTTCTTCAGGCTGCCCGCGATCGAACGGGAAGCGCCCGGCTCATCGGCTGCCGTCGGCTAGCCGTGGACGGCCAGGCGCAGGATCTGGCGCAGCCCTTCGATGATCAGGGACAGCAGGGCGCCAGCGAGCCCGCTCCAGAAAAGCCATCGCTCCTTCCGCCCGGAGACACCGAGCGATGCGACCAGCACGCCGAGGAAGATGAAGAAAAGGCCGGCCAGATGGGAGTCGGGCGGCAGCAGCGTGAGGGTCCAGTTGCCCTTTCCCGGTCTATAGGTGTAGTAGCCGGAGAGCAGTATCCAGATGCCATTGGCTGCAAGGCCCAAGGGTATCAGTGGGCCCAGGTATCGGACAACGAACTTCCCGCGGCTTGCAGCAGGCTTCATGGTTGTATGGTATCTGCCGCGTCGTGCCCGGCGTCTCGCACAAGGGCCGGGTCCGGGGCGCGAAGAAGAGTCAGGACATCAGCGGCAGGTCTTCGCGATGGTTCTTCGGTGTCCATCCGATATCTGGGTGCCGGCAGGCGCTTCGGCTTCCTCCTGCTCCACCCAATGCGTTCCCGCGCCGTAAGCCCTGTCGCCTGCATCCACGGCCGCCTGGAACGCGGCGCGTACCGCAGGCGTGCCGGGCTCCCACAGCCAATGCCCTTCGACGATGTATCCGCCCAAGCCCGCGCACGGCAGCCGCCAGCGCAGGCGGATCCACGGGCGCGAGGCTGAGGGAGTGCACATGCCGACGAGTCTGCGCGGCGATGTGGGAGATATCTTGAGGGCTCGCCGCCTGGGCAGGAGGCGGATCGATCCCGAGCAGGCCGGCAACGGCCCTCTCTACTTGCCGTCGGTCAGCCGGCGCCAGGAGATGCGTCGCGTGCTGCTCGAAGAGGAAGTCGGGATGGTGGTTGTCGTCACCGCGCCGGTGGAGTCCTTGGTGGTGGCGACGGTCTTGCCGCTGGTGGTGACGGCGAGCGCTGCCGAGCTCGACAGGCCCGCGCTCGACAGCAGCACGCCCGCATTCTCGGCGCCCGACACCGTCAGGCCGGTGGCGTAGTTGACGTAGTTGATGTAGCTGGAGCCGCCGGTGCTGCAGGCGCCCGAGGTGCTGGGTGTGTTGGAGACGTAGACCAGCGTGCCGGAGGAGAGCACCGGGTCTTCGTCGACGCGTTCGCCCGATTCGGGCATGTCGACGAACCAGCCGTACATGGTGCTGAAATTGGTGGAGTAGCTCACCGAACTGGAGGCCGTTCGTACGCCGGAGGTGTCGGTGAGCGTCAGCCTGATGAAGCAGTTGGCCACGGTGCTCGAGCTGCACGCGTTGCTGCGCGGGTTGCTGTAGATGGCGGTGGTGCTGGAGCTGCCGTTCAGCGTGTCCTTGATGGCGTACATCGACTGCACCTGCGATGTGGTGATGTCGGTCACGCCCAGGTAGGCGCCGGTGCCGACGAAGACCACGTGCTGGCCGTTCACGAGACCCAGCTCCGGCGCGGTGGTGATGGGCTGGCGGGTGCCCGAGCTGTCCGACAGCGTGGCCAGCAGCTGCACCGTGGCGCTGCCGCTGCTGGCGGCGAGGGCGCTGATGTCGAAGCGCCAGAGGTTGCCGTACAGGTCGCCGCCATAGACCTGTGTGGTGGTGTTGTCGGTGGAGCTGTTGGTCCAGCCGCTGATCTTCGCCAGGCCGCTGGGGCAGGGCACGACGGAACAGCCGGTCACGGTGCTGCCGCTGGCGTTGCTGCCCATGCCGTTGTCGATCTTCTTGATCAGCGCGCCGGTCATGGCGTTCCTGATCCACAGGTGGCCCTTGCCGTCGCCGTCGGAGACGTTGTTGTAGCCGGAGCTGAGGACGACCGCCCAGGTTCCGTCCGACAGCTTGGTGATGATGGGGGCGCCGTAGGTGTAGCCCAGGTCCGTGTCGTACAGATTGGGCGTGAGCGTGCTGCTCGAGCTGAACTCCCACAGCACGGTCGGAGAGCTCGGGTCCGTGACGTCCAGCGCGAAGTACGCGCGGCCGCCGTCGCCCAGGCCGCCGATGATGATGGTGTGCCAGGCGCTGTTGTAGTAGACGTCGGCCTGCGTGATCTGGCCGTCGACGAAGTAGACGTGGTTGGAGGCGTAGTTCTTGTCCGCCAGCTTGTACATGTTGGGCAGCAGTACCGAGGGGATGTACGCCCAGGCCTCGGCGCCCGTGTCGGCATTGAAGGCATGCAGCATGCCGTCGTTGGCGCCGACATAGACCATGCCCTGGCGCGAGGCGTTGGCGGACTTGAAGCTGGCATAGCCCGAGTCGCTGTAGCTGCGCGAGGGAGCCTTGATGTACACCGGCGTGGAGTTGACGACGTCGCCCAGCACGTGGGTGCGCGAACGGTAGTACCTGGTGTTGGTGGAGCCTTCGTTGCTGCGGTCGCCGCGCAGGTAGTTCACCAGGTTCACCGCACCCGCGCCGGTGGTGGTGCCGGCGGTGGAGCTGTCGACCTGTGACGCCGTCGCCAGGCAGCTGGTGCCAGAGCTGCACAGCTGCGACAGCGAGCTGATCGATGCGATCTTGAAGTAGCCCTGCATCGTCGTCGTGAGCGAGTCCCAGGCGAAGCTCAGCTTCGTGGCGGTGCTGGCGTCGTAGGTGAAGATGGTGCGCGAGGCATAGCCGATGTTGTCCAGCAGCGCCGTGGTGGTGAGGCTGCCCGAAGTGCTCGAACAGTCGGAGCCCGCGCCCGACTCGGCCCAGTCCGCGGTGCTGGAGGTGACCCCGGTGCTGGAATTTACCGCATAGCGCGCCAGTTCGCCGAACCACTTGCCCGAGCAATAGGTGGTCGAGAAGGTGTAGCCGGCCGTGGTGGAGGTCAGCACGGCGGCGCTTTGCGTGACTGCCGCGGAGCTGCTGGTCGTGGCGTCCACGGTGTTGAGGAAGTTGGTCAGGCTGGTCTTGATGTCGGCCGCGTTGGAAGCGCTGTAGTAGCTGCCCCGGCCGTTGACGGCGGTATGCCACAGGTCGTCGATGGCGGTTTGCGTGTTGCTGACCGGCGTGGGCCAGTTGCAACTGCCGGAGCTCTGCCAGATGCACACACCGGAAGCCTGCGTCGTGCTGCTGGTAGGGGTGCCGTTGGCGATGTCGTAGTAGTCACCGCTCGTGGCGTTCGCATAGTCCGCATCGAACAGCATGTAGCCCGAGGCACCCAGGCCGATGGTGGAGGTCACCATGTTCTGGCGCTTGTTGGAATAGCTGTTGCTGGAGACATCCGTGCCGCTCGAATTCGTCGCGTTGCTCAGGGAGGACGAGCGCAGGTCGGTGGCGTAGTAGTACTGCGCCGTGTCGGCCAGCGTGTTGGACACCGCATTGCCGTCGAGATAGGGGCGGGACTCGCTGCTGTCCTGGTCGCCGATGGCGGTTGTGCCGTCGACCTTGTAGGGCGTCGCGGTCTCGTTCCAGTAGCCGTCGGTCGACAGCAGCGTGTAGTTGCGCTGGCAGGCGTACTGCATCGGATCGGTGGTCGCGACGCCATTGATGGAGGAGATCTTGGCCGCGTAGTAGCGCCCGGCATTCGACAGCGCGGTGCGAAGCGGCGTGGTGCCGCTGGCCTGGGCCGCCAGCAGCTTGCCGTACCACAGCGACTTCTGCCCGCCGCTGGTGGTGGTGTTGTCGGCGATGTTCAGGAAGTCCGTCGAGCTGCTGACCTTGTTGATGGTCATGTAGCCCACCCGGTAGCTGGAGGTCAGCCCGCTGAAGGCGAGGGTGGTGGCGCTCTTCATCGCTTGCATGCGGGTGTGGTAGTACGCCCACCAGTTGGCGAAGTTGGTCATCTCCTCCGCGTAGGTGCAGGTGGTGCCGTTGGTGGTGCAGTCGGTGCGGGTTGTTGAGCGGGCGCCGGTGCCGGGGTAGGCATAGGTCGACGTGCTGCTGCTGATGGTGGTCTGTATCCAGCTGCCCGGCGTGCCGCCGCTGAAGGCGGTGACGGTGGCCGTCATGCTGCCGGACTGCGTGACCACGGGCGAGTAGCCGTAGGCATCGGTGCCCTTGGGCGAGGTGATTGTCACCGTGCTGCCGCTGCGGCTGGCGCTGTAGCCTGCAATGCCGCAGTTGCCTGTCTTGCTGCTGGTGCAGTTGTTGATGGCGGTGACGATGCTGGCGGCCACCGTGGTGGACGAGGTGCTGGCCGAGGTCGTGGCCGAGAGAATCTGCACGCCGTTGACCGTGATGCCGCCGATGCTTGTGCTGCTCGATCCGCTGACGACGATCGTCGCGGTGGAGCTCATGCCTGCATACCGTGGGTACTTGTAGGTGGCGGGCGCGGAGGTGCTGTCGATGTAGACGGCCTGGCATGTGCTCAGTGCGGACGTGGTGCACCAGCGCAGGTACGCCGGGTAGGCATAGGCGGTGGTGGCCGCGCTCTGCTTGTTGCATGTGCGCAGGTTGGCCGAGGAGCAGTACTCGCCAGGAACGAAGGTGTAGTACGTGGCGGGGGTGCTCGTTCCCGTCAGGTCCGTCGTGCCCGTGGAGATGATGCCGAAGCCGTCGGTGGGTACCTTGGTCCATGCCGAGGTATTGGCCGAGGTCATGCTGGTGTAGCTGGTGCCGGCGTAGTTGACGGGCGGCGTGTAGGTGACCGACGGGTCGTAGTAGATGCCGTTGAAGCGGCTGTTGCGGTAGAGGTATGGATAGCTGCTGGCGCTGTAGTCGTCCGCCCAGTCCGGGAGGTAGGCGGAACTCATGCTCCCGGAGTTGTCCAGGATGAACATGATGTTGGGCTTGACCAGCGTGGCCGAGGATGTTTCCAGCGGGGCCGTGGCAAGGTCGGTGAGGGCGCCGAAGGCGGGAGCCGCGAGGATCAGCGCCAGGACGCCCATGCAGGAGCGCCAGCGGCCGGAGAGGAGCTTGTTCATAGGGCCACCATGGCTTGCGTGAAGGAGACGGTGTTGCGAGGCCCGCTCACCTTGACGGTGATGCGGTAATAGACCTGGCTGCTGGACGATGGGGTGCTGCCGGACTTCTTGCTGCCGCCGGTATTCACGGCCATGGGAGAACTTCCGCAGCCGTTGCTCGACGACGCATCGCCCGCGCTGGCGCACATGCGCTGGATCAGGTAGGACGCGGTGTTGCCCGAGCTGTCCTGGCTCTGCGAGACGGCGGTGTAGCCCGCGCTGACCAATTGGGTCCACAGCTGCGACCACGACTGCGTGCTGCCCGGGTCGGTGCGCGTGGCGGCGTAGCCGTGGCTCGCCTGGTCGCAGGCCAGCACGGAGCTTCCTGTCGAACAGGTGCCGGCGGTGCTGGAACTTGTTTGCCCGCTGTTGTTCTCCAGCCAGGTCACCGCTGCCTCCACCGCCTGGTCGGCGGAGGTGACGGCCGCCTGCTCGAAGGCCAGGTTGCCCGCGATGCTCGCCGAGCTGGAGGTGGTGCGCATGAGGCCGATCGCGGCAATGCTCATGATCGCCAGCGCGATCAGGGCGATGATCATCACGAAGCCGCGTTGCCCGCGCCGGGGGCGCCGGGTGCTCAGCATGCGACGTCTCCGCTCTGGTAGGTGACCTGGTTGCCGTTCCAGATGACGTCGCGCAGCGGCACCGTGGTCTCGATGGTCTTGTAGCGGTAGTGCTTCCACTCCGAGTTGGCGCTGAGATCGATCGCCAGGGCGGAAGGCGTCACGGTGGTCAGCGTGCTGGTGGTGCTGGTGTTGGCGCTGCTGCCGGACCAGGTGGGCGCGGTGGTCGTGACCTCGTCCTTGTCGTACTGCTGGCTGCGCGCGACCACCGCGAGCCGCAGGCCGACCACCCGCAGCCAGCCGCAGTAGCTGGACAGGCCCGAGGTATCGCTCGTGCTTCCGGGCGTGGCCTGGTCGTAGCTGTCGACCACGCCGTCCATCTTCGGCGTGACCAGGTCGCTGGTGTCGCGGCCGTACTGGGCCCGCAGGCTCGCGATGTGGCTGGCGATGGGAACCCAGACGCTGCTGTTGAGCGTGGTGGTGTAGCTGGAGTCGCCGCAGTTGTAGGCCGCGTAGTCGCACACGGTGAGGTTGCCGTTGCGGACCGCATAGGCATGGATGACGGGGGCGGCCCCCAGGTTGTAGACGGCCGCCTCCGCCGCCGTCAGGCCGGCGGTGCCGCTGGAAACGGTCAGCACATAGCTTGCGATGGCGCTCACCTTGCCCAGGGTCAGGGCGCATGAGGTGGAGCTGTCGCGCGTGGTCGCCGCGGCCGTCACCCAGTCGCCCGTGGCGAAGGACGCAGGGGTCGACACGGTGTAGCTGGTCGCGGTGCTGGTACCGGCGAGTGCGTCTCCCTCGGTGGGGCTGGCGGAATTGCCGCTGACGACGAGCAGCGTGTCGGTGCTGGTGTCGCCCGCGGGCACCAGCGAGGTGGCAGGGTTCACCGTGACCGGGGCCAGCGCCGACAGCGTGACGCTCTTGCTGTCGGAGGTCGTGGTGTACGTGAGGCTGCAGCCCAGCAGCGTGTACGCGCTGATGCCCAGTCCGGCCTGGTTCAGTTCGCGTGCCAGCATGTGGGTGACCGTGGCGGCGTTGATCTCGGCGTCGCCGCTGGTGCTGGTCAGCCGCTGCTGCATGCTCGCGGAGTACAGCAGCTGCACGACGATCAGCACCGCGAGCATGCCGACCAGCAGGCCGACCATGAGCTCGATGATGCTGAAGCCGTGCTGCCCGCGAGCGGGGCGTGAAGGGCGCGGGGTGGGCACGGAGCTTCTCACGGCTTCATCTGGGCCATGGCCACGTACTGGTGCGCGCTGCTGTCGCCCGGGCCCTTCCAGTAGATGGTGATGGTGGCCAGGCTGCTGCTGACGGCGGAACTGCCGCCGCCGGCGACCGTGCTGAAGGTGACGGTCGGCGGCAGGCTGCTGACGCCCGGCAGGTTCGACTTGTCGACGGCCGCCTTCCAGCTCGTGTAGCCCGTACCGGCAGCCGTGCTCCCGTAGCTGGCCTGGAGGGTGGCGGCAGTGCGGTCGCTCATCCACATGCGGCCGATCAGGTCGCTGGCGAGCATCGCGGCGGTCGTGCGGAACTCGGCACCCGTCGCGGTGCGTGCCGTGCTGGCATAGAGGCCCGTGATGCCGAGCAGGCCGATCGCGAAGATGAGCAATGCGGCCATTGCCTCGATGAGGGTGAAGCCGCCGGTGGCGGATGAGGAAGAGTGTTGGCGGGGCATGGTCAGCAGGTCATGGGGTCGGTGCTGCTGCTGCGCGAGGGGTCGCAGATGCGGGCATCGCCACCGGGCGAGACGATCACGTTCAGGCAGCGCACCGAGCCACCGGAGGCGACGCAGGTGCCGCTGGCGCTGGTCAGCTGCACCGTCAGCGCGATGACGGATGTGGTCGGGTTGGTCGTGGCGGACTGGCGGCCCAGCGCGTCGAAGCCCACTGTGCTGCGGGTTGCGGTGAGCACGAGGTCCGAACTCTTGCTGGGCTCGACCGGGCTCTTTCCGATCAGGTAGGGCGCCGTCGTCGCGCTCGGCGCGTTGCCGCAAGCGCCGGCGGGCGTCTGCGAGAGGCCGGCGTTCGTCACCCAGAGCGCGACACTGGTGCTCAGCGCACAGCCGGCGTCCAGCGAGCTGACGAACTGCAGGCGCGTGCCGGTGTTGCGGCGAATGGCTTCCGCCCTGGCCATCTGCAGATCGGAGCGCAGCGACTCGGCCGCGCTGCGCAGGCGGGTGTTGCGCGTCCAGTCGCCGAACCAGGGCGCGGCCAGCATGGTCAGCACTGCCAGGATCGTGATGCCCACCATCAACTCGATCAAACCGAATCCTGGCGTCGAAGGCGACCGCCTGCGCATCAGCAGCTCCCGCCCTTGTTGGTGATCCAGCAGCTCGACGAGGACGCGGTCCATCCCGATACGCCGGTGATGGTGGACGTGCGCGTGCCGTCCTGGTCGATGGTGTAGACGAATCCGGCCATGGAAGACGTGCCGGTGGCGGTGATGGTGTAGCTCGTGGACGAACTTGGCGTGCAGGTGAGCGTGAAGTACTTCAGGTTGGTGTTCGGGATGGTCACGCCGCATGCGCTGGTGGAACTGGTGGCGTAGTAGCTCTTGGCATCCTGGAACCATTGCTCCATCTTTGCGTTGCCGGCGGAGAGATTGGAAGTCGCCTCCGGGATGCGACCACGCCGGACGTAGTCCGTGTAGGAGGGCAGGGCGATGGCCGCCAGGATCGCCACGATCGCCACGGTGACCATCACCTCGATCAATGTGAAGCCGCGCGCCCGCGCACGGCGCTCCTCTCGAGGCTTCTTCTGCAGCCGCGTCATGGTGGTTCTTCTCCTCGTGTTCCGGAAGCATTCGGAAACTTCCTGGACGCCGAGTCGAACACGCAAATTGGGAGAAATCTGGCTGATGCGTTGGGGTTTGTGTGCGCGCGAGCGCGCATGCGATCCGAGGTTTCTCCGACTTTGTGGCCGAGCATTCCTGCTGTGCCGGATGAGCCGCTGTTCAGGGGAAGTGATCGATGAAAATGAAACTGCTGTCCTTGAGGCTGTAGGGCTGGCGCACCCGGATCGCGCTTGCCGTCTGCGGCCCCGCGCCGCTCGCGATGTTCCAGTTCTCGGGCGGCCCGCGCATCGCGTTCCTGGCCCGGCGCTGCGTCGCCGCGGCCGATGTGCCTCAGGGGGCCGTCTTCGATTGCCCGAAGCCGCCTGGGCTGCGCTTGCAGCTGCCGGCGCGCGGGCTCGTGCTTGCGGTGTCGCTCGCGGTGATCGGTGCGAGGGTCGATCGGCTGTAGCTGCCGCCCGCGGCAGGTTCGCGCCGCGTGCAGGTGTCGCTGCCGGCCAAGAAGATGCCGAAGGCCAGCGCACCGAAGGCCAGCAGGCCCGCGATGCGCGGCAGCCAGGAGGACCTGCGGGAACGCGCCGTGGCAATGGAGGAAGACTGCGTCCTGCCGTCCCATCGGGCCCGCATGGTGAACTCCGGAGGGAAGCCCTGCGCATGCGCCAATGCCGGCAGGCCGTCGAGGCGGAAGGCGCGCAGTGCCGCGAGGGACTCGCGCGAGGCGCTGTGTGGGTTGCGATACCGGGGACTATTCATGACCCGTATCGTGAATTTCAAAGGGGGAGAAAAATTGGATGGCCGCGCCGCGCCGCGCCGCGCCGCGCCGCGCCGCGCCGCGCTGCGCTGCGGCCATCCTGCGCACTAGAAGTCGAGCTTGGCGCTCAGGCTGAAGGTGCGCGGATCGCCGGGCTTGATGTAGTTGTCGTACTGGTATTCCCAGTAGCGGCGGTTCGTCACGTTGTTGATCGCGGCGCGGAAGGTCGTGCTGTGGCCCGCGATGCGCGTCGTGTAGCTCGCGCCGATGTTGGCGACGGTATAGCCCGGCAGGTTCAGCTGGTTCGATGCGTTGAGCATGGTGTTGCCCGTGTACTTCATGTCGGCCGAGAGCTTCAGGCCCGGCACCTGCGGCACGAGGTACGACACCTGCGCGGTCGCCACCAGCTTGGGCGCGCCCGCCACGCGGTTGCCGATGTAGCTGCTGCCGCGCTCGTACGAGCTGTCGAGCAGCATCAGGTTGCCGCCGATCTGCCACTGCGAACCCAGCCAGGTGGAGGCGCCGACTTCCAGGCCCTGGTAGATCGACTGGCCGTCCTGCACCAGCACGTTGGAGCTGTTGGCGTACTCGGCGCCGCGCTCGATGCGGAACAGCGCGGCCGTGGCGCTCCAGCGGTCGTGCTCGGTCTTCACGCCCAGTTCGTACTGCTTGCTCTTCAGCGGATTGAGCAGCTGGCCGTTGTTGGCGTACATGGTGCTTACCGTGCTGCCGGGCTCCAGCGATTCGACATAGCTGGTGTAGAGCGTGGTGTCGGGCGCGGGCTTGTACATCAGCGCGAGCGTGGGCGTGATCACGCCGCTCTTGCGGTAGCTGGAGTTCTGCGCGCCGGTGGTGTCGTAGCCGATCTGCTCGTAGGTGGTGCTGCGCAGGCCGGCCAGCACCGACCACCTGTCGGACAGCTTCAGCGTGTCGCTCGCGAACAGCGCGCGTTGCGTGATGTCGCTGTTGCGGTAGGTCCTGAAGTCGGTGGAGGTGGCGTAGCTGTTGGTGTTCTGGCCGAAGATGCTGCCGGTGCCGATCAGTTGGTAGACGGCGTTGCTGCTGTAGTAGTTGGCCTGCTTCTGCCACGAGGTGCCCAGCGTGATCCGGTGCTCGAAGTCGCCGGTGCGCAGCTTGCCGTTGACCGTCGCCTGCCACTGGTTGAAGCGGTGGCCCTCGGCGCTGTCGGAGCGGTAGTCGTCATAGCCGCCGCCGGCGTCCTGCAGGTAGGCGATGCCTTCGTTGCGGCTGCGGGTGGCGCTGCTGTGGCTGTAGCTGGTGCTCAATGTCCAGTCGGGCGCGAGCTGGTACTGCAGGCCGGTCGAATAGAGCCTGAAGTCGGTATTCAGGTGCTGGCCCGGGCCCACCAGGCGTTGGTCGCTGGCGCTGATGGTGGAGGGCAGCTGCGTGCCGGTGTAGCTGCCGAGGTAGATCGAGGGCGTCTGGCCGGAGGTGTTGCGCTTCTGGTAGAGCGAGTCGAAGGTCCAGGTGAGCTTGTCGGTGAGCTTCGCGTCGAGGCCGAGCGACACCGAGTTGCGGCGCACGTTGCCGTCGTTGTAGGTCTTGCCTTCCTCGTGCGTGGCGTTGAGCCGGTACCCGAAGCGGTTGTCGGTGCCGAAGCGCCCGCCCAGGTCGACGTGCTCGCTCCAGATGCCCGCGGTCTTGTAGCCGACCTCGATGCTGCGCACCGGCTGGTCTGTCGGCTTCTTCGTCACGTAGTTGACGATGCCGCCCGGCGCGCCGAAGCCGTACATGAAGCCCGACGAGCCCTTGAGCAACTCGATCTGCTCGAAGTGTTCGTAGGGCAAGGTGATGGCGTAGCTGAGGAAAGGCTGGCCGTTGATGCGGTAGCCGTTCTGCCAGTCCAGCGGCAGGCCGCGCACCGTGATGTAGCTGGCCCAGGCGCTGTAGGCGCCGCTGTTGTCCGATACTGACGCGTCGAGCGCGAACACGTCACCGAGCTTCGACACCTGGCGCTCGGCCATGTCCTCGCCTCGGACCACGCTGGTGGAGAAAGGCGTTTCCAGCTGCGAGCGCGCACCGAGCGCGCCGCTGCTCACCTTGGCACCCAGATGCTGCTGCGTGCCGTCCTGCGATTCGGCCGTGACGGTCACCGTCGGCAGCGAGGCGGAGGCAGCCGCCTCCTGCGCGTGCGTGCGCCCGACCATTGTGGCGGCCCACAGCACCAGCAGCGTGGCGCGCGCGGGCGGGCCGAACGGGCTGCGCCGGAATGAAACCGGGGAGGGAGAAGAAGGAGATAGGGAGGAGGGAAAGGAAAGGACCGAGGCTGCGGCGGCGGATTTCTTGCGTCCGGGGTTCAACGTTGACTCACTCTGTAGATAAGAATGAATCTCATTTTCGCGATGAATCTGGCAGGAATATTGGATCTTGCCCCTTCGGCGAGTACGGTTTGACCTCCTGTCCGTTGTCCGCCGCTCAGTGCCCGTTGCCCGGCGAGGGCGCCAGCCCGCGCTGCTTCAGGAAGTCGTAGAGGCTGACCGCCAGCACCTGCGCGATGGGTATCGGCAGCGTCACGCGCAGCACCGCGGCCCGGTGTACCGGGCACCGGTCGGAGCTGTGGTCCACGCGGCTGGCGTCGAAGGTGATGTGCACGCAGCCCGCGTTGACCCAGTAGCCCGAGACTTCGTCCGCGAACACCTGCGGGGCGTGCAGGTCGTCGATGTAGGTGGCTTGCGGGGTCTGCTGCTGTTGCTGGGACATGGTGGCTCGGTGTTTGCGTGAGCCCCGATGATCGACACCAATCTCGTAGAAAAAATGGTGCCCCGGCCCAGCCCCCGGCACCCTTGGCGTCTTCCTCAGACGATCCTCACCGACAGCTCCGGCAGCCGGTCGATGTGGATCTGGATCAGGTCGCCGCGCACCACCGGCCCGACGTTCTCCGGCGTGCCCGAGTAGATGATGTCGCCCGGCTTCAGCTCGAAGGCCTGCGACAGCCGGCTGATCTGCTCGGCCACCGACCAGATCATGTGCCTGAGCGTGGCGTTCTGCTTCGTCTGTCCGTTCACCTTGAGCCAGATCGCGCCGTCGCTGAAGTGCCCGACCTTCGCCACCGGGTGGATCGGCCCGACGGGCGCCGAGTGGTCGAAGCTCTTGCCGATCTCCCAGGGCTTCTTCTGGTCGCCCATCTCGCGCTGCAGGTCGCGGCGTGTCATGTCCAGGCCCAGCGAGTAGCCGTACACGTGGTCGAGCGCCTCGCTCGTCGCGATGTTGCGTCCGCCCTTGCCCAGCGCCACCACCAGCTCGACCTCGTAGTGGTAGTTCTTCGTGAGCGTGGGGTAGGGATGGTCGGCCACCACGCCCGGCGTCACCACCTGGATCGCATCGGCCGGCTTCTGGAAGAAGAAGGGCGGCTCGCGGCTCGGGTCCGAGCCCATCTCGCGCGCGTGCGCCTCGTAGTTTCGGCCGATGCAGTAGATGCGCCGCACCGGGAAGACCTGGTCGCTGCCGACGATCGGAATGGTCGATGATGCGACGTCGAACGGCGTGGCGGCCGAGCGGCCGGCCCCGGCGGGCAGTGCACAGCCGGCGATGGCACCGGTGGCCATGGCGGCGGAGCCGGCCAGCAGGCCGCGGCGGGAAGTGATCATGGGCATGTGTCTCCTTGGTCTTGTGGATGGACGTCGTGCGCCGTGCCTCTCACGGCCGATCGATTCTGGAAGGGCGCATCGCGTGGCGATGGTGCGCATCTATGCAAAAACAGGACATAACCCATCGGAAGGCGCCGCCGATCGGCTGCGGCGCCTCACCGTGCCGCGAAGGGAGGCAGCCGCCTCGGGATCGTCTGGGCCTTCACGATGGAGGTGTTGGTCTCCGCCCTGGCCGCGATGCGGTCGAGGATGCCGTCTAGCTGCTCGAGCGACTGCAGATGGAGCCGCGCGACGAAGCAGTCTTCTCCCGTGACCTTGTCGCACTCGCAGAACTCGGGCGTGCCCGCGATCAGCTCCTGCACTGCCTTCAGCTGCCCCGGCAGCGGCCGGATGCGCACGATGGCCTGGAACTGGTAGCCCAGCGCCTTCGGGTTCAGCTCGAGCGTGTAGCCGCGGATCACGTCGCGCTCCTCGAGCCGGCGCAGCCGCTCCGACACGCTGGGCGACGACAGCCCCACGTGACGGGCCAGTTCCTTCAGCGACATGCGCGCATTGCCCGAGAGGGCCAGCACGATGGCTTCGTCGGTTGCGTCGAGCATTTTTCTGTTCTCCGGTGTAATGGCATGGATGCCTTCTTTTCGAAGGCCGTCAGTGGATTTCGCCTTCTTCGCAGCATATCCATGCGGCACGATCCATGGCACTCTTGTTTCCCCTGAACAGCCGCGACAACGGACGGACATGCAGACCCAGCTTCGCGGCGCGCTCGAGATGAGCGCGGCCATGGCGATCTCGGGAACCATCGGCTGGTTCGTGGTGCGCTTCGACCAGCCCCTGTTCGACCTGCTGTTCTGGCGCTGCGTGTTCGGCGCGGTGACGCTGCTGGTCGTGTGCCTTGCGCTGGGTCTGCTCCAGGGGGGCCTCGCGCCGCGCAAGTTCGCGCTGGCCGCATTCGGTGGCGTGGCCCTGGTGGTCAACTGGGTGCTGATCTTCGCGTCCTTCTCGCGCGCATCGATCTCGATCGCCACCGCGGTCTACAACACGCAGCCCTTCATGCTGGTGGCGCTGGGTGCGTTGCTGCTGTCGGAGCGGCTCACCGCGATGAAGGCGATCTGGCTGTGCATCGCGTTCGCCGGCGTGGTGCTGGTGGCGCAGGCCAAGCCGGGCGGCGGCGCCGATGGTTCCACGTATTTCATCGGGGTGCTCATGGCGCTGGGTGCGGCCTTCTGCTACGCGGTGGCCGCCTTCGTCGCGAAGAAGCTCGACGGCATCGCGCCGCACCTCATCGCGCTGATACAGGTGTGCGTGGGCATCGTGATGCTCGCCCCCTTCGCGAACCTGAAGGCGCTGCCCACCGACGCGGCCACCTGGGGCGTGCACCTGACGATGGGCGTTGTCTACACGGGGCTGGTGTTCGTGCTGCTGTACGGCGCGCTGCAGAAGCTGTCGACGCCGGTGGCGGGGGCGCTGTCGTTCATCTATCCGCTGGTCGCGATCGGCGTCGACCATGTCGTCTTCGGCCAGCGGCTGGGCATGCTGCAACTGGTGGGCGCGGCAGCCATCCTGGTCTCGGCGGCGGGCATGACCTTCGGATGGACTTTGCCGGGGCTGCCGAGGCAGGCGCCGGCCACCGGAAAGAGCTGAGAAGCCTCCTGGCTTCGCTCAAGGCGTTGCCGCGACCCCGCTGCTGCGCCTGAAGAACCTGCCCGCAGCCCGCTTCACCAGCAGATAGAACAGCGGCACGAAGAAGATCCCGAGCGCCGTCGCGGCCAGCACACCGCCGAACACGCCGGTGCCGATGGCGATCTGGCTGGCCGAGCCCGCGCCGGAGGCCAGCGCCAGCGGCACCACGCCGGCCAGGAAGGCCAGCGAGGTCATCAGGATCGGCCGCAGCCGCAGGCGCGCGCCTTCGGCCACCGCGTCGAGCAGCGGTATGCCCCGGCGCAGCGCGGCTTCGGCGAACTCGATGATGAGGATCGCGTTCTTCGCCGACAGCCCGATGGTCGCGAGCAAGCCGACCTGGAAGTAGATGTCGTTCGACAGGCCTCGCAGCGCCGCCGCGATCACCGCGCCGAGTACGCCCAGCGGAATCACCAGCATCACCGAGAACGGCACCGACCAGCTCTCGTACAGCGCCGCCAGGCACAGGAACACCACGAGGATCGACAGCGCGAACAGCAGCGGCGCCTGTCCGCCCGAGAGCCGCTCCTGGTACGAGAGCCCGCTCCACGCATGGCCGGTGCCGCGCTGCTTCTTCGCGATGCTTTCCACCGCGGCCATCGCCGTGCCCGAGCTCGTGCCGTGCGCGGCCGCGCCCTGGATCTGCACCGCCGGCAGGCCGTTGTAGCGTTCCAGCTGCGGCGCGCCCTGCGACCAGCGCGTGGTCGCGAAGGCCGAGAACGGCGTCATCGCGCCGGTGGCGCCGCGCACGAACCACTGCCGGATGTCGTCCGGGTCGGAGCGGTAGGGGGCGTCGGCCTGCACGTACACGCGCTTGACGCGGCCGCGGTCGATGAAGTCGTTGACGTAGCTGCCGCCCCAGGCGATGCCCAGCGTGGTGTTCACGTCGTCCAGCGACAGCCGCAGGGCCGAGGCCTTGAGCTGGTCGATGTCGATCTGCAACTGCGGCGTGCCGGCCACGCTGTTGGCGCGCACCGATTGCAGCCGCGTGTCCTTGCCCGCGTCGCGCAGCAATGACTCGCGCGCCTGCACCAGCTTCTGCGCGCCCATGCCGGAGGTGTCCTGCAGCCAGAACTCGAAGCCGTTCGACTGCCCCAGCCCCTCGATGGGCGGCGGCACCATGCCGTAGACCTCGGCGTCGCGCTGCTGCCTGCCCAGCGCCGTGCCGGCACGCTCGACGATGGCCTGGGCGCGCTGGTCGGCATGGCCGCGCTCGGACCAGTCCTTGAGCGAAACGAAGGCCATGCCCATGTTCTGCCCCGAGCCGCCATAGCTCCAGCCCGAGAGCGTGAAGATGGTGTCGGTCGTGTCCTTCTCGGTTTCGAGGAAGTGCTTCTCGACCATGCGGTTCACCGCATCGGTGCGGCCAATGGTGGAGCCCGCCGGCAGCGTGAGCTGCACCATCACGCTGCCCTGGTCTTCCTCGGGCAGGAAGCCGCTGGGCAGGCCGAGGTACAGCAGGCCCATGCCGGCCACGATGGCCGCGTACACGGCCGCGAAGCGCAGCGGCTTGCGCAGGATGCGGCCCAGCAGGCCCATGTAGCGGCCCTGCGCGGCGTCGAAGCGGCGGTTGAAGGCGCCCAGAAAACCGCGCGTGCGCGGCGCATCGCTCGCACGCAGGAAGCGCGCGCACAGCGCAGGGATCAGCACGATGGCCACCACCACCGACAGCGCCATCGACGCGATGATGGTCACCGAGAACTGCCGGTAGATCACGCCCACGGAGCCGCCGAAGAAGGCCATCGGCAGGAACACCGCCGAAACCACCACCGCGATACCCACCAGCGCGCCGGTGATTTCCTGCATCGACTTGATGGTGGCGGCCTTCGGGTCCAGCCCTTCCTCGTGCATCACGCGCTCGACGTTCTCCACCACCACGATGGCGTCGTCCACCAGCAGGCCGATGGCGAGCACCATGCCGAAGAGGGTGAGCACGTTGATCGAATAGCCGAAGGCCGCGAGCACGCCGAAGGTGCCCAGCAGCACCACCGGCACGGTGATGGCCGGGATGACCGTGGCGCGCCAGTTCTGCAGGAACAGGTACATGACGACCACCACCAGCGCGATGGCCTCCAGCAGCGTCTTGATGACCGACCTGATCGAAATCTTCACGAAGCGCGTCGTGTCCTCGGCGTAGGCCACGCGCAGGCCGGCGGGCAGCGAGGGCTCCATCTCGGCGATGCGAGCCTTCACCGCGCTGGCGGTGGTCAGCGCGTTGGCGCCGGGCGCCAGCATGACCGCGGCGCCGGCGGCGGGGTGGCCGTTCAGGCGCGTGGTCTCGGCATACGACTCGCTGCCCATCTCCACGCGCGCCACGTCGCCCAGGCGCACCACCGCGCCGTCGGCCTGCGTCTTCAGCACGATGTCGCGGAACTGCTCCGGCGTCTGCAGCCGTGACAGGGCCGTCACGGTGGCGGTGAGCTGCTGCTTCGCGGGCGAGGGCCGCGCGCCGATCTCGCCGACCGACACCTGCGTGTTCTGCGCGGTGATGGCGGCGGTCACGTCAGAGGGCATCAGCTGGTAGCTCGCGAGCCGGTGCGGATCGAGCCAGATGCGCATCGCGTACGAAGCGCCGAAGGCCTGCACCGAGCCCACGCCGTCGACGCGGCTGATGGGATCGCGCAGGTTGCTCGCCATCCAGTCGGCCACGTCGGTGTCGGTGCGGCGGTCGGTCTGGTCGTAGAGCGCGACGATCAGCAGGAAGTTGTTCTGCGACTTCGCAACCGTCACACCCTGCTGCTGCACCGCCTGCGGCAGGCGGCTGGTGGCCTGGCTGACCTTGTTCTGCACCTGCACCTGGGCGGTGTCGGGGTCGATGCCCTGGCGGAAGGTGACGGCGATCTCGGCCCAGCCGGCCGAGCTGCTCGTCGACTTGAAGTACAGCAGGCCGTCGATGCCCTTGAGCTGCTGCTCCAGCACCTGCGTGACACTGCTTTCCACCGCCTGCGCCGAGGCGCCGGGGTAGTTGGCCGAGACCACGACGGTGGGCGGCGCGATGTCCGGGTACTGCGAGACCGGCAGCGTGCGGATGGCCACGCCGCCGGCCAGCATGATCAGGATGGCGATGACCCATGCGAACACGGGCCGCTGGATGAAGAAGTTGGCTATCACGGGTGTCGTCTTTTCTTCAGTCGGCCGAGGCGGGCGTCGGCGCCGCCGATACCGGCACCGGCTTCACCTTGTCGCCCGGGTGCGCGCGCTGCAGGCCGTCGACCACGAGCCGGTCGCCTTCGCGCAGGCCGCCGGTCACGATCCACTGGTCGCCCGAGGCGCCGCGCACTTCGAGCGCGCGCAGTTCGACCTTGTCGTCCTTGCCCACCACCAGTGCGGTCGGCTCGCCCTTGTCGCTGCGCGCCACGCCGCGCTGCGGCGCGAGCACGGCCTGCCGTTCGACGCCGGCCTCGACCTGCGCGCGCACGTACATGCCGGGCAGCAGCAGCCCCTGCGGGTTCGGAAACTCCGCGCGCAGCGTGACCGAGCCGGTCGCGGCGTCGACCGCCACTTCCGTGAACTTCAGGGTGCCGGCGTGCGGGTAGGGCAGGCCGTCTTCCATGCGCAGGCTCACGCGCGTGCTCGCAGGCGCCATGTCGCCCGAGATGAAGCGGCGCTTGAGCCGCGTGAGTTCGAGGCTGGACTGCACCACGTCGACATAGATCGGGTCGATGCGCTGGATCGTCGCCAGCGCCGTGGCCTGGCCCGGCGCCACCAGCGCGCCCTCGGTCACGCTGGAGCGGCCGATGCGGCCCGAGATGGGCGCCTCGATGCGCGTGAATTCGAGGTTGATGCGCGCCGCCTTCAGGGCAGCCTGCGCGGCCTTCACGCCGGCCTGCGCCTGCACGAGCGCGGCCTGCGCCTCCTCGTGCTCCTGCCTGCTCACGGCATTGGCCTTCACCAGTTCGCCGAATCGCTCGGCCTTGCCGCGCAGGCTCGCGATACCGGCCTGCGCGGTCGCGAGCGCGGCCTGCGCCTGCTCGTGCGCCGCTTCGAAGGGGCCGGGCTCGATCTCGTACAGCACCTGGCCCGCGCGGACCATGCTGCCTTCCTCGAACAGGCGCTTGCGCACGATGCCGTTGACCTGCGGGCGCACCTCGGACACGCGGAACGCGGCCGTGCGGCCCGAAAGCTCGGTGTGCACGGGCACATCGCCCGCGTGCATCGCCATCACGCCGACTTCGGGCGGCGCGGTCTCGGTTTGAGGGGCCTGCCGGGCGCCGCACGCGGCGAGCACGAGCAGGGAGAGGGGTAGAAGCAGAAGATTGAAAGTCATGGCCGTCCGGAAACGCGCTGCGGCGCGAGCCGGGATCGCCCGGGTCGCGCGTCTGTGTTGATTTGCACTGTTGTGGTGCATTCTGCCTGCCGTGTTGCGTCGCAACATGAAGGGTTCCTGAGGCTTCCTTGGGGAAGCCAACGAAAAAAGCCCATGCGGGCGAGAGCCCGCCGCCACGTCGATCCGTGGCGGCAGGCCCTGCCGCATGGGCCGGGCGGGCTGGCTGGCTCGGAGCTAGCTGGCGCTTTGCTGTCGCCGTCCCAGCGCGAACACCGAGTTCGGCGCGTCGACGACGAAGGGCTTGCGCGTGGCGGGCTGGCCGCTGGGCGAACGCCGCACTTCGCTGCGAACCGCCGCCTGCACACCCTTGGCCTTCTGCTCGTCGACCAGGCTCTGCAGCGAGATCGACTTGAGGAACTCGACCGCCCGCAGATTCACGGTGGCCCAGAGTTCGTCGATCTCGCAGCGGCCGGCCTCGCCCGGCGCGTCGACATCGCGCTGGCGGGTGGTTTCGGCGTCGTGGTCCTCGATCGAGAGGACGATGTCGGCCACGGAAATCTCGGCCGCCTTGCGGCTGAGCGAGTACCCGCCGCCCGGGCCGCGGGTCGATTCGACCAGGCTGGCGCGGCGCAGCTTGCCGAACAGCAGCTCCAGGTACGACAGCGACACGCGCTGGCGCAGGCTGATCGAAGCCAGCGTGACGGGGCCCGAACGCCCATGAAGGGCGATGTCGATCATCGCGGTGACCGCGAAGCGGCCTTTGGTGGTGAGACGCATGGGATGTTCCTTCCTTTTCTTCCTTCGTGGGGAATCACTCGTCCCGGCCGCCGGCGATGCCCAGCAGGGCCAGCAGCGACTGGAAGACGTTGTAGATGCTGAGATACACACCCAGCGTGGCGGAGATGTAGTTGGTCTCCAGGCCGTCCTTCACGCGCTTGAGGTCGTGCAGGATGAAGGCCGAGAAGATGCCGATGGCCAGGACCGACAGCGTCATCATCAGAGCGCTCGACTTGATGAAGAAGTTGGCGATGCCCGCCACCAGCAGCAGGATGGCGCCGATGAAGAGCCACTTGCCCATGGCCGACAGGTCGCGCTTGATGACCGACGACAGCGTGGCCATGCCGAAGAAGATCGCGCCGGTGCCGGCGAAGGCCGTCATCACCAGGCTGGCGCCATTGGCCAGGCCGAGCACGGTGCCGACCAGGCGCGACAGCATCAGGCCCATGAAGAAGGTGAAGGCCAGCAGCACCGGCACGCCGGCGGCCGACTCCTTCGTCTTCTCGATGGCGTACATGAAGCCGAAGGCGCCGCCGAGGAAGACCATCAGGCCGATGCCCGGCGACATGGCGCGCGAGAAGCCGGTGGAGACGCCGATCCAGGCGCCGAGCACGGTCGGCAGCATCGACAGCGCGAGCAGCCAGTAGGTGTTGCGCAGGACGCGGTTGCGCTCCTGCGGCGAGGCGATCGGCAGCTCGATGCCGTCGTGATAGGTGGTAGGGCTGTTGTTCATTCTGTGTTGATTCCTTGAAGCTGGACCGGCGCCGGGTGCGCGCAATGGATGGCGCGCGCAAAGGGGCACAGGGCCGTGAATGAGAGAGATCAGGTAGCGGCGGTTGCGATGCGGGTGCCGCCCGATGGCGGCCGGCCCTGGTCACAACAGGGGAGCGGGAGCCATGGCGGCTCCCGGTCGCGAAGGCTTTTGGGCCTAGGCGACGAGGGACGCGGCGCGGGGTGGCCGCTTGGGTCGCGCCAGGAACGGCGAGACGATGGTGGTCAGGCCGAGTTTCGGCGGCTGTTCCGTGAAGCGCAGCAGCGCGGGCGCGCCGTTGCGTGCATCGACCAGCTCGGCGTGTTCAGAGCCGGCTTCATCGATGGAGAGGGCGTCGTCCGATGCCTTGTCGGCATCGCCTGCCGGCTTCCTGGCTTCGGAGAGATCGGAGATGTCTGAGAAGGCGACGCTGACGATCAGCGTCTGGGTCGCCTGTGCCGCCTGTGGTTCGGCATGCGAATGGCCGGCACCGAGCATGTTGTGCGCAAGCACGGCGAAGCCGTAGCAGGACAACATGATGGCAAGAACGGTAGCGGCAAACCAGCGGGACATGTAGGGGTATTTTACCTGCCGCGCCGGGCCTTTCTTCGCAGCGGCGGTTTCAACCGACCGGATCGCATGGATGTTCCTCAGGCTGGCGCGGTCGTCGTATCACCGCCTTCGGGCTGCAGCCATTCGCTTGCGTGGGTGCGCAGGGCGTCTATCTGCAGCCAGATCAGACCGAGTTCGGTATGGAAAGTTCGCGCCTGCGGGTCGCCGCTTTCCCCGCCTTCGGCTGCGGCCTGTGCCAGCGCGGCCCGCGCTGCGGCTTCATCTTCCGTGCCGCCTGTTGCATCCACCACGCCCTTTTCCAGCCCGGTCGCCAGCGCCTCCAGCGCCGCGATCGCCCCCTCGGCCGAGGCATGCAGCACCGCCATCTGGGCCGAATCGGGCAGCGCCGAGCGGTGGGCGCCCAGCGCCGACAGGTAGCTCAGCAGCGTGTGCGAGCGGATCAGGAAGCGCAGCGCCACCCCCGCGCGCGGCCTCACGTAGCCCGGCTCGCGGAACATGTCCGACACGGCGGTGGACAGCGCCGCATCCGCGTTGTGGTCGTTGCGCCGCGCCAGCCGGTAGTCGAGGTGGTCGCGCGCGCCGGTGCGGTACTGGCCGACGATCTGCCGCAGGTAGCCCGCGTGGCCGCGCATGGCGGCCGCCGCGAGCTCGTTGATGCGGCGGGCCTGCCAGTGAGGCAGCACCAGCAGCACCGCCAGCCCGGCGATGGCGCTGCCGATGGCCGTGTCGACCAGCCGCGGCACCAGCAGCACGCCGCTGTCGCCGACCTGGTTGAAGCACATCAGCACCAGCAGCGTCATCGATGCGGTGGCCAGCAGGTAGCGCGTGGCGCGGGTCGCAAAGAACAGCACGCCGGCGATCACCGCGAGCACCGACTGCACCAGCGGCTGCGGAAAGAGCTGCAGCAGCGCCCAGCCCGCCACCACGCCGAGGGCGGTGCCGGCAATGCGCTGCCCCATGCGCGCGATGGTGTCGCCATACGTCTGCTGGCAGACGAAGAGCGTGGTCAGCAGGATCCAGTAGCCCTGCGCCGGATGGATGGCATGCATCACCCCGTAGCCCGCCACCAGCGCGATAGACAGCCGCAGCGCGTGCCTGAAGAGCGGCGAGCGCACCGTGAGCTGCCGCCGCACCCGCTCCACCGCGTCGCGCCAGGAGCGTGGCGAGCGGTCGAACAAACCCATCTCCGTGCGGCCCGCGCGCGCCGAAGGCTGGCTGGCCCCCGCGAGCTGGCCGTCGAGCAGCGCGAGATTGCGCGCCAGCGCCTCCACCGAGGCCAGCAGCACCAGCCGCTCGGGTGTGCCGGCCCGCGCGCGTTCGTGCTCGATGGCGCTGCGCAGATCGGCCAGAGCCTGCACGGTTTCCGTTCCCACCTCGAAGGGCTCGCGCCGCGCGATCGAATCGGCCAGCCGCTGGCAGGCCAGCCCCTGCAGGCCCAGCACGCGCTGGCAGCGGTAGAGCAGGTCGCTGTGGAAGAAGGCATCGGCCAGTGCGTTGTAGTCGTCGTGCGACGAGCTGGCGCGCTCGTGCACGTCCTGCGCGATCAGGTACAGCCCCCGGTAGCGCGAGATGCGTCCGGTCGGCGCCCGCGCGCCGATGCGGCGGAAGATGCTTTCCTTGGCCGCGTTGAGCTCCGTCACCACCTCGGCATTGAGCTGCGCGAGCGCGAGCCGCTTGCGCTCGATGTCGATGCCGCGCAGCGGCTCGAAGAGCGACGCCTTGTAGCGCACGTAGTTGCCCAGCACCGTGAACAGCGTCACCAGTCGCGCCTGCACCGGCTGCGCCGGAAAGGCCGCGCACCACAGTACCGAGAACACGCCGTACCAGGCGGCGCCCGCCACCAGCAGCAGGGGCTCGCGGCCGTGATGCGCCACGCCGTGCGCGCCCATGTTCTCGATGCCCAGCGTGGCGTACATCGCGAGGATCAGCGTCGCGTACGCGATCGCCTTGTAGCGCGCCTCCACGGCGCCGAGCATGGTGAGCCAGAAGGCCGCGAGCGCGAGCCCGGCGATGAACAGCAGCGGCATGCCGAAGGCGGCCTCCACCGCGAACGCGATGGCCGCGAAGCAGGCCAGCGTGACCACCTGCGCACGCAGCCTGCCGCGCCAGCTGTCGTCGGTCTCGGCGAGCGCGCTGGCGATGGCACCGAGGAAGAGGGGGATCACCGCATCGGCGTGGCCGCTCCAGGCGCAGCCCGCCATGAGGCTGCCGAGGGTGAGAAGGATGCGCACGGGCTGCGCGCGAGAGGCGAAAGACCGCAGCCGCTGGCGCAGCGCGTCGGGAGACAGGGGAAGCATGATGGGCCGATCTTGCACGATGCATGCCACGGCCATGTGGCGGGATGAGGCGCTGCGGGGTGGTCAGCGCCGGCTGCGCAGGAATCCGTGGCGCGGCGCGATCCACCGCACTTGTTCGTCGTCGGCCGTGGGCGCATCGGAAGTGCCCGCGAACAGCATGCCTTCCTCGACCAGCAGGAACCGGCGCGACTGCGCATCGCCATCGTCCGGCAGCACGCGCAGCGTCGCATCGCCGACGCTGATCTGCTCGCCCGGCGCCAGTACCACGGTGCCTGCATCGGAAGCCGCCCGCGTCGACAGGAGCCATCGCACGCGTCCCGGCGCGGCGGAGGCAAGCGCCTCGGCATGCGCGGGGCCCGCGGGCGATGCGTCGATCAAGGCGCAATCGCCGCCCGCCGTTCCCACGAAGTAGCTGTGCACCAGCGTGCCCGATCCGTCGCCGGCTTCTCCTGTCACCCGCAGCACCCGCGCAGAAAGCCGCATCGCCAGTCCGGCCTCGTGCGCGTAGCGGCCGCCGCCTTCGCCATCGGGATCGACAAAGCCGACTTCCTCGTACGAAGGCTCCTCCATGTTCACCGGCCGCCGTCCCTTCGGACCGTCCGCCAGCCGCGGCATCGCGCGAGGAATGTGCTTCAGGCCGCGCGCATGCGCCATGAGCTCGCCCACGCTTTTGAACCGCGCGAGTTCCAGCAGGATGCGGCGCGTCACGTTCATCAGCTTGAGCCCGCGCGCCGGGTCCACGGCATCGGCGGGACGCAGCCACATGTGCTCGACCGTCTCGCGTCCGTCGGGCTGCACGCTCTGCGCCTCGGGCATGGCCGCGAGAAAGAAGCGGGTGTCGAAGCGGCGCGGCATGCCCGGCGGCGTGAGCCAGTGCGAGAAGTACGCGAGCCGGTCGGCTGCGAGCTGCCAGCCGTGCCGCGCGCACAGTGACAGCAGCGCGTCGGTGCCTTGCTCCGCCGCATGGCGCATCTCGGCGAGCTGGCTTGGAGGCAGGCCGTCGAGCGTCACCAGTTGTCCGGTGGAATCGGTCGCGAACAGAAGCCCGGCTTCCTCGAAGCATTCGCGGATCGCCGCTGCGTAGTAGTCGAGGCCGCCTTCGGGCACTTCGAGCCGTTCGCTCGCGGCCCGGTCGTCGAGGCCGCTGCAGCAGCCGTGCAGGCCGCGGTCGTGCGCGTCGATCACACCGCCCGGGAACACGCTCGCGCCGCTGTTCTGGTCGTTGGCCTTCTCGGCACGCCGCAGCATCAGCACTTCCAGGCCGGCACTTGCGTCGCGCAGCACGATGAGGGTGGCCGCCATGCGCACGGGGCGTGGCTGTGCGGAGGGGGGCGTGTCGTGCGTGGGGCTGGCTGTCATGCACCCATTGTCGCGCCGGCCGGTGCTGCCAAGGTGACAGCACCGGCCCCGCGCTGTCACCCGGAAGACCGTGCGAAACGCCGCGCGCAACGTACCTTCAAGGCGCACATGCACAACACCGACTCTTGCTGAAGGACGCACCATGCATTTCGAATTCACGCCCCGGGTGATCGCGCTGCGCGAGGAACTGCTCAGGTTCATGGACGAGTACGTCTATCCCAACGAGAAGCGCCACGAGGAGGAACTCGCCGCCAACGCCCGCGCCGGCCGGCCGTACGCCGAGCTGCCGATGATGGCCGGCCTCAAGGCCAAGGCGCGCGAGCGCGGACTGTGGAACCTCTTCCTGCCCGAGTCGGAGCACGGCCCCGGCCTGAGCAACGTCGAGTACGCGCCGCTGTGCGAGATCATGGGCCGGCGCTACTGGTCCTCCGAGATCTTCAACTGCTCCGCCCCCGACACCGGCAACATGGAAGTGCTGGCGCGCTACGGCACCAAGGCGCAGCAGGAGCGCTGGCTCAAGCCGCTGCTGGCCGGCGAGATCCGCTCCTCCTTTGCGATGACCGAGCCCGAGGTGGCCTCCAGCGACGCCACCAACATCCGCTGCAGCATCCGCCGCGAGGGCGACGAGTACGTCATCAACGGCCGCAAGTGGTACATCACCGGCGCGATGAACGAGCGCTGCGAGATCTTCGTGCTCATGGGCAAGACCGACCCCGACAACGCCGACCGCCACAGGCAGCAGTCGATGATCCTCGTGCCGAAGAACACGCCCGGCGTGACCATCGTGCGCGACATGGCGCTGCTCGGCGTGTACGACCCGCCCTTCGGCCACCCCGAGATCGTGTTCGAGAACGTGCGCGTGCCGGTCGAGAACATCCTGCTCGGCGAGGGCCGCGGCTTCGAGATCGCGCAAGGCCGCCTTGGCCCCGGCCGCATCCACCACTGCATGCGCGCCATCGGCATGGCCGAGGCCGCGCTGGAGATGATGTGCCAGCGCCTCGTGTCGCGCACCGCCTTCCACAAGCCGCTGTCGGAGCAGGGCGTGTGGCGCGAGCGCATCGCCGAGTCGCGCATGCTCATCGAGCAGTCGCGCTGGATGGTGCTCAACGCCGCCTACCGCATGGACACCGTGGGCAACAAGGTCGCCGCCAAGGAGATCGCGATGATCAAGGTGCTCACGCCCAACAACTGCGTGAAGGTGGTCGACTGGGCCATGCAGGCCTTCGGCGCCATGGGCCTGAGCCAGGACACGCTGCTCACGCACTTCTACGCGTATGAGCGGCACCTGCGCGTGGCCGACGGCCCCGACGAGGTGCATCGCAACGCGATTGCGAAGCAGGAACTGGCGGCGTACCAGTAGGAAGGAGCGGAAGCAGGGAGGCGGCCGCGCCGCTCAGCCGCGCACTTCCAGCGTCATCGACACCTCGGAGGCGCCACCGCGCGGCAGCGACGCGACGCCGACCGTGGTGCGGGCCGGCAGCGGCGCCTCCGGAAAGACCTGCCGCAGCAGCTCCGAGGCAGCGTCCATCACCTTCGCGTGTTCCGCGAAATCGCTGCCGGTCTGGAGATATCCGGTCAGTGCGACGATGCGAGCGACGCGCGCGAGGCTGCCCAGTTCCTCGCGCGCCGCGCGCAGCAGCGCGCCAACTGCGGCCACTGCCGCACGCTGCCCATGCGCCATGTCGTCCGCGCTCCGCAGCGGCCCGGCGATGACCTCGCCGTTCTCGCGTCCGACCACTCCGCTGGAATGCCACAGATTGCCTACCTTCGAGAAGGTGGCATAGGAGCCCGAGGGGCTGGCGCGTGCCGCTTCCGGCGGACAGAGCACGTCCAGACGCAGATCCTCCGACGGCTCCCCGACGCACTCGCCGCCGACGCGACAGCCTTCCCGCGCGGCCGCTTCCGAAGGCAGGCCGACATGGATGGCGGATGGCGAGCCCATGGCCTCGCCCTGTCGCACCGTCACCGTCAAAGCCCCGTTGCCGACCAGGCCCAGGCGGCGCAGGCCCCACGCGAGTGCCGCCGCGGCGATGCCGGTGGCCGCATCTTCCGGGTAGCCGGACGACTTCGGAAACTGCCGCGCGCTGACCGTGCCGGCCTCATGCGCCGACATCGCGTACGGATAGAGCCCCGTGGAGCCCAGCCGCTCGCACAGCGACTCGACGCGCGCGAAGTCCACGCGCAGGCCATGCAGCTGCTCCATGTCCGCCAGCCGCACCAGCGTCTTCACGCGACTGGTCGCGGCATTGAGCACCGGCCCCACGATGCGCGCCGCATCGATGCCCAGGCACTGCGCGATCTCGTCGAGCAGAGCCTGCTGCGTCACTTCCTCCACCACCGCGCGCGGCTGGCTGATCTGCACCGTGCCGTCGACGCGCCGGCCCGTCACGGTGCCGCTCCGCGTCTGGATGGCGACCGGCGAGCCGTCCCATTCGCCGCGCCGGTGCAGCAACCACAGCGCACCGACGGTGGCGTGGCCGCACATCTCCATCTCGTGGTTCGGCACGAAGTAGCGCATGCGCAGGGCGTGCGCGGGCGTTTCCGGCTTGAGTACGAAGACCGATTCGTGCCCGCTGCGCCGTGTGTATTCCTGCATCTGCGCGGCGGAAAGCACATCGGCATCGAGCCAGACCGGCGCGGGATTGCCACCGGCCTTCGGGTCGGCCCCCACGAAGACGCGGATGTCGTGAACGCTGGGGAAAGGAATCGTCGCCATCGTCACTCCGCCTTCGCGTTCACCGAGCGCGCGATGCCGCCCCAGAGCTGGATGTCGCTGCGGATCTGCGCCTGGAATGCGTCGGGCGGCACGGTCCACGGCGTCACGCCCTTGGACTGCATGTCGGCGCGCAGGGCAGAGTCGCGCATGGCGGCCTCGAGGGCTGTGCGCAGGCGCTGTACTACCGGCTGTGGCGTGGCCGCCGGCGCCATCAGTCCATACCAGAGCTGCGGCTTGAAGCCCTTGATGCCGGCCTGCTCGAAGGTCGGCAGCCCCTCGAAGCCGGACGAGGATTCGCTGATCGCCAGTGCCCGCATGCGGCCGCCGCGCACCTGCGCCAGCAGCGAAGGCGGGTTGTCGAACAGTGCCTGGATCTGCCCGGCCATCAGGTCGGCCTGCGCGGGCGCCGCGCCGCGGTAGGGCACGTGGGTCATCTCGATGCCAGTGCGCTGCTTGAAGAGTTCGCCCGCGAGATGGCTCAGGCTGCCGTTGCCGATGCTGCCGTAGTTGAGCGCCTGCGGATGGGCCTTGGCGTAGTCGATGAAGCCCTTCACGTCGCGCGCCGCCAGCGAAGGCGTCACCACCAGCACGAAGGGCGTGGTGCCGATGGTGCCGATCGGCACCAGGTCCTTGACCGGGTCGTAGGGCAGCTTGGGGTACACCGCGTCGGCGGAGGCGATGGTCGAGGTGGTGGCGGCCACCAGCGTGTAGCCGTCGGGGTTCGCCTTGGCGCCGAAGCCCGTGCCCACGGTGCCGCCCGCGCCCGAGCGGTTGTCGATGATCACCGACACGCCGAGGGCAGCCTGCAGCCGCTGCTGCACAGAGCGGAAGATCACGTCCGTGCCGCCGCCGGCGGGGAAGGGTACGATGATCGTGACCGGCTTGGCCGGATAACCCGCCTCGGGGGCAGACCACGAGGCGGCGGGGCCGTACAGGATGCCGGCGGCTGCCAGCCCGAGGAGCGCGCGGCGGCGCAGTGCTTGGGGTTTCATGTTTCTTGCTTGCGGAAGTGGTGTTTCCCGATTCTGTTGAGCGTGCGCGAACGCGCGCGGCCGATTGCGACATGCACGAGTTCAATTGCGACAAGGAGTGCCCATGCACCTGACGAACACCCGGATACCGGCGCCGCGCCAGTCGCTGTTCGTCGAGCGGCTGTCGCACCACGCCACCATGGTCGCGAACGCCCGCGAGCGCTACGCCACCGACACCCACGTGCACGATTGCGACATGCTCTTCGTGCCCCTGGCGGGACGCTTCAGCGTGGGCGATGCGCAGGGCGGCGCGCAGACCCTGGGCCCCGGGCACTTCCTCTGGTTCGCTGCCGGCAGCGCGCATTCGACGACCACGCTCACTGCGGGGCAGACGCACATCGCGGTCTATGTGGACCCTGCGCTGTGGGCGACCGCGCTGCAGGCACAGGGCGTCTCGGCGCCGCCGCAGGGCATGCGCGCGGGCAGCACGGCGCTGCGTGCGCTGTCGCAGCGGATGTTCGAGTCGGCGAAAGCAGGCACCGCCGAGAACTACGCGCTGTGCGGCGCGCTCGTCATGGAGGCTGCGCGTCTCGGCGGCAATCCGCTGTCCGACGGCGATCCTTCATCGGCGCTGCTGGTGGCCGAGCTGCTGGCGGAGGCCATCGATGCCGACCTGTCGCAGCCGCTCTCGCTCGAAGCCTTCGCGCAGCAGCACCGCCTTTCGCGTCGCCAGGTGGAGCGCGTCTTCCGCGCGAAGTACGGCGTATCGCCGCTGGCCTACCTGCAGCGCAGGCGGCTGGAGCGCGCGGAATATCTGCTGAGGAACACGCGGGATTCGGTGCTTTCCATTGCGCTGCAGGTGGGCTGGGAGTCGGGCTCGTACCTGTCCCGGATGCTGGAGAAGACCTGGGCGAAGAGCGCGACGCAGATCCGCGCCTCGAGCCTCGTCGACAACGGGAGCTAGCCCGCCGGCGCTTCCCAGGCGAAACCGACGCCGTACACCGACCGTATCCAGTCGTGCTCCGGCGTCACCACGCCGAGCTTGCGGCGCAGGTTCTTCACGTGGCTGTCGATGGCGCGTTCGGTCACGTCCACCGTGTCGTCGTAGGCCAGTTCGAGCAGGCGGGCGCGCGAGAAGATGCGCCCCGGGTGCCGCGAGAGCACCTGCAGCAGCCCGAATTCGCGCCGCGTGAGGTTCAGCGGCGTGCCTTCGAGCGAGGCACGCCAGTGCACGTCGTCCAGCACCAGTCCCGGCGCGTCGCCCTGCGGGGACGCTCCCTGTGCGAGGCCCGGCGCGGTGCGGCGCAGCACGGCGCGCACCCGCGCCACCAGCTCGCGCGGCGAGAAGGGCTTGCACACGTAGTCGTCGGCACCCAGTTCCAGGCCCAGCAGCCGGTCGACTTCCTCGATGCGCGCGGTCAGCATGATGATCGGGTGCGCCGTGTGCTCGCGCGCGCGGCGCAGCACCTCGATGCCGTCGAGCCGCGGCAGCATGATGTCCAGCAGCGTGAGGCCGGGCGGCGAGGCGACGATGCTCTCGAGCGCGCTCTGCCCGTCGGTGAAGAGTTCGGTGTCGTAGCCCGCGTGGCGCAGGTAGTCCTGCACCACCGAGGCGATGTCGGTTTCGTCTTCGACGATGACGATGCGTGTCATGACGTTGCTGCCAGTGGAAGGGTGATGGTCAGGCGCAGGCCGCCCAGTGGCGACGCCGACGCGTCGATGGTGCCGCCGTGCGCCTCGACGGTCGCGCGGCAGATGGAAAGGCCGAGCCCGGAGCCGCCGTGTTCGCGGCTGCGAGAGCTCTCGCCGCGGAAGAGGCGGTCGAACAGGCGCGGCAGCTCGGACTCGGGCACGCCCGGCGCGCTGTCGTCGAACACCAGCGTGAGGCGGTTGCCCGTCCACGCGCCTTCGACGATGACGTCGATGCGCAGCTCGCCGCCCTCGTCGGTGTAGGCCAGCGCGTTCTCCAGCAGGTTCATGAAGACCTGGTGCAGCCGGTGCGCGTCGCCCTCGATCACGGGCTGCGCGGAGGCGCCGATGCGGTCGACCGCGCGGCGGTCCACCGTGATGTTGCGCGCGTCGAAGCGGTCGCGGGTGTGGTCGAGCGCTTCCTTCAGCAGCGAGAGCGGGAACACGGTGGTCGCGAGCAGGTCGCTCTGCGGCTCGCGCATGCTGCTGCGCAGGTCGTCGACCAGCTGGCCCAGGCGGATCACCTGCCGGTGCAGCCGCAGCGCGGTGCGCTCGTCGAAGGTGCGCACGCCGTCCTGCAGCGCCTCGATTTCCGCGCGCATGGCGGCCAGCGGCGTGCGCAGTTCGTGGGCCGCGTCGGCCAGCCAGGCGCGGCGCGAGGCCTCCATCGTGTCCAGGCGCTGCGCCATGTCGTTGAAGGTGCGGCCCAGCAGCGCCAGTTCGTCGGAGCCCTGCACCGCGACGCGGGTGGAGAGCCGGCCGCGCGCCACGTCCTGCGCGGCCTGCGTGAGTTCGTCGATGGGCCTGAACCAGCGGCGCGCCAGGAGCCACGACAGCACCAGCGCGAAGCCGAGCCCGCACAGGCCGGTGAGCACGATCACGCCCGACTGCCGCGCGACGAAGGCCCGGTCGGCCTCGCTCTCCAGGCCCTGCACCGGCGTCAGCGCCAGGTAGCCGATGACGCTGCGGTCGCGCCGTATCGGTATGCGCGCCGCGTTCGCCAGGTCGCCCTCGGCGCCCACCACGCGCGCGCCATGCGCGTCGAGCAGGGCCAGCCGCTGGAAGATGGAGTCCGGCATCTCGCGCGGATCGCGGAAGAACCACGGCGGCGGCATCGTCGGCAGCCGGCGCGGCACCAGGTCGAGCTGCTGCGACGGCAGGCCGGATTCCGGCGGTGGCGGGGGTGGAGGCGGGCGGCCCTCGTCCTCGTTGTTGCCGTCGCCGGCATTGCCGCGGTTGCCGCGATTGCCCTCCGGCGGCGGGTTGCCGCGCATGGCGCGGTGCTCGTACCAGGGCGGCAGGCGCCTTTCGTCGGCGCCGCCGGTGCCGTTGTCGAGCGCGGCGGCCAGCCGGCCCATCTGCAGGCGGCGCCATGCGTCTTCGTTGTCGTGCAGGCCCTTCCAGTCGCCGTTGGCCACGTAGTACTTCAGGAGGATCTGCGAGAGCCAGTCCATGCGCCGGATCTCGATCTCGGCCACGTAGGAGCCCAGCCCGCGCTGCAGCGCGATGATCGAAAGGCCCGCGAAGCTGATCAGCAGCACGATCAACAAGGCGGCCAGCGCCAGGAAGATCTTTCTGGAAAGGGTCAGGTGAGGCATGGGCTCGGAGGGGCAGTGCCGCATTCTGCGGCATGCATGGCGGGCGAGGGGAGGCGGGCTGAGGACGGCTGGAGGGGACGGCCACCGATCATCGCGGCCGAATGTGGAGGAATCTGGGAGGAAATCCGCTCGGGGATCTCCATCTTTTCTCCACCATGCGGCCCCAGCATGAGGCCATGAATCCGGAACCGAGCCTTGCGCTGCAGGGGGCGATCGTCGTGTCTTTCTGCCTTCTTGCCCAGGCGTGGGTGCTGCTGGTGCTCTGGGCCGAGGTCCGGGTCACGCGGCCGGCCGGTACGCAACTCACAGGCTCCAACGTTCACAGGGAAGAAGAGTGACAAGTCACGACGACACCGCCATCGGCCGCCGCGGCCTGCTGGCCACCTTGGGCGCCGCCACGCTGGCTGCAGCCTCCGCCCGGCCCGCCGGGGCCGCCACCGCGCTGAAGAAGCTGCCGCTGACCGCGCAGACCACCGAAGGCCCCTACTACCTCGACCTGGACCGGATGCGCCGGGACATCACCGAGGGGCTCGAGGGCGTGCCGCTGGAAGTGCGCTTCAACGTCTGCGACGCCACCGGAAAGCCGCTGCCTGGGCTGCGCGTGGACATCTGGCATTGCGACATGCAGGGGCGCTATTCCGGCTTCGGCGAGCAGGGCGACGACCGCTCGCTCGCCTTCGAGGGCAAGACCTTCCTGCGGGGCAGCCAGCTCACCGACCGCGAGGGCGTCGCCGCCTTCACCACCATCTACCCGGGCTGGTACGCGGGGCGCACCACGCACATCCACATGAAGGTGCTCGACGGAACGCGTGCGGTGCTCACCTCGCAGTTCTTCCTGCCCGATGCGCTCAGCGAGTTCCTGTACACGCAGGTTCCGCTCTACCAGCGCACGCGGGTGCGCGACACGCTCAACAGCGTCGACGGCATCGCGCTGAAGGCCGGCGACACGGTGCTCGGCGCGGTGCGCGAGGAGCGCCAGCGCTACGTGGCCACGCTCGCGCTGGTGGTCGACCCGGCTGCGAGCCCGGCGATCGACCGGCCGCCGCCTCCCGCGGGCGACATGCCGCCGCGTCCCCAGGGCATGCCCCCGATGGGCGGTGCGGGCGGCGCGGGCGGTGGCAGGCCCATGCATCCGCGCGCGCTGGCCGGCGCCGCGCGCCTCAAGGCGCTGGTGCCGCCGCGCACCACGAGCTGACGATCGGCCGCTCCGCGAAGCTGAAGCCCACGCCGTAGACCGAGCGGATCCAGTCGTGCGAAGGCACGGCCGCCGCGAGCTTCCTGCGCAGGTTCTTGATGTGCCCGTCCACGGCGCGCTCGTTCACGTCGAAGGCCTCGGGAAAGGCTGCCTCCAGCAGCTTGGAGCGGGTGAACACCCGTCCGGGGTCGCGTGACAGTGCTTGCAACAGCAGCAGCTCGCGGCGCGTGAGCGTCAGCGCGCGGCCTTCGAGGCAGGCGTTGCCGCGAGGGTCGTCGAAGCGCACGGCGGTCGAGGGCCGCGCCACGCTGTCGCGCCACTGTGCATGCCGGCGCAAAACCGTCTGGATGCGCGCCACCACCTCGCGCGGCGAGAAGGGCTTGCAGACATAGTCGTCCGCGCCCATGTCCAGCGCCAGCAGCCGGTCGGCCTCGTGCGTGCGCCCGGTCAGCATGATGATCGGGTGCTTGCCGCAGGAACGCACCTTCTCCAGCACCTGGATGCCGTCGATGCGCGGCAGCACCACGTCGAGCAGGGTGAGCGCGGGCGGCTCGCCCAGGATGCGCTCGAGCGCGGCCTCTCCGTCGCCGACCTGCTCGATCTCATGGCCCGCGCCGTGCAGGTGGCCCAGCAGCAGCGAGGCGCTGTCGTGCCTCTTGTCCTCCACCAGCAGGATGCGACCCATGGCCAGGACCCCCTGTGCTCAGAACGAGGTTCCGATCTGGAACTGGAAGCGCTGCGTGCGGTCGGCCGCGATGTTGTTCGCGGTGTCGGCCTTCTGGTAGATCAGCGGCACCGCGTAGGCCAGCCGCAGCGGGCCCAGCGGCGAGATCCAGCTGATGCCGATGCCGGTGGAGGCGCGGATGCGGTTCTGCGCCTTCCACTGCGCGTCGGTCATGCTCGCGGTGCGGTCGGCGAACACGTTGCCCGCGTCGAGGAAGGTGTACAGGCGCAGCGTCTTGTCGTTGCCCGCGCCGGGGAAGGGCGTGCTGAACTCCATGTTGAAGATCGCCTTGCGCGTGCCGCCCAGCGCGCCGCCCGTGACCGAGTCGGCCGGGCCGAGCGAGTTCTGCTCGAAGCCGCGGATCGAGCCCAGGCCGCCGGCGTAGAAGTTCTTGAAGATCGGGTAGGTGCTGTCGCCCAGCGCGCGCGCATAGCCCAGCTGCCCGTTGATGGCCAGCGTGTACTGCTTGGACAGCGGGAAATACTGCTGGTACTGGTAGTTGGTCTTGAGGTAGCGCAGCTCGCTGCCGACGCCCATCTCGAGGTTTGCGCTCTGCAGGCGTCCGCGCGTGGGAACCAGTGCGCTGTCGCGGTCGTCGCGCGACCAGCCCAGCGTGGCCGGGATGGCGATCATGCTCGACTTGGCGCAGCTCACGCTCGGCGCGGTGCCCGTGCACTTGAAGTAGTCGAGGTAGGCCTGCGGTGTGGCGGTGTACACGTACGAGCCGTCGACCAGCGTGTAGGTGCCGTTGGTGCCCGGCGTGAACGACCAGCGCTCCAGGCCGATGCCGAGGAACACCGTGTCCTGCTCGCCCACCGGGAAGCCGAATCGGATGGAGCCGCCGTCGCTCGCGAGCTTGTAGTTGCCGTCGGCCTCGTAGTAGGGCCGCGTGGTGGTGTGGAACACGTTGATCGTGCGCGAGATGCCGTCCTTGGTGAAGTACGGATCGGTGGCCGTGAGCGAGATGGTGCGGTTGTACGAGCTGGTGTTCACGTTCAGTCCCAGGTAGTTGCCGCTGCCGAACACGTTCTCCTGCGTGATGCCGAAGGTCAGCGAGACCTTGTCGGTCGACGAATAGCCCGCGCCCAGCTGCAGCGATCCGGTGGGCTTCTCGGTCACGTTCACCGCCAGGTCGACCTGGTCGGGCGAGCCAGGCACGTCGACGGTGTCGACGTTCACGTCGGTGAAGAAACCCAGGCGGTCGATGCGGTCGCGCGAGGCGCGGATCTTGTTGCCGTCGTACCAGGCGCCCTCGTACTGGCGGAACTCGCGGCGGATCACCTCGTCGCGCGTCCTGGCGTTGCCGCCGATGTTGATTCGGCGCACGTAGGCGCGGCGCGAGGCTTCCGCCTTGAGCACCAGCGTCACGCGGTTGTTCTGCCGGTCGATCTCCGGCTCGGCCTTCACGCGCGCGAAGGCATAGCCGAAGGTGCCGAAGTAGTCGGTGAAGGCCTTGGTGGTGGCGGCCACGTCCTCGCCGTTGTAGGGCTTGCCCGGGCGGATGGTCACCAGCGTCTTGAACTCGTCCTCGTGGCCCATGTAGTCGCCAGCGAGCTTCACGCCGGCCACCACGAACTTCTCGCCCTCGGTGATGTTGATCGTGAGGGTCAGCGTCTGCCGGTCGGGCGAGATGGCGACCTGCGTGGAGTCGATGCGGAACTCCAGATACCCGCGCGTGATGTAGTAGGAGCGCAGCGTCTCCAGGTCGCCGTTGAACTTGGTGCGCGAGTACTGGTTGGACTTGGTGTACCAGTCGAGCCAGCCGCCCGTGTCCTGGTCGAAGAGGTCGAGCAGCGTGCTCTCGCTGAAGGCCTTGTTGCCGACCACGTGCACTTCCTTGATGCGAGCGGGCTCGCCTTCGGTCACGGTGAAGGTGATGTTCACCCGGTTCCTCTCCAGCGGCGTGACGGTGGTGATGACCTGCGCGTTGTAGAGGCTGCGGCTGATGTACTGCCGCTTGAGCTCCTGCTCGGCGCGGTCGGTCAGCGCCTTGTCGTAGGCCTGCCCTTCGGACAGCCCCACCTCGCGCAGCGCTTTCTGCAGCGCCGCCTTGTCGAATTCCTTGGTGCCCACGAAATCCACGTCGGCGATGGAGGGGCGTTCTTCCACAACCACCACCAGCACGTTGCCATTCACGTCGATGCGCACGTCCTTGAAGAGACCGAGTTCGAACAGCTTGCGGATGGCCGCGCTGCCGCGTTCGTCGCTGTAGGTGTCGCCGGCTCGCAGGCCCATGGTGGCGAAGACGGTGCCGGGCTCGACGCGCTGCAGGCCTTCGAGCCTGATGTCCCTGACGGTGAAGGGCTCGACCGCCCAGGCGGAAGATGTGGCGACGGATGCAAGCAGCGCGGCGGCAGCTGCGAGTGACTTGGGAAACTGCATCGCCGCATGGTTCCCGCCAATGTCGGAGAAATTTGGGACTTTCTCCGGGCTGCCCCGGACCGGCCGGGGTCTTTACCTGCGGCTTACTGCAACCCCATTGCGTTCGATGCCGCCCATGCCGGCGCGGCGGCGGCTTCCGGCATCTGCACGCTTCTTTCGCGGCAGTTGCGCAGGTGGTCCTCGATCGTCAGGCCGCCTTGAATCTCGAGCAGGCGCTCCACGGTTCGGTCGATGGCCTGATCGTCGAGCAGCGGATAGTTGCGCGCGAGGCGGCCGTTGTTGCGCACCAGGCGCGCGATGTAGGGTAGGTCCTGCTGCGTGATGACGGCCGCCGGCATCACGCCTTCGAGCTCGATCCCCTCGCAGGGCAGCAGCACGAAGTACTGCAGCCGCAGCTCGTCGGACAACAGGCTGCGCAGCTGCGTGGTCTTGCGCCCCCCTTGCCATGCGGGGTCTTTCACCTCGCGCGCGTTCTTGCCGCCGTGCAGGCGCAGAAACCAGCGCGGCGGCGACTGGTCCGATTTCTTGCGGTAGACGAACGCGTTGCGCCAGGCCTTGATCTCGAAGAGATACACGCCGGTCTCGCACACCAGCACCGCGTCGACGCGCGCGGTGGGCACCGTGTGGCCCTCCGGCATCGGGATGATGAGGTTGCGAAGAATGCGCAGGTACGAAAAGGTGGGGCTGAATGCGCTGGCGAGCTGCTGCACGCCCAGCGAGGTGGCGGTCGTGCTCGGCGGCAAGGCGATGGTCATGGAGGGCTCCTTCGATCGAGGGAGCATCGCGCCGCTTTTGGGAGACTTCTTGAACGAGGTGTTTCCTTCGGTGGAGCGCCATGGTTTGCGTGCAAACAACAGTTCTCCCAAAGCAATGGTCAATCACAAGATTCCTCCGAATTTGAACGGGACCATGCGTGTCTGCTGCTCGATGTAGAGCCGCTGCAACTGGAGAACCTGAATGAAGAAAACCCTCACGGCATTCGCTGCCCTGGCCGTCTGCGGCCTGGCTTGTGCCCAATCGTCCGTCACGTTGTTCGGTGTCGTGGACGCCGGCCTGACCTACCAGTCGACGACCTCGCGCGACACCACCACCGGCGCATCGGTCAAGCAAAGCAAGACCAGCCTGGGCAACTCCGGCTACAACTCCAGCCGCATCGGCTTCCGCGGCACCGAAGACCTCGGCGGCGGGCTGGCAGCGAGCTTCTGGCTCGAAGCGCCCATCACCAACGACGACGGCGCCACCGGCATCTCCACCTTCGCGCGCCGCTCCACCGTGAGCCTGTCGGGTGGCTTCGGCGAACTGCGCCTGGGCCGCGACTACACGCCCACCTTCTGGAACGACACCGTCTTCGACCCGTTCGGCACCAACGGCTCGGGCACCAACGTCATCAGCACCGTCAGCGGCAACACCACCCTCAACAACGCCAACTACGTGCGCGCCAGCAACTCGATCGGCTACTTCCTGCCGCCGAACCTGGGCGGCTTCTACGGCCAGTTCCAGTACGCGCTGCACGAGAACGCCAGCACGGACGCCACCAGCACCACGGCCGCCTCGAGCAGCAGCGCTGGCCGCTACGTGGGTGGCCGCTTCGGCTACGCCAACGGCCCGCTGGACGTCGCCCTGGGCGTGGGCCGCAGCACCGTCGTGGACACGACCGCGCTGCAGCGCAGCGTGCAGACCATCAACCTGGGCGCCTCGTACGACTTCGGTCCGGTGAAGCTGTTCGGGGAGCTGTCGAACGTGAAGAACAAGTTCGACTACGCGGCAGTGGCCGACACGCACGACAGCTACAACGGCTACCTGATCGGCGCGACGGTGCCGGTGGGCGCGGGCCTGATCCGCGTGGCGTACTCGCAGGTGCGCTACAACGAAGGCGCGGCCGGCATCACGGGCGAGGACCCGCTGGCGCGCAAGTTCGCGATCGGCTACGTGCACAACCTGTCCAAGCGCACGGCGCTGTATGCGACGGTGGCGCGCGTGAACAACCGCAACGACGTGAACTACACGGGCAGCCTGGTGTCGGCCAGCACCACCGGCTATGGCAGCACGGGCACCAGCTACACCGGCCTGCCGCGTTCTTCCACCGGCTACGACTTCGGCATCCGCCACGCGTTCTGATATCGAACGCGCGCCGCGCGGAAGGGAAGGGGCATGCACGCGCTGCCCTTTTTTCTTCCGCGCGGCTTTTTCGTTTGCGCCTGTATTCCTCATTCCACACAACCAGCAGTGAGCTTCGACCGATGAACCGAGTCCGACTTCTCGCGGGCGTGCTGGCGGCCTCCGGGCTGGCCGGCTGCATCATGCTGCCCCCGCCGCCCATGCCCTATCGTCCGCCGCCGCACGGCTTCCGCGGCGAGGGACCGCCGCTTCCAATGCTCTTCGGCGATGCGCGCCGCCCGCCTCCGGGCTGGGGCGCATGCGAGGCCGGCCGCGCACCGGCGCAGGAGCGTTGCGCGCGCGACCTGCCGGGCGAACCCGCGCCGCAGCCGCCGGGAGCGCGCTGATGACGGGCGGAGGGCAGCTGCAATCGGGCAACCTCGGATTCATCATCGCCGCCGCGATCCTGCTGGGGCTCGGCGGCGTGGCCGGCATGATGTTCTCGCTGTTCGTCGCCAACCTGCGGCAGAGCGCCAAGGCGCGCGAACTCGCCGCGCAGGCCCGCGGGGAAGCGCGGCAGCGCATGAGCGCGAGCCGCGCGCAGGACATCGGTGCGCTGCTCGACGCCGCCTCGGCCCAGGCCGACGGCAAGGCCATCCGCCTCGACATCCAGCTGCCGCAGGAAGCGGTGCGCGTTTTCGCGATCGAGGCCGAGCTGCGCGAACTGCTCGCGAAGGTCACGGCCTACGCGGCCAGCGTGATGCGCGCCGGCGCGACGCTGCAGGTGTCCGCGCATGCCGATGGCGAGCAGGCGGTAGTCCACTGGCGAGACCTCGATGCGGTCGATGCCCATCCGCCGCTCGCGAGGTTCTTCGACGGCAGGCTCCCGGCCGCAATGGCGGCCAGCGCCAAGGCCTGCGAGCGCATCGCCGGCCACCATGGAGGGCGCATCTACTCGGCGCCGCATGGCGGCGGCGTGCTGGGGCTCACGCTGCGCCTGCCGCTGCTGCGGGCCTGAGCGCGGCTTTCGAACATGGACAAACGGTAATGATGGGGCAGCGCTTTCTCTGATCCAATGGCGGCTAGGATGGCCCCGGCGGCGCCCGCGCGAACGTGACGATGGGCGCCGGCCGACCCCGTCGCCATGAGCATCATCAGAACGCAGCTTCTTCCCCGTCTTCATCCTCCGTCGCCAGCCTCCATCGCCGCTCCCTGCCGGAGCGCCGCGCAGGGGTGCTAGGCCCCACCGCCATGTGGCGCTGCCTCATCGTCGAGGACGACGCCGACAACGCGCGCTACATCGCCGACGGCTTTCGCTCGCTCGGCCACGTGGCGGTGATCAGCCGCGACGGCGCCGACGCGCTCGCTCGCGCCACCGGCGAGCAGTGGGACATCGTCATCCTCGACCGCATGCTGCCCAACGAGGTGGACGGCCTCTCGATCCTCTCGACCATGCGCGCGCTCGGCAAGAAGACGCCGGTGCTGGTGCTCAGCGCGCTGAATGCGCTCGACGAGCGCGTGCGCGGGCTCAAGGCCGGCGGCGACGACTACCTGGCCAAGCCCTTCGCTTTCTCGGAGCTTGCAGCGCGCGCCGAGGCGCTGGTACGGCGCTCCCGCACCGGGCCCGAGATACGCATGCTGCAGATCGCCGACCTCACGCTCGACCTCGCGCGCCGCCATGTCGAGCGCGGCGGCCGGGCCATCGCGCTGCAGCCGCGCGAGTTCAGGCTGCTGGCCTATCTCATGATGCATCCGGGCCAGGTGGTCACGCGCACCATGCTGCTGGAGGCGGTGTGGGACTACCAGTTCGATCCGCAGACCAACGTGATCGACGTGCAGGTCAGCCGGCTGCGCGGCAAGCTCGACGCGGGCGGCGCCCCCACGCTGATCCACACCGTGCGCGGCGTGGGCTACACGCTGGCAGCGCCGCAATGACCGCGGCTCTGCGCCGGCTATGGCGCTCGGTCGGCTTCCGGCTCGCCTTCTACTACGGGCTGCTGGTGGCGATCACCATGCTGGCGGCGCTGGCCATCGTCTACATGCAGACGGTGGGCGTGCTGCAGCAGCGCATGGTGCGGCAGGTGGCCGCGAGCATGCAGCAGCTGATGGTGCGCTACGACGCGCGCGGCGCCGACGGCGTGGCCGGGGAGATCGCGAATGCGCTCTCCGACGGCCGCAACTCCGACAACGAGATCTACCTGCTGACCGACCGCGAAGGCCGCAAGCTCGCGGGCAACCTCGACCAGATGCCATCGCAGGCCCCCGATGCGGGCGACGGCGTGCACCGCCGCGTGGTGCGCACGGGCCAGACCGTCATCGCGTATCTGGTGATGCGCCCGCTGGCCGATGGCGGCATGCTGGTGGTGGGGCACGACCTGCGCGACCAGGAGTCCATCGAATCGCTGGTGGCCAGCGCCAGCGCGGCGGCGGGCATCGTGGCGGTGCTGCTGCTGATCGGCGGCACCTTCGTCTTCCGCCAGGAGCTGGAGCGCAGCGTGGGTGCGGTGCGTCGCACTGCCGCGCGCATCGCCGAGGGCGAGCTGCAGGAGCGCGTGGAGCCTTCGGGCGAGGAAGACGAGTTCGCGCTGCTGGAGCACGACATCAACGCGATGCTCGACCGCATCCAGTCGCTGATGGACGGCGTTCGCCACGTCTCCAACACCATCGCGCACAACCTGCGCACTCCGCTCACGCGCGTGCTGGTGCGGCTGCGCGCGGTGGAAGCAGGGCTCGATGCGGGCGACCCGCAGCGCGAGGCCGTGAGCACCGCCATCCGCGAACTGGAGGAGCTGGCCGTGGTGTTCGAGAAGCTGCTGCAGATCGCCGAGGTGGAAGCCGGCGCGCGGCGGCAGCAGTTCGCCCCGGTGGCGCTGCACGTCATCGCCGACGACGTGGCGGAGCTCTACGAAGCCGTGGCCGAGCTGCGCGGCATCGTGCTGCTGCGCGAGCCCGCCGACATGGCCGTGGCGCTGGGCGACCGCGACCTGCTGGCTGGCGCGGCCGCCAACCTGCTCGACAACGCGCTGAAGTACGCCGGCACCGGCGCCACCGTACGCATAGGCACGCACACGGTGGACGGCAGGGCGCAGCTCTTCGTGCAGGACGACGGGCCGGGCATTCCGCAGGCCGAGCACGAACGCATCGGCGTGCGCTTCCACCGGCTCGACCGCAGCGTGCCGGGCCACGGGCTGGGCCTTGCGAGCGTGCTGGCGGTGGTGGCGCTGCATGGCGGGCGGCTCGATTTCGCGGACGCGAAACCGGGCCTGCGCGCATGCATCGACCTGCCGATGGCGGACGGCTGAGCGGGCGCCTTCGTTCCCGACATTGCCGAATGGCAATGTTCTGTTCATGCACAGCGGGGCCGTGAATTCCTAGGATCGAACGAGCGCACATACCGTGCGGATCAACGCAGTTCCTTCCAGGAGACATCAACGGTGAGAATCAAGAGTCAGAGAGACTTCTGCTCGGGCGTGCTCTTCAGCGCCTTCGGCGTGGCCTTCGCATGGGGCGCCACCACATACAACGTCGGCACCGGCGCCCGCATGGGGCCGGGCTACTTTCCCCTGATCGTGGGCATCCTCATCGCGCTCATGGGCGTGCTCATCACGCTCAAGGCACTGGCCGTGGAGACGGAAGACGGCGAGCCCATCGGGCGCATCGCATGGAAGCCTCTGGTCTTCATCATCGGCGCGAACCTGATGTTCGGCGTGCTGCTGGGCGGCCTGCCGGGCATCGGGCTGCCGTCGATGGGACTCATCGTCGCCATCTACGCGCTCACCTTCATCGCCAGCCTCGCGGGCGACAACTTCGGCTGGAAGGGCGTGACCATCCTCGCCACCATCCTCGCGCTCGGCAGCTACCTGGCCTTCGTGGTCGCGCTGAAGCTGCAGTTCCAGGTGTGGCCGACCTTCATCTCGGGCTGATCCGCGGCAAAGAAGACACAAGAACAAGACACAAGAACAAGACACAAGAACAAGACAAGAAAAATGGACCTGATCACCAATCTCTCGATCGGCTTCGGCGTCGCCTTCACGGCGCAGAACCTCGTCTATGCCTTCGTGGGCTGTTTGCTGGGCACGCTGATCGGCGTACTCCCGGGCATCGGCCCCGTGGCGACCATTGCGATGCTGCTGCCTGCCACGTATGCGCTGCCGCCGGTGTCGGCTCTCATCATGCTGGCCGGCATCTACTACGGTGCGCAGTACGGTGGCTCCACCACGGCCATTCTGGTCAACCTGCCTGGCGAATCCTCGTCGGTGGTGACAGTGATCGACGGCTACCAGATGGCGCGCAAGGGGAGGGCCGGCCCGGCGCTCGCCGCTGCCGGCCTGGGCTCGTTCTTCGCGGGCTGCGTCGGTACGCTGATCCTGGCCGCTTTTGCGCCGCCGCTGACCGAGCTGGCCTTCAAGTTCGGCCCCGCCGAGTACTTCTCGCTGATGATCCTGGGCCTGATCGGCGCCGTGGTGCTGGCCTCGGGTTCGCTGCTGAAGGCCATCACGATGATCCTGCTGGGCCTCGCGCTCGGCCTCGTCGGCACCGACGTGAACTCGGGCGTGGCGCGCTACAGCTTCGACATCCCGGAACTCACCGACGGTATCGGCTTCATCGCCATCGCGATGGGCGTGTTCGGCTACGGCGAGATCATCGCCAACCTGGCGGTGCCCGAGCATGAGCGCGAAGTGTTCACCGCCAAGGTGAAGGGCCTGTGGCCCACCAGGCAGGACTTCAAGGACATGACGCCAGCGGTGCTGCGCGGCACGGCGCTGGGTTCGGCATTGGGCATCCTGCCCGGCGGCGGCGCGCTGCTGTCGGCCTTCGCGGCCTACACCATCGAGAAGAAGATCAAGCTCAAGCAGGGCGAGATGGCCTTCGGCAAGGGGAACATCCGCGGCGTGGCGGGCCCCGAGTCGGCCAACAACGCCGGTGCGCAGACTTCCTTCATTCCGCTGCTGACGCTGGGCATTCCGCCCAATGCCGTGATGGCGCTGATGGTCGGGGCCATGACCATCCACAACATCCAGCCGGGCCCGCAGGTGATGACCAGCAACCCCGAGCTGTTCTGGGGCCTGATCGCCTCGATGTGGATCGGCAACCTGATGCTGATCGTGCTGAACCTGCCGATGATCGGTATCTGGATCAAGCTGCTGACCATTCCCTACAAGTGGCTCTTCCCGTCGATCGTGCTGTTCTGCGCGGTGGGCGTCTACTCGGAGAACAACAACACCTTCGACGTGTGGATGGTGGCGATCTTCGGCATCGTGGGCTACCTGTTCCTCAAGCTGAAGTGCGAGCCCGCGCCGCTGCTGCTGGGCTTCATCCTCGGGCCGATGATGGAAGAGAACCTGCGCCGGGCGCTGCTGCTGTCGCGCGGTGACTGGAGCGTGTTCGTGATGCGGCCGCTGTCGGCGGGCCTGCTGGTCGCCGCCGCGCTGCTGCTGATCGTGGTGCTGCTGCCTTCGGTGAAGGCCAAGCGCGAAGAGGCCTTCGTCGAGGACTGACGGGCAGGGAGAGGGTGGCTGGTCGGAACTCCGCGCGATACTTGCGGTCCCACGCTGCCGCCGCCTTTCCTCTGTCCGATGCCCGACGTGCGACTTCCTTCCTTCTCGATCCTTCTTCGCTCGCTCGCCCTGAGCGCGACCCTTCTCGCCGCAGGCGCCCTGCACGCGCAGGCCCTGCCGCCCGGCGTGCGGCTGGGCATGTCGGCCGAGGAACTGCAGGCCGCGCTGCCCGCCGCCGAGCGCGTGCCGAGGCCGCAGCGACTGGGCGGCGGCCTCATCGGCTCGTGGCGCGCGGCGCCTGTGGAGATGGCCGGCCTGCTGTTCGAGCCGACCTTCTTCTTCGCGGCCTCGGAACTGCGGCGCGTCGAGTACGTGGCCTCGGCCCAGTCCACGCCCGACGGCGGCTCGGCGGCCTTCGCGGCGCTGGTGCAGTGGGGCCGGGGCGTTTTCGGCAACGAGCTGGCGTCGCGCGATCCCGGCAGCGCGTACGCCGCATGGGCGAGCAACGACACCGACATCTACGTGCAGCAGCAGGCCGGCGATCCGCGCAGGGCGAGCGTGCGGCTGGTCTACAAGGCGCGGCAGCTGCGCGACGGCAGCGAGCTCTGAGCGCGGCTTTCGCGCAGCTTCGCCTGTGCCGCTGTTTCGTCAGCTGCGCCGGCGCTGCCCCAGGTCGCGCAGCGCGGCCGAGAGCGCATCCTCGTTCACAGGCTTCAGCAGATGATGATCGAAGCCGGCCTGCGCGATGCGGGCCCGGTCGCCGGGCTGGCCCCAGCCGGTGAGCGCGATCAGCCCCATGTGCCGGTGACGCGGGTGCGCGCGAAGCCGGCGCGCCAGTTCGCAACCGTCCATGCCTGGCATGCCGATGTCCAGGATGCCGAGCGTCGGGCCGAAGTCTTCCGCCGCGCGCAGCGCCTCCATGCCGCCGAAGGCGATGGCCGTCTGGGCGCCCAGCAGGTCCAGCAGCGCCGCGAGCGATTCCGCCGCGTCGCGGTTGTCGTCGACCACCAGGATGCGCTGCCGCGCGGCGGCGGCCTCCGCGTCAACGCCGGGCCGCGTACCGGCCTTCACGCCTCGGCCTAGCAGCGGCAGCGACACGACGAACTCGCTGCCGTGGCCGATGCCTGCGCTCCTCGCGTCGACCGAGCCGCCGTGCAGCTCCACCAGGCTCTTCACCAGCGTGAGGCCGATTCCGAGCCCGCCCTGCGCGGCGCGCGCCGTGTCGCTCACCTGCACGAACATGTCGAAGATCGCGTCGAGCATGGCTGAGGGAATGCCCGTGCCGCTGTCCTTCACGCGCACCACGGCATCGCCGTGGTCCCCCTGCTCGAGGAACACCTCGACGGTTCCGCCCTCGGGCGTGTACTTGGCGGCGTTGTTCAGCAGGTTGGCGAACACCTGTGTGAGCCGCACGCTGTCGCCTTCGACCGCCAGCGAGGCATCGGGCATGTTCAGCGCGAGGGTGTGCTTGCGGGCTTCCATCAACGGCCGGCTCAGTTCCACAGCGTCGCGGATCACCTGCGCCAGCGTCAGCTCGGCGAGCTGCAGTTCGATCTTGCCGCGGGTGATGCGCGAGACCTCCATCAGGTCGTTCACCAGGCGCACCATGTGCTCCACCTGGCGGCCCATGAGCTCGTAGTAGGGCAGTGCCGCCTCGGGCGTGGGGGCCTTGCGCTTGAGGATGGCCAGCGCGGTGCTCAATGGCGCGAGCGGGTTGCGCAGTTCGTGCGCCAGGGTGGCGAGGAACTCGGTCTTGCGCTTGTCGGCTTCGCCCAGGTCGTCGAGGATCCGGCGCAGTTCGTACTGCCGGCGGCGCGCGCGCAGTGCGCTGCGCAAGGCGCTCACCAGCGAGGCCACGCGCATGGGCCGCTCCAGCACGGTGACGTTGGCCATGCCGTCCATGGCGACGCCGATTGCACGCGAGTCGGCCCCCTGCCGGGCAAGTATCAGCACAGGCAGGTCGGACCATGGCGGCTGAGCCGAGACCGCATCGGCCAGTTCCGCTGCGCCGGTCCCAGAGAGCATTTCCTCCGACACCAGCAGCGCGCCCGCGCCATGCGGAATTTCCTGCAGCAGGTCGCGCAGCGAGGGGCACGCAAGCGATTCGATGCCGGCGTGCTTCAGCACGGCGGTGGTCATTGCCGCATCCTTCGACGTGGCTGTGCGCAGCAGCACGCGCAGTTGCGTGTGCACGGGAGAGGCGTCGGGGGCGTCGGTGTTCGTCACGGTGGAACGGCCGACACGCCGTCGATCGGTACGGGCACCCCCGTCAGGATGCCCCTGAAGCGGCGCAACGGCTCGCCCACGTTGAGCCCGTTGTGGTCCATCGAGAAGGCGCGGATCGAACGCTCGTGCACGCCCCCGCGCTTCTTGAGCACCGAGATCGCCTGGTGCACCTCGCCATCGGATTCGAAGTAGCGCAGCAGCACGACCGCGTCGGCGAGGTAGCTGGCGTCCACCGGTGTCTGCATCTGCATGCCGACGAGCCCGTGCTGGGCGCCCACCAGCAGCGTCGCTACGCCGGACTGGCCGAGGTAGGTGAGCAGCTCATGCAGGTGCACGATCAGGAAGCGCTCGTCGGGCATCGCGTTGAGGTAGCCGTTGAGGCTGTCGATCACCACCACCGCCGCCGAATGCCGCGTGACCGCGAGCCTGATCTCGTGCACCAGCTCGCCGGGCGAGAGTTCGGCCGGGTCGATCTGCTTGATGCGGATCAGGCCCGATGCAAGGTGCGGCTCGATCTCCATGCCCAGCCCCATGCACCGCGTGCGCAGCGTATTGATGCTTTCGTCGAAGATGAAGAGCGCGGAGCTCTCGCCCCGCTGGGCTGCCGCGATGGCGAACTGCACCGCCAGCGACGACTTGCCGGTGCCCGGAGCGCCGACGAAGAGCGTGCTCGTGCCTTTCTCGAGGCCGCCGCCGAGCAGTGCGTCGAGCTTGTCGATGCCGCTGGGCAGCTTGGTCAGCACCATTTCGCGCGAATGCTCGGCCGCCACCAGCCGCGGAAATACATGCAGGCCGCCGCGCTCGATCTTGTAGTCGTGGTAGCCCCCGCGGAACGACTGGCCGCGGTACTTCACAACCAGCAGGCGACGGCGAGCCGCGCCGTAGTCGGAATTGGACTGCTCCAGCCGCAGCACCGCGTGCGCGATGCTCTGCACCTGCAGGTCGTGCTCGGTGGCCGTCATGTCGTCGAGAAGCACCACGGTGCACTGGCGTCCCGCGAAGAACTGCTTGAGCGCCAGGATCTGGCGCCGGTAGCGCAGCGAGTTGCCCGAGAGCAGGCGCAGTTCGGACAGCGAATCGAACACCACGCGCGAAGGCTTGAGGGTTTCCACGTCGCCGAGGATGCGCAGCGTGGTCTCGCTGAGCTCCATCTCGGACGGGTGAAACATGGTGTATTGCTCTTCGGGCTGCAGTGCATCCTGGGTGGGCAGCATCTCGCGGATGTGGATCGCCGAGAGATCCCATCCGTGCGAGGCGGCCACGCCGCGCAGTTCGGTTTCGGTTTCCGACAGCGTGACGTAGAGCACCGACTCGCCCGCGCTCACGCCCTCCAGCAGGAACTGCAGGGCAATGGTGGTCTTGCCCGCGCCGGGCATGCCTTCCAGCAGGTAGAGGCGGTTGGGTTCCAGGCCTCCTCCCAGCACATCGTTCAGGCCTAGTACGCCGGTGCTGAGGGGGCCGCTGGCGTTCGGCTCCATCGTCGTTCTCCATGAAACATGCGGACACTCATTCCATCATGGAGCGTTTGAAAATGCATGCGCGCCGCGCCAGCCGGGAGGCCAAGCCCATGTCGGCGGCGATCCCTTTGCACATTGCGGTATGGGTGGTGCGAGGCAGAGGCGTTGTCCTGCACGCCGTGTCGGAACTGTCCGGTTGGCGCGCGGTGCGCGGCAAAGAGACTGCGGCTTCTGCTTCCTTCTTTCTTTCGTTCAGCCCCAGACATTTCACTCATTGCCCAGGAGACGACGATGCCCGATGACAGCGAGATCCGCATTCCGCAAGACGACGAACGCATCGACGTCACCGACCTGAAGGAGGTCGACTACTGGACCCGCTGGTTCGGCGTGAGCGAGGCCAGGCTGCGCACCGCCGTGGCATCGGCCGGCACGCACAGGGACGACCTGCGGATCTATCTCGGGCTGCCCTGACCGCTGCCGAGGCGGCGGGCGCCATGCCTCGGGACCTTGGACCTCAGGCCGCTGCGGCCAGCATGCCCTTCTGCTCGATGAACGCGACCACGTCGGCCACGCCCGAGAGCGTCTTGAGGTTCGTCATCACGTAGGGCCGCTGGCGGCGCATGCGCTGCGTGTCCTGCTCCATCACGTCGAGATTGGCGCCCACGTAGGGCGCGAGGTCGGTCTTGTTGATCACGAAGAGGTCGCTCTTGGTGATGCCGGGGCCGCCCTTGCGCGGGATCTTCTCGCCGGCCGCCACGTCAATCACGTAGATGGTGAGGTCCGACAGCTCGGGGCTGAAGGTGGCCGCGAGGTTGTCGCCGCCCGATTCGACGAACACCACGTCGGCGTCCGGAAAGTCTTCCAGCATGCGGTCGATGGCCTCGAGGTTGATCGAGGCGTCTTCGCGGATCGCCGTGTGCGGGCAGCCGCCCGTCTCCACGCCCATGATGCGCTCGGCCGGCAGCGCGCCGGCCACCGTCAGCAGGCGCTGGTCTTCCTTGGTGTAGATGTCGTTGGTGATCGCGATCAGGTCGTACTTGTCGCGCATCGCCTTGCAGAGCATCTCGAGCAGGGTGGTCTTGCCGGAGCCGACCGGGCCGCCGATGCCCACGCGCAGGGGCGGAAGTCTCTTGGTGCGTTTGGGAATGTGGTGCAGGGCGGAGGTCATGAGGATGGTGCTCGGTTCAGCTTCGGAAGAGGCGGGAATATTGTGTTTCGTGGCGAGCCGACAGCACCGCCAGCAGGGGCGCGAAGGCCTGGCGCTCGTTGTCGCCCAAGGCCATCGCGCGGGTCACGGCATCGGGAATCTCCTGCGCCAGCCGGCCCAGGATGCGCTGGCCCGCGCTCTGGCCCAGCGGCACGGCCTTGACCGCGGCGGCGACCATGTTCTCGGCCCAGCCGAAGGCGAAGGCCAGGCAGCCGTCGTGCGCCGTGGCGCCCGCGCGGCTGGCGGCGAAGGCGAATGCGACGGGGTAGCTCGCACCCAGGTCGGCGAAGACTTCCGCCGTATCGGCGTGGTGCAGCTTCAGCCATTCGACGAAGGAGCGGCCCATCTGCTCTGTCTGCAGCAGGAACTCGGCCGACTCGCGGGTGGTCATCACCCAATCGTTGAGCGCACGGATGCGCGGCATGTCGCCGGCGCTCCAGGCCGCGAGGGCCTGCGCGCAGACGGCGAGGTCGCCGCGCGCGAAGCTCAGGTGCAGCTGGTCGGAGATCCACTCGGCCGCGCACGGCTCCGAATCGATGCCGGCCCATTCGACGGCGGCTTCGACGCCCTCGGAGTACGAGAAGCCGCCGACCGGCAGCGCGGGCGAGGCGAGCCAGATCAGCGGCAGGAGGCTTTGGGCGGACACGTCGTCAGTGGGAGTGACCGTGATGCCCGTGGCCGTGGCCATCGTGGTCGTCCAGCAGCTCCGGCGCGAGCACCAGCGGCTTCGGGCCGCTGCCGTGGGCATGCGGGTGACCGTGATCGTGCGAATGCCCGTGGTCGTGGCTGTGGCCATGGCCATGCGAATGCTCATGCGACCCATACGCGCCGCCCTCGGGCTCGAAGGCTTCTTCCACCGCCACGACGATCAGGTGCATGGAGCGCAGCATGTCGGCCAGCACGTGGTCGGGCTCGATCTTCAGATGGTCGGGCTTCAGCTCGATGGGCACGTGCCGGTTGCCCAGGTGGTAGGCCGCGCGCGTCAGGTCGAAGGGCGTGCCGTGGGCGGTGCAGTGCGTGATGCGAAGCACCGGCTGCGGCGCCGCGATCACGCGCACCAGCGAGCCGTCCTCGGCCACCAGCACGTCGCCGCCACGCACGAGCGTGCCGCGCGGCAGGAACACGCCGATCTGGCGGCCCTGCGAGTCGGTGGCGTCGAAGCGGCTCTTCTGGCGGATGTCCCAGTCGAGTTCGATGGTGGCGGCACGCTTGAGCAGCACGGGCGCGAGGCCGCGGCCCTGGGGCATGAGTTTGTTGGCGGTGAGCATGGTGCAAATGGAGCGCTCCGGAGGGCGCCCGCTGGCTGGATGAATACCTTCGAGGATACGCAGCCTGTCAAGCAGCCGCGTTCCCCAGGGCTTCAGAACAGGAAATACCGCTGCGCCATCGGCAGCAGCTTCGCCGGCTCGCAGGTCAGCAGGTTGCCGTCGGCGCGCACCGCGTAGGTCTGCGCGTCGATCTCCATCTTCGGCGTGTAGCCGTTGTGGACCAGGTCCTTCTTGCGCACGTTGCGGATGTTCTTCACCGCGCTCAGCTGCTTCTTCAGGCCGTAGCGCTCGCCGATGCCAGCGGCCAGGCCGGCCTGCGAGACGAAGGTGAGCGAACTCTTCGCCAGTGAGCCGCCATAGGCGCCGAACATCTGGCGGTAGTGCACCGGCTGCGGCGTGGGGATCGATGCGTTGGGGTCGCCCATGGCCGCCAGCGCGATGCTGCCGCCCTTGATGATGGTGAAGGGCTTCACGCCGAAGAAGGCCGGCTTCCAGATCACGATGTCGGCCCACTTGCCGACTTCGAGCGAGCCCACCTCGTGTGCGATGCCGTGCGCGATGGCCGGGTTGATCGTGTACTTGGCGACGTAGCGCTTCGCGCGGAAGTTGTCGTTGCGCGCGCTGTCCTCGGGCAGGGTGCCGCGCTGCAGCTTCATCTTGTGCGCGGTCTGCCAGGTGCGGATGACCACCTCGCCCACGCGGCCCATGGCCTGGCTGTCGGAGCTGAACATGCTGATCGCGCCCAGGTCGTGCAGCACGTCCTCGGCCGCGATGGTTTCCTTGCGGATGCGCGACTCGGCGAAGGCCAGGTCCTCGGCGATGCCGGCGTCGAGGTGGTGGCACACCATGAGCATGTCGACGTGCTCGTCGAGCGTGTTCACGGTGTAGGGCATCGTGGGGTTGGTGGAGGACGGCAGGAAGTTGCCCTCGCCCACCACGCGCAGGATGTCGGGCGCATGGCCGCCGCCCGCGCCTTCGGTGTGGAAGGCGCAGATGCCGCGCCCGCCCACGGCGGCGATGGTGTTCTCGACGAAGCCCGATTCGTTGAGCGTGTCGCTGTGGATGGCCACCTGCGTGTCGGTGGCGTCGGCCACGTCCATGCAGTTGCTGATGGCCGCGGGCGTGGTGCCCCAGTCTTCATGCAGCTTCAGGCCGATGACGCCGGCCTCGATCTGCTCGTGCAGCGCGTGCGGCAGGCTGGCGTTGCCCTTGCCCAGGAAGCCCAGGTTCATCGGGAAGGCGTCGGCCGCCTGCAGCATGCGCTCGATGTGCCAGGGGCCGGGCGTGGAGGTGGTGGCGAAGGTGCCGGTGGCGGGGCCGGTGCCGCCGCCGAGCATGGTTGTCACGCCGGAGGAGAGCGCCTCCTCGATCTGCTGCGGGCAGATGAAGTGGATGTGGCTGTCGATGCCGCCGGCGGTGACGATGTTGCCCTCGCAGCTGATGATCTCGGTGCCCGGGCCGATGACGATGTCCACGCCCGGTTGCACGTCGGGGTTGCCGGCCTTGCCGATGGCGGCGATGCGGCCGTCCTTCAGGCCGATGTCGGCCTTCACGATGCCCCAGTGGTCGAGGATGAGCGCGTTGGTCAGCACCGTGTCGACAGCGCCCTGCGCCCGGGTGCGCTGCGATTGCGCCATGCCGTCGCGGATGGTCTTGCCGCCGCCGAACTTCACCTCTTCGCCGTAGCCGCCGGCGCGAAGGGTGTAGTCGGCCTCGACCTCGATGACGAGCTCGGTGTCTGCAAGACGAACGCGGTCGCCCACGGTGGGGCCGAAGATTTCTGCGTAGGCGCGTCTGCCGATGGTCGCCATCAGAGTTTTCCTTGGATGAGGCCGCGAAAGCCGTAGACGATGCGATCGCCCGAAAAGTCGACCAGCTCGACCGTGCGCTGCTGGCCCGGCTCGAAGCGCACAGCGGCGCCCGAGGCGATGTTCAGCCGCATGCCGCGCGCGGCCTCGCGGTCGAAGCCGAGCGCGCCGTTGGTCTCGGCGAAGTGATAGTGCGAGCCGACCTGGATCGGCCGGTCGGCGGTGTTCTGCACCACCAGCGTGAGGGTGCGGCGGCCGGGGTTGAGCGTGTGCTCGCCCTCGTCGGTGAAGAGTTCTCCGGGGATCATGCCGGCCGCCTCAGATGGCCTGCGCCAGCAGCATTGCGCCCAGGCCGACGACCGCGGCGCCGGCCACGCGCGGCAGCCATGCGTTGGCATTGCGCAGCGCCCAGCCGAATGCGATGCCGATGGCGTGCAGCAGCACGGTCGCGCAGACCATGCCGGCCAGCGTGAGGGCGGCGCCTTGCTCGCTCGCCAGTTCGTAGCCGTGCGCCACGCCGTGGAAGACGGCGAACACGCCCACCACCACCATCGCCGCCACGGCCGGCAGGCGCACGCGCGTGACCACCAGCAGGCCCAGCACCAGCAGCGAGGCCGCGATCATCGGCTCGACCGCCGGCAGCTGCACGCCCGCCAGCCCCGCCAGCGCGCCCGCGAGCAGCATGCCGGCGAAGGCCAGCGGCGCCCAGAGCAGGTCGGGCCAGGCACGGCGCGCGGCCAGCGCGCTCCACAGGCCGACCGCGACCATCGCCGCGAGGTGGTCTGCGCCGGTCAGCGGATGCATGAAGCCGGTGACGAAGCCGTGGTGCAGGCCGCCGTCGACACCGGTGTGGGCGCTGGCGGCCAAGGGCAGCAGGAGGGCGATCAGGGCAAGGGTCTTGGAGGTGCTGTGGCGCATGGAAAAGTCCTTCTGTTCTTTCTCTTGTTCTTCGAATGTCAGACGATGGGCTGATGGACGGTGACCAGCTTGGTGCCGTCCGGGAAGGTGGCTTCGACCTGGATGTCGGGAATCATCTCGGCGATGCCGTCCATCACGTCGGCGCGGGTGAGCACGCTGCGCCCCTCGCTCATGAGTTCGGCGACGCTCTTGCCGTCGCGCGCGCCTTCCATGACGGCGGCGGAAATCAGGGCGACGGCTTCGGGGTAGTTGAGCTTGAGGCCGCGGGCCTTGCGGCGTTCGGCCAGGAGTGCCGCGGTGAAGATCAGCAGCTTGTCTTTTTCGCGCGGGGTCAGTTCCATAGGATCGGCATCGGGTGGCGGGAGGAGGCGGCCATTATGGGCAAGCCGGCTTCTTTGCAACAGTCGTGCCTTGTCCGCCAAAAGCCGTATGGATGGCACGGAAGATGCACCGAAACGGTGTGAACCCTGAAGCCACGACCGCCACCCCCGACGATGCCCCGCAGCGCATCGTCAAGGTGCGGCGCGACTACAACAGCTGGGTGGCCAGCGAGACGCTGGAGGACTACGCCCTGCGCTACACGCCGCAGCGCTTTCGCAAATGGTCCGAATGGCGGGTGGCCAACACAGCCTTCGGGGCGGCCTCGTTCCTGATCCTGGAGGCGGTGGGCGCCACGCTGCTGGTGCAGTACGGCTTCGCCAATGCCTTCTGGGCGATCCTGGCGACCGGGCTCATCATCTTCCTGGCGGGCGTGCCGATCAGCGTGTACGCGGCGCGCTACGGCGTGGACATGGACCTGCTCACGCGCGGCGCCGGCTTCGGCTACATCGGCTCCACGCTCACCTCGCTGATCTACGCGAGCTTCACCTTCATCTTCTTCGCGCTGGAGGCGGCGGTGATGGCCTATGCGCTGGAGCTGGCGCTGGGCATTCCGCCGGTCTGGGGCTACCTGGTGTGCGCGCTGGTGGTGATTCCGCTGGTCACGCACGGGGTGTCGGCCATCAGCCGGCTGCAGCTGTGGACCCAGCCGCTGTGGCTGCTGATGCTGGTGGTGCCCTTCGCGTATGTGCTCGTGCGCGATCCTGGTGCGTTCGCGGGCATCGTGCACTACAACGGCGTGCGCTCGGGCACGAAGGGCTTCGATCTGCACCTATTTGGCGCAGCCCTCACGGTGGGCATCGCGCTCATCACCCAGATGGGTGAGCAGGCCGACTACCTGCGCTTCATGCCCGCGCGCACGGCGGCCACCGCGCGGCGCTGGTGGGCCGGGGTGCTGGCCGGCGGCCCGGGCTGGGTGGTGCTGGGCGTGCTCAAGATGCTGGGCGGCGCGCTGCTGGCCTACCTGGCGCTCACGCACATGGTGCCGGCCGACCGGGCGGTCGACCCCAATCAGATGTACCTGGCGGCCTACGAGTACGTGTTCCCGCACTACGGCTGGGCGGTGGCGGCCACGGCGCTGTTCGTGGTGATCTCGCAGCTCAAGATCAACGTGACCAACGCCTATGCGGGCTCGCTGGCCTGGAGCAACTTCTTCTCGCGCGTGGCGCACAGCCACCCGGGGCGGGTGGTGTGGGTGGTGTTCAACGCGCTCATCGCCTTCATGCTGATGGAGATGAACGTGTTCGAGGCGCTGGGCGACGTGCTGGGCCTGTTCGCCAACATTGCCATCGCCTGGATGATGGCGGTGGTGGCAGACCTGGTCATCAACAAGCCGCTGGGCCTGTCGCCGCCGGGCATCGAGTTCAAGCGCGCGCACCTGTGGGACATCAACCCGGTGGGCGTGGGCGCGATGGCGCTGGCCTCGGGGCTGTCGATCACCGCTCACCTGGGCGTGTTCGGGCCGCTGGCGCAGGCTTTTTCGGCGCTGATCGCGCTGGGCACCGCGCTGGTGGCCTCGCCGCTGCTGGCCTGGGCGACCGGCGGCAAGTACTACCTGGCGCGTGGCGCGGCGTCCTCCGGGGCCGGCGTGGTGCGCTGGGCCAGGGTCGAGCACGAGGGCAGCTACCAGCGCCTGAAGGTGCAGCACTGCGTGATCTGCGAGCGCGAGTACGAGGGGCCGGACATGGCTCACTGCCCCGCCTACCAGGGCCCGATCTGCTCGCTGTGCTGCACGCTGGACGCGCGCTGCGGCGACCTGTGCAAGCCGCACGCGAGCCTGTCGTCGCAGTGGTCGGCGGTGCTGCGCTGGCTGCTGCCGCGGCGCAGCTGGCGCTACCTCGACACGGGGCTGGGGCACTTCCTGCTGCTGATGCTGGTGATCGTGCCGCTGCTGGCGGTGGTGTTCGGCGTGCTCTACCAGCAGGAGCTGCGCGCTCTCGCCGAGGGCGCGCTGGAGCTGGCTGCCGAATCGGAAGTGACGGCCGCGCTGGCGGGGCTGCAGAAGCTGTCGCTGCGCTCGGGCTTCCTGAAGGCATACATGGCGCTGCTGGTCATCGCGGGCATCGTCGCGTGGTGGCTGGTGCTGGCGCACCAGAGCCGCAAGGTGGCGCAGGAGGAATCGAACCGCCAGACCCACCTGCTGATGCGCGAGATCGAACTGCATCGCGAGACCGACCGCGCGCTGCAGGCTGCAAAGCAGGCTGCCGACGAGGCGCGCGAGATCGCAGAGCAGGCCAAGCAGGCTGCCGACCAGGCCAACCAGGCCAAGAGCCGCTACATCAGCGCCATCAGCCACGAGCTGCGCACGCCGCTCAACAGCATCCTGGGCTACGCGCAGCTGATGGGCGAAGACCATTCCGTGCCGCCACACCGGCAACAGGCGGTGGCGGTCATCAAGCGCGGCGGGGAGCACCTGCTGTCGCTCATCGAGGGCACGCTGGCCATCGCGCACATCGAGGCCGGCAAGCTCACGCTGCACGCGCGGCCGATGCGCTTCGCCGACACGCTGCGCGAGCTGGCCGACATGTTCGAGCTGCAGGCGGCCGAGAAGGGCCTGCAGTTCCGCTTCGAGGCGGCGGGGCAGTTGCCCGAGGTGGTGCGCGCCGACGAGAAGCGCGTGTGCCAGATCCTCATCAACCTGCTGGGCAACGCGATCAAGTTCACGGCCGCGGGGCAGGTCACGCTGCGGCTGGCCTATGCGCGCGAGTTCGCCTCCATCGAGATCGAGGACACGGGCCCGGGCATGCCGGCCGGGGACATCGAGCGCATCTTCGAACCCTTCGCGCGCGGCAACGCCGCGGGGGCGGCGGCCGCGCCGGGCGCGGGGCTGGGGCTCACCATCGCCAAGATGCTCACCGACCTGATGGGCGGCGAGATGAAGGTGAGCAGCACGCCGGGCGTGGGATCGCTCTTCTGCGTGCGGCTGTTTCTGCCGCGCGTGCATGACGCGGCGGCCGGCGCGGGACGCGCGCTACCCGTTCCGCGCGCGCGGCGCGGCTACGAGGGGCCGCGCCGGCGCCTGCTGGTGGTCGACAACGAAGAGGCCGACCGCGACCTGCTCGGCCACCTGCTCGCGCCGCTGGGCTTCGAGTTGCGCAGCGCAGCCAGCGGGCACGACGCGCTCGACCTCGTTGCCGCCGGCTACCGGCCGGATGCGATGTTCGTCGACCTGGCGATGCCCGGCATCGACGGCTGGGAGACCATCCGCCGCGCGCACAAGCTGGGCCTGACCGAGGCTGCCGTGGCCATCGTCTCGGCCAACGCCTTCGACAAGGGGCTGGACAACGACGTGGGCATCGCGTCGGAAGATTTCTTCGTCAAGCCCGTTCGCCACACCGAGCTGCTCGACTGGCTCGAACGCCGGCTCGGGCTGCGCTGGACCGAGACCGCCGCGAAGCCCGCCGCCGTCGCCGCGCCGCGCGCGATGCTGGCGCCTTCGCTGGCCCGCCTGCGCGCGCTGGAGGAGGCCGTCGGCCTGGGCTACTTCCGGGGCATCATGAACCAGCTCGACGACATCGACGCCGCGCAGCCCGAGTGCGCGGCATGGACCGAAGCCCAGCGCGTGCTGGCCCGGCAGTTCCAGTTCGAGGCCATGAGCCGCGCGCTGGCCGAGGCCGTGGAGAGCGCAGCGTGACCACGACGCCAATTCCCGCCATGGAAACCTCATCGCTCGCCAGGACCCTGCGCGAACAGCAGGGAGCCAACAGCGACCTCGTGCTGATCGTCGACGACGTGCCCGACAACCTCGCGGTGCTGCACGATGCGCTCGACGAATCGGGCTACACCGTGCTCATCGCCACCAACGGGGAGCAGGCGCTGCAGCGCGCGGTGCAGGCCAAGCCCGACATCGTGCTGCTCGACGCGATGATGCCGGGCATCGACGGCTTCGAGGTCGCGCGCCGGCTCAAGGCCGATGCGGCGACGGCGCACATTCCCATCGTGTTCATGACGGGGCTCACCGAGACCGAGCACCTGGTGGCCGCGCTGGAGGCCGGCGGCGTCGACTACGTCACCAAGCCCATCAAGCCGAAGGAAGTGCTGGCGCGCATGAACGTGCACCTGCAGGGCGCGCGCCGCGCGAGGCAGGACGCGCGGCAGGCCGGCCAGGCGCGCAACGCGCTCGACGCCTTCGGCTACGCCAGCATCACGGTGCGCCTGCCCGAAGGCAAGCTCATCTGGCAGACGGCGCTCGCGCGCGACCTGCTGCTGCGCTACTGCGACACCCGCGCGCCGGAGACGCCGCCGGCGGTGCTCGAATGGCTGCGCAGCCACACGCCCGATGCGCGCGAGCGCGGCATCGAGCCGCCGGCGCTGTCGATCGTGCAGGGCGCCGGCAGCCTCACGCTGCGGCTGCACCAGCAGACCGGCGGCGACGACGACGGCGACGAGTGGATGATCATCATGCGCGAGGTGTCCGACACGGCGGTCATCGAGGCCATGAGCCTGAGCCTCAAGCTCACGGCGCGCGAGGCTGAGGTGCTGTACTGGGTGGTCAAGGGCAAGACCAACAAGGACATCGGCGAGATCCTCGGCAGCAGCCCCGCCACGGCAAAGAAGCACCTGGAGCGGGTGTACGTGAAGCTGGGCGTGGAGACGCGCACCGCGGCGGCGGGCGTGGCCATCAAGCGCATTCGCGAGCTGCAGCCCCAGTTCGAGATCTGAAGGGTACCCACCGCGTGGCGCCGTGTCATGGCGCCTGCTTTCCGCGTCCCTAGAATGGTTCGAGGCCCCCGGGGACGCGAGCGATGAAGAACACCAGCCACAGCAGAACAACGACCCGACCGCCATCGCGCGGCTGGATGTTCGCCGCCTCCTGCCTTGGAGCGGGGCTGCTCGCAGCTCCCGTTGCACAGGCTGCGGGGCATTTCGATGTGGACGACGCCAGCACGCTCGACCCGGGCCAGTGCCAGTACGAGACCTGGTGGGGCCGCACCGGCGTCGAGCCCGTCACGGGCTTCCACTTCGGGCCGGCCTGCCGCGTCGGGCCTGTGGAACTGGGCCTGAACCTCGACCGAACCTCGGTGGGCGGCGTCCATTCGGTCACCGGCGGGCCGCAGCTCAAGTGGAATTTCTACGGACAGGCGGCCGACGCGCCCTTCAGCGCGGCGGTGTCGGCGGGGGCGGTGTTCGACTTCAAGCGCGGCGGCCGCGCGGGCGGGCAGTTCGTCGTTCCCGTCACCTGGCGGCCGCTGGACAGCCTGCAGATCCACGCGAACGTCGGCGCCGACTGGGCGACCGGAACCGGGGCGCGCACGCCGCGCGGCGGCGTCGGCGTGGAGTGGGCTCTGAACGACACGGTGTCGCTCATCGCCGAGCGCAACCGCGCCTCGAACGCCTGGACATCGCGCGTGGGCGGGCGCTTCAGCATCACGCCGCTGATCAGCGTGGACGTGAGCGCATCGCGCACCGGGCCGCAGGGCGTGCGCGGCTTCGTGATCGGGCTGAACCACGAGTTCAGCTGGAAGTGAGCCGGCCCTAGCGCAGGTGGCGCTGGATGCGCTTCTCGTCTTCCGCCAGCTGCTGGCGCATGAGCGAAATGAAGTCGCGCGCGGTGGCCGAGAGCACCTTGCCCGCCGGCAGCGCCAGCAGGCAGGTGAAGTACACGTCGACCGAGAACTTGCGCACCACCAGCCCGCGCTCCGCGTAGTCGAGCGCGGTGATCGGGTTGACCAGCCCCACGCCCAGGCCGCGCAGCGCCATCTCGCACACGCTGGCGGCGTAGGGTGTCTGAACCAGCACGCGCAGCGCCACGCCGTGCGGCGCCAGCGCAGCCTCGAGCCGCTGGTGCGAGGGGTCTTCGGGGTTGAGCGAGAGAAACGGCGCCTCTGCGAGCTGCTCGGGCTTGATGGTCTTGAAGCGGGCCAGCGCATGGTTGGGCGGCATCACCACGACGCCGGGAAAGCGCGAGAAGGTGGAGTGGTCGATGCCTTCGAGCGAGAGCTCGTCGGCCATCAGCCCGAAGTCGGAGATGCCCATGGCCACGCGGTCGCGCACGTCCTTCGAGCTCAGCACCTGCAGCGACACCTGCGGCCAGGGGCTCGCGCCGCGGTGCGCCTTCAGCCGCGCCAGCGCGCGCGGCATGAAGCCCAGGCCGTAGGCCGGAAAGCAGCTGAGCTCGAGCTGGCTCACACCGAAGTCGCGCAGGCTGCGCACCCGGTGCTCGATGGCGTCCATGCCGATGAAGACCCGTTCCACCTCCACCCACAGCGCGCGCGCCTCGGGCGTGGGCACCAGCCGCCCGCCGATGCGCTGGAACAGCAGCATGCCGGCCTGGGTCTCCAGGCGCTTGAGCGACTGGCTGATGGCGGGCTGCGTCACGTGCAGCAGCGCGGCGGCCTTGCGCGTGGAACTGCTGCGCATGAGTGCCCGGAACGTTTCGATTTCGCCGAATCGCATCGATAAGTTCTGTTATCGGTTGAGTATCTGAGGCTGCGTAATTTTATTTCCGATTGCATAAGATTTAGTCACAACTTCATCAAGCGCAGACCCCCGTGACGACATCGCCCGTTCTGGATTTCAAGTTCGCCGCTCCCCCGATGGATCCGCTGAGCCATCCTTCGTCCCCGGGCCATCCCCCCGGGCTGGTCCGCGACCGCACGCCCAAGCCCGTGCGCAACCCGAACCTGCGCGGCCTGCAGTGCCTGCGCTGCGACGCGCTCTACCCGGTCACGCTGGCGCACGACGGCTGCCCGGCGTGCCGGCGCGAGGGCATCCACGTGGCGTTGCGCGCGAGCTACCTGCCCGACAGTGCCGAGCTGATGCCCATGCCCTACACCTCCAGCTTCGCGCTGGGCGAGGGGCAGACGCCGCTGCAGGACATGCCTGGGCTGGCGCAGCAGTTCGGCGTGTCGCGCCTGTCGATCAAGGACGAGTCGTGCAACCCCACCGGCTCGCACAAGGACCGCATGACCGCGGTCGGCGTGGCGCAGGCGCTCGACTTCGACGCCCACACGCTGGTGCTGGCCTCTTCCGGCAACGCGGCCGTCTCGGCGGCGCACTACGCATGGGCCGCGGGCCTGGGCTGCGAGGTCGCGACCTACGAGGGCATGCCGGCCACCTACGCGCGGCAGCTCGACGCGCTGGGCGCGCGGCGCTACGTGTTCTCCGACAACGCCGGCCGCTGGGCCTTCGTGCGCGAGCGCTCGCAGCATCCCGGCTATTTCGCGCTCACCAACTACCGCCTGCCCGCGCTGGGCAGCGCGCCGCTGGCGATCGAGGGCTACAAGCCGATCGCGCTGGAGTGCGTGAACGAGGGCGGCCTGCCCGACCACGTCGTGATCCCCACGGCGCGCGGCGACCTCGCGTGGGGCATCTACGCGGGCTTTCGCGACCTGCTGGCAGCCGGGCGCATCGCGCGCCTGCCGAAGCTCTGGCTGGTGGAGCCGTTCCCGCGCCTTGCCCGCGTGTTCGCGGGTGGCGCCATCAACGGCAGCTACCCGGGCCACACGGCGCAGTTCTCCACCGCGGGTGCCACCGTCACCTACCTGCAGTGGCAGGCGGCCACCGCCACCGGCGGCGGCGCCGTGGTGGTGAACGACGACGAAGCCCGAGCCGCACGCCGCGTGCTCACCGCAGCCGGCGTGAGTGCCGAGCTGTGCGCCGCGGGCGGCCTGGCCGCGCTGCGCCAACTGCGAGAAAGCAACTCCATCGCTGCGGACGCGCACGTGGTGCTGATGCTGACGGCCAACGCGACCGGCGATCCGAGCTGGCCCGACCGCCCGGTTTAACTTTCCAGGAATCCAACATGCCGACGATGAATCGCCGGGCCTTCGCGGCCTCCGGCTCTGCAGCCCTGCTCGCCTCTTTTGTCAGCCCCGCGTGGGCGGCCTACCCCGACAAGCCCGTGAAGCTCGTCGTGCCGTGGGCGGCCGGCGGCAGCACCGACGCCATCGCCCGTGCCATGGCGCAGCGCATGAGCCAGACCATCGGCAGCCCGGTGATCGTGGACAACCGGCCCGGCGCCGCCGGCATGATCGGCACCGACGCGGTGGCCAAGGCCGCGCCCGACGGCTACACGCTTGCCATCGTCGAGCTCCCGCACGCCATCGCGCCAGCGGTGACGGCGAAGCTGCCCTACGACCTGCTGCGCGACTTCACGCCGGTGACCATGATCGGCACCTCTGCGCTGGTGTTCTTCGCGGGCATGGGCGACGACAGCAAGGACTTCAAGACCTTCCTGAAGACCGCTGCGGCTGCTGCCGCCAAGGGCTCGCCGCCTGCCATCGCGCACAGCGGCGCGGGCACGGTGAGCCACCTCGCGGGAGAGCTGCTCGCGAGCCGCACGAAGATCCCGTTCAACATGGTTCCGTATCGCGGTTCGGCGCCTGCGCTCACCGACGTGGCGGCGGGCACGGTGGCGGGGCATTTCGCGACGTTGGCCAGCGGCTCCAGCCTGCTGGGCGCCAACCGCATCCGGCCGCTGCTGGTGACGAGCGCGCAGCGGGTGAACCTGCCCGGCCTGCAGAACGTGCCGGCGCTCGCCGAGAACGGCCTCAGGGGCCTGGAGATCGACCAGTGGTGGGCCCTGGTGGCGCCGGCCACCACGCCGCTGGACGTGATCGAGAAGCTGCGCCGCGAGGCCATTGCCGCGCTGGAGCATCCGTCGGTGAAGGAGCGGCTTTCGGTGCTCGGCGTGCAGATGAAGGGGTCGACGCCGGCCGAGCTGCGCGCCTTCCTGCGCTCGGAGGCGGAGCGCTGGCAGAAGGCCGCGCACGAGATCGGGCTGCAGCCGCAGTAAGCCCCGGCAGGGCTACTTCGCGTCGCTGTAGACGGTGGCGCGCGACACGCCCATGTGCGCCGCCGCGATCTCGGCGCCGCGGCGGACTTCGAGCATGCCGGCCTTCTTCAGCTCCTGCACCAGCTGCTTGCGGTCGGCCGGCTTCAGCGAGCGCGGCGTGGTCGCGCGCGCGGCCGCGAACTCGTCGATGCGCGCGTGGATGCGGTCCGAATGGCTGCCGCCGCCGGCTTCGAGGTGCTCGTGCACTTCCCTGTCGTCGATGCGCGTGAACTGCGAGATCGCGCCCTGGAAGCTCTGGAACAGCGTGAGGTCGACGTTCAGGCACAGCGCGGCCACGTACTCGCCGCTCTCGTCCTTGATGCCGATGGAGGTGCTCTTGACCTTGCGCCCGTCGGGAAAGGTGTTGGCGTAGTTCGCGATCACCGCCGGGAACTCCGGGTCGCGGATGCGCGCGAGGCCCAGTTCGGTGACCGAATCGCCGACGTCTCGGCCGCTCAGGCCGTTCTCGATCGCGTGGATCGCGTTCCTGGGGTTGCTCAGGTCGTGCACCACCACCTCGCAGAAGGGCGCGAAGGTCTGGCCCAGGCCCTCGGCGATGTTGCTGAGCATGTCGAGCAGCTGCTTGTTCGGCTTCTTCTTCATACCGGGGAATGTATCCAGCTCTGGACGAACAATCTGATTTATACAAAAAGTACAGTATTGGATGTATTATCCAGTCTTGTTCAGATTGTTGATCCAGGAGCCACGAATGACAGAACGCGCACGCTACGTCGATCCCCGCACCGGCCGGCGCCACGAGCTGTCCGAACGCCGCTGGCGCTCGGACGACGGCAACCCGATGCTGGTCACGCGGCTGCCGGGCATCGGGCGCGACGACATCGATTCGCGTACGCGCTCGCTGTGGCGTTACCGCGCGGCGCTGCCCGTGGCCATCGACAGGCCCGCGAGCATGGGCGAAGGCTGCACGCCGCTGGTGCAGAAGCGCTGGGGCGACTTCGAGCCGCACTTCAAGCTGGAGTGGTTCAACCCGACCTGCAGCTTCAAGGACCGTGGCGCGGCGGTGATGATGTCCTTCCTGCGCCAGATCGGCGTCGATGCGGTGCTGGAAGACAGCTCGGGCAACGGCGGCGCGGCCATCGCCGCCGCGGGCGCTGCGGCCGGCATGCGCGTGAAGGTGCTCGCGCCGAGCTACACGCCCGCGCCGAAGGTGGCGCAGATCCGCGCCTTCGGCGCCGAGGTGCAACTGGTGCCGGGGCCGCGCGAGGAGTCGGAACACGAGGCGGTGCGGCAGTCGGAATCGATCTTCTACGCGAGCCACAACTGGCATCCGTTCTTCCTGCAGGGCACGAAGACGCTGGCCTACGAGCTGTGGGAGGACCTGGGCTTCGTGGCGCCGGACAACGTCGTGATTCCGACCGGCGCGGGCAGCAACGTGCTCGGCTGCTGGATCGGCTTCAAGGAGCTGCTGGCGGCGGGGCAGATCAGGAAGTTGCCGCGCATCTTCGTTGCGCAGCCGCTGAACTGTTCGCCGATCGACGCGAGCTTCACCGCTGGCGTCGACACGCTCGTGGAGCGCGCCGTGCAGCCGACCATCGCCGAGGGCACGGCGATCAAGCGGCCGGTGCGGCTGGCGGAAATCATCCAGGCCCTGCGCGAGACGAATGGCAGGACCGTGGCGCTGACCGAGGAGCAGATCGCGGCGGCGGTGCGCCGGCTCGCGGCCTGCGGCCTTTACACCGAGCCGACTTCCGCGTCGGCCGCCGCGGCCATCGACGTGCTGGCGCAGCGCGGCGACATCAGGAGCACGGAGACGACCGTGGCGCTGCTGACGGGTACCGGGCTGAAGTCGACGCAGTTCATGACCGGGCTCTTCGCGGACGTGGCTGCCGCATAGCGGGCCTGCTCAAAAAAAATGGCCCCCACGCCGCGAGGCATGGGGGCCATCCTCTTGCTTGCCGATTCGTTGCCGGCTCGCTCCCTGATCGGCTCTATTTCCCCTGAGCCCTTATTTCCCTTATTTCCACTTCCAGCCCACGCCGGCGTTCACGCCCCATTCCCTGCCGTTGGTCGAAATGCCCGCGCCCCACGACATTCCTCCGTCGCCGGCAAGCGCCTTGAAGGTCAGCGCCACGGCGCTGTAGCCCTTGTAGCTGCCCACCCCGACGCCCACGGTCTTCTCGCCCGGGGCGAGCGTGGGCAGGTAGGTGCCCGACATGGCCATGGCCATCGCCGTGCCCGTGTAGGCGATGCGCGCCACGTCGGCGACCTGGCTGCGCACCTGGTTGAGCTGGTTCACGTTGACGGCGTCCGTGGGCTGCACGCCTGGCGCCACGTTGGAGATGCGCGTGCCTCCCGGCGCCTGGCCGTTGCCCAGCACGATCTGGCTGTAGTCGACGGAGCCATCGGCGCGGGTCGTGTATTGCGCACTGCTGGCCCGGGAGGCGGCTTCGGATGCCTTGAGCTGCGCCACGTTCGCCGCGTCGCTGTCCGCCGTGCCGGCCGCCACGCCGGTGATCTGGCGGAAGCGGCCGCTGGCTGCGTCGCCGACCGAAGCGGCTGCCTGTGTGCTGGCGGTGGCCTTGACGGCGGCCTGTTGCTGCGCCGATGTGTTGCGAGGCACGTATCCGGCCACGCCGGCAGCGGTGGCGGCCACCGAGCCGGCGCCCAGCGCCACGCCCTCGCTCTGCTGCACCACCGCGCCGAAGCCGATGGCGGTGCCCTTGGCGATCCGCGGCGACTGGCTCAGCGACGTTCCACCGGCATCGGCGTTGTCGCCGAGAGCGGTGCCGCCTCCGCCTGCGCGCGAACTCGCGCCGATGGCCTGCGAGCCCGTGGCCAGCGCGCCGGTGCCGATGGCGATCGCGTTCGCGCCTGTCGCGAGGGCGTAGGAGCCCACGGCCAATGCGTTGTTGGCTGCTGCCTTGGCGCCTGTGCCGGCCGCAAGGGAGCTGGAGCCGCTGGCCTCCGATTGCGGGCCGATCGCAACGGAACTGTCGCCGCTGGCCATCGAGTCGCCCGCCGTCGACCTGGTGTGGAAGTACTTGGTACCCGTGTTGTAGATGGTGCTGACCGACGTGCTCAGGCTGCGAAGGTTGCCGTTGGCGGTGGACAGGCCGGTGGAGAGGCTTCCGATGCTTGCCGCGGTGGACGTGGACAGGCTGGCGAGGGCGCCATTGGCCGTATTGAGGCCGGTCGACAGGCTGCCGATGCCGGCGGCGGTGGAGGTGGACAGGCTGGCGATGGTTCCGTTGGCCGTGTCCAGGCTGGTGGACAGCGAAGCGGTGGCGGTCGAGAGCTGGCTGACGTTGACCGCGTCGGTCGCAGAGCCGCCGGCGGCGACATTGGTGAGCCTGCGCTCACTGCCGCCGCTGCCCACCGACACTTCGCCAGCCGCCGCTGCAGCTGCGACCGCAGTTCCCGCGGCCGGCGTGTAGGCGGGCGCACCCTGCAGGTTTGCCAGCGAGTCGGCGGTGGTGCTGCCGGCGCCGATGGCGGCGGAGTTGTCGTACTTCGCGGAGGCGCCGCTGCCAAGGGCCACGGCACCCTGGCCGGCTGCACTGGACGCCGCGCCGATCGCGGCCGAGTTCAGCCCCTGCGCCTGTGCGTCGTAGCCGAAGGCGGCACTCCCGGTTCCCGAGGCGCTGCTCGAAAGCCCGGCCGCGGAGGCCCATTTGCCGGCGGTGCTGGAGAACCCGACGGCGGTGGCCCCGTCACCCGTGCCCTGCGAGTAGCTGCCGTACACCGTCACGCCGTCCAGGTTGCTGCCGCTCGAGTTGCAGCCGGTGATGTTGGACCAGGGACCGGTCCCGTCGACCGGCATGCTGTTCGTTCCGGTGACGGTCACTCGGCCGATGGTTGCCGTGCTCGAGCTGTTGCAGTTGGCCGGAGCGTAGGTCGATGCACTTGCTGTGAGCGGCGAGAGCTGGAGCCCGCTCGCGAGAACTGCGGTCACGGCTGACAGCCTGAAGCCGATGTGGCCGCGGCGGGTGTTTCTGTAGGAATTGCTCATGGATTTTTCTTTGAAATCGATCTTCTGAAAAAGAAATGCGGATTCGATGCGCGTGACGAGACGGCCTGATTCCCTTGCCGGGATCGGGCGTCGTTCGGTTCGCGGGGGTGAAAGATGGATTTCCCAATTTCGGGAAATCGGCCTTGCCAATGGGCTGCGCGCGGGCGCGGTTCAGGCAGGCAAGTGGCGGTGCGCGAGCTAGCCGCAGGGCTCGGGTGAAATCATTCCAACCTCTCTGTGTTTATTCGACGATGAAAGTCGCGCAGAGGTGCGTTGCAAGCTCCGCCAAGACTTCAAGGTTGCGGAATGTATCGATTGGAAATCGACTCAGACAATGACCACTGATGTCAATTAATGGCATTCCTCCGGGATTGAATTATTTCCGGATTGCGACTTTTGTTTTTTGGGCGAGAAGAAGTCCGCGATTTCGATTTTTCTCTTCAGAAGAATCTCGCGGCCAAAACAGTCATGCGGCGCATTGATGACGAAAAATGCTAGGAGGCAGTCGGCGCCCAAGGGCCGAAATGTTCCTCCGTCCGCAACAAAAAATCACGCTTTTCAGATGGGAGGCAAGCGGCGTGGCATTGCGCCCTGCCTTTCGAGCAGCGCTACCAGGGCCAAGCGATGCGCGTGCCTGTTCGGGTCTCGGCAGCGCGCGCATGGAGAAGGCGTGCGACGGTCAGGTCCTGCAGCGCGAGGCCCGTCATGTCGAAGACGGTGATGTCTTTCGGGGCGCGCCCGAAGGCGGTCTTGCCGCTGAGCAGGTCGCCCAGCTCCATGCATTCGGTGTCGGGCGCCCACTGCGTTTCGCCGATCTGCCGGGCCTGCGTGCGGTCGTCGACGAACAGGCGCGCGCGTGCCAGCAGGCCTTCCGGCAGCTCCCGCTTGCCGCGGGTGTCGGCGCCTACGCAGTTCAGGTGCGTGCCGGGCTGCACGGCATCGAGATCGAACAGCGCGCCGCCGCCCGGCGTGGCGGTGATCACGATGTCGCTGCCGGCCACGGCGGCGTTGCGGTCCGTGGCTGGTGCAATGTCGCAGCGGCCGCTGAAGTGCGCTTCGAAGGCGGCATTGCGCTCGCCGCTCGCACTTATATAGAGAGCCTCGCGCAGCGAGGGGATGAGCCGAAGCGCGAAGTCGAGCTGGATCCGCGCTTGTACGCCGGTGCCGAAGATGCACAGCCGCTCACTGCCGGGCCGTGCGAGCAGCTGCAGGCCCAGCCCGCCGGCCGCGCCGGTGCGCGCGGTGGTCACCGTGTTGCCGTCGATGACGCACAGCGGCCGCCCTGTCGCCGGGTCGATCAGCATGATGGTGGCCTGATGGGGCTCGCCGCCGCGCTGCCGGTTGGCCGGCCAGAAGCCGGCGGCCTTGAAGCCGAGCAGCCCCTGGGCCTGCACGTCGCCGGACTTGATGCCGAACACGCCGCCGGTGCCGAGAGGTTCGCGCACCACCGGGAACACGCGGCCCTCGCGTTCGCTGTGCAGCATGAAGGCTTCGCGCACGGCCCCGAGCACTTCATCGGGGGAGAGGAGGGCGTCGACCTGGTTCTTGTCTAGAAGCAGGAGTTGGGCGTCGGCGGCCGCGGCGAAGAATGTCATCTGGAAATATTATCTATTTCCAGACAAAAAATCAAAACAACCGGCAGGGCCGAGGTAGTCAGCGCCCCGTGTGCACCTTGATCCGTATCGTCGCCACGTCCCAGCCCCGGTTCTTGAGCCGGGTCACGAGCATCGGCGAGAGCTGGCGCAGCTTGGCTGCCGCGGCGCTGCCCTTGACCAGCAGGCACCAGACGTCGCCCTCGGCCGGACCGGCCTGCACGGCCGCGCGCATGGCCGGCGGGATCAGCCCTTCCACCGCCTTGAGCCGCTCCGTGGTGTCGCGCGCGCGCGCCATCAGGCTGCCCAGCGTCGGGGCGCCTTCCGCAGCCTGCTGCAGCGAAATGGCGGGGGGAAGTCGGCGATACATCGGTAATCCAGGGGTTAGAAACAAGACAGCTAAAATGCCCGGTTTGCCGGCGATTGCGCCGGAAAAAGGCTGCTTGCTTTCATGGAAAGCGCGCCCAACTGCTTTCACCATATCTTAGGGAATCCGGTCGAAGTGCCTGCCGTATCTCATCAGGCGCCCGCCCATCTCCACCCATGGCAACCAACTTCCTGACCCAGATTTTCGGCAGTCGCAACGACCGGCTGCTCAAGCAGTATCGCAAGACGGTGGAACGCATCAATGCGCTCGAACCCGAGTTCGAGAAGCTCAGCGACGACGCACTGCGCGCCAAGACCCAGGAATTCAAGGACCGCATCGCCAAGGGCGAAACCCTCGACGCCCTGCTGCCCGAAGCCTTTGCCACGGTGCGCGAGGGTTCCAAGCGCGTCATGAAGATGCGCCACTTCGACGTCCAGCTGCTCGGCGGCATGGCGCTGCACAACGGCAAGATCTCCGAAATGCGCACCGGCGAAGGCAAGACGCTGACCGCCACGCTGCCGGTGTACCTGAACGCGCTGTCCGGCAAGGGCGTGCACGTGGTCACGGTGAACGACTACCTCGCCAACCGCGACGCGACCTGGATGGGCCGCCTCTACAACTTCCTCGGCCTGACGGTGGGCATCAACCTGCCGCAGATGCCGCGCGAGGAAAAGCAGGCCGCCTACCGCAGCGACATCACTTACGGCACGAACAACGAGTACGGCTTCGACTACCTGCGCGACAACATGGTCTACGAGCCGGGCGACCGGGTCCAGCGCGGGCTGAACTACGCAATCGTCGACGAGGTGGACTCCATCCTGATCGACGAGGCCCGCACGCCGCTGATCATCAGCGGCCAGGCCGAAGATCACACCGACCTGTATCTGGCCATCAACAAGGTGGTGCCGCTGCTCAAGAAGCAGGAAGGCGAAGCCGACCCGCGCACCGGCGAAGGCGTCACGGTGCCCGGCGACTTCACGGTCGACGAGAAGACGCACCAGGTGTTCCTCACCGAGGACGGCCACGAGAACGCCGAGCGCCTGCTGAGCGAATTCAAGCTGCTGCCCGAGGGCGCGTCGCTCTACGACCCGGCCAACATCACGCTGATGCACCACCTGAACGCGGCGCTGCGCGCCCGTCACCTCTACCACCGCGACCAGCACTACGTGGTGCAGCAGGGCGAGGTGGTGATCGTCGACGAGTTCACCGGCCGCCTGATGAGCGGGCGCCGCTGGAGCGACGGCCTGCACCAGGCCGTGGAAGCCAAGGAAGGCGTGGAGATCCAGGCCGAGAACCAGACGCTGGCCTCCATCACCTTCCAGAACTACTTCCGCCTGTATTCCAAGCTCGCCGGCATGACCGGCACGGCCGACACCGAGGCCTACGAGTTCCAGGAAATCTACGGCCTCGAGACCGTCATCATCCCGCCGAACCGCACGAGCAAGCGCGAGGACCAGCTCGACCGCGTCTACAAGACCACGCGCGAGAAGTACGAGGCGGCCATCCAGGACATCCGCGAGTGCTACGAGCGCGGCCAGCCGGTGCTGGTGGGCACCTCGTCCATCGAGAACTCCGAGATCATCGACGGCCTGCTCACCCAGGCGGGCCTGCCGCACCAGGTGCTCAACGCCAAGCAGCATGCGCGCGAGGCCGACATCGTGGCGCAGGCCGGCCGCACGAAGATGATCACCATCGCGACGAACATGGCGGGCCGCGGCACCGACATCGTGCTTGGCGGCAACATCGAGAAGATGATCGAGGCCATCGAGAACGACGAAGGCCGCGACGAGGCGGCCAGGCAGGCCGACATCGCCCACATCCGCGCCGAGTGGACCAAGGACCACGAGTTCGTGAAGTCGCTCGGCGGCCTGCGCATCATCGCCACCGAACGCCACGAGTCGCGCCGCATCGACAACCAGCTGCGCGGCCGCTCGGGCCGCCAGGGCGACCCCGGCTCCTCGCGCTTCTACCTGAGCCTGGACGATCCGCTGATGCGCATCTTCGCGGGCGACCGCGTGAAGGCGATCATGGATCGCCTGAAGATGCCCGACGGCGAGGCCATCGAGGCCGGCATCGTCACGCGCAGCATCGAGAGCGCGCAGCGCAAGGTCGAGGCGCGCAACTTCGACATCCGCAAGCAACTGCTCGAGTACGACGACGTGTCGAACGACCAGCGCAAGGTGATCTACCAGCAGCGCAACGACATCCTCGACGCGGCCGACCTGACGGCGCAGATCGCGGCGCTGCGCGAAGGCTGCTTCACCGACCTCGTGCGCCAGTACGTACCGGCCGAGTCGGTGGAAGAGCAATGGGACCTGGACGGCCTGGAGAAGAGCCTCTTCAACGAGTGGGGCATCGACATGCCGCTCAAGAAGGAAGTCGAGGCTTCCGAGGCCATCGCCGACGAGGACATCGTCGAGAAGGTGCTCAAGAACGCCAACGAGACCTTCGACGCCAAGGTCGCGCTGATCGGCCAGGAGAACTTCACCCAGTTCGAGCGCATGGTGCTGCTGCAGAGCATCGACACCCACTGGCGCGAACACCTGGCCTCGCTCGACTACCTGCGCCAGGGCATCCACCTGCGCGGCTACGCGCAGAAGCAGCCCAAGCAGGAATACAAGCGCGAAGCCTTCGAGCTCTTCGGCCAGTTGCTCGATTCGGTCAAGAACGAAGTCACGCGCCAGCTCATGACGGTGCGCGTGCAGTCGAGCGAGCAACTCGAACAGGCCGCCGAAGCGATGGAAAGCCGCGGCGAGAACGTCTCGAACATCACCTACTCGGCACCGACCGAGACGGGCGAAGTCGAGGTGCGCGTCGATGAGGAAAACCAGCGCCGCATCGCGGCCGCCGGGCTGGGCGCGCTCGGCGCGGAGGCTGCCGCCTTCGCCCGCGTCGGCCGCAACGACCCGTGCCCCTGCGGCAGCGGCAAGAAGTACAAGCAGTGCCACGGCAAGCTGACCTGAAGTAGACATGCTCCCTAGGCTTGCCGCACTTCGTGTGGCCGCCAGCCCCTCGCCGGGGGCGATACCGGCGGCCCGGCAAAGCCGGTTCCGCGGTATCCCTGGCGACGAAAAGTGTGTCTTGTCGGTGCCGATGAAAAATTGATACGCAAGAAGGAATAAGTGCCATGCCCGTGAACCTGTCTGCCCCTGATCCTGCCGCCTTGTTCGCGGTGCCCGGCGTCCGCATCGGCGTGGCCGAGGCGGGTGTGCGCAAGGCCAATCGCAAGGACTTGACGGTCGTGCTGATCGACGAAGGTTCGGCCGTCGGCGGCGTGTTCACGCAGAACCGCTTCTGCGCCGCGCCGGTGCAGGTCTGCCGCGAGCACCTTGCCGCTAACCACGGCATCCGGGCGATGGTCATCAACACCGGCAATGCCAATGCGGGCACCGGCGAAGACGGGCTGATGCGCACGCGCTCCACCTGCATCGCGCTGGCGCGCAAGCTGGAGATCTCGCCCGAGCAGATCCTGCCGTTCTCCACCGGCGTGATCATGGAGCCGCTGCCCGTCGACCGCATCGAGGCCGGCCTTCCCGCCGCCCTGGCCGACGCCAGGGAGGACAACTGGGCGCGCGCGGCCGAGGGCATCATGACCACCGACACGATTCCCAAGGCGTTCAGCCAGCGGGTGCAGGTCGGCGGCGCCACCGTCACCATCACTGGCATCAGCAAGGGCGCCGGCATGATCCGCCCGAACATGGCGACCATGCTGGGCTTCCTGGCGACGGACGCGAAGATCGATCCCTCGCTGATCCAGCCGCTGGCGAAGCAGTTGGCCGACGCCTCGTTCAACCGCGTGACCATCGACGGCGACACCTCGACGAACGACTCGTTCGTGGTCATCGCCACACAGAAGGCCGCGCACGCGACCATCACCTCGCTCGACTCGGCCGAGGGCAAGGCGCTGGTGGCCGCGATGCAGGAGGTGGCGCGCCAGCTGGCGCAGGCCATCGTGCGCGACGGGGAGGGGGCGACCAAGTTCATCACCGTCCAGGTCGAAGGCGGCCGCGACGCTGCCGAGTGCAAGCAGGTGGCGTACGCCGTGGCGCACTCGCCGCTGGTCAAGACGGCCTTCTACGCCAGCGACCCGAACCTGGGCCGCATCCTCGCGGCCGTGGGCTATGCGGGCATCGCCGACCTCGACCAGACCGGCATCGACCTGTTCCTCGACGACGTCCATGTGGCGGTCAAGGGCGGGCGCAATCCGTCGTACCGCGAGGAAGACGGCCAGCGCGTGATGAAGCGCAGCGAGATCACCGTGCGCATCGGCCTGGGCCGCGGCAATGCCAGCGAGACGGTGTGGACCTGCGACTTCAGCCACGAATACGTGACGATCAACGCCGATTACCGGTCATGAATGAGCAGTTCCAGAGGCTGATCGAGCGAGCCGAACAGCTCATCGGGCGCATCGAATCGATCCTTCCGCAGCCGCTGGCCGAGCCGGCCGACTGGAACGCGTCCATCGCCTGGCGCTACCGCCGCCGCAGCTCGGGCCACGGCGTGCTGGAGCCGGTGAAGCACGTGGCGGCGATGTCGCTCGATTCGCTGAAGGAAATCGACGTCCAGAAGGAAAAGATCGCGCGCAACACGCAGCAGTTCGTCGAGGGCAAGCCAGCCAACAACGTGCTGCTGACGGGCGCGCGCGGCACGGGCAAGTCGTCGCTCATTCGCGCCTGCCTGCAGACCTACGCGCCGCAAGGGCTGCGCCTGATCGAGGTGGACAAGGCCGAGCTCACCGACCTGCCCGACATCGTCGAGGTGGTGTCGCAGCGGCCCGAGAAATTCATCGTGTTCAGCGACGACCTGAGCTTCGACGAGGGCGAGCCGGGCTACAAGGCGCTGAAGTCGATCCTCGACGGCTCCATCGCGGCATCGACGCCCAATGTGCTGATCTACGCGACCAGCAACCGGCGCCACCTGCTGCCCGAGTACATGAAGGACAACCTCTCGTACACCCACACCGAGGACGGCGAAGTCCACCCCGGCGAGGTGATCGAGGAAAAGATCTCGCTGTCGGAGCGCTTCGGCCTCTGGGTGAGCTTCTATCCCTTCAGCCAGAACGAATACCTGACGATCGTGGGCCAGTGGCTCTCGTCGTTCGGCATGGACGAGGCCACCATCGCGGCGGCGCGGCCCGAGGCGCTCGTGTGGGCGCTGGAGCGCGGCTCGCGCAGCGGCCGCGTGGCCTACCAGTTCGCGCGCGACTACGCGGGGCGGAGCAAGGCGTGAGCGAACAGACCCGCAAGCACACGGAAGTCGCGGTCGGCGTGCTGATCCGCATGGCCGACGGCGCGCTGCTGCTTTCGACGCGGCCCGAGGGCAAGGCCTACGCGGGCTTCTGGGAGTTTCCCGGCGGCAAGATCGAGGCGGGCGAGACGGTCGAACAGGCGCTGCGGCGCGAGCTTCAGGAAGAACTCGGCATCACCATCGACGGCGCCGAGGTCTGGAAGGTCACGGAGCACGACTACCCGCACGCGCTGGTGCGCCTGCACTGGTGCAAGGTCACGGCCTGGAGCGGCGAATTCGAGATGCGCGAAGGCCAGCGCATGGCCTGGCAGCAGCTGCCGCTGGACGTGGCGCCGGTGCTGCCGGGCGCGTTCCCGGTGCTGCAGTGGCTGTCGCAAGAGCGCGGCCTGCCGTTCGTGGCGCCGCCGGTGGTCGCGCCTGCCGACGCGCAGCAGGCCAGCTGATCGCTTGATGCATCCCAAGTACCGTCCGGACATCGACGGCCTGCGGGCAATCGCCGTGGGCTCGGTACTGGTCTACCACGCGTTCCCGACGGCGCTGATGGGCGGCTTCGTCGGCGTCGACATCTTCTTCGTGATCTCGGGCTTCCTGATCACGACCATCATTCTCCAGAGCCTCGCGGCGGGCGACTTCAGCTACCGCGACTTCTACGCGCGGCGCATCCGGCGGATCTTCCCGGCGCTGATCGTGGTGCTGTTCGCCACGCTCTGCGCGGGCTGGTACTTGCTGCTGTCCGACGAGTTCAGCGAGCTCGGCAAGCAGACCGTGGGCGGCGCGGCCTTCGTCGCCAACTTCGTGTTCTGGGGCGAGTCGGGCTACTTCGACACGGCCGCCGAGACCAAGCCGCTGCTGCACCTGTGGTCGCTGGGCATCGAGGAGCAGTTCTACATCTTCTGGCCGCTGCTGCTGGGGCTCGCCTGGCGCAAGGGCTGGCCGATCGTGCGCGTAGTGCTGGCGGTGGCGGCGGTCTCGTTCGTCGTGAACGTGGCCACGGTGCATCCGCTGCCGGCGGCGTCGTTCTATTCGCCGGCTTCCCGTTTCTGGGAGCTGATGGTGGGCGGCATCCTGGCCTGCATGCGGCTGAAGCCGCCGGCGCCGAGCGCCTGGCGCAGCCATTTGCAGTCGGTGGTGGGCGTGGGGCTGATCGTGCTCGGGCTGGTGATGATCCGCAGCAACAAGGCCTTCCCGGGCTGGTGGGCGCTGCTGCCCACGCTGGGCGCCGTCAGCTGCATCGCCGCGGGGCCGAACGGCGTGCTCAACAAGTACCTGCTGTCGAACCGGGTGATGGTGTGGATCGGGCTCATCAGCTATCCGCTGTACCTGTGGCACTGGCCGCTGCTGGCCTTCGTGCGCATCGTGGAGGCCGATCCTCTGCATCCATCGCCGGTCTACCGCGCCGGCGCGATGGTGGCCGCCGTACTGCTGGCATGGGCCACGTACCGCTTCGTCGAACGCTACACGAGAAGCCGTCCCGGCACGGGGATCCTCAAGGCGCTGGGCGGTGGCATGGTGCTGGTCGCCGCGCTGGGCACCGCGATCTTCTTCGGCGTGCCCGGCCCCCGCAACGACAGCGACCGGCTGCAGGTCGTCGCCAACGCCACGCTGGACGCCGACTACTACGCCGGCTTCAAGCTCGACCAGATCGGCGAGCAGCTGGTCTACAAGACCGGAAGCGGCCCCAAGCGCGTGCTCTTCGTGGGCGACAGCCACGTGCAGCAGTACGCGCCGCGCATCATGGAGCTGTCGCGCACGCTGTCGATGCCCGACAAGTCGGCCTGGTTCGTGACCCAGGGCGCATGCCCGGCGGTTCCGGGCGTGCAGGTCGACAAGAACATCGGATGCGCCGAGCGCCGCGACGCGATGCTGGCCTATGCGATGGGCCCGGAGGTCGACTCGGTGGTCATCGGTGGCTGCTGGAACTGCTACTTCGTCGGCCACGGGGCGCTGGAGTACTACTTCCGCGGCCCCGACAACAAGGTCCATCCGTTCCAGGGCGGCGACGGCATCGAGCGTTCGCTGGCCTCGCTGGAAGCCACGCTGCGCGAGCTGGCGCGGCACAAGAAGGTCTTCCTGCTGCTTGACAACCCCGGCGGCCCCGAGTTCACGCCCAAGCGCCTGATCGAAGGCAGCCGCCTCACGCACATGGAGGCGATGACCTCCTCGCCGACGGTGCTGCTGCCGGCCGACCAGAAGGCGCTCAACGACAGGCTGCGCGCCATCGCCGCGGCGAGTGGCGCGGAGCCGATCGACGCGATGGCGGTGCTGTGCAAGGACGGCGCCCATTGCCTGGTCACGCTCCCCGACGGCGCGCCCGCGTACAAGGATGCCGACCACCTGCGCCCGCGCTACACACGCGAAGAGGCGAGCTACTTCGACCGCACCGTGCGCAGCGCCCCGGCGCAGCAGCCGTCGCGCTGAGCGGCCGTTCGCCAGCCGACCGACCGACCGATCGAAGAAGAGCAAGCGCCCATGCATCCCAAGTACCGCCCGGACATCGACGGCCTGCGTGCCATCGCGGTCGGCTCGGTGCTGGCGTACCACGCCTTCCCGAGCCTGCTGCCGGGCGGCTTCATCGGGGTCGACATCTTCTTCGTGATCTCGGGCTTCCTGATCACGACCATCCTGCTGCAGAGCCTGGCGGCGGGCGACTTCAGCTACCGCGACTTCTATGCGCGGCGCATCCGGCGGATCTTCCCGGCGCTGGTGCTGGTGCTGCTCGCGACGCTGGCTTTCGGCTGGTATGTGCTGCTGCCGGGCGAGTTCTCGCAGCTGGGCAAGCAGACCACGGGCGGCGCCGCCTTCTTCGCCAACCTCGTCTTCCTGGGCGAGGCCGGTTATTTCGACGCCTCGGCCGAGACCAAGCCGCTGCTGCACCTGTGGTCGCTGGGCATCGAGGAGCAGTTCTACATCTTCTGGCCGCTGATGCTGGGGCTGGCCTGGCGCAGGCGCTGGCCGATGCTGCGCGTGGTGCTGGCGGTGGCCGTGATCTCGTTCCTGGTCAATGTGCTGACGGTGCAGGCGCACCGGGCGGCGGCTTTCTATTCGCCGCTGTCGCGCGCGTGGGAGCTGATGGCGGGCGGGTTGCTGGCGGTCATGCAATTGCAGTCAGTTGCACAAGGCGCCGCTACCGCCCGCGCGTGGAAGAAGCACCTGCAGTCGATCGTCGGCATCGCGCTGATCGTGCTCGGCCTCTTCATGACGCGCAGCACCAAGGCGTTTCCGGGCTGGTGGGCGCTGCTGCCGGTGCTGGGCGCGGCGAGCTGCATCGCGGCAGGGCCGGGCGGGGTGCTCAACCGGTATCTGCTGTCGAACCGGGTGATGGTGTGGATCGGCCTCATCAGCTACCCGCTGTACCTCTGGCACTGGCCGCTGCTGTCCTACGCGCGCATCGTGACCGGCGGCGAGCCGCCGCTGCGGCTGCGCATCGTGCTGGTGGCGGCATCGGTCGTGCTGGCCTGGGCCACGTATCGCTTCCTCGAGCGCTTCGTCAAGCTGCACCTCTCGCAGGCCGTCCTGCGCGGGCTGGCGGGTGCGGGCGCGGCGCTGGCGCTGGCCGGTGTTCTTGTTTTCCTGGGCACGCCCATGCCTCGCCACGACAGCCCGGCCCTGCAGGCGGTGGCCGATGCGACCCGCGAGGACAACTACTACGACGGCTTCGAGGAGGCCGCGCTGGGCAACCAGTTCGTCTACCGCGTCGGCAACGGCAAGCACAACGTGCTGCTGATCGGCGACAGCCACGTCGAGCAGTACGCGCCGCGCGCGCTCGAGCTGATGCGCACGCAGCCCGACAAGGCACGCACCATCTACTTCGCGACCAAGGGCTCGTGCCCGCCGGTGCCGGGCCTGTTCAGCGGCCCCGACACCGGCTGCGACGAGCGGCGCACCGCAGTGCTCGACCTGGCGCTCAAGCCCGAGATCGATTCGGTCGTGCTGGGAGCGTGCTGGAGCTGCTACTTCACCGGTGCCGGCCCGACGGTGAACTACTTCGTCGACGACCGGAAGGCCGTGCATCCGTTCATCGGCGGCGACGGCATCGATCAGTCGCTCAAGTCGCTGGGCGAGGTGCTGAAGCGGCTGTCGGCGCACAAGCCGGTCTACCTGGTGCTCGGCAATCCGGTGGGCATGGATTTCGATCCGTTGCGGCAGATCGAGGGCAGCCGCCTGGGGCGCATGACGGCGGAGTCGGGTCAGCTCAAGGCGCCGATGCCGCAGGACCAGGCGCAGTTCAACGCGCGGCTGAAGCAGGTGGCGCAGGCCAATGGCGCCAAGGTCATCGAGCCTTTCGCCAGCCTGTGCGCGGATGGCGAGTGCATCCGCAGCATGCCGGACGACGGTTCGCCAGCCTACAAGGACATCGGCCATCTTCGGCCGCGCTATGCGCGAAGCTTCGCGACGTACATCGATCCGGCGCTGCTGGATGAAGGCGCCGTCGGCAAGTAAGCGGCTTTTCCTGCCGACCTACTGGATCTTGGGATCGCCGAAAGGCTCGTCGTCCGGCGGCGCTTCGGCGGGCATGCGGAATTCCTCGCTGGCCCAGGCGCCCAGGTCGATGCCTTTGCAGCGCGCGCTGCAGAAAGGCCGGTAGGCGTTGCTCGGCGCATAGACGCTCTCGCCGCCGCAGGTGGGGCAGCGCACGATGCGCTCGCCCTTGCTGTTCACCTCGGTCGTCATGCGCAAAGGGTGAGCTCGAAGGGGGCGTCTTCCGAGCTCTGGTGCAGGCGGTCGTCCTTGTCGTGGCGCATCAGGCGCACCGAGACCATGAGGCGGTTGCCGCTGATTTCAGGGATCAGGCCCAGCTTGGGGTCGATGCGCAGGCGCAGCAGCTGGAAGCTGCGGCCCTGGGGCAGGTTCTGCTGGAACTGGCCGTTGACCGCGATCACCTTGTAGGGCACGTCGGCGTCGCGCAGCAGCTTGAGCAGCAGGTAGATCGACGAGGCCAGGGGCGACAGCGTGTTCGACCAGCGCTCGAGGTCGGCGCGGCGGCTGGTGGCCGGGCGGTGCTGCCAGGCGTAGTAGGCGGGCAGGTCGAACTCGCAGGTGCCGCCCGGAATGCCGGCGCGGCTGCGGATGCTCATGAGCCACTCGTTCTCGGTCAGCGCCTGGCCCGCCTTGCCGGCCACGCCGTTGAGGGTGGCGAAATTGCCTTCGAGCTGGCCGATGACCTGATCCAGCACGGTCTCGGCGATGGCCGGATTGCCCCGGTAGCTGTTGAAGACGTTCTTGTGCTTGTCCAGGTCGCGCAGCACGTCGGCCTTGAGGTCGGCGCGCGCGGCGACGTCCATGATCTCGAAGATCGTGACCAGGGCGTAGTGGTGGGACAGGGGGGATTCGGCCGGCACCAACTCGCCGAGGCGGCGAAACAGGTGCTCTAGCCGCAGGTACGTGCGGATGCGCTCGTTGAAGGGGTACTCGTAGAGGATCACGCGTATCGGTTTTTCACGTCGGGTTCGGGCTCATTGCGTCTTGGCGGCCGGTGGCGGGAACACCTCGCGCACAGCCTCCAGCATACGCTGCCCGAAAAGAATGTAACCCCGGGTCGACACGTGGGTCTCGTTGGCAGGGAAAAGATCCTTCATCTTGAAGCGGTTCTGCTCGGCCAGCGCGAACAGGTCCGGTCCGATATTTTGCGGGTTGAACGCGGCCCGGAACGCATCGGCATGGTTTTGTTGCAAATACACGCTGGTCTTGTTCGGCACGACCATCCACACCACCTTGTAGGGCGCTGCAGTGCTCTCGAAGCGCTTCATGAAGCTCGCGGACTCGGCTGTCAGCGCCGGATTGACGCGGTCCTCGGCGGTCATCAGGAGCTTGTTGCAGGCGCGGTGGCTGAACTGCTTGCAGCCCTCGGGCACCACGCGGGCGTCGATCAGCGGGCCCCAGCGGTCGGGCGTGTTGGTCCAGCTGTCGGAGGCCAGGATCTCCTTGGTGTTTTGGTATGTCAACCAGCCGCTGAGCAACTGGGCATCCCAGTTGAGCTGGAAGCCAGGGGCCGGCCTGGACGGGTTCTCGAAGGGAGGCGGCGTCGGCTTGAAGCTGTGCTTCATGGTCTTGCACGACTCGGACTTCTCGATGCGGTCGTACAGCAGCCGTTCGATGCTCTCGACGATCACGACCTTGCCCTTGAAACCCGACTTCTGGAGCCAGCCCGAGAAGTCGTCGCAGAGCACGCCGCCCAGGTTGTCCCAGTGCGTGGTCGTGACCTTGTAGCCCGCGCCCACCAGTTTCGACTGCCACGCGTAGCGCACCGAGAAGCTGTCGCCGATCACCAGGATGTCGGATTCGTTGATGGGCCAGGTCTTGACGTCGGCGTCCGGGATGGGCGGCGGCGGCTCGTGCCAGCCGAATTCGCGCTCGGAGATGCGCCCGATGCGGGTCAGGTCGCCGTAGGGGATGGGCGTGAAGAGGCTGACCAGCAGCAGGGCGCAGCACACCAGGTAGCCCGCGGCGAAGATGCGAAGCCAGGTCCTGGCAGATTTCGTGTCTTCCATGTCGTCAGAACTGGAAATAGAGGAAGGGGCTGTAGCTGCCGAACTTCGACACGCACAGGCCAAAGAGGTAGACGCAGCCCAGGCCGGTGGCCCAGGTCGCCAGGCGCTGCAGGCGCGGGCGCCCGGCCAGGCCGGCGACGGCGGGAATCCAGCGGTCGAGCGTGATGGTGGGCGGCAGCGCCAGGCAGATCACGAGGCCGACCAGGATCGTCTGGAAGAATTCCGGCTTGCGGAACGGCACGCGGAACTCGCTGAAGGCCGACACTGGCGCGCCGTGCATGCCCAGCATGCCCTTGTAGATCTCGATGGCGGCCGACATGCTGTCGGCGCGGAAGACCACCCAGGCGATCATCACGCACAGGAAGGTGAGGAACCAGCCGGCCACGCGGCCGTACCAGGTGGTTTCGGTCTTGCCGCGACGCACCTTGGCGTTCCAGAAGTGGTTGACCATCAGGTAGAAGCCGTGCAGCGCGCCCCAGAGCACGAAGGTCCAGGCGGCGCCGTGCCACAGGCCGCCCAGCAGCATCGTCAGGAACAGGTTGATGTAGCGCCGCGTCGGACCCTTTCGGTTGCCGCCCAGTGGCACGTAGAGGTAGTCGCGCAGGAAGGTCGACAGCGAGATGTGCCAGCGGCGCCAGAACTCGATCATGTTGGTCGACTTGTACGGCGACCTGAAGTTGAGCGGCAGTTGCACACCCACGCACAGCGAGAGGCCCACGGCCATGTCGGAATAGCCCGAGAAGTCGAAGTAGATCTGCAGCGTGTACGCCAGCACCCCGAACCAGGCCGTGTACAGCGAGGGCAGCACGCCTTCGTGCACGCCCTTGAACATCATGTCGGCGTACTGGCCCAGCGGGTCGGCGATGAGCATCTTCTTGGCCAGGCCGAAGACGAAGATGCCCAGGCCCAGCGCGATGTTGTTGGCGTTGATCCTGTAGGTGGCCGGGCTGTTGAACTGCGGCATCATCTGCGCGTGATGCAGCACGGGGCCCGCGATCAGGTGCGGGAAGTAGGTCACGAACAGCACGTAATGGATGAAGCTGCGCTCGTGCACCTTGCCCTGCCAGCAGTCGACCAGGAAGGCGATCTGGGTGAAGGTGTAGAACGAGATGCCGATCGGCAGGACGATGTGGACCAGGTCGATCTGCGGAAGCCCTGCGGCGGCCAGGCCGGCATCGACGTTCTCGAGGAAGAAGTTGGCGTACTTGAAGACCGCCAGCACCCCCAGGTTGACCACCAGGGCGATGATCAGCAGCGTCTTGCGGTACTTGTCCTCCCGGCTGGGGGAGGGCGTGAGCCGCAGCCCGAACCAGTAGTTGACGCAGATCGACCCCAGCAGGAGCGGCAGCGCCTTGACGCTCCACCACCCGTAGAAGAAGAGGGAAGCCAGTGCCAGGAACCCCGCCGCCGACCGGGGGCTGCGCGCACCGATCAGGAAGAAGCCGATCAGGACCAGCGGGAAGAAAACGAAGATGAAGGGGTACGAATTGAAAAGCATCGTGAGGGGCGCTTGGGCATGCGCCGTTTGACGTGACCGTCTTTTTGCCGTCGCGGCGTCAACCCCAAATTATCGCGTGCTTGACTTAGCCCACCGTTCCCAGAAACCCCGGACCTGCTGAGCGAGTTCCTCCAGGGTCAGGGACTCGTTGTAAATGACCGCGTCCGCGGCGGCCCGCCGGGCCCGGCGCGGAGCCTGCTGGGCGATCACCGCCTTTACCGCTTCGGGCGCCCAGCCCGAGCGTGCGACGACGCGTTTCAGCTGCGTTTCCTCGGTGACGTCGACCACCAGCACCCGGTCGACGATCGCGCGCCAGCGGCCGGATTCGACCAGCAGGGGAACGTCGAACACGACGACGGCATCCTCGCCTGCCGCCGCGGCCTGGCGCTGGGTTTCGGCGCCGATCAGGGGGTGGAGAATGGATTCGAGCCGGGCCTTGGCGCCGGCGTCCGCGAACACGATCTGGCGCATCGCGGCACGGTCCAGGCCGCCGGCCGGGTCGATGACGCCCGGGCCGAAGGCGGCTTCCAGGGCCGGCATCGCGATGCCGCCCGGCAGCGCGATGGAGCGCGCGATGGCGTCGGTGTCCACCAGAACCGCCCCCTGGGCCACCAGGAGGCCCGCGACAGTGCTCTTGCCGCTGCCGATGCCGCCCGTCAGGCCGATGCGCCGCACTGCCATGCGGAGGTCAGCGCATCAGCGCGTCCAGGGGGAAGGCGAACGGAATCCACTGCCTCACGACTTCGGGGCCCGCCACGAGGCAGACGAGGCCCGCGCCGGCCAGGAAGGGGCCGAAGGCGATGGGAATGTCCTTGTGCGCCAGCTTGCCGGCGATGCGCAAAGAGATGCCGATCACCGCACCCACCAGCGAAGAGACGAGGATGATCGCGATGAGGTAGTCCGCTCCGAGCCATGCACCCAGCGCGGCCAGCAGTTTGAAGTCTCCATAGCCCATGCCTTCCTTGCCCGTGACCAGGCGAAAGGCATGGTACACAAGCCAGAGGCTCAGGTAGCCGAACACCGCGCCCCAGACGGCCGAGCTCAACGAAACGCCGGTCCAGCCCATGGCCGCGCCGATCAGGCCGAGCCAGAGCAGCGGATAGTTGAGCGAGTCGGGCAGGAACTGGGTGTCGAAGTCGATCAGGAACTGGCAGATCAGGAAGGCCCCGAACGCCGCCCAAAGCGCCCCGGCCGGCGTGATGCCGAAACGCCAGGCGCACAGGGCGAACAGGCCTCCGGTGATCAGCTCGACCAACGGGTAGCGAAGGCTGATCGAGGTCTTGCACGACGAGCAGCGTCCGCGCAGCGCGGCATAGCTCAGCACGGGGATGTTCTCGTACCAGCGGATCTCGTGGCCGCAGGCGCCGCAGCGCGACGCGGGGCGCATCAGGTCGAAGGGGGGCTGCTTCTCGACGACCTCGGCCGCCTTGTCGGCGGAGGCCTCCAGCCCGGCGGGCGCCGCGACCTTCGGCCCGAAGGCCAGCGACCACAGCGAGGGCGCATCCTTCGACGACATGAGATTGGCGACGGCGTCGGCAAGCCACTCGCGATACATCATCACCGGCACGCGGTAGATGACGACGTTCATGAAGCTGCCGATCAATAGCCCCAGGACACCGGCGAAGACGGTGTCGAATTCCCGCGAAACCAGCATCAAACGACCTGGCCGAGCTTGAAGATGGGCAGGTACATCGACACCACGATGCCGCCGATGATGGTGCCGAGGAACACGATGATGATCGGCTCCATCAGGCTGGAGAGGCCCGCGACCATGTCGTCCACCTCGGATTCGTAGAAGTCTGCGGCCTTGCCCAGCATGTGGTCGATGGAGCCGGATTCCTCGCCGATGGCGGTCATCTGGATCACCATGGACGGGAACAGGTTGACGTTGGTCATGGCGGCCGTGAGGCTGGTGCCGGTGGAGACTTCCTGCTGGATCTTCGCGGTGGCGTCGCCGTAGACGGTGTTGCCGGAGGCGCCGCCCACGGAGTCGAGGGCTTCGACCAGCGGGACGCCGGCGGCGAACATGGTGGCCAGGGTGCGGGTCCAGCGGGCGACGCAGGATTTTTCGATGAGGACGCCGAAGACCGGGATCCGCAGCAGAAGACGGTCCATCGTTCTTTGCACTCGCTCGTTGCGTTTCCAGGCCTGGATGAAGAAATAGAGTCCCCCGCCGATGCCGCCGAAAATAAGCCACCAGTACGAAACGAAGAATTCGCTGATACCAATCACGATCAGCGTTGGTGCAGGCAGGTCGGCGCCAAAAGACGTGAACACCTCCTTGAACGCAGGAATCACGAAGATCATGATGATGGCGATCACGATGAATGCCACCACGATCACCGAGATGGGATACATCAGCGCCGACTTGATCTTCGACTTGATCGCCTCGGTCTTCTCCATGTAGGTGGCCAGCCGGTCCAGCAGTTCTTCCAGAATACCGGCCGCTTCGCCAGCCTCCACCAGGTTGCAGTAGAGGTTGTCGAAGTACTTCGGGAACTTGCGGAATGCGGCCGACAGCGAGGTGCCGGTTTCCACGTCGCTGCGGATGTCGTTGAGCAGCTTGGCCACGCTCGCATTCGCATTGCCGCGCCCGACGATATCGAAGGACTGCATCAGCGGCACGCCGGCCTTCATCATGGTCGCCAGCTGGCGCGTGAAGATCGCGATGTCCTTCGGCTTGATCGCCTTGCCCGAGCGCATGCGGCGCTTCTTGATCTTGGAGGCGAGCACGCCCTGGCGGCGCAGCGCGGCCTGCACCTGGTTTTCGCCGGCAGCACGAAGTTCGCCGCGTACCAGCTTGCCGTTGCGGTCCTTGCCTTCCCATTCGAAGACAAATTCCTTGTGTGTGGGCTGGGTGCGGGAGGATGCCACTGTAGCCATTCGATCTCCGGTATTCGGTGTGTTCGTTATTCGTTGGTGCAGGCCACCACTTCTTCGAGCGAAGTGAGGCCCTGCATGACCTTGCGCAGGCCCGACTGGCGCAGCGAACGCACGCCCTCGGCTTCCGACTGCGCGGCGATGTCGAGCGCACTGCCGTCGCGCAGGATGATTTCCTGGATGGCTTCCGAGATCGGCATCACCTGGTAGATGCCCACGCGGCCCTTGTAGCCGCTGCTGCAGGCGGAGCAGCCGACGGGGCGGTAGGGCTTCCAGGAGCCGTCCAGTTCTTCTTCCTTGAAACCTGCTTCGAGCAGCGTTTCGCGCGGGATGTCGGCCGGCAGCTTGCAGACGGTGCACAGGCGCCGCGCGAGGCGCTGGGCAGTGATCAGGATCACGCTCGACGCGATGTTGAACGGCGCGATGCCCATGTTGCGCATCCGCGTGAGCGTGGTCGGCGCATCGTTGGTGTGCAGCGTGGAGAGCACCAGGTGGCCGGTCTGGGCTGCCTTGATCGAGATGTCGGCGGTTTCGAGGTCGCGGATTTCGCCGACCATGATGATGTCGGGATCCTGGCGCAGGAAGGCGCGCAGCGCGGCTGCGAAGGTCAGGCCCGCGCGTTCGTTGACGTTGACCTGGTTGACGCCGGGCAGGTTGATTTCCGACGGGTCTTCCGCCGTCGCGATGTTCACGCCCGGCTGGTTCAGGAGGTTCAGGCAGGTGTAGAGCGACACCGTCTTGCCCGAGCCGGTGGGGCCGGTGACGAGCACCATCCCGTACGGGCGGCCGATGGCATGCAGCAGCCGCGCCTTCTCGTCAGCGTCGTAACCCAGGGCGTCGATGCCCAGGCGCGCGCTGCTCGGGTCGAGGATACGCACGACGATCTTCTCGCCGAAGAGCGTGGGCAGCGTGCTCACGCGGAAGTCGATCACGCGGTCGGGACCGATCTTGAGCTTCATGCGGCCGTCCTGCGGCACGCGCTTCTCGGAGATGTCGAGCCGGGAAATGACCTTGATGCGCGAGGCCAGCTTGTCCTTGATGACCGTGGGCGGGCTGGCGACTTCGCGCAACTCGCCGTCGACCCGGAAGCGGACGCGGTAGTTGTGCTCGTAGGGCTCGAAGTGGATGTCGGATGCCCGCATGCTGACGGCGTCGAGCAGCATCTTGTGCAGGAAGCGCACGACCGGCGCATCTTCGACTTCGGCGATGGCCTGGTCATTGCCCTCGTTCGCGGTCTCGGCCGCGACGTCGTCGAACTCGAACTCGCTGCCGACGATGCTGTTGATGGTCTCGGCCGCGCTGACGGCGGCGGCTTCGATCATCCGCGACAGCTTGTCGTATTCGGCGATGACCCAGTCGACGCCCATCTGGGAGGCGAACTTGATCTTTTCCGCGGCCTGCTGATCGGAAGGATCGGCTGTTGCAACAATCAGACGGTTGTTGCGCTTGCTGAGCACGACGATGCGGTACGCATGGCACAGCTTCTGGTCGAGCAGGTCCTTGGGCAGGCGCTGGGGATCGATGGCGTCGAGATCGAGCAGCGGTGCGCCGAACGCGGTGGAAAGGGTGTGGGCGAGGTCTGCGGCGGAAACGGCGCCGGAGCCGGTCAATTCAGCAATGAAGCTCGTGCGAGCGCTGATGGACTTCTGATAGATGTCCTCGGCTGCCCTGGCAGGCAGCTTGCCGGCCGAAACCAGGGCGCGCGCAAGCCCGGGTAGGGCAATTTGCGAAGGTTCTTTAACAGGAAGTTCGGCTGCAGCCATTCAGCGAGTGAAAAAGATGTGAAAATTTGCTTCACGATCATCGCTGAACAGTCCTGTGCTGTAAATCGCTACACAGCAACAGGCTGGCCATTTGTCCATTATTGCCAGCCAAAGGCTGGTCGGGGTGAGAGGATTCGAACCTCCGGCCTCTACGTCCCGAACGTAGCGCTCTACCAGGCTAAGCTACACCCCGATGGTTGCAAGAAAGAAGAAGTCGTCCTAGATGCCAACTCAGGAGAGGTGTTCAGGCACGTCGCTCAAGCAACTGAGCCGCTAATTGTAGCAAACCTGAAGCGTGCAAATTGGCCGGGAAATCTTTTAATGCATGAATCGCACGCTGCGCCTCGGCTGCTGCCGCTGCGCGCGAGGCATCCAGGGCCCCGGTTTCCTGAACGATCTCGATGACCTTGCCCAGCTGGGTGGTGTCGCCGGCCTCGATGGCGGCGCGCACGAGCGCGCTCTGTGCCGGAGTGCCTCGCTGCATCGCGAAGATGAGCGGCAGAGTGGTCTTGCCTTCACGCAGGTCGTCGCCGACATTCTTGCCGGTTTCGTTGGCGTCGCCGGTGTAGTCCAGGACGTCATCGATCACCTGGAAGGCGGTGCCCAAGGCCTGGCCGTAGGTTGCGCAGGCCTCTTCCATTTCTGGGGTGGCATTCGCCAGCACGGCCGCGAGGCGGGTGCTCGCCTCGAAGAGCTTCGCCGTCTTCGAGCGGATCACGCGCAGATAGGCCGCTTCGTCCAGCGATGCATCGTGCATGTTCATCAGCTGAAGCACCTCGCCCTCGGCGATGATGTTGGTGGCTTCGGCCAGGATCTGCATCACGCGCATGTTGTTGGCGTCCAACATCATCTGGAACGCGCGCGAATAGAGGAAGTCACCGACCAGTACGCTGGCCGGGTTGCCGAACGATTCGTTGGCCGTTGCGCGTCCGCGCCGCAGGGTCGACTCGTCGACCACGTCGTCGTGCAGCAGGGTTGCCGTATGGATGAACTCCACCACGGCCGCCAGATTGAATCGCTGGTCCCCGGTGTAGCCCAGCGCGCCCGACATCAGCAGCAGGAGCGCCGGTCGCAGGCGCTTGCCGCCAGCGGAGATGATGTACCGGGAAACCTGGCTGACCAGCGGCACGCCGGTGTCGAGGCGGCGGGCGATCACGCGGTCGACTTCGACCATGTCGCCGGCAATCAGGTCCAGCACGGTGGCGGTGGGGGAGGTGTCGGCGGCTGGAACTGGCAAAGCGAAGGCGCGGGGCGCTGCTGAGTGTTGTATGTGGGGGACCCAGGCAGGTGCAGGGCCGGAAGGCGCAAATTATATGGAGCCGAAGCGGCTTGCCGATGGGGCTCCGGCCCAAGAGTAGCTAGTGGGCGCAAACCGCGCTATAATCTTGGGCTCTGCGGAATTCGCCGTGGAGACTCATTTCTAAGAGGTTTACATGTACGCGGTCATAAAAACCGGTGGCAAGCAGTATCGCGTTGCTTCCGGCGAGAAAATCAAAGTAGAACAGATTGCTGCGGACGTAGGCCAGGAAATCGTGATCGACCAGGTTCTGGCAGTCGGCAACGGCGCTGAGATCAAGGTTGGCACGCCCCTGGTGTCCGGTGCAACGGTGACGGTCACGGTACTGTCGCACGGCAAGCACGACAAGGTTCGCATCTTCAAGATGCGCCGTCGCAAGCACTATCAGAAACGTCAAGGCCATCGCCAGCAGTTCACCGAACTGCAAATCGGCGCGATCGCCGCTTAACACGGCACAGGAGCAGATTCCATGGCACAGAAAAAAGGCGGCGGCTCAACGCGAAACGGGCGCGATTCCAAGCCCAAGATGCTCGGCGTGAAGGCTTTCGGCGGCGAACTGATCAGCGCAGGCTCGATCATCGTGCGCCAGCGTGGTACCCAGTTCCACCCCGGCGTGAATGTCGGCGTGGGCAAGGACCACACGCTGTTCGCCCTGGTCGACGGCCACGTGTCGTTCGGTACCAAGGGTGCGCTGAACAAGCACACGGTCAACGTGACTCCCGCGGCTTAAGCCCCGAGTCAGCCCCGACCATCCGAGGCCCCGCATTGCCGGGGCCTCTTCATTTGTAAACTAGACATCCCATGAAGTTCGTCGACGAAGCCTTCATCGACATCGCCGCGGGCGATGGCGGGAACGGCTGCGTGTCGTTCCGTCATGAGAAGTACAAGGAATTCGGCGGCCCCAACGGCGGAGACGGCGGCCGCGGCGGCCACGTGTACGCGGTGGCCGATTCCAACCTCAACACCCTGGTCGACTTCCGCTATTCGCGCCGCCACGAGGCCAAGCGCGGCGAGCACGGCATGGGCTCCGACATGTTCGGCGCCGCCGGCGACGACATCACGCTCAAGATGCCGGTCGGAACGATCATTTCCGACGCCGAGACCGGCGAAGTGCTGTTCGAACTGCTGAAGGACGGCGAGGTCATCACCATCGCCAAGGGCGGCGACGGCGGCTTCGGCAACATGCGCTTCAAGAGCGCGATCAACCGTGCCCCGCGCCAGAAAACCCCCGGCTGGCCTGGCGAGAAGCGCAGCCTCAAGCTCGAACTCAAGGTGTTGGCCGATGTGGGCCTGCTCGGCATGCCGAATGCGGGCAAGTCGACGCTGATCAGCGCCATCTCGAACGCCCGCCCGCGCATCGCGGACTACCCCTTCACCACGCTGCACCCGAACCTGGGAGTGGTGCGCGTCGGTCCCGAGCAGAGCTTCGTCGTGGCGGACCTGCCCGGCCTGATCGAAGGCGCATCTGAAGGCGCCGGCCTCGGTCATCTCTTCCTGCGGCACCTGCAGCGCACGCGCCTGCTGCTGCATGTGGTCGACATGGCCCCGTTCGACGACAGCGTCGACCCCGTGGCGCAGGCCAAGGCCATCGTGGGCGAACTCAAGAAATACGACGCCGACCTGTACGAAAAGCCGCGCTGGCTCGTGCTGAACAAGCTGGACATGGTGCCCGCCGACGAGCGCGCCGCGCGCATCAAGGACTTCGTGAAGCGCCTGCGCTTCAAGGGTCCGGTGTTCGAAATCTCGGCGCTCACGCGCGAAGGCTGCGAGCACCTGGTGCAGGCCATCTACCAGCAGGTCAAGGCCGAGCAGGTGGCCGAGCACCAGACGGTCGAGGTCGATCCGCGCTTCGTGCCTCTGCCCCCCGAAGGCTCCTGAGCGGCACCTGCCGCAGCAGCATCGACGGCCGGCCCGAGACGGGCCGAAGACAGCAACCCGAGCAGCATCCAAAGACCGTAACACCCCAAATGACCTCGTCGAACTCCGGATCCACTGCCTTGCGGGATGCCCGCCGTATCGTCGTGAAGGTGGGCTCCAGCCTCGTGACCAACGAGGGGCGCGGTCTCGACGAGGCCGCCATCGGCGAGTGGTGCCGGCAACTGGCCGCGCTGGTGCGCGACGGGCGCGAGGTGGTGATGGTGTCGAGCGGCGCGATCGCAGAAGGCATGAAGCGCCTTGGCTGGCGCACCCGGCCGCACGAGATCAACGAGCTCCAGGCCGCTGCCGCGGTCGGCCAGATGGGCCTGGCCCAGATGTACGAGACCAAGCTGCGCGAGAACGAGATCGGCAGCGCCCAGGTGCTGCTGACGCACGCCGACCTGGCCGACCGCGAGCGCTATCTCAATGCCCGATCGACGCTGGTCACGCTGCTCAAGCTGGGCGTGGTGCCGGTCATCAACGAGAACGACACGGTCGTCAACGACGAGATCAAGTTCGGCGACAACGACACGCTCGGCGCCCTCGTGGCCAACCTGGTCGAGGCCGATGCGCTGGTCATCCTCACCGACCAGAAGGGCCTGTACACGGCCGACCCGCGCAAGGACCCCGATGCGAAGTTCGTGCACGAGGCCGCCGCCGGCGACCCGGCGCTCGAGGCGATGGCCGGCGGCGCGGGTTCGAGCATCGGCAAGGGCGGCATGATCACCAAGATCCTCGCGGCCAAGCGCGCGGCCGGCTCGGGCGCCTCCACGGTCATCGCCTGGGGCCGCGAGGCCGACGCGCTGCTGCGGCTGGCGAAGGGCGAATCCATCGGCACGCTGCTGGTGGCGCAGACCGCCAAGCACCAGGCCCGCAAGCGCTGGATGGCCGACCACCTGCAACTGCGCGGCTCCGTCGTGGTCGACGCGGGCGCGGCCGCCAAGGTGCGGGCCGAGGGCAAGAGCCTGCTGCCGATCGGCATGACCGGGGTCTCGGGCGAGTTCTCGCGCGGCGACGTGATCGCGGTGCGCGACGCCGACGGTGTCGAGCTGGCCCGCGGCCTTGCCAACTACTCGAGCGTGGAGGCGCGCCTGCTGTGCCGCAAGCCCTCGTCGGAGTTCGAACGCCTGCTGGGCTATGTGGCGGAGCCGGAGATGGTTCACCGCGACAACATGGTGTTGATGCCGGGCTGAGAGGCCGCGAGAAACAAAACGGGGCCCGCGGGCCCCGTTTTTTTATCCTCGGTACGGATCGCCTACTGCACTTCCCGTACCGGATTGCGGATGTTCTGGACCATGTCGCCCACCGACGGCCGCGGGGCGTTGCCGCGGCACAGGGCCTGCGTGGCCAGCTTGCGCGTGTAGCTGGAGTTCATGTCGCCGAGCTTCTTCCATTCGGGCTTCGCGACGTCCTGCCAGCTGCCGTTGTTGTAGCGCGCGTAGCTCTTCATCTCGGCCGTGGAGCAGCGGATGCCCTCGTAGAAGGCGTTGGTCGCGCCGCCGCTGCGGTTCTGGGCCACCACCACATAGCGGACGATGCCGTCGCCCGTGATCGTGATCGTCTGCGGGTCGACGCCGAACTTCAGGCTCATGTAGGGCGGCATTTCGATCGGCAGCAGGCGGCTTTCGCTGAAGGCCGGCGGGGGCGGGGTGGCCGTTTCTTCCCACTCCTTGTCCGTCTCGTACCGCTTGGGCGGGGGCGGCAGGCCGGCCTGTGCCCAGTCGGGGTTGTCGGTGTCGTGGGGGCCCGAGGCGCATCCGGCGAGGATGCCGAAGCAGGCTAGCAGGAGGACGCGCTCAGCGTTGCGTCGGAAGGGGCGGGGGTGCCTTGTTGTCTTGGACAGGAGGTTCATTGCTCGCGGAAGGAATGTCGGGATGCGGATCGAAGCTGCCGCCGGGCGGCAGATCGAGTCCGGGCGGCGCCCCGGCGTCCGGCGAGTGGCGCTCGAATTCTCGGGCGCGCACGTTGCTGCGCAGGAAGCGGTTGCGGAAATCCTGCCTGGGCAGGTAGCGAGCGAGCTCGGTGAGCGCCATCTCGTAGACGCCGCGCTTGAACTCGACGACCACGTCGAGCGGCACCCAGTAGTCATGCCAGCGCCAGGCGTCGAATTCGGGATGGTCGGTTGCACGCAGGTTGAGATCCCAATCGTGGCCGATGAGTTGCAGCAAGTACCAGATTTGTTTCTGGCCCTTGTAGTGGCCCCGTGCGTCACGGCGAATGAACCGATCCGGCACCTCGTAGCGCAACCAGTCGCGGGTACGGGCCACGATGCGCACATGCTCCGGGTGGAGCCCCACTTCCTCGTGCAGTTCCCGGTACATGGCCTGCTCGGGACTTTCGCCGCGGTCGATGCCGCCCTGCGGAAACTGCCAGGAGTGCGTGCGTATGCGTTTGCCCCAGAAAACCTGGTTTCTCTGGTTGAGCAGGATGATGCCGACGTTGGGCCTGAAGCCGTCCCGGTCGAGCATAATCAAACCCCAATTTTTGAACTGAGTCGATTATGCATGCCGGGTTGCCCTCGGCAAGCTGCCGATGCCAGGCTCTCAGGGTCTCTCCGGGGGAGCAGTTCCCCACTTCCGAACTCGAATCCAGCGCCACCATTCCGATGAAAGCTTCCCGTTTTTTCGTCTCCACCCTCAAGGAAGCGCCCGCTGACGCCGAAGTGGCGAGCCACCGTCTCATGATGCGGGCCGGCATGATCAAAAAGCTCGGCACGGGCATCTACACCTACATGCCCATGGGCCTGCGCGTGATCCGCAAGGTGGAAGCCATCGTCCGCGAGGAGATGAACCGCGCCGGTGCCGTCGAGATGACCATGCCCGTGGTGCAGCCCGCCGAGCTCTGGCAGGAGACCGGCCGCTTCGACAAGATGGGCCCCGAGCTGCTGCGCATCAAGGACCGCCACGACCGCGACTTCGTGATCCAGCCGACCAGCGAAGAGGTGGTGACCGACATCGCCCGCCAGGAGATCCGCAGCTACAAGCAGCTGCCGAAGAACTTCTACCAGATCCAGACCAAGTTCCGCGACGAACGACGTCCGCGCTTCGGCCTCATGCGCGGGCGCGAGTTCATCATGAAGGACGCCTACAGCTTCGACCGCGACCTCGACGCCGCCAAGGCGAGCTACCAGGTCATGGCGCAGGCCTATCGCAACATCTTCGACCGCTTCGGCCTGCGCTACCGCGCCGTCGCGGCCGACAGCGGCGCTATCGGCGGCGACCTGAGCGAGGAATTCCAGGTGATCGCCGCCACCGGCGAGGACGCCATCGTCTACTGCCCCGACAGCGATTACGCCGCCAACATGGAAAAGGCCGAGGCGCTGGCCCCGGCCGGCCCGCGCCCGGCGCCCGCCAAGGCGCTCGAGAAGACCCCGACCCCCGGCAAGAGCACCTGCGCCGACGTGGCCGAGTTGCTCGGCGTGCCGCTCTCCACCACCATCAAGTCGCTGGTGCTGGCCACCGACGTCCTCGACGAGGCTGGCGACATCAAGAGCTCGCAGGTCTGGCTGCTGCTGCTGCGCGGCGACCACGACATGAACGAGATCAAGGTCGGCAAGCTGCCCGGCCTGAACCAGGGCTTCCGCTTCGCGACCCTGGCCGAAATCGAGGACCACTTCGGCTGCAAGCCCGGCTACCTGGGCCCGCTGAACCTCAAGAAGCCCGTGAAGCTCGTGGCCGACCGCGAAGCCGCCGTCCTGGCCGACTGGATCACGGGCGCCAACGAAGTCGATTTCCACATGACCGGCGTCAACTGGGGCCGCGACCTGCCCGAGCCCGACCTTGTCGCCGACATCCGCAACGTGGTCGCCGGCGACGCCTCGCCCGACGGCAAGGGCGTGCTGGCCATCGAGCGCGGCATCGAAGTGGGCCACGTGTTCGTGCTCGGCACCAAGTACAGCAAGGACATGAACGCCACCTACCTCGACGAAGGCGGCAAGCCGCAGTTCCTCGAGATGGGCTGCTACGGCATCGGCATCACCCGCCTGCCGGCCGCCGCCATCGAGCAGAACCACGATGAGCGCGGCATCATCTGGCCCGACGCCATCGCCCCCTTCACCGTGGTGGTCTGCCCGATCGGCATGGACCGCAGCCCCGAGGTCAAGGCGGCAGCTGAGGCGCTCTACGAGGAGCTGCTCGCCAAGGGCGTCGACGTGCTGCTCGACGACCGTGGCGAACGCCCCGGCGCGATGTTCGCCGACTGGGAACTGATCGGCGTGCCGCACCGCGTGGTCATCTCGGACCGCGGTCTCAAGGAAGGCCAGCTCGAATACCAGAACCGCCGCGACACGGCGGCTACCAAGGTGCCCGCGGCCGGCATCGCCGACTTCATCGCCGGCAAGCTCGCCCAATGAGCCTGGAGGGCGGCCTCTCGCGACGCCAGTGCCTGGGCGGCGCCGTGACCGCAGGCGCCCTCACCGTGCTGTCGCTGCCGCGGGCTGCCATGGCCGGCGCGCAGATCGAGGAGCCGCTGATCGACTCGGTGCGCACCGCGCTGAGTTCGGCCATCCACAACAAGGCGCCGCCGGTGCCGCAGTTCGCGAGCACCGAGGCCCGGCTGGCCTATCTGCGCTGGCTCGGAGAGATGAGCGAGCGGCTCAAGAAGAAGATCGCCGACGCGCCCTCGCGCATCGAGTTCCTGCAGACCGTCTGGTACGAAGCCAAGCGCTCGGGGCTGGAGGTGAGCCTGGTGCTGGGGCTGGTCCAGGTCGAGAGCAATTTCCGCAAGTTCGCGGTGTCGAGCGCGGGGGCGCGCGGCTACATGCAGGTCATGCCGTTCTGGACGCGCGTGATCGGCGACAGCGACCCGGCCAAGCTCTTCCACATGCAGACCAACCTGCGCTTCGGCTGCGTCATTCTTCGCCACTACCTCGACCGGGAGAACGGCGACCTGTTCATGACGCTGGGCCGCTACAACGGCAGCCGCGGCAAGTCGCCGTATCCGAACGCCGTGTTTGCCAACCAGCGGTTCTGGGTGTTCAACGACAGGGAACGCGAGAAGGAAAAGGACAAGGACCGCTCGGCGGCCTGACGCCTTCCGACTGGCGCCTTCCTCTTCCGTCTGCTCAGTTCGCAGGTGCCTTCGCGGTGCCCGAGCCCTTGGTGACCATCACCTGGTCGATGCGGTAGCTGTCGACGTCCATCACCTCGAAGGTGTAGCCGCCCCAGCTCACGTTGTCCGTGCGCTTCGGAACCCGGCGCAGCATCACCATCAGGAAGCCGGCCAGCGTCTCGTACTCCTCGGCGTGCGGCATCTCGTCGATCTGCAGCGCGCGCTGCACGTCCTGGATGGGCGTCACGCCATCGATCAGCCACGAGTTCTCGTCGCGCTGCACGATCTGCTCCTCGTCGGGCGTGGACACCAGGTCGCCCATCACCGTGCTCATCACGTCGTTGAGCGTGATCACGCCCACCACCAGGCTGTATTCGTTGACGATGATCGCGAAGTCCTCGTGCGCCTGCTGGAACTGCTCGAGCACCTCGGTGAGCGAGAGCCGGTCGGGAATGACCAGCGCCTTGTGCAGCGGCAGCCCCTGGTCGAAAGCCAGCGGCTGGCCGCTGAGCACGCGCTGGAACATGTCCTTGGCGTCCACGTAGCCCAGCACGTGGTCGATGTCGCCGTCGCACACCGGGTACGCCGAGAAGGGCTCGGCGATGATGCGCGCGCGCAGCACTGTCTCGGGGTCGTCGTGCAGGAACCAGGTGATGTTGTCGCGCACAGTCATCACGCTGCTGACCAGCCGCGTGTCGAGCTCGAACACGTTGGCGATCACCTGCTGCTCGCGCGCCGCGAGCACGCCCGCCTGCGCGCCGGCCTCGGTCATCGCGAGGATGTCGGCCGAGGTGATCTTGTCGTCGCGTGCCATCGGCATGCCCAGCAGCTTGAACAGCAGGTCGGTGCAGCGCGTGAAGAACCACACCAGAGGCTTGAAGGTGGTGATCAGCAGCAGCATCGGCCCGACCATGCGCACCGCCAGCCGCTCGGGGTTGCTCATGCCCAGCCGCTTGGGGAACAGGTCGGCGAACACCAGGAACACCGCGATGATGATCACGAAGGAGCACAGGAAGGCCGCGCTGGCCGAAGCCTCGGGGCTGAGCCACTTCTCGAAGAGGACCGCGAAGTACGGGCTCAGCGAGCCTTCGCCCACCACGCCGCCGAGGATGGCCACCGCGTTGAGCCCGATCTGCACCACCGTGAAGTAGTGGCCCGGCTGCTCCTGCACCCGCAATACCTTCTCGGCCCGGGGGTCGCCCTCGTCGGCCATCTGGCGCAGACGCAGCCGGCGCGATGCGGCCAGGGTGATTTCGGCGAGGGAGAAGAAGGCGCTCAGCGCAATCAGCAGCGCGATGATGAGCAGGCTTTGGGTGAGGGTCATGGTGGCACGTCGAAGACGGCCAACATGGTGCCATGACTCGGCACCGGAAATCGCTCAGACGCCGCCGTGGGGGTGGGTCGGGTCGACCCACAGCACCGATTCGGGCTTCTCCACGGGCTCGATGTCGAGGTTCACCGCCACCGCTTCGCCGTCGCTGCGGCACAGCACGCATTCGAGCGTCTCGGTCGCGCTGGCGTTGATTTCCTGGTGCGGCACGTACGGCGGCACGTAGATGAAGTCGCCCGGCCCGGCCTCGGCCGTGAATTCCAGCTTCTCGCCCCAGCGCATGCGGGCCCGGCCGCGCACCACGTAGATCACCGATTCGAGATGCCCGTGATGGTGGGCGCCGGTCCTGGCGTCGGCATGGATGGTCACCGTGCCGGCCCAGAGCTTCTGCGCGCCCACGCGGGCGAAGTTGATGGCCGCTGCCCGGTTCATGCCGGGCGTCTGGGCGGTGTTGGCGTCGAGCCGGTCGGCCGGGATCACGCGCACGCCGTCGTGCTTCCAGGCCGGCGCGGCATCGTTGCCGCCGTCATCGTGGGAATGGCCGTGGTCCGCGTGATCGTGGCTCATGACCGTTCCCCGGGGGCTCAGGAGGCTGCGGCCCCGTTCACCACCTGCTGCAGCTCGCCCGACTCGTACATCTCCATCATGATGTCCGAGCCGCCGATGAACTCGCCCTTCACGTACAGCTGCGGGATCGTGGGCCAGTTGCTGTACTCCTTGATGCCCTGGCGGATGCTGTCGTCGTCGAGGACGTTGACGGTCTTGAGCGTCCTGGTGTCGACGCCGACCGCCTTCAGGATCTGGATCGCGCGGCCCGAGAAGCCGCACATCGGAAAGCTGGCGTTGCCCTTCATGAAGAGCACGAGGTCGTTGGTCTTGACGAGATCGTCGATGCGTTGCTGGGCGTCGGACATGGGAACTCCTGAAAAATAGGCTGGGGGGATTATTTCACCGTGCGCCAGATTCCGCCGGAGCAACGCTGGATGCCGGCGAGGTCGTCGCGGCTTTGCACTTCGGCGAAACCGCGCGCCGCAAGCAGTTCGCGCACGGCCGGGGCCTGGTCGTGGCCGTGTTCGAGCAGCAGCCAGCCGCCCTCGGCGAGGTGGGCGGGGGCGTCCTGCACGATGCGGCGGATGTCGTCGAGGCCGTCCGTGCCCGAAACCAGCGCCGAAGAGGGCTCGTGGCGCAGGGCGGGCAGGTGCGGGTCGCCGGCGGCGATGTACGGCGGATTGCTGGCGATGACCGTGTAGCCGGCGCCAGCGCCGTCCAGCCAGTCGGCCTGGGCGAAGCGCACGGGCAGGCCCAGCCGCGAGGCGTTGGCCTGGGCGACGGCCAGCGCATCGGCGCTGGCATCGACCGCATCGACCTGCGCGTCGGGCCGGGCATGCTGCAGCGCCAGCGCGATCGCTCCACTGCCGGTGCCGAGATCGAGCACACGAGGCGCGGCCTGGCCTTCGAGGCACTCCAGCGCCCATTCGACCAGCGTTTCCGTGTCGGGGCGGGGCACCAGCACGCGGGCATCGACCTGCAGGGCGAGGCCATGAAATTCTTTTTCGCCCAGCAGGTAGGCGACCGGCTCCCCGGCCCGGCGGCGCGAGAGCTGCGCGGCCAGCGCGGACCACGCCGCATCGGGCATGGCGTCGGTGTCGTGCGCCAGCAGCCAGGCACGGTCGTGCGGCGCACGGCCCAGCGCATGCAGCAGCAGCAGCTGGGCGTCGAGTCGGTCGACGCCCAGCGCGATGGACGCGGCCAGCGCCTGCGCCACGGTGGCCGGCTTCGGGTTCTCGACGGTGCTCATGCCGGCAGGCTCGATTCCAGCTCGGCCAGCTGCTCGGCCTCGCGCGCGGCGCGCAGCGCGCCCAGCACGTCGCCCAGGTCGCCTTCCATGATGGCGAGCAGCTTGTAGAGCGTGAGGTTGATGCGATGGTCGGTGAGCCGGCCCTGCGGGAAGTTGTAGGTGCGGATGCGGTCCGAGCGGTCGCCGCTGCCGATCAGGCCCTTGCGCATGGCGGCGTCCTTGGCGGCGCGCTCGCTGCGCTCCTTCTCCTGGATGCGCGCCGACAGCACCTGCAGCGCCTTCGCCTTGTTGCGGTGCTGGCTGCGGTCGTCCTGGCACTCCGCCACGATGCCGGTCGGGATGTGCGTGATGCGCACGGCCGAGTCGGTCTTGTTGATGTGCTGCCCGCCAGCGCCGCTCGCGCGGTAGGTGTCGATGCGCAGGTCGGCCGGGTTGATCTGCACCGCGACCGTCTCGTCGGGCTCGGCCAGCACCGCGACCGTGCAGGCGCTGGTGTGGATGCGGCCCTGCGTCTCTGTGGCCGGCACGCGCTGAACGCGGTGGCCGCCCGATTCGAAGCGCAGGTGGCCGAACACGTCGTCGCCCACGATGCGCACCACCACTTCCTTGTAGCCGCCGAGCTCGCTCTCGCTCTCGCTGACGATCTCGCAGCGCCAGCCGGCGCGGTCGCAGTAGCGCGTGTACATGCGCAGCAGGTCGCCCGCGAAGAGGGCCGATTCGTCGCCGCCCGTGCCCGCACGGATTTCGAGGAAGGCATTGCGCGCGTCGTCCGGGTCCTTGGGCAGCAGCAGGCGCTGCAGCTCGTCCTCCAGTTGCACCAGCTCGGCCTCGCCGCTGGCGATTTCCTCCTTCGCCATCTCGGCCATGTCGGGGTCGTCCAGCATCTCCTTCGCGCCGGCGATGTCGGCCTCGCGTTGCCTGTAGCGCTCGTAGCGGCCCGCGACCTGCGTCACCTCGGCGTGCTCGCGCGAGATGGTGCGGTACTGGGCCATGTCGCTCATGATGTCTTCGCGCGAGAGCAGGAAGTCGAGCTCGCCCAGGCGCTGGGCGTAGCGTTCGAGTTGGTGGCGGAGAAAGGATTTCACGGAGGAAGGAGGCTCGAAAAAATGGGGATGTGCTGCCGTGCGAAGGCAGGGCGCATGAAAGCCGCAGCCATGCAGGCCGGGCCGCCGATGAGCGTCGCTAACGCTCTTTGCGCAGGAACAGGCGCGAGATCGTCTGCGCCGTCTGCTCGCGCGAGGCGGCATCGCCCGCGTGCAGCTCGGCCATCGCGCCGTGCATCATCTTCTGCGTGAGGCCGCGAGACATGGCCTCGAGCACGGCCTCCACCGATTCGCCCTTGGCCAGCAGCTTGCGCGCCCGCGCCATCTCGGCGGCGCGCCACTCGTCGGCCTGCGCATTGAGCTGCTGGATCAGCGGCACCGTGCCGCGCTGGCCCAGCCAGTGCATGAAGCTCTGCACGCCGGCGTCGATGATCACCTCGGCCTGCGCCACGGCGGCCTGGCGGTTGGCCTGGCCCTGCTGCACGACCTGTGCGAGGTCGTCGACGGTGTAGAGATAGATGTCTTCCAGCGCCTTCACCTCGGGCTCGATGTCGCGCGGCACGGCCAGGTCGACCATGAACATCGGGCGGTGCTTGCGTGCCTTGAGCGCGCGTTCGACGGCGCCCAGGCCGATGATCGGCAGCGTGCTGGCGGTGCAGCTCACGATGATGTCAAACTCGGCCAGCCGCGAGGGCAGGTCGGCAAGGCGCATCGCCTCGCCGCCGAAGCGCGAGGCCAGCTTCTCGCCGCGCTCCAGCGTGCGGTTGGCGATGGCGATGGCCTTCGGCTCCTTGGCCGCGAAGTGCGTGGCCGCGAGGTCGATCATCTCGCCCGCGCCGACGAAGAGCACGCGCGTCTTGCGCAGGTCCTCGAAGAGCTGGCCGGCCAGTCGCACCGCGGCGGCGGCCATGCTGATGGAGTGGGCGCCGATCTCGGTGGCGGTGCGCACTTCCTTGGCCACCGCGAAGGAGCGCTGGAACAGCTGGTTGAGCGTGCTGCCGAGGGCACCGGCCGTCTCGGCGGCGCGCACGGCGTCCTTCATCTGGCCGAGGATCTGGGCCTCGCCCAGCACCATCGAATCGAGCCCGCTGGCCACGCGGAAGGCGTGGCGGGCGGCTTCGCCGTCGTGCAGGGTGTAGGCGTGCGAGCGCAGCAGGGCGGGGGCCACGCCGCCGCTCTGGGCGAGCCAGCCGAAGGTGTGGTCGAGCGCGGCGTGTTCCGAGGCGCAGTAGATCTCGGTGCGGTTGCAGGTGGAGATGATCGCGGCCTCCACCTGGGGATGGCGGCCGGAGGCGAAGGAGCTGCGCAGGCTCTGCAGCGTGGGGGCGATCTGGTCGAGCGCGAACGCGAAACGACCGCGCAGATCGAGCGGCGCGGTCGTGTGGTTCAAGCCGAGGGCCCAGACTGACATGCCCGTGATTATAAAATCAGCAGCCCCACGGGGCTTGACGAGGGACAAATGGCTTTCCCTATGACAGCCATAACCCTGGACACATGTTCCAGCCCGTGCGCAACCTTCTCCGATGGACCTGCCGGCCCTCCTGAACCACCTGCTTAATTTCGTAGCACCCGCGGCTTTCCTGGCGCTGGTGCTGGCCTTTGCCGGGCGCTTCCTGGGCGGCGGGCGCGCCGGCGTCCCGCGCTGGTGGCTGCAGTTCGCGCTGACCTTCGCGGCCGGCGTCGGGGTGCTGGTTGCCGGGCTGGTGGTGTTCGGGCGCGATGGGGCGATGGCGACCTACGCCGCGCTGGTCGTGGTCTGCGGCACGGTCCAGTGGCTGGCGATGCGCGGCTGGCGCCGCTGAAATTTCCGCCCGCTCAGCCAGGCAGCCGCCGGATCATGTAGACCGACTCGCCCGGGTAGGTGGCAAGCCGGGCCTGCTGCTGCGGGCCATGAGGCAGCGTGGCCGCATAACCTTGGCGCTCCCAGAACCCCACCGACGATTGCACCGACACCAGCGTCGAATGCCGCCAGCCGGCATCCAGCGCATGGGCCCAGGCATGGCGCACCAACCGGGGCCCCAGCCCCAGGCCCGACGCGTCCGGATGCACCGCCAGGTCGTGCAGGTAGAGCGAATCGGCCTGCGCCGCCACCTCGAACTCGCCGTGCAGCGGCGTCAGCTTGCCGGCCACCGACGGATAGCCCGCCAGATAGGCCCGCACGCCGCCTTCATGTTCCACCACCCAGCCCGTGTGCGGCGCGGCGGCGAGCCGCCTGGCGATGAGCGCGCCGTCTTCCACGAAGCCAGCGCCATAGCAGGCAAGCTGGATCGCCAGCACCGCATCGAGGTCGTCGGCGCGCATGCCGCGCACGATGACGGTGTCGGGCGCCATCAGGCCAGCAGCAGCTTGTCGTCGTCCAGCTTCTCGCCGCGGGTCTGCTCGAACATGCGCAGCAGGTCGGGCACGTCGAGGCCCGAGCGCTGCGGTCCGGCCACGTCGAGGATCACCTGGCCCTCGTGCAGCATCACCGTGCGCGAGCCGTAGTCCAGCGCCTGGCGCATGCTGTGCGTCACCATCATCGCGGTGAGCTGGCCGGCCTCGACGATCTTGGCGGTCAGCTCCAGCACGAAGGCGGCGGTCTTGGGGTCGAGCGCGGCCGTGTGTTCGTCGAGCAGCAGGATGCGCGAGGGCCTGAGCGACGCCATCAGCAGGCTCACCGCCTGCCGCTGCCCGCCCGAGAGCAGGCCGATGCGGTCGGCCAGGCGGTTCTCCAGCCCCAGCTTCAGGATCGACAGCTTCTCGCGGAACATCTCGCGCAGGTTGCGATTGAGCGCGAAGCCGAAGGCCCGGCGCTCGCCGCGCTTCCAGGCCAGCGCCATGTTCTCCTCGATGGTCAGCGCCTCGCAGGTGCCGGCCATCGGGTCCTGGAACACGCGCGCCACCATGCCCGAGCGCTGCCAGGCGTTCATGCGCGTCACGTCCTTGCCGTCGATCTCGATGCGGCCCTTGTCGACGATCAGGTCGCCGCTCACCGCGTTCAAAAAGGTCGACTTGCCCGCGCCGTTCGAGCCGATCACGGTGACGAACTGGCCGGTGGGAATCTCCAGGCTAAGGCCGCGCAGCACGCGGTTCTCGATCGGCGTGCCCGGGTTGAAGGTCATTTCGAGTTGTTGGGCGCGCAGCATCAGTTCTTCCCCTTGAACAGGCCACCCAGCCTGCGCTTGTAGGCAGGCACCAGCAGCGCGAAGGCCACCAGCACGGCGGTCACCAGGTTCAGGTCCTGCGCCTGCAGGCCCATGAAGTCGGTGTTCAGCGCCATCGCGATGAAGAAACGGTAGAGCAGCGCGCCGATGATGCAGGCCAGCGTCGTGATGACCATGCTGCGCGCCGGAATCAGCGTCTCGCCGATGATCACCGCCGCCAGGCCGATCACGATCGTGCCCACGCCCATCGAGATGTCGGCCGTGCCCTGGCTCTGCGCGAACAGCGCGCCGGCCAGCGCCACCAGCGCGTTCGACAGCGCCAGGCCCGCCATGGTGTGGAAGTCGGTCGAGATGCCCTGGGCTCGCGCCATGCGCGCGTTGCCGCCGGTGGCGCGCATCGCCAGGCCTGCCTCGGAGGCGAAGAACATGTCGACCACGATCTTCGCGACGATCACGATCAGCAGAAGCAAGAGCGGCTTGGCCCACTGCTCGGGCATGCCGCCGAAGCTGGCCATGCTGAACACCGTGGGTTCCGTGATGAGCGCCACGTTGGGCTTGCCCATCACGCGCAGGTTGATGGAGTACAGCGCGATCATCACCAGGATGCTCGCGAGCAGCTGCATGATCTTCAGCTTCACGTTGAGCCAGGCCGTGACCCAGCCCGAGGCCGCGCCGGCCACGCAGGCCACCGCCGTGGCGGCGACCGGGTTCCAGCCTGCGACGATCAGCGTCGCGGCCACGGCGGCGCCCAGCGGGAAGCTGCCGTCCACCGTGAGGTCGGGGAAGTTGATGATGCGAAACGACAGGAAGACGCCCAGCGCGACCAGCCCGAATATCAGGCCGATCTCGATGGCGCCCAGCGAAGCGATGAGCGACATGGGGAAAAGCGGAAAGCCGGCGGCTTCTTCTTACTTCGTGCTCACGACCTTGGCGGTCTTCAGCAGCTCGTCGGACAGCGTCACGCCCTGCAGCTTGGCCGCGCCGGGGTTCACCACCAGCTCGAAGTTGGCGCTGGTCTGCGAGGCGATGGCGCCGGGCTTCTCGCCCTTCAGGATGCGCACCACGACCTTGCCGGTCTGGCGGCCGATGTCGGTGTAGTTCAGGCCCAGGGCGGCCACGGCGCCGCGCTCGACGGTGGCGGTGTCGGCTGCCACCACCGGCAGCTTGCCCTGCTGCGCCACCTTCACGATGCCCTCGAAGGCCGAGACCACGTTGTTGTCGGTGGGCGTGTAGATCACGTCGGCCTTGCCGACCAGGCTCTGCGCGGCGGTCGGCACGTCCACCGTGCGGGCGGCGGCGGCTTCGACCACGGTCATGCCGGCGGCGGAGGCGGCCTTCTTGAGCGAGTCGACGATGGCCACCGAGTTGGCTTCGCCGGGGCTGTAGATCACGCCGATGCGCTTGGCGGCGGGCACCACCTGCTTGATGAGGGCGATGTGCTTTTCCAGCGGCGACAGGTCGGACACGCCCGTCACGTTGGTGCCCGTGGGCTCCCAGCTCTTCACCAGCTTGGCCGCCACCGGGTCGGTGACCGCCGAGTACACCACCGGAATGCTCTTGGTGGCCGCCACCATGGCCTGCGCCGACGGCGTGGCGATGGCGACGATCGCGTCGGGCTGGTCGCCCACGTACTTGCGGGCGATCTGGGCGGCGGTGCCCACGTTGCCCTGCGCGCTCTGGTAGGTGAACTTGAGGTTCTTGCCTTCCTCGTAGCCCGAAGCCTTCAGCTCGGCCTTCACGCCGTCGCGCACCGCGTCCAGCGCCGGGTGCTCGACGATGGCGGTCACGGCCACCGACTTGGTGTCGGCCGCGAACGAAGGCGCGGCGGCCAGCATGCCGAGGGCCAGGGCCACTGCGCTGAAGGGGGTGCGAAGCAAAGCGTTTTTCACGGGAAAGGGTCTCCGGGTGGGGATTGGGATGCGTCTGAAGCCGCCGGCGGGTGCCGACGGCGAGGGATTCAACGGCTGGACATCGCGTCGTGCGGTCCGGGCGCCACGGAGTCTAGATCGTACTTTGCACAATTAAGGTGCATGAAAGCCTCGGGCTTACCCCGCTTTGCGCCATAAAATTGCATCGATCTGGTGCATTGGGAGAAGAAATTGCATGACATCGCACTCGACCGGATCGACCGGAAGATTCTCGAGCACCTGCAAGCCCACGGCCGGGCCACCAACCTGGAACTGGCGGAGGCGGCCAATCTCTCGCCCGCCCAGTGCCTGCGGCGCCACCGGCGGCTGGAGGAGCTGGGGCTGATCCACGGCTACGCGGCGCGGCTGAACGCGCGCCACATCGGGCTGGGCGTGACCGCCTTTATCCACGTGACCATGGCGCGCGGCCATGTCGACGAACTGCCCAAGTTCCAGGACCTGATCGCGGACATGAAGCAGATCCTGGAGTGCTACTCGGTGACGGGCGACTTCGACTACGTGCTCAAGGTCGTCGCGCACGACCTCGAGTCGCTCTCGCAGTTCCTGATGCACACGCTGATGCACATGCCCGGCGTGTCGGCGGTGCGCTCCAGCGTGTGCCTCAACGAGATCAAGTTCACCACGGCGCTGCCGCTGGAGTGAAGGAGGCGGGAGCGGACAGCCGAACGCAGAAGGAATACAAAAACTACGCAGAGGTCGCAGAAGGAGAACCAAAAAAGTTTTCTTCTGCGACTTCTGCGAAACCTTCGCGACTTCTGCGTTCGGCTGTCCGCTCCCGATCCCGCTTTCAACCCGCCCCGCCAGGCGCCGGCGGCGGCGCCGTCATCACCATCGTCGGCACCGCCAGCGGCAGCGAGGCCTTCTTCAGTTCGTCGAGGATGGTGAACAGCAGGTCGCTGCGCACGCCCCCCGCCAGCCGCGGGCTCGCCACGTAGGCGATGGCCTGGAAGATCAGGAGCCCGTTTTCGATGCCCTCCAGCGTGAGCGAGGGCGCCGGCGTCTCCAGCACGCCCTCGTGCGCCTTGCAGGCCGCGAGGATCAGCTCGCGCACGCGCTGCGCGTCGGTGGTCAGCGGCATCGGCAGGCGGATCAGCACCCGGCCCTCGGCGTTGGCCAGCGTCATGTTGCGCACGGTCTTCGTGATGAACTCCGAGTTCGGCACGATCAGCGTCGAGCGGTCGCCCAGCTGGATCTCGGTGGCGCGCACGTTGATGCGCCGCACGTCGCCCTCGGCCGTGCCCAGCACCACCCAGTCGCCCACCTTCACCGGCTGCTCGGCCAGCAGGATCAGCCCCGAGATGAAGTTCTGCACGATGGCCTGCAGGCCGAAGCCGATGCCCACCGACAGCGCGCTGGCCACCCACGCGATGCGCTCGATGCCGATGCCCAGCGCCGACAGCGAGAAGGCGATCACCAGGATGCCGCCCACGTAGCCCAGCAGCGTGGTGATGGAGCTCTGCATGCCCGGCTCGAACTTGGTGTTGGGCAGGTAGCTGCGCGCGAGCCAGCGCTTGAAGATGCGCAGCACCACGAAGCCCACCACGGCCACCGCGACCGCGCTGAGGATCGCGCCCGGCACCAGCTGGAACTCGCCCACCTTCACGCCGGTGCCGAACTTGCCGCTGCGCTGGAACACCTCGCCCGGCCCCGTGCCCAGCGGCGCGGCCAGCGCCACCAGCATGTAGAAGAAGAGCGCCACGCGGCTGAGCGCCGACAGCACCGTGGCGGCCTGGTCCAGCGTCTGCGGCGCGAGGTTGAAGCTCTTCTGCAGCCGCTGGCCGAAGCCGGCGCGAGACGACACCGTGGCCATGAAAACGTCGTCCGCGAACTTGAAGAGCACGTAGAACGCGGCCGCGACGATGCCGCTCCAGGCCAGCTGCGAGGCCAGGAAGCTCGCGAGCGCCACGTAGCCCAGCGCCACCAGCACCCAGATCGCGATCATCAGCATGCCGATCAGCGCCACCAGCAGGCCGACCCACATCGGCCGTTCGGGCAGGCCGGCTTCGGCCGCGTCGGCGCGCAGCGGCTTCACGAGGTAGAGCACCGAGGCGACCAGCGCCGTCAGCACCAGCGCGGTGAGCACGTGCGTGGCCACCACGGCGGCGAAGCTGGCGTCGATGAGCGCGTTGACCTCGGCCGGCGTCCAGGCCAGCACCGCCACCAGCGCCACCATCCAGGGCAGGGGCGCGAGCCGGCTGGCCATCTCGTCGGGAATGGGCGGCAGCCGCCACGAGGGCCGGCGCGTGGCCAGCAGCCCGCGGCCCAGCCCGATCACGAAGGCCATGAACACCAGCAGCTGCGCGGCCGACTGCAGCACCTTGCGCGCCTGCGGCTCCCAGGTGGCGAACTCCTTCAGCACCTCGACGAAGCCGTGCGCCGCCACCGCCACCAGCAGCACGTGGCTGGCGACGATGCCGATCACCAGCACCGAGCGCCGCAGCCGCCCCGCCGGCAGGTAGCGCGCCGCCAGCCAGGCGAGCAGCACCTCGGCGCCCCAGATGCCGAACAGCGTGAGCAGCAGCGCGCCGACCAGCGCGGCGATCACCGGAAGGCGGGTCCCGGGCTGGGTGGCAGCCACCAGGCCGTCGTTCACCGAGGAGACCATCGCCTTCAGGCGCACCAGGTCGTCGGGCCAGGCCTCGCGCAGGTCGCTCCAGAACTCGGTGGTCAGCGGCGAAGCCGCGCGCTCGGTGAGCTGCGCCTCGAACAGCGCCCGCCGCTGCGTGACCAGCTCGGTGCCGCGCTGCCGCACGTCGACCGACAGCAGGCGCGCGAGGCGGATGTCGGCATCCAGTGCGTTGCGCTCCTTCGTCAGGCTCGCACGCTGGCGGGTGATGTCGGGGTCTTCGGTGGTGCCGGCGGCGGGCGGATTGCCGAGCTCGCCGAGCTTGGCGTTCAGATCGGCCAGATCGCCGGTGCGCGCGGCGACGAACTTGTCGGCCTGCACGCCGATGTCGTTGATCTGGGCGAGCAGCTTGCGCGCGTCGTCGTCCGTCTCGGCGGCGTTGCTGAGCTTGGTGAACTGCGCGCGCAGTTCGGCGATCGTGGGGGCAGGGGCTGCGGCGGCCGCGGCGGCGCTGTTGGCGTTGTTTCCGTTGCCGGCGTCCGGTTGCGCCTGCGCACCGCCGCAGATGAACAGGGCCGCGAGGCAGAAGCTCGCGAAGCGTTGGGTCCAACTCATGGCCGCATCATAGAAGCCGCCATTTCGTAAGGACTGGTAAGAATCTCCGCGTCAGGCGGCTGGAGGAAAGAGATCGACCCTGTCGGTGATGATGCCGTCGGTGCCGAGCTCGATCAGCCGCTGCGCGGCCCAGTCGTCGTTCACCGTGTAGCTCAGCGCGCGCATGCCCGCCTCGTGCACCAGCGCCACCACGGTGGCGTCCCACAGCGCGTGGTTGCAGACGATGGCGACACAGCCGAGCTGCCTGGCCGCCTCGAGCCAGCCATCCCAGAGCTTGTCGAGCAGCAGGCCGCGCGGCAGCCCGGGCTGCACCGCCTGGGCGCCCTTGAGCGATTCGACCTGGAAGGAGGTGAGCAGCGGCGGCACGGCGGCTCCCTTCCAGAGGCGGGCGGCCTCACGGGCGACCACTTCGCCTGTCTCGCGCTCGGTGCCGGGCGTGGGCTTGATCTCGATGTTGAGCAGATGGCCGTTGGCCAGGCAGAAGCGCGCCAGGTTCTCCAGCGTGGGCAGCGGCTCGCCCGCGTAGGCGCGCGAATGCCAGCCGCCCGCGTCGAGCTGCGCCAGCGCGCTCCAGGGCTGCGCGCCGCCGGTGCCGTGGCCGCTGGTGGTGCGATCGAGCGTGGCATCGTGCATCAGGAACACCACGCCATCGGCGCTGAGTTTGGCGTCGCACTCGAACATGCGATAGCCGTGCGAGGCGCCGAGGCGGAACGCGGCCAGCGTGTTCTCGGGAGCGAGCTTGCCGGCGCCGCGGTGGGCGACCCAGCGGGGGTAGGGCCAAGGATTCAGCTCGGCCATCGATCAGTCCGCGCGTTTGCCGGAGCCGGCGTCGAACCAGTGCAGCTTGTCTTCGCGCGCCGCGATCTTCACCGTGTCGCCTGCAACTGGCGGATGGTCGGCCTCGTCGGTGCGCATGATGATCTGCTCGTCGCCGATGCGGCCGTACACCAGCCGCTCGGCGCCCAGCAGTTCGACCTGCTCGACCTGCACCGACCAGCCGCTCTCGTCGAGCTTCAGGTGCTCGGGGCGGATGCCCAGGATCTGGCCCGGGCGCACGCCGGGCGCGTGCTTCAGCAGGTTCATCGGCGGCGAGCCGATGAAGCTCGCGACGAAGGTGGTGGCGGGGCGCGAGTACACCTCCTCGGGGGTGGCGAACTGGTCCATCACGCCGCCGTTCATCACGATGATGCGTTGGGCCAGCGTCATGGCCTCGACCTGGTCGTGCGTGACGAACAGCGAGGTGATGCCGAGCTCGCGGTGCAGCTTCTGGATCTCGAGGCGGGTCTGCGCCCGCAGCTTGGCGTCGAGGTTCGACAGCGGCTCGTCGAACAGGAACACCTGCGGCTGGCGCACGATGGCGCGGCCCATGGCCACGCGCTGGCGCTGGCCGCCGGACAGTTCGCGCGGCTTGCGCTCCAGCAGGTGGCCCAGCTCGAGGATCTTCGCGGCCTTGTCGACGCGCGTCTTGATCTCGGCCGGCGGGACCTTCGCGATCTTCAGGCCGTAGGCCATGTTCGCGAACACGCTCATGTGCGGATACAGCGCGTAGTTCTGGAACACCATGGCGATGTCGCGCTCGGCGGGCTCCAGGTTGTTCACCACCTTGTTGCCGATGGCGATCTCGCCGGCGGAGATTTCCTCCAGGCCGGCCACCATGCGCAGCAGCGTGGACTTGCCGCAGCCCGAGGGCCCGACGATGACGATGAACTCGTGGTCGGCGATCTCGGCGCTCACGCCGTGGATGACCTGGTTCGCCTTGGGCCCGTGGCCGTAGCGCTTGATGACGTTGCGTAGGGAGAGGGAAGCCATAACTTATTTTTCAGTGTCCACGAGGCCTTTGACGAACCACTTCTGCATGAGGACCACCACCAGCGCCGGCGGCAGCATCGCGAGGATGGCGGTCGCCATCACCACGTTCCATTCGTTCTGGCCGTCGCCGCCGGCGATCAGCCGCTTGATGCCGACCACGATCGGGTACATGTCCTCGTTGGTGACCGCCAGCAGCGGCCAGAGGTACTGGTTCCAGCCGTAGATGAACTGGATCACGAAGAGCGCCGCGATGCTGGTCTTCGACAGCGGCAGCAGCACGTCGAAGAAGAAGCGCATCGGGCTCGCGCCGTCCATGCGCGAGGCCTCGGTGAGTTCCTCGGGCACCGTCAGGAAGAACTGCCGGAACAGGAATGTGGCAGTGGCCGAGGCGATCAGCGGCACCGTCAGGCCCGCGTAGCTGTTGAGCATGCTCAGGTCCGACAGCACCTTGTAGGTGGGCAGGATACGCACTTCCACCGGCAGCATCAGCGTGACGAAGATCGCCCAGAAGCAGATCTTCTTGAACGGGAAGCGGAAGTAGACGATGGCGAAGGCCGACAGCAGCGAAATGGCGATCTTGCCGACGGCGATGACCAGCGCCGTCACCAGGCTCACCCACATCATGTGCGCCACCGGCGCGTTGGAGCCGGCGCTGCTCGCGCGGCCGAAGAGCGCGCCCTTGTAGCTCTCCAGCATGTGCGAGCCCGGCAGCAGCGGCATCGGCCGCTGCACGATTTCCTGCGCGGTATGCGTGGACGCCACGAAGGCGAGGTAGATGGGGAAGGCGACGATCAGGACGCCGAGGATCATCACCACGTGGGCCAGGATGCCCTGGGTGCTTCTTCTTTCAACCATGTCAGTACTGCACCTTCTTTTCGACGTAGCGGAATTGCACGATGGTCAGCGCGATCACGATCACCATGAGCACCACCGACTGCGCAGCCGAGCCGCCCAGGTCGAGCGCCTTGAAGCCGTCGTGATAGACCTTGTAGACGAGGATTTCCGTGTCCTTGCCCGGGCCGCCCTCGGTGGCGGCGTGCACGATGGCGAAGGTGTCGAAGAACGCGTAGACCACGTTCATCACCAGCAGGAAGAAGGTGGTGGGCGACAACAGCGGGAACTGCACCGTCCAGAAGCGGCGCCACGGGCGCGCGCCGTCGATGGCGGCCGCCTCGATCAGCGACTTCGGGATGGACTGCAGCCCCGCCAGGAAGAACAGGAAGTTGTAGGAAATCTGCTTCCACACGGCGGCCATCACGATCAGCGTCATCGCGTGCTTCGAGTTGAGCAGGTGGTTCCAGTCGATGCCGATCTTGCCCAGCGCATAGGCCACCACGCCCAGCGAGGGGGAGAACATGAACACCCACAGCACGGCGGCCACGGCGGGCGCCACGGCGTACGGCAGGATCAGCATGGTCTTGTAGAACATGCCGCCGCGCACGATGCGGTCGGCGAACACGGCCAGCGTCAGCGACAGCGTCAGGCCGATGCTGGCCACCAGCACCGAGAAGATGGCGGTGGTCTTGAACGACTCGGCGTAGGCCGGGTCCTCGAAGAGTTCCCTGAAGTTCTGCAGCCCGACGAAATCGACCGAGGTGCCGAAGGCGTCCTGCTGCTGCAGCGACTGCAGCAGGGCCTGTGCGGCCGGCCAGAAGAAAAACACGAATATCACCGCCATCTGCGGTGCCAGCAGCAGCCAGGGCAGCCAGCCCGAGCGAAAGAAGACGCGTTTTTCCATGAACCCTCTACATATAAAAATCCCGCCCGGCCCGCTCTTGCGCAAGAGCGGACGGGGGCGGGCGATATTAGCCGGACACGCGCGGGGTCCGGTTGTCGATCGTCAGCTCTTGTTGGCCTTCTGGAAGCGTTCCAGCTGCTCGTTGCCGCGGGTCACGATGGCGTCGAGGGCTTCCTTGGCGGTCTTCTTGCCGTTCCAGACCTGTTCGAGCTCTTCGTCCTCGATGGCGCGGATCTGCACGTAGTTGCCCAGGCGGATGCCGCGGCTCTTGTCGGTGACCTTGCGGATCATCTGCGTCACGGCCACGTCGGTGCCGGGGTTCTGCTTGTAGAAGCCCGAGTCCTCGGTGAGCTTGTACGAGGCCATGGTCACGGGCAGGTAGCCGGTGCGCTTGTGGCTGGCGGACTGCACTTCAGGTGTCGAGATGAAGCTGAAGAACTTGGCCACGCCCTTGTACTCGGCCGGTTTCTTGCCCGACATGACCCACAGGCTGGCGCCGCCGATCACGGTGTTCTGGGGCGCGCCGGGCACGTCCGGGTAGTAGGGCAGGGGAGCCAGGCCGTAGGCGAACTTGGCGTTCTTCGCCACGTTGCCGTAGAAGCCCGAGGACGTGTTGATCATGGCGCACTCGCCCGACACGAACGAGGCCTCGGGCACGTTGCCGCGGCCCTTGTAGATGAACAGGCCCTGCTTGGCCATGCTGGCCAGGTTCTCGATGTGGCGCTGGTGCAGCGGCGAATTGACCTTCAGGCGCGCGTCCAGGCCCTGCAGGCCGTTGGCCTTGCTCGCGAACTCGACGTTGTGCCAGGCCGAGAAGCTCTCGACCTGCGTCCAGTTCTGCCAGGCCGTGGTGAACGGGCACTTGTGGCCGCTGGCCTTGAGCTTGGCGGCGGCGGCCACCACCTCGGGCCAGGTGGCGGGAGCCTTGTCGGTGGGCAGGCCGGCGGCCTTGAAGGCGTCCTTGTTGAAATAGAAGATGGTGGTCGAGCTGTTGAACGGGAAGCTCAGCATCTGGCCGTTGGGGGCGGTGTAGTAGCCGGCCACGGCGGGGATGTAGGCTGCCGGGTCGAACTTCTCGCCCGCGTCCTTCATGACCTGGCCGACCGGCACGATGGCGCCCTTGCTGGCCATCATGGTGGCGGTGCCCACTTCGAACACCTGCAGGATGTGCGGGGCGTTGCCGGCACGGAAGGCGGCGATGGAGGCCGTCATCGATTCGTCGTAGGTGCCCTTGAAGGTGGGGACGACCTTGTATTCCTTCTGGCTCTCGTTGAACTGCCTGGCCAGGTCGTTGACCCACTCGTTGTTGACGGCGGTCATGGAATGCCACCACTGGATCTCGGTCTGGGCCTGCGCCACGTTGAACAGCGTGGTGGCGGCCAACGCCGATGCCAGCGCGAGCGTCTTGAATCGCATGAAGACTCCTGAAGGGAAAAATGGAAAGCGCGGATGCTAGGGCATGTGGATGACACAGCCGCGTCACATTGGCGCACGGAGCACGGGTTTCCTCCAATCGGGGAAACCCCTTTGGACCCTTCGGCCTTCCCTTGCCTTTTCGGCCGGATTTGGCCCTGTTCGCAGCAGGCCCGGCAGGGGGCGAGGCCCCTCTTGCTGCGCCGCACCATGCTAGCATCGCCCTCCCTTTTTTCGGCCTAGCCTGTCGCCGTGGCCGGGGCTTCCAAGAGACCTCCATGAGCAGCAAAACCTCCCTCGACAAAAGCAGGATCAAGTTCCTCTTGCTCGAAGGCATCCACCCCTCGGCCGTGGAGGTGCTGCGCGCCGCCGGCTACACCAACGTCGAGTCGCTGCCGGGCGCGCTGCCCGATGCCGAGCTGAAAGAGAAGATCGCCGACGTGCACTTCCTGGGCATCCGCTCGCGCACCCAGCTCACGGCCGAGGTGTTCGCTGCGGCGCACAAGCTGGTGGCGGCAGGCTGCTTCTGCATCGGCACCAACCAGGTCGACCTGGAAGCTGCCCGCGAGCATGGCGTGGCGGTGTTCAACGCACCGTACTCCAACACCCGCTCGGTGGCCGAGCTGGTGCTGGCCGAAGCCATCCTGCTGCTGCGCGGCGTGCCCGAGAAGAGCGCGGTGGCGCACCGCGGCGGCTGGCTCAAGTCGGCCGAGAACGCCTACGAGATCCGCGGCAAGACGCTGGGCATCGTGGGCTATGGCTCGATCGGCGCGCAGCTGTCGGTGCTGGCCGAGGCGCTGGGCATGCACGTGGCCTTCTACGACGTGGTCACCAAGCTGCCGCTGGGCAATGCGCGCCAGGTGCGCGACCTGCACCAGCTTCTGGCCCAGAGCGACATCGTCACGCTGCACGTGCCCGAGACCCAGGCCACCCAATGGATGATCGGCGCGGCCGAGATCGCCGCGATGAAGCCCGGCGCGATCCTCATCAACGCCTCGCGCGGCACCGTGGTCGAGATCGAGCCGCTGGCCGAGGCGCTGAAGGCGCGCAAGCTGCTGGGCGCCGCCATCGACGTGTTCCCGGTGGAGCCGCGCAGCAACAAGGACGAGTTCCAGTCGCCCCTGCGCGGCCTGGACAACGTGATCCTTACGCCCCACATCGGCGGCTCGACCATGGAGGCGCAGGCCAACATCGGCCTGGAAGTGGCGGAAAAGCTGGTCAAGTACAGCGACAACGGCACCTCGACCTCGTCGGTCAACTTCCCCGAGGTGGCGCTGCCGGCGCACCCGGGCAAGCACCGGCTGCTGCACGTGCACCGCAACGTGCCGGGCGTGCTGTCGGAGATCAACAAGATCTTCTCGGACAACCACATCAACATCTCCTCGCAGTTCCTGCAGACCAACGAGAAGATCGGCTACGTGGTGATGGACATCGACGCCGCCTCCTCCGACCTGGCGCTGGAGAAGCTGGCGAAGGTGGGCGGGACGATCCGCAGCCGCGTGCTGTTCTGACCCGGCCTCCCGGGGGGAGGTGATTCCCCCGGAAGCAGCGCCTACCACAAGGCCGCAAGCACGGTCACGAGGCAAGACCCCGAGCGCTGCAATAAAATCCCCAGCCCGGCTATGGGCGCGCAGCGCCCGGCCGAGGCGCCCCACCCGATGAATGCTCCGACCGCGTTGAATACGCTATTGGCACAGGCCGCAGAGCCTGTCCGACTGCGCGAGATCCCGTACAACTACACCAGCTTCTCCGATCGCGAGATCGTGATTCGCCTGCTGGGCGAACGCGGCTGGGAACTGCTGCAGACCCTGCGCGCCGAGCGCCGCACCGGCCGATCGGCGCGCATGCTCTACGAGGTTCTGGGCGACATCTGGGTGGTGCAGCGCAACCCCTACCTGGTCGACGACCTGCTCGACAACCCGCGCCGCCGCGGCCAGCTGGTAGATGCCCTGAGGCACCGCCTGGCCGAGGTCCAGAAGCGCCGCACCCCCGACAGCGACCTGCCGCGCGACCAGCTGGTGGGCGAGCTCACGGCCCTCGTGGGCGATGCGGTGGCCGCCTTCGACACCAAGTTCCGCGACGTCGCCGCCCTGCGCCGCAAGGCCACGCGCGTGCTGGGCCGGCTCACCGCCAAGGACAACATCAAGTTCGACGGCCTTTCGCGCGTCGCCCACGTCACCGACGCCACCGACTGGCGCGTGGAGTACCCCTTCGTGGTGCTGTGCCCCGACACCGAGGCCGAGATGGCGCTGCTGGTGAAGGGCTGCATCGAGCTGGGCCTGACCATCATCCCGCGCGGAGGCGGCACCGGCTACACCGGCGGCGCCATTCCGCTGACCTGGAACAGCGTCGTCATCAACACCGAGAAGCTCGAGGCGATGACCGAGGTCGAGCACGTCGCGCTGCCCGGACTGGCCGACCCGGTGCCCACCATCTGGACCGAGGCCGGCGTGGTCACCCAGCGCGTGGCCGATGCGGCCGAGCGCGCGGGCTTCGTCTTCGCGGTCGACCCGACCTCGGCCGAGGCCTCGTGCGTGGGCGGCAACGTCGCCATGAACGCGGGCGGCAAGAAAGCCGTGCTCTGGGGCACGGCGCTCGACAACCTGGCTTCGTGGCGCATGGTCACGCCGCAGGCCGAGTGGCTCGAGGTCACGCGCATCGGCCACAACCTGGGCAAGATCCACGACGTCGACAGCGCCGTGTTCGAGCTGCAGTACTACGCCGCCGACGGCAGGACGAAGCTGCGCAACGAACGCCTCGAAATTCCGGGCCGCACCTTCCGCAAAGAGGGCCTGGGCAAGGACGTGACCGACAAGTTCCTCTCGGGCCTGCCCGGCATCCAGAAGGAGGGCTGCGACGGCCTCATCACCAGCTGCCGCTGGGTGGTGCACCGCATGCCGGCTCACACGCGCACCGTGTGCCTGGAGTTCTTCGGCAACGCCAAGGACGCGGTGCCCAGCATCGTCGAGATCAAGGACTTCATGTTCGCCGAGCAGAAGCGCTCGGGCGTGCTGCTGGCCGGCCTCGAACACCTGGACGACCGCTACCTCAAGGCCGTGGGCTACGCCACCAAGTCGAAGACGCACGGCGGGCTGCCCAAGATGGTGCTGTTCGGCGACATCGCGGGCGACGACGCCGACGCGGTGGCGCGCGTCACCTCCGAGGTTGTGCGCATTGCCAACTCGCGCAGCGGCGAAGGCTTCATCGCCATCAGCCCCGAGGCGCGCAAGAAGTTCTGGCTCGACCGCAAGCGCACGGCGGCCATCAGCCGCCACACCAACGCCTTCAAGATCAACGAAGACGTGGTGATCCCGCTGCCGCGCATGGCCGAGTACAGCGACGGCATCGAGCGCATCAACATCGAGCTGTCGCTGCAGAACAAGCTCGCGCTCACCGACGAGCTCGAAGCCTTCCTCACGCGCGGCAACCTGCCGCTGGGCAAGACCGACGACGCGCACGAGATTCCCGCGGCCGAGCTGCTGGAAGACCGCGTCGCGCAGGCGGTGGCGCTGGTGCAGGAAACGCGCGCGCTGTGGGCCGGCTGGCTGAAGGACGTCGACGCGCTCTTCCCGCAGCTGCAGGACCACTCGCTGCGCGCGAGCTGGAAGACCCAGCTGCGCCAGCCGCTGCAGGCCGTCTTCACGGGCGCGGAGTTCGCGCCGATCCTGGCGGAGTGCACCGCCATCCACAAGCGCGTGCTCAAGGGGCGCGTGTGGGTCGCGCTGCACATGCACGCGGGCGACGGCAACGTGCACACCAACATCCCCGTCAACAGCGACAACTACGACATGCTGCAGACCGCGCATGCCGCGGTGGTGCGCATCATGGCGCTGGCGCGCAGCCTCGACGGCGTGATCTCGGGCGAGCACGGCATCGGCATCACCAAGCTCGAATTCCTGAGCGACGACGAGCTGCGCCCCTTCACCGAGTACAAGGCCAAGGTCGACCCCGAAGGCCGCTTCAACAAGGGCAAGCTGCTGCGCGCGCCCGCGGGCAAGCCCGAGACGCTGCACGCCGACCTGACCAACGCCTACACGCCGAGTTTCGGCCTCATGGGGCACGAGTCGCTCATCATGCAGCAGAGCGACATCGGCGACATCGCCAACAGCGTGAAGGACTGCCTGCGCTGCGGCAAGTGCAAGCCCGTGTGCGCCACGCACGTGCCGCGCGCCAACCTGCTGTACAGCCCGCGCAACAAGATCCTCGCGACCTCGCTGCTGGTGGAGGCCTTCCTCTACGAAGAGCAGACCCGGCGCGGCGTGAGCATCAAGCACTGGGAGGAATTCGAGGACGTGGCCGACCACTGCACCGTGTGCCACAAGTGCCTCACGCCCTGCCCGGTGAAGATCGACTTCGGCGACGTGTCGATGAACATGCGCAACCTGCTGCGCAAGATGGGCCAGAAGAGCTTCCGCCCCGGCAATGCGGCCGCGATGTTCTTCCTGAACGCGACCAATCCGCAGACCATCAAGGCGGTGCGCGCGGGCATGGTGGGCGTGGGTTTCAAGGCGCAGCGCCTGGCCAACGACCTGCTGCGCGGCCTCGCGAAGAAGCAGACCTCCGCGCCGCCGGCGTCGCTCGGGCCGGCCCCGGTCAAGGAGCAGGTGATCCACTTCATCAACAAGAAGATGCCGGGCAACCTGCCGAAGAAGACGGCGCGCGCGCTGCTCGACATCGAGGATGCGGACTACGTGCCGATCATCCGCAACCCGAAGGCGACCACCTCCGAGACCGAGGCGGTCTTCTACTTCCCGGGCTGCGGATCGGAGCGGCTGTTCTCGCAGGTCGGTCTGGCCACGCAGGCCATGCTCTGGCATGCGGGCGTGCAGACCGTGCTGCCGCCGGGCTACCTGTGCTGCGGCTATCCGCAGCGCGGCAGCGGCCAGTTCGACAAGGCCGAGAAGATGATCACGGACAACCGCGTGCTCTTCCACCGTGTGGCCAACACGCTCAACTACCTCGACATCAAGACGGTGGTGGTGAGCTGCGGCACCTGCTACGACCAGTTGCAGGGCTACCAGTTCGACAAGATCTTCCCGGGCTGCCGCATCGTCGACATCCACGAGTACCTGCTCGAAAAGGGCATCACGCTCGCCGATGCGGCAGGCGGCGGCTACCTCTACCACGACCCCTGCCACTCGCCGATGAAGCAGCAGGACCCGATGAAGACGGTGAAGGCGCTGGTGGGCGACAACGTGCTCAAGAACGACCGCTGCTGCGGCGAGTCGGGCACGCTGGGCGTGTCGCGGCCCGACATCTCCACGCAGATCCGCTTCCGCAAGGAACAGGAGCTGAAGAAGGGCGAAGCCGCGCTGCGCGAAGCCGGCAAGGTCGGCGAGAAGGAGAACGTGAAGATCCTCACCAGCTGCCCGAGCTGCCTGCAGGGCCTCTCGCGCTACGGCAACGACCTGAACAATGGACTGCTCGAAGCCGACTACATCGTGGTCGAGATGGCCAACAAGATCCTCGGCGAAGACTGGATGCCGAACTACGTGGAAGCCGCCAATCAGGGCGGCATCGAGCGGGTGCTGGTGTGACGTCGAAGGTGCAGGGCTGCGTGCTGTGCGAGGGCCCGGGCGGGCGCCTCGTGTTCGAGGGCGCGAAGCTGCGCGTGATCCATGCCGAGGAGGCGGGCTTCCCGGCCTTCTATCGCGTGGTGTGGCGCGAGCACGCGCCGGAGTTCTCCGATCTCGACGCGGCCGACCGTGCCCTGTGCATGGAAGCGGTGACAGTGGTCGAGCAGTGCCTGCGCGAGCATCTGAAGCCGGCGAAGATCAATCTCGCCGCGCTCGGCAACATGGTCGCGCACCTGCACTGGCACGTGATCGCGCGCTTCCCGAACGACAGCCACTTCCCCGGCTCGGTGTGGGCGCCGGTGCAGCGCGAGCGCGATGCGGCGCTCGAAGCTGACATTGCCGCGCTCCTGCCCGCCATCGAGGCTGCGATGATCGAGCGATTGGGCAACAGGAGCTTCTGATGGCAGGCTTGAAACCGGGCGCACCGACGCCGCAGTCGATCACCGTGCATGGCCAGTCGCGCGTGCTCGAAGTGGGCTTCTCGGATGGCGCGACCTTCCGCATTCCCTTCGAGCTGATGCGCATCTACTCGCCCTCGGCCGAGGTGCAGGGCCATGGCCCCGGGCAGGAAGTGCTGCAGACGGGCAAGCGCGATGTCGAGCTCGTCGAGCTCGAGGCGGTGGGCAACTACGCGGTGCAGCCGACCTTCAGCGACGGCCACAACACGGGCATCTACTCCTGGGACCTGCTCTACGAACTGGGCGAGAAGCAGGCCGAACTGTGGTCTGCCTATGAGCGCCGGCTGGCCGAGGCGGGTGTCGACCGCGACGCGCCGATGATCGAGAAGGGCGGCCACGCCTGCGGCAGCCACTGAGGCCTTCGAGGCAGCGCAAGAATCCGCCGCTGCTATTGAAAAGATAGCCCTACGCCCAGAAAGGGCGGGGCTGAAAAAGCAACAAATGTCCGCCGTGGTCGCGGGGTCGTCGACTTGATGTGAAGGCTTCCGGCCTAACATCGGTCGCATGAGTACCACACACTTCGGCTTCGAAACGGTCGACGAAAGCGAGAAGGCCCGCCGCGTTCGCGGTGTCTTCGATTCGGTCGCATCGCGCTACGACATCATGAACGACCTGATGTCGGCAGGCCTGCACCGCGCCTGGAAGGCGTACACCGTCATGGTCGCGAACGTGGGCGAAGGCTCGCGCGTCCTCGACATCGCGGGCGGCACCGGCGACCTCGCGCTGGCCTTCGCGAAGAAGGTCGGTGCCAGCGGCCAGGTGGTCCACACCGACATCAACGAAGCCATGCTGCGCACCGGCCGCGACCGGCTGCTCGACGCCGGCGTGGTGCTGCCCACCATGGTCTGCGACGCGGAGAAGCTGCCCTTTCCCGACAACCACTTCGACGTGGTCACCGTGGCCTTCGGCCTGCGCAACATGACGCACAAGGACATCGCGCTCAAGGAGATGAACCGCGTGCTCAAGCCGCGCGGCAAGCTGCTGGTGCTCGAGTTCTCGAAGGTCGCGAAGCCGCTCGCGAAGGCCTACGACTGGTACTCCTTCAACGTGCTGCCGAGGCTCGGCAAGCTCGTGGCTGGCGACGATGCGAGCTATCGCTATCTCGCCGAATCCATCCGGATGCACCCCTCGCAGGAGGAGCTCAAGACCCTCATGAAAGAGGGCGGTTTCGGACATGTGGACTATCACAACATGACTGGGGGAATCGCTGCCCTCCATGTTGGAATCAAGTGTTGAAAAGCGGATCTTTCGCTCGAGAGGAGACGACGATATGAAGAGTTTGGGTTCTTTGTTCCTGGCAGCCGCGCTGGTCCTGGTCAGTGTCCAGGCCGAGGCTGCGCGCATCGGTGGCGGCAAGTCGATGGGTCGCCAGTCGTCCAACGTGACGCAGCGCGAGTCCGCAGCGCCTTCGGCACCCGCGCAGCAGAACGCGACCAACGCGGCAGCGGCCAAGCCCGCAACGCCCGCGCCCGCGGCAGCTGCACCGAAGCGTCCCTGGGGCGCGATGCTCGGCGGCCTGGCCGCCGGCCTGGGCCTCGCATGGCTCGCCAATTCGCTGGGCCTCGGCGCCGGCTTCGCCAACATCCTGCTGATCGGCCTGCTGGTGCTGGCAGGCGTGGTGGTGTGGCGCATGATCAAGTCGCGCTCGCAGCCCGTTGCCAATCGCCAGGGCGGCTTCGCCTTCCAGGGCGCCGGTGCCAGCCCGAGCAACGCGAGCGCTCCGGCGCAGTACAGCCCCAACAACGTGGGCAACGACGCATCGGCGCGTCCCTGGGAGCGCAACAACGCTGCCTTCGATGCCACGCCGCACGGCAGCAGCCTTTCGGCGGCTGGCGCAGCGGCAGGCGGCAGCATGATCGGCTCGGCACTCGGCGGTTCGCAGTCGTGGGGCATTCCCGCCGGCTTCGACGTCGACGGCTTCCTCGGCGCTGCAAAGCGCAACTTCGTGACCCTGCAGGACGCGTGGGACCGCGCCGACGTGTCGACGCTGCGTTCGATGATGACCGACGGCATGGTCGACGAAATCCGTTCCCAGCTGGCCGACCGCGCCAGCCACACCGGTGGTGCCTCCAACAAGACCGAAGTCGTGATGCTCGACGCCAAGCTGCTCGGCATCGAGGAGCTGCCAGACGCCTACATGGCCAGCGTGGAGTTCTCCGGCATGATCCGCGAAGACGCCTCGGCCGGCCCGGGCCCGTTCCGCGAAGTGTGGAACATGACCAAGCCGGTCAGCGGCAACAGTGGCTGGCTGGTTGCAGGCGTACAGGCACTGCAGTAATAAAAAGCTGAAAAGCGGCCCTCACGGGGCCGCAACGCAGGCGGGATAATGGGGACATGGCCACACCATCGTCCCCATTTTCCTTTCTAGGCGATCTCTTCAACACCATTGGCGAGCGCCTGCAGCCCCCGGACTGGGCGGTCCACGAGATCCAGAACCGCGCGGTCCTGTTCCTCAACCATGTGCTCCAGCAGGAGCCCGAGGCCCAGCAGCGGCTGCTGCGCCAGCAGGGGCGGGTGGTGCGCTTCCAGTGGCGCTTCGTGACCATGGAGCTGGTGGCAACGCCGGCCGGCCTTCTCGACCTTGCCCCGGCCGGCTCGGTGCCCGAGCTGACGCTCACCGTCACCGACGACTCTCCCTTCGACATTGCCCGCGCCGCGCTTCGAGGCGACAAGCCCGCCGTGCAGATCATCGGCGACGTGCAGCTGGCGGCCGAGGTCAACTGGCTGGTCGACCATGTGCGCTGGGACGTCGAGGACGATCTGGCCCGCGTGATCGGCGACGTGCCCGCGCATACGCTGGGCAACGCCGTGCGCCGTGTTGTCGGTGCGCTGCGCCAGTTCGTCGGCAACCGCACGGCCGGCAAGGCCGGCGGTTCGGCTGTCGGCCCCGCAGGCAACGCCGAATGAGGCGCTTCTACCGCGGACTTTTCATCGTCTGGGTCGCGCTGCGCTACGGCCTCGACGAGCTGGTGCTCTCGAGCTTCCAGAAGCCCTGGGTGCGCGGGGTCACGCGCGTTCTTTCCTTCGGGCGCAACCTCGATGCGCCGCGCGGCCAGCGCTTGCGCGAGGCGCTCGAAAGCCTCGGCCCCATCTTCGTGAAGTTCGGCCAGGTTCTGTCGACCCGGCGCGACCTGCTGCCGCCCGACATCGCCGACGAGCTGGCCTTCCTGCAGGACCGGGTGCCGCCGTTTCCCTCTTCCGTGGCGATCGCCACCATCGAGCGCGCGTTCCGCCGCCCGGTGAGCGATGTGTTCGTGCAGTTCGACGAGACGCCCATCGCCAGCGCATCGATCGCGCAGGTGCACTTCGCGACCATCCGCACCAACGAGGGCGAAGAGCGCGAGGTGGCGGTGAAGGTGCTGCGCCCCAGCATGCGCGGCGTGATCGAGAAGGACCTGGCGCTGATGGCCATGATGGCCGGCTGGCTCGAGAACCTCTCGGCCGACGGCAAGCGCCTGAAGCCGCGCGAGGTGGTGGCCGAGTTCGACAAGTACCTGCACGACGAGCTCGACCTGGTGCGCGAGGCCGCCAACGCGGCCCAGCTGCGCCGCAACATGGCCGCGCTCGACCTGGTGCTGATTCCCGAGATGTTCTGGGACTTCTGCCACCCCGAGGTCATCGTGATGGAGCGCATGAAGGGCGTGCCCATCGCGCAGATGGACCGCCTGCGTGCGGCCGGCGTCGACATTCCGAAGCTGGCGCGCGACGGCGTGACCATCTTCTTCACGCAGGTGTTCCGCGACGGCTTCTTCCACGCCGACATGCACCCGGGCAACATCCAGGTGAGCCTGGAGCCGGAGACCTTCGGGCGCTACATCTCGCTGGACTTCGGGATCATCGGCACGCTGACCGAGTCGGACAAGGAATACCTCGCGCAGAACTTCGTGGCCTTCTTCCGGCGCGACTACAAGCGCGTGGCCGAGCTGCACCTCGAAAGCGGCTGGGTGCCGGTGGGCACCCGGATCGATGAACTGGAGGCGGCCATCCGCACCGTGTGCGAGCCGTACTTCGACCGGCCGCTGAAGGAAATCTCACTGGGCATGGTGCTGATGCGCCTGTTCCAGACCTCGCGGCGCTTCCACGTCGAGATCCAGCCGCAGCTGGTGCTGCTGCAGAAGACGCTGCTCAACATCGAGGGCCTGGGGCGCAACATCGACCCCGAACTCGACCTCTGGGCCACGGCCAAGCCCTTCCTCGAGAAGTGGATGGTCGACCAGATCGGCCCCAAGAAGCTGCTGCAGCAGCTCAAGGCCGAGGCGCCCAGGTACGCCAAATTGCTGCCCCAATTGCCTCGATTACTGCACGATTTCCTGGAGAATCGCCCGGTCGACAACCGCCGCGAGCTGCTCGAGCTGCTGGCCGAACAGAAGCGCACCAACCGGTTGCTGCAGACCATCGTCTACGGTGGCATAGGTTTTGTATTGGGGTTGCTCGCCATGCAATTGCTGGTGCGCGTGCGTCTGTTCTAGAGGAGTCTGTGCCGTGTTGTTGACGCTGGTCATCGTCTATCTGCTTGTCACCATCGCGATCGGCCTGTACGCCGCCAAGCGGGTGAAGAACACCACCGACTTCGCCATCGCCGGGCGGCACCTGCCGCTCTACATGATCGTCACGACCACCTTCGCGACCTGGTTCGGCTCCGAAACGGTGCTCGGCATCCCGGCCAAGTTCATCGAGGGCGGGCTCAGCGGCGTGGTCGAAGACCCGTTCGGCGCCGGCACCTGCCTGATCCTGGTGGGCCTGTTCTTCGCCGGCAAGCTCTACCGCATGACGCTGCTGACCATCAGCGACTACTACCGCGAGCGCTACGGCCGCGGCGTGGAGGTGGCCTGCTCGCTGATCATCATGCTGAGCTACCTGGGCTGGGTGTCGGCGCAGGTCACGGCGCTGGGGCTGGTGTTCAACCTGCTGTCGGGCGGCGTGGTCAGCATCCCGGTGGGCATGGTGATCGGGGTGATCTCGATCCTGGCCTACACGCTCTTCGGCGGCATGTGGTCGGTGGCGGTCACCGACTTCATCCAGATGATCATCCTCGTGGCGGGCCTGGCCGTGATCGCGATGTTCGCGGGCAACATGGCCGGCGGCGCCGACAAGGTGGTGGCCTTCGCGGTCAGCAAGGACCTCTTCAAGTTCTGGCCCGAGCCGAGCTGGCACGACATGGTGTTCTTCTTCGCCGCGGCCATCACGATGATGCTGGGCTCCATCCCGCAGCAGGACGTGTTCCAGCGCGTGATGTCGGCCAACAGCGTCCAGGCGGCCCGCCGTGGCCCGGTGATCGGCGGCCTGGCGTACATCCTCTTCGCCTTCGTGCCGATGTTCCTCGTGGCCAGTGCGCTGCTCATCATGCCGGAGCAGACCGGCGCGCTGCTGAAGGAAGATCCGCAGAAGGTGCTGCCCACGCTGGTGCTGGAGAAAATGCCCTTCGTGATGCAGGTGCTGTTCTTCGGCGCGCTGCTGTCGGCCATCAAGTCGACTGCCTCGGCCACGCTGCTGGCCCCGAGCGTCACCTTCACCGAGAACATCTGGCGCCAGTTCCGACCGGCCGGCACCGACCGCCAGAACCTCATGACCATGCGCATCACGGTGCTGCTGTTCAGCGCCGCCGTGCTGGCCTACGCCATTCGCATGCAGGGCACGCCGATCTACGAACTGGTTTCGGGCGCCTACCAGGTGCCGCTGGTGGGCGCCTTCGTGCCACTGGTGTGCGGCCTGTACTGGCGCCGGGCCACCACGCAGGGCGCGGTCGCCTCGATCGTCCTGGGCATCGGCGTGTGGCTGCTGTTCCTGCAGGTGCCGTCCTGGGGAGCCGTGTTCCCGGCCCAGCTGGCGGGTGTTCTGTGCTCTTTCGCGGGCATGGTGGCCGGCTCGCTGCTGCCGCAATGGTTGGCGAACACTCACACGCCGCACCGCCCGCTGGCCACGGAGCCGGCCTGAAGCCGGGGCCCGCCGGCTGGGCCGGGCGTCCTTTCACGGGGGCGCCCCTATAATCGAGGGCTTTGCGAGCGGCCGCTGCGCCGCTTTTTTGACCTCATTTCCCATGCCCATCTACGCCTACAAGTGCAGCGCCTGCGGCTTCGCCAAGGACGCTTTGCAGAAGATGTCCGACGCACCCCTCACGGTGTGTCCGGCGTGCGGCGCGAGTGCGTTCGAAAAACAGGTCACGGCCGCCGGCTTCCAACTCAAGGGCTCGGGCTGGTACGTGACCGATTTCCGTGACGGCGGCGGCAAGAAGTCCGAGCCGGCCACGTCGCCCGCCTCCGGCGAATCTTCGTCTTCCTCCTCTTCTTCCACCACGTCAGCCGCGCCGAGCCCCGCTCCGGCGCCCGCCGCACCGGCTCCCGCGCCGGCCGCGACGAGCGGCGACTGAAACGCCCCCCGACCGCCATGCTCGCCCTGCGCAAATGGTTGCTGTCCGGCCTGCTGGTCATCGTGCCGCTGGTCATCACGCTCGGCGTGCTGAACTGGATCATCGGCACGCTCGACCAGACGCTGTGGCTGCTGCCCGAGCAGTGGCAGACCTGGCTGAGCGACCACAAGGTGCGCGGCCTGGGCGTGCTGCTCACGCTGGCGATCCTGCTGGTGGTGGGGGCCACGGCCAGCAACTTCGTCGGCAAGCGCCTGCTCGGCTGGGGTGACGCCGTGGTCCGGCGCATCCCCGTGGTGCGCTCGATCTACTCCAGCGTCAAGCAGGTGTCGGACACGCTGTTCTCCGAGAACGGCAATGCCTTCCGCACCGCGGTGCTGGTGCAATGGCCGCGCGAAGGCGTATGGACCATCGCCTTCGTGACCGGCGCGCCCGGCAACGAGGTCGCCGCGCATCTCGGCGAGGGCGAGTTCCTCAGCGTCTATGTGCCGACCACGCCCAATCCCACGGGCGGCTACTTCGTGATGCTCAAGCGCAGCGACTGCATCGAACTGAAGATGAGCGTGGACGAAGCGCTCAAGTACATCGTCTCGATGGGGGTGGTCGTTCCAGGCGGCCCCGCCACGGTGGCGGTGAAGTCTTCCAACTCATAAAAGAACGAACGCGCCCTCGAGGCGCCGGAATGGATTCCTATGGCCATGCGTACTCAATATTGCGGTCTCGTGACCGAAGCCCTGCTGGGCCAGACCGTCACCCTTTGCGGCTGGGTCAACCGTCGCCGCGACCACGGCGGCGTGATCTTCATCGACGTGCGTGACCGCGAAGGCTACGTGCAGGTGGTGTGCGACCCCGACCGCGCCTCGACCTTCGCCGTGGCCGAGAGCCTGCGCAACGAATACTGCGTGCAGATCACCGGTCTGGTGCGCGCGCGGCCCGAAGGCACGACCAACGACCAGCTCAAGAGCGGCAAGATCGAAGTGCTGTGCCATGAGCTGAAGGTGCTGAACCCCTCGGTCACGCCCCCGTTCCTGCTGGACGACGACAACCTGTCGGAAACCACCCGCCTCACGCACCGCGTGCTCGACCTGCGCCGCCCGGCCATGCAGCGCAACATGCTGCTGCGCTACAAGGTGACGATGGAAACGCGCAAGTTCCTCGACGCCAACGGCTTCATCGACATCGAGACGCCGATGCTCGGCAAGTCCACGCCCGAAGGCGCGCGCGACTACCTCGTGCCCAGCCGCGTGCACGACGGCAGCTTCTTCGCGCTGCCGCAGTCGCCCCAGCTCTTCAAGCAGCTGCTGATGGTGGCCGGCTACGACCGCTACTACCAGATCGTGAAGTGCTTCCGTGACGAAGACCTGCGCGCCGACCGCCAGCCCGAATTCACGCAGATCGACATCGAGACCTCGTTCCTCGCCGAGGAAGAGATCCGCGAGATGTTCGAAGGCATGATCCGCAACGTGTTCCGCAACGCCGCGGGCATCGACCTGCCGGTGTTCCCGACCATGACGTACGCGGACGCGATGTTCAAGTACGGCTCGGACAAGCCCGACCTGCGCGTGAAGCTCGAGTTCACCGAACTCACCGAGCTGATGAAGCGTGTCGAGTTCAAGGTGTTCTCCAACGCCGCCACCATGGCCGGCGGCCGCGTCGTGGCGCTGCGCGTGCCCGGCGGCGGTGCCGAGGGCGGTCTCTCGCGCGGCGAGATCGACGCGTACCAGGAGTTCGTCAAGATCTACGGCGCCAAGGGCCTGGCCTACATCAAGGTCAACGACGCTGCTGCCGGCCGCGATGGCCTGCAGAGCCCGATCGTGAAGAACCTCGACGACAACGCGCTGGCCGAGATCATCGCGCGCACGGGTGCGCGCAACGGCGACATCCTGTTCTTCGGCGCCGACAAGGAAAAAATCGTCAACGACGCCATCGGCGCGCTGCGCATCAAGATCGGCCACAGCGCCTTCGGCAAGAAGAGCGGCCTGTTCGACGACCGCTGGGCGCCGCTGTGGGTGGTGGACTTCCCGATGTTCGAGTTCGACGAGGAAGGCCAGCGCTGGAGCGCCGTGCACCACCCGTTCACCGCGCCGAAGGACGGCCACGAAGACCTCATGGACACCGCGCCCGAGAAGTGCATCGCCAAGGCCTACGACATGGTGCTCAACGGCATCGAGATGGGCGGCGGCTCGGTGCGTATCCACCGCGAGGAAGTGCAGAGCAAGGTGTTCCGCGCGCTGAAGATCAGCGCCGAGGACGCGCAGCTCAAGTTCGGCTTCCTGCTGGATGCGCTGCAGTACGGCGCGCCCCCGCACGGCGGCATCGCCATCGGCCTGGACCGCCTGGTCATGCTCATGACCGGCGCCGAGTCGATCCGCGACGTGATCGCCTTCCCCAAGACCCAGCGCGCGCAGGACCTGCTGACGCAGGCGCCGAGCCCGGTCGACGAGAAGCAGCTGCGCGAACTCCACATCAAGCTGCGCAACGCGCAAGCATGATGCTCGCCCCCAGGCTGCGCGCACTTCGTGTCGCTTCGCCAACCCCCTACCGGGGGCAACACCTGAGGCCCGGCAAAGCCGGTTCCTCGGTGTTCCGCGAAGAAAACTGAGCGCCCCCGATGACGACTGGTTCTCGGCCCTGGAAGATCCCGGAGTCGGTGCTGGTCGTGATCCACACGCCGGCGCTCGATGTGCTGCTGATCCGGCGTGCGGATGCCGAGACCGACTTCTGGCAATCGGTCACCGGCAGCAAGGACGTGGCCGACGAGCCCCTGGTGCTCACCGCGGCGCGCGAGGTGGCCGAGGAAACCGGCATCCTGTGCGGCGAAGGCACGTCGCTGGCCTCGCAACTGGTCGACTGGCAGCTGCGCAACGTCTACGAGATCTATCCGCGCTGGCGCGCCCGCTATGCACCGGGCGTCACCCACAACACCGAGCACCTTTTCGGCCTGCGCGTGCCCGAACGCGTCGTGCCCACGCTCGACCCCCGCGAGCACACCGACTGGCGCTGGCTGCCCTACCGGGAGGCGGCTGACGCCTGCTTTTCCCCATCGAATGCCGAAGCCATTCTGTTGCTGCCAGAATTTGCGCGATGAACCAGCCGGCAGCAGCAGCGGTGCAGAACCTCCGCGTCGCGACCTACAACATCCACAAGGGTGTGCAGGGCATCGGCCCCGCGCGGCGGCTCGAGATCCACAACCTCGGCCACGCCATCGAGCAGCTCGACGCCGACATCGTCTGCCTGCAGGAAGTGCGCAAGATGAACCGGCAGGCGGCGGCGCGTTTCGCGCGCTGGCCCGAGCTGCCGCAGGCCGACTTCCTCGCGCCCGAGGGCTACACCGCCGTCTACGAGACCAACGCCGTCACGCGCCATGGCGAGCACGGCAATGCGCTGCTCACGCGCTGGCCGGTGCTGGGCACTACCCACCAGGACATTTCCGACCACCGCTTCGAGCAGCGCGGGCTGCTGCACGTGGTGATCGACGTGGAAGGCCGGCGGGTGCACGCCATCGTGGTGCACCTGGGGCTCATCAAGGGCAGCCGGGTGCGGCAGATCGCGCGGCTGCGCGAGTTCATCGACCGCGAGGTGCCGCCCGGCGAGGCCGTGGTGGTGGCGGGCGACTTCAACGACTGGGGCGCGCGCATGCGCTACGCCATGAACGCCATGGGCCTGCGCGACACCAGCGATCTGCGCGGTCCGCGCACGCTCACTTATCCCTCGCGCCTGCCGGTGGCGCAACTCGACTTCGTCTACGGGCGCGGGCTGGAGCCGCTGTCCTGCGTGGTGCCGCGCGGTCCGATCTGGGCCCGCATGTCCGACCACCTGCCGCTGGTGGCTGATTTTTCACTCCTTAATTGATAGCATTGCTCCGAGAAGGGACGGGCGTTGCGGCCCCGAATGTCTGGAGCCATTCACTGGTACGATCTTTGCCATGCTGAGGAAAACCGACGTCGAACCGCGCCCCGATCGAAATGACGATGACGAGGGCACGCCCGTCTCCGTGAAGATCCGCGAGCGCATCACCGCGGCGCGCAAGCGCTTCAATGCCAACGACAACATCTCCGAGTTCATCCAGCCCGGCGAGCTGGAGGCCCTGCTCGACGAGGTCGAGGTCAAGATGAAGGACGTGCTCCAGAGCCTGGTGATCGACGTCGAGAACGACCACAACACCGACAACACCGCGCGCCGGGTCGCCAAGATGTACCTCAACGAGGTGTTCAGGGGCCGCTATGTGGCGGCGCCTTCGCTCACCGAGTTTCCGAACGCCGAGCACCTGAACGAACTGATGATCGTCGGCCCGATCACCGTGCGCAGCGCCTGCTCGCACCACTTCTGCCCGATCATCGGCAAGCTCTGGATCGGCGTGATGCCCAACGAGCACACCAACGTGATCGGCCTGTCGAAGTACGCGCGCCTGGCCGAATGGGTCATGGGCCGTCCGCAGATCCAGGAAGAAGCCGTGGTGCAGCTGGCCGACCTGATCCAGGAAAAGACCCAGCCCGACGGCCTGGCCCTCGTCATGGAGGCCGAGCACTTCTGCATGGCCTGGCGCGGCGTGAAGGAAATGGACAGCAAGATGATCAATTCCGTGATGCGCGGCGTGTTCCTGAAAGATCCGAGCCTGCGCCGCGAATTCCTCTCCCTCCTGCCCAGAAAGGACTGAGCCATGCTGGTCCGACTCCTCTACGCCAGCCGCGCCGTCGACACCAGCCCCGAGGCCATCGAGTCGATCCTGGCGCAATCGCGCACCCACAACACCGCGTGCGGCATCACCGGCATCCTCTGCTACGGCGCGGGCACCTTCCTGCAGGCCATCGAAGGCGGCCGCATGGCCATCTCCGAGCTCTACGGCCACATCCAGCGCGATGCGCGCCACAAGGACGTGGTGCTGCTGCACTACGAAGAGATCTCCGAGCGCCGCTTCGGCGGCTGGACGATGGGCCAGGTCAACCTGTCGAAGCTCAACGCATCGACGCTGCTGAAGTATTCCGAGAAGCCCGAGCTCAACCCGTACGCGGTGTCGGGCAAGGTCTCGTTGGCGCTGCTCGAGGAACTGATGGCAACTGCCGCCATCGTCGGCCGCCACTAGAACGTGGCCCCCACGCTCGGCACTTCGTGTCCTCGCTGCCCCCCGGGGGGGCAGCCCGCGCCTTGGGACGGCCCGGCGGCGCTCGGTCTCGCGTAGCTCGAGGTGCCGCTCTCCGCGTTCGCCCTGATCCTGCTCGCCGGGATCATCCACGCCAGCTGGAACATCGCCGCCAAGAAGGCGAACGGCGATGCGCGCTTCAGCTTCCAGACCAGCGTGTTCAACATGGTCATCTGGGCGCCGCTGGGCATCGTGCTCGGCTGGAATGTGGTGCCGAACTGGGGCCGGGCCGAGTGGAGCTTCGTCGTGCTCAGCGGCGTGCTGCACGTCTTCTATTTCATCGTGCTGCTGCGCGGCTACCGCAAGTCGGACCTGACGGTGGTCTATCCGCTGGCGCGCGGCTCGGGGCCGCTGCTGTCCTCGCTGGTGGCCGTGCTCTTCCTCGGCGAGAAGATCAGCCTCGTCGGCGTGGCCGGCATCCTTGGCGTGGTGGCCGGCGTGTTCCTCATCGCCGGCGGCCCGCGCCTGTGGCAGAAGGCGCACGACCCGGCGCAGCGCGCGCGGGTGCACAAGGGCATGCGCTACGGCGTGCTGACCGGCGCCTTCATCGCGGCCTACACGGTGGCCGACAGCTACGCGGTCAAGTTCCTCGCGATGTCGCCGATCCTGCTCGACTACATGGGCAACCTCGTGCGCATCGTGCTGCTGCTGCCCGCGGCGCTGCAGGACCGCGCGACCACCGTGCGCATGTGGCGCGACCAGTGGAAATACGCGCTGCTGGTGGCGGCGATCAGCCCCGTCTCGTACGTGCTCGTGCTCTACGCGGTGCAGCAGGCGCCGATCTCGCACGTTGCACCGGCGCGCGAGGTGTCGATGCTCTTCGCGGCGCTCATCGGGGGCCATCTGCTGCGCGAGGGCGACCGGCTGCTGAGGCTGATGGGCGCGATGTTCATCGCCGCCGGCGTGGTGGCGCTCGCCCTGGGCTGAGCCAGTGCTGCTGTTCGGCTGCGACTTCTCCAGCGCGCCGACGGCACGCAAGCCCATCGTCGTCGCGACAGGCGAACAGAGCGGCACCGACAGGGTCGTGCTGCGTGGCCTGCAGCGCTTTTCCACGCTCGACGCCTGGGGCGAATGGCTGTGCGCCACGCCGTCCTGGACCGGCGGTTTCGACTTTCCGTTCAGCCTGCCGCGGGAACTCGTCGAGCAGCTGCGATGGCCGCTGCAGTGGGAGCCGCTGATGGCCCACTACGCCGGCCTGAGCCGCGCCGAGATCCGCCAGACCTTCGCCGCCTTCTGCGCGGCGCGCCCGGTGGGCGGCAAGTTCGCGCACCGCAAGGCTGACGGGCCCGCAGGCTCCAGCCCCTCGATGAAGTGGGTCAACCCGCCGGTGGCCTACATGCTCCATGCCGGCGTGCCGCGCCTGCTCGCGGCGGGTGCGCGCATTCCGGGGCTGCATGCCGGCAGGGGGGCCGATCGCATCGCGCTGGAGGCTTATCCCGGTCTGCTGGCGCGCGAGCTGATCGGACGGCGCAGCTACAAGAGCGACGACCTGGCGAAGCAGACACCCGAGCGACGAGCCGCGCGCGCCGACCTGCTGGCGGCGCTCGAAGCCGGCTCGTCCCGCCTCGGGTTGAGGCTGGCCGTCACCGCGCCGCAGCGCGCGGAGTTGCTCGCGGACGCACGCGGCGACGACATCGACGCCGTGCTGTGCCTGCTGCAGGCCGCCTGGGGCCTGCAGCGCGCCGCAAGCCCCGGCCCGGGCCATGGCCTGCCGGAAGACTTCGATCCGCTTGAAGGATGGATCGTCAGCGCCTGAGCCTCGTTGTCCTACACCGCTTCGGGCTTCCGTCGGCGTTCGCCGCCATGCGGCGGCGCCTAGATTGACTGCGGTGGGCCACCCCGGCCCACCTGTTTCAACATCAATCCATCAGGAAGGAAGCGACATGAACAAGGATCAAGTGGCAGGCCGCGTCGAGGAAGCCAAGGGCAAGCTGAAGGAAGTCGCCGGCAAGGTTGTCGGCAACGAGAAGCTCGAAGGCGAGGGCATTGCCGATCAGGCCGCCGGCAAGGTGCAGAAGACCTACGGCGACGTGAAGGAAAAGGCCAAGGACGCGATCAAGTCGGGCGCCGACAAGCTGTGACCGGTCGGGGCGGGGGCATGCATCCAGCCCGGCCGCCCCGTTCACACACTCTCTTTTTTCTTCCCCATTTCCAATTTCCAAGAAGCGACAGGAGGACTGCCATGAACAACGGATCGAACATTCGACAACGCGTCGCCGGCATGCCGTACGCGCACGTCTGTCTTGCCATGCTGCTGGCCGGCGCCGCGCTGGCCCTGGCCGGCTGCGACAAGGGCGACAACCGCACTGCCGGCGAGAAGCTCGACAGCGCCGTGGCGAAGACCGAGCAGGCGGCCGACACGGCCGCGGCAAAGACGGGCGAGGCCCTGAAGGACGCCAAGGCCAAGGTCGAGTCGTCCAACACCACCGCAGAGGTGAAGGAAGGCGCCGCCAATGCCAAGGAAGCGCTCAAGGAGGCAGGCGCGGCAGTGAGCGCGAAGATGGACGATGCTGCCATCACGGCTTCGGTCTCCGCCGGCCTTGCCAGGGACCCGGACCTGAGCGCCATCAAGATCGACGTCGACACCAAGGCCGGCGCCGTGAGCCTGAAGGGGCCGGCACCCTCGGCCGCCGCGAAGGCGCGGGCCGAGGAGATCGCCAAGGGCGTGCAGGGCGTGACCTCGGTGAACAACCAGCTCGAGGTGAAGGGCTGAAGATCCCCTTCGACCCCCGGCAACGAAAAAGCCCGGCGCTGCCGGGCTTTCTCATGGGCGGGGCCTTTGTCGCTCAGTGGCCGAGCCAGTCCTTCAGCTCGTCGGCATGCTCCTCTTCGTCGGCGAGGATGCCTTCGAGCATGCGGCGCGTGGTCGGGTCCTTGTCGCCGATGAGCGAGATCATCTGGCGGTACGACTCCACCGCGATGCGCTCGGCGATCAGGTTGGCGCGCACCATCGACTGCAGGTCGGTCGATTCGTCGTAGGAGGCATGGCTGCGTTCGAGCAGGTGCGTGGGCGCGAAGTCGGGTTCGCCGCCCAGCTGCACGATGCGTTCGGCGATGAGGTCGGCATGGGCCGACTCTTCGTTGGCGTGCACCAGGAACTCGTCGGCGATGGCCGGCGACTCCACGCCGTTGGCGGTGAAGTAGTGGCGCTTGTAGCGCAGGATGCAGACCAGCTCGGTGGCCAGCGCATCGTTCAGGAGCTTCACGACGTCGTCGCGCCAGGGGCCGTAGCTCGGCGTGACGGCACCGTCGTCCAGGCTGTTGCGGGCTGCGTCGAGGCCGCTCTGGTCGAGCGCCAGGTGCTGGTGGCCGGAGGCCTTGGAGGAGGCTGCCGTGGAGGAAACGTCGTTTTTCATGGAGAGTCCTTTCGTGGGGGGCGAGTTGAATTCGGGGTCTTGCTCATCAGGGTGTTGACGAGGTCGGCCACGTCGGATGTCTTCAGTACGGCCGCGAGCACCGCCGTCGCCGACAGCAGTCGCCAGGGCTTGGCCAGCACCAGCAGCGCGCCGGTGGCGGCCGCGGCTGCCATCAGCTTGGCCGGCTCCTTGCGGGCGTAGTGCTCCAGCATCGGCCGCGCCAGCTGGCCGACCGCATGCGCGGGATGCCTGCGCCACCAGCGTTCCAGCACGCTGCGCCCCACGGCGAGCCATACGTTCTCGTTTCTTCTTCGGCTGCCTCCGCGTTCCCCTTGCCCTGTGGGATCTCCTTCTCCTCTTTCGTGCGGGTGGCCTTGGCGCCGGCCTGTGGCCTGCGCTTCATAGTGTGCGTATTCCAGGTCGTCCAACCGGGGATCGGAGCCGGCGTGGCCGCGGCCTTGATGGCTGTCGTCGTCCACGCCGCCGTTCAGCTGCCGCACCAGCGCGCGGCGCGAAAGGGCCAGGCGCTGCTGAGGCGAGAGTTGCTCGGAATGCGAATGGCGGCGCTCAGTACCGGTCATGGCGTGCTCCGGCTTCGTGCAGGGCCTGCAGGTCGGCATCGAGCTGCGAGCGCAGATCCTCGAAGGCGTAGTGGGGTGCGGGCCGCGCCGCGTACCAGGTGCAGATGGCCGCGATCACCACGGCCACGCCCGGAACGGCCACAAGCACCCAGTGGAAGCTGCCGTGCATCACGCCCAGCAGGATCGCAACGCCTATCAGCCCGAGCGCCAGGGTGATGGTGGCCACCGCCAGCACGGCCGCGACGATGCGCGTGGCGATGCCGCGTCCCGCCTGGGCGGATTCCTGCCGGATGAGGGCGGCGTAGTTGGCGAGGTGTTCAGCGACGAGTTCCGGATGCCCAAGCACCGTGGAAAAAATCGGATGGAGCATGGTGCCGGGGTCGATCGACGATGAACGCCTGTTGTCGTGTCAATTAGTAGTCGTCGCGGCTGCGGCGGCTGGCCAGCACGATGAGCGCCGTGATGGCGGCGCCGGCCGCCGCTGCCAGCAGCACCGAGCGCACGGGCTGGTCGGAGATGTAGCGGCCCGTGACGTCGGCTGCCTGTTCGAGGCGGCGCTGCGCGCGCGCACTGGTGGTGGACGCGGCATCCAGGCCGCGCTGAACGGCTTGCTGCACGCGGGCGGCCAGCTGCTCGACGGCCGGCTCGGAATCGCGCTGCAGGTCGCGGACCTTTTCGCCCGCCGCATTCACCGCGTTCTGTGCATAGGCGCGGGTCGTTTCGACCGCGTCACGGGCGGTCTGGCGCGCTTCTTCGGCGAGTTGCGAGGGAGTCTTGGTCGTCGTGTTCATTTGAAAGTCCTTTCCGGAAAAGTGAAATGCGCAAGCCTGTTGATCGTAACGACGCTACTTGCGTCGTAGCAAGCCGGCAAGGAAGCTCGCGATCGCGAGGATCACGAAGATCACGAAGAGGATCTTGGCGATGCCCACCGCGCTGGCGGCGATGCCACCGAACCCGAAGAGGGCGGCGATCAGGGCGATGACCAGAAACACCACGGCGTAATGCAGCATGTGGAACTCCTTCGAGGCTTGGCTCGTTGTCTTGAAAACATCGCACCGGACTCCCCAGAAAGGAAGGCTCCGGCGCCATGGATGCAACCTTAAGTGGAGGGCCGTCCCTGACCTGTCAGCGGCCGTGGCTGGGGTGCGTAGGAGATGGCCGAGTGGCCTTGCGGCGGCGTGTGCAGAAGTGCCGGCCTCGACCGTCCCGGCCCGGGCTCAGGCCGGCTTGACGATCGGCAGCATGGCGCTCAGCCGCGTGCCCTTGCCCGGCACCGACGCCACCGTGAGCCTGCCGCGCGCGGCTTCCACGCGGTGCCGCATCCCCGCGAGGCCGTGGGTAGAGGGCCGCACGCGAAGCGTGTCGAAGCCCTTGCCGTTGTCCGCCACTTCCACCACCACGTGGTTGTCGTAGTTCTTCAGGACGATGGTGGCCTCGGTGGCCTCGGCGTACTTGCCGATGTTGGTGAGGCTCTCCTGCACCATCCGGTAGATGGTGAGCTGGCGCGATTCATCCATGGTCACCGGCTCCAGCACCATCTCCACCTGCAGGCCCGAGCGCTCGCCGAACTCGCGCCCCAGGATCTCCAGCGAAGCGACCAGCCCGAGGTTGGCCAGCGAGGAGGGCCGCAGGTCCTCGATGATCCGGCGCTTCAGCGCGATGCCGCTGTTGAGCAGCTCGGTCAGATGCTGCAGCCGCTGGATCGCGTCGGGCGCGTCCGCCAGCCGCGACTTCAGCCGCGCCACGTCGAGCTTGGCGGCGGTGAGCAGCGAGCCCAGTTCGTCGTGCAGTTCGCGCGCAAGGAAGCCGCGCTCGGTCTCGCGCACGTCCTGGAGGTGGGTCGCCAGTTCGGCCAGCGAGGCTGTGCGCTCGCGCACCTCGTCTTCCAGGGCGTTGCGCTCGCGCTGCAGGGCCTCCTGCTGGCGCTCGCCGATGGAGCGCAGCGCATGGGTCTGCCGCAGATACAGGAAGAAGGCGATCAGCGCGGCCACCGCCACGATGGAGGTGCCGATGCGCGCCAGCTGCAGCGAGCGCAGCACCTGCGCCTGGCTCTGGTGCAGGGTGCCGTTGCTGATCTTCACTAGCTCGCCGGCGGTGGTGCGGATGGCCTCCATCTCCTCCTTGCCGACGTCGGTGGTGATGACGAACTTCCAGGCGTCCTCCTTGCCGTCCTGGCGCAGGCGCACGCTCATGTCCATCTCGGCGATCTTGCGCAGCACGTGCTTCGACAGCTCGGTCAGCTGGGCGAGCTCGGCCGGCCGGCCGGCGTACAGGCGGCGCAAGGTGGCGAGGTGGCCGTCGACCTGCTTGACCGCGTCGTCGTAGGGCTTTCGGTAGCCGGCCTCGCCGGTCAGCAGGTAGCCTCTCTGGCCGGTCTCGGCGTCCAGCATGTTCTGCAGCAGCTGGTTGAGCGTGCCGCGCACCTGCTGCGCCTCGTCGATGTCGGCGAGGGCGCGGCTGGACTGCCGGTACCCGGCCTCGTTGATGCCGACGAGGGCCAGCGCGGCCAGTGCCGCGAGCAGCAGGCTCACGGCCATTCTTGGTGGGGCTAACCAGTGCATGAAACTTTCAAGGCTGCTTGCGGCGCAAGTTCGTGAATAATTGACAACAATCAGGGACCTGGCATGTTGCGACCCTCGGGTGCGCAACACAACGACGAAAGTAACAAATGATCAAAATCGGAATTGTGGACGACCACGCCATCGTGCGATCGGGCCTCCGGCAGTTCTTCTCCGAGCACGTGGACCTGCGCGTGGCGGGTGAAGCTGCCAGCGGCCGCGAGGCCATCGAACTGGTGCGCACCACGGAGCTGGACGTGCTGGTCATGGACCTTTCGATGCCCGGGCAAAGCGGTATCGACGCACTCGCCATGATCCGCGCCAAGGCGCCGGACGTGGGCATCCTCATCCTGAGCGGCTACCCCGAGGAGCACTACGCGATGAACCTGATCCGTCAGGGAGCGAGCGGCTACCTCAACAAGGAATGCGATCCCATCGAGATCGTCAACGCCATCCGCACCATCGCGCTGGGCCGGCGCTACATCACGCCCGCCGTGGCCGAACTGCTGGCCCGCCAGCTCGACCGCAAGGACGACGCCGCGCCGCATGAGCAACTCTCGGAGCGTGAATTCCAAGTGTTCCTCAAGCTCGCCAAGGGCGAGACCGCCGGTGACATCGCCAAGACGCTGTCGCTGTCGGTGAAGACCGTGAGCACCTACCGCACGCGCCTGATGGAGAAGATGAATCTCTCCTCCAACAGCGACCTCACGTACTACGCGCTGAAGAACAAGCTGATCGACTGAGATCGGCTGATGGGCGGCGAAGGGGTCCAAGGGGGCTTCTTCTCGCTTCTTTTTTTCATTGCTCAGCCGGTGGCACCGGGCGAGGAGCGCGAGGCCCGGTCTCGGGCCTGCACGAGGCAGAACTCGACCAGCGCGTCGATCTCGTTCGACTTGTCGAAAACCGCATCGACCCCGAATTCCGCGCAGCGCCGCCGGATGTCGGGCGTCGCGTAGTTGCTGAGCACCACCACCTTCTGCACCGGCTTGCGGGCCTGGCAGGCCTGCAGCACGCCCAGGCCGCTGCCCTGCTTGAGGAAGAGGTCGACGATCATGAGGTCCCAATCGCCGTCGTGGCCGAGCAGCCATGCGCGCGCGCCGCTCTCTGTGTCGGCGAAGCCGACCACGGTGGTACAGGTGAGCTCTTCCAGCGTGCCGATGAGGTTTTCACGGATCGTGAGGTTGTCTTCGACAACATAAGTCTGCAATCTGGAATCCATGCCGAACCACTCTTCCTCTGAGCTTTTGCGGACGCCTTCAGCGTGCGCCCGTTGGCAGGAACTGCCTGCCGCTCGACTTTGCTTCGTCCCCTGCGCGCATCATGCAAGCTTCGGCGGCTGGTGGCTGTAGGCGGGTTCCGACGCGGCCTGCGAAGGCGCCTCCAGTAGGCAATCCCTCACGATCTCTGCGGTTCGTGGCCGACCGCGGCGGGGCGATCGACTGAGTTACAAGGAGTCCATGGCAACGACGAACGTACCGAAGAAGGCCGGCGTCCTGCGCGGCCGGCCGCTCTGGCAGAAGCTGCTGGCGGGCCTCGTGCTGCTGGTTGCGTTGCTGGCGATCGGGCTCGCCTTCTTCCCTTGGGACGTGCTGCGCGAACCGGTCAACCGCTACGTCAGCGAGAAGACCGGGCGCAAGTTCGAGATCACCCGGCGGCTCGACGTGGGCCTGGGCTGGCGGCAGGCCAGGGTGAGGCTGGACGGCGTGGAGTTCGCCAACCCCTCATGGGCGCGCGATCCCTATCTGGTGAAGGCGGAGCGTGCCGACTTCGACATACGCCTCTGGCCGCTGATCTCGAGCAGCATCGTCATTCCCAGGCTGGCGCTTTCCTCCCCCACGGTGGGACTGCAGATGGAAGCCGACGGCCGCCGCACATGGTCGCTGGGCAAGGAAGGCAAGGACAGCTCCGAAGGCGGCACCGTGCCCACCATCGGCCAGGTGCAGATCGACAGCGGCGCGGTCGACTTCCTGGCCAAGCACCTCGGCGTGGACCTGCATGCCGATCTGAGCTATGACAGCGGCCGCGGCGAGATGCCGCTGGACTACCGCATCAAGGGCCGCTACAAGGGCCAGCCGCTGACCGCCAGCGGGCGCACGGGCAATGTGCTGCAGATCGAGGCCACGAACGCGCCGCCTTTCCCGATCGAGATCCGCGCCGCCGCGGGCCAGACGCAGCTGAGGGCGGCCGGCACGGTCGCGCGCCTGTCGGACCTGGACGGCATCGACGCCAGGTTCGACATCAAGGGCCAGACGCTGGGTGCGCTGTTCCCGCTGCTGGGCATCGCGCTGCCGCAGACCTCGCCCTACACCCTGAGCGGCAAGCTCGACAAGCGCGGCAAGCTGTGGGAGGCCTCGGGCCTGAAGGGGCGCCTGGGCCTGTCCGACATCGCGGGCGACATGCGCTTCGACCAGTCCGGCAAGCTGCCGCACCTGGCGGGCGACCTGCGCTCGAACGTGATGGACATGGACGACCTGGGCCCGCTGATCGGCCTGCCGCCCACGGCGCGCACCGCCGCCACGGTGGAAGGGGTCGCGCCGCCGCCCACAGTCACCCAGGTCAAGCGGCCCGGCGGCAAGGTGCTGCCCACGGCGCCGCTGGACTTCGATCGCCTGCGCGCCATGAACGCCGACGTGAAGTACACGGCCGATCGCATCCGCAACGTGCGCGAGGTGCCGCTGGAGCGTGGCAGCGTGCAGGTGAAGCTGGCCGAAGGCGTGCTCACGCTCGATCCGCTCGACCTGGGCGTGGCCGGCGGCAGGCTCAGCGGCGCGATCCGCATCGACGGCTCGAAGAAGCCCGCGGACATCCGCGCCTCGCTCGACGCCCGGGCCATGCAGCTGGCGCGGCTGTTCCCGAAGCTCGAAACCACCGGAAACAGCGTCGGCAGGCTGGACGGGCGCATCAATCTCTCGGGCTCCGGCAGCACCGTCGCCAACTGGCTCGGCGGCGCGTCGGGCGATGTGGCGGTCATCTCCGGACGCGGGCAGTTCGGCAACCTGCTGCCGGTGTTCGCGACGCTGGTGGGCGGCGACATCATCAAGTTCATCCTGCGCGGCGACCGCAACGTGGAGCTGCGCTGCGCGGCCCTGGCCTTCGACGTCAACAAGGGCCTGATGACCGGGCGCACGCTGGTGGTGGACACCACCAACGCCGTCTTCATCGCCACCGGCCAGGCCAACCTGGCGACCGAGGGGCTGGATTTCGTGATCCGCCCCGAGCCCAAGAGCAAGAACATCCTCTCGATCCGCACGCCGCTGGTGGTGGGCGGCACATTCGGCGATCCCAAGGGCGGCCTGGAGATCGGCCCGCTGGCCGGGCGCGGGCTGGCTGCGCTGGCGCTGGGTGCGGTCAATCCGCTGCTGGCACTCGCCGCGACCATCGAGCCGGGCCCGGGCGAGGATTCGAACTGCCAGGGCGTGGTGGCGCAGGCGAACAAGCCCACGGCGGGGGCGGCAGCCAAGGGCGCCGCCCGGGCGAAGGGCGCGAAGCAGCCCAACTAGACCGGAGTGGAGGGGAAGGTCGCGCGTTGCGCGCAGACGCTGCAGTGCGGGTCGCGCGCCACGCGCAGCGTGTCGAACGAGGTGCTGCGCCCGTCGAACATCAGCAGCTTGCCCGCCAGGGACGGGCCGATGCCGGCCAGAAGCTTCAGCGCCTCGCTGGCCTGCAGCGTGCCGATGGTGCCCACCACCGGGCCGAACACGCCGAGCACCGCGCAGCGCGTTTCCTCGAAGCTCGCATCGGGCGGGAACAGGCAGGCATAGCAGGGCGAGGCGGCGTCGCGGGTGTCGTAGACGCTCAATTGCCCGTCGAAACGGATCGCCGCGCCCGCCACCAGCGGCTTCGCATGCGCCACGCAGGCGCGGTTGACGGCCTGCCGGGTGGCGAAGTTGTCGCAGCAGTCGACCACCACGTCGGCCTCGGCCACGAGGCGCGACAGCAGCGCCTCGTCGGCGCGCAGTGCGTGGGTTTCGATGGCGATGTCGGAGTTGATGTCGCGCATGGCCTGCGCGGCTGATTCGACCTTCGGCAGGCCGACGCGCGCATGGGTGTGGGCCACTTGGCGCTGGAGATTGGTGAGATCGACTTCGTCGTCGTCGACCAGCACGATGTGGCCGACGCCCGCTGCCGCAAGGTACAGGGCCACCGGCGAGCCCAGCCCGCCGGCGCCTATGACCAGAACCCGTCCGGCACTGACACGGGCCTGCCCGTCGATGCCGAATTCTTCCAGAAGGATGTGGCGCGAATAGCGCAGCAGCTGGTGATCATTCATGCTCGTCCCCAGGGCTTGCCACACTTCGTGTGGCCGCCCACCCCCTACCGGGGGCAATACCGGCGGCCCGGCAAGGCCGGTTCCGCGGTACTCCTGAAAAGAACCGACTTGCCCGGCTCAGTTCTCTTTCTTCTCTTCCTTGTTGTCGACGATGACCTGCGTCTTGCTCACGAGCACCGGCTGGCCCTTCAGGCGGTTGAGCGCCTGCACGAGCGGGAAGTCCTTGTCGGTGCCGAACTCGGGCACCTTGCGGTCCTGCGGCGGCTTCTTGGCTTCTTCCTCGAGGCGCTTGCGGGCCTCGTCGCGGGCCTTTTCGCGTTCCGGGTCCTTGACTTCTGGGCCCTGGCCGCTGGCCAGGTGCTTCTCGAGGTCGGCCTCGCGCATGCGCAGGGCGGCGAAGGGGCTGCCCTCGGCGCTTTCGTCGACCAGCACGTTCGGCACGATGCCCTTGGCCTGGATCGAGGTGCCGCTAGGCGTGTAGTAGCGCGCGGTGGTGATCTTCAGGCCGGTGTCGGGGCCGAGTGGGCGCACCGTCTGCACCGAGCCCTTGCCGAAGGTCTGGCTGCCCATGATGGTGGCGCGCTTGTGGTCCTGCAGCGCGCCGGCGACGATCTCGCTGGCGGAAGCCGAGCCTTCGTTCACCAGCACCACCAGCGGCACGGTCTTGAGCGCGGCCGGCAGGCTGCGCAGCGGGTCGCTGCCCGAACGGCGCTGGTAGAACTCCGGCGCTGCCTTGTAGACCGACTTGCTCTCGGCCAGCTGGCCGTCGGTGGTGACCACCGTGACGTTCTCGGGCAGGAAGGCCGACGACACCGCCACGGCCGCGTCGAGCAGGCCGCCCGGGTCGTTGCGCAGGTCGAGCACCAGGCCCTTGAGGTTCGGGTCTTCCTTGTAGAGCTCGTCGATCTTCTTGACGAAGTCGTCGACGGTGCGCTCCTGGAACTGCGAGAGGCGGATCCAGCCGTAGCCCGGCTCGATCATCTTGCCGCGGACCGACTGCGTGCGGATCTCTTCACGCGTGATGGTCACGGGGAAGGTGCGGCTCTCGTCCTTGCGGAAGATGGTCAGCAGCACCTTGGTGTTGGCTTCGCCGCGCATGCGCTTGACCGCCTCGTTCAGCGACAGGCCGCGCACGGCGGTGTCGTCGATCTTGGTGATCAGGTCATTGGGCTTGAGGCCCGCGCGGAAGGCGGGGGAGCCCTCGATGGGCGAGACGACCTTGATGAGGCCGTCTTCCTGCGAAATCTCGATGCCCACGCCGACGAAGCGGCCGGTGGTGCCTTCCCTGAATTCCTTGAAGGACTTCTTGTCGAAGTACTGGGAGTGGGGGTCGAGCCCGGCGACCATGCCGGAGATGGCGTCGGAGATGAGCTTCTTCTCGTCGACCGGCTCCACGTAGTCGCTCTTGACCATTCCGAAGACGGCGGCGAGCTGCTGCAATTCCTCGAGCGGCAGGGGCGCGAGCGAGCCGCGCGCGACTGTCTGCAGCGAGACGGTGGTCAGGACGCCTGCAACGGCGCCGGCGGCGACCCAGCCGGTGATCTTGAGTTTCTGGCCCATCATGAGTGGTTGTCCTTGTCGGCGGCTGTCAGTCCAATATACACAGCTTGGAAGCAAATTGTTTGCCGGGGTTCCACGGGTGGAGCGCCGGACGGGGGCTTTTCAGGGCGCTCCTGGCGGGCCTTCTCAGCCCTTGCCCTGCGATGCCACCGCGGCGGCGGCCTTTTCGGCGGCCGCGGCATCGCCTAGGTAGTAGTGGCGCAGGGGCTTGAGGTCGTCGTCGAGCTCGTACACCAGCGGGATGCCGTTGGGGATGTTCAGCCCGACGATGTCGTCGTCGGAGATGCCGTCGAGGTACTTCACCAGGGCGCGGATCGAGTTGCCGTGGGCCGCCACCACCAGCCGGCGGCCGGTGCGGATGGCCGGCGCCATCGATTCGTTCCAGAAGGGCAGAACGCGCGCCACGGTGTCCTTCAGGCACTCGGTCAGCGGGATCTGCTCGGGCGACAGCTTGGCGTAGCGCACGTCGCCGCGTTCGCTGCGCGGGTCGTCGGCTTCCAGCGGCGGGGGCGGGGTGCCGTAGCTGCGGCGCCAGACCAGCACCTGCTCGTCGCCGTATTTCTTGGCGGTTTCGGCCTTGTTCAGGCCCTGCAGGCCGCCGTAGTGGCGCTCGTTGAGGCGCCAGGAATGCACCACGGGCAGCCAGGTGCGGTCGAGTTCGTCGAGCGTGTGCCAAAGGGTGCGGGTGGCGCGCTTGAGCACGCTCGTGTAGGCGACGTCGAAGTCGTAGCCTTCGGCCTTGAGCAGCCGGCCGGCCTGCTTGGCCTGTTCGACGCCGGTTTCGGTCAGGTCGACGTCGGTCCATCCGGTGAAGCGGTTTTCGAGATTCCAGGTCGATTCACCGTGACGGATCAATACCAGTTTGTGCATGTGGGAGGCCTTTGGCTGCGCTTGCGAAACCCCGCATTCTAAAATCCCCGGTTTGCCATTCAAGGAACCCCCGTGAAATTGATCGAATTCGTCACCGCGAACTGGATGCTGATCCTGATCGCGCTCAGCTCGGGCGCCATGCTGGCCTGGCCGCTGGTGCGGGGGGCGGGCGGCGGAACGCTCACCGCGCAGGGCGCCGTGCAGCTCATCAACCGCGAGCGCGCCGTGCTGGTCGACGTGCGCGAGCCCGAGGAGTTCGCCACCGGCCACATGATCGGCGCCAGGAACGTTCCCCTGAACCAGCTCGAGGAAAAGCTCGCCGGCGCGGTCAAGAACAAGAACGTGCCGCTGCTGCTGGTCTGCGCCACCGGCGCCCGCGCCCAGCGCGCCGTGGCGGTGGCCAAGAAGCTCGGTTACGAGCAGGCCCAAGCGGTGTCCGGCGGGCTGAAGGCGTGGAAAGAGGCTAACCTGCCGGTTGAAAAAGCCTGAAATCCCCCCGAGATGGAGCGTATGCAAGCAGTCAAGATGTACACCACCGCCGTTTGCCCCTATTGCATACGCGCGAAGCAGATCCTGAAGTCCAAGGGCGTCGAGCAGATCGAGGAGATCCGCATCGACACCGACCCCCAGGCCCGCAACACCATGATGGAGATCACCCAGCGCCGCACGGTGCCCCAGATCTTCATCGGCGACACCCACGTGGGCGGCTGCGACGACCTGATGGCGCTCGACAGCCGCGGCGGCCTGGTTCCGCTGCTGCAGGGCGCCTGAAACCGGCCCTGCCCCGGAACCGTCCTGTGACGGGGCCATAATCGCCAGTTCACTCATCTGCAGCCCGCTGCGGGACCCCCTCCCCGGCGGGCATTGTTTTGATCCTCGAAAGTTCAGCCATGGCCGACCAGCAAGCCCAAGATCCCGTCTTCCAGATCCAGCGCGTCTACCTCAAGGACCTGTCGCTCGAGCAGCCCAATTCGCCCGCGATCCTGCTGGAGCAGGAGCAGCCCACCGTCGACATCCAGCTCGGCGTGGACGCACAGCCCGTGGCTGAAGGCATCTTCGAGATCACCGTGGCCGCCACCGTGCAGACCAAGATCGGCGACAAGACCGTGTTCCTGGTCGAAGCCAAGCAGGCCGGCATCTTCGAGATCCGCCATCTGCCCGAAGAGCAGATGGGCGCCATCCTCGGCATCGCCTGCCCGCAGATCGTCTACCCCTACCTGCGCGGCAACGTGGCCGACGTGATCCAGCGCGGCGGCTTCCCGCCCGTGCACCTGGCCGAAATCAACTTCCAGGCCATGTACGAGCAGCAGCAGGCCCAGGCCGCCGGCCAGGCTGCGCCCTCGCTGGCGCAGTAATCACGGCTTGAAGCCGTACAGCCGCAGCAGCCACCGACGCCGATGAAGATCTGCGTTCATGGCGCCGGCGCCTGGGGCACGGCGGTCGCCGTCAACGCGGCGGCCCGCCACGAAGTCACGCTCTGGGCGCGCGACGCCGCCCAGGCCGACGCCATGTCGGCCGCGCGCGAAAACTCCCGCTACCTGCCCGGGCTGGCCCTGCCGGCCTCGCTGGCCGTGCGCGCCGGCGACATCGCCCAGGCGCAGGCCGGCGCCGACCTCGTCATCGTGGCCACCCCGATGGCCGCCCTGCGCGAGCAGCTCATCGCACTGCGCGGCACCGCCGCCGCCGTGGCCTGGCTGTGCAAGGGCGTCGAGCCCGCGCTCGACGCGTCTTCGCCCGCATCCTTCGGCCTGCTGGCCCACGAGATCTGGGCGCAGGTTGCTCCTGAATTGAGAGCGGGCGTGCTCAGCGGCCCCAGCTTCGCGCAGGAAGTCGCCGAAGGCCGGCCGACCGCGCTGGTGGCCGCCAGTCCGCACGCCGCCGTGCGCGACATGCTGGTCGACGCCTTCCACGGCCCCGCGCTGCGCGTCTATGCCAACGAGGACATCGTGGGCGTGGAGGTGGGCGGCGCGGTCAAGAACGTGCTGGCCATCGCCACCGGGCTGTGCGACGGCCTCGCGCTGGGGCTCAACGCCCGCGCGGCGCTCATCACCCGCGGCCTTGCCGAAATGACGCGCTTCGGCCTCGCGCTGGGCGCTCGCGCGGAAACCTTCATGGGCCTTTCTGGCCTGGGCGACCTGGTGCTGACCTCCACCGGCGACCTGTCGCGCAACCGCAAGGTCGGCCTGCTGCTCGCGCAGGGCCGCACGCTGGCGCAGGCCGTCGATTCGCTGGGCCACGTGGCCGAGGGCGTGTATTGCGCCCGCACCGTGGTGCAGCGCGCGCGCGGCCTCGGCATCGAGATGCCCATCGCCGAGGGCGTGGTCGCGCTGCTCGATGGCCGCATGAGCCCCCAGGACGCCGTGGCGGCCCTCGTCGGCCGCGAGCCGGTGCCGGAATCGGTGCAGCAGCCCCAGCCGGGCGCCACCGCTTCCCCTCGTCAATCCCCCTGAGAAAAACGCAGAGACAAAGAGAGCCATGAGCCTTCGCTTTGATTTTTCAGCGTCGGCCGTGGCCGCGCTGGCCCTGTCCGATGCCACCCGTGCATTGCGGGAAGACGTCGCCGACGGCGACCTCACAGCTTCGCTGGTCGACCCCGCCCGCAGCGCCCGAGCTCGCGTGCTTGCCCGCGAAGAGGCCGTGGTTTGCGGCGCGCCCTGGGTGGAGGCCACGCTGCGGCAGCTCGATCCGCAGGTGCGCATCCGGTGGCTCTGCGCCGAGGGCGAGCGCTGCGAGGCCGGCCAGACGGTGCTCGAGATCGAAGGCTCGGCCCGCGCGCTGCTGACGGCCGAGCGCACCTCGCTCAACTTCCTGCAGCTGCTGAGCGCCGTCGCCACCAAGACCGCGCTCTATGCCGACGCCGTGCGCGGCACCCGCGCGCGCATCGTCGACACCCGCAAGACCATTCCCGGCCTGCGCCTCGCGCAGAAGTACGCGGTGCGCACCGGCGGCGGCCTCAACCACCGCATCGGCCTGTACGACGCTGTGCTCATCAAGGAAAACCACATCGCCGCGGCCGGTGGCGTGGCCGCGGCCCTGCGCGCCGTGGCCCCCGCGGCCGTGAAGGCGGAATTCGTCGAGGTCGAGGTCGAGACGCTGGCCCAACTGCGCGAGGCGCTCGATGCCGGCGCGCGCATGGTGCTGCTCGACAACATGGACCTGCCCACGCTGCGCGAGGCCGTGCGCATCAACGACAGGGCTGGCGAAGGCCGCAAGGCCGTGCTCGAGATCTCCGGCGGTGTCACCCTGGAGGGCCTGCGCGCCCTGGCCGAAACCGGCGTCGACCGCATCTCCGTCGGTGCCCTGACCAAGGACGTCAAGGCGATCGACTACTCGATGCGTTTCCAGGAAGGCTGATCCGCCCATGCCGTCCACGGTCATCGACGTCGACTACGAGCAGCCCGCCGGAACCAGGGCCGGCGCCGTCTGCGACACCCGCCACGCCTGGGCGCGCGTGCCGCCCGAGCCATCGCCCGACGAGCGCATCGCGCTGAAGGAGCGCATCCGCCGCCTGCTGCGCGAGCGCAATGCGGTGATGGTGTCGCACTTCTACGTGCACCCCGACCTGCAGGACCTCGCCGAGGAAACCGGCGGCATCGTGAGCGACTCGCTCGAGATGGCGCGCTTCGGCCGCGACCACGCCGCGCAGACGCTGGTGGTGTCGGGCGTGCGCTTCATGGGCGAGACTTCGAAGATCCTCTCGCCCGAGAAGCGCGTGCTGATGCCCGACCTCGACGCGAACTGCTCGCTCGACCTGGGTTGCCCGGTCGACCAGTTCAGCGCCTTCTGCGACCAGCATCCCGACCGCACCGTGGTCGTCTATGCCAACACCAGCGCGGCCGTGAAGGCGCGCGCCGACTGGCTGGTCACCTCCAGCTGCGCGCTCGACGTGGTGAACGCGCTGCATGCGGCGGGGCAGAAGATCCTGTGGGGCCCCGACCGCCACCTGGGCGACTACATCCGCCGCCAGACCGGCGCCGACATGGTCAGCTGGAACGGCGCCTGCATCGTGCACGACGAGTTCAAGGCGCTGGAGCTCGAACTCCTCATGAAGGAGCACCCGAAGGCCAAGGTGCTGGTGCACCCCGAGTCGCCCTCGGACGTGATCGCGCTGGCCGATGCGGTCGGCTCCACCTCGGCCATCCTCAACGCCGCGCAGCGCATGGACGCCAGGGAGTTCATCGTCGCCACCGACAGCGGCATGCTGCACAAGCTGCGCACGCTGAACCCCGGCAAGGTCTTCATCGAGGCGCCCACGGCCGGCAACGGCGGCACCTGCAAGAGCTGCGCGCATTGCCCGTGGATGGCGATGAACGGGCTGGTGGAGCTGGCGAATGCGCTGGAGACGGGCGCGGGTGAGATCCACGTCGATCCGGCGCTGGGGCTGCGGGCGCGGGTGCCGATCGATCGGATGCTGGCGTTCACCGCCGGGTTGAAGAACGGGCTGGCGCCGGGGAGCCTGGTGGCGGGCATCGGCGCCGCCTGAGGTGTCGTTCCCTCTCCCGCGTGCGGGAGAGGGTCAGGGTGAGGGTCTTGGGCCTCACAACATCGCGTGGCCTTCGACGCCGTCAGCCCTCACCCCAACCCTCTCCCCGAGGGGAGAGGGAGCAAGCCCCTAGAAATCCACGGTGCAGGAATCGCCCATCGCCTCGCGCCACACCCGCACGCGCGCCAGCGAGGGCCGCAGGTCCGGCAGCGCATCCGCAATGAACACGCACAGGTTCTCCAGCGTCGGCGGATGCAGCCCCGGCACGTCGTCCAGCAGGTGGTGGTCGAGCTGCTCGCGCACATCCTCCAGCCGGCGGCGCAGCAGGCCCAGGTCGATCACCATTCCCGTCACCGGGTCGCGCTCGCCCGTGAGCCACACCTCCGCGTGGTAGGTATGGCCGTGGATACGGCGGCTGCCTTCGGCCTCGATCTCGCGCTTGAGCGTGTGGGCGGCATCGAAGAAAAAGCGTTGGCTGATGGTGAATCGCATCGTCAAAAACAAAAACTCGGGGAAAAGGGTTCCGCCTCAGCGGATGCCGGTGATCTTGTGGGTCTGCACGCTCAGGCGCCACACGGGCTGCTTCATGCATTCGGCAATGCAGAGCTCGGTGTTCGCGACGCGGTCGGGCCCATCCATGGGCTGCAGGAAGCGGTGGGTGAACTCGCCGGTGCGTGCCATGGCGTCGAGGTCGATGCCTGGCTGAGGCCACACCAGCTTCAGCTCCTGGCCGCGCTGCTGCACCCAGGGCGCGCCGGCCTTGGGGCTGATGCACAGCCAGTCGATGCCCTCGGGCGCTTCGACCGTGCCGTTGCTCTCCACCGCGATGCGGAAGCGCCGCGCGTGCAGCGCGTCGACCAGCGCCTTGTCGACCTGCAGCAGCGGCTCGCCGCCGGTCAGCACCACCAGCCGGTGGTCGGCATCGGTGGCAGGCCATTGCGCGGCGATGGTGTCCGCCAGCAGGTCGGCGGTCTTGAACTTGCCGCCCAGCGTGCCGTCGGTGCCTACGAAATCGGTGTCGCAGAAGCGGCAGATGGCCGAGGCGCGGTCTTCCTCGCGGCCTGTCCAGAGGTTGCAGCCCGCGAAGCGGCAGAACACGGCCGGCATGCCGGCCTGTCCGCCTTCGCCCTGCAGCGTGTAGAAGATTTCCTTGACGCTGTAGGTCATGGGGCAGCCGTCTCGATCTCGAGGTTGTCGATCAGCCGCGTGCTGCCCAGCCGCGCGGCGGCCAGCGCCACCAGCGGCTCGCCGGCAGCCGGCGCCTGCAGGTCGGAGCGGCGGCGCAGCACCAGGTAGTCGGGCTGCCAGCCGCGCTGCGCGAGCGCCTGCATGGCGCGGGCCTCGATCGCGCCGAGGTCGCGTTCGCCCGAGCGCACCGCCTCGGCCATCGCCTTCAGCGCCTTCGAAAGCTGCACCGCCTCGGCACGTTCGCTCTCGCTGAGGTAGCCGTTGCGCGACGAGAGCGCCAGGCCGTCTTCGGCTCGGAAAGTCTCGCCGCCCACGATCTCGACGGGCAGCGCGAACTGCCGGACCATGTGCCGGATCATCATCAGCTGCTGGTAGTCCTTCTTGCCGAACACGGCCACGCGCGGCTGCACGCACTGGAAGAGCTTCATCACCACCGTGCACACGCCGACGAAGAAGCCCGGGCGGAAGTGGCCTTCGAGGATGTCGGCCAGCGCCGGGTCGGGGTGCACCTTGCAGGTCTGGGGCTCGGGGTAGAGCGTCTTCTCGTCGGGCGCGAACAGCACGTCGCAGCCGGCCGAGCGCAGCTTCTCGCAGTCGCTCTCCCAGGTGCGCGGGTAGGTGTCGAAGTCCTCGTGCGGCAGGAACTGCAGGCGGTTCACGAAGATGCTGGCGACCGTCACGTCGCCCAGCGGCTTCGCCTGCTTCACCAGGGCCAGGTGGCCGTCGTGCAGGTTGCCCATGGTCGGGACGAAGGCGGGGCGCCTGAAGGCGTCCAGGTGATCGCGCAGTTCGGCGATGGTGTGTGCGATGTGCATGAGGGGTTTCCTTTTTCCTTGTCTGCCTACCAGGCGTGGAGTCGGTCGTCGGGGAAGCTGCCGTCCTTGACGGCCTGCACGTAAGCCTTGAGCGCGGGCAGCACGCCCGGCGCGTCGGCCATGAAGTTGCGCACGAACTTCGGCATCTTCCCGAGGTTGATGCCCAGCATGTCGTGCAGCACGAGCACCTGTCCGGCGGTGGCCTTGCCCGCGCCGATGCCGATGGTGGCGCAGTGCTTCAGCTCGGCTGTGAGTTCGGCGGCCAGCGCGGCCGGCACCATCTCGAGCACGAGCATTGCGGCGCCCGCGTCCTGCAGTTCGTGGGCCTGCTGCTTCAGCAGCGCGCCGGCCGTGTCGCCCTTGCCCTGGACGCGGTAGCCGCCCAGCGCATGCACCGTCTGCGGCGTCAGGCCGAGGTGGGCGCACACGGGAATGCCGCGCTCGACCAGGAAGCGCACCGTGTCGGTGGTCCAGCCGCCGCCTTCGAGCTTGACCATGTGCGCGCCGGCCTGCATCAGCACGGTGGCGCTGCGCAGCGCCTGCTCGCGCGATTCCTGATAGCTGCCGAAGGGCAGGTCGGCGATCAGCCAGGCCGTTCCCTGCACGCGGCGCAGGCCGCGAGAGACGCTGTCGGTGTGATAGCGCATGGTGTCCAGGCTCACGCCCACGGTGCTGTTCAGGCCCTGGCAGACCATGCCGAGCGAGTCGCCGACAAGCAGGCAGTCGACGCCGGCCGCGTCGGCCATGGCGGCGAAGGTGGCGTCGTAGGCGGTGAGCATCGCGATCTTCTCGCCGCGCGCGTGCATGTCGGCCAGCCTCGGCAGGCTCACCGGCTTGCGCGACGCGGGCGGGGAGGCCGGCGGCAGCGTGCCGTAGGGCGAGGCCGGCGGTGCCTCCGTGACGGGGGTGGTAACGGGGGTGGTAACGGATGTGGTGGCGGGTGTGGTGTTCGACATGGTTGGGTTTCTCCCTGCGGGCGTCGGTGGCCGGGCATCCTTGAGTGAAGAAAAACGAACGGGTGGGGGTTATCGGTCTGCCGGAGGCGCCAGCACCGTGGGTGCGGTGGGCTCGGCGAGCGAGGGGTAGTCGCGGCTGAAATGCAGGCCACGGCTCTCGTGGCGGGCCTGCGCGGAACGCACGATCAGCTCGGCCACCTGCACCAGGTTGCGCAGCTCGAGCAGGTCGCGCGTGACGTGGAAGTTCGCGTAGAACTCCTGGATCTCGGCCTGCAGCAGCGCGATGCGGTGGCTCGCGCGCTCCAGGCGCTTGTTGGTGCGCACGATGCCGACGTAGTCCCACATGAAACGGCGCAACTCGTCCCAGTTGTGGGAGATGACCACGGCCTCGTCGGCGTCGGTGACGCGGCTGTCGTCCCAGGCGGGCAGCCCGGCGAGCTCGCGTGCCGGCGCCGAGGCGATGGCGCCGGCCGCCGCGCGCGCGAACACCATGCACTCCACCAGGGAGTTGCTCGCAAGCCGGTTCGCGCCGTGCAGGCCGGTGCATGCGGTCTCGCCGATGGCGTAGAGGCCCGGGATGTCGGTGCGCCCGCTCAGGTCGCTGAGCACGCCGCCGCAGGTGTAGTGCGCGGCGGGCACCACCGGGATGGGTTCGCGCGTGATGTCGATGCCCAGCTCCAGGCAGCGCGCCAGGATGTTGGGGAAGTGCTCCTTCAGGAACGCGGCCGGCTGGTGCGAGATGTCGAGGTACACGCAGTCCAGGCCGTGCTTCTTCATCTCGAAGTCGATGGCGCGGGCCACCACGTCGCGCGGGGCCAGTTCGGCGCGCTCGTCGTGCTTCGGCATGAAGCGGGTTCCATCGGGCAGCTTCAGCAGGCCGCCTTCGCCGCGCACCGCCTCGCTGATCAGGAAGGACTTCGCGTGCGGGTGATACAGGCAGGTCGGGTGGAACTGGATGAACTCCATGTTCGACACCCGGCAGCCCGCGCGCCACGCGGCGGCGATGCCGTCGCCGGTGGCCGTGTCCGGATTGGTCGTGTAGAGATACACCTTGCCCGCGCCGCCGGTGGCCAGGATGGTGTGCGGCGCGCGGAAGGCCAGCACCTCATCGGTTTCGCCGTCGAGTGCGTAGAGGCCCAGGCAGGCAGGGTCGTCGAGTCCGATCTTCGGACCGGTGATGAGGTCGACCAGCGTGTGGTTCTCGAACAGCGCGATGTTCGGCGTGCGGCGCACCCGTTCGATCAGCACCTGCTGCACCGCCGCGCCGGTGGCGTCGGTCACGTGCACGATGCGGCGCTGGCTGTGGCCGCCTTCGCGCGTCAGGTGCAGGCCGCCATCTTCTTCGGAAAAGGGCACGCCCAGCTCGCGCAGCCAGCCGATGGCCTCGGGCGCGTGCTCGACCACGAAGCGCGTGGCCTCGGGGTCGCACAGGCCGGCGCCGGCGACCAGCGTGTCCTCGACGTGCGCGTCGAAGCTGTCGCCCGCGGCCAGCACCGCCGCGATGCCGCCCTGCGCCCAGGCGCTGGAGCCGTCGTTCAGCGCGCGCTTGGTCAGCACGGCCACGCGGTGCGTGGGCGCTAGGTGCAGCGCCGCCGAGAGGCCGGCCAATCCGCTGCCGACGATGAGGACGTCGAAGTCGCGCACGAGGTATGAATCAGGAAGGGGAGTACGCCAGCCGCACGTAGATGGGAGCGAAGGCTTCCGCCTGCGTGATCTCGATCAGCGTCTCCTTCGCGAGCTCCAGCATCGCGATGAAGGTGACGATCAGCACCGGCACGCCGCGCGACACGTCGAAGAGCTTCTCGAACTCCACGAAGCGCTGGCCCTGCAGGTGGCGCAGCACGATGCTCATGTGCTCGCGCACGTTGAGTTCCTCGCGCGAGATCTTGTGGTGCTGCACGAGCTTGGCGCGCTTCATGATGTCGGCCCACGCGTCGCGCAGCTCGATCACGTCCACGTCGGGAAAGCGCGGCTTCAGCGACTGCTCGATGTAGACCTGCGCCTTCCAGAAGTCGCGGCCGTACTGCGGCATGGCGCTGATGGCGGCGGCCTGCAGCTTGGTCTGCTCGTACTCGAGCAGGCGGCGCACGAGTTCGGCGCGCGGGTCTTCGGCCTCTTCGCCGTCGGCCACCTTCTTGGGCGGCAGCAGCATGCGCGACTTGATCTCGATCAGCATCGCGGCCATCAGCAAATACTCGGCCGCGAGCTCGAGGTTGCTCTGGCGGATCTCGTCGACGTAGCTCAGGTACTGCCGCGTGAGCCCCGCCATCGGGATGTCGAGGATGTTGAAGTTCTGCTTGCGGATCAGGTAGAGCAGCAGGTCGAGCGGGCCCTCGAAGGCCTCCAGGAACACCTGCAGCGCCTCGGGCGGGATGTACAGGTCCTTCGGCATCGCGAACAGCGGCTCTCCATAGAGCCTCGCGAGCGCGACCTGGTCGACCACCTCGGGCATGTCGACCACCAGCGTGCCGTTGTCCTCGTCGCTGTTCATCGTGCCGGTGCTACCGTTTCAATAGCGGCCGACGCAATGCGGACGGGGATTTGCTGCCAATTCGGCATCGGCGAATGGCTTACTTGGTCTGGGTCTGGTAGACGTAGGGCTGCTGGGGCACGCGGGCTTCGCTGTATTCCTCCAGCAGGCCGCGGTCGAGGTGCTTGTCCCACAGCAGGGCGCGGCCGGCGCGCTGCTCGGCCTCCAGCGTCGGCTTCTTTTCCTTCATCTCCTCGATGAAGTTCGTGATCTCGGAGGTGTAGTGGGGGCGGCGGAAGATGGACATAGACTGGACCTTTAATCGACGCGAATTTTACCGGGGACGGCATGAAGCAACTTCAAGGGTGGCGGATCGGCATGGCAATCGGGTGTCTGGCGGCTGCGGTCGGGCTCGCCGCATGCGACTCGAAGAACATCGGCGAGCTGGAGGAAGGCGTCTCCACCGAGGCCGACGTGCGAGCCCGCTTCGGCCAGCCCGAGAACATCTGGGACGGCGCGGGCGGCGCCCGCGTGTTCGAGTACAACCGCCAGCCCGCGGGCCAGAAGAACTACATGATCACCATCGGCATCGACGGGAAGATGAGCGCCCTGCGGCAGGTGCTCACGCCCGAGAACTTCGCCAAGGTGCAGCCCGGCATGATGATGGAAGACCTGCGCAAGATGCTGGGCAAGCCCGCCAAGGTCACGCCTTACGCGCTCAGGCGCGAGACCGAATGGGAATGGCGCTGGGTGCAGCCGCCGAACTCGGCCATGGTCTTCACCGCCACGCTCGCCGACGACCAGCGCGTGGTGCGCAGCGGCTCTTCGCCCGATCGCGGCACCGAAGCCCCCTAGCTCCGGCCGGTCGCGAGCAATTGCTCGATCCAGCGCACGGGAATCGCACCAGGCACGAAGGTGCCGTCGCCGAAGACCAGCGCGGGCGTGCCCCGGATGCCCAGCTTGCGCCCGAGCGCGGCATTGCGCTGCAGCGCCGACGTGTCGCAGCCGCCGGCGGATGATGCGGGTTCGACGCCTTTCTCGATCCAGGCTTCCCACGCTGCGGCCCTGTCCCTGCCGCCGCACCACAGATTGCGCGCCTTGGCCGACGAATCCTCGCCCAGCACCGGATAGAGAAACACGTGCACCGTGACGTTGCCGAGCGCCTTCAGGTCCTTGTCGACGCGCTTGCAATGGCCGCAATTCGGGTCGGAGAACACCGCGATCTGCCGCTTGCCGTCGCCGTGCACGACCTTGATCGCGTCCTGGAAGGGCAACTGCTCGAAGCGCATGCCGTCGAGCTTGCCGAAGCGCCCTTCGACGGAGTCGGTGCGGCGCTGGGCGAAGGCGGACGGCAGCATGCCGAGTGCGCAAGCGGTGAGGAGAAGTTCGCGGCGTAGATTCACTGGGGCTTTCAAGAGGTCAGGCGGCCTGAGCATGCAGCGCTTCGGCGGATGATTCTCGCGGCCACAGCGCGAGCCCTCCGGCCAGGCTCCAGGCCTGCTCATGGCCCAGCCGGCGCAGAGCCTTGGCGGCCTGCGCGCTGCGGTTGCCGCTGCGGCAGAAGAACACCACCGGCGTCTCTTCGGGCAGCGCCAGCCAGTCGGGCAGGGCGTTGGGCAGCCTCGACAGCGGCACGGCCTGCAGCCGGGTCGCCGCGTCCAGCACGGGCGCGTGGCCGACACGCTGCTCGTAGGGCTCGCGCACGTCGACCAGCACGAGGCCGGGGTGCGCCTGCTGCAGGGCGGACAGGGCCTCGGGGCTCAGGTCGAAGGCCGGGCCGGCGGTGCAGGTGTCGACACGGGCGCCGCAGGCCATGGTCTGGTATTCGGTGAGCGCGAGGCCGCGTTCCAGCGCCTCCTTGGCGCTCGCGAAGCCGGCCGCGTCCAGGGCGCCGGAGAGCACCTGCCTCAGCAGCGGCTGGGCCGCGCATTCGGTGTCCAGCGTGGCGGCGAAGCGGTCGTCGTAGTCGTGGCCCGGAAGCATCAGCGTGCCCGGCTGCAGCGCCTGCTGCAGCTTGAGCAGCGAGGGGCCGTAGGCCAGCGGCTCGCTCTGAGCGAAGTCGCTGCGCCCCAGCGCGCCGGGCATCAGGGTGTCGCCGACGAAGGCCAGGCGCAGGCCGCCGGCATCGTGCAGCAGGTAGGCGGTGGAGTCTGCGGTGTGGCCGGGCAGCGCCAGCCTGGTGAGCCGCTGCGCGCCGAGCCCGATCTGCTGCGCGCCCTGCGGCCATCCGAGCGCGTCCACGGGGCCGGCCTCGCGTTGCGATTCGGGCACGGCGGCGAGCAGCTCGGGGCCGGAGGAGGCGTGGTCGCCATGGCTGTGCGTGTCGAGCGCGGCGGCCAGCGTGTACCCGTGGCAGCCCAGCCATTGCGTGAGCTGGCCGGTCAGCTCGGGCAGCGGGTCGATGACCACGCAGCGGCGGCTGGCGGCATCGGCCAGCAGGTAGCAGCAGGCGCCATCGACCACGAAGCGGGTCAGCCGCTCGGGCGGCAGCGCGTGGCTCTGCGGCGTGGTGCTCAGGCAGCTGTCGCGCAACGATTCGCCGCATGCGCGGATGCGGGCGCATGCCTCGTCGATGAAGGCATCGTCGGCGGCCGGGCCGAAGGACAGCCGCACCGCCGATGCGGTGCGCCACGCGGGCAGCCCCATCGCCTCCAGCACGTAGCTCGGCCGGGCCTTCGATGCGCCGCAGGCGGAGCCGCCGCTGACGCGCATGTCGGCGGCGTCGAACAGGTCCAGCAGCAGCTTGGAGCTCAGGCCGGGCACCGAGAAGTTCAGCGTGGTCGGCAGGGACAGCTCGGGCGGCGCGTTGAACACCAGCCCTGGGAAGGCGTCGCGCAGCGCGGCGGCGAGGCGATCGCGGCAGGCGGCGAGCGTGCCGTGGTCCTGGAAGGTCCCGCCTTCCTCCAGCGCCTCCAGCACGGCGCCCAGCGCCGCGATGCCCGACATGTTCTCGGTGCCGGAGCGAAGCGAGTCTTCCTGGCCGCCGCCGGCCATCAGCGGCGTGAAGGGCGCGCCCTGGCGCACGTACAGCATGCCGATGCCCTTGGGCGCATAGAGCTTGTGGCCGGAGAAAGGCGCGTAGTCGATGGGCCGCTCGCCCAGCCACAGCGGCAGCTTGCCCAGGGCCTGCACGCTGTCGACCATCCACAGTGCCGGGCTGCTTGCGAGCGCGGCGGCAATGCCGTCGAGATCGCTCACCACGCCGGTCTCGTTGTTGGCCGCCATCGTGCAAACCATGCCGGCGCGCGGCGCATGGGCGCGCAGCCAGCCGAGATCGTGGCGGCCGTCGCGGCCCACGGGAATGGCGAGCACCTCCAGGTTCAGGCCCAGCAGCGCGTTCCAGTGCTTGAGCGCCTCGGGCACGGCCTTGTGCTCGGTCGCGCCGTAGAGCAGCAGATCGGCGGTGGTGTCGCCGGCCTGGCGCCGGGCACGCAGCGCGCTCAGGGCCGAGAGCACGGCGGTCTGGATGCCTTCGGTCGCGCCGCTGAGGAACAGCAGCCGCCCCGAGGGCGCGCCGATCACCCGGCGGGCGCGGGCGCGCACGGCGTCCATCAGCGCCCGGGCCTTCAGGCCGGTGGTGTGGATGCTGCTGGGGTTCCCGAAATCGCCGGCCATGGCGGCGAGCGCCGCGGCGCGGGCCTGGGCAAGGACGGGGGTGGTGGCGTTGGCGTCCAGATAGATTTCCATGGACAGGATTCTGCAAAGCCGCACTGGGAAAAGGCTTGCGTTCCAGGCTCCGATTCTTCAGAATTTGAGAATCAAATTCTCAAAAATATGAAGAAGATAAAAATTGATTCCATGGATCGAAAGATCCTCGAACTGCTGCAGCAGAACGCCGAATGGCAGGTCGCCGAGCTGGCCGCGCGGGTCGGCCTTTCGCAGACACCGTGCTGGCGCCGCATCCAGCGCCTGAAGGAGGCCGGCGTCATCACCCGCAGCGTGACGCTGGTCGACCCGCAGAAGGTGAACGTGGGCGTCACCGTGTTCGTCGCCGTGCGCACCCGCACGCACTCGCAGGCCTGGTTCGAGCACTTCAAGGCAGTGGTCGACGTGATTCCCGAGGTCGTCGAGTTCTACCGGATGAGCGGCGACATCGACTACCTGCTGCGCGTGGTCGTTCCCGACATCGCGGCCTACGACAAGGTCTACAAGCGCCTCATCGCCGACACCGACCTGTCGGACGTGAGCTCCAGCTTCGCGATGGAGGAAATCAAGTTCACCACCGCGCTGCCGCTTTCCTACGTCGAATGAAAACAGCGGCGAGGCCGCCGTGCGAACTTTCAGTCAACTTATCCGGAAGAAAGGTTGCAGATACATTTTTGACACTCATTGACATTTAGTCACCGACATTACCGGGGCCGTCCGATGCACATCCTGCTTGTCGCGAGCGCGTTCAACAGCCTGACGCAACGGGTTCTCGCCGAACTCCAGGACCAGGGCCACACCGTCGGCGTGGCGCTGGCCCTCGGCAATGACGACGCACTGCGCGAGGCGGTGCGGGTGCATGCGCCGCAGCTCATCGTGGCGCCGATGCTGACCACGGCGATCCCGCAAGACATCTGGACCGCCCACACCTGCCTGATTGTGCACCCCGGCCCGCCCGGCGACCGGGGCCCCTCGTCGCTCGACTGGACACTGCAGGGCGCCGCCGAAAGCTGGGGCGTCACCGTGCTCGAGGCCGTGGCCGAGATGGATGCGGGCGACGTCTGGGCCTGGTCGCCGCTGAAGCTGCCGCCGCTGGCCGGCAAGAGCGACCTGTACCGCGGCGAGGTGGCCGACGCGGCGCTCGACGCCGTGCTGCTCGCCGTCGAGCGCTTTGCTTCGGGCAGGCACAAGCCGCAGAAGCAGGAAGCCGCCGCGCTGGCCGCCGGCTGGCGGCCCTTCATGAAACAGGAAGAGCGGCGCATCGACTGGACCTCCGACCCGACCGAAACGGTGCTGCGCAAGCTGCGCGCGGCCGATTCGCAGCCTGGCGTGCTCGACGAACTGCTGGGTGCGCGCTGGTACCTGCACGGCGGCCATCCCGAGGACGAGTTGCGCGGCAGCCGCCCCGGCGAGCTGATCGCCACCCGCGCCGGCGCCATCTGCCGCGCCACCGTCGACGGCGCGGCGTGGATCCAGCAGCTGCGTCCCTGGCGCGAACCCGGCTCGCGCCTGCCCAGCTACAAGCTGCCGGCCGTCGAGGCGCTGGGCGACCTGCTGTCCTCCGAAGTGCCCGAGGTGCCGGCGCCGCTGCAGTTGCCGGCGGGCCGTCGTACCTTCTCAGACATTCGCTACAGCGAGCAGGGCGCGGTCGGCGTTCTGAATTTCAGCTTTCCGGGCGGCGCGATGAGCACCGCGCAATGCCGCCGGCTGCTGGAGGCCTACCGCTTCGCCTGCACCCGGCCGACCTCCGTGCTGGTGCTGGGCGGCGTGCGCGACTTCTTTTCCAACGGTATCCACCTCAACGTGATCGAGGCTGCAGAGGACCCGGCCGAGGAGTCTTGGGCCAACATCCACGCGATGAACGACCTCGTCGAGGCGGTGCTCACCACCACCGACCGGCTCACCGTGTCGGCGCTCGGCGGCAACGCGGCGGCCGGCGGCGTGATGCTCGCGCTGGCGGCCGACGAGGTCTGGTGCCGCGACGGCGCCGTGCTCAACCCGCACTACAGGCTGATGGGCCTGCACGGCTCGGAATACTGGACCTACATCCTCCCGCGCCGCGTGGGCGAGAGCGAGGCGCAGCGGCTCACGCAGTCGGCATTGCCGGTGAGCGCGAAGCGCGCGGTCGAACTCGGCATGGCGCAGCGCGTGCTGCAGGCCGCGCCCGAGGAGCTGGGCGCCGAAGTGGCCCGGCTGGCTGCGGAACTGGCCGCTTCGCAGGAGCTGGCCGATCGCATCGCGCGGAAGAAAGCGATGCGCGAGCAGGACGAGTCGATCAAGCCGCTGCAGCGCTACCGCGACGAGGAGTTGACCCACATGCGCCGCAACTTCTTCGACGCGCGAGAGCCGCATGCGGGTCTCAGGTCGGCATTCGTGCGCAAGGAAAAGGCGTTGCACACGCCGCCGCACGTGGCGCGGCTGGGCCTGGCGGACTGAGTCTGCCGGGCCTGTTCACTGGCTGTCGGGAATCACCGCATCGGCTGCCGCGCCCACGGCCTTGCCCGTGATGCGCGCCGTGCCGATGGCCGCGTCGGCAGCCAGCCCGACAGCGCCGGCGCCCACGCTCACCGCCGTGCTGGCCACCGTCACCACCGCGCAGCCGCCCAGCAGGGACGAAAGCGATGCAAGCAGAAGGGCTCGGCGCAGCAGTGCTGTCATGGTGGTTCCTTTTCCTGAATGAAGCCGGTCAGCGAACCCGCATGCCTGGCGTCGCGCCCGGCCAGGGTTCGAGCACGTGGATGCCGGGGTGGGCCTTCTCGTCGCCATGGCTGGCGGCCAGCACCATGCCTTCGCTCACGCCGAACTTCATCTTGCGCGGCGCGAGGTTGGCGACCAGCACGGTGAGCTTGCCCACCAGCTGCTCGGGCTGGTAGGACGAGGCGATGCCGCTGAACACGTTGCGAAGAATTGGACTCCCCTGCGGGTCGGTGCCCTCGCCGGCGTCCAGCGTCAGGCGCAGCAGCTTGGTCGAGCCTTCGACCTTCTCGCAGGCCACGATCTTCGCGATGCGCAGGTCGATCTTCGCGAAGTCGTCGATGGCGATGGTGGGCGCGATGGCTTCGCCGCCCGGCAGCTCCGTCGCCTCGGCTGCGGCCGGAGTTGCCGAGGCGGCCGGTTCGGGCGCGTCGAAGAGCTTGTCGACCAGCTTGGCGTCGGCGCGCTGCATCAGGTGCTTGTACTCGCCGATGGCGTGGCCCGCGGGCAGCGGCTGCGCGGCGTCGGCCCAGGTCAGCGGCGAGATCTTCAGGAAGGCCTCGACGTTCAGCGCCAGCGCCGGCAGCACCGGCTTCAGGTACAGCGTGAGCAGGCGGAAGGCCTCGATGCACACGGTGCACACGTCGTGCAGGCGCGCCTCGGCGCCTTCCTTCTTGGCCAGCTCCCAGGGCTTGTTCTGGTCGACGTACTCGTTGACCTTGTCGGCCAGCGCCATCACCTCGCGCAGCGCCCGGGCGTAGTCGCGGCCGTCGTAGAGCGAATGCAGCTGCGCCGCCGCGTCGCGCAGCGTGAACAGCAGCGCGTCGCCGTCGGCCGAGACCTCGCCCAGCTTGCCGCCGAAGCGCTTGCCGATGAAGCCCGCCGCGCGGCTGGCGATGTTGATGTACTTGCCCACGAGGTCGCTGTTGACGCGCGCGACGAAGTCCTCGGGGTTGAAGTCGATGTCCTCGTTGCGGCCGTTGAGCTTGGCGGCGATGTAGTAGCGCAGCCATTCGGGGTCCAGGCCGATGGCCAGGTACTTCATCGGGTCGATGCCGGTGCCGCGGCTCTTGCTCATCTTCTCGCCGCTCACGGTGAGATGGCCGTGCACGTACACCGCGTCGGGCGCCTTGCGGCCGCTGAAGTGCAGCATCGCCGGCCAGAAGAGCGTATGGAAGGTGATGATGTCCTTGCCGATGAAGTGCACCTGCTCCAGCTCGGGGTCGGCCATGTACTCGGTGTACGAGATGCCGTCGCCGCCCAGCTCGATGCAGCGCTTGTCCAGCAGGTTCTTCAGCGAGGCGAGGTAGCCCACGGGGGCGTCGAGCCACACGTAGAAGTACTTGCCGGGCGCATCGGGGATCTCGATGCCGAAGTACGGCGCGTCGCGGCTGATGTCCCAGTCGCCGAGGCCGCCCTTGCCCTCGTCGTCCTTGTAGAGCCACTCGCGGATCTTGTTCTGCACCTCGGGCTGCACGTGGCCGGCGGCGGCGGTCCATTCCTTCAGGTAGGCCTCGCAGCGCGGGTCCGACAGCTTGAAGAAGAAATGCTCGGAGCTGCGCAGCTCCGGCTTGGCGCCCGAGAGGGCCGAGTAGGGGTTGATCAGCTCGGTGGGCGCGTACACCGCGCCGCACACCTCGCAGTTGTCGCCGTACTGGTCCTTCGAATGGCAGTTGGGGCACTCGCCCTTGATGAAGCGGTCGGCCAGGAACATGCCCTTTTCGGGGTCGTAGAACTGCTCGACGCTTTTGGTACTGATCAGGCCGTTGGCGCGCAGGTCGCGGTAGATGTCCTGCGCGAGCTGGTGGTTCTCGGGCGCGTCGGTCGAGTGCCAGTTGTCGAAGGAGATGTAGTAGCCGTCGAGGTACGGCTTGCGGCCCGCGGCGATCTCGGCCACGAAGGCCTGCGGCGTCACGCCGGCCTTGTCGGCCGCGATGGTGATGGCTGCGCCGTGGGCGTCGTCGGCGCACACGAAGTTGACGTCGGCGCCGTTCATTCGCTGGTTCCGCACCCAGATGTCGGCCTGGATGTACTCCATCATGTGGCCGATGTGGAACTTGCCGTTGGCGTATGGCAGGGCGGTGGTGACGAAGAGCTTGCGCGGGGCGGACATCGGGGAGGGCGCTTTCGGGAGTGGCTGACGGGGAACCGGGCATTTTAGGTTGCATGGCTGCCGGGGGCGTCCGATGGCGCCATCGACCCCACGCCGCACGCCATCGACTTCACCGCCTGTATCGCCGCTCTCTTGGCAGGTTCGGCGAGCTCGCCCCTGGCGCCTTGGCAGTTGCCTTCCAGCGAAGGAGCGCCGAGCGTCGGGCCGGACGCTTCGTGGCCGTGGGCGCCTGCCGGCGAGGCAGCAACGGCGAAGGGCCTCAAAGGTGGCCTCAACGTGGGGGCACTCGTCGAGCCGCTGTCGCGCGGGCGACGTATGCTCCAGCCCCCGACCCAGAAAGCGCAGACAGAAAGCGAGACGAAGCCGATGACCACCACCTCCATTCCCGCAACCCTCATCCCCGGCGACGGCATCGGCCCCGAGATCGTCGACGCCACGCTGGCCGCGCTCGACGCGCTGAAGGCGCCCTTCGCCTGGGACACGCAGATCGCCGGCCTGGGCGGCGTCAAGGCTTCGGGCGACCCGCTGCCGCAGGCCACGCTCGACAGCATCCGCAAGACCCGGCTGGCCCTGAAGGGGCCGCTGGAGACCCCCTCGGGCGGCGGCTACCGCTCGTCGAACGTGCGGCTGCGCGAGGAATTCCAGCTGTACGCCAACCTGCGCCCCGCGCGCACCATCATTCCCGGCGGCCGCTTCGACAAGATCGACCTGACGGTGGTGCGCGAGAACCTCGAGGGCCTCTACATCGGCCACGAGCACTACGTGCCCATCGACGGCGACCCGCATGCCGTGGCCATGGCCACCGGCATCAACACCCGCCAGGGCAGCCGCCGCCTGCTCGAATACGCCTTCGAAACCGCCATCGCCACCGGCCGCAAAAAGGTCACGCTCGTGCACAAGGCCAACATCATGAAGGCGCTCACGGGCATCTTCCTGGAGACCGGCCTGGACCTCTACGAGAAGAAGTACAAGGGCAAGTTCGAGCTCGACACGGTCATCATCGACGCCTGCGCGATGAAGCTGGTGCTCAACCCCTGGCAGTTCGACATGCTGGTCACGACCAACCTGTTCGGCGACATCCTTTCCGACCTCGTGGCCGGGCTGGTCGGCGGCCTGGGCATGGCGCCGGGCGCCAACATCGGCACCGACGCGGCCATCTTCGAGGCCGTGCACGGCTCCGCCCCCGACATCGCCGGCAAGGGCATCGCCAACCCCACGGCCTTGCTGCTGGCTGCCGCGCTGATGCTCGACCACGTGAAGCTGCCCGAACTGGCCGCGCGCCTGCGCACCGCCATCGACGAGACGCTGAACATCGACAAGGTGCGCACCGGCGACCTGGGCGGCACGGCCGGCACCGAGGCGTTCACGAAGGCGCTGGTCAGCCGCATCAACGGCGCTTGAGCCCCGCTGCGGCCGCGTTTTCTTTTCCGAGCCCCCATGTCATCGACAACCCTTCCAGTCCTCTCCCTGGTCGAAACCCGCGTGCTTGGCGTGCTCGCCGAAAAGCAGCGCACCGTGCCCGACAGCTACCCGCTCACGCTCAACTCGCTGGTGTCGGGCTGCAACCAGAAGACCAGCCGCAACCCGGTGCTCGAACTCACCGAGTCGCAGGTGCAGGCCGCCGTAGACAGCCTCCGGGGCTACAGCCTCGTGGCCGAGACCAGCGGCGGGCGGGCCTTCCGCTACGAGCACAACGTCGACCGCGTGCTGCGGATCCCGTCGCAGTCGGTGATCCTGCTGACCGTGCTGATGCTGCGCGGCCCGCAGACGGCGGGCGAGCTGCGCATCGCCTGCGACCGCATGCACAACTTCGCGGACATCTCGTCGGTGGAGGGCTTCCTCGACGAACTCGCCGAGCGCCCGGCCGGCGCGCTGGTGGTGAAGCTGCCGCGCCTGCCCGGCGCGCGCGAGAGCCGCTGGGCGCATCTGCTGAGCGGCCCGCCGCCCGAGGAAAGCATGCGGCCCGCCGGTGTGTCGTCCGATTCGGGGCAGGCGTCGCACGACGTGTCGCTGGGCGAAGTCGCGGCACTCAAGGCCAACGTGGCGCGGCTGGAAGCCGAGGTGGCGTCGCTGAAGGCGCTGCTGGGGCGGGTGTGCTCGGAGCTGGGGATTTCGGAGGCGGGGTGACGGGCCCCTGAGCGCCTCATGAGCGCCCTCTGATCGCGCCATTTCACACGGGCTTCACGCAGCCCGCACACCCGGTGTCTAACTTCGGCCTCCATTGCGAATACACCTGGAGCCCTGCATGGACAACGGACACATCGTCGCGTGGCGCGACCACATGCCCTTCGACGACATCACGCGCCGCGCGCTCGCGTGGCTCGCGGCACTGGCCGGCATCGCGAGCCTGTATGCCTTCTTCTGGTGGGCCGCCTCGGCCACCGGTTTCTTTCTTTTCGACGGCTATCGCCACACCTGGCGGAGCCTGGGCACGGCGGTCGTGTTCCGCGACATGGACACGGTCTACTACCTGCTGAGCTGGGTCTTTTCCGTCTTCGGCGGCTTCTATGGCTGGATCGCGCTCGTCGGCTTTGCCGCGACGCATCGGCGCGGGTGGGATGCGGTGGCGCCGTGGATCAAAACCGGCTGCGCCGTCGGCGTGGCCGCCGGACTGGCCTTCGAGCCGGGACGACTGCTGGCGCTGCTGCCCATCGTCTGCGCGGTGACCCTGCTGCTGCGCTCGATGCTGATGCCATCCGCCGACGCGCGCCGCGTGGAATTCAGCTCCCGGACACCGGTACGTCCAGGCTGAGCTTCACCGGGTCCATCGTGACCAGCGTTCGGAAGCGCTTGACGTTGTTGCTCTGAAAGAAAAGCTGCCGCGTGAGCGCCGTGTACTGCGCCATGTCGCGCACCACGAAGACCAGGATGAAGTCCCACTCGCCGGTCACGTAGTAGCACTGCTGCACCTGCGGACAGTCTTTGAAGCTCTTCTTCATCGCGTCCAGCCGCTCGATCTGCTCGCTTTCGGCTTCGACCTCGGCCACGATGGTCAGCGGATGGCCCAGCGCGGCGGGCGACAACACCGCGCCGTAGCGCTGGATGACCCCCTCGTCGCGCATGCGCTTGAGCCTTCGGTTCACCGCCGCCGTCGACAGGTGCACGCGCTCGCCCAGTTCGCTCTGGGGCATGCGGCTGTCGGCCTGGATCAGCTCCAGCAGGCGAAGGTCGAGGGCGTCTAACGGGGTCATGGGTGCCGGTCGGATGCTGGGTGCGCGCAAAAACGTTGCGTCGGAAGCCTCGATTTTGCGTACCTGTCTCGCACCATTGTCAATAGCATCCCGCCATGAACCTCCACGACGCACCCCTGCGCGACACGCTCACCGGCTGGCGCCGCGCGCTGCACGCCATTCCCGAGACCGGCTTCGAGGAGGCGAAGACATCCGCATTCGTCATCCGCGTGCTGAAGGCGCTGGGCCTGGAGGTGCACACCGGCATCGGCGGCACTGGCCTCGTGGCCAACCTGAGGGTGGGCAGCGGCAAGGGCATGATCGGCCTGCGCGCCGAGATGGACGCGCTCAACATCACCGAGCTGCCCGCCGACCGCGCCTACGCCTCCACCACGCCCGGCAAGATGCACGCCTGCGGCCACGACGGCCACATGTCGATCATCCTCGGCGCGGCGCAGCTGCTGAGCGAGCGGCGCGACTTCGACGGTACCGTGCGCTTCATCTTCCAGCCAGCCGAGGAGCACGGCCGCGGCGCGAAGGCGATGATGGAAGACGGCCTGTTCCAGCGCTTCCCGGTCGACGAGATCTACGGCCTGCACAACATGCCCGGCATGCGCGCCGGCACCTTCGCCACGCGCGCGGGCGGCCTGATGGCCAGCGAAGACAACTTCGTGATCCACGTGAAGGGCCGGGGCACGCACGCCGCGCGGCCGCACATGGGCATCGACCCCATCGTGATCGGCGCGCAGATCGTGCTGGCGCTTCAGACCATCGTCTCGCGCACGCTCGACCCGGGCGCGCAGGCGGTGGTCTCGTGCACCGAGTTCATCACCGACGGCATCCGCAACGCGATTCCGTCGAACGTCGTCATCAAGGGCGACACGCGCAGCTACGACCCCGAGGTGCAGCGCATGCTGGCCGCGCGCATGCGCGAGATCAGCGAGGGCATCTGCCGCATGCACGGTGCCGGCTGCGAGTTCAGCTACACGCACGAGTTCGCGCCCACGGTGAACTGGGCCGGGTGCGTGCCCACGGCGGTGGCCGCCGCCACGGCCGTGGTAGGCGCGGAGAACGTGAACGCCGACGTGGCGCCGATGATGATCTCGGAGGACTTCGGCGCCTTCCTGCAGGCCGTGCCCGGCGCCTTCGTGTTCCTGGGCAATGGCGCAGAGGGCGAGCCCGGCGGCACGCCGCTGCACAACGGCAGCTACGACTTCAACGATGAGGTGCTCGCCACGGGCGCCCGCTATTTCGCGGAGATCGTCCGCATGCGCCTGCCCGCGCAGGGCCACACCACCAACTGATTGATTGATTGAGCGAACGACATGCTTTTCAGGAATCCCCAGGCGCGGCGCCGCGCATACGACGAATCGCTGCGCGAGGTGATGAGCATCGCGCGCGGCAAGGAGAGCCGGCAGTGGCTGTCGACATGGAAGCGGCTGCAGCCCGCGCCCACGCCGGCATGGTCGCTGCCGGGGCTCGCGCGGCAGCTCGGCATCGGCGCGCTGACGGTGAAGGACGAGTCGGCGCGCTCGGCGCTCGGCAGCTTCAAGGTGCTCGGCGCGCCGGTGGCGCTGCTGAGGCTGGTGCTGCGCCGCTGGCCCGACCGCGGGTGGGCGCCTGCCGATCTTCTCGCCGGCAGGCATGCGGATGCGCTGCGCGACTTCGTGGTCGTCAGCGCCACCGACGGCAACCACGGCCGCGCGCTGGCGGCGGCCGCGCAGAGCATCGGCTGCCGCTGCGTGATCGTGCTGCACGCGCAGGTCAGCGAGGAGCGCGAGGCGCCGATTGCGGCGCTGGGCGCGGAGATCGTGCGCATCGCTGGCAACTACGACGAGTCGGTCGAGGAGGCGGCCCGGCTGGCCCGCGCCAACGGCTGGGAGGTGGTTTCCGACACCTCCTACGAAGGCTACGAGGAAGTGCCGCGCGACGTGATGCAGGGCTACGGCATCCTGGCCGATGAGCTGCTCGAGAGCAGCGCCGCGAATGCGCCGTGCCCTTTCACCCACGTCGTCGTGCAGGGCGGCGTGGGCGGGCTGGCCGCGGGCGTCGTCAGCCATTTCTGGGAGCGCTACGGGGCGGCCCGTCCCAACTTCATCGTCGTCGAGCCCGAGCAGGCGGACTGCCTGCTGCAGAGCGCGCGCAACGGCCATCCGAGCCGCGCGACGGGTTCGGTCGATTCGGTGATGGCCGGGTTGGCGTGCGGAGAGACTTCGCCGCTCGCATGGCGCTTTCTTCAGCCCGCCGTCGACGTCTTCATGACGGTGACCGACGCGCAGGCCGAGCAGGCGATGCGCACGCTCGCGAGCGGCGATGCTGGCGATGTGCCCGTGCTCAGCGGCGAATCGGGGGCTGCCGGCCTCGCCGCATTGCAGGCGCTGGCGGCCGACCCCGTCGCGCGCGATGCCGCAGGGCTGGACCCCGATGCGCGCGTGCTGCTCATCAGCACCGAGGGCGCGACGGCGCCCGGCGTCTACCGGGGCATCACCGGCCGCTGCGGCGAGGAGGTCGTCGCCGCGCAGGCGCAGTGGCTGCGGCGCGAGGGCATTGCGGAAGACGCGCTCATGGCGCGCATCGAGGCGCATGCCGCCATCGGCGCGATCGACGGCGGCGGAGTCTGCCGCATCGCGCTGACCGACGCCGACCGCCAGGGCCGCGACCAGCTGGTGCGCTGGATGAAGGAGCTGGACCTGGAGGTGCGCATCGACCGCATCGGCAACATCTTCGGCATCCGCGCGGGCATCACCGATGCAGCGCCGGTGATGACGGGCTCGCACATCGACACCGTCGCCACCGGCGGCCGCTATGACGGCAACTACGGCGTGATGGCTGGGCTGGAGGTGGTGCGCTGGCTCGACGCGCGGGGGCGCCGCACGCTGCGGCCCATCGTGGTGGCGGCCTTCACCAACGAGGAGGGCGTGCGCTTCATGCCCGACATGATGGGCTCGCTGGTGCACGCGGGCGGCCTCTCGCCCGACGCCGCCCTCGACACGCTCGGCACCGACGGCGCGCGGCTGGGCGACGAGCTCGCGCGCATCGGCTACGCGGGCGACATGGCATGCGGCGCCATCGTGCCGCATGCCTTCGTCGAGTTGCACATCGAGCAGGGGCCGGTGCTCGAAGCCGAGGGCCTGGCCATCGGGGCGGTGCAGGACCTGCAGGGCATCTCGTGGCAGGAGATTTCCATCGTCGGCCAGTCGAACCACGCCGGCACCACGCCCATGAGGCTGCGCCACGACGCGGGCTACTGCGCGGCGGCCATCGCGGTCTTCGTGCGCGACCTGGCGCGGCGCTACGGCGGCAGCCAGGTCGGCACGGTGGGCGTGCTTGATTTGCATCCGAACCTCATCAACGTCATCGCCGCGCGCGCGACGCTGACGGTCGACCTGCGCAACACCGACGAGGCGATGCTGCGGCGCGCCGAAGCCGAACTGGAAGCCCTTCTGCGCGAGCTGGAGAAGGAGGAGGGCGTCACCATCGAGGCGCGCCGTCTGGCCCGCTTCGAGCCCGTGGTGTTCGACGCGGGGCTGGTCCGCCGCATCGAGGCCTCGGCCCGCGCGCGAGGACTGCCGAGCCGGCGCATGACCTCGGGCGCCGGGCACGACGCGCAGATGATGGCCCGCATCTGCCCCGCCGCCATGATCTTCGTGCCCAGCGAGCGCGGCATCAGCCACAACCCGAGGGAGCACACGGCGCCGGCCGAGCTTGCCAACGGCGCGAGCGTGCTGCTGGACGTGATGCTGGCGCTGGCGGACGAGCCGCCAACCGCCTGAACAACCTGAACGGCGGGAGCCTCAGGCCGCCGCTGGCGTCCAGCCGAAGAAGCGCAGCACCTCGTCGCGCTGCTTCATCGTGTCGGCGCGCCCCAGCGCCATCAGCTCGCGCGTGTAGGCCGACTCGAAAAGCAGGTAGCTGGCCAGTGCGCCGCCCTTCACGTCGGCCGCGACCTTCGAGCCGCCCAGCAGGTGCCGCACCGCGCCGGGCAGGGCGTCGACGTGGCGCGCCGCGATCACGTCCAGGCGCTCCGAGGGCGAGATCACCAGCAGGTCGAGCGGGCGCAGCGTGCTCGCCGCGCGCGCCTCCTCCGGGATCAGTCCCAGCGTGTGGTTGATGCGGCGCAGGCGCTCGATGTCCACTGCCAGCGCGTCGAGGAAGATGCTGGACAGCGCGTGGCCCGCGATCTGCGCCATGGTCGGATAGCCGCTGTGGGTGTTGGGCGCGGTGGCGTCGCGCGGCTCGTGCATGCGGCCCGCGCCTATCACCACGATGCGCTGCGCGCCAAGGTGGATGGCCGCTGCGATGGGGGCCGACTGCCGCATCGAGCCGTCGCCGAAGTACTCGGTGTGGCCCTGCATCGGCAATGCCGTGGCCGGGAACACGAAGGGAATGGCCGACGAGGCCAGCAGGTGCTCGTGCGTGATGCTGTCGCGCACCGACAGGCGCTGCGAGCGTACCCACGGCTCCATCGGCACGGCCGCCTCGAAGAAGGTGACGTGCTCGCCCGAGCTGTAGCTCGACGCGGTCACAGCCAGCGCCTGCAGGTGGCCGTCCTTCATCAGCTGCGGCAGGCGGTCGAGCGGCACCATGCGCCGCAGCAGCTGCGACAGCGGCGTGTTGTCCAGCAGCGACTTCGGCTTGATGCGCATCCAGTTGGCCGCGAAGCGCCCGAAGCCCAGCAGCATGCGCCAGCGCGTGCCGCTGCCGATCACCGAGAGCGAATCGGCGCGGTACACCTGCTCGGCGCGGAACTTGCCCCAGACGTCGGCGATGTGGCCCACCACGTAGTCGAAGTCGTCGCAGCCGCAGGCCAGCGCCGCCGCGTTGATGGCGCCGGCCGAGGTGCCGGTGATGACCTGGAAGGGGTTGGCCGCGCCGGTGATCGCCGTGCCGGCCGCCCGGCGGATCTCGGCGATGGCTTCGAGCACGCCGACCTGGTAGGCGGCCCGCGCGCCGCCCCCGGTGAGCAGAAGGCCGGTGACGGGGCTTGTGTCGGGCATTTTTGTTCGTTGTCGGGCTATTGGAAGGGCTCGGGGTGCCGGCCTGGCGAGCGCCTTAGACTACCGGCCATTCAGGAGTTTGATCAATGGCACTCACCCCAGAAGGGCTCATGGAGGCGCTCAAGGCCGTCCAGGACCCTAACACCGGCAAGCCTTTCGCGGCGACCCGCTCGCTCAAGAACCTCCAGGTCTCGGAGGGCGACGTCTCGTTCGACCTCGAACTTGGCTACCCGGCCAGGAGCCAGCACGCTGCCATCCGCAGGGAACTGGTGGCGGCCGCCAAGGCGCTGCCGGGCGTGGAGAACGTGTCGGTGAACATCGTCACCAAGGTCATCAGCCACGCGGTGCAGCGCGGCGTGCAACTGATGCCGAACGTCAGGAACATCATCGCGGTGGCCTCCGGCAAGGGCGGCGTGGGCAAGAGCACCACGGCGGCCAACCTGGCGCTGGCGCTGGCCTCCGAAGGCGCCACGGTCGGCCTGCTCGACGCCGACATCTACGGCCCCAGCCAGCCCATGATGATGGGCATCGAAGGCCGTCCCGACAGCGCCGACGGCAAGACCATGGAGCCGATGGAGCGCCACGGCGTGCAGGTCATGTCCATCGGCTTCCTGGTCGACCAGGACCAGGCCATGATCTGGCGCGGCCCCATGGCCACCCAGGCGCTGGAGCAACTGCTGCGCCAGACCAACTGGAAAGACCTCGACTACCTCGTCGTCGACATGCCCCCGGGCACCGGCGACATCCAGCTCACGCTGAGCCAGCGCGTGCCGATGACGGGCTCGGTGATCGTCACCACGCCGCAGGACATCGCACTGCTCGACGCCAAGAAGGGCATCAAGATGTTCGAGAAGGTCGGCGTGCCGATCCTGGGCATCGTCGAGAACATGGCGGTGCACGTGTGCTCGAACTGCGGCCATGCCGAGCACATCTTCGGCGCCGACGGCGGAAAGAAGATGGCGGCCGAGTACCAGATGGAGTACCTGGGCGCGCTGCCGCTGGACATCAATATCCGGCTGCAGGCCGACAGCGGGGCGCCCACGGTGGTGTCGCAGCCCGACAGCGAGGCCGCCGGCATCTACAAGGCGGTCGCCCGCCGCGTGGCCGTGGGCATCGCAGAGAAGGCGAAGGACTTTTCCGCGAAGTTCCCGACGATCTCGATCAGCAAGAACACCTGAAGAACGGCCTTTCCCGATGAACCTGCTCGCCTCGATGCGCTACCTGGTGGCGCTGAACGAGCACAAGCACTTCGGCCGCGCGGCCCAGGCCTGCCACATCACGCAGCCGGCCCTGTCGAATGCGCTGCGCGCGCTGGAGACCGAGTTCGGCGTCGTCATCGTCAAGCGGGCCCGCGTGTACGTGGGCCTCACGCACGAGGGCGAGCGCGTGCTGGCCACGGCGCAGCGCATGCTGCGCGACAACGAGGTGCTGCTGCAGGAACTGCGCAGCGACGTGGACAACCCGCACGGCAGCCTGCGCATGGCGGCCGTACCCACCGCGATCCCGATGCTCTCGCGCTTCGCGGCCATGCTGCAGGAGCGGCACCCGGGCATCGTGCCGGCCGTGCTCTCGATGAGCTCGCAGGACCTGGAGACGGGGCTGGAGAACCTCTCCGTCGACCTCGCGCTGGGCTACACCGAGCGCATGCACCTGCCGGGCATCAAGCTCGCGGCGTGGCCGCAGAGCGTGGAGCACTACTTTCTCCTGCGCCGCGCAAAGAAGCCTTCGGCCGACCAGCTTCGCATCGGCCAGCCGATGTCGTGGGCCGACGCGGGCAAGCTGCCGCTGTGCCTGCTGACCTCCGACATGCACAACCGCGCCATCGTCGACCAGGCGCTGCGCGAAGCGGGCGCGCCGGTGAATCCGGCGATCGAGACCAACTCGGTGCTGGCGCTCGCGCTCGCGGTGAGCGCGGGCAAGGTCTGCAGCGTGCTGCCCGGCAGCATGGTGGATGCCGTGCGCACCCACCGCGAGCTGGAGGCGCTGCCGCTGGTGGGGCCGGACGTGCGCACGCCCATCGGCTTCATGACGCAGGACGGCGTGCGTGCCTCGCGGGCCCTCGAAGCCGCGCTGGCGTTCATGCAGGCGGCCGAGTGGCAAGCGCATCTGCAGGCGCACGAGGGCTCGCTGGGCGATTGACCGCGGCGGCGCATTCAGGGCCAAGGGGCCTTCTCATTTAGTTATTGAATCAGGCCATGCCCTGATCGAATTTGACGGCGCTTAAACCGTTCGCAGACACTCCGCGCCCCGGATTAGCAAAAACTTACACATCCGGCGAACAAGGAGAAATATGGCAGGTTCATCTGCAGGCGTTCTCGAAGGAGAGCGCATCGTTGGAGCAGGGGCGCAACCGCAGCCCGGCTTCCTGGAAAAGGAACGCATCATCGCGGGCCCCGGCTTCAACCGCTGGCTCGTTCCACCGGCCGCACTGGCCATCCACCTGTGCATCGGCATGGCCTACGGCTTCTCGGTGTTCTGGCTGCCGCTGTCGAAGGCGCTGGGCACCGCCGGCACCGGCGCCCAGGCCTGCGCCAAGGACATGAGCTTCTTCGCCGAGCTCTTCGCCACCAACTGCGACTGGCGCGTGGCCACCCTCGGCTGGATGTACACCCTGTTCTTCGTCTTCCTCGGCTGCTCGGCAGCCCTGTGGGGCGGCTGGCTCGAACGCGCGGGCCCGCGCAAGGCCGGCGTGGTGTCGGCGCTGTGCTGGTGCGGCGGCATGCTGCTGTCGGCACTGGGCATCCACCTGCACCAGTTCTGGCTGATGATCCTCGGCTCCGGCGTGATCGGCGGCATCGGCCTCGGCCTGGGCTACATCTCGCCGGTGAGCACGCTGATCAAGTGGTTTCCCGACCGCCGCGGCATGGCCACCGGCATGGCCATCATGGGCTTCGGCGGCGGCGCGATGATCGGCTCGCCGCTGGCGGTCGACCTGATGAAGCGCTTCTCCACCGCCACCGACGTGGGCGTGATGCAGACCTTCGTGGTCATGGCGCTGGGCTACTTCGTCTTCATGATGGCCGGCGCGCTGGGGTACCGCGTGCCGCCCTCGGGCTGGAAGCCCGAAGGCTGGACGCCGCCTCCGGCGCAGGTCAGCAACACCATGATCACGCAGCGCCACGTGCACGTGCGCAAGGTCTGGGGCATTCCGCAGTTCTGGCTCGTGTGGCTGGTGCTGTGCATGAACGTGAGCGCGGGCATCGGCGTGATCGGCATGGCGTCGCCCATGCTGCAGGAAGTGTTCGGCGGCGCGCTGATCGACCTGCCCGCGAAGTACGGCGAGCTCGACAAGACGCAGCTCGCGGCCATCGCCGTGGTGGCGGGCGGCTTCACCGCGCTGCTCTCGCTCTTCAACATCGGCGGGCGCTTCGTGTGGGCGAGCATGTCGGACAAGCTGGGCCGAAAGCTCACCTATACGGTGTTCTTCGTGCTCGGCGGCATCCTGTACGCGAGCATTCCCTCTTCTGCCGGCGCGGGCAGCAAGCTGCTTTTCGTGGGCGCGTGCTGCGTGATCGTGTCGATGTATGGCGGCGGCTTCGCCACCGTGCCGGCCTACCTGGCCGACCTGTTCGGCACGCAGTTCGTGGGCGCCATCCATGGCCGCCTGCTGACCGCATGGGCCACGGCCGGCATCCTGGGCCCGGTGGTGGTGAACTACATGCGCGAATACCAGCTGGGCCTGGGCCTGCCGCGCGAGCAGGTCTACAACCAGACCATGTACATCCTCGTGGGCATGCTGGTGATCGGCTTCATCGCCAACCTGCTGGTGCGCCCGTGGCCGACAGGCACTTCATGAGCGACGAGGAACTTGCCGTCGAGAAGAAGCTGGCGCACGAGAAGGCATCTGCCGCCGAGGTGGGGGCCGGCTCGGGCCGCGCCGACACGGTGAGCCCGGCGGTCGTCGCGCTGGCCTGGCTGGCGGTGGGCATTCCGCTGGCCTGGGGCGTCTACAAGACGCTGATGAGCGCCGCCAAGTTCTTCCACTGAAGACGGTCGGCCGCGGCAGTCGGCACCCCGGCTGCCGGCCGTTGCAGGCCGACAATGGCGCCCAGCATTGGTTTACGCTTGGCGCCCACATGAAATCCAAAGTCCAGTTCCGTCTGCGCGTCTACCGGGACGACGCCATCGCCATCGGTCCCGGCAAGATCGCGGTGCTCGAAGCCGTGGCCGAGACCGGCTCGATCTCGGCGGCGGCCCGGCTGCTGGGCATGTCTTACCGGCGGGCCTGGATGCTGATCGACGAGATGAACCAGTCGCTGGCCTCTCCGGCCGTGAACACGGCGGCAGGCGGCTCGCGCGGCGGCGGCACGGCGCTCACTCCGGTGGGCGAGGAGATCGTCAAGCACTACCGGGCCATCGAAAATGCTGCGCGCCTTGCCGCCGCGGCCGACATCCGTGCGCTGACACGGCTGCTGGCGCAGTAGGTCCGCAAGCGACCATTGAGCTGCCGGACGCGCGGTTCATTGCTCCTTGATAGCTCCCTGAATGCCTCTTCCGGCCGGCGGTACGGCCCACGCCGCCTCGCGGCGCAGCACCTCGCCGATGTCGCCCGCGTCGGTGGCGCCCACGAAGAACGATTGGCTTGCGCCGTCCGCGCCGACGATGGACAGCACGAAGCCAGCGGCATCCATGGTGCGTTCGATGCGCCATTCCTGTACCCGTGTCACGCGATGGCGAAGCTCCGGCCGGCCCGAGATCGAACGGACGACGGCGTCGTGGGCGGATGCGCGCATGGCGGGTGTCTCCTACGCTATATCCGTCAGTATATGGAGGATGACCGATTTGCGCACTCCTGAAAGAACATCGGGCTGAACGTGTAACAATCGCGCCGTATTTTCATGAACATGACGAACTCGCTCATCGCCTCGACCGACTGGTTCCCCCTGGTGCTGTCGCTCAAGGTCGCCGCCGTGGCGACCTTGATGGCGCTGATCGTCGGCGTGGCGCTGGGCTGGGTGTTCGCGCGCAAGAAATTCTTCGGCAGCAACGTGCTCGAAGCCGTCTTCATGCTGCCGCTGGTGCTGCCGCCCACGGTGATCGGCTACGCCATCCTCGTGGCCGCGGGGCGCCGCAGCCCGCTGGGCGGCTGGCTGCGCGAGCACCTGGACTACACCATCATCTTCAGCTGGCACGGCGCGGTGGTGGCCTCGGCCGTGGTGGCGCTGCCGCTGGTGCTCAAGTCGGCCAGCGCGGCGTTCGCGGGTGTGGACCGCTCGCTCGAAGCAGCCGCCAGCACGCTGCGGCAGTCGCCGTTCTCGGTGTTCCTGCGTGTCACGCTGCCGCTGGCCTGGCCGGGCATCCTGGCCGGCACGCTGCTGGCTTTCGCGCGCGCCATGGGCGAATTCGGCGCCTCGCTGATGGTGGCCGGCTCCATTCCCAAGCAGACCCAGACGCTGTCGATGGCCATCTACGACGCGGTGCAGGCCGGGCACGACGACCTCGCGCTGCTGCTGGTCATCGTCACTTCGCTGCTGTCAATCACCGTGCTGGTGCTGTCGAACCGCTTCTTCTCGCTTCGCTGATCTCGTGTTCCATCCATACCCACAAGGAGTTGCAATGCGTCCGTTCCGTCTCTTGTCCCTCGTCGTCGCGCTCGCATTGCCGCTGGCCGCCTCGGCCCAGCAGATCACAGTGTCCGCTGCCGCGAGCCTGACGGATGCGTTCAAGGAGATCGGACCCAAGTTCGAAGCCGCCAAGGCCGGCGCCTCGGTGCGCTTCAACTTCGCCGCCTCGGGCGTGCTGCTGCAGCAGATCGGCCAGGGCGCGCCGGTGGACGTGTTCGCCAGTGCCGACCAGGAAACCATGAACCGCGGCGTCGAGCAGAAGGCCATCGATGCCGCCACGCGCAAGGACTTCGTCACCAACAGCCTGGTGCTCATCGAGCCCGCCAAGGAAGGCGTGGGCCTGAAGTCGCTGCAGGACCTGAGCGGGGCCAATGTCAAGAAGATCGCCGTCGGCAAGGTCGCGACCGTGCCGGTCGGCCGCTACACCAGGCAGGTGCTCGACAACGCCAACCTCTGGACCGCGCTGGAGCCCAAGTTCGTGCAGGCCGACAGCGTGCGCCAGGTGCTCGACTACGTGAGCCGCGGCGAGGCTGAGGCCGGCTTCGTCTACCGCACCGACGCGGCCATCGCCGGCGACAAGGTGAAGATCGCCTTCACGCCCACCGGCCACACGCCCGTGACCTACCCGATCGCCGTGGTCGCCGAAAGCAGGCAGAAGGCGCTGGCCGGCGACTTCATCGCCTTCCTCTCGACGCCCGCCGCCCAGGAAGTGCTCGCGCGCTACGGATTCGGCAAGCCATGATCGATGTCGATCTGAGGCTCACGGTGGCCGACGGCCGCCGGCGCTTCGATCTCGCAGTGCGTTTCGCGACGGACGTACCCTTTGCCGCGCTCTACGGCCCGTCGGGTGCGGGCAAGTCGCTCACGCTGCAGGCCATCGCCGGCCTGCTGCATCCCAGCTCGGGCCACGTGCGGCTCGACGGCCGCACGCTGTATGACTCGGCCCAGGGCATCGACGTGCCCGCGCCGGCGCGGCGCATCGGCTATCTCTTCCAGGACTACGCACTGTTCCCGCATCTCAGCGTGCGCGAGAACGTCTCCTTCGGCTTGACCGCATGGCATCGCCGCAGGCCCGCCGCGAAGGACGCCGAGCGCGTCCATGCCCTGCTCGAAAGCTTCGGCCTCGCCGCGCTGGCCGACAGCCGCCCCCAGAACCTCTCGGGCGGCCAGCGCCAGCGCGTCGCGCTGGCCCGCGCCCTGGCCTGCGAGCCGCAGGTGCTGTTGCTCGACGAGCCCTTCGCCGCCCTCAACCCCATGCTGCGCGCCGAACTGCGCGAGGAACTCGCCCAGGTGCGCAGGCAGTGGGGCATTCCGGTGCTGATGATCACGCACGACATCGAGGACGTGCTCGCCCTGGCCGACGTGGCCTTCGTCTACAGCGAAGGCCGGGTGGTCCGCGAGATCGACCTGCACAACGCCGAGAGCCGCGATGTCGCGCTGCACGAGGCGGCCGGTGCTCGCCTCGCGGAAGACACGCCGCTGCGGCGCAAGCTGAGGGGGCTGCTGATGAGGGACACCCGCGGAGTCTGAGGCGGCTGGCTTCATTTCCTTTTTGAATCGCCGCATGTCCCGATTCAATTTGACGCTCCAGCGGCCCGCGGCGAACACTCGCTCGCATGAGCAGCGAGCAGAAGATCGAGTTTTACAAGGGCCCCGCGGGCGGCTGGGGCGCATTGCGCAGCGTGACGAACGCGCTGCTGCGGCAGGACATTCCCATCAAGGGCGCGAAGACGCTGCTCTCGGCCAACCAGCCTGACGGTTTCGATTGCCCGGGCTGCGCCTGGCCCGACCGCAACCACGCCTCCACCTTCGAGTTCTGCGAGAACGGCGTGAAGGCCGTGGCCGCCGAGGCCACCGCGCGCCGCGCAGGCCCCGAGCTGTTCGCGAAGCACACCGTGGCCGAACTGGCCGGGCAGAGCGACTTCTGGCTCGAAGACCAGGGCCGGCTGACCCACCCGATGGCCTACGACGCGGCGAGCGACAAGTACGTGCCTATCGAATGGGACGACGCCTTCGCGCGCATCGCCCGGCACCTGAACGCGCTGCCCGATCCTGACCAGGCCATCTTCTACACCTCGGGCCGGGCCAGCAACGAAGCGGCCTTCCTGTACCAGCTCTTCGTGCGCGAGTACGGCACCAACAATTTTCCCGACTGCTCGAACATGTGCCACGAGCCCAGCGGCAGCGGCATGCGCCCGCAGCTCGGCGTGGGCAAGGGCACGGTCACGCTCGACGACTTCGAGAAGGCCGACGCGATCTTCATCTTCGGCCAGAACCCCGGCACCAACCACCCGCGCATGCTCGGCGAACTGCGCGCGGCGTCGAAGCGCGGCGCGCGCATCGTGAGCTTCAACCCGCTGCGCGAGCGCGGCCTTGAGCGCTTCGCCGACCCGCAGGACAAGCTGGAGATGGCGACCCTGGGTTCCACGCCCATCAGCACGCACTACTTCCAGCTGCGCGTGGGCGGCGACTTCGCCGCCGTCAAGGGAATGATGAAGCACGTCATCGAGCGCGAGGACGAGGCCGTGGCTCGCGGCGAGCCTTCGGTGCTCGACCATGCATTCATCGCCGAGCACACCACCGGCTTCGATGCACTGGCGGCCGACCTGCGCGCCGAGCAGTGGGACATCCTGGTGCGCGAATCGGGCCTGAGCGAGGAACAGATCCGCGCTGCGGCCGACGTGTACCTGGGCGCCGAGCGCGTCATCGCCTGCTGGGGCATGGGCATCACCCAGCACCAGCATTCGGTGGCCACGATCCAGATGATCGGCAACCTGCTCATGATGCGCGGCAACATGGGCCGCGAAGGCGCGGGCGCGTGCCCGGTGCGCGGCCACAGCAACGTGCAGGGCGACCGCACCATGGGCATCTGGGAAAAGCCGCCCGCGGCGCTGCTCGACCGCCTGCAGCAGGTGTTCGGATTCGAGCCGCCGCGCCGCAACGGCGTGGACACGGTCGAGGCCATCCAGTCGATGCTCGACGGCAAGGGCAAGGTGTTCTTCGCGCTCGGCGGCAACTTCGCGGCCGCCACGCCCGACACCTACCAGACCTGGAAGGCGCTCAGGCAATGCGAGCTCACGGTGCACGTGACGACCAAGCTCAACCGCAGCCACGTGATCCACGGGCGCGAGGCGCTGATCCTGCCGTGCCTGGGCCGCACTGAGATCGACATGCAGGCCGGCGGCCAGCAGGGCGTGACGGTGGAAGACTCGATGAGCATGGTGCACATCTCCATGGGCATCAACCCGCCCGCGTCGGAGCACCTGCTGTCGGAGCCGGCCATCGTCGCGCGGCTCGCCGCGGCCACGCTGGGCGCGCGCAGCAACACCCCGTGGCTGTGGCTCATCGAGGACTACGCGCGCATCCGCGACAAGATCGAAGCCGTGTTCGACGACTTCAAGGACTTCAACGCCCGCGTGGCGCACCCCGGCGGCTTCCGCCTGCGCAACACCGCGAGCGAGCGCGTGTGGAACACGACTTCGAAGAAGGCCGTGTTCTTCACGCATGCCGTGCCGCTGGACACGCCTTCGCACCGTGCCCGGGCACGATTCGCGAAAAAGGGCGACACCATCGTCTTCACGTTGCTGACCACGCGCTCGCACGACCAGTACAACACCACCATCTACGGCATGGACGACCGCTACCGCGGCGTGTTCGGCCAGCGCCGCGTGGTCTTCATCAACAAGGAAGACATCCGCGCGCTCGGCCTGAAGGACGGCGACTGGGTCGATATCCAGACCGTGTGGAACGACGGCCAGGAGCGCCGCGCCGACCGTTTCAAGCTGGTGGCCTACGACATCCCGCGCGGCAACATCGCGGCCTACTACCCCGAGACCAATCCGCTGGTGCCGCTGTCGGCCGTGGCCGAGAACGCCGGCACGCCGACTTCCAAGTCCATTCCCGTGGTGCTGGTGCCGCACGAGCTGCCGATCCAGAAACTGGCGGAGGACGAGGCAGACGGCATGGTGGCGGCGGCATGAGTGCGTTGCTGCAGGACAGCCTGTCGGTGGCCATCCTGCGCATGCTCGCGCAGGAGCCCGACGGCACGGGCGTCTCGCTGCCGCGCCTGGGCAAGCGGCTAGGCCAGGGTGCCAGCGTGCTGATGCGCCGGCTCACGATGATGGGCGATGCCGCCATCGGCGGCGTGCGCGGCCCGGGCTGGGTGCGCGTGGTGCAGCAAGACGACCGCTGGGTCGCGCACCTGCTCGAAGCCGGGCGGGCGCAGGTGGGAACACTTCCTCCCGAAGACGAGAACCGCGACTGAGCCGACAATGGCTCGACCAGCTGGAGCCCCCATGTCGAAGCCAGAAACCGACGATTCCGAAGACACCCTGCCGCCGCTGTCGCGGCACGCCGTGCGCGTGTTCGGCGAGCGAGGCGTCGCGCCCGAAGGCGAGCTGCGCGACGACACCCTTGCTGCCGAGGTGCCGGTGGCACTGGTGTTCAACGGCGTCTCGCACGCGGTGATGATGGCCACCCCGCAGGACGTGGAAGCCTTCGCGCTCGGCTTCGCGCTGAGCGAGGGCATCCTCGACACCGCCGCCGACTGCCGCGGCATCGACGTGCGCACCGTCGATGCTTCCGAAGCCGGCCTGCCCGCCGGCATGCCCGGCATCGAGGCGCAGCTCGAAATTTCCACGCGCAGCTTCGAGCGCTTGAAGGACCGCCGCCGCAGCCTCGCGGGCCGCACCGGATGCGGCGTGTGCGGCGTCGAGAGCTTCGCGGGGCTCGACCTGTCTCCGCAGCCGGTGCCTGCACGCGACTGGATCGAACGCGTCGACCTTCCGACCGTGCTGCGCGCCTTCGCGGGCATGCCGCCGCGCCAGGTGTTCAACGCCGAGGCAGGTGCGATCCACGCGGCCGCATGGGCCACCGTCGACGGCGAACTCACCGACCTGATGGAAGACGTGGGCCGCCACAACGCGCTCGACAAGCTCATCGGCAGCCTCGCACGCGCGAACCGCCTGCAGGAGCCGGGCTTCGTGCTGATGTCCAGCCGCGGCAGCCACGAACTCGTGCGCAAGTGCGCGCGCGTGGGCATCGCGGCGATGGCGACCATCTCCGCGCCGACCGCCATGGGCGTGCGCATGGCCGAGCTGTGCGGCCTGCGGTTCTGGGGGCTGTGCCGCGCGCCGCGGGGTGTGCTTTATGCCGATGGGCTCGGCGGGGCGGTTCTTTCGAGCGCCAGCACCGCATCGGCTACCACTTCGATCCCCTGATCCGAAAGATCGCCGGCCGCCACGCGCTGCCGCCCCGCCCAGGCACGGAAATGCAGCTCCTGCGACTTCTGGTAATGCGGGTCGTAGTGCAGCGACATCAGCTCTGCGAACAAGTGCGGCAGATCGGCTTCATGCGCCCACTGCTGCCAGCGCGAGACGGTCTCCTTGCCCTGCAATTCCTTGAGCGCGCCCAGCCTGTCGGCCAGCGCGTCCCGGTCATCACCCAGATAGGCGTAGTCGCGCAGCAGATAAGCCAGCCGTGCCTCGGGCGGGGCTGCCACCTCGATACATGGCGCGGCGCGCATTTGCGCCACCAGCGGCAGGGGCAGCGAAAGCCGCCCGATGCGGATGCTCTCGCCCTCCACGTACAGCGGACGCGAGAGGTCGAGGGTTTCGAGCACCGCCGCGATGCGCGTCTCGAAGTGCTTCTGTGAAGGCTGCGCCACGCCTGGCAGCGAACCGAGCAGCGAGCCCTTGTGGCGGGCGAAATCTTCCAGGTCGAGTACCTGTGCGCCGCGCGCGGCCAGCGCGTGCAGCACCCGGGTCTTGGCGCTCCCGGTGGCGCCGCAGATCACGCGCAGGTCGAGCTTCGGGGTCAGCGTATCGATCTGCGAGATGACGTGCCGGCGAAAGCTCTTGTAGCCGCCCGCGAGCTGCTGGGCGTCCCAGCCGACAAGGCGCAGCCAGGTGACCATCGAGCCGCTGCGCATGCCGCCGCGCCAGCAGTAGACCAGCGGCTTCCAGTTCTCGGGCCGGTCGGCCAGCGTCTCGCGCAGGTGCCTGGCGATGTTGGCCGCCACCATCGCGCCGCCGATGCGCCGCGCCTCGAAGGCGCCGGTCTGGACGTAGACGGTGCCGACGATGTGGCGCTCCTCGTCGTTCAGCACCGGGCAGTTGATGGCGCCCGGGATGTGGTCGAGCGCGAACTCGGCCGGCGAGCGGGCGTCGATCAGCGTGTCGAAGGCGTGGCGGTCGGCCACCCGCACGGGCTGGCGATGACTCATGGCAAAAGGAACCTCATGCCCCCGATTGTCGGTGACAGGGGCGATCAGGCGTAGGCTGGCCCGAGCCCCTTGCGCAAGCGAGCGCTGGCAAAGTCCACCAGCGTGACCAGCACGAACATCGCGATCAGCACCGTCATCGCCTGCTGCTGCTGGAAGATCGACAGGTGGAAGTACAGCAGCTGCCCCAGCCCGCCGCCGCCAACGAAGCCCAGCACGGCGGCCATGCGGATGTTCATTTCCCAGCGGTAGAGCGTGTAGGCCACCCACTGCGGCAGCACCAGCGGCAGGCTGGCGTAGCTGAAGGCAGTGACTGCATTCGCGCCCGACAGCGTCAGCGCCTGCTCGGGCTCGCGCGGCGCGTTCTCCAGCGCTTCGGCGAACAGGCGCCCAAGCACGCCCGTGGTGTGCAGCGACAGCGCCAGCGCACCCGCGAAGGGGCCGATGCCGGCGGCCAGCACCATCAGCGCAGCCCACACCAGCTCGGGCACGCTGCGCAGGAAGTTGAGCGCAAAGCGTGCGGCATGGCGTGGCAGCCAGCCTGCGCGGCCCGATGCGGGCAAGGCCAGCACCGCGCCCGCGAGCGCGGCCAGCACGGTGCCGAGGGCCGATACCGCCAGCGTCTGCAGGGCGCCGGTGCCCGTCTTGGCGAGGAAGTCGGGGGAGAGGTCCGGCGGGAAGAACTCCACGATGAACTTGCCCATGAGCCGCAGCGACTCCATCGAACCGAGCGCGCGGTAGTCGATGCCCAGGTAGGCGAAGCTCGCGACCACCGCCGTGCCGATCAGCAGCAGGGCGATGCGACAGCGCCAGCACGGCGCCGGGCGCGGAGGCAGCGTCTTCGTCGTCATGCCAAGAGCCTCCGCAGCGCGCTGCTCAGCAGGTCGGCCAGCAGCACCAGCGCCAGGAACACCAGCAGGATGCTGCTGGCTTCGCCGCCGTTGAGCATCTTCATTGACTGGTCCATCAGCTGCCCCAGCCCGCCCGCGCCCACGAAGCCCATCACCACCGAGGCGCGCACCGCGCATTCCCAGCGGTAGACGGTGTACGAGGCCAGCTCCTGCGCAGTGTTCGGCAGCAGGCCGTAGCACAGCGCCGCGAGCCGGCCGCTGCCGCCTTCGAGCAGGGCGCGGGCCGGGCGCGTGTCGGCCGATTCGAGGATCTCCGCGTAGACCTTGCCCAGCATTCCGCCGTAGGTGATGGCCAGCGCCAGCACACCCGAGGCCGGCCCGAGCCCGAGCGCGCGCACGAAGAGCAGCGCCCAGACGATCTCCGGAATCGCCCGCAGCACCATCAGCAGCCAGCGCGCGGCCTGCCGCACGACGCCGGCCTGCACCCGGCCCGGCCCCGGTCCGATGCGCGAGATGGAAAGCGCGCGCGTCGTCACGAAACCCAGCGGCGCGCCGATCAGCAATGCGAGGGCAGTGCCGGCCGTGGCCATGGCCAGCGTCTCCAGCGTGGCCTTGAAGAGCAGGGCGAGAAAGGCCGGCGAGCCGTCAGGCGGGAAGAAACCCGCCAGGAAGCCGCCGATGACCGCGAGATTGCCGCTGCCGAACAACGCCCACGGCTTGAACTCGGACAGCGCCAGCATCGGCCATGCGATGACCAGCGCGGCGGTCCATGCAGCCAGCCGGCGCGCGGCGTGCGGATCGCGCAAAGCTGCGGCCGTGCTCAAGGGCAGTCCGGCCGGTGGAAGGCCGCCTCCACTACCGCGGCTGTTGCGGCACCCGCCGGCAGCGGTCGTTGCGTCGCGATCCCGCCTTCGCTCGCGTAGAGCGCGTCGAGCATCCCGGGCGTGACCTGTGCGGCCGGCAGGTCGAACATCACCGCGCCGCCGCGCATGCCGACGATGCGCGGAAACCAGCGCAGCGCCAGGTCCACCGCGTGCAGCGAGGCCATCAGCGTGGCGCCTGTCGATTCGCTCTGCGCGACGAGCTGGCCGATGGCCGCGTCGGCCAGCGTGGGGTCGAGCGCGGACACCGGCTCGTCCGCCAGCAGCAGCGCCGGCCGCTGGTACAGCACGCGCGCGATGCCCACGCGCTGCAGTTGGCCGCCGGAGAGCCGGTCGCAGCGCTCGAAGAGCCGCTCCTCCATGCCCAGCCGCGCGAGCGCTTCATGCGCGCCGGTGATGTCCGATGGGTGAAGCAGCGAGCCCAGCGCGCGCAGCGTCGACCACTCGCCGAGCCGCCCCGCGAGCACGGCGGTGACCACGCGCAGCCTCGGCGCAATGGGCGGCGACTGGTGCACGGTGCCGATGCTGGCGCGCAGCTTCTTCAGCGCCGCGGCAGGCAGCTGCCAGGGCCTGGTGCCCAGCGCCTGTACCTCGCCCTCGGTGGGCCGCAGCGCCGCGCCGAGCACGCGCAGCAGCGTGGTCTTGCCGGCGCCCGAGGGCCCGATGACGGCGATGCGTTCGCCATCGCGCGCGGACAGCGTCACGCCGGCCAGGGCGCGCTGGCCGTTGGGGTGGATCACGCCGACGGCGTCCAGGGCGAAGCTCATGCCGGCTGGCTTTCGAGGGCCGAACCCTCACCCCAGCCCTCTCCCGCGCGCGGGAGAGGGGGCAAGGCGGAGCTCGGCTGTTGGCTCCCTCTCGCTCTCCCGCTCGCGGGAGAGGGCCGGGGTGAGAGTGCCCCCGCCTCCGGACAAATCACTTGATGAGGCCGGCCGACTTGCCCGCCGTCTCGATCCCGTCGTAGTTCGACGACTTGGTCGGGATGAACTTGCTCGCACGCTGCAGCGCCATGATTTCCTTGTGCGCCGGGTTGGCCGGGTCGAGCTTGAGGAAGGCGTCGGTCAGCTTCTTCGTGACCGCGGGGTCGAGGCCGGGGCGCACCGTCCAGTTGTAGTCGTAGTAGGTCGGCGTGGTGGCCAGCACGCGCACCTTGGCGGCGTTGGGGTTCTTTGCCTCCACCAGCTTGTCCCACACCGACGCGTTGAGCACGCCGGCTTCGGCGCGCGAGGCGGCCACGAAGGCCACGGTGGCGTCGTGCGCGCCCGAGAACGCGACGGTCTTGAAGTCCTTCTCGGGGTTGATGCCCGCCTGCAGCAGGAAGTAGCGCGGCATCAGGCTGCCCGAGGTGGAGGAGGGCGCGCCGAAGGCGAAGGTCTTGCCCTTCAGGTCGGCCAGCGTCTTGGCGGTGCTGTCCACCGGCACGATGAACTTGCTGGTGAACACCTCGTCCTCCGCGCGCTGCACGATGGGCACCGCGCCGCCGTTGGTGCGGATGCGCGCCTGCACGAAGGTGAATCCGCCGAGCCAGGCCAGGTCGATCTTGTTGGTGGCCAGGCCCTCGACCACGGCGGCGTAGTCGGTCACGGGCGTGAACTGCACGTCCATGCCGGTTTCCTTCTTGAGATAGTCGCCCAGCGGCGTGAACTTGCGCTGAAGCTCGGTGGGCGCCTCGTCGGGAATGGCCGAGACGCGCAGCACGCCCTGCGCGAAGGCGCCGGCGCCTGCGGCGCAGAAGCTCAGGGCAAGGGCCAGTCGGGTGAGTGTCTTTTTCATGGATGCGCCTCGGAGGCTTGCGGTTTTGGAAAGGACGGGATTGTAGAAAGCGGGCCCGATTCGATAATCGCGCCATGAACCCGACTCTCATGAACCCGCTCGCGCCCCTGCGCCTCACGAGCTTTTCGCATGGTGGCGGCTGCGGCTGCAAGATCGCGCCAGGCGTGCTGTCGCAGATCCTGAAGAACCAGGCCGGCGGGCTGATTCCGCCCGAGCTCATGGTGGGCATCGAGACCGCCGACGACGCGGCCGTCTACCGGCTCAACGACCAGCAGGCGCTGATCGCGACCACCGACTTCTTCATGCCCATCGTCGACGACCCGTACGAGTTCGGCCGCATCGCCGCGACCAACGCGATCAGCGACGTGTACGCGATGGGCGGGCGCCCGATCATGGCGCTGGCGCTCGTGGCCATGCCGATCAACCAGCTGCCGGTGGAGGTCATCGCCGAGATCGTGCGCGGCGGGCAGGACGTGTGCCGCGCGGCCGGCATCCCGATCGCGGGCGGCCACACCATCGATTCGGTCGAGCCGATCTACGGCCTCGTCGCCATGGGCCTGGTGCACCCCGAGCGCGTGCGCCGCAACGCCGACGCGAAGGCCGGCGACGTGCTCGTGCTGGGCAAGCCGCTGGGCGTGGGCGTGCTCTCCGCCGCGCTCAAGAAGGAACAGCTCTCCGAGACCGGCTACCGCCAGCTCATCGAAAGCACGACGAAGCTCAACACGCCCGGCATCGCGCTTTCGGCGCTCGACGGCGTGCACGCGCTGACCGACGTCACCGGTTTCGGCCTGGCCGGCCACACGCTCGAACTGGCGCGCGGCGCGAAGCTCAGGGCCGTCGTCGAATGGTCGAAGGTGCCGCTGCTGGAGAACGTGCTGGCCATGGCCGCCGAAGGCTTCGTCACCGGCGCGTCGGGCCGCAACTGGGCCGGCTACGGCGCCGAGGTGAGCCTCGCGCCCGGACTGCACGCCACCACGCAGAACCTGCTGAGCGACCCGCAGACCTCGGGCGGCCTGCTCGTGAGCTGCGCGCCCGATGCGGTCGATGCGGTGCTGAAGGTCTTCCATGACGAGGGCTTCTCGCGCGCGGCCGTCATCGGCCGTGTGGAAGCCGGCGAGCCCTCGCTGCACGTGGTGCCCTGAAGAGGCGGTTCTACGCCGACTCGTCGAGTGGGCAGTCGCCGTCGCAAGCTCGGATCGCGCAGCAGGCGAATGCCCGCTCGACGGCGGAAGGGGGAAGGAGTCGAACCTTCCCGGCGACGACTGGCGCCACCAACCGGGTTTGAAGCCCGGCCGCCCCACCAGGGACGATCCCCTCCCATGATCTGCTTCGTCGTTCAAGGCTTCGCCCCGAACAGCGACGTATCCGGCCGCAGCAGGTGCGTGTCCTTCACGCGCCGCGTGTAACCCACACGATCGAAGAATTCCAGCAGCTGGATCGCGCGCTTGCGCCCCAGCCCGGTCGCGTCCCTGAAGCTCGCGGCCTCCAGGCCCGCCGGCCCGTCGAGGCAATCGCGCGCGATCGCCGCAAGGCGCTCCACGGTCGCCAGTGGATAGTACAGGTCCTTCACCACCTGGAAGGTCTCGCCGCGCCGTGCGAGGCTTGCGAGCGTCTGCCGCACCATCGCCTCGCTCGCCGCGCAGTCCTTCGCCAGGTCGCGCATCCATGGCGGATCGAAGCCGCCATCGGCAAGCCTGGGCAGCAGCTTCTGCGCGAGCTTCTGCTCGGCTTCGTTGAGGCGTGCGGCGTGGTCCGGCAGATGCAGCCATGTGCCGCTGCGCACCAGCGTGCCGCGCGCGACCAGCTCGTCGAGCGCATGGCGCCAGAGCGCGTCGTCGGTGCGCGGCCCGGCCAGGCGCTTGAGGCGGCGGGCGTCGGGGCCGACTTCGTCGGGCGCGGTGCGATGGAAATCCGCGAGACGCTCGGCGATCTGTTCTTCGAGCACCCCCAGGTGCGACCGGGCGATGGCCGTGTGGCCGATGCGCACCGCGTCGGCAGGCAGCGGCAGCGCTTCTTCGTCGGCCAGCGAGAGCGCACGCGCCGCCTGTGCGGTCTCGATGCCCATCGGCGCATTGTGCAGCAGCGCGGTCACGCGGGCAGCGCGGTCGTCGATGGCCCATGCCGCCAGGGTGCGCAGCCGCTCGGGCGTGCGGCGATAACGCACCGGCGCGAAGGGATCGAGCACGCGCACGCCCGCCACCGTGCGCGTGGCCGAGGCATCGCGCAGCACCCCGCGGTCGCCGTGCCATGTGCCTACAGGCTCGCGCAGCACCAGCTGGGCCAGCGCGGTCTCGCCGGGCGCGAGCGCGTCGCGGTCGAGCAGCGCGACCGATGCCATCACGTCGCTCGCGCCCAGGTGCGCATGCACCGTCGCACCCGAGCGCAGCGACCTCGCCTCGTCGGGCCACAGCGTGAGCAGCACGTCGATGCGCGCCGAAGCGAGCGCGACGGACTGCGCGCAGATCCACTCGCCGCGATGCACCTCGTCCTTGCCGATGCCGGCCAGTGCGAGCGCGCAGCGCTGCCCGGCATGCGCCGATTCGGCCTGCTGGTTCTGCGCATGGATGCCGCGCACGCGCACCGTGCGGTTGCCCGGCGCAATGCGCAGCTCGTCGCCGATTCGCACCGTGCCGCTGAAGACCGTGCCGGTGACGACGGTGCCCACGCCCGAGAGGCTGAACGACCGGTCCACCGCGAGCCGGAAGGCCAGGTCGTCTTCTCGCGCGCGCTCCTGCCGCGCCACGTCGAGCAGCCGTTCGCGCAGCGCATCGATGCCTTCGCCCGTCGTCGCAGATACCGCCAGCATCGGGGCACCGGCCAGCGGCGTGGGCGCTAGCAGGGCAGCGATGCCGGCCCGCACCTCCGCGAGCCGCGCCTCGCGCACGCCGGCATCGATGCGGTCGATCTTGGTGATGGCCACCGTCGCCTCGCGTACGCCGAGCAGCGCCACCACCGCGAAATGCTCGCGCGTCTGCGGCATCACGCCGTCGTCGGCCGCCACCACCAGCAGTGCGTGGTCGATGCCGGTCGCGCCGGCCAGCATGGTGTGCAGCAGGCGCTCGTGGCCCGGCACGTCGACGAAGCCCAGCGACACGCCGTCGGGCGCGTGCAGGTACGCATAGCCGAGTTCGATGGAAATGCCGCGCCGCTTCTCCTCGGGCAGGCGGTCGGTGTCCACGCCGGTGAGCGCGCGCACCAGCGTGGTCTTGCCGTGGTCGATGTGGCCTGCGGTGCCGATGATCATCGTGGGTGCGCCGTCACATGAAGTTGCGGGTGTGCAGCTCGGCGAGGCGCTGCGCCTCGTCGGGCCCGAAGCCCAGCCGCGAGAGCCGCGCCCGTCGCCCGGCCGCCATGTCGCGCTGCAATTGCTGCACCGCTGCGTGGCCGCGCGCGACGGCTGCGGGCGAGAGTTCGCCCGCAGCCAGCAGCACCAGCGAATCGAACACCTCCTCGTTGAGGCCCGCCGTGCCGGCCAGCGTGTCGTAGCGCAGCTCGATGGCGTTGCGCAGCCGCACCTGGTAGTCGGGCTGCACCGAGAGTCGGTATTCCAGGTGCGCCATGCCGAATGCAACGTGGCGCGCCTCGTCGCGTGCCGCGAGCCGCGCGATCTGCCGGGTCACCGGGTCGGGTGCGTGTGCATGCAGGAAGTTGAGCAGGTTCACGAAGCTGCCTTCGCCGAGCACGGCCAGCAGGAAGGTGGCAATGGAGAAATCGGGCGCGTCGAACAGCGTGCGCAGCGAGGCCTGCCCGCCCGCGGTCGAGAGCGCGGGCCGGTGGCCGCGCAGCGTGGCGCGCCGGGTGAAGACTTCGACATGCCGCGCCTCGTCGGCGCACTGCAGCGCCAGCAGCTGCAGCACCTCGCGGAAATGCGGATGGATCTGCCCCAGGTGGCGTGCCGGCACCAGCAGCGCGGCGTTCTCGTTCTCGATGAGGTACGTCATCACCTGCACGACTGCAGCCTCGACGGCGTCCGGCAGCTCGAAGGGCGCGTCCCAGTCGATGGCGGTGGCCGGGTCCCACTGGGCTGCGGCCGCCTGCCTGTAGAGCTCGCCGGCCGTCGCGGCCCAGAGTTCGTCGCGGCGGTGCAGCGCGAAGAAGAAGGGCGGGCTGCCGGCTTCCACCGTGGCGCCGCGCGCGGCCAGGCCCCAACCGGAAGCGGCGTCTTCGGCGGGAACATCGTCGGCGCTGCCGGTCGTTTGCGCGCCGAGCCAGCGGCCCTCGGCATGCGGGCCGCGTGTGACCACTGCATCTTCTGCATCGAAGCGCAGCGCATGCCCCTGGCTCCGGCACCAGGCCTCCAGGTGCATGCGCCAGTCCGGCGAGCGTCCGCGCACGCGCAGCTCGCCGCGCACCGGCCGTTCGGCCAGTGCGCGGCGGATGAGCAGCAGGGCGCCCTGGTCGAGGCCCAGCGACTCAATATCGATAGTCGGGATTGGTGATGCGGCCATCGCCGTCGTAGAAACCTTCGTCGTCCACCGCGCGTTCGAGCAGCGCATAGCCGCTGGTGCGGCCGGTGCGCCATTCGCGCAGTCCTTCGAGCTCGAGCAGCGGGCGCACCTGCGGGTCGTCCCAGCGCATCGCCATCAGCAGCGAGACGAAGCGGTCGACCAGCGCCGCCGGCGCGCCGGGGCTGGTGGTGAAGTTGCAGTGGTCGTAGGCGCCGGTGCGCGCCACCACGCGGGTGCTGCCCGGCGGCAGCGTGCCGTCGAGGCCGAAGGCCAGGTGGTTGCCGTCGATCAGGCAGCAGGCGTCGATCTCGCCCGCCATCAGCGCCAGCGCCGCGTCGCGCTCGCCGCCGATGTGATCGCCGTGCTTGCCGCCGAGCACGTCGAAGTAGCGAGCCTCGAAGTCGCGCTGCTTCACCAGGCCTTCGCTGCGCAGGTGGTCGAGCGGGATCAGCGTGGCCTGCGGCGAATCGAGCGCGCCGAGGCCGACGGTCTTGCCGCGCAGGTCTGTCAGCGACTGCACGGGGCTGTCGGCCCGCACGACGATGGCCGAGCGAAGGTCGCAGTCGGTGTCGCGCATGGCCACGGCCTGCACCTTCAGGCCCCGGCTGCGCGCGATGCGCTCGGCGCGCACCCAGGCCAGCGGCGAGTTCCATGCGAGGTGCAGCGTGCCGTCGAACTGCGCCTCGACCTGGCTTTCGTAGTTCGAATACAGCACGTAGTCGAAGGCCAGGCCATTCTTCGCGAAGAAGGCCTTGAAGCCTTCCCAGATGGTGACGACCTTGGGCGCGTAGGCCACGGCGCCCATGATCAGCGTGGGGTCGGGCATGGAGTCGATCCTTTCCTCAGAACAGCGGCAGGCCGGTGATGGCCTTGCCGATGAAGTCGTAGAGCACGTCGGAGGTCGGCGCCATCACGCTCGATGCGCGGGCGTCGCGGAAGAGGCGCTCGATGCCCGCCTCCTTGCGGAAGGCCGCGCCGCCGCACACGCGCATCGCGATGTCGGTGACTTCGAGCGCCGTCTCGGCCGCGGCTGCCTTCACCTCGAGCACGCGCAGCATGGTGTCGGCACGGCCCGCGCCAATGGCGGCGATGGTGTCCTCCAACAGTGCCTGCGCCATATCGGCCTTGATGCGCGCCTTCGCCAGGTAGGCGCGGATGGTGGGCAGGTCGGCCAGCGACGAGTCGAGGTGCACGTGCCGCGTCTGGCCCACGTGGCCGATGGCGCCCTGCAGTGCACCTTCCATCAGGCCGGTGGAGCAGGCAGCGCTGAGCACCGAGAACCACGGCAGCACCACGCCCATCATGGCGTCGAAGCCCTTGCCGTCCTCGCCGAGCCGAGCGCTCGCGGGAATGCGCACGTTGCTCGCGGTGATCGGCGTGGAGGCGTTGCCGCGCAGGCCCAGCCCGTCGAAGCGGCCGGGCTGGCCCAGGCCGTCGGACTTGGCATCGACCAGCCACAGCGTGCTGGCGCCTTCGGCGGCGAGCGGCTTGCTCGACCACACGTAGCTGTCGGCCTCGAAGGCGGATGTGACCCAGCTCTTGCGCGCATCGAGCACCACGTTGCCGCCGTCCGCGCGCGCGGTGCCGGTGGGCGCCCAGAAATGGCTGCGCGAATCGGCCTCGGAAAAGGCCAGCGTGCTCAGGTGCGTGCCCTTGGCGACCGCGCGGCGCGTTTCCTCGGGGCCGAACTGTTCGAGCACGGCCGAGGCGCAGTAGTGCATGCACACGATCATCGCGGTGGAGGGGCAGGTCTGCGCGATGCGCGAGACCACCTGCGCGGCCTCCTTCAGGCCCAGGCCCTGGCCGCCGACCGACGCGGCCGAGACCAGCCCGAGCAGGCCGGCCTCGCCCAGCGCCGAGATCGTCTCTCGTGGAAAGCGTCCCTCGGCGTCGGTGCGCTGGGCCAGGGGCTTCAGCGTTTGCGTTTCGATACCGGCGAGCACGTCGAGGGGGTTCATCGCTTTCTCCAGGGAGGCGGTTGAGGGAATCGATCTACAGGAGGCGCTCGCGCAGGGTGGCGAGCTGGTCCGTGAACGGGGCGCTGTCTTCCAGGCAGCGCAGGTCGAGCAGCAGCCGGTCTTCGGCGACGCGGCCGATCACCGGCAGCGGCAGGCCGCGCAGCGCGGTGGCGAGGGCATCGAGCGCGGTGCCGATGCCCTTCTTCGAAGTGCCGGCCGGTGCGATCGCAAGGCCCGCCGATGGCAGCCGCTCGACCGGCAGCGAGCCGGAGCCGATCTGCCCGAGCAGCGGCACCACTTCGACCGTGAAGCGCGGCGACACGGCCGCCTGCACCGGCTCGCGCAGTGCCTGGGCCATCTCCCGGATCGCATCGGCGGGGCGGGTGAGCAGCCGCAGCGTCGGCAGGTCCTGCGCGAGGCGCTCGGGCCGCAGGTACAGCGACAGGGTGGCTTCGAGCGCCGCCAGCGGCAGCTTGCTCATGCGCAGCGCGCGCTTCATCGGGAACTTGCGGATGCGGCCGACGGCCTCCCTGCTGCCGACGATGAGGCCGGCCTGCGGGCCGCCCAGCAGCTTGTCGCCCGAGAAGGTGACCACGTCGCAGCCGGCGGCGAGCATCTCCTGCGGCAGCGGTTCGCGCGGCAGGCCGTAGCGCGCGAGGTCGATGAGCGAGCCGCTGCCCAGGTCGGTGGCCAGCGGCACGCCGCGCGCGTGCGCGATGCCGGCGAGCGTGGCCTCGTCGACGGCCGAGGTGAAGCCCTGCACCGCGTAGTTGCTGGTGTGCACCTTCATCACGAGGGCAGTGCGTTCGTTGATGGCGCGCTCGTAGTCCTGCGGATGCGTGCGGTTGGTGGTGCCGATCTCGACCATGCGCGCGCCCGCGCTGGCCATCACGTCGGGCATGCGGAAGGCGCCGCCGATCTCCACCAGCTCCCCGCGCGAGACGATCACCTCGCGTTCGCGCGCCAGCGCCGCGATGGTGAGCAGCACGGCGGCCGCGTTGTTGTTGACCACCGTGGCGGCCTCGGCGCCGGTGATGGTGCACAGCAGCTCTTCGACCAGCGAGTCGCGGTCGCCGCGGCTGCCGGTGGCGAGGTCGTACTCGAGGTTGTTGGGCGATGTCATCACCGCCAGCAGCCGCTGCAGCGCCGCATCGGCCAGCAGTGCACGGCCCAGGTTGGTGTGGATGACGGTACCCGTGAGGTTCAGCACCGCCTTCATGCGCGGCGCGAGGCGCGACTGGACGCGGGCGGTGAGCGCGCCGCCCAGTGCGTCGGGCTGCACGTCGGCAGCGGCGAGCTTGCCCGCAACGGCTTTCGCGCGCAGGCCATCGAGCAGCGCGCGCGCCTCTTTCACCACGAGCGTATGGCCATGCTCGGCCAGCAATGCGCCCGGCACGGCGAGGCGCAGCAATTGATCGACAGAAGGCAGATCCTGGGGCCTTGCCGTCGAGCCGTGGACCACGGACTCTTCGGGCATCGCCATCAGCCGCCTCCGCCGTCGTCGGGGATTTCGGGCTCGCCGAAAAGGAGCATCAGGTTATGGCCGCTGCGCTGGTGGCCGGCTTCGGAGACGAGCAGGTCGAGCGTGACGCTCGCCAGATCGTCCGCGACGGGCTCGACCTCGGGGTCTTTCTCCATCACGACCTGCTTGAGGTAGTGGCCGCAGCTGTCGCAGCATTCGGCCTTCACTGCGCCCTCGCGCGCGCCGGTGGCGGGCAGTTCCACGCCGGGCTGCGGCGCCAGCGACTCGAAGTGGATGCCCTTGGTGCTTTCGCAGTGCGTGCACTTGATGCGAACGTAGTGCCACTCGGTGCCGCACAGCGAGCAGTGCAGGTAGCGGAAGCCCGCCTCGTCGGCGCCGATGCGCGTGATGCTCACGGTGGGCGCGCTGCCGCAGCAGGGGCATTCGTTGCCGGGGTCGGTGCGGCCGTAGATGTTCTCGCCCGCGCTCTCGGCCACCTGCAGCACCAGATGCGTCCAGTAGGCCTGCAGCCCGGCGGCGATGAGCGGGGCGGCCGCGAGGTCGAGGCCGAACATGATGCGGCGCGAAAGCCGGTCGGCCTGCGCGTCGATCCATGCGTCGTCGGCGGTGGCCACGCGGTCGAGCGTGTCGCGCGCCGGGCCTTCGGGCAGCCGCGCGCGGAAGACAGCTAGCAGCCGGCGCAATTCCTTCAGCCACACCGCATCGCGCGTCCAGCCGAAGGCGGGCATCGGCGGCTTGAGCACCTTCGCGGCGGCTTCGAGCGCTTCGGTCTCGGGCAGCTCGACTGGCGCGTAGTCCTGCAGCACCTGGTGCTGCGCCTGCGCGAGGTCGGCGATGAAGATCAGGTACTCGCGCATCGGATGCGATGCCGCGAGCTGCCGCAGCCGGAGCTGACGGTCGGAAAAGGCGAGGGAGCGCACCGGCAGGCGCAGGAACGGCATCTGCCGTCCGGCCTGCATCGCGATCTGCTCCGGTTCGAGGACGCGGGTGGTCCGGATCGGCGGTGGGCTGCCGGTGGAACTCGTCATCGGCGCAGTATCACTCACCTCGCGTCATTTTGCGATGCCACAGGGGGTGATTCAGCTTGGCCCATCCCTCCGTAACCGTGCCTCGCGTCATCGCGCGCAGCGTGCCCTTGACCCAGATGGCGGCGTAGATATGCGTGATGACCGAGAGGATCAGCACCACGGCCGAGGCCGCGTGCACCACCACTGCGATGCGCCGCACAAGGATCGGGAAGAAGCCGACAAACCACGGGCTCCAGAACATGAAGCCCGTCACCAGCAACAGCAGCAGGCTGATGCCGAAGGCCCAGAACACCAGTTTCTGGCCGGCGTTGTACTTGCCCACGGCCGGCATGCCCGACTTGTCTCCCTTGAGCATCTTCGGCGCGTTGGCGAGCCACTCGCGGTCGCTTCGGTCGAGGGTGTTCTCGCGCCACATCGTGAAAAACAGGAACACGAAGCCCAGCACCATCAGCAGGCCCATGAAGGGATGCAGGATGCGCGTCCATGGCCCGCCGCCGAAGAGCGCGCTCAAAAAGAAGAGGCTCGGGTGGAAGAAGGCCAGGCCCGAGAGCGCCGCCGCGAAGAACATGATCGCGACGAACCAGTGGTTCATGCGCGTGGCGTCGCGGTAGCGGCGAAGGTAGTAGCGTGTCATCGCGTTCTTCTCCTCATACGCGGGGTGCGGTGGGGGGCGTCGAAGAGGTGGAGGCCGGCGGCTCCTCGATCACCACCACGTCGTCGGCCCTGCCGTCGCGGTCGGCGTCGGGGTGGTCTTCCTTGGGCTCGATGGGGCCGGTCTTCATGTAGTGGAAGAAGCTGCCCACCACGGCGCCGATCATGGCGACCATGGCGAGCGGCTTTGCCACGCCCTTCCACAGCGACACCAGCGGGCTGATGTGCGGGTCCTTCGGCAGGTCGGCGTAGAGCTGCGGCCGGTCGGCGTGCTGCAGGACGTACATCACGTGCGTGCCGCCCACGCCCGCCGGGTCGTACACGCCGGCGTTGGCGAAACCGCGCTCCTTCAGGTCGACGATGCGCTCCGAGGCGTACTCGTGCATGTCTTCCTTGGTGCCGAAGTGCAGCGCGCCGGTGGGGCAAGCCTTCACGCAGGCCGGCTCCAGGCCCACGCCCACGCGGTCGGAGCACAGCGAGCACTTGTAGGCCTTGTTGTCGGCCTTGCTGATGCGCGGCACGTCGAAGGGGCAGCCGGTGACGCAGTTGCCGCAGCCCACGCAATGCTCGCTGATGAAGTCGACGATGCCGTTGGCGTACTTGACGATCGCGCCTGGCGCCGGGCACGACTTCAGGCAGCCCGGGTCGTCGCAGTGCATGCAGCCGTCCTTGCGGATCAGCCATTCGAGCTTGCCGGCCTCGGGCTCCACCTCGGAGAACTTCATCACCGTCCAGGAGGCGGGCGTGAGGTCGACCGGGTTGTCGTAGGTGCCATGCGTGGTGCCGACCTCGTCGCGCAGGTCGTTCCACTGCATGCACGCGACCTGGCAGGCCTTGCAGCCGATGCAGGCCGACACGTCGATCAGCTTCGCGACCGGCTGCACCTGCGGGCGGTGACGGATCTCCGGCGACGGCGTGGTCGTGGCCGAGCGGGCGGCGATGTCGAGGGTCTGGAGGGAGGACATCTCAGCGGCTCCGGGCTTTTTCTTGTTCCCTCTCCCCTTGCGGGGAGAGGGCTAGGGTGAGGGAGGCGGCCTTGCAGGCGTCGTCGGCGATTCCATCGCTGTAGGCCCTCACCCCAACCCTCTCCCGCAAGCGGGAGAGGGAGCAGGTCCGGGCGCTGTGGTCGTGCATGGTGCTGTGCTTCATGTCACGCCTTCTCGATGTTCACCGTGAACGACTTGTACTCCGGCGTCTGCGTGTTCGCGTCGCCCACGAACGGCGTCAGCGTGTTCACCAGGTAGCCGGGCTTGGCGATGCCCACGAAGCCCCAGTGGTTCGGCAGGCCCACGGTATGGACCGTGCGCCCGTCCACCTGCAGCCCCACGATGCGCTTGGTGACCACTGCCACGGCCTTGATGTAGCCGCGCTTGCTCGACACCTTGACCATGTCGCCGTGGCCGATGCCCTTCTCCTTCGCGAGCTCTTCGCCGATCTCGACGAACTGCTGCGGCTGGATGATGGCCGAGGTGCGCACGTTCTTGGTCCAGTAGTGGAAGTGCTCGGTGAGGCGGTAGCTGGTCGCCACGTACGGGAAGTCCTTCGGCACCCCGAGCCGTTCCAGGTCGCCCTTGAAGATGCGCGCCGCGGGGTTGGCGCGCGCCTTCTCGTTGTTCGGGTGCATCAGGTTGTTCACCAGCGGCGACTCGAAGGGCTCGTAGTGCTCGGGCAGCGGCCCCTCGGCCATGCCGGTGGGGGCGAACAGGCGCGCCACGCCCTCGGCGGTCATGATGAAGGGGCGCACCGCCTCCGCGTCGGTCGGGTTCGCGTCGGGGCGGATGTCGGGCACGTCGGCGCCTGTCCATTGCTTGCCGTTCCACGAGACCAGGCCGCGCTTCGCGATCCACGGCTTGCCGGTGGCCGGGTCTGTCGAGGCACCGTTGTAGAGAATGCGCCGGTTCGCGGGCCAGGCCCATGCCCAGTTCTGCACCATGCCGATGCCGTACGGGTCGGCGTTGTCGCGCCGCGCCATCTGGTTGCCGGCCTGCGTCCATGCGCCTGCGTAGATCCAGCAGCCGCTGGCGGTGCTGCCGTCGTCGCGCAGCAGGCCGAAGCCCGAGAGCTGCTCGCCGGCCTTGGCCAGCGGCGGCTTGGTCGGGTCCTTCGGGTCGGTCAGGTCGACGAGCGCGCGGCCGTTGTATTCCATCGCCAGTTCCTGCGCGGAGGGCGAGTGCGGAATCTTGTAGGGCCAGGTGAGCTTGACGATCGGATCGGGGAAGGCGCCGCCGTCCTTCGCGTAGGCCGCGCGCAACCGGTTGAAGATGCCCGCCACGATCTCGATGTCGCCCTTGGCCTCGCCCGGCGGCTCCGCGCCCTTCCAGTGCCACTGCAGCCAGCGGCTGGAGTTGGTGAGCGAGCCGTCCTCCTCCGCGAAGCAGGTGGAGGGCAGGCGGAACACCGTGGTCTGGATGTCGGCGGTCTTGACGTCGTTGAACTCGCCGAAGTTGCGCCAGAACTCGCTGGTCTCGGTCTGCAGCGGATCGATGGTGACCAGGAACTTGAGCTTGGAGAGCCCGTCGACGATCTTCTTCTTGTCGGGGAACGAGCCCACCGGGTTGAAGCCCTGGCAGATGTAGCCGTTGAGCTTGCCCTGGTTCATGAGCTCGAAGGCCTGCAGCACGTCGTAGAGCCTGTCGATCTTGGGCAGGTAGTGGAAGGCCCAGTCGTTCTCCGCCGTGGCCGCGTCGCCCCACCACGACTTCTGCATGCTGACGAAGAACTTCGGATAGTTCTGCCAGTAGCTCATCTGGTTGGGCCGCAGCGGCTTGAGCGCGCGGGTCTTGTAGTAGTCCTCCAGCGTCTGCTCGTTGTCACGCGCCAGCGACATGTAGCCGGTCAGCGAGTTCGACAGCAGCCCCAGGTCGGTCAGGCCCTGGATGTTGCTGTGGCCGCGCAGCGCGTTCATGCCGCCGCCGGGCACGCCGATGTTGCCCAGCAGCAGCTGCACGATGGCGCCGGTGCGGATCATCTGCGAGCCCTGGCTGTGCTGCGTCCAGCCCAGCGCGTACATGATGGTCATGGTGCGCTGGGAGGTGCTGGTGCTCGCGATGTACTCGCACACCTTCAGGAACTTGTCCTGCGGCGTGCCGGTGATGCGACTCACCATCTCGGGCGTGTAGCGCGCGTAGTGCCGCTTCATCACCTGCAGCACGCAGTTCGGGTCCTGCATGCTCATGTCGACCCTGGCCATGCCCTGCTCGTCGAGCGCGTAGCCCCACGACTTGGGGTCGTAGTTGCGCTTCTCGGGGTTGTAGCCGCTGAACAGGCCGTCCTCGAACTTGTAGTCGGGGCCGACGATGAAGGTCGCGTTGGTGTAGTTGCGGACGTACTCGGTCTGGATCTTGTCGTTGGTCAGCAGGAAGTTGATGACCCCGCCGAGGAAGGCGATGTCCGACCCCGCGCGGATCGGCGCGTAGTAGTCGGCCATGGCGGCCGAGCGCGTGAAGCGCGGGTCGACCACCACCAGGCGGGCCTTGTTCTGTTTCTTGGCTTCGATGACCCACTTGAAGCCGCACGGATGCGCCTCCGCGGCATTGCCGCCCATGATCAGCACGACATCCGCGTTCTGGATGTCCTGCCAGTGGTTGGTCATCGCGCCTCTGCCGAACGTCGGGGCCAGACTGGCCACCGTGGGTCCGTGTCAGACGCGTGCCTGGTTGTCGAACACCAGCATCCCGGTCGAGCGGAATGCCTTGTGCGTGATGTATCCGGTTTCGTTGGACGAGGCCGAGGCGCAGAGCATGCCGGAGCTGGTCCAGCGGTTCACGGTCTTGCCGTCGGCGTTGGTGGTCTGGAAGTTCGCGTCGCGGTCGGCCTTCAGCAGCTTGGCGATGCGGTCGAGCGCCTCGTCCCAGCCGATGCGCTTCCACTCCGTGGCCCCGGGTTCGCGCACCTCGGGGTACTTCAGGCGCATGGGGCTGTGCACGAAGTCGAGCAGGCCGGCGCCCTTGGGGCACAGCGTGCCGCGGTTGACGGGGTGGTCGGCATCGCCCTCGATGTGGAGGATGTCGGACACCACGTTCTTCGCCTTGTCGCCCAGGCTGTACATGATGAGCCCGCAGCCCACCGAGCAGTACGGGCAGGTGTTGCGCGTCTCGGTTGTGCGCGCGAGCTTGAAGTTCCGGGCCTCGGCCAGCGCGGCGGTCGGCGAGAAGCCGAGCGCGACGATGCTGGAGCCGACCAGCCCCGCGCTGCTCACGCGAAAGAATTGCCGGCGGTTCATGTCCATGACGGAACCCCCTGCGGCGGTGAAGTGATGGAGTTTTTCATCGTGGTCTTCTTTTCTTCTGGCGGGTAACTCGAATTCGAATGAATCTGGCGGCGCTACTTGGGCGCCGTGCCGTCGCCTCCGCTGGGCGCAGGCGCCGCGCCGGAGGTGCCGCTGGCGCCGCCCGGGCCGCTCATGCCGCCCACGGCCGCGCCGCCTTCGGACGGGCCTTGATGGGAAGCGGAGGATTCGACCTTGTCACCGGAGGCGGCCGGGGTGACGCCCGTGGGGCTTGCTCCGGTGGCGCCGGCGGTGGCGGAGGCCTTCGGCGCGGGAGGCTTGGGATCGCATGCACTCGCCATCAGGCCGGCGGCAAGGCACAGGCCTATGATCTGCAGGCGCTGCTGACATCGTGGCATCGACACTCCTTGTGGGAAGGACGGGTCCGACAACGGGCTGTTTTTATGGCCTCGTTTTCCGCTTGCCGGTGTGCCCGGTTTGCGACAAACGGGATACGTTTAACGCATCATGCGACAGCATCATGTCCGGATCAAGGCCCGCAGGCGCGCAATAACCCTCGAATCCCGCCGTGAGGCCGGGCGTCGGCTATCGTTCGCGCCATGAACGCCTCCCTCCGCCTGGGTTGGCGCACGCTCTGGCGCGACCTGCGCGCCGGCGAGCTGCGCCTGTTGATCGTCGCCGTGCTGCTGGCCGTGGCCGCGCTGACGGCCGTCGGCTTCTTCGCCGACCGATTGCAGGGCGGCCTCAAGCGCGACGCGCGCCAGCTCCTGGGCGGCGACGCGGTGATCGTCAGCGACAACCCCACGCCCGAGGCCTTCATGGCGCAGGCGAAGTCGCTGGGGCTGGCGGGCACTTCCACCTACGGCTTCCCGACCATGGCCCGCGCCGAGGACGCGCAGGGCGGCGCCAGCAAGCTGGTGGCGCTGAAGGCCGTGACGGCCGGCTATCCGCTGCGAGGCAGCCTGCAGACCTCCACCACCATCGATGGCGCAGGCGCCGCCACGCGCGACATCCCGCCGCCGGGCGAGACCTGGGTCGACGCCTCGCTGCTCGACTCGCTCGGCCTGAAGGTCGGCGACACGCTGCTGCTGGGCGACACCGGCCTGCGCGTGGGCCGTGTCATCACGCTGGAGCCCGACCGCGGCGCCGGCTTCATGAGTTTCTCGCCGCGCGTGATGCTCAACCAGGCCGACGTGGCCCGCACCGGGCTCGTGCAGCCGGCCAGCCGCGTCGGCTATCGCTATGCGGTGGCGGGCAGCGATGCCGCGGTCAAGCGCTTCACCGACTGGGCCGATGCCACCATCAAGAAGGGCGAGCTGCGCGGCGTGCGGCTCGATTCCTTCGAGAGCGGCCGGCCCGAGATGCGCCAGACGCTCGACCGTGCCGAGAAATTCCTGAGCCTGGTCGCGCTGCTCGCGGCGCTGCTGTCGGCGGTGGCGGTGGCGCTGGCCGCGCGCGGCTTCGCGGCCAGCCACCTCGACGACTGCGCGATGCTGCGCGTGCTCGGCCAGAGCCAGCGCACCATCGCCATCGCCTATGCCTTCGAGTTCGCGGTGATCGGCATCGTGGCCAGCGCGCTGGGCGTGGCCATCGGCTTCGCGGTGCACTACGTGTTCGTGCTGCTGCTGGCCGGGCTGGTCGAGACCGCGCTGCCCGCCGCGACACTGTGGCCCGTGGCCTTCGGGCTCGGCATGGGGCTGACGCTGCTGTTCGCCTTCGGGCTGCCGCCGGTGCTGCAACTGGCGCGCGTGCCGCCGCTGCGCGTGATCCGGCGCGACGTGGGTGGCCTCAAGCCCGCGTCGCTCGCGGTGCTGGGCGTGGGCGTGGCGGGCTTCGCGGCCTTGCTGATGGCGGCGAGCAGCGACATCAAGCTCGGGCTCATCGCCGTAGGCGGTTTCGCGGGCGCGGTGGCGGTGTTCGCGCTGCTGAGCTGGCTCGCGGTGAAGGTGCTGCGCCGCAGCGTCAACGAAACCACCGCGCCGCGCTGGCTGGTGCTGGCCACGCGGCAGATCTCGGCGCGGCCGGCCTACGCGGTGGTGCAGGTCAGCGCTCTCTCGGTGGGGCTGCTGGCGCTGGTGCTGCTGGTGCTGCTGCGCACCGACCTCGTGGCGAGCTGGCGCCAGGCCACGCCGCCGGACGCGCCGAACCGCTTCGTCATCAACGTCATGCCCGACCAGAGCGAGGCCTTCCAGAAGTCGCTGCGCGACGCGGGCGTGAGCAAGTTCGACTGGTACCCGATGATCCGCGGCCGCCTCGTGGCCATCAACGACAAGCCGGTCTCGCCCGACGACTACACCGAGGACCGCGCCAAGCGACTGGTGGACCGCGAGTTCAACCTCAGCAACAGCCTGGAGGCGCCCCCGCACAACAGCATCGCCGCCGGCAAGTGGACGCCCGGCGCGGCCGGCGAGGTGAGCGTGGAAGAGGGCCTGGCCGAGACGCTGGGCCTGAAGATGGGCGACGTGCTGCGCTTCGACATCGGTGGCATGCAGAACGACGCGCGCATCACCTCGCTGCGCAAGGTCGACTGGGGTTCGATGCACGCCAACTTCTTCGTGATGTACACGGTGGCCTCGCTGGCCGACGTGCCCACCACCTACATGGGCGCCTTCCGCGCGCCCGAGACGCGCGGCTTCGACAACGCACTGGTGCGCAGCTATCCGAACGTGACCAACGTCGACATGAGCGCCACCATCAACCAGGTGCAGCGCGTGCTCGACCAGGTGATCCGCGCGGTCGAGTTCCTGTTCGGCTTCACGCTCGCGGCCGGGCTCGTCGTGCTGTTCGCCGCGGTGACGGCCACGCGCGAGGAGCGCGCGCGCGAGTTCGCGGTGATGCGCGCGGTGGGCGCCCGTGCCAGCCTGCTGCGGCAGGTGCAGCGCGCCGAACTCGCGGGCGTGGGCCTGCTCGCGGGCTTCCTCGCGAGCATCGTGGCCGCGCTGATCGGCTGGGGGCTTGCGCGCTACGTGTTCGAGTTCACCTGGACCGCCTCGCCGCTGGTGCCGGTCGCCGGCGCGCTGGCGGGCGCGGTGCTGGCGCTGGGCGCGGGGTGGTGGGGCCTGCGCGAAGTGCTGCGCCGGCCGGTGGTCGATACATTGCGTCGCGCTGCCGAGTAATTTTTCTTTTCTTCGAGGCAAGACGGGGCCGGGGATGCAATACATTCCCCGGCCCCGTATCCATTTCAGAAGAGAGAAATTCCCGCATGCGCCTGGCGTCTTTCCAGATCACCAACTTTCGCTCGATCAACGACAGCGGCCTCATCGACTCCACGCAGATCACGGCGATCCTCGGCCGGAATGACAGCGGCAAATCGAACCTGCTGCGCGCGCTGCACAGCCTGAACCCGGCGGAAGGCGTCGCCGAACTCAGCCCCATCAAGGACTTCCCGCGCCATCGCCGCCTGGAAGAGTGCACGGGCGACACGCCGGTCGTGTTCACGCGCTGGAGCCTCGACGAGAGCGAACAGGCCGAACTGGCCGCGATCCTGCCGCGCGCGGCCGGCGTGCGCCACGTCACTGCGAGCCGCGGCTATGCCGCCGCGCGCTCGGCCGGGTTCGAAGGACTCGGCGCCCTGTCGCTCGACGTGAGCGACACCAAGGCCAAGGTCCGCAAGATCGTGCCGGCCGTCAAGGCGGTGGCGGAGAAGGTTGCCGATGAAGCCGCGAAGGCCGCGCTCGAGCAAGAAGCCGACGTCTTCGACGCCGCGATGATCATGAGTCCCGACTACATCAAGTGGTCGGCGGGCGCCATCAAGGCGGCCCAGGCCCTGCGCAAGGCGCTGGCCGTGGCCGGCGCCGAGCTCAGCGACAAGCAGGACCAGATGCTCGCCGAGCTGGAGGAAACCGCGCTTTCCATCGCCAACGACGCGCCTGCGCTGGAGCGCGCGCAGCAATGGGTGATCGGCAAGCTGCCGCGCTTCGTCTACGTCGACGAATACCCGGCGCTGCCCGGCCGCCAGAACATCGCCGAATTCCTGGGGCGCGAGGGCTGGGGCCAGCTCACGCCCGAGCAGCAGAGCTTCGGCAGGCTGTGCAAGGCCGCGGGGCTCGACCTGCGGCAGCTGCAGGCCCTGCTCGAGAAGAACGACCAGGCCACGCGCAACCAGCTCGTCAACCGCGCAGGCTCGGTGGTGACCGCCGAGATTCGCCGCCTCTGGAAAGACCGCGCGCTGAAGGTGCGCTTCAACCTCGACGGCCAGTACCTCGACACGCTGGTGTCCGACCCCAACGCCGCCTACGAGGTCGAGGTGAACCTGGAGGAGCGCAGCCGCGGTTTCCAGTGGTTCTTCTCGTTCTACGTCGCCTTCTTCGCCGAAACCCAGGGCGGCCAGGCCGAAGACGCCGTGCTGCTGCTGGACGAACCCGGCCTGCACCTGCACGCCCATTCGCAGGCCGACCTGCTGGCGCACCTGGAAAAGGACTTCGCCGGCAACCAGGTGATCTACACCACGCACTCGCCCTTCATGGTGCCCACGCACCGGCTCGACGCGGTGCGTACGGCGAGCCTGGACGAAACCGCGGGTACGACTGTGAGCAACACCGCGCAGGGGGATGAGCGCACGCTGTTCCCGTTGAAGGCGGCGCTGGCGTTCGCGCGGATGGCCAGTGAGCCGGTGAAGCAGGAGGCTGCGAAGCCTGTGGCTGCGACGCAGGAATCGGTGAAGCCGGCGCCCGCAAAGCAGAACGCGTCGGAGGGCGCGAAGCCTGCGAAGTCGGCAAAGTCCGCCGAGGCAGTCAAGCCCGAGCCTGTGAAGCCAGAACCTGCGAAGCCCGTCGTCGCGGAAAGCGCCAAGCCAGTGGAAGCTCCACCTGTTGCAGTGGCCGCACCTGCAGTCTTGCCTGCACCCGCGATGCCTGAGCCGGCGAAGGTTGCTGCTCCTGCAAAGATCGAGGCAGTCAAGACCGAGGTTGCGAAGCCCGTCGTCGTGGAAAGCGTCAAACCGGCAGAAGCAGCGCCTGTTGCAGTCGCCGCGCCGGTCGTTCCGCCTGCGGAAGTGCCGGCACCAGTGACGGCTGAACCGGCGAAGCCGGTGGCCGGTGAGAGCATCAAGTCTGCCGAGCCTGTGGCCGAGACCCCGGTCGCCGTGGCTGCCGTGCCCGCCGAGGCACCGGTGATGCAACGCGTCGAAGAGCAGACGGCCGTTGTGAGCCCTCAAGCAGAGCAGCCGGCAGAAGTCGCCTGACGGACGGCGCTCTCAGCGCCTGCTTGAACTCATGCGGCGCCGACCATGCGCCGCATTAGCAGGGTCTTCAGATCGTGGTCCGCGGACCGCGGGAACACGATCTTCATTTCGCGTCCTTTTCTTCTTCTACGGCCTGCCGGCCCAGATCTGCGAACACGTCTTCCGCCGGGCGGAACTGGCCCTGCTCGATTGCGTGGTTACCTGGCACCAGGATCTTGAGAAGCGCGAGCGTGGCTTCGCGCTCCTCGTAGGAGCCAACATCCATCACGACGAGCCTGGCTTCGCCGTTCTGGGTGATAAGCATGGGCTCGCGGGTATCGGACAAGGTCTTCACGATGTCCGCGGCATGGCTCTTGAACTAGCTGATGGGTTTGACGTGGGTCGAGAAATTCATGGCGCTCATCCCTGGTGTCGTGGCCGGTCGAATTCATTGTGGTCTGAACTCGGCCCGACTCGACCTGAGGCGGGCTACGGCGCGACGCCGTCCTCCCTGAACATATGTTCCCCCGCAAAGTCCACGAACGCCCGCACCTTCGGCGACAGCTGCCGGCTCGACGGCCACAGAGCCGAGAACTGGCCCTGTCGCACGAGGTGCGTGGCCAGCACGCGCTGCAGTTCGCCGCGGCACAGCGAGTCGCGCGCGAGGAAGTCGGGCATGTAGGCCACGCCGAGGCCGGCGACCGCGGCGCCGAGCATGGCTTCCATGTTGTTGCACAGCAGGCCCGGCGGGAGGTGGGTGGGCAGGCCGGGCAGGTCCCAGTCCTCGATCTTTCCGCCGGTGACGAACTTGTAGCGCAGGCAGGTGTGCCGCGCGAGGTCGGCCGGGGTCTGCGGTACGCCGTGGCGCTCCAGGTAGGCGGGCGAGGCCACGAGCACGAACTGGAACGGGCCGAGGCGGCGGGCGACCAGCTGCGAATCGACCAGGTCGCCGCTGCGGATCGCCACGTCGACGCCCTCGGCGATGACGTCGACCAGCCGGTCGTTGAAATCCAGGTCCAGCTCGATCTCGGGGTAGCGCTCCCTGAAGGCCGGCAGCATCGGCAGCAGGAAGCGGTAGCCGATGGTCGGCAGGCTCACGCGCAGGCGGCCGCGCGGCGCGGCGATGGCGTCCTGCATCATGGCCCGGGTGTCGTCGAGATCGTCGAGGATGCGGCGGCAGCGCTCGTGGAAGAGGGCGCCTTCCTGCGTGAGCCGCATGTGGCGCGTGGTGCGGTTGAAGAGGCGCACGCCGAGCTGCTCTTCGAGCCGGGCGACGTTCTTTCCCACGGCCGAGGCCGAGATGCCCAGCAGCCGGCCGGCCTTGGCAAAGCTCGACAGGTCGGCCGCCCGCACGAAGGATTCGAGTCCGCTGAAGCTGTCCATGGATTGGCAACCTTTGGTTGGGAGTGTGAGGAGCAATGCAGCAATTCTCGGCGCATTGATTCCTTTTTATCTTCGTGCCTTCCTTTTCACCTTCCGCGAAAGCACATTCCCGATGCCCGCTTCTTCCTCCAGAAACTGGCTCCTGGCCGCCGTCTGCCTCGCGGCGCTGGGCATGCCGCTGAGCTTCACCGGCCCGGCGGTGGTGCTGCCCGCCGTGCGCGACGCGCTCGGCGGCAGCCCGGTGCAGCTCAACTGGGTGACCAATGCCTTCATGCTGAGCTTCGGCGCCACGCTGATGGCGGCCGGCGCGTTGGCCGATGCCTATGGGCGCAAGCGCGTCTTCCTGCTGGGGCTCGCGGTGGTGGCGCTCAGCGCCTCGCTGCTGACCCTGGCGCCGGGGATCGTGGCCTTCGACCTGGCGCGCGCGCTGCAGGGGCTGGGTTCGGCGGCGGCCTTCGCGGCGGGCACGGCCGCGCTGGCACAGGTGTTCGACGGCGCGGCGCGCACGCGGGCCTTCAGCCTGATCGGCACTTCGTTCGGCGCGGGGCTGTCCTGCGGCTCGATGCTCTCGGGCTGGCTCGCGCAGAGCTTCGGCTGGCAGGCAGTGATGCTGAGCCCCGGTGCCGTCAGCCTGCTGGCGCTCGGCATCGCGTCGCTCGCGATGCGTGAGTCGCGCAACCCGCAGGCCATGGGGCTGGACGTGCCGGGCACGCTGAGCTTCACCGCCGCGCTGAGTCTGCTGACTCTGGGCGTGCTGCAGGCGCCCGACAGTGGCTGGGGCAGCCCGTGGGTGCTCGGGGCGTTGGCGGGCGCAGCGGTGATGGGCGCGGTCTTCGTTGCCATCGAGCGGCGGGCGGCGCACCCGATGCTCGACCTGTCGCTCTTCCGCTTTCCGCGCTTCGTCGGCGTGCAGCTGCTGGCGGCCGCGCCGGCCTATGGTTTCGTCGTGCTGCTGGTGCTGCTGCCGATCCGCTTCATCGGGCTCGAAGGGCGCGGCGCGATCGAGGCGGGGGCTTTCATGTTCGCGCTCTCGGGGCCGATCCTCGTGGTGCCGACGCTGGCTGCGTCGCTGGCGCACCGGCTCTCGGCCGGCGCGATCTCGGCCGTGGGGCTGCTGGTGTGCGCCGTGGGACTCTTCTGGCTCAGCCGTTGCGCGCCGGGCATGCCGCTGGGCGCGATGGTGTGGCCGCTGCTGCTGATCGGCGCGGGCATCGGGCTGCCTTGGGGGCTGATGGACGGGCTGGCCGTGAGCGTGGTGCCGCGCGAGCGCGCGGGCATGGCATCGGGCATCTTCAACACGGTGCGGGTGGCGGGGGAGGGCATCGCGCTGGCGCTTGTGGGCGCGGGGCTGACGGCGCTGGTGGCTGCGCGGCTGGGCCATGCGGAGGCGGCATCGCGCGCTGCGCAGCGCGTCACCACCGGAGACATCTCGCAGGCGCTGGCCCTGCTGCCCGGCATGGACCGCGCGGCGGTGCTGCACGCCTACGGCGCAGCGTTCGGCACTCTGCTGTGGGTGCTCGCGGGCGTGACCGTGGCGACGGCGCTTGTGGTGTTCGCCTTCCTGCGCGGCGAGACGCATGCCGAGGCCGGCGCCGTGGCGCTGGAGTCGACGGCCTGCTGATTCAGGCTGCCCTGGCGGCCTCGAAGATGTCGCGCAGCCAATGCGTGAACACGCGCACGCGCGACGACAGCTGCCGGTTCTGCGCATAGAGCACCGAGACCGGCATCGGCGGCGGTGCGAACTCCGGCAGCAGCACCTTGAGCCGCCCGTCCGCCAGCTCGCCGGCCACGCGGTAGCGCGGCACTTGCACCAGCCCGAGGCCCGCGACGGCCGAGCCGGTGTAGAGGTCGGCACCGGTCACCGAGACGATGCCGCCGAGCTGCACGTTCGTCACCTGCCCGTCGACCGTGAATTCGAGCGGCACCGGCTTTCCCGTGGCGCTGGAGATGTAGTGGATGGCGCGGTGCGATGCCAGTTCCTCCATGCTTTTGGGCTCGCCGCGCGCCGCGATGTAGGCCGGGCTCGCGACCGTGACCTGCGGCAGCAGCGCCACGCGCCGCCCGACCATCGACGAGTCCTGCAGCGTGCCCGCGCGCAACACGCAGTCGATGCCTTCCCGGACAAGGTCGACGAGCCGATCGTCCTCGCCGATGTGCAGCTCCAGTTCAGGGTAGCGCGCCAGGAAGCCCGGCAGCGCCGGCACCACGAAATGCCGTGCCAGCGTGCCCTGCAGGTTCACGCGCAGCAGTCCCTTGGGCGCCTCGTCGCGAAAGAGGCCCTCGGCTTCCTCCACGTCGGCCAAGAGCCGCACGCAACGGCGGTAGTAGGCCTCGCCGTCCTGTGTCAGGCGCACGGTGCGGGTGGTGCGCTCCAGCAGCCGGGTGCCGACGCGCTGCTCCACGCGCTTGATGAGATTGGTGACTGTTGCGCGCGGTATGCGCAGGTCCTCGGAGGCCTGCGTGAAGCTCTGGCGCTCGGCGATGCGCACGAAGGCCTGCATTTCCTGGAAGCGGTCCATGGCCGGTTTGCCGATCTATTGTTGATGCAAATGGAATAGTAATGTCGATTGGAGGCTGATTATCTTTTGGATGGAACGATCGAAGATTCGTCTCACCCACCCCCACCCCTGCAAAGGAACAGCCAGCCATGAACCAGTCATCCACTCCCAAGGTCGCCATCGTCACCGGTGCATCGCGGGGCATCGGCGCCGCCGTCGCGCAGCGTCTCGCCAGGGACGGCTTCTCCGTCGCCGTCAACTACGCATCGAGCCCGGAGCAGGCCGATGCCCTCGTCGCCGAGCTGAAGGCCGCCGGCGGCCGTGCCTTCGCCGTCAAGGCCGACGTGGCCAGCGCCGAGGAAGTGCGCGCCATGTTCGACGCCGTCGAGGCGCAACTCGGCAAGGTCGACGTCCTGGTCAACAACGCCGGCGTGCTCCGGACGCTGCCGCTGGCCGAGCACAGCGACGCGCAGTACGACCAGACCTTCGACATCAACGTGCGCGGCACCTTCAACACGCTGCGCGAGGCCGCCACGCGCCTGAACGAGGGTGGCCGCATCGTCAACTTCTCGAGCACCACGCTCGCGCTGAACATGCCCGGCTACGCGATCTACAACGCCACCAAGGCGGCGGTCGAGGCTTTCACGCACGTCTTCGCCAAGGAACTGCGCGGCCGCAGCATCACGGTGAACGCCGTGGCGCCGGGCCCGATCGCCACCTCGCTCTTCCTCGACGGCAAGACCGAGGAGCAGGTCCAGGCCTTCGCGAAGATGCCGCCGCTGCAGCGCCTGGGCCAGCCCGAGGACATCGCATCGGTGGTGTCCTTCCTCGCCGGGCCCGATGCGGGCTGGGTCAACGGCCAGATCCTGCGGGCCAACGGCGGTGTCGCCTGAAGGAGGAGACACGCCATGAAGAAGCAGATCGTCCTCGTCACCGGCGCCGGCAGCGGCATCGGAAAGCTCACGGCCCTGTCGCTCGCCGAAACGGGCCACGTCGTCTACGCATCGATGCGCGACATCGCAGGGCGCAACAACGGCCGCGCCGCCGAGCTGCGTGCCCTGGCCGCGGCGAAGAACGTCCAGCTGCACCCGCTCGAGCTCGACGTGCTCTCTCAGGAGTCGGCCGATGCGGCCGCCGCGACCATCGTGCGGGAGCAGGGTCATCTAGACGTGGTGATGCAGAACGCCGGCCACCTGGTGGTCGGCCCCACGGAGGCCTTCACGCCGGATGAGATCGTCAAGGTGTTCGACACCAATGTGCTCGGCGCGCAGCGTGTGAACCGCGCGGTGCTGCCGTACCTGCGGGCGCAGGAGTCGGGGCTGATGCTGTGGATCAGCAGCACCACCACCAAGGGCGGCTTTCCGCCGTTCATGGGCCCGTACGGCGCGGCCAAGGCGGCGATGGATTCGCTGGCCGTCACGCTGGCGTATGAGATCGCCCGCTTCGGCATCGAGACCTCCATCGTCGTGCCGGGCGCCTTCACCAAGGGCACCGACCACTTCCCGAGCGCCGGCAAGCCGGCCGATGCCACCACCGCCGCCGCCTACGCCCGCTACGACGGCCTCATGGACCAGATCGGCGCGCGCCTCTCGGCGCTGACGCCCGACAACGCCGACCCGCAGGCCGTGGCCGACGAGATCGTGCGCATCGTGGGCCTGCCCGCGGGCACGCGGCCGATGCGCTCGCTGATCGACTTCGTGGGCGACGGTGCTCAGGAGGTGTTCGAGGTGTCGGAGCGGGTGCGCATCGAGTTCGCCAAGCGAATTGGCATGGCGGACCTGCTCGAGGCGAAGGTGCGTCGCTAAGCGGGGCGTCACAAAGAGCGGGGCGGTATTCCTGTCCAATAGCGGCATGGAAAACCCACCCCACGACCATCTCATTGCCGAGCGCGTGACCGAACTCGAGATCAAGTCCAGCTACGCCGAGGACCTGCTCGACCAGCTGAACATGACGATCTACCGCCAACAGCAGCAGATCGATCGGCTGATCCTGCAGGTCACGCAGTTGAAGGAGCAGATGCAGAGCTCCGGCCAGGACGGCGCCGCGCGCAACCCACGTGACGAGTTACCCCCGCACTATTGATCGACGACTTTTCGCGGAGCACCGCGGAACCGGCTTTGCCGGGCCGCAGGTGCTGCCCCCGGCGAGGGGGTTGGCGAAGCGACACGAAGTGCGCGAAGCCTGGGGGAGTTACCCATGTGAATGCCAGAGCACGGCGAAGAAATGGCAGGTGCTGCCGGCCAGCACGAACAGGTGCCACACCGAGTGCGCGAAGCGCACCTTGTTGTCGAACAGGAAAACCACGGCGCCGGCCGTGTAGAACAACCCGCCGGCCACCAGCCAGCCCAGGCCCGCCGCCGACATGCGCTCGTACAGCGGCACGGCCGCCATCAGCGCCATCCAGCCCATCGCCACGTACAGGCCGGTGGACCACAGCGGATGCTTCAGCCGGTTGAACAGCTTGGCGCCCACGCCCAGCGCCGCCGCCGCGCAGATGGCGCCGAACAGCGTCCAGCCCAGCGGGCCGCGCAGCACGCCGAACAGAAAGGGCATGTAGCTGCCCGCGATGAAGAGGTAGATGGCCGCGTGGTCCAGCCGGTTGAACCAGGCCTTCGCCCGGCCGATGGGCAGCGCGTGGTAGAGCGTGGAGATCAGGTACAGCACGATGGCCGTGCCCGCGAACAGGCTGGCGCCGACCACGGCCGCGGCCTGGCCCTTCTGTGCGGCGCTGTAGACCAGGATCGGCAGCGAGGCGATCGCCAGCGCAAGGCCCAGGCCGTGGCTCAGGGCGTTGAAGAGTTCTTCCATGGCCGTCTGGTCGCGTGCGGCGAGGACGGCGGTCTTGCTGCGTTGCGTGGGCGGGGGAGAGGGTGGCGAAAAGGTCATCGTCTGTCCGTGCGCAAGTGCGTGTGGTTTGAAGATCGGTCTACTTGACCTGCTGCTTGCCCAGCTTGCGTGCCAGCGTGCGCCGGTGCATGCCGAGCCTGCGCGCGGTCTCGGAGATGTTGAAGCCGGTCTCGGCCAGCGTCTCGTGGATGCGCTCCCATTCGAGCGTCTTGATGGATGTGGAACGGTTGGTCAGCTCCACCTCGGTGGTGCCGGTGGCGCGGCCGAAGGCGGCCTCGATGTCGTCGGTGTTCGAGGGCTTGGCCAGGTAGTGGCAGGCGCCGAGCTTGATGGCTTCCACCGCGGTGGCGATGCTCGCGAAGCCCGTGAGCACCACGATCAGCATCTTCGGGTTGTGCCGGTGCAGCATCTGCACGCAGGCCAGGCCCGAGGCCTCGCCGTTGAGCTTGAGGTCGACCACCGCGTAGCCGGGCGAGGAGCCGACCAGCAGTGCCTCGACCTCGGCGAGGTTGCTCGCGTGCGTCACGGCGTAGCCGCGGCGCTCGAAGGAGCGGCCGAGCGCGCGCGCGAAGGCGCCGTCGTCCTCGACGATCAGCAGCTGGCGCTGCGCTTCAGCTCCGGTTTCGCTCATTGCCTTCCATTCCGATGGTCCTGCTGGCGGCGAGGGCTTCCTCGTCGTCCGCGTCGTCGTCCACTTCCGTCTCTTCTTCCTCGAGCACGATGGCCGCGAGCGGCAGCGTGATCTTCACGACGGCGCCGCCCTCGGGCCGGTTGGCCGCCGCGACGCGGCCGCCCACGGTGCGCGCCACGTTCACCACCAGGAACAGCCCCAGCCCGCCGCCAGCGCGGCCCTTGCTCGACTGGTAGGGCTTGCCGAACTCCTTGAGGATGGCCGGCAGGAAGCCGGGCCCTGCGTCGGTGACGGTGATCGTCAGCGCGTCGGCGTCGTGCGCCGCCTCGAGGCGCAGCCAGTGCGGCGACGCTTCGAGCGCATTGTCGAGCACGTTGCAGATCATCTGCTTGAGGGCCGAGTCGGAGACCATGGGCAGGTCGCGGCCGAAGTGGTTGTCGTACTCGAAGTCTTCCACCGGGCGGGTGGTGCGCCATTCCTCGACCAGGTCATCGAGGAAGGTGCTGACGGTGGTTTCCTCCGAAGACTCGCCGCGCGCCTCGCCGGCCGACAGCAGGATGCCGCTGACGATGCTCTTGCAGCGCTGGATCTGCAGTTCCATCTCGGCCACCTCGGTCAGCAGTTCGGGGTCGGAGCTGAAGTGCGGCAGCCGGCGCCAGTCGCCGAGGATCACCGCGAGCGTGGCAAGCGGCGTGCCCAGCTCATGCGCCGCGCCCGAGGCCAGCAGGCCCATGCGCACGATGTGCTCCTCTTCGGACGCGCGCTGTCGCAGGTCGGCCAGCCGGGCGTCGCGCGCGCGCAGGTTGCGGCTGATGCGGGTGATGAAGATGACGAGCAGCGCCGCGTTCAGCGCGAAGCACACCAGCATGCCCTGGATGTAGGGGCTCCACAGGCCCCGGTCGTGGTCCAGCGGCAGTGCCAGCGGGCGCGAGAACAGCGCAAGTCCGGCGAAGCAGATGCTGGTGATGACCACCATGGTCCAGGTCGACCAGGCCTTCAGCAGCACCGCGCCCAGCGTCACCTGGAGCAGGAAGAGGAAGACGAAGGGGTTGGTCGCGCCGCCGCTCAGGTAGAGCTGCGCGGTGAGGGTGGCCACGTCGACCAGCAGCGCGACGAACAGTTCGCCGTTGGTCACGCGCCGGTGGCTGCGCGAGCGCAGCAGGCTCACCATGTTGAAGAGCGCGAGGCAGGCCAGCACCTGCAGCATGTGGTCCAGCGGCAGCCGGATCTCGAAGCCGTAGTGCACCACGAGGATGGTGGCGACCTGTCCGACCACCGCGAACCAGCGCAGCTGTATCAGCTGCTGCATGTTCTGGTGGCCGATGGCGTTGTCGAGGCTCGCGACGCCGGCGCGGGGCGGGTGCAGCTCGCCCGCCACAGCGGCGGATTCAGCCGTCGCGGCGGGCATCTTGGTCGGCGGGGCGGGCGTCGGCATGGGCCGCATTTTCGCTGCGCCGCACGAACCAGGCCGCGATCAGCACCATGAGGGCGAGGCCATACCAGGTCAGGGCGTAGACGAGGTGGCTGTTGGGAAAGGAGATGATCGTCAGGCCGGCTGCCGGCCAGGCGGGGGTGTCGGTGGCGGTCGCGGGTGCTTGCGTGGCGTCGGCATCGACGAAGTAGGGCGCGACGTCGTTCACGTTCAGGCCGCGCGCGGCGGCGATGGCCTGCACGTCGCGCGAGAACCAGCGCTCGCCGGCCGGATCGTTCTTGCGCAGGAAGCCGCCCTTGGGTTCGGTCAGGCGCAGCAGGCCGGCCACGGTGGTTTCGCCCTGGGGCTCGGTGGCGGCGCGCGCCTCGCGTTTCTGCGCTTCGGGCGGCACGAAGCCGCGGTTGACCAGCACCACGGTGCCGTCGGCGCTGTTGCGCAGCGGGGTCAGCACCCAGAAGCCGGCGCCCAGCCTGGTGCTTGCCTGCACCAGCGTCTCTTTGTCGTGGAGAAAGGTGCCGGCAAGGCGGACATGCCGGTATTCGTCGTTGGCCGCGTTGACCGTGGGCCATTCGGTCCGCCCGGGGGCCGCGGTGGCCGGGGCGTGCACGCGCTGGTCGACGCGTGCGATGAGATCCAGCTTCCAGGCCCTGCGCTCGACCTGCCAGGTGCCGAGCGCGACGAAGCCGGCGAAGGCGAGGACGGCGCAGACCGCCAGTGCCACCCGTGCGGCGGTGGAGCGCTGGCGGACGGCCTGTTCCGCCATCAGGGCATGTTCTTCATGTCGTGCACCGAGTGCGGCATCATGTTGGTGTTCATGTGGTACATGACCCACAACGAACCGGCCAGCGTGATGACCACGAGCACGAGCGTGAAGATCAGCGCCAGCATGTTCCAGCCGCCTTCGGACTTCGCGTCCATGTGCAGGAAGTACACCATGTGCACCACGATCTGCACCACGGCGAAGGCCAGGATGACGAGGGCGGTGGTGCCCGGCTTGTCGAAGACCTTGCCCATGACGAGCCAGAACGGGATGGCGGTGAGGATCACGGCCAGCACGAAGCCGGTCATGTAGCCCTTGAAGGTGCTGTGGCTCACCGGGCCGTCGTCGTGGCCGTGCCCGTGGTCATGACCATGGTCGTTGTGGCCATGTGCGCCGTGGCCGGCGGTTTCGGTGTGCGCGCTCATTGCAGCGATCCCATCAGATACACGAAGGTGAAGACGCCGATCCAGACCACGTCCAGGAAGTGCCAGAACATCGACAGGCACATCAGGCGGCGGCGGTTGGCGGCGGTGAAGCCGTGCTTGGGCAACTGGATCATCAGCACGATGAGCCAGACGATGCCGAAGGTCACGTGCAGGCCGTGGGTGCCCACCAGCGCGAAGAACGAGGACAGGAAGGCGCTGCGCTGCGGGCCCGCGCCTTCGTGGATCAGGTGCGCGAACTCGTAGAGCTCCAGGCCGATGAAGCCCGCGCCCAGCAGGCCGGTGATGGCCAGCCAGACCAGCACGCCACCCATGCGGCGCTGCTGCATCTGCAGCATGGCGAAGCCGTAGGTGATGGACGACAGCAGCAGCAGCGAGGTGTTGATCGCCACCAGCGGCAGGTCGAACAGGTCGGCGCCCGAAGGGCCGGCCGCGTAGCTGCGGCCCAGCACGCCGTACACCGCGAACAGGCAGGCGAAGATGAGGCAGTCGCTCATCAGGTAGAGCCAGAAGCCCAGCAGCGTGCCGTTCTCGGGATGGTGGTCTTCGTTGCGGACGTTGAACACCTCGAAGGTGGGCACGCTCGCGGCGTTGCCCACGGTGTTCGTGTGGCTGGAGTGGAGGGCGGTACTGTTAGACATTGGCAGCCAGCAGGCGCGTGCGCGCTTCTTCGGTACGGACGACTTCTTCCGCGGGGATGTAGTAGTCGCGCTTGTAGTTGAAGGTGTGGATGATCACGGCGGCGAGCATGGCGACGAAGCCGATGCCGGCCAGCAGCCACATCTGCCAGATCAGCGCGAAGCCGCACACCGCGCTCAGCGCCGCGATGATGAAGCCGGCGGCCGTGTTCTTGGGCATGTGGATCGGGCTGAAGCCTTCCAGCGGACGCTGGTAGCCGCGGGCCTTCATGTCGGACCAGGCGTCGTTGTCGTGCACGCGCGGCGTGAACGCGAAGTTGTAGGCCGGCGGCGGCGACGAGGTCGCCCATTCCAGCGTGCGGCCGTTCCACGGGTCGCCCGTGGTGTCGCGCAACTGGTCGCGGCGGATGAAGCTCACCACCAGCTGGATCAGGAACGAGGCGATGCCCAGCGCGATCAGCACCGCGCCGAAGGCGGCGACCTGGAACCAGATCTGCAGCGACATGTCCTGGAAGTGGCTCATGCGGCGGGTGACGCCCATCAGGCCCAGGATGTACAGCGGCATGAAGGCGAACCAGAAGCCGACGATCCAGAACCAGAACGAGCACTTGCCCCAGAACGGGTCGAGCTTGTAGCCGAAGGCCTTCGGGAACCAGTAGGTGATGCCCGCCAGCATGCCGAACAGCACGCCGCCGATGATCACGTTGTGGAAGTGGGCGATCAGGAACAGGCTGTTGTGCAGCACGAAGTCGGCCGGGGGAACGGCCAGCAGCACGCCGGTCATGCCGCCGATCACGAAGGTGATCATGAAGCCGATGGTCCACATCATGGGCAGCTCGAAGCGGATGCGGCCGCGGTACATGGTGAAGAGCCAGTTGAAGATCTTCGCGCCCGTCGGGATCGAGATGATCATCGTCGTGATGCCGAAGAACGAGTTCACGCTGGCGCCGGAGCCCATGGTGAAGAAGTGGTGCAGCCAGACGAGGTACGACAGGATGGTGATCACGACCGTGGCGTACACCATCGAGGCGTAGCCGAAGAGGCGCTTGCCCGAGAAGGTGGAGACCACTTCCGAGAAGATGCCGAAGGCCGGCAGGATCAGGATGTACACCTCGGGGTGGCCCCAGATCCAGATCAGGTTCACGTACATCATGGCGTTGCCGCCGAGGTCGTTCGTGAAGAAGTTGGTGCCTGCGTAGCGGTCGAGCGACAGCAGGGCCAGCACGGCGGTCAGCACCGGGAAGGCGGCGACGATCAGCACGTTGGTGCACAGGGCGGTCCAGGTGAAGACGGGCATCTTCATCATGGTCATGCCGGGCGCGCGCATCTTCACGATGGTGGCCAGCAGGTTCACGCCGGACAGCAATGTGCCCACCCCCGCTATCTGCAATGACCATATGTAGTAATCGACCCCCACGTCGGGGCTGAACAGGATGCCCGACAGCGGCGGATAGGCCAGCCAGCCGGTCTTGGCGAACTCGCCGACGAACAGCGACGCCATCACCAGGCCGGCGCCGAAGGTGGTCATCCAGAAGCTGAAGTTGTTCAGGAACGGGAAGGCCACGTCGCGCGCGCCGATCTGCAGCGGCACCACGAAGTTCATGAGGCCCGTGACCAGCGGCATCGCCACGAAGAAGATCATGATCACGCCGTGGGCGGTGAAGACCTGGTCGTAGTGGTGCGGCGGCAGGAAGCCCGCGTTGTCGCCGAAGGCGATGGCCTGCTGGGCGCGCATCATGAGCGCATCGGCGAAGCCGCGAAGCAGCATCACCAGGCCCAGGATGATGTACATGATGCCGATCTTCTTGTGGTCGATGCTGGTGATCCAGTCGCGCCACAGCATGCCCCACAGCTTGAAGTAGGTCAGTGCGCCCAGGACGGCCAGGCCGCCCAGCACCACGCCGGCAAAGGTCACGAGCAGGATGGGCTCGTGGAAGGGAATCGCCTCCCAGGAGAGGCGGCCGAAGACGAGCTTCGTCAGGTCAAGGTTCTGCAACATCTTATTCTTCGGTGGTGCACATCGCGGTGACGTACTTGCGCTTGGGCGTATCGAGGGATTCGATGTCCCAGGCCTGCTTGGTGGCAACGTTGAAGGCGCCGGGCTTGCCCATGCCGCCGCTGGCGTCGATGGCCATCATTTCCTTCATGCACATCTTGTTGCGGTCCACGCACTGGTTGAGGATCGCGTCGTACAGGTCGGATGCAACGGTGGGGTAGTGGCGCACGGGCTCGCGCTCGCTGGGTACTTCGAGCTTCTTGTAGAGCTCGCGGGAGAGTTCGCCGTCCTTGCCGGACTTGACCTTCTGCACCCACTGGTCGAAGCCTTCGTTGCTCAGCCCGTGGAACTTGAAGCGCATGCCGGAGAAGCCGGCGCCGCTGTAGTTGGCGGAGAAGCCTTCGAACTCGCCGGGCTTGTTGATGACGGCGTGCAGCTTGGTCTCCATGCCCGGCATGGCATAGATCTGGCCGGCCAGCGCGGGGATGAAGAAGGAGTTCATGACCGAGGAGGCCGTGATCTTGAAGCTGATCGGGCGGTCCACCGGGGCGGCCAGCTCGTTCACCGTGGCGATGCCCTGTTCGGGGTAGATGAACAGCCACTTCCAGTCGAGGGCGACCACTTCCACCGTCAGCGGCTTGGTTTCGGCCGGAATCGCGCGCTGGGCGTCGAGGCGGCGCAGCGGCTGGTAGGGGTCGAGCGTGTGGGTGCTGATCCAGGTGATGGCGCCCAGGGCGATGATGATGAGCAGCGGTGCTGCCCAGATGGCCAGCTCGAGCTGGGTGGAGTGGTCCCAGTCGGGGCTGTAGGTGGCCTCTTTATTGGACTGGCGATAGCGCCAGGCAAAGAAGATGGTCAGGGCGATCACCGGAATGATGATGATCAGCATCAGCACGGTGGAGACGACGATCAGTCGTCCCTGCTGGTGGGCGATGTCGCCGGATGGGTTCATCAGCACCGTGTTGCAGCCCGCCAGGAGCATGGCGGAGAGCAGCAGGAGTGCTCGGCGAAGGTTCTTGAGGATGTGCATGCCGGGGGAAAAGAGGTGCAGGGGCGACGCAAAAAGACCCCACAATCTACGCCCGAAGACGGGTTTCGCCTATTGGACGTTTTGTCCTATGGCGGTAAATGTGATTCGGTGCGACGCTCTGGGGTCTCCCATGGTCTTATGGTGTCGCGCCGCGGCGTTACACCTGAATTACAGCAAGCAATGACGACGTCCAGCATCATTTCGCAAGGCGCACAGCCGCTGCCGAACCCGGCCGATCACGGCGGCGCCCGGCAGGGCGACGACCACTCGCACATCGCCCCCGGCGAGATCGCGGTCGGTGTGGTCATCGGCCGCGCCTCCGAATATTTCGACTTCTTCGTCTACGGCATCGCCTCGGTGCTGGTGTTCCCGGCGGTCTTCTTCCCGTTCGAGCAGCACCTCGAGGGTGTTCTCTATTCGTTCCTGGTCTTCTCCTTCGCCTTCATCGCGCGTCCGTTCGGAACTGTCATCTCGATGATGATCCAGCGACGTTTCGGGCGGGAAGCCAAGCTCACGCTGGCGCTCTTCGTGCTCGGCACCTCCACCGCCGGCATCGCCTTCCTGCCGGGCTATGCGAGCCTGGGCTTCACGGCCATCGTGCTGCTGTCGGTGTTCCGCTTCGGCCAGGGCCTGGCGCTGGGCGGCTCCTGGGACGGCCTGCCGTCGCTGCTGGCGCTGAACGCGCCGGCCAACCGCCGCGGCTGGTACGCCATGCTGGGCCAGCTGGGCGCGCCCATCGGCTTCTTCATCGCCAGCGCTCTGTTCGCCTACCTGTATTCCAGCCTGCCGTCGGAAGACTTCCTCGACTGGGGCTGGCGCTACAGCTTCTACGTGGCCTTCGCGATCAACGTGGTGGCGCTCTTCGCCCGCCTGCGCCTGGTGGCCACCGACGAATACTCGCGCCTGCTCGAAGAGCGCGAGCTCGAACCCACCAGCGTCACCGAGCTGGTCAGCTCGCAGGGCAGCAACATCCTGATCGGCGCCTTCGCCGCGCTGGCCAGCTACGCGCTTTTCCACCTGATCACGGTGTTCCCGCTGTCGTGGATCACGCTGTATTCCGACCAGTCGGTCACCGAATTCCTGGTGATCCAGATGATCGGCGCGGGCTTCGGCGCCGCCGGCATCGTGGCCTCGGGCCTGCTGGCCGACCGCATCGGCCGCCGCTTCACGCTGGGCGGCCTGGCCGCGGTGATCGCCGCCTTCAGCGGCTTCGCCCCCACGCTGCTCGACGGCGGCCGCATCGGCCAGGACATCTTCATCCTGCTGGGCTTCGTGATCCTGGGCCTGTCGTACGGCCAGGCGGCCGGCGCCGTGACCTCCAACTTCGCGCCCAAGTACCGCTACGTCGGCGCGGCGCTCACGGCAGACGTGGCCTGGCTCATCGGCGCGGCCTTCGCTCCGCTGGTGGCCCTGGGCCTCTCGGCCCACTTCGGCCTTGCCTATGTCAGCGTCTACCTGCTGTCGGGCGCCATCGCCACGCTGGCGGCGCTGGGCCTGAACCGGGCGCTGGCGCGGGACTGAGACTTTCCGCGCAGCAACGAAAAGGGGCCTTACGGGCCCCTTTTCGTTTTTCATTACGATGCCTCGATGTTCGCCGCTGCAATCTTCGACATGGACGGGCTGCTGATCGATTCGGAGCGCCCCATCATGGCCGCCTGGATCGACGTCGCCCGCACGCTCGGCATCGAGCTTTCACACAGCCAGTACCTGCAGGTGGTGGGGCTGTCCACGGTGGAGTCCGAAGTCGTCCTCGCTTCGCTGCTGGGCGGGCCGGCCGCCTACACCCACGCGGTGGGCCTCGTGCGACAGCGCCTGCAGCTGGAGCGCTCCGACGGTACGCCACTGTTCCCGATCAAGCCCGGCGCGGCTGAATTCCTGGCGGCGCTGCGCGAACGCGGCACGCGCTGCGCCGTGGCCTCTTCATCGACCAGCGTGCAGATCCAGGCCTGCCTCGGCAGCCTCGACGTGCTGCACCACTTCTCGGCCTTCGCGGGCGGCGACGAAGTGGCGCGCGCCAAGCCCGATCCGGCGCTCTACCTGCTCGCGGCCGAACGGCTGGGCGTGGACCCCGCCGACTGCATCGCCTTCGAGGACAGCGAGAACGGCGCCAAGGCGGCGCTGGCGGCGGGCCTGCGGGTGGTGGTGGTGCCCGACCTCAAGCATCCGCCCGCATCGATCGTCGAGCGGGCCTTCCACGTGCTCGATTCGCTGCACGACGCACTGGCGCACCTGCCGCGCTGGTTTCCGCAACAGGCCATGCAGAAGATGTAACGGCATGATCAAGATCGGCACCCTCTGCCACGTGGTCGACAGCTGCCTGGCGTCGCCCTTCACGGAGCGTGCCGTGGGCCGGATCGTGGAGGTGGTGTCCGCGCCCTATGAGGCGCCCAGCGAGCGCTACCTGCCCGGCACTTACTACGACGTGCTGTTCGAGGGCTGGACCTTCTACTGCCGCAGCGACAAGCTCGTGCCCATTTCCGACCCCGATGCCGAGGTCGAGCGCTGGGAGGACGTTTTCCTCGAGGAGCCCGGCCTCCTGCCGGCGCCCGCCCCTCAGAGCACCTCGTCGCGCAGCTGCGGAAAAACCTTCGACACCTTTGCCAGCAGGTAGTCGCCGTAGCGCCCGCTGAAGGCGTGCACGTTGGCGCGGTCCCAGCGCTCGGCGCTGTCGTCGCGCGCTTCGGCGCCCGCGAGGCCCTCTATGCGCTGCACCCGGGCCTCGAAGTTCGGATCGAAGAAGAGCGGAAACGACAGCCGGTCATGCCCCGAGGTGTTGCGCTTCACCCGGTGCGGCGTCGACTTGTAGAGCCCGCCGGTCATGCGGTCGAGCATGTCGCCGATGTTGCAGACGAAGGAGCCCGCAACCGGCGGCGCGTCGATCCAGCCGCCGGGCGTGTGCACCGCCAGGCCGCCGATGTGGTCCTGGTGCAGGATCGTCAGCAGCCCGTAGTCGGTGTGCTCGCCCACGCCCCATTGCACGTCGAGGCCCTCGGGCACTGGCTGCGAGGGGTAGTTGAAGAGCCGGAACAGGATCAGCGGGTCGGCCGTGTAGCGCTTCGCGAAGTAGCCCGCCTCGAGGCCCAGGCTCAGCGCGATGCCTTCCATCAGCCGGTGGCCCAGCTGCGTGACGGCGTCCATGTATTCGAGGATGGTCTCGCGAAAGCCCGGCACTTCGGGGAACAGGTTTGGCCCGTGCACCGGCGTCTTCGCCTGCACCAGCGGATGCGTGGCGGGCAGCTCCGTGCCCAGGTACAGGCCTTCCTTCCAGTCGGGCCGGCCCGAGGTCAGCTCGCCGCCCAGCGGAAAGTAGCCGCGCCAGGCGCGCCCGCCCAGGGCCATGCGCCAGCGCATCTTGGTTTCCTCGGGCAGCTCGAAGAAGCGGTGGCTGAGTTCTTCGAGCCGCTTCACCAGCGCCGGGTCGACGCCATGGCCGGTTACGTAGAAGAAACCGTGGGCGCGGCAGGCGGCGCCGATCTGTGCGGCGACGGCGTCGCGCCCGGCGGTGCCGGCAACGAGCGCGGAAACATCGATGAGGGGAAGGGCTGCGTCGGTCATGCGTCTCTCGCGAAGGGGGAGCGGATGTCGGCCAGGAACTGCTGGGCGCGCGGATGCTGCGGCCGGTTGAAGAAGTCGTCGGGTGTGGCGCGCTCCAGCACCTTGCCTTCGTCCATGAAGAGCACGCGGTCGGCCACCTCGCGCGCGAAGCCCATCTCGTGCGTCACGCAGACCATGGTCATCCCGTCGCGCGTGAGGTCGCGCATCACCAGCAGCACCTCGCCGACCATCTCGGGGTCGAGCGCGCTGGTGGGCTCGTCGAACAGCATCAGCGGTGGCTGCATCGCGAGCGCGCGGGCGATCGCCACGCGCTGCTGCTGGCCACCCGAGAGCTCGCCGGGCCAGGCGTTGGCCTTGTTCGACAGGCCGACGCGGCTCAGCAGCGCCATCGCGCGCTCGTCGGCCTGCTTGCGCGTGAGGCCGCGCAGCTGCATCGGCGCCATCGTGCAGTTCTGCAGCACCGTGAGGTGCGGGAACAGGTTGAACTGCTGGAACACGAAGCCGATGCGCGAGCGGAATTCGTTCACGTCCAGGCCCGGCGCGTGGATGTCCTGCCCGTCCACCACGATGCGGCCCGACTGGATCGGCTCCAGCCGGTTGAAGGTGCGGATCAGCGTCGACTTGCCCGAGCCCGAGGGCCCGCACACCACGACCACCTCGCCCTTGTGGATGGTTTCGGTCACGTCGACCAGCGCGTGGTAGCTGCCGTACCACTTGTTGACTTTTTCGAGTTCGATCATGCGGACACCTTGGTGGCGGCGGTGGAGATGCCGCGGCGCGCGAGCCGGCGTTCGAGCCAGTAGGCGAAGCGCGAGAGGCCGAAGCAGAGAATGAAGTACGTCCCGCCCAGGATCAGGTAGATCTGCGCGGGCTTGGTGAACACCTGCGTGTTGATCTGCGTCGCGATGAACGACACCTCGGCCAGCCCGATGATGTAGCCCAGCGAGGTTTCCTTGATGGTCGAGACGAACTGGTTCACCAGCGAGGGCAGCATGCTGCGCAGCGCCTGCGGCAGCACCACGAGGCGCATCGCGCTGCCATAACTCAGGCCCAGCGCACGGGCGGTTTCCATCTGCCCGCGCGGCAGGCCCTGGATGCCGGCGCGCACGATCTCGGCGAGGTAGGCGGCGTCGAACACCACCAGCGCGATCAGCATGGTGGTGAACTGGTCGGTCTTCACGCCGGTGACGCTGGGCAGGAAGAAGTAGGCCCAGAAGATCACCATCAGCAGGGGCAGCCCACGCACCACGAACACGAAGCCCGTGACCGGCCAGCGCAGCCAGCGCCACGGGCTCACCCGTGCCAGCCCCAGCACGATGCCCAGCGGCAGCGCCAGCACCAGGCCGCAGGAGGCCAGCAGCAGCGTGAGCACCAGCCCGCCGAGCGGGCCGTTCGGGTACTGCCCGATGAGAAAGTAGACCCAGTAGTCGTTGATGATCTGAAGCATCGCGCCGTCGCTTTCCTCAGATCGTCCGCACCGGGTAACGGTGGTGGTACCAGGTGGCAAGTCCGGTGATGGCCAGCGACACCGTCAGGTAGGCCGCGCTCGCGAACGCGAAGGACTCGAAGCTGCGGAAGGTCGCGCTCTCGACCTGGCCGGCCTGGTACATCAGCTCGGCCACGCCGATCACGGTGGCGATGGAGGTGTTCTTCCACAGGCTCAGCGTCTGCGAGATGAGCGGCGGAATGGTCACGCGCAGCGCCTGCGGCAGCACCACGCGGCGCATGGTGGCGAGGTAGCTGAAGCCCATCGCTCGGCCGGCCTCGAACTGCACTGTGGGAATGGCGCGGATGCCGCTTCGGATGTCCTCCGCCATGAAGGCCGCCGTGTACAGCGCGAGCGCGATGATGGCGCTGTAGGCCTCGATGTGCCCTGCGTAGAGCCATTGCTTGATGTCTTCCGGCAGCAGTTCGGGCGCGCCGAAGTACCAGAAGAGCATGTGCGCCAGCAGCGGAATGTTGCGGATCGACTCCACGTACGCGAAGCCGAGCCAGCGCAGCGGCGCGAAGGGCGACAGCCGCAGCAGCGCCACCACCAGCGCGATGGGCAGCGCCAGCGCCAGCGAGGCCGCGAGCAGCTGCAGCGACAGCAGCAGGCCCGCGACAAGCATGTCGTGGTACTTGCCGGTCAGCAGCAAGGAATAGTCGAACAGGGGCATGGGGGGCGACAGTATCACCGCCGCGGGGAAAGAAGAGCCGGGAGCCCGTCGTCCGGCCTCATCCTGTCGTCTCTCCGGCCTTCCCCGAGGGCGAAGGCCGGGGATTCAGGCTCAGTCGATCTTGTCGCTCTCGAGCTTGAAGTCGCGCGACTGGAAGCCCGAAGCCGTGTTCGGGCCGTACCACTTGATGAAGATCTTCTCGGCGTCGCCCGACTTCTCGAGCTCGCGCAGCGTGTCGTCCACCACCGCCTTCAGGCCGCTCTCGCCCTTCTTGATGCCGATGGCCAGCGCCTCGGTGCTCAGGTTCTGCTTGAGCACCACGTACTGCGCCTTCTGCGGGCCCAGCTTGGCGTAGCTGCGCAGCAGCGCGGCCTCGTCGTCCACGTAGCCCACGCCCTTGCCCTGCTGCAGGGCCTGGAAGGCCTGCTGGCTGGTGTCGAAGGTCACGACCTCGACGTTGGGCACGGCCTTGCGGATGTTGGGCTCCTGCGTGCCGCCACGGATGGTTAGCACCTTCTTGCCGGCGAGCTGCGGCACCTCGGTGATGCCGCTGTCCTTCTTCACGATGGCCTTCTGGCCGGTGACGAAGGTGGTGAGCGAGAAGTCGATCTGCGCCTCGCGCTCCTTGTTGTGCGTGAGGCCGGCGGCCACCAGGTCGACGTGGCCCTGCTGCAGCTCCGGAATGCGCGCGGCCACCGCGATCTGCTTGAGCACCGGCTTCACGCCGATCTTCTTCGCGATGGCGTTCACCAGGTCCACCTCGTAACCGACGATCTGGCGGGTCTTGGGGTCGACGAAGGTCGCGGGCTCGTCCGTGCCGAGCACGCCGACGACCAGCTCGCCCTTTTTCTTGATGTCGGCCAGCTGGTCGGCATGGGCGACGGTGCCGAACAGGAAGGTGGAGGCGGCGAGGGCCGCGGCTGCAATCAGTTTCATGCGCATGTTCTTCTCCTTGGTGGAAACGGAAGGGGCAGGACCATATCAATAAAACCGCTGATTATTAAATCGTCAATCGACATATGCATATGGTCGGGCTGAAGGCCGCTTTTGCGGGCTGGGTTAAATTCGCGGCGCAAAAACGCGCTTCCGGCGTCTTTCCTCCGCCTCCCTCCGCCTCCCTCCGCATCTCTTCGAGCGAGATCCTCATGATCATCAAACCCCGCGTGCGCGGCTTCATCTGCGTCACCACCCATCCCGCCGGCTGCGAAGCCAACGTCCGCCAACAGATCGAATACGTCAAGGCCAGGCCCGCCATCGACGGCCCGAAGAAGGTGCTGGTGATCGGCGCATCGACCGGCTACGGCCTCGCCGCGCGCATCACCGCCGCCTTCGGCTGCGGCGCCGGCACGCTGGGCGTCTTCTTCGAACGCCCGGGTAGCGAGACCAAGCCCGGTTCGCCCGGCTGGTACAACACCGCCGCCTTCGAGCGCGCCGCGCACGCCGAGGGCCTCTATGCGAAGAGCATCAACGGCGACGGTTTTTCCGACGCGATGAAGCAGCAGGTCATCGATACCATTCGCGCCGACCTGGGGCAGGTCGACCTCGTCGTCTACAGCCTGGCCGCACCGCGGCGCACGCATCCGAAGACCGGCCAGGTCTTCAACTCGGTGCTCAAGCCCGTGGGCAAGGCGGTGAACCTGCGCGGCCTCGACACCGACAACGAGACCGTGAAGGAATCGGTGCTCGAGCCCGCCACGCAGGAGGAAATCGACAACACCGTGGCCGTGATGGGCGGCGAGGACTGGCAGATGTGGATCGACGCGCTGCAGCAGGCCGGCGTGCTGGCCGACGGCGCCAAGACCACGGCCTTCACCTACCTGGGCGAGCAGATCACGCACGACATCTACTGGAACGGCTCCATCGGCGAAGCCAAGAAGGACCTCGACCAGAAGGTGCTGGGCATCCGCGCGCAGCTCGCGGCCAAGGGCGGCGACGCGCGCGTGTCGGTGCTGAAGGCGGTGGTCACGCAGGCCAGCTCGGCCATTCCGATGATGCCGCTGTATCTGTCGCTGCTGTTCAAGGTGATGAAGGAGCAGGGCGTGCACGAGGGCTGCATCGAGCAAGTGCAAGGGCTCTACGCCGAGAGCCTCTACGGCAGCGCGCCGCACATCGATGCCGAAGGCCGCCTGCGCGCCGACTACAAGGAACTGGCGCCGCAGGTGCAGTCGCGCGTGCTCGAGCTGTGGCCGCAGGTGACCAAGGAGAACCTCTACGAGCTGACCGATTTCGCGGGCTACAAGACCGAGTTTTTGCGGCTCTTCGGCTTCGCGGTGGAGGGCGTGGACTACGAGGCCGACGTGAACCCCGATGTGGGCATTCCGGGCATCGTGCAGCTCTAGCAGGCCCCTCAAGGGATACTCCCGCCCATGCAGATACAAGAAAAGCCGCCCGCCGGCACGCCCTTCGACTGGATCGGCGGCGAACCGAAAGTGGAGGCGCTGGTCGAGCGCTTCTACGACCTGATGGACCTCGAGCCCGCCTACGCGCAGCTGCGCGCGGTGCATGGCACCAGCCTCGACAACGCGCGCCAGCGCCTGTTCTGGTTCCTCTGCGGCTGGCTGGGCGGGCCTTCGTACTACACCGACCGCTTCGGCCACCCGATGCTGCGCGCGCGCCACCTGCCGCAAAGCATCGGCGGCCACACCATCGGCATCAAGGAACGCGACCAGTGGCTGGCGTGCATGGACCAGGCGATGGGCGAGACGGGCGTGCCCGAGGACTTGCGCGCGCGCCTTCGCGACTCCTTCTTCAAGACCGCTGACTGGATGCGCAATAGAGGCGAATGATCGCCGGCCAGACACACGAGCAACGATTTCCGAAAGACGCTTCTTCCATCATGAATTCCATCGTCATCATCGGCGGCGGCCACGCCGCGGCCCAGCTCTGTGCGGGGCTTGCGGAAGCCGGGCAGGGCGCGCGCGTGCACCTGGTCTGCGAGGAGGCCTGCGAGCCCTATCACCGCCCGCCGCTGTCCAAGACCTTCCTGAAGAGCGCGGAAGAAACCACGCAGCCGCACAAGGCCGCCGACTGGTATCGCGAAGCCGGCATCACGCTGCACCTGGGCGATGCGGCCGTGGCCATCGACCGCGAGGCGCACACCGTCACGCTGCGTTCGGGCGCGGTGCTGCCGTGGCAACAGCTGGTGCTGGCCACCGGCACGCGCGCTCGCCAGATGCCCGACCTGAAGCCGGGCCTCGAGAACGTCGCCAGCCTGCGCGCGGCCGACGAGGCGCATCGCCTGCGCACGCGCCTCGCGGCGGCAGAGAAGGTGACGGTGCTCGGCGGCGGCTTCATCGGGCTCGAAGTGGCGGCCACCGCCAAGGCGCTGGGCAAGACGGTGCAGGTCATCGAGAGCGCGCCGCGCCTGCTGGGCCGCGCCGTGTCGCCCGAACTCTCGGCGCACGTGCTGGCCACGCATCGCGCGGCGGGCATCGACATCGTGCTCGGCGCGCAGACCGGTGCCTTCGAGGTCGAGGGCGACCGGCTGGTTTCGCTGCAGGTCAATGGCGTGAAGCAGCCTGTCGACCTGCTGCTGCTGGGCATCGGCGCGGTGCCGGAGACCGCGCTCGCGCAGGCAGCCGGCATCGAGTGCGCGGACGGCATCGTGGTCGACGGCCACATGCAGACCAGCGCGGCCGACGTGCTCGCGGTGGGCGACTGCACGCGCTTCCCCGATCGCCGCGCGGGCCGCGCGCTGCGGCTCGAATCGGTGCAGAACGCCAACGACCAGGCGCGCACGGCCGTTGCCACGCTCACCGGCGAGGCACGCGCGCACGACGCGGTCGCGTGGTTCTGGTCCGACCAGGGCGGCATGCGCCTGCAGATGGTGGGCCTGATGCCCGCCGAAGGAACTCCCGGCCTGAGCAGCGTGCGCCGCGCGGGCCCGAAGCCCGATGCGTTCTCGCTGTTCCACTATGTCGACGGCCAGCTCGTGTGCGTGGAATCGGTGAACGCGCCGGTCGACCACATGATGAGCCGCAAGCTGCTCGAAGCGGGCCGCAATCCCGATGCGGCGGCGGTGGCGGATGCCTCGGTGCCGCTGAAGAACCTGCTGGCCTGAGCTGAAGAAGGTGCTCAGCGCCGAGCAGGCGCCAGCAGCACCACCAGCGCGCCGGCCCCGCCTTCGGCCGGCTTGGCCTGCACGAAGGCGATCACCTCGTTCTTCTGGATCAGCCAGCGCTGCGTCTTGGTCTTGAGCACCGGCTGCTTGCCCGGCGAGCCCAGGCCCTTGCCGTGCACCACGCGCACGCAGCGCAGGCCCTGCTTGTAGGCGTTGCGGATGAAGCCGCCCAGGGTCTCGCGCGCCTCGTCGCTGCGCAGGCCGTGCAGGTCGACCTGCGCCTGGATGGCCCAGTCGCCCTTGCGCAGCCGCGCGGTGACGTCGGTGCCGATGCCGGGGCGGCGGAAGCTCATGGCGTCGTCCACGTCGAGCAGCGTGGTCACGTCGAACTCGTCCGAGAGCGATTCGCGCAGCACGCGCTGCTCGTCGAGCTGGTGCTGCACCGGGATGGGCGCGGGCGGCTCCGGCGCGAGCGGCACCACGGCCTTGCGGCGCAGCGGCTCGGTGGCGCCGATGGCGCGGGTGAACAGGTCTTTCTCGGCCGCGCGCTTGCGCTCGGCCTGCGCCTTGGCCGCGGCCTCGGCGGCTTCGCGCTCGCGGGTTTCGGCGAGTACGCGCTGCACCTGCTTGAGGTCGGCGAGGTTCTTGATCGAGGGCGCGCGCGCGGGCATCAGAGCAGTCCTTTCTCGGCCATGGAGAAACTCTGCCCGGGGCTCACGATGATGTGGTCGAGCACCCGCACGTCCACCAGCGCCAGCGCGGCGCGCAGCGTCTGCGTGAGCGATTCGTCGGCGCGCGAGGGCTCGATGCTGCCGCTCGGGTGGTTGTGCGCCAGCACCACTGCAGCGGCGTGATGGTGGATGGCGCGCGTGACCACTTCGCGCGGGTAGACGCTGGTCTGGGTGAGCGTGCCGCGGAACATTTCCTCCAGCGCGAGCATGCGGTGCTGCACGTCGAGGAACACCACCGCGAACACTTCGTAGGGGCGCGGGCCGATGTGCAGCTGCAGATACTGCTTGACCGCGTCGGGCGAGTCGAACACTGCGCGCTCGCGCAGCTTCTCGCCCATGGCGCGGCGCGCCAGCTCGAGCACCGCGATCAGCTCGGAGCGCTTGGCGCTGCCGCCCAGTCCCTTGACCGATTTGAGGTCGTCGGCGCCGGTGTGCAGCAGTCCCGAGAGCCCGCCGAAGCGCTCGAGCAGCTGCTGCGCGAGTTGCAGCACGTTCTTGCCCGCCACGCCGGTGCGCAGCAGCAGGGCCAGCAGTTCGGCGTCGGCCAGCGCGGCCGCGCCGCGCGCGATGAGCTTTTCGCGCGGACGGGCATCGAGAGGGAGATCCTTGAAAGACATGAAACCCCGGGTGAAACCTTGGCGGAGCCGGGTGGAAGCCCCGGTCCTTAAAATGAGGCCAGTTTATCGGGACACCTCCCTGTCTCCGCACACCTCCGCTGCACCATGTCCCAAGTCGTGAATTCCGGCTCCTTTCTCACCCTGCACTACCGGCTGGCCGGTCCTGCGGGCGACATCATCAACACCTTCGCCGACAAGCCCGCCACGCTTTCGCTGGGCACCGGCGAGCTTTCTCCCGCCATGGAGCAGCGCCTGATGGGCCTGGAAGAGGGCACGCACGCCACCTTCGAGCTGCCCGCGGGCGAGGCCTTCGGCGAGCGCAATCCCGACATGCAGCAGTGGGTGGCCAGGAAGCTGCTCGCACAGATGGGCGACCCCGACGAGCAGTACGCCGTGGGCGACGTGGTGCAGTTCCCCACGCCCGACGGCACGGGCAGCTACGCGGGCGCGGTCATCGAATCGAACGACACCGCGGTGCGCTTCGACTTCAACCATCCGCTCGCAGGCCAGCCCGTGACCTTCGAAGTGAAGCTCATCGGCGTGCTATGAACCCCGGAATCTCCGAAGTCATCCTGGCCGAGCCGCGCGGCTTCTGCGCGGGCGTGGACCGTGCCATCGAGATCGTCGAGCGCGCCATCGCGAAGTTCGGAGCGCCGATCTACGTGCGCCACGAGATCGTGCACAACACCTACGTGGTGAACGAGCTCAAGGCCAAGGGCGCGATTTTCATCGAGGAGCTATCCGACGTGCCGCCCGGCGCCACGCTGGTATTCAGCGCGCACGGCGTGAGCAAGGCGGTGGAGCAGGAGGCGCGCGACCGCGGCTTCTCGATCTTCGACGCCACCTGCCCGCTGGTCACCAAGGTGCACGTCGAGGTCGCCAAGCTCGCGAAGGAAGGCTACGAGTTCATCATGATCGGCCACAAGGGGCACCCCGAGGTCGAGGGCACGATGGGCCAGCTCTCCAGCGGCATCCATCTGGTTGAAGACGTGGAAGACGTCGCCAGGGTCTCGCCGTCGCAGACCGACAGGCTCGCCGTGGTCACGCAGACCACGCTGAGCGTGGACGACGCCGCCGACATCGCCGCCGCCGTGCGCGAGCGCTTTCCCAAGGTGCGCGAACCCAAGCAGCAGGACATCTGCTACGCCACGCAGAACCGCCAGGACGCGGTAAAGATCATGAGCCCGCAGGTCGAGCTCGTGATCGTGGTCGGCAGCCCCACCAGTTCCAACAGCAACCGGCTGCGCGAACTGGCGCAGCGCCTGGGCACCCAGAGCTACATGGTCGATTCGGCCGCCGAGCTCAAGCCCGAGTGGTTCGAGGGCAAGGCGCGCATCGGCATCACCGCCGGCGCCTCGGCGCCCGAAGTCCTGGTGCGCGAGGTGATCGACCGCGTGCGCGCCCTCGGCGCGGTGTCGGTGCGCAAGATGGACGGCATCGAGGAAACCATCAAGTTTCCGCTGCCCAAGGGCCTCAAGCTCGACGACATTCCTCCCCCTGGACACATCTCTTGAACACCACGCAGACCGCCGGTTGGCGCTCCGAAATAGATAGCGCATCGCAACGCCTGGCCGAGCGTGCCGGCCACTTCCTGCGCCAGACCCCGCTGTGGAAGCTGCCGGCTTCGGCCTTCGGCATCGACGCGAGCGGCGCGGAAATCTGGCTCAAGCTGGAGCACATGCAGGTCAGCGGCAGCTTCAAGGCGCGCGGCATGATGAACCGGCTGCTGGCCAACGAGATTCCGCCAGGCGGCGTGATCGTGGCCTCGGGCGGCAATGCGGGCATCGCCACGGCTGCGGCGGCGCGCGCGCTGGGCGTGCCCTGCCAGGTGTTCCTGCCGGGCGTGTCGCCCGAAGCCAAGCGCGCGCGGCTGCGTGCGCTGGGCGCCGAGGTCGTGGTGGTCGGCGAGCTGTACCCCGACGCGCTGGCCGCCTGCCTGACACGCCAGAAGGAATCGGGCGCCTTGCTCACCCACGCCTACGACCAGCCCGAAGTGGTGGCCGGCGCCGGCACGCTGGGCCGCGAGATCGAGCAGCAGGGCGGCCTGCCCGATGCGGTGCTCGTGAGCGTGGGCGGCGGCGGCCTGATCGGCGGCCTGGCCGGCTGGTTCGAGAAGCGCTCCCGCGTGGTCGCGCTCGAGCCCGAGAAGGCGCCTACGCTGTTCCGTGCCCGCGAGGCCGGCGAGCCGGTCGACGTGGAGGTGGGCGGCATCGCGGCCGATTCGCTGGGCGCGCGCCGCATCGGCGCCATCGCCTGGGAAATCACGCAGCAGCAGGTGCAGGATGCGCTGCTGCTGTCAGACGAGTCCATCCGCGCTGCCCAGCAGTGGCTGTGGAAGGAACTGAAGCTGGCCGTGGAACCCGCCGCCGCGCTGCCGCTGGCGGCGCTGCAGACCGGTGCCTACAAGCCGCGCGCGGGCGAGAAGGTCTGCCTGATCGTCTGCGGGGCGAATGTCGATCCCGCTACGGTCGCCTGACGGCTTCCGGCTTCTCGCGGTTCACCCTCCGGGCCACGCCGACCCTGTCGGCGGGCATCGTCAGCCTGCCGCCTTCGGCCAGCGTACGCCCACCTAAAATCCCCCCATGCTCGACATCACCCTGCTCCGCAAAGACCTGGCCTCCGCAGTGGCCGGCCTCGAAAAACGCAAGAAGAACCAGCCGTACCTCGACGTTTCGGCATTCACCGCGCTCGAAGCCGAACGCAAGACGCTGCAGACCCGCACCGAGGAAATCCAGGCCCGCCGCAACGCGCTGAACAAGCAGATCGGCCCGCTCAAGGCCAAGGGCGAATCGACCGACGCGCTGATGGCCGAAGTGAATGCGCTGAAGGCCGAGCAGGAATCGCAATCCAAGCGCCTCGACGAGATCCAGCCCGAACTGCACGCGCTGCTGCTGGCCGTGCCCAACCTGCCGCACGCCAGCGTGCCGGTGGGCGAGGACGAGACCGGCAACGTCGAGATGCGCCGCTGGGCTCCGAAGGGCGGTGCGGGCGCCAACGCCACGCCGCTGGGCTTCGCGCCCAAGGACCACGTCGACCTCGGCGCGCCGCTGGGCCTGGATTTCGAGACGGGCGCCAAGCTCGCTGGCTCGCGCTTCACTGTCATGAAGGGCCCGATCGCCCGCCTGCATCGCGCGCTCGCGCAGTTCATGCTCGACATCCAGACCGAGAAGCACGGCTACAGCGAGTGCTACGTGCCCTACATCGTCAACGCCGCCACCCTGAGCGGCACCGGCCAGCTGCCCAAGTTCGAGGGCGACCTGTTCGCCGCGAAGAAGGGCGGCCAGGACGGCGAGCCCGCGCCCGACCACTCGGCGCTGTACCTCATCCCGACCAGCGAAGTGCCGCTGACCAATTTCGTGCGCGACGAGGTGGTGCCCGAGTCGCAGTTGCCGATCAAGCTCACCGCCCACACGCCGTGCTTCCGCTCCGAAGCGGGCAGCGCAGGCCGCGACACGCGCGGCATGATCCGCCAGCACCAGTTCGACAAGGTCGAGATGGTGCAGATCGTGCACCCCGAGAAGAGCTACGACGCGCTCGAGCAGATGACCGGCCACGCCGAAGCCGTGCTGCAGGCCCTGGAGCTGCCGTATCGCGTCGTGCTGCTGTGCACCGGCGACATGGGCTTCGGCTCCACCAAGACCTACGACCTCGAAGTCTGGCTGCCCGCGCAGGACACCTACCGTGAGATCAGCTCCGTCTCCAACTGCGAAGCCTTCCAGGCGCGCCGCCTGCAGGCCCGCTTCAAGAACGCGCAGGGCAAGAACGAACTCGTGCACACCCTCAACGGCTCGGGCCTGGCAGTGGGCCGCACGCTCGTGGCCGTGCTCGAGAACCACCAGAACGAAGACGGCTCGATCAACGTGCCCACGGCGCTGCGTCCGTACCTCGGCGGGCTCGAAGTTTTGAAGGCTTGATGGCGAGGGCTTCAAAAGCCCCGTTTTTGTCTGCTAGAATCGCAGGCTCGACAGCACCGGAGAGGTGGCAGAGTGGTCGAATGTACCTGACTCGAAATCAGGCGTACTAGCGATAGTACCGAGGGTTCGAATCCCTCCCTCTCCTCCAAAAATGACGGCCTGATCCATGTAGAACGTGGATCAGGCCGTTTTCTTTTGGATCGACGGTCTGCCTGCAAGACTCTGCGTACTCCCAGGAAAGGATCCGCCATGAAGCTCCATCCCAGGTTGATTTCCAGCGCCGCTGCGGCGTTGGCGATCCTGTCGATCGCCGCCTGCTCGGTGCCGCAGGCGAAGGATGCCGCCGCGGCACCCACAGCGCCCGCAGCGTGTCGCCAGGACGCCGCAGCCGCCCTGACGGGCAAGAGCCGCATCAGCGACGCCGATGCCCGGCAGGCGACAGGCGCGTCCATCGTGCGCCAGATCCAGCCGGGACAGCCCGTGACGATGGACTATCGCCGCGAGCGCGTGACCATCGAGACGGACGCGGCCAGCGGCAAGATCGTCCGCGCCTACTGCGGCTAGTCCGGCTCCTGCCGGTCTCAGCCGTTCGCCGCAGCGCCGGTGCCGGCCTGCGCCGAAGGGCGGGCGGTGGCGGCAGTGGCGACCGCGCCTTCCTTGTCGAGCGAGCACCACGCGGCCTGAGGCTGAGCCTTGCCCGCTTCGAGCGAGCACCATGCAGCCGAGGTCTTGGCGGCCTCCGCCGAGCACCATGCAGCCGAGGTCTTGGCGCCCTCCGCCGAGCACCATGCAGCCGATGTCTTGGCGCCCTCCGCCGAGCACCATGCGGCCGAGGTCTTGGTGGCCTCCGCCGAACACCATGCGGCCGAGGTCCTGGTGCCCTCCGCCGAGCACCATGCAGCCGAATCCTTCGCAGCCGCCGGCATCGGCTCGCCGAACTCCTCGGCAAGCAGTCGCTGCATCTGCTGGAAGGCCGCCTCCAGCGCCTTCGCGTCGTCCTCGCCGCGCAGGCCGAGGTATGGGAAGTGATGCAGGAAATATCCGAAGGTGGCTTCGCAATCGGCGGCGTATTTCCTCGTGTCGAGGATGTGCATGTGCCAGAAGCGGTCGACGTCCTGTTCGGGCGCGAGGGTCAGCTCGGGGTGCTTCGCGTGCAGGATCAGGTAGCGCTTGTAGGCCACTTCCATCTGGTCCGCGTAGCTTGCCGACCAGCCGTAGCCGTCCTCCTTGCGGGTGGCCTTGAACTTGATCGGGGTCAGGTCGAGCGCGTGGATCGCCGCGATCGTCTGTTCCAGCGGCTTGTTCTGGGTTGAATCGGTCATGAATGCTCCTGTGAAGTTTCGGGGAAGCCCGAGCGAACGTGCCCGGTAACGATTGCCGCGAAGGCGCGGCCTTCAGGCCAGCGCCGACGGGGCAAATTGGGTGCGCAGGTGACGCGCCATGAAATCGCGTGCCTCGTCGGCCGGCACAGGCTTGCACAGCCAGTAGCCCTGGGCTTCGTCGCATCCGTGGCTGTGCAGGTAGTTGAACTGGACGGGCGTCTCCACCCCTTCGGCCACCACCTTCATCCGCAGCCCGTGGGCCAGCGTGATGATTCCGTCGATGAGAGCGCGCGCGTCCGCGTCCTGCGAAAGGTCGTTGATGAAGGAGCGGTCGATCTTGACCGTGGAGAGCGGAAAGTGCTTCAGGTACGACAGCGACGAGTACCCCGTGCCGAAGTCGTCGATGGCCAGGCCCACGCCCATGTCGCGGATGGTCCGCAGCAGTTTTGCCGCGTGCTCGGGGTTCGCCATCATCGCGCTCTCGGTGATCTCCAGCTCGAGCAGCGAAGGATCGAGGCCCGACGACTCCAGGATGGCCTTGACGTCGGCCACCAGCGTGCGGCTCTCGAACTGGCGCGGCGACAGGTTGACGCTGGTCAGCACCTCCGGCAAGCCGTGCTTCTGCCATGCGAGCGCGTCGGCACAGGCTCTTTCCAGCGCCCACTTGCCCATCGACACGATCAGGCCGAGCTCCTCGGCGATCGGAATGAACTGCACCGGCGGGATCATGCCCAGCACCGGATGGCGCCAGCGCATCAGCGCCTCCACGCCGACGATGCGCTGCGTCTGCAGGTTCATCTTCGGCTGGTAGTGCATTTCCAGTTCGCCGCGCTCCAGGGCGTGGCGCAGGGCGCTTTCCAGCATGAGCTGCTCGGTGCTCTGTGCGTTCATCTTCGCCGCGTAGAAGCGGTAGGTGTTGCGGCCCTTTTCCTTGGCGCGGTACATGGCGGTGTCGGCGTTCTTCAGCAGTGTCTCGGCATCGCCGCCGTTCTCCGGGTAGATGCTCACGCCCACGCTGGCGCTCACATGCAGCTCGCGGCCCTCGATGATGAAGGGCTCGGCGCAGCGGTCCAGCACCTTCTCGGCCAGGACCGCGGCGTCGTTCGCGCTGTCGAGGTTTTCCATCAGCAGCACGAATTCGTCGCCGCCGAAGCGCGCCACCACGTCGCTGTCGTGCAGCAGCTTCCTCAGGCGCTTGCCGCAGGTCTTGATCATCTCGTCGCCCACGCCGTGGCCGAGCGTGTCGTTGATGTGCTTGAAGCGGTCCAGGTCGACGAACATCACGGCGAACTGCTTCTGCTGGCGGTTGCTGCGCCTGATGGCCCGGGCCAGCTCGTGCTGCAGCGCCGAGCGGTTGAGCAGCCCCGTCAGCTCGTCGTGGCTGGCCATGAAGCGCAGGGTCTTCTCGGCCTGCTTGCGCTGCCGGTACTGGACGATCTGCAGTGCGATGACGCGCAGCGACTCCAGCGTCTCGGCGTCCGCGACGTACGGACTGGCGCCGAAGAGTTCCAGCGCCGTGGTCGCCTCGGGCGCGACCATGGGTACCACCAGGCCGGTGGTCAGCCCCGCCTCGCGCGCCATCGCGTCGCGGGTGAAGTGGCTCGGCGATGCCTGCGTGTCGATGCGCACGACGCTGCCGATTCCCCACGCGCGGCCCAGCGAGCCTTCGCCGGAGCGGTAGGTGAGCAGGCGGCTGGCCTCGACGAAGCCCCGCACCGCCGGGTCGTTGTCCACATGCCAGGCCACGGCGCAATGGGCCAGGCCGTCCTCGCCGACGCTCCACAGCGCGCCGCAGTCCCAGCGCAGGTCGGTGCATATCGCTTCAAGGGCCAGCGCGATCACCGTCTCGGTCCTGCCGTCACCGGCCAGCAGGCGCGCGATCTTGTATTCGAGCTTCTGGCGCAGCGCATCCTTGCGCGGCCGCGTGGCATCGCGCACCGTGCCGCGCACCAGCCTCCTGCCCGCGTCTTCGCCCGATTGCGCGATGACATGCAGCCAGCGTTCGGTTCCGTCGGGCAGGCAGAGCCTGTGCTCGAACTCGCTGCGCTCGGTGGACTGGGACGCCAGCGCGATCTGCCGCTCGACCGTGCCGCGCTCCATGTTCGGCACGCGCGAGAGCAGGGCGTGCAGGTCCAGCGGCAAAGGGTCGTCGGCAAAGCCCAGGATGCGCCGCGCCTCCTCGGAGCATTGCAGCGCGCCGGTTTCGGGGTCGAGCGTCCAGCTGCCCAGGCTGGCCAGGTGCTGCGCGTCCTCGAGCTGCCGCTCGCTCGCGCGCAGGTGGCTGGTCATCTCGTCCGCCAGGACCTGGGCCCGGCTGCCCGTGGTGGCCAGCGACAGCATGATGCCGGCCAGCAGCGTGCTGGTGGCGAGGCCGCCCACGAACACGAGCCACGGTATGGTCTTGTCCAGCGGGCCGAGGATCTGGCTCTCGTCCTGCTTCACCTCGACCACCCAGGAGCGGCCGCCCAGCTCGAAGCCGAGCGTGCGCTCCAGGCTGTTCGCGGGTTCGGCAACGGGCTTGGCGAGGGCGGCGCTGTCGAACAGCAACTGCCGGTCGCCGAACGCGATCGGCGTCACGAACCTGGTCTCGATGCGCGTTCCGATCGGTCCCCGGCCCGGACCGGCGTCGGCCAGGCGCAGGCGCAGCGTCTTCGCGGCCTCGATGCTGATCACGTCGCGCAGCATGCCCGTGATGCTGAAGCCCGCGCCCACCGAGCCCATGTAGGCCTGGCGCCGCTGCTCCAGCGTATCGACCGGCATCTTCGGGCGGTACACCGGCAGCCGCATCGCCAGCCCGACGTCCGAGCCGCGGCCCGCGATGCGGATCTTGCGGCCGGAGGTGACGAGCCCGCCGGTGTCGCGCCCCTGTTCGAGTGCGTCGCCGCGGTCGGGCATGGCGCCCAGGTCGTTGCCCAGCAGTTTCTCGTTGCCCGCCAGAGGCTCGATGAAGGCCAGCGGGTAATAGATATCCCGCGTGCCGCCCGGCTTGATGGCGAAGCCGGAGCTGACGGCCGCGTCGAGGCTGTCGTCGCCGCGAACCTGCTCCTCGAAGAGCTGCTTGTCCTCCGGCATGACGCGAGGCGCGTAGTTGACTGCCTGGAAGCCGGGGTAGGCGCTCGGCAGGTTCAGGCCCGAGACGTAGTCCCGGAAGTCGCTGCGGGTCACTCCCTCCGAGGTATTGAAGCGCGCGCGCAGGCCGATCAGGACGGCGATGTAGTCGTCGAACCGGCTTTCGACCTTCCGCGCCAGATCGAGGGCGGTAGCGTCGAAGCGCGTCCGCGCGCTGCGCCCGATTTCCTGATGGGCATAAATTCCGAGGGCGATCGACAGCGCCGTGCCGAGTATGAAGATCACAACCGGCAGGCGAATCCTGGCCCAGATGGACAAAGACATGGTTCGATCCTGTCGCTAGTGCAAGCCGGATGGCTCCGAGTGCCCCACAGTGTGGCACGGGAGCGGACGCAACGGTTTCAATTGGGAACAATTCACTCGTAATTCTGTAATGTTGGGTAAGGAGTTCTTAATTGTTAATTCTTAAGGATTAAATTTGTTTGGCGCCAAAGCTTTTGACCCGGGTCAAAAGACCGCTCCTGGGTACCTCGGAAAGCGGCCTCCTGCCTGGAATGCCTGCGACGGCACCGCAACGGCGCGACGAAGCATCCGCCCGGCCTTCAATGGTCGGACGTGCTTTATTTCGGTTTGTGGAACCGCGCCGAATTCGAGGCGAGCAAGGATCGGCAGTAGCAGCCGGCGGGCAGGCTTCAGGCGGCCGCGGATCGGCGCGTCACCGTCCCCGGGAATTCCTCCACCGACGCGAGCAGCGGCGTCGCCTTCAGGCACAGGATCCGCGCCTCGCGGCCATCGCGTGCCCGCTCGAGGCAGAGCGCGACAGCATGGGCGTCGTCGGGCTGCAGCCGCCAGAACTGCCAGCCGGTGGCGTCGTCGTCCTCCAGGGCGTGCCCGAATCCGATGGCCTGGCTGCCGCTTCCGTCCAGGTCGAAGGAAAAGCGGTCCAGCGGAATCGAAAGGCCCATGCCGCGCGCCTTGATGTAGCTTTCCTTGAGCGTCCACAGATCCCAGAAGCGCGACGGCTGCTGCGCGGCCGGAAGCTGCTGCAGCGCCTGCGCCTCCTTCGCCGAGAAGAAATGCCCGGCGACCTCCAGCGGCGCGTTCCTTGCCGTGTGCTCGACGTCCACGCCCACTTCGCGCTCCACCGCCAGCGCTGCCACCACGAGCGACGCGCTGTGCGAAATGTTGAAGCGGATGCGCTGCGCCTGCGGCAGCGCATTGGCGATCCGCGGGCGACCATATTCGTTGTTCTCGAAGCGCCAGTCCGCTGGAGCGACCTGGGGAACGTAGCGCGAGAGCAGCGAGCGGATCAGCCCTCGTGTCATCAGATGGCGGCGCCTGTCCCGGGCGAAATGAAAACGCCCGTGCTTCTCCCGCTCCTCGGTCGTCAGGAGGGCCATGATGGCCGCGTCGCCGGCGGGGTCGTCCTGTTCAGGCACGTACAGGTGCCAGAGGTGGACCTGGTGCGCATCGATCTGCAATTGCATGCGCAGGATTCTGGCCTGCCCCGGCGGCGTCCGGCCCTCGCCCGATTCAGCCCGGCTTAAGTTTGCCGGTCCATACTGGAGTCGACGGTCCGCTGGCGTTGGTAGAGGTTGCCACTGGCACCCGCGCCGCTTGATGCGGGCGGTTCCTCGAGGCCGGCGATCGTCACGTCTTCCTTGCCGCCTGCGCTAAGCGCGGGCGGCTTCCCCCAGCCAGTTCGGCTCGTTGGACGTATCCGGAAAGCCCGAGTCGTCCACGGTCCCGGTGCCAGCCATCGGCTGCACGGCCGCGTGCCGCAGCTCGTAGCCCCGGCCGTACACCGAGTGCAGCACGAACTCGTTCGCCTTGTGCAGCGAGAGCTTGCGGCGGATGTTCGCCACGCAGCAGTCGAGCACCCGGCTCTTGCGCTCGACGCGCGAATCCGGCCACAGCGAACCCAGCAGCCAATCGCGCTCCAGCAGCTGTCCGGCGTTGCGGAACAGCAGCAGCGCCAGTTCGAACTCGCGCGGCTTCAGTCGGATTTCCTCGCCCTTGCGCACCACCACCTTGCGGTTGCCGATGAAGCGGTAGTCGCCGAACAGCGCGCTCGTCGCCTGCGGATGCAGCAGCGTGTCGTTGCGCCGCAGCGCCTCGCGAACGCGCAATTCCACCTCGAAATCGTCGACCGGCAGCACCGCGAAATCGATGCCCGGACCCTTCGACTCGGGCTCGGCGGCCGACAGCACCTCGGCCAGCAGCTCGCGCTGCAGCGCATTGGCGACCAGGAAGATCGGCACCCGCAGCGCCTGGCACATCGAGGTCAGCACCGGCCACGCGCCTTCGTCCTTCAGCACCACCAGCAACAGGTCGAAGTGGTTGGTGCCGTGCGTCGCCGCATGCAGGAAGTCGGCGCTGTTGTCGAATGAAACCGGCGTGCAGCCCATCAGGCGCAGCTTCTGGCCCCACGCGCGCGTCTGGGCTTCGTCGCAACCCACCATGGCCACCTGCCGCGCGTCGCCGCGAGCATCGTTGTTCATGTCGAAAGCTTCCATGTGTTGGTGGCGGCGGTGGGTGATGAGGGTTGCCCGCGTTCAGCGCTCGCCGGCGCGTGGCAGCTTCCAGCCGATGCCGGCGTTGAATCCCCAGTCCCGCCCCGCGCTGGCGAGGGTCATGCCCCAGGCAGTCCGCCCGTCATCCGAAAGAGTCCTGAAGCCCAGGCTCACCGCCGTGTAGCCCCTGTAGCTGCCGAAGGCGAGGCCCACGGTCTTCTCGCCAGGCTGGAGAGCGGGCACGTAGGCGGCCGTCATCGCCACGGCCATGGCGGTGCCCGAATAAGCGACGCGCTCAACGTCGCGCAGCACCGCGCCCGTCCGGCTCAGCTGGCCGACGTTGACCGCGTCTGCCGGCTGCACGCCCGGCGCCAGGTTGGAGATCGCCGCGCCCCCGGCAGCGCCCGCCGTGCCGTGCCCGGCGGCGGCGCACAGCCACAGCGCGACCAGCAGCGCCGCCCGCACGCGCTCAGCCCGCCGCGAGGCGGTTGCCCGAGCCCGCCTGCGTCTTGCGCACGCCGTCCGGTCCGTAGAACAGCTGCGCACTGGCCTGCAGGAAGTGCAGTGCCTGTTGGGTGAAATCGAGATGCGCGTAGACCATCGAGCCGTTGCGCAGGTTGTGGCCGCGCGCCTGCCCGGCCAGTTCCAGCAGTTCCTCCCAGGCCTGCCGCGCCTGCGGGCCGGCAGCGGCGGCGGCCGCATCGGCGCCCTCGCGGCCGGGCCCGAAGCCCAGTGCCGCCTGCAGCGCCTCGCGCTGCGCGTCGAGTTCGGCCATGCGGTCCAGCAGCACGGTCTTTTCCGCGGCGATGGCCGCCAGGTCGGTGAAGCTGCCGCCCGACATGGCCTCGGCCTCGCGGTCGAGCACCGATACGAATTCCTCGATGCAGGCGGCCTCGGTGCGCAGGTGGGCCAGCAGGTCGGACTGCTGCTTTCTCATTCGCCTTCGCCCTTCTTCACGTCCTGACCGTTGCCCGCGGGCGCATCGGGCGCGCCGGGCGTGAGCAGGTCGCGCACGCTGGCCAGCAGGCCGTCGGCGATGCGTTCGGGGCGGATCTGGTAGCGCCCCGCGCGGATGTCCTCGCGGATCGCCGCCACGCGGGCCGCGTCGAAATCGCTGGCGGCGCCCGTGGCGCTGGGCAGCGAGTGGACGTGCGCCGACGGGGCAGGTGCCGCCGCCTTCGCGGTGCGCTGGGCGGCGTCGGCGCCGGCCGAAGCGGTCGTGCCTGCCGTACCGGCGGTGGCTGGCGTCGTTCGGTGAAGGGGCGTGGCCGAGGGGGCGGGTTGATCGATTTTCAAGGTGATTCCTCAGGGGCTGACCCGTATATCGGCAGCCCGCGCAAGAACTTTAGGAATGGCGTGCATGGCGGCTTTTGTGCGGCGCGTCATTGCGCCAGCCGGATCTGCCCCTCTTCGTCCGCCACGCCGCTGACCAGCCGGCCGTCCAGCGTCCTGGCCTGTACCGCGGCGCCTGCAGCCGCTCCGGTCATGGCCTTGGCCTCGGTGCTGATGACGAAGCCCTGGCCCTGCGCCACCACCTTCACCGCCTGCCCCTGCTGGATGACGGTGACGCCGCGCAGCAGCTCCTTGCGCAGCGGCGCGCCGGGCGCCACGCGGTTGGCCGTGACCACGCCGGCGAGCTCGGCCGCGCTGGTGACGATGGAGCGCGGCAGTCGCGTGAGGTCGCCGGTGCGCTCCGCGACGTCGCCCGCGCCCAGCGGCCGGCCCGCGTCGATCGCGCGCGCGGCCACGAAATAGCTGCCTTCCACCGACACGTGCGCCTGCACGAAGCGCGTCCAGGGCCGCTGCGCCTGGCAGCGAACGCCCACCGAGACGCGGCCCCACGGCTTCGCGCCCGGCGGCAGGAAGGCCTCGGGCGCGTCGCATGCGGGCAGGGCCGAGGTGCCGCGGCCTTCCAGGCTGATCGTCACCTTGCCCGGCAGCCCGGCCGATTGCGCCTGCAGGTATTTCTCGATGACCGCGTCGGCGGAAGCAGCGCCTTCGGCTGCGCCTGCTGCGCTGGCCGCGCAGCAGCACGACAGCGCCAATGCCGCTGCGGGCAGCACGGTGCGCAGTGCGTGGTCGCGAAGCTCGGCAAGCGTTGGAAGGGTCATCGGATATGTGTGGGTGGTGGCTTCGGCGGCGGTGCGTCACACAGGAGCAACGCATGCCGCCGCACGGAAATTCTAGAAATCCGCGCGGCTATCGAAGTTGCGAGCAGCAGGCGAAAACCCCCTTTGTTCGGGCGATTGCAAAAGCGGCTCGTGCATAGACTCGCTTTCCATCTGTCGCTGCGCCCCGCGCACTGGCGACGCCTCAACGGATGGAACAAACATGCTCGACAAGCTGGATGCGGCGCTTCGCTTCAACCGCGAAGCCCTCAACCTCCGCGCGGAACGCCAGGAGGTTCTCGCGGCCAACATCGCCCATGCGGACACGCCCAACTACAAGGCGCGCGACTTCGACTTCAGCGCACGCCTGAGTGAAGCCGTGGAGCGCGGCCGCGCATCGCAGTCGATGTCGCTGGCCACCACCTCGTCGCGCCATCTCGCGGGACAGGCGCAGGCCATGCCCGACAAGGACCTGCTCTACCGCGTGCCCAACCAGTCCAGCCTCGACGGCAACACCGTCGAGATGGACGTCGAGCGCATCGCCTTCGCCGACAACGCGCTGCGCTACGAATCGAACCTCACCGTCATCAACGCGAAGATCAAGTCGCTGCTCTCTGCGGTGCAGCAGTAAGCAGCCAGAGCCCGTTCCATGCCCTTCAACAGCACCTCCATGAACATCTTCAACGTGGCCGGCTCGGCCCTGACCGCGCAGTCGCAGCGCATGAACGTGACCGCGAGCAACATGGCCAACGCCGAGAGCGTGGCCGGCCCCGACGGCATGCCCTACCGCGCGAAGCAGGTCGTGTTCCAGGTCGCTCCCTCGTCGCACGGCGCCGGGGATATCGGCGGCGTCAAGGTGGCCGGCGTGGTGGAAGACCCGTCCCCGCCGAAGCTCGTGTTCGACCCCAAGAGCCCGCACGCCAACGCCGAAGGCTACGTGGCGATGCCCAACGTCAACGTGGTCGAGGAGATGACCAACATGATCTCCGCCTCGCGCAGCTACCAGGCCAACGTCGAAGTGCTCAACACCGCCAAGACGCTGATGGTCAAGACGCTGACCCTCGGCCAGTAACTCCCCAAGTCCCGCAAGACGCACAAGAAAGAACAGGCACGAACGCGCCATGGCCATTTCCGATACCTCGTCCATCACCGGACAGAACGCCGCCTCCGCGGTTGGCGGCAACAGCAGCACCTCCAACGTCGACAGCGAGCAGCGCTTCCTGAAGCTGCTGGTCACGCAGCTGAACAACCAGGACCCGCTCAACCCGATGCAGAACGCCGAGCTCACCTCGCAGCTGGCGCAGATGAGTACCGTCAGCGGCATCGAGAAGCTCAACAGCACGCTCTCGGGCCTGGTGAACCAGACCAGCTCCAACCAGCTGCTGCAGGCCACTTCGCTGATCGGCTACAACGTGCTGTCGCCGGGCGATTCGCTCACCACCAAGGAGCCCGAGGCAGGCAAGGAGCCCGCGTCGCAGGCCTTCGCCGTCGAACTGCCGGGCACGGCCTCCGACGTCGACATCAAGATCGTCGATTCCACCGGCAAGGTCGTGCGCACCATCAACGCCGGCTCCATGACCGAAGGCGTCAACGCCGTCACCTGGGATGGCAAGGACGACACGGGCGCCGTGGTGCCCGCGGGCGCCTACCGCTTCACCGTGGACGCAAGCAACAGCGGGACCACCGTGAAGGCCACGGCGCTCACTTTCTCGCAGGTGGCGGCGGTCAAGCAGGGCGCTGCCGGCGTCACGCTCGAACTGATGACGGGCAACAACATCAGCCTGTCCGACGTGCGCCTGTTCCTCTGAGCGTCTTCTTTCCCTTCCTCTTCGCATCCAACGCAAACGCGCCGCATCCAACGGCAGACAAGGAACCATCATGGCTTTTTCCCAGGGCATCAGCGGACTCGGCGTGGCCGCGGCCAACCTCGACGTCATCGGCAACAACATCGCCAACTCGGGCACCGTCGGCTTCAAGTCGGCCGCCGCAACCTTCCAGGACGTGTACGCCGGCTCGCGCGTCGGCCTGGGCGCTTCGGTCTCCGGCGTGACGCAGAACTTCTCGCAGGGCGTGACCCAGTCGAGCAGCCGCCCGCTGGACGTGGCCATCCTCAATGGCGACGGCTTCTTCCGCCTGACCAGCGCCACCGGCGAAGTCATGTACTCGCGCAACGGCCAGTTCACGCGCGACAAGGACGGCTACATCGTCAACGCCTCGGGCCTGCGCCTCACCGGCTTCGGCGCGAACGCCAACGGCGGCATCAGCGGCGGCACGCCGGCGGCCATCCAGATTCCGACCACGCCCATGACGCCCAAGGCCACGACCGGGATCGACGCCGAGTTCAACCTCGACGCGCGCAAGACCGCGCCCACCAAGACGCCCTTCAACGCGGCCGATTCCGACACCTTCAACTACTCGAACGCCGTCGGCCCCATCTACGACTCGCTGGGCAACCCGCATGACGTGTCCGTCTACTTCGTGAAGAACGCGACGCCCGCCAACACCTGGAGCGTGTACGGCACGGCCGACGGTGCGGCGCTGAACGCCGGCGCCGCGCTCGGCACCCTGACCTTCGACTCCGCCGGCAAGATGACCGCGCCGGCCAGCGGCCAGCTGAGCCTGGGCACGCTCAACCTCACCAACGGCGCCGCGGCACTCACTCCTACGCTCGACATCACGGGCACCACGCAGTTCGGCGCCGCCAACGCGATGAGCAAGCTCGCGCAGGACGGCTACCGCTCGGGCGAGCTCACCTCTTTCTCGATCAACGCCGACGGCACCATCACCGGCAAGTTCTCCAACGAGCAGACCAAGCTGCTGGGCCAGGTCGTGCTGTCCTCCTTCGCCAACCCGAACGGCCTGGAGCCCAAGGGCAACAACGTGTGGGCCGAGACGCAGGCCTCGGGCAACCCGCTGACCGGCACGCCGGGCGAGGGCACCAAGCTGGGCTCGCTGCAGTCGGGCGCGCTGGAGGCATCCAACGTCGACCTCACCTCCGAGCTGGTCAACCTCATCGTCGCGCAGCGCAACTACCAGGCCAATGCGCAGACGGTGAAGACGCAGGACCAGGTCATGCAGACGCTCATGAACATCCGCTGAGGCGGCGCTTCAGCAAGACCGACATCAGGAGCACCCAGTGGATCGCATGTTGTACGTCGCCATGAGCGGCGCCAAGCAGGTCATGGAACAGCAGGCCGCCGTCGCCAACAACATGGCGAACGTGTCGACGCCGGGCTTCCGCGCGCAGATCGCCAACTTCCGCGCGGTGCCCGTGGTCGGCGATGAGGCGCCCACGCGCGCCTTCGTGGCGGCCACCACGCCCGGCGCCGACTTCACCCACGGCCCGCTCACCGAGACCGGCCGTGCGCTCGACGTGGCCGTGAGCGGCCAGGGCTGGCTGGTGGTGCAGACGCCCGACGGCGGCGAGGCCTACACCCGCGTGGGCAACCTGCAGATCGGCGCCGACGGCCAGCTCACCACCATGGGCGGGCGCCCGGTGGTGGGCGACAACGGCGCGCTGACAGTGCCGCCGGGCTCCACGGTGAGCATCGCCGCCAACGGCCTGGTGGGCGCGCGCGACGCGGCCTCCACCACGCTCACGGGCATTGCCGAAGTCGGCCGCCTGAAGCTGGTCAATCCGCCGGTCGCCGAACTGGAGCGCGGCGAGGACGGCCTGTTCCGCATGCGCGCCGGCCAGCCGCCGGCCGAGGCCGACGAGGCCGTCACGCTGGTCAGCGGCGTGGTGGAAGGCAGCAACGTCAACCCGGTCGAGACCATGGTGGCCATGATCGCCAACGCACGCAGCTTCGAGATGCAGATGAAGTCGCTGCAGACGGCCGACACCAACGCGCAGTCCGCCAACAAGCTGCTGGCCTACGGCTGACGGGCGCTCTCCTTCTCGCAACCTCTTCCGCAGGACTCCCAGAAAAATGATCCGCTCCCTCTACATCGCCAAGACCGGCCTCGACGCGCAGCAGACGCAGCTCGACGTGGTCTCCAACAACCTCGCCAACGTCGGCACCACCGGCTTCAAGCGCAGCCGCGCCGTGTTCGAGGACCTCGTCTACCAGAACCTGCGCCAGGTCGGGGGCCAGTCGTCGGACCAGACGCGCCTGCCCTCGGGCCTGCAGGTCGGCACCGGCGTGCACGTGGTCGCCACCGAGCGCATCCACTCGCAGGGCAACCTCACCAAGACCGACAAGCCCACCGACGTGGCCATCAGCGGCGGCGGCTTCTTCCAGGTGCTGATGCCCGACGGCACCACCTCGTACACCCGCGACGGTTCGTTCCAGACCGACCGCGACGGCCAGCTGGTCACTGCCAGCGGCTTTCCCGTGCAGCCGGCCATCACCGTGCCGGCCAATGCCACCAGCATCACCGTGGGCCGCGACGGCATCGTCTCGGTGGTGCAGGCGGGCAGCACCAACACCGTTCAGATCGGCCAGCTGCAGCTCGCCACCTTCGTCAACCCCACCGGCCTGCAGAGCCTGGGCGAGAACCTGTATGCCGAGACCGACGCATCGGGCGCTCCCAACCAGGTGAACCCCGGCGTCGACGGCGCCGGCACGCTGAGCCAGGGCTATGTCGAGGCCTCCAACGTGAACGTGGTGGAAGAGCTGGTCAACATGATCGCCACCCAGCGCTCGTACGAGATCAACAGCAAGGCGGTCCAGACCTCGGACCAGATGCTGCAGCGCCTGGCCCAGCTGTGAGCGTGATGGTGGTGACGATGTTGCAGGCGTTGCGTCTTCTTCGCCGCAGTGCGGCCCACGCGAGGACGCGGCTGCTGCCGCTGCTCGCCGCCGCCGTGCTGGCCACCGGCTGCGCGCAGGTTCCGCGCGAGCCGCTGGTGCACCAGCCGATGACGGCGCGCTCCGACAACTACGCGGCGGTGCAGACGCGGCGATCGCCCGGCGCGATCTTCCAGGACGGCCCCGGCGCGAATGCGCTCTTCGAAGACCGCCGCCCGCGCAACGTCGGCGACATCCTCACCATCGTCATCAGCGAGAAGGTCAACGCCACCAAGAACTCGGGCGCCAACGCGAGCCGCACCGGCAGCGCCGCCAGCGTGTTCGCAGTCATTCCCAAGCTCATCGGCGGCCTGCTCGACGGGCAGGACGCCAAGCTCTCGGGCACCAACTCGCTCAACGCCAAGGGCGGCGCCAACGCCAACAACACCTTCAACGGCGTGATCACGGTCACGGTGACGGACGTGATGAGCAACGGCAACCTGTTGGTCAGCGGCGAGAAGCAGATGGGCATCAACCAGGGCACGGAGTTCATCCGCTTCTCGGGCGTGGTGAACCCGCGCACCGTCTCGGGCAACAACACCGTGCCCTCCACACTGGTGGCCGATGCACGCATCGAGTACTCGGCCAAGGGCTATATCGACGAGGCGCAGCACATGGGCTGGATGCAGCGCTTCTTCCTCAACGTCATGCCGTTCTGAACATGGAAAACCCCCAGGCTTCGCGCACTTCGTGTCGCTTCTCCAACCCCCTTGCAGGGGGCGATGCCTGCGGCCCGGCAAAGCCGGTTCCGCGGTGGTCCTGGATTCACCCCCAGGCTTCGCGCACTCCGTGTCGCTGCGCCCACCCCCTTGCAGGGGGCGATGCCTACGGCCCGGCAAAGCCGGTTCCGTGGCATCCCGCGAATTTTCGGGCTCGCTTGCGCATCGCGGCGCTGGCGGTGCTCGGTTGCTTGTTGTTTGTTCCTGCTCATGCGGAGCGGCTCAAGGAGCTGGCGAGCATTCAGGGCGTGCGCGACAACCCGCTGATCGGCTATGGGCTGATGGTGGGTCTCGACGGCACGGGCGACCAGACGATGCAGACGCCGTTCACCACGCAGAGCCTGAACAACATGCTGCAGCAGCTGGGCATCACGATTCCGCAGGGCGTGAACATGCAGCTGAAGAACGTGGCGGCGGTGATGGTCACGGCCACGCTGCCTTCGTTCGCGCGGCCGGGGCAGAACATCGACGTGACGGTGTCTTCCATGGGCAATGCGAAGAGCCTGCGCGGGGGAACGCTGCTGATGACGCCGCTGAAGGGCGTGGACGGCATGACGTATGCCGTGGCGCAGGGGAACATGGTGGTGGGCGGCGCGGGTGCGTCGGCCAACGGCAGCAAGGTGCAGGTCAACCAGCTCAGCTCGGGGCGCATTCCCGGCGGAGCGCTGGTGGAGCGCACGGTGGAGTCGCCCGTGGGCGCGGAGGGCACGTTCTCGATCGAGCTGAACCGCTCCGACTTCGGCACCACGCAGCGCGCGGTGGATGCGATCAACCGGCAGTTCGGCTCGGGCACGGCCGAGGCCATCGATGCGCGCTCCATCCGCGTGCGCGCGCCGGAGCCGCAGCAGCGTGTGGGTTTCCTCGCGCGGCTCGAAGATCTCGAGGTGACGCCGACGCAGGCCGGTGCCCGCGTGGTGGTGAACGCCCGCACGGGCTCCGTGGTGATGAACCAGGCCGTCCGCGTGAAGGACTGCGCCATCGCGCACGGCAACCTGTCGGTGGTCATCAACACCGAGCCGGTCATCAGCCAGCCGGGCGCGTTCTCCGGCGGCAGCACCGTGGCGGCCCAGACCTCGCAGATCTCGGTCAACCAGGGCGGCGGCGCGATCCAGATGGTGCGCGGCGGAGCCTCGCTGTCGGACGTGGTCAAGGGGCTCAACAGCCTGGGCGCGAATCCGCAGGACCTGGTGTCCATTCTCCAGGCCATGAAGACGGCCGGCGCCCTGAGCGCCGAGCTCGAAATCATCTGACGGGGCAGCGGCGATGACGGTATCGGCTTCCGATCGCAGTGGCGCGCTCGATCAGCGTTTCGCGCTCGACGTGCAGGGCGTCGATGCCTTGCGGCGCACGGTGCGCAGCTCGCCTGAAGAAGGGCTGCAGCAGGTCTCGCGGCAGTTCGAGGCGCTGTTCATGAACATGGTGCTCAAGAGCATGCGCGAGGCGACGCCGTCGAGCGGCCTCTTCGACAGCCAGGACCAGAAGGTATACCTGTCGATGTTCGACCAGCAGCTCACGCAGAACCTCTCGGGGCGCGGCGTGGGGCTGGCCGAGGCGATGCTTGCGCAGCTGCGCCGCAGCATGCCGTCGGGCCCGCCCGACGCGCAGGCCGATGCGGAGATCGGCGTGAGGCCGATGCAGCTGGAGCCGCTCGCGCCCGGTTTTCCCCTGGGTGCGCGCGCGGGCATTCCGATCGGTTCGGCGCCCGTCGCCTCGACCGCGCGCACCGCGGACCTCGGCATCTACCAGTTCAATGGCGACCGGCGCGCGCAGGGCACGAGCGCCGGTTCGCTGCAGGGGCAGGTCGACGAGTTCGTGGGCCGCATGGGCGCATCGGCGCAGGCCGCGAGCACGGCCAGCGGCGTGCCCGCGCCGCTGATCCTCGCGCAGGCCGCGCTCGAGTCGGGCTGGGGCAAGCGCGAGATCCGCGCCGACGATGGCACGCAGAGCTTCAACCTGTTCGGCATCAAGGCAGACCGCGGCTGGAAAGGCGCGACGGTCGAGACCACGACCACCGAGTACGTCGACGGCGAGCCGCAGAAGGTGCGCGCGAAGTTCCGCGCCTACGGCTCGTACGAGGAAGCCTTCACCGACTACGCACGCTTCATCACCCGCAACCCGCGCTACGCGAACGTGCTGGCGACCGACGACCCGAACGAGGCGGCCCACGGCCTGCAGCGCGCGGGCTACGCGACCGACCCGCGCTACGGCGAGAAGCTGGTTCGCATCATGCAGAAATTCGGCTGAGCCGCCACAGCGCTCGCCGCACCAAGGAAAAGCCATGGCAGAGACCGCAGCAGCAACCGCAATCCGGCACGCACAGGCGCCGCAACCTCAGGGCGCGGGCACGCGCCTGGAGGTGGTGACCTTCAAGCTTGGCGAAGAGGAATACGGCATAGACATCCAGAAGGTGCAGGAGCTGCGCGGGTACGACGCGGTGACGCGGATCGCGAACGCGCCGGAGTACATCAAGGGGGTGGTGAACCTGCGGGGGATCATCGTTCCGATCATCGACATGCGCATCAAGTTCAAGCTGGGCGAGCCGACGTACGACCAGTTCACGGTGGTGATCGTGCTGAACATCGGAGGTCGTGTGGTGGGGATGGTGGTGGACAGCGTGTCGGACGTGATCACGCTGACGGGAGAGCAGATCAAGCCGGCGCCGGAGATGGGATCGGTGCTGGACGCGGACTACCTGATCGGGCTGGGCACGCTGGAGGAGCGGATGCTGATCCTGGTGGACATCGACCGGCTCATGTCCAGCGAGGAGATGGGCCTGGTCGAGAAGATGGCCGCCTGAGCGTCCGATCCGGGCCCGAACCCACACAACCACGAGACAGAGGTTCCGACAGGAGACACGGACATGATGAAGAACTGGACGGTCGGACGGCGCATGGGCGTCGTCTTCGCATGCGTGCTGGCGCTGGTGGTGCTCATCGCGGGCATCGGCGTGCTCCGGCTGCAGGCCGTGGGTGATGCGACCCAGGCGATGGCCGGCGCCTCGCTGGCCAAGGAGCGGCTTGCGGCCGCATGGCAGCTGGCCACCAACACCAACAGCGTGCGCACCTTCTCGCTGCTCAAGAGCGAAGACCCGGCCGTGCAGGCCTATCTGCAGAAGAACATCTCGGCCACCAGCGCCGTCATCACCGAGACGCAGAAGAAGCTCGAAGCCGTGCTGGCCTCGCCCGAAGAACTGGCGCTGAGCGCCGACATCAAGAAGAAGCGCGGCGAATACGTGGAACTGCGCAACCAGATCCTCAAGCTCAAGGCCGACGGCCGCAAGGAAGACGCGGCCAGGCTGACCGACGCGCAGCTCATGCCCGCGCTGGACGCCTACGACGCGAGCATCCGGGCCATGGTGAGTCTCCAGCAGCAGGAGATCGACAGGACCGCCGCCGCCATCGACGCGAAGTACCGTTCGGGCCGCAGCTGGATCGTGGTGCTCGCCTGTCTGGCACTGGTTGCCGGCACGGCGACCGCATGGCTGCTGACGCGAAGCATCGTGCAACCCATCGGCGAAGCGCTGCTGATCGCCGAGACCGTGGCTTCGGGCGACCTGAGCCAGGAATTCGAAACAGAGCGTGGCGGCGACTTCGGCCGGCTGCTGCGCGGCATGGGCGAGATGGAAGACACGCTGACCGACCTGGTGACGCGCATCAAGGCATCCACGGACTCTATCGCGGTCGCTTCGCGGCAGATCGCGGCGGGGAATCAGGATCTTTCGTCGCGTACGGAAGAGCAGGCGAGCTCGCTGGAGCAGACGGCGGCGTCGATGGAAGAACTGACCTCGACGGTCAAGCAGAACGCGGACAACGCGCGGCAGGCGAACCAGCTGGCCGTGTCTGCATCCGAAGTCGCGGTCAAGGGCGGCAGTGTCGTCTCCCAGGTCGTCGACACCATGGGCTCGATCAATGCCTCGTCCAGGAAGATCGTGGACATCATCGGTGTGATCGACGGCATCGCGTTCCAGACGAACATCCTGGCGCTGAACGCTGCCGTTGAAGCCGCACGTGCAGGTGAGCAAGGCCGGGGTTTCGCTGTCGTGGCTTCCGAGGTTCGCAGCCTTGCACAACGTTCTGCTGCAGCAGCCAAGGAAATCAAGACCCTCATCGGCGACTCCGTGGAGAAGGTCGAAGAAGGCAGCAAGCAAGTGGAAGAAGCGGGCCGCACGATGGAAGAGATCGTGGGCAGCGTCAAGCGCGTGACCGACATCATGGGCGAGATCACCGCGGCGAGCCAGGAGCAGACCTCGGGCATCGAGCAGATCAACCAGGCGATCACGCAGATGGACCAGGTGACGCAGCAGAACGCGGCACTGGTGAAGAAGCCTCCGCAGCGGCTCAATCGCTGCAGGAGCAGGCCGACAGCCTCGTGCGCGCGGTCAGCACTTTCAAGCTCGACGCGCAAGAGGAAGCCCTGCCGGCCTGAAGACCCATGCGCACGCGTATCAGTCCCAGGCGAGCCCTGCGCATCGGCGCGCGCTTCGCCATCCTGCTGCTCCTGCTCGCGATCGCCCTGAGTCTCGGCTTCCAGGCCGGTGCGGGCTACGAGTGGGCGCAGCAGACAGTGTTCGTGCTCGGCGTGGCGGCCTTGTTGACCGCCGTCGCCATCGTCTGGCTCGTCATGCGATCGGTCACGCGTTCCACCCATGACGCAGCCAAGGTGTCCGACCGGCTGGATCGGCTGCTCGAGCACGTCAACACGAAGATTTCCGAAAAAAACCTTTCCCCATGAATTCGCTTCTCAATCTAAAGATCGGCACCCGCCTCGGCGCGGGCTTTGCCGCCGTCCTTCTGCTGCTGGCAGGCATTGCCGGCCTCGGCCTCAGCGCAATGACCGACATCCAGGCGCGGCTCAACGGCATCGTCACCGGCAACAACGTCAAGGTGGTCCTGGTGAACAGGATGCTGGACGCGATCCGCGACATTGCGATCCTCGACGGCAACATGATTCTCCTGACCGACGACGCGGCCATGCGGGCGGAGTCGAAGAAGGTCGCCGCTGCGCGCGAGCGCTTCACCGAAAGCCGGGGCGCGCTGGCCAAGCTGCTCGCCACGCCGGAGGGCAAGGCGCTGCTCGCGCGCATCGACGAGAAGGTGGCGGTGCTCGTGCCCCTGAATGCGCAGATCAGCGAGGCGGCGCTGCAGAACAGGAACGAAGAGGCGACAGCGCTCTTCATCTCCAGGTTCCAGCCCGCCGTGAGGGCCGCGCTCGCGGAACTCGAGGCGATGGCCGAGCACCAGGAGCGGCGCTCCATGGAGGCCAACCAGGAAGCAGGCGAAGGCTATGCGTGGTCGCGCAACCTGATGCTGGCGCTGGCCAGCTTCGCCGTGCTCATCGGCGCAGGCATCGCATGGCTCATCACGCGTTCCATCACCCGGCCCATCGGCCAGGCCGTGCAGGTGGCCGAGAAGGTCGCCGCAGGCGACATCAGCTCGCGCATCGAGGTGGCGTCGAAGGACGAGACCGGCCGGCTGATGCATGCCCTCAGGGAAATGAACGAAAGCCTCGCCAGGATCGTCAGCGAGGTCCGCACGGGCACCGACACGATCGCGACGGCTTCGGCGCAGATCGCTTCGGGCAACCAGGATCTTTCGTCGCGTACGGAAGAGCAGGCGAGTTCGCTCGAACAGACGGCAGCCTCGATGGAAGAGCTGACCTCGACGGTCAAGCAGAACGCGGACAACGCACGGCAGGCGAACCAGCTCGCTGTGTCTGCGTCCGAAGTCGCGGTCAAGGGCGGCAGTGTGGTCTCCCAAGTCGTCGACACCATGGGCTCGATCAATGCATCGTCCAAGAAGATCGTGGACATCATCGGTGTGATCGACGGCATCGCCTTCCAGACCAACATCCTGGCGCTGAACGCTGCCGTTGAAGCCGCACGTGCGGGCGAGCAAGGGCGTGGCTTCGCTGTCGTCGCTTCCGAGGTTCGCAGCCTTGCACAACGTTCTGCCGCGGCAGCCAAGGAAATCAAGACCCTGATCGGCGACTCGGTGGAGAAGGTCGAGGAGGGCAGCAAGCAGGTGGAAGAAGCCGGCCGCACGATGGAAGAGATCGTGGGCAGCGTGAAGCGTGTGACCGACATCATGGGAGAGATCACTGCAGCCAGCCAGGAACAGACCTCGGGCATCGAGCAGATCAACCAGGCCATCACGCAGATGGACCAGGTGACGCAGCAGAACGCGGCACTGGTGGAAGAAGCCTCCGCAGCGGCTCAATCGCTGCAGGAGCAGGCGGGCAACCTCGTCAAGTCCGTGAGCATCTTCAAGCTCGACGCGAACGCCGTGGCCACCGTGCGTCCCGGGTTCACGCACATCGTCCCGATCCCCAAGCCCGCCAGGCCGGCGCCGAAGCGTCTCGCCAAGGCCTTGCCCTCGCGCAAGGAGCCCTCGGCCGCCCCGCAACTCGCCATGACCGGCGACGCCAAGGGTGACTGGACCGAGTTCTGAGTTAACAAATTGAAGGTCCGAGATTCCGATGCCGATAGCGGGGTGACGGTGTTGCGCATGTCGCGCAAGCATGGGTGCCGTCCCCTGTCATCGGAGGAGGAAGTATGAGATTCAAGGACCTGAGAATCAGCACACGCCTGGGGCTGGGCTTTGCGGTGATGCTGTTGCTTGTGGCCTGCATGGCCGGCATCGGGCTATGGAGGCTGGCCAACGTGAGCCAGGCCACGGAGAAGATGATGACCCAGGCGCTGGCAAAGGAACGCCTGGCCGGCGAATGGCAGAGCAATCTCAGGTCGACCTCGGTCGCCACCATTGCCATGATCAAGGCGCCGGATGCCACGCTCGAAGCCTATTTCGCCAAGCTCCAGTCGACCGGCATGGAGCGTATCTCCTCGGTCCAGAAAGAGTTCCAGTCGAGGCTGAGCACGCCGGAGGAGAAAGAGCTCTACGAAAAGATCATGGTCGCGCGAACCAGGGTGCGCGAGATTGTGACGAACCTGACAACGCTCAAGGACCGGGGGCGGATCGAAGAAGCGCAGAAGATGGTCGACACCACCTTCTCCGAGGCGCTGGCAGCTTATGGCATCGCAGTCGACAGGCTTGACCAGCACCAGCATGACGAGATCGACGCGGCCGCCCGCGACATCGCGGAAGACCATGCCGCAGGCCGGATCATGCTGCTGTCGCTGGCTGCCGTTGCCGTCGTGCTGGGTGCGCTGTTCGCGTGGCGCCTGAGCTCGGGCATCGTGCGGCCGCTGGGCCATGCAGTCGAAGTGGCAGAGACCGTGGCTGCCGGCGACCTGCGCGTGGACATCCGCGTTGAAAGCCGCGACGAGGCCGGCCAGCTGATGCAGGCGCTGAAGCACATGAACATGAGCCTTGCCAAGGTGGTCGGCGAAGTCCGCCTCGGCACGGACACGATCGCCACGGCATCGAGCCAGATCGCGTCCGGCAACCAGGATCTTTCTTCCCGCACCGAAGAGCAGGCGAGCTCGCTGGAGCAGACGGCCGCGTCGATGGAACAGTTGACCTCCACCGTCAAGCAGAACGCGGACAACGCGCGGCAGGCAAACCAGCTGGCGGTCTCGGCGTCCGAAGTCGCGACCAGGGGCGGCATGGTGGTGTCGCAGGTGGTGGACACCATGGAGTCCATCAATGCGTCGTCCCGGAAGGTGGTCGACATCATCGGCGTGATCGACGGCATCGCGTTCCAGACGAACATCCTGGCGCTCAATGCGGCCGTCGAGGCAGCCCGGGCAGGTGAGCAGGGCCGCGGCTTCGCCGTCGTGGCGTCGGAGGTTCGCAGCCTGGCTCAACGCTCTGCAGCAGCAGCCAAGGAAATCAAGACCCTGATCGGCGACTCGGTGGAGAAAGTCGAAGAGGGCAGCAGGCAGGTGGAAGAAGCCGGCCGCACGATGGACGAGATCGTCGGCAGCGTGAAGCGTGTGACGGACATCATGGGCGAGATCACGGCGGCGAGCCAGGAGCAGACCTCGGGCATCGAGCAGATCAACCAGGCGATCACGCAGATGGACCAGGTGACGCAGCAGAACGCCGCGCTGGTCGAGGAAGCCTCCGCCGCCGCGCAGTCGCTGCAGGAGCAGGCCGGAAGCCTCGTGCAGACCGTGGGCATCTTCAAGCTGGATCAGGGCGCGGGCATCAGTGCCGCGCAGCGTCCGGGTCCCAGCCGCATCACCCCCGTAGCGAAGCCGGTGAATGCTCTTTACGCGCGCGGACCGGAAGGCAGCGAGAAAGGCTGCGAGCCCGTGCGCCAGCTGGCCATGGCCGGCGCCGACGCTAACGAATGGACCACTTTCTGATAACAAAGGGCTCAACTCTGGCGCGCATGTGCCGATAACAGGACGACGGTGCTGGTGCATCCATCGAATGCGGCGGCCCGGTCTCACGCTAGAAGGAAGAAAGAGGTATGAGCTTGAAGGATCTGACAAACGGCACTCGGCCCGGCCCGGGTTTCGCGGCGGCACCGACGCCGATGGCCCTGACCATGGACTCCGGGTGGATCGATCAGGCGATCGTGCAGATGAACCTGGTCGCGCAGCAGCAGCGCCCGGCCTTGGCCTGAGCGAGGACGAACGGACCATGCGCGTCAATCTTCCCGTCACCGGCATCGAGTACGAACTGTCGCCGGACGCCGCCCTGGTGTCCCGCACCGACATGAAGGGTCGCATCACCTACGTCAACCCCGCTTTCGTCGAGGCCAGCGGCTTCACCGCGGCCGAGCTCATGGGCAAGGCGCACAACATCGTGCGCCACCCCGACGTGCCTCCCGAAGCATTTGCCGACCTGTGGCAGACGCTGGGGCAGGGACTTCCCTGGACCGGCCTCATCAAGAACCGCCGCAAGAACGGCGACTTCTACTGGGTGCTCGCCAACGTCACGCCCATCCGGCGCGACGGCCGTACGCAGGGCTACATGTCCGTGCGCAGCAAGCCGGGGCGCGCCGAAGTGGACGAGGCCGAAGCGCTGTATGCGCGCATCCGCGAGGGCCGGGCGAAGGACATCGAACTGCTGCAGGGCGAAGTGGTCTCGCGCGGCTGGAAGGACCCGCTGGCCCGGCTGCGCCGCATTCCCGTGCGCCAGCGCGTCTTCGGCGCGACCGGCATGGGGGCGCTGCTGTCGCTGGGGCTGGGCGTCTTCGGCTGGATGGAAGCGTCGCGACTGGTTGCCTTCGCCGGTGCGCAGAGCTGGTTGCCGGGCGCCATGGCCGCCGCAGGCGCGGGCTTCGCGCTGGCATGGCTGGGCCTGGGCCAGTTCCTGGTGCGCACTGTGTTCCGGCCGCTCGACGAGGCGGTGCACGTGGCGCGTGCCATCGCGGGCGGCGATCTCGTGCGCTTCGACGTGCGGCGCGGAGACGAAATCACCGGCCTGCTGCGCGCGCTCAACCAGATGAGCGCGAACCTGTTCGCCATCGTCGCGGACGTGGGCGCCAACGTGACGGGCGTGATGTCGGCGTCGAGCCAGATCGCTTCGGGCAACCAGGACCTGTCTTCGCGTACGGAGCAGCAGGCGAGTTCGCTGGAGCAGACAGCAGCCTCGATGGAAGAACTGACCTCGACGGTCAAGCAGAACGCGGACAACGCACGGCAGGCCAATCAGCTGGCTGTGTCGGCCTCTGAAGTGGCAGTGAAGGGCGGCAGTGTGGTCTCCCAAGTCGTCGACACCATGGGTTCGATCAATGCGTCGTCCAGGAAGATCGTGGACATCATCGGTGTGATCGACGGCATCGCGTTCCAGACCAACATCCTCGCGCTGAACGCGGCCGTTGAAGCGGCCCGAGCCGGTGAGCAGGGCCGCGGCTTTGCCGTCGTCGCTTCGGAAGTCCGCAGCCTGGCCCAAAGATCCGCAACAGCAGCCAAGGAGATCAAGACCCTGATCGGCGACTCGGTCGAGAAGGTCGAGGAAGGCAGCAAGCAGGTCGAAGAGGCCGGCCGCACGATGGAAGAGATCGTGGGCAGCGTCAAGCGCGTGACCGACATCATGGGCGAGATCACCGCGGCGAGCCAGGAGCAGACCTCGGGCATCGAGCAGATCAACCAGGCCATCACGCAGATGGACCAGGTGACGCAGCAGAACGCCGCATTGGTCGAGGAGGCCTCGGCCGCAGCCCAGTCATTGCAGGAACAGGCCGATGGACTCGTGAAAGCCGTGCGCGTCTTCAGGGCCGAGGCCGCAGAGGCCGTCGCGGAACCCGCCTGAAGAACCACGCAACCCCAATCAAACCGGAGAAGAAAAGATGCTGAACAAGGCAAGAGATCCCATGCAACAAGCCGCCTCGGGCTCTTCCGCCAACGGCGTGAGCCGCCTGGAGGTGGTGACCTTCAAGCTTGGCGAAGAGGAATACGGCATAGACATCCAGAAGGTGCAGGAGCTGCGCGGGTACGACGCGGTGACGCGGATCGCGAACGCGCCGGAGTACATCAAGGGGGTGGTGAACCTGCGGGGGATCATCGTTCCGATCATCGACATGCGCATCAAGTTCAAGCTGGGCGAGCCGACGTACGACCAGTTCACGGTGGTGATCGTGCTGAACATCGGAGGTCGTGTGGTGGGGATGGTGGTGGACAGCGTGTCGGACGTGATCACGCTGACGGGAGAGCAGATCAAGCCGGCGCCGGAGATGGGATCGGTGCTGGACGCGGACTACCTGATCGGGCTGGGCACGCTGGAAGAGCGGATGCTGATCCTGGTGGACATCGACCGGCTCATGTCCAGTGAGGAGATGGGACTGGTCGAAGCAGCCGCCACTGCCTGAGCCAGGACCACGGCCGGAGCACTGCAGGGTCAGCCCGGTTTTCAACCTTCCACTCTTGAATGTCCGCATCATGAACTTCCTCTCCAACCTTCGCATCGGCAACCGGCTGGCGCTGGCTTTCGCCATCGTCCTGGGCCTGACCGTGGTCTCGACCGCCATCGCGCTGGTCTCGTCGCGCAACAACGCGGAAGCCACGCGGATCATGATGCGCAGTCCGCTCGCGAAGGAGCGGCTCATCTCCGACTGGTACGTACTGACCTACTCGGCCATCGCGCGCACCTCGATGATCGCCCGCACCACCGACGAGAGCCTGCCGGTGGTCTTCGCCGACGTCATCTCCGACAGCGTGAAGAAGGGCAGCGAGACCATCGCCAAGGTCGAGAAGCTGCTGGTGACGGAGGAGGAAAAAGCGATCCTCAAGTCCATCCTCGAACTGCGGGCGAAGTACCAGACGGCGAAGGACGACGTGGGCAAGGCCAAGGCCGGCGGCGACACGGTGGCGACAGCGCGCGTCTTCAAGGAAATCTTCCAGCCGGCCGCCAAGGCCTATGAGACCCGCGTGCTGGATCTGCTGTCGCTGGAGCGCAAGGCCATCGACGACATGAGCGAGGCCATCGACGCGGCCAACACCCGCAGCTTCAACCTGCAGCTGCTGCTGACCGTGCTGGTCGTGATCAGCGGCGGCGTCTTCGCGTTCTTCATCTCGCGCAGCATCGTGCGCCCGCTGGCGCAGGCCGTGCAGGTGGCCGAGACGGTGGCCGCGGGCGACCTGAGCGCGAACATCGAAGTGCGAAGCCGCGACGAGGCGGGGCAGCTGATGGAAGCGCTTCGGAAGATGAACACGAACCTGGCGAAGGTGGTGGGCGAGGTGCGCTCGGGCACGGAAACCATCGCGACGGCTTCGGGCCAGATCGCTTCGGGCAACCAGGACCTGTCTTCGCGCACCGAGCAGCAGGCGAGTTCGCTGGAGCAGACGGCGGCGTCGATGGAAGAGCTGACCTCGACGGTCAAGCAGAACGCGGACAACGCGCGACAGGCGAACCAGCTGGCCGTGTCGGCCTCCGAAGTCGCGGTCAAGGGTGGTGGCGTTGTCTCGCAGGTGGTCGACACGATGGGGTCGATCAATGCATCGTCCAAGAAGATCGTGGACATCATCGGTGTGATCGACGGCATCGCGTTCCAGACCAACATCCTGGCGCTGAATGCCGCTGTCGAGGCTGCGCGCGCCGGCGAGCAAGGCCGAGGCTTCGCAGTCGTGGCCTCGGAAGTGCGCAGCCTGGCCCAGCGCTCCGCCGCAGCAGCCAAGGAAATCAAGACCCTGATCGGCGATTCCGTCGAGAAGGTCGAGGAGGGCAGCAAGCAGGTGGAAGAGGCCGGCCGCACGATGGAAGAGATCGTGAGCAGCGTCAAGCGCGTGACCGACATCATGGGCGAGATCACCGCGGCGAGCCAGGAGCAGACCTCGGGCATCGAGCAGATCAACCAGGCCATCACGCAGATGGACCAGGTGACGCAGCAGAACGCCGCACTGGTCGAGGAGGCTTCGGCGGCGGCCCAGTCGCTGCGTGAGCAGGCCGGCAGCCTGTCGCAGGTGGTGGGCGTGTTCCGCCTTGGTGGCAGCAACGCTGCCGGTCCGGCCCATCGGCTGGCGTTCTCGGCACCGGCGGCATGAGGCAGAAGAAGATGGCAAACAAGACAATGCAGTGGTTCCAGAACCTTCGCGTCACGGTCCGGCTGATCCTGAGCTTCCTCGTGGTCGCGGCAATCGGTGCCGCCGTGAGTGCGCTCGGCATCTTCCACATGGGGCGCATCAGCGCATCGACCGAAGCGCTCTACGCCAACGAGCTTCGCGCCCTGCAGGGCGTACAGGAAGCCAACATCCGCCTGCTGTATGCCAGCCGCGCGCAGATGACGCTGCTGTCGGCCGGCACGCTCGGCGAGCGCAATGCGGGCGCGAACGAGATCAAGGCGTCCATCGAGAATCTCACGGCGCGCGCGGCCGAGGTGAAATCCTTCTTCAGCGAGACCGAAGAAGGCGCGAAGCTGTTCGGCCAGTTCGAAGGACTGATCGGGCCGCTGACGACGCGCATGAATGACTTCGTGACGCTGCTGAAGAAGCAGCCGCTGGACAGCACCCAGTTCGACAGCCAGGTGAGCGAGGACAGCACGCGCCTGCTGAAGGAATCGCGCGGCCTGGAAGAGGTGCTCCAGCGCATGGTCGCCTACAGCAAGGACCATGCACGCGAGCGCGCCGAGCAGGCCGACGGAACCTACAAGGCCTCCAGGCTGACGATGCTGGGTCTGGCGCTGGCCGGCATCGTGGCCAGCGTCGGGCTGGGTGTGCTGGTGGCGCGCCTGATGGGGCGGCAGCTCGGTGGCGAGCCGCAATACGCCGCCGACGTGGTCGGCCGCATCGCCGACGGCGACCTGTCGCTGGCTGTCAGCGCCGACGCCGCGCACGACGGCAGCCTGCTGCACTCCATCCGCAAGATGCAGTCGCAGCTGACGTCGATCGTCGTGGAGATCAAGGATTCGAGCGACACCATCGCCAGGGCTTCGGAGCAGATTGCGGCAGGAAACCAGGACCTGTCTTCCCGCACGGAGCAGCAGGCGAGTTCGCTGGAGCAGACGGCGGCGTCGATGGAGGAGCTGACCTCGACGGTCAAGCAGAACGCGGACAACGCGCGGCAGGCGAACCAGCTCGCGGTGTCGGCCTCCGAAGTGGCGGTGAAGGGCGGCAGTGTCGTTTCACAGGTCGTCGACACCATGGGTTCGATCAATGCCTCGTCCAAGAAGATCGTCGACATCATCGGCGTGATCGACGGCATCGCCTTCCAGACCAACATCCTCGCGCTGAACGCTGCCGTTGAAGCCGCACGTGCGGGCGAGCAAGGCCGTGGCTTCGCCGTCGTCGCTTCCGAGGTTCGCAGCCTTGCACAACGTTCTGCCGCTGCAGCCAAGGAAATCAAGACCCTCATCGGCGATTCCGTGGAGAAGGTCGAGGAGGGCAGCAAGCAGGTGGAAGAGGCCGGCCGCACGATGGAAGAGATCGTGGGCAGCGTCAAGCGCGTGACCGACATCATGGGCGAGATCACCGCGGCGAGCCAGGAACAGACCTCGGGCATCGAGCAGATCAACCAGGCCATCACGCAGATGGACCAGGTCACTCAGCAGAACGCCGCGCTGGTCGAGGAAGCCTCCGCCGCCGCGCAGTCGCTGCAGGAGCAGGCCGGAAACCTCGTGCGCTCGGTAAGCATCTTCAAGCTCGACGCAAGCGGCAGCCATGCCGCGCCCCGGGCGCAAGCCGGAACGCCACCCTTGGCCCATGTCGAACCGTCGCTGCCGACCCCGCAGCAGCTGGCCGTGGCTGGCGACGGCGACTGGCGAGAGTTCTGAACGCGGGCCTGGACCGCAAAGAGAACCGGAACACCGAATCGGCCCTTCAGGCCTCCAAGGAAAAGATCATCAAAGCTTTCTACAACCTCAAGATCGCGACCAAGCTGCTCGTGTCGTTCGTCGCAGTCCTCGTGCTCACGGCCTGCCTGGGCGTGATCTCGATGCTGCAGCTTTCCAAGGTGCACGAGACCTCCACGGAGCTCTCGACCAACTGGCTGCCCGCCACGCGCGCCCTGCTCGAGCTCAAGGGCATGGTGGCGAACTACCGTTCGCAGGAAATGGCGCATGCCCTGTCGGGTTCGTTCAACGAGATGGCCGCGTACGAGAAGGCGATGGACGAATCGTGGGCCGCGCTGCAGAAGACGCGTGCCGAGTACGCGGGCTTCATATCGGAACCCGAGGAGCGCGAGATCTTCCCGGCATTCGAGAAGCTTCTTGCGCAATACGAGCTGGAGCACCGGAAGATCGTCGCCGTCTCGCACACGCAGGACACCGACCAGGCCAGCGCGATGATCCGCGGCAAGTCGCAGCAGCTCAGCCGCGAGATGAATGCCGCGCTCGACAGGCTGACGCAGGTGAATCTCGCGGGCGCGGTCCGCGCTGGCGAGACCGCCAACGCCGTGCACCAGCAGGCCAGGCTTTGGGTGCTGGGCCTGCTGCTGGGCGCCGTGGTTCTGGGCCTCGGGCTGGCGCTGTGGATCGCGCGCATCGTCGCCCGTCCGCTGGAGGAGGCGGTGAAGGTCGCGCAGTCGGTGGCCGGCGGGGACCTCACCAGCCGCATCGAGGCGCGGACGACCGACGAGACCGGGCAGCTGCTCGAAGCGCTGAAGGGCATGAACGACAGCCTCGTGAAGATCGTGAGTGAGGTTCGCACAGGCACCGACACGATCGCGACGGCATCCAGCCAGATCGCCTCGGGCAACCAGGATCTTTCGTCGCGTACGGAAGAGCAGGCGAGTTCGCTCGAACAGACGGCAGCCTCGATGGAAGAGCTGACCTCGACGGTCAAGCAGAACGCCGACAACGCGCGGCAGGCCAATCAGCTGGCTGTGTCGGCCTCGGAAGTGGCGGTGAAGGGCGGCAGTGTCGTGTCCCAGGTGGTCGACACTATGGGCTCGATCAATGCCTCGTCCAGGAAGATCGTCGACATCATCGGTGTGATCGACGGCATCGCGTTCCAGACGAACATCCTGGCGCTCAATGCGGCCGTCGAGGCAGCCCGGGCAGGTGAGCAGGGCCGCGGCTTCGCCGTCGTGGCGTCGGAGGTTCGCAGCCTTGCGCAACGTTCTGCCGCTGCAGCCAAGGAAATCAAAACCCTCATCGGCGATTCCGTCGAGAAGGTCGAAGAAGGCAGCAAGCAGGTCGAAGAGGCCGGCCGCACGATGGAAGAGATCGTGGGCAGCGTCAAGCGCGTGACCGACATCATGGGCGAGATCACCGCAGCGAGCCAGGAGCAGACCTCGGGCATCGAGCAGGTCAACCAGGCGATCACGCAGATGGACCAGGTCACGCAGCAGAACGCGGCACTGGTGGAAGAGGCCTCCGCAGCGGCGCAGTCGCTGCAGGAGCAGGCCGGCAGCCTCGTCCAGTCCGTGAGCATCTTCAAGCTCGACGCGAACGCGGTGGCCACCGCGCGCCCCGGCTTCACGCGCATCACACCGATTCCCAAACCCGCCAAGCCTGCATCGAAGCGCCCCGCCAAGGGCCTGCCCACCCGTCAACAACCCGCAGCAGCCCCGCAGCTCGCCATGGCCGGCGATGCCAAGGGCGACTGGACCGAATTCTGAATAGAGCAAGAGGAAGTCAAATGAACCTGAAGGATCTGAGAATCGGAACCCGCCTGGGCCTCGGCTTTGCAGCCGTTCTGCTCCTGATGGCGGTCATCGCGGCCACTGGCATGCTGCGGCTGGCGAGCGTGGGCAAGGCCACGGAAGACATGATGCAGCGCGCGCTGGTCAAGGAGCGGCTGGCCAACCAGTGGGCCGTGCTGCTCGGGCCCGCGGTCGCGAACTCCTTCGCGATGGTCAAGGCGACCGACCCCAAGTCGATCGCCTATTTCGAGAAGGCGCGGGCCGACAAGTCGGCGCAGATCAACCCGGTGCAGAAGAAGCTCGAGGAGCTGCTGACCTCGCCCGAGGAGAAGAAGCTGTACTCCGCCATCGCCGATCCGCGCAGCGTGGTGCTGACGGTGATCGGGAACATCAACAAGCTCAAGGCCGAAGGCAAGGACGAGGAGGCCATGGTGATGGCGGACACGCAGTTCGCGTCCGCGCTCGCCGTCTACGAGGAGGCCGTGGGCAAGCTCGCCGCCTACCAGCGCGATCGCATCGACGAGTTGGCAAAGGGCATCGAAGCCGATCACACGACCGGCGAGCAGACGCTGCTGGTGCTGTCGGTGATCGCGCTGGCGCTGGGCGCGCTGTTCGCATGGCGCCTGACGGTGGGCATCGTGCGCCCGCTGGGACACGCCGTGGAGGTCGCGCAGACGGTCGCCGCGGGCGACCTGAGCTCGAACATCACTGTGGAAAGCCGCGATGAGACGGGCAAGCTGATGCATGCGCTGCGCGAGATGAATGCGAGCCTTGCGAAGGTGGTGGGCGAGGTGCGCACAGGCACCGAGACCATCGCGACGGCTTCGAGCGAGATCGCTTCGGGCAACCAGGACCTGTCTTCGCGCACCGAGCAGCAGGCGAGTTCGCTGGAACAGACGGCGGCGTCGATGGAAGAGCTGACCTCGACGGTCAAGCAGAACGCGGACAACGCCCGTCAGGCGAACCAGCTCGCTGTGTCGGCCTCCGAAGTCGCGGTCAAGGGCGGCAGTGTCGTTTCACAGGTCGTCGACACCATGGGTTCGATCAATGCATCGTCCAAGAAGATCGTGGACATCATCGGCGTGATCGACGGCATCGCGTTCCAGACCAACATCCTGGCGCTGAACGCTGCCGTTGAAGCCGCACGTGCGGGCGAGCAAGGGCGTGGCTTCGCTGTCGTCGCTTCCGAGGTTCGCAGCCTTGCACAACGTTCTGCCGCGGCAGCCAAGGAAATCAAGACCCTCATCGGCGATTCCGTCGAGAAGGTCGAGGAAGGCAGCAAGCAGGTGGAAGAGGCCGGCCGCACGATGGAAGAGATCGTGGGCAGCGTCAAGCGCGTGACCGACATCATGGGAGAGATCACTGCAGCGAGCCAGGAGCAGACCTCGGGCATCGAGCAGATCAACCAGGCCATCACGCAGATGGACCAGGTGACGCAGCAGAACGCGGCACTGGTGGAAGAAGCCTCCGCAGCGGGTCAATCGCTGCAGGAGCAGGCCAGCAGTCTCGTGCAAGCCGTCAGCATCTTCAAGCTCGACGCCAACGCCGTCGCCACCGTGCGGCCCGGCTTCACGCGCATCACGCCGATTCCCAAGCCGGCCAGGCCGGCACCGAAGCGTCCCGCCAAGGCCCTGCCGACGCGCAAGGAGCCCGCGGGTGCGCCGCAGCTGGCCATGGCTGGCGACGGCAAGGGCGACTGGACCGAGTTCTGAGCGGCAGGGCCCTCAACTTTCGGCGGCGGTTGCCGATATAGACGCTGAGGCACCGACGCGATCGGTGCCAATCCAACTCACACACACCTCATCGACAGGTAAAGCCATATGTCCGGAAGTTTGTTCTACACGGGTCTGAGCGGTCTGGGCGTCGCCCGAACCGCGCTGATGACCACGGCCCACAACACAGCCAACGTGTACACCGCGGGCTACAGCCGCCAAGTGGCGGAGATCGCCACCGGCAGCGCCATCTCCAGCGGCTCTGGCTTCATCGGCTCGGGCGCCAACGTCTCGACCATCTCGCGCAGCTACGACCGCTACCTCACGGCGCAGCTCTCCTCGGCGCAGTCGGCCTCGGCCGCGCTCGCCGCCAACAGCACGCAGATCAACCGCATCGACACCTTGCTGGCCGACAAGACCTCGGGCATCGCACCGCTGATGCAGAGCTTCTTCACCAGCGTCCAGGGCGTGGCCAACACGCCGGCCGACCCGGCCGCGCGCCAGCAGATGATCAGCTCGGCGCAGGCGCTGGCCAGCAAGTTCCGCGCGACCGACCAGTACCTGTCGGACCTGAACTCCTCGGTCAACGACCAGATCGTGGGCAGCGTCGACCAGATCAACACCTACGCCAGCAAGATCGCCGGCCTCAACCAGCAGATCAGCCAGATCAGCGCAATGGCCGGCGGCCAGCCGCCCAACGACCTGCTCGACCAGCGCGACCAGCTGGTGAGCCAGCTGAGCCAGATCGTGGACGTGAAGGTGCTGCAGCAGGACAACGGCAAGTACAACGTGTTCATCGCCACCGGCCAGTCGCTGGTGGTCGGCGACTATGCCGCCAGCATGGCGGCGGTGAACTCCGCCGCCGACCCGACGCGCAAGGCCATCGCCCTGCAGGGCTTCGCCGGCAACACCGCCGAACTGCCCGACGGCGCCATCACCGGCGGTTCGCTCGGCGGCCTGCTGTCCTTCCGCAGCGATACCCTCATTCCCACGCAGAACGCGATCGGCCGGCTGGCCATGTCGGTGTCCGACGCGGTGAACGCGCAGCACAAGCTGGGCGTGGACCTCAACGGCGCGCTGGGCAAGGACTTCTTCACGCAGTCCGTGCCGGGCGCGATCTCCAACGCGAACAACGCGGGCAATCTCGAACTCGACGCCACGCTGACGAATGCCTCGCAGCTCACGGCCAGCGACTACAGCGTGAGCGTCACCGACGTGGCGGGCACGCTCACCTACACGGTCACCCGGCTTTCGGACAAGACCTCGATGGGCAGCTTCACCACCTTCCCCATCAGCTTCGACGGCGTGAGCCTCTCGGCCGGCACCGGTACGGCGCAGGCGGGCGACTCGTTCCTGATCCAGCCCACGCGCACCGGCGCGCGCGATCTCGACGTGCTGACACGCGACCCCGCCAAGGTGGCCGCCGCCTCGCCCATCGTCACCGGCAACACCGCCGGCAACAAGGGCAGCGGTGCACTGGGCGCGGCCACGGTGAACGCGGGCTATCCCGCCACGCCGCTGGCCGGCACGGTCACGCTGAGCTTCGACGCCACCACCGGCAACCTCACCGGCTTTCCCGCGACCTCCGCCGTGACGGTCACGCTGGCCAATGGCTCCACCACCACCTATGCGGCCGGCGCGCCCGTGCCCTACACCGCCGGCGCGAAGATGAGCTTCGACGGCGTCACCGTCAGCATGACCGGCGCGCCCTCGCAGGGCGACACCTTCACCATCGGCAAGAACACGGGCGGCGTGTCCGACGGCAGCAACGCGCTGCTGCTGGGCGCGCTGCAGCGCAAGACCACCATGGCCAACGGCACCGCGACCTTCAACGGCGCGTACTCGCAGATCGTGAGCGAGGTGGGCAACCGCGCGATGGCCATCAAGGTGGCGGCCACCACGCAGGACAGCGTCACGAGCCAGATCAAGGCCAGCCAGCAGGCGATCTCTGGCGTGAACCAGGACGAGGAAACCGCCAACCTGCTGATGTTCCAGCAGATGTACCAGGCCAACGCGAAGGTGATCCAGACCGCGTCGACCATCTTCGACGCCATCCTCGGTATCCGGGGCTGAGCCCGATAGCGGATTCCCGCGGCTTCCCCAAAGGCAAAGATTCAAGGCAAGGCAGGCAAAGCGATGCGCATCAGCACCCAATCCTTCTACGAGCAGAACGTCCTGGCCATGGGCCAGCAGCAGCAGAAGCTGTTCAGGGTCCAGCAGCAGCTGGCGACCAACTCCAGGTTTCTCTCGGCCGGCGACGACCCGGTGGGCGCGGCGCGCGCGCTGGGCACCAGCCAGTCGCTGTCGGAGATCTCGCAGTACGCCACCAGCCGCCAGCGCGCGTCGCTGGCGCTGTCGACCGAGGAGAACGCGCTCGACTCGGTCACCTCGATCCTGCAGAACATCAAGACGCTCACCGTGGCGGCCGGCAACGGCACGATCTCGGATGCCGACCGCGCATCGCTCGCCACCGCCATCCAGAGCGCCTACGACCAGCTCGTGGGCGTGGCCAACACCGACGACGGCAACGGCCAGTACCTGTTCGCGGGCTTCAAGAGCGGCTCGCCGCCCTTCGTGACCGCGGCCGGCGGCGGCGTGCAATACGTGGGCGACCAGGGCCAGCGGCTGATGCAGGTCGACGTGGCGCGCCAGATGCCGACCTCGGACGACGGCCGCGCCATCTTCCAGTCGGTGCAGGGCAGCGCGGGCTACGTGGCCTCGGCCGCCGCGAGCAACACCGGCACCGGCGTGTTCGGCCCGGTGAGCGTGACCAACGCCACCGCGCCCAACTACGGCAAGGACTTCACCATCACCTTCAGCGCCACCGACTACACGGTGATGACCAAGGACACGCCGCCCGTGGTCGCGGCCACCGGCCCGATCACGCCGGACACGCCCATCTCCTTCGGCGGCGTGCAGATCAAGTTCACCGGCACGCCGGCGGCGGGCGACAGCTTCGACGTATCCACCGCGCAGAACGCCGGCACCGACGTGTTCGCCGCCATCGGCGAACTGGTGACCGCGCTGCGCACCCCGCTGGCCGGCGGCGGCGCGGCCGCGCAGGCCAAACTGCAGAACGCGCTTGCCACTGCCAACGTGAAGGTGACGAACGCGCACGACAACGTGCTCACGGTGCTGTCGTCGGTGGGTTCGCGCCAGAGCGAGATCGACGCGCTGGATTCGGGCGGCGCGGCGCGCAAGCTGCAGGAGGAGGCGTACCTGTCCTCCATCGAGGACCTCGACCCGTACAGCGCGATCGCGGAGTTCTATCAGCGCCAGTCCTCGCTGCAGGCGACACAGATGACCTTCGCCAAGCTGAACAGCATCTCGTTGTTCAATTACCTGTAACCGGAATCCGCAGCCCGAACCTGTGGCCGGTGCCGCCGGCATCAGCCCGGGAGCCGACGAGACAAGAACTCCCGGAGCGTCAGGGTCGACAGCGAGAAAGGACAGTCGCCTCGCAGGCCTGCCTGCGCAGGCGCAAGGAGTCCGTGGATGCCCGCGTGGGCGCACGGGCGGCGTGATACGAGAACCTGGGGAGCACGAGCGTGTGGGAATTCGTTCTTTCCGCGTGGAAGGCTGAGCTGGTCAACTACCCCATCCTTCTGATGCAGTCGGCGGCACTGCTGGGCATCTTCAGCCTGGTGCTGATGCTGTCGAAGCCGTCCGACGCGGTGCTGCATTCGCGCGCAAGCTTCCACGGCTGGACGATGGGCCTCACCGGGTTCGTCCTGATCGCGATGGCGTTCCAGCTGCTGGACCTGCCGTCCAAGCCTTACATCGGCTCCGACCTGCTCTTCATGGCGGGCCTGCTGGGCGGGTGGCGCGGAGGCGCGATCGGCTGGACATTGATCGTGGGCGCCAGGCTCCTCTTCGGAGGGACGCACCAGGCGCCGGCCTTCCTGCTCGACATGTCCTTGCTGGTGCTCGGCGGGATCGTGATGCACCACCGGCTGGGCCGCAAGCCGATCGCGTCCTTCGGCTGGCGCGACATCCGCAACGCGTGGCTGGTGCGGGTGCTGTTCTCGGTGCTCTCCTCGGGACTGATCCAGCTCCTGGAGCTGGTGCCGACCATGATCAACGCGCGGGTCTTCGCGCTTCGAATCCTCGGGTGCGCGCTGTCGCTGGTGATCATCGGCTGCATGCTGGTCCTGCTGCGCAGGGACGCGAGGGAGCGGGAGTCGCGCGCCCGCGAGCTCGCCATGTCGCGCACCAACCTTCTGACCGGGCTTCCCAACCGGCGTGCCCTCGGCGAGTTCCTCGACAGGCTGCTCGCGGTGGACTCCCGGCAGCATGTGCTGATGACTTTCCAGGTCGCGAATCTCAAGGACATGGTCCGCGCCCTCGGCCACGACTGGACGGATCATTTCTGGGGGCAGCTCTCCAGCAACCTGACCCGGGGGCAGGCCGGCCAGAATCTAGAAGCCTTCAATCCGCGGAGCTTCCAGTTGAGCGACCTCTCGCTGACCGTGGTGCTGCAGGGCGCCTCGCTCGAATGGATGGAGCAGGAGCAGATGGCGCCACGGGTGCAGGCCGAGGTGGTGGCGACGCTTCGCACCACCCACATCGCCTACATGCAGCTGCAGCTGCGCATCGGCATCTCGAACGTCCGGATGGGCTCGCATGTGGATGTCTCGGCGATCCTGCGCGACCTGAGCCTCGCGCTGCAGAGCAACGAGCAGATGGTCCGCTACTTCCATTCCTCGTTCGCGGAGCAGTCCGACCGGGACGAGGATGTGCGGCGCCTGCTGATCGACTGGATACGCACGGCCAACCCGCCGATGCAGTACCAGCCGAAGTTCCATTTGATGACCCGCCACGTCTGCGGCGCGGAGGCCCTGCTGCGGGCGCATTCGATGAAGAACCAGCCTCTGCCGCCGCCCTACGTGATAGAGATCGCGACCCGCCACCAGCTGCTGTCGCAGTTCGAGTGGTGCACCCTGGAAGTGGTGGCGCGCGATATCAAGCGATGCCTTGCCGCCGGCTATCCCATACCCCTGGCGGTCAACATCTCCGCGACCACGCTGACGCTTCCGCGCTTCGGCGACCGCGTGCTGGCGTTTCTCGACCTGCTGAGCGTTCCGCCCCGGCTGCTTTCCATCGAGATCACGGAAAGCGGCCATGTGCCCGACGTGGAGACGGTGCGCACCAACATCATCGTGCTGCAGCGCGCGGGCGTGGGCCTTTCCCTGGACGACTTCGGAACCGGCTATTCCGCCCTGACGACGCTGGCGACCATTCCGTTCTCGGAGGTGAAGATCGACCACAGCATGATCTCGCGCATCGACCAGCCGCGCATGCGCGAGGCCGTGTCGCTCGCGCTCGAAAGCGCGACGCGCTACAACGCCACGCTGGTCGCCGAGGGCGTGGAGACGGAGGCCCAGTCGGCGCTGCTGCTGGAAATGGGGGTGCTCTTCGGGCAGGGCTACCTTTTCTCGAGGGCGGTTCCGATGGACGAACTGATCCAGATGGCCCGCCGCAAGGGCGCGTTCTGCGCGGACGGAACGCTCAGGAGCCCGAGGCCCATGCAGGTCTGAGAAGAAAGAGGGAAGTCGCCCTCCCACAGCCCACCGACCGCTCGAGCGGCGTGAACCCACAGGTTGCAGGTCTCCGATCATGATCGTTCGCTATCCATCCATCGACGAGCGGGCCCGGCTGGAAGACTTTCTCCGGCTCATCAAGCCGATCTCCGTGGGCACCCAGGTGACCGGATTCGTGTTCTGGGGTGCGGCCTGGTGGCTCGCGGACCCGGGCTACGAGTACGTGAGCTGGCACCTGGCGCTGCTCGCGTGCTGCGTGGCCCTGTCCATCGCCGGCAGCTGCGCGACCCGGTTCCTTTCGTTCTTCTCGATCATCTCCGTCTGGCTGCTGTGCCTGGGTTTCTCCATGCTCATGGCCCGCAGCCCCGATCGCGAGGTGTGGGCGGTTTCCATGAGCGTGATCGTCTCGGTGGTGGGGGCGCCGCTCTTCTCACGGTTGAGCCTGGCGGCGCTCGCGAGCTCGGGGGCATGGCTGATCATGGGAGGGGGCGAATGGGTGGGCACGCCCCATGGCCTGGATTCCGGCTGGACCTTGCTGATGCCTTGCGGGACCATCACGATGGGGCTGCTGATGAATGTCATCTTCGCGACGCTGCACCGGGAGAGCCTGAGGCTGCGGCAGGAGCTCGAAGCGCTCGCCTACAAGGACGTGCTCACGGGCATGCCCAACCGCCGCAAGCTCCTGGCCGACGTCCAGCATCTTCACGAGCAGGGGCGGCTCGGCGACGGATGCTTCCTGATGATCGACGTGGACGACTTCAAGAAGATCAACGACGACTTCGGCCATGCGGCCGGCGACCTGGCGCTGCAGCGCGTCGCGGCCGTGCTCAGGGAGGCCGCGCTCGGCCATGCCTTGGGCAGGCTCGGCGGCGAGGAGTTCGGCGTCGTGCTGACGGGCGGCGGCACGGCGCATGCGCAGTCGATGGCCGCGCGCATCATCGAGCAGGTGCGCGGCATCCGCATCGAAGGCCGTCTCGTCACTGTAAGCGTGGGCATCTCCGGCGTGGCCGGCCATCGCATTCCGGCGGAGCTGATGCGGGAGGCCGATGTTGCGCTGTACGAGGCGAAGCGAATGGGCAAGGACAGGTTCGCCTTGCACGGCGCGGGTTGAACTCCCCGACGGTGGTGCGGGGCAGGCACGCCGCGGCCTCCATAATGCGTCGCCTTCAATCCAATTCGAAGCCGAAACTCCATCCAGCATGACCACTTCGCAAGACCTGACCCCTCTGCTGCTCGACGCCCTCGGCAAACGCATCGACGACCCCGCCGCCATCCGGCTTGCGGAAGCCCTCGGCAAGAAGCCCTTCAAGAACGCGACGCCGGGCAACCGCTGCGACATCGGCAATCGCAGGCTCGGCATCGAAGTCATTGCAGAGATGAACCTGGCCACGCGCTCGCATTTCCCGCCGCGCAAGGACGGCCGCAAGTGGGTCACCTGGGTGTCGGCCGCCTTCATCTATCCGAATTACCGCGGTTCGCTGCCCGCGGGCTTCGACTGGAAGATGGACGACGCGGCGCTGGGCGAGCGCTTCAGGCGGCGGGTCGAAGGCGCGGTGGAGGAAGTGCGCTTCACGCTGCCGGCTCCCGGGGAGGGCCTGCGGGCGAAGGTCTCCATGAACTCCGATGGCCTGCCCAAGCACATGCTGCTGGGCGTGGACGAGGAGGAGACCTACGCCACCATCTATCCCGGCAGCAAGCCGGAGCATTCCGTGGAAGAAGGCTTCTTCGCGAGCTGGTGCGCGCTCAACGGCATCCTGCGGGAAGACCGGCTGGCCGCCGGCCAGCTCGATGCGCTGCGCCAGCGGGAGCTGTCTCCGCTGGCCTTCCTGTCTTCCAGCCTGGGCGGATTGCTGTGGCGAAACGACGTGCGCCCTGAGCATGAGGCCTTCTGCCACGCCTACATGAACCGCCTGATGGAGCCCGAGAAGGCGTCGGCGCTGTTCGACACGGAGGAAGTGTTCGGCGACAGCAACAGCTGGCGCAAGCCGGGCGAAGCAATGACGCAGGACGGCTGGGAGAACTTCGACCGGATTGCGCCGCGCTATACCCAGCGCCTGGAGCAGTGGCGCAGGCGCGAGATCCGTTCCATGGTCGACAGACCGGACGAAGCCTAGGCGACGCTGCAAGCCGGGGATTCGGGGGAGCCTTGGATCAGGGCCGCAGCCCCTGCGTGAACCACAGCATGCCCGCGATGCCCTGCGCGAAGCGCGGCTCCAGGAAGGCGCCCAGGTTCGGCATCAGCAGCTGCAGCATGAAGATGCCCGCCAGCAGCGTCAGCGGAAAGCCCACCGCGAAGATGCTGAACTGCGGCGAGGCGCGGTTCAGAATGCCCATGGCCAGGTTCAGCGTGAGCAGCGCGGTGATGAGCGGCAGCGACAGCATCAGCCCGCTGGAAAAGATCTCGCCCCCGCCCAGCACCAGGAACATCCAGCCACCGGAAGCCAGCGGCGCCTCGGCCACGGGCAGGGTGTGGAAGCTCTCGGCCAGGGCGTTGAGCATCAGCAGGTGCCCGTCGAGCGCCAGGAAGATCAGCATCGCCAACATGTTCAGCAGCCGTGCCACCACCATGGTGCTGCCATGGCTCATCGGATCGAAGAAGGACGCGAAGGACAGGCCCATCTGCAGGCCGATGTATTCGCCTGCCGCCAGCACTGCCGCGAACACCAGCCGCATGCTGAAGCCCATGGCCGCGCCGATCAGCACCTGCTGCAGGATGATCCAGATGCCTCCCGCCGACACCGCCGGCACGGCGGGCATCGGTCCGATGGTGGGCGAGACCACGAAGGCCAGCATGGCGGCCATGGCCACCTTCACCTGGCGCGGCACCCAAGGCTCGCCGAAGACGGGCGCGGTGCTCACGAGCGCCAGCATGCGCACGAAGGGCCAGAGGAAGGCGACGATCCAGCCCTCGAGCTGGGCCGAGGTGACGGAGACGATCGACGGCGTCACGTCGAAGGCGGGCCGTCAGGCCAGCAGCTGCGGTATGCCCGAGAACAGCGCGCGCATGTAGTCCAGCATGCGGTCGAGCATCCACGGGCCCGCGACCACCAGCGTCGCGAACACCGCGAGCAGCTTCGGGATGAAGGAGAGCGTGGCCTCGTTGATCTGCGTGGCGGCCTGGAAGATGCTCACCACCAGGCCGATGATCAGCGCCACCAGCAGCAGCGGCGCGCCGATCAGCAGCGAGATCTCCATGGCCCGGTGGCCCATGGTCATGACGGATTCGGGTGTCATCTCCGGTCGTGCCCTAGAGGTAGAAGCTCTGCGCCAGCGCGCCGATGAGCAACTGCCAGCCGTCGGCCAGCACGAAGAGCATCAGCTTGAAGGGCAGCGCGATGGAAGCCGGCGGCACCATCATCATGCCCATGGACATCAGCACGCTCGCCACCACGAGGTCGATGATGAGGAAGGGAATGAAGATGGTGAAGCCGATCTGGAAGGCCGTCTTCAGCTCGCTGATGACGAAGGAAGGCAGCAGGATGCGCAGCGGCACGTCTTCGGGGCCCTGCATCTCGGGCACCTTGGCCAGCCGTGCGAAGAGAGCGAGGTCGCTCTCGCGGGTCTGCTTGAGCATGAAGGTCTTGAAGGGGGCGATGCCGCGCTCCATGGCCTTCTCGGCGCTGATCCTGTTCTCGGAGAAGGGCTTGTAGGCCTCGTCGTAGGCCTTGTCGAGTACCGGCGCCATCACGAAGAAGGTGAGGAACAGCGACAGCCCCACCAGGATCTGGTTGGGCGGCGAGGTCTGCGTGCCGATGGCGGTGCGCAGCAGGCCCAGCACGATGAGGATGCGCGTGAAGCTGGTCATCGACAGCAGCAGCGCGGGCAGGAAGGTGAGCGAAGTCAGCAGCACCATGGTCTGCACGCTCAGCGACCAGGTCTGGCTGCCGCCGGGGCCGGGCGTGCTGGTGATGCCGGGCAGGCCCTGGGTCCATGCGGCTGCGGGCACCAGGGCGGCGGCGAGCAGCAGCAGCGCGGCGCGCAGGCCGCGGCGCAATGCGGGGCGGGTCATGGGGCGGGGGGGTGTTGCCGCGGCTGCTGCGTCTTGCCGGTGAGCGATTCGCGCAGCTTGCGGGCGAAGAGTTCGACGGGAGTCGCGGGCGTAGATGCCGATGCCGCGCTGGCCTGCTGGGTCTGCGTCTGGGCCTGCGCCGGCAGCGTGTGCAGCGTATTGACCTGGCTGGGCGTGACCCCCAGCACCAGCCAGGTGTCGGCCACTTCGACCACCACAACGCGCTCGCGCTGACCGACTGCGGCGCTCGAAACCACCTTCACCAGGTGGCCACCGCCCAGCCGCTGCAGGCCGAAGCGGCGCGCCAGCCAAGCGCAAAGGAAGATCAGGCCCACCACCATCGCCATGCCGAAGCCCGCCTGCAGCAGGCCCGAGGCTCCGACGGCGGCCGGCGCCACTTCGTGGACGGGCGTGGGCACGGTGGGGAGGCTCATGCCCGCGCGAGCTTCTGCATGCGCTCGGAGGGGGTGACGATGTCGGTCAGGCGGATGCCGTACTTCTCGTTCACCACCACCACCTCGCCCTGCGCGATCAGGTAGCCGTTGATCAGCACGTCCAGCGGCTGGCCGGCCAGTCCGTCGAGCTCCACCACCGAACCCTGCGACAGCTGCAGCAGGTTCTTGATGGTGATGCGCGTGCGGCCGATCTCGGCGGTGAGCTGCACCGGCACGTCGAGCACGCGCGCGATGTCCACCGCCGTGGCGTTGCTGCCGGCCGGCAGTGGCGACGCGGCAGGCGCGTCCTGGATCTGCTGGAAGACCTGCGCGGTGGCGGGCGCCACGGCCGGAGCCGGCGCGGCTGCCGCCGAGGTGGCGGCGGTCTGCTCGGCCAGCGCGCTGGCCCAGTCGTCCGCTTCGCTGCCGGCGGAGGATGTGTTGTCAGTCATGTTCGTTCTTCAGGTCGCTGTCTTGATGGGTGATCATGTTCTGCACGCGCAGTGCATAGCGTTCGTTGGAGATGCCGTAGCCGCACTCCATCACCGGCACGCCGCCCACCTTGGCGACGACCGTTTCCGGCAGCTCGATGGGAATCACGTCGCCGGCGCGCAGCTTCATCACTTCGCCGATGGTCGAGGGCATGGTCACGAAGTCGGCCACCAGCTCCACGTCGGCGGACTGCATCTGGCGCGACATCTGCGTGACCCAGCGCTTGTCGACCTCGACCTCGTCCTGGATCGGGTTGGACAGCAGGTCGCGGATCGGCTCGATCATCGAGTAGGGCAGGCACACGTGCAGGAAGCCGCCGATGGGGCCGAACTCGATCTGCAGCGTGGTGTTGATCACCACCTCGTTGGGCGCGACGATGTTGGCGAGCTTGCCGTGCATCTCTGCGCGCACGTAGTCGAAGTCCAGCGGGAACACCGGCTGCCACGCCTCGCCGTAGCACTGCAGCGACAGGTCGAGCAGGCGCTTGATGATGCGCTGCTCGGTGCGGGTGAAGTCGCGGCCTTCCACGCGCACGTGGTAGCGCCCGTCGCTGCCGAAGAGGTTGTCCACCACGAGGAACACCAGCTTCGGATCGAACACGAAGAGGGCGGTGCCGCGCAGCGGCTTCATGTGGATCATGTTGATGTTCGCGGGCACCGGCAGGTGCCGCACGAACTCGCCGAACTGCTGGATCTGCACCGGCCCCACCGAGATGTCGGGGCTGCGCCGCATGAAGTTCAGCAGCGCGCTGCGCAGGCCGCGCGCGAAGCGGTCGTTGATGACCTCCAGCGTGTGCATGCGGTTGCGCACCACGCGGTCGGGCGCGCCGAGGTCGTAGGCGGGCAGCCCGTCCTTCGGCGGTGGGGGAGGGGGCGCCTGGTCGACGTCGCCGGTGACGCCTTGCAGCAGCGCATCGACCTCGTCCTGCGAGAGCACCTGTTCATACGCCATGGATCGCTTGTCGTCCGGAGGATGGTGACGTGGTGCTCACTGCACGACGAAGATGTTGAACGAGACGCTGGAGATGCCCAGCTCGGGCGTCTGCGGCGTCAGCGGTGCGTTCAGCGCGGTGCGGATTTCCTCGGCCAGCCTGGCCTTGTCCTCCGGCGTGACCAGCGACTCGGGCGCGCGGTTCGACAGCTGCACCAGCAGCCGGCTGCGCAGCTCGGGCATGAACTCGACGATCTGCGCCTTGGCATGCTCGTCGCGCACGCGCAGCGCCATGCCGATCTGCAGGAAGCGGCTGCGGCCCTCCGCCTGCAGGTTCACCGTCAGCGGGTCGAGCATCACGAAGATGGGCTTTTCGGGAACCGGCGGCTTGGCCGCTTCCGTGGAGGCGGCGCCCGTGAAGCGCGGCAGGAAGACGTACGCGGCGGCGCCGGCCGCTGCGAGAAGGCCGACGGCCAGCACGACCCCGATCAGCAGCTTCGATGAGCGGCGCGGGGCGGGCAGCGAGGCGGAGGCCGGTGCGGCGTTTGCGACAGATGTTGGGGGAGCCATGTTGAAGCGGTTTTTCTTGTCCGGTCTATTCTTTTCGAAGTCCCTCGCGGACGAACGGCCGAACAAGCGCACAAAGGCGTTTCATATCCGTTCATTGCGCGGCGCCTTCCATGGGGCGCCGTCGCGGGGCGGGGGGTGAAGATGGGTTGCTGCGTGCTTCGCTGCCTCAGGCGAAGGTGTCGATGCCGGAGCGCGAGTTGGCGGCGGCGGGGCGCGTGGCGGCGACGGCGGCCGCCGGTGCACCGGCCGCCGTGCGTCCGGCGCCGGGGTAGGAGGCCGTGGCCTGCTGCCGCGCCGCGCCCTGCTGCTGGCCCTGTTGTTGCTGCGCGAAGGCGGCGTCGTTGCCGTTGGGCTGGCGCGTTTCCGCGCCGACCGAAGTCTGGCCCAGCGTGATGCCTTGTTCCGACAGCGAGTTGCGCAACTGCGGCAGCGCGGCCTCGACGGCCTTGCGCACGCTCTCGTGCGCCGAGACGAACATCGCCTGCGCCTGGTTGTCGCCCATCGACAGCGTGACCTTCAGCGGGCCGAGGCCGGCCGGGTTCAGGCTGAGCTCGGCCGTGTGGTGCCCGCTGGCACTCATGCGCAGCAGTTGCTGGCCCAGGGCCGGCGCCCATTTGTCGCTGCCGACTTCGGGCGCGATGGTGTGGGCCGGGGCGCGCGCGGCGGCCGCGGTGTCGCCCGCGCGCTCCGGGGACGACGCCGTCACCGCGGCTGGCTGCTGCAGCGCGACGGGGTCGATGGCGGGCTGGCTGTCCGCGCCATCGGTCGTGGCGGCGACAGGGCTTGCAGCCACGGCGGCCTTGGCGGCCTGCGCATCGTTTGTTGCCGCCGGTTGCGCCGCGCTCGCGAGCTGCTCGGCGGTGGTGGTGCCGATGGGCGCGCGCGATGCGGGGCCGCGGCCGGTCGCTGCGGTGCCCACGGATGGGCTCGCGGGGGCGGACACCGGCTTCGCGAAGCCCACGGCCATGGTCTGCGCCGCGATGGCGGCGCGGGCTGCATCGTGCAGCGAGCCGGCGGGCGCGGCATCCGCTTGCAGGGGCGCGGCTTGCGCGGCGGCTGCGGCGGGCTTCTGCGCGACGGCCTCCTTCGCGGCCTCGGCCGTGTCCGCTGCATCGGCGGCGACAGCGGCCGTGCCGGTGGCTGTCTTCGCCGAAAGCGCCTGCAGGGCCGGATCGAGAGCCACGTCGGCGGCGGCGTCTGCCGGCGTCGTCTTCGCAAGCCCGTCGGCAGTGCCTTCGCCCGCCGCCTGCGCCGCCGACCGGCCCGCGAGCGTCAGCGCGTGCAGCGGCGAGTTCGCCTGCGCGAGGAATGCGAGGTTCGGGTCGGCGAGCGGAGCGTCTTCCTTCTTCGTGTCCTCATCCGCGCCGGGCTTGCGCGCGGCCTTGCGGTCGATGGCGGCCACGTCCGACGTGCTGCCGTCCTTCTCCGCCGTACCGGCCTGGCCGCCGCCATTGGCGCGCGAGCGCTCCAGCGCCGCGCCGAAGCTTGGGCCCTGCGCCTCGTCCGCGCCGCGCCCGCGCGAGGCGGCCTGCGCGGCCGCGGGCTGTGCTGCGGCATTCGTCGTGACGGGGGGCATGATCATGGAAGGCATGTCGGGTCCTGCGTGCGGATGTTTCTGTTTCTCAAAGGGTCGGATGCGAGGCGCGGTCGAAGAACTTGCGCGCCGCGCGCTCGTCGCTGTCGCGCTGCTCGCGCTTGGCCTCGGCCATCAGTTCCTGCATGCGCACGCGCTCGGCCAGCGTGTCGAAGGAGCTCAGGCGTCGGCGCTGCTGCTGCCAGTCGTTGCGGCCGTGGTCCAGCCGGGTGCCGGTCTGCGCGGCAATGGCGCGCTGCTGCTCGATGGCGTTGTCCAGCGTGCCGAGGAAGTTGCGGTAGTTGCGCCACTGCGAGGAGGGCAGGCCGTCGCGCATCAGGGCGTCGAGTTGCTCGTGGTAGTCCTGCCGGTACTGCAGCAGCAGGTCGAGCTTCTGGCTGGCGTCCAGGTGCGCGTTCTGCAGCGCGCCCAGGCGCCGCGCGGCGTCGTCGGTCTGCGTGTGCGCCAGGTCGATCAGCATGCCGAGAGGGAGCTTGCGTGTCATCTTTTGCTTCTTTGCGGAGTGGGTGTGCGCGGCTCGCCTTCGAACAGGTTTTCCAGGCGGGCGATGGATTCGGCATAGTCCGTGCGCTCGTCCATCGACTGCTGCAGGAAGCCCTCGATGCGCGGGTACATCGCGATCGCCTGGTCCAGCTGCAGGTCGTGGCCGGGCGCGTAGGCGCCCACGCTGATCAGGTCGCGGTTGCGCTGGTAGCGCGAGAGCATCTGCTTGAAGCGGCGCACGGTGTCGAACTGCGAGGACGGGATCAGCGCGGTCATGGCGCGGCTGATGGAAGCCTCGATGTCGATGGCCGGGTAGTGCCCGGCCTCGGCCAGCGTGCGCGAGAGCACCACGTGGCCGTCGAGAATTGCGCGCGCCGAGTCGGCGATGGGGTCCTGCTGGTCGTCGCCTTCCGAGAGCACGGTGTAGAAGGCGGTGATGGAGCCGCCGCGCCCGTTGGCGTCGCGCTCGCCGTTGCCGGCGCGCTCCACCAGCGCCGGCAGCTTCGCGAACACTGATGGCGGATAGCCCTTGGTGGCCGGCGGCTCGCCCACGGCCAGCGCGATCTCGCGCTGCGCCATCGCGTAGCGGGTGAGCGAGTCCATGATGAGCAGCACGTCCTTGCCGCGGTCGCGGAAGTATTCGGCCAGGCAGGTCGCGTAGGCCGCGCCCTGCAGGCGCAGCAGCGGCGAGTTGTCGGCCGGCGCCGCCACCACCACCGCGCGTGCCAGGCCCTCTTCGCCCAGCGTGTTCTCGATGAAGTCCTTCACCTCGCGGCCGCGCTCGCCGATCAGGCCGACCACGATGACCTCGGCGCTGGTGTAGCGCGCCATCATGCCCAGCAGCACGCTCTTGCCCACGCCGGAACCGGCGAACAGGCCCATGCGCTGGCCGCGGCCCACGGTGAGCATGCCGTTGATGGCGCGCACGCCCACGTCGAGCACCGAGTCGATGGGCGCGCGCGTCAGCGGGTTCATGGGCGGCGAGCTCAGCGGCACCTTGCGGGCCATGTCGAGCGGGCCGAGCCCGTCGAGCGGACGACCGGCCGCGTCGACCACGCGGCCGAGCATGCCTTCGCCGACCGGCAGGCGCTTGGTGTGCGCATTGCCGCCGCCGATGGTTCCCGCAGCATCGGGCTCGGGCGCGCCGGGCCGCGCATACACGCGCGCGCCGGGCAGCAGGCCCGCCACTTCGGTCTGCGACATCAGGAAGAGCCGGTCGCCCGCGAAGCCGACCACTTCGGCCTCGGCGTGCCGTTGCGCATGGCCCGGCGGCAGCTCGATCAGGCAGTCGCTGCCCACGGGCAGCTGCAGGCCCACGGCTTCGAGAACCAGTCCCACGGCGCGCGTGAGCCGGCCCGAGGCGATGGTGGTTTCGCAGCCCGCCACATTGGCGCGCGCTTTTTCGAGCGCGGCGAGCACCGACTGCAGATGGGGGTTGGGGGCGGTGGCCTGCATGGCGGTTGTCACCGGGCTTCGGGCCTGCCGTCGGCGTCGCCGTTGAGGGCGCCCGTCACGCGCTTCCAGCGCGTTTCCAGCGTGCCGTCGAGTTCGCCGGTGGCTGATTGCACGCGGCAACCGCCTCGGGTGATGGTGTCGTCGGCGCGCATCTGCCAGCCTGCGGCTTCGATCTCTTCGCCAAGGCTGCTTCGCACCAGCGCCACGTCGTCGGGGTGCAGCAGCAGGCGCGGCTCACCGCGCAAGGCTGGTTCGGTGTTGAGCAGGTCGCGCACCACGGGCAGCACCCATTCGGGCTCGGCCTTCAGCGTGCGGTGCACCACCTGGCGGGCCACGTCGAGCGCGAGCGCGATCACGGCCTGCGATAGCTCTTCCTCGGCGCGGCGCAATGCATCGGGCAGCGACCGGGCCAGCGCGCGCAGGCGTTCGGCGTGTGCGCTGGCGGCCGCGAGGCCGGTGGCCAGGCCCTCGGTGTGGCCCACCTTGCGGCCTTCGGCAAGGCCGGCGGCGCGGCCCTCGGCTTCGCCGTCGGTGCGGGCTTCCTTGCGGATGCGCGCGAGATCGGCGAGGTCGATCTTGGGTGCGGAAGGAGGCGGCGGCGCTGGCGGCGCGGTGTTCCTGCGCTCGCCCGTCGTCTTGCGGGCCGCGGGCGTGCGAGGACTGCCGTCGATGGTGCCCATCTCCCAGCGTTCCCATGCGGACAGCGCGGGCGCGGGAACGATGGGGCGCTCGGTTCTTGGCCCGCCTGCCGCGTGGCGTGCGGCGGCGTGGATGGCTGCGAGCCGCTCGCGCGATTCGCCGAAGCCGCCGAAGTTGCCGTTGGAATCAGACGAACTCATCGGTGCCAGGCGTCGCGATCACGATTTCGCCGGCCTCCGCCAGGCGGCGGGCGACCTGCAGGATGGCCTTCTGCTCGGTTTCGACCTGCGACACGCGCACAGGTCCGCGCAGCTCCATGTCCTCGCGCAGCGTCTCGGCGGCGCGCTGCGACATGTTGTTGAGGAACTTGTCGCGCAGCTCCATCGGCGCGCCCTTGAGGGCGATGATGAGCGAGTCGCTCTCGATGTCCTTGAGCAGGCGCTGGATGCTGCGGTCTTCCAGGCCCAGCAGGTTCTCGAACACGAACATTTCGTCGACGATGCGCTGCGCCAGAGCCTCGTCCTGCTCGCGCACGTGGGCGATGGCTTCTTCCTCCACGCTGGTGCTCATGAGGTTGACGATCTCGGCCGCGGTGCGCACGCCGCCCAGGCGGCTGCGGCGCAGGCCCTGGCCCGCGAGCATCTCGGTGAGCACGTCGGTCAGTTCGTTCAGGGCCGAAGGCTGCACGCCGCCGAAGGTGGCCACGCGCATGATCACGTCGTGGCGCAGGCGCGCGGGCAGCTTCTCGAGCACCTCAGAGGCCTTCATGCGGTCCAGGTGCACGAGCAGCGTCGCGAGGATCTGCGGGTGCTCGTCGCGGATGAGCTCGGCCACTTCGCCGGCCTCGAGCTCGTTGAGCCGCTCGATGCCGCCGTGCGGCTCGTCGGGCTGCAGGATGTCTTCCAGCAGGTTGCTGGCGCGGTCCTCGCCCAGCGCCTTGCGCAGCACGGCGCGGATGTAGCTGGTCGAGCCCAGGTGCAGGGCCGAGAGCTGCTCGGTCTCGTTGCGGAACTCGGCCAGCACCTCGGCCAGCTCTTCCTTCGAGACGGAGGTGAGCTTCGACATCGCGAGCCCCAGCGCCTGCACCTCGGAGGTGGGCAGCTGGTGCAGCGCGGCTGCCGCGCGGTCTTCGCCCAGTGCCATCAGCAGGATGGCGCTCTTGCGTGTTCCCTGTTCGCTACTCATCGTTGTTCATCCAGTGCTGGATCAGCGCCGCCACCACCTTCGGGTCCTTGTCGGCGGTCTGGTGGGCGTATTCCATGTCGGCCTTGCGGCGGTTGGCCTCGCGTTCGCGCAGGCTTTCCTCGGCGGAGGGCGTGTTCTCATCCGGTGCGGCGGCGGCCACCACGGCCGGGGCTTCCGCAGCGGCCGGAGCGGGCGGGGGCGCCAGGTGCTTGCGCATCAGCGGGCGCAGCACGGCGAACCAGGCGAAGAGCGCGAGCAGCGCGTACAGCAGGTACTGGCCGGCGATCCTGGCGAGGTCGAGGTTCTCGCGGTCGCGCCAGAACGGCACCTCGGGCGCGGGAGCGTTGTCGGTGTCACGGGCGAAGGCGCTGTTCACCACGTTGAGCGAGTCTCCTCGTTCCTGGCTGAAGCCCATGGCTTCCCTCGCGAGGTTGCGGATCTGCTCCAGCTCGGCCGGCGTCAGCGCGCGGCTGGCGGTCTTGCCCGCGGCATCCACCGCGTCGCGGTTGTTCACGACGACGGCGACCGACAGGCGCTTCACGCCGCCGGCGGCCTGCTGCACGTGGCGGATGGTGCGGTCGAGCTCGTAGTTGGTGGTGGTGTCCTTGCGCGAGCTGCTCGGGCCGGTGGGCGCCGCGGTCGTCGATGCGGTGGCGGTGCCGGGGGCACCCGGTGCGCCGGGCGTTCCGGGGGCGGGCGGGGTTCCGGGTGCGTTCGGTGCCCTCGGGCCGGTGATCGGCGCAACGGGGTTCACCGGCGGCTGGTTCGACAGCGCGCCCGGCACGCCGCCGGGCTGTCCGCCGCCGTGCTGTGCCGACTCGCTGCTCTGCTGGCTGCGCACGGCGGCCTGGGAAGGGTCCTGGTTGGGCTTGTATTTCTCGTCGGTGTGCTCGACCACAGAGAAGTCGATGTCCGCTGCCACCTGCGCGCGCACGTTGTTCGCGCCCACGATGGGCTGCAGGATCGCCTCGATGCGGCGGATGTAGCCCTGCTCGATTTCCTGCGCGTACTTGAGCTGGCTCACGTCCAGCCCGCGGTCTGCGCCGCGCGCGGAAGAAAGAAGGTTGCCGCGCTGGTCGACCACGGTCACGCTCTTGGCGTCGAGGTCGGGCACGCTGCTGGACACCATGTGCACGATGGCGCTGACCTGGCCTTCGTCGATGCTGCGTCCGCGCGCCAGTGCGAGCACCACCGAGGCCGAGGGCTTCTTCTGCTCGCGCACGAAGAGCGAGGGCTTGGGCAGCGCCAGGTGCACCCGGGCCGACTCGATGGCGCCGATGGATTCGATGGAGCGCGCGAGCTCGCCTTCGAGCCCGCGCTGGTAGTTGACCTGCTCGGCGAACTGGCTGGTGCCGAACTTCTGGTTGTCCATCAGTTCGAAGCCCACCCCGCCGGCCTTGGGCAGGCCCTGCGCCGCGAGCTTGAGGCGGGTCTCGGCCACCTTGTCGCCCGCGATCAGGATCGCGCCGCCGCCGTCGGCGAACTTGTAGGGCACGTTCATCTGCTGCAGCGACGCGATGATCGCGCCGCCGTCGCGGTCCGACACATTGGTGTAGAGCACCTTGTATTCGGGGCCGCGGCTCCACAGCATGAATGCCGCCGCGGCGGCCACCAGGGCCGCGCCGCCGATGATCAGCGGCAGCCTCGGCTGCGCGCGGAGGCGGTCGAGCAGGGCCGGCTGGCCGTCGCCGGACTGGGGCAGCGCGTCCGCGGGCGCAGCCGTGCTCATGGGTGCGCCCTCGTCGCGGCCATGGCCATGGTGGGAGAGGAATTTCGGTTTAGAGATTTCATTCCGGATGGCCGGTGATGTCGTCCGCGGCCTGTTCGTTTCGCGGACGATTGTCAGCAGTCACCCGGAATTCGAATGGCCGAACAGCCGGGGTTTTCGCCCTTAGTTGCGCGCTTGAATCGGGGTCTTCCCTTGATACGCTGCAAGCCAGCCGGAGGGCCCTGGTCCCTCCGTATCAAGTCACGCAGAAGTGTTCAGACAAACAAGAGGAAGAGGATCACCATGTCCATCAGCGCCATCGAATCGATCCTGCAGCAGATGCGGGCCACCGCGGTCCAGACGGGCATCGCGCCGCAGACGGCAGCCCCGGCCGAAGCCGGCGGCTTCGCCGCCGAACTCAAGCGCTCGCTCGCCAACATCAGCGGCGCCCAGCAGCAGGCCTATGCGCAGGCCGAGTCCTTCGAGCTGGGCAAGCCCGGCGTCGCGCTCAACGACGTGATGGTCGACATGCAGAAGGCGAACGTCGCGTTCCAGACCGGGCTGCAGGTTCGAAACCGGCTCGTGACCGCCTACCAGGAAGTGATGAACCTGCAGGCTTGAAGGGTGAACGGGTGATGTGGAGAGGGGCGCGCAACTTTTTCGTGCATGCCCCCTAAAGGTTCGCAGGGCCCCGCCGATAACCAAGTCAACGATGGCTTGAGTCTCTAAGTGGAAGCGGGTCCAGCGTTACGGCCAAAAGCCGGAGTCCACAACCTTTTTTCATCAATCAGGAGTCGAACATGGCGCAAGTCATCAACACGAACAGCCTCTCCCTGCTCACGCAGAACAACCTGAACAAGTCGCAGTCGGCGCTGAACAGCGCCATCGAGCGCCTGTCTTCGGGCATGCGCATCAACAGCGCCAAGGACGATGCCGCCGGCCAGGCCATCGCCAACCGCTTCACGGCCAACATCAAGGGCCTGACGCAAGCCACCCGCAACGCGAACGACGGCATCTCGATCGCCCAGACGACGGAAGGCGCCCTGACCGAAGTCAACAACAACCTGCAGCGCATCCGCGAACTGGCTGTGCAGGCCGGCACGGGCACGAACTCGGCCAGCGACCTGGACTCCATCCAGGCTGAAATCGGCCAGCGCATGGACGAAATCAACCGCGTTTCGCAGCAGACCCAGTTCAACGGCGTGAAGGTCCTGTCGGCAGACGCCGGCAAGCTGACCGTGCAAGTCGGCGCGAACGATGGCGAGACCATCGACATCGACCTGCAGGAAATCAGCGCCAAGACCCTGGGCCTGGACGGCTTCAACGTCAACGGCAAGGGCGTGTCGGCCAACGCCAAGGCCAACGTCAACGACCTGACCAAGGCCGGCGCCACCGGCACGGGCCCCTACGTTGTGACCACCAGCTTCGCCAAGGTGACCGCCGAGCAGGCCGTCGACGCGATGCAGGACGGCAACACGGCTGTCGTGGGTGCGACCACCTACAAGTACGACGCCGCCGCCGGCAACTTCACGACCACCGTCGCCGTCGCCACCGGTGCTCCCACCACGGCTTTCGCCGGCACGCTGCTGCCGACCGCGGGCAACAAGTTCTCGGGCACCTTCACGGGCGTCAGCGGCACCACCAACTTCGAAGTCGACAGCGCCGGCGCGATCACCATCGGCGGCCAGGCAGCCTACCTCTCGGGCGGCAACCTGACGACCAACAACGTCGGCGCTCCTCCGGCCGCCACGCTGTCGGGCCTGTTCGCCAGCGGCGACACCACCGCCAGCGCCTCGAGCATCAAGCTCAACGGCACGAGCTACGACTTCGGCGCTGCCGCGAACTCGGGCTTCACCTACACGAAGACCGTTTCGAAGGACGACGTGAAGACCGCCGTCGCCGGCGCCGCCTCGACGGTGAACCTGGGCTCGGGCATCTTCGCCTCGACCGTGACCTTCGCCGCTGCCGGTGGCCAGTCCAGCGACACGTACATGGACAACGACAAGGAGATGACCAAGACCGCGTCGTACACCACGAGCTACAACGTCAACGCAGTCAACGGCGAAGTGACCGTTGCCTCGACGACCGGCACGGGCAAGTACGCAGCCGACGTGGGCGCAGTGGCCTACGTCAACTCCGCCGGCAAGCTGACCACGGACACGACCAGCAAGGGCACCAAGACGAGCAACCCGCTGGCCGCGCTCGACGCAGCCCTGGCCAAGGTCGATACGCTGCGCGGCAGCCTGGGTGCTGTGCAGAACCGTTTCGACTCGGTGATCGCCAACCTCGGCACCACGGTCGTCAACCTGTCCTCGTCGCGCTCGCGCATCCAGGACGCCGACTATGCGGTCGAAGTGTCGAACATGACGCGCGCCCAGATCCTGCAGCAAGCCGGTACCTCGGTGCTGTCGCAGGCCAACCAGACCACGCAAGGCGTGCTGTCGCTCCTGCGTTGATCGAAAGGTACTGAGAAGTCAGAGGAAAGCCGGGCCCCTCCCCTGGGGTGGGACCCGGCCGACGCAGGCCCCCGGCGCAATCCGGGAGTGCCTGCGCTGTTCCCTGCGGCCATGCCGGTCCAGGCGAGGCCGCAGAGAACAGCGAACCCAGCACAGCAAGGTGGAAATGATGTTGAACCCCGTGTCGGCGAACTCCGTGAAGGACAACCAGTGGACGCAGCTGCTCGTCGGCGGCGCCGCGGGCGCGGCCTCTGCCGCCGCCGCCACGGCCGAGAAGGACGACGCGAAGGAGGGCGCGACGCCGGTCCAGGTGGAGCAGGCGGTGCGCCAGGTGAACGAGTCGCTCGCGCTGCGCGAGGTCGGCCTGCAGTTCGAGGTCGACAAGGAGACCGACATGGTCATCGTCAAGGTGGTGGACCGCGCCAGCGGCGAGGTCATCCGCCAGATTCCCAACGAGGAAGTCGTGCGCATCGCGAAGCTGATGAACGACGGCAACGGACTGCTGGTGGACCACGCGGCCTGAGGCCGGCACGCGGGCACCGGCAATCTCAATCAAGGACAAACAGGAAAGCATCCACATGGCAACCATCAGCAGTCTCGGCGTCGGCGCCAACCTCGACCTCGCCTCCCTGCTCACGCAGCTGGAGACCGCCGAGAAGCAGCCCATGGTGGCGCTGCAGGCCAAGGCCAAGAGCTACACGAGCAAGCTGTCGGCCTACGGCACGATCCAGAGCGCGCTCTCCACGCTGCAGGCGGCGGCCAAGAAGCTCGGCGACCCGACGTTCTTCCAGAGCGTGACGGGCACGCCCACCGTCAGCGGCATCCTGTCGGCAACCGCCACCGACACGAGCGCGGCGGGCAACTACACCATCGACGTGTCGCAGATCGCGCAGTCGCAGACGCTGGTGAGCGCGGGCCAGGCCGACGCCAAGGCCGCCATCGGCACCGGCAAGATCACCATCGACTTCGGCGCCATCACCGGCGGCACGCTCGACCCGGCGACCGGCCAGTACAGCGGCGCCACCTTCACCGCCGACGCGAGCCGGCCCGCCAAGTCGATCACCATCGACTCGACCAACAATACGCTGGAAGGCATCCGCAACGCCATCAACGGCGCGAACGCGGGCGTCACGGCCAGCATCGTGAACGACGGCAGCGGCACGCCCAACCGCCTGGTGCTGACCTCGACGCAGACCGGCGAGAAGTCGAGCATGCGCATCGCGGTCGACGGCGACGCGGCGCTGCAGGGCCTGCTGAACAACGACCCCGCCGGCGCGCAGAGCCTGAAGCAGACCTCGGCGGCGCAGAACGCGAAGCTCAACGTCAACGGCATCGACGTCACCAGCCCGACCAACACGGTGAAGGAAGCCATCCAGGGCGCCACGCTGACGCTGGTGGGCACCGGCAAGACCGGCCTGTCCATGAAGGAGAACACGGCCGGCGTGAAGACGGCCATCAACGACTTCGTGAAGGCCTACAACAGCCTGCAGAGCACGGCCAAGACGCTGACCGCGTACGACGCCGACACCAAGACCGCCGCGGCGCTGGTGGGCGACAGCACGCTGCGCAACCTGCAGACGCGCATCCGCCAGGCGCTCGTGGCGCCGCAGTCCGGCGGCACGAACGACATGAAGGTGCTGACCGAGATCGGCGTGTCCTTCCAGAAGGACGGCACCCTGGCGGTCGACTCCGACAAGCTGGACAAGGCGCTGGCCAACAACCTCAAGGGCGTGGCGAACCTGTTCTCCAGCGCTACCGGCAGCAAGGCCGGCTACGGCAAGCAGATCGACGCGCTGGTGGACGACGTGACCAAGGGCGCGCTGAAGGTGGCCAGCGACGGCGTGACGGCGACCATCAAGGAACTCGACACCCAGTACGACGCGATGCAGCTGCGCGTGGACGCCACGGTCGACCGCTATCGCAAGCAGTTCAACCAGCTCGACGTGCTGATCAACAACCTGAACAACACCAAGAACTACCTCACGCAGCAGTTCGACGCGATGTCGAAGCAGTCCAAGTAGGACGCAAGGCACGCGGAACCTGGAGCACCAGCCGATGTACACCCCCCACAACATGCGCACAGGTGCCGGTGCCTACGCGCGCCTCGGTGTCGAGACCAGCGTGATGAGCGCGTCGCCGCACCAGCTCATCACGATGCTGTTCGATGGCGCCAAGACCGCCATCGGCATGGCGCGCCACCACATGGCCGCCGGCGACACCGAAGCCAAGGGCAACGCGATCTCCAAGGCCATCGGCATCGTCGACAACGGCCTGAAGGCCGGGCTCGACGCCCAGGCGGCCGGCGAGGCCGGCGCCGAGCTGGTGGCCAACCTTTCGGCGCTGTACGACTACATCGTGCAGCGGCTGTTCCGCGCCAACCTGCACAACGACGTGCTGGCCCTGGACGAGGCCGACCGGCTGCTCGAGAACATCGCTTCCGCCTGGCGGGAGATCGACGACCGGGCCCGTGGCTGAAATGCAACCGCAAGAGAAACAGAAAAACATGGCATTCCGGAGTGAGGTCGTTCATTGCTACGAAGAGCTGGCCACCGGCATCGCATCGATGCTGGTGCTGGCGCGCGCCAAGGAGTGGGGCCAGCTCCCCGCGCTCGAAGCCCGCTGCTCGGCGATGGTGGAGCGCCTGAAGGCCATCGAGCCCCACGAGCTGCTGGACGCGACGCAGGTCGAGCATGTGCTCGATCTGCTGGAGCGCATACGTTCCGACCAGGCCGAGGTGTCGGGGCTCATCAAGCCGCAGCTCGAGAGCCTGATCAGCCGCATGGGATATCTCACGCAGCAGAAGAACCTCGGCAGGGCCTACGGGCCGCCGCACTGAGCGCGGCTGCCGGACGACCTGAAGAAACCGCACCATGACTGGACTCGCCGGACTGCTCGACGCGCTGCTGGCCGCAAGGCTCGCGCCGCGGCTGGACGTGCTCGGCATCAAGCCCGAGACCACCATCGGCGCGCCCGGGCCGGCGGTGGCGATCGGCAAGGTCGAGAACGATGTCAGGCTGCCTTCCAATGCGGCGCTCGACAGGCAGATCCCGGGTGCCGCTGCCGGCGGTACTCCCCATGCCGGCTCCGGCGCCCAGCCTTCGATGGAGACGCGGCTGTCGGTGGCGGCGCGCGTCATCGGCGCGGTGCTGGCCGACCTGCAGGCGCAACCGGGGCCGGTGCGTGGCGCCGTGCCGCTGATGCCTTCGCGCGCGCAGCCGGTGAACGCCGCGGCGCTGGCGGGCACGCTGGCGCAGGCTGTGTCGGACAGCGGGCTCTTCTATGAATCGCACCTGGCGTCGTTCACGGCCGGCGGCCGCACGCTCGCGCAGATGAAGCAGGAGCCCCAGGCGCAGTGGGCCGTGCCGGTGATCGCGAAAACGCAGGCGGGTGCATCGGTCGCGTCGCAGGTGGTGGCTGCCGCATCGACGGCGGCGATCGTCGATTCGCCGGATGCGCTGCCTTCGCCCGTGGCGCAAGCTCAGGTGCCCGCGGTGCAGGGCGACGGCGCCCGCGCGGTGGGCGTTGCCGCGCCACAGGCGCCGGCCACAGCAGGGCAGCCACAGGACGCCGGTGTCTCCTCCTCGCAAGGCAAACCGCAGACTCTGGAACAGCAAGCCGCGGCGAACGACGCGGCGCGGGTGCAGGCCGCCTATCGGCAACCCGAGAGCGCATCGCCCGGCGGCGGCTTCGATTCGATGCCCGCGCACCGCGCCAGCGAATCCGCGCGCCAGGCCGACAGCGCCACGGCCCTGCCGGCATCGCGCGGCGGCGAAGTGATCCATCCCCAGGCCGTCACGCTGGTGCACCAGCAGCTCGATCTGCTGGCCAGCTCGGTCTTCCGCTGGAACGGCCATGCCTGGCCCGACGTGCCGATGAGCTGGACTGTGGAGGAAGAACAACAGGCCCGGTCCGAGGCGCGCGAGGGCGCGGTAGCCGAGGAAGAGGGTGCGCGCCGCTGGTCGACCACGGTCTCGCTGGAGCTGCCGAAGCTTGGCGAGGTCGACTTGCGGCTGAGCCTCGACGGCCAGGCCGTCCAGGCGCATCTGTTCGCGCGCGAGGCTTCGACCATGGTGCGCCTGCGCGGCGACACCGGCCGGCTCGCGAAGCGTTTCGACGCCGCGGGCCTGCAGCTGCAGCAGGTGCTGGTCGCCGCAAAGGAGGTTGCCCTATGAGCGCCGCGCCGGGCCGTCCCAGGCAAGCTCGCACCGCAGTGCGAAGCACGAAGGTATTCCAATGAACGAGGTGCTCGACAACCGCAACAGCGCCGTCGCGCTGTCCTATGCGGACAAGACGCGGGCGCCTGTCGTCGTGGCCAAGGGTTATGGCGTGGTCGCCGAATCGATCATGCGCGAGGCGCGCGAGCACGGGCTTTACGTGCACTCGTCGGCCGACCTCGTGAAGCTCCTGATGCAGGTCGACCTGGACAGGCAGGTCCCGCCGCAGCTGTACCTCGCCGTGGCGGAGGTGATGGCGTGGATCTGCCGCCTCGAGGGTCGCGCAGGCGACTAATTGACCAGATGGACCAATGTGAAATCATGAATCGAGAAATTCGTTCAAATGGTCTTTCATCGAGGCTAAATAAACCCATAGCGTTTATCAATTCGATGTTGCTGACGAATAAATTCGCGCTTTTTTGGGTGGCGTCTGAAACATTTGTTACCCAAACGGCTGACACCTGTAAACGCGGGGCCTCCATTGGGAGATGAGGAGTGCCTTGTCAGATGCCTCCTACCTTTTTTACCCTCATGTCATACAAAACACTTCAACATGTAAAACTTTGTGTATATAATGTATACACGATTGTTAGGAGCACGAAGTGAGCTTTGAATCGGAAATGGGATCAGACATGGAAAACGTCAACATCACCGCCAACGGCGTGATTTCGAGGGAAATCGGCGAGATAAATCTGGCCTATATGCTGCTGGCGCAGAAGCTGGTGAAGCAGGACAGGGCCGAGGCCATGTTCCGCCTCGGCGTGGGCCGTGAGCTGGCCGATCTGCTGGCGAACATGTCGCTCAGCCAGATCGTGAAGCTGGCCGCGTCCAACTTCCTGCTGTGCAGCTTCCGGCTGGACGACCGCCCCATGTTCGCGGTGGTCGGCGAGGGCAAGGAGCCTGCGCTGCAGCAGGCGCATATGTCGATCCTGATGGCCGCGCGCCAGGCGCAGGCACAGTCGCAGGCGCAGATGCGCGGAGCGAGCGCGGCGTGACCAGCAAGAGCGTCCTGGGCGAGGTGCGGCAGGTCCAGCTCGCGATCGAGCTGATCGGCCTCGGCGCGCGCCTGCAGTTCCTGGAAGCCGCGGTCACGCTGAGCCGCGAGCGCCTGATCCGCCTCTACAAGGAACTCAAGGGCGTCTCTCCGCCCAAGGGCCTGCTGCCGTTCTCCACCGATTGGTACATGACGTGGCTGGCCAACATCCACTCGTCGATGTTCTACAACATCTACCGGTTCATGCTCGACGAGGCGGACGAGAACGAGCTGCCCGCGCTCATCAAGGCCTACCGCCTCTACACGCAGCAGGTCGAGGCCAACGGTGGCGAGGTGGTGCTCGACTTCACCCGCGCCGAGACCATGGTCCGCTTCTTCGACAGCGACATGCTGCAGCTGAGCACCTGCTGTCGCTGCGGCGGCCATTTCGTGGCGCATGCGCACGACAACAAGAACGGATACGTGTGCGTGCTGTGCCGTCCGCCTTCGCGCGCGGGCAAGGCACGCAAGCCCAAGGCGCCAGAGCGCCGCCGCGGCGGGCTCGTCGCGGTGGCGCCGGTGATGGACATCGGCGGCGCCGTCTAGGAAAAGTGCCCCGCCGGCGGCCATGGCCGCCAGGGGTTTGTTGATTCGACGCCCGCTGGGCGATAGGGGAAGCGCGTGCTGGTTCTGGTTGGATACATCGTGGTGATCGGTGCCGTCTTCGGTGGCTACGGCCTCATGGGCGGGCACTTCGGCGTCCTGTTCCAGCCGGTCGAACTGCTCATGATCGGCGGCTCGGCGCTGGGCGCCTTCATCGCCGGCAACAACGGCAAGACCATCAGGGCCACCATCAAGGAACTGCCCCTGCTGCTGCGCACCTCCAAGCACAACCGCCAGCTCTACATGGACCTGCTCGCGCTGCTGTACGAGCTGCTCGCCAAGGCCCGCAAGGAAGGAATGATGAAGCTGGAGACCGACGTGGAAGACCCGTCCCAGAGCGAGATCTTCACGCGCTATCCGAACATCATGGCGCACGAGGGCATCACCGTCTTCCTGTGCGACTACCTGCGCTTGGTCATCAGCGGCAACACCGATGCGCACGAGATCGAGGCGCTGATGGACCACGAGATCGAGACCATCCGTCACGAGGCCGCGGTGCCCGGCCACAGCCTCTCGCGCGTGGGCGACGCGCTGCCCGCGCTGGGCATCGTCGCGGCAGTGATGGGCGTGGTGCACGCACTGGGCTCCGCCAACCTGCCGCCCTCCGAAATGGGCGCGCTGATCGCTCACGCGATGGTGGGCACCTTCCTCGGCGTGCTGCTGGCCTACGGCTTCGTCTCGCCGCTGGCCTCGCTGATCGAGCAGAAGGTGGAAGAGGGCATGAAGATCTACCAGTGCGCCAAGGTCACGCTGCTGGCCAACCTCAACGGCTACGCGCCTCAGCTCGCGGTGGAGTTCGGCCGCAAGGTGCTGTTCTCGACCGAGCGCCCCTCGTTCACCGAGCTGGACGACCGCGTCCGCGAAGTCAAGGCGCGCTGACGCGCCCATCGCACGAGCCAGCACAGAGCAGCCAGCGATCATGAGCGACGACAAGCCAAGAGTCATCTTCAAGCACGTCCACAAGGGCAAGCACGGGGGCGCGCACGGCGGCGGCTGGAAGATCGCCTATGCCGACTTCATGACGGCCATGATGGCCTTCTTCCTCGTGATGTGGCTGCTCTCCATCTCCAGCACCAAGCAGCGCGAAGGCATCGCGGAGCACTTCCGCATGCCGTTGCGCGTGGCGCTCACCGGCGGCGACAAGTCCAGCCTCAGCACCAGCATGATCCCCGGCGGAGGCGCCGACCCGGTGCACGTGGAGGGCGAGGTCAAGCTCACCGAGACCGCGAGCGAGGACGAGGCCGACGCCAGCCGCCTCGCCGAGATGAAGAGAAATCTCGACGCGCTGATCGAGAAGAGCCCTGTGTTCCAGCAGTTCCGCTCCCAGATCCTCATCGACATCACCACCGAGGGCCTGCGCCTGCAGATCGTCGACACCGAGAACCGCCCGATGTTCGAGCTGGCCAGCGCGCGCGTGGTGCCGCACATGCGCGCCATCCTGCGCGAGCTTGCGCCGGCGCTCAACGGCCTGCCCAACAAGATCACCCTGTCGGGGCACACCGACGCCATCGTCTACACCAACGACCGGTCGTACGGCAACTGGGAGCTGTCGTCAGACCGCGCCAACGCCTCGAGGCGCGAACTCGTGGCCGGCGGCATGGCCGAGGGCAAGGTGCTGCGCGTGATCGGCCTGGCCGACAGCATGCACCTGGACAAGGCCGATCCGCGCAACCCGATCAACCGGCGCATCAGCATCATCCTGCTCAACCACCGGACCCAGGAACGCATCGAGCGCGAGAACAGCGCGGAGCCCGTCGGCGGGCTGCGCATCGGCAAGGCGGCCGCGAAGGCGGACTGAACGGACGCACGACAGCAGACGGCACAACAACAAGAAACACACAAAGACACGAGATGGACCTCAGTCAATTCACCCAAGCCTTCTTCGTCGAAGCCATCGAACTGCTCGCCGAGATGGAGCAGCTCCTGCTGGAACTCGATGTCGACGCCCCCGACAGCGAACAGCTCAACGCCATATTCCGCGCGGCGCACTCCATCAAGGGCGGCGCAGCGACTTTCGGTTTCACTGCCCTTACCAACACCACGCACGTTCTCGAGTCGCTTTTGGACCGCGCCCGCCATGGGCAGCTGCGTCTGACCGGCCGGATGATCGATGCATTCCTGGAAACGAAGGACGCCTTGCAAGAACAACTCACCGCCTACCAGGCAGGCAACGAGCCGGACCCGGACATGGTCGCGCACATCTGTGGCGTGCTTCAGCAACTCGCGCTCGAAAGCGGTGACGCAAGTGCGGCGGCACCCGCGCCCGCTCCGGCCCCTGCGCCGGCTCCTGCGCCGGCTCCCGCGCCTGTGGTGGCTTCCGAGCCCGTGGCTGCGCCGGCAGATGCCGCCGCCGGCAAGGGCGGCGGCGCGCTGCGCGTCCGCTTCGCCCGCCTGTCGGAAAGCGAATGCGAGCTGCTGACCGGCGAGCTGGCCAATCTCGGCAAGGTGCTCTCGAGCACGCGCAGCAACGACCAGCTCACAGTGCTGCTCGAAACCACCTGCTCGCCAGACGACATCGTCGCCGTCTGCTGCTTCGTCATCGACGAATCGCAGATCGACATCACGCACGAAGCGGTTGCCGAAGCTCCGGCAGCGGTGGCCGCACCCGCGCGCGCGCCCGAGCCCGAGCCCGCCGCGATCGTGGAAGCCGCGAAACCGCAGCCCGCGCCTTCTCCCGCACCCTCGGCGCCCGCCACGGCAGCCGCTTCGTCCGCCGCCGCCAGGGAATCCAGCTCCATCCGCGTCGACGTCGAGAAGGTCGACCAGCTCATCAACCTCGTGGGCGAGCTCGTCATCACCCAGTCGATGCTCACGCAGGCCGCGACCATGCTCGATCCGGTGGCCTACGAGCGCTTCCTCAGCGGCCTGGGCCACCTGGAGCGCAACGCACGCGACCTGCAGGAATCGGTCATGTCCATCCGCATGATGCCGATGGACTACGTGTTCAGCCGCTTCCCGCGCGTCATCCGCGACGTGAGCGCCAAGCTGGGCAAGCAGGTCCGCCTGGACACCTACGGCAAGGAAACCGAGCTCGACAAGGGCCTGATCGAGCGCATCGTCGACCCGCTCACGCACCTGGTGCGCAACAGCCTCGACCACGGCATCGAGACGCCCGAGGTGCGCCTGGCCAAGGGCAAGGACGCCACCGGCCAGCTGCTGCTGTCGGCGCAGCACCACGGCGGCAACATCGTGATCGAGGTGAGCGACGACGGCGCGGGCCTCAACCGCGAGCGCATCCTTGCCAAGGCCATGCAGCAGGGCCTTCCGGTGAGCGAAACCATGCCCGACGACGAGGTGTGGCAGCTCATCTTCGCGCCCGGTTTCTCCACCGCCGAGCAGGTCACCGACATCTCGGGCCGCGGCGTGGGCATGGACGTGGTCAAGCGCAACATCCAGGAAATGGGCGGCCACGTCGAGATCCACTCGCGCGGCGGGCAGGGCACCACCACGCGCATCGTGCTGCCGCTGACGCTGGCCATCCTCAACGGCATGTCGGTCAAGGTGGGCAGCGAGGCCTACATCCTGCCGCTGAGCTACGTCATCGAGTCGCTGCAGCCGCTGCCGGAGCACCTGCATTCCATCACCGCCGACGGCCACGTGATCCGCGTGCGCGGCGAGTACCTGCCGCTCATCGAGCTGCACCGCGTGTTCGACGTGGCCGGCGCGCAGACGCACCCCACGCAGGGCATCCTGGTGATCGTGCAGGCCGACGACAGCCGCTTCGCGCTGCTGGTGGACGAGCTGCTCGGACAGCACCAGGTGGTGGTGAAGAACCTCGAGACCAACTACCGCAAGGTGCCCGGCATCTCCGCCGCGACCATCCTCGGCGACGGCAGCGTGGCCTTCATCATCGACGTGGGCGCCATGCCGCGCATCCAGCGCGCGCAGGCCGCGAGTGCGGCCGCGCTCGCGGGCGCGGCCCGGAGGACCGACGCCATTGCACTCTGACATCCGACGGAGACAGCTGAATGCGGTTTGATTTCTTCCGTCGCGCTTCCGAAGGCGCCGGCGCCGAAACCGGCGCCTCCACCCAGCCCGAGGCCGGCTGCGAAGGCCACCTGGCCTACGCGATGCTGCTCGACGCGCAGAGGCGCGTGATCGGCTATCGCATGGCCTGGCGCGCCGCCGGCGCGGCTTCCGATGCGTCCGGCGCAGCGGGCGTCAAGGCGCTCATGGACACGCTCGCCATGCACCTCAACCCTGGCGACGAAGGCTGGCTGCTGGGATCGCAGCTGCTGTTCGTCGACGTGACGGTCGACGCGCTCTTCCAGAGCGAGCTCCAGTCGCTGCCGCCGCAGCAGGTGGTGCTGTGCATGCGCGCGGACGAACTGATGGACGCCGACCTGCGCTCCATCCTGCTGTTCCTGCGCGAGCAGGGCTTCGGCTTCATGCAGTGCGCAGGCGCCGTACTGCCTGAAGACCCGGAGCTGCGCTCCATCGTCACCCACCTCGAAGTCGGCGCGAACGACGTGGACACCGTCGCGCGCCTGCGCCAGGACGCCCAGCTGGGCCACCCGCCGGTGGAGCCGGTGGCCTCGCGCGTGGAAGACTGGACCGAGTTCGATGCCTGTGCGTCGCGGCGCGTGAACGTGTTCATCGACGGCGCCTTCCGCAACCCGCCGGTGCTCGAGACCGAAGACGCGCTGCAGCCCGAGTCGCTGCTGATCGTGCAGCTGATGCAGATGCTCCAGCGCAACGAAGACCTGCGCGTCATCGAGGCCGCGCTCAAGCACGATGCCGCGCTCACCTACCGCCTGCTGCGCTACATCAACTCGCCCGCGGTGGGCATGGCGGTGGAGATCCACTCGCTGCGCCACGCGGTCGCCATGCTCGGCTACTCGCCGCTTTACCGCTGGCTCTCGCTGCTGCTGGCCACCAGCAACAAGGCGGGCTCGCCCTACATGATGAAGAAGGCCATCCTGCGCGGGCGCTTCGTCGAACTGGTGGGGCAGGGCATGCTGCCTGCCAGCGAGGCCGACAACCTTTTCGTGGCGGGCATGTTCTCGCTGCTCGACCAACTGCTGGGCGTGTCGATGGAAGGCGTGCTGCGCAAGGTGCAGCTCACCGAGGCGGTGCAGCAGGCCATTCTTTCGCGCGGCGGCCTCTACGGCCCCTTCGTGGCGCTGGCCGAGAGCTGCGAGCTCGACGACGGGCAGGCGGCGCGCCTGTCGGAGGCGCTGTTCCTGAGCCCGGCGCAGGTCAATGCCGCCCAGCTCTCCGCGCTGGTGTGGGCGCAGGGCGCCAGCCCTGCGGCGAGCGAGCAATGAAGCAAGCCGCGGCCGGAGTGCCGAAAGTGCGGGGCATTTGCGCGTCTGATCGGTCCATTGGAAACGGTGGCCGCTATGTACATTGAAAGCCAACCTTCCAGGCTGGCCGTGACCACCGAGTTCCTTTTCACCGACAGCGACTTCTCGCGCGTGCGCACCCTCATCCATCGCCGCGCCGGCATCGCCCTGGGCGAGCAGAAGCGGCAGATGGTCTACAGCCGCCTCTCGCGCCGGCTGAGGGAGCTGCAGCTGCCCGACTTCGCCTCGTACCTCGACTGGCTCGAACAGCGCCAGGACGGCGAGGAGTGGCAGCTCTTCATCAACTCGCTGACCACCAACCTCACCTCGTTCTTCCGCGAGGCGCATCACTTCCCGACGCTGGCCGAGCACGTGCGCAAGGCGAAGCAGCCCGTCACCGTGTGGTGCGCGGCGGCATCGACGGGCGAGGAGCCCTATTCCATCGCCATCACGCTGATGGAGGCGCTGGGCGACAAGGCCGCGGCCTCTCGCGTGATCGCCACCGACATCGACACGGCGGTGCTGGCCAAGGCCTCCGCCGGCGTCTTCACCGCGGAGCAGGTGCGCAGGCTCGCGCCCGAGCGGCTGCGGCGCTTCTTCAACAAGGGCACCGGCTCCAACGCGGGCAAGGTGCGCGTGCGGCCCGAGGTGGCGGCGATGGTGAAGTTCTCGCGGCTCAACCTGCTCGACAGCGCCTGGGCGGTGAAGGAGCCGGTGGACGCGATCTTCTGCCGCAACGTGATGATCTATTTCGACAAGCCGACGCAGAAGAAGGTGCTCGACCGCTTCGCGCCGCTGCTCAAGGCCGACGGCCTGCTGTTCGCCGGGCATTCGGAGAACGCCTCGCTGGTCAACCAGGCCTTCCGCCCGCTGGGCCAGACCGTGTACGAGCTCGCGCGCTCGCGTGCCGCGGGTGCTTCCTCATGAGCGCGGCCTCGAATGCGGCCGCCCCGGGCTCGGTGGCGAGCCATCATTATTTCGACCGCGACGTCGGGATGATGGCCGTGAAGCTGCTGCCCTCCGAGTACTACGTGACATCGAGCAACACCGCGCTCAGCACGGTGCTGGGCTCCTGCGTGGCCGCCTGCCTGCACGACCGCGAGGCGGGCGTGGCCGGCATGAACCATTTCATGCTGCCCGACGACGGCGAAGCCGGCGCCTCGGCCGGCACGCGCGACGCCACCGAATCGATGCGCTACGGCACCTACGCCATGGACGTGCTGATCCGTGAGCTGGTGCGCGCGGGCGCGCGCCGCGACCGGCTCAAGGCCAAGGTCTTCGGCGGCGGCGCGGTGCTGGCGAACATGACCACGCTCAACATCGGCGACCGCAACGCCGACTTCGTGCTGCGCTACCTGGGCAACGAGCGCATCGAGGTCGCCGCGCAGGACCTGCGCGGACCGCATGCGCGCCGCGTGTGCTTCGTGCCGGCGACGGGAAAGGCCATCGTGCGCAAGCTGCGCGCGCAGACAGAAGTGCGCCAGGTGCAGCACGAGGAGGGCGAGCTGCTGCGCAGACTGTCCGGCTCGCGCGCTGCATCGGCTGCCGATAACAAAGGAAACCTGTGAGCGTGAAGAAGATCAAGGTGCTGTGCGTCGACGACTCGGCGCTCATCCGCAGCGTGATGACGGAGATCATCAACAGCCAGCCCGACATGACGGTGGTGGGCACGGCGGCCGACCCGCTGGTGGCGCGCGACCTCATCAAGGTCACCAACCCCGACGTGCTCACGCTCGATGTGGAAATGCCGCGCATGGACGGGCTCGAATTCCTCGAGAAGCTCATGCGGCTTCGGCCCATGCCGGTGGTCATGGTTTCCTCGCTCACCGAGCGCGGCTCGGAGATCGCGCTGCGCGCGCTCGAGCTGGGCGCCATCGACTTCGTGACCAAGCCGCGCCTCGGTGTGCGCGACGGCCTTCTCAACTACACCGAACTGATCGCCGGCAAGATCCGCACCGCGGCAAGCGCACGCCTGCTGCCCGCCCGACACGCCGCCGCGGCGCGCCCCGGCGGCGAGGCGCCGCAGGAATCGCTGCTGCGCAGCCCGCTGCTGAGTACCGAGAAGCTCATCATCATCGGCGCCTCCACCGGCGGCACCGAGGCCATCCGAGAAGTGCTGCAGCCGCTGCCGCCCGACTCGCCGGCCGTGATGATCGCGCAGCACATGCCCGCGGGCTTCACGCGCTCGTTCGCGCAGCGCCTGGACGGCCTGTGCCGCATCAACGTGAAGGAAGCCGAGCACGGCGAGCGCGTGCTGCCGGGCTATGCCTACATCGCGCCCGGCGGCTACCACCTGTCGCTCGCGCGCAGCGGCGCCAACTACGTGGCGCACCTCGACCAGGAGCCGCCGGTGAACCGCCACCGGCCGTCCATCGACGTGCTGTTCGATTCGGCCGCCAAGCACGCCGGCAAGAACGCCATCGGAATCATCCTGACCGGCATGGGCAAGGACGGTGCCGAGGGCCTGCTGCGCATGCGGCGCGCCGGCGCCCACACGCTGGCGCAGGACGAGGCCAGCTGCGTGGTCTTCGGCATGCCGCGCGAGGCCATCGCTCTGGGCGCGGTGGACGACGTGTCACCCCTGGCCGAAGTCAGCCGCCGCGTGCTGGCGCACCTTCGCACGTTCGGTGAACGTACGAACCGAGTTTGAGAGAAAAGAAAACGACCTTGGAGTTGGAAATATCGTGATCGACAAGAGCATCAAAATCCTGGTTGTGGACGACTTCCCGACCATGCGCCGCATCGTGCGCAACCTGCTGAAGGAGCTGGAGTTCCACAACGTGGACGAAGCCGAGGACGGCGCCGCCGGCATCGAGAAGCTGCGCGGCGGCAACTTCGGCTTCGTGGTGTCGGACTGGAACATGCCCAACATGGACGGCTTGACCATGCTGCAGACCATCCGCGCCGACCCCGAGCTCAAGAAGCTGCCGGTGCTGATGGTCACGGCCGAGGCGAAGAAGGAGAACATCGTGGCGGCGGCCCAGGCCGGCGCCAACGGCTACGTGGTGAAGCCCTTCACCGCCGCAACGCTCGAAGAAAAGCTCACCAAGATCTTCGAGAAACTCGCGAAGGAAGCGGCCTGACATGAGCCAGAACACCGCCGCCGCCGCCGTCGCGGAACCCGCCAACACCACCGAAGAACTGCTGGGCCGCATCGGCCAGCTCACGCGCCAGCTGCGCGAAGGCCTGCGCGAGCTGGGCCTCGACAAGCAGGTGGCCAGGGCCGCGCAGGCCATTCCGGATGCGCGCGACCGCCTGAGCTACGTGGCCGCCACCACCGAGCGCGCGGCGCACCGCGCGCTCAACGCCATCGACGTGGCCCAGCCGCTGCAGGAAGCGCTGTCCACCGATGCCAAGGGCCTGAGCAAGCGCTGGGACGAGTGGTTCAAGAATCCCATCGAGCTCGACCACGCGCGCGAACTCGTGCTGGACACGCGCGGCTACCTCGACGGCGTGCCCGAGCGAGCGAGCGCGATCAACTCGCAGCTCATGGAAATCCTCATGGCGCAGGATTTCCAGGACCTCACGGGCCAGGTCATCAAGAAGATGATGGAAGTGGTCAACGACGTCGAAACGCAGCTGCTGCAGGTGCTGATCGACAACTCCGCGCCCGAGAAGCGCCACGAGGCCGTGCAGAGCCTGCAGAACGGCCCGCAGGTCAAGCCCGGCAACCCCGATGCAGTCACCGACCAGGCGCAGGTCGACGACCTGCTGGAGAGCCTCGGCTTCTGATCTCAAGGGGGCCTGCCGGCCCCTTTCTATTGTCCGAATTGCAGGGCTATCTGGGCCCTGATCGACAGATTGTTCCGGAGGGTCGAATTCAATAATTTGGCCATGAGCAAGGCGTACTTCGCCACTGCTGGTTCGGAGCATGAATGGCTGAGGAAAGCGATCTCGAGAAAACGGAACCCGCCTCCGAGCGGCGCCTTGAAAAGGCCCGCGAGGAAGGCAACGTAGCCCGTTCCCGCGAGCTCACCACCTTCGTCATGCTGGGCACGGCCTGTGCCGGCCTGTGGCTCGCGTCGGAGTCGCTCGGCTCCAGCATGAACGGCGCGCTGCGCATGGGACTGCAGTTCGACCGCGCGGCAGCCTTCGACCCTTCCTACATGCTGGCCCGCACCGGGCTGATGTCGATGCAGGCGCTGGGCGCCATCGGCCCGATGTTCGCGATGATGATCGTCGCAGCCGTGGTCGCGCCGATGATGCTCGGCGGCTGGCTCTTCTCCACCAAGTCGGTGGCGCCGAACTTCGGCAAGCTCAACCCGTTGGCCGGCATCGGCCGCATGTTCTCCTCGCAGTCGCTCGCCGAGCTGCTCAAGGCGCTGGCCAAGTCGGCGCTCATCGGCGGCGTGGCCTGGTGGGTGGTGTCGAGGGACATCGGCACCCTGATGGCCCTGATGGCGCAGCCCGCGCAGTACGCGCTGCCGCATGCGGTCGTGCTGGTGGCCAGGCACTGCGTGCTGATCGCCGCGACGCTGTTCCTGGTGGCGCTGATCGACGTGCCCTTCCAGCTCTGGAGCTACTACCGCAAGCTGCGCATGTCGCGCGAGGACGTGCGCCAGGAGCACAAGGAAAGCGAAGGCGATCCGCACATCAAGGCCGCGATCCGCCGCCAGCAGCAGCAGATGGCGCGCCGCCGGATGATGTCCGAGGTGCCCAAGGCAGACATCGTGCTGACCAACCCCACGCACTTCGCCGTGGCGCTCAAGTACCAGGAGGGCGGCATGCGCGCCCCCCGCGTGGTGGCCAAGGGCACCGAGCTCGTGGCCGCGCGCATCCGCGAACTGGCGAAGGAGCACAAGGTGGCGATCCTCGAAGCGGCGCCGCTCGCGCGCTCCCTCTACAGGCACACGAAGCTGGGCGACGAGATTCCGGCAGGCCTCTACACCGCCGTGGCCGAGGTGCTCGCCTGGGTCTACCAGCTTCGGCGCTGGAGGGCCGAAGGCGGCGAAGCGCCGCGCACGCCCACCGACCTGCCGGTTCCCGCAGATCTTCAATACACCGCCGCCGATGCGGCTGAGCTTGCCGCATGAACGCGATGACAAACCTGATGCGCTTGCCCGCGCGCTTCTTCCCGGGCTCGCAGCTCAAGGGGCTGGCCGGGCCGATCCTCATCATCATGATCCTGAGCATGATGGTGCTGCCGCTGCCGCCATTCCTGCTCGACCTGCTGTTCACCTTCAACATCGCCATGTCGGTGATGGTGCTGCTGGTGAGCATGTACACAATGAAGGCGCTGGACTTCGCGGCCTTCCCGGCGGTGCTGCTGTTCTCCACGCTGCTGCGCCTGTCGCTGAACGTGGCCTCCACGCGCGTGGTGCTGATGAACGGCCACACCGGCGCCGACGCGGCGGGCAAGGTGATCGAGGCCTTCGGGCACTTCCTCGTGGGCGGCAACTTCGCCGTGGGCGTGATGGTCTTCATCATCCTCGTGCTCATCAACTTCATGGTGATCACCAAGGGCGCGGGCCGCATCGCCGAGGTGGGCGCGCGCTTCATGCTCGACGCGATGCCCGGCAAGCAGATGGCCATCGACGCCGACCTCAACGCCGGCCTGATCGGCGAGGACGTGGCCCGCAAGCGCCGCACCGAGGTGGCGCAGGAAGCCGACTTCTACGGCTCGATGGACGGTGCCAGCAAGTTCGTGCGCGGCGACGCGATCGCGGGCCTGCTCATCATGGTCATCAACATCATCGGCGGCCTGGTGGTGGGCATGGTGCAGCACGGGCTGGACTTCTCCACCGCCGGCAAGACCTACACGCTGCTGGCCATCGGCGACGGCCTGGTGGCGCAGATCCCGGCGCTGGTGATCTCCACCGCCGCGGGCGTGATCGTCTCGCGCGTGACCACCGACGAGGACGTGGGCAGCCAACTCACGGGCCAGCTCTTCTCCAACCCGCAGGTGCTGTTTCTCACGGCCGGCATCGTCGGGCTGCTGGGCATGATCCCGGGCATGCCGAACCTGGCCTTCCTGCTGATCGCGGGCGGCCTGGTGTGGCTGGGCCGCGGGCTGCTGCAGCGCAAGCCGAAGCAGCAGGCCGCGCAGGAGGCGGCCGCCGCGCAGGCCGCGAACCTCGCCGCGTCTTCCGCAGAGACGGCGGAGGCCACCTGGGACGACGTGGCCATGGTCGACCCGCTGGGCATGCAGGTCGGCTACCGGCTCATTCCGCTGGTGGACCAGTCGCAGCAGGGCGAGCTGCTGGGCCGCATCAAGAGCATCCGCAAGAAGATCGCGCAGGAAGTCGGCTTCCTGGTGCCGGTGGTGCACATCCGCGACAACCTGGAGATCAAGCCCAACACTTACGTCATCACGCTGAAGGACGTGGAGATCGGCCGCGGCGAAGCCTTCCCCAACCAGTGGATGGCCATCAACCCGGGGCAGGTCAGCGGCACGCTGCCCGGCACGCCCACGCGCGACCCGGCCTTCGGCCTCGCCGCGACATGGATCGACGCGAGCCTGCGCCAGCAGGCGCAGGTGTACGGCTACACGGTGGTCGACGCCTGCACGGTGATGGCCACGCACCTGAACCACCTCATACAGACGCATGCCGCCGAGTTGCTGGGCCGCCAGGAAGTGCAGCAGCTGCTCGACCAGATCGCCAAGACCGCGCCCAAGCTCACGGAAGACCTGGTGCCCAAGGTGCTGTCGCTCAGCACGCTGCACAAGGTGCTGCAGAACCTGCTCGACGAGGAAGTGCCGATCCGGGACATGCGCACCATCCTCGACGTGATGGCCGAGCACGCGCCGACCGTGAAGGACCCGACCGAGCTCACCACGCTCACGCGCCTGGCGCTGGGCCGCGCGATCACGCAGCAGCTGTTCCCGGGCGACAGCGAGATGCAGGTCATCGGCCTGGACGGCTCGCTCGACGGCGTGCTGCAGCAGGCGCTGACCAACAGCAGCGGCATCGAGCCCGGCATCGCCGACAACCTGCTGCGGCAGGCGCAGGCCGCCATCACCCGCCAGGAGCAGATGGGCCTCGCGCCCGTGCTGGTGGTGCAGCACGCGCTGCGCGTGCTGCTGTCGCGCTTCCTGCGGCGCAGCCTGCCGCAGCTCAAGGTGCTGTCGCACGCAGAGATTCCTGATTCCCGAACCATCAAGGTCACCACCGCCATCGGAGGACGAGGTTGAATTCCCCCCAACAGACAGACGTGCGCGCCACCGCGCGCAAATTCGTCGCGGCCACCAGCCGCGAAACCCTGCGACTGGTCAGGGAGGCGCTGGGCGCCGACGCCATCGTGCTCTCGCATCGCGTCACCGCCGAAGGCGTGGAGATCGTCGCCATGGTCGAGGGCGAAGTGCAGGGCGTGGTGCAGCAGGGCAGTGCGCCTGCGAAGCCCGTGGCTGCACCGATCGTGGCGGCACCGGTTGCTGCGCCGGCGCCGGTCGCGCATGCGATGCCGATGCCGCCGGTGCCTGCTCCCGTTGCGCCCGTCGCAGCCGCTGCACCGATTGCAACACCCGTCCCGGCCCCCGCCGACACGGTGCTCGAAGAGCTGCATTCCATGCGCGGCATGATCGAGGAACAGCTCGCCAGCGTGGTATGGAACGACAGGCAGCGCCGCGACCCCGTGCGCGGCCGCCTGCTGCGCACGCTGCTGGGCGCGGGCTTCAGCGCGCGGCTTTCCAAGGCCATGCTCGAGAAGCTGCCCACCGGGCGCACTTACGCAGAAGGCATGGCCTACGTGCGCTCGGAGCTCATCCGCGCTGTGCCCGTGCACGAAGATGAGGACGCCCTGTTCGCCCAGGGCGGCGTCTACGCGCTGATGGGCCCGACCGGCGTGGGCAAGACCACCACCACCGCCAAGCTGGCCGCGCGCTGCGTGATGCGCTTCGGCGCCGACAAGCTCGCGCTGGTGACCACCGACAGCTACCGCATCGGCGCCTACGAGCAGCTGCGCATCTACGGCCAGATCCTCAACGTGCCGGTGTACGCGGTGAAGGACGCCGCCGACCTGCACCTGGTGCTGCGCGACCTGCGCGAGAAGCACATGGTGCTGATCGACACCGTCGGCATGAGCCAGCGCGACCGCGCCGTGCCCGAGCAGATCGCCATGCTGGGCCAGAGCCCGAGGCCGGTGAAGAAGCTGCTGCTGCTCAACGCCACCAGCCACGGCGACACGCTCAACGAGGTGGTGCACGCCTATCGCCACGGCAACGAGCTTGCCGGCTGCATCTTCACCAAGGTGGACGAGGCCACGCACCCGGGCGCGCTGATCGACACCGTGATCCGCCACCGCCTGCCGGTGCACTACATCTCCAGCGGCCAGAAGGTGCCCGAGAACCTGATGCAGGCCGACCGCGCGCAGCTGGTGGACAGCGTGTTCCAGCCGCGCCAGCACAGCCCGCTGTTCGTGCCTGCCGAGAGCGACCTGCAGGAAGACGCCGCTTCGGGCGCCGCCTCGCAGCAGGCGGTGCAGAAGGCGCAGGGCGAGACCGACCTGCTGCGCCTGAAGTACCAGAACCTGATCCGCGCGATGGCGCACGATGCGCAGGAGCTCGCCACCACGGCGAGCGCGCTGGCCGGCTCGCAGATCGGCTTCGAGCGCGCACGTACGCTGTGGCGCCAGGCCACGGACGAGGAGGCGGGCCAGAAAGCCGTGCTGCAGGACTTGCTGGTGCATGCGCGCAGCGAAGTGGCCACAGGCTGCGAGAGCTACGTGCTCGCGCTGTGCGGACAGGTCGGCCTGCGCTCGAACGAAGGCGGCGATGCCTACGAATGCCATGGCAGCCTGCTGCTGTCGGACCGCACGGGCCTGCCGATGGCGGCGCCCAACCAGTGGCTTTCGACGGCGGCCACGCGCGGCGCCAAGGACGCCGCGCGCAAGCCCGGTGCACGCCAGGTGCCATGGCTGCGCCAGCAGGATTTCGGCCATCGCCCGATGGTCCATCTGCTGACGCGGCTGCCCGGCATCGAGGCCATGGTGCAGTGGCAGGCCGCGGGCCAGCGCTGGCTGGCGCGCGCGCCGGGTTCCACGGCAGTGATCGATTCGCGCACCGGTTCTCCCGACACGCTCGCGCGCATGGATTTCGAGTTCGCCGAGGAGCGCCCCGTGCGCTTCCGCGGCAAGGCGGCGCTGCTCGCCGTGGCGCATGTCGACGTGGTGCTGCGCTTCAATGCCGCCGCGATGGCGGCGGGCATCGCACGCGACGAGATGCCGGCGCTGCGCTGCATCGCCACGCGCGTGGTCGATGCGCGCAGCGGCAACGTACTGGCGCTGAGCCATGCGCTGTCGAACGTCGGTACAGAGGTTTCGGCGCGCCAGCTCGCGCAGTGGCTGGGCTGGGCCGTGGATGCCGAGCCCTGCTTCCGCCTGCTGCGCGACGGCGTGCAACTGGTGGGCGGCATCGGCGAATTGGGCGACCCGGACATCATGAAGCGGCTGCTGATCGCCGGGCAGATGACCACCACCGTGTGGCGCCTGCTGCAGGCCGAAGGCGAATGGGCCGGCCGTGCCCGCGCGCTGATGGGCCAGCTCACCGGCCGCCCCGCACGCAACGGCCGCGCCATGAGCGGCAGCGCGCTGTACGCGGGCTTTGGCAAGCTCTTCCTGCTGCTGGACGCGCTCGGCACCGAATCGACCGCGCCGGTGCAGTCGCCCCGCGCGCTGGAGAAGCCGCAGAAGCTGGAGCGGCAGGATTGAGGGCGCTGCGATGAACAAGCTGGTTGCGGATCAGGCGGACGGCCTCCGGCGCCTGCTCGCGCCGACGCAGGCGCGCGTGCTCGCGGTGGCCGGCATGGGGCGCGGCGCGGGCGGCACCACCGCCGCGATGAACTTCGCCGTGGCGCTGGTAGGGCAGGGCCGCAACGTGCTGCTGCTGGACGAGCATTGCCGCGCCGAGGGCTCGGCCTGCGAGGTCTGGGACATCGACCCGCTGGGCGGCCTTGTCGACGTCGCGGCCGGGCGCCTCACGCTGGATGGCGCCGAGGTGCGCATGGCCTGCGGGGTGCATGTGCTGCCGGCGCCGCCCGCGGCTGCAAGGGGAACATCGCAAGGCGCGGCCGACCCGCGCAGGTTCTGGCACGACGGCGTCGTCGTCATCGACGCGGCCTTCGACGGCGAGGGCCGGCTGTCGCCGCTCGCGCAGTGCGCGGACGACCTGCTGCTGGTGCTGCAGCCGCATCCGGCCTCGGTCACCTCGGCCTATGCGGGCATCAAGCGCCTGCATCACGCCCACGGCCTGAAGCAGATGCGCTTCCTGCTCAACGGCGTGGTCGACGTGCAGGCCGCGCGCCAGATCATGAACAACCTCGCCCACGCCGGCAGCCGCTACCTCGCGCTGTCGCTGCAGGCCGCGGGATGGGTGCGCTTCGATCCGCTCGTCTCCGACGCATGGCGGCTGAAGAAGACCATCGCCGAGGCCTTTCCCGCGAGCCATGCGGCGGTCGACTTCCGCCGCGCCGCGGGCGAGATGGACCAGTGGCCATGGCCCGAGGCAGCCCCGCTGCAGGCCGTGGCCTGAGCCGCCGGCTCCGCACCGAGGAAGGAAGGACGCACGACGGCCATGTACACCGCACAAGGAACCATCGAGAAATCGCACCTGCTCGCGCAGCACCAGCCGCTGGTGCGCCGCATCGCGCTGCAGATGATGGCGAAGCTGCCGGCCAGCGTGGAGCTGGACGACCTGATCCAGGCCGGCATGCTCGGCCTGCTTGACGCATCCGCGCGCTACCAGGACAACCGCGGCGCGCAGTTCGAGACTTTCGTGAGCCAGCGCATCCGCGGCGCCATGCTCGACGAGTTGCGTGCCGCCGACTGGGGCTCGCGCGGCCTGCGCCAGTCGGCGCGCGGCATCGAGAAGGCGATGCAGGCGCTGGGCCACAGGCTCGGGCGCGCTCCCACCGAAGGGGAGATCGCCCGGGAACTGAAGATGGACATCGAGGCCTACCAGTCGCTGCTGCAGGAGATCCAGGGCTGCCAGCTGCTGTATGTGGAAGACTTCTCCAAGGACGACGCCGACAACGGTTTTCTCGACAGCCACTCGCAGGACGCCCGCAAGGACCGGCGCAGCAGCGACGATCCGCTGGAGCAGCTGCTGGAAAGCGGCTTCCGCCACCAGCTGGTGGACGCCATCTCGGCGCTGCCCGAGCGCGACCAGCTGCTGCTGAACCTCTACTACGAGGAGGAGCTGAACCTGCGCGAGATCGGCGCCATCCTCGAAGTGAGCCAGTCGCGGGTGTGCCAGCTGCACAGCCAGGCGATCAGCAGGCTGCGGGCGAAGCTGAAGGATGTGCTCTAGAAGAGGCGCTGAATAGGCGTTGTCCGTCAGCCAGGCGCGCTCGCCTCCGGCGCAGGGCGCTCGCCAGGGCACGAAAACTCGGAGTCTTGCCAAAGACTCGCAACAAGCAACCCTCTTCAAGGCTGCAGGCCAGCCGCCCCATCGGCGAATACGCGCTCATCGGCTCGACCCACAGCGCGGCGCTGGTGCATCTGGGCGGCGACATCGAGTGGCTGTGCCTGCCGCGCTTCGACTCGGCCGCGATGTTCGCCAGTCTGCTGGGCGACGAGCGCAACGGCCACTGGACCATGTGCGCGCGCGACCGCAAGGCGCGCGTCTCGCGGCGCTACCTTCCCGGCACCGTCGTGCTGGAGACCACGATTCGTACAGGCACGGGCGTGGCCGTCGTCACCGACTTCATGCCTCGCCCCGCGCTCGACGGCACGCACGAGGTGGTGCGCATCGTGCGGGGCGTGCGCGGCACGGTGAGCATGCACACCGAGTTCCGCATCCGCTTCAACTACGGCGAGTGGTGCCCGTGGATGGAGCGGCGCGATGGCGCGGTGTTCGCCACGGCTGGGCCGGATTCGGTGCGCATCAGCTCCGGCGTGCCGCTGGTCAACGAGAACTTCGCGAGCTTCGCCGACTTCACCGTGTCGGCGGGGCAGTCCATCGCGTTCAGCCTCGACTGGTTTCCCTCGCACCTGAAGCCGCCGGTGACGCGCGATGCCAACGCGCTGCTGGCGCGCACAGTCGCCGAATGGAGTGCGTGGACCGATCGCTGCGGCTACCACGGCGAATTCCGCGAACCGATGATGCGCTCGCTGCTCACGCTCAAGGCGCTGACCTACGAGCCGACCGGTGGCATCGTCGCCGCGCCGAGCACCTCGCTGCCCGAGCTGCCCGGCGGCGAGCGCAACTGGGACTACCGCTTCTGCTGGCTGCGCGATGCGGCGCTCACGCTCTACGCGTTGATCGGCTCGGGCTATGTCGAGGAGGCCAGCGCATGGCGCTGGTGGCTGATGCGTGCGGTCGGCGGGTCGCCCGAGGAACTGCAGGTGATGTACGGCCTGCACGGCGAACGCTCGCTCACCGAACTCGAGCTGGGCTGGCTTCGCGGCTACGAGGACAGCCGCCCGGTGCGCATCGGCAACGGCGCGCACGGGCAGCGCCAGCTCGACGTGTACGGCTCGGTCATCGCGGCCTTCCATGCGGCGCGCAAGGCCGGCCTGTCGGACATGGACAAGCTGTGGCCGCTGGAGCGCGCCATCGCGAAGCAGCTGACGGAACTCTGGCGGGAGCCCGACTGCAGCCTGTGGGAGGTGCGCGGCGAGCCCCGCCACTTCGTGCATTCCAAGATCATGTGCTGGCTGGCCTTCGACCGCGTGATCGCGAGCGCCACGGAATACGGGCTCGAAGGCCCCATCGAACGCTGGCGCGAGGCGCGCGACCAGATCCACGCCGAGGTCTGCGCGCGTGGCTACGACGCGTCGAGCAACTCGTTCGTGCAGTACTACGGCGCCGACACGGTGGACGCGGCGCTGCTGTGGATGCCGCTGATCGGCTTCCTGCCGATCCATGACGAGCGCGTTCAGGGCACGGTCGCGCGCATCGAGAAGGAGCTGGTCTTCAACGGGCTGGTGTACCGCTACCGCACCGAGAAAGGCGTGGACGGGCTCGGCGGCGGCGAGGGCGCGTTCATGGCGTGCAGCTTCTGGCTGGCGAACGTGTACGTGGCCATGGGCAAGGTGCGCAAGGCGCGCGCTCTCTTCAGGCGGCTGCTGGCACTGGGCAACGACCTGGGCCTCTTCGCCGAGGAATACGACCCGGTGGCTCAGCGGCAGCTGGGCAATTTTCCGCAGGCCTTCTCGCACATCGGGCTGATCAACAGCGCGCATGCGCTGGTGTCGGCGGCCGGCGGCGTGTGGGAGCTGGCGGACCTCGATGGCAAGGCGCCGCAGAAGAAAAAGGAAGAGGGCAAGGAAGCGAAGAAGGAAGCTAAGAAGCCGCCCGTCAGGAAGCGTTCGCGAGCGCGAACTCCTCGGCGCTGAACACGGTGTGGAAGACCGTGCCGTCGAACATCTCGAACAGCTTCTTCGACACTTCGCGGCTTTCGTAGCGCACGGGCGATTCGAGCGCGCGGGCGATGTCCTCGCGGCTCGCGTAGCGGATCGACAGCACCATCGCCAGTTCGGGATCGCTCACGTCGCTTTCCAGCTGGCGCAGCACGCGCACCTCGAGTGCGCCGGGAAAGCGGGTCCACAGCGGCACGAGCTTCTCGTGCACGTGGCGGTCGAAGGCTTCTTCCATGCCGGGCTTGACCCGGCCCCTGAAGAACGCGCAGCGGATGAACATGGCTTCTCTCTTTCCTGTGTCGAATCTGTGCGATGACGGCGGCGGACCGTTCAGCCGCGTTCGTAGCCGCTGAACTGCCGCATCATCTCGGCCGTGTCGTGCGGGCCCAGCCCGGCCGCGACGAAGGCGCGATGCAGCTCCGAGACGGCGCCCGCCAGCGGCAGCGGAAGCCGCTGGCCCTGCGAGAAGGCCTGCACCGCCTCGAGGTCCTTGAGCATGTTGTCGATGCGGCCGGTGGGCGAGTAGTCGCGCGCGGCCATCTTGGGGCCGAACTCGCGCAGGATCTGGCTGTCGGCACGTCCGCCGGAGAGCGCCGCGGGCAGCTTCGAGGCATCGACGCCGCCGGCCTCGGCCAGCCGCACCGCTTCGGCAACAGCCTGGAAGCCGATGGCGCACAGCAGCTGGTTGACCAGCTTGGTGGTCTGGCCCGCGCCGCTTTCGCCCATGTGGGTGTAGTTGGCGCACAGGCTGTCCATCACGGCGCGTGCGCGCTGCACGTCTTCGGCGCTGCCGCCGGCCATCACCGTGAGCTGGCCGAGCAGCGCCTTGGGCGCGCCGCCCGAGAGCGGCGCATCGACGAAGCCCATGCCCGTGCGCTCGCGCAGCGACTGCGCGAGCCGGCGCGTGGAAGGAGGGTCGATGGACGACATGTCGATCAGCAGCCGCTGCGCATCCGCCGGCACGGCGGCCGCGATGCCGTCCTCGCCGAAGACGGCGCGCTCCACCACCGCGGCCGAGTTGAGGCTGGTGATGACGAAGTCGCTGGCACCGGCTGCCTCGCGCGCCGTGGCGGCAGCGATCGCGCCGTGTTCTGCCAGCGCCGCGACCTTGGCGGCATCGAGGTCGAACACGCTCACGCGGTGGCCGCATTCGAGCAGACGGCGCGCGATGGCCGAGCCCATGATGCCGACGCCGATCACGGCCACGCGCGTCGTCGGGGCGGTCGTCTTCGTCATGCGAAGGCCTTCATGGATGGCCGATGTGGGTTCGCGGCACGGTGCTACAGGCTCGCGGTGATGCCGCCGTCCACATACAGGATGTGGCCGTTGACGAAGCTCGATGCGTCCGAGGCCAGGAAGATGGCCGCGCCGCCGAGTTCCTCCACGTCGCCCCAGCGGCCCGCGGGCGTGCGGCCCGAGAGCCACGCGGTAAAGGCCTCGTCGGCCACCAGGGCCTGCGTGAGCTCGGTCTTGAAGTAGCCCGGCCCGAGGCCGTTGACCTGGATGCCGTGCTTGCCGAGGTCGATCGCCATGCCCTTGGTGAGCATCTTCACCGCGCCCTTGGTGGCGGCGTAGGGCGCGATGCCCGGGCGGCCCAGCTCGCTCTGCACCGAGCACACGTTGATGATCTTGCCGCGCTTGCGCTCGATCATGCGCTGCGCGACCGAGCGGCCCACCAGGAACACGCTGTCGATGTTGGTGGTGGTGATCTTGTGCCACGCATCCACCGGGAACTCGGCGAAGGCCCCGCGATGCTGCATGCCGGCGTTGTTGACGAGGATGTCGATGGGCCCGACCTCGGCCTCGATGGCGGCCACGCCGGCTTCCACGGCATCGGCGTCGGTCACGTCGAAAGCCTTTGCTTCGGCCGCGATGCCCCTGGCGCGCAGGGCGTCGCGGGCGGCGGCGAGCAGGGCGGGGTCGCGCGCATTGAGCACGACGCGGGCGCCCGCATTGCCGAGCGCGCCGGCCAGCGCGAAGCCGATGCCCTTGCTGGAGCCGGTGACGAGGGCGGTGCGCCCGGAGAGGTCGAACAGTTTCAAGGGAGTTTCCTGGTGCGTGACAGGCAAATAAGTTACCGGTATCTTTTGATGCAGTCAATGGGTAAACCCTGAGTTCGCGCGGTCCGCTGAAACTATTAAAGTTACCGGTATCATTGTGCGCCAGCCAAAAGGACACCAGCTTGACCACCACCGCCGCTCTTCCGCATGTGCTGATGCCTGGCACCTACCCCGAATGGGACATGGCGCCGATGCGGGAGGCCTACACGCTGCACCGCCTTTGGGAGGCGCCTGACCGGCAGGCCTTCATCGCCGAGCACGCACCGCAGATCCGCGCGATCGCCACGCGCGGCGAACTGGGCGCGAGCACCGAGCTCATCGCGGCGCTGCCGAAGCTGGAGCTGGTTGCCTGCTACGGCGTGGGCACCGACGGCATCGACCTCGCCGCATGCCGCGCGCGCGGCATCCGTGTGACCAACACGCCCGACGTGCTCAACGGCGACGTGGCCGATCTTGCCGTGGGCCTCCTGCTGGCTGTGCAGCGGCGCATTCCGGCAGGCGACCAGTTCGTGCGCAGCGGCGCCTGGGCCCACGGCGGCATGCCGCTGGCCACGCGCGTCTTCGGCCAGCGCATCGGCATCGCGGGCCTCGGCCGCATCGGCGGCACCATCGCGCGGCGGCTCTCGGGCTTCGACGTGGAGGTGGGTTACTTCAGCCGCGCGCCGAAGGCGGAGAGCCCGCACCGCCACTTCGCCAGCCTGAGCGCGATGGCCGAGTGGTGCGACGTGCTCATCGTCATCCTCCCCGGCGGCGAGGCCACGCGCGGCATCGTCAACGGCGAAGTGCTGCAGGCGCTGGGCCCCAGGGGCTGGCTGGTGAACGTGTCGCGCGGCACCACCGTCGACGAAGCCGCGCTGCTGCAGGCGCTGGAGACGCGCGCCATCGCGGGCGCGGCGCTCGACGTGTTCCTCAACGAACCGCGCATCGACCCGCGCTTCGCCGCGCTCGACAACGTGGTGCTCACCCCGCACCATGGCAGCGGCACCGAAGCGACGCGCCGCGCCATGGGCGAGCTGGTGCGCCGCAACCTCGAGGCCCACTTCGCGGGCCGACCCCTGATCACCCCCGTTGCCTGACACCTGACAAAGACAGAAGGAAGAAGAACCATGCGCCTGCGTTGCATGTGCCTCGTGATCCACGCCCCCGACGACCTGCGCCTGGACGAGCAGGACGCCGGCGAGATCGGCCCCGGCCAGGTGCTGGTGAAGGTCGGAATGGGCGGCATCTGCGGCTCCGACCTGCACTACTTCCACAACGGCGGCTTCGGCACCGTGCGCATCAAGGAGCCAATGGTGCTGGGCCACGAAGTTGCCGGCACCGTGGTGGCGGTGGCGCCCGGCGTCGAGAGCGTGCGCATCGGCGACAAGGTCGCCGTCAACCCGAGCCGCCCCTGCGGCGCCTGCAAGTTCTGCCTCGAAGGCCTGCCCAACCAGTGCCTGGACATGCGCTTCTACGGCAGCGCGATGCGCACGCCGCACGTGCAGGGCGCATTCCGCAACATGCTGCTGTGCGAGGCCACGCAATGCGTGAAGGTGGCCGACCACGTGCCGCTGCGGCTGGCGGCGCTGGCCGAGCCGTTCTCGGTGGGGCTGCACGGCGTGTCGCGCGCCGGCCCCTTGTTGGGCAAGCGCGTGCTGGTGTCCGGCTGCGGGCCCATCGGCGTGCTCGCCATCGCGGCGGCGCGCGCGCACGGCGCGGCCGAGATCACCGCCACCGACGTGGTCGACGAGCCGCTGGCCATCGCGCGCGCCATGGGGGCCGACAACGCCATCAACGTCGCGCAGGACAAGACCTGGGTCTCGCGCTACTCCGCCGACAAGGGCACCTTCGACGTGATGCTCGAATGCTCCGGCAACGAGCGCGCGCTGCGCGACGGCCTGGAGGTGATGCGCCCGCGCGGCGTGGTCGTGCAGCTGGGCCTGGGCGGCGACGTGAGCATTCCGCAGAACATGGTGGTGGCGAAGGAGCTCAGCATCTGCGGCTCGTTCCGCTTCCATGCCGAGTTCGCGCTGGCGGTGAAGCTCATCAACGAAGGGCGCGTCGATCTTTCCCCGGTGGTGTCGCACACCTTCCCGATGCTGCAGGCGCGCCAGGCCTTCGAGCTGGCGAGCGACAGGCGGCAGGCGATGAAGGTGCTGATCGACTTCGCGGAGGATGCAGCGCAGGCGGAGGGCGTCGCCGCCTGATTCATCGAGGGAAAGGCCTCGATCACGCCGGTTGAAGCGGCGTCGCCCGGCTCATCGAATCGCCGTCAGTCTTGCACGTGCGATTTCTTGTGCGCGTCCTGAAAGATCTGGTGGATCAGCTCCCTGAACCATTTGTGGCCGGGATCGTGATCGTTGCGGGGATGCCAGACGGCATCGATGGAAAGCGCGAGCTCGGGCAGCGGGAACGGAAAGGCGACGCAGTTCGAGCCTGAGAGCACGCTGCCCATCCAGTGAGCCGGCATGGCGGCAATCAGGTCGGTGGATTCGATCACCGGCACCATGCCTTGCCATGTGGGCACCTGGATCATGACCCGGCGTGCCAGCCCGCGCTCGGCGAGCAGTTCGTCGAGGATGCTGCTGCCGACCCCCGAGACCTTCAGGTGCCCGAGTTCCAGGTATTTGTCCAGGGTCAGCGGTGCGGATGCGGCGGGGTGGCCTTTCCTCATCAACACCATCCATCGGTCGTCCAGTATTCGCCGGGAGGCGGAAAGAACGGAGTGCCCCCGGGAAACGGAGAGCCTGATCTCCACGCCTTCGTATTCGACGCGGTCCGACGGCTGGCGCATCTCGAAAGACTGCACCGAGAGGCTGACACCCGGCGCCACGGTGCGCAGTTCGACGCACAGGCGCGGCAGCAGGAGGATGCCGACATAGTCGGACACGCGCAGCAGAAAAGTCCTTCTCGCAGTGGCGGGGTCGAACTCCCCGGCAACCCCGATGGCGTTCTCGATTTCGCTGAAGGCCTTTCTGAAACTCTTCGCGAGGCGAACGGCCTCGGGGGTCGGAACCATGCCTTGCGCGGTTCGCAGCATCAGGGGGTCCTTGAACTGCTCCCTGAGACGGCGCAACGCGTGGCTCACGGCTGAAGAGGTCAGGTTGAGCCTGGCCGCCGCCTTGCTCACGCTTCGCTCTTCGACGAGCGCTTCGAACATCACCAGGAGGTTGAGGTCGATCCTGCGAAGGTTGATCGCTGCGCGATCCTGGTCCGGGGAAAGCTGAATTTCATTCATTTGAATGATGATGGTAATGAATTTGACTGACTGTGGGCCGAGCCAAAACAATCTGGCCTGCACTTAACCAGACAGTTCGGAATCCATGGCAATCACAGGCCGCCACGACGCAGCCCACCAGGCGCTTCCTGGTGAAAAACAAAGAATCTTTCCTGAGGGGGCATGCGACACGCACTTGCATGTTTTCGGATCTCCGGAGGCATTCCCGTTCATCGCCGAGCGCTCGTACACCCCGCCGCCGGCCACGATCGAACAGTACTGGTCTGCCTATAGGCCCTTGGGCATGGATCGCTGCGTTCTTGTCCAGCCGAGCGTGTACGGCCGCGATCACTCGCTCCTGAAGCGGACACTCGGCGACGCAGATCCCGGCAGCATGCGCGGCGTGGCCGTCATCTTCGAAGACACGCCGGATGCCGAGATCGAGGAACTGCATCGACTCGGAGTGAGGGGCGCCAGATGCAATGCGCTGTTCAGCGGAGGCGTTTCCGCCGCCGGCCTGCAATCCATTGCGGATCGGGTGAAGGGGCTTGGGTGGCACATCCAGCTGCTCGTGAACATCGATGCGGATTTCAGCCTCGTCCAGCGCCTGACCGAAAAGGGCATGAGCGTCGTGGTGGACCACTTCGGCCATCCATCGAACTGCGGCGACATCGACAGCAGGGGCGTCAAGGGCCTTCGAAGCCTACTTCAGGAGGGATGTGCCTGGGTCAAGTTCTCGGGCGCATACCGGATATCCGCGACAGGCTCAGGCGTCGACCCCGCCGTGCTGCCGCTAGCGCACAGCCTGGCGCACGCGAATCCCGATCGCATCGTCTGGGGCTCTGACTGGCCCCATCCCGGCATCAGCGCGAAGTCGATCGCCAGCATCGAGCTGGCAAACATGGTCACCCACTGGTTTCCCGAGGAAATCAGGCGCAAGGCCCTGGTCGAGAACCCGACCCGGCTTTATTGGAACGACTGATTTTTCAAGAAGGAGACATTCATGTTCAATCAAAAAAGCAGCCGCAGAGCTTTCCTGCAAGGTGCCGCATCGCTCGCTGCCTGCGCCGCACTCCACCCCGCCATTGCGCAGAATCGCTTTCCTTCGAAGCCGATCACCCTGGTGGTTCCCTTCGCACCGGGAGGGAACGTGGACATCGTCGCGCGCTCGCTGAGCGTGCCGCTGACCAGGCTGGTCGGCCAGTCCGTGATCATCGACAACCGTGCCGGCGGCGGCGGCGCCGTGGGAACGGGCGCAGTTGCGAGAGCCGAGCCCGACGGGCACACGCTGCTGGTGGCGACACCCGGTCAACTGGGAACCCTTCCGGAGATCATCAAGGTGCCCTACAAGGCGGACAGCCTGACGCCGGTCGCTCTGCTCAGCCGCACGCCCGTTGTCGTGGTCGTGCGCGCCAACGACCCGCGGTTCAAGACCGCTGCGGACTTCCTCAAGGTCGCCAAGGCTGCCAGCCAGAGCGTGACGGTCGGCCACGCAGGCCCCGGCTCTCCCAACCACCTGGCGCTGCTCCAGTTCGAGGACTCCGCCAAGGCGCAGGTCAATGCCGTGCCCTACAAGGGTTCGGGCCCGGCCCTGGTCGATCTGATGGGCGGCCAGATCGACGCCGTGGTCGACCAGATCACGAGTTCCACCCCGCACATCAAGAGCGGCGCGCTGCGTGCCCTCATCGTGCTGGGCCCGCAGGGCGGCGGGCTTCTCGCCAATGTCCCGACACTGGCTCAGCTGGGCCTGCCGGTGTTCGACGCAACCACCTTCGTCGGATTGTTCGTGCCTCGTGGCGCGCCCGCCGCCAGCGTCGCCAGCCTGCAGGATTGGGCCACCAAGGCCGTGGCCCAGCCGGAGTTTTCCAACGTGATCAAGGACCTGGGCAGCGAGCCCGTCGGAGGCACAGGCGCTGCGCTGCAGAAGCTGGTCAGCGCCGAGTCGGCCCTGGCTGCGCAGATGGTCAAGCAGGGACGCCTGAAGTCCGACTGATCGGCACCGGATCGCCTGGCGCGAGGATCGCAAGGCGCATGACTTACTGGAAGGAAAGCGGCCGTGCGGGCGCTGCAGGTGCGCGCAGGCTCTTGCGGCTTTGCCGGCCGCGGCCTTGCAAGCGCAGGCAGGCCGGCCGACTGCCCCTCGCAACCGTGGAACCCCGAAATTGATCGAGATCATTCCAGCCCCCGTCGCACTGCAAGGCGGCTACCGGCGCTTTCTTCATGCATTGGGCGCGGCAGGCTTCCGTGGCGAGATCTCGCCGCGATACGCCGACCGCACCGTCCTCGCCACGGACAACTCGATCTACCAGCGCCTGCCCCAGGCCGTGGTCTTCCCGCTGGACGGGGCGGACGTCGAAACGCTCGCGAAGCTGCTCGCCGCGCCGGAGCATCGGCAGGTGGTCGTTTCCGCGCGTGGCGGCGGGACGGGCACCAACGGGCAGTCGCTGACGGACGGCATCGTGGTCGACCTCTCCCGGCATCTCAACCGGATTCTCTGGATCGATCCCGTCCGGCGAGTGGCAAGGGTGCAGGCGGGCGTGGTCAAGGACCAGCTCAACGCGGCGCTGCAGGAGCATGGACTCTTCTTCGCCCCGGAGCTGTCGACCTCCAACCGCGCCACGATAGGCGGGATGATCAACACGGACGCGAGCGGCCAGGGAAGCTGCACCTACGGCAAGACTCGCGACCATGTACTGGAACTCGACATGGTCATGCTGGGCGGCATTCGCTTTTCGAGCAGATCCGTCGATGCCGGCGAACTGGAGGTGCAGTTGCAGAAAGACGGGCCAGTGGGCGCCGTGTGGCGCTGCGCACACCAGATCGCCACCCGGCATGCCGACCTGATCGCCGCGCGCTTTCCTCCGCTGAATCGCTGCCTCACCGGCTATGACCTGGCACACCTCGGGGAACCCGGCGATCGCTTCAACCTCAACAGCGTCCTGTGCGGCGCAGAAGGTTCGCTGGGATTCGTGGTCGAGGCCGAGATCGGGCTGCTCCCCATTCCCCGGTATTCGGTGCTGGTCAATGTGCGGTACGCCAGCTTCATGGATGCTCTGCGGGACGCAAGATTCCTGATGCAGCATCGCCCGCTGTCGATCGAGACGGTCGATTCACAGGTGTTGAGCCTGGCGATGGGCGACATCGTCTGGCAGGACGTGGCGGAGTACTTCCCTGTCGACGGCGACAGGCTTCCGACCCGTGGCATCAACCTGGTCGAATTCTGCGCAGACTCGCAGGAGGAACTGCGCGAGCGCGTGGCGGCCTTCGTCGGCCATCTTGCGGACGATGCCACTGCGGCGCGCATCGGCCACACGGTCGCTTGGGGGAAGGCTTGCGTGGAGAAGGTCTACGCCATGCGCAAGCGCGCCGTCGGATTGCTGGGCAACGTGCCGGGCGAGGCCCGGCCTCAGCCTTTCGTCGAAGACACTGCGGTGCCGCCGGAGAAGCTTGCCGACTACATCGAAGAGTTCAGGGCGCTGCTCGACGGCCATGGGCTGAGCTATGGCATGTTCGGCCATGTGGATGCGGGCGTGCTTCATGTCCGGCCGGCGCTGGATCTGAGAAACCCGGCCCACGCGGCGTTGATCCGCACGATCTCCGATGAGGTCGCGGAGTTGACGCTGAAATACGGCGGCGTGTTGTGGGGCGAGCACGGGAAGGGCGTTCGTTCCGAGTACGCGCCGAAGTTCTTCGGTCCGTTGTATCCGGCACTGCAGCAACTCAAGGCTGCGTTCGACCCATACAACCAGCTGAACCCGGGAAAGATCGCCACTCCCGCGGGCCAGCTTGCAGAGTTGCTGCGTATCGACGAGGTCCCTTTGCGCGCCGACGCCGATCGCCAGATCGACGAACGCGTCTGGCAAAGCCACGCAAATGCGCTTCGCTGCAACGGCAACGGCGCCTGCTACAACTTCGACCCTGACGATGCGATGTGCCCCTCATGGAAGGCCACGCGTGAACGCAGGCATTCGCCCAAGGGCCGTGCGGCCCTGATGCGGGAGTGGCTGCGTTTGCAGGGCAATGCGGGGGTCGATGTACTCGGGGTGGCTGCGCAGCAGCCTTCGTTCGTCGCCGGATTCGTCAGGCGCTGGAAGAGCGGCCGTGGGCGCGCGGTGGCCGGCAACGGTGCTTCCGATGACTTCTCCCACGAGGTCTACGAAGCGATGAGCGGTTGCCTGGCCTGCAAGTCGTGCGCGGGGCAGTGCCCTGTCAAGGTCAACGTCCCGGATTTCCGCTCGCGCTTCCTGGAGCTCTATCACTCCCGTTACCCGCGGCCGATGAAGGACTACCTGATCGGTTCGCTCGAATTCAGCGTGCCGTTCTTCGCGCGGGTTCCGTGGCTCTACAACGCGGCGATGTCCTCCAGCCTGCTGCGCCGCATGCTCGAACGCCATGCGGGCATGGTCGACAGTCCGCTGCTGAGCCGTTTCGACTTCCGGGCCACGCTGCGTCGCTGGGGCGTACGCACTGCCACTGAGCGGTCGCTGATGGCTCTGACGCATGCGCAGCGGGCCCGGTCCGTCGTCCTCGTTCAGGATGCCTTTACGCGCTATTTCGATACGCACGTTTTCTCGGCATTCATCGAACTCGCTTCACGGCTCGGGTACACGGTGTGGCTGGCGCCTTTCATGCCGAACGGCAAGCCGCTTCACGTCCTCGGCTTTTTGAAGGGGTTCGGCCGTGCAGTGCGCAGGAACGCGGCGATGCTCGACGAACTGGCTTCGTGCGGCGTGCCGCTCGTCGGCCTCGACCCTGCGATGACGCTCGTGTATCGACAGGAATACGCGAAGCTCCCAGCCCTGGAAAAGCCTCCCGCCGTGCAGCTTCCGCAGGAGTGGCTGCTCGATGTTCTGCCCCGGATGAATCCGCAACCCGCAGCGGGAGACTTCCGGCTTCTGGGCCATTGCACCGAAAGGACGAACGCGCCTGCGGCCGCGGCCTTGTGGCCCGATGTGTTCGCCCGCGCCGGTTTGAAGCTCCAGCAGCAAGCCAGCGGCTGCTGCGGCATGTCGGGGACCTATGGCCATGAGAGCGTGAACGTCGCGATGTCCCGCCAGATCTACTCCCTGTCCTGGGAGCCGATACTGAAGGATGGGGAGACGCAGAAGACGGAGTTCCTGGCGACGGGCTACTCCTGTCGCAGCCAGGCCAAGCGAATGGAGGGCTGGCATCTCCGGCATCCCGTGGAGGTATTGCTCCAGTTCCATGCCCGGACCGCGTCACCCGCGACGGGCCGAAGGCAATGACCTGCGGGTGCGCGACGAAAAACTGACTCGGCAACTGCCTTCGCGAGTGCTCGCGCCACGCACGAGCCCCCAGCGAAGCTCAGTCCCTCAGTCGTCCAATCGATGCAGCTCCACGCCCGGCGCGTCGAGCTCTGCCTTCAACACATTGCCGTGCGTCGAATCGGTGACGAACAGCGTGCACCTGTCCGGCCCGCCGAAGGCGATGTTCGTGGTGGACGCGCCGACGGGGCCGCGCAGCACCATGACCGGCTCGGCACGCGCATCGAGCACCCACACGATGCCCAGGCCCGGGTTCGCGACCAGCAGCCGCCCCTGCGCGTCGACGGCGAGCCCGTCGGGGCCGCTCGGACCATGGGACGTGAAGAACTGCCCCACCTTGGCGACGCTGCCGTCCGCGAGCAGCGGTACGCGCCAGATGCAGTTGCCACGCGTCACGGCGAGATAGAGCACCTTGCCGTCGGGCGAGAGCGCCACGCCGTTGGGGCTGGGCACGTTCGACAGCAGCAGGTCGAGCTGCCCGTCGGGCCGCAGGCGATACAGGCGCCCCGACGGGTCGTGCAGACCGCTCTGGCCCTGGTCGGTGAAGTAGACGTTGCCCCGGGCGTCCAGCACCAGGTCGTTCATGCCCTTGAAGCTCTCGGTGTTGCGCCGCTGCAGGTGCGGCGTGACGCTGCCGGTTTGCACGTCCACGCGCATCAGGCCGCTCCTGTAGTCGGTGACGAGCAGCGTGTTCGCGTCGATGAACTTCATGCCGTTCGGCTCGCCGTCGTACTCGGCCACCAGCGTCCACTCGCCCGAGGCGTCGATGCGGAAGATGCGGCCGAAGGGAATGTCCGAGACGTAGAGGTTGCCGGCGTCGTCGAACACCGGCCCTTCGAGGAAGGAGTCGGTCGGCTGGCCGCCGCGGTTGGCGTCGGCCCAGATGCTCGGCTCGCGGCGCCGGAAATGCTCGGGCATGCTGGTGAAGGTCTGGAGCTCCAGCACCTGGGGCGCTTGCAGGAAGTACAAGTCGGTCTCCTTTGCGGCGCGGATCAGGCGGCCGCGAATCCATAGAGCTTCGCCGGGTTGTCGACGAGGATGCGCGTGCGCACGGCTTCGTCGCCGCACCATGCGGCGAGCACGTTCGCGAGGGCTGCGTCGTCCACCGTTCCCGGCGTCTCGGTCGTGTGCGGCCAGTCGCTGCCCCACACCAGCCGCTCGGGCGCGGCCTCGACCAGCGCGCGGCCCAGCGCGAAGGCATCGCGGTAGGCGGGTGCGCCGTCGCGTGAACGCATGTAGACGCCGGAAAGCTTCATCCATGTGTTGCCGCCGTCGAGCAGCCGTCGCGCCACGGTGAACGCCGCCGCATCGGCACCTTCGGCCGGATCGATGCGCGCCATGTGGTCGATGACCAGCGGCACCGGCAGGGCAGCCAGCACGGGTTCGAGTTCCACCAGCTGCTCCGGATGCACGAAGACCTGGATGTGCCAGCCCAGCCGCGCCACCTTGCGCGCAAGCGTCGTCAGCATCCGCGGCGTGGTGGTGCCCCAGGACTGCGGCGTCACGAAATTCACGCGCAGGCCGCAGACGCGCTGCGCCGCAAGGCGGTCGAGTTCGCTGTCGGCCACGTCCTCGGCGACGACCGCGACGCCGCGCGCCTGTTCGCCCAGCTGCGCGAGCGCATCGAGCGTGCAGGCGTTGTCGGTGCCGTAGGTCGACGGGTTGACGACCACGGTGCGCGAGATGCCCAGCCGCTGCTGCAGCAGGCGGTAGGCCGCCACCTCGGCGCGAGGCGGCTGGCGCTTCCAGTGCGGCGACGCGGCGAAGCGCGCATCGAAGATGTGCATGTGGCTGTCGCACGCGCCCGCGGGCAGCGCGGGCGCGGGGCGATCCAGGCCCACCGAGTGGGGAACCGGCTGCGCGATGGAGGTGGCGTTCATTCGTGCGCTGTGGTCAATCGAGCTTGATGTTGCCCTTGCGGATCACGTCCGCCCATTTCGCATCTTCCTTCTTCAGGAAGTCTGCGAACTCTGCAGGCGTCGAGCCGACCGGCTGCACGCCCACGTCCACGAAGCGCTTTTTCACTTCGTCTTCCTTCAGCGCCTCGACCACCGCCTTGTGCAGCTTCTCTGCAATGGGCGCCGGCGTGCCGGCCGGCAGCAGCAGGCCGTTCCACTCGTAGGCCTCATAGCCGGGCGCCACGGTCTCGGCGATGGTGGGCACGTCGGGAAGGCGCGCGGAGCGCTGTGGCGAGGACACCGCCAGCGCACGCAGCTTGCCGGAGGACACGAGCGGATACGACGCGGCGATGGTGCTGAACATGAAGTCGACCTGCCCGCCCATCACGTCGGTGATGGCGGGGCCGCCGCTCTTGTAGCCCACGTGCACCATGTCCAGCCCGAGCCGCTGGCGCAGCAGCTCCGCCGCGAGCCGCTGCACGGTGCCGCTACCGCCCGACGCGAAGTTGATCTTTCCGGGCTCGGCCTTGGCCTTGTCGGCAAGGTCCTTGATGCTCTTCAAGGGCGAATCGGCGCGCACGATCACGATGTTGGGCGCCAGGGCGACCAGCGCCAGCGGCTGCAGCGCAGTGGCGGCATAGGGCATGCGCGCGAACAGGTGCGGGTTGATTGAGTATGGCGTGGCGTCGTAGAGCACGGTGTAGCCGTCGGGCGCGGCCTTGGCGGCGAAGCCCGCGCCGATGGTGCCGCTGGCGCCGGGTCGGTTGTCGACGATCACGCTGGTGCCCAGCTTCATGCCCACGCGCACGGCCAGCACGCGCGCGAGCGCGTCGGCCGAGCCGCCGGGCGCATAGGGCACGACGAGCGTGATCGGGCGCTCCGGAAAGGCCGCCTGCGCGGAGGCTCCAGCGACAAGAAGGCACGCGGCGAGCATGCGTCGGATGGTTTTCATTCTGTGTTCCTCGGGTATGCGTTCATTCGGTCTTGAGGTCGAGCGATCGGGCCAGATCGCCATAGAGCCTGACCTCGCCCGCGAGCTGCGCAGCGAATGCGTCGCCGCAGGTGTTGCGGGCCTCCATGCCCAGCGAGCGCAACTTTTCCTGCGTGGCCGGCGCCTGCGCGAATTCGGTCGCCACGCGGCGCAGCGTGGCCAGCACCTCGGGCGGCGTCTTCGCCGGCGCCAGCAGGCCGTACCAGGCGTCGGCCGTGTAGCCCTTGACGCCAGCCTCCTCGAAGGTCGGCACACCGGGCAGCAGCGCGGAGCGCTTCGGAGCGGCCACCGCCAGTGCGGTCAGCTTGCCGCTGTGCACCTGCGCGAGCACCGAGCCCAGCGTGGCGAAGGAGCTGTCGACCTGCCCTCCGATGAGATCGGTGACGGCCTGCGCCGCGCCCTTGTACGGAGTGTGGTTCATCGACGTGCCCGTGAGCTGCGTGAACTGCGCGCTCGCGAAGTGGCCGGAGCTGCCGGAGCCCGGCGTGGCGTATGTGCGCTTGCCCGGCTCGGCCTTCACGGCCTGCAGGAAGGCGCCGAGCGACTTCGCCGGCATCGACGGCCCCACCACGAGCACCGTGGGGCTCACGGCCAGCGAACACACCGGCGCGAAGGAGCGCACGGCGTCGAACTTGACGCGCTGGCTGTAGAGCGCCGGGATCATCGTGTGGTTCGTCGCGCCCAGCAGCAGGGTGTAGCCGTCCGCCGGCGCGGCGGCGACCGCCTCGGCCGCGAGGATGGTGTTGGCGCCGGGTTTGTTGTCCACGACGAATGGCTGGCCCAGCGCGCGCGTTGCGTAGTCGGCGAAGGCGCGCGCCACCACGTCGGTGGGGCCCCCCGCCGAGAAGCCGACGAGCACGCGCACCGGCTTGGTAGGCCAGCTCTGGGCCTGCGCCTGCATTTGAACTGCCAGCGCGACCGGCAGGCCGATTGCGAGCGCGGTCCAGCGGGCCTTCTTGCCGCTCTTCATTCTCTTGTCTCCTTGTCTGGATCGGGGTAGCGGCGATGCTGCCTCAGCAACTCGCCGCCGTCTGGCGCGCGAGAACCTGCAGCAGGTTCTTTGCTGCGCCGACGCCCATGTTCACGTAGGCGTCACTGGTCACGCCGCCGATGTGCGGGCTCAGCACGATGTTCTTCTCGCCCTGGAATGGATGGCCGGCGGTCATCGGCTCGATGGCGAAGCTGTCCAGCCCGGCCATGGAAACCTGGCCCGAGCGCAAGGCTGCCAGCAGCGCCTCTTCGTCGATCAGGCCGCCGCGCGCGGTGTTGACGACGATCACGCCGCGCTTGCAGCGCGCCAGCGTGTCCGCATTGAGCAGGCCCCGGTTCTCGTCGGTCAACGGGCAGTGCAGCGAGATGACGTCGGACTCGGCCCAGAGGGTCGCGAGGTCGGCGGCCTGCACATGGGCCGGCAGGTTCTTCGCGTAAGGGTCGAAGCCGAGCACGCGCATGCCCAGCGCATCGGCCATGCGCGCGAAGCGCAGCCCGATGGCGCCGAGCCCGACGAGGCCGATGGTGCGGCCGCCGAGTTCGAGGCTCTTGTGCGTCGCCTTGTCCCAGTGGCCGGCGTGCATGCGCGCATCCAGCGCCACCACCGACTTCGCGCAGGCCAGCAGCAGCGCGAGCGCCTGCTCGGCCACTGCCGCCGCGTTCGCGCCCACGGCTGCGACCACCTCGATGCCGCGTGCCTGCGCCGCCGCCTTGTCGATGGTGTCGGTGCCGCTGCCGTGCTTGGAGATCACCTTCAGCGACGGCGCGGCGTCCATGACGGCCGCACCCACCTTGCCGTAGCGCACGATGATGGCCACAGGGGCGTGCGCGCGGCACAGCGCGACGAGGTCGTCTTCGGTCGGCGTCTTGCCCGCATAGACGATTTCGTAGCCCTCGAGCAGGCCGACCGCCTGCGGCGCCAGGTCGGCGCCCGTCACCAGAATGGCTGTCACAGCGTCTCGCCTTCCTTCAGCACGCCCGCTGCGCGCAGTGCGGAGTCGAGCCACTTGGCGGCGGTGTTGCCTTCCTTGATGGCGGCGATGCGCGCGGCCTCGTCCTTCACCTTCTTCGCCGCGTGGGGCAGCAGCGACTCGATCTTGTCGCGCTCCACCACGACCACGCCGTCTGCGTCGCCCACGATGAAGTCGCCCGCATGCACCGTCACGCCGCCGATCGACACCGGATGGCCGATGCGCCCGCCGATGTTCTTGGTCGGCCCGTTCGGATTGGTGCCCACGCAGAAGACCGGAAAGTCCATCTCGTCGATCTCCAGGCTGTCGCGGCAGGCGCCGTCGATGACCACGCCGGCGATGCCGACCTTCTTGCAGGCGGTCATCATGATCGTGCCCATGAGCGCGGAGCTGAGGTCGCCCTTGCCGTCGATGACGAGCACGTCGCCGGGCTTCGCCATGGCGATGGCGGCGTGGATCATCAGGTTGTCGCCGGGGCGCACTTCCACGGTGAGCGCGGTGCCCGCCAGCTTCATGCGGGGCCGCAGGGCCTTGATGCGGCCGTCCAGCGCGCCGCGACGGCCGGCCACATCGGCAAGGATGGCCGGCTGGAACTCGGCCGCCTGCGCCACGATGTGCGCGGGCACGCGTTCGAAGTTGCGGATGACGTCGGGGAGGGGAGATGACATGAAAGTGCTTTCGGGGAGGGAGGAAAAGGAGAAAAGGGAAACGCCGCGCCGTCAGTCGAGCCTGATGCCCGAGGCCTTCACGATCGCGCCCCAGCGCAGGCCGTCGGTGCGGATCAGCGAGGCGAGCTTCTCGGGCGGGCCGGACAGCACCTCTGCGCCCTGCGCCGCGAGCTTCTTCTGCACGTCGGGCGTCGCGAGAGCCTTGTTGAACGCGGTGTTGAGCTTCGCGATCGCGTCCTTCGGCATCGCCGCGGGACCCGCCACGCCGAACCAGGTGACGGCCTCGAAGTCCTTGTAGCCCGCCTCGCCCATGGTCGGCACGTCGGGCAGGTCGCGGTTGCGCTGCAGCGAGGTCACTGCCAGCGCGCGCAGCTGTCCGCTCTTGATCTGCGCGATGAGCGTCGGCACCGACGACACGTAGATCTGGATCTGCCCGCCGACGAGATCGGTCAGGCCCTGCGATGCGCCCTTGTAGGGCACGTGCGTGAGCTGGATGCCGGCGACCTTCTGGAACTGCTCGGTCGCGAGGTGCGCCACGGTGCCGTTGCCCGAGCTCGCGTAGTTGAGCGCGGTGGGCTTGGCCTTGGCGGCGGCGACCACGTCGGCGAGCTTCCTGTAGGGCGAGGCGGAGGACACGACCACCACCAGCGGTGCCGATGCGACGAGGCCCACCGCCGCGAGATCCTTCACCGGGTCGTAGGGCAGCTTGGCGTACAGCGAGGGGTTGATCGCGAGGTTGCTGGTCTGGCCCAGCACCAGCGTGTAGCCGTCGGGGCTGGCCTTGGCTGCCGCGTCGACGCCGATGTTGCCGCCGGAGCCGGGCTTGTTGTCGATGACGATGGTCCAGCCTTCGGAAGTAGCGACCTTGTTCGCCACTTCGCGGGCAATGATGTCCGTGCCGCCGCCCGGCGGGAAGGGCACGACGAGCTTGATCGGGCGCGCCGGATAGGCCTGCGCCAGCGCCATGCCCGAGGCGAGAAGAAGGGCGAGGCCGAGGGCCGCGCGGCGAGGGGTGGAGCCGAGGCTCGAGGTACGCATTGATCTGTCTCCGAATCGTTCGTTGGGCACCTGCAGGCCGTGCTGCGAGGCGTGGAGCGACTTTAGGTTTGCGTTCCATTCCATACAATGGTGGTCCACTGAACGGACCTTGGACCACTGTGTGAAACGAAATTCGAAGACTGGATCCGCGCTCAAGGAAGTGATCCAGATGCCCCGCGAGGCGGATGCCGAGGCCTCGGGCGGTGTCACCGCCGTCACCCGCGCGCTGCAGCTGCTCGACGCCTTCGGCATGCAGGACGAGCATCTCTCGCTCGCGGAGCTCACGCGCCGCAGCCAGATGCACAAGACGACCGCTCTGCGCCTGCTGCGCACGCTGGCGCTTGCCGGCTACGTGGTGCAGCGCGAGGACGGCGGCTGGCGGCTGGGCCCCGCGGCCGGCTGGCTCGGCGCGCGCTACCAGGCCAGCTTCGATGCCAACGGCGTGGTCGAGCCGATGCTGCTCGCACTGTCGCAGGCAACGGGCGAGAGCGCCGCGTTCTACGTTCGCGAAGGAAACTCCAGAACCTGCCTGGCCCGCGTGGAAGGACCGCAGCCCATCCGGCACCACGCACGCATGGGCGCGATGCTGCCCCTGGACCTTGGCTCACCGGGCCGCGTGATCCTCGCGTTCTCGGGCGAGCCCGGAAAGCTCTACGAGGACATCCGCAAGAAGGGCTACCACTACTCCATTGGCGAGCGCGAGAAGAACGTGGCGACGGTGTCGGCGCCGGTCTTCGGGCTGCGCTGGGCGCTGCTGGGCTCGGTGTGCATCTCCGGCCCCGCGGACCGGTTGCCCAAGGCCAAGCTGATCGGGCATGCGAAGACGATCATGAAGGCCGCGAACGAGCTCTCCTATGCGCTCGCGGGCCGGCCCACGGCGCAGACGCCTGCGGTGGTCTCGACCTGGCACCCCTGAAGGGGAGGGCTCAGGAACTCTCGCGCTGCTCGATGCGGAACGGGATCAGCACCGTCTCCGCCGGCGGCCGATGCCCCTCGCGCGTGCCGTCGATCACGCGCAGCAGCAGTTCTCCCGCCGCCTTGCCGATGCCCACGCAATCCACCGCCACGGTGGTGATGCGCGGATGGCAGGCGCGTGCGACCTCGAAGTCGCCGAAGCCCGCGATCGCGATGCGGCCGGGCACTTCCCAGCCGCGGCGCTGGCATTCCATCAGTGCGCCGAAGGCAGAGAGGTCGGACACGCAGATCACGGCGTCGACGTCGGGCCACTGGCGGATCAGCTGCGCCACGGCCTCGCCGCCCTGCGCCATCGAGATCGGCGGCTGGCCGAAGCTGATGACGCGGCCGTCGGGCAGGCCCAGTTCGCGGATCGCGTTGGCGTAGCCGCGCTGGCGGTCGGCGCCGCGCGTGTCGCGGTTGGAGGTGCCGCCGATGAAGGCGATGCGCCGGTAGCCCTTGCCGTGCAGGTGGCGCACCATCGCGGCGGCGGCCTCGGCGTTCGAGAAGCCTACGGTGTGCTCGATGGGCGTGGCCGGCAGGTCCCAGGTCTCGACCACCGGCACGCCCGCTGCCTGCAGCATGGCGCGCGCGGCCGGCGTGTGCGAGCCGCCGGTGAGGATCACGCCCTCGGGCCGGCGCGCGAGCATGGCGCGCAGCAGGCGCTCCTCGGTCTCCACGCGGTAGTCGGTGTAGCCCAGCAGCACCTGCAGCCCGCGCGCTTCCACGGCGGCTGTGATGCCCTGCGCGGTTTCCGAGAAGTTGGAGTTGTTGAGCGACGGGATCAGCACCGCGACGAAGCCCGATCGCTTGCTGGAGAAGGTGCGCGCCGTCTGGTCGATGACGTAGCCCATCTCCTCGCACGCCTGAAGGATGCGCTGGCGCAGCGCCTCGGAGGTCACGCGGTCGCTGCTCGCACTGCGGTTGAGCGCGCGCGAAACCGTCATCTTCGACACGCCGACGCGCGCGGCCACGTCGGCCATCGTCGCGGGGCGGGTGAGGGCGGGAGCAGGGGCGGCGGAGGCTTTGGTCGGAGGCAAGGAGCTTCTTTCTTTCTCTCTCGGAAGGCGGGTTCGAGGATATGCGACGAGGGCCGTGCGGCGCGAGATACCGATAACTGTATGAGTGCGTGAATCGATGCGCAAAGAATACAGCGCGTACCCGTGAAAGCAGAATGAAATTGTGGCCTCTGCGCCTACGGGAAAAGCCTAAGTTACCGGTATCTTTTTGGTGCCACACTGCGATCCCAAGTTCAGGGAAACCAGCGCCGTGGCCATGACCATCGAAGTCTTCGACTCCCGTTTCGCTCCCGTCGCCCAAGGGGCCGGCCCGCTCGAACGCCTGTGCACCGGCGCCGTCTGGAGCGAAGGGCCGGTGTGGATGCGCGAGGACGGCTCGGTGCTGTGGAGCGACATTCCCAACAACCGCATGCTGCACTGGCACGCCGAAGAAGGCATGAGCGTGTGGCGTGAAGGCGTGGAGTTCACCAACGGCCACACGCGCGAGGCCGACGGATCGCTGCTGCATTGCTCGCACGGGCTGCGCGCCATCGTGCGCACGCGCTTCGCGGGTTCCGGCGAAGGCCTGCAGGCGCTGCCCGACGAGGTGGTGGTCGACCGCTACCAGGGCCGCCGGCTCAACTCGCCCAACGACATCGTCGTGAAGCGCGACGGCAGCATCTGGTTCACCGATCCGCCCTACGGCATCGTCTCCGACCGCGAGGGGCACAGGGCTCAGAGCGAGTTGGGCCGCAACCACGTGTTCCGATTCGACCCGGCGAGCGGCGCACTTCGCTCGGTGAGCGACTTCGTGGAGGAGCCCAACGGGCTGGCGTTCTCACCCGACGAGCGCATCCTGTACGTGAGCGACACCTCGGCCGCGCTGCGCACCGACGGCTCGGGGCATCACCACATCGTGGCGTTCGACGTGATCGGCGGGCAGGACCTCGCGAACCCTCGCGTGTTCGCGGTGGTGAACCCGGGGCTGGCCGACGGATTCCGCGTCGATGTGCACGGCTTCGTCTACACCAGCAGCGCCGACAGCGTGCAGGTCTACCACCCCGACGGCACGCGCCTCGCGCGCATCGCGGTGCCGGAGAAGGTGGGCAACCTCAGCTTCGGCGGGACCGACGGCGACGAGCTCTTCGTGTGCGCGTCGACCTCGCTCTACCGCATCCGGCTGAACACGAGCGGGGCGGTGCGCGCATGAGCACGCCGCTGCTGCAGTTCCAGGCCGTGAGCAAGCGCTTCGGCGGCACGCAGGCGGTCGACAAGGTCACGCTGGACGTGCGTGCCGGAGAAGTCCTCGCGCTGCTGGGCGAGAACGGCGCGGGCAAGTCCACGCTCATCAAGCTGCTCGCGGGCATCCACACGGAGGACGACGGGGAGATTCTTTTCGACGGCCGGCCGCAGTCCGAGTGGCGGCGCGCCGACCGGCGCGAGCAGCCGGTGGCATTCATCCACCAGGACCTTGGCCTCGTCGAATGGATGACCGTTGCCGAGAACGTGGGCCTGGGCACCGGCTACCCGCGCCGCTTTGGCCTCATCGACTGGAAGGCGGCGAACGACACGGCGCGCCGCGTGATGGCGCGCGTGGGCTGCGACATCGACCCCGGCCGCCGCGTCTTCTCGCTCACGCGCGCCGAGAAGTCGCTGCTCGCCATCGGCCGCGCGCTCGAGGTGAAGGCGCGGCTGCTGGTGCTCGACGAGCCCTCGGCCAGCCTGCCGATGAGCGACGTGGAGCGCATGTTCGGCGTGCTGCGCGAACTGCGCCGCCAGGGCATGGCGATGATGTACGTGTCGCACCGGCTCGACGAGGTGATGGCCATTTCCGACCGTGCAGCCGTGATGCGCGACGGCCGGCTGGTGGCGGTGAAGACCACGGCGCAGACCAGCGAGAGCGAACTGGTGGGGCTGATCGTGGGCAAGGCGCTCTCGGCCTCGGTGCAGAAGGCGAAGGCGCCTGCGCGAAGCGAGCCCGTGCTGAAGCTCGACGGCGCGGCCAGCGGCAACGCCGGCCCGCTGAGCCTGGCCGTGCATCGCGGCGAGGTGCTGGGCCTCGTGGGCCTGCGCGGCGCGGGGCACGAGGCCATCAGCCGCGCGATCTTCGGGCGCGAGCCGCTTTCGGCCGGGCGCATGCAGCTGCTGGGCAAGGCCTGCGACTTCACCTGCCCGGCCGATGCGATTCGCGCCGGCGTGGCCTATGTGGCTGGCGAGCGGCTCGAGGAAAACCTGGCCGGCTCGATGAGCGTGCTGGAGAACCTGTTTCCCAATTCGACGCTGCACGGCGACCGCGGCCTGGCCTTCGACCGGCCACGCCGCGAGACCGAGGGCGCGCTCGCGCTCATCCGCCGCTTCGACATCAACCCGCCCGCGCCGTCGGCCGAAGTGCAGCAGCTCTCGGGCGGCAACCAGCAGAAGGTGGTGCTGGCGCGCTGGTTCCATCTCGACAAGCCGCTGGTGGTGCTCGAGGAGCCCACCGCGGGCGTCGACGTGGGCGCCAAGCGGCAGATCTACGGCGTGCTGCGCGAGCGCGCCGAGGCCGGCACCGCGCTGGTCGTCGTCTCCACCGACTTCGAGGAGATCGCGACCGTGTGCACCCGCGTGCTCGTCTTCCGCGACGGGCTGATCGCGGCCGAGCTCACGGGCGAGGCGATCACCGTCGAAAGACTCCTGGCATTGGCAGCAGGCGCGGCGACGCGCGAGGAAGTTTCAGCATGAGCAGCTCTATCAAGTCCACGGCGCTGGAGCCTGACAAGTCTCTCGATGGCGAGGCTGTCTCCCTCGCGCAGGGCCTCGGGCGCGCGATGCCGGTGTACGGCCTCGTCGTGCTCACGGTGGCGCTCGCGCTGCTGTTCTCGGTGCTGCTGCCCGAGACCTTTCCGACGCTGTTCAACCTGCGCGCGATCCTGGCCGACAAGTCGGTGATCGCGCTGCTGGCGCTGGCCGCGACCATCCCGATGATCACCGGCAAGATCGACCTCACCGTGGGTTACGGCATCGTGCTGTGGCACATCCTCGCGATCAGCCTGCAGACGCAGCTGGGCCTGCCTTGGCCGGCGGCGGTGCTGGTGGTGCTGCTGTGCGCGGCGCTGTTCGGCGTGCTCAACGGGCTGCTGGTCGAGCTCGCGCAGATCGACTCGTTCATCGCCACGCTGGGCACGGGCACGGTGATCTACGCGGTGGCCATGTGGCACAGCGGCGGGCGGCAGGTGGTGGGCGAGCTGCCCGACGGCTTCGTGGGCATCGCGGGCGGCAGCCTGCTGGGGCTGCCGGTGGGCGCGTTCTACGTGCTCGCGGTGAGTGTCACGCTGTGGGTGGTCACCGAGTTCACGCCGCTGGGCCGGGCGCTCTACGTGATCGGCGCGAACCCGAAGGCGGCGCAGCTCAACGGCATTTCGGTGCGCAGGCATGTGATGGGCGCCTTCGTCGCCTCGGGTCTGCTGTCGGGCTTTGCTGGCGTGCTGCTGGCCTCGCGGCTGCAGATCGGGCAGGCGAGCGTGGGGCTCGAGTTTTTGTTGCCGGCGCTGGTGGGCGCCTTTCTCGGCTCCACCACCATCCGGCCCGGCCGCGTGAACGTGTGGGGCACGCTGGTGGGCGTGGCGATTCTCGCCATCGGCATCTCGGGCATCCAGCAGTTCGGCGGTGCCTTTTATGTGGAGCCGCTCTTCAACGGCCTGACGCTGCTGGTGTCCATCGGCATCGCGGGCTGGGCGCAGCAGCGGCGCAACCGCTCGATCAAGCGGCGCATCGCCGAGCGGCAGCTCGATCACGCGCAACCGGTTCCCTCAACGCCGTCGGAATGACGGCCCACTACGACGACTGGAGACAAGCATGAAGAAGAACGTTCCCGCGCGCACCGTCGCCGCCGCGGTGCTGGCGCTGTGCGCAGCCGCACTGGCGCCGAAGGCCATGGCCGACGACTTTCTGGACGCCGCGAAGAAGAAGGTCGAGCTCGCGACCATGACCAAGGAGAAGTGGGACGGTCCCTCCACCGGCCCGAAGGCGGCGGCAGGCAAGACCATCGTCTTCGTCGCGGGCGACATGAAGAACGGCGGCATCGTCGGCGTCAGCAAGGGCGTGGAGGAAGCGGGCCGGGCCATCGGCTGGACGGTGCGCGTCATCGACGGGCAGGGCACGGTCAGTGGGCGCACGGCCGCGCTCAACCAGGCGCTGGCGGTGAAGCCGGCGGGCATCGTGGTCGGCGGTTTCGACACCACCGAGCAGAAGGCCGCGTTCGCGGGTGCCGCCAAGTCGGGCATTCCGCTCGTCGGCTGGCACTCGGGCGAGCAGCCCGGCCCGAACGACAAGGCGGGCCTCTTCGCCAACGTGACCACGGTGACCGACGACGTGGCCGACGTCGCCGCCTCATGGGTGGTGGCCGACTCCAACGGCAAGGCCGGCGTGGTGATCTTCACCGACTCGCAGTACGCCATCGCGCTGTACAAGGCGCGCGCGATGGAGGCCGTCATCAAGAAGTGCGGCGGCTGCACCGTGCTGAGCTTCGAGGACAGCCCCATCGCCGAAAGCTCCACCCGCATGCCGCAGCTCACCACCGCGCTGCTGCAGCGCTTCGGCGACAAGTGGACGCACTCGCTGGCCATCAACGACCTGTACTTCGACTTCATGGGCCCCTCGCTCACGGCCGCGGGCAAGAAGGGCGACGGCGCGCCCAAGGCTGTGTCGGCCGGCGACGGCTCCGAGGCAGCCTACCAGCGCATCCGCACGCAGCGCTTCCAGGCCGGCACGGTACCGGAGCCATTGAACATGCAGGGCTGGCAGATCGTCGACGAGCTCAACCGCGCCTTCGCCAAGGAGAAGTGGTCGGGCTACGTGCCCAAGGTGCACCTGGTGACCGTGGGCAACGTCGGCAAGGACGGCGGGCCGAGGAACGTGTTTGACCCGGACAACGGCTACCGCAACCAGTACAAGGCGATCTGGGGCAAGTAGGCCGCAGCCCGCGGGAAGGCCTTCAGCGGATCTCCTGGTGCATGAAGGTGGCGTTGTCGATGACGTTGTGCATCTCCAGCCCCCGCTTGTCGAACAGCTTGATGTCGGTGCTCCCGGGCGTGTATTCGAGGATGCCGAAGTTCTCGCGCTCGCCCGTGAGGTAGTACTTGGTGACGAAGGCGCCGGAGGAGACCACCTCGAACATCTTCGTCTCTCCGGCCGGCGGCAGGAATGCGTTCTCGTGGATGTCGCCGGTCAGGAAGATCGACTTGCGCCCCTGGATGATCGCGCGGAACCTGGCGTAGTCGTCGCGGTAGCGCATCCATCCGTTGCCGGTCGCGCGAATGGGCATGCCTGCGCAGATCAGCACGTAGCCCTGCTCGTCGGCCAGTTCCTGCTTCAGGTAGTCGAGCTGCTTCTGGCCGAGCAGGGGCTTGGAGTCGCCGGGGGCGGTGCTGTACCAGCGGGTGTCGAGGAAGATGGCCTTGCCGATGCGCTGCTGCTGGTGCATCAGCGGAATCGAGTAGTAGATGCCGTCGACGGCCGGGTCGAGATGCGCCGGGTTCTTCAGTTGCTCGATCTGCATGTACTGGGTGAAGAGCCTGCGGGTCTGCTGCTTCACCGGCGCGCTGACGTCCGAGCCCTGCGCGTTGTTCCAGGCAAAGTCGTGGTCGTCCCAGGTGCCGTACACACCGCCGCCGTTGCCCTGCTTCTGGCGCAGCGCGTCGCGCAGGGCCTTGAAGTTCGGCACGTTCCACTGCGCTTCGTACTTGCCCTGCATCACGTCGGCGAACTTCGCCGCATCCCATCCGGACGGCTCGCCCAGCTTGGGAAAGAAGTCCATGTAGATCTGGTCGCCCAGGAGGAACAGGTAGTCGGGCTGCTCCTGCGCGATGCGGTTCCACACGCGCTGGTAGCCGTCGGGGCCGGGCTTGAAGTTCATGCACGACGTGAAGGCGATCTTCATGGGGGCTCCTCGTTCCGCCGGTCTGGGCGCCGGGGTGAGGCGGATCATAGGCAGCGGCCGCGCGCTGTCCCTCCGCAAAATATGGGATGGCGCCCGGGCTCAGGCCCGCTCTTTCTTCAGCTGGCGCAGCGCGGTCTGGGCGTGGGCGACGAAGCGGTTCGCCAGCAGCGAGGCCGCGAAGTTCTCGTTGGTCACGGCGAAGATGTCGAAGGAAGGCGCGTTGCGGATCGGCCGGAAGCTGAGCCTGTCGGTCATGCAGCCGCGCGCGGTGAGGTCGTCGACGATGGCCACGCCCGCGCCCGCCGCCGCCATGGCGCATGCGCTCTGGCCGGCACGCACCTCGATGCGGGCGTCGGGCTCCAGCCGGTGCTGCACGCACCAGTCGGCAATGATGCGGCCCTGCGGCGTATCGGGGCTGAAGGAGATCATGCGTTCCTTCAGGATGTCGGCCGGCGAGAGCGTGCGCCGCGCCTCCAGCGCATGGCCGCGCGGAAACACGCCGGCCAGCGTCCACTGGCCGATGGGGCGTGAGCTGAGCAGCGGGTCGTCGATGGCCAGCGTGGAGATCGCTACGTCGGCCTCGTGCGCGGCGAGGCGCTTCACCATCTCCCTCGCGAGCAGCACCTCGAAGTAGATGCGCGCCGACGGAAACTCCTCGCCCAGCGCGGTGAGCGCGCGCGGCACCATGTCCAGGCCCGTGCTCGGGCTGCACAGCACGCGCAACGTGAGCATCTTGCCGTCCTTCAAAGCCTGCGCGCAGTCGTCGATGCGGGCCACGCCCCGGTACACCTGCTCGACCTCGGCGAAGAGCGCCTGCGCCTCGGGCGTGGCCAGCAGCCTGCCCTTGCGCCGCTCGAAGAGGCGAAGCCCCAGCTGCAGTTCGATGTGCGAGAGCATGCGGCTGATGCCCGGCTGCGAGACGTGCAGCGAGCGCGCGGCATCTGTGACGGAGCCGGCCAGCATGACGGCGCGGAAGACTTCGATCTGTCGGAGGTTCATGACATCGCCCGTTCCATCGGCGTGATTCGATAACGCGATGTTATGGCGTTGCCATATGTTGGTATTTGCCGGACGGGTGGCCGCTTCCTAGCATCGGGCTTCTTTTCCAGAACAACCAGATCAAGAGGCAAACAGGACATGGCTACAGCCACCGCCGCGGCGCGCGGCATCTCGCGCAGGCATGCGATCTCCCTAATCTCGGCAGCGACGCTTGCCGCGGCCCTCGGCCGCCGCGCGCATGCCGCCGACGCCTGGCCCACGAAGCCGGTGCGCATCATCGTGCCCTTCGCACCCGGTGGCGGTGCCGACGGCTCGGCGCGCGTGCTGGCCGAGGTGCTGGCGCCGCAGCTCGGGCAGCCGGTGATCGTGGAGAACAAGCCCGGCGCGGGCAGCGCCATCGGCGTGATGGCGGCGCTGCAAAGCCGCGACGGCCATACGCTGCTGATGGGCAGCAACAGCATGGTGATCAACCCTTCGCTCAACCCGAAGCTGAGCTACGACGTGGCGCGCGACTTCGACGCCGTCGGCATGGTCTCGCGGCAGCCGCTGGTGCTGGTGGTGCCGGCCGACTCGAAGGCGAAAACGCTGGCCGAGCTCGTGGCGCTTGCCAAGGCGCAGCCGGGCAAGCTCAGCGCGGGCAACAGCGGTACCGGCACGCTGGCGCACCTGACGGCGGAACTCTTCGCGCAGGAGACCGGTACCTCGCTGGTCAGCGTGCCCTACAAGGGCGAGAGCGCACTGATGCCCGACCTGATCTCGGGGCTGGTGTCGATGGGCTTCCTGAATTTGCCGAGCGTGATCGTGCACATCCGCTCGGGCCGGCTGCGCGCGCTGGCCGTGTCGTCGGCGCAGCCGGTGGCGGAACTGGCCGACGTGCCCACGCTGCGCAGCCTGAAGCTGCAGAGCCTGGAGGTCGAGGGCTGGGCCACGCTGGTGGCGCCCAAGGGCAGCATTCCGGCCGAAGGACTGGCGAGGCTCGAGAAGCTGCTGGCCTCGGCGCTGCAGTCCGATGCGGTGAAGAAGCGCTTCGACGCGCTGAGCCTCGAGACCTTCATCCGTGGCCGCGAGGCCACCGCGCAGTACCTCAAGGCCGAAGGCAGCCGATGGGGGCAGGTTGTGAAGAGCCGCGGCATCCAGGTCGAGAACTAGGATGAGCAACGAGAACATCGGAACGAGCCATGCGGTCGAGGCCGACGTGGTGGTTTGCGGCGGCGGCGTCGCGGGCACCATGGCCGCGGTGGCGGCGGCGCGGCAGGGCGCTTCGGTCGTGCTGGTCGAGCGCTATGGCTTCCTGGGCGGCAACGCCACGGCCGGGGCGGTGGCGCAGTTCAACAGCTGGCAGACCGGCAACGGCCGAACGGTGGTTGCGGGGCTGGCCGACGAGGTGGTCCGGCGGCTGCGCGCCTACGGTGGCGCACGCGAGCACGACCGCTTCGTGATGTCCACCGGCCATCACATGGACCGTGTCGAGTACGAGCCCGAGGTGCTCAAGCTGGTGCTCGACGACATGGTGGCCGAGGCCGGCGTGCGGCCGCTGCTGCACGCGAGCCTGCTCGACGTGCAGTGCGAAGCGCGTCGCGTCACGGGCCTGCGCGTGCTGACCAAGGGCGGCGTGCTGTCGTTGCGCCCCGGCGTGCTGGTCGATGCATCGGGTGACATGGATGCGCTGAAGCAGGCGGGCGCGCGCTTCCTCGAACTGGGCGGCGGCGAGGCGCTGCAGCCGGCCACGATGATGTTCCGCTTCGGTCCGATCGATTTCGGGCGCTTCGGCGCGATTTCGAAAGCCGAGCTTGCCGAACTGGCCGCCAGGGGCTATGCGCAGGGCGGGCTCGCGCGGGCGGCACTGCATTCGAGCCGCGTGCCGCATTCGGACGATGCCTGGTTCAACATCAGCCGCCTGGCCATCGATGCCACCGATCCGATGGCGCTCGGCGGCGCCGAGATCGAAGGCCGGCGCCAGGCATGGAAGGCGGCGGAGTTCATTGCGGCCCACGTGCCCGGCTGCGGCGACGGGCGGCTGCGCGCCTTCGCCACGCAGGTGGGCGTGCGCGAGACGCGCCGGGTGGAAGGCGACCATGTGCTCACAGCCGCAGAGCTGCTGGAGCCGGTGCAGTTCGCCGACGCCATCGCGGCGGGCGCGTACCCGATCGACATCCACCCGGCGAAGGGCGGCTCGCTGCACTACGTGCCCATGGGCGACGACCACGCCTACCAGATCCCGTACCGCAGCCTGATTCCGACCGCGCTCGACAACGCGCTGGGCGTGGGGCGGGGCATTTCGGCCAGCCACGAGGCGCTGGCGGCGATCCGGGTCATGACGATCTCGATGGCAGTGGGGCATGCCGCGGGCATAGCGGCGGCCATGGCGGCACGGTCTGCCGGTGATGCCATGGGCGCGCAGGTGCGGTCGGTCGACGTGCCGGCCCTGCGCGAGGCGCTGCTGCGCGGCGGCGCCGTGCTGGCCTAGGGCCTGCGAGCAGGCCCCTGGCCGTTCACAGCCAGTTGCCGCTCTGCGGCATCTGCACCTTCTCGGCGGGGTCGCTGCCGGTCACGAACGATCCTATGACCACGCTCAGCAGCGAGATGAAGATGCTCGCGAAGAGCGCGGTCCAGAAGCCCGACACCCTGAAGCCCTTCACCAGCGCGGCCACCAGCAGGATCATCAGCGCGTTGATGACCAGCAGGAAGAGCCCGAAGGTCACCAGCGTCAGCGGCAGCGTGAGCACGATCAGCAGCGGCTTGACGATGGCATTGGCCAGGCCCAGCAGCAGCGCCGAGACCACCAGCGCGCCGGTGCTGTCGAACTTGAGCCCGCGGAAAAGATGGCTGGCCACCCACAGCGAGATGCCGGTGATGGCCCAGTGGACGAGGAAGGGAGTCAGGTTGTCGAGCATCGGTTAATTCTTCCGGGTTATCGCCCGCATTTTGGGGGCGGCGATCGATTGTTACCCGGTGAAACATTGCCGGATGGGCCGTTAAGATCGCCGGCTTATGGCCAATGCGTCGATCGCCAGCATGACCCCCGCCCCGGCTTCGGCCGATGAAGCCGAATCGTGGGTACGCGGCGAGCTCATCCGCAGCCTGATGCGCTCGGCGAAGGGCTCGTACTTTGTCTCCGCCGCGCTGATGCCGGCGATGGTCGGCCTGAACTGGGCCTATGTGCCGCGCTGGGAACTGCTGATCTGGCTCCTGGCCGGCGTCATCGCCACCGCCTGCCGCGCCTGGGGGGCGCGTGTCTATGCGCTGCGCTATGCCGGGCGCAGCGCGGCCGCCCAGCAGCAGTTCACCGAGCGCTACGGCTTCGTCTGGAGCACCAGCGCGGTGGTGTGGGGCCTGTCGGTGCTGCTCTTCTTCGAGCGCACGCCGCAGGTCAACCAGTTCATGAGCTGGCTCATCGTGGCCGGCGTGGGCACCTTTCCGCTCAACGGGCTGGCGCTGCATCCGCCGCTGCTCAAGCGCTACGTCAACACGCTGTTCATCACGATGCTGGGCGCGGTGCTGATACGGCTGGTGTCCATCACGCTGCAGCATCCGCAGTTCCAGTACGGCTACCTGATGCCGATCTTGCCGATCCTCCACTGGTTCCTGCTGCTGCGGGCCGGGCGGCACATCCACGAGACGGCGCGCAACAGCCTGGAGCTGCTGTTCCACAACCACATCCTCATCAAGTCGCTGACCCAGCAGCGGCAGGCGGCGGTATCGGCCGTGGCCATGAAGAACCGCTTCCTCGCCAGCGCCGCGCACGACATGCGCCAACCCGTGCTGGCACTTTCGTTGTACGCCGACTGGTTGCGCAATGAGCCCGAACTGGTTCTGGAACTCGCGCCGAAGATCGTGCGCGCCACGCACGCGGTGAATGCGCTCTTCGATTCGATGTTCGACCTGGCGCGCATCGATTCGGGCCAGGTGCGCCTGCACGTCGAGCGGGTCGACGTGCCCGAGCTGCTGCACGACCTGGAGCTGCAATACCGCCCCGTGGCCGAGAGCCGCGGCCTCGACTTCCGCGTGCACATGTGCGAGGGCTCCTTCCTCACCGACCCGATCCGCGTGCGCCGCATGATCGGCAACCTGCTGGCCAACGCGATCAAGTACACGACCGAAGGCGGCGTGCTGCTGGCCGCCCGCCAGACCCGCGACGGCCTGCGCGTGGAGGTGTGGGACACCGGCATCGGCATCGCGCCCGAGCATCTGCGCGACGTATTCCTGGAGTTCTACAAGGTCGCCGACCACGCCGGCACTTCGGACGGCTTCGGCCTGGGCCTCGCCATCGTCGCGCGCCTCTCGCATGTGCTGGGGCACCCGGTGAGCGTGCGTTCGCGCCTGGGCAGCGGCAGCGTGTTCCGCGTGGCGCTGCACGATGCAGACGAGGCGGTGGCGCAGGCGCGGGTGACAGCCTCCGGCGGTTGAGACGCACGCCGACCCGCCCCAAAGAAAAAACCGCGCAAGGCGCGGTTTTTTCAATTCGGGAACACCGAGGAGCCGGCTTTGCCGGTCCTCAGGTGTTGCCCCCTGCAAGGGGGTTGGCGCAGCGACACGAAGTGCGCGAAGCCTGGGGGTTAGCCGGACAACAAGCCGTTGGTGCGCGCGTAGTGCAGCGCCTGGGTGCGGCTCTTCACGCCCAGCCTGCGGAACAGGCGCCACAGGTGAACCTTCACCGTGTGTTCGCTGATCTCCAGGTCGGTCGCGATGTCGCGGTTGCTCATGCCCTTGTCGAGCATGGCGATCAGCTGCGTCTGGCGCTTGGAGAGCTTGCCGCTGTTGGCGGCCGGCATCTCGTCGGCTTCGTCTTCCGAGCCGGCCATCAGGAGGCCGCGAAGGGCGGCCGCCAGCTCGTTGGAGCTGGCCGACTTCTCGATGTAGGTGTCGGCGCCGGCCTCGATGCAGGCGTCTTCCATGTCGGCGGACGGCGCGGCCGAGTACACGGCGATCGGCACGTTCGGATAGACCTGCTTGACCGCGATCACGCCCGACACGCCGTTGGTGTCCGGCAGCTTCAGGTCCAGGCAGAAAAGCGTAGGCGCACCACGCTGCTGCACGGAGCCTGCGAGCTTGTCGAGGCGTTCGAGCTCGACGATGTTCTCGGCCGGGCGCAAGCGCCGCAGGACCATCACGATCGCGTCGCGCATCAGGGGGTGGTCGTCGATGACATAAATGCTCATGTTTTCTTCCTTTGTGATCGCACCGTCTTCTCTCGTCGTGCTCACCGGCCGATAAGCCGATGGGCGTTGCCGGATCAACTCCCGCTGGTTGTGCCGGGTGTCGCTTCCGTCAGTGCCTCCAGCGCCTCTTCGACGGCGCGTATTCCTTCTGTACCGATGGGCTCCATCTGGCTGGCCAGCGCGGGCAATGCTTCGCCGCGCTGCGCCTGCAGGATTGCGATGGTACGGCCCGCTTCCTGCGGCGAGGCGAATCCACGGCTTTGCAGCAGGGTTTCGCCGCGCGCATCCAACAGCTTGAAATAGAAAAGTCCGTCCGCCTTCTCGCGGTACTGCTTGAAACTGGGTTTGGCGACCTTGGCCGCCTTGGCGACGCCCTTGTCCTTGCCGGCCGCCAGGTTGCGCAGGCCGACCGCGTGGCGCAGGCTGGCCATGAAAGGCTTCGACAGCGCCTGCGCCTTCTCGGCGCCCAGCAGCAGGGTGCGCTCGATCTGGGCCGGGTCGTTCATCAGCGCCTCGTAGCGCTCACGCAGCGGCGCCACTTCGAGGTCGATGCGCTCGAACAGCATCTGCTTGGCGTCGCCCCAGCCGATGCCATCGGCGTACGCCTTGCGCAGCGTCTCGGTTTCCTCGGCGCTGGCGAAGGCCTGGTAGATCTGGAAGAGCGCCGAGCCTTCGGTTTCCTTGGGCTCGCCGGGGGCGCGCGAGTCGGTCACGATGCTGGAGATCTGCTTTTGCAGCTGCGCGCGCGGCGCGAACAGCGGGATCGTGTTGCCGTAGCTCTTGCTCATCTTGCGGCCGTCGAGGCCGGGCAGGGTGGCGACCGCGTCGTCGATCTCGGCCTCGGGCAGCGTGAAATGCTCGCCGTAGAGGTGGTTGAAGCGCTGCGCCATGTCGCGCGCCATCTCGATGTGCTGCACCTGGTCGCGGCCCACGGGCACCTTGTGGGCGTTGAACATCAGGATGTCGGCGCCCATGAGCACCGGGTACATGAAGAGGCCGGCCGTCACGTCGGCGTCGGGGTCCTCGCCCTTGGCCACGTTCTTGTCGAGCTGCGCCTTGTAGGCATGCGCGCGGTTGAGCACGCCCTTGCCGGTCACGCAGGTGAGGAACCAGGTCAGCTCGGGAATCTCGACGATGTCCGACTGGCGGTAGAAGGTGACGCGCTCGGGGTCGAGCCCGCAGGCCAGCCAGCTGGCGGCGATCTCGAGGGTGGAGCGCTGGATCAGGGCCGGCTCCTGCACCTTGATGAGCGCGTGGTAGTCGGCCAGGAAGAAGAAGCTCTGCACGCCGGGCGCGACGCTTTGCCGCACCGAGTGGCGGATCGAGCCGACATAGTTGCCGAGGTGCGGCGTGCCCGACGGCGTGATGCCGGTCAGGACGCGCAGGGGAGCTTTGGAAGACGAAGCCATGGGACGAAGAGGGAACTTAACGCAGCAAAGCTACGAGCGGGAAAAGGATCGTGTTGATGATCGCGTAGCCTGCGGCCATCAGCGGTTGCAGCCAAAGCTTGCCAAGAACGCCAGCCAGCACAAGTGCCATCACGATGAAGAAGCCGTAGGGTTCGATGCGCGCAAGGAAGGTCGTGATTTGTCCATTCGGCAGCAAACCCATCAGGATGCGACCGCCATCGAGCGGCGGCAGGGGGAACAGATTGAAGGCCCACATCACGAGGTTGACCAGTACGCCGCCCTGCGCCATCTGTACGAAGAAAGGTTCGTCGATGCCTGCGGCACGAAGCAGGACGAACGCCAGCGCCCATGCCAACGCCATCGCAAAGTTGGCGGCCGGAGCTGACAGCGAAACCCACAACAGGTCTCTCTTCGGATTGCGCAGATTGCGTGGATCGAACGGAATCGGCTTCGCGTAGCCGAACAGCAATGCACCCGAGGTCGCGAAGTACAGGACCAGCGGAATCAGGATGGTGCCGATGAGATCGATGTGCTTGATCGGATTGAGCGTGAGCCTGCCCATCATGGCCGCTGTCTGATCGCCGAAGTGGCTTGCCACGCGGCCCCGGACAACAGCTGGCACCGTGATGGCAAACAATACTGGCAGCGCCAGGATCAGGACGGTTTGAATCTGACTTGAAATATCCACCGCCGGATTGTGTCAGACATGGCATATCGTCAGCCCCGATTTCAGAGGCCCAGAACGGCCAGCTGGCCGCGCCCTTGCCGCACCACGACAGGGTCGTCGCCGCTGCCCATGGGCGTCAGGTCGACCACCGTGGTCGGCTGCGAAGGGCAGGCTCCGGCATCGATGACGGCGGCGATCTGCTTCTCGAAGCGCTCGCGGATGGTCTGCGCGTCGTTCAGCGCCTCGGTCTCGCCCGGGGCGATCAGCGTGGTGGCCAGCAGCGGCGCGCCATGCAGCGACAGGAGCTCCAGCAGCACCTTGTGGTCGGGCACGCGCAGGCCGATGGTCTTGCGCTGCGGGTGGCTCACGCGGCGCGGCACTTCCTTGGTGGCTTCGAGCAGGAAGGTGTAGGGGCCGGGCGTGGCCGCCTTCAGCAGGCGGTATTGCTTGTTGTCGACGCGCGCGTAGTTGGCGAGCTCGCTGAGGTCTCGGCACAGCAGCGTGAGGTGGTGCTTCTCGTCGACCTGGCGGATGCGGCGAAGCTGGTCGACCGCGTCCTTGTCGTCGAGGTGGCAGGCCAGCGCGTAGCTGGAGTCGGTGGGCACGGCCACGATATCGCCGCGCTCCAGCAGCGTGACGGCCTGCTTCAGCAGCCGCTGCTGCGGGTTCTCTGGGTGGACTTCGAAGTACTGGGCCATGATGAAGAAAGGTTCCTGGTCAGGATTCGGCGGGTTCGATGGGCACGCGGCGCTCACGCACCGTGAGCCACGCGCCGGCCGCGCCGCAGACCGCGATCATCGCCATGCCGATGAGCGAGAAGCGGTCCGGCACATGGGAAAAGACGATCCAGCCGCCAAGCATGGCGAACGCGATCTGCGCATAGAGATAAGGCGTGAGCGTGGACGCCGGCGCGCGCTGGTAGGCCAGGATCAGCATGAAGTGCCCCACCGTGCCCATGAAGCCCATGAGGCACAGCAGCGCCCACCATTCCCAGGAAGGCAGCGAGGTCCACACGAAGGGCACGACGAGCGAGACGATCAGCGTGCCCACCCAGCCGGTGTAGAAGTGCATGGTCAGCGGGTTCTCGGTCTGCGCCAGCTTGCTCGTGAGCACCTGGAACCAGGCGTTGCTCAGCACCAGCCCCAGCGGCAGCAGAACGGCCCAGCTGAACGCGCCGCCGCCTGGCCGCAGGATGACCAGCGTGCCGATGAAACCGCCCGCCACCAGCGTCCAGCGCAGCGGCGAGACGTGCTCCTTGAGCGTGGTGGCCGCCAGCAGCGTGATGACCAGCGGCGCGATCAGCATGATCGAGGTGAACTCCGCCAGCGGCATGTAGCGCAGGCTCAGGAAGGCGAAGATGCTCGATGCCAGCAGCAGCGCACCGCGCAGCGCCTGGTAGCGGGGATGCTTCGTGTGCAACAGCGCCGTGCCGCGCAGCGGCAGCAGCACCAGCGTGGTCGCCACCGCCTGGAAGGCATAGCGGAACCACACGCCCATCAGGATGGGCACGCCCAGCGTGGAGTACTTGGTGGCGGTGTCGAGCGTGGCGAAGCAGGCCACGGCCAGTATCACGAGGCCGATGCCGGCGAGGATGCGTTCCGATTCCTTGCCGAGGCTTCGCTGCTGCGCCACGCGAGCGGCTGCCAGCGCAACGGTCGCCGCGTTGTCGTTGCTGGTCCCGGGGCTTGGGCTCACTGCTGGATACGGTCGCCGAGCAGTTCCCACACGGGAGTGAGCGCGCCGGGCAGGGGCGGCAGCTTGCCGAGATCGCAGTGGCTCTCGTCGGGGCTGTGGAAATCGCTGCCGCGCGAGGCGGCGAAATCGAACTCGAGCGCCTTGTCGGCGTACTCGACGAACTCGGCCGGCGTGTGGCTGCCGGTGACGACCTCGATCGCCTTGCCGCCATGTGCCTTGAATTCGAGGAACAGCGCGTATTCCTCGTTGGCCGTGAACTTGTAGCGGCCCGGGTGGGCGATCACGGCCAGGCCCTTGGCGGCAGTGATCCAGTGCACGGCATCTTTCAGCGTGGCCCAGCGGTGCGGCACGTAGCCGGGCTTGCCTTCGGTGAGGAACTTGCGGAACACCTCGGGCGTGTCGCGGCAATGGCCCTGTTCGACGAGAAAGCGCGCGAAGTGCGTGCGCGAGATGAGTTCGGGATTGCCGACGAACTTGAGCGCGCCTTCATAGGCGCCGTGGATGCCGACCTTGGCCAGCCCCTCGGACATTTCCTGCGCCCGCTTGCCGCGGCCGCCGCGCGTGTCGTACAGGCCCTGCGAGATGGCCGCGTCGTCGGGGTCGAAGCCCAGGCCGACGATGTGCACCGTCTCGCCCGCGAAGGTCACGGAAATCTCGGTGCCGGTGAGGTAGCGCATGCCGTTGGCACGGGCCGCGGCCGCTGCGCGGTGCTGCCCGCCGATCTCGTCATGGTCGGTGAGGGCCCAGAGTTCCACCCCGTTGGCTGCGGCGCGCGCCGCCAGTTCTTCGGGCGTCAGCGTGCCGTCGGAGACCACGGAGTGGCAATGAAGATCGGCATTGAGAATGGAGGACACCCCCGCATTCTATGGGGTCTGGAACCCTGTTGCGGGCGCGTGGATACTGCAAAAGATGCTATTAAATAAATAGCATTAATGCGCCGCTGCATGCGCCTCAGCGCTGCTTGCGGAAAGCCGCCCAGGCCGCCACCGCGGTGAAGGTGGCCACGATCGCCACCACGATCCAGAAGCCGTGCTTGTGGTCCGCCAGCGGGATGCCGCCAACGTTCATGCCGAACAGGCCGGCCAGGATGTTGATCGGCAGCGCAAGCACCGTGACCACCGTCAGAACGAACAGGCTGCGGTTGTTGTCCTCGTTGACGTTGGCGGCGATCTCTTCCTGCAGCAGCTTGATGCGCTCCTGCAGCGCCTGCATGTCGCGCAGCACCACCGAGAACTCCTCGGTCGAGCCGCGCAGCGCCTGCGCGTCGGGCTCCGACATCCAGCCCGGCGGCCCCTGCAGCAGCCGGAACAGCGCCGCCGGCTCGGGCGCCAGCAGCCGCTGCAGCCGCACCAGCAGCCGGCGCAGCACGCCCAGGCGCGCGCGCTTGTGGTCGAGGCGGCCGGCGAGCAGTTCGTCCTCGATGCGGTCGATGCGCGAGGTGACGCCGCGCACGATCTTCACCAGCACATCGGCCTGCGCGCGCAGCAGGTGTTCGAGCAGCTCGGTGCTCGAGCGCGGCGCGTCGCCCGCCTTCACCGCGGTGCGCAGCGCATCGACCGAGCGCAGCGGCTTGGTCCGGGCCGTGACCACGAGGCGCGGGCCGACGCTGATCCACAGCGTGGAGATGTCCGATGGCTCGAAGCTGAACTCGAAGTGCACGTCGTTGATGACGGCGATCAGCGAATCGTCGTCGCGCTCGATGCGCGTGGAGGGCAGGCCCTCGTGCAGCGTCTCGTAGAAGGTGTCGGAGAGGTTCGCGTGCCGCACCAGCCAGCGCTCGGCGTGCGCATGGCTCAGGTTGAAATGCAGCCAGACATAGGCGGGGTTTTCCTGCCCGTCTTCGCCTTCGCAGCCGGCTCGGGCTTCGCTGGCTTCGATATTGCGCTGCCCGGCCAGCCACGCGGCGGCCTGCGCGGAGTCGATGGCCCGCGCGGGTTCGGGCGCGCGGGCGTCGAAGAGGTAGCCGCAGATCAGCCCGGCTTCGTCGCCCCCGTACGACTGGGCCGCGAGATCATGGAATGCCGACAAGATGGTAAGTACGCGAGTTCAGAAGATGCGGGTGAACAGCCAGTAGAGCGAGCCCGACAGCAGCATCGCCACCGGCAGCGTCAGCACCCAGGCCAGCGCGAGGTTGCGCAGCGTCGACAACTGCAGGCCCGAGCCGCTGGCCGTCATGGTGCCGGCCACGCCGGAAGACAGCACGTGCGTGGTCGACACCGGCAGCCCGTACATGTCGGCCGCGCCGATGGTGACCATGGCCACCACCTCGGCCGAGGCGCCCTGGGCGTAGCTCAGGTGCGTCTTGCCGATCTTCTCGCCCACCGTGACCACGATGCGCTTCCAGCCGATCATCGTGCCCAGGCCCAGCGCGATGGCCACCGCCACCTTGACCCACAGCGGAATGAAGCGCGTGGCGCTGTCGAGCTCCTGGCGGAAGGTGTTCACGCGCAGCTTCGTCTCCTCATCGAACCTGGCCGCGCCGCTCTTGTCGAGGTGGCGGATGGCCTCCGAGGCCAGGTACATGTCGTTGCGCACGTTGGCGACGGCCTCCGCCGGAACACCGGCCAGCGAGCCGTGCTGGCGCACCTGGGTGCCGATGCTGCCGGCCGTCGCGGCCAGGGCCGGCACCACGACCGGCGTGAACTCGCGGGTGCGCACGTAGGTGGAGAGCGTGTCGCGCGCGGCAGCGGGTGCCATGGCCGGCAGCGAAGTCGGCACGCTGCGGTTCAGCGCGTTCTGCGCCATCTCGGCCACGGCCACGAACTTGACGTTCTCGTCGGCGGGCATCGCGCGGTTCAGCGCATAGGCCATCGGCACCGTGCCCACCAGGATTAGCATGATCAGGCCCATGCCCTTCTGGCCGTCGTTCGAGCCGTGCGCGAAGGACACACCCGTGCAGGTGAGGATCAGCAGGCCGCGGATCCACCACGGCGGCGGCTCGGTTCCCTTGGGCTCTTCATACAGGGCGCGGTTCTTCACGAAGGCGCGCAGCGCCAGCAGCAGCAGGGCGGCGCAGCCGAAGCCGACCATCGGCGACAGCAGCAGCGAATAGCCCACCTTGGTGGCCTGCGCCCAGTCGACCCCGCTGGTGCCGTCGCGCCCATGCATCAGTGCGTTGGCCACGCCCACGCCGATGATCGAGCCGATCAGCGTGTGCGACGACGATGCCGGCAGGCCCAGCCACCAAGTGCCCAGGTTCCAGATGATGGCGGCGATCAGCAGCGCGAACACCATCGCGAAGCCGGCGCCCGAGCCCACCTGCAGGATGAGCTCCACCGGCAGCAGCGCGATGATGCCGAAGGCCACCGCGCCGCTGGACACCATCACGCCCAGGAAGTTGAAGAAGCCCGACCAGACCACCGCGAAGTTCGGCGGCAGCGAGTGGGTGTAGATGACGGTCGCGACCGCGTTGGCGGTGTCGTGGAAGCCGTTGACGAACTCGAAGCCCAGTGCGATCAGCAGTGCCACGCCAAGAAGTATGTAGGGCACCCAGGTGGTGACGGGCGCGCCGGAGGCGGTGACGTCGCCGACCAGGCTCCAGGCCGTGAAGAGCAGGCCGGCGGCCAGCAGGCCCACGAAGGTGATCAGCGTGAGCGGACCGGGCTTGGCGTCGAGCTTGGGCCGTTGCGCGGCGGACGCCGACGGCAACTCGGCATGCGGAGCAGCGAGCGTGTTCATGGGATTCTGGGATGTTGGAATGGCTCCAGATGGTGTTCGCCGCGTATGACAACTACATGTCAACGGCGTCAAAACTGTCACGTAGTCGTCATTTGGGGCGAGCAGCATGCTTTTTCGTCTCCCTCTTCAATCCTTTCTCCTGCCGCCCCACCATGCTGACGAGCGCACTTCCCGACCATGAAGACCTGATGCAACGCATCGCCCGCGACCTGATCGACAGCTACGACGAAGAGCTCGAGCTGGAGATCGAGGACCGCAACATCGACGGCCTCGACCCCGCTTCGGTCACCGCGGCATCCTCCGCCGACAAGGCCGCCCGCCAGGCCTACTTCAAGGAGCTGTTCCGCCTGCAGGGCGAGCTGGTCAAGCTGCAGGACTGGGTGCAGCACAGCAAGCAGAAGGTCGTCATCCTGTTCGAAGGCCGCGACGCGGCGGGCAAGGGCGGCGTCATCAAGCGCATCACCCAGCGGCTGAACCCGCGCGTGGCCCGCGTGGCCGCGCTGCCGGCGCCCAACGACCGCGAACGCACCCAGTGGTATTTCCAGCGCTACGTGGCGCACCTGCCGGCGGCCGGCGAGATGGTGCTTTTCGACCGCAGCTGGTACAACCGCGCCGGCGTCGAGCGCGTCATGGGCTTCTGCTCCGACGACGAGTACGAGGAGTTCTTCCGCACCGTGCCCGAGTTCGAGAAGATGCTCGTGCGCTCGGGCATCAAGCTCATCAAGTACTGGTTCTCCATCACCGACGACGAGCAGCACATGCGCTTCCTGGGCCGCATCCACGACCCGCTCAAGCAATGGAAGCTGAGCCCCATGGACCTCGAGAGCCGCCGCCGCTGGGAGGAATACACCAAGGCGAAGGAAATCATGCTGGAGCGCACGCATATTCCGGAGGCGCCGTGGTGGGTGGTGCAGGCGGTCGACAAGAAGAAGGCGCGCCTGAACTGCATCAGCCATCTACTGGGCCAGCTGCCTTACCAGGAAGTGCCGCATCCCCCGGTCGAGCTGCCCGAGCGCGTGCGCCATGCCGACTACCTGCGCCAGCCTGTGCCGGCGAACATGATCGTTCCTGAAATCTACTGAGGCACGCGCGGTCCTTGCGGCCGGCCAAGGGTAGGCCGGCCGGCGCTTTGCGGTCACACTGCGCGCCATGGCTCGTCGTTCCACAGCTTCAGTCTTTGCCCGCGCCTACGAGCGCAACCTGCGTGCGCTCACCAAGGCCACCCTGAGCAACAGCAAGCGCATTGCGGGACAGGTCCAGCGCGCGACCGCCAAACGGCTCAAGCCGCCGCCCGGCAGGGGCGACTGGCTCAGCGGGGTGGCTGTCGGGCCGGGCGGCGCGCGCGGCTATCACCTGTTTCGGCCGGCCGGTCTCGAACTGAAGCCGGGCGAGCGCCTGCCGCTCATGGTCATGCTGCACGGCTGTGGCCAGACCGGCCGTGACTTCGCCGCGAGTACCCGCATGAACGCACTGGCCGTGCGCCAGCGCTTCCTGGTGCTCTACCCCGAACAGGACCGGATCGCCCATCCGCAGGGCTGCTGGAACTGGTACGAGCGCCGCTCCGGCAAGGCCGATGCCGAGGCCGCCACGCTGATGGCCGCCATCGACCAGGCCTGCCTGCTCTATTCCGTCGACCGCGACCGCGTGGCGCTGGCCGGCCTTTCCGCCGGCGCGAGCATGGCGGCGCTGCTCGCGACGCGCTACCCGAACCGCTTCCGCGCCGTCGTCATGCACTCGGGCGTGGCGCCCGGCGCGGCGAAGTCGCCTGCCACCGCCCTGGGCGCGATGCGCGGCGAGCACGTGCCGCCCATGCCCACCACGGCCGTCGGCAAGGCGATGGGCGCGGCGGCGGTCTTCACCACCCTGCCGCCGATGCTCGTGTTGCACGGCGATGCCGACGCGGTGGTCGCGCCGAGCAATGCCGCCAGCAGCGCTGCTGTATGGGCGACCGCCGTGGGCGCGCGGCCAGGGTTGACGCGCGAGGTGCAGCGCGGCAAGCGCCGTGCGATGCGGGTGACCGACTTCAGGCGCAAGGGGCGCACGCTCGTCACGCTGTGCGAGATCGCGGGGCTCGGCCATTCGTGGAGCGGCGGAGCGCCGAAGCTGCTGTTCAGCGACCCCGAGGGGCCCGATGCCACGCGCATGGCCTGGGCGTTTGCCGCCGCGCAGTTCAAGGCCGCTGGAGGCCCGAAGAAGGTCTAGCGGAAGGGGCGGCTATGCGGCGACCGCTCCTTCGCGCGCAGCAGCCCGCCACGCGCTGGGCGCCATCCCCTTGCTGCGCTTGAAGGCCTTGCTGAACGCCGCCTCCGACTCGTAGCCCACCGCCGCGGCGATCGCCCCCAGGGCCGCATTGCCTTGTCCCAGCATGTTGCCGGCCTTGAACATGCGCCATTGCGTGAGGTACTCCAGAGGCGCCTGTCCCACCCGCTCGCGAAAACGCTGTGCGAAGGCCGAGCGCGAGAGGTTCGCGACGGCGGCGAGAGCCTCCACCGTCCAGTCGTGCGCAATCTCCTTGTGCATCGCGCGCAGCGCGGGGCCGATGCGGGCATCGGCCAGAGCGGCCAGCCACCCCGTCTGCGATTCGGCGTTGGCCGCGACGTGCGCGCGCACCGCCTGGACGAACACGATGTCGGCCAGCCGGCTCACGAGCAGGCTCGACCCCAGGCCCGGCTCGCCGGTTTCCATGGCCAGCAGTTGCAGCGTGCCTTGCAGCGCAAGGGCGCGGGCCTGTTCCATCTTCACGTGGAGCAGCACCGGCAGCAGATCGAGCAGCGGCCGCGCGGCGCGCTGGTCGAAGTGGAACCAGCCGCAGATCACCGACGCCGCCGTGCCCGTGCCGCCGAGCTCCACCAGCCCGCCGATGCGGTCGCGCACGACGGAAGCGCAGCTCACGGTCGGCGTGTTCGGATGGTCGCGCAGGATGTAAGGCGTGCCGTGCGCCAGCACATAGCAGTCGCCCGCCGCCAGTGCCACCGGCTGCGCCATGCCCTCGACCTCCAGCAGGCAGCCGCCGCGCACCACGAGTCCGAAGCGAGCGCTCTCGCCCCCGGCCAGGCTCACGCCCCAGGGCGCCCCGGCCTCGAGGCGGGCATACAGGGCGCTGCGCACTCTCATGGCGGCAAAGATGTCGTCGAGCGGGTCCATCGAAGGCTCCTCCAGTGGTGGACGAATGGACAAGATTTTCGGCCTTCCGGGCATTCACTGTCCATCGGTAGCGGCGGAAACTGCGGCCTCACTCATTCAGGAACCAGCAGGAGCAGGGCCATGAACACCAGGACAGATCCCACCGACTTCACCCGACTCGCCGACCGCTACGTCGCCGTCTGGAACGAACCCGATGCCGAGGCGAGGCGCGCCGCCATCGCCGGCCTCTGGGTGCCCGACGGCGAGCACTACGTGCGCACGCTGCAGGCCAGGGGCCACGAGGCGCTGCAGCAGCGCGTCACCGGCTCGCATGAGAAGAACGTGCGCGACGCCGGCTTTCGCTTCGTCCGCGCGGGCGACGCCCAGTTCCTGCACGACGCGGTGATGTTCCATTGGCACATGGTCCCGGCCGCGGGCGGCCCGGTGGCCGCGCTCGGGCTGGAGTTCCTGGTGCTGGCCGAAGACGGCCGCATCGCCACGGACTACCAGTTCATCCTGCCCACACCCGCCGCCTGAGCCCGGCCGATGACCTCCGAGGTCATTGCCTTCACGCCGCTTCCTTCCAACACTCGAATCCATCATGACGCAGTCAAACATCGCTTCGGCAGCATCGCTTTCTTCCACCGGCAGCCAGAGTCCGGACGCGACACGTCCCGGCCGGCTGGGCCTGTGGGTCATGCTCAGCGGCACCTTCCTCGTGGTGCTGGACTTCTTCATCGTCAACGTCGCGCTGCCCTCGATGCAGCGCGAACTGCGGGCAAGCGCGGGCACCCTGCAGCTGGTGGTGGCCGGCTACGGCCTCGCTACCGCCGCGGGCCTGATCACCGGTGGCCGGCTCGGCGACCTGTTCGGGCGCCGTCGCATGTTCATGCTGGGCCTGCTGCTGTTCACGCTCGCTTCGGCCGCCTGCGGCCTGGCGCCGAACGCCGAACTGCTGGTGGCGGCACGCGTGCTGCAGGGACTGGCCGGCGCGCTGCTGCAGCCGCAGGTGCTGGCGATGATCGGCCTGGCCTACACCGGGGAAGACCGGGCGCGCGCCTTCGCGGCCTATGGACTCACGCTGGGGCTGGGCGCCACGCTCGGGCAACTGGTCGGCGGCCTGTTGATCCATGCCGACCTGGCGGGTCTTGGCTGGCGCAGCTGCTTTCTCATCAACGTGCCGATCGGCCTGCTGGCGCTGACGCTTGCACCGCGCGTCATTGCGCCGCTGGCGAACAGCGGCAACAGCCGCCTCGACCTCGCCGGCATGCTGCTCGTGGCCGCGGGCTCGGCGGCAGTGGTGCTGCCGCTGGTGGAAGGCCGCGAACAGGGCTGGCCGCTCTGGAGCTGGCTGTGCCTTGCTGCGGCGCTGCCGCTGCTCGCAGCCTTTGCACACCAGCAGCGCCGGCTCGCAGTGCGTGGCGGTGCGCCGCTCGTAGCTCCGGTGCTGCTCGCCAACGGCCGCTTCGGCATGGGCCTGCTCACGACGCTGGCCTTCTACGTGGGCAATGCCTCGCTCTACTTCGTGCTCGCGCTCTACCTGCAGCAGGGCCTGGCCCTCGACCCGCTCAGCTCGGGCATCGTCTTCACGGCGCTGGCGGCCGGCTTCTTCGCGACGTCGATGATGGGTGCGCGCCTCGCGCGCCGCTTCGGCGGCAAGCCGCCCATCGCGCTCGGTGCCCTTGTGCTCGCCGCGGGGCATGCGCTGCAGTTCGTCAACGTGGCCGTCTGGCCCGGGCACTCGCACCTCGTGGCGTGCATGGTGCCGTTGCTTCTGGTGGAGGGCGCGGGGCTCGGCATGGTGATGGCGCCGCTGGTCTCCACCGTGCTGGCCGGCCTGCCGCCGCAGCATGCGGGCGTGGCCTCGGGCGTGATCTCGATGGTGCAGCAGGCGAGCAACGCGCTGGGCGTGGCGCTGATCGGCATTCTTTTCTACGGGCGGCTCGGCGATGCGCCGGATGCGGGGGCGTATGCGAGCGCCTTCGGGGTGGCGCTGCTGTATCTGACGGTGTCGGCGCTGCTGGTGGCTGTGCTGCATCGGCGCGGAAGCCGGGCAATGCCGGCCCGATCGTGAGTGCCTGCCCAATCCGGGCATTCGCATGCCCAGATTGGGTTTGTTCCCGAAGCCCATGCCACACTCGCCGCACAACGACAGGTGTGCCATGGAATCCGATCTGCAATCGCTCATCCAAGCCCTTCGCGACTTCGCCCAGGCCCGCAACTGGGAGCAGTTCCATTCCCCCAAGAACCTTGCCTGCGCACTTTCGGTGGAGGCAGCCGAGCTGCTCGAACACTTCCAGTGGCTCACCGAGGCCCAGAGCCGCGACCTGCCGGCCGACAAGCGCGCAGAGATCGGCACCGAGGTCGCCGACGTCTTCCTCTACCTGCTGCAGCTCGCCGACAAGCTCGGCATCGACGTGATTGAGGCGGCGCGCAGCAAGATGCTCCTCAACGCCCGCAAGTACCCTGCGCCGCCGGCCTGAGTACGTCCGTGTACGCCACCCGGCGTATTTCCCCTTTGTGGTGCATTCCGCAGACTCCCTCCCACGCCAGCCAAGGCTGTCGAAAAGGTTCAACCAACCCCGGAGCAGGAGTCCACATGCAACGTCGTTTCACCCTCAAGGCGCTCACCGCCGCCGTCGCGCTGGCCAGCATTTCTGCTGCGCCCGCATTCGCCGCCGACACCATCAAGGTCGGCGTGCTGCACTCGCTGTCGGGCACGATGGCCATCTCGGAGACCGTGCTGAAAGACACGGTGCTGATGGCGATCGACGACATCAACAAGAAGGGCGGCGTGCTGGGCAAGCAGCTCGAGCCCGTGGTGGTCGACCCGGCCTCCAACTGGCCGCTGTTCGCCGAGAAGACCAAGCAGCTGCTCGGCCAGGACAAGGTCTCGGTCATCTTCGGCTGCTGGACCTCGGTGTCGCGCAAGTCGGTGCTGCCGGTGGTCGAGGAAATGAACGGCCTGCTGTTCTACCCCGTGCAGTACGAGGGTGAAGAGCTCTCCAAGAACGTGTTCTACACGGGCGCCGCGCCCAACCAGCAGGCCATTCCGGCCGTCGACTACCTGATGAGCAAGGAAGGCGGCGGCGCCAAGCGCTGGGTGCTGCTGGGCACCGACTACGTGTACCCCCGCACCACCAACAAGATCCTGCGCGCCTACCTGAAGAGCAAGGGCGTGAAGGAATCCGACATCGACGAGAAGTACACCCCCTTCGGCCACAGCGACTACCAGACCATCGTGGCCGACATCAAGAAGTTCTCGGCCGGCGGCAAGACGGCGGTGGTCTCGACCATCAACGGCGACTCCAACGTGCCCTTCTACAAGGAACTGGGCAACGCCGGCCTGAAGGCCAAGGACGTGCCGGTGGTCGCCTTCTCGGTGGGCGAGGAAGAACTGCGCGGCGTCGATACCAAGCCGCTGGTGGGCCACCTGGCCGCATGGAACTACTTCATGTCGATCAAGAACCCGACCAACACCGCCTTCATCAAGCAGTGGAGCGAGTACGCCAAGGCCAAGAACATCGCCGGCCACAAGGACAAGCCGCTCACCAACGACCCGATGGAAGCCACCTGGATCGGCATCCACATGTGGAAGCAGGCGGTCGAGAAGGCCAAGTCGACGGACACCGACAAGGTGATCGCCGCCATGGCCGGCCAGACCTTCACCGCTCCCTCGGGCATCGTCTCGAAGATGGACGAGAAGAACCACCACCTGCACAAGAGCGTGTTCATCGGCGAGATCAAGGCCGACGGCCAGTTCAACGTGGTGTGGAAGACGCCGGGTCCGGTCAAGGCCAAGCCGTGGAGCCCGTACATCGAAGGCAACGACAAGAAGCCGGATTACCCCGCTGGCAAGTCGATGTAATTGATCGACAAGCCCCTTGCCTCGCTCCCTCTCCCCTCGGGGAGAGGGCGGGGTGGGGGCAACGGCGGTCGATTGGGCCGCCGCGTTTGTTTGAAGGCCTCCGGCCCTCACCCCAACCCTCTCCCCCAGGGGAGAGGGAGCAACACGAATTTCATGATGCTTCGACGATCCCTTCACTGCGCCTTCGCCGCCATGCTCCTCTTGGCATCGGCCGCCCACGCGCTGACCGCCGACGAAGCCCGGGCCATCGCCTCCGGCGATTCCGAAGCCCGCATCGCCGCGCTCAACAAGGCCGTGCTCACGGCAGACGACAAGACGGCAGCCTTCATCCAGGCCATGTCCGACGACGCGGTCAAGTACACCGAAGACAAGGTCTTCGTGATGAAGGATGACAAGGGCTACGACCCCGTCACCGGCACCGAGCTGAAGGTGCCCGACACCGCCGAGGACGTCGTCAACAACAACCTCATGCGCGGCGCGCTCGATGCCGCCCAGGCCGCGCTCAAGCTCACGAGCAAGGACGACGCGGTGCGCGCCGAGGCCGCGCAGGCGCTCTTCAAGGAGCCCGACGAGTCGCGCCTGCCGATGGTCGAGAAGGCGCTGGCCGCCGAGACCAACCCCAAGATCAAGTCCCAGCTGGAGCTGGTGCGCGCCGCCAGCATGCTCGGCAGCGCCGACAAGGCCAAGCGCCTCGCCGCGGCGAAGGAGCTTGGCAACAACCGCAACCCAGACACCAAGCTGCTGCTCAACCAGCGCCTGGCCGACGAGACCGAGGCCGACGTCAAGGCCGCCATCGTCGCGTCCATCGCCAGCATCGACGGCGCGCTGGTCTGGGGCGACCGCATCAACGCCGTGTTCAGCGGCGTCAGCCTGGGCTCGGTGCTGCTGCTGGCCGCGCTGGGCCTGGCCATCACCTACGGGCTGATGGGCGTCATCAACATGGCTCATGGCGAGCTGATGATGATCGGCGCCTACGCCACCTACGTGATGCAGGGCATCTTCCAGAAGTACATGCCCGAGGCCGCGTTCGGCTGGTACCTGGTGGCCGCCATTCCCGTTTCCTTCATGGCATCGGCGCTGGTGGGCGCGGTGCTCGAGCGCGGCGTGATCCGCTTCCTCTACGGCCGCCCGCTCGAGACGCTGCTGGCCACCTGGGGCATCAGCCTGATGCTGCAGCAGCTGGTGCGCTCCATCTTCGGCGCGCAGAACGTCGGCGTGGAAAACCCCGGCTGGATGAGCGGCGGCTTCACCATGCTGAGCAACGTCACGCTGCCGTGGAACCGCATCTGCATCATCGTCTTCGCCGCGTTGGTGCTGCTGGCCATGGGCTGGCTCATCGGCCGCACGCGGCTGGGCCTGTTCGTGCGCGGCGTCACGCAGAACCGGCCGATCGCCTCGTGCATGGGCGTGAACACCGCGCGCATCGACACCTACGCCTTCGCGCTCGGCTCCGGCATCGCCGGGCTTGCCGGCTGCGCCTTGAGCCAGATCGGCAACGTCGGCCCCGACCTGGGCCAGAGCTACATCGTCGACAGCTTCATGGTGGTCGTGATGGGCGGCGTGGGCCAGCTCGCGGGCACCGTGTACGCGGCACTGGGGCTGGGCATTCTCAACAAGTTCATCGAGGGCTGGGCGGGCGCGGTGCTCGCGAAGATCGCGGTGCTCGTTTTCATCATCATCTTCATCCAGAAGCGGCCTCAAGGCATCTTCGCGATGAAAGGCCGGAGCGCAGAGGCATGAGCAAGGTCGTACTTCCAACCAAGGGGCCGCTCTTGAGCGGCAAGGGCTGGACGGCCTTCTTCGTCGCGCTCATCGTGGTGTGCGCGGTGGCACCGGTTCTCAACATGTGGGTGCCTGCCGATAGCCCGCTGCACATGAGCGACTACGCGGTGGCGCTGGTCGGCAAGATCATGTGCTATGCGATCTGCGCGCTGGCCATGGACCTGATCTGGGGCTACACCGGCATCCTCTCGCTCGGCCACGGCCTCTTCTTCGCGCTGGGCGGCTACATGATGGGCATGTACCTCATGCGCCAGATCGGCCGCGACGGCAACTACAAGAGCGACCTGCCGGACTTCATGGTGTTCCTCGACTGGAAGACGCTGCCCTGGCACTGGACCTTCAGCGACAGCTTCATCGCCACGCTGGTGCTGATCGTCGCGGTGCCGGGCCTCATCGCCTTCGTGTTCGGCTTCTTCGCGTTCCGCTCGCGCATCAAGGGCGTGTACTTCTCGATCATCACGCAGGCCATGACTTTCGCGGCCATGCTGCTGTTCTTCCGCAACGAGACGGGCTTCGGCGGCAACAACGGCTTCACCGACTTCAAGCGCATCCTGGGCATCCCGATCGCCACGCAGGAAATGCGCATGACGCTCTTCGCGCTCACCGGCGCCACGCTGCTGGGCTTCTTCCTGTTCGCGAAGTGGCTCATCGGCAGCAAGTTCGGCCGCGTGCTGCAGGCCATCCGCGACGCCGAGACGCGCGTGATGTTCTCGGGCTACAACCCGCTGCCCTACAAGCTCACGATCTGGGTGATCTCGGCCGTCATGTGCGGCGTGGCCGGCGCGCTGTACGTGCCGCAGGTCGGCATCATCAACCCGGGCGAGATGAGCGCTGCCAACTCCATCGAGATCGCCATCTGGGCGGCGGTGGGCGGTCGCGCCACGCTGATCGGGCCGATCATCGGCGCTTTCATCGTCAACGGCGCGAAGAGCTGGCTCACGGTGGCCTATCCGGAATACTGGCTGTACTTCCTGGGGGCGTTGTTCATTGCTGTCACGCTGTTCCTGCCGAACGGCATCGTGGGGCTGGTTCGCAAGTGGCTTTCCAGGGAGAAGAAGGAAGAAGAGAAGCCGCAGCCCGAACCGGTGCAGGAGGCACGCCGCGCCGTCGCGGCGGAGCAGGGCGTCGAGCCCGATGCGCTGGCCTCGCTGCCGGTGGATGCGAAGGGAGCGCGCGCATGACACCCGACCTCATGGAAGCAGGCGCCGAGCGCGCCGCGCGAGCAAGCGGCATCCACTACGTGAGCGGCAGCACCGAATCGGGTGGCCGCGCCGCCGACTTCGGCCGCCACGTCACGCCGGGCGAGGTCGACGTCACGCACGGCCGCATCCTCTACCTGGAAGACGTCAGCGTCAGCTTCGACGGCTTCAAGGCCATCAACAAGCTCTCGCTGGACATCGCGCCGGGCGAGCTGCGCTGCATCATCGGACCGAACGGCGCCGGCAAGACGACGATGATGGACATCATCACCGGCAAGACCCGGCCCGACGAGGGCACCGTGTTCTTCGGCAGCACCATCGACCTGCTGCGCCACCGCGAGGCGGAAATCGCGCAGCTGGGCATCGGGCGCAAGTTCCAGAAGCCGACGGTGTTCGAGCACCTGACCGTGTTCGAGAACCTGGAACTGGCGCTGAAGACCGACAAGGGCGTGCGCTCGTCGATGCTCTTCAGGCTCGACTCTGCGCAGAGCGACCGGCTCGCCGAGGTGCTGGAGACCATCCACCTCGCCGACAGCGTCTCGCGCCTGGCCGGCAACCTGAGCCATGGGCAGAAGCAGTGGCTGGAAATCGGCATGCTGCTCATGCAGGACCCGAAGCTGCTGCTGCTCGACGAGCCCGTGGCCGGCATGACCGACGAGGAAACGGCCCGCACTGCCGAGCTCTTCCTTTCGCTCAAGGGCAAGCACTCGCTGATGGTGGTGGAGCACGACATGAGCTTCATCCGCACCATCTCCGAGATCGTCACCGTGCTGTGCGACGGCTCCGTGCTCGCGCAGGGCACGCTGGACGAAGTGCAGGCCGACGAGCGGGTGATCGAGGTCTACCTGGGCCGCTGAGGGGGAACGAACCATGCTGACAGTCAAGAACATCCATCAGTACTACGGCGGCTCCCACATCCTGCGCGACGTGAGCTTCGAGGCGAAGCTCGGCAAGGTCACCGTGCTGCTGGGCCGCAATGGCGTGGGCAAGACCACGCTGCTGAAGTCGCTCATGGGCCTGGTGCCCGTCAAGAGCGGCAGCATCGAGCTCGAAGGCAAGCCGATCCACAAGGCCACGCCCTATGAGCGGGCCAGGGCCGGCATCGGCTTCGTGCCGCAGGGCCGCGAGATCTTCGCGCGGCTCACGGTCGAGGAGAACCTGCGCATGGGCCTGGCCTACAAGAGCGGCGGCACGCCCATCCCGGCGGAGCTGTACGAGCTTTTCCCCGTGCTCAGGCAGATGATGAACAGAAGGGGCGGCGACCTCTCCGGCGGCCAGCAGCAGCAGCTGGCCATCGCCCGGGCGCTGGCGCCCAAGCCGCGCCTGCTGATCCTCGACGAGCCCACCGAGGGCATCCAGCCCAGCATCATCAAGGACATCGGCCGCGTCATCCGCATGTTGGCCGACCGGGGCGACATGGCCATCGTGCTGTGCGAGCAGTACTACGACTTCGCCCAGGAACTGGCCGACGACTACCTCGTGATGGAACGCGGCGAAGTCATTGCGCGCGGCCTCGGCAAGGACATGGAAGCGCAGGGCGTGCGGCAGCTGGTGGCCATCTGAGTCCACAAGCGAGGCCCTCGCGGCCCTGCCAGTACAAGGTCTTCGGCATCTGCGTATCGGTGCGGTTTCAGGGTTTACCCTAAAATCGCGCCTTGCCCGCTGCCGCCGGGCACCCCTCCCAGGAGCCTGGCCTTGAACGCCTCCCCACCCGCGCAGGACAGCGCGGCCACCGACATTTCTTCATTCACACTGCCTTCGGGCGCACCCGCCAACTTCCTGCGCGCGGTGCTCGCGCTCGGAGTCGGCGGCTTCGCCATCGGCACCGGCGAGTTCGTCATCATGGGCCTGCTGCCCGAGGTCGCACGCGACATCGGCGTGAGCATCCCGCAGGCCGGCCACGTCATCAGCGCCTATGCGCTCGGCGTGGTCATCGGCGCGCCGGTGCTCGCGGTGCTGGCCGCCGGCTGGCGCCGCCGCGCGCTGCTGATCGCGCTCATGGCCGTGTTCGCGGCGGGCAACTTCGCCAGCGCCGCCGCTCCCAACTACCTGCTGCTGAACCTGCTGCGCTTCGCGGCGGGGCTGCCGCACGGCACCTACTTCGGCGTGGCTGCGCTGGTGGCCGCCACGCTCGCGCCGCCGGGGCGCCGCGCGCGGGCCGTGGGGCTCGTGATGCTGGGGCTCACCGGCGCCACGCTGGTGGGCGTGCCCATCGCGGCGTGGCTGGGCCAGTTCTTCGGCTGGCGCGCGGCCTTCGTGTTCGTGGGCCTCATCGCGCTGGTGGCCATCGCGCTGCTTCGCCGCGACATCCCCGACATGGCGCCCGCCGCCGGCGCCAGCCCCTGGCGCGAACTCGGCGCACTCAAGCGCAAGCAGGTGTGGTTCACGCTCGGCATCGCCGCCATCGGCTTCGGCGGCATGTTCTCGGTGTTCAGCTACATCAAGCCCACGCTGATCGAGGTGGCCGGCATGCCGGTGGGCGGCGTGCCCATCGTGCTCGCGCTCTTCGGCCTCGGCATGGTGGTGGGCAACCTCGTGGGCTCGCGGCTGGCCGACAAGTCGGTGATGCGCACCATCGGCGGCGTGATGGTCTACGCGGCGCTGGTGCTCGCGGTGTTCACCTTCGCGGCGCACAACGTCGTCGCGGCCGCCGTCAACGTGTTCCTCATCGGCTCGACCGTGGCCATCGGCCCGGCGTTGCAGATCCGCCTGATGGACGTGTCGGGCGACGCCCAGACGCTCGCCGCAGCGCTCAACCACTCGGCCTTCAACATGGCCAACGCGCTGGGCGCATGGCTCGGCGGCGTCGCGATCGCGGCAGGCCTGGGCTGGACCTCCACCGGCTGGGTCGGCGCGCTTCTGGCCCTGGCGGGGCTCGGCATCTTCGGCTGGGCGGTGGCGAGCGCGCGTGCCGCGGCGCGCCGGCCTGCAGCCGTCGCCTGCTGATCTTCGGGCCGCGGCCGTTTCGCAGGACCGCGGTTGACAGGGGCGAGCGAAGCGGACGACATTGCCGTGGATGACCTCGCCGATCACCCTGGCATGCGAAGAATGAGCTCGCGGCCTTTCCTGCCCTCGTTCTCGCGCCGGCGTCTGCTGGGCGCCGGCCTTGCGGCCGCATTCGTCGGCCATCCCTTGCCGAGGCTGCATGCACAGCCGGCAGGCGCCACACCAGACTATCCGTTCACGCTGGGCGTCGCCTCGGGCGCTCCCCGTGCCGACGGCTTCGTGCTCTGGACGCGGCTCGCGCCGCAGCCGCTGCACGGCGGCGGCATGGGCGATGCGCCTGTCGAAGTGAACTGGGAGGTCGCCGACGACGAGAGCTTCAGGCGCGTCGTCGCCAAGGGCAGGGCCGTCGCGACAGCGGAGCTCGCGCATTCGGTGCACGTCGAGGTGCAAGGCCTGCCGCCGGCGCGCTGGTACTGGTATCGCTTCACCGCTGGCGGCGCGCGCAGCCCCGCCGGCCGCACGCGCACCACGCCGGCCGACAACGACGAAGCCCTGCAACAGCTGCGCTTCGCCTTCGCCTCCTGCCAGCACTACGAGCATGGCTACTACGCCGCCTACCGCGATATGGCCGCGCAGCCGCTCGACTTCGTGGTGCACCTGGGCGATTACATCTACGAAAGCTCCCGCAAGTCGCACCAGGTGCGCCGGCACGAGGGCGGCATCCCCACGCAGCTCGGCGAGTTCCGCGACCGCTACGCGCTCTACAAGGCCGATGCGCAACTCCAGGCCGCACACGCCGCCTTCCCGTGGCTCGTGACCTGGGACGACCACGAAGTGGCCAACGACTACACGAACGACGAGTCGCCGCGCACGGCGGACCCAGCGCAGTTCCTCGCGATCCGCGCCGCCGCCTACCAGGCGTGGTACGAGCACATGCCCGTGCCCGCCAGCATGCGCCCGCGCGGCCCCGATGCGCTCATCTACGGCCGCCACCGTTTCGGCCGCATGCTCGACCTGCTGCTGACCGACGGGCGCCAGTACCGCTCGCACCAAGCCTGCCTTTCGGGTCGCAGCGCCTCGCCGCTGGCCGATTGCGCCGACCGGCTCGCGCCCGGGCGCAGCTTCTTCGGCGCGCAGCAGGAGGCCTGGCTGGCCCGCGAACTCGCCGCGCCGCCCGCGCGCTGGACCGTGCTCGCCCAGCCCACGCTGCTGGCCGAGGCCGACCGCAAGCGCGGCGCAGAACACGGCTACTGGATGGACGGCTGGGACGGCTATGCCGCCGCCCGCGCGCGCCTGCTCGACGCGCTGGCCGAACACAAGGCGCGCGGCGGCAATGCGCTGGTCGCCAGCGGCGACGTGCACGCCTTCTGGGCCGCCGACCTGCGCCGCGGCGATGCGCAGCAGGGGCCGCTGGTCGCGACCGAGTTCGTCGGCGGCGCCATCACCTCCGAAGGGCCGAGCGCCGCCGGCGTGGCGAACATGCTCGCGAAGAATCCGCAGCTGCGCTATGGCCGGGCCGACAGGCGCGGCTATGCGCTCGCCACGCTCGATGCGCGCGGCGCCACGGTTGAGTTCCGCGCGGTGGAAGACGAGAAGACGGCCGATTCGCCGGTCGGCACCATGGCGCGCTTCTCAGTCGAGCACGGCGCGCCCGGCGTGCACGCCGGAGCCAGCTGAAACGCCCGCCCGCCTGCAGGGTCGCGCGGCCGTGCCTATGATGGCCGCCGCTCCCTTCCTTCCATCTCATCTCCTTCCCTCCAGAGCGAGAACCGAACACCATGAGCATTCCCTCCACCCGTCTCGGCCGCACCGGCCTCACCGTCTCCCGCCTCGCCCTCGGCACCATGACCTTCGGCCTGCAGACCGACGAGGCCGTGTCGCACCAGATCCTCGACAAGGCGGCCGAAGGCGGCATCAACTTCCTCGACACCGCCGACGTCTACCCGCTCGGCGGCACCATCGAGACGGCCGGCCGCACCGAGGAAATCATCGGCAACTGGCTCGAGAAGCAGGGCCCCGCGGGCCGCCGCCGCTTCGTGCTGGCGACCAAGGCGGTCAACAAGGTCGGCCCCAACAGCTGGGACCAGGGCGCATCGCGCAAGCACCTGCTCGACGCCATCGATGCCTCGCTCAAGCGGCTTAAGACCGACCACGTCGACCTCTACCAGCTGCACATGGACGACCGCGAGACGCCGCTCGAAGAGAGCCTGGAGGCGCTCGACACCATCGTGAAGTCGGGCCGCGCGCGCTACATCGGCGTGTCCAACTTCCTGGCCTACCGCCTGGCCCGAGCGCTGGGCAAGTCCGACCTGCTGCGGCTCACGCGCTATGTGTCGGTGCAGCCGCGCTACAGCCTGCTGTTCCGCGAGATCGAACGTGAACTGCTCCCGCTGGCAAGCGAAGAGGGCCTGGGCGTGATTCCCTACAACCCGCTGGCCGGCGGCCTGCTCACCGGCAAGTACAAGCCCGGCGGCAAGCCCGAGGAAAACACCCGCTTCACGCTCGGCACCGCCGGCGGCATGTACCAGGACCGCTACTGGAACGAACGCAGCTTCAACACCGTCACGCAACTGCACAAGCTCGCCGACGAAGCCGGCGTGCCGCTGGCCACGCTGGCCGTGGCCTGGGTGATGGCCAACCCGCTCATCACCGCGCCGCTGCTCGGTGCGAGCCGCCCCGATCAGCTCGACGCGACCATCGCGGCGGCGGAATACAAGCTCGACCCGGCCCTCAAGCAAAAGCTGGACGAGTTGACCGCCGAGTACCGCAAGGGCGACGCACCGCGCTGAGCGGTTTTTCTCCTTCCCCCTCTGGGGGATGGTCGGGATGGGGGCAGGCCTCCGAACAATCGTCGCGCTTTCTTGAGCGCTGCCGTGCCCCCACGCCGACCCTCCCCCAGCGGGGGAGGGGGGAAGCCCAGGAACACCGCGGAACCGGCTTTGCCGGGCCGCAGGTGTTGCCCCCGGAAGGGGGCTGGCGTAGCGACACGAAGTGCGCGCAGCCTGGGGGCGAGCCATTTCTGTCAGAACTGTCAGTTAAGCGACAGCGAGGGGTTTGATGGGGGTGCCTAGAGTGCCCTCATCATGGTTTTCTCCGACGCCCCTCATCTCCCGCGCGCAGCCCTCGCGCTGGCCGCCTTGCTCCTCGCGGGCTGCGCCGTCGGCCCCGACTACGTCCGCCCGCAGCTGGACGTGCCCGCCGCCTTCAAGGAAACCGGCGGCCCCTGGAAGACCGCCGCCCCGCAGACCATCGACGCCGACCATCCCTGGTGGGACGCATTCGGCGACAGCACGCTCAGCGCGCTGATCGTGCAGGCCAACGCGGCCAACCAGAACATCCGCGTGGCCGAGGCGCAGTACCGCCAGGCGCAGGCGCTGGCCGCCGCGGCGCGTGCGGGCTTCTTCCCCACAGTGGGCCTCAACGCCGGCGCCACGCGCGCCCAGACCAACAGCACCGGCACCGTCAAGCTCGGCACCACCGACACCCTGGGCCTCGGCGCGAGCTGGGAGCCCGACATCTGGGGCGCCGTGCGCCGCTCGGTCGAGGCCGGCAATGCCGGCGCGCAGGCCAGCGCCGACGACCTGGCCGGCGCGCGGCTCAGCATCCAGACCACGCTGGCTCAGGACTACCTGCAGGTGCGCGTGATCGACCTGCAGCGCAACCTCTACGCGAGCACCACCGCCGCCTACGCCAAGGCGCTCGAGCTCACGCAGCACCAGTACGCGGCCGGCACCGTGCTGCGCTCCGACGTGGCGCTGGCCGAGAGCCAACTCAAGACCGCGCAGGCGCAGGCCGTCGATCTCGAAGCCCAGCGCAGCCAGCTCGAACACGCCATCGCGGTGCTGACCGGTCAGGCGCCTGCGTCGTTCTCGCTGCCGCCGCTCGAGACCTCTTCGAACCCGGCGACCGCCGAATCGCTTTCGTCAGCCGCCGCGCTGCGCCTGCAGTTGCCCGTGACGCCTGCCGGCCTGCCCTCGGAACTGCTGGAGCGCCGACCCGACATCGCCGGCGCAGAGCGCCGCGTGCAGGCCGCCAACGCCAACATTGGCGTCGCCAAGGCCGCCTACTACCCGCAGATCGTGCTCAGCGCCAGCGGCGGCTTCAGTGCCGCCACGCTGAGCAATCTGTTCAACACGCCGAGCCGCGTGTGGTCGCTGGGTGCGGCGCTGGCGCAGACCGTGTTCGACGGCGGCCTGCGCAAGGCTCACACCGACCAGGCCGTGGCCGCCTACGACGCCTCCGTCGCGCAATACAAGCAGACCGTGCTCGCGGGCTTCCAGCAGGTGGAAGACAACCTCGCCACCCTGCGCGTGCTCGACAACGAATCGGCACTGCAGGCTGACGCGGTGCGCGCCGCCCAGCTCGCCGAGCGCATGGCGCTGAGCCAGTACCGCGCGGGCACCGCCACCTACCTCAGCGTGGTGACGGCGCAGACCCTTTCGCTCACCAACCAGCGCACGGCCGCGCAGGTGCTCGGCCGCCAGCTGGCCGCCAGCGTCTCGCTGATCGCAGCCACGGGCGGCGGCTGGAACGCCGCTGAAACGACTTCCGGGAATTGATGCCATGACGACGACCGCAGAAACCACCACGCTCCCCCTGTTCCAGCGCCGCTCCACCTGGCTCGCGACCGCCACCCTGGTGCTCGTGCTCGGCGGCGGCGCCTGGGCGCTCACCCATCACGCGGCCAACGCCGCCAAGCCCGATGCGCCGAAGAGCCCGCCCGTGCAGGTGACCACCGCGCGCGTCGCGACCCAGACCGTGCAGGTCTACCGCTCGGGCATCGGCACCGTCGCCTCGATGGCCACAGTGACGGTCAAGGCGCGCATCGACGGCCAGCTCGACAAGGTGGGCTTCGTGGAGGGGCAGGACGTGAAGGCCGGCCAGCTGCTGGCCCAGCTTGACCCGCGCACGCTGCAGGCCCAGCTCGCGCAGGCGCAGGCCGCCAAGGCCAAGGACCAGGCCACGCTGGCCAACGCCCGTGCCGACCTCAAGCGCTACACCACACTGCTCTCACAGGACGCCGCCACGCAGCAGCAGGTCGACACGCAGAAGGCCCTCGTCAACCAGCTCGAGGCCGCCGTGCAGAACGACGCGGCCCAGGTGCAGTACGCCGAGGTGCAACTGAGCTTCACGCGCATTTCCTCGCCCATGAATGGTCGGGTGGGCGCGCGGCTGGTGGACCCGGGCAACATCGTCCATGCGGCGGATGCCAACGGCCTGGTCGTCATCAACCAGATCGACCCGATCGCCGTGCAGTTCACGCTGCCGGAAGAGGCCGTGCAGGACATCAACCGCGTGCAGCAGCAGAGCAGCCAGCCTCTCTCGGTGGTGGCCTATGACCGCAGCGGCACGCAGATGCTGGGCACCGGCAAGCTGATATTGCTGAACAACCAGATCGACACCACCAGCGGCACGGTGCAGCTCAAGGGCAGCTTCGCCAATCCGCAGCACACGCTGTGGCCGGGCCAGTTCGTCAACGTGCGGCTGCAGCTCGACCGCCGGGCCGACTCGCTCACGCTGCCCGCCGCCGCGGTGCAGCGCGGCCAGGACAGCACCTACGTCTGGGCCGTCGATGCAGAGAACAAGGTCGCCAACGTACCGGTGCACGTGGTGCAGATCGCCGACGGCACGGCCGTGATCGACAAGGGCCTGGAGGCCGGCCAGCGCGTGGTGGTCGACGGCCAGTACAAGCTCAAGCCCGGCGCCACCATCGTCGAGCCGCCGCCCGCCGCAAAGAATGCAGTGAAGGACGCCGTGAAGGACGCGGCCAAGGTCGCCAGCAGCAGCGGGAGCAGCAATTGAGCATCTCCGCCGCATTCATCAAGCGCCCCATCGGCACCACGCTGCTGGCACTGGCCATCCTGCTGGTCGGCGCGGCGGTGTTTCCGCTGCTGCCGGTGGCGCCGCTGCCGCAGGTCGACTTTCCGACCATCCAGGTCTCGGCCAACCTGCCGGGCGCCAGCCCGGAGACCATGGCGTCGAACGTGGCGCAGCCGCTGGAGCGGCAGTTCTCGCTGATCGCGGGGCTCTCGCAGATGACCTCGACCAGCGGCCTGGGCTCCACCCAGATCACGCTGCAGTTCGACCTCGACCGCAGCATCGACGCCGCCGCGCTCGACGTGCAGGCGGCCATCAATGCATCGACCGGCCAGCTGCCCGCCAACCTGCCGAGCCCGCCCACCTTCCGCAAGGTGAACCCGGCCGACGCGCCCATCCTCATTCTTTCGGTGCAGTCGAAGACGCTGCCGCTGACCGAGGTGAACGACTACGCCGACAACATCCTCGCGCAGCAGATATCGCAGATATCGGGCGTGGGCCTGGTCAACATCGGCGGCGTGCAGAAGCCGGCGGTGCGGGTGCAGGTCGACCCCGCCAAGCTCGCCGCGCTGGGCCTGAGCCTGGAAGACGTGCGCACCGTGCTCGCATCGGCCACCGTCAACGCGCCCAAGGGCACTATCGACGGGCCCAACCAGAGCTTCACCGTCTACACGAACGACCAGCTGCTGAAGGCCAAGCCCTGGAACGACGTGGTGCTGGCCTACCGCAACGGCGCGCCCATCCGCGTGAGCGACCTGGGCGTGGCGGTGGACGGCCCCGAGAACGCCAAGATCGCCGGCTGGGCCTACGCGGGCGCCGCCGCGCCCGAGGGCAGCAACGTGCAGAACGGCCGCTCCATCGTGCTGGCCATCACCAAGCAGCCGGGCGCCAACGTCATCGAGACGGTTGACCGCATCAACGCCGCGTTGCCGAGGCTGAAGGCGTCGATTCCGCCGACGGTGGAAGTCAACGCCATCATCGACCGCACGCAGACCATCCGCGCCTCGGTGAAGGACGTGGAGTTCACCCTGCTGCTGACCATCGCGCTGGTGGTGGCCGTGATCTTCGTGTTCCTGCGCAACGTGCCGGCCACGCTCATCCCCAGCGTGACGGTGCCGCTGGCGCTGCTGGGCACGGTGGCGGTGATGTACCTGCTGGGCTACAGCCTCGACAACCTCTCGCTCATGGCGCTGACCATCGCGGTCGGCTTCGTGGTGGACGACGCCATCGTCATGCTGGAAAACATCTACCGCTACGTCGAAGAAGGCATGTCGGCGGTCGAGGCCGCGTACAAGGGCGCGGGCGAGATCGGCTTCACCATCATCTCGATCTCGGTGTCGCTGGTGGCGGTGTTCATTCCGCTGCTGCTCATGGGCGGCATCGTGGGCCGGCTGTTCCGCGAGTTCGCGGTGACGGTCACGCTCACCATCGTGGTGAGCGTGGTGATCTCGCTCACGCTCACGCCCATGCTGTGCTCGCGCTTTCTGAAGAACGAGCACGGCAGCAAGCACGGGCGGCTCTACCAGCTCTTCGAGCGCGGCTTCGACGCCATGCTCGGCGCCTACAAGCGCGGGCTGCACGTGGTGCTCGACCACCAGTTCATCACGCTCATGACCTTCATCGCCACGGTGGCGGCCACGGGCGTGCTGTTCGTGTTCATTCCCAAGGGCTTCTTCCCGCAGCAGGACACGGGCTTCATCTCGGGCTTTGCCGAGTCGGCGCAGGACGCATCCTTCGCGTCGATGAACGCCCGCATGGTCGAGCTGGCCGACGTGGTGCGCAAGGACCCGGACGTCACCGGCTTCGGCATGAACGGCAGTTCGTCGACCTACAACACCGGCAACTTCTACATCAGCCTGAAGCCCAAGGACGAAGGCCGCACGGCCAGCGCCGACGAGATCATCGCGCGGCTGCGCCCGCAGCTGGCCAAGGTGCAGGGCGTGAACCTGTTCCTGCAGGCCGGGCAGGACATCCGCGTGGGCGGCCGGGCCTCGCGCACGCAGTACCAGTACACGGTGACCGACGCCAACCTCGACGAGCTCAACACCTGGGCGCCCAAGCTGCTGGAGCGCTTCAAGCAGCTGCCCGAGATCACCGACCTGGCCACCGACCAGCAGAACGCCGCCGCCTCGGCCGTGCTCACCATCGACCGCGACCGCGCGTCGAGCTTCGGCATCTCTCCGGCCACCATCGACGCCACGCTGTACGACGCCATCGGCCAGCGGCAGGTCGCGCAATACTTCACCCAGCTCAACAGCTACCACGTGGTGCTGGAGGTGACGCCCGCGCTGCAGCAGGACCCGGCGCTCTTCAGCAAGCTGTACCTCAACTCGCCCATCACCGGCCAGCAGGTGCCGCTGTCGACCTTCGTGAAGGTGGACACCAGCAAGACGGCCTACCTCTCGATCAGCCACCAGGGCCAGTTCCCGGCCGTGACCATCTCGTTCAACCTCGCGCCGGGCCATGCGCTGGGCGACGCGGTGAACGCCATCAACAAGGCGCAGGCCGACATGGGGCTGCCGCAGTCGCTCACCGGCTCGTTCCAGGGCACGGCGCAGGCCTTCCAGGATTCGCTGGCCTCGCAGCCCTACCTGATCGCCGCGGCGCTGGTGGCGGTGTACATCGTGCTGGGCCTGCTCTACGAGAGCTACATCCACCCGCTGACCATTCTCTCGACGCTGCCCTCGGCCGGCGTGGGCGCGCTGCTGATATTGATGGCGGGCGGCTACGACCTGAGCGTGATCGCGCTGATCGGCATCATCCTGCTCATCGGCATCGTGAAGAAGAACGGCATCATGATGATCGACTTCGCGCTCAAGGCCGAGCGCGAGCAGGGCATGGCGCCGCAGGAGGCCATCTACCAGGCCTGCCTGCTGCGCTTCCGCCCGATCATGATGACCACCATGTGCGCGCTGCTCTCGGGCCTGCCGTTGATGCTGGGCCACGGCTCGGGTTCGGAGCTGCGGCGGCCGCTGGGCTACGCGATGGTCGGCGGGCTGATACTCTCGCAGGCGCTCACGCTGTTCACGACCCCGGTGGTCTACCTGTACCTCGACCGCGCTCACTACTGGTACATGCGCCGCAAGGAAGCGCGCAAGGCCAGGAAGGCCGGCAAGGCCGAGGTAGCCGCCGAGGTGCAGCACGGATGAGCGCCACCGGTTGACGCAGCGCAAGCCCATGCCATGAAGATCCTGATTGTCGAAGACGAACTGAGAACCGCGGACTACCTCTCCAAGGGGCTGACCGAGCAGGGCTGCGCGGTCGACATGGCGCACAACGGCATCGACGGCCAGCACCTCGCGCTCACCCACGAGTACGACGTGATCGTGCTCGACGTGATGCTGCCGGGCCAGGACGGCTTCTCGGTGTTGCGCGCCCTGCGCGCCGTGAAGCAGACGCCGGTCATCATGCTCACCGCGCGCGACCGCGTGGAAGACCGCATCAAGGGCCTGCACGAAGGGGCCGACGACTACCTCGTCAAGCCCTTCTCCTTTCTCGAACTGCTGGCGCGGCTGCAGGCGCTCAACCGCCGCGGCCGCAAGCAGGAGCCGATGCAGCTGCGCATCGCCGACCTGCAGATCGATCTGCTGGCGCGCAAGGCATTCCGTGGCAGCACCCGCATCGACCTCACCGCCAAGGAGTTCGCGCTGCTGGCCGTGCTGGCGCGCCGCCAGGGCGAGATCCTTTCGAAGACCGCCATCGCCGAGCTGGTGTGGGACATGAACTTCGACAGCAACACCAACGTGGTCGAGGTGGCCATCAAGCGGCTGCGCGACAAGATCGACGTGCCCTTCAGCCCGAAGCTGCTGCACACCATCCGCGGCATGGGCTACGTGATGGAACTGCGCGAGGGAGCAGGGGAGGGCGCCGCCTCGTGAAGCGATCCATCACCGCGCGGCTGGTGCTGATGTTCGCGGCGGTGGCGCTCGCGACCTTCGCGCTGGCCGGCTTCGCGCTGCACAACGTGCTGGCGCGCGAGCTGGAGCGACACCAGTACGAGGAGCTCGACACCACCCTCAAGAGCCTGCAGTTCTGGATCAAGGCCATCGGCAGCCCCGAGCGCTGGCCGCGCGTGCAGGCGCGCATGGACGCGCTCACCCCCGAGGACGGCAGCGTGCGCTTCTGGGTGCTCAGCGACGATCCGCGCTTCCAGTACGGCAAGGGCCTGGCCGAGATCGACGGGCTCACCCGACAGGCCAACGGCCACACCAGCGTGATCGAGCTGCCGGGGCAGGAGCGGCCCTTCCGTACGCTGTCTGTGCACATCGACCCGTTCGAGCAGCGTCCCGCCGTGCGGCTGATCGTCGGGCGCAATACCGAGCCCTATGCCCGCACGCGCCAGAACTTCCTGACTGCGCTGGTCGGGCTCGGGCTTTGCGCGGTGCTGGTGGTGGCCGCGGCAGGCTACTGGATCGCGCAGCTGGGGCTGCGGCCGCTGGAGCGGCTGTCGAGGGAGGCGCAGGCGCTGCGGCCCAAGACGCTGTCGCAGCGGCTGCAGGTGGAGCGTCTGCCGGTCGAACTCTCGGCGCTGGCCGAAGCATTCAACGGCGCGCTGAGCCGGCTCGAAGAGGCCTACGGCCAGCTCGAAGCCTTCAACGCCGACGTGGCGCACGAGCTGCGCACGCCGCTGGCCAACCTCATCGGCAGCACGCAGGTGGCGCTCTCGCGCCAGCGCAGCGCGGGCGAGTTCCAGGAGGTGCTGCAGGCCAACCTCGAAGACCTGGAGCGGGTGCGCTCCATCGTCAACGACATGCTCTTTCTCGCGCGTGCCGATCGCGGCGAGGTGGCCACCGGGCTGGTGCTCACGCCGGTGGCGCAGGAAGTGCGCAAGACCATCGAGTTCTTCGAGTTCGTGCTCGACGAGACGCGTGCGCAGGTCGTCATCGAGGGCGACGTGCAGGCCGAGGCGCGGCTGGAGAGCGCGCTTTTCCGCCGCGCGATGTCGAACCTGCTGCAGAACGCCATCGAGCACTCGAAGCCCGGTGCGCAGATCGCCGTGAGGCTGCGCGAGGAAACCGCTGCCACCTGGATCACCGTGTCGAACCCCGGCGAGCCCATCGACGCGCAGCACCTGCAGCACCTGTTCGACCGGTTCTACCGCGTCGACGAGGCCCGCAACGACGGCGGCGAGCACCACGGCCATGGGCTGGGGCTGGCCATCGTGAAGGCGGTGGCGAGCATGCATGGGGGGCAGGTCAGCGCATCGAGCGAAGGCGGGTGGAATACCTTCGGCTTCAGCGTCGCGCGCTCCCCCGAGAAAGCCGCAGGCTGACGATGGCTGAAGGCGCCAGCCATTGGCCTGCGCCCGGTACGTTCTTGGGCCATGCCGGAGAATCGCTGCCGGCATGAACAGCACGCAACCACCGCAATTTCCACCCGCACCGGGACCACAAGGGCAGCCATGGCGCAGCTGATGTCCCTGCTCGTGCAGAACGCGATCCTGGTGGTGTTCGCCGCCAGTTTTGCCGCGCGCCTCGGGCTGCCCGTGCCGGCTGCGGCGGTGCTGGTGCTCACGGGCGCGCTGCTGGCCGCGGGCGACGTCTCGGTGGCCGGCGTGGTGGTGGCTGCAGTCATCGCCAACCTGCTGGGCGACGGGGCGTGGTTCTATGCGGGGCGACGCTTCGGCTACCGCTTCATGCGCCTGCTGTGCCGCATCTCGCTGTCGCCGGATTCGTGCGTGCGGCGCGGCGAATCCCTCATCTCCGACTGGGGCGGCCTTTCGCTGGTCGCCGCCAAGTTCGTGCCGGGCGTGTCGGTGGTGGCGCCGCCGATGGCAGGGGCGCTGGGCATGTCGGTGCGGCGCTTCATCGGCTTCGACGTCGGGGCCGCACTGGTCTGGACGGGGCTCTTCCTCGGGCTGGGCTGGGTGTTCCGCAACCAGATCCAGGAAGTGCTGGCCATCCTCGCGCAGGCTGGCGGCATCGCCACGGCGGCGGTGGCCGTGCTGCTGGCGGTGATTCTCGCGGTGCGCTACTGGCGCCGCCGCGCCTTCATGCGGCTCACGGGTATGCCGCGCATCTCGGTGGAAGAGCTGCACGAGCTGCTCAGCGGCGAAGAGCCTCCGCTGGTGATCGACGTGCGCGGCAAGGCCGGCGTGCAGGTCGACCCGCGCCGCATTCCGGGGGCGCAGTCGTACACCCTCAAGGCGCTGCAACAGCGCAGCCTCGACCTGTCGCACGCGGCGGGGCGCGACGTGGTGCTGTACTGCAGCTGCCCCAACGAGGTGTCGGCCGCGCAGGCCGCGCGCGTGCTGCTGGCGCGCGGTGCGCGGCGGGCCCTGCCGCTCACGGGCGGGCTCGACGCCTGGGTGGCCTCGGGCCGGCCGACCACGGTCGACTGAACGTCTCCAAGTGGCGCTGGCCCATGGCCTCAACGCCGACCTCGTTCTCAGGTGGCGCCGCATGGTCGACGCGAGAGGCATCACCTCGAAGGCCGGCCATCCGCAAGCCGAGTTCGTCTCGCTCACGTTGGCGCCAGGCCCTGCGGTCGGCCAGTCGCGTCGGAGAGTTACTGCCGCATCGCTGCCAGCCAACCGCAGTGCGCTGATCGAAGGACCGTCGTCAAGACGGGATCACCGCGCGCCTTCCTCCTCGGCGCCCGCCGACGATGACGCGCACGACACATCGTTTCCTAGCTGAAAGACGCGCATCCAGGCATAATTTCATCAATTCTTTGAACTATTCAACCAATAATTCATTCAACGCCACACCAACCTGGAAGCAGGCAACTAGATGAACCGTACCTCCATTGTTCGACAGGCCTTGGCTCAGGGGGCGAGGCCAACTAACGATCTTTTGGCGCTTCTCGGTACAAGCCAGCCCACCCTGTCTCGAACTATTCAGGAATTAGGACGCGAAGTCATCCGTTTCAGAGAACCGGGTGTGCGAACCCCACGCTACGCGCTTGTCCGCAGTGACCCGGTTCCTTCGCCTCAACCGGTGTTTCGGGTGGACGAAGAGGGCCGGGTGACGGAATTGGGAAAGGTCAATTTTCTTTCTGGAGGCGGTACCTGGGTTGACCTGGATGGCCCGGACAGTCGCCTCCACCAAGGACTGCCGCCTGCCATGGCGTTCGCGGCGCCATCGGGCTACCTGGGCGCACGGATCGCAAAGGTGGTTGCCGCGGAGCTGAGGGTGCCTGCATCCTTGCGGGACTGGTCCGACGATCACCGCGTGAAGTTTCTTTGCTCCATGGGCTCGGACGTACCGGGATCCCTCATGTGGGGAGCCAATTCGTTCGCCACGCACATGGCATCCCGACAGGTCGCGCCGATCGCGAGCGCAGACATTGCCCGGGTCTATCCACAACTTGCGACTTCCACGACCCAAACAGGCGCTGGCAGCAGCGCAGGCGGCGAGCAACCCAAGTTCACATGCGAAACCGAAACGCGCGGCCATCTCATTGTGAAGTTCGCCCGCGTCGGGACCAGATCATCGGAGATGCTTGTCCTGGAGGAGCTGGCGTTGCGTGCGCTGCAAGAGGCCGGCATCGAGGCCGCGTCAGCGCACTATTTCGAGAGCGACGGGTATGGGTTTCTCGAAGTCGAGCGTTTTGATCGAGTGGGCCGCTTTGGACGACGCGGCATGATTTCCGCCGGCGCGATCGACGACGAGCTGTTCGGCATGCGGGACAACTGGCCAGCATTCGCTCAGCGATGCGAAGAGGCGGCGATTCTCGGGGCGGATTCCGTACGCAAGGTCCTCGTCCTGACAGCCTTCTCGGAGCTGATTGGCAACGGCGATCGCCATTTCGAAAATCTCTCCCTCATGACCGATGCGCACGGCCAGCCCCGTGACGTGTCTCCGGCCTATGACATGCTCCCGATGATGTATGCGCCCGTCGGCGGCGGCATCGAGCCGGAGTTGAGGCTGGTCACCCCGTCGTTCCAATCCCTGGGAGCCAGGTCCGACGTGTGGGAGCAGGCGTTCCGTGCCTCGCACGCCTTCTGGTTGTCAGCCGCCGCAGACACGCGGCTGTCCGGCCCGATGCGCGAGATCGGCATCGGCAACGCCCAGCGGGTTACCGAGATAGTGACGCCCCTGCTGCCTGCGCTCGAGCCCTCCACCCACGAGGATTCATCGGGCTCCATGGACCACCCGCGCTGAACGCACAAGGGACTGCGGCTGCACAGTGGCCGCGGGTCGTTGAGTTCCATGCAATCCTGACTCTTGGCGGACACCACCGTCATGGACTCTGGGGCCGGCTCAAGACGGGATCACCGCGCGCCTACGGCCCAAGGCCCGCGCCTGCAGAAACCCGCCCCGCGTGCTATGGTGCCCGGCCCTCGGGTTAACCCGAGGGCAGACCTCTCGCAAACCGGGATCCCTCCGTGTCCTCTCCATCCTCCGCGGCGCCCGCCGCTCGTTCCGCACACCCCGCCGCACCGGGCCTCAGCCCGGCCCTCACGCTGGTCTTCGCCGTCGCCTGCGGCCTGTGCGTGGCCAACATCTACTACGCCCAGCCGCTCATCGGCCCCATCTCCAACACGCTGCAGCTGCACGCCGGCCTGGCCGGGCTCATCATGACGCTCACCCAGCTCGGCTACGGCGCCGGCCTGCTGCTGCTGGTGCCGCTGGCCGACGTGGTCGAGAACCGCCGGCTCATCGTGGGCGCGCTCTTCGGCGCGGTGATCGGGTTGGTGGGCATTGCGCTGTCGAACTCGGCCGTCACCTTCCTGGCGGCTTCCTTCGTGGTTGGCACCTGCGCGGTCGCGGCCCAGGTGCTGCTGCCTTTTGCCTCGCACCTTGCGCCCGAGGCCACGCGCGGCAAGGTGGTCGGCAACATCATGGCCGGCCTGCTGGGCGGGATCATGCTGGCGCGGCCCTTCGCCAGCATGGTGGCTTCCGCGCTGGGCTGGCGCGCGGTGTTCTGGGTATCGGCCGTGCTCATGGCCACGCTCATCGCCGTGCTGTGGCGCGCGCTGCCGCAGCGCCACCCGCATGCCTCCATGGGGTATGCGCGCACCATGGCCTCGCTGCCGGGCATCGTGTGGACCACGCCCGTGCTGCGCCGGCGCGGGCTGTACCAGGGGATGATGTTCTCCGGTTTCCAGGCCTTCTGGACGGCCGTGCCGCTGGCGCTCGCACACGAGTTCGGCATGGGGCAGGGCGGCATCGCGGCCTTTGCGCTGGCCGGTGCCGCCGGTGCGCTGATGGCGCCCATCGCCGGCCGGTTGGCCGACCGCGGGCTGACTCGCCCGGCCACCGGCGTCGCCATCGCAGTGGCGCTGTTCTCGTTCGTGCTGGGCGCGGTGGCCATGCACTACCACTCGCTGACCGGCCTGGTCGCGGCGGGCATCCTGCTCGACGGCGCGGTGCAGCTTTGCCAGGTGCTCAACTTCCGCAGCCTCTTCATGCTCGCCCCTGAGTTGCGCGGCAGGCTCAACGGCCTGTTCATGACCTTTATCTTCATCTGTGCGGCCGTGGCTTCGGGCATTGCAGCCGCGGTGTATGCCTTCCACGGATGGAGTGGGCTGTGCCTGCTGGGCGGCGCGTATGTGCTGGTGGCGCTGCTGTACTACGCGACCGAGTTCCGCCCGCGCGCGGAAGGCGTCGCCCTCGGAAGGTAGCCTTCGCGGTCGATGAGCAGCCCACCGGTTTTTTCGCGGCGTATCCAGGTCACGCAGCCCGACGCCGCCGGCATCTGGCCCATCCTGCTGCTGTGCCTGGCGTACACGCTGGTGTTGGTCGCGGCGAGCGTGTGGCTCATCGACCTCGATGCGACGGGCTGGAGTAGCGCGCTGAACCTGCTGGCCTGGTTCGCGCTTTTCGCGCTGTGGCTGGTGGGCCTGGTGGTCGTGGTGCGCGCGTGGCTCTGGCTCGAGACGCTCTGGCGCAGACCCGGCAAGCGCCGGCCCAAGCTCTTCAACGAGAACGCGCAGGTCGACATCGATGAGGCTGGCCTCTCGGTGCAAGGACTAGGCCACGTCGACTGGATCGACGTGCTCTCGCTGGAAGGCATTCCCGACAGCGACAACTACCTCGTCGTCCACACCCGGCCCTTCGGCAAGCTCTTGCTCACGGTCCCCGTCGATGACGTGGCGCCCGTGCTCAACCACTACCTCTCGCTGCGGGCCGCGCCCACGCAGCCGGCCACAGGCGCTCTGCAAAGCCGCGCGCTGGTCTTCTGCTGGCGCTGCTTCCTGGCCTGGATCGCGGCGGGCTACCTGCTGGGTGGCGCGGCGGCCATTGCGCTGCTGTTCAATGCCTCCGACGCCGGTTTCCTGAAAACCCTGGTGGGGCTGTGCGTGATCGTGCCGCTGGCCGCGTGGCTCGTGTGGTTCATTCCCTTGGGGCAGATCAGCACCTTCGCGCCATCGCGCGTGCGCGCCTTCGAACTCGTCGGCACGCAACTGCGCAGCACTGACGGCAGCTGGCAGGCCGATCTTCAGCACGCCAGCGTCAGCCGCCGCCGTGCAAAGGGCATCGGCTACGACTTCAGCTTCATCGCCATCCGGCCGCCGCAGGGCAAGCGCCTCGACCTGTTGCTCGAAGGCGGCGCAGACCAGGAAGCGCTGCTCGACGCCCTGGCCGACCGAGGCCTGCTGCCGCTGACCAACCCCGAGCTCTGAACAGCGAGCCGCCTGCTGGTTGCCCCCACAGGCGCCGGTGGTAGCCTTGCCACCCGATGAACCTCCGCACCAAGATCGTTGCGCTCGCCGTCGCACCGCTGCTCATCGCGCTGGTGCTGGTGGCCCTTGCGGTGCGCCACCAGGAGCATGACCTCGCCCAGCGCGAGCGTGCCCTCATCGAGAACAGCTACATGGCCCAGCGCCGCAGCGAGCTGCGCAGCTACGTCGACCTGGCCGTGAGCAACCTGCTGCCGCTGTACGAGTCGGGCCAGGACGACGAGGCCACCCGCGCCGAGGCGCTGCGCCGGCTGGCCGCGCTCAACTACGGCGACGATGGCTACTTCTTCGTCTACGACCTGGAGGGCAACTCCCTCATGCATTCGCGCCAGCCCGAGCTGGTGGGGCAGAACCTCTGGGAGCTGCGCGATTCGCACGGCCGCTACACCATTCAGGAACTCATCAAGGGCGCGAAGGAAAAAGGCGGCGGCTTCGTCGAGTACGAATGGCGCAAGCCTTCGAGCGCGCAGATGGCGCCCAAGCTCGGCTACGTGACCGCGCTGCCGCGATGGAACTGGATGGTCGGCACCGGCCTGTACCTCGACGACATCCAGTCGACCATGGACACCCTCGACCGGCAGATGAACGCCAACGTCACGGCCACGCTGCTGTGGATTGCCGGCATCGCCGCGCTGTGCCTGGGCGTGGTCAGTGCCGCGGGCCTCCTGTTGAACTTGAGCGAGCACCGCACCGCCGAAGCCAAGCTGCGGCTGCTCGCGCGCCGCGTGGTGCAGTCGCAGGAAGAAGAGCGCGGCCACCTCGCGCGTGAGCTGCACGACGGCACCAGCCAGACGCTGGTGTCGGCCAAGCTGCTGATCGAATCGGCCGTCGAATCGCTCGACCGCCAGCAGCAACCCGCGCCGCCCGCGCTCGCGAAGGCGCTGCAGCGGCTCAACGATTCGCTGATAGAAGTGCGCCGCATATCGCACCGTCTGCGCCCCGCATTGCTCGACACCCTGGGCCTGCCCGCCGCGCTGGAGCGGTTGGTCGACGAGTTCAGGGAAGAGGGCGGCGGCGTCGATGCGTCGATGATGGTGGGCGGCGAGTCCTTCGAGCTGCAGCCCGAGGTGAAGACCGCGCTCTTCCGCCTCACGCAGGAGGCACTGACCAACGTGCGCAAGCATGCCAAGGCGCAACACGTGCACATTGCGCTGAGCTTCGACGAAGAAGAAGGCGTGCGCCTCGAAGTGAGCGACGACGGCACCGGCTTCGACATTCAGGCCGTGCAGCTCGACCCCCGGCGCGGCATCGGCCTGCGCAACATGCGCGAGCGCATGGAGGCCATCGGCGGGCGGCTCACCATGTGCAGCAACGCCGGGCGCACATCCATCGAAGCCGAAGTGCCAGCCCGCAGCGCGAAGGCGCAGACAGCAGCAGCATGACGACCGCACCCAAGCCCACGACGCCCCCTTCGGCACCCGCAACGACAACGGTCCGCCTCTTCCTGGTGGACGACCACCCGCTGGTGCGTGACGGCCTGCGCGCAAGGCTCGGCTCCATGCCCAACCTGGAGATCGTCGGCGAGGCCGGCAGCGCCGCCGAAGCGCTCGAGTTGGTGGAAAGCGTGAGGCCCGACCTCATGCTGATGGACGTCGGCATGAAGGACATGAACGGCATCGAGCTCGCGGCACTGCTGCTGCAACGCCAGGGCGCGCCGCACATCGTGATGCTCAGCATGTACGACAACCCCGAGTACGTGCAGAAGGCCCTGCAGGTGGGCGCGCGCGGCTACGTGCTGAAAGACGCGCCCGCGGCCGAGATCGTCGCGGCCATCGAGGCCGTGTCGGCCGGTGGCACATTCCTGAGCCCGGCCGTGTCGAAGAAACTCTTCCGCACGCAGGAGCCCAGGCCCCTGCTCACCCCGCGCGAGAGCGAGATTCTTTCGGCGCTGGGCCGAGGCGAATCGAGCAAGCAGATCGCGCGCGATCTGGGCCTGAGCGTGCGTACGGTGGAGGCGCACCGGCAGAGCATCAAGCGCCGCCTGGGCATCGAGGGGCAGGCCGAGCTCATCAAGTACGCGGTGGAGCACGCGCGCGAATTCGGACGCGATTCCTGAGCTGATGCAGCCGCTTCTGCAGCCTCTTTTTCGCTGATCGACCCCGCGACTGTCAGCGCTTTGTGGACTGGCGCCGCCGCCTCGCGATCAAGCGAAGGAATCGACAGGTTCTGGGCAGAAAGTCACTTCTGCGCAGCCTGGTCTTCTATACAGTGAATGCCCCTGTGGTTGAACGACCCACCAAGTGGGCATGGAGGGCAGAGCACACGAAGACCTCTCTTGAGTGAAACCGCATTGCCTTGCGGCGGGCTGTCGGTGCGACTTGCATCGACGCGAACGTGAGGCGCAAAAGGCGACGGCCAAGGTGCGCGAACACCTTGACCGTCTAACCACATGACGTGCACAAACTTTGGAAAGCGAGCACACCAAATGGCTAAACGAATTATGGCCGGCGCAGGAAAGCCGGCATCTGCGGACGCGACCACCACGACACGGGACCCGGCCGGTCTACTGGAGAACAAGCTGGAGCAGCTGAACTCGCTGCTCTGGTGCTTCTACGGCGCCGGGGACGGATGGTTCCAGGATGCGGGGGAGGCGCATCGGGAGAATCTGCTTTGGATTGCTTCGGATTTGGCGCGGGAGGCTGTGGAGTTGTTTCAGGAGAACGGAGGAGCGAGATGAAATTGGACTTGGGGAAGATAGGAAGACAACTGCGCGAGGGCATCTATGTCGACCACGTTTGATGTCTATTCCGGAACTGCGGAAACTCCGAAATTTGGCGAGCTGATCGAACTGGCTTCGACGCGACTTGCGGAGCGACTCCGCCGTCATGGCATTGATGTACGTCCTGAACTGAGAGTCGAGGTGAGACATCACAGAAGCCACGAGGAGGTACCAATCACGCCCGACGACGAGATGACCTGGCAAAGAGGCCAGTACGGCTGGTTTCATGTTCCAGGGGTGCTGGGTGGGACCGACGTCAGCTACAGGAAAGTCGAAGAGATTGACTGGACGATGTGGCGCGAATTGCTCGAAACGAATGAGCGAGCAAGGACCGAACGATCTCGCATCGAATCTTGCTTGGCCAAAGGGCACTACTGGTCCTTTCGACGCAGCGTTGGCCAGCCTGCAATCATCAATCTCGCCTACGGAATCATCGCCGCCTCGCTGGCTGAATTGACTGACGGAATCATCTATTCGGACGACTCGGCATGGGACTACGACCGATTTCCGGCCATAGCCGCTGACTTCTATGAGTGGTACTTCAATCCCGAGATGACACCAGACCCCGATCACGCAGACTGGGCGAGGACTTGTCTTCTGACTATTGCGAGCGATCAACGGCTCTGAGGGGCCTCAAAGCAGTTGCGGACGGGACCATGACTTGGTCCCGTTCGGTCTTCTAGAGAACAAGGCTGGGGCAATTGAACTCGCTGCATAGCAGCGGCTATTTTCCCGGCTCGGGATCGGATTCGTGAGTGGGTTGCTGCTGCTCCTTGGAGCGCAACTCTTGGACGATGCGTTTAAGTGACTTGGTGGCCTCCCTGATATCGCCCCAGTCTGGCATTCCTCTGCCGTGTACTGTCTTGTTTCGCAAAGCCGAAATGCGTTCAATTTCTCTATTGTTTTGGTCGCTTAGGAAGCGTTTGATGGCCACCCTACCGGACTCCTTCCCCGTGCCCGACGAGCCTGCACGTTCAATGGCAACCTTTTCGAACTCGATCCATTCCTGCAAGAAGGCGTGGAGGACGCCGCTCGCTAGCACCTCCTTGGAGCGATCGGTAGCATTTGAGAGTTCCGTGATGCGCTTGCCTCGAATCTCCGCATATACAGAGTATCGATTTTCGTCGGCAGCTAGCACCAAATCGACGATCTGATCGGCGATGGAGCGCTTCTCGACGTCAGCGTGCAGGCTTGTTATGAGACTTTGAATGTAGTCTTGCGAGTTCAGACTCAATCGAACTAGGAGTTCGTAGAGCAAATCTACGTGGCCCAATGCCGATTGGTTATCCGCCGTCTTGAGAACGGGCCCCATGGATTTCAGCAGGTAGGCGGCAAGGTCATAGTGACTCTCGAAAGCGGCTCCTGCCTGAGTTACGCGTGTTTCACTCGCTCGCTGCAGGCGTTCCAATGCGATCTCGCCTGCCATTACTAGCCCGTTGAGTTCATCAAGAATCGCGTATTCGTCCTCAGACAATGTGCCTTGGAGCGGCTTGTAGATCAGGTCATGTTCGACTTCAGACCAAGCGTGCATCAAAACGGATGCAACTTGAATCTCGACTAGTGCCTTTGCATACCGCTTCTGAGGCTCTTGAAGATCACTTTCTCTGAGACGAATGCGGTAGTGCTGAGCTCGATAGCCATCAAACCGCTTGTTGAAGGGGCGTGGACTGCTTCCCTCGTTGAGCGGGAACTTCCTGACTTCGCTGGACATATCGAAGTTCGCACGAATGGCCTTGTCCACCTCTTCGACACTTCCTGGAAAGTACAACGCGACGCGAACACCAGCCAAATCGACAATATCGTCGTAGATCTGTTCGTCGTTCGCGTACGGCGACTTTGCTTGATTGCGCTGACGAAGCTTCGCCTCCAAACGCTCAGGTCGCTTGGCCCGATAGGTCACCATCGCGCGGATCCCACTAGAAGACAGTGCGCTTTCCAATTGCGCATGGACCAATTTGGCCGCGAATTCGAAATAGTCGTACTCGCGCCTGTAGCGTCCGACGAACTGAGATATCAAGTCTGACAATTCCCCCTCCGTTTGCTCTTACGCGCCTAGCGCCGATGGACTCTGCCCTGACTTTCTCCCAGGCTACGAATGAATCGCACCTCGTTAACGATCTTGACTGAATATAACTAATGGCGGACTATAACGAATCCGCGTATGAACGCGAGCAATCGAGTGAGGGTTACATGTCTGGATCCGGTGGGGGTGGGGGTGGCGGCTTCTTTGACGGCAATAGCACGCCTTGCGAGAGATTGATTTTTGATGCTCAACTCAGCTCTCCGAAAGAAGCTGTCGTTGCTCTGCTCCAAGAGCAAGACATCCTTCCTATCGAAATGCTATCCATAGGGACAACCTCTGTTGTCGCCGTGTTGTACAAGGACCAGATTGCGGGAGGTATTGCGTCTCCTGCGGTTCAACGTTTGCGCCAATGCATGACTGAGGGCTACAAATTCAAGGCATTGGTCATATCAAAAAATGACGGTCAAGTTCGCCTTCGCGTAAGTGGCGCGTAACCCGATTCGCTGAGGCATATATATGACTGACCCACTTGTAGTGGTCGGCGGGGTTTACGAAGAGCGTTGCCTCCATCCGAGCTGGCAGCAGTACTACGGTTCTGGAGGGCGTGCCGCGTCCGCGATTGCAAAGATGGGCGCGCAGGTAAAGCTGTATACCCGTTTGGACCCGGCGGGCAGACAGGAACTCGAGGAGCGAGCTGCGCTTGAGAACTTCACGTTCCATGCGGAGCATATGGAAGATCCAGTCCGATTCGAGTATCACCATCCTCTTGAGACGCCGCGTATAGAGGGCGCCTATCCAAAGCAATCGTCATTGCATGTCGAAGCTGAAGCAGTAGTGCAGTTTGGAATGATCGAAGGCGATGCAGTGGTTAAAGCAGACCGGGTCGTGTACGACCCTCAGAATGCCGAAGAAACGCAGCACTTTGTCGCAAACGGTTCCCAAGCTAGAGAATTGGCTCTGATCCTTAATCGTCGAGAGGCAAGACAACTTAGTGGAATGACCGTGTCCGCTACGGCTGATGAAATGGCCAAAAAGCTTCTCCAAGACACTGGTGCACGGGTAGTGGTCATCAAAGAGGGACCTCTTGGAGCTTATGTGTTAGCGGATAAGACAGACATGCGCATACCTGCTTATCGGTCTCGCAAAGTGTGGAAGATCGGCTCAGGGGACAACTTCGTCGCCCACTTTGGATACCAGTGGCTGGTCCAGCGAGAACCTGCGGCTAAATGCGTGGAGCTTGCCGCCCGGGCCACTGCATACTATTGTCAGGCGCAAGAATTCGTTTCACCTAGCATCCTCGCCAAGTTCAAGCCTGAGGAAATCAACGTGAAGGAATCTATTATCAAGGGGCGCCACCAACCCAATATCTACCTTGCCGGGCCCTTCTTTACGCTCAACCAGCTTTGGATGGTCAAACAGGCACGTGCGGATCTGCGCGGCCTTGGTCTGGAAGTTTTTTCGCCTGTCCACGATGTAGGCCACGGAACGGCCGAGGAGGTCGTTGAGCCCGACTTGGAAGCCATCAAGGCTGCTGACGTTGTCTTTGCCATCGTAGACGGGATGGACCCCGGTACCGTTTATGAGATCGGGTACGCAAAGGCTCTAAATAAGCCGGTCGTGGTGTATTCGGAGAATGAGACGGACGACAACCTCACCATGATGGTGGGATCGGGATGCATCATCCGAAATGATTACGCGACCGCAATCTACGAAACTGTTTGGGAAGCTGTTCGGAAATGAGGACGGCCCTCTTGCTATCGGGTGGCATGGACTCACTCAGTATTGCTTGGTGGAAGCGTCCGGACCTCGCAATCACGATTGATTATGGCCAGCTTCCTGCGGACGCGGAGGTGGCTGCAGCCATTGCAGTCTGTAAGCGCCTGAATATCGAGCACCATGTGGTCCGCATCGACTGCCGCAGCTTGGGGTCCGGCGATATGGCGGGACAGATGGCTAGCGAGCACGCACCTGCGAGCGACTGGTGGCCTTATCGCAACCAGATGCTGCTTACTTTTGCAGCCATGAAGGCTATGTCGCTGAACGCACAGGTGCTCTACATCGGGACCGTTCGCTCTGACTCTTCTCACTTGGATGGCACTCCGAATTTCGTTGAAGCCATCGACCGCCTTGTATCGATGCAAGAAGGTGGCCTGCGCATCGAGGCACCAGCAATTACGTATAGCACGGAGGAACTAGTGCGCGTTGCTAAGGTTCCGGATCACTTTCTCGCTTGGGCGCATAGCTGTCATGTAGCGAATGTTGCTTGCGGTAGCTGCCGCGGCTGCAACAAGTATCTCGATGTGCTCCATGCACTCCGAGCCTAAAACACATTGGCCTGCTCTTGGACGACCACGTCCGAAGGATGTCTATCGACCATACTCGCCCATCGTTTGGCCTCAAACGAGTGTGGTCGCCCTTCCTTGGGCGATCGTGGGAGGAGACGTAGATATGAAGACAGTCTTGGCTTCTCGACGCACCAAGCGCGCCTTCGGCCCACTTCCTCGCGAGTCCCTGGCGTCGCTACTTTACGCTGTGCAGATCGTGACGGAGGTTGGTTCCAGTGAGCTGGGCTTTCCCATATCGTTTCGTGCCGCGCCTTCGGCAGGAGCCATTCATCCTGTCCACCTGATTGTTTCCAGCCCTGATTTGGCTGGTTGGCATCGATATGATCCCTTTCAGCACGCCCTAGTAGGGATCGTCTCATCAGTCGATCCCGCCGAGGTCCGGCAGCACGTTGACGTTGCTGTTCCTTGCCAACAGGGCACGCTCATCATGCTGGTTGCTGAGCCTGCCATGACTAGTGCTAAGTACGAAGATGCGGCCAGCCTAGTCTGGCGTGACGCAGGCATCTTGCAGGGTTACCTGTCATTGGCGGCGCAGGCGCTTAAGCTGAACTTCTGTCTGCTAGGAGCCACAGGAGAGCCGTGGGCCAGTCGTCTGGTCGATAAGCCGGGCTTGTATGGGGTGGGCATGGCTCTAGTGGGCGGTCTCTGATCTTCAGGCTAAGTTCCTGTTGAAGCTGTCCGGCTTACCCTAGATTAAGCTTTTCCCGCAAGGCCCTCCGCGCTTCTTGGTGCGCGCGCCGAACGGCGATCACGACGTTGTGCTGATCCGTGAAGACTTGGACCGCTGGGTTTGCCAGCAATCAGATCGAAGCGCGCTAGAAGCTCGATTCCTCACGCTCGGTGCGCAAGGTCGCTATCGCGTGTTGCCAAGGAACGCCGCTGCGCAATTGAGATCGAGTTGCGCGACGCCAACGCGCTCGCACTGGCACAGACCGCGCGGCACAGGCGATTGCGAACCATCACGGCGAAAGCTTGGAGGTTGGCCAAGCCGAGCAACTCAGCAGCCCGACGCAAAGGACCGGCGTAGTTCAACAGGGCACGCCAACTCCGCCGGCCCTCTCAACCCAACCCTCAATACCCCCGCCCCGGATCAACCACATCCATCGGCTCTTCCCCCTCCGCCACACGCAAGATATTCGCCGCGATCTGCCGCGCAGACGAAGAGGGAATCGCAACCGAAGCCAGATGCGGCGTGATCAGCACCTGAGGCATTCCCCACAGCGGATCATCGGAAGGCAGCGGCTCACGCTCGAACACATCCAGCGTCGCGCTGCCGATATGCCCGCTCTGCAGCAGCGCAGTCAGCGCAGCCTGATCGACCAGCGCCCCGCGGGCCACGTTCACGAAGGCGGCGCCTGGCCGCAGGCGCTCCAGCCGTGCGCGGTCGAAAAGGCCTTTGGTCTGCGGCGTGAGCGGCAGCATCAGCACGACGATGTCGGCCTGGCCGAGCACGGTGTCCAGCGTCTCCATACCCGAGAAGCATTCCACGCCTTCGATCAACCGCTGGCTGCGTGACCAGCCCAGCGTTCTGAAGCCCTGGCGCTGCACTTCGGTCGCGGCCATGGCGCCGAGGTGGCCCAGGCCGAGCACGGCCACCGAGATTTCCTCGGGCGAGCGCGGGTGGCGGTAGGCCCATTCGCCGCGCCGTTGGGCCTGCTCGAAGTGGGGAATGTCGCGCGCATGGCGCAGCACGGCGAAGAGCACGTAGCCGGCCATCATGCGAGACATGTTCGGATCGGTGATGCGCGTGATGGGGATGCCCGCCGGCAGGTCGCTGCGCGAGACCAGCGCGTCGACGCCGGCGCCGAGGTTGACGATGAGCCGCAGGTTCGGCATCTGCTGGAAGAAGCCCTCGGGCGGCTTCCAGACCATCGCGTAGTGCACGTCCTCGGGCCGCTCTAGGGCGCTGGAATGGACCACCTGCAGGTCGGGCAGCTGCGCCTGCAGTGCCTTCTGCCAGGCGCCGAAATCGTCGAAGTCGCTGTAGAAGACCAGGGTGCCGAGGCGTTGCTGTGCCATCTTCAGGCGCTCTTCTGCTGCTGTTCGTTGGCGCTGCGAACCAGCCGGGCCACGGCCTCGATCGCGAACTCGTAGCCGTCGCCGCCCAGGCCCGCGATCACGCCATGGGCCGCCTTGGAGATGAAGGAGTGGTGGCGGAAGGGCTCGCGCTTCCAGATGTTGCTCATGTGGGCTTCGATGATCTTGCCGGGGAAGGCCAGCAGTGCATCGAGGATGGCGATGGAGGTGTAGGTGAGGCCGGCCGCGTTGATGACGATGCCGTCGGCCACGCCGCGCGCCTCCTGGATCCAGTCGATCAACCGGCCTTCGTGGTTGCTCTGCAGAAAGCGCAAGCTCACGCCCAGCGACGCGGCCTTCTGCTCGCAGCGCGACTGCAGCACCGGAAAGCTGTCGCTGCCGTAGGTCTTGTTGGCATCCAGGCCATAGAGGTTGGCGTTGGGCCCGTTGAGGAACCAGACCGTAAGGGGAGGGAGCGTGGTGGTGTTGCTCATCATGGATTTGCTCTCAGGCTTCGTGGGGAAGGGTGGCCTGCATGGCGGGCAGCTGCGCGAACTCGGCATACCAGCGAGTTGCGGCGGGATGGCCGGCGCGCCAGTCCAGTTCAGGAAAACGGAAGTCGAGGTAGCCCAGGCCGCAGCCGACGGCGACTTCGCCAATGGTGGGGTCGGCCGTTGCCAGCTCCGGCGCGATGGTCTCGATGGTGCCCAGGCAGGCCGTGACTTTGGTCAGCAGCGCCTGGCGCCAGACGGGCCACTGCATTTCGGTGGGCCGTGCGGTGAGTTCGTAGCGCGCAAGCAGCGCGGCGTCGAGCAGGCCGTCGCCCATGGACTGTCGCGTGAGCGCCTTCCAGCGCGAGGGTCCGGCTGGCGGAAAGATGCCGGCGCTGCCCAGGCTGTCGATGTACTCGCAGATCACGCGGCTGTCGTAGAGCGACTCTCCGTCGTCCAGGATCAGCGTCGGCACCTTGGCCAGCGGGTTGTGTGCCGCGATGCGGCTGTCGCGGCGCACCGGATGCGCGGCGCTGTCGAGCCACTCGATGCGTTCGGCCTGGCCGCTCAGGTGGGCGCAGACCATGACCTTGCGCACGAAGGGCGAGGTGGGGGCGTAGAGCAGTCGCATGATGCTCAAGGCTCCAGGACGAGTTTGCCGAACACCTGGCCGCTTTCCAGCAGTGCATGAGCCTGTGCGGCTTGTGCCAGCGGCAGCCGCGCGTGCAGGCGCGGCGCGATGCGTCCGCTGGCGAGCAGCGGCAGCACATGGCGCGCAATGGCCTGCGCCATGCGTGCCTTCTCGGCATGCGTCTGCGGGCGCATGGTGGACGAATGCAGGCTCAGCTGTCGCTGCATCAGCGTGAGCAGTTCGACCGTGACGGCGGAGCCCTGCATGAATGAAAGGCTCACGTGCCGGCCGCCGAAGGCCATGGCCTGCAGGTTGCGGCGCACGTAGTCGCCGCCGACGATGTCGAGCACCACGTTCACGCCGCGCCCGCCGGTGAAGTCGAGGCAGGCCTGCACGAAGTCGGTGGTGGGCCAGGAGACTGCTAGGTTGGCGCCCATGGCTTTGAGTTCTGCGAAGCGGGCCTCGTCGCTCGCGGTCGCAATGACGGTGCAGCCGGCCGCATGCGCCATCTGCACTGCCAGCGAGCCGATGCCGCCCGTGGCGCCGTGGATCAGCACGGTCTCGCCCATCGCCAGCCGGCCCAGCTCGAAGAGGTTGTGCCAGACGGTGAAGAGCCCCTCCGGCAGAGCCGCGGCCTCGGCGTCGGACAGCCGCGTCGGCACTGCGAACGAATGGTCCACCGCGGCCACGCACCAGGGCGCATAGCCGCCGCCGGGCACGAGCGCCATGCGCCGCGTGCCGCGCAGCGCGGTGTCGACGCCCGGGCCGCAGGCGACGACCTCGCCGCAGACCTCCAGGCCCAGCACGTCGGTGACGCCGGGCGCGGGCCTGGCGATGCCCTGGCGCTGCATGATGTCGGGCCGGTTGATGCCGGCGGCCAGCACGCGCAGCAGCACCTCGCCGGGGCCGGGTTGCGGCACGGGCCGCTCGGCGAACACGAGCACGCCGGCATCGCCCGGTTCTCGGGCCATGATGGCCTGCATGGAGGAGGGCAGGGCTTCGGTCACCGCTTCAGTCATGGGGCTCACGGCACTCATGGCTGCGGGCTGAAGACGCTCACGCCTTCAGGAGCCAGCGCCAGTCCTGCGACCGAGCCGACCGGCCATTGCCGCATGGCCGTGAGGCCGGGGCTGCGCACGGTGACGATCTGGCGTGCCGTCATCGGCAGGTCCACGTCGACGAAGGTGTTGATGTGGTCGCCCTGGAATACGTGGTTGACCACGGTGCCGCTCAGCGTCGAGGCCGGGTGCAGGTTCTCCAGTCGCAGGTGCTCGGGCCGCACATAGACGTCGAGCCGCTCGCCCTCGTGCGAGGCATGCACGAGCCGGTCCTGCGAGAGGCTGATGAGCCCCGAGCCCAGGCGCAGCTGCACGTCGCCCGCGCCCTTGCCGTGGTAGTGGGCCGGCAGGATGTTCACGTCGCCCAGGAAGGACGCGACGAAAGGGTCCTGCGGGCTCTGGTAGAGCTCGGCCGGAGGCGCGATCTGGCGGATCACGCCCGCCGACATCACCGCGATGCGGTCGGACATGGCCAGCGCCTCGCCCTGGTCGTGCGTGACGAACACGGTGGTCAGGCCCAGGCGGCGCTGGATCTCGCGGATCTCCACCTGCATGGAGCCGCGCAGGCTCTTGTCGAGGGCGGAGAAGGGTTCGTCGAGCAACAGCACCTTGGGCTGGATGACGAGCGCGCGCGCCAGTGCCACGCGCTGCTGCTGGCCGCCAGAGAGTTCGCGCGGCTTGCGGTGGCCCAGGCCGTCGAGCTTGACCATGGCCATGGCCTCGCGGATGCGCCTGGCCGCTTCGTCCGTGGGCACGCCCTGCATGTGCAGGCCGTAGCCGATGTTGCGCTCCACCGTCATGTGCGGGAACAGCGCGTAGTTCTGGAACACCAGGCCGATCTTGCGCAGGTGCGGCGGGTCGCTGGTGACGGGTCGGCCTTCGATGAAGACCTCGCCGCTGTCGGCTTCGGCAAAGCCTGCGATGAGGTTTAGCAGCGTGGTCTTGCCGCAGCCCGAGGGCCCCAGCAAAGTGAGGAACTCGCCGCGCCGGATCTTCAGCGAGACATCGCGCAGCACGGTCTGGTCGTGGTACTTCTTGACCACGCCTTCGATGCTGACGGCCACGTCGGACACATTGGCCATGTTGGCCGCATTGGCCGCAGCAGGGCCGTGCTCGGAAGGGACAGGATTCATGGCCGAAACGATAAGCCCATCGGCTGCCATCGGGCCTTTGCAGATATTGAGGCTGCCCCTCGGAAAAAACGAAACAGGCGATTTCTACAGCGTGAGCGCAGCGCCTTCGCAGCGTGGCGGCCGCGCTTCGCTTTTTCCTAAGCCTTGCGTCTGAAAAACATGATTTTCAAACGCGGTGCCCTTCATCAGACTCGCCCCCCAATCGGTGCTTGGCAGTGCCGGCCCGCCCGGCCGAAAGCGCCGGCGGCGATCATCCTGAGGAACATCAAATGTCAGTGGAGTCAGTGGAGAAAATCAACACCCTCGTGGTCGGCGCAGGCCAGGCCGGCATCGCGATGAGCGAGCATCTGGCGACCATGGGTGTTTCGCACCTCGTGCTCGAACGCAATCGCATCGCGGAGCGCTGGCGTTCGGAGCGCTGGGATTCGCTGGTCGCCAACGGCCCGGCCTGGCACGACCGCTTTCCGGGGCTGAAGTTCGAGGGCATCTCGCCCGAAGCCTTTCCGCCCAAGGAGCGCATGGCCCAGTACTTCGAGGACTATGCGGCCATGCTGAAGGCACCCGTGCGCACAGGCGTGGAGGTCGAGCGCGTGGAGCGACATGTCGGCCGCCCGGGCTTCAAGGTGACGACTTCTCAAGGCGTGATCGAGGCGATGAACGTGGTCGCGGCCACGGGGCCGTTCCAGATACCGGCCTATCCCGCCATCGTGCCGGCCGATGCGCCGGTCGCGCAGCTGCACTCGTCGGCATACAAGAACCCGGGCCAGCTGGCCGATGGTGCGGTGCTGGTGGTGGGGGCGGGCGCTTCGGGCTCGCAGATCGCCGAAGAGCTGCGACAGGCCGGCCGCAAGGTGTATCTCTCGGTGGGCGAGCATTACCGTCCGCCGCGCTCCTACCGCGGGCGCGACTACTGCTGGTGGCTGGGCGCGCTCGGCCTGTGGGACGAGGTGCGCATCAAGCCCAAGAAGAAGCACGTGGCCTTTGCCGTGAGCGGCTACGAGGGCGGCCGCACGGTGGACTTCCGGCGCCTTGCGCATGCGGGCATCGAACTGGTGGGCCTGACCGACTCCTACGAGAACGGCGTGATGCGCTTCGCCGAAGGCCTGGCCCGCAACGTGGCGGAGGGCGACCAGGCCTACTTCGACGTGCTGCGCGAAGCCGACGCGTACATCGAGCAGAACGGCCTGCCGTTTCCGCCCGAGCCCGAGGCCTGGGAGCTGCTGCCCGACCCCGCATGCCTGACCGAGCCCACGCTGAGCCTGGACCTGCGCGAGGCCGGCATCACCACCGTGCTGTGGGCCACGGGCTTCAAGTTCGACTACAGCTGGCTGCAGGTCAATGCCTTCCACGAGAACGGCGAGCCGTATCACAAGCGTGGCATCTCGGCCGAGAGCGGCATCTACTTCCTGGGGCTGCCGAACCTGGTGAACCGCGCCTCGTCGTTCATCTATGGCGTGTGGCACGACGCCAAGTACATCGCCGACCACATCCTTTTGCAGCAGGGCTACATGTCCTACGAAAAGAGCTGAGCGCGCGGGCTGCACAAATGTTGCATCAATGAGAAGGCCGCCGGATCCTGCGATCCGGCGGCCTCTGTCATTCAGCGCGTCGTGGGCCGCAGCATCGTGCGGCGTGGCTGATCTATCCAGTCAGTGGCAGAGGAAGTCGACGAGCCCGGCCAGCATGCGGTCGCAGGCCTGCAGCTGCGACAGCTCCACGTATTCGTCGGCCTTGTGCGCCACGGTGATGCTGCCGGGTCCGCACACCAGCACGGGCGTCTGCTGCCAGCTCTGCTTGAACAGGCCGCCCTCGCTGCCGTAGTCGACCTTGGTGGTGGGCGTGCCCTCGGGCAGCAGAGCGCGCAGCAGGCCGATGGCGGGCGCGTCTTCCGGCGTTGAAAGGCTGGGGTAGCTGTTCTGCAGCGTGACCTCGGGCAGCGGTGCGTCGGCATGCTGGGCCTCGCGCTTCACGCGTGCGGCCAGGTTCTGCAGGATGCGTTCGAGGATCTGCGCCGGCTCGTCCTGCGCGACGTTGCGGATCTCGAAGTTCAGCGTGCACTCGCTGGGCACGATGTTGAGCGCGCGCCCGCCCTGGATGGTGCCGACGTGCACGGTGGAGTAGGGCACGCCGTAGCCTTCTTCGCGTGGGCCGCTCTCGGCCAGCTCGCGCTGCACCTCGCGCGCCGAGGCCACGAGGTCGCTGGCCATGTGGATGGCATTGACGAACTGCGGCGCCAGGCCCGAGTGCCCGGCCTGGCCGCAGCAGACCGCGCGGTAGGCGGCCTTGCCCTTGTGGCCGGTGCCGATGCGCATCAGCGTGGGCTCGCCGACGATGCAAAGGTACGGCGCCGGAAGATGGCCTTCGAGCCGGCGCAGCAGGTGGCGCACGCCGACGCAGCCGATCTCCTCGTCGAAGGACAACGCCAGCTGCAGCGGCCTTTTCAGCGGCCGTTCGGCGGCAGCCACCATGGCGGTGACCGCGCAGGCGACGAAGCCCTTCATGTCGGCCGCGCCGCGCCCGTAGATGCGGCCGTCCCTGTGCGTGGCCTCGAAGGGCGGCGAGGTCCAGGGCTGCCCTTCCACGGGCACCACGTCGGTGTGGCCCGACAGCAGCACGCCGCGCACACCCTCGGGGCCGACCGAGGCGAAGAGGTTGGTGCGGCGCGGGTCCTCGGGGTCCGGCGCGCGCGTGGAGGCGATGCCAGCGGCCGACAAAATTTCCTGCACCGCGGCGATGAGCCCGTCGTTGGGGTGGAGCGAAACGGAGGGAAAGGCGATCAGCGTCTCCAGCAGACGGACGCTGGCGGAAGGTTCAGGGGTCATGGTTTTTGCGCAGGTGGCGCCTCGGACGCTTCCGGCGCCACGGGATGGGGATCGAAGAAGCTGGCCGCGCTCATGCCCGGGATGTACTGGTCGGAGATGTAGGCGCGGCATCGGTCCATGAAGGCCTGGGTCAGCCGCGACTGCTTCATGGGCTTGTAGGTGGCCAGCCCCAGGAGCATGGGGCGGTTCTTGCCGGCCAGGCGCACGCGCACCATGCGCTTGCCGTCCAGCGACAGGTTGGACTTGGGCCGCACGTTGAACAGCGCATAGCCGATGCCGTTGGCGGCCATGGAACGCACCACCTCTTCCGAACGCGAACGCGCCACGATGTTGGGCGCGAGGCCGACGCTGGCGAACAGCGATGTGAAGTAGTCGCGGCTCATGGGCAGATCGAGCAGCACGAAGGGCTGCGGGGCGAGCTCCTCGAAGGTGACCGCCTTCTGCTGCGCGAGCGGGTGCAGTTCGCTCACCAGCACGTAGGGCGGCAGCGTGGCGAGGCTTTCGAACTCGATGTCGTCGTCCAGGCGCAGGTCGTAGGTGAGGGCCACGTCGATCTCGAGCGACCGCAGCTTGTTCATGAGCACTTCCTGGTCGCCCTCCACCATCTGCATCTCGACGCGCTCGAAGGCACGCGCGAAGCGGAAGATGACCTCCGGCGCGATCATGGCCGTGAGCGACTGGAAGCTGCCCACGCGCAGCGGGCCCTGCATCACGTCGCCGGTGTCGGAGGCGATCTCGTACAGGCGCGAGGAGCGTTCGAGCACGTCCTGGCACTGGTTCAGCACCAGCGTGCCGATGGCCGTGAGCCCCAGCCCCTTGGAAGGGTGGCGCACGAACAGCTGGACGTTGAGTTCGCTCTCGATGTGGGCGATGGCCGCGGAGATCGAAGGGGAGGAGATGTGGATCTGCGCGGAGGCCGCGGCGATGCTGCCGTGCTTGGCCGTCGCGACGAAGTACTCCATCTGGCGCAGGGAGACGCGGTTGAGCATGTCGGTACAGGAAGGCGCGCCACGCGCGGCGCGAAAGCGAGCGCGCCAGTTTAGCGACACCCCTGCGTCAGAGATTGCCGGGCACACCGAAGCTGGGGGCTGCGCGCGGGTCCAGCGCCCGCGTGATGTAGGCCTCCTGCTGCGGCGCGTAGACCTGCCAGGTGGCGTACAGCGCCTGCACGGGGTCGGATTCGACCCAGTCCAGCCGCAGGTCGACCACGGGCCAGTTCTGCGTGCCGTAGACCAGCAATCCTGCTGAATGCACGGGGCCTTCCTCGCCGCCGGCCGCCTGGCCGGCGAGCATGGCCTGCATCAGTCGCTCCGCCAGCGCGCCCTCGGCTTTCTCGAAGGCCGCCAGCATGGCCGACGGCACCTCGCGGCTGTGCAGCATGTTGCCGGCGCAGGCCGCGTGCGTGCCCACCACGCTTGCCAGGGTACCCAGCGCGTTGGCGCCGGTGAACACCACCGGCGGGTTGTGCGCGTCGATGGCCATGAGCTGGCGGTAGTCGATGAAGGGGCGTTGCTGCTGCAGCTGCGCCACGGCCTGCGCGGGCGTGTTGCCGGCGGCCATCAGGTCGAGCAGCAGCGGGCCCAGGTCGGGGTCGGTGATGTTCTGGCTGGCGGCGGCGCCCACGCCCCGGCGGCCGCGCACGCAGCGCGACGCCACGGCAGGCGAAGAAGAGGCCACGGCCGCACCGAACTGGCCGGTGGCGGGACAGCGCGCAACGATGGAGAAGGTCATGGCGTTCAGTCGGGAATGACGGCGGTGGCGTCGATCTCCACCAGCCACTCCGGCCGGGCCAGGGCCGAGACCACGATGCCCGTGGACACCGGGAACACGCCCTTGAGCCAGCGGCCGACCACGAGGTAGACGGCCTCGCGGTAGCGCGGGTCGATGATGTAGATGGTGATCTTGCAGATGTCCTGCAGCTCGCCGCCGGCTTCCTCCAGCAGCATGGCGATGTTGGACATGGCCTGTTCGGCCTGCCCGGCGACGTCACCGATGCACACGCTCTCGGAGGTTTCCAGGTTCTGGCCGATCTGCCCGCGCAGGAACACGGTGCGGCCGCGCGCGACGACGGCCTGGCAGAGGTCGTTGTCCAGCTTCTGTTCCGGGTAGGTGACCTTGGTGTTGAAAGGACGGATGCGGGTGTGCTTCATGGTCGCTGCAGGGGGCTGGGGGCAAGAGACGCCGATGGCGCCGGGACCGGCATGGTCGTTCGCGCCGGCCGCTGGCGCCATTTGTTTTTTCCGTGCGACCGTTTAGGAATTTCCGAGCGGCACGCGCGCCGGGGCCCTCGGAAAATTTGAGCCACCTGTACGTAAAAGGCGATTAGGCCGCGGCGTAAGCCATTCCTATGATCCGGCCCCGTGATGCAGGTGCTGCACACGCAGAAGGTGTTGCAGGTGTTTCAGGGCACCTGCAGCCGCAGTACCGGCAGATGTTCAACTTTTACGATCGAGGTTCAATCAATGATTCGCAAGCTTCTGACTTTGTGCGCGCTCTCCGCCGTGCTGGGCGGCACCACTGCCTGGGCACAGGACAACGCGCTCGTGGTGAGCACCTGGGGCGGCAGCTTCCGTGACCTCATCGACGACAACATCGGCAAGGAATTCACCCGCCAGACCGGTGTGCCCGTGAAGTACGTGACGGGCGGCACCATCGACCGCCTGAACAAGGCCAAGCTGGCCGCCAAGCCCGAGAGCGACATCACCTTCACGACCTCGCACGTGGGCTGGCTGTATGTGAACAGCAACCTGTTCGAGCAGATCGACACCGCCAAGATCCCGAACTACGCCAACCTGGTGGACCGCGCCAAAATCAGCCCGTACCACATCGGCAGCTGGGCGTACGTCTACTCCATCGGCTACCGCCCCGACCTGGTGCCCGCCAGCATCAAGCTCGAAAGCTGGAACGACCTGTGGAACCCGGCGCTCAAGGGCAAGCTCAGCGCGCCCGACTTCGACCCGAGCCACATCATCGCGGTGTCGGCCATGCTCTCGGGCGGCGACGCCGCCAGCTGGGAGAAAGGCCAGGACAAGCTCAAGGCGCTCAAGCCCAACTTCAAGGCCTTCTACACCAACGACGCCAACGCACAGCAGCTGATCGCCACCGGCGAGACGCCCGTGGAGGTGATCCTGTCGATGAACGCGTACCACATGGCCAGCCAGGGCGTGCCGATCAAGGTCGTCATGCCCAAGGAAGGTGCCGTGCTCGGCGTGGACACCATGGCCATCATGAAAGGCACGACCAAGGCCGACCTGGCCTACAAGTTCCTGAACATCGCGCTGTCGGCCGACGTGCAGTCGAAGATCGTCGCCTCCAAGAAGGCCAGCCCGGTCGTCACCAACGCGAAGGTCTCGGCCGAGGACGCCAAGCTGCCCGGCGTGTTCACCACCAAGGAGCAGTGGGACACCCAGGCCATCGTGATCGACAACAAGCTGCGCGCCGAGAAGACCGCCGAATGGCGCAAGTGGTTCACCGAGAACATCATGAACTGATCCCCGCGGGGTCATGCAAGCCGGGGAGACCCGCGCGGCCAGTGCCGCGCCGGTCTCCCCGCGACGGTCGAGCATCTGAAGAAGAAGTTGTTGATGTTGTTGGGAAGGGCAGGAATGCGTTCCGATCTACGGGCCTGGCTGGTGTCTCCGGCCGTCATTGTTGCGGCGGGTATTGCCGTGTCGCTGCTGGCCGTGCTGCAGTTCAGCTTCCGCGCCTTCGTGCCCGGCTCGCTGGACGTGGGCGGTCTCACGCTGGAGAACTTCAGCGGACTGACCAAGTCGATCTATCTCTCCGCTTTCGCCAACACGCTGCTGCTGAGCGTGGAGACGACGGTGTTCTCGCTGCTGGCCGCCTATCCGCTGGCCTATGCGCTGGTGCGGGTGCGCAACCGGGCGCTCAAGTCCTTCATCCTCGTGGTGTCGATCACGCCGCTGTTCCTGGGCGAGATCGTGCGCACCTACTCCTGGATCGCGGTGCTCGGCAGCAACGGCTTCATCAACGGCGTGCTGCGCCGTCTGGGGCTGATCGAGTGGCCGCTGGAGCTCATGTTCACGCACCTGGGCGTGCTCGTGGCGCTGGTGCACGTGACCATTCCGGTGGTGGTGCTGATGCTGGCCACGGCCATCTCCCACATCGACCGAGACTACGAGAAGGCCGCGCAGAGCCTGGGCGCAGGCCCGGTCAAGACCTTCCTCACGGTCACGCTGCCGCTGTCGATGCCCGGCATCCTGGCGAGCATCACCACGGCCTTTGCGTGGACCTTCAGCGCCTTCGCCACGCCGCAGATGATCGGCGGCGGCCGCGTGCCGACGGTGTCCACGCTGGTCTACCAGCTCGGCTTCTCGTCGATGAATTTCCCGCTGGCCGCGAGCCTGAGCGTGGTCGGCCTGCTGCTGACCGCTGCCGCGCTGCTCGCGCTGGGCCAGCTGACCAAGCGGCTGAAGGCCGTCGGAGGGCACTGACATCATGAAGATCAAGAGCGCCCTGCCGCTTCCGCTGCGCATCGCGGGCCCCTTGCTGATCGCCATCCTGCTGGGCTTCGTGCTGCTGCCGGTGGTGGTGGTCACCATCGCCGCGTTCAACGAGAAGGCCATCCTCAGCTTCCCGCCCGAGTCGTACTCGCTCCAATGGTTCGCGCGGGTGTTCAGCTACCCGGACTTCCAGCATGGCTTCAAGGCGAGCCTGGTCGTCACCGGCTGGTCGTCGTTCCTGGCGCTGGTGATCGGCACCTGCCTGGCCATCGCAGCGAAGCGGATGGAGTTCAAGGGCAAGCAGACCCTGCTGGCCATCCTGCATTCGCCGCTGGTGGTGCCGCACTTCACGCTGGGGCTGGGGCTGCTGATCCTGGTGTCGCAGGCCTCGGTGCAGCGCGGCTGGGGTATTGCCATCCTGTGCCATGTGATGCTGGTTCTGCCCTTCGTGATGCGCAGCGTCTACGTGTCGATGGAGAACCTGGACGAGCGCCTGGAGCAGGCCGCGGCCAGCCTGGGCGCATCGCCGCTCAAGGTGCTGCTGACCGTGACGGTGCCGCTGCTGGCGCCGGGGCTTTTCGGCGGCTGGCTGTTCGCGGCCATCATGTCGTTCAGCGAGTTCACGGCGTCGCTGTTCGTGACGACGCAGGACACGCAGACACTGCCCGTGGCCATGTACAACTACGTTCGCGAGTTCGCCGACCCGACGCTGGCGGCGCTGTCGGTGGTCTACATCGCGGTCACGGCCACCGTGCTGGCCCTTGCAAACTACTTCCTCGGCCTGGGCAAGATCCTGAACATCGAAGAGTGACGGAGGCCCTTGCGCACGCGGCCGGGCACCGTCGCGTGCGCTCCAGGCCGCGGCGTTGACTGGGCCTGCGAACAGGGCCACCATGGCGCAGCGCCGCCAATGCCCGATACGGCGGCGCGCCTTTCGAGGCCGTGCGGCTCGCACCTGAGCTGTGGGGGTAACTCGAACAGGGCACCCAAGGGCGTTCGAGGGCAGTGTCCAGCCCCAGCTTTCAAGGAGCCACCCCATGACCGAAAGCGACAAGCTATTCGCAGGCTCGATCCCCAAGCTCTACGACACGCTCATGGTCCCGTTGATCTTCGAGGCCTATGCCGCCGATACGGCCGAGTTGGTCGCGGGGTTCTCTCCAGGCGCGGTGCTCGAGACAGCTGCCGGCAGCGGCGTGGTCACGCGAGCGCTGGCGCCCAGGCTGCGCACCGGCACGCGCTACGTGGTGACCGACCTCAACCAGCCGATGCTCGACTACGCCGCCACTCGTCAGGGCGACAGCAGCGGCATCGACATCGAATGGCAGCAGGCCGACGCGCTCAAGCTGCCGTTCGAAGACGCCTCGTTCGATGTCGTCTTCTGCCAGTTCGGCGCGATGTTCTTCCCCGACCGCACCGCCGGCTATGCCGAGGCGCGCCGCGTGCTGAGGCCGGGTGGGCGCTTTGTGTTCACCGTGTGGGACCGCATCGAGGACAACGCCTTTGCCGACGAGGTCACCAGCGCCGTCGCGGAGATCTTTCCGCAAGACCCTCCGCGCTTCCTGGCCCGCACGCCGCACGGCTACCACGACATCGCGCTGATCCGCAGCGACGTGAGCCGCGCGGGCTTCACCAGCATCGAGATCGAGACGCGCGAGAAGACGAGCCGCTCACCCTCGGCGCGCGACGTTGCCACCGCCTATTGCCAGGGAACGCCGCTGCGCAACGAGATCGAGGCGCGCGATGCCAGTGCGCTCCAGGCGGCGACGGACCGGGCGGCGCAGGTCATCGCCAGCCGCCATGGCGAAGGCCCGGTGGCCGGCAAGATCCAGGCGCATGTGATCGTGGCGGCGGGGTAGCGGGGCAGGGCGGAAGGCGAGGGCGCTGTCTTCAGCGCCCGGTTGAAGAGGCTCGGCCGGCTTCAGCTCGGAGCTGGCCGATCGAGCCATCGATCACCCCTTCGATCAATCAATGCGTCGTGACGACGATGGGTGCGCCCTTGGTGATGATCATCGTGTGCTCGTACTGCGCCGACAGGTTGCCGTTCACGCCTGCAAGCGTCCAACCGTCGGAAGCCTCGGTGACGATGCGGCTCTTGGTCGACAGGAAGGGCTCGATGGTGATGACCATGCCTTCGTGCAGCGTGCGCGTGTCCGAAGGATCGAAGTAGCCGGGAATGTGCTCGGGCTCCTCGTGCAGCGCGCGGCCGACGCCGTGGCTCGCGAGGTTCTCGATGATCTTGAAGCCGTAGGCCTTTGCGGTGCGCTCGATGGCGGCGCCGATACGGTTGATCGGCTGCCCGGCCCTGGCGGTCTTCATCGCTTCGGCCAGCGCAGTGCGGGTGGCGTGGCACAGGCGGGTTTTCTGCGGGGTGGTGGGCGGCACCACGGTGGTTCCGCCGGTGTCGGCGAAGTAGCCGCCGAGCTCGGCCGACACGTCGACGTTCAGCACGTCGCCGGCGCGAATGACGCGGTCACCGGGAATGCCGTGCGCGGCCTCTTCGTTGATGCTGATGCAGGTCGAGCCCGGAAAGTTGTACGTGAGCTTCGGCGCCGACCGCGCACAGTGCTCCTCCAGCAGCCGCTGGCCGATCAGGTCGAGCTCGCGCGTGGTCATGCCGGGCTCCGCCGCGTCGAGCATGCGCTGCAGCGTCAGCGAAACGATGCGGCCGATGCGCTTGAGGGCGATGACGTCGTCTTGTGTTTCGATGGTCATGTCTGTCGGGTCCTTGTGAAAGATGGGCGCGGGCTGATGATGGACGGCCCGCCGGGCAGGGGCCCGTCGATGCGATGGAGCGGGGCGGCTGGAGTGCATTGTTATATGCCGCATCGAATTTCCGGGCATCTTCCCCAGTCATTCGAATATTCTTGCTCGCTCCGGCGTACTCGCTCCCATCCACCTCGTTCAGGTGCCTTCCCAAATGCCAGACCTTCCCCACAGCCCCGCCGCCGAACGCAACAAGCAGCCCATCCTCGATGCACTGAGCGGCATCCTCGGCGAGCAGGGCGCCATGCTGGAGATCGCGTCCGGCACCGGCCAGCATGCCGTCTGGTTCGCCACGGCGTTGAGCAAATGGACCTGGCAGCCTACTGACGCCGATGCGCGCGCATTGCCTGGAATTGCCGCCCGAATCGAGCAAGCCGCGTTGCCCAATCTTCGCGCGCCGCTTCTGCTCGACGTGACTGCACCCCGATGGCCGTCGCAGGGCTTCGCCTTCGCTGAAGGAGGGGAGAAGTTCGATGCGATCTACTGCGCGAACATGATCCACATCGCGCCCTGGGCCGCGTGCGTCGGCCTGATGCAAGGGGCTGCGCGGCATCTGCGTCCTGGTGGGGTGCTGGTCACGTATGGGCCTTACTTCGAGGATGGAGTGGCTACGGCGCCGAGCAATCTGGCGTTCGATGAGGACTTGCGTGGGCGCAATGCTGCGTGGGGGATACGGCGTATCGAGGACGTGGCTGCGCAGGCGCAGCGGGTGGGGCTTGTGTTGCGGGAGAGGTACGTGATGCCTGCGAACAATCTGCTGCTGGTGTTCGGTCGGCCTTGAATGCTTCACTGGCAATTCCTGGGAGTCGGGTAGCCTGCTTGATCTGTGATTGAGGCCTCAGAAGAGTGAACAATGCCCCAACAATTTCAGGGAGAACTCAGTGTCGACGTTTACGCAAGCGCGTGCCATGCACGCAGGGCTTCGATTTCTTTTCATTGCCGGCGGTGGATTGCTGCTTGGGCTCGTCTCCAATTTCATGCTCGTCGCGATGGGCCGTTGGTACGAGATGAACATGGCGCGCAGCGAGTACGACCTCTCCGATGCCTTCATGATTGCGCTGCTCGTGCAGGCCCTTTGTGTTGTCGTCGGTGGACTCATCGGCAACTGGCTGTATCGGCGGAGACGCAGCAAGAAGAGCAGCAAGAAGAGCAGCAAGAAGAGCAGCAAGAAGAGCAGCGAGATCTGACGGGCAATTGGTGGCTGTCTGCTTTGCCAGCAGCTGCCGAAGTTTCGCCCACCCCCGTGCATCGATCACGATGTTTCACTTTTGAAACGCACCGGCGCTCCATCGCTTCCCGCGAGCGCGATTACATTCAAGCCCGGTGCGCATTCGCGCCACCGTTTTTTTCCACCGTTTGATCCAAGCAAGAAAGACCATCCGTTTTGAACAAGACCGACCTCATCGCCGCCATCGCCACGGACACCAACCTCAGCAAGGCCGATGCCGCTCGCGCGCTCGACTCCGCCATCGACAACCTGTCGCGTGCCCTGGCAAAGGGCGACACGGTGCAACTGATCGGCTTCGGCACCTTCGCCGTTGCCAGCCGCCCCGAGCGTGAAGGGCGCAACCCCTCGACGGGCGAGAAGATGACCATCAAGGCCAGCAAGGCTCCCAAGTTCACCGCCGGCAAGGCGCTGAAGGACGCTGTCAACGCGCCCGCGGCCGAGTAAGCCTTCCGTCTTCCTTCCCCCATTCCCTCCGTGGCGCCCGCGCAGCAGTGCGGGCCGCGGAGGGCCGGCATCTTCAGGAAAGCAGCGGCATTCCGCGCTAGAGTTTGTGCACGTTCACAAGCCCAGCCCTCCGACATGCACGACAACGCGCCTGCTGTGCCGACAACGCCGACTTCTTTTTCTTCTTCCTCCTCCGCATTGCAGCGCTGGCTGCTGCGTCTTCTCTCTTCCATCGGGTTCTGTCTTCTCATCGTGGGCTGCGCCGGGCCATCGGGGCCACGTCAGGGCGGTGCGACAGGGCCCGCGGTCAGCAGCTCGCTGACGCCCGAGCAATCGAACAGCATCGCGATCCACGCACTGGGCCTTGTCGGCACGCCGTACCGCTATGGCGGCAACACGCCAGACGGCGGCTTCGACTGCAGCGGCCTCATCGGCTACGTGTATCTCAACAGCGTGGGCGAATCGCCGCCCAGAACCGTGGCGCGCATGACGGGCTTCGGCAGCCCGGTGCCGGTGTCGGAGCTTCGCACTGGCGATCTCGTGCTCTTCGGCTCGTCCACGCCCTCGCATGCGGGCATCTATGTGGGCGGTGGCCGCTTCGTGCATGCGCCTTCGACGGGCGGCGTGGTGCGGCTGGATCGGCTCGACGGCGTGTACTGGTCGCGCCAGACGGTGCAGGCGCGCAGGCCTTAGCTCGATTTGCTTCTGCTGCTCTTCTTCGCAGGCTCGCCGCGTGAGCCTGTCGCGCTCGCTGGTGCGGCTGCAGCAGCGCCACTGCCGGCGTTCAGCTGATCGACCCACGACAGTGCATCGACATACGCCATGAACCGGTTGAGGTATTCCGGCGACAGGTTGTGCATCAGCGTGAGCGAACGGTGCACGAGGTGGTGCGAGTTGAGCGGGCCCGCGTTCTCGGGCACCTTCGACAGCGACTGCGTCAGGCGCCGGTCGGCGCTGAGCTTGGACCAGGTGCTCTGGAAGTATCGGATCGATTTGAGTTCGGGCGCGGGAGGCGCAGCAGAGGCCTTGGTGGCGGCTCCGGCCTTTGCTGCAGCAGCAGGTGCAGCCGGGGCATTGCCGGGCATCGGTGCATGGCGCGCGATGTGTTCGGCGAGTTCCGCGAACGGACTCGGTTCTGCAGCGGCTTCCTGCTCCACGGTGCTTGTGGGCTGCGCCTTCGTCCTATCTTCGTCATAGGCCGCAAGAAGCGTCGCCACCTTGTCGTCCAGCATGCGCCGCGCGTCGCCGCCATGAGCGGTGGCACGCTTCGCCATCGCTTCGATGAAGCGGAAGCGCACGGGGTCGAAGCGCTGCTCGCCTCGCGCGAGGGCGGCAGCGACCATCGCGCCGATGTCGCGTGCGGCTTCGCTGCCTTCGGCCTCAGTCACGGGGCTTCGCGTTCGCGCTGCTGGAGGGGCGCGGCGTGGGCGCCATCTCCACGCGCCGGTTCTTCGACCGGCCGTCGGCGTCGGCATTCGACGCAACGGGCTGCTCGGAGCCGAACGCAGCCGCGAAGATCGACGACGACGGAACGCCGGATTCGATCAGCGCGCGCGTCACGGTCAGCGCGCGCTGGGCCGAGAGCTCCCAGTTGTCGGCGAACTGGCGCGCGTTGTCGCGCATCTGCCGGTCGTCGGTGAAGCCGCTCACCATCAGGATCTCGTCGCGCGACTTGAGGTAGCTGGTCAGCGGGGACGCAAGGCTCTTGAGCAGTTGACGGCCTTCGGGCTGCAGCTCGGCGGAGTTGAAGGCGAAGAGCACGTTGCCGCTGATACCGATGCGGCCGTTGTTCAGGGTCACTCGGCCCGCCGCGAGCGGCGCGGCCAGGGCCTGCTCGAGCGTCTGCAGGCGCTTGGCTTCGGCCTGCCGTTGCTTGACTTCGGTTTCCAGCTTCGAAGCGAGTTCGAGCTGCATGCCGATCGCGCACACCAGTATCAGCACGAAGGCGCCGAGCAGGCCGGCCATGAGGTCGCCGAACACGGCCCACACGGGCACGCCCGGTTCGTCGAAGCCGGCCTCGATGTCGTCGCGGATCATGCTTCGCTGTCCGCGGGCGCTTGCTGATGCTGCAGTTGCTGCTGCCGGTTGGCGATCTGCTGCATGTCTTCGACGATCTGCTTCTGCGACATGATGCTCAGGTCGATCACCTCGCGCGCCTGCGCGACGTAGTAGGCCAGCTGCTCGTCGCTGCGCGCGATGGACTTGCCCAGCGCGCCTTCGATGCGCTGCAGGTGGCCCGCGAGCTTGTCGTTCGACTGGCTGAAAAGCTGCACCGCAAGGCCGAAGGCTTCGCCCAGGCTGGCCACCTCGACGGCGCTGCCGGTGATCTGCGCGGCAACGGAGGCCATCTTCTCGGACTCGGCATCGGCCCGCTCGGTGAAGCGGCTGCCCACGCGCTCCAGCATCTCGGCCGACGCCGACACCAGCGTGTCGATGGCGGTGCGCTGTTCGGTGGAGGCGTGGTTCACCGCGTCGAGCAGGGTGGAGAGCGTTTCGAGGATGCGGCTGCGCTCTTCCAGCATCGCGTTGTCGCGTGCCATGCCGTCGGCGAGCTTCTGGCGCAGCTCAGTGATCACTTCGGCCGCGGCGCGCGGTGCTTCCGCTGCGGCCTGAAGCAGCTGGGCGATTTCGGCGACGGTGCTCTTCGCATGCGCCTCGGACTGGGCCGACATCTCGCGCGCGGTCTGCGCCATGGTGTCGACCATCTGCTTCTGCTGGCTCGCGCTGTGCTCGCCGGCCTGTTGCCATTCCTGGCGCAGCGAGGTTGCCATGTCGGTGAGCGACTGCGTCCAGGCCGAGAGGCGCTGTTCGTCTCGTGAAGTCATCTGCGACACGATCTCGGCCGCGGCGCGCGGCGCTTCCGACGCGGACTGCAGCAGTTTCGCGATCTCGACGATGGTGTTCTTCGCGTGCGCTTCGTGCTGGGCCGACATCTCGCGAGCGGTCTGCGCCATGGTGTCGAGCAGCTGTTGCTGCTGGCTCGCGTTGTGCTCGCCGGTCTGTTGCCACTCCTGGCGCAGCGACGCGGTCATGTCCGCGAGCGACTGCGTCCAGGCCGAGAGGCGCTGTTCGTCGCGCAGCGTCATCTGCGACACGATCTCGGCTGCGGCGCGCGGCGCTTCCGATGCGGCATGCAGCAGCTTCGCGATCTCGGCGATGGTGTTCTTGGCGTGCGCTTCGGTCTGCGCCGTCATGTCGCGCGCGGTCTGCGTCATGGCGTCGAGAAGCTGCTGCTGCTGGCCTGCGCTGTGCGTGCCGGCCTGCTGCCATTCCTGCTGCAGCGATGCGGCCATGGCGGTGAGCGATTGGGTCCAGGCGGCAAGGCGCTGTTCGTCGCGCGATGCCAGTTCGGCCTGCAACTTCGCGTGCGATTGATCGACGGATTGAAGCAGCGATGCGGAGTGCCGTTCGAAGGCGGCCGCAGCGGTCGACAGGGCCTGGTGCGCATCGCCGGAGAGCTTCTCGCTGACCTGCTGATGCCGGGCCAGGGCGCTGTCCCAGGTGCTGGAGACCTTGCCGACGGCGCTTTCGAGGCGGGCGGACACGGCGTCCACCAGCGCGGTCGAGCGCTGCTCGAAGCTCTGGGCGAACTGGTCGTGCGAGCCGCGCATGTCGCCGGCCAGCGCTTCGCTGGTGCGCTGGTGCTCGGCGAGCGCGCTCTTCCAGGTGTCGGCCACGTGGGTGGTGGTGGCCTCGAAGCGGCCGGAGAGGCCGTCGAGTTGCTGCTGGACCGTCTTTGAAATGGTGTCGTGCAGCGCGACGGTTTCGCGTGCGATGCCGGCCATGGTGGCTTCGACCACGGGCTGGATCGCCGCGCCCGCGACGCGCGCGCTCTCGGTCAGGCTGTGCTTCAGCGACTGGTCGACGGAAGCGGCGAGGTTGCCGTAGACGGCTTCGGCCTTGCTGTGGAAGCTGTCCTGGCCGGCGACGAGGCGCTCGTTCAGCGCTTGGCTCTGCCGTTCCATCGTCAGCATCATGGCCTGCAGCTGGCCGACCAGCTCGGGCATGGCGTGGGCCTGCTGCTGCAGCAGCTTGAAGGATTCGTCGCGCTGGTGCGTCTGCGAGAAGACGCGCAGCACGGTGGCGATCTTCGTGTCGAGCAGTTGCGCGGCCTGCAGTCTTTCGCGGCGGCTCAGGGCCGAGGCCAGGCCCAGCATGGCCGATGCGGCCACGCCGGCCACCGAGGTGCCGAAGGCCAGGCCGAGGCCCTTGACGGGGGCCGAGAGCGAATCGCGGATGGTCTGCAGGTCGGTCGAGCTTTCGAGCGCGATGCCGGTGCCCCGGAGCGTGACCACCATGCCGACGAAGGTGCCCAGCATGCCCAGCAGCACCAGGAAGCCGGCGAGGTAGGGCGTCAGCGCCGGGCCGGGCAGGCCCACGCGCTCGCCCTCGATGCGCAGGCGCACAGCGTTGCGCAGCGAGGGATGCAGGCGGTCGAGCCACGCGCCCAGGTTGTCGGGCGGGGCGGACAGGCCGGAGACGGCCCCGGTCAGCGAGGAGGTCGCCTGCTGGAAGCGGTGCAGCTCCAGCGCGCCCATGATGTAGAAGGCGCCGACGATCAAGGTGACGGCCAGCGCCAGCGTGTTGGTGCCGATGTATCCGGCGCCCACCCAGCCGACGACGGCCAGGCCGGCGGCAAACACAGCGTATTGAAGGAATCGGGTCATGGGGTCCTGGTGGCCTGGGTGCGAAGGGCATCGAGCAGCCCTTCGACCGGTTGGAATCGAAAATCAAGTTCGGCGAGCAGCACGTCCTGCGCGTCCTTGCGGAACACGTCCAGCCATGCGTCGGAGGGCGGGGCGGCAGTGTCCGGCGTTTGCGCTTCTTCCGCTGCCGGCGCTTCGCTCGCCTTGCGCAGTCGCTCGAAATGCCGCTCCAGCAGACCCGGCACGGCCGAAAGCAGGCTGTGCTCGCGCGCTTCCAGCACCTGCGCCATCACCACGTCGACCGAGGCCAGCCGCGCCATGGCAGGAGACCTGGCAGCCATGGCCGAGCGCAGCCTGCTGCGCAGCGAGCCCACGCCGGCTTCCATGGCCTGCTGCCGGGCGAGGTAGCGGCGGCGGTAGGGGGCGAAGTCCGAAGTGGCGTCCTTGCCGGCGCCGAAGGTGTTGTCTTCGACGATGGCGTTGGCCAGCGCGCTTTTCACGCGGTTGCATTCGCTTTCTTCGGTGTTGCGGGGAGCGCGAATGCTGGTCTGCGCCGTTGCGGGCGTGCCGTCGAGCGCGGCTGAAAGCGAGATGGCGTCGGTCCAGCCGAACCACTGGCTCAGCCGGTCGGCGGTGGGGTTTGCGGGTTCGCGGACGTCAGCCTCGGCCAGTCGGGAAAGCAAGCGAATGAGCGCCGAGCCGTTGAAACCTGAGCGCTTGAAAACTTGCCCCATAACCTCCTGGATCCGCCTGAACGCGCCTCTTCGAAAAACCCGGCAGTCTACAACAGCGCCCTTTGTCCGGGCCCCTCCGGACGGCAGCTCAGGACGCCGGCTGTGTAACGAAATGCCAGTTTTTCATTGCCGGTTTCATTGAGGCGCGCGCGGCGAATTCGGCGACCGGACATGCTCCGGCCGCACGCCCAGCCCCACGGCCCTTGCAGGCAGCCGGCGCAGCAGCGGCCAGCGCGCCAGCAGCCGCAGCGGCAAGGGCAGACGACGCCCCGGCCTGGCCGTAGCCGCGCCGTCGAGCACGGCCATGAGCACGCGGTCCTGTATGAAGCGCTGCACGGCCTGGGTGACTTGCACCGGCCACTCCCTGCGGCGCTGCAGCTGGGGCAGCAGGGCGTCGATTTCCTTGTCGGTCGCTTCGCCGGCCAGGGCGGGGGCCAGCAGGTTGGCGGCAGCCACCGCGTCCTGCACGGCGAGGTTGATGCCGACGCCGCCCACGGGCGACATCGCATGCGCGGCGTCGCCGATGCACAGCAGGCCACGGCACGACCAGCTTTCGAGCCGGTCGACCGTCACTTCGAGCAGCTTCACCGAATCCCAGTCGGGCAGCGCCGAAGGCAGCCTTTCGGCGAGGAAGGGCGCGATGCGGCCGATTTCTTCGTGGAAGGCGGCCATGCCCCGCGCCTGCAGCGCATCGTGGCCGCCCTTGGGTATGACGAAGGCGCATTGCCAGTAGTCGCCACGGTTCAGCGTCACCAGGATGTGGCCGCCTGCGATGTGGCCCGCGGTGGCGTCGGGGTCGCTGGCCAGCCTCGGAACGGCCATCCACAGCACGTCGATGGGGGCGCCGTAGCTGATGTGCGGCAGCGCCGCCGCGTCGCGCAGCGCGGAATGCCGGCCGTCGGCGGCCACCACGAGCGAGGCATGCAGCTCGACCTCGCGCGGCTGGCCGGCGCGGCGGTCGCGACGCACCTTCACGCCGTTGACGCGGCCTTTTTCCTGCAGCAGGCCGATGGCCTCGGCGTCGGTCCACAGCTCGAAGCCCGGGTAGCGCCGGGCCTCGTCGTACATGAAGTCCAGGAACTCCCACTGCGGCATCAGCACGAGAAACTTGCTGTGCGAGGGCAGGTGGGTGAAGTCGGCCACCGGCACGGCGCGGCCCTCGTAGCTGGCGCGCAGCTCGTCCACGCGGTCGTGGGGGCGCTGCAGGAAGGCGTCGAGCAGTCCCAGCTCGTGCAGGATTTCGAGCGTGGACGGGTGCACCGTGTCGCCGCGGAAGTCGCGCAGGAAGTCGAGATGCTTCTCCAGCACGACCACCGGCACGCCGGCACGGGCCAGCAGCAGGCCCAGAACCATGCCGGCAGGGCCACCACCTGCGATGCAGCAGCGTGGCGTCGGGGATGCGCTCGCTTGGGCGGTTGGCGTTTCCATGGCTCCGATCGATCGATCCGGTCGCGCCGCGGACGACGTGGCCTGTGTTGCGCGGCGCCGCCCGGTGTACCGGGCCCAGCCCGGCTCAGGGCTGCGCGAAGGTGACGCGCTGGGCGATGAGCACGCCGTCGACCACGCGGTCTCCGACGACTGTCACGCGCTTGCCGTTGCCCAGGTCCGCGGGGGTGCCGTTTTCGAAGATGGTAGCGGAGTCACCGGCGTTCACGTGCTGGCCGCGCACGATGAAGTCGGAAACCGACTGGTAGCCGGCGACGGGGCCGATCACGGTGAAGGACGCCGGCCCGCCCGTGCCGGGCACGTAGCGGATGCGCAGCTTCTTGGCCACCAGCACCTGCCCCGAGAGGAAACCGTCGACCTCGACCTTGACGCCGTTGCCGATGGAACCGGCCGGGCCGCCGGTGATCTGCGCGTTGCGCGCGTCGACCTTGTTGCCGAGCACGCGGAAGTCGCCGAGCGAGGCGAAGTCGGTGGCGACGCCCGCGAGCTGCAGCGCGATGCCGTCGGCGGTGGGGATGGCGTACCAGCCCTTCACCGTGGTGGCGGTGAAGCGGCCTGCCACCGGCGCCACGGTGCCGCGCACGCGGACGATGGCGCCTTCGGCCAGGCTGGCGGTGTCGACGCCGGGGCCGAAGTCGACGGTGAGCAGGCCGAGCGTGAACTGCCGGCCGACGAGGTCGAGGTTCTGCACGGTGCCGGTCGCCAGCGGCTCGGCGGAGGCGGGCGTGATGTGCACGCGCGTGGCGCGCAGCATACCCGGCGAAGCGGGCAGGCCCCAGACCTGGATCACCGCGCCGTCGCGCAGGTCGGCCGGGCCGCCGGCGTCGCCCCAGACGGTGGCGGTGTCGGTGGTCACGCGGCTGCCCATGACGGTGAAGCTGCCGTCCGCGAGGTTGATGGCGGAGACGGCGCCGCGCAGCTCGGCGGCCGAGACGACCTGCGTGGCGACGCCGCTGGTGAAGTCGGTGTCGACCTTGCCGGCGACGCGCGCGCTCATGCCGATCTGCAGTTCGCTGGTGTCTTCGAGGCTGAAGGCGGCGCTGTCGGTGTTGTAGCGCAGGCCGTTGAGGATGATGCTGCCCAGGCCGTCCGCCGCGCCGATGCCGGCCGCGTCCGCGCTCACGCCGGTGCCGCCGGAACCCACGCCGGAGCCGTCGCCGTTGGTGTTGCCCGCGGTGCTGGTGCCGTCGCCGCCGCTGCCTGCATTGCCGCTGGACCCGCCGGAGGCGCCGCTGTCGCCGCCACCGCCGCCGCCGCCGCCGCCCGTTTCCGTGGTGGTGCCGGAGCCGGATACGCCTGCAACGCCCAGGCCGGACGCGCTGCCTGCGCCACCGCCGCCGCCTCCGCCTCCGCAAGAAAGAAGCATGGCCATGCCGCCCGCAAGCAGCAGGCCGCGAAGGAGGCGCTGCGCGAGCCGGAAGGAACGCGGGAGGGTCAGGATCGTGTTCATCGTGAGGGCGGCCCGCTCTTCTTCTGCGCGGCTTCGTCGTCTTCGTAATAGGTATAGATGCCGACGCGGATGCGGGCCTTGCTGTCGGCGGGCGCGCGATCGACGGCCTCGGTCATCTCGCGGGCCAGTTCGTGGTGCAGGGCGGTCCAGCGCTCGCGCGCGAGAAGCTGGATTTTCTCGCAATTTTCCAGCGTGAGGCCGCGCGCGTACACCGAGCGCTCCAACATTCGGGGCGTTTCGCCCAGGGTGTTGGAGACGGCGGCCAGCAGGTGGTCGCGGCCGTTGTCGCCCAGGAAGGCGAGCATCGACTGCAGGTCTTCGACCGGCACGAAGCCGTCGGCCATGAGCTCGGCGGTGCCGTTGCCTTCCGCGACCATGTTCAGGCGCACCAGCTCATCCAGGATGGTGCGATGGTGGATGTTGCCGCGGCTGGCCAGCCGGGCCACGCGCTCGAAGGAGGGCGCCTCGTCCTCGGTGGTGACCGGAATGCGGCGCAGGTCCTCGTTGTCGACCGTCATCTGCAGCCAGAGCGTGAAGGTCTTGGCGGCGGCCGAGAGTTCGGTGTGGGGCAGGGGATCGACGGTGGCTCGGACCTTGGCGGTGACGGCCTTGCGGTTCAGGCCGGTGGTGACCGAGATCTGGCTGAGGTTGGGCCGCTTCACGCCCTGCTGGCGCCAGGAGCGCTGCGCCTCCTCGATGAGCAGGTCGCGCAGCAGCTCTTCGAGGTGGGGGTGCTTGACGCCCATGGCGAGCGCCAGCCGGACCACCGGACGAAGGATGCGAGCGCAGGCGGCAAGGGCCCAATCCAGCCGGTGTTCCATGAATGCGGTCGTTGCTCCTGGTTCTGTGCGTGCGGGACAAGAGGAAGGATGGAGAAGGGGGCCGGGCCGCCGTCCGGGCTCCTTCGCAGCTGGCTATTGTCGTTCGTCCGCGAAGATGGCCTTTCCGGGGTATGCGGAGGGCGGCTAGGTCGCGGTGCAGGTACCGTCGTTCGACCTCGTGATGTTGGTGCGCCCGGTGGCGCTGATGCTCACGGCGCGCGACTGGTTGGCGCTCGGGGTGCTGCGGCAGATGGTGATCCGGCTCTGGCTGGCGCCCACGCCGGTCGCCTGGAACACGATGGCGCTCGCGCCGCCCGCTTCCCGCAGCAGGTAGCCCGTGGCCGCGGCGCTTTCCGCGCGCAGCACCTGCGTGCCGCTGAGCACGATCCAGCCGGCTTCCCACTGGCCGTTGGTGCTGCAGCTGCTGCCGTTGGCCGAGGCACAGAGGGTGACCGGCGCGTTGCGCTTGATGGCCTCGCTGCGGGCGAGCTGGCTGCCCGCCACCAGCGAGGTGGCGTAGTTGCTCAGGCGCATGGAAAGCCGGATGCCATCGAACGAAGGCACGGCGATGGCGACGAGCACCACCAGCACGGCCACGGTGACCATCAGCTCGATCAGCGTGAAGCCACGCGCGCGGGCGGTGCGGGGGCGGTTGCGCATGCTGCCGGTGCTCCAGGGGCTCACTTCTGGATGAACCAGTAGACCCGGCCCTTGGGCTGCTTGAACGCGGCCTTGGGCGAGGTGCCCTTGGGGCTCAGGAATGAGTCGGGGTTGGCGCCGATCACCACGTCGCGCATGGTGCCGTTGTCGAGCTGGACGCGGCCCACCACGGGCGAGGGCGCGAGGCCGCCGCCCACCACGTTCTGGAAGCGGCCGCCGGGCCCCTGGGGCGCGGCATTGACGTACGACACGTTGTAGACGCGCGCGGTGCCGAGGTCGGCGCGGCAAGTCTGCGTGTTCGGGTTGCTCGGCGTGTGGGTGTTGAAGGTGGTGACGCCGTAGGCGGTGACCGAACTGGTCACCACCTGCTCGCCGGCGGCAAGGGCGAGATACCAGCCCTTCTTGGTGGCAAGGTCGGAGGAGGTCGGCGTGGAGGTGTCGGTGATCGGCAGCAGCGAAGCCTGGCACAGCAGCCCGTTGCCGGCGCCGCAGTTGCTGGTTTCGCTGCTCAGCCAGGTGCTGTCGGTGGGCTTGTCGACCAGCATGTAGAAGCGGTTGGCCACGCCGAGCGCGACGTTGTAGTAGCGCAGCGGCTTCTCGCGGTCGCCCGAGCCGAGCAGGATGACGAAGGCGCCGTTGTCCTCCACCACGTCGGGGGCGAACATGAACTTGCGGTTGGGCGTGCAGGTGGTCACCGTGTCGCAGCCCAGAGAGGCGGTCTGCGTCATCGTCCAGGCCGAAGGTGCGCCGCTGCCGAGCGCGATGCGATAGACGTTGCCGCCCAGGTCGGCCGCGTAGGCGATGCGGGCGATGCCCAGGGAATCGGTGACGACGGTGACCTCGCCGGCCACCGGCCGCGCGGTAGGGAACATCTGCAGGCGCGCGCCGGTGTCGGCGTCGAGCACGTAGATGCCGCTGCCCTTGGCGGCGGTGCCGCAGGCCTGGACTGCGCTGTTGGTGTCGACGTCCTCGCACTTGTCGTAGCCGCCGCCGAAGATCAGCAGCGGGCTGTTGCCGCCGCCGTAGCCGCTGGCGCGCATCACCTTGGGAGCCGACCAGGTCTGGCCGATGCCCTCGAAGCCGCTGTCGCAGCCGGTGTCGTCGCCCTGGTTGGGGCAGCCCTTGCGCCACTTCAGCGTGGGCGCGGTGGCGGAGGAGACGTCGAAGGCGTAGATCAGCCGGCCGCCGCGACGCATGCTCGCGTAGAGCCAGGCGGTGCTGCCCTGGCGATAGGCCGAGACGGGGCCGTCCATGCCGTAGGGCTTGGGCGCCACCGCACCGATGGTGACCGGCAGGCCGGGGAAGTTGATGCGCGTGGTGTCGTCGTACAGCCGCTTGATGCTCCCGTAGAACTCCGGCGGCATGAAGGACCAGAGCTCGTCGCCCGCGGCGGCCGAGCCGATGGCGTCGGTGCGATTGCCGTTGACGGCGCGCAGCACGCCGTCGTTGCCGCCGTAGAACACCACCACCTGCGGCGCGGCGTCGGTGCCGTAGTTGATGGCCACCGGCCGCGAGTGCACCACGTCGCCGTGCACCGAGGGGCGCATCGAGTTGGAGGTGACGGGATTGCCCTGCGCGTCGGGCCGCTCGTCGCCCTTGTTGTCGAGGCCGCGCGCCCAGTTGATGAGCGTGGTGCGGTCGGTGTCGGCGGTGACGCCCAGCGCGGCCTTGGTGATGGCGGAGTTGCCGTCGGCGAAGGCGGTGAGGGCCGTGCAGCTGCCCGGCGTGCAGGTCTTCATGTTCCGGTTGGCGACGACCATGCGCCGCAGCATGTAGCCCTGCGCGCCTTTTTCCACCACGTTGCCGTCGGGGCTGTCGGCGGCTTCCTTGCCCAGGCAGTCGCCGGAGGGCCTGAAGCTCCAGTACAGGTCGGTATCGCTGGGCGCGGGCGTCCAGAAGCTGCGCGCGCAGGGCGCCACGAAGCCGGTCTGGTTGTTCACTGCGTTGTTGTCCGCCGCGTCCTGCAGGATCAGCTGGTTGCTGCTGTCCAGCCCGAGCTTGTATTGCTTGAGGTTGCCGTTCCAGCGCGGGAAGGCATCCTGGTCGGGGCGGAACATGCCCACGAACACCTGGTTCAGGTAGGTGCCCTGGGTGTTCACGCTCACCGGCAGGCTGACCGAGGAGAACACGCTGTTGACCGACTGGATCTTGCTGAAGATGTCGTCCAGCGCCGCGCCGAGCGCGCTGCCCAGGTCGGGCTTGGCCGAGATGTCGTAGTACTCGCCCTTGCTCTGGGTGGCCATGCTCTGGAGCAGCGAGGTCCAGCCCGGGCCCTGGCCGCCGGTCGCCTTGGCGGCCTCGATGGTGTAGACCTTCACGCCCATGCTGGTCTGCAGGAAGCGCGACCATTCGTCGGCCGTGTTGTCCTGCGAGCCGCTGGGGCTCAGGGCGATCTGCGTGGTGTCGCCGCCCGCGGCGCGCAGGGCGGCGTTGGAGGTCTGGCTGTCGCTGGTGTTGTCCTGCGCCGCGCCGTTGCTGATGTAGATGACGTAGGTGCCGGTGCAGTTCTCGGTGCTCGGGCCGACGTAGGTGGTGGCGGAGAAGCCGCTGAGCGCGTTGCGCGTGAGCGCGTAGATGGCTTTCGAGGCCGTCGTGCCGCTCGTGTTGCCGCTGTAGTCGGCCTTGACCTTGCCGTTGCCCGCGATCGGCGTGCCGCTGGCCAGGTAGCGGTAGACCTCGGCCATGGTCTTGCCGGCCTTGCCGCCGTTGGACTTGTCGCCGAGCTTGTCGAGGCTGCGGATGAGCGCGCCGTACTTGATCTTGGTGCCGTCGTCCAGCGTGCGCACCGCTGCGCGCACGTAGCCGCCGTCGGAGTTGGAGTTGCCCTGGCCGGTCTCGGTGAACATCATCAGGCCGACCTTGAACTTGTTGGCCTTCAGGCTTTCGAAGGCCGAGGCGAGCGCGGTCATCTCGGCGGTGAAGGGCTGGTTCCAGTTGGCCGTGTTGTCCAGCACGAACAGCACGTTCGGCGCCTGCGCCGCGCTGGGGTTGTAGCCCACGAAGAGGTCAATGTCCTCGGCGTGGGCCGGGCCCGCCGGCAGCGCCGTCAACGCGGTGAGCGCGGCGGCCGTCCACAGCGAAGCGAGAAGTTTCCGGATCATGGTGCGGGCCTGTTCGTCGTCGGGTTGTCTTGAATTGGCATGCCTAGGAGGCGCAGAACGCTTCGAACTGCGCCTTGTTGAGCAGGGCGCGCACGCCCTGGCGCACGGAGGTGGTGGCGCCGTTGCCGTTGCGGGCGTCGGTGACCGTGGTGCTGATGTCCCACACGGAGTTGTATTGGTCGGGCAGCGTCGAGAGCCCCGAGCCGCTGCTCGATGCGCCGCCGGTGACGCCGCCCGGGCCGGTGCTGCCGCCGCTGCCGGTGTCGAGTGCCTTGGTGGCGCGCACGCAAACGGGGGGAGCGACGTCCACCCTGTAGTCGGTGATGCCGTCGTTGTCGATGTCGACCATGCTCACGGTCTGCTGCGGCGGCGCGAGCGTGGGGCTGCCGTCGCTGCCGGGCACGAGCAGGCTGGAGGCGACTTCCTCGATCGCGCGATTGGCGGCGGCCACCGCCTCGTTGCGCGTCTGCAGGTTGCCCACTGCCTTGAGGTTGGCGTTGCTCAGGTTGAAGGCCGCGGTGACCACCAGGGTGATCAGCAGCAGCATGATCATTCCGATGAGCAGGGCCGCGCCGCGCTGGCCGGCGCCGCGGGCGAACGGCACGCTGGTGTTCATGGCGTCTCCCTTCGGCCGGTGACGTTGCTCAGGCGCACGGAAGTGGAGAACGCGTGGCGCTTGTAGTGGTCGTTGAAAGGCCCGAGCGTGGCGCCGCCGAGCTGGTAGGTGCGCGTGTCGGTGTGGCCGGGCGAGGCCTCGGAGCTGCGCGCCAGCACGAAGAGCTTGACGGCCACTACGTTGACGAGCTGGTCGGCGGTGCAGGCGGGGCTGGTGGTGCAGTGCACGAAGTTGCCGTCGGGGCTGCCGTCGCCCCGGTTGGCCGGCGTGGACTTGTTCGCCGGGTCGGCCCAGGCGATGGCCGCGGTGTAGTCGACCGCGGCGCCGGTCTTGCTCAGCGTGTCGAGGCCGAGTTCGACGCGGAAGCCCTCGACGCCTTCGATCAGCGGCGTGGGCGGCTGCTGCGCCAGCGTGCCGCCCACGAAGTCGAAGCGCGAGCGCGCCAGCGTGGGAATGCCGTCGCCCACGGTGTCGGCGTAGTCGCGCACGTAGTAGATGTCGGCGACGAGCTTGCGCTTGGGCGAGGGGGTGGTGCAGTCCTTCTGGAACATGTTGCCGAAGCCGGCGGTCGACAGGTCGAACGAGGAGGGCTTCTGCGTGCCGCACAGCGACGACTGGAAATACATCGCGCCGCTGGTGTCCGCCTCGCAGTTGGGCGTGCCGGGCAGGCAGGTCTCGGCGTGGCGCACCACGACGATGTCGGTGCCGGCCTTCTTGTTCTTCAGCAGGTCGGTACAGCTGGCGGGGACGCTGTCGTAGGTCTGCACCGGCAGGTCGAGCAGCTGGCGCTTGTAGTCGTCGGTCCAGTTCGCGACGGAGTAGGGCAGGCACGGGTCGGGCAGGGCGCCGGTGGGCACGTGCGTGGGAGCGCCGGTGACGGTGAGGTCGTCGAACTCGGGCATGTAGTTCTCCCAGAATCCGGCATGGGAGAGCTCGTTCTCGAGCACGAAGACGCTGAGGCGGCCGCTTTCTATCTGCCGGTTGACCCGCTCCAGCTCGCGCTGGGAGTTGTTCACGTTGAGGAAGAGCGCGAGCAGCGCGGCCACCACGATGAGCGTGATGGTGATGGCCACCATCAGCTCGATCAGCGTCAGGCCGCGCTGGGCGTGCCGGACGTGCTGCAAGGCGCGCGGGCGGCTCATGAGAGCGATCCGATGCGCACCAGCGTGGTCACGGCGCGGCGGCACTTGTCGTCGGTACACGTGGTGCCGCTGTCGTACTGGCCCTTGCCGCAGGCCACGCCGGCCGGCGGCGCCGAGATCGGCCCCAGCCCCTGCCAGGCGACGGTGACCAGGTACTCGTTGTTGCCCATGTCCTCCACGCAGCCGCGCCCGCCGATCACGGTGCCGAGCTTGCTGCTGCCGGAGACCTCCGCGGCGCCCTGCAGTGCGTCGCACCACTCCTTGGCGTCCACCTGCTGCCGCGTGCCGGTGGCGGTGGGGCAGGCGGCGTCGGCGCCCAGCGGTGCGCTGGTGACGTAGCTGGCCGCGGTGCGGCGGTTGATGGCGATGCGGCTGGCCATGTCGTTCAGCAGGATCAGCGCCTGCGAGCGCTGGTACGACTCCATCTCGGAGGCCTGCATGCGGGCCTGGAGGCCGACGAGGCCGAACAGCCCGAAAGCCACGACGAGCAGCGTGACCAGCACTTCGATCAGCGTCGTGCCGCGCTGGCGGCGCAGGGGGCGGTTTTTCACCATTTGCCGGACGGCGACTTCACGCCTTCGCTGGTGAGGGTGAGATCGCCGTCGCCCTGTTGCGCGCCCGTCGGTCTGAAGGTGAGCGTGTAGCCCGGCGCGCCGGAGGTCGAGAGGGTGACGTCGTAGCTGTAGTTCGCCGAAACCTCCGACGGCAGGCTGTAGCCGCTGGCGGTGAGCGCCGCCTTGTCGGCGTAGATGCGGTTGGCGATGAGGTACTGCTGCTGCCGGTTGGCGATGTCCATCATCTGCGCCTGGGCCGCCGAGCGCTTCGAGCGAATGATGTACTGCTGATAGCTCGGCAGGGCGATCGAAGCCAGGATGGCCACGATCGCGACCGTGATCATGACCTCGATCAATGTGAAGCCGCTGCTGCGTCTGCGTGCCTGCGAATGCTGGTTCATCGTGGCTCGGAAGGAATGTTTCACATTGTTAATTATGTGAATTTATCACATCTGAGGGAAATGCAAGGGCCTGGAAGCTCCGGTGTGCGGTGTCCGCCACGGCGGAATCCAGGGTTTTCCATTACGCAAAGCCACGCGCATGCTCCGCGCGGTGCGACGGATGCGTCGGCGCCTGGGCCCGGCAAAACTCCCCGGGTTCAATCTCAAGGAGACATCCGCATGCACAGCATCCGCCGCCATCTGGTGTGGCTGGTCGTGGCCGTGGTCGGCGCGTTCGCGCTCGCCACCGTGGCCCTGACCCGCGGCGAAAGCGTCAACGCCCTCTGGGTGGTGGCCGCCGCGATCTGCACCTACCTGATCGCCTACCGCTACTACAGCCTCTTCATCGCCGACAAGGTGCTGGGCCTGGACGGCAACCGCAAGACGCCGGCGCACCGCCACAACGACGGCCTGGACTACGTGCCGACCGACAAGAACGTGCTGTTCGGCCACCACTTCGCGGCCATCGCGGGCGCGGGCCCGCTGGTGGGGCCGGTGCTGGCGGCGCAGATGGGCTACCTGCCCGGCCTGCTGTGGGTGCTGGCCGGCGTGGTGTTCGCCGGCGCGGTGCAGGACTTCATCGTGCTGTTCATCTCCACGCGGCGCGACGGCCGCTCGCTGGGCGACCTCGTCAAGCAGGAGATGGGGCCGGTGCCCGGCATGATCGCGCTGTTCGGCACCTTCATGATCATGATCATCATCCTGGCGGTGCTGGCGCTGATCGTGGTGAAGGCGCTGGCCGAATCGCCGTGGGGCACCTTCACGGTGGCCGCGACCATTCCCGTGGCGCTCTTCATGGGCGTGTACCTGCGCTACATCCGCCCGGGGCGCATCGGCGAGGTGTCGCTGATCGGCTTCGTGCTGCTGATGCTCGCCATCTTCGGCGGCCAGGCCGTGAGCCAGAGCCCCGATTGGGCGCCGCTCTTCACCTTCGACGGCAAGGCGCTCACCTGGATGCTGGTGGGCTACGGCTTCGTCGCAGCGAGCCTGCCCGTGTGGCTGCTGCTCGCGCCGCGCGACTACCTCTCGACCTTTCTGAAGATCGGCACCATCATCGCGCTGGCCATCGGCATCGTGTTCGTGATGCCCACGCTGCAGATGCCGGCCGTCACGCAGTTCGCGCAGGGCAACGGCCCGGTGTGGTCGGGCAGCCTGTTCCCGTTCCTGTTCATCACCATCGCCTGCGGCGCCGTCTCCGGCTTCCACGCGCTCATCTCCTCGGGCACCACGCCCAAGATGCTCGACAACGAACGCCACGCGCGCTTCATCGGCTACGGCGGCATGCTGGCCGAGTCCTTCGTCGCGGTGATGGCGCTGGTGGCAGCCTCGTGCATCGAACCCGGCATCTACTTCGCGATGAACAGCCCCGGCGCGCTGGTCGGCACCACCGCGCAGCAGGTGGCGGCCACGGTGTCGGGCTGGGGCTTCGTGATCACGCCCGAGATGCTGCTGCAGACCGCCAGGGACGTGGGCGAGACCACCATCCTCGGTCGCACCGGCGGCGCGCCGACGCTGGCCGTGGGCATGGCCCACATCCTTCACCAGGCGATCGGTGGGCAGGCCATGATGGCCTTCTGGTACCACTTCGCGATCCTGTTCGAGGCGCTCTTCATCCTCACGGCCGTGGACGCCGGCACCCGCGCCGGCCGCTTCATGCTGCAGGACCTGCTGGGCAGCTTCGTGCCCGCGCTCAAGCGCACCGACTCGCTGCCGGCCAACCTCGTCGCCACCGCGCTGTGCGTGGCGGCCTGGGGCTACTTCCTGTACCAGGGCGTGGTCGATCCGCTGGGCGGCATCAACACGCTGTGGCCGCTGTTCGGCATCTCCAATCAGATGCTCGCCGCCGTCGCGCTGATGCTGGGCGTGGTGGTGCTCTTCCGCATGAAGCGCGAGCGCTATGCCTGGGTGGCCATCGCGCCGGCCGCGTGGCTGCTGGCGTGCACACTCACCGCGGGCTGGCAGAAGATCTTCTCGGCCGACCCGAAGATCGGATTCCTCTCGCACGCGGCCAAGTACACCGAGGGCATCGCCAACGGCGTGCTGGTGGCGCCGGCCAAGACGCCGGAGGCCATGTCGCGCATCGTCTTCAACGACCGCCTCGACGCCGCGCTGTGCGCGCTCTTCATCTTCGTGGTGCTGAGCGTGCTGGTCTACAGCATCAAGGCCTGCATCGCTGCGCGCGCGGCCAACCGGCCGACCGCGCAGGAAACCCCGTTCGAGCCGATGGGTACCGCCGCCGCGACGGCGGCCCACTGAAGCCATGGGCCTCGCATTGCCGGAAGCCGGGCGCTATTTCGCGCGCTCGCTCAAGCAGTCGCTGCGGCTCATGGTCGGGCTGCCCGACTACGACGCCTACCTCACGCACATGGCGGCCACCCATCCCGACCAGCCGCCGATGAGCTACGAGGCCTTCTTCCGCGAGCGGCTGGAGGCGCGCTACGGGGCGGGCAAGGGGCGCTGCTGCTGAGCCTGGCGCGGGATTGCGTTACAGCTCTTTCCGATCGAAGCCCTGTCCCGCGGGATGGACGGGCCCATTCCCCGGGCCTAGAGTCCCCTCCATGTCCGCAGCCCCGTGGCTGGAATGGAGGGTGATATGTCGCAGGATCCCTTTGCAGAGTTCAAGAGCCGGCAGCGCGAGATGTGGTCGACCTTCGCGCCGACCGCCATGTTCACGACGCCGGTGGCCGGGCATCTCGTCAGGTTCGCGCAGGTTGCGCAAGGCGAGACCGTGCTGGACGTGGGCACCGGCACCGGCGTGGTGGCCGTCACGGCGGCGCGCCGCGGCGCACGCGTCACGGGGCTCGACCTGACGCCCGAACTGATCGAGGCCGCGCGCGAGAACGCCGGCATCTCCGGGCACGGCGACATCGCCTGGACCGAAGGCGACGCCGAGAACCTGCCGTATGCCGACGCCTCCTTCGACGTCGTGCTCAGCCAGTTCGGCCACATGTTCGCGCCGCGCCCCGAAGTGGCCGTGGCCGAGATGCGCCGCGTGCTGAAGCCCGGCGGGCGCATCGCCTTCGCCACCTGGCCGCCCGAGCACTTCGTGGGGCGCATGTTCGCCTTCATCGGGCGCAACTCGCCGCCGCCACCGGCCGGCGCGTCGCCGCCACCTCAATGGGGCAACCCGGCCATCGTCACGGAGCGCCTGGGCCAGCACTTCGACGCGCCGTTCTTCGGCCGCGGCACCATGCACTTTCCGGCCCTGAGCCTGGGGCACTTCCGCCTGTTCCTGGAGCGTTCGGTCGGCCCGATGCGCAAGCTGGTCGAAGGCCTTGCCGAAGACCCGCAGAAGCTGGCGGCGCTGCGGGCCGAGTTCGATGCGCTCGCCGAGCCTTACTACGTCGACAACGTGGTGCACCAGAGCTACCTGCTGACGCGGGCCCGCGCGCGCTGAGCGCCGCAGCGGCGGCCGGAGAGCCGGCCCGGAACGCGGTTGCATTTATTTAGAATTCGCGGGTCGCGCGACGCGATCTCTCGTCCGAAGCCCCGGCCACCGCGCCGGTGCGGGCCGGCGAGGGCACCCAACCCAGATTCGTTCAAGGCAGGGCACACACGGTTTCTCCGTCGAAGCGATGGAGGCGCCGGCGTGGCGCTTCGCGATTTCAAAAAACAAATCGCCTTGAGGGAATTCCTGCCATGTCCGTCCGTTCTCGCGCGCCGCGCCTTCAGCTTCGCCTGCGCAATCCGTCCCTGATCGTCGCCGCCCTGGCCGCTGCCCACTGCGCGGCCCAGGCCCAGGGCACCGACGCCACGCTCAAGGAGGTGACCGTCACTTCCGAACAGGATGTCGGCTACGCGCCTTCCGTCGGCAGCACGGCCACCAAGGGCAGCGCGCCGCTGCGCGACATTCCGCAGGCCGTCAACGTGCTGCCGGCGCAGCTGCTGCGCGACCAGGGCGCGACCTCGATGCAGGACGCGCTGCGCAACGCGCCCGGCGTGTCGTTCAACGCAGGCGACGGCCAGCGCGACCAGGTGGTGATCCGCGGCTTCACCGCCATTGCCGACTGGTTCGTCGACGGCGTGCGCGACGACGCGCTGTACTTCCGCGACCTGTCGGACACCGAGCGCATCGAAGTGCTCAAGGGGCCGGCGGCCGTGCTGTACGGCCGCGGCTCGTCGGGCGGCCTCGTCAACCGCGTGACCAAGAAGCCGATCTTCGAGCGCCCCTTCGGCGAGGTGTCGCTCGGCCTGGGCTCGCACGACTTCAAGCGCGCCACCGCAGACCTCAACACGCCCATCGGCGAGAACATGGCCTTCCGCCTCAACGTGGCGCGAGAGAAGTCGGGCAGCTACCGCGACCAGCAGTTCATCGACCGCTACAACATCGCGCCTTCGCTGGCCATCAAGTTCAGCCCGCAGACAGACCTGCTGCTGCAGTACACCAACGCCCACGACCAGCGCCTCACCGACTTCGGCATCCCGGCGCTCAACGGCCGCCCCGTGAACGTGCCCATCGGCACCTACTACGGCTCGGCGTTCGCGAAGCGCGACGACACCACCACGACCAAGGTGCAGTCGTTCACCGCCACGCTCAACCACCGCTTCAGCGATGCGCTGACCCTGCGCAACACCACGCGCTACTACAGCTACAAGCTGGACCGCTTCAACACCCTGCCCAGCGGCACCACCGACCCGGTGCGCCTCACGGTCGGCCGCACGCGCGGCTTCGTCGACCGCGACGAGAGCGGCTGGTTCAACCAGACCGACCTGACCTGGCGCAACGAGCTCGGCGGCTTCAGGCAGGAATGGCTGGTCGGCGCCGAGTTCGGCCAGCAGGACAAGCGCCTGTACTCGGTGAGTTCGGCCACCGGCTACGAGCGCGTGAGCATCCTGAACCCGGTGGCCGTGCCGGCGCCGCTGCCGCTTTCGAGCTACACGGCCGCCAGCGCGATTCCGAGCAACTCCACGTTCAAGACGGCCGCGCTCTATGCGCAGAACCAGATCACGCTGGCACCGCAATGGAAGGCGCTGGTGGGTGGCCGCTACGACGTGTTCGGGCAGGACACCTCCTTCGAGCGCACGCTCGCGCCGCTGTCGCGCACCGACCGCAAGTTCAGCCCGCGCGCGGGCGTGGTCTGGCAGCCGAGCGAAACCCAGTCGTACTACGTGTCGTACAGCCGCTCGTTCCAGCCTTCGGCCGAGACCTTCGCGCTGTCGGCCAGCAACACCGCCAACGACCCCGAGATCACGGTGAACAAGGAGATCGGCGCCAAGCTCGACTTCCTCGACGGCGCGCTCAATGTCACCGCGGCGCTGTTCAACCTGGAGCGCTCGGGCATCAAGAACACCGACCCGGCCAACCCCGCGCGGCAGATCAACGTCGGCACGCAGCGCACCAACGGCATGGAGCTGGCGCTGGCCGGCAAGCTGCCGGGCCGCTGGGACGTCAGCGCGGGCTACGCGTATCTCGACGGGCGCATGACCAGGTCGCTGGCCACGGTGAGCTCGCTGCAGTTGCCGATCGGCCCGGCGATGCCGATGCAGGGCAAGATCGCGCCGCTCACGCCGCGGCACTCGGCCTTCGTGTGGCTCATGAAAGACCTGGGCAACGGCCTGAGCGCCGGCGGCGGCGTCAACTACGTGGCCTCGCGCTACGCGTCGCTGAGTAACCTCGTCACGCTGCCCTCGTACGTCACGGCCGACCTGGCCGCGAGCTACAAGACCGGGCGCTACGAGATCTCGGCGAACCTGAAGAACATCACCAACCGCAAGTACTACGTGTCGGCGCACGGCAGCGTGGACAACCTGATCATGCCGGGCCCGGGGCGCGAACTGCAGGTGATGCTGACCGCGAAGTTCTGATCCCGGATGCGGTTGCGGGCTCAGTCTGCGGCTGAGCCCGCCTGCGCGAATTCCTGCTTTTCCGTTCGGCGCCGCGGCGCGACGATGCCTCCACGACAACAACGTCCGTGGAGCCCATCGATGCCAACCGAACAACTCGACCTCGGCCGGATGACCGGCCTCTCGCTGCGCCTGCGTGTGGTGCTCTCGGGCGTGCTGATGCTGGCGGCCGCGATCAGCGCGGCGCGTCCTTCGGGCGCGGACATCGACCTGCAGGCCGAGCAGCGCTTTCAGCTTGCGCTGGAGGCCCAGGCCGCTCGCGACTACCGCGCCATGCTCCAGCACCTGCGCGATGCCGCCACGGACGGCCACGCCGAGGCGCAGGAGATGCTCGGGATGGTGCTGATGACCGGCCCCGCGCTCTACGGCACCGCCGTGAAGGCCGACCGCTGCGAGGCCGGCGAATGGATGCGCCGCGCGGCGGTGCAGGGCAGCGAGACGGCGAAGGTGCAGCTGACCTTCCTGAACCGCCTGCGCAGTTCGCCCGACGGGCGCCGCGCCTGCGGCTGAAGGGCCGGGCGCCCGATCATGGGCGAAGGCGCCGTCCGACGCAGGCCTGCCGGGGAGGTCGCTAGGCTGGGCCTCTTCCATCGGAGGCACGAGCAAGATGAAGCGATACCCGACACACCCATTGGCCGGCCCGGCTCTTCTCATCGCGGCAGGCGTGGCGGCGATTCTCCTGGTTACCGGGTGCGCGGTGTCGCCGCCCACCATCCCGACGGCGAAGCAGGTCGACCTGCAGCGCTTCATGGGCGACTGGTACGTGATCGGCAACATCCCGACACGGCCGGAACGCGATGCCTTCAACGCGGTGGAGTCGTACACGCTGCAGCCTGACGGCCGCATCGACACCCGCTTCCGCTACCGCGAAGGCGGCTTCGACGGCCCGCTCAAGACCATGAACCCGGTGGGCCGCGTGGTGCCCGGCACCGGCAACGCGGTGTGGGGCATGCAGTTCGTGTGGCCGGTGAAGGCGGAGTACGTGATCGTCGACGTCGACAAGGACTACGGCCTGACGATCATCGGCCGCAGCAAGCGCGACTATGCGTGGATCATGGCGCGCACGCCGAGCATTTCCGAGCCGGCCTACGAGGCGGCGGTGGCGCGCCTCAAAGGGCTGGGGTATTCGGTCGAGAACCTGCGCCGCGTGCCGCAGCGCTGGCCCGAGGAACGGGCCGGCGCCGCGAAGCAGTAGCCATTCAGGCGCCGCGGGCAGAGGCCATCGCCTCGAAGCCGCTCGCCAGGTCCGCCGTCAGGTCCCGCGGTGACTCCAGCCCGACGTGCAGCCGCACCACCGCGCCGCGCCCGCTCCAGTCGGTCACGCTGCGCGCGGCACGCATGTTGGTCCAGGCGACGAGGCTCTCGTAGCCGCCCCATGAGGAGCCGCGGCCGAAGAGCCTGAGCGCATCGACGAAACGCTCGACTGCCGCGTTCCCGACGCCCGGCTGCAGCTCGATCGACAGCAGCCCGTTCGTGCCGCTGCAATCGCGCTTCCAGATCTCGTGCCCCGGATGCTGCGGCAGCGCGGGGCAGAACACGGTCGCCACTTCGGGCCGCTCCTGCAGCCAGTGCGCCACTTCCAGCGCATGCCGCTCGTGCATCTGCAGCCGCGCCGAGAGCGTGCGCATGCCGCGCAGCACCAGCCATGCATCGTCGGGGCTCACGGTCATGCCGAAGGCGTCGCAGCGTTCGTTGAGCGGGCGCCATGCGGCCTCCGTGGTGGCGACGGTGCCCATCATCACGTCGGAGTGGCCCGAGAGGTACTTGGTTGCGGCCATCGTCGAGATGTCGGCGCCCAGCGCGAGCGGGCGGTACTGGACGCCGGAGCCCCAGGTGTTGTCGGCCGCGAGCAGCGCACCGCGTGCATGCGCCAGCTCGGCCAGCTTCGGCAGGTCGCACATCTCGTAGACCAGCGAGCCGGGGCATTCGGCGTACACCAGCCGCGTGTTCGGCTCGAACAGCTCCTCGATGCCGCTGCCGTCCGCCGCGAAGAAGGTGCTGCGGATGCCGTAGGGCTCCAGGAAGGAATGCACGAGGTTGCGCGTGGGCTCGTACACGCTGTCGGACATCAGCACGTGGTCGCCCGGCTTCAGGTACGACAGCAGCACCATGCCGATGGCCGCGAGGCCGGTCGGGAAAAGCCGCGTGCGCCAGGCGCCTTCGAGCTCGCTCACCGCGTCTTCCAGCGCGAAGGTGGTGGGCGTGCCGCGCGCGCCGTAGCTGAAGATGCGCTCCTCGTCGCGCCGAGCGCGAGCGTCGCGCATGGCGCCCACGCTGTCGAAGAGCACGGTGCTGGCGCGCACCAGCGGCGTGTTGACGGGCACGCCTCCGGCATGGGACGGGGCCTTGCCGGTGCGGGTGAGGCGGGTGTCCAGCGTCTGGCCGGAGGAAGCGTGGTGCGAGTCGGGCATCTTGTTCTGCGGGGAGGGGGGCAGGGGCCGCTATGTTGCTTCAATCAGTCGGCGCGCGCACCCGAAAGCTTGACGATGCGCGACCAGCGCTCGATGTCCTGCTTCAGCTGCGCAGCAAAAGCATCGGGCGTGCTGGCCACCACTTCGCTGCCGCCGTCGGTGACGAGCTTTGTCACCTCGGGCAGGCGCAGGGTGCGCACGATGGCTTCGTTGAGGAAGGCCACGCGCTCCGGCGGCGTGCCGGCGGGGGCGAAGAAGCCATACCAGTCCTCGAAGCGCGCGCCGGCATAGCCCAGCTCTTCCAGCGTGGGCACCTTGGCGAACACGCCGATGCGGCGCGGGCTGGTCACGGCCAGCACGCGCAGCTTGCCGCCTTGCACCATGCCCGCCACCGACGCGGTGGATGTCACCATCACGTCCACCTGTCCGCCGATCAGGTCGGTCAGTGCCGGCCCGGCGCCCTTGTAGGGCACGTGCGTCATTTCCACGCCGTTGTCCTTGGCGAGCACCACGCCCACCAGGTGCGACAGCGTGCCGTTGCCCGGCGTCGCGTAAGTCACTTTGCCGGGGCTTGCCTTGGCCTTGGCGGCGAGGTCGGCGAAGCTCTTGAGGGGCGAGTTGGCCTCCACCACCAGCGCGAGCGGCGCGGCGTTGATCTGCGTGATGGGCACGAAGTTCTTGATCGGGTCGAAGCCCGGCGAGGCATACAGCGAGGGGTTCACGGCCATGATCGACACCTGCGAAGTGAGCACGGTGTAGCCGTCGGGCTTGGCGTCGGCCACTGCCTTGGCGCCGATGTTGCCGCCCGCGCCGCCGCGGTTGTCGACCAGGGCGGCCTGTCCCATGATCTCCGGCAGCTTGGTGGTGACCAGTCGCGCCGTCGCGTCGTTGCCGCCGCCCGGCGGGAAGGGCGAGATGAACTTCACCGGCTGCGACGGGAAGCCGTTGCGCGGCGCCATCGGCTCGGCGGTGGCTGGCTGGAGTGCGAGCGCCGCGAGCCAGGCGGCTGCGGCGGCAAGTCTGGCGATATGGGCGATGTGCGGGATGCGGCTGGCGAACGACATGACGGAACTCCTGGAATAGGAACTGACAAGGACGAACAGAAAGCGGGACCAATGAGGGCTCAGGCGTGCGATGCGGTGCCCGGCAGCCGGAAGGCCGCGCGCTCCTGCGCGTCGAGCTGCGCGACGAGGCCGGTCTCCCATGCGAGATAGCGGCGCGCGGCCTCCTTGTTGCCGTCGTGGCGGTCGTGCACGAAGAACAGGTAGTCGATGCAGTCCGCGTCGGCGGGCAGCGCGGGCGTGGCCTTCACGGGCAGGCCTGCGGCGCTCCAGGCAGCCATGCCGCCGGACAGCAGCAGCGGGGCGGGCGAGACGCCGGCGAGTTCGCAGGAGGCTGCCCATGCGGCGAGCGCCGCGTCGCCGGCAACCAGCACGAGCTGGCGGGGCTCGCCTTTGAGGTCGGCGGCGAGGCGCGGGCGGATCGACCAGCGCGCCTGCGCGATGTGGCCGGCGCGAAACTGCATGCTGCCGCGCAGGTCGATCACGGCCACGTCGTTGCGCTCGATGCGCGCTGCGAGCGTCTTCGCGTCGATGGTGTCGAGCGCGGGTGCGGCAGGCGCCTCAGCCGGCGTGAGAGCCAGCCCGCTCGCCAGCCCGCCTTCGAGCACGCTCGCGTCGTGCCCCATCTGCCGCAGCCAGCTCGCGATGGTGGGCGCGCGAACGCCGTCGCTGTCGAACAGCACCAGCCGCGCGCCGCGCACGCCGAAATACTGGTCGCCGGCCTGCATCAGCTGGCCGCCGGGCGTGTGCTGCGCGCCGGGCAGGGTGCCGGCGGCGAATTCCTCCGGCGTGCGCACGTCGCAGAGGAAGAGGCTGCGGCTGGCGTCGTCGGCCCATTGGCGCACGGTCTGCGCGTTCACGCTGGGAACGTCGAAGCGCGCTGCGAGCGCCTTGGCGGCGGGGCGCAGGTCGGTGTTGCCGCTGTCGTCGGCATAGCGCTGCGTGCCGCCGTGCTCCAGCTTGTGGTCGTTGAGGTACCAGCCCTGCGTGCCGTTCTCCAGTGCATACACCGGGTTGGGCAGCCCGAGGTTGATGAGCGTCTGCGCGCCGATGATGCTGCGCGTGCGGCCCGCGCAGTTGATGACGATGGGCGTGGTGGTGTCGGGCACCAGCCGGCGCACGCGGTAGGCGAGCTCGCCGTTGGGGCAGCAGGTGGCGCCGGGGATGTTCATCTTGCGGAACTCGCCGGTGGGGCGGCCGTCGAGCACCACCACCTTGTCCTTGCGCGCCAGCATGTCGGCCAGCTGGTCGGCGCTGACGCGCGGCGTGTGATAGACCTCCTCGGCCAGTTCGCCGAAGGTCTTCGAAGGCAGGTTGACGCCCGCGAAGAGCACGTAGCCCGCGGCCTTCCATGCGCGGGCGCCGCCCTGCAGCACGTGCACGTCGGTGTAGCCCAGCGCGGCGAGCCGTGCCGCGGCGCGCTCGGCGACCTCGCCGCCGTCGCCCTCGTCGTAGACCACCGTGCGCACGCCGCGTCGCGGCACGAGGCGCGGCGCGTCGATCTCCAGCCGGCTGAAGGGCAGGGGAATGCCGTAGAACAGGTGTGCCTCGCCGTACTGGCCGTGCTCGCGCACGTCGAGCAGCGCGATCTCGCCGCCGTCGTGCAGCCAGGATTTGAGGGTCTTCGGGTCGATGAAGAGAGTCATGAGAGCGAGTCGTTGGGACGAATGAAGTCCTGCGAGGCCGCCAGTGCGGCCCGCATGAAGAACGGGAAAGGGTGAAAGGAAGAGCGGCTAACGGCGCGTCTTCACGCCGATGCCCATGGTCTGGTACGTGCCCGCTTCCAGGTCGTAGGCGGTGCGGCTGTTCAGCGTTTCGAGTGCGCGGCCGTACATGTGCAGGTGGCGGATCACCTGCTCGCCCTGGATCTCCACCGAGTGGATGTCCTCGGGCATCAGCGCGATGCCCTTGCCGGGCGCGACGACGACCAGCTCCGTCTGCTCGAGTTTGCCCACGCCCGGCACGCTGCCGTCGTCGGTGCGCTCGTAGACGCGGTTGTGCTCGGTGCCTTCCACCGCCGCGATGCAGGCCCAGGTGGTGTGGTTGTGCGGCACGATCTTCTTGCCCGGGCGCATCACGTTCAGGTAGAGCGCGTAGCTCTGGTCGGCGTCTTCGGCGATCAGGTAGCGGGCCTGGTGCTCGCCGGCCTCGGGCGGCGGAAAGTCGGCGGCGCCCCAGTACGCGGTGCGCGCGGCCAGGCCCTGCAGCGCGTCGAGCACCACGGCGAGCTTCTCGCGGGTGGGCTCGCCGCCGCCGATGGCCTTCTTCATGGTGGCGATGGACGCCTCGACGGCCTGGCTGCGTTGCTCGGACGGGGTGCTGCTCATTCGGTCTTTCTCCAGTGGGGTTACCTGTTCGATGTGCGTCCACTGTAGTGACGGGGGCGTGACGCAACAATCCAGCTGGCGCAGGAAACACTTCAATAAAATTAATACATGCCCACGCTCGATCTCGAACTGCTGCGCTCCTTCGCGGCCGTCGTCAGCCATCACAGCTTCGCGGCGGCGGCGGTGCACCTGGGGCGCACGCAGTCGGCGATCACGCAGCAGATGCAGCGGCTAGAGGAGCAGATCGGCCACCCGCTCTTCGCCAAGCAGGGGCGGCAGAAGCGGCTGACGGAGCACGGCGAGAAGCTGCTGACCTACGCGCACCACATGCTGGCGCTGAACGACGAGGCGCTGCGCAGCCTGCGGCAGGGGCAGCTCGAAGGCAACCTGCGCATCGGCGCGCCGCACGACGTTGCCGAGACCATGCTGCCGCTGCTGCTGGCCGAGGTGGCGCGCACATCGCCGCTGCTGCAGCTAGACATCCACATCGGCCGCAGCCCCTACCTGATGACTTCGCTCAAGAGCGGCGAGGTCGACATGATCATCTCCAACCGCGCCGACGCGCAGTCGCAGTTCGAAGGCGTGGTGCTGCGCAACTCGCCCACCGTGTGGCTGTGCGCCGCAAGCTACGTGCACGACCCGGCCAAGCCGGTGCCGCTCATCATGGCCGACGGGCCCAGCATCTTCCGCCGCATCGGCCACGAGGCGCTCGACACCGCGGGCGTGGCCTGGACGCCGCGCTACACATCGTCGAGCCTGATCGGCATCAAGGCCGCGCTGCGCGCCGGGCTGGGCGTGACGGCGCGCGGCGTGGAGCAACTCGACGCCGGCTTGCGCGTTCTCGGCGCCGGCGACGGCATGCCGAGGCTGCCCGACCTGGCCTACTACCTCTACGTGCGCAGCCACGTGGTGAACCCGGTCACGCGGCAGGTGTTCGAGACGCTGAAGAAGCAGCTGCGGCTGCCGCGCACGGACATGCCGGCGTAGCTCGATCAACCCTCGGTGGCCGCGCTCGTCATCGCATAGCTGCCGCGCCCGCCCTGCTTGGCACGGTACATGGCCTTGTCGGCCGCGGCGAGCAGGTCGCGCGGCGCCTCGCTCCCGTTGCCCAGCGCGATGCCTATCGACACGCCGATCGCCATGCCGGCCTGCTCCTGCGGCAGCGGCTCGGTGATCGCGTCGATGCACCGCTGCGCCAGCGCCAGCGCGCCCTGTTCGGCGGGCTCCTTGAGGCCGGTGGCGAGCAGCACGAATTCGTCGCCGCCGATGCGGGCCACCGTGTCCGTCTGCCGCACCAGTTCCTGCAGCCGGCGCGCGATTTCCTGCAAGGCCCTGTCGCCGGCCTCGTGGCCGAAGGTGTCGTTGAGGCTCTTGAAGCCGTCGAGGTCGAGATACAGCACCGCCACCATGTGCCCCTGCCGCCCGGCGTGGGCCAGCGCCTGCTGCAGCCGGTCGTCCAGCAGCTTGCGGTTGGGCAGGCCGGTGAGCGTGTCGTGGTGGGCTAGGCGCTCCAGCGCCTCCTGGTTGTCGAGCAGCTTGGCCAGCAGGCGGTTGAAGGCCTGCGTGAGATGGCCGATCTCGTCGTCGCGCACCACCTTCAGCGGCGCGAGCGGGAGTTCGCCGCGGGTCATGCGGTCGGCCTGGTCGGCGGCGCGGAACAGCGGTCGCAGCAGCCAGGCCATGACCAGGCCCAGCACGATGAGCACCGCCGACACCGCGGGCCCGCGCTGCGCCAGGATGAAGGACTGCATCCGCCCCACCGGCGCCAGCGCCTCCGCGACGGGCAGCCGCGCCACCACGAACCAGCCGCTCGTCGGCACCGAGGCGATGGCGGAGATTTCGTCGATGCCCTTGGCGTTGCGCGTCGTCCCGCTGCCGCGAAAGCCCGCCATGGCGCGATCGTGCAGCAGGTTCACGCCATCCGGCGGCGTGGGCTTGAGGGACATCGATACGTCCGTGGAAGCGACGAAGAGCCGGTCGCGTGGCGAGATCACGAGAATGCCGCCGGACTGGCCCACCCGCCCATCCTGCAGATGGTCGAGCAGGCCGTCGGCCGTGAGGTCGGCGGTGCCCTGCAGCACCGCGACAACCTGGCCGGCGCCGTTGCGCAGGGGCACGGCCATGGGCAGCGCCGAGTGCCCCGAGGGCGTGGCGTGAGGACGGCCCACCGCGCGCTGCCCGGCGAGCGCGGCGGTGAATTCCGGACTGTCCGTGACCAGCTGTCCGGCATCGTCGAGCCGCTTGCCGCCGGTGTCGGCGACTGTCAGTCCGAGGGGGACGAGGGCGCTCAGCGTGCTGCGTTCGGCGAGCCATGCCCGCAGCTGCCCGGGCTGCGCCAGGAGTTCGGGCGGCACGGCGCCCGCCAGCCGCTCCAGAAACGACAGCCGCTCGCCCAGGTAGTTGTCGACGTCGCGGGCCACGTAGGTGGCCAGCGCCGTCTGCTGCGTCGCCACCGACCTGGTGAGGTCCTCGCGCAGGAAGCGGGTGAGCTGGATGTAGCTGGCGGCGGTGCCCACGACCGCCATCACCAGACCCATGACGAGCAGACGGAAAACCAGGCTGTTTGCGGATTTTCGGAGATTCACTCTGGCGTCGGGTCTGGAGGCGGGTAGGTGCGGGACTGTATCCGAAGCGCTGCCCAGGCCCTTCTTTGGGCCTCCTTCCGCCTTTGTCCGTCGGCCGGATTCAGCTCGCCATGCCGAAGAAATGCTGCCGGTAGCGCGGTGCCACGTCGTCCACCCGCAGCATCAGCGGCAAGTCGGCCGTGTTGAAGGCGACGTCGAGCGCGGGTGGCCCGAGCAGGCGCGCGCCGCAGCGCAGGTAGCCCTTGATGAGCGGCGGAGCGGCCGGCGGCGGCGTGTCGCTGTCGGCATCGCTGTCGGGCTCGGCGTCCAGCGGCAGCGCGATGCGCGGCTCCACGCGCCAGCGCTCTTCCACCAGGTGGGTACGGCACAGCCGGTGCCACAGCCGCGCGGCGCTCGCGCCCTGGTCGTCCAGGCCGATGCTGGCGCAGCCGATCATGGTGTCGAGCGCGTGGTCGACCATGTACTGCCCCAGCGCGGCCCACAGCGCCATGATGACGCTGCCCGAGCGCCAGTCGGCGTCCACGCAGGAGCGGCCCAGCTCCAGCGCGTTGCCGCGCAGCGGGGCGAGCGGGGAGAGGTCGAACTCGGTGTCGGTGTAGAAGCCGCCGGCCCGGCGCGCGGCTTCCGGTGTGAGCACGCGGTAGGTGCCGATGAGCGGGCCGGGCCCGTTCACCGGGTCGACCGAGCGCACCAGCAGGTGGTCGCAGTAGCTGTCGAAGCGGTCGGCGTCGAGGCCGGGCGGGGTGCCTTCAGGCGGCGTGAGGTGCGCGCCCATCTCCAGTGCGAACACCCGGAAGCGCAGGCGCTGGGCGTCGCGCACATCGTCCTCGCAGTCGGCCCAGCGGGTTTCCAGCGCGGGCATGGCGGCGGGCGAAGTGAACGAACGGTCGGGCCGGGCTTGCGAAGAGGCGATGTCCATGTGCGTGTGGCCACTCAGTTGGAGGGTGGATAGCGGCCGACCAGGCGGTTCTGCCGCCGGTTGAGCCGTGCGAGCGCGAGCAGGCCGATGGGCCGCACGCCGGCCTTGCGCTGCGCCGCGCCAATGGCGAACAGCAGCCGCTGCTTGGCGAAGACCATGCGCAAGCCCTGGATCACGCCGATGTCCGGGTCCCAGGCCTCGATGGCCTCGGAGCCCGCGCCGTTGACTTCCATGATCGTGAAGCCGCGCCCGGCGGCGAGTTCGCGCAGGCTCTCGTAGCGCACGTCGAAGCGGCCGAAGCGGAAGTCGGGCATGTCGCGCGCGACGGCGTCGACGGCGCGCACCAGTTCGGCGGTGATGAGCGCCGCGGCGTCGCGGTAGAGCCCTCCGACGCGGGTGGAGCCGATGGTGGCGAGCCGCACCTGCTGCCCGGCTGCCGGCACGCTGCCGAACGGTACGCTGCATTCGTGTCGCGGCGAGCGCGCGATGCGGCGCGCCCGCACGTCGGCCGCCACGAGCTGGGCCACCGTGCTGCGGCCGTCGCCCGTCACGCGAGGAAAGTAGCGCAGCGCCAGCCCGACGATGCGGCCTTCGCCGGTGACCGGATCGCGCGCGTAGAAGATGCCGGCCTCGCCCTCCTGCGGCAGGTAGCGCTGCAGCACGACCGTCTCGCCATGAGGAAAGACCGCCAGGTACGCCAGCAGGGCAGCCATGTCCGGCAGCAGGCGCACGCCGTAGCCGCACAGGCCGAGGTCGGGCTTGGCGACAAGCGGGAAGCAAAGGCCCTCCGCGGCGATGGTTTGCCGCAGCGAATCCTCCGTCGCCGTGTCGTCGTTGAACACCGCGCAGTAGTCGGCCGTGACCGAGCGCGCCAGCGGCCCCATGCCCCGGAAGTATTCGAGCTTGCCTTCGCCCGCCATGCCGCCCGAAGTGATGTGCGGATTCGCCGCGCAGGGCACGGTGGCGCCGCCATGGCGCAGCGAGAGCCACAGCCACTGCACCACCAGCGGCACGCAGATGAGCCACTTGGGCATGCGCTCCAGCACGCTGCATTCGCGCACCACGGCCAGCCGCGAGGCTTCGGCGCCGCCAAGCTCCAGTTCCGCGGCCATCACCCGGCCTCCGGCCTGCGCGTGGCGACGAGGCCCACGGCGGCGATGCGGTCGATGTGCGCGTACACCGGCCGCTCCAGCTCCTCGCCGAACACGTCGGGGTCGATCTCGGCGTACGACCACTCGAAGGCGGGCGCCGCCAGCAGCGGCTGTATCTCGGCGAGGAAGGGGTCTTCGCCGTCGACCATCGCCACGCCGGTGTAGAGCAGCAGCTGCCCGCCCGGTGCCAGCCGCTTCAGCGACTCGGCCGCGATGCGCGCGCTCAATGCCCGCCCGAGCCGCGCGCCGCCGTGGCGGTAGGCGCGCTGGGCGGCGTCGTCGAGGTAGGGCGGGTTCGACACGATGAGGTCGAAGTCGCCCTTGACGGCCGAGAGTGCATCGCCCTGCGCGAGCGCGACCTCGACGCCCGCCGCCTCCGCGTTGACGGCCGTGTACTGCAGCGCGAGCGGGTTGATGTCGTTCATCACGATCGTCGCGGGCGTGCCCGTGGCCGCCAGCGCGCGCGCCACCGCGATGCCGCCCGCGCCGCTGCCGCAGCCCACGTCGAGCACGCGCAGCGGCTTGCGTTGCGCCTGATGCCGGTCCAGCGCATGCCGGATGAAGCGCGCGAAGCGGCTGGTGTCGGGGCCGAAGAACACGGCGTTTTCCTCGACCGTGGGGTAGGCCGAGTGAAGGAACAGGTCGTCCCCCAGGCTGGCGATGCGCACCGTGCTGCGCAGCAGCGAACCGGTGCGACGCACGATGCCGGCATGCTCCATGGCGGCCAGCAGTTCCGGCGGCACCGTGCGGGGCTCGAACGACAGGTTCCAGCCGAAGATGTCGCGCAGCGTGGCGCCCGGCTCGCGCCCGCGCCGGGCGAGCACGCGCTGGTGGGTGAGCGGCGTGACGGTGGTGAAGCGATAGCCTGTGCCAGCCACCTGCCGCAGCACATCGGCCGCGTTCATCATGCGGCCAGCTCCTCGGCCACTCGCAGTTCGGCGCTGTAGCGCTCGAAGCAGCGCTCCCCGCAGGCCAGCCGCATCAGCGCGCCTTCGGCGATGAACTGCCCGCAGTACGGATCGGCCTCGACCAGCGGCCGGATCACCTCGCGCAGCCATGCGCGCGAGTGCGACACGTCGAGCGCCGCGTGCAGGTCGAAATAGGCGCGTGCGCGGCCGCTCAGGCCCAGGCGGCGCATGCCGGCGGCCACCAGCTTCACGCGCCCCGGGGCCGTGAGCTCGATGACGCCGAGCGCGCCGATGGAGTGGTAGGCGTAGCGCCGGGTGGTCGCCAGCGCGACCATGGTGTTGGCGAGCGCCAGCGACTCCCACACGGTGGTGTCGATGGCCGGATGCAGGTCGAGTTCGCGCACCATCTGCTCCAGCATCTGGCTGTGCATGGCGCTTTGCTTGCCGTGCCCCATCTCGTCCCAGAAATTGCGCGCGCACTCCAGCTTGGGCTGCGGCGGCAGCTTGACCTGCGTGCAGGCCAGCAGGTCCTCGAAGCCCGCTTCGCCCGCGGCCTCCTGCGTGAGGAACCATCGCATCTGCGCCAGCGTGGCTTCGCCGGCCAGCCAGTCGAAGAGCGGATGGTGCTGGCCCGGCCCGTTCTGCTCCAGCGACTCGAACCAGGCGACGAAGTGGGCCGCGTTGCCGGTGGAAGCCGATGCCGCCGTCTGCACGGTGGCACGCAGCGCTTCGAGGTGCTCGCCTTCCAGCAGGCGGCAGGCGTGCTCGTCGGCGAGCTCGTCCTTCCACCACGGCGAAGGAATGCCGGGCCTCAGCCGCACGGCGTTGAACCGCGCCAGGCGGCGGTGAAGCTGCGTGCTGGTGTCTGCGCTGGCGTCCGGGGTGTCGTCAGTGGACATGGCCGATCCTCGTCATCCGCTGGGCAAAGGGGCAGAGTGCGCCTTTGCGCGGCGGCTGTCCGTCAGACGGCGCCTACAGATTCGGCCCTGGTGGCCAGTGCGCGCAGAGAAACCGCTTCAGGTCGACCAGATGCGCGGCGTGGCCGCAGGCAGCTGCCACAGCTCGCCACGCCAGGCCTGCCAGACCTGCCGCAGCAGCTGCATCGCAGGCTCGACCACGGGCGCCAGCACGCGCAGCACCACCACCTCGGCATGCGGACTGGTGGCACCGGCGCTCTCGGCCAGGGGGCTCGCCTCGAGCAGCGTGCGCGCATGCGCGAGCAGGGCATCGCGCCGGACGCGCGCCACCGGCGAGCCCGCCACGAAGAAGAGCGACGCCATGCAGCGGTGGCCGCCCAGGCCGATGGGGCTCTGCAGCAGCCGGTGGTCGGCCGCGTCGATGCGTCCGCGCTCCAGCCAGATGCCGGGCACCTCGATGTGCTGCAGATAGGTGCCTCGCTCGAAGGGCTGGCCGGCGTTGGGCAGGCCCAGCGCGGTCACGTCCCAGCCGATCAGCTCGGCGCCGGGCTCGACCTCTATGCCGAGCCGGTTCTCGGCCTGGCAGCCGCTGTAGCAGATGGCTTCGAGCGGCAGCCATTCGAGCCGCGCGCCTGCCGCAAGGCGGATGCGGGTGCGCTGCAGCGCGAGCTCGCCCTCGGAGCGGTAGAAGCGCGAGGCGCCGGGCGTGGTGATGAGCCCGTGGCTGCCGTCGGCGACCTCGATGTCGATGTCGAGCGTGTCACCGCCCACCAGCCCGCCCGGCGGATGCACCAGCACGTTGTGGCAGACGGCATCGCCCTCGGGATAAAGGCTCTGCAGGATGCGCAGCGGGCCGTCATGGCGGAAGCGGGCGACGGTGCGGGCGGATTCCTGCTGGTAGGAGAGATGGAGACGGGCGTGCCAGGGCATTGAGAGAGTCTAGAGCGTGCCAGCCGAGCGGATTTTTCGTGGAACACCGCGGAACCGGCTTTGCCGGGCCGCAGGTGTTGCCCCCGGAAGGGGGTTGGCGAAGCGACACGAAGTGCGCGCAGCCTGGGGGCGAGTCCTATTTCCAGGCGCCGTCGTGCGCGGCGCTGGCTTCATCGATGAGAGCCGGGCCTATGCACTCGATGGGATGCGGCGAGGCGCGGAACACATCGCGGCACGACAGCTCCGCGTCGCGCTGGTCCTGCCGCTCGCCGCGGAACACGCGCAGCCGCTCGGCGTCGATGCCGAACACCACGCGGCCGATGTTCGACCAGAAGATCGCGCCCGCGCACATCACGCAGGGCTCGCCCGAGGCGTAGAGCGTGGCGCCGGCCAGTTCCTCGCGAGAGAGCCCGCGCCCGGCCAGCGCGCGCAGCGCGTTGACCTCGGCGTGGGCGGTGCAGTCGCCGGTCTCGGTGTTGCTGTTGCCGGCCTCGGAGAGCACTTCGCCGGCGGCCGAGACGATCACGCAGCCGAAGGGCCGGTTGCCCCTGCGGCGCGCCGCGTGCGACCACACGATGGCCTTGCGCAGGTAGCGGCCGTCGCGTTCGTCGAGGGCGGTCTCTGGCGGATAGAAGGTGCCGATGCTGTTGCTGTCGATGGAATCGTTCATGCCTTGGAGGATTTCGGAAGAGTGCGTTCGCTGCGCGATGGGAGCATCGAAGTGTTGAAGATGGCGTCGGACGCGGGCTTGACCTTCAGGCCGAAGACTTCGGCCACCTCGTCGACCTGCTGTTCCAGCGTGAGCTTCCTGATGTCGCCGAGGCCATGGCCCTGCGTGTCGGGTGCGCCGACGTACTGCGCGGTGATGCCCCAGCGCTCGAGTTCGATTTTCTCATCGAGGATGGGCTCGCGCTGCCGCATCGCGGCGATGCTGGGCGCCGGGTTGGCGAAGGTCTCGACGATGGCGCGATTGCTCGCGCGCAGGAAGGCGGCCACCACCTTCGGGTTCTGCGCGATGAGGTTGCTGCCCGCGAGGATGGCGTTGCCGTACAGGTTCACGCCCGCGTCGGCGTACTTGAGCACCGAGAGTTCCTCGGGCTTCATGCGCGCGAAGAGCGAGACGGCCGAGTCGTGGAAGTAGGTGGCGGCATCGACGTCGCCGCGCACCATGACGTTGTCGCGCGCGCTGAAGTCGGTGGTCTGCCACTGGAAGGCGTCGGCGCGCATGCCCTGCCTGCGCGCCACCAGCGGCCAGGCGCGGCGGGTCGATTCGACGGCGGCGGCCGCGACCTTCTTGCCCGCGAGGCTCCTGAAGTCGCCGGTCACGCCGCGGTCCTTGCGGCCGATGATCGCGAACGGTGCGCGGTTGTAGTACTGGTAGACGGCCTGCACCATCGGCGTGCCGGGGTTCTGCGCGTTGAACTCGACCAGCGAGCTGATGTCGCCCAGCCCCAGCTGGTAGACGCCGCTGGCGATGCGCGTGATGGAGGCGACCGAACCGGCGCCGGTGTCGATGCTCACGTCCAGCCCTTCGTCCTTGTAGTAGCCCTTGGCCAGCGCGAGGAAGAAGGGCGCGGTCTGCCCGTTGATGCGGAAGTCGAGCGTGAACTTGAGCGGGGTGAGCTTGCCGTTCTGCGCAAGCACGGCGGGGGCGGCGATGGCTGCGATGGTTGCGGTAGTGGCCGCGAGGAAGGATCGACGTTGCATGTGGGGCCTCGGAAGCTTCGTGTCTTGAATCCGGTCGCCCTTTCCCGGTGAAGGAAGAAAGGCGGCGGGCGTTTCAAGAGCAATTTCCGGGCGGGCGCACAGTCGTGGTGCGTGCGCTGCTGAACGCTTCTACTCTTGCGGGCGGTGATGCACGAGGCATGCCAAGGGCTTTTGCTCGGGATTGGGCCCGGGGCTTGGTGGCGTGGCCGGCCGCGCGCACAATCCGGGCGCGCAACTTGCAAGGCAGCTTGCGCAGAGTAGAAGCGTTCAGCCGCCGGCATCGCCGGGTCCAGGCAGGAAATTGCTCTTTCAGTTCGTCCCCACACGACCACAGAAGGAGTCCGCGCATGCTCGTCACCCGTCAACCCGTCTTCCGCAAGTTCTGGCATGCCGTCATGCCGCTCACCGAACTCGCCAACGGCCCGAAGCCCTTCAGGCTGCTGGGCGAAGACATCGTCCTCTTCATCGATGCCGACGGCCAGCCCGCCGCCTTGCGCGACCGCTGCTGCCACCGCACCGCGAGGCTCTCCAAGGGCTGGTGCGTGGACGGCGAAGGCCAGGCCTGCGGCACCGGCGCGATCCAGTGCGGCTACCACGGCTGGACTTACGACCGCAGCGGCCAGGTCATCCGCATTCCGCAGTACGAGGCCGACCGCAGGATCTCGCCCGAGTACCGCACCACGGCCTACCGCTGCTCAGCCCGCTACGGCTACGCGTGGGTAGCTCTTGAAGAGCCCATCGCCGACATCCCCTCGATTCCGGAGTTCGACGACCCGGGCTACCGCACCATCTTCCAGTTCTACGAAGAGTGGCAGACCAGCCCGATGCGCGCGCTGGAGAACTCCTTCGACAATTCGCACTTCAGCTTCGTGCACCGCGCCACCTTCGGCGTGGCCGCGAGCCCGAAGCCGAGCAAGTACGAGCTGGTGGAGAACGACTCGGGCTTCTACGCCGAGACGATCATCGAGGCGACCAACCCGGTGAAGTTCCATGCGATCAGCGGCGTGACCGACTCCATCACCACGCGCCACATGCGCAACGCGTACTTCCTGCCGTTCTCGCGCCGGCTCGACATCGAGTACCCGAGCGGCGTGCGCCACATCATCATCAACTGCTTCACGCCCATCGACGACGGCCGCATGCAGCTGTGCCAGTGGCTGTTCCGCAACGACACGGAGGCCGATTGCACCGCGCAGATGCTGATCGACTTCGACGAGGTGATCACGCGCGAGGACAAGGACATCCTCGAATCGACCGATCCCGACGCGCTGGTCGACACGCGCCGGCGCGGCGTGGAGTATTCGATGGAGTCGGACCGGCCCGGGATGCTGATCCGCAAGCACCTGATGCAGCTGCTTGCGAAGCACGGGGAGGCGGAGGTCTATCGCGGGATGGACGAGAACGCCGTGATTCCCATTGCGAAGGCTGCTTGAATTCGGGATCCGAACGCAGAAGAAAGACAAAAGTTACGCAGAAGTCGCAGAAGGGATCAAAAGAATTATTGCTTTCCTTCTGCGATTTCTGCGTGGTTTTCGCGACTTCTGCGTTCTGGCCCCGCCTCCTCAGGCAGTGACTGAAGCAGGGCGCGGTTGCTGGACGCGCGACGAGCCCGATTCGTAGCGATCCATCGCCAGGCCATCGGTGCGGATCTCGGGGCGCTGGCCCATCACCATGTCGGAGATGAGCTTGCCCGAGCCGCAGGCCATGGTCCAGCCCAGGGTGCCGTGGCCGGTGTTGAGGAACAGGTTCGCGTAGCGCGTGCCGCCGACGATGGGCGTGCTGTCGGGCGTCATCGGGCGCAGGCCAGTCCAGAAGGTGGCGTTCGGCACGTCGCCGCCCGGGAACAGGTCGGTGACGACCTTCTCCAGCGTGGCGCGGCGGGCAGGGTTCAGGCGCAGGTCGAAGCCGCCGAGTTCGGCCATGCCGCCCACGCGGATGCGGTTGTCGAAGCGCGTGACGGCCACCTTGTAGGTCTCGTCGAGCACGGTCGATTGCGGCGCGAGCGATTCGTCGACGAGCGGTACCGTGAGCGAGTAGCCCTTGACCGGGTACACCGGAATGTCCAGGCCCAGCGAGGCGATGGCGGCGCGCGAGTAGCTGCCGAAGGCCATCACATAGCGGTCGGCCGTGAGGATCTTGCCGGCGGTGGTGCGCACGCCGGTGATGCGGCCGCCGTCGGTTTCGAGCGCGGCGATGGTCTGGCCGAAGCGGAAGTCCACGCCCAGGCCGCGTGCGATCTCGGCAAGGCCGCGGGTGAAGAGGTGGCAGTCGCCGGTTTCGTCGTTGGGCAGCCGCAGGCCGCCGGTGAGCCGGTCGCGCGCACCGGCCAGCGCGGGCTCGACACGGGCGAGCGCGTCGCGGTCGAGCAGTTCATAGGGAACGCCGCATTCCTCGAGCACCGCGATGTCGCGCTGCACCGCGTCGAGCTGGGCCTGCGTGCGGAAGAGTTGCAGCGTGCCGCCGGTGCGCTGCTCGTACTGCAGGCCGGTGTCGGCGCGCAGCTGCTGCAGGCAGCCGCGGCTGTATTCGGCCACGCGCATCATGCGCTCCTTGTTCACCGCGTAGGCCTCGGGCGAGCAGTTGCGCAGCATGGCGGCCATCCAGCGCAGCTGAAACAGCGTGCCGTCGGGGCGGATCGACAGCGGCGCGTGCTTCTTGAACATCCACTTGATCGCCTTCAGCGGAATGCCCGGTGCGGCCCACGGCGTGGAGTAGCCGGGAGACACCTGGCCGGCGTTGCCGAAGCTGGTTTCCTCGGCGGGGCCGGCCTGCCGGTCGAGCAGGGTGACTTCGGCACCCGAGCGGGCGAGGTAGTAGGCCGTGGTGGTGCCGATCACGCCGCCGCCGAGAACGATGACTTTCATGGTGTATTCGCCGATTCAAATGGAATGAATGGAATCTAAAGTCCTCAAGGCAGTGGATTCCACTGATTTACTCGATTCGGCAGTGGAATACACTGCCGCGAACCTTCCAAGGCCGCCCCCGGAGTGAAATGCCCGAACTCGACCGCATAGACCGCAAGATCCTCGACGTCCTGCAGCGCCAGGGGCGCATGTCGATGACCGAACTGGCCGAGCGCATCGGCCTGTCGGCCTCGCCCTGCGCCGAGCGCGTGAAGCGCATGGAGCGCGACGGCGTCATCACCGGCTATCACGCCCACGTGTCGCCCGAGGCGCTGGGCCGCACGCTGCTTGTGTTCGTGGAAATCAAGCTCTCGGCCAAGTCGGGCGACGTGTTCGACAAGGTCCGCAAGGAGCTGCTGCACATGCCCGAGGTGCTCGAATGCCACCTGGTGTCGGGCAGCTTCGACTACCTCGTGAAGGCGCGGCTGAGCGGCATGAGCGAATACCGGCACCTGCTGGGCGACATCCTCAAGAAGCTGCCGGTGGCTGCAGAGTCGCACAGCTACGTGGTGATGGAGGAAATCAAGGAAACGCTGATGCTGGCCGTGGACCGCTGATAACCGCTGAATCGCCGAACCAATGAGCACGAACAACGACGTTCCGGACGTCACCATCCGGCCCTGGCGCCTCGACGACTTCGACGCGGTGAAGGCCATCCTCGACGACACCTTCGCCGGCACCTGGCTGCCGCAGCTCACGCCCGAGGCCGCGAAGGCCTACCGCGACAGCGGCGCGCCCGTGGGCTACATCGACGAGAAGGGCCCGGCCTTCTTCGTGGCCGAGATCGACGGCGAGGTGGTGGGCATGGTGCACTGGGAGCACGATTTCGTGCATGCCCTGCATGTGCCGGCCGCACACCAGCGCAAGGGCATCGCCCGGGCCCTGATGGCCTTCGCCGAGGACGGCATGCGCACCGAAGGCGTGGCGCTGGCGCGCCTGGAGACCGACACCTTCAACACGCAGAGCCAGGGCTTCTATCTCGCGCTCGGCTACCGCGAAGCCGACCGTTACCCCGATCTCGAATGGCACAGCGGTTTCACGACCATCCTGTACGTGAAGACGCTTTCTCCCCTTACCCCAACACACTCCCCGAGGACACACCCATGAGCATCTCGATCCGCCGCGATGGCATCACCGGCACGCGCCACATCCTGAAGATCCGCAACCACGAGATCCCGGTCGATGCTTCGCCCGCAGGCGGCGGCAGCGACGCCGGCCCGGAGCCGCACGACCTGTACGACGCATCGCTTGCGGCCTGCAAGGCGCTCACCGTGCTGATCTACGCGCGCCGCAAGGGCATTCCGGTGGAAGACATCGAAGTGGTGGTCGATCGCGACGACAGCGAGGAGCGCAAGGGCGTCTACCGCCTCAAGTCGGGCCTGCGCCTGAGCGGCAACCTCAGCGAGGCGCAGCGCGACGAACTGCTGCGCGTGGCCGGCAAGTGCCCGGTGCACAAGCTCATGACCGAGGTGAAGACCGAGATCGAGACCGGCTGGGCGGACTGAAACCGCTCCTTCCGGTCACTGCAGCGCGCGATAGGTGCGCACCGCGCGCAGCAGCGCGCCCACAGGCCACGATGCTCGTGAAGCCCTCGATGCCGCCGCTGTGGCCGCTTCGGGCGCGGAGCGCATCGGCGACCCAGCCAGGAGGGCGAGGGCGCGCACGCCGTCTGTGCCATGCCCGGCGAAGCAAGCAGGGCCGCGCAAAGCGAAAGCAGCGCGGCCGCGGTCTTCGCCCGTGTCGTCGTCACTTTGCCGCCTCGGCCCGCGTGCGCGCGGCTTCCACGCGCTTGGCATAGCGGTCACCCCAGTCGGCCAGCGGGGCGAGCGCGGCATTGAGCGTGGCGCCCAGCTTCGTTTCCGAGTACTCCACGCGCGGCGGCACTTCGTGAAATACCTCGCGGTGGACGATGCCGTCGGTCTCCATCTCGCGCAGCTGCTGGATCAGCATCTTCTCGCTGATGTCGGGCAGCGCCCGCTTCAGCTCGCCGAAGCGCAGGGGCTGCACATGCAACTCCCACAGGATCACCGCCTTCCACTTGCCGCCGATGACGTCGAAGGCCGGGCCGATGCCGCAGTTGTAGGGTTTCCTGGATTTCATCTTCATCCCCATCAGTAGGTAATACATACATTTTGGTAAGTACCTCACTTAATTGTAGGTACTTGACCATATCGGAGCTCAATTTCTACGATGCGTCCATCTTCACAACCATCAAGCGAATCGTCATGAGCAGCAAGAGCAGCGACATCAAGGAAGTCAGCGTCCTGGGCCTGGGCGCCATGGGCGCAGCCATCGCGCAGATCTACCTGGACCAGGGCTACAAGGTCACGGTGTGGAACCGAAGCGCCGACAAGGCCGGCGCGCTGGTCGCCAAGGGCGCGGTGCTGGCGCGCAGCGCGAGCGAGGCCGTGCGCGCTGCGCGTGTGGTCGTGATGTGCGTCTACGACTACCGCGCCGCCGAGGCCATCCTCGCGATGGACGGCGTGGCCGCCGCCATGGACGGCCGCCTGCTTGTGCAGCTGACCACCGGCAGCCCGCAGGACGCGCGCGACGCGCAAGCCTGGGCGCACACGCACGGTGCCGCGTACGTCGAAGGCGCCATCCAGGCCGCGCCCGACCAGATGGGCCAGCCCGACACGCCGTTGCTGGTATCGGGCGCGCGCTCCGCGTACGACGAGGCGCGGCCGTGGCTGGAGGCGCTGGCCGGCGGCATCGTCTACCTCGGCGAGGCCGCGAGCGCGGCGGCCGCCATGGACCTCGCCACGCTCTCCACCATCTACGGCACGATGCTCGGCTTCATCCACGGTGCGCGCATCGCCGAGCACGAAGGCTTCGACGTGGCCGAATACGGCCGCATCGTCGCGGGCATCATGCCGACCTTCGCCGGCTTTCTTCAGCACGAAGGCTCCGTCATCCAGTCGGGCGACTTCGCCATCTCGCAGAGCCCGATACGCATCTCGGTCGAGGCGACGAAACGCATATTGGAAACGGCGCAAACCTCGGGCATCGATACCGAGTTTCCGGCCTTCGCGGCGGGCATCTTCCGGCGAGCGGACGAGGCAGGCCTGGGTGGCGAGGAACTCGCGGCGCTGATCAAGCTGCTGCGCGTGAAGGGCGTGCAGGCATAGCTCAGGCCCATGTCATGAACTGGATCGCACGCAGCACTTCGGCTTCGCGCTCCATGATGAAGTCGCCGTGGTTGGCGTGGTCCAGGGTCAGGCGATTGGGCGTGTCGAGCGCTGCCACGAGCTGGTTCGAATTCGTGATGGACGCGCGGCGAAAGATGCGCAGGTGGTCGGCAGCGTCTTTCTGCGTCTTCGCATCCAGCGGCAATTCCAGCCATGGGAACATGTCGCGGTTGTCGGAAGGCAGGGCAGTCACGACAAGCGAGGGCGCGCGTACGGCCTTGTAGTCGGGCGAATAGGAACGGGAAGCAGCGTGCATGGCGGTCTCCACTTCATCAGGGGTGTTGAGGCTCACGCTGCCATCGCCATGGATGTCGACCGCATCGCGCAGGTTCGCCTCCAGCGGAGGCCACCAGTTCTTCGAGTTGCGCCGGAAGAAGGCAATGGCAGCCTGCAGCGAGCGGCCGTCTTTCAGCGTCGGCCTGGGCTCGTCGAGCAGCGGGTTCTCTGGAATCTTTTCTCCGCCGCTGTCGCCTTCGACGGTGTAGTCGAAGGTTGTGTCGAGATAGATCAGGCCCTGCGTCCGGCCGGGGTAAAGGCCCGCGAAGCGGGTGAGTTCGTTGCCCGCAATCGAGTGGCCTCCCAGTACCACGCGCTGCACGCCCAGAGCATCCAGCACTGCCTTCAGGTCGGCAACCAGCGTATCCACCTCATAGAACTGCGTGGCGGTCTTCACCGGCATCGGCTTGTTCGAAAGACCGTAGCCGCGCCGGCTGATCGCGATCACGCGCGACCTGGCGGCCAGCGCGGGAGCGAGACTGTCGAAGTAGCGCGCATTGCCGCCGAGTCCTGCCAGCAGCACGATGACAGGCCCTGTGCTGCTGCCGGGCGGCTGCCAGTCGCGCACCTGCAGCGAAACTTCGGGTGTGGCCGACACCTTTACCCGGCGGTCGATGACCGTGGGCTTGCCGCCACCGCCGGTGCCGACGCCGCCAACCCCGATGCCGCCATGACCATGCCCGCCGCCACCGCAGGCCGCGAGACTCGCAAGGCCGGTCAGGCCAATGGCATGGAGCACGTCACGGCGCCGTGGGCGGTAGCGGTCCGCTCGGACAGTACGTGCCGGCAGGGAGGGCAATCGATTCACTTGGGTGTTCCGTTTCCGTGTGCAGGGGATGGCTCCAGTGTCCCGGCCGCACCTGAAGACCTGCTTCGGCATTCATGAAGATTTCCTGAAGTACCGCCTTGGCGCCTGGCAGATACTTCCGCCACATTCCGGAAGCGGAGTGTTCAGTTCACGTGGAGGCTCATGAATCTCTTGCTTGTTGAGGACGACCTTGACCTCGGCAATGGCGTGCGCATCGCGCTGGCCAATCAAGGCATGGATGTGGTGTGGGTCCGCAGGCTCGACGACGCCCTGCGCACGCTCGAGGGCGGCACTTTCGACATGGTGCTGCTCGACCTCGGCCTGCCCGACGGCGACGGGCTCGACCTGCTGTTCCGCCTGCGCCGCGACCGCCAGATATTGCCGGTGCTGGTGCTCAGCGCGCGCGACGCGCTCAACGACCGGCTGCGCAGCCTGGACGACGGCGCCGACGACTACCTGGTCAAGCCCTTCGCGCTGGCAGAGCTGCTGTCGCGCGTTCGTGCGCTCGCGCGCCGCAGCTACGGCTTCAACGACGAGACCATCCGCATGCGCGGCCTGGCGCTGCACGAGCCCACGCGCGGCGTGATCGTCGATGGGGAGCCGGTCGAGCTCTCGCGCTGCGAGTTCGACCTGCTGGCGCTCTTGCTCAAGCGCACCGGCCGCGTGGTCACGCGCCGCGTGATGGAAGAGCAGGTGCTGCCCGGTGGCCAGGCCAACGGCAGCAATTCGCTCGAGGTGCACATCTCCAACCTGCGCAAGAAGATCGGCCAGGGCTACATCCGCACGGTGCGTGGCATCGGCTACGTGATCGACGTGCAATCGCTGGCGCGGAGCACGCAGAAATGATTCAGGCGCTGGCGCAGCGCTGGAAGAACTGGAAACAACCTTCCCTGATGCGGCGCCTGCTGCTTGCGCAGATGGGCGTGGTCGCCCTGCTGTGGACCATGGCCATCGCGCTTCTGCTGTACGACTCCTACGAAGACCCCGAGCTGCTGAAGTTCGAGAAGATCTTCCAGACGGTGATTTCCATCGCGAAGAACACCGCCGACCGGCCCGACAAGCAGCAGGAGACGCTCGCCGCCTTCGACGCCGCGCTGCTCGAAACCATCGGCGACGGCGACGCGGCCTCCGACACCTCGCCAGTCATGCAGGTGTGGCAGGGCGACAGGCTGGTCTACCGCTCGACGGCGGCCGTGCCCGTCATCCTCAACACCGCGCCGAACCTCATCGAGACCGTGAAGGCGGGCAACCGCGAATGGCGCGCGCGCACGATCGCCTCGCCCGACTCCGACATCCGCGTGATGCTGGCGGAGCCCAGCGTCTGGCGGCTCACCGTCACCGTGATGTATCGCGGCTACTACCTGCTGCCGCTGGTCATCAGCCTGCCTTTCCTGGTGTTTCCCGCGTGGCTTTCGGTGCGCCTCGCGCTGCGGCCCTGGCGCCGCGTGAGCCAGGAGACCGCCGAGCGCGGGCCGGCCGACCTCACGCCGCTGTCGTACACCCCACCGCACAAGGAACTGCAGCCGCTGGTGCAGAGCATCAACAGCCTGCTGCAGCGGGTGCGCGACAGCACATCGCGCGAGCGCAGCCTGATCGCAGACGCCGCGCACGAGCTGCGGACGCCGCTGGCCGCGATGCGCGTGAACGTGGAGGCACTGAAGGAGCAGAGCACCGACGAGCACCAGCGCGAGCTCATGGGCAACCTGCTGCGCAGCAACGACCGCGCGGCGCGCCTTGTGGGGCAGCTGCTGCAGCTGATGCGCAGCGACGCGGTCTCGGACAACACCCTGCCCGTGATGCTGTCGCTCGACGCGCTGGTGCAGGACCGGCTGGCCATGATCGAGAGCCTGGCCAGCTCGCGCAACATCGAGCTCGAGCTGGTCTGCGAAGACCGCGTGCCGGTGCTCGGCGAGCGCGAAAGCCTGGTTTCGATGATCGACAACCTCATCAACAACGCCATCAAGTACAGCCCGCCCGACGGTACGGTGGTCGTGCATGTGTCGCGCGATGGCGAGCAGGCCCTGCTGACGGTGGCGGACCAGGGCCCCGGCGTGCCGGCCGCGCTGCGCGAGCGGGTGTTCGACCGTTTCTTCCGCAACCCCGACCAGAGCCAGAGCGGCAGCGGGCTGGGGCTGGCCATCGTCAAGTCGGTGGTCGACCGGCACGGCGGCGAGGTGGCGCTGGGCGAAACCGCGAGCGGCGGCCTGCTGGCCACCGTGCGCCTGCCGCTGGCTACCGCCGATGCGCCGCAACCCATGCTGTGCAGCTGAAACCTTCCCCGGTGCATGGCCGAAAGGGGCCGAAGGGCATAAAGGGCGTGGTCAGCCCCGAATTGGGGCGAGGAATTACACTACCCGGCGCTGTTTACAGGACACTTTCCCATGAAGTGGGTCATTCTTGCCATCTTCGCGCTCAGCGCGCTCTACGTTCATTTCCGCGGCCAGGTACGGCATCGTTTCTTCAGGCAGCTCTCTGATCACTCGACCTTCCTGGCGCCGCTGAACGTCTTCATGTACCTTTTCTCGAAGGTGCCGGGTACGCCCTACCTGTCGCCTGCCGAGTTCCCCGAGATGCGCGTGCTCGAGGAAAACTGGGAAGTGATCCGCGAGGAGGCGCTGGCCATGCGCAACGGCGGCAGCATCAAGGCGTCGAGCCAGTTCAACGACGTGGGCTTCAACTCCTTCTTCAAGAGCGGCTGGAAGCGCTTCTACCTGAAGTGGTACGACGATGCGCACCCCTCGGCCGCCGTGCTGTGCCCGCGCACCACCGAGCTGCTGAAGGGCATCGGCACCATCAAGGCCGCCATGTTCGCCGAGCTGCCCCCGGGCAGCCGCCTCGTGCGCCACCGCGATCCCTTCGCCGGTTCGCTGCGCTACCACCTGGGCCTCTGGACGCCGGGCGTCGAGGGCTGCTACATCGACGTGGACGGCCAGCGCTACCACTGGCGCGACGGCGAGGCCGTGGTGTTCGACGAGACCTACATCCACTACGCCGAGAACACGACCGACCACGACCGCGTGATCCTGTTCTGCGACATCGAGCGCCCGCTGAAGTACCGCTGGGCCAGCGCGGTGAACCGCTGGTTCGCGAAGAACCTCCTGGCCGCGGCCGCATCGCCCAACGATGCCGGCGACAAGACCGGCGGCATCAACCGCGCGTTCAAGTACATCTACCAGATCCGCGTGGTCGGCAAGCGCCTGAAGGCCTGGGACAAGCGGGTGTACTACCTCGTGAAGTGGGCCATCTTCGGCGGCCTGGCGCTCTGGATCTTCTGGTAAGGGCTCAGGCCTCGTTCCATGCCAGCCGGGCGCGCGCGGTGCCTGCCCGGCTCACGACGGCCGCCAGCAGCGTGCCGCCGAGCACGTCGAGCAGCACATGCTGGCGCGTCGCCAGTGTCGAATAGACGATTCCCAGGGCCCACAGCACATTGAGCACGCGCACCCAGGCCGGCGCGCGCACCTCGCGAAGCTGACGCTGCAGCAGCACCGCGGTGAACACGGCGAAGGCCACGTGCAACGACGGGAAGGCATTGCCGCCCGCGTCGGCGTTCTTGAGGAACATCAGCGACGGGTATTGAGCCCAGTCGACCGCGAATGCCGGCACCGTCGTCGGAAAGAACCAGAAGACCACCAGGCCCATGCCCGCCATCAGTGCGGCATCGCGCGCACAGGCGCGCAACTCGGCCCAGTCCTTGGCGAAGGCGGACGGCAGCGAGATGTAGAACCACAGCGAGCCGTACAGGAGCATCGCCTCGTCGCTCACGCCCACCCAGTGGTCGAGCGCGGTGAGCGGCATCACGGTGGGCGGCGTCGGCGGGTTGTGCATCACCCAGAAGTAGAGGGCGAAGAAGCCCGTGATGCCCGCCGTGGTGCCGATCATCTTCGCCACCCAGTGCGTGGCGATGCGACGGCCCACTGCCCCGTACCAGGGTGTCGGACACGAGGAGGGGAAGGGTGAGGAGGGCGCGGCGCGACGGGTCATCGGCGTTGCAGCTTATGCAACTGCATTGCGTGAACATTGCGCCGGTTGCAGAAAAGGCCTCTCCTAGAATGGCCGGCCCTGGCCTCTGCCAGGCCTCTCACTGGTCTCCCTTTTCTACGTACTCCCATGCGAATCCTGCTCGTCGAAGACGAAGTCGATCTGGCTCAAGCCCTGGCCTCGGCGCTGCGGCAGAACCAGGCGGTGGTCGACGTGGCGGGCTCGCTGCGCGAAGCCGAAGACGCGGCGCTGTCAGCGCAGCACGACGTGATCGTGCTCGACCGCGGCCTGCCCGACGGCGACGGCCTCTCGCTGGTGGCCTTCCTGCGCCAGAACGACATTCCCGCCGCCGTGCTGGTACTCACAGCCATGACCGATGTGGCGGAGCGCGTGCTGAGCCTCGACGGCGGCGCGGACGACTATCTCGCCAAGCCCTTCTCCATGGACGAGCTCATGGCGCGCGTGCGTGCGCTGGCGCGGCGCCCTGCGGTGCGTGCGAACCTCGTCATGACGCTGGGGCAGCTGCGCTTCGACCATCACACGCGGCAGGCCCATGTCGGCGAAGAGTGCCTCACCCTGCCGCGCCGTGAGCTGCTGGTGCTGGAAGCGCTGCTGGAGCACCGTGGCCGTACCGTGCTGCGCGAGGCCATGCAGGACCGCGTGTACGGCCATGCGGACGACATCCAGTCGAACGCGCTCGACACGCACGTGTCTCGCCTGCGCTCCAAGCTCGACAAGGCCGGCGCGCAGGTCGAGATCCATGCCATCCGCGGCGTGGGCTACCTGATCTGCGCGGCCCGCCCGGCGGCATGACGGTCGCATGAGACAAGGCCTGCTCTCGCTGCGCTGGCAGCTCATCTGGAGCCTGATCCTGCTGCAGGTGGTGGTCGGCACGCTGGTGATGGGCGGCTTTCTCGGCCTGGCCTGGGTGCTGGGCCGCGTGGTCGACGAGACCGGGCAGGAGACCATCACGGCCATCCAGCGCGCGCTGGTGCGCGGCTCCGACGGAAAACTGGCGATCGAGCCCACGCCGGAGGTTCAGCGCCTGCGGGAGGCCGATCCTCCTTTCTGGTTCATCGCGCGTGACAGCCATGGCGCGGAGTTGCGCAACGGCGACGTGCCGCCCAGCTACGCCAGGCTCTTCGATTCGCTCGACGGCATGGAGCGCATGGCCATCAACCCCGAGAGCGACAACACCCGGCCCAAGGCTCGTTTCGATCGCGTGGAAACGCGCGCGGGCCTGGTGGCTGTGATGACGCAGACGGGCAGCCCCCTGACCGTGAAGAACACGCTCAAGGGCACCGCCATCGCCTTCCTTTTCCTGGTGGCGCCGATGGCGCTGGTGACCTGCCTCGGCGTGATCCTGGCCACGCCCTTCGTCGTGAAGCGCGGCCTCAAGGGCGTGGTGGCCACGGCCGAGCATGCCGAGAGCATCGACGTGCACGAACGCACCACGCGGCTGCCGCTGGCCAATGTGGCGAGCGAGATCCGCCCGCTGGTCAACGCCGTGAACCGCGCCTTCGACCGGCTCAACGAAGGCTACGACCGGCAGGAGCGCTTCCTGGCCGACGCCGCGCACGAGCTGCGCACGCCCATCACCACGCTGCAGATCCATCTCGAAGGCCTGCAGGACGGCCCGCTCAAGGTTAAGCTCCTGCAGGCCTCGGCGCGGCTCGCGACGCTGGCCGAGCAGTTGCTCGACCTGCAGCGACTGGACCACGTCGCGGTGCAAGACCGCCAGCAGGTCGACCTGAAGGCGCTGTGCGAACGCGTGGCGGGCGACATCGCGCCGCTGGCCATCATGAACCGCTGCACGCTGTCGGTGGAAGCGCCGAAGCCACTGTGGGTGCGCGGCGACGCGCCCTCGCTGGAGCGCGCGCTGAGCAACCTGATCCAGAACGCCATCGAGCATGGCGGACAGGGCTGCGACATCCAGGTACGGCTGTGGGAGCCCTCGGGCTTCGAGGTGCTCGACTCCGGCCCCGGCATTCCCGAGGCCGATCGCGAGCGCGTGGTGGCGCCATTTCACCGGCTGGTGCCGCGCGGGCGTGGCGCGGGGCTGGGCCTGCATCTGGTGGCCGAGGTCGCGCGCCTGCACGGCGGGCAGCTCACGATCGGGTCCAGCGAATCGGGTGGAGCGAAGATGCGGCTGGAGCTGAACCTCGACCTCTGAGCGCGCGGTTGCAGGGTTCCGAGAAGCACCGGGCGACGAGATGTCCCAGCAGGCCCGAGGCTGCGACCACCGCGACGAACCACACCGGAATCCACGAGGGCGACGCACCCAGCCACTGGAAGAGCCATGCGCCGGGAATCACCACGAACATGTGGCTCAGATAGACCTCGTAGCTGTTGCGCCCGAACCAACTCAGCGGAGCAACAGCGGCACTGGCGCACCATGCCCAGGGACGCCAGTGCGCCGCGGCCAGCATCAGCGCGACGCCCAGCTCGAGCAGCGTCACCTGCAGCCCGAAGCGCGTGAAGCCCAGCTGGTAGACCTCTTTGCGGAAGCAGAAGACCGTCACGCCCAGCGTCATGCCCACAAGCAGCACTGCACGCCGCGCAGCCGCGGTCGGTACGCGCGGCACGCGATGCGCGAGCAGGGCGGCGAGGCAGCCGAAGGCGATGCCGTCCATGCCCGAGAGGTACGAATGGTCCTGCCAAAGCTCGTTGTCGCTGAAGACGCTGCGCGCCAGCGGCCCGAGCACGATGGGCACGATCAGCAGCAGTGCCAGCCGCCGCTCGCTGCCGCACAGCACGCACACCAGCGGAAAGCAGAGATAGAAGACCTCCTCCACCGACAGCGACCACAGCACGCCCCACGGCCCCGGCAGGTAGCCGACCTGCGCCTCCAGCCAGTTGATGTGCAGCCCCAGCGCCGCCAGCAGTGCCCGCCACAGCGAGACCTTGGATGTGTCGAGCGCGAACCATGCGCTGCTCGCGATGTGCAGCACCGACAGCACCGCGAGCAACAGCAACAGCGGCGGCAGGATGCGCGCCGCGCGAAGGTGGCAGAACGCCGCGGGCCGCACGCGTGACAGATCGCCCCAGCGCCGTATCGATGCGCTCGTGATCAGGTAGCCCGAGACCACGAAGAACACGATCACCGCGTAGTAGCCGCTGCGAAACAGGATGCCGCCGGCCCTGGAGCCCATCCACTGGCTCAGCTCCGGGGGGGCGAAGGGAATGCGCAGGTTGGCGTGCAGCAGCACCACGAAGATCGCGAGCAATCCGCGCAGCAGGTCCACATGCGTCATGCGAGGAAGGGGGGCGGAAGAAGCCATCGCGCGATTCTGTGATCGCCTGCGGCATGACGGCTGAAGGGCTTCTGAAGCACTGACAATGGGGCCTGCCGCCATGCCTCTTGCCGACCAAGACCTTCTTCCCCCGATCGACCTCGCCAGCGCACAGGCGCTGATCGATCGCGTCCGCGCGCAGCTCGATGCGGAAGGGCTCGCGATGCGCGCGCCACCGCCGGAGCCGACTACCTGCTGCGGGCGGGGCTGCAACGGTTGTGTGTGGGAAGGGTGGCTCGCCGCGGTGGCTTACTGGCGGGACGAGGCCTCGTTGCTGCTCGGCTGAGGCGCCGAGCGCCCGTCAGCCTCGCAGGCTCATATCGAGCCGATGGAGCAGCGCGCTCATCCGGCTCTTGCCTGCAACGCGCGCGGGCATTCGCTGCACCACCTGACGAACCGTGGGCGATGCCCGTTCGAGCGCCCATCGGATTTCCGCTTCGGCGGCGGCAGTCTCGTCAGCCGCACCAAGCGCAATCGCGCATGCACTGTAGGCAGCAGGGCTCAGGATGTGATTGACCTGGTGAGGCGTCGCGATCGGATGGGTGTAGGCGGATGCGGCGGCGGCTGATGCCGCCCGAGCCGCGGCCACTGCTGCCGGATCGTCCACTTCCCCTGCAGCTTTCAAGGCAGCCCAAGCGACTTTGCGAAGATTCGCAGTGCGTGTTCCGCTGGCTGCGAAGGCGCGCGCGGCCACGATGGCCTCGCGCGGCCTTGCATCGTCGGGTGATCTCGCCTCGAACACCGGCAGCGCCCGCTCTGCGCAATCGGCGGCCCAGCGTGCGATCTGGCGCAGGTCTTCGTTGGTCAGAAGGGGTGAGCTGAGGGCGTGATCCATTGCTCTTGGAGCTCTCGCGGAAGAAGAGCTCCGCTGAGGGCTGGATTCTGCCGCAGCGGCAACGACGACAGGCCTACTGGTTCTGCGACCCCCGATGCGCCCACCCCGTCGTGTGCTTCTCGACCACGCTGAAGAGTTCGTACATCAGCATCGCCATCGCCCCCACCACCATCAGCCCCGCGAACGCCAGCCCCATCTGCATGGCAGAGCCTGCAGAGATCAGCAGGTAGCCGATGCCTTCGTTGGCAGCCGTCATCTCGCTGACCGTGGTGCCCACGAACGCCAGCGTGATCGCCACCTTGAGCGAGCCGAAGAAGTAGGGCATGGAGCGCGGCAGGCCGATCTTCATGAGCACGTCCCAGCGCCTGGCGCCGAGCACGCGCAGCACGTCTTCGAGCTCGGGTTCGAGCGTGGCGAGGCCGGTCGCGATGTTGACCATGATCGGGAAGAAGCTGATCAGGAATGCCGTGAGGATCGCCGGCCCGATGCCGATGCCGAACCACACCACCAAAATCGGCACGAAGGCCGCCTTGGGCAGCGCGTTGAAGGCCGTCATGAGCGGGTAGATCGCCGCGTACGCGATGCGCGAACTGCCGATGACGAAGCCCAGCAGCACGCCCACCACGATTGCGAGGCCGAAGCCCGCCATCGTGACCCAGAAGGTGCGCCACGCGTGGCCCGCGATGACTTCCTTGAATTCCCAGAACTGGTTCCAGATGCGCCACGGGCTCGGGAAGATGAAGTCCGAAACCTCGAAGGCCGAGCAGATCACCTGCCACAGCAGGATCACCGCCACGAGCAGCAGCCAGGGCGACCAGCGTTCGATTTGCTTGGTGTTCTTCATGTGCGCGCCCTCAGTGAGACACCGCCGCGGCGGACTGTGCTGCGCTCGCGCCGGTGTTGCGGATGGCGCCGATGTGGCCGCGCAGCTCCAGCACGATGTCGGTGAACTCCTTGGTGTAGGTGAGTTCGAGCTCGCGCGGACGCGGCAGGTCGATCTCGCGCTTCACGACGAAGCGGCCAGGGCTCTTGCTCATCACGTATACCGTGTCGGCGAGGAACACCGATTCGCGCAGGTCGTGCGTCACCAGGATCACGTTGAACTGCTGCTCGGTCCAGAGGTCGCGCAGGATGCACCACAGCTCCTCGCGCGTGAACGCGTCGAGCGCGCCGAAGGGCTCGTCGAGCAGCAGCATCTTGGGCTCGTGGATGAGCGCGCGGCAGATGCTCGCGCGCTGCTGCATGCCGCCCGAGAGCTGCCACGGGAACTTGTCCTCATAGCCGCCGAGGCCCACCTTCTGCAGCAGGCGGCGGGCGCGTTCCTCGTATTCCTTGCGCTTCGCCTTGAAGCTGGAGCGGTAGGGCTCGACGATCTCCAGCGGCAGCAGCACGTTGTCGACCGTGGTGCGCCAGGGCAGCAGCGAGGGCGCCTGGAAGGCCATGCCCGAGATCTTCAGCGGCCCGGTCACCGGCTGGCCGTCGATGCGGATCTTGCCCATCGACGGCATCTTCAGCCCCGTGGTGAGCTTCATGAAGGTCGACTTGCCGCAGCCCGAGGGCCCGACGATGGCGATGAACTCGCCGCGCTTCACCTTCAGGTCGATGGCCTCGACCGCGAAGTGGTTGGCGCGCAGCAGCTCCTCGTTGTAGGCGAGCCAGACGTCCTGGAAGTCGACGAAGGGAGCGACGAAGGGGGCTGCGGCCGCGTCCTGCGATGCGGCTGCCATCACTTCTTCAGGATGTTCAGTTCGGCCGCGGGCGGCAGCAGTGCTGCGGTCCACACCGCGTCGGGGCTCACGCGCGTCTTGGTGTTGAAGGCGTCCGAAACCTGCGAGGCCATCAGCGACATGCGGCCCGCGTTGACCGCGCCGAAGCCCTCGGCGCGCGCATCGGCGCTGTTGATGACGGTGTCGATGGCCAGCTGCAGGCGGCGCGTCTCGAGCTTGCTGTCGATGATGCCGTCGCGCGCCTTCACCGACTCGATGGCCACGGCCGGATTGGCGATCACTTCCTTCGCGCCCTTGGCGAAGGCCGAGAGGAATTTCTTCACCGCCGCCGGGTTCTCCTTGATGAGCTTGGGCGAGGCGATGATGACGTTGCCGTACAGCTTCACGCCGTAGTCGGGGTAGGGAAGGATCACCACGTCGGCCGTCTTGGCGCCGCGCGCTTCCAGGTTGAGCAGCGAGGTGAAGGTGAAGCCGGTGATGGCGTCGATGTCGCCGCGCATCAGCATGGTCTCGCGCAGCGTCGGGTCCATGGCGGTCCAGTTGACCGTGCCGATGTTGTTGGCCTTGGCGAAGATCGGGAAGGCGCGGCGGCCCGCGTCGAACACCGGCGCGCCGAGCTTCTTGCCCGTGAGGTCCGAAGGCTTGGTGATGCCGCTCTTCTTGAGCGTCATGACCGAGGCCGGCGTGTTGTTGTAGACCATCATCACCGCGACCGGCTTGTTGGGGCTGTCGGGATTGTTGGCGTGGAACTCCATCAGCGCCGCAAGGTCGGCGAAGCCCATGTCGTAGGCGCCCGAGGCCACGCGCGTGACCGTGCCGCCGGAGCCGTTGCCCGCGTCGATGGTCACGTCGAGGCCCGCGGCCTTGAAGTAGCCCTTGGCGGCCGGGTGGAGGAACAGCGCCGCCGGTCCCTCGAAGCGCCAGTCGAGCTGGAACTTGATCGGCGTCGGGCTCTGCGCAAAGGCCGGTGCGAGGCCGAAGCTGATGGCCGAGGCGGCGAGGAAGGACTGGAGCAGTTGGCGCTTGTTCATGCGGAGATCGATCCGTTGGATGAAAGGGGATTGAATGCTTCTGCATTCAAGCAAAAACGGTGCCCGCACGTGATTGGTGCGAACCCTTCCTCGCGAATCGAAGTAGTGCGCCGAGGGCGTGATCTGCACCCCGTCAATGCAAAAACGCGGCCGAGGCCGCGTTTCGAGCACTCAAAGCGGGCGCCAGGCCCGCTTCTTTCCCGCTTCTTACTTGTCGACCGTGACCTTCGCCACCGCCAGCGCAGTCATGTTGATGATGCGGCGCACCGTCGACGAAGGCGTGAGCACGTGCGCCGAACTCGCGGCGCCCAGCAGCACCGGGCCCACGGTGATGCCGTTGGCGCCGGTCATCTTCAGCACGTTGTAGAGGATGTGGGCCGAGTCGAGGTTCGGGCACACCAGCAGGTTGGCCTCGCCGCTGAGCGTGGTCTCGGGCAGCGCGGTGCGGCGGATTTCCTCCGACAGCGCCGCGTCGCCGTGCATCTCGCCGTCGCATTCGATGTCGGGCGCCATCTGCGCGAACAGGTCTCGCGCCAGCCGCATCTTGCGGGCCGACGAGCGGCTGGAGGTGCCGTAGTTCGAGTGCGACAGGAAGGCCACCTTCGGCGGCAGGCCGAAGCGGCGCACTTCCTCGGCGGCCATCACCGCGATGCTGGCGAGCAGCTCGGCGCTGGGGTCTTCGTTCACGTTGGTGTCGGTGATGAACACCGTGCGCTTGTCGAGCGTGAGCGCGTTCAGCGTCGCGAAGCCCGGCGCGCCGCGCTTCAGGCCGATCAGGTTGCGGATGTGCTCCAGGTGCACGTCGAAGCGCCCGACCAGGCCGCAGATCATGGCATCGGCGTCGCCCAGGTGCATCATGAGCGCGGCAATGGTGGTGTTCGAGCGGCGCACCATGGTCTTGGCGGCCTCCGGCGTCACGCCGCGGCGGCCCATGATCTTGTGGAAGCTCTCCCAGTAGGTGCGGAAGCGCGGATCGTCCTCGGGATTGACGATCTCGAAGTCGACGCCCGCGCGGATGTGCAGGCCGGCCTTCTTGATGCGCGCGTCGATCACGGCGGGGCGGCCCACCAGGATCGGCTTGGCCAGGCCTTCGTCGACGGCCCACTGCGCGGCGCGCAGCACGCGCTCGTCCTCGCCCTCGGCGTACGCCACGCGCTTGGCGCTGGCGATCTTCGCGGCGCTGAACACCGGGCGCATGAACATGCCCGTCTGGTAGACGAAGCGCGTCAGGTGCTGGCGGTAGGCGTCCATGTCCTCGATCGGGCGCGTGGCCACGCCCGAGGCGGCCGCTGCCTTGGCCACGGCCGGCGCGATGCGCAGGATCAGGCGCGAGTCGAAGGGCTTGGGAATGATGTAGTCGGGGCCGAAGGAGAGTTCCTGGCCGGCGTAGGCGGTGGCCACCTCTTCGCTGATGTCGGCCTTGGTGAGCTCGGCGATCTCGCGCACGCAGGCCAGCTTCATCTCTTCGGTGATCTTGCTGGCGCCGCAGTCGAGCGCGCCGCGGAAGATGTACGGGAAGCACAGCACGTTGTTGACCTGGTTCGGGTAGTCCGAACGGCCGGTGGCGATGATGCAGTCCGGCCGCACGGCCTTGGCGAGCTCGGGGCGGATCTCGGGCTCGGGGTTGGCCAGCGCCAGGATGATGGGCTGGCTGGCCATGGTCTTGACCATCTCGGCGGTCATCACGCCCGGGGCCGAGCAGCCCAGGAACACATCGGCGTCCTTCACCACGTCGGCCAGGGTGCGGGCGCCGGTGTCTTTCTGGGCGTAGCGTGCCTTGGATTCGTCGAAGCCGCCCGCGCGGCCCATGTAGATCAGGCCCTTGGAGTCGCAGGCGTGGATGTTGGCGGGCTTGGCGCCCAGGCCGACCATCACGTCCAGGCAGGCGATGGCGGCTGCGCCCGCGCCCGAGACGGCGATCTTCACTTCCTCGATCTTCTTGCCCACCAGCTCCAGGCCGTTGAGCAGGGCGGCGGCCGAGATGATGGCCGTGCCGTGCTGGTCGTCGTGGAACACCGGGATGTTCATGCGCTCGCGCAGCTTCTTCTCGATGTAGAAGCACTCGGGCGCCTTGATGTCTTCCAGGTTGATGCCGCCCAGCGTCGGCTCCAGCGCCGCGATGATGTCGACCAGCTTGTCGGGGTCGCGCTCTGCCAGCTCGATGTCGAACACGTCGATGCCGGCGAATTTCTTGAACAGGCAGCCCTTGCCTTCCATCACGGGCTTGGCGGCCAGCGGGCCGATGTCGCCCAGGCCCAGCACGGCGGTGCCATTGGTGACCACGCCCACGAGGTTGCCGCGGGCGGTGTATTCGGAGGCGGTTGCCGGGTCGGCAGCGATGTCGAGACAGGGATAGGCCACGCCGGGCGAATAGGCCAGCGACAGGTCGCGCTGGTTCAGCAGGGGCTTGGTCGGGGTGATCGAGATCTTGCCCTTGACGGGCGAGCGGTGGTATTCGCGCGCTGCCTCGCGAAGTGCTTCTTCTGCGGGGGAAAGGGGTGCAGCCATGAAAGTCTCCTTGTTTCTGACGGGCAATGAGGCTACCGCAAAAGCAGGGCCTCCTATTACTGGGGAAATGCCGAAAACGCCTGGACCCATAGCTTCCGCTCGATAAGGCGGGGTTCCGGCGGATGGGAGGGGGCTCTGGGGTTCGCTAAACTGCCGATCGTTACCAACTGGTTAACAGACCGGCCGTCCAGCCGGACATCGAGCCGGGGGTATCGCCGACAACGAAAACACCGCGAAAAGAGGGGCAACTCGCATGGCATCCGGACCTTTCAACAGCAACGATCCCGACGTCGTCGTCATCGGAGGCGGCCCATCGGGCTCCACGGTGGCCGCGCTGCTCGCGGACAAAGGGCACGACGTGGTGCTGATCGAGAAGGCGCAGCATCCGCGCTTCCACATCGGCGAATCGCTGCTGCCGATGAACATGCCGCTGTTCGACCGCCTCGGCGTGCGCACCGAGGTCGAGGCCATCGGCATCCGCAAGCACGGTGCCGAGTTCGTCTCGCCCTGGCACGACCACTCCAGCCAGTTCCACTTCGCCGAGGCGATGGACAAGAGCTTTCCCTATGCGGTGCACGTGCGCCGCTCCGAGTTCGACGAACTGCTGTTCCGCCACGCCGGCAGCCGCGGCGCGCGCACTTTCGAGGGACAGCGCGTCACCGGCGTGGACATGGATGCCGGCAAAGGGACGCCCGACAACAGGCCGCTGGTGAAGGTCAAGGCCGACGATGGCACCGAGACCACCTGGCGCCCGCGCTTCGTGATCGACGCCAGCGGGCGCGACACCCTGCTGTCGAACCAGTTCGACGCCAAGCGGCGCAACCGCAAGCACGCCAGCGCGGCGCTGTTCGGCCACTTCGCCAATGCCGAGCGGCGGCCGGGCCGCTTCGAGGGCAACATCACGCTGTTCTGGTTCGACCACGGCTGGTTCTGGTACATCCCGCTGAAGGACGGCACGGTGAGCGTCGGCGCGGTGGCTTCTCCCGCCTACTTCAAGCGCCGCAAGGGCTCGCTCGAGGAGTTCCTGATGGAAACCATCGCGCTCGCGCCCAAGCTGGCCGCGCGGCTGAAGAACGCCACGTTGATGGAAGGCGCCACCTCCACCGGCAACTACGCCTACGACTCCAAGTTCTGCCGCGGCGACCGCTTCATGATGGTGGGCGACGCCTATGCCTTCGTCGACCCGATGTTCTCCTCGGGCGTGTACCTGGCGATGAACAGCGGCTTCGAGGCCGCCACCTGCGCCGACCTCTGGCTCAAGGGCGAGGCGAAGGAAGCCGAGAAGGCCTTCAGGCACTACGAGAAGGTGATGAAGCACGGACCGAAGATGTTCTCGTGGTTCATCTACCGCATCACCTCGCCGGCCATCCGGCGCCTGTTCATGGCCCCACGCAACATCTGGCGCATGCAGGAGGCGCTGCTGTCCATCCTGGCGGGCGACCTGTTCCGCAACACGCCCATCGGCCCGCGCTTCTGGGGCTTCAAGGTGACTTATTACGCGTCGTGCCTGGGCATCCTGCCGCAGGCCGTGAAGACCTGGGCCTGGCGCCGCCGCAACCTGAAGGAATCGCTGGAAGCGTTGAAGTAAAGCGGACAGCCGAACGCAGAGGTCGCGAAGGTTTCGCGAAAGTCGCAGAAGGAAAACCAAAAAAGGTTTTCATGGTTTCTTCTGCGACTTCTGCGACTTCTGCGACTTCTGCGACTTCTGCGACTTCTGCGTAGCTTTTGTATTTCTTCTGCGTTCGGAAGTCTGCTTTCGAAGAACCTCAATCAGGCGTGACTGTGTGCTGCGCCAGCGCCTCCAGCGCGCGCACCAGCGCCGAGTGGTCGAGCTGGCCGTAGCCCAGTGCCGCGCAGGCATTCATGAGCTGCGCCGCGCCGGCCGTCTGCGGCAGCGAGACGCCCAATGAACGGGCGCTCTGCATCGCGAGGTTCAGGTCCTTCTGGTGCAGCCCGATGCGAAAGCCCGGCGCGAAGGTGCGCTTGATCATGCGTTCGCCGTGCACTTCGAGGATGCGCGAGCTCGCGAAGCCGCCCATCAGCGCCTGGCGCACCTTGGCCGGATCGGCGCCCGCCTTCGATGCGAACACCAACGCCTCGCCCACGGCCGCGATGTTCAGCGCCACGATGATCTGGTTGGCCACCTTGCAGACCTGGCCGTCGCCGGCGCCGCCCACGAGCGTGACGTTCTTGCCCATCTTGTCGAGCAGCGGCTTCACGCGCCCGAAGGTGCCTTCGTCGCCGCCGCACATGATCGTGAGGCTCGCGGCCTTGGCGCCCACCTCGCCGCCGGAGACCGGTGCGTCGATGTAGCCGGCGCCCAGCGCGGTGATGCGGCGCGCGAAGTCCTTGGTGGCGATCGGGTCGATGGAGCTGCAGTCCACCACGATCTTGCCGCTGGAGCCCTTCAGGCCGTCGGCCACGCCCTCGGCGCCGGGTGCGCCGAAGAGCACCTTCTCCACGTCGGGCGTGTCCGGCACCATGATGAAGACCACGTCGGACTGGCGCGTCACCTCGGCCGCCGAGGCGCAGATGGTGGCCTTCGACACGAAGGGCTCGGGCGTGTTGCCGTGCGTGTTCACGAAGAGCTGGTAGCCCGCCTCGAGCAGGTGGCCCGCCATGGGCGCGCCCATGATGCCGAGGCCGATGAATCCGATCTTCTGTTGCTGGGTCGTCATGTCTCTTGTTCCTTGTCCGATGTCAGTCATTCATTTCATTGCTGCTGCGTGAGCGCGTGGCACCATCCGAGGCCCTCGACCGTAGTGGCGCGGGGCTTGTACTCGCAGCCGATCCAGCCGTCGTAGCCCAGCGCGTCGATGTGCCCGAACAGCCACGGGTAGTTGATCTCGCCCGTGCCCGGCTCGCCGCGCCCCGGGTTGTCGGCCAGCTGGATGTGGCCGATGCGCGCCAGGTTCTTCGAGAGCGTGTTGCCCAGCTCGCCTTCCATGCGCTGCGCGTGGTAGATGTCGTACTGCACCCGCAGGTTGGCCGAGCCGACCTCGTCGATCAGCGCCAGCGCCTGGTCGGTGCGCGTGAGGAAGAAGCCCGGGATGTCGAAGGTGTTGATGGGCTCGATCAGCAGGCGCAGGCCCGCCGCTTCGAGCTCGCGCGCGGCGAGGCGCAGGTTGGCGACCACGGTCTTGTGCGCCGCATCCCTGTCGACGCCGGCAGGCACCTTGCCCACGAGGCAGTTGACCTGCGGGCAACCCAGGGCGGTCGCGTAGTCGATCGCCACGCCGATGCCTTCGGCGAACTCGCCCGTGCGGTCGGGATGGCAGGCGATGCCGCGCTCGCTCTTGTCCCAGTCGCCGGCCGGCAGGTTGTGCAGCACCTGCTCCAGGCCGTTGGCGCGCAGGGCGGCGGCGAGTTCCTTCTTCTCGAAGGGATAGGGGAAGAGGTACTCCACCCCCTTGAAGCCGGCCTTGGCGGCGGCCTCGAAGCGCTGCATGAAGGGCAGCTCGGTGAAGAGCATCGTGAGGTTGGCTGCGAACTTGGGCATGTCGGGTCTTTCAGTCGTTCATGAGGGATCGGGAACCGAACGCAGAAGTCGCGAAGGTTTCGCAGAGGTCGCAGAAGGAGAACCAAAGAAGTTTTCTTCTGCGACTTCTGCGTAGTTTTTTGTATTCCTTCTGCGTTCGGCTGCCCGTATTCAGCGGTCCTTGATCAGTCCAGCAGCGCCGCAACAGCCGTCGGCGCGTCGGCCGGGGTCTCGGCCAGCGGCTCGAACTCGGTGATGTTGTCGATCTCGGTGCCCATCGCGATGTTGGTCACGCGCTCCAGCATCACCTCGATCACCACCGGCACGCTGAACTCGGCCATCAGGGCCTCGGCGCGGCGGATGGCCGGCGCGATCTCTTCCTGCCGGTTCACGCGGATCGCCTTGCAGCCCAGGCCCTCGACCACCTTCATGTGGTCGACGCCGTAGCTGCTCTCGATGCCCGCGTCGGGCGCCGCGTTGATGTTGTCGAACGCGAGCTGCACGCAGTAGTCCATCTCGAAGCCGCGCTGCGCCTGGCGGATCAGGCCGAGGTAGGAGTTGTTGACCACGATGTGGATGTACGGCAGCTTGAACTGCGCGCCCACGGCCAGCTCCTCGATCATGAACTGGAAGTCGTAGTCGCCCGACAGCGCGACGATCTTGCGCGTGGGATCGGCGGCACGCACGCCCAGCGCGGCGGGAATGGTCCAGCCCAGCGGACCGGCCTGTCCGCAGTTGATCCAGTGGCGCGGGTTGTACACGTGCAGGAACTGCGCGGCTGCGATCTGCGAGAGACCGATGGTGCTCACGTAGCAGGTATCGGTGCTGAAGTTGTTGTTCATGCACTGGTACACGCGCTGCGGCTTCATCGGCACTTCGTCGAAGTTGGTCTTGCGCAGCATCGTCTTCTTGCGCTCGATGCATGCCTTGGCCCAGTCGCGGCGATCGGTGAGGCGGCCCGCGGCCTTCATCTCTTCGGCCACCTCGACGAAGAGCTCCAGCGCGGCCCTGGCGTCGGACACGATGCCGAAGTCGGGCGTGAACACGCGGCCGATCTGGGTGGGCTCGATGTCCACGTGCACGAAGGTGCGGCCCTTGGTGTAGACGTCGACGGAGCCGGTGTGGCGGTTCGCCCAGCGGTTGCCGATGCCCAGCACGAAGTCGCTGGCCAGCATCGTGGCGTTGCCGTAGCGGTGGCTGGTCTGCAGGCCGCACATGCCGGCCATGAGCGGGTGGTTGTCCGGAATGGAGCCCCAGCCCATGAGCGTGGGGATCACCGGCACGCCGGTGGCTTCGGCAAAGCGCACCAGCAGGTCGGATGCGTCGGCGTTGATGACGCCGCCGCCGGCCACGATCAGCGGGCGCTCGGCCGCGTTGAGCATGCCGATGGCCTTCTCGATCTGGGCGCGCGTGGCGGCCGGCTTGTAGGGCTTCAGGGGCTCGTAGCTGTCGATGTCGAACTCGATCTGCGCCATCTGCACGTCGAAGGGCAGGTCGATCAGCACCGGGCCCGGGCGGCCCGAGCGCATCAGGTGGAAGGCCTGCTGGAACACCTGCGGCACCTGGCCCGGCTCGCGCACCGTGACCGACCACTTGGTGACGGGCTTGGAGATCGACTCGATGTCCACCGCCTGGAAGTCTTCCTTGTAGAGCCGCGCGCGCGGCGCCTGGCCGGTGATGCACAGGATGGGAATCGAATCGGCCCAGGCCGAGTACAGGCCCGTGATCATGTCGGTGCCCGCCGGGCCCGAGGTGCCGATGCACACGCCGATGTTGCCGGCCACAGCGCGGGTGTAGCCCTCGGCCATGTGCGAGGCGCCTTCCACGTGGCGCGCCAGGATGTGCGCGATGCTGCCGCGCTGGCGCAGCGCCGAATACATCGGGTTGATCGCCGCGCCCGGCACACCGAAGGCCTGCGTCACGCCTTCCTTTTCCATCACCAGAACCGCGGCCTGGACCGCTGTCATCTTTGCCATCTGAGTCTCCTTTGGGATGGGCTCACTGTAGAAATCCGGGCGGATTCCAAGAAGACGGCTGCGGACCATAAAACCTATTCCAGGCTGGAATAAGTGACTACCATCCGGCCCATGGACAGATTGCTGGCAATGGAAATGTTCGTGCGCGTGGTCGAGACGGGCAGCTTCTCGAAGGCCGCGCGCGAGTTCAACACCACGCAGCCCACGGTAACCAAGCAGATCGCCGCCACCGAGGAGCGGCTGAAGGTGCGCCTTCTCAACCGCAACACGCGCGGCGTGAGCCTCACCGAGCCGGGCGCGCTCTACTACGAGAAGTGCAAGACCATCGTGCGCGAGGCCGAGGAGGCCGACAGCATCGTGCAGCTGCGGCAGACCCAGGCGCAGGGCCTGCTGCGCGTGGGCACATCGGTGGCCTTCGGGCGGCGCGTGGTGGTGCCACTGGCGCTCGAATACATGAGCCGGCATCCGCAGGTGCAGCTCGACCTGAGCTTCGAGGATCGCTACGTCGACCTCATCGCGCAGGGCATCGACGTGGCCATCCGCATGGGCAAGCTGGCCGATTCGTCACTGGGCGCGCGCTACCTGGGTGCCAATCCGTGGGTCATGGTCGCCTCGCCCGCCTACCTGAAGAAGCACGGCACGCCGAAACGCGCGCAGGACCTGAGCGCGCACGTGGCGCTGATCTACAGCAGCGTGGTGGGCGACGAGTTCTGGCGCATGCACACGCCGCGCGGCGAGCCGGTCACGGTGCCAGTGTCGGGCCGGTTCCGCTCGAACAATCTCTCTGCCGTGCTGGCGGCGGCGCGCGACGGCCTAGGCATCGCGCTCATGCCGCGCTACGTGGCCAGCGATTCGCTGTCGGCCGGCAAGGTGCGCGAGGTGCTGGGCGACCACGCACTGCCCGAGCAGGAGATCCACGCCGTCTTTCCGTCGCCCAAGCTGGTGCCGGGCAAGGTGTCGGGCTTCGTGGCCTTCTTGCAGGGGCGCTTCGACGAAGGCTGGTGGGAGGCCTGAGCACAGTCCTCCCACCGCGGCCTCAGGCCGGCACGAAGGCGCCGTGAAGGCCCAGCGGCAGGGCGTAGGGCAGCGTGGCCTGCGCGACCGGCCCCGCCGCGAGGTTGTCGGCCGGGAAGCACGAGAGCAGCGTTTGCTGCCGCCCGAAGTCCAGCACCGTGCCCAGCACCCATCCGGGCTTCGCGCCGTCGGGCACGAAGACGTGCTCCTCCACCATCGTCTGCTGGCCGTAGACGAAGCGCTGGCTGCGGCCGGTCTCGACGTCGGTGCGTGCGACCGCGCCGAAGCCCGGCAGGTCGCGCCGGATCTGCGTGGCGTGCACCACCTGCCGATGACGCATGCCCACGCGGCGCGGATCGATGCGCGGAAACTCCGCCTCCTGGGCGAGCGCAGTCTGCGTGGCCCGGCCGGAAGCGAGGTTCAGCGTGGCGACCGTCAGGTGCGGCTCGGTGGTCTTCACGCGGCGGGCACGCATCACTTCGCGGTTGCTGATGAACACCGAGTCGGCGTTGTCCGAGCGCACGTAGTCGATGTGGATTTGCGTGCCGCGCGGCGTGTCTTCCTCCCAGGCGTTGCCGACGTGGAACAGGAAGCCGGCCGGCAGCGCGAGCATCTGGCGGCGCTCCCAGTTCTGCTTGTCGACCACCAGCGCGCGCATGCCGAGCTCGGGCCGCCAGACGTGCGCATCCAGGAAGGTGGCGCCGGCTTCCTTGCGCTTGCCTTCGTAGACCAGCGGCGGCAGCAGGAACACCAGGTGCCGCTCTGTCACGGCGAAGTCGTGGACCATCGGCATGTCGGCCACCGGCACCACAGCAGCGCGACGCAGCGTGCCTTCGGGCGCGATCTCGTACAGCGCCAGCAGGCCCTGGCCGGAGCTCACGCCGAAATTCCACACAGTGCCGTCCGGATCGATCTTGGGATGGGCCGAGAACGGCATGCCCGCGAGGTCGGCGCGCCAGGTCTTCACGCCCAGCGTGTCGAGCGTGCTCGCGTCGATGCGCGTGGCCGAGCCGCCTTCCCACAGCGCCAGCACCTCGCCGCCCATCGGCAGCACGCTGGTGTTGGCGACGTTGATGCTGTCGGCCGAGGTCGGCGGCTCGACGCCCGGCGGCGTGGTGCCGAAGGCCTCGAACAGGCGGCGGCCCGCTTTCGTCTCGGCCACGCGCTTGGGCGTGGCGACGTAGCGGCCCTGGTGCCGCACGTCGGTGCCCTCGATCACGAAGCGGTGCACCATGCCGTCGCCGTCGAACCAGTGGTGGTAGCGCTCGCCGCCCAGGTCATGGCCGGCCGGGCCGATGCGGAACAGCGTGCCGGCGACGGCGTCGGGAAAGCGGCCGCGCACCGTGGCGCGGGTGAGCGGGAAGTCGTTCGGCGGCGTGGCGAAGCCGGTCTTCCAGGGGGCGCTGGAGGCTTCGAACTGGGCCTGCCAGTCGTCGGTGGTGCCGGCCGCGCGCGCCAGCGGTGCCAGCAAGGGCAGGGCGCCGGCCGAAGCCAGCAGGCGAAGGAGTTCGCGTCGTTCCATGGCGGCTCTCCTTTTCTTCTCAGTGCAGGTGGATGACGGTCTGCATGTCGGCGTCGACGCTGATCGCCGCCGCGTCGAAGCCGGGCGCCGCGCGGTTGCCCTTGGCGTCGTTCGAGAAGCCGTAGCGCTCGATGGGCATGCCCATGAGGTTGGTGTCGAGCTTGCCGTTGCCGTTCTCGTCGGCGAACACGCGCAGCGCGTAGCGCCCGGGCGCCAGGCCGGTGAACAGCAGGCGGGCCTTGCCCTCGCGCATCGGCGCGGTCTGCGAGGCCACGGGCTTGCCGTCGGTGTAGCTGGCGGCGTCGCCGTACACCGCGACGTAGAGCGTGGCGTCCGCGGCCGGGCCGTCGGCGACGCTCAGGCTCAGGTCGGCGGCGAGGGCGCCCAGGGGCGCGAGGATCGCGGCCGCGCACAGGGCGCGCACGGCGGGGCGGAACGGGGGAGGGCGGAGTTGCATGACGGGCCTCGTTGGTTGTTGGAGGCCCGACGATCCCGCAGGCCGGGCGCGGCGCCCAGCCTCATGCGACGGAATGCGGGATTGCGCGCGCGAAATGCGCGCGGCGGGGAGCGGACGGCGCCGGCTTCAGCCGGCTTTTTCGTCCTTGGCGACTTGTCTGGGCTGTGCGTCCTCGGCCTGCTCGTGCCCTGGGCCCACATGGCCGGAGTCGGCAAAGAGGCTCCATGCCGCCATGAACAGCGCCGCGATCACCGGCCCGATCACGAAGCCGTTGATGCCGAAGATCGCCATGCCGCCGATGGTCGACATCAGCACGATGTAGTCGGGCATCTGCGTGTCCTTGCCCACCAGCACGGGACGCAGGATGTTGTCGACCAGGCCGATGACGAACACGCCCACGAAGATCAGCACGCCGCCTTGCCAGAAATGCCCCGTGGCCAGGAAGTAGATGGCCACCGGCCCCCAGATCAGCGCCGCGCCCACGGCCGGCAGCAGCGAGAGAAATGCCATCAGCACCGCCCACAGCAGTGCGCCCTGCACGCCGAGGAACCAGAAGGCCAGCCCGCCCAGCGCGCCCTGGGCGACCGCCACGGCCACGTTGCCCTTGACCGTGGCGCGGATCACGGTGGTGAACTTGTTCAGCAGGTAGTGCGTGTGGGGCTTGGCCAGCGGCAGCGCGTCGCGCATCCGCTTGGAAAGGTCGGAGCCGTCGCGCACCAGGAAGTACAGCAGGTACAGCATCACGAAGAAGCTGACGATGAAGTCGAAAGTGTTCTGGCCGATGGCCAGTGCCTGGCTCGCGATGATCTGGCTGGCCTGCCCGGCGGCCGCCGAGATGCGTGCCTGCCATGCCGCCATGTCGCCCAGGTTGAAGCGCTCCACCAGGTTCAGCAGCCACTGCGGCGAGGCGTCGAGGATCTGCTGGAAGTAGGCCGCGAAGTTGATCTGGCCCGAGCGGATGCTCTGTGTGACCAGCGCGATCTCCTGCACCAGCGACACCCCCACCATGGCCAGCGGCAGGATCACGATGAACAGGCAGATCGCCAGCGTCGACAGCGCCGCCGCATTGGGTTTGCCGCGCATCGTCTTCAGCAGCCGCTTGTAGAGCGGCGTGAACAGGATCGCCAGCGCCACGCCCCACAGCACCGCGCCGAAGAACGGCATCAGCACCCAGAGGAAGGCGACGGTCACGGCGGCGAGAAGGGCGAGGAACACGCCGCGCTGGAGTTGGGGTGAGTTCATAAGTGTCTCGGACTGTAGCCGAGCGCAGCGACAGCAGAACCCATTTGCCGGCTTCGGCTCGCTCGAGCGATCGAGGATCTGCTTTCCTGCCTTGGGAATATCGAGACAAATCGCACCAAAGCCCGCTCGTTTATTTCAGATGCCCGCATTCGCATCGGCTTGCGTCCTAGGATTTTCTGCAAGAAATAAAAGAGGGAGGTGAGCGTGAGCTCAATTTGCAATTGCAATTCGTGCGTCACGAATTGCTCCGGGATTCCTGTCGTGTCTGCAGGCATTGGTTCGGCAATGGTCCTGCACGTCCGGATTCAGAACCCGTCGGCAGAGGCGCCGTAACTCTGCAAGCCGGCAGCCCGATTGCGCGGCCGAGCCTCTTTTCTTTCCCAATTGATCTTCACGAAACAAACAGACGCAGTCAGGGAGACTGGACTATGGGACCAGGCACGCCGCAGCGGCCACCATCGGGCACACATCAAGGCCAGCCCGCACCGACATCTATCGCCGAGCGCGAGCCCCAGACGGCCGTCGCCCCGCTGAACACCATCGCCAAGGAAGACATCGCCGCCGCGAGCAAGGCGGTGGACGAATGGCTGCGGTCCTTCACCGGCGGCTATGTCACGCTCGACCGGCTGACCACGGTGCTGGGCAGCATCCCCATCGTGGGCAACATCATGGCGCTGGTGGATGTGTTTCTCGACATCGTCACCATCCTCGACAAGAAGTCCACCGATGCCGTCACGAGGTTCCTGAACTGGGCGAGCCTCGGCATCAATCTCATCGGCCTGATTCCAGCGCCGCCCACCATGGCCGCGGCGCGCATGAGCCTGCGGCCCACGCTGCACCTCGTCAGGCAGGAACTCCTGCACGGGGCCAGGAATCTCGGCCAGACCATCGTCACCATGCTGGTGGGGCACCTGAATGCATCCATCGTCGGTGAGCTGGAGACCTTCATCGACGGCGCCATCGCAAGGCTCTCGGGCATTCTGGAAGATTGCGCGAGGCTCTCCGACAGCATCCTGGACAACCTGATCGGCATCCTTCAGCGCGTGCTCGGCGGGCAGGACCTCTTCACCGTCGCCAGGCCGGGTGCCCCCGAAACCAACGACTACGACCCCAGGACCCAAAGCACGTGGAGCGGCATGTGGCGCCGCGCGGTGAAGTACTCCGAGGGCACGGCCAGGCGCGCCGCCAACTACGCCGCAAGGAAGGCCGCAGCCTACCTGCCCGAAAGCGTCAGGGCCAGGGTCAACGAGGTGATCGAGAGCCTGGTTGCCTTGAAGGCGGACTTCCGCAGGCAACTGACCGACCTCGCCAACCAGGAACTGCAGGGCAGCATCATGTGGCTGCTGCGCCAGCTGCTGTCGGCCATGGCGCAGAAGAAGAGCCTGCGCGCGGCCATCGTGTCGCCAGGTGCAGGTGCCGAAGCAACCAAGAGCAGGCCCGGTACCCGGGTCGAGCACGTGCGTGTACAGGCGCCGGCCCACGGCGACCCCGGCTGCAAGAACTGCCCCCTTTCGGGCGCAACGGTCCCTTCGGCAAGCAGGTTCGCCATCAGCCTGGCTACCGGCTGCGAAAGCTTCACCCACGTCGACTTCACACTGGTTGCGCCGTTGCCCATCACCTGGGCGCGCACCTATCGCAGCAACCTTGGCGCTTTCGACGAGGGCACCCTTGGCGCGAGATGGCTCACGCCCTACAGCACGCGCGTGGACATCGCCACACCGACGCAGGGCCCGCGGGCCGGCGAGCCCAGCCTGGTCTATCACGGCGCGGACGGCCGCAGCCATGCCTATCCGCTGCTGGCCGTGGGCCGGAGCTACCGCGATGCCATCGAAGAAGTGACGCTCACGCGGCTGAGCGAGAGGCTGTTGGCCCTGGATTTCGGCAAGCCCGTATCGAGCGGCGAATCCGGCGACTGGCGCGAGGTCTACGAGCTGGTGGAGACCGCCGCCCGCAAGGTCGCTACGCAAGGCAGACAGCACTTCCGGCTTGTCGCGCTGCACGCCGGCAAGGAGGCCAGCATCGGCCTGCGCTACGACCATGTGATCGCAGCCACCGGCGAACAGGTCTTGAGCGACATCGTCAGCAAGCAGGGTGACGTCACCGTGGCCCATGTGGGCACTCGCCCCGATGCGAAAAGCGGATTGATCGCCAGCCTGTGGGAGATCAAGGGCGGCCAGGTCGTGCGACAACTCGCGGGCTATGTGCACGGCGCCGAAGGCGACCTCGTCGCGGCCCAGGACGAAAACGGTGAAACATGGAACTACAGCTACAGCCGCCATCTCGTGACCCGGTACACCGACCGCACGGGCCGGGGCATCAACCTCGAGTACGACGGCACCGGCGTCGATGCCAGGGCGGTTCGCGAGTGGAGCGATGACGGGAGCTTCGCCCTCAGGCTTGAGTGGGACAGGAACATCCGCCTGACCTATGCAACCGATGCGCTCGGCGGTGAGACCTGGTACTACTACGACATCCTCGGCTACACCTACCGGATCATCCATCCCGACAAGCGCCAGGAGTGGTTCTTTCGCGATGAGGCGAAGAACATCACGCGCCATGTCCACACCGACGGCAGCACCGACGACTTCAGCTACGACGCCGACGGCAACCTGCGGACCCACACGCGGGCCGACGGCAGCCAGGTGCACTTCGCGCACGACAAGCGCGGACGCGTGACGGGCCTGCGCGACGCCGAGGGCGGTGTCTGGAAGCGCGACTACGACGCCGACGGCAACCTCGTCGAAGAGATCGACCCGCTGGGGCACAAGACCGCATACGCCTACGACCAGGCCGGCCGGCCCGTGCGAATCACCGATGCGAAGGGCGGCGTCAAGACGCTGACCTACACGCCGGCGGGCCAGCTTGCCAGCCACACCGATTGCTCGGGCAAGACCACGCGGTGGGAATACGACGAGCAGGGACGCCTGGTCAAGGCGACCGATGCCATGGGGCAGAGCACGCGGTATCGCTACACGGGCGCGAACGAACGAGGGAAGGCTGCCGCCGCAGCGAACGCCAACAGAACGGGCCGGCTCGAGGAGATCATCCTGCCGGACAACACCAGCGAGTACTTCGTCCATGACGCAGAAGGGCGCCTGCTGGCGCACACCGATGCGCTGGGGCGCAGGACGAGCTATGGCTACACGCGCTCCGGCCTCGTGTCCCGGCGCATCGACGCGGCGGGGCATACGCTCAAGTACCGCTGGGACCTGCTCGGACGCTTGAGCGAACTGCACAACGAGAACGGCAGCCGTTACGACTTCCGGTATGACCCCGTGGGCCGTCTGCTGGAAGAAGTGGGCTTCGACCGCAAGACCACACGGTACCGTTATGAAGACTCCACGGGAGTGCTGGCGGAAGCGGTCGAGGGCGATCGCACCACGATGCTGCAATTCGACGCCATCGGCCGCCTGACCGAGCGCAGGGCCGGCGGTGTTGCCGAGAGCTTCGCCTACGACCGGAACGGCCGGTTGGTCGAAGCCGGCAACAGCGACGCCAGGCTGCAATGGTTCTACGACCCCGCGGGTAACCTGACGCGCGAGCATCAGCACTATGTGGAGGGCGCTCTCACCGCAGTCTGGCAGCACGGCTACGACGAACTCAACCAGCGCGTTGCGACCATTCGCCCCGATGGTCACGTGACCCGATGGCTCACCTATGGCTCGGGCCACGTGCACGGATTGCTCATCGACGGGCAAGACATTCTGGGCTTCGAGCGCGACGACCTGCACCGAGAGATTGCGCGCGAGCAGGGCAACGGGCTCATACAGAAACAGAACTACGACCCGGCCGGTCGATTGCTGGAGCAGCAGATCTCCCAGACCAGGCGCGGCGCCCTCGGAGCCACCGGCATTCGCCGCAGCTACCAATACGACAAGGCCGGCCAGCTGACCGCCATCGGCGACAGCCGGCGCGGCAACCTCAGCTATCGCTATGACCCGGTAGGCCGCCTGCTCGAAGCCAACAGCCGACTGGGACGGGAGACCTTCGCGTTCGATCCGGCGGGGAACATCGGCAACCCTTCTTCAGAAGCGGAAGGCACGGTGCAGCCGACAGGCCGCATCACCAATCGAGCCGCCGTTCGCGCGGGCGGGGACGGCCTCAGCTTGGCCGGCAAGCTGATGGACAACCTGCTCAAGGATTACGCCGGCACCCGCTACAAGTGGGACGAGCGCGGCAACCTCATCGAGCGCAGCCGCAACGGCGAAAAAACGGTGTTCACCTGGGACGGCTACAACCGCATGCGCAGCGCCGAGACTTTCGGCGAAACCACGAGCTTCAGCTACGACCCCCTGGGCCGGCGCATCGCCAAGCGCACGAGGCATGCCTGTACCTTGTTCGGATGGGACGGGGACACGCTGGCGTTCGAGAGCACGCAGAGCATCGAGGGCTGGCAGGAGGGTGGCTGGCTTGGCGACAGCGTTCACTACATACATGAACCCGGCTCGTTCGTGCCGCTGGTGCAGATCCGGCAGACCCAGGCCGTCGTGTTGAGCCGGACTACGGATGTGAAGGCACTGATGGCCGACAACGGCGGGCGCTACGACATCGAGCTGGACCCGCTATGGAACGGGGAGCAGAGCCGAACACCTGCGCCGTTCAGCAAAGAGGAAATCGCCTTCTACCAGTGCGACCATCTGGGCACGCCGCAGGAGCTGACGGATCATGAGGGGCGCGTGGCGTGGTCGGCGAGCTACAAGGCTTGGGGGGAGGCGAGGCAGGCGATCAGTGAGGCGGGGAGGAACGCGGGGTTTCGGAATCCGATTCGGTTCCAGGGGCAGTATTGGGATGAAGAGACGGGGCTGCATTACACCCGGTATCGGTACTACGATCCGACCATCGGGCGATTCGTATCGAAAGACCCGATCAGGCTAGCTGGTGGCATCAACGTCTACCAATACGCGCCTAACGCGATCGAGTGGACTGACCCGCTTGGCTTGGCTCGGTCGGGACAGTGGGCTACTGTTGGCAATGGCCGGATAAGAATCGACCCACCCCATGTGGAAAACACCAACCAGCAAGTTCACGCTCATTGCCAATGTAAGTCCCGAAAACAAGAGGTTGTCGTGAATAAAGACGGCACTCAAAGTCACGGTTCACGCGGGGATGTTTCCGGGCTTACGCGGACAGAGAGAGACTATTTGCGTGACAAAGGATTTGACCTATGACCGAACTTGGCGATCTGAAGATTTTTGGAACGCTTGAGGGGAGCGATAAATCGCAGAAGCTAGACGAGATATCAATTCTTGCGAGAGCGGAAGTTATCCGGGCGCTTGGGGTTTTTCTGATCAATTCCGCTTACGAGATGGATGTCAATGACATTGAGCACGTGCACCTTCAGGATTCGATAGCGAACTTCTCGTACGAAAACCACGTTGATGTGATCGCGATCAATCAAGAAAGGGTTAAGTTGTTTCGTAAGTGATTGAGAACGGGCCGCTCATGAGCGGGTGCCCAGAAACCACCAGATACGCAACTGTGGTTAGAGGCTCTCAAAGAATAATCACTGCGTACCCGGAACTCGACCCCTGATGAAAAAGAAAGTCTTCCCTCGCTACATCCGTGAACTGGATTACTTTCTTCTGGCCATGAGTGATGATGATCTAGATGAGTTTGATCTCTGGTAGGAAATCAATTAAATGATAGAGGAATTTTTTCACCGGACCTCAGGGAAATGCATATCGGAATTTTTAATTTCATTGATTTTTCATTTGTTTGCGGAAGGGTGTTTGGATCATGAGCTATGAATATAGGTTGGTGTTTGATGATCCGTCTCTGATGCAAAGCGTTATAGGGTCATTGAAATCAAGCGGCTCTTTTGTTGAGGGCAATGAGCAGGAAATTTTTTTTAAAAGACCAACTGCTACAGTCCCATGCTGAATATGATGCTAGATTGATTTTGGAGGGCGATTTGTCCATGTGGATGGAGGTGAATTCCAAAGCTTTAGGCCTGCATGACCTAATGATGAATTCCCTAAAAGGTGGAGTGGCAAGGTGCTACGAGGATGGGGATTTACATGATGAAGTAAGTTTGAAGGAGGCTTTTCGAATTAAGGTGTAAAAAGCTGGCGATCAGTGAGGTATGCATCCAGCTACGACACAAGCAAATCCGCGACGAAGAGCCGAGCGTTCGCGTGATTGCGTAAGGAAGAGATCCGTGTCTCCCAGTGCAGTAACAACTAAGGGTGCACCGCAAAAGCTCTCGGATCCTGGCGACGCGTGGCCTGTTCGGGGAAATTCGGGGCTTTAGGTAAGACGAGTCGCGAAGTGAGGTTTGAGGCGAGCTCTGGGTGGTCCACTCCCGGGAACTGACGGATCACTCCGGGCGCATTGCTCGGTCGACCTCGGAACAGTGATGTTGCCGGCCGCACTCGCGGTCCCAGTGCACGTGCCCCTGGGCACTCACCGCCGCGCCCGCGGCAACGCCACCGGCGCCAGCGTAGCCCTCAACCTGCTCGTCGCATCCGGCTCCGCCGCCGCATCCACCTCCAGCGCCCGCTCGACATTCCCGATGTGCTCCAGCATCAGCCTCCGCGCCCCGGCCGTGTCCCCGGCCTCCAGCGCCGCGACGATCGCGCCATGCTCCGCGCAAGATTGCCCGGCCTCATGTTTCGACTGATAGAGCGTGGCCGCCAGCGTGGTGCGTGCCGTCAGGTCGCGCAGCACATCCACCAGCAACTGATGCCCCATCTGCTCGGCCAGGCAGACGTGGAAGTCGGCCAGCAGGAAAGCGCGGGTGGCGGCGTCGGCGCCCTCGATGGCGCGCTGTTCGTCGGCGATGTGGTCGCGCAGCTTGCGGATCACCTTCGCTAGCGGCCGGCCTTCGCTGGCCTCGAGGATGCCGGCCTCGACGATGCGCCGGGCCGAGAAGGCGTCGCGCGCTTCCTCGGCCGAGGGCTCCACCACATACCAGCCGCGGCGCGACTGCACTTCGACGAAACCGCGTGCCTGCAGCTGCATCAGCGCCTCGCGCACCATGGTGCGGCTTACCGAGAAGTTCTCCGCCAGCGCCTGCTCGCCCAGCCGTTCGCCCGGCGCGAGCTTCTGCGCGAGGATGGCCTCGACGACGCGCTCGGCGATGACGGTGGGGCTGACGTCGGGGGCGGGCATGTTGATGGTCCGGCTTCTTTCTCTATCAATTAGTGTGCTGCGGTGTTTACCACGGGCCTGGCCCCGGATTCGGCTTCGGCCAGCGGCTCGTCGTCGGGCGAATAGTTGCCGTCGAGCACCGCATGGGCGCGTTCGCGGTCGATGTCGCCTTCCCAGGCGGCGATGGCGACGGTCGCCACGCAGTTGCCGATCAGGTTGCCCAGCGCGCGGGCGATGCCCATGAACCAGTCGACCGACAGCACCAGCACCAGCCCGATGGCGGGAATCGCCGGAATCGCGTGTAGCGTGGCCGCGAGCACCACGATGGCCGAGCCGGGCACGCCGTGGGCGCCCTTGGAGGTGACCAGCGCGATTGCCAAAATGGTCAGCAGGTCGGCCATCGAGATCGGCGTGTTGGTGGCCTGTGCGATGAACACGGCCGCCAGCGTGATGTAGATCGAGAAGGCGTCGAGGTTGAACGAGTAGCCCGTGGGAATCACCAGGCCCACCGTCGAATCGCGGATGCCCATGCGGCGCAGCTTGGCCATGACCTGCGGCAGCACGCTGTCGGAAGAGGTGGTGGCGAAGACGATGGTGAGTTCCTCGCGCAGGTAGCGCAGCAGCTTGATCAGGCTGAAGCCCGACATGCGCATCACCAGCCCGAGCACCACGAACACGAAGACCAGCACCGCGCCGTAGAAGAGCGCCACCAGCATGCCCAGCTGCTTGAGCGAGCCGATGCCGTATTGGCCCACCGTGAACGCGATGGCGCCCAGCACGCCCAGCGGCGCCAGCTTGATGATGATGCCCATGATCTTGAAGAGCACCAGCGACGTTGCGTCGATCACCGCCGCCACCGGCTTGCCGCGATCGCCCAGCAGCGTGAGCGCGCAGCCGAAGAGCACCGCGAACAGCAGCACCTGCAGCACGTCGCCGGTGGCGAAGGCGTTCACCACCGTCGTCGGGATGAGCTTCATCAGGAACTCGACCGTGCCGCCGCTCGTGAGCTTGTCGGCGTTCGAGGCATAGGCGCTCATCGCGGCCGGGTCGAGCTTCGACGGGTCGACGTTCATGCCCGTGCCCGGCTGGAACACGAAGGCCAGCACCAGGCCCATGGCCAGCGCGATGGTCGTCAGCACCTCGAAGTAGATGAGCGACTTCACGCCCACCCGGCCCACGCGCTTGAGATCTCCCGCGCCGGCGATGCCATGCACCACCACGCAGAACACCAGCACCGGGATGATCATCTTGATCAGCTTGATGAAACCGTCACCGAGCGGCTTGAGCTTGACGGCGTACTCGGGAGCCAGCAGCCCCGCGAGCACGCCGAGCACCAGCGCGATGACCACCTGACCGAAAAGCGACTTGGCGAAGCGGGGCATGGGGTGTCTCCTGTCTGTCTACCTGCTGTTTGTCTTGCCTGGTTTTTGCATGCAAGCAATGCCATTTCTTGCATGCAAGAAATGTAGGCAAGGTGGCAAGGAGGGCGTCAGAGGGTATTCCCGGGCACGGGACAGGCTGGCCGGCGGGGACATGGCCGGCAGCCGCGCCCGTTGTTGAACGCCAGGTCAGGCGGCGGGGGGCGGTGCCGCTTCTTCGGCTGCCTCGCGCGGCAGCTCGTACAGAAAATATGGCGGCTCGCCCGGCCGGCTGCGCAGCAACAGCGGCCTCGCCACGTTGTAGACCGGCACGTCGTTGATGGTGAGCGCCTGCAGCGTGCCGCGGTGCGCGTGGCCGTGGAACACGGCATCCATCGGATAGCGCAGCAGCGGCTCCTCGAGCCGGCTGCTGCCGAGAAAAGGAAAGATCTCCGCCGGCTCGCCCTGCACCGTGCCGACGATGGGCGAGTAATGCAGCAGCGCGATGCGGCGCCGGGTGCGCAACTTGGCGAGCGCCGACTCGAGCTTCATCGCTTCGTTCAGCGCTTCCTGCACGAAGAGCTTGATCGCCGGCTCGCCCCAGGCGCCGAGCGAGCCGCGCCCGAAGCCGCCGCCGAAGCCCTTGACTCCGGCGATGCCCACTCCCTCGATCTCGCAGATGGAACCGTCGAGCACGCGCACGCCGGCCTGGGCCAGCACCTCCACCACCTGCCCGGGTGTACCGGATTCGAAATCGTGGTTGCCCAGCACGGCGACGATGGGAACGGACACGCCGCTCAGTTCCGCGGCGAGGATCCTGGCTTCCTCCGCGGTGCCATAGTCGGTGAGGTCACCGCACAGAAGCAGCGCGTCGGCCTCGTCGGCGGCCTGCGCGAAGAAGCCGTGCAGCGAGCCTGCAGAGTCGCGATGAACATGGAGATCGCCCACCGCGGCGAAGCGGACGTGAGAAGAAGACTTGGGATGAGCCATGGCGATGCCAGCCTGCGCCAGCACGCGATGGATGCTCATCGGCCCCATCCCGCTGCGCCTGTAGGTGCCCGCCGACGTTCGATGGGGCCGTTCGCGCCGGGCCCGGGTTCGCTCGCGGTACCTACGCTGCCCGACATGGATCATCCGGCCGTTGCAGTTGCCGCGGCAGCAGTTGCTGCTCCCGCTCTCGCACCTTCGCTCGAGGACGAGGTCGATCCCCGCGTGGCCGACTTCTACCGGCGGACCTTGCGCGCGCTTGCCAGCGCCGGAATTCCCTTTCTGGTGGGCGGCACTTTCGCCCAGGCCTGCTACACGGGCATCCGCCGCCCGACCAAGGATCTGGACCTCTTCATCCGGCGCGAGGACTATGAGCGCATCGCGCAGCTATTGCTGCAGAAGTACGGCTGGCGCGCCGAGATGCGCCACCCGCACTGGCTGGCCAAGGTGCACGACGGCCGCGAGTTCATCGACCTGATCTTCAATTCGGGCAACGGCCTGTTCCCGGTGGACGAGCGCTGGTTCAGGGGCAACTGCAGTGCCGAGGTCCTGGGCGTGCCGGTGCTCGTGGCCAATGCCGAGGACTGCGTGCTGTCCAAGGCTTTCATCATGGAGCGCGAGCGCTTCGACGGAGGCGACATCGCCCACCTGATGCTCGCGTGCGCGGAGCGTCTCGACTGGGCCGGCCTGCTGGAGCGCTTCGGCGTGCACTGGCGGGTGCTGATGGCCCACGTGACGCTGTTCGGCTACATCTATCCCGGCGAGCGCCACCGCATTCCCGCATGGCTGGTCGCCCGCCTGATCGGCCGCCTCGCCGACGAGATGCGCGAGGCGCCGCATCCGGAAGACCACGTCTGCGCCGGCACCTTGCTCTCGCGCGAGCAGTACCTGCCCGACGTGCGCCAGATGGGCTATGTAGACATGCGCCTCACCCCGGCCAGCGGCATGACGCAGGAGGACGTGGCGGCGTGGACCGAGGACATCCGGGCGAAGAAACCGAAAGACGAGGCGAAGGACGAGGCGAAGGACGGGGGCGAATGACGCCGCTCAGGCGTCGACGTCGATCAGCGCCAGCCCCGTTTCGCGGTCGCAGGTCTTGCGCAGGTAGCCTGGCGATTCGACAAGCAGCACCTCCAGCGTGGGCTGCACCGTGGCCTGCAGCACGTGGCCGCCGATGGTGCTGCCGCCGCGCCGCCCCAGCACCGCATGCGCGTGCACCTTGGGCCGGTCGCCATCCAGCGCGATGTCGCCGTTGAGCGAAAGCACCTCGACCTGTTCATCGACCGGAATGCGCTCGTAGTCCTTGCGCTCCCAGTCGAAATACCCGAGCTCGGCGGACCGCAGCGCGCCGATGGCGCTGAAGCGGCTGGCGGTCAGTGCGTGCTCTTTCGCGAATCTTTCGAGGATGGGGATGACGTCGTCGCCCTTTTCGAACACGAGGGCGATGGTCCGCTCGGGCTGCTTGTTGAGAATCTTGAACTTCATCTGCGGGAGCTCCTGTGGACGTGACTTGCTTCACCGCCTGCAATCCTCGGTGGACCCCTTGCATGGGCGGTCCGCGCGTGACCGCGGGGGAGGGCCGGCGCGGGGCTTGGTGCGATCGCGCTCGCCCGGCACGGCATCCGCGGGCGGCTTCTCGATCAGGCCCCGGTCTCTGTGCGGCGGAGCGGGCTTCACCAGCCGCGGATCGCCATTGCCGGGCGGCTTCACGATGATTGCCGGGTCTGCGCCGGGCTGAGCTTCGCCGGTGCCGGCCGGCGGCCGCTGCCCTGCCGCGGGCTGCGCGGCGGCCGGTCCGGCGCACAGCATCAGGGCGCCGGCCACCAGCATGGACTTCGTTGTCAGGGAAGTCATCGAAGCCAGCCTGGAACCGGACCGCGGCACTCAGGCCGGCACCGGCTGCGAAATGCCGCAGAGCGCTTCGGTGGCCGGCTTGGTCTTGCGCTCCTTCACCGCCACGTCGGCGAGCGCGAGGATGCCGACGAGCCGCTTGTCCCGGTCGACGATCGGAAGGCGTCTGATCTGGTGCTCGGCCATGATCTGCGCCGCGTGGTCGACCGCGTCGTCCTCGTAGGCCCAGCGGATGCCGTCGGACATCACGTCGCGCACCTTGGTGTTGCCGTCATGGCCCTCGGCCACGCCGCGGATGGCGATGTCGCGGTCGGAGATCGCGCCGACCATGCGGTCGTTCTCGCCCACCGGCATCATCCCGAAGTCGCCGTCGCGCATGCGCTTCGCTGCTTCGGCGATGGTCGCATCGGGGCTGATGACCTCGACGTCGCGGGTCATCACATCGTTGATCTTTCGCATCTGGAAATCCTTTTCTGAAATGGGCAGCCATGGCTCGCCGCCGGCAAGCTGGCTGCTGGAGAAACCGGGCTATCTGCTCCGGGGAGTTCCGGGAGCCGGTTCGCCCGGCGCGGTCGGCGCAGTGGGCGTGGCCGGCAGTTCCACCGGAACCTCGAAGCGCTTCTGGAGCACGTGGAAGTAGGCAAGCGCGCCCAACAGCGCGATCACCGCCGCCACGATGCCCCACGCGAAGACGCGGCGCTCTTCGCGTTCGGCACCCTGCGGCCGCTGTTCTTCCTTCATGCCCGGCGGAACTGCTGTCGCTGCGCTGCGGGCCTACTTCTTCATGGCCTTGACTTCGGCCTTGCCCTTGTCCTCGTCGGCCTTGGCCTGCTTCATGCACGCGGACTTGGCGTCGCCCTTCTGGTCGTCGCACTTTTCCTTGGCGATGCTGTAGGCCACCTCGACCTTGGCCTCGGCCACCTTGCGGGCGCCGCTGTCGCTGGGCCTGACCTTCTGGTCGAGTTCGGCCTTGGCGATCTTTTCCTTGCCCTTGGCTTCTTCCACGCAGACGTCCTTTGCGTTGTCCTTCATGGCATCGCAGGCTGCGCGGTCGGCCTTGTAGTCGGCTGCGATCTTGTCGCGGCCGGCCTTGAGTTCGGCGACTGCCGGATCGGGCGCGGGTGCCGTGGGTGCGTTCATCTGCGCATGGGCCGAAAGCGCCGTGAGGCAGGATGCGGCAATGCAGCTGTAGATGAGTTTGGTCATGTCCATCTCCTTGGAACGCCGGCGCTCGTTGCACACAGGATGGAACCGGGAAAAGGATCGGAAAAGGATCGGATAGCTGGTTCACCCGGTTCGGGTTGTCCGGCGCATGAAATCCAGACTAGAAAGCACCGAGGATGCGTCGATAGGACGCTGGGCGATGCGCCCGTCAGTGCATGCTGACGCGCGATGCGGTGACGGACTGTTCTCACGCCGATGCGCTGCGCCTTCCGACCGGCTGCGCTCGTGCGCCGTTCAACATCCGGACAGGGGAAAAACCCGGGACCAGGAAAGGACCCCCATGCAGATGCTCCGGATTTCGAGCGAGCGGCGCGCCCGCCTGCTGGCGGATGGCCTCCTGGCCATCAACGCCAGGAGCCAGGAAGTGCTCCACGGCCTCACCTTCGAGGAATCGCAGTTCCTGATCGACTTCGACGACGACGATGGGGCAGCGGACGACGAGCCGTCGCAGGAGCGGCGCAGCGAACTCTCGCTGCGGCACGAGCAGGCGCGGCTGCGGATCGTGACAGCCGACGACGAAAGCAGCGCCGACGAGGAGCAGCGGCCGAGAGCTGCGACGAAGTTCTAGTTCTGGACGTGCAGGGGGCGCTCATGCGCCGGACCCGACCCGCACGTGGATCTCGGGGAACTTGTCGTCGTAGAACGCGAGCCGCGCCTTCAGGCCCTGATGCTCGTCGTACGGGTCTTCGTAGCTCCATACCGCGTCCTCCAGCCGTCTCTCGCCGAGATTCAGGCTGTAGTAGTGCGCCGTTCCCTTGAACGGGCACTCGGTGGTGGTCTGCGAACGCGCCAGCTTCTCCATCCGCACGTCGGAGCGCGGGAAGTAGTAGCGGGCGGGAGCGTGGTCTTCGTCGACCCTCACGACATTGTTGGACGTGGCGATGACAACGCCTTCGGCCTCGACTTCCACGGGTTGCTGCAGCCGCGTTTCACGGACCTGGTGGCCGGGATGTTTCCGGTGACCGGGGGATTTGCTCATTTGCTGTTCCTGTCTGGTGCCTGGCCGTTCGGCGCGACGACCGGCGCGGCGGGTTTGTCGGGAAGGGACGCATCGCTGTTCGCGCCGCCCCTGGCCTTGTCAGCGTCGGCCTGCGCCGCGCAGGCGGATCGCTCTGCCGCGCTCCTGAGGTCGTCGCACTTCTTGATGGCCGCCCGGCGGATGGCCTCCTGCCTTGCTGCCTCGGCAGGCTTGTTCGCGTTGCCGTCGCCCTTGGGCTTGGTCGCATCGATTTCCGCCGGCACTGGAAGCGGCGCCTGCTGCGCCGTTGCGTGAACCGCAGCCAGGCAGGCTGCGGCGAGGACGATGAGTTTCTTCAGGTCTGGTCCGGACATGGCGGCCTCCAGAAAGAAAACCAATCTGTGCCTCTGGCGTGTGCACTCATGTCGGACGAATTCACTTCGCGCCGAGCGATTCGGGAGCAGCGAGTGCGTCAGGAGCCGTTCATGTTTGGACGGATCCGTCAGTAACGTTACCGAATATCCGGCCGCCGCGACCTCGCCCTTCGCGCCCGCATCGCGGTGCATCGGCGTCGCGATTTCCGCGCTTCCCTCTGACGCCCAGTGCCGGCTTCGGCCTTGCCTAACGGCTGCGCCACCTCGTCGCCGCGTGACCCTCATGCCGTGGCGATGTAGGACTTTCGCCCGACCGTGCTGTGGCCCAAATGTGAACTTTGCACACTCTGTTTCGCTCCGATGCAGCCAAAAACGGGGGTTCCGCCTTACCTTGATATTGCACTGCAGCAAGCACGCGGACGGCGGAAATACCCGGGATGTTCGCGAACGCGGTGCCTGAGTCTCTTCAACCAGTGGACGCGCGCCGGAGTTCCGACCCTTGCGCACGTTCGTCGCCAAGGGGTGGTCATGCGTGTTTCGAAACTCCGTTCAGTTCTTCCTTCCCGGCGCCCGAGGGGCGCGGCCCGTGCGGCGGTGCGTCCGCCTTCCGGTCCGCGCGGCCGGTTCCGGCAGCGCGGCGCCTTCGTGCCCAAGCTCGCGGCTTATGGCCTGCTGGCGTTCGTGCTTTGGCTGATGGTCTCGACGCTGGTGCAGCCGTTGCTGTCCTCCCAGGCCACCCGGGCGGTGCTGCAGGCGCCCGTGGGGCTCATCACCTCGCCGATCAACGGCGTGGTCACGCAGATGGTGGTGCATGCGCGCGACACGGTCGAGCCGGGCACCGTGGTGGCAACGGTGCGCAACCCGACCATCAACCAGGAGATCCTCACCACGCTGAGTTCGCAGCGCCTCGCGCTGCAGAGCCAGCTCGCGCAGCTGGGCAACCACTTCAAGGCCGACAGCCAGGAGCTGAAGTTCGTCGGGCACGAGGCCAACGTGCACCGCGAGGCTTCGCTGGCGCAGGCTTGGGACTCATGGCAGATCGCGCAGCGCCAGCGCGACGTCGCGCACAGCGTGGTCGAGGAGCAGGAGAACAAGGTCCGGGTCAACAAGGCGCTGCTCGAACAGGGCGCGATCAGCGAGCAGGTGATGAACGCGGCCGAGGCGCAGCTGAACACGGCGCGCGCCAATGCGTCGGTGGCCGAGCAGGCCTTCGCCGGCCAGGCGCAGACGGTGGCCAGCGCGGGGCAGGGCGCCTTCGTGGGCACCGGCGGCAACAGCATCTTCCAGACGCTGGAGAGCCGGCGCGAGGTGCTGCGCAACAGCGTGAATCGCGCAAAGCAGGACGGCACGGCCATCCTCTCGCAGCTCAAGCAGGTGACGGCATTGGAGAACGAGGAGCGCCAGCGGGTGGAGAAGCTCTCGGCCTATGAAGTCAAGGCGAGCCAGCCGGGCCAGGTCCATACCGTGCTGGCGCCCGAAGGCGCCTACGTCACCGCCGGGGCTTCGCTGGTGCGCGTCACCGACTGCCGGCGTCTGGGCGTGGTGGCGGTGTTTCCCGCGCGGGTGGCGAAGCGGCTGAGCATCGGCTCGATGCTCGACGTGAAGCTCGACCAGAACGGCCCAGCAATGCCGGCGCGCGTGCAGCAGCTGCTGCCGGTGGCGTCCGATGCGCTGCAGAGCACCTACAGCGTGCCCTTCCCCTTCGCCGAACAGGGCTCCATCTACGCCGTCGCGGACTTCGAGGGCAACGCGGCGCAGAAGGCCACCGAGGGAAGCAGCCTGTGCGCTCCTGGCAAGGTGGTCGCGGCGAGCCTGCGCTCCTGAGCCGGGATCGAGGGGACGAGCCATGCGAGCGATCCCGATGCTGCGTGCCCTGGCGCTTTGCATGGTTGCCTTGCCCGCGGCAGCCTTTGCCCAGCAGCCCGCAGCGACATCGACTCAGCAGCGCCTCGCGCAGCAAAGCTGCGAGGGCCTGCGCCAGGCGGTCAAGGACGCACAGAAGAGCACCACCAGCGGCCCGCTCTTCCTTGCGAGCTACCGCGTTGCCGGCAACGACCGCGGCTCTGCGCCGCTGGAGCCGGCGCTGGCGAACGCGGCCTACACCTACGACAACGCACTGGCCGGCATCGCGCTGCTCGCATGCGGCGACGCGGCTTCCGCCAGGCGCATCGGCGACGCCGTCGTGCGCGCCATCGAACGCGACCCCAACGCCGCCGACGGCCGCGTGCGCAACGCCTACCGCGCAGGCCCGATGACCGAGGACAAGGCCGCGCTGCCCGGCCGCTGGGACGAGGGCCGCAAGCAGTGGATCGCCGACGCCTACCAGGTGAGCACCGCCACCGGCAACGTGGCCTGGGCCGCGCTGCTGCTGCTGAACCTGTCGCAGGCCGAGCCGACGCCGGCCTATTCGGCGGGCGCGCGCAGGCTGCTCGGCTGGATCGAGCAGCGCACGCGCGCGAAGAACGACCCCGACGGCTACAACGGCGGCTGGTACGGCTGGGACAACGCGCAGCGTGCGCAGACCTGGAAGTCGACCGAGCACAACATCGACATCGCGGTGGCCGCCGCGTGGGCTGCGCGATCGGGTGAGGCGGGTGGGCAGGGCGAGGCCATGCGCCGCCAGGCGCGCACCGCGCTCGATTTCGTCGGCCGCATGTGGAACCCGTCGGAGCAGCGCTTCAACATCGGGACCAAGGAAGACGGCGCGACCATCTCCACCGAAAGCTCGGGCCTGGACGCGCAGCTCTGGCCGCTGCTGGCGGCGACCGACCGCTCCTGCGCCTGGACGGGCGCGCTCGACTGGGCGCAGAAGCACCACAGCTCCGGCGAGGGCTACGGTTTCTCGCGCGATCCCGACGGCATCTGGACCGAAGGCAGCGCGCAGTTCGCCGCGACGCTGGTGGCCCGCAAGGGCTCGGCGCCCGAGGCGCTGTGGCGGCTGCTCGCATCGCAGCGCGCGGACAACGGCCTGTACTACGCCACGCCCAGCGCGCGCATCTCCACGGGGCTGGCCATCGGGCCCGATTCGCCAGGCGCCGACTTCTTCTACTACCACTGGCCGCACCTGGGCGCCACCGCGTGGATCGCGCTGGCCGCCAACGGCTTCAACCCATTCACCGGCAAGACCGCCGCAGCAGGAGCCATTCCATCATGTCCCACCTGATCGCCACGCCGGAGTTCCAGCTCAACGCCCTCGTGGCGGGGCTCGCGCTGCTCCTGATGACGTGGGGCCGTGTCGAGCGCACGGGCCACCGCGCCGTGTTCGGGGCGCTGACCGCGCTGCTGCTCATGCGCTATGCCGTATGGCGCGTGACGGCCACCATGCCGCCCTCGGACCTCGGCTTCGAGACCCTGTTTGCCTGGGTGTTCCTGTTCTTCGAGATGACGGCCGTGGTCTACACGCTGATGTCCATCCACATGCTGGTGCGGCGCCGCGACAACCGGCGGCTCGCCGATCTGGGCGAGGCCGCGCTGCGCGCGCGCGGCGCGGATGTGCCGGCGCTGGACGTGTTCATCTGCACGTACAACGAGGAACTGGCCGTGCTCGAGAAGACCATCATCGCCGCGCAGGCCATCGACTACCCGCGCCTGCAGGTCTGGGTGCTCGACGACACCCGGCGCGACTGGCTGCGCGACTACTGCGCGCGCAGGGGCGTGAACTACGCGCGCCGGCCCGACAACAGCCACGCCAAGGCGGGCAACCTCAACAACGGCCTGCGGCTGTCTGCGCAGACGACCAACGCGCCCTTCATCCTGGTGCTCGACGCCGACTTCGCGCCTCGCCGCCAGATCGCCTGGCGCATGCTCGGGCTCTTCGACGACCCGAAGGTCGGGCTGGTGCAGACGCCGCAGTTCTATTACAACGCCGACCCCATCCAGCACAACCTGCGCGCCACCGACAGCTGGGTCGACGAGCAGCGCGTCTTCTTCGACGTGCTGCAGCCCGCGAAGGATGCGGTCGACTCCGCCTTCTGCGTGGGTACTTCGTTCATCGTGCGCCGCGACCTGATCACGGCCGCGGGCGGCTTCCCGGTGGGCAGCGTGTGCGAGGACATCCACACCACCTACCTGCTGCTGCGCCGCGGCCACGTCACGCGCTGGCTGGGCGAGCGGCTGTCGAACGGGCTGTCCGCCGAGAGCATCGTCGACTACATCAACCAGCGCAGCCGCTGGTGCCTGGGCACGGTGCAGCTCGCGCTGCTGCCGAACGGGCCGCTGCGCGGCAAGGGATACAGCCTCTCGGCGCGGCTGCACTTCCTGCACGGGCTGCTGCACTGGCTGGGCAAGCCCTTCATGGCGCTGATCATGCTGGCGCCCGCGCTGTACTGGTATGCCGACGTGTCGGCCTTCCATGCGACGCCGCAGGCCTTCGCCGCCTACGGGCTGCCGCCGCTCATGATGTTCTGGGCGTACAGCTACTGGATCAGCCAGCGGCGCTGCCTGCCGGTGTTCAGCGAGGTGAGCCAGCTCGTCGCGGCCATGGCCGTCACGGGCACGCTGCTCGCCGCGATGCTCAAGCCCTTCGGCCATCCGTTCAAGGTGACTGCCAAGGGGCTGGACCGATCGAAGACGGTGGTGCACTGGAAACTGGTCGCCGTGTTCGGCGGGCTGCTCGTCGCGCTGCAGCTGGGCGGTGCGACGGCCATCATGACCGGGCCGGCGCTCGCGCCGGGCGACCAGCTCAACCTGGTGTGGACCGGCATCGCGCTCGTCCTGTGCCTCGGCGCGCTCATCGCCTGCGTGGACCTGCCGAGGCCCGATGGCGAGGAGCGATTCCCGTGGCGCGTCGCGACGCGGGTGCGAACGGCGGCGGGCGAGGGCGAGTCGCGCTTCGTCAACATCGCCGCGGACGGCGCCCTGATCGAAGGCGGCGCGCTGCTCAAGCGCCTGCGCGTGGGCCAGCCGCTGGAGGTCTTTGTCGACCCGGTGGGCTGGCTGCCGGCCTTCATCGACCGCCGCAAGCGCGCCAGCGCGGAGTTGCGCTTCGCCGCCACCGAGGCGCAGCGCGAGCAGCTGGTGAGCCATGTCTTCAACGTGCCGCCGAGCCACGTCGCGGTGCAGGTGCGGCCCTGGGGCGCGGCCTCGGCGCTGCTTGCGAGCGCGGGCTTCGGCTCGCCGGGAGCCGGCGTCGTGCGCATGTTCCTGCGGCTTTCGCTCCTCGTGCTGGCGGTGTGCGTGCTGCTGGTGACGAGCGGCTGCAACCTCACGCCGCCGCTCAAGCAGCCCGACCTGACGGTGCCGTCGAGCTGGCCCGCCGGCGCCACCGTGCCCTCGGCGGAGCCCGCCGACTGGCGCGGCTTCGTGCAGGACGACGAGCTGCGAGGCCTGATCGACACCGCCCTGCGCCAGAACCGCGACCTGCGCGTGTATGCGGCGCGTGCGCGCGAAGCGCGAGCGGTCTACGCGGGAAGCCGCGCCTCGCTGTTTCCGGAGCTGGGGCTGTCCGGCAACGCGCAGCGCGCGAAGACCACGCCGCAGGGCTCGCTCAGCCCGGTGGGCAACATTCCGTCGGACGGGCGGGTGTCGAACAGCTTCGATGTCCAGGCCGGCGTGATGTCTTACGAGCTCGACTTCTTCGGCCGCCAGCAGAGCACGGCGCAGCAAAGCGGCTCCCTGGCCGAGGCCGGCGACAAGGACTACGCGGCGGCCCGCATGAACCTGGTGGGCGAGGTGGCCAACGCGTACCTCACGCTGCGGGCCGATCGTGCGCTGCTCGCGCTGGCCGACACCAACGCGGCTTCGCTCTCGGCCAACGCGGACATGATCGGCCGCGCCAAGGCCGTGGGCGGCGCCGCGCAGCTCGACGTGTACCGCGCGCAGTCGCTGCTGCAGAACGCCCGCGTGCGGCAGGAGGAATACCGCATGCGCGTCGCGCAGGACCTGCAGGGGCTGAACGTGCTGGTGGGCCAGCCCGTGCCGCCGGACACCGGCTCCGCGCGGCCCTGGCCCGAGCGCTCCACCCAGTCGGTGGCGGCGGGGCTGCCCTCCAGCCTGCTGCAGCGCCGGCCCGACCTGCTGGCCGCCCGCGCCCGCGTCGAGGCCGCCAACTCGGGCATCGGCGCCGCCAAGGCGGCCATGCTGCCGACCATCTCGCTGACCGCGCTGGCGGGCGGCGTCAGCAACGAGTTCTCGACGCTGCTGAGCAGCGGCAACAGGAGCTGGGCCGGCGTGCTGGGCGTGTCGCTGCCGCTGTTCGACTGGGGGCGCCGCTCGGCCAACGTCACGAGCAACGAAGAGAAGCTCGCGGCCGCGATGGCCTCGTACGAATCGGCCGCGCAGGTGGCCTTCCGCGAGACCGCCAACGCCCTGATCGCCGGCGACCACCTGCGCCCGCAGCTGGAAGCGCAGCAGTTGCGCGTGCAGTCGCTCGAGAAAGTCGCCAGCATCTCGCGCACCCGCTTCCGCAGCGGCCTGGAGGACTATTTCTCCAGCCAGGATGCGCAGCGCGAGCTGTACGCCGAGCAGCAGCAGCTGATCGAGCTGCAGCTCAAGGATGCGGTGAACCTCGTGAACCTCTACAAGGCGCTCGGGGGTGGCTGGGGGAGCGCCTGAGGAGGCGCCAGCTGTTCCCGGCTCTCGTCATCACCGCACGAACACCTCGATCTCCACGCGCCGGTTCGGCGCGAGGCAGTCGATCAGCTCGGCCCGCTTCGCCGTCTGCGCGCATTGCACCTTCGGCTCCGACTCGCCCTTGCCCTGCACCTGGATGGCCTGCGCCGGCACGCCCGAGCGCACCAGGTAGTCGCGCACGGTCTCGGCGCGGGCCAGCGAGAGTGCCTGGTTGTATGCGGTGGTGCCGAGCCGGTCGGTGTGACCGGTGATCCTGATCGACTCCACGGGGCCGGCGCTGCCCCTGATGTCGCCCGCCAGTGCGTCGAGCCTGCGCCGTCCTTCGGGCAGCAGGTCGGACAGCGAGCGGCCGTCGAAGCGGAACAGGCCGTCGGCGCCGAGCGTGGTCCTCGTGGCGGCAGCGGCCGGCCGGGCGGCTACGGGCGTGGCCGCCGCGCGCGTCGGACGCAGCAGGTCGGCGCAGCCCGGGCCCTTCCAGTACATGCCGTTGGTCAGCACGTCCGCGTTGAAGCGCACCATGTACTGGCAGCTGATGTACTCCGGCCCCGCACCGGTGCGGAAGTGGAAGATGTAGTTCCACTCGCGCACGCCGCCCAGCCCTTCGCTGAAGTGCGGGAAGCCCAGCAGTTCGCGGACCTGGTCCTTGCCCATGCCGGTGCGCATGGTGCGCAGGGCATCGAGGCTGGGGAACGCACCCTGCTTCCACTTGGCCGAGTCCGGGGAGGGGAACTCGTCGTCCTTCGGTGGCGCCGGGTTTTCCGAAGCGGCGCGGGCCTGCATCTCGGGCGTGACGGTGTAGCTCGGGCTGGCGCAGCCGCCGGCCAGCAATGCCGCCATGCAGAGCGCGGAAACAGCGCAAGGGGTCCTGAAGCGGGAGAGCTTGTTCATGATGGGGTTCGTCCGGTTCATCTGTATCGCTTTCCCTTCAGTTGAAGACCCATTCCGCGCCGACGGTGGCGCCCACGCCGGCGCGGCTGGTGGCCACGCCGCCGGTGATGCTCCAGGCGTTGTTCTCCGCGGTGCGGCGGAAGCTCACGCCCACCGCGCTCTGGCCCTTGAACGAGCCCGCGCCGATGCGCATGACCGTCTTGCCCGGCACGTAGCTGCCGGGCATCTGCAGCGCCATGGCGGCGGCGACGCCGGCATAGGCGTTCTTCTCGACACCGTCGAGGCGGTCGCCCAGGGCGTTGATGCGGTTGTTCAGGCCGGCGCTGGTCGCATTGAGCTGATTGACGTTGACCGCGTCGGTGCCCGCCACGCCCGGGGCCACGTTGTGCACCGTGACCGGGCCGGTGGCGTTGCTGCCGCCCATGGTCACGTTGTTGTAGTTGGTCGTGCCGTCGGCGTTGGTGTCGTACTTGACCGTCGACTGATCGATCACCGCCACCTGGCCCTGCACGCCCCGCAGCTGCGACACGTTGACCGCATCGCTGTCGGCCGTGCCCGCGGCCACGCCGGTGATCTGGCGGAACTGGCCGCTGGCGGCATTGCCCACCGACACGGCCGCCAGCGTGCTCGTGGTCGCACCGATGGCGATGCGCTGCGCGTCGGTCGCGGTGGGCGGCACATAGCCGGCCACGCCCGCCGCCGTCGAAGCCACCGAGCCCGCGCCCAGCGCCACGCCGCCGGCCTGCGTCACGCTGGTGCCGGCGCCCAGCGCCACGCCCTGCACCGCGGCGGCCGAAGACTGCGTGCCCAGCGCGATCGAGTCGGCCAGGTGCGAGGTCGAGCCCTGGCCGATCGCGATGCCGCCGGGCGCGCTCTGCTGCACCACGGCACCGTTGCCGATGCCCACGCCGTTGTTGCCGTTGACCACCGTCTGCGGGCCGACCGCGACGGATTCCGCGCCGATGGCCAGCGAGTCGGCCGCCGTGGAGTTGGCGTGGAAGTACTGGATCGGCGTGACCGCGAAGGACTGCAGCGCGCCGCTGAGCTGGCGCACCGTGACCGCGTCCTGCGCCTGCGTGCCGTCGGCGACGTTGGTGATCTGGCGGTAGGTGGTCGCGCTGCCGACGGAGAGGGCGCCCAGCAGCGTGCGGTCGGTCGTGTTGAACGGGATCAGGGAACTGCCCGCCGGGATGTTGCCGGTGCTGCCCGCGACCGTGCGGTCGGAAACGGAGCCCGAGCCTAGTGCGACCCCGTTGTCGACGGTGGCGCTCGCATCCTTGCCCACGGCGACAGCGTCGGCACCCGTGGCGCCGTTGTTGTTTTCGTTGCCGCCGCCGGTGGACTGGACGCTGAAGTACCTGATCTTGTTGGCCGTGACCGTGCTGCTCAGGTTCTCGATCGACTGGTTGGTGAAGAAAAGCTGCGAACCGTTGACGGCATCGGTCGACGAGCCCGAGAGCCTGCCGGCTGCCACGTTGGTGATCGTGCGCTCGGCTCCGACCGAACCGACGCTGACTGTGCTCGTCGGCGCGGCGCCGGCGAAGTTGTAGGTCGTGCCGTTGATCACCGTGCTGGCCGTGCCGACGGCCGCGGCCGTGGTGGACCCGGCGCCCAGCGCTACGGCGCCGGCGTTGCTGGCCACGGCGTTCGGCCCGATGGCGACGGAATCCGTCGCCAGCGCCTGGGAGTCGGGCAGGACCGAGTTGGCGTGGAAGTACTTGATGCCCGCACCAGCGTTGATGTTGGTGATGTCGGTCGTGTTCTTCGTGACCTGCAGGTTCGTGGCGTTCAACTGGGAGCCGTTGACGGCGTCGGTCGAGGTGTCGGAGAGCCGGCCGGCGGCCACGTTGGTGATCGTGCGCTCCGCGCCGACGGCACCGATGCTGACCGTGCTGGTCGGCGTCGTGCCGGCGAACTTGTAGGTTGTGCCACCGATCACCGCGTTGGCCGTGCCGACGGCCACGTCGGTCACCGAGCCCGAGCCCAGCGCCACGGCACCGGCATTGTTGGCCACGGCGTTCGGGCCGATGGCGACGGATTCCGCTCCCACCGCCTGCGAGTCGGGCTGGGTCGAATTGGCGTGGAAATACTTGATGCCCCCGCCGGCGTTGATGTTGGTGATGTCGGCCGTGTTCTTCGTGACCTGCAGGTTCGTGGCGTTCAGCTGCGAGCCGTTGATGGCGTCGGTGGAGGTGTCGGAGATGCGGCCGGCGGCCACATTCGTGATCGTGCGCTCCGCGCCCACGCTGCCCACGCTCACGGTGCTCGTCGGCGTGGTGCCTTTGAAGTTGTAGACCGTGCCGCCGATGGTCGCGCTGGGCGTTCCCACCGCCGTGGCGGTGACCGAGCCGGAGCCCAGTGCGACGTCGCCCGCATTGGCCGCCGCCGTCGCCGCATCGCCGATGGCCACGCTGCCCGCCTTGCCGACGGCACCTGCCGTGGAGCCGTTGCCCAGGGCCACCGACCCCTGGCCGATCGCCTTGTTGCCGTTGCCGATGGCCACTGCGCCATTGGCCTGGTTGGCCGCGGTGGCCGAGGCCGTGCCGTCGCTGTTGGCGATGTTGTCCGCACCGCCGACGAACGCGCCTGTGCCGCTCGCAAAACTCGGATCGCCGATGGCGACAGCGCCGTTGCCATAGGCCGTGTTGCCGGAGCCGATGGACACGGCCTTGCCGCCGGTGGCGGTGGCGTTGGTGCCGATTGCAACCGCTTCGGCCGAATCCGCCCGGGTGTTGCTGCCGACCGCGATGGTGTTAAGGGCCGAGGCGCTGGACAGGCGGCCGATGGCGATCGCTTCCGTCTGGGTCGCGGACGACTCTCCGCCGACGGCAATGGCATTGGTTCCTGCTGCATTGGCGCCGGCGGTCGTGTTGCCGCCAACCGCCACGGAACCGGTGCCAGTGGCGCGCACTGCGGTGGCGGCGGTGGTCCCGCCCGAGCCGAGCGCGGTGGCGTTGTCGGCGCCCGCATTGGTTCGGGTACCGATCGAAACCGAGTCGACGCCGGTCGCGTGATTTGCGATACCCATCGCGACAGCGCGTGTCTGGGACGCCTCCACGTCCGTGCCGACGGCGATGGCGGCATCCGCCGTGGCACCCGTTCCCGCCACTGTGCGTGCGCCAAGGTTGATGGAATTTATCTGGGAAGCCACAGCCTGGAAGCCGATCGCGATGGCGTTGCGGCCGCTTGCGCCGGCGCTGGTGCCTTGCGCGATGGCGTCCTGTGCGGAAGCAGTCGCGTTCAGGCCGATCGACGTCGTCGCGTTGGCCGCGACGCCGATCCCCGCATTGGTGCCGATGGCGATGTTGTCGTTGCCGCTGACCAGGTTGCCTGCGGAGGCCTTCAAGGTGGCATCGTAGGCGACCGTACCGTCGCCTGCGCCGAAGGCGATGTTGCGCGTTCCCGTGACGCCCGAACCCGCACCCCGCATCGCGCTCGCGATGCCTCCCCCCATGGCGGTGTTCTGCGCGCCGCTGACCAGTGTTCCCGCGGCAATGCCCACTGCGGCCGAACCCGTATTGGCGCTCGTCGAGCCCGCGCCCGCGCCCTGGCCGACCGCGACCGAACTGGCCCCGCTCGCGACCGCCTGCGCCCCGAGCGCAAGCGAACTGTTCCCCAGCGCCCGGGCGGCGTTCCCTACGGCAGTGGCTGCCTCGTCGCTTGCCTTTGCCGTGGAACCGAGGGCTGTTGCCGTCTGGGCGGTTGCGGCAGACTGCACGCCGATGGCAACGGCAGCGTTGCCGCTTGCGGTCACGTCCGTGCCGATTGCGATCGAACTCTCGCTCAGGGCGCCTGTTCCCGCAGCGGTACGTGCGCCCAGGTAAAGGGAATTGATCGCAGAGGCAATGGCACCGAAGCCGAGAGTCACGGCATTCAGGCCCGTACTGCTGGCGCCATAACCTATGGCAGTGGCTCCGCCGGCAGTTGCTTGAGACTGCTGCCCCACGCAGGTTGCGCTGCCGCTGTAGTAGTTATAAGGCGCCGTGGTGCAAATTGCCGACTGCGCATGCGCCATCGAGGCCCCTCCGAGTCCTCCCATGGTCAACAGTGCACTCACGACGCCCGCGCGCCAGTGTCCTGACCGGAGCAATGTGAGCGCGCGGGGCGCTGCATCCACGCGGCTCCCGCCGCGTTTTCCTCCAGCGGAAGTGATTTCAGACGCCGCTACCCAGGCGCCGAGGGATTCGTTCCACAACGAACGATAAGTCTTGTTCATGAGCCCCGTCCCATCCATTCAAAAGGTCGTTGAACGGCCAAAACCGTTCGGGCTCCCTGTGCAATTTTCAAATTATTTTTTGCAAACAAATCTTATTGAATGAATTGAAGGAGGCGCCTTTTAATGTCTCATTTTGGAGTCAAATTGTCGAATTGATTTGAATTTTAAATCAAGCCAAATGTCAAAATAGTAATACAAAGATACTCTTTGAATTATTTTGTTGTATTTTTAAAAAATCAGCCGTTTAGATATAAGTTGTAATCACATTTTTGATATGGATCACGCTTGAAAATCAATTTGATTTTTTATTGAATTTGATATTTCCATGCGGACGCGGTGTCCGGGGCAGCGCGAATGCCGCGACTCGTCGTGATAATCCCGGCCGGTCCCGAGTGGCAACGCCGCTTCGAAGCCTTCCCACCACTTCTCTCCATCCCCGTCATGTCTTCCCGCTTCTGCTTCCCCGCCATTGCTGCATCCGCCGCCCTCGCACTCGGCTTCGCGCCGAGCTTGCCGGCCGTGGCCCAAACGGGCGCACCGCCGCCGCGCGTGCAGTCCGACCTGAAGGACATCCGCATGCGGGCGATCACCAGCCTGCCCAAGGCGGGCGGCAGCGCCGACGACCGCAATAGCTGCTCATGGCGCGTGATCCAGCCGAAGTCGCCAGCGGCCAAATTGGTGGCTGCGCAGGGCTGGGCGGTGACCGCCGATGTGCCGATGGGTTCCTATCGCGCCGTCAGCTTCGCTGGCCAGATGGAAGCCGGAACCAGCGGCACCTGCACGATCACCCAGGGCAACGTGGCGGTGTTCGATGGCGACAGGCTGGTCGCGCTGGCCTACGGCAAGTCGCCCGAAGACCCCGCCATCGGCAACCTGACCGCGCTGGAAGGCGGCTCCGCGCGCGTGTGGGACGGCGACCTCATCGGCTCGCCGGTGGGCGACCTGCGCGTCGAGGCCGACGGCACCCTGCGCCTGGGCAAGCTGGCCGATGAGGAGTCGGTCTGCAAGGGCCGCGCCAAGGTGCCGAACGTCTACGGCATGCCGATCGACAAGGCGCGCAAGGTTCTGGCTGCCAGCGGATGGAATCCGGTGCGTGGCGGGGCCAGCAGCGAGTCCCGGCAGGCCGGGTTTGTCAAGCGCGGCATCGCCGAAGCCGAGTCCTGCGCGGGCACCGGCCTTGCCTATTGCGACTTCGGCTATTCCGGCCCGGCCGGCCGGCTGACCGTGACCACGGCGGGCGAGAAGAGCCTCCCGAACGTCGTCGGTTACGACGTCAACTGCCGCTGATGCAGATGAAGCCTGGCGCCGCGCACTGAAGCCAGGCCGGCGGGGCAGGGCGGGGCGGATTCAGGCAGGCGATGCCTGCGCACCTACACGGGTTGCCCGGCCGTTCCCACATTCGCCCGCATCGCGGCGCAAAAGCATCGACTCCGGATCGAGTACCGGCACCGGAGCACAGACTTGGCAACCCCGTCCACCCGAAGAACGCGCACGCGAGCGGCGAAAAAGCCGCATGGAGACATCCGCATCGGAATCTCCGGCTGGCGGTACGCGCCGTGGCGGGGCCGCTTCTATCCGGCCGGGCTGGCACAGCGCAACGAGCTTGCCTTCGCCTCGCGCATGCTGCCCAGCATCGAACTCAACGGATCGTTCTATTCGCTGCAGCGCCCCGAGTCGTACGAGACATGGCGCGACCAGACGCCCGACGGCTTCGTGTTCGCGGTCAAGGGCTCGCGCTACATCACGCACATGCTGCAGCTCAAGGACGTGCGCCCGGCGCTCGCCAACTTCTTCGCCTCGGGCGTGCTCGCACTGGGCCGCAAGCTCGGCCCCATCCTCTGGCAGCTTCCTCCGCGCATGCGCTACGACGCCGAGCGCGTCGAAGCCTTTCTCTCGCTGCTGCCGCACGATGCCAAGGCCGCGTCGGCGCTGGCGCGCGAGCACGACGAGCGCATGAACGGGCGGTCCTCGATGAAGGCCCCGCGCGGCCTTCGCATCCGCCATGCCATCGAAGTGCGCAACCGCAGCTTTGCCGACCCCGATTTCATCGCCACGCTGCGCCGGCACGGCGTGGCCCTGGTGGTGGCCGACACCGCGGGCCGCTGGCCGATGCTCGAAGACATGACGGCGGACTTCGTCTACATCCGGCTGCACGGAGACAAGGAGCTCTACGCCAGCGGCTACGGCGACGCCGCACTCGACCGCTGGGCCGAGCGCATCGAAGCATGGAGCCAGGGCCGCCAGGTCGGCGACGCCAGGCTTGCTTCGGATGTCGGTGCACGGCGGGGCCGGCACGATGTGTACTGCTACTTCGACAACGACACCAAGGTGCGCGCGCCCTACGACGCGGCGCACCTGGCGATGCGGCTGGGGCTTCCGACGGGCTTCGAGCCGGAAGAGAAAGCCCGCCACCGAAAATGAAGGAGCCCGGCCGGCTCTCGGCGTGAAGCAATCTTCTTCAACTACATTGCCCGCATGACCGCACTCATGCCGGGCGAAGCGCCCATCTACCCCGAAGCCGCGGCAAGCGGCGAATTCATCGAACTGCACGAACACGACAACCTGCTGCGTGTGCGCAGCGGCGGGCGCGGTTGAAGGTATTGCAAGGCCAGGTCTTTTCCGCCCGATGATCTTCGACCGCGACACCTACCGCCGCTTCTTCGACGGCTACTTCATCCGCGACTGCACCATCGGCTTCGAGGATGGCCGCCTTGGCTTCCTGCTGTTCGAGGAGCAGGAGGACAAGGACCATGACGAGCCGTTCAAGGTCCGGCTGCTCGCCGTCAAGCTGGCGAATCCGGCCGAGACGCGGTTCTTCACGCTGACCACCCATGCGCTGGGGCTGGGCTGCGATCTGTCCAGCGCCTGGGCGCCGGACCATTCGGAGTTCGTCTCGGTGGGCATCGGGCGGGAGACGCTGGCCTACAAGCCGAAAGTCCACAAGGGGCAGGAGGCGCGCATTCCGTTTCATGGCGCGGGCGAGCCGCATCCCGTTTCTGGACTCAGGTACGACAGCATCGTGCTGCGCACCGCGCGCGCCGGCACCACGGTGTTCTCGGTCGGTGCGCCGTTCCGGGTGTACGAGCGACTGGGCCCCGGGCAATGGCGCGAGCACACGGAGATTCCGCTGCCCGAGGGGCTGGCCAGCACGGAGCCGGATGTTGCTGACGAGGCCCTGTCGAACTCGGATTTCAACGATCTTGCCGGCCTGTCCGCGCAGGACCTGTACGTGGTCGGCTCGCGCGGCGCCGCCTGGCGACGGCATGAAGGGCGCTGGAGGCAGCTGCCCTTTCCCTCGACGCTGGATCTGAAGACTGTGGCCGTTGCGCCCGACGGCACGGCCTACGTCACCGACGAGCGCGGCCACGTATGGCAAGGGCGCGACGACAGCTGGCGTTGCCTGACTCCGAAGCCGCACAGCGAAAGCTTTCTCGACAGCGCCTGGTTCGCCGGCCGGCTCTGGTGCACCGGCAGCACGGGCGGCTGCTACGTGCTCCAGGGCGGCAGGATGGTGCTGGCCATGGATGCACGCCGGCAACCGATGCCCAAGGGCTGCTCGCTGGCATCGCGGCGGCTCGATGTGTCGCCGGATGGCCGCAGGATGCTGGTTGCCGGTTGGCACGGGGCGCTGGAGTTCGACGGCGAGCATTGGACGGCGCTGTTCTACGGCGAACCCTGAGCCCGCCCATCCATCGGCAGCCAGGCTCGCTTGCTCATCCCCCGGAAGAAGTCTCTCACCCATGTCCAGCAACAAGTTCCAGATCGGCAAGTGCGCATTCGAGTTCGCGCCGGATACCCAGGTCGTCTTCGAGGACGGCGGCATGTCCTTCGAACTGAAGGCGCGGCCCGTCGCCTTCGACAAGGCGCTGCACGCGCCGCCCTTCGACCCCGAGGGCTCCGACAACCCGGCGCCGGGGCAGGTTGCTCCTTCGTTCCGCTCCTCGACCTTTCACTTCCATGACAACCACGACACGCCGCACCGGCGCGTGCGCTACATGAAGGATCAGCCGACGCACGGCTTCTATCTCTGGGAGAAGGGCTTCGACTTCGGCACGCGCTTCTTCGGCGAGATCGACCTGCGGCCCGACCGCATCGAAATGCACGGCCTGCTGCGGCACGACTACGAGACGGACGAAGAGGGCGTTGCGGTCGACGTGGTGTGGCACTGCACGCCGGGAGAGGTGGAACTGCGCGCGCACACCTACGGCAGCTTCGATGAGGCGATGGCTGCTCCGCCAGAGCGCGTGCGGCGGTTGATCATCAGCCATTGGGATGCCGTGTGGCGCGAGGAACTGCTGCGCTTCACGCAGCTCGAGTTCCTGTCGATGGAAGACCTATGGACAGGCAACCCCGAGAAGGCCGTCACGGCCTTGCCCGAATCCCTTTGCACGCTGACGCGCCTGCGCGAGCTGCATCTGCGCAGCCGCCATATCGCCCGTCTTCCCGAGAACCTCGGGACGCTCGAATCGCTGGAAGTGCTTTCGCTCCAGTACTGCCAGATCGAGACATTGCCCGACAGCATCGGCGAGCTCGTGCATCTGCAACGACTGCTGCTGGACGGGAACCTGCTCAAGACATTGCCTGAATCGGTAGGCCACCTGCCGGCCCTCCAGCTGCTGAGCATCAACCGCAATCCCTTCGAGTCGCTGCCGGCTTCGCTGCGGAACATCGCGAAGGTCAATATCGAGAGGAAGAACGAAGCGCTCTTCCGCGACATCCGCTATCGCCCCGACGTGGAGGTCGCGATCGACCGCGAGGCTTTCATGGCACGCAACAGCCCGCGGCATGTGGCGCTGTTGAGCGATGCGCTGGCACGTCACGATCTCAAGGCCTACGAAGGGCCGCTTCGGCGCCACGCGCGCCAGGCGCTGCGCCTGTGCACCACGGAGCGTGAGAACTATGCGATCCCGGGCGGCACGCGCATCGGCGGCAGGCCGGACCTGCCGCCCGGCATCGACTACCCGGCCACCGACGGAAAGCTCTGGCGCTTCTACGCGCAGATCGATCTTGCAGAAATCGCCGGGCTTCAGTCGTGGCTGCCGCGCACCGGCCGCCTCTACTTCTTCGGCGAGGGCCAGGAGGAGGGCGACGGTGTGCGCGTGCTGCATTCGAATGCTTCTGCCGCCGAGCTGCAGCCCTATGCATGGCCGGAGGGCGCGGAGTTCGCCGATGGCTTCGACGTGAGCGACGCTCATGAAGGCTACAAGGTCCGCATCGACGCCACCGTGTCGCTGCCGAACCTCTACAACGCCGGAGGAGGTCGCCTGAGCGGTGAAGACGCCTCGCTGCTCGAGATCGACAGGGACGACAAGCTGCAGGAAGCGTATTGGGCGCTCGAAGCCGAACTCGCCGGCGATGGCGAGCGCAGGAACGGCGCACACCTGATGAACGCACACGTCTTCACACAGCACGAGAACCCGCAGGAGCAGGCCTCGCGCGAAAGGGGCGGCCTGCCGCAGGAGTGGATCAACCTGCTCACGCTCGATTCGGACAACAAGCCCGGCTTCTGCTTCTGGGATGCCGGCACTTTCACCTTCAGCATCCACGAGAAGGACCTGGCCCTGGGCGACTTCTCGCGCGTGCACTGGAGCCTGGAAAGCAGCTGAGTCCGCGTCGTTTGTGCGGACTAGAACTTTCGCAGTCCCGCTCGCGTTGTTCTTTCGCAATACCCGCATTCCGCCGTGTCGGATGAGGCGTCGGCACGCATTCCCATACCTAGAATCGCGCCGGTCCGGGCGTCCGCCCGGCTCCATCAACCGGAGAAGCCGCGATGTCCTTTTCGTTCGGTGCCGTCGTCGTCACGTACTTCCCCACCGACGGGCAACTGACGAATCTCCATACGCTTTCGCGCTCGTGTCCGCGTCTGTGCGTGGTCGACAACACGCCGGAGCCGGGCGAGTGGCACCGGTTGGTCGTCGACGCGGGGATCACCGTGCTCCACAACGGCAACCGTGGCGGCATCGCGGGCGCATTCAACTGCGGCATCACCGAGCTCGAAGCGCAACGCGTCGAACTCTTCTTCCTGCTCGACCAGGATTCGGTGCTGCCCGCTGGCTACTTCGACGCAATGTGCCAGGCGGCGGAGACGGCACAGAGAAAGGCTTCCGGTGAAGGCAAGCAAGACGCTGCCTTCCTGATCGGCCCGCTCGTCCACGACACCAACCTCGACGCGCTGATCCCGCAATTCGGCCTGCAGGGCAGGCGCGTCTACCAGCTCGACCTGCGCAAGCCCTTCACCGAGCCGCTGGCGCGCTGCGCCTTCATGATCTCGTCGGGCTCTCTGATCTCGCGCGGGGCCTGGGCCAAGGTCGGGCGCTTCGACGAGCGCTACGTGATTGACCACGTCGACACCGACTACTGCATGCGCGCCCTGCGCAGCGAGGTGCCGCTCTATCTCAACACGCAGGTGGTGCTGCGGCACCAGATCGGCGACCTCGAGGCGAAGTCGCTGTTCGGCTGGAAGATCTACGTCATCAACTATCCGGCCGTGCGGCGCTACTACATCTCGCGCAATGCACTCGACCTCTCGCTGGCGCACATGCGTGCCTTTCCGGCGATCCTGTTCATCAACGTCTACACGCTCAAGCAGATCCTGCCCATGCTGATCTTCGAGCGCGACCGCTTGAGAAAGAGCGTCGCGCTGCTGGTCGGCTGCATCGACGGCCTGCTCGGCAGGCTCGGTGGCATCCGCGAGGTTCGCCCGCGCGTGGGCAAGTACCTGAGCCGCAGCGGTTGAGGTTGCAGCGATGAGTCCGACCCTCCAGGCACCGCGCGTGCGCCGCGCCGCGCTCGCCTTCATTTTCATCACGGTGCTGATCGACTTCCTCGCGTTCGGCCTGATCCTTCCAGGCCTGCCGCATCTGGTGGAGCGGCTGGCCGGCGGCAGCGCCGCGACCGCGGCGTACTGGATCGCGGTGTTCGGCACGGCGTTCGCGGCGATCCAGTTCGTGTGCTCACCGGTGCTGGGCGCGCTGTCCGATCGCTTCGGGCGGCGGCCTGTGATCCTGCTGTCATGCCTGGGCCTTGCCGTCGACTTCGTGTTCATGGCCCTTGCCGACAGCCTACCGTGGCTCTTCATCGGCCGCGTGGTGTCGGGCGTGTTCTCGGCCAGCCTCACCACCGCCAATGCCTACATCGCCGACGTGACGGCGCCGGAAGAAAGAGCCAGGAGCTACGGCATCGTGGGCGCGGCCTTCGGCGTGGGCCTGGTGCTCGGTCCGGTGCTCGGCGGCCAGTTGAGCCACATCGATGCCCGCCTGCCGTTCTGGTTCGCGGCCGGCCTCACGATGCTCAACTTCTGCTACGGGTGGTTCGTGCTGCCCGAATCGCTGCCGCCAGAGCGGCGCAGCCTGAAGTTCGACTGGTCGCATGCCAACCCGGTCGGCTCGCTGATGCTGCTGAAGCGCTATCCGCAGGTGTTCGGCCTGGCGGCGGTGATCTTCCTGGTCAACCTCGCGCAGTACGTGTACCCGAGCGTGTTCGTGCTCTTCGCCGACTACCGCTTCCAGTGGAAGGAAGACACCGTGGGGTGGGTGCTCGGCCTGGTGGGCGTGCTGAGCGTGGTGGTCAACGCGCTGCTGATCGGGCCGGGCGTGAAGCGTTTCGGCGAGCGCGCGGCGCTGCTGTTCGGGCTGGGTTGCGGCGTGCTGGGCTTCGCGATCTGCGGCGTGGCCGATGCCGTGGCGGTCTTCATGCTCGCGCTGCCGTTGTGCACCTTGCTGGCCTTCGCGGGGCCAGCAGCGCAGGCGCTGGTCACGCAGCAGGTCGACGCGGCGCAGCAGGGGCGCATCCAGGGTGCGCTGACGAGCCTGGTGTCGGTGGCGGGCATCGTCGGGCCCGCGGCCTTCGCCGGCAGCTTCGGCTATTTCATCGGCGTGGACGCACCGGTGCAGCTGCCGGGCGCGCCGTTCTTCATTGCCGCACTGTTCCTGTGCGTGGGCATGCGGGTCGCATGGCGACGCACGCGGCCTGCGGTGGCGGCAGCCGGCGAAACAGCGACCGAGCCGACCTGAGGCCGCCGGGCGGGCCGCTTCAGCCCAGGAACTCGCCCTCGTCGAACTGGTGCTCCATGCGCCGCGTCGCCAGCGCGACATGGGCGGCGAGCATCTCGTCCAGGTCGATGCCGGCCAGCGCCTTCCGGCACAGCGGCTGGTAGCGCGCCACCCAGTCCTCTTCGCCCGCGTCGTGCTCGTAGACGACGTTGTGGAAGGCGCCGTTCCGGTCGAAGGCCAGCAGCGTGCGGTCTTCATAGCGGTGGTGCGCCCAGCCGAACACCACGTAGTGCTCCGTCAGCGCTTCCTGCGAGGCCGGCTTCAGCCCGCCGAACTCCCGCCGGCTGCCGAAGGTGCACAGCGCTCCCATGAGGCTGGGCCAGGCGTCGTCGACGTCCGGGCTCTCGGCCCAGGAGAGCAATCTGTCGATGGAGAGCAGGTCGAGATGGCGCATGCGGTTCTCGGGCAGCAGCGAGAAGGCGCCCAGCGATTCATAGAGCGCCCTCAGCGGCTCGGGCAGGCGCATCCCGATGCGGGCCTCCAGGCGCTCGATGGCGTCAGGGGTCTCGGGGGCCTGGCGGACCGCCGAGAAGGCATATCCGAAATCCTCGGCCGCGTCTTCGTCCTCGATCCGGGCGACCTGCCGGGCGAGTTCCTCGACCCTGGCTTCGTGGCGGTCGAGGGCGGCGGTGAAGCGGGGGAGGCGGTCGGTCAGGGAAGGAACTGTCTGCATGGTCTGTGTGGCGGGGCGGGGCAGGGCGCCAGCCGTGCTGTTTGGGGCGCGGCGAGTATAGGTGGGCGGTCTCCGGGCGGCATCTGGGCAGTACTGGCCGCATGGCCCGTACGTAATTCCCCTTACGGTCCGGTCAGATTGCAATCAGTTTGGCGCCAGAGCATGCAGGGGTCCGGACTTCCGCCCGGATGGAGACGATCAGCCCCGGTTTGCCGGTGCCGGTGATTTCGAAACCCATCGCACAAGAAGAGATGAAAAACAGAACCCTTGTCAGAGGCTTGTTCCTCATGGCGATAGCGCTGGCCTTCGGCCTGACCTCGCTTCGCTACCCCATCGGAGACTTGAGCCGTGCCGGCCCCGGTTTGTTCCCCGCCATGATCAGCGCGATGCTGCTGGTGATCGCGGTTTCCACTGTGATCCGGTCGTTCTTCGTGGAGCGCGTGGCGCTGGAGTTCAACTTCAAGAACATCTCGCTGATCCTGGGCAGCCTCTGCGGCCTGGCGGTGATCTCCATGTACGTGAACATGATCGCCGGGATCATCTTCATGGTCTTCTGCTCGGGCTTCGCCGCGTCGTCCTACTCGGTCGTGCGCAACGTGAAGATCTCCGCCGGGCTGGTCGTCATGGCGCTGGCCCTGCAGAAGCTGCTCGGCCTGAACCTTCCGCTGTACTGAGGAAGGAACGAGCATCATGGAAGTCCTCAACAACCTCGCGTTCGGGTTCTCGCATGCCCTGACCATGCAGAACCTGCTGTTCTGCGCCATCGGCTGCACGGTGGGCACGCTCGTCGGCCTGCTGCCAGGCCTTGGCCCGCTGGCCACCATCAGCCTGCTGCTGCCGCTGACGTATTCCATTCCCACCACCGGCGCGCTCATCATGCTGGCCGGCATCTACTACGGCGCGCAGTACGGCGACAGCGTCAGCGCCATCACGATGAAGATCCCGCATGCGAGCAGCATCGTGGCCTGCATCGACGGCTATGCGATGACGCTCAAGGGCCAGACGGGCCTCGCGCTCTTCACCGCGGGCTTCTCCAGCTTCATCGGCGGCACGGTCGCCATCCTGGTGCTGTCGTTCCTCGCGCCCGTGCTCGGTGAAGTGGCCTTCCTGTTCGGGCCCGCCGACTACGTCGCGATGATGCTCGTGGGCTTCGTGTGCGTGAGCTTCGTGACCACCGGCAGCCTGCTGAACGGCCTGGCGATGTGCATGATCGGCGTGCTGCTCGGCACCATCGGCACCGACGTGAACAGCGGCATGCAGCGCTTCACGCTCGACCTGCCGTTCCTGGTCGACGGCGTCGGCATCGTGAGCATCGCGCTGGGCTGCTTCGGCATTGCCGAGATCACCAAGAACCTCGACTCGCGCGAGGAACGCTCGCCCTTCAACGGCAAGATCAACCTGATCCCGACCTGGGCCGAGTTCAAGCGGATCATTCCGAGCGCCCTGCGCGGCAGCGCGGTCGGCTCCTTCCTGGGCATCCTGCCCGGCGGCGGCCCGACCATCGCCCAGTTCGCCGCCTACGCGATCGACAAGAAGGTCAGCAAGTACAAGCACGAGATCGGCACCGGCTGCATCGAAGGCGTGGCCGGCCAGGCCGCTGCCGACGAAGCCGCCGCGCGCACCAGCTTCATTCCGCTGATGAGCATAGGCATTCCCGAGAACGCCGTCATGGCGCTGATGCTGGCCGCCTTCATCATCAAGGGCATCCAGCCCGGCCCGAACATGATCGGCAGCCACCCCGAACTCTTCTGGGGCCTGGTGGCCAGCATGTGGATCGGCAACGTGTTCCTGCTGGTGCTGAACGTGCCGCTGGTGCGCTACTGGCTGTCGGTGTTCAAGATCCCGTACGCGGTGCTGTTCCCGTCGATCCTGTTCTTCTGCTGCATCGGCACCTACAGCGTGAACAACAGCCTGGAGGACATCTTCATCACCGCCGCCTTCGGCTTCATGGGCTACATGTTCATGCGGCTGGAGCTCGACGCCGCGCCGCTGATGCTGGGCTTCATCCTCGGGCCGATGCTGGAGGAGAACTTCCGCCGCGCCATGCTGCTGAGCCGCGGCAGCTTCGGCATCTTCGCCACGCGCCCGATCAGCGCCACGCTGCTGAGCCTGGTCGGCGTGTTCATCGTGTGGCAGGTGGCTTCGTTCCTGATCAAGGTGCGCAAGAACAAGGGCGCGGCCCTGCCGCCGCAACCCGTGTCGGCGATGGAGGAATAGACACGCCTGCCGGCCGCTTCGGCGGCAAGCAATGAGAGACCTGTTCGCCGCGTTGCCCGCCTGGGTAACGCGGCGAACTGCTTTGAGGCGGCCCCGTTCGCGCGCACCGTCAGTGCATGCGCGCGAACTTCCCCGGCGGCTGCCCCACATGCCGGCTGAACGCCGTGCTGAAGGTGCTGGCCGAACCGTAGCCCACCCGCTCGGCCACTTCCGCGATCGCCAGCTCTTCGCGGCGCAGAAGCTGCTTGGCGAGGGCCATGCGCCATGAGAGCAGGTATTCCATCGGCGGCATGCCGACCGCGCGGCTGAAGCGGTCGAAGAAGGCGGAGCGCGATAGCGCGCTCTTGCGCGCCAACTGTTCCACCGTCCAGCCGCGGGCGGGGTCGCCATGCATGTGGCGGAACGCGGCCGCGAGCCGCTTGTCCGCCAGGCCTCGCAGCAGGCCGGGCGGTGCCTCTTCGCCGGAGGTGGTGCGCAGGGATTCCACCAGCAGCACTTCCACGAGCCGGGTGAGCACCAGCTCGCGGCCCGGCCGACGGTCCAGCGATTCCTCGCGCACCATCTGGGTCAGCAGCGGCAGCTTCTGCGAGCCCCGCACATGCAGCACGGCGGGAAGCAGCGACACCAGCATCGCCGAATCGGGCGAGTCGAACTCGAAGTAGCCGCCCAGCATCCGCACCTCGGGCCGGCCGCCGCGCGCGCCGTGGCGTATTTCGCTGCCGCTCGTGTCCATGGCCGCCTTGCGCGCGTCGATGGGCACCGGCGTGCCGGGCTCCAGGCTCGTCATCGTGAAGCCGGGCGTGGTGGGCAGCAGCACGAAGTCTCCCGCGGTGAGCGTCAGCGTTTCCGCTCCATCGACCGACAGCAGGCAACTGCCTTCGAGCAGTGCGCAGAAGCTCGGCAGGCCGAACTGTGTGTAGCGCACGCCCCAGCGTCCGGCGCCGCTGATCACCTTCGAGAACACTGCCCGGGGCTTGAGCAGCGCGATCACCTGCGACAGCGGGTCGACGGCCATGGATGGACTTTCGCAAACAAATGATGGACTGATGATTGTAGATAGTCCGGTAGGTCGAGCCTATCGTACGAGTTCCTTCCAACCGCTCGTTCACTTACCCACTCAGAGGACCACCATGAAGACTGTTCTGATCACCGGCTGTTCGTCTGGCTACGGCCTTGCCACTGCGCGCCATTTCCATGCTCAAGGCTGGAGCGTCGTCGCGACCATGCGCAAGCCGCAAGACGGACTTTTCGAAGACTCCCCGCGCATGCGCGTGCTTGCGCTCGACGTGACGCGGCCCGAGAGCATCGTCGCCGCGCTGGACGCGGCAGGCCCTGTCGACGTGCTCGTCAACAACGCCGGCATCGGCCTGTTCGGTGCCTTCGAGGCCACACCGATGGCGACGACGCGCGAGCTCTTCGAGACCAACACCTTCGGCGTGATGGCCATGACGCAGGCCGTGCTGCCCGCGTTCCGCGAGCGCCGCGGGGGCATGATCGTCAACGTGACTTCGAGCGCGACCCTTGCGCCCATGCCCCTGGTTGCGGTCTACACCGCCAGCAAGACGGCGATCGAGGGCTTCACGGCCTCGCTCGCTCACGAACTGAGGGCATTCGATGTCGCCGCGAAGCTCGTCGAACCCGGCTACGCGCCCACGACGCGATTCACCGAGAACGGTGGCGAGCGGATGCAGGGCCTGATCACCGAGCCGTATGCGCCCCTTGCTCGGTCGATCTTCGGTACGCTGGCGCAGGCCACGCAACTGACGAAGGAGTTGGATGTCGCCGAGGCGGTCTGGCGCGCGGCGAACGATGCGACGGGGCAACTGCGATTTCCGGCGGGCGCCGACGCGGTCGCGCTGGCGCAGCGGGGCGCGGGTTGAGGCAGCCGGCCGGCGCCGGCCGCGAGCTTCAGCCTGCCGTTGCCGCAGTTGCGGTCGCAGGTGCAGGTGCAGGTGCAGGTGCAGATGCAATCGCAGCCGCGGTGGCCGGCAAGGCCTCGGGCTCGCACTGCAGCGCGCTGTCGGTGCCGGGGATGGGCGCGGTGAGGATCTGGGCCAGCCAGTGGTCGAGCGTGTCGTCCGGCGGTGCTGCGGGGCGATGCTCGCGGGCCGAGGGCTCCGCGGCGCCGGAAGCACCGCGGGTGATGGGGCTCACCTCGTCGGGAAACCATCTGAAGATGCTGACCTGACTCTTGTAGCCATCACCCGAGCGCACGAAGAGAAATCCCTGCTGTGCGTTGCCTTCCGCGTCGACCGGGACACCGGCGGCCCGAAGGGCCGTGACCCTTGCGCCGGTTTCCATGTCGCGCGGCAGCTTCAAGGTGATGCTTGCGTTGTGGACCATCCGTCTCGCCATGTTCGTACCCTCATGCTTTCTTGCGGCTCGCTGACTCGAAAAGCTTTCCCAGGGGCCCGCGTTTTTTTGAGGGAGGCGCGGGCCTCCCGGAACTTCATTGCGGTAGCGCCTGCTTACTTGTCGTGATGCAGGTAGCTCGCCTGCTTCGGCAGCAGAAGGCTCACGGTGAAGGCCACGACCATCATTGCCGTCACGTACCAGTAGAAGTAGGACTCGTGCCCGATCGACTTCAGGCCCAGCGCCACGTACTCGGCGCTGCCGCCGAAGATCGCGTTGCCCACCGCGTAGGAGAGGCCAACGCCCAGCGCGCGGATCTCGGGCGGGAACATCTCCGCCTTCACGATGCCGCTGATCGAGGTGTAGAAGCTCACCACCGCCAGCGCGAGGGTGATGAGCGCACCTGCCACCAGCGGGCTGCCGACGTTCTGCAGGTTGCTCAGCACGGGCACCGTCATCAGCGCGCCCAGGGCGCCGAACAGCAGCATGTTGCTGCGGCGGCCGATGCGGTCCGACAGTGCGCCGAACAGCGGCTGCATGCACATGTAGATGAACAGGCAGGCCGTCATCACGTTGCTGGCGGTCTTGATCGACATGCCGGCGGAGTTCACCAGGTACTTCTGCATGTACGTGGTGAAGGTGTAGAAGATCAGCGAGCCGCCGGCCGTGTAGCCGAGCACCACGAAGAAGGCGCGCTTGTGATGGGTGAAGAGCTCGCGCATCGTGCCCGCGCCCTTGGCGGCGCGGGTCTTGTTGCTGGCCGTCTCGGTCAGCGTGCGGCGCAGCATGAGCGCCACAACGGCCGCCACGGCGCCGAGCACGAAGGGAATCCGCCAGCCCCAGGCCTTGAGCTCGGCTTCGTCGAGCACCTGCTGCAGCACCACCACGACCACCACCGCGAGCAGCTGGCCGCCGATCAGCGTGACGTACTGGAACGAGGAGAAGAAACCGCGCTGGCCGCGCATCGCCACTTCGCTCATGTAGGTGGCGGTGGTGCCGTATTCGCCACCCACCGACAGGCCCTGCAGCAGCCGCGCGAGCAGCAGCAGCGCCGGAGCGGCCGCGCCGATCTGCGCATAGGTGGGCAGGCAGGCGATGACCAGCGAACCCACGCACATCATGACCACAGAGGTCACCATCGAAGTCTTGCGGCCCTTGCGGTCGGCGATGCGGCCGAACAGCCAGCCGCCGATCGGGCGCATCAGGAAGCCGGCGGCGAACACGCCGGCGGTGTTCAGCAGCTGCACCGTGGGGTCGGACTTGGGGAAGAAAGCTGGCGCGAAATAGATGGCGCAGAAGGCGTAGACGTAGAAGTCGAACCACTCCACCAGGTTGCCGGACGAGGCGGCGAAGATGGCGAAGATGCGCTTGCGCTTTTCCTCGAAGGTGTAGGGCGTGTGGTTGTTGGCGGTGGCGGGTGCCGCGTCGGGGCTGGAAGCGCCGGCGGCCGCGCTTGCGATGGCGGTCATGAAAGGGGTCCTTGTCTCTGGCTGCGGCCCGCGGCGTTAAGAAGAAAAGGCACGCGGGGGCCGTTGCGGCGAGTCTGTCCGGCCGCGGCAGCGCTGTCGTCCGTAACCGGCCGTTGGCCGTCTACGTATCGGTACGCAAGGGTAAATACCTAGATTGGGGCCGCGACGGGCGTGCGCCGTCGGCGGTGGCCGGTGCCCGGCGAGCTACAGCGAGTGTTCCCGCAGGAACCGATCCAGCTGATGGCTGTTCGCCAGCCCCAGCTTCGCGAACACGTGCGCCCGGTGCGTTTCCACCGTGCGCTGCTCCAGCGGGGCGAGTTCCTGCGCGATCTGCTTGTTGGGCTTGCCCTCGGCGACCAGCCGGGCGACCTGCATCTCGCGCGGGGTGAGCTTGTCCCACAGCGCCTGCGCGGCCTGGCGGGCCTGGCGGCGGGTGGCGATCTCGCCGGCCTGTTGCAGGGCGCGGGCGATGGTGTCGAGCAGGCGCTCGTCGTTGCAGGGTTTCTCGAGCCAGCCGAAGGCGCCGTTCTGAACGGCCTCCACGGCCATGGGAATGTCGCCGTGGCCCGAGAGGAAGATGACCACGAGCGGGCTGTCCTGCGTGCGCAGCGTGTCGAACACCTGCAGGCCGCTCATGCCTTCCATGCGCAGGTCCATGATCACGCAGCCGGCGCGCTGCAGGTCGGTGCCTTCGAGGAAGGCTTCGCCCGAGGCGAAGGTCTGCACCGCGTAGCCGCGCGACAGCAGCAGCAGGCCGAGCGAGCGGCGCACGGCCTCGTCGTCGTCCACGATGCACAGGTTGTTGGCGGGAGCGGCGCTGTTGTGGGTCATGTCGGTGGCGATATTTCCAGCTCGAGGGTGAAGACTGTGCCACCGCCCGGACGGTCGGCAAAGGTGAGGCGGCCCCTGTGCGCCTCGACGATGGTGCGGCAGATGTTCAGGCCCAGCCCCAGCCCGCCGGTCTTGGTGGTGAAGAAGGGCGAGAACACCTGCTCGGCCACGGCGGCGTCGATGCCCGGGCCGCGGTCGGCCACGTGGATGTGCATGCGTCCTTCCTTGAGCCCCGCCTCGATCTCCACCAGCCGCTGCTCGGGCGGTACGGCCTGCATGGCGTGCAGGCTGTTCGACAGCAGGTTGAGCAGCACCTGCTCGAGCAGCACGCGGTCGCCGCGCACCTCGGGCAGTCCGGGCGGAATGCGAAGCTCGGCGCGCGCCTGGCGCATGCGGATCTCGCCCTGCAGTAGCGCGATGGCGTTGCCGGCCAGCGCTGCCACCGAGCAGTCTTCCGTGCCCACGGTGCGCTGGCGCACGAAGCCGCGGATGCGCCGCACGATCTCGGCGCTGCGCTGCGCCTGCATCACGGCCTCGTCCAGGCTGCTCACCAGCAATTGCTGGTTGCCCTGCTCGGCGAAGGCCTTGGCGGCGCTGGCGAAGTTGCTCAGCGCCATCAGCGGCTGGTTGAGTTCGTGGGCCAGCGTGGAGGCCATCTCGCCCAGGCTCGCCAGGCGCTGGGCGTGCTGCAACTGCTCGTCGTTCTGGCGCTGGCGCAGCTCGGCGCGCTTCTGTTCGGTGATGTCCACCACCGAACTCATCCAGCCGGCGTGCTTGCCGTCGGCATCGATCAGCGCGGCGGTGTAGACCATGGTGATGACCTCGTGCCCGTCGCGGTGCCGCAGGCGCGACTCGAAGCCGGAGCGCACGGGCTGGCCGCTCATCATCGCGTCGTAGTGGCGCCAGTGCTGCGTCACGTCGTTCGGGTGCCAGTAGGGGTAGGGCGGCAGCTTGCCCAGCAGCTCGTCGGCGCCATAGCCGGTCATTTCGCAGAAGGCCGGGTTCACGTAGATGATGCGGCCTTCGAGGTCGCGGGCGCGCATGCCCACCAGCAGAGAGTCTTCCATCGCCTTGCGGAAGGCATGGGCCTCGTCGAGGTCGTGGGTGCGCTCGCGCACGCGCAGCTCCAGCACGCGGCGCGCGTCGCGCTGCTCGGCGAAGCGGCGTTCGCGCAGCTGCCAGTAGAGGCCGGCCAGCAGCAGCACGACGGCGCACAGCAGGCCCAGCATCCAGGCGCGCTCGCGGGCATTGGAGACTTCCGCGTGGTCGGTCATCACTGTCAGCGTCCAGCCGAGGTCGGGCAGGCGCTCGTCCACCGCGAGGTACTCGCGCGGCCGGCCACCGATATCGGTGCGCACCAGGTAGCCGAGCTGGCCTTCCTCGCGTTCCACCCTCCACGGCAGTGCCGTGAAGCTGGTGCGCGTGCCGTACTGCTGGTCGCGACGCATGCCTTCAAGCTCGGTGGCCTGCAGCGGGCGCGATGACCGGTACATCCACGACGGTACCGAGCTCAGGAACACGACGCCGCGAGCGTCGGTCAGCAGGATGGGGTCGCGCACGAAGGTCCAGGTTTCCTGCACCTGGCGCAGGCTGACCTTGACCGTCACCACGCCCCGGATCTCTCCGCCTTCGCCGCGCACCGGCGAGGAGATGAAGAGCCCCGGCTCGCCGGTGGTCTGGCCCACGCCATAGAAAAGGCCGTTGCGCCCCGCGCGGGCGTCGATGAAGTAGGGGCGGTTGGCATACGACTGGCCGACGAAGCTCTGAGGCGTGTTCCAGTTGCTGGCCGCCAGCGTGAGGCCCTGCATGTCGATCAGGTAGAGCACGTCGGAACCGGCCTGCCGGTTCACCCGCTCGATGTAGAGATTGGCGCGCTGCTTGGCGGCAATGTCGTTGGGGCGGGCCAGCGCGGCCAGCACGTCGGGATGCAGGCCCGCGGTGAAGGGCAGGTAGCTGTACTTGCCGGCGGCGTCGCGCAGGCCGAGCACGTGCACTTCCATGGCGCGGCGGATCGAGTCGGCCTGGAAGCTCGCTTCGCGGTTCGCCGCCCATTGGCCCGCGAGGCCGATCAGCAGCAGGGCCAGCGTGCACGCGGCCATCCAGGCGATCGTGCTGCGATGCCGCCGGCGAGGGCGGGCCTGGGCGGTCGCCGACGCCGTATGCGTCGGATCGGGGGCGGGGGTGGACATGGTGGGCGGCATGGGGGCGGGGCCGACCGGCGGCGGGAGGATTTTGCCCTGATCCTCCCGGGCAGGCTCTGCCGCCCGCCTTCCGTCATGCCGCCACCGGCTGCTCCCGCGTGCCGGCCCGCTGCGTGGCCTGCCCGGCCGGGCGCGCGTCGAGCTGCCTTGCGAGCGCATCCCACCGCACTCGCGCCGACACCACGCTTTCCTCCTTCACATGCCCGAAACCGCGGATCTGCTCGGGCAGCCGTGCGAGCGACAGGGCGGTATCGAAGTCGATGGCATCGAAGCGCGCGAGCACGTCCTCGACCATTGCACGGTAGTCCTCGATGAGCTGCCGCTCCATGCGCCGCTCGGCGGTGCGGCCGAACAGGTCGAAGGCCGTGCCGCGCAGGCCGCGAAGGCTCGCGAGGACGCGGAAGGCACCCATCACCCAAGGCCCGAAGCTGGTCTTCATCGCGCGGCCCTCGGCATCGCGGCGGCCGAGCACCGGCGGCGCGAGATGGAAGCGCAGCACCGGCTTGCCCTCGAACTGCTCGCCCAGCTTTTCCATGAAGCGCCGGTCGGTGTAGAGGCGCGCGACCTCGTACTCGTCCTTGTAGGCCATGAGCTTGAAGAGGCCCGATGCGACAGCCTTCGCCAGCTGGTTGCTGCCGCGCTCGCGCTCTTCGAGCGCACGCACGCGTTCCACCAGCTCCGCGTAGCGCTGCGCGTACGCGGCGTTCTGGTACGACACGAGGAACTCGGCGCGGCTCCTGACCAGCGCCTCCAGGCTCTGCGGCCGCTGCAGCGCGACGACCTTCTGCGGCGAAGCTTCTCGCGTCACCGCCGCGAGGTCGAGCGCAGCCTTGCGGCCCCAGCGGAATGCGGCCTGGTTCGCCTTCACCGCCACGCCGTTGATCTCGATGGCCTTGTCCAGCGCCGCGGCCGACAGCGGCACATGGCCCTTCTGGAAGGCGAAGCCCAGCAGGAACAGGTTGGCCGCGATCGCGTCGCCCATGAGCCGCGTGGCCAGTTGCGTCGCGTCGATGAAGTCGGCGCGGCTCTCCACCGATTCCTCGATGAGCGCGCGCACCTGCGCCGCCGGGAACTGCCAGTCGGGCTGCTGCGCGAAATGCCCGGTCGGCTGCTCGAAGGTGTTGACCAGCGCATAGGTACGCCCCGGCCGCATGCGCGCGATGGCGTCGGGCGCGCCGGCCGTGAGCATGTCGCATCCCAGGATCAGGTCGGCCTCGCCGGTGGGAATGCGCTGCGCCTTCAGCTGCGCCGCGTCGCGCGCGATGCGCACGTGCGAGGTGACCGAGCCGTTCTTCTGAGACATGCCCGTCATGTCGAGCACGCTCACGCCCTTGCCTTCGAGGTGCGCGGCCATGCCGATCAGCGCGCCTATGGTGATGACGCCCGTGCCGCCGATGCCGGTGATCAGGATGTTGTGCATGCCTTCGAGCGCGGGCTGCTTCGGCTCGGGCAGCGGCGCCTCTTCGGCTGCAGCCTTCGCGGCGATCGGTGCCTGCTTGCGCGGCTTCACGCCTTCGACCGTCACGAAGCTGGGGCAGAAGCCCTTGATGCACGACTCGTCGGCGTTGCAGGCGCTCTGGTCCACCGCGCGCTTCAGGCCCAGCTCGGTCTGCTTCGGCAGCAGGGCGGTGCAGTTCGACTGCTCGCCGCAGTCGCCGCAGCCCTCGCAGACCGCGTCGTTGATGAACACCCGGCGCGCGGCCTGCGGGAACTCGCCCTTCTTGCGGCGGCGGCGCTTCTCGGCGGCGCATACCTGGTCGTAGATCAGCACCGAGACGCCCTCGAACTCGCGCAGCTCGCGCTGCACCGCGTCCATGCTGTCGCGGTGGTGCACGGTGAGCATGAAGCCCTCGCGCTCCGGCGGCAGCACGCTGCGGTCGGACCAGCGCGACGGGTCTTCGGCCACGAGCGCAAGGCGCTTCACGCCCTCGGCCGCCATCTGGTGCGCGATGCGCGGCACGGTGATGGGCCCGTCCACCGGCTGGCCGCCGGTCATCGCCACCGCGTCGTTGTAGAGGATCTTGTAGGTGATGTTCACGCCCGCCGCCACGGCCGCGCGGATGGCGAGCGAGCCCGAGTGGTAGTAGGTGCCGTCGCCCAGGTTCGCGAACACGTGCCTGCGCCTGGAGAACCACGCCTGCCCCAGCCACGGCGCGCCTTCGCCGCCCATGTGCGTGGTCGTGCGGTTGTGCTCGGGGTAGATGGCGGTGGCCATCACGTGGCAGCCGATGCCCGCGAGCGCGAGGCTGCCTTCGGGCACCTTGGTCGAGGTGTTGTGCGGGCAGCCCGAGCAGTACCAGGCCGGCCGCGAGGGCGTGGCCACGGCCTTGCCCAGCACCACGTCCTTCGCGTCGAGGATCGCCAGCCGCATGCGGATGCGGTCGCTGGTGTGAAAGCGCGCCACGCGCCCCGCGACGACGCGCGCGATCTGCGCCACCGAGAAATCGGCCGTGGCCGGCAACAGCCACTTGCCGCGCGGATGCGCGCCCCATTCGCCCTGCTCGTCGAACTTGCCGATGACGCGCGGGCGCACGTCCTCGCGCCAGTTGTAGAGATGCTCCTTGAGCTGGTATTCGACGATCTGGCGCTTCTCCTCGACCACAAGAATTTCTTCGAGGCCATCGGCGAACTCGCGGATCGAATCGGGCTCCAGCGGCCACGGCATCGACACCTTGAAGAGCCGGATGCCGATACGCGCAGCCTCGTCGGCATCGATGCCCAGTTCTTCCAGCGCCTCGAGCACGTCGCGGTACGACTTGCCCGAGGCTACGATGCCCAGGCGTGCCTTGGGCGAATCGATGGTCACGCGGTTGAGCCGGTTGGCGCGCGCATAGGCGATGGCGGCGTAGATCTTGTAGTCCTGCATCAGCGCTTCCTGCTTGCGCGCCTGCACGCCGAGCGTGTCGGTCGACAGGCGCGCATGCACGCCGCCGGGCGGGAAGACGAAGTCCGAAGGCAGCTGGGTGTGCACGTCGAGCACGCCGGCCGGAATGGAGCCTGAAGACTCCACCGTGTCGGCCAGCGCCTTGAAGCCCACCGGCAGCCCCGCGAAGCGCGACATCGCGAAGCCATGCAGGCCGAGCTCGATGTACTCCTCCACGCTCTGCGGGTAGAGCATCGGGATCATCGACGCGGCGAACAGGTGGTCGCTCTGGTTGGGCAGCGTGGACGAAGACGCGCCATGGTCGTCGCCCGCCACCAGCAGCACGCCGCCATGGGGCGAGGTGCCCGCGTGGCTCATGTGCTTGAACACGTCGCCGCAGCGGTCCACGCCCGGGGCCTTGCCGTACCACATCGCGAAGACGCCATCGACGGCGGACTCGCCCGTCAGGTGCACCTGCTGGGTGCCCCACACGGCGGTGGCGGCGAGTTCCTCGTTCACGCCGGGCAGGAACTTCACCGCGCTGGCTTCGAGTTGGGGCTGCGCCTTCCACAGCGCCTCGTCCAGGCCGCCGAGCGGCGAGCCGCGGTAGCCCGAGACGAAGCCCGCCGTGTTCAGCCCGGCCTTCTGGTCGCGCCATTTCTGCACGAGCATGAGGCGCACCAGTGCCTGGATGCCGCTGAGGTAGATCCGGCCTTCGGTGGCCGTGTATTTGTCGTCCAGCGCAACGCTGGCCAGTTCGTGGGATGCCATGACTGAAAAAGACTCCGGGTAGGACTCGTCGGAATGCGGGCATGGCCCCGGTAGAGGGCCGGCTCGCGGAACGCCCCGGCGGGGTAGACGCCGGGGCAGCAACGATTCTTCCGCCTTGTCCACGGAAAGTGCTTCTTCGTTTTAGCAAAGAGCAACCAATTCCGGAAGATCTGTCTTTTGCGGGCGCAATCCGCCGAAAGTATTTCGGCCGGAGCCCCGGACCCCGCCGGCCCGACAATGTCGGCCTCGCAGACCCGACCCACACACCATGAGACCCGACCTCGATTCGCTGGCGCTCTTCCTTCGCGCCATTGAGCACGGCAGCCTGTCGAAGGCCGCCGCCGAGAGCCACATGGTGCTGTCGGCCGCCAGCCGCCGGCTTGCCATCCTCGAAGAGCAGCTGGGCGTGGTGCTGCTCAACCGCACCTCGAAGGGCGTGACGCCCACCGGCGCCGGCGAGTCGCTCGCCATGCATGCGCGGCAGATATTGCGCGACGTCGACCGCATGCGCGCCGACCTGTCGGACTACGCGCAGGGCGCCACCGGCCGCGTGCGGCTGCATGCCAACGCATCGGCCATGGGCCAGTTCCTGCCCGACGACGTGGCGAGCTTCCGCCAGCGCTACCCCGAGATCCGCGTGAGCGTGGAAGAGCACCGCAGCGTCTACATCGTGCAGGCGATTCGCGACCGGCAGGCCGACGTCGGCGTCATCACCAGCGAGGCCGCAGACCCGGCGCTGCACTTCATTCCGTACCGCACGGACAGGCTCGTGGCCATCGTGCGGCAGAAGCACCCGTGGCGCGGGCGCGAGGTGTCGTTCGAGGAGCTGCTCGACTACGACTTCGTCGGCCTGGAAGACGACTCCGCCATCTCCCGCACCATGGAAGACGCCGCGATGAGCGCGCGCAAGGTGCTGCGCCTGCGCGTGCGGGTGAAGAGCTTCGAGGCCGTGTGCCGGATGATCGAAGCGGGCATGGGCGTCGGCATCCTGCCCGAAGGCGCTGCGGTGGCCTATCGCAAGGAGATGAAGCTGCGCTTCATCAATCTCACCGACGCGTGGGCCTCCCGGCGGATGTACCTGTGCACCCGGCAGGAGGCGCTGAGCTTTCCGCAGCGCAGGCTTGTCGACCATCTGCTGGCGCGCGGGATGTCCTGAGGCTCGGGTCCGGGTTCGTTCAGGGCGAGGCTCACGCCGACGGGGTGCCTTGCTGCGCGAATGTCCCCCGGTCTTCGGCCTTTGTGATGGAGGGCGGTTCGGTTGAATCGCACTCTTCGGCAGCCTGCGATAGATGTGATTGCGCAGACGCCCGGCAAGTCAGGGCAACGACGCAACACAACGATAGCTTTCAGCCTTCGTCACGTCGCCCGACACGTACGCCGGGTAGTTCGGATAGCGGCACATGGGGCGCGTCGCGAGAGTGCTGAAGGGGGCGGAGGGCGAGTTGCGCACCTGCACGAGTGCATCGGCCGGCGCGCTGCCACTCGTCACCCATTTATCCAGCGTCGTGAGCAAATCGTGATTGGTGGGAATTTCGGCGCCTGTCGTGAGGCTTGCCGCCGTACCGCCATGATTCGATGCGGGTGAAACGTAGAGGCGCACGAACTCGTCGACGACCGGCTGCGTGAGCTTGTCGACGACGCTCTGGTAGTACTGGATGCCGGCCATCGGGCTCTGCGCCCAGTCGCCCGAGTTCTCGCGGATGATGAGCTTGCCGCCCCGCGCGCGGAAGGCCGAAAGATCGGGATCGGTCGAGTCCATCAGCGCCGACACCTTCTGGATGCGCGCCTGGAAGTTCGAGGCGTTCCATGTGCGGATGTCGAAGGCGGCGTTCTTCGCGATCACATAGCGAGCGTAGCTGCTGCCGTAGATCACACCGCGAGCGTCTGCCGAAGTCGGCGGCAGATTGGGAACGAGGCCTGTCGTCACCCATCGACCCACGCCTTCCCCGCCGAGTTGGATCTCGCCGCCGTACAGGCGGCCCGGGTAGGTAGTGAGACCGTTGGCGAGCGGGAAAGGCAGGACTGTCGGTCCGTACGACGCCTTGAGTACAGCGAGTTGCGCGTCGGACAGGCAGGTGTCGCCCGTGTCGCCGCCGCCAGGGCAGCGCAGGCGCTGCAGGTCGATGCGAGACGGACAGGCGAGATAGTTGCTCACCACGCCATCTGCGCTGTTGTCCAGCGCGTCGCATGTGGTGTTCACATAGTTGGCGAGCAGGCGCACCTTGCTGGCGTTGATTGCCCCGCCGGAGAACTGCGGCAACTGGTAGCTGATGAATCCGTTGAAGAGTCCCGTCCAGCTGATCACGGGCACGACGGAAACGATGCCGTCGAAATCTTGCGGGTAGCGCTGCGCCATGGTGAGGCCCTCGCGCCCGCCCTCGGAGCCGCCGTAGAAGTACTGTTTGGACGGCGTGCGCAGGTAGTACTGCTGCATCAACACGTGCGCGACGTCCTTGACCTTCTTGTATGACTGATGCGCGAAGTTCAGGAACATCTCGTCGTTCAACGCAAACCTGGCTGGATCGGTAGCGTTGTAAGTCGTTCCGTCGTGGCCAGAGTCGGTGCCGAAGGTCGCGAAACCCTGGGTGATCGGCTGCGCTTGACCCGGTGCCGCGTCGCGAAGCGCGGCGACGGCATCGATGACCGTGCCGTTGAAACCGCCACCTCCCACCATGACGGCCTTTTCGTTCCATGTGGTCGGCAGGTTGAGCTGGAAGCGTATCGGATCAGCACCCGGCGTAAGGGGAGCGATCGTGCCCTGCACCCTGCAATATTCGGCGAAAGCTGGCGCGGTAGTGACGGCGGGTACGAGCATGGCCGAAGACACAGTTGCCTTGCCGCTCGTCAGCGCGATCTGCCCCGGCGACACCGTTTTGCCGGCCATGCCGGCGCAAGCCCGAGCGAGCGAGGTCTTGTCCGGTACGGCCAGGTTGACGGCCTTGCCGCTCCAGCGGCCTGCGCCGCACGCAGCAAGCAGCGCAGAGCAGGCAACAAGGCCAGCTACGCCGAGCCAGCGGTTTGGATGATTTTCTCTCGTCATATGTGTCTCGGGTCGGGTTTCATGGGGCCTCAGGCGGCATCGAAGACGCGCCCTGCGTTGAGTATGTTCGCCGGGTCAAAAAGCAGCTTGAGGCTGCGCATCGCGTCGAGCTCCTCGCCGGTACGGCTGTGGGGCAGGAACTCCTTCTTGACCACGCCGATGCCGTGTTCCGCCGAGATGCAGCCGCCCGCCCGTTCCGTGGCGAGATACACCATCTTCTCGATCTCGTGCAGGCTGCCGTTGGCACTGTGCGGACCGGACAGCACGTGCAGGTTGCCATCGCCGATGTGACCGAAGAAGAGATGCTTCTGGTCCGGAAAGAGCTGCCTGAGATCCCGTCCGACCTGCTCGACGAACTCCTGCATGCGAGACATCGGAATGCCCACGTCGAAGGCGGCAAAGGGTTTCAATGCACCGAGGAGTTCACCAACGGCTTCACGGTACGTCCAGAGGCGCCTTGAATCCTCCACGGACTGGGCCACGATCACGTCGGCGACCAGGCCTGAATCGAGTGCCTGCCCCAAGGCTCGCTCAAGCGCCTCCCGATCGGCAAGGTCGTCGGCCCCGAGGGTCTCGATCAGCACGTACACCGGATGGTCTTCCTCGAACGGACGCCGCAGCGAAGTGATCTGCGTCGCGGCAGCCAGATAGTCGCTCCACATCACCTCGAACGCCGACAGCGCCGGCAAGGCCCGCTGCAGGTCTCTCACGAGCTGCGTTGCTGCCTCGAATGACGGCAGCGCGCAAAGGGCGGTGCTCGACGATGTCGGCTTGGGCGACAGCTTCAGGTCCAACCGGGTGATGACCCCCAGCGTGCCTTCAGACCCGATGAAAAGATGCTTCAGGTCGATGCCAGTCGTGTTCTTCGTCACCCGGTTGAGCATCGACAGAAGCCGGCCGTCGGGCAGCGCGACCTCCAGGCCGAGGACCCGTTCACGCATCGTGCCGAAGCGGATGACGCGGTTGCCGCCCGCGTTCGTGGCTGCGTTGCCGCCGACATGGCAGGAGCCACGGGCACCGAGGTCCAGCGGAAAAGTCCAGTCCCGCTTTTCGACCCACTGCTGGAGTTCTTCGAGCACCACGCCGGCCTGCACCCGCACGGTCCCAGCGACCTCGTCGAGGTCCTCCACGGCGTTGAGCCTGGCCAGCGAGAGCGCTATCTCGCCGTTGCACGGCGTCGCGCCTCCGGCCAGGCCGGTGAGGCCACCCTGCACCACCACCTGCTGCCCCAGGCGCGAGCAGACAGCGAGCGCACTGGCCACTTCCTGCGGCGTCCGTGGACAGATGACGAGCGATGGGCGCACGCGCTTGGCCTCGCTCCAATCGCCTGAATGCGCCTCCAGGCGACCCGGGTCCTGCAGGACCCGGGATTCGCCCAGAACCCCGACCAGCGCCTCGCGGACTTCTTCAACTGACAGTGCTGTGTTTTGCCTGGACATGAAAACTGCTTCTCGACTTTCGATGGGAGACATTGGCTGCGAATGCGCCGAAGCGAGCTTTCTCGAAGGTCCGTCGAAGGTCCTGGTCCAGGGGCGCGCGGATGTGTGCGCGGGCCAGCCCGGATCACCTTCTTTTGCGAACCGCGCCCAGGCTTCGTGCATCTCGCGCGCCAGCTCACCGGGCGCCGCGGCTCCCGCAAACTCGCGGCCCATGGGGGTATGCAGGTTTGCGAAGACGAATGGCAATTCGACACCATGCGCGGCGCCCAACCGGCCGCCGCATTGCGGCGAGCGCCAGGAAAAGAGATACCGGTACGCCGGTCCGAGGTGCGCGTCGGCCAGCTCGGCGATCCGCCGGGCAGGGGTGCTGTAGAAGTACTCGGACTGCAACGCGCACAGCGCGGCGCCGGGGCTTTCCTGGCCGGCGGGCATCGGCAGGCCGGCTTCGCGAACGAAGTCCTCGAGGTCCGTGGCGGTCAGGCGGGAGAGCGCGTCCGTCGGCACGTAGTACAGGCGCATCTCTTGCGCATTGCTGCCCACCAGGATCTGCAAGCGCCTCGGTGCGGCCGTCCATTCATCCGCCATCGCCTGCAGGGGCTCTGTCCGCAGGATCCGCCCGTCGACGACAGGGCGCAACGGGAAGAGGTTGCGGGCGCTCATGCCGTGCGCTTTTCGCAGGCGCGGGTCGCTCGCCAGTGCATGCACCGCTTGCAGAAGAACGGTGATGGGCGCCGCGGCCATGGCCAATCGCGTCGGCTCGATGCCGGCCACCGACGCGATCGCCCGGAAAGCCACGATGGCTTCGTCCACGCTCTGACAAGCGATGCTCGGGCTCTGAAGGATTGCGCGGTGAAAGAGGCCGCGCGAAGCGGGCATGCCCATCAGGCAAGCCAGGGCACCGGCCCCCGCGGATTGGCCGAACACGGTGACCCTTTCGGGGTCGCCGCCCCAAGCGGAGATGAAGGCCTGGACCCACTGCAGCGCCGCGAGCTGGTCGAGCAACCCGCGGTTGTCCGGCGCCGAAGGAAGGTGTGCGAAGCCGTCCACGCCAAGCCGGTACTGGATGGAGACGAACACCACGCCCTGCCTTGCGAACGAGGCGCCGTCGTACAGCGGATCGCTCGCGCCGCCGCGGAAGAACCCACCGCCATGGACCCAGACCATCACCGGCAGATGGGCGCCGGGCGGCGCATCCGGCGCCCAGATGTTCAGCCGCAGCGCGTCTTCGCCGCCGCGCGGGTCGTCCTGCGCCTGCGGGTCGCGCGGCCATTGGAAGGCGACCGGGCCGAACGAGGAGGCATCGCGCACGCCTGCCCACGCAGGCACGGGCACCGGGGCCTCGAATCGCAGCGCGCCGAAGGGCGGCTGCGCATAGCGCACGCCTTTGAAGACACGCACGCCGTCGAGCCATGCACCCCTGAGCCCGCCGCCATGGGCCAGGCGCACCTCGGGTGCGTGCTTCGCGTTCATTCGGTGGCCAGGCCCAGCCTGTCGATCAATGGGCGCCACACCGCGGCATCGCGAGCGGCCCAGCTGCGCACATCCGCGGGCGCGGAAGCAATGAGCGTGACGTTCATGGCTTCCATGCGTGCCTTGTACTGTTCGTTGGTGCGGCATTGCTCCGTTGCTACGTTGAGCTTGGCCGCGACCGGCTGTGGCAGCCCCGCCTTGCCCACCACCGCAATCCAGGAAGGCCTCGCAAGATCTGCCGCGGCCGGAACCAATTCGGCAATCGTGGGCACGTCAGGCAGCAGCTTCGATCGCTGGCTGTCGAAGACCGCCAGTGCCACGAGCTTGCCGGCCTTCACCTGCTGCGCCGCCGTGCCGATCACGAGCGTCATGGCCTGGATCTGCTTGCCGATCAGCCCGGTGAGCCCCGCGCCCTCGCCGACGAAGGGCACGTGCGTGCCTGGCACGCCAACCTTGTCCAGCAGCGCCGTGGTCAGCAAGTGTGCCGGGCTTCCCTTGCCGGGAGACCCGAAGTTGATGCCGCCGGGCGTGGTCTTCGCCAGCTTCTCCAGGTCAGCCAGCCGCGCGATGCCTTCGCCCGCGGGCACCGTGAGCACGAGCGGCGAGGTGCCCAGGATCGCGATGCCCTCGAAGTCGGTCGCCGGATCGTAGGGGCGCTGCTTGTAGGTGTAGGGCGTGATGCTCATCTGGGACATGCCGATGCTCATCAGCGTGTAGCCGTCGGGCGACTGCCCCTTGAGGTTGTTGATGGCCAGCAAGCCATTGGCACCTGGCTTGTTCTGCACGATCACCGGGTGCGCGAGTTCGCGTGCGATGCAGTCGGCCCAGACGCGCGTCATCGAGTCCGATGCGCTGCCCGGCGGTTGTTGCGCGATCAGTTGAATTGGCTTGGCTGGGTACACCGCAGCATCCGCCCAACTGGCTGCGGCGCATGAAGAGATGAGGATCGCGAGCAGCAGCCTGGGCGTGTGGATAGGGTTCATCTTGTCTCCTGGAAAATAGGTGTTCGCCCGGGCCTAGCTGCGTGCCGACGGGGCGCGCGAAGGCTTCCTGGGCTTGCGAGGCGCCGCGGCCGCTTCGCAGTGCGCGACGATCAGATCCGCAAGGCACGCGAGTTGCGCTTGCGATCGCTCCGAGCGCACTTCCTCGGCGGTAGAGGGAAAGAGCTGCAGGAGGCCCAGGCCCCGCAGCGCGGAGAAGACAAGCCCTACGACTGCGTGCCGATCGGCGGCGTTCTCGAGTTCCGGGAAGGCGCCGAAGAATCCCGCTTCCATTTGTTCGCCGAGTTCGATCCGAAGACTGGCAATTTGCGCGAGGACTTCGGGTTGATTGCGCGTGCCGAGGTAGATGTTCCAGGCTGCGACGAAGCGAGGCTGCGCGTAGATCAACTGCCAGGCCGCGTTGACGAAAGCCGACGCGCGCTCGTGCAGCGGCAAGGTTTCCGCAGGCCAGAGTTCGCCCGCATCCACACCCGACTGGATGAGCTCGCCGAGCACCTGCATCATCAGCACCGCCTTCGATTCGAAGTGATGCTGGACCGCACCGGAAGTCATGCCGGCGGTCCTGGCCAGTTCGTGGATCGACATGTCCTCCAGGCTTCGGGTCTGGATCACATCGATGGCCGTGGCGATCAGGTGTTTTCTTGTGGCGGCGCTGCGTTCGGCATGCGTGCGACGGGGTACGGAAGGTCTGTGCATGTATTTACATTACGTATTTTCAGTAAAATGTATTTGCATCCGGCGTGCCGCTGGATAGGGGTAACCCGATGGCACCGTCCGCTTCCGCAAGGAGCCTTTTCGATTTCCCGTTCCTCTTCGAGGATTCAAGGTATGAAGCGCTTGATGAAACTGTCTGTCGCCTTTGCTGCGTTGTCGCTGTTCGCAGCCCTCGCCACGGCCGGCCCAGCCGGGCCGCGCGTCGTGAAAGACATCGTGCTGGTCCACGGCGCCTTCGCCGATGGCTCCTCGTGGTCCGAGGTCACCGCACTCCTGCAGCGCAAGGGCTACAACGTCACAGCCGTGCAGAACCCGCTGACGGGCCTGGCCGACGATGTGGCTGCCACTCGCCGCGTGCTGGAACGCAAGGGAGATTCGGTGCTGCTGGTGGGGCACTCCTGGGCGGGCGCCGTCATCACCGAAGCCGGCAATGCACCCAATGTGAAGGGCTTGGTCTACCTCTCCGCGCTCGTGCCCGACTCCAACGAGTCCGTGGCCGAGCTTTTGACCCGACAGAAGGCGCCTATGGACGGCATGCAGCCCGACGCCAACGGCCTCGTGTGGCTCGACGATGCGGGTGCCTTCGGCAAGGTGATGGCCGGCGACGTGCCGCTGGCGAAGGTGCAACTGCTGGCCGCGGCGCAACAGCCGATGGCGGCGCGCGCGTTCGAAGAAAAAGTGACCCACGCAGCCTGGCACGACAAGCCCAGCTGGTACCTCGTCACCGAGAACGACAACGCACTGGCACCGCGCGTGCAGCGCTGGACCGTGCAGAACATCGGCGCGAAGAGCATCGCGCTTCGCTCGAGCCACATGTCGCTCGTTTCTCACCCGAAGGAAGTTGCCGCGTTCATCGAACGCGCAGCCGAAGCGGCGGCCACGACACCCTAGCAGCCGCGCGCCGATTGCGCAGCGTCAATCGCGCTGGGCGGCTTCGAGCAGCACTGAAAAGCGGCGGTTGGCCTCCGTCATCGCCTGAGTGAGCTCCAGGCTCAACACGTCGATCAGTGCCCGAACCGCAGGCACCAGGCCGCGCCGTGATGGAAACACGGCATGCAGTTGGTGCGGCGCGAGCGTGTGGTCGGGCAGCAGGATTTTCAGTTCCCCCTTCTCGATCGACTCCGCACACAGGTTGAAGGGAAGCTTCGCGATGCCTACGCCCGCGAGCACGGTCTGCCAGATCAGGTGGACATCGTCGGTCGCGAGCATCGGCACGTACTCGATGGCCTCATCGACGCCTTGCGGACCGGTGACCCGCCAAGCCGGACGCTCGCCCAGGGTCACGCCGAGCCCGATGCCGACCTGGCCCTGTAGCGAGGCCACGGTTCCGAACGGGCCGTGCGCCGCGACGAAGCCTGGGCTGGCCACCAGCACCTGCTGACTCAGGCCGAAGTTGCGCACGATCAGTTGGGAATCGTCGACGACGGTCCGCACTCGCACCGCCACATCGAATCCTTCAGCGACGACGTCGACCCTTCGGTTGGTCAGCTCCAGATCGAGGCGAACGTCGGGGTACCGGTCAAGGAACTTGGGGATCACAGGGGCGAGAAAGAGATGCGCGATCCCCACTGGGCAGCTAACGCGCAACCGCCCGGCCGGCCGGGCGTTCGCATGCTCGGCCACTTCCATGGCGGCACGGGCGGCATGGGTCATGGCCTCGCAGTGCTGAAGGAACGCAGCGCCGACCTCGGTCACATGCATCGCACGCGTGGAGCGCTGCAGAAGCCGAACGCCGAGCCGCTTCTCGAGATCGGCGATGCGTCGGCTGATGCGCGACTTCGGCATGCTCATTGCACGCCCGGCGGCCGAGAAGCTGCCGTGCGACACGACCGCCACGAAGAGGGCGAAATCATTCAGGTCCACGGGCGAGTTCCCGCGCATGGCGAGGTCTGGGGACTGTGCGGGTGCGGGCTGCTGCATTGATTGTCCTGAGGGCCAGAACGAAGAGTTGCGATTGTGCCGTCTGGTGCCGCGAGGAGGCTGCGCCTATCTTCATGGCTCCTCTCGACACTCCCACATCATGCAAGTCCTTCATCTCGATTCCAGCATCCTCGGCGATGCCTCCGGTTCACGCGCCCTCAGTGCTTCCATCGTGTCGGCGATCCGCACGCACAACCCGGACGCCAACGTCGTCTACCGCGACCTCGTGCTGGACGCCATTCCTCATCTCGACGGCCCCATCGCTTCCGGATTCCGCGACCTGTCCATCGCTTCGGACGACGCCCACGTGGCGCGTGAACATGCCCGCTCCAACGCACTGGTTCAAGAACTCCAGGGCAGCGACGTCATCGTCGTCGGCGCGCCCATGTACAACTTCTCCGTTGCGACCCAGTTGAAGGCCTGGATCGATCGCGTCATGCAACCCGGCAAGACCTTCAAGTACACGCCCGCCGGTCCCGTCGGCCTGGCCGGCGGCAAGCGCGTGATCGTCGCTTCCACGCGCGGCGGCGTCTACACCGCGGGGCCCATGGCCGCGCTCGACTTCCAGGAGACCTATCTCAAGGCGGCCTTCGGATTCATCGGCATCACCGACGTGCATTACCTGCGGGCCGAGAGCATGTCCAGGGGCCCGGATATCCGGGCGCGTGCCATGGAAGACGCACGGGCCGGCGTGCTGCGGGTGGTCGACGCGGCTCTGCGCGACTGAAGGCGCGTCGCCCCAAACACACGTTTCATTCAACATCCGAGGAAAACCATGCTTTACGTCGTAACGCTGAACTACGCGCGCCCCATCGAGGAAGTCAACGGGCATCTGGACGCCCACAAGCAATGGCTGGGCAGGTTCACCAAGTCGGGACACATCCTCGCCGCAGGACCACTCGCGGACGGCACGGGTGGGGTGATGCTGGCCCATTGCGCCGGCTCCGATGAACTCGAAGCCATGATGGAGAAGGACGCCTTCGTGATCGAGCGCGTGGTCACCGTCTCGGTGCAAAGTTTCGAGCCGGCGCTGCGCGCGGAGGCCTTTGCGGCGCAATGGGCGCCATTGGCAAAAGCCATTGCCGCCGGCTGATATCCGCACAGGCGACTTCACAAGAGACGCGCAGAGGCGCTCGACCTCGGTGCATGTTCCGGCGGGACCTCGCGCCATCTCCTCCTGGGAAACATGCCGCGAGGCTTGCGATATTCATGCTTGACACAAGCAGGACAGGACACAGGCGGGATTCGGCTTGGCGCTGGCGGCCAGCCCGGCGCCCCATCACCCAGGGCTGCCTGGGGGTGTCTCGGGGGTTACACACAAGAACCATAAAAACGGCCGCGGTTCGCTTGCCGGCCCCCACAACAAGAGAGACCCCAAATGACGCATCGAGGACGAGGATCGAGGCCCGCGTGGCCATTCAGGACACTGGCGCTGACTGCTCTTGCCATCGCGCTGACCGCCTGCGGCGGCGGCGGCGGTGGCGGTGGTGGCGGCGCTTCCTTTCCACTGATTCCCCCATCGTCCGGCGGCTCGCCCTCCGGCAACACGCCGCCTCCGGCGACGCAGCCACCAGCCACGCAGCCTGACAACGCCACACCCGAGGTGCCGCCGCCCACATGCGCGGCAGCCGTTCCGGCCGGCGCACCGCTGACGGCCATCTCGTCCGTGCAAGGCACGGGTCACATCAGCCCCATGGCGAACCAGGCCGTGACCGTGCGCGGCGTGGTGGTGGGCGATTTCCAGAACACCGGCTCCGCCTCGGTGAAGCTGAACGGATTCTTCGTACAGCAACTCGTGCCCGATGCCGATCCGCTGACCTCCGAAGGCGTCTTCGTCTACGCGCCGAGCGGCAGCACCCGCGTGGCCGTCGGCGACTTCGTGCAGGTCACCGGCGAGGTGACCGAGTTCGGCCAGACAGCCGGTGCCGGCGCGAAGCCTGACAGCATCACCGAGATCGTCGGAACTGGCGCCACTGCGCTGGCCATCAGCGTCTGCGGCAGCGGCGTGGTCGTCAAGCCCACGCAGATCACGCTGCCGGTGGCCGACGAATCCACGCTGGAGCGCTACGAGGGCATGCTGGTCGAGATCGCGCAGCCCCTGGCGGTGACAGAGCTCTTCGAGCTGGGCCGCTACGGCCAGATGGTGCTGTCGCTGAACGGGCGCCAGTTCAACCCGACCAACGGCAACGCGACGGCGACGCATGCGCAGAACCTGCTCTCGCGCATCATGCTGGACGACGGCTCGTCGGTGTCCAACCCGAACCCCATTCCGTACCTGAGCGCGGCCGGCACCGAGGGCACCCGCCGCATGGGCGACACCACGCAGAAGATCACCGGCATCCTGAGCCACAACTTCGGCGCCTACCGCATCCAGCCGACGGTGGCGCCGGTGTTCGCGCAGGCCAACCCGCGCCAGCCCACGGCGCCGGTGGTCGGCGGTTCGCTGAAGGTGGCCAGCCTCAACGTGCTCAACTACTTCACCACCTTCCAGGACGGCACGAACTCTGCAGGCCAGACCGGCCAGGTCTGCCTGCTCGGCACAGGCGTAGCGACGGACTGCCGCGGCGCGAACAACCTGAACGAGTTCAAGCGGCAGCAGGCCAAGATCGTGGCGGCCATCGCGGGGCTCGACGCCGACGTGATCGGCCTGATGGAGATCCAGAACACCGACGTCGCGACGAACGACCTGCTGGCCGCCCTCAACGCCAAGGTCGGCGCGAACACCTATGCGGCGGTCAACAGCGGTGTGTTCGGCACCGACGCCATCAAGGTCGACATCCTCTACAAGCCCGCGAAGGTGCAGCGCGTCGGCAACGCCGTGCTGCCGACCGGCGCCGACCTGGCCGACTACACCGCCGCCAGCGGCCGCCCGCCGCTGGCCCAGCGCTTCAGCGTGGTCGGCAACAACGGCGGCTTCTGGTTCGTGGTCAATCACCTGAAGAGCAAGGGCAGCTGCCCGACCACGGGCGACGTCGACCAGGGCCAGGGCTGCTGGAACCTCGCGCGCGTCAAACAGGCGCAGGCACTGAACAGCTTTGTCGGCAAGCTCAAGGCCATGGGCACGACCGGCGAGACCGATGTGCTGATGATGGGCGACTTCAACAGCTACCTGCTCGAAGACCCGACCAAGCAACTCGAGGCCGCGGGCAACGAGAGCCTGCTCAAGCGCATGCCCGCGGCCGACCGCTACACCTACGTGTTCGGCGGCGAGACCGGCGCGCTCGACCATGCCTACGTATCGGCCTCGCTGGCGACGCAGGTCAACGGCGTGAACGTGTGGCACATCAACTCCGACGAACCGACCGCGCTCGACTACAACACCGACTTCACCACCGACGACCGCTACGCGCCCACGCCGTTCCGCGCGTCGGACCATGACCCGGTGCTGGTGGGCTTGAACCTCGCGGCCGATGCCGCCGTGGTCGAGCCCATCGTCAGCGCGTCGATTCCGGCTTCGGCGAAGACCGGCGAGACCTACAGCATGGACATCACCGAAGCCACGCCTGGTGGTGCGACCACCCTGACGTCGCTGACGGTCGACTGGGGTGACGGCACCGCCGCCACCACGGCAGCGGGCACCGGCGCCGTCACGCACACCTACGCGGCCCCCGGCACCTTCAGCGTGATGGTCACGCTCACCAACTCCGCCAGCCAGACCGCGACGAAGACGGGCAATGTGAATGTCACCACCACTGTCGTGGTGCTGCCGCCCGGCCCGCCCGATCTGTTCTTCAGCGAGTACGTGGAAGGTTCGTCGAACAACAAGGCGATCGAGCTCTACAACCCGACGGCTTCGGCGATCGACCTGAGCCTCTATGCCGTCAAGCTGTATTCGAACGGCGCGACTGCGGCTACGAGCACGCAGGCGCTGAGCGGCTCCCTGCCGCCTGGCGGCACGATCGTGCTGGCGAACTCCGGTGCTACCGCCGCCTTCAAGCCAGCCGGCACGTTCGACAGCGGCGTCGCCAACTTCAACGGCGACGATGCCCTGACGCTGGAGAAATCGGGTACGGTCATCGACCGCATCGGCCAGGTCGGGTTCGACCCCGGAACCGAGTGGAAGAGCGCCAACGGCGCCAGCACGCTGAACCAGACGTTGCGCCGCAAGCCCACCATCAAATCGGGCGATCCCAACCCGGGCATTGCTTTCGATACGGCGACGCAATGGGACAGTTTTCCCATCGACACCTCCGCGGGCCTGGGCTCGCACACGGTGAACTGAACGCTGCGGGGCGCCCGTACAAGGGCGCGCCGCATGCAGCAAAGAGATCGGGAAGGGGCGTTCAGCGCAACGCCTCGATCCGGCCGAAAACGGTTCAAGCAAGCTCGAACCAATCGATGCGCTGCTTGTTCAGGGCGACCCTCACGCCGACGGGGTTGACTCGGTGAGAGGCCCGCGGGGTCTGCGCACAGCGCATTGCGGAAGCTGCATTTGTTGGCAGTCTCTGCGACTTCGTGCTGTGCGGAACGGCCGCTTGCCGTGTTCTTCTCTAGAGTGAATGCCCCTGTCACTCGATACCCCGCCAAGGGGAGAAGAAAGGCGCAACACACCAAGCTACCACCAGATGTTCGAAGGCTGCTTGCCTCGCGGCAGGTCGTCGGTGCGAAAGCAGCGATGCAGATGCGAGGTATCAAAAGGCGACGGCCAGGGTGTTACCAGCACCCCAGCCGTCTAACCAAGTTCGTGCAACCACCTTGGAAGGAAACGCACAAAAATGGCTACCAAGACTATAGCCCGGCCAACTACGCCGGTCGCTTCCGTAGAAGCCGCCCAAGACCCGGCGGATCTTCTTGAAAACACCCTCACTCAACTCGAAGCCCTGCTGTGGGTCTGCCACGGTGAAGAGATCGACTGGTGCAGCGGTGATGGGCCTCGGCAATTGAACAACCTGCTCTGGCTTGCGGCCGAGATGGCTCGCAAGGCTGGGGAGTTGTTTCAGGTGAACGAGAAGGCGCGGCGTGGGGCGCCTGAGGCTGGCGGGTAGGAGCTGGTCTGCGGGCTGCAGGTTCGCCGCCTTGCATCGCCAGCGCGCTGGCGATGCAAGGCAATCACCGGAGATCAAGTAGTCTCCACAACCTTGGACTCGCCAACTCAACATTGGTACGTCGGAAGGGGCAGGTCGAACTCAGTCCTTCTTGAACGCGCGAGTCGCCTCGGCCGTATCAAGAGCCTCCCGCAACAGCTTGATTCGACCGTCCTCTGCGATCAGAACTCCCGCGTAGACTTGCCGGTAGATCTTGCCGGTGTCCGGAACCAGTGCCTCGACCCTGTACTCGGCAAACACTCGATCGGGCGTCTGGATCCAGAACGTAGGCTTTTGAAAAGCGAAGTCCGGAACTTTCTTCAGCAACCCCGTCAGCAAATTGGCAACAGCGGCCGGCCCCTGGGCTCGCGCATTGATGGTTGGAAGTTCCAGGATGCCATCTTCCGCAAAGAGTGCACCGGCTGCCGTGGGATTCGAGACGCTGTCCAGATAGGCGTTGAGCAGATCGGTCGCGGTGGTCAGTTTGGTCATTTGCAATTTCCTCTGGATGCGTGGGAAGTTCAGACTTGGGCCATGCCGCCGTCGACGAAGAGCTCGATGCCATTGACGAAGCTGGCGGCGTCGGACGCGAGGAAGGCCACGGCCTTGCCGATCTCGCCGGGCTCGCCCAGCCGGCCCAGAGGTACCTGCGATGCCAGGTGGTCGAAGAGCCCCTGGCGCGCTTCCTCGGGCACGAGGTCGCCCAGGCCGGGCGTGCGGATCGGGCCGGGGCTCACGGCGTTCACGCGGATGCCGCGGTCCTTGAGGTCCAGGGCCCAGGAGCGCGCGAAGTTGCGCACCGCCGCCTTGCTCGCGCTGTAGACGCTGAAACTGGCCGTGCCCTGGATGGAGGTGGTGGACGAGGTGAGGATCACCGAGGCCCCGTTGCTCAGCAGGGGCAGCGCCTTCTGCACCGTGAACAGCACGCCGCGCACGTTGGTGCCGAAGATGCGGTCGAAGTGCTCTTCGGTGATGGCGCCCAGCGGCATCATGTCGCCGCCGCCAGCGTTGGCGAACAGGATGTCCAGCCGGCCGGCCGTCTTCGCGATGTGAGCGTAGACGGCATCGAGGTCCGACAGCACCGATGCGTCGGCGCGCAGCGCCGTGGCGGAAGAGCCGATCTGCGCGACCGCCGCGTCCAGCTCCTGCTGGCGACGGCCTGTGATGAAGACGCGCGCGCCCTGCGCCGCGAGTTCCTTCGCGGCACCGAGGCCGATGCCGCTGCTGCCGCCGGTGACCAGGGCGATCTTGCCTTCGAGTTGCTTGTTCATGGTGTGCTCCGTTTCGTGAATGGATGAGGATGGATCGATGCCTCGCGGCAGTCCGCTGCACTTATGCAGCGACGCCTTGTTGGAGGCATGGAGCAAATGTAGGTCTCGCTTATTGAACGAAAAAGAGAGATGAATGGAATGACTATCCACGCATATGGATAATCAAGGGCTTGTTCTGCAGCAAGGAATGCCCATGGACCAACTGCTGGCGATGCGCGCCTTCGCCCGCGTGGTGGAAGCCGGCGGGTTCACCCGCGCGGCCGATTCGCTCGACATGCCCATCGCCACGGTGAGCAAGCTGGTGCGAGAGCTGGAAGCCCATCTTGGGGTGTCGCTCCTGCAGCGCACGACCCGGCGCGTGACGGTGACGCCGGAAGGCCAGGACTACCACGCCAAGTGCACGCGCATCCTGCGCGATCTTGAAGACATCGATGCCTCGTTCAATCTCGCACGCGGCAGGCCGCGCGGACATCTGCGCATCGACGTCGGCGGCTCCACCGCGCGTGACGTGCTCATTCCGCTGCTGCCGGACTTCATGGCGCACTACCCGGACATCCGCATCGACCTGGGCGTGTCCGACCGCCCGGTGGACCTGATCGGCGACAACGTCGACTGCGTGATACGCGGCGGTCCGCTGGACAGTTCATCGCTCGTGGCCCGGCACCTGGGCAACGCGGCGCTCATCACCTGCGCCACGCGAAACTATCTCAAGCAGTTCGGCACGCCGGCATACCCCGACGAGCTGAAAAACGGCCACCGGCTGGTGAGCTACGTGTCCAGCCAGACGGGCCGGGCCATGCCGTTTCGATTCGAGCGCGACGGCGAGAAGATTGAGATCAAGGTCGAGCATCGCATGGGCGTCAACGAAAGCAACGCACATCTGGCCGCGTGCGTCGCAGGCCTGGGGATCGTGCAGACATTCACCTATGCGGCCGACTCGTCGCTGCGCGACGAATCGCTGGTGGAGATCCTGAAGCCCTGGCGACCGGCGCCATATCCTTTCCACGTCGTCTACCCGCAGACCCGGCATGTCACCCATCGACTGCGGGTCTTCATCGACTGGGTGGTCGAGGTCTTCCCTGGGCGACTCAATGAAGGCAAGTCTCCCGCGAAGACGGCATCTTCCTATCCGATGTAGCGGTCATTTACGGTGGCTGCAATTGATTGCCGCAAGGGGCCCGGGGCGTCAGCCTCGCCTCGGCTACAGTCGGCCGGAGCCGGACTTTCACGGACCCTCTACAACTTCTCCCGGAGAGCGACGTGCAGCATGCAATCGCCACACATTGAACAACTGGCACAGTCATTTGCTGCTCTGGACGAAAGTAGCAAGGCTTCGTTTTGCATCTGGATTGCAATTCAGGTCCGAGATGTCCTTGCACCTGAAGAGGCTCAGCGTGTTGAGATTAGCCAGGCTGTCGCGACGCTTCAGGCTTGGGAAGCGGGTAGTCCAATTACGGGCGATCACCTGAACGAACAGCTCATGAACGCTAACGATGAAGGTCTGTACGCCTATCTTGATCACGAGCTTAGCGGTACGAACACTGCGATTGAGGCCGTCGGCGGCTCGGTTTGCTACATCGCTTGGATGGCCTATAGAAGAGCCGGGGAACGCCTCCCCGACGGCATCGATCAGGTCAATGATGATTTCATCACATGGATAGTTCAGCAGGCTGTCGACTGTCGGGCTGTTACATACGAGGCCTGCTTGTCAGCCATTCGGAAACTTGCATCTAAATGAAGGTCGATGCCTGAAGCATCCACGTGACGGGCAAAATCCGGCCAAAACCGGACTTTGAGGAGGAGCCTTGCGTTCACTAGACGAATTGCTGGACACCCAGGAACCAGCCCTGCCGCAGGTTGAGCATTGGGCGAGAGCAGCCGCCCTCTCGGTTGAAATATTGCCTCCGTCTTCCAGCCGGGGCGACGTCCTCATCGAACTGCAAGTGACGACTCGATCGGTCCTTGGAGCGCTGGCCTATGGAACCGGTGGCGTTCTGGTGGACGGTGGCTGGCTCAGAATGCTCGGGTCCGGGCATCCCAAGTTGACCCGCAACATCGGCGCATGGAATGCCGGGCGGTCGAACGGGTTCTGCCTTGTGGCCGACGATGCGGTTGGCGGCTTCTTCGCTATCAATGGGGGTGCGCTCGGCGACGATAGAGGCGCCGTGCACTATCTCGCTCCAGACACGCTGACATGGGAAAGTCTTGGGTTCAGTCACTCTGCTTTCACACAATGGGCATTCACGGATCGGTTGCGCACTTTCTACGATGGAATGCGCTGGACCGGCTGGGAGGAAGACGTACGGCGACTGCCAGGGGACCAATGCTTCAACTTCTACCCGTTCTTGAGCACCAAGGAAGGTTCGACACAGACCAGTTCGAGGCGGCCCGTTTCAGTTGCTGAGCAGTACGCGTTCAACACTGCGTGAACAAAGTTTCGGCACCCGAAAACGGCGGTGTTCTGCCGATAACGGCCCTTGATATCTGCATTAGAGACTATGCTGCGTAGTGAATCTCTTGAACGATGGTGGCCGACCACTCAATCATTGGACCTGGTGCGAGGGACAGTTCCTCAAGTGGCAGTAGCAGTCGAGGCCGAGGTAACTCGCTTCGTTGGTGCTGAGGCCTTGTCGAAGTCCTGGTCCCGATATGCCAATTTGGATGCGGCATTTGGAGCGGCCACAGAATTTGCAAATGTGCCGACTTACTTCCTGCTCTTGCCGACACATTCCGATTGGACCGTCCTCTGGAATAACAGCCTCCTTTGCGACGGCTACGACTCGCTTTGCTATTGCATCACTGCCAATCATGGCCTGACCACTGTCCATTGGAACGCGCACGATTCGATAACGACAACGCAGCCCGGCGCAACATTCACATATCGAAGCTTGGAAGAAGCAACCGTGGTCGAACGGTCGGTTTATGCAGTTCAGAATGACCGCAAGTGGCTCTTTGGAGAAATCGGCTCCCCGTTGCCTGCAGAAGATGCCAGCTCATATTTGGCTCGGCGCAAAAGCGACCGTCTCAACGAATCACTGATGGCGAATCTTCTCGGAAGGCTCGGGGCCGCGCCATGGACCGAAGAGTTCTATGCGCTGCAGGAGCAGCCGTGCTTCATCCTGCAACGGATGGCCGCGCCGAAAACGATCATCCAGCGACCACGGGCCTCAGACCTTAGGGGGAAACAGGACTGACCTCTTTGGGAGTCAGCGAATGTCTCGTTCGGGCCCACTGCCGTCTCTCGCCCTGCTCCAGAGCAGTCATTCGCCGCTGGCATCTACGGACGCGGTTCACGTGCGCCTGTGGCCTTCGAGAACACATTCCAATAGGCAGCAAGGTAGGAGTTCTTTTGAGAGATCTGCTCAATCCGCTCCACGACGCTCTGGTCCAATCTGACCCTATCCCAAAAAAGCGCGACTCGAATTCGCGCGTCTTCAAACACGCCCTTCTTGGCGGAGCAGTTAAAGCCACAGAAAAAATAGATCCTGTCTAGCGCTTCGCCAACAACGTTGTCGTCCACGTCCGAAAGAGCGCCGATCAGCACTTCACCCTCGTCGGCCTTAGATGGATGAAGGATGCTGACCAAGCATCCGCGCCAGCTAGCTGGCTTCGTCTTTGCAGAGTGGAACAAGACTGCGCGGTCTTCTGCGTTCAGCCTAGAGAGAAGCTCTTCGCCGTCTTCATAGGCGTACTCACACCAATCCATTGAGTCCGGATCGGACTTCGTCAAAAGAGCATCGAGTTCGACAACTGCGTTGGTCTGCTGCATGGGAATGTCTGGTTCTGGACCCTGGGGGTCCTCCATTGCCGACGTTGAACCGCTAAGACTTTGGAGCGACCGCATGCTCGTAGGCATCTAGCAACCGCTGAAGCAAAGCCCGCTCGGTAGCGTCTATGTCGTTGCTCTGGTCAACTACCACGCCCTTCAACAAGTAGTACTCGGTGTCATCTTGGATGCGGCCGCGCTTGACGATTCGTTTGAATGAAGAAGAGTACCTACGCCGAAGCTCTGACAAAGAGGCCAACCCCGCTCTAAGAAAGGCTTCGTCGAGAGACTCGACTTGCGCCGAAGGAATGCAGCTTAGTTCCTCGAGAATGTCATTGATCGCCATGCGCAAGCCTTCAAGCGCTTTCGACCTTCCATGCTGCTCGATGATGTTGACGCAAACGTCTGCCATCTTCGGCGAATTTGCGAGAGGCTTCATGACCTGCGTGGAGTAGAAGTCGACGAAAGCATAGAGTTCTTGAAACTCGCGCTCGCGTGCTGCAGAAAGTGATCGAGGCATCGCAATTGCGTTAATAGTCGGAAGTCCGCACTTGGCCGCATTCGCCACTAGCGAGCGGGTGAGGCCGGCGATTGAGGTTTGCCGGTCAGCTGTTCAATCATTGATTTCGCCTGCCGTTCGATCTCTGCACTTTCCTCCGCCGACAACTGGACTGATCGAGACGGAGGTTCGTCTGGCGTCCTAGAACTTTGGATGTTGATGGCGAACACCGCGCCGACTGCAAGGCCACCGACACCGGTCGCGATCCATCCAGGGATACGGTGGGCACCTCGCCATTCTTCAGGATTGGATTTTGCAAGATCGCGCGCCCATACCCACGCACTGCCGGCAATCAGGAGGCTCAGAAAACACAGAGGAACCCCGAGCCAAATGATGCCGCCGGCCGCCCACGGGGTCAGTGCTCTACTGATCGCGAAAAGCCCTAGCCACAACACGGCGGGGACCAGGCCCAGAAGAATGATTATGTTGGCAACGTTGCGTTTGCTGTCGGAACTCATTTGATAACCGTAGTCGCAGGGCTTGAACGTCCGCTGTCTGATTGATTTTCCCTTGCGGTACCAACGACTGGTCATGGCCAATTGTGCCCCTTGCCGCAGTTCAGGCATAGCCGCGAAAGCTGATGCCTAACCCATGGAACGCAAGTGCTGCATCAAGGACAACTGCACACGGCGCGCGCATGCTCACATTCCCTCAACTCGATGGGAGACCATCATGGGATCAGCAGACACTGGAACCTGTCGTGGGCCCTGGAACAAGGGCAAGATCGTCGGCCAGAAGGCGCCTTTCAAGCTCAAGGACATTTGGGCGCTGCGGGTGCGGCTGCAACTGCAGGGTCGAGTGCGCGAACTCGCTCTCTTCAATTTGGGCTTGGACAGTAAGCTGCGAGGCTGCGACCTTGTCAGCCTGAAAGTCAGGGACGTCTGCCACGGAGAGCAAGTTGCCCCACGGGCAACGGTGATGCAGCACAAGACGCAGCGTCCGGTGCAGTTCGAGCTGACGCCTGGAACCCGCGAGGCCGTGCAGGCCTGGATCCGGCGCACCGGACTGCGATCGGACGACTTCCTGTTCCCGAGCCGAATGCACGACTCGCCGCACCTCGGCACCCGGCAGTACGCCCGGATTCTTGGGGGCTGGGTCAGAGAACTTGGGTTAGATCCTGCCGACTACGGAACGCACTCGATGCGACGGACGAAGGCGGCGCTGATCTACCGGCGAACGAGGAACCTCCGCGCGGTGCAGCTGCTGCTCGGCCACTCCAAGCTCGAGTCGACCGTCAGATACCTGGGCATCGATGTGGATGACGCCCTGGAGATCTCGGAGCAGACGGAAATCTGAGCGAGTGCCGATTGAGAGGCGCAGATCCGTCTTCCACGCTACGGCAGTGAAGCGGCTCGACGCGCCGCCGGATGGCTCGATCGCGGCGCATGGCAGTCATTCAGCGGGCCGTGTCGACTGGCTGAAACCAGTCTGGAGCGGGCATTGAACGCAGTCATGCCCATGTCGACCGTGGCCGAGATCGATCCTTCGGAGCAATGCCTGTCCGGTGCCCTGTGCATGAACCCCGAATGAATCGGCATCGCACAGGGCAGGAACGATCAAATATTCAGCGCAGCGCCTCGACCAGATCAAGCACCATCCGGTCCCCACCGAACTTCTCGACCCCATGCGTCAGCAGCGCATCCACAGCCTGCGCAATGCCATGGCTCGAAGACGACTGCTGGGCCATGTCGTTGTAGTACCCCAGGTCCTTCTTCGCATTCGCCATCGAGAACTTCAGCGAATCGGTGCTGCCGGTCAGCAGCTTGGGCTTGACGCGTTCCAGTGCCACGCCGTTGCCGCCACCCTTGGCGAGCACGTCGACGAACACGTCGGGCTTCACGCCGGCGCGTTCGGCGCAGGCCGCGGCCTCGCACAGCAGCGCCACTGTGCCCAGCGACACGAAGTTGTGCAGCAGCTTCATCGCGTGGCCGGCACCGATGCCGCCCACGTGTGTGATGTTCTCGGCGAAGCAGCGCAAAACCGGCAGGCACGAGGCCAGCACTTGCTCGTCGCCGCCCACCAGCAGGTTCAGCCGGCCTTCGGCGGCTTCCTTCGCGGTGCGGGTCATGGGCGCGTCGATGAACTTGCCGCCCTTGGCGCTCACGGCTTCAGCCACCTTGGCGGTGGAGGCGGGCACTGCGGTGGAGCAGTCGATGACCACGGTGCCGGGGCGCAGCGTGGTGAGCGCGCCGTTGTCGCCCAGCATCACGGCCTCGACCTGCGGCGTGCCGGTCACGCACAGGATCAGCACGTCGACCTGCGCGGCCAGCGTGGCCACGTCCTTCACCGAAGTGGCGCCGGCCTTCAGCAGGCCGTCGATGGGCTGGTTGCCCGCGTGCTCCAGCACGGTCAGCTGATGGCCGTGCTTGACGATGTTACTGGCGATGCCGTGGCCCATCAGGCCCACGCCGACGAGGCCGACCTTGCGCGGCGCTTGCTGCTGTTCAGTGCTTGTCATGTGTTGTCTTCATCCGTGCTTGATGGCGATGGTCTTGAGGGTCGTGAAACCGAGCAGGGCCTCGAAGCCCTTCTCGCGGCCGAAGCCGCTTGATTTCACGCCGCCGAATGGCAGTTCTACACCACCCGCCGCACCGTAATTGTTGACGAAGACCTGGCCGCAGTGCAGCTTGTGCGCCATGCGCAGCTGGCGCGCGCCGTCGCGGGTCCACACGCCGGCCACCAGCCCGAAGTCCGTGCCGTTGGCCAGGCGCACCGCCTCGGCCTCGTCGGCGAAAGGCGTCAGGGCCAGCACCGGGCCGAAGATCTCGCGCTGCGCGATGTCGCTCTCGTGCGGCACGTCGCGGAAGAGCACAGCTTCCTGGTAGTAGCCGGTGGAAGATGCGTTGGGCGACACGGTGCCGCGCGCCGCCACCTTCAGGCCGGCGGCCTCGGCGGTCGCGACCATGTCTCGCACCTGGCGGAACTGCTTTTCGTTGATGAGCGGGCCCATGTCCAGGTCTTCGGCGGGCGTGCCCGCGCGCACTGCTGAGAAGCGCCTGGCGAGGCGCTGCACCACTTCTTCGTAGACCGACTGTTCCACCAGCACACGGCTGCCCGCCGAGCAGGTCTGGCCGGCGTTCTGGATGATGGCGTTGAGCAGCACCGGCTCCGCCGCGTCGAGGTCGGCATCCGCGAACACGATCTGCGGCGACTTGCCGCCCAGCTCCAGCGTCACCGGGCAATGGCGCTCGGCAGCGGCCAGGCCCACGCTGCGGCCGGTCATGGTCGAGCCGGTGAACGAGATGTGGTCGATGCCGGGGTGTGCGCACAGCGCAGCGCCGGCTTCCTTGCCGTAGCCGGTCACCACGTTGAGCGCGCCGGCCGGAAAGCCCACGTCGGTCGCGATCTCGGCCAGGCGCAGCAGCGACAGGCTCGCGTCCTCCGCCGGCTTCACCACGCAGGCGTTGCCCGCCGCGAGCGAGGCGCCCACGCTGCGGCCCGCGATCTGCATCGGGTAGTTCCAGGGAATGATGTGGCCCGTCACGCCGTGCGGCACGCGCACGGTCAGCACGGTGTAGCCGCGCTCGTAGGGCAGGGTGTCGCCGTGCAGCTTGTCGCAGGCGCCGGCGTAGTACTCCATGTAGCGGGCCAGCGCGGTGGCGTCGTTGCGCGCCACGCGCAGCGCCTTGCCGGTGTCGCGCGCCTCGAGCTGGGCCAGTTCCTCGTGATGCTCCAGGACGGCGGCGCCGAGCTTGGCGAGCAGGCGGCCGCGCTGCAGCGCGGTCATGCCGCCCCAGGGGCCGTCGAAGTTCTCGCCCATGGCCTGGCGTGCGGCGCGCACGGCGGTGTCCACGTCGGCGGCGGTGCCGCGCGCGATCTCGCCGAACTTGCTGCCATCGCTCGGGTCGATCACGTCGATGGTGGCGTTGCCTTCGGACTGCACGTGGCGTCCGTCGATGTAGTGGGCTGCTGCGTTCATGATGTCTTGTCTCCTGAAGACCGGTCAGCGGGACGTGTTGGGTTCCGGCCAGGGTTTCTGCGGTTCGCGGATCTGCTCGAAGGCGCAGCTGAACTGCAGCACGCCGAGGTCGTCGAAGCGGCGGCCGGCAATCTGCAGGCCAATCGGCAGGCCCTCGGCCGAGTAGCCGCAGTTGATCGAGGCAGCGGGCTGCTCCGACATGTTGTAGGGCACCGTGAAGCCGATGTGCTCCAGCGGCAGCATCGGGTCGTTGGTGGGCGATGCGTGGTCGGCCGGCGCGGGCATGTTGGGCGACACCGGCGAGATCACGAAGTCGTAGGCCTTGGTGGCCGCAATGGCCGCCGCCCGCGCGGCGATGAATTGGCTGTAGGCGTCGAAGATGTGCGCCCCCGAGAAGCCGGCCGCGCTCTCGGCCCATTCGCGGATGTACGGCAGGATCTTCGCGCGCACTTCGGGCGCCATCGCCTGGATGTCGATGCACGAGCGCATGCGCCAGAAGTGGTCCATGCCCTGCAGCATCTTCGGTGTCATGAAGGGCGGGATTTCTTCCACCACCGCACCAGCCGCCTCGATGCGCTTCGCCGCGCGGCGCACGGCCTCGGCGATCTGCGGATCGAGCGGCAGGCCGCAGCCCGCGTCCATGTGCAGCGCCACGCGCTTGCCCTTGATGAACGACGGGTCGACCTCGAAGGCCGTCCAGTCGATGACGGGGGGCGGCAGCTCGGAGTAGTCGCGGTCGTCGGGCTGCGCGACCGAGGCCATCATCAGCGCCGAGTCGGCCACGGTGCGCGTCATCGGGCCGGCGCAGCGGCCCATGTAGGGCGAGCTCAGCGGAATGCGGCCGAAGCTGGGCTTGAGCGTGTAGATGCCGCACCAGCTCGCCGGCAGGCGCAGCGAGCCACCGATGTCGGTGCCCACGTGCAGCGGGCCATAACCTGCAGCGGCTGCGGCGCCGGCGCCCGCGCTCGAGCCGCCGGGCGTGCGCGACAGGTCCCACGGGTTGCGCGAGAGTTCATGAAAGCTCGACAGTCCCGACGACAGCATGCCCAGGTCGGGCATGGTGGTCTTGGCGACCAGCACGGCGCCATCTTCCTTCAGGCGCGCGGCGGGCGGCGAGTCGTACGTCATCGGCACCAGCTCGTAGGCGGCGGTGCCCAGCGGCATCGCATCGCCCTTGGTCGCGAGGTTGTCCTTGATGGTCACGGGCACGCCGTCGAGCGTGCCCAGCGGCTTGCCGGCCAGCCAGCGGGCTTCGGAGGCGCGGGCCTGCTCCAGCGCCAGCTCGGGGCGGAAGAGCCAGGTGGCGTGCAGCTCGGGCTCGTAGGCCGCGATGCGCTCGTTCACCGAGCGCGCCACTTCCACCGGCGAGAGTTCCTTGGCCGCGTAGGCGGCATGCAGCTCCTGCACGCCCAGGGCATAAAGCGGCTTCGATGTCGATGTGCTCATCGCATCAGCCCCACGAGATCGCGGCCAGGTCGTTCACCACGATCGGCATGCTCGGCCACAGGCCCTTCACTTCCTTGCGCGCGATGGTCGGAAACACCGCCTGGTAGAGGAAGCCGTTGACCGCATCGGTCGCAAGCATGCGCTGGGCGTCGGCCAGCAGGTCGGCGCGGCGCTTCTTGTTCTCTTCGTTCTGGATGGTGACGAACAGGTCGCGGAACTTCTTCGAGTCGTAGCCCCAGTAGTAGTCGGGCTCGGTGTACTTCACCAGGTCGAAGGGCTCCACGTGCGCGACCATGGTCAGGTCGAAGTCGTGCGCGCCGCCGAAGGTGCCGCTGAGCCACTGCGCCCATTCGACGTTCTGGATCTTCACGTTGATGCCGATCTGCGCGAGCTGCGCGGCGATCACCTCGCCGCCCTGGCGGGCGTAGGAGGGCGGGGGCAGCTGCAGGCGCAGTTCCAGCGGCGTCTTCACGCCAGCCTCGGCCAGCAGCTTCTTCGCCTTCTCCACGTCGAACGGGTTCATCGCGGTGGTGTCGATGAAGCCCGGCGCGCCCAGCGCGTAGTGGCTGCCGATGGGCCTGCCGAAGCCGTCGGCCGCGCCCTGGATGATCGCGTTGCGGTCGATGGCCGCCAGGATCGCACGGCGCACGCGCACGTCGTCCAGCGGTTTCTTGCGGTTGTTGATGGTCAGGATCACCTTGCCGCGCGTGCCCACCTCGATCACCTGGAAACGCGAGTTACCCTTGAACTGGCTCACCGAGCGCGTGCCCGCGCGCGGGAAGATATCGATGTCGTTCGACAGCAGCGCGGCGGTCTGCGCGGCCGTGTCCGACATGAAGCGGAAGACGAACTTCTCGGTCTTCGCGAGGTTCGGGTCGCGATAGGTGGGCGACTTCACCAGCGTGCACGAGGCGCCGCGCTGCCAGACGCTCAGCTTGTAGGGGCCGGTGCCCACGGGGGCGGTGGCGTTGGTCTCGGCGCTCTTGGGCTCCACGATGCAGGCGGTCGACTGGCCGAGCATGAAGGGCAGGTCGGGGTTCGACAGCGTGCTGTTGACGCCCACCGTGTACTCGTCGAGCACCACGGTGCCGATCTCGCTGAAGAAGCGCTTGTCCTTGTTGGTGCTCTTGGCACTGCCCGCGCGGTCGAAGGAGAACTTCACCGTGTGCGCGTTGAAGGGCTGGCCGTTCTCGAAGCGCACGCCCTTGCGCAGCTTGAAGACGAAGGTCTTCATGTCGGGCGACGACGACCAGCTCTCCGACAGCATCGGCGTGACGCTGCCGTCGGCATTCACCTTGGTGAGCGTCTCGAAGATGTTGTACTGCGTGATCTCCGCGATGGCCGATGCGGCTCCGCTGGTCGGGTCCAGGCCCGGCGGTTCGAGTGGCATGCCGATCGTCAGCGTGTTCTTGCCGGCCTGCGCGCGGGCCTGGGGCAGGAAGACACCCGGGATCGCCGCGGCCATGGCGGAAGTCATGAGTGTGCGTCGCTTCAACATTCGATAGTTCCTGGAGGTGAGGGTGAAAGGGAGGGGAAAGAGGGCTCGTCCCGGCTAGCGCGACGGCGTGTGCAGGACGGCGGAAAGCAGGGTGCGCGTGTACTCGTGCTGCGCGTGCTCGAACAGGTCGGCCGGGCGGCCGCGTTCGACGATCCGGCCCTTGAAGACCACGCAGACCTCATCGCAAAGGTGGTTGACCACCGCGAGGTCGTGGCTGATGAGCAGGTAGCTGATGCCGAACTGCTGCTGCAGGTCCTGCATGAGGTTGAGCACCTGGGCCTGCACCGACACGTCGAGCGCGCTCACGGGTTCGTCGGCCACGATGAGCTTGGGGCGCGTGATGAGGGCGCGTGCGATGGCGATGCGCTGGCGCTGTCCGCCCGAGAACTCGTGCGGGTACTTGTCCATGTCGGTGGTGCGCAGGCCCACGGCGGCGAGTGTTTCGGCGGCGCGTTCGCGCTGCTCTGCACGCGTGGTGGCAGCGAGCGCTTCGAGCGGCTCTGCGACGATGCGCGCGACCGTCTGGCGCGGATCGAGCGAGCCGTACGGGTCCTGGAACACCATCTGGAAGTCGCGGCGTGCGACGCGCAGCTCTTCCTTCGAGAGCGCGTGCAGATTGCGGCCTTCGAGGGAAACGGTGCCGGAAGTGGGCGTATCGAGCGCCATCACGAGACGCGCGATGGTCGACTTGCCCGAGCCCGATTCGCCGACGATGCCCACGCTCTGGCCGGCCTGCACTTCGAAGCTCACGCCGTTGAGCGCCTTCACGCTCGGCGGTGGGCCGAAGAGCTTTTCGCGCGGGAGCGCGTAGTGGCGATAGAGGTTGTTCACTGCCAGCAGGGGCTGGCGGGCGTTAGCAGCGGGCTGGCTCATGCGATGGCGGTCCTGGCGGTGGATGCGGCGATTTCTCCGAGCCGCAGGCAGCGCACCACGTGGTTGTTGGGCAGCAGCGTCTCGCGCGGGCGCGTGCTCTGGCACAGGTCGATGGTGTGGGCGCAGCGGCCGGCGAAGGCGCAGCCGCGCGGCATGTCGACCAGCTCCGGCACGCTGCCGCGGATGGTCGGCAGCCGGCCCGCGCGCACCGCGCCGAGGGCGGGGCGCGCCGCGAACAGGCCGCGGGTGTAGGGATGGGCGCGTCCGGCGAACACCGCGTCGGTCGGGCCGCTTTCCACCGCGCTGCCGCCGTACATCACGAGCATGCGCTTCACGCTGTTGGAGATCACGCCGAGGTCGTGCGAGATCAGGATCAGCGCCATGCCCATTTCCTTGACCAGGCCCTGGATCAGGTCGAGCACCTGCTTCTGGATGGTCACGTCGAGCGCGGTCGTCGGTTCGTCGGCAACCAGCAGGTCGGGGCCGCAGGCGAGCGCCATTGCGATGCCGATGCGCTGGCGCTGGCCGCCGGAGAACTGATGCGGGTACGCATCGAGCCGCGAGGCCGCGTCAGGAATGCCCACGCGGTCGAGCAGGTTCAGCGCTTCCTTGCGGGCCTGCTCCTTGGTCAGGCCGCGATGCAGCCGCAGCGGCTCGCCGACCTGGCGTGCGATGGTGTGCACCGGGTTCAGCGCCGTCATCGGCTCCTGGAAGATCATGCCGATGCGGTTGCCGCGGATCTCGCACATCTTCTTTTCGGGCAGCCCGACGAGCTCCTGCCCGTCGAGCTTGATGCTGCCCGACACCTTGGCGGTGGAGGGCAGCAGGCCCATCAGCGACATCACGGTGATCGACTTGCCGCAACCGGATTCGCCGACGATGCCCAGCGTTTCGCCGCGCTCCAGCGAGAAGGAAATGCCGCGCACGGCCTGCGCCGGCCCGCGTTGGGTCTGCAGGCCGATCTGGAGGTTGTTGACTTCGAGGAGTGGCATGGTCAGTGGATCGGGATCGGGCGGCCGAACGCAGAAGGAAGACAAAAGCTACGCAGAAGTCGCAGAAGGGAATCGGGAAAATTGTTTATGGATTTCTTTTGCGACCTTCGCGAAACCTTCGCGCCCTCTGCGTACTGGTACCCGCATTTGAAGTGCTCGTTCATCGACCACCTCTTCACCGTGCACGCGCAAGACGAGGATCGAGCAGGTCGCGCAGGCCGTCGCCGAGCATGTTCAGGCCGAGCACCGCGAGCGCGATCGCCATGCCCGGGAAGACGGCCAGCAGCGGCTGCTGGAACATGAGGGTCTGGGCTTCGCTGAGCATGCGGCCCCACGAGGGTTGCGGCGGCTGCGTGCCCAGGCCCAGGTAGGAGAGGGCGGCTTCCGCGAGGATGGCGATGGCGAAGCGAATGGTGATCTGGACGATCAGCACGGCCGAGATGTTCGGCAGCACGTGCTGCATCGTGATCGCGAAGCTGCCCTTGCCGCAGGCGCGCGCGGCGGCGACGTACTCGCGCGACCAGATCGCGTTGGCCGATGCACGCGTGATGCGCGCGAAGGTCGGGATGTTGTAGATGCCGATGGCCACGATGGCATTCACGATGCCTGCGCCGAACACGGCCGTCATCATGATGGCCGAGAGAATGGCGGGAAACGCCAGCGTGAAGTCGGACAGCCGCATCACCGCCTCTTCGACCCAACCGCGCTTGGCGGCCGCGAGCAGGCCGAGTGCCGTGCCGACTACGAGGCCGATGCCCACCGCGATCACACCGACCAGGATGGATGCGCGCGCGCCGACGAGTAGCAGCGAGGCCACGTCGCGGCCGAACGCATCGGTGCCGAGCCAGTGCGAACCGGACGGCGCCTGCAGCTTGTTCGCCATGTCCATGCCGTAGGGCGAGTAGGGCGTCCACACATAGGAGATCAACGCGGCGAGCACCAGCAGTGCGGCCAGCACACCCCCGATGCAGAAGCTGCGATGCCGCAGTGCGCGGCGCCAGAAGCCGGGGGCCTTCAGTGCCACGCCGGAGGGGGCGGCGGGCAGCGCGGCGGAGGTTGGATTGACGGCGCTCATATGTCGCTGGCCTTGATGCGCGGGTCGATGACGGCATAGAGCACGTCGACCACGAAGTTCACGATGACCACCATGGCCGCCAGCAGCATCACGCAGTTGCGCACCACGATCAGGTCGCGGTTGCTGATGGCCTGGAAGATCAGCCGGCCCAGGCCGGGAAGATAGAACACGTTCTCCACCACGATGGTGCCGGCCAAGAGCTCCGAGAACTGCATGCCCATGACCGTGATGACGGGGATCATCGCGTTGCGCAGCACGTGGGTCCAAAGCACCATGCGCTGAGAGACGCCCTTGGCGCGTGCGGTGCGAACGAAGTCTTCGCGCATCACTTCCAGCACTGCCGAGCGCGTGATGCGTGCGAGGATCGCCGCTTGCACCACAGCCAGCGAAAGGGCTGGCAGCAGCAGCGACTTGATGCCCGCAAAGATGCCTTCGCCCCATCCTTCGAAGCCGCCAGCGGAGAACCACTGCAGCTGCACCGAGAACACCAGGATCAGCAGGATGGCGAACCAGAAGTTCGGAATGGCGATGCCGACCTGGGCCATGCCCATGAGGCCGACGTCGCCGAGCTTGTTGTGGCGGGCCGCGGCGGTGACGCCCACGAGCAGGGCGATCACGACGGTGAGCGCCATGGCGAGCACGGCCAGGGGTACCGTCAGCGCGAGGCGTTCGAGGATGAGGTCGAGCACGGGCGAGCTGTAGGCGTAGCTGTCGCCGAGGTTGCCGGTGAGTAGGCCGCCGATCCAGTGCCAGTAGCGCGTCCAGGCGGGCTGATCGAGGCCGAGCTTGGTGGCCAGGGCGGCCACGGCCTCGGGCGAGGCGTCGGGGCCCATGAGCATCTGCGCGGCGTTGCCGGGCAGGATCTCGAGCACGAGGAAGACGATGACCGAGGCGCCGATCAGGGTGCCGATCAGCGTCAGCGTGCGCTTCAGCAGGAACAGGCCCATCTCAGCCTCTCAGGTCGCTACTGGGGAGGCAGGGCGTCATGCTGCCGAGATGCATTTGGCGATGGCGCGGCCCACGTCCACGGTGTTCGCGGTGCCGCCCATGTCGCGGGTGCGGGGGCCTTCGCTGAGCACGGTCTCGATGGCGGAGAGCACGGCGGCCGAAGCCTGTGCATAGACGGGATCGTCGCCGCCGAGGTGATCGAGCATCAGCGCGGCCGACCAGATCTGGCCGATCGGGTTGGCGATGCCCTTGCCCGCGATGTCGGGTGCGGAGCCGTGCACCGGTTCGAAGAGCGACGGGAACTTGCGTTCGGGGTTGAGGTTGGCCGACGGCGCGATGCCGATGGTGCCGGTGCAGGCCGGGCCCAGGTCGGACAGGATGTCGCCGAAGAGGTTGGAGGCCACGACCACGTCGAACCAGTCGGGGTGCTGCACGAAGTGCGCGCACAGGATGTCGATGTGGAACTTGTTCGTCGCCACGTCGGGGTAGCGCTTGGCGATCTCGGCCAGGCGCTCGTCCCAGTAGGGCATGGTGATGGAGATGCCGTTCGACTTGGTGGCGGCCGTCAGGCTCTTGCGCTTGCGGCGGTTGGCGAGCGTGAATGCGTAGTCGATGATGCGGTCCACGCCGGTGCGGGTGAACACGGCTTCCTGGATTGCCATTTCGCGAGGCGTGCCCTCGAACAGGCGGCCGCCCACGGAGGTGTATTCGCCCTCGGTGTTCTCGCGCACCACCAGGAAGTCGATGTCGCCGGGCTTGCGGTGCGCCAGCGGGCCGGGCACGCCGGGCATCAGGCGCACCGGACGCAGGTTGACGTACTGGTCGAAGTCGCGGCGGATCTTGATGAGCAGGCCCCACACGGCGATGTGGTCGGGCACCTTGTCGGGCGCGCCCACGGCGCCGAAGTAGATGGCGTCGTGGCCCTGGATCTTGTCGGCCCAGTCGGCCGGCATCATCAGGCCGGTGCGCACGTAGTGGTCGGAACCCCAGTCGAAATGGTCGTAGGAGAAATCGATGCCGAAGCGGCGACCGACCGCGTCGAGAACGCGCAGCCCTTCGGGCATGACCTCGACGCCGATGCCGTCTCCGGGAATGACTGCAATCCTGTGCTTTTTCTGCATTGACTCAACCTGTTCAAAGTTCGTTTCGTTCGGGGGCACCGGCGCTCGTGACGCGGGCTTTCGAAAAAATTCTAGAAGCGAGAAACGGGCCTGCGCAGGGGGTTCGCACCCAGTTCGCCTTGACAAAATAAGAAGGCTGCGTCGATGCGTTTCCCTATGACAATGAAGAAATCGTGTGTCACGGAACCGACTTCGAATTCGAATAATTAGAAGGCGAAAGCTCCCGATGACTCTCGCATGAAAGCCCTCGAGCCTCCTACATGAAGGCTTTCTGAAGCAGCCCGCGCGGCCCTGCCCGATACTCCGCGCGCTCGCGAGGCGCTCCGCAGAGACCGCTCGCCAGGAGACCCATGAATTTCTTGTCCGTTACCGCGAAGGCGGTCGCACGCCGCATCCGACGGTGGCTCCAGCCCTCGCTGGTGCGGCGCCTGCTGTTCGCGCAGATCACGGTGGCGGGGCTGCTGTGGTGCGCCACGCTGGCGCTCTTCCTGTATGACTCGAACCGCCTGCCCGAGCTGGTGCGCTACGACAAGGTCTTCGAAAGCATCATGGCCTGCGCGCAGAACCTGGCCTTCGATCCCGCGCGTCAGCAGCAGACCCTCAAGGCCTTCGACATGGCGCTGCAGGAGACTTCGAGCGACTTCAAATCCGATCAGGATCGGGCGCCCGTGCTGCAGGTGTGGCAGCAGGGTCGGCTCATCTACAACTCCGCGCCGAGTGCGCCGCTCATGCACACGCAGATGCCCGGGCGGGTGGAGCAGGTGCGCGCCGGCGATCGCGTGTGGCGCGCCCGCTCGATGACTTCGCCGCTGCTGGACACGCGCGTACTGCTGGCGGAGCCCGACGTGCTGCGCCTGAACTTCACCATCGAACACCGCAGCTACTACCTGCTGCCGCTGGCCATCAGCCTGCCGTTCGTCGTCTTCCCGGCCTGGCTCTCGGTGATGCTTGCGCTGCGGCCGTGGCGGCAGGTGACGAAGGAGACGGCCGAGCGCGGCCCGGCCGATCTTTCGCCGCTGACCTTCGAGCCGCCGCACAAGGAACTGCAGCCACTGGTGAGCGGCATCAACGGACTGCTGCGCAGCGTGCGCGACCGCGCATCGCGCGAGCGCGGCCTGATCGCCGACGCGGCCAACGAGCTGCGCACCCCGCTCGATGCGATGCGCGTGAACGTCGAGGCGCTGAAGGCCCGGACCTCCGACCCCGGGCAACGCGAGCTCATGGCCAACCTGCTGCGAAGCAACGACCGCGCGGCACGGCTGGTGGGCCAGCTGCGGCAACTGATGCGAAGCGACGAGATGCCGCTGGACGCCTTGCCCGCGACGCTGGCCTTCGATGCGCTGGTGCGCGACCGCATTCCGCTCGTCGAGGCACTGGCGCGGGCGCGCGGCATCGCGCTGGAGTTCGCCTCTGAAGTACCCGAACCGGTGCCGGTGCACGGCGAGAGGGAGAGCCTGATCTCGATGGTGAGCAACCTGGTGGAGAACGCCATCAAGTACAGCCCCGATGGCGGCGCTGTCACGGTGCGCGTCGGGCGCGAGTCATCGGATGCGGTGCTGCGCGTGACGGACCAGGGCCCGGGCATTCCGCCCGCGCTGCGCGAGCGCGTGTTCGACCGCTTCTTCCGCAATCCGGACCAGACGCAGTCGGGCAGCGGACTGGGGCTGGCCATCGTCAGGTCGGTGCTTGAGAAGCATGGCGGGCGCATCGAGCTGTCCGACGGGGAGGGCGGTCGTGGCCTGCGCGCGACCGTGTGGCTGCCGCTGTCGGCTGGCTGACAAGCGGGCGCATCCCTCTTAGGATGGGCCGATGCGAACACTTCAACTCCCCACCGGCGGCGAGATGCCGGTCCTGGGCCTGGGCACATGGCGCATGGGCGAAGACGCGAAACGCCGTGCCGACGAGGTCAAGGCCGTGCGCGAAGCCATCGTGCTCGGCTATCGCCTGATCGACACCGCCGAGATGTACGGCGAGGGCGGCGCCGAGACCGTGCTGGGTCAGGCCATCGCCGAGGCCCTGCGTGCGAACGACGTGCGGCGCGAAGAGCTCTTCATCGTCAGCAAGGTCTATCCGCACAACGCCAGCCGACGCGGCACGCGAGATGCCTGCGAACGCAGCCTGAAGCGGCTCGGGCTCGACGCCCTCGATCTCTACCTGCTGCACTGGCGAGGCAACCATCCGCTGCGCGAGACGGTGGCGGCGATGCATTCGCTGGTCGACGATGGCCGCATCGCGCACTGGGGCGTGAGCAATTTCGACATCGACGACATGGAGGAACTGGAGGAGGCAGCCGGTGGCGACGGCCCGGCTTGTGCGGCCAACCAGGTCTACCTGTCGCTGGGCGAACGAGGGCCCGAGTTCGGCCTGCTGCCTTGGCAGCGCGAGCGCGGCATGCCCTTGATGGCCTACAGCCCCATCGACCAGGGCGCGCTGGCCGAGGACGATGGGCTGGTGGAACTGGCCGAGCGACTGGGCGTGACGGCAGCGCAACTCGCATTGGCCGCCGTGATCGCTCGGCCCGGTGTGGCTGCGATTCCGAAGGCGGTACGCAGCACCCACCTGAAGGAGAACCTGGCCGCTGCCGAATTGAAGCTCGATGCGGCGACCCTGGCCGAACTGGATCGCCTGCATCCGCCGCCGAAGCGCAAGATGCCCCTGGCGATGATCTGAGCGCTGGCGGCGATCAGTGGGCTTCGGCCTGCTTCGCCGCGGCGATCACGGCGCTCTCATCGTGCTTCGCGCCGTTGAGGAACAGGTTCAGCAGCACCGCCGCGATCGACGCCAGCAAAATGCCCGACTCGATCAGCGAGTGGATGGCGTGCGGCATCCATTGCTTGAAGTTGGGCGCGATCAGCGGAATCATGCCGATGCCCAGCGAGACCGCGACGATCATCGCGTTGTGGCGGTTGTTCCTGAAGTCCACGCCCGAGAGGATGCGGATGCCGGTGGCGGCCACCATGCCGAACATCACGAGGCCCGCGCCGCCGAGTACCACGGTGGGCAGCGATTCGACCAGCGCCGCCATCTTCGGCAGCAGGCCCAGCACGATCAGGATGATGCCGCCGGCCACGCACACATAACGGCTCTTGATGCCGGTGACGGCAACCAGGCCCACGTTCTGCGAGAAGCTGGTGTAGGGGAAGGTGTTGAAGACGCCGCCGATCAGCGTGCCCAGGCCGTCGGTGCGCAGGCCGCGCGCCAGATCCTTCTGGCTGATCTTGCGCTCGGTCATTTCGCCGAGTGCGAGGAACATGCCTGTCGATTCGATCATCACGACGATCATGATCAGTGTCATGGTGAGGATCAGGATCGGATCGAACTGCGGCATGCCGAAGTGGAAGGGCAGCACGATGTCGACCCACGCGGCCTTGCCCACCTTCTCGTAGGTCATGAGGCCGGTGAGCGAGGCCACGACGGCGCCGATCACGATGCCCAGCAGCACCGAGATGTTGGCGACGAAACCCTTGGCGTACTTCACGATCAGCAGGATCGACACCAGCACCAGCGCGGCCACGCCGAAGCCCGAGAGGTCCGCGTACTTGGGATTGGGCACCGTCGGCAGGATCGCGAAGCCCTTGGGCACGGCGGGAATGGAACTGCCGGGCGAGGTCACCTCGGCGAGCCACTTCGCATAGACCGGGTCGACCAGCGCGGGCGCGGTCGGGCCCACGGGGTTGCCGAAGATCCAGTTGATGCCCACGCGCATCAGGCTGATGCCGATGACCGCGATGATGGTGCCGGTGACCACCGGCGGAAAGAAGCGCAGCATGCGGCTGACCAGCGGCGCGATCAGTATCGACACCACGCCCGCGCCGATGATGGCGCCGAACAGCAGCTGCGCGCCGTTCTGGCCGGGGTTGGCGTTGGCGATGGCCACCATGGGCGCGACGGAGGCGAAGGTCACGCCCATCATCACCGGCAGCTTGATGCCGAAGAACTGCGTGGCGCCCAGCGCCTGGATCAGCGTGGCGATGCCGCAGCAGAACAGGTCGGCGGAGATCAGCAGTGCAACCTCGTCGGGGCTGAGCTTGAGCGCGCGGCCGACGATCAGCGGCACCGCGACGGCGCCCGCATACATCACCAGCACGTGCTGAAGGCCGAGGGCGGCGAGCTTGCCGGTGGGCAGCCGCTGATCCACGGGATGGACTGTTGAGGGGGTGCTGTCGGCCGTCATCGTGTGTCTCCTGCTGCGGCGAGAGAGGGATTGATCGAGGAGAGGCGGGCGACACGGCTCGGCATGCGCACACCTGTTTGTGTACGCCAAACTGTATACAACTTATGCAACAATCCGGATTCAGGAAAACCCGTATCCGGTCCGGGGCCTTGCCCCGGTCGTTTTTCTCTATGCGACGGGGTAGGGGCCGTCGTCGAAAGCCTCGGCGTGATAGCCCTTGCTGCCCACTTTGCGCGCGAGCTGGCTGCGGAAATCGCGGCCCTCGCGCAGGCTGCGCAGCACATGAGCGAAGTCGTGGCGCGGCTGCCATCCGAGGTCGCGCCGCGCGAGTTCGTTCACGTAGACGCGATCGAGCTGCCTTGGCAGCGTCCATCCCTGCTTCGCGTAGAGCGCCTCCGCCTCGGGGAAGAGTCGGCGCAGTACGGCGGCCGCGTTCTCCCGCAGCATCTGCAGGTCGTCGCGCGCGAAGGGCGTGGTGGCCGAGATGATGTAGCGGCCGAAGCCGATGCGCGGTGCGTGCCGGGCCGCAAGAAGATGCGCCTGCACCACGTCCTCGATATCGGCGCGGCGATGCAGCAGCTCGTTGGCCTGCGCGTTGTCCAGCGAGTGCAGGCTGCGCGCCGCGGCATCGTCGTCTTCCTCGGGGAAGAAGCGCGAAGTCTTGAGCACCACCACTGGCAGCTGTTGCTTGCGATGAAACAGCTCGCACAGGCTCTCGGCCGATGTCTTGGTCACGCCGTAGATGTTCTTCGGAACAGGCGTCACGTCCTCGGTGATCCACGCAGCCGGCATGCCCTCTGCAGGCGTGAGCGCGTAGCCGAAGGTGCTGGTCGTGCTCGTGAACACGAAGGATCCGACGCCCGCCGCCATAGCCTCCTCGAGCAGCACCAGCGTGCCCGTGATGTTGGTGTCGACGAACTCCTGCAGGCTGTGCGTTGCCACATGCGGCTTGTGCAGCGTGGCCGCGTGGATGACGGTGCGCACGCCCTTCATGCAGCCGCGCACGAAGGCGCGGTCGACGATGGAGCCGGTGCGGTCGGTGAACCCGGAGGAAGCGATGTCGATGCCGCGCGCGGCCTGCGAGCTTGCGCGCAGCGTGCGCATCAGGGCCTCGCCGAGGTGGCCGGCGCTGCCGGTGATGAGGATGGTCATGGCCGCAAGACTAGCCGCGGCCGCATGGACCGTCCACGCATAAGTTATGCGCGATTCAGGCGCGTGGCCTTGCTTCCCGCACCGTGAGCCCGGAGGCTGCCTGCTTGGCGTCGTGCTTCGCGATGGCCGCTTCGCTCGCCACGTCCTCGGCGTGCCGGAACATGCCCGGCGGAATGCGCACCGCGCCTATCGCCAGCGTGGCGAATGGCGTGAAGCGGACCACGCCATGCCGGTCCTCGCCCTCGATGCCGCCGGACTGCCGATCGGCTTCGTCGTAGAGGCCGGGTGCCTGCCGGTTGAACTCGGCGATCAGCCCGGCGCAGCGCCGGTGCCAGTCGGGGCTCTGGAACAGCACCAGGAAATCGTCGCCGCCGATGTGGCCGACGAAGTCGCGATGCGCATCCGCATGCTGCGTCGCCAGCCGCGCGAGCAGCAGGATCATCTCGTCGCCGCGCCAGTAGCCGTAGTGGTCGTTGAACACCTTGAAGCTGTTCAGATCGGCATAGCAGGCCGCGAAGTCGGCGCCGCTGTCGAGCAGCCGCGCGATGTGGATGTTGATGGGGATGTTGCCCGGCAGCGAGGTCAGTGGGTTGGCGTGCCGCGCCGCCTCGATGCGCGCCTCGGTGACCGCGCGCACCAGCTGGTCGCCCGTGCCCAGCCCCGCATAGCGCTTCTGCTCCGTCACGATGAAGCCTTCGCTCAGGTAGCGCTGGTCTTCCGACATCAGGATGCCGAGCAGGCTCTCGACGTTCTCCTCGCGTTCCACGACCAGCGGCGTATTGCTGCCATAGGCCAGGCAGGGGCGGCGGCCGTGCACCTCGCGGAAGTACAGCCGCGCGTAGTCGTTCATGAACGACTGGCGGTTGATCAGCGCCACGGGCGTTTCATCGTCGACCACGGCCAGTGCATGCAGCGCCGGATGCTTCTGGAAGGCCGCCGCGACCTCGTCGACCGGCGTCTGCGGGCTCAGCGCGGGCGCCTGGATCACCGAGAGGCCGCGCAGCACGCTGGGTTGCGAGGCTTGCGCCGCATGCGGCATCACCGCGATGCGGGAATCGCCGATGGTGGCCGCCACGGCCTCGGGCAGCGCCGGCAGCAGCTCCGGCGCAGGCGGGCCCAAAAGGTAGCCCTGGCCGAGCGCGATGCCCAGGTCGCGCAGTACGCGCAGGTCCTTGGCGTTCTCCACGCCCTCGGCGATGAGTTCGCTTCCCATCGCATTGCCCAGGCCGGCGATGGCGCGCACCAGCGCCACGTTTTGCGGGCAGTTGGCGATGTCCTGGGCAAGCAGCTTGTCGATCTTGACGAAGTCGGGCTGTAGTTCCTTCCAGCGCCGCAGGTTGGAATGGCCCTCGCCGAAGTCGTCGAGCGCGATGCGCGCGCCCAGCGCATGCAGCGCCTTGACTGCCTGGCGCAGCGCCTCGGCATCGCCCGCGGCGCATTGCTCGGTGAGCTCCACCGTCACGTCGCGCACCGCGATGTTGTAGTTCGCCAGCATGCGCTCTAGCCAGCATGTGCCCCCCGCGGCGTTCATGGCCTCGATCAGCGTATCGGCGCTCATGTTCACGAAGAGCCGGCCCGGCTTGCTCAGGCGGCCCCATTGCGCGAGCACCGCTTCCACGCAGTGAAGCTCGAAGCCGGTCAGCCTCGACTCCGCCGCGGCCAGCGCGAGCATTGCCTCGGGGCTGGGTAGCGCGATGCCGGCACCGCCGCGTATCAGGGCCTCGTGGCCGAAGATCGTTCCCTGGCGCAGATCCACGATCGGCTGGAAGAACGCAGTGATCGCAGGATGCGGCTTGGCGCTGGACAGGGATGGCCGGAGCATGCTGTGGAGATTGTTCGTCGGCGGCCCTCGCGCAGAAGAACAGCGAGTAGCCCTTTTGGGCTACAGCATGCCGCATTTATATGACAGGAGCACGGGCCGCCCCGCCGGCGACGTGGTCAGGCGATGGTGGTGACGATGCGCCCCGCGCGTCCGTCGGAAAGCGCGATGCGCTCCCACAGCACGCGCCCAGGCAGGATCGGAACGATCCGGTCGGTGTTCGCCCCGGTCGCGACTTCGAGCGACGACAGCTCGCCCGCATGCCAGCCCAGCTCTTCGAGCGTGGCTTCGGCTTCCAGTATCTCTTTGGAGGCAAAGCCGATCAGCGAACGGCCCATGAACTCGCTGGCGTCGGCGCGCCATTCGGCCTGCCGCGAAGGCGATGCGGCCAGCAGCCGGTGCGTGCGGTCGCAGACCAGGTGCACCTTGCGCGTGGACGATTCGACCAGCCGCTTCAGCGCCGCGTCCTGCGCCGAGTCGCAGGACGCCGCGAGCAGCCTGTGCGCCATGGCTTGCTGTGCCGGCGAGAGCGCGAGCTGCCCGCGCTCCCAGCGCGACACCGTCGCCTGGTTCACGCCCATCAACTGCGCGAAGTGCGTCTGCTTGATGCCACGCAGCAGCCGCATCTGTCGCAGCGCGAGGCCGAGGTTCTTCCGCATGCCGGGTCAGGCCAGCAGGGCCTTGACCAGGTCGAGCTGCCGGTCGGGCTTTTCGGTGCCGAGCTCGAGGCTGGCCTCGATGCGCTCCAGGTGCTCGGTCATGCTCTTCACGGCGGCTTCCACGCCGCCCTTGCGGCACAGCCGCAGGAACTCGGCGTGCTCGTCCGATGAGCAATGCGGGTCGTTCGACGAGTGGTACAGCATCGCGATCAGCGAGCTGCGCGCCACCAGTTCGCGCACCAGCTCGGCCAGCGTGCGGTTGCCGGTGGCTTCGGCCAGCGCCACGTGGAAATCGCCCAGCAGTTTCTCGCGCACGGTGCCCATGGTGGTTGTCTGGCGCAGGGCGGTGCGCTCGAACTTGATGTGCTGCTCCAGCGCCTGGTAGTCACGCGCCTTGGCACATGCGATGAAGAGGCGCACCACCTCGCTCTCGAGGATGCGCCGCACGGCGAAGACCTCGCGAGCCTCCTCCACCGAGGGCTGGCTCACGAAGGCGCCCTTGTCGGGAATCATCTCGATGAGCTTGTCCTTCGACAGCATCAGCAGGGCGGCGCGCACCTTGGTGCGGCTCACCGAATACACGCGGCCCAGCGCTTCCTCGCGCAGCCAGGTGCCGGGCGGCAGCCGCTTCTCGACGATCGCGGTGGCGATGTCGTTCGCGATGCTCTCGATGGAGCTGTTCTTGTCGGTCACGGCTGAGCCGTTCTCGTCCGGAACGGCGGCAGCGGGGGGAACGGAAGGTTTGGAACTGGCGCGGGGCATGCGCGGATTGTGGCCTAGCGCGAGAGAGTGAAGCTTTCGAGCGCACCGATGATGGGCTTCGGCAGGGGCTTTGCGAGCTCTCCGCGCTTGCTGGTGCGCAGCTTCAGCGTCACGAGAGACTCGATGAGCTTGGTGCCGGCGGCCACGCCGTCGATCACCGGCACGCCCAGCACGCCCTCGACGTGCTCGCACAGATCGGTCATGCCGGCGCAGCCGAGCACGATGCAGTCGGTGCCGTCTTCTTCCAGCGCGCGGCGGCACTCGTCGACGATGCGCTCGCGGGCCCGCGAGCCGGGCTCCTCCAGTTCGAGCACCGGCAGCTCGCAGGCGCGCACGTTGGCGCAGAAGCGCTCCATGCCGTAGATCTCGGCCAGGTGCCAGGCCTGCCCGATGGTGCGGCCCAGCGTGGTCACCACGCTGAAGCGGCTGCCGATCATGCTGGCCAGGTGCATCGCCGCCTCGGCGATGCCCACCACGGGACCGCGCGCCAGCTCGCGCGCGGCCTTCAGGCCGGGGTCGCCGAAGCAGGCGATCACGTAGCCGTCGATGCTGTCGCGCTCGCCCGCCGCGATTTCCTGCAACAGGCCCGGAACGGCCAGAGCCTCGTCGTAGTGGCTTTCGATGGACACCGGCCCCATGGCCGGGCTCACTGCGACGATCTCGGTGCCGGCCTGCGCCACGGCCCGGGCGCAGGCACCGATCTTCTCGGTCATGCTCCAGGTGGTGTTCGGATTGATGATCTTGATGCGCACGGCGCGGTCCCTTTCTTTCTGTCTAACTGACTAACCGATGATTCAAGTCTTGTCGCTGCGGTTCAGCACGGCATAGATGATGAAGCCCAGGCCCATGCCGATGAACCACGCATAGTTGGCGGCGCCGCGCAGCGTCGGCACCATCACGCAAAGAATGGGCACGATGGCCGCCGGCACCAGCGCCTGGATCGCCTTCGGGTTGTAGCCGCCGCTGTACCAGTACTCGCCCTTGGGGCTCATGCTGTAGAGCGCGTCCACGTCGATGCGCTGCCTGCGCACGATGTAGTAATCGGCAATGAGGATGCCGAACAGCGGGCCGATGAAAGAGCCGAGGACGTCGAGCGTGTAGTGGATGACTTCGGGGCTGTTGTAGAGGTTCCACGGCGTGAGGAACACCGAGCCCACCGCGGCGATCATGCCGCCCGTGCGCCAGCTGATGTGCTGCGGCGCCACGTTGGAGAAGTCGAAGGCCGGCGAGACGAAGTTGGCGACGATGTTGATGCCGATGGTGGCGATCATGAAGGTCAGCGCGCCCAGCACCACGGCGGTGGTGCTGTCGATCTTGCCCACGGTGTGCACGGGGTCGGTGATGAGCTCGCCGAACACCGGCAGCGTGGCCGCGGTGGTGATGACCGTCAGCAGCGAGAAGAACACGAAGTTCACCGGCAGGCCCCAGAAGTTGCCCTTCTTCACCGCCTCGAAGCTCTTGCCGTAGCGCGAGAAGTCGCCGAAGTTGAGCATCGGGCCGCTGAAGTAGCTCACCACGAGTGCAATGGCCGAGAGCATCACGGGCAGCGCGTCCCAGCCCTGGAACTTGATGCCGCCCAGGTTCAGGTCGATCTTGCTCCAGCCGGCCTTCCACACCAGCCAGCCGCACAGGATGGCCATGACCACGTACACGGCGGGACCGGCCCAGTCGATGAACTTGCGGATCGCGTCCATGCCGTGCCAGAACACGAAGGCCTGCAGGACCCACATGACCATGAAGGCGACCCAGCCCAGGGCGGACAGGCCCGCGAAGCCGTACCTGGTGACCTCGGCGTAAGGCGCCAGGCCCGGCGCCATGTGCAATGCGAGCACCATGAAGGCCGCCGAGGCGAGATAGGTCTGCACGCCGTACCAGGCCACCGCGATCAGTCCGCGGATGATGGCCGGGATGTTCGCGCCCAGCACGCCGAAGGGCGCGCGGCACACCACGGGGTAAGGCACGCCCGTCACCTGGCTGGGCTTGGCCACGAGGTTGCAGAAGATCTGCACGATCACGATGCCCACCAGCAGGGACACCAGCACCTGCCAGCTCGACAGGCCCAGCGCGAACAGGCTGCCCGCGGTGATGTAGCCGCCCACGCTGTGCACGTCGGACATCCAGAAGGCAAAGATGTTGTATTGGCCCCAGGTCTGCTTCTTCAGCGGAGCGAGGTCTTCGTTGGTCAGGCGCGGGTGGTAGCCGGGCTTGATGATGGCGTTGGATTCCGCGTGCGGCGCAATGCCGGCTTCGCTCGCCCCCGCGGGGGCCTGGCTGACGACTGTGCTCATGGTCTTCTTCCTCGTGCGAGTGGGTGGATCAGGACCTGTTTTGACGCAAATTTCGCGCCGGTTTTTCGGATGCGTTATTTGTATACAAAAAATGGGCGCAATCAAGCTCATTGGAGAACTCATATATCGGTGTAATCCCTGAGGTCTTGCGTTGGCGTCGGGTGCGGACCGGGCCGGATGCCTCGGGATGGGGCGCGGCCGCGTAGCGGTGCACCCGTGAGGTGCACCGCTACGCGGCCGGTATCGCCCGACGCGGCGGCGTGAGGCGTGCGACGACCTTACTGGCCGTGCTCTTTCTTGTGCGGGGGAGCGCCGCGTTCATGGGGAGCCGGGGGATGCTCGGGGTGCCCATGTGGCGGCGCGGGCGGGCGCGGCCTCGGTACAGGAGCTGGCGCGGGTCTTGGCGGACGCTGGATCTTCTGCTCGGCTCCCTCGCGCGCGGCGATTGCCGGACGCCCTTCATGCGCCATTCGAGGATCTTCGCCGGGCGCGATACGGGCCTGCGGCTCCACGGCGGCCGGCTTCGGTTGCTGGGACATCTCCGCGTGAGCCTGCGCCGGTGTCGGCGAGGCCATCGCTGCCTCGGGCCTCCTGGCGGGCGCTTCGGACACGAGCGGCTCGGGGCGTGCCCGAGGCGCGGAGGGCGGCTGCGAAGGCGGGCGAGCCGCGGCAGTCTGCTGTGCGGCAGGAGTGCCGGGAGCCGTAGGGCGCACAGCCTCTGCCGGCCGTGCCGCGGGTGGCGGCTGGCGGTCGGCCGGCAGCGCGGCGATCGGCTTCGGGCTCGCCGGAACGGGCGCCATCGAATGCACGACGGGCGGGAGCGCGGCGGCAAGGTGGGCGCTTGCCGGTATCGCAGCTTCGAACGGCCGTCCACTCGCAGTCGCGCTGGCTGGCGCCACCACTTTCACTGTCTGGTTGTTGTTGGTGATGTTCGTGACGTTGGTGATGTTGTTGAAGGTCGTGTTGTTCGTCACGTTGTTGATCGTGGTGTTCTGCACGCGCATGCCGACGTTGGTGACGGGCGGCGCACTGACGACCACCGCCGGCGGCGTACCGATCGGCGCGGGCACGATCAGGCCGGGCCGCGAACCGGGAGGCGCGGGAACGAACACGCCAGGCGGCCCGATCGGAGCGATCCCCGCCACCACGCCTGCCGCCGCGATCGACACCGCGAGGCTCAGGCCCAATGGCGGCGGCACGAATGCAACGCCCGGCGGCGACCAATGGCCGGCGACGAAGACCACCACGTTGTCGCGATGCTCGTAATAGGGTTGCACCCATGCATAGCCCGGCTGTGGAGGCGCGGACCAGCGGCCCGCGGCCCACACCCAGTTGCCGTGCCATGTCCAGTAGCCGCCGGTCCACACGGCGCCCACGAATGGCGAGGGTGGCGGCACTTCCACGAGCATCGGCGGCGGAGCCCATGCCACCGCGATGGCAGGAGGCTGATACAGCGGCGGATCGACGTACACGCTCACGACCGGTGGCGCGGCGACGGCGACATGCGCGGGTTGCACGACGGTGCGGACTGCCGTGGCCGGTGGTTGAACGACACAGCCTGCGATCAGGCTCACCATCAGAATTCCGGCGAGTTGAAAGGCGGGCAGAGAAGATGCTTTTCTCATTCGATATTCCCGGTGATGTGCACGTGGCACAGGGAACGACCCAACGGGCTCTCGAGAACCGCCGATGACAGCGCCGGAATGAATTTCATGCGGTAACGATATTTCCACTGTCAAGTCGATCCGTGTCAGGCTGCGCTCAGCCTGGATCCCCTCGACGAGGAAGAAATCGAACGCTCCACAAGCAGGAAGATGAAAAGACCAGCCATCTCCCTAAGTAATGAATTAGATCAATGATTTGCAGCAAACATATAACGGCACGGTAGTTCCATCTTGGCGCCTTGGAAGGAGAAACTGTGCGGCTGCTGGATTCCCAACTTTCGCTCGAGAACGAATCGGGTGGTTCATTCCTCGGGGCTTCGAAAGGTCGAGTTAAGGGGCTCGCCGAAGATATCGATGCCACCCGGATATTGCTCGTCGATCATCGCTCCAGCTTTTGCGATTCGATGAATGAAGCGTTGCAGCAGCGGGGGCTGCTGATCGATACGGCACGTGGCACCAATGCGATGGAGACTCCCGCGCTCGCACGGGACTATTCACTGGTTCTGCTGAACTCCATGCAGCTCGGCGCCGCAGGACTCAGCGCCGTGCGATCGATCCGGCGAAAGACGAATGCGCCGCTGCTTGTTCTTACCGAGCGCGACAGCGTCGCCTTGCGCCTGGCGGGGCTGGAACTTGGCGCGAGCGACTATCTGGTCAAGCCTTTCACGATGCCCCAGCTGCTGGCGCGCATCAGGGCATTGGCGCGCAACAGCGTTGCACGTCCTCAGCCGATACTTTGGCTGGATGATCTGGAAATCAACGAGCGAGATGCGACGTGCTCCCGCGACGGCAAGGACCTCGGACTGACCAGGATGGAGTTCGTGCTGTTGCTTGCGCTGCTTCGCAATCAAGGGCGCGTGATGTCGCGCGAAACGCTCGCCCGCGAAGTCTGGGGCACGGAGTTCGATCCCGCCACCAATGCGATCAATGTGGCCATACTGCGCCTGCGCAACAAGGTCGATGCGCCCTTCGACGTGAAGCTGCTGCACACGGTGCGAGGCAAGGGCTACGTGCTCGAGCTCAGATCCGGCTCCTGAGCCGACGATCGGCAGGCAGCAGCCCTGCCGTCCGTCCTACGGCAGCTCGCGCGCACTCACAGGGTCTGCCGTCGGCGGCAGCGCGCCGCGCAACGGGCTCGGCGCGAGCTTGCGATCGTCCGTGGCGGCGCGCGGTGGAGGGATGAGTTCGGTGCCTTCCATGCGGGTGCTGCCGTTTCGTCCCTGCGCAGGTACCGGCGGTGTTGCCGGCAGCAGCGGCGCCGCATCCACGGCGCGCAGCATGAGGTTGCCGGTGTCCGGCTGCGTGCGCTGCTGCATGCTGCGGATCTCGTCGTAGCGGCCATAGGAGAAGGACTCGATGGCGTCCGCATCGCGCATCACGGCGGGACGCAGGAACATCATCAGGTTGCTCTTGGTGCGCGTCCGGTTCTCGTTCTTGAACAGGTTTCCCACCACCGGCATGTCTGCGGCCAGCGGTACCTTCTCGATGGTGTTGTTGTAGGTGTCGGAAAGCAGGCCCCCGAGCATGACCAGGCCCCCGTCTTCCACCAGCACGTTCGACTCGATGGAGCGCTTGTTGGTGGTCGGCCCGTTCTGGTTGTTGACCGTGTTCTGGTCGACCGTCGAGGCCTCCTGGAAGATGGTGAGCTTCACCGTGCCGTTCTCGTTGATGGTCGGGCGCACGCGCAGCGTGAGGCCCACGTCCTTGCGTTCCACGGTGGTGAACGGATTGACGCCGGCCGAGCCGGCCGCGCTCGCGTACTGTCCCGTGACGAAGGGCACGTTCTGGCCGATGACGATACGGGCCTCCTCGTTGTCCAGCGTCAGCAGGTTGGGCGTGGAGAGGATGTTGGCATCGCCGTCGCTGCTGAAGAAGTTGGCGATGGCGCCCAGCACGTACTGGCCGCCGATCCTGCCGCCCACGCCGATGTTCAGCCCCGGCGCGATCTGGCCCGCCACGCCGGCGGCATTGCGTGTGGCCAGTGCCTGGGTGAGCGCGAGGATGTTGTTCCTGTTGAGGCTGGAGTTGGTGCCGATGACCGCGTTGCGGCCCAGCGCGCTCTGCCACTGCACGCCGAAGCTCGCGGCCTTGCTGGCGTTCACCTCGACGATCAGCGCTTCGATCATCACCTGCGCGCGCCGGCCGTCGAGCCTGTCGATCACCGCGCGCATCTGCCTGTATTGCGGCTCGGGGGCGGTGATGATGAGCGAGTTGGTGGACGGGTCGGCCTGGATCTGGCCGCCGGTGGAGGGCTGGTTCGCGTTGTTCAGGGGCGCGTCGGCGGCGCTCGAAGCGCTGCCCTGGCCGCCGCCGTTCAGGCCCACCGGCGAGGCTTGCTGTCCTTGCTGGGGCGAGCCGCCGCCTGCAGCCTGGGACGCGTTCTGCTGGCCCGCCGCCATCGCGGCACGCAGCGTAGCGGCGAGCCGCACCGCATCCGCATTCTTCAGGTAGACCACGTAGATGTTGCCGGCGGCGCCGTTGCCGGTGTCCGCCGGCGCGCGGTCGAGTTTGTCGATCAGCGCGCGCACGAGCTGCATGCGCGCCGGGTTGGCCGCCCGCACGAGCACCGAGTTGCTGCGCGGATCGGCCATCAGGGTGGTGCGGAACGATGTGTCCGCTGCGTTCACGACGGGCACCGCATCCGGTGACCCTGGCATGCTCGACATGCCGGAAATGGCCGGCCCGCCCGATGCACCCGAGCTGCCGCCGTCGATCAGCCGCTGCAGCATCGGCACGATGTCGGCGGCGAGTGCGTACCTCAGCTGGATGATCTCGACGTCGGATGCGTTTGGAACATCCAGCGACGCGATGACGCGCGCGAGCCGGCGCATGTTGTCCGCGTAGTCCGTGATCACGAGCGAGTTGGTGCCCGGGTTCACGTTGATGCTGTTGTTCGGCGCGATCAGCGGACGCAGCACCGGCAGCAGGTTGCTCGGCGACTCGTAGTTGAGCCTGAAGATCTGCGTGACGACCTGGTTGCCGGCGTTCGGCGGGATGGCGCCGATCGAGGTGTTGACGCTACCGCTTTGCAGCTTGGCGCTGGCCTCGGGCACCACCTTGTAGAGCCCCTCGGCTTCCACCAGGGCGAAGCCCCGCAGCCGCAGCGCAAGGGCGAACTGGTCGAAGGCCGCGGCCGGAGGGATCGCGCGTTCGGTGACGAGGTTCATCGTGCCCTTCACCCTCGGGTCGATCACCACGTCGCGGCCGGTGACCACCGCCATGGTGCGGGCCACCGCCTCGATGTCTGCGTTGAAGAAGTTCAGGGTGATGGGTTCGCCGCCGGCGGGCGCCGCCTTGGCGCTTGCGGGCGTGCGAGCCTGCGTCGGGGAGGCGGCAGCGCCGGCGGACAGCAGTGTGACCTTGAGCGAACTGCCCTGTATCTCGGTCTTGTATGAAGCGGGCTGCCACAGGTTCAGCACGACCCGGCTGCGCTCTCCTGCCTGCACGACATTGATCGAACGCAGGTTGGCCTGGTTCACTTCGACGGCCGCGCGGCCGACTTCGCTGGCAACCCCGGGAAAGTCGAGTGCGATGCGCGGTGGGTTCTGTATGGCGAATCCGCCGGGCAGCTCATCGAGCGGCTGCGCCAGGTCGATCTGGACGACCGCGGTTCCATGCTGCACGTAGCCCGATACCGCCTTGACGGTGTTCTGCGCATGGGCCGCGCCCAGTGCGCCGCAAATCAGCAAGCCGAGGCATGCGGCGCGAACGCCGCGCGCGCCGTTGGGTGACGCCCTCATGCGTCAGTGCCCGCGCAACCTGGGGTCGCAGAGGTACTTCGCAGCTGCAAGGCTCGTCCGCCCTGGTATGACGCGGGCGGGTTCTTCGTGCATGTTCGAATCGCGAGGCAAAACGGCATCAGGGCCGACAACGATGGTTTGAGTTTCCGCACCGATCCACATCGTTGCTGCTTGGGGCTATGCCGGAAGACGGATGCGCTGTCCGGTACTTCCGGGCACGGATGCTCGCCGATCTGCCTTCCTTCCGCTAGCCGTCGAAATGAGATTGAGAACCTCATTTTTGCAAGCAATCGGCCAGCGCCCGGGCCGGGATCGCCGCCAATGTAATGGCCCATGAGGCGAGGGGACGCTGGCGCCAGGCGCGCGGGGACCCGTAAGATGCGCTCGCCCGCAGCGGCCGCCGGCCGCGCGTGCTGCAACCGCGTCGTTCCATGCTCGAACTTCTTACCGACCCTCAGGTCTGGATCGCCTTCGCCACCCTGACCGCCCTGGAGCTGGTCCTGGGGATCGACAACATCATCTTCATCTCGATCTTGGTCGACAAGCTGCCCCTGGCCCAGCGGGAGTTCGCGCGGCGCATCGGCCTTTTCATGGCCATGTTCATGCGCATCGGGCTGCTGCTGGTGCTCGCCTGGATCGTCGGCCTGGTGGCGCCGCTCTTCACTGTGTTCAACCAGGAGATCTCGGGGCGCGACCTGATCCTCATCCTGGGCGGGCTGTTCCTGATCTGGAAGAGCACGAGCGAGGTCCACCAGTCGCTCGAAGGCGAGCATGAGCACAAGCAGAGTGCCGTCAAGGCGACCTTCGCCTCGGTGATCCTCCAGATCATGATCATCGACCTGGTGTTCTCGCTCGACTCCATCATCACCGCCGTCGGCATGGTGGACGACGTGCGCGTGATGATCGCCGCGGTCATTGCCTCGGTGCTGCTGATGATGCTGTTCGCAGGGCCCATCGGCCGCTTCGTCTCGGCCCATCCGACCATCAAGATGCTGGCGCTGTCCTTCCTGGTGGTCGTGGGCGTGGTGCTCGTGGCCGAGGGCTTCGACCATCACGTGCCCAAGGGCTACGTGTACTTCGCGATGGCGTTCTCGCTGATCGTGGAAATGCTCAACATCCGCATGCGCACCAAGGCCGCCCGGCGCGTCGAACTGAACCCGCCGCGCATGCCCGGCGATTGAGCCGGGGCGCGCGGCGTTCGGCCGCCCGGCTATTGCGCGGCGACCTTCACGAACACCGGGTTCGAATAGAACCAGAGGTCGCTGTAGTTGCGCACATTGATCGCGTTGAAGCGGGCCACGTTGTCGGTGCCCGTGGTCTGCGCGTCGAAGAGCGGCTCGCCGCCGGCCGTTTCGTTGGGCACGTCGGTACCCAGGTTGGTGCCGCGCAGGCGGAAGTACTGGTTGTTGCCGGCCTTCACCGTGTAGCTCACGGCGAAGTAGCCGTCGGCGTCGAGCTTCCAGTCGGCGCGCGTGAAGCGCTTGAGCACGCGCGTCGACGGGTTGGTGTCGCGCGAGTAGCCCGGTGTGCCCGGCAGTTCGGGGCCGGTCACGTCGCCCGCGATCAGGTCGATGTGGTCGACCACCGGCTTCACGTTGGCGAAGCGGCCGCTGCCGAGCTGGTACTCGAAGTTGTTGCGCTCGGGGCTCTTGAAGCGGATGGTGATCGTCAGGTCTTCACCGGCCTTTGCCGCCACTTCGGAGCCCATCTCGCCGGCCGTCTTGGCACTCTGGACCTTGAAGTCGAGCGCATCGATCAGGCCGCCGTTCACCGCGAAGAGCTTGCCCGAGCGCATGGCCGCGAGCAGCGACTTCGGATCCTTGATGTCGCCGAACAGATGGTTCTTCGCGTACTCGCCAGGCGCGTAGCCGCTGCTGTACTGGCCCTGCGAGATGGTGAAGTGGTAGTCGGAGTCGGCCACGTTCCAGATGCGGCGGCCCTCGGAGAGCAGCGCGTCCCAGGTGCCGCCGAGCTTGGCGACGAGGTAGTCGACGCCGCCATAGGTGCGCGAAGGCAGGTTGGCATCGATGTAGGCGCTGTTGTAGCCGCCGCGGTCGGGCTCCATCTGGTTGCCGACCATGCCTTCGAGCGAGAACACGATGTTCGGCGCGAGGTCGTTCATCTCGCGCAGCTGCGCGATCGTGTACTTGCCGGGGTTGCGCGACGGGTGGTTGATCTGCAGGTAGCTGGTGTCGGGGTAGTTCTTCTTGAGCCAGGCGATCGCCGCCATGGTCTCGGCGTGCGTGTTGTAGCCGGTGCCGGCCTTGGGGCCCCAGGCGGCCACGTCGGCGGCCGGGAAGAGCGCCGGATCGCGGTTGGTGAAGAGGTACTCGAACTGGCTCACGGCCTTGAGCGCGGCGTCCGACATCGGGTTGTCGGTCAGGATGCCCACGTTGCCGTGGTCGTGCGAGGGCATGTCCCATTCGAAGGCCGCGAAGATGGTCTTGTCGGCGTACTTGCCGCCGGCCTGCAGCGCCTTGATGCGCGGCACCTGGTACTTGGCCATGCCTTCGGAGAACGGAATCTGCGCGGCCAGCTTGTTGCCGTTGTTGTCGTAGGAAGACAGGCGCAGGTGATCGGAGATTGCCGCCCAGTCGAGCCCGAACTGGTCGAAGGCCTTGGCCAGCACCTGGTCGAGCGTGGAGATCTGCTGGGTGTCGTCCGACTGCATCGTGTGGATGTGCAGGTCGCCGACAGTCCATCGGCCCGCCGGGCCGGGAGCCGGCGGCTGTGCCGGGGCGGGCGCGGGTGCCGGCGCAACGGCGGTCGGAGTGCCGGGGGCGGTGGGGAGGAAGGCCGGGCCGCTGGAGCCGCCTCCGCCACCGCAGCCGGCGAGCATCAGGGTGCCGACGGCGAGCGTGGAGAACAGGGTGCGGCGGAACGGCAGGGCGGGCAGGGCGGTCGGGAGCGAGGTCGGAAGATTGAACATGGCAGGCTGGAAAAGGAGACGCGCACCTGAAGTGCGCGTCTTCGAGAAAAGCCGCGAGTCTCGGAGGTCGCGATGACGTCCCGATGAAAGTTGAACGAAAGTTCGTTGTCGCCACGCACCACTGGGGCGCTTATGTGCCCTACGCTCTATAAACTGTGCGGCTCATGAATTCCAGCGCGCCTTCCTCACCGCTCACCGCGTCCGTCGACGAAGAGGTGCTGTCGCGCATGGTGCGCACCGACCAGATGGTGGCGGTGCGCCGCAGCGTGCTCTCGGCCATTCCCATCAACGTGGTGCTGAGCTGCGTCGCGGCGCTGGTCGCCGTGAACGCCGGCCGCGCCTTCGAAGGTCTTTGCTGGCTGCTGCTGTCGCTCATGGTGAACGGCATCCGCAGCTACATCTGCCGCTGGCCCTTCGCGCCCTGGCCGGGCATCGTGCCCGAGAACGGCATCGCGACCTCGCCGGATGCCCGCCCGGTCGAGTGGCATCTGCGGGTCGCGGCGGCCATGGCGGCGGTGTCGGGCTGCGTGTGGGCGCTCATCCCGCTGTTGTGCGACGGGTACTCCTCGCCGCAGGCGGTGTTCTACCTGACGGTAGTGTGCGGTATCTGCGCAGGGGCGGTTACCTACGGCATCGCTTATGCGTTCGTGCCTATCAGCTTCATCGTGCCGGCGCTGCTGTCGGTGGCCGGCTGCCTGGCCTATGCGGGCGGCTTCGACAACCTGAGCCTGGCGGCGATGGTGCTGCTGTACCTGGCGGCGCTCGTGCGCGGCGCGGTGCACAGCGACAGGAATTTCCGCGCAAGCAGCCGCATCCGCAACGAGGCCACCGCGATGGCGGTGCAGTTGCGCAAGGCGCACGCGCAGTCGCTCGACGCGACGCAGCAACTGGCCTTCCGCGCCTCGCACGACTCGCTCACCGGCCTGCTCAACCGCGAAGGCTTCACCGACGCGGCCACGCTGCACCTCGCCGCGCACGATGGCCGCCAGCATGCCCTGCTGCTGCTGGACCTCGACGGCTTCAAGGCGGTGAACGACGCCTTCGGCCACAAGGTGGGCGACCGCGTCCTGCAGGACGTGGCCCACTGGCTGCAGCGTGAAACCGCCGAGATGCAGGCCGTGCTCGGCCGCTGGGGCGGTGACGAGTTCGCCTTGCTCTACTGCCTGCGCAATGAACGCCAGGCGCCGCCCGAGATCGCGCAGGCGCTGATCCGCTCCATTTCCTTCGCCACGGCGCACTACGGCGGCCACCTGGGCGTGAGCATCGGCATTTCGCTCTCGGGCGAAGCCGAGGTGGCCGACATGATCAGCTTCGCCGACGAGGCCCTTCACGAGGCCAAGCGCACCGGACGCAACCGCTACCAGGTCTTCGACAGCGCGCTCAACCAGCGCCTGGCCACGCGCCGCGACGTGGAGCGCGACCTGCTGCAGGCCATCGAATCGCGCGGCATCGGCGTGTGGTACCAGCCGATCATGAGCAGCGACGGCAGCGAGGTCCACAGCCTGGAGGCGCTGATGCGCTGGAACCACCCCCGCCACGGCCACATCGCCCCGGAGGACGTGATCTACGCGGCCGCGAGCACCGGCGTGGCCGAGCCGCTGCTGCGGCACCTGGTCGACGAGGTCTGCCGGGGCATGCGCCAGATGGAGGCCGCCGGCTCGAGCCTCGCGGCCGTGCCGGTGGCCGTCAACGTCTCGCCGCGCGAAATGGCACAGCTGGCGGTGGACGACATCGTGCTCGGCATGCTGAAGCTGCGCGGCATCGCGCCGAGGCGGCTGCAGATCGAGATCACGGAAGAGGTGGCGCTCGACACCCACGCCACGCGCGGCCGGCTGAACGCGCTCTCGGCCGCGGGCGTGGCGATCGTGGTCGACGACTTCGGGGTGGGTTACTCGTCGCTGGCCTCGCTGCGCAGCGAATATGTGCGGCAGGTGAAGATCGACCGCAGCTTCATCCTCGACCTGTCGTCCTCGCCGAGCAACGAGGTGCTGGTGGATGCCATCGTGCAGCTCGGCCACTCGCTGGGCGTGCAGGTGGTGGCCGAGGGCGTGGAGACGCAGGCCGAGCTCGACGTGCTGCGCAACCTGGGGTGTGGGCTGGTGCAGGGCTATCACCTCGCGCGGCCCGCGCCGCTGCCCGAGGTGATGGCGTGGGCCGCCGCGCGCTCGGCGCCTGCGCCCGCCAGGGCAGGCTGAGCTGCCCCCACCCGATCTGTTTGATTACGCCAGCAGGTCGCTGAGCGTGCGCGCGATCACCTTGGTCGCGCGGCGCAGGTCTTCCAGCACCACGCGCTCGTCGCTGCGCTTGGCGTGCGATTCGAGCACGGTGCGCGGGCCGGCGCCGTAGATCACGCCGGGAATACCGGCTTCCACGTACAGGCGCACGTCGGTGTACAGCGGCGTGCCCATGGCCTTGATCGGCTCGCCGAACAGCTCGCCGCCATGCTTCTGGATCGCGTCGACCAGCGGCTTGTTGCCCGCCAGGGGCTTCATCGAGTTGGCCAGCAGCAGGCGCTTGATCTCGACGGTGATGCCTTCGCTCTCGGCGGCCGCGTCGGCGATCACCTTGCGGATGGCGGCTTCCACCTCCGCCGGATTCTCCTCGGGGATCATGCGGCGGTCGAGCTTGAACACCACCTTGCCCGGAACCACGTTGGTGTTGGTGCCGCCCTCGATGCGGCCGACGTTCAGATACGGGTGCGTGATGCCCTCGACCTTCGACGTGACCTGCTTGTAGAGGGTGTTCTGTGCATAGAGCGCGTTCAGTATCTTCGTGGCGCCCTGCAGCGCGTCGATGCCGGTGGCCGGCACGGCGGCGTGCGCCATCTTGCCGTGCACCGTCACCTCCATCTGCAGGCAGCCGTTGTGCGCCGTGACCACTTCGTAGCTGAAGCCGGCCGCGATCATCAGGTCGGGCTTGGTCAGCCCCTTTTCGAGCAGCCAGCCCGGGCCCAGGATGCCGCCGAACTCCTCGTCGTAGGTGAAGTGCAGCTCGATGCTGCCCTTGGCCGGCTTGGCCACCGCCTCGAGGGCGCGCAGCGCGAAGGTGAAGCTGGCGAAGTCGCTCTTGCTCACCGCGGCGGCGCGGCCGTAGAGACTGCCGTCGACGATCTCGCCGCCGTACGGGTCGTGCGTCCAGCCTTCGCCGGGCGGCACCACGTCGCCGTGCGCGTTCAGCGCCACCGTGCGGCCGCCGTCGCCGTACTGGCGGCGCACGATCAGGTTGGTGATCGATTCGAGGCCGTAGTCCTTCACTTCCTGCGCGGGCACGGCGTGCTTCTCGGCCGTGAGGCCGAAGTCGTTGAGCAGCTCGGCGGTGCGCTCGGCGTGCGGCGCGTTGTTGCCCGGCGGCGTGTCGGTGGGCACCTGCACCAGTTGCTGCAGGAACTTCACTTCCTCGTCGAAGTGGGCGTCGATCCAGGCGTCGAGCTTGGCGTAGTCGGTCATGGCTTTTCTTCTATGTTTCAGTGGGCTTGTTCGGTCGCCAGGTTGTCCAGCAGGAGCTGGAAGGCCTCCACGGCGAGCTGGATGTCGTCGTTGGTGCTCGATTCGAGCGGGTTGTGGCTGATGCCCGAGTTGATGCCGCGCACGAACAGCATCGCCTGCGGCATCACCTCGTGCAGCTTCATGGCGTCGTGGCCGGCGCCGCTGGGCATGCGAAAGAGCGGAATACCCAGCGCGTCGACGGCCTTTTCCCAGCGTTGCTGCCAGGCGGGCGCGCTGGGCGCGGCGGCCGCGCGCATGGTTTCCTCAAGCTCGTAGCGAACGCCGCGGCGCTCGCAGATGTCCTTCAGCGCCGCGACCACGTCGTTGGCCAGCGCGTCGCGCTGCGCGTTGTTGGGCGCGCGCAGGTCGAGGCTGAACTTGCAGCGCCCCGGCACCACGTTGATGGAACCGCTGGGCACTTCGAGCATGCCGACGGTGCCGACCGAGTCGCCGTCCTTCGCAGCGCGCTGCTCGGTGTAGAGGATCAGCTCGGCCACGGCCGCGGCCGCGTCGCGGCGGCGGTCCATGGGCGTGGTGCCGGCGTGGCTGGCCATGCCGATCACCTCGCCCACGTAGCGCACGCTGCCGTTGATGGAGGTGACGATGCCCAGCGGCAGGTCGAGCTCGGTCAGCACCGGGCCCTGCTCGATGTGCACCTCGACGAAGCCGAGGTAGCGGGCCGGGTCGCGCTGGATCTTCGGAATGTCTTCCTGCTTCAGTCCCGCGTGCTGCATGGCCTCGCGCATGGTGATGCCGTCGACGTCCTTCTGGTCGAGCCAGCGCTGGTCGAAGTGGCCGATGAGCGCGCCCGAGCCAAGGAAGGTCGCCTTGTAGCGCTGGCCTTCCTCCTCGGCGAAGCCCACCACCTCGAAGGCGAAGGGCAGGCGCCTGTTCTGGCGCTTGAGCTCGCGCACGCAGGCCATCGGCACGAAGATGCCGAGGCGGCCGTCGTACTTGCCTCCGTTGCGCACGGTGTCGTAGTGCGAGCCGGTCAGCAGGGTCTTCGCGTCGGGCGTGGCGCCTTCGTAGCGCCCGACCACGTTGCCCACGGCGTCGATGTGCACCGAGTCGAAGCCCACGTCGCGCATCAGCGCACTGATCTGCGCGGCGCAGGCGCGGTGCGCGTCGGTCAGGTAGGTGACGGTGAGCTGGCCCTTCTCGGCATAGCCGGGGTCGGTGTGCACCGAGAGCTGCTCCTGCCAGTCCCACACGTCGTTGCCGAGCGTGATGTCGGCGGCGAACTTGTCGTTCAGGCGGATCTCGGCGATGCGATGGATGTTGCGCAGCGCCTCGCCGAGTTCGAAGCCGGGGTGGTTGTGCAGCCGGCGAGCGAAGGTCTCGATGATCTCGCGCTTGGCCAGCCCGGTGCCGCGCGGGCCGCGCACCGCTAGGATGAAGGGAAAGCCGAACTTGGCGTTGTAGTCGGCGTTGAGCTGCTGGATCTTCGCGAACTCCTCGGGCGTGCAGCCGGTCAGGCCGGCCTTGCTCTGCTCGTTGGTCGATTCGGCTGTCAGCGTTTTGCTGACCATGGCCTTGCCGGCGAGCTCGGGGTGGGCGCGGATCAGGCCCATCTGCTCATCGGCCGACGAAGCGGCCAGCGCCTGCACCAGCGCGTGCTTGAGGTGCGCGAGCGAGCGGAATGGGCGCGCGGCGAGGGCGCGCTCGGCGATCCACGGCGAGTGCTCGTAGATGCCGTCGAGCAGCGCGACGGCTTCGGCCGGCGCCGCGGCGTTGAGTTGGGCGATGGTGAGGCTCATGATGCGGCTCCGGCTTCAAAGGGATGCGCCTGCTTCCAGTGGCGCGCGATGTCCACGCGGCGGCAGACCCACACCTTGTCGTGCTTGGCGATGTGGTCGAGGAAGCGCTGCAGCGCGGTGATGCGCCCGGGCCGGCCGAGCAGGCGGCAATGCATGCCGATGCTCATCATCTTCGGGCTGTCGTCGCCGTTCGGGTCGCCTTCGGCATAGAGCGCGTCGAAGCTGTCCTTCATGTACTGGAAGAACGGGTCGGCGTGCGAGTAGCCCTGCGGCAGCGCGAAGCGCATGTCGTTGCAGTCGAGCGTGTAGGGCACGATGAGCTGCGGCACGACGGTGCCGTCGGTCTTCTGCACCTTCATCCAGAAGGGCAGGTCGTCGCCGTAGTAGTCGCTGTCGTACTCGAAGCCGCCGTAGTCGGCCACGAGGCGGCGCGTGCGGGGGCTGTCGCGGCCGGTGTACCAGCCCACGGCGCGCTCGCCGGTGAGCTTCTCGATGGCTTCCATGCCCAGGCGCATGTGTTCGCGCTCGGTGGCCTCGTCGATGTTCTGGTAATGGATCCAGCGCCAGCCGTGGCAGGCGATCTCGTGGCCCAGTTCCTTGAAGGCGGCGGTCAGCTCGGGATAGCGCTGCAGCGCCATGCCCACGCCGAACACGGTGAGCGGCAGCCCGCGCTTCTCGAACTCGCGCAGGATGCGCCATACGCCGGCACGCGAGCCGTACTCGTAGATGCCTTCCATGCTGATGTGCCGGTCGGGGAAGCTCGCCGGGTTGAACATCTCCGAGAGGAACTGCTCGGAGCCCGCGTCGCCGTGCAGCGTGGCGTTCTCGCCGCCTTCCTCGTAGTTCAGCACGAACTGCACGGCGACGCGCGCGCCGTTCGGCCATTGCGCATGGGGCGGGTTGCGGCCGTAGCCGATCAGGTCGCGCGGATAGGGCAGGGTGGAGTCGTAGACAGTCATTGTGTGGATCAGGACAACGCCAGCGAGATGTCGTTGGTCGGGACCTTGCGGTCGAAGGTGAGGTTGGCCTCGACGTGCTCGAGGTGTTCGGTCATGAGGCGCACGGCGCGCTCCTCGTCGCGCGCGGCCAGCGCCTTCACGATGTCGGCGTGCTCGTCGTTGGAGTGCTCGGCCGCGCTGGCGCTCTGGTACATCAGCGTGATGAGGGCGCAGCGCGAGATGAGCTCGCCCAGGATCTGCGCCAGCACCTGGTTGCCCATGAGCTCGGCCATGCGCACGTGGAAGTCGCCGAGCAGCTCGGTGCGGCCGGAGACGTCTTCGCCCGACACGGCGGACTTCTCGAGCGCCACGTGCTCCTTCAGCGCCTTGATCTTGGCCGGGGTGACGGTGCGCACGAACTCGCGCGTCATCTCGGCCTCGAGCATGCGGCGCACCGCGAACACCTGCTTGGCCTCGTCGACCGCGGGCGCGGCCACGAAGGCGCCGCGCGCGGGCTCCAGCCGGATGAGCTTATTCTGCGACAGCTGGAACAGCGCCTGGCGCACCAGCGTGCGCGAGACGCCGAAGTGATCGGCCAGCTTCTGCTCGGCCAGCTTGGTGCCGGGCTGAAGCCGGTGCTCGACGATGGCCTTCGTGAGGGCATCGACGATCGAACGGGTGGTGGAGGACTCCATGTTTTTCATGATAGACCCAAAGCCGGTAACTGTATACACTTTTGTCCACCGGAATTTCCCGCACCCGCCGATCCGAGCTTTTCGGACTTTCAAGGAGCGCCCCATGGGCCTTAGCACTCACGTACTGGACACGATGCACGGCGGCCCCGCGGCCGGCATGGAGGTTGCGCTGTACACCACCGACGGCGACGTCGCCACCTTGGTGAAGCGCTTCACGCTGAATTCGGACGGCCGCAGCGACGGGCCTCTTTACGACAACAATTCGCTGAAGGTCGGCACCTATCGCCTGGTATTCGACGTGGCCGGCTACTTCAAGGCCCTCGGCGTCAAGCTGCCGGAGCCGAACTTCCTGAACAAGGTCTCGCTGGACTTCGGCGTGGCCCACACCGACCAGCACTACCACGTGCCGCTGCTCGTGAGCCCGTGGAGCTACTCCACCTACCGCGGCTCCTGAGCCGGGGCTTCAGTCGCCTTGTTGCTGGCCTTCGGTCAGGGTGTCGAGTTGGAAGCGTCCGCTCTCGTCCCACAGCCAGGTGTCCGTCCAGGTGACGGAGCCCAGGCGCGTTGCCGGAGGGAAGGGCGACGCCTTCAGCACCGTGCGCTCGATCTCGGCAATCACTTCGGGCGCGTGCTTGGGCGCGCGCAGCCAGTGCATCGAACGCACCTTGCCGCCAGCGTCGATGTTCACCTCGAGCGTGCCGACCGCGTACAGCACCGGCGGCAGCTGGCCCTTGTAGATGCGCGAGCGGTTGGCTTCATAGACATGGCGCGCGGCATCGCGGCGATAGGCGCGCGCGGAAGAAGCACTGGATGCGGACGGCACCGGCCCGGCCCCGACATCGCCGCTGGCCCCGCTCAGCTGGCCGGGCACCGACCCGGTGGAGCCGCAGCCGGCAAGCCAGAGGGCCGAAACAACAGAAGCTGCAAGTGCGAGGCGGCGAGGCGTAAGCTGGCGATTCATGGCCGGGTTTATACCGTGAGTCGTCGCGCGCCCGGCAACCGAAGGTATCGATGACGATGAGCGGTGCGGTCGATCAATTGCTGGCGCGCCTGCGCCATGAAGACGCGGTGCTGGTGCGCGTCGAGTCCACACAGGGCTCGGCGCCGCGCGAGGCCGGGACCTGGATGGCCGTGTGGGCCGACGGCCTGACCGCCACCATCGGCGGCGGGCAGCTGGAGTTCCAGGCGACCAAGGAAGCGCGCGAGCTGCTGGCAGGCACGCGCAAGCCCTTCGACGGCATCCAGCGCTATCCGCTCGGACCCAGCCTGGGGCAGTGCTGCGGCGGGGTGATGTTCCTCTCCTACGAACGCATCACCGCCGCCGATGCGCCGAGGCTGCAGCAGGACCTGCTCGCTCAGCTCGAGCCGGTGGCCCTTTTCGGCGGCGGGCACGTGGGCGCGGCGCTGGCCCGACTGCTGTCGACGCTGCCGTTCTCGGTGCGCTGGATCGACAGCCGCGACGGCGTCTTCCCCGACGGGCTGCCCGCGCAGATCGACACCGAGCATTCCGAGCCCGTGCAGGACGCCGTGGCCGCGATCGCGCCGGGCAGCCGCGTGCTCATCATGAGCTTCAGCCACGCCGAAGACCTGGACATCGTCATCGCCTGCCTCAAGCGCCTGCGCGAGCGCAACGACTTGCCCTACATCGGCCTGATCGGCAGCAAGACCAAATGGGCCACCTTCAGCCACCGGCTGGAGGCGCGCGGCTTCACGGCCGACGAACTGGCCCGCGTCACCTGCCCGATCGGCGTGCCCGGCATCACGGGCAAGGAGCCCGAGGTCATCGCGGTGGCGGTGGCGGCACAGTTGTTGCAATCGCTGGGCTGAACAGGGTTTTCCCGGCGGTCGCATCCCAAAAAAACCGCACCCTCCCTTGCCAAAACTGTATACACTTTCGGTCCACAACAAGCCGCAGCGGAGCGAGGCCCATCTGCCCATGGAGCCTGCGTTCGCGGCACTTTCTCTGCTTACAGCGCCCGCGGTGGTGAGCAGGCTGAAACCCTTTCCTGGCGTCCTCACGCGCCAATCGGGTTGAGAGAGAAGCATATGGAAAGCTACTACCTCGACTGGGCCAACCTGCTGCTGCGCTGGGTCCACGTCATCACCGCCATCGCCTGGATCGGCGCCTCCTTCTACTTCGTGATGCTGGACAACAGCCTCGAGAAGCCGCAGGACCAGGAATCGCTCGACAAGGGCGTGGGCGGCGAGCAATGGGCCGTGCACGGCGGCGGCTTCTACAACATGCAGAAGTACGCGCTGGCGCCCAAGAAGCTGCCCGACCACCTGCACTGGTCTTACTGGGAGAGCTACTCCACCTGGATCACGGGTTTCTCGCTGTTCACCATGTCGTACCTGTGGAACGCGAGTACCTACCTCATCGACAAGTCGAAGATGGACTGGCAGCCCGGCGCCGCCATCGCCGTGGCGCTGGCCTTCTTCGTCGTGTTCTGGATGGTCTACGACGGCATCTGCCAGATCTTCGGGCGCCGCAAGCACGGCGACACCATCGTCGGCGTGCTGATCGCCGTCTTCATCGCCTTCGCGACGTGGCTGGCCTGCCAGTGGTTCGCGGGTCGCGCGGCCTTCCTGCTGGTGGGCGCCATGATGGCCACGACCATGAGCGGCAACGTGTTCTTCTGGATCATCCCCGGCCAGCGCAAGAACGTGGCGGCGCTGCGCGAAGGCAGGCCGGTGGACCCGGTGCACGGCCAGCGCGGCAAGCAGCGCAGCGTGCACAACACCTACTTCACGCTGCCGGTGCTGTTCGCGATGCTGAGCAACCACTACAGCTTCGCCTACACGCACAAGTACAACTGGATCGTGCTGCTGCTGATCATGCTCGGCGGCGCGGCCATCCGCCAGTTCTTCGTGGTGCGGCACCGCTTCAAGCTGGGCAACGCGGGCAATCCGCTGCCCTATGCGCTGGTCGGCATCGTGGTGCTGGGCCTGACGATCGTGTGGATGAAGCCAGAGCCGGTCGCCGCGCCCGCGGTGGCTGCCGCCGCTCCGGCCGTGCCGTTCAAGGACGTGCAGAAGGTGCTCGAGCAGCGCTGCTTCATGTGCCACGGCCCTGCCGTGCAGATGAAGAACGTGCGGGTCGATTCGCCCGAGCAGGTGGCGGCCCACGCCCAGGCCATCTACCAGCAGGTGGTGGTCACCAAGATCATGCCGATGAACAACGCCACGGGCATTACCGACGAAGAGCGGGCCCTCATCGGCCGCTGGTTCCAGGGTGGCGCAAAGACCAACTAGTCAGACAGAAGTTGACCGGCGGCAAGCGGGGCCGGTCACGGTCCGCAGCACAATCGCCGGATTGGAGACAAAGCAGCAATGACGACCGCATCGACCCCGGCCTTCGGCCCCGCCCCCGATCCGCGCGAAGCCCCGCGCGCCTTCCTCGAACATCTCTATCGCGTGGCGGTGGACCGCGCGCTGCCGCTGTCCACGCTGGGCGCCCACCTGCCGCCGCCACCCAAGGGCCGGACGCTGGTGCTGGGCGCCGGCAAGGCCGGCGGCTCGATGGTGCACGCGCTGGAGGCCCTGTGGCCGGCCGACGCGCCGCTGTCGGGGCTGGTCGTCACGCGCTATGACCACATTCCGCCGCGCCCGGAAGGGCTGCCGCAGCGCATCGAGATCGTCGAGGCCGCGCACCCCGTGCCCGACGCGGCGGGCCAGCAGGCGGCCGAGCGCATCCTCGCGCTGACGAAGGGCCTCACGGCAGACGACCTCGTGCTGTGCCTGATTTCCGGCGGCGGCTCGTCGCTGCTGGTGCTGCCCGCCGAAGGGCTGACGCTGGCCGACAAGCAGCGTATCAACAAGCAACTGCTCGAAAGCGGCGCGAACATCGGCGAGATGAACTGCGTGCGCAAGCACCTGTCGCGCATCAAGGGCGGCCGGCTGGCAGCGGCATGCGCGCCGGCCCGCGTGGTGACGCTGACCATCAGCGACGTGCCCGGCGACGATCCGGCCGTCATCGCCAGCGGCCTGACCGTGCCCGACGCCACCACCTGCGCCGACGCGCTGGCCATCCTCGACCGCTACGGTATCGAGGTGCCCGCGCCGGTGCGTGCGCGCCTCGAGAGCGGCGAACTCGAGACGCCCAAGCCCGACGACGCCGTCTTCAAGGGCCACGAGACGCACATGATCGCCACGCCCCAGCAGTCGCTCGAAGCGGCGGCGCGGGCGGCGCGCGAGGCCGGCATGGAGGCGCACATCCTCAGCGACGAGATGGAAGGCGAGTCGCGCGAAGTCGGCAAGGTGCATGCCGCGCTCGCGCGCGCCGTGGCGCACCGCGGCGAGCCTTTCGCGCGGCCCTGCGTCATTCTTTCGGGCGGCGAGACCACCGTCACGATCCGCCCCCGCCAGCCGGGCCAGGCCAAGGGCAGGGGCGGGCGGGCCGGCGAGTTCTGCATGGGACTGGCCGGCGCGCTCATGGGCCAGCCGCAGGTGTGGGCGCTGGCGGCCGACACCGATGGCATCGACGGCGTGGAAGACAACGCCGGTGCCTTCGTCACCCCGGACACGCTGGCGCGCGCCACGGCCGCCGGAAAGAAGCTGTCCGACCACCTCGACCGTAACGACGCCTACGGCTACTTCGACGCCGTCGGCGACCTGTTCGTGACCGGGCCCACGAACACCAACGTCAACGACTTCCGCGCGCTGCTGGTGTTGTAGTCGGGCGGCTGAAGGAGCGGCTCCCCGTTACTCCTTCAGCACCATGTCGATGCACATCACGGCCGCCATGATCAGCAGGCGGCGGGCGTCGCTGGCCGGCACGCCCGGGTCGATCGAAAGCATGTAGTTGTCGGCGGTGGTGAAGAGCTCCTTGCCCAGCCCCGCCCACTTCTTGGACACGGCGGCAAGCTCGCTGCTGCCCTGCACGAAGCGGAAGTCCCAGCTGGTCCACTTGCCCCTGAGCGTGCAGACGACCTGCTCCTGCGCGTCGAGCACATCGAACTTGCCGCCGATGGAGAAGAGCTTCTGCTTGAACGAGCCGACCAGCCGGTCGTTCTCATCCAGCACCTCCACTTTCGAAAGGAAGATGGAAACGCCTCGCCTGACCGACAGCACCTTCTGTCCCTCGGGCGTCGATACCACCACGTTGAAAGGCGTGAAGCGCTTGTAGTCGGTGAAGCGCAGCAGCTTGCTGAAGAAGCCCAGGTCGGGCTCGCGGCATTCCAGAATCTTCTGCTGCGAGTGCGGGTCGAAGATGTCGTAGTTGTTGGCCGCCTTGAAGATGCCGACGTGCTCCTTGATGAAAAACAGGTTGTTGCGCAGTGCCGAGTGCATGGTTCCTCTGATCCCTCTTGGTGTTGGTTGGGCGGCGATTATGTTCGGCGCGCATGGCTGATCCGGCCCTCGCCGGTGGCCGCCCAGCCGGCGAGGTTTGTGAACTCGGGTTAATCTATGCCCCCTGCGGCCCGTGGCCGCCGCCGCCGTCGCCACCCCCGGTGCCGCGCCGCACACCCAGAATTCCCCATTCTTCTTTTCATCATCCAGTCCTGAAGGAATAGCTCGCCATGACCGCCACCTACACCGACACCCGCCTGCTGATCGACAACGAGTGGGTCGACGCCACCGGCGGCAAGACGCTGGACGTCGTGAATCCCGCCACCGGCAAGGCCATCGGCAAGGTGGCGCATGCCAGCATCGCCGACCTGGACCGCGCCCTCGCCGCCGCGCAGCGCGGCTTCGAAACCTGGCGCAACACCCCCGCCAACGAGCGCGCCGCCGTCATGCGCCGCGCCGCGGGCCTGATCCGCGAACGCTCCCTCGAAATCGCCAAGCTGCTCACGCAGGAGCAGGGCAAGCCGCTGGGCGAGGCCAAGGTCGAGACGATGGCCGCCGCCGACATCATCGAGTGGTTCGCCGACGAAGGCCGCCGCGTCTACGGCCGCATCGTGCCCTCGCGCAACCTGGCCGCGCAGCAACTGGTGCTGAAGGAGCCCCTGGGCCCCGTCGCCGCCTTCACGCCCTGGAACTTCCCGATCAACCAGATCGTGCGCAAGCTCGGCGCCGCGCTGGCCACCGGCTGCTCGTTCCTGGTGAAGGCGCCGGAGGAAACCCCGGCGTCGCCCGCCGCGCTGCTGCGCGCCTTCGTCGACGCGGGCATCCCGCCCGGCGTGGTTGGCCTGGTGTTCGGCAACCCCGCCGAGATCTCGAACTACCTGATCGCCCACCCGATCATCCGCAAGGTCACTTTCACCGGCTCGACCCCGATCGGCAAGCAACTGGCCGCGCTGGCCGGCCAGCACATGAAGCGCGTGACGATGGAGCTCGGCGGCCATGCCCCGGTCATCGTCGCCGAAGACGCCGACGTGGCGCTGGCCGTGAAGGCCGCCGGTGCCGCCAAGTTCCGCAACGCGGGCCAGGTCTGCATCTCGCCGACCCGCTTCCTGGTGCACAACAGCCTGCGCAACGAGTTCGCCAGCCTGCTGGTCAAGCATGCCGAAGGCCTGAAGCTCGGCGACGGCCTTGCCGAAGGCACCAACCTCGGCCCGCTGGCCAATGCGCGCCGCCTCACGGCCATGGCCTACGTGCTGGAAGACGCCCGCAAGAAGGGCGCCACGGTCGCGACCGGCGGCGAACGCGTCGGCGATGCCGGCAACTTCTTCGCGCCCACCGTGCTGACCGACGTGCCGCTGGACGCCGACGTGTTCAACAACGAACCCTTCGGCCCCATCGCCGCCATCCGCGGCTTCGACACGCTGGAAGAAGCGATCGCCGAAGCCAACCGCCTGCCTTTCGGCCTGGCCGGCTACGCCTTCACCAAGTCGATCAAGAACGCCCACCTGCTGAGCCAGAAGCTCGAACTGGGCATGCTCTGGATCAACCAGCCCGCAACCCCCTCGCCGGAAATGCCTTTCGGCGGCGTGAAGGATTCGGGCTACGGCTCGGAAGGCGGCCCCGAGGCGCTCGAGGCTTACCTCAACACCAAGGCGGTCTCGATCCTGGGCGTCTGACGCCCCTTACTCTTCGGCGGTGGCATTCCAGAAGGCCTGCTGCACGCCGTCGAGTGCCTCCAGTTCCTCGATGACGCGGTCGAGCTCCTCGGGTTCGACCGCCGTCGCGTAGAGCGTCGCACCGATCTCGGTGTCGGCCGGCCCGAAGGGGTGCTGGTCGACGTCGCGCACCGGGTAGTTCGCGGCCTCCAGCAGCACCAGCAGATGGTCGAGCACGTCGGGCCGCGCCGCGCGCGAGCAGATCACGCGCACCACGTACGTCGCTTCGCTGCTCTCCTCGCTGATCGGCTGGCGGTTGATGCGGTTCACAACCGGCCGCAGCAACGTGTTGCTGGCCAGCACGAACAGCGCCGCAATGAGTGCTTCGCCGAGCAGGTCCGCGCCCGCGCAGGCGCCCACTGCCGCCGATCCCCACAGCGTCGCCGCCGTGTTCAGCCCCGTGACGTTGGCGCCTTCCTTCATGATCGCGCCCGCGCCCAGGAAGCCGATGCCCGACACCACATAGGCCACCACGCGCACGGCGCCCCCGCTGCCGTCCAGCCGGTAGGCCATGTCGACGAACACCGCCGCGCCCACCGCCACCAGCGTGTTGGTGCGAAGGCCCGCCGTGCGCTGCCGTATCTGGCGCTCCAGGCCGATCACCGAGCCGAGGATGAACGCAGCGGCCACGCTGATGAAGGTGTCGAGCAGCGAAGCCAGGTTGATGTTGTGAATGGCTTGCATCGATGGGTTTCCTTGTTGTTGTGCTACCGATGTTCAGTCTTTCGGTGCAGGCGTGTTCGCGAGTCGCTGCACGTGTTCGCGCCAGTTGCGCTTTTCCACGCTCCTGACGTTCGGAACGTCGGCGAGGTGGGCTAGGTAGGCGGCCAGCAGCGGCAACTCCGCGTCGCTCCTGTCGCCGACGAACTCGCGCACCGCCACCAGGTTGCCATAGCTCCTGGCGTACTTGGCTGGCGTGTCGTCGACGGCGATGATCGATTCGAGCGAGTAGCCCCTGGATTTCAGTTTCTGCAGGTTCTTGATGGTCTGGTACTCGCCTGTGGTCCAGTTGCGCGTGGTCGTGCAACGCTTGCTCGACCAGACGAATTCCAGGGTGCCGCCCGGAAAGATCCGTTCGACCACCTGCGCCGCGTAGCTCTCGCCGGATGCGGTCCACACGCCGACCCTGAACTGCGCGAACACGCTGGCCAGGAACTCGGGAAGATGGGGGCGCAGGTGCACGCGGTAGGGCCCGACACGGAAGTCCTCGTCATGGGCTAGCGTGTTTTCCGTTGCGTGAATCAACGTCTCGTCGAGGTCGAGCACCAGAAGTTTGCGAGTCTTGGATGTCATGTGCGTGTCGAAGAAGCTCACGGCGAGCAAAGCATATTCGACCGTTGCGCGTTCGAGCGCACTGGCGCACTGGGCTGCCGGCCCGCACCCCTGATGTCAGGTGTGCGGGCGTCGGCAGCTCACTGCCACCCGTATCGCCGCGCATACCACCCCTTCACCGCCTGCGTCAGCAGCGCGTAGCCCAGCAGCATCGCCGCCAGCCACGGGAAGTACGCCAGCGGCAGCGCCTGCAGCTTGAAGTAGTGCGACAGCGGCCCCATCGGCAGCCAGATGCCCACGGCGGCGATGGCGGCGCCCATGATCAGCAGCGGCCATGCGGCGCGGCTTTGCAGGAAGGGGATCTTGCGCGTGCGGATCAGGTGCACGATCAGCGTCTGCGACAGCAGGCCTTCGACGAACCAGCCCGACTGGAAGAGCGTCTGGTGATCCACCGAGTTGGCGGCGAAGACGAACCACATCACCGTGAAGGTGAGGATGTCGAACACCGAGCTCAGCGGGCCGAAGAACACCATGAATCGGCCCAGGTCGGCCGGGTTCCAGCGCTGCGGGCTCTTGAGGAACTCGTCGTCCACGTTGTCGAACGGGATCGCGATCTGCGACACGTCGTACAGCAGGTTCTGCACCAGCAGGTGCAGGGGCAGCATCGGCAAAAAGGGCAGGAAGGCGCTGGCCACCAGCACCGAGAACACGTTGCCGAAGTTCGAGCTCGCGGTGAGCTTGATGTACTTGAGCATGTTCGCGAACGTGCGGCGGCCCTGGATGACGCCTTGCTCCAGCACCATCAGGCTCTTCTCGAGCAGGATGATGTCGGCCGACTCCTTGGCCACGTCCACCGCGCTGTCCACCGAGATGCCGATGTCCGCGGCGCGCAGCGCGGGAGCGTCGTTGATGCCGTCGCCCATGAAGCCCACCACGTGCCCGTTGGCATGCAGCGCGTGAACGATGCGTTCCTTGTGCGCGGGCGTGAGCTTGGCGAAGACCTGGTGCGCCTCGACGACCAGCTTCAGGTCGGCATCGACCATCTCCTCGATCTCCGCACCGAGAACGATGCGACCCACTTCCAGGCCCACGTCGGCGCAGACCTTGCGCGTGACCAGCTCGTTGTCGCCCGTCAGCACCTTCACCGCCACGCCGTGCTCGGCCAGCGCGCGCAGCGCGGGCGCGGTCGATTCCTTCGGTGGATCGAGGAAAGCCACGTAGCCCAGCAGCGTGAGCCCCGATTCGTCAGTCACGCCGTAGGCCGGCTTCTGCTCACCGACCTTCAGCGAGCGGCTGGCCACGGCCACCACGCGAAGACCTTGGGCATTGAGCTCCGAGGCCACGCTGTGGATGCGCGCGAGCACGTCGGCGTCGAGCGACAGTACTTCCGCGCCGCGTTCGACCGAGGTGCACACCGAGAGGATCTCTTCCAGCGCGCCCTTGCAGATCAGCAGGTGCTCGCTGCCGCCGTTGGCTACCACCACCGACATGCGGCGGCGCGAGAAGTCGAAGGGCACTTCGTCGATCTTGCGGTAGGCGGTCTGCAGGCGGGTTTCGAGCTGCATCTCGGCGTGGCTCAGCACGGCCTTGTCGAGCAGGTTCTTCAGCCCCGTCTGGTGGAAGCTGTTGAGGTAGGCCAGCTGCAGCACGTGGTCGGACTGCTCGCCCCATGCGTTGGTGTGGCGCTCGAGCACGATGCGGTCCTGCGTCAGCGTGCCGGTCTTGTCGGTGCACAGCACGTCCATCGCACCGAAGTTGTGGATGGCTTCGAGCCTTTTGACGATCACCTTCTGGCGCGACATCACCACCGCGCCCTTGGCCAGCGTGGCGGTCACGATCATCGGCAGCATCTCGGGCGTGAGGCCGACCGCGATCGACAGCGCGAACAGCGCGGCCTCCCACCAGTCGCCCTTGGCCACGCCGTTGATCACCAGCACCAGCGGCGCCATCACCAGCATGAAGCGGATCAGCACCCAGCTCACGCGGTTGATGCCGGCCTGGAAGGCGCTGGTGCCGCGGTCGGCGGCCGTCACGCGCTGGGCCAGCGCGCCGAAGAAGGTGCGGTCGCCGGTGTGCACGATCACCGCGGTGGCAGTGCCGCTGATCACGTTGGTGCCCATGAAGAGCAGGTTCTCGCGTTCCAGCACGCCTGCCGCATGGTCGCCACGGTCGACCACGAACTTCTCGACCGGCATCGCCTCGCCCGTCAGCGCCGACTGGCTGATGAACAGGTCCTTGGCGGTGAGCAGGCGGCAGTCGGCCGGGATCATGTCGCCGGCCGAAAGCGCGATCACCTCGCCGGGCACCAGGTCGCGCATCGGCACCTCGACGCGCACCGTGCCGGCGTGCGTGGTGTCGAAGCCCTCGTCGCCGGCCGCGCCTTCCTTGTGGCCCGGCGCGGGGCGCAGCACGGTGGAGGTATTGCTCACCATCGCCTTGAGCCGGTCGGCTGCCTTGTTGGAGCGCGACTCCTGCAGGAAGCGCAGCACCGTCGACAGCACCACCATGCTGCCGATGACGAGCGTGGCCTTCATGTCCTCGGTGACGTAGGAGACCAGCGCCAGCACTGTCAGCAGCAGGTTGAACGGGTTGCGGTAGCACTGCCACAGGTGCTGCCACCAGCGCAGCGGCTGCTCGTGGCGCACCTCGTTGCTGCCCAGGCGTTTGCGCAGCACCTGCGCGTGTCCTTCGCTGAGGCCGCGCGGCGAGCTGCCGAGCTTGACCAGCATCTCGCCGGCATCGGTGCGCGAGGCCGCGTTCAGGGCCTTCGCGATGTCGGGCGGCATGCTGATGGAGCCGGTTCCGACGGGCTTCGAGCCCAGCAGCGTCTGCCAGCGCTCGAAGTGGTGCAGCATGTGGCGGCTGCGCAGGAAGCTTTCGAAAAAGGACTTGAGTACGTTCTTCATGATGTTCTCCTTCGGAGCGGCCGCCACCGGCGCCCGCGGAAGGAGAACCCCGGCATCGATCAGCCGGCCGGGCTCAACCCTCTGCGAGGCGCGACAGCGGGCCGCGTCGTTGTTGGAATAGGTCTTGGCGAAGGGGGCGCGCTATGGCGCCAACAAGAGGCGGGGTCCATGGTGTGCTCCTGGGTTGCTTGCGGGTTGCTCGAAGAGAAGAGTGGCGGCGCGCGCTTCAGCGGCGGGGCACGCAGATCGGCTGCAGCAGCAGATAGCTGCGGATGCGGCGCGTGGTCCAGATCGCGGCGGCCTGGTCGAGCCTGGCATCCACGGCAGGCGGTGCTTCCGCCGCCGCAGGGGCGGCGTGCGCAGGCACGTGCGCCGACGGACGAACACGCGGCTGTTCGTGCGGCTGACGACGAAGATGGAAGTGACGCATGACAAGGCTCCTTCGCACAGAAGGGCCTCGCGCACGGACGCACGCAAGCTGACTGAAAAGTCAGTGACGAGAACGACGGGAATCGGGAGGAGGGGAGCCGCTTGCCGGAATGGCAAACGGGTCACGCTGTGTGCAACGACCGGCACGCAGCGCGGGGGAGGCCTGCGCTAGAGGGCCGGATGTGTCACGCCTGCCGAGGCACGCGTCTTGTCACTGATCCAACTGGCACTGTCCACGCACGGGGCTCCGAAATGAAGATTTCCAGATTGTTGCACCGCATCACAGGGTGCGTCAACCCGCGGGACGGTGTTTTACGATGCGATTCGCGGGCTTATTGCCTCCATGTTGCGATTGGCCTGCAGCATTCGACGTGAACCTTTCAATCTGCATTCAATTCGATGAAGACATCGTCAGTCTTGTTCATCTGCACGGGGAATATCTGCCGCTCCCCGACAGCCCACGTTCTCCTGATGCACAAGGCTCGCGCAGCCGGCTTCGATGTCGAAGTCGACAGCGCCGCCATCTCCAATGAAGAGTGCGGCAACCCGCCGGATCCGCGCTCGGTGGCCGAGGCCAGGCGGCGCGGCATCGAGATGCACGCGCACTGCGCGCGGCAGGTCCGCAAGTCCGACTTCGATCGCTTCGAACTGATCATCGGCATGACCGCGCAGCACTGCGCGGCGCTGCGCAGGCTCGCGCCCGCCAGCACGGCCGGCAAGATCCATCTGTTCACCGAATACGCCGACGGCATCGAGGGCGACGTGCCCGATCCGTGGTACGGCGGGCAGAAGGATTTTGTCGAGGTCTTCGACTTGATCGACCAGGGCGTGGATGGCCTGCTCGCGCGACTGCAAGCCGACGCCGGGGCTACCAGCGCACCCGCACGCCCACCGAGGCGTTGAGCGAGCTCTTCATGCGCGTGTCTCCGCCGGTGGCCCACAGCTTGCCCAGCTCGCCGTAGATCGCCGTGCGCTCGCCGAGTGCGAGGGTGAAGCCGCCGGCCAGTTCGGTGCTGGTGCCGCCTGTTTCGCTGGCGATGCCGGTGCTGCCGGCCGGCCCCGTCAGGCGCGCGATGTCGGTGCCGCTCGATGCGCGGTTCACGTTGATGCGCGCGTAGGGCTGCAGCAAGCCGGCACCGGTGGCGATGGAGCCCTTGATGCGCACGCCGGCGCGCGCGATCAGGCCGTCGTGCGTGTCCTGCGTGATCCACGCGCCGGAGATGCTCGCGCCGTCCATGCTCAGGCGCTGGTGGATGAGCTGCAACTGCGGCTCCACGCGCCAGCCGCCTCCGATGTCGAAGGCCTTGCCCACTTCCAACGAAGCCAGGAAGCTGTCGCCCTTGCCCGAGCTGCCCATGCTCGCAAGCGGCCGCGCGGTGTAGCGGTGCTGGCCGCCTTGCAGCACGATGTCGGTGTACCAGCCGGCATCGTTGTGCCAACTGGCGTACACCCCGAGGTAGCGGCTGCGCAGATCGCTGCGGCCCACGCGCAGGCCCTGGATGCCGCTGGCGAAGCCGCGCACGTCGACGTCGCCCTCGAGCTGGCCGACGTAGATGCCGGCACGCCAGTTCGCATCGGCCCACAGGTCGGTGCCGGCCTGCAAGCCGGTGAGGCGGCCCTTGCTCTCGGGGCTCACGGTGCCGCGCTGGCGCACGTCGATGTCGGTGCTCAGCACGCGGCCCCATGCGCGGCGTCCGGCGTAAGTCGTCGTGTCGCCGGCGTCGTTGGGCTGCCGCATCTCGTCGCCGCCGCGCAGGTGCAGGTTGCCGAGCATCGCGACATTGGCCTGGCGCAACTGCTGGGGCAGGGCGGCATAGAGCGGAACTTCGGCGCGATAGGTCGGCAGGCCCGGCCCGCCCGGTGCACCTGGCACGCCGGGGCCGACCGCGCCCGTGGTCGAGCGCAGGTACCAGTTCTCGCCCGCACCGTTCGCATCGGCGGGATAGAGGCGGTATTCGTAGGCACCGGCATCCACGTGCCCGCCGGCGAGCGTGAAGGCGTCCCTGGTGGTCTGCGCGGTGGTGGTCGCGCCGTTGAGGGCGCTGATCACCTCGATGCCGTTGCCGGTGGTCAGCGCGCCCAGGCCCGCGAGATTGACGATCTGCACGGTGGTGCGGCCGCTGGCCGTTGCGCCGGCGCCGTCGAGCACCAGCCGGTCGGACGGGCCGCTCGCGTTCAGCACCGCGCCCAGCCGCAGTACGCCGTTGTTGCCCACGTAAGGCCCGGTCACGGTGAGGCTGGTGCCGGCCGTCGCGCCCGGCAGCGAAACCGTGCCGCTGTTGTTCAGCGACGCGACGGTCTGGTTGAAGCCCGCGAGGTCGAGCGTCGCGCCCGCGGCCACGCCGTGGGCCGAAGTCGCGCTGAAGGCGTTGGCGGCACCGGCCTGCAGCGTGCCCGCATTCACCTGCGTCGCGCCGCCGTAGCTGTTCGAGCCGGCGAGGGTGAAGGTGCCGGTGCCCTGCTTCACGACGCTGCCGCTGCCGCTCAGGCTGCCGCCGAACGTGGTGCTGGTGTTGTCGCCGCCGGTGGTGAGCGTCGCGCTGCCCAGCTTCAGTTCGCCGCCCGCGCTGCCCCCGCCCGAGAGCGAGCCGATGGTCTGGTCGAAGCCGTTCAGGTCCAGTGTGGCGCCGGCCTTGTCGGCCAGCGCGATCGTCGCCGCCGGGTTCAGCAGATCGGCCGCGCCGAGCCGCAGCGTGCCGGAGTCGACCACCGTGGCACCCGTGTGGTTGTTGGTGCCGGCCAGGGTCAGCGTGCCCTGGCCCGATTTGACGAAGGTGCCGCTGCCGCCCAGCGTGCCGCTCGCGGTGAAGTCGTGAGCCGCGTCGACGACCTCGATGCCGCCGCCCGCCGCGCCGATGTCGATGTCGCGTGCCGTACCGGCGAAGCCCGTGCCGGTGACCTGCAGGCGCCCGCCGTCGAGCGCGAGCCCGCCGCCGGCCGCGCCGAGGTTGGCATCGGCGGAAACCGACAGCACGCCACCCTGCACGGCCGTGCCGCCTGTGTAGGTGTTGGTGCCGCCCAGCACCAGCGTGCCCGCACCTGTCTTGGCGATGCCCGCGCTGCCGTCGATGGCGCTGTTCACCGTCGCGACGAAGCCCGTAGAGGCCGCGCTGCCGTCGCCCACGCGGATCTCGGCCTTGCCGCCGCCGGTGCCCAGCAGCGTGAGCGCATCGCCGGCCAGCGTATAGCCGCCGCTGGTGAACTGCATGCCCAGCGCCTGCACCGCGCCACCGGTCTTGTCGATGGTCACGGTGCCCGGCGCGCCGCCGAAGATGGCGAAGCCCGGCTGCGGCTGCATGGGCACGGTCACGGTGCCGGCCGCGTCGGTCCAAACCGGGCTGGTGGTCGACCACGTGCCCGTGCCGCCGCCGGATTGCACCGGGCTGGCCAGGCCGTCGGCGTTCCAGAAATTCAGCGTCAGGCCGGTGGTGTTGAGCAGGTTGAAGCGCTTGTCGGCGCTGAGGTTCTGCAGCAGCACCGTGCTGCCGCCCGGCAAGCCGCCGAGCGAAAGGTTGCCGGCGCCCGTCAGCGAGCCCCCGTAGTCGACGAGCCGGTACACGCCGGGGCCGAAGCTGCCGGCGTTGGCGACGTTCAGCGTCACCGCGCCGCCGAGCGACAGGTCGCCGCCCACGCTCACGCTGTCGCTCGCGCCCGGCGTGCTGAAGTTGGGGCCAGGCGCGCCGAAATCGAAATCGAGCGTGCTGCCGGCGGCGAGCGAAAGATTGCCGCCCACGGCCAGCACGCCAAAGCTTCCGGCGGTGCCGGCGCCCGGAGCCAGCTTCGCGCCCGTGTTCAGGGTGACGTCGCCGCCGATGCGGCCGGTTCCGCCCAGCGTGGCGCCGGTCAGCACCGTGACCGCGCCGGTGCCCGTGGCGCTGCCGCTCGCATTGGTGGCCAGCAGCGTGCCCGAAGCGACGGTGGTGGTGCCTGCATAGGCGTTCGCGCTGCCAAGGCTCAGGATGCCGGTGCCGCTGTAGCTGAGGCCGGAGCCGCCACCGATCACGCCGCCCAGTGCGATGTTCTTCGCGCCCGTGACGCTCAGCGCGCCATCGAGCGTGACGTCGTTCGCCAGCGCGACGTCGGCGCTCGATGTCAGCGTGGCGGCGCCGCTCACAGTCAGCGTGCCCGTGCCCAGCGAGGTGCCGGTGCCCACGCCGAGCGTGCCGGCCTGCAGCGTCACACCGCCGCCGAAGTTGTTGGCTCCGCCGAGCACCAGCGTGCCGGCGCCGGTCTTGATGAGAGAGCCTCCGCCGCCGATGGGCCCGTTCAGCGTGAGATCGTTGGCGCCGCCCACCGTCAGGCCCGCGCCTGTGCCGAGCGATACGGCGTTGACCAGCGTCAGGGCGCCGGCCGCGCTTTGCAGGCCGGCGTTGCCCGTCACGCCGAGGGTGCCGCTGCCCAGCGAGGTGCTGGTGCCCAGCGAAAGAGTGCCGCCCGCCAGTGAAACGCCGCCCGAGAAGTCGCTCGCGCCGTTCAGCGTGACGCCGCCGGGACCGTTCACCGCGAGCGCGCCGGCGCCGGTGATGGTGCCGCCCAGCGCGAGTGCGTTGGCACCGGTCAGGCTCAGCGTGGTCCCGCTGCCCAGGGTTACGCCGTTGCCTAGCACGATGCCCGGCACGTTCGCCGTGAGGCTCGCGTTGCCTGTCACGGCGAGCCCGCCGGTGCCCAGCGCGAGGTTGTTGCCCACGCCGAGCGTGCCGCTGCCCAGCGTGACGCCGCCGCTGAAGCCGGCGTTCGCAGCGTTCAGGCTCAGCTTGCCCGTGCCGTTGAACGACAGCGCACCCGCGCCCGACACCAGCCCGCCCAGCGCGATGTCGTTGCTGCCGCCCACATCCAGGCCCGCGTTGAGCACTACCGCGTTGCCCAGGTTCACGCCCGCGCTGGCATCGAGCGTGGCCGCGCCGTTGACAGTGAGCGCGCCGAGTCCCAGCGAGGTGTTGGTGCCAACGCCCAGTCCGCCGCCCAGCAGGTTCACTCCGCCGGCGAAACCGTTGGCGCCGCCCAAGGTGAGCTTGGCTGGCCCCGACTGCGTCAGTCCGCCGAGGCCGCCGATGGTGCCGTTGAGCGAGAGAGCGCTGCTGCTCGCAACGTTCAGCCCCGCATTCAGGTTGAAGTTGTTGGTCAGGCCCACGGGCGTATTCGCTGCCAGCGAACTGGCGCCACTCACCGTCACCGCGCCCGTGCCCAGCGCGAGGTTGTTGCCCACGGTGAGCTGGCCGCCCCCCAGGTTGAAGCCACCGCTGAAGTCGTTGGCACCGTTGAGCGTGAGCCCTGGCGCGCCGGCCAGGCTCATCCCGCCCGCGCCGCTGATCTTGCCGTTGAGCGTCAGCGCACCGCCGCTTCCGCCGCCGCCCAGGTTCAGCGTGTTGTTGAGCACGATGTCGTTGCTCAGCGCGAGGCCGTTCTTGCCGGTCAGCGTGGCGGCGCCATCGACCGTCAATGCGCCGGAGCCGAGCGCGGTTGCGGAGCCGAGGTCTATCGAGCCGGCCTGCAGCACGGTGCCGCCGCTGTAGTTGTTGGCGCCGTTCAGCACCAGGTCGCCGCTGGCGAGCGTCAGGCTGCCGCCCCCGTTGATGTTGCCGTTCAAGCTCAGCGTGCCCGCGCCGTTGAGCGTCAGCGCGCCGTTGAGCTGCACCTGATTGGTCAGCGTGCCGGTGAAGGCGGTGTTGAGCGTGGCGGGGCCGCCGACCTGGAACAGGCCCGTGCCGAGCGAACTCGCGTTGCCCAGCGTCAGTCCGCCGCCATTGAGCGCCAGCCCGCCGCTGAAGTCGTTGTTCCCTGACAGCGTGAGCGTGCCGCTGCCGTTCTTGATCAGCCCTCCGGCGCCGGTGACGGTGCCGCCGAGCGTCAGGGAGTTTGCGCCCTGAACGATCAGGCTGCCCGTGAGGCTGATGTTCTGCGTCAGCGTCAGGCCTGCCACCGAGGCCTGCATGGAACCACCGTTCGCCGTGAGCGTTCCGGTGCCGAAGGACAGCGCATCGTCGAAGATCGCGGTGCCGCCGTTGAGCGCGGCCGCGCCGCTCACCACGGGGCCCTCGAGCGTCCAGGTGCCGCTGTTGACGACGAGGTTCTCGAAGTTCAGGTACTGCAGGCTCGAGACCGTGCCCGCGCCGCCGCTGCCGGAACCAGGCCCCGCCACGGTGTTCTGCAGCACCAGCGTGTCGTTGCCCCCTATGCCCGCGTCGACCGTACCTCCGGCGGCGAAGGTGAGGAAGCTCGGCGGCACCGCGGGCGTTGGAATGGTCACGCCGGGCAGCGGCACCAGCCCGCCGTTGATCGACGAGCCCGTCACCGCCACGAAAGTGTCGTTGCTCAGCGTCGTGCCCAGCGAGACGCTGCCGTTGATCGTGCCAGCGTTGACGAAGGCGTTGCCGCCGCTGTCGGGGCTCTGGAAGGCCACGCGGCCGGTGATCGTTCCGGTGTTGGTGAAGTTGACGTTGCCACCGCCGTACACGGCGACGGCGATCGAGTTGATCGGATCGAAGAGCCCGAGCGCGCTCATGCCAATCGTGCCGCTGTTGTTGAAAGTCGTGGTCCCGGTGGTGGCGATGACGGCCGCCGCGCCCAGCAGGCCGAAGGTACCGTCGAAGGTGCCTTCGATCGTGCCCTGGTTGTTCACCGTGACGTTGCCGCTGCCGGGCACGACCAGGTTGCCGATCGTGAGGGCGCGCGAGAGCACGAGGGAGCCCGCTGCGTTGGCGTCGATGGCGCCCAGGTTGTTGAGCGTGATGCCGTTGCCGCCCAGCGTCATCGCCGTGCCGCCGGGCAGGGTGCTCATGATGCCGCCCGACTGCACCGTGACGGCAAGACCGTTGGCGTTGCTCAGGAAGCTGTTCGGGTTGGGGGGCAGCAGGATCGGAACGCCGGTGCAGGTGACCACGTCGTTGTCGACAGGCGAGGCGGGCGTGCAGGCCGCGAGCGCCGTGCCGCCATGCAGTGCCAGTGCGGCCAGGGCCGCGAGGGCCCCGAGCGCAGGAGCTGCGCCCCTGCGCGCGGTGCGCCTTCGTCCCCTGACTGCTGTCCCTCCGGAACCGCTGGCGCTCTTCGCCAGTTCGGAAACCACGCGATACCGGCTCTGCCGGCGGTCGAAGATCACACGGTAGACATGGTTCACGGCTCGCCTCCAAGCCTTTGTAATGCGTGTGATTATTTGTGAGGCATGGGCGAGGTGAATATCTGCCGAAAGGACTCAGGACGCGTGATGCGGCAAGAGAAAGAAGAAATATGGCGTAGGTGAAAACCAGCGCCGCGCAGGTGGCGCCGGCTTCGCGGCTACTCGCAGAGCACCCGTATGGAAGGCGGAATCGCCACGGCCCGGATCCCGCCGCCTTCGCGCTTCGCCCCGAAGATGCGCACTTCCTCGCACTCCAGGATCAGCTCGCTCCCGCGCGTCACGCGGTAGGTCTGCACGAAGCTCTTCTCGCGCCACTCGGTGATGCGCACCGCGATCTGCAACGTGTCGCCGTAGCTCGCGGACTTCACGAATCGCGTGTGCGTGTCGACCAGCGGCGTGCCGATCACGCCCAGCGTCTCGGTCGTTTCCTCCCAGCGCGGCACGCCGCATTCGGCGAAGAAGTGGCGCGAGGCCGCATCGATCCAGCGGAAGAAGTTCGGAAACCAGACGATGCCGGCGGGGTCGCAGTCGCCGAACTCCACGCGCACGGTGTAGACGACTTCCTTGGTTGCGTTGGTGCTCGTATTGCTCATCAGCCCATTCTCGTCGGCAGCCACAGGGCAATGATGGGGAACGCGATCAGGATCACCAGCCGCACGATGTCGGTCACGATGAACGGCAGCACGCCCTTGAAGATGGTGGTGAAGCTCACGTCCTTCACCACGCTCTTGATGACGAACACGTTCATGCCCACCGGCGGGTGGATCAGGCCGAGCTCGACGGTCATCACGATGATCACGCCGAACCAGATCGGGTCGAAGCCCAGGTGCACGATCACCGGGTAGATGATCGGCACCGTGAGGATGATCATCGCCATCGCGTCCATCAGGCAGCCCAGCACCAGGTACATGAGCATGATGAGCGCGAGCACGCCGTAGCGGCCGATGCCCAGGCCGGTAAGAAACTCGGTGAGCTTCTGCGGGCTCTGCGTGATGGTGAGGAAGTAGCCGAACAGCAGCGCGCCGATCAGCACGGTGAACACTGCCGCCGCCGTGCGCGTGGCCGACAGCAGCGCCTCGCGGATCTTCGGCCCGTCGAGCTTGCGCCGTACCAGCCCGAGGATGAAGGCGCCGCTCGCGCCCACGCCGCCTGCCTCGGTCGGCGTGAAGAAGCCGCCATACAGGCCGCCGATGACGAACACGAACAGCACCAGCGGCGCCCACACGTTCTTCAGGTCCTTCAGGCGCTCCGACCAGGGCTTCACCTCGCCGCCAGGCAGCCAGCCCGGCCGCGTCTTCACGATGACCGCGATGGTCAGTACGTACATGGCCATCGCGAGGATGCCCGGCACGATGCCCGCCATGAAGAGCTTGCCGATGTCCTGCTGCGTGAGGATGGCGTACACCGCAAGCACGGTCGATGGAGGCAGGATCGCGCCCAGCGTGCCGCCCGCGGCGATCACGCCGGTGGAGAAAGACTGCGGGTAGTTGAAGCGGCGCATCTCCGGGTAGGCCACCGCCGAGAACGTGGCGGCCGTGGCCACCGACGAGCCGCAGATCGCCGCGAAGCCGCCGCATGCCACCACGGTGGCCACGCCCAGGCCGCCACGCAGGTGGCCGATCATCGAGTTGGCGGCCTTGAAGAGCTCGCGGCTCACACCCGAGACCGACACCAGCGCTCCCATCAGCATGAACATCGGGATCACGCCGAAGGTGTAGTCGGTCACGGTGCGCATGGAGGTCTGGCCCACCAGCTTGAGCGCGGGGCCCGGCCCGACGAGGTAGCTGTAGCCCACCACGCCCACCAGGCCCATCGCCATGCCGACCGGCACGCGCAACAGCATCAATACGAAAAGGGCGACGAAGCCCAACACTGCGACTGCATCGGGGCTCATTCGTCGGCCTTCTGTTCTGCGTGAACTTCTTCGAGTTGTTCGGGATGGAAGATCAGCCTGTAGGTGCGGATGGCGATCAGCAGCACGGCGCAGACGTCGCCGGCCCAGGCCACGGCGTAGAACGGCCAGGTCGGGATGTTGAGGTCGTAGGTCTGCACGTTGTCGACATAGGTGCCGCGCACCTTGTCGAACAGCATGATGGTCTGCACCGCCACCACGAAGAGCAGCACCAGCGTGGCGAACACGTCGATGGCGCGCTTCATGCGCGGGCCCGCCGCCGTCCACACCAGGTCGACCGTGATGTGGCCGCCCCGGTAGCTGGTGGCCGCGATGCCCCAGAAGATCAGGATGCCCAGCAGCATTCGGCCGAAGTCGTAGGCGTCCGGGATCGAGGTGTCGAAGAACTTGCGCAGCACCACGGCCACGAAGATGTTGAGCGCGACGATCCCCACGAAGATGGCGGCGAGCCATTCAATGGTGTTGATCGCGCGGTCCATATAGCTGGCGGACCGTGTAGCCATCGCTCAGAGCGCCGATTTGTACTTGGCGAGGCTGGCCTTCAGCGCGTCCATGACGGCCTTCGGATCTTCACCGGCCTTCTTCACGCCCTCTGCCCACTGCGCCTCGGCGGGTGCCGCCGCCTTGCGCCATGCATCCAGCTGATCGGGCGTGAGCTTGTAGATCTCGTGGCCCGACAGCGCCGCCATCTTGGCGTGGCCCGCGAACTCGAAGTCGGCCCACGGTCCGGCCACCTTCTGCGCCCATTCGCTGGTGCAGTGGTCGTCGATCACCTTCTTCTGCGCGGCGGACATGGCGTCGTACTTGCCCTTGTTCATCACCCACACGAAGGGCGTGACGTAAAGCGGCACGTCCATGTGGTACTTCACCACCTTGTCGATGCCGAAGAGGCCGATGGAGCCCCACGGGAACGTGATGGCGTCGGCCACGCCGCGCTCGAGCATGTCGCGCGATTCGGGCGCCGAGGCCTGCACGTTGGTGCCACCCAGCGAGGTGATGAGCTGGCCCACGGTGCTGGTGGCCGGGCGCACCTTCATGCCCTTGATGTCGCCGGGCACGGTGATCTTCTTGCGCGAATGGAAGGTACCCGGGTCGTGCACGAAGGCGAAGCAGTACTTGACGTCCTTCATCTCCTTGGCCGCGTAGTTGCGGTACCAGGCATCGATGGCGGCGGAGCCTTCCTTGCCGTTGGCGAACAGGAAGGGCAGCGACGCGCCCGCCATCACCGGGAAGCGGCCCGGCTGGTAGCCCGGGTTCACGTACGAGAAGTCGGCGATGCCGTCGCGCGCCATGTCGTAGTGGTCGAATGCCTTGCCCAGCTGCTCCGACGGGAAGAGGATCGCGGTGATGGTGCCGCCCGACTCCTTCTTGATGTCGTCGGCCCACGCCTGCAGCGCGGGGTTGAGCGGGTGCTGCGCGGGCACCCAGCTCGACAGCTTGAGCTGCACCGGCTTGTCCTGCGCCTGCACGGCCGGGGCGATCAGCGCGAGGGCTGCGGTGGCCGCCGCGAGGCTCGTGGCCAGGCGACGGGACGGACGGGATTGGCGATTGGCTTTCATGGTCTCCTTCGTTGTGTTGTGTGTCTCTACGAGTGAATCCGCAATCTAGGCAGCCGCGTGCGCGGGGTAAATGGAGGCTTTCCCGTGCGCCTGCACGGGTGCGGGCCCAGCCTGTTCGGCGTGCGAACGCGGCGCATGTATTTCGACGTGCCTGCGCCCGAGTTCGCCCACGCGCGAGGCACCGAGCAGGGTCATCGTGCGTTCGGTTTCCTGCGCGAGCAGCTGCAGCACCGAGAGCGTGCCCTGTTCGCCGCCGCAGGCCAGGCCGTAAACCGGCGCGCGGCCCACGAGCGCCGCGCTGGCGCCGAGCGCGAGCGCCTTGACGATGTCGCTGCCGCGTCGCATGCCGCTGTCCACCAGCACCGGAATGCGGCCGCCTACCGCATCGAGCATGGCCGGCAGCGCGGCGATGGTGGCCGGCGCGGCATCGAGCTGGCGGCCTCCGTGGTTGGAGACCACGATGCCGTCCGCCCCATGCCGCAGTGCGCGGCGCGCGTCCTCGGCGCCCAGCAGGCCCTTGACCAGCAGCGGCCCATCCCAGAGCCTGCGCAGCCAGCCCAGGCTGTCCCAGGTCAGCGTGCGGTCCATGGCGCGCGAGAGCAGCGCGGCCTGCGTCTGCGCGGAGACCGGTGCGCCGTCGTCTTCATCGGGAAGCAGGTTCGCGAACTGCGGCATGCCGCCGCCGGCCAGCCGCAGCAGCCACGCGGGATGCCGCGCCATGTCGAGCACCGTGCCGGGCGTGAGCCGCATGGGCACACGGAAGCCGTGGCGCAGGTCGCGCTCGCGCAGGCCGCTGACCGGCACGTCCACCGTGAGCACCAGTGCCTCGAAACCTGCGTTGCGCGCGCGGCGCACGATGCGCTCGGCGATGGAGCGCTCGCCCATCACGTAGAGCTGCATCCACAGCGCAGCATCGGGAGCGGCGTTGCGCACATCCTCGATGCGCGTGTTCGAGGCGGTGGAAAGAATGAAGGGCACGCCGGCAGCCTGCGCGGCAGCAGCCAGCAGGGCATCGGCACGCGGCCGAACGAGGCCGGCCAGCCCGATGGGCGCGATGCCGAAGGGCGCGCGCCAGCGGCGGCCGAAGAGTTCGATGCCGATGTCCACCTTGCTGGTGTCGCGCAGGCATTCGGGAATCAGCGGCAGCGCTTCGAGCGCGTCGCGGTTGCGCTGCATGCAGCGCTCGTCTTCCGCGCCGCCGTCGATGTAGTCGAACACCAGCCGCGGCAGCGCGCTTCGGGCGCGGCGCCGGTAGTCTTCCACGTTGAGCAGTTGGGCCATCCTTGCTCAGTCCGCCGCGATGCGGCGCTCGCGGATCAGCGCGCCGAAGCGCTGGAAGTCCGTCGCCGCGCGCTGCTGGAACGCAGCCGGCGAGCCGGGCTGCGGCTCGCCGCCGATCGACGCGATGCGCTCCTGCACGGCCGGCAGCGCGAGCGTGCGGTTGATCTGCGCGTTGAGCTGCGCCACCACTTCGGGCGGCGTTCCGGCCGGAGCGTAGAAGCCGAACACGGTGTCGGCGTCGAAGCCGCGCAGGCCGGCCTCGTCGAGCGTGGGCACGTCGGGAAAGAGCGGCGAGCGCTTCGGGCTGCCCACGGCCAGCAGCCGCAGCTTGCCCGCGCGCACCTGCGTGAGCGCGATGCCGGGGTCGAAGGCGTAGTCGATCTGGCCGGCCAGCAGGTCCTGCAGCGCGGGCGCGGCGCCGCGGTAGGGCACATGCAGCGCGAACAGGTTGGCCTGCGTCTTGAACATCTCGCCCGCGAGGTGCGGCGAGCTGCCGTTGCCCGGCGAGCCGTACGACAGCTTGCCCGGGTTGGCCTTCACGTACGAGATGAACTCCTTCACGTTCGCCGGCGGCAGCGAGGGCCGCGTGACCAGGAACACCAGCACGCGCGCGGCGGCCGCCACCGGCACCAGGTCCTTCGCGGGGTCGAAGCTCATGCGCGAGTACAGGTGCGGGTTCACCGACACCATGCCGCCAGAGCTCATCAGCAGCGTGTAGCCGTCGGCTGGCGCGCGGGCGACGGTCTCTCCGCCGAGGTTGCCGTTGGCGCCGGCGCGGTTCTCGATCACCACCGGCTGCTTCAGCGACTCCTGCAGCGGCTGCGAGATGGCGCGCGCGATCTGGTCTGCGGCGCCGCCTGCGGGAAAGTTGACGATCACCTTGATCGGCTTGGCGGGCCATGTTGTGTTGGCATGCGCCGGGGCGAGCATGGCAGCGGCGGCCAGTGCCAGCAGGCATCGTCGCCAGGGAAGGGCGGGGCGGGTCATCGGTCTTGTCTCCTTTTCTTGTATTTCGCTGCGTCCGGTCAGGCCTTGACCGACGGGGGGCGCTTCATCCAGCGGATCGGCTGCGCCTGCACCGGTCGCGGCGCGGCGCCGTGCGCGGCCAGCGTGGCGTCGAGCGCCTTGCCGCCCTCGTCGGCCAGTGCCGCTTCGCGCGCCGCCGCGATGGCCGTGGCTCGCGCCGGCGCGGGCAGGGTGTTGCGGCCGGCGAGTTCGTCGATCACATGCAGCAGGTTGTGCTTGCCGCGCTCGTTGGTGCTGCCGTAGCCCTTGATGAGCCGTCCGCACAGCGCCAGCTCGTGGCCCAGCGCCCAGGTCTCGCGCGTGCCTGCTTCCACGGCCTTGAGCCAGCGTTCGATGAGTGCCTGCTCCTGCGCGAAGCGGCTGCCCAGGCGGCGCAGCCAGCGCAGCGAGGCCAGCAGCCGCAGCGAGGCCATGCCCAGCACCGAGTGGCTGCCCACCTTCAGCGGCAGCGCCCAGGGCGCGAGGCCGCGCGACTGGCGGCCCCGGTCCCAGGCCGTGACGCGGCGCGAGAGCGAGGGCGGCAGCAGCGCCGCGAACTCGGCCGCGCCGGGCTTGAAGTGGTCGTAGACCTTCACGATGTCTTCCTCGCCGGCGCGGACCTCGCGCCGCACGCGCTGCGCGCGGCTGGCGCGGCCCTTGAGCGCGGCCACCCGCACGATGTCGTCGAAGGCCATCCACAGTGCGAGCCAGCGCGCGGCCTCGCGGGTGATGGCGAAGCCCCGCGCGCCGGCCGGATCGGCGGCGCGTTCGGCGTCGAGCAGGCGGCCCAGCCGCTCGGCGTAGAGCGATGCGTAGGCGGCGTCCTGGTAATCGAGCACGCGGGCATGGCCCAGCGCGAGCATGTCGTGCACGGCCGGCGGAAAGCGCCGTGCCAGGTCGGAGGGCAGGGCCGCGGGCGGCGGCGGCGCGTCGTTGGTGTCGCCGGCCATCACGCTGCTCACGAAGGCGGCCTGCGCGCGCGGGGCGTTCACCGCGTCGAAGGCCGAGGCGAAGCCGCGCAGGCTGGCGGCGGCCATCCTGCCGAGCTTCTCGGGCGCGCTGGTGTCGCCGCCGCGCACGACGTGCTCGTAGGCCTCGCGCGGGAACGGAAACAGCCCGCTGCCCGCGATGGCGCCGAGCATCACCGCGCTGACCACCGTGCCGCTGTCGCGCGCGATGGCGTTCATGTCGAACACATGGTGCTCGCGGCTGAAGGCCTTCACCACGTCGAGCAGCCGCTGCGAGTCGGCGCGGCCGTCGCCGGGCACCATGCGCTCGGCGGTGGTGAGGATGCGCGCCGACGAACTGATGACCAGCGTGCGCTGCGGCGCGCTCATGCCGTTGCCGATCTGGCGCGCGGTTTCCAGCAGCTCCGAGGAGACGATGGCATCCAGCGCGCCCGGCACGGGGCTCAGGCTGAACACCGGGCGGCGCCCGCTGAGCTGCGCGAGCGGCACGGGGAACACTTCGATGTAGTAGGTGGTGGCGCCGGTGCGCTGCGCCACGCCAGGAATGGACGTGCTCTGCGCCGCGTAGCCGGCATGGCGCGCGGTGTCGACCAGCCATTCGGTGAGCACGCCGCCGCCTTCGCCGCCGAGGGCGCAGACGAGCAATGTGATGGGGCGGTTCTGTTCCATGGTTTCCTCGCCCCTCATGCCGGTTGCAGTGCGCGAACGAAGGCGCCGCGCAGGCCGTGAAGAAGCCGCTCATGCCACTTCGGGTTCTGCACCACCTCGGCCCGGTAGAAGCTCGGGCACAGCGTGGCCGCATGGGCGTTCGCGCCGCACAGGCCGCAGCCCACGCAGCCGTCGATGACGGTGGCCACGGGGTCCACCTTCAGCGGGTCGGGGTTGTCGCGCAGCGTGAGCGTGGGGCAGCCCGACAGGCGGATGCAGGCGTGGTCGCCGTTGCACACGTCCTCGTCCACGCCGTACTTCACGCGCACCACGCGCTCGCCCTTCTTCAGCAGGCTTGAGATCCACGGCTTGATGCGGCGCTGCCGCTCCAGCTGGCATTCGCCCTCGGCGATCACCACCTTCAGGCCGTCGAAGTCGCTGGTGAGCGCCTCGGTGAGCGTGCGGCGCATGCGCTCCACGTCATAGGTGGTCACGGTGCGCATCCACTGCACGCCCAGGCCCTTGAGCGTGGCCTCGATGGTCTGGTTCTTGTCGACCAGGCTCTGCTGCTTGTCCTCGGCGCGTTCCTTGATCTCGTCGTCCGGCGTGGAGATGATGTCCTGCGTGCCGGTGGCCGAGGTGTAGCCGTTCTTGAAGATCAGCAGCACCGCATCGTCGCCGTTGAAGAGCGCGCTCTGCACGCCGGTGAGCAGGCCGTTGTGCCAGAAGCCGCCGTCGCCCATGATCGACAGGGTGCGCCGGTTCATCATCGGCGCCACGCCCGCGCGGCTCGCGAGGCTCATGCCGTAGCCGAGGATGGAATGGCCCATCGAGAAAGGCTCGAAGGTGCCGAAGGCATGGCAGCCGATGTCGGCGGCCACGTGCACCGGCCCGGTCTCCTGCTGCGCCAGCTTGAGCGCGGAGAACACCGGCCGCTCGGGGCAGCCGACGCAGAAGCTCGGCGGCCGGTTGGGCAGCGAAGAACTCAGACTTCGCGCCACGGCCTCGCGGCGCTCGCGGTTGCCTGCCAGCCATGCCTGTGCCGAGTGCGAGGCCTCGTCCGGCTCGATGTACTTCGCGGCGAACGCGACGATGCCTGCCGAGAGCACTTCCACGCCGTACTCGCCCGCCGGGGGCAGCATGTCCTTGCCGTGCAGCGGCGTCTGGATGTCGCGCCGGCGCAGCAGCGTGGCGATGTCCTGCTCGATGTACTCGGGCTGGCCTTCTTCCACCACCAGCACCGCGCGTTTGCCCACGCAGAAGTCGGCGACCTGCGCGGGCACCAGCGGGTAGGTCACGTTGAGCACCAGGATCGGGATGTCCGTCTCGCCGAAGGCGTCGGCCAGGCCCTGCTGCTGCAGGCTGCGGATCAGCGCGTTGTAGAGCCCGCCCTGCACCACGATGCCGAGGTCGGCATGGCGCCGCCCGGGCATCAGCTCGTTGAGGCCGTGCTCGGCGATGTAGCTGCGCGCGGCCGGGATGCGCGCATCGCCCTTGAGCTTCTCGTGCCTGAAGGTGACGGGCGGATGCGCGAGGCGCATGTAGTCGAAGCCGGCGGGCTCCTCCATCAGCGAGCGCGTGGAGACGGTGGGCGCGACGTTGTCCTTGCACTCGAAGCTGCCGCGCACGTGGCAGGTGCGGATGCGCAGCTCCATCAGGCAGGGCATGTTCGAGCTTTCCGAGAGGCGGAAGCCTTCCTCGACCATGCGCACCATCACGCCGAGATCGGGCCTCGGGTCGAGCAGGCACATGCTCGACTTGAGCGCGTAGGCATGCGTGCGCTCCTGGATCACGCTGGCGCCTTCGCCGTAGTCCTCGCCGACCACGATGAGCACGCCGCCGGTCACGCCCGGCGACGACAGGTTCGACAGCGCATCCGCCGCCACGTTGGTGCCGACGATCGACTTCCACGTCACCGCGCCGCGCAGCGGGTAGTGGATGGAGGCGCCGAGCATGGCGGCGGCCGAGGCTTCGTTGGAGCAGGCCTCGACGTGCACGCCCAGTTCGTCCATGTAGGCCTTGCCCTGGACCATCACGTCGAGCAGGTGCGACACCGGCGCGCCCTGGTAGCCGCCCACATACGCCACGCCCGACTGCAGCAGGCCCTTGGTGATCGCGAGGATGCCCTCGCCGTGAAAGGTGTCGCCCGCGCCGAGGCGCAGCATTTCCACTTCCTTGCTGAATGAAACTTCCAAGAGATTCGGCTCCGATGTTGAGGGGGTTGTTCGGGATTCGGGGTGAGCCGTGCCCGCACCGCGCTCGTCCTGCGGGTGCCGCACGTCGGGTGATGGCGTCTATCTGGGGGGCGAAGAAGTCGGCTTTGCGGCGGCGCCGGGGAAGCGCGCCACGTAGTAGGCAAGGGTGTCCAGGTCTTCAGGCGACATGCGGCCCACCGCCTCGCTCATGGCCTGCGTGTAGCCCGGGCGCTTGCCCGTGCGGAAGCCCTGCAGGGTCAGCTGCAGGTAGTCCTCGTGCTGCTGCGCGATGCGCGGCACCTGCTGCCCGCCGGCCAGGTCGGCGCCATGGCACAGCAGGCAGCGGTTCTCCTGCGCCAGTGCCTGGCCGCGTGCCATGCGCGCCGCGTCGGGCGGCGTGGCCGGCGGCGGCGCGGGCACGGCGGGCAGGGTGGCGATGAAGTCCGAGAAGCCGCGCAGGTCCTCGTCCTTCATGGTCTTGGCCACCGCGCTCATCGCGGGGTTGTCGCGCCGTCCTTCGCGGAACAGGTAGAGCTGCGTGATGGCGTAGAACGAATGCTGCCCGGCGAGCACCGGCGTGCCCGCCATGTCGCTGCGGCCGTTGGCACCGTGGCACGAGGCGCACAGCTCGGCGTAGCGCTGGGCGTAGACGCTGCCCTTGGTGCCTTGCGCACCGGCCGGCGATGCCGCCGCTGCCACGGTCATTGCCGCCACCGCGCATCGGAAGAGAAGGCTCGCAGGTGTCATCGGCCACCGTAGCTGATGCGGTAGATGGCGCCGGCGTGGTCGTCGCTCACGAGCATGGAGCCGTCCTTCAGTACCAGGAAGTCGACCGGGCGGCCGAGGTAGTTGTTGTTCTCGACGAAGCCGGTCATGAAGGGCTCCACCTTCGCGCCGCCCTTGCCGTCGGGCCAGGCGACGGCGATGTCGGCGTACTTGACGGTGCGGTTCCACGGGCCGTGGCGCGCGATGAACATGGCGCCGCGGTACCTGGCCGGGAACATCTTCCCGTTGTAGAAGGTCAGGCCCAGCGCGGCGGCGTGCGGGCCGAGCAGTGCGGCGGGCTTCTGGTAGTCGCTGCAGCTCTTGCCCCAGCCGAATTCCGAGTCGAGGATGTTGCCCTGGTGGCAGTACGGGTAGCCGAAGTGCTGGTCGGGCCTGGTGACCACGTTCAGCTCGTCGTTGGGCAGGTCTTCGCTGAGCCAGTCGCGGCCGTTGTCGGTGAACCAGAGGTTGCCGGTCTTGGGGTCGAAGTCGAAGCCCACCGTGTTGCGCACGCCGCGCGCCACGGTCTCGATGCCGCTGCCGTCGGGGTTCATGCGGAAGATGCGCGCATGCGCGTCGTCGGGTTCGCACAGGTTGCATGGCGCGCCCACGGCGTAGTAGAGCTTGCCTTCGTGCATGCGCAGGTAGCGCCAGCTGTGGTCCTGCCCGCCGGGCAGCTTGTCGTTGAGCACCACCGGCGCGCCGGGGCTGTCGAGCTTGTCCTCGATGCCGTCGTAGCGAAGGATCTGCTTGTGCGTGGCGAGGTAGAGCGCGCCCTTGTCGAACTCGATGCCGGTGGCGAACTCGGTCTTGTCGATGATGGTCTTCGGCTTGCGGTCGCCCTTCTCGGCGATGGCGTAGACCTTGTTGCCCACGAAGAGCGTGCTCACGAACACCGTGCCCTTGGCGCCCTGGCGCAGCTCGCGCGCGTCGAGCACGCCCGAGGCCCAGGTCTCGACCTTGAAGCCCGGCGGCAGCTTGAACTTGGCCGTGGGCAGCTGGTCGGGCGCTGTCGGAATGGGGAAGGAGGGCACCGGTGCCATGCGCGTGGCCGCTTCGGTCTTCGGCCGGCCCTTGGCCCAGCCAGGCTCTTCGGCCGGCGGCTGTTGCGCGGCGGCGGTGACGGCGGTGCAGAGCAGGGCGGCGAGCGCCGCATGCGCGCGGAACGCGCGGAGTGCACGAATCGGGGCCATGTCTCGTCTCCTTCTTGTCGTGGGGCGCCGGCCGGCGCCTTTCGAGGGGCGATCCGGACAGCGCCCGCCAGTGTGCGTGGCGCCGCCGCCATGCTCAATAAAATGATCGAGCTAAGTAATATGAATGGCATGCATATGGAAGCGCTCGATCTCAACCTGCTGCGGCTCTTCGACGCGGTCTACCGCGAACGCAACGTGAGCCGCGCGGCCGAGTCCCTGGGCCTCACGCAGCCGGCGGCCAGCCACGGGCTGGGGCGGCTTCGGCTGCTGCTGGCGGACGCGCTCTTCACCCGCGCCCCCGGCGGCGTGGCCCCCACGCCGCGCGCCGACCGGCTCGCGGTGGCGGTGCAGGCGGCGCTGAGCACGCTGGAAGAGGCGCTGCACGAGCCCGACCGCTTCGAGCCCCAGGTGTCGCGCAAGACCTTCCGCATCCACATGAGCGACATCGGCGAGGGCCGCTTCCTGCCGGCGCTGATGGCGCGGCTGCGCGAGCTGTCGCCGGGGGTACGGCTGGAGACCATGCCGCTGGCGCCGGGCGACGTGGCGGCCGGCCTCGACAGCGGCAAGGTCGACTTCGCCTTCGGCTTCCTGCCCGGCGTGAAGGACACCCAGCGCGCCCAGCTGCTGAAGGACCGCTACATCGTGCTGCTGCGCAAGGACCATCCCTTCGTGAAGCGCAGGCGCAGCGGGCAGGTGCTGCTGGAGGCCCTGCAGGAGCTCGACTACGTGGCGGTGCGCACGCACGCCGAGACGCTGCGCATCCTGCAGCTGCTGAACCTGGAAGACCGGCTGCGCCTGACAACGGAGCATTTCATGGTGCTGCCGGCCATCGTGCGCGCGACCGACCTCGCGGTGGTGATGCCGCGCAACATCGCGCGCGGCTTCGCGCAGGAGGGCGGCTACGCCATCGTGGAGCCGCCGTTTCCGCTGCGCGACTTCACCGTGTCGCTGCACTGGAGCAAGCGCTTCGAGGCCGATCCGGGCAACCGCTGGCTCAGGCAGGTCATCACGGAGCTCTTCTCCGAGAAACCGTGAGCGGGCCCCGGATCGGGGGCGCGGTTATTCTTGGGCAGGCGCCCTTCCTTGCTGCCCGCGCCTTCAGTTGCCCCCCGATTGCCTCCGAATGTCCGTTCCGTCTCCCGCTTTCTTCCCCCACGCCTCCCGTTTCCGTTCCGCGCCTGCCGCCGCACTCTGAGCGAGCAGCCCGTGCAAGCGATTCTTTCCCAGGCCGGCCCCGTGCTGGTCTTCATGGCCTGCGTGGCCCTTGCCACCTACGCGCAGAACCTCACCGGCTTCGCGTTCAGCCTGATCCTGCTCGGGCTGGTGTCGGTGCTGCACGTCGCCAGCGTGAGCGACACGGCCAACGCAGCCACCGTGCTGAGCCTGATCAATGCCTGGACCTACTTCCGCGCCCGGCCCGGCGTGGTGCCCTGGCAGCTGATGAAGCCGGCGCTCAACGGCAGCACCGTGGGCGTGATCGTCGGCCTGATGCTGCTGACCTGGCTCAGCGGTGGCGCGGTCGACTGGCTGCGCGGGCTGCTGGGCGTGTCGATCCTGGGCTGCGCGGTATTGCTGGTGCTGCAGGCGAAGCCGCTGCCGGTGGTGTCGGGGCGCGCGAGCTTCGCCGTCATCGGCGGGCTGTCGGGCGTGCTGGGCGGGCTCTTCTCCAGCTCGGGGCCGCCCATCGTGTTCCACATGTACCGCCAGCCGCTGGACCGCGAGCTGGTGCGCCGCGCGCTCTTGCTGATGTTCGCCTTCAACTCGCTGGTGCGGCTGGTGATCGTGGTGCCCACGGGGCACTTCTCGTGGCATTCGGCGCTGCTGGCCGGCTGCGCGATGCCGGTGGTCTACGGCGTGACGCGGCTGCATCACCGCCTGCCCAACAGGCTGCAGCCGCGCACGCTCAAGTGGCTGGTCGGCGGGCTCCTCGCGGTGGCGGGTTCGACGCTGGTGGCCACTGCCTGGGTGGCCATCGCGCAGCGCTGAACCTCGCCCGGGGCCATCCGAAAATCCCCCGGTGGCCCGGGAATTGCAACCCCCACGCAAGGGTTTCCCCGTACGTGGCATACCGGCCCCCACATACGCGTTATGGGCACCTGCGTATGCAAGACGCCGGACAAGCCGCTAACGTCCATGACTGACCCATGACGGGTCGCCCACGAGCCCCAAAAGCATGAGCACCGACAGCAGCAGCAAGATTCAACCGATCCGCTTCTTCCATCGCGGAAAGATCGTCGACGTCACCGGCGTCCACCCGACCCGTTCCGTGCTCGACTGGCTGCGCGAGGACGCCCGCTGCACCGGCACCAAGGAAGGCTGCAACGAAGGCGACTGCGGCGCCTGCACCGTCGTCATCGGCGAGCTGGCCGCCGACCCTCAGGCTCCCGGCACCGTCGACGGCCTGAGCCTGCAGACCGTCAATGCCTGCATCCAGTTCCTGCCCACGCTGCACGGCAAGGCCCTGTTCACCGTCGAAGACCTCAAGGCGCAGGCGCAGTGCCTGCCGAAGACACAGAGCGGCAGCAACGGTAAGCATCCGGTGCACACGCTGCACCCCGTGCAGCAGGCGATGGTCGATTGCCATGGCTCCCAGTGCGGCTTCTGCACGCCCGGCTTCGTGATGTCGCTGTGGGCCAGCTACGAGCACCACCAGGCCGGCGGCACCCAGCCCACGCGCCAGCAGCTGGCCGACGAGCTCTCGGGCAACCTGTGCCGCTGCACCGGCTACCGCCCCATCCTCGACGCAGGCCAGCGCATGTTCGACCTGCCCGCCGTGCGCCTCGACACCCAACCCGTGATCGCCGCGCTCACCGCGCTGAAGAACGAGGGCTTCGACTACGCCGCCCCGCTGGGCGCGCGCATCGACCACTTCCACGCCCCGAAGACCCTGGCCCAGCTCGCCGCCCTGCGCGAGCAGAAGCCGCGCGCGCAGCTGCTGGCCGGCTCCACCGACGTTGGCCTGTGGGTCAACAAGCAGTTCCGCGACCTGGGCGACATCATCTACGTGGGCGACGTGGCCGAGCTGAAGACCATCGAGGACCGCCCGGACAACGGCGGTGAGCTCTACATCGGCGCCGGCGCCTCGCTCGAGTCCGCCTTCGCGGCGCTGGTGGAGCGCGTGCCCAGCCTGGCCGAGGTGTGGCTGCGCTTCGCCTCGCCCCCGATCCGGCATGCCGGCACCATGGGCGGCAACGTGGCCAACGGCTCGCCCATCGGCGATTCGCCGCCGGTGCTGATGTCGCTCGATGCGCAGATCGAACTGCGCCGAGGCGATGTGGTGCGCCGCATGCCGCTGCCCGAGTTCTACCTGGACTACATGAAGAACCAGCTCCAGCCGGGCGAGTTCGTCCAGGGCCTGGCCGTTCCGCACGCCGCGATGCGCCGCCAGGTGCGCGCCTACAAGATCAGCAAGCGCTTCGACTGCGACATCTCGGCGCTGTGCGCGGGCTTCGCCATCGAGCTCGAGGCGGGCAGCGACACGGTGAAGGCCGTGCGCCTGGCCTTCGGCGGCATGGCCGCCGTGGTCAAGCGCGCGGCGAACGCCGAGGCCGCATTGGTCGGCAAGCCGTGGACGCAGGCCAGCGTCGCCACCGCCAGGCTCGCGCTGGCGCAGGACTTCAAGCCGCTGTCGGACATGCGCGCATCGGCCGACTACCGGCTGCTGGTGGCGCAGAACCTCATCCAGCGCCTCTGGCTCGAAACGCGGGCGGAGGACGCGCTGCCGATCGAGGAAACCAGCGTCTGGAGCGTGATGCCCCATGCCGTCAACGCGGCGGCGGAAGGAATCTGAACATGAACAAACCCATCGACGCCCGCCTGCTGCAGCCCGCCGAGGCCTTCGCCGACTACCTGGCCAACACCGCCGCGCGCATCGACGTGGGCGCAGAAGCGCTGGCGCACGAGCGCGGCATGCGAGTGGGCATCAGCCGCCCGCACGAGTCGGCCCACCTGCACGTGGCCGGCGAGGCCACCTACATCGACGACATTCCCGAGCTCGCCGGCACGCTGCACTGCGCGCTGGGGCTTTCACCGGCGGCCAACGGGCGCGTCACGGCGATCTCGCTGGACGCCATTCGCGCGATGCCGGGCGTGGTCGCGGTCATCACGGCCGACGACATTCCGGGCACCAACGACTGCGGCTCGATCATCCATGACGACCCGATCCTGCTGCCGGTGAGCGACGGCGGGGAGATTCGCTACCTCGGCCAGCCGGTGTTCGCGGTGATCGCCGAGACCCGCGACGCCGCGCGCCGCGCCGCCGCGAAGGCCAAGGACGCGCTGACCATCGAGGCGCAGCCGCCGGTGCTCACGCCGCAGGCCGCGCACGAGCGCGGCCAGTACGTGGTGCCGCCGATGCACATCGTGCGCAGCGGCGGTGCCGCCAACGAGGGCGACGAGGCGGCCGTGCGCGCTGCCATCGCCGCGGCGCCGCACCGCCACAAGGCCACCTTCGACGTGGGCGGGCAGGAGCAGTTCTACCTGGAAGGCCAGATCAGCTACGCCATTCCGAAGGAAGGCGGCGCGCTGCACATCCACTGCTCCACGCAGCATCCGAGCGAGATGCAGCACCTGGTGGCGCATGCGCTGCACCTGCAGTCGAACGAGGTGCACGTCGAATGCCGACGCATGGGCGGCGGCTTCGGCGGCAAGGAATCGCAGTCGGCGCTCTTCGCCTGCGTGGCCGCCATCGCGGCGCGCCAGCTGCAGCGCCCGGTGAAGCTGCGGCTGGACCGCGACGACGACTTCATGGTCACGGGCCGCCGCCACTGCTTCTGGTACGAGTACGAAGTGGGCTACGACGGCGAGGGCCGCATCCTGGGCGCGGAGATCACCATGGTCTCGCGCGCCGGCCACTCGGCCGACCTCTCGGGCCCGGTGATGACCCGCGCGCTGTGCCACTTCGACAACGCCTACTGGCTGCCCAACGTGGCCATGCACGGCTTCTCGGGCAAGACCAACACGCAGAGCAACACGGCCTTCCGCGGCTTCGGCGGCCCGCAGGGCGCGATCGCCATCGAGAACATCCTGGACTCGGTGGCCCGCGACCTGAAGCGCGATCCGCTCGACGTGCGGCGCATCAACTTCTACGGCAAGGCCGAAAACAACGTCACGCCGTACCGCCAGACCGTGACCGACAACATCGTCCACGAACTCGTGGCCGAGCTGGAGGCCAGCAGCGACTACCGCGCGCGGCGCGAGGACATCGCCGCCTTCAACGCGAAGAGCCCGGTGCTCAAGCGCGGGCTGGCGCTGGCGCCGCTGAAGTTCGGCATCTCGTTCAACGTGAAGCACTTCAACCAGGCCGGCGCGCTGGTGCACGTGTACACCGACGGCTCGATCCTGGTGAACCATGGCGGCACCGAGATGGGGCAGGGCCTGAACACCAAGGTGGCCCAGGTGGTGGCGCACGAGCTGGGCGTGAGCTTCGAGCGCGTGCGCGTCACGGCCACCGACACGACCAAGGTGGCCAACACCTCGGCCACGGCCGCATCGACCGGCGCCGACCTGAACGGCAAGGCCGCGCAGGACGCGGCGCGCCAGATCCGCGAGCGCCTGGCCGAATGCGCGGCCGAGCGCCACGGCGGCAAGGCGAGCGAAGTGCGCTTCGCCAACGACACGGTCGAGGTCAACGGCCGCTCGCTGGCCTTCAGCACCGTGGTGGGCGAGGCCTACCTCGACCGCAGGCAGCTGTGGTCCGACGGCTTCTACGCCACGCCCGGCCTGAGCTGGGACAAGGACAAGATGCAGGGCCGCCCGTTCTACTACTACGCCTACGGCGCGGCGGTGAGCGAGGTGATCGTGGACACGCTCACCGGCGAGTGGAAGCTGCTGCGCGCCGACATCCTGCACGACGCGGGCAAGTCGCTGAACCCGGCGGTGGACATCGGCCAGGTCGAGGGCGCGTTCATCCAGGGCATGGGCTGGCTCACCACCGAGGAGCTGGTGTGGCATCCGCAGAGCGGCAAGCTCACCACGCACGCGCCCAGCACCTACAAGATCCCCACGGCCAACGACTGCCCGCCGGTGTTCAACGTGCGCCTGTTCGAAGGCCAGAACTTCGAGGACTCGATCCACCGCAGCAAGGCCGTGGGCGAGCCGCCGCTGCTGCTGCCGTTCTCGGTGTTCTTCGCGATCCGCGACGCGGTGTCGGCCGCGGGTGGCCACAGGGTCGATCCGCCGCTGAAGGCGCCGGCCACGAGCGAGTCGATCCTGCGTGCGATCACTGCCGTGCAGGGGTGATGGCTGCCGTGAAAGCGGACAGCCGAACGCAGAGGACGCGAAGGTTTCGCGAAGGTCGCAGAAGGAAAACCGAAAAAATGTCTTCGGTCCCTTTCGCGACTTCTACGCAACTTCTGTCTGCCTTCTGCGTTCGGCAGCCCGATTTCTTCCGGCGTATAACCATCCGCATTGCTCACTACCAGGCACGCGGCCATGAGAGACCAGGCTCTTTTCGACAAGATCGATCTGCACCTCATCCGGGTGCTTCACACCGTGCTGACCGACCGCAGCGTCTCGCGGGCGGCCATTCGGCTGGGCATGTACCAGCCGGCGGTGTCGGCTGCGCTGAAGCGGCTGCGCGAGCTCTCGGGCGATCCGCTGCTGGTGCGATCCGGTTCGGGCATGGTGCCGACCGACGCGGGGCTGCGCATGATCGAGCCGGCCGCCAGCATCCTGCGCGCGGCGGAGATGCTGTTCTCGGATGCGCGCGGCTTCGATCCGCAGTCGGCGGCCACCACCTTCCGCATCGCGGCCAGCGACTACATGGACCCGCTGTTCCTGCCCATGCTGGTGGCGCAGGTCAAGCGCGACGCGCCGCTGTGCCAGATCGAGATCCACGCGCTCACGCCCGACTCGGACTACCACGGGCACCTGGCGCTCGGCCAGGTCGACCTGGTGATCGGCAACTGGCTCAAGCCGCCGGAAGACCTGCACATGGCTCGCCTCTTCGGGGACGACGTGGTCTCGCTGGTCAACAAGGACCATCCGGCGGTGCGCCGCGGCTGGGACCTGGAGACCTGGCTGGCGGCCGAGCACATCGCGCCCACGCCCATGCACCCGGGCGGGCGCGGCATCATCGACCAGATGCTCGACGAGCTGGGCCGGCAGCGCAACATCACGGCGCGCTGCGCGCACTTCGGGCTCATTCCGGACATGGTCGCCTCCAGCCTGCTGGTGCTGACCACCGGCCGACAGTACTGCGAGCGCTTCGCTGCGCGGCTGCCGCTGAAGATCCTCGACTGCCCGGTGGCGCTGCCGCGTCTCATGTACTACCAGCTCTGGCACGAACGCACCCATTCGTCGAGCTCGGCGCGCTGGCTGCGCGAATGCATCAAGGAGGTGGCGGCGTCGCTGCGGCCTCCGGTTTCGGCCATACCCGGCGCGTCAGGCGCACCCGCCACGACAGCGCGCCCGCCCGCCGCACCTGAAACCTCGGACCCCTGAGAAAACCCCGTTCGCGCCGGCGTCGTGAGCGGGGCAACGATGAAACCGCCACTACAACAGCTGGAGACAAGCGAAATGAGTACGTTTGAACAGGCGCCCAAGGGCGCCGAGCCCCGCGCGCCGGGGCATGTCGAGTCCGCGCGCCCGCGCGCGGCTGTGGGCAGCGCAAGCGGCTCGGGTCTGCTTGAACGCCTGTTCAAGCTCGATGCGCACAACACCACGGTGCGCACCGAAGTCATCGCGGGGCTGACCACCTTCCTGACGATGGCCTACATCATCTTCGTGAACCCGTCGATCCTCGGCGACGCGGGCATGCCCAAGGGCGCGGTCTTCGTGGCCACCTGCCTGATCGCGGCGCTGGGCACGCTCATCATGGGCCTGTACGCCAACTACCCGATCGCCATGGCGCCGGGCATGGGCCTGAACGCCTACTTCTCCTACGTGGTGGTGCTGGGCATGGGCTACACGTGGCAGGTGGCGCTGGGCGCGGTCTTCATCTCGGGCTGCCTGTTCCTGATCGTCACGGTCACCGGGCTGCGGGAGCTCTTCATACAGGGCATACCGCAGTCGCTGCGAACGGCGATCACGGTGGGCATCGGCATGTTCCTGGCGCTCATCGCACTGAAGAGCGCCGGCGTGGTCGCCGCATCGCCCGCCACCTTCGTCACGCTGGGCGACCTGCACTCGGCGCCGGTGATCCTGGCGACGCTGGGCTTCCTCATCATCGTGGCGCTGGACAAGCTCAAGGTGCGCGGCGCGATCCTGATCGGGATCATCACGGTGACGGTGCTGTCCTTTTTCTTCGGCGGCAACAAGTTCCACGGCGTGTTCGACGCGCCGCCGTCCATCGCGCCGACCTTCATGCAGCTGGACATCCTGGGCGCGCTCAAGGGCGGCATCCTGAACGTGGTGCTGGTGTTCTTCCTGGTCGAGATGTTCGACGCTACCGGCACGCTGATGGGCGTGGCCAAGCGCGCAGGCCTGCTGGTACCGGGCAAGATGGAGCGCATGAACAAGGCGCTGCTGGCCGACAGCGGCGCGATCTTCGCGGGCTCGCTGCTCGGCACCTCGAGCACCACGGCCTACGTGGAAAGCGCGGCCGGCGTGCAGGCGGGCGGGCGCACCGGCCTCACCGCCGTGGTGGTGGCGCTGCTCTTCCTGGCCTGCCTGATGATCTCGCCGCTGGCGGGCTCGGTGCCGGCCTACGCCACCGCGCCGGCGCTGCTCTTCGTGGGCTGCCTGATGCTGCGCGACCTGGTCGAACTCGACTGGGAGGACACCACCGAGGTCATCCCGGCGGCGGTGACCGCGCTGGCCATGCCCTTCACCTACTCGATCGCCAACGGCCTGGCCTTCGGCTTCATCACCTACGCCGTGCTGAAGCTGTGCACCGGGCGGGCACGGGAAGTGCATGCGATGGTCTGGGTCATCGCAGCCGTGTTCCTCTTCAAGTTCGCCTACATCGGCGGGCACTGAAGCAGTGAGCTGAGCGAAGCGCCGTCGGGCGCCGATGGTCGCGGGGACGCCATTAGACTCATGGCCGTTCCCGCTTTGTTGCTGTTGAACGAGACAAATCCACGAAACCCGGCATGACAACCCCCAGACTCCAGCTCGCTCACATCACCAAGCGGTATCCCGCGGTGGTGGCCAACAGCGACATCTCCCTGAGCGTCGCGCCCGGCGAAATCCACGCCGTGCTCGGCGAGAACGGCGCCGGCAAGTCGACCCTGATGAAGATCATCTACGGCTCGGTGAAGCCCGACGAGGGCACGGTGATGTTCGACGGCCAGGCCGTCAGCCTGCGCAACCCGCAGCAGGCGAGGGCGCTGGGCATCAGCATGGTGTTCCAGCACTTCAGCCTGTTCGACACGCTCACCGTGGCCGAGAACGTCTGGCTGGGGCTCGACAAATCGCTGCAGCTGGCCGAGGTCACGCGCAGCATCACCGCCAAGGCCGGCGAGTACGGCCTGGACATCGACCCCTCGCGCCCGGTGCACACGCTGTCGGTGGGCGAGATGCAGCGGGTGGAGATCATCCGCGCGCTGCTCACCAACCCCAGGCTGCTGATCCTCGACGAGCCGACCTCTGTGCTGACGCCGCAGGCGGTGATCAAGCTCTTCACGGTGCTGAAGAAACTGTCTTCCGAGGGTTGCAGCATCCTCTACATCAGCCACAAGCTGCACGAGATCCAGGAGCTGTGCAGCGCCTGCACCGTGCTGCGCGGCGGCAAGGTGACGGGGGTGTGCAATCCGCAGAACGAGAGCACGCAGTCGCTGTCGCGGCTGATGATCGGCAGCGAGCCGCCGCCGCTGCAGCACCGGCCGGTGCACGCGGGCGCGGTGGCGCTGCGCGTCGACGGGCTGTCGCTGGCGCGCGAGGACCAGTTCGGCGTCGATCTCGACGGCATTTCCTTCGAGGTGCGCGCGGGCGAGGTCGTCGGCATCGCGGGCGTCTCGGGCAACGGCCAGAAGGAGCTGCTCTACGCGCTCTCGGGCGAGGACGTGCGCGCCGAGGCGCCGATGGTGCGCGTATTCGACAAGCCGGCAGGGCGGCTGCGCCCCCGGGCGCGACGCGCGCTGGGCCTGCACTTCGTGCCCGAGGAGCGGCTGGGCCGCGGCGCCGTGCCCACGCTGGGGCTCGCGCACAACCTGCTGCTCACGCGCGGCGAGGCGGTGGGCCGGGGCGGGTGGATCAGCACCGGCGCGCTGGAGCGCCAGGCCAAGGCCATCATCGAGCGTTTCAAGGTCAAGGCGGGCGGGCCGAAGGCGGCTGCGCGCTCGCTCTCGGGCGGCAACCTGCAGAAATTCATCGTCGGGCGCGAGATCGACGCGAACCCGAAGCTCTTCATCGTCTCGCAGCCGACCTGGGGGGTGGACGTGGGCGCGGCCGCGCTGATCCACGCCGAGATCCTCGCGCTGCGCGACGCGGGCTGCGCCGTGCTGGTCATCAGCGAGGAGCTCGACGAACTGTTCAATATCAGCGACCGGCTGCATGTGATCGCCAAGGGGCGGCTGTCGCCTTCCATCGACCGCGCGGCCGCCACGCTGCAGCAGATCGGCGAGTGGATGAGTGGCCTGTGGCAGGGCGAAGGCAATAAAACCTCGGAGGCGGCCCATGCTCAAGCTTGAACCGCGTCCGGAGCTGTCCCGCTTCTGGAGCTATGCCTCGCCGATCCTGGCGCTGCTGATCACCGTGCTCATCGGCGTCGCGCTCTTCGCCGCGCTGGGCAAGGACCCGGTCAAGGGCCTGCTGGTGTTCTTCTACGAGCCCATCAAGAGCGGCTACGCCATCGGCGAACTGATGGTGAAGGCCACGCCGCTGCTCATCATTGCGCTGGGGCTGGCGGTGTGCTTCCGCTCCAACGTGTGGAACATCGGCGCCGAGGGGCAGTTCGTGTTCGGCGCGATCGCGGCGGGCGGCGTGGCGCTTTTGGCCGACAAGAACACGGGGCAGTGGATCGTCGTGGCCATCCTGCTGGCGGGCATCGTCGGCGGCATGGTGTGGGCGGGCATCGTCGCCTTCCTGCGCGACAGGTGCAACGCCAACGAGATCCTGGTGAGCCTGATGCTGGTCTACGTGGCTACGCTGCTGCTGGGCTACATGGTCTACGGACCCTGGAAGGACCCGCACGGCTACAACTTCCCGCAGACCAAGACCTTCGAGGCGGTCACACAGATCCCGCGACTGTTCAAGGGCTCGCGCGTGACCATCGGCCTCGTCATCGCTCTGGTGGGGGCGGGGGCGCTGTGGGTGTTCCTGTTCCGCACGCGCGCGGGCTTCGCGCAGCAGGTCGGCGGGCTGGCGCCGGCGGCTTCGCGCTATGCGGGCTTCTCGGCGCGGCGCGCTGTGTGGGTCGCGCTGCTGACCTCGGGCGCCGCAGCCGGCCTTGCCGGCGCGCTCGAAGTGGCCGGGCCGCTGGGCCAGCTCACGCCCTACGTGCCGGCGGGCTACGGCTTCGCGGCCATCATTGTGGCCTTCGTCGGGCGGCTGCATCCGGTGGGCATGATCTTCTCGGCCATCCTGATGAGCATGTTCTACATCGGCGGCGAACTGGCGCAGTCGCGCCTGGGCCTGCCCAAGTCGCTCACCGGCGTGTTCCAGGGGCTGTTGCTGTTCACGCTGCTGGCCTGCGACACGCTCATTGCCTACCGCATCCGGCGCAAGGCGGCCGCGAAGGCGGCCTCCTCCATGACCACCGCCTCGCTGCAGGCGAGCACGCCCATTACCGCACCCGTCGCGCGTGCCACCGAAGGGAGCAACTGACCATGGAAAGCTACGCACTCCTCTTGGGTTCCACGCTGAGCGCTGGCACCGTGCTCGCCATCGCTGCACTGGGCCTGCTCATCAACGAGAAGGCCGGCATCGTCAACCTCGGCGCCGAGGGCATGATGCTCTGCGCCGCCATCGCGGGCTTCGCGACGGTCGTCACCACGCACAACCCCTGGCTCGGCTTCCTGGCCGGCATGGCGGCGGGCGCCTTGCTCGCGGCCTTCTTCGGCGTGCTTGTGATCTGGCTCAACACCAACCAGTACGCGACCGGCCTCGCGCTGAGCCTGTTCGGCGTGGGCTTCTCGGCCTTCGCTGGCATCAGCTTCGTGCAGGCCAAGCTGCCGGAAAGCGCCTCGTACGCCATTCCGGTGCTGGGCGACATCCCGCTGGTCGGGCCGGCGCTGTTCCGCCATCACCCGATGGTGTATTTCGCGGTGGTGCTGACCTTCGGGCTGATCTGGTTCCTCTATCGCACGCGCGCGGGCCTGGTGCTGCGCTCGGTGGGCGAGTCGCCGGAGTCGGCGCATGCTCTGGGTTATCCGGTGCGGCGCATCCGCTTCATGGCGGTGATCGCGGGCGGCTCGCTGTGCGGATTGGCGGGCGCGTATCTCTCGACCGTGTACACGCCGCTGTGGGTCGAGGGCATGGTGGCCGGCCGAGGCTGGATCGCGCTCGCGCTCACCACCTTCGCCACCTGGCGGCCGGTGCGGGTGCTGCTGGGCGCCTACCTGTTCGGCGGTGTGTCGATGCTGGGCTTCCACCTCCAAAGCAGCGGCGTGGACGTGCCGGCGCAGTTCCTCAGCATGCTGCAGTACATCGCGCCGATCGTGGTGCTGGCGCTGATCTCGCGCAACCCGGCTTTCATCCGCGCCAACATGCCGGCTTCCATCGGGAAACCGTTCTACCCCGGCTCATAATCGCGTTTTTCGTTTTCCCGCCAACCTGTCCTTTTGAGGATTTCCGACAATGAATGATCTGAACAAGCGCTCCCTGCTCAAGCTGGCCGCCCTCACGGCGGTCGCTTCGGCGGCCCTGATCGGCTGCGGCAAGAAAGAAGAAGCGGCGGCTCCTGCGGCTGCACCCGCGCCGGCCCCGGCACCCGCCGCGGCGGCTCCGGCCCCGGCAGCGCCGCTGAACATCGCATTCGCATACGTCGGACCGGTTGGCGACGGCGGCTGGACCTTCGCGCACGACAACGCCCGCAAGGCGCTCGAGAAGGAATTCGGCGACAAGATCAAGACCACCTTCGTCGAGAGCGTGCCGGAAGGCGCCGACGCCGAGCGCGTGTTCCGCGACATGGTCGGCCAGGGCAACAAGCTGATCTTCGGCACCACCTTCGGCTACATGGAGCCCATGCTGAAGGTCGCGGCCGACAGCAAGGACGTGAAGTTCGAGCACGCCACCGGCTACAAGACCTCCGACAACATGCGCACCTACGACAGCCGCACGTACGAAGGCGCGTACATGGCCGGCGTGATCGCCGGCGCCATGACCAAGAGCAACACGCTGGGCGTGGTCGGCTCGGTGCCTATTCCCGAAGTGCTGCGCAACATCAACAGCTTCACGCTGGGCGCGCAGTCGGTGAACCCGAAGATCACGACCAAGGTCGTGTGGGTGAACGAGTGGTTCAGCCCGCCGAAGGAAACCGAAGCCGCCACCGCCCTCATCAACGGCGGCGCCGACGTGCTGTTCCAGAACACCGACTCGCCGGCCGTGCTCAAGACCGCGCAGGAAAAGGGCAAGCGCGCCTTCGGCTGGGACTCCGACATGACCGCCTACGGTCCCAAGGCCCACCTGGCCTCGGCCACCATCAACTGGGCCCCGTACTACATCAAGGCCACCCAGGAAGCCCTGGACGGCAAGTGGACCACCGGCCAGGCCTGGTGGGGCGTGAAGGAAGGCGCGATCGACCTCGTCTCCATCGCCGAAGACGTGCCGGCCGAAACCAAGGCCAAGGTCGAGGAAGTGAAGAAGGGCCTGAAGGACGGCAGCTTCGTGATCTGGAAGGGCCCGATCCTCGGCCAGGACGGCAAGGAAGTGGTCGCCAAGGACGCGGTGGCCGACGACAAGTTCCTGTCGGGCGTGAACTTCTACGTCAAGGGCGTGGAAGGCAAGGTGCCCGGCGGCGACAAGAAGTAAAGCTCGCCCCCAGGCTGCGCGGACACTGCGTGCCCGCTGCGCCAACCCCCTACCGGGGGCAACACCTGCGGCCCGGCAAAGCCGGTTCCGCGGTGTTCGCGAAGGAGCCCGGGCTGCGCCGGGCGCTTCATATACACCGAAAAGTTCTAACGACCCGCACATGTTGCGGGTTTTCTTTTTTTAAGGGGTTACCTACCTGAAACCTCTCGGCCTCCGCTAAAGTAACAATTAGTGTCACTATTGCGTGCTGTCGCAGGGCGGAACGCAGTCCGAGGCAAGTCCCGGAGGACCATCCACGCTCCATCACGACGAGACTGAAATGCAGGACGCAGTCACCAATCCCACGCACGCGGCGTCGCAGCCGAATTTGCCCGAGCCGCTGGAGATTCCGGGTTACGAGTTGCTGGAGGAGCTGGGCGCCGGCGGCTACGGCATCGTCTATCGCGCATTGCAGCGAAGCACGGGCACCGTGGTCGCGATCAAGGTCGTGAAGCTGCAGGTGGGCAGCCAGCGCGTGGCGCGCTTCCATCGCGAGACGAAGCTGTGCGCCTCGCTGCACCATCCGCACATCGTGCAGCTGCTCGACAAGGGCGAGCAGGGGCCCTGCGTCTACGGCGTCTTCGAGTACGTGCCCGGAGAAACGCTCACCAGCCTGATCCGGCGCAAGGGCGCGCTCACGGCCACCGAGACCGGCCACCTGATGGCCGAGGTGCTCGACGCACTCGACTGCGCGCACAGCGCGGGCATCGTGCACCGCGACCTGAAGCCCGACAACGTGATGGTCACGTTCACCGGCGCCGTTCCGCACGCGAAGGTGCTGGACTTCGGCATCGGCACCGTCATTCCCTCGAACCGCGGCGACGAGTTCCCCACGCTCACGATGACCGACGAGGCCCTGGGCACGCCGGCCTACAGCGCGCCCGAGCAGCTGCGCGGCGAGCCGCCGGGCGTGAAGTCCGACCTGTACGCGTGGGGCCTGATGTTCATCGAGTGCCTCACCGGTGCGCCCGCCATCCGCGGCGCCTCGGCGGCGGAGATCCTTCACCAGCAGCTCAGCCCGCAGGAAGTGCCGCTGCCCGCAGAGATCGCCAGCCACCCGGTCGCCTCCGTGCTGCGCCAGGCGCTGCGCAAGAAGGCGGCCGACCGCAGCGATTCCGCCGCCACCTTGCTGGCCGAACTCGGCCGCCTGCGGCTGGACGACCTCGTCGGCGTGCTGCGTTCGGCCAAGCAGGCGCAGGACGACGCGCTCGCGCAGACCGTGATCACCACGCGCGGTTTCTCCGAGAAGCGCCAGCTCACCGTGCTGTGCTGCAGCGTCTCGGTGTGGCCCGACGCGGCCGACGACGAGAGCGCCGACGAGGCCCTGCCTTCCGACATCGAGAACCTGGAGCTGCTGCAGCGCAACGAACTGGCCCTGTTCTCCGAGACCGCCACGCGCCGCGGCGGCCTGCTGGCGGGCACGCTGGGCGACCGGATGATCGTGCTCTTCGGCTATCCGCACGCCAGCGACACCGACGCGCGCCAGGCCGGGCGCACGGCCATGGAGCTCATCGCGCTGAGCCGCCAGCGCTCCGCCGCCATCGAGCAGGAGCACGGCGTGCACCTCGGCATCCGCATGGGCATGCACACCGGCATGGCGATCGTCGCCGCCGGCGAGATCCCCTCGGGCCATGCCGTCAACGTCGCGGTGCGGCTCGAAGGCGTGGCCGACACCGGCACGCTGCTGGCGAGCGAGAGCAGCTACCGCCTGCTGAGCCGCCACGCGAGCTTCGACAAGGCCGGCACGGTCACGCTGCCGGGCCAGTCGGGCGGCATCCAGACCTACCGCCTCGGCGGCGAGCAGCAGGCGCTGGCCTCCGACGGCTTCGCCGAGCAGGCGCTGCACAAGGCGTGCATCGGCCGCGAGGCCGAGCTGCAGCAGCTGCGCTCGGCATGGACCCGGACCCGCGAAGGGCAGGGCGGCGCGGTGTGGATTCGCGGCGAGCCGGGCATCGGCAAGTCGTGCCTCGCCGACGTGCTGCGCGACCAGGTGGCCAAGGAAGGCCTGCAGACCGTCGTCGCGCAGTGCCAGCCCGAGAACCAGAACAACGCGCTGACGCCGTTCCTCGCGCTGCTGCGCCAGCGGCTCGACGCCATGCCCGACGCCGCATCGCCCGAGGCGCGCCGCGAGCGCCTGCGCGAGGCCCTGCAGGCAGCAGGCTGCGATGGCGAGGCCGTGCTGCCGATCTTCTGCGCGTGGCTGTCGCTGCCGCTGGGCGACCGTGCGCCGAGCCAGATGTCGCCGCCGATGCAGAAGGCGCTGCTGCTGCAGTCGATCGCGCAGTGGCTGCTGCACATGGCCGAGGCCTCGCCGTTGCTGCTGCTTCTGGAGGACGTCCACTGGGCCGACCCCACGACCATCGAGTTCGTCGAGCAGCTCATCGCCCAGCTGCCGCAGCGGCGCGTGCTGCTGGTGCTCACCGCTCGCCCCGAATGGGTGAAGCCCGAGGCCATGCAGGCCGAGTGCATCGAGGTGCGCCGGCTCGAAGATGTGCAGGCCGCCGAGCTGGCGCGGCAGGCGCTGGCGCCGCGCGTCGTCGCGCCGCAGGTGATCGACAACGTGGTGCAGCGCACCGACGGCGTGCCGCTGTTCATCCAGGAAATGGCGCGCATGATGCTCGACGCCTACCTGGTCGAGAAGGACCACGTCTGGGTCTTCAAGGACACGGCGCAGCCGGCGGCGATTCCGGTCACTCTGCGGGACTCTCTGGTGAGCCGCTTCGACCGGCTCGGCGCCGTCAAGGGCCTGCTGCAGCTCGCCGCCACCATCGGGCGCCAGTTCGAGGCCGAACTGCTGTGCGCCTGCTCGGGCAAGAGCGCCGAGGCGATGGACAAGGACATGTCCGTGCTGCTCGATGCGGGCCTGGTCGCGCCTGCGGGCCAGCCGGGCAGCTTCATCTTCCGCCACGCGCTGATCCGCGATACCGCCTACGAGAGCATGCTGGTCGCGCAGCGCCGGCAGCTGCACCGCAACGTCGCGCAGACGCTGATGGACAGCCAGCCGCAATACGTGGCGAACGAACCCGGCAACGTGGCCCAGCACTGGGCCGATGCGGGCGAGTACGCGCAGGCGGTGGCGCTGGCGGTGCGCCAGCTGCGCATCACGCAGCACCGCTCGCTCAACGACGAAACGATTTCCTACGCGCAACACATCGACGGCTGGATGGCGCACCTGGAAGGCGAGGCGCAGCGCGAGGCGCGGCTGGACGTGAACAGCTACGTCACGCAGGCCATGATGAACAAGTACGGCTGGGCGCATGCGCAGGTGGTCGACCGCATCGCGCTGTCGCAGGAACTGCTGTCCGACGAGGTGCCGCGCGAGAAGCAGGTGCAGCATCTCTGGACGCTGATCACCTTCCACCACGTGGCGAGCAACCGCGCCGAGGTGCAGCAGCTGAGCAACCGCCTGCTCGACCAGGCCGTGCAGCAGCAGGACCAGGGCGTGTTCGTCGCGGCGCAGACCTACCTCGGCCTCGCGCACTACTCCGACGGCGACTTCGAGCGCGCCGAGCAGTCGCTCACCGACGCCGTCGAGCGCTACAACCCCGAGGCCCACGCGCACCATGCGGCCGACTTCGGCTTCGACACCCGCGTGTGGGCGACCACCGGCCGCGCGCTGGTGCGCTGGTTCGCGGGCCACGACGCCGCCGCGCGCGCCGACGCCACCAATGCCGTGCGGTGGGCACGCGAGATGTCGCACATCCCGTCGCTGAGCATGGCGCTGCTCTACCAGAGCCTGGGCCACCAGGGCCGCAACGACAAGGCGCGCGCGCTGGTGAGCACCGGCGAGCTGCTGGGCATCACGCAGCGCTACGGCCTGCCGGCGTTCCAGGGCTACGCCGAGATCATCCGCTGCTGGGCCACAGGCGACGTCGACAACATCGCGGCGGCCGATGCCTGGATACAGGCGCTGTGGGCCATGGGCTGCCGCTATTGCCAGACCTACTACCGCGCCTTCGCCGCCGACACGCTGGCCGCCAACGGCCGCTGGGACGAGGCGCTGGAGCGCATCGACGAATGCCTGCGCATGACCGACGAGCTCAAGGAAGGGCTCTACCGCTCGGAGCTGCACCTGCAGAAGGCCCGCTACCTGCAGGCCGCCGGCGGCGACCGCGAGACGGTGGCCGCGTGCTTCGCGAAGGCCGCCGAGGTGGCGCGCGAGGGCGCCAAGCACAGAACCGAATACGAGGCCCTGGCGGCGATGCAGGCATTGGCGGATTCCGCCTCGCCGGACATTGCCGAGCGCCTGAAGAATCTGGCCGGGCTGCGGCCGGAATTGCCCGCGCGCGTGCCGACGCACGCGCCGATTTCCTCTTGAACCAAGGATGAAGTAATCATGACTTTCCAAGTCCAAAGCGGTGATCCGCTGCTCGAGTTCCGCCTGGCCTACCTGCGCGCCATCGCCCGTTCGTGGCAGGACGACGCCTACCGCCGCGAACTGCTCGACCAGCAGGACATCCAGCCGATGCTGCACCGCGACTTCGGCCTGCCGACGGCCTGGCCGCAGCTGGACGTGTCGCTGTTCCAGAGCCCCGATCCGGCCCAGCGCGCCGAATGGAAGCCGATGCTGACTTCCGGCTGGGTCGGCCCCGACGACTCCTTCGTCATCGTGCTGCCGCAGGCTCCGGCCTCGAACGCCACCGAAGCCCTGGCCGCCTACTACCAGCTGTTCCCGAACTTCATGGGGTCTTCGGCTGCCTTCGAGATTCCTCCCGGCATCGTGGGCGGCGCGCTGCCCACCGGCCTGGGCATTCCCGGCGGCAACGAGGGCTCGCTGCTGGCCTTCGGCGGCGTGGTGCTGCGCGCGATCGCCATCGCATGGCAGTCGCCCGAGCTGCAGTACGAGCTGACCCGCGACCCCGAGACCGACAAGGCGAACGTGCTGAGCCAATGGCTGGGCTACAACAACCCGTTCAACTTCAAGATCCTGTTCACCACCAACTCGGCCTTCACCTGGGACGCGACGAAGTGCGAATGGAACCAGAAGAACGCCGACGGCACCGCGATCAAGAACGCCATCCGCCTGAACTACCCGACGGCACCGGTGGAAGAGAACATGCGCGCCATCGCGCTGACCTCGTACAACAACACGGGCGACCCCTATCCCTTCACCTGCTGAGTCCGCGACAGGGCAGGAGCCGGCCGCAAGCGCGCCCGCGCTGCAGGGCGCCACGGCCACGCTCCTGCTGACGCTGGCTGCGCGCGCCAATTCCGGCGCCGTGGCCGATGCGTCGGTGTTCTCCGATCCCGAGGCACGGCGCATTGCCGCGTCGCTGCCTTTCGACATCTCGGCCTATGCGGCCGACCCGGCCTTCGTGCGCAGCATCGTGCTGCGCGCAGCGCTCTTCGACCGCTTCGCGGCCGGTTTTCTTTCGGATCATCCCGGCGCCCTGTGCATCACGCTGGGCGCGGGGCTGTGCACGCGCCGCAGCCGGCTCGGCGCCTTGGTGGCGCGCTCGCGCTGGCTCAACATCGACCTGCCCGATGCCATCGGGCTGCGGGCGCAACACGTACCGCACGCCGACGAAGGCGAGGGCGCCGACATTGTCTGCTCCGTGCTCGACGAGCGCTGGCTCGACACCGCCGGCCTGCCGGGCGACCGGCCGGTGCTCGTGATGCTGGAGGGCGTGTGCCCCTACCTGCCGCAGTCTCCGCTGGAGACCGTGCTGCGCAGCCTTGCCGATCGCTTCGCGCAAGGCACGGCACCCTGCGTCGTCGTGCTCGACCACGTGCATCCGGTGCTCGCGGCCCAGTCGATGGCCGTGGGCGGCATGCGGCTGCCGGTGGTTTCGGGCTTCGAGAACGCCGCGCAGATCGCGCGCCTGCATCCGTCGATGCGGGTGCTCTCGGAAGACCACATCTACGGGCAGTTCTCGGAGAAGCACCGGCTCTTCGAAGCGGCATTCCGGGCCACGACCGGCGCATCGCCCTACGGCGTGGTGCGCCTCGGACTGGGGCGCCACGGCGATGAATAGCGCCGTGACGCCCGATTTCTTCTCCGAGGTCTTCCGCTGGCACGACAGGTTCCTGCCGCCGGTGGTGCTTCAAGACCACCTGCTGCTGGCCAGCGAGAACGACCTGCTGGTGCTGGGCTCGCCCGGCGTCATGGCCCTGGAGCGGGTGCTTCGCGAAGGCGTGAGCCTCGCCGCCTATTGCCGTACCGGGGAAGCCGCCGCGCAGCTCGCGCAGATGCTCCATGCGCTGGAGACGCTGGCGCGCCAGGGGCTGGTCCGGCCTGTCGCGAAGGGCGACACCGATTCCTGGCTGGTTCCCGATTATTCGGCGGTGCCCGTGCGCACCGCCCTGTCCGGCGATGTGGACGCGGTCGCTCTGTCGAAGGCCGTCGGCGGCGATGTGCCCGGCCACTGGGCACGGTCGCTGCCCGCCGGCACCGGCCTCACCCTGGTCTTCTGCGACGACTATCTCGACCCCCGACTTGCCGTCATCGACGCGCAGCAGCGTGCCGCGGGCCGGCCCTGGCTGCTGGTCAAGCCGACCGGCGAGCAGGCCATGGCCGGCCCGGTCTTCAGGTCTTCCGGCCCGTGCTGGCACTGCCTTGCGCATCGCTGGCTCCGGAACCGCCCGGCACGTGCCTGGTGGCAATCGCGCCACGGAAACGAAGAAAGCGGCGCGCCGGTGCGTGCCGGCGAAGGGCTCGTCGCCGAGCGTCTCGGCCAGCTGCTCCCGATCGCGCTCGACATCGTGGCGCAGGCGGATGGCGCCCAGGTCCGGACGCTGGATTCGCCGCAGCCTCATTTCGTCGCCGTCCGCCCGCAATGCCCGCATTGCGGAACGCCGAATCTCGTGGCGCGCCGGCAGCGCGAGCGCGTCGTGCTGGCGCCCGGCCTGCCCACCGCGAGCCACGACGGCGGCTGGCGCACCGTGCCGGCCTCGGTCACCGTGGAGCGGCTGATGCGCCATGTCAGCCCGCTCACCGGCGCGGTCGCGCGCATCGTGCCGCTGAACGCCGAGGCCGAGGGCGCGCTGACGGTCTACCGCAGCGAGATCTTCAGGACGCCGCCGGCCGGCGACGACGAACTGCCCGGCGTGCTGACCCAGGTGTGCCTGGGCAAGGGCATGTCGATGGAGCAGTCCCGCGCCAGCGCGCTTTGCGAGGCGGCCGAGCGGCATTCGGCCTTCTTCCAGGGCGACGAGGCCTGGGTGATCGCGCCCGCGGCCGACCTGGACGCGCCCTGCATCGAGCCGCAGGCGCTGGCGCTCTTCAGCGACCGGCAGCGCGAACGCTTCCACACGCACAAGCCGCCGCACGCCGTGGCCACGTCCGCCGCGCTGCAGGAAGCAGCGTCATGGTGGACGCCCGCCTGGTCGCTGACCGCCGACGAGCCCCGCTACCTGCCGCTGGCCTTCTGCTTCGCCAATGCACCGGCGCAGAGCCAGTTCCACGTGGGCTGGACCTCCAACGGCTGCGCGGCGGGAAATACGCGCGAGGAAGCCATCCTCCAGGGCTTTCTCGAACTGGTGGAGCGCGACGCCGCCGCCATCTGGTGGTACGGCCGGCACCGCAGGCCGGCGGTCGGGCTCGACAGCCTGTCTGCGGAGATCCTCCAGCGCATCGAGCGCACCTGCGGCCCGCGCTGGGAGCGCTGGGTGCTCGACATCACGCACGATTTCGGCATTCCGGTCGTCGTCGCAGTCGGTCGTCATCTGGACACGGGCGCCTGGGCCGTCGGCTTCGGGTGCAGCCCCGACCGGGCGCTGGCATGCGAGCGGGCGCTCACGGAGATGAGCCAGCTGATCGCGGCTGGCAAGAGCTTCGCGGTGCCGGCCGCCGAATCCGGGGAGGAGGGGGCGCCGGCCTTTCTCCTGCCCGCAGGCGCCGCGCCGGTTGCGGCGGCCCCCGCCGCCCGGTCCGATATCGCCGGGGAGATCCGCCGCTGCGTCGGCATCGCCGCCTCGCTCGGGCTGGAAACCATCGTCCTGGACCACACCCGCCCCGATCTCCCCCTGTGCACGGTGAAGGTGGTGGTGCCGGGCCTGTGCCACATCTGGCCGGAGCTTGGCAATCCGCGCCTGTACGGCGTGCCGGTCGCCCTCGGATGGCGCGACACTTCCCTGCGCGAAGGCGACCTGAATCCGCAGGCGCTGTACGTGTGAGATCGCGTAGGAGAATGCGGCGATGGCCATCTTCAGGAACAAGCTCGACCGGCGTGCCACCGTGCTGCGGCCGGTACATGCATTCGGCCGGCGCGCCTCGGTCTGCCAGACGGTGCTGCAGGCGCCCGACGTGTCCCAGGTCCACGCGATGGTGCGCTGGAGCCGGCAGGCGTGGGAAATCGCCGACCAGAGCCGCAACGGCACCACGCTGAACGGCCAGCGCCTGCCCAGCGGCCGCTGGACCGCGCTGCCGGCCGGCGCCGAGGTCCGCATGGGCATCGGCGACGAGTCGGTCTGGACCGTGGAAGACCTCTCGCCGCCGGCCACCTGCCTCTTTCCGTCGGGCGTCGACGAAGCCGGCGGCATCGTGGAGCTGAACCTGCGCGAGAACCTGCTGCCGGACGAGCACGAGCCCGAGGCGAACGTGTATTTCCAGGACGGCAAGTGGATGCTGGAGCACATCGACGGCATCGAGCTGCTGAGCGACGGCGCCACGGTGCGCACCTCGTCCGGCACCTGGGAGTTCGTGCTGTGCGACGACCTGGACCTTACCTCCGAGACGCCCATATCGACGCCCATGCCGGTGCCGATGTCGGCCGGCGTGGCCCTGCACTTCGAGGTCAGCCAGAACGAGGAGCACACCAGCCTGAACCTAGTGGCGCAGGGCAGGTCGGTGCCGCTGGGCGAGCGCATTCACCACTACACGCTGGTCACGCTGGCGCGCCTGCGCCAGAAGGACGCGCAGCGCGGCATCGCGCCGCAGAGCCAGGGCTGGGTCGGGCTCGACGAGCTGTCGCGCATGCTGGGGGTGGAGCCTTCCTACGTGAACATCCAGATCTTCCGCGCCAAGCACCAGATCCTGAACGCGCTGCCGGCGCACCTGGCCGAGCCGCCCTTGGTCGAGCGCCGGCGCGGTACCGTGCGCCTGGGCAACTACCCCTTCGAAATTCGTGGCGGAGCGCAACCTCTGTAATCGTCTGTAATTCAAATCACCCCCTGCGCTCCCTAGAGTGAGGTCCAGCACGGTGCCATCGTGGCCCGTACTGCCGCCCACCACTCTGTTTCATTCGGGAAGTCGTCATGGGAATGATCTATTCCGTCACGGTCAACAACCATGCAAGCCACTCGGCCTACTTCATGGTGTTCCAGAACGACCCGACGCAACTGGCGCCGAATGCCCTGTCGCTGGCCTGGTTCGCCAGGTTCTCCAACCCGGGGCCGACCTCCCGCGTCAAGTTCCAGTGGAGCGTCGATGTGGGCTTCGCCTGGGCCGAAACGGGCGAACTGCAGCCCGGCGTGCAGTTCACCCCCACCGAAACCTACGAGCCGAGCGGCGCCAACAACAAGATCACGCTCGACTGCAATCGCACCTACCGGTTCGTGAATCCCTCGCAGGGGCCCGAGCAGTCGCGCCTCTATCTGGCCCAGTCGACGGCCATTCCGGCCAGGTCGGCCGCCGCCGTGGGCGTGACCATGGGCGGCAGCACCGTGTACGCGGTGCAGGCGCGCACGGGCCAGAACCTGACCTTCTCGCCGCATCCGAAGTACTTCATCGCCTACGGCGACTTCGAGGAAGGCGACGTGATCGACGTCGGCGCGATCGGCAACCCGCTGGAGCTGGCGTACCCGCCCGGCGTCTATGCACTGACCACCACGCTGAACGCGGACGGAAGCTGGGACCAGCCGGAGAGCCTGGCGCTTTCGAACGCAAGCCGCCTGCGCATGCTCGCGGCGGCATGAAGAACTCCAAGCCTGTCACACGCCTTGTGGCTTCGTTGAGGACGACGACCATGAAGAAAAGAAGCACCCGCCACCCTGTCCACCCAGCCACCCCCGGCACGGTGCCGGCGGCGGCCATCGAATTCCAGGAGTCCGGCCATGCACATGCGGCAAGCAACAGTTGAGAGAGTGGCCATGCGGCGCGTGTGCCTGGTGCCCCGGGGCGGCCACCTGGAGGATCCGCAGGTCGACTGCCTGCCGATGGAGGAGGAGGTCTGGGAGCGCGGCTACACGCTGGTGATCGACGAGGTCAAGCGAGGTCTCTTGCAGGACTTCTGGAGGAACTACTACGGCGCCTCCGCCGAGATGGCGATGTCGGGCAACCGGCTGATGGAACTGCGCAAGGACATCATGGCGATCACGCCCGACTGCCTGGGCGAGCCGGCCGTGTTCCAGTTCCTGGTGCAGCTGACCCGCATGTGCGTGCGGGCCTACAGCCAGCAGGGCACGCTGCAGGTAGTGGCCGAATAAAGTTCTCCCCCAGGCTGCGCGCACTTCGTGGAGGAATAGGTTCTCCCCCAGGCTGCGCGCACTTCGTGTCGCTTCGCCAACCCCCTTCCGGGGGCGACACCTGCGGCCCGGCGGAGCCGGTTCCGCGGTGTCCTGCGAATGGGGAGGGGCGCGCGAGGGGGTTAGGAATTTGGCGCCTGCAGCTGGGCGCCCATCTTCTGGTGGATCAGGTTCACGGCCTTCAGCGGGCGCAGCATCACCTTGAACTCGGTGATCTTCCCTTCGTCGTTCCACTTCATCATGTCGACGCCGTTGATCTGGATGCCGTCGAGTTCCAGCGCGAATTCGAGCACGGCGTCGCGCTCCGATTTCAGCTCCCGCACGTAGCGGAAGCTCTCGTTGAAGAAGACCTGGAATGCCGCCGCCAGGTATTTCTGCGTGATGCGCTTGCCCACCTGGGGCGTGTGCACCACCGGTGAATGGAATACCGCCGCGTCGTCGAGCAGGGTGTCGAGTCCTGCGACATCGCGTTCCTTGACGAGCCGGTGCCAGGTGGCGAGGGTGTCGATCGGCATGAGTCTCCTGGGGCTGTTGTGGTCGATGCCCGCCATTTGACGCATGCGCGGCAGCCATGGCAAGGCGCCGCGCGCACCTAGGCGACTCTGCAGCGACCCGTGCTTCAGGCCAGCCGGTCCAGCAGGCTGTACCACGCCACGCCGCCCGCGATGTAGAAGCGCTGCAGACCATGCAGCGGTATCGGCCGGATCGGCGACACCGGGTACGGAAAATCCGCCCCCGCGCCCAGCATCCGCGCCGCCAGGTGCCGGCCCATGCTCGTGGCCAGCGCGATGCCCCGGCCGTTGTAGCCCAGCGCGATCGTCATGCCCGGCGCCGGCGTGTGCACGTGCGGCATGAAGTCGCGCGTGACGGCGATGCGGCCGGCCCAGCGGTACTCGTAGCGCAGCCGCCCGAGCTGCGGGAACAGCAGCTCCAGCGAGCGCTCCAGGTGCGCGAAATCGGCCGGACCGGCCGGATCGGCGAAATGGCCGCGCCCGCCCATCAGCAGGCGGCCCTGCGCGTCCTTGCGGAAATAGAGCAGCAAGCGCTGCGAGGTCGAAGCGGTTTCGCCGCGCGGCAGGATGGCGTCGGCCGCCGCGCCCTTCAGCGGCTCGGTGGCCACGATGAAGCTGTTGGCCGCCAGCACCGTGCGCTTCAGCCCCGGCCACAGCGCGCCCGTGTAGCCGTTGGTCGCGATGAGCACCTGCCCGGCGGTGACGCTCGCGCCCGTAGCCGTGCTCGCATGCCAGTGCGAACCGCGACGCTCCAGCGCCGTGACCTCGGTGCCGCCGTGCACCGCCGCGCTCAGGCCCTGGGCGGCACGCACCAGCCCACGCGTGTAGGCCAGCGGCTGGATGCCGCCGGCGCGGCCGTCGAGCCATCCGCCGGCGAAGGTGTCGGTGCCCAGCCGCGCCGCGACGGCCGCTCGGTCCAGCGTTTCCGTCTTCGCGCCGCGCCTGGCCCATTGCGCGGCGCGCGCGTGCAGGCCGGCCACGTCCTTCTGCGAATAGGACAGCTGCAGCCAGCCGTTGCGCACCGGCTGGCAGTCGATGCCGTGGCGCGCGATCAATTCGAACACCAGGTCGGCCGAGCGCGACACGGCGTCGATCAGCGGCTCGGCACGCTCGGCGCCGAAGATCCGCACGAGTTCGTCGGGGTCGTGCTTCAGCGTCGGGTTCACCTGTCCGCCGTTGCGCCCAGAGGCGCCCCAGCCGGGCTCGTGCGCTTCCAGCACGCAGACCTGTGCGCCGGCCTCGGCCAGGTGCAGCGCGGCCGAGAGGCCCGTGAAGCCGCCACCGACAATCAGCACGTCGGCCCTGCGCGACTCGGCCAGCGGCGGCGTCGGCGGTGCCGGAGGCGCAGTGGCGGCCCAAAGGGAGGGTGGCAGTGCGCCAGCGCTCATCCGCGCACCTCCGCGGACGGCGCGGCGCCGGAAGGATGCAGCACGCGGCGCAGGAAGTCCTGCGTGCGCGCATGGCGCGGCGCGCCCAGCACCTGCGCGGACGGGCCTTCCTCCACGATGCTGCCGCTGTGCAGGAAGCACACGCGGTCGGCCACCTCGCGGGCGAAACCCATCTCGTGCGTGACCACGATCATGGTCATGCCCTCGTCGGCCAGCGCACGCATCACGCCGAGCACGTCGCCGACCAATTCGGGGTCGAGCGCCGACGTGGGCTCGTCGAACAGCATGGCCTCGGGCTTCATCGCGAGCGCGCGGGCGATCGCCACGCGCTGCTGCTGCCCGCCCGAGAGCTGCGCCGGCCAGGCCTGCGCCTTCTCGGCCAGCCCGACCTTGGCCAGCAGCGCCATCGCTTCCTCGCGTGCCTGCGCCGCGCTCTGGCGCAGCACGTAGACGGGGCCTTCCATCACGTTCTCCAGCACCGTGCGGTGCGGGAACAGGTTGAAGCGCTGGAACACCATGCCCATGCGGCTGCGCAGCCGGTGGATGTTCGGCGCGTCGCGGTCCACGCGCTCGCCGAAGGCGCGGATCTCGCCGCCCTCGTACGATTCCAGCGCGTTGATGCAGCGAAGCACCGTCGACTTGCCCGAGCCCGACGGGCCGATCAGGCACACCACCTCGCCCTTGTCCACGTGCAGGCTCACGCCCTGCAGCACGCGGTGCGCGCCGAAGCGCTTCTCGAGTCCCTCGACGTGGATCATGGCTGCTTCCTCCCGGCGGCGAAGCGCTTCTCGAGACGGCGCAGGCCGTACACCAGCGGCAGGCTCATCAGCAGGTAGAGCAGGGCGACCAGCGTGTAGACGGTCATGTTCTGGAAGGTGGACGAGGCGATGAGCTGGCCGGCGCGCGTCATCTCGGCCACGGTGATGGTCGAGACCAGCGAGGAGTCCTTCAGCATCATCACCAGCGTGTTGCCGTAGGGCGGCAGCGCGATGCGGAAGGCCTGCGGCAATATCACCCGCCGCATGATCAGCGCCGAGCGCATGCCCATGGCCTGCGCCGCTTCCCGCTGGCCCGGGTCGACCGCCTCGATGCCGGCGCGGAAGTTCTCCGCCTGGTAGGCCGAGTAGGCGATGCCCAGCCCGATCACGCCGGCCTGGAAGGCCGTGAGCTGCACGCCGAAATCCGGCAGCACGAAGTAGATGTAGAAGAGCTGCACGATGATCGGCAGACCGCGGATCACGTTGATCACCGCAGTAGCCGCCATCGACAACGGGCGCACCGGCGAGAGCTTCATCAGCGCGAGTCCGAGGCCGAGCACGCTGCTCAGCAGGAACGAGAGCACCGTCACCTGCACGGTGACGATCGCGCCCTGCAGGAGGATCGGCAGGAAGTCCTGCGCGTGCTGGAGGAAGGAGGGAGCAGCCATGAGTCAGAGCGCCCTCAGATGCCCCATTTCTGGACGATCTTGGCGAGCGTGCCATCGGCCTTGATGGCGGCGATCGCCTTGTTGATGCGCGCCAAGGTCTCGGCGTCGCCCTTGCGCACCACGAGGCACACATCGCCCACGTTCACTGGCTTGTAGCTGTCAACCAGCTTCACGCCGGGGAAGGTGTTCTGGCGGATCTGGTAGGCCATGATGGGCTGGTCGCCGAGGCCCGCCTTGATGCGCCCGAGCGAGAGGTCGCGCGTCATGTCGGCCACCGAGTCGTAGCTGCGCACTTCCTTGAAGATGCCCTTCTTGTTGAGCATGTCGAGGAACACCGTGCCGACCTGCGCGCCCACCACCTCGCCCTTGAGCTCGTCGAGCGAGACGTACGCGCGGGTGTCGTCGGCCTTGACGATCAGGCCCTCGCCGTAGGAGTACACCGGGTCGCTGAAGTCGACCACCTCCTGGCGCGCCGGCGTCTTCAGCATGGCGGCGGAGACGATGTCGATCTTGCGCGCGGTGAGCGAGGGGATCAGCGCCGAGAACACCGTCTGCTGCACGTTCACGCCGAAGCCGCCCGCCTTGCCCACGGCGGTGACGGTGTCGACCATCATTCCCTGGATGCTGTTGGTCTTCACGTCGAGGAAGGTGAAGGGCACGCCGGTGGCGGTGGCGCCCACGTTGTAGGTGGGCGCGGCGCCCTGCGCGGCGGCCAGCGAGGCGGCGCCGGCGATGCAAAGACCCAGGGCCAGGCGATGAAGGCGGCGAACGATGCGATTCATGGAAGCACTCCTCGAAGCAAGGGAAGTTGAAGAAAGAGACAAGAAAAAAGAGGCAGCGAAGGAAAGTGATGCGGGGCAGCGCGATGCAACATGCATGCCAATAATCGATTCTTTTAAATCTCTAGACAATAAATACAAACCACTAGTCGAATCATAAATATCGATATTCGATATTTCGGAGGGATGTGGCTATACTCCACCGCCATGGACGCCACCCCCGACACAGCCCCCGAAGACAGCCAGAGCCTGCTTTTCAACCAGTCGCTGGAGAAGGGCCTGGCCGTGCTGCGCGCCTTCAGCGCCCGGCGCCGCACCATGACGCTGGCCGACGTGGCCGAGGCCACCGACATCACCAAGAGCTCGGCGCAGCGCATGGTCTTCACGCTCGAGAAGCTGGGCTACGTGCGCAAGCACCCGAAGACGCGGCGTTACCAGCTCACGCCGCGCGTCATGGAGATCGGCTTCAACTACCTCGCGGCCCATTCGCTGATCGACGTGGCCAACCCGTTCCTGTCGGAGCTCACCAAGGTGACGACAGAGACCTCCTGCCTCACCGAGCCCGACGGGCTGGACATGGTCTATGTGGCGCGCTTCGTCAGCGCGCAGTTCGTACCGGTGCACATGCCCATCGGCAGCCGCATTCCCATGTATTGCACGGCTTCGGGGCGCGCCTTTCTCAGCGCGCTGCCCGAGGATGAGGCGCGCGCGCTCATCGAAGCCTCCGACCGCGTGGCGCACACCATGCACACCCGCACCGGCGTGGACGAGATCCTGGAAGAGCTGCGCCAGGCGCGGCAGCAGGGCTTCGCCACCAATGCCGAGGAGCTCTTTCTCGGTGACATGACCATCGCCGCGCCCGTGCTGGGCGCGCAGGGGCGGCCGGTGGCCTCGGTGCACGTGGTGGCGCCCACCAGCCGCTGGACGCTGGAGGAGGCGGTGCGCAAGCTGGCGCCCACGCTGCTGCTGTGCGCACGCTCGCTCACCAGTTCGGCACGCAGCATCGACTGAGACCTATACGGTTTCAGACATCGCGCCGGCAGGTGGCTGCCCTTATGCTGTGCGGGATCACAACGCAGCAGCAGTTCGCACCCACCATGACCGATTTCCGCCCCACCTACGACAAGAGCTTCGACCGCATCGCCGCCGACCGCCTGCCCGCGCTGCTGCGCGCCATGCCCAAGGCTGAGCTGCACATGCACATCGAGGGCTCGCTCGAACCCGAGCTCATCTTCGCGCTCGCGCAGCGCAACGGCGTGTCCATTCCCTACGCCAGCGTCGAGGAACTGCGCAAGGCCTACGCCTTCACCAACCTGCAGAGCTTCCTGGACATCTACTACGCCGGCGCCAGCGTGCTGCTCAAGGAGCAGGACTTCTACGACATGGCCTGGGCCTACCTGGAGCGCGCCGCGGCCGACAACGTGGTGCACACCGAAATGTTCTTCGACCCGCAGACGCACACCGCGCGCGGGGTGGCAATGGAAACCGTGGTCAGCGGCCTGCACCGTGCCTGCGTCGATGCGCGCTCGAAGCTGGGCGTGAGCGCCGCGCTCATCCTGTGCTTCCTGCGGCACCTGAGCGAGGAAGATGCCTTCGAGACGCTGGAGCAGGCGCTGCCCTATCGCGACAAGTTCATCGGCGTGGGGCTAGATTCGAGCGAGGTGGGCCATCCGCCCGAGAAGTTCGCCCGCGTGTTCGCGCGCTGCCGCGAGCTGGGCTTCCACCTCGTCGCCCACGCGGGAGAAGAGGGCCCGCCCGAATACGTCTGGAGCGCGCTCGACGTGCTGAAGGTCGAACGCGTCGACCACGGCGTGCAGAGCACCAAGGACCCGGAATTGATGAAGCGCCTCGCGAAGGACCGCATTCCGCTGACCGTCTGCCCGCTGTCGAACCTCAAGCTCTGCGTGTTTCCCGACCTGTCGAAGCACAACCTCGGCGCGCTGCTCGACGCGGGGCTGGTGGCCACCGTCAACTCGGACGATCCGGCCTACTTCGGCGGCTACATGAACCAGAACTTCACCGAGACCTTCGCTGCCACCGGCCTGAACGCGCAGCAGGCCTGGCAGCTCGCGGCGAACAGCTTCGAAGGCAGCTTCATCGACGCGGCCGCCAAGCGCGCCTACGTCGAGCGGCTCAACGCCGTCTTCGCGAGCTTCTGATCGGCGGCGGCGGGCCGCGCCACCAGCAGCGGCATCGCCACCAGCGCACAGGCGCTGGCCGCCAGCCACACCATTGGCCAGCCCTGCAGTGCCAGCAGGTGCGGAATGGAGAAGGGCGTGACGAAGCACACCAGGAACACGCTGGTGTTCGCCATGCCCAGCGCGGTGCCGGCACGCGATGCGCCGGCCAGCGTGGCGAGTTCGGTGTAGGCCACGCCGTGCCATGCCGATACGCACACCCCGCTCACGCCCAGCAGCACGACCAGCGCGATGCGCAGCGCCGCCGAGTCGACCGCGTGCGCGCCCGATGCCAGCGCCAGCACGGCGAGGCCCGCGAACAGGAGAACGGTGAGCCCGCTGCAGGCGCGCAGGTAGGCCGGCCGGTTCCTGTTGCGGTCGGTCCAGCGGCCGCTCCACACGCGCATGACCATCGCGCCGACCTGCACGAACACCATCGTCGCGGTGATGGTCGCCAGGCCCGCATGGCCGAAGTCGTGCAGGAACACCGTGCCGAAGGAGAGCACCGCGAACTGCGGCGCGCAAAGAATGCCGATGCCGGCCACGATGCGCCACACGCGCGCGTCGCGCAGCGGTCCGCTCTTCGGCGCGGCGGCTGAAGCCGGCAAAGCCGTGTCGCCGGCCGCCGCGATGGGCGGTTCGTGCACCCACGCCCAACTCATGGCAGCGCTCAGCGCGCACAGCAGCGTCAGCAGGCCATAGAGCGCCGCGAAGCCGAAATGCAGCGCGACATAAGGCAGCACCAGCGCGCCGATGCCGCCGCCCATCGGCACGGCCGTCTGGCGGATGCTCATCGCGAGGCCGCGCTCGCTGGCGTCGAACCAGGTCATCACCGCGCGGCCGCTGGCGCCGTTGACGCTGCCGCCGAGCAGCCCCACCAGCAGCAGCCCGCTGCCCAGCCAGCCCAGCCCGGGGATGTTCCCCGCGGCCGGCGCGGCCCACAGCGCCATCGCGACCAGCGCGAGCGCCGTGCTGCCCAGGCCCGCCAGCAGAACCGGGCGGTCGCCCCAGCGGTCGGTCAGCAGGCCCCAGGGCAGCTCGCTCACCGCGATGCCCAGGCCCATGAGGCCGAGCACCAGCCCGAGGGTGGCGTTGTCGAGCTGGTAGCCGGTGCGCATCAGCACGGCGGTCATCGGGATGCCGCTGAAGGCCACCGAGAAGGCGGCGTTGGCAGCCACGCCTGCCGCCAGCACCTTCCAGCGATGGCGCGGCGTGAATGAAGAGGGGATGGGGGAAAAGGGCGAATGGGTCATCTTGCCGCGCAGTTTCCGCCTCGGCGAAGGTTTTGAAAATCAGAAAATAATTGGCGAATCATCCTGAAAAACAGGATGATCGCCACGAAACCCGAAGGAGCCGCAATGAGCCAGGTGATGTTCGATCTAGATGTGCTGCGCACTTTCTCCACCGGCATCGCGCTCGGCAGCTTCGCCCGTGCGGCCGACAAGCTGGGGCGCTCTACCTCCGCCGTGAGCGCGCAGCTGAAGAAGCTCGAATCTCAGGCCGGCACTGCGTTGTTCCGCAAGGCGGGCAGGGGACTGGAGCTCACCGATGCCGGCGAGACCTTGCTGGCGTATGCCCACCGCATGCTCGAACTCAACGACGAAGCCAGCGCCGCGATGCGCGGCGTCGACATGCAGGGCTCGGTGCGGCTGGGTCTTCAGGAAGACTTCGGCGAGACGCTGCTGCCGGCCGTGCTGGGCCGCTTCGCACGCGCGCATCCCAAGGTGCGCATCGAGGCCTGCGTGGCGCGCAGCGGCGAACTGCGCGAGCGGCTCGAACTCGGCCAGCTCGACCTCGCGCTGGCCTGGGATGCGGGCGACCAGCCGCTGTCGCCGTATGCCGAGCGCGTCGCGCGGCTGCCCCTGCTGTGGATCGGGCCGCGCACGCCCGAGCGGGTCGAGGCGCCCTGGTGGACGCAGCGCGAGCAGCAACACGGCGCGGGCGCACGCCAGCCCGAGAGCAAGGAGCCGCTGCCGCTCATCATGCTCGACGCGCCCTGTCCGCTGCGCGAGATCGTCATCACCGCGCTCGACAAGGCCGGCGTGCCGTGGCGCCGTGCCTTCGGCAGTGCCAGCCTCGCGGCGCTGTGGGCGGCGGCGTCGGCCGGGCTGGGCTTGACGGTGCGCACGCCGTTCGGCCTGCCGTCGCACGTGCGGGCCATCGACCGCTCCACGCTGGCGCTGCCCGCGCTGCCGCAGATATCGCTCGTGCTCTATCGTGCGCAGGCCCTGCCGGAGGCGCCCGCGAGCCGCCTTGCCGGGCTGCTGCTGGAGGCCGTTCGCCAGCACGTGCAGCCGGCCGGGTTGCCGATGCGTGAGAATCCGCCGCTGGAGACAAGAACAAAAGTGGTACGGCATGGCAACGCAAAACTTCCTGCACCTGTGGGATGACAGGTTCCTCTACATCACACCGGCCATCCAGTCGGGCCTGACGGCCCGCTCGTCGGCCACGCTGCTGGCGTCGGTCAGCGGGCACCCCTTCACGCTGGAGGCCGTCGACGGCACCCGCGTGCACTGCACCGCCGCGCTGGTCGCGCCGCACGTGTCGCGGCGGCTCGACGTCGATGGCTGCGGGCTGCTCTCGCTCAACCTCGACCCCGCTTCCAGCGCCTATCGCATGCTTGCGCGCCGCATGGGCGGCCACGGCATCCAGCCCATCGACGCTCGGCGCTTCGGCGCGCTGCGTGACGACTTCGAACCCGCGCAGTGCGGCGCCTTGCCCAGCGAGCGGCTGCAGTCGCTCAGCGCGAAGATGGTCGAGGCCATCACCGAGAGCCCCGAGCTGCAGGCGCCGCTCGATCCACGCATCGACCGCGTGCTGCAGGCCATCCGCGCGCATGCGGGGCAGATCGCGCTGCGCGATCTCGCGGCCGTGGCCTGCCTGTCGCCCGACCGGCTCACGCACCTGTTCGCCGAGCAGGTGGGCGTGTCGGTCAAGCGCTATGCGCTGTGGACCAAGGTGCGCCGCACGGTGCAGCAGTTCACCGGGCAGCGTTCGCTCACCGACGTTGCACTGGTCAGCGGCTTCACCGATGCGGCGCACATGAGCCGCACCTTCCAGCGCTACTTCGGCCTGCCGCCTTCGTTCCTGGCCAGCCAGGTGCGCGTGACGGCCGACGAGCATGCCTCGCACGCGTGGGGCCAGAACGCGCCGCTGCACTGACGCGACCGGCCGCAGGGGCCATCGCATGCAATGCAGCGGCTGCGTACAAGCCGCGAGCTGCGAGGCTGCCTAAGCTCCGGAACGCTCCGCCAAGAGAGCATCAGCATCAACTGGAGACATCATGAGACTTTCGATCCGTCGCGGCGTCGTGCCGCTGTCGTTGCTCGCGCTCGCCGCCGCAGCCGCTCTTACAGCCTGCGGAGGCGGTGGTGGTGGAGGCAGCGGCTTCTCGTTCTTCCCGCCGCCCTCGACGCCGACCAATCCGCCTGCTGAAGGCACCTACAAGGCCGAGATCCGGCGCACGTCGATGGGCGTGCCGCACATCAAGGCCGACAGCTGGCCCGGAGTGGGCTATGGCTACGGCTACGCGCAGGCCGAGGACGACCTTTGCACCATGGCCGACTCGTTCCTCACCTACCGCGGCGAGCGCTCGCAGTATTTCGGCGCCGACGCGAAGCTGGTGGCCAGCAGCACCATCGGCTTGCCGAAGAACATCGACTCCGACTTCTTCCACCGGCATGTCATCTCGGCCGACGTGCTGCAGAAGATGATCGACGCCCAGCCCGACAACCTGAAGAAGCTCGTCGTCGGCTTCGCCGCCGGCTACAACCGCTACGTGCGCGAGGTGAAGGCCGGCGGCACGGCACATGCGGCCTGCCGCAACGAGGCATGGGTGCAGCCCATCACCGCCGAGGACATCTACCGCCGCATGTACGCGGCGAACCTCGCGGGCGGCTACAGCAACTTCCTCGCGAACATCGCCAACGCGACGGCGCCTGCCGTGGTGGCGCCCACCAAGGTGTCGGCGCACCGCCCCGCCCAGAAGAAGGCGGCGGTGCAGATGGCGGCGCTGAAGATCGACGGGCCCGAACTGCAGGTCGGCGGCCATGAGGGCGTCGGCAGCAACATGATCGGCTTCGGCACCGCGGCCACCGGCGATTCGAGCCCGCTGCTCTTCGGCAACCCGCACTGGTACTGGCGCGGGCCCGACCGCTTCTACCAGGCGCAGCTCACCATTCCGGGCGAGCTGAACATCAGCGGCACCTCGTTCCTCGGCATTCCGGTGATCCTCATCGGCTTCAACGACAACATCGCGTGGAGCCACACCGTGTCGACTGCGCGTCGTTTCGGCTTCTTCGAACTTAAGCTGGCAGCGGGCGACACGACCAGCTATATGCGCGACGGCGCCGCGGTGAAGATGCAGCCTTCCACGATCACCGTGAAGGTGAAGGGCACCGACGGCGCGATGACGCAGGTCACGCGCACGCTCTACAAGAGCGAATACGGCCCGATGGTCAACCTGGCCCCGATGAACTCGGCACTGGCCTGGAGCCAGACCACCGCGTTCGCGATGCGCGACATCAACGGCGAGAACTTCCGCACCTTCCGCAACTGGCTGCGCTGGAACCAGGCGAAGTCGCTCGACGAGTTCATCGCCATACAGCGCGAAGAAACCGCGATTCCGTGGGTCAATACCGTCGCCGTGGGTCGTGGCAGCGCCAAGGCCTGGTACGCCGACATCGGCGCGGTGCCCAACGTGTCGTCCGCGCAGGTCGCCGACTGCACCACCCCGGCGGGCGCGTCGATGCAGGCCGCGCTGCCGCGCGTGCCGATCTTCGACGGCTCGCGCAGCGCCTGCGACTGGCAGACCGATGCCGACTCGGCGCAGAAGGGCGCCATCGCCGCATCGCGCATGCCCAGCCTGCTGCGCGACGACTATGTGGCGAACATGAACGACAGCTACTGGCTCGCCAACCCGAAGGCGCCGATGACCGGCTTCCCGCCCATCATGGGCCCGGCCGGCTCCGACCCCGTGAGTTTCCGCACCCGCATGGGCAACGTGCTGGCGCAGGGACGCATCGACGGCTCCGACAGCTACGGCGCGAAGGGCGCGACGCCCGACACCGTCAAGCGCATGGTGCTCAACAGCCGCGTGCTCACGGCGGAGCTGTTCAAGGCCGACGTGCTGCCGATCGTGTGCGACGGCACGCCCATCGCGGTGACCAAGGACCCGCTGACCACCGAGGCCATCGGCCCGAGCGTGGATGTGGGCGCTGCATGTACCGCGCTCACGGCATGGGACGGCACGGGCGTGACCGGCGCGAAGGGGGCGCACCTGTGGGACGAGTTCTGGAATCGCGCTTCGCAGATTCCCGCAGCTTCGCTCTACACCGTGCCCTTCGACCCGGCAGACCCGATCCACACGCCGCGCGGCCTCAACAGTGCCGCCAGTACCCAGCTTCGCGAGGCCTTCGGAGCCGCGGTGGCACGCGTGCAGGCCAGCGGCTACGCGGTGGACGCACCCCGTGGTGACTACCTGTTCGCCACGCGCGGCGGCAAGAAGATCCCGCTGTACGGCGGCTGCGGCGGGCCGGGCTACTTCACCATCGCCTGCTCGGAGAACCGGCTCGACAAGGGCGGCTACGCCATGGACGGCAACCCGAACGGCAACAGCTACATGCAGGTCGTGCGATTCCCCGACGGCGGCGTGGAAGCCCACACCTTCCTGACCTTCTCGCTCTCGGACGACCCGGCCTCGGCGCACAACGGCGACTACACGCGCGCCTACAGCGAGGGCAAGTGGCTCAAGGTGCCTTTCTCCGAACCGGAGATCAAGGCCGACGCGAACTACACCAGCAAGTCGGTCGCCGAGTGATCGGCGCCCGGCAATCCTGTCGGGCAGTGAAAAAATGAAAAAAGCGCGTGCGGGGCGCGCCGTCTGCCGCTGGCCGTAAGATCGGCGGCGAACGCGCCACGCACGCTCAGGGCTTACGCAGCTGCGCTCCTCATCCAACAGGAACACACTGCATGCGCCCAAAACTCAGAGGCGGCCTCAGGCCGCTTTTTCTCTTGCCGGTTGCCATGGCCCTTGCGGCCTGTTCAGGCATTTCGAGCCGGTCTTCGACTTCTCATTTCGATGCCTCGGCACGCTCTGCGGGCTACCAGGCCGAGATCCGCCGCACCACCATGGGCGTGCCGCACATCAAGGCCCGCGACTGGGCCGGCGCGGGCTATGGCTACGGCTACGCACAGGCCCAGGACAACCTTTGCACCATGGCCGACGGCTTTCTCACCTACCGCGGCGAGCGCTCCGAGTTCTTCGGGGCGCAGGCGAAGCCGCCAGCCAGCAGCACCATCGGCAAGCCCGCGAACATCGATTCGGACTTCTTCCATCGCCACGTGATCACGGACGAAGTGATCGACGCCATGGACCGCGCGCAGCCCGCGGCCATCCGGGGCATGGTCGAAGGCTTCGCCGCCGGCTACAACCGATACGTGCGCGACCTGAAGAGCGGCGCCGTGGACAAGGGCAATGCCCACGCGGCCTGCCGCAACGAAGCGTGGGTGCGGCCGGTGAGCGCCACAGACATCCTCCGCCGCATGTACGCCACCAACCTCGCGGCGGGCTACAGCAACTTTCTCTCGAACATCGCGAACGCGGCACCGCCCGGCGCCGGGGTGTCGTCGCCCGGGCCGAGCGACGCGCAGCCTATGGCGCTCCAGGTCGGCGGCACGGCGGGCGTGGGCAGCAACATGATCGGTTTCGGCACGGCCGCCACCGCCGATTCGAGCCCGCTGCTCTTCGGCAACCCGCACTGGTACTGGCGCGGGCCTGACCGTTTCTATCAGGCGCAGCTCACCATTCCGGGACAGCTCGACGCGAGCGGCACCTCCTTCCTCGGCGTGCCGGTGCTGCTGATCGGCTTCAACAACGACATCGCGTGGAGCCACACCGTGTCGGCGGCGCGGCGCTTCGGCCTCTACCAGCTCGCGCTCGTGCCCGGCGACGCCACCAGCTATCTGCGCGACGGCAAGCCCGTGAAGATGCAGGCCCGTGGCATCACCGTGAAGGTGAAGCGGGCCTCGGGCCGTGTCGAGCCGGTGACGCGCACGCTCTACGCCACGGAATACGGCCCGCTCGTGAACCTGGGCGCAATCAATCCGGCGCTGGCCTGGAACCGGTCTGCTGCCTTCGCCATCCGCGACATCAACGCCGACAACTTCCGCACCTTCCGCACCTGGCTGCGCTGGGCGCAGGCGAAGTCGCTCGACGAGCTCATGGCCATCCAGCGCGAAGAAGCTTCGATCCCCTGGGTCAACACCGTGGCCGTGGGCCGCGGCAGCGCCCAGGTCTGGTACGGCGACGTCGGCGCGGTGCCCAACGTGTCGCCCGAGCAGGTGGCCAACTGCACCACGCCGGCCGGCAAGGCGATGGCGGCCGTGCTGCCGCGCGTGCCCGTGTTCGATGGCTCGCGCAGTGCCTGCGACTGGCAGACCGATGCCGATTCGGTGCAGAAGGGTGCCATTGGCGCCTCGCGCATGCCGAACCTGCTGCGCGACGACTACGTCGCCAACATGAACGACAGCTACTGGCTCGCCAACCCGAAGGCTCCGCTCACGGGCTACCCGGCCATCTTCGGACCGACCGGCAGCGATGCGCAGAGCTTCCGCACGCGGCTCGGACACCTCATCGCGCAGGGCACGGCCAAGGTTGCGACAGTTGCAGCCGTCGAGCGCGCGACGCTCGACAGCCGCGCCTACACCGCCGAGCTGTTCAAGGCCCCCGCGCTGGAGATGGTGTGCGGCGTGCCCCGCATCGAGGTGAAGGGTGACGCGCAGACCGGCGAGTCGTTCTCGCCGCCGCGGGGCGTCGACACCGGTCCCGCCTGCGAGGTGCTGAAGGCATGGAACAACACCGGCGTGGCCTCGGCGCGCGGTGCTCACGTATGGGACGAGTTCTGGGCGCGCGCCGTGCGCCTGCCTGCCGACGAGCTCTATGCCGTGCCTTTCAGCGCGAACGACCCCATCGGCACGCCACGCGGCCTCAAGGCCTCGGCCGCCGACGACTTGCGCCAGGCCTTCGGCGCGGCCGTGCTGCGCGTGCAGGCCAGCGGCTACGCGCTCGACGCGCCGCGCGGCGAAGCTCTTTTCGTGACGCGCAACGGCCGCAAGGTGCCGCTGTCCGGCGGCTGCGACACCCAGGGCTACTTCACCGTCATGTGCTCCGAGAACCCGCTCGACAAGGGCGGCTACACCATGGACGGCGACCCCAACGGCAACAGCTACATGCAGATCGTGCGGTTCCCCGCCGGCGGCGTCGAGGCCCACACCTTGCTGAGCTTCTCGCTGTCGGACGACCCGGCCTCGCCGCACAATGCCGACTACACGCGGGCCTACAGCGCCGGACAGTGGCTGCGCCTGCCGTTCTCCGAATCGGAGATCAAGGCCGATGCTGCCTACAGCAGCGTGACCATCCGCGAGTGAGGCAGAGGGCGAAGTAGCGCTTCAGCGCCGCTTCACCAGCCAGTTCCACGCGGCACCCGCGGCCATCAGCACGCAGGTGCCGAGGAATACGGCGCGCATGCCGATGTGCCCGCCCACGAAGCCGCCGAGCAGCGGCCCCGCCACCTGGCCCGTGTACTGCGCCGAAGTCGAGTAGCCCAGCATGTTGCCGGCCACGCGCTCGGGCACGTTGTGGCGGATCACGCTCGCGATGCACGGCAGCAGCCCGCCGAGCGAAAGCCCCATCAGGAAGCGCAGCACCACCAGCTGCCAGCCCGAGCTGACGAAAGCCTGCGGCACCAGCAGCAGCGCCGACACCGCGAGGCAGCCGACGATCACGTTCCAGTGACCCACGCGATCGGCCAGCTTGCCCAGCCGCGAGGCCGAGAGGATGCTGCCCAGCGCAGCCGCCGACATCACGAGGCCGGCCATCATCGTCACGCGGTTCGGGTCTTCCACCAGCGTGGCGACGTAGACGGTGATGATCGGCTCGATCGACATGTTCGCAAGCATCAGCAGCATGCCGGTGAAGAGCATCGCGACCAGGGGGCGCTTGTCGGGCACGGCGGCCCAGCCGGTCTGCTCGGCGGCACTGCCGCCATCCTGCTTGCGTGCGACAGGTGCCTTGCGCTCCTCGCGAATGAGGAAGGCTGTCGCGAGAAAGGCCACGAAGATGATCGCGCCCGCCGCGAAGAAGGTGTTGCGGATGCCGATGAGCGGCGGCAGCGCGCCACCGACCAGCGGCCCCACCAGGTTGCCCGCCATGATCGCCGATGACATCGTGCCCAGCGCCCAGCCGGTGCGGTCCTTGGGCGTCTGGGTGGCCACCAGCACCATCGAGCCCGAGGCGTAGCCGCCCAGCAGCCCCGCCAGCAGCCGCAGCCCCACCAGCTGCCACACATTGCCCGCGACGCCGATCAGCGCCATTGCCACCGCCATGCCCAGGCTCGCGCGGATCAGCATCGGCTTGCGCCCGTAGCGGTCGGCCAGCCGGCCCCACAGCGGCGCCACCAGCGCGGCGCTCAGGAAGGTGGCGCCGTACGCCGCGCCCGACCACTGCACGATGGCCGCGTGGTCCTTCACGCCAAGCTGCTCGACGTACAGCGGCAGGAAGGGCAGCAGCAGCGTCATCGCGATGATGGTCGTGAAGGAGCCGAACATGCAGACGGCGAGGTTGCGCTGCCAGTGGAGATTGGCGCCCTGCTCGGCGGAAGGGGCGGTCGTTGTTGCGGTTGTCGTCGGTTGCGTCATGGGGAACACCCATTGTGGGACGACGCATGCGCGATGGCGCTTGCCGATTGGCGGCGGCGGTCATCGCAGCGCGGCAAGGCATGCCGCGAGTCCCTGATGCCCGCGCGGTTGGACCGGGTCGCTTAGTCTTGCATCCTGCATCGTTCGTAAACCTCCTTTCAGGACATCGCCATGAAACGCATCGGCGTGCTCGTCTTCCCCGGCTTCCAGATCCTCGACCTCGCCGCCATCGCCGCGTTCGAGCTTGCGAACATTCACGCCGGCAAGCCGGTCTACCAGGTCGAGCTCCTGTCGGAGGAGGGAGGCCTCGTGGCCAGTTCGTCGGGCGTGAGCACGGACAGCAAGCGCTTCGGCACGGCGAGGTACGACACGCTCGTGCTGAGCGGCGCGCTCTTCATCGCGCCCACCTCCGAGAAGATGTGCCGCTTCCTGCGCGCCGGGCTGCGCAATGCGCGCCGCGTGGCCAGCATCTGCACCGGCGCCTTCGGGCTGGCCGATGCGGGGCTGCTCGACGGCCGCAAGGCGACCACGCACTGGTCCTTCGCGGGCGAACTGCAGAAGCGCCATCCCGCGGTGAAGGTGCAGCCCGACCGCATCTTCATCAACGACGGGCCGGTGTGGACGTCGGCCGGCATGACCGCGGGCATCGACCTCGTGCTGGCATTGGTGGAGGAAGACCTCGGCGTGGAAGCGGCGCGCTTCGCGGCGCGCAAGCTGGTCGTGTATCACCGGCGCGCGGGCGGGCAGTCGCAGTACTCCGCGCTGCTGGAACTGGAGCCGAAATCCGACCGCATTCAGAAGGCGCTGGTGCATGCGCGGGCCAACCTGCGCGATACGCTGTCGGTGGAGGAACTGGCCGAGGTCGCGCACCTGAGCCCGCGCCAGTTCAGCCGTGCCTTCAAGGCGGAGACGGGCCAGTCGCCCGCGCATGCGGTGGAGAACCTGCGCGTGGAGGCGGCGCGTGCGCTGATCGACGAAGGCAGCCTCGCGCTCGGCGTGGTCGCGCGCGAAACGGGCTTCGGCGACCCCGAGCGCATGCGTCGCGCCTTCCTGCGCACGCTGGGGCAGCCGCCACAGAGCGTGCGACGCGTGGCGCGCCGGGAGGCGGCCGTGGCCTGAGCGACAGGATGTCCTGAAAGGTGGCTTATATGACATTTACGCCATAGCCTTGCAGGAGGAGACTTTCCCCCACTGCCGCACACATCGATGCGGCGAAAAAGGAAAGCTCCATGACTGCAACTACTACTACTACTGCTGCTGCTTCGGCAAATTCCCCCAAGGGCACCGCCCTCGTCACCGGCGCGTCGTCCGGCATCGGCGCCGTGTACGCGGACCGTCTCGCGCGGCGCGGCTTCGACCTGATCCTCGTGGCGCGCAACCGCGAACGCCTCGAGGCGCTGGCCGCGAAGCTGGTGCGCGAAACCGGCCGCAAGATCGAGGTTCTTCCCGCCGACCTGATGAGCCGCAAGGACCTCGCGCCAGTCGAGGCCGCGCTGCGCACCCGCAGCGACATCACCATGCTGGTGAACAACGCCGGCGTCGGCGCCGCCGCGCCGCTGCTGGCCTCCGACGTCGACAAGATGGAAGAGATGATCGCGCTCAACGTGAGCGTGCTCACGCGGCTCACCTATGCGGCCGTGCCCGGCTTCGTGGAACGCGGCGCAGGCACGCTGGTGAACATCGCCTCCATCGTCGCGATCTCGCCGGAGACGCTCAACGGCGTGTACGGCGGCAGCAAGGCCTTCGTCCTCGCGTTGAGCCAGTCGCTGCAGCACGAGCTCAAGGACAAGGGCGTGCGTGTGCAGGCCGTGCTGCCAGGCGCGACGGCTACCGAGTTCTGGGGCATCGCAGGCGTGCCGATGGAACACCTGCCCAAGGAGATCGTCATGACAGCGCAAGACATGGTCGACGCCGCCCTGGCGGGGCTCGACCAGGGCGAGCAGGTCACGGTCCCCGCGCTGCCCGACCTGGCCGAGTGGGAGGCCTTCGATGCGGCGCGGCGTGCGATGTCGGGGCGGTTGTCCAGCACCGCTCCCGCGGCGCGCTACCGCGTCGGCGCCGGCCCGGCTTGAGCTCGAACCGGGTCTCCGGTTCAGATGCGGTTGGTCCGGCGCGCGTAGAGCGCCGCCAGCGCCAGCCCCGTGGCCGCCGCGCCGCACCAGGCGAGGGCAGGGCTGCGCAGCATGCCTCGAATGCGCGCGCGGCGGCCCGGTTCGGCATGCAGGCCGCGTGCGGCACGTTCCTTGGGCGTGAGCGGCCGTGCCGCGTTCGGGTTTTCTTCGCCTTCAAGCACGGCTTGAGAGATGTCGAGCGGGGTCAGCGAATCGTTGACGGTGGATGCGGTCATGGTGGCTGGCCTTCCTTTCTCTCTTTCTGGATAGTGAATCGATCGGTGCTGCAAGCCTCGTGCATCCCGGCGCATCGGGCCTGAGGCGAAGCGCCGACATTGAAGTAGGCCAACGCCCCGGCCGCATCGCGGACTGCGGCGCCGTTTAAAATCCCGCCCCTCGCAATCGGGCGTCCCGGCCGGTTGCGGGGTTTTGCATCTCCGGGGCCATGTAGAGGAACACCATGTACAAAAACCTCGCGGGCCGCGCCGTTCTGGCGCTGGCGGCCGCCGGCTTTTTATCCCCCGCTTTTTCACAGCAGCAGGCCCAGGCGCCGCTGAAGATCGGTTTCGTCTACGTCACGCCCGTCACCGACGCCGGCTGGGTGCGCCAGCACGAGGAAGGCCGCAAGGCCGTCGAGGCCGCGCTGGGCGCCAGGGTCAAGACCACCTACGTCGAGAACGTGGCCGAGGGCGCCGATGCGGAGCGCGTGATCCGCGACCTCGCGCAGCAGGGCAACAAGCTCATCTTCACGCCGAGCTTCGGCTACATGGAGCCGACGATGAAGGTCGCGAAGGACTTCCCCGACGCGAAGTTCGAGTCGATCACCGGCTACAAGACCGCGCCCAACGTGGCGACGGCCAACGCGCGCTATTACGAAGGCCGCTATCTCGCGGGCATCGCGGCCGGACGCATGACGAAGACCAACATCGCGGGCTATGTCGCGGGCTTTCCGATTCCGGAAGTGCTGCAGGGCATCAACGCCTTCACGCTTGGCATGCGCTCGGTGAACCCCTCGGCGCAGGTGCGCGTGGTGTGGCTCAACGAATGGTTCGATCCGCCCAAGGAGCGTGACGCCGCCATGGCGCTGTTCAACCAGAACGCCGACGTCGTCGCCTTCCACACCGGCTCCACCGCCGTGATGGCGGCGGCGCAGGAGCGCGGCAAGCTGGCCATCGCCTACCACTCCGACATGCGCAGGATCGCGCCCGACGCGCAGGTCGTCGCGGTCACGCACCAGTGGGGCGGCTACTACACGCAGCGCGCCAAGGCTGTGCTCGACGGCAGCTGGAAGAGCGGCAACCTCTGGGGCGGCGTGAAGGAAGGGATGATCCGAGTCGGCGATTTCGGCACCAAGGTACCGAAGGCCGTGCAGGACGAGGTGCTGGCGCGGCAGAAGGACATCGCGGCGGGCAAGCTGCAGCCGTTCCGTGCTGTTCTGGCGGACGTGCGCGACAACGAGGGCCGCGTCGTGATCGCCAAGGGCGCGCAACTGAACGACGAGCAGATCCTGACGATGAACTGGCTGGCCGAGGGCGTGCAGGGGCGGATCGGGCGCTAGCCCGGCTGGCGCCCGTCGCGAGAAACGCGAGGCAGCAGAGCCTTGATGCGCTGGCGAAGCAGCGCGGGCGTGACGGTCGGAGTCATCGCCAGCGGGCGTGCCCTTCGACATCCAGTCGCGCGCGCTGCCGCATTAGGTAGGTGCCGCACCGCGGCGAGTGCGCTGCGCATATAGCACTCATACGCCCATGGAAATTGCGGTGGGACGGCGCTGGATTACCCTCCGCAACCACGATGAAAAAAGCCTACCGCGCCTCCCTCCTGCGATTCGACGCCTCCGGCAAGCCCGTTTTCGACGAGGACGGCCTGCTGGTCGTCGCCCCCGACGCCACCGGCCGCCAGCGCGTGCTCGATGCCGGCAGCCATGCCGACGTCGCGGCCCGCCATCCCGGCGCACACACGACCCACCTGCCGGGGCGCATCCTCGCGCCGGGATTCGTGGACATGCACATCCACTATCCGCAGACCGACATCATCGGCTCGCCGGCGCCGGGCCTGCTGCCCTGGCTCGAGAACTACACCTTTCCCGCGGAGAGCAAGTTCGCCGACCCCGCGCATTCGAACGAAGTGGCGCAGTTCTTCCTCGACGAGCTGCTGCGCAACGGCGTGACCACCTCGCTGACCTTCGCGACCTCGCACGTGGCCTCGGTCGACGCGCTCTTCGAGGGCGCGCAGCGCCGCGGCATGCGCCTGATCACCGGCAAGGTGCTGCAGGACCGCCACTCGCCCGACGGCGTGCGCGACGAAACCGAGCAGAGCCTGGTCGACACCGAGGCGCTGATCCGCAAGTGGCACAAGGTCGACCGGCTGGGCTACGCCATCACGCCGCGCTTTGCGCCTGCGAGCACCGACGCCCAGATGCGCGGCGCGGGCGAACTGGCCGCGAAGTACGCCGACACCTGGATCCAGTCGCACGTGGCGGAGAACCGCGACGAGGTGAGCTGGGTGCGCGAGCTGTACCCCAGGGCGCGCTCGTACCTCGACGTGTATGCAGGCTTCGGCCTGATGCGCGAGCGGGCCGTGTACGCCCACTGCATCTACCTCGACGAGGCCGACCGCGCCCTGCTGCGCGAGACGAAGACGGCCGCGGCCGTCAGCCCGACCAGCAACCTGTTCCTGGGCAGCGGCTTCTTCGACTTCGGCTCGGCCGACCGCGTGGGCTACCCCTACGGCCTGGCCAGCGACGTGGGCGGCGGCACCAGCTTCAGCCCGTTCCACACCATGATGGCTGCCTACTACGTCGGCCGTGAGGGCCAGACCAAGGCCGGCCTGAGCATCGCGCCATCGGAACTCTGGTGGCGCCACACCGGCGGCGCGGCGCGCGCGCTGGGGCTCGACGGCGTCATCGGCAACCTGCAGCCGGGCTGCGAGGCCGACTTCCTGGTGCTGAATCCGGCGGCCACGCCGCTGCTGGCTCGCAAGACGAAGCAGGCGGACTCGCTGGAGGAAATGCTCTTCGCGATGATCGTTCTGGGCGACGACCGGCTGGTCGAGCGCACCGTGATCTCGCAGGCCTGCTAGGGCCCGGGAGGGCGGACCCGCCCATGCCACAATCGCCGACCCAGCGAGCGCGGCGAAACCCTTTCCAGGAACACCGCGGAACCGGCTTTGCCGGGCCGCTGGTGTTGCCCCTCGAGGGGTTGGCGTAGCGACACGAAGTGCGCGAAGACTGGGGTGTTTTTCAATGTCTATCAAGAGCGACAAATGGATCCGGCGCATGGCCGAGCAGCACGGCATGATCGAGCCTTTCGAGCCCGGCCAGGTGCGCGAGGCCTCGGGCCACAAGATCATCAGCTACGGCACCTCGAGCTACGGCTACGACATCCGGTGCGCGCCTGAATTCAAGGTCTTCACCAACATCCACAGCACGGTGGTCGACCCGAAGAACTTCGACGAGAAGAGCTTCGTGGACATGCACGGCGACTACTGCATCATCCCGCCCAACAGCTTCGCGCTGGCACGCACCGTCGAATACTTCCGCATCCCGCGCAACGTGCTGACCATCTGCCTGGGCAAGAGCACCTATGCGCGCTGCGGCATCATCGTCAACGTGACCCCCTTCGAGCCCGAATGGGAAGGCTACGTGACGCTCGAATTCAGCAACACCACGCCGCTGCCCGCCAAGATCTACGCGGGCGAGGGCTGCGCGCAGGTGCTGTTCTTCGAGAGCGACGAGGTCTGCGAAACCAGCTACAAGGACCGCGGCGGCAAGTACCAGGGCCAGCGTGGCGTGACCCTGCCGAAGACCTGATCGGTTCGGCATAAGCGCTTACACGGGTGCGCCGCACCCGAAGTACCATCCTGCGGTCACCGGCCATCACTCCTGCAAAAGGCCGGCAAGGAGAGCGCGATGAGATGGGAAGGCAACGAACAATCGGACAACGTCGAGGACCGCCGCGGTGAAGGCGGCGGAGGCGGTGGCGGCTTCATCGGCGGCCGCGGCATCGGCATCGGGACCATCGCGGTCGCGCTGATCGCCGGCTGGGTCTTCGGCATCAACCCGCTCACGGTGCTGAGTCTTCTCAGCGGCGGCGGTGGCCCGGCCCAGGTGCAACAGCAGCAACAGGGGCCCGCGCCCAGGCCGCCGTCGAACGACCGCGAGGCCGCCTTCGTTTCGACCGTGCTCAAGAACACCGAAGTGGTCTGGACGGACATCTTCCGCAAGAACGGCGGCACCTACCATCCGCCGCGGCTCGTGCTGTTCCGCAACGCGACGCCCACGGCCTGCGGCACGGGCCAGTCGGCCATGGGGCCGTTCTACTGCCCGGGCGACCAGAAGGTCTACATCGACCTGGGTTTCTACGACACGCTCAAGAACCAGCTCGGCGCGCCGGGCGAGTTCGCGCAGGCCTACGTCATCGCGCACGAGGTCGGCCACCATGTGCAGGACGAGCTCGGCATCACCGCCAAGGTCGACGGCATGCGCAACCGCCTGAGCCAGACGCAGAACAACGCGATGAGCGTGCGCGTCGAGCTGCAGGCCGACTGCTTCGCGGGCGTGTGGGCCCATCATTCGCAGGAGTCGAAGAAGTGGCTCGACCCGGGCGACATCGAGGCCGCCATGAATGCCGCGCAGAAGATCGGCGACGATGCGCTGCAGCGCTCCGCGGGCCGCGCGGTGGTGCCCGACAGCTTCACCCATGGCTCCAGCGCCCAGCGCCAGCGCTGGTTCGGCACGGGCTACCAGAGCGGCGACATCAAGGCCTGCGACACCTTCAATGCACGCAGCCTCTGAGCTGCGGTAGCTGCAAGCGCCCGTTGAGGCTGGCTCGAATGCTATGGAATAAATAGCAATTTGGCCGGCGCGGGCGTTGTCATGGCGCGGTCACTGCCGTTTTTTGCGGCAATGCGACAATAGCGGGCTCAATGACAAGCTCCTTCTCCAATCTACTGCTGGCTGAACCGCTGGCGCGCGCCGTGGCCGAAATGGGCTACGAGACCATGACTCCGATCCAGGCGCAGGCCATTCCGGTCGTGCTCTCGGGCCAGGACGTGATGGGCGCCGCCCAGACCGGCACCGGCAAGACGGCGGCTTTCTCCCTCCCGCTGCTGCAGCGCATGCTCAAGCATGAAAACGCCTCGACCTCGCCCGCGCGGCATCCGGTGCGGGCCCTGGTGCTGCTGCCCACGCGCGAGCTGGCCGACCAGGTTGCGCAGCAGATCAAGCTGTATGCCAAGTACACCAACCTGCGCAGCACGGTGGTGTTCGGCGGCATCGACATGAAGCCGCAGACGCTGGAACTGAAGAAGGGCGTCGAAGTGCTGGTGGCCACGCCGGGCCGGCTGCTCGATCACATCGAAGCCAAGAACGCGGTGCTCAACCAGGTCGAGTACGTGGTGCTCGACGAGGCCGACCGCATGCTCGACATCGGCTTCCTGCCCGACCTGCAGCGCATCCTGAGCTACCTGCCCAAGCAGCGCACCACGCTGCTGTTCTCCGCGACCTTCTCGCCCGAAATCAAGCGGCTGGCCGGCAGCTACCTGCAGAACCCGGTCACCATCGAAGTGGCACGGCCCAACGAGACGGCTTCCACCGTCGAGCAGCATTTCTACAGCGTGGCCGACGACGACAAGCGCCGCGCGCTCAGGCAGATCGTGCGCCAGCGCGGCATCACGCAGGCCTTCGTCTTCGTCAACAGCAAGCTTGGCTGCGCGCGGCTCGCGCGTTCGCTGGAGCGCGACGGCCTTCGCACCTCGGCCCTGCACGGCGACAAGAGCCAGGACGAGCGCCTGAAGTCGCTCGCGGCCTTCAAGGCCGGCGAGGTCGACCTGCTGGTGTGCACCGACGTCGCGGCCCGCGGCCTCGACATCAAGGACGTGCCCGCCGTCTTCAACTTCGACATTCCGTTCAACGCAGAAGACTACGTGCACCGCATCGGCCGCACCGGCCGCGCCGGCGCCTCGGGCCTGGCAGTGAGCTTCGCCAGCGGCGGCAACGATGCCCGCCTGGTGGCCGACATCGAGAAGCTGATCAAGAAGAAGATCGAGCTCGAACCCGTCGAATTCGAGGAGGACCGCCCGCGCGGCCGCATCAACGACGGACGCCGCCACTGGCGCGAAGAAGGCGAAGCGGGCGATGCACGCGACGTGCTCGACCAGCCGCGCGAACGCCGCGACGCCGACGCCCGTCGTGGCGGCGGCGGACGCCCGCATCGCGCACCCGCGGCGCCGCGCGACCCGTTCTTCGACAAGCCCTACGAGCCCGGCCAGCCCGACGCGACGCCGGCATGGGAAGCCGCCGCCAAGGCCTCGACGCCCGGACGCGGCATCTCCAGCAACATCAAGTCCAAGCGCAAGGTCCCGGCCCTGTTCAAGAGCGCCGAGCCGAGTTGATCGCCCGACAGGGCACTGGCGCTCCCCTTTTCTGATTCGAGAACACCGAGGAACCGGCTTTGCCGGGCCTCAGGTATCGCCCCCGTTAGGGGGCGCAGCGACACGAAGTGCGCGCAGCCGGGGGGCGAGCCCGGTCATCTCCAGCCGCGATGCCAGCCGTATTGCGGGTGGTGCCAGCCCCAGCCATAGCGCGGGTGATATGCCCACACGAAGCCGACGCCCGGCGATACATACGTAGGCGCCACGTAGGCCACGCCAGGAGGCGCCGCGTACACGGGGGCGGGGGCGGCCGGCGCGACCACGCAGCCGGTGAGCGTGGCCGCCAGCACGGCGGTGGCGGACACTGCAAGAAGAGATGGGAATCTCATGGCGAAGCTCCTGGAACGAGTTGTTGTCGGTGTGAACCTCCAACGTCGTCCAGTACCGCCGGATGACGGCCTTTACCCGGGCGACACACTGTGACCGGCGTGTCTCTTTCCTTTCAGAACGCTTTCGCGCTTGCCAGGTCTTCAGATCGCCTTGAAATGGTGCGTTCCATCGCGACCCAACTGCGCGACAAGGCCGTACTCCCAATCCAGGTAAGCCTGCATCGCCTCGGCTGGCGCATCGGTGCCTTCATAGGGGCGGCGATAACGGTCGGTGCGCGCGGTCGCGAGGCGGGTTTCGCCGCTTTCCTGGCCGAGGCCCGCGGCGAACCATGCCGCATTGCCGCCGGCCAGTACCAGCACCTGCGCATCGCGCTGGCCGCGAGCATCGAGCAGTGCGCGCAGGTCGGCCGCGGCATAGCGGGCGAGCAGGCTGCTGCCGCAGGTCAGCACGTAGCGCGACGAGGGCGGGATGGCCGTGTCGATCGCCTGCGGCAACTGCGCGCGGATCGCATACCAGGCGCCCGGAATGTGGCGCTTCACGTAATTGGCGCTGGTGGTCACGTCGATCACCGCGGTGCCCGGCTGCTTCAGCAGCGCAGCCAGCTCGGCCGGTGCGATCTCGCTCACCGCGACGGCAACCGGGGGGTATGCGCTCGCGGGAGTAGTCGTCTCGCTGAAGTCGGCTGCTGCCGGCACCGTATCGAGCACATAGACCTCCCACCCCATCTGCGCCAGCCATGACGCACTCATCGATGCGCGCACGCCGTCGTCGTCCGCCAGCACGATGCGCGCGCCGCGCACCGGCACCTGGTGATCGGTTTCCTGCACCAGCTGCCCGCCGGGCGCACTGGCGAAGCCGGGCAGGTGGCCAGCCGCATATTCCCCGGGCGTGCGCACGTCGAAGCGATAGACGGTGCGTCCGGGCGCTTCCAGTGTGTGCAGGGCGTCCAGCGCGATGCGATGCACGCCCGCCTTGTCGGCCACGCGTCGCGCATCGGCCTGCGCCTGCGCGCGATGGGCTTCGGACACGGCCGCCGGGGCCTGCCTGTCCGCGCCGTGGTCGAGCACCTGTCCGGCCAGCTTCCAGCCGATGGTGCCGTTGCGCAGCGCCGCCACGGGGTTCGGGATGCCCGCATTCACCAGCGACTGCGTGCCGATGATGCTGCGGGTGCGGCCCGCGCAGTTCACGATCACCCGCGTCGCCGGATCGGGCGCCAGTTCGCGCACGCGCAGCACCAGCTCCGCGCCCGGCACGCTCGTGGCCGAGGGAATGCTCATCGTCTGGTATTCATCGAAGCGGCGCGCGTCGAGCACCACCACGTCGGCCTTCGCGTCGATCAGCGCCTTCACCTCGGGCGCCGAGAGCGACGGCGTGTGCCGCTCGTGCTCGACCAGCTCGCCGAAGGACTTGCTCGGCACGTTCACGTCGCGGAACAGTTCGCCGCCGGCCTTGCGCCAGCCTTCGAGGCCGCCGTCGAGCAGGTGCACGTTGGTGTAGCCCAGGGCGGCGAGGGCGCGCGCGGCCTGCGGCGCGAGGTCGGTGCCGGCGTGTTCGCCGTACAGCACGATGAGCGTGTCGCGCCGCGGAATGCGCCGCCAGGCCTCGATCTCGATGCGCGACAGCGGCAGGTTGGCCGCCCACAGCGGGTGCTCCTGCGCGAACGGGTCTTCCTCGCGCACGTCGAGCAGCGCGGTCTCGTCGCGGGCGATGAGCCGCTCGCGCACGGCGGCGTAGGAAAGAACGGGAAGGCTGTTGGCGGTGGTCGTCGTCATGCGTCTGTAGCGGCTCTGAGTTCTGCGCTGCGGTCCCACAGGTTGGGCAGCAGCGTGTTGGAGTAACCGGAGACGAAGGGCTTGCGGCCGCCCTCCGCCGGGTAAGTATGCCGCCGCACGGCGCCGATGTTCGCGCCGTACACGTGGATGCTGATCGACACCCGGTCGGCGTGCGCGTTGTGCACGCGGTGCAGGTCGCCGACGGTGGGCGACACCGCCTCCACCTGGCCGGGGTCGAGCCGCACCGCCTCGCCATGCGGGCGCGCGTTCCCGCCGCTGTCCAGCGCATAGCCCTGGCTGTACTCCGAGCCGCGCAGCATGCCGATCAGCCCCCACACCGTGTGGTCGTGCACGGGCGTGGCCTGCCCCGGTCCCCACACGAAGCTCACGACCGAGAAGCGCTCGGTGCTGTCGGCGTGCAGCAGGAACTGCCGGTAGTACACGGGGTCGGGTTGTGCGAAGGCTTCCGGCAGCCAGTCGTCGCGCGACACCAGCTTGCGCAGCAGCTCGCCGCCTTCCGAAAGAATGCGCGGCTCGTCGGGCGCGCCATCGAGCAGCCTGCCGAAGGCGCCGACGAATTCGCGAAGGGGAGTCAGGGAGTTTGTCGTCATGCGGGGCGTTTCCAGACCCCAGTGTCGGTGATCGCGCGCACGTCCACCCGCACTGGCAGGATGCCGTCGCGTGCCGAGCGGTCGGCCACCGTCTGCAGCGCGGCGATGTCGGCCTCGCTCACCGGCCGTCCCGCCACCGAGGCCCGCGCGGTGATGATGCGCGACGACTCGATGGGCAGCCGCGTGAGCTGGCTGTAGGCCTGGGCATAGGCCTCGGGATTGGCCAGCGCCCAGTCGCCCGCGCGCGCGAGCCGGTCGAGGAACTGCACGATGGCCGCGCGCTTGGCAGGGTCGGCCAGCGAAGACTCGGTGGCCGTGATGAAGCCCAGCGCGGTGTTGATGCCGCGCCCGTCGCGCAGGATGCGCCCGCCCTGCTGCACGGCGATGGTGTAGTAGGGGTCGAAGATGGCCCAGGCGTCGATCTGCTTCGAGGCGAAGGCGGCCGCCGCGTCGGTGGGCAGCACGAACTTCACCGTCACCTCCTCGCGCTTCACGCCGGCCTCTTCGAGCGCGCCGTAGAGCTGGTACTGCGAGATGCTGCCGCGCGCGGAAGACACGATCACCGTCTTGCCGCGCAGGTCCGCAACGCTGCGCAGCGGCGAATCGGGCTGCACCACGATGCCCAGCGAATCGGCCTTGCCGACGCGCGTGGCGACGATCTTCAGCGGCGTCTTGCCCACGGCTGCGGCAAGCACGGGCAGGTCGCCGGCCATGGCGGTGTCCACCGCCGAGCTGCGCTGCGCCTCGAAGAGCGGCGCGGCGCCCTGGAAGTTGGCCCAGCGGTAGGCAAATGGGGCGCCGTCGAGCGCGCGCGAGGCCTCGAACAGCGAGCGCAGGCCACCGGCCTGGTCGCCGAGCACCAGCGCGGTCTGGGGCTGCGCAAAGGCGCGCAGCGAGCCGGCAGCGGTCAGCGACAGCGCGGCGCCTTGCTTGAGCCAGCCACGCCGTGATGACCTGGAGAAGAGCGCAGACCTCATGCCGCAGCCCCCGAAGACAACAGCGCGCGCTTGCCCGCCGCCACCAGAATCGCGTCGTTCTGCGGCGTGTGGATGCGGCTGCACAGCACGTCGCGGTAGTGCCGCTCCAGCGGGTTGCGCCGCGAGAGGCCATGGTTGCCGCTCAGCTGCAGCGCGAGTTCGACCACGCGGATCGCGTTGCCCGTCACCGTGTACTTGAGCAGGCCGCTGTCGGCTGCCGGCTGCGCATGGCCGTCATCGACCGCTGCGGCGGCGTCGGCTAGCAGCACGCGGTTGGTGCGCAGCAGCGCCTCGATCTCGCCGACGTGCTCCTGCACGCGCGGCAGGCTGGCCAGCGGCGCGCCGAGGCTGCCAGGCGCGCGCCGGTTCAGGAAGTCGACCAGCCAGTCGCGTGCGGCTTGCGCCACCGCGTCGTAGAGGCTGCCGAGCAGCACGGTCATCCACGCCTGCTGCGTGGCGTGGGCGTCGATGTCGGTCTGGCTGCCCGCGTCGGGCGCCCAGTCGGCCGGCGCGCGCAGGTCCACCGCATGGTCGGCGTCGATCGCGACGTTCTCGAAGACGACTTCGTGGCTGCCCGAGGCGCGCAGGCCCAGGTGGTCCCAGCTCGCGATCACGCGCACGCCGGGCGCGTTGCGCGGCACCAGGAACACGCCGGTGCGCGGCTGCGCCTCGTCCGTGCGCGCCCACACGGCGAGCCAGCTCAGGCCTTCGATGCCGGTGGTATAGAGCTTGTGGCCGTCGATCTGCCAGCCGTCACCGTCGCGACGTGCGACCGTGCCGGGCAGGCCGCCGCGCGCGGGCGAGCCCAGCGCCGGCTCCACGCGCAGCGCGTTGATGAGCGCGCCGTTCTCCACCGCATCGCGCGCCACTCGCTCGCGCAGGTGCGCGGGCCAGCGGCTGTCCGGGCGCGTCAGCGCATGGTGCTGCAGGTAGGTCATCGTGAGGATCAGCGCCGTGGCCGGCTCGCCGCGCGCCACCGCCGAGATCACGCGCCGGGCCGTCGCCAGCGTGGCGCCGCCGCCGCCGTGCTCGGCGGGCGCGACCAGGCCGATCAGGCCGCGCGCCTGCAGCGCCGTGAAGTTCTCGCGAGGGAAGGCGCCGCTCAGGTCGTGGTCGGCGGCGGTGGCTGCGAACTGGGCCGTGAGGCGGGCCAGCACGGAAGCATCGACGGTGGCGGGGGAGGGGTGTTCGGGCGCGGCGCTGGCGCGGCGCAAGGGAAGTGCACTCATGGTTTCCGCACGGTAGCGGCCCGCCCGCCGCGCGAAAACGACGCATCCCGCATATGCAAACTCGTTTTTCTGCGTTCGTTTCCGCGCGGCGTCTGGTTACGGTCCGGGTGCATGAAATCAGACTTTCTTCCGGACCGTCGCCGGCTGCTGCAGACCGCCGCGGCGCTCGCCGCCACCGGCTCTGGCAGCTGGGCGCAAGCCACTGCGCCATCACGCGACCTCTCTGGCGTCACGTTGCGCGTGGGCACCTACAAGGGCCTGTGGCGGCCGTTGCTCACTGCGTCGGGCCAGGCCAGCACGCCGTACAAGATCGACTGGCGCGAGCTCAACAACGGCGTGCTGCACATCGAGGCCATCAACGGCGACGCGCTCGACCTCGGCTCGGGCAGCGAGATTCCGCCGGTGTTCGCGGCGCGGCAGAAATCCAGCGTGAAGCTGGTGGCCGTGACGCACGAGGACCTGAACAACCAGGCCACCTTGGCGCGCAAGGACGCGCCGATCCGCAGCATCGCCGACTTCAAGGGCAAGCGCGTGGGCTACGTGCGCGCCACCACTTCGCACTACTACCTCGCCAAGCAGCTGGCCGAGGCGGGCCTCACGTTCAACGACATCCAGGCCGTGAGCCTCACGCCTTCGGACGGCCTCTCGGCTTTCGCGCGCGGCGACCTCGATGCCTGGGCCATCTACGGCTACAACGGCCAGCTCGCGCGCACCCAGTACAGGGCGCGGGTCATCAAGACCGGCGTGGGCTATCTCTCGGGCAACTTCCCGATCTACGCCAATCCGCGCGCGCTCGACGACCAGCTTCGCCGCGCCGCGCTGGCCGACCTGCTGCAGCGGCTGCAGCGTTCGTTCGCGTGGATCAACGGCAATTTCCTCGCCTACGCCCGCGCCCAGTCGGCCGAGACGCGCGTGCCCGTGGGCGACATCGTCGAGCTGTTCAACCGCCGCAGCGGCGACTACAGCCTGGGCCCCGTCAGCGACGCGGTGGTGCGCAGCCACCAGGACGTGGCCGACACCTTCCTGAAGATCGGCGTGCTCGACGGCCCGGCCGACGTGAAGCCCCTGTGGGACCGCAGCTTCGAGAGCGTGCTGCGCCTTCCCGCCGCCTGACAACCATCTCCCATGAACATTCAAACAAGGACAGCACCATGAGCCAGCAGCCACAGCAACAAGACGGCCTCGTCGAATTCATCGGCATGATCCAGGGCCAGAAAGTCTCGGAGATCCACCCGGCCAAGGGCCCCGCGCTCGACCGCGACTACGTGCGCGCCTTCGCGCAGGCCCACGAGGCGGCGGGCTTCGACCGCGTGCTCGTGCCTCACCACTCCACCAGCCCCGACGCCACGCTCACCGTGGCCTATGCGGCCTCGGTGACCGAGCGCATCCACTTCATGCTCGCGCACCGCCCCGGCTTCGTCGCGCCCACGCTGGCCGCACGGCAGTTCGCCTCGCTCGACCAGTTCAGCGGCGGCCGGCTCGGCGTGCACTACATCTCCGGCGGCTCCGACGAGGAGCAGCGCCGCGACGGCGACTGGCTCGACCACGACCAGCGCTACGCGCGCACCGACGAGTACCTCGAGGTGCTGCACAAGGTGTGGACGGCGGAGAAGCCCTTCGACCACGAAGGCGCGCACTACCGCTTCCAGAACGCCTTCTCCGAAGTGAGGCCGCTGCAGACGCGCAACGGCAGGCCGCACGTGCCGGTGTACTTCGGCGGTGCATCGGAGGCAGCGATTCCGGTGGCGGGCAAGTACGCCGACGTCTACGCGCTGTGGGGCGAATCGCTCGACCAGGCGCGCGAACTGACCACGCGCGTGCGCGCCGAGGCGGCGAAGCACGGGCGCAGCGTGCGCTTCTCGGTGTCGTTCCGCCCGATCCTGGCGCAGACCGAAGAGGCCGCATGGGCGCGCGCCGAGAACATCCTGGCCGAGACCAAGCGCCTGCGCGTGGTGCAGGGCTACAACCGCGGCGGCCCGCAGCAGAGCGAAGGCGCCAAGCGCCTGCTGGCCGCAGCCGAGAAGGGCTCGCGGCTCGACAAGCGGCTGTGGACCGCGGTCGCGCAGGAAATCGGCGGGCGTTCCAACAGCACCGCGCTGGTCGGCACGCCCGAGCAGGTGGCCGACGCGCTGCTCGACTACTACGACCTGGGCGTGAGCACCTTCCTGATCCGCGGCTTCGACCCGCTGGAAGACGCGCTCGACTACGGCCGCGAGCTGATCCCGCGCACGCGCGAGCTGGTGGCGCAGCGCGCACAGCAACAACGCAAGGCGGCCTGAGGAATCACCATGAGCGCAGTTCTTTCCATCGACCGCAGCGCGGCCTCGCAGCCGCTGAAGCTCAACCTGAACCCGCAGCAGAAGTACTGGTTCGACCCGATTCCGCCGCGCACCACCATCCAGGCCGAGCGCCGCCACCGGCAGGAGCGCCTGGCGGGCGCCTTCCGCCTGTTCGCGCGTTTCGGTTTCGCGCAGGGGCTGGCCGGCCACATCACGGCGCGCGACCCCGAGCTCACCGACCACTTCTGGGTCAATCCGCTGGGCATCCATTTCTCGCGCATCAAGGTGTCGGACCTGCTGCTCGTCAACTCGAAGGGCGAGACCGTGATCGGCGACAGGCCGCTTAACAAGGCGGCCTTCGCGATCCACGCGGCCATCCACGAATACAACCCGAAGATCATCGCCGCCGCCCACACGCACTCGACCTACGGCAAGGCCTGGTCGACGCTGGGCCGCAAGCTCGACACGATCACGCAGGACAGCTGCGTGTTCCACAACGACGTGGCGCTGTTCGACGACTTCACCGGCATGGTGGTCGACACCAGCGAGGGCGAGCGCATCGCCCAGGCGCTGGGCGACAGGAAGGGCGCCATCCTCAAGAACCACGGCATCCTGACGGCGGGCCCCACGGTGGAAGCCGCCGCCTGGTGGTACATCGCGCTGGACAACGCCTGCCACACGCAGCTGCTGGCCGAGGCCGCGGGCAGGCCGCAGCCCATCGACGAGGCCACGGCGCGTCACACGCACAGCCAGATCGGCGGGCCCGAAGGCGCCATCCATTCCTTCGACAGCCTCTACGAAGGCCTGGTCGAGGCCGAGCCCGAACTGCTTCTCTGACCCGAACACCAAGACGATGAACCCCAACTTCTCCCGCCGCAGCCTGCTGCGCGCCGGCGGCGCCGCCGCGGTGGTCGCCTCCGGCGGCCTGATCGCATCGCAGGCCTTCTCGCAGCAGTCCCGCAAGCTCACCTTCGCCTGGAACGCCACGGCCTTCTGCCTTTCGCCCGTGGTGGTGGCGCAGGAGCGCGGCTACTTCGAGCGCAACGGGCTGCAGGTCGACCTCATCAATTACACGGGCTCCACCGACCAGCTGCTGGAGTCGCTCGCCACCGCCAAGGCGGATGCGGCCGTGGGCATGATCCACCGCTGGCTCAAGCCTCTCGAATCGGGCTTCGACGTGAAGATCGTCGGCAGCTCGCACGGCGGCTGCGTGCGGCTGGTGGGAGCCAAGGGCGCGGGCGTCATCGACCTCGCGAGCCTGAAGGGCAAGACCATCGGCGTGTCGGACATCGCGAGCCCGGGCAAGAACTTCTTCTCGATCCTGCTCGCGAAGAACGGCATCGACGCCGAGAAGGACGTGGTCTGGCGCCAGTACCCGGCCGACCTGCTCGACATCGCGGTGAAGAAGGGCGAGATCCAGGCGATTGCCGACGGCGACCCCAACATCTACCTGATCGAGAAGCGCAACCGGGGCGCCTTCGTCGAGGTGGCGAGCAACCTTTCTGGCGAATACAAGGACAAGGTCTGCTGCATCGTCGGCGCGCGCGGCGAACTGGTGCGCAAGGACAAGGCGACAGTCGCCTCGCTGGTGCGCGCCATCGCGCAGGCCTCGGACTACGTGGCCGAGAACCCGAACGAGTCGGCCAGGCTCTTCTCGAAGTATTCGCCCAACGTGGCGGTGGAAGACCTGCGCGCGCTGCTGGGCACGCTCACGCACAAGCACCACCCGCTGGGGCGCAACCTGCGCGACGAGGTCGAGTTCTACGCGCGCGACTTCCGCGGCGTGGGCGTGCTCAAGAAGACCACCGACCCGGTGCGCTTCGCCGACCACGTTTCCTTCGATCCCCTGGCATGAACACGGACGGAAGCCGCATCAGCATGAACCACAGTTCCCGTCGTCAGTTCCTCGCTCAAGGCACGGCCGTCGCCGCTGCCGTCGCTTCTTCCATAGCCTTCCCCGGCGTGGTTTCAGCGCAGGGCCGCCCGGTGCTCAAAGCCGGCGACCAGAAGGGCGGGCTGCGAGCATTGCTCGAAGCCGCGGGTGGACTCGAAGGGCTCAGCTACGACATCCAGTGGTCGGAGTTCCCGGCCGCCGCGCCGCTGGCGGAGGCGCTAAATGCCGCCGCCGTCGACTCGGGCCCCATCGGCGACGCGCCACTGATCTTCGCGCTGGCGGCCGGCACGCGCGTGAAGGCCATCGGCGCGAACCGTTCCGACTCCTACGGCACGGCCGTGCTCGTGCGGCCCGACTCGCCGCTGAAGACCGCCGCCGACCTCAAGGGCAAGAGCGTCGCGACCAATCGCGGCTCCATCGGCCATTACGTCACGCTCAAGGCCATCACCTCGGCCGGCCTCAGGCCCGAGGACGTGAACCTGCGCTTCCTGGCGCCGGCGGACGCCAAGCTCGCGCTCACGCAGGGCTCGGTCGACGCCTGGGCCACCTGGGAGCCCTACACCGCGCTGGCCGAGGTCAGCAAGCACGCGCGCGTGCTCGTGAGCGGGCGCGGGCTGCTGCCGGGGCTGAGCTACCTCGCGGCCACCGACAGCGCCATCGCGACCAAGCGGCCGGTGCTGCAGGATTTTCTGCAGCGCGTGGTGAAGGCGCAGCTCTGGTCGTACCGCAACGTCGATGCCTACTCGGCCGCGCTGGCGCGCATCATCGGCATTCCGCCCGAGGCGGCGAAGCTGCAGTTCGAGCGGCGGCAGCAGAAGTGGGTGGCCATCGACGCGCAGGTCATCGCCGACCAGCAGGGGACGGCCGATTTCTACCGGCAGGTCGGGCTCATCAGGCAGCCGCTGGATGTGAAGGGCACCTTCGACACCGGCTTCGGCGTGGCCGGCTGAAAGAAAAACGCACGACCGTAGCTGAGTCCAAGACTCGCGTAGTTGCGTGCGCGGGGCGCGGAGTTGCGCTGGCTAGAGTCGTCGCATGACTTCCTATGCCATTTCCCCCGCACCCGTCCATTCGCTGCCCATCCAGGGCGATCAGGTCCGCTTCCCTGTCAACCGCATCTTCTGCGTGGGCCGCAACTACTCCGAGCACGCCCGCGAGATGGGCCACAACCCCGACCGCGAGCCGCCGTTCTTCTTCATGAAGCCGGCCAGCGCCATCGTGGCCGACGGCGGCGAGTTCGCCTATCCGCCGCTGTCGAACGACGTGCACCACGAGATCGAACTCGTGGTCGCGCTGAAGACCGGCGGCGCGAACATCGCCGCCGCCGACGCGCTGGGCCACGTCTACGGTTACGCCGTCGGCCTCGACATGACCCGCCGCGACCTGCAGGGCGAGGCCAAGAAGATGGGCCGTCCCTGGGACACCGGCAAGGCCTTCGACGGCTCCGCGCCCTGCGGCGAGCTGGTGCCGGTGGCCAGGGCCGGCCATCCGGCCAGCGGCGAGATCCGCCTCGACGTGAACGGCGCCCAGCGCCAGGTGGGCGACCTCGCCGACATGATCTGGAACGTGCCCGACACCATCGCCTACCTCTCGACGCTGTTCACGCTGCAGCCCGGCGACCTGATCTTCACGGGCACCCCGGCGGGCGTGGCGGCGGTGCAGCGCGGCGACCGCATGCGCGGCAGCGTGGCGGGCGTGGGCGTGCTCGAAGTCGCGGTCGTCTGAGCCCGAAGACAGGGCGCTCACCAGATCCGGCGGGTGCGGCCGGATCGCCGGTGCGCAAGATGGCGTACGCTCACGGGCGAAAGACGAAGACGCCTGCCCCGATGCGCTCCTCCACCCCCACGTCCGTCCGCACCTACGGCATGCACGAGCGTGCCGACCACCTGGACTTCGACATCCGCTTCCAGGGCGCGCGCAATGAACTCACGCTGCCGCACCGGCATGCGTACTTCCAGATCCAGGTCGGCATCGAGGGCAACTCGCAGCAGTCCATCGGCGGCGAGGTGCGCCCCTTCGGGCCGCGCCACCTGAGCTTCGTGCTGCCTTACCGGGTGCACGTGATCCCGCATCCGCCCGAGGCGCTGTACTGCATCGTCAACTTCGACCAGCGCTTCCTGTGGCCCGAGCTCGACGTCGACGCGCTCGACCTGGAAGACGTGCCGCTCGCCTGCCATCCCGACCTCGCGCCCTTCCTGTTCCAGGAATACGTCGACTTCGCCTTCGACGAGGCCGACTTCGCGCGCATCCGCGGCTGGCTCGACGAGCTGCATGCGCTGAACGCGAGCCGCAGCTTCGGCGCCAAGACCGCCATGCGCGGCATCCTGCAGCAGATCGTCGGCCTGGCCTGCATGCGGCAGGAGAACGCGCTGATGCGGCTTTCGCTGCAGCACGACGGCAAGACTTCGCAGCGCGACGCCCTGCAGCGCGTGGTGCGCTACGTGCGCGACAACCTCGACAAGCCGCTGTCGCTGACCGACGCCGCGGCGGCCGCATTCCTTTCGCCCAACTACCTGGCCAACCTGCTGCGCAAGGAAACCGACCGAACCTTCACCGACCTCGTGACCGAGCGGCGCATCGAGCGCGCGAAGGAGCTGCTCGCGTCCACCTCGCTGCTGGTGCGGGAGATCGCGCACCAGTGCGGCTTTGCCGACGAGGCGTACTTCAACCGGCGCTTCCGGCAGGTGGTGGGGAGCACGCCGCGCAATTTCAGGCGCGAGCACGTGGTGGGAAAGCTCGGCTAGACGCCGCCGGGTTCCGAGGCCCGCGCGAGCTGCGACAGCCGCGTGACCAGCGGCGCGAAGAGCTCGCGCGCCGTGTTTCCATAGCCCAGTACCAGCCCGTTGTCCGATGGCATCGGCCGCATCGCGAAGCCCGACAGCGGCGTGGGCGCGATGCGCTGGCGCAGCGCCTCGGCGGCGATCCTCCGGTCGTCGAAGCGCCCGGGCAAGCGCACGGTGAGATGCATGCCGCAGTGGCCGCCGTCGATCTCGTGCGGCACCTCGAAATGCTTTTCGAGCGCGAGCCGCAGTGCCTGCTGTCGGTCGCGGTACAGCCTGCGCATGCGGCCCAGGTGCCTGCTGAACTGGCCGCTCTCGATGAAGTCGGCCATGGCGAGCTGCTCGTGGCGATGGCCGCCGCGCAGCATCTCCTCCAGCGGTGCCTGCACGGCGGACACCAGGCGCTCGGGCAGCACCAGGAAGCCAAGCCGCAGCGACGGGAACATGGTCTTGCTGAAGGAGCCGACGTAGAGCACGGGTGCGTCGTCCACCAGCCCCTGCATGGCCACGATGGGCTCGCCCGTGTGGCGGAACTCGCTGTCGTAGTCGTCCTCGACGATCCACGCGCCGTGCCGCCGGGCCTGCGCGATCAGTTCCAGCCGGCGCGCGATGCTCAGCACCGAGCCGGCCGGGTACTGGTGCGACGGCGTGGTGTAGACCAGCCGCGGCGGGTGCTTGCGCCAGTCGCGCTCGCTCACGCAGAGGCCCTCGGCATCGACGCGCATGGGCACGATGCGCATGTCGCCCGCATGCATGGCGGCTTTCGCGCCGCGGTAGCCCGGATCTTCGACCCAGCCGGTCTCGCCGGGGTTGGACAGCAGTCGCACGCACAGCGAAATGGCTTCCTGCGCGCCTTCGGCGATGACGACCTGCCGCGGCTCGCAGCGCACGCCGCGCGCCACTGACAGGTGCCGCGCAATGGCAGCGCGCAGCGCCGGCTCGCCCAGCGCGTCGCCGTAGCCCAGAGCCGCGCAGCCGCCGCCGCGGATCGCACGTTCCAGCGAGCGACGCCATGCGGCCAGCGGAAAGTGCGACAGCGCGGGCACCCCGGGACGCAGCGCCGCGCCCATGTCGGCACGTGAAGCGCTCGGCAGGATCCTTGCGAGGCGCTGCGCGGTGGCCGGCGTGCCGGCCTGCTTGCCAGCACGCTCACGCTTCGATGGCGCCGGCGACGAGAGCTCGGCCACGCGTGTGCCCTGCCTGTCGGGCCGCACATAGCCTTCGGCCGCCAGATGCTCATAGGTGGCGGTGACCGTATTGCGCGAGATGCCGAGCGCCTCGGCCAGCGCACGCGAGCCCGGCAGGCGGCTGCCGGGGGCGAGGCTGCCGTCGAGGATGGCGTTCTTGAGGCGGTCGTGCAACTGGCGCTGCATCGGGCCCGACCGGCGCTCCCTGGAGAGCGGGGATTCGAGCAAGGAAGAAGGCGGCAAGGGGGGAGGCGGCAAGAGGGAAGTGTAGCGTGGCACCATGAAATTGGCTCTGCATGGCACTTCTCGTAGCGCCACGTTGCGGCTACTTTAGCGCTCTCCGGCCCCGCCGTTCACCATCCACCGAAAGAGCTTCCACCCATGTCAGCCCGCCAGAACGAGTTCGGCCAGTCCATCGGCCCCGAGGTTCCCGAATGGACGCCCCGCGCCCTGCCGCCGCGCCGCGTCATCGAGGGCCGTTTCTGCAGGCTCGAGCCGCTCGACGTTGCGAAGCACGCCGACGATCTGTACGCCGCCTATGCGCAGGCGCCCGATGGTCGCGACTGGACCTACCTTGGCGTGGAGCGGCCCGCCGATCTGGCCGGCCTGCGGGCCTATGCCGAGCGCATCGCGAAGAGCAGCGATCCGCTGCACTTCGCCGTCGTCGACGTGCGAAGCGGCCGCGCCGTGGGTTCGCTGGCGCTGATGCGCATCGACCCGGCCAACGGGGCCATCGAGGTGGGCACCGTCAACTTCTCGCCACTGCTCAAGAACACGCCGATGTCCACCGAGGCGCAGTACCTGCTGATGAAGTTCGCCTTCGACGAGCTGGGGTACCGCCGCTACGAATGGAAGTGCGACAACTTCAACGAGCCCTCGAAGCGCGCGGCGCTGCGGCTGGGCTTCAGGTACGAGGGGCTGTTCCGCCAGGCGGTGATCTACAAGGGCCGCACACGCGATACGGCGTGGTTCTCGATCATCGACAGCGAGTGGCCGGCGCTGCGCACGGCCTTCGAGCGCTGGCTGGCGCCCGGCAACTTCGACGAGAAGGGCGGCCAGCGCATGTCGCTCGACAAGTTCCGGCTGCCCTCTTCCTGACTCCTCCGCAGCCGGCTACTTGCCCGGCTTCTGCGCCTGCTCGCACTCGACCTGGATCAGCTCGCGCTCGTCCAGCGTCGCGCCGATGCGCACCGCGCTGAGGCAGCCGCCCCAGACGCAGCCGGTGTCGGTGGACAGCAGGTCGGGCCGCGAGAGCCAGCCCAGCGTGGACCAGTGGCCGAATGCGACGGTGGCGTTGGCCGTCTTGCGCCCGGGCACGTCGAACCACGGCATGTAGCCCTCGGGCGCGGTGGCGGCGCCGTCTTTCGCCTCGAACTCCATCACGCCGTCCGCGGTGCAGAAGCGCATGCGCGTCAGCGCGTTGACGATGGCGCGCAGGCGGGCGCTTCCGGTGAGCGTGTCGCTCCATCGGGCCGGCTCGTTGCCGTACATCGACATCAGGAATTCGCCCAGCGCCGGGCCGCGCAGCACCGACTCGAGTTCGGAGGCCAGCACCAGCGTGTCGCCCACCGTCCATTGCGGCAGCACGCCCGCATGCACCATCAGCAGGTCGCCGGCGCCTATGCGCATGTGCAGCGCCATGTGCTGGTTGCGCAGCCAGTCGAGCAGCGCCTCGGCATCCGCGGCGGCGAGAAGCTCGCCCAGCGTGTCCTTGCGGCCGGCCTTGCGCGCTCCGTGGGCCACGCCCAGCAGGTGCAGGTCGTGGTTGCCCAGCAGGCTCAGCGCCGAAGCGCCGTAGCCCTGCACGTGGCGCAGCACCGAGAGCGAATCGGGGCCCCGGTTCACCAGGTCGCCAAGCAGCACGAGGGTGTCGCGGCTGGGGGAGAAGTCGATCTTCCGCAGCAGCCGCTGGAAGGGGGCGTCGCAGCCCTGCAGGTCGCCGATCAAGTAAAGTGCCATTCCCCCATTCTCTCCCTCAGTTCATGGATGTCTTCCTCCTGGCCTTGCTGACCACGCTGAACGCGTTGTTCGCAATGTCCGAAATGGCCCTTTCCACCAGCCGGCGCGCACGTCTCGCGGCATTGGCCGAAACGGGAGACGCCGGCGCGGTGGCCGCGCTGAAGCTGATGGAATCGCCCACGCAGTTCCTCTCGACGGTGCAGATCGGCATCACCTCCATCGGCATGCTCAGCGGCATCGTGGGCGAGGCCGCCTTCGCCGAGCCGCTCGGCGTGTGGATGGAAGGGCTGGGCATGGGCCGCGGCACGGCCAGCATCGCGTCGACCGCGCTGGTGGTCACCTGCATCACCTTCTTCACCATCATCTTCGGCGAGCTGGTGCCCAAGCGCATCGGCCAGCTCTATCCCGAGCCGGTGGCGCGCTGGGTGTCTCGCCCGATGCGCGGGCTGGCCAAGGGTGCGAAGCCCTTCGTGTGGCTGCTGGCGGGCGCTACCGCCGCCACGCTGAAGGTGCTGCGCATCGACGCCAACGCGGCGCGTTCGGTGACCGAGGAGGAAATCTCCGCCAGCCTCGAGGAGGGCGTGGACGCCGGCGTCATCGAGCAGCACGAGCACCAGATGGTGCGCAACGTGTTCCACCTCGACGACAGGCGCCTGTCGTCGCTGATGATCCCGCGCGCCGACATCGAATGGCTCGACGCCTCCTTCACCGTGCAGCAGGCGCTGCAGAAGGTGGCCGACGCGGGCGCGCTCAACCTGGTGCACTCCTGGTATCCGGTGTGCCGCAATTCGCTGGACGACGTGGTCGGTGTGATCAGCGTTGCGCATCTGCTGCGCCTGGGCCCCGCGCATATCGGCGTGCTGGGCCAGGAGGCGTCGCCCGCCGTGTTCGTGCCCGAGACCCTCACCGGCATGGAGCTGCTGGAGCAGTTCCGCGCCCGCGCCGGCCGGCTCGTGTTCGTGGTCGACGAATACGGCGTGGTGCAGGGCCTCATGACGCCGCGCGACCTGCTCGAAGCCATCACCGGCGAGCTGCAGCCCGGCATGCAGACCGACGCCTGGGCGCACCAGCGCGCCGACGGCCTCTGGGAGCTCGACGGCCTCATGCCCGTGTCGGAGCTGCGCGCGCGCCTGGGCATTCGCGAGCTGCCCGACGAGGAGCGTGGCCTCTACAACACCGTGGCCGGCCTGCTGATGGCCGTGTCGGGCCACCTGCCGGAGGTGGGCGAGCAGATCGACTGCGCCGGCTGGTGCTTCGAGATCGTCGCGCTCGAAGGCCGCCGCATCGACCGGGTGCTGGCCTCGCCGGACCCGACGGCCCCGCCCAGGGAAGAGTAGGGGCGCGGGCCATGCTGTCGCTGCAGGCTCTCAGCTGCCCCCAGTGCTCCGCGCCCCTGCCGCGCGCCGCCCGGTGGCGCACGGTGAACTGCAGCTACTGCGGCGCCACCGTGGTGCGCGGGCAGGAGATCGTCGAGCGCGAGAGCTTCCGTGCCGCATGGCGCCGGGCCAATGCCGACGTGCCCGGCGGCCGCGTTCTTGCGTGGCGCGGCGGTCGCTACCGCGTGCTCGCGCCGCTGGCCACCGGCGAGCACAGCGATGTACTGCTGGCCGAACGACTGGGCGCGCTGCCCGAGCGCGTCACCTTCAAGCTTGCACGCGAGAGTTCGGCAGACGGCGTGCTGCAGCGCGAATTCACCGTGCTGCAAGCCCTGCAGGATCTTTCCGTGCCCGGCGCGGCCTACTTCACCCGCCGCCTGCCGCAGCCGCTGGGCATCGGCGTGGCCGAAGGGCTGGCGAGTGCAATGAGCGACGGCTCGCGGCAGGCGCTGGTGTTGCGCCACCCGACCGGTTTCTGGGGCGGCCTGCAAGACGTGCGGCAGGCCAACCCGCAAGGCATCGACCCGCGCCACGCCGTATGGATCTGGCGCCGCATGCTGGAAGTGCTGGCCTTCGTTCATGGCGCCGGCTGGACGCACCGCGACCTGTCGCCCTCGCACGCGCTCGTGCATCCGCGCGACCATGGCGTGCTGCTCATCGGCTGGTCGCGCGCGCAGCAGGCCACCGGGCCGGCGCACGACGCGGCCGTCACGCGCGACCTGATGCAATCGGCCTGGGCCGTGCGCGCCGTTCTGCACGGCGCAGCAGCCGGCGAGCCCGGCCTTGGTTCCCACACACCCGCGCCTCTCGCCGCCTTGCTGCGCGAATGCAGCGAGGACGCAGCCGCCTGCGGGCGCCTGGGCGCGCAGGGCATCGAGCAGGCGCTGTCGGCGGCTTCGCGCGAAGCTTTCGGTGCGCCGAGGTTCGTCCATTTCGATCCGACGCCCGCACCGCACGCCGGCGCCTGACGCAAGGCATACGTACAACAGTCACAGAGGAGCAGAACCCATGGGCTACGGAAACTACTCGCACGCCGCCCACACGGCACTCATCGCCGACCGCGCCGCGAGACCGGGCGCGGAAGTCTTCACGCAGCGTTCCACGCATCCGCTGATGAACCCGCAAGGGCTCAAGGTGCGCGAGTCGCGCGACAACGCCGACCATCCGAACTCGCTGGGCATCGCCTTCGCGCTCGACGTGACGGGCTCCATGGGCGACATCCCGCAGCTCCTCGCGCGCCGCGAGCTGCCCACCTTCATGAAGCTGCTGACCGATTGCGGCGTGGCGGACCCGCAGCTCCTGTTCATGGCCATCGGCGACGCCAACTCCGACCATGCACCGCTGCAGGTCGGCCAGTTCGAATCGACCGCCAACCTCATGGACCAGTGGCTCACCTGGAGCTACCTGGAAGGCGGTGGCGGCGGCACCGGCGAGGAAAGCTACGAGCTCGCCTTCTACGTGATGGCGCAGCACACCGACATGGACTGCTGGGTCAAGCGCAGGAAGCGCGGCTACCTGTTCGTGACCGGCGACGAGCTGCCCTATCCGGCCGTCTCGCGCCACCAGATCGAGGGCCTCATCGGCGAGAAACTCGACGAGGACATTCCCATCGAGGAAGTCATCGCCGCCGCGGCCGAGACCACGCATCTGTTCTTCCTTATCCCCGACGCGCAGCGCCGCCGCCGCTGCGAAGGCCGCTGGCGCGAACTGCTGGGCGACCACGTCATCTGCATGGACTCGCCCGACGACGCCTGCGCCGTGGCCGCCGGCATCGTCGCCCTCACCGAGAAGGCCGTGCCCAGCCTCGAAGCGCTGGCCGGCGTGATGAGCGCCACCGGCATGGAGAAGGAACGCGTGGGCGGCGTGCTGCACGCACTCGACGCCTATGCCGCGCTGCTCGACCCGGGCGCGCCACGTCATGCGCCGCCCAGCGTGGCGGCGACCGCGGCCGGTGCGCGCTCGTCGTGGTGGAAGCGGTTGTTCGGCTGACGGCCGTGTGACGGCGCACGCTCGTACGCACTACGTCTCGCTGCTGGGCCTCGGCTTCGGGGACTGCGGCAAGGGGCTCTTCACCGACCACCTCGGCGGCGCGCTGGACGCCCACACCGTGGTGCGCTTCAACGGCGGCGCACAGGCCGGGCACAACGTCGTGCTGGCCGACGGGCGGCACCACACCTTCTCGCAGTTCGGCGCCGGCAGCTTCCATGCGGGCGTGGGCACCGTACTTGCGAGCCCGGTGGTCGTGCACCCCACGGCGCTGCGCGTGGAGGAAGCCGCGCTGCGCCGGGTCGGCGTGGAAGACGCCTTCGGGCGGCTGCTCGTCGACGCGCGCTGCCGCGTGACCACGCCGTTCCACCAGGCCGCAGGCCGCCTGCGCGAATTGGAACGGGGCGAGGCCGCGCACGGCAGCTGCGGCGTCGGCGTGGGCGAGACCGCGCGGCAGGCGCTGGCCTCGCCCGATGAAGCGCTGCGCTATGGCGATCTGCGCGATCCTGCACGTGCATTCGAAAAGATCGAAGCGCTGCGCACCGCGCTTCTGCACGAGTTCGCGGCCAGCCCGGCGCTGCGGCACGCCCATGCCGCGCAGGAAATCGCCATGCTGCGCGACGACACGCTTGCGCGCCGCTGGCTCGAAGCCGCCGCACCATGCGTGGCGCAATCGCCGCCCGCGAGCATCGACCGCATCGCCGAACGCCTCGCGCGGTCCGGCACCGTGATCTTCGAGGGCGCCCAGGGCGTGCTGCTCGACGAATGGCACGGCTTCCATCCGCACACCACCTGGAGCACCATCTCGACCGCCGCCGTCGAAGCCGTGCTGCACGATGCCGGCATCGACGCCCCCGTCCAGCATCTGGGCGTGCTGCGCAGCTACCTCACGCGCCACGGCCCGGGCCCGCTGCCCACGCACGACCGCATGCTCGATGCGCGGCTGGCCGAACCGCACAACGCCGACGAAGGCTGGCAGGGCGCATTCCGCAGGGGGCACCCCGATGCGGTGCTGCTGCGCTATGCGCTCGATGTGGTCGGAACGCTCGACGGGCTGGCGGTGAGTCACCTGGATGCCATCGAGAGGGCAGGTTTGCGATGGTGCGCGGGCTATCGTACGGACGATGCGGGGCGGATCGCTTCGCTGCCCCTGGGCGGCGTGCGGGACCTCGATCACCAGCAGGCGCTGACGCAGTTGCTGCAAAGCGCCGAGCCGATCTACGAGCCGCATTTCATCGCCACGCCGCACGCGTGGGTGGAGCACGCAGAGGCGCTCAGCGGCCTGCCGGTTCGTTTCGGCTCCTTCGGGCCGACGCGGGAGAGCGTGCGAGGGCGCAAGCACCTGCCCTGATCGAGAACGCGGGGGCAGCCGGCGGCGGCGCGTGACCTGTCCATTCAGCGGCAAAAAAGCGGGTTCTGTTGCAACGAGCGCCTCGTTCCGGGCTCCTGGCATGCCGGCCGACGTCTCTGTACGCCTGCTACCGGCTTGTCGAGATGTGACTTTGTGCGGCAGTTTCTTACAATGCGTTGCGTTTCACTTCGCCGGTGCAACCCAAATCGCGCCTTCGTACATTCACCGCGCCCGCTCATGCCCTCGTCCAGACTTGCCTGCTTCTGCGTTCGCAATGCCCGCCTGGCCGCAGGCCTGATTTCCGCTGTGGCGTTGGCCGCTTGTGGCGGTGGCGGAGGCGGTGGCGGAGGCGGTGCGGGCAGCGGGGCATTCTTCGTTCCCCCCGCGCAGCAGCCCGCCGCGCCTGCGCCCGGCGGCACGTCCGGCGAATCCACCGTCCTGATGCGCATCAAGCCGGAGGCGGTCGGCGGCAACTGCACCCTGGGCGGTGCACGCGTCGAGGCTGGCCTGGACGCCGACAACGATCACGTGCTCGCGGACAGCGAAGTCACGTCCACCCAGTACATCTGCAACGCCACCGCCGGGGCGGATGGCCTCAGCACGCTGGTGCGCATGCGGGCCGAGCCTGCCGGCAGCAACTGCGCGCAGGGCGGCTCGCAGGTGCTGGCCGGCAAGGACCTGAACCGCAATGAGGTGCTCGAGGATGCGGAGGTGACGAGTTCTGCATACGTCTGCGGCGGTGCGCCGGGCGCCACCGGCGCAGCGGGTGCTGTAGGGTCGAATGGCCGCGACAGCCTGCTCGCATTCGCCGCCGAAGCACCGGGCGGCACCTGCGCCTATGGCGGTCAACGAGTGCAGTCCGGGCTGGACCTGAACGCCAACGGCGTGCTCGACGCCGCGGAGGTCACGGCCACGGCCTACGTGTGCGCGGCCGCGCCGGCCGACACGCGCTGGGTCAGCGTCACCGCCTCGAGTTTCCAGACCGAGTCGAACACCGGCTATCAGGCGAATTCGAGCACCGGCGTCACGCTCACGCTGCCGCCCGCGCCCACGGTGGGCGATTGGATCAAGGTGGTGGGTGTGGGCAGCGGCGGGTGGACCATCGCGCAGAACGCGGGGCAGCGCATCGACACGCGCGGCCTGCCCGGCGGAACGGACTTCGACTGGCGCGCGGTGGCGCCCGCCGTTAACTGGAGCGGCCTGGCCTCTTCAGCCGATGCCACCCGCCTGGCGGCAGTATCCAGCAGCGGCGAGCTGTACACCTCGGATGATTCCGGTGCGACCTGGATCCCGCGCCTCATGGGACAGCCCTGGAGTGGGATCGCTTCTTCCAGCGATGGCCTGTCGCTGATCGCTGCATCCAACGGCGGTGCGCTTTACCGCTCGGCCGATGGCGGCCTCAACTGGACCAACGACGGATCGTCCCGGGCCTGGAGCGCGGTGGCCAGTTCCGCCGACGGGTCGCGCTTGGTCGCGACCGCCTACCTCGGGCAGATCTGGACCTCGGCGGACGGCGGTGGCAGTTGGACGGCGCGTGAGTCGAGCCGCGCCTGGCGCGCCGTGGCCTCTTCGGCCGATGGACGGGTTCTGGTGGCGGCCACCAATGGCTCCCAGCTGTTTGTCTCGACCGACTATGGCGTGAGCTGGGCCGCGCGCGCGAGCGGCCAGTTCTGGTGGTCGGTGGCGGCATCGGCGGACGGCAGCACCCTGTACGCCACCGTGGACACGGGCGCGATCTGGCTCTCCACCGATTCGGGTGCCACATGGGAAGCGCAGACCGTCAGCCGTGATTGGCGAGGCATTGCCACGTCCGCCGACGGCCGCTACGTCGTGGCCGCCACCAGCGGTGGCCGCCTGTACGAGTCCAGCGACAGCGGCCGGACCTGGCGCGCGACCAGCGACGGCGGTAGCTGGACTGCGGTCGCGAGCAGCACCGACGGCCTGAAGGTGGCCGCCGCCAAGGCGGGCTCGGCCATCCAGCTCGGCACGCGTCGCACTTCGACCACCCTCGGCACGGCCGGGTCGATTTCCGGAGGGCAACAGGACTCGCTGGAGCTGCAATACGTGGGAGGCGGCGTGTTCACGCCCGTCGGCTATGTGCTGGCCAATGCGGCATTCGTCGTTCGCTGAAGCCGCAGGCCCACGACCAACCGATGCCGCACCCGCGCCTCACCACGCATACCCCGCCTGCAGCCGCGCGGCAACCCTGCTCCCGTTCCCGCTGCTCGTAGCCGTCGAAACCCCCACGCCCAGGTTCAGGTTGTCGCTGACCTGATAGCCGAAGGCCACGCCCACCCCCGACGCGCCCGCGTAGTTCCCCACGGCGGCGCCCATCCATTTCTTCCCTGCAGCCAATGTCGGCATCGACGGCATGGCCAGCGCCGCCGCGACGCCCTGCGCGGCGAAGGCGTTCGCCTGGCTGGTCGCGTTGGCCACCGCCTGCTGCAGCTGGCCGAGGTTGACGGCGTCGGTGGCCAGCAGGCCGGGCGCGACATTCGCGATGCCGCGCAACTGGTTGGTGGCTGCGTTGCCGACCGACACGGTGTTGTCCCGGTCGGCCACGGAGCCCTGGCCCAGCGCCACCGCGTTGTTGCCGCTGGCCAGCGTGTTGGCGCCCAGCGCGACGGCGTTGTTGCCGGTGGCCACGGCGTTGTTGCCGACGGCGGTGGTCGGGTCGGCCAGCGCCTTCGCGCCCGCGCCGATGGCGACCGAGCCCGCATGGTTGGCCTGCGCGCCGTTGCCGACGGCCACGGTGTTCTCGCCGCTGGCCTGCGCGTTGGTGCCCATCGAGGTGCTGCCCGCGCCGCTGGCGCCCGCGCCAGGGCCGCAGGCCACCGAGCCGCTTGCGCTCACCGCGCACACGCCGCTGGACAGGGCCTGGTTCATCAGCGACTGCAGCGCGCTGACCTGCTGCACGGTGAAGTTGTTGGCGGTGGTGACGGCCGTCTGCTGCGCCTGCTGCACCTGGCCGACGTTGGCCGCGTCGCTGCTCGCCTGGCCGGCGGCCACGTTGTTGATGGTGGTGCCCGCGCCGCCGTTGGCGTTGAGCTGCAGCGCGGTGCCGCCGGCGCCGTACTGCGCCGAGTTCTGGGCGAGGCCCAGGGCGGTGTCGGAGGTCTGCTGCACGGTGTGGAGCTGGCTGCCGTTGACTGCGTCGGTGCTGGTGGCGTTCACCGCGCCCGCGCTCACGTTGACGAGGGTGCGCGTCTGGCCCGCCGAGCCGAAGGAAACCGTGTTCGCCGCGGTGGCGACCGAGTTGGCGCCGATGGCGATGCTGTTGGCAGCGCCGGCCGCGACCTGGCTGCCCGAGCCGATGGCCACGCCGCCGGTGGCCAGTGCCGACGCGCCGGCGGAACCGTTGTAGGCGCCGCCGATCGCCGTGCTGCCGTTGCCCGATGCCACCGCGCCCCGGGTGGTGCCCGATGCGCTGCCGATGGCGACCGCCGAGGTGCCCGATGCCTGTGCGCCGCTGCCGCCGGCCGTGCCGGGGAAGCCGCAGCAGCCTTCCGCGCCCTGGCCTCCCGCGCCGACCGCGATGGCACCGCTGGCCGAAGCCTGCGCGCCGCTGCCGCCGGCGCCGCCCGTGCCACCCGCGAAGCCCTGGCCGGCAGTGCCGCCGCCGCCGATGGCCGTCGCGCCGTTCGCGCTCGCGCTGGCGCCGGCTCCGCCTATGCCGCCGCTTCCGCCGGCGGTTCCGTTGCTGCCGCCGCCGCCCGCGCCGATGGCGGTGGCGCCGTCACCCTGGACCGTGGCGGCGGCACCGCCGCTGGAACTCGTCCAGCCTGGCTGGTTGGGCCCCGGGTTGCCCGGTGCGCCGGCCACATAGCCTGCCGCGTGGGCGCTTCCGATGGCGAGCAATGCGGCGGCCTGCAGGCTTCTGAATACGTGTTTGGGCTGAATGGTCATGAGTTCCTCCTTCGCTGAAACGGCAGATAGACAAAAAAACTGCACGAGTGTGTGTTTTTGTTTCCAGTGCCGCCATCCCCGAGAACTGGTAAATCCGGCCCTTTCGGGGCCGTTCATGAGCCTTCGCCTGCCGGGCTGTCGTTCGGCGGGAATGCGAAGGGCGGCCGCCGCGATCGGACTGCTCAGCGCCCCGCGCGGGCGCCCTCGTCGCGATAGCCTTGCGGCGTCACCCCGTGCTGGCGCGCGAACGCGCGCTGCAGCGCATCCACCGAGCGGAAGCCGCTGCGGTTGGCGATCTTCTCCTGCGTCCAGCCCGTCTGCCGCAGCAGTTGCGCGGCGGCGGCCACGCGGGTCTGCTCGACGAAGCGCGCGGGCGTGCAGCCGGTCTGGGTGGCGAAGGCGCGCGCGAAATTGCGCGGGCTCATCTGCACGCGCCCTGCCATCGCCTCGACCGAGAGGTCTTCCTGCGGATGCGTGCGTATCCACGCGACCAGCTCGCGCAGCCGATGGCTCGCCGTGGCCTGTGCCTCCAGTGCCTGGCTCAGTTGCGGCTGCTCGCCGCCGCGCAGCATCGGCAGCGCCAGCGTGCGGGCGATGTCCATCGACACTGCATGGCCCAGGTCGTCTTCCACGAGGGCCAGCGCCAGCTCGATGCCGGTGGTGACGCCGGCGGAGGTCCACATCGGGCCGTCCTGCACGTAGATTCGCTCGCGCTGCACGCGCACCCCCGGGCGCAGCTGCTGCAGCATGTCGCAGGCGCTCCAGTGCGTGGTGGCCTCGCGCCCGTCGAGCAGGCCGGCGGCTGCGAGCGCGAAGGCTCCGGTGCATACGCTGCCCACGCGGCGCACGCGCGGCGCGACCTCGGCGATCCATTCGCTCACCTTCTGTTCGAGGATGGCAGAGCGCACCGAGGGCTCGTCGCCGCCGGCCACGATCAGCGTGTCGATCGCGGCTGGCAGTTCGCGCAGCGCCAGCGTGCCCGCGAAGCTCAGGCCGCCGTTGGTGGGCACGCTGCCGCCCGCGGGCGACGCGATGTGCAGCCGATAAGTGCCGGGGCGCATCTGCTCGGCCTTGCTGAAGACGCTGGCCGGGCCGGCGATGTCGATGGCCTCGACGCCATCGAAGGCGAGCAGCACCACCGCGCCGCCGGCGCCATGGCTGGCAGAAACAGCGGCTTCTTCGTCCTTGTGGGGCAGGGTGGGCATTCGTAGTCTCAGGGCATTGCTTGCAGCCATGGAGGAACGGCGATGTTCACGGGGTCATTTTCACGCGCGCTGGTTGCCGCCGGCATGGCGGTGCTCGTTCTGGCGGGCTGCTCCTCCGGCGCGCCGCTGCCGCCACCGCCGCGCGACGATGCGGCCACGCTCCAGCGCGACCAGCAGGCCTTCGTCGATGCGATGAAGCCTCGCAGCCCGGGCGGCAGCCGGCCGGTGATCGCCGTGCTCGCGTCCAACGACGGCACCGAAATGACCGACCTGCTCCTGCCGCACGCGGTGCTCGGGCGTGCCGACATCGCCGACGTGCGCATCGTGGCTCCGCGCGCCGGCCGCGTCGACCTGTTTCCCGCGCTGCAGGTGGACGGCGCGCAGGACTTCGCCGGCTTCGACCGCACGCATCCCGCCGGTGCCGACTACGTGATCGTCCCCGCGATGATGAAGGACGATGCGCCCGAGATCACCGCCTGGCTGCGGCGGCAGTCGCAGCAGGGCGCGCGGGTGATCGGCGTGTGTTCCGGCGCGCTTGTGGTGGGGCAGGCCGGCCTGCTCGACGGCCGGCGCTTCGCGGGCCACTGGTACGACCGCGGCACGCTGCTGAAGCGCCATGCTGGCTCGACGCACTTGCCGCACCGGCGCTACGTGGTGGACCGCGGCGTGGCCACCACCACCGGCATCACCGCGTCGGTGCCCACGATGCTGGCGCTGGTGGAGGCCATCGGCGGACGCGAGAAGGCCTCCGCACTCGCGGCCGAACTGGGCGTGGCCTCGTGGAGCCCGGTGCACGACAGCACGCCCTTCGGCCTCGATGCCGGCAAGCGCTTCGCCTACCTGCTCAACAAGGCCGCGTTCTGGCGCGTCGAGCGCTGGAGCGTCGAGGTGCGCGACGGCATGGACGATGTCTCGCTCGCGCTCGCCACGGATGCGTGGGAGCGCACGGGGCGCGTGCGTGTCGAGGCCGTGTCGACTTCGGGGCCGGTCAGGCTGCGCAGCGGACTGGTGCTGCTGGCCCGGCCCGCCGCCGGCGACGACGCGCCCCGGCTGCCCCTGTCGGCCACGCTCAAGCCGGTGCCGCAGCTCGACCGCACGCTGTGCGAGATCGCCGGCCGCCACGGCGATGCGCGGCGCGACTGGGTGATGCTGGAGATGGAGTACCCGGCGCAGCAAGGCGCCGCCTGCGCCGGGTGACCGCGCCGGGCGGGGATACGGGGCAGCGCCGGCTGGCCGCCTAGGCGTTGCTGGTCGCGCGCACTTCCTCGATGCTGGTCTGCCCGGCCAGCACCTTCTCGATGCCGTCCTGGCGCAGCGTGCGCATGCCTTCCTGCAACGCGGCCTGCTGGAGTTCCTCGGCGCGCGCGCCGGTCTGCACCAGCCGCCGCAGCGTCTTCGACATGCTCATCAGCTCGTGGATGCCCACGCGGCCCTTGAAACCGGTGTCGCCGCAGTGCTTGCAGCCCTTGCTGGTGTAGGTGTGCAGCCGCCCGTCGCGGCCATGGCGCTGCACCCAGCCGGCCAGCACCGCCTGGCGCTGGGCCGCGTCGCGCTGCTGCTCGGGGCCGAAGGCGTGCATGTAGTCGTCCAGCAGTTCCTCTACAGCCTCGGGGCTCGCGGGCGTGCCGGTGGTGCACTGCGTGCACAGGCGGCGCACCAGCCGCTGGGCGAGCACGGCCAGCAGCGAGTCGGCGAAATTGAACGGGTCCATGCCCATGTCCAGCAGGCGGGTGACGGTCTCGGGCGCGCTGTTGGTGTGCAGGGTCGAGAGCACCAGATGGCCTGTCAGCGAGGCCTCGATGGCGGTCTTGGCGGTTTCCTCGTCGCGGATCTCGCCGACCATGATCACGTCCGGGTCGGCGCGCACGAAGGCGCGCAGCGCCTTGGCGAAGGTCCAGTCGATGCGCGGGTTGATCTGCACCTGCCGCAGCCCGGCCTGCGTGATTTCCACCGGATCTTCCGCGGTCCAGATCTTGCGCTCGGGCGTGTTGATGTGCATCAGCGCCGAGTGCAGCGTGGTGGTCTTGCCCGAGCCCGTGGGGCCCACGCACAGCACCATGCCGTAGGGGCGCTCGACCGCCTTCGTCAGCTGCGCGAGGTTGTCGGGCGACAGGCCCAGCCGGTCCATCGGAATGGGCTTGGCCGACGCCAGGATGCGCATCACCACGTCTTCGAGGCCGTTGTTGGTGGGAATGGTCGCCACGCGCAGCTCGATGCGGTGCTGTGGCGAGTACTTCGCGAAGTTGATCTTGCCGTCCTGCGGATTGCGCTTCTCGCTGATGTCGAGGTCGCACATGATCTTCACGCGCGCGACGATCGCGTTGCGGTAGCTCGGCGGCAGCTCCAGGTAGGTGTAGAGCAGGCCGTCGCGCCGGAAGCGGATGCGGGTCTTTTCCTGGCCCGGGTAGCTCTCGATGTGGATGTCGGAGACGCCCTCGCGGTGCGCCTCGATGATCATGCTGTTGATCATGCGCACCAGCGAGTTGTCCGACTGCTCGATGGGCGCCTCGCTTGCCGCCGGCGGCGCGGCGACTTCCTTCTCCAGCGTCTGCAGCAGCTCGCTCGTGCCGGCCACGTCGAAGTCCAGCGGCTGGCTCGGGTCGAAGTGGGCCGCGAAGGGGTTGGGCGCCGCGCCCGTGTGCTCGCCGATCTTCTCGTACACCGCGTTCAGCACGCCGTCGAGGTCCAGGCACTGGCCCACCACCGGCGTGACCTTCAGCTGCGCGATGAACTCCACCTCGTCGAGCGCCGAATGCCGACTGGTCGGATCGTCGATGGCGACGATGAGCCGCCCCTCGTGCAGCATCAGCGGCATGACCTGCAGCCGCCGCGCCACCGCGTGCGGCAGCTTGCGCAGCGCCTCGGCCGCCGGCGGATAGAGATGCAGGTTGACCAGCGGATAGCCCATCTTGCGAACCAGCGCCGTCTGCAACTGGCCCCGGCTCACCACGCCCATGCGCACCAGCGTCTCGCCCAGCGGCACCATCGGGTCCAGCTTCTGCCGGTCCAGGCCCGCGCGAAGCTGCTCCTGCGTGACCATCCCCAGCGAGATGAGCGCCTCGCCGATGCGCGCGATGGGCGTGCGGCTCTGGGCCTCCAGCGCGTTCAGCAATTGCTCCGGCATGACGACTTCGTTGATGGACATGGGGGACGTTCTCCTGCTCGATTTCGTGCATGGATCGTAGAGCGTGATCGGGTCCATTGCCACAGGTTCGAGCTTGAGTACGCAAGTACTCAAGTCAACAACGAGTTAACTCGTGACGGCAACCGGCGGCACGGTCCGTGCGCCGGATTTCCTTTCGTCCTACGGGCAGCAACCGCCGCTTCGCCAAACATCGCCGGAATGCATCGATTGATATTTGCCACCACTGCGCTGGTGGGCATGCTCGGCTTCGCGGCGAGGGCAGAGCCCATCAAGCTGCCTGTAGACAGCGACGAGAAGGGCTCCGTCTACGTCGCCCCCAACGTCAATCCCACCGAGACATCGGCCACCGTCAACGGCGCCACCGTCGGCGTACAGCGCCCCGACGGCAGCGGCACCTACATCGGCACCGACACCTCCACGCCCCGGCCCACGTACTCGCTGGGCGCGAGCACCGGCGGCAACGTGTCGTTCTCGGGGGGCGTGCAGTCGGATGGAAAGGCCAACAACGGCGTGAAGGCCGGTGTGACGATCAAGTACTGAGCGCGGATCAGACCAGCGTGCCGTACACGATGAAGCCGTCGTGCGTCGCGACCTTGTCGTAGAGCGTGCGGCCCGCCGTGTTGGTCACGTGTGTCTGCCAGTACACGCGATGGCCGCCCGCGAGCTTCACGCGCTCGTACACACCGCTGATCAGCTGGCGGCCGACGCCCCTGCCGCGTTCGGAAGGCAGGGTGAACAGGTCCTGCAGGTAGCAGGTCGGCTCCAGCCGGGTGGTGCTGCGGTGAAAGAGGTAGTGGGTGAGGCCGACCAGTTGCCCGTCGCGCTCGGCGACCAGCGCATGCACGGGTTCGTAGGCGTCGAAGAAGCGCTGCCAGGTGGCCTGCGTGATCTCGTCGGCTAGGGCGCTCGGGCCCTCTCGGCCGTAGAAGGCGTTGTAGCCGTCCCAGAGCGGCTTCCATGCCGCGTAGTCGGCGGCCACTGGCGGGCGGATCAACAGGGAAGAGGTCATGGCGTCGTCGAGTCGCGTTGAAAGCTGCGATTGCAACACGAGCGGACGCGGTCCTTCTTCAGCTTTCCCGGTTTTCTATTTCTCGTCGCGCAGCCAGTACCACTTGTAGAGCATGCGCTGCCCCATGCGCCTGAACGGCGCGAACGCACGCGACTCCACCACGCCGAGCACGTTGGGAAAGGGCAGCTGCGAGTGGTAGATGGGAAGCTCGAACACCTCCCGGCCGGCGTCCTTGCCCGCCACGCGCTCGGCCAGCCGCTTGCCGGCCCAGGTCGAGAACGACACGCCGTTGCCGCCGTAGCCCACCGCGTACCAGATGCTCTTGCTCGCATCGGGCTGGGTGATGCGCGGCATCATGTCGTGGCTCATGTCGACCCAGCCCCACCACGAGTAGTCGATGCGGATGCCCGCCAGCGGCGGGAACTTGCGCGCGATGGCGTCGGTAAGCAGCTTCAGGTGCACCGCGCCCTCGGCGTCGGCACCGCTCACCGCGCTGCGGCTGCCGATCTGCAGCCGGTTGCCTTCGAGCAGCCGGTAGTAGAAGCGCAGCGTGCGCGTGTCGGTCAGGAATGTCTTCGAGCGGAAGTTGGTGGCCTGCAGTTCCGCATCGGTCAGCGGGCGCGTGACCACCGAGTTCGACAGGATAGGCATGATCCGGTCCTTCAGCATCGGGTTCAGCGCCTGCCCCGTGTAGCCGCCGGTGCACACCGCCACGCGGCGCGCGCGCACCACGCCGCCGGGCGTGCGCAGGTGGTGCACGCCGTCGATGGTCTGCCAGCCCTGCACCGGGCTCGATGTGTGCACCTTCACGCCCAGCGCGCGGGCGCGCCGCATCAGGCCGAAGGTGAACTTCAGCGGGTGGATGCCGATGCCCTCGGCCTCGTACAGCGCACCGACCGTCTCGCGCTCATCGCAGTAGTCGCGCCGCACTTCCTCCGCGCTCATCATGCGGGTGGCGTAGCCGAACTTCTCGCGCATCAGCCGCGCCTCGGCGTCGAGGATGGGCAGCTTCTCCTTGCGGTGCGCAAGATAGAGATGGCCGCCGTCGCAGGCGTCGCAGGCGATCTGCGTGGTGAGGTGGCGGAAGTTCTCGAAGCCGCTGCGGATCTCGGCGTCGAGCTTCTTCGCGGTGTCGAAGCCCCAGCGCTCGATCCATTGCGAGCGCTTGAGCCGGCCGCTCGCGTTCTGCCCCTGGCCGCCACTGCGGCTGGAGCAGCCCCAGGCTGCCTGGTTGGCTTCGAGCACCGTGGCCTGTATGCCGTGCTCCTGCGCGAGGTACAGCGCTGTCGACATTCCGGTCGCGCCCGAGCCGATGACGGCCACGTCGACGTCGATGTCCTGCGTGAGCGGGCCGTCGTCCTCCGGCGGCGTTCCGGCGCTCGCTACCCACCAGGTGGGCGCGTAGGCGCGGCCGGCGCCGGGGTCGGGGGCCAGAAGCGGGTCGTACTGCGGGTCGTAGGGGCGGGACGGTGCCTTGGGCTGCTGCTGATGCTGGAGCGCCGCGCTGTCGATGCTGGCCGCGCTGGCGTCCAGGCGGCGCGCAGTGCTTGTCGTGGTCATGAAAGGCTCCAGTCGAAGAAGAGAGCTGTAGAACGGTTCACTTGGCGGCGGGCAGGTTGGGCCGAGCCTTGCGGAACACGTTCTTCAGGTGGATCTTTCCGTCCTTGAAGGTGAAGACGTCGATGCCGTCGGTCTCGATGCGGCTGCCGTCGGCGGCCGTGCCGGTGAAGGTCCACTGCGATGTGCCGAAGTCGCCATGCACGAAGTGCACGCCGTTTTTCCATTGCGCGTCCGGCACCGTGGCCCAGGCCGCGGCGAAGGCCGTGCGCACCGCAGCAGTGCCGACGTGGCGCGTGCCGCAGGCATCAGGGCCGGCGGCGGTCTGGAAGATGCAGTCGGGCGTCATGAAGCTCATCAGCGCGTCGATGTCGTGGCGGTTCCAGGCGTCGCTGAAGGCGGCGAGGGTGTCGGTGGTCACTGCGGGCGTTGCGGAAGAAGAAGGCATGGCGGTTGCACTGAGGCTGGGGAGTTCGATGGAGGCAAGAGTAGGCAGCGGGGTGCCGGCGCGATAGGGCCAGTTGCGGAGATTCGACCGAGCCAGAACGCCACGGATGCGCCACGGATCGGCATGCCTGCCCTAAACTGCGGCGCACCATGCCCCCGAATCCGCGAGCAACCCAATGGGCGCAGCTCTTCGCGCTGCCCGACCAGCCGGCGCTGCCCCTGCAGGCCCGCCTGCGCGCCAGCGTGGTGCAGGCCATCCTCGAAGAACACCTGGCGCCCGGCGCACCGCTGCCTTCGTCGCGCGAACTCGCCGCGCTGCTGGGGCTGAGCCGCAACACCGTCACCTCGGCCTACCTGCAACTGATCGACGAAGGCTTTCTGGAGGCGCGCCCGCGCAGCGGCGTGTTCGTGGCGCACGGCGCGCGCCCTCTCACCGCGGCGCCCGCCGAACCGCTTGTGGGCCGCAGCGGCCAGGCCAGCCAGCCGCCGGACTGGTCGGGCCGTGTACTGCGCTCGCTGGTCGACAAACCCACGCTGTCGAAGCCCGACCGGTGGCGCGACTATCCGTATCCGTTCGTCTACGGCAACTACGATCCGCAGCTGTTCCCCACCGAAGACTTCCGCGAATGCTGCGCGCGCAGCCTGGCGCGCTCGCAGCTGCCCCACTGGACGCCCGACTTCGAGACCGACGACGTTCCCGATCTCATCGAGCAGATCCGCACGCGCCTGCTGCCCAAGCGCGGCGTGTTCGCGCTGAAGGAAGAGATCCTCGTGACCATGGGCGCGCAGCACGCTTACTACCTGCTGGCCGAGGCGCTCTTCGACGAACAGACCCGCGTGGGGCTGGAGGAGCCGGGGCATCCGCATGCGCGCAACAGCTTTTCGCTGCGGCAACCGAAGTGGGTGGAGGTCGATGTGGATGAAGACGGGCTGGTGGTCGATGCGCTGCCCGCTGCGGACTATCTGTTCGTCACGCCTTCGCACCAGAGCCCTACCACCGCCACGCTGAGCCTGGAGCGCCGGCAGTGGCTGTTGCGCAAGGCGGAGCTGCAGGACTTCGTGATCATCGAGGACGACTACGAGGCTGAGAACCTTTATGAAGGCACACCCATGCCGGCGCTCAAGAGCCTGGACAAGACGGGGCGGGTGATTTACGTGGGGTCTGTTTCTAAGAGCCTTTCGCCTGCGCTTCGGCTGGGGTTCATCGTGGCGCCTCGGGCGTTGATCAAGGAGCTGCGGGTGATCCGGCATGCGATGGTGCGGCATCCGAGTGCCTTTCTGCAGCATGCCTATGCGCTGTTTCTTTCGCTCGGACACCACGAGTCGCATGCACGGCGCGTCAATCACGCGATGCAGGAGCGGCTGGCCATTGCGGCGCAGGCGTTGCGGGAGCACTTGCCTGATTTCGAGTTTCGGCTGCCGTCCGGAGGGGCTTCCATATGGGTGCAGGCGCCTACTTGGGTGGATGCGACTGAGCTGGCGTTGATGGCTCGAAGCCATGGGGTGTTGATCGAGGCGGGGGATGTGTTCTTTGCTCGGCCTCCTTATCCTTGTCCGTTCTTTCGGTTGAGGTTGTCTTCTATTGCGGCTGCTCAGATTCCGGCGGGGATTCGGGCGTTGGCTTTGGCTGTGGGGGAGTTGGCGTTGGCTCGGGGTGAAGTTCGATCTCTTGGCGGGTTTACTCACTGAGTTGGTTTGCTTCTCGAGGCCGGGACTCGCCCCGGCGGGCGACCTACTTTCTTTTGCTTCGCCAAAAGAAAGTAGGCAAAGAAAAGGCGACCCCACTGTCTGCGACCCCTTCGCTTTGCGAAGGGGCAACCTGCGGTGCTCGCGTTTCGCGGGGTCTCGCCCAAACTCGCTTCGCTCAGACAGGGGCGAGCCCTTATCCGCGAAACGCTGCGCTCCTCGGCGCAGCCAGAGGGGAGGGGAGACCAACGGGCCATCGCTGCGCTCGGCCGCAGGTGCCCAGCAGGCGCTTCGCGCCTGCTGGGATTGGAATGGGATTGAGGGCCGGGACTGAAGGCGTTGAAGTGGCTTGAGGCGCGCGCTGCTGCTTTATTGAGAGCTTCTGAACCTGAAGCCCCTGCCGAGCAAAGCGAAGGCCAGTCCAAGGCTGCTCAGAAGCCGAGCGAAGCGATGGCGCGGATCGATCCCTTCTGGCTGCGCCGAGGAGCGCAGACGTAGGAGGGATAAGGGCCGCAGCTGTTTGAGCGAAGCGAGTTCTGCGGACCCCCTCCTACGTCGAGCACCGCAGGTTGCCCGTAGCGAAGCGGAGGGACGCAGACAGTAGGGTCGCCTTTCTTTTGCCTACGTTTCTTTGGCGAAGCAAAGAAAAGTAGGTCGGCCGCCGGGCCGAGACCCGGCCTCGGGAAGCAACCACCCAGCAGCGTCTCACCGAGGCAAAGCCAACTTCCAAAGTGCACCTCCCCCGTGCAGAACGCACCACAACAAGGGTATTCACTCACCGACTGGCTCCATGCCGACACAGTCGCTGGTACTTCCTGGCTGCTCCCGATGGGTGCAAAGTCCGGCGAGATTCAATTCACCCACCGGAGCAACCAGATGACCATGTCCCGCCGTCTCCCCCTCCAGTTCGCCGTTCTCGCCGCCACGCTGTCAGCCCTGTGCGGCACGGCTTACGCCCAGCAGGCCAAGGAAGTCACCTTCGCCCACCAGGACATGCTCGTCCCCCTGCGCCTGGTCATGGAATCCGGCGAGGTCGAGAAAGCCACGGGCTACAAGATCAACTGGCGCATGTTCTCCGGCGGCGGCGACGTGATCCGCGCGATGGCTTCAGGCGACGTGCAGATGGGTGAGACCGGCTCCAGCCCGCTGACCGCCGCAGCGAGCCAGGGGCAGGACATCAAGCTGTTCTGGATCTCGGCCGACATCGCGAACGCCGAGGCGCTCATTGCCCGCAACGCGTCGGGCATCAACAGCATGAAGGACCTGGCCGGCAAGAAGGTAGCCACGCCCTTCGTGTCGACCGCGCACTACCAGTTGATGGCCGGCATGAAGATGGACGGTGTCGACCCCAAGAGCGTGAACGTGATGAACATGCGCCCGCCGGAGATCGCGGCCGCATGGGAGCGCGGCGACATCGACGCGACCTTCATCTGGGACCCGGTGCTCTCCAAGATCAAGGGCACGGGCAAGACCATCGCCACGTCGGGCAGCATCGGCAAGCGCGGCGCGCCCACCTTCGAGGGCATCGTGGTGAACGCCAAGTGGGCAGCCGCCAACGAGGCTTTCATGGTCGCGTTCGTGAAGGCGCTCAACCGCGCGAACGAGGAATACAAGGCCACGGGCAAGAGCTGGACACCCGATTCGCCGCAGACAAAAGCCATGGCCAAGTGGACCAAGGCCGACCCGAAGGACGTGGGCCCGGCGATGGCGCTCTATTCGTTCCCGACCATGGCCGAGCAGGTCTCGCCCACGTGGCTGGGTGGCGGCGCGGCCAAGGCGATGGCGAACACGGCCGTGTTCCTCAAGGAGCAGGGCCGGGTGCAGGAGGTGAAGCCCGACTACAGCGCCTACGTGACGACGGCGTACGTCGAAAAGGCCATGGGCAAGTGAACCGGAGCGGCACCACATGCCCACGCTCGACATTCGCGACCTGACGGTCAACTACGCGGTCAAGGGCGGCACGCTCCAAGCGCTGGCGCCGGTGAACCTTACGATGCACGACGGCGATTTCGTCGTCGCGCTCGGCGCCTCGGGCTGCGGCAAGACCACGCTGCTCAACAGCATCGCGGGCTTCCTGCCGCCTTCGACCGGCGAGATCCTGCTCGACGGCAAGCCGGTGGCCGGCCCCGGTGCCGACCGCGGCGTGGTGTTCCAGAAGCACGCGCTGATGCCCTGGCTCAACGTGCGCGACAACGTGGCGCTGGGCCTTCGGCTCGGCGGCATGGGCAAGGCCGAGCGCGACCGCATTGCCGAAGAGAAGCTGAGTCTCGTCGGCCTGCAGAAGTACGCCGATCGTGCGGTGTACGAGCTCTCGGGCGGCATGCAGCAGCGCGTGGGCATTGCGCGCGCACTGGCGAGCGACCCGGCCGTGCTGCTGATGGACGAGCCCATGGGCGCGCTCGATGCGTTCACGCGCGAGCAGGTGCAGGAGATTCTTCTCCAAGCCTGGTCCAAGTCGAACAAGATGGTGTTCTTCATCACCCACTCGGTGGAGGAGGCGCTGTTCCTCGCCACCCGGCTGATCGTGATGAGCCCGAGCCCGGGGCGCATCTCGCACGTGTATGACGATGTGCCGTTCTCGCGCCAGTACCTCTCGCACGGCGATTCGCGCAAGGTGAAGTCGGAGCCCGGTTTCATCCGCATGCGTGAAGAAGTCTTGTCGATCATTCATCATCGCGAGGTTGCACATGCCTGAGGTGTCGATCGCATCCCCCGTCGCCATGACGCCAACACCTTCCAAGCCCGCCGCATCGCCGACGCCTGCAGCACCACCGGCAACGGGCGCCAAGCTCAAGACCAGCTCCTTCAAGGTGCCGGGCGAGGGCTCCAGCCTGACGATCAGCATCGTCACGGTGATCGCGCTGGTGGCGCTGTGGTTCCTCGTCACGAACATGGGTTGGGTGAAGCCGCTCTTCCTGCCCACGCCGCAGGCGGTGTTCCAGCAGTTCTACGAATACCTCACCGGGCAGGCCAACGACAAGCCGCTGTGGCAGCATTTCCTGGCGAGCATGTTCCGTGTGTTCTCGGCCTTCCTGCTGGCCTGCGCCACGGCCATTCCGGTGGGCATCGCGATGGGCATGAGCCGCTTCTGGCGCGGCATCTTCGATCCGCCGCTGGAGTTCTACAGGCCGCTGCCGCCGCTGGCGTACCTGCCGCTCATCATCATCTGGTTCGGCATCGACGAGCTGCCGAAGGTGCTGCTGATCTTTCTGAGCTGCTTCGCGCCGCTGGCGCTGGCCGCCCGCTCGGGCATGCGCAGCGCGTCGCAGGAGCAGATCAACGCGGCTTACTCGATGGGTGCGAGCTACATGCAGGTGATCCGCCACGTGATCCTGCCCTCGGCGCTGCCCGACATCCTGGTGGGCATGCGCATCGCCATCGGCTTCGGCTGGACCACGCTGGTGGCGGCCGAGATGGTCGCGGCCAACATGGGGCTGGGTCAGATGGTGCTGAACGCGTCGAACTTCCTGCGCACCGACATCGTGATCATGGGCATCGTCGTCATTGGCGTGGTGGCCTATCTTTTCGACCTGCTGATGCGGTGGCTCGAGCGGCGCCTTGTGCCTTGGAAAGGGCGCATGTGACCGGTGGCGGCGGTGCCACCGTCACGGGCATCGGAGGCGGCAGGGCAGGGCCTTCGGTGAGCGCGTCCATCGACTGCTCGAGGTAGTCGAGCATCGCGCGCATCGCGGCGCTGTTGTGGCGGCGCTGCGAGTAGGCAGCGTACAGCCAGTGCTCGCGCGGCATGTGATCGCGCAGCACCGGCACCAGGGCGCCGCGCTCCAGGTGCGACTGCGCCAGCGGCTCCGGCACGTAGGCCACGCCCACGCCGCGCAGCGCCAGTTCGATCAGCGCGACGGCATCGTTGGCTTCCATGCGGCTGTGCACCGGCACCTCGTACGGCTCGCCGTCGGTCTCGAAGGGCAGGTTGGTCGTCTGCTTGGCCGAGAAGCTCAGCACGTCGTGGCGGCTCAGGTCTTCGGGCACCTGCGGCATGCCGCGCTGCGCCCAGTAGGAAGGCGCAGCGCACACCACCATGTCGAACTGCACGAGGCGGCGCACGATCAGGTTCATGTCGTCGATGCGCCCGCCGGTCAGGTGGATGTCGATGCCTTCCTCGATCAGGTCGAGGTCGTCGTTGGTGAACACAAGGCTCACGTACACGTCGGGGTAGAGCTTGATGAAGCCCGCGATCACGTCGGAGAGCCATCCGGCAATCAACCCGTGCGGCGCGCTCATGCGCAGCCGCCCGCGCGGATGCGAGCCATGCGCCTGCAGGTCGTTGAGCGTGTTCTCGGCCATCGTCACCAGCTGCGTGCTGCGCTCCAGCAGCACCTGCCCGGCATCGGTGAGGCTCAGCGAGCGGGTGGAGCGGTTGAGCAGCCGCACGCCGCTGCGGGTTTCGAGCTCCGCCACATAGCGGCTCACCGTGGCTTTCGACATGCCCAGCGAGATCGCCGCCCGGGAAAAGCTGCGCCGGAAGGCGACTTCGCGAAATGTTTTGATGAGATCCAGACCGTCCATGGTGGCCGGATTGTTCCAGCTTCCGGGATGAGGCCGTCGGGTGTAGGGGCATCGTCGGTTTGGGGCCGCTGCCATGAATACCTCCGTAGCTATACTGCGCCCCGTCACGTCACAAAAAGGCGTGACCGGGCTTGGACTCCCGAATCACCTCTGCGACGCAAGCCGCAGTCACTCCCGCAGGGTCTGCGGCTTCGTCATTCGTGCCTCCAGTTTTTGGCGGCTCGACGGGCGGGCGCAAGCCCGGCCGGTTCTCGCAAGAGGTGCCCGGTAGTCCAACCCGTCGAGCTGCCGCCCTCGCTTGGACTCGGGAGCGGTGGTTTCCACAAACCGCACCTCTTGGAGGCCATCGATGGCTGCATCTTCTCGCGCGTCCGCGCGTGTCTCTTCATTCCCCGACTCTCAAGAATCCACCGGCGTCGAATCGCTTGCGCTGCAGGCCTGTGACGACATCGATAGCCTGCACGAGGTCCGGCACGCCTACGCCGGCCTCGAAAGGCTCATCTGCCCGCAGCGCGTGAACGATGCGGAGGAGGTCTGCTCCAGCCGCTCCGAACTCAGCGCGCTGGTGCGCGTCGTCAACGACGAACTGCGCCGGCGCATCGAGGTGGCCGAGGGCACGCTGCGGTCGTTGCGTGCCGCCGTTGCTGCTAGATGAGCCCCCTGGTCGCGGCTTTCAGCGTCGCGGCCGCACGGGTCGTGCACCCGAGCTTCTGGAACACGCGCTCGACATGAGTGCGCACCGTGCTCGGGCTGATGCCCAGCACACGGGCGACTTCCTTCGTGTTGTGGCCCTGGCTGATGCAGCGCAGGACTTCGAGTTCGCGCTGGGAAAGGGACGCATCGACCTGTGCCGGCACAACGGGCTTTGAAACGCTGCCCGGCTGAACGCATGCGAGCAGCGCCGTGACGACTTCCTGATCGAAGCGGCCTGCCTTGGCGTCTTCCTTCATGCAGTCGAGCGCCTGTGCCTGCGTGAGTTCCGGCCGCCATGGACGTCGGGTGCGGTGCGATTGCCACTGCTCGGCCGCGGCGACGATCTGCCCCTCCAGCGGCATCGCCGAGCCCGAGCGGCCGCGGAAGTGGCCCGAGCCGTCACGCCGCTCGAAGGCGAAGGATGCGATCTCCGCTTCGGCTGCGAGACCGTCGATCTGCCCGGCGGCGCGCGAAGTCCAGTAGGGCACGAGCCGCACGCGCTCCAGCGACGACGCCGGTAGCGGCTCGGGTGCATTCCAGATCGCGTTGGGAACCGCCGCCCGGCCGATGCCGTGGATCAGGCCGGCCTTGTACGTGCGGTGGCACGCGGCTTCATCCAGGCCGAGCTGTACACCGCAATCGCGCGCCAGGCTGGCCACGCGGCGCGAGTAGCCCGTCATCCACGGCAGCTTGAGGTCGATCACATCGCCGACCAGTTCCAGGCCCATGCGTCGCAGCATCGATGCGGGCTGCTCCGCGGGCTCGGTCCATGGCGCGGCGGGGGAATCCAGCTCCTTCATCCATGCCGGGGCGAAGGGCATGCTCGCATCGACGAGGAAGGCCGGGTAGAGGCTGTCCGCACGTCCGCGCGCCACAGTGAGCGCTTCATCGATTCCGTAGAGACGCCCGAAGATTTCCAGATCGCTCGCCAGCGCCACCACGTAGGTTGCAAGCGGAACGTCTTCGCCCTGAAGCACGCCGGGCACGCCGCTGCCGTCGTAAGCCTCGAACACCGTGCGCAGCGCGGCTTCGGTCTCGCGGCTCAGCCCCAACGTGTTCGCGATGTCGCCGGCAATCTCGCAATGGATGTCGGCCATGGCCAGCACGGCATCGGGCACCGGCCCGCTGATGTGCGGCTGGCGCATGCGGGGTGCCCGCGATGCGAGCAGCGCTTGCCGGCCCTGTACATCGTCTTCGAGGAAATCCGCGAACTCCTGCGCATTGGCTGTGCAGCCCGACCAGCGCAACAGCGCGACATGCCGCACGGCCTCGACCTGCGACGCGTCGCACCCGGCCCCGGCGGCGATCTTCCCGGCCAGCCAGGCCGTGCGCAGCGAGTGGTCCGTCGGCTGGCCCATGCTCAGGTCGCCGATGAAGGCCAGCGCGCGGACCGCGTCGAAAACGGTGATGGTCGTCGTGTCGTCGGACATGGGGGCAGAAGGGAATCGCGGCGGCGGGCACCCAGCATCGCACAGTTTTTCGGGGCTCTGTCGGTCATCCGACGGATACCGCGTGCGGCGGGGAGGGAAAAGAATGGGTGCGTCCGTGCCGTTCACTCGATGGATGGCGATCTTTTCTTGCTTTCTTTCATTTGTTCCTCACCATGTCCGACGCCTTGAAAATCGAATCCCAGCGAGCCGCCTGGCTGCGCAAGTACTACCTTGTTCGTGCCGCCTTCTCGTTCGCGTGGGTCGCGGCGGTCTTCACCGTCGCGAAGCAATCGCCCGCACTGGCGACCGTGCTGCTGATCGTCTATCCCGCCTGGGATGCGTTTGCGAACCTGCTGGACGTGAGGATGACAGGCGGCGCGAAGGCCAATACCACGCAGCTGCTCAACATCTGGATCAGCGCGCTTGTCACGCTGGCGGTTGCGGGCTCACTCGTGTTCAAGTTGCAGATCGCGCTGGCGATCTTCGGGGGCTGGGCGATCGTTGCAGGCCTGCTGCAACTGGCTACGGCCATTCGTCGCCGCAAGGACAACGGAGGGCAGTGGGTGATGATGCTGAGCGGGGCGCAGTCGGCGCTCGCTGGTGGGTTCTTTGTGGCGCAACAGGGGAGCGGTGCGCCAGTGCTTCAGACCATCGTGGGGTACGCGGCGGTTGGGGCCGTGTACTTTCTGATTTCGGGGGTCATGGTGCTGGTTCGGGAGAGCCGGCGGGGGGGCTCGGGGGCTTGCATCTGGGGGAGGTTGATGGGGGCAGAGTGCTGGAGTGTTGGGCGGCAGCTTGGGGGCCATTGCCGACTTGGGCTCCCGAGGGAAAGCGGACCTACAGAGCGCTGCGGCGACCTTTCTATCTGCGAGCCCGCTTTTCCATTTCACGGCGCAGTTCCTTCCGATCGACGGCCTCCGCGTAGCGCCTCTTCTCGTCTGGAGTAAAGGGCCGCAGCGGCGTTACAGGTACCGGCTTCCGGTTCTCGTCCACAGCGACCATGGTGAAAAAGCAACTGTTGACGTGCCGAGCCTCCTGCGTACGGATGTTCTCAGCCAGGACTTTGATGCCGACCTCCATCGACGAGGTCCCCGTGTGATTGATGGATGCCAGGAACGTCACCAACTCGCCAACGTAGATGGGCTGCCGGAAAACGACCCGGTCAACAGACATGGTGACGACATAGCAAGCAGCGTAGCGCGCGGCGCACGCATAGGCGACTTGGTCGAGGAGTTTCAGAATCGTCCCGCCGTGGACGTTGCCCGAGAAGTTTGCCGTGTCCGGCGTCATCAGGACGCTCATCGAAAGTTGATGTGCAGGCATTTCCATGACCGTCTCCATCAAAACAGAGGGATGATCCCGAAGAGGCCAGCCGACACAATCATGACTACGGCGAGCAGCGCGGCCCACTTCAGCGTAAATCTCTGGTGGGCCCCGAACTCGACCCCAGCGACACCGATGAGAACGTAGTTCGCTGCCACCAACGGGCTCAGTTGGTGAACCGGCTGCCCCAATAGGGAGGCACGCGCAATGATTTCGGGGGCGATGCCATACCCCTTCGCAGCCTCCGCAAGGATGGGCACGACGCCAAAGTAGAACGCGTCGTTCGACAGGAAGAAGGTCATCGGGGCGCTAAGCAGTGCAGTGATGAGCGGGAGCAGGTTCCCGGCGCCCTGGGGAATTGCGGACACCACGCTCTGGGCGATGGCGTCGGTCATTTTGGTGCCCGAGAGGATGCCGGTGAACACCCCGGCAGCGAATATCAGCGAAACGACGGAGAGAGCGCTTGCAGAGTGAGCGGCGATGCGCTCCTTCTGGTCCTTGAAGTTCGGAAAATTGGCCGTGATTGCGATGGCAAAAGCGACCATGAAGAGGAGCGGGAGTGGGAGGACGGCGACCACCAGACACACCATCAGGGCCACGGTCAGGACCACGTTGAACACCATCTTCGCTTTGCTGGTGCGCGGTGGGTCCGATTCGTCAAGGTCAACGTCGCCGCCAATGGGTGACACCTCGTAGTGTTCTGGCTTCCAGTCGATTCGATTGAGCCTGGCACGCTCACGCACGCCGAGATACCAAGCCACCAGGATGGTCGCGACGCAGGCCATCGCCATCGGGGGAATCAATGGCGTGAAAACCTGACTCGCCTCGAGGTGCAATGCGCTCATCACCCGGGCTGTCGGCCCGCCCCACGGTGCGATGTTCATGATGCTGTTGGCCATCATCGTCACGCACGGAAGAATCAACGGGTTGATGCCCATGCGCCGATGCAGAGGCAGCATCGCCGTTACGCACAACAAATAGGTAGTCGACCCGTCGCCGTCCAGCGAAACAATCATTGCCAGAAGAGCCGAACCGACGACCAAGCGCACGGGGTCGCCCTTTGCCAGTCGAACGATGAGACGAATCAGTGGGTCGAACAGACCCACGTCAATCATCAAACCGAAGTACAGGATTGCGAACAGAAGGAGGACGCCAGTGGGCGCGATGGCGCGCAAGCCACTGATGACCATGGGTCCGATGTCGCCTCCAAACCCGCCGATGAGGGCGAAGACGATGGGCACGGCGATGAGCGCAATGAGGGCGGTCATTCGGCCCGTCATGACCAGGGCCATGAAGACCACAATCATTGAATAGGCAAGGATGGTGAGCATGACTGTCTCGGTGTGGGCAGTGCGAGTCCCTCAGCTGGTTTTGGAGTTCGAATCGAGCGCGAGGCAGCACCAAGCCCTCCCCTGCCGCGCGCTGGCGGCACAGGATGCGTCGAAGAAAAGAAAGGAAGGGGGAAGGCTTGAGGCCTCCCCTAGTGACTAGCCTAAGGAGACGCCCTGGCTCGCGCTCGGCACTTCGCTACCAGGCATGGCATCAGGCAGTTCATGCAGAAGGCCGCCCGCCTCCGGCTCCATGCGCTGGGCGGAGTGCAACACATGCTCCTCGGATTTCCCGGAGACGTAGTCGCGCCAGACCAACGGCAGGATGCCGCCATGGCGCCAGTAGTCCACGTCCTCCTGCGTGTCGAGGCGGATGATGAGAGGAACAACGGTTGTCGAACCATCGGCCCTGCGCACGATGGCTTCAATGCGGCCCGAGACCTTCAGGTGGTGAGCGAGCGCAGGCACATCGATGGTTTCGCTGCCATCCAGACCAAGCGATTCAGCCGTGGTGCCAGCTTCGAACTGCAGAGGCAGTACGCCCATGCCGACGAGGTTGGTTCGGTGGATTCGCTCGAAGCTCTCCGCAATCACCGCCTTGACGCCAAGCAGGGCAACACCCTTGGCTGCCCAGTCGCGCGAGGAGCCGCAGCCGTAGTTCTTGCCAGCAATGACGGCAAGGGGCACGTCACGACGCAGATACTCCTCCGCCGCCTCGAACACCCGCATCTGCTTGCCATCCGGCATGAGCTTGGTTTCGCCTCCTTCGACGCCAGGAACAATGCGATTGCGTAGGCGAATGTTCGCGAACGTGGCACGAATTGCCACGTCGTGGTTGCCGCGGCGAGTCGTGTAGTTGTTGAAGTCGCGCCGCTCTACCCCCTTTGAAAGAAGGAAATCTGCGGCGGGCGTCCCCAGGCTGATGGCACCCGACGGAGAGATGTGGTCCGTCGTCACGGAGTCGCCGAGGATGACGAGGGGCCTCATGCCGGTGATGTCCCGGACCGGAGCAGCCTGGCGCGAGAGCCCTTCGAAGTATGGGGGCTGGAGGATGTACGTGCTGGCATTGTTCCAGGGGAACCGTTCACTGCGCTCTCCAGCCAATGCGTCCCACTGCTCGCCACCTTCGAACAGGTCGGCGTACTTCTGACGGAAGATTTCCGGCTCGTAGACACCGTCAACCGCCTTGGCGATTTCAACCGAGGTCGGCCAGATGTCGCGCAGGTACACCGGTTGACCGTTGCTGCCCGTCCCGATGGGCTCCTTGGTCACATCGACCGACAAGGTCCCGGTCAGCGCGTAGACCACGACCAGTGCAGGCGAGCCAAGGTATGCGGCGCGCACGTTGGGATGGATGCGGCCCTCGAAGTTGCGGTTGCCGGAGAGCACCGCGGTTCCGACGAGCTTCTCGGCGTCGATGGCCTCGACCACCGCATCGGGAAGTGGACCCGAGCCGCCGTTGCAGGTCGTGCAGCCGAAACCGGCGACGTGGAAGCCGAGCGCATCCAGCGCTTGCTGCAGCCCAGCCTTCTCTAGCACTGCGGCTGTCACGTGGCTCCCAGGCACCAGGGAAGTCTTGACCCACGGCTTTGCCATAAGGCCCAGGGCGACCGCCTTCTTCGCGACCAGGCCGGCCGCCATCATGTTCACCGGGTTGGCGGTGTTCGTGCAGCTTGTGATGGCTGCGATGAGCACATCGCCGTCGTGCAAGGAGAACTGCTCGCCCTTCACGGGCGCAAGATGCTTCGGATCAAGAGGCCGGCCGGCAATCTCTTGGTAGTGCTTGACGAACGCGCTGGGCACCGTCTCCAAGGGCAGGTGGTCCTCAGGGTTGCGAGGGCCGGCCAAGCATGGCCGGATGTCGTCGAGGTCGATGGTCACGACAGTGTCGAAGACCGGTGTGGGCGTCTGCGCGCCGCGCCAGAGCTTCTGCGCCTTGGCATATGCCTCCACGAGCTCGATCTGAGCATCGTCACGGCCGGTCATCCGCAGATAGTCCATCGTGCGGTCGTCGATGGGGAAATAGACCGCGGTGGCCCCGTACTCGGGCGCCATGTTCGCAATCATTCCGCGGTCGCCGAGCGGCAGGGCCTCCAGGCCATTTCCGAAGAACTCGACGAATTTGCCGACCACGCCCAGCGAGCGCATGCGCTGTGTGATGGCCAAGACCAAGTCTGTGGGGAGCACGCCTTCACGGAGCTTGCCCTTTACCTCGATGCCGACGACTTCAGGCAGCGCGAGCGCAACCGGCTTGCCGACCATCACGGCCTCAGCTTCGATGCCGCCGACGCCCCAGCCCAGAACGCCCAAGCCGTTAATCATCGGTGTGTGGCTGTCGGTGCCGACGCAAGTGTCGGGAATCGCGAGTTCGTTCAGGCCATCCTTGTCCGTCCAGACCACCTTGCCGATGTACTCCAGGTGAATCTGATGCATGATGCCCTTGCCCGGCGGGACGATGCGCACGCCCTCGAAGCTGCTGCTGCACCACCTCAGGAACGCAAAGCGCTCGCCGTTGCGCTGGTACTCGCGCTCGAGGTTGACCTTGCGAGCAATCGGAGATGCCCAACTGTCGACCTGAAGCGAGTGGTCGATGATGACGTCCACTGGGACTTTGGGACCAACCTTGGACGCATCGCCGCCGGCTACTGCCACTGCGTCGCGCATGCCGGCCATGTCCACCAGCATCACCTGACCCAGAATGTCTTGGCCGTAGACGCGCGTCGGGTAAAAGCTCAGGCCAGCGCCCACCTTTCGTCCAAGGAGCGCATCAATTTCTGCCTGGGTGTCCGCGCCACGCGTCGCCGCTTGGCGAAGAAGGTTCTCCAGGAGGATTCGCAGCGAGAAGGGAAGCTGGTCGACGCCGCTCATGTCAGCGATGGAGACATAGCGCACCGTCCGATTGGCCATGGGAAGCTGCTTTATCTGGGGTTCGGTTTTCATCTGATTTCCTAAAGTGGGGAGACGGTGCTAGTCCAATAGCCGTGGCAAGTGCGGAGCCTGGTGCACTTTCATTGATGGTCTTGCATTGCTCAGTGCGTTCGCATGCCCTGAACAACTCGATGCGGCGCGCTCGCAAGGCCTCGAGCGCGCTGCGAGTCTTGTTATTCGACCTTGATGTCCCGCTTCGTCACGACCGCCTGCCAGCGCGCAGTCTCGTCTGCGAGCAACTTGCCGAACTCGGCCGGGGTTCCGCCGACGGGGGTGAGACCGTCGGACGACATGCCCTTGGTCATTTCGGCACCCTGAATTGACTCGTTGATGGCCTTGTTGAGCTTGGCCACGACGTCCTGCGGGATGCCCTTGGGACCGATGATTCCGTGCCAGTTCGTCACGGAGTAGGCGGGGAAGCCTGCCTCGGCGGTCGTGGGCACATCGGAGAGCGCCGCCAGGCGGTTGGGCGTCGTGACAGCCAGTGCTCTGAGCTTGTCGGCCTTGGCGAAGGGGAGGGTAGAAGCGACGGTCCCGAAGACCACTTGTGTCTGGCCCGAGATGGTGTCGGTCAGAGCGGGAGCCGTGCCCTTGTATGGCACATGCATCATTTGCGCGCTCGTGACATCAAGGAAGTACTCGGTCGCAATGTGGGTGATGCTCCCCGTGCCGGCTGTGGCATAGCTCAGCTTGTTCGGCTCTTTCTCGGCCAAGGCGACCAACTCCTTCAGGTTCTTGGCCGGCACTTCGGGGTTCACCGCGATGATGAACGGGCCTCGAGCCAGTTGCGCGATGGGCGTGATGTCCTTGATGGGGTCGAACGTGAGCTTGTAGAGCGCAGGGTTCACGGTGTAGCTTGCGGCCGCCAGGAACAGCGTGTAGCCGTCTGCCGGAGACTTGAGCGCGGTGCTCGCCCCGAGGTTGCCGCCCGCACCGGGGCGGTTTTCAACGATGACCGGCTGGCCCAGCTTTTCGCCCATCCTCACTGCAACCAGGCGTGCAATGAAGTCGGAGCCGCCGCCGGGAGCGAAGGCGACGACGAGCTTGATGGGACGGTTCGGATACGGCCCCTCGGCAAAGGCCGGGGAACATAGGGTGCCAACCGCGGCGGTCGCCAAGAGCGTACGTCGAACTGCGCCAAAGGACGGCTTCTTTGTCTCGTTGAATTGCATGAACGTTTCCTTCACTGCTTGTTGTGGGGGCGGCGCGGAATGACGCAAACTTCTTCAGCGCCTAATTTGTATTTTCTGATCATTTTCATCAATTATGGTCGAGGGTATACCCTATCGCACGTAACCAGTTGCTCAAGTCGGGAGCGCGCACACGGACACCCTCCCTGGCGTGAGCCCGGGTGCCTAGTAGTTCAAGGGAGGAGCAGCCTGCTTAGGCCGCTTGAGAGAAGACGCTGGAGTCCTGCAGCTTGCCGCGGCGCGCCCCGTTCAGGTGGGCTCGCATCAAGTTGGCGGCTTGCATGAAGTCTTGCCGCTCTATGGCGTCCAGGATGGCCAGATGCTCCGCCGCCTGGGTGTGCCGAGGGCCGCGCTTGGTGGCTTGGCGGTATTCCACCAGCCGGCGCAGCTGGTTAATTCGCCGCACGGACTGCAAGACGAATCGGTTGTGCCCCCACTGGGCAATCGTCTCGTGAAAGTGGCTGTTTGCCTCGAACAGTTCGATGGGGGTCATCGTCTGAAATCCCCCGTCCACGATTCGCTGCTGCTCGCGCCTGAGTTGCTTGAGCTCGGCAGGCACGAAACTGAAGGACGGTCCCAGGATGGCCCCCGGCTCGATGGACTGCCGAAAGAGGTAGCTCTCCTCATAGGCGTCCGGGGAATCGATCAAGGACAGAAAGCGCCACCCATGTCCCATGCTTTGCTCAATCCAGCCCTCCTCGGAAATCCGGGACAGGACCTTGCGCAGGGTGCTGCGCGCCACCCCATACCGACGCATCAACTCGGCCTCCGTCACTTCGTCGGGCAGGTTTTCCGACTGTCGGTCCTCTGCAATGCGAAGGTAGAGGGGGTCGTCCGTCGCCAGGAGGCTGGACACAGACCCGTCCCAGTCCTTGGCGTCGACGCTCAAGAAGAAGCCGCGATTGGCGTCCTGCTGCAGAACGCCAAGCTGGGCCAGGTGCCTGAGGGCGACCTGAATCGGCGAACGAGACGTCCCGATGTGCTGTGCAAGCTGAATTTCAGGGAGATGGTCCCCTGCGACACGGTTGTCTCTGCGCACCAAGGCGACGATTTCCCGGGCAACACGTTGCTGCAGGGAGGTCAGTTCCGGGGCGGAGGCAACTTCATTCACAGAGGGCATGCCTCATAGTCTAGGTCAGTCAATCTTGATTCCGTACTGCTTGATGAGCTTCGACCAGCGTTCGTTCTCACGCTGAATGAGCTCGGCGAACTCCTTGGGGGCCGCGCCGACAGGCTCAGTCATGCCCGCTGACAACTTCTCGGCGACGTCCTTTTCTTTCAGCGCGGCAGAGGCGGCGGCGTGGATTTTTTGGATGACCGCGTCAGGAGTGCCCTTCGGTACGGTCAGGCCCATCCAGGAAGCGAATTCGTACCCGGTGACCCCGCTTTCGGCCACCGTCGGCACGTCCGGCAGCGCCTTCGAGCGGTTCTTGCCGGTGACAGCCAGCGCCTTGAGCTTGCCCGCCTTGATGTGAGGGAGCGCGGCCAGCGGAAATGCCACCACAGTGCTGATTTCACCGCCCAGCAGCGCGACGATGGCCGGCGCACCACCCTTGTAGGGCACGTGCGTGATGTCCGCCTTGGCCATCGACTTGAGCATCTCGCCGGCGATGTGGTTGGCGCTCCCGTTGCCTGCCGTGCCGTACGTGAATTTCCCCGGCTCCTTCTTGGCCAGTTCCAGGAACTCCTTGAGGTTCTTCGCCGGCACAGAGGGGTTCGCGACGATGACCAGGTCGATGGAGGTCAGCCAGGTTACCGGAGCAAGGCTGTCCACCTTGTAGCCAGTATTCGGATAGAGCCATGGATTCAGGGACATGGTGCCCTGATTCACGAAAGTCACCGTGTAGCCATCAGGAGCAGCCTTGGCGCCCAGTGCAGTGCCAATGTTCCCGCCAGCGCCGGCGCGGTTGTCGATGACCAGGGGCTGCCCGAGCACCTCTTGCATCTTGTTCTGAATGCTGCGGCACACCACGTCGGCGTCGCCGCCGGCAGGCTGGGGAACGATGAGCGTGACGGGTTTACTGGGGAACTTGTCCTGCGAAAAGCTACGACCGGCAAAGCTGAGGGGAAGGACGGCTGCGCCTGCCTGCAGGAGCGCGCGTCGAGAAAGTTGGCTCATGGGTTTGTCTCCAAAGAGGTGGAAAAGAAAACATCGAAGAACTATTTTTGTCGAAACTAATCATATAATGCAATTCAACGACAGGTCAAACCATGGAGACAACCCCGCATCAAGCCCCATCCGATGTCGCCTTTCGGGCCTACGTCGGTTGCCGGACGACCGCCCTGCGTCAAGCGCGGGGGCGAGGGCTAGAGGTCTTTGACGTGTCCAGCGGCGGGGAATGGACCCATCGATGGACTGCTCCCACGGGTGACAACCCGTCCTTCCTTCTGGTCGACGAGGTACGCAGTGCCCTGCACTGCGTTCATGGCGACGGGGCCGAAGTCAGCAGCTTCAAAATCGCCGGCGATGGAAAGTTGTTTGGGCTGGGTACCCGGCCCACTGGAGGCAAGAACCCCGTGCACTTGGCCCTGAGCGCGGGCAAGGGTTGGGTTCTCGTGGCGAACTACGCCACCGGCAGCGTTGCGAGCTTTCCGGTTCAAGAGAATGGCTCCCTCGGGTCGATGGCCCATCTGCTGGAGTTGCCGGCCGAGGCTGGTCCTCACAAGACCCAACAGCGGGGGGCACATCCGCACCAAATCGTGCTGCACCCTTCTGGTCGTTGGTTCGTAGTCCCAGACAAAGGCGCCGACGCGGTCCATACCCTGGCGCTCGACGAGGTCACAGGCGCACTCCAGCTAATGTCAACGCTGGAAGTGGCGCCTGGCAGCGGCCCTCGCCACCTGACGTTTCGGTCGGACGGCAACCTGGCTTGGGTCGTACTAGAGCTGTCGAGCCAAGTGCTCACGACCCGATTCAACACAACGACCGGCAGGCTGGAGCCGCTGCGTCGCTCCACGACTGTCCCTGATTCCTATATCGGCGAGAACACGGGGGCAGGCATCGCGCTCTCCCATGACGAATGCCACCTGTTCGTCAGCAACCGCGGGCACGGCAGCGTGGTCCGCTACGAGATTGATTCGATGGACGGAGCGCTGAGCTCACCGGTCTGGACTCGAGTTCGCGGAGCCATACCTCGTTTCATCACCCCAATACCAGACACCGACGCCCTTTGCGTCGCAAACGAAGACGCGGACTCCATCGTCCGTGTCTCCGGTCCCTCCAAAATTGAACAGCTGACTTCTACCGGCAGCCCCGTGTGTGTCGTGTTCGCCCACCCATCGAAAGGAACCACTTCATGAGCAAGCAGATTGGCATTCGCGCGACGTACATGCGCGGCGGCACCAGCAAGGGCGTCTTCTTCGCGCCGGACGACCTCCCAGGGCCGGCTCGTCAGCCCGGCGCGGCGCGCGACGCTCTGATGCTGCGCGTCACGGGAAGTCCGGACCCGTACGGCAAGCAAATTGATGGCATGGGTGGTGCGACGTCGAGCACCAGCAAGGTCGTCATCGTCGGGCCGAGCACCCGCCAGGACTGCGATGTCGACTACCTGTTCGGCGCGGTCGCCATCGAGTCGCCGGTCGTCGACTGGAGCGGCAACTGCGGCAACCTCACGTCGGCAGTCGGACCGTTCGCGATTGAGCGCGGACTTGTTGATGCGCCCGAGAACGGAGTCGCCGTGGTGCGCATCTGGCAGGCCAACATCCAAAAGAAAATCGTCGCTCATGTTCCCATGCGAGATGGCCAGGTCCAAGAGACTGGTGACTTCGAGCTCGACGGTGTGACCTTCCCTGCAGCTGAAATCAAATTGGAGTTCTTGGACCCCGGGGCAGATGAGGACGGCGAAGGCGGCGCGATGTTTCCTACTGGCAACATGATTGACAAGGTCGACGTACCGGGAGTGGGAGTCGTCGAAGCAACGCTCATCAACGCGGGCAATCCGACCATCTTCGTTGACGCGGTCACGCTCGGCCTCGGCGGCTCGGAGTTGCAGCCGCGAGTGAACATGGACGCCGACCTCCTAGCCAAGGCGGAAGCTATCCGGGCCAACGCCACGGTCGCAATGGGCCTTGCGTCCAGCGTCACGGAGGCGACCGAGAAGCGCCCACACACGCCGAAGCTTGCATTTGTCTCGCACCCGACGGGCTACACCGCATCCAGCGGCAAGGCGGTCACCGCCGAGGATATGGACCTATGCGCACGCATCTTCTCGATGGGCAAGCTGCACCATGCCATGACCGGTACCGGCGCAGTCGCCATCGCAGTGGCCGCGGCCATTCCGGGAACCCTCGTCTCGCGCGTACTCGGCGGCGGGCGTCATGACGAAATCCGTTTCGGCCACCCCTCTGGCACGCTGCGCGTTGGCGCACATGCCTCCGAGCAGGAAGGCACTTGGGCGGTAACCAAGGCGCTCATGAGCCGGAGCGCGCGGCGTCTCATGGAGGGGCAGGTTTTCGTCCCTGCCAACTGGAATACCGAGAAGTGAGATTGCAGTGGAGCACTACCCTCTACATGACGCTCAAGCCCTCGCTCCCACGGGCGTTTTGAGGGCGACCGTCAATCTCGGCAATCCCATCCTCGCCCGGCAGGACGCTGGGCAGCCGCCGACTGGCGTCTCGGTTGACCTTGCACGAGCGCTGGCGACGTGCCTGGACATATCCCTCGAATTGGTCGTCTTCGACGGCGCCGCCAAGGCCGTCGACGCGGTTGCCAATGAGCGGGCCGACATCGGCTTCTTCGCCATTGACCCTCTCCGCTCTCAGGGAATCCAGTTCACCGCGCCTTATGTCCTCATCGAGGGCTGCTACCTGGCGCGTGAAGCATCCGCGTTCGAAACGCATGCTGATGTTGACAGGCCTGGCGTCAGCGTCGTGGTTGGGAAGGGCAGCGCCTACGACCTGTACTTGACTCGCACGCTCCAAAACGCCGAGCTCGTCAGGGCGCCGACGTCGCCCTCCGTCGTCGATGTGTTCCTTGAAGGCAACTACGATGTCGCGGCGGGCGTGAAGCAACAGCTGGAATCTGACGCCCAGCGCAATGGAGGACTCTGCCTGTTACCGGAGCGCTTCATGGTTATCCAGCAGGCCATGGGCCTACCTTCCAGCCGTGGAGCATTGGCAGCCTCCTTGCTCCAACAGTTCATCGAATCCCGCAAGGCGTCAGGCTTCGTGCATGAGGCACTCCGGCGGAATGGAATCGACGGTGCGACCGTCGCTCCTTAGGCGCATGAGCGCACTCGCTGGTGCTTGAGGGCAGGTCCGCTTTATCGCGAATCCCAATGGGCAGCTGAATGTCTACTCGCGGCCGCTGTGAGCCATGAGGACGTCAATCGGAGAAGGTGCGCGGCCCTCCCGAAAATTGCCAATGGTCCGGTGAGATCTTCTTGCCGTCGTCCGAATGTCCATCCCAGATATAGGTGTGCTTGCCGACCAGTTCCGTCTCAAGATGCACTCTCGCGTATGTGAAATCGAGTAACGCTAGCAATCGCTCAAATTTAAGCAACCACTCAGCCCACTCCCATTCAACGGCCTTGTAGGAGGCGCCGAACGAAATCACCCTGTACAGATAGGAGCCATGTGGTCCGTAGCCAGGTGGAGTGACGCTGAACATCGAGCGCGTGAGAAACGGCCATTCGTCAATCTCCGGCAAGCGCATCAATGCTTCATCCGTACGAGCGTCAGCGCCCGGAACGTCCGAGGATTGAAAGACTTCAATGGACCCGTATACAACTGTTTGGTGCCCCAATTCTGCACTCCGTTATGCGCTGTCTGGTCGCCGATTCTCTACGTAAAGAAGATCATTCGCCGGCTTCTGCCGAGGCAACGACCGTCGGCTTCTGGTCGATCCTCGCCATAGAAATACACAACGATCATCGATCAATACGGTCCGTCAGTGCGCTCAGCATCTTGGCGAGGCCGGTATCCGTTGAGCTGTAGGGATAGTCGAAGTGCTCAACTTGCATCCACTGCGCCTCCTGGCCGGGATGAATGTATTTCTCAAAATCGTCGACTAACAATACTTGGTGCGGATGCACGCCAGGGACAAACCGGAGGTCCTTTGTCTCGCCGTGCCAGGTGATGTATTCCATATCCGCAAACCAGGCGGGCACGACTTCCTCATCCACCAGCAAGCGCGCGATCGTTCTAAATCGCTCTTCCTTTACCGTGGTGAACATGACGATGCGGGGAAAGAGTTCGGCGCAACGAGCCAAGAACTCAGCCAAGCCCGGACGCGGTATCTGGCTCATGGCGCTCGAGATCAAGGTGCCTTCAAGATCGAGAGCAAGGACGTAGCTCTTCATGGATGGACGATGGTTCAATCGACTGCGGGAAAGTCTGGTCTTGGTCGACTAATGCCGGATAGGTCGTAGGTGCAAGAAGAGCCGCTGCTGTCGTCCGATATGCCTGGCAGCATTCACCGAATGGAAATGACAGAGCACGGGCGCCTACAGAAGCGCGGCTACCCGGTTGCCGGATCACGGCACTCCGACTTTCGTGAAGGTTGCCCCGTATCAAGTCAAGCAATTTGTTGCTGCGACGGTCTCCGGCTCCAGAGTGGTGCTCATGCTCCGAGCCCTCATGCGTGCGACCGTGATGATCCCATCGTCACGAAGATCTGCCGTCATCAGCTTGTTGGTCAATGAGATCGCATCCAGGCGATAGCCCGACGCACGCTTGCAAACGTGAGCGCGCGAATCCACCCCGCTTGCCGCTCGAGCGCGAAGTGCCAGCACCTCGATATCGTTGCTGGCCTCTGCCGGCAGTCGGATTGCGAAGGCGTCCACGAGGTCGGCACCGGCGTAGAGCGGTGTCAGCGCGCTGTTGCTGGGCATGGGGACGGCGCGTGCTTTGGCGGCGGTCATGTTCCGGTGTGGGTTCACGGTATCCAGGCTGATTACCGGTAGCCGTTGCGGCTACTTTGCCGCCTCGGCCCGTGTCTTGATGGGCTCGCCGAGAGGCATCGACGCCGGCGGCGTCAGTTGCTCAATGATTCGAATGCGACGAACAACAAGCTCGTCGATCTCCAACCGACGGATTCGTGCCCGGCCCACGAAGAGCCGACCGATAGCCAAGGCACCGACGGCGAGGGCGCCGAAGGCTGCGGCACCAATCACGACGGAGCCCACTGCGGCTGTACCGACGGCGTGCGCGCCTGTTGCGGTCGCCGGCAGGGCACGTGCGGACTTTGATGGCCTGAAGTTCATCGAAACTCCTTGGGGAACGGTGGTCCTTGGGGGGGGCATCATGCGTCCGCCCATTGCCGACTGTAGTTGAAGAAAAGTTGGCGTCACACTCACAGAGTGCAGCTCATGCATCGCCTCACGGAGCGAAGAGCCTACTACGGCCTTTCCTGATCGCTCACCCGAAGAACGGTGCCGTCCTCCGAAAACTCGAGCAGCAGCGGCGCATCGAGCATTTGATACTTCTGCGCGAGTTGGAACAACGCATCCTTGAACGACCCGCTGAAATGTCCGGCGCGCACCTCGGGTGTGAGGGTGTAGTCGCGAGTGCTGTCCCAGCGGACCTCTACGCCCACGGTGGAGCCCCAGTGCATGATCACGCGACGCAATGATTCGTCCTCGATGGGCCACTGAGCGCGAACCGCACGGATTCTTCGCTCGGCGAGCGAGGCGGCCTCTGCCGCGGGCGTACTGGCTGCGGCGCTTGCAGGGACAACTTCATCCGGCCCCGGGAGCGCGACGCCTGCGGGCATGTCTCGCGATATCTTTTCCACCTGAACCCCCGCCGTTGCGCCGGCGAGCGTCGCGGCAAGGCTCATGCTGATGCCTACCCAGATTGATGGACGGAGCAGAGCCTTTCTCATCGGCGAGTCCGTGGGATGCAAGGCGTTTGGCAAGTGGTTGAGGGAGCAGCGGCGCAGAGCCCGGTGGGGCTTGGCCAGGGAAGCAGTCACGCATTTTATCCGGCGGCATGGAGCACGGGCCCGCACGCGAGGCATCAGGTCTGCATGGCGAGTGCTCCATGCTTCCTGAAGCGAGGCGTTCTGAAGGCATATGTCTTCTTGCGTATGCCTTCCTATTTGCGAGGCAACCGAACTCCGGAAGGGCGAGCACGTCCGGCATCGTGGTCAGGCATCTGGAGTCGGCGAGAGCGATGCTTCTGACGCTTCTCTCCTCTGTGAAAGCTGGTATCGAACCGTTGGAGATCAACTTGATCGCCAGCCAGATCCGCAGAGTTCATGCGTCGCCAGGGCAAGAGAACAGCCGCCGCAGCAAGGCAACAGCGCCCTGTTCCTCATGACTTTGGTCATTTCGACTTCGCAAACATCGGAACTAAGATGCCCGCACCATGGCCAACGCCGCATCACTGTCTTCGCATGCCGCACCGTTGCGTAGCGAGGCCGGTGTCGCCATATCGGCGCGGGGCATCCTGGTGGTTGACGACCACGAGCTGGTGCGTCTGGGCCTTCGGGCGCTGCTGCTGGCCGAGACCGCAAGCGTGCCGGTGCACGAGGCACGCAGCCTCGCCGACGCATTGCGCTTGTACGAGTTCCATATCTCGTCGCATCTTCTGGTGCTGCTCGATCTCGATCTGCCCGACTCTCAGGGCCTGGATACGCTGGTGCGCTTCAGGCGCGCCTTTCCCGCATCGCGCGTGGTCGTGCTTTCTGGCAAGGACAGCCATGCGCTGATGCAGGGAGTGATGGCGCTCGGGGCTCAGGCCTTCCTGCCCAAGACCGGTCATCTGGGCGAGGTGTTGCGCTACGTGAGGGACAACGATCTGGTCGCCCAGCCGGTCTCGCAGCCTGCGCCTGCGGTCTCGATCTGCGCAACACCAGTACCAGCCGAGCTGCAGCCGCAGCTCAACGCGCGTCAGGTCGAGATCCTCGACTGGGTGCTGTCCGGCAAGTCGAACAAGGAGATCGCGCAGCTGTCGCATCTGACCGAAGGCACGGTGAAGAACCATGTGTCCACCCTGCTGTTGCTGTTCGGCATGCGCTCGCGGGCCCAGCTCATCAGCAGCCTTCGGTGAGCTGATCTCTTGCGTCATGCGGCCTTCGATGTGGCGATGCCTGCATGAATGACCTGCATCCGCCCGAACTGGCCCAGCGCGTGCTGCGCGAGCAGGTGGCCGCGGTCCATGCCAACGCGCCTGCGGCCTATCTTGCGGACTTCCTCACGGCGCAGTCGCTGGGCATCGGCCTGTTCCTGGCCACGTGGCGCTGGCAAGTCCTGCTGTGGATGGCGCTGCACCTGGCGCTGACGCTGCGGCGCGCCTACAGGCGCTATCAGCGCAGCCCCGATGCGGCGGAGCACCCCGAGTACTGGGCGCGCTTCAATGCGCGCAATGTGCTGCTGCGCTCCTGCGTCTGGGGCCTTGCGCCCTGGCTTTGCGTTCCGTCGGGGCGCAACCTGGGGCTCTGGGTCATGGTCATCGTCATGATGATGGGCGGCTGCGCGGGCGGAGCGCTGTCGCTGGCAGTTCTCAAGCGCAACATCCCGCGCTTCATCGTGCCCAGCATGGCCAGCCTTACCCTGGCACTGGCCTGGCGGGGCGACAGCACGCACCTGTTCCTGGCCAGCGGCTGTCTGCTGTACATGTGCGTGATGATCATGTTCGCGCTGCAGCATCACAGGTTGCTGACCGCTTCATTGACGATGCGTTTCGAGAAGGAGGCGCTGGCCGAGCAGCTGAGCCACCAGATTGCAGCCACGCAGCGCGCCAGCGAGGAGAAGACGCGCTTTCTTGCCGCGGCGAGCCACGACCTGCGCCAGCCCATGCATGCCATCGCGCTGTTCGGAGCCGTCATCGAGAAGAAGCTTCGCGGCAGCGAGGATTGGGATCACGCCGCGCGGCTGATGGATGCGGTCGGAACGCTCGGCGATTCGCTCGACACGCTGCTGGACATCTCGCGGCTGGATGCCGGCGAGGTGGCGCCGCAGATACGGCCCGTGGAGCTCAATCCACTGTTTCTAGCGCTCAACAATGTGTTTGCGGCACAGGCGGCCGACAAGGAGCTGCAGCTTCGCTTGCGCGCCACGCCGTGCTGGGTGCTGAGCGATCCGCAGCTGCTGCAGCGGCTGCTGTCCAATCTCGTCGACAACGCTCTCAAGTACACGCAACGCGGCGGCGTGGTGGTGGCCGCCCGTGCGCGAGGGCCGGTGGTGTGGATCGACATCTGCGACACCGGCATCGGAATTGCGGACGAGCACCTCGGCCGGATCTTCGACGAGTTCTACCAGGTGGGCAATCCGGGACGCGACCGGGCGCGAGGGCTGGGCATCGGCCTGTCCATCGTGCAGCGTATCTCGCGCCTGCTGGCACATCCGCTGCAGGTGCGTTCGCGCCTGCATCGCGGCAGTCGCTTTCGCCTGGTGCTTCCTGCGGTGTCGGCCTTGGGTGTCGCGCCATCCGCTGCGCGCCCGGGCGTTGCCTTGCAGTTGCCGCAGCGCGTGCTGATCGTCGACGATGAAGTCGCGATCCGCCAGGCCGTCACCGGGCTGCTGCAGGCCCACGGCGTGACCATCGATGCAGTGGCTAGCGAAGCCGAGGCCGGGGCCGTGCTGTCGCACGCCGCACATGGCAGTGCCCCTGTCGAAGTGCTGCTGTGCGATGTCCGCCTAGCCGATGGTGCCGACGGACTGGCTGCGGCACAGCGATTGCGCGCGCGCTTCGGCTCCGGCCTGCAGGTGCTGCTGATCACCGGGGAAACCGCACCGCAACGACAACAGCAGATGCGCGACTCCGGGTTGCAGGTGCTGCTCAAGCCGGTGGCTGCCGAGAGGTTGCTGCAGGCCCTTTCAGCGTTGAAGCGACGCGATACGACGGACACTTCCATGCACTCCTGAGCATCTTTTTTTCTGCGCAATCCGATGACCTTCGACACTGGATTGCGGGAGTTACGTTCCCTAACGTGAAGGCCTTCTCGTTCACTCCACTTGAAAAAAGGAAGGCCCATCATGATTGCCACTCGTACCGTTTCCCGTGCATGGCGTGCACCTGTCGCGCTGCTCATGACGAATCTCCTGCTGGCCGCCTGCGGAGGTGGCGGGGGAGGAGGCGGCGGGTTCCCCGGGTTTGCTGTGGCCCCCGCGCCCGCGCCCGCTTCGCAGGGAACACCGGCGCCTGCGCCCGCACCGGAAGACACCACGCCCTCCATCACGATGCAGCCATCGGATACCACTGTTGGCCAGGGTGTGTCCGCCACGTTGAAGGTGCAAGCCGTGCGCGCCACGGCCTATCAGTGGCAGCGCAGCGTCGATGGCGGCACCAGCTGGACGGATATTTCCGGAGCCAGTGGAGACAGTTTCACCACGGCTGCCAACCAGCTGGCCGACAGCGGCCAGCAGCTGCGCGTACGGGTGACGGGCGCAGACGGCAGCGTGACCAGCCATGCCGCCACGCTGACGGTCAAGCCATGGGTCGCCAACGTGCTGGCGACCACGGGTGTGAGCTACAACCATCCCTATCAACTGCTTCTGGATGCGAGCGGCGCGAACCTCTACGTGGCCATGGGCGGCAATGGCTCGGTCTACAAAATCGACACGGCCAGCGGCAACGGCGCGGAGGTGACACCAGGCACGACCACGAATACGCCGTATGGCCTGGCGCTTGGAGCCGATGGCACGCTGTACGTGAGCGACCAGCACCGCATCAACAAGATCGCCCCCAACGCCACGACCTTCAGCACCTGGGTTGGCGACAGCACGAGCGGCTATGCCGACAGCCCGGCCACTCCGCTGTTCCACAACCCCGCCAGCATTGCGCTGGACAGCGCAGGCAACCTGTTCGTGGCAGACACGGAGAACAAGCGCGTGCGCCAGGTCGCGGCCGACGGCACCACCAGCACGCTTGCAGGCGACGGCACGCAGGCCTACCTGGACGGAGTAGGCACGGCCGCCCAGATGGCTCGTCCGCAGGGCCTGGCGATCAGCCGCGATGGCAGCACGCTGTACGACACGGACACCGACAGTCCCTGCCTGCGCAAGATCGACGTGGCTAGCGCCACGGTGAGCACGCTGTTGGGCGATTGCGCCAACGGCAATGCGGGCGCCGGCGTGGTCGACGGCACCTCCGCTACGCCGGCCAAGCTCGGTTACTCCTATGGCGTGACGGTCGATGCGAACAACAACGTGTTCCTGACCCAGGCATGGGATGGCGTGGCGCGCGTGGTCTCGCCATCGGGTGAGATCAGCACGCTGCGGGACAGCAGCGGCACGGCCTTGGCGTTCAACTTCCCGATCGGCGTGGCCGTTGCCGGCGACGGGACCATCTACGTGGGTGCATCGAACGGCAACCAGATCTTCAAGCTCACGCTTGCGCCTTGAGCTCTTCTGAAGTCCTGAGGGCCAGGCATCCGGCCAACCTGCCGGCCCCTATAGTGTTGGTAACCCGGAGCGCGCCGGCTCATCAAGATCGCCGGCCGCTTCGACGAAGTCAACACGAGACACATGAAGAAGAGACTTGGCAATCCCCTGTTCGTGATCTGTTCTTTCCTGGCGGGCTGCACATCGGCATCTGACCTGGATCGAAAGGCAGACCGCACGCAAAGCCCCTCAGCGGATGCACGCTGGCTGACGCTGATCGTGAAGGCTGCGGATGGTGTGGAGCCCCGGCCCGTCACGCTGCAGTACGCATCTGAGAAATGCAAGGAAGCGACGCACTACGGCGTTGGCGGCCAGTCGCAAAGCGGCACTGCCATGATGCGAGCCTTGAACTTCGAGAAGGTCGAGCTCGTCAGGGAGGCCTCGGGTAACGCCTACAAGGCGCGCTTCGCCATCGATGCAGGAGGTGCTTGCCAGTGGAAACTGGCATCGCTGGAAACTTCATTCAAGTACCGCAGCAACCATCGGCTGGTCAAAGGCAGGGAAGTGATCTCGCATGGAAGCGAGTTCAACTTCAGGAGCGCGAAGGATGCCATTCGCACCCCGAACGTGAAGGCGGAGTTCGCGTACTTCCCTGTGATCCTTGTGAAGGACGATCCTTCGAAGAATGAACTTCGGCTGCGGCCCAAGTCACTCTTCTTTCCGCCGAACCTCGATCCCTCGGCATCTGGAACCATGACCCTGGAAGTGAGAGTTGTCGAAGACATGGCCATGACGGTTCGCGCCGACCCTCAGGAGAGCCACCGCTATCTGGTGACCTACCCCGACGGTGCGACGGGGACGAGTCCATACCTTGATGCGGTAGGTGTGGAGGATGAGCGGATGCAATGCCTGCTTTCTGCAGGCAAGAAGTCCTGCGCCGAGTACAGCCCTCGCAGACGATGACGGGAGCATGCGCGACACCTTTCCGAGAGCCGCTGCTGCAGCGGTCGCGCAACGCTCCTGTTGCCGGATCTCGACGACGGTGTTAGCCTCCGCTCCCCAAAGATTTACAACCATCGCGTGCGGTACCAGCCAATAGCACGAGAGACCATGAAGCAATTCCCGATCACGCAAGACGCATCGACGACCCGCAATGCAGCGGTGGATGCGCTGCGCACATATTTCGCTGAATCGCTTTCCTAGAGCCTTTCCCCCGGAGGCTCGGCCTCCTGAGTTTCACAAGACCCGGTAGGCCCAAGCCACCGGGTTTTTTGTTTTTCCGCCTGCTCAACTGGAGATGTGGACATGACCTTCGAACGAGAACTTGCCTTCGCCGCACTTGCTGCCGGCGCAGCGCTGTGCGCGTTCTCCGTGGAGTCGCTCGTGTAGAGCTTCCAGGCCCTTGTGTGCCTGGAGGTCCATCCTTCAGGCAATAAAAGCCTGCCGGGTGGTCCACCCGGCAGGCTTTTTTTCTTGTCCGCATCGCGGGCACCCGAATCTGGCGCGCGCGCCGACAACCCCGCCGACTGCTTCGCCTGGCCAGCGGATCGGATCGGTCTATCACTCTCAAACTGGAGAAAACCATGATGAACAAGGTTCATGTGAATGTCGGAACCATCGGTCATGTCGACCATGGCAAGACGACTCTGACGGCTGCTCTTACCTTCGTGCAGGCCGCACGCATCGGCGGCCGTGCGCTGTCCTACGGGCAGATCGACAACGCGAAGGAAGAGCGCGAACGCGGCATCACGATCAACGCCTCGCACGTCGAGTACGAGTCGGACATCCGCCACTACGCGCACATCGACTGCCCCGGACACGCCGACTACATCAAGAACATGATCACCGGCGCCTCGCAGATGGACGGTGCGATCCTGCTGGTGGACGGTACCGAAGGCGCCGCGCGGCAGACCATCGAGCATGTGCTGCTGGCGCGCCAGGTGAACGTCGGCCACATGGTGGTGTTCGTGAACAAGATGGACCTCGTCGCCGAGACCGACCGTGCCGACATCGAGCAGTTGATCGAAATGGAGATCGGCGCGCTGCTGGCTGCACACGGCTACGACGAAGCCCGCTTCGTCTTCGGCAGTGCGCTGAAGGCCCTGGCCGCCGCCGAACGCGGCGAGCTCGAGGGGCCTGACGTGCGGTGCATCGTTGAGCTCGTCGACGCGCTGGACTCGCGCATTCCCGATCCGATGCGCGACTACGACGGGCCGTTCATGATGCCCGTCGAAGGCGTGCACACCATCACGGGCCGCGGCACCGTGGTCAGCGGTCGTGTCGAGCGCGGTGTGATCCGCGTCGGCGACAGCCTGGAGATCGTCGGGCTCAGATCGGAAGGCGACGAGCAGGTGATCGTCACCGGCGTGCAGTCCTTCCACAAGGACGTTGCCGAGGCGCGGGCCGGCATGAACGTCGGGTTGCTGCTGCGCGGGGTCAAGCGCGACGATGTCGTGCGAGGCCAGGTCGTGGTGAAGCCCGGTGCGCTGAAGCCATACCGGACGGGGCGTGCCCAGATCTTCGTCCTCAGCAAGGAAGAAGGTGGTCGCCACACTCCGTTCGGCTCCGGCTACCAGCCGCAGTTCTTCTTCGGCACGACCGACGTTACGGGTGTCATCCGCGTCGACACCGAGAGCGGTGTGGTCGAGCCGGGTGCCCAGGCACAGATCGGCTTCGAGCTGAACAAGCCCGTGGCCATCGAGAACGGCATGCGATTCGCGATGCGCGAGGGCGGCAAGACCGTTGGCGCCGGCATCGTGACCGAGGTGCTCGGCTGAAAGGCTGACGCCGCTTTTGCCCCTGCCGTCTGCCTGTCAGACGGCGGGGGCATTTTTCCTCTCGCCCGCTGTCAGCCTAGCTGCTCGGCAAGCCCGACGATGATGCCCTCGGGCCCGCGAATGTATGCGAGCCGGTACGACTCCCCGTACTGCATCTGGCCGATGATTTCCGCGCCATGGGCCTGCATCCGGGTAACGACGGCATCGATGTCGTCCACGCCGAACATGATGCGGCGAAGGCCCAGCGTGTTCACCGGCGCATTCACGGGGCCGAACCTCACCGCATCCGGCGTGTGGAACTTGTCCAGCTCGATTCCTTGCCCATCCGGAGTCCGGAGCATCGCAAGGGTGGCGCGAACGTCTCCAAGCCCTATGAGGCTGCCGACGGAAGGCCCTTCGACCGTGGTCTGGCCCTCGAGCTCGAGACCTAGTTCGACGAAGAATGCCTTCACCGCTTCCAGGTCATCGACAACGATCAGGATGTTGTCCATTCGCTTGACTGCCATGTCTCCCACTCCCTTCATCGATCAGGTGGAGTTCGCGAGCAGTGCCTTGGCCCGCGCCAGCAATTCCTTGGTCGCCTTCTTGGCCGGGCGGCGTTCCGCGATCTTTGTGGCGAGCCGTTCGACGATGGGACGATGCTCCATGCCGATGGCGATCTCCAGCAGTTCTTCCTGGTGCGGGTGGATCGCCGTGTAGTCCCTGTCGACTTCGGCGCATCGCGACACGGCTTCATCGAACAGTTGCGCAAAGCGCTCCGGCTCTTGCCGGGCATTCAGCAGCAGCTGGTAGAAGGCCCACTCGACCATGTGCCTGTCGTTCGAAAGTCCGTTTCCGGCCCAATCGAAGGCGATGGCCTGGCGCAGCAATGGTTCCGCGGTCTCGATCTCCGCTGCGCGGTTGAACGCGATGCCCGCCCGCACGAGATGGTTCATCGCCTGATTGGGCCTGGACTGATCCGCGCGATGCTCGGCATCGGCTCTTTCGGCTGCAAGGCAGAAGAGCAGGGCTGCCTCCGCGTGGAATTGCCTGTCCTGGCGGTGATGAGCGCGGGTGGCCACATCGAACGCGGAGAAAGGCGCGCCGGCTTTCTCCTTCATCAGGTCGCGCGCCGCGTCGCGGTCGAAGTTCGGCAGGTTCATTGGTGGATGAAAAGCGAAGAGCGAGTTGTGTGGTGGCCGTGCGGGGCTGCCGATGGCCGAACGGAAACTACATGACGTGAATGTCGTTCAACCGCACCGTCAGCCCATCCGGGCCTTCTTCGATGTAGAAGGTCGCGGTGAGGTCGGAGGCATATCCGTCGATGTTCAGGTCGTACCATATCTCGCCGATGCTGCCATGGCCATCATCCTGCCAGCGCGTGACTTCCTTTCGCTGGTGGATGTCGGTGGGTTCGCCGTTCAGCGTGACCTTCTGGCCGGCGCTGCATTCGCCGTACGACTTGATGACCTGCCGGATCAGTTCCGGCGTCCATTGCATCGATGGTTCCTGCGCGGTGAATCCGAAGGCTGCCGCGTAGTCTTCGGCTTCCAGGAGCCTTGCCCATTCGTCTGCGAACTTGATGAGGTCTTCATCGGAAGCGGAGATTGGTAGGTGAGCCATGGCTGCGAGTGCGAGGGTATGAAGTCCTGAGTTGCTGGCCGATTGTTGTCCATCAGAGGGCGGACAGGGTGCTCGCTCTTGCCCCTTCGCCCGGGAAATCTGCTCTCGGCTTGCGAGGTCTAAACTGTCGCTCCGCTTTTTGCAGGAGACGACCCCATGTCCCGATTGCTTGTGCGCAGCTTCGGTGTTTCGCTGGACGGCTTCGCGGCCGGCCCCGATCAGAGCCTGGAGCACCCACTGGGTGTTCGCGGTCCCGAACTCATGGACTGGTTCTTTCCCACGCGCGTCTGGCAGCAGATGCAGAAGACGGGTGAGGCCAATGGCGAGACCGGCATCGACAACGAGATCGCCGAGCAGGGCTTCGCCGAGATGGGCGCCTGGATCCTCGGGCGCAACATGTTCGGCCCGGTGCGCGGCCCGTGGCCCGACGAAAGCTGGAAGGGCTGGTGGGGCGACGAGCCGCCGTACCACGTGCCCGTATTCGTGCTGACCCACCATCCCCGTGCGCCGCTGACGATGAAGGGCGGTACCACCTTCCACTTCGTCACCGGCGGCATCCACGATGCGCTGACGCAGGCGCGGGCCGCCGCGGGTGGGCGCGATGTGCGCGTGGGAGGCGGCGCGGCCACCGTGCGCGAATACCTGAAGGCCGGGCTGATCGACGAACTGCACCTTGCAGTGCGACCGGTACTGCTTGGCAAGGGCGAGGCACTGTTCGCGGGCCTGGATCTGCCGGCGCTGGGCTACCGCTGCGAACGGCAGGTGGCGGGCGAGCGCGCCACGCACATGTTCCTGAGCCGCGTCGCGCCCTGATACGTTATCGGCTCAGGCTGCCTGCTGATTCTCCCGCGCGGACTTCGGCGCCTCGCTTCGCGCCAGCCACAGCCCGCTCGCGATGATCAATGCGCCGCCGCCCAGCGTCCAGGTGTCAGGCGCGGTCTGCCAGAACAGCCAGTCGATCAAGAGCGCCCATGCGAGCGCGCTGTATTCGAAGGGGGCGATGGCGGCGGCCTGGCCATGGCGGAAGGCCTCGGCGATGGCCAGCTGGCCCAGGAAACCACTCATGGCCAGGCCGGCGAGCACCCACGTGTGCTGGGGCTGGATCGGCACCCACTGCGGCGCCGACAGCAGGCCTCCGCCCACGGCCATGCCGATCGTCGTCCAGAAGACCAGCGCGGCGCTCGGTTCGGTACGGCTGATGAGCCGGCCCAGCATGTTCGACAGCGCATAGCAGACCGCGGCCACGAGGATCGCCAGCGCACCCGTCGAAAGGAAGGCTCCCTGCTCGGGCCGCAGCGCGATCACCACGCCTGTGAAGCCCAGCCCGATGGCGACCCAGTGCCGCGGCAGTATCGATTCGCCCAGCATCGGCACCGCGATGAGCACCATCAGCAGCGGCGCGATGAAGGTGAGCGTGTAGGCCTCTGCCAGGCCCAGGGTCTTCAGGCCATGGACGAAGAGCACGAGCATCGTCATGTTCAGCACGGCGCGCAGAAGATGCAGGCGCCAGCGCAGCTTGCGGTTGAAAACGCCGCCCATCTCGCGCCGCCAGGCGATGTACATGCACACCAGGGGCAGGGCGGTGAGGCCGCGCAGCGCCATCACCTGCAGCGGCGGATAGTGCCCCGCCAGGGTCTTGAGCATGGCGTCCATGCAGGCAAAGAAGGCGCAGGCCAGCAGCATTGCGGCGATGCCGCGCAGGGTTCCGGTCGGTTGCATGGGGTTGTCTCCCGGCGGTGGCCGGATGTGGAGGCTCAGCGAGGGCCGAGCACGATGTCCGACTGCAGGGCGTGCTCGACGCCCTCAAGACTTCAGCAGCTCAGAGGCCGATCAGAGTCCCTCGACAACCCGCAGATCCCGCTCGGCGCCATCACCCAGCGCAGCAAGCGCCGCCTGGTATTCGGGGCTGTCATGCGTGGCCGTGGCCTGCTCGATGCTGTCGAATTCGATCAGAACGGTGCGCTCCGACAGGCCGTACTCGTAGACCTTCGTGGGCAGGCCGCGTGCCAGGAAGCGGCCCCCGCCTGCGGTGATTGCCGGGGCTGCCAGCTTTGCGTATGCCGCGAGCTTGTCGGCGTTCTTGATGGCGCGGTATGCGCTGACCCAGTAGGCTTTTGCCATGTCGGCTTCTCTCGTTTTGGTTGGGAGCGGGCAATATAGCTTGCCTGTTTGCCCTCCGCTTGAAAGGGCCGTTGCGAGAGAGCGGGCGTGGCTGCCTGCAGGCTCCTCAGCAGAGCGCTGAACTCTGCGTGCGAACCACGGCGACCGGCGCGCCCTCGTCGCGCCACATCAGCAGTCCTCGCTGCATTGCCTCCCGTACGGCCTGCGTGCGCGAACGCACGCCGAGCTTGCGGTACATGCTCTTTACCTGCGCCTCGATGGTGTTGATGGAGCGATGCGTCGCGTCCGCGATCTGGCGGTTGGTCGAGCCGCCCGCGATCATGCACAGCACCTTGAGCTCGCGCGACGACAGCGGGGCGGCGGGAGCGTCGGACGCTGGTTCGCATCGGGCCGCCGAAGACGCGATGGCGCCAAGGATGCCCTGCGCGGCGCGGGCCGCGGCCGGTGCGTCGCCCGTCTCGATGGAGCGCAGCAGGAACGCCAGCTGAACTTCGCTGGCCTGGGTGAACAGTTCGCACAGAGCGCCGGCCACCGCCATGGCGTGGGCGGAGTGGCCTGGGTGCATGGGCACGGCGATTTCCTCTGGGGCGTGGAGGGACTGCATCATGAAAAGTGGTGGAAGGCTGCACTGGCCTGCGGCTGGCGGATCGTTGTCTTGTCCGGGGCGCCGGAGAGCGAAGTCGATGGTATTAATCGCCTTGCCCTCGCGCACCTGCTTTCGGGGCGCAGATGTGCTGCGCATCACATTCCGGTGCAAAGAGTCTCGCAGCCCCCGAACAGGCTCCAGCAGCGCATCGGTTCGAATGCTGGTCAGGCGGCCGGCGCCTGGAAAGCCCCCGCTGCGGGAGCCGTGCTGTTTAACGGGGCGTGCTGCGCCAGCTCACGCAACTGGCGCGCGTGCGCGAGGGCGGCTACGACAAGCGCATCTCGCGATCGATGATCGCCTCGTACTCGGGCCTGTCGCGCGAGGTGGTCAACAAGACCATGCGCGACATGGAGCAGCGCGGCCTGCTGCGTAGCGATGCGCATGCGGTGCATGTGATGCATACATTTGCGCAGCCTGCCTGAGCGGATCGGATGCGCGGCCTCCCATGTTTGTGTGTTCCCTCGAAGCGGCCTTGGGAAGCACCATTCGATGATGTACCTACATCCCCTGATGGCGAGTCTGCCGCTGGCGGAGCGCACCAAGCTCGGCGAGTCCACCCGCCTGCATTCCTACAAGCGCAACGAAGTCGTGTTGGCCGCCGGCGATTCGACCGACCAGATCTACTGCGTGGCGAGCGGCTTGCTGCGCGTGGTCTCGTTGAACCAGCGCGGCGACACGGAGATGACCACGGAGTTCATCGGGCCCAACGACTTCTTCTTCCATCTGTCGATGCAGGAAGACAGCTACTGCTCGAAGAAGACGCTGGTTGCCGCACTGCCTTCGTCGGTGTACCTGATTCCGGTCGGGGAGATGCGCAGCCTCTGCAAGAGACATCCGGAAGTGGCGCTCGGCCTGCTGGGCCTTGCGATGAAGCGCATGAGCACGCTGCGGGGCCAGTTCCACCGCATCTCCGTGCACACGGCCGAAGACTCGGTGCTTCGCGTGCTGCAGCAGCTCACGCGGCTCGCGCCCGCGGGTGAGCAAGGCTATGACAAGCGCATCACCCAGTCGGTGATCGCCTCTTATTCGGGACTGTCGCGCGAGGTGGTCAACAAGACCATGCGCGACTTCGAACTGCGTGGCCTGGTGCGCCGCGACGATGACGGCGTGCACGTCGCCAACGATTTCGCGACGACCGACTTCGCCTGAAGGAAAGCCCGGCGTTCGCATTCGCCGCCGGGCGCACGTTCTCAATCCTTGCCGGGTTCGGCTTCGCGCCGCGTGCGTGGCAGGTCGAAGAATTCCGGCGGCAGCATCGGGTCGTGCTGCCGCGGCTCGACCGAAGACAGGTTCTGCTCCAGCGGCAGCAGGCCGCCGAAGTCGGTTGCGGCGAAGTCGGGCTGCACATGCACGCCGTGCTCGTCGCGCCGCACGAGGCCGCGGCTCTCCATGTCGCGCATGGTCTTGTTGACCACCTCGCGCGACAGTCCCGAATAGGAGGCGATCACCGATTGGGTGATGCGCTTGTCGTAGCCGCCAGTGCCAGCGGGCGCCAGCAGCGTGAGCTGGTGCAGCACGCGCCCCACCAGGTCCTCGGCCGAGAGCGCGGAGATGCGGCGCAGCTGGCTGCGGATGACGCTCATGCGCTTCATCGCAAGCCCGAGCAGGCCGATGGCCACTTCGGGGTGCGCGCCGCAGATGCGGCGGATGGCGGCCACGGGCACCAGGTAGACGGCCGAAGGCAGCGCGGCGACCAGCGTCTGCATGGCCTGGTAGCGGTCTTCGGTGAATGAGGGGCTCAGGAAGAAGTCGTCCTGGCGGATGAAATCGGTGGTGACGTCGCTGGCCTGCGCGCTGCCCCTGCCGTGGGCGACGACACGCAGCAGCCCGCTGGCCACGCAATAGATGCGGTCGGTCCAGGTGTCGGCCTCCAGCACGATCTCGTTGCGCCTGAATGAGCGCAGCTCGCAGCTCTGGACGAGCGCCGCTCGCTCCGCCGGCGGCACGTTGGTGATGAGGGGATGCAGGTACATGGTTCGCGCGAATGCCCGGCCCGGAGGCGGGCGGAAAAAGCCCCGGCAGGGCGCGCAGCGCACCGGCCGGGGCAAGGGGGCGACGCTCAGCGGGCCGAGGCGATCGTCGACACGGCGGAGTTGCCCACCGCGGTCGCCGTCACCTGGTTGCCTGCCGCGCGCAGCGTGCTGCCGGCGGCCGCACCGGTCACGCCCACGCCGTAGTTCACGGCGGTGGCGGTCGCGGTGATGGCGCCGCTGTTGGTCTGGTAGTTGCCCACCGCGACCGTCGGACGGTTGGCCGCCGTGGCAGCCACGGTCACCGCGTTGGTGGCCGAGTTGCCGTAGGCCTGCGCGGCGACGGTGTTGTTCGTCAGCGCGGCGGTGCCGTTCGTGATGCCGGGCGCCGTGCCGGCGGTCACGCCGTTGAGCGCGACCTGGTACGTGCCGCTCGCGCTGGCCGTCACGTTACCCGTGTTGCCCTGCGTGTTGAGCAATGCCGCCGTGGCCTGCGTGGCCTGCATCGCGCCGCCGGCCGAGCTGCCCGCGACCGGCGATGCCGCGGCGTAGCCGCTGCCTGCCGACACGTTCAGCGCGTTGCTGGCTGCGTTGCCGCGTGCCAGCGCCGTGGTGCTGTTGCCGTCGATGGTGATGCCGCTGTTCAGCGCCGCGGCCGTTGCCGGCGAGGTGCCTTCGAGCTTGAACGTGGCGGACGTCGAGGCGTTGGCCGACACGGCCGCGCTGCTGGTCTGCGTGTTGTTCAGGCCGGCGCTCGCGCCCAGCACCGCGGCGCCGTTGAGCGCCACGCTGTTGTCGGCGCGGTTGGCCGAGGCCTCGGCGGTCGTGCTGTTGCCGGTGATCGTCGCGGTGCTGTTGGCCAGGCCCGTCGTGGCCGAGGCCGTCTGGTCCTGGTTGTACAGGCGCGTCGTCGCGGTGCTGCTCACCGAGGTGGTGGCCGACTGGGCGTTGTTCAGCACGTTGTCGCCCGTGGCGGTGCCTGCCCCCAGCTGCGCGTTGGCGGTGGCGCCGGCCGGCGTCGCGTTGGAGGCCTTCACGCTCAGCGTGTTGGTGACGTCGTTGATCACGCCCAGCGACACGTTCTTGTTGCGCGACAGATCCACCGACGAGGCCGACACCGCGCCCGGTGCGTACAGCTCCAGGTCGGAAGCCGCCGAGACGGCCGCGTTGCCCGACTGCGCCGACGACAGGGCCGTGGTGCTCGACACGTTGGTGCCGCTCAGGCTCAGGCTGTTGGTGGCCGTGTTCGCCACGGCGCTGCCGCGCTGGCTGTTGTCGGACACGCTCAGCGTCGAGCCGGAGATGGCCGCGCCGGCGGTCGCGTCGATGGCGTAGGTGCCGTAGACGCTGGTCGACAGCGTCGCGCCGCCCGTGACCTGCTGCAGGTTCGACACCGTGTGGTCGGCCTGCGCGCCGGTCGCACCGAGCGCAAGGCTGCCCGCGCTGGCCGTGGTCGCGGCACCGCCCGAGGCGATGGTGTTGCCGGTGACCGAGGCGCTGTTGGTGGCGCTGTTGCCGGTGACGGCGGCGCTGCTGCTGTTGCCGTTGACGGCAAGCTGCGAGCCCGTGACGTTGCCTCCCACCGTGACCGTGACGCCGCTTTGGTTCGGGATGGCGGCGACGGCCGACGTGCCGGGGATGGTGGCGCCGAACGGGACCGACTGTGCGTTGCGCAGGTTGTCGTAGGTGGCGGTGGTCACCGTGCCCAGGATGCTCGCCGGTGCCGTGAGCAGGCCGGTGTTCGCGCCGGTGCCGACCGTCCAACCGTTCGAGGTCAGGTAGGCGATCTCCTGCGAAGTCAGGCTCGACTGAAGTACGCCCAGCGTGCCGCTGGTGATGGTCGTGTTGCCGCCGAGTGTGCTGCCGCCAAGGGCATCAGGGTCCAGCACATGAGCGCTGTACGTGAACGGCGTGGCAGGCGACGCAGGCGTGCCCGGCGTGCCGGCCTGGCCCGCGAGTGCCTGCACCGAAGCGCTGCTGTTCTGTACGTTCTGCACCGCGCTGGAGGTCGACAGGCCGTTGCCCGCGAGCGTCAGGCCGTTGGCGGCGCTGTTGGCCGTTGCGGCCGCGCTGGCGCCGTTGCCGTTCGATGCCACGCTGGAGCCCGTCACGTCGCCGCCGATCCGGGTGCGGATCTGCGAAGCGGTCGCGCCCGGGGCGTCTTCGGAGCGCAGGGAGGCAGTGAGGCTGCCCGAGGCGTTCTGCACGCTCTGCACGCTGAAGGCCGCATCGGCGATGGCCGTGCCGCCGTTGCTCACGGCGCGCGGCTGTGCGCTGACGGTGGCCAGCGTGTTGCCCGACACGTCGAGGGTGTTGCCGCTCGCGCGGTTGCCGTAGGCCAGTGCCTGCAGCTGGTTGCCCGAGGTCGCGACCGTGGATGCGGCCACGTCGTCCTCGATGGCCGTGTTCACCACGTTGCCGCCCGAGGCGGTCGCCGTGACGACCGAGCCGGCGGCGTTCTGCACGCTGGTGAGGTTGCCCACCGATGCCGCGCCGGCCACGGTGGCTCCGGTGCCCAGCGCCAGCTTGGCGGCGTTGGTCGCGTCGTTGCCGTAGGCGGCGGCGACGAAGGCGTTGCCCTGGTTCGACACGCTGCTGCGGGTGACGCTGCCTTCGATCAGCACCGTCTGCGCGCCCACGGGCAGGAAGCCCGTGCCGTCGGCCACCGCGCTCACGGCGCCGGCGGCGGTCTGGTTGCTCAGCAGGCCGTAGGCTGCGGTGATACCGGCCGAGCCGGCTGCGGGCACAGCGACCGAGGCGGGCGCCTCGGAGGGAGCCACGGTGGCGCTGTTGGCCGTCACGTTCAGGCTGTTGGCCGCCGAGTTGCCGTAGGCCACGGCGCGCTGCAGGTTGTTGGTGAGCGCCACGGTGCTGTCGGTGGCGTGCGTGCCGAGGTAGGCCGCGGCGGTGGAGCCCGCGAGCAGGGCGCCGACCGGCGAGCCGCCGTCGGTCACCTGCACGTTGGCCACGCCCGCGCCGGAGCCGACGGTGGTGCCGGTCAGCGACAGCGCATTGCCGGCGCTGTTGCTCACGGCCACCGCTTCCTGTGTGTTGCCGCCCACGGTGAAGCTGCTGCCGTGGATGGTGTCGCCGCCGGTGCCGCGCGAGTCGCCCATCAGGCCGACGACGGAACCCACCGTCTGCGCCGAGACCGGTGCCGAGTAGTTGCCCTGCAGGTTCGTCACGGAGGCCGCGCCGGATGCGGTGACGTTGCCGTCGGGCAGGCTGCCGCCCGACAGCACGGCGGTGGAACCCGAAAGCGGCAGCGCATTGGCCGCGAGCGCGAGGCTCTGGCTGGCGTTGTTGCCATAGGCGGTGGCGGCCGAGCGGTTGCCCGTGACCGAGACGGCGCTGGCGTTGTTGGTGCCATCCTCGGAGCCGGTCATCGCGCCGATGACGCCCAGGCTCGAGAGGGCGCTCACGCCGCCGTTGTAGTTGCTCTGCTGGTTGGCCAGCGCGGCGGTCGCGGTGAACGCGGCGGCATCCTTGCCGCTGAGGATCGCGTTCGACGCTGCGTTGCCGGTGGCCGAGGCGGTGGCAGCGTTGTTCGCTACGGTGACCGCGCCGCCGTCCACCGACTGCACGGCGGCGATGACGCCCGAACCCTGCGTGGCGGCGGAGAGCGACACGCCCACGTTGCCCTGGCTGCTCGACACGGCGAGGTCGGCGGCAAGCGTGCTCGACAGGCTGCCGCCGTTGTAGGCGCCGGTGTTGGCCGTCGCGCCGCCCGAGCCTGAGACCGACACGCCGTCGGCCAGCACGATGCGGTTGCCGGCCGTGCCGGCGGTGGCGCCGAGGGCTTCATTGCCCGTGGCGGCGCTGGAGATGGTGTTGCCCTGGACCGAGAGCGAGCCCTTCAGCGTATTGGTGTCGCCTGTGGCGTTGCCGCCGATGGAGGCGATCACACCGTCGCCGTTGGCCGAAGCCGAGTGCGTGACCGGCGTGGCCGACTGGTTCACCTGCTGGTTGGAGACGACGGCCGAGCCGGTGAAGGCCGGCGCGCCGCCCGACTGCACGCTGATGGTGCTGTTGGCGGTGTTGCCCTTGAGCGTGGCGGATACCGTGTTGCCGTCGAGCGCCGGTGCGGCGGCAACGCTGTTTTCGCCGTCGGCGGTCAGCGTGAGCGTCACCGTGTTGCCGCTGGCCGAGGCGGAGGAAGCCCCGCCGGTGCCCTGCTGCACCGAGGTCGCGACCAGGCTGCCGTGCGCCGCGCTGCTGGAGCCGGCAGGCGAGTAGCTCAGCGTCACCGAACCGGGGCTGGTCGATGCGTAGTCCACCGGCACCGTGCCGGAGATGGTCGACGAGCCGCTGTTGATGGTGGTGCTCGCCGAGATGGTGTTGGCGGTGTTGACCGCGCCGCCGCTGGAGAAGCCGTCGAGGTCGACCTTCACCGTGTTGCCGGTGGCGCTGCTGGAGACCACGCCGCTGTTGGTCTGCACGCCCAGCGATGCCGCGCCTTCGGCGGGCACCGGGCCGGTGCCGCCCGCGAGCGACAGGTCGACGGCGTTGGTGAATGCATTGGCCGTGGCGCCGGCCTTCACGCTGTTCTGCGTGACGGTGTTGCTGCCGCCGGTCTGCGGGCCTGCGGTGGTGATGTCGATGACGCTGCCGGCGGCTGTGGCCGTCACGGGCTGCGTCTTGTCCTGCACCGACTGCACGCTCTGGTAGGCCGTGGTGTTGACGGCCACCGTGGGAATGGTGGAGACCGTCGTGTCGGCCGCTTGCGCGCCGCCGGCCACGAGCGTGGCCAGCACGGCCAGGCCGATGCTGCTGAGCGGCGCGCCGTTGGCGCGGCCGCGCGGGTTCTTGCGGTTCTTCTGCATGGTTCTTCCTTTGATGAATCTGGAAAAAAGACTGGGTTCGATGAAAAGCGAAATGACGGACGTCGCGTCGTCCTGGGATTGAAGACTTCGTGGTGCCTCTCGGTGACTTACTTCCCTCCGGTTGCGTTCTCCTCACGGACCGGACGGGCCGGCCCACCCCTCCCCGCGCCCTGGACGCGGAGCTTGGCGATCTCCTGCAGGCCGGGGCCGTCGCGGTGGATCGACGTGTCGGCCTTGTCTGGACGCCATGTGACGCTGATGCCGCCGGGCGCGAGGCCGCGCGATGCGAGCGCGGTGGTGACCACGCCGATGCGCTGGTCGGTGAGCAGGTCGCGCTTGCCGGCGTCCCAGTTCTCGGTGTCGCGCGCCACCAGCACCACCTCGGTGGGGGCCTTGGCCGCGGCCGCCGCGATCTGGTCGATGAGGTTCAGCGTGCCGCCGGTGAGTGCCGCCGCGCCGAACTCGAACGGGATCTGCAGGCTGGTGCCCGTGAGGCTCGCGCCCGTCTGGCTGGCCGCGTTGACGGCCTCGCCCTGCTGCACCGGCGCGCCCGAGGCGTCGACCAGCGGGTTGGGCACCTTGCGCATCTGCTCGGCGGGCGTGAGGGTCAGTTCGCCCGTCATGCGCATGCCCAGGCACGGGTTCGGATCGACCTTGGACACGGCAGCCACCAGACGCACCACGCCTTCCTCGAGCGCCGCGCGCACGCCCATCTGCACCGGTTCCTGGCCCTTGGCGCCCACGTCGATGTCGTAGAGCTTGCTGCCGAAGAAGCGGAAGACGTTGAAGCCGACTTCGTAGCCGTTGAATTGCTTCGTCAGGCTGATCGTCTTCACGATCATCAGCGTCTTGGTGTCGACGATGCGCAGGTCGATGCCTACCGACTGGCTGAAGGTGCGCGCCTTCACGCCCACCTGGTTCACGCCGATCTCGGCGCCGCCGGAGTTGATGTTGTAGTTGAGCTCGGTGATGCCGCCGACGATGAAGTAGTCGGACTTGTTGATCGAGCCGCCGAAGTACGGCAGCCATGGCACCGTCTGGCCGCCGTTCGGGCCCGCGAGCTGATGGGTGCGGCCGTCGCCGAGCTGGCGGCGGTCGGCATAGCCGAGTTCGCGCTCGGCGATCACCGGGTCGAAGCGCTCGGCCACCTGCACCGCGCCGCCGAGCTTGCCCAGCGCCGAATACACCATGAGCGCGCCGCCCTGCGTGATGGCGTTGCCTTCGTTGATGCTGTACTTGCCGGTGTAGTCCTTCACGTCGCCCACGGTGATGACGATGGGCGGGCGCTGCGTTGCGGTCATCGCGGACGCCACGTGATCGCCGAAGCAGGCGAGCACCGCCTCCATGGGCGTGACGTTCTCGCGCACGGCGGGGCCGAGCACCACGGGCGCTTCCTTCGGCGCCATCTGCTGCTGCGGCGCGACGACGCAGCCGGCCAGGCTCATGACGGCTGCGGCTGCAACCAGTCCGCGCGATGCGGCTTTTTTTCCGAGCGGCAACGCGCGGATCGACTTGAATGCGGTCATTCCTTTTTCTTCCCTGTCGGTTGGGTGGTCAGTTGAGTGCGCCGAAGGCGCAGGCCGTGCTGCCGCTGATGCTTGCGCTCTGGCTGCCGGTGTTGGTCTGGTTGGAGTTCAGGGCCTGGCTCGACCAGCCCTGCACGTTGCTGGTGGTGGAGCCGATCACCGCGGAGCCCACGGCGCCGCTGTTGGCCTGGCCCGTGCTCACCGTGCCGGTGCCGCCGACGCCCGTGCTCGAGTTGCCGGTGGAATTGGCCGACGCGCCGCTGGTGCCGGGCGAGTTGGCGGTGGTGCTGTTGGTGCCCTGGTTGCCCTGCGCGGTCGAGGTGACGTCGCAGTTGTATTGCTTGCCGACGTAGTTGTTGGTCGTGTAGTTGGCCGCGCCGTACGAGCCGGCCTTCTTGCGCTGGATCATGTCCTGCACCGCCGCCTGGTTGGCCTTGTCGGCGGAGGTCTGGAACTGCCAGGCGCTGTTCTCGCCGACGTTGTTGGCAGAGGCGCACGCGGCCGCGACGGCGAGCAGCATGCACAGCGCGGCGCGTGCGGCGTTCGAGGAAAGAGAGCGCGCGGCGAAGGAGGGCGACGCGCCGCTGGGGGCCAGGGCAAATTGGATTGGCATGGGAGTCCTGCGTAGGGAAATGGGAAAGACGGGAACCGGGTGTGAACGCCTGAAGCTCATGCGCGCATCGCCCGTTGCACGGGTTGGGGAAAGCCGGGCCATGCGAGCAGCTCGCCGCTCTCGTTGGTTGCTTCGTTGCGCGATGGCGAAGCCGCCCCGGGCGCGTGCAATGCGGCTTCGAGCGCGCGGTACTGCGCGGCGGCGATGAGGTCGTGCTCGCTGGCATCGGGGTCCTGCGGGCCGCACTCCTGCATGAGTTCCAGCACGGCGCGCTGCATCTGCAGCAGGTCGGTGCTCAGGCGCGCGAGGCGCAGCTGCATGTCGGCGGGAATGCTCATGGCCTGCCTCCGTCGCGGCCGATGCCGTAGCCCTGCAGCCATTGCGCGCCGGCGTGCGATGCGATGTGCACGTCGTCGTCGCGCTCCACGCCGTCGACCACCACGTGCGGCGCGAAGTGCGCGCACATCGCGAGCATTCCGCGCAGGCATTCCCGGCCGAACTCGTTGTCGCGCGCGCGGCGCAGCAGGGCGGCGTCGAGCTTCACGATGTCGGGCCCGCAGGCCTGCACGGCCGCGAGGTTGTCGGTGCCGCTGCCGAAGTCGCGGATGGCGATGCGGCAGCCGCGCAGCTGCAGCTGCACGCAGAAGTCGTGCGCCGCCTCGAGGTCGGGCAGCGCGGCGCTGTCCGCGATCTCGATCACGAGCCGCGAGGCCAGCGCGGGCTCCCTGTCGAGCACCGCGAGCAGCGAGGCCCACCAGTGGTCGACCTGGATGCCCTGCGCCGAGATGCTCACGCCGATATGCGCCGAAGGCTGCAGCCGCAGCGCGGCCACGGCGCGCCGCATCACGGTGCGGTCGAAGGCGCGCGTGAGGCCCAGGCGCTGCAGGCAGGGCATGAAGACTTCGGGCAGGAGCGAGGCCGCTTCGCCGTGGCTCGGCGCGATGCGCGCACGGCCGGTGCGGTAGAGAGTGGTCGCCACGCTGCCCGGGTGCACCACCGGTTGCCACGAGAACGAGAGGTCTTCGGCACGCAGTGCTTCGCTCACGCGCACGGCGACGTCCATGTCGGCGCGGTAGAGCTGGCGCCAGCCGTCGGCTCGGCTCTCGCGCGAGTCGGGGAAGGGCTGCGCGGTCCACAGAGTGAGCTCGATCTCGGAGGCGCCGAGCTGCTGCGGCGAGCGCACGTCGATCCAGTCGGCATGCAGCTGCACCAGCGCGGCGATGCCGCCGGCCCGCACGGGCTCGGCGCCGAGCACCGCGAGCAGCGTCTCGATGGAGCGGGAGGCATGCGGCGCGTCACCTCGATCGCGCATGCCGTGAGCCGCGCAATCGAATGCCTCGTTCTCCCACAGCAGGAAGCAGTCGTCACGCAGCCGGGCCATGTCGGACGAGGGCAGCGAGATGAAGTTGGCGCACAGCCGGCGCTGCACTTCGAGGCTCGTGGCGGACGCGAAGTCCTGCCCGTAGGCCTCGACCAGATGCGGCAGGTTCGCGATGAACACGAAGGCGCAGGCCCTGCGAGCGGCGATGCGTTCCGCAGCCGCGGTGGAGTTCCGGGCCACGGGCTCGGCATGCGGACCATGTGCGCCGTGAACGCGGCTTCCTGCGGGCGTGCGCTGCGCCCAGGCGGCGGGCCGGTGCGTGCCTGCAGGCCAGGCGGTCGGTGATGAGAGAGCGGCCATTTGCGTCCTCGATCGAATTTCTTTTGCTCGAACCCGGTGAAGAGAGAAGAAGGAGGCCGCGCTTCTTGCGGCAGCACTTCTCCATCCCGCGCCGCGGCGCAGGATCAAGACGGAAGACAGGAAATCACCGGACGAGCGAAGGCATCACGCGACACGCACCCCTTCGAGGAGTGCCGGCGATCGGCTATCGGGTCACGGGAGAGAGGGCGTGCGGTTCGCGCGAGAACTTCGGCGCGGCACGCGGGAACGGCTAGGTGTACGGCATGGACGTGGCCTTCGGCTCAGCGGGGCCACGCGTTCGTGCGGCGGACCCGCGAACCGCATTCAGCGGCTCGTACGTTCGGTGGAACGAGGGTCTGCAGGCCATCACGTGCAAGCTCCGGAGGACAGTTGTGAAACAAAATGAATACTACGGATTGCAGTAGGAGGCCGCATTCGCTTTCGGACGGCGAATGTGTGCCAGTTCACATTTGTCAACATGACCACCGGAGATCGCAGTCTCTGGGTGGAAGCGGGCTTTGGAAGGCGGGTCCGGCCTGTCCTCGGGAACGTGCCCGGCACTCGCATGCAGAATGCCGGGCACCGATCTTCCAAACCTTCTCTTCACACCGACCGATGGAACATTCCGAGCGAGAAGAGCCAGGCGGGGCGCCGACACCCGCATCGGCGGAAGCCATGCTGCTGTATCTGTTCGATCTCGCCGGAGTTGCCGTGTTCGCGGTCAGCGGCGTGCTGGCCGCAGGCCGCGCGGGACTCGACTGGCTGGGCGTGCTGGTGATCGCCTCCGTCACCGCGGTGGGGGGCGGAACCCTGCGCGACCTGCTGCTCAACCGCCATCCGGTGTTCTGGATCAGGGACGTGCGCCATGTCTACGTGATCCTCGCGGCGACCGTGGCGAGCATCGCGTGGGTGCACTTCACACCGATACCGGAGCACGCGCTGGCATTGGCCGATGCGCTGGGACTGGGGCTCTTCGCGATCACCGGGGCGCAGATCGCCGAAGAGCGGCGGCTGCCGGCGGTCATCGTGACACTGGTCGGCACCATGACCGGTGCAGCCGGCGGCCTGATGCGCGATGTGTTCACCGCGCATGTTCCGCTGCTGCTGAGCAGCGGCATCTATGGTTCTGCCGCCATCGCGGGCATCGCCGCCTATCTGCTGCTCCAGGCCGCGGGAGCGAGCAGGCGCTGGGCCTTCCATGCGGGCGTGGTGCTGATCGTGGCGCTGCGCGTGGGTGGCATCTACGGCGGCTGGCACCTGCCGCTGCTGCAACTGCCGGCCTAGGGCTTCCTGTTCACGAGAGCCGCGGCCTTGCAGGGCTCCTGAGCAGGCTCACCACGCTCCCCGCCAGGGCAGCCAGCGCCGCGATCGTGAGCCCCAGGTGCACGGCACTGTGCGAAGGCAGTACCCCGAACACCAGGCTCATCGCCAGGCTCCCGAGCGTCAGCCCGGTGAGCCGCGCGGTTCCTTGCGCTCCACCGGCCGCGCCGCTGCGTTCCTTGGGCGCCGAGAGCAGCATGTTCTGGTTGTTGGGCGTCTGGAAGAGGCCGAAGCCGAAGCCGGCGAGGCTGGTGAAGAGCGCGATCGGAAAGGCCGGGTCGCCGTGTATGGGCCACAGCGCGCACAGCGCCAGCCCGGTTGCGAGAAACGCGCTTCCCGCCGCGCAGAGCCATGCGGTCGGCACCCGCCGCGCCAGGCGTGCCGACAGCGGCGCGGCCAGCATCACCGCCAATGGCCAGGGGGTCATCAGCAGGCCGGTGGCAGTTGTGCTCTGGCCGAGTTCGTGCTGGATGTAGAAGGGCAGTGCCACGTAGCTCGCCATCTGGCCGGTGAAGCAGAAGACCGAAGCGATGACGGAGATGCGGAACGAGTGCACGCGCAGCAGGTCGAGCGGGACCAGCGGCGCCTTCTTCGCCATCTCGCGGCGCACCAGCAGGACCATCGAGGCGATCGCCACGCCGAGCAGCGCGCCGCCGTGCGGCAGGCTCGACGGCAGCCGGTCGCTGCCGAGCACGAAGGCGGCGAACATGATCGCGTTGAGCGCGATGCTCCAGAGGTCGATGCTGTCCTTGGTCGACTCGGGGCGCGGCAGCTTCGTGCAAGCGGCGAGCACAAGGAGGCCGATGGGCAGGTTCACCGCGAAGAGCCACGGCCAGCTCGCCGCCGAAAGAATGAATGCGCCGATGGAAGGCCCCGCCGCCGTGGCGCCCGCAATGGCGAGTGCGTTCCAGCCTATCGCACTCGCCAGCAGCCGGCGTGGATAGGTGAAGCGCAGCAGCGCCAGGCCGAGCGGCATCACTGCCGCCGCGCCCAGCCCTTGCAGGCATCGCGCGGCGACCAGCCATGGCAGCGATGGAGAAAGCGCGCACAGCACCGACGCCGCGGTGAACAGCGCGACGCCGCCGGCGAACACTCGGTGATAGCCGAGTCGCGCGCCGACGGCGGAAGCAGGCAGCAGGAACATCACGACCGCGAGCTGGTACGCCGTGATGATCCAGACCGCATCGGCAGGCGTCGCCTGCAGTTGCCGGGAGATGCTCGGTAGCGCCACGTTGGCGATCGCGCCGTCGAGCACCACCAGGGTGCCCGCGCCGAGGATGGCGGCGACGGCCGCGATGCGCCGGGGCATCGGCAGGCCGCCGGCATCGTTCGCTGCCTCGGTCCCGATGGAAGAAGTGCTGGAGCGGAGTGAAGGAGAGAGGAGCATGGGAGTGGCCTTGATGGAAGACGCTCGATTGCGTCGGCCCAGAATAGGTCGCGAAGACGCGCCGGCCCAGAGCGTGGCGCGCAGGTTGTTCCTGCATGCGGCGCCTGCCTGGACCCGCGCGCCTGTGCTAGCGTCGGGCATGCAAGACGCCGATCTCAACCTACTGACCGCGCTGAACGCACTGCTTTCAGAAGGCAACGTGGCGAAGGCCGCCGAGCGCATGGGCCTGAGCGAATCGGCCATGAGCCGCACGCTGGCGCGGCTGCGGGAGGCCACAGGCGATCAACTGCTGGTGCGCGCCGGGCGCGGGATGGTGCCCACGCCGCATGCGCTGGCGCTGCGCGATCGCGTGAGAGACCTGGTGCAGGAGTCGCACGCGGTCCTGCAGCCCGCCGACGCGTGCCTGGACCCGCGCACGCTGCAGCGCCTGTTCACCATACGGGCCAACGACGGCTTCATCGAGGCCTTCGCGCATGTGATGGTGGCCCGTGTCGCGAAGGAGGCGCCCGGCGTTCGCCTGCGCTTCGCGCCCAAGCCCGACAAGGACGTGCGCCCGCTGCGCGAAGGCCTGATCGATCTCGACGTCGGCGTGCTGGGCGATTCGGCGGGGCCGGAGGTGCGCGTCCAGGCGCTCTATCGGGACCGCTTCATCGCCGCGGTGCGCGAAGGCCATCCGCTGCTGGCCGAGGCCGGGATCACGCCCGAGCGCTATGCCGCCTGCGACCACGTGGTCATGTCGCGCCACGGCCGCAAGGAAGGGCCGGCGGACGTGGCTCTCGCGGCGATGGGGCTGGCGCGCAACGTCGCGGTCACGGTGCCGAGCTTCGGTGCTGCTCTGTCGATCGCGGCGGCGACCGATCTTGTGGCCTTGGTACCAGCCTCGTATTTCGAGCGACTGAGGGCTCAGAGCAGGTTGCGCTCGTTCCCGCTGCCCATGCGCACGGAGCAGATCACCATCTCGCAGATGTGGCATCCGCGCATGGACCGCGATCCCGCGCACCGATGGCTGCGCGGCATGGTGCTGGAGCTGTGCCGGGGCCTTGCGGAAGGCGAAACCTAGTCCGCAGCGGGCTCGCTCGTCGCACCGGGCGCCGACTGTGCCAGGTGCCTACCCACCGTCGACAGCAGCCCGCGCAGCCAGCGATGCGCGCCCTGGTGCTGCGAGCGCTCGTGCCACAGCTGGTAGAAGCGCATGCGCGGAAATCCTTCGGGCGCGGGCAGGTTCACCACCGGCAGGCTGCGCGTGAACTGCTCGGCGAAGTGGCGCGCGGTGGTGAAGACGAGGTCGCTCTCGGCCACGAGGTAGGGGGCCATTGCGTAGTAGGGCACGAAGACGCGTGCGTCGCGGGTCTGCCTGAGCCCGGCGAGGTGGCTGTCGACGACCGCGCGGTGCGACTTGGCGAAGGGCGTGGGCACGACATGGGCGGCCGCCAGGTAGCGCTGCAGCGTCATCGCGCCCGGCGCGGCCAGCGGATTGGTCGGGCTCGTCATGCAGACCAGGTCGTCCTCGATCAGCAGAGACAGGTGCATGCGCTCCGGCGGCAGCGGCCAGTTGCCGATGACGATGTCGAGCTCGCCCTGCGCCAGCGCGCGCTCGTAGTCGTAGCCGGGAGTGAGGGGGTGGATCAGCAGGCGTGCCTGCGGCGCCTCGGCGCGAAAGCGCGCCACCGCCTCGGCCATGAAGCTCGCGGCCAGGTAGTCCGGCGTGGCGATGGTGAAGGTCATGGTGCTGGAGCCGGGCTCGAAGCGCTCGGGGCCGGCCAGCATGCGGTCGATTTCTCCGAGCACCTCGCGCGCGCTGTCGCGCAGCTGCAGCGCGCGGGCGGTGGGCACCATGCCGCCGCGCTCGCGCACCAGGATCGGGTCGCCGAAGGCGTCGCGCAGGCGCCGCAAGGCCGCGCTGACGGCCGGCTGCGTCTGGTTCATGCGGACAGCCGCGCGAGAAACGCTGCGCTCGGCCACCAGCACCGCCAGCACGCGCAGCAGATGGATGTCGACAAGGTCCTGGCTTCTCGTCATGTGTCTAGGGGTTCGACCGGATGGCGCACCCTCGCGGGGCGCGACCTATCGCTCTGGTTTATGCCGCACATTCCGCGCGCCGTGCGCGCGGCGGGACCATTGTGCCTACAGTGCCCCGGCAGGCGGCGTTCCTTCTCGGCGATGGAGCCGATCGCGAAGCCCCACACCAAGGACCTGGAGACAAAGCATGACATCGACAACCACGGCGGCCGCACCCGCCCGGCCTTCCGACACCCCGTCCGAGCTGGACGGGGTCTACCGCAAGATCATCTGGCGGCTCATTCCCTTCCTGATGCTGCTGTGGGTGCTGGCCTGGATCGACCGGGTCAACATCGGCTTCATCAAGCTGACGATGCTCGACGAGCTCAAGTGGAGCGAGGCGATGTACGGCCTGGGCGCGGGCATCTTCTTCCTGGGCTACTTCTTCTTCGAGGTGCCAAGCAACCTGCTGTTGCAGCGCATCGGGGCCAAGAAGACCATCATGCGCATCACCATCGGCTGGGGCCTGACCTCCATCGCCACGATGTTCGTGAAGACGCCGGAGATGTTCTATTTCCTGCGCTTCCTGCTGGGCGTGTTCGAGGCCGGCTTCTACCCCGGCATCATCCTGTACCTGACCTACTGGTTTCCCAATGACCGGCGGGCCAAGGCCTTCGGCATGTTCATGTCGGCCTCGGCCTTCGCGGGCGTGATCGGCGGGCCGCTGGCCGGCGCCATCATGACCGGCATGCACGGCGTGAACGGCTGGTCGGGCTGGCAATGGGTGCTGCTGCTCGAAGGCATTCCCTCGGTCATCGCAGGCTTCGTCACGTACTTCTACCTGACCGACAGGCCCGAGCAGGCCCGATGGCTCACGGCGCGCGAACGCCAACTGGTGCATGAAGACCTCGAGCGCGACGGCCGCTCGCTGGGCCAGCGCGAGCACAGCATGCTGGCTTCGCTCAGGAGCGGGCGCATCTGGCTGCTGATCCTGATCTTCTTCTGCATCATCGCGGCCAATTCCTCGCTGACCTTTTACGGTCCCACGCTGGTCAAGGAAGTGGGCTTCACCAGCCCGGTGACGGTGGGCTGGATCATGGCCGTGGCCTACCTGTGCGGCGCGGCCGGCATGATCTGGAACGGCTTCCACTCCGACAGGCAGCAGGAATCGCGCTGGCACTGCGCCCTGGCCGCCGCGCTGGGCGCTGCCTCGCTGCTGGTCGTGGCGCTTTTCCTGGGGCACAGCGCGCTGGCTGTGCTTGTTGGGCTCACGCTGGCCATCGTCGGCACCATGAGTGCCATTCCGGTGTTCTGGCAGATGCCCAACCGTTTCCTGGCCGGCACCGCGGCCGCCGGCGGCGTGGCGCTGATCAACTCCATCGCCAACCTCGCCGGCTTCGGCGCGCCCTGGATGCTGGGGCTCATCAAGACATCCACCGGCAGCCTCTCGCCCGGCCTGTACGTGGTGGCGGCGGTCGAGGTCTGCGCCACCCTGCTGATCCTGGCCTGCGTGCCTTCGCATCGCAAGCAGTCATGAAAGAGAACAACCAATGACCCTCACCGCCACCCGCCTGGACCTGGCCGCGCTCAACGCCATGGACCGCGACGCCTTCGTCGCCGCCGTCGGGCCCACTTTCGAGAACTCCCCCTGGGTCGCGCAGGCCGCGTGGGCTCGCAGGCCCTTCGCGGACACCGACGCGCTGCATGCCGCAATGCTCGACGTGGTGCGCGAGGCGCCGCACGAGCGCCGCATCGCTTTCCTCTGCGGCCACCCCGAACTGGCCGGCCGCGAAGCCCAGGCCGGCACGATGACCATCGAATCCGTCGGCGAGCAGCGCAGCGCCGGGCTCGACGCGCTCAGCCGCGAAGAGCTGGACGAGATGCAACGGCTGAACCGCGCGTACCGGGAGCGCCACGGCTTCCCCTTCATCATCGCCGTGCGCCGCAACACCAAGCAGCAGATCTTCGATGCGATGCGCACGCGCGCCGAAGCGAGCACGCAGGCCGAGCACCGCGCCGCGCTCGACCAGATCGGGTTCATCACCCGTGGGCGCATCGATGCGCTGCTGGACGGCTGAAGCCGCCTTTCCTTTCCCTCCCGACGACACGTTCCCGTTCCCGCCGGCTGGTGCGGCGCACGCACCGGCCAGGCCTTCCATCGCCCGAAAAAGGCAACAACGACAGGAGACAACAGCATGGCGAATCAAGTCGTATCCCAACCCGCGCGCAGGCAGTTCGCGCTCTCGGGGCTGGCCCTGGGCGCGGCGGCGCTGACCGCGCGCGGAGCACCCGCGCAACAACAGCCCAACGCCGCGCCGGCAGGCCCGGCCCAGGCCAGCGGCCCCATCGTGCTGCATGGCGCGAGCCCGCGCCTGACGGTGCATGCGCTTGACACCTTCCACGGCGCCGCTGCCACCGGCCTGCGCATCGATTTCTCGCGGCTGGAGGGCGGCAGCTACAGGCCGCTGCGCAGCGTCGTCATGAACGGCAACGGCCGCTCCGAAGAGCCGCTGCTGATCGGCGACAGCTACCAGGCCGGCGACTACGAGCTGCTGCTGCACGTGGACGACTACTTCGCCAGCAGGAAGGCTGTGCTGCCCATGCCGCCCTTCCTGACCAGGCTGCCGGTGCGCATCCGCGTGGCCAACGTCGCCGAGCGCATCCACCTGCCGATCCAGTTCGGCCCGTGGAGCTACACCTATTCGCGCGGCAGCTGAGCTCACCGGATTCACGAAAGGACACGACATGACCGGCATCTCGACCCACGTGCTCGACATCACCAACGGAAGGCCCCTGGCGGGCCTGCAGGTGGAGCTCTACGACATGGCGACCACTCCGCCCACGCGCCTGAACAGCACCCGCACCAACGCCGACGGCCGCACCGACGCGCCCATGCTCTCGGCCAAGGACGCGCGTGCCGGCCACTTCGAACTGCGCTTCCACGTCGGCGACCACTTCAAGGCCGCCGATGGGCTCTCGGACGTGGTGCCCGTTCGCTTCTCCATCTTCGACGCCGCACAGCACTACCACGTGCCGATGCTGTGCGCGCCCTGGTTCTTTTCAACGTATCGCGGCAGCTGACTGCCGCCGGAGCCCCTAGCGATGACCCAACCCCAACTCCAATCCGAACCCAACGCAGAGAAATACATGGTCGACGCTATCCGCCTGGCCATGCGCAACGTGCGCGAGCGCAGGACCTGGCCCTTCGGCGCCGTGCTGGTGCGCAACGGCAAGGTGCTGGCCCACGCGGTCAACGAGGTCGATGCCCTGTGCGACCCCACGGCCCATGCCGAGATGCAGGCCGTGCGCATCGCCGCCAAGGCGCAGGGCGGCACCGACCTGTCGGGCAGCGTGGTGTACGCCAGCGGCTATCCGTGTCCGATGTGCCTTACGGCGATGTACCTGGCGGGAGTGAAGGAGGTCTACTACGCCTACTCCAACGAGGACGGCGAGCCGCACGACCTGTCGGCCGAGCGCGGCTACCTGGAGATAGCGCGGCCCATCGAACAGCGCGAGATGCCCGTGCGCGCGCTGCCGGTGCGCGACGAGGGCGAGGACCTGTACGAGGCCTGGTCGCGCGTGACGCGCTGAGCTCCCGGGTCAGGCCTGGGGCTCGTTGCAGACCGCTTCGATGTTGTGCCCGTCCGGGCCGATGACGAAGGCCGCGTAGTAGTTCGCGTGGTATTGCGGGCGCAGGCCGGGCGGTCCGTTGTCCCTGCCTCCCGCCTCCAGCGCCGCGCGATAAAACGCGTCGACCTGCTGGCGGGTCTCGGCCTTGAACGCCAGGTGAAGGTGCGCCGGCTTCTCGTCGGTCTGGAAAAGGCACAGCGAGGCCTTGCTCTTCGAGGCGAGTTCGACGCCGTAGCTCGGCACGCCCTCGGAAACGACGGCGACGCCGAGCGGTTCGAGCGCCCTTAAGAAAAACGCCTTGCTCGCCGCGTAGTCGCTCACGCCGAATTTGACATGGTCAAACATGAGTTTCCTGTTGTTTCAAGATCTTTGGAGGCCGGGCGGCCCGAGGCCGGCGCAAGCATAAACCCGTGATTCCGGGGGCGCGACGCGGCCCGAAAGCCTCCTGGCGACGGGGGAACCGCTGCCGGGGCCGCTTCGCCGTCAAAATGCCGGCCATGGAATCTCTGATCGAACAACTCTCCGACTCGGTGGCTTCGGCCCGGACGCTGGAAGACCTGACCCGTCCGATGCTCGAGATGCTCGGCGCGGTGACCGGGCTGGAGTCGACCTACCTCACCACCATCGACCTCGACAAGGGGCAGCAGCACATCCTCTTCTCGCGCAATGTGCGGCAGCTGAGCATTCCAGAGGGCCTCACCGTGCCTTGGGCCGACACGCTTTGCAAGCGCGCCATGGAAGAGGGCCGCACCTACACCGGCGACGTCGCCAGCTGCTGGGGCGATTCCGACGCGGCAAAGGAGCTCGGCATCCAGACGTACGTAAGCACGCCGGTCAAGACCGAGGGCGGCGACCTGTTCGGCACCCTGTGCGCCGCGAGCTCGACGCAGCAGCCCCTGGCGCCGCATGCCGAGCCCGTGCTGCAGCTGTTCGCGCGGCTGATCGGCCAGCAGGTGGAGCGCGAGCTGCTTTACAGGAAGCTGGAGAAGGCCCATGCCGAAGTCGTCACCCTCGCGTCCACCGACGCGCTCACGGGCCTGCCGAACCGCCGCACGCTCGTCGACGGCCTGCGCAGGCTGATGGCGCAGGCCGAGCGCGACGGCACCAGCGTGCTGGTCGGCTTCATCGACATGGACGGCTTCAAGAAGATCAACGACACCCACGGCCACGACATCGGCGACGAGTTTCTCGTCGCCATGACCGCCCGCATGTCGGCCTCGCTGCGCGCGGGCGACATGCTGGCGCGCAACGGCGGCGACGAGTTCGTGGTGATCGGCGCCGGCCCCGCCTTCGATCAGGCGCCGAACGCCGCGGCGCGTTCGCTCGCCGAGCGGCTGGGCGAAAGCACCGTGGGCGAACTGCAGCTGCAGGGCGCCACGCTCGACTATCGCGGCGCGAGCGTCGGCGTGGTCGCCATCGACCCGCGCACCACCTCCGCGGCGCAAGCGCTGCGGCTGGCCGACGAGGCCATGTATTCCGTCAAGCGCGGGCGCCGCGCCGTGGCGAACCACCGGGAAACGGCTTCGGCCTGAGCGGCGCAGCCAGGCGCCGTCGCCGCCCCGGCTCGCGGCGGGGGCGGCGCGCAGCCCGGGGGAAGCGCCTCGCGATGCGGCATCGAACCTGGTGAAGATGCTGGAGCCGTCGCGCGCGCAGCCGTCGATTTCGATGGCGATGCCCTGGCGCAGGCAACGGCGCTAAGAACCACGGGACCTCTTTTTACGGCTGTGGATGAAGTCTGCGAAAGCGCATGGGAGTGGTCAGGGAGTGTTCATAAACCCGCTCCAGTATTGAACTCCAAAGTACTACTTCTGCTCGTGGGCTGCGGCCTCGCCTTCGTTCGGGGGCTGGAGTCCGGAAAGCGTTCCGGAGGTGCTGCCATGCGCTTGACCAGCATGAATTCCGTCGGGACTTCGGGGCCGGCGACATATCGGGTCTGGACCGACGACCCCGAGGGGTTCTCGACCCAGCGCATCACGCCGATGCACCACAACTTCCACGAGCATCCGCTGTTCCAGGTGCCCGAACTCGTGAAGCTCGGCATGGAGCTCTCGAAGGTGGACCAGTGCAGGTTCATGGACCCGAAGAGAACGATTTCCTCGGCGCTCTCGCACGAGGGCAGGCCGCCGGGCGGGCGCAGCATCGACGAGTTCTTCGAGCGCATGGAGGAGCCGGGCTCGTCGTGCGCCTTCTACAACATCGAAGTCGTTCCCCGCTACCAGGCCTTGCTGATGTCGGTGGTGAACTCCATGCGCGCGCTCGTGGAGCGCGAGCAGCCGGACATCTTCAGGGTGAACGGCTTCGTCTTCTTCTCGGCGCCGCCTTCCGTCACGCCCTTTCACATCGACCGCGAGAACAACTTCTGGCTGCAACTGCACGGCCACAAGATCCTCAACGTGTGGGATCACCGCGACCGCGGCATCGTGCCGGCCGACGCCGTGGAGGATTTCATCGTCACGCAGTCGCTGAAGAAGGTTCGCTTCAGCGAAGCGTTCATGCCGCTGGGGCTGGAGTTCGACGCACGGCCGGGCGATGCCATCTACTTCCCCAGCACCTCGCCCCACATGACCCGCTCGGAGGTCGGCGGGACCGGCGCCGGCGATCGCCTGTCGATCTCGATCGGCGTGACCTTCTACACCGCCGCCACGCGCGAGGTGGCCCGCATCCACCAGGTGAACCGGCTGATGCGCAAGTGCGGCCTGTCGCCCTCATACCCGCGGGAGTCGCTGGTAGCGGATGCGGTGAAGTCGGCCATCGGCGGTTTCGTCGGTGCCGGCCGCGCCCGGCTCGGCGCTGCGCGTGCGCGCTTCATCAGCATGGCCACGTCGCGGCGAATGAGGCACACGCCGCCGCCGGGGTCCTACTGAGCCTGTGTCGGTCGCGGCACCGCTTCCCCCGTGCGGGATTCGCCAGCGTCACGTTCTCGAGCGCCTTGATCCGCCACTCGCCGGCCAGCCGCGTCAGTACGGCGAGGATCAGCGTATCGACGACCTGGGGCCCCGCAGGATGTGCCGCACCTGCCGGGAGGTGGTGTCGTCTCTTCTCTGAAACCGGCGTCCGTCAGCAGGGGTGCGCAGACGGCGCTACTGCGAAGCGGCCAGGAATTTGCTGATCAACCCGACCGTAACGCCGGTACTCTCTTCCATCAACCAGTGTCCTGCACCTGGCACGACTTCTCCGCGCACATTGGTTGCCGCATTGCGCATGACGATCGCCATGTTGTCGCCGAAGGACTTCTCTCCGCCAATGGCGAGCACCGGCATGGCGAGCCTGGTCTTGGAGAACGCGATGTTGTCGGCAACGTCGTTGCTGGCGATGGTGTTGAACTGCGCGAAGGCGGCGCGCATCGCGCCCGGCTGCGCATAGAGCCTGGCGTAGTGCCGCCGCGTCGCCTCGTCGATCTTCGAAGGCGTGCCGGCAAACTCGTTCCAGAACCGGTCGAGATAGATGCGCTCCCTGCCGGCGACCAGTCGCTCGAAATCGCGGCCGCCGGCGTTGAAGTGCCACAACGCGGGCCACAGGATGATCTGGTCCCATGGCGCGACGCCGGGCACGGGCGCGTCCATCACGACGAGCTTGTCGACCTTGTCGGGGTAGCTGGCCGCATACGCATAGGCGACCATCGTGCCGATGTCATGCCCGACGACGGCGCTCTGGTCCTGCTTCAGGGCAGTCACGACCGCGCGTATGTCGGCAGCCTGCGACTTCTTGTCGTAGCCACTGGTGGCCTTCGACGATTTCCCCATGCCGCGGAGGTCCGGCACGATCACCAGGTGCGTCTTCGCGAGCTCTTGCGCCAGCGGGGCCCACATGTCGCCCGTGTCGCCGAACCCGTGGATGAGCACCACGGCGGGGCCGGCACCGCCGGAGCGGACAAAGATGCTCGCGCCATCCGCCAGGGTGACGGTCCGGGTCTTGAAGCTGCTCGGGAAGGCCGGTTGTGCTCCGGCATTGGCTGTGCACAGCACGGCAATCAACAGGGCCAATACCAGCGCAAGGCGATTCTTCATGTCGGAGCTCCACTGTCGAGGACCAGATAGGCGCGACGCATTCTGAGGCTTTGTTGCGCAGCGAGCCAACGATATTTGGTTCAAGCCGGGCGCCGGCCCCGCTCATCGCTCGCGAACCAGCCGGAAATATCGCCACATTCCCCACACGACGCCGACGGCGAGACCGATCCCGACGCTCCAGCCGGCCGGCAAGCCAAATCCGAGTGCCAGGAGCAGCATCAATCCGGCGCAGACAAGGCCGATGAAAACGAGGGTGACGAAGTCGAACCGGGCGACCGCCAGCGTGTCTTCGGCAAGGCCGCGGTCACGGTGGCCGCGCTTGTGGCGCAGACGCCGGAACAGGAAGACGTCGGCAACGAAATCGAAGATGCCGACGAAAAGATCGGCCAGGATGCTCCACATCAGGGGGCTCCATTTGCGGTGACACCCCGGAGTTCCTGCTGTTCTCATGGTGCTCCGACCAGGGTGGGCGGCGGAGCACCGGAAAATGTTACCGCCCTTTCAGCTGGGGTTGCCGCCGTAGCCGGTGTCGGTGCGAGGTCACGCAGGTGACCCGTTCGACCGATGGCGCACCGGCAATCGCGCCCTAGACCCTGAACCAGATCCTGAGCGTCACGTACAGCGCGTAACCCAGGGCGAGCACCATCCACACCATGAAGAGCACGTTGGCCCAGAATTCGCCGGGATTGGCCGCCAGGGTATAGAGCTGTCCCGCACAGCCCTTGCCGATGCATGGCACCTCTGCCCGGACCAGCGCGCGCAGCACGCCGAAGAAGAGGTAGCAGGCGATGCCGCCAGCCATCAGGAAGCCCACGGGCCCCACGATTCCCTTGGTGAGCTCGTCGTTCTCGTCGCGGTTGCCCTTGCGCAGCAGGTTCTGCCCGAACCTGTACCAGGCGAAGCCCAGCAGGAGCATCAACGAGTAGTAGAGAACGTCACGCATGTCTTCGGGATGTGGGTAAGGTCGTGGCCGACTTTAGCCGAGGCTCATCCAAAACCCGATTCGCCGCGTACACCTGTCCATGCACGCCCCCGCGCGTGTCCCCAGAGGAAAGACCAGACGCACATGCCGCAGGACATCGCATTCGCCATCCGCCGGGCCGGGAGGGGGCTGCTGCCGTTCTCCTGCTTCGACCACCGGAAGCGCCGCCCGGTAGGCCGCCATCTCTTCGAGTGCCGCGCATGAGCAGCGGCATGACCGTGGTCGCTCTTGCGGGCCTGGCGTGGACCGCATCGCTGGCGCTGCCGACCTGGGCCGTGAGCCTCGCACGGCATGACGCGAGCCTCGTCGACCGGATGTGGTCGGTCTTCATTGCGGGTGCCGGCCTCGTGTACTTCCTGCTGCTGCCCGCGCAGACCGCGCGCGGACTGTGCATGGCGGTACTGGGCACCGCTTGGGCGCTGCGGCTGTGCATCTACGTCACGTGGCGCAACTGGGGGCATGGCGAAGACCGCCGATACCAGGCGATACGCGCGCGCAACCAGCCGAACTTCGGCTTCAGGAGCCTGTATCTGGTGTTCGCGCTGCAGGCGGTGCTGGCTTGGATCGTGTCGGCGCCTTTCCTTCCGGGCATGGCGGCTGCGCGGCCGCTCGGTCCGCTCGATGCGATCGGCGGCGCGCTGGCGCTCTTCGGCATCCTCTTCGAAGCCATCGGCGACGCGCAGATGGCGCGCTTCAAGGCCGACCCCGCGAACCGTGGCCAGGTGATGGACCGCGGCCTGTGGCGCTACACGCGGCATCCCAACTACTTCGGCGAGGCCTGCACATGGTGGGGCATCTGGCTCATGGCCATCGGCGGCGCGGGGTGGGGCGGGGCGTGGAGCATCGTGTCGCCACTGCTCATGACCTGGCTGCTGCTGAAGGTCTCGGGTGTGCGCATGCTCGAAAGCGACATCGGCGAGCGCCGCCCCGCCTATCTCGACTACATGGCGCGCACCAACGCCTTCGTGCCGGGGCCGGTGCGCGGCGATCGCTCGAAGCGTTAGCCGGTGGCCTTGGCCGCCTGGCGGTGGCACCATGGCCGCGGTGAAGCCTTCGTCGAACAGATCTTCCTTGGTGATGATGCGCATCGTCTTCTGGAGCACGGCACTTCTCGCGCTGGCCGTCCTCGCGGGCGTGGTGTACGAGCAGGTCGGCCGCTACCGGGCGCAGCGGGACTTCCCCGCGCCGGGAAAGATGGTCGATGTCGGCGGCGGGCGCCGCATCCAGCTCGACTGCCGGGGCTCCGGTTCGCCCACGGTCGTGTTCGAGGCCGGGCTCAGCGTCGATGGCTCGCTGAGCTGGTCGGCGGTGCAGCCGGCCATCGCGGCGCGCACGCGGGCGTGCGCCTACAGCCGCGCGGGGCTGATGTGGAGCGACCCGTCGGGTGCGCCGATCAGCGCGAAGCAGGTGGCAAGCGATCTTCACGAGGCGCTGGCGCGAGCGGGAGAGCGCGGGCCTTTCGTGCTGGTCGGGCAGTCGCTGGGTGGACTGTTCGCCACGACCTTCACGCGGTACTTCGGCGACGAGGTGGCGGGGCTGGTTCTGGTGGACCCGTCGCATCCAGACCAGGTGGCGCGCGTCGCGGCCTACATGACGGAAACCCGCTCGCTGCGTTCGCGCGTCGCGGTGTCGCTCGCGTGGACCGGCCTGCTGAGGGCGGCGGCCCCGAGGCTGCTGCCCCGTGCGCCGAACCAGAGCGAGCGCGATGCGCGGGCGGTCCGGGCCTACGCGCCGAAGTCGATGGTCACGCAGATGGCGGAGAGCGACGCGACCGATGCCATGCTCGCCGAGGCGGGCGCCTTCCGCGACCTGGGCAGGCGTGCGCTGGTGGTGCTCACCGCGATGGCGCCGTACACCGAGGCCGAGCTCCGGGGAATGAAGATCACGCCCGCACAGGGCCGCGAGGTGCTGGCCATCTGGCAGCAGCTCCACATGGAAGAAGCGGAGTGGTCTTCGCGCGGCAGGCACCTGTCGCTGCCGAACTCCAGCCACGACATCCAGTTCGACGACCCGGAGGCGGTGATCGAGGCGGTGCTGTCGGTCGTCGAGATGGTTCGCGAGGACGAGGGCGGGCGGCGTTGAGCGCGCCGCCGCGTCCGTGCATTACCAGCGGAACTTCACGCCCACGCTGCCCTCGATGCCGCTGCTCTTCGTGCGCACGCCGCCGCCCGAGGCCCAGAGCTTGCCCAGCTCCGCGTACAGGCTCGCGTTCTGCGTGAGCTGCAGCGTGGCGCCCGCCGCCAGTTCGGTGCTGGTGCCGCCGGTGCGCGTGGCGATGTCGGTGTAGGCCGCGGGTCCGATGAAGCGGGCGGTGTCGGTGCCGCTGCCGTTGCGGTAGACGTTGAAGCGCACATAGGGCTGCAGCAGGCCGGCGGAGGTGGCGATCTCCCCCTTCACCCGCACGCCGGCGCGCGCCATCCAGCCGCTGTGGCTGTGCTGCTGCACCAGCGCGGCGGCGATGCCGCCGTCGCCCAGGCTGATGCGCTGGTGCACCAGTTGCAGCTGCGGCTCGATGGTCCAGCCCGGCGCGATGGCGAATGACTGGCCGACCTCGATGGAGGCCAGCAGGCTGCTGCCCTTGCCGGAGCTGGAATAGCTCAGCGCGGGCGATGCCGTGTAGTGATGGCGCCCGGCCTGCAGCACGCCGTCGACGTACAGGCCGCTGTCGTTCTTCCAGGTGGCGTAGGCGCCCAGGTACTGGCTGCGCAGGTCGTTGGAGCCGGCCGCGTAGTTGACGATGCCGCGCGCGAAGCCGTTCACGCGCATGTCGCCGTTGAGTTCGCCGAGGTAGACGCCGGCGCGCCAGCGGGCGTCGGCCCAGAGATCGGTGCCGGCCTGGAAGCCGGTGAGGCGTCCCTTGCTGGTGGGGTTCACGGTGCCGCCCTGGCTGATGGTGCGGTCGGTGCTGACGATGCGGGCCCAGACCTGGCGGTAGCTCCGGTCCTGCATGGCCGGGCCGGCGTCGTTGCTGCCGGGCGGGCCGTCGTCGCCGAAGCGCTGGCGCATGCTGCCGAGCATCGACAGGTTGGCCTGGCGGAACTGCTCGGGCAGCGCGGCGTACAGCGGCACTTCGGTGCGGTAGGTGGGCACGCTCACGCCCCCGCCGGTGCCGCCGCCGCTACCGGTGCCGCCGGTGCTTCCGCCTCCGCCGCCGTTGGCGGGAGGCGTGACCACGGCGCTGGAGCGCAGATACCAGTTCTCGCCCGCGCCGCTCGCGTCGGCGGCGTACAGCCGGTACTCGTAGGCGCCGGCATCGACGTGGCCGCCCGCCAGCGCAAAGGCGTTCTTCGTGGTCTGCGCGGTGGTGGTGGCGCCGTTGATCGCGCTGACGACCTCGATGCCATTGCCGGTGGTCAGCGCGCCAAGTCCGCCGAGGTTGGTGATCTGCACGTTGGTCGTGCCGCTGGCGATGGCGGTCGCGCCGCTGAGCACCAGCCGGTCGCTCGCGCTGCTGCTGTCGCCCAGCGCGGTGCCCAGGCGCAAGGTGCCGCCGTTGCCGACCCACGGGCCGGTCACGGTGAGCGTGGTGCCCGGCGCGGAGCCGACGAGCGAGACGGTGCCGCCATTGGCCATCGACGCGATGGTCTGGCTCTGGCCGGCGAGGTCCAGCGTGGCGCCCGACGCGACCGTGAATGCGCTCGCGTTGCTGAGCGCATTGGCCGCTCCGGCGCGCAGGGTGCCGGCGTTGACGCTGGTAGCGCCGGTGTAGACGTTGGCGCCCGACAGCGTCAGCGTGCCCGCGCCAGTCTTCACCAGGCCGGCGGTTCCGGAGACGGGGCCCGACCAGCCCATGTCGTGCCCGTTGGTGTCGATGGTGCCGGTGCCGCCCAGCAGCAGCGGGCTGCTCAGGCTCAGGCCATCGGCGCCCGCGACGATGCTGGCGGTGGCGCCGCCGTCGATGGCCACGGCGCCCGTCAGCGCCGCGCCGGCGTTCAGCGTCAGGCTGTTGCTGCCGCCGGTGAACTCCACGGCCGCCGCGCGGGTGACGCCGTCGCCGCCCATGCCGCCGGTAATGCTGCCGCTGTGCACGATGCCGAGGTTGGCGCCCGACACGCCCACTCCGCCCGCGCCGTTGGCGCCGCTCGCGCCCCCGTTGCTGCTGGCGCCGCCGACGCCGCCGTTGCCGCCGGTGATGGAGCCGCTGTTGGTGATCGTCGTGCTGGCGCCCGTCGCCCGCAGGCCGATGCCGCCATCGCCGCCGGCGCCCGGTGAGCCGGTTCCGCCCGCGCCGCCGCCACCGGCCCCCCCCGCGCCACCGGCGCCGCCGCTGACCGCCCCCGTGTTGGTCACCGAGACCGCGCTGCCCGCCAGCGTGATGCCGCTGCCGCCGGCGCCGCCGCCGCCGCCCGACGCGTTGCTGCGCGCCGGCAGCAGCTCGGAGCCGCCCGCGCCGCCGGCACCGCCGGCGACGACGCCGTTGTTGGTGAAGACGATGCCCGAGGTCGTCGCATTCAGGAAGAAGCCGGCGCCGCCGCTGCCGCCGCCACCGGCTTGCGAGAAGGCGTCGCCGCCCTTGCCGCCGGCGCCGCCGGTCGAGCTGCCGGTGGCGGTGTAGTTGCCGGTCGGCCCGATGAGGATGGAGCCGTAGCCTCCCGCACCGCCTCCACCGGCCGCCCAGTAGCCGTTGCCGCCCGCGCCGCCAGCGCCGCCCGTGTAGCTGTCGGAAGAGGTGGTGACGCCACTGCCGATGGACGCGCCCTGGAAGCCGCCGCCGCCGCCGCCGCCGTAGCCGTTTCCGTTGCTGAAGTCGCCGGTCTGCGACTGGCCGGCCGCGCCGTTGTCGCCCTGCAGCACGCCGGGGCTGACGACGTTGCTGCCCGCGCCCGCCGCGCCGCCCGTGCCGGCGGTGGCGCCGGCGAAGGAGCCGATGTTGGCTGCGGAGCCGGCCGTCGGACCCGCGTCGGTCGACGATCCGCCGGCGCCGCCGCTCGCATTCACCGTGGTGTCGTTGAGCCCGCCGCTGCCGCCACTGCCGTCGGCACCGCCCGAGCCGGCGTGCAGCGAGGTGTCGTTGGCGGGCTGGCCGCCCGCGCCGCCCGCCGCCAGCGCCGGGCCGGCACCCAGCAGCAGCGCCGCGAAGGCAGGGGCGAGCGCGAAGGCAATGGCCATCGCCTCGGCCGGCTGTTGCGCCGAGCGCGCATGGCCGCGCGAGGTCTCGGGTGCGGCGACCCAGGTGCCGCGGGCTTGATTCCAGAGGGTCCGAAAAACCTTGTTCATGGCTTCCCAACTTGTTCGTTCGTCGCCTGAACGGGCAGGCTCCCGCGTGCGGGCGCGAGTCTGTCCCCCGCCTGCACATGCCGTCGTTTTCGATTTGCAAGCCAAAAATGTAAGTACGCGTTGCGGCGGGCGATATGCCCGGAAGCGGGTACCCAGGCGGGGGGCGATGGCTGCCGAGGCGGGTGTGGGCAATGCTCGCCAGCACCGCCGGTTGAGGCCCAGCGCGCTACGGGCGTGACGCCGTGTGGCGCAGGCATACCCTGAACTGCATCAAGAGGTAAGCAGTGTTTCGCGCGAAATACAAAGACAAAGGGGCGAGGGCTAGAGGCCTGCCGGTCGGCGAGGGCGCTTCTTCTGCTGGCCGTGCCCGAGGCTCTGGAGGTAGGCGCAGAACATGTCGGCCATGGCGTCCGAATAGATCTTGATCTCCGCGTCGGTGCGCGGACTTTCCGAGAACTGCTTGCCCACCGAGCTGAACGTGGTCGTGACCAGGTCGGCCGCCAGCGCCCGCGTGGCTTCGCCGGCGTCGGGCAAGGCCTCGCGCATGAAGGCCTGCATGATGCGGTCGCCGGCGGCGCGTGCCTCGTGCGCCTCGGGCGCATCGCGGTAGAGCGGGGCGGCGTCGTTGAGCGCCACGCGCATTCCGGCTTCCTCGCACTCCGACCGCACGAAGGCGTGCACCAGCATGCGCAGCCGCTCCAGCGGCGGGCGCTGCGCGTCTTCGAGGATGCCGCAGAGCATGTCGCTCGTCTGCTTCCACTCGTCGCTTTGCAGCCGGAAGAGGATCGACGCCTTGTTGGGGAAGTACTGATACACCGACCCGACGCTGACGCCGGCCCTCTCGGCCACGCGCGTGGTGGTGAAGCGCTGCGCGCCTTCCTTCTCCAGAACCTGAAGAGCTGCCTCGAGGATGGCCGCGACGAGGTCGTTGGAGCGGGCCTGCTTGGGCTTTCTTCGGGAGGAGATCGGCGGGTTCTGACGGTCGGCCATGGGCGGGGTTCGCAACGCGAATAGGAAATGTGAATGTTCCTTCATATTATTGGCCAACCTTCACTCGGACACGAAGAACCCCTGTGACAACCCTCACCAACAAACCACTGGCGCCCCTGCTGGAGCGCCTGTTCGCCGAGGCCGCCGAGGCCGCCGAGGCATCGCCCGCGATGAGCGCGGCGATCGCCGGCCTGTCCGACGAAGAGCGCTCGAAGCTGATGCGCAGCAAGACCGGTTACATCGATCTCTACCCGCGGCTCAAGGACGTTCCGCTGCCCGTCTCGCGCGAGACCGGCCTGCTGCTCTACATGCTGGCGCGCAGCGGCGGCGCGCGGAACATCGTCGAGTTCGGCACTTCCTTCGGCATCTCGATGCTGCACCTCGCCGCCGCCCTGCGCGACAACGGCGGCGGCCGCGTCGTCACCACCGAGTTCGAGCCCTCCAAGGTGGCGCGCGCCCGCCGCAACCTCGAGGCTGGCGGCCTCGCCGACCTGGTCGAGATTCGCGAGGGCGACGCGCTGCGCACGCTCGCAGCCGACTTGCCCGGGTCGATCGACCTGCTGCTGCTCGACGGCGCCAAGGCCCTCTACCCGGAGATCCTCGCGCTGGTCGAAAGCCGCCTGAGGCCCGGCGCATTCGTCGTCGCCGACAACGCCGACTACTGCCCCGAGTACCTCGCGCATGTGCGCTCGCCCGCCTCGGGCTACATGTCCACGCCCTTCGGCGATGACGTCGAACTGTCGATGCGGCTCGCATGAAACCGGCCCGCCTTCGTCTGTCGAGCGGCATCGAGCAGCCCGGCTGACTACCGCCACCACTCCAACGCGGACGCCACGGTGTTCGCAGTGCCAGTCGCACTGGCCGTAAGCGTCTGACGTCAACCAACGCACTCCACGACCCTTGCCGGTCGGGGTGCGTTCGCATGCGCGCTCCGGTCGGCCGGGAGAACACCACGAACCTGGACGACACCATGACTTCTCCATCGACACGGGCCACGACTTCATCGTCATCGCCACCATCATCGACGCGCGACCCCGCGCAGGGCCGCCTGCTGCTGCTGACGGCCATCCTCTTCATTTCCTATCTCTGCGTCGGCATGTCCCTGCCCGTCGTTCCGATCTTCGTGACGGGGCAACTCGGGCTGGGCAACGTGTGGGCCGGGCTCGGCGTCGGCATTGCCTTTCTCGCCACCGTGCTGAGCCGGGCCCATGCCGGCACGCAGTCCGACCGCGCCGGGGCCAAGGCCGCGGTGTCGCGCGGGCTGGTCTTCTACGTGAGCGGCGCACTGGTCTCGCTGGTCGCCGGCCTGCTGGTGCAGTCGCCCTGGACGGCCTACCTCGTCCTGCTGGCGGGCCGGCTGCTGGTCGGCCTCGGCGAAAGCCTGGTCGGCGTCGGCATCATCGGCTGGGGCATGGGGCTCGTCGGCCCGGTGCGCTCGGGCAAGGTGCTGGCGCTGGTGGGCGCCGCCATCTACGGCGCGCTGGCGGTCGGCGGGCCGATCGGCCTCGCGCTGCAGCAGCGCTTCGGATACGCCGGCGTGATGAGCGTCGGCGTGATCCTGCCCTGCCTCGGCATGCTCGCGATCTGGCGCATGGCCGGCGTGCCCGCGCATCCGGGCGCCGAGCGGCCGCCGTTCTGGCGCGTGATCGGCCAGGTCTGGCCGCACGGCACCATCGTGTGCCTGCAGGGCATCGGCTTCGCGGCGATCGGCGCGTTCTTCACGCTGCATTTCCTCGACCAGCACTGGCGCTACGCCGGGCTGGGCCTGACGGCCTTCGGCGGCGGCTTCGTGCTGGTGCGCGTGCTCTTCGGCCACCTGCCGGACCGCGTGGGCGGACTGCCCGTGGCCATCGGCTCGCTTGCGGTCGAGACGGTGGGGCAGGCGCTGATCTGGAGCGCTTCCGATCCTGTGGTTGCCCTTGCCGGCGCGTTCCTCACGGGGCTCGGCTGCTCGATGATCTTTCCGTCCATGGGGCGAGAGGTCGTGCATCTGGTGCAGCCTCATCTGCGCGGCACGGCGCTGGGCGGGTTCTCCGCCTTCCAGGACGTCGCCTACGGGCTGACGGGCCCGCTGGCCGGGCTGCTCGCGGACAGGGCTGGGTACGGCGGCGTGTTCCTTGCCGGCAGCGGCGCCGCGGCGATGGGGCTGGTTATCGCGATCAGCCTTCGCCGGGCTCGGACACGCTCTCGGCCCTGACCTCGAAGGCGGCCTTCGCCTTCAGTTCGGCCTCGAGTCCGGCCTTCAGTTCGACGGCGACCCTCTCGGGGTCGCGGCGCAACTCCACGATGTCGCGCTCGCCGACGCACAAGCCCTCGAGCCGCACGTAGATGCGCGAGAAGTCGCCGCCCATTGCGCGCGCCACGTCGCCGAGGCATTCGGCCAGCGTGGCGAAGCCGCCGTTGCGGTACGAGCTGGGAGGTATCACGCCCCTGGAGCGGGGCGCGCGAACGGAGTAGGCGTAGGACGAAACTTCCTTCCGCAGCTCCACCACGGGCTGCAGGCAGCGCTGTGCTTCCCCTGTTCTCTTCATGGCCGCAGTGTAGATGCGGCGATACCCGGTGGCCAGCCGGCCATCGGTCAGCCAAGAGTCAGGGACGGCCGGCGGCGCAGCGACCGCCACGGCCGGCTCAGCTGTCAGGCGGGCAACTTCTGCGCGGCAGGCGCCTGCAGCGGCGGCGTGCCGGTCTTGAACATGCTCGCGAGCTGCTTGCGAAGCTCGGGCGTGTCGGTGTGGCCGTGAACGGTCACGGCGTGCTGCACGGCGGCATCGAGCAGCTCGCTCTCGCTGTCGGCGCTGAGCGCGACGCTGCAGTTCATGGTGCTCGGGTATTCGCGGCAGTCGATGTATTGGCGTGACATGGCGGCAGCTCCTTGGATGTCCTCACGGACGTGCTTCGAAGATCATGTTGAAGGGCGTCTCGCTGGCGCGGCGGAAATGCGCGAAGCCGCCCTTGGAAGCCACGTCGCGAAGCCGCGCCTCGCCGGCCTGCGCGCCAAGGCACAGTCCCACTTCCTGCGAGCGCGATGCGGGCGTGCAGATGAAGTTCGAGGCCGAATAGAACACGCGCCCCACCGGGTTCATGTTGTCTTCCAGCCGGTCGTTGGCGAAGGGCTCCACCAGCATCCAGGTGCCCTGCGGCTTCAGGCTGCCGCGCACGTGCGCCGCCGCGCCCACCGGGTCGCCCATGTCGTGCAGGCAGTCGAAGAAAGCGACAAGGTCGTAGTCCTTGCCCGGGAAGTCCTTCGCGCTCGCGACCTCGAAGCTCAGGCGCTTCGGATCGTCGATGCCGGCCTTGCGCGCCGTCTCGCGCGCACGCTCGATCGAGGGGGCGTGGTAGTCGAAGCCGACGAAGCTCGACTCGGGGTAGGCCTGTGCCATCAGCAGCGTGGAGGCGCCGTGTCCGCAGCCCACGTCGGCCACGCGCGCGCCGCGCTCGAGCGCGGCGGAAACGCCTTCGAGCGCCGGTATCCACTGGCTCACCAGGTTGGCCGCATAGCCCGGCCTGAAGAAGCGCTCGGTGCCGTGGAAGAGGGCGGGGTCGTGCTCGTGCCAGCCGATGCCCAGGCCGGTGCGCATGGCCTGGACCATCTTGGGTACGGCCTTGAACTGCGCCACGGCGATCTGGAACGCGCCGGGCACGAAGGCCGGGCTGCCTTCCTCGGCGAGCGCGAAGGCCTGCTCTTCGGTGAGCGAGAAGCGCTCGCTCTTCGGGTCGTACTCCACATAGCCGCTGGCGGCCTGTGCCGAGAGCCACTCGCGCAGGTAGCGCGGATCGGTCTCGGTGCGTTTGGCCAGCTCTTCCACCGTGCCCGGGCCTTTCGCCATTTCCTTGTACAGGCCGAGCTGGTCGCCCACGACGATGGTTGCGGCGTGCATCACGGCGCCGATGTCATGGACGAAGTTACCCATGAACGCGTTAAGCCTTGTTTCGTCGATAGCCATGTGTTTCCCCTTCGCCGGCGGACGGCTCGCGCGTCCCTTGCCTGCCTATACTGGGCTCGCGGCAGAGGGACGAAGGGCGATCCTCCGTCCCGATGCGTACGGGCGCCATACGCAGCAATGCGTATGCACGAAGAAAGGGGCATGCCATGACGCATCTCACGCGCGGCGACTGCGCGAGCGCACTCCGCCTGCTGGAACAGCTGGAATCCGGGCAGTCGCCCGTGCGGCATCACGGCGTGCATGCAATCCGGCGCAACGCCGCGAAGGCACCGGGCCGGCGAGAGTTCCGCCGCGCATCGATGCAGGCCGAGCACTATCGCCGCGCGGGGCTGGAGCATGTGGTCGCGGTGGCGTTGCTGTACCGGTTGACCTGCGCGGAGGTATCCGCGCGCGCCGTCTCGCCGCCAAAGCGCACTCCGGCCCTCACGCCGCGCGAAGGCGAGGTCATGCACTGGCTGGCGCGCGGCAAGACCGACGCCGAGATCGCCGCCCTGCTCCAGATCAGCCCCCGCACGGTGCACAAGCACCTGGAGCACGTGTACGTGAAGCTGGGCGTGGAGACGCGCACCGCGGCCGTGATGCGCGCGCTCGGCATAGGCAGCGCGCTCTGAAAGGTTTGCGTGGCCCTCAGCGCGAGGCCACCGCCGCCGGTGCATCTGCAGGTGAGACGCCGCGCCCGATCATCCACGCGCACACCGCCGACACTACGCCCGCGAACAGCACGTACAGGCAGATCTGCCATGGCTCACCGCCGCCCGACTTCAGCAGCGCCGTCGCGATGATCGGCGTGATGCCCGAGGCGAAGATGCCCGAGAACTGGTAGACGAAGCTGATGCCCGTGTAGCGCACCTTCGCGTCGAACAGGTCGCAGAAGAGGGCGGCCTCCGGCCCGTACACCGAGGCGTAGAGGATGCCGAAGGGCACGATGATCGACAGCCACACCAGCAGCACGTTGCCGCCGCTGTGCGTCATGAGCCAGAAGCCCGGGAACGCCGACACGGCCGTGATGAGCGAACCCCACATGTACACGCGCGGGCGCCCCAGCCGGTCGGACATGCGCCCGAAGAAGGGAATGGCGAAGCACATCACCACCGCCGCGGCCATCACGCCCAGCAGCGCCTCGGTGCGGTTGATCTTGATGGTGCTCGTGAGGTAGTTGATGGAAAACACGCCGAAGATGTTGAAGAACACGCCGTCGATGTAGCGCGCGCCCATGCCCTTCAACACGTTGCCGGGGTAGCGGCGCAGCATGTCCATGAAGGGAATGCGCAGCTCGGCGTTGCGCGCCTTCACGGCCGCGAACTCCGGCGTTTCCTTCACGTGCAGGCGGATGTACATGCCCACCATCACCATCGCGCCCGAGATCAGGAAGGCGATGCGCCAGCCCCACGAGAGGAACTGCTCGTCGGTCAGCAGCCACGACAGCAGCGCCACCACGCCCGAGGCCATGCACAGGCCGATGGCCAGCCCGATCTGCGGCAGCGAGGCGTAGAAGCCGCGCTTTTCCTTCGGCGCGTATTCGTAGGCCATGAGCACCGCGCCGCCCCATTCGCCACCCAGCCCGATGCCCTGCGCCACGCGCAGCAGCAACAAAAGCAGCGGCGCCGCGATGCCGATCTGCGCGTAGGTCGGCACCAGGCCGATGAGGAAGGTGGCCACGCCCATGATCATCAGCGTGATGATGAGCATGCTCTTGCGGCCGATCTTGTCGCCGAAGTGGCCGAAGATCACGCCGCCCAGCGGCCGCGTGACGAAGCCCACCGCGAAGGTCGTGTAGGCCAGCAGGGTCGACACCACCGGGTCGCTGCCCGGGAAGTAGAGCTTGTTGAACACGATGCCGGCCACCACGCCGTACAGGAAGAAGTCGTACCACTCGATGGTGGCGCCCACCAGGGCCGAAACCACCACCCTGCGAATCGCTTTCTCGTCGCTTGCGCTCATGTCTGTCTCCGATGAGGTTGTCGTGGCGGTCTCTGCGGACCGTGGGGTTCGTTCGATGCGGGAACTCACTGTGCGGCGGCTGCCGCTCTCGCGTCCTCTCTGATCAGGTCGACGGCCTTCTCGGCCATCATCACGGCGGGCGCGTTGGTGTTGCCCGACACCAGCGTCGGCATCGCCGAGCAGTCGATCACGCGCAGCCCCGCCACGCCGTGCACGCGCAGGCGCGCGTCAACCACCGCGAGCGCATCGGCGCCCATGCGGCAGGTGCCGGTGGGGTGGAAGATGGTGGCGCCGTTGTTGCGGCAGAACTCCAGCAGGTCGGCGTCGCTCGCCGCGCCGGGGCCGGGCTTCACCTCGCGCTTGACGTAGGGGCGCATCGCGGGCGATTCGGCGATGGCGCGCGCGGCCTTCACGCCGGCCACGGTGGTCGCGCGGTCGAGTTCGGTCGAAAGGTAGTTGGGCTGCATCTCGGGGGGCTCGGCCGCGTCGAGCGAGCGTATGCGCACGTGGCCGCGCGACTCGGGCCGCAACTGGCACACCGACATCGTGAAGCCCGAGTACGGATGCACCTTGCCACCCGCCATGTCGGCCGAGAGCGTGGCCACGTGGAACTGGATGTCGGGCGTGGCCGCCACCGGCCGGCCCTCGGCATCCTTCAGCGCGCGCATGAAGCAGCCGCCCTGGTTGATGCCCACCGCCAGCGGGCCGGTGCGGTGCAGCAGCCATTCGAGGCCCATGCCCATCTGTCCGAACCAGGAGTTGAGCTGGTCGTTGGTGGTGATGGGCTTGGTGCATTCGTAGCCCAGGCGGATCTGGAGGTGGTCCTGCAGGTTCTCGCCGACGCCGGGCAGCTCCTGCACCACCGGAATGCCGAAGCGATCGAGCAGCGCGCGCGGCCCGATGCCCGAGAGCTGCAGCAACTGCGGCGACTGCAGAGAGCCGGCCGACAGCAGCACCTCTGCGCGGCAGCGCGCGGTCTTCAGTTCGCCGCGCTGGCGGTAGGCGATGCCCGTGGCGCGCCTGCCATCGAACAGCAGCCGCCCGGCCATCGCCTCGGTCTCGATGCGCAGGTTGGGCCGCCGCTTCACCGCCGGCGTCAGGTAGGCCTTGGCAGTGCTGCAGCGCCAGCCCTTGTGCGTGGTGAGCTGGTAGTAGCCGGCGCCTTCCTGCGCGGCGCCGTTGAAGTCCTTCGTGCGCGGCACGCCGGTCTGCACGGCGCCGTCGATGAAGGCTTCTATGAGTTCGTGCTTCGCCGCGATGTCCGAAACCTTCAGCGGCCCCTCGCCACCATGGAAGGCGTCGCCGCCGCGCTCGTTGCCTTCGGAGCGAATGAAGTAAGGCAGCACATCGTCGTAGCCCCAGCCGGCGTTGCCCAGCGCGGCCCAGTGGTCGTAGTCCTCGCGCTGGCCGCGGATGTAGATCAGGCCGTTGATCGAGCTGGAGCCGCCCAGGGTCTTGCCGCGCGGCCAGTAGATGCGCCGGCCGTTCATGTTCGGGTCGGGGTCGGTCTCGAAGCGCCAGTTGTAGGTGGGGCTCCACATCGTCTTGCCGTAGCCGATGGGCAGGTGGATCCACAGCGACCGGTCCGCCGGGCCGGCTTCGAGCAGCAGCACCCGCGTGGCCGGGTCTTCGCTGAGCCGGCCGGCCAGCACGCAGCCGGCGGAACCCGCGCCGACGACGATGTAGTCGAACTCTTCTTCAGGCATGCAATGGTCCCGGGGGAAGTTCTGGAAGGGCGAGCGCCCTTGTTCGAACCGATCCTAGGTCATTGATTTTCGGAACGCAATGTTCCGTTTTTAACGTTTACCCGCATGCCGAGCCGGGTGGTGGCGGGGCGGGCCTTCCGATTCCTAAGCCAGTGCGCTATCCGCCGAGAGCCGAAGCACCGGCTCGGCGGCGCGCTCGGCAACGGCGCCGGGATGCGGCTTGCCGACCCGGAAGGCCGAGACCGCCTGCATCAGCTGCCCGACCTGGATGTTCATGCTCTGCGCCGCGGCCGCGCTCTGTTCGACCAGCGCCGCGTTCTGCTGCGTGGCCTGGTCCAGCTGCGTCACGGCTGCGTTGACCTGCGCGACACCGGCGCTTTGCTCGGCGCTGGCCGTGCTGATCTCGCCGACGATGGTTGCGACCCGCCTGATGGAATCGACGACTTCCGCCATGGTGGCGCCCGCGCGGTCGACCAGCGCCGAGCCGGCCTCGACGCGATCGACGCTCGCGCCGATCAGCGCCTTGATCTCCTTCGCGGCGTCGGCCGAGCGTCCCGCGAGGCTGCGCACTTCGGAGGCGACCACCGCGAAGCCCCGGCCCTTCTCGCCCGCGCGCGCGGCCTCCACGGCGGCGTTCAGCGCAAGGATGTTGGTCTGGAACGCGATGCCGTCGATCACGCCGATGATGTCCGCGATCCGCTTGCTGCCGTCGTTGATGCTCTTCATCGTCTCCACGACCTGCACCACGACTTCGCCGCCGCGCATCGCCACGCTGCTCGCGCCGTGGGCGAGCCTGTTGGCTTCGGTCGCGCTGGCGGCGTTGCGCCTGACGGCGGCGTTGAGTTCTTCCATGGAGGCCGCGGTTTCCTGAAGGGAAGAGGCCTCGGCCTCCGTCCGGCGGGAAAGGTCGTTGTTGCCCTGGGCGATCTCCGCGCTCGCGACGGCGATGCTGTCGGCACAGGAGCGGACCTGCCCGATCAGCGCGACCAGCTGGCGCCGCATGGCGACCATGGATGCCAGCACGCTGCCCTGCGGCGCCTCGTGCGCGCCGTCGATCTCGCTCAGGTCGCCGTCGGCTACCCTGTGGGCCGCCACGCTGAGCATGGCTGGCTCGCCGCCGAGCGCCGAGAAGAGACGGCGCGCAATGAAGACGCCGAGCGCCACCGCCGCCAGCACCGCGAAGCAACTCAGCGCGAGCAGCAGCGTCAGCTGCCTTGAATAGGCCGCCGCGGAAGCCTCGACATCCTTTTGCGATATTTCCGCGTTGTAGTCCGCGTATTCGACCGAGGCGAGCAGCAGCTGCAGGAGCAACGGCCTGCACGCGGTATTCATTCTTTCGATCGCCTCCTCGCGTTTTCCGGCGGCGGCGAGTTCGACGATGGAAAGGGCAATGGGCAGGTATTCCCTTTCGGTCTTTTCCATCTTTTCGAAGATGGCCCGTTCGCGCTGCGTCACATCGCTTTCCGTGTCGAGCGCCTTCTTGAGTTGCTTCAGCGCGGATTGCAGCTTCTCGTTGCTGTCGACCGCCATCGCCTTGGCCCGATCGCGCTCCGCCGCCGATTGCACGAGCACCATTTCGCGCACGCCGATGGCCCTCCGGCTGGCGGCGATGCCGATCTCGGCCGTCAGCGCCTTGCGGTGCGCGATGCCGGCGACGTAGCTGGAGAACCGGTGGTCGGCCGCATTCAGTGAACGCAGTGCCAGCAGGCTCACAAGCAGCACCAGCAGCGCGAGGATCGTGAAAGTCCCGGCGAGCAGTTTCCGGGTCGAGATATTTTTCATGGGTCCGGTGTCAGGGTAGGAAAAAGCTGGATCGCAATAAGCGCCGTCGGAATTGGGCGCTCTTCAATCGCGCGAATTCCGTGCTTTTCTTTTCGGTCGGGATTCCAGGTTCTTGAGGCCATGCGCGGCCTTTTTTTTGATCACAAATTCATCGAATTTGTTTACGAAAAAAATTCCCGGACATTCTTTTGGGAGCCCAGCCGAATGCGCCTGCCTTTGCCGCACTGCATGCGCTGAATGGGGCCAGGAGATAGCGGGGCCGGGCAGTGGAACAATCGCCGTGGCCAGGCTGCGTCCATGGCCATACCTTTCCGGACCGACTTCTTTTCTTCACAAGGTTTATCCGCATGCCACGTTCCGCGCGCGCATCCGCCGCAGTGATTCCCGCCGCAGCGCCCCTCCAGGACGACGCGGAGTCCGCCGGCGTCTCCGGTTCCTCCGCCGAGCGCAGCCTGCGCCTGCTGGCGCTGCTCGCCAGCGAAGGCCGCGCGCTCACGCTGGCCGACCTGGCCGCGCAGCTCGGCCTGCCCAAGGGCACGGCGCACCGCATCTGCACGCAGTTGCTTGCAACCGGCTTCCTGGCGCGCGACGTGGACGAGCGCTCCTTCACCGTCGGCCCCGCGCTGCGCCGGCTGGCCTTCGACACTCTCAACCACGGCGTGGTGCGCGGGATGCGGCACGAGGTGCTGTCGGCGCTGGTGCGCCAGGTCGGCGAGACCTGCAACCTCACCACCCTCGACGGCGCGCAGGTGCTCTACCTCGACCGCGTCGAGGCGCAATGGCCGCTGCGCCTGACGCTCGACGTGGGCTCGCACGTGCCGCTGCACTGCACGGCCAGCGGCAAGCTCTTCCTGGCGCAGATGCAGGCAAAGGAGCGCGATGCGTTCATCGACGGACAGCCGCTGGAGCGCATGACGCCCAACACCATCGTCAAGGCAGCCGCGCTGCGCGCCGAGTGCGAGGCGATCGCGAAGCAGGGCTACTCCTGCGACCGCGAGGAATTCATCGCCGGCCTCGTGGCGGTGGCCGTGCCGGTGCGCGATGCGGCCGGCGCGGTGCGGGCCGCATTGGCCGTGCACGCGCCCACGGCGCGCATGTCGATGGACGATGCGATCGGACGCATCGATGCGCTGAAGGCGGCGGCGCAGAAGATGGCCGGGCTGCTCTGACTTCGGCCTCTTCAGCCTCGCAGCTTCGTCAGCTGCGAGTGGGCGAGCGGCCACAGAATCCGCCGCTCGCGACCCGCGCAAGAGGAAGAAAGACGAAACGCATGCCCAACGCCGCCAAGACCATCCGCAGCTTCAACGCCGGGCGCGATCCGGAACGATTGGCGATGAAATACGCCAACCTGCGCTCCAGCCCCTTCGTCTTCCTGCGCGGCACCTGCCACCTGTTCTACGACCGCCTGCCGGCCGGTGCGCTGTTCTCCAAGGCGCCGGCGGCATGGCTGTGCGGCGACGCGCACCTGGAGAACTTCGGCAGCTACAAGGGCGACAACCGGCTCGTCTACTTCGACCTCAACGACTTCGACGAAGCCGCGCTCGCGCCGGTGACGTGGGAGCTGGTGCGCTTCCTCTCCAGCATCCTGGTGGCGGGCGAGGGCCTGTGCAAGAGCACCGCCGACGCGGATGCCCTGTGCAGGACCTTCCTCGATGCCTATGCCGGCGCGCTCGTGCTGGGCAAGGCCCGCTGGATCGAGCGCGACACAGCAGGCGGCCTCGTCAGGGACCTGCTCGACACCCTCAAGGCGCGCACCCGCCCCGCGTTCCTCGACCGGCGCAGCGACCGCAAGGGCCGCAGGCGCTCCATCCGCTGCGACGGCAAGCACGCGCTGCCGGCCACCGAGGCGCAGCGCGAGCGGGTCACCAGGCTCATCGACAACTTCGCCGCCTCGCAGCCCAACCCCGGCTTCTTCAATGTGCTCGACGTGGCCCGCCGCGTCGCCGGCACCGGCAGCCTCGGCGTGGAGCGCTACATCGTGCTGATCGAAGGCAAGGGCTCGCCCGACGCCAACTTCCTGCTCGACCTGAAGCAGGCGCTGCCGTCCTCGCTCGTGCCGCACCTGAAGAAGACGAAGCAGCCCGAATGGCCTTCGGAGGCGCACCGCGTGGTCGGCCTGCAGCGCCGCATGCAGGCCGTGTCGATGGCCTTCCTCCATCCCATCGCCGGGCGCAAGTCGTCGTACGTGCTGCGCGGCCTGCAACCCAGCGAAGACCGCGTGATGCTCGACGTGAACCGCACGCGCCTCGCCGACATCCGCGGCGTGATCACCGAGATGGGCCAGCTCATGGCCTGGGCGCAACTGCGCAGCTCGGGCCGCCAGGGCTCGGCCATCGCCGATGCGCTGATCGACTTCGGCGCGTCGGCGAAGTCATGGCGCAGGGACTTGCTGGATGCGGCGCATCAGTGTGCGGCGCAGGTGGTGGAGGATTGGGGACTCTATTGCGAGGCGTATGACGCGGGGGTGATGGTTCCGTCCTGATTGACCATGGTCCCCTGGTCCCGTGTCGCTCAGCATGTTGGATCCGGTGTGTTGTCGCTTCGCCTTCAATAGAAATTGGGCTGCCTCTGGTTCTCCAGAGGCAGCCCAACAGTCACTCACAAGCAGCTCGCGGGTTACTGCCAGTTTGCGGCGATTACCGAGTTCAACCCACTTTGATGGGTGTTTGGCAACGTTGTTTGTCCTGCGGCCGGCGGTGAGAATGCAGCCATCGCGTCTACAAGACTTTGCACTCGGCTGTCGAGCAAGGTCTTCCCGTCCGCTGTCTTGAACTGCTCGATGCGATAACTGCTCGATGCGTACCAGTTACTGATGGTCAGCCGGTTGTCGGTGCCAATGATGTCGATCGAGAGATCGCTGCCACTCCTGCTGAACCAAAGCTGGTCTGCTGAAACATTTACCCCGAACCGAGCAATATCTATGTTGCCTGAGGTGGTGTCGTAGTCGTAGACGGTATCGCGTCCGGAGCCACGTCCGAAGAGGTAGGTGTCGTTGCCGGCACCGCCATTGAGCGCGTCGTTGCCTGCACCGCCATCGAGCGTGTCGTTGCCGGCCTCGCCGTTGAGCGTGTCGTTGCCGTCGCCGCCTTGCAGCAGGTCGGCACCGTAGCCACCGTTCAAGGTGTCGTCCTGCGCACCGCCGAAGAGGGTGTCGTTGCCATCCTCGCCGTACAGCGTGTCGGCTCCGGCACCGCCGTCGATCGTGTCGTCACCAGCACGGCCGTAGATGATGTCGTCGCCAGCCAGGCCCGAGAGGGTGTCGTTGCCTGCGTAGCCGATGAGGCTGTCGTTGCCCTCGGTGGGCACGACCACCTTGGACTTGATGGTGGCCAGGTCCCAGCTGGTGCCGTCGGCGAAGCGGATGTTCTCGATCGAGTAGGCGGAGACACCTTCCTGGTAGAAGTAGTTCTGCAGTTCGAGGCGATCGCCGTTGAAGCCGTCGATGTAGAGGTAGAGGCTGTCGCCGCTGCGCCACAGCAGCACGTCGGAGGCGGAGACGCCCTCGCCGAACTGGACCGTGTCGATGTTGCCTGCGGTGGTGTCGTAGTCGTAGACGGTATCGCGTCCGGAGCCACGTCCGAAGAGGTAGGTGTCGTTGCCGGCACCGCCATTGAGCGCGTCGTTGCCTGCACCGCCATCGAGCGTGTCGTTGCCGGCCTCGCCGTTGAGCGTGTCGTTGCCGTCGCCGCCTTGCAGCAGGTCGGCACCGTAGCCACCGTTCAAGGTGTCGTCCTGCGCACCGCCGAAGAGGGTGTCGTTGCCATCCTCGCCGTACAGCGTGTCGGCTCCGGCACCGCCGTCGATCGTGTCGTCACCAGCACGGCCGTAGATGATGTCGTCGCCAGCCAGGCCCGAGAGGGTGTCGTTGCCTGCGTAGCCGATGAGGCTGTCGTTGCCCTCGGTGGGCACGACCACCTTGGACTTGATGGTGGCCAGGTCCCAGCTGGTGCCGTCGGCGAAGCGGATGTTCTCGATCGAGTAGGCGGAGACACCTTCCTGGTAGAAGTAGTTCTGCAGTTCGAGGCGATCGCCGTTGAAGCCGTCGATGTAGAGGTACAGGTTGTCGCCGCCGCGCCACAGCAGCACGTCGGAGGCGGAGACGCCCTCGCCGAACTGGACCGTGTCGATGTTGCCTGAGGTGGTGTCGTAGTCGTAGACGGTATCGCGTCCGGAGCCACGCCCGAAGAGGTAGGTGTCGTTGCCGGCACCGCCGTTGAGGGTGTCGTTGCCTGCACCGCCATCGAGCGTGTCGTTGCCGGCCTCGCCGTTGAGCGTGTCGTTGCCGTCGCCGCCTTGCAGCAGGTCGGCACCGTAGCCACCGTTCAAGGTGTCGTCCTGCGCACCGCCGAAGAGGGTGTCGTTGCCATCCTCGCCGTACAGCGTGTCGGCTCCGGCACCGCCGTCGATCGTGTCGTCACCAGCACGGCCGTAGATGATGTCGTCGCCAGCCAGGCCCGAGAGGGTGTCGTTGCCTGCGTAGCCGATGAGGCTGTCGTTGCCCTCGGTGGGCACGACCACCTTGGACTTGATGGTGGCCAGGTCCCAGCTGGTGCCGTCGGCGAAGCGGATGTTCTCGATCGAGTAGGCGGAGACACCTTCCTGGTAGAAGTAGTTCTGCAGTTCGAGGCGATCGCCGTTGAAGCCGTCGATGTAGAGGTAGAGGCTGTCGCCGCTGCGCCACAGCAGCACGTCGGAGGCGGAGACGCCCTCGCCGAACTGGACCGTGTCGATGTTGCCTGAGGTGGTGTCGTAGTCGTAGACGGTATCGCGTCCGGAGCCACGCCCGAAGAGGTAGGTGTCGTTGCCGGCACCGCCGTTGAGGGTGTCGTTGCCTGCACCGCCATCGAGCGTGTCGTTGCCGGCCTCGCCGTTGAGCGTGTCGTTGCCGTCGCCGCCTTGCAGCAGGTCGGCACCGTAGCCACCGTTCAAGGTGTCGTCCTGCGCACCGCCGAAGAGGGTGTCGTTGCCATCCTCGCCGTACAGCGTGTCGGCTCCGGCACCGCCGTCGATCGTGTCGTCACCAGCACGGCCGTAGATGATGTCGTCGCCAGCCAGGCCCGAGAGGGTGTCGTTGCCTGCGTAGCCGATGAGGCTGTCGTTGCCCTCGGTGGGCACGACCACCTTGGACTTGATGGTGGCCAGGTCCCAGCTGGTGCCGTCGGCGAAGCGGATGTTCTCGATCGAGTAGGCGGAGACACCTTCCTGGTAGAAGTAGTTCTGCAGTTCGAGGCGATCGCCGTTGAAGCCGTCGATGTAGAGGTAGAGGCTGTCGCCGCTGCGCCACAGCAGCACGTCGGAGGCGGAGACGCCCTCGCCGAACTGGACCGTGTCGATGTTGCCTGAGGTGGTGTCGTAGTCGTAGACGGTATCGCGTCCGGAGCCACGCCCGAAGAGGTAGGTGTCGTTGCCGGCACCGCCGTTGAGGGTGTCGTTGCCTGCACCGCCATCGAGCGTGTCGTTGCCGGCCTCGCCGTTGAGCGTGTCGTTGCCGTCGCCGCCTTGCAGCAGGTCGGCACCGTAGCCACCGTTCAAGGTGTCGTCCTGCGCACCGCCGAAGAGGGTGTCGTTGCCATCCTCGCCGTACAGCGTGTCGGCTCCGGCACCGCCGTCGATCGTGTCGTCACCGGCACGGCCGTAGATGGTGTCGTCGCCAGCCAGGCCCGAGAGGGTGTCGTTGCCTGCGTAGCCGATGAGGCTGTCGTTGCCCTCGGTGGGCACGACCACCTTGGACTTGATGGTGGCCAAGTCCCAGCTGGTGCCGTCGGCGAAGCGGATGTTCTCGATCGAGTAGGCGGAGACACCTTCCTGGTAGAAGTAGTTCTGCAGCTCGAGGCGATCGCCGTTGAAGCCGTCGATGTAGAGGTAGAGGCTGTCGCCGCTGCGCCACAGCAGCACGTCGGAGGCGGAGACGCCCTCGCCGAACTGGACCGTGTCGATGTTGCCTGCGGTGGTGTCGTAGTCGTAGACGGTATCGCGTCCGGAGCCACGTCCGAAGAGGTAGGTGTCGTTGCCGGCACCGCCATTGAGCGCGTCGTTGCCTGCACCGCCATCGAGCGTGTCGTTGCCGGCCTCGCCGTTGAGCGTGTCGTTGCCGTCGCCGCCTTGCAGCAGGTCGGCGCCGTAGCCGCCGTTGAGGGTGTCGTTACCAGCGCTACCTGAAAGTGTCTCATCAGCTGCTGTGCCTTGAAGCGTAGTGCCAGCCGGCGAACCTATCGTCACGACCTTGGACTTAGTCGTTGCATAGTCCCAGGCAGTGCCATCGGCGAATCGGATCTGCTCGAGCTTGTAGCCGCTGGTGCCGTCGGCGCTGAAGTAGCTGCTGACGGTGATGGTGTCGTTTGTGCCCTTCAGGCTCAGCACGAGGCTGTCGCCCGAGCGGGTGGCCACGATGTCGCTGGCGGAGATGCCTGCTGCGAACTCGATCGCATCGGTCTTGCCGGCGCTGGTGTCGTAGTTGCTGATCGAGTCCTGGCCCCAGCCGCGAGCGAAGCGGTAGGTGTCGGAGCCGTCGCCGCCGGAGAGGCTGTCGTTGCCTGCGCCACCATCGAGGATGTCGTTGCCGGCTTCGCCATACAGATAGTCGGATCCGGCGCCGCCCAGCAGCGTGTCGTTGCCGTTGCTGCCGTACAGGTAGTCGTTGCCGTCGCCACCGATCAGGGTGTCCGCACCGTCACCACCGGTGAGGTTGTCGTTGCCCGCGCCGCCATCGAGCGTGTCGTCGCCCGCGTAGCCGCTGATGGTGTCGTTGCCTGCGCCACCGGAGAGCGTGTCCGCCGTGGCATAGCCATACAGCGTGTCGTTGCCCGAGGTGCTTTGCTGCACCAGGGCCTTGACCGCAGCGACGTCCCAGGCAGTGCCATCGGCGAATCGGATCTGCTCGAGCTTGTAGCCGCTGGTGCCGTCGGCGCTGAAGTAGCTGCTGACGGTGATGGTGTCGTTTGTGCCCTTCAGGCTCAGCACGAGGCTGTCGCCCGAGCGGGTGGCCACGATGTCGCTGGCGGAGATGCCTGCTGCGAACTCGATCGCATCGGTCTTGCCGGCGCTGGTGTCGTAGTTGCTGATCGAGTCCTGGCCCCAACCGCGAGCGAAGCGGTAGGTGTCGGAGCCGTCGCCGCCGGAGAGGCTGTCGTTGCCCGCGCCGCCGTCGAGGATGTCGTTGCCGGCTTCGCCATACAGATAGTCGGATCCGGCGCCGCCCAGCAGCGTGTCGTTGCCGTTGCTGCCGTACAGGTAGTCGTTGCCGTCGCCACCGATCAGGGTGTCCGCACCGTCACCACCGGTGAGGTTGTCGTTGCCCGCGCCGCCATCGAGCGTGTCGTCGCCCGCGTAGCCGCTGATGGTGTCGTTGCCTGCGCCACCGGAGAGCGTGTCCGCCGTGGCATAGCCATACAGCGTGTCGTTGCCCGAGGTGCTTTGCTGCACCAGGGCCTTGACCGCAGCGACGTCCCAGGCAGTGCCATCGGCGAATCGGATCTGCTCGAGCTTGTAGCCGCTGGTGCCGTCGGCGCTGAAGTAGCTGCTGACGGTGATGGTGTCGTTTGTGCCCTTCAGGCTCAGCACGAGGCTGTCGCCCGAGCGGGTGGCCACGATGTCGCTGGCGGAGATGCCTGCTGCGAACTCGATCGCATCGGTCTTGCCGGCGCTGGTGTCGTAGTTGCTGATCGAGTCCTGGCCCCAGCCGCGAGCGAAGCGGTAGGTGTCGGAGCCGTCGCCGCCGGAGAGGCTGTCGTTGCCCGCGCCGCCGTCGAGGATGTCGTTGCCGGCTTCGCCATACAGATAGTCGGATCCGGCGCCGCCCAGCAGCGTGTCGTTGCCGTTGCTGCCGTACAGGTAGTCGTTGCCGTCGCCGCCGATCAGGGTGTCCGCACCGTCACCACCGGTGAGGTTGTCGTTGCCTGCGCCCCCATCGAGCGTGTCGTCGCCCGCGTAGCCGTTGATGGTGTCGTTGCCTGCGCCACCGGAGAGCGTGTCCGCCGTGGCATAGCCGTACAGCGTGTCGTTGCCCGAGGTGCTTTGCTGCACCAGAGCCTTGACCGCAGCGACGTCCCAGGCAGTGCCATCGGCGAATCGGATCTGCTCGAGCTTGTAGCCGCTGGTGCCGTCGGCGCTGAAGTAGCTGCTGACGGTGATGGTGTCGTTTGTGCCCTTCAGGCTCAGCACGAGGCTGTCGCCCGAGCGGGTGGCCACGATGTCGCTGGCGGAGATGCCTGCTGCGAACTCGATCGCATCGGTCTTGCCGGCGCTGGTGTCGTAGTTGCTGATCGAGTCCTGGCCCCAGCCGCGAGCGAAGCGGTAGGTGTCGGAGCCGTCGCCGCCGGAGAGGCTGTCGTTGCCTGCGCCACCATCGAGGATGTCGTTGCCGGCTTCGCCATACAGATAGTCGGATCCGGCGCCGCCCAGCAGCGTGTCGTTGCCGTTGCTGCCGTACAGGTAGTCGTTGCCGTCGCCACCGATCAGTGTGTCTGCACCGTCACCACCGGTGAGGTTGTCGTTGCCTGCGCCCCCATCGAGCGTGTCGTCGCCCGCGTAGCCGTTGATGGTGTCGTTGCCTGCGCCACCGGAGAGCGTGTCCGCCGTGGCATAGCCGTACAGCGTGTCGTTGCCCGAGGTGCTTTGCTGCACCAGGGCCTTGACCGCAGCGACGTCCCAGGCAGTGCCATCGGCGAATCGGATCTGCTCGAGCTTGTAGCCGCTGGTGCCGTCGGCGCTGAAGTAGCTGCTGACGGTGATGGTGTCGTTTGTGCCCTTCAGGCTCAGCACGAGGCTGTCGCCCGAGCGGGTGGCCACGATGTCGCTGGCGGAGATGCCTGCTGCGAACTCGATCGCATCGGTCTTGCCGGCGCTGGTGTCGTAGTTGCTGATCGAGTCCTGGCCCCAGCCGCGAGCGAAGCGGTAGGTGTCGGAGCCGTCGCCGCCGGAGAGGCTGTCGTTGCCTGCGCCACCATCGAGGATGTCGTTGCCGGCTTCGCCATACAGATAGTCGGATCCGGCGCCGCCCAGCAGCGTGTCGTTGCCGTTGCTGCCGTACAGGTAGTCGTTGCCGTCGCCACCGATCAGTGTGTCCGCACCGTCACCACCGGTGAGGTTGTCGTTGCCCGCACCGCCGTCGAGCGTGTCGTTTCCGGTGCCGCCGCTAAAGTTGTTCCCAGCCGAATTGCCTACATAGATGTCATCCTTGGTGCTGCCAGTGGTTGAGGTTTCAGCATAAACATTCAAGCTCGCAAGCTCTGTTCGAAGAGCAGAGTCTGTAGGGAGCGATCCGATCCAACTGCGCAGGCGCTCCATTCCATTGAATCCTGCCGCAAGCAGTGCGTTCTGCGCATATCGGTTGAGTTCGACAAGATCAACTAAAGCCGCTCGCTCGTTACTAGCCTTGAGCCCATCCAGTTTCGCGGTCAATGCAGTCAGATTGAACCCGATGACTCCATTTTCATTAATCGTAAGGCCGATGGAATCCAGATACGGCTTGAGCCTGGTCTGCATGACCAATGCCCCGTAGATGCTCTCTTTCAGGCTCTCATAGCTCTGCTGAAGCAACGCCAACTGTGCTGCGGGAGGGTTGATGAGATAGCCCGGGCGTACGATAGTCACGCCGCCTGACGTCGTCGTGCTGGTGCTGCTGGTGAACCCCGCGACGATTTGCACTGTCTCGGTTGTGCTGGGCTTTTCGTAGAAGCGTTCGCCATTAAACACCTCGAGCACACCGATGAGGTTGCGGAACTGCTCCTGTGTCATCCCACCCGTCAACGTGATGCCGAGGCTAAGGTTGTCCTTGCCGCCAAGGTTGTCCTCGATGCTGCTCCAGAAGTCGCTGCTCTTGGCCCAGGTAGTTATCAGATTGTCAATCAGCGCCATCTGCGCTTCGCGCGTTGTGGCAGAGCTGAAGGCTGTGAGCGCTACCGCTAGCTCTGGGCTCAGACTTACAGCCTCCGCCAAGTCTCGAACTCTGCCGGAGCCTTGCATCGTTGGAAGCGCTTTGGCAATATCGGTCAGGGGAATGTGATCGGTGAACTGCCGATGGAAGTTGCTCGAGTCCAGATCGATGGCGCCTGCTGAGAGGCTAGCGGAGCCCACGCTGAGAGTTTGATCGTTGCGTGTGAAGCTGGCGCTTTGTGCAATGAAGTTGCCGTTGATGGTTGTGCCAGCTTGGCTGCCGCCGGTGGTGTTCGTGGCGCTGCCTACCACCCCGATGCGACTGATGCCCAACTGGTCAAGAGAGAAGAGTTCGCCTGCATCAGAGACTCCGTCCTGATCGATATCGCGCCAGACCTTGACTTGGCCCCATGCCAGATCGGCGCTAGTGAAGTTGCCATCGGCATTGCTGTCCAGGTCCGCGAGGGCATCGAAGGCATTGGCCGCTTTCTCTCCGTTGCGCTTGATGGTGTCGACGCCAAAGAGTTCTCGCCCGGTCTGAATGAGGCCATTGCCATCGAGATCGCGTACGAGAAGGCCGTCATCGGAGCCAAGCCAACCGGTGCCCGTTTTGACGCCGTCGGCATCGTGATCAAACAGGATTGAGCCATCGGCAGCCTTTAGTTCCAGCCCGTCGCCATCTAGATCCAGCATCAAGGGATCGACAGGCTGGCGCCAGCCCTTTGCGTCCCCAAAATCCTTATTAACAACGCCGCTAACGTTTCCACCCGTCAACAAGTCAAACAAGACATCCCAATAAGACGCGTTTGCTAGATCTGGTGAAATGATGTCGCCGGCAAATTGATCATATAGCCAACCTGCGGCCAATCCTACAGCCGCCGCGGCGGCAACTCCTGCGATAGTTGCTGGGAGCAGCGCGCCTGCTAAAATTCCTACCCCAACACCCAAAGCAGCCTTTGCAATGTCATTTACAGTGGGGCCTTGGCCGTTGACGCCATCTTTATTGAGCTCAGATATGAGTTGCGCGGCACCAACAATGGCACCCAGGTTTTTTCCTATTGTTTGAAGAGCGCCAGAAAGAGCTTGACCCGAGCCCTTCATGCCGTTGATCGTGTCATCCAGTAGGTTCGCATCCTGTAAGGCATCGATCGCCTTGTCTACCCATTTGTTTTGGCTGGAGTTCAATCGTCCTCGCATGCCATCCATTTCGGAACTCAGTGATCTAGATAAATCTTGCCAAAGATCGGCTGCTCGTTGATATCGCTGGGCATCAGACAAAAGCCCAGATCGAATTGCATCTGCTTCTTGAATTGCTCTATTGAATGCGGCGGCCGACTCATTCAAATATACAGATGCAAGACCCGCATTGGCACCAATGTATGCCCATGGATCGGCGATTGCTGAAAGAGCAGAATCAGAATAACTCGGAGATGAACTAGAACCACTCATGCTTTCCTCCAAAAATTAAAAACCCTGAAAAGACCAAACGCGATGATTGCCGAGCAAATTGCCGCTGCGGCAGGGGCGATGATTCCAAAAATTGCCAAATCCAATCTGGATTTTCCTAATTGAAAATACCGCAAACTTTGCCCTTCATTTCCGACTGTTATGCCATAAATAAGCAAAAGAAATATGGGAATTGAGAGAAGAATAAAAATCTTTTCTCCAAACGTCAAATTGCGCTTTACAAGCAATCCATCCATCCCTTTGTCCATGCTAATTCTGAGCCAATGCCAGACAATGTGAAAAAACAATGGATAGCTTAACCATGCAATGGAATAATATGTGGAAGAAATCTCGGGGAACTCTGATCTTGCAAATCCTTTCCATCCTGAAATGCTTTTCCATAAAAATGGAATTGGATTGATTGATTCGACTTGGCGTGCAATATCTAGTGGTAAATAAATGGCGCAAAGGGCCGCGATGCCCCAGATCGCCAGGGTTAGGAAAATTGAATTGCGCCAATAATTCATGGATGCATTGTGCTCATATGGATTCAGAATTCAGCTTTCAACGTTCTCTCAAGCTTTCGCTGGTGGCGCGCTGGACCGGGCTGAGCAGGAACTCAATAACCCGGCGTTTGCCCGTCTTGATCTCCGCCGTGAGGTTCATTCCCGGGCTGAGCTTGATCGGCCTGCCATCCACATCGATGGTTGTTGAATTCAGGTTGAGCGTGACGGGGAAGATCGCCCCGCGCTTCTCGTCATTGACCGCATCGGCCGTCACCGTCTTCACGGTCGCGTTCACCGTGCCGTAGCGCGTGTACGGGAACGTCTCCAGCTTGATCGCCGCTTCCTGCGTCGGACTCACGAAGCCGATGTCCTTGTTCTCCAGCGTCACCTCGGCCGTCACCTGCGCCCCGTCGGGCACGATCACCATCAGCGGCTGCGCTTCCGTGACCACCCCGCCTTCGGTGTGCGCGGCCAGTTGCTGCACCGTGCCTGCCACTGGGGCCTTCAACGTGGTCAGCCGCTCGCGTTGACCCGCCTTGGCCAGGTCCTGCGTGCCTTGCTGACGCTTGAGTTCGGCTGCAGCTTCCCGCGTCCTCAGGCTGTGCTTCGTCTCGGCGATGTAGGCCGCTCTGGTGTTCTCGCTCTCCCTCAGCGTGGCGTTGGCTTCCGCCAATCTCGCTCGCTGGGTTGCAAGGTCCCGCTCCATCTCGATGCGCTCGCGCGTGCGGTCCTGGTTCGCATGGCTCGACATGAAGCCCTGGTCGGCCAATTGACGGAAGTCGGCTTCGCGTTGTCTCGCGATCGGGAGCGTCGTTTCCAGCTTGGTGACGATCTCGCGCGCAGTCGCGATCTCCGCCTGACGCCGGTTGATCTCCGCCGCCGCCTTGGCCAGCTTGGCCGTGATGTCGCTCCATTCGTCATTCAGCTCCGCGCGGGCTGAACTCAGGTCTTCGTCGGTCCAGCCCGCCGGAGTGGCGTTGCCTAGATCCGGCACATGTCCGTCAGCGGCGTTGGGAGTAGTCGTCAGGGCCTTCAGCAGTGCCCGAGTCCGCATGACCTCGGACTGCGCCGCCTTCAACTGCTCATTGACGTTCGTCCTGTCCGCAGTCGCCATCGTGGGATCGAGCTCGACCAGCGGTTGACCTGCTTCGACACGGTCGCCATCCCTTACCAGCACCCGCTTGACCACGCTCACCTCCAGCGGCTGGATGATCTTGGTGCGCTCGCTCACGATGATCTTGCCGGGCGCCACCGCCACGATGTCGACCTGCCCGAAGATGGACCAGGCCAGCGCAATGAGGAACAGCGCGATCAGCGCATAGGCCAGCCGCCTGGGTGCCGGATGCACGGGGGTGTCCTGTAGGCTGAGCGCTGCGGGTAGGAAGGCCGCTTCATCGGCCAGGCGCTTCGGGCCTGCCAGCTCGTGGCGGTGCTTCCAGGCAGCCTTGAAGATCGCGCCGTAGCGGCCCAGCAGTTCGAAGGCAGGGTGACGCACGCTCGGCGCATTGGCTGCGGGCGCCGTAGTGGAGACATCTGTCGTCATACCGCTGCTCCTGCCCCCGCACCTTCGGTCGGATGCCCACCGCCCTGCATGTTCCACAAGTGCGCGTAGATGCCCTTGGGCCGGCTCAGCAAGCTCTCATGCGTCCCCCCTTCGACGATCTTGCCCTTGTCCATCACGATGATGCGGTTGGCATGGCGCACCGCACTCAGGCGGTGGGCAATGATGAAGACGGTTCGCCCCCTGCAGATGTGCGCCATGTTGCGCTGCACGATGGCCTCGCTCTCGTAGTCCAGCGCGCTGGTGGCCTCGTCGAAGATCAGGATACGCGGGTGGGTGAAGAGAGCCCTGGCAATGGCGATGCGCTGGCGCTGGCCTCCCGAGAGGCTCGCCCCCTGTTCGCCCACCACGGTGTCGTAGCCCTCGGGCAGCTCGCTGATGAATTCATGGGCGCCTGCCAGCTGGGCCGCCTGGATCACCGCGTCCAGCGGCGCCGCCGGATCGACGATGGCGATGTTCTCGCGCACGCTGCGGTTGAAGAGGGTGTTCTCCTGCAGCACCACGCCCACCTGCCTTCTGAGTTGGGCCGCATCGATCAGGCTGATGTCGATGCCGTCGACCAGCAAGCGTCCCTGCTCGGGGGTGTACAGGCGCTGGACGAGCTTGGTCAGCGTGCTCTTGCCCGAGCCCGAGCGACCGACGATGCCGATGACTTCGCCAGGGCGCACATCGAGGCTGACGCCGTTGAGCACCGGAGCCGCCTCGGGACGGTAACGGAAGGTCAGGTTGTCCAGTGTGACGCGGCCCTTCAGAGCAGGCAACTGGGCAGCAGTGCTCGGCGGCACTTCGGTGCGGGTGTTGAGGATGTCGCCAAGCCGGGCCATGGAGATGCCGGTCTGCTGGAAGTCGGTCCACAGTTGGGCCATGCGCATGATGGGCTGCGACACGCGCTGGGCGAACATGTTGAAGGCGACGAACTGGCCGACGGTGAGCTCGTTGTTCATCACAAGGTGCGCGCCGTACCAGAGGGTGGCGGCATTGACGAGCTTGCCGATGAGGTTGACGCCTTCGTGCGCCCAGCTCGCGAGGTTCTGGGTGCGGAAGCTCGCGGAGATGTAGGCCGCGAGCTGGTTGTCCCAGCGTCGGGCGAAGGCGGGTTCGAGCGCGGTGGCCTTGACGGTCTGGATGGCGCTAACGGTCTCCACCAGCATGGCCTGGTTCTCCGCGCCGCGCGCGAACTTCTCGTCCAGGCGCCGACGCAGGATGGGCACCACCGCCAGGCTCAGCCCGAAGTACAGCGGCATGCTCGCGAGCACGATGAGGGTCAGCGGCACGCTGTAGAACAGCATGACGGCGACGAAGACGATGGAGAAGACGACGTCCAGCAGCACCGTCAGGGCGTTGCCGGTCAGGAAGCTGCGGATGTTCTCGAGTTCGCGCACACGGGCGACGGAATCTCCGACGCGCCGGGCCTGGAAGTAGGCCAGGGGCAACTGGACCAGATGGCGAAACAGCCGCGCCCCGAGCTCGACATCGATGCGATTCGTGGTGTGGCTGAAGACGTAGCTGCGCAGGCCGTTGAGCAGCGATTCGAAGACGACGACGACCAGCAATCCGATGACGAGCACATCGAGCGTGGTCATGCCGCGGTGCACGAGCACCTTGTCCATGACGACCTGGAAGAACAGCGGACTGACCAGCGCGAACAGCTGCAGGATGAAGGAGATGAAGAGGACTTCACCGAGCAGCTTCCTGTGCTTGACGAGGCTGGGGATGAACCAGGAGAAGTCGAACTTGGCGAGTTCGCCTGCGAGGCTTGCGCGGCTGGTGATGAGGATGAGTTCGCCTGTCCAGTGCGAGGCGAAGATTTCCAGGGGTTCGATGACGGGGCGGCCGTTCGAGGAAGAAGGGTCTTGCAGCAGGACGCGCTGGGCGTCGCACTGGGCCAGGATGACGAAGTGCTCGGAGCCGTCTTCACCTCGAAGCACCGCCAATGCGGGTAGCGGTGTCAGGGACAGGCGATCGAGCGTCGTGCGGGAGGACTTGGCCTTCAGGCCCAAGTGCTTGGCTGCCCGCAGCAGCGTGGCGGTGTCGACAGCTTCAGAGGATGCGAGGCCCAGCTGGTGCGACAGCAGCGACGCATCGGCTGCGATCTGGTGGAAGCGCGCGAGGGTGCAGAGTGCGACGAGAGACGGGTTCGCAGCAGCCCCCGCTTCAAGTGCGTCTTTCGGTCGCGCGCGCCCCTCCCCGTGCGATTGCACAGCCTCCCCCACGCCCATTTCCGATTCCTCGAATGTTTTTCTGAAACATCAAGATACCTGAGTAGGACCTGACTGACAATTGCAATGCCTGCTTGCGCGTGAGGGATTAAGGTAAAACTAATCTAAAGTATTTGGAGCTGACGTGTAGCTAGAACACCGCGTGGCCGCCGAGCGACAGACCAACTCCTGGCCTTTCCGATCAAGGCAAACTAGGAAGCCAGATCGGCCATGGCCTTTGCGACACTTACCAACGCCAACCCGATCAGCAGATTCAACACCTGCTGCCTGAACTGCTCCGGCGACACTCCCTTGAACGAGCGCTGCCCCCACCAGATGCCGGCCAGCATCGCAGGCGTCAGCCACAGCGCCCACTTGAGCGTGTCGGGCCCCAGCAGGTTGCCCGAGGCATGCGCCGACGAGGGCATCAGCGCCGCGCTGATGAGCGACACCACGTCGCTGAAGAGCAGCAGCGCGATAAGCGTGGCGCGCAGGGCGGCGGGTGCCATCTTCGCGGTGCTCAGCAGCACCGCGACCGCGATGCCGCCGATGGCCGCGACGCCGTTGATGAAGCCTGAGGCCAGACCGGCCGTGAGCCGCAGGCCGCGCGTGGGTTCCAGTGCGACGTGTGCGCCTCCGCGCAGCAGCAAGGCGGCGGCCATCAGCAGCATGCCGATCAAGAGGCGCAGCGGTGTCTCCGGCAGCCATGCGAGCAGCGCCACGCCGATGGGAATGCAGATCAGGTTGCCGAGCATCAGCCAGCCCAGCCATGGCAGGTCGACGTCGCGCGCGATGCCGCGCAGCTGGCTCAGGCTGGCGAGGATCTCCAGCATGAAGATGGCGGGCACCACCAGCGCGGGAGAGATCACCAGCGACATGCCCGCCACGGTGATGGCGGAGAAGCCGAAGCCCGCGAAGCCGCGCACGATGCCGGCCGCAAACACCACGCAAAGGCTGTAGGCGAGCGTCGCCGGCGCCAGCGGCGGCACCAGCAGTTCGGCCGCCGTCATGCCTCGAAGAGCGGCAACAGTTTCAGGCGCTGCACTTTTCCGGAGGGGCCGCGCGGCAGGTCTCGCACGAAGCGGTAGTGGCCGGGCGACTTGTAGCGGCCGAGCGCGGTGGCGCTGAACTCGCGAAGCTCGTCTTCCGTGCAGGCGCAGCCTTCGCGCAGCACGATGCACACGCCGATCTCCTGGCCGTAGTGGCGGTCGGGCACGCCCACGGAGACGGCCTCGAGCACGGCGGGGTGCTTCAGCAGGGCCTCGTCGATCTCGCGCGGCGCGATGTTCTCGCCGCCCTTGATGATGAGTTCCTTGATGCGGCCGGTGACGAAGAAGAAGCCGTCCTCGTCGCGGTGGCCGAGGTCGCCGGTGCGCAGCCAGCCGTCGGGCGTGAAGCTCGCTCGGGTGGCTTCCTCGTTCTTGTAGTAGCCCAGCATCACGTTCGGCCCGCGGATGACGAGTTCGCCGGTGGTGCCGTCGGGCACGGCCGCGAGCTGCGCGTCGACCACGCCGGCCATGCAGCCCGAGGCGCGGCCGACCGAGCCGAGCTTGCGCGCGGCAGGGTCCATGGGGTTCGAGAAAGAGGGCGCTGCCGTCTCGGTGAGCCCCATGGTCTCGACGATGCCGATGCCGAACATCTGCTCGAAGGCGCGCAGGTGCTCCGGCGGCAGTGCGGCCGAGGCCGAGCGGCAGAAGCGGATCGACAGCGTCTGCGCGAGCGGCGGCTTCGGGCCTTCGAGCAGGTACGAGATCATGGTGGGCACCACGTTGATCCAGCTGCACTGCGTCTGCGTGGCCTGTTCCCAGAAGCGGCCGGCCGAGAACTTCGGCGGCATCGCGAGGCTGCCGCCGTGCGCCAGCGGCGCGAGCATGGTCACGGTGAAGGCGTTGATGTGATACAGCGGCAGTACCGCCAGCACGCGGTCGGACGGTCGCAGACCGTGCTCCTCGCTGATGGCTTGCGCATTGGCGGCGAGGTTGCGCTGCGTGAGCATCACGCCCTTGGGGTTGCCGGTTGTGCCCGAGGTGTACATCAGCAGCGCAACCGCGTCGGGCGAGGGCGGCGGCACGTCCGCGGCGGCTTCTTCCTCGCCGGGCAGCGCATCGCCCTCGGGGTCGACCACGATCAGCTCCACCGGCCGGTCGAAGGCTTCGACGATGCCGCGCACTCGCGATTCCCACTCGGGCGCGACGCAGACCAGGCGGCAGTCGGAATGCGAGAGCACGTAGTGCATCTGCTCAGGCTGCGACAGCAGGTTGACCGGGTTCACGCGGAAGCCGCCGTGCATCGCGCCCAGCAGCAGCCTCAGTGTCTGCAGGCCGTTGGGCATGACGACCGAGACCGTGTCGCCCGGCTCCATGCCGAGCCCGCGCAGCACGGCCGAGACGCGGCGGCACGCGCGCGCGAGTTCGCCGTAGGCGATGTGCTGTTCCGATTCGGTGGCGCGCGCGTAGACCGCGTGCGGCTGCTCTCGTGCCTGGCGCTCGATCAGCGCATGCACCGTGGTCGCGGCCGCCGTCATGTTCACTTCGCGCCGTGGCTGGCGAAGAAGGCGCCGAAGATGTCTTCCTCGCTCGGCACCACCTCGGGAATCGGCCGCGACACGCGCGTGATGTTCAGGTAGTGCCGGTAGTTCATGTTGTCCGAGAAGTTGTTCCTGCCCCAGGTGCCGCAGCCCATCGAGAGCGAGAAGGGCAGCCCGTTGTCGAAGCTGCCGCCGGTGGCGATGCAGTGCGCCTGGTCGACGATGACGCGCGAGACCGGCAACGTGAGGCCGAGCGAGAGTGCGCGCTCGGGCACCGCGCTGTGAAGGCCCACGGAGTGGCCGGCGCCTTCGTACGAATAGATGCGCGCCACGGTGGCGGCGGCCTCGTCGAAGTCGCGCGCGGCGTACACCGCGAGCACCGGGCTCAGCTTTTCGCCGGAGAACGGATGGTCGTGGCCCACGCCGTCCTCGGCCACCATGAGGATGCGCGGATCGGCCTCGGCAATCGCCTGCCAGGCGGCGCGGTTGGCGCCATCGACTTCGGCCGCGCGCTCGGCGATGACGCGCGCCGACTGTCCGATGACGGCGGCCGAGAGCTTGCCCTCGGGCCACATCAGCTTCTGCAGCGTGGCTTTCTGCGCGTCGGCGAGCATGACGGCGCCGCGGTCCTTCAGCGCCGAGAGCATCTTCGCGCGCACCGCGTCGACGACGACGAGGCTGTTCTCCGACGAGCAGCTGGTCGCGTTGTCGAAGGTCTTGGAGCGCACGATGCGATCGGCTGCGGCCTCTACGTCCGCCGTCTCGTCGACGATGCCCGCCACGTTGCCCGCGCCCACGCCGAAGGCCGGCGTGCCGCTCGCGTACGCCGCGCGCACGTTGGCCTGCGAGCCGGTGGCCACCACCAGGTCGCACAGCCGCATCAGCTCGGCGGTCGACTGCTTGTTGACCGGCGCGGGCAGCAGCTGCACCAGGTCGCGCGGTGCGCCGATGCGGTCGAACTGCGCGTGGATGAACTCGATGAGCCGCGCCGCCGTCGACCAGCCCTTGGGCGAAGGCGCGACGATGACCGCGTTGCGCCCTTTGAGCGCATTGATGATCTTGTTGGCCGGCGTCGCGCCCGGGTTGGTCGATGGCGTGATGGCGCACACCACGCCCACGGGCCGCGCGATCTCGACGATGCCGCGCGCCGGGTCTTCGGCGATCACGCCCACCGATCTCGCGCCGTGCAGGTCGCGCAGCAGGCCGAAGGTCTTGCGGTGGTTCTTGCGCACCTTGTCCTCGACGTTGCCCACGCCTGTGTCGGCCACGGCCAGCTCGGCCAGCTCGCGGTTGCGTGCCGGCTCGATGATGGCCCAGCCCGCCGCGACCACGGCGGTGTCGACCTGGGCCTGCGACCAGGTCTCGTAGATGCGCTGCGCGGCGCGGGCGCGCGCCACCAATTCGGCGATGGGGGAAGAGGGGGTGTTCGGGTGTTCCATGGGGCCTGCGTGGATCAATCCACCTTGATGTTTGCTTCCCTGGCGAGCTTCTGCCAGCGCACGAGTTCGGCGGTCACGACCTTGCCCAGTTGCTCCGGCGTGCCGCCCACGCCTTCGCTGCCCTGTGCGAGCAGCTTGTCGCGAATCTCGGGTTCCTTGACGACGGTGTTGATCACGCGGTTGAGCCTGTCGATGGCGGGCTTGGGCGTCTTCGCGGGCACGAACACGGCGTACCAGGAGTCGACGTCGAAGTCGGCGATGCCGGCCTCCTGCATCGTCGGCACGTCGGGAAAGGCCGCGCTGCGCCTGGTGGTCGATACCGCGAGCGCCTTGAGCTTGCCGGCCTTCACGAACTGCGCGGCCGCCGGAATCGACACCCACAGCAGCGGCACCTGCCCGCCCATCACGTCGGTCACGGCGGGGCCGCCGCCGCGGTAGGGAACGTGCGTCATCTGCGTGCCGGTGCGCAGCTTCAGCAGTTCGCCGGCGAGGTGCCCGGGAGAACCGTTGCCCACCGAAGCGAAGGAGATGCTGTCGGGCTTGGCCTTGGCCAGCGCCACCAGTTCGGCCACGGTGTTCGCTGGAAACTGCGTGTTGGCCACCAGGATCTGCGGCAGCGAGGCGACCATGCCGACGGGCGCGAAATCCTTCGCCGTGTCGAAACCCAGCTTGGCGTAGATGGCGGGGTTGATGGTGTGCGAGGAAAGCGTGAACAGCACCGTGTAGCCGTCCGGCGGCGACTTGGCCACCAGCTCGGTACCGATGGAGCCCGCCGCGCCGCCGCGGTTGTCGATGAGCACCTGCTGGCCCAGCAACGCCGAGAAGCGCTCCTGCACGATGCGCGCGATCACGTCGGTGCCGCCGCCGGGCGGGTAGGGCACGACGAGGCGGATCGGCTTGTTGGGGTAGTCGCTGCCGTTGTCCGCCTGCGCGGCAAGCGGCGAGGCGAAGGCAGCGAGCGCGGCGAGAGCCAGCATCCCGGCGCGATGCCAGGGGGCGAAGAACAACTTCATTCGGGTCTCCTTCTCTTTGTGATGGACATCGGCGACGGCCCGGCCGGTGCGGCGCCCACGCGATAGCCCAGCGTGACGCTGGCATCGCGCGCGCAGGCCATCAGGTGATCGGCCAGCCCGCGCGCCTGCGTGCGCGCGAAGCGGATCGAGGGCACGCTCATGCCGACGGCCGCCACGGCCTCGCCGCGTGCATTGAGCACGGGCACGCCGAGGCCGCAAACGCCGATGCGCCATTCCTCGCGGTTTTCTGCATAACCGCGGGCGCGGGAGCGTTCCAGTTCGTTGAAAAGGGTGCCGAAGTCGGTGATGCTGTTCTTCGTGTGCGGCTCCAGCGTGCCCAGGCACTCCTGCAGCGCCGGCACGCTCAGGCCTGCCGCGGCGAGCAGCGCCTTGCCCGAAGCCACGCAGTACGCCGCCGCGCGACCGCCGATGCGCGAGTAGGCGGCCACCGGCAGGGGGCTGTCGAACTTGTCGAGGTAGACGATCTCCGCGCCGTCGAGCACCGCGAGGTGGATGGTCTCGCCCGTGGCCTGCGCGAGCTGCGCGAGATGAGGGCGCAGCAGCGACCCGATGTCGGATGCCTCGGAAACCATCGCCCCGAGTTCGAAGAGCCTGAGGCTGGGCCGGTAGGTGCTCGTGCCCGGGTCCTGCACGGCCCAGCCGCATCCGACCAGCGTCTGCAGCGTGCGGTGCGCGTTGCTGCGCGCCATGCCGAATGCCTGCGCCAGTTCGGTGACGCGGCAGTCGCGCTGCTGGCGCACCATCCATTCGATGGCGGCGAGGCCCTTGGCAAGCGTGGAGTCCATGAGGCTTGGCTTTCCTTGTTGTTCCAAATATTGGAACAGCGTTCTCGGATGTGAAACGCAATGTAAGAACGCCTGGTGCCCCTTGTCAATCAGGGACTTGGATGTAGTTCTAAATGCCTCAGCGGCGATGGCGTCCCGCCATGAGCCCGATCACCTCGCGGAAGATGGTGTTGCCGCTCGGGTTCGCCAGATCGAGCACATGGCTGCGGCTGTAGCAGGGGCTCAGGTCGAGGCCCACGCCGATGCCGGCGATCTCGATGTCGCCGCGCTGTTCCTGGCGCGCGACCAGGTCACGCAGGTGGTGGTCGAGGTAGTGCGCGTCGTTGGCGAGGTGCGTGGCGCTGTCCATCGGCGAGCCATCGGAGATCACCATCAGCAGCTTGCGCGCCTCGCCGCGCTGGCGCAGCCGCATGCAGGCCCAGTCGACCGCCTCGCCGTCGATGCCTTCGCGGAACAGGTCCGCCTTGAGCAGCGCCGCCATCGCGGGGCGCGCGCGTCGCCATGGCGTGGCCGCGTCCTTGAAGACGATGTGGCAGCGCTCGTTGAGCCGCCCCGGATGCGGCGGCCTGCCCGCGCGCACCCACTCGCGCTGCGGGCGTCCACCGTTCCACGCGCCGGTGGTGAAGCCCAGCACCTCGCAGGCCACGCCAGCCTGTTCGAGTGCGCGCGCGAACACGTCGACCATCATCGCCACAGGTTCGGCGTGCTCCTTCATCGAACCCGAGCAGTCGATGAGGAAGGTGACGATGCAATCGGCCAGCGGCTCCATGCGCTCGGTGCGGAACAGGCGGCGCTCGGTGGGCGAGGCCACGAGCTGCGCGAGGCGGCGGCCATCGACGAGGCCTTCCTCCTGCGCGCCGTCCCAACCGTCGCGTTCGGGCTCGGCTAGCAGTGCGCGCAGCTCGCGCGCGAGGCGGGCGATGTTCACGCCCTGCGCGGCGATGCGGCGGTCGAGCTTCTCGCGATGGCCTGCGAGCACTTCCTTGCGTGCGAGCGTGGCGGCATCGTGTTCGCGGTCGTAGGCGTCGGTGAAGACGCGGTAGGCACCGCCCGCGCCTTCGAGCACCTCGCTGCGGCCCGATTCGGCGGTGGTGAAGCGCTCGACGATCTCCTGGTCCATGTCGGCCACCAGCGAGAAAACGCTGCGCTTGTCGTCCACGTGGGCATCGCGCGCGGCTTCGCTGTCTCCGTCGCCGGCCTCGTGCAGCATCGCGGCAACGATGCGCGCGATGGCGCGGGCGTGCACCGCATAGGCCGCCTGGTCGGCACGGTCCTTGCGCAGGCCGGTCAGCGCGTGGCCGATCAGCGGTGCGAGCGCGAAGCGCGTGGCTTCGAGCATGTCCTCGGTTTCCTCGACGACCTGTTCGCCGTTGACGCGCGCGCGGCAGATCTGCGCGACGGCATACAGCAGCAGGCCGCGCGCGGTGTCGGTCAGCCCGGAATGATGAAAGGCGAGCGACCACTGCTCGTGCCGGTGCCGCAGGTTGTGCCGCATGCCCACCATGGCCTCTGGCGCCATCGCCTCGGCGCGGAACTGCTCCAGCATCTCGAACAGCATGCGCTCCACCGGCTCCTCGGGGCGCAGGCTCTGGTGCAGCGCCGCATCCGATGCGGTGAGCCGCAGCGCGAGCCCGTCGGCCACGCCGCGGAAGGATGCGAAGTCGTCGCTGTCGGGCGAGGGATGCAGATGCGGCGCGAACCACGGCAGCGCCACGCGGCCACGGTGCAGGCGCCGTCCGCGAAAGTGCAGGTCGCGCTCGCCGCTGAATGCGCGCACCACACCCGCGCAGAGCTCGGCGACGAGTTCTTCCTGCCGCACGCGGCGCTGCATCGCGCTCGCGGGGCCGGCGGTCATTCGCGCGGGCCCGCCGAGAGCTGGTGCGATTCCTTCAGTTCGCGGTCGAAGCAGCGCTGGAAGTACTCGGCCACCAGCGGGCGTTCGGCGTCGTCGCACTTGTTGACGAAGGAAAGGCGGAAGGCCAGCGCCGGGTCCTTGAATATTTCGACGTTCTCGGCCCAGGTGATGACGGTGCGCGGCGACATCAATGTAGAGAGGTCGCCCGCTGCGAAGCCCTTTCGCGTGAGGTCGGCCACGGCCACCATCGATGCGACCAGCTTCGTGCCCGCCTCGTCGGCCAGCGAAGGCACGCGCGCCTGCACGATGGCGATCTCTTCCGCGGCCGGCAGGTAGTCGAGCGAGGCCACGATGTTCCAGCGGTCGATCTGCGCGTGGTTGAGCCGCTGCGCGCCGTGGTAGAGGCCATTGAGGTTGCCCAGGCCCACGGTGTTGGCGGTGGCGAAGAGGCGGAAGAAGGGATGCGGGCGCAGCACCCGGTTCTGGTCCATCAGCGTGAACTTGCCGTCGCGCTCCAGGATGCGCTGGATGACGAACATCACGTCGGGCCGGCCCGCGTCGTACTCGTCGAAGATCAGCGCCACCGGCCGCTGCAGCGCCCAGGGCACGATGCCTTGCTGGAACTCGGTGACCTGCTTGCCTTCGCGCAGCACCACCGCGTCTTTTCCCACCAGGTCGAGCCGGCTGATGTGGCCGTCGAGGTTCAGGCGCACGCAGGGCCAGTTCAGCCGCGCCGCCACCTGCTCGATGTGGGTCGACTTGCCGGTGCCGTGCAGGCCCTGCACCATCACGCGCCGGTCGCGCATGAAGCCCGCAAGGATGGCGAGCGTCACGTCGGGGTTGAAGCGGTAGACGGCGTCGACCTCGGGCACGTGGTCGTCGCGCTCGCTGAATGCAGGCACGCGCAGGTCGGAGTCGATGCCGAACACCTCGCGCACGCTGAGCATCCGGTCGGGTCGAAGGTCGGCGGTATCGGTCATGGCGGTTCCTGCGAAAGAGGTGTGGTCAGGCCTGCGCGCGGTCGGAGGCCGCGTCGGCGTCGATGCGGCTCAGTGCCTGAGCGGCACGCTGCAATGCGGGCAGCAGCGTCTTCGCCTTGGCCGCGTCGAGCCGCATCACCGGCGCCTGCACCGCGATGCAGAGGTTGGAGGGGGCGTCGTCGCCCGAGGGCACCGGCGTGGCGATGCACAGCAGGCCGGGCAGGAACTCCTCGTGGTCGATGGCGTAGCCGTCCTTGCGTACGCGCTGTACTTCCTTTTCCAGCGCCTCGGGGTCGGTCAGCGTGCGGGGCGTGTAGGTTTCGAGCGGCGCATGAGACAGCAGCCGGCGGCGCTGCGCCGCGCTCATCTGCGAGAGAAAGATCTTGCCGCTGGCCGAGCAGTGCACAGGCACGCGCGAGCCCGAGTGCAGGTAGAAGCGCAGCGGCGCGGCGGTCTCCACGCGGTCGAGGTAGACGACCTCGCTGCCCGAAAGGGCAGTGAGGTTGCAGCTCTCGCCGATCTCTTCCACCAGCTGGCGCAGCACCGTGTGGCGCGCGCCGTGCAGGCTGTCGTTGAGCAGCAGGTTCTCGGCCAGCCGCCGCAGCCGCGTGCCGATGCCGTAGTGCCGGCCGTCGCCTTCGCGCTGCAGCAGCCCCGCGCCTTCGAGCTGCTGCAGCATGCGGTGCAAGGTCGGTTTGGGCAGGCCGGTTTCTTCCACCAGGCCCTGCAGCGAATAGCGCTGGTCTTTCGCGGCCATGACTTCGAGCAGCGCGAACAGGCGCATGGTGGGCGAGTCACCACCCGAGCCGGCCGGTTCGGCGGCGTCCACGGAAAGCCCTTTGACGATCTTCATGGCGCGAATCATAGGTGTTTTACAAAAAAAGAGACAAGACGTTCCGATTTTTGTAAATTGTTTGACGCGATACCGATGCCGTCCTATATTCCGCCGGAATGAATTCCGGAACAAGCCGTTCCGACTTTTGGAGCGAAACCCGCCCCTTCATCCTTCCAGGAGACGCCTCCCATGAGCCAGAAGCAAGCCGCAGCCCCCGCACGCGAAGCCGTCAAGGGCGTGCAGAAGATGACGCCCTCCGAGGCTTTCGTCGAGACCATGGTCGCCAATGGCGTGACCGACATCTTCGGCATCATGGGCTCGGCCTTCATGGACGCGATGGACATCTTCGCGCCCGCGGGCATCCGCCTCATTCCGGTGGTGCACGAGCAGGGCGGCGCCCACATGGCCGACGGCTATGCGCGCGTGTCGGGCCGCCACGGCCTCGTCATCGGCCAGAACGGCCCCGGCATCAGCAACTGCGTGACGGCCGTCGCGGCCGCCTACTGGGCGCACAGCCCGGTCGTGATGATCACGCCCGAGACCGGCACCATGGGCATGGGCCTCGGCGGCTTCCAGGAAGCCAACCAGCTGCCGATGTTCCAGGAGTTCACGAAGTACCAGGGCCACGTCAACAACCCCAAGCGCATGGCCGAGTACACCGCGCGCTGCTTCGACCGCGCCATCTCGGAGATGGGCCCGACGCAGCTGAACATTCCGCGCGATTACTTCTACGGCGAGATCCAGTGCGAGATCCCGAAGCCGATGCGCGTGGAGCGCGGCGCGGGCGGCGAGAACAGCCTGAATGCGGCGGTCGAGTTGCTGGCCTCCGCAAAATTCCCGGTGATCCTCTCGGGCGGCGGCGTGGTCATGGGCGACGCGGTGGAGGAGTGCAAGGCCCTTGCCGAGCGCCTGGGCGCGCCGGTGGCCAACGGCTACCTGCGCAACGACTCCTTCCCCGCGAGCCATCCGCTGTGGGCCGGCCCGCTGGGCTACCAGGGCTCCAAGGCCGCGATGAAGCTGATCGCGCAGGCCGACGTGGTGCTCGCGCTCGGCTCGCGCATGGGCCCCTTCGGCACGCTGCCGCAGCACGGCATGGACTACTGGCCGAAGGAGGCGAAGATCATCCAGGTCGAGGCCGACCACACCAACCTGGGCCTGGTGAAGAAGATCACCGTGGGCATCCACGGCGACGCCAAGGCCACGGCCAAGGAGCTGCTCAAGCGCCTGCAGGGCAAGACACTGGCCTGCGATGCCACCAAGGCCGAGCGCGCCGAGAAGATCAAGGCCGAGAAGGCCGCGTGGGAGAAAGAGCTCGACGAGTGGACCCACGAGCGCGACCAGTTCAGCCTCGACGCCATCGAGGAAGCGAAAGGCGAGAAGACGCCCACCGGCGGCAGCTACCTGCACCCGCGCCAGGTGCTGCGCGAACTCGAGAAGGCCATGCCGCCGCGCGTGATGGTCTCCACCGACATCGGCAACATCAACGCCATCGCCAACAGCTACCTGCGCTTCGAGGAGCCGCGCAGCTTCTTCGCGCCGATGAGCTTCGGCAACTGCGGCTATTCGCTGCCCACCATGATCGGCGCCAAGTGCGCGGCGCCCGACCGCCCGGCCGTGGCCTATGCCGGCGACGGCGCCTGGGGCATGAGCATGGTCGAGATCATGACGGCCGTGCGCCACGACATCCCGGTGACGGCGGTGGTCTTCCACAACCGCCAGTGGGGCGCGGAGAAGAAGAACCAGGTCGACTTCTACAACCGCCGCTTCGTCGCCGGGGAGCTCGAGAGCGAGAGCTTCGCGGGCATCGCCAAGGCCATGGGCGCAGAGGGCATCGTGGTCGACAGGCTCGAGGACGTGGGACCGGCGCTGAAGAAGGCCATCGACATGCAGATGAACGAAGGCAAGACCTGCGTGATCGAGATCATGTGCACCCGCGAACTGGGCGACCCGTTCCGCCGCGACGCGCTGTCCAAGCCGGTGCGATTCCTCGACAAGTACAAGGACTACGTCTGAACTCGAGCCACCCCATGACCGGTTCGCTGCTGACGCTCAACGCGGGTTCGTCTTCCATCAAGGTCGCGCTGTTCGACGCGGCCGGCGATGGCGACGCGCCGTTGCCGGCGGCGCGCTGGTCGGGGCAGGCCGATGGGCTGGGCGCGGGCCTGAAGGCGCGGCTTCGTGTGCGAGATGCCGACGGGCAGGCCTTGCACGACGCGCCGCTCGAAGGCGCACAGGCTTCGCACCAGGGGGCGCTTGCGGCGCTGCTCGACTGGCACGCGAAGCAGTCGGGAGGAGGGCGCATCGCGGCCGTGGGCCATCGCATCGTGCATGGCGGCGCGGACTTCGTGGCGCCGGTGCGCATCGATGCCGGCGTGCTCGACGCGCTGGCGAAACTGGAACCGCTGGCGCCGCTGCACCAGCCGCACAACCTTGCGGGCGTGCGCGCGGCGATGGCGGCGTTCGACGGTGTGCTGCAGGTCGCCTGCTTCGACACCGCCTTCCACGCGGTGCAGCCCGAGGTCAACCGGCGCTTCGCGCTGCCGCGCGAGCTGCACGACGCGGGCGTGCGTCGCTACGGCTTCCACGGCCTTTCCTACGAATCCATCGTCGCGCAGTTCGCCCGTATCGCGCCCGAGCTCGCGCAGCGGCGCGTGATCGTCGCGCACCTGGGCAACGGCGCCTCGATGTGCGCCATCGCGCAAGGCCGATCGGTCGCGACGACGATGACCTTCTCGCCGCTCGACGGGCTGACCATGGGCACGCGCTGCGGCCAACTCGACGCGGCTGTCGTGCTCTACCTGATGCGCTCGCGCGGCATGTCGGCCGACGATGTCGAGGCGCTGCTGTTCCGCCAGTCGGGGCTGCTCGGCATCTCGGGCGTGTCCAGCGACATGCGCGTGCTGGAGGCCTCGGCCGAGCCTGCCGCCGCCGAGGCCATCGGCCACTTCGCCGAGCAGGTGGTGCAGCACATGGGCAGCCTCGCGGCGGCGCTGCGCGGCGTCGATGCCATCGTGTTCACCGGTGGCATCGGCGAGAACGGCGCGGCGTTGCGAGAACGCATCCTCGAAGACTGCGAGTGGCTGGGCGTGAATGTCGATGCCGCCGCGAACCGCAGCGGTGCCGCGCGGCTGACTACGGCCGAGAGTCCCGTCAGCGCGTGGGTGCTGCGCACCGATGAAGAAGCCGTGATCGCCAGGCACACGGCGCGTGTGCTGCGAGCCGCCGGCTGAAGACTTCTAGCGGCGCGGCACGATGGCGCCGCAGTGGCGCAAAAAATCCGCCGTCGCGCGGCCCAGCAGCTTGTCGCGGTGCATCACCGTCGCCAGCCGCCGCACGCCGGCCGGCAGCCTCGTGCGCAGCTCCACCAGATGCCCGTCTTCCAGCGCCTGCGCCACCGTGTAGCGCGAGAGGCACGCGAGCCCGGTGCCCGATGCCACCACGCGCTTGATGGCCTCGGTGCTGCCCAGCTCGAAGCCCACGTGCACCTGTTCCAGATTCTGGATCAGCCATGCGTCCGTCACCTGCCGGGTGCCAGAGCCGTGCTCGCGCAGCACCCAGGTGGCCTGCGAGAGCTGCCTGTGCGTGGCGACGCGGCCCGCCAGCTCGTGGCCGGGCGCAGCGACGATCACCAGTTCGTCTTCGCGCCAGGGCCGCACCACGAGGTCGGGGTGCGTCTGCGGGCCTTCGATGAAGCCCACGTCCACGTCGAAACCGGCCACTGCCTCGATCACGTCGTGCGTGTTCGCGATGTGCAGGTGCACTTGGCTCTGCGGATGCAGCGCCGTCCAGGTCGACACCCGCTCCGGCAGCAGGTACTCGCCGATGGTGAAGCTGGCCGCCACGCGCAGCGGCGCCGCATGCTCGCCGCTGAAAAGCGCCTCGACCTCCGCGGCCTGGTCGAGCAGCGCCTGTGCCTTGGGCAGCAAGGCACGGCCGTTCTCGTTGAGCACCAGCCGGCGCCCGAGCCGGTCGAAGAGCTGGACGCCCACCGAAGACTCCAGGTCGGCCAGGGCGCTGCTGGCGGCCGACTGCGAACGCGCGATGCGGTCCGCCGCGGCGCGGGTGCTGCCTTCGCGCGCTGTGGCGACGAAAACCTCGAGCTGGCGCAGGTTCAGGCGCAGGCGGGAGCTCGATGCGGTGCCCTGCTGCTGATCAGTTTTTCCGGTCATGGTGAGCGATATTCTCTGCTTTTTCGTTTGATCGAGGCTGCATACCATCGAGTGGACCCCGCCTGAAAACAAAGGACCGCCAAGTGTTCAGCTTCCTGTCTCGCGAGCCCGTGCACGACCCGCTGGTGGCGCCCACGCCCACGGCCGACACCACGGTCAAGACCACCACCTGCTACATGTGCGCCTGCCGCTGCGGCATTCGCGTGCACCTGCGGGAGGGCGAGAAGGGCCCCGAGGTGCGCTACATCGACGGCAACCCGAACCACCCGCTGAACCAGGGCGTGATCTGTGCCAAGGGCTCTTCGGGGATCATGAAGCAGGTGTCTCCCGCGCGCATCACGCAGCCGCTGCTGCGCAAGGCCGGCAGCGAGCGCGGAGCGGGCGAGTTCGAGCCGATCAGCTGGGAGCGCGCCTTCGATATGCTGACCGAGCGGCTCGCGAAGATCCGCGCCACCGATCCGAAGAAGTTCGCGCTCTTCACCGGGCGCGACCAGATGCAGGCGCTCACCGGCTTGTTCGCGCGGCAGTTCGGCACGCCCAACTACGCGGCGCATGGTGGCTTCTGCTCGGTGAACATGGCCGCGGGAATGATCTACACCATCGGCGGCAGCTTCTGGGAGTTCGGCGGGCCCGACCTGGAGCGCGCCAAGCTGTTCGTGATGATCGGCACGGCAGAGGACCATCACAGCAACCCGATGAAGATCGCCATCAGCAAGTTCAAGCGCGCGGGCGGGCGCTTCATCTCCATCAACCCGGTGCGCACCGGCTATTCGGCCATCGCCGACGAGTGGATTCCGATCAAGCCCGGCACCGACGGCGCGCTCTTCATGGCGCTGCTGCACGAGCTGATCGGCAACGAGCTGGTGGACCACGCGTTCCTCAAGCGCTTCACCAACGCGCCGCAGCTGGTGGTGCTCGACGACTGCGAGCGCGAAGGTCTGTTCGCCTTCGATCCCGAGCGAGGCCCACCGGGCGACGGCCGCAACCCGCACAACAAGCTGGTGTGGGACAAGGCCAGCGGCAGCGTGAAGCCGGCGTACCCCGAAGGCATCGCCGATGGTTGCGACCCCGCGCTCGAAGGCCACTACACGCTGGCCGACGGCACGCGCGTCGCGCCTTCGTTCCAGCTGCTGCGCGAGCGCGTCGCAAGCTGCACGCCCGAGTGGGCGCAGGCCATCACCGGCATCGACGCGGCACGCATCCGCAAGCTGGCGCGCGAGATGGGCGAGACCGCGCTGAAGCAGGCCTTCGAGCTGCCCATTCCATGGACCGACGCATGGGGCAAGCGGCACGAGACCACACAGGCCCGGCCCGTGGCCTTCCATGCGATGCGCGGGCTGGCTGCGCATTCCAACGGCTTCCAGACGGTGCGCGCGCTCGCGGTGCTGATGAGCGTGCTCGGCACCATCGATGCGCCGGGCGGCTTCAGGCACAAGGCGCCTTACCCGCGCCACATCGTGCCGAACTACCGCGCCTTCAACGACCCCGGAATGATCCAGCCGAACACGCCGCTCAATGCCGCGCCGCTGGGCTTTCCAGCCAGCCCCGACGAGCTGGCGATCAACCCCGACGGTTCGCCGATCCGCATCGACCATGCCTTCTCGTGGGAGCACCCGCTGTCGGCGCACGGGCTCATGCACAACGTGATCACCAATGCGGTGAAGGGCGACCCGTACCGCATCGACACGCTGCTGATCTTCATGGCCAACATGGCCTGGAACTCCAGCATGAACACCATGGCGGTGCGCGAGATGCTCAACCGCAAGGACGAGAAGGGCGAGCACATGATCCCCTTCCTGGTGGTGTGCGACGCCTTCCAGAGCGAGACCGTGGCATTCGCCGACCTCGTGCTGCCCGACACCACCTACCTGGAGCGCCACGACGTGATGGGCATGCTCGACCGGCCCATCTCGGAATTCGACGGGCCGGTGGATTCGGTGCGCATCCCGGTGGTGCCGCCCATGGGGCAGTGCAAGCCCTTCCAGGAGGTGCTGATCGAGCTGGCCTCGAGGCTGAAGTTTCCGGCCTTCACCACGCCCGAGGGTGGGCGCAAGTACAGCGGCTACCCCGACTTCATCGTCAACTTCGAGCCGCAGCCGGGCATCGGCTTTCTCATGGGATGGCGCGGCAAGGACGGCACCGAGCACCTGCGCGGCGCGCCCAACCCGAAGCAGTGGGAGGCCTACGAGAAGAACAACTGCGTTTTCCAGTACCACATGCCCGAGGGCATGCACTACATGCGCAACTGGAACCGCGAGTACCTCGACTTCGCGAAGGACAAGGGCTGGCGCCAGCGCAACGACCCGGTGCAGCTGGCGCTCTACTCCGACACGCTGCAGACCTTCAGGCTCGCGGCGCGGGGCAAGAGCGCGGGGCGGCAGCCGCCCGAGGCGCTGCGCGAGCGCATCGACAAGTATTTCGATCCGCTGCCCTTCTGGTATCCGCCGCTCGAAGAGGCCGCGACCGACCTCGATGCGTTTCCGCTCAACGCGCTCACGCAGCGGCCCATGGCCATGTACCACTCGTGGGACTCGCAGAACGCATGGCTGCGGCAGATCCACAGCCACAACTACCTGCACGTGAACCCGGTGACGGCGCAGGCCGCGGGCATCGCCGACGGCGGCTGGTGCTGGGTCGAGAGCCGTTGGGGCAAGGTGCGCTGCATGCTGCGCCACAGTGAGGCGGTGGAGCCGGGCACCGTGTGGACCTGGAACGCCATCGGCAAGGCCGACGGCGCATGGCAACTCGCGCCGGGCGCGGACGAGGCGCGCAAGGGCTTCCTGCTCAATCACCTCATCAGCGAGGAGCTGCCCTGCGCGGGCACCGCGAGCGGAACCATCAGCAACTCCGACCCGATCACCGGGCAGGCCGGCTGGTACGACGTGCGGGTGCGCATACGGCCGGCCGATCCGGGCGAGCCCGAGGAGAGCTATCCGCAGGTCGCGAGCATGCCGGCGGTGCCCGGCGTGCTGGGCAAGGCGGCGAGCGTGCTGACCTACTTCGCGGGGAGGAACAGGAAATGATGCAATGGCTCAAGGACCTGATGGCGCCGGCTCCGGTTTTGCCCCCTCTCCCGCTTGCGGGAGAGGGCTGGGGTGAGGGCGGCACCGCTGGAGTTGGACGCGGTGGGGTGATGAAAGCCGTTGCACCCTCACCCCAACCCTCTCCCGCAAGCGGGAGAGGGAGCAATACCGGCACAGCTCGTGCCGAGCCCGGTGAAACTCTCGCCAAGCAGCTGGCGCTGGTCATCGACCTCAACGTCTGCGTCGGCTGCCATGCCTGCGTGACCTCGTGCAAGCAATGGAACACCTCCGGCAGCGCCGGACCGCTTGCCGACGAGCGACCCTACGCGGCCGACCCCACCGGCACCTTCTTCAACCGCGTGCAGACCTACGAGGCCGGCGCATTCCCGGTCACCGAGACCATCCACTTTCCCAAGAGCTGCCTGCACTGCGAAGACCCGCCGTGCGTACCGGTGTGCCCCACGGGCGCGAGCTACAAGCGCAAGGAAGACGGCATCGTGCTCGTCGACTACGACAAGTGCATCGGCTGCAAGTACTGCGCATGGGCCTGCCCTTACGGCGCGCGCGAGCTCGACGAGGAGCGCCAGGTCATGACCAAGTGCACGCTGTGCGTTGACAGAATCCACGACGAGCAACTGCCCAAGGAAGACCGCAAGCCCGCCTGCGTGAAGGCCTGCCCGACCGGCGCGCGGCTCTTCGGCGACGTGAAGGACCCTGACTCCGACGTGTCGAAGGCGATCCGCGAGCGCGGCGGCTACCAGCTCATGCCCGAGTGGGAGACCAACCCGGCCAATCGCTATCTGCCGAGGCGGATCACGCCTTCGGAACAGGAGTAGGCCGCATGCATCCGGCGTTCTCGATTCTTTTCTTCACCACGCTGGCCGGCGCCGCGCAGGGGCTGGTGTTCGCGCTCGCGCTGGCCGTGCTCTTCGGGCTCGAACTCGCGCCGGGCTTCCTGGCCCTGGCGCTGGGCGTGGCCGAGGTGCTGCTGGTGGCCGGACTGGCCGCCTCGTTCATGCACCTGGGCCGCAAGACGCGCGCGTGGCGCGCGGTGCTGATGTGGCGCACCTCGTGGATGTCGCGCGAGGTGATCGTGCTGCCGGCCTTCATCGCGCTGGTGGCGCTGTGGTGGCTGTCGCTGCGGCTGGGTGTCGGCGCGCCGTGGTCATGGTTGTTGCCGGTGCTCGCGCTGTGCGGCGCGGTGCTGCTCTGGTACTGCACCGCGATGATCTACGCCTGCCTGCGCTTCATCGAGGAATGGGCGCATCCGCTGACCATTCTCAACTTCACGCTGATCGGGTTGTCGTCCGGTCTGGTGCTGGCCTGCGCGATGGCGGCGCTGGCCGGCGAGGCGCGCCTCGTGCACGCGTTCGGGCCCAATGCGCTCGTCGCCACTCTGGCGGCATGGGCGGCGCGCGGCACGGCGCTGCGGCGCAACGCGGGCATTCGCCACAAGTCGACGCTGCAGTCGGCCACCGGCATCCGCACGCAGAAGCTGGTGCAGAAGTCGATGGGCATGTCGGCCGGCTCGTTCAACACGCGCGAGTTCTTCCATGGCGCTTCGCTCGCGGCGCTGGGCAACATGAAGCTGGGCTTCCAGCTGCTGGCCTTCGTGTTGCCAGCGCTGTTGCTCGCGTGGGGCATCGCCGGCGCGGGAACGTTGCCGTGGCTGCTCGCGGCGCTGGTGCAGGCGCCGGGGCTGCTGGCGGAGCGCTGGTTCTTCTTCGCGCAGGCCCGGCATCCGCAGAACCTGTACTACCAGGTGGTTTCCTAGGCTTCGAAGTTCAGCGCGAGGCCGGGCGTGGGCCAGTCGTCGATGGCGATCAGCCGCCCGCTGCCCGAGAGCGTGACATAGGCCGTGCGCCGGTCTCGTCCTCCGAAGCAGATGTTGGTTGTGTAGCGGTCGGGCAGCGGCACGTGCTCGACCGCGCCGCCGTCGGGCGCCACGATGCTGATGCCGCCGTGCAGCAGCGTCGCCACGCAGAGATTGCCGAGCGCGTCGACCGCCATCGAATCGAAGCGCTGGTAGTGCCCGCCCGGCGAGGCGCAGAGCATGCGGCCGCCGTGCGGCGAGGGCCAGCCGTCCTTGCGCACGCGGCCGGGCGCCGTGATGTCGAAGGCCCAGACGCGCGCGCCCTCGGTCTCGGCGTAGTAGAGCGTGCCGCCGTCGGGCGAGAGGGCGATGCCGTTGGGCGTCATCACCGGCCGCGCGATCACGCTGGCGGTGCTGCCGTCGGCATGGCCGTAGAAGAGGCCGCCGCGGTCCATGTCGCGCTCGCGCACCTTGCCCAGGTCGGTGAAGTAGAAGCCGCCATGAGCATCGAACACGATGTCGTTGGGCCCGCACAGGGCGCCGCCATCCACCGTGTCGTAGAGGCGCTCGGCATGGCCGGTCGCGAGGTTCACGCGCTCGATGCGTCCACCCGAGTAGTCCTCGGCCTGCCCGACGGGCCGCATGCAGCCGTCGGCCTCGGTGTGCCACCTGAAGCCGCCGTTGTTGCAGACGTAGACCGCGCCATCAGGCCCGATGGCCGCGCCGTTGGGCCCGCCGCCCAGGTCGGCCACCACCTGCACGAGGCCGTCGGCGCGCACGCGCGTGAGCGTGCCGCACGCGATCTCCACCAGCAGTACGGAGCCGTCGTCCATGGCGATCGGGCCTTCGGGAAACTGCAGGCCGGTGGCGAGTTCGCGGATGCGCATCGAGGGCTCCTCGGTGATCGGGCGGGCCTCCAGTTTGCGCCAGATCGGTCCGGATCAGCGCAGCAGGGCCTGCACCCAGGCGATGCGCCGCAGCCGCATCACGAAGCTGCAGCGGCTGAGCCTGCAGCGCAGCTGCGCGAAAAGCGGCTTGGCGGTGGGCTCATCGCCGTTCAGGCCGTTCAGCCCGGCCATGAGCCGGTCGAGCACCGCCGAAGCGCGCACGCCGCCTTCGCGCTGGCCGGCGAGCGAAAGCGCGAAGCTCGCGCTGCCGCCGTCGGTGTCGACCACCGCGTCGGACTGCGTCTCGGCCAGCGAGGCTTCAGCGCCGCCGCGTGCGTGCCGCAGCACCGGGCGGCCTTGCACGAGCGCGCCTGTCCATCCGAGTGCGTAGCCGCCGGGTGCGAGTCCGCGCAGGCGCTCCACGTAGCTGGAGGGCAGGGGCGTTTGGTCGCCCTGCAATGCGCGCAGGTGCCAGCGCAGCCAGCCGGCGTAGGTCGACGCCGTGGTGGCGAAGCGGCCGGCCGGCATGATCGCGTCGAGCCAGGCCTGCGGGCTGGCGGGGCCGCGTGCATCGGCTTCGCGCCAGGTGCCGGCGATGGCGAGCGGGCGGGCCAGTTCCTGCTCGAACATCGCGCGGTAGCTCAGGCCGGTGGCGCGTTCCATCATCGTGGTCGCGAGTGCGTAGCCTGCGTTCGAATAGCGGAAGCCGGTGCTGTCGGCCGCGGGCGGCTGGCGCACCAGCCAGCGCGCGAAGAAGAGGCGGCGCCCGGCGTCGGTGGTGGGCAGTGCGCCGGCAGGCACGGCCTCGGGGAGAACGGACAGGAAGCGGCCGAACTCTTCTTCGGTGGTGAAGGCGGGCAGGCCGGCGCGGTGCGCGAGCAGGTCTTCGAGCGTCACGTTGCGGTAGGCGGGCAGCATCAGGCGGCGCAGTTCGGGCAGGGCCTCGGCGATGCGCGTGTTCCAGCGCAGGGAGCCGCGCTCGACCAGGCGCGCGGCGATCACGGCCGTCATCGCCTTCGCGTCGGCGCCCACCGGAAAGAGCACCCTGGCGCCAATCAGGCCCGCGCCTTCGAAGTCGCCATCCAACGCCGTGACGCGGCCCGTGACGGCGTCGGCGCGCTGTTGCAGGCCGGGGGCGGCCGGCTGCGGGCCGGCATCTTGGTTGCCGCAGGCCGACAGGAGCGCGGCGGCGACGAGCAGGGTTGCGAAGGCGGTGTTCACTCTGTACGACTCCGTTTTGCTCGGGCTGCCGCCGGTGCGCGCGGACGGCGGCCCGGAAGACCGGGGAGACCAGGAAGAAGGAAGGCGAGGAAGGCGAGGAAGGCGAGGGAAGACCGCATCATTGTTCGCCTCCGAACCTTTGGCAATGCTTAAGGTTCCCGCCGGACAATCCGGGCGATGCACCTCCTGCTCATCGAAGACGACCTGGACCTGGGCCGCGCCCTCTCGCAGGCGCTGAAGGCCGAGGGCTTCAGCATCGAGTGGCTGCGCCGCATCGCCGACGCACCGCGCTCCTTCGACGGCGATGCCTGCGGCTGCGTGCTGCTCGACGTGAGCCTGCCCGACGGCTCGGGGCTGCAGCTGCTGTCGCGCTGGCGCTGCTCGGGCGTGACGGTGCCCATCGTGGTCATCACCCCGCGTTCGGCCCTCGAAGACCGGCTTGCGGGCCTGGACGGCGGCGCCGACGACTACGTGGTCAAGCCCTTCGCCACGCCGGAGTTGGTGGCTCCGACAGCCTGGTCTTCGAACTGCCCGTGCCGCTGTCCGAGTCGGTGCTGCGCAATCTGCTCGACAACGCGGTGAAGTACGTGGAAACCGGCGGGCAGGTGGTGGTGACGCCGCGGCGCGAGGCGCAGGGGCTGGTTCTTTCCGTGGTCGACAGCGGGCCCGGCATTCCGGTCGAGGAGCACGAGCTGGTGTTCGAACGCTTCCATCGCGGCTCGGCCACGCTCGCGCAGGGCACGGGGCTGGGGCTGTCGATAGCGCGTCAAGCCTGCCAGCGCATGGGCGGCACCATCGGGCTCGCGCAGGCGCCCGGCGGACGGGGATGCGCGTTCACCGTCTTCATTCCCGGCGGGCAGCCGGCTGCTGTTGCTGCCGCTACTGCTACTTCTTCGCGCCCTGCATGCGCGCGATGATCTTCGACGTCTCGTTGCCTTCCCGGCGGCCATCCGGATAGATGCGGATGTAGTCGAAGACCTTGGCCTGCGAGACCTTCACCATCTGGCCGGCGTGGAGGCCCTGGACGTCGACAGGCTCGTTCTTCAGCAAGCCCTCGATGGCATCGCCGTTCCAGCGGGCGACCTCCACCCACATCCATTCGTTGCCGCCTGCGGCCGTGGTGAACGGGGCCTTCACGAGGATGTATTCGCCGGGCTGCAGGCCCTTGATGAATGCGTCGCGCAGCTTGGGCAACTGAGCGGTGGCGGCCTTGCTGGCGGCGAGCAGTTCGTCGTTGTGCTTCAGGCGGGTGACCGGGTCTTCGTCGGCGCCGAACACCGAGCTCAGCAGGGCATTCTGCTGCGCGTAGCGGTCGGGGCCCTTGTAGCGGTCGAAGCGGATCTCGTAGAGCCTGTTCTGTGGATCGCCGCTTTCCCAGGTGCCGTTGACGAGCGAGAGCCTTGCCACCGCGGCGGCGTTGGGCTTCAGCCCCGAGAGCAGCGGGTCGCGCGCGCCTGCATGCTTGAGCGCGCGCAGGTCCATGTCGAACTGTCCGGGCTTCGCCAGCGTGATGCCCTCGGCCATCGCCTGGGAGAAGGCATTGAGCAGGCTGCCCATGGGCCGGTTGCTCGACCACGAGAAATCGCTCACCACCACGTCGGGCAGGCCGAACTTGCCCATGCCGAGCGTGATGGCCCGCACCATCTCGCCGCTGCGGTAAGCGTGGATGGTCATGTGCTGCGACACGTCGGGCAGGCCGTTGGCCCAGCTGTCGATGCGCCGCTTCTGCCATTCGTCGGGCGAGAAGACTTCGCGCGTCTCCTCGTCCCACAGCAGGCCGCCGGTGTCGCGCGCGACCTGTAGCGTGACCTGCAGCGCCTTCTGCATGGCGGCGGACGACTGCTGCGAGGGGTGCGCGAAATCGAGGATCAGCGCCTTGTCCGCCTTCTGCAGCGCTTCCGCCTGCTCGCGCGAGATGCCGCGGCCGAAGCGCTGCAGCGACTCCATGTCGGGCGCGCGGTATTCCTTCAGCACGGTGGCGGTGTTCCAGTTCGCAAAGACCACGGGCGCGCTGACGGAGGAGGGCGTCGGCATCGACGCCAGGAGCTTCGGGCTGCCGCCGGTCTTGCCGAGCGCGCCGCGCAGCGCGGCCATCGGGTCGGTGGCCGGCGTCTTGGCGTAGTAGATGGCGAACTGGAACCGGACGGGGCCGGCCTGCTGCGGAGAGCCTGCGGGCACCGGCACGCCGGGGACGGGCTTGGCGGCGGCCTGCGTTGCGGCCGGCGGCGTGGCCGGCGTTGCTGCGAGGGCCGAGGTGCCCATCGAAAGGATGAGCGCGGCGAGCGCGAGGCGAAACGGCAGGTTCATGTTCGTGTTGTCGTTGTGGCTGCGATGCCGCCATTCTTTTCTACGTCCAGTTCCGTCACCTGGACGCGCGATCCGCATGAAACTGCTTCAATATTTCCAGCCGAGCCCGCAAGTGAGGGAACTTGGGTTGTTGCGTGTCGTGCACATGCCCATCCAATGCATAGCCAGTCGATATCGCCTGGCGTTCGATGATCTGTGCGAAGGGCGTGGAGCCGGCATGCTGATGAATATCAAGCAAGGCGAGGGCCGTGGCTGTCCGGCCTTTTCCACCGCGACAATGAAAGTGAAGATGGCTGCCGGCAGGCAGGGAGTCGAACAGCTCGACCAGGGCGTTCAACGCCGCAGCATCGGGTGCGCAATGATCATCCACGGGCAGACGCACATACCGCACGTCGTCGTCCTCAACGAGACGCTTCTCGCTGCAGACTTGCTCTACCTGCCACGTCTCGCCACCTGGTGCGCCGAGCTGCACCTGCGTCTTGGTTGTCACCGTGACTTCCGGTGAGTTCGAGACGATGGTCAAGCGCAAACGTTCCAGCTCCTCGGCATCGGCCGGGGAAAGACCTGCACAGCCCCAGTTGCTGCCCGCCGCGTACCAACTGATAGCGGCGCCGTTGATGAATCCGTGTGATTCCTTGCGAAGATCCACCACCACGAAGGTCGCTGGTTGCCTCTGGATGACGGTGGCGTGCAGTTGTTGCCAGCCGGCCATCGAAAACTGCGCGCTGCCGGAGGTGGTGAAGGCTCCTGTCGGTTGCCAGGACGATTGCAGGCGCGGTACTTCCGGCACGTCGGAATCCAGTACCAGGCGGGCAAAAGAGGCGTCAGGCGAAGGCGCGGGCGTGCGGTATGACAATGGAAAGCCCTGTCGAGAGCTACACCATGCCCGGCGGCCGGATGGGGGTGAACTTTTCGAATGCAACCATGTTCCGGCCGGCGAGCAGGGGCTGCAGCACCAATTGGGCGGCAACGACCGCACCCGGGGCATTGAACTCAAGGAAGTGCCAGCGCAGATTGGTGTGTGGGTCGCGAAAGCTCATGTGATCCTGTCCGACGATGGTGCCGCGTATTCCCGGCGCCAGCGTGCTGATCAGATGCTCGGTACCGCCATCGCCGAAGCCGTTGACCCTGCGCTTGGCATGACCATCGTGCATCAGGTTGGTGGTGGACCCCAATCCTAGCAAGACGCGGCCGGCCGAAGTGCGATGCAAGGCCGCGATGGGGATGCTGCCTTTGATCAGGAGTTCGCGTGTGCGGATGGTGTCGCGCAGGCCCAGATATTGTTGTTCGGCGATGTCGCCGGTATTGGTGTGATGGCCGTTGTTCAGAACGTCGGTCGCCGGCAAGCCCAGCCAGGCCGAAGCCACGTCGTGGCGGTGCACGTCGAAGATGGTCGCGGCCGGCACGAGCGCGAGATCCACCGTCACTACACCGTACATGCTGACGAAAGGTATTCCGCGCGTGGACAGCGCGGGTCTGTTGGAGACGCCGGTGGAAATGTAGCGCTTGTTGCCGCCCCAGCCGCGTGTATGAGTCAGGATCTGCTGGGCTTCAGTCAGCGCGATTCCCGCGCCCACGCCGTGCATGAAGGCTCCCCCGACCTCGGTGAGCTGGGCATTCACGGTGCCGAGCACGGAGCGCAGCGGTCGCCCCTGCGTGATGGCCATGGCATCGAATGCGCTCAGGCCGCGGGTGACGAAACGCTTGACGTGCGTGGCCGAGGTGGTGAGCGAAATGTAGTGACGAGGGGGAACATTGTTGTCACCGTGGCGATGGTAGACGTCGTTATGTGCGAGCAGCGGGCGGCCGATGAGATGGAAGCGGCCTTCGCCGAAGAAGACGGTACCAACCTTGGCCCTGATACCTCCGACCCGCATGAAGCAATCTGACGAATGAGGGAGGTTGTCCACGAAATCGAGTACTCCGCGATAGCGGAGCAATAGCGCACCTTTGAGTCGCGGCCAGTTGCCGCCACCGTTCAGATGCGCCTTCTCATAGGTGTGTAGCGCGGTATGAATCGCATTGAAGTCTGCAGCTACAGCAAGGTTCTGCGCCAGCGCGTTGGCCGCCTCGGTCGAGTGGCGCTTCCGCATGTTCTTGTTGATACCGAACAGCGCCGAGATTTCGTCACGCCGGCCGTGGTGGCTGGGCGGTGCGACGGGATCAGGAACAAACGAGTACTTATCTCGCATGGTGGCTGCAATTGCCCGAAGTAGACGGGACCATCACATATTCCTTGTGTGAGTATGGAGGTCCGGGCATCTTGGTGCTCGATTGCAGGCCGTTCCATTACGGTCTATTACAGACTCTCGAGAAACGGCCGACTTCTGACGATGTCGCTGGAGGCCGGCGGGAGTGTTCAGTGCTTGCTACAGGCACGCCCCGTTTTCGAAGAAGCCTCTGGGAGAGCTCAGTTCATCCGGCGCCGCGCCTCGAGCCGGTCGCGCGCGGCGTGCCCGGCAGCAGGTGGTCCAACGGCAGCGCTGTTTCAGACTTGATCTCGCGCAGCACGATGCTCGAGCGCACGTGCGTCACGCCCGGCAGGCTGAACAGCACCTCGTGCAGGAAGCGCTCGTAGTGCTTCATGTCGGGCACGGTCACGTTGAGGATGTAGTCGGCCGGCCCGGTGGCCGACACGCAGCGGATGATCTGCGGGCTCGCGGCCACCGCTTCCTCGAAGCGCTGCACCATCGTCTCGCTGTGGCGGTCGAGGTTCACTTCGGCGACGGCCGATACGTGCAGGCCCACGAGCTCGGGGTCGACCAGCGTGGTGTAGCCGCGGATGACGCCGGCGGCTTCCATGTCCTTGATGCGCTTCCAGCAGGGCGTGGGCGAGAGGCCGACGGCATCGGATATCTGCTGCACGGTCTGGCGGCCGTCGTGCTGCAGCGCGGAGAGGATCTTGAGGCAGTGCTCGTCGAGGGAAACGGTGCCGGCATTCATCGCGCAGTCGCGTGTAGTGATGGGGTTCAGAAGGGGATCGAGTGCCGATCCCCTCCGTCGTCGCGATTCTCCCCGATCGATGCGTCAGGGCAATGCAGTGCCTATGCGTCGGCGGCGCGCGCGAACTCCAGCGGCAGGTCCTTGAACTGCTTCCTCAGCGAAGCCTCGGGCGAGCCGCCGACCACGATGCGTGCGAAGGCGTCGAGCGGGCTGAAGAAGGCCGGCCGCAGCGTGCCGAGCTTGCTTTCGTCGACGATCAGGAAGCTCTGCGATGCGCTGCGGATTGCCGCCTGCTTCACCGGCACCTCGTGGAAGTTGGAGCAGCTCGCGCCGCGCTCCAGGTCGATGCCGCCCGCCGAGATGAAGGCCTTGTTCACGCCCAGCCTGGCGAGGTACTGCAGGCCCTCGTCCGAGAAGAAGGTGGCCGAGGAGGGGTGGTAGAGCCCGCCCAGCAGCATCAGCTGCGTGTTCGGGCGGCGGCTCAGCACCTGCGCGATGTTCGTGGAATAACACACGACGCTCAAAGGCATTTCGGGCGGCAGCGCCTCGGCGAAATGGACCATGGTGGTGCCGCAGTCGATGAAGAGGCTGTCGTGCGGCTGCACGAGCCCGGCGGCGCGTTCGCAGGCCAGGCGCTTGTTGGCCGCATGCTGGTCGCTGGCCTCGTCGAGCGAGTAGCGCTCGGCGCCCGGCAGCGTGGTCGCGAGCACATAGCCGCCGAGGGCGGAGAGGGGAGATTCCGCCGATGCCAGGTCGCGGCGGATGGTCATTTCCGTCACATCGAGTTGCTGCGCCGCCTGCTTGATCGGCAGCGGGCCGCCGGCCTCGACGAGTTCCTGCATCCTGGCCAGGCGCACGGCCCGGGCCTCGGCTCCGGCGGTTCTTCTCATGTTCGTTTCCTCAGGTCCACGCTCTGGAGTATCGGGCATCGCATGTCGTTTCAATGTTGTTTGAAAAACATATTGCGCATTTAAATGTTGTTGTAATAACATTTATCCCAACACGAACACCAAGGCCTGCCGCGATGCAATGCGATGCGATGAGGCCCGGAGACAAAAGACATGTACCCAGCCGTCCCGCCGCACTCGCGGCCCTTGCGCGCCACGGCGCTCGCCCATCCATGACTTCCACTTCCCTCGTTCGCCCCAGCGGCGCGGTGCGCTCGCGCCCGGCTTCGCCTGCGGCCGCGCCCCAGGCGCCCGCCGGGACGCCGGCGCAGACCCACCCCGCTGCCGCGCGCAACACCGCCCAGCCCTTCGACCTCGGCTGGATCGACGGCATCCGCTTCAACCTCTCTGCCGCCGAGCGCCGCGTGGCCACGCTGCCCGGCCGCCGCTCGGTCAAGAAGGACGCACAGGCCGGCTGGCTGCTCAAGGCCATCACCTGCATCGACCTCACCACGCTCAGCGGCGACGACACGGCAGAGCGCGTGAAGCGGCTCTGCGCCAAGGCCGTGACGCCGGTTCGCCCCGACCTGCTGGCCGCGCTCGGGTTTGCCGACCGCAAGCTGCACACGGGTGCTGTGTGCGTCTATCACCGCTTCGTCTCCACGGCGGTCGAGGCGCTGGCAGGCAGCGGCATTCCGGTGGCGGCGGTGTCCACGGGCTTTCCGGCGGGGCTGATCCCGCACGAGCTCAAGCTCAAGGAGATCGAGGCCTCGGTGCGCGACGGCGCTTCGGAGATCGACATCGTCATCACCCGCGAGCACGTGCTCGCCGGCCAGTGGAAGAAGCTCTACGACGAGATGCTCGACTTCCGCCGCGCGGCGGGCGATGCGCACGTGAAGGCGATCCTCGCCACCGGCGAGCTCAAGACGCTGCGCAACGTCGCGAAGGCCTCGATGGTCTGCATGATGGCCGGCGCCGATTTCATCAAGACCTCCACCGGCAAGGAAGGCGTGAACGCCACGCCGCTGGTCACGCTCGCGATGCTGCGGATGATCCGCCAGTACGAGGCCCGCACCGGCCTGCGCGTGGGCTACAAGCCCGCGGGCGGCGTCTCCACCGCGAAGACGGCGCTCGACTACCAGGTGCTCATGAAGGAGGAGCTGGGCCGCGACTGGCTCGAGCCCGACCTGTTCCGCATCGGCGCCTCCACGCTGCTGGCCGACATCGAGCGCCAGCTGGAGCACCACGTCACCGGCCGCTACTCGGCCTACAACCGCCACCCGATCGGATGAGCCCGATGAGCAGCAACAACAACGTCGCACGCTATTTCGACACCATGGACTACGGCCCCGCGCCCGAGAGCGACACCGACGCGCGCGAATGGCTAGCGCGCCATGCCGAAGGCTTCGGCCACTTCATCGACGGACGCTTCACGCTCGCTGCCGAGGGCGCGCATTTCGACACGGCCGAGCCGGCCACCGGCCAGCGCCTGGCGCGCATCGCGCAAGGTTCGGCGAAGGACGTGGACGCCGCGGTGGCGGCCGCGCGCGCCGCGCAGCCGGGCTGGTTCGCGCTCGGCGGCCATGGCCGTGCGCGGCATCTGTATGCGCTCGCCCGCATGGTGCAACGTCATGCGCGCCTGCTCGCGGTGGTCGAGGCACTCGACAACGGCAAGCCGATCCGCGAGACGCGCGACCTCGACGTGCCGCTGGCCGCGCGCCACTTCTATCACCATGCCGGCTGGGCGCAACTGCAGGAGCGCGAGTTCGCCGACCAGGTGCCGCTGGGCGTGGTCGGCCAGATCATTCCGTGGAACTTCCCGCTGCTGATGCTCGCGTGGAAGATCGCGCCCGCGCTCGCGCTGGGCAACACCGTGGTGCTGAAGCCCGCCGAGTTCACGCCGCTGAGCGCCTTGCTCTTCGCCGAACTCGCCGCGCAGGCGGGCTTGCCGCGCGGCGTGCTCAACGTGGTGACGGGCGACGGCGCCACCGGCGCCGCGCTGGTCGCGCACGAGGGCGTGGACAAGATCGCGTTCACCGGCTCGACGGAAGTGGGGCGGCTGATTCGCACCGCGACGGCGGGCACGGGCAAGTCGCTCACGCTGGAGCTGGGCGGCAAGTCGCCCTTCATCGTGTTCGACGACGCGGACATCGACGCCGCTGTCGAAGGCGTGGTCGACGCGATCTGGTTCAACCAGGGCCAGGTGTGCTGCGCCGGTTCGCGGCTGCTGCTGCAGGAAGGCATCGCCGACGACTTCATCGCGCGGCTCAAGCGCCGCATGCAGACCCTGCGCGTGGGCTCGCCGCTGGACAAGGCGATCGACATGGGCAGCCTGATCGACTCCACGCAGCTCGAGCGCGTGCGCTCGCTGGTGGCCGCCGGCGTGCGCGAGGGCGCGAGCTGCTACCAGGCGCCGGGCGCGCTGCCGCCGGGCGGCAGCTTCTTTCCGCCGACCCTGCTGACGGGCGTGCAGCCGGCATCCACCGTCGCGACCGAGGAAATCTTCGGCCCCGTGCTGGTGACGATGACCTTCCGCACGCCAGACGAAGCCATCGCGCTTGCCAACAACACGCGCTACGGCCTCGCGGCCAGCGTGTGGAGCGAGACCATCGGCCTCGCGCTGGGCATCGCGCCGCAGCTGCAGGCAGGCGTGGTGTGGGTCAACGCGACCAACCTGTTCGACGCTGGCGTGGGCTTCGGGGGCTACCGCGAATCGGGCTACGGCCGCGAGGGCGGGCGAGAGGGCTGCTACGAATATCTGAAGCCGCGTGCATGGGCGCAGCGCAAGCCGCGTTCTGCTGCAGCGAGTGTCGTTGCGAACGAGGCTGCGGATGCGAAGAACGAATCTGCGCTCGCCTTGCCCGCCATCGACCGCACCGCCAAGCTCTTCATCGGCGGCAAGCAGGTGCGGCCCGATGGCGAAATCTCCAGCGGCATCTTCGCCGCCAACGGGCAGCGTGCCGGCGAGGTGGGCACGGGCAACCGCAAGGACATCCGCAATGCCGTCGCCGCCGCGCGCTCGGCCTCGGGCTGGTCGAGCGCGACGCCGCATCGCCGCGCACAGGCGCTTTACTACCTCGCTGAGAACCTCTCGGCGCGCGCAGGCGAGTTCGCTGTGCGCATCGCGAGCCTCACCGGCGTTGCGGCGAAGGCCGCGCAGGCCGAGGTCGATGCATCGGTGAGCCGCCTCTTCGCCTACGGGGCCTGGGCCGACAAGTACGAGGGCACGGTGCATGTGCCGCCATTGCGCGGCGTAGCGCTGGCCACGGTCGAGGCGATCGGCGTGGTGGGCGTGGTCTGCCCCGACGAGGCGCCGCTGCTGTCCCTCGTGAGCCTGCTGGCGCCGAACCTCGCCATGGGCAACCGCACGGTCATCGTGCCGGGCGAGAGGCACGCGCTGGTCGCCACCGACTTCTACCAGGTGCTCGAAACCTCCGACCTGCCGGGCGGCGTCGTCAACATCGTGACCGGCCCGGCCGCGGGCCTCGTGCGCACGCTGGCAGAGCACGACGACGTCGACGCGCTCTGGGTCTTCGGCGCGAAGGAGCTGTCGCGCGATGCCGAGCGGCTTTCGGTCGGCAACCTCAAGCGCACGCTGGTCGACCATGGCCTGGCCACCGACTGGCACGACCCGGCATCGGGCGAAGGCGCGGTGTTCCTGCGGCACGCCACGCAGGTCAAGAACATCTGGATTCCCTATGGCGAATGAACGGGCAGCCGTTGTGCCTGTTATCGAAACCAAGGGAAATCCCCGAGAAGCAAACGTTTGCGCAAACGTTTTCTTTATCTAAGATCGCAGCCGCGAAAGCCATACCAATTCAGGAGACCGAATGCTGAAGTCCATCCATCCGCTGCTCAACGCAGACGTGCTCTACGCCTTGCGCGCGATGGGCCACGGCGACGAGCTGGTGCTGTGCGACGCCAACTTCCCGGCCGACTCGGTCGCCCGCCAGACCTCGCTGGGCCGGCTGCTGCGCATCGACGGCGTGGGCACCACCGAGGCGGCGCGCGCCATTCTTTCGGTGCTGCCGCTGGACAACGCGGTAGAAGATCCGGCGAGGCGCATGGAGATCATGGGGGCGCCCGATGAGATCCCGCCCGTGCAGCAGGAGATGCAGCGCGAGATCGACGCGGCCGAAGGGCGCCCGCGTCCGATGGGCTCCATCGAGCGCTTCGCCTTCTATGAAGCCGCGCGCCGCGCCTACTGCGTGATCGCCACCGGCGAGCGCCGCTTCTACGGCTGCTTCGTGTTCAAGAAGGGCGTGATCGCCCCCGAGGCCTGATCGCGATGGGCACGGCTTCTTCGCACCAGCAGCGCGGCGTCGCCGTGCTCGGCATCTTCGTGGCCGACCTCGCCTTCCGTGCGGCCGACCTTCCGGGCGTGGGCCAGACCATCGCCGGCTCCGGCTTCGCCATGGGGCCCGGCGGCAAGGGCTCGAACCAGTCGGTGGCGGCGGCGCGCGCCGGCGCGCAGGTGACCTTCATCTCCAAGCTCGGGCGGGACGCCTTCGGCGCCAATGCGCTCGCACTCTGGGCCGAGGAGGGCATCACGCCGCGCGTGCCGCAGGTGACGACGCAGCCGACCGGCGCGGCCTTCATCTACGTGCACGAGGTCACGGGCGACAACGCCATCATCGTGGTGCCCGGCGCCGCGGCGCTCATCGACTCGGCGGACGTGGATGCGGCCGCCGACGCCATTCGCGGCGCGCGGGTGTTCGTCACGCAGCTGGAGCAGCCCGCCGGTGCCGCGCAGCGCGGCCTGGAGCTTGCGCGCGCTGCCGGCACGGTGACGGTGTTCAACCCCGCGCCCGCGCTGCCGTTCGACGATGCGGTGTACCCGCTGTGCGACTTCATCACGCCGAACGAGCACGAAGCCGCTGCGCTGAGCGGCATCGCCGTCGAGACCGTCGAGGATGCGCGCCGCGCGGGCGACTTCTTCCTCTCCAAGGGCGTGGGCTGCGCGCTCATCACGCTCGGCGACAAGGGCGCGCTGCTGCATAGCGCGAGCGAGTCGGTGCACCTGCCCGTGTTCCATGCCGGCGCGGTGAAGGAAACGGCCGGCGCTGGCGATGCCTTCAACGGCGGCTTCGCTGCCGCACTGGCCGAGGGCGCGTCTCCGCTGGAAGCCGCTCGCTTCGGCTCGGCCGTGGCAGCCATCTCGGTCACGCGCGCCGGCACCGCGCCTTCGATGCCCACGCGTGCCGAGGTCGATGCGCTGCTGGGCCGGGCCGCAGCCTGAGAACGCGAGCCGCAAAGGAGCCTTCCGTGAAATTCAGGTTTTCAGACCGCGAGCTCAACTTCCTGGTCGGCATCAACGTCGCGATCCTCGTGGTCGCCACGGTGCTGTCGAAGGGCGACTTCCTCGACGTCTACAACTTCCAGTCGATGGGCGGCCAGCTGCCCGAACTCGGCCTGCTGGCCATGGGTGTGGCGCTGTCGATGATCTCCGGCAACGGCGGCATCGACCTCTCGGGGGTGGCGCTGGCCAATCTCTCGGGCGTGGTGGCCGCCACGCTGGCGCCGATGCTGGTGGAGGCCGACGCCTCGCCCTGGCTCTACACCGGCGCCTTCACTGTCATCGCTCTGGCGGTGGGGCTGGCGGGCGGACTGCTCAACGGCGTGCTGATTGCGCGCGCCGGCCTCACGCCCATTCTCTGCACGCTGGGCACGCAACTGCTCTACACCGGCCTGGCCGTGGTGCTCACGGGCGGTTCCAGCCTGCGCGTGGGCAATGCGGAGCCGCTTTCGGCCATCGGCAACGAGAACGTGCTGGGCGTGCCGATTCCGTTCGCGATCTTCGTCGCGATGCTGCTGGCCGTGGGCTGGCTGCTCAAGCAGAGCCCGTTCGGCATCCGGCTCTTCCTGCTGGGCACCAACGCCAAGGCGGCGCGCTACGCGGGCATTCCGCAGGGCCGCATGCTGATCGCCACCTACGCGCTGTGCGGCGTGCTGGCGGCGGTGGCGGGCGTGATCATCGCGGGCCGCACGGCCAGCGTGAAGTCGGACTACGGCAACTCCTACCTGCTGATCGCCATCCTCATCACCGTGATGGCGGGCGTGCGGCCGCAGGGCGGCTACGGGCGCATGGTGTGCCTGTTCTTCTCGGCCGTGGCGCTGCAGCTGCTGTCGAGCACCTTCAACCTGCTGGGCATCTCCAACTTCTTCCGCGACTGCGCCTGGGGCCTGCTGCTGCTGTTCTTTCTGGCATCGGCGCGCTTCAGCCTGGCCGACCTGCGCAGCTTCATCTCCGTTTCGCGCACCAGCGCACCGCCGCATCAGCCCCCTCCTGGCGCGACGCAGAGAACCACCGAGGGCTAGGAGACAAACGAACATGCTGAAGAAAACCAAGATCGCCTGCACCGTGCTCGCACTGGGCACCGTCGCCTTCGCCTCGGCGCTGCATGCGCAGGGCAAGCCGCAGGACATCGTCACCGTGGTGAAGATCACCGGCATCAGCTGGTTCAACCGCATGGAAGTGGGCGTGAAGGAGTTCGGCAGCAGCACGCCGGGCGTGGCCACGCGCCAGATCGGCCCGGCCCAGTCCGACGCCGCGCAGCAGCAGCGCCTGGTGGAAGACCTGGTGGCCAAGAAGGTCGACGCGATCGCGGTGGTGTCGATGGACCCGCCCACGCTGGAGCCGGTGCTCAAGCGCGCGATGGAACGCGGCATCAAGGTCGTCACGCACGAGGCAGACAACCAGAAGAACACCATGGTCGACATCGAGGCCTTCGACAACACCGCCTACGGCGCGCGCATCAACGAGCGCCTTGCCGCCTGCATGGGCCAGCAGGGCAAGTGGACCTCGCTGGTCGGCTCGCTGGGCAGCCAGTCGCAAGTGCAGTGGGCCGACGGCGGCGCGGCCAACGCGAAGAAGTACCCCAAGATGCAGCTGGTCGACGCCAAGAACGAGTCGCTCAACGACGCCGAGAAGGCCTACGGCAAGGCCAAGGAAATGCTGCGCAAGCACCCGGACCTGAAGGGCTTCCAGGGCTCGTCGTCGCTCGACGTGCTGGGCATCGGCCGCGCGGTGGAAGAAGCCGGCCTGGCGGGCAAGATCTGCGTCTTCGGCACCGGCCTGCCGAGCGAGGCGGCCAAGTTCCTCGAGTCGGGCGCGGTCGGCGGCATCGCCTTCTGGGACCCGAAGGACGCCGGCATCGTCATGAACAAGGCGGCCAAGATGCTGCTGGACGGCAAGACCATCACCGACGGCACCGACATGGGCGTGCCCGGCTACAACAAGGTCTCGGTGAAGAAGGGCCCGGGCGTGGGCATCATCGTCACGGGCCAGGCCTGGGTCGAGGTCGACAAGCAGAACTACAAGAAGTATTCGTTCTGACCGCCTTGCAGCCATGACCCTGACCGCGCCTTCCACGCAAGCAAGCCCGGCCGGCACACCGGCCGGGCGCCGGGTGTTCCTCGAAGTGCAGGACGTGCACAAGCGCTTCGCGGGCGTGCACGCGCTGCGCGGCATCGACCTGCGCATCGAGGCCGGCGAGATCTACCACCTGCTCGGCGAGAACGGCTGCGGCAAGAGCACGCTGATCAAGATCATCTCGGGCGCGCAGCCGCCGAGCCAGGGGCGCATCGTGATCGACGGGCGGCCGTACGACTCGCTGTCGCCGCTGCAGGCGCTCAGCCTCGGCATCGAGACGGTCTACCAGGACCTGTCGCTGCTGCCGAACATGAGCGTGGCCGAGAACGTCGCGCTCAGCGAGCAGCTGGTTGCAACCGGCGGCCGGCTGGCGCGGCACTTCGACCGCAAGGCGCTCGCGGCCACGGCCGCGCGCGCGCTGGAGGCGGTGAAGCTGCCGACCGACGCGGCCTTCCTCGCGCGGCGCGTGGACGAGATGCCCATCGCCACCCGCCAGCTCGTGGCCATCGCGCGCGCGGTGGCCACGCGCGCGCGCATGGTCATCATGGATGAGCCCACCACCTCGCTCACGCAGAAGGAGGTGGACAACCTCGTTCGCGTGGTGGAGGCGCTGCGCGAGCAGGGCGTGGCCGTGCTCTTCGTGAGCCACAAGCTCGACGAGTGCATGGCCATGGGCGGCCAGGCCATCGTGTTCCGCGACGGAACGAAGGTGGCGCAGGGCCCGATCCGCGACTTCACCAAGGCCGAGATCGCGCACTGGATGACCGGCAAGCACCTCGACGGCGAGCGCTACCGCCACGGCACACACGGCGGCGACGAACTGCTGAAGGTCGAAGGCCTGGGCCGCGGCGCGCAGTTCAGCGACGTGAGCTTCACGCTGCGCAAGGGCGAGATCCTCGGCGTGACCGGCTTGCTCGACTCCGGCCGCAACGAGCTCGCGCTGGCGCTGGCCGGCGTGCAGGGCGCCGACCGCGGACGCGTGCTGCTCGACGCGAAGGAGATCGCGCTGAATACGCCCACCGACGGCATCCGCCAGGGCATCGGCTACGTGCCCGAAGACCGGCTCAGCGAGGGCCTGTTCCTCGACAAGCCGATCCGCGACAACATCGTCACGGCGGTGCTCAACCGCCTGCGCGGGCGCTTCGGCGCGCTCGATACAACCCAGTGCCAGGCGCTGGCGGAGCGCACCGTGGCCGACCTGCAGATCGCCACGCCCGACGTCGACAGGCCGGTGCAGTCGCTCTCGGGCGGCAACCAGCAGCGCGTGCTCATCGGGCGCTGGCTGGCCATCGGGCCGCGCGTGCTGATACTGCACGGCCCCACCGTTGGCGTGGACGTGGGCTCCAAGGACACCATCTACCGCATCGTGCAGCGGCTGGCAGAGCAGGGCCTGGGCGTGATCCTGGTGAGCGACGACCTGCAGGAGCTGCTGCAGAACTGCGACCGCATCCTGCTGATGCGCAAGGGCCGCATCGCCAACGACTTCGACGCGCAGGGGCTCGCCGAGAGCGACCTCTATCACGCGCTGGTTTCCGACACACCTTCCCCCGCATTCTCATGACGGCTTCCACCATGCAAGCGCAGTCCGCGCCGGCCGCGCCTGAATCGGCTCCGCACCCGCCGCAGGCGCGGGTCTCGCTGCGCGCCTGGCTCGCGCAGCGACCCTCGGTCTTCACGCTCGCACTGATCGTGCTGGCGAGCCTGGCCGTGGGCGCCATCAACCCGAGCTTCTTCCAGCTGCCGGTGCTGTTCGACATCGTGCGCGCCTGCACGGTGCTGGGCCTGTTCGCACTGGGCGTGCTGATCGTGCTGGCGGCCGGCGGCATCGACGTGTCGTTCGCGGCCATTGCCGCGCTCACGATGTACAGCATCACCAAGCTGGTGCTGAACTACTTTCCGGAAGCGCCCATCGCGCTGCTGCTGGTTGCCGGCGCGGCCAGCGGCGCGCTGCTGGGCGTGATCAACGGGCTGCTGGTGCACTGGCTCAAGGCGCCTTCGCTCATCGTGACCATCGGCACCCAGTACCTGTACCGGGGCATTCTGCTGACCTTCGTGGGCACCGTGTTCTTCATGAACGTGCCCGCGCCGATGGATGCCTTCGGCAAGCTGGCGCTGTGGCGCTTCGACACGCCGCAGGGCCTGCACGTGGTGCTGCCGGCCACGGTGCTGGTGCTGGTGTTCGCGGCGGTGCTGACCTGGTGGCTGCTGAACCGCACGCTGATCGGCCGCGCGGTGTACGCCATCGGCGGCAGCCTGGCCATTGCGGAGCGGCTGGGCTACAACCTGCGCACGGTGCACGTCTTCGTGTTCGCGTACGCGGGGTTCCTCTCGGGGCTGGCGGGCATCGTGCACGTGTCGAGCACGCGGCTGGCGAACCCCTTCGACCTGGTGGGCAACGAGCTGGACGTGATCGCGGCCGTGATCCTGGGCGGCGCGCGCATCACCGGCGGCAGCGGCACCGTGGGCGGCACGCTGCTGGGCGTGGTGCTGGTCACGCTGATCAACAACGTGCTGATCCTGGCCGGGGTGCCCAGCACCTGGCAGAAGGTGATCATCGGGGCGTTCATCCTGGTGGCCGGGGGCTTCTTCGCGATGCGCTCGCGCGACTGACCGCAGATGCGGCCGCCGCGCCATCGCCACGAGGCCTTGTGGATCGCAATCGAATGTCCGACGCCAATGCCACCGTTCTCTGCGAGGAGCCGAGCCCGTTCGCGGGACGAGGCTTCGACCCCGGCAGCTGCCTTCACGACCACGAACTGCACCTGATCGGAAGCGCCCCGGCGTGCCTGCGCGTCGGCAGCGGCGCTGGCGAAGAGACGCATACGCTCGCACCCGGCGCGGTCGTGCTGCTCGGGCCGCTGCTGCCACGGACACTGAGGCTGGCGTATCGAGCGGAGCCGGACGACGGGCTGGTGCTGCGCTTCAGCGACGAGCCGCTGCGGCGCGGTGCGGCGATATTTCCGGAGCTGTCGGACGTCGGGCCGCTTCTTTCGCGCGCGCGCCAGGGCGTGCATTTCGTCGGCCTGGGTGCGGAGACGCTGACCAAGCTGAGGCGCCTTTCGACGCTGCACGGGCTGGCACGGTTTTCGGCATTCACCGCCGTGCTGAATGAGCTCTCGCAGTGGACCGACTTCCGGCTGCTGGCCCGAATCCCCGTGCACGCGGATGCCGCCGGGCCGGGCCGCACGCTGCACGTGCAGAGAGCGCTGCATCACATCCGGAACAACTACGCACAGCCGCTGTCGCTTTCGGAAGTCAGCGCGCTCGTGGGCACCAGCAGAACTTCGCTCTCGCGCAGCTTCCGCCGCGCGACCGGCAAGACCTTCACCGACTTCATCATCGGCCTGCGCCTGGCGAAGGCCTGCGGCCTGCTGACCTCCACGCGCCAGCACGTGAGCAGCATCTGCTACGAGGTGGGCTTCAACAACCTCTCGAACTTCAACCGCCACTTCCGGCGGCTCGAAGGCATGACGCCGGGCGAGTTCCGGGCGCGGCACGCGGGCGCCGGAAGATGAGGTAGCGCCGGGAGACTGGTGTTTTCTCAGGATCTGAAGAAATAAAAAATAAAACCTTCTTTTTGTCTTGTTTTCAGGTGAATTATTCTTCAAACAAGGGTCTGCGCTAGTGCATTGAAGAAGCACTCCCTCGGAAGGCGGCAGAACAATTCCGGGCATGAATGCCCCACTCAATGCCACCGCGATAAGACGGCCCGGCTACCAACTCTCCGACAACATCTGGGCCGAGTCCGGCTCGGTTTTCCTGACCGGCACGCAGGCGCTGATCCGCGTACTCGTGATGCAGGGCCGGCGCGACGCGCAGCGCGGCCTGCACACTCAGGGTTTCATCAGCGGCTACCGCGGCTCGCCGCTGGGCATGGTCGACCAGGCGATCTGGAAGGCCGGCGAGCGATTCAAGCAGACCGGCATCCGCTTCGTGCCGGCCGTGAACGAGGAGCTCGCGGCCACGCAGGTGCTGGGCACGCAGCGCGTGGAATCGGACCCGGAGCGCACCGTCGATGGCGTGTTCGCCATGTGGTACGGCAAGGGTCCCGGCGTCGACCGTGCGGGCGATGCGCTCAAGCACGGCAATGCGTATGGCTCTTCGCCGCACGGCGGCGTGCTTGTGGTGGCGGGCGACGACCACGGCTGCGTTTCGTCGTCGATGCCGCACCAGAGCGACCACGCCTTCATGGCGTGGCGCATGCCCATCCTGCAGCCTTCCAGCGTGGCCGAGTACCTGGAGTTCGGCCTGTACGGCTACGAGCTCTCGCGCTATTCGGGCGCGTGGGTCGGCATGGCGGCGCTGTCCGAAGTGGTGGAGAGCGCGGGCACCGTGGACCTGGACGCGATCAATGCCCGCGTCAGCGCATGGGAAGACGCCGATGCGGTGAGCGCCGCCACCGGTCACCATGCGCCGCCGGACGGCCTGCACTACCGCTGGCCCGACCTGCCTTCGCTGCGCATCGAGTCGCGCCTGGAAGACAAGCTCGCGGCCGTCGCCGCATTCACCAGGCGCAACAGCATCGACCGCCACGTGATCGTCAGCGAGCACGCGAAGGTCGGCATCGTCACCTGCGGCAAGGCGCACCACGACCTCATGGAAGTGCTGCGCCGGCTCGAGCTTTCGCCCGAGCAGCTGGCCCGCGCGGGCGTGCGGCTCTACAAGGTGGGCTTGAGCTTTCCGGTGGAGCAGACGCGCATCAAGGCCTTCGCGCAGGGGCTGGAAGAGATCCTCATCGTCGAGGAGAAGGGCGCGGTGGTCGAGACGCAGCTGCGCGACATCTTCTACAACGCGCCGCCCGATGCGCGTCCCGTGCTCGTGGGCAAGCACGACCGCGAAGGCCAGCCGCTGGTGTCGGCGCTGGGCGAGCTGCGGCCCTCGCGGCTCATCGAGCTGGTCGCGCACTGGCTGGCCGTGCACTTCCCCGACAACCACGACCTGGGCGACCACCTGCAGCATGTGCGCGACTTCACGCCGCCCGAGTTGCTGGCCAACGCGAGCGATGCGGTCAAGCGCCTGCCGTACTTCTGCGCCGGCTGCCCGCACAACACCAGCACCAAGGTGCCCGAGGGGTCGACCGCGCGAGCGGGCATCGGCTGCCACTTCATGGCCAACTGGATGGACCGCAGCACCGCCGGGCTGATCCAGATGGGCGGCGAGGGCGTGGACTGGATCTCGCACGCGATGTTCACGAAGACGCCGCACGTCTTCCAGAACCTGGGCGACGGCACCTACTACCACTCCGGCTACCTCGCGATCCGGCAGGCCGTGGCGGCAAAGGCCACGCTCACCTACAAGATCCTCTTCAACGACGCGGTGGCGATGACCGGCGGGCAGCCGGTCGACGGCGTCATCAGCGTGGACGCCATCGCGCGGCAGGTCGAGTCGGAAGGCGTGAGCAAGGTGGTGGTGGTGAGCGACGCCATCGGCAAGTACGACGCCATCAAGGACCGCTTTCCGAGCGGCACCGAGTTCCACGACCGCGCCGCGCTCGACGAGGTGCAGCGCCGCCTGCGAGAGATGGCGGGCGTGACGGTGCTCATCTACGAGCAGACCTGCGCCGCCGAGAAGCGCCGCCGCCGCAAGAAGGGCGAGCTGGCGGATCCGCCGAAGCGCCTGTTCATCAACGAGGCCGTGTGCGAGGGCTGCGGCGACTGCACCGTGCAGAGCAACTGCGTGGCCGTGCTGCCGCACGAGACGCCGATGGGCCGCAAGCGCAAGATCGACCAGACCAGCTGCAACAAGGACTACTCCTGCGCCAAGGGCTTCTGCCCCAGCTTCGTGGGCGTCACGGGCGGCAAGCTGCGCCGCAAGAGCGGTGCGCTCGCGTCGGGGCGCGATGCCTTCCTGCACCGCGTGGCCGCGCTGCCGTACCCGGCGGAGCACGCCTGGACCGCTCCGTATGACCTGCTCGTGACCGGCGTGGGCGGCACCGGCGTGGTGACCGTGGGCGCGGTGATCGCCATGGCCGCGCACCTCGAAGGCAAGGCCGCGAGCGTGCTCGACTTCATGGGCTTCGCGCAGAAGGGCGGCTCGGTGCTGAGCTTCGTGCGCCTGGCCGATTCGCGCGAGCGGCTGCACCAGGTCCGCATCGACACGCAACAGGCCGACGCCATCCTCGCCTGCGACGTGGTGGTGGGCGCATCGGCCGACGCGCTGCAGACCGTGCGCCACGGACGCACGCGAGTGCTCGCGAACGTGCACGAGATTCCGGTTGCCGAGTCGCTGCGCAACCCCGATGCCGACCTGCATGTCGACCTTCTGCTGGAGAAGATGCGCTTCGTGGCTGGCGACGAGCAGGTCGAGACCTTCGACGCTCAGAGCCTGGCCGAGGAGTTCCTCGGCGACACGCTGGCCGCCAACATCGTCGCGGCCGGCTACGCGTGGCAGCGCGGGCTGGTGCCGCTGAGCCTGGAGGCGCTGATGCATGCGATCGAGCTCAACGGCGTGGCGGTGGCCGCGAACCAGTCGGCCTTTTCGCTGGGGCGGCTCGCGGCCGGCAACCCCGAGGCGCTGGACGCTCTGCGCGCGGCGCCTGCCGATGCGCAGGCTTCTTCGCTCGACGAGCGACCGCTCGACGCGCTGATCGCCGAGGCGCGCCGGCATCTCACGGGCTATCAGGACGCCGCATGGGCGGACCGCTTCGAGAAGCGCATCCGCAGCCTGCGCGAGCGCGAGGCCACACTGCAGGGGGGCGATGCGAGCCTGCCCTTCACGCGCAACGCGGCGCGCAGCCTGCTGAAGCTCATGAGCTACAAGGACGAGTACGAAGTGGCGCGGCTCTACACCGACGGCGCCTTCCTGCAGAAGCTCAACGAGCAGTTCGAAGGCGACCTGAAGCTCGAATTCCACATGGCCCCGCCGGTGCTCTCGCGCGGCGCGCACGGCAAGGCGCCCGCCAAGATCCGCATCGGAAGCTGGATGCTGCCCGCGATGCGCTGGCTGGCGCATGGCAAGCGCCTGCGCGGCACGGCCTTCGACATCTTCGGACGCACCGCGGAGCGGCGCATGGAGCGCGAGCTGATCTCGCATTTCGACGGCCTGCTCGAAGCGATGGCGGGCGAACTCTCGGCGGGCAACCAGGCGACGGCTGCGCGCATCGCGGCGCTGCCGCTGTCCATTCGCGGCTTCGGCCACGTCAAGCTCGCGAACTTCGAAGCCGTGAAGATGCAGGAGTCCGAGCTGCTGCACCGCTTCGCGCCGGCGCGCTATCCGAAGCCCGAGCGGGCGCCGTCCGCGGGGCAGATCAGGGGCATCGCGATCGTGGCCGGCGCGCGCTGAGCGCCGGGCTCAGCCCACCGCCTTGATGAGCTTGTCGCGCCCCGCTTTCGCGAGCATGGACGCGACGGCGCACGAGGCGAGCCGGGCCGGTTCCGAATCGGCCCGGCTCGTGAGGATCACCGGCACCTTCGTCCCCAGCACGATGCCCGCGGCATAGGCGCCGCCGAGGAAGGTCAGGCTCTTCGCGAGCATGTTGCCCGCGTCGAGGTCGGGCACGATGAGCACGTTGGCGCGCCCCGCCACCGGCGAGACGATGCCCTTGATGCGCGCCGCCTCGGCGTCGATGGCGTTGTCCATGGCCAGCGGGCCGTCGAGCACCGCGCCGGTGATCTGGCCGCGGTCGGCCATCTTGCAAAGCACCGCGGCGTCGAGCGTGGAAGGCACCTTGGCATTGACCGTCTCCGTCGCGGAAAGAATCGCGACGCGCACGACCGGCATGTGCAGCGCGTGCGCAAGATCGATCGCGTTCTGCACGATGTCGGCCTTCTCCTCGAGCGTGGGCGCGATGTTGATGGCCGCGTCCGAAATGATCAGCGGCTGCGCATGGCCCGGGATGTCCATCACGAAGCAGTGGCTGATGCGCCGCGAGGTGCGCAGCCCGCCCTCGCGGCGCACCACGGCACCCATGAGCTCGTCGGTGTGGAGGCTGCCCTTCATCAGTGCATCGACCTCGCCGCGCAGCGCCATGGCTACGGCCGCATCGGCCGCCGCGTGGCTGTGGGGCGCATCGACGATCGCGATCGTGGAGAGATCGATGCCGGCCTCTTGCGCGGCTGCCTCGATCTTCGCGCGAGGGCCCACGAGCGTCGGCACGATCAGGCCCAGCGACGCCGACGCCAGCGCTGCTTCCAGAGAGGCCGCGTTGGCAGGGTGCACCACCGCGACCCGCAGCGAGGGCAGGCCGCGCGCGGCGGCGATCAGGCGGTCGTAGTGCGGGTGGGCAGCGGGTGTGGACGACGCCATGCGGGCTCCTGGAAGGATGGGACGGTATGTGGGGAGGGTGCGCCCGCAACAGTACAGGATGTGATCCCGGGAACCAAACGCCGGCTTTGGTAGTTCTTTTTGCGCATGCCGTTCGGCACTGGTTGCGCACGAACCCCTCGATTAATGTTCGTGCGCTGAAGCGTTGTGCTTCGGAAAAGGGCCGCCGTCGCTGTGTCACCAGCGCCGGCCGAGCCTTCCGATTCGTTGCCGTCCTCCTGCCGGGAGGGCGGCTGGTTCCAATGTGCCCCCGGGCGGGCACGCAATTTCGAGGGAGTTGATCTCATGGCAGTAGACATGTTCATGCGCGTCGAGGGCGCGAACGGCGAATCGAAGGATTCGAACCACAAGGAGTGGACGGACATCAAGTCGTTCGCATGGGGCGCCACGCAGCCCGGCAACATGGTCAGCGGTGGTGGCGGCGGTGTCGGCAAGGCCAGCTTCAACGACCTGCAGGTGCTGGCGCGCATCGACAAGGCGGCGCCTTCGGTGATGAAGAACTGCGCGAGCGGCAAGCACCTGGGCAAGGTGGAAGTGTCGGTGTGCAAGGCCGGCGGCTCGCAGATCGAGTACACGCGCGTCACGCTCGAAGAAGTGCTGGTGACCTCGGTGCAGTACACCGCCGAACAGGGCTCGGACGCGGTGTTCGTGCAGTACTCGTTCCAGGCCGCGAAGGTGAAGCAGCAGTACTGGGAGCAGACCGACAAGGGCGGCAAGGGCGCCGAGACGGTGCTGGGCTGGAACATCAAGGAAAACAAGGAGGCCTGAACTCCCTTTGCCCGGCGCGGTTTGCCGCTTGGGCGGCCCGCGCCGGGTTCATTGACCAGGGAGCTTTCCAGGAATGACCCGCAGTTTCATCGCCCACAGCGAGCTGGGCGAGCGCCTGAAGTTCCGCTCGATGACGGGGCAGGAGCGCATTTCCGCGCTGTTCGAGCACCGCGTGCGGCTCATCAGCGACATGCCCAACATCCAGCCCCGGAGCATGCTGGGCGAGGACATGAGCATCGAGGTGAACCTCGCCACCGAACTCGGCGGCGCCGGCAGCCGCTTCCTGAGCGGGCAGGTCACGCGCTTCGCCTACATCGGCAAGGACGACGGCGACATGTGCGTGTACGAGGCCACGCTGCGCCCCTGGCTGTGGTACGCCACCCGTCGCTCCGATTTCAGGATATTCCAGTTCAAGACCGCCCCGCAGATCCTGCAGGAGGTGCTCGCGCCCTACGGCTTCGCCATCGACGCGCGGCTGAGCGGCAGCTACCGCACCTGGGACTACTGCGTGCAGTACTCGGAGAGCGACTTCAACTTCGCCAGCCGGCTCATGGAGCAGGAGGGCATCTACTACTTCTTCTCGCATGCGCAGGGCAGCCATCAGCTGGTGCTGTGCGACGGTGCCGATTCGCACACCGACCTGCCCGCCGGTCCGGTGAGGGTGCCCTATCACGCGGGCGTGCTCGCCGCGCAGATCCTCGAGCAGGACTTCATCGACAGCTGGAGCCATTCGGAGGACATCGCATCGGGCAACTTTGCGGCCGACGACTACGACTTCAGGAAGCCGAACGCCGAGATAGACACCGTGCGCCAGCAGCCGGCCGGCCACAGCCGCGACAGCTTCGAGATCTACGACTGGCCCGGCGGCTATACCGAGCTGGCCGACGGCGAGAACTACGCGCGCCTGCGGCTGGAGCAGCTCGCGGGGCGCCGCGAGCTGGTGAGTGCCGAGGGCAACCTGCGCCACATGGCGCCCGGCTACCTCTTCGAGCTGGCGCGCCACCCGAACGCCCAGGAGAACCGCCGCTACCTGATCGAGGCCGTGACCTACGACTTCCAGGAGAACGCGCTGCGCGTGGTCGGCGCGGCGGACGCCGCCTACAGCGAGTCGACCAGCAGCACGAGCTACCGCCAGAGCTTCGAGGTGCTGCCCGACAGCGCGCCGTACCGCCCCGCGCGTGTCACGCCGAGGCCGCGCACCACCGGGCCGCAGACCGCGGTGGTGGTCGGCCCGGCGGGCGAGGAGATCCACACCGACCAGTACGGCCGCATCAAGGTGCAGTTCCACTGGGACCGCTACGGCAAGCGCGACGAGAACTCCTCGTGCTGGATCCGCGTCTCGCAGACCTGGGCCGGCAGCAACTACGGCGCGATGCACATCCCGCGCATCGGCCAGGAGGTGATCGTCGATTTCCTCAACGGCGACCCCGACCATCCGATCGTCACCGGCTGCGTCTACAACGCCGCGCAGATGCCGCCGTGGGAACTGCCGCGCCACAAGACGCAGACCGGCTTCCAGACCCACTGGAGCAAGGGCGGCGGCGGCAAGCACATGCTGCGCTTCGAGGACAGCCGCGGCACCGAGCACATCGAGCTGTCGACCGACCACGGCAATACCCATCTGCACATGGGCTATCTGATGAACCAGGGCTCGGGTGTGCAGCGCAGCTACGGCTTCGAGCTGCGCACCAACGAGTGGGGCTCCATCCGCGCCGACAAGGGCCTTCTGCTGACCACCTACACGCAGGACTTCGCGCAGAAGACCTCGCGCGACAACCCCGATGGCCACGAGCAGATGGGCGCCACGCTCGCGCAGAGCAACGCGCTCATGCAGGCGGCGGGGCAGGCCGTGGCCGCGACGAAATCGCTCGTGAGCGCCATGGCCCAGGGCAAGAACCAGACGCTCTCGGGGCTGGTGCAGGGCGTGCAGTCGCTCGGCGGCGTGTCGCAGGCCGTCGCCGCGCTGGCGGCCGGCGGATCGCCCGAGGCCGGCGTCTCGGACGACCCCGATCCGGCCATGGCCGACGCGCAGCAGATGCTCGACCTCTCGCGCAAGATCGACAAGCCCGTGGTCTCCATCGTGAGCCCCGAGGGCCAGACGATGATCAGCCCCCGGCCCATCGTGGTGAGCTCGGGGCAGAGCGTGTCGATGCGCTCCGTCTCGGCGCTGACCATGACCACCGGCGCCCAGCTCACGCAGCTCGCCGCCAAGGGCATGCTCACGCAGGTGAGCGAGGGCGGGCAGATCAACGTGGTGTCCGACGGCGACATCGTCTCGCACGCCAGCGCCGGTGCGATCAACCTGGTGTCGAAGACCGACGCCTCCGTCACCTCCACCGCGGCCAACGCGAACCTCACCGGGCAGAAGTCGGTGGTGATCCAGGCGGCGGAGCAGGACGTGTTCGTCACCGCGAAGACAAGCATCTCGCTGATCTGCGGCAAGTCGTCGATCGTGCTGCTGGCGGATGGCACGGTGAAGATCAACGGAGTGAAGGGGCTGGTGAACTTCACGGACAACCTGGATCAGCGGGGTGGGAAGATCTTCTTGAACTGCGATGCGCCGATCGGGGGCGGAGACCCGGAAATGGAGGTCGCAACGCTGGAAGAGGATGCGCATCCCGCAGCCGTTCTGGCTCCGGCCGCAGCAGCCGAGGAGGCGATGGACCAACCCGGAGTTCGCTCGCCGACGCTGGACAGGCAACTGGCCCAAATCAGGCGCGAAGGTTGGAAGCTCCGCTTTGGTCCCGCCAAGGGAGGAAGCTCTGCGAGCGAGAGGAAAAAGACCATCACGCTCGACAGTTCCCTGAAAGGACGGCCCCTCGCATTCAATGCCGCAGCTGCACACGAGGTGGGGCACGCACTCGATAAGAGGGAAATGGATACGTCGTCCAGGCAGGCGTACATCAACAGTGGCCTCAGGGCGGAGGGGAGCGCTCAGATCAACGAGATCCGGGTGCAGCGTGAAATTCTCGCCAATGGTGGCCCAGACATCCTCGCCAACGAGAACTCTCACCATATGGCCATCTACAACAGGGCCTACGACGAGGCCCTGAGAACGGGCAACTTCGAACGGGCCGAGCAAACCATCGGAGCCGTCTACGGCACAAACAAGGCATCCGGAACCGGCGGGAAGACCTACTACGAAATGTACGGAGAACGCTACGACGACCTTCCGCTGACCAAGCTGAAGAAATTCTTCGGCATCGAATGAGTGTTTGAGGCAACGTACATGAACGAAATCTCCACGACCATCTGGCAAGCCATTGAGGCGTTGATTGGCAGCGTTCCCTTTTCGAAAGACAAGGTCGAGCGTGAGCTGGGCATCAGGCTTGTCGATACGGAAGCTTCAGGCAGCGACCTGTTTCAGTTTCTCGAAGGCGGTCCTGTGCAGTTGGCAGAAGGCGTTGGCATTCAGGAAGTCGACTTGCGCCTCAAGCGGGAAGGCCCTCATCCAGGATTCCTGGTGCTCGAGTTGGAGGGGCGTGGCATCTCGTTCGAGGAAGTTCTGCGGCACTACGCGGAACTGAGGCTTACCGGTGTTCCTCGTGGACGTTCATTGGATGAGGACACCAGCTACACAGCGAAACTCGATTGGGGCGAACTCTCGTTTGGCTTCGGCGAGAGCAATCCTGCCTGTTTGGCTTATGTGGCCTTCGATCCTTCGTAAACGTCTCCTCGCCATGCGCTACCACCTCAACGAAGGCCAGTTCGACATCCCCGAAGACGGCCGCATCGACCGCTCGATGAACGTCCTCGCGATGCCCGATGGCTCGGGCACCACCCTCATCGTGAGCCGCGACGCGCTGCGGGCGCAGGAAACCCTGGCGCAGTTCGTCACGCGGCAGATGAACGACCTGACGCGCCAGGTGAGCCAGCTCAAGGAGGTGTCGCGCACCGACATCGCCGTGGGCCCGGCCATCGCGAGCCTGCATGCCATCGAACTCGCCACGCAGTTCAAGCAGAACGGCCAGGCGCTGCATCAACGCCAGGCCGTGTTCCTGCTGCCGCAGGACCCGGGCGGCAGGAGCGTGCTGATCCTCACGGCCAGCAGCCCCGTGCCCTTCGATGCCGAGGCGGTCGCGCTGTGGCGGCGCGTGCTCGAGAGCTTCCAGCCGAGGGCCTGAGGCGCCATGGCCGGCCAACCAGCTGCACGCCTGCACGACCCCATTGCCCACACCAACGCGCACGCGCGCTTCTGGGCCAAGTTCGCTGGCGGACTGATCGGCGGCATCGCCGTGGGCTTCGCGGTGGGCGTGGCAGCAGCGGCCGTGGTCGGCACCGGTGGGCTCGCCGGGCCGCTGGTGGCGGGCGCGGTGGTTGTGGGCGCGCGCATGGCCGGCGGCTACGTCGGCGCGAGCCTGGGCGAGTCGATCGCCGATGCGCTGGTGCCCGAGACGCTCACCGTGACCGGGATGATCACCAGCGGATCGTCGGACGTGTTCATCGGCGGCAAGGCCCTGGGCGCGGCGCGGGCCTCGCCCGACGCTCCCATGGACACGGTGAGTTGCAAGAACGACTCGCCGCAGATTCTTCTTGCCGAGGGCGCGGAGACCGTGTTCATCAACATGGGCGTGGCCTCGCGCAAGGACGACCACACCGAGTGCGGCGCCAAGGTGAGCGACGGGGCGCCCACGGTCTTCATCGGCGGGCCGACCGCGCGCGTGCGCGATGTGGCCGACGAGGTGCCGCTCATCTCCAAGGTGCTGGTGACCATCTTCAATGTGGTCATGATCTACCGCGGCCTGCGCTGCCTGCCCAAGCTCGCGCGGCAGGGCAAGAACGCGCTGCCTTGCCTGATCGAAGGAGCGGTGGGGCTTGGCATGGGCATCCACGGCATGGTCAGTTCCTTCGGCAATCCGGTGCATGCGGCCACGGGCGGCAAGTTCCTGGGCGGCGAGAGCGAGCTCGACTTCAGCCTGCCGGGGCCGTTGCCCATCGCATGGCAGCGCTTCTACAGCAGCCACGACCTGCGCCGCGACGGCCCGCTGGGGCAGGGCTGGAGCCTGCCCTATTCGATGGAACTGCGGCTGGGCAGCGACGACGAAGGCCAGCCCGTGGTCACGCTCATCGACGAGCAGGGCCGGCCGATGGTGCTGCCCGACATCGAGCCCGGCACGCGGCAGTACAGCCTGCGCGACGGGCTCGACCTGTGCCGCACCGAAGGCGGCCATTACTTCATCCATGTGCCGGGCGGGTTGTTCTTCCTGTTCGAGCCGCCGATCGAAGGCGAGCCGCGCGTCCAGACGCTGAAGCTCGCGCGGCTGGAAGACCGCAACGGCAACTTCATCGACCTGCGCCACGATCCGCTGGGCCAGCTGGTCGAGCTGACCGACAGCACCGGCCGGCTGCTGGCGCTCGAGTACGCGGGCGAGAGCCGCCGGGTGGGCGCGTTGCGCCTGGCCGCCGGCGCACCCGGCGAGCTGCCGGGCCTGCTGGTGACCTACAGGCACGACGCCGAAGGCAGGCTGCTCGAGGTGACCGACCGCAACGGTGCGGTGGTGCGCCGCTTCGGCTACGACGCCCGGGGCCTCATGGACTTCCATGCCGACGCCGCAGGGCTGGAATGCCGCTACGAGTGGTGCGGCCAGGGCGACGAAGCCCACGTGGTCCGCCACTGGACCAACGACGGCGAGAGCTACACCGTCCGGCGCGTGCCGCCTGCCGCGGACGACGCGCTGGCGCTGGGCCAGACACTGGTCGTCGACCAGCTCGGACGCGAGTACGCCTGGCACTGGAATGCCGACCAACAGGTCACCGACTACGTCGATGCGGCGGGCCGCCAATGGCATGCGCAGTACAACGAGTTGCGCCAGCTCGTCGCCATCACCGAGCCCGGCGGTGCCACCACGCGCTGCACCTACGACCCCATGGGCTTCATGGCCAGCCGCACCGATGCGCTGGGCCGCACGCAGAGCACCGGCTGGACCGAGTTCGGCGAGCCCTGGCGCCAGACCCTCGCGGACGGCAGCACCTGGACCTACGCCTACAGCGACCAGGGCAACCTGGTGCGCGAGACCGACCCGCTGGGCCACACCACCGAGTACGCCTACGACAGGCGGGGCCTGCCGATCGTGGTGACCGACGGCAAGGGCGGCACCAACCGCATGACGTGGAGCGATTGCGCGCAGCTGCTTTCGCTGACCGACTGCTCCGGCAAGACCACGCGCTACGCATACGACGGCTGGGGCCACCTGCAGACCGTGACCGATGCCATGGGCCAGCGCACGCGATTGACGCACGACGCCATGGGGCGGCTGCTGTCGGTGTCGCAGCCCGACCAGAGCCACCAGTCGTTGCGCCGCGATGCGGCCGGCCGCATCGTCGCCGCCACCGATGCGCTGAGCCGCAGCACGCATTTCGCGCTCGGCCTGCGCGGCCAGCCGCTGGTGCGGCAGGACGCCGAGGGGCGCCGCATCGCCTGGCACTACGACGGCGCCCAGCGCCTGCAGGCGCTCGTCAACGAGAACGGCCTGCACTTCGAATTCGTGCGGGACGCCGCCGACCGCGTGGTGGAAGAGCGTCGCGTGGGCGGCACGCGCGTGCAGGTGGAATACGACGCCAACGGCTGGCCGGTGTGCATCACCCATATACCGGGCATCGGCGACGACGACCTCGCACTGCATGAAGGCGCCGAACCGCATCGCCCGGCCGGACCCCTGCGTACCGAACTGCTGCGCGATGCCGTGGGTCGCCTCGTCGAGAAGCGCACCGGGCGCCACTGGTACCGCTACAGCTACGACCAGCTGGACCGCCTGGTCGAAGCAACGAAGCTGGAAGCGCCGCAACCCGGCACGGATGGCGAGCCGCGCGCGCTGCATCGCACCACATTCGTCTACGACAAGCTCGGGTGGCTCGTCGAAGAGACGGCCATCGACGAGCTCACCGGCGAGACCCACACCCTGCGCCACGCGCACGACGAACTCGGCAACCGCACGCAGACCGTTCTGCCCGCCATCGCGTCGCAGCCGGGCGTGCAGCGCGCGCTGAACTACCTGTACTACGGCTCCGGGCACCTGCATCAGGTCAACTTGTCGCAGCAGCATGGCGACGCACCCGTGGTGCACCAGCTGATCAGCGACATCGAGCGCGACGACCTGCACCGCGAAGTGGCGCGCAGCCAGGGCGCACTGCACACTCGCTTTGCGCTGGATCCGCTGGGCCGGCGGGCCGCGTCGTGGTGCCGTCCCGGCGGACTGGACGTGGCATTCACCACGCAAGACCCGGGTTGGCGCCAGGCCATCGACGCCGCGGGCACCCCCGGGGCCCGCCTTCTCGACGGGCTGATGAAGGAATACAGCTACGACCCCGTGGGCGAGCTGCGGCAGAGCCGCCATTCGCTGCAGGGCACGACGGGGCACAGATACGACGCCACCGGCCGCATCGAAGAGAGCGTGCGCAGCGCGGCCAACAGCGAGCGCTTTGCCTACGACCCGGCAGGCAACCTGCTCGACGCATCAACCGCGCCCGGCTACGTGCGCGACAACCTCGTGCGCGTTTTCGAGGACAAGCGCTACAGCTACGACGGCCACGGCCGGCTGGCGCGCAAGCTGTCGGGCAGGCACACCGACCAGCGCTTCGAGTGGGACGACGAAAGCCGCCTCGTGGCCGTGCACACCACGCGGCGCCCGGGCACGCCCGAAGCCACCACGCAGGTCACGCGCTTCGACTACGACGCAATGGGGCGACGCGTGGCCAAGCACGATGCGTTCGGCAGTACGCGGTTTGTCTGGGAGGGGATGCGGCTGATCGAGGAGCGGCGCGGCTCGCAAGTAACAAGCCACGTTTACGAGCCTGACAGTTACATGCCGCTGGCGCGGCTCGATGCCGCCACTGGCGAGGCTGGTGCCGCTGCACCTGCGAACATCTTCCACCTTCACACGGATCAGGCCGGCCTGCCTGAGGAGCTGACGGATCAGTCCGGCCGGATATGCTGGCGAGCGAGCTATCGCACGTGGGGCGGCGCTGTGGCCGAGCAGTGGGAGTCCACTTTGCTCGATGGCCGCGCCGCCTCTCCTGCGAACAAGGCACTGCCAAAAGTCGAGCAGAACATGCGATTCCAGGGCCAGTATCTGGACCGCGACATCGGCCTGCACTACAACATCTTCCGGTTCTATGACCCCGATATTGGCCGCTTCATCAGCCCGGACCCTATCGGCCTTGCTGGCGGGAACAATCTGCACAGCTATGCGCCCAATCCTGTGTCGTGGATCGACCCGTGGGGCTGGGCGCCCAAGGCACCTTTGTCCTTGCCCGATGGCTACAGGGCAAGAATCGACCGATTCAACACGAGTACTGGTTCGTCTTTCGAGATACACGTGTACAAACCCAACGGAACCGAAGCTGGCATCTACGGACCGGACGGCTTCTTCAACAAGCACGGTACTGTCGGCACCGAAGTGAAGGTCACGCCGAAGGTATCCAACGTGCTGAACGGCATCGCCGTCGACGAATTGAGAAAGATAGGAAAACTGCCTGCTCTGGGAACACCCAACAGCCGCGTAGCGGCCAGAGAGTATTCAGAGCGCGTGCGCAAGAGCGGGCTTTCAGGATGTTGATCAAGCACCATGAAAATTATCAAGTTCAGTGAAACCAGCGACGGCTACTCCATGGACAGCTCCGCTTATCCGGCCTATGTACGGCAGGTAAGCAGCCTGGTGCCGACGGACGCTCTCGAATTCATGAGGGCAGCGTGGCACTATGAGCATCGGGACGAGCGATGCCCGCACGATGCCAGGCTGGAGCAGTTGCTCGTACGAGAGTTCGAGGACGGCGACTTCCGGGCGAATGACATCGAGATGCAACTGGCCGGAGCGCATGGGAATCGCATCACGCTGCACTATCGCGACGTGCAGTCTTATGCGGTCGAGAAAACAAAGAGCGATTGGCCCGCTGGCGACCGCTCCCACGGCGATTGGCTCATCGATGAAATGCTGGTGCTCGAGGACGGCTTTCTCAGTCACGAGATCGTCTTCACGAACTCGGTAGTCAAGGTCAAGCACAGGGATCTCAAGTACACGGTGGTGCCATGACCACGACGGCCCTCGGCAAACTGTTGGCGTATTGGACGGCGCAGCCGACCGAGATGCCGCTGCAGGAAGAGCTGGGCCTGATCCGCGCTATACGCGCGCTGGACACCACCGACATCGCGACGGATCTGGCTTCGTTCATCTCGCTCATCGAGCTCGTCCAGCGATCGCATGCAAGCAACGGAATCTTCGAGATGACCGAGGCCGACGAAGCGCACACCGTCGGCTTCTTCCAATGGCTCGAGAGCCTGGAAAATAAGCTTGGCATGCCGTTGGCAACGCACGCCGACGGCCTGGGCCTGACCTGCGCCGAACTGGCGAAGCGGATGCCTCGATAGAGTGCCGAATGCTGGACCTCTACTTCGTCGAATCGACCTGCAGGCACTTGCCGAAAGACCCGCGTGGCCTTGAGCTTGCGGGCTCTGTCGATCTGGATGCGCATTGCTCAATCGCGGCTCTCTTCGACAGATGTGTCCGGAAAGGCGTAAACCTCGACTACTTCGACGATTCGCTGCTGCGCGCCGAGCAGGTCGTGACCATGCTCGAGGTATTCACTGCCAACGCCCCTGAAGCTGGCGCCCAACACGCGCAGATCGCGGCTTTCAAGTCGATACACGCGATCTTGACCCAGGCGAAGGCACAGGGCATGGGGCTCGCAGCGTTCTGCGACTGACATTCAACTCCATGAGCGCATGACGCCTGTACGGCCGTCATTGATTGCGGATGCCCTGTTGAAGCCCACAGACAGTGCTTAGGGCTACACGGCATTCGTCGTCGCATTCAAGGCGTCGTTGTCCGGCGCTTGCTGCAACGGTGCTTGAAAAAAGTTTGTCCAAGCAGTTGACGATTGTGTAAAGACTATTTACAGTCCATCCCACTCAACGCCAACAGGACCCAACGTGAAAGCCGCAACGATCCGCATCTACAGCACTTGCCCCGCATCCGGCAACGTGTTCGTGCGCGTCGCTTCGCACGATGGTCTCGGCCTGCAGCCGCTGCTGCAGCAGCAACTCAATCAACTCCCGTATCCGATGTCCAACCCGCGGGCCAATCTGTGGCCGTGCGATTACCAGGATCAGGTGCAACCGGGTGGAGGACGCGCATAGGCGCAGACCTCCCAAGCTCTCTCTCGAACAGAAGAGGCCCGGACACCGCGAGGTTCCGGGCCGCTTCGTTTTCATGCCATTCGTTCACGAGCAGCGATCGTGCTGCCCGCACAGGGTTCGAGCCTTGTGAGTGCTCCTTAAAAATTCGCGGTAGCAGCCACAAACATTTTCTTTTCAGCCCCGGTGACGCAACTGGTAGACGTGTCCGCCTTAGAAGCGGAATTCTGGGAGTTCGAGTCTCCCCTGGGGCACCAATTTCTCTGGGTGTAGTGTCAATCTGGTAGACGGCCTGCCTTGGAAGCAGGAGGCTGCAGGTTCAAATCCTGCCACTCAGACCATCTCTTCTTTTTCGCTTTCTCTTGTGCGTGTGTAGCTCAACTGGCAGAGCACTGGACTCCAAACCCAACGGTTGAAGGTTCGAATCCTTCCGCGCGCGCCAATCTTTTTGCGGGCCCTTCGCCTAGTGGTCCAAGGCACCGGGTTTTGATCCCGGGATCCAAGGTTCGAATCCTTGAGGGCTTGCCAGCTTTTCATTTTTCTCTTTTTCGTTCCGCTAACTCAGTGGCCAGAGTGCCTCCCTGTCCAGGAGGAAGCCAGGGGTTCGACTCCCCTGCGGAACGCCACTCATCGATCGACTTTTCTCTTCGATGGATCGTGAGCAGCACTGGCGACTGCAGCGGGCTGTAACCCCGTCTCCTTCGGGAATACTTGGTTCGACTCGAAGACGATCCACCACCAACGCCATCATCAGGCTCGATTCCGGCGCGATAGCAAAGCGGCAGTGCAGCGGATTGCAAATCCGTCCAGCCCGGTTCGACTCCGGGGCGCGCCTCCATACACATCCTTCAACCAATCTTTCCCCGGTAGCTCAGCTGGTAGATGCGGCGCACTGTTAATGCGCAGGTCACACGTTCGATCCGTGTTCGGGGAGCCACAATTCAACGACAGCCACGCAGAAGGAGCACCGAAGCATGAAACCCAAGGTCAAGCCGAACAAGATCGTCGTGCTCTCGGGCTCCGGCGTGAGCGCCGAGAGTGGCCTGCCCACGTTCCGCGATGCCAAGGGGCTGTGGAACAGCTACTCGTGGCAGGAACTCGCCAGCCCCGAAGGCTGGCAGCGGCACCCGGAGGCGGTGCTGGCCTTCTACAACGAGCGGCGCGAGAAGGCATGGCAGGCACAGCCGAATGCCGCGCACGCTGCCATCGCATCGCTCGAGGCGGCATACGAAGTCGTGATCGTCACGCAGAACGTCGACGCACTGCATGAGCGTGCCGGGTCGCGCAACGTGGTGCATCTGCACGGGCAACTCGCCTACGCGCGGGGCACCTCGGAGCCCGAGCCGAAGCGCTATCGCATCGACGGAAATCCCATTGCCATGGGGCAACTCTGCGAAGACGGCACCCAGCTGCGGCCCGACATCGTGTGGTTCGGCGAGGCGGTGCAGCACTTCGAGGAGGCCGAGGAGCACGTGGCCACCGCGGCGCGCGTGTTGGTGGTGGGCACCTCGCTCACGGTCTATCCGGCGGCGTCGCTCGTGCGGTACGCGGACCGCAATGCCGAGAAAGTGCTTGTCGCGCTCGACATGGAAGAGGTGCCGCGCGGCTTCACCTTCCTGCAGGGCAGGGCGACGGACGTGGTGCCTGCACTGGTTGCCAGGTGGTTGAGTGAAGCGGGCTCGTAATTCATTTGGATGCCTGCAATCAAAGGCCCGCCATCGTTTCGATGGCGGGCCTTTTTGCGTTTGGTGGGAATGGGCAATGCCAGGCAGATCAAGACCTGAGCGCCAACCCCGCAACGATCGTAGTCATTTGCGCAAAGTCGGCGCGATCCCCAATTTGTTCACTGCATGGAGTCCCCCGCCAGCAAGGTTCTCCCATACATTTGAACGACCGCCGCGCCTCACGGCGGGACATCGATGCACACCGCAGCGATGTCGATGTGAGGCACAAAAGGCGACGGCAAGGTGCGCTAACACCATGGCCGTCTGACCAATCAACGTGCACGTACTTTGGAAAGCAAGCACATCAAATGGCTGATCAAATTATCGCCGGGCAAGACGCGCCCACCTCCCACGGCGCAATCGCCTCATCCGACGCGGCTGATCTTCTTGAGAAAAAGTTGTCCCAATTGCAATCTCTGCTGAAGTGTTGCTACGGGGACGGATGCGATTGGTTCGACGCGATCGGAGCGACGCACCGAGACCGCGTTATGTGGATCGCCGCAGACTTGGCTGACGATGCGGCACAACTCTCTCAAGAACTGCTGAAGCAGATCAATGCGGCGGATATGCCGAAGGCTTAATGAGAAATCGGCCGCTGGCGGGCGGCCAGCGGCCGAAGGCGCGCGACTTTGTCGTCGCCGCTGTTGCCGTAGCGTCCTCCATACCTTTCATGCCCCGGCGTATCCGTTCGATGCGGTAGGAGGCGATACGAAGTCGGCAGCAAATTTCGGGCGAGGTTCTATGAAACCAATGTAGCCCAGGTGGGGTGGCGGCACCTCGTTCCACCGGGCATCGGCCTTGTGAGTTAGGCGCAGTTGTTTCAAGATTGTTAAATTAATGCGCGGGCGCATATCGTCCGCGCATCTGTGATCAATCTGTCTCAGCCCCTGCCTCGAGATGACCCGCATATTCAGCTTCGACGACTTGCCGACCGCCGACCTTGTCGTAGACGCGATTTATGAAGGGGGCAGTGCCGCCAATACCAGCAGTGATCCGATCGCCAAACTGCTTCCAGGAGCGGGCAATCAAGGCGGATTCAGGGCATCGGGCCCGGGCTTGAAGAAGAAGTTCGTCGTTCTGTATTCGAGCGGTGAAGAAGGCGACTGGCCCGACCGCTTAGACCTGAACACCGGTCAGTTCATTTACTACGGCGACAACCGCACGCCGGGACATGATCTTCATGACACCACGCGACGCGGCAATCTTCTTTTGAAGGCAGCCTTCGAGAATGCACATGGAGACGCGGCGAAGAGGGCGGAGGTGCCGCCGTTCTTGGTCTTTACCAAGTCCCCGACTGCGAAGAGCAATCGGTCTGTTCAGTTTAAGGGTCTTGCCGCCCCGGGGTTTCCAGGTCTTCCCATGACAGAGGATCTGGTGGCCGTCTGGAAGACAACCGCAGGGGAGCGATTCCAAAACTACCGCTCCGTTTTCACGGTTCTCAATGCGGCAACAGTCTCGCGCACGTGGATCGATAGCCTTTCGTCCCCAGGGGGGAGCGTTGGCAAATGCGCCCAACGCGTGGAGTTCGTGGATCAAGACGGGGGTCTACATGCCCCTGACCTCAGAACCCACGAAAGTGATTCGAACTGAAAGCGAGCAGCGCCCGGACACCGCTCTCAAGGCTGCGATCCTGGAGCAGGTATGGAACCATTTCAAAGCTTCGCCGCACGCGTTCGAGTCCTTTGCTGCCCGGATCTATCAGCTCTCGGACCGGCGAGTGATCATCGACGAGATCACCCGGGGCAGTGTCGATGGAGGGCGGGATGCGGTCGGCAGGTACTTGCTCGGGCTAAGCGGTGACCCGGTCTATGCTGAGTTCGCTTTGGAGGCGAAGTGCTATCGCCCGGCGTCCGAAGCTGTGGCGGCGAACACGGTCGGTGTGCGCGAGGTCGCTCGCCTGATCTCCCGGATTCGGCACCGTCAGTTCGGCATCCTAGTCACCACCTCATTGATCGCCAAGCAAGCCTACGAGGAGGTGCGCGACGACCGCCATCCGATCGTGTTTATCTGCGGGCGAGATATCGCTGAAATATTGATTCAGGCTGGCTACAACTCGCCAGAGCGCGTTGGGGAGCTGCTGGCCGAATGGCCTTCCTGAATTCCGCATAACGGAAAAAGCCCGCTACCTTTTGGATAGCGGGCTTTTAATTGGTGCCGGAGAGATGAATCGAACACCCGACCTTCTCATTACGAATGAGCTGCTCTACCGACTGAGCTACACCGGCGAAGCCTCAGATTATAGCCAAGAAATCAGGCCTTCTTTGCGTGGTACTGCGTCAAACGCTCAACTTCGTTTCTAGAACCCAACATCACGCTCACGCGCTCGTGCAGTTTGGTGGGCTGCAGGTCCAGGATTCGCTGCTTGCCGTTGGTGGCGGCGCCGCCGGCCTGCTCGACCAGCCAGCTCATCGGGTTGGCCTCGTACATCAGGCGCAGCTTGCCGGCCTTTTCGGGCTCGCGCTTGTCCCAGGGGTACATGAAGACGCCGCCGCGCATCAGGATACGGTGCACGTCGGCCACCATGCTGGCGATCCAGCGCATGTTGAAGTCCTTGCCGCGCGGGCCTTCCTTGCCGGCCAGGCATTCGTCGATGTAGCGCTTCACGGGCTCGTCCCAGTGGCGCATGTTGCTCATGTTGATCGCGAATTCCTTGGTGTCGGGCGGAATCTGGATGTCTTCCTGCGTCAGCACGAAGCTGCCCTGTTCGCGGTCGAGGGTGAACATGGCCACGCCGTTGCCCACGGTCAGCACCAGGGTGGTCTGCGGGCCGTAGATGCAGTAGCCGGCGGCCACCTGCTGGGTGCCTGCCTGCAGGAAGTCGGCTTCCTGCACGCCGGGGTGGTCGTCGGGCTTCTTCAGCACGCTGAAGATGGTGCCGATGCTGACGTTCACGTCGATGTTGCTGCTGCCGTCGAGCGGGTCGAACATGAGCAGGTATTCGCCCTGCGGGTAGCGGTTGGGCACCACGTAGATGCTGTCCATTTCCTCGCTGGCCATGGCCGCGAGGTGGCCGCCCCATTCGTTGGCCTCGATGAGCACTTCGTTGGCGATGATGTCCAGCTTCTTCTGGATCTCGCCCTGCACGTTCTCGCTCTCGGCCGTGCCGAGCACGCCGCCCAGCGCGCCCTTGTTGACGGCCTGGCTGATGCTCTTGCAGGCGCGCGCGACCACTTCGAGCAGCAGGCGCAACTGGCCGGGAATGAGGCCGTCGGCGCGCTGTTGTTCGACGAGGTAGCGGGTGAGGGAAATCTTTTGAGCCATGTGTTTTCCGGGTTCGGGTTTTCTGCTTCAGTTGCCAGCAAGAGCGCGGGTCACCACTTCGTGGGTGTCCTTGCTCAGGTCCGGCTTGGCCGCCACGCGGGCGATCGCCTCGCGCGCGGCGCTGCGGTAGGGCTCGGCCAGCTTGCTCCAGCGGTCGAGTGCGCGCGCGAGGCGGGCGGCGACCTGCGGGTTGATGGCGTCGAGCTCGATCACGCGTTCGCTCCAGAACACGTAGCCGGCTGCGTCGGGGCGGTGGAAGGCGCCGGGGTTGGCGCTGCAGTAGCTGAAGATCACGCTGCGCGCGCGGTTCGGGTTCTTCAGCGAGAAGTCGGGGTGCTTCATCAGCTGCTTCACCAGCGGCAGGATGTCGCCGCCGCGGTCGGGTGCGCCGGCCTGCAGCGAGAACCACTTGTCGATGACCAGCGCCTCGTCCTTGAAGATGGCGTGGAAGCGCGCGAGCGCCTGTGCCGCCAGCGTGTGGCCCGACGACACCAGCGCGTTGAGCGCGTTGAAGCGGTCGGTCATGTTGCCCGCATCCTTGAAGCGCTGCAGCGTCTTGCCAGGCCACACCACGTCGCCAGAAGCGCGCGCCGCCAGGCACAGGAAGTTCAGCGCCATGCCGGCCAGCGCGCGGCGGCCCGAGGAGGTCGGGTCGGGGCTGTAGGCGCCGGTGTCGTGGTTTTCTTCATAGGCCCACTGCCAGTCGGCAAAGAGGGCGGTGGCCAGCTGGGCGCGCATGGCTTCGCGCACCAGGTGCACGCGCTGCGGGTCGACCACGTCGAGCTGCTCGGCGATGTAGGTTTCCGACGGCAGCGTGAGCACCAGTTCCTTGAAGGCGGCGTCGAGCTGCGGGTTGCGCAGCACGCTGCGCATGGCGTCGATGTACGCGTCGTTCAGCACCGGCGTGGTGTCGGTGGCCAGGGCGGCAATGCCGTTCAGCGCGGCGCGCAGGCCCAGGCGCTGGCCGGCTTCCCAGCGATTGAACGGGTCGGGGTCGTTGGCCAGAAGGGTGAGCAGCTGGGCGTCGGTGTACTCGAAGTCGAGGATCACCGGCGCGCTGAAGCCGCGCAGGATGGACGGCACCGGCTCCGCGTCGAGGCCCGTGAAGGTGATCTGCTCACCGGCGCGCGACAGCACCACGGTGCGCGTGCCGTGCGTTGCTTCGCTCTCGCCTTCCAGCTGCAGCGGCAGCTCGCGGCCGCTGCTCGCGTCGAGCAGGCCCACGTTCAGCGGAATGACGAAGGGTTCCTTGGTTGGCTGGCCGGGCGTGGGCGGGCAGCTCTGCACCACGCTCAGGGTGTAGCTGCGGTTCTGCGCGTCGTACACGCCATGGGCGGCGAGGCGCGGCGTGCCGGCCTGGCTGTACCAGCGCTTGAACTGGGGCAGCAGGCGGGCGAGTTCCGATTCGGGGTTGGCGTCGGCGATGGCCTGCGCGAAGTCGTCGCAAGTCACGGCCTGGCCGTCGTGGCGCTCGAAGTAGAGCGTGATGCCCTTCTCGAAGCCCTTGCGACCGACCAGCGTCTGCATCATGCGCACCACCTCGGCACCCTTCTCGTAGATGGTGACGGTGTAGAAGTTGCTGATCTCGATGTAGCTGTCGGGGCGCACCGGGTGGGCCATGGGGCCCGCGTCCTCGGGGAACTGGGCGGTGCGCAGCACGCGAACGTCTTCGATGCGCTTGACGGCGCGCGCCGATGCGTCGGCGCACAGGTCCTGGCTGAATTCCTGGTCGCGGAAGACGGTGAGGCCCTCTTTCAGCGAGAGCTGGAACCAGTCGCGGCAGGTCACGCGGTCGCCGCTCCAGTTGTGGAAGTACTCGTGGCCGACCACGCTCTCGATGTTGCTGTAGTCGGCGTCGGTGGCGGTGGCCTGGTTGGCCAGAACGTACTTCGTGTTGAAGATGTTCAGGCCCTTGTTCTCCATGGCGCCCATGTTGAAGTCGCTGGTGGCGACGATCATGAAGCGGTCGAGGTCCAGCGGCAGGCCGAAGCGGGCCTCGTCCCACAGCACCGAGTTGATGAGCGAGTTCATCGCGTGCTCGGTCTTGTCGAGGTCGCCGGCGCGCACGTACACCTGCAGCAGGTGCTCCTTGCCGCTGCGCGCCTTGATGCGCTGCTCGCGCGCCACCAGCTTGCCCGCCACCAGCGCGAACAGGTAGCTGGGCTTCTTGAACGGGTCGACCCACTTGGCGAAATGGCGGCCCTCGGGCAGCTCGCCCTGTTCGACGAGGTTGCCGTTCGACAGCAGTACCGGGTAGGCCGCCTTCGAGGCACGCAGGGTGACGGTGTAGCTCGCCATCACGTCCGGGCGGTCGAGGAAATAGGTGATGCGGCGGAAGCCCTCGGCCTCGCACTGCGTGAAGAAGGTGTCCTCGCTCACGAACAGGCCCATCAGCTTGGTGTTCTTGATGGGGCAGCAGGTGGTGAAGATCTCGAGTTCGAAAGCGTCGGGCAGGCCGTCGATGACGAGCTGCTCGCCCTCCATGCGGAACGAGGCGCCCTGGCCGTTGACCAGCACGCGCGCCAGGTTCAGCTCGTCGCCGTCCAGGCGCAGCGGCTGCACCGGCACCTCGGGGTTGCGGCGCATCTGCATGCGGTTGAGCACGCGGGTCTTGGCGGGGTCGAGGTCGAAGGTCAGGTCGACAGTGTCGATCCAATAGGCCGGGGCCGCGTAGTCTTCGCGGCGGATGGCGATGGGTTGCCCTTGGGCGTCACGCTGCAGCATCGAGGGTCTCCAAAAAATTTGAATGGGCGAGTTCGTCGTAGTCGCGAACCGCGGCGATCACATGGGGGCCGGCAAGCTCGGCGGCGGAATGGGTGCTGCACACGGCCACGGCGCGCATGCCGCCGCGGCGGGCGGCTTCGATGCCGAAGGGCGCGTCTTCGAAGACGATGCAGCGCTCGGGCGCAACGCCGATGCGGCGCGCGGCCTCCAGGAAGATGGCGGGCGTGGGCTTGCCCGAGAAGCCCTCGTCGCCGCCCACGATGGCCAGCGGCAGCGGGTCCATCTTCAGGCGCGACATGGCGAACTCGATGTTGTGCCTGTCGCCGGCCGTGCCGACCGCCACCTTCAGGCCGTGTGCAACCGCTGCCTTGGCAAAGGCCGTGAAGCCTGCGACTTCGGTGAAGTTGTCGTGGAAAAGGGCTCGATAGATCTCTTCCTTCTCGTGCACCATGGCCTGGCACTCTTCGTCGGAAAGCTCGCGCTCGAACAATTCGCGCATGCTCTCCGTGCCGGTGCGGCCGGTGGTGCGCGCAAGAATCTCGCTCACGTCGAGCTTCACGCCGTGGTTGTGCGCAAACTCGACCCACGACCGCGCATGCCAGGGCATGGAGTCGATCATGGTGCCGTCCATGTCGAAGATGAAGGCTTCGACCTTGCCACCCTTCAGGCTTTGCAGGCTCATCGGTATCACACGCCCTGCTTGAGGGAGGCCTCGATGAACACGTCGAGGTCGCCGTCGAGCACCTTCTGCGTGGCCGAGACTTCGACGTTGGTGCGCAGGTCCTTGATGCGGCTGTTGTCCAGCACGTAGCTGCGGATCTGGTGGCCCCAGCCCACGTCGGTCTTGCTGTCTTCGAGCTTCTGCTGTTCTTCCTGGCGCTTGCGCATCTCGTGGTCGTACAGGCGCGAACGCAGGCGCTTCCAGGCCACGTCGCGGTTGCTGTGCTGGCTGCGGCCGTCCTGGCACTGGACCACGATGCCGGTCGGGATGTGCGTCAGGCGCACGGCCGAGTCGGTCTTGTTGATGTGCTGGCCGCCGGCGCCGCTGGCGCGGAAGGTGTCGGTGCGCACGTCGGCCGGGTTGATCTCGATCTCGATGGAGTCGTCGATCTCCGGGTACACGAAGATGCTGGCGAAGCTGGTGTGGCGGCCACCCGAGGAGTCGAAGGGCGACTTGCGCACCAGTCGGTGCACGCCGGTCTCGGTGCGCAGCAGGCCGAAGGCGTAGTCGCCTTCCACCTTGATGGTGGCGCTCTTGATGCCGGCGGTGTCGCCGGGGGTTTCGTCTTCCAGCTGGGCCTTGAAGCCCTTGCGCTCGGCGTACTTCGTGTACTGGCGCAGCAGCATGCTGGCCCAGTCGCAGGCCTCGGTGCCGCCGGCGCCGGCCTGGATGTCGATGAAGGCGTTCAGCGGGTCGGCCGGGTTGTTGAACATCCGGCGGAATTCGAGCTGCTTGATGTCGGCTTCGAGCGTGGCTGCGTCATCGGAGATGGCCTGCAGGCCGGCGATGTCGCCGTCTTCCTTAGACATCTCGTACAGCTCGGTGTTGTCCGACAGGCCGCTGGTGAGCCGGTCGAGCGTGACGACCACGTCGTCGAGCGACTTCTTTTCCTTGCCCAGCTCCTGGGCCTTCTTCGGGTCGTTCCAGACGTTGGGATCTTCGAGCGATGCGTTGACCGTCCTCAGACGTTCGGCCTTGGCATCGTAGTCAAAGATACCTCCGTAAATCGACCGTGCGGGCGCTCAGGTCCGCGAGCATCGCGCCGATTTGGTTGATCTGTTCTGCGTCCATGGGGTGTCCTGACTGTGTTCGGGGAAACCGGGCATTTTCTCATGCTCCGGTCTTCCACCGAGGAGGCCCCCGTATTGCTCCTTCCCCCTCTGGGGGAAGGCTGGGATGGGGCGGGCAGGGCGTCCCATGCGAGCGCCGCTTGCCCCACCCCCGGCCCTCCCCCAGCGGGGGAGGGAGCAAGAGTCGTCAGAACGCCGGAACCAGCGAGCCCTTGAACTGCGTCTCGATGAAGCTCTTCACCTCGGGCGACTGGTAGGCCACCACCAGGCGCTTCGCCCAGGGCTTGTCCCTGTCGGCGCGGCGCACGGCGATCAGGTTGGCGTAGGGGCTCTTGGGCGATTCCTTGATCACCGCATCCTTGTTCAGAGACAGGCCGGCCTTCTCGGCGTAGTCGTTGTTGATGGAGGCGATGGTCAGGTCGTCCAGCGAGCGCGGCAGCTGGGCGGCGTCGAGCGCCACCAGCTTCAGCTTTTTCGGGTTGGTGACCACGTCCAGCGGCGTGGCCGTGTTGTTCTTCACCGCCTCCGGCTTCAGCGTGATGAGACCGGCCGATTGCAGCAGCAGCAGGGCGCGGTTGCCGTTGGACGGGTCGTTCTGGATGCCGACCGTGGCGCCGTCGGGCAGCTGGTCGATGGACTTGATCTTGCGCGAGTAGAAGCCCAGCGGCGCGGTGATGGTCAGGCCCACCGGCACGATGTCGAAGCCGCGCGCCTTGTTCTGGTTGTCCAGGAATGGCTGGTGCTGGAAGGCGTTGGCGTCGAGGTCGCCCGAGGCCAGCGCGGCGTTGGGCAGCTGGTAGTCGTTGAACACGACCACCTGGATGTTCAGGCCGTCCTTGGCGGCGACCTTCTTGACCACCTCGAAGATCTGCTCGCCGTTGCCGACGGAGACGCCGACCTTGATGTTGTTCTTGTCCTGCGCGAAGGCGCCGGAGCCTGCGAAGAGGGCGGCAGCCAGGGTGGCGAGGGCGAAGGTGCGGCGGCGGAAATTGGTATGCATGTGCTTGCGCGGATCGAAAAAAACGAAGGCGCGAATGTGGCATTGCCGGCCGCGGAAGGGAACGAACCAATCTGCATATCGATATGGCGTGTCGCGCCCGTCACGTACTTCTCTTATGTGCCTATTCGTATAAACAGCATCCTTTTTGTTCGTTCCCTTTCGCTGCGTTTCTTTTCATACTCGGCACCTTTTTTCGAACCTACGCGACCTGCGCCACCCGCGCGGGCCGCGCTTCTTCTCCATGACCCACCCTACGCCTGACCAGGGCCGCCGCGATCACGCGGCGCCAGTCATCCGTCTCCAATCGGTGCAGAAATCCTTCGCCTTGCCCAGCGGCGAAGCGTTCGACGCCGTGCATTCGCTGTCGCTCGACATCCAGCAGGGCGACGTGTTCGGCCTGATCGGCAAGAGCGGCGCCGGCAAGTCGACGCTTCTGCGCCTCATCAACCTGCTGGAGCGGCCCGACGCGGGCCGCGTCTTCGTCGGCGGCGCGACCTCACCACGCTCTCGCGCAGCGAGTTGCGGGACACGCGCCAGAACATCGGCATGATCTTCCAGCAGTTCAACCTGCTGCAGAACGCCACGGTGTTCGACAACGTGGCCTTCCCGCTGAAGATCCACGGCCGCCATTCCAAGGCCGAGATCGACGCGCGCGTGCGCGAGTGCCTGGCCCTGGTCGGCCTGGCCGAGAAGATCGACACCTACCCGGCCCAGCTCTCCGGCGGGCAGAAGCAGCGCGTGGCCATCGCCCGCGCGCTGGCGCCGCGCCCGCAGGTGCTGCTGTGCGACGAGCCCACCTCGGCGCTCGACTCCGAAACCACGCGCTCGCTGCTGGAGACGCTGCGCGACATCAACCAGAAGATCGGCGTGACCATCGTGATCGTCACGCACGAGCTGTCGGTGGTGGAAGTGCTGTGCCGCAACGTGGCCATTCTCGAGAAGGGCCGGCTGGTGGAGCAGTTCGCGGTCGATGCGGCCGGCGAGGCCGAGCGCAAGACCGCGCTGGGCCGCGAGATCGACGAGCTGGTGCGCCGCCGCGAGCGCGAGGCGCGCGAATCGCACCCGGCGCGGCCGTCGGCCCAGTTCGGCGCGCAGGAGCTGGCCTATGTTTGAGAACATCGCCCCCATCCTCCCCGAGCTGTGGGTCGCCACCGGGCAGACCTTCATGATGCTGGCCATCGGCCTCTCGGCCGCCGTGCTGATCGGCGGGCCGCTGGGCATCCTGCTGTTCCTGCTGGGGCCGGGGCAGTCGCTGGAGAACAAGCCGGCGTTCCTGGTGCTCAACTGGCTGGTGAACACGGTGCGCTCGTTCCCTTTCATCATCCTGCTGGTGGCGCTGGTGCCGTTCACGCGGGTGATCGCGGGCACCTCCATCGGGCCTTTGGCGGCCGCGGTGCCGCTGTCGTTCGCGGCCATTCCCTACCTGGCGCGGCTGGTCGACCAGTGCCTGCGCGAAGTGCCGCGCGGCGTGATCGAGGCCGCCCACGCCATGGGCGCGACCGAGCTGCAGATCGTCTGGCGCGTGCTGCTGGTGGAGGCCCGCTCGGGCCTGGTGCTGGCGCTGACCGTGCTCGCCGTGAGCTTCCTTTCCTATTCGGCGGTGGCCGGCGTGGTGGGCGGCGGCGGCATCGGCGACCTGGCCATCCGCTACGGCTACTACCGTTTCCAGACCGACGTGATGGTGCTCACCGTGGCGCTGCTCGTGGTGCTGGTACAGATCCTGCAATTCGCCGGCAACGCCACGGCACGCAGGCTCGACAAGCGTTGATCTCTCACTTTTTCCCTTCCAGCTTTTCCAATCTCATGAAGACCGTTTTCCTGCGCCGTTCCGTTCTCGCCCTGTCGCTGGCAGCCCTTTCCCTGGGCGGCCTCTCGCTGCAGGCCCATGCGCAAGACCCCGCCAAGAAGAACCTGGTAATCGGCGGCACCGCCGGCTCCAACGCCGACCAGCTCAAGCAGGGCATCGTGCCCATCCTCGAGAAGAAGGGCTACAAGGTGAAGCTGGTCGAGTTCAACGACTACGTGCAGCCCAACCTCGCGCTGGCCCAGGGCTCGCTGGACGCCAACTTCTTCCAGCATCAGGTCTATCTGAAGAAGTTCGCGGCCGACCAGAAGCTCGACCTCGCCGAACTGGTGCAGGGCCCGATCGCGCCCATGGGCGTGTACTCGACCAAACGCAAGACGCTGGCCGATGTGAAGGAAGGCGACCGCGTGACGCTGCCGAACGACCCGAGCAACCTGGCCCGCGCGCTGGTGCTGCTGGAGCAGAACAAGCTGCTCACGCTGAAGACCGGCATCGACCCGCTGCGCGCTACCGAGAAGGACGTGGCCGAGAACCCGAAGAAGCTGAAGTTCATTCCGCTCGAGGCCGCCCAGCTGCCGCGCTCGCTCGGCGACACCGAGTACGCCATCGTCAACGGCAACTTCGCGATCTCCTCGGGCCTGAAGCTCACCGAGGCCGTGGTGCTCGAAAAGACGCCCGACTACTACCTGAATGTGGTCGCCGTGAAGACCGCCGACAAGAACACCCAGTGGGCCAAGGACATCGCCGATGCCTACCGCTCGAAGGAGTTCAAGGCGGTGGTTGACAGCAAATTCCAGGGTTACGCCAAGCCCGGTTTCCTGCAGTAATCCTTCCTTTCCTTCATCCTTCTTCGAGAAAAGGACTCCCCATGCCCGTTCTGGCCGTATTCGATGCCCAGGGAAGCTGGCGCGACACACACGTGTGCGACGGCTGGATCACCGAACGCCTGGCCGGGCAGGGCGTGAGCTGGGGGCGCGGCAGGAAGAAGGGGCAGCGCGTGCTCGAGAGCGCTGGGCTCTTCTATCTGCCGACCGATGACGGCTACCTCGGCCTGCTTCTGGAGGCGGGCGAGTGGGCTTCGGTGCCGGCGGGCAAGCCGCATTTCTTCGATGCGGGCGAGGCTGAGTCGCTGGAGGGGCTGCCGGCGTCGCTGCCGCTGTTCGAAGCCTTCGTCGAGGAAGTGCTGTCGCTCACGGGCAACGACGCCGACGAGGAGTGATGACGCAAGAAGAACAAGAGGCCGCGTGAACCGCGGCCTTTTTTCTTTGCGCCCTTTACCTTTATCTATTCAGGCGGCCAGCCGCTGCGCCGTCCGCCCGGCAGGCCGCGTCAGCCCCAGGTGATCGCGCAGCGTGCGCCCCTCATATTCCGTGCGGAAGATCCCGCGCTTCTGCAGGATCGGCACCACCCCGTCGACGAAATCCTGCAGCCCGTGCGGCAGCGCGTCAGGCATCAGGTTGAAGCCGTCCGCCGCGCCGGCCCTGAACCAGCGCTCGATGTCGTCCGCGATCTGCTCCGGCGTGCCGACGATCACGCGGTGCCCCCCGCCGCCCGCGAGTTCGCGGATCAGCTGGCGCACCGTGTAGCCGTGCGTGCGCCCGGCCGCGACCACGGCGTTGAAGAAGGTGTGGTTGCCGTTGCCATTGGCGGGCAGCGGCAGGTTGTCGGGCAGGCGCTCGTCGAGCTTCAGGCGGTCGGGCGTGATGCCGAGCGTGCCGGCGATGCGCGTGAGGCTGTAGTCCCACGGGATCAGATCGACCAGTTCGTCGCGGCGGCGGCGCGCCTCGGCCTCGGTGGCGCCGACGATGGTGGTCAGGCCCGCGAGCACCTTCACCGCGTCGGGGCCTCGGCCCAGTTCGGCGGCGCGGGTCTTCAGTGCTCGAGCGTATGCCAGCGATTCCTCGAAGGACTGCGAGGCGGAGAACACCGCCTCCGCGTGGCGCGACGCCAGCTCACGTCCGTCCGCCGACGCCCCTGCCTGCACCAGCACCGGGTGCCCCTGCGGCGAGCGCGGCAGGTTCAGCGGACCCTGCACCGCGAAGTGTTCGCCGCGGTGCGCGATGGCGTGCACCTTGGCGGTGTCGATGAAGCTGCCGGAGGCCTTGTCGCCGACGAAGGCATCGTCCTCCCAGCTGTCCCACAGCGCCTTCACCACGTCGGTGAACTCGGAGGCGCGCGCGTAGCGCTTCGCGTGGTCGGGCGTGGCGTCGAGGCCGAAGTTGCGCGCCGAGGGCAGGTCGGCCGTGGTCACCACGTTCCAGCCGGCGCGGCCACTGCTCACATGGTCGAGCGTGGCGAAGCGGCGGGCGATGTTGTAGGGCTCGTTGTAGCTGGTCGAGGCGGTGGCGATCAGGCCGATGTGCGTGGTGGCCGCGGCCACGCAGGCCAGCAGCACCGTCGGCTCCAGCGCGGTGATCGGGCGGAAGTGGATCTGGTCGACGATGGCCGCGTTGTCCGCGAGGAACACCGCGTCGAGCTTGCCGGCCTCGGCGATCTGCGCGGTGCGGATGTAGTGCTGGATGTCGGCGAAGGCCCACGGATCGCTCTGCGGCAGGCGCCACGCCGAGGGCACGAAGCCCGAATGCAGGATGTTGACGTTGAGGTGCAGCTGCCGCAGCGCGGTCTTGTTGTTCGAAAGGCTCATTGCGAGAAGTAGTCGGGCAGCCGGTAGCCGGCCCATGCCGGGTTGGCCCTGAAGAAGCGCTGGAATTCGGGCGACTGGTAGGCCGCCGCGATGTCCTGCGCGAATTTCGCGCTCTCGTTGCTGCGCTTGACGGCGACCACGTTCACGTAGGGCAGCGTCATGTTCTCCAGCTTCAGCGCCTCGGTGAGCTTCAGGCCCGACGCGATGGCGAAGTTGCCCTGCACGGCGGCGATGTCGGCGTCGGCCAGCGAGCGCGGGGCCTGCGCGGCTTCGAGCGGCACCAGCTTCAGGCGCTTGGGGTTGGCGACGATGTCGCGCTCCGACACCGAGATCGGGCTCACGCCCGGCTTGAGCGTCACCCAGCCGATGCCCGCGAGGATGTTGAGCGCGCGCGCCGCGTTCACCGGGTCGGATGGCAGCGTGACCGTTGCGCCGTCGGGCACGGTGTCGAGCGACTTGTGGCGCTGCGAGTAGAGGCCCATCGGCGGGGTCGGCACATGCACCACCGGCACGAGGTCGAAGCCCTGCTGCCTGTTGGTGGCGTTGAGGTACAGCGTGTGCTGGAAGATGTTGGCGTCGATCTGCCCGCGCTCCACCGCGTCGTTGGGCTGCACGCCCTGGCTGAACTCGACGTACTTGACGGTGTAGCCCAGCTTCTTCAGCTGGGGCTCGATGCCGTTCGTGAAGGCATCGCGGTACGGGCCGGGCATGAAGCCCACGCGCAGGTCGGCGGCGTGGGCGGAAAGCTGCGCCGCCAGGCTCAGGGCGAGGCTGCCGAGCAGCGGGGCGAAGCGGCGCAGCCACGACGGCGCGCGCGAAGAGGAAGGCATGACGACAACTCCAGGGGACGGCAAAGGGAGCTGCGCACTCTAGGACGCGGTGAGCGCCGCGCGAACGAAGATTCGCGCGCTTGGTTATCCGCTGGGCAAATATCCGGCGGACATCAGCCGGACTGGCCTTCGGCCTTCAGGAAATCGGCGAAAGCCCGCAGCGGCGCCGGCATGTGCGTGCGGCTCGGGTAGTACAGGAACGGCCCCGAGAAGCTCTGCCACCAGTCCTCCAGCACCGGCGCGAGCGTGCCCCGGTCGATGGAGGGGCGCAGGTACTCGTCGAAGGTGTAGATCACGCCGAGGCCCGACTCGGCGGCATTCAGTTCGAGGTCGAGCGCCGACGCGATCAGCGGTCCGCTCGGCGTGATCTTCACCGTCTTGCCCTTGCGCACGAAGCCCCAGGCCGCGAGCACGCCGCTGGGAAAGCGGTGGCCGATGCAGGCGTGGCGCAGCAGATCGGTCGGGTGCCTGGGCACGCCGTGCTGGGCGAGATAGCCCGGCGATGCCGCGGCCACGAAGCGCTGTGTGCGCGGGCCCAGGGGCACGGCGATCATGTCGCGGGCGATGCTCTCGTCATAGCGGATGCCGGCGTCGAAGCCCGCCGCGAGCACGTCGATGAAGGTGTCGTTGGTCGTGATCTCCAGCGTGATGCCCGGGTGCGTGCGCAGGAAGCGGCTGGCAAGCGGCGGCAGCACGCGCTGCGCCACGATGGTCGGCACGTTCAGGCGCAGCGTGCCGGTGGGGCTGTCGCGAAAGCTGTTGAGCGTGTCGAGCGCGCCGGCGATGTCGTCCAGCGCGGGCGAGATGCGGTCGAGCAGGCGCTGGCCCGCTTCGGTGGGCGTCACGCTGCGCGTGGTGCGGTTCAGCAGGCGCACGCCCAGCTGCGCCTCGAGCCTGCGCATGGCCTCGCTGAGCGAGGAGGGCGACACGCCGCGCAGTGCGGCAGCGCCCCGGAAACTGCGCGCACGGGTGACGGCCACGAAGGCGCCCAGGTCGGAGAGCTCTGGTTCGTTCATGGCGCGATTGTGCGTTTTCCCGCACAACCCGTGCAGGGCTGGACGGATTATCGAACGGCATCTTTGCTTCCAGACTACCGCCATGCCGCTCGCCATCGCGTCCGGCCCCTCTGAAAGGAACGCTTCGATGAACACACTCCAGCTCGGTGCAACCGGCCCCAAAGTTTCCGCCATCGGCCTCGGCTGCATGGGCATGTCGGGCATGTACGGCCCCTCCGACCGCGCCGAAAGCATCGCCACCATCCACGCCGCCATGGACGCGGGCATCACGCTGCTCGACACCGGCGATTTCTACGGCAGCGGCCACAACGAAATGCTGATCGGCGAGGCGCTGAAGGGCCTGAAGCCCTCGCAGCGCGACGCGGCGCTGGTCAGCGTCAAGTTCGGCGCCATGCGCGACCCGGCCGGCGGCTGGGTCGGCTACGACGCGCGGCCGGCGGCGGTGAAGAACTTCGCCACCTACTCCCTGCAGCGCCTGGGCGTGGACCACATCGACATCTACCGCCCGGCGCGGCTCGACCCGAACGTGCCGATCGAGGAGACCATCGGCGCCATCGCCGACCTGGTGAAGGCGGGCTACGTGCGCCACATCGGCCTGTCGGAAGTGGGCCCGCAGACGATCCGCAAGGCGGCGGCCGTGCATCCGGTGTGCGACCTGCAGATCGAGTATTCGCTGATCTCGCGCGGCATCGAGGACGAAATCCTCGCCACCTGCCGCGAGCTGGGCATCGGCATCACCGCCTACGGCGTGCTGTCGCGTGGCCTCATCAGCGGGCACTGGACGAAGGACAGCGCGGGCGAGAAGGACTTCCGCGCGCACAGCCCGCGCTTCCAGGGCGAGAACGTGGAGCGCAACCTTGCGCTGGTCGAGGCGCTGCGCAAGATCGCCGACGCAAAGGGCGTGAGCGTCGCGCAGATCGCCATCGCATGGGTGGCGGCGCAAGGCGACGACATCGTCCCGCTGATCGGCGCGCGCCGGCGCACGCGGCTCGACGAGGCACTCGGTGCGTCGAGCGTGAAGCTGGGAGCCGACGACTTCGCCGCCATCGAACGCGCGGTGCCGAAGGGCGCTGCCGCCGGCGACCGCTATGCGGCTGCGCAGATGGCCAGCCTGGACAGCGAGCCCCGGCGCGGCTGATCAGGCCGCGAGAAACGCCTCGATCATCCGCGCGACGATCCGCGGCTGGTCGTGGTGCAGCATGTGGCCCGCGTCTTCGAGCCGCTCGATGCGCGCGTTGCCCACCGATTTCAGCCGCTCGTGGAATTCGTCGAGCGTGTAGCGGTTCTTCCACCAGCCGTGCAGGCTGTCGTCCGATGCCTCGACCATCAACAGCGGCGCGGTGATGCGCGAGTAGAGCGCCAGCGTCTCGTCGACGCGGAAGATGTGGGCATTGACGATCTTGTGTGCCGCCTCGCCCAGGATCTGCCAGCGCTCGCTGCCGTCGGGCTGCGCGTGGTTCACCGACCAGTGGCTTGCGAGCCAGGCGGCCTTGTCGGGCGTCAGGCGCGGATTGGTCTTCATGAGGCGGCGGGCCACGCCGTCCACGGCCGAGTAGCCGGCCAGCGCCATTTCGCCGCGGTGCAGGCGCTTGAGCTCGTCGATCCACTGGCCGTAGCGCGCGGGCGCTTCGTCGGGCTTGCGCGCGGGCATGCCGAAGCCTTCGAGGTTGACCAGGCGGCGGATGCGCTGCGGCCGCACGCCGGCGTAGTGCATGGCGACGTTGCCGCCCATGCTGTGGCCGACGAGGTCGATCTGCCGGGCGCCTTCCCCATCCAGGCCTTCGCCCGCGTAGTGGTCGAGCAGCCATTCGAGGTCCGCGAGGTAGTCGGCGAGCCAGTAGTTGTCGACGCCGCCGCCGTCGGTGAGGCCGAAGCCGCGCCAGTCGGGGGCGATGATGAAGCGGTCTTCCTCCATCGCGTCGACCACGAACTGCCACGACGCCGCCACGTCCATCCAGCCGTGCACCAGCACCAGCGGCGGGCGTTTGTCGGAAGGCTGGCCCCACAGCCGCACGTGGTAGCTGAGGTTGCGCACGGGCACGAATTCGCTGCGGGAGGGGCGGAGGGCTTGGTACATGGGCGTCGATGATAAGGAGGCCTTTGTACTGACGCAGTCCGCCACAGGACAGGCAGCGGCCGGCCGGCAGGCCGCGCGGCGCTCGGGTTTTGGCGCGGCGGCCGGCGGGCCTGAGACCGGGGCGGTAGCATCCCGCGCATGAAAAAGATCCAACTCGGTCAGAGCGACCTGCACGTCACCCCGATCTGCCTCGGCACGATGACCTTCGGCGAACAGGTCGACGAGCCTACTTCCCACGCCATCCTGAGCCGCTCGCTGGAGCGGGGCGTCGACTTCATCGACACCGCCGAGATGTACTCGGTGCCCACGCGCAAGGAAACCTACAGCGTCACCGAGACCATCATCGGCAACTGGTTCGCCGCCAACCCCGGCGCGCGCCAGAAGCTGGTGGTCGCGACCAAGGTGGCCGGCCCCTCGCGCGGCATGCCCTGGGTGCGCGAAGGCAGCGGCATGACGGCGACCGACATCGAAGCCTCGTGCAACGCCAGCCTGAAGCGGCTGCGCACCGATGTCATCGACCTCTACCAGATCCACTGGCCCGAGCGCCACGTGCCGCTCTTCGGCAACATCTACTACGACCCGGCCAAGGAAACCTCGAAGACGCCGATCCACGAGCAGCTCGAAGCGCTGGGCAAGCTGGTGAAGGCGGGCAAGGTGCGCGCCATCGGCCTGTCGAACGAAACGCCTTACGGCGTGCACGAATTCGTGCGGCTGGCCGAACAGCACGGCCTGCCGCGCGTGGCGACGGTGCAGAACGTGTACAGCCTCATCAGCCGCGGCTACGAGAACGGGTTGGACGAAACCATGCACCGGCTGGGCGTGTCGCTGCTGGCGTATTCGCCGCTGGCCTTCGGCCTGCTCACCGGCAAGTACGACCAGAGCGGCATCGAGGGGCCCGACGCGCCCAAGGGCGCGCGCATCTCGAGCTACGAATCGGTGCGCAAGCAGCGCTGGGGCCGCCCCGATTCGCTGCGCGCGGCCAGGCGCTACAACCAGCTCGCCCGCGACAACGGCCTGACGCCGACGCAACTGGCGCTGGCCTTCTGCTACACCAAGTGGCAGGTGGCGAGCACGATCATCGGCGTGACCTCGTTGGCGCAGCTGGAGGAAGACCTGGACGTGTACGGCACCACACTGTCGCCGGAGGTGCTGGCCGAGATCGACAAGATCCGCTGGGAAATCCGCGATCCGGCTGCCTGAGTTCCGTTCCCTGATCCGTCAGCGGGCGCATTCGCCGTTCGCGGCAGCCAGGGCGAGCGCGGGCAGGCTCAGCAGGCCCATGCCGCCGCCCTTGAACTCGCCCTTCCTGCAGTCACCGCGCGCGGCGCCTGCGACGCCCGCGCTGAGGCTGGAGTCGAAGCCCGAGCGCGGGCTGCCGTTGAGATCCTCGGCGGCTCGGTCGGCGAAGGAGCGTTCGCGGGCGATGTCGCGCAGGGCGCGGCGCGTGCTTTCCGAGTGGAGGATCGACGGCCGCGCCGGTGCAACGCTTGCTGCTTGCGATGGGGGCGATGTGTCGGCCGGAGCCTCGGGAGCGGCGTTCGCCGTGGCTCGAACGGATTGCGGCGGCCGCCTGGCGGCCGGGCGCGGCGACGAAGTGGAGGCAGGCGATGCCGCCTTCTTGCGTGGCGCCGGATCCGCTTCCGCCGGAGGCTCCGCGCGCACCATTTCCACGACGATGCGTTTCGCTGCACCGGCAGTGCGCCCATGCGGCTTCGTCGCCATCACAAGCAGCCAGAGCACCGCCGCGTGCATGGCCGCGACCGCCAGCACGAGCGCCGTGAGGGCGGGGCGGCGCAGCGTGGGGAACGGAATCGCGCCCTCCGGGGCTGGCGTATGCTGCATGGCTCGACCGGAATTCGATGTGGTGCGGCAGATTCTTGCTGCGGTACACCGGATTTCCTGAAGTCATCCTGAACCGGAAGTTGCCACCCAGATGGCCAAGAAAAGCGTCCATACCTCCGAGACACCCGCCACGCAACTGCTGCGCGCGCACAAGATCGCCTTCACCGAGCACCCCTACGAATACGTCGAGCACGGCGGCGCGCAGCGCGGTGCCGAGATGCTGGGGCTGGACCCGTTCACCGTCATCAAGACGCTGGTGATGCAGGACCAGGACGCGAAGCCGCTGATCGTGCTGATGCACGGCAACCGCACGGTGTCGACCAAGAATCTGGCGCGTCAGATCGGCGCCAAGTCGGTGGAGCCCTGCAAGCCCGAGGTGGCGCAGCGGCACAGCGGCTATATGGTGGGCGGCACTTCGCCCTTCGGTACGCGGCGCGAGATGCCGGTGTACGTGGAGTCGAGCATCCTGGAGCTGCCGCGCGTCGTGCTCAACGGCGGGCGGCGCGGCTACCTGATCGGCATCGATCCGCAGGTGTGCGTGGCGCTGCTGGGCGCGAAGCCCGTGCAATGCGCGCTGGCAGAATAGCCGCCGCCATGGCGACATCACCGTCCTCGTCCTCCCCAGACTTCTTTCCTCCGCTCTGTCCCGCCAACGAAGGCGGCGGGCCGTCGTTCGAAGTCGAGTTCAACGATGGCAAGAAGGACTGGACCGAGGTTTTCGACCTCACCGAACTGCTGCTCGAAACGCTGGAGGCACGTGGCCACGAGCCGGTGCGCGAGCGCGAAGGCTGGCTGCGGCTGCCCGGCAGCGGTCTGTGGCTCTGGCCACAGATCACCAGCTACTGGGCCAACAGCGACGGCAGCGTGCGCACCAGCAGCACCATCGAGGTGGCGCATGCCGAGCTGCTGCCCAAGGGCCTCTTCGAGTTCCAGCATTCGGTGGGCGCCGACATCGCCGCTTCCCTGACCCGGGGCTTCGACCTCTGGGCGCAGGTCGATCTGGTCGTGTTCCTCGATGCGCTGTCCGCCGACGCGGCAGGCCTGAGCCACTGCACTTCGATGCAGATGAACTGGGAAGCGAAGGAGGCCGAAGGCCGCCCGGCCCGCGAGCGGCGCGTGCTCTTCGGACCGGTCGCGCACCAGCATGCGAAGGAGGCGGCCGAGGAGGAAGAACATCCGTTCTGCCCCTGCTGCCTCTTCACCAACACCTGGGATGCCTTCAAGCCGCAGATCGAGTCGGACGGCCTCTACGGCGTGCGGCTCTATGCCGCGCGAGACGCCGAGGGCGACGTGCAGGCCGACTGCCGCATCAACGGCGAGGACTGGCCCGCCGGCGCCGATGCGCTGCGCGCCTACGCGGCGCAGTGGCCCGACCGGGGCTTCGAGTTTCGCAAGCAGTACGTCGTGATCCAATCGCCGCCCGAGGCGCCGGTCGCCTGATCCGATACGCCGAACACACAACAACAACCATCATCCCCCGCGGAGTGCCGTCTTGAGCTTCACCTTGCCTTCCATCATTGCCATCGTGGCGTCGTACCTGATCGGCTCGCTTTCGTTCGCGGTCATCGTGAGCAAGGCGCTCGGCATGGCCGATCCGCGCAGCTACGGCAGCAAGAACCCCGGCGCCACCAACGTGCTGCGTTCGGGCAACAAGGGCGCGGCGCTCGCCACGCTGCTGCTGGATGCGCTCAAGGGCTGGGTGCCCGTGTTCCTCATCCACCAGTTCGGCGCGCAGTGGGGGCTGGGAGAGGGCGTTGCAGCCGTGGCCGGCGTGGCCGCGTTCCTCGGGCACCTGTACCCGGTGTTCTTCGGCTTCCAGGGCGGCAAGGGCGTGGCCACGGCCGCCGGGGTGCTGGTGGGCATCGCGCCCTGGCTGGGGCTGGCCACCGGCGCCACCTGGCTGATCATCGCGATCTTCTTCCGCTATTCGTCGCTGTCCTCGCTGGTGGCTGCCTTCTTCACGCCGGCCTACTACCTGATCGGCGGCGGCATCGCGTGGCCGCTGGACCGCACGGCGCTGGTCGCGATCATCGTCATGAGCCTGCTGCTGATCTGGCGGCACCGCGAGAACATCCGCCGGCTCGCTGCCGGCACGGAGTCGAAGCTCGGCTCCAAGAAGAAACCAACCTGAACCGAAGAAAGAACACGTTCCATGGCTTCCATCACCCGCTACCACGTCGGCCCGCGCCTGTCGGAGACGGCCGTGCACAACGGCACCATCTACCTCGCGGGCCAGGTGCCCGACGACACCACGCAGGACATCCGCGGCCAGACCACGCAGGTGCTCGGCATGGTCGACCGCCTGCTCGCTGAGGCCGGCAGCGACAAGTCGCGCATCCTCATGACACAGATCTTCCTGGCCGACATCAACGACATCACCGCCATGAACGAGGTGTGGGACGCCTGGATCCCGGCCGGCAACACGCCGCCGCGCGCCACCGTGCAGGCCAAAATGGCCAACACGGCCTACAAGATCGAGATCGTGGTGACGGCCGCGCAGGCCTGAACAGGCCCTGGTCCTAGCTCAATAGCGTTTTTCGAGGACCATCTGGTCCGCGTCGCGCCGCATCGAGAAGCGGTTGATGAAGCTGTTGCCCAGCAGCACGAAGGGCATGGCCTGCTGCGAGACGATGGCGTCGATGTCGTACACCTCCACGTCGCCCACGCGCACCGACTGCAGGCGCAGCTTGTAGCCGGTAGCCGTGCCGTTGGCGGTGTTCATCAGCACGCGCTGGCCCTTGCTGTAGTCCAGGCCGATGCGCTGGGCGTCGTCGGCCGACAGCGCGATGGCCGTCGCGCCCGTGTCGAGCATGAAGGTGACCGGCCGGCCGTTGATGGCGCCCTGCGTCATGAAGTGCCCGCGGCTGTCGGCCGACAGCACCACGCGGCTCCCGCCCCCGCCCGACCCGCCACCACCGCCGATGCTCACCGGCGTGTCCATGCGCAGGTTGACGCGCTTGCCCTCCATCTCGACCACGGCCTGCTCGGCCTGCAGAGATACCAGCTTCACGCCCTGGTAGCTCTCGCCGATCGCCACCGTCTTGGGCGGATTGCCGTTCACGATAAGGATCGCGCGGCTGCCGATGCTGCCGGTCAGGGTGACCGAGCCGGCCGCATGCGCCACGGCGGCGGCAGCGAACAACTGCGCTGCGACGAGAAGATGTTTCATACGAGGCTTGCTGCTCCAGCGTCGGTTGTTCGACTTGATAGACCAGGAATACCGCGGAACCGGCTCCGCCGGTCCGCCGGTATTGCCCCCGGCGAGGGGGTTGGCGGCCACACGAAGTGGGCAAGCCTGGGGGAGTACCTAGATCAGTCCCTGAAGTTGTTGAAGGTGAGCGGCATGTCGGGCACGTCCTTCTTGATCAGCGCCATGGCTGCCTGCAGGTCGTCGCGCTTGGCGCCGGTGACGCGCACCGCGTCGCCCTGGATCGCGGCCTGAACCTTGAGCTTGCTGTCCTTGACGATGCGGGTGATCTTCTTGGCCTGCTCGCTCTCGATGCCGTTCTTGATCTTGATGACCTGCTTGACCTTGTCGCCACCCATCTTCTGGACGTCGCCCTTGTCGAGGAAGCGCACGTCGACGCTGCGCTTGGTGAGCTTGTTGCGAAGGATGTCTTCGACTTGCACGAGCTGGAACTCGGCGTCGCCGATCATGGTGATTTCCTTGTCCTTGAGCTCGACGGCGGCGGCCGTGCCCTTGAAATCGAAACGCGTGGCGATTTCCTTGGCGGTGTTCTCGACTGCGTTCTTCACCTCGGGAAGGTTGGGTTCGCAGACGGTATCGAAGGACGGCATGGACTCTCTCCTGAATTCTTCACGGGTGCAGATGCGACAATTCTCCCATGATCGTGGAGTCCAACGTCCCGCTGCAGCCCTACAACAGCTTCGGCATCGTCGCGCGCGCGCAGCACCTGGCGCGCATTGCCGGCGAGGCCGACCTGGCCGCGCTGCGCGACGATCCGGCATGGCGCGACGCGCCCCGTTTCGTGCTGGGTGGCGGCAGCAACATCGTGCTGACGGGCGACGTGAAATCGCTGGTGCTGAAGGTCGAGATCAAGGGGCTGCGGCTGCTGGAAGAAACCCCGCGCGCCTGGATCGTGGAGGCAGGCGCGGGCGAAACCTGGCACGACGCCGTCGAGTGGATGGTGCGCAACGGCTATCCGGGGCTGGAGAACCTGGCGCTGATTCCCGGCACGGTGGGCGGCTCGCCGGTGCAGAACATCGGCGCCTACGGTGTCGAACTGCAGGACCGCTTCGAGTCGCTCGACGCCTTCGACCTCGAAACCGGCCGCAGCTTCACCCTCGATGCGGCCCAATGCGCCTTCGGCTACCGCGACTCGGTCTTCAAGCACGTGCGCAGCGGTCCGAACGATTTCGGCCTGGCGGGCAGGGCGGTGATCACCCGGGTGCGCTTTCGCCTGCCCAAGCCCTGGAAACCGGTGGTCGGCTACCTCGACCTGGAGCGCAAGATGGAGGAGACGGGCAACTTCACGCCGAGCGCACAGGACATCTTCGACTGGATCTGCGCCATCCGCCGCGCCAAGCTGCCCGACTGGCGCGTGCTGGGCAACGCCGGCAGCTTCTTCAAGAACCCGACGGTCACGCCCGAGCAGTGCGCGGACATCATCGCGCGCGACCCGAAGATCGTTCACTACCCGATGGACGACGGCAGCATCAAGCTGGCGGCCGGCTGGCTCATCGACGCCTGCGGCTGGAAGGGCAAGTCGGTGGGCAATGCCGGCGTGTACGAGCGGCAGGCGCTGGTGCTGGTCAACCGCGGCGGCCGCGAGAACCCGGTGACGGGAGGCGAGGTGATGACGCTCGCCAAGGCGATCCAGACCAGCGTGTACGAGCGTTTCGGCATCCGGCTGGAGCCGGAGCCGGTCGTCGTCTGAGCTGACGCCACGCCAGCATGGACCTCGACTTCCTGCACCTGAATTTCCGCCGCCGCATCGGCGCCCTCGTCTGGGCCCGCCGGGCAGTGCCCGTGGTCGCGCTGCTGGCGCTCTTGCTCGGAACGCGGCGCTGGGGCTCGATGGTGGCGGTGATCGTGTTCGCGCTGCTGTTCGCGGCGGTGCTCAAGTTCCTCGAGACCAGCCTGCGGCGCCAGTTCATCCGCGAGGCGCGGCTGCCGCCCTTCCTGGTCGGCAAGCTGTGCCAGGCGCATCCGCAGCTCAGCCGGCGCGACGCCGAACTGGTGCTGCGCGGCCTGCGCCAGTTCTTCATGGCGCACCTGCGCAGCGACCGCAAGTTCGTGGCCATGCCCTCGAAGGTGGTCGACACGGCCTGGCACGAGTTCATCCTGCACACGCAGGGCTACCAGAACTGGTGCAAGGCGGCCTTCGGCGGCATGCTGCACCACAGCCCTGCCGAAGTGCTTGGCCGGGACCCCAAGCGCAACGACGGCCTGCGCCGCACCTGGTACTGGGCCTGCAAGGAAGAGAGCATCGATCCGCGCAAGCCCGCGCGGCTGCCGCTGCTGTTCGCGCTGGACATCAAGTTCGCCATCGAAGGCGGCTTTCACTACATACCCGACTGCCGGGCGGTCGAGCGGCACATCGGCTCGGATGCCCATTGCGGCACCAGCTTCGGCGATTCGTCATCGGACAGCGGCAGCTCGGGCGACGCAGGCGGCTTCGGCGGGAGCGAGTCGTCGAGCAGCAGCGGTGATGGCGGCTCCGGCGACGGAGGCTCGTCCGATGGCGGTGGCGGGTGTGGAGGCGGCTGCGGTGGAGGCGGCGGGGACTGAACCCTGCGCATTACCCATGAAAAACGGGCCCCGAGGGGCCCGTTGTCATTGGAGGCTTTGATCGCCGTCGACTAGCTCGCGTCGCCGTCGTTCGCCAGCTTCGGCAGCGCGGCGCCTTCGGTCGACGACAGCAGGCCGGTCTGGGTGTAGATGCCCAGCTTCTCGCGCGTGTCGGCGATGTCGAGGTTGCGCATCGTCAGCTGGCCGATGCGGTCCAGCGGCGTGAACGCGCCTTCGACCTTCTCCATGCTCAGGCGCTCGGGCTTGTAGGTGAGGTTGGCCGACTCGGTGTTCATGATCGAGTAGTCGTTGCCGCGGCGCAGCTCGACCGTCACCTCGCCGGTGATGGCGCGCGCCACCCAGCGCTGGGCCGTCTCGCGCAGCATGATGGCCTGCGGGTCGAACCAGCGGCCCTGGTAGAGCAGGCGGCCCAGCTTGCGGCCGTTCTCGCGGTACTGCTCGATGGTGTCTTCGTTGTGGATGCCGGTGACCAGGCGCTCGTAGGCGATGAACAGCAGCGCAAGGCCGGGAGCCTCGTAGATGCCGCGGCTCTTGGCCTCGATGATGCGGTTCTCGATCTGGTCGCTCATGCCCAGGCCGTGGCGGCCGCCGATGCGGTTGGCTTCGAGGATCAGCTCGACCAGGTTCGAGTAGCGCACGCCGTTCAGCGCGACCGGCACGCCTTCCTCGAAGCGCACCGATACCGTCTCGCGCTTGACCTCGACCTCGTCCTTCCAGAAGGCGACGCCCATGATGGGCTGCACGATGGTGATGCCGCTGTTCAGGTGCTCCAGGTCCTTGGCTTCGTGCGTGGCGCCGAGCATGTTGGAGTCGGTGGAGTACGCCTTCTCGGCCGACATCTTGTAGGCGAAGCCGGCCTTCTGCATGAACGCCGACATCTCGGCGCGGCCGCCCAGCTCGTCGATGAAGACCTGGTCGAGCCAGGGCTTGTAGATCTTGAGGGCGGGGTTGGTCAGCAGGCCGTAGCGGTAGAAGCGCTCGATGTCGTTGCCCTTGTAGGTGCTGCCGTCGCCCCAGATGTGGACGTCGTCTTCCTTCATGGCCGACACGAGCATGGTGCCGGTGACGGCGCGGCCCAGCGGCGTGGTGTTGAAGTAGGTGACGCCGGCGGTGGTGACGTGGAATGCGCCGGCCTGCAGGGCGGCGATGCCTTCGTTGGCCAGCTGCGCGCGGCAGTCGATCAGGCGGGCGTTCTCTGCGCCGTAGAGCATCGCCTTGCGGGGGATCTCGTCGTAGTCGGGCTCGTCGGGCTGGCCGAGGTTGGCGGTGTAGGCGTAGGGGATCGCGCCCTTGTTGCGCATCCAGTGGAGCGCCGCGCTGGTGTCCAGGCCGCCGGAGAAGGCGATGCCGACCTTCTGGCCGGCGGGAACGTTTTGGAGGATGGTCGACATGTTGGGGGTTCCGTTGGTGGTGGCGCGGTTCAATGGTTCATGGCTTTCGTGGCGCGGCTCTTTGCCCGGGATACCGTGGAACCGGCTTTGCCGGGCCACCGGTATCGCCCCCTGCAAGGGGGTGGGAGAAGCGACACGAAGTGCGCGAAGCCTGGGGTTTACCCAAAATGACAGATGTAGCTATAGGGCTCGCCCGTCACGCGGATCTTGAAGCTCGAGTTGCCGGGCACGTTGAACTTCTGGCCGGGGCCCGAGGCGATCCATTCGTCGGTGCCCGCGAGCTGGTATTCGCAACTGCCGGCGGTGCCTTCCATGATTTCGGGAGCGCCGGTGTTGAAGGTGAGGGTGGACGGCAGGATCACGCCGACCGATTTCTTGGTGCCGTCCGCCAGCGTGAGGCTGTGGCTCACGCACTTGCCGTCGAAATACACATTGGCCTTGGTGGCCACTGCGGCGCTGTTCAGAGTGTCGGTAGTCGTCGTCATTGGGTGGCGCCGGCGCTTTGGCGGCCGGCGAATCGAGGACGCACCGCACCTGCGGCGCACCCGTCAAGGGTTGGAAAAGTCCTCGATTTTAGGGGCTCGGGGGCGGCGGCCCGCCAGCCCTCGCCTCAACGGTGCCAGCCGCCGCGATAGCCACCCCAGCCGCGATAGCCGTAGCCGCGGTAGTAGCCGCCGCCCCAGCCTCGCGAATAGCCGAGGTTCAGCGAGATGCCGACCGGCGGGTAGACGTAGGGATAGGCATAGGGGTACGTATAGGCCGGCTCCACGTAGACGGGGGCGGGAGCGGTGTACACGGGCGCCGGCTGGTAGACCGGCGCGGGGGCGCTGGAGACGACGACGCCGGCCTCGGGAACCACGCTGTCCCATGGCGAGCCACCGGACTGCGGGGCGTAGCTGCCGCCGTTGTTGGCCTCGACCGGGTAGGCCTGCAGCTGCGGCTGCGGTGTCACCGGGGAGGTCGTCACGCCGGTCACGCCATACGCGCCGGCCTGGATCGGAATGGTCGCTCCGGGCCGGGTGTTCATGCGGGTGGTGTACTGCCGGCCGTTGTATTCGTACGTGACGTTGTAGTTCACGTCGCTGCCGGTCGTTTCGCGGATCGGGGTGGCGGAGATCACCCGGGCCTGGACCACCTGGTTCTGCTGCGCATGAACGAGGCCGGTGCCGGCGGCCAGCATGCCGGCGACTGAAATGCCTGCGAGAGTGCGAAAAGTGCGATTGTTCATGGTGTGTCTCTCCTGCGGATCGAGGTTCGACGCCGGGCGGCAGGCCGGGTTCCGGGGTTTACACGGCGTTGACAGCCCAGGCGTCGGCGTCGAATCCCGCCGTAACGGGCTTTTTGGGCCCCCAGTTGACCACCGGCCGCTTGATCAGGCTGGGGTTGGCCAGCAGCACGGCGCGGGCGGAAACGGCGTCGACCACACCCTCGCGGGTGGCGTCGTCGAGCTTGCGCCAGGTGGTGCCCTTGCGGTTGACCAGGGCTTCCCAGCCGGGCTTCTTCAGCCACTGGTCGAGCTCGGCCTCGGGAACGCCCTGTTTCTTGAAGTCGTGGAAGGTGTATTCAATGCCGTGTTCGTCGAGCCAGGCGCGGGCGCGCTTGACGGTGTCGCAATTCGGAATGCCGTAGAGGGTTGTCATGGCCGCGATGATGCCCCGGCCGACGGGTCGGCGACAATGCCCGCCTCCATGGAAACCCTGAACGACTGGCTCGAGCGCGCCGAGCGGCTCCATCCCAAGAACATCGAGCTCGGACTCGAACGCGCCAAAGAGATGGCGCAGCGCCTCGGCCTGCGCTTCGCCTGCCCCGTGATCACGGTGGCGGGCACCAACGGCAAGGGCTCGACCTGCGCCATGCTCGAATCGATCCTGACGCACGCGGGCTACCGCACGGCGGTGTTCACCTCGCCGCACCTGGTGCGCTTCGAGGAGCGCCTGCGGCTGCAGGGCGAGGCTGTCGATGCTTCGAAACTGATAGCAAGCTTCGAGGTGGTGGAAAAGGCGCGCGGCGACATGCCGCTGACCTACTTCGAATTCACCACGCTCGGCATCCTGCACTGCATGACCGTGGAAAAGCCCGACGTGGCGATCCTCGAGGTGGGCCTGGGCGGCCGGCTCGACGCGGTCAACATCATCGACACCGACTGCGCAGTGATCACCAGCATCGACCTCGACCACATGGAATACCTCGGCCCCGACCGCGAGAGCATCGGCTTCGAGAAGGCCGGCATCATGCGCCCGGGCAAGCCCGCCATCGTGAGCGACCCGGTGCCGCCGCAGAGCGTGATCGACCATGCCAACTCGATCGGCGCCGACCTCTGGCGCTTCGGAACCGACTTCAACGTTGCGGGCGACAAGCAGCAGTGGGGCTGGTCGGGCCGCGGGCGGCGCTACAGCGGGCTGGCCTATCCGGCCCTGCGCGGCGCCAACCAGCTCATCAATGCGGCCGGCGTGCTGGCGGCGCTCGAGGCGCTGCGGCCACAACTGCCGATCACGGCGCAGGCCGTGCGTAACGGGCTCGCGATGGTCGAGCTGCCGGGCCGCTTCCAGATCGTCCCGGGCGAGCCCGCGCTGGTGCTCGACGTGGCGCACAACGCGCACGCCGTGGCCGCGCTGGCCGAGAACCTCGACGCGATGGGTTTCTACCCCACCACGCACGGCGTTTTCGGCGTGATGGCGGACAAGGACCTGGCCCCGATCCTCGCGCGCATCGGGCCGCTGATCGACCGCTGGTACTTCACCGACCTGCCTACGCCGCGCGCCGCCAAGGCGGCCGACCTGCTGGCCACCTGGCAGGCGCAGAACACGCGCACCGACGCCTCCGGCAGCGTGCATGCAGGGCCGATGGAGGCGCTGCGCGCGGCCATCGGGCAGGCAGGGCCCGCTGATAGAATCGTGGTCTTCGGATCGTTCTTCACCGTGGGTGGCGTCCTCGAAAACGGCACTCCCCGGCTGCAAGCCAAACACCTGTCGCCGGGCGGCTGATCGTCGGGTTGTACGCACCTTCTGGCACCACCTCGCTGCACTCCTCCAGGGATCGAACTTCATGGCGTTTTTCAAGTTCCGCACGCGCGGCCCGCAAGGCAACGAAGGACGAGGCGCCCCAGCCGCAGTCCCAGCGGAAAGTGTCGAAACCATGCGTCGGCGTGCGCGCCACCGGCTGCTCGGCGCGGCGGTGCTGGTGCTGCTCGGCGTGATCGGCTTCCCGCTGCTGTTCGATACCCAGCCGCGGCCGGTGTCGGTCGACATCCCCATCGAGATTCCGGACCGCAACAAGGTCAAGCCGCTGCCCGTGCCGGCAACGCCGGCGCCCGCCACCAGCAGCAACACGACGCCTGCCGCCCCCGACAACGGCAGCTCGCGCGTGGCATCCGCCTCGTCATCGAGCGGCATGATCACCGAAGCCGCGGACGGCACCGAGATCGACCCCGGCAAGCCGGTCGCCAGTTCCACCCAGGCCCCGGCGCCCGAGCGCAAGCCGGACCCCAAGCCAGAACCCAAACCTGAGCCGAAGCCCGAACCCAAGCCCGAGCACAAGCCGGAACCGAAACCGGAGCCCAAGCCGAAGCCGGAACCCAAGCCCGAAGCCAAGCCAAAAACCGCCGCCGTGGACGACGGCGCCCGCGCCCGCGCGCTGCTCGAGGGCAAGCCCGTCACCGCGGCCGCCGCCAAGCCCGCCGCTGCCGACGAGGGCGGCCGCTTCGTGGTGCAGGTCGGCGCCTTCGCCGACGCCGACAAGGCGCGCGAAGTGCGCCAGAAGCTCGAGAGGGCCGGTCTCAAGACCTATGTGCACGTGGCGAAGACTGCCGACGGCGAACGCACGCGTGTGCGTGTCGGCCCCTTCAGCTCGCGTGCCGAGGCCGACCGCGCGGCCGATAAGGTCAAGGGCTTGTCTTTGTCGGCCGCGATCCTCACGTTGTAAGAGTCGTCGCCAGCCGTTGCCGTGGCCTTGCTCGACTGGATCGCCGTCGCGCTCATCGGGGTGTCGATGCTTTTCGGCCTGATGCGCGGGCTGGTGTTCGAGGTGATTTCGCTGATCGGATGGGTGGCCGCCTTCATTGCAGCCCAGTGGCTGGCGTCGGACGTGGCGGCATGGTTGCCGTTCGGTGACCCGCAGGGAGCGTGGCGCTACCCGCTGGCCTTCGTGCTGGTGTTCGTGGCGGTGGTGTTCGGCGTGGGGCTGGTGGCAGCGCTCACGCGCAAGTTGATCACGGTCGTGGGTCTGCGGCCGGTGGACCGGATTCTGGGCGCGGCGTTCGGCGCGGCGCGGGGCGTGGTGGCCCTGCTCGTGTTCGCCGTCGTTGTCCATTTGCTGGTGTTGAGCGACAGTGCCTGGTGGCACGAATCGCGCAGCGCCATTGTTCTCGATGCGGCATTGCAGGGCCTCAAGCCCTCCCTGCCTGAAAAGTTGGCCAGCTACCTGCCCTAAGGGGAATCGTTCATGTGTGGAATCGTCGGCGTTGTCAGCAACGCACCCGTCAATCAGCTGCTCTATGACGCGCTGCTGCTCCTGCAGCACCGCGGCCAGGATGCCGCAGGCATCGTCACGCTGCAGGAACGCAAGTTCTTCATGCACAAGGCCAAGGGCATGGTCCGCGACGTGTTCCGCACGCGCAACATGCGCGCGCTGCCCGGCAGCGTGGGCCTGGGCCAGGTGCGCTACCCCACCGCCGGCAACGCCTACAGCGAGGAAGAGGCCCAGCCCTTCTACGTGAACGCGCCCTTCGGCATCGTGCTGGTGCACAACGGCAACCTGACCAACGCCCACGCGCTGCGCTCGGAGCTGTTCTCCACCGACCACCGCCACACCAACACCGAGAGCGACTCCGAAGTGCTGCTCAACGTGCTGGCCCATGAACTCGAGCGTGCCTCGCGCGGCGTGCCACTGCATCCGGCCGAGGTGTTCGCCGCCGTGAAGAGCATGCACAAGCGCCTGCGCGGCTCGTATGCCGTGGTGTCGCTCATCGCCGGCCACGGCCTGCTGGCTTTCCGCGACCCGTACGGCATCCGCCCGCTGTGCATGGGCCGCAGCGCCGACGGCACTGTGATGGTGGCGAGCGAATCGGTCGCGCTGGAGGGCTCGGGCCATACCTTCGAGCGCAACATCAACCCTGGTGAGGCCGTGTTCATCGACCTCGAGGGCAAGGTGCATTCGATGCAGTGCGCCGAGGCGCCGACGCTCAACCCCTGCATCTTCGAATTCGTCTACCTGGCCCGTCCGGACTCCGTGCTCGACGGCATCTCGGTCTACCAGGCGCGCCTGAACCTGGGCGAGACGCTGGCCAAGCGCGTCGTGTCGACCGTGCCGCCGAACCAGATCGACGTGATCATCCCGATCCCCGAGTCGAGCCGTCCGAGCGCCACGCAGCTCGCGCACCTGCTGGGCGTGCCGTACCGCGAAGGCTTCGTGAAGAACCGCTACGTCGGCCGCACCTTCATCATGCCGGGGCAGGGCGTGCGCAAGAAGTCGGTGCGCCAGAAGCTCAACGTGATCGGCAGCGAATTCAAGGGCCGCAACGTGCTGCTGGTCGACGACTCCATCGTGCGCGGCACCACCAGCCGCGAAATCGTGCAGATGGCGCGCGACGCCGGCGCCCGCAAGGTCTACCTGGCCAGCGCCGCGCCGCCGGTGCGCTATCCCAACGTCTACGGCATCGACATGCCGACCAAGGACGAGCTGGTTGCGCACGACCGCACCGTCGAGGAAATCCGCGAGCTGATCGGTTGCGACGCGCTGATCTACCAGGATGTCGATGCAATGAAGCGCGCCATCGGTTCACTGAACGGCAAGCTCGATGGTTTCGACGCCTCCTGCTTCGACGGCGTGTACGTGACCGGCGACATCGACACCGACGCCATCACCCGCATGAACGGCAACCGTCCACGCATCGAGGAGACCGAAGAGGATTCCTCGCGCCTCGCGCTTCCCAATCACAGCGAGTGAGAGAGCAGACGAAGTGACCGACGACGAAAGAACACTGCCGCCCGGGCTGCACCCCGAGACGCTCGCGCTGCGCACCGGTCTCGCGCCGAGCCAGTACGGCGAGCACTCCGACGCGCTCTTCCTGACCAGCGGCTTCGTGCAGCCCGACGCCGAAACCTCGATGCGCCGCTTCGCGGGCACCGAGCCTGGCTTCACCTACTCGCGCACCTCGAACCCGACCGTGACCAGCTTCGAGCAGCGCATCGCGGCGCTCGAAGGCACCGAGGCGGCGATCGGCGCATCGACCGGCATGGGCGCGATCCTCATGATGTGCATGGGCCTGCTGAAGGCCGGCGACCATGTGGTGTGCTCGCGCTCGGTGTTCGGCTCCACGCTGAACCTGTTCGGCAAGGAGTTCGCCAAGTTCGGCGTCGAGACCACCTTCGTGTCGCAGACCGACGTCGCCGAATGGCGCGCCGCCGTGAAGCCGAACACCAGGCTGCTGTTCGCCGAGACGCCGACCAATCCGCTCACGGAGGTCTGCGACATCCGTGCGCTGGCCGAGGTGGCGCATGCCGCGGGCGCGCTGCTGGCGGTCGACAACTGCTTCTGCACGCCTATCCTGCAGCGTCCGGCGGAGCTGGGGGCCGACCTCGTCATCCACTCGGGCACCAAGCACCTCGACGGGCAGGGCCGCGTGATGGCAGGTGCGATCTGCGGTCCCTCGAAGCTCATCGTCGACGTGTTCGGCCCCATCGTGCGCACCGCCGGCATGGCGCTGGCGCCGTTCAACGCGTGGGTCGTGCTCAAGGGCATCGAGACGCTCGGCATCCGCATGAAGGCGCATTGCGCCAACGCGATGGAGATCGCGCAGTGGCTCGAGAAGCAGCCGGGCATCTCGCGCGTGTACTACCCGGGGCTGGCTTCGCATGCGCAGCACGAGCTGGCCATGCGGCAACAGTCGGGGCAGGGCGGGGCGGTGGTGTCCTTCGACGTGGTCGGCGACTCGCCCGAGACGGCACGTGTCAATGCCTTCCACGTCATGAACAGCACGCGCGTCGTGAGCCGCGCCACCAACCTGGGCGACGTGAAGACCATCATCACGCACCCCGGCACCACCTCGCATGGCCGCCTGACAGAGGCGCAGCGCCAGGCCGCGGGCATCGGCCAGGGGCTGATCCGCCTCGCGGTCGGCCTCGAGCATGTCGAAGACATCAAGGCCGACATCGCGCGCGGCCTGAGCACCCTGAATCCACGATAACGAAATGACCGGCAAAGTACGCACCCGCATCGCACCATCCCCCACGGGCTTTCTTCACCTGGGCACGGCTCGCACGGCCCTCTACTCGTGGGCCTATGCGCGCCACTACGGCGGCGAGTTCGTGCTGCGCATCGAGGACACCGACGTGGCCCGCTCCACGCAGGACTCGACCGACCAGATCCTCGCGTCGATGCACTGGCTCGGCCTCGAATACGACGAAGGCCCGATCTACCAGATGCAGCGCCTGGAGCGCTACCGCGAAGTGATCGCGCAGATGCTCGCGGCGGGCACCGCCTACTACTGCTATTGCACGCCTGCGGAACTCGAGGAGATGCGCGAGGCGCAACGTGCACGCGGCGAGAAGACGCTATACGACCGCCGCTGGCGCCCCGAACCGGGCAAGGTGCTGCCGCCCGTGCCCGAAGGCGTGCCGCCGGTGGTGCGCTTCTGCAATCCGCCCGAGGGCGACGTGACGTGGAACGACCTCGTGAAGGGCGAGATCACCATCAACAACCGCGAGATCGACGACCTCATCATCCTGCGGCCCGACGGTGTGCCGACCTACAACTTCGCGGTGGTGGTCGACGACTGGGACATGAACATCACGCACGTGTTCCGCGGCGACGAGCACATCAACAACACGCCGTGGCAGATCAACATCTTCCGCGCGCTGGGGGCGCAGCTGCCCGAATTCGGCCACGTGCCGGTGATTCTTGGCGACGACGGACAGAAGCTCTCGAAGCGCCGCGGCGCAGTGAGCGTCACGGCCTATGAAGACAACGGCTACCTGCCGGAAGCGATGCTCAACTATCTCGCGCGCCTGGGCTGGAGCCACGGCGACAACGAGCTCTTCACGCGCGAGCAGATGGTGAGCTGGTTCGACGGTTCGCACCTGTCGAAGAGTCCCGCGCAGTGGGATGCGGCGAAGCTCGCGTGGGTCAACGCGCAGTACATCAAGGCGAAGAGCGGCGATGAACTCGCACCGCTCGTTGCAGCGCAGCTGCACAAGCGCGGCATCGTTGCGGACGAGCGCCTGCCCGCGATCTGCGCGCTCTTCAAGGATCGCTGCGACACGATGGTGGCGCTGGCCGACTGGGCTGCTGCGTTCTATGCGGACATCACCGTGACCGAAGCCGATCGCGCACAGCACATCACCGATGCAGTGAAGCCCGCAATCGCAACGCTTGCAGAAAAAATGATGACGGTCGCGTGGGATAAGGCCTCGATCGCAGTTATGATCAAGGAAGTCCTCGCGACACACGCATTGAAGATGCCGGTGTTAGCGATGCCAGTACGAGTGCTTGTGATGGGAACACCGCAAACACCGTCCTTGGATTCAGTCCTCGAAATTTTTTCCCGCGAAAAAGTTATCGAACGATTGAGAAAGGCCTGAAATTCGGGCTATAATCTGAGGCTCGACACCCACACGGGGGTATAGCTCAGCTGGGAGAGCGCTTGCATGGCATGCAAGAGGTCAGCGGTTCGATCCCGCTTACCTCCACCAGAGTGTCGAGAAGGTATGAGATGCTGATCGCAGCACGTCCAAGGTTTTGACCCTATCGTCTAGAGGCCTAGGACACCACCCTTTCACGGTGGCTACCGGGGTTCGAATCCCCGTAGGGTCGCCAGTTTCACTTCAGTGAAGCAGGCACGAGTCGTCAACACTCGGTTCCGCGAGGAGCGAACGTTGTCTACCAGGAGTGGTAGTTCAGTTGGTTAGAATACCGGCCTGTCACGCCGGGGGTCGCGGGTTCGAGTCCCGTCCACTCCGCCAGTCAGAAGCCCCTGCAGCCAAAAGCTGCAGGGGCTTTTCACTTTCTGGCTTCTACCTGTTTCTTTGCTTCCCCATTCTTCCCCCCATTCGTCCGCTGATCTGCGCATGTCTGTTGCCTCATGGCTACGAGGCGCCGTGCGTTTGTCGCATGGGACGTGCGGCGTGTCGAATGCATCCACGATCAGGTTCGGGTGCGAGTTCAGGATGCGCCTGCTCAGGGAGAGCATCGGTAGAGATGCTCGATGCTTGGTCCACTGATGCTGTTGGAGAGCAACGTAGCGGACACGCGCTCGATACGTAGCTTCATCGCTGCGGTAGCTTCACCATGACAGCGGCATCGGAGAGCCGCGGCAGCCTTCACGAGTGCAGTGCCATCAAATCTCCTCGGAGAACTTCGTTGCGGCCCGGCGTACTGGTCATCGCGCGGGGCGCGATTTTTCTCGCTGATCTATGGTCATTCGCGACATGGATCCCTCGCCGACATGCAGGCACAAGACCTCCTCGAAGACCGAATGAGGCAAATCAACGACAACTCGAAGCGACCGCGTTACATCCGGGCTCTCGCAGTCGAATAAACTCCCGCCCGCTTGCAGCGTGATTCGTGCTGCGCCGCCATAGGCAACATGGCGAAATCAAACTTATTAGGAACTCAGTTGAACCGCATCGAACTCGTCGAAAAAATCGCCGCCGCCCATAACCTCAGCAAGGCAGAAGCCGCGCGCGTCCTCGAGACCATCACCAGCTCGATCGTCGCCGCCGTGAAGAAGGACGACCCCGTCCAGATCGTCGGCTTCGGTACTTTCAAGCAAGTGGCGCGCGCCGCACGCTCGGGCTTCAACCCCAGCGCCGGCACCAAGATCAAGATCGCTGCACAGAAGGTGCCGAAGTTCGTGCCGGGCGCGGCCTTCAAGGCCGCCGTGGACCCCAAGGCTGCAAAGCGCAAGGCCGACAGCAAGGCTGTGGCTGCCAAGCCCGCAGCGAAGAAGGCCGCCGCTCCCGCCAAGAAGGCCGTGGCTGCCAAGAAGAAGTAAGAAAGAAGCGGTGACGCAGGCATCCCGGCCGTGCGTCGAGGATGCTCCATAAGAAACGGCCCCTCGGGGCCGTTTTTTATTGGTCGGTCGGCTTGGCTGCCGCCGGCACATTTCAGTCGGGCTGGATCACGCCCTCGTTCAGGTAGCGCTGGTACTCGGCGATCGGTATCGCCGTCGTCTGCATGCTGCCGGCATCGCCCCAGCTCAGCACGGCGCTGTCGGGCGCCAACTGGATTTCGATGGGGCCTTGGGGAATGAGGATCAGGGGGCCATCGCCGGCCCGGTATTCGACATTTCCTGTGACTTTCGCATTGGCTGCCATGTTCGTTCCTCGGGGTGTTGGGGAATGCGGGGGACGGAACTCAAGCGTATAGGAATCCGGTGATCCGCGGATGCGCCGGCATGCGCTTATCCGTGTAGGCCGAATGGCTGTCCGTCGACTGCAGCCGATCGTCACACCTGCGTCATGCGCAGCGTGGCACCCTCGCGCCTCGAATGACGAAGCGCATCAGCATTCTTCTTGCAGCGATCGCCGGCCTTGCCATCCTGGCAATGGGTATCGCTTGGCGCGTTGGGGCCGCCGGTGAACCGCAAGCCAGTGCGGCCGAGTCGGCTTCGTCGCTCGAGATCCGCTGGCACGGCGGCGGCATCGTGCTTCAGGGCACGGTGCAAGACGCAGCTACGCAGCAAGTGCTTGCGCAAGGCGCCGCAGCCCGCCTGGGCGGCGAGAGCGACCAGGTCACCGACTGGCTCGACATCACGCCCGCCGCGCCGCCGGTGGCGGACGCTGCGGCGCTGGCCCGGCTCATCCAGCTCGGACAGGAAGGCTGGCACCTGCGGCGGCGCCCCACCGAAGGCTGGCTCGCCGTGCAGTCGCCGACCGACCAGCGCAGCATGGAGGCGAAGGCGCTCCTGCAGGCCGCCTTCGGCCCCGGCGTTGCGATCCGCATCGTCCAGTTGCCCTGAAACGGCTGCCGATCTCCTGACGCCACGGCAGGGCCTTCACGGCCTCGTCATGCGCGGTGGCCAGCATCCGCTGCGTTACCAAACAAGGAGAGAGGTTTCCCATGCATGCATCGTTGAAGCACTTCGCCCTTGCCGGCGTGGTGGTGGCCACCCTGACCGCCTGCGGCGGCAGCGGCAACTCGAACAATTTCATTCCCTTCGTGCCGCCTCCCACGGCGAGCAATCCGCCTGCACCGGCTCCGGCGCCCGCTGCGCCGGGCACCATCGACGTCAAGCTCATCGCCTTCAACGACCTGCACGGCAACCTCGAGCCGCCGAAGCTGTCGATCAACGCGCCGGCGAAGGCGGGCGGCACGGTGGCGGTGCCCGCCGGCGGCGCGGCCTACATGGCTTCCGCCATCGCCTCGCTGAAGGCGAAGAATCCGAACAACGCCGTGGTGTCGGCCGGCGACATGATCGGCGCGTCGCCGCTGGTCTCGGCACTCTTCCTCGACGAATCGACCATCGAAGCCGTCAACGCGATGAAGATCGACTTCAACGCGGTCGGCAACCACGAGTTCGACAAGGGCCAGACCGAGCTGCTGCGCATGAAGAACGGCGGCTGCGCGAAGAACACCGCGCTCGAGCCCTGCCGCGTGAACAAGAGCTTCCCGGGCGCCAACTTCGGCTTTCTCGCGGCCAACACGGTGAAGACCGACGGCAACACGCTGTTTCCCGCCACCGGCATGAAGAGCTTCACGAGGGACGGCGCCACGGTGAAGGTGGCCTTCATCGGCATGACGCTGAAGGGCACGCCGAACATCGTGACGCCCGCCGGTGTTGCCGGACTGAGCTTCAAGGACGAAGCCGATACGGCCAACGCGCTGATTCCCCAGCTGAAGTCGCAGGGCGCCGACGCCATCGTCGTCGTCATCCACGAAGGCGGCACCACCACCGTGGGCTACAACGACAAGAGCTGCGCCGGCCTGAGCGGCGACATCCTGCCGATCCTCAACAAGCTGGACGCGTCGGTCGACGTGGTGATCTCGGGACATACGCACCGCTCCTACATTTGCGACTACGCCAAGACCAACCCCGCCAAGCCCTTCCTGCTGACCAGCGCCGGCCAGTACGGCACGCTGCTGACCGACATCAACCTCACCATCGACACCAAGACCCGCAAGGTGACGGCAAAGAGCGCCGACAACGTGATCGTGCAGGGCGAGGCCTACACCAGCGGCTCGACCACTGTCGCGCTGACCGACCAGTACCCCGTCTTCGGCAAGAACCAGGAAGTGGCTGCACTCATCAGCCAGTACCTCGCGATCGCCGGGCCGCTGGTGCAGCGCGTGGTGGGCTCGCTGACCGCCACTGCCACGCGCACGCAGACCGCGTCGAAGGAAAGCGTGCTGGGCAACCTGATCGCCGATGCGCAACTCGCCGCGACCACCCCCGCCGGCAAGGGCGCCGCGCAGATCGCCTTCATGAACCCGGGCGGCGTGCGTGCCGACCTCGCGCCCGCCGGCGACGGCAGCGTGACCTACGGCCAGATCTTCGCCGTGCAGCCCTTCGGCAACAGCCTGGTGGTGAAGACCATGACCGGCGCGCAGATCAAGGCGGTGCTCGAACAGCAGTTCAACAGCGGTTCCAACACCACGAGCGCGCCCAAGGTGCTGCTGCCCTCCAACGGCTTCAGCTACACCTACAACCTGTCGCAGCCTGCCGGATCGCGCATCAGCAACATGTCGCTCAACGGCACCGCGATGACCGATGGCACCAGCTACCGCGTGACCATGAACAGCTTCCTGGCCACCGGCGGCGACAACTTCACCGCCTTCAACCAGGGGACGGACACGCTGGGCGGCGACCAGGACGTGGATGCCCTGGAGGCCTACATCAAGGCCAACAGTCCGCTGACGCCGCCGGCGACCGACCGCATCACGGTCGTGCCTTGACAGGCGGGTGGTGAATGCGAGGACAGGCCGCGCTCAGCCGGCCTGTCCTTCAGATACCAGGCCGTGCCAAACCGGCGCGACCGGAACTCTGCGAGTGCGGGCCAGCCATCGGCAGCTGAGCACCGCCTGCAGCGCCGGCAGTGCGGCGAAGGGCACGGCAACCCCCAGCAGGAGCCCGAAACGCGGCTCCAGCGCATGGAACAGCACCGTTGCGGCCAGCACTTGCAGCAGCCAGTTCGTCAGTGCGATGCAGCCCATGGGCGCGAGCTTGCGCAGCCATTGCCGCCAGCGCGCCTGCTGGAACAGCAGAACGAAGGCCGCCATGCAGCAGATGAAGAGGGCTGCTGCCAGCGGTGCGAGTCGCTGCAGCAGCAGGGCCGCGATGATGCCGGTGACCGCGGCCGTCTTCAGCAGCCGAACCCACAGCCGTCGATAGGCGACGGACTCCAGCAGCATGCGCCGCGCGAGCACGCGCCAGGCGGCCGGCTTCTTGCCAGGCCGATCCGCCCGCATCGCGAAGCTCATGCCGAAGAGCAGCGAAAGCAGCGCAGCCGACGACACGGCGAATTCGAGTGCCGACGCGCCGAGCAGGCCGAGCATCGGCATGAGGAACAGCACGAAGCCGCGCAGTGCGTCCGGCAGTTCAGGTCGGCGGACGCTGCCGGCGCGCGGTTGGCGCGGCAGCATTCTTGCTGCGAGGTCGAATGTCATGGGGCGCGATGTCGGTTCGGATGCCAGATCGCGGAGGGCCGTGCGCAGCCATCCGCACCACAGCCGCGATGCTACGAATCACCATTGCACGAACATTGCGCGCCGGCCGCGGGTGCGCCGCGAAGGTTCATCGATGCCGTGACCTCGCGTAGGCCGATGCCTTCAACTCGATTTGCCCGGTTTTGACGGTCTTAGCATGGGCGAATCTGCCCACGGGCAGAGATCTCATTGCCGATCCATGTTCTTTTCAAAGGAAGGATTCCGTCATGAAAAAAGCCATGAACTTCCGGACGCTGGCGCTTTCGTCCCTCGTGGCGGCGTGCAGCCTGGCCTTCGTCGGGTGCACGACCACGCGGCCGCAGGACCAGGCCAGCAGCGCGTCTTCGCGCGCCTCCATCGATGCGCAGGTCGATGCTTCGCTGTCCAAGCTCTACGATTCGGTGAAGGGCTCGCGCGATCTGGTCGCCAAGTCCAGCGGCGTGCTGGTGTTTCCCGCCGTGGTGGGCGCCAGCATGGGCGTGGGCGCCGAGTACGGCCGGGGCGCCCTGCGCGTGAACGGGCGCACGCAGTCCTACTACAGCACCACCGCCGGGTCGGTGGGCTTCCAGGCCGGCGCGCAGTCGAAGGCAGTGATCTACCTGTTCAACACCCAGGCCGCGCTCGACAAGTTCCGCAGCAGCAAGGGTTGGACGGCCGGCGCCGACGCCACGGTGGCGCTCGCGACCATCGGCGCCAACGGCAGCATCGACACCAACACGCTGCGCCAGCCCGTGGTGGGTTTCGTGATGACCAACGTGGGGCTGGAAGCGGGCGTTTCGCTGTCGGGCGCGAAGATCAGCGAGATCCAGCCGTAGGAACTGCCTTCCTCATCCAGCCGGCTGCAGGCTCTCAGTGATCCAGCTGGGCCTGCAGCTCGGCAACCTGCCTGCGCAGTGATTCGTTCTCGGCCGTGAGTTCGGCCACGCGCTGCTGCAGCGCCTGCACCGTATCCGGGCTCGCGTCGTCGTCCGAAGATTGCTCGGCCGTTTCCGCACGCGGCTTCTTCTTCGACTCGCGCACGCGTTTTGCAGCCTGCTTGAGTTCATCCTTGCCCGCGTTCGCGGCCGAGACCTGTTCTTCGGCCGGCAGCGTGGCCACGGCCGCCGCGGTGTTGATCGAGATCACGCCCGACTTGACAGCGGCCACCAGTTCCGGCGCGGCCTGCTTCTGGATCTTCTCGATCATGCCGACCTGGCTGCTGCTCAGGCGGGCGGCTCTGGCGATGGCTTCGCGGCTGTTGAGCGGAGCGGGCGGGGGGAGAGGAACTGCCGCGGCGGCTTCTTCACCCGTAGCATCGGCGGGCGGATCGGCATCGAACGGGGGATCGTCCGAGGAAGAGGCAGGGGCAAGGGCGGAGGAGGCCGGCTCGGTCGCCGTGGCCAGGCGGCTGCGCTGCTGGTCGACGATGTCCTTCTTTCTCAGCGCGAGCACGCCGCGCAGGTAGTCGGAGATGCTGCGCCGGCCCAGGTGCTGGTCGATCATCCAGAGGTGCACGTCCTCGATGGTCTTGAAGCGCGGGTTCTGCACCGTCTTGAAGGGCAGGCCGTGCTTCTGGCAGATGCCGTAGCGGTTGTGGCCGTCCACCAGCACATCGCCCCACAGCACCAATGCGTCGCGGCAGCCCTCGGCCAGGATGCTCCGCTCCAGCGCCTCGTGTTCCTCCGGCGTCATGGGATCGATATAGGCTTTGAGTTCTTCGTTGACGACGATGTTCATGGGTGCGGAATCGGGCTAGGGGCGGCATTTTAGGTGGCCCCGCCGGGCCCTCCGGCGAGCGTTGAAGGCTGTCTCGGTTTCGGCCGTTCAAACGTCTTAATGGGTAAGAGATAAAGGGAGGAGCAACTGCGAAAGCGGGCCTTTTCTTGTCTAAAGATAGTAATAGTTCTTATTTGCATTATCTCGAATTGAATACTTCAGGAGTACCCATGGACATGTCGCTTCAGCCAGCCGAGCCCACGCTGGGAGAGGTCTTCATCGCAAACCGTGCCCAGCTCCAGCGCGTTGCGCAAAAAATCGTCCGTACCGCGGATCTCGCCGACGAAGTGCTGCAGGACGCCTACCTCAAGCTCGCCGACGGCGCCTGCGTGCGCGACGTGCGCAAGCCCCTCGGCTACTGCTGCCAGGTGGTGCGCAACGTGGCTTTCGACTACCACCGCCACAACTCCGTCGAGGCCACCTATCGCACCTACTGCGAAGACGTCGAACTGGTCAGCCCGCCCAGCAACGACGCGCCCGACCGCGTACTCGACGGCCGCCAGGCGCTGGCCGCGATCGACCGCGTGCTAGAGGCGCTGCCCGCGCGCACCCGCCTGGCCTTCGAGCTCAACCGCCTCAGCGGCATGACGCAACGGGAGATCGGCGTGCGTCTCGGCTGCTCCGCCACGCTGGTGAACTTCATGATCAAGGACGCCGACGCCGCCCTCGAAAGCTGCCGCTACCTCGTCCAGGGCGGCTGATTTTTCCGCCTCCCCGTCGGCGATACGATGTCGCCGATGACAAAGCAGGACAAGGACCACGACCCGGTCTGGCAGATCGCATGGACCTGGGTGCGCCGCCAGCATGAGCGCGGCGGCCTCGGCGAGGCGGCGGGCAGGGAGCTCGCGCAATGGCTCGCCGCCGATCCTCTTCACCGCAAGACATACGACGAGGCGGCCCGCCTCTGGCTGCTCGTGGGCCTCGTTCCGCCCGCCAACGACGTTCCCCCGCCCGACGACGGCCCGGGCGACTCCGCCGCGCGCTAGCCGCGGCCTTCTTTCCTTCCTCCTTCTTCCTTCCCTTTCCGCGCCGCGAGCCCTCGCGGCCGCGGCCGCGCGCGCCTGCGCAACGAGTGTCTCCCGACCCTAAACACGCGGCCTCCGTCCCCGTCATGTATCGCAAGGGCAGGCGCCTTCGCCTCGCTGCCGATCTCAACTACCCCAAGAGGACCGCACATGTCTACCAGCTGCTTCGACCGTGAGGACGAGACCTTCATCGTTCTCGTCAACCACGAAGAGCAATACTCGATCTGGCCGCAATGGAAGGCCGTGCCCGGCGGCTGGAAGGCCGTCGAAGGCGTCCAGGGCGACAAGAAGACCGTGCTCGAGTACGTAGAGAAAACCTGGACCGACATGCGCCCCAGGTCGCTGCGCGACTGGATGGCGCAGCAGGAAGACAGCAAGAGCGCTCCTGCCGCAGCCTGAAGCCATCCGAAGAAGAGCGAATGCAGGCGCCCCTTGCCCTGTTGTGCCTGCCATGCGCAGGCGCCAGCGCCACCATGTACCTGCGCTGGCGGCGGCTGCTGCCGCACTGGATCGAAGTCGTGCCGATGGAGCTGCCCGGCCGCGGCAGCCGCCTGGGCGAGGACTTCGTTGAAGACTTCGAATCGCTGGTCTCGCTCCTGTGCGCCGAGCACGATGCAGCGCTGCGCGGCAACTTCGCGCTCTTCGGCCACAGCATGGGCGCCCTGCTGGCGTGGGGCGTCGCGCAGCGCCTTCGTGCCGATGGCCGGCCCTTGCCGCGCGCGCTGCTCGTGTCCGGCAGCGCCGCGCCTTCGCAGCGCGACCCCGACCGCTTCGTCGACATGAATGACGACGCGGCCCTCGTCGGCGACCTGCGCAGGCAGGGCGGCACACCCGAGGAGCTCTTCGACAGCCCCGAGCTGCTGCGCATGACGCTCGACACCCTGGCCGCCGACTACCGCGTGTGCGAGAGCTTCGCGCATGCTGGCAATGCGCCGCTGCCTCTTCCCCTGCACGCCTTCTCCGGCCGGCAGGACGACATCGAGCCCTGGCGCATGGAGGCCTGGTCCGCCGAGACCTCCCGCGCCGGTTTCACGCTCGACTGGTTCGACGGCGGCCATTTCTTCATCCGGCAGCAGGAGGCCCAGGTGCTCGACGCGCTGGTGCGGCGCCTGGCCGGGCTGGCGGCGGGAGCGGAATTCCATGCGCCTCGTGCCCGTGCCCTTGCCTGACCTGCTGCCGCCGGGCTGCGCCGCCGCGCGGGCCCGGCAACTCAAGGAATCGATGTGAACCCGATGCATCCCGTGGACTTCGTGAGCCACCTGCGCGATCTGGCTGCGCGGCGGCCCGGCGACACCGCGCTGATCGCCGTCACCGACCGCGACGGCGCCCCCCTCGACACCCCCATCAGCTACAGCCGGCTCGACGAGCGCGTGCGCGGCCTCGCGGCGCGGCTGCAGCAGTTCCATGGCCGTGGCGAGCGCGCGCTGATCATGCTCGACAACAGCGACGACTACGTCGTCAGCTTCTTCGCCTGCCTCTACGCCGGCCTCATCGCCGTGCCCGTGTTCCCGCCCGAATCGACGCGCAAGCGGCATCTCGGCAAGCTGGAGGGCATCGCGGCCGATGCCGGCGCCTGCTGTGTGCTGACGCATGCGGCCATCAAGGCGTCCATCGCCAGCGTGGCCGAAGCCTTTGCCGATGTGCCGCTGATCGCCGTCGACGAGATCGGCACCGAGGATGCCGACCGCTGGGCGCCGCATACGCCGGCCGCTTCCGACATTGCCTTCCTGCAATACACCTCCGGCTCGACCTCCGCGCCCAAGGGCGTGATGGTCACGCACGCCAACCTCATGGCGAACATGCGCGCGATCGAGGAGGGCCTTTCCGTCGGACAGGACGACACCTTCGCAAGCTGGCTGCCGCTGAACCACGACATGGGCCTGATCGGCGGCCTGCTGCAGCCGCTGCATCGCGGCATTCCCGTCGTGCTGATGTCGCCGCGCTATTTCCTCGAGCGGCCCGTGCGCTGGCTCGAAGCCATCTCGCGCCACCGCGCGACCATCAGCGGCGGGCCCGACTTCGCCTACCGCCTGTGCCTCGAAAGAGTTTCGGAAGCGCAACTGTGCAAGCTCGACCTGTCGAGCTGGACTCTTGCCTTCTCCGGCGCCGAGCCGGTGCGCGCAGACACGCTGCGCCAATTCAGGACGCAGTTCGCGCCAGCGGGCTTCGCCGCCGGGGCGGTGTATCCGTGCTACGGTCTCGCCGAATCGACTCTCTTCGTTGCCGGGGGCCGGCGCGGCGCGGGCATGGTCGCCCAGGGCTTCTCGAGCCGCAGCCTCGCGCGCGGCGTTGTCGAAAGCCAAGCCGAATCCGAAGAAAGCACCACGCTCGTCGGCTGCGGCAGGACCGTCTCCGGCCATGCCGTGCGCATCGTCGACCCGGTTTCGCTGGCCGTGCGCGACGCGAGTGGCATCGGCGAGATCTGGGCCACGGGGCCCAGCATCGGCAGCGGCTACTGGAACAAGCCGGATGTGTCGCGCAACACCTTCGTCGAGCACGACGGCGCCACCTGGCTGCGCACCGGCGACCTCGGCTTCGTGCACGAGGGCGAGCTCTACGTGGCCGGGCGCATCAAGGACATGATCATCGTGCGCGGCCACAACCTGTACCCGCAGGACATCGAGCGGATGATCGAATCCGAGGTCGACATCGTGCGCAAGGGCCGCGTGGCCGCCTTCGCAGTCGATGGGCCGAACGGCGAGGGCATCGGCCTCGCGGCCGAGGTCTCGCGCAGCACGCAGAAGCTGGTCAGACCCGAGGCGCTGGTCGAAACGCTGAGCGCGGCCGTGAGCGAGCAGTTCGGCGAGCCGCTGTCCGTGGTGATGTTGCTCAACCCCGGCGGCATGCCCAAGACCACCAGCGGCAAGCTGCAGCGCGGCGCCTGCCGGCAAGGCTGGATCGACCGCACGGCCGACGCCTACGCGATGTACGCGCATGGCGAATTCGTGCTCGGTGGCCCGGCGGCGACGGCGAATGCGCCTGTGGCGCAGCCGGCGCTCGACGAACTGGAGCAGGCCGTCGCCTCCATCTGGAACGAAGTGCTGCGCCGCAACGCGCAGCAGCCCGCGCTCGCGCGCGGCGATCACTTCTTCATCCGTGGCGGCAATTCGCTCGCCGCCACGCAGGTCGCGGCCCGCATCGCCGACCGCTGGGAAATCGACTTCCCCGCACGCATGCTTTTCGAACAGCCCCGGCTGGGTGACCTCTCGGCCGAAGTGCGCCGGGTGCTCGCGAGCGGCCGGCGCAGCCCGCGCAGCGCGATCCCCGTGCTGCCGGCGGAGCGCCGCGCCGGCCCGCTCGCGCTCTCGCACGCGCAGGAGCGCCAGTGGTTCCTGTGGCAGCTCGATCCGAAGAGCACCGCGTACCACGTCGGCGTGGCTCTCGATCTGTCGGGACCGCTGCACGCCGAAGCGCTCGGTGCTGCGTTCGTCGACATCGTGGCCCGCCACGAGAGCCTGCGCACCGTGTTCCGCGCGGCGGCGGACGCAAGCGTGAGCCAGTGGCTTCAGCCTGTGTCGCAGTTCTCGCTGCGGCACGTCGACCTGCGCGATCTGCCGGCACACGAGCGCGAAGCTGCGGCGATCGAGCATGCGAGCCGCGTCCACGCCGAGCCCTTCGACCTCGGCGAAGGCCCGCTGCTGCGCGCGGCGCTGATCCGCATCGACGACGCCCGTCACCTGCTCGTGGTCGTGGCGCACCACATCGTGTCCGACGGCGCATCCATGCAGGTGCTGGTCGGCGAACTCGGCGCAGGCTATGCGGCCCGCGCGAAGGGCGAGGCCCCTCGGTTCGAGCCGCTGCCGATCCAGTACGCCGACTACGCCCTCTGGCAGCGCGACTGGCTCGCCGCAGGCGAGGCCGCACGCCAGCTTGCCTACTGGCGTGCCCAGCTCGGCGACGAGCATCCCGTGCTGGCCCTGCCCACCGACCATCCGCGCCAGGCGGTTGCGAGCTACCGCGCCGCCAGCCATGCCTTCGAATTCGACGCCACCATCGTCGAGCGGCTGCGCGCCGCGGCGCAGGCGCAGGGCGCCACGCTCTTCATGGCGCTGCTGGCCGGCTTCCAGGCGCTGCTGCACCGCTACACCGGCCAGCAGGAGGTGCGCGTCGGCGTACCGGTGGCCAACCGCCACCGCAGCGAGACAGCGGGGCTGATCGGCTTCTTCGTCAACACCCAGGTGCTGCGCGCCTCGGTGAGCGGCCGCATGAGTCTCGCGCAGCTGCTGGCGCAGGTCCGAGAAGCCGCGCTCGGCGCGCAGGCCCACCAGGACCTGCCTTTCGAGCAGCTGGTCGAGGCCCTGCAGCCGCAGCGCAGCCTGAGCCACAGCCCGCTGTTCCAGGTGATGCTCAACCACCTGCGCGAGGACGCGGACACGCTGCGCGCGCTGCCCGGGCTGGAAGCCCGCGAGCGCCGCATGGAGGAGGGCGCCGCGCAGTTCGAACTCGTGCTCGACATCCGCGAGCGTGCCGACGGAAGCGCCGGGGCCGTGTTCACCTACGCGGCCGAGCTGTTCGAGCCCGCCACGATCGAGCGCATCGCTGCGCACTACCGCGCGCTGCTGGAGGCGCTGGCGTCGGATTCCGCCCAGGCCCTTGGCGACGTGCAATGGTTCGACGAGGCACAGCAGCGCCAGCTGCGCGACTGGTCGACGGGCGAGTGGCAATCGCCGCAGCCGCAGCCCGTGCACCGCCTGTTCGAAGTGCATGCACGCGCGACCCCTGCCGCCGTCGCGCTGATCGACGGCGATGCCCAGTGGAGCTACGCGGCCCTGAACGAACGCGCCAACCGCGTCGCCCACCGGCTGATCCGCCAGGGCGCAGTTCCCGGCACTGTCGTCGCGGTGGCCATCGAATCGGCCGCAGATCGCGTCGTGGGCCTGCTTGGCGTACTCAAGGCCGGCGCCACCTACCTGCCGCTGGACCCCACGCATCCCACGCAGCGCATTGCGCAGTTGCTGGAAGACAGCGGCGCCGGGCTGCTGCTGGCCAGCACTGCGGATGCGGAAGTGCAGCGAGGCATCGCCACCGTGCTGTTCGACGAAGAGCAACTGCGCGGCGAAGCCTCCGCCGACCCGGAAGTCGACCTGCACGACGGCCAGCTCGCCTACCTCATCTACACCTCCGGCACCACCGGCCGGCCCAAGGGCGTGGCCGTGCCGCATGGTGCGCTGGCCATGCACATCCAGGCGATGGCACGCACCTGCGGCATGCGTGTCGAAGACCGCTCGCTGCTGTTCGCGCTGCCGCACGTCGATGCGGCCGTCGAGCAGTGCCTGCTGCCGCTCGCGACGGGCGCGGCCCTCGTGGTGCAGTCGCAGTGGTGCTCGCTCGCGGGCGAACTCGACGCGCTGCTGCAGCGCCACCGAGTGAGCGTGGTCGACCTGCCGCCGGCCTATGCCCGCCAGCTGATGCAGGGCCAGCCGCCGTTCGCGCATGCGGTGCGCCTCGCGCTCTTCGGCGGCGAGGCCTGGACCGGCGAAGACCTGGCGCTGATCCGCCGCGTGCTGCGGCCCGAACGGATCGTCAACGCCTACGGCCCGACGGAGGCCGTCATCACGCCCACCGCCTGGAACGGCTCGGCGCACGACGACGTGCAGGGCTACGCGCCCATCGGCCGACCGGTGGGCAACCGCACGGCCCATGTGCTCGACGCCGACATGCAGCCGGTGCCGCAGGGCGTCGCTGGCGAGCTGTACCTCGGCGGCGAGGGGCTGGCGCGCGGCTATCTCGGCCGCGCGGCGCTCACGGCCGAGCGCTTCGTCGCCGACCCGCTCGGCGACGCAGGCGGCAGGCTCTATCGCACCGGCGATCTCGTGCGCTGGCGCGACGACGGCCAGCTCGAATACCTCGGCCGGCTCGACCACCAGGTGAAGATCCGCGGCTTCCGCATCGAGCTCGGCGAGATCGAGGCCCGTCTGCGCGAGCACCCGGCGGTGCGCGAGGCGCTGGTGCTCGTGCACGAGGCCGCGGCCGACCCTTCGCTCGCCGCCTATGTCTCGCCCGCGCCCGCCGCGCAGATCGACACCGCCGCGCTCAGGGAGCAACTGGCCCGCGCGTTGCCCGACTACATGGTGCCCGCGGCCATCGTGGTGCTCGAGAGCTTTCCGCTCACCGCGGGCGGCAAGATCGACCGCCGCGCGCTGCCCGCGCCCGTCGCCGCCGGGGGGCAGGGCGGCCATGCCTACGAGGCGCCGCAGGGCGACGTGGCAGAGACGCTGGCTGCGATCTGGGCCGAGCTGCTCAAGGTCGCGAAGGTCGGCATGAACGACAACTTCTTCGACCTCGGCGGCAACTCGCTGCTCGTGATCCGCATGCACCGGCTGATGGAAGACAGGCTCAAGCCGGGCCTCACCGTGGTCGATCTCTTCAAGTACCCGACCGTCGGCGCGCTCGCGCGGCGCATCGAACAGGGACAGCGCGGCGCCGCGCCTGCCGCTTCCGGCGGCGAGCTTGCCGACGACGAGCTTGCCGACGACGAGCAGGCGCGTGCCCAGCGCCAGCGCGCGGCCCTGCTGCAGCGCCGCCGTCCCACCGAAAGAAGCCTCTGATGCAAGACCAGACACCTGCGCCCGAATACACGGGCATCGAGATCGCCATCGTCGGCATGGCCGGCCGCTTCCCGGGCGCGCCGGACGTCGACGCCTTCTGGCGCAACATCCGCGACGGCGTGGAGTCGGTCACCGTCTTCAGCGACGAGCAGCTGCGCGCGCGCGGCGTGCCCGAGCGCACTCTGGCCGACCCCGACTACGTGAAGGCCGGCGTGCTGTTCGAGGGCTTCGACCAGTTCGACGCGGGCTTCTTCGGCTATTCGCCGCGCGAGGCCGAGCACCTCGATCCGCAGCAGCGCATCTTCCTCGAATGCGCCTGGGAGGCGCTGGAAAGCGCCGGCTGGCAGGCGGGGGCGGGCAAGGGCGGCGCCTCGGTCGGCGTCTACGCGGGCGACGGCCCCAACCTCTACCTCATGCGGCACCTGCTGCCCGCCTTCGGCGTGGACGCCGGCACCGGCATCGCCGACATGCTGGGCCTGATGAGCGGCAACTCCGCCGGCTCGCTGTGCACGCGCGTGGCCTACAAGCTCGACCTGCGCGGCCCGGCCGTCAGCGTGCAGACCGAATGCTCCACCTCGCTGGTGGCGGTGCACATGGCCTGCCAGGCGCTGCTGAGCCACGACTGCGACATGGCGCTGGCCGGCGGCGTGTGGCTCAACCTGCTGCAGGAAGGCGGCTACCGCTACCAGAGCGGCGCCATCCTCTCGCCCGACGGGCACTGCCGCGCCTTCGACGCGAAGGCCGCGGGCACCGTCATCGGCAGCGGCGCGGGCATCGTGGTGCTCAAGCGGCTGGCCGAGGCGCTGCGCGACGGCGACACCATTCACGCGGTCATCAAGGGCAGCGCCTCCAACAACGACGGCTCCGACAAGATCGGCTTCACCGCGCCCAGCGTTCAGGGGCAGGCCAGCGCGATCCGCGCGGCGCAGATGGTGGCCGACGTTCCCCCCGCCACCGTCGGCTACGTCGAGGCGCACGGCACCGGCACCACGCTCGGCGATCCGATCGAGATGGCCGCGCTCACGCAGGCCTTCGCCAGCGGCGGGGCAACCGAAAAGGGCAGCTGCGCCATCGGCTCGGTGAAGACCAACATCGGCCACCTCGACGCCGCGGCCGGCGTGGCCGGCCTCATCAAGGCGGCGATGGCGCTGCGCCACAGGACGCTGCCGCCCAGCCTGCATTTCGAGCAGCCCAACCCGCAGATCGATTTCGCGAACAGCCCGTTCTACGTGAACACCGAGGCCAGGCCCTGGCCGAAGGGCGATGCGCCGCGCCGGGCTGGCGTCAGCTCCTTCGGCATCGGCGGCACCAACGTGCATGTGGTGCTGGAAGAAGCTCCCGCCATCGCCGAGCAGGCCAAGGAGAGCGGCTGGCAGGTGCTGCCGCTGTCGGCCATGAGCGCTGCCGCCACGCGGCAGGCCGCGCAAAGGCTGGGCGCGCACATCGAGGCGCATCCGGAGCTCGCGCTGACCGACATCGCGCACACGCTGCAGTCGGGCCGCCGCGCCTTCGCGCATCGCAGCGCCGTGGTGGCAGACGATGCATCGGCGGCCGCGCGCATGCTGGCCTCGGGCGAGGGCGTCGTCACCGCCTCGGCGCCGGCGCCCGAAGAGCCGCCCGAAGTGGCGTTCCTGTTTCCCGGCGGCGGCACCCAGCACGCCAACATGGGCCTGGAGCTGTACCGCGGCGACACCGCCTTCCGCGATGACGTCGACCGCTGCTGCGAGCTGCTGCGCCCCGAGCTCGGCTTCGACCTGCGCGAGCTGCTGTTCCCCGCGCCGGGCGCGGAGGCCGACGCCGATGCGCGCCTCTTCAGCATCGCCCTCGCGCAGCCCGCCTTGTTCGTCATCGAATATGCAATGGCGCATTGGTGGATGCGCCGTGGCGTGCGTCCCGCGGTGATGATGGGCCACAGCCTCGGCGAATACGTGGCCGCCTGCCTGGCGGGCGTGTTCAGGCTGGAAGACGCGCTGCGCGTGGCGGCCCTGCGCGGCCGGCTGCTGCAGTCGATGCAGCCCGGCGCGATGACGGCGGTGCCGCTCTCGCAGGCCGAGCTCGCGCCTTTCCTGCAGGACGGCTGCGACCTCGCCGCCGCCAACGGCGAGCAGCTGAGCGTGCTCTCCGGCCCCATCGGTGCCATCGAGGCGACCGAGGAGAAGCTGCGCGCGCAGGGCCACCTGCCGCGCCGCCTGCATGTGTCCATCGCCTCGCATTCGGCGATGACGCAGCCGCTGCTCGGCGAACTCGAGCGGCTCATCGCCTCGGTGCCGCGGCAGGCGCCGAAGATTCCCTTCGTCTCCAACGTCACCGGCAAGCTCGTCACGGCCGAACAGGCCATGAGCCCGGGCTACTGGGCGCAGCACCTGCGCGGCACGGTGCAGTTCGTGGATGGCCTGCGCACGCTGCTCGACGTGCCCGGACGCGTGGTGCTCGAAGTGGGCCCCGGCGAAACGCTCGCGGGCCTCGCGCGCCAGCACCCTAAGGTCGCGTCGGCGGCCGCCGTGCTTGCCAGCCAGGCGCATCCGCAGCAGCGGGCGCGCAACGCACAGCAGATCGCGCAGGCGCTGGCCGGCCTCTGGCTCGCGGGCGTGGACATCGACTGGGCCGCCTGCCACGCAGGCCAGGCGCGCCGCCGCGTGCCGCTGCCGGCCTACCCGTTCCAGCGCCGCCGCTACTGGGTCGACGCACCCGATGGCGCATCGGCGAAATCGCCGGGCAGGAAGCCGCTGGACGCGTTCTACGTGCCTGCATGGAAGCGCATCGAGGCGCCGATGCCGGCACCGGCGAGCGAACCTGCCACGGGCTGCGTGCTGGTGTACGGCGACGGCCGCAGCTTCACCGGCCATCTCGCGCGGCACCTGCGCTCGCAGGGCCATCCCGTGGCCATCGCGCAGCGCGGCGAATCCTTCGCGCGCAACGGCCGCGACGAATGGGCGCTGCGCCCCGGCGAGCAGGCCGACCACGCGCGGCTGCTGCGCGAGGTCGAAGCCGACTTCGGCGCCGTCACCGCCATCCACCATCTCTGGTGCCTCGACGAGGTACCCGCCGCCGGTCCTCAGGCCGAGTTGCTGGAGCGCGGCTTCTTCAGCCTGCTGGCGCTGGTGCAGGCGCTGGATGCGCGCACCACTGCGGCCACCGCCGCCTTGCTGCCCATCGCCATCGTCGCCAACCAGATCGAGGACATCACCGGCGCGGAGGCGCTGTGCCCCGAGAAGGCCACGCTGCCGGCCATGGCCAAGGTGATCGGCCAGGAATGCCCGCGCATCCGCTGCCGCGTGATCGACGTGATGCTGCCCGCGCCCGAAAGCGAGGCCGAGAACCTGCTCGTCGAACAGATCACCGCCGAAGCTGCTGCGTTGCGCGACGAGGCCGGCGAGCCGCTGCTGGCGTATCGCGGCGCGCATCGCTGGGCCAGGACTTACGAGCCCGCGCCGCTGCCGGCCGCCGCACGGCCGCGCCTTCGCCGGGAGGGCGTGTACCTCGTCACCGGCGGCCTGGGCGGCGTCGGCCTCGCCATCGCGAAGCATCTGGCGCAGCACTGGCAGGCCAGGCTGGTGCTGCTCGGCCGCACGGCCATGCCCGAACGCGCGGCGTGGAGCAAGCTGGCCGGCGACGCAAACCAGAACGAGGCGCAGAGAACGCGCCTGCGCCAGCTGCTCGAACTCGAATCGCTGGGCGCGCAGGTGCTGACCCTGTCGGCCGACGTGTCCGACCCGGCACAGGTGCAGGCCGCGCTCGCGCTCGCGAACGCGCGCTTCGGCGCGTTGCACGGCATCGTCCACGCTGCCGGCGATGCGGGCGGCGGCATCATGGCCCAGCGCACGCGCGCGCAGGTCGACACGGTGTTCTCCGCCAAGGTGCGCGGCACCCGCGTGCTGCTGGACGCGCTGCGCGGCCAGCCGCTGGACTTCGTGCAGTTCTGCTCCTCCATCTCCAGCGTGGCCGGCGGCCTGGGCATGAGCGACTACGCCGCGGCCAACGCGTATCTCGACGCCGTGGCCGTCGCGCATGCGCGCAGCGGCGGTTATCCGGTCTTCTCGGTCAACTGGGACGCCTGGCGCGGCCTCGGCATGGCCCAGAACATGGTGGTGCCCGAAGGCATCGGCATGGACGGCCCCGAGGGCGCGCGCACCTTCGAGCGCATCGTCAACGGCCCGCCGCGGCCGCAGACCGTGATCTCGACCACCGACCTCGCCGCGCGCCTCGGCCCGCTGGACAACGGCATGCTCGACCTGCTCGATGCCGAAGGCGCGCAGCCCGCCGCGAGCGGCGGCAGCCATCCGCGCCCCGCGCTGCAGACGCCTTTCGTCGCACCCGAAGGCGAGCTCGCGAACGCACTGGCGGCGCTTTGGACCGAGCGGCTGGGCATCGCGCCCATCGGCATGGACGACAACCTGTTCGAACTCGGCGGCGATTCGCTGGTGGCCATCCAGCTGCTGTCGCGCATCCGCAAGGCCTATGCCGTCGAGCTGCACCCCAGCGAGTTCTTCAAGGCGCCGACCATCGCGGGGCTGATGGCGCACATGCCTGTGCAGGATGTCGCGGCGAACCGGGGCAGCGCCGCCTCGACCGAGATCGCACCCGTGCCGCGCGACGGCGCGCTGCCGCTGTCGCCGATGCAGCGCCGGCTGTGGCTGGTCGACCGCCTCACCGATGCAGCCAACGTCTCGGGCCGCGCGGCCTACAACATGTCGGCCGGCCTGGCCCTGCACGGCGAGCTGTACGTCGGCGCGCTGCGCGCGGCCATCGACGCCATCGTCGCTCGCCACGAAGTGCTGCGCACCGTGTTCGCCGAGGACGGCGAGGGCGAGCCCGTGGCGGTGATCCGCGATCGCGTGAGCCTGGACATCCCGGTGATCGACGTGCCCGGTGCCGACAAGGCCGAGCGCGAACGCCGCTACGCCGAGCTCTTCGACGAACTCGTGCGCATGCCCTTCGTGCTGGCCGAGGGCCCGCTGATCAAGGCCACCGTCGCGCGCCTCGGCGAGCGCGAGCATGTGCTGATCCTCGTGGTGCACCACATCGTGTTCGATGGCTGGTCGATCGCGGTGTTCGCGCGCGAGCTCGGCGAGTTCTACGAGCGCGCGCTGCGCCGCCAGCCGCTGGCGCTTGCGCCGTTGCCGGTGCAGTACGTGGACTACGCTGCGTGGTACGAGCGCGCGCTGGCCTCGCCTGCCTTCGGTGCCAAGGCTGGGTTCTGGCGCGACTACCTGCGCGACGCGCCCCAGGTCTCGAGCCTGAAGCCCGAGCACCGGCGCCCGGCCACCGCGTCGCACGCCGGCAGCTCGGTGGTGCTGGAGCTTTCGCCGGCCTTGTCGCAGGCGCTGGGCAGGCTCGCGCGCGAGTCCGACGCCTCGCTCTTCACGCTGCTGCTGTCCTCCTTCTTCCTGTTCTTCCACCAGGCCTCGGGCGCCGACGACGTCGTCATCGGCACCGACGTGGCGGGACGCGGCCATCCGGACCTGGAGCAGCTGCTGGGCTTCTTCGTCAACGTGGTGCCGGTGCGTTCGCGAATGGAAGGCCGGCCGGCGGATTTCAGTCAATGGCTCGCGCGGACGAAGCGACAGACGCTCGCCGCCATGGACCACCAGGACGTGCCCTTCGACCAGATCGTGGAACTCGCGGGCGCGCGCCGCGCGCGCGACCGCAATCCGCTGGTGCAGGTGCTCTTCGTCCTGCAGAACACACCGGAGATCCGGTTCGCCATCGAAGGCGCCGAGGTCGAGGTGCTGCCCCAGCAGATGAACGAATCCAAGTTCGACCTGGCGGTGTTCGCCAGGGAACAGGCCGGCGCGCTCACCGTCGAGTGGGTGTACGCCACAGACCTGTACCGGCGGGAAACCGTCGAGAAGTACGCCGCTTCGTGGCACGCGCTGCTGGAGCGGATCGTCGCAACACCGGGCCTGGCCATCGATGCGCCGGCCATCACCCCTTCGCAGGAGCGAATCGACATGAATACCACCACCCGACCCGCAGCCGGCAGCAGCAACAAGCTAGACAAGCTCGGCAAGCTTGGGAAACTCGCCAAGGCAGCCCCCGGCACCGAGGCCCCGCGCGCCGCCGCGCGCCCCGTGGTCCAGACCTCCTTCCTCGAGCCCGGGGCCGAGTTCCCCATCGTGCTGCAGGCCACCACCGCCGACCTCGACACCGTGGCCTGGGCGAAGAGCCAGGCCGACTACATCGAGATGCTGGTGGCCAGGCACGGCGGCATCCTGTTCCGCAACTTCGGCCTGAAGACGCCGCAGGACTTCGAGGCCTTCGCCGAGGCCATCGAGCCCGAGCTGTACGGCAGCTACGGCGACCTGCCCAAGAAGGAGGGCGGCAAGAAGACCTACCGATCCACGCCGTACCCCGAGCGGCAGATGATCCTGTACCACAACGAGAGCTCGCACCTCGACCGCTGGCCGCGCAAGCAGTGGTTCTTCTGCGAGCTGCCCTCGCCGGTGGGCGGGGCCACGCCCATCGTCGACTGCCGCGAGATGCTGCGCCGCCTGCCGGCCGACATGGTGGCCGAGTTCGAGCGCAAGGAGCTGCTGTACGTGCGCACCTTCACGCCGGGCCTGGACGTGAGCTGGCAGGACTTCTACAAGACCGAGCGCCGCGAGGACGTGGAAGCCCGCCTCGCCGACGCCGGCATCGCCTGGCGCTGGCTCGACAGCGACACGCTGCAGACGCGCACCCGCTGCCCGGCGGTGATCCGCCATCCGCTCACGGGCGAGAAGGTGTTCTTCAACCAGATCCAACTGCACCACGTGGCCTGCCTGGAGGCGCAGGTGCGCGAGGACCTGCTGGCCATGGGCGGCATCGACCGCCTGCCGCGCAACGTGACCTATGGCGACGGCTCGCCCATCGCCGACGAGACCATGGCCGTGGTCGGCCGCGTCTACGAGGAATGCGCGGTGCGCTTCGACTGGCAGCAGGGCGACATCGTCATGCTCGACAACATGCTCGCGGCCCATGCGCGCGACCCGTACGAAGGGCCGCGCAAGATCGTGGTGGCGATGGGCGCGATGTTCGACCGCGCCGCGCTGGCAGGCGCTGCGCAGGCGGCGACGGACGCCCGCATGGCCGACGAGCAGGGGGCATGAGCGTGACAACCGTGACGACTGACAACGCCGAAACCACCTTCGCGCTCAGCCCCGAGCAGCGCCTCGTGCCCGCCGGCGCGCCCCGCCTGCCGATGCTGGCCGGCATCGAGGGCCCGCTGGACATCGCTCGCCTGCGCATCGCGGTGGAGAGCGTGCTGCGCGCGCACGGCGCGCTGTGCGCGTCCATCCGGCAGGTGCCCGGCTACCGGGGCCTGCGGCTGCAGTACCACGACGAAATGCCGCCGCTGAAGTGGCAGTCCGCCGACATGCCCGACGCCTCCGGCGAGGCGGTCGCCGCATGGCTCGACGCCATCAATCGCGAGCCGCTGGCCATGGAGCGCGGTGAACTCGCCAGCGCCGGCCTCGTACGCACGGGGGAGGCGCGGCACACGCTCGCGCTGTCGGTGAACCCGCTGGCCGCCGACCGCGAGAGCCTGCGGAACCTCTTCGACCAGATCGCCATGGCCTATCTGGGCGAGGGCAACATCGATCCGGAAGACATCTTCCAGTACGCGCGCTTCGTCGAATGGCGGCAGGACCTGGTCGAAGGCGAGGACGCCGCGGAGGGCTGCGCCTACTGGCAGCGCTTCGCGGCGCACGCCGCCACGCTCGCACCGCCGCGCCTGCATGCGCGGCTCGATGGCGCCGGAGCGTCAACGACGCGCCACGAGGCCGGCGCTGCCATCGATGCGGCGCTCTCGGCCGGCGTGGCCAAACGCGCGGATGCGCTCGGCCTCGAGCCCGAGGCCCTGCTGCAGGGCGTGTGGTGGCTGTTGCTCGCGCGGCTGGACGGCGGCGCGGGCCGCTTCGTCGGCGGCTGGCAGCACGATTGCCGGCGCGACTACGAGCCGATGCAGGGCGCGGTCGGCCTGTTCGACAAGGTGCTGCCCATCCTGGTCGACGTGGACGACGAATCCTTCGCGAGCTGGATCGCCCGGCTGCAGGGCACCATGGCCGCGCACGTCGACGTGCAGGAATACTGGCCCGTCGATACGCCGCCGCTTGCCGCACACACCGTCGTCGGTTTCGCCTCGCACGAGGCGAGCCGCCGCCATGGCACCGGCACCGGCACGCAATGGACGCTGGCCGGCCTGCCCGGTCCGATGCAGTGCTTCGAGCTTGCGCTGCAGGCTGCATGGAGTGCCGAAGGCACGGTGCTGTCGCTGCACGCCGACGCGGCCCGCTACAGCCGCGCCGCGCTCCAGCGGCTGCTGATGCAGTTCGCCACCCTGCTCGACGCCGTGGTCGCTCGGCCCGATGCGCCTGCGGGCTCGCTGCCGCTGGTCGGCGCTAAGGAGCAGGCGCTGCTGCTCGCGCAGAACGATGTGCGCATCGATTTGGGCACGCAGACCGTGGCCGATCGCATCGCGCACTGGGCGAAGACGACGCCCGAGGCCCCCGCGCTCGAAGGCGGTGGTCAACGACTGAGCTACCGCGAGCTGGATGCCCGCGTCAATCGCCTTGCGCACTGGCTCGTCGCGCAGGGCGTGAAGCCGGGCGCCATCGTCGCGCTCAACCTGCCGCGGTCGCTCGACCTGCCGGTGGCGATGTTCGCCGCCTGGCGCGCGGGCGCAGCCTACCTGCCGCTGGAGCCCGGCTGGCCCGAGGCGCGCCGCGCCGCCGTGCTTGCCGACGCGCAGCCCGCGCTGGTGCTCGATGCGCTGCCCGCCGCGCTCGACGGCCTGCCCGGCGAGGCCCAGGCGCACCGCATCGCGCCGCAGGACCTGGCCTATGTGCTCTACACCTCCGGCTCCACCGGCAAGCCCAAGGGCGTCGCCATCGAGCAGGGCCAGCTGCTGAACTACGTGGCAGCCGCCTCGGCCGCGATGAAGCTCGATGAATGCCGCCGCTGGGCGCTCACGAGCTCGGTGGTGGCCGACCTGGGCAACACCGCGCTTTTCGGCGCCTTCTTCAACGGCGCATGCCTCGTCGTCGCGGGCGAGGACGAAGCCAGGGACGCGGAAGCCTTCGCCCGCTTCATGGCCACGCACGCCATCGACGCGATCAAGATCGTGCCCTCGCACCTGGAGGCGCTGCTCGAATGCGAGGCGCCCCGCCTGCCGCGCACGCTGGTGCTGGGCGGAGAGGCCGCGCCGCGCGCGCTGGTCGAGCGCATCGCGCGGCTCGCGCCGCAGTGCGCCATCTACAACCACTACGGGCCGACCGAGACCACGGTCGGCGTGATGGTGCATGCCATGCCCGCGGGCGGGCAACTGCCGGCGCAACTGCCTTTGACTCAGGTGCTGGCCAACAACCGCGTGCATGTGCTCGATGCTTCGCTGCGCCTCGTGCCGGCGGGCGGCATGGGCGAGCTCTACGTCGGCGGTGCTCAGCTGTGCCGCGGCTACCTGAACAGGGAACTGGGCGAGGCCTTCGTCGCCGACCCGTTCAACCCGGGCGAGCGGCTCTACCGCACCGGCGACCTGGCGCGCGTGCTGCCCGAAGGCGGCATCCGCCTTGCGGGGCGCGCGGACCATCAGGTAAAGATTCAAGGCTTCCGTGTGGAGCCCGCCGAGGTCGAGGCGGTGCTGTTGGCGCAGCCGGGCGTGCGGCAGGCGGTGGTGCTGGCGGTGCAGGACGCAGCTGGAGCTACAACGCTGAGTGCCTTTTTCGTTGCAGACGATACGGCGCTCGATGGTCGCGCATTGCGCGAGCAACTTGCCGCGCTACTGCCCGCGCACATGGTGCCGGCCGGCTTCAAGGCGGTGGATGCCTTCGAGCGCCTGCCCAACGGAAAGATCGACCGTCTTGCGCTGGCCGCGCTGGCGGCGAAGGAACCCGCCGCGGCCGATCGCCGCGTGCGCACCGACCCGCGCGACGCGCTCGAAGCCGTGCTGGCCGGCGGCATGGCCTCGCTGCTGGGCAGCGGCCCCATCGGCGCGGATGAAGACTTCTTCGAACTCGGTGGCCATTCGCTGCAGGTCATCAAGCTGGTGGCGCGCATCCGCAAGCAGTTGCAGGTGGAGATCGCCGCGGGCGCGGTGTTCGACCACCCGACGCCGGCCGCGCTCGCCGCGGTGCTGCGCGAGGCCAGCAGCGATGCCGAGGGGCTCGAGCAGCGGGCGCAGGCTCTTCGGCAGTCCGAAGAGGCGACGGCAGAAGCAAGCGAGGCTGCATGAGCATCGGTATCGTCAGCACGGTTCGCGACGGCGACGCCGTCGCGCTTTCCTACGCGCAGGAGCAGCTGTGCTTCCTGCAGAAGCTCGAACCCGGCCTCACGGCCTACAACCTGCCGCGCGTCTTCCGCCTGGGCGGCGCGCTCGACGCCGATGCGCTGGAGCGCGCGTTCCAGGCGCTGATCGCGCGCCACGCCATCCTGCGCACCGCCTTCTTCGAGCAGGACGGCGTGCCGATGCAGCGGGTTCTTACATCCGCGCCCTTCGCGCTGGAGCGCATCGATCTCTCGGCGCTTTCGCCCGAAGCGCAGAAGCAGCCGCTGGACGAGGCCGTGCGCCGCACCGCGGCGCATGTGTTCGACCTGGGCGCCGCGCCCGCGCTGGTCGCGCGGCTGGTGAAGCTGGGCGACCGGCGCCATGTGCTGGCCGTGTGCCTGCATCACGTGGTCTCCGATGCGTGGTCGAACCCGATCCTCGCCGGCGACCTGGCGCGGGCCTACCGGCTCGCGCTGCGCAGCGGCGGTGCTGCCGTCGCATTGCCGCCGCTGCCCGTGCAGTACGCCGACTACGCCGTGTGGCAGCGCGCGAGCGTGCAGGGCGGCGCTCTGGCGCGCCAGCTTGACCACTGGAATCGGCATCTCGGCCCCGAGGTTCCGTCGCTTGACCTGCCGACCGACCGCACGCGTCCCGCGCAGAAGACATTCGCCGGCACCGCGCTGGGCTTCGAGCTGCCGCCGGCGCTGGCACTGGCGGTGCAGAAATTCTGCCGCGCCGAGAAATGCACGCCCTTCGTCGCGCTGCTCGCGGCATGGCAGGTGCTGCTGTCGCGCCTGAGCGGGCAGGGCGACTTCGCCGTCGGTGTGCCCAACGCCGGCCGGCACCACGAGGAAGTGAGCGAGCTGCTGGGCTTCTTCGTGACCACCCAGGTGTTCCGCGCGCGGCTCTCGCCGAGGCAGAGCCTGCGCGAGGTCTGCCGCCAGGTGCGCGCCGATGCGCTGGCCGCGCTGGACAACGCCGACCTGCCCTTCGAAGTGCTGCTCGCGAACCGCAAGGACCGGCGCGACCCGGCACGCAGCCCGCTGTTCCAGGTGATGTTCGGCGTGCAGATGTCCGGCGAGGCCGTGGCGCTCGATTTCGAGGGCGTGCAGGCCGAGCTGGAAGAGTTCGACGACGCGGGCGCCAAGTTCGACCTGTCGCTGGACTTCTACATCGACCCGCAGGGCGTGCGCGGCCGGCTCGAATACAACACCGACCTGTTCGAGGCGCGCACCGCGCAGCGGCTGGTCGACAGCTACCAGCGCGTGCTGCAGACGCTGGCATCCGACCCTGACTGCGTGCTCGCGAATCTCGTGCTGACGGGCGAGGAAGAACGCGCCGGACTGATGCGCCAGAGCGCCGGCCTGCCGCACCGCGACTACACGGAGCCGGTGCACAGGCTGATCGGCAGGCAGGCGCAACGCACCCCGGGCGCGGTGGCGCTGGTCTTCGGCGATGTCTCGCTGAGCTACGCCCAACTCGACGCGAAGGCGAACCGCCTCGCGCACCGCCTGATCGCGCTGGGTGTGAAGCCCGACACCAAGGCCGGCATCGCCGTCGAGCGCAGCATCGAGATGGTGGTGGGCCTGCTGGCCATCCTCAAGGCCGGCGGCGCCTACGTGCCCATCGACCCTGAATACCCCAGCGACCGCATCGCCTACATGCTCGAGGACAGCGGCGTCGCGCTGCTGCTCACCCAGAGCCACGTCGTGCCGGGCATTCCGCTTCGCGAGGGCGTGCAGAGCATCGAGCTGGACCGGCTCGACCTCGAGGAAGGCCCGAGCGTGGACCCCGGCGTGCCCCTGCACGGCGAACACCTCGCCTACGTCATCTACACCTCCGGCTCCACCGGCCGGCCCAAGGGCGCGGCCAACCGGCACCTGTCGCTGTACAACCGCCTCGCGTGGATGCAGGACGCCTATTCGCTGGGCGAAGCCGACACCGTGCTGCAGAAGACCCCCTTCAGCTTCGACGTGTCGGTGTGGGAATTCTTCTGGCCGCTGATGCAGGGCGCGCGGCTCGTCGTCGCCCGGCCGGGCGACCATCGCGAGCCGGCGAAGCTCGTCGAGCTGATCCGCCAGCACCAGGTCAGCACCATCCACTTCGTGCCCTCCATGCTGCAGGCCTTCGTGGCCCATGAGGGCATCGAGGCCTGCACCAGCCTGACGCGCATCGTGTGCAGCGGCGAGGCCCTGCCGGCAGAGGCGCAGGCCAGGGTGTTCGAGCGGCTGCCCGGCGCGGGCCTGTACAACCTGTACGGCCCCACGGAAGCGGCCATCGACGTCACGCACTGGACGTGCAGGCCCGACGGGCGCAACCACGTCGCCATCGGCCGCCCGATCGCGGGCACGAAGACCTACGTGCTCGACGATGGCCTGAACCTCGTGGCCCAGGGGTTGCCGGGGGAGCTGTACCTCGGCGGCATCGGCCTGGCGCGGGGCTACCTGGACAAGGCAGGCCTGAGCGCCGAGCGTTTCGTCGCCGATCCGTTCGGCGGCGCCGGAGAGCGGCTGTACCGCACGGGCGACCTGGTGCGCTGGAGGGAAGACGGCGAACTTGAATACCTGGGGCGCATCGACCATCAGGTGAAGATCCGGGGCTTGCGCATCGAGCTGGGGGAGATCGAGGCGCAGCTGCTGACGCAGCCGGGGGTGCGCGAGGCGGTGGTGGTGGCGGCAGCCGGTCCCGCTGGCATGCGGCTGGTGGGCTATGTTTCGGCGCGAACAGGCGAGGCGCTGAATGCAGCAGTGCTGCGCGAGCGCCTTGCCGCCGCGCTGCCGGACTACATGGTGCCCGGCGCGCTGCTCGTGCTGGACACGCTGCCGCTCAATGCCAACGGCAAGATCGACCGCAAGGCGCTGCCGGAGCCCGAGTCGGTCGCGACCGACGCCTATGAAGCACCTTGCGGCGTGGTCGAGCAGGCGCTGGCCGCGATCTGGTCCGAACTGCTGCGCGTGCAGCGGGTGGGGCGGCGCGACAACTTCTTCGCCCTCGGCGGCGATTCCATCCTGAGCCTGCAGATCGTGGCGCGCCTGCGCACGGCCGGATGGAAGCTCACGCCAAGACAGATGTTCGATCGCCAGACCATCGCGGAACTCGCGGAGGTGGCCGAAGCGGTGGATGCCGCGGCTTCGCCGTCGACCGGGCACGGCGCGAAGGACAGCGTGGAGAACGGCGCGGTGCCGCTGCTGCCGCTCCAGGCCGAGTTCTTTGAGACGGCGATGCCCGAGCGTCATCATTGGAACCAGTCCCTGCTGCTGCAAAGCCGCGAGCCGCTGGACCTGCCCGCGCTCGAGGGGGCGCTGGTGGCTGCCATGGAACATCACGACGCCTTCAGGCTGCGATTCCGCAAGGATGCTGCGGATGTGTGGCGGCAGGCCTACGAGTCGCTGCCGGCAGGCTGGCACCAGGAGCTGCTGTGGGTGCGCGAGGCGAAAGACGCGGCCGCGGTCGAGGCACTGTGCGACGAAGCACAGCGCAGTCTTGACCTGGAGCGCGGGCCCTTGCTGCGCCCGCTGGCCATCAAGCTCGGCGACGGCTCATGGCGCCTGCTGCTCGCGGCACATCACCTTGTCATCGATGGCGTGTCGTGGCGCATCCTGCTCGAGGACCTGGGGCAAGCCTATGCGCGATTGCGCGCGGGCGAGACCGTCGCGCTGCCCGCCAGGACCGGCAGCGTCAGGGATTGGGCATTGGCCCTTCAGGAGTACGCCGCCGCATCCGGCGACGGGGAGCTTGCCTATTGGCGCACGCTGGCCGAAGTGCCCGTGGTGTTGCCCTGCGAGCATCCCGAGGGCGCGAGCACGCAGGCCGAGCGCGACAGCATCGAGCTGCGCCTCGACCGGGCCAGCACGCACGCGCTGCTCAAGGAGGCGCCGGCGGCCTATCGCACGCAGGTCAACGACGTGCTGCTCACGGCTTTGGGCCGGGCGCTGTGCGCCTGGAGCGGACACGAGCGGCTGCAGGTCATGCTGGAGGGCCACGGCCGCGAGGACCTGCCCGGTGGCGTCGACCTGTCGCGCACCACGGGCTGGTTCACCAGCCTGTTCCCGGTGCTGCTCGATACCTCGGGCGAGCCGGGCGAGGCGCTCAGGCGGATGAAGGAAAGCCTGCGAGGCATTCCTCTCAAGGGGCTTGGCCATGGTGCGCTGAAGCACCTCGGCAGTGAAGCGCAGCGCCAGGCCCTGAGGGCCTTGCCGGCGCCGCAGCTCGTCTTCAACTACCTGGGGCAGATCGACAGCGGCTTCGACGCCGGCTCGCCCTGGCGGCAGGCCGAAGAGAGTCCGGGGGCGTCGATGGGTGAAGCGGCACCGCTGCTGCACGAGTTCACGGTCAACGGCCAGGTGTCGGGCGGAGAACTCACCATCACCGTGAGCTACAGCCGTGCGCGGCATGAGCGGCACACGGTGCAGGGGTGGGTGAAGCGCTTCGAGGACGAACTCCATGCGCTCATCGCGCATTGCACTGCGGGCGCACGCGGCGTGACGCCATCGGACTTTCCGCTGGCCGGCCTCGGCCAGTCGCAACTCGATGCCTTGCCGGTGGCGGTCGCCGAGCTGGAGGATCTGTATCCGCTGTCTCCGATGCAGCAGGGCATGCTGTTCCACGGCCTGCTCGAACCGCAGGACGGCAGCTATGTCAACCAGCTCGCGGTGGATGTGGAGAACCTCGATCCGGCACGCCTTCGCGCTGCCTGGGAGGCGGCCCTGCAGCGCAGCGAGATCCTGCGCAGCGGCTTCCTCGTGCATGGCGAAGCGCCGCTGCAATGGGTGGCCGCCAGCGCGGGCACGGCAATGCCCTGGATCGAGCACGACCTGCGCGAGCGCACCGACCTCGGTGCGGCGCTGCAGGTGCTGGCCCGCGAGCAGCAGGAGCAGGGCTTCGATCTCTCGCGGCCGCCGCTGATGCGGCTGCTGCTGGCGCGCACCGGCGAGCGCCGTCATCACCTGATCTGGACGCATCACCATCTTCTGCTGGACGGCTGGAGCGCCGCGCAACTGATGGCCGAGGTGCTGCACCGCTACGGCGGGCAGCCACCGTCCCAGGCGCCGGGGCGCTACCGCGACTACATCGCCTGGCTGGGCGCGCGCGATCCGCAGGCCGGCGAGCGCTACTGGCGCGCGACCATGGGTACGCTGGACGCACCGACGCGGCTGCTGTCCGCACTGCGCCCTCCTGCCCTTGCAAAGACGGGCAAGGCGCGCCATCGCAGCCTGCTCGATGCCTCTGCCACGCAGCGCCTGCAACAGGCCGCGCGGCGCGAACGGGTGACTTTCAACACGCTGATGCAGGCCGCATGGGCGCTGCTGCTGGGCAGCCATACGGGCCAGGGCACCGTCGTGTTCGGCGCCACCGCCGCCACCCGTCCTGCCGATCTGCGCGGTGCCGAGCAGATGCTCGGGCTGTTCATCAACACCTTGCCGGTGGTCGTGCCGCTGCGACCCGGGCAGCCCGTGGGCGAGTGGCTGCGCGAACTGCAGGCCAGCCAGGTGGCTGCGCGCGAGCACGAGCACACGCCGCTGCATGAAATCCAGGCCTGGGCGGGCGGCGCGGGGCAGGGCCTGTTCGACAGCCTGATGGTGTTCGAGAACTACCCGGTCGACCAGGTGCTGAAGGAGGCTTCGCCGGCCGGACTGGTGTTCGGGCCGGTGCGCACGCAGGCAGACACCTCCTATCCGCTGAGCCTGCTGGTCCATCAGGGCGACACGCTGCAACTGGACTGGCTCTACGCGCAGGAGTTGTGCGACGAGGCGACCATCGAGCGCCTCGCGAGCCAGCTGCGAGCACTGCTGCTGGCCCTGGCCGAGGACAGCGGCGAGCGCCCGCTGGCGCAGCTGCCGCTGATCGAACCGTGTGAGCTGGAGCAACTGGCGCGCTTCGAGCGCGGCGACTTCGGGGCACATTCGCCGGAGCCTGTCCACCGGCTGGTCGAGCGCCAGGCAAGGCTGAATCCCGAGGCTCCGGCGCTGGTCGCCGGCGAGCGGCGGCTCAGCCATGCGGCCCTGAACCGGCTGGCCAACCAGTGGGCGCATCGCCTGATCCGGCTCGGCGTGAGGCCGGAGGACCGGGTGGCGATCGCGGTCGACCGTTCCGTCGAAACGGTGGTGGGCTTGCTGGCTGTGCTGAAGGCGGGTGCGGCCTATGTGCCGCTGGACCCGTCCTTCCCGTCCGATCGCCTGGCCTACATGGTGGAAGACAGCGGCGTAGCCTGGGTGCTGACCCGCGATGCCCTCGCGGCGCGGATTCCGTCCCGGCCCGGCGTGCGCCTGCTGTCCTTCGACACGGACGACGTGAGCGGCGAGTCCGGGGACAACCCGGTCGTGCCGCTCCATGGAGACCACCTGGCGTACGTGCTGTACACCTCGGGCTCCACCGGGCGTCCCAAGGGCGTGGCGATGCGGCACGAAGCGGTGGCGCGGCTGATAGCCTGGCAGCTGGCGTGCATTCCCGGCTCGCGTCGCACCCTGCTGTACGCATCGCCGTGCTTCGACGTGGCGTTCCAGGAAATGCTCAGCGGCCTGGCCTCTGGCGGCTGCCTGGTGCAGAGCACCGAGGCGCAGCGGCTCGACATGGTCGAACTCGAGGCGCTGATGCGCGAGCAGTCGGTGGAGCGCGTGTTCCTGACCTTCTCCGTGCTGCAGCATCTTGCCGAAGCCTCCCTGGCCCAGGGCACGCGGCTGCCGGCACTGAAGGAGATCGTCACGGCGGGCGAGCAGCTCAAGCTCACGCCCGCGTTGATCGCCTGGCTGCAGCGCGAGCCGCAGTGTCGCCTGCTCAACCAGTACGGCCCCACCGAGACCCACGTGGTCAGCGAGTTCGTCGTCGAGCTCGCCGACGGCGAGGGGCTGCCGCCCATCGGGCGGCCGGCTTCCAGCGCGCGCCTGCTGGTGCTGGACGGCAGCCTGCGCAAAGCGCCGTTGGGCGCGATCGGCGAGCTGTATGTGGGCGCGGAGGTGCTTGCGCGCGGTTATCTGAATCGCAGCGACATGACGGCCCAGCGCTTCGTGGCGGACCCGTTCGATGAGGCCGGCGGGCGGCTGTACCGCACGGGCGACCTGGTTCGCTGGCGCGAGGACGGCCAGCTGGAATACCTCGGCCGGCTGGACCACCAGGTCAAGGTGCGGGGCTTCCGCATCGAGCTCGGCGAGATCGAGGCGCAGCTGCTGGCGCAGCCGGGCGTGCGCGAGGCGGTGGTGGTGGCGCAGGAGGGCCCCAGCGGAGCCCGCCTGGTGGGCTACGTCTGCGGCCACGAAGGCCAGCCGGCGCTGGAGGCAGCGGTGCTGCGCGAACAGCTCGGCGCGGTGCTGCCGGAGTACATGGTGCCCGGTGCCCTCGTGGTGCTGGAGGCACTGCCGCTGAACGCCAACGGCAAGGTCGACCGCAAGGCGCTGCCGGAGCCTGGGTACGCCGCGGCGCACGACTACGAGGCGCCGCAGGGCGAAGTGGAGCAGGCGCTGGCGCAGGTGTGGGCCCAGGTGCTGGGGCTGCAGCAGGTGGGGCGCCACGACAACTTCTTCGAGCTCGGAGGCCATTCGCTGGCCGCCTTGAAGTTGCGGCAGCTGGTCAAGGCGCGTCTGGGCGTCGACCTGCCGCTGCAGCGCTATTTCGAATGCCCGAGCCTCGCGGCCTGTGCCGAAGTCCTGGCGGCGGAAGGCCGCGCACAGGCCGCGCACGCCGAGCAGGATGGCTCGGAGCTGGATCGCATGGATGCATTGTTGGAAAGTCTGGGAGCCTAAGTGAACGCACGCAGCACATTGATCGCACAACGCTTTGCCGAGCTGCCGCCGGAAAAGCAGAAGGAATTCATCGCGGCGTTGCGGCAGCAGGGCATCGACTTCGGCCGGCTTCCCATCGTGCCGCGGCCCAGGGGGGCGGTGCTGCCGCTGTCGTACGCGCAGGCCCGGCAGTGGTTCGTGTGGCAGATGGAGCCCGCCAGCGCGGCGCATCACATCACGGCCGCGCTGAGGCTGAAGGGGCGGCTCGACCAGCAGGCCCTGGAAGCCAGCCTGGCCGCGCTGGTGGCGCGGCATGAATCGCTGCGGACCACTTTCCGCGCCAGCGCCGAAGGCGTGGCCGAGCAGGTCGTGCATGCCGGGTCGATGCCCGATCTGCGCCAGGTCGACCTGCGCGCCGAGCCTGGGCAGTCGCGCGACGGCCGGGCGCAGGAGGAGGCAAGCCGCATGGCCGGCGAAGCCTTCGACCTGGCCGCCGGCCCGCTGCTGCGCGTGGGCCTGATCCGTCTGGCCGACGACGAGCAGATCCTGGTCATGGTGCTGCATCACATCGTGGCCGACGGCTGGTCGATGCAGATCCTCATCGACGAATTCGGTCAGCTCTATCACGCGCACGCCATGGGCACCGCACCGGAGCCTGCCACGCCGACGCTGAGCTATGCCGACTACGCCGCATGGCAGCGCAACTGGCTCGATGCGGGGGAGCGCGACCGGCAGCTCGATTACTGGAAGGCGCAGCTCGGCGGCGCGCAACCTCTGCTGCAGCTGCCGGGCGACCATCCGCGCCCCGCGCAGGGACCGTATCGCGTGGCCCGCCACCGTGCCGCCTTGCCCGAGGCGCTGGCGCGCGAACTGCGGCGCAGCGCCACCGCGCAAAAGGCCACGCCCTTCATGCTGCTGATGGCAGCGTTCCAGGGCCTGCTGCACCGCTACAGCGGCCAGACCGACATCCGCCTCGGCGTGCCGGTCGCCAACCGCGACCGGACCGAGGTTGCCGGCGTGGTGGGCCTGTTCGTCAACACGCAGGTGCTGCGCAACACGGTGGAAGGCCACACGACGCTGGCCCAGCTCCTCGCGCAGGCACGCCAGGCGGCGCTGGACGCGCAGGCTCATCAGGACCTGCCCTTCGAACAGCTGGTCGATGCGCTCGCGCCGCAGCGCAGCCTTGGCCAGCCACCGCTGTTCCAGGTGATTTTCAACCACCAGCAGCAGAACTTGGGCGCGCTGGGGCAACTGCCCGGGCTCGCGCTGGAGCCCTATGAGATCGACGAGCAGACGGCACCCTTCGAACTGGCGCTCGACACGCTGGAGGAATCCGACGGTGGCTTCGGCTTCGTCTTCACCTACGCCAAGGCGGTGTTCGAACCTCAGACCGTCGAGCGGCTGGCGACGCATTTCGTCGCGATGCTGCAGCATCTGGTGAGCCACCCTGGCAAGACCTTGCGCGAGGTCGAATTGCTCGACGAAGCCGAGCGCCTGCAGTTGCAGCGCTGGGGAACGGGAGAGTGGAACTCCGCCGAACAGGGGCAGGAAGAAGCCTTCGTGCACCGGCTGGTCGAAAGGCAGGCGCGCGTGCGTCCTGAGGCCACGGCCCTGATCATGGGCGACGCCGAACTCAGCTATGCCGAGCTCGATGCGCGTGCCAACCGGCTGGCCCATCGGCTGATCGCGCTGGGCGTGCGGCCGGAAAGCCGGGTGGGCCTGGCGGTGGAGCGCTCCATCGAGATGGTGGTGGCATTGCTCGGCGTGCTCAAGGCGGGCGGCGCCTATGTGCCGCTCGACCCCGGCTATCCCGCGGAGCGGCTGGAATTCATGGCAGCCGACAGCGGCATCTGCATGCTGCTCACGCAGGCCCATGTGCGCGGGCGCCTGCCGGCCGCGATGCGCGAAATCCCCACGCTGCTGCTCGATGCACAGGCGCTGGAAACAGGTCGCGAAGACAGCCCCGACGTCGCGCTGAGCGGCGAACACCTGGCCTACGTCATCTACACCTCGGGCTCGACCGGACAGCCCAAGGGCGTCGCCGTCGCGCACGGGCCGCTGGGCATGCACATCCTGGCCATCGGCAAGGTCTACGGCATGACGCCGCAGGACCGCGAGCTGCAGTTCGCGTCCATCAATTTCGACGGCGCGCACGAGCGCATCTGGACGCCCCTGGCCTTCGGCTCGGCGCTGATGCCGCGCGACGAGGAACTGTGGTCGGTGGAACGCAGCCATGAGGAGATGAGCCGTCATGGCATCACCATCGCCTGCTTCACGCCCAGCTATCTGCAGCAGCTGGCCGAGGGCATGGGCGAAGAGGGGCGCGTGCCTTCGCTGCGCTCCTACACCGTGGGCGGCGAAGCGACTTCTCGCGCCGCCTTCGACCGCGTGATGTCGAACCTGCGGCCGCCGCGGATCATCAACGGCTACGGGCCGACCGAGACAGTGATCACGCCGACCATCGCCAAGGCGCATGCGGGCGAGGGCTTCGATGCGGCCTACATGCCGATCGGCTCGCCGGTGGGTGATCGCACGGCAGTGGTGCTCGATGGCGACCTGAATCTGGTGCCGGCCGGCATGGCGGGCGAGCTGTATCTGGGCGGAGCCGGCCTTGCGCGCGGCTACCTGAACAGGAGTGGCCTGACGGCGCAGCGCTTCGTGGCGGACCCGTTCGATGAGGCCGGCGGGCGGCTGTACCGCACGGGCGACCTGGTTCGCTGGCGCGAGGACGGCCAGCTGGAGTATCTCGGGCGGCTGGACCACCAGGTCAAGGTGCGGGGCTTCCGCATCGAGCTCGGCGAGATCGAGGCGCAGCTGCTGGCGCAGCCGGGCGTGCGCGAGGCGGTGGTGGTGGCGCAGGAGGGCCCCAGCGGAGCCCGCCTGGTGGGCTACGTCTGCGGCCACGAAGGCCAGCCGGCGCTGGAGGCGGCGGCCTTGCGCGAACAGCTCGGCGCGGTGCTGCCGGAGTACATGGTGCCCGGTGCCCTCGTGGTGCTGGAGGCACTGCCGCTGAACGCCAACGGCAAGGTCGACCGCAAGGCGCTGCCGGAGCCTGGGTACGCCGCGGCGCACGACTACGAGGCGCCGCAGGGCGAAGTGGAGCAGGCGCTGGCGCAGGTGTGGGCCCAGGTGCTGGGGCTGCAGCAGGTGGGGCGCCACGACAACTTCTTCGAACTCGGAGGCGACTCCATCCTCAGCCTGCAGATCGTCGCGCAGGCGCGTCGCGCGGGCTGGCAACTCACCCCGAGGCAGATGTTCGAACGCCAGAGCATCGCCCAGCTCGCCGGCGTGGTGCAGGCGCTGGACCAGGAGGCGGTCGCAGCGCAGGTGCGCGGGCCGGCCGAAGGCGAAGTGCCACTGCTGCCGATCCAGGCCGAGTTCTTCGGCATGGAGATGGCGGCGCGCCACCACTGGAACCAGTCGGTGCTGCTGCAAAGCCGCGAGCCGCTGGACATGAAGGCGCTGCGCCAGGCGCTGGGCGCGCTGGTGCAGCACCACGACGGCCTGCGGCTGCGCTACAGCCAGCAGGCGCAGGGCCAGTGGACCCAGCGCTACGAACCCGTTCCCGAAGCGCAACTGCAGGAACTGCTGTGGGTGCGCCGCGCGAAGGACGAAGCCGGCATCGAGGCGCTGTGCGACGAAGCCCAGCGCAGCCTCGACCTGGAGCGAGGCCCCTTGATGCGGGCGCTGCTCATCGAAGTCGAAGACGGCCGCTGGCTGCTGCTGCTAGCCATCCACCACCTGGTGGTCGACGGCGTGTCCTGGCGCATCCTGCTGGAGGATCTGCAGGCAGCCTACCGCGCCAGCCTCGCGGGCCGAAGCGCCGAGCTGCCCGCGCGCAGCAGCAGCTACCGCGACTGGGCGCAGGCCCTGCAAGGCTACGCACAGGCCAATGCCGGCGAGCTGGCCTACTGGCAGCAGGCCCTGGGCCATGCAGAGACGGCCTCCTTGCCATGCGCCAACCCCCAGGGCAGCCGCCGCGCGAGCGATCAGGCCAGCGTGAACGTCACCCTGGACGCAGCCACCACCCAGCGCCTGCTCAAGGACGCCCCAGCCGCCTACCGCACCCAGGTCAACGACCTGCTGCTGACCGCGCTGGCGCGCGCCCTGTGCGGCTGGAGCGGCCAGGCCAGCGTGCTCGTCGACCTCGAAGGCCACGGGCGCGAGGACATCTTCGAGGGCATGGACCTCAGCCGCACCGTGGGCTGGTTCACCAGCGTGTACCCGGTGGCGCTGGCGCCGCAGGGCGAGATCGGCGATGCGCTCAAGCGCGTGAAGGAGCAGCTGCGCCAGGTGCCCAACAAGGGGCTGGGGCACGGCGTGTTCCAGCACCTGGGCAGCGATGCGCAGCGCCAGGCCATCGAGGCGCTGCCCAGGGCGCAGGTGGTCTTCAACTACCTGGGGCAGTTCGACGGCAGCTTCGACGAGCAGGCGCTGTGGCGCCCGGCGGCGCAAGGCGGTGGCCAGGCGATGGGAGGGGATGCGCCGCAGGCGCACGAGTTCGCGATCAACGCGCGGGTGTACGAGGGAGAGCTGAGCCTGGCGGTGAGCTACGGGCGCGAGCGGCATCGGGAAGAGGACGTGCGGGCGTGGACGCACCGGCTGCGCGAGGAGCTGCAGGCGCTGGTGGCGCACTGCACCGGTGGAGCCTCGGGCGTGACGCCCTCGGACTTCGCGCTGGCGGCGCTGACGCAGGCGCAGCTGGATGCCTTGCTGGATGTACTGCCATCGGAGGCGCAGAAGGTGCAGGACCTGTATCCGCTGTCGCCGATGCAGCAGGGCATGCTGTTCCACAGCGAGTACGACGGGGGCGGCACGGCGTACGTGACGCAGCTGCGCATCGACGTGCAGGGGCTGGAGGTGCAGCGCTTCAGGGGGGCGTGGCAGCAGGTGGTGCAACGCCACGACGTGCTGCGCACGGGCTTCCTAAGCATGGCCCAGCCTCCGCTTCAGTGGGTGGCCAGGTCGGTGGAAACACCCTGGCTGGAGCGCGATGCGCGCGCCGAGCCGAACCTGCGCCAGTCGCTGGACGACTGGGCGAGCGAAGATCTCGCGCGCGGCTTCGACCTCGTTCAGCCGCCCCTGGCCAGGCTGCTCGCGATCCGTACCGGGCAGGACAGCCACCATCTGGTCTGGACCGCCCACCACCTGCTGCTCGACGGCTGGAGCCTGTCGCGGCTGATGGGCGAAGTGCTGAGCGCCTACGCAGGAGCTGCCCTGCCGCCGCAGGCCGGCCGCTATCGCGACTACATCGAGTGGCTGCAGGCACAGGATGCCGTGGCCCACGAGGCCTACTGGCGCGGCCAGCTCGCTCGCCTCGATACGCCGACGCACCTGAGCCAGGTGCTGCCCAGGCCGGCGCAAGCGCAGCCGGGGCACGGCCGCTGCATCCGCACCCTGGACACTTCGGAAACCCAACGCCTCCAAGCCTTCGCGCGGGCCGAGCGCATCACGGTGAACACGCTGGTGCAGGCGGCCTGGGCGCTGCTGCTGGCCCGTCACTCCGGCCAGCGCACCGTGAGCTTCGGCGTCACGGTAGCCGGTCGCCCGGCCGAACTGCGCGGTGCCGACCAGGTGCTGGGCCTGTTCATCAACACCCTGCCGATGATCGTCGGCATCGAAGCCGGCCGGCCCGTGGGCGACTGGCTGCGCGCGTTGCAGGCGCAGAACCTGGCCTCGCGCGAGCACGAGCACACGCCGCTGCACGAGATCCAGCGCTGGGCCGGGCAGGGCGGCGGCCAGGGGCTGTTCGACAGCATCGTCGTGTTCGAGAACTACCCGGTCGATCAGGCGCTGAAGGCGAGCTCGCCCGGCGGCCTGAGCTTCGGCGAGATCGCGCACAGCGAGGAGAGCAACTACCCGATGACCCTGGTCGTGCGCCAGGCCGACACGCTGGGGCTGCAGTTCGGCTTCATGCGCGACAGCTTCGGCGAGCAGACGGCAAGTGCCATCGCCGACCGCATGCGGCACCTGTTGCTGCAGCTGGTCGATGCGAAGGCCGGGTGCCTGGATCGACTCGAGCTGGTCGATCCGGCGACGCTCCAGACCTTGCAGTCCTGGGGAGCCGAACGCGAGCAGCCGGCCGTGCCGCGCGATGCTTCGCTGCACGGCCTCTTCGAGCAGCAGGCCCGCGCGCGTCCGCAGGCCGTGGCGCTGGTCTTCGGCGAACACAGGCTCGGCTATGCGGAGCTCAATGCACGCGCGAACCGCCTGGCGCATCTGCTCATCGAACTCGGCGTACGGCCGGAGGCCCGCGTTGGCCTGGCGGTGGAGCGCGGCATCGAGATGGTGGTGGCCCTTCTGGCCATCCTGAAGGCCGGCGCAGCCTATGTGCCGCTGGACCCGGCCTATCCGTCCGATCGCCTGGCCCACATGATGCAAGACAGCGGCATCGCGCTGCTGCTGACGCACAGCGAGGTGCAGCCCGTCCTGCCGCCCAGCGGACCGGGCGTGCAGGTCCTGGTGCTGGACACGCTCGAGCTGCAGTCGGTGCCCGATCACGATCCGGCCGTCGCGCAGCACGCGGACCAGCTGGCCTACGTCATCTATACCTCCGGTTCGACCGGCAAGCCCAAGGGCGCCCAGCTGTGCCATCGCCAGGTGGTGCGGCTGCTGGGCTCGACGCAGGACTGGTTCCATTTCGGCGCGGACGACGTGTGGACCCTGTTCCACTCGTATGCCTTCGACTTCTCGGTCTGGGAAATCTTCGGTGCGCTGTGCCATGGCGGCCGGCTCGTGGTCGTTCCTTTCTGGATCAGCCGCTCGCCAGACGACTTCCTGGCCCTGCTGCGCGAGCAGCGGGTCACGGTGCTGAACCAGACGCCCTCGGCTTTCCGTCAGCTGATGACGGCACGCGGACTCTACGAGGAAGGCGGCCTGTCGCTGAAGCATGTGATCTTCGGCGGCGAGGCGCTGGAGCCGCAGAGCCTGCGTCCTTGGATCGAACGTTTCGGCGATGCGCAGCCGCGGCTGATCAACATGTACGGCATCACGGAGACCACTGTCCACGTGACCTACCGGCCCATCACGGCGCTCGATCTCGAGGTGCCGCGCAGCCCGGTCGGCGTGAACATTCCGGACCTCGGCATGCATGTGCTCGACCCCGACCTGCATCGGGTGCCGGTGGGATGCACCGGTGAGTTGTTTGTGTCGGGCGCGGGCCTTGCGCGCGGCTACCTGAACAGAAGCGGCCTGACGGCCCAGCGCTTCGTGGCGGACCCGTTCGATGAGGCCGGCGGGCGGCTGTACCGCACGGGCGACCTGGTTCGCTGGCGCGAGGACGGCCAGCTGGAGTATCTCGGGCGGCTGGACCACCAGGTCAAGGTGCGGGGCTTCCGCATCGAGCTCGGCGAGATCGAGGCGCAGCTGCTGGCGCAGCCGGGCGTGCGCGAGGCGGTGGTGGTGGCGCAGGAGGGCCCCAGCGGAGCCCGCCTGGTGGGCTACGTCTGCGGCCACGAAGGCCAGCCGGCGCTGGAGGCGGCGGCCTTGCGCGAACAGCTCGGCGCGGTGCTGCCGGAGTACATGGTGCCCGGTGCCCTCGTGGTGCTGGAGGCACTGCCGCTGAACGCCAACGGCAAGGTCGACCGCAAGGCGCTGCCGGAGCCTGGGTACGCCGCGGCGCACGACTACGAGGCGCCGCAGGGCGAAGTGGAGCAGGCGCTGGCGCAGGTGTGGGCCCAGGTGCTGGGGCTGCAGCAGGTGGGGCGCCACGACAACTTCTTCGAACTCGGAGGCGACTCCATCCTCAGCCTGCAGATCGTCGCGCAGGCGCGTCGCGCGGGCTGGCAACTCACCCCGAGGCAGATGTTCGAACGCCAGAGCATCGCCCAGCTCGCCGGCGTGGTGCAGGCGCTGGACCAGGAGGCGGTCGCAGCGCAGGTGCGCGGGCCGGCCGAAGGCGAAGTGCCACTGCTGCCGATCCAGGCCGAGTTCTTCGGCATGGAGATGGCGGCGCGCCACCACTGGAACCAGTCGGTGCTGCTGCAAAGCCGCGAGCCGCTGGACATGAAGGCGCTGCGCCAGGCGCTGGGCGCGCTGGTGCAGCACCACGACGGCCTGCGGCTGCGCTACAGCCAGCAGGCGCAGGGCCAGTGGACCCAGCGCTACGAACCCGTTCCCGAAGCGCAACTGCAGGAACTGCTGTGGGTGCGCCGCGCGAAGGACGAAGCCGGCATCGAGGCGCTGTGCGACGAAGCCCAGCGCAGCCTCGACCTGGAGCGAGGCCCCTTGATGCGGGCGCTGCTCATCGAAGTCGAAGACGGCCGCTGGCTGCTGCTGCTAGCCATCCACCACCTGGTGGTCGACGGCGTGTCCTGGCGCATCCTGCTGGAGGATCTGCAGGCAGCCTACCGCGCCAGCCTCGCGGGCCGAAGCGCCGAGCTGCCCGCGCGCAGCAGCAGCTACCGCGACTGGGCGCAGGCCCTGCAAGGCTACGCACAGGCCAATGCCGGCGAGCTGGCCTACTGGCAGCAGGCCCTGGGCCATGCAGAGACGGCCTCCTTGCCATGCGCCAACCCCCAGGGCAGCCGCCGCGCGAGCGATCAGGCCAGCGTGAACGTCACCCTGGACGCAGCCACCACCCAGCGCCTGCTCAAGGACGCCCCAGCCGCCTACCGCACCCAGGTCAACGACCTGCTGCTGACCGCGCTGGCGCGCGCCCTGTGCGGCTGGAGCGGCCAGGCCAGCGTGCTCGTCGACCTCGAAGGCCACGGGCGCGAGGACATCTTCGAGGGCATGGACCTCAGCCGCACCGTGGGCTGGTTCACCAGCGTGTACCCGGTGGCGCTGGCGCCGCAGGGCGAGATCGGCGATGCGCTCAAGCGCGTGAAGGAGCAGCTGCGCCAGGTGCCCAACAAGGGGCTGGGGCACGGCGTGTTCCAGCACCTGGGCAGCGATGCGCAGCGCCAGGCCATCGAGGCGCTGCCCAGGGCGCAGGTGGTCTTCAACTACCTGGGGCAGTTCGACGGCAGCTTCGACGAGCAGGCGCTGTGGCGCCCGGCGGCGCAAGGCGGTGGCCAGGCGATGGGAGGGGATGCGCCGCAGGCGCACGAGTTCGCGATCAACGCGCGGGTGTACGAGGGAGAGCTGAGCCTGGCGGTGAGCTACGGGCGCGAGCGGCATCGGGAAGAGGACGTGCGGGCGTGGACGCACCGGCTGCGCGAGGAGCTGCAGGCGCTGGTGGCGCACTGCACCGGTGGAGCCTCGGGCGTGACGCCCTCGGACTTCGCGCTGGCGGCGCTGACGCAGGCGCAGCTGGATGCCTTGCTGGATGTACTGCCATCGGAGGCGCAGAAGGTGCAGGACCTGTATCCGCTGTCGCCGATGCAGCAGGGCATGCTGTTCCACAGTGTGTACGACGGGGGCGGCACGGCGTACGTGACGCAGCTGCGCATCGACGTGCAGGGGCTGGAGGTGCAGCGCTTCAGGAGTGCGTGGCAGCAGGTGGTGCAACGCCATGACGTGCTGCGCACGGGCTTCCTGAGCATGGCCCAGCCTCCGCTTCAGTGGGTGGCCAGGTCGGTGGAACTGCCGATGGCCGTGCACGACTGGCGCGGGCGAGCCGACCAGGCGCAGGCGATCGAGGCGCTGGCACTGGAGCAGCAGGCCGCTTTCGACCTGTCGGCGCCGCCGCTGATGCGGCTTGCCGCGATCCGCATCGACGACCAGCGCCATCGCTTCATCTGGAGCTGTCACCACCTGCTGCTGGACGGCTGGAGCATGTCTCGCCTGTTCGGCGAGGTGCTGCAGGCCTACGACGGCGTGGCGACGGAAGAGCCGGCGTGCAGCTATCGCGATTACATCGCCTGGCTGGCCGCGCGTCCGGCGAAGGAGGGCGAGGCCTACTGGCGCGGCCGGCTGCAGAAGATCGATGCGCCGACGCTGCTCGGCACGGCTCTCGAGCCGCCAGCCAACGGCGAGGGCCATGGCGAAGTCGGTGCCGCGCTGGATGCGGCAGGCACGCAGGCCCTGCAGGCCTTCGCCCGCCGCGAGCGCGTGACGCTGAACACGCTCGTGCAGGGCGCATGGTCGCTGCTGCTGTCGCGCTACGCCGCGCAGCAAACGGTCGTCTTCGGCGCCACGGTGGCGGGCCGGCCCGCGGGGCTGGTGGGGGCCGACCGGATGCTGGGCCTCTTCATCAACACGCTGCCCGTGGTCGTCGACGCCGCGCCGGCGCAGCGGCTGGGGGACTGGCTGCGCGAACTGCAGGCGCAGAACCTGGCCTCGCGCGAGCACGAGTACACACCGCTGCACGAGATCCAGCGCTGGGCCGGGCAGGGCGGCGGACAGGGGCTGTTCGACAGCATCGTCGTGTTCGAGAACTACCCGATCGACCAGACGCTCGCCGGCCGCGCGGACCAGGGCCTGAAGTTCGAGCAGGCCGAGTCGGTCGACGTCACCCACTATCCGATGGACGTGGAAGTCCACTTGGGCGAGGTGCTGACGATCAAGCTCAAGTATCTGCGCGAGCGATTCAAGGAAGCGGACGTGCAGGCCCTCTCGCAGCAGCTCTTCGGCCTGATGGACAGGATGAGCCAGGACAGCTCGCAGGCGCTGCGCGACCTCGACACGCTGACCTCGGCGCAGCAGTCCGAGATCACGCGCCTGGGCCGCAGCGGGCGCCACGGTTTCCTGCGCACGCCGGTGCACCAGCTCATCGAGCAGCAGGCGCGCCTGCAGCCCGAGGCGATCGCGCTGCTGATGGGCGATGCCGAGCTGAGCTATGCGGATCTCAATGCACGCGCGAATCGCCTGGCGCACGCGCTGATCGAGCGCGGCGTGCGTGGCAATGCGGTCGTTGCGGTGTCGCTGCAGCGTTCGCTGGAGACCATCGTCGCGCTGCTCGCCGTGCTCAAGGCCGGCGCCGCGTACCTGCCGCTCGACCCGGACTATCCGCAGGACCGCCTGCATTTCATGTGCAAGGACAGCGGTGCGCGGCTGATGCTCACGCAGCGCGCCGTGCTGCCGCGCCTGCCCTCGATGGCCGACACGCTGGTGCTGGACGAAGCGGAGCTGGCCGGCTGGCCCGCTCACGATCCGGAGGTCGCGGTTCATCAGGACCAGCTGGCCTACGTGATCTACACCTCCGGCTCGACGGGCCAGCCCAAGGGCGTGGCGGTGTCGCACGGGCCGCTCAGCATGCACTGCCAGGCCACGGCGGAGATCTACGGCATGGTGGCGCGCTCCTGCGAGCTGCACTTCATGTCCTTCTCGTTCGACGGGGCCCATGAGCGCTGGCTGACGGCGCTCACCGTGGGCGCGAGCCTGGCGCTGCGCGACAACGAGCTGTGGACGGCGGAGCAGACCTGCGACGCGCTGTATCGCTACGGCGTGACCAACGCGGCTTTCCCGCCGGCCTACCTGAGCCAGCTGGCCGACTGGGCGCAGGCGCTGGGCGAGGCACCTCCGGTGGAGCTGTACGTGTTCGGCGGCGAGGCGATGCCCCGGGCCGCCTACGACAAGGTGCGCCAGTCGCTGCGGCCGCGCACGCTCATCAACGGCTACGGGCCGACGGAAACCGTGGTCACGCCGCTGATCTGGAAGACCAGCGCGGACCGTGGCTTCGATGAGGCCTATGCGCCCATCGGGCGGCCGGTGGGCGAACGCACGGTCCATGTGCTCGATGCGCAGCTGCGGCCGGTTGCGCGCGGCAGCGTCGGCGAGCTCTATATCGGCGGCTACGGCCTGGCGCGCGGCTATCTGGGGCGCAGCGCACTGACGGCGGAGCGCTTCGTCGCCGACCCCTTCGACAACACGGGCAGCGGCGGCCGCCTGTACCGCACCGGCGACCTGGTGCGGTGGCGCGAGGACGGAAACATCGCCTACATCGGGCGCGCCGACCAGCAGGTGAAGATCCGCGGCTTCCGCATCGAACTGGGCGAGATCGAAGCGCAGCTGCGCGAGGTTCCGGACGTGCTGGAGGCCGCGGTGCAGCTGCACGAAGGGCCCTCGGGCCGACAGCTCGTCGGCTACATCGTGCCCATGCCGAGCGGGCCGCGCGCGCAGCTGTCGCAGCAAGCCCTGCAGCAGTTGCGCCGGCGCCTGCCGGAGCACATGGTGCCCGCGCACCTGATCGTGCTGGATGCGCTGCCGCGGCTGATCAGCGGCAAGCTGGACCGCCACGCGTTGCCCGAGCCGGGTGTGGACGCGCAGCGCGAAATCAAGGCGCCGCGCAACGACAGGGAGCGCAGGCTCGCCGCCATCTGGGCCGAGGTGCTGGGCGTGGAGTCGGTGGGCATCTCGGACAACTTCTTCGAGCTGGGTGGCGACTCGATCCTGAGCCTGCAGGTGATCTCCAAGGTGCGGCAGGCCGATCTGGGGTTCCAGCTGCGCCTGCGCGACCTGATGCGCCATCCGACCATCGAGGCGCTGGTGGAGCAGCTTGCCGATGCCGCGCTCGTGCAGCCGACAGAGCCGGCACAGGCCGTGGTCGAGGCGCAGGGCACGCTGCCGCTCATTCCGATCCAGGCCTGGTTCTTCGACACGCCCATTCCGCGGCGCCATCACTTCAACCAGGCGCTGATGCTGGAGGCGGCGAAGCCGCTGGACGAATCGTTGCTGCTGCAGGCGCTCGACGCCCTGGCAGCACATCACGACGCGCTGCGACTGCGTTTCGAACAGCAGGCCAACGGACGCTGGCGGCAGCGCTACAGCGCGCAAGCGGAGCCGCGCGACCTGCTGTGGAGCCGCGAGGTCGCCGATGCGCAGGAGATCAGCCTGGTGGCGGACGCGGCGCAGCGCAGCCTCGATTTGTCCAAGGGGCCGGCGTGGCGCGTGGTGCACATGCGCCATGCCGACGGCAGTGCGCGGTTGCTGCTGGTGGTGCATCACCTGGTGGTCGACGGCGTGTCGTGGCGCGTGCTGCTGGAAGACCTGCAGGCGGTCTACGGGCAACTCAGCGAAGGCCGCGCGGTGCAGCTGCCCGGCAAGACGGCCTCCTTCAAGGCCTGGGCCGAGCATCTCCAGGCCCTGGCGCAGGGGACGGAACTGGACGATGAACTTGCCTACTGGCAGACGCAGCTGCAGCCGGTGGTCGACATTCCGAGGGACCGGCCGATCGACGCGCTGGTCGATCGCGACGCGCTGACGCAGCGCATGCGCCTGGACAGCGAACGCACGGCCCAGCTGTTGCGCGTGGCGCCCTCGGCGTACGGCACGTCCATCGACGATCTGCTGCTGGCGGCGCTGTCGAGGACGGTCTGGCGCTGGAGCGGCGAGTCGCAGACGCTGGTCCAGCTGGAAGGCCACGGGCGCGAGGCCGATGCCGCAGGGCTCGACCTGAGCCGCACGCTGGGCTGGTTCACGAGTGTCTATCCGGTGCGGCTGCGCGAGGGCAGTTCGCCGGTCGAGTCGCTGATTCTCTCGACGAAGCAGCAGCGCATGGATGTGCCGCGTCGCGGCATCGGGCATGGCGTGCTCAAGCACCTGCGGCCGCAGGGTGCCTCGCTGGGTCCGGCACAGGCGCGCATCACCTTCAACTACCTGGGTCAGTTCGACCGCAGCCTGGGCGGGGACGATGCGATGTTCAAGCCGGCAGTGGAGCATCCGGGGCCGGTCCACGACGAGGAGGCTCCGCTGGCCAACTGGCTGGAGATCGCCGGCAACGTGTACGAAGGGCAGCTCTCGATGAGCTGGATTTTCAGCCGGGCGATGTACGACGAGGCGACGGTGGAGAAGCTGATCGGCTTCTACCGCGAGGCGCTGGAGGAGATCGTCGACCACTGCGTCGCGGTGGCGCAGGCTGGCCGGTAGGCGGAAGGCAGGCAACAAAAAAGGCCGGCTCCCGAAACGGGGCCGGCCTTTTTGCTGGCACCGGCTGGCGCCGGCGCTGCGTGACAGCAATCAGAGCTTGTAGGTGAGCTTCAGCCAGACGTTGCGCGGGCGGCCGTAGGTGTAGCCGTTGTAGCCGCCGAGCCCGCTGTAATAACGCTTGTCGGTCAGGTTCTCGATGTTGAGCGAGGCGCTCAGCTTCTTGTCGAACTCGTAGCGCGCCATCAGGCCGATGAGCGTGAGGCCACCCTGCGTCGCACGGCCGAGTCCGGAAGCCTCGTCGTAATAGATGCTGCTCTGGTAGCTCACGCTGCCGCCGACGGTGAGCTTGCTCCAGTCGCCAGGCAGGCGGTAGCTGGTGCTTACGCGGAACAGGCGGTTGGGGTAGGTGGGATCGAGCCGCACGCCCTTGTTGTCGCGCTTGACGTGGTAGGTGTAGCCCGCCTGCATTTGCCAGCCGGGTGCCAGCTCGCCCGAGGCGGTCAGTTCGAAGCCCCTGCTGCGTGCGCCGGGCACGGACCGGTAGGGAACGCTGCCGTCGGGCAGCAGGCCTGCGCTGGTGTCTTCCACGGGCAGATTGGTCTGCTTGGTGCGGAAGACCGCGAGGCTGGTGTTGAGCTTGCCTGCGAAGTGCTCGCCCTTGATGCCGAGCTCGTAGTTCTTGCCGCGCTGCGGCGGGATCACATTGTTGGCGCTGTCGCGCTCGGTGTTGGGCATGAAGATGTCGGTGTAGCTGCCGTACACGGAGAACTCCTTGCTGAGGTCGTACACGATGCCGGCATAGGGCGTGACGACACCGCTCTCGTGCGAGCCGGGAACCCTGGTCAGCGTGCCGGCCACCTGGTTGCGGTTGAGCGCGTCGTTCTTGTACCAGGTGCCCCGAGCGCCCACGATCACCGACAGCGGGTCGGCCAGGCGCAGACGCGTCGATGCGTAGACCGACTTCTCGGAGGTCTGGCCCGACAGCGTGTACGACTTGTAGGGGAAGGATGTGACTGCGGGGAACGACTGCAGCGTGTAGAAGTTGAGCGGCCGGGTATCGAAGACGGTGGGCGCTGCCAGGTTGGTGTCTATGGCGTAGTCGTAGTCGTTGTAGCTGAACCCGAGGACCGCCTCGTGCTTGCGCCCGAAGGCCTCGAAGGGGCCGCGCAGGTGGGCGTCGAAGGAGGTATTCCTCGATGTCGCCGGGTTGTCCCGGATGTCGATGGTGGAGTCGCCCGTCGCATCGACGGGGTAGAAGGTATTGAGGTCGCCCGAGGCGCGCTTGCGCTTGCTCTTCAGGTAGCTCGCGTCGAGCTTCAGGCGCCAGCCGCCGCCCAGCTGCTGATCGAGGTTGGCGAAGACCTTGTCCGAGTACATGTTCCAGTAGCTCCAGGGCGCGCTGGAGTTGAAGGAGCGCGGCAGACGGGTGCGCGTGCCGTCGCTGAAGAAGAGCGGGGCCTGGCCGTAGTTGGCGCCGTCGGTGGCGGTCTTCTGGTGCTCGACGCCGACGGCCAGCGTGGTAGTGGGGGAGAGGTCTGCCTCCAGGATGCCGTACAGCACGTCTTCCGCGGTCTTCTTCGATTCGATGAAGCTGTCTCCCGCGGTGCGCGAAGCCACGAAGCGTCCGCGCAGCGTTCCCGCGGCATTGAGCGGGCCGCCCACGTCGACTTCGCCGGAGTAGCGGTTCCAGGAGCCGATGCCGCCGGTCACGTGGCCCGAGAACTCGCTGGTCGGGCGCTTTCGCACCAGGTTGATCGCGCCGCCGGGCGAGCCCACGCCGTTGAGGAGGCCTGCCGAGCCGCGCAGCACTTCCACGCGGTCGTAGATGGCGGTGCTGAGCATGCTGACCTCGCCCGCCACGGTGTTGAAGGCGAAGGTGGGGATGCCGTCGATCATGGTGCCCAGCGTGAAGCCGCGGGACGTGAACTGCACCCGTTCGTCGAGCCGGTCGGCCACGATCCCGGGGGTCTGGCGCAGCACGTCGTCGAGCGTGACCAGGTTCTGGTCTTCGATCTGCTGGCGGCCGATCACGCTCACGGACTGGGGGGTCTCGCGCAGGGACAGGTCCATGCGCGTGGAGGTCGAAGCGGAGCGGGCTGCGTAGGAGCCCGTGCCTTCGGTGGTGCCGTCGGCCGTGGCCTGGACTGTCACCGGTGGCAGCGAGGTGCCGGCCGTGGCGGTCGAAGCGCGCTGGATCGTGACCTGCGAGGCGCCGTTGCGCACCGCGACGAGGCCGCTGCTGGCGAGCAGCCGGTCCAGCGCCTGCTGCAGCGTCAGCCTGCCGGATACCGCGGGCGCGCTGATGCCCGTCACCATGTCGCCGGCAGCGAACACCTGCGCACCCGTCTGCCGCGACAGCTCGTTCAGCGCCGCCGCCAGCGGCTGCGCGGGCACGCGGATGTCGAATGTCGGCGCGGCCGCCTGTTCGGAGGCCTGGGCGGAAGCAAGGCTGCTCCAGCTGACGAAGGTGGTTCCGAAGGCGGCGGCGAGTGCGGCGCTCAGAAGGCGATGGCGAGGCGAAGAACGCATGGGTCAGGGCTCCAGGTCAAGTAAATGCGACGTATTCGTACTTTTGGACGCCATGGCTCGCAAAAAACAGCAGCCTTGGCGTTTCTCAAAGTAAGACGTTTGAACTCGCCAAACAGAGACACACTGTTCGGCCCCGGGCACCGCGAGGCTGGTGCCGCCTCTTTTTTCAGCGCTTGCGCAGTTCCACGCTGCCGTCAGGGTGGGGGGCGGCGATCACCGGGAGGATCGTCGGCAGCACTTCGACCAGACCCACGGAGTCATTGGTGCGGAAGCGGCCGGACAGGCGCATGGCGTCGATGCGCGCGTCGGCGCTGACGATGGGGCGGATTCGGTAGCTGTTGACCGCCGCGAGGGCCTCGCTCAGCGGCGTGTTGTCGAATACCAGCCAGCCGTCTCGCCACGCCGAGAGGGCGCGAGTGTCGGACTGGCGCACGGCATCGGCGTGGCCGTCCAGCACTTCGACGAGTTCGCCGGCGTGCAGGTCGATGACCTCGGCGGACGGTATGGATGCCTCGGCGTTCTGGCGGGCACGCACCTGCACGCGGACATGCCCCTGCTCCACCCCAACGGTGACCGGCCCGCCGCGGTCACGCACGGTGAAGACGGTGCCGACGACCTCGATGACAGCATCGCGCGTGCGCACCCGAAAGGGGCGCTGTGAGTCGTGCGCCACTTCGAAGCGCACCTCGCCGCGCGCCATGTCGACGATCCGCTGCCCGCGGTACAGCGTGACCTCGATGGCGCTCCGGGGCGCGATGTCGAGCTGGCTGCCCGATGCATCGGCGGCGCCGTCGGGCAGCGTCACCTTCAGCATCTGCGCGGTGCGGGTGTTGTAGGCGGAGCGAAATACGGGCTGCTGCCAGTACCACTGCACGCCACGGCCCGCGACGAGGCCGCCGCCCACCAGCCCCACGATGGAAAGCAGCAGCTTTCGGCGCTGGGGCGAACGGGCGGAGGTTGCCGCAGCGGCCGCCGCCATGCCGGCGGCCGGTGTGTCGAAGTGCGCGCGCAGGTCGTCGGCCATGCCGCCGAGCATGTCCCAGCGGTGTCGCGCTTCGAGCAGCGCCGCGGCGTGCTCGGGCGATCTGTTGCGCCACTGGTTCATGGCCGTGCGGGCGTTCTGCGCGGCTTCCCCCGGCGCGACCTCGCCTTCCACGATCAGCGCGAGCGCGCGCTCGATCAGCCGTTCGCGCGGTACGCCCATTGCCATGCCGCCGCTCACGAGAAGTCTTCGGCCAGCGCGGCGTCGAAGCCCGCGCGGCTTTGAACGTGCGGCGGTTCGATCAGCTCGGTGCGCAGCTCGGCGAACACTCGCGAGCAGTCGATGGTGGCGCGAAGCAGGTGCTTGGCCACGGCCATCTCGGTGATGTCGAGCTGCTGCGCGATCTCGGCGCGCGTGTGGCCGTAGGCCCGGAACAACAGGAACACTTCGCGCCGCCGGGGCGGAAGCTTCTCCATGGTTTCGACCACCCGCGCCAGCACGCGTTGCTGCGCCAGGAGGAATTCGCTGGAGGGCGCCACGAGGCTGGAGCCGATGGTGGCGTGCGAGCCCACCCATTCCTGGGCCACCTTGCGGCGGCGCGCCTCGTCGATGCAGAGATTGCGCGCCACGCGAAAGAGCAGGGCGCGAGGCGACTCGATGCCACCGCTGCCGCTGTCCTTCGCGTCATCGGGCGAAATGTCGATGCGCGCGGCGCCGGGCGCCTTCGTCGCCTGCGCGTAGACGCGCTCGAAGCTCGACTGCGCGATGTCCGCCGCGTAATGGGGGTCCCTCAGGTCGCGAGTGAGCTGTCGGCGCAAGTCCGCATAGTGAGCTACAAGTTCCTGGACGAGGTCGCGCATCCGGCAGCCTTCTCGCAAGCATCGACGATGGGCCCCGGAACCGGACGCCCGTCATGCCCGCGAGATCGCCGCCTCCTTCAGGAAGCAACGAGATGGCGGCGATGGCTTTGCGTTTCGGTGACCCCGGGGGATGGGGTTAATAAGAACTATTCTTATTAAGTGTATCACCGAGTCACCGAGCCGCGTCTTTCCGATGTCAGATGACTGCAGTGGCGCGCGACGCGCGTTCCGCCGCCTGCGCCTGCTGCTGCAGCGGGCGCGGGTTCGCGTTCAGCAGCGCTTGACCGATCTCGTCCGAGCGGATCGCCGTGACCGACAGCAGCGTGTCGCTCAGCCCGTGGCTGGTCTCGCAGGCGCCCTGCAGGAAGATGCCCGGCTTGAGCTCCGGCGTGCCCTGCAGTCGGTAGTGGCGGTCCACCGTGAAGTCGCCCAGGTAGGGCGCGAGCGGATCGAGCAGCGTCCGGTGCGCGTCGCGCGCGTAGCCCGTGGCGAGGATCACCACGTCGTAGGCCTGGTTGCCGCGCTCCCCGCTGTTGAGGTCGTGCAGCGACAGGTGGACGCCGTCCGCCGCGGCGTGCACCGCGGTCACCTCGTGGCGGCGCAGGAAGCTGTGGCGCGCCACGCCCGCCACGCGCTGGCGATAGAACACGTTGAAGATCTGCTGGATCAGCTCCAGGTCGGGCGCCGCGTAGTTGGTGTGCCAGAACTCCTCCAGCAGCTCGGCGCGCTCGGGCCCGGAGCGGTTGAAAACGAAGTCGGTGAAGTCGGCGTTGAAGATCTCGTTGACGAAGGGGCTGTCGTCCGAGGGCTTGATCGAACGCGCCCGCATGATCAGGTCCACCGCCGGCTTGTTCGGATGGCTCTGCAGGTCCATGAAGATCTCCGCCGCGCTCTGGCCTGCGCCGACGATGGCAATGCGCTTCGCGTCGGGGTGTTTCGCGATCGCCTCCAGGTAGCTGCTCGAATGGAACACGCGCACGTCGTCCCTGAAGGGCTGGAAGCGCGCCGGAATGTTCGGCACGCCGCCCACGCTCACCACCAGGTTGCGTGCCAGCCGCTCGCGCACCGTGCCATCGGCCTGGCGCGAGCGCACGCGCAGCATCTGCACCTCGGTGCCGCGCATCTCGGGCACCACTTCGAACACGGCCTCGCCGTAGGCGCAGCGGTCCTCGAATTGCGCCGCGGCCCAGCCCAGGTAGTCGTTGAACTCGTGGCGGCTCGGGAAGAAGGTCTTGAGGTTGACGAAATCCTGCAGGCGCTGCTTCTCGTGCAGGTAGTTCAAAAAGGTGAAGCGGCTCGCGGGGTTGCGCAGCGTCGCCAGGTCCTTGATGAAGGAGATCTGCATGTGCGCGTTGTCCAGCAGCATGTTCTTGTGCCAGACGAAGCCCGGCTGCTTCTCGATGAACAGCGCGTCCACGAACTGGCCGTGGTGGCGCTTCTCGTCGAGGGCGATCGCCAGGGCGATGTTGGACGGGCCGAAGCCGACGCCGATCAGGTCATGGATTTGCATATGAGGGGTCCTCGGTGGGAAGTTCGGCGCGCTCGGCCGAAGTTGGCGAAATGGTCGACTCCCCTTGGGGAATCCAGAGAGCCTCGCCGAAGAAGCGTTCGCGCAGCAGCATGCCCAGCATGGCCCGCTTGTGCGGAAAGTCGAACTCCTTCACGTGCGCATAGCCGCAGCGGCCCAGGCTCTTGATCATCTTGTGGTTGTCCGCGCGCGGCTCGATCACGATGCGCTGCGTGCGGCAGTCGTCCAGGAAGAGGTAGTGCGACACCGACGGCATCCACGCCGTGAGGAAGGGCTTGCCGCGAAAGCGCGCCTCGCCGATCAGCGCGTGCCAGCCGCGGTCGTGGTCGCCCGCGTCGTAGAAGGGCGCGATGCGGTCTTCCTTGGCCCAGTACACCTCGAAGTAGCCGAAGGCTTCGCCGTCGAGCCGGCCGATCAGCCCCGTGACGCGCGGGTCGGCCGCGATGGCGTCCAGGTACGCGCGATGCTTCGCGAGGTCGCCCTGTTCTTCCCAGAAGTGCGCGACCACCGGGTCGTTCATCCAGCGGTTGAAGGCGGGAAGGTCGCGCTCGATGTCCACGGTGTCGAGCGTCAGCGTCTGCGACAGCCACGGAATGTGGCGCTGGTAGACCGTGCCGACGGGCTTGGCGGGCCGCAGCGGATGCCGCTTGCCCTGGCTCATCACATGGCGCTGCGCGAAGGGCTCGCGCGGATTGCACTGCCACACGCGCGGCAATTGCCAGAAGGTCTCGCGCACCACGCTCGGCAATTGCCCGGCGGAAGGGGCGACCGCCCCGGCATCGATCAGCCGGGCGATGCACGACGATGGCACCTGCAACGGCAGCGTCTTGCACTTCGGATGGCGAACGAAGACGGCTTCGATGGCCGCCAGCAGATGGGTCTCCTGCGGCTCCGTGTCATTGCCCTGCGGCCATTCCAGACGCAACGTGCCGGCCTGCTCGCGCAATGCCCAGCGGCTGCTCCGTTCATTGCCGCTTTGCGGGCCGACCGTGAGCTTCACGCCGTCGAGCCGCGCTTCGAGCGGCTGGCCGTCGGGGTGCGCGTGGAACACCCATGCGCCGATCGCCGGGGGCGTCGCGGCAACTGCCGGCCGCTGGAAGGCCTCGGCCAGCACCTGCGCGAGCGACGAGCGCAGCGCGTCCGCTTCCTCCACCACCTGGCTCAGCCGTGCGAAGTCATGGACCATGCCTTCGTGCACGGCCAGGTGCGTGCGCACACCGGCATCCTGAAGGCGCCCGGCGTAGGCCTTGCCTTCGTCCACCAGCGGGTCGTATTCCGCCAGCACGATGTGGGCGGGCGCAAGGCCGGAGAGATCCTTCGCGGCGAGCGGGGCGAAGCGCCAGTCGTGGCGGTCTTCGTCGCTGCGCAGGTAGTGGCCGAACATCCATTGCAGCGTGCGCTGCTCGAGCAGGTGCCCCTTGGTGTAGCGCTGGTGCGAGTCGCTGTCCTGTCGGATGCTGGTGCAGGGATAGAGCAGAAGCTGCAACAGCGGCTGCGGGCGCCCGGCATCGCGCGCGGCAATCGTCAGCGCCGTGGCCAGCGTGCCGCCGACGCTGTCACCGCCGAAGGCCACGCGGGAGGTGTCCAGGCCGAGCGAGCCGCCGTGCACCGCGAGCCACTGGGCGGCATCTTCGGCATCGTGGAAGGCGGTCGGAAACTTATGCTCGGGCGCGAGGCGGTAGTCGACCGCCAGCACCGCGCACGCGGCGTTTTTTGCCAGCGTGCGGCACAGGGCGTCGTGCGAGTCCAGCCCGCCGACGACATAGCCGCCGCCGTGAAAGTAGAGCAGGGTGGGCAGCGGCGCGCCCGTGGCTGCGCCGCGATACAGCCGCGCGCGCAGCGGCGCGCCGTCGCGGGCGCGCAAGCCGATGTCCTCCACGGGCAGGTCGGGGCCCACGCCGTCGAGCGCCAGCGTCGACTGGTCGTAGCTGGCGCGCGCCTGCGCGGGCGACATGTCGCACATCGGGGGGCGTCCGTCCTCCTCGGCGATGGCGGCAAGTTCGAGGAAGGCTTCCAGGTCGGGATGCAGTGGCATGGTGGATGTCGCGGTTGCATCCATGAACGGATGCTTATCCGCAAAAGACGCACGGCGCGGCTGTTTGTTTAGGCGCGGTCCCGCGCCTTGCGGAACTCCGGCGCCAGCGGACACGCACCGCAGTAGCCCTCTTCGGGCAGCAGGTAATAAAGACAGCACTGCCGGTGCAGCGTGACGGGGACCGGCGTGCCGGACTGCATCCGCACCACCTCGCGCGGCACCGTGAACATCGGGTTGTCGGCGCAGCCCCAGCGCGGCTGGTGCAGCAGGTGGTCCAGGTCCTTTGCAATGGAGGGAGCGTGGCCGCTGAGCAGCAGGCCCTGCTGGAGTACGGGCTCCAGGTAGCGCGCGGCATTGCCCCACAAGATCTTGGGCGCGATGCGCGTGAGTCGGGTCAGCTGCGCGAAGAGCGGCCCGAGGTGCTCGAAGAGCAGCGCCGTATAGCGCGCTGCGGTGTCGGTGCCGGGGCGCGCGTGCCCTTCGTGCGTGATGTGAAAGCGCTGCGGCACGGCGCCGTCTTCGAAGCTGATCCACACCCGCTCCGGCGCCATCGGAAATTCATGCTGAAGCAGGCTGGCCGCCGCGGCCACCGGGGGCAGCAGGGCATTCAGGTAGTGCATGCTCCAGGCCGAGGCCACCGGCCGCAGGTCGGGCCTGCGCACACGGCGGTGACGGGCGTGCTGCTGCAGAAGCGCGGCAAGAAGTTCCGACCTGGCGATCAGCTCGGCCACCTGCACGGCGCCCGCGGGCGGCTGCGGCGCGCAGGCCAGCGTTTCGCCGTAGACCGCCCACTCGCCTTTGAAGATCGGTGCCAGCAGGGGAATCATCGGAAGAAAAGACAGGGCGTGGCCGCGCAAGTCGTGCTCATCCAACAGGAGACGGACGAGCCGCCCGAAGGTTTAGTGCGGCGCAATAGTTCACGAAATTGCGACGTGGAGATGACATGCGCTAAACATCCGACGGCGGGTCGCGTCTATCCACGCATCCACAGCAGTCCAGGCGTCAGATGCGATGAACTCCCGTCACCACGTTCCTTCCGATCCGGCTTTCAGCGAGGCCTGGCGGCTCTTTCGCGAGCTGCACGATGCGCCGTCGCTCGAGCGCGCGGAGAAGCTGGTCCTGTGGCTGGGGCGCGATGCCCGGCACGTGCGCGCGCTCGACGATGCCCTGACCCTGTGGGCCCTGGCCGGCGCGGTCATGGTCGGGTCCGCGCCCGGCGACGAGCCGTGCCAGAAGCCGACCTTGCAGTAAGCAGCAAGCGGCGGGCCGGCCGCCGGCTAAACATTCCGGCCGCCGCAGCGTCATACCGGCATGCAAACCCAACCCGCCAGCGCCAAGGCCACCGATCTGCTCCGGCTGCTGAAACCCTTCGCTCCCTGGATCCTGCTCTCGGCCGTTACCGGCATCGCCGCCGGCGCAGCCACCGTGTCGCTGCTGGCGACCATCAACGAGGTGCTCAGCCGGCCCGGCGGCATGGCCGGCGGACTGCTCCTGACCTTCATCGGGCTGTGCGTGGTGGCGCTGGTCGGCCGCGCGCTCTCGGACATGTCGAACAACGTCGTGGGCCAGCGGCTGGTCGCCCAGGTGCGAAAAGACCTGGCCCTGAGGATTCTCGCGGCGCCCATCGACGCACTGGAGCGCTACCGCATGCACCGCCTGATGCCCGTTCTCACGCAGGACGTGGACATGATCAGCGACGTGGCCTTCATGCTGGCCGCCACCATGATCTCGCTGGCCATCGCGCTGGGGTGCCTCGGCTACCTCGCGTGGCTGTCGCCGGCGCTCTTCGGCCTGCTGGTGGTGGCCATGCTGATCGGCGTGGCCATCCAAAGCTGGGCCCACGGGCGCGGCATCGCGGGCTTCTTCCAGTCGCGCGAAAAGGAAGAGCTCCTGCACAAGGCCTATCGCGGCATCAGCGAGGGCGCCAAGGAGCTGCGCATGCACCGCGCCCGCCGCGCCAGGGTGTACGAGGGGCAGATCGCCCAGACCGTCGATGCGATCCGCGACATCAACCGCCGCGCGATCAACACCTTCGTGCTCGCCACCTCCTTCGGTTCGGCGCTGTTCTTCCTGCTGATCGCGCTGATACTCGGCTGGGCCGCATGGCGCACGACCGATCCCGTTGTGCTCAGCGGCTTCGTGCTGGTGCTGCTGTTCATCAAGGGGCCCATCGACCAGATCGTGGGCGCGCTTCCGCACCTGGGCCGCGCCAAGGTGGCCTTCGGGCGCATCGCCGACCTGTCGGCGCGCTTCGCCACGCCGGAGCCGCACCTGCACCTCGACTCGCCGCCTGCCTCGCCTCCGCTGCGCGACGCCATCGAGCTGCGCGGCGTGCGCTACGCCTTCGATGCGCCCGAGGGCGGCGACGCCTTCGTGCTCGGCCCTGTCGACCTGTGCATCGGCCGCAGCGAGATCGTCTTCATCGTCGGCGACAACGGCTCGGGCAAGACCACGCTCATCAAGCTGCTGCTGGGCCTGTACGCGCCGCAGCAGGGCGAAGTGGTGCTCGACGGCAGGCCCGTCACGCCCGAGACGCGCGACGACTACCGCCAGCTCTTCACCACCGTGTTCTCCGACTTCTACCTGTTCGAGGACCTTGTCGCAGGCGAGGAAGGCGGCCACCAGGCGCTGCCCGAAACCGCGCTGCCCTACCTGCAGCGGCTGGAAATCGCACACAAGGTCTCGGTGAAGGACGGCGCCTTCAGCACCACCGACCTGTCGACCGGCCAGCGCAAGCGGCTCGCGCTGGTGCACGCCTACCTCGAAGGCCGCCCGGTGCTGGTGTTCGACGAATGGGCAGCCGACCAGGACCCGACCTTCCGCCATCTCTTCTACACAGAGCTGCTGCCCGAGCTGCGCGCCAAGGGGCACTCGCTGGTCGTCATCTCGCACGACGACCGCTATTTCCACGTGGCCGACCGCATCGTGCAGATGAAGGCCGGGCGCGTCGCGCAGGTCACGGCCACGCCGGCGCAGGGCCTGGCGGCCTGAGCGCCGTCAGACAAGGCAGATCAGGGGCGGACGAGCCAGTGGCAGTTTCGGCAGCAATGCAGTACGCGGCGGCGCCCGCGAACGAGGGCTTCTCTGTGCAACTGCGCAGCATGGGCATACGGCCCACGGTCATCCGCCTGTGCGTGCTGCAGACGCTGGCCGAGAGCGGTTCCGAGTGGCTGGGCGGCGAAGAAGTGTTCCGCCGCATGCTCGCGCGCGGCACCGCCACCGGCCTTGCCAGCGTCTACCGCGTGATCAAGGAGCTGGAGCAGGCCGGCCTCATCCAGCGCGAATGGGAGCGCAGCCTGGGTGGCGTGCGCGCGGTGCATCGCCTGCGGCGGCCGCAGGCGCTCGAAGTCACTGTGCGGCTGAGCTGCGGCGGCTGCAACGCCAGCGTCGAGGTGGTCGACGAAGCGCTGCACCAGGGGCTGATGCGCGCGGCGCAGGCGCATGGCCTCAGCGCCGGTGGACCGGTCACGGTGCATCTGGGTTGCATGAAGGCGGACTGCGCGCGCTGCGACGACGCACTGCCGGCCGCGACCAGCATGCAGAGGGCGGACACGGCGCGGGCCGCGTCCGTCAAGCTCCAGGTCCGATAGGCGCGGCTAGACCCGGATCACCCGCCCGGGGTTCAGGATGTTCTTGGGGTCGAGCCCGCGCTTGATCGCCCGCATCATCTCCAGCGCCACCGGCGACTTGTGCTTCTCGAGCTTGTCGACCTTGAGCGAGCCGACGCCGTGCTCGGCCGAGAACGAGCCGCCGAACTTCTCGACCGCGTCGTACACCAGCGTGTTGATGCGCTCTTCCTCGTTCTTCAGGAAGGCCTTGGTATCGACGTTCTCCGGCGCCTGAACGTTGTAGTGCAGGTTGCCGTCGCCCAGGTGGCCGAAGTTGACCAGCCGCACGCCGGCGATCTCGCGCGCCAGCAGCGCGTCGGTTTCCTCGACGAAGGCCGGGATGCGCGACACCGGAATGGAGATGTCGTGCTTGATGTTCAGCCCTTCCTCGGCCTGCGCGAGCGGGATGCTCTCGCGGATGTGCCACAGCTGGTGCGCCTGCGTGAGGTTCTCGGCCACCACCGCGTCGGTCACGCAGCCGTCCTCGAAGGCGGTTTCGAGCAGTGCCTCGAAGCGCGAGCGGGCATGGTCTTCGGATTCGCTGTCGGAGTTTTCCAGCAGCACGCAGTACGGCACCGCCTCGTCGGCGATGAAGGGCACGCGCAGCTGCGGCATGTGCTTGTCGACCAGGCTCAGTGCGAAGCGGCCCATCACCTCGAAACCGGTGAGGCCCGAGCCCAGGTGCTTGTGGGCAAGGCCCAGCAGCGTCACCGCGTGGTCCAGCGAGGGCACCGCGGCCCAAGCCGTGAGCTGCGCCGCCGGCAGCGGATAGAGCTTCATGGTGGCGGCGGTGATGATGCCCAGCGTGCCCTCGCTGCCGACGAAGAGGTCGCGCAGGTCGTAGCCGGTGTTGTCCTTGCGCAGGCCGCTGGTGCCTTCCCAGATCTCGCCCTGCGGCGTGACCACCTCCAGGCCCAGGCACAGCTCGCGCGTGTTGCCGTAGCGCACCACCTGCGTGCCGCCCGCGTTGGTGGCGAGGTTGCCGCCGATGGTGCAGCTGCCCTCGGCCGCGAGGCTCAGCGGGAACAGGTAGCCGGCCTTCTCGGCGGTTTCCTGCAGCGTCTGCAGGATGCAGCCGGCCTCCACCGTCATGGTGAGGTTGGCGGCGTCGATGGTGCGGATCGCGTTCAGCCGCTGCAGGCTCAGCACCACCTGCGTGCCGCTGTCGTCGGGAATGGAGCCGACCGCGAGGCCGGTGTTGCCGCCCTGCGGAATCACCGCCGTGCCGGCCGCGGCGCAGGCCTTGACCACGTCGGCCACCTGCCGGGTGTTGGCCGGCCGCACCACGGCCAGCGACTTGCCGCGGGAGCGCTTGCGCCAGTCCTGCTCGTAGGCGGTGAGGTCGCCCTCGTTCAGCACATGCGATGCGCCGACGATGGCGCGCAGTTGTTCGATCAGGTCGGTGGTAGAAGTCATTGGGCGGAAGCCTCCAGTTGGCGGGCAGCGTTCTTGGCGTGGCGCAGGCGAAGCCGCACATGCCAGGCGCAGGCGGCGAAGAGCACGAGGCACAGCAGTACCTCGACGAGCGCGAGCACCTGGCTCACGCCGCTGGTGTCGCTCCAGGCGCGCACCACGCCCTCGGTGAAATAGAGCCAGATCATCAGGCTGACCCAGCGGTAGGTGTACATGCGGTTCTTCCAGAGCCCGGCGAGCGGAATGACCAGCGGCAGCACCTTCAGCGCCATCAGCGAGCCGCCGGGCCGCAAGGGCGCGAGCCACAATTCCCAGGCCAGGCCGAGCACGATGAGGCCGACGACGCTGCCCACGGCGGCCCAGCGGGTGGCGCGAACGGAAGATGGAGGAGGCGGGGTGTCGGACACGGGTGGCGGGGACGCTGCGAAAAGAGCGGATGGCATGATACCGGCCATGAATCGTCGGCAACTCTGGAGGGATCTTTCGCGCTTCCCGTGGCGCAACACGGCAGCGGTGCTGGGCGAGCGCTTCCGGGAAGACCGGCTCGGCCTCACGGCCAGCAGCCTGACCTTCACCACCACCATCGCGATGGTGCCCTTCTTCACGGTGGCGCTGGCCCTGTTCACCGTGTTCCCGATGTTCGCGAAGATGCAGGGCCGGCTGCAGCGCTGGCTCATCGAAAGCCTGATTCCAGACAATATCGCGCGGCAGGTGCTGGGCTACCTGAACCAGTTCGCGAGCAAGGCCAGCGGGCTGGGCATCGCGGGCCTGATCGTGCTGCTGATCACCGCCATCGCGCTGATCCTCACCATCGACAAGACGCTCAACAACATCTGGCGCGTGCGCACGCCGCGGCCGTTCGCGCAGCGGGTGCTCATCTATTGGGCGGCCATCACGCTGGGGCCGATCATCCTCGCGGTGAGCCTCTCCACCACTTCCTACGTGGTCGCGGCCACCAGCGACGTGGTGGGGCGCGGCATCGTGAAGCTGTTCTTCGACACCTTCGAGTTCATGCTGCTCGCGGTCGGCATGGCTTCGCTATACCACTACGTGCCCAACACCAACGTGCGCTGGTCGCATGCGTGGGCCGGAGGCATCTTCGTGGCGGCGGCCATCGAGATCGCCAAGCGCGTGCTGGGTTATTACCTGAGCCTGGTGCCGACGTACTCGGTGCTGTACGGCGCCTTCGCGACGGTGCCGATCCTGCTGGTGTGGATCTACGTGGCCTGGGTGATCGTGCTTCTGGGCGCGGTCATCGCCGCCTACCTGCCCAGCCTGCTGACGGGCGTCGCGCGGCGCGGCGGCACCGCCGGCTGGCCCATGCAACTGGCCATGGAAACGCTGCAGCACCTGGCCCGAGCACAGGCCACGCCTGCCAAGGGCATGGGCGCGACCGAACTGGTGACGCGCATGCGCGTGGATGCGCTGCAGCTGGCGCCGGTGCTCGAGACGCTGGTGGCGCTCGACTGGATTGCGCCCCTGGCGGAAGAACCCGCCAACGAAGATCCGCGCTATGTGCTGCTGGCCGACCCGTCGACGCCCATCGAGCCGCTGCTGAAAGAGTTGCTGATGCCGCGGGCCGAGCCGCTCGAAGACCTCTGGCAGAAAGGTCCGCTGCGCTCCCTGAGGCTGGGCGACGTGCTCCTGATCTAGATCTTCACGCGTCCCAGCCAGATGTCCCGGTACATCGCCCAGTCGCCCATGAAGGAATAGAGCGGCCGCTTGAACGAGGCCGGCTTGTTCTTCTCGAAGCCGAAGTGCCCGACCCACGCGAAGCCGTAGCCCGCCACGAGGCCCGCCAGCAGCCACAACGGATTGAGCGTGACTATCAGCGCCACCAGGCACAGCAGCGAGATGGTCGAACCGGCGAAATGCAGCCGCCGGCAGGTGATGTTGGCGTGCTCGGTCAGGTAGAAGGGGTAGAACTCCGCGAAGCTCTTGAACTGGCGCGGATCGACGGCAGATGCAGGGGCAGTCGTGGTGTTCATCGTGCGAGTCTCCTGTACCCTGCGGGAGGGCTTTGTCCATAATAGCCACGACCTCCCGGCCGTACCACCCGGTCTTCCGATCACACCACCGACGCATCAGCCTTGAGCGCTCTTCCAAGCCTTCCAAGCACCCCCGAATCCGCCGGTCCGGCCGGCGATGCGCCTTGGGTCGTCTGCCTCTGCGCCGAGTGGTGCGGCACCTGCCGCGACTACCGCCCGCTGCTCCAGGAAGTGGCGCGCGCGCATCCGCAGTTCCGCTTCGCCTGGGTCGACATCGAGGACCACGCCGACATCGCCGATGCCTTCGACGTCGAGACCTTCCCGACCCTGCTGGTCGCCGGCTCCGACGGCACGCGCTTCCTGGGCCCGCTCCTGCCGCATGCCGAGACGCTCTCCCGCATGCTCTCGGCGCTTCAGCCGCCGCAGCCTTCCAGCCTCGACGTCGACCTGCTGCTGGCGGTGCTGAACAAGAAGCCCGCCGTCTTCGCGGTCTGACCGGCCGGAGCCCTTCCCATGAAAGTCCTGATCTTCGGCGCCACCGGCATGGTGGGGCAGGGCGTGCTGCGCGAGTGCCTGCTGGCGCCCGATGTGGAAAGCGTGGTCGCGGTCGGCCGCAACCCAACAGGGCAGCAGAACCCGAAGCTGCGCGACCTGGTCCACAAGGACATGTACGACTACGGCGACATCGAATCGCAGCTGCAGGGCTTCGACGCCTGCTTCTTCTGCCTCGGCGTGTCCTCGGTGGGCATGAAGGAGCCCGAGTACAAACGCATCACCTACGACCTCACGCTGGCGGCAGCCACCGTGCTCGCGCGGCTCAACCCGGGCATGACCTTCACCTACGTGACGGGTGCCGGCACCGACAGCAGCGAACGCGGCAGCAGCATGTGGGCCCGCGTGAAGGGCGCGACCGAGAACGCCCTGCTGCGCTTGCCGTTCAAGGCGGCCTACATGTTCCGCCCCGGCATGATCCAGCCGCTGCACGGCATCCGTTCCAAAACGCCGGTCTACGACGCGGCCATCGTCGTGCTCAAACCCGTGCTCGGACTGGCCTTCCGCCTCTGGCCGAACCGGGTGACCACCACCGAGAAGCTGGGCCGCGCGATGCTGGCCGTGGCGCGCAAGGGCGCGGCCAAGCCGATCCTCGACCCGGCGGACATCAACGCCCTGGGCTGATCTCTTCTTTCTTCGCCGCGCCGGAAGCCCGCGCGCGCCCCAGCTTGCGGCGCCCCGCGCTGGCGATGGCCGTGACCAGGTGCCGAACGAAGTCCTGCGCCAGCGGCGGCAGCGTGCGGCCTTCGAGCGCCAGCACCTGCAGCTGGCGCTGCTGCAGCGGTGCCTCCGCGAAGGGCCGCGCCACCACCGTGCCTTCGTCGATCAGGTGCATCACCGTGAGCAGGCCCGAGAGCATCACATCGGGCGTGCGCAGCAGCGGCAGCAGCACCGAGGAGAAATTGCTCACGAAGAGCGCCCGGTACTGCAGCCCCTGCAGGCTGCAGGCCTGGTCGAAGAGCTGGCGCGCGGTCACGCCCTTGTCGCCCACGGCCAGCGGATAGCGCACCGCGTCGGCCACCGACACCACGCGCTGCCGTGCCAGCGGGTGGTCGGGCCGCAGCACGGCGTACACCGGCGCGGTGGCCGAGTGCTCGATCTTCAGTCCGGGCTCGGGCGCGACCACGTACTTGAGCGCGATGTCGGTCTCGCCGCGCGCCAGCAGCGCACTCACGCCATCGGGCGAGCCCACGTGCAACTCCAGCTGGCAGCCCGGGTTCGCCGATTCGAAGCTGCGCATCACCAGCGGCATGAAGTGCCCTGCGAAGCCTTCCGTGCAGGCCATGCGGATGCGCCGCGCGCTCTGCCCGCCGAGGTCGCGTACCTGCTCGACCACCTGTTCGATGTCGAGCTGCGCATTGCGCAGGTGTGCCGCCAGCCGTTCGCCGGCTGCCGTGAGCGCCATGCCGCGCGCATGCCGTTCGAAGAGCGGCGTACCCAGGCTGTCTTCGAGCTTGGCGATCTGCCGGCTCACCGCCGACGAGGCCACGAAGAGGCGCGCCGCCGCCTGGTTGACCGAGCCGCTGCGCGCCACTTCGAGGAAGTGCCGCATCGGGATGCTGAGCAGCGGAAGCGTCATGACGGGCTGAAATGTCCGGAGTGTTGCCTTCAAGGCAATGTTAGCTTGCCAAAACGATGCTGGAAGCATCGGCCTTCAGACCTTGTACTTGCTCTACCCGTCACACGGGAAGACACAGAGAGACAAGGACCCCTTTCATGCCACGTTCAGACAGCCTCGTCGCCGCAGCCGCCTACTTCGACGCAGGCGGCTTCTTCGCCGACCTCCAGCGCCGCGTCGCCTTCCGCACCGAGAGCGACACCGGCGCCGCCACGCCCGCGCTGGAGGCCTACCTGCGCGAGGAGATGATCCCGCCCCTCGCCGCACTCGGCTTCGCCTGCGAGGTGGTCGCCAACCCGGTGCCCGGCGGTGGGCCCTTCCTCATCGCGCGCCGCGTCGAGGATCCGTCCCTGCCCACGGTGATGACCTACGGCCACGGCGACGTGGTCAGCGGGCAGGACGCGCACTGGGAAGAGGGCCTGGCCCCCTGGGCGCTGACGGCACGCGGCGAACGCTGGTACGGGCGCGGCACGGCCGACAACAAGGGCCAGCACAGCATCAACCTGGGCGGCCTCGCGGCGGCGCTGGAAGCCCGTGGCGGCCGCCTGGGCTACAACGTGACCTGGCTCATCGAAATGGGCGAGGAAGCCGCCTCGCCCGGCCTGCACGCGGTGTGCGAGCAGCAGCGCGACAAGCTGCGCGCAGACCTGTTCATCGCCAGCGACGGCCCGCGCGTGAGCGCCGCGCGGCCCACGCTCTTCCTCGGTTCGCGCGGCGCGGTCAATTTCAGCCTGCGGCTGCGCGCCCGGCCGCGCGGCTATCACTCGGGCAACTGGGGCGGCGTGCTGGTCAATCCGGGCACGGTCGTCAGCCATGCGGTGGCCTCGCTGGTCGATGCGCGCGGGCGCATCCTCGTCGAGGCGCTGCGCCCGCCGCCGGTGACCCAGGCGGTGCGGGATGCGCTGGCCAGCATCGCCATCGGTGGCGGCGCGGACGACCCCGAGGTCGACGAGGGCTGGGGCGAGCCCGGCCTGAGCCCGGCGGAGCGGCTGGTGGCCTGGAACACCATCGAGGTGCTGGCGCTCGGCGCGGGCTCGCCGCAGCGGCCCGTCAACGCGATTCCCTCCGAGGCGGTGGCGCACTGCCAGCTGCGCTTCGTGGTCGGCACGCCCTGGCAGGACCTGCAGGAGATCGTTCGCGCGCATCTCGATGCGCACGGCTTCGGGCAGGTCGAGGTGCAGGTGACGCTGACCGGCGCGGCGACGCGGCTCGACGTCGAGAACCCCTGGGTGGGCTGGGCGCGCAAGTCCATCGAGGAAAGCAGCGGCCGGCGGCTCGATCTGCTGCCCAACCTCGCCGGCTCACTGCCCAACGACGTCTTCGCCGACCTGCTCGGGCTGCCCACGCTGTGGGTGCCGCATTCGTACCCCGCCTGCGCGCAGCACGCGCCCAACGAGCACCTGCTCGCGCCGCTGGCGCGCGAGGGCCTGCAGATCATGGCCGGCCTGTACTGGGACCTGGGCGAGCCGGGCCTTGCGCCGTGGGCTGCAGGCCGTCTTTCGCAATCCGCTTCCACTCTCTCCTGACACGCACCATGGACATCGCCATCTCACGCCGTCGCTTCGGCCTGCTGCTTTCCGCTTCCGCCGTCCTGGGCACGCATTCACCCGCTTTCGCACAGGGCGCCTGGCCCGAGCGTCCGATCAGGCTGGTCGTGCCTTTCCCCCCGGGCGGCGGCACAGACCTGGTCGCGCGGGCCATGGGGCAGACGCTGTCGGAGCAGCTCGGCCAGCCCATCGTGGTCGACAACAAGCCCGGCGCGTCCACCATCATCGGCACCGACGCGGTCGCCAAGGCCGCGCCCGACGGCTACACGCTGCTGCTCTCGGGTTCGACCAGCTTCAGCGTGAACCCGGCCCTGCGCGCCAGGCTGCCCTACGACACGGTGCGCGACCTCGCGCCCATCGCCATCGTGGCGCGCACGCCCCTGGTGCTGGTGGTGGGCAAGGGCCAGCCCTGGCAGTCGCTGCCCGAACTCGTCGCGGCGGCCAAGGCCAAGCCGAAGAGCATCCGCTACGCCACTTTCGGGTCGGGCTCGGGGCCGCACCTGTCGGGTGAACTGTTCGCGCTGGCCGCGGGCATCCAGCTGCAGGACATTCCGTACAAGGGCAGCAGCCAGAGCTCGCTGGCGGTGATCGGCGGCGAGGTCGAGATCGCCATCGACACCGTGGCCGCCGTGGCGCCGCACGTGCGCGCGGGCAAGCTGCGCGCGCTGGGCATCGTGGGCGCGACGCGCTCCAGCATGTTGCCCGAGGTGCGCACGCTGGCCGAGCAGGGACTGCCCGAGGCCACCTTCGACGCCTGGTACGGCTTCGCCGCCCCTGCGCGCACGCCGGCGCCGGTGATCGACAAGCTCGCCCGCACGGTCGTCGCGACCATGGGCCACCCGGCGCTGCAGGCCCAACTGCGTGCGCAGGGCATGGAGCCGGTGGCCATCGGCGCGGCGGCGTTCCGCGCGCAGATGGAAGGCGAGATCTCGCGCTACCGCGCCCTTGCGCATCGCGCGGGGATCATGGCGGAGTAGATCGGGTCCCTGGAAGCTCAGGCGTTCAGGAAGTCGCGCAGCGCGAACAGCACCTCGTCGGGCGCCTCGCTCATCAGCGCGTGGCCCGCGTGCACCGTCACCACTTTCGCGTTGCGCGCCTTGCCCACCAGCGCCTTGGTGGCGCGCGGCGGCGTCATCTGGTCGGCGTCGCCGAGCAGGAAGAGCACCGGGCATTGCACCTTCTCGATGGCGGCCTCGCCGTTGGCGTAGTCGTTGCAGGCCTTGAAGCCGATGTGGAATACGTTCGCCTCGCGGTTGCTCGCGAGCACGCGGCGCATCAGCGCGCGCGAGCTGCCGTAGAGCCAGGTGCCCGGGCCGAGCGAGGAAGGCGGCGGCGCCAGCAGCGAATGCGAGAAGGTGTTGACCATGGCGATGGCGCGCTGCGGGTCGCTCACCGAGCTTTCGAGCAGCGCGGGCGACACCGCCATCGGGTAGGCCGTGCCGACCATCGCGAGCTGCGTGATGCGCTCCGGCGCGCGCGAGGCCGCCTCCAGCGCGATCAGCGAGCCGAAGCTGTGGCCGACCAGCGCGGCCTTCTGCACGCCGGCCGCGTCGAGCAGCGCGATCACGAACTGCGCAGCCTCCTCCACGCTGGCCGGCGGCGGGCCTTCGCTCTTGCAGTGGCCGGGCAGGTCGACTGCGAGCACGTTCCAGCCGTGGTTGGCGAACCAGCGGCTCTGCAGGATCCACACGCTGTGGTCGTTGAGCACGCCGTGGATGAAGACGACCGTGGGCTTGGCCGCATCGAAGGGCTTGCCGCCGGTGTAGCAGTAGGTGGCGTGGCCGTTGACGGTGTAGTTCATCTCAGGCACCTGCCTTTTCCGCGGCTTTCAGGGCGCGCTTCAGGTCGTCGATCAGGTCGACCGGGTCTTCCAGGCCGATCGACAGGCGGATCGTGCCCTGCGAGATGCCCGCGCCCGCCAGCGCCTCGTCGGTCATGCGGAAGTGCGTGGTGCTCGCGGGGTGGATCACCAGGCTGCGGCAGTCGCCCACGTTGGCCAGGTGGCTGAAGATCTTCAGCGTCTCGATGAAGGCCTTGCCCTGCGCGCGGCTGCCCTTGATGTCGAAGCTGAACACCGCGCCCGCGCCGCGCGCGCCGTGGCGCAGCAACTTCTGCGCGAGCGCATGGCTCGGGTGCGATTCGATCAGCGGATGCCCCACGCGCGACACGAAGGGGTGGCTCGCGAGGAATTCGACCACCTTCTGCGTGCTGTCGATGTGGCGCTCCATGCGCAGCGGCAGCGTCTCGATGCCCTGCAGGATCAGCCATGCCGTGTGCGGGCTCATCGAGGCGCCGAAGTCGCGCAGGCCCTCGCGGCGGGCGCGCAGCAGGAAGGCGCCCACGGTGCTTTCCTCGCTGAAGACCATGTTGTGGAAGCCGTCGTAGGCCTGCGTCAGCTCGGCGAATTTGCCGGATTTCTCCCAGTCGAAGCTGCCGCCGTCGACCACCACGCCGCCGATCACCGTGCCGTGGCCCGACAGGAACTTGGTGGCCGAGTGATAGACCAGGTCGGCGCCCCAGTCGAAGGGCTTGATCAGGTAGGGCGAGGTGAGCGTGGAATCGACCAGCAGCGGCACGCCCGCCTCGTGGGCGATGTCGGCCACGGCGGGGATGTCGAGCACGTCCAGCCCCGGGTTGCCCACCGTCTCGCCGAAGAAGAGCTTGGTCTCGGGGCGCACCGCGGCGCGCCAGCCGTCGAGGTCGCCGGGCTTCACGAAGGTGGTCTCGATGCCGAAGCGGCGCATCGTGTAGTGCAGCAGGTTCTGCGAGCCGCCGTACAGCGCCGTGCTGGCCACGATGTGCGAGCCCGCGCCCATCAGCGTGGCCACCGACAGGTGCAGCGCCGCCTGCCCGCTGGCGGTGGCGATGGCGCCGATGCCGCCTTCGAGCGCCGACACGCGCTGCTCCAGCACCGCGTTGGTCGGGTTGCTGATGCGCGAATACACGTGGCCGGCGCGCTCCAGGTTGAAGAGGGCGGCGGCGTGGTCGCTGGATTCGAAGACGAAGGAGGTGGTCAGGTGGATCGGCACCGCCCGCGCGCCGGTGGCGGGGTCGGGCGCGGCGCCGGCGTGCAGCGCGAGGGTGTCGAAACCGGGGTCGGAATATCCGGGCATGAGGGCCTTTCTCGTGTCTGAGCTGTTGTCTCCTGGCAATGCCCCGTTACGTCTGCAATTCATGCGTGCGCGACAGGGGCGCTCAGGTCGGCGTCGATTGTGGGCTATATTCAAAAACGGCACGCCCGCCGAGATAGCCGAGATTGAGTTCCCAGAGGAGCAAAACGATGAAAGTCAGCGACATCCTTCGCGTCAAGGGCAATACGCTCTTCACCATCACGCCAGACGACCTGCTGGCAGAAGCCGCCAAGACGATGGCGGAAAAGGACATCGGTTCGCTGGTGGTCATGGAGCACGGCGACCTGGTCGGCATGCTCACCTTCCGCGAGGTGATCGTGGCCATCGTTGGCAACGGAGGCCAAGTCGGCACCATGCAGGTCCGCAAGGTCATGGACGACGCCCCCGTCACCTGCACGCTCGAAACCGACCTCGACGAGATCCGCCGCATCATGCTGGAGCGCCACGCGCGCTACATGCCCGTGATGGACAAGCGCATGCTGATGGGCGTGATCAGCTTCTACGACGTGGCCAAGGCCGTGGTGGACAGCCAGAACTTCGAGAACAAGATGCTCAAGGCCTACATCCGCGACTGGCCCGAGGAAGACGAGAAGGCCGGCTGAGCGTCTCCGGCCTTTCTTACCGCATCAGGGCAGGCGCGCGATCTGCGCCTGCAGCAGGGAGTAGAAGCCCTCGGTATCAGCCTCGCTGATCCACAGCGTGTTGGGCGTGCGGCGGTTGTAGCCACGGAAGTCGACCACCGTCGCGCCGGTCGTGAACTCGCCCTTGGTCTCCACATCCACGCTCACCTTCGCGCCCTTGAAGAGCTCGGGCTTCAGCAGGTAGGCGATCACGCACGGGTCGTAGATCGGCCCCACCGCCACGCCCCGGCGGCGCAGGCCGTAGGCCATCATCGAATCGAAGATGTCCGCCACCACCTTGCCGGCGTTGTTGCCCATGGCGCGGAAGGGCGCGATGCGCTCGGGCGTCAGCAGCACGCGGCGCGCCGCGTCGTGCGACATGGCCGTCACCGGCACGCCGCTGCGGAACACGATCGAGGCGGCCTCCGGGTCGGCATACACGTTGAAGGTGGCGGCCGGCGTGATGTTGCCGCCCACGCCCCAGGAGCCGTCCATCACCACGATCTCGGCAACGGCCGGCTTGATGTCGGGCGCCGAGTTGAGCGCGGCCGCGAAGTTGGTGAGCGGCGCCAGGCCCACGAGCGTGATGCTCTTCGACGGCGCGGCGCGCAGCGTCTCGATGATGTACTGCACCGCGTGCTTCGGCTCCAGCGGGCCGCGCGGCTCGTGCAGCACGGGGCCTTCCATGCCGGTCTTGCCATGCACGTCGTCGGCGAAGATGGGTTCGCGCACCAGCGGGCGCGGGTAGCCGGCGTAGACCGGAATCTCGGGCCGGTTGGCCCAGTCGCGCACGATGCGCGCGTTCTTCTCGGTCACCGTCAGCGGCAGGTTGCCCACGCTGACGGTCAGCGCCCTGATGTCGAGCCGGTCGGTGGCGGCCATGGCCATCAGCAGGGCGATGGCGTCGTCCTGGCCGGGGTCGGTGTCGATGATGACCTGGCGTTTGCCGGCCACGGCAGGCAGCCGGGTGGCGGGCGTGCCCGCGAGCGCCTGCGCCAGCTCGGTGGGGCTCGGACTTTGGGCCCATGCCATGCCGGCGAGGCCGGCGGCGGATGCACCCAGCAGCAGGGTGCGGCGGGACAGCATGGGCTTCCTGGTCACGCGCTCACTCCTTGATGTTGGCGGTCTGCACGATCTTCTGGTTGCGCGCGTACTCGGCCTGCACGAACTTCGCGAACGATTCCGGCGTGCCGCTGCCCGGCAGCGCGCCTTGCTCCACCAGTTTGCTGCGCACGCCTTCTTCCTGCAGCACCGCGTTGAGCTCCTGGTTGATGTGCGCGACCACGGCCGGCGGCGTTTTCGCGGGTGCGAAGATGCCGGTCCAGCTCACCATGTCGAAGCCCCTGAGGCCGGGCATCTCGTCGAAGGTGGGCACGTTGGGCAGCGCGGCCAGCCGCTTGGTGCCGGTGATGCCCAGCGCCTTCAGCCGCTTGCCGTTCACATGCGGAATCGCGCTGGTGCTCACCAGCATCGCCAGGTCGACCTGCTCGCCGATCACGTCGGTGGCGATCTGCGCGCCGCCGCGGTAGGGCACGTGGGTGACGAAGATGCCGCTGCGCTCCTTCAGCAGCTCCATCGCCAACTGCAGCACCGTGCCCACGCCCGAGGTCGCGTAGTTGTACTTGCCGGGCCTGGCCTTGGCGAGCTTCACGAAGTCGGAGAAGGTCTGGGCCTCGAGGCCGGGCCGCGCTACCAGCACCATCGGCGCGGTGTTGAGCATGCCCACCGGGGCGAGGTCTTTCAGCGGGTCGAAGCGGAAGGCCGAGGGGTTCACCAGCTTGCCGATGGCGATGGCACTGTCGGGGCCCGCCACCAGCGTGTAGCCGTCGGGCGCCGCGTTCACCGCCTTGGCCACGCCGATAGCGCCGCCCGCGCCGGCCACGTTCTCGACCACCACCGACTGCTTGAGCCGCTCGCCGAGGCGCTGGGCTACCAGGCGCGCGTTCACGTCCACGCTGCCGCCGGCCGTGAAGGGCACGATCAGCGTGATGGGCTTGGCGGCGGGCCATGCCGCCTGTGCGAGGGCGGCGGTGGGAAGGGCGGCGCAGAGCGCAGCGGCGAGGAGCAGGCGGCGGGGCGTGTTCATGGCGTGGGTCATTCGTGGTTGGTGGGGGCGGGTTCGGTGTCGAGCCGGGCGCGCAGCGCGTCGAACTCGGCGCTCCATTGCGTGCGCCATTCGCGGCGCTGCGCCTCGTCGATCCATGCGCCGTCGAGGCCATTGAGCATGAAGCCGCGCAGGTCGTCCAGGCCGAAGCCGAAGTCGCGCACCATCATCAGCCAGGCCTGCGTGGGCGTGACCTTGTGCAGCGTCGGGTCGTCGGTGTTGGGGTGGATGCGCAGGCCCAGGCCGGGCATGCGGCGGATGGGGTGGTCCAGCGCCCAGCGCTCGGGCGGCAGCGTGCGCAGGTAGTAGGAGTTGGTGGGCACGACGGTGAAGATCACGCCGCGCTCGGCGCAGCGGCGCGCGTAGTCGGGCTGGTCGATCACCGTGTAGCCGTGGTCGATGCGGTCGACCTGCAGTTCGTCGAGCGCGGTGCGCACGTTGGTCCAGGGCATGCCGAACTCGCCGGCGTGCGCGGTGGTCTTCAGGCCGGCCTTCTTCGCGTCGGCATAGGCCCGGGCGAACAATTCCGGCGGACGGTCGACCTCGCGGTAGTCGATGCCGATGCCGATCACCTCATCGCAGCGGTTGGCCTTCACCCACTCGACCATCTCCACGGCCGCCTCGGGGCTGGCCTCGCGGTCGATGGCGGCGATGAGACGGCCCGAGATGCCGAATTCCGTCTTCGCATCCTGGATGGCGCGCACGATGGCGCCCTGCGCGAGGGGGTAGGCGATGCCCGACTCATGCACCGTGCCGGTCGGGTTCCAGAAGAACTCCGCATGGCGCACGTTGTGGGCGGCCGCGTCCTGCAGGTATTCGAACGTGAGCTGATAGAGGTCGCCGGGGCTGCGCACCAGCTGGGCGTCGAGCGCGCGCAGCACCCGCAGCACGCCGACGGGCTTCTCGCCGCGTGTGTAGAGCCCTCGATCTCGTCGTCAGCCAGCGGCGAGCCGGCGCGGCGGTTGAACTGCTTGAAGGTTTCGTGGCGCACGGTGCCGAACAGGTGGCAGTGCAGCTCGGCCTTGGGCATCGCGTGCAGCATCTGTTCCAGCGTGAGGGGCGCTGCAGAGGCAACGGGCGCGGACGTGGGACTGGTCATGGCGGCAGTCTAGTAATGGCGTCCTCATAAGGAAAATTTTGAATTTCTATAATTTGATTCACTGAATCAATAACCGAGGTTCGCCATGGCCGCCTTGCCCCTGCGCGCGCTCACGCTGCGCCAGCTCCAGTTCTTCTCGGTGCTGGTGGAAGAAGGCCAGTTCGGCCGGGCGGCGCGGCGGCTGGCCATCACGCAGCCGGCCCTGAGCAACGCCATCAAGCAGATGGAAAAGCTGCTCGGCGCAGAGCTGCTCACCCGCTCGACCCATCGCCTGGAACTCACGCCCGTGGGCGCCGAAGTGCTGGCGCGTACCGACTTCCTGGTCAACACCTTCGAGGTGGCGCTGCGCGACATCGAAAGCACCGTGCAGCGCGGCCGGGCCTATGTGCGCGTCGGCGTGATCCCCTCGGCCAGCGCGCGCGTGGCGGCCGCCGCCAGCGAGTTCCTGCAGACGGAAGGCCGGCGCGAGGTGGAGCTGTCCTGGCGCGACGCCCCATCGAACACGCTGCTGTCCGAACTGCGCAGCGGCCAGATCGACATGGCCGTGGCCGCCATTACCGAGCCGCCGGGCGGGCTGACCTGCATCGACCTGTTCCGCGATCCGCTGGTGCTGGTGGTGCGGCGCGACCACCCGCTGGCGGCGGCCGGCGACGCGAGCTGGGAGGCCATCGGCAAGGAGCGGCTGGTTCTCTTCGAAAGTGGCAGCATGCCCGCGCTGGGCAACCCGGCGCGCGCGCAGTTCGCGCAGGGGCCGCAGCCGTACCGCGTGAGCTACTCCGAGACGCTCTATGCGCTGGTGCGCGGCGGACAGGCGCTGGGGCTGATGCCGCGCCTGTACACCTCGTCGCTGCGCGACCCCGAACTGGCTGTGGTGCCGCTGCTGAAGCCGCGCGTCGAGCGCCGCGTGGTGCTGGCCTACCTGCCGGGGCCGATGCGCAACGTGGTGGCGCAGGCGCTCATCGCATTCCTGCGCGAGCGGCTGCCGCAGGCCGGCGAAGCGACGGTGCGGCGCGTGAACGGCAAGGGCGCGCGGGCGCGGCGCTAAGCCATCTGCGTCTCGAGGCGGAAGCGCTCCAGCGTCCAGCCTTCGCCGAGCAGGAACATGCGCGTGTGCAGCCCGGCAAGCGTTTCACTCTCGACCTCGCGGCCCAGGTAGCTCAGCTGCTTGTTCCGCAGGTCGGCGAAGCCCGCCTCGTAGCGGCTCGACAGGCTCTGCCAGAGCGCATGCGCGCCCGGCGACTGCCGCGCGCCGCTCATGAGGCAGAGGCCCCGGTCCAGCGCCCAGCGGTAGACGGCGGAAGCCAGCCCGCGCCGCTGCCAGGCCGGGTCGTATTGCGAATGCGGTGCGCGGATGTGGCGCTCCGCCCTGCGGCTCAGTTCGATCAGCCGGTTGAACACGGTGTAGCCGACCAGCCTGTCTCGGCGCAGGTCCTCGATGTAGACGTACAGCTCGCCGTCGGCTTCGCGACAGCGTGCGCGCAAGCCGGGGTCATCGAGCACGAGGCCCGGCATGTCCTGCAGGCGGTCTCGCAGGGCGCGCATGCGTTCGTGGACGGGCGCGAGCGTGGCCTTGCCCGGATCGACGTCGATGCGCAGCTCGGCCGGCCTGGGGCGCCAGTCCGGCAGCGAGGGGAAGGAGAACATGAATGGCGGTGCCAGCGATGTCATGCCGCACTCCGCCGGACCGCCGGCGTGGAACTCGGTGCCTGCATGCCATGAGGCACCACGAGCACGTCGCCCGTGGACCACCGCAGCACCCGCAGCGCCACGCTGCCGAGCAGGAAATCCGTCAGCGCCGAACGTCTGCGCTTGCCGACCACCAGCAGGTCGGCTCCGCTGTACTGTTGCTGGACGGCCGCCTGCCGCGCCGGGTCGCCGCGGCCGACCGACGAGACGACGCGGTTGCGGCGCGCGCTCGACGCATCCGACAGCCACAGCATGCGTTCGCGCGCATGGCGGGCGCAGGTGTGGCGGTAGGCATCGATGGCGTGCGCCGACACGTCCGCACAGCGCAGCTTGCCTTCGTGCATGGGCGTGAAGGCGTGGAACAGCTCGACGTCGGCCTGCGCGTCGAAGGCGCAGGCGAGGTCGACCAGCGGACGCGACGCCTCCATGAGATCGACCGCGACCAGCATGCGCCGGTAGCCGCCGGGCTGCGCGTCGAGCCGCGCGACCAGCACCGGCCGCTGCGCCGCCCGCAGCAGCCGCTCGGCCGGCTGGCCCCGGAAGAAGGCTGCGAGCGAGCGGTCGGGCTCGTCGCCGATCACCACGAGATCGTACCAGCGCGCCTCGAGCGCGGTGTCCTCGAGCCGCCCGCGCGTGCCGTCGATCTTCTTGACGAGGATGCCGAAGCGCTCGGCCACCTCAAGGCACACCGCGCCAAGGCCGCCTGCCGTATCGGCATCGGCTGGGCCCGCGAAGGCCGCGGGCGCGTACATGATCTTCAGCAGCGCGCCGTGCGCCGCCGCGATGGAGGCCGCGCGCACCACCGTGCGCAGTCCGTGCGCCGACAGGTCGGTGACCGCCAGGATCGATTGGATGTTGTTCATCGCCGGTGTTCTTTCCGCATGACGAGGCCCATCGCCGGCCGTGGTGAAGCGGCTGGCGACAGGCGAATGAATCAGCGAGGGAAAGCGCGGAGCGCCCGCATGGGCGCGCTACCGCGCGGGGCTTGGGCCCGGCGGTCGATGAAGATGTGCTGAAGAAGGGGGAAGGAAGAGGCTGACCGCCGGGCTCAGAGATCTGCGAGGGTCTGGTGCGACCCCGCGGCGGTCCGCGCAGTGAAGACTGCGCGCGGCGTGCTGCGGATCAAGGGCTGGCGTTGCATGGCGGCCGAGTGTAGGAAGACCGGCGCACAAGGGCAAACAAAGGCCTCACGGCCCTTGCCAGATTGTTTTTGCTCTCTCAGCCGTTCAGCTCGGCTGCCGCATGGATCGTCTCGCGCACGCGCGGATAGATCTGCGCATTCCACTTGCTGCCGCTGAACACGCCGTAGTGTCCGACGCCGGCCTGCAGGTGATGCGCCTTCATGTAGGGCCGGATGCCGGTGCACAGGTCTTGCGCCGCCACCGTCTGCCCCACGGAGCAGATGTCGTCACGCTCGCCCTCCACAGTGAGCAGCGCCGTGCGGCGGATGGCGGCCGGGTTCACGGTGCGCTCGCCCACGGTGAGTCTGCCCAGCGGCAGGTCGTAGGTCTGGAACACGCGCTCCACGGTCTCAAGGTAGAACTCGGCAGGCAGGTCGTTCACGGCCAGGTACTCGTCGTAGAAGGTGCCGATGGTGCGGGCCTTCTCGATGTCGCCCTCGACCAGGTGGCTGTACATGTCCTCGAACTGCTTCTTGTGGCGCTCCGGGTTCATGCTCATGAAGGCCGACAGCTGCAGGAAGCCCGGGTACACGCGCCGCATCATGCCGGCGTGCGGCCACGGCACGTGGCTGATGAGGTTGCGCCGGAACCAGTCGATGGGCCGGTCGGTCGCGAGCTTGTTCACCGCGGTCGGGTTGATGCGGCAATCGACCGGGCCCGCCATCAGCGTCAGGCTGCGGGGCGTGGCGGGGTTGCCATCCTCGGCCATCAGCGCGGTGGCGGCCAGGGCGGCCACGCAGGGCTGGCAGACGGCCACCATGTGCACGCCCGGGCCGACGGCCTCCAGGAAGCGGATGAGCTGCAGCGTGTAGTCGTCCAGCCCGAAGCCGCCATGCCACAGCGGCACGTCGCGCGCGTTGTGCCAGTCGGTCAGGTACACGTCGTGGTCGCGCAGCAGGGTGCGCACCGTTTCGCGCAGCAGCGTGGCGAAATGGCCCGACAACGGTGCGGCCAGCAGCACGGGCGGATGCACCGCATCGGTGTCCTTGCGGAAGTGCAGCAGGGTGCCGAAGGGGGAGATGAGGGTTTTCTCCTCGTGCACGGCCACCTCGGTGCCGTCGGAAACCACGCTGTGGATGCCGTAGTCGGGCCGGGTGTGGGTCAGCCGCATGCGCGAGAACACCTCGAACTGGGCGGCCATGCGCCGCATCATGGTGCGCTCGGTGCCTTCCTTCCACAGCGCCTTGGCCATGTACTGCGCCGCGAGCCGCGCCGGGGAGAGCAGGTCGGCTTGGTTCTGGTAGGCCCGGTACAGCATGGGCATCGCGCAGGCAAGTTGCGGGCCAGCCGCATGGCATGGGGCTTGCACGCGGCACGGGCAAAGGCGCAACGCCCAAGGAGAGCTCCGAGATGGCCAAACCCGTACTCACCATCAGCAGCAAGAACTACGGCGCCTGGGCGCTGCGCGGCTGGCTGATGTGCAGGCTGGCGGGGCTGGACTTCAGCGAGAAGGTGATCCCGCCCGACGACCCGGCCATGAAGGCCGAGATGCTGCTGCTGTCGTCCTCGATGCTGGTGCCCTCGCTGCAGCACGGCGGCGTGAAGGTGTGGGACACGCTGGCCATCGGCGAGTACCTCAACGAGATCAAGCCCAAGGCCGGCCTGCTGCCCTCCGACATCGCGGCCCGCGCCCACTGCAGGGCCATCTGCGGCGAGATGCACTCGGGCTTCGCCTCGATGCGCGGCGCGCTGCCGATGAACATCAAGGCCCATTTCAAGAACTTCAAGGTGTGGTCGCGCGCGCAGGCCGACATCGACCGCATCGTCGCCATCTGGCGCGAGTGCCTCAAGGCCTACGGCGGCCCGTTCCTCTTCGGCAGCCAGCCGGGCATGGCCGACGCGATGTACGCGCCGGTGGTCACGCGCTTCCTGAGCTACGACGTGGCGCTCGACAGCGCCTGCGCCGCCTACTGCAAGCGCGTGATGGAGCTGCCGGCCATGAAGGAATGGGTGGCTGCCGCGAAGCAGGAGCCCGACGAGATCGACGAGCTCGACGCGGAGTTCTGAGCGCCGGCCCGGCTTCGCACTTCATGCATTCGTTGGAGGCGGCGGCCCGAAGCCGGCCTGCGCCAGCTTGCGTTCGATGCTCTGCGCGGCCTGCTGCATGTCGGCCAGGTGCGCGGATACGATCTCGCGCTCGCTCTTCACCGCGGGCAGCCAGGCGCAGCTGAGGCAGCCCACCACCCGATCTTCTTGCCGCAGCGGCACCGACACCGCGCCGAAGCGGTCGGGCGAATCCAGACTGGTCGAGGTCGGGTCGCGCGCCACGTAGCCGAGGTCGCGCGCATGCGCCACCATGCGGCGGATGTTCTCGGGGCGCCGCGCGCTGCGGTCGAAATCGTTCGGCGAGCGCGCCAGTGCGGCGAGGATTTCGCGCCGCTCTTCCTCGGGGCAGAACGACAGGTAGCAGCGGCCGAGCGACGACAGCAGCATCGGCGGCCGGAAGCCCAGCGCGCGGTAGTTGACCGCCAGGCCGTTGCGCGGCCGGTCGGTGTCGAGGATGAGCATCGCCGTGCCGTCGCGCACGCCCAGGTCGATGGGCCACGGCACCAGCCGCTGCAGCGTGGCGCGTGCAGGGGCAGCAAGCGCCGAAAGCCGCGTGCGCCATGCCGCCACGGGCCCCGACTGGCCGGTGGCCGACGCGGGCACGTAGCGCTTGTCGTGCTCGCTGCGTTCCACCCAGCCCGCCTGCTGCAGCGTCTTGAGGATGCGCAGCAGCGTGGCTTTCGACACGCCGGTCTGCCGGTGCAGCTCCTGCAGCGTGACGGCCGAGGAGCGCTGGATGGCCAGCATCACGTCGAGCCCGCGGCGCAGCGCGTCGATCGACTTCACGCTCTGCGTGCCCATGGTGTCGGACATGCCGGTCTCCAGAAAAAGGTTCACTCAGTGAAACTATATCTTCTGGCCGCGCAGCCTCGTTCCTACAGTGCGTTCGACCCCAACGTCGTCCCACCGAGAAGGAAAAAGAGCATGTTGTTTCACCACCGAAACGCGGCCCGTGCCGCTGCTGCAGCCGTTCTTTCGCTATGTGCCGCCACCGCGGCCGTGGCGCAGGCATGGCCCTCCAAGCCCATCACCATCGTCGTGGCCTACCCGGCGGGCGGCGACACCGACGCCATCGCGCGCACCTATGCCGAGAAGCTCTCGCAGCGCACCGGGCAGCCGGTGCTGGTCGACAACCGGCCCGGCGCGAGCGGCATGATCGGCAACGTGTGGGTCGCCAAGGCGCCCGCCGATGGCTACACGCTGCTCTTCACGCCCAGCACCTTTCCCATCGCGCAGCATGTGCTGAAGGCCGGCCCCGGCGTGGCGCACGACGTGGTGAAGAACTTCACCCCCGTCGTGAAGACCGGCAACATCCCGCTGCTGCTGGTGACCTCGCCCGCGAGCGGCATCCAGAGCGTCGCGCAGTTCGTGGCCGGGGCGAAGGCCGGCAAGACCGTCACCTACGGCACGCCGGGCGCGGGCTCGCCGATGCACATCGCGGGCGAATTGCTGAACAAGGACGCCGGCATCTCGGCCACGCACGCGCCGTATCGCGGCGTGGCGCCGGTGGTGAACGACACGCTGGGCGGCCACGTCAGCGTGGGCTGGATCACACCCGGCGCGGTGGCGGGCCACATCGCCACCGGCAAGCTGCTTCCGCTCGCGGTCGCGGAACGCCAGCGCACGAAGCTGATGCCCGAGGTGCCCACCTTCATCGAGCTGGGCTTCAAGGACGTGGACGTGAGCGCATGGATGGGCCTGCTCGGCCCGAAGGCGATGCCCGCCGACGTGGTGCAGGCGCTCAACAGGCACTTCAACGAGATCCTGAAGATGCCCGACGTGCAGGCAAGGATGGCCGCGCTAGGCATCGAACCCGTGGGCGGAGCGCCGGCCGTGCTGGCCAAGCAGATATCGGACGACGACCAGCGCTTCGGCAGGCTGGTGCGCGAGTTCGGCATCCGCGCCGATTGAAGACAAGCGACAAGGAGACCATTCGATGTTGAGCGAAGAGAAGAACCGCCTGCTGACCGAAGTAGGCCCTGGCAAGCCGATGGGCGATTACCTGCGCCGCTACTGGCATCCGATCGCCGGCGCCAGCGAGTTCGACGACAAGGCGGTGAAGCCGCTGCGCATCCTCGGCGAGGACCTGGTGCTCTACAAGGACCTGAGCGGCAACTACGGCCTGGTCGATCGCCGCTGCCCGCACCGCAACGCCGACATGTCGTACGGCTACGTCGAGCAATGCGGCCTGCGCTGCAGCTACCACGGCTGGCAGTACGACCAGAGCGGCCAGTGCGTGCATCAGCCCTTCGAGGAAACGCTGGACCCCGGCGCGCGCATGCGCAGGAACACGAAGATCAAGGCCTACCCGGTGCAGGAGAAGGCCGGTCTGCTCTGGACCTACATGGGCCCGCAGCCCGCGCCGCTGCTGCCCGACTGGGAGCTCTTCAACTGCGCGAACGGCTTCGCGCAGGCGGTGTTCGCCGAGATTCCGTGCAACTGGTTCCAGTGCCAGGAGAACTCCATCGACCCGGTGCACTTCGAGTGGACCCACAACAACTGGACCACGCGCCTGCAGGGCGACGAGGGGCCGTACGTGCCCACGCACCTGAAGCTGGCCTTCGAGGAGTTCGAGCACGGCTTCGTCTACAAGCGCCTGCGCGGCGGCGAGCGCGAGGACAACGTGATGTGGACCACCGGCCGCGTCACGCTGTGGCCCAACGGCTTCTTCCTGGGCCACCACTTCGAATGGCGCGTGCCCATCGACGACCACAACACGCTGAGCGTGTTGTGGGTGCTGAGCCGCGTGCCGAACGAACAGGAGCCTTACGTGCAGGAGCGCATTCCCTCCTGGTACGGACCCATCAAGGACCCGGCGACGGGCCGCTGGATCACCAGCCATGTCGCCAACCAGGACTTCGTGGTGTGGGTAGGGCAGGGCACCGTCACCGACCGCACGCGCGAGAAGCTGGGCCAGAGCGACAAGGGCATCGTGATGATGCGGCGCCGCTTCTTCGAGGAGCTGGAGGCGATGCAGGCCGACCCGGCGCACGAGCCCAAGGGGCTGATCCGCGATCCGGAGAAGAACCGCGACGTGTTCCTGCCCTCGGCGTGCCGCGACGAGATGATCAACGGCCTGCCGCGCAGGGAGCTGGCGGCGCATCCGCTGCTGGGGCCGTATCTGAAGGACTTCTTCGGCCAGGCCGGGCAGCCCGACGAGGTGCGCGCGGCCTACGAGAAGGCCATCGGGCAGAAGGTGGAGGGCGCCACCTTCTTCAAGGTGCACGGGGCGGGCGTCGAGGAAGACGCCCGGGAAGAGGCCTAGCGGCGGAATACCCGCAGGTCGAGCTCGCTTTCCTCGCCCAGCCACATGGCGTGCGTCGTGTGGTCGGCGAGGTCGTCGCCCGTCACGCCGTGCACGAACACGTCGAGCCCGTCGCGGTTGGCTTCGAGCCAGCCGATGACCTGGTCGAACTCGGCGGCGTCGAAGGCGAGCTGGCAGCTCCAGTGCGGATGCGGGCCCACCAGCCGCTCGTGCACGCGGCCGACCACCACCATCAGCTCATGGCCCGCGCGTTCGCAGAGGGCCTTGGCCTGCGTGAGCGTGTCGGGGCCGAAATAGACGTGGGCGTGGTACTGGGCGTAGAGGTTTTCTGGGCGGCGAGGCATGGTGCGCTCATTGTGATCCTGTTCGCGGGCCGAGGTGGAAGCGCCCGCTGTAGCGGAACACGTCGCCGAACCAGCGGTGGCGCAGCAGCATCTTCATGGTGAAGCGGTCGGCGTCGGCCGGATCGGGCCGTTCCTCCACATAGGCCGTACCCATGAACAGGCCGAGCGGCAGCGGAATGCGCAGCCCCGCGACGCGCCAGACGTAGCCCAGGTCGCGGAACACCACCGCGCCTTCTTCCGCGCTCACCGCGAGGCGCATGCCGATGCCGAAGCGCACGTACTCGGTCACCTCGCTGCCATGGGCCGCGTCGTGCTCCATGTGCGAGCGGAAGTGGAAGAGCGGCCTGCCGGGAAAGTGGAAGACGCGGTCCCAGTGGAGCGTGGCGTTGTCGGGGCGGCAGCGGTAGTGCACCTCGATGGGCACTTCCTTGCCCTGGTGCGGCACCAGCGCGCCGAACAGCCGGCCGAAGGGCATCAGCAGCGCGGCCCACGGCGCGTGCCAGACCTCGTCCATGGTGCCGCGCACGCAGACATGGTCGTCGGAGAACGGCCTCATCGTGTAGTGGCGGCGGATGACCTCGCCTAGTCGGTCCCAGGCGGGGCCGAGCGCCTGCTGGAAGACGGGTTGCATCGTCGTCATCCTGCAGTAGCTGCTGTCGCGGCCTCGCTGCGCGCCTTGTAGAAGCGCAGGATGTTCTCCGAGGCATCGTTCAGCAGCAGATGCATGACACGGTCGGCATACCAGTTGAAGCTGGTGCTCAGCCGCCACGACACTGCCACGCGCAGCTCGGTGCCGCCGTCGCGCGGCGTCAGCGTGTAGGTGGCGTCGCGCAGGTCGAAGTAGTGGCCGCCGATCATCACGTGGTCGTCGAGCGCGCCGGCCGGGAAGGAGTCGGGCGAGAAGCGGAAGCGCCACTTCAGCAGGCGGTTGGGCTGCCACTCGGTGATGACTTCCTCGAAGTGCACGTTCTTCTGCCACTGCACCTGGCGCACGCGGCCCTCGGGTGTGTCGACGGTAATGCCCGACACCGGCATCGGCACGCCGATGCGGTAGGCCCATGCGTCGCCGACCTCGGCTGGGCGGATGTCGCTCGCGGCGTTGAGCTCGTGCCAAACGCGTTCGGCCGGCGCGGCGATGAAGAGCGTGCGCGAGGTGCTGGAGAACTGGTCGGGGTTGGGCAACTGGGGCTCGATGGCGCCGAGCACCAGCGGCAGCATCGCGAAGCTGTAGACGGCCTGCTTCGGCCAGTTGGTGATGCGGCACACGATGCCCATCGCCAGCCCGCCGACGCTGCCCATGGTGGCGAACAGCGGCACGATGACGATCGCGCAGATCAGCCCTTCGATGAACACCAGCAGCGTGCCGCCGACGAAGAGCGAGGTCGCCACCCACGGCGCCCAGATGTAGTAGCCCCAGCTGCGGCGCTCGATGCGCTCGGCCATGTACACCGTGACCGCGCCGCACACCGCGGGCACGAAGTAGACGAACGAAGCCAGCATGGCCGAGTAGGGCTTGCCGGGCGCGCTGCTGAAGAACAGGCGCAGCACCAGCGCGACCGCGGCACCGATGGCCATCGGCCAGAACCAGCCGAAGGGCATGCCGCGAACGGGCCTGGGCTGTGCTTCCTGCGGTTCGACGGGTGCCATCTCGGCGAGCCTGCTTTCTTCGGGGACGTTTTGCATGAAAAGCCTCTTCTCCTCTTTCTGTCTGTATTCGTGTCGTGCTCAGTCGGCGCGGCGCGTGGCGGTGACCATGCAGTAGTCGAAGTCGCGCCAGAACATGCCCAGCGCCAGTGCGCAGTAGCTGGCCACGATGTGCTTGCGCCGCCACGGGCTGAGCCTGCCGCGCGCCTTCCAGAGTTCGGCCAGCGTGAAGCGGGTGGCCAGCATGGGGATGTGCAGCGCGCTGGGCGCGACGCGCCAGCGCAGCGACTTCACTTCGACGTCTTCGAAGCCGTTCTCGTGCAATGCGGCAACGAAGTCTTCGCGCACGGCCAGCGTGGGCACGGCCCAGCTGTCGGCCCACAGGCGGTGCAGCCAGCTTGCGAGCCGGCCTGGGTTGCGGCGCAGCAGGAAGCCGTCGACCACCGCGAGGCGCGCACCGGGCTTGAGCAGTCGCGCGGCTTCGCGGATGAAGTCGGCCTTGTCGGTGCCGCCGGCATAGCAGGCGCTTTCTACAGCCCACGCGCCATCGGCCTGCGCGGCGGGCAGGCCGGTGCGGGTGTAGTCGGCCTCGATGTGCGCCATGCGGTCCGCCACGCCCGCAGCGGCGTCGAGCTTCGCGGCGATGCGGTTCTGCACGGCGACGTTGGTCACGGTGATGGCATAGAGCGATGCGTGGTCGCCGACCAGCGTGCGCGCGGTCGCGCCGGCGCCGCAGCCCATGTCGATCACGCAGCGACGGGGCGCATCGTCGAGGCGCAGCGCACGGCCGACCACGCGGTTCATCTCGACCAGCATGCCCTCGCGCCGCAGCGGGTTCAGCCCCGCGCGCCAGAAGCCGAAGTGCATGTTGTAGCTGGGGCTCCAGGCGCTGTAGTCGGTCGCGACCTCGGTGAAGTAGTCCTGCGTGTCCTCGGCCGTGATGGGGGCGCCGGTGTGCTCGACAGTTCCGCGCGGCATGCGGAAGTCGGGCTGGAAGACGGTGGGCATGGTTGGTTCCCTCGTGTGGTTGTTTCTTCTTCAGATGCGGCAGTTGCCGTCATCGCATGAAGGGGCGACGCGTCCCGCCAGCCTGGCGGCCAGCCAGCGCGGAATGCGGTAGCGGTTGCGTGCCAGCAGCGCATAGGCGCGATCGGCCAGCGGCGCGACCAGCGGCAGGTCGAGCAGCAGGCCGCCGCTGGACAGGCCCACCGCCGCGCGGCAGATGCGGATGGCCGGCACGCCGACGTGCACCTTGCCGTCGGCGCTGGAGACGTGGATGGCCGCCATCAGCGCCTCGCGCGGTGCCGGGCCGCCGGTGAAGCCGATGGGCGAGCAGTCGACCAGTTGAAGCCGGCCGGCAGCGTCGCGTGCCTTGAGGGCGCCCATTTCGGCGGAGCAGATCGCGCAGCTTGCATCGAAATAGATCGTGAGCGGGTAGACAGGTGTTGCGATGTGGCTCATGGCGTTCTTTGTTCTCGATATTTCTGTCAAAACAGAAATTATTGGGCAAAAAAAGAGACTCAGATCATGGGCAGGCTGGCGTGGTGCGCGTCCGGGTCTTCGCCCTTGTCACCCTTGCCGCCTTGCGACGAATCGCCGCGAACGAACTTCTGCACGCTGGCACCCAGCGTCATCACCTTGTCGAGCGTGCCGGGCGACAGCCGCAGCATCTCGTCGGCCCAGGTGGCCAGCTTCTCCATGAGCTCCATCGTGGAGCGGATGCGGTCCTGCGCGTCGGCGGGCTCCTTCTGGAAGTCGGGGCTGGACACCAGCTCGCGCAGCACGCGCACCGTGGGGTCGAACTCGCGCTCCTTGCGCTCGCGCACCACGGTGCGGAACAGCTCCCACACGTCGACGCTGGTCTCGAAGTAGTCGCGCCGGTCGCCCAGCGTGTGGGTGATGCGGACCAGGTTCCAGGCCTGCAGTTCCTTCAGGCTGTTGCTGATGTTGGAGCGGGCCACGCCGAGCGTGTCGCACAGCTCCTCGGCGTTCATGGGCTTGCCGTAGGCGAAGAGCAGGGCGTGGATCTGCGAGACGGTGCGGTTGACGCCCCACAGCGAGCCCATTTCGCCCCAGTGCAGGACGAACTTGCGTTGGATGTCGGTGAGTTCCATGGCGCCGAGTTTAGGATTCTCGAAATTTCTGTCAAGAAAGAAATTAAAAAATCGGCAATGACAGTGAATCAGTGGAATACTGTATGAATAAACAGTAAATCGAGTTGCCAAGGAGTCGCCGACCATGCCAGCCGCCTTCATTCCCATCCACGCCATCAAGGGCCGCGGCGCGGCCACGCACATCGCACACCGTTTCTCCAAGGACGAGCGCGACGCCTTCGACGACGGCTGGGGCACGCTGGAAGAAGGCGCGGCCGAGGCCGAGACGCTGCAGCCCCTGGCCACCGAGGTGCGCTTCGAGGACGTGAAGTCGGCCCTCAACGAGAACGACTCGCCCGACATCTACTTCGACCGCTCCCTCAACCCCTACCGGGGCTGCGAGCACGGCTGCATCTACTGCTTCGCGCGGCCCACGCACAGCTACCTCAACCTGTCGCCAGGCCTCGACTTCGAGACCAAGCTGATCGCCAAGCGCAACATCGCCGAGGTGCTGCGCACCGAGCTCGGGCGCAAGAGCTACCGGCCCAGCTACATCGCCATCGGCACCGCCACCGACTGCTACCAGCCCATCGAGCGCGAACTGCGGCTGACGCGCTCGGTCATCGAGCTGCTGGGCGAGGCGCGGCACCCGTTCGCCCTGGTCACCAAGTCGAGCGCCATCGAGCGCGATCTCGACCTGATCGCGCCCATGGCCGCCGACCACCTGGCGGCCGTCTACATCACCGTGACCACGCTCGACGGCGACCTCGCCCGCAAGCTGGAGCCCCGCGCCGCGGCGCCGCACCGGCGGCTGCGCACCATCCGCACGCTCACCGAGGCCGGCGTGCCGGTGGGCGTGAGCGTGGCGCCGCAGATTCCCTTCGTGACCGAAGACATGGAACAGGTGCTCGAAGCCGCATGGGAGGCCGGCGCGCGCAGCGCCTTCTACACGGTGGTGCGGCTGCCGTGGGAAGTGGCGCCACTCTTCAAGGAATGGCTGGCGCTGCACTACCCGCAGCGCGCCGACCGCATCATGGCGCGCATCCACGAAATGCGCGGCGGCAAGGACTACGACGCCGACTTCGCCACGCGAATGAAGGGCTCGGGCCTGTGGGCCGACCTGATCCACCAGCGTTTCCAGAAGGCGACGAACCGCCTGGGCTACAACCGCGAGCGCATTCCACTCGATATTTCCGCGTTCCGCCCGCCGGGCGCGGCGGGGCAGGGCAGCCTGTTCTAGGGCCTGTTCACACTATTTCCGGGGTCGCGAAGGGCAGCCAGGGCGGGCCACTCGGCGTTGCGTTCCTAGCGTGTGCGCATGCACACGCGTCGTCACGCGCCTTGATTGGCCCGCCCTGGCTGCCCTTCCCGCAGGGTTGGTGCTCCAAGGGGCCGTCTGCGGCGTTGCCCGCGCTTGCAAGGCTTCAGCCTTGCTGCGCACGGGCGCCTTGCAGCCAGCCCCTTGGAGCACCAACGCGACCCCGGAAATAGTGTGAACAGGCCCTAGCTAGGCCGCCTGTCGCACGGAGGCCCGAGCGCACGCCAGGAAGGGCTGGATCAGCGGGCTGTCCCAGTCGCTGCGCCAGCAGGCGGCGATCTCCATCTTCGCGTCGACGTTGCGCAGCGGCCTGAACACCACGCCCGGCGGCCGGCCGATCCGCGCGCATGCGGGCAGGATGGCCACCCCCTTGCCCGCGAGCACCAGCGCCAGCGCCGACACCATGGTCTCGACCCGCTGCGCGACGGGCATGCCGACCCCATGCCGCCTCAGCATCGAGGCCACCACCGACTTGTCGAGATCGCCCTCGGGCACCGGCAGCCCGATGAGCGGCACGCCCTCGAGCCGCTGCAGCGGAACGCTGGCCATGCGCGCCAGCGGCGAATCCGCGCGCACCGCCAGCATCAGCGGCTGGGTGCCGATGCGCTCGACCGAGATGCCGGCCTGCGCGATGGGTGGAATGCAGATCGCCACCGACACGTCGGAATCGGTGACAGCCGAGATGTTGTTCACCGCGTTGAGCTCCACGTACTGGATCTCCACGTCGGGCAGCTTCGCGCGCAGCGCGTTCTCCAGGCGGGGCAGCACCAGGTAAGAGAGCACCACCATGGTTCCGACAGTGAGCCGGCCCCTGCTGCCCGAGCCTATGGCCCGCGCGGCGTCGAAGCCTTCGTTGGCCAGCAGCAGGGCTTCCTTCGCGCGCCTGAAGAGCGCATTGCCGGCATCGGTGATCTCCATGCCGCGCGCCGTGCGCTGGAACAGGGGCGTTCCCACCGAGGCTTCCAGGTTCCGGATGTGCACCGACAGCGGCGGCTGCGCCATGTTGAGCCGCCGTGCGGCCTTGCCCACGCTGCGTTCCTCGGCAACGGCCACGAAGTAGCGGAGCGTTCTGAAGTCTGGTGCTGCCATACGCTGGTCATATGCCTTTTCGAGAAAACAGTATTGGACTGGCTTTGGGGGCGCATCAATCATTTGCGCATGCAAAAGTATCCCCGTCTTCCGAAGTCCGAGATCTGCGAAATGTCCGCCGTGACGCTGCGCTCCCTCGTCGCGCAACGCAAGCTCTCGCCGGTGGAGATCGTCGCCGAGGTGCTGCGCCGCGCCGATGCGGTGCAGCCGCTGCTGAACTGCTTCGTCACCTTATGCCACGAGCAGGCCATGGAAGAGGCCAGGAAGGCGGAGGCGGCCCTGATGAAGGGCGAGGCGCAGGGCCTGCTGCACGGCCTGCCCTTCACGGCGAAGGACATCGTCGACACCGCGGACGTCAGGACCACCTACGGCTCGGTGCTGCACCGCGACCATGTTCCCGCGCAGGACGCGCTGGCCGTGGCGCGCATTCGCCAGGCCGGCGGCATCCTGATCGGCAAGACCACCTCATCCGAGTTCGGTGCCAAGTGCATGACCGATGCGCCCCTCTTCGGCAGCACCCGCAACGCATGGGACGCCACGCGCACCAGCGGCGGCTCCAGCGGGGGGGCTGCCGCCTCCATGGCGGCGGGCGTCGCGCCCCTGGCCATCGCCACCGACGGCGGCGGCTCCACCCGCATTCCCGCCGCCTGCAACGGCGTTGTGGGCCTGAAGCAGAGCCTGGGCGTGGTGCCGCACAGCCAAGTGCAGGACGCCTTCGGCAACTACACCTACGTGACGCCTACCACGCGCGACGTGGCCGACACCGCGCTCATGCTGCAGGCCATGACCGGCGCGCACGGCTGCGACCCGTGGTCGCTGGGCGTGCCCGCGCAGCCTTACTTCGACGCGCTGCGGCCCGCCTCCGACCTGCGCGGAAAGCGCGTCCTGTACCGTGCGACGCTGGAAGGGCGCCCGATCTCCGCCGACGTCGCCGCCGCCTTCGAGGCCGCGCTCGCCACGCTGCGCTCGATGGGGGCGCAACTGGAGGAGATGCCCGATGAGGGCTATGACGTCGAGCCGGTGTGGCGCGTGATCAACCACACCAGCTGGCGCGGCCGCTTCGCTCCGCTGGCCGAGGCGCACGGCGAGAAGCTCAGCCCCTCGCTGCTGCAGCAGCTCGCGCTGGCGCAGCATGTCGACGGCGTCGCCTTCCAGCAGGCCATGTTCGCCAGGACCGCGCTCTTTCGCCGGGTGCAGGCCCAGCTGGAGACGCACGACTTCATCTTCACGCCGACCCTTTCGCGCACGGCGCTGCCTATCGACCAGGACCTGTTCGGAAGCATCGAGATCGACGGCCAGTCCTATGCCGACCTGAGGCCGAACTGGTTCCCGTGGACGATGCCTTTCAACCTCACGGGCCATCCCGCCATCAGCCTGCCCTGCGGCGCCGGACGCGACGGCCTGCCCATCGGCATGCAGCTGGTCGGCCGCTTCCGCGAAGACCAGCAGCTGCTGCAGGCCGCGGCCGGCTTCGAGGCCGCGCACAGGCCGGCGAACGCATTGCCCGTGCTGGCCTTCTGAGCCGGCCCTCCACCCGTTCCCAACTCCGCAGGTACTCCCACCATGGCCTCGTTCCTCAAGACACTTCTGCTGGGCGCCTCGATCGCCCTGGCCGGCGCGGCCGCGCATGCCGACAGCGCCACGCCGATCCGGCTGATCATCGGCTTTCCGCCGGGCGGCGCGCTCGACAGCCTCGCGCGTTCGCTGGCCGAGGACCTGCGCACCACGCTGAAGGAGCCCGTGCTGGTGGAGAACCGCCCCGGCGCTTCCACCCGCATCTCCATCGAGGCGGTGAAGGCGGCGAAGCCCGACGGCCGAACCATCCTGCTCGGGGCCACGCCGCCCTTCGTGCTCTTTCCGATGACCTACGCGCGGCTGAACTACGACGTCGACAAGGACTTCGTTCCCCTCGCGCACCTGGCGAACGTGCCCAGCGTGATCTCCGCGGGCGCGAACCAGCCGTTCAAAACGCTCGCGGAATACGTCGCATGGGTGCGCAAGAACCCTTCCGGCGGCAGCGTCGGCCTCACCAACCTCGGCGGCGGCCTGCACTTCAGCCTGCTTCAGTTGTCGAAGGCCATCGGCGTGCCGCTCACGCCCGTCACCTACCGGGGCGGCGCGCCGCTGGCCACCGACATCGTCGGCGACCACGTGCCGCTGGGCGCCGACGCGCTGGCCAGCCAGCTCGAGCTGCATCGCGCGGGCAAGCTGCGCATCCTGGGCGTGGCGGGCACGAAACGGCTGAGCTGGCTGCCCGATGTTCCGACGATCAAGGAGTCGGGCTACGACGCCTTCGACCGCGCCAATGCCGCCTACGCCGCGTTCGTGCCTGCCGGCACGCCGAAGGACGTGGTCGCGAAGCTGGAGTCGGCCTTTCTCTCCGCGATGCGCAGCCCGCAGGTGCGCGGGCAGGTCGACCGCATGGGCCTCGAGCCCACGGGGCTGCCCGGCGCGGAAGTGAAGCGGATCATGGCTTCGGACCGCGCGTACTGGCGCCCCATCGTCGAGGCCTCGGGCTTCAAGAGCGAAGACTGAACGCAAGTGACTACCGGCAGCGTGGGCAGCGAGGGCGCGGACGACAGGGCTGGCTGGGCGGTGCTCGCAGCCGCCAGCGCCGGGGCTTTGCTGTGCTTTCTCAACCTCAGCGCGCTCAACGTCGCGCTGCCGGCAGTGGCGCGCAGCCTGCATGCTTCGCCCACGCAGGCGAGCTGGATCCTGCTGTCGTACATGCTGGTCAGCACCGTCTGCATCCTCAGCTTCGGGCGGCTGGCAGACCTGTGGGGGCGGCGCAGGCTCTTCCTCGCGGGGCTGTGCCTCTTCGTGGCCGCCTGCGCGGCATGCGCCTTCGCGCCCGACGCCGGGCTGATGCTGGCGGCACGCATCTGCCAGGCGGTGGGCGCGGCCGGCGTCATGGCCAATGCCAGCGCGCTGGTGGGCGATGCCTTCGGCCGCCGCAGGATGGGGCTGGCGCTCGGCGTGCTCGCCATGGTCGCGGCGCTGGCGCAGGTCGTGGGCCCGCTGGCCGGCGGTTTCGTCGTGTCGTGGTGGGGCTGGCGTGTGCTCTTCATGCTCAACGTGCCGCTGGGGCTGTGCGTGCTGGCCCTGTCGTGGAAGGTGCTGCCAGTGGGCGCAGCCGTGCGGTCGGAGCGCTTCGACCTTGCGGGCGCGGCGCTTTCCTTCGTCGGCATCGGATGCGTGACCTACGCGCTCTCGATGGCGGGCACGCGCGGCTGGACGAGCACGCCGGTCTGGGCGTTCATGTTCGCGGGGCTTGGCGCCATCGCGCTCTTCTACAGGGTCCAGGTGCGCGCATCGAGCCCGCTGGTCGATCCCTCGCTGTTCGGTGACCCGGTGCGCCGCACCGCCTACGCGGGCATCCTGCTGCTGTCGATGGCGCAGGCCGCGCCGCTGGTGCTGGTGGCGCTGTATCTGCAGGCCTGCGCGGGGCTGGAGCCCTCGCAGGCGGGCCTGCGGGTGGCCCCGGTCGCATTCGGCATGCTGATGGCCGCACCCGTGGCGGGCATGCTCATCCGGCGCTTCAGTCCCGAGTCGGTATGCGTGGGCGGCATGCTGCTCGCTGCAGGCGCGCTGGCGATGCTGGCCACGTTGCTGCGGCCGGAGATCGGCGCGGTGCCGCTGTCGCTGTGCTTCTGGGGGCTGGGCCTCGGCATCGGCAGCTTCGTGACGCCGAACAACGCGTCGATCCTGCAGACAGTGACGCCGCAGCGCAGGGGCATCGCCAACGGCGTGCGCTCGACACTGCAGAACACCGGAATCATGGTGGGCACCGCGCTGGCGCTCAGCGTGGCGCTGGCGCGGCTTTCGCCAGGCTCGCAGCGCAGCGTTCTAGGCAACGCAGGCGCGGGGCTTTCCGGCCTCGACGTGGCCATCTTCACTCGCGGCACCAGCGCCGCGCTGGCCCTGCTCGCGGTGCTGTGCCTTGCGGGCTCGGCCATGATCGCCAGCAGCCGCCGCCGGGCCATGGGGCTGCAGTCGCAGGGCTGAGGCGGCCGGCGCCGTGCACAATCCGGGGCTTGTCGACCATCCTCCCGTGCGTTCGGCGCTGCTGCAAAAAGGGCAGCCGGCAGGCACGGGAAGCTTCCAGCCCCAGAGGGCGCATGCGAATCCACGAACTGAAAGAGCGGCTGCGAAAAGCCGGAGCCGGTCCCAGCCATGAGCAGCGCATCCTGCGGCTGTGGTCCCACGCCCTGCCCAGGAACAGCGGCAGGCGCCTGCCCGCGAGCTTCTTTCCCGCGCCGTTGATGGAGGCCTTGCCAGCCATCGAAGCCGAGCTTGCGGGGCTGGCACGCGTGGTCGCGGCGCATCCGGGCGCCGATGGTTCCGAGCGGCTGCTGGTCGCACTCGCCGACGGCCAGACCGTCGAAAGCGTGCTGCTGCCGCGCGACGGCCTCTGCGTGTCGTCGCAGGTTGGCTGTGCCGTCGGCTGCCAGTTCTGCATGACGGGCCGCGACGGCCTGCTGCGGCAGGTGGGAAGCGCCGAGATCATTGCCCAGGTCGCGCTCGCGCGCATGCGCAGGCCGGTGCGCAAGGTGGTGTTCATGGGCATGGGCGAGCCCGCGCACAACATGGACAACGTGCTGGAGGCCATCGAGCTGCTCGGCACCGTGGGCAATGTCGGCCACAAGAACCTCGTGTTCTCCACCGTGGGCGATCCGCGCGTGTTCGAGAGACTGGCCGGGGAGCGCGTCAGGCCCGCGCTGGCGCTCTCTCTGCACACCACCAAGGCCGGGCTGCGCAGGAAGCTGCTTCCGCGCGCGCCCAACATGACGCCGGAAGAACTGGTCGCCGCGGGCGAACGCTACGCGCGGGCCACCGGCTATCCCATCCAGTACCAGTGGACGCTGCTGGAAGGCGTCAACGATGGGCAGGACGAGATCGACGGCATCGTCCGGCTGCTCTCGGGCAAGTGGGGCGTGCTGAACATGATTCCGTTCAACGCGGTGGATGGCGTCGACTTCAACCGACCGTCCTGGGAACGCTGCAAACAGATCGCGCGCACGCTGCACGAGCGCGGCATCCTGACGAAGCTGCGGCAGTCGGCGGGGCAGGACATCGACGGCGGGTGCGGCCAGCTGAGGGCGCGCGCCGCCGAAGTGGCCGAAGTGGCCATACCGATCCGCAGGATCGAAGAGCTGCGCGTCAGCTGAAGGAAGCCATCCAGTCCCAGACCTGCGCGGGCGCCTCGACCATCACGTTGTGCCCATGCGGCCCGAGGTCGCGCGCTTCGGCGTCGAGCGAGCGGGTCTGCTCCAGCGTCACCATCGCATCGTTGCCTCCGCGCGCGAGATGAACGGGGCAGCGCGCGAGCGTCATCAGCTCCGATAGCGGCGGCTTGCCCACCGCGTTGGCGCGCGGGTCCATCGCAAGGCGCCAGCCGCCGTCGCCGTGCGCGATGCCTCGCGCTGACACCGATGCCGGCGCACCGGCAACCGCGGCGAGGCCCGACACCTTCAGGTAACGCTCGCGCGCTTCCTCTTCGGTGGCGAACAGCTTCGCGGGCTGCAGCGCCAGCGAGTCCATGCGGCGCACTTCCTCGTCGCTCCAAGCGATCTTGATGCCGGCCGCGAAGACGCGATGCGGCAGGAGGCCGAACCAGCCCGTGGCGAGCGCGAGGCCGATCACGCCGCCCAGCGAATGCCCGAGCACCACGAGGCGCCCTTCTGGCTGCAGATGCGGCAGCACGGCGCGCGCGACGCTCGCCGCGTGCTGGCCGATGGCGTAGGAGTCCTGCGTGCCGGAGCCGCCATGGCCGGGCAGGTCGAGTGCGAACCAGCGGCCTTTCCAGCGGGTGCCGGCATCGGCGCACAGGGGCGACCACACGGCGCCCGTCGCGCCCATTCCGTGCAGCAAGAGAAGCAGGTCCGCGCCTTCGCCGCCTTGTTCCGTGTACATGTCCGCCGTCTCCTTCGGTTCTTCGATGGCCGAAGAATACCTGCCGGTGCATGCATGACCGTGCACTGTCGAGCCAGCCGCCACCCCCGCCGCCGCCGCCTCGACGAGGCCGACGAGCAGGACGTCACCGGCAACGGCGAGATCCGCAACGAAGAGGTTGTCGCCGGAACGCGAACCCGCATCGGGCGCGAAGCCCTCGAAGCGCGCGTCAGCCGGCGTCCACCAACTCCCAGTGATTCGCCAGGTGCATGAGATGCGCCCGGGTGTACTCCGACTTGCTCAGCGCCCCGTAGGCGAAGTGCGGCGCGAGCGCGTTGCCGTGGCGTTCGAAGCGGCCCAGCGCGCTCATCAGGTGCTCCACCGCGGCATCGAGCGGCTGGCCTGACGCGATCGCCGGTGCGCCGGGAATGGGCTCTTCGAGCCCGTGGCTCATTCGGCCGCGCGCCGAGAACACCGCGAATGCCATGCTGCCCAGCGAGCCGCGGAACCACGCGGGCTTGAGCTGGGGGAAGCCGTCGAGCGAGTATTCGACGCTCTGCGCGCTGTGGTGCAGCACCTGCGCCAGGTCCCAGCCCGAGCGGGTGCGCAGCGGTGCGGTGCGCAAGCGTTCGAGGGTGCGCATGGCGCGGGGCAGGTCGGAGAAGTCGTCCATGGCGATGGGCTGGTCGGAGTGGGTGAGAACGTAGCCGGCGCCCGTGGCTGCAGCGCCGGCCAGCAGCGCGCCGCCGGTCAGCAGGGCGCGCCGGGGGCGCGAGATGCGGTAGCCGTTGCTGTTGTCCTGAAGGGCGGTATTCATGTGGTGCCGGATGGTAGGCACCGGTAGGCACAGGAACTGTCAAATTTCCGACAGTCTTTGTTGAAGAAGCGTTGTCAGGCGCTGCACTCCGGCCACTTGTGGCGCGTGCCGCCCGAGCGGCGGTCGGCTTTCTCCGGCACCACGCCCATCGCGCTCAGCTCCCTGCCACGCAGCTCGAGCCGGCGCAGGCACTTGAGGAAGATGTCAAGGTGCTCCGCGTCGATGGCCTCGAGCAGGTCCATGTTGAGGCGGGCGATTCTCGGGAACACCGCCTCGCACAGCTGGCGGCCGGCGGCGCTCAGGCTCACGTGCACCTCGCGTCCGTCCTCGGCATCGCGCCTGCGCTCCACCAGCTTCTTCTCGGCGAGGCTGCGCAGGCCGCGCGAAGTTCGCACGCGGTCGAGCTGCAGGCGCTCAGCGAATGCCGAGGAGGTGATCTCGCCGATCTGCGCGAGCATGCCGATCATTCCCCACTCGCGGTGCGTGATGCCGAAGCCTCCTTCGACGAGGCGCGTCGCCATGCCGCTGCCCGGACGAATGGCCCGGGAGAGGCGGTACAGGAGCAGGTCGTCCAGGCAGCGCGGCGAGCGCAGCGCCTGGGCATCGGTGAAAACTTGCATGGGCGATCCGAAGTCGAGGTCATCTGCCGGCCAACCGACCTCGACGGTGGGTGATGGATTAGATCAATCGTCTGTCGATATTTATAAACAGCCGGGCAATGAATATTGCCGCAATGTCATTGAGATTCGCGGCATTTTTCCATAGGGCGTCCGCCAATTGCGGAAAGTCAGCCGGTGCTCAGTATTGGCCGCCGCGCTTTTGCGCGGGTTCGGCATATCGCACCGCTATTCGGGCTGAATTGATCTCGATTTGAATATCGATTGATAGCAATAGCGAAATTGATAGAAGCAGGCTTTTTGCAGCAGTCATCCAGGAAAGGAATCTCTTGCTCGATCTGAACGAAGTCGCCATGTTTGTCCAGGTGGCGCGCCTGGGCAGCTTCGCGGAGGCCGCGCGGCACCTGCGCGTGCCCTCGGCCACAGTGAGCCGGCGCATCCAGCAGCTCGAGACGCGGCTGGGCACCCGCCTGATGCAGCGCTCCACCCGCAAGCTCACGCTGACGAGCGCGGGCCAGACCTTCCACGAGCGCTGCGGCCCTGCGGTGGAGGAACTGATAGAGGCCGGGCAATCGCACGTGGCGGGCAGCAAGGAGCCCAGTGGCGCGATCCGGGTGGCGGCTTCGGCCAGCTTCTTCGAGTACTTCGACATGGGCTGGGTGTCGGCCTTCCTGGCCGCGCACCCTGCGGTGCAGATCGACTTCGTCCTCAGCGACCTGCAGGCCGACCTCATCGCCGATCGCATCGACGTCGCGTTCCACATCGGGGCTCTCGAGGATTCGAGTTACGTGGCGCGCCGCATCTTCACGAGCTACGGAGGCCTCCTTGCCAGCCCGGCCTATCTTGCGGCGAATGGCGCGCCTCGCGATCTGCGCGAGTTGAGCGAGCACGAATGCGTGACCCAGCCGCCAGCGACGGGCAGCTTCGCCACATGGCGGCTGAAAGGCCCCGACGGCTGCGAAGAAGACGTGCGGGTTCGGGGACGCTTCAGCAGCAACACGCACGTGGCGCTGCGCGAGGCCGCCTGCGCCGGGCTGGGCATCGTCGCCCTGCCGGCGATCCTGACCTCGTCCGAAGTGGCGGCGGGCCGGCTGGTGCCGGTGCTGCCTCAATACGTGCGGGCAGGACGCGGCATGAGCGTGGTCTACCCGAGTCGCCAGCAGCGACCGCTTGCGGTCACGGCGTTCGTGAACATGGCGGTTGAAAAGCTCAGCCTGCAGGAGTGGATGCCTCCTCCAGCCGAGACGAGTGAACGCCGGCTGGAGGCGCATCTCGATTCGTCGGTCTGCCGCTGAATACCGGCGCCCAGACGGGTGTTGCTCATATCTGCTGATTGCAGATGCACCACATGCGGGCAATTTGCCTTAATTTGGTGCAATTGATTCGGCCAAATCGTACGGATTGCATCGAAAGCTGATCGGCTGAAACTCATTTTGTGCGCTAGCGCAGCACAACAGATTCCGTAAACAATTGTCACGAATCCTTTTGATGGACATGCAATTCGGCATGTCTGCATTGCGAGCGCACGAAAAAACTCATTCATTTTCATCATTTCCGCATAGGGAAATGGATGCTTCAGGTTACAGCAAGGGGAACGGGTTGAATAAAAGGTCGACGGGTGCAGAAAACCAACAGGCAGAACAACGGCTTTCGCGCGTCACCAGGGGGTTCACGCTGATCGAATCGGCGGTCCTTCTGGCTTGTTTGGCCGTTGCCGCATCCGCCTTGCTGCCCCGCTGCAAGAGCGAGCTGGTGAGCGGACGACCCCTTGGTGGTCCGGACGGCTTCGTGGCGGCCCACATCGGCATGCAACGCTTTCAACAGGCGGCCGCCGGCGCGCTGGACCGCATCTTTGCGCCGTGCCTCCAAGGCTGGCGCGACACGGCCTCGACGAACTGACCAGGCATGGTCGCGGCGCAGGGGACACATCCATGCTGAGGCTCGGCATCCACAAACTGCCCATGGCAGAGGCGGTCCTGATCCGCACGATCATGAGGCTCTCTGCGGGCCAGCCCGGCTTCGCCTGGCAGCTGGTCGACGCGCCGCCTTACGACGCGCTGCTGGTCGACGGCTCTTCTGCGGAGCATGAATATCCCGGGGTGGCTGGCAGCATGGCCGCCGCCGTGCTCAGGCTCACCAGCATGAACGCGGGGTGGCAGCCCGGCACCATGGAGCGGCCGATCCGTGCCGACAGGCTGCAGCAGTGGCTGCGCAGCATCGAGCACGCGCTGCGCGAGGCGCAGCCCGGCGGCCTCACGCTGCACGAGCAGACGGCGCTGGAAGTCGAGGTGTCCGACGCGGAGCATTTCATGCTGCGCCGCTGGCCGCCGGCCATGCTGCTGCGCAACGACCTCGACAACATCCGCATGGCGAGCCTGCTGTCGCGGCGCGCACTGAACGCGACCGAGCTGGCCGACCTCAGCCAGCTGCCTTTCTCCCAGTGCGTGGCCTTCCTGCACGAGCTGCGCAAGGCAGGCGTGCTGGAGCTGCGTGTGGCCCAAGCGTTGCCGCCGGCCATATCCCGCAGCGACAGATCGCTGCGCGGCGGCGATCTCGCGCGCAGCTTCATCGAACGCATCCGCCGCCGGCTGGGCCTGCGCGCGCCATGAGGGAGCACAAGATCCTCGTCACGGGCACCGTGGGCGCTGGCAAGACGACGGCCATCGGCCTCGTGAGCGAGGTCGCGCCGGTCGTGACCGACGTGCGCAATTCCGACGCGTCCATCGACAAGGCCCGCACCACGGTCGGGCTGGACTACGGCCAGCTCACGCTGGACAACGGCGACATCGTTCGCCTGTTCGGTACGCCCGGGCAGGCCCGTTTCGACTTTCTCTGGAAGATCCTCGCGAGGAACGCGCTGGGCCTGATCGTGCTGATGGACAACTCGCGGCCCGATCCGCTGGCCGACATGTGCGTGTACCTGGACGGATTCGCCGAGCATCTGCGGACACTGCCCTGCGTCGTGGGCGTGGGGCGGATGCAGTCCCACGCCGTGCCCACCCTCGACGACTATGCCGACCGGCTCGCATCCACCGGCCGGGTGTTTCCCATTCTCGATGTGGACGTGCGCCGCAGGAGCGATGTGCTTGTGCTGATCGACACGCTGCTCATGCAACTCGAAGCCGACATGCGGGGAGACGAAGAGTGAGCACCAGACACGGCCTGTCCAGGACTGCCACGGCGCACGCGCAGCGCGAAGCGCGCAAGCTGGTCGAAGAGCTGAGCGGCGTGACGGCGGTGGTGGTCGCCACCGCGGACGGCTTCGACGTGGCCTCCGTGTCCGCCGGCGACGCAGACCCGGCGCGCGTGGCCGCCATGGGCAGCTCCATCGTGGCGATAGGCGACGTGGTGTCGCAGGAAGCCCGCCTCGGCCGCCGCGAGAGCGTGATGGTGCTCACCGACTCGGGCTTCGCGGTGTTCCACAGCGTGCATCGCCGCGATGCCGACCTCGTGATCAACGTGCTGGCGCGAGACAGCGCCATTCCCGCGATGGTGGCGTACCGCGCCGCCCAGCTCGCCAAGGCACTCGCCGAGGTGTGACGACCGATTTCCTCGCGCGCGTCTGCGTGGCGCGCGGGTCTCTTCCCGTACGCAGCGATTCCCTCACCCAACTTCAACGACTTTTCTGGAGAAAAACTTGGCTTCCATCAAGCACACGCTCGAAGACATCCTCACCATCGACGGGGCCATGTGCGCTGCCGTCGTCGACGCCGGCAGCGGCATGATCCTCGGCAGCGTGGGTTCGGGCGCGGACATGGAGATCGCCGCGGCGGGCAATACGGAGGTGGTGCGGGCCAAGCTCAAGACCATGCGCGCGCTGGGCCTGAGCGACGTGATCGAGGACATGCTCATCACCCTCGGCAGGCAGTACCACATCCTTCGGCCCTCGTCGGTGAAGGAGGGACTCTTCCTCTACGTGGTGCTCGACAAGCAGCGCGCCAACCTCGCACTCGCGCGCCGCAAGACGCAGGAAGTCGACAAGCTGATGGACTTCTGAGAAAGCGGCAGGCAGTTTCCGGTGCTGGATCTCAATGAAGTCGCCATGTTCGTGCAGGTGGCGCGGCTGGGCAGTTTTGCCGAAGCCGCGCGGCACCTGCGCATGCCTTCCGCCACCCTGAGCCGGCGGGTGCGGCAGCTGGAGGCGCACCTGGGCACCCGCCTGCTGCAGCGTTCGACCCGCAAGCTGGCGCTGACCAGCGGCGGGCAGGATTTTCTCGAGCGATGCCTGCCCGCGGTCGACGAGCTCATGGCCGCCGGGCAACTGCAGCTCGCGGGCAGCCAGGAGCCGAGCGGGGCGGTGCGGGTGGCCGCGCCCAGCAATTTCTTCGACTTCTTCCCGATGGAGTGGGTGTCCGGCTTCCTCGCCGCGAATCCGCGCGTGCGGATCGACTTCGTCCTGAGCGACGCGGCGGCCGACCTCGTCGCCGAGCGCATCGACGTCGCCTTTCGCGGCGGTCCGCTGCGGGATGCGGGCAGCGCGACGCGCAGGATATTCGCCAGCTACGGTGGCCTTTTCGCAAGCCCGGGCTACGTGGCCGCGCACGGCCAGCCTGCCAGCCTGCATGAGCTGGGCGAACACCACTGCGTGACGCCGCCGCCCGACGCGGGCAGCTACGCCACCTGGCGCCTGCTCGACGCCGACGGCGCGGAGCAGGACGTGCGCGTGCGGGGCCGCTTCGTCAGCAACATGCAGGACGTTCTGCGCAAGGCCGCGTGCGCGGGGCTGGGCATTGCCGCGCTGCCGTCGATCCTGGTGGCGTCCGACATCGCCGCCGGCCGGCTGGTGCCGGTGCTGCCGCAGTACAGGCGGGCGGGGCGTGGCCTGAGCGTGATCTACGCCAGCCGCCACCACATTCCGCATGCGGTGTCGGCCTTCGTCGAGATGGCGATGGAGAAGCTTGCCGCCAGCCAGGACTGGGGTTCGGCTTCCGTGGCTACAGGGCAGTACCGCTAGCTTTGGATGGTGTCACAGTGCTGGCCAAGCTCGAGAATCAGTTGCGAGAGCTCGTTTGCAGACGACTCGATCTGATCTTCTGTCAATGCGGAAAAGCCGATCAATACAGCAGCGGGCAACGCAGACTTGTATGAGTAATCCGATAGACAGTGGAGATGAATCCCGCAGCTTGCGGCGCGTTCCCGCAGAGCTCGCTCCTGGATGCCCTCGGGTAGCCAGAGAAGGAAATGAAATCCGGCGTTATCTGCTGTGATCCGAATCTTGTGACCGAGGCGGTTGCGAAAGATCGATGCCGCAATGTCACGTCTTCGCTTGTAGATCAGACGCACACGCCGAAGATGAGACGAGAACAGCCCGGCCTTGAGAAATTCTGCCAAGGCGACCTGGTCCGTGATGCTGTTGGAGCGGCCCGTGAGCGCACGCATGTGCCGGATCACCGGCAGGAGCTTTCGCGGAACGACCATGTAGCCGATTCGCAGCGACGGAAAAAGCGTCTTGTTGAAGCTCCCGCAATGAATGACACGATCCTCGGTATCCGCTCCCTTGAGTGCAAGAAGCGGCGCGCCTTCGTAGTTGATCTCGCTGTCGTAGTCATCCTCCAGAATCCAGCTGTCGTTGTCGCTCGCCCAGCGCAGCAGGTCGCTTCGGCGTTGAACCGACATCACTACGCCGGTCGGCGACTGGTGAGCCGGGGTGACGTAGGCAATGGCCGCCTTCACGGAACGGGCCGCCTCGATGTCCAGCCCCTGGGCGTCCACAGGAACGGGAACAGGCATCGCGCCCGCGGCGGCAAACATCTCGTAAGCTCCGCTGTACCCAGGGTTCTCGATCAGCACATTCGCGCCCCGGGCCACCGTGCGGGCGACCAGATCGACCGCGTGACGAATGCCTGTCACCACGACCACGCACTCCGGGTCGCACCGCAGCCCCCGTGCATTTCCAAGATAGGCGGCAATCTGTTGCCGAAGCGGAAAGAACCCTGAAGGATCCTCGTCCATCAGGGTGTCCATGCTCAGCCGGCGCAAGCAGTCCGAAAGCATCTGACGCCATCGCTCGAGCGGAAACAGCGCCGGGTCCGCCGTTCTTGCGATGAAGGCTGAACGCCCCTGCCGCCTCGGCGCCGAAATGCCGAGCGAGGATTCGTGTCGCTCAGGCGCCGGGCAACTGACCGGAGCGGGAAGCGATTCGTTCTGGGCCGGCAGCGCCAGGAACACGTCCGGGTTCACCGAGGCTACAAGCGTGCCGACACCGACGGCTGCGAGCACGAAGCCTTCGGCAGCCAAGCGCTCGTATGCAAGTTCAACCACCCCTCGCGATACGTTCCACGACCGTGCCAGCTCTCGTGACGATGGCAGCCGTGCCAGCGGCATCAGGCTGCGGTCGAGGATGCGATCGCGGATGACGCGGTATATCCAGTCTTGCTTGGATTCGCCGTCGGCGCGAGCGCTCAATGGAAGATCAATAGCGATCGTCTTGGATCGGTGCGGCGGTCGTGGACGCGTTGGAGGAACAGACATCGTCGCAGTGGCCTAGTCATTTTGCCCGCCAGTGGCACTTCCTGGACCCGGAAACATTCCATCGGCCGTCAGCACGGCATTTGAGCTGCACGTCAATCGCGCAGCTGCCGGCCAACTGGGCATCGCTCTTCCTCAGAGCCTGCTCAGCGAAGCGAAAGTGGTCATCGACTGATCCAGCGCCAAGCTCTTCGACTGAACCAGAGGTCGCACACCAATGTCTCTCTTCTCCGTCCTCGGCGCGCTGGAGCTCGGGCTCATCTTCAGTCTCGTAGCCCTGGCTGTCCTTTTGTCCTTTCGCATTTTGAACTTTCCGGACCTGACGGTAGACGGAAGCTTCACGACTGGCGGAGCCGTTGCCGCCATCATGATCGTGAAAGGATTCGACCCGTTTCTCGCCACCGGTTGCGGGGCCGCGGTCGGCGCGGCAGCCGGCTTCATCACCGCCTGGCTGACGGTTCGAATGAACATCATGAACCTGTTGGCGAGCATCCTGACGATGATCGGTCTGTACTCGATCAATCTGCGCATCATGGGAAAGCCGAATATCCCGCTAATCAACGATGCGACCGTCTTTAGCGTGCTTTCGCCCGCGTGGATGCCTGACTACTGGGTGCGTCCTTGTGTGCTCGTCGCTTTCGTTCTGCTGCTCAAGATCATGATCGATTGGTATCTGAATTCTCAGCAGGGCCTGGCGCTTCGTGCGACCGGGATCAATCCACGCATGGCCCGGTCGGTCGGAGTGAACACCGGTCGAGGCACACTGGTGGGTATTTCCATCTCGAATGCCTTTGCGGCCCTTGCGGGCGCCCTTTTCGCTCAGACGCAGGGCGGTGCAGACATCTCGATGGGCTTCGGCACCATTGTGGTCGGACTCGCCGCCGTCATCGTCGGAGAAACGGTTCTTTCGGCACGGCGGATGGTTTGGATCACCTTCTCGGCGATCGTTGGGGCCATCCTCTACCGCTTCGCTGTCGCCACCGCCCTGGTGAGTGACTTCATCGGGCTGCAGGCGCAAGACCTCAGTCTCGTTACCGCCGTGCTTGTAGCACTCGCCTTGATCTTGCCCGGTTTGCGCAAGAAGATTTTGGCGCGACGCCAAAGAGCAGGAGCAATGCATGTTGCGCGTCAGTAATCTCTTTCTGACCTTCCACCCCGGTACGCCGTTGGAAACCCGCGCCCTCGACGGGATGTCCGTCGAGATACCCGACGGGCAATTCGTGACGGTGATCGGATCGAATGGCGCGGGCAAGTCGACTCTTCTCAACGCCATCAGCGGCGACCTGCGCGTCGATTCGGGACGCATCGAGGTCGCGGGCGTCAACGTCACCCATCTGCCGACATGGAATCGAGTCGGTCTGGTATCGCGGGTCTTTCAAGACCCGATGATCGGCACTTGCGACGCCCTGACCATCGAGGAGAACATGGCGCTCGCATCCATGCGCGGAAAGAAGCGGAGTCTTTTGCCGGCTCTGCGGCTTTCGCAGCGATCCTTCTATCAGGAGCAACTTCGCAAACTCGGCCTCGGACTGGAGGCTCGTCTCAATGACCGCATCGGGCTGCTGTCCGGCGGCCAGCGTCAAGCGGTCAGCCTGCTGATGGCCTCCTTGCAACCCTCGGAAATCCTGCTTCTGGATGAGCATACGGCCGCGCTCGATCCCAAGACGGCGGCCTTCATTCTCGAGCTGACAAGAGCCATCGTGAATGAAAAGCGAATAACCACATTGATGGTGACGCACAGCATGAAGCAGGCGCTCGAGCTCGGAGATCGCACACTGATGCTTCACAAAGGGCAGGTGGTGCTCGATGTCAGCGGCGAAGAGCGCAAAGGCATGCAGGTTCGTGACCTGTTGAACATGTTCGAACGGGTGCAAGGCGAAGCCATTGCAGACGACGCATTGCTGCTGTCCTGATCGTCTGCTCCCGAGCTGCAGCCGCTACCCGCCCTGCTGTTCCGGACGCGGCATGATCCAGTCCGCGTGGCCGGTAGGGGAGCGGCAAGTGGGCGATGCGGCGGACGTATCGGCGACGTCGGCACCGCACCAGTCGCCGCCCAGCGCCTTCACCAGGAACACCGATGTCAGCAGCCGCTGCCCCTGCAGCTGCGCGGCCTGCCGCTCCACCGTCAGCAGCGACTGCTGCGCGGTGATCACGTCGAGATACGTCGATGCGCCGCCCTCGTAGCGGCTGGTCGCCATGTCGAGCACGCGCCGCGCCGCCGTCACGGCCGACTGCGCCTGCGTGGTGGCGCTGTCGAGCGCCGAGAGACCGGTGATGCCGTCTTCCACCTCCTGCATCGCCGTGAGCACGGTGCGGCGGTAGTTGCCGACGGTGACGTCGTAGCCGGCCTTGGCGAAGTCGACGTTCGCGCGGATGCGCCCGCCGTCGAACAGCACCTGCGTGGCCGACACGCCCACCGACCACAGCAGGCTGGGGCCGTTGAAGAGCGTCTCGATCAGGCGGCTGTCCACGCCCACGGTGGGCGAGATGACGAAGCTGGGATAGAAGGCGGCCGTGGCCACGCCGATCTGCGCATTGGCCGCGGCCATCGCGCGTTCGGCCGAAGCCACGTCGGGCCGGCGCTGGAGGATTTCGGAGGGCACGCCCAGCGGCACCGCGGGCGGCTTGATTTCGCGCAGGTCCACCGGCAGCGAGAAGTTGGGCGCGGGCGTGCCGGTGAGCGTGGCCAGCGCGTGCTCGTACTGTGCGCGCTGCTTCTTCAGCACGTCGACCTGCGTGAGCGTGGTTTCGAGCAGCGCCTGCTGCTGCGCCACGTCCAGGCCCGATACCGCGCCCAGGTCATGGCGCGCCGTCACCAGCTCCAGCGCGCGGCGCTGCAGGCCGATGGAGCGCGAGAGCACGTCGAGCTCGATGTCGGTGGAGCGCAGGTTGAAGTAGTTGCTGGCGAGCTCGGCGCTCAGCAGCAGCCTGGTGTTGGCGAGGTCGGCAGCCGATTGTTCGGCGGAGGCAGCCGCGCCCTCGACGGTACGCTGCACGCGGCCCGCAAGGTCGAGTTCGTAGCTGGCGTTCAGCGAAACGGCGAAGTCGTTCTGCACCGTCGACGAATTGGCGGTGGCGTAGTTGGTGAGCGGCCGGTTGGCCGAGATCTTCAGGCGCGAGGCGCGCGCGCCCAGGCCCAGCTGCGGATAGCGGCTGGCCGAAGTGGCGGCCAGCGTGGCGCGTGCCTGCGCCAGCCGCGCGTTGGCGATGGCCAGCGTGGGGCTGCCGGTCAGGGCCTGCGCCTGCAGCGTGTCGAGCGTGGCGTCGTCGAAACGCTTCCACCACGGGCCCTTGTCGGCGCTGTCGCTGGGCGTGCTCACGCGCCACGGCTCCTCGAGCTTCCAGCTCACGGGCAGGGGTGTGTCGGGCGTCTTGTAGTCGGGGCCGACGGCGCAGCCGGCTGCGAGCATGAGCAGTGCGGCGCAGGCGGCCGCGCAGGGCAGTCGCGCCAGCGTCACGCCGGCTCCTTCTTCGCCCCGGCAGGCGCCGCCTTGGCAGGAGGCTGATCGGGCGCGACAGCCACGATGTCGCCTTCGGCCAGCGAGTCGGAGGGGTTCAGCACCATGCGGTCGGTGCCTTGGAGCCCGTCGATCACTTCCACGTTCTCGCCGTAGTTGCGCCCCAGCGTCACAGCGCGCAGGCCGACGCGGCCCTGTGCATCGACCACCGCGATGCGCGTGCCCTCGGCGCGGAACAGCAGCGCGTTCGCCGGCACGGTGAGCGTGCGGCTCGCGGCCAGCGGCAGCGATACCTGCACATAGGCGCCCGGCAGCAGCGCGCCGTCCTTGTTGGGCAGCGAGACCTCGACCTGCATCATCCGCGTGGTCGTGTCGATAGCGCCCGAGGTTCGCGCCACTTCGCCCTTGAAGGCCTGGCCGCGCAGCTCGGCCTGCGTCACCACCACCGGCTGGCCGGCCTTCACCAGCTGCGCGTAGGCCTGCGGCACGTTGACGTACACGCGCAGCGGATCGGTCTGCGCCAGCATGAAGAGCGCGCGCCCGGCGCCGCCGCCCGCGCCGGCGTCGATCAGGTCGCCCACGTCGACGTTGCGCCGCGTGATCACGCCCGCGAACGGCGCCACCACGCGCTTGAAGCCCTCGGTCTGCTTGAGGCGCTGCACGTTGGCGTCGGCCGCCGCCACGTTGGAGGTGGCCTGCGCGACGGCGCTGCGGCGCTCGTCCAGGTCCTGCTGCGAAACCACGTCCTTCTTGCGCAGCGCTTCCCAGCGATCGGCTGTGCTGCGCGCCAGTTCCAGCCCCGAGGCGGCCTGCGCGCGGGCGGCGACGGCCTGCGAGAGCTGCTGGTCGATCTCGGGCGTCTCGATCTCGGCGAGCAACTCGCCCTTTTCGACGCGGCTGCCGATGTCCCTGGTCCAGCGCTTGAGGTAGCCGCTGGCGCGCGCCGAGATGGGCGACTGCACGAAGCCCTGCAGCGTGCCGGGCAAAGAGAGCGTCTGGCCCGCGGTGGGCATGCGGGGCAGGGCGGTCTGCACGTACTGCTTCGCGCGCTCGGCGGTGCCGGCCTCCAGCGCGCGGGCGTTGGCGATGCGCACGAACACGGTGCGCGCCGCGCCCAGCGCCAGCAGCACCAGCACGATCAGCACCAGCCAGCGCGTGCGCCGCACGATCTGCCGGCGGCGCAGCAGCTGCTCGCCGTCGCCCTCCTCGACGGCGATGGGGTGGATGGCCAATGCCGAATGGCGTTGCTCCGTCATGACCAGCTCGGCGCCGGGCCGCTCCCAAGGCGAGCTGCGGCCCCCTCGGGGGGCAGCGAATACACGAAGTGAATGAGCGTGGGGGTCATCAGGTTTCAGTTCTCCTGGGGGGCGGTCGTGCCCGCTGGCGGTTGATGCTGTTGATGCTGCGCGGCCTCGCGCGCCGCCCGGCGGTGCGCAAGCCGACTGTGCACTCCCGCGAACACGGCGGGCACGAAAAACAATGTCGACACCGTGGCGAAGACCAGGCCGCCGATCACCGCGCGGCCAAGCGGCGCGTTCTGCTCGGCGCCTTCGCCCAGGCCCAGCGCCATCGGGATCATGCCGATGATCATCGCCAGCGCCGTCATCAGCACCGGCCGGATGCGGGTGGCACCCGCTTCCAGCGCGGCCGACAGCGGCGGAATGCCGGCGGCCAGCCGCTCGCGCGCGAAGGACACCAGCAGGATGGAGTTGGCCGTGGCCACGCCCATGGTCATGATCGCGCCCGTCAGCGCCGGCACGCTCAGCGTGGTGCCGGTGATGAACAGCATCCACGCGATGCCCGCCAGCGCCGCCGGCAGGGCGGTGATGATGATGGCCGCGTCCAGCCACGACTGGAAGGTGACCACGATCAGCAGGTACACCAGCACGATGGCCATCGCCAGCCCCACGCCCAGGCCGATGAAGGACGACTGCATCGTCTGCACCTGCCCGCGGATCTCGACGCGGCTGCCGCGCGGCAGCGTGGGCCGCATCTCGTCGACCAGCTTCTGCACCTTCGAGGCCACGCTGGCGAGGTCGGTGCCCTGCACGCTCACGTAGACGTCGATCACCGGCGCGATGTTGTAGCGCGACATCACGGCCGGCTGGCGCGCGGCCTGCGCGTCGACCAGGTTGCCCAGCAGCTGCTGTGAACCGCCCGCCGCCGGCGTGCCGCTGGCGCCCACCGGGATGTTCAGCAGCGAATCCAGCGAGTCGACCACGTACTGCGGCGACTGCACCGCGATGCTGTAGACCACGCCGTTGGCCGGGTTCAGCCAGAAGGCGGGCGCCGTCTGCGAGCTGCCCGACAGCGCGATGAGCACGTTCTGCCCCACGTTGGAGGCGGTCAGGCCGTATTGCTGCAGCCGGGTGCGGTCCATCTGCAGGCTCAGCGCGGGGCCGTCCATGCGCTGGTGCACGTGGGCGTCGACCGCGCCGGGAATCTGGCGGATCGCCTTGGTCAGCTCGGCCGCGCGCGCCGCGTTGCCCGCCATGTCGTTGCCGCTGAACTGCACGTCGATGGCGGCAGGCAGGCCGAAGTTCAGGATCTGCGTGACGATGTCCGCCGGCTGGAAGAAGAACTCGATGCCCGGAAAGCGCTTGGGCAGCTCCGCGCGCAGCAGCGACACGAACTGCTCGGTGGGCTTGTGGCCTTCCTTCAGCGACAGCAGCAGCTCGCCGTCGAAGGTGCCGATGGTGCCGGCGTTGCTGTACGAGAGGTTGATACCGCTGTTGGGCACGCCCAGGTTGTCGAGGATGGTCTCCAGCTGGTCGGGTGGCACCAGCTCTCGGATGGCGGCCTCCACCCGGTCGGTGAGGCGCGCCGTTTCCTCGATGCGCGTGCCGGTGGGCGCGCGCAGGTGCAGGCGGATCTGGCCGGCATCCACCGTCGGGAAGAAGTCGCGGCCCAGCGCCGGGTAGAGCAGGCACGACAGCAGGCAGAAGCCGAGGAACAGGCCGATGAAGCCGGCACGTTTGGACAGCACCGCCGACAGCACCAGCGTGTAGGCGCGGCGCACGCGCTCGAAACGGCGGTCGAAGGCGCGGTAGAGGCGCTGCAGGGCGCTCTGCTTCGCGCCTTCGGCCTGTTGAGCGGGTTGCGCCGAATGCGCACCGCCCATCAGCAGCATCACCAGCGTCGGCACCAGCGTGCGCGACAGCAGGTAGGACGCGATCATCGCGAACACCACCGCCTCGGCCAGCGGCACGAACAGGAAGCGCGCCACGCCCGAGAGGAAGAACATCGGAACGAACACGATGCAGATGCACAGCGTGGAGACGAAGGCCGCCGAGCCGATCTCGCCCGCGCCGACTTCGATGGCTTCCTTCAGCGGCGTGCCCATGTGCAGGTGCCGCTCGATGTTCTCGATGGTCACGATCGCCTGGTCGACCAGGATGCCCACCGAGAGCGCGAGGCCGCCCAGCGTCATGAGGTTGAGCGTCTCGCCCAGCGCGTAGAGCACCAGGATCGAGGCCAGGATCGACAGCGGAATCGTCAGCCCGATGATCAGCGTGCTGCGCCAGTTCCCCAGGAAGAGCAGCACCATCGCGGCGGTGAGGGCGGCGGCCAGGATGGCCTCGAACACCACGCCCTTGACGGCCGCCTTCACGAACACCGACTGGTCGAACAGCGGCGTGATCTTGATGTCCTCCGGCATCGTCTGGGCGGCGATGGGCAGCATCGCGCGGATGTTGGAGACGATGTCCAGCGTGGAGGCGCCGCCGTTCTTCAGCACCGACAGCAGCACGCCGCGCACGCCGTCCTGGCGCACCACGTTGGTCTGCGGCGAGAAGCCGTCGCGCACGTAGGCCACGTCGCGCAGGTAGGTGGTGGCGCCGTTCACCGTGCGGATCGGCAGGTCGTTCAGGCCCGCGATGGCATCGGGCGAGCCGTTCATCCTCACGTTGTATTCGGTGGCGCCGAACTTGGCCGTGCCCGAGGGCAGGATCAGGTTCTGCGTGTTCACCGCGTTCACCACGTCGGCCGGCGAGAGGCCGCGCGCCTGCAGCGCCTGGGTGTCGAGGTCGACCGAGATCAGCCGGTTCTTGCCGCCATAGGGAAAGGGAATGGCCGCGCCCGGCACGGTGATGAGCTGCGGCCGCAGCTGGTTGACGGTGGCGTCGAAGAGGGAGTTTTCAGAGCGCGTGGGGCTGGAAAGCGCCAGCTGGATCACCGGCACGCTGGAGGCCGAGTACTTGATGACAAGCGGCGGCGTGATGCCCGGCGGCAGCTGCCGCACCTGCGCCTGCATCGAGGCCACCACCTGCGAGATGGCCATCTCGATGTTGGCCGTGGGCTGGAAGAACACCTTGATGATGGCCACGCCCGCCAGCGACTGCGATTCGATGTGCTCGATGTCGCTCACCGTGGTGGTCAGCCCGCGCTCCACCTGGCCCGAGATGCGCTGGCCCATCTCCTGGGCCGGCAGGCCGGTGTAGTTCCAGATGATGCTGACCACCGGGATGTTGATTTCCGGGAAGATGTCGGTCGCCATGCGCGCCAGCACGAAGGGCGTGGCCAGCACGATCAGCATCGCCATGACGATGAATGTGTACGGACGACGCAATGCGAGCTGGACCATGGCGAAGGCTCTCTGCTTCCGGCGGAAAAAGGTTTTGCATCATAAGGAAGTAGATTTAGGTTTGCAGGCGTCCGCGAACGAGGTGTGGCGCTTTACCAAAAGGCTGCGTGCGGGCGTGCGGCAGCAGGCCGGGGCCGGGCGCCCAGGGCGAAGGAATGGGGAAGGTTCGGCCGCCGGCCGGCCGAAGCTCAGGCGGCCGGGGCCAGCGCGAGCCGCAGCCGCGTCACGTTCGGGTTGCCCGGATCGCGCTGCACGCTGAAGCCCAGCTTGCGCGCCAGCGCCAGCATGGCGGTGTTGTCGTAGAGGGTGATGTCGGCCAGCTGCCTCACGCCGGCCGCCCTGGCGGCGTCGATCAGCTTGCGCATGAGCTTGGACGCCAGGCCGCGGTGCTGCCAGGCGTCGGCGATGACGATGGCGAACTCGGCGACCTGCGCCGTCTCCGGCGTCTCGCCCCGCACGTAGCGCGCCACGCCCATCTGCTGCTCGGCGCCGTCGGCCATGGTGGTCGCGATGAGCGCCAGCTCCCGGTCGTAGTCGATGTGCGTCATGCGCCACAGCTCGTCGGGCTGCGGCGTTCGCGGCGAGAGCAGGCGCCGGTAGCCGGTTTCCTTCGAGAGGCCGTTCACGAAGGCGGTGTGCATCGCGAGATCTTCGGCGCGGATCGGGCGGATGCGCACAGGGGTGCCGTCGGGCAGTTGCCAGTCCTCGACCAGATGGCTGGGGTAGTCGAGGGCCGGCATGGGGTCACACGGTGTTCAGCCGATCACTTCGGGCCAGTCGGTGTGGAAGAACTGGCCTTCGGGCTTGTCCACGCGCTCGTAGGTGTGGGCGCCGAAGAAGTCCCGCTGCGCCTGCAGCAGGTTGGCCGGCAGGCGCTCGGTGCGGTAGCTGTCGTAGTAGGCCAGCGATGCGCTGAAGGCCGGCACCGGGATGCCGTTGCTCACCGCCAGCGCCACCACTTCGCGCCAGCTCTGCTGCGTGCGGTTGAGCAGGTCCTTGAAGAACGGGTCGAGCATCAGGTTGGCCAGCGCCGGGTCGGTGCGGAAGGCGTCGGTGATGCGGTTGAGGAAGCGCGCGCGGATGATGCAGCCGCCGCGCCAGATCGACGCGATGCCGCCCAGGTCGAGGCCCCAGTTCTTCTTGTCGCCCATGGTCTTGATGAGGTCGAAACCCTGCGTGTAGCTGATGACCTTCGAGGCGTAGAGCGCGTCGTGCACCTTTGCCACCAGCGCCTTCTTCTCCACCGACAGTTCGATCTTCGGCCCCTGCAGCTGCCTGCTGGCAGCCACGCGCGCCTTCTTCTGCGACGAGAGCACGCGCGCTTCCACGGCGGCGTTGATGGTGCTGATGACCACCGCGTTCTCGGCCGCGTTGATCAGCGTCCACTGGCCCGTGCCCTTCTGGCCGGCCTTGTCGAGGATCACGTCGACGATCGGCTTGCCCGTCTCCGGGTCTTTCTGCTCGAGCGCCTTGGCGGTGATCTGGATCAGGTAGCTCTGCAGCTCCCCCTCGTTCCACTCGTTGAAGATGGCGGCCATCTCGTCGGTGCTGAAGCCGGCGGCCTTGAACAGGCTGTAGGCCTCGCAGATGAGCTGCATGTCGCCGTACTCGATGCCGTTGTGCACCATCTTCACGTAGTGGCCCGCGCCGCCGGGGCCGATGTGGATGACGCAGGGCTCGCCGTCCACCTTGGCCGAGATGCTCTCGAAGATCGGCTTCATCACCTCCCAGGTGGAAAGCGGCCCGCCCGGCATGATCGACGGCCCCTTGCGCGCGCCTTCCTCGCCGCCCGACACGCCCGCGCCGATGAAGCGCAGGCCCTTCGATGCGAGGTATGCGTCGCGGCGCTCGGTGTCGGTATAGAGGCTGTTGCCGCCGTCGATGACGATGTCGTCCTTGTCCAGCAGGGGGATGAGCTGCTCGATCACTTGGTCGACCGGCGCGCCGGCCTTGACCATGATCTGGATCTTGCGCGGCTTCGCCAGGCTTTGCACGAACTCTTCCAGCGTCTTCGCGCCGACCAGCTTCTTGCCCGGGTTGGCGGCGATGAAGGCCTCGGTCGTGGCCTCGGTGCGGTTGTAGACGCTGACCTGGAAGCCGCGGCTTTCCACGTTCAGAACGAGGTTCTGGCCCATCACGGCCAGGCCGATCAGTCCGAAGTCGCTTTGCTTGTTGCTCATGGCCTGTGGTGTCCTTCCTTCGTGTATGTGCAGGCGGGGCGGCGCCCCGCGCACCGGTTTGATTCGAGGGCCATTGTGCCGATGTGGCGCCCGGCGGGGCGTCGGAGGCGGTCTAAACCCGATTGGCAAGCGGGTCCGCCTTGGCTATGTTCATTCCCCCATGAGCCACGACGCCATCCACCGCTGGTCCACCGACGCCGTGCCGCCCTCGCAGCGGCTCGACTACTGGGTGGGCGCCGTCTGCGAGGGCTTCCTGGAGATGGACGTGACGAGCCCCAAAGCCGGCAGCTTCGGCGCCACGCTCGAATCTGCGCCGCTGGGCCCCATCGTGGTCAACCAGGTGCGCGGCAGCGCGCAGGACGTCTACCGCACGCGCCGGGCCATCGCCCACAGCCGCAACAACTACTTCTACCTGCTGTGCAAGGCCGACTCGGCCTGGGTGGCGGTGCAGGACGGCCGCTCGGCGCGGCTTCTCCCGGGCGACGCGGTGCTGGTCGATTCGCGCCGGCTCTACGAATTCCACCTGCTGCAGTCGGCCGACACCATCTCGATCGAGCTGCCCACCGCCTGGGTCGATGCCTGGATTCCCGATGCCGGCGACCAGGTGGCGCGGCGCATCGACGGGCAATCGGGCTGGGGCGGCGTGCTCAGTGGCTTCGTTCGGCAGCTGACGCCCGAGCTGGCGGCGAAGCCCCCGATGCCCGCCGAGCTGCTGAGCGACCAGCTCGGCAGCCTGCTGGCCCTGGCCACGGGCAGCGGCGCCGCAAATGAGCCGGACAAGGGCAGGGCGGCGCTGCGCCGCCGCGTGCTCGACGCCACGCGCGAGCGGCACGCCGAGTGCGGGCTCACCGCGGCGAGCGTGGCGCGCGGGCTGGGCATTTCCGAACGCAGCCTGCACCGCTGCCTGGCCGCCGGCGAAGGCAGCGCACAGGGGCCCACAACCTTCGCCGCCGCGCTCGCCGGTTTCCGCATGGCGGCCGCGCGCCGCATGCTGGCCGATGCACGTTTCGACCGTCTGGGCATCGCCCAAATCGGGTATCGCGTGGGCCTGGCCGATGCATCACACTTTGTTCGCCAATGCCGTGCGCACCTGGGCGCCACACCCGGCGAACTGCGGCGCCGGCGCTGAACTGGCGCGAACCGGCCATCCGCGTGGCAGGCATCGGCCATTCGCGGCATCGCCCCGTTCCTAAAGTCCCTCTGCATCGAAACAACGAAAGAGACTTCCCATGTCCGATACCTATGTCCTGGTCCACGGCGCGTGGCATACAGGCGCCGAGATCGAAGCCGTGGCCGACGGCGTGCGCGCGGCCGGCCACACCGTGTACTGCCCCACGCTGGCGGGCAACAACCCCGGCGACGACCGTTCCAGCACCGGCCTCGAAGACGCCATCGCCTCCGCCGTGCGCTACATCGAGGAGAAGGACCTGACGCAGGTGCGCCTCGTGGGCCACAGCTACGGCGGCATGGTGATCTCGGGCGTGGCCGACCGCATCGCCCACCGGCTCAAGCGGCTGGTGTACATCAACGCCTTCGTGCCGCTGGACGGCGAATCGCTCAACGACATGGTGCCGCCGCACTACGTGACGATGTTCGATGCCGTCGCCGCGGCCAACGGCAACGCGGTGACGCTGCCCTTCGAGATCTGGCGCGAGGCCTTCATCAACGACGCCGACCTCGCGACCGCGCAGGCTGCCTACGAGAAACTCAACCCCCATCCGTATCGCACCTTCACGGACAAGATCCGCCTGAGCCAGCCGCTGGCGGCGCTGGCGCTGGGCAAGTCGTACCTGAACTGCCAGCAGGACACCGCGATGCCGCACGGCCTGCCGTGGCATCCGCGCCTGTCGGAGCGGCTCGGCCTGTTCCGGCTGGTGGAGTGCCCGGGCAGCCACGAGATGTTCTTCTCGAACCCGAAGCGGCTCGCCCAGGCCATCATCGAGGCCGGACGCGACTGAGCCCTTCGGATCAGGCACCGCCGCCGAAGAGCGCGTCGTACACGCGGATCGACGCCCAGGCGTCGTTCGCGGCGTAGCGGATCTGCGCCTCGGTGAGCTGCCGGTTGGCCCAGTTCGAGGTGGTCGCCTTGCGCGACTTGACGAAGCGGCGGCCGAACACCAGCGCCACCGCCGCCTTCACGCCCACCGACCTGCGGTAGCCGCGCCGGCGGAACTCGTCGTCGATGTCGAACACGGCCTTCGGCTCGATGTTCAGCCGGTTGCGGATCAGCGTCAGGTCGCCCGACAGGCCGAAGCCGACCTTGCGCAGCTCGGTGGAGGCGATCAGCGCGGCCACCACCGGATTGCACTCGGTGCGGTGCAGCTGGAACAGCCAGGCCGCATCGCGCGTGGCGAACTGCACCACGTGCGGGCCCCCCGACACCTCGTTCTTCGCGAAGGTGGGCTTCGATTCGGTGTCGAAGCCCGCGATGCCTGCCGCCAGCAGCGTGGCGGCGGCGCGCTCGGCCTCCTGCAGCGTGGAGACGACCACGACGTTCGCTGCGGTCAGGGTTTCGAAGGGGTCGAGCAGCGCGATCTGTTCGCGCTCGGGCGGGGGCGGGAGCGCGGGGTTGTTGCGGCGCTCGTTCACCGGGAGGCCGCTTTCGCGGTCGGCTTTTTCTTCTTCACGGAGGCTTTCTTCGCGGCTGTCTTCTTTGCCGCTGTTTTCTTTGCGGCGACCTTCTTTGCGGCCGGCAATTTCTTCGGTTTCTTCGGCTTCGGCGGCTGGCCCGAGCGCAGTGCCGCCTCGTAGGCGAGCCGGCCCCAGCGGGCAGCCTCCTCGCGGTCCTCGAAGAGGTCCGCCGGGGCGAGCCGGTACGACATCGGCATCGCCTTGCCCTGGCGCATGTAGGTGAAGGGCTGCAGGTTCAGCCTGTCGAAGTGCGGGGCGCTCTCGGCGTCGGACTTCAGGTAGAGCGTTTCGTTGGCGACCAGCGCGATCATCCGGCCCTCGTGCCAGACGCCATGGCCGCCGAACATGCGCCTGGTTTCGATGCGGCCCAGGCGCTCGAAGATCTCGTGCAGGCTTTGGACGAACTCGCTCATCGGCGTGCCTTCGTGCTTCGCACTGCGGCGCGAGCTTGCCTGGGGCGGCCCGGCGCGGCACTCATGCGGTGATCTCGATGCGGTTGCCGTCCGGGTCGAGCACCACGCTCTCGTAGTAGCCGTCGCCGGTGCGGCGCGGGCCGTCGAGCAGCGGATAGCCGTCGGCCTTCAGGCGTTGCGTGAGTTCGTCCACGGCGGCGTCGGAGCCCACGCTGATCGCCAGGTGCGTCCAGCCCATGCGCTGGGCGCCGGCTTCGGCCGGCAGGGGCGAGAGCGTGCTGGTGGTCATGGCCTCGATGCGCGCGCCGTCGCCCAGGCTCAGGAAGCAGGAGGCGAAGCCCTTGGCCGGGTTGACGTAGCCCGCGCCCGCGGTGGCGCCGAAGTAGTCGACGTAGAAGCGCTTGCAGCGTTCGAGATCGGTGGTCCAGAGTGCGATGTGGTCGATGCGCATGGGGAAGCGAAGAAGGAAGGAAATCGGCCGCTCAGGCGATGCGCCACGGCGGGCGCGAGGGCGACCAATGGTAGGCGATGCGCTCGCGGCCGCTCGTGGGGTGGCGGTCGGCCGCGCCACGCTCCAGCCCGTAGCGTTCGTAGAAGCGCTGCGCCGAGGTGTTGCCGGCCGCCACGTGCAGCCGCCAGCCGTTGGGAATGCGCACGCAAGCCTCGTCGAGCAGTGCCTTGCCCAGGCCCTGGTTGCGCAGATGAGGCTCGACGAAGAGCTGGGCCACGTACTCGCGCCTCACGAGCAGCACCATGAAGGCCAGCACCTGGCCTTCGCGCTCGGCCAGCACCACGTCGGCGGGCGGGCCGAACTCGGTATGCACGCGATGCAGCCAGTGGGCGATGGGCTCGATGTGCGGCACGTCGCGGTTGGCGGAAATCCAGGCGCGCCGCCAGATGCCCGCCAGCACCATGTTCTCCTCGGCGCCGCCTTCGCGCGACCGCAGGTGGAAGACCGGAGTTTGGGCGGCGGACATGATGCGTTTCATGATACGGCGCGGGGCCGCCGCGGTCGATGGGCCGTGCTCTAGCCGGAGGCCCGCAAGGTCTGCGCGTGGTGCGCGATGTGGTCCGCCATGAAGCTCTGGATGAAGTAGTAGCCGTGGTCGTAGCCCGCGTGGCGGCGCAGCGTGAGCGGCTGGCCGGCGGCGAAGCAGGCGGCCTCGAAGGCCTCGGGATGCAGCTGCTCGGCCAGGAATTTGTCGTCCAGGCCCTGGTCGATGAGGATGCCCTGCGGGTAGGGCGCCGTGACCTGCGACTTCATGAGCGCGCTGGCATCGTGCGCCAGCCACTGCGCGCGGTCGGCGCCAGGCTCGCCCAGGTAGCCCGCGAAGGCCTTCTCGCCCCATGGACACTGCGTGGGCGCGCAGATCGGCGCGAAGGCCGACAGCGACCTGAAGCGCCCCGGATGCCGAAGCGCCAGCGTGAGCGCGCCGTGCCCGCCCATCGAGTGGCCGAAGATGCCGATGCGTTCGCCGTCGATCGGCAAGTGCCTGGCCACCAGCGGCAGCAGCTCCTGCACGATCCAGCTTTCCATGCGCCAGTGCGTGGCCCAGGGCTCGGCCAGCGCGTCGAGATAGAAGCCGGCGCCGATGCCGAAGTCCCAGTTGTCCCTGGCGCCGGGAATGCCTTCCACCTCCGGGCCGCGCGGACTGGTGTCGGGCGCGATCAGCGCGATGCCCAGGCTGGCGGCCATGCGCTGCGCGCCGGCCTTGATGGCGAAGGTCTCCTCGTTGCAGGTCAGGCCCGCGAGGTAGAGCAGGGCTGGCACGCGCTCGTGCGCGGCCTGCGGCGGCAGGTAGACCGAGAAGCGCATCGGCAGGCCAATCTCGAGCGAATGGTGCTCGACGAAGCGCTGCAGGCCGCCGAAGGCGCGGTGCTCGGAAAGCAGCTTGGGGGTGTTGTCGGTCATTGGGGGTTCTTGTCGTTGCTGCGCAGTGCCGGCACGAGCTCGAGCACGGCGTCGGCGAAGGTGCGTGGCGCTTCCTGCGGCAGGTTGTGGCCGGCCCCGGGCACCAGCCGGTGCGAGCGCGGGCCGCCGAAGCGGTTGGCGTGGGCGGAGGCATCGGCGGGCGGGCGCACGCCGTCGTCGATGCCGTCGAAGGTGATGGCGGGCACGGTGATCGTCGGCTGGGCCGCGAGGCGGCGCTCGATGTCGGCGTAAGCCGGGTCACCCGGCACCAGGCCGAAGCGGTGGCGGTACGACTGGATCACCACGTCCACGAAGTCGGGATGGTCGAAGGCGGCGGCGCTGCGCTCGAAGGTGGCGTCGTCGAACTTCCAGGTGGGCGACCACAGCTTCCACAGCAGCTTCGTGAACGCCTTGCGGTCTTTCTGGAGGCCGGCGCGCCCGCGTTCGCTGTGGAAGTAGTACTGGTACCAGAGGCTGTGCTCGTTGTCGGGCGTGTCGGGTTCCATCGCCTTGGCGATGTTCTGGATGTTGTAGCTGTTGAGGGACACCAGCCCCGCGCAGCGCTCGGGCCACAGCGCCGCGACCACGCAGGCCGCGCGGCCGCCCCAGTCGTAGCCGGCCAGCACGGCGCGCTCGATCTTCAGCGCGTCGAGCAGCGCAAGCAGGTCGGCGCCCAGCGCGGCCTGCTCGCCCGAGCGCGGCGTGGCCTCGCTCAGAAAGCGCGTGGCGCCGTAGCCGCGCAGGTACGGCACGATCACGCGGCAGCCCGCATCGGCCAGCATCGGCGCGACCTCGGCATAGGTGTGGATGTCGTACGGAAAGCCGTGCATCAACAGCACCGGCGGGCCGTCGGCGGGGCCGGCTTCGTAGTAGGCGACTTCGAGGACGCCCGCCTCGATCCTGCGCAGGGGTTCCATTCTTTCCATCACGAGATCATCTCCAGTGAATGAGTAGATGCCTTTGCCAGGAACACCGCGGAACCGGCTTTGCCGGGCCGCAGGTGTTGCCCCCTGAAGGGGGTTGGCGCAGCGACACGAAGTGCGCGAAGCCTGGGGGTGAGTCCGAGGCCACCGCGGAACCGGCTTTGCCGGGCCGCAGGTGTTGCCCCCTGCAAGGGGGTGGCGCAGCGACACGAAGTGCGCGAAGCCTGGGGGTTAGTAAATCACCACGCCGCGGATGGATTCGCCGCGCTTCATCAGGTCGAAGCCGTCGTTGATCTTCTCCAGCGGCATCGTGTGCGTGATCAGGCTGTCGATGTCGATCTTGCCTTCCATGTACCAGTCGACGATCTTCGGCACGTCGGTGCGGCCGCGCGCGCCGCCGAAAGCCGAGCCTTCCCACTTGCGGCCGGTGACCAGCTGGAACGGGCGGGTGCTGATCTCGGCACCGGCCTCGGCCACGCCGATGATGATGCTGCGGCCCCAGCCCTTGTGCGTGCACTCCAGCGCCTGGCGCATCACCTTGGTGTTGCCGATGCACTCGAAGCTGTAGTCGGCGCCGCCGTCGGTCAGCTGCACGATGGCATCGACCACGTTCTCCGTGTCCTTGGGGTTGATGAAGTGCGTCATGCCGAACTTGCGGGCCATGGCCTCGCGCTCGGGGTTCAGGTCGATGCCGATGATCTTGTCGGCGCCCACCATCTTCGCGCCCTGGATCACGTTCAGGCCGATGCCGCCGAGGCCGAACACCACCACGTTGGCGCCGGCTTCCACCTTGGCGGTGAAGATCACCGCGCCGATGCCGGTGGTCACGCCGCAGCCGATGTAGCAGACCTTGTCGAACGGTGCGTCCTCGCGGATCTTGGCCAGCGAGATCTCGGGCGCGACCGTGTAGTTGCTGAAGGTGCTGGTACCCATGTAGTGGGCGATGGGCTTGCCGTCGAGGCTGAAGCGGCTGGTGCCGTCGGGCATCAGGCCCTTGCCCTGCGTGCCGCGGATGAGCTGGCACAGGTTGGTCTTGCGGCTCAGGCAGAACTTGCACTGGCGGCATTCGGGCGTGTACAGCGGAATGACGTGGTCGCCTTTCTTCAGCGTGGTGACGCCGGGGCCGACGTCCACCACGATGCCCGCGCCCTCATGGCCCAGGATGGCGGGAAAGATGCCCTCGGGGTCGGCGCCCGAGAGGGTGTAGTAGTCGGTGTGGCAGATGCCGGTGGCCTTGATCTCGACGAGCACTTCGCCGAACTTCGGGCCTTCGAGGTCCACGGTTTCGATGGTGAGCGGGGCGCCTGATTTCCAGGCGACGGCGGCTTTGGTCTTCATGATGTTCGATCTCGGAAGCGGGGAATGGGAGGGGATTCTCAGGCAGGGCCAGCAGGGAAGATACCCGACATGCCGATGAACCCCGGCAGGTGGCGGAAATCCCAGACCCAGTTTCGCAGCGCGGGAAACTCATCGAGCGAGATGCCGCCTTCGCCCGCGAGCGCCACATAGGGAAAGCAGGCCAGGTCGGCAATCGTGGCCTCCGGCGCCGACGCGAGCCAGCGTAGGCCTTCGGTGACACGCTCGGCGAGGTGGTCGTCGAGCACGCGGAACACGGCGCGCGCGCCCGCGCGGCAGGCATCGATGTCGAGGTGGTGATAGCCGAGCGCATCGTGCAGCCGCGCGGCCGAGGCGGTTCGGGTGATCTCGTCGGCGGTGGCGAGCCACTGGGCGACTTCGCCGCGCAGCCTGGCGTCGGCGGGATACCAGCGGCCCTGCGGGTCGTGGCGGCTCGCGAGGTAGACCAGGATGGCCTGCGCGTCGCGCAGCACGAAGCCGTCGTCGTCGATCACTGGCAACTGGCCCAGTGGATTGACGTTGGCGAGGAACGCGGCCGACCTGTGCTCGCGGCCGGGAAAGAAATCGACCGGCACCGCCTGGTACGCCACGCCCAGCCAGGCCAGCATCTGCCTCACCTTGAAGCAGTTGCCCGAGAGCGGGTAGTCGTAGAGCTTCAGCGTCGCCGTGCTCATGCCGCGGCCCTCACGCCGAAGCGCATGCCGCGCTCGCGCAGCCATCGCCGGTAGGTGACGGAGGAGGTATCGCCGCGCGTGGGCGTCTCGGCGCGGCCTTCGAGCGGCATGCGCTTGAAGGCGTGATTCTCCAGGATGGGCTTGTCCTGCCCGAAGATGGTGTGCTGGAAGGCGATGAGCTCGGCGTCGGTGGAATGGTCGTCGTAGCAGGCCAGCAGGGTGTGGGCGATCACGCGTTCCTCGTCGACCGGCTGCAGGAAGATGCCGATCGCATCGAGCTCGCCCGCGCGGAAGCTGCTCTTGTAGAGCATGGCCGAGAAGGGCTGCATCACGCGGTACTTGTAGAGCACCTCGCTGCCCGAGGCGTCGTGCGCGGCGGAGGCGCGCGGCTGCCAGAAGCGGCAGTCGGTGGCCCAGATCTCGCCGGTGGCGGGCTCCACCTGCACCTGGTACTGCGCGACCTCGGTGTGCGGCACCTTGCCGAGGTAGTCGGCATGCACGAAGGGAAAGTGCGCCATGTCCAGGAAGTTCTCGATCACCCGCAGGCCCGACACCGCGACGCCGATGCCGCCGCAGTCCACGCGGCGGCGGCCGGGTTCGCCGTATTCGGGAAAGTCGAACAGCGGGCGAGCGGGGCGGCCGCTCGGGCAGACCCAGAGATAGCCGTAGCTGGATTGCACGGCGAGCGGGGTGTCGCCGAGGCTGCAGCGGGGATTGCCGTCGGCATCGGTCGACAGCCGCACGGTTTCGCCGAGCAGCCGGGTTTCGCGCGAGGCCGTTGGCGCCGGCGCGGGGCCGACGACCAGCCAGTCGTCGAGCATGTTGGGATCGTCGGTGACGAAGGGCATGGGTTTCTCTTCTTTCAACCCTGGGGCAGGGCTTCGATTTCGGTGCGCAGTTGGCGGGCTGCCGCATGCAGGGCCTTCATGGCGGCCGAGCCGGGCGCCGCTTCGGTCCACAGGTGGATGAAGGCGAGGCCTGGCTGGGCGTCGAGGACGAGGGCGACGGTATCCGCGCCGCCGAGCCGGCCACGCCAGCCCTGGGAGGCGGCCGTCAAGCCGTGGTGCTCCAGCGCTGCCCGTGCCGTGGCGGCGGACGCGCGAACCGTCAGCGTGCGGCAGAAGTGCCAGCCGGTGGGAACGGCATCGCGCAGTTCGTCTGGAACCGGCGCAGCCTCGGGCGAAAGATTCACCCACAGCATCCCGGCCGCCTCCGCCGTGCCGAAGGTCTTCGCGCAGACGTTGCGCGGCGCCTGCATGGCCGGGTGCGCCGGAATGCTGGTGCACTGCCCGCTGCCGGCCTCGTACTGCCAGCCGTGGTAAGCGCAGGCCAGGCGGTTGTCGATGACCTGCCCGAGCGTGAAGCGCACGCTGCGGTGGGGGCAGCGGTTTTCCCAGGCTTGGGCGGTGCCGTCGGCGGCGCGCCAGAGCGCAAGTTCCTGGCCTTCGGCGAAGCCGGCGACGATGTTGGCGCCCGGGCGCAGGTCGGCCGAGCGCGCGACGGGGTGCCAGGCGATGACGGTGTTTTCTGGAGTGTTCATGTCGTGGGAAAGCGCGGAAAGGACGGCTGCGCGCCGGTGATACCGTACCGCTTCCGCCGCACCGATGAAAGTCACATGAAGAGACGCTGCTTTTCATTCCTGCAACGCTGGGCCGCATGAGCCGCATCGATCTCGCCCTGGTCGAGGCTTTCGTGCTGATTGCCCGCAGCGGCAGTCTCACCAAGGCCGAAAGCCTCTCCGGCGTTTCCAAGGCCACCCTGAGCCGGCAGCTCACGCGGCTGGAGGAGCTGCTTGGCGCGCAACTGCTGCTGCGCAGCCCGCGCCGCATCTCGCTCACCGAGGCCGGCCGCGCGTTTCTTGTGCGCGGCGAAGGGCTGCTCGACGAGGTGAAGGGCCGACTCGAAGAGGCCAGCACCGAGATCCATGCGCTGACGACGGGCGTGTCGGGCAGCCTCTCGCTGCTGTCGGACACGCAGTTCAGCACCTCCTTCGTCTGCCATGTGGTCAAGCTGTTCCTCGAGGAGCATCCGGACGTGCGCTGCCAGCTCGACGTGGCGAGCGGCTTCCATGCGCCTCGGATCGACGACGTCGACTGCTACGTGTGCTCCGAGCCGCCCGATGCGCCGAACCTCGTGGCTCGGCTGCTGGGGCGGCTGAGCTACGGGCTGTATGCGAGCCCGCAGTACCTGGCGCGGCACGGGGTGCCCTCGTCACCCGATGAGCTGGTGGCGCACCAGTCCATCGTGATGAAGGAGCCTTCGGAGCGCTCGCAGGTGCTGCTGGTGTCGGGCGCGGCCAGCTTCGCGTTCGGCCCCGAGCCGGCCTTCGAGACCAACGACCACTGGGTGATGAAGACCTTCTGCATCGACGGCCTGGGCATCGCGCTGCTGCCCGCCTTCTTCGTGCGGCCCGAGCTGGAGCAGGGCGTGCTGGTGCCGGTGCGGCCGCAGTGGCAGCCGGAGCCGCGGCGCATCTACTGCGCCTACCAGCGGCAGCGCTACATGGGGCGGAAGCTGCGCTCCTTCGTCGACCTGATGGCGCGCTGCGTGGTCGACATCGACTCGTACAACTACTACGTCGGCTCGTCCGCCGCGCGCAGGCGCAGGACGGCCGCGAGACCATAATCGGCCTCCGTTCGCCAGATTCCCCGCAGACAACCATCATGAAGAAGATCCTCGTCCTCAACGGCCCCAACCTCAACCTGCTCGGCACGCGCGAGCCCGAACAGTACGGACGCGACACGCTGGCCGATGTCGAGCGCCTGTGCAAGGAAACCGGCGCGAAGTTCGGCGTCGAGATCGAATGCCGCCAGTCGAACCATGAAGGCGTGCTGATCGACTGGATCCAGGAGGCCGGCCGCGAAGTGGCGGCGGGCAACATGATCGGCGTGGTGATGAACCCCGGCGCCTACACCCACACCTCGATCGCGCTGCACGACGCCATCAAGGGCGCGAGCGTGCCGCTGATCGAACTGCACATCTCGAACGTGCATGCGCGCGAGGAGTTCCGCCACCACTCGTACATCTCGCCGGCGGCGAAGGGCATCATCGTGGGGCTGGGCGTGAAGGGCTACATCCTCGCCATCACGGCGCTGGCGGCCTGACCCGGGCCCGCGGCGCGCTCAGTAGAGTTGTTTGGGCGCCGAGGCCTTCCAGCTGCGGCTGATGCGGCCCTGGCTGTCGATGCTCTCCAGGTGCACGTCGAAGCCCCAGAGCCGGGCGACGTGCTTGAGCACCTCTTCGGCCGTGTCGTGCAGCGGCAGGTTGTTGCGCTGCGTGTGGCGCAGCGTCAGCGAGCGGTCGCCGCGCATGGCCACGTTCCACACCTGGATGTCGGGCTCGCGGCTTCCCATGTCGTACTGGCGTGAGAGCGACTCGCGCAGCGCGTGGTAGCCGCTGTCGTCGTGGATGGCCGACACCTCCAGTTCCGATTCGCTCTGGAAGTCGCGGATCGCGAAGAAGCGGAAGTCGCGCATCGTCTTCGGACTCAGGAACTGGCCGATGAAGCTCTCGTCCTTGAAGTTGCGCATCGCGTAGTCGAGCGTGCGCAGCCAGTCGGTGCCCGCGAAGTCGGGGAACCAGCGGCGGTCTTCCTCGGTGGGCTTCTCGCAGATGCGCCGCAGGTCGGTGTACATCGCGAAGCCCAGCGCGTACGGGTTGATGCCGCTGTAGGCGCGGTGGCCCACCGGCGGCTGGAAGATCACGCCCGTGTGGGAGCTGAGCCATTCCATCATGAAGCCGTCGGCGAGCTGTCCGCGGTCGTACATGGTGTTGAGCAGCGTGTAGTGCCAGAAGGTGGCCCAGCCTTCGTTCATGACCTGGGTCTGGCGCTGCGGGTAGAAGTACTGCGCGATCTTGCGCACGATGCGCACCACCTCGCGCTGCCACGGCTCCAGGAGGGCTGCGTTCTTCTCGATGAAGTAGAGCAGGTTCTCCTGCGGCTCCAACGGAAAGCGCTTGGCAGCGTCGGCCTCGGCCGCCTGCTCGCTCTTGCGCGGCAGCGTGCGCCAGAGGTCGTTCACCTGCTGCTGCATGTGGCGCTCGCGCTCGGCGCGCTGGGCGGCTTCCTGCGCCAGCGAGCGCTTCTGCGGGCGGCGGTAGCGGTCGACGCCGTAGTTCATCAGCGCGTGGCACGAATCGAGCAACTCCTCGACCGCATCGAGGCCGTGGCGCTCCTCGCACTCGGCGATGTAGTGCCGCGCGTAGACCAGGTAGTCGATGATGGACGAGGCATCCGTCCACATCCGGAAGAGGTAGTTGCCCTTGAAGAAGCTGTTGTGGCCGTAGGCCGCATGCGCGATCACCAGGGCCTGCATGGCCATGGTGTTCTCCTCCATCAGGTAGGCGATGCAGGGGTCGGAGTTGATGACGATCTCGTAGGCCAGCCCCATGTGGCCGCGCTTGTAGTTCTTCTCGGTCGAGATGAACTGCTTTCCGTACGACCAGTGCCGGTAGATCATGGGCATGCCCACGCTCGCGTAGGCGTCCATCATCTGCTCGGCGGTGATGACTTCGAGCTGGTTCGCGTACACGTCCAGGCCGTAGCCCCGGGCCGTCTTGGCGATCTCCGAGTGGTAGGTCTCGATGAGTTCGAAGGTCCAGTCCGAAGGGCTGGGCAGGCGCTCCAGCCGGGGCAGGCTGGTGGCCGGAGGAGGGGCGGTGATGGCGGTGTTCATGACGTGACCCCTTCCTTCTTGAACAGGTCGCGGAAGACCGGGTAGATGTCTTGAGCGTCGGACACCTTGCGCATAGCGAAGTTGGGCTCCACGCCTTCGAGCTGCTGGTATTCCTGCCACAGGTTCTGCTCGGTCTCGGCCACCTGCACGTAGGCGTAGTAGCGCACGACCGGCAGGATGTTCTCGACCAGCAGCTCGCGGCAGCGGCCGCTGTCCTGGTGCCAGTTGTCGCCGTCGCTGGCCTGCGCGCCGTACACGTTCCATTCGCCGCTGGGGTAGCGCGCCTTGATGATCTCGTCCATCAGCACCAGCGCACTGGACACCACCGTGCCGCCGGTTTCCGTGGCGTGGAAGAACTCTTCCTCCGTCACTTCCTGCGCCTGCGTGTGGTGGCGCAGGAAGACCAGGTCGATCTTCTCGTAGTGCCGCGTGAGGAACATGTACAGCAGCATGAAGAAGCGCTTGGCCATGTCCTTGCGCGCCTCGTCCATCGAGCCCGACACGTCCATCAGGCAGAACATCACGGCCTTGGCGCTGGGCACCGGTGTCTTCACGCGGTTGCGGTAGCGCAGGTCGATGGGGTCGATGTATGGCACGTGCCGCATGGTGCGGCGCACTTCGGCGATGCGCTCTTCCGTCTCGCGGATTTCCTTCTGGATGAAGGGCTGCTCGACCTGCGGATGCTTGCGCAGGCTTTCGAGGTGCGCCTCCAGCCGCTTGAGCTCCTTGCGCGGCTCGCCGCCCAGCGCGATGCGGCGGGCGAGGGCACCGCGCATCGAGCGCACCACGTGCAGGTTGTTGGGCGAGCCGTCGCTGGTGAAGCCGGCGCGGTGGCTCTTCCACTCGGGCACGTCGGCGATCTGCGTGCGGATGAGGTGCGGCAGCGCGAGGTCGTCGAAGAAGACGCGCATGAACTCCTCGCGCGTGAGACGGAAGACGAAATCGTCCTCGCCTTCGCCGCTGTCGCTGGCCTCTCCGCTGCCGGAGCCGCCTCCGCCGCCGCCTTCAGGCCGCTTGATGCGGTCGCCCTTCAGGTACTCCTGGTTGCCGGGGTGGACGTACTCGCGGTCGCCGCCGCGGGCGTGGCCGAACACGGGCTCCGACACGTCGTGGCGCGGCAGCGTCACATCTTCGCCCTGCTCCAGTTCGCGGATGTTGCGGCCGCTGACGGCGCGCCTCACCGCTTCCTGGATCTGCCCCTTGTAGCGCCTGAGGAAGCGCTCGCGGTTGCCAATGGACTTGTTCTTGCCCGACAGGCGGCGGTCGATGATCTGCTGCAGGATGGCCACGATGTTGTCAACGCTCCTTGCAAAGAGAGAACGATCGGAAGGGCCGTTTTTCTATGAGCTTTTACGCACCCGCAGATACCACTCGCACAGCAGGCGCACCTGCTTGGCCGTATAGCCCTTCTCGACCATGCGGGTCACGAAGTCCTCGTGCTTCTTCTGTTCGTCGGCGCTGCTCTTGGTGTTGAAGCTGATCACCGGCAGCAGCTCTTCGGTGTTGGAGAACATCTTCTTCTCGATCACTGAGCGCAGCTTCTCGTAGCTGGTCCACGCCGGGTTGCGCCCCGCGTTGCCGGCCCGTGCGCGCAGCACGAAGTTGACGATCTCGTTGCGGAAGTCCTTCGGGTTGCCGATGCCGGCGGGCCGCTCGATCTTCTCGAGTTCGGCGTTGAGCGAGGCGCGGTCGAAGACTTCGCCGGTGTCCACGTCGCGGAACTCCTGGTCCTGGATCCAGTAGTCGGCGTAGGTGACGTAGCGGTCGAAGATGTTCTGGCCGTACTCGCTGTAGCTCTCGAGGTAGGCGGTCTGGATCTCCTTGCCGATGAACTCCGCATAGCGCGGCGCCAGAAGCTCCTTGATGTAGCTGATGTACTTCTGTTCGACTTCCGGCGGGAACTGCTCGCGCTCGATCTGCTGCTCGAGCACGTACATCAGGTGCACCGGGTTGGCGGCCACCTCGGAGCTGTCGAAGTTGAAGACCTTGGAGATGATCTTGAAGGCGAAGCGCGTGGAAACGCCGCTCATGCCTTCGTCGACGCCCGCGTAGTCGCGGTACTCCTGGATCGACTTGGCCTTGGGGTCGGTGTCCTTGAGGTTCTCGCCGTCGTACACCTGCATCTTGCTGAAGGTGCTGGAGTTCTCCGGCTCCTTCAGGCGGGTGAGCACCGAGAGCTGGGCCATCATGCGCAGCGTTCCGGGGGCGCAGGGAGCGTTGGCGAGCGAGGAGTTGCGCACCAGTTTCTCGTAGATCTTGATCTCTTCCGAGGCCCGCAGGCAGTAGGGCACCTTGACGATGTAGATCCGGTCGAGGAAAGCCTCGTTGTTCTTGTTGTTGCGGAAAGCCTTCCACTCGCTCTCGTTGCTGTGCGCGAGCACGATGCCGTCGAAGGGTATGGCGCCGAAGCCTTCGGTACCCTTGAAGTTGCCTTCCTGGGTGGCCGTCAACAGCGGGTGCAGCACCTTGATGGGCGCCTTGAACATTTCCACGAACTCCAGCAGGCCCTGGTTGGCCAGGCACAGGCCACCGGAGTAGGAGTAGGCGTCGGGGTCGTCCTGGGCGAAGGTCTCGAGCTTGCGGATGTCGACCTTGCCGACCAGCGAGGAGATGTCCTGGTTGTTCTCGTCGCCGGGCTCGGTCTTGGCGACCGCGATCTGCCGCAGCACCGAGGGAAAGCGCTTGACCACCTTGAACTGGCGGATGTCGCCGCCGTACTCCTCGAGCCGCTTGACGGCCCAGGGAGAGAGAATTCGATTCAGGTAGCGGCTCGGGATGCCGTATTCCTTTTCAAGGATCTCGCCGTCCTCGACCGCGCTGAAGAGACCCAGCGGCGATTCGTTCACCGGCGAGCCCTGGATGGCATAGAAGGGCACGTGCTCCATGAGCTGCTTCAGGCGCTCCGCGATGGAGCTCTTGCCGCCGCCCACCGGGCCCAGCAGGTAAAGGATTTGCTTCTTTTCTTCCAGCCCCTGCGCGGCGTGGCGGAAATAGGACACCACTTGTTCTATGGCGTCTTCCATGCCATAGAACTCCTTGAATGCCGGATAGATCTTGATGACCTTGTTCGCGAAGATGCGCGAAAGGCGGGGATCGTTGCGGGTGTCGACCAGCTGGGGCTCGCCGATGGCCTTGAGCATGCGCTCGGAGGCAGTGGCGTACGCCATGGGATCACGCTTGCAGGTGTCCAGGTAATCCTGCAGCGAGATGACTTCCTCGCGGGTGCGCTCGTAGCGGGCGGCAAAGTTGCTGATCACATCCATGGTCACGCCTCCTTCAGGTCGGTGGGCTTTTGGCCCGATGGCGTGCAGCAAAGGCCTTGCGCAACATTTAAAGGTGTGCCTGCCCATGGCTGCATGCCGTGGAAAACTCCCTTACAACAATCTGCTAACAATCAGCATAAAGCAAAGATTGAACCCGGCAAATCATTTGTTAATTCAGAACCACGACGCCAAGTAAAGTTCCACAAAAAGCAAGGAACAAATTTCCAGATTTCAGGTAAATTCAAAGGCTCGCTTTCTTGATTCTCTCCGGGTGAAAACACCTATGCCGAATGGCCATCGTCCGTTTTTGCCTTTTCTCCGGGAAAAAATCGCCTATTGAGCTTCGAGGCTCAAAAAAACAGCCGTTCCTGTTGCAATAACGCGCGATCTGCCGTTCGGTTTATTGCTCAACCCAAAAAAATATAAAAGCAAACCCTGAGCCACCTTCGGATAGGTGACTCGCGTGAGTCGGTGTCGGTATCGCGCCCAGGACAGGGTCGGTCTGATCCTCCTGGTGCGGATGCACCGCCTCGGTGCGCTAGAGCCCTAGAGGCTGGTGCGCCGGGTCAATGAGGCCGGATTTGCTTCGGGGATGAAGTGGCCGATGGGGAAGGCTGCTTTCCAGCCGCCCCATCTGGAGCGAGGCGGCGAGGCACCCCGGTTCGCATTGAAGCCATGAAGTGATGGGGCCCCGCCTCGCAACGGGACTCCACATCTCGAACCGGCCATTGCGGCCGGCCGTGAGCACGACGCCGGTCTCCTGCGCAGCGGCAGGCCCGGCGTGTACAGGACGATCAGCTGAAGAATTCCTTCGCCTTGTCGAACCAGCCCTTGTCGGTGGGGCTGTGCTTCTCTCCACCCTTCTTGAGCGAATCGTCGAGGTCCTTCAGCAGCTTGCGCTGGTACTCGGTGAGCTTCACCGGCGTCTCCACACGCACGTGGCAGTACAGGTCGCCCGGGTAGCTCGAGTTCACGCCCTTGATGCCCTTGCCGCGCAGGCGGAACTGCTTGCCGCTTTGCGTGCCTTCGGGAATGTCGATGGCCGCCGCGCCCTTCAGTGTGGGCACGTTGATCTCGCCGCCGAGCGCGGCCGTGGTCACGCTCACCGGCACCACGCAGTGCAGGTTGTCGCCGTCGCGCTCGAAGATGTCGTGCTTCTTCAGGCGAATCTCGATGTACAGGTCGCCCGGAGGGCCGCCATTGACGCCGGGCTCGCCGCTGCCGGTCACGCGCATGCGCTGGCCGTCGTCGATGCCGGCGCGGATCTTCACTTCGAGCGTCTTGTTGCGCTTGATCTTGCCCTGGCCATGGCACGCGGTGCAGGGCTCGGGAATGATCTTGCCGCTGCCGTGGCAGGTGGGGCAGGTCTGCTGCACGCTGAAGAAGCCCTGGCGCATCTGCACCGCGCCCGCGCCGTGGCAGGTGGTGCAGGTGATGGGCTTGGTGCCGGGTTTCGCGCCCGAGCCGTGGCAGGTCTCGCATTCGTCCCAGGTGGGAATGCGGATCTCGGTGGTCTTGCCCTCGGCTGCTTCCTCGAGCGTGATCTCCATCGCGTAGCTCAGGTCGCTGCCGCGGAAGACCTGCCGGCCGCCGCCACGGCGCCCGCCGCCGAACACGTCGCCGAAGATGTCGCCGAAGGCTTCAGCGAAGCCCCCGAAGCCTTCCGCGCCCGGGCCGCGCATGTTCGGGTCGACGCCGGCATGGCCGTACTGGTCGTAGGCCGCGCGCTTCTGGCCGTCGGACAGCATTTCGTAGGCTTCCTTGACCTCCTTGAACTTGGCCTCGGCCTCCTTCGCGGTGTCGCCGTGATTGCGGTCCGGGTGGTGCTTCATCGCGAGCTTGCGATAAGCCTTCTTGATTTCTTCTTCGCTGGCGTTCTTGGGGACGCCGAGGGTTTCGTAGTAGTCGCGTTTGGTGGCCATGGCAGGTCGATCGGGAGATCAGGGAAGCAGCGGGAACTCGGGTGACTTGAAGCGAGAAAGGCTGGAGCACCCTTTCAGGTGTTCCAGCCTTGGTCGGCGGGCTGGAGATCAGCCCTTCTTGACTTCCTTCACTTCGGCGTCGACCACGTTGTCGTCAGCCTGTGCGTGCGATGCAGCTTCCGCGCCAGCCGCGCCGGCTGCTGCCGACGCGCCGGCCGCGGCCTGCGATTCGGCATACATCTTCTCGCCGAGCTTCTGGCTTGCGGTCATCAGCGCGTTCGTCTTTTCCTCGATCGCGGCCTTGTCCTCGCCCTTGAGGGCTTCTTCCAGGTTCTTGATCGCGGTCTCGATCGCTTCCTTCTCGGCGGCTTCGAGGCTGGCGCCGTGTTCGCCCAGCGACTTCTTCACGCTGTGCACCATCGCTTCGCCCTGGTTGCGCGCCTGAACGATCTCGAGCTTCTTCTTGTCGTCGGCGGCGTTCAGCTCGGCATCCTTCACCATCTTCTGGATCTCGTCTTCCGACAGGCCCGAGCTCGCCTTGATGGTGATCTTGTTTTCCTTGCCGGTGCCCTTGTCCTTGGCGCCGACGTGCAGGATGCCGTTGGCGTCGATGTCGAAGCTCACCTCGATCTGCGGCGTGCCGCGCGATGCCGGCGGAATGCCTTCCAGGTTGAATTCGCCCAGCAGCTTGTTGCCCGCGGCGATGTCGCGCTCACCCTGGAACACCTTGATGGTCACCGCCGGCTGGTTGTCCTCGGCGGTCGAGAAGGTCTGCGCGAACTTCGTCGGGATCGTGGTGTTCTTGGCGATCATCTTGGTCATGACGCCGCCCATGGTCTCGATGCCCAGCGACAGCGGGGTCACGTCCAGCAGCAGCACGTCCTTGCGGTCGCCCGAGAGCACCTGGCCCTGGATGGCGGCGCCGACGGCCACGGCCTCGTCGGGGTTCACGTCCTTGCGCGGTTCCTTGCCGAAGAAGGCCTTCACCTTCTCCTGCACCTTGGGCATGCGGGTCATGCCGCCGACCAGGATCACGTCGTTGATGTCGCCCACGCTGATGCCGGCGTCCTTGATGGCCAGTCGGCAGGGAGCGATGGTGCGCTCGATCAGCTCGTCGACCAGGCTTTCCAGCTTGGCGCGGGTCAGCTTGATGTTCAGGTGCTTCGGACCCGAGGCATCGGCCGTGATGTACGGCAGGTTGATGTCGGTCTGCGCGCTGTTCGACAGCTCGATTTTGGCCTTTTCAGCGGCTTCCTTCAGGCGCTGCAGTGCCAGCACGTCCTTGCTCAGGTCGACGCCCTGTTCCTTTTTGAACTCGCCGATGATGTAGTCGATGATGCGCTGGTCGAAGTCTTCGCCGCCCAGGAAGGTGTCGCCGTTGGTCGACAGCACTTCGAACTGCTTCTCGCCGTCGACGTCGGCAATCTCGATGATCGACACGTCGAAGGTACCGCCGCCGAGGTCGTACACGGCGATCTTGCGGTCGGCCTTGTCCTGCTTGTCCAGGCCGAAGGCCAGGGCAGCGGCGGTGGGTTCGTTGATGATTCGCTTGACGTCGAGGCCAGCGATGCGGCCGGCGTCCTTGGTGGCCTGGCGCTGGGCGTCGTTGAAGTAGGCGGGCACCGTGATCACGGCTTCGCTGACGGTCTCGCCGAGGTAGTCTTCAGCGGTCTTCTTCATCTTGCGCAGGATGTCGGCGCTGACCTGCTGCGGGGCGATCTTCTTGCCGCGCACTTCCACCCATGCGTCGCCGTTGTCGGCCTTGGCGATGGTGTAGGGCATCAGGTCGATGTCCTTCTGGACTTCCTTTTCCTCGAACTTGCGCCCGATCAGGCGCTTGATCGCGTACAGCGTGTTCTTGGGGTTGGTCACGGCCTGGCGCTTGGCCGAGGCACCGACCAGCACTTCACCGTCTTCCTGGTACGCGACGATCGACGGCGTGGTGCGCGCACCTTCCGAGTTCTCGATCACACGCGTGGTGTTGCCTTCCATGATCGACACGCACGAGTTGGTGGTGCCGAGGTCGATGCCGATGATCTTTGCCATGTTCTTACTCCTGAAAGCCTGAAAAATATGTTGTTATGAACTTGTGGATAACCCGTCGCGATTCAAGGCATGAAGCGGGGATTTCCTGTGGGAATCTTGTGTGTCGCCGAACGGCGGGTCACTTCGGGGCGCTGACCGTGACCAGCGCCGGGCGCAGCACGCGGTCGTTGATGGTGTAGCCCTTCTGCAGCACGGTGACCACGGTGTTGGGTTCCTGGTCGGCGGGGACCATCGAGATGGCCTGGTGCTGGTGCGGGTCGAACTTCGTGCCGGGCGCGGGGGCCACTTCGATCACCTTGTTGCGTTCGAGCGCGCTCTTGAGCTGGCGCAGCGTGGCTTCGGCGCCTTCGCGGATCTGCTCGGGCGTGGCGTCCTTGACGGCCAGGCCGGCTTCCAGGCTGTCGGTGACCGGTAGCAGGCTTTCGGCGAAGGCCTCGACGGCGAACTTGCGGGCCTTGCTGACTTCCTCGTCCGCGCGGCGGCGGGCGTTCTGCACGTCCGCCTGGGCGCGCAGGTACTGATCGGCAAGCTCGGCATTCTTGGTCTGCAGCGCGGCGAGTTCGCCCTGGGCGACGGCCAGGGCATCGAGCGCCTCGGCTTCGTTGGCGGCTTGCGCTGCCTCCAGTTCTTCGGGGCTGGGCTCGCCTTGCAGCATTTGAGAATTCTGTGCGGATTGTTGCGGGTCAGACATTTTTCAAAGAACCGGCACGTGCCGGAAAACAAACGATAGCCAGCCACATGGGGCTGGCCGAAGGCATTTCAAGCGAAAAAATGGGGTCGAAACGACCTCCGAGACACGAAAAAGGCCCGAAACCGGGCCTTGGAGCCGTCAGCTGGGAGGCTCAGTGGGCGTCGAGCAGTTCGACGTCGAACTTCAGGGTGGCATTGGGGGGGATCACGCCGCCCGCGCCGCGAGCGCCATAGCCCAGCGATGCGGGAATGATCAGCGTGCGCTTGCCGCCGATCTTCATGCCGGCCACGCCTTCGTCCCAGCCCTTGATGACCTGGCCCGCGCCCAGCGAGAACGCGAAGGGGTCGTTGCGGTCGCGGCTGGAGTCGAACTTGGCGCCTTGCACGCCGTCGTTGTAGAGCCAGCCGGTGTAGTGCACGTGCACGTGCTGGCCGGCCTTGGCTTCGGCGCCGGTGCCGACTTCGGTGTCTTCGTATTGCAGGCCGGAGGGAGTGGTGGGCATGGGAAACGCTCCTTGCGTCGATGTGAGATCCGTGGATCGAAGGCGCGGAGTTTACCGAGGCCCGACGGGCAGCCCCGCCGTCCGTCAGCCGTGGCTGCTGTCGTCGCCGGACGGCGCGGGTGTAGGCGCAGGCGCCGGAGGAGGTTCGGGGGAGGGCGCTGCCGGGGGCGCAGCGGGAGCCATGGCGGGAGCGGCGGAGGCGGTTGCGGCCGGCGCAGCAGGCGCAGTTGCCGCAGCCTTCTTCTGCTGGCCGAGCTGCCATTTGCCGGCGAAGGCCTGCAGGTCGGACAGGCGCTTGAGCAGGTCCTGCCCGCTGAGCGTGAGGCTGTAGCCGTCGCTGCCATGGCCCACGAGGCCGGCCTCGCGCAGTTCCTTGATGCGGGTGTTGAGCGTGTTGGGAGTGATGCCGCCGACGCTGTCCTGCAGCAGGCGGAAGGTCTGCGCATGGCCGTCGCGCAGGGCCCAGAGCACGCGCAGCGCATAACGGGCTTCGAGCAGGGCGAGCAACTGGCTGATGGCTGCGTTTTCCTTGGTACTCATCGACATCATCTCCTCGAAGCTGGGCGGGCCGTCGACCTGCGGGGACAGGGCGATGCCTCGCGTTCTTGTGGTTGGTTATGAACCGTCTCGTTGGGCGGCGACTATAGCGCAATCGATGAGGATGCTACTAGTTTTGTAGCTGTCAAGGCAAGCTGGATGCGGCTTGTGAGACAAAGCCTCACAAATTGGTGTATTCGGCCATGGCTTCGCCCAACCGGATCGCGCGGCCGGGCGACCACTGCGGGTTGAAAGCCAGCGCGGGCGCCGGGAAGAGCATGACGACGGTGGAGCCCAGCAAGAACCGGCCCATCTCGTCGCCCTTGCGGATGTCGATCTGCTGGTCGGTGTAGTGCCACTCGCGCAGCTCGCCCACGCGCGGCGGATTGACCACCCCATGCCACACGGTGGCCATGCTGCCGACGATGGTGGCGCCCACCAGCACCAGCACGAAGGGCCCGCGCGCCGATTCGAAGACGCACACCACGCGCTCGTTGCGCGCGAAGAGGCCGGGCACGCCCCGCGCCGTCGTCGGGTTCACCGAGAACAGGTCGCCCGGCACGTGGATCATGCGCACCAGCCGCCCGTCGCAGGGCATGTGGATGCGGTGATAGTCCTTGGGGCTCAGGTAGAGCGTGGCGAAGCTGCCGTGCGCGAACTTCGCGGCCAGGGTGGCGTCGCCGCCCACCAGTGCGGTGGTCGTGTAGTTGTGGCCTTTGGCCTGGAAGATCTGGTCGCCTTCGATCGCGCCGAACTGGCTGATCGCGCCGTCCACGGGGCAGATCAGGTCGGCCTGGGCGATGGGCCGGGCGCCGGGCTTGAGCTCGCGCGTGAAGAACTGGTTGAAGCTCTTGTAGTGGCTGATGTCCGACTCGAGCGCCTCGCCCATGTCCACGCCGTACTTGGCCACGAAGCGCCGGATGATCCACGTCGTCACGGCGCCCCGTTCCTTGCCCGCGACCCAGCCGGCGAAATTGGTCAGGGCCTGCTTGGGAAACAGGTATTGGGGCAGTACGGCGGAGCGGTCGGACACGTGGGAATGATCTGGAAAGCGGATCGGAGGGGCATTCTATAAAGGGCTTTTCGCCCGGGACGTAGGAAGCTTCCCTTGGTTCCCCCAGCCAGCCCCTGCCGATCGCGCCGGATCAGTCGGGCTTGATTCCCGCAGCCTTGATCACCTGCGCCCACTTCTCCACCTCGGCCTTCTGGAAGGCCGCGATCTGCACCGTGCTCAGGTCGGCCGGCTCCATGCCGAAGCCCTTGAGCTTGTCCTGCATCTCCGGCGTCGCGAGGATCTTGCGGATCTCGGTGTGCAGCCGGTCGACCACCGGCGCGGGCGTGTGCGCGGGCACGAAGATCGCCTGCCACGACACCACCTCGAAGTCCTGCAGGCCCGGCACGCCCGACTCGGCCACCGTCGGCACGTCGGGCATCGAGGCCAGCCGCTTCGACGAGGTGACCGCGATCGCGCGCAGCTTGCCGCTCTGGATGTGCGGGCCGGCCACCACCGTGGTGTCGAACATCATGTCGACCTGCCCGCCGATCACGTCCTGGATCGCTGGGCCGCTGCCCTTGTACGGGATGTGCGTGAACTTCACGCCCGACTTGTAGGCCAGCAGTTCCAGCGCCAGGTGCTGCGAGGTGCCCGTGCCGGCCGATGCCGACGAGAGCCCGCCCGCCTTGCCCTTGCTCGCGGCGATCACGTCCTTCAGCGTCTTGTAGGGGCTCGCCTGGTTCACCACCAGCACCACCGGGTTGGTGCCGATCAGCGTCACCGGCGCGAACGACTTCTGCGGGTCGTAGCCGAGCTTGGGGTACAGGCTCACGTTGATCGCGTGCGAGCTGATCGTGCCGCCCACCAGCGTGAAGCCGTCGGGCGCGGCGCGCGAGCCGATCTCGGAGCCCACGCTGCCGCCGGCGCCGCCCTTGTTGTCGATGATCACCGTGGTGCCCAGCGCGGGGCCCAGCTTCTGTCCTATCAGCCGGCCCAGCACGTCGGTGGTGCCGCCCGCCGGAAAGGGCACGAGGTAGGTGATCGGCTTGCCCGTGGGCCAGTTGCTGCTGCCCTGGGCGAATGCCGCCGGAAGCGCGGCGGCGACCGAAGAGGCGAGGGCGGTGCGGATGAGTGTGCGGCGTTGCATGCGAAGTCTCCTTGGGTTGTCAGTTGGCGCCGGCTGCCCTTCAGGGCAGGTCGACGATCTCGATCCAGTTCGGGTTCTTGCCCACCTCCAGGTGCTGGGGCGTGCCCAGCGCGCCGGTGTCGGCGTCGATGGCGTAGAGGGAGATGCCGTTCGATTCCTGTCCCGCCGCGATCAGGTAGCGGCCGGTGGAATCGATGGCGAAGCCGCGCGGCCCCTTCTCGGTCGGCGTCTGGCCCAGCGGCTGCAGCTGCCCCGTAGCGGCGTCGACCTTGAATGCCGAGAGCGTGCTCGAGGTGCGCTCCGACGCGTAGAGGAAGCGCCCGTCCGGCGTCAGGTGCAGGTCGGCGGCCCAGGGCTTGCCGGTGAAACCGGCGGGCAGGGTGGTGGTGCTCTGTTCGAGCCTGAGCGTGCCCCGCGCGGCGTCCCAGGCGAACACGTGCAGCGCGGCGTCGAGCTCGTCCAGCAGGTAGACATGGCGCTGCGCCTTGTCCCACACGAAGTGGCGCGGGCCCGACTTCGCGGCGGTGGTGGTCAGCGGCGGGTCGTTGGGCGAGAGCAGGCCTTTCTCCGCGTCGAAGCGCCAGCTCGACACGTTGTCGCCACCCAGGCTGGTGGCGAGCACGAAGCGGTTGCTCGCGTCGGCGTGGATGGCGTGCGCGTTGGGCGCTGTCTGGATCAGCTGGTTGATCGGCCCCACCGTGCCGTCCTTGCCCACCGCGTTGACCGTGATCTTGCCGCCCTGGTAGGAGGCCGCGAACAGCCACTTGCCGCTCGCGTCGAGGTCGATGTTGGCCATGCTGTCGGCCAGCGGCGCCTCGCCCAGCTTCCGCAGCCTGCCGCTGGCGCCGTCGATCGACAGCGCGGTCACGCGAAACGGCTGCGAGCGCAGCGCGGCGTACAGCACGCGCCTGTCGCGGCTCACCACCATCGGCATCACCGTGCCGCCCACGTTCAGCGTCTGCACCGGCTTGAGCGCGCCCTGGCTCCTGTCGAGCTCGAGCACCGAGATTTCCTGGCTGTCGGCGTTCGACACGTAGACCCAGGTGGCGGCCGATGCGGGTACCGCCGCGGCCAGCCACAGCAGCGATGCGATGGTCGTCTTCTTCATGGCCGGGGCTCAGGGCTTGATGTTGAGTTTGGTGATGAGCTGCTTGAAGTACACGTTGTCCTTCGCCAGCGTTTCCTTGAACACCGCGCCGTCGGTGTAGACATAGCCCAGGTTCTGCTTGTCCATCACCTCGTGCATCAGCGGTTCGGCGGCGGTCTTCGCGGTGATCTCGCGCAGCTTCGCCATCACTTCGGGCGGCGTGTTCTTCGGCGCGCCCAGGCCGCGCCAGGTGCCGATCGACAGGTCGATGCCGCGCTCCTTGGCGGTGGGCACCTTCTCGAAGCCCTTCACGCGCTTGTCGGCCATCACCATCAGCACCTTGAGCTTGCCGCCCTGCACGTGCGTCGTCACCTCGGCCGGGCTCACCGCCACGGCTTCGATGTGGCCGCCCAGCAGCGCCAGCACCGCGGGTGCCGCGCCCTGGAACGGGATGTGGCCGAACTTGGCGCCGGTCTTGTCTTCCAGTGCGGCGGCGGCAAGGTGCCAGATCGAGCCGTTGCCCGAGTTGCCCACGCGCACGCTCTCCGGCGATTTCTTCGCGGCGGCCAGGAACTCCTCGATGGTGTTCCACGGCGCGTCGGCCTTCACCGTGATCGCGGCCGGATCGGCGTTGAGCTGAGCGATCGGCTGGAAGTCGTCGTAGTTGAACTTGGCCAGCCCCAGGTGCGGCAGCGTCAGCAGCTCGACCGTGAGCACGGCGAGCTTGTAGCCGTCGGGCTTGGAGTTGATCACCTCGGTCCAGCCGATGGCGCCCCCCGCGCCGGGACGGTTGACGATCACGATGCTCTGCGAGATGTGCTTGCGGCTCGCTTCCGAGAAGGCACGCGCCAGGCCGTCGGTGCCGCCGCCGGGCTGGTAGGGCACGAGCAGTTCGATGGTGCGGTTCGGAAAATCGGCCTGTGCGGCGGCCGGTGCCGCCAGCCCGAGCGAGAGGGCGGCCGTGGCCGAGAGGGCGGCGATGCCGCGAATGAACTGCTTGCGTTTCATGATCCTTGTCTCCGTTGTTGTGGTTGAGCGTTGAAGTGTTGAAAGGTGTGGGTGCGCGTCAGGGCATGTACTGCCCGCCGTTCACCTCGATCACCTGCCCGGTGACGTAGCCCGAGAGTTGTTCCGATGCGAGGTAGAGGAATGCGCCCACGCATTCATCCGGCGTGCCGATGCGGCCCATCGGAATGCCGGCGCGGAAGTTCTCCAGCATCGCGGGCGTGGAGAAGCGGTCCTGGAAGGGCGTCTGGATGACGCCCGGCGCCACCGCGTTCACGCGGATGCGGTCGCCCACCAGCTCCTTCGCCAGCCCGTGCGTTGCCGTGCTCACGAAGCCCTTCGAGCCCGCGTACAGATAGGCCGAAGGCCCGCCGCCGGTGCGTGCCGCGACAGAGGTCACGTTGATGATGTTGCCGCCGCCGCTCTTGCGCATCAGCGGAACCACCTCGCGGCAGAAAGCGAGCACCGAGCGCGCGTTGATGTGCAGCACTTCGTCGAAGAGTGCATCGTCGAACTCGGCGATGGGCACGCGCTTGACCAGGCTGCCCGCGTTGTTCACCAGCACGTCGATGCGGCCGCCGAACTGCGACGAGGCCTGCTTCACGCACTCGCGGATCGCGCCCGTGTCGCGCACGTCGGCCTTCAGTGCGAAGGCGGTGCCGCCGGCCGCGCGGATGGTGTCGACCACCTGGTTCGCCGCGTCGGCGGAGCTGTTGTAGTGCACCGCCACGCGCATGCCGCGCGCGGCGAAGGCGATGGCCACCGCCGCGCCGATGCCGGTGCTGGCGCCGGTGACGAGGGCTGTCTTGTCCTTGAGGTCTTCCATGAGGGGCTCCGTTGATGAAGAGACAGGTCTTAGAAAGGAAATCAGAAAGACGTGAACCCGCGCGTCGCGCAGCGCCTTGCTCAGGTCACGGGCGCGGGGTTGAAAAGCACCAGCGCGTTGTGCAGCTTCCAGTGCTCGGCCCAGGTCTTCTTCCGTCCGCTGGCCACGTCGAGCATCAGGCGGAACATTTCCCAGCCGATGTCCTCGATGGTGGCCTCGCCGTCGGCGATGCGGCCCGCGTTTACGTCCATCAGGTCGTGCCAGCGGCGCGCGAGGTCGCTGCGGGTGGCGACCTTGATCACCGGCACCTCGGCCAGTCCGTAGGGCGTGCCGCGGCCGGTGGTGAACACGTGCAGGTTGATGCCGGCGGCCAGTTGCAGCGTGCCGCAGATGAAGTCGCTGGCGGGTGTGGCCGTGTAGATCAGGCCCTTCTGCTTCGCCTTCTCGCCGGGCGCGAGCACGCCGGTGATGGGCGCCGAACCCGACTTGACGATGGAGCCCATCGCCTTCTCGACGATGTTGGAGAGCCCGCCCTTCTTGTTGCCCGGCGTGGTGTTGGCGCTGCGGTCGACCATGCCCTTCTTCAGGTAGGCGTCGTACCAGGCCATCTCGCGGATCATGGCTTCGGCCACTTCGGGCGTGGACGCGCGCGAGGTGAGCTGGTCGATGCCGTCGCGCACCTCGGTGGTCTCGGAGAACATCACCGTGGCGCCCGCGCGCACCAGCAGGTCGGTGCAGAAGCCCACCGCCGGGTTGGCGGTGACGCCCGAGAAGGCATCGCTGCCGCCGCACTGCACGCCCACCACCAGCTCGCTGGCGGGCACGGTCTCGCGCCTGCGTGCGTTGAGCCGGGCGAGGTGCTCCTCGGCCTGGCGCATGACCGAATCGATCATCGACATGAAGCCGACGTGCGCGTCGTCCTGCAGGCAGACCACGTCGAGCGCGGTATCGGGCGTGGTGCCGGCACGCTGGTCGGCGATGGGAATGCTGCCCGGCGGCAGCAGCCGCTCGGGCTGCAGCTTCTCGCAGCCCAGGCTCACCACCATCACCTCGCCGCCGAAGTTGGGATTGAGGCTGATGTTGCGCAGCGTGCGGATGGGCACGATGGCGTCGGGCGCGTCGATGGCCACGCCGCAGCCGTAGGTGTGCTCCAGCGCCACCACGTCGTCGACGTTGGGGTACTTCGGCAGCAGCTCGGCCTTGATGCGCTGCACCGCGAATTCGGTGACGCCGGCCACGCACTGCACCGTCTGCGTGATGGCGAGGATGTTGCGCGTGCCCACCGAGCCGTCGGCGTTGCGGTAGCCCTCGAAGGTGTAGCCCTCCAGCGGCGGCAGGGCAGGGGGCTTGACCGTCGCGATGGGAAGGCCGTCGAGCTCGGGCGCGGTCGGCATCCGCATCACGCGCTCGTGCACCCAGCTGCCGCGCGGCAGCGCCTTCTGTGCGTAGCCGATCACCACGTCGTAGCGGCGGATGGCATCGCCTTCGGCGAGGTCGACCAGCGCAACCTTGTGGCCCTGGGGCACGTTGTCCACCAGCCGCAGGCCGTCGGCGAACTCCGCGCCGGCCTTCAGCCCGCCGTCGTTGGCGACGATGGCCACGTTGTCGGCGGCGTGGATGCGGATGTAGAGCGGAGGGCGGGTGGTCTCGGTCATCGCGGGTTCCTTGCTTTGCTTACTTCACGACCATGAACATGCTCGGGAGCCAGGTCGAGAAGGCCGGCACGAAGGTGACCACGCCGAGCGCGAAGATCAGCGCCCCGTAGAACGGCCAGATGGTGCGCATCACCGTTCCCACCGACACCCCGCCGATCGCGCAGCCGACGAACTGGGTCGTGCCCACGGGCGGCGTGTTCAGGCCCAGCGCGCAATTGATGAGCATCACGATGCCGAACTGCACGGAGGTCATGCCGTACTGCTGCGCGATGGGCAGGAAGATCGGCGTGCACAGCAGGATGGTGGCGGCCATGTCCAGGAAGGTGCCCAGCACGAACAGGATGATGTTGATCAGCAGGAAGATCACCCACGGCGTGCTAGTGACCTGCGACAGCATCTGGCCCGTGAGCTCGGCCACGCCGTACAGGCTGATGAGGTAGCCGAAGGTGCTGGAGATGCCGATCAGCAGCAGGATCACGCCGGTGGTGCGCACAGCCTTCGAGGCCGCCTTGACGAAGTGCTCCCACTTCAGCGTGCGGTACACGAAGATCGTGAGGGCCAGCGCGTAGAGCACCGCCACCGCCGCCGACTCGGTGGCCGTGAAGATGCCCGACAGGATGCCGCCCAGGATCAGCAGCACCACGAACAGGCCCGGCAGCGCCGCCGCGAACGAGCGCGCCACGATGGCCCAGCCCGGGAAGGTGCCGGCGGGGTAGCCGCGCTTGACCGCCACCAGGTAGGCGGCCGCCAGGTTGCTGACGGTGAGCACCGCCGCCGGCAGCAGCGCCGCGAGGATCAGCGCCGCGATCGACACCTTTCCGCCCGCGGCCAGCGAATAGATGATGAGGTTGTGGCTGGTCGGCATCAGCGCGCCGACCAGTGCCGCGTGGGTCGTCACGTTGACCGCGTAGTCGGCGTGATAGCCCTCCTTCTTCATCATCGGGATCATCACGGCGCCCATGGCCGAGACGTCCGCCACGGGCGAACCCGAGACGCCGCCGAACAGCGTGCAGGCCACCACGTTCGACATGCCGAGGCCACCGCGCACGTGGCCCACGAGGTCGCGCGCCAGGTTGACGATGCGGTCCGCGATGCCGCCGTAGAGCATCAGCTCGCCGGCGAAGATGAAGAACGGGATGGCGAGGAACGAGAAGATGCCCATGCCCGAGGTCATCTGCTGGAAGCCGACCGCCAGCGGCAGGCCTTCATACAGCAGCGTGGCCAGGGCCGACAGGCCGATGGAGAAAGCCACCGGCACGCCCAGCAGGAGGAAGAGCGTGAACGAGAGGCAGAGAATCAAAAGGGGAATGGTCATGATCTGGCCGCCTCGCCGGTGGTGGGGGCGCTATGGACTGTTCGGGGAATGCCGCGGAACCGGCTTTGCCGGGCCGCAGGCATTGCCCCCTGCAATTGGGTTGGAGAAGCGACACGAAGTGCGCGAAGCCTGGGGGAGTGCATTCGTTATCCCCAGGCGGGTTCCACTTCGCGGCCTTGGGCCAGGGCGATGATGTGTTCGATGGAGAAGAGGACGATCAGCACGCCCGCGACCGAGGCCGGCACGTACTTCCAGCCCTCGGAGATCCACAGCGTGGGCAGCCGGTATTCCCAAACCGAACCGGCCAGCTCGGCGCAGTTCCAGGCCATGGCCAGGCCGAACAGCAGGATCAGCGCGTGGATGAGGTATTCCATCTTCAGCCGCAGCCAGTCGGGTGCGAGGACGAGGAAGGACTCGAGCCCGATGTGGCCCGCGTCGCGCACGCCCACGGCCACGCCGAGCATGGTGACGTAGAGCACCAGAAGCAGCGCGAGGCTTTCGGCCCAGGTGGGGGTGTTGTTGAGCACGTAGCGGCCGAACACCTGCCAGCTCACGGCGCAGATGACCGCCACGAGACCGAGGATGCCCAACCACATGCAGGCACGCGCGAGGGTGCGGCAAAGTTTGGTGTACATATTTTCCAGCGCGAGAGATGGTGGGGAGGGCTGCCCATTCGTGAAACACCGAGGAGCCGGCTTTGCCGGGCCTCAGGTGTTGCCCCCGGTAGGGGGTGGCGGCTACACGAAGTGAGCAAGCCTGGGGGGCGAGCCCTATTTCGTTTCCTGGACGCGCTTCACGAGGTCCTTGAGCTTCGCGTCGGTGATGAACTTGTCGTACACCGGCTTCATCGCCACCTGGAACGGGGCCTTGTCGACCTCGATGATCTCGGCTCCGCCGGCCTTCACCGTGGCCAGCGACTTCACTTCGCGCTCTTCCCACTGCTTGCGCATGTAGGGCACCGACTCCTTGGCGGCCTGGCGGATCCAGCCCTGCTCCTCGGCGGAGAGCTTGTCCCACACGCGCTTGGAGAACAGCAGCATCTCGGGCGCCATCGAGTGCTCGGTCTTGCTGTAGTACTTGGCCACTTCGAAGGCGCGCGCGCTTTCATAGGTGGGATAGTTGTTCTCGGCGGCGTCGATCAGGCCGGTCTTCAGACCCGTGTAGACCTCGCCCATGGGCATGGGCGTGGCGTTGGCGCCCATGGCTTCCAGCATCGACACCCACAGGTCGGACTGCTGCACGCGCACCTTCAGGCCTTTCATGTCGGCGAAGCTGCGCACCGGCTTCTTGGCGGTGAACATCGAGCGCGCGCCGCTGTCGTAGTAGGCCAGGCCCACAAAGCCCTGCTTCTCGCACGACTTCAGGATCTCTTCGCCGATCGGGCCGTCCAGCACCTTGTGCAGGTGGTCGACCGAGCGGAACAGGAAGGGCATGGTCGGCACCTGCGTCTCGGGGCAGATGTTGTTCATGGGCGCAATGTTCACGCGCACCATCTGCAGCGCGCCGATCTTGGCCTGCTCGATCGTGTCCTTCTCGCTGCCGAGCGCACTGTTGTTGAACACCTTGATGCTGTGCTTGCCGCCCGACAGCGCCTTCAGGCGCTCGCTCATGAACTTCACCGCGGTCACGGTGGGGTAGTCGTCGGGGTGGATGTCGGCCGAACGGAACTCGGTGGCGTGTGCAGCCATGGTGGTCAGCGCGGCTGCGGCGCACGCGGAAATTGCGATCAGGGTCTTCTTGGCGAATTTCATTTGTCTCGTCCTCTGGTTTGGTTTGGTGGTTGTTGAAAAAAAGGAATCAGCTGCCGAAGGCCGGCTCGGGCACGCCCTGCGCGCCGGGCCGCAGCGCGAACACGCCGCCGGCCAGCGGCTGGTCCGACAGGTCGATGCCGCCGGGGCGGATCGAGGTGACGAACAGGGTGTCGAGGCCCGCGCCGCCGAAGGCGCACATGGCGGGTTTCTTCACCGGCACTTCGAGCGAGCGGTCGAGCCGGCCGTCGGGCGTGAAGCGGTGCACCAGGCCCGCGTCGTTGCCGCAGATCCAGTAGCAGCCGTCGGTGTCGATGGCGGCGCCGTCGGGGCGGCCGGGCAGGGGCTTCATGTCGACGAAGAGGCGGCGGTTGCCTGGCGTGCCGGTGGCGGTGTCGTAGTCGAAGGCCCAGACGGCCTGCACCGTGGGGTGCGAATCCGAGAGGTACATCGTGCGGCCGTCGGGGCTGAAGGCCAGGCCGTTGGGCACGATGAAGTCGTCGAGGCGCTGGTCGGCCTTCGCGCTGCCGCTGGCGTAGCTGTAGAGGCGGCCGACGCGTGCGCCAGCCGCCATGTCCAGCAGCATGGTGCCGGCCCAGAAGCGGCCCTGGCGGTCGCAGCGGCCGTCGTTGAAGCGCATGGCGGGCGCGGCGTGGTCGACGGAGGCGAGCGGCGCGCAGGCCAGCGTGCCGTCGGCCTGCGGCTTCAGCGAGAAGAGGCCGCTTTCCATGCCGGCGATCCACTCGCCGGGCGCGTCGGCGCGCGGCGCGATGCAGGCGATCATTTCATCGGCCTTCCACTGCGCGTGGCCTTCGCCCGCATGCCAGCGGTTCAGCGTGCGCGCGGGAATATCGACCCAGTACAGCGCCTGCTCGGCGGCATGCCACACCGGGCTCTCGCCGGTGCCGTTGCGAGCGTCGAGGACGAGTTCAGCTTGCATCGCCTCAATCGCCGAATGGCCCCTGTGCAGTGAAGGCTCCGCCCTGGTAGATGGCGTTGGGGTCGGTCGGTGCCACCGGAGGCTGCTGCTCGACCTTGTCGCGGAACACTTCGGAGCTGTCCTGCGGCACGAAGCCCAGGTGCGCGGCGGCGCTGTTGTCCCACCACACGTCGCGATTGTTCGACATGCCGTAGACCACCGTGTGCTTCACGCCGGGGGTGAAGAGCGACTTCTCGATCAGCGTGGTGAGGTCGCGGTAGCTCAGCCAGGTGCTCATCATCCGGCGGTTGGCCGGCTCGGGGAAGGAGGAGCCGATGCGGATGCTCACCGTCTCGATGCCCCAGCGGTCGAAGTAGAACTGCGCCACGTCCTCGCCGAAGGACTTCGACAGGCCGTAGTAGCCGTCTGGCCTGCGTGCGGCATGGGCGTCGATGTGCTCGCTCTGCTTGTAGAAGCCGATCACGTGGTTCGAGCTCGCGAACACCACGCGCTTCACGCCGTGGCGGCGCGCGGCCTCGTAGATGTGGAACACGCCCTTGATGTTGGCTTCGAGGATTTCCTCGAACGGCCGCTCCACCGACACGCCGCCCAGGTGGACGATGGCGTCGCAGCCTTCCACCAGCGCATGCACCGCGGCCTTGTCCGAGAGATCGCAGGGCACGGTTTCCTCGTTCGCGCCGGTGGCCGGCGCCAGCGAGGCGATGTCGGACAGGCGCAGCACGTTCGCATAGGGCTTGAGCCGCTCGCGCAGCACCTTGCCGAGGCCGCCGGCCGCGCCGGTCAGCAGGAGGCGGTTCATCTTGTTGTTGTCTGTCATGGTTGGCCGTCCTTGCATGCAGTAGTCATGGTTTCCGAGGGGCTGCCGTCGCGGCGGTTTCGCGGAAGCGACCGGTACGATGCCGGTGAAGCAAGGTCGAGGTCGCGAGGTCGAAAAGGCGCTGCATTTCGGTGCCGTGGAAACCGAAGGCCGCTGGCGGACAAGCCCGCGACGCTTGGGAGTTGAGTGATAAGTTATCTGTTGTCGTACAACTAGTTTGGAGATTATCATCGTGGCCATGGTTCAGACGACTGCGGGTAATCCCTTGGTGTCGGACGCTCCGGCGGAGGCGGGCTCTTCGGCTTCTTCCTTCGTGGGGCGTCCGCGCCAGCGCGCGCGCGGCCTCGCGCACGGGCTGGTGGAAGACCTGGGCGAGAAGATCCGCAGCCAGTCGCTGCGGCCGGGCGACAAGCTGCCGACCGAGTCGGCAATCATGCAGGCCTACGGCGTGAGCCGCACCGTGGTGCGCGAGGCGCTGTCGAAGCTGCAGGCCGCGGGGTTGGTCGAGACGCTGCACGGCGTCGGCACCTTCGTGCTGCAGCCGCGCACCGGCGGGGTGTTCCGCCTCGATCCGGGCGAGATCGCCGCGTCGGTCGACGTACTCGCCGTGCTGGAGCTGCGCATCAGCCTGGAGACCGAATCGGCCGGCCTCGCCGCCAGCCGCCGCACCGACGAGCAGCTGGTGGCCATGCGCCAGGCGCTCGACGACTTCGAGCGCAACGTGGTGGCGGCGGGCGACACGGTGGGGCCCGACTTCCGCTTCCACCTGCAGATCGCCGAGTCGACCGGCAACCCGTACTTCGCGGACATCATGCGGCACCTGGGCACCACGCTCATTCCGCGCACGCGCATCAGCGCCATTCGCACGCACGAGGGCGGGGCGCCTTACCTGAGCCGCGTCAACCGCGAGCACGAAGAGATCTACGCGGCCATCGCGCGGCGCGACCCCGAGTCGGCGCGCGCCGCGATGCGCATCCACCTGACCAACAGCCGCGAGCGGCTGCGCATGGCGCAGGAGGCGGCGCAGCAGAAGGCGAAAGCCGATGCATCCGCGGCAGGTGCCGCCGATGCGGCCGTGCCGTCGACCGACGGCGCTTCCTCTCACTGATATTTTTCTTGTCCGCCATGCTGGACAAGTCATCTCTCTAGTTGTACGATGACTGATAACTTGTGCGGCTCGTCGCGCGCAAGGCCATGACGACCATCGAACAACTGGAGGCAGCATGACCATCTCCCGACGCGGCGCACTCGGCGCCGCACTGGCAACCACCCTGGCCGCCAGCCTGCCGGCGCGCTCCTTCGCGCAGGCCGCGGCCGGCGCGCAGGGCGGCACCGGCAACTGGCCCTCGAAGCCGATCCGGATCATCGTTCCGTACCCGCCGGGCGGTTCGTCCGACATCATCGCGCGGGCCATCAGCCAGCCGCTGTCCGAGGCGCTGGGCCAGCCCGTCGTCATCGACAACAAGGCAGGCGCCAACGGCAACCTCGGCGCCGACCTGCTGGCCAAGGCGCCGGCCGACGGCTACACGCTGATGCTGTGCGACCTCGGCGCGCTGGCCATCAGCCCGTCGCTCTATCCCAAGCTGCCTTTCGATCCGTCGAAGGACCTGCGCAGCGTTTCCATGCTGGCCTATTCGCCGCACCTGCTGGTGGTGCACCCTTCGGTGCAGGCGAACACGCTGAAGGAACTGGTCGAGCTCTCGAAGAAAAGCGATCTCAACTTCGCCGTTACCGCCAGCGGCAGCACCGCGCACCTCGCGGGCATCGAGCTGCAGCGCCGCATCGGCGCCAAGTGGGAGTACGTGCCCTACAAGGGCGGCGTGCAGGCCGTGCTCGACACCGTCTCGGGCCAGACGCAGGTGCTCATGAACGGCATGCTCGCCACCTACCCGCAGGTGCAGGCCGGCAAGCTCAAGCTGATCGCCGTGTCCAAGGCCACGCGCATGCCGCTGATCGGCAGCGTGCCGACCATCGCGGAGCAGGGCGCTCCCGGCTACGAGTCGGGCACCTGGCAGGGCATGGTCGCCGCGCGCGGCGTGCCCGACGCGATCGTCAACCGGCTCAACCGTGAGCTGGTGCGCATCATCCGCACCGCCGACATCCGCGCCCGCCTCGCGGGCCAGGGCGCCGAGGTCGTGACCATGACCGCGCCCGAGCAGGACCAGTTCTTCGCCAAGGAGCGCGCGCGCTGGGCGCAGGTCATCAAAGAGGCGAACGTCAGGCTCGACTGACCGGCCTCATCCATCTTTTTCCTTTCCCAAATCTTCACTGGACTCTTCCCGATGAACCCGCAAGAACTCAAGACCATCATGGGCTCCGGCCTGCTCTCGTTCCCGTTGACCGACTTCGATAGCAACGGCGACTTCAACAAGAAGGGCTACCAGCAGCGCCTCGAATGGCTGGCTCCCTACGGCGCGAGCGCGCTGTTCGCGGCCGGCGGCACGGGCGAGTTCTTCTCGCTGACCGGCGACGAGTACCCCGGCATCATCCAGACCGCGGTCGACACCTGCCGTGGCGTGGTGCCGATCATCGCGGGCGCCGGCGGCCCCACGCGCTTCGCCATCCAGTGCGCCCAGGCCGCCGAGAAGGCCGGCGCGCACGGCATCCTGCTGCTGCCGCACTACCTCACCGAAGCCGGCCAGGAAGGCCTGGCCGCGCACGTCGAGGCCGTGTGCAGGAGCGTGAAGTTCGGCGTGATCGTCTACAACCGCGCCACCAGCCGCCTGAAGCCCGACACGCTGGCCGCGCTGGCCGAGCGCAATCCCAACCTCGTCGGCTTCAAGGACGGCGTGGGCGACATCGAGGCCATGGTCGCCATCTACCAGAAGATGGGCGACCGCTTCGCCTACCTGGGCGGCCTGCCCACCGCGGAGGTCTATGCCGCCGCCTACAAGGCGATGGGCACGCCGGTGTATTCGTCGGCCGTCTTCAACTTCATTCCGAAGACCGCCATGGACTTCTACAAGGCCGTCGCCGCCGACGACCTGCCGACCCAGCACCGCCTGCTGAAGAACTTCTTCATGCCGTACCTCGAGCTGCGCAACCGCGTGCCGGGCTACGCGGTAAGCATCGTGAAGGCCGGCGCGAAGATCGTCGGCCACGACGCCGGCCCCGTGCGCGCACCGCTCACCGACCTGAAGCCCGCCGAGATGGAGCAGCTCAAGGCGCTGATCGACTCGCTCGGTCCGCAGTAAGCCAGCACCCGGCGGACGAACCGACCCTCATCACAACAACGGAGACAAGACGCCATGTTCCTCAAGAAGCTCTTCCTGGTCGCCGCCTCGGCGGCCCTGTTCTCGGCCTGCTCGGTGATGCCCTCGGGCAATGCCGCGTCGGCCGCGCCCGAGGTGGCCGCCGCCGCCGAGCGCCTGCGCATCGCGATGATCGACCCCACCGGCCCCGCGCTCGGCGCGCTGGTGGCCGACGACCTCAGCTACGGCCACTCCGGCGGCAAGGTCGACACCAAGACCAGCTTCATCGCCGACCTGCTCGACGGCAAGTCCGACTTCGTGACCATCGCCATCACCGACCAGACCGTGAAGGTGGTCGACGGCAATACCGCCATCGTGCGCCACACGCTCACGGCCGACACCAACGATTCGGGCAAGCCCGGCAAGGTGGCGCTGAAGATCCTCGGCGTCTGGCAGAAGCAGGGCGGCAGCTGGAAGCTGCTGGCCCGTCAGGCCGTGAGGATCTAGTCCGAATGAAGAAGAGAGTCCTTCTCGGGGCCGCCCTCGCGGCCGCCTCGGTCGCGTTGTTGCCGCTGCCTGCCTCGGCGCAAGCCGATGCATGGCCCCAGCAGAAGCCCGTGACCATCATCGTGCCGTTCCCGGCGGGCGGTTCCACCGACATGGTCGCGCGCACCATCGCGCTGCAACTGCAGACCAAGCTCGGCGGCAGCTTCGTCGTCGACAACCGGCCCGGCGCCACCGGCACCATCGGCACCGGCCAGGTCAAGCGCGCCGCGCCCGACGGCTACACGCTGCTGGTCTCCTCTCTCGGCGCCTTCGTCGTCACCCCGCACCTGCAGAAGAGCGTGCCCTACGACGCGACCAAGGACTTCGACTACATCAGCGTGCCAGTTCAGGCCCCCAACGTGCTCGTCGCGAACGCCGCGCGACCCGAGCACACCGTGGCCGACGTGCTGGCGCTGCTGCGCAAGACGCCGGGCAAGGTCTCGTTCGCGAGTTCGGGCAACGGCTCGTCCGACCATCTTTCGGCCGAGCTCTTCTGGCAGCAGACGAAGACCGAAGGCGTGCACGTTCCCTACAAGGGCGGCGCGCCGGCGGTCAACGACCTGCTGGGCAACCAGGTCGACTTCTCGTTCCAGAACGTCAATGCGGTGCTGCCGCACATCCGCGGCGGCAAGCTGCGCGCCATCGCCGTCACGGGCGACAAGCGCTCGCCGGTGCTGCCCGACGTGCCCACGCTGGCCGAAGCCGGCGTGAAGGGCGCCGAGGTCTATTCATGGCAGGGCATGGCCGCGCCCAAGGGCCTGCCGCCGGCCGTGAAGAAGAAGCTGAGCGACGCGGTCATCGCGGCGATGCAGGACCCGGAGACGAAGAAGCGCATGCTCGACCAGGGCCTGGAGATCGTCGCCAGCACGCCCGAGGAATTCACCGCCTTCCAGTTGCGCGAATGGACGCGATGGAAGACATTGATCGAAGCCCGCCACATCACCGCGGATTAATGGCACTCCCCCAGGCTTCGCGCACTTCGTGTCGCTTCGCCAACCCCCTCGCCGGGGGCAACACCTGCGGCCCGGCAAAGCCGGTTCCGCGGTGTTCCCCGAATGGGGCAGCAAAGGTTTTGGATTGATTCAACGATGACGCTTTCAGATTCCACTTCGTCGCCGTCAGGCGCCCCCGTCGTCACCGGCATGCGCGTGGTCCCCGTCGCGGGCCACGACAGCATGCTGATGAACCTGAGCGGCGCCCACGGCCCGTTCTTCACGCGCAATCTGCTGATCCTGACCGACAGCGCCGGCCACACCGGCGTGGGCGAAGTGCCCGGCGGCGAGAAGATCCGCCAGACGCTGGAAGACGCGCGCGACCTCATCGTCGGCCAGCCCATCGGCCGGCACAACGCCATTCTCAACAGCATGCGCAGCGCCTTCGCCGGGCGCGACAGCGGCGGGCGCGGCCTGCAGACCTTCGACCTGCGCGTGACCATCCACGCGGTCACGGCCGTCGAAGCCGCGCTGCTCGACCTGCTGGGCCAGTTCCTCGAAGTGCCCGTGGCGGCGCTGCTCGGCGAAGGCCAGCAGCGCGACGCGGTGCAGATGCTCGGCTACCTCTTCTACGTGGGCGACCGCAGGAAGACCGACCTGCCCTACGAGAGCGATCCCGGCGCCGACAATGACTGGTTCCGTCTTCGCCACGAGGAAGCCATGACCCCCGAGGCCATCGTGCGCCTGGCCGAGGCCACGCACGCACGCTATGGCTTCACCGACTTCAAGCTCAAGGGCGGCGTGCTGCGCGGCGAGGAAGAAGTCGAAGCCATCCGCGCGCTGCACGAGCGCTTTCCCAAGGCCCGCGTCACGCTCGACCCGAACGGCGGCTGGCTGCTGCAGGACGCCATTCGCCTGTGCCGCGACCTGCACGGCGTGATGGCCTATGCCGAAGACCCGTGCGGCGCCGAGGGCGTGTTCTCGGGCCGAGAGGTGATGGCCGAGTTCCGCCGCGCCACCGGCCTGCCCACCGCCACCAACATGGTCGCCACCGACTGGCGCGAGATGGTGCACAGCCTTTCGCTGCAGTCGGTCGACATCCCGCTGGCCGACCCGCATTTCTGGACCCTGCAGGGCTCGGTGCGCGTCGCGCAGCTGTGCCAGGCCTGGGGCCTGACCTGGGGCTCGCACTCCAACAACCACTTCGACGTGTCGCTCGCGATGTTCACGCACGTGGCGGCGGCCGCGCCGGGCAAGGTGACGGCCATCGACACGCACTGGATCTGGCAGGACGGCCAGCATCTGACCAAGGACCCGCTGAAGATCGAAGACGGCTTCGTGAAGGTGCCCACGCGCGGCGGCCTCGGCGTGGAACTCGACATGGATGCGGTCGAGAAGGCGCACCAGCTGTACCTGAAGCACGGCCTTGGGGCGCGCAACGATGCACAGGCGATGCAGTACTTGATCCCGGGGTGGACTTTCGACAACAAGAAACCCTGCATGATCAGGTAGAGGCGTAGGCTCCGTTTCTCACATCCCGCAGCCGGAGCCCTCGCTCCGGCTTCTTTCTTTCTTTTTTCATCCATCGAGCAGCAAGGAACCCAAGATGCAGAACTTCGACAACCTCATCGGCGGCGAATGGCGTGCAGGCGCCGGCTACAGCCCCAACGTCAATCCGAGCAACCTGTCCGACGTGATCGGCCAGTACACGCAGGGCGATGCATCGCACGTCGATGCCGCCGTGGCCGCCGCCACGGCGGCCTTCCCGGCCTGGGCCACGGGCAGCGTGCAGGCGCGCTCCGACGCGCTCGACAAGATCGGCAACGAGATCCTCGCGCGCAAGGAAGAGCTGGGCACGCTGCTGGCGCGCGAGGAGGGCAAGACCAAGGCCGAGGGCATCGGCGAGGCCGCGCGCGCGGGCTACATCTTCAAGTTCTTCGCGGGCGAGTGCCTGCGCCTGTCGGGCGAGGTGCTGCCTTCGGTGCGGCCGAACATCGGCGTGGAGATCACGCGCGAGCCGGTGGGCGTGGTGGGCCTCATCACGCCGTGGAACTTCCCCATCGCCATTCCGGCCTGGAAGATCGCTCCTGCGCTGGCCTTCGGCAACTGCGTGGTGCTCAAGCCCGCCGACCTCGTGCCGGGCTGCGCGTGGGCGATCGCGGAGATCATCAGCCGCTCGGGCATTCCGGCCGGCGTGTTCAACCTGGTGATGGGACGCGGCAGCGTGATCGGCAATGCACTGGTCAACCACCCCGGCATCCATGCGATCAGCTTCACCGGCTCGGTGGGCGTGGGCCGCAACATCGCGGTGCAGTGCGTCACCAACCACAAGAAGGTGCAGCTCGAGATGGGCGGCAAGAACCCGCAGGTGGTGCTCGACGACGCCGACCTCGCGCAGGCCGTGGAGCTCAGCGTGCAGAGCGCCTTCTACTCGACCGGCCAGCGCTGCACCGCGTCGAGCCGGCTGATCGTCACCGAAGGCATCTATCCGAAGTTCATCGCCGCCATGAAGGAACGCATGGCGAAGATCAAGGTGGGCGACGCGCTCGCGCAGGGCACCGACATGGGGCCGGTCTCGTCGAAGTCGCAGCTCGACCAGGACATGGAATACGTCGCCATCGGCAAGAGCGAAGGCGCGACGCTGGCGGCCGGCGGCGAACTGCTGAAGCTGGAGACCGACGGCTACTACATGTCGCCGGCCCTCTTCAGCGAATCGGCCGCCACGATGCGCATCAACAAGGAAGAGATCTTCGGCCCGGTGGCCAGCGTGATCCGCGTGAAGAACTACGAGGAGGCACTGGCCACGGCCAACGACACCGAGTTCGGCCTCTCGGCCGGCATTGCCACCACCTCGCTGAAGTACGCCACGCACTTCAAGCGCCACAGCCAGGCCGGCATGGTGATGGTCAACCTGCCGACGGCGGGTGTGGACTACCACGTGCCCTTCGGCGGCCGCAAGGGCTCGAGCTACGGCCCGCGTGAACAGGGCCGCTATGCGCAGGAGTTCTTCACGACGGTGAAGACGGCTTACACGCTGGCCTGAGCATCGGGGATCGGGATCGGGATCGGGAGCGGGAGCGGGCAGCCGGGCGCAGAGGGCGCGAAGGTTTCGCAGAGGGCGCGAAAGGAATACCAAAAAAATGGTGTTCGGGTTCTTTTGCGACTTTCGCGTAGCTTTGTATTTCTTCTGCGTTCGGCTGTCCGCTCCCGTCTTCGCGACGGCGTCAAGTCGGCATCGACGATGGCGGTGCCCGGCGGCGCCTGCGCATGAGGTATTCGACTAGTTCGAAGACGCCTTCGCTCAGCAGGGCCAGTGCCGCCGCCGGCAGTGCGCCTGCCACCAGCAGTTCGCGGTCGTTGAGGGCCAGGCCGGTGACGATGCGTTCTCCGAAGCCGCCCGCGCCGATGAAGGCCGCGATGGTCGCGGTGCCGATGGCGATCGCCGTGGCCGTGCGCACGCCCGCCAGCAGCGTGGGCAGCGCGAGCGGCAGCAGCACCAACTGAAGGCTCTGCGGCGGCGTCATGCCCAGCGCGGTGCCGGCCAGCCGCAGGCCGTTGGGCACCTCGGCCAGGCCCGTCACCGTGTTGCGCATGATCGGCAGCAGCGAGTAGAGCGTGAGCGCGATCAGCGCCGGCAGCGCGCCGATGGCGCCCAGCATCGAGATCAGCACGGCCAGAAGCGCCAGCGAGGGCACGGTCTGCAGCAGGCTCGCGAAACCCAGCACCACCGCGCGCAGCCGCATGTGCGGAAACACCAGGATCGCGATCGGCACGCCGACGAGGATGGCGATGCCCACCGACAGCGCCACCAGCAGCAGGTGCTGCCGCGCGAGCTTCCACAGGTCGGGGCCGAACAGCTTGGCCGTGAAGCCCCGGCGTTCTTCCTTCGGCTGCGCCTTCGCGTCCTTGCCGCCCGCGCTCGCCAGGAAGTCGCGCGCGATCACGTCGAAGGGCACGCCCTGCAGTTCGGCGCGCGCATTCATCGCGATCATTGCGTGCTCGTCGACCTTGCCTTCGAGCGTCTTCAGCGCGGCCCAGGCCTTGGGCAGCCGCTTGGGCAGGTCGAGCTTGTAGAGCACCACGGCGTCGTAGCGCGGAAAGTATTTCCTGTCGTCTTCCAGCACGCGCAGGCCGAGGTGGTCGATCTTGGCGTCGGTGGTGTAGATGTCGATCACGTCGATCTGCTTCGCGGCCACCGCGTCGTAGGCCAGGCCATGGTCCAGGCCGGTGGGCGTCTGCGTGAAGCCGTAGCGCCCGGCCAGGCCCTTCCAGCCGTCGGCGCGGCCGATGAATTCGTTCGACAGGCCGAACTTCAGCTCCGGGTGCTTCGCGAGGTCGCTCAGCGTGCGCAGGCCCAGCCGGTCGGCGTCGGCGGCGCGCACCGCGAGCGCATAGCCGTCGTTGAAACCCAGCGGTATCGCCACGCCCAGGCCCATCGGCGCGAGCGCGGCGTTCATCTCCTCGCGCGTGCCTGCCGGCGCGCCCTTGAGGATCTCGAGCGCGATGGTGCCGGTGTACTCGGCATAGAGGTCGATGGCACCGGATCGCAGCGCCTCGTACACGATGGCCGTGTTGCCCAGCCCCTGCCGCACGACGGGTGGCGTGGCCGTGTGCGGCGCCGCCGTCTGCGCCAGCAGCTCGGCGAGGATGTACGACTCGGTGAAGCGCTTGGAGCCGACGCGCAACGTCTCGTCCGCCGCCCGCGCGATGCCGCACAGGGCAATCCAGGCGAGGGCGAAGAGCAGGGCGGCGCGCAGGAGGCTGCGGGGCAGGTGCATCCGGGCCAGTGTATAGACAAGCTCCCGCTGCGCGTACCCGTCGATCTCCTACACGCCCTGGTGTGCGGTGCCGATGGGGCTGGCGGCCGTTCGGGATCACAGTGATCCGCGATGAAGAAAAAGACCCCCAAGACCCAGGCCGCGAAGGATGCCCCGCTTCCCGGCCCCGACGTCCACGGCCTGCGTGAACTGCCCGGCCTGCAGGTGGACGGCTACAGCCTCCAACTGCGCGACAAGGACGGCTTCGTCGGCGACCAGGCCAGCCAGACAGCGTTCCGCGAACTGCTCGAACACTGGCGCAAGCGCCGCCGCCGCAAGGGCAAGGATCCGCTGGGCAACTCGCATTCGCGCGATCTCGGCAAGAAGGAACTCGACCGCGTGCTGCAGGAGAAGAAGGCGTCGGAAGCCACCGACCTGATGCACGTGGCCATCGAGGAGTTCGCGCAGGAGCTGGCCCAGGTCATCCAGCGCTTCATGCGCCAGCCCTCGTGGAAGAAGGTGCAGCGCATCGTGATCGGGGGCGGCTTTCCAGAGAGCGACGTGGGCGAGCGCGCCATTCTGCAGACCGGCGCAATCCTCGAGGAGCTGGGCGTGCACGTGCAGATCGCGCGCCTCTCGCACGACGTGGACGACGGCGGCCTGATCGGCTGGGTGCACCTGGTGCCGCCGGCCATGCTGAAGGGGCACGACGCGATCCTTGCCGTGGACATAGGCGGCACCAACGTGCGCTGCGGCATCGTGAAGACGCGCCACCGCAAGGCGCCCGACTTCTCGCTCGCGAAGGTGGTGCGGCGCGAGAAGTGGCGACATGCCGACGAAAGCCCCAACCGCGGCGGCATGGTCGATCACATCGCCTACATGCTGCACGACATGATCCTCTACAGCGAGCGCAAGAAGATCCGGCTCGCGCCGTTTATCGGCATCGGCTGCCCGGGGCTGATCCGTCCCGACGGCTCCATTGCGCGCGGCGCGCAGAACCTGCCGGGCGACTGGGAAGGCCACGCCTTCCACCTGCCCAGCCAGCTGTGGCGCCGCATGCCGATGATGGGCTCGGGCCCGACGCTGGTGCTGATGCACAACGACGCGGTGGTGCAGGGCCTGAGCGAGCTGCCCTTCATGCGCGACGTGCGGCACTGGGGCGTGCTGACCATCGGCACCGGGCTGGGCAACGCGAGCTTCACCAACCGGGACTGAGCCGCTTCAGAGATCTTCGGCGCGCAGGCCCTCGATGCGCATGCCGGCGGAGGTGCTGGCGATGTTCCCCGCCATGTCCATGGCGCGCACTTCGATGTTCGCGGCGCCGGGGCGCTTCGGCGTCCATGCGCAGACATACGGCGCGGCGCGCAGCGTGCAGGCGGTCCTGCCGTCGACGACGAACTTCAGCTCGGCCACGCCCACGTTGTCGGATGCGTTGGCGGAGAGCCTTGCGGGCACGCCCACCGGCACGCTGGGCGGCACCGCCAGCGCCACGGCCGGCGGCACGATGTCCGAAGGCGCGTTGACTATCACGTTAGCCGACGCCACAGCCGAATTGCCGGCCGCATCGAGCGCGATCACGCGGATGGTCTGCACGCCGGGCGCACTCGGCGTCCAGCTGCAGGTGTAGGGCGGGGCGGTGAAAGTGCAGATCGGAATGCTGTCGCGGCCCACCACCTTCACGCCGACGATGCTCGCGTTGTCGACCACGGCGGGCGCGATGACGGTGAGCTGCCCCACCGTGGCCATCGACGGCGCCGCCACCGACACGGTGGGCGCAGTCGTGTCGGGGCTGCCGAGAGCGAGGTCGATGGTGAACATCGTCTGCCCGTGCACCGCCTTCTGCTCGAAGGCGTCGAAGATGGTGAACCAGGTCGCGCCGGGCGCGCGGTTGGCCGAGCGCGCCTTCACCAGCAGCGTGGTCTTGCCTACGGCGAAGCAACTGAAGCCGCAGTCCCAGTCGAACTGGTAGCGGCCAGCAGCGTCGGCCACGCCGGCCGACAGCATCACCAGAGGCTTGCCGAGGCCCGGGTTGCGCCACACCGACACCTGCGCGCCGGGCAGGGCGGCGCCGGTGTCGCGGTCGGCCACGCGCACCTGGGTGGCGGTGGTGCCCGCCATGAACTTCGAGCTGCCGAGCTTGGGCCAGTCGGTCCAGTCGGTATTGATGTTGGCCCGGGTGCCTTCGGTGAAGCGGATCATCTCCAGCGTGGCGACGCGGTTGGAGGGCGGGTCGCGGCGCTGCTCGAAGACGGTGCCCAGCAGCGGGTCGAGCCGCCAGTGCTGGCGGCTCCACCAGTAGCGGTCGCTGTCGCTGGCCAGCGCGAGGTCGGTGACGGGCGCGACGCCGGTGGTGTCGGTCACCGCGACGCTGTTGTAGTACTCGCCCGAGCCCGCGCCGAACACGTGCTCCAGCTCGTGCAGCAGGGTCTTGAGCTGGCGGGCGAGGTAGTCCTTCTCGGTGGACTCGGGCGCGCCCGGCGTGGGGGCGCGCGTCAGGCGCAGCGGGTCGTGGATGGCGATCCAGTTCAGGTTCCAGGCCACGCCCTTCTGCGGGAAGGTCCAGCTCGTGGAGAGCCCGCCGTGGCTGTAGCCGCGGGTGGACTTCGAGACGCACACCACCACCTCGCCGTTGACCAGTCCGCTGTAGCTGCACTGCGGCGCGTTGGCGGGTGCGGCCAGCTGCAGGTCGGCGGCGGGGTCGAAGGAGAAGCTGCGCACCGTCTCGCGCGTGAACACGGTGTTGACGTCGGCCACGTACTGCGCGAGCCGGCGGCCGGCTTCAGCGGGGCCGATATCGGCGGCCAGTTCGGGATCGACGATGAACTTCAGCCGATGGGTGCTCGGGGCGGCCCGGCCGATCTCGTCCATGGCGGCGAAGGCGGTCGACGGGATTCCGGACAGTGCGAAAAGCGTTGTCGCCAGCATCAGGGCCGGGTTCGCCAGATTCGCCAGGGCGCGCAGCGAGAAGAAAGCTCGCATCGGTTTTCCCCGGGGACCGGGGCGCAAGACTCCACGAACGGCGCTCCGGCGGGGCCCGGTGAAGGGTCGCGCCCGAGCGGGCTACCCCGCCAGGCAGGGGGTGCCGGGAGATCCGCCGGTGCCCGTCCGGTGATGACCCGGCGGGACGTGAAGGTTTGTCAATCCCCGAAACCGGTGGGTATTTTAGTGTGCTTGTTCAATTGGTTTCAGATTTGTTGCATCTGTACATCTTGGATTACAGACCCCGCTCCGGCCCTCGGGCGCCTAGAGCTGGAAAGCAACAGTGAGCAGCAGCCCCTCGGCCACGTCGCGCAGCAGCCCCGGGCGCCGCGCGCGATAGGGCTCGCCGGCCGAAGCCGTGGTTTCGATCCACTCGGCCAGCCATTCGATGTGGTCCTGCCCGTAGAACACGACCGCCGCCTCGTGGTTGAGCAGCAGGCTGCGCAGGTCGAGGTTGATCGATCCGCACATCGCGAGTTCTTCGTCGACCACCACCGCCTTGGCGTGGGCCATGAAGGGCAGCATGCGAAAGCTCACGCCCGCGCGCGCGAGGTCGCGCATGGCGCGTGCGCGCACGAAGTCGGCCAGCCGGTGGTTGGAGCGGGCGGGCATCGCGATGGTCACCTGCACGCCCCGGCGCGCGGCCAGCCGCAGGGCATCGCGCAGGCCGTCGCCGGGCACGAAGTAGGGCGTGATGGCGAGGATGCGGTGCTCGGCGCGGAAGCAGGCGTCGATCAGCAGTGCGTGTGCCGTGTCTTCCGTCTGGTCGGGGCCGCTCGGCAGGAACTGCGCCATGGCCGTGCCAGGGCCCTCTGCATCGGGCGCGGTGATGGCTCGCGCCTTGCGGCTGCGCACCGACGCCCAGTCGTGGTCGAACTGGCGCGCCGCCGCGGCCGCCACGCTGCCGCGCAGGTCAAAGGAAAGATCGCGCCAGGCCTCTGGATGCTCGTCGTTGCCGGTGAAGTACTCGCCGGCGAGGTTGCGTCCGCCCGACCACAGCCAGCCGTCGTCGGCGATGGTGAACTTGCGGTGGTTGCGCAGGTTGCGCGGCCCGATGCGGCGCAGGCTGAAGAAGGGGCGGAACACCGCCACCTCGCCGCCCGCCGCGCGCAGCCGGTCGAAGTGATGGCGCGGCAGCGAAAGCGCGCCGAAGCCGTCGAGCAGCACCCGCACCTTGATGCCCTCGCGCGCCCGCTGCGCAAGCCGCTCCAGCACCGCGTGGCCCAGCGGGTCGTCGCCGATGATGAAGGTGCACACGTCGATGCGCTCGCGCGCGCCGTCGATCACCTCCCAAAGCGCCTCGCGCGCGGCCTCGCCGTCGGCATGCATGCGGATCGCGCTGCGCCCGGGCGGCGCGAGGCCGAAGCTCTCGATCAGGTCGGCGGCCCAATGGCCCGGCGGCACCGAGCGCGGCGGCCGGGGCGAGCCCGCCGGGCGCAGCTTGCGCTGGCCGAACAGCAGGTACATCGGCAGGATGAAATAGGGCATCAGCACCAGCCCCATGACCCAGGCGATGGCGGTGGTGGGAGCGCGCTGCTCGCGGCGCGCGCGCGTGGTCAGCACATAGACCAGCAGCGCGAAAGTGACGACGAGAAAGTGCTGCGAGGGAGAAGGCAGCCAGTCGAACTCTTTGGTCGGCATGGACTGGGATGATGCCTCAGCGCCTGGCGCGGTGCCTTCAGTGTCCCTTCAGCGCTGCAGGAAGGCCGGCACGCCCCGTCCCTGCGAGGCTAGGAAGCGCATCATCGGATCGACCGACGCGCGAACCGCGGGCCGGTCGCCCACGCGCGTGCGCCATGCCAGCAGGCGCGGCGTGGCCTCGGTCATGCCCGCGCCCTTGCGGTCGGCGAACACGCAGGCCATGTAGAAGGCGATGTCGGCGAAGGAGTAGGGGCCGGCCAGGTACTCGCGCGTGGCGAGCAGGCCTTCCATCTCCTCGTAGAAGCGCGCGCAACCGGCACAGGCCGCGATCGCGGGAGCGCTCTGCATGGCCTCCTGCAGGCCGAAGAGCTTGATCACGTTCGGGAAGAAGACCTCGTCGGACTTCTGCTCCAGCTGCCGCGCACGGGCCCGATCGGCAATGCCCTTGGGCCAAAGCGCGGGGCTGGGATAGCGGTCTTCCAGGTACTCGAAGATCTGCGTCGAATCGAAGAGCGAGACCTCGTCGTCGACCAGCACCGGCACCTGCTGCTTGACCGGGTTGACCCGGAGCACCTCAGGGTGCTTGGGCTCATAGTGGTCGCCTTCGATGAAGGGCACCATGACCAGTTCGAAGGGCACGCCTTTCTCGCGTGCCGCGATCTCGACCTTGGCGCCGAACATGCTGAGGGGGCCTGAGTAGATGTGAGTCGTCATGGGCCCCGACTTCAACAGAAAGCGGGCTTCAGGTCGAGCCCCAGACCTCCTGCGCCGTCTCGACCACCAGGCGCAGCTTGTTGCGCTGCGCTTCCACCGCGATGTTGTTGCCGTGCACGGTGCTGGAAAAGCCGCACTGCGGCGACAGCGCGAGCTGGTCGAGCGAGGCGTACTTGGCGGCGTCCTCGATGCGGCGCTTGAGCTCGTCCTTGTCTTCCATCTCGCCGAACTTGGTGGTCACGAGGCCGAGCACCACCGTCTTGCCCTTGGGCAGGTAGCGCAGCGGCTTGAAGTCGCCCGAGCGGGCGTCGTCGTATTCCATGAAGTAGGCGTCGAGGTCCATCTCCTTGAGCAGCGCTTCCGCCACCGGCTCGTAGTTGCCGGCGGCGGCGTGCGTGCTCTTGAAGTTGCCGCGGCACAGGTGCATGGCCAGCAGCATGCCCGGCGGCTTCTGCGCCACCACCTTGTTGATGAAGGCGGCGTAACGGTGCGGCAGTTCGTTGGGGTCGTCGCCGCGCTTGCGGGCGGCCTCGCGCATGTGCTCGTCGCACAGGTAGGCGAGGTTGGTGTCGTCCATCTGCACGTAGGTGCAGCCGGCGGCGGCCAGCGAGCGCAGCTCGTCGCCGTAGGCCTTGGCCACGTCGTCGTAGAAGGCGGGGTCGAGCTCGGGGTAGGCGTCCTTGCTGATGCCGGCGCGGCCGCCGCGGAAGTGCAGCATGGTCGGCGAGGGGATGGTCACCTTCGGCGTGCGGCCCGCCGACACCTGGCTCTTGAGGTACTGGAAGTCGGCCAGCTGGATGTCCTTGACGTGGCGGACCTTGTCGATCACGCGCATCGCGGGCGGCGCCAGCTCTTCGGTGCCGTCGGGCTTGCGGATGGTGACCGGGATGTCAGTCTTCACGCCGCCGAGCTGGTCGAGGAAGTCGATGTGGAAGTAGGTGCGGCGGAATTCGCCGTCGGTGATGCTCTTCAGGCCGATGTCTTCCTGGAACCTGACGATCTCGGTGATCGCCTTGTCCTCGACGAGGCGAAGCTGCTCGGGCGTGATTTCGCCCTTGGCATTCTGCTCACGGGCTTCGAGAAGGTACTTGGGACGCAGGAAACTGCCCACGTGGTCGTAGCGGGCAGGCAAGGCGGCGTGCTGTGACATGGATGACTCCGTCGTGATCTGGGAGGAACGAACGGAACATCGTAGCGCCTGAGAAACGTTAATTACTGTATACAGCAAACTCGGTGTTTACCCTCGAATTGCTCAATTTCGCTGGAAATTTCGCCATTTCTGTATACATTGAGTATTCATGAAAACGCCCACGACTGCCTTCCCCCTGAACGCCTGGTATGCCGCCGCTTACGACGTCGAAGTGCGCCACGCGCTGCTGCCACGCACCATCTGCAACCAGAAAATGGTGCTCTTTCGCCGCACCGACGGCCAGGTGGCCGCGCTCGAAGACGCCTGCTGGCACCGCCTGATGCCGCTGTCGCTGGGCCGGCTCGAAGGCGACGAGGTGGTCTGCGGCTATCACGGCCTCGTCTACAACAGCCAGGGCCGCTGCACCCACATGCCCAGCCAGGAAACGCTGAACCCCTCGGCCTGCGTGCGCAGCTTCCCGGTGGCGGAGAAGCACCGCTTCGTGTGGATCTGGCCCGGCGACCCGGCCAAGGCCGACCCGGCGCTCATCCCCGACATGCACTGGAACGACGACCCGGCCTGGGCCGGCGACGGCAAGATGATCCGGGTCCACTGCGACTACCGCCTCGTCGTCGACAACCTCATGGACCTGACGCACGAGACCTTCGTGCACGGCTCCTCCATCGGCAACCGCGAAGTGGCCGAGGCGCCCTTCGTCGCCACGCACGGCGACCGCTCGGCCACCGTCACGCGGTGGATGGAGAACATCGATCCGCCGCCGTTCTGGGGCGGCCAGATCAGGCATGCGCGCGGCTACACCGGCAAGGTCGACCGCTGGCAGATCATCCGATTCGAAGGCCCGTGCACGGTGAACATCGACGTCGGCGTGGCCGAGGCCGGCAGCGGCGCGGTGCCCTCCGACGGAAACCCGGGCGACCGCAGCAAGGGCGTCAACGGCTACGTGCTCAACACCATCACGCCCGAGACCGACAAGACCTGCCTGTACTTCTGGGCCTTCGCGCGCAACTACTGCCTGGGAGAGCAGCGCCTGACGCACGAGCTGCGCGAAGGCGTCGCCGGCATCTTCCGCGAGGACGAACTCGTGCTCGAGGCGCAGCAGAAGGCCATCGACGAGCACCCCGACCACCAGTTCTACAACCTCAACATCGACGCCGGCTCGATGTGGGCGCGCAAGCTGATCGACCGCATGGTCGAGAAGGAGAGGCCCGCGCGCGCGGCGATCCCGATCCGGCCGGCCGAGAAGGAGGCCGCGTGAGCCGTGTGAAGGTCGCGGCCGTCTCCGCTGCCGCCGAGCCCGGCGACAGCGGCAGCTCGCAGGCCGTGAAGGCGCAGCTGCGGCTGCGCGAGATGATCCTCGCGGGCGAGCTGCCCGGCGGCGCGCGCATCGCCGAGGTGGCGATCTCCGAGCAGCTCGGCGTGTCGCGCACGCCGGTGCGCACCGCGCTGATGCGGCTCGAACAGGAAGGCCTGCTCGAGGCGCTGCCCAACGGCGGCTATGCGGTGCGCACCTTCTCCGAACGCGACGTGGCCGACGCCATCGAACTGCGCGGCACGCTCGAAGGCCTGGTGGCCCGGCTCGCGGCCGAGCGCGGCGCCGCGCCGGTGGTGCTGCGCGAGGCGCGCGCCTGCCTGCAGCGCATCGACGAACTGCTGCGCGAGCCCGCGCTCGACGACGCCGCCTTCTCGCGCTACGTGACGCACAACGAGCGCTTCCACGCGCTGCTGTGCGAGATGGCGGCCAGCCCCGTCATCGCGCAGCAGCTGGAGCGCGTGATCAACCTGCCTTTCGCCTCGCCCTCGGGCTTCGTCGTGGTGCAGGCCAATTCGCCGGCCGCGCGCGACATGCTCGTGGTAGCGCAGGACCAGCACGTGCAGGTGCTCGATGCCATCGAGTCCGGCGAGGGCTCGCGCGCCGAGGCGTTGATGCGCGAACACAGCCGCATCGCGCGGCGCAACCTGCGCGAAGCGTTGCACGGCACGCCCACCGCCGAGCAGCGTCCGCTGCCGGGCGTGCAGCTGATCCGCCGGCGCGGCTGATTTCCCTTCCTCTTCCTGCTTCTTTCTTTTTCTCCCTTGGTGTTCCCCGATGAAAAGCGATCTTCAATGGATGCAGGCGCAGGTCGTCGCTCTGCGCGACGTGACACCCACCGTGCGCGAGTTCGAACTGCGCCCCGAGAGCGGATTCGCCGCGCCCCATGAACCCGGCGCCCACCTCCAGGTGCAGGTGCTCACGGCGCAGGGCAGGGTGCAGACCCGCTCCTACTCGCTGGTGGGCGAGGGCGACGGCCGCTGCTGGCGCATCGCCGTCAAGCGCCTGGACGACGGCCGCGGAGGCTCGCTCGCGATGTGGCGGCTCGCGGTGGGCGACCGCCTGCAGGTGAGCGCGCCGCAGAACCACTTTCCGCTCGACCTGTCGGCCCCGGGCTACCTGCTGGTGGCCGGCGGCATCGGCATCACCCCGCTGGTGCTGATGGCGCAGCGGCTGGCCGTGCATGCGAAGCGCACCGGCGTGCCGGTGAAGATGCTCTACGGCGCTCGCAACGCCGACGAGTTCGGCTACCTCCCGCACCTGCGCGAGGCGCTGGGAGACGAAGGCGTCGAAGCCCACGAGGGTGCAGCACCCATCGACTTCGCAGCCGCCATCGCCGCGCTGCCGCCCGGCGCCCAGCTCTACACCTGCGGCCCGGTGCCGATGCTCGAGGCCCTCAAGCGCGCCTGGCAGGCGGCGGGCCGTCCCATCGCCGACCTGCGTTTCGAGACCTTCGGCAGCAGCGGCCGGCTGGCCACGCAGTCCTTCGAGGTGCGCATTCCGCGCCACGACCTGACCATCACCGTGCCTGCCGACTGCACGCTGCTCGACGCGCTCGATGCGGCGGGCGTGCAGACGCTCTCGGACTGCAGGCGCGGCGAATGCGGCCTGTGCGCCATGGACGTGATCGCCGTCGACGGCGAGGTCGACCACCGCGACGTGTTCCTCAGCGAGCACGAGAAGAAATCGACCACCCGTATCTGCGCCTGCGTGTCGCGCGCCGTGGGCACGCTCACCCTCGATTCCGCCTACCGCGCCGACAGCTGATGAAAGCGGCCCGTGACGGGCCGAAGACTGCCTTGCGCGATGATCGCGCAGTTCATTTGTCAATCGCGCAACAAAGGTCAGCGACTGTGGCCGGCTAGGTGATTGCCTGCTGCGCCGGATGTTGCAAAGTGTTGAAAATAGCTCCGGTTCGCGTTCCGCCCCTCTAAGGAAAACACATGCAAAGACGCCATCTCATCCAGACCGCCGCCCTGTCGGCTCTTGCACTTTCGATGTCGCTGGCCAGTGCCCAGGACAACAAGTTCAAGATCGGCCTGATCCTTCCGATGACGGGCCAGTCGGCCTCCACGGGCCGCCAGATCGAAGCCGCCGCGCGCCTGTACATGGCCCAGAACGGCGACACCGTGGCCGGCAAGAAGGTGGAGCTCATCGTCAAGGACGACACCGGCCTGCCCGACGTGACCAAGCGCCTGGCTCAGGAGCTGGTGGTGAACGACAAGGTCAACGTGCTGGCCGGCTTCGGCCTGACGCCCCTGGCGCTCGCCGTGGCGCCCATCGCCACCCAGTCGAAGACGCCCGAAGTCGTGATGGCCGCCGCCACGTCGAGCATCACCGAGGCATCGCCCTACATCGTCCGTTCGAGCTTCACGCTGCCGCAGGTGTCGGTGGCCATGGGCGACTGGGCGCCGAAGAACGGCGTGAAGACCGTGGTGACGCTGGTGGCCGACTACGGCCCCGGCAACGACGCCGAGAAGTTCTTCACCGAGCGCTTCCAGCTCAACGGCGGCAAGGTGCTCGACAAGCTGCGCGTGCCGCTGCGCAACCCCGACTTCGCTCCCTTCCTGCAGAAGGTGCGCGACGTGAAGCCCGACGCGCTCTTCGTCTTCGTGCCCTCGGGCGCCGGCGCCGCGGTGATGAAGCAGTTCCTGGAGCGCGGCATGGACAAGGCCGGCATCCGCATGATCGCCACCGGCGACGTGACCGACGACGACCAGCTCAACGACATGGGCGACGGCGCGCTGGGCGTGGTCACCTCGCATCACTACTCGGCCGCGCACCCCTCGGCGCTGAACAAGAAGTTCGTCGAAGCCTTCGAGAAGGCCAACCCCAAGATGCGTCCCAACTTCATGGCCGTGGGTGGCTATGACGGCATGCGCGTCATCTATGAAGCGCTCAAGGCCACCAAGGGCCAGGGCGGCGGCGAGGCGCTGCTGGCGGCCATGAAGGGCCAGGTCTTCGAAAGCCCGCGCGGCCAGGTGCTGATCGACGCGCAGACCCGCGACATCGTGCAGGACGTGTACCTGCGCAAGGTCGAGAAGAAGGACGGGCAGCTCTACAACGTCGAATTCGACGTGATCAAGGGCGTCAAGGACCCGGGCAAAGCCAAGTAATACGGGATCGGGCAGCCGAACGCAGAAGTCGCGAAGGTTCCGCGAAAGTCGCAGAAGGAAACCAAAGATGGTTTTCTCTGCGACTTTCGCGTAGTTTTTGTCTTCCTTCTGCGTTCGGCTGTCCGCTTTCGCGACTGCATCGAAGACCCTCGCATGCTCACCATTCTTTTCGACGGCATCGCCTACGGCATGCTGCTGTTCGTGCTCGCCGTCGGCCTGGCCGTGACGCTGGGGCTGATGAACTTCATCAACCTCGCGCACGGCGCCTTCGCCATGGCGGGCGGCTATCTCACGGTGTTCGCCATGCAGAAGCTGGGCGTGCCGTTCCTTGCGTGCCTGCCGCTCGCTTTCATCGTCGTCGCGCTGGCCGGCGCGGTGCTGGAGCGAACGCTCTACCGGCCGATGTACGGCAAGCCGCATCTCGACCAGGTGCTGTTTTCCATCGGCCTGGCCTTCATGGCGGTGGCGGCGGTCGACTACTTCGTGGGCTCTTCGCAGCAGAACGTGCAGCTGCCCGAATGGCTGCGCGGGCGCACCGAGATCGGCGACGGCGCGCTGCTGCTGGGCATGGGGCACTACCGGCTCTTCATCATCGGCGTGTGCGCGGTGCTCACGGTGGTGCTGCAGCTCATTCTTTCGAAGACGCGCTTCGGCAGCCGGCTGCGCGCGGCGGTCGACGACCCGCGCGTGGCGGCGGGGCTGGGCATCAACGTGAACGTCGTGTTCCTGCTGACCTTCGCGGTGGGCTCGGGCCTCGCGGGCCTGGGCGGCGCGCTGGGCGCGGAGATCCTGGGGCTCGATCCGACCTTCCCGCTCAAGTACATGATCTATTTCCTGATCGTGGTGTCGGTCGGCGGCACCTCGTCGATCACCGGGCCGCTCGCGGCGGCGCTGCTGCTGGGCATCGCCGACGTGGCGGGCAAGTACTTCATTCCGAAGATGGGCGCTTTCACTGTCTACCTGCTGATGATCCTGATCCTGATGTGGCGCCCGCAGGGCCTCTTCACGCGCAAGGGAGGACGCTGAATGAGCGCGCCTCTTCCCGTCGTCGCCGATTTCCAGTCGGCCCTGCTGCGCAAGGCGCGCTGGCGCCCGCTCGAATTCGTCGTCTGGGCCGCGGCCTTCGCGCTGCCGCTCGTGATGCCCTCGCACTCGCTGCTGGTCAACGAGATCGCCATCGTCGCGCTGTTCGCGATGTCGCTCGACCTGATCCTGGGCTACACCGGCATCGTGTCGCTGGGCCATGCCGCCTTCTTCGGCTTTGGCGCCTATGCCGCGGCGCTGTTCGCCAAGCTGGTGATGCCCGACCCGACCGTCGGCCTGCTGTTCGCGACCGTGCTGTCCGCGCTGCTGGGCATGGTGGCGAGCGTGACGATCCTGCGCGGCAGCGACCTCACGCGGCTGATGGTCACGCTGGGCACGGCGCTGCTGCTGCTCGAACTCGCCAACAAGCTCGACTGGCTCACCGGCGGCGCCGACGGCCTGCAGGGCGTGGTGATGGGGCCGGTGCTCGGCATGTTCGAGTTCGACCTCTACGGCCGCACGGCCGCCTGGTATTCGCTGGCGGTGATGCTGGTGCTGTTCCTGCTCATGCGCCGCCTCGTGCATTCGCCCTTCGGCGCCACGCTAAAAGCGATCCGCGACAACAGGCTGCGCGCCATGGCCATCGGCATCCCGGTGGTGTCGCGGCTGGTGGTGATCTACACCGTGGCGGCCGGCATCGCCGGCGCGGCCGGCGCACTGCTCGCGCAGACCACCGGCTTCGCCTCGCTCGACGTGCTGGCCTTCGACCGCTCGGCCGACGTGCTGCTGATGCTGGTCATCGGCGGCGTGGGCTGGCTCTATGGCGGCGTGGCGGGCGCCATCGTGTTCAAGCTGCTGCAGACCTGGCTGTCGGCCGTGACGCCGCAGTACTGGATGTTCTGGATCGGCCTGATCCTGGTGCTGCTGGTGCTGGTCGGGCGCGACCGGCTGCTCAAGCCCTGGACCTGGATCGGCGCGGGCGGCAAGAAAGGCGGTGCGGCATGAGCGAAACCGTGCTTTCCACCCACGGCCTGGTGATGCGCTTCGGCGGCATCACCGCCACCAACAACGTGTCGATGGAACTCCGGCGCGGCGCGCGCCATGCGCTCATCGGCCCCAACGGCGCGGGCAAGACCACGCTCATCAACCAGCTCACCGGCGTGCTCACGCCCACCGAGGGCCGCATCACGCTGATGGGCGAGGACATCACCAAGCTCGCGCCGCACAAGCGCGTGGCGCGCGGGCTGGTACGCACCTTCCAGATCAATCAGCTGTTCGATTCCATGACGCCGCTCGAGACGCTGGCGCTGGTGGTGTCGCAGCACCAGGGCGCGGGCGCGCAATGGTGGAAGCCGCTGGGTTCGAGCAAGGCCATCGCCGGGCGTGCCGCGCAGCTGCTGGAGCAGTTCCACCTGAGCGACGTGGCGCAGCAGCAGGTGAAGCACCTGGCCTACGGCAAGCGCCGGCTGCTCGAAATCGCGATCGCGCTGGCCTGCGAGCCGCGCGTGCTGCTGCTCGACGAGCCCGTGGCCGGCGTGCCCGCCGGCGAGCGCGAGGAGCTGCTGCAGACCGTGGCCGCGCTGCCGGCCGACGTGTCGGTGCTGCTGATCGAGCACGACATGGACCTGGTGTTCAGCTTCGCCGACCGCATGACGGTGCTGGTCAACGGCACGCTGCTGACCGAGGGCGACCCAGAGACCATCGCCAACGATCCGAAGGTGAAAGAGGTCTATCTGGGCCACGGAGAGGCCGCCCATGTCTGAGCTGCTGAAAATAGAAAACCTGAGCGCCGGCTACGGCGAGGCCGTAGTGCTGCACGACGTGGCATTCGCGCTCGGCGAGGGCCAGACGCTCGCGCTGCTGGGCCGCAACGGCACGGGCAAGACCACGCTGATCAACACCCTCGCGGGCGCGACGCGCCAGCACGGCGGCAGCATCACGCTGGGCGGGCAGGCGCTGCACAAGCTCGCGCCGCACCAGCGCGCGGCGGCCGGCATCGGCTGGGTGCCGCAGGAGCGCAACATCTTCAAGTCGCTCACCGTGCACGAGAACCTCACTGCGGTGGAGCGGCCGGGCAAGTGGACGCCGCAGCGTGTCTACGAGATGTTCCCGCGCCTCGCCGAGCGCAAGACCAACCTGGGCACGCAGCTCTCGGGCGGCGAGCAGCAGATGCTGGCCGTGGGCCGCGCGCTGGTGCTCAACCCCAGGCTGCTGCTGCTCGACGAGCCGCTCGAAGGGCTCGCGCCGATCATCGTGGAAGAGCTGCTGCGCGCCATCCGCCGCATCACGCAGGACGAGGGCCTGGCCGCGATCATCGTGGAGCAGCACCCGCAGGCGATCCTCGCGATCTCCGACGAGGCGGTGGTGCTCGATCACGGCACCATCGTGCACACGGACAGTGCCGCTTCGCTGCGCTCCCAGCCGCAGGTGCTCGACCGGCTGCTGGGCGTGGCGAGATAGCCGGGAGCTTTTTCTCTCAGATGGCGCAGCCGTCGGGCCCGCAGGCCGGCGCCGAGGCGTCCGTGGCTGCCGGGGCTGGCTTCGATGCCCCGGCCACGTTCGCAAGCTGCGCCTTCCATTCGCCCGCACGACCGAGCCAGGGACCGATGTCGACGCGGCCGGCGCTGCCGTCGGGTTGCACGAGCACGAAGGTGGGAAAGCCCTGGCCGCCCGCGCGCTGCAGGAACTGACGGCTCTCGGCGATGTGGCGCGAGGTGGCTTCGCCCGACTGGCGCTCGAAGGCCGATGCGAAGGCCTGTGCGTCGAAGCCGAGTTCGGCGGCGATCGCCTTCAGCACCTCCACGTCGGCGATGCGGCGGCCATCGACGTAGTGCGCGCGCTGCAGGGCGTGGATCATGTCCAGCCCGCCGCCCGGGCGCAGCGACTCGGCCGCGAGGATGGCGGTGGTCGGCGGTTCGGAATCCATCACCGCGCCGGTGTCGCGCAGCAGTCCCTCGAAATACCGCTCGCCGAAGGGCTGGCCGGTCATCTCGGCGATGCGGTGGTCGTGCGGCAGCACGTAGTCGCGCCACTGCGGCGTGATCGGCCGGCGGTTGGCGCCGGTCATCATGCCGCCGCCGTGGAACTCGACCTTCAGGCCCGGCACCTCGCGCGCCGCATCGACCAGCGGCGCGGCGGCGTAGCACCAGCCGCACAGCGGGTCGAAGATGTAGTGCAGCGTCGCGCCTGCGCCTCGTGCGTCGTTCATTGCGGCCATTTCATTTCTCCCTTGATGACCTTCGCGCCGAGTTCCAGCGAAGAGGCGTCTTCCAGCTTCGGGTAGCGCTTCTTCATCGCGGCGATGAGCGCGCCCGAGTCCTTGGCCTTGGCGGCTTCGACTTCGAAGGCCTTCAGGTAATCGCGCGTGAACTTCACCGAAGCGAGCGAGTAGGGCGCGCTGCCGTTCGCGTTCGGCAGGTAGTGGCCGGGCACCACGGTCTTCGGATGCAGCGCCTCTATGCGGCCCAGCGTCCTGATCCAGTCGCGGCGCGACTCGGGCGTCTGCGTGTCGGCCACCCACACGTGGATGTTTGCCGAGACGGGGATGCCGCCGACCACCGCCTTCAGCGAGGGAATCCAAGCGAAGCTGCGTTCGGGAGTGGGGCCGTCGAGGCCTACGACCTGGATCTTGCGGCCCTCGAGCTCGATGCTGTCGCCGGCCAGCGGCTGCGGCACCACCAGTGCCTTGGGCGCGTTGTCCTTCAGGACCGGGCCCCAGTGCGCGAGCTTGCCGTCCTTGGAGGCCTGGATGGCGGCCACGGTCTGCGGCGTGGCGACGATCTTCGCGTCGGGGAAGGCGGCCTGGATCACGTCGAGGCCGAAGTAGTAGTCGGGATCGCTGTGGCTGATGTAGACCGTGGTGAGCTTCTTGCCCGTGGCCTTGATCTTCTGCACCAGCGCCTCGGCGTCGTTGCGCTGGAACTGGGCGTCGATGACCACCGCGTCGGTCTGGCCGGTGACGATCTCCGAGGAGACGGGGAACATCGATTTCGCGCCGGGGTTGTACACCTCGAGCTTGAGCGGCTGGGCGGCCTGGGCGGTGAGGCTGAAACCGAGGGCGAGGGCGAGGGCGGAGGAGAGGAGGGTTCTGCGGAACATGGTGGCGGGCTTTCTCTGTGTGATTCGACTGTGTGTGGATGGGTGACAGCGCTGAATGCCTCGAATATTAGGTTGCGCGAATCGAAACAAAAACCCGACGATCCACAACGAATAGTTTCCTAATTCGGTCGAATCAGTCCGTGGCACGGCGTTCCAGATGCGCCACCAGCAACTGCGCCGAGGGCGACAGTTCCGTGTCGCCCCGGAAGCAGATCGCGAAGCGCCGCCGCGCCCAGGCGTCCGTCAACGGCATCAGCCGCAGCCCGAAGGCTTCGGCGAAGGGCCGCGCCACTTCGGCCGGCACCACGCTGATCGCCAGCCCCGCGCGCACCACGCGCAGCGCCGCATCGAAGTTGGACACCAGCACCCGGTACACCAGCGGCTTGCCCGCCACCGCCGCCTCGCGCGCCAGCATCAATTGCACGGCGCTCAGCGCCGGCATGCCGACGAATTCATGGTCGAGCACCTGCTCGAAGCGCACGCTCTCGCGCTGCGCAACCGGGTGGGAGGGATGCGCCACGATGGCGAGGTGGTCGCAGCGGTAGTCGCGACGCTCCAGGCCCTCGAGGTCGGCCGCGTCCCAGCACAGGCCGATGGAGGCGCTGCCCTCGCGGATACCGCGCACGATCTCGGGGCTCACGCGCTCTTCCATGTCCACGCGGATGTTGCGGTGCGCCGGGTCCTGCAGGAAGTCGGCCACGTCCTCGGCCAGCGACTCGGCCATGACCGATGCCGAGGCGAGGATGCGCACGTGCCCGCGCACGCCGCCCGCATACGCCGCCATGTCGCGCTCGATGCGGTTCACGCTGCCGAGCATCGCGCGGGCGTGCTCCAGCAGCGTCTCCCCGGCAGGCGTGGGCACCACGCCCCGGCGCTTGCGCAGCAGCAGCGGCGTGCCGACGGTTTCCTCCAGCTGGGCCAGCCGCTTGCTGATGGCCGAGCCGACGATGGCGGCCTGTTCGCCGGCGCGCGCAATGCTGCGCGTTTCGCAGACGGCCACGAAGAGCCGCAGGGTGGTCAGGTCGAGGTCTCTCATGATGTTCCATTCTGGAATCGGATGGCTTCCAAAATATACCTTCTGGATCGAACTGGAACTCCTACCATCGGTGCCCTAGCCTGGATCACCCAGCATCACCACGGAGACAAGACTTGATTCACGCCTTCCTGCCGCCGCGCGCGGTCGTCCGCGAAGTGGGCCTGCGCGACGGCCTCCAGAGCATCGCGCGAGTGCTTTCCACCGAAAACAAGCTCGAATGGATCCGCGACGCGCACGCCGCCGGCCAGCGCGAGATCGAGGTCGGCTCCTTCGCGCCGGCGCGCCTGCTGCCGCAACTGGCCGACACGGCCGAGCTGCTGGCCTACGCGAAGACGCTGCCGGGGCTCTTCGCCTCGGTGCTGGTGCCCAACCTCAAGGGCGCCGAGCGGGCCATCGAGGGCGGCGCCGACCTGATGGTGGTGCCGCTGTCGGCCAGCCACGCGCACAGCCTCGCCAACCTGCGCAAGACGCCCGACGAGGTGGTCGCCGAGGTCGGCCGCATCCGCGCGGCGCGCGACGCCGCGGGCTCGAAGACGCTGATCGACGGCGGCGTGGGCACGGCCTTCGGCTGCACGCTGCAGGGCCACGTCGATCCCGAAGAGGTGCTGCGGCTGATGCAGGCGCTGCTCGACGCCGGCGCCGACCGCGTGAGCCTCGCCGACACCGTGGGCTATGCCGATCCGGCGATGGTGCGCAGCCTGTTCGAGCGCGCCCTGCGCATCGCGGGCGACCGGCTGTGGTGCGGCCACTTCCACGACACGCGCGGCATGGGGCTCGCGAACGCCTATGCGGCGCTCGAAGTCGGCATCACCCGCTTCGACGCCTGCCTCGCCGGCATCGGCGGCTGCCCGCATGCGCCCGGCGCCAGCGGCAACGTCGACACCGAAGACCTGGTCTTCATGCTCGAGAGCATGGGCGTCGCCACCGGCGTCGACCTGCCGAAGCTGCTCGACCTGCGCAGGCGCGTGGCCGGCTGGCTCGAAGGCGAGACGCTGCAGGGCACGGTGTGGCGCGCGGGTTTCCCGAAGACTTTCACGGCCACGGAAGGCGTTGCGGCATGAGCACGAGCGATACGCAAGCCAAACGCCTGCCGCTCGCGGGCATCCGCGTGGTCGAGTTCACGCACATGGTGATGGGGCCGACCTGCGGCATGGTGCTGGCCGACCTGGGCGCGGAAGTCATCAAGGTCGAGCCCATCGAGGGCGACCGCACGCGGCACCTGCTGGGTGCGGGCGCGGGCTTCTTCCCGATGTTCAACCGCAACAAGAAGAGCATCGCGCTCGACCTGCGCAATCCGCAGGGGCTCGAGGCCGCGCTGCGGCTGTGCGTGAGCGCCGACGTGGTCGTGCAGAACTTCAAGCCCGGCACCATGGACAAGTACGGCCTGGGCTACGCCGCGCTGAGCAAACTCAATCCGCGCCTCGTGTACGTGGACCACGCGGGTTTCCTGCCCGGCCCCTACGAGCACCGCACCGCGCTCGACGAGGTGGTTCAGATGATGGGCGGCCTCGCCTACATGACGGGCCGCCCCGGCGATCCGCTGCGCGCGGGCACCAGCGTGAACGACATCATGGGCGGCATGTTCGGCGCCATCGGCGCGATCGCCGCTCTGATGCAGCGCATGCAGACCGGCAAGGGGCAGGAGGTGAAATCGGCGCTGTTCGAGAACAACGTGTTCCTCGTCGGCCAGCACATGCTGCAGTACGCCATCACCGGCCAGGCGGCCGCGCCGATGCCCGAGCGCATCTCGGCCTGGGCGCTGTACGACGTGTTCACCGTGAAGGACGGCGAGCAGATCTTCCTGGCGGCGGTGAGCGACGCGCAGTGGAAGACCTTCTGCGATGCACTCGGCTTCGACGACCTGAAGGCCGACCCCGCGCTGGCCACCAACAACGACCGCGTGCGCATGCGCCCCACGCTGCTGGCCGACCTGCGCCAGCGCCTCGCGCAGCGTTCGGCGGCGGAGCTGTCGGCGATCTTCGAGGCGAAGGGCCTGCCTTTCGCGCCGATCACGCGGCCCGAGGACCTCTACGCCGATCCGCACCTGAAGGCCACGGGCGGCCTTGCCGACATCCGCCTGCCCGACGGCGAGCGCGCCGGAGAGATGGCGCAGACCACGCTGTTCCCGATCACGCTGGGTGGCGAGCGCCTGGGCGTGCGGCTGCATCCGCCGACCCTGGGCGAGCACACCCGCGAACTGCTGGCCGAACTTGGCTATGCACGCGAGCAGGTCGACGCGATGCATGCGGAGTCGGCGGTGGCCTGAGCAAGGCGCCTTTCCAGAAACATAAAGAAGAGAGACAAGACCATGACGAAAACGCTTCCCCTGAAGATGAACCGCCGCGCGGTGCTCGGCCTCGGCGCCAGCGCAGCCGCGCTGGCCGCATGCCCCGCGTTCGCGCAGGGTTCGGACAAGCCCATCCGCCTGATCCTGCCGATCAGCGCGGGCTCGGGCGTCGACACCATCGCGCGCGCCGCCGCGCCCGCGCTGGGCAAGGCCTTCGGCCAGCCGGTGGTGATCGACAACCTGCCGGGCGCGGGCGGCATCACCGGCGCGGCGGCCATCGTCAAGGCGGCGCCGGACGGGCTCACGCTGGGCATGGTGTCGAACAACCACGTCATCAACCCGGCGGTTTTCAGGAAGATGCCTTTCGACGCGATCAACGACATCACGCCGATCAGCGTGGTGGGCGCGACGCCCCTGGTGCTGCTGGCCAACCCGAAGCTGCCGGCGAAGAACGTGCCCGAGCTGGTCGCGCTGCTGCGCGCGAAGCCGGGCGCCTACAACTACGCCTCGTCGGGCAACGGCACCATCATCCATCTGGCGGGCGAGATGTTCATGGACGAGGCCGGCGTGAAGGCGCGGCACATCCCGTACAAGGGCACCGGGCCGATGATGACGGACATGATCGGCGGCCAGGTCGAGTTGGGCGTGGTGGCGCTGCCGGCGGTGCAGTCGCACATCAAGAGCGGCGCGCTGCGCGCCATCGGCCTGTGCGGCGCGCAGCGCTCGCCGGCCGCGCCGGACATTCCGACCATCGCCGAGCAGGGGCTGCCGAACTACGCGGTCGAGGGCTGGTTCGCGCTGATCGGGCCGGCGAAGATGCAGCCGGCGGACGTCGCCCGCATCCATGCCGCCGTGGTCGCGGCTTTTTCCAGTGCCGAGGTGCGCGAGGCGATGGACAAGCAGGGCAATGTCGTCAGGCCCACCACGCCCGAGCAGGCTGCCGGCTATTTCCGCAGCGAGGCGGCCCGCTACGCGGCGCTGGTGAAGAAGGCGAACGTGACGGTCGAGTAGGCGGGAAGGGAAGAAGAACTCAACCCTGGCTCGTGAACTTGAGCCCGATGATGCCGGCCACGATCAGCGCGACACACACGAGCCGCGCTGCGTTGGCAGGCTCGCCGAACAGCACGATGCCCAGGGCCACGGTGCCCACCGCGCCGATGCCGGTCCACACCGCGTAGGCCGTGCCCACGGGCAGCGAGCGCATCGCCCAGCCCAGCAGCACCACGCTGAGCACCATCGAGATCGCGGTGCCCACCGAGGGCCAGAGCTTCGTGAACCCCTCGGTGTACTTGAGGCCGATGGCCCAGCCCGTTTCGAGCAGGCCCGCGATGAACAACACGATCCACGCCATGCGCGTGCTCCTTTCGCTTCAGTTGGGTTCGGGCCGCACGGCGCGGTAGAGGGCGCGCACGAAGTCCGACTGGGTGATCATGCCGGCCAGCCGCTTTTCGTCGTCGATGATGGGAATGTGGTGGTGGCCGCCCTCGGAGAACAGCGGCACCAGGTCGACCACGGGCCGGTCGGCGCTGGCCACGCGCACCTGGCGCGTCATGATCTGGCCCACCACTTCGGGCTTGCTCGACATCACGGTGCGGGTGGCGCGGATCAGGTCGCGCAGCTTGGCGGCGATGCCTTCGTGGTGCTGCAGGTCGAGCTGGCGGAAGAAGTCGGCCTGCGTGACGATGCCCACCACGCGGCGCGTGCGGTCGGTGACGGGCAGGGCCTTGATGCGGCGCTCGTGCATCAGCGCCCAGGCTTCCTGCAGCGGCGTGCCGAACTCCACCGAGATCGGCACGTTGGACATGATGTCCGCGCAGCTCAGCGTGCCCAGCCGGCGCTTGTACGACTCCAGCTCGGTCTCCCGGATCAGCGATTCGAGGTCGTCGCGGCTGATGTCCAGCACCTGGTTGTAGCGGGCGAGCACGGCGTCGATGTCGGCCTGGCTGAAGCGCGCATCGGAGCCCGGCGGGCGCGCGGCGACCTGCACGTGCGGATAGCGCCGCCCGGTCAGCGTGTTGTAGGCCACGCCGGCCAGCACCAGCAGCAGCGAGTTGGTGAAGAACGGAAAGAGGGCCGACGAGAAATGCGTGGTGTGGGTCAGCACCGCCAGCAGCGCTGCCGCGCCGCCGGGCGGGTGCAGGCAGCGCGCGCTGAACATCAGGCCGATGGCGCCCGCCACCGCGACGGCGGCGGCCAGCTCGGGTTGGGGAATCCAGTTGGCCGCCGCGATGCCGACCACCGCCGACAGCGTGTTGCCGCCGATCACCGACCAGGGCTGCGCGAGCGGACTCGCCGGCACCGCGAAAACCAGCACGGCGCTGGCGCCCAGCGGCGCGATCAGCCAGACCGAGGCGTGCAGCGGCCCGGCCAGCCAGTGCGACAGCAACGCGGCCACCAGCAGGCCGATGCCCGCGCCCAGGACGGCGCGCAGCCGCTCGCGCGCGTCGACGGTGGTGCGGCCCGGCAGCCAGGCGCGCGCGTGGGTGAGGAGGGCTGCGAAGCGCATGTGCTCAGCCTTCGTGCGCCACCTTGCGCCCGATGTCCGGCCAGCGGCCGTGCAGCCACACCCAGGCGACCAGCCCGATGGCGAGCATGCCCATGGAGGTCAGCGCCAGCGCGAGCGTGGAGTGCATCACCAGCGGCGCCACCGCGCCGGCCACGATGCCGTTGGCGGTGGAGCCGATCACCGCCTGCAGCGACGAGGCCATGCCGCGGCGCTCGGGGTGCAGGTCGAGCACCAGCAGCGTGACCACCGGCACCATCAGCGCCCAGCCGAAGGCGAACACCGCCAGCGGCCAAAGCGCCCAGGCCACGTGTGCGTGGAAGAAGGTGTTGGCCACCACGTTGACCACAGAGGTGGCCAGCATGATCACGAAGCCGTCGCGGATCTGCCGCTTGGGCGCCACCTTGCCGGCCATGCGCCCGCTGGCGCGCGCGCCGAGCATGATGCCGCCGATGGTCAGCAGGAAGAACCAGAAGAACTGCTGCGGCTGCAGCGCGAGGTGGTCGCCCAGGAAGGCGGGCGCGGCCAGCACGTAGAGGAACATGCCATTGAAGGGCACGCCGCTGGCGAAGGCCAGCAGCAGAAAGCGCGGGTCGGAGCACAGGCTCCAGTAGCCGCGCATCAGGTGGCGCACCTGGAAGGGCTGGCGGTGGTCCTTGTGCAGCGTCTCCGGCAGCAGCTTGTAGTTGGCCGCGAACAGCGCCACGCCCACCGCCACCAGGAACCAGAACACCGCGTGCCAGCCCGCGTGCACGAAGAGGAAGCCGCCCACGATGGGCGCGATGGCCGGCGCCACGCCGAAGTAGATCGTGACCTGGCTCATCACCCGCTGTGCCTCGGCCGGCGGGAACATGTCGCGGATCACCGCGCGCGAGACCACGATGCCGGCGCCGGTCGACAGGCCCTGCAGCCCCCGGAACAGCACCAGCTGCGTGATGTTCTGCGAGAGCGCGCAGCCCAGCGAGGCCAGCGTGAACACCGCCAGCCCCCACAGCACGACGGGGCGGCGGCCGAAGCTGTCGGACAGCGCGCCGTGGAACAGGTTCATGAACGCGAAGCCGAAAAGGTAGGCCGACAGCGTCTGCTGCATCTCGGCCGGCGTCGCGCCGATGGACTGCGCGATGCCCGAGAAGGCCGGGATGTAGGTGTCGATGGAGAAGGGCCCGAGCATGCCCAGCACGGCGAGCAGCACGGCAAGCGCCCAGCGCGGGGCCTGCCAGAGTTTGTCTGCATCGGGATTCATGGTGAGGTTTGCTCCATTCTTCTTATTGCGTGTATTGCGAGGACCAAAAAGAAAGCGCCCTTGCGGGCGCCTCCTCGTCGGGGAAATACCGGGAGACCGGATCAGAGCGTATCAATAAAGCTGCGCAGCTTGTCCGAACGCGACGGATGCTTGAGCTTGCGCAGGGCCTTCGCTTCGATCTGGCGGATGCGCTCGCGGGTCACGTCGAACTGCTTGCCGACTTCTTCCAGCGTGTGGTCCGTGCTCATCTCGATGCCGAAGCGCATGCGCAGCACCTTGGCTTCGCGCGGCGTGAGGCTGTCGAGGATGTCCTTGACCACGTCGCGCAGGCCGGCCTGCATCGCGGCCTCGATGGGGGCCGTGTTGCTGCTGTCCTCGATGAAGTCGCCCAGGTGCGAATCGTCGTCGTCGCCGATGGGGGTTTCCATCGAGATCGGCTCCTTCGCGATCTTCATGATCTTGCGGATCTTGTCTTCCGGGATCTCCATCTTGGCGGCCAGGATGCCGGCGTCGGGCTCGAAGCCGAACTCCTGCAGATGCTGGCGCGAGATGCGGTTCATCTTGTTGATCGTCTCGATCATGTGCACCGGGATGCGGATGGTGCGCGCCTGGTCGGCGATCGAGCGGGTGATGGCCTGGCGGATCCACCACGTCGCGTAGGTCGAGAATTTGTAGCCGCGACGGTATTCGAACTTGTCGACCGCCTTCATCAGGCCGATGTTGCCTTCCTGGATCAGGTCGAGGAACTGGAGGCCGCGGTTCGTGTACTTCTTGGCGATGGAGATCACGAGGCGCAGGTTGGCCTCGATCATTTCCTTCTTGGCGTCGCGCGAGGACGATTCGCCCTCGTTCATGCGCTTGTTGATGTCCTTGAGCTCCGACAGCGGCACCACCACGCGCGACTGGATGTCGGCAAGCTTCTGCTGCAGTTCCTGCACCGGCGGAATGTTGCGCGCGAGCACCGAGCTCCAGGGCTTGCCTGCGGCGGCCTGCTTCTCGACCCACTTCAGGTTCAGCAGGTTGGAGGCGATGCGGTTGCCGTTCTTGTCGTAGCCGCTGAAGTCGCGGATGAACTCGTCCTGCGGGAAGCCGCACTTGTCCACGATGATGCGGCGCAGCTCGCGTTCCTTCTTGCGCACGTCGTCCACCTGCGTGCGCACCAGGTCGCACAGCTTCTCGATGGTGCGCGCGGTGAAGCGGATGGTCATCAGCTCGTCGGACACGGCCTGCTGGGCCTTGGCGTACGCCGGCGTGCCGTAGCCTTCCTTCTCGTAGATCTTGTGGATCTTCTCGAACAGTTCGGCGATGCGGTCGAAGCGCGAGAGGGCCTCGTTCTTGAGCTCTTCCAGCTTCTTGGTGAGCGCCTTGGAGCCGCCCTTGCCGTCGTCGTCGTCTTCCTCGTCGAATTCGTCGAAGTCTTCCTCGGCAACGTAGTCGTCGGCCTCGTTGGGGTTGGAGAAGCCGTCGACGATGGTCGAGATGACGACCTTGCCTTCACGGATCTCGCCGGCCAGGCGCAGGATCTCGGCGATGGTGGCGGGGGAGGCCGAGATGGCCTCCATCATGGCCATCAGGCCGCCTTCGATGCGCTTGGCGATCTCGATTTCGCCTTCGCGCGTCAGCAGCTCGACCGTGCCCATCTCGCGCATGTACATGCGCACCGGGTCGGTGGTGCGGCCGAATTCGCTGTCCACCGTGGAGAGCGCGGCTTCGGCTTCTTCCTCGGCTTCTTCCACCGTGGTGGCAGTGGGCGCGGTGTTGTTCAGCAGCAGGGTCTCGGCATCGGGCGTCTGCTCGTACACCGCCACGCCCATGTCGTTGAGCATGGTGACCACGACTTCCATGGTCTCGGCGTCGACCAGCTTGTCGGGCAGGTGGTCGGAGATCTCGCCGTGCGTGAGGTAGCCGCGGGTCTTGCCCAGCGTGATCAGGGTCTTCAGGCGCGAGCGGCGCTTGGCCAGGTCTTCTTCGGAGAGCACGGTCTCGTCGAGTCCGAACTCCTTCATCAAGGCGCGTTCCTTCGCCTTGCTGATCTTCATGCGAAGCGGCTTGACCTTCTCTTCGGTCGCCGCAGCCGCGGGCTCGTCACCCGCCAGGTCGTCCTCGATGTCCGACAGGTCGATGTCGCTCTCGGGGGCTTCCTTGTCGGCCTTGGGCTTGCGGCCGCGCTTGGCGCCGGTGGTGGCCGACGCGGTTCCGGCAGCCTTGGGCGGGCGGCCGACCTTCTTGGCGGCCGGGGCGGCGGCCTTCTTGGGATCTTCGAGGGAGGTCGATTTCGTGGGCACGGTTTTCACTTTCGTAGCGGCGGCCGATTTGGATGCGGCGGCGGCCGTCTTGGTTGCCGGTTTCGCACCGGCTTTCAACGGTTTTTCTGCTGCGGGCTTGGTGGCGACGCTTTTTGCAAGTGAAGGAGCAGGCTTCTTTGAACTGGGCATACGACCTCGTTACGGCAAGAAAAGACAAGCGGAATCACAGGCGCACCGTCATGCGGACGGCGCCACCAAGCCCGTGCACAGGCACGGACTGGAAACAAATGGGAAAGAGGAAGTGATTCCTCAACAGGCAAGATGTCGGGCGAACATTTGGTGTGCAGTCCTTGCGGTTATTGACCCTTTCCGCCGGAATCTACCGTTGGAGTGCATTGCGCTAGGGGTCGGCCCGGAGGTGCTGCTGTCGCTCTTGCCTATATTTCGCCAATTGCGAAGCCCTACATTATAGCGTGTTGCGCAAATTTCAAGCAGTTTCTGAGCCCGAGGAGCGCAATCTGGCGCGCAATTCGAGCCGCCTTGCCTGAATTGCCCTGAAACGGTTCGGCGCGTCCGGGTCTTTCCCGAAAGCCGCAATTGCCTCGTTTTCCTGCTTTTTCAAGAGTTCCTCGAGCATGAAGTCGAGCACGCTGGCAAGCTCCCGGGCGGCATCGGCCAGGTGTTGCGCTTCTTCTCCCTCGGGAACGGGCCCGGCTTCGGCGACGGACATCAGCCGCTCGGCCAGCGGCTCGAATTCGAGGCCGCGCAGGCCTTCGCGCAGGGCCGCCCAGGGCTGGACGCCGTGCTCGTGCAACTGGCTGTCGAGCCACGTGAAGAGGGCGCCGTGCTGGCCCGGCAGGTCGCACAGCATCACGTGGAGCTCGTGCGACAGCGCCTCCCACTGCGCCATGTTCGACAGCAGCAGCCGAACCGCCACGTCCGGCCGGCTGGGCGGCGTGCCGCGGCCGCGCAGGGGCTCGATCGGCTCCTCGAACTTGCCGCCCCAGCGCTTGCCGCCCTTGCCCGTGAACTTGCGCTGCTGGAACTTGGGTTTGCTATCGTTTTCGTAGCGTGCAGGTTCGTAGTCCTGTGGCGGCGGCATGTCGGGGTAGTAGTCGTCCGCGCCACCGTCGCCGTAGTTCGGAGGCTCGTCGTGGCGACGCTGCTGCTGCTGCTGCGCGGGCCCGCCGCCGGCCTTGCGCGGACCGGGTGTGGAGGCCCACAGCTCCGACAGCGCCGGCGCGTCCAGTTGCACCAGCGTCGCGATTTCGCTCAGCAACTGCCGCTTGAGCGCCCCGTCGGGCATGGCGCTCCAGAGCGGGCGCACGTTGCTCGTCATGTGGGCGCGGCCCTCGGCGGTGGTCAGGTCGCAGCCTTCGCGGGCGGCCTCGATCATGAAGCGCGACAGCGGCGTGGCCTCGTTGACGAAGCGGGCGAAGGCCTCGGCGCCGTGCTCGCGGATGAAGCTGTCGGGGTCGTGCTCCGCCGGCAGGAACAGGAACTTGATGCTGCGTACGTCGGTGGCATAGGGCAGGGCGCCGTCGAGCGCCTTGCGCGCGGCGCGGCGGCCGGCGGCGTCGCCGTCGAAGCTGAACACCACCGACTCGGTGAAGCGGAAGAGCTTCTGCACGTGGTCGGTCGTGCAGGCCGTGCCCAGCGTGGCCACCGCGTTCGGAAAGCCGAGCTGCGCCAGCGCGACCACGTCCATGTAGCCCTCGGTGACCAGCGCGTAGCCCTTGTCGCGGAAGGCCGCGCGGGCCTCGTAGAGGCCGTAGAGCTCGCGGCCCTTGCTGAACACCGGCGTCTCGGGCGAGTTCAGGTACTTGGGCTTCTCGTCGCCCAGCACGCGGCCGCCGAAGCCGATGCATTCGCCCTTCACGTTGCGGATCGGGAACATCACGCGGTCGCGGAAGCGGTCGTAGCGCTTGGCTTCCTCCTCGCTGAGCTTGCCTTCCTCGTTGTTGACGATCACCAGGCCGCTCTCGGCGAGCAGCGGATCGTCGTAGTCGGGAAACACGCTGGCCAGCGCGCGCCAGCCGGCCGGCGCATAGCCGATGCCGAACTGCCTGGCGATCTCGCCCGAAACGCCCCGGCCCTTCAGGTACTCGATGGCGCCAGGAGCCTGGCGCAGGTGCTTGCGGTAGGCGTCGCCGGCCTTCTCGAGCACATCGGTCAGCGTGGCCTGCTTCTGGCGCTGGCTGGCGGCGCGGGCGCGTTCTGCGGGGGAGACGTCGTCCTCGGGCACCTGCAGGCCGTACTGGCCGGCCAGGTCGTGGACCGCCTCGACGAAGCCCATGCCCCCATGTTCGATCAGGAAGCCGATGGCGTTGCCGTGCGCTCCGCAGCCGAAGCAGTGATAGAACTGCTTGGTCGGGCTGACGGAGAAGGAGGGCGATTTCTCGCCGTGGAACGGGCACAGGCCCATGAAATTGGCGCCGGCCTTCTTGAGCTGCACATAGCGGCCGACGACCTCGACCACATCGGCGCGCGCGATGAGTTCCTGGATGAATGAAGCGGGGATGGTCATGTAGGCGAAGAGCGGCAAATCATACGCAAGCGGCCGAACGTTCACTGCCGGGCGGCATACTGAAAGCGACCGGATTCACGCATGACGACGCCCAAACCCCTGCAACACGTCGCGCCGCTGCTGCGCCACCCCCTGAGGTTCATCTGGGAAGCCCTCAAGGAATTCCGCGCCAACCAGGGCCTGCTGCTCGCCGGCGCCGTGGCGTACTACGCGCTGCTGTCCATCGTGCCGCTGCTGATCGTGAGCGTGATCGCGCTGTCGCACGTCATCGAGCAGGCCGAGCTGCTGCGCACCATCGGGCGGTACCTCGAATGGCTGCTGCCGGGGCAGTCGAAGGCCATCGTGGCGGAGCTTTCGAGCTTCCTGGACCATCGCGACGTGCTGGGGCCGGTGCTGCTGGTGACGATGATCTTCTTCAGCTCGCTGGCCTTCAGCGTGCTCGAAAGCGCGATGGCGGTGATCTTTCACCACCGCAAGGCGGATCACAAGCGCCATTTCCTGGTGTCGGTGGCCATGCCCTACGTCTACATCCTGTGCCTGTGCGTGGGGCTGCTGCTGGTCACGCTGGTGTCGGGGGCGCTGCAACTGGTGGGGCAGGAAAGCGTCGACCTGCTGGGGCGCAGCTGGTCGCTGTCGGGCGTATCGGGGCTGCTGCTTTACCTGCTGGGGCTGGGCGGCGAGATCTTCATGCTGACCTCGCTCTACCTCGTGATGCCGGCCGGGCGCATGTCGCTGCGCCATGCGCTGCTGGGCGGGGTGACGGCCGCGCTGCTGTGGGAGGCCACGCGGCGCGTGCTGATCTGGTATTTCTCGACGCTCTCGCAGGTGAACGTGGTCTACGGCTCGCTCACCACGGCCATCGTGGTGCTGCTGAGCCTGGAGATCGCCGCCACGCTGGTGCTGCTCGGGGCCCAGGTGATCGCGAACTACGAGCGCCTGGACCGCACCGGCACCACCAGGGTGCCGGAATCCGAAAGGCTCAGCGGGGAGCCAGTCGAATCGCTCCGTCCAGGCGGATCACCTCGCCGTTGAGCATGTCGTTCTCGATGATGTGCTTGGCCAGCTTGGCGTAGTCCTCGGGCGTGCCCAGGCGCGAAGGGAAGGGTACGCTGGCGGCCAGTGCGTCCTGCACTTCCTGCGGCATGCCGAAGAGCATGGGCGTGCCGAAGATGCCGGGCGCGATGGTCATGTTGCGGATGCCGCTGCGCGCGAGATCGCGGGCGATGGGCAGGGTCATGCCAACCACGCCGCCCTTGGAGGCGCTGTAGGCGGCCTGGCCGATCTGGCCGTCGTAGGCGGCTACGGAGGCGGTCGAAATCAGCACGCCGCGCTCGCCGGTGGATTCGGGCTCGTTCCTGCTCATGGCGTCGGACGCGAGCCGGATCATGTTGAAGCTGCCGATCAGGTTGACCGTGACGGTCTTGCTGAAGGTGGCCAGCGCGTGCGGGCCGTTCTTGCCCACGGTCTTCTCGGCCGGAGCGATGCCGGCGCAGTTGACGAGGCCGGCCAGCTTGCCCAGCTTGAGCGCCGCGGCGACTGCAGCCTGGCCGTCGGCCTCCTGGCTCACGTCGCACTTGACGAACACGCCGCCGATTTCCCTGGCAACGGCTTCGCCCTTTTCAACCTGCATATCGGCGATCACCACCTTGCCGCCATTGGCGGCCAGCATGCGCGCCGTGCCCTCGCCGAGGCCCGAAGCGCCACCGGTCACGATAAAAACCTTGCCGTCGATCTGCATAAGAAGTCTCCTGGGATAAGCCCGCCATTATCGAAGACGCTCGCAGGACGAAAAAAAGGGCCTCATCCGGAGATGAGGCCCCTGAATTGGATCCGTGAGGACCCAAGGAGACAACTGGTGGTGGTCGGTCGCTTGCTTAGCGCTTGCGCGAGGCGGTAGCGGTCTTGGCAGCGGCGACGGCCTGGCTCGACACGGCGTTGAAGTTGGCTTCGGCGACGTCCGAAGCTTGCTTGACGGCCTTCTGAACCGATTCGAAAGCGTTGTTGGCGGCGGCCACGGCGCTCTTCAGGACGGCAACGGCGGTTTCCGAACCGGCGGGAGCGTTCTTGGAAGCGCTGTCGACAAGGCCGACGAAGGCTTGCTGGGCTTCGGTGGCCTTGGCTTCGAAAGCCTTGGTGAACTCGGCGCCGGTGCCTTGGGCGATGTCGTACAGGTGACGGCTGTAGGCGGCGGTCTTCTCGGCCAGGGGCTGGAACAGGCTGGCTTGCAGCGTCAGCAGCTCTTGCGCGTCCTTCACGCTCAGGGCGGCCTGGGCGGTGTTCTGGGCTTCGGCCAGGGCGGCCTTCGAGGCGGTCACGTTCAGTTCGACGAGCTTCTCGACGCCTTCGAAAGCCTTGGTGGTCAGGCCGAACAGGGTTTCGAGGTTTGCTTTTTGAGCGGCGAGGATTTGGTCAGCGGTCAGGGCCATTTGGGATCTCCAGAAGGGATGATTGAGTGGTCGGTTCACGTTGCGCTGTCTCGCCGTCAATGTTGCGGTGCAGCATGGGCTCAAGTATAGGCAGCTGGTTTCTGCGATCAAGGGGTTTTTGCTGCCATGCAGCAATTTAGAAGCGGCCTTCTAAATTCGGCTGCGCAGCGGTTGCCGGCTGGCTGAGTACCGGTCACCAAGGTTGCCTTCCGCCGCAAAAGCCGCTGGCAGAATGCCGCGCGATGAGCGCACCGACCACCAGACCCACTCCCCATTCGCGCAACGGCTATCGCGCATTCCGCAGCATCCCGACGCGCTGGGCCGACAACGACATGTACGGCCACGTCAACAACGTCGTCTACTACAGCTGGTTCGATACGGCGGTGAACGCCCTGCTCATCGAGCGCGGCGCTCTCGACATCCACCATGGCCAGACCATCGGCTTCGTGGTGGAGACCCAGTGCAACTACTTCGCGCCGATCGCCTTCCCGCAGACGGTGGAGGCGGGCGTGCGGGTGGCGCAGGCGGGCCGCTCCAGCGTGCGCTACGAGATCGCCCTGTTCGCCGAGGGCTGCGACACCGCGGCGGCGCAGGGCCACTTCGTGCACGTCTACGTGGATCGCGCCACCCAGCGCCCGGTGCCGCTGCCCGAGGCCCTGCAGCAGGTGGTCGATTCGCTCAAGTCTCGAGACCCCTGAAGCCGTTTCCGCAAAGGAAAACGGCGCCCCGGGGCGCCGTTTTCACTGGGCTCGAGCGAAGACCTTACATCTTCTTCTTCATGGCGTTGATCTCGGCCTTGCCCTGGGCTTCGTCAGCCTTGGCCTGCTTCTCGCAAGCGGTCTTGGCTTCGCCCTTCTGGTCGTCGCACTTTTCCTTCGCGACTTCGTAGGCGGCCTTCACCTTTTCCTCGGCCACCTTGCGGGCGTGGCTGTCGCTGGGCTGGTATTGCTGCTCCAGTTCGGCCTTGGCAACGTCTTCCTTGCCCTTGGCTTCCTTCATGCAGACGTCCTTGGCGTTGTCCTTCATCGTGTCGCACTGGGTCTTGGCGACCTTGTAGTCGGCCTCGATCTTTTCCTTGGCGACCTTGTATTCGTCCTTGGTCATTGCGCTGGCCTGGGTGGCCACGAAGCAGGTGGATGCGAGGGCCAGCATGAGAAGGTGCTTTTTCATGGGGTGTTCTCCTTCGGGGATTGGATGGATCGGATTCGGCAGGGATGCCAGGGGGATGTCCGGCGGCGCTCAGTTGCGCTCGAACCAGAGCGCGTCCGGCGAGCGGCCGTCACGCGATTCCCAGTCCTTGACCTGCTTTTCGGCTTCGTCGCGGCTGATGCCGTGGCGTTCCTGGATGCGGCCGAGCAACTGGTCGCGCTTGCCGGCGATGACGTCGAAGTCGTCGTCGGTCAGCTTGCCCCATTGCTCCTTGACCTTGCCCTTGAGCTGTTTCCAGTTGCCTTCGATGGTGTCCTTGTTCATGCGAATCTCCTTTGGGACTGTTGAGCCGGCGGGGCTTGTCCGCCGCCGTGAAAACAATGTCGCCGCGAGGATTCGCCGCGTCGGTAGGACGTGCTGTTCGCCCCCCGTAGGCAGAGGCCGACGCGTCCCGTGATAATCGAACGGCCGCCGAAAGTTTGAGACAACGCGCCCAGCACCATGATCATTCACAGCCTGCTCGACACCGACCTCTACAAGTTCACGATGATGCAGGTGGTCCTGCATCACTTCCCCGGGGCAAGGGTCGAGTACCGCTTCAAGTGCCGCAATCCGGGCGTCGACCTCGCCCAGTTCGCCGGGCAGATCCGCGAAGAGGTGCGCGGCCTGTGCTCGCTGCAGTTCCGCGACGCAGAGCTCGCCTACCTGCGCTCCATGCGCTTCATCAAGAGCGACTTCGTCGACTTCCTCGGGCTCTTCAGGCTCAACGAGAAGTACATCAACATCATTCCCCAGCCCTCGGGCGAGCTCGAGATCCGCATCAAGGGCCCCTGGCTGCACACCATCCTGTTCGAGATCCCGGTGCTGGCCATCGTCAACGAGGTCTACTTCCGCAACACGCAGAAGAAGCCCGACTTCGAGGAAGGCCGCCGCCGGCTCGAGACCAAGCTGGCCCAGTTGCAGGAGGCCGGCCTCGGCGACCTGAAGATCGCCGACTACGGCACGCGCCGCCGCTTCTCCAAGGACTGGCACGAAGAAGTGCTGCGCACTTCGGCCGCGCGGCTAGGCGCCGTCACCTCGCCGCCGGTGCAGTCGCAGCCGGGCGCGCGGCTGCCGCAGCTGGCGGGCACCAGCAACGTGCTGTACGCGATGAAGCTGGGCATGATCCCGCTGGGCACCATGGCGCACGAGTACCTGCAGGCCTGCCAGGCACTGGGCCCGCGGCTGCGCGACAGCCAGATCTTCGGCTTCGAGAGCTGGGCGCGCGAGTACCGCGGCGACCTGGGCATCGCGCTGTCCGACGTGTACGGCATGAGCGCCTTCCTGCGCGACTTCGACCTGTACTTCTGCAAGCTCTTCGACGGCGCGCGCCACGACAGCGGCGACCCGTTCGTCTGGGGCGAGCGCATGCTGGCGCATTACATCGCCAACCGGGTCGACCCGCGCACCAAGACGCTGATCTTCAGCGACGGCCTCACGGTGCCGCGCACCATCGAGCTCTACCAGCAGTTCCGCGGCCGCTGCCAGCTGGCCTTCGGCATCGGCACCAACCTCACCAACGACCTGGGCTACGAGCCGCTGCAGATCGTCATCAAGATGATCGAGTGCAACGGCCAGCCGGTGGCCAAGCTGTCGGACACGCCGTCCAAGAACATGTGCGAGGACGAGAAGTACCTGGCCTACCTGCGCCAGGTGTTCGAGATCGAACAACCCCCGGCCTGAAAGCTGTACTGACCCGTCTGGTACGGTACGGCCCCATGCAAAAGAAGACCCCACCCAAGGCGGCCGCGCTGCCATTCCTGCTCCTGTTCCCCGCACTGGCCTCGGCCGCTGAATTCGACGGCGGCAGCCTCTCTCCGCTGTGGGGTGTGCCTTTCGCGGGCATCCTGCTGTCGATCGCGCTGCTGCCGCTGCTCGCGCCTTCCTTCTGGCATCACCACTACGGCAAGGTCTCGGCGGCCTGGGCGCTGGCGTTCCTGGTGCCCTTCGCCACGATCTTCGGCCTGCCGCTGGCCGGCGGGCAGTTCGTGCATGCGCTGGTGGCGGAGTACATCCCGTTCATCATCCTGCTGACGGCGCTCTTCACCGTGGCGGGCGGCATCCACATCCGGGGCAACCTGCACGGTGCGCCGGGGCTCAACACAGCGATCCTCGCCATCGGCGCGGTGCTTGCGAGCTTCATGGGCACCACGGGCGCTTCGATGCTGCTGATCAGGCCGCTGATACGCGCCAACGACAACCGCCTGCACAAGGCGCACGTGATCGTGTTCTTCATCTTCATCGTGTCGAACGCCGGCGGCTCGCTCACGCCGCTGGGCGATCCGCCGCTGTTCCTCGGTTTCCTGAAGGGCGTCAGCTTCTTCTGGACCGTGCAGCACATCCTGCCCGAGACGCTCTTCATCGTCGGCTTGCTGCTGGCGCTCTTCTATGCGATCGACCGCCACTACTACCGCAAGGAAGGCGTGCTGCCGGTCGATCCCACGCCCGACACGCCCCGCATCGGGTTCGACGGCGCCGCCAACTTCTGGCTGCTGGGCGGCGTGGTCGCGCTGGTGCTGCTGAGCGGCTTCTGGAAGTCGCCGGTGGTCTTCGACGTGTTCGGCACCGAGGTCGGCCTGCCGGGGCTGGTGCGAGACATCGGGCTGATCGCGATCGCAGTGGTCTCGTACAGGCTGACCTCGCCCAAGGTGCATGCCGACAACCAGTTCGAATGGGGCCCGATGGCCGAGGTGGCCAAGCTCTTCGCGGGCATCTTCCTGACCATCATCCCGGTGATCGCCATGCTCAAGGCGGGCACGCAGGGGCCGTTCGGCGCCATCGTTTCGGCGGTGACGCGAGCCGACGGCCAGCCCGATCCGGCGGCGTACTTCTGGGCCACGGGCGTGCTGAGCTCCTTCCTGGACAACGCGCCGACCTACCTGGTGTTCTTCAACACCGCGGGCGGCGACCCGGCGGCGCTGATGACCACCTACGCGAGCACGCTCGCCGCCATCTCCGCCGGCGCCGTGTTCATGGGCGCCAACACCTACATCGGCAACGCACCCAACCTCATGGTCAAGGCCATCGCCGAGAGCCGCGGCGTGCGCATGCCGAGCTTCTTCGGCTACATGGCGTGGTCGTGCGCCATCCTGGTTCCGCTGTTCGTCCTGTCCACCTTCCTCTTCTTCCGCTGAGAGACAAACAAATCATGAGCAAGCCCAAGATCCTGGTCGCGCGCGCGATCTTTCCCGAGACCATCGAGCGCCTGTTGCAGCATTTCGAGGTCGAGTCGAACCAGACCGACGAGAGCTGGAGCAAGGAACAGCTGATCGCGAAGCTGCAGGGCAAGCAGGGCGCCTTCACCACCGGCAGCGAGCGAATCGACGCCGCGGTGCTCGACGCCTGCCCCGACCTTAAGATCTGCGCCAACATGGCCGTGGGCTACAACAACTTCGACGTCGACGCGATGGCTGCGCACGGCGTGCTCGGCACCAACGCGCCCGACGTGCTGACCGAGACCACGGCCGACTTCGGCTTCGCGCTGCTGATGGCCACAGCGCGCCGCATCTCCGAGAGCGAACACTTCCTGCGCGCGGGCAAGTGGCAGAAGTGGAGCTACGACATGTTCGCCGGCTCCGACATCCACGGCTCCACGCTCGGCATCATCGGCATGGGCCGCATCGGCCAGGGCATCGCGAAGCGCGGCGCGCACGGCTTCGGCATGAAGGTGGTCTATCACAACCGCTCCAGGCTCGACGCGGCGCTGGAGGCCGAATGCAAGGCCAGCTACGTGAGCAAGGAAGAGCTGCTGAAGACGGCCGACCACGTGGTGCTGGTGGTGCCGTATTCGGCGGCGTCGCACCACACCATCGGCGCGGCCGAGATCGCGCTGATGAAGCCGACCGCCACGCTGGTCAACATCGCGCGCGGCGGCATCGTCGACGACGCCGCGCTGGCCGTGGCGCTGCGCGAGAAGCGCATCGCCGCCGCCGGCCTCGACGTGTTCGAGGGCGAGCCCAAGGTCCATCCCGACCTGCTGACCGTGCCCAACGTGGTGCTGACGCCGCACATCGCCAGCGCCACCGTGCCCACGCGCCGCGCCATGGCCGATCTCGCCGCCGACAACCTGATCGCGTACTTCGGCGGCAAGGGACCGCTGACGCCCGTGACGCCGGTTCCGGCGGCAAGCAAGTAAGCAGCAGGAGCGCAACCGGACCTTGGACTCCTCGCTGATCCTCGTCGGACTGGCCGTGCTCGCGGCCATCCAGCTCGTGCTGGTGATCTGGCTGCTGGCCCGCCGGCAGCCTCCGCCCGACCTCAGCGAGGTGTCGCGCATGCTGGCCACGCTGGGCGCGGCCAACGAGCGCACCGAGCGTGAGCTGCGCAACGACATCGGCGAGAGCTCGCGCGGTGCCCGGCAGGAAACCGCGCAGGCCTTCGCCACCTTCCAGCGGGCACTGGTGCAGCAGGGCGCTGAGGCCACGCGCACGCAGAATGCGCAGCTCGACGCCTTCGCGCTGCAGCTCGCGTCGCTGCAGAAGACGCTGGCGGACACGCTCAACAACCAGCTGCAGGGGCTGAGCGAATCGAACGCGCGGCGCCTGTCGGAAGTGCGCGCGACCATGGAGGCGCAGCTCGCGCAGCTGCAGCAGACCAACGCCGCCAAGCTCGACGAGATGCGCAAGACCGTCGACGAGAAGCTGCAGACCACGCTCGAAGCGCGCCTTGGCGAAAGCTTCAGGCAGGTGGCCGACCGGCTCGAGCAGGTGCACAAGGGCCTGGGCGAGATGCAGACGCTGGCCGTGGGCGTCGGCAGCCTGCAGCGCGTGCTGACCAACGTGAAGACGCGCGGCATGTTCGGCGAAGTGCAGCTGGAGGCGCTTCTCGAGCAGGTGCTCACGCCCGAGCAGTACGCCAGGCAAGTCGAGACCAAGCCGCGCAGCGGGCAGCGCGTGGACTTCGCCATCCGCTTTCCCGGCCGCGGCGACGATGGCGCGCCGGTGTGGCTGCCCATCGATGCCAAGTTTCCGCGCGACGACTACGAGCGGCTCATCGACGCGCACGAGCGCGCCGATGCGGCGGGCGTCGAACTCGCGGCGAAGGCATTGGAGGCGCGCATCCGCACCGAAGCGAAGTCCATCGCCGACAACTACCTTGCGGCACCGCACACCACCGATTTCGCGATCCTGTTCCTGCCCGTGGAAAGCCTCTACGCCGAGGTGCTGCGCCGGCCCGGCCTGATGGACGCGCTGCAGCGCCAGCACCGCGTGACGCTGGCCGGCCCCACCACCTTGCTCGCGATGCTCAACAGCCTGCACATGGGTTTTCGCACGCTCGCGCTGGAGCGGCAGGCCTCCGAGGTCTGGAAGGTGCTGGGCGCGGTCAAGACCGAGTTCGAGCGCTACGGCGAGTGGGTCGCCCGCATCAAGGAGCAGGTGGCCAAGGCCTCCGACACCATCGACAAGGCCGACACGCGCGCCCGGCAGATGCGCCTGGCGCTGCGCAAGGTGGAGGCGCTGCCCGAGGCACAGGCCCAGGCGCTGTTGCCGCCCACCACCCCCGGCACCGAAGCCGACAACAACGAGAAAGAAGAGGGCGAGAACTCCCCGTGAAAGGTTCCGAACTGCTGCGTGTGATCGGCGCCCAGGTGTGCCTGCACGCGACCATGGCCGGCATGCGGCTCGCCACGCCGCTGCTGGCGCTCCAACAGGGCTACAGCGCGGCGGCGGTCGGCGTGCTGATCTCCCTCTTTGCGCTGACCCAGGTTTTTCTCGCCCTGCCGGCGGGGCGCTTTGCCGACCGGTACGGCTTCAAGCGGCCGCTGTGGCTGTCCGTCGTCGCCGCGGTCGTCGGCGCGGGGCTGGTGGTGATCTTTCCGGTGTTCCCGGTGATGTGCCTTGCGGCGCTGCTCACCGGCGGCGCCACAGGCGCGACGGTGATCGCGCTGCAGCGGCACGTGGGGCGCTCGGCCACCAACGCGACGCAGCTCAAGCGCGTGTTCAGCTGGCTGGCCATCGCGCCGGCCGTCGCCAACTTCGTCGGGCCGTTCCTGGCGGGCATGCTGATCGACCACGCGGGCCGCGCGCCGGCGGACATGCTCGCATTCCGAATCTCCTTCGCGGTGATGGCGGCGCTGCCCGTTCTCTGCTGGATGCTTGCGCGCGGCGCGGACGAACCGCCGCCAGCTCCGCCGCCCGCCGGCGCCAAGCCGACGCGCGCCTGGGACCTGCTGCGCGAGCCGATGTTCCGCCGCCTGCTGTTCGTGAACTGGCTGCAGTCGTCGAGCTGGGACGTGCACGCCTTCGTGCTGCCGATCCTGGGGCACGACCGGGGCATCAGCGCTTCGGTGATCGGCTCGATCCTCGGCGCCTTCGCCATCGCGGCGGCGGTGATCCGCGTGGTGCTGCCGGTGATTGCCTCGCGCGCCTCGGAACGCAACGTGATCCTGGCCTCGACAGCGGTCACGGCGCTGGTGTTCGCGGTGTATCCGCTGCTGGATTCGGCCTGGACCATGGGCATCTGCTCTGTGGTGCTCGGCTTCGCCCTGGGCGCGGTGCAGCCGATGGTGATGAGCATGCTCCACCAGATCACGCCGCACACACGGCACGGCGAGGCACTGGGGCTGCGGCTGATGACCATCAACGCGTCGAGCGTGGCGATGCCGATGCTGTTCGGCTCGCTCGGCGCGCTGATCGGCATTGCCGGCGTGTTCTGGGTGGTGGGAGGTGTGGTGGCGATCGGAGCGAGAGCGACCTGGGGCCTGAAGGTTTGATCCGGCGGGCGCGTGGCTCGTAATCCACGTCCCGGACACGAGTACTTCCCGTCCCTTTGACAATCTACTGACCCGAAGTCAGTATCCAGGCCTTCATCAACGACCCGAAGGCGACGATAGATGACCCCGAGCGGCGACACCGCCACGAATTCCCCCGGCACCGATGGCGAGCTCTCTCAGCGCCGGCGCACCAAGGCCCCCGAGACGCGCGCCGCCGCGCTGATGGAGGCGGCCCAGCGCCTCTTCATCGACAAGGGCATCGCCGCCACGAGCATCGACGACATCGCCGCTGGCGCGCAGGTGGCCAAGGGCACCTTCTATCTGTACTTTCCGTCGAAGGAGGCGCTGCTCGGCGCCTTGCAGCAGCGCTTCGTCGACATCTTCTGCGAGCGGCTGCAGGAGGCCATGGACCGCCAACGGCCGGGCAACTATCACGCCCGGCTGAAGGCCTGGGTGGAGACGGGGCTCGAGATCTACCTCGACAACGTCGCGCTGCACGACGTCGTCTTCCACGAATACCGCCCCGAAGACCGCCGCATGCGCAACGACAACGCCGTCATCGCGCAGTTGGCGGGCTTGCTGAAGCAGGGCGATGGCGCCGGCTTCTGGGACGTGGAGGATGCGACGCTCACGGCCGTGATCCTCTTCAATGCGCTGCACGGCGTGGCCGACGATGCCGTGGCGACCGGGCAGACCGGCGCTTCGGAGCGCAAGCGCCGCGCGCGGGCGCTCACGAGGTTCTTCGAGCAGGCGCTGCATCCGGCGGAGGATGAGGACGACAGCGCCGATTGATGCACCGACCGAGGCGATGAAGCGGCGGCTTCAGGCCGTTCAGAGCTTGTAGAAACGCTTGATCGCGCTCCAGGCATCCTCGGGCGCATCGACGTATTCGAAGAGCTTCACGTCGCCCGGCGAGATCACGCCCTCGTCGACGAGGAAGTCGAAGTCGATCAGCCGTTTCCAGTAGTCGGAGCCGAAGAGCACGATCGGCACCGGCTTCGACTTCTTGGTCTGTACCAGCGTGATCACCTCGAACAGCTCGTCGAGCGTGCCGAAGCCGCCCGGGAACGCCACCAGCGCCTTCGCACGCATCATGAAGTGCATCTTGCGGATGGCGAAGTAGTGGAACTTGAAGCTCAGCGCCGGCGTGACGTACGGGTTGGCTTCCTCTTCCATCGGCAGCGCGATGGCCAGGCCCACCGAAAGCCCGCCGCCTTCGTGCGCACCGCGGTTGGCCGCCTGCATGATGCCGGGGCCGCCGCCGGTGCAGATGAAGAGCTTGTCCTGCGGCTCCCTGTCGTTGCTGTACTGGGCCACCAGCTTGCCGAAGGCGCGCGCTTTCTCGTAGTAGTGCGAGTTGCGCGCCAGCCGGCGCCAGCGCTCGGACGCGGCCGTGTCGCCGCTGAGTTCGGCCTGCGCGATCATGGCCGCTGCGTCTTCCTCGCTGCGGAAGCGCGCACTGCCGAACACCACCACGGTGTTCTCGATGCCATGGGCGCGCTGCTCGATGTCGGGCTTCATCAGCTCGAGCTGCATGCGGATGCCGCGCGTCTCGCGGCGCAGCAGGAATTCGGGGTCGGCGAAGGCGATGCGCGAAGGATCGGGGTCGAGCGGAAGGCCCTGGTCCGCATGGGCCTGGAGCGTGGCCCAGGCATCGGCCAGGCGCTTGTCGTGAAGGTTGTGCGTGTTGTTCATGGAGAAAGCGGACAGGTTGTCCGGGTGATTGTGCAGCGTCGCAACCATCATGCCCGGAAACGAAAAAGGCTCCTTGCGGAGCCTTTTTCGGGGTGGTGGTCAGCCGGCGAAGCCGGGACTCAGACGCGCTTGCGGTATTCGCCGGTGCGCGTGTCGATTTCGATGCGGTCGCCTTGCGAGACGAAGAGCGGAACCGGCACTTCGAAGCCGGTGGCGATCTTGGCGGGCTTCATGACCTTGCCCGAGGTGTCGCCCTTGACGGCCGGCTCGGTCCAGGTGATTTCGCGCTCGACGCTGGTCGGCAGTTCCACCGAGATCGCCTTGCCTTCGTAGAACACCACTTCGACGGCCATGCCGTCTTCGAGGTAGTTCAGGGCGTCGCCCATGTTCTCGGCTTCGACTTCGTACTGGTTGTATTCGGTGTCCATGCAGACGTACATGGGGTCTGCGAAGTACGAGTAGGTGCACTCCTTCTTGTCGAGCACGATCTGGTCGATCTTGTCGTCGGCCTTGAAGACCACTTCGGTGTTGAAGTTGGCGATCAGGCTCTTCATCTTCATGCGCACGGTGGCGGAGTTGCGGCCGCCGCGGCTGTATTCGGTCTTGAGGACGACCATCGGGTCCTTGCCGTGCATGATGACGTTGCCGGCGCGGATTTCTTGAGCGATTTTCATAACAGGGTCTCTGGATGTTGGCCGCTCGGTGCGCGGGGCTTTGGTTTGCCGTTCGGCTGGCCCCGCGGTACATGTCCCGCGGCAGGTTTAGCGGAAGACATTCCGGATCGATGAAACCCGGGCCGAAATCCGCAAAGCCCGCTATTTTAGCTTTTTTGGGTGACGAATTTCCGCAATTGGGTAATCAGGTCGTCCTGCGCGAGCAGCCGCGCGCGGGCGTCCCGGGCTGTTTCCAGCCACGGGCCGTGCATTTCCGGCTCGGGGAGGGCTGTGTCGCCAAAGCCGTTCCACGCGTGGTGGAAAAGCCTCAGCGAGGGCGGGGCGCCGAGCCAGTCGAGCCAGGCGTTCAGCTTTTCATGGTGGGCGTCGTCGTCCTGCGGATAGATCTGCCAGATCAGCGGCGCTCCGGCCCAGAGCGCGCGCACCAGCGAATCCTCGCCACGCACGAAGTTCAGGTCGCAGGCCCACAGCAGGTGGTCGAAGTCGGGCTGGGTGAGATAGGGCAGGTATGAAATTGATAGCGCGCCGCGGCCATGGAGCAGCGGCGCGCTTCCCTGCAGGGCCTGGACCGCCTGCGCGGCGCGGCCGGCCGTCACCAGCAGGCGAGTGGGTTGGCCGCTCAAGGCGAACTGCTCCAGCAGGTCTGCCAGCGCGGGGGGCTCGTAACAGAAGAGAGAGACCAGGCGCTCGCCCTCGTGCCACGGGATCTGCCGGGCCGCCAGCCACTGCGCGCGGTCGAAGGCGGCTCTGCGCTCCATCAGATCGGGCTCCCTCAGCAGTCCTCCGGTGGCGGGCGTGAACCCCGGGTAGAAGAAGCGCTTGGTCAGGCCCGAGCCCGGCCCCTTGAACACCGGCGACGGCAAGCCGTGCAGCCGCTCGACGTAAGGCTCGGCCGAGAGGTATTCGAGATTGATCCACGCCAGGCCCGGCCCTTCGGCAAAACGGGCGATCAGCTGCGGTGCCGGGTCGCAGCCGAAGGCCTCGATCAGCACGTCGGGCGCCGGTCCTGCGACGGCTGCCCGAAGCGAGGCCGCGTCCAGCCAGTCGATCACCTCCACCCCATCGCGGCCGGTGCGCGCTTCGGGCGCCATCCAGCCCAGCGCCGCCGCATCGTCGATCCACAGCCGCACGCGCTCGCCCAGGGCGGCCAGCTGGCGGGCAAGCCGCCAGCAGACGCCCAGGTCGCCGTGGTTGTCGATGACCCTGCAGAAGATGTCCCACTGCTTCGATTGGCTGGATTGCATGGTCGCGAGTGTGCCCGTGTTCCCACGCCGCGCTTGCTATGCTGGCCGGACGACAACCACCGGAGAGAGAGAACCCATGAGGATGCAGACCTTCCGTGCCGCCAAGTCCGTGCTCGCCGTCTCGCTGGCCCTTTGCGGTATCTGCGGCTTGACAGCCGCTTCGGCGCAGCCGCAGACGCCGCAGTCGCTCACGCCGCAGCAGCAGCGCTTCCACGACATCTACAAGGAGCTGATCGAGATCAACACCACCCACTCGGTGGGCGACAACACCGCGGCGGCGCGGGCCATGGAGAAGCGCCTGATCGAAGCGGGCTTCGCCCCCGGCGACATCCAGATCTTCGAGCCCTTCCCCAAGAAGGGCAACCTCGTGCTGCGCTTCAAGGGCGACGGCAGCAAGAAGCCGCTGCTGCTGCTGGCCCACATCGACGTGGTCGAGGCGCGTCGCGAAGACTGGAAGACCGATCCCTTCAAGCTGCAGGAAACCGGCGGCTACTTCACCGCGCGCGGCGCCATCGACGACAAGGCCATGGCCGCGGCGCTGGTCTCCGTAGTGGGGCAGCTCAAGCAGGAAGGCTTCAGGCCGAAGCGCGACGTCATCCTCGCGCTGACCGCCGACGAGGAACGCGGCGACGCGCTGAGCAACGGCGCCTTCTGGCTCATCAACAACAAGCCCGAGCTGCTGCAGGCCGAGTTCGGCATCAACGAAGGCGGCGGCGGCGAGCTGCGCGGCGGCAAGCCCAACCTGCACCGCATGCAGGTGGCCGAGAAGATGTACACCACCTACATGCTGGAGGCGCGCGACGTGGGTGGCCACAGCTCGATACCAACGAAGACCAACCCCATCTACGCGCTGTCGGCCGCGCTGGAGCGGCTCGGCAACTACAGCTTTCCGGTGAAGCTCGCCGACGTCACCAAAACCTACTTCGCGCGCAGTGCACCCTTCGCCACCGGTCAGCTCGCCGACGACATGCGCGCAGTGGGCAGCGGCAACCCCGATGCGTCGGTGATCGAGCGCATGTCGGCCAACCCGGCCTACAACGCCCAGTTCCGCACCACCTGCGTGGCGACGATGGTGCAGGCCGGCCACGCCGAGAACGCGCTGCCGCAGTCGGCCAAGGCCACGGTCAACTGCCGCATCCTGCCGCACGACGACCCGGACGAAGTCGAGCGCCAGCTGACCCAGGTCGTGGGCAACGACAAGATCGTAGTGCGCAACATGGGCAAGCCGCTGCGCAGCCCGGCCTCGCCGCTGAACGGCGACCTGGTGAAGACGGTGGAGTCGATCACCCAGCAGATGTGGCCCGGCGTGCCCGTCATCCCCGCCATGAGCACCGGCGCCACCGACAGCCGCTTCATGCGCAACGCCGGCATCCCGATGTACGGCGTGAGCGGCCTGTTCGTCGAGCCCTCCGACGCGCGCTCCCACGGGCTGGACGAGCGCATCGAGATCCAGCGCCTGTACGACGGGCGCGAGTTCCTGTACCGGCTGGTGAGCGAACTCGCGAAGTAGGGCGTAGTACGCGGCCCGTTCAGGGCGTGAAGGTGTCGCCCAGCACGATGCCTTCGCGCCGCGGGTCGGCGCCGCCGGTCAGCACGGTCTTGCCGCCGACGTTCGTGCGGATGACGGTGCTGACACCGCTGGACTGGGCGCCGAAGTTCACCGTGTGACCCAGGGCACGCAGTCCCACGATCAGCGGGTCGTCGTTGCCGTTGTTGCCGGTGTTCACGTTGGGATGCTCGCCGCCCACGTTGGTGGCGCTGTAGGTGGCACCGGCGCTGGCGGGAGAGTTGGTGGCGCCGAAGTCGACCAGCGACGTGGCCTGTTGTGCATCGAGGCCCCAGTCGAGCGCGCCCACCAGTGTCTTCACGACGTACTGGATGATCGTGCCGCCGCCTGGCGAGCCGGTGCCCATGACGAACTCGCCCATGCTGCCGTCGGCGTTCTTCCTGAACACAAGCGTGGGAGCCATCGTGCTGCGCGGACGCTTGCCGGGGGCGACGCGGTTGGCGACCTTGACGCTCGGAGTCACGCTGGTGTCGTCGGGGTTGGCCGAGAAGTCGGTGAGCTGGTTGTTCAGCATGAAGCCCTGCGTCATGTGGAACGAGCCCAGCGTGCTTTCCACCGTGGTAGTCATCACGACCACGTTGCCATTCTTGTCCACGATGGTGAAGTGCGTGGTGCCGTGCTCCTCGGTCTTGTCGATGCCCAGCGGAACCGAACCCAGGTTGCCAGCCTGCGCGAGGCCCATGCTCTTAGACAGGCTGATGAGGCTGGCGCGGCTCTGCAGGTAGGGCTTGTTGATCATGGTGTCGACCGAGTTACCCGGCAGCGGCACGAAGTCGGTGTCGGCCACGTACTTGTCGCGGTCGGCATAGGCCAGGCGCTCGGCCTCGCTCACCAGATGCACGCCCATCACGGTCGGCTTGCCGCCTTCGATGTCGATGGCCGTCGGCTTGTACAGGCTCATGTTGAAAGTCTCGAGGATGCCCAGGCTAGCCACCACCGCGATGCCGCCCGACGACGGCGGCGACATGCTGCACACGTAGTAATCGCGATAGGTGCCGCAGACCGGGTCGCGACGCTTGGCCTTGTAGTTGGCCAGGTCGGCCATGGTGGTCATGCCGGGCGTGATGGCCGAGCCGTCGTTCGCGGCGGTCGTGATGCCGATCTTGTCGACCATGCCTTGCGCGATGCTGCCCGTATAAAAGGCGTTGGCACCTTGCGTGGCGATGGCGTTCAGCGTCTTCGCATAGGCCGGGTTCTGCAGCTTCGTGCCCAGCGTCTTCGGTGACCCGTCGGCGTTGAAGAAGTAGGCCGTGGCCTCGGCGTCGCGCTTGAGGCTGGTGGCCGACGACGAGATGGCAGCGGCCATGCGTCCACCGATCTGGAAACCGTCCGATGCCAGCGTGATGCCGTAGCTGAAGAGGTCTTTCCACGGCAGCTTGCCGTGGTCCTGGTAGGCGATGTCGAGCATGCGCACCGCGCCCGGCGTGCCGATGGAGCGCCCGCTGGCACGCGCGCCGCCGGGCTTGGGCGGGGTTGTGTCGGCGCCGGTCGGGTCGATGTAGCGCAGGTAGTTCTCGTTGGCGGCAGCCGGTGCGGTCTCGCGGCCATCGTAGGCCTGTACCTTCTTCGTCGCCGCGTCATAGTGCAGCATGAAGGCGCCGCCGCCCAGGCCGCTGGACTGCGGTTCGACCAGGCCCAGTACCGCCTGGACGGCTACCGCCGCGTCGACGGCGCTGCCGCCGGCCTTCAGCACGTCGCAGCCTGCGCGGGTGGCCAGCGGATGGTTCGCGACCACCATGTAGTTCTTGGCGTAGACCAGCTTGTGGCCGGGAACGTAGCCCGATGCAGGCTCGGGGGCTGCGGGGTCGCCGGCGTCGCCGGAGCCGACCACCACGGACGAGCTGCCGCTTGGGATGAGGCAGCCGTTATCAGGTGCGGCCGGAGCCGGCTGGTTCGCTGCGTTGATCGCGGCGATGACCGCGAGGGCGGCCGCCGTGTTCTGCGCATCGTTGTTGTTGGAGCCGCCCCCGCAGGCCGCCAGGCTCAGCGAGAGAGCGACGGGCGTGAGCGCGCACCAGACGGCGCGTCTGTTGTTGTTTTGAGTCATGAGATTTCCCGAGTAGGTATGTGTGAAAACCACGGGCGCTCCTCGCGCCCGCGCCCTATCTTCAGCACATTCCGTTCCAGTCGGTGTCGGGGTTTGCGCGCAGGCGGCCGCCGGGGCCGCATGGCGCGCGCCACAATAGCCGCCATGTCAGACGTGCATTCCGAACAACTGCTCAGCGAAGTCGCGGCCCTGCCGCAACTGCCCGGCGTGTACCGCTATTTCGACGCGGCCGGGGCGGTGCTCTACGTGGGCAAGGCGCGCAACCTGAAGAAGCGGGTCGCCAACTACTTCCAGAAGAACCACGGCGGCACGCGCATCGGGCACATGATCTCGAAGATCGTGCGCATGGAAACCACGGTGGTGCGCTCCGAGGCCGAGGCGCTGCTGCTCGAGAACAATCTCATCAAGACGCTCAAGCCGCGCTACAACATCCTGTTTCGCGACGACAAGAGCTACCCCTACCTGAAAATCGCCTCGCACCAGTTTCCGCGGCTGGCCTACTACCGCGGCGCGGTCGACAAGAAGCACCGCTATTTCGGGCCGTATCCGAGCGCATGGGCGGTGAAGGAATCCATCCAGCTGCTGCAGAAGGTGTTCCGCCTGCGCACCTGCGAGGACACGGTGTACGCCAACCGGACGCGGCCCTGCCTGCTGTACCAGATCAAGCGCTGCAGCGGGCCCTGCGTGGGCCACATCGGCCCCGAGGCCTATGCGCAGGACGTGGCCAGCGCCGAAGCCTTCCTGATGGGTGACACGCAGCTCGTGCTCTCCAAGCTCGAGCAGCGCATGACGGCGCATGCCGAGAAGCTCGAATTCGAGCAGGCGGCCGATCTGCGCAACCAGATGTCGGCCATCTCGCGCGTGCTGCACCAGCAGTCCATCGAGATCGCATCCGACAAGGACGTCGACATCCTCGCGGTGAAGGTGCAGGGCGGAAAGGCCTGCGTGAACCTCGCGATGGTGCGCGGCGGGCGGCATCTGGGCGACCGGCCGTACTTCCCGGTGCACGTGGAAGACGCGGCGCAGATCCATCACGGCGAGCTCGACGGCGAAGAGGGCGCGCCGCCCGCCGTCGCGGATCCGGTCGAAGTGCAGGTGCTGGAGGCCTTCATCGCCCAGCACTACATCGACGTGCCCGTGCCTGCCACGCTGGTGCTGAGCGAGCAGGTGAGCCGGGAGCTGATCGAGGCCATCTCGCAGCAGGCCGGCTCGCGCGTGACGGCGGTGTTCCAGCCGCGCGAGCAGCGCCGCCACTGGCTGGAAATGGCCGAGACCAACGCCAAGCTTCAGCTGGCCCGGCTGCTGGCCGAAGAGGGCTCGCAGCAGGCGCGCACGCGCGCGCTGGCCGACGCGCTGGAGCTGGCTTCGGACGACCTCGACAACTTCCGCGTCGAATGCTTCGACATCTCGCACACCGCGGGCGAGGCGACGCAGGCCTCCTGCGTGGTGTTCGAGCACCACGCCATGCAGAACAAGGAGTACCGCCGCTACAACATCGAGGGCATCACGCCCGGCGACGACTACGCCGCCATGCGCCAGGTGCTGCACCGCCGCTATGGCAAGCTGGCCGAGGCCATGGCCGCCGAGACCGACGCCCTGCCTCCGGGCGATGCCGAAAGCGACGGCAGCGAGGCGCCGCCCAAGCCGCGCACCGCCCGCATGCCCGACCTGGTGCTGGTGGACGGCGGCAAGGGGCAGGTGTCGATGGCGCGCGAGGTGTTCGGCGAGCTGGGGCTGCCGCTGTCGCTGATCGTGGGGGTCGAGAAGGGCGAGGGCCGCAAGGTAGGCCTTGAAGAGCTGGTGTTCGCCGACGGCCGCGAGAAGGTCTACCTCGGCAAGGACTCGGCCGCGCTGATGCTGGTGGCCCAGATCCGCGACGAGGCGCACCGCTTCGCCATCACCGGCATGCGGGCCAAGCGCGCGAAGGTGCGCGTGGGCGGCAGCCAGCTCGAAGACATCCCGGGCATAGGGCCGAAGCGGCGCGCGCGCCTGCTGCAGCGCTTCGGCGGCATCCGGGGCGTGGCGGCGGCGAGTATCGAGGACATCGCCTCGGTCGAGGGCATCGCCTCCGACCTGGCGGAAGAAATCTACAAGGCGTTGCATTGAGCGCCTGACCCCCGCGAGGGGGTGGCGCGGCCATGACACAATCAAGCGATGTTCTGGACCCTGCCGACCATCATGACCTGGACGCGCATCGTCGCGATCCCTTTGATCGTCGGTGTGTTCTACCTGCCGATGGCCGAGCCGATGCGCAACCTGATCGCCACGGTCATGTTCATCGTCTTCGCCGCCACCGACTGGCTCGACGGCTTCCTGGCCCGCCGGCTCAACCAGACCTCGGCCTTCGGGGCCTTTCTCGATCCGGTGGCCGACAAGTTCCTGGTGTGCGCGTCGCTCCTGGTGCTGGTGCACCTGAACCGGGCCGACGTGTTCGTGGCGCTCATCATCATCGGCCGCGAGATCGCCATCTCGGCGCTGCGCGAATGGATGGCGCAGATCGGCGCCAGCAAGAGCGTGGCGGTGCACATGATCGGCAAGGTCAAGACGACCGTGCAGATGATCGCCATTCCGTTCCTGCTCTATGACGGGCGCCTGTTCAAGGTGATCGACACCGGCGTCTGGGGCCAGTGGCTGATCTGGATCTCGGCCGTGCTCACCATCTGGTCGATGGTGTATTACCTGCAGAAGGCCATTCCGGAAATCCGGGCCCGAACCAAATAATCAAATGACACCGGCAACCCCGGCCCGCGGCGCGGGCTGGCTGCGGGCGATGCCCGCGGTCTTCGTGCTGATCTGGAGCACGGGTTTCATCGTCGCGCGCTACGGCATGCCGTATGCGCCACCCCTCAAGTTCCTCGCCGTGCGCTTCGCGCTGTCGCTGGCCTGCTTCGCCGCGTGGGTCGCGCTGGCGCGGGTCGAATGGCCGAAGCAGCGGGCCCAGTGGGCGCACCTGGCCGTCACCGGCATCCTGATGCAGGCGGGCTACCTCGGCGGCGTCTGGGCCGCAGTGCGCGAAGGCATGGGCGCGGGGCTGGTGGCGCTGCTGGTCGGCATCCAGCCGGTGCTGACGGCCGTGTGGCTCTCCTTCACCGGCGGGCGAATCACGGGGCGCCAGTGGGTCGGGCTGGGATTGGGCTTCGCCGGCCTGGTACTGGTTGTGCTGCGCAAGCTGGGGCAGGGCGGCGAGGTCAGCGTGGAGACGATGTCGCTCGCGCTGATGGCGCTGCTATCGATCACCGCGGGCACGCTATACCAGAAGCGCTTCGTCGCGCCCTGCGACGTGCGCAGCGCGAGCGCCGTGCAGATGGCGGCTGCCGTGCTCGTCACCCTGCCGTTCGCGGCGCTGGAGACGGACAGCATCCAGTGGAATCTGCATTCCGGCGGCGCGATGGCCTGGTCGGTGCTGGCGCTGTCGCTGGGCGGCAGCTCGCTGCTCTACATGCTGATCCAGCGCGGAACGGCCACCGCCGTCACCAGCCTGCTCTATCTGGTGCCGCCCTGTACGGCAGTGATGGCGTGGCTGCTGTTCTCCGAGCCGATCACGCTGGTGACGGTGCTGGGCATCGGGCTTACCGCCGTGGGGGTGAGCCTCGTGGTGCGAAGCGGCAGCCGCTGAACTGCCTTCCTTTCTTATATCTAGCGTGATTCGGCCTTGCCCGGCTTCCAGGGCTCGCTGCGGAACTGCTCGACGAGGTGATCGACCAGCAGGCGCACGCGGCGCGGTGTCTTCGGCCGCCAGGGCGCGATCCAGTGGATGTCGGCCTCCGCCATCGCGTACTGCGGCAGCAGGCGCACGAGCTCGCCGCTCGCGAGCTGCGGTGCGATGTCCCATAGGCTGCGCAACATGATGCCGTGCCCGGCCATGCACCAGTCGCGCACCATCTCGCCCGAATTGCTGGCCAGCGGCCCCTGCACGCGCACGCGCGCAGTGCTGCCGTCGCGCGCGTGGCGCAGGCTCCAGACCGCGTGCTGGCGCTGGCCGCCGGCGTCGCCGTTCTCGCGGGCGACCAGGCAGTCGTGCGAGGACAGCGCCTCGATGGTGGCGGGCGTGCCGCGGCGCTTCAGGTAGTCGGGCGAGGCGGCCAGCACGCGCTGGTTGCGCGCGATGCGCCGCGAGACCCAGTCGGCAGCGTGGCGCTGCTGCACGGCCCAGAGCCACACCGCGCCGTCGTAGCCCTCGGCGCCGAGATCGGGCAGTTGCTCGGTGAGCACCAGCTCTATCTGCAGCGCCGGATGCCGCGCCTGGAAGGCGGCCAGCGCCGGGCCCAGCCAGAGCCTGCCGAAGCCGAAGGTGGCAGCCAGCCGGAGCGTGCCGGTCAGCTCGTTCTGCCGTTCGCCAAGCTCGCTCTCCAGCGCGGCGAACCCTTCGAGCAGCGCCCGCGCATGCAGGCAGATGGCCTCGCCCTCGGCCGTGGCGCTGAGGCGCCGCGTGGTGCGCTCGAACAGGCGCTGGCCCAGGCGAGCCTCCAGCGCGCCCAGCCGCTTGGTGACGACGGATGGCACCACGTCGAGCGTGGCAGCCGCGCCCGCGAGGCTGCCCTGGTCGCGGATCGCGAGCACAAGCGCCAGGTCGCTTCGTTCCATCGAAGGTTGATTCATGCCAGATCGGAAAGTATGAATTGGCCGATTGTTGCTTGATGGCTGGAGGGGCGCAACGCACAATCGTCGTCGTGACGGCCACTTCCTTTCTTTCCTTCCCCACTTTCGATATCGAGCGCAACGGCGTGCGCATTCACGGACGCACCGGCGGGCAGGGGGCTCCCTTGCTGCTGCTCCACGGCCATCCGCAGACGCATGCGATCTGGCACCGCGTGGCGCCGGCGCTGGCCGAGCGGTTCACGGTGGTGGCGGTCGACCTGCGCGGCTATGGCGATTCGGGCCGGCCGGCGGCGGATGCCGAGCATGCGGTCTACAGCAAGCGCGAGATGGCGCTCGACGCGCTCGCGGCCATGCGGCACCACGGCTTCGAGCGCTTCGGCATCCTGGCACACGACCGCGGTGCGCGTGTTGCGCACCGGCTTGCGATGGACCATCCCGAGGCGGTCGAGCGCATGCTGCTGCTCGACATCGCGCCCACGCTCGCGATGTACGAGCAGACCTCGGAAGCATTCGCCAAGGCCTACTGGCACTGGTTCTTCCTGATCCAGCCGCCGCCACTGCCCGAGGCGCTGATCGCATCCGACCCGGTGCGCTACGTGCGCAGCGTGATGGGCGGTCGGCACGCCGGCCTCGCGCCCTTCGCGCCGCAAGTGCTGGCCGAATACGAGCGCTGCGCCGCCATTGCCGGCACCGCCGAATCCATCTGCGAGGACTATCGCGCCTCCGCCACCATCGATCTCGTGCACGACCGGGCCGACATCGCCGCCGGGCTGCAGCTGAGGCAGCCCTTGCGCGTGCTGTGGGGCGAGCACGGCGCGGTCGGCAAGGCCTTCGACGTGCTGGCGCTGTGGCGCGAGCGCGCCGCCGATGTGTCAGGCCGGGCCCTGCCTTGCGGCCACTATGTTCCCGAGGAGGCCCCGGACGAACTGCTCGCCGAGGCCCTGGCCTTCTTTCCTCTTCTTCCATCTTCGCAACACGCACACGCAGGAGACACTCCATGAGCACCCACAGAATCGCAGTCATCGCCGGCGACGGCATCGGCAAGGAAACCATGCCCGAAGGGCTGCGCGTGCTCGATGCTGCGGCGCGCAAATTCGGCATCGACCTGAAGTTCGACCACTTCGACTTCTCGAGCTGGGACTACTACGAGAAGCATGGCCAGATGCTGCCCGACAACTGGAAGGACCAGATCGGCGGCCACGACGCCATCTTCTTCGGCGCGGTGGGCTGGCCCGAGAAGATTCCGGACCACGTGTCGCTCTGGGGCTCGCTGCTGATGTTCCGCCGCGAGTTCGACCAGTACATCAACCTGCGTCCGGCGCGCCTGATGCCCGGCATCATCGCGCCGGTGGTGCGCCGCGACGGCACGCCGCGCGAGCCCGGCGAGATCGACATGTACATCGTGCGCGAGAACACCGAGGGCGAATACTCCAGCATCGGCGGGCGCATGTACCAGGGCACGCCGCGCGAGATCGTGGTGCAGGAGACGGTGATGTCGCGCGTGGGCGTCGATCGGGTGCTGAAGTTCGCGTTCGAGCTCGCGCAGTCGCGGCCCAAGAAGCACCTGACCAGCGCCACCAAGTCGAACGGCATTTCGATCACCATGCCCTACTGGGACGAGCGCGTGGCCGAGATGGGCAGGAACTACCCCGGCATCAAGCTCGACAAGTTCCACATCGACATCCTCACCGCGCATTTCGTGCAGCGGCCCGACTTCTTCGACGTGGTGGTGGCGAGCAACCTGTTCGGCGACATCCTGTCCGACCTCGGGCCGGCCTGCACCGGCACCATCGGCATCGCGCCGAGCGCCAACCTCAACCCCGACCGCACCATGCCGTCGCTGTTCGAGCCGGTGCACGGCTCGGCGCCGGACATCGCCGGCAAGGGCATCGCCAACCCGATCGGGCAGATCTGGTGCGGCGCGATGATGCTGGAATTCCTGGGCCACAAGCAGGCGCACGACGCCATCCTGTCGACCATCGAGAAGGTGCTCGCGCCCCAAAGCGGAGCACCGCGCACCCCCGACATCGGTGGCATTGCCAGCACCGCCGATCTGGGCAAGGCCATTGCCGATGCGCTTTGAGAGCCTTTGAAAAAGGACTTCACGAAACGCCCCTAAAATCGCGCGCTCCGCTGCTCTGCATGGCCTCGCGTCTTATTGACACCCTGCAGACCAGTGGTTGTAATCCTCGCTGGCAGCGCGCTGCCGAGGCGTCAGGCCTGCCAGGTTCTTGTGTCGCACCGTTTGCGGCCAGGTCGCAGCTGACGAAAGCCGACCAACTTTTTTCTTCTACAAGGGGCCCTTGTGAACAAGACCGAACTGATTGAGCACATCGCAAAGAACGCCGACATTTCCAAAGCCGCAGCGACCCGCGCGCTCGAATCCACCATCGGCGCCATTCGTACCACGCTCAAGAAGGGCGGTTCCGTTTCGCTCGTCGGTTTCGGCACTTTCGCAGTAGGCAAACGCGCGGCTCGTACCGGCCGAAATCCCCGCACCGGCGACGCGATTAAAATCAAGGCCGCCAAGATCCCGAAATTCCGTCCCGGCAAGGCGCTGAAAGACGCGCTGAACTGAGGCGTTAGACTCGGAGAGTTTTCCGGTGGGGTGCTTAGCTCAGTTGGTAGAGCGGCGCCCTTACAAGGCGTAGGTCGGGGGTTCGAGCCCCTCAGCACCCACCACCACCCGATGCAAAGGCGAACCACAAGTTCGCCTTTTTTATTGCCGTCCGACTGCTGTCGAAAAAGAGTGTTCAAGCATGTTTGATACCTTCCGCAAGTACAACAAGATCGTGATGATCATCTTGTTCTTGCTGATCATTCCGTCGTTCGTGTTGTTCGGCGTCGAGCGCTATCAGGGCTTCGGTCGCGACGAGAAGGTCGCGCGCATCGAAGGGCACGACATTACCAAGCCCGAGTGGGATCAGCAGCACCGCGTCGAGACGGACCGCATCCGCCAGCAGTCGCCCAACGTCGACCCGACGCTCCTCGAGTCCGACGCCATGCGCTATGCCACGCTGGAGCGCATGGTGCGCGACCGCGTGCTGGCTGCTGCGGCGGCCAAGGCCAACATGACGGTGTCCGAAGAGCGCCTCTCGCGCATCTTCGCGCAGGACCCGGGCCTCGCCACCTTCCGCACGCCCGACGGCAAGTTCGACCGCGAAAGCTTCCAGCGCGTGACCGGCCGCACGCCCGAGCAATACGAAGCCTCCGTGCGCGCCGACATGGCGACGCAGCAGGTGTTGCTGGGCATCTCGGCCACGGCCTTCACGCCGCCCGCACTGGCCGCGACCACCATCAACGCCTTCTACGACATTCGCGAGATCCAGGTCGCCCGCTTCGCGCCCGATGCCTTCGCCTCGAAGGTGACGGTGAGCGATGCCGACATCGAGACCTACTACAAGGATCACACGGCGCAGTTCCAGGCGCCCGAGCAGGCCAGCATCGAGTACCTGGTGCTCGATCTCGACGCGGCCAAGAAGAACGTCGTCGTGAACGAGGCGGACCTCAAGACCTACTACGAGCAGAACGCTTCGCGCTTCGGCACGAAGGAAGAGCGCCGTGCGAGCCACATCCTGATCACCGCGCCGGCCAGCGCATCCGCTGCCGACCGCGAGAAGGCCAAGGCGAAGGCCGAGCAACTGCTGGCCGAAGTGAAGAAGGCTCCCAACACCTTCGCCGAAGTGGCGCGCAAGAATTCGCAGGACCCGGGTTCGGCGGAGAAGGGCGGCGATCTCGACTTCGTGACGAAGGGCGCGATGGTCAAGCCTTTCGAAGACGCGATGTTCGCGCTCAAGAAGGGCGAGATCAGCGGCGTGGTCGAAACGGAATTCGGCTATCACATCATCCACCTGACCGACATCAAGCCGGCAGTGATCCCGCCCTTCGAGCAGGTGCGCGCGACCATCGAGAACGACATGCGCTCGCAGCAGGCCACGCAGGAATTCGCGAAGGCCGCCGAGACCTTCACCGACGCGGTCTACCAGACGCCCGACAGCCTCAAGCCGGCGGCCGAGAAGCTGAAGCTCACGATCCGCACGGCCGACAACGTCGCGCGAACGCCCGCGCCGGGCACCAGCGGCCCGCTGGCGAACCGCAACTTCCTGAGCGCGCTGTTCGCTGCCGACTCGCTCGAGCGCAAGCAGAACACCGAGGCGATCGAAGTCGGCCCGAGCCAGCTCGCGTCGGGCCGCGTGACGAAGTACACGGCGGCGCATCCGGTGCCGCTGGCTGACGTGAAGGACAAGATCCGCGCGCAGCTCGTCTCCGAGCGCGCCGCCGTGCTGGCCAAGGCCGAAGGCGAAGCGAAGCTCGCCGCGTGGACTGCGAAGGCCGATGGCGCGACCTTCGGCGCGCCCGTGACGGTGTCGCGCCGCGATGCGCAATCGCAGCCGCTGCCGGTCATCGACGCCGCGTTGCGTGCCGACGCCTCCAAGCTGCCCGTGCTCGTTGGCGTGGATCTGGGCGCGCAGGGCTACACGGTGGTGCGCGTGACCAAGGTGGTTCCGCGCACGCCGCCGCCGGCCGAGCTCGCGAAGCAGGAGCAGACGCAGGTCGGCCAGTCCGTGGCCGCCGCTGAAGACGCTGCCTATTACAACCTGCTGAAGGACCGCTTCAAGGCGGAGATCCTGGTGCCGAAGCCGGCGGATACGCTGCCGGTTGCAGCGGGCCGCTGATACGCGCTTCGCTCCCCGCGAACGAGCAGACAAGGCCCGGGCCAATGGCTCGGGCCTTTTTCTTTGCCGCGCGAACAGGTCGCACGAGGGACAACCCACACCTTCGCTTCTTGCCAGAATTCCGCCCATGGGAACCCTCTACCTCGTGCGCCACGGGCAGGCCAGCTTCGGCGCTGCCGACTATGACAACCTGAGCGAACTCGGGCATCGGCAGGCTGTTCGCCTCGGCGAATACTGGCGCGAGCGCGGCATGAAATTCGATGCCGTCATCACGGGCACGCTCAGGCGCCATCGCCAGACCTGGGAAGGCATCGCCAAAGGGCTCGGCCTGGAGCGCGACGACGTGCTGCCGTGGCCCGGCCTCAACGAATACGACAGCGAGGCGGTCATCGCCACCATCCACGAAGGCAAGCTGCAGAAGCCCGATACGCCCGAGATGTACCGCCATCACTTCCGTCTGCTGCGCGAAGGCCTGGGCGCCTGGATGCAGGGCAGGACTTCGCCGGTAGGCATGCCGAGCTATGTCGACTTTCTCGCGGGTGTGACGACGGCGCTCGACCACGTGCGCGACAGGCACCACGGCGCGAAGGTGCTGGTGGTGTCGAGCGGTGGGCCGATCAGCACGGCGGTGGGTCATGTGCTGGGCACGAGTGCGGAGACGACGATCGAGCTCAACCTGCGCATCCGCAATACCTCGGTGACGGAGTTCGCCTTCACGCCGAAGCGGCACATGCTCGTCACGTACAACACGCTGCCGCATCTGGATGGGCCGGCGTATGAGGACTGGGTCACCTACTCCTGAAGAGCTGGCGCCTGATTGCCAGCCTGAGCCTCAGGCCTGCCAGACGCCGTAGCCGGCCTTGCGCAGCGCGATGCCGAGGTCGACTTCCATCAGCCGGGCGTCCTCGTAGGTCATGGGGTTGTAGCGCTCGTAGAGCGCGGGCAGCAGGTGCAGGCCGAACTCCTGCACGAAGCTGTTGGCCTGGATGCCGGCCTTGTGCTTGTCGAAACGGATGTCCGGGTCCAGGCCGGTCATGCCGACGTAGACGAAGGGTTTGCCGAGCTGGTAGTCGGGGTTGGCGCGCCTGAAGCGGCCGTTGTTCCATACGCGGTCGTCCAGCTCGACCACATACACATGATGCTTGGCGCGCGCTTTGCGGGGCATCGCTGGGCGGCCGTGCGCACGAGGCGGCACGGCCTTCTTTCCCGTATCGATCAGCTCTTGCGCTTGATCATTCCGTAGATGAAGAGCAACACGATCGCGCCCAGCACGGAGGCGATGAAGCCAGCCCCCTGGCCCGCGGTGTACCAGCCCAGCGACTGGCCGACGTAGGTGACGATCAGCGAGCCGGCGATGCCGATGATGGTGGTGACGATGAAGCCAGCGGAGTCGTCGCCCGGCTTGACTGCCCGCGCCACAAGACCCACGACGAACCCGATCAGGATAGTCCAGACGATGCTCATGAAGATATTCCTTTGGTGTGGTGAAGTGGTGGAACTGGCCGTAAGCCATGCCCCTGCGCAAGGGGCGCATTCATGATAGCGGAGCGCTGTGCGTGCCGGCCGATGCCGCCGCGCAGCGGGCGCTGCACCCGAGAACTTGTGCCCGACTTCGTGACGCAGGTGCTGCGCGGCGTCCTACAGATTCGCCACTGGCGCGGCGGTACACCATTCGCATGCTGGAAAAACTACCCGAAGTCATTGGGCAGGCCCTGCAGGGCGTGCGTGCCGGTCTGGACAACATCGTCTTCAATACGCTCGGAATGCGCGAGGGACTGGGATCGATCGAACTCGCCAGCATGGCGTTCGCCGACCATGCGCCGCTGCCGCAGCGCTGCACCGCCGATGGAGAAGGTGTCTCGCCTCCGCTTCAGTGGAGCGGTCTGCCTGTGGGCACGACATCGTTGCTGCTGATCGTGGAGGACGCCGATTCGCCCACGCCGAATCCGCTGGTGCATGCCATCGTGGTGGACCTGGAGCCGCAGAGTGGGGCGCTGGCAGAAGGAGCCATTCCAAGCCAGGGAAACGAGGGTGCAGCGGGGCTGCATGTTGGACGCAATTCGGCCTTGCAGGCGGCCTGGCTGCCGCCCGATCCGCCGCCTGGGCATGGAGTGCATCGGTATGCGTTCCAGCTGTTTGCGTTGGCAAGTCGTCCCGAGTTTTCCGAAACGCCCGGAAGAGACGAAGTCGTCGACGGCTTGCGCGAACATGCCGTCGCCAGCGGACTGCTGGTCGGTACTCACGAAAGATCCGATGGATCGATCAGGATTCCGGATGCCGTGCCACCGGGCGGATCGGCGATTGCGGGGTGAAATGCTGCTCTTTCGGGCTCTTTGTGCATTGCGCCGTCAAAACCGCGATTTTTAACGCTACAATCGTAGGCTCTGTGGTGGCTGTAGCTCAGCTGGTAGAGTCCCAGATTGTGATTCTGGTCGTCGTGGGTTCGAGTCCCATCAGCCACCCCAAAATATCTCCTTTGTGCTATTGCGCAATAGCACATTCAAAGGAACAAAAACGCCGGGTTTCTCCCGGCGTTGTCTTTTTCGGTCCCCGCATCTTCTGCGGTCCCTTCGCGCCGAAGCCTCTTTTTCTCTCTTGCCCAGCTATAGGCCGCTCACCGGCGCCCATCGCTTTATGTTGCGAGTTGTTGCACTAATGCAATGCGGCGCCGTTTTTTCACTCGTTAAGGCACTTGTGTCAAATGTAAACTGAATTAAAATCGCCCCGTTTTCAATTTCAGGAGTCCAAGAATGGCTTCGACCCTCGCCGATATCAATTCCCAGATCAAGAAGCACGACGAGCAGATTGCGCAATTGCGCAAGCAGGCCGAAGACCTGCGCAACCAGGAACGCGCCGGCGTGATCGAAGAGGTGCGCCGGAAGATCGCCGAATACGGTTTGACGGCCTCCGATCTGAAACTGACCGGCCGCGCTGCTGGTTCCGCCAAGCGCGGTGCAAGCGCCGCTCCGGCCAAGGCCGCTGCCAAATACCGCAGCCCGACCGGCGAAACCTGGTCTGGCGGCCGTGGCCGCAAGCCGCGCTGGGTGACCGAGGCGTTGGCTGCGGGCAAGTCTCTTTCCGATTACGAGATCAAGTAAGTGCCCCTGTTTTCGCTGGGCAGATGCCCAATAAAAAAGCCCGCTCATGCGGGCTTTTTTATTGGGGCGCAAGAAGCGCAGAAAGGCGGTGCGCTCAGTTCACCATCACCAGTTTTCCTTTGACGCCGCGCGAACCCATGTGGGCGTACGCGGCCTTCAATTCGGCCATCGGCATCGTGCTGTCGATCACCGGCTTGATCTTTCCCTGGCCGTACCACTGCGCCAATTCGGCCATCATCTGCGCATTGGCCTTGGGCTCGCGCTTGGCGAAATCGCCCCAGAACACGCCGACCAGCGAGGCGCCTTTCAGCAGCGTCAGATTCAATGGCAGAGACGGAATCGGGCCAGACGCAAAACCGACGACCAAATAACGGCCGCGCCATCCGATGGAGCGAAAGGCCGGCTCCGCAAAATCGCCGCCGACGGGGTCGTAAATGACATCCGGCCCTTTGCCGTCGGTCGCGGCCTTGATGGCATCGCGAAAACCGTTGGGCAGGGCGTGCGTCGTGTAGTTGATCGTTGCGTCGGCGCCGATGGAGCGGCAGAGCTCGCATTTCTCGTCGGTGGAGGCGGCAGCGATCACCTTGGCGCCGGCGGCCTTCGCGATCTGAATGGCCGCGGTGCCCACGCCGCCGGCAGCGCCGAGCACCAGCACGGTTTCGCCGGCCTTCAGTTGCGCCCGGTCCATCAGCGCATGCCAGGAGGTGGCGTAGATCATGATGAACGCGGCCGCGTCTACATGGCTGAAGCCCTCGGGCAGCGGCATGCACAGCGCCGCGGGTGCCAGAGTGTGGGTGGCGAAGCCACCCGTGCCGGAGAGGCACGCCACGTTCTGCCCGACCTTCAGGTGCGTGACGCCTTCGCCCACCGCCTGGATGATGCCCGCGTACTCGGAGCCAGGAACGAAGGGCAGCGGCGGCTTCATCTGGTACTTGTTCTGCACGATCAGCAGATCAGGAAAGTTCAGGCTCGCCGCCTTGATCTCGATGAGCACCTGGCCCGGGCCCGGCGTGGGGGTGGGCAGTTCCTTCCAGGTCAGCGCGTCGACGCCGACGGGGTTTTCGCAAAGCCATGCGTGCATGCCAGGGGTCTCCTTCAGACAGGTAATGTTGGGGCAATGACTGCGGGCATGATAGGGGTCGCGGCAGGGCGGGCTTGTCCCTGCTGCGACGCACCCGACGCCTACAATCCGGTGCATCCAGAAGCACCATGAAGATACTTATTTCCAATGACGACGGCTTCCAGGCGCCGGGCATCGTCGCTCTGCACGACGCGCTCAAGGACATCGCCGAAGTCGAGGTAGTCGCACCCGAACACAACAACAGCGCCAAGTCGAACGCGCTCACCCTGGCGGCGCCGCTCTATGTGCGCGAGGCGCACAACGGTTTCCGCTACGTGACGGGCACGCCGGCCGACTGCGTGCACATCGCGCTCAAGGGCCTGCTCGACTACCGGCCCGATCTGGTGGTATCCGGCATCAACAACGGCGCCAACATGGGCGACGACACCATCTATTCGGGCACCGTCGGCGCGGCGATGGAGGCCTACCTGTTCGGCATTCCCGCCATTGCCTTCTCGCAGATCGAGAAGGGCTGGGCCCACGTGGATGCGGCCGGCCAGGTGGCGCGGCGTCTGGTGCAACAGATCGAGCGCGAGCGCATGCACGAAGGTGGCGCCTTCCTGCTCAACGTGAACGTGCCGAACCTGCCGTTCGACGAACTGAAGCCCGTCAAGGTCTGCCGCCTCGGCAGGCGCCATGCGGCCGAGAAGGTGATCACGCAGGACAGCCCGCGCGGCGAGACGATGTACTGGATCGCCGGTGCCGGCGGCGCCAAGGACAGCGGCGAAGGCACCGACTTCCACGCCACCGCGGCCGGCCACATCGCGCTGACGCCGCTGCAGATCGACCTGACCGATCACGCCAACCTTGGCCAATGGCGCGAGACGGTGGCCCGTCTCGGCAACTGACATGGCCACCCAGCGGCCCGGTTTTCCTGTTCGCCTGACACCCACCGCCTCGGCCGCCACGCGCGGGCGCATGCCCGCCGCGCCGGTCAAGCCTGTGGTGCCGTCCACGCCTTCGATGGCGTCCGACGCCGTGCGGGCGCGCATGGTGCAGAAGCTCGCGGCGCAAGGCATTTCCGATGCGCGCGTGTTGCGCGCGATGGGCGCAGTGGAGCGCCACCGCTTCGTCGACAGCGCTCTGGTCAACCAGGCCTATGAGGACACCAGCCTGCCGATCGGACTGGGGCAGACCATTTCCAAGCCCAACGTGGTGGCTCGCATGATCGAACTGCTCATGGGCGCTCCTGCCCTGGCGGGAAAGCCCGAGGGCAAGCTCGGCAGGGTGCTCGAGATCGGCACTGGCTGCGGCTACCAGGCTGCAGTGCTGAATCATGTGGCGACCGAGGTCTACAGCATCGAGCGCCTGCGCGGTTTGCATGAGCGGGCGCGCGCCAACCTGCGGCCCTTCCGGCTCGCAACCGTCCACCTGATATTGGGCGACGGAATGATCGGCTACGCCAAGGGTGCGCCCTATGCCGGCATCATCGCCGCTGCAGGTGGCGAGGCCGTGCCCGAGGCGTGGATCGAGCAGCTGGCGGTGGGCGGCCGCATCGTGGCGCCAACGCATTCCGCGAAGGGTGGCCAGGCCCTTGTCGTCATCGACAAGACTCCCCGTGGACTGGAGCGCCTCGTTCTTGAGGCTGTTCACTTTGTCCCCCTAAAATCCGGTATCGCTTGAAGGAATAACAAATGCAGGGTTTTGGCAATCGGAGTTGGTTCGCTGGCGTCACGTTGGCCTTTGTGCTCGTGATCGCGGGCTGTTCCACACCTCGCGGGCCGGCACCAGTCGAAGACCGCGGCACCATGACGCGCGCTCCAGCCGCGACTGTGCCCGGCGGCCCACCGATCACCACCGACGCCAATGGCAGGCCGCTTGCCGGCATCGAGAACTACGGCAAGCCCGGCTACTACGCAGTGCGCCCCGGCGACACCATCCGCCGCATCGGCGCCGAGACCGGCCAGCGCTGGCAGGACATCGTCCGCTGGAACAATCTCGACAACCCCGATCTGATCGAAGTCGGCCAGGTGCTGCGTGTGATCCCGCCCACCGGCTCGGGTACTGCCGTCGCGGCCGCGCCCGCAACGCCTTCCGAAGGCGCGGTCACGAAGCCGGTGCCGCCGCAGCCCGTGGTGGTGCCGTCCACGCCGTCCAGCGGCGCGACCAAGCCGTCGGCTCCGGTCACGGCTTCACCGGCCAGCCCCGCCAGCGGCGGTTCGGGTGACGAAGACGTGGGCTGGATCTGGCCGGCGAGTGGTTCGTTGATCGCCGGTTTCGACGAAGCGAAGAACAAGGGCTACGACATCGCCGGCAAGGCGGGCGATCCGGTGCTTGCAGCCGCTGACGGGCGCGTTGTCTATGCGGGCGCGGGCCTGCGCGGCTATGGCAACCTGATCATCCTGAAGCACAACAACACCTACCTCACGGCCTACGCGCACAACCAGACGCTGCTCGTGAAGGAAGACCAGTCGGTTCAGAAGGGCCAGAAGATCGCCGAAATGGGCAACAGCGATGCCGATCGCGTGAAGCTGCATTTCGAGATCCGCCGCCAGGGCAAGCCCGTCGACCCCTCGCGCTACCTGCCCAGCCGGTGATGCCATGGCTGCCTCCCGCCCCCGCCGCACGCAGTTGCCTGTGCGCGGGTCGGCGGGCAGGGGCAGCATGCCTTCGGGCAACGGCCATCCCGAGCCTGCCGGCGAGAGTGCGCACGTTCCCGAAGACGACGTGGACGCGTCGGCTGCAGACGCTCCGCTGCCGACGAACAGCGCCATGGGCGCCGTGGGTGAGCTGGTCGGCGGCGAAGGCGCCGACGCGCTGACCATCTACCTGCGCCAGGTGCGCCGCACCGAGCTCTTCACGCCTGCCGAGGAATACCAGACCGCATGCGCCGCGCGTGCCGGTGACTTCGCCGCGCGGCAGTCGATGATCGAGCACAACCTGCGGCTTGTGGTCAACATCGCCAAGGCCTATCTGGGGCGAGGCGTGCCGCTGTCCGATCTCATCGAGGAGGGCAATCTGGGCCTGATGCACGCCATCACCAAGTTTGAGCCCGAGCGGGGCTTCCGCTTTTCGACTTATGCGACCTGGTGGATCCGCCAGTCGGTGGAGCGTGCGGTCATGACGCAGGCGCGCGCGATCCGCCTGCCGGTGCACGTGGTGCGCGAGCTGCAGCAGGTGCTGAAGGCCCGCCGCACGCTCGAAGGCGACGCCGAATTTCTCGTGCATCGGCCGGACGGCGTTCGGGTGGAAGACATCGCGGCGCTGTTGGGGCGCGATGTGCAGTCCGTGGCCGAGCTTCTGGCGCTGTCCGAAGCCCCGCGCTCGCTGGACGCTGGCGACGCTCGGGGAGACGAGGGGTTCACGCTGGCCGACACTGTGGCCTCCGAGGACGAGCAGGGCAGCCCGACCGACGTGGCGCACACACGCGAGGTGGAGCGCCTGCTCGACCAGTGGGTGCAGGCCCTCGACGCACGTGAGCGCGAAGTGCTGGAGGGCCGCTACGGCCTCCACGACCGCGAGCCCGAAACGCTGGAGGTGCTGAGCGTGCGCCTGGGACTCACGCGGGAGCGTGTGCGGCAGATCCAGAACGAGGCGCTGGCCAAGATGCGGCGCCAGCTCGCCCGCTCCGGCGTAGGGCGCGACGCGCTGTTCTAGGGATATCCGGCCACGCTGAGACAATCGGGGGATGACGGAATCCATCGAAGAAAAGAAAGTCCCCGCGAATCCAGGCGAAGAATGGCTGAAGGTCGAGTCCCTCGACCTCGATGCGCAGGGCGTGGCGCACAAGGCCGACGGCATGGTCGTGTTCATCGAAGGCGCGCTGCCGTTCGAGGAAGTGCGGTTCAACGTCCACCGCCGCAAGAACAACTGGGAACAGGGCACGGTCACTGCCATCCGCCGCGAATCGTCGCAGCGGGTGCGCCCGGGCTGCCCGCATTTCGGCCTGCATACGGGTGCCTGCGGCGGCTGCAAGATGCAGCACCTCGATGCAGCCGCCCAGGTGGCAGTGAAGCAGCGCGCGCTGGAGGACAACCTCTGGCACCTTGGCAAGGTCAAGCCCGAGAACCTGCTGCGGCCGCTCGAGGGGCCGGCCTGGCACTACCGCTATCGTGCGCGCCTGTCGGTGCGCCATGTGGTCAAGAAGGGCACGGTGCTGATCGGGTTCCACGAGCGCAAGAGCCGCTATCTGGCCGACATGCAGGTTTGCCCGGTGCTGCCGAAGCAGGTCAGCGAGATGCTGACGCCGTTGCGCGAGCTGATCGGCTCGATGGATGCGCGCGACACCTGCCCGCAGATCGAGCTGGCCTGCGGCGACGCGCCCGACTCCACGCGGCTTGGCACGATCGCCCTGGTGCTGCGTCACCTCGAGCCGCTCTCGCGCGCGGACATCGACCGGCTGAAGGCTTTTGCCGCGAAGAACGAAGGCGTCCAGTGGTGGCTGCAACCCAAGGGGCCGGACACCGTGAAGCTGCTGGAAGAGGGTGGCACGCCGCTGGCGTACCGGTTGCCGGAGTTCGGCGTGACGATGCCGTTCAAGCCCACCGATTTCACGCAGGTCAATCCGCACATCAACCGGGCGCTGGTGGGCAAGGCGTTGCGCCTGCTCGACGTTCAGCCTGACGAGCGCGTGATCGACTGGTTCTGCGGCCTCGGCAACTTCACCCTGCCGCTGGCCAGCAAGGCGCGCGAGGTGCTGGGTATCGAAGGCAGCGACACGCTGGTGGCGCGCGCGACCGACAACTTCAAGAGGAACCAGCCAGCCACGTCGGCTCGCCGCGAGTTGTCGCCTGCGACGTTCGTGGCGCGCAACCTGTTCGAAATGACGCCGGAGATGCTGGTGGCCGACGGCGGCGCCGACAAGTGGCTGGTCGATCCGCCGCGCGAAGGCGCATTCGCGCTGGCCAAGGCCATCGCCGATCTTCATCAGCAGCCCGAGCTGCGCACCGACGGCTGGACGCCGCCGAAGCGCATCGTGTACGTAAGCTGCAACCCGTCGACGCTCGCGCGCGATGCGGGGCTGCTGGTGCATCAGGCGGGCTATCGCTGCACCCATGCGGGAGTGGTAAACATGTTCCCGCACACGGCGCACGTGGAGTCGATAGCGGTTTTCGAGTTGGAATGAAAAAGGGCCCGGAGGGGCCCTTTTCGTTGGACGCGTGTGCGTCGCTCAGTCGCGCTCGCCGCCGAAGATGCCCAGTAGTGCCAGCAGGCTCTGGAACACATTGAACAGGTCGAGGTACAGGGCGAGCGTGGCGCTGATGTAGTTGGTTTCGCCGCCGTCCATGATCTGCTTCAGGTCATAGAGCATGTAGGCCGAGAAGATGCCGATGGCGGCAACCGAGATGACCAGCATGCCGGTGGTCGAGCCGACGAACACGTTGATGATCGCGCCGATCATCAGAACCATTGCGCCGACGAACAGGAACTTGCCCATGCCAGACAGGTCGCGCTTGATGACGGTGGCCAGCGAGGCCATCACGAAGAACACGCCAGCGGTGCCGCCGAATGCCGTCATGATGAGTTCGGACCCGTTCTTGAAGCCGAGCACCATCGCGATCAGGCGCGACAGCATCAGGCCCATGAAGAACGTGAATGCCAGCAGCACGGGCACGCCGGCCGCGGAGTTCTTGGTTTTCTCGATGGCGAACATGAAGCCGAAGGCACCGCCGAGGAAGACGATGAGGCCCAGGCCACCGGTGAGCGAGCGGGTGATGCCGGTGCTGACGCCGACCCAGGCGCCCAATACGGTGGGCAGCAGGCTCAGTGCGAGAAGCCAGTAGGTATTGCGCAGCACGCGCTGGCGCTCGGCCTGCGCCAATGGCTGGCCGTAGCCGGAAGAAGTGTCTAGGGTGGTAACGCGGTCGTTCATGGCCGGAGCTCCTGTGGTTGCTGCATGACGCAGTTGGGCGCATTCTAGGGGGCCGCAAGAGGGGGTACCGGAAAAACCGTATGCGGGGTGTTCCCAAGCCCTGAAGGCGCCCCTGGCGCCGTGGCCGTTATGCTCTCGGGTTTCACGCAAACTGAGCTCATCCATCATGAAGACCAAGTCATTCCTCGAACTCGCCGACGTCAAGACCATCGCCGCAGCGGCCGAAGCCGAGGCTCTCAAGAACAACTGGGCAGTGACCATCGCGATCTCGGACGACGCCGGCAACCTGCTCTGGCTGCAGCGCCTGGACGGCGCGGCGGCGCTGTCTTCGCACATCGCTCCCGCCAAGGCCCACACGGCAGCCATGGGGCGACGCGAAAGCAAGGTCTACGAGGACATCATCAACGGTGGCCGGACCGCGTTCCTGACGGCGCCTGAAGTACAGGGCCTGCTCGAAGGCGGCGTGCCGATCGTGAAGGACGGCCACGTGATCGGCGCAGTCGGCGTGAGCGGCGTGAAGTCGAATGAAGACGCGCAGATCGCCAAGGCCGGCATCGCGGCTCTGGGCCTCTGAGTTTTCTCCGCACAAAGCAAAACGCCGACTTCGAGGTCGGCGTTTTTGTTTGGGCTGCTTCAGCATGGAAAAAAAGCTTGGCTAGTCGGCGAACCGTTGGCTAGCAAAAAACGACCCTTCGGAGATGAATCTCCTTGAGTCGCCCCACGATGAAACTTGCGCGAAGGGCGGGCTGGATGACTTACTTGGTCAGGATCAGCTTGCCGAGTTTGGTGGCTTGCAGCCGATAGAGGGAGCCGTTGTGCATGATGCCGACGGTCTTGCTTCCTTTCAGAAGCTCCGTGCTTTCGAGCATCGGCACCGGACGCGTTGCCTGGATCGACGCATGGCCGCCACCCGACTGGTCGAGCGAAGGATGGTTCAGAACAGAAAAGGCATTCGGTGTGGCTGGCATCTGTAGTTCCCTTATCGAAGCGATGAGTGAATGATAATGATTCGCAAATAGAAGTCAATCGCCGCGATCAACTTTTTTTGCTTGCTCTCTTTCTTTCAGCTCACTTGGGGTCGGGTTCCGTGACAAAACCGATCTTGCGCACGCCGGCTTCGCGGGCTTCCGACATCGCCTTGGCCACTCGCTCATAGCGAACAGCCTTGTCGCCGCGAATGTGGAGCTCGGGCTGCGGCTCCTTGGCGGCTTCTGCGGCCAAGCGACCGGGCAACTCGCTGTCGTCGATCTTCTGCTCGTTCCAGTAGTAGGCGCCGTCGGCAGTCACGCTGAACAGGATGTTCTGCGGCTTGGGTTGTTCCGGCTCGCTGGTGGCGCGCGGCAGGTCGATGTTGACCGCGTGCTTCATCACCGGCACGGTGATGATGAAGATGATGAGCAGCACCAGCATGACGTCGACCAGCGGCGTCATGTTGATCTCGTTCATCACCTCATCGGGTTCGTCTTGTGTTCCGAAGGCCATGATGCTCAGCCCTTCTTGAGCGGAACCACGATGGCATCGCTGCCGCCGCTTTGCACACGCGCGCCGGTCACGAAGTAGGCGTGCAGGTCATGGGCGAAGGCGTTGAGCTTGGTCAGCACGAACTTGTTGCCGCGCACCAGCGCGTTGTAGCCCAGCACTGCCGGAATGGCGACGGCAAGGCCGAGGGCCGTCATGATCAGCGCTTCGCCGATCGGGCCGGCCACCTTGTCGATGGTCGCCTGGCCGGCCGAGCCGATGCTCATGAGCGCGTGGTAGATGCCCCAGACGGTGCCGAACAGCCCGATGAATGGAGCCGTGGAGCCGACCGAAGCCAGGATCGCCAGGCCGGTCTGCAGGCGGGCGGTGAAGGCGTCGATGCCGTTGCGCAGGGCGCGCGTGATCCAGTCGCTCACATCCAGCGCATCGTGCAGGTGGGCCTTGGTGTTGCGGTGGTGCGCGGCTGCCTCGCGGCCTTCGAGGGCGAGTGCGCGGAAGGGGTTGCTGTCGTCCTTGCCCAGCTTGTTCAGGGCGGTGGCGAAGTCTTCGCTGTGCCAGAAGTCCTGCGAGTGCTTGGCGAGACGCTTGTAACGGATGACGTCGAGCGCCTTGACGATGATGACGATCCACGACGCGAGCGACATGCCGATCAGCAGCACTGCCACGGCCTTCGTGACGAAATCGCCCTGATTCCAGACGTTCATCAAGCCGAATTGAGAATCCATGCGTACTACTCCAAAAAATTACTGGGAAAGATTGAACCGGATGGGCGCCTTCAGCATGTAGACCGTGGCCTCGTTGGCCCCCGGTTGCTTGAATGGCGTCACTTGCGAAGACATCAACGCTTCGCGCGCGGCCTGGTCGAGCCGCTCGTAACCGCTGGACTTGAAGATTTCCGCCCGCTTGGGAATGCCCGCGCTGTTGAAATACACCGCGATGACCACGACGCCGGATTCGCCCAGGCGCCTACTCATTGCAGGGAACACGACGCGCGGTTCGCGCACGTATTGCGTCTGGCCTTCGCTGATCTCGACCAGCTTGGGCGCCGGCGGTGCGGGGGGCGGCGCCGGCGGCGGCTCCGGAGCGGGTGGCGGAATGGGTGCTGGAGGCGGAGGCGGCTCGACGCTGCCCGTGGGGGCGTTCGGCGCAGGCGTCGGTTTGGGCTCCCGGATCGCCTGGGGCCGCGGAGGCGGCGGCACCTTGGCCACCTTTTTCTCCGGCGGAGGAGGCGGGGGCGGTGGTGGCGGCGCCGGCTTGGGCGGTTCGACGAGCTGGCTGATGATCTCCACGGGGATCACCACTTCGGCGGCACGGCGCAGCAACCCGCTCTGGAGCGCCCAGAGCGCAGCGGCGTGAAACAGGACGACCCCGCCGGCAATGACGACATTGCGCGAAAGGCCGAAGAGGGAAGGAGGGGGGGCGAAGCGGTCAGACACGATCAACCATTCGAATGCGGGCACCCCCAAAGGTGCCCCGATTGCAGCAAAACCGCTACGAAGACGCCACAGGCGCTACTTGCGAAAGATCCACCAGACCGAGCCTGCGACGAAGATCAGGCTGCCGCCGAGTGCCGAGACGAGTTCCATGCTTTGCTTTCCTTGATGGAGTTGGCAAGCTGGATCGCTCTCGGACCCGATTCGCAATTCAATGCGGCAACCGGGTGCGAAGCGCTGCACTGCGCGACGATATCGCGCGCGCAACCTTCACATTGGCCACATTGGGTGGCGACGCCAAGCTCGAATTGCACTTCGTCGAAAGTCATCCCGGCGCGCACATGGCGTGCGATTTCGCGGTCGGAGACTCGGCGGCAGACACAAACGATCATGGCGGTGAAAGCGGCAGTTGGCTGGCTGTTGGATGTGGGCGATTATAAATAAGAATCCATCGCATTCACAATAACTATGTGTTACTGATTCATGCAACAACCAGGCCGCTTGGAGTCAGACTTCAGACCAGAGCCGCAGCAGGTTGTGGTAATGCCCTGTCAGCGCCACGGTTTCCTCGCATTCACCGAGGCGTGCACGAAGCTTCTGGATGTTCTGGTCGAGCTCGAAAAGCATCCCGCGCTGCTGATCGCTGCGGACCATGCTCTGCAGCCAGAAGAAGGAGCAGATCCGCGCACCGCGAGTCACCGGATGCACCCGGTGAAGGCTGCTCGCCGGATAAAGGATGAGGTCTCCCGCCGGAAGCTTCACCTCGTGCGAACCGTAAGTGTCGATCACCTCCAGCTCTCCGCCCTCGTAGTCTTCCGGATCGCACAGGAAGAGGGTGCAAGACAGGTCGGTGCGCAATTGCTGCCCGGTGCCAGGCAAGGCTCGCACCGCGCCGTCGACATGGACGCCGTAGTGCTCGCCTCCCTCGTAGCGATTGAAAAGCGGCGGCACGAAACGCGATGGAAGAGCGGCCGAGAAGAAGAGCGGGTTCCGCGCCAGTGCCGCCAACACGATGCTGCCCAACTCCTTGCCCACAGGAGAATGCTCCGGCAGCTGGCGGTTGCGCTTGACCTGCGCCCCTTGCGCCCCCACCGTTTCGCGTCCATCGGTCCATTGCGCGGCGTCGAGTGCGGCGCGCATCTCGCGCGCCTGCTCGGGGCTCAGCACTTCGGGCACATGCAGCATCATTTTCAGGAACTCCGCAATGAGAAAAGCCCCGGCGCGGGCCGGGGCTCGAGTGTCGCACCGCACCGGGTTGGCCCGGTGCACGCGAGAAGGACCGTCAGAACGCGAAGTTCGCGGTGATCTTGGCCGATCGGGGGATGCCCGGCGTGTAGCGGTAGCCGCTCTTGTTGATGGCCGCCACGTAGTCCTTGTTGAACAGGTTGTACACGTTCAGCTGGATGTCGATGTTCTTGTTGATGCGATAGGAAGCCATCGCGTCGAACACCCAGTACGAGTCGACATACGCTGGCGTGCCCACCGCGCCGTCGGTGCCGCGCTGCAGCTTGCCGTTGTAGCGCGCGCCGCCGCCCAGCGTGAGGCCGAACGGGAACTGGTAGGTGGTCCAGAGCGTGAAAGCCTTCTTCGGCGTGTAGGCGAGCGCAGTCGAGCCGTCCGCCAGCACCGAGGGGCCGCTCAGCACACGGGTGTTCATGGTGGTGAAGCCCGAACTCACGCCCCAGTTGTCGGTCAGCGCGCCCGACACACCGAGTTCCACGCCCTGCACGCGCTTCTTGCCGGTCTGGAAGTACTGCTGCGTGACGGAGTCCTGCACGACCTCGTTGCTCACGTCGGTGCGATACAGCGCCGCCGTCAGGGCCACGCGCTTGTTCAGTACGTCCCACTTGGTGCCGAGTTCGTAGGTCTTGGCCTTCTGCGGAAGGAAGTCGGTGCGCCCGGCGCTGTTGCCGGTGCCGCCGGCGGCCAGCTGGAAGTTGGCGCCGCCCGGGGGCTGCGCGGCGGTACCGTAGGCCGCGTAGACGCTGCTGTTCTCCGTCGGCTTGTAGACCAGGCCGATCTTGCCGGAGAGCAGGTTGTCCGACAGCTTCAGGTTGGTCGGCGTGATCGTCGAGGTCTGCGGGCCGTTGCCGGTGCGCGCCAGCGTCAGGGCAGTGGCGTTGTAGGTGGTCGAGTAGTGGTCGTAGCGCAGGCCGGCGGTCAGCTGCCATTGCTCGTTGAACTTCAGCGTGTCGAAGGCGTACAGGCCGATGGTGTCGGTGCTGCCGTCCGAGCCGGTGCCGTTGGCGATGCGGTTGTAGCCGGCAACGTACGGGTTCGGGTTGTACAGGTTGGCGGCGGGCCAGGAGCCGGCGGCTGCCAGCGTGGTGCCCACGCTGGCGAAGCCCTGCGTGTAGAAGTTGTTGGCCGTCTGCTTCTCGCGGATGAATTCGAGGCCGCCGTTGAACGAGTGGCTGATGCTGCCCGTGTTGAACTTGGCCGACACGCTCGTCTGGTTGGTGAAGATCGTGTTTTCCTGGTCCTTGTTGGTGGGCAGGTTGCGCGTGATCGTCCAGCTTGCCGGGATCGTCGGGATGACGGTGTTGATGAAGCCGGAATTCACGGCGGGCAGGGTGCCGACGCCGTTCGTCGAGGTCAGTCCGCCGCCCATGAACGACGTCAGCATGTAGTCCTGCGACGTCTTGCCGTAGCGCGTGGTGTTGCGGATGGTGATGTCGGGCGTGAGGTCGTGCTCGATGCGCGCGGTGAACATGTCGGCCGTCACGTTGTCGAAGTCCGAGCTGGTGCCGTAGAAGTTGCTCGAATCGACGCGCGGTGCGTAGTTCAGGTAGGTGCGGCGGGCCAGGCCGCGGGTGATCGCGGTGGCGTCGGGCGTGGTGTAGCCCGGCAGGCCGATGGTGGGCACGCCGCCGTCGGGAACGTTGTTCTGCTTGACGTGCAGGTAGTCGAGGAAGATCCGCGTCGGGCTGTTCAGGCCGAGGGCGAGAGAAGGCGCGATCGCCCAGCGCTTGTTCTTGACGAAGTCGCGGCCGGCCACGCCGCCGTCTTCGCTCACTGCATTGAGGCGGAAAGCCGCTCCGATGCCGTTGGCACCGCTCAGCGACTTGTTCCAGTCGACGCTGCCGCGCTTGAAGTCGGCGCTGCCGAAGCTCAGCGAGCCCAGGAAGCTGTCTTCCATCGACGGCTTCTTGGTGACGAGGTTGATGTAGCCGGTCGGCGAGGTGCGGCCCACGTCGGTGCCCGACGGACCCTTCACGACCTCGACCTGGTCGATGTTGAAGATGTCGCGCGAGACCGAGCCCAGGTCGCGGATGCCGTCGACGAAGATCGCGCTGGAGCTGTCGAAGCCGCGCATGAAGACAGCGTCGCCGGTGTTGGTGTTGCCGTTCTCGCCGAGGAAGAAAGTGCCCACGCCGGGGGTGTTGCGAAGCGCCTCGGTCAGCGTGGTCGCGCCCTGGTCGCGAATGATCTGTTCCTTGATGACCTGGATGGTCTGGGGCGTGTTCACGAGAGGAGCGGTGAACTTGGGGTTGGCCGAGTTGTCGGCCTTGTAGTCGGTGACTGCGGAGTCCTGCACGCGCACTTCAGGCAGCGCCCCACCCGATTGGGCCAGGGCGCCGGGAGCCGCAATGGCCATCAGCGTTGCGGCGGCGGCGCCAGAAAGATGTGGAACGGCACGCGCAACAGGGTGTTTGCGGCTCTTGATGTAGGCCATGAAGTTTTCTCCGAAAAGGGCGGGCGTCAGGACTCGACTGGCGGTGTCCGCACGACCTGGATTCCTTGGAGAAACACGAGGGAGGACTGGCTGGGTGAGTCGATTTGCGAATGTTCGCAAATCGCTGCGAATGATATTGGTTCTCAATATTAAAATTGACACCCGAGCGAAACTAAGCCGAAAGTTGTGTCAATTTCGTTGCGGCCCAACAACGCGAGCGAAGCAGTTGGCCTTCTTCAGTAGACGTCTCGCCGATAGCGGCCGCTGGCCGCGAGTTCGATGAGCTGCGCCTCACCCGCGATCTGGCGCAACGCCGCATCCACGCCCGAGGCCATTCCTTGAAGGCTGCCGCAGACGTAGATGGCGGCGCCATCGCGCAGCCACTGCAGCACGGTGTCCGCCGACTGCAGCAGCCGGTGCTGCACGTAGAAGCGATCGGCCTGGTCGCGCGAGAACACCATGTCCAGGCGCTTCAGCGTTCCGTTGGCCTGCCATGCCTCGATTTCATCGCGATAGAGGAAGTCGTGCGCCACCTGGCGCTCCCCGAACACCAGCCAGTTGTCGTGCCTGCCCATGGCTGCACACGTGCGAAGGTGCGCGCGCAACCCGGCGATGCCTGTGCCGTTGCCGATGAGAATCAGCGGCCGTGCTTCGTTGCCGTCGAGGCGGAAGCTTCGATGCTCCCGCACGCGCAGCGCAACCGTGTCGCCGATGCCCAGGGTGGACGTGAGCAGTCCCGAGGCCGCGCCGAGCGTGCCGTCCGGATGCCGCTCCTGCCGCACGAGCAACTGCAATTCGCCATCGGCATGCACCGAGGCGATGGAGTAGTCGCGCGGGCGTTTCGGGTCGCCCGCGACGACCACCTGCGCAAGATCGCCCGAGGCCCAGTACGGCAGCGGTCCGCCGGCCTGAGGCACCAGCCCGAGATGGAAGACCGGCCAGCCCGCGCTGCCCGGGTTGAGATGCTCGCGCGAGACGAGCCGCCACGGAGCGAAACCCGCGCCTTCGACGTCGCCTGCGGATGCGGGCGGGTCTCCCCAATGCGCATGCCATGCGGCCAGCGCGGCCGGGTCGCTATTGTCGACCTCGATGCGATCGAATTCGCGCCTGGCGCCCGCGACCTGCAGCCACTCGTCGAGCGCACGACCGAAGCCGCAGAAGTTGGCGTACTGGCGGTCGCCGAGCGCCAGTACGGCGTAGCTCAGCGAAGACAGTGCCGGCGATGAATTCATCACCCGTTCGACGAACACGCTGGCGCCGTCCGGCGCATCGCCTTCGCCATAGGTGCTCGCGATGAAGAGCGCGCGCGGGGCGGCTGCCAGCGTCGATGCATCGAGCGCGTTCAGCTCCATCGCGCGCGCCGGCGTATTCGCTGCACTCAGCTGCCGAGCGGTCTGCCACGCGATGGCTTCGGCCTGGCCGGTCTGGCTGGCGAACAGCACGAGAACAGGCGCTGCGCCGCTGCCTGCCGATAACGCCGCCGAGTCGCGCGCAGCTTCGGCCTTGCGGCTGCGCTCGCGCAGGTAGATCGACGCACAGAGCGCTGCATACGCCGCGACGGTGGAAACCGCGCCCAGTGCGCGCCAGGCGAAGTCGTTCATGCAGCGGCCGCTGCGGGCCAGGCACGCGTGGTCTTCGCCTCTGGCGCCGGATCGCCGTGGCTCACGAATAGCGCGGCGATCTCGTGCCGCTGCGCGAAGTCGAATCCTTCTTCCGGCCCGAGCACCGTCAGCACGGTGGCGAGCGCATCGGCCTGCATGCACTCCGCGTGAAGCACGGTGACGCTGGCCAGCGGGTGCGCGACCGGCTCTCCCGTTCGCGGATCGATGGTGTGCGACCAGTGGCGCCCCTCGTGCGAGCGCCGATGCCACCGGTCGCCCGAGGTGGCGATGGCCATGTCCGCGAGCGCCACGCGGCGCGCGCCGGAAGGATCGCCATCGACGAGCACTTGCCAGGGCTGTCCTCCAGGGCGTTTGCCAATGCCCCGCAGTTCTCCGCCGATTTCGAGAAGCGCGTCGGCGATATCCAGTGTGCGCAGGGCTTCGATGCCGTGGTCCACCGCGAACCCTTTCGCGATGCCCGAGAGATCGAGCGTTGCGCCCCCGGGCTGCAGGAGCGAGCCTTCCGCCTCGTCGAACGCCAGCCGGGACCAGCCGACGCGCCCGCGCGCCTCGACCAGCGCGGCCTCGCCGGGCAGGCCCGCCTGTTCCGCTTCCGGCCCGAAGCCCCAGCACGCGACCAGCGGACCCACGCTCGGGTCGATCGCGCCGCCGCTTGCCGCTGCCCACCGGAAAGCACATCGCATGACCGCGGCGAACTCCGGCGGCAGCACATGGCGTGACCCGGCCTGCGCGCGGTTGAACCGGCTGATGTCCGAGTCCGGCTCCCAGTGGCTCATTTGCGCGATCACGCGGCCGAGCGCTGACTCCACGGCCTCCCTTACCTGCGCCAGCGGCAGCATTCGCGGATTGTCGAAGCGCAGCGACCAGGTGGTGCCCATGGTCTCGTCGCCCAGTTGCTGGAGCGTCGCGGGATCGGCGGGGCGTGGAACGGCCGCGTTGGCGTAGCCGCCAGCGCGCCAGGTGCTGAACGAAAGGCCCAAGGGAGAAGCTCGCTCTATCGCAGCCTCAGGGCATCACTTCGAGCGTGGCCGCGTAGCTCAGGCGGCGCTCCTTGGCCTGCGGCACCGTGGTCTTGTTGTCCTTGGTGCTGGCGTCGAGCCAGTACATGCCGGCGGTCGGCCAGGTCACGCTGAACTGGCCCTTGTCGTCGGTCTTGAGCTTGATTTCCTCGAGCTTGTCGCGGTACTGCGTGTTGCCCGCGGTCACCGTCACCTCTAGCCCCTTGGCGGGCTGCCCATCGAGGTTCAGCGTGAAGGTGGCTTTCTCGCCCTTGACCAGATCGGTCGGGCTGCCGTCGGCGATCAGCTCCAGGCCCTGGGCGACCGGCTTGAGCGCGGAAGGCTTGCCGACGGTCACGAAGGTCTCGATGCGGCCCGACGACTGGGTGACGCTCACGTCCTGCGCATCGGCCGGAATTTCCTTGCCGATGGTCTCGGCCGTGCCGCGCGTGCGCTTGGTCTGGCCCGTGGCCTTGTCCTTCCAGCTCGCGAAAGCTCCGGCGTTGATCACGGCGATGCGGTAGGTGCCAGCCTGCGCGACGCTCACGTCGAACACGTTGCGCAACTTGAGCTTGGCTTCGGTCTCCGGCTTGACGGTGCTGCCGTCGGGCGCTGTGATCTGCAGGCCGTCGAGGCGCAGCGGCGCGTGGTTGGCGACGAACAGGTCGTTGGACACGGCGGCATCGACCGTCACGGTGTCGGCCTTGGAGAATACGGTGGACGATGGCAGCAGCCAGGCGTTGTGCGCCTGGGCGAGCGATGCGGCACCCAAGAGGGCGATGGCGAGGGAGGCGAGGCGCAGGTTGAAGCAGGTCATGGCGGTTCCTTTTGTGATGCGGCGGGCTGGTCGTTGGAGGACAGAAGAGATCAAGGCTTGAGTTCGAGCCTGATCTCGCCGAGTTCTTCCTTGCCCGTGGCGGTCGGTTGCGCCGCTGCCGTCGGGGGCCACTGGAAGGGAATGCTCACGACTTCGCGGCCGCCGACTTCGCGCGCGGCCTCCACCACGAGCTTGTACGCGCCGGGTGCGAGCCTTGGCATGGGCGCCGTGCCTTCGGTGAAGCTCAACTGGTGCTTGCCGGCAGGCTTGGTCGCGCCCGTAACGCCATCGACCGGCACCGAGAGCTCGCGGCCGCCGCGTCGCCACCACTGGCGCATGTCCTTCAGCCACTTGGTGCCTTCGCCCTCCGGGTTGTTGGTTTTGGTGCGGACGTCGTACCACACGGCCAGCGTGCCGGCGACGGTGTTGTCCGCGCGCTCGATCCAGGTTGCCACGTAGGGACGGTGGTACTCGGAGACGTTCAGCCGTGGGATCTCGATATTGACGGCCAGCCCCGACGCGAAGGCCGGAGCCGCGAACAGCGCCGACATGGCCAGCGGCGCGAGTGAGTAGCGAACGTGCACGGGAAACCTCTTTCCTGGATCTGGATGAATTGATGAACGAAATCAGTGAATGAACAGCAGCGCGAGCAGCACGGGCACCACCAGCCCCATGCCGACCATCGGCCAGGTGAACGGCCGGTTGCCCGCATGCATCTTGAGAATGAAGAGGCCGGTGACCGAGAAGACCAGGGCCGCGCCCGCGAAGATGTCGATGAACCAGCTCCACGCGGCGCCGGTGTTGCGGCCTTTGTGGAGATCGTTGAAGTAGGAAAGCCAGCCGCGATCGGTGCGCTCGTACTCGATCTCGCCGTCGGACAGGCTCAGGCGCAGCCATGCGTCGCCGCCGGGGCGGGGGAGCGACAGGTAGATTTCGTCGTCGGACCACTCGGCCTCGCGGCTGGCGGTGGAGATGTCCCAGTGCTTCTGCACCCAGGCCTGGAGTTCAGGGGGCAGGGGAGCCTTGCCCTTGAGGGCCTTGGCGGCGGGCAGCTGCTTTTCGAGCTGGGCGCGCAGCGCCTCGTCGATCGAGCCGTTCAGCCGGGTGACGACCGGCTTGGCCTCGATCTGGCTGGCGTGGTTGAGGGTGAATCCCGTCACGCTGAACAGGATCATGCCGATGAGGCAGATGGCCGAGCTCACCCAATGCCATTCGTGCAGGGTCTTGAGCCAATAGGCACGGCGGCGGTTGTCGGGGCGGATCGCAGTCATCGAAGGCGCGGATTCTATCCGTGCGAATGAGAATGACTGTTATTCGTGGCGGGTTAAGTTACGTAAAGCAATAAAAAACGGGACCGAAGTCCCGTTTTGCTGGCGGCAGCGAAGGCGGCCTTATTCGAGTTCGCCCATCTGCGACTGCAGATAGTTCTGCAGGCCGACCTTGTCGATCAGGTCGATCTGGGTTTCGAGGAAGTCGATGTGCTCCTCGGTATCGTCCAGGATCTCCTGGAGCAGGTCGCGCGAGACATAGTCGCGCACCGATTCGCAATGCGCGATGCCGTCCTTGATGGTGGCCTGCGCGCCGGTCTCGGCTCCGAGGTCGCAGCGCAGCAGTTCGGGCACGTCTTCGCCGATGTTCAGCTTGCCCAGGTCCTGCAGGTTCGGCAGGCCGTCGAGCATGAAGATGCGGTCCATGAGCTTGTCGGCATGCTTCATCTCGCCGATCGATTCCTCGTATTCCTTCTTCGCCAGCTTGTCCAGGCCCCAGTGCTTGAGCATGCGGTAGTGCAGGAAGTACTGGTTGATCGCGGTCAGCTCGTTCTTGAGCTGAGCCTGCAGGTGTTCGATGACTTTTGCGTCGCCCTTCATGGCTCTTTCCTTGTTCTGAAAGCGGTGATTGTCAGAGGCGGAAAGGAGCGCTTGCAAGCAATCCCATGCTGCGCCGGTCTGCATGCGTGTGATGGTGATACACGTTCGTATTGATGGTGTGTCAGGCGTATTTCGCAGTCATCGAAAACATAGCGAGTCCCAATACTTTTAATAGGTGATAACTATGAATATTGGAGGATTGGTAGTTATACTCATGGCTCGCCCTTATCTTTGTTCATCCGCAGCATCCAAGGAATCAACATGTCCCTGATCAATACCCAAGTTCAGCCCTTCAAGACCCAGGCCTACCTCAACGGCAAGTTCATCGAAGTTTCCGACGAGTCGCTCAAGGGCAAGTGGTCCGTGCTGATCTTCATGCCGGCGGCCTTCACCTTCAACTGCCCGACCGAAGTCGAGGACGCGGCCGACAACTACGCCGAGTTCCAGAAACTGGGCGCCGAGGTCTATATCGTGACCACCGACACGCACTTCTCGCACAAGGTCTGGCACGACACCTCGCCGGCCGTCGGCAAGGCCAAGTTCCCGCTGGTCGGCGACCCGACCCATGTGCTGACCAACGCCTTCGGCGTGCACATCCCCGAAGAAGGCCTGGCGCTGCGCGGCACCTTCGTGATCAACCCCGAAGGCATCATCAAGACCGCCGAAGTGCACTCCAACGAAATCGCCCGCGACGTGAAGGAAACGCTGCGCAAGCTGAAGGCAGCGGTCTACACCGCCGCCCACCCGAACGAAGTCTGCCCGGCCAAGTGGAATGAAGGCGACAAGACGATCGCCCCGTCGCTGGACCTCGTCGGCAAGATCTGAGCGTCACCCGCGCGAAAGCCCGGGCGCTCATAGGCCCCCGGGCTTTTTCAGCCCCATTTGATAGTTTTACGTTATCGAAAGAGAGTCCCTCATGCTCGACGCAAACACCAAAGCCCAATTGAAGAGTTACCTTGAGCGCGCCACGCAGCCGATCGAGATCGTCGCCTCGCTCGACGACAGCAAGGCCTCGGGCGAGATGCTGTCGCTGCTGAAGGACGTTGCCGAATCGTCCCCGCTGGTCAGGCTGACCGAAAGTCGCGACGACAACCACCGCAAGCCCTCGTTCTCGGTCAACCGCCCGAGCGAAAACCACGGCCCGCGCTTTGCCGGCCTGCCGATGGGCCATGAATTCACCTCGCTGATCCTCGCCCTGCTGCAGATCGGCGGCTATCCCCCGAAGGTCGAGCAAGCCGTGCTCGACCAGATCAAGGCGCTCGACGGCGACTTCGAGTTCGAGGTCTACGTCTCGCTGACCTGCCACAACTGCCCCGACGTGGTCCAGGCGCTGAACCTGATGGCGGTGCAGAACCCGCGCATCCGCACCACGATGATCGAGGGCGGCACCTTCCAGGAGGAGGTGAAGGAGCGCCAGATCATGGCTGTGCCGACCGTGTTCCTCAACGGCACCGAGTTCGGCCAGGGCCGCATGAGCCTTGAAGAAATCCTCGCCAAGATCGACACCAGCGGCGTCGAGCGCGAAGCCAAGAAGATCGACGGCAAGGATCCGTTCGACGTGCTGATCGTCGGCGGCGGCCCCGCCGGCGCGGCAGCGGCCGTGTACGCGGCGCGCAAGGGCATCCGCACCGGCGTGGCCTCCGAGCGCTTCGGCGGCCAGGTGCTCGACACCATGGGCATCGAGAACTTCATCTCGATCAAGGAAACCGAGGGACCGAAGTTCGCTCACGCGCTCGAGGAGCATGTGCGCGACTATGACGTCGACATCATGAATCTGCAGCGCGCCAAGGCGCTCGTGCCGGGCGACGGCCTGATCGAAGTGCAGCTCGAGAGCGGCGCCTCGCTCAAGAGCAAGTCGGTCATCATTTCGACCGGCGCGCGCTGGCGCAACATCAACGTGCCCGGCGAGCACGAGTTCAAGAACAAGGGCGTGGCCTATTGCCCGCACTGTGACGGCCCGCTCTTCAAGGGCAAGCGCGTGGCGGTGATCGGCGGCGGCAACTCGGGTGTCGAGGCGGCCATCGACCTCGCCGGCATCGTCGGCCATGTCACGCTGATCGAGTTCGACACGCAGCTGCGCGCCGACGCGGTGCTGCAGCGCAAGCTCAAGAGCCTGAAGAACGTCGACGTGTTCACCAACGCGCAGACCACCGAGATCACCGGCGACCAGAAGGTCAACGGCCTGATCTACAAGGACCGCGCGACGGGCGAGTCGAAGAAGGTCGAGCTCGAGGGGGTGTTCATCCAGATCGGCCTCGTGCCCAACACCGACTGGCTCAAGGGCACGGTCGAGCTGTCGAAGCACGGCGAGATCATCGTCGACGCGCGCGGCCAGACCTCGGTGCCGGGCGTGTTCGCGGCGGGCGATGCGACGACCGTGCCGTTCAAGCAGATCATCATCGCGGCCGGCGACGGTGCGAAGGCTGCGCTGGGTGCGTTCGACCATCTGATCCGCACGTCGGCTCCTGCGTAAGCTGACATCGACTGAGCAAAACGCAAAAAAAGCGCCCCGGCGGGGCGCTTTTTGCTATTCAGAAGATAGCACTCAGTAGATCAGCCGCTCCGGCCGCAGCTCCTGCAGGATCGTGGTGGCGATCTCCTCGATCGACTTGGTGGTGGTCGAGAGCCAGCGGATGCCCGCGCGCCGCATCATGGCCTCGGCCTCGGCCACCTCGTGGCGGCAGTTCTCGATGCTGGCGTAGCGCGAATTCGGACGGCGCTCGTTGCGGATCTCGCTGAGCCGATCTGGCTGGATGGTCAGGCCGAAGATCTTCTTGCGATGCGGGATGAGCGCCGGCGGCAGCTGACGGCGGTCGAAATCTTCCGGGATCAGCGGGTAGTTGGCCGCCTTCAGGCCGTGCTGCATCGCGAGATAGAGCGAGGTCGGCGTCTTGCCGCTGCGGCTCACGCCCACCAGGATCACGTCGGCGCCTTCCAGGTCGCGGTTGCTCTGGCCGTCGTCGTGCTGCAGGCTGAAGTCGATCGCGGCGATGCGGTCGTTGTATTCCTTGCTCTTGCTGACGTCGCTGAAGCGGCCGATGCGGTGGTTCGACTTCGCGGCCAGCTCGATTTCCAGGGGGCGCACGAAGGTGCCGAACATGTCCAGCAGCATGCCCTTGCAGCCGGTCTCGATCACCTCCAGCACGTCCATGTTGGCCAGCGTCGTGAAGACGATGGGCCTGACGCCCTCTATCTCGGCAGTGTGGTTTATCTGCCGCACCGCCTGGTGGGCCTTGTCGACCGTGTCCGTGAAGGGCAGCCGGACGTGGCGCGGTTTCATCTCGAACTGGGCGAGGACGGCGTTGCCGAAGGTCTCGGCGGTGATGCCGGTACCGTCGGAAATGAAGAAAACGGTGCGTGAAGGAATAGTCATGCGGCCTTGTCCTGCGGCGCGGACCACCTTGCCCCGCCTACAATGAGGGCCATTATCGGGAATCCGCCTTCCCAGCCCAATTCTCTCCATGCACACCGCGCCCGCACCCAAAGCAACGAGAACGATCGTGCTGCGCCGTCTGCATGCGGCACCGGTTTCAACTTCTGGAGCTTTCCCATGTCTGCACTTTTCGACGCGACCGCCCTGGTCGTACCGTTTGAAAACCTGAGAATGACCGACGTCGAGGCGGTTGGCGGCAAGAACGCCAGCCTCGGCGAAATGATCTCGCAGCTGCCACAGGGTGTGCGAGTGCCTACCGGTTTCGCGACCACGGCGCACGCATTCCGCCAGTTCCTGGCCCACGACGGCCTTGCCGACAAGATCAGCAAGCGCCTGGCCGCCCTGAACGTCGACGACGTACGCGCGCTGGCCGCCGCCGGCGCCGAGATCCGCGGCATGGTCGAGGCCCAGCCGTTCCCGGCCGACCTGCAGAAGGCCATCACCGAAGCCTTCGCCACGCTGAGCGCCGGCAACCCGGCCGCCTCGTTCGCCGTGCGCTCGTCCGCCACCGCCGAAGACCTGCCCGACGCCTCCTTCGCGGGCCAGCAGGAAACCTTCCTGAACGTGATCGGCATCGACGACGTGCTGCACAAGATGAAGGAGGTGTTCGCCTCCCTCTACAACGACCGCGCCATCAGCTACCGCGTGCACAAGGGCTTCGAGCACGACGTGGTCGCGCTGTCGGCCGGCGTGCAGCGCATGGTGCGCTCCGACCTGGGCGCCGCCGGCGTGATGTTCACCATCGATACCGAATCGGGCTTCGAGGACGTGGTCTTCATCACCTCCAGCTACGGCCTGGGCGAGACGGTGGTGCAGGGCGCCGTGAATCCCGACGAGTTCTACGTGCACAAGCCGACCCTGAAGGCCGGCAAGAAGGCCGTGATCCGCCGCAACCTCGGCTCCAAGCTGATCCAGATGGAGTTCGCCACGCCCGAGGAGAAGAAGGCCACCGGCAAGCTGGTCAAGACCACCGACGTGAAGGCCGAGCAGCGCAACCGCTACTCGCTGACCGACACCGAGGTCGAGCAGCTCGCCAAGTACGCCCTGGTGATCGAGGAACACTACGGCCGCCCGATGGACATCGAGTGGGGCAAGGACGGCACCGACGGCCAGCTCTACATCCTGCAGGCGCGTCCCGAGACGGTGAAGAGCCAGCAGCAGGGCAAGGCCGAGCAGCGCTACAAGCTGCTGGGCAGGGGCGCCGTGCTGGCCGAAGGCCGCGCCATCGGCCAGAAGATCGGCACCGGCCCCGTGCGGCTGGTGCACAGCATCAGCGAGATGGACCAGGTGCAGGCCGGCGACGTGCTCGTCACCGACATGACCGACCCCAACTGGGAGCCGGTGATGAAGCGCGCCTCCGCGATCGTCACCAACCGCGGCGGGCGCACCTGCCACGCGGCCATCATCGCGCGCGAGCTGGGCATTCCGGCCGTGGTCGGCTGCGGCGACGCCACCGACCTGCTCAAGGACGGCACGCTGGTCACCGTGAGCTGCGCCGAGGGCGACACCGGCTTCATCTACGACGGCCTGCTCGAGACCGAGGTGACCGAGGTGCAGCGCGGGGTGATGCCCGAGATCGACATCCAGCTGATGATGAACGTGGGCAACCCCCAGCTCGCCTTCGACTTCGCGCAGCTGCCGAACCACGGCGTGGGCCTGGCGCGGCTGGAGTTCATCATCAACAACAACATCGGCGTGCACCCGAAGGCGATCCTCGACTACCCGAACGTCGACAACGACCTGAAGAAGGCCGTCGAGTCGGTGGCCCGCGGCCACGCCTCGCCGCGCGCCTTCTACGTCGACAAGGTCGCAGAGGGCATCGCGACCATCGCCGCGGCCTTCTGGCCGAAGAAGGTGATCGTGCGCCTGTCGGACTTCAAGTCGAACGAGTACCGCAAGCTGATCGGCGGCAGCCGCTACGAGCCCGAGGAAGAGAACCCGATGCTGGGTTTCCGCGGCGCCGCGCGCTACCTGAGCGCCGACTTCGGCGAGGCCTTCGCCATGGAGTGCGAGGCGCTCAAGCGCGTGCGCAACGACATGGGCCTGACCAACGTGCAGATCATGGTGCCCTTCGTGCGCACCCTCGGCCAGGCCGAGCGCGTGACCGGTCTGCTGGCCGAGCATGGCCTGAAGCGCGGCGACAACGAGCTCAAGCTGATCATGATGTGCGAGGTGCCGAGCAACGCCGTGCTGGCCGACGAGTTCCTGGCGTACTTCGACGGCTTCTCGATCGGCTCGAACGACCTGACCCAACTCACCCTGGGCCTGGACCGCGACTCGGGCCTGGAGCTGCTGGCCGCCGACTTCGACGAGCGCGACCCGGCCGTCAAGGCCATGCTGAGCCGTGCCATCAAGGCCTGCAAGTCGCAGGGCAAGTACGTCGGCATCTGCGGCCAGGGCCCCAGCGACCACCCCGACTTCGCGTTGTGGCTGGCGGAGCAGGGCATCGAATCGATCTCGCTGAATCCCGACAGCGTGATCGACACCTGGCAGCAGCTCGCCAAGCGCTGAGCCGGGCGAAGCCGAAGCTCTGGATTGCGGAAATCCCCATGGGGGGATTCCCGCGACCCGGGCCGGTGATTGAAACAAATTGCGTATTTGATGCCAGACTGGCGGGACTCACGGGCGTATCCCGGAAGGGAAGAACACCATGATCCTCGTCAAGACAGAAGCAGGCCACCAGGCCCTGAAAGACCGCTCCATCCCGCTGTCGCCACGGCAGCGCTCGGCGTTCATCCTGTTCGACGGCAAAAGATCGGTCGATGACGTGCTGGCCGCGGGCATGGGCATCTTGCGCGAAGACATCGACCAGATGGTCGGCCTGGGCGTGCTGGAGCCTGTGGCGGGCAGCGCGACGGCTCCCGCAGAGGCGGCGGCCGCTGCAGCGGCGCCCGCCCAGGGCTCCTCCGGGCGCAGCAGGCAGCAGCGCTACAAGGACGCCTACCCGATCGCGACCCAGCTGACCGGCAGCCTCGGCCTGAAGGGCTTCCGGCTCAACCTGCAGGTCGAGGGCACGACCAGCTACGAAGACCTGCTGGCGCTGGCCCCGAAGATCCGCGCCGCCGTCGGTGCCGAGAAGGCCGCGGCGCTCGACAAGGCGCTCAACGACTGAGAGTCTTGCCGGATCGCTTCCGACAGGGCTATAATCGCTGGCTTTGCCTTGCCACACTGCGCCCGACGCTGCAGGTGGCTTTTCCTCTTCCTCGGAAGAATCCACAAGGAGTGCCATGCGTCACTACGAAATCATTTTGCTGATCCACCCGGATCAGAGCGAACAAGTTCCGGCCATGCTGGAGCGCTACAAGGGCCTGATCACGGCCGGCGGCGGCAAGGTCCACCGCGTCGAAGACTGGGGCCGCCGTCAGCTGGCCTACCAGATCAACAAGCTCAACAAGGCCCACTACCTGTGCGTCAACATCGAAGCTGAGCAGACCGTGATGGGCGAACTCGAACACGCGTTCAAGTTCAACGACGCCGTGCTGCGTCACCTGACCGTCCAGAAGAAGAAGGCCGAAACCGGTCCTTCGTCGATGATGAAGACGGTCGAGCGCGAAGAGGCCCGCAAGGCCCAGCAGGCCGAGTACGCCGCCAACAACAACTGATGGCGTGACTGCCGCCGCTGCGGCAACCGGGGTCAACCAGCTGCTGCTGACCGCCTCCGTTGCCGAACTCGGAAACCTGCGATTCACGCCAGCCGGCTTGCCCGCCCTAGACCTGAAGCTCGAGCACGAGTCGACGCTCCAGGAGGCAGGAAAGCCCAGGCAGGTGAAGACGGCCCTCAAGGCCGTTGCCTTCGGCGCCATCGCCGAACGGCTCGCAAGACAGTCGATGGGAAGTCTCTGGCGTTTTCAGGGCTTCCTCGCGACACCGGGCAACGGCAAGCATCCGGTCCTGCACATCCAGGATTTTCAGCAAGATTAATTTTCGACAAGAGGTCCCGAAATGGCCACGTTCAAGAAATTCAACAAAGACAAGCGCCCGAAGCGCAACACCCAGTCGCTGCTGTTCAAGCGCAAGCGCTTCTGCCGCTTCACCGTCGCTGGCGTCGAGGAAATCGACTACAAGGACATCGACACGCTGCGTGACTTCATCAGCGAAAACGGCAAGATCATCCCCGCGCGCCTGACCGGCACGCGCGCGATCTACCAGCGCCAGCTGAATACCGCCATCAAGCGCGCACGCTTCCTGGCCATGGTGCCGTACAGCGACCAGCACCGCGTCTAAGGAGTCGACACCATGCAAATCATTCTTCTGGACAAGGTTGTCAACGTCGGTGCCCTGGGCGACATCGTCAAGGTCAAGGACGGCTACGCACGCAACTTCCTGATTCCGTCGGGCCGCGCCCGCCGCGCCACCGCTGCCAACAAGGCCGAATTCGAAGCCAAGCGCGCCGAACTCGAAAAGGCTGCGGCCGCCAAGCTGGCCGAATCGCAAGCTCAAGGCGAAAAGCTCGGTGGCACGACCATCAAGCTGACGCAAAAGGCTGGCGTGGACGGCCGTCTGTTCGGCTCGGTCACCAACGGCGACATCGCTGAAGAGCTGGGCAAGCAGGGCTACAAGGTTGCGAAGTCGCAAGTGCGCCTGCCCAACGGTCCGATCAAGATCGTCGGCGACAGCACCGTGAGCGTGGCCCTGCACACCGACGTGGTGGTCGACATCACCGTGACGGTCTACGGCGAAACCGCCTGATCGTCCACAGCGCCTCGTGCGCTGCGCAAAAGCCGCCTTCGGGCGGCTTTTGTTTTTGTTCTTCAAGGCTTGTTCAGTGACTGTCCACAGGGTTTTGCACAGCACGTACACAGCGTTATGCATGGCGTCGCGGCCGCAGCGCGCGTAGCATACTTTGTTAACTTTCAAGGCCCCATGTCCGCCGTTTTCTCCTATGCCGACAATGATCCGTCGGCCGACCGCCAAGTCGCCCAACTGCGCATTCCGCCTCACTCCATCGAGGCCGAATCGAGCGTGCTCGGCGGCCTGCTGCTCGACAACGGCGCCTGGGACCGCATGGGCGACCTGCTGGTCGACGGCGACTTCTACCGCCACGAACACAAGCTGATCTACGCGGCCATCGGCGGGCTGATCAACGCCAGCAAGCCGGCGGACGTGATCACGGTCTACGAGCAGTTGCAGAACCTCGGCAAGGCCGACGAGATCGGCGGGCTGGTGTACCTGAACTCGCTCGCGCAGTACGTGCCCAGCGCGAGCAACATCCGCCGCTACGCCGAGATCGTTCGCGAGCGCTCCATCCTGCGCAAGCTGGTTTCCGCCAGCGACGAGATCGCGACCAACGCCTTCAATCCGCAGGGCAAGGCGGTCGACAAGATCCTCGACGAGGCCGAACAGAAGATCTTCAACATCGGCGAAGAAGGCACGCGGATGAAGCAGGGCTTCCAGAGCATGGATGCCCTGGTGGTCGACCTGCTCGACCGCGTGACCGAGATGGCCGAGAACCCGAACGACATCACGGGCGTTCGCACCGGCTTCAACGACTTCGACAAGATGACTTCCGGCCTGCAGCCGGGCGACATGATCGTGCTGGCCGCGCGTCCCTCGATGGGCAAGACCTCGCTCGCGATCAACATCGCCGAGCACGTGGCGCTCGACGAAGGCCTGCCGGTGGCCGTGTTCTCCATGGAAATGGGCGCCGCCCAGCTGGCGGTGCGTATCGTGGGCTCCATCGGCCGCATCGACCAGGGCCACCTTCGCACCGGCAAGCTCACCGACGAGGAGTGGCCGCGTCTGACCGAGGCCATCGAGAAGCTGCGCACCGTGTCGCTGCACATCGACGAGACCCCGGGCCTTTCCACCAGCGAGCTGCGGGCCAATGCGCGCCGCCTTGCGCGCCAGTACGGGCGGCTCGGCCTGATCGTGGTCGACTACCTGCAGCTGATGTCCACCAGCAGCTCGGGCGACGAGAACCGGGCCACGGCCGTGGGCGAAATCTCGCGCGGCCTGAAGATGCTCGCCAAGGAACTGAAGTGCCCGGTGATCGCACTGTCGCAGCTCAGCCGCGGCGTGGAAAGCCGTACCGACAAGCGTCCCATGATGAGCGACCTGCGCGAATCCGGCGCCATCGAGCAGGACGCGGACATCATCATGTTCATCTACCGCGACGACTACTACAACAAGGAGTCGAAGGAGCCGGGCGTGGCCGAGGTGATCATCAGCAAGCACCGTAACGGCCCCACCGGCACCGTCAAGCTGGCCTTCCTGAAGCCGCTGACCAAGTTCGAGAACCTGGTCGGCTACAGCAACAACGACGAGTACTGACCCGGCGGCGCCGAAGTCAGCTGGTCGCGCTACCGCTGCCGCTATTGCTGCTGGACCACGACGGCTGGCCGTCCGGCTTCTGCGGCACCACCTTGCCATGCGCCGTCTCGGCATTGACCTGCCGCAGAAGGTCGGCCAGCGTCTTGCCCGGCTCGTCTCGAAAGCGGTCGGGCAGCACCTCGATCGCGTCCATGCGATCCAGCCGGAAGCCCCGGAAATCGTCGCGCAGCTCGCACCAGGTCGACAGCGTCCAGACCTTGCCCCAATAGAAGCAGCCCAGCGGGCGCACCGTGCGCTCGCTGGCGTCGCCCGAGACGTCGCGGTAGTGCAACCGCAGCTTGTTGTGCGACTGGGTCGCCTCGCGCAGCGTCTGCAGCCGCGCGCGGAGGGTGTCGTCCAGGCCCAGTCCGGGCGCGTAGAGCGCCAGCGCCTCGGCCGAGACGCGCGCCGCGGGTGGCAGCACCGACAGGATCTTGCCGAGCCCGGTCTCGATGTCGCGCGCCAGTGCCGGATCGACCCAGCTCTGCGCGAGCCGGGCTGCAGCGACGAGCGCCGCGGCCTCGTCCTGCGTGAACATCAGCGGCGGCAGCTCGAAGCCCGCGCCCAGCCGGTAGCCCACGCCAGCCTCGCCCTCGATGGGCACACCCTGGTGCTGCAGGTCTGCGATGTCGCGGTACACCGTGCGCTCCGACACCTCGAGGCGCTGCGCCAGGAACGCGGCCGTGGTCAGCCGGCGCCCGCGGATGAGCTGCACGAGCTGGAAGAGGCGGTCGGCGCGGCGCATCAGCAGGCCCTGGCGAGCGGGCGAGGGTGGCGTGCGGGCGGGGCGCGCCGGCTCTTGGGGGTGATGCTCATGAAACTCCGATGTGGATCGCCACCTTGTCCGGCCCTTCGTAGGCCTCGAAGTCGCTGCGATAGCGGCGTGCGATTTCCGGGTGCGCCTCGAAATACTGCCAGATGCGCTCCCACGTGGCGATCACCATCTGCGGCATCTGCCCTTCGCCGTTGAAGACCAGGTAGTCGCCGGCTTCCACGGCGAGGCTGTTCTCGCCGCCCGAGACCGCGACGCCCGCCGTGACGTCGAACGCGCCATCCTTGTCCGATTCGTAGGCCGAATAGAGGCTGAAGATGCGCATGTCGGCGGTGCGCTGTGGCGTCGATGCATAGGTTTCCTCGCCGAAGAATCGGCCCCACAACTGGCCGAGGCGGGCGGTTGCAGGGTCGCGTTCCTCGCGGTTGGTGGTGCGGATGGTGAGGCCCGAGACGCGGAATGCATCCTGGCGTTGGCGAACTGGTTCCATGTGCTTTCTCTCCTCAAAGCGATAGTGTTTTCAGGTCGGCCTTCATGGCCTGTGCGATCAGCTTCATGTCGGCGTCGCTGATGTCGAACATGCCGAAGCGGAACTTGTAGCCCCACTGCCTGGGGTTCTCGATGAAGGCCAGCCGTTCGATCAGCGGGGCGATCGGCGCCTCGTGCCCGGCGGCGTAGACCACGTCGCGCCGCCAAGGCACGAAGCCGTTGCCCATGTCGAATTCGTAGGGTTCGCCCGGCTGCACGATGCCGATCGACACGAAGCTCTGCAGCTTGTCCGTGCCGCCGAACATGGTGGCCGGCGAATAGTAGGCGACGCGGTCGCCCGCCGAAAGCCGCTTGAGCGGCGCCTGCTTGCCGTGGCCGACCTGCATGAAGCCCAGCGGCCGGTGGTCGCGCCCGCGCCGCGCATGCTCGGCGCTGGCCACGGCGATCCAGTTGCGCTGCGTCATGGCGAATCACTCCAGCGAATGCAGGCCGACTTCGTTGCCTTCGGTGTCGCGCAGGTGGGCGATGAAGCCAAGGCCGGGCGGCAGCGCCGCTTTGGGCGACACGATCTGCCCGCCGGCGGCTTCGATCCGCGCCAGCACGGCATCGATGCTTGGATTGCAGTCGAGGTAGATGCGAAGGCCAGTGCCGGCGCGTGCGCTGGCATTGGCGCCGGCCTGCAGGGCGCCTCCGGTGGCGGGCTTGTCGTGCGGGAAGATGGCCAGCGTCTCGCCGCCGAAGTCTTCGCGGCGCAGCTTGCGGGCGAGCACGGTTTCGTAGAAGGCCTGTGCGCGATCGATGTCGGCGACAGGGATTTCGAACCAGGTGATGGCGTTCTGCATTCGGGACTCTCTTTCTTTCGTTGCGTTGGAAGGAGCCCTGATGGTGCTGGCGCCCTACTGACAGCGTCTTGTCAGTAGCCTGTCACCACGGATGAAAAAGCCCGCGCTGCTCGGAGAGCGTGCGCGGGCTTGTCCGGGGCGCTGCCCCGGAGGGTCAGAGCACGTCGCTGGCGAAATCGGCCAGGCGCGAGCGTTCGCCGCGCGCCAGTGTGATGTGCCCGCCGTGCGGCCAGCCCTTGAACTTGTCGACCGCGAAGGTCAGGCCCGAGGAGCCTTCAGTGAGGTACGGCGTGTCGATCTGCGCCAGGTTGCCCATGCAGATGATCTTCGTGCCGGGGCCGGCGCGGGTGATCAGCGTCTTCATCTGCTTGGGCGTGAGGTTCTGTGCCTCGTCGATGATCACGTACTTGTTGAGGAAGGTGCGCCCGCGCATGAAGTTCATGCTCTTGACCTTGATGCGGCTGCGGATCAGCTCGTTGGTGGCCGCGCGGCCCCACTCGCCGGCGCCGCCGCCGTCGCCCTTGGCCAGGAACTCGAGGTTGTCGTCGAGCGCGCCCATCCAGGGGCCCATCTTTTCCTCTTCGGTGCCGGGCAGGAAGCCGATGTCCTCGCCCACGCTCACGGTGGCGCGGGTCATGATGATCTCGGTGTAGCGGCGGTCGTCCAGCACCTGCGTGAGGCCGGAGGCCAGCGCCATCAGGGTCTTGCCGGTGCCGGCGGTGCCGGTCAGCGTGACGAAGTCGATCTCCGGGTCCATCAGCAGGTTCATCGCGAAGTTCTGCTCGCGGTTGCGCGTGTTCACGCCCCACACGGCGTTCTTGCCGGAGCTGTAGTCCTTCAGCGTCTTGAGCACCGCGGTCTTGTCGCGGATCTCGGTGACGCGGGCGTACATGCTCGGTTCGCCCGGAGCCTCGAAGTACACGAACTGGTTGATGTACAGGTTGGGCACCAGCGGGCCGCTGATCCGGTAGAAGGTGCTGCTGCCGCTTTGCCAGCTCTCGACGGTCTTGCTCTGGCGAGTCCAGAAGTCGGCGGGCAGGGCGAGCGAGCCGGCGTAGAGCAGGTCGCCGTCTTCCAGCGTCTTGTCGTTCTGGTAGTCGTCGGCGGCCAGGCCCAGCGCGCGCGCCTTGACGCGCATGTTGATGTCCTTCGACACCAGCACGACTTCCCGCCTGGGTTGGCCCGGACGGTCCTTGGCGTACTCGTCGCGCAGCGCGTGCACCACGCCGAGGATCTGGTTGTCGGCCTTGCCCTGGGGCAGGCTCATCGGCAGCGAATAGTCGAGCGGGGCGGTCTGGAAGAACAGGCGGCCGCCGGCTTCGCGGTGGCCGGTGGTGTCGAGCTTCAGGCCCTTGTCGATGTCGGCGTCCTGGGCGGCGGCCAGGGCGTCGAGCGTGCGGCTGGTCTGGCGGCCGTTGCGGGCGACTTCGGTCGTGCCCTTCTTGTGGCCGTCGAGCTCCTCCAGCACGATCATCGGCAGGAAGATGTCGTGCTCTTCGAAGCGGAAGAGGCACATCGGATCGTGCAGCAGCACGTTGGTGTCGAGCACGAACAGCTTGGCCGGGCCGCTGGATTTGCTGCGCTTGGCGCGTGCAGGGGCCTGCGGCGTCGCTGCCGCTGCAGGAGTCGCAGCGGGTTCGGCGACCGGGGCCTTGGTCTCGACCTGGATGAGTGCCTGGGGCGCCGGCGCGCTCACGGGGGCGGGCGTGGCTTTCGACCTGGTCCGGCGGGCAGGGCGCACGGCGGTGGCGCCGCCGGCGCTCTCGGCGCCGACGCTGTCGAACAGCTCCAGCGGCTGCGGGCTGCGCGCCGCGGCTTCGTCGGCGCGCGAATCACCGGAACGGCGCGAGCCCCGGTGCGAGGACCGGGCGGGCGCATCGAGTGCGTCCGGGGAGAGCAATGCAGCGCGTTTCGTGGGGGCGGGGGGCAGTGGCATGTGTCAGATCGCTCGCAGGAAGTGGGAACCAGAAAACGAAAAAGCCGCCTGAAGACCAAGGCGGCTTTGTTCGGAGGATGCGGTCGTGGAGCTCAACGGCATGAGGCCATTATGCACACCGCGGATGACGCGCCGGGAGCTCTTTACGCACCGCGTGGGGCATTTCCCACGCCACAGCGGAAAAGCGCGCCGCCGGCTCGCCGGAAGGCTCTCAGGCAGCCTTCTTGAGGGCCTTGACGGCCTTGAGCACGTCGTCGACATGGCCGGGGACCTTGAGCCCGCGCCATTCGGCCTTCAGGATGCCGTCGGCGCCGATCAGGAAGGTGCTGCGCTCGATGCCCTTGACCTTCTTGCCGTACATGATCTTGTTCTTGACCACGCCGAACATGTGGCACATCTTTTCCTCGGTGTCGGCGATGAGCTCGAAGGGCAGCTCGAGCTTGGCCTTGAATTCGTCGTGCGACTTCATGTTGTCGCGGGACACGCCGAAGACCGTGGCGCCGGCTTTCTCGAAATCCTTGTAACGGTCGCGGAACTGCATCGCTTCGGTGGTGCAGCCCGGAGTGTTATCTTTCGGGTAAAAATACATGACCAGCACGTGGCCGAGATGCGAGGTATTCGAGACCTTGATGCCGCCCGTGGCGTTGGCGTCGAATTCAGGAATGGGTTTGTTGACAACGATCGCCATGAAACTTGTTTTCTCCGTTAGATTCCGCTCCTGAGCCCTCTCGCCCCGTTTCGCACCGGGCTTGCTCAAAGAGTGGAGGATTGGTCGTTGCTAACTTTGGGGTAGCCGGCCTGTTCGCAACCCGGTATTTTACCCCGAAAACACCCCCATCAGCCACCCACGGGGCTCTCCACGAGGAGGGCGGCGATCACGTGCCTGCCTTCGCCGGCCAGGATGTTGTAGGTCCGGCAGGCTGCCGCGGTGTCCATGGTCTCCACGCCGGTGCGCTGGGCCATCAGCGGCTTGAGCCAGACTGGCTGGGGGAAGCGGATCCGGTTTCCGCTGCCGAAGATGATCAATTCGGCGCCCAGTGATGCCAATTGCGCGAAATGTTCGGGGCCGATCTGGTCGAAGCTCGAACAATTCCATTCGAAGCGCTCGCCGCGCGAGCCGACTACCACGCTGCCCTCGACCTTTTCGTTGTTGATCGCCACCCAGCCGGGACCGTGTGCGGTGAGAGACTGAGCGTCGGATTTGTCGGGCTGTAGCTTCATCTGGGCACTGGGAACTGTGGTCAAATTATAGGTTTTCCCTAGTGCCACGGGGCTCGCAAGGGCCTTTGATTCCGCGTAAGCAAACTCTAACCCGCGCCCGGGAGGGCCCTTTGAAGCAGCTCAAGAAATCGGCCAAGCTGGCCAACGTCCTCTACGACATCCGCGGCCCGATCATGGACGCCGCCAAGCAGATGGAAGAAGACGGCCAGAAGATCATCAAGCTCAACATCGGCAACCTGGCCGTGTTCGGTTTCGATGCTCCCGAGGAAATCCAGCAGGACATGATCCGCAACCTGCCCACCTCGGCCGGCTACTCCGACAGCAAGGGCGTCTTCGCGGCACGCAAGGCGGTGATGCACGAGACGCAGAAGCAGGGCGTCGCGGGCGTCACCCTCGACGACATCTACCTCGGCAACGGCGCCAGCGAGCTGATCGCCATGTCGACCAACGCGCTGCTCAACGACGGCGACGAGTTGTTGCTTCCGGCCCCCGACTACCCGCTGTGGACCGCCTCCACCAGCCTCTCCGGCGGCACCCCGGTGCATTACCTGTGCGACGAGGCCAACGGCTGGATGCCGAATCTCGACGACATCCGCGCCAAGATCACGCCGCGCACCAAGGGCATCGTGGTCATCAACCCGAACAACCCGACGGGCGCGCTGTATTCCGACGACCTGCTCAGGAGCATCGTGGCCATCGCGCGCGAGCACGGCCTCGTGATCTTCGCCGACGAGGTCTACGACAAGGTGCTGTACGACGGCGTGAAGCACACCGCCATCGCCAGCCTGTCGACCGACGTGCTCACGCTCACCTTCAATTCGCTATCCAAGAGCTACCGATCGTGCGGCTACCGCGCCGGTTGGCTGGTGGTGTCGGGCGACAAGCGCAGCGCGCAGGACTACATCGAGGGCCTGAACATGCTCTCGAACATGCGCCTGTGCGCCAACGTGCCGGGCCAGTGGGCCATCCAGACGGCGCTCGGCGGCTACCAGAGCATCAACGACCTCGTGTGCGAGGGCGGCCGCCTGCGCCGCCAGCGCGACCTGGCCTACGAGCTGATCACCGCCATTCCGGGCGTGAGCTGTGTCAAGCCGAGCGCTGCGCTCTACATGTTCCCCAAGCTCGATCCGGAGGTCTATCCCATCGAGGACGACCGCCAGTTCTTCCTCGAGCTGCTGAAGGAAACCCGCGTGATGCTGGTGCAGGGCACCGGCTTCAACTGGGCGACGCCCGACCACTTCCGCATCGTGTTCCTGCCCCACGAGGACGACCTGCGCGAGGCCATCAACCGCATCGCGAAGTTCCTGGAGCAGTACCGGCTGCGCCGCAAGTCGCGCCAATGAACTCCGCCCGCATCGCTGCCGCCGCGGCGCTGTCGTTCGCCGTGCTTTCCCCTGGCGCCGCCGGTGCGGCCGGCAAGGAGGGCGTCTCGTTCTCGCACAACGACTGGGAACTGGCCTGCGACAACACGCGCACCTGCCGTGCCGCCGGCTACCAGTCTGAAGGCGCGGACATCACGGAGCCGGTGTCGATGCTCATCACGCGCAAGGCGGGCCCGGACACATCCGTCGAGATCGAACTGCAGACCGGCGGCGAGAAGCCTGCCAAGGGTCCGGTGCGCGTCAAGGTCGGCAAGGCCACCTTGTCCGGTCTCAAGGACAGCGCCGCCAGCCTCGACCAGGACCAGGTCCGCGCAGTGCTCCCCGAACTGCTCAGGAACGACGACGCCACGCTCACGGACCGCGGCGGGCAGAAGTGGGTTCTTTCGCTCTCCGGCCTCAATGCCGTACTGCTGAAGATGGACGAGGTCCAGGGCCGCGTCGGCACGCCGGGCGCGCTGGTGCGCCGCGGCAGCAAGCCCGAATCATCGGTGCTGCCGCCCGTGCCGGCGCCGGTCGTGAAGGCCGTCGTGCCGCCGAAGGCCAGGCCCGGCGACGACGCGCTGGCCGCGCGCATCTTCCCGTCGCTGAAGCAGTCCGACGCCAAGGACGATTGCAACAACCACGAAGACTTCAACGCCAAGTCGCTGAACGTCACGCGCCTGACCGATCGCAAGGTGCTGCTGTCCTTCGGCTGCGGCATGGGCGCCTACAACTACTCCAGCCTGCTCTGGATCGCCAACGACAAGCCGCCCTATGCGCCTGTCGCCATCGAAGCCAACGGCGATTTCGACGAGAAGGACGGCAGCGTCACTTCCTCCATGAAGGGCCGCGGCATCGGCGACTGCTGGTCGAGCGAGACCTGGAGCTTCGACGGCAAGGGCTTCGTGCGCACCGCCGCCGCGGGCGACGGCATGTGCCGCGGCTTCGCGGGCGGTGCCTGGAGCCTGCCGCGCTACGTCACCCGCGTGGAGCTCTCCGAGCCGTCCGCCACCCCATCCAAACCCTGAACGCCATGAGTGCGACTCTCCCAATGAAACCCATCCAAGTAGGCCTGCTCGGCGCAGGCACGGTCGGCAGCGGCACCTTCAAGGTGCTCCAGCGCAACCAGGAAGAAATCAAGCGCCGCGCCGGCCGCGGCATCGAGATCGCCATGGTGGCCGACCTCGACACCGCCCGTGCCCGCGAAGTGGCAGGCGAGGGCGTGAAGGTGGTGAGCGATGCGCGCGAAGTCATCGCCAACCCCGAGATCGACATCGTCATCGAGCTGATCGGCGGCTACGGCATCGCCAGGCAGCTCGTGCTCGAGGCCATCGCGGCCGGCAAGCACGTGGTCACGGCCAACAAGGCGCTGCTGGCGGTGCACGGCACCGAGATCTTCGCGGCCGCGCACGCCAAGGGCGTGATGGTGGCCTTCGAGGCCGCGGTGGCCGGCGGCATCCCGATCATCAAGGCGCTGCGCGAAGGCCTCACGGCCAACAGCATCCAGTGGCTGGCCGGCATCATCAACGGCACCACCAACTTCATCCTCTCGGAGATGCGCGACAAGGGCCTGGACTTCGCGACCGTGCTCAAGGAAGCGCAGCGCCTGGGCTACGCCGAAGCCGACCCGACCTTCGACATCGAAGGCGTGGACGCCGGCCACAAGGTCACGCTGATGAGCGCGCTGGCCTTCGGCATCCCGGTGCAGTTCGACAAGGCCCACATCGAGGGCATCACCAAGCTGGCCGCGCAGGACATCAAGTACGCCGAGCAGCTCGGCTACCGCATCAAGCTCTTGGGCGTCACCAAGCGCACCGCCAAGGGCATCGAGCTGCGCGTGCATCCCTCGCTCGTCCCGTCGAAGCGTCTGCTGGCGAATGTCGAAGGCGCGATGAACGCGGTAGTGGTGCATGGCGACGCAGTGGGCACCACGCTCTACTACGGCAAGGGCGCCGGCAGCGAGCCGACCGCCAGCGCGGTGATCGCCGACCTGGTCGACATCACCCGCCTGCACACGGCCGATGCCGCGCACCGCGTGCCGCACCTGGCCTTCCACCCCGATGCGCTGAGCGACCTGCAGGTGCTGCCGATGTCGGAAGTCGTCACCAGCTACTACCTGCGCCTGCGCGTGGCCGACCAGGCCGGCGTGCTCGCCAAGGTGACGGGCCTGCTTGCCACTGCAGGCATCAGCATCGACGCCGTGCTGCAGCGCGAAGCCGACGAGGTGGGCGGCGAGGGCTCCACGCAGACCGACCTGATCATCCTCACGCACGACGCGCGCGAGGGCACGGTCGACGACGTCCTGGCCGAGCTGCAGGCGCTGCCGACCGTGCTCGAACCCATCGTGCGCATCCGCAAGGAAGAGTTGAAGTGAATTACCTGAGCACCCGCGGCCACCCCGACCGCAAGCGCTTCTGCGAAATCCTGCTCGAAGGCCTCGCGCCCGATGGCGGCCTCTACCTGCCCGAGCAATACCCGCAGATCGACACCGCCACGCTTGCCAAGTGGCGCAAGCTGCCGTACGCCGAGCTGGCCTTCGAGATCCTCTCGCTGTACATCGACGACATTCCGCCGGCCGACCTGAAGGCGATCTGCGCGAAGACCTACACGGCCGAGGTGTTCGGCACCGACGAGATCGTGCCGCTGCGCGAGCTGGAAGACGGCGTGTACCTCGAGGCCCTGTCCAACGGCCCCACGCTGGCCTTCAAGGACATGGCGATGCAGTTGCTGGGCAACCTGTTCGAGTACGAACTGGCCCGCCGCGGCGCCGAGCTCAACATCCTGGGCGCCACCAGCGGCGACACCGGCAGCGCGGCCGAGTACGCCATGCGCGGCAAGAAGGGCGTGCGCGTCTTCATGACCTCGCCCGACGGCCGCATGAGCCCGTTCCAGCAGGCGCAGATGTTCAGCCTGCAGGACGCGAACATCCACAACATCGCCATCACCGGCGTGTTCGACGACTGCCAGGACATCGTCAAGGCCGTGTCGAACGACCTGGCCTTCAAGCGCAAGTACCGCATCGGCACGGTCAACTCGATCAACTGGGCGCGGCTGCTGGCGCAGGTCGTCTATTACTTCGCGGGCTACTTCCAGGCCACGGCGGCCAACGACAAGCCGGTGAGCTTCACCGTGCCCTCGGGCAACTTCGGCAACGTCTGCGCGGGCCACGTGGCGCGCATGATGGGCCTGCCGATCCACACGCTGGTGGTCGCCACCAACGAGAACGACGTGCTCGACGAGTTCTTCCGCACCGGCGTGTATCGCGTGCGCGGCGCGGTCGACACGCACGAAACCTCCAGCCCCTCGATGGACATCAGCAAGGCCAGCAACTTCGAGCGCTTCGTGTTCGACCTTGTCGGGCGCGATACGGCCAAACTGCGCAAGCTCTTCGTGGACGACCTGGGCCTGAACGGCAGCTTCGACCTGAGCGCCGATCCCGCATTCGCGCAGGCCGCCGCGCGCTTCGGCTTCCGCAGCGGCCGCAGCACGCACGCAGACCGCCTGGTCACCATCCGCGACACCGACAAGCGCTTCGCGACCTTGGTCGATCCGCACACCGCCGACGGCCTCAAGGCCGCGCGCGAGCAGCTCAGCCCCGGCGTGCCGATGGTGGTGCTCGAAACGGCGCTGCCCATCAAGTTCGCGGCCACGCTGGTCGAGGCGCTGGGCGAGGAGCCCGCGCGCCCGAAGAAGTTCGAAGGCATCGAGGCGCTGCCCAAGCGCGTCGTCAAGCTGCCGGCCGACGCGGAAGCGGTCAAGGCCTACATCGCGGAACACTGTGACTGACCACGGCGAGGGCTGCGCATGAAGGTCGTCGGTTTCGCCGGCTACTCCGGCGCGGGCAAGACCACGCTGCTCGAGCGCCTCATTCCCGCGCTGAAGCGGCTGGGCCAGCGAGTGTCGGTGGTCAAGCATGCGCACCACAAGTTCGACATCGACCATCCGGGCAAGGACACCTGGCGCCACCGCGAGGCCGGCGCCTTCGAGGTGGTCGTCGCCTCCGACAAGCGGCTTGCCGTGATGCGCGAATTCGAGGCGCCGGTCGAGCTCAGCGTGCACCAGCTGCTGGCCGAGGTGCACCCGGTGGCCGACTGGGTGCTGGTCGAGGGATTCCGGCACAGCGACGTGCTCAAGATCGAGATCTGGCGCGAGCCCGGGGCGAACGAGCCGGTGCGGCCCGTGCTGTACCCCGACGATCCCTTCGTCGTCGCCGTGGCCACCGATGCGCCGGCCAGCCTGCCGCTGCCCACCGGGCGACCGCTCTTCGACCTCAACGACGCCGAGGCCATTGCGAAGTGGTTGATCGACAGCGGTGAGCGCTTCGAATACAACCCCGATCACCATGGCTGATTCCCCCGTTCCCTTCGCCGCTTCTTCCTCGCGCCCGCCGCTGATGCCCCTGGACGAGGCGATCGCGGTGCTGCTTGCGAAGGCGCAGCCGGTGCTGCCCACCGAAAGCGTCGGCACCTTCGACGCCGACGGTCGCGTGCTCGCGCAGGACCTCGTCTCCGGCCTCACGGTGCCGCCGCGCGACAACAGCGCGATGGACGGCTACGCCGTGCGCGTGGCCGACTGCGCCGCGTCGGGCGCCGAGCTGAAGGTCGCGCAGCGCATTCCCGCCGGCACCGTCGGCACGCTGCTCGCGCCCGGCACCGCGGCGCGCATCTTCACCGGCGCGCAGATTCCCGAGGGCGCCGACGCCGTCGTGATGCAGGAAGACACCGCTGCCGTGCCGCAGGACGGCAGCCTGGGCTCGGTGCGCATCGCCATCATGCCGGCGGCCGGCCAGTGGATTCGCCGCGCGGGCGAGGACGTGGCCGCCGGCGACGTGGTGCTTCGGAAGGGCGAGCGCCTGACGCCCGCCGCGCTCGGCCTTGCCGCGAGCGTCGGCTTCGACCGCCTGCAGGTCGCGCGCAAGCCGCGCGTGGCGATGCTCTCCACCGGCGACGAGCTGGTGATGCCCGGCGAGGTCGCGCCCGATGCGATGAAGCCCGGCGCCATCTACAACTCCAACCGCTTCTTCATGCGGGCCCTGCTGCACCGGCTGGGCTGCGAGGTGAACGACCTGGGCATCGTGCCCGACAACCGCGAAGCCACCGTCGTCGCACTGCGCGACGCGGCCGAGGCGAGCGACCTGATCATCACGACCGGCGGCGTTTCGGTGGGCGAGGAAGATCACATCCGCGCCGCGCTGCAGGCGCTGGGCGAGCTGCAGCTGTGGTCGCTGTCGATGAAGCCGGGCAAGCCCTTCGCCTACGGCTCCATCGCGCGCAGCAGCGGGCAGGGCGCCTGCCACGTGACGGGGCTGCCGGGCAATCCGGTGTCGAGCTTCCTCACCTTCCTGATGCTGGTGCGCCCCTTCCTGCTGACGCTGCAGGGCGCCGCGCGCGTCGCACCAGAGGCGGTGAAGATGCGCGCCGATTTCGACTGGCCCCGCGCCGACAAGCGCCGCGAGTTCCTGCGCGTGCGCCGCAACGCGGCCGGCGGCCTCGACCTGTTCGCCAACCAGAGCTCGGGCGTGCTCACCTCGATGGTCTGGGGCGACGGCGTGGTCGACAACCCTGCGGGCAGGACGATCAAGTCGGGCGAGCTCGTCGAATTCATTCCCTTCGCATCGCTGCTGGGTTGAGCCGCATGAAAGTCCAGGTCCGTTATTTCGCCTCGGTGCGCGAGGCGCTTTCCAGCAGCGGCGAAGCCGTCGAGACACGAGCCGAGACGCTTGCGGCCCTGCGCGACGAGCTCATCGCCAGGGGCGGCGCCTACGCCACCGCGCTGGCGCGCGGCAAGGCGGTGCGCATGGCGCTCGACCAGGCCATGAGCGACGAAGCCGCAGCCTTGAGCGAAGGCTGCGAGGTCGCCTTCTTCCCCCCGGTCACGGGCGGCTGAGGCGCGCGTCCAGCGCCACGAGGCGCTCGCGCAGGCCCTCGGAGGCCCGGGTCATCGGCGAGCGCAGTTCGTCGGCCATCTCGCCCTTGTGCGCCAGGAGCGCCTTCAAGGGGCCCGGGTTGGGTTCGGCGAAGAGCATTTCCACCAGCGGCTGCAGCGGCTGCCATTCGGCGCGCGCCTCGGCCAGGCGGTTCTCCGCCAGCAGGCGCACCAGGCGCACGAAGCGCGGCGTCTGCACGTTGCCGCTGGCCGCGATGGCACCCGCGCCGCCTTCGGCCATGGTGCCGAAGATCTGGTGGTCCTCGCCCGTCAGCACCTGCAGCCGGCCGTCGGCGATCACCGCGCGTGTCTTGCCCATGTCACCGCCGCAGTCCTTGATGCCGCGAATGCGGGGGTGCGCGGCCAGCGCCAGCATCGTCTCGCGGGTGATGGTGACGCCGGTGCGGTAGGGGATGTCGTAGACCAGCACGGGCACCGAGCTGGCGTCGGCGATGGCGCGGAACCACTCGAGCAGGCCGGCCTGGGAGGGGCGCACGTAGTGCGGCGCGGCCACCAGAAGGCCCGCGATCGGGCGCTCCGAGAGCTTGCGGGCCCAGGCGATGGCCTTGCCCAGGTGGTAGCCCGAAATGCCCATGACGACCGGCAAACCGCCGGCCGCTGCCAGCACGGTGTCGAGCACCGCCAGTTGCTCGGCTTCGTCGAGCGCGGCGGCCTCGCCGGTGGAGCCGCAGGGCACGAAGCCGGTCACGCCTTCGCTGGCGAGGCGGCGGACCAGGGCGGAGAGAGCGGCATGGTCGACCGCGCCGTCGCGGAACGGCGTGACGAGGGCCACCCAGAAGCCGGAGAAATCGGGGGTGGCGGGGTTCTGTTGTTGATGAGGCACGCGGGGCTTCCTTTCAGGAATCGACCGATGGAAAGAACCATCGTCCGATGCGCGCGCAACCCAGTGAGGGGCCAAAGCCTTCTGCAGGTTCCGTCGCTCATCCGACGACGGAACCTCGGCTCCGGTCAGACGAGCTTTGGTTTTTTGGCTTTGTCGTTGCTGCTGCCTTGGCCGGCGCGACGGTCTTCAAGGCGCGAAGGCACCGGGAAGAGCGTGGGCGTGGCAAGGCAGGGCATGGGCAGAGTCTATCGCGATGACACAATTCGGACATGAGCCTTGCCCGTGTTTCGATCCAGACGAACGATTTCGACCTCTCGCGGGAAGTCGCCGCGTTGCGTGCCGGCGACAAACGCGTGGGCGCCGTCTGCAGCTTCGTGGGCACCGTGCGAGACCGCAACGACGGCAGCAGCGTCTCGTCGATGGAGCTGGAGCACTACCCCGGCATGACCGAGAAGGCCATCGAGGCCATGATCGACGAGGCGCATCGCCGCTTCGACATCCTGGGCGCGCGCGTGATCCACCGCGTCGGCCTGCTGCAGCCGGAAGACCAGATCATGATGGTGGCGGTGGTGTCGGCCCACCGCGGCCAGAGCTTCGAGGCCTGCGAGTTCCTGATGGACTACCTCAAGACCCAGGCGCCCTTCTGGAAGAAGGAGCAGACGCCCGAAGGCGCCCGCTGGGTCGATGCGCGCGTGGCCGACGACGCGGCCCTGGCGCGCTGGGGCATCAGCGCCCCGAACGCCTGACTTGAATCTGTTCCCTCTCCCTCTGGGAGAGGGTTAGGGTGAGGGCAGCCGCACTCATTCGACGACTTGCTCTTCTTGCGAAGGCCGCTGGCCCTCACCCCAATCCTCTCCCCGAGGGGAGAGGGAGCAAGACTTCAGAGTGGCTTGAAGCCGCTGGACTGGATGATCTTTTCCCAGGTCTGCGTGTACGTACGCACGCGGCCGGCGAACTGGCCTTGGGGCTCGTAGCCCACTGTCAGGCCCATCGTCGTGAGCTTCTGCTTCACGTCGGGCATGGCCAGCACCTTCTGCAGCGCATCGCCGTACTTGTCGATGATCGGCTGCGGCGTGCCCACCGGCGCGAAGATGCCGTAGTAGGGCAGGTCTTCCAGGTTCGAGAAGCCCAACTCGGTGAAGGTCGGCACGTTCGGGAGCACGGCCTGGCGCTTGGCGCCGATGGACGCCACGATGCGGACCTTGCCGGCCTTGTGGTTCTCGATGAAGTCCGGCACCGAGGCGATGCCTGCCGTGATCTGGTTGCCCAGCATGTCGGCCGTCATGGGCGCGCTGCCGCGGTAGGGGGCGGGCTGGACGTCGATCTTGTACTTGTCCGAGATCATCTTCACCAGGAACTCGGGGATCGATGCCGGCGCGGGGATACCGATGGTCTCCTTGCCGCCCTTCTGGGTGCGGACCCACTTCACGTATTCGTCGATGCTCTTGGCCGGCGTGCCGCCCGAGACGGCCAGCACGTTGGCGAAGGTGGCGAAACCGGCCACGGGCACGAAGTCGGTGGCGGGGTTGAAGCCCGGGTTCTTCACCACCTGCGGCAGGATCGAGATGGTGTGGTCGTGCGACAGGAACAGCGTGTGGCCGTCGGCCGGGGACGACTTCAGCACCGTCGCCGCGATCTGCCCGCCCGCGCCGGCGCGGTTCTCGACCACCACCGGCACGCCCAGCACGTCCTTGAGCTTTTCGCCCAGCGTGCGGGCGATGGCGTCTGTGCCGGCACCGGCGGGGAAGCCCACCAGCAGGCGCACGGGCGTACCGCTTTGCGCCTGCGCAAGGCTGCAAAGCCCCGCTGCAGCCATAAAGAGACCCACGCTGATCGCCCGGCGCACCGGTTGAACGCGCATTGAAAAAACCATGATCGACTCCATTCGAGAGAGAGAAATGCCTACGGGCGGGAGAGGCCGGGTCCGGTGCAATACCCGTGCCCGCAGCGGCGGGAAGCGCCGGAAGGACCGGCAACCTTGAATCGTGCCCGAACAGCCCTATTTTGGATGCAGGAATACCACCATGCGACAAGACAAACTCACCACCAAATTTCAGGAAGCGCTGGGCGACGCACAGTCCCTGGCGCTGGGCAACGACAACGCCTACATCGAACCGGCCCACCTGCTGGTCGCGATGCTGCGCCAGGACGACGGCCCGCGCGCCCTGCTGGAGCGTGCCGGCGTCAACGTCCCCGGCCTGACGCAGGCGGCCGAGGCCGCCATCAAGAAACTGCCGCAGGTGCAGGGCCACGACATCGTGCAGGTCGGCCCCGAGCTCGGCAAGCTGCTGCAGGCCACCGAGAAGGAAGCCATCAAGCGCAATGACCAGTTCATCGCCGGTGAACTCTTCCTGCTGGCACTGGCCGACAGCAAGGCCGACGTCGGCAAGATCGCCCGCGAAAACGGCCTGAGCCGCAAGTCGCTCGAATCGGCCATCGACGCCGTGCGCGGCGGGCAGGGTGTGAACAGCGCCGACGCCGAAGGCCAGCGCGAAGCCCTCAAGAAATACACCCTCGACCTCACCGAACGCGCCCGGCTGGGCAAGCTCGACCCGGTCATCGGCCGCGACGAGGAAATCCGCCGCGCCATCCAGGTGCTGCAGCGCCGCACCAAGAACAACCCCGTGCTCATCGGCGAACCCGGCGTGGGCAAGACCGCCATCGTCGAAGGCCTGGCGCAGCGCATCGTCTCGGGCGAAGTGCCCGACTCGCTCAAGGGCAAGCGTGTGCTGTCGCTCGACATGGCAGCGCTGCTGGCGGGCGCCAAGTTCCGCGGCGAATTCGAGGAGCGCCTGAAGAGCGTTCTGAACGAACTCGCCAAGGACGAGGGCCAGACCATCGTCTTCATCGACGAACTGCACACCATGGTGGGCGCCGGCAAGGCCGAGGGCGCCATGGATGCGGGCAACATGCTCAAGCCGGCGCTCGCGCGCGGCGAGCTGCACTGCGTGGGCGCCACCACGCTCGACGAGTACCGCAAGTACATCGAGAAAGATGCCGCCCTGGAGCGCCGCTTCCAGAAGATCATCGTGGGCGAGCCCAGCGTGGAGGCGACCATCGCCATCCTGCGCGGCCTGCAGGAGAAGTACGAGGTGCACCACGGCGTGCAGATCACCGACCCGGCCATCGTGGCCGCGGCCGAACTGAGCGACCGCTACATCACCGACCGCTTCCTGCCCGACAAGGCCATCGACCTGATCGACGAGGCAGCGGCCAAGATCAAGATCGAGATGGACTCCAAGCCCGAGGTCATGGACCGGCTCGACCGCCGCCTGATCCAGCTGCAGATCGAACGCGAGGCCGTGCGCCGCGAGAAGGACGAGGCTTCGCAGAAGCGCCTGGGCCTGATCGAGGGCGAGATCGAGAAGCTGCAGAAGGAGATCGCCGACTACGACGAGATCTGGCAGGCCGAGAAGGCCCAGGCCCAGGGCAGCGCGCAGGTGCGCGAGGACGTGGACAAGATCAAGTTCCAGATCGAGGAGTGGAAGCGCAAGGGCGACTTCAACAAGGTCGCCGAGCTGCAGTACGGCCAGCTGCCGGCGCTCGAGAAGCGCCTGAAGGAGGCCGAGGCCAGCGAGGCTAGCAAGGGCAAGTCGAGTGCGCCCACGCTGCTGCGCACCCAGGTCGGCTCCGAAGAGATCGCCGAAGTCGTGGCGCGCGCCACCGGCATTCCGGTTGCCAAGCTGATGCAGGGCGAGCGCGACAAGCTGCTTGTGATGGAAGACAAGCTGCACGAGCGCGTGGTCGGCCAGGACGAGGCCATCGGCGCGGTGGCCAACGCCATCCGCCGCTCGCGCTCGGGCCTGTCCGATCCGAACCGCCCGACCGGCTCGTTCCTGTTCCTCGGCCCTACGGGCGTGGGCAAGACCGAGCTGTGCAAGGCGCTCGCGGGCTTCCTGTTCGACAGCGAAGAGCACCTGATCCGCATCGACATGAGCGAGTTCATGGAGAAGCACTCGGTCGCCCGCCTGATCGGCGCGCCGCCGGGCTACGTGGGCTACGAGGAGGGCGGCTACCTCACTGAAGCCGTTCGCCGCAAGCCCTACAGCGTGGTGCTGCTCGACGAGGTGGAGAAGGCCCACCCCGACGTGTTCAACGTGCTGCTGCAGGTGCTCGACGATGGACGCCTGACCGATGGCCAGGGCCGCACCGTGGACTTCAAGAACACCGTGATCGTGATGACGAGCAACATCGGCTCGCCCATCATCCAGGCCATGGTGGGCAAGCCCTCGGAAGAGATCAAGGAAGCGGTGTGGGACGAGCTGAAGAACTACTTCCGCCCCGAGTTCCTGAACCGCATCGACGAGACGGTCGTGTTCCACGCGCTCGACGCGAAGAACATCGAGTCGATCGCCGCGATCCAGCTCAAGGTGCTGCAGGCGCGGCTCGCGAAGATGGACCTGGGCCTGGAGGTTTCGCCGGCTGCGCTGGCGGAGATCGCCAAGGTCGGCTTCGACCCGGTGTTCGGCGCGCGGCCGCTCAAGCGCGCGATCCAGCAGCGCATCGAGAACCCGCTGTCGAAGCTGCTGCTGGACGGAAGCTTCGGGCCGAAGGACACGATCGAGGTCACGACCGACCCGATCCAGTCGCCGGGCCAGTTCTCCTTCCGCAAGGCGGGGGAACCAACGGCGGCCGCTTCGGCCTAAAGTCGGATGATGAACTTCGTAATACGCGTCATTCTTCTGCTCCTGGGGCTGGTCTTCGCGGCCAGCCTGGCCGTGGCGGTCATGCTGCTGGCGGCTGTGTGGGGTGTTCGCTACGCCTGGGGGCGTCTCACGGGCAAGCCCGTGACGCCGTGGGTCATGCGTTTCAACCCGCGCTCCGGCTTCGACCGATTTCGCAATGCGGCACAGCCCTCGCAACCGACGGCTGCCGACGTGGCGAACGCCCGTGCCCGCGGCGAGTCGGTGGAGCGTCCCGTGCGCATCCGCGGCAGCGTCAGCGACGTGACCGACGTTTCGCCGAAATCGGTCTCCCCGCGCGGCTGACCGGCGGCCCGCGGGCGCTATTTCGGGCGCGACAGTCGGTCGCACCGTTCGCCGTCAGAATCGTCCTCCTGGAGCCGCGGCTCGCCAGCCGCGGCTTTCTGCTTTCATCCAGGAGAGACATTCCATGACTTCGCGCGACATCTTCGTGGTCGGCACCGTCCGCACCGCCATCGGCACCTTCGGCGGCTCGCTGAAGGACGTGCCCAACACCCAGCTTGCCACTACCGCCGTCAAGGCCGCCATCGAGCGCAGCGGCGTCGCAGCCGACGCCATCGGCCACGTGGTCATGGGCAACGTGATTCCCACCGACGTCAAGGACGCCTATCTGAGCCGCGTGGCGGCCATCGACGCGGGCTGCCCCATCGAGACGCCGGCCTTCAACGTGAATCGCCTCTGCGGCTCGGGCCTGCAGGCCATCGTGTCGGCGGCGCAGGCCATCGCGCTGGGCGACTGCGACATCGCCATCGGCGGCGGCTCGGAGTCGATGAGCCGGGGCCCGTACTTCGATACCTCGGCGCGCTATGGCGCCCGCATGGGGGATGCGGTGCTGGTCGACTACATGCTCGGCATCCTCCACGACCCGTGGGAGAAGATCCACATGGGCATCACCGCCGAGAACGTGGCAGCGCGCTACGGCATCACGCGCGAGCAGCAGGACGAGCTGGCGGTGCTGAGCCAGCAGCGCGCGGCCGCTGCCATCGCGGCGGGCCGTTTCAAGGAGCAGATCGTTCCGGTCGAGGTCAAGACGCGCAAGGGCGTGGTGCTCTTCGACACCGACGAGCACGTGCGCGCCGACACCACCGTCGAGACGCTGTCGAAGATGAAGCCCGCGTTCAAGAAGGACGGCCTCGTCACCGCCGGCAATGCCTCGGGCATCAACGACGGCGCGGCCGCCGTGGTGTTGGCCGAAGGCGGCCGTGTGAAGGCGCTGGGGCTCAAGCCCCTGGCGCGGCTGGTGGGCTATGCGCATGCCGGCGTGGAGCCCGCGTACATGGGCATCGGCCCGGTGCCGGCCACGCGCAAGGTGCTGGAGCGTACGGGCCTGAAGGTGAGCGACCTGGACGTGATCGAGTCGAACGAGGCCTTCGCGGCGCAGGCCTGCGCGGTCATCAAGGAACTGGGCTTCGACCCGGCCAGGGTGAACCCGAATGGCTCTGGCATCTCGCTGGGGCATCCGGTGGGTGCGACGGGCGCGATCATCACGACCAAGGCCATCGCCGAGTTGCAGCGGGTGCAGGGGCGCTATGCGCTGGTCACGATGTGCATCGGGGGCGGGCAGGGCATCGCGGCCATCTTCGAGCGGGTCTGATCGCATGCTCCGCCCGTCTGTCCTGATCGATCCCGACGAGGTCGACTTCAGCGCCATCCGGGCGCAGGGCGCGGGCGGACAGAACGTCAACAAGGTCTCGAGCGCGGTGCATCTGCGCTACGACATCCACGCCAGTTCGCTGCCGTCCGATGTGAAAGAAAGGCTGCTCGCGCTGCGCGACAGCCGCATCACCCAGGAAGGCGTGTTCGTGCTCAAGGCACAGCAGCACCGCACCCAGGAGATGAACCGCGCAGACGCGCTCGCGCGGCTGCAGGCGGTGGTCGACAGCGTGGCCGTCGCGCCGCGCGTGCGGCGGGCGACCAGGCCCACCTACGGTTCGAAGCAGCGCCGGCTCGAAGGCAAGAGCCAGCGCTCGCAGATCAAGAGCCTGCGCGGACCGGTGCGGGACTGATCCCTCCGGTGCCGCCGCGCAGCCTGCGGATCTGCAGGCCCACGCCGATCAGGTACAGCACCAGCAGCACGCCGGTGATCGCCTTGAGCTCCGGCGCATCGGCGTTCGGCAGCAGCGGGGCGCCGAGCGGCAGGCGCGTGAGCGTTTCGGTGAAGGCCGGAATCCAGTGGAAGAGAAAGCTCGCAGAGAACGCGATGGCCTCGACGTAGCGCGCCCACTTCCCGAAGAACAAGCCCCGGCCGGCGAGTGCGCCCGCCGCCAGCGCAGCCAGCGTGATGATGCCCAGCGCATGCGGCTTGCCGAAGCCGCCGTGCTGGAAGATGCCGAAGCCGGTGAGACAGGTCAGCACGGTGGTCCACACGAAGAGCCGGCCGAGGCCGGTGCGCATCGTGATTTCCTTGCAGCGGAACAGGGCCGCCAGCCCCGCGGCGACGGCGATCAGGCTGATCGCGGTGTGAACGGTGCCCAGGGACGTGAGTCCCAGCCATCCTGTCGGTGCCATGCGGATCTCCTCGTGCCGTGTTGCGGCATTCTGATGGTTCGCAGCGAATTCGCGCAATCTCGGATGAATTGAGTGCAAAAGGCCCTGCTTTACGGTCCTGAAACATCTCCCGAAGACAATCGCACTCATGAGAAGGCTCTTTCCGCGCGCCGTGCTGGCCGCGTTCCTGCTGGCACCGGCCGCGGCGCTCCTGAGCGGATGCGGCCCGGGAGCCGCAGCGCAACCGGAAGCACGCAGCGCCGCAGCCCCCGAGCTCAAGTGGGAAGAACTGATTCCCAAGAGCTGGGACCCGACCAGGCGCTACCGCAACATCAGCCTCGAAGCCCTGCGCGACAACGATCCCCGCGCGATCCAGATGCTCGACGAGATGCGCGCCGTGTGGGACAACGCCCCCGTCAACGTCGCGCTCGACGGCAAGCCGGGCAAGCTCGCAGGCTTCGTCGTTCCGCTGGACAACACGCAGGAGGGCATCCGCGAATTCCTGCTGGTGCCGTACTTCGGCGCCTGCATCCACACCCCGCCGCCGCCGGCCAACCAGATCGTGCACGTTGTCGCGGCCTCGGCCGTGAAAGGCTTGCACGCCATGGACACGGTGTACGTCAGCGGCACGCTGAAGGCCGCGCGCTATTCGTCGGCGGACATGGGCGTGAGCGGCTACGAGATCAGGTCGGCCTCGGTCGAGCGCTTCGTGCCCAGGCAGCCGCAATGAGCGGCCGCGCTCAGCCGCCCATGCGCTGGGACAGGAAATCCAGGAACGACGTGATGCGCGCCGACAACTGCGTGTTGCGGTAGTACACGGCATTCACCGGCTGGCGCACGTCGGCCGTCTCCTTCGCCAGCACCTGCACCAGCGCGCCGCTGGCGCGGTCGATGGCCGTCATGAAGTCCGACAGGCAGGCGATGCCCACGCCCGCCAGCGCGAGCTGTCGCAGCGTCTCGCCGCTGGACGCCACCAGCGTGGGCGCGATGTTCCACTCGTCGCCATGCACGCCGCGCAGCGGCCAGCGGTTCAGCGACTCGGGCTGGGTGAAGCCCAGCAGCGTGTGTTCGGCCAGGTCGGCCGCCTTGCGCGGCTTGCCGTGCGCTTCGAGGTATGCCGGGCTCGCGAGCACGCGCAGCCGGTGCGTGCCCAGCGGCCGTGCGTGCAGCGTGGAGTCGCGCAGCGGGCCGATGCGGATCGCCACGTCTGTGCGGCGCTCCAGCAGGTCGATGGGCAGGTCGTCGGTGTCCAGCTCCAGGCTGATCTGCGGATAGAGCCGGCGGAACTCCGGCACCAGCGGCACGATGGCGTGCAGCATGAAGGGCGAGGCCGCGTTCACGCGCAGCCGGCCCGCGGGCTGCTCGCGGCGCGCGGCCATGTGCTCTTCGGCGTCGTCGATGGCATCGAGGATGGCGCGCGTGCGCTGCAGGAAGGCCGCGCCTTCCTCGGTGAGTTCGAGCCTGCGCGTGGTGCGGCGAAGCAGGGTGGTGTCGAGCTTCTGCTCGAGCCGGCTCAGGGCGCGGCTGATGCCCGAGACGGTCTGCGAGAGCTGCTCCGACGCGGCAGTAATCGAGCCCGTGTCCACCACCGTGCGGAACGCGACGAGTTCTTCGATGGTGGTCTTCATGGGGGCTGGCGCGTCAGGCGGCGGCTTCCTGCTGCGCGGGCACCTCGACGCGCGGCATCAGCGCCGCGAGCGCCTCGCCGTCGGTGCGGTAGCTGAAGAGCATCGGCCCCGGCGCCAGCAGGCCGGCGCTTTCCAGCACCTGCATCGCGGGCAGCTTCATGCCGCTCAGGTGCAGGCGGATGCCCTTGGATTCCATCATCCGGCGGATCGAGCCGAACACCTCGGCGCCGGTGATGTCGATGCGGTTGATCGGCTGCGCGAACAGGCACACGTCGGTGAGGTGGGGCCGCTCGGCCAGCGCCACCGTGAGCGCGCGTTCGAGCGTGGAGGCGGATGCGAAGTCGAGCTCGGCGTCCATGCGCAGCGCATAGAGGTTCGGTGCCAGCGGCGGCAGCTTCCAGAGGTTGCGGTCGCGCAGGCTGCCGTCGGGGTGCAGGCCCACCTCGATGATGCGCGGATGCAGGTGCCGGTACATGTAGTGCGCCAGCGCCGCCAGCAGGCCACCGAGCACGCCCCAGTAGATGCTGGGCGCGGTCGCGATCGTCAGCACGAAGGTGCCGAAGGCGATGCCCGCCTCGATGCGCGAGATGCGCCACAGCGCAGTGAAGCTCGCCGGCTTCACCAGCCCGAGGATGGCCGTGACCACCACCGCCGCCAGCACCGCCTGCGGCACGTGATAGAGCAGCGGCATCAGCCACAGCAGCGCGCCCGCCACCACGACCACGCTGAAGAGCGTCGCCCAGCCAGTCTGCGCGCCGGCGTACAGCGTGATGGCCGAGCGCGAGAACGACGAACTCGTGGGAAAGGCGCCCGTGAAACCCGAGGCCAGCTTGGCCAGCCCCTGGCCGATCAGGTCCTGGTTTTCGTTCCAGAGCGTGCCGGCGCGCGCGTTGTCGACCTTGGCGCTCGACGCGGTTTCCAGGAAGCTCACCAGCGTGATCATCAGTGCCGGCAGCACCAGCGCGCTGAAGGTGCTCAAGGGGAGCAGGCCCGGCCAGTAGAACGAGGGCAGGCCGGAGGGCAGCGTGCCCACCACCGCGCCGCCGCGCAGCGCGTAGTCGGCCAGCCAGCTGATGGCCGCCGCGCCGGCCACCAGCGCCATCGTGGTCGGAAAGCGCGGCAGCAGGCGCTTGCCCAGCCACAGCACCGCGATGCTGCCCAGCCCGAAGGCGATGGCCACCAGGTCGGGCAATGGCCCGCCCTGCAGCACCTGCGGAATGGTCCGCCCCGTGAAGCCCAGCAGCGCAGGCAACTGCGAGATCGCAATCAGCACTGCCGCGCCCTGCGTGAAGCCGATGAGCACCGGCGAATTCACCAGCCGCAGCAGCCAGCCGAAGCGCCCGGCGCCCAGAACGATCTGGATCGCGCCCGACATCAGCGTGAGCCACACCGCCATCGCCACCCACTCGGCGCTGCCCGCCACCGCCAGCGGCGCGAGCGAGGCACCCACCAGCAGGCTGGTGAGAGCCGTCGGCCCCACCGACAGCCGTTGCGAGGAACTGAACATCACCGCGATCAGCGCCGGGAACAGCGCCGCGTAGACGCCCGTGACCAGCGGCATGCCCGCCAGCGCCGCATAGGCCACGCCCTGCGGGATGACCATCAGCGCCACGGTGATGCCGGCCATCGCCTCGTTGCGCAGCAGCGCGGCGGAAGGGCGGGGCCAGGCCAGGCACGGAACCCAGCGCGAGAGGCGCTGGCGCAGGGAGGGAGAGGGGGCAGCCGGGGTCATGGATGTTTGCGGGCGCACTGGAGAGAACTGCAGGCACATGCGCGGTGCGCCGCGCGAAAGCGATGCGGAATGTGGAGCCGGGTCAGATCAACGATGTCGCGTTTTTCAGCACGTAGTCGCAGGCCTTTTCCTTGACCTTCGACGACAGCCCCTTGAAGTTCAGCGACTTGCCGTCGCCGCCTTGCAGCAGGCCCTTGGCGCCGCTGGCGAAGCCGGTCTCCTGCTTCTTCTGGCCGGTGATCTTGGCGAGCAGCTTGTCCTTCACCGAGGCCGCGTCGCCGCCCAGGTAGTTGTTCTTCACGCAGTACTGCAGCACACCGGCCGCGTTGCCCATGGTGCTGGAACCGATGGCGGGCATCTTGAAGCCGAGGCTGCTGCCCAGGTTGCCGAGCGCCGATCCGCCCGTGCTGCCGCCGCTGCCTTGCGAATTGGCGGTGGCGGCTTCGCCGGCCTTTTCCTTGAGCTGGTCGAGCAGGTTGTTGGCCTGCGCCGAGGCGCCCGCGGCGAGCAGCGCCAGGGCGATGAGGGTTGAACGGGCGTGCATGTCGTCCTCCTGTCGGTACGCGTGGTGGAAAGCGGCCATCAGCATAACGGAGACGCCGGGGGCGAAGCCCCGGTTGCACGCGCGCTCTTACTTCGTGCGTGGTGGGCGCTTTTCGAGCAGCGGCGCACTGGTGCCTTGCACGCCAACCAGGCCCAGCACCGTCACCAGCGAGTTCTGCGCACCCTTCCAGCCATCGGTCACGTCGATCCACTCCGACAGCGCGTGGAAGCCGCCGGTCTTGCCGCCGCCGCCGATGATGATGGCCGGGATGCCCAGCGACATCGGCACGTTGGCGTCGGTGCTCGCGCCCGTCAGCAGCGTCTTGTGGCCGAAGGCCGCGTTCGAGCGCGTGGCGGCCTCGACGATCACCGTGTCCGACTGCGTGCGCCCGCCCGGACGGTCGCCGATGAGCTTGGTGCTCACGCTCAGCGTGTTGACGTTCCAGCGCTTGTTTTCCTCGGCCACGGCTTCGTCGATGGCGGCGAGGATCTTCTTCTCGGTCTCGAGCAGCGGCGCCATTTCGTCGGAGCGGATGTCCACCGCCATGCGTGCATCGGGCGCGATGGTGTTGACCGAAGTGCCGCCACCGACCGTGCCGACGGTGAAAGTCGTCTTCGGAAAGCTCGGCGTGCGGATGTCGGCGATCTTCGCGATGGCGCGGCCCATGCCGTGGATGGCGCTGGGCACCTGGCCGAAGGCGCCGTAGCTGTGGCCGCCGGGGCCCTTGAAAGTCACTTCGTAGCGATGGCTGCCGGTGCCCAGCATCAGCACCGAGCCATCGGGCGCGGGCTCCAGGCCGACCATGCCGTCGATGTCGAGGTTGTCGCGGAAGATCGCCTTGATGCCGCGCAGGTTGCCGAGCTCTTCCTCGCCCACGTTGCCGACGAAGAGCAGGTCGCCCACCGTCTGGATCTTGTTGTCGTTGAGCACCTTGAGCCACGACAGCAGCACCGCGAGGCCGCGCGTGTCGTCGGAAATGCCGGGCGCGTAGAGCTTGCCGTCGCGCTCCTTCACCTTCACGTCGGTGCCGGCGGGGAAGACGGTGTCGAGGTGGGCCGAGATCAGCAGCTTGGGCCCGTTGCCCGTGCCCTTGCGCAGGCCGACCACGTTGCCTTCGGCGTCGATCTTCGCGTCGGCGAGGCCCAGCGCCTTCATGCGTGCGAGGAAGGCTTCGGCGCGCTTCTGTTCCTTGAAGGGCGGCGCTTCGATCTCGGTGAGCATCTTCAGGTCTTCCACCGAGCGGTCGTGGTCGGCCTTGACCGCTTCCAGCAGCTTCTGGATGGCGGGCGACGCCATCAGCTGGGTGTAGGCCTTGTCCACCTCGGGCCGCACCTGCGTGGGCGTGGCTGCGACGCTGCCCCCCTGGGCGTGCGCGAAGCCAGCAGCGGCCGAGGCAAGGGCGAGGACGAGGGGGGCGAGGCGTAGCGAGGCGGTGCGGAGCATGGAAGGTGTCCTTTTTTTGAAGCGGGCCAGATCAAGATCGGCGCCGCCGGTGCAACGCCGTCGTCAGCGATTCTTATGGCTGTGTTAGGCGCGTGCTCTGGTTTAATCTGCCGCGTTGTCAGTTTTTCTAACGAAGCCCTCATGCGCCGCCATATTCCGAGCACCCGCGCGCTGCTGATCTTCGACGCGGTGGCCCGCCACCACGGCGTCGGCAAGGCCGCGGAGGAGCTGTGCCTCACGCACAGCGCGGTGAGCCAGCAGCTGCGCCAGCTGGAGACGCAGATCGGCGTGCGGCTGGTACAGCGCACCGCGCGCGGCACCGAGCTCACCGAGGCCGGCCGGCGCTATCACGGGCAGATCTCGGGCGACCTGCTGCGGCTGCAGAACCACACGCTCGAAGCCATGGCGCAGCGCACAGACGGCCTGCGCCTGCTGGTGGGCGCCGTGCCGGTGCTCGCCGAGGGTTGGCTCACGCCGCGCCTGCCGGAGTTCATCGGGCAGAACCCGGGCTGCAGCCTGCATCTGCAGGTGTTTCCCACGCATCTCTACATGGAAGACCAGCCCTTCGACGTGGGCGTGCAGTACGACGATGCGGTATGGCCGGGCGCAAACGCGCTGCCGCTCATGGGCGAATCCTGCGTTGCCGTGTGCTCGCCCAACGCGAAGGGGCGGCCGGCCATGGCGCGCGGCGACTTCCGCGCGGCGCCGCTGCTGCAGTTGCGCACGCGCATGGGGGCCTGGGAAGAGTGGTTCGGCCAGACCCCGCATCTGCGCGCACCCGAGAACCTGGTGGCCGGGCACCGCTTCGACCTGTTCTCCTCGCTGGTCGCCGCTGTGCGTGCCGACCTGGGTGTGGGGCTCGTGCCCGACTACTTCGTCGAACGCGAGCTGCGTTCGGGCGAGCTGGTGCTGGCCTGTCCGCACCGTGCGCCCTCGAGCCGGGGCTACAGCGTTTTCGTGGCGCCCAGCCGCACGGACGACGCGCTGGTCGGCGCCTTCGTGGCATGGCTGTGCGCGGCGGCCGCGCAGGCCGCGCCGCGTGAGCTGAAGGCCGCCTAGGCCCGGCGGAAGAGCAGCACCGAGTTCGTGCCGCCGAAGGCGAAGGAATTGCTGATGGCGGCTTCGAGCGCGGGTGCCGCGGTGTCGTCCTGCATGACGAGGTTCATCCGGCATTCCGGATCGATCTCGCGGCAGTTGGCGCTGGGCGGCAGTTGCCGCTGCTGCAGCGCCATCACGGTGATGAGTGCCTCGATGGCGCCGGCCGCGCCCAGCATGTGGCCATGCAGCGCCTTGGTCGAGCTCACGCGCAGCGCGTCGAGGTCGTCGCCCCACACTTCGGCCAGCGCGTTGCGCTCGACCACGTCGCCGATGCGCGTGGCCGTGCCGTGCGCGTTGCAGTAGCCCACGTCGCGCGGCTGCAGCCCCGCCTGGCGCAGGGCGGCGCGCAGCGCGCGGGCCTGTCCTGGAGCGTCGGGCTTGGTGAGATGGGTGGCGTCGCTGCTGAGGCCCCAGCCGGCCAGTGTGGCGTAGCTGCGGGCGTTGCGTGCGCGAGCGCGCTCGGCGGATTCGAGGACGAGGAAGGCCGAGCCTTCACCCAGCGCGAAGCCGCTGCGGTCGGTGGCGAAGGGCCGCACCGCGCCAGCCGCCTCGCCGGGCTGGAAGCCGGCCAGTGTCTGCATCGCCTGCCATGCCACCACCACGCCCGGCACGATCAGCGCCTCGCTGCCGCCGGCGATGGCGATGTCGACCTCGCCGCGCTGCACGGCCTTGGCCGCTTCGGCGATCGCGGCGGAAGAGGAGGCGCAGGCGACCGAGTAGGTGAGCACCGGGCCCTTCACGCCCTGGCGCATGGCCACATGGGCGGCCGGCGCATTCGGCATGAAGGCGGGAATGGTGAGCGGGGAGACGCGGCCGTTGCCGCGATAGGCCGCTTCGAGCGCGGCGGCGCCGCCCATGCCGCAGCCCGAGAAGACGCCCACGCGCTCGGGGTCGGCGTCGGACACGGCGAGGCCCGCGTCGCGCATCGCCATGTCGGCGGCGGCCACGGCCAGCTGGCTCACGCGGTCGACGCCGGCGAGCTGCAGCTTGGTGAACCAGCGGGTCTCGTCGAAGGCCACGGTGGCCGCCGCTGCCGGCTTGGGCAGTTCAGGAAAAACGGGCTGTATGGCCGACCGGCCCTGCAGCAGGGCCTGGAACAGTGCGCCGGGCTCGTCGCCGTGCGGCGCCACGACGCCCAGCCCGGTGACGGCGACTTCGTGGTTCACGACGCCGACGCGGCCTTCTCGGCCCTGACCTTGTCGACCAGCACGGACAATTCGGCCAGGGTGTCGATGCTCGCGTCCTCGTCGGGCATGACGATGCCGAAGTGGTCTTCGATGGCGAACAGAAATTCGGCCAAGGCCAGCGAATCGAGTCCGCCGGTTTCACGCATCGAGGCGTGGGGGTCGAGCTTCGACGGTTCGATGCCGTACTTCTCGTGGATCAGGTCCTGCAATTCCTTCAGCGAACTCATCGTGCAATGCCTGTCGTCGTGTGCCGCCGATCGATCGCCGCCCTGTGCGGTCCTTGAGTCAATCGATCCCTTCCTCGTCGGCCAGTGGTGAGTGGTCAGTGTTTACGGATGATATCCGCTCCCACGTGAGGGACATCGTCCCGCTGCCGGGCGCCCGGCCTCCAGCGCATCGAGGGCAGGGCGAAAGCCATACCCAGCAGCGCCCCGGCGGCCACGTCCAGCGCCACGTGCTGCTTGACCGCCAGCGTCGAATAGGCGATGGCGGCGAACCAGGCCCAGTTCAGCACCCGCCACCCGGCGGGGGTGCGGGTTTCGCTCAGCACGTCCTCGATGCGGATGGCCGTGAAGATGGCCACCGCCACGTGCATCGAAGGGCAGGCGTTGCCGGCCGCGTCCACGCCCTGCAGCATCGTGAAGCCTGGGTAGCCGGAGGCATCGATGGCCAAAGGGGGTATCTGGGTCGGCCAGAAGTAGAAGATGCCCAGGCCGGTGATGCACAGCCCGCCGATCCACAGCCCGTAGACCACCAGCTCGCGGAAGGTCAGTTGCAGCCCTGGCGCGATGCCCACGTACACCCACAGCGAGAGGTACGGCCCCAGAAGGTAGGGCTGGAAGGGCAGCAGGCGGTCCAGCGGCGTCAGCGGCATCACCTCGACCGGAAAGGACGGATTGCGCAGCAGGTGGAAGTAGCCGATGAAGAAGAGCCAGGTGAAGACCGTGGTGCCGACCGCCTTCAGCAGGAAATGCCGGCGCACGCGCAGCCAGATGTCGGCGGTCCAGGTGGAAGCTTGGGCGCCGGGCGCCAGATGCAGGGGGATCGGTGAGTGCATGGTGTTGCTTGTCGGGCGCCGATCTTGCCAGAGCGACGTGAAGCATCCATTCCTCGATACCCCGGTTGCCCGGGGCGCGCCGCTCAGGCGGGCGCGGGCCGCTTGCGGTGCTGGAACGAGGTGGGCGAGCGGCCGGTGGCGGCCTTGAACATCGCGCAGAAGGCGCTGTCGGTGGCGTAGCCGCTGGCGGCAGCCACCTGGCTCACCGCCATGCCGCGCGCCAGCAGCGGCAGCGCGTGCGCCATCACGGCCTGCTGGCGCCATTGCTGCCAGCTCATGCCGAGCTGGTCGCGGAACAGGCGCGCCACCGTGCGCTCGCTGGCGCCGATGGCGGCGGCGCGCTCGGCCAGCGTGGCGCGGTCGGCCGGGTTGCGCAGCAGCGTCTCGCAGAGCTGGCGCAGGCGCTTGTCGGTGGGCAGCGGCACGTCGATGCGGATCTGCGTGGCACGCTCCAGCTCGTCGACCAGGAGCGGCGCGATCATCCGCTCGCGCTGCGGCGCGTGCACGTCTGCCGGCGGCAGGCCGTCGGGCGTGGTGTCGAGCGCCAGCATCAATGCGCGCAACAGCGGGCTGATCTCGAGCACCTCGCATTTCTCCCAGGAGGGCGCGATCCAGGCGTGCAGGTAGACGGTGCGCAGTTCGGCATCTTCGATCAGCGTGATGCTGTGCGGCATGTTGGCGGGCACCCAGAGCGCGCGAGAGGGCGGGACGATGTAGCTGCCGTCCTGCGTGCTCAGGCGGATCACGCCGCGGGTGGAAAAGGTGAGCTGTGGCCACGGGTGCTCGTGAAGCTCGACCAGCGTGTCGGCGCTCAGGAAGTGCTCCTTGGCGCGCAACGGCCGCACCGCGTCGGGCGCGTACAGGTGCGGCGTGAGGGATGCAACGCTGTTGATCGGGGTGGGCCCGCGCAGCCTGGCGGCGGTCGCGGCGCTCCTGGAGGGGGGTGAGGCGGCGCTTGGCATGGTTTCGACAAATGTTGTCGCTGTATCGCCATTCTGCCGCTTCCCCGGCGCATAGCATCGGTGCCTGCCCCGTTTTTTTGTAGCAATCCATGTCTTCCAACTCGCCCGCGAGCGCCGCTTCTGCCCCCGCTTCCCCGTCTTCTTCCAATACCTTGGGCACCGACGCCAAGCTGATCGGGCTGGTCGGCCTGGCCCACGCGGTCAGCCACTTCAGCCAGCTCATCCTGGCGCCGCTGTTCCCGTGGCTGAAGGACGCGTTCAACGTGAGTTATGTCGAGCTGGGCGCGGTGCTCACGGTGTTCTTCGTGGTCTCGTGCATCGTGCAGGCGGCTTCGGGCTTCATCGTCGACAAGCTGGGTCCGCGGCCGGTGCTCTTCGTGGGGCTCGGGGCGCTGGGGCTGGCGGCTTTCGGCTATGCCCTGGCGCAGAGCTACTGGATGCTGCTGGTGTGCGCCGTGGTCGGCGGCATCGGCAACGGCGTGTTCCACCCGGTGGACTACACGCTGTTCAACCGCAAGGTCGCGCCCACGCGCCTGGGCCATGCCTACAGCGTGCACGGCATCACCGGCAGCCTGGGCTGGGCGCTGGCGCCGGCCTTCGTGGTGCCGATCGCCATTGCCTTCTCGTGGCGCGTGGCACTGGCTTCGGCGGGCGCGGTTGCCCTGGTCGTGCTGCTGGTGCTGTGGATCTACCGCAGCGTGCTGTCGCTCGACGCCGCGGCCGTGCACAAGGCCACTGGACAGGGCGAGTCCTCGCCCGCCGGCGGCGAGTTCGACTTCCTGCGCATCCCGGCCGTGTGGATGTGCTTCGGTTTCTTCTTCTTCTATGCCGTGGTCATCAGCGTGGTGCAGACCTTCGCGCCCGTGGCCGCGGGGCACCTTCACGCGGTGCCCGTGGCGCTGGTGGCCGTGTGCCTCACGGTCTACATGGTGGCGAGCGCGGTGGGCATGGTGGCTGGCGGTTTCCTGGCATCCGATCCTTCGCGCTGCGAGCGCATCGTGGGCGTGGGCTTCGGCCTGGCCGCCGCGCTGGCGCTGCTGCTGGCCTTTGCCGACTTCCCGCCGGTCATCGTGCCGGCACTCTTCGGTGCGATGGGTTTCGTCTCGGGCGTCGCCGGGCCTTCGCGCGACCTGCTGGTGAAGAAGTCGACGCCGCCCAACGCCACCGGCCGTGTCTACGGCGTGGTCTACGCCGGCCTCGACATCGGGCAGGCCGTGGCGCCGCTGGTGTTCGGCCGGCTGATGGACCACGGCCAGTACACGAGCGTGATCGTGGGGCTGGCGCTGGTGCAGGGCGTGCTCATCGCCAGCGCGTTCAACGTGCGCCGGGTGCGGCGCACGGCGCTCGTGCCGGCCTGAAGCTGAAGAACCCCGGCCGATATCATCGGCCGCATGCAAGCCCTGTATGTCTATGTGATCGTCGGCGCCGTGCTGGCGGGTTTCGTGCAGGGCCTCTCCGGCTTTGCGTTCGGCATGGTGGCGATGTCCGTCTGGGCCTGGACGCTGGAGCCCCAGCTCGCCGCCTTGCTCGCGCTCTTCGGCGCGATGACGGGGCAGGTGATCGCCGCGGTTACCGTGCGGCGTTCCTTCGACAAGAGCGTTCTCTGGCCTTTCCTGCTTGGCGGACTGGTGGGCGTGCCCTTCGGCGTCTGGCTGCTGCCGCATCTGGATCTCGTCGTCTTCAAGCTGTGCCTCGGGCTACTGTTGGTGCTGTGGTGCCCGGCGATGCTGATGTCGCAGCATCTGCCGAAGGTGGCGTTCGGGGGACGTGTTGCCGATGGGGTGGCCGGTGCCATCGGTGGGGCGATGGCCGGCATCGGCGGGTTCTCGGGGACCATTCCCACGCTGTGGTGCACGTTGCGCGGGTTTCAGCGGGATACGCAGCGGGCGGTGATCCAGAACTTCAATCTGTCGATGTTGCTGGTGGCGTTCGGCATCCACCTGTTCAGCGGGAATATCGGGCGTTCTCTCTTGCCTTTGCTGGGGGTGGTGGCGGTGGCGGTGGCTGTGCCTGTGTTATTGGGGGCGCGGCTTTATATCGGGATCAGTGAGGTTGCGTTTCGGAAGATTGTTTTGGGGTTGTTGACTGCTTCCGGGGTTGCGCTGTTGGCTTCTGCTGTTCCGGCTTTGCTTTCTCGTAGCTGAGCGATTCCTTCCCGGGGCCGAGACCCGGCCCCGGGAAGCAAACACCCAACAGCCCTCACCGAGGCAAAGCCAAAGCAAACGGCAAGCTGACAACCCCCAGCAAGGTAGACAAAGTCACCAACCCAGCCACATAAGGCCCGTTGTACCCCATGCGAGCAGCCAGCACATAAGCGCTGGAAGCAGTAGGCACAGCAGAGAAAGCCATCAGCACAGCCCCCTGCGCAGCATCGAGCCGAAGCGCCCGAGCCAGCACCCAGGCCACCAACGGCAGCAACAGATGCCGGATGGCCAGCACCGACACGGCCAGCACCTTGCCCGTGCCCAAGGTGGAGAACTTCATCCCCGCCCCCGCAGCCAGCAGTCCCAGCGCCAGCGAAGCGGCCCCGATCCGCGTCAACGTAGGCGTGGCCCAAGTGGGCACGGTAAGCCCCAGCACATTGGCCAGCAACCCCGCCACGGTCGCAACGATCAGCGGATTGCGCACCAGCTGCCGCACGAACCCGGTCTGCGCATGCCGCGTCATCGGCCACACGGCCGCGATGTTGAAGATCGGCACGCACACGCCGATCAGCACCGCGATCAGCAGCAGCCCCTCGGAGCCTCCGAGCCGTTCCGCCAGCGCCAGGCAGATGAACGAGTTGAAGCGAAAGGCAATCTGCGCGCTCGCCGCGTGGTCGCGCCGGTCGATGTGCGTGCGCAGGCCCGGAACGAAGGGCAGGGCGTAGGCCAGCAAGATGCCGCACACGCCCACGCCGACACCTGCGGTGAGCAGGCTCGATGTCGCCCCGAAGTCGAGCGGGCTGCGCACGATCGAGTGGAACAACAGCACAGGAAATAGAAAGTAGTAAACAAGGCTCTCGACCTGGTCCCACACGCGGCGGTCGAGGGCTGTGTAGCGGCACAGGAGCCAGCCGATGGCGATGAGGGAGAAGTCGGGGAAGAGCAGCTGCGCGTAATTCACCGCTTCGAGGATAAACCCGCTTGACCATGGGTAATCCAGAGCACGGATACGGCCCCCGAGCCGCTAGCATCCGGGCTTCGTTTTTTCGACATACAGCAGAACAAGGAGTTTTTGATGCAACGTCGTCAATGGAGCGCGATGGTGGGAGCCGCGGCACTGATTGCAGTGGCGGGTCAGAGCTTTGCGCAGGGTTATCCCAACAAGCCCGTCGAGCTGAGCGTGCCGTTCGCACCGGGCGGCACGACGGACATCGTGGCGCGCGTGATTTCCGATCCGCTGGGCAAGGTGCTGGGCCAGCCGGTGGTGGTGATCAACCGCGCCGGTGGCGGCGGCATCGTGGGCGCGGCCGAAACCGCCCGTGCCACGCCCGACGGCTACAAGCTGGGCATCGCCACGGTGTCGAGCACGGCGGCCAACCCGGCCATCAACCCGAAGACGCCGTACGACCCGATCAACGACTTCACGCCGATCATCAACATCGCGGCCACGCCGAACATCATCGCGGTCAACCCGAGCTTCCCGGCCAAGAACTACGCCGAGTTCGTGGCCGAGCTGAAGAAGAACCCCGGCAAGTACTCGTACGCCTCGTCGGGCACGGGCGGCATCGGCCACCTGCTGATGGAGCTTTACAAGAGCCTGACCAACACCTTCGTCACGCACATCCCGTACCGCGGCGCGGGCCCGGCGCTGAACGACGTGGTGGCCGGCCAGGTGCCGATCATGTTCGACAACATCCCCTCGGCCATGCCCTTCATCCAGAGCGGCCGGCTGATTCCCATCGTGGTGTCCGCGCCGCAGCGCCTGGCCGCGCTGCCCAACGTGCCGACCTTCAAGGAAGTGGGCCTGGAGCCGGTGAACCGCATGGCCTACTACGGCATCCTCGGCCCGAAGGGCCTGCCCAAGGAAGTGGTCGAGAAGATCAGCGCGGGCGTGAAGAAGGCGGTGGAAGAGCCGGCGGTGCGCAAGCGCATCGAGGACACGGGCTCGCTGATCGTGGCGAACACGCCGACCAGTTCGCCGCGCAGATCAAGGCCGAGTACGACGTGTACAAGCAGGTCGTGAAGAAGCAGAACCTGAAGCTCGACTGAGGATCGCTCCTCGCACCAGGGAAGCCGCCCGCATGCCGGGCGGCTTTTTCTTTTTGTTATCTTGCAAGGCATGAGCACAGAGGCAGCCACGCAGACCACACCCGGGATCGACGACTTCATCGACGCACTGTGGCTGGAGGATGGACTCTCGAAAAACACGCTGGCCGCCTATCGCCGCGACCTGACGCTGTTCGCGCAGTGGCTCGGCGCGCAGCGCAGCGGCACCGCGCTCGACACCGCGAAGGAGACCGACCTGCAGGCCTACATGGGCGCGCGCCTGTCGACCAAGGGCAAGGCCACGTCGGCGAACCGCCGGCTCACAGTGTTCAAGCGCTATTACCGCTGGGCGCTGCGCGAGCGGCGCATCGCGGCCGATCCGAGCATCCGGCTCATGCCGGCGCGGCAGATGCCGAGGGCCGTCAAGACGCTTTCCGAAAAGCAGGTCGACGACCTGCTGGGCGCGCCCGACGTCGATTCGCCGCTGGGCCTGCGCGACCGCGCGATGCTGGAGCTGATGTACGCCAGCGGCCTGCGCGTGAGCGAGCTGGTGGCGCTCAAGGCCACCGACATGAGCCTCAACGACGGCGTCCTGCGCGTGCTCGGCAAGGGCAGCAAGGAGCGGCTGGTGCCCTTCGGCGCCGAGGCGAGGCGCTGGATCGAGCGCTACCTGGAGGATTCGCGCCCGGCCATCCTCGACGGGCAGCAGACGCCCGACCTGTTCGTCACCGCGCGCGGCTCGGGCATGACGCGCGTGATGTTCTGGATCATCGTGAAGAAGCACGCGACCGCGGCTGGCATCCACGTTCCGCTGTCGCCGCACACGCTGCGCCACGCCTTCGCCACGCACCTGCTGAACCACGGCGTCGACCTGCGCGCGGTGCAACTGCTGCTGGGGCATGCCGACATCTCGACGACGACCATCTACACGCACGTGGCGCGCGAGCGCCTGAAGCAGCTGCATGCGCAGCACCATCCGCGCGGCTGAGCCTTCGCAGGACTGGCGCATCGGCTGCGCCGGATGGAGCCTGCCGCGCGCGCTGTGGCCGGTGTTTCCGGCCGAAGGCTCGCACCTGGAACGCTATGCGCAGCGCTTCGACGCGGTCGAGATCGACTCCTCGTTCTACCGGCCGCACCGGCGCGAGACCTACGAGCGCTGGGCCGCGAGCACCCCAGAGGGGTTTCGCTTCGCGGTCAAGCTGCCGAAGGCGGTGACGCACGAACGCCGGCTGATCGGTGCGATGCCGGCTTTCGAGGCGTTTGCCGCGCAGGTCGAGGGCCTCGGCAGCAAGCTGGGTGCGCTGGTCGTGCAGTTGCCGCCCAGCCTGGCGTTCGATGCCGAAGCGGTGCGCGGCTTCTTCACCGCGCTGCGGCACAGGCACCGGGGCGCGGTGGTGCTGGAGCCGCGCCATCGCAGCTGGTTCACGCCGCAGGCCGATGGGCTCCTGTCGGATTTCGAAGTGGCTCGCGTGCTCGCGGACCCGGTGCTGTTCGACGAAGCCGCGGCCCCCGGCGGCTGGTCGGGCCTTGTCTATCTGCGCCTGCACGGTTCGCCGCGGCGCTACTGGTCCGCCTACGACGAAGAACTGCTCGCGCGCCTCGCCCGGCGGCTGCAGCGCGCGAAAGAGGAGGGTGCGCAGTGCTGGTGCGTGTTCGACAACACGGCCGGCGGCGAGGCCACGGGCAACGCGCTGACGCTGCGGCGGCTGCTGGAAAATCAATGATCAACAAGAGGAGACGGAACGTGAAATTCAACAGACTCTGCGCCGGCCTTGGGCTCGGCCTCGCAATGGCCGCAGCCGCCGGCTTGGCCGCCGCCCAGGCCTTTCCTAGCGCCAAGCCTATCCGCCTGATCGTCGGCTATCCGCCCGGCGGCGGCATCGACTTCGCGGCGCGCACGGTGCAGGTGCCGCTGCAGGAGGCGCTCAAGCAGCAGCTGGTGGTCGACTACAAGCCGGGTGCGAGCGGCATGATCGCGGCCACCGAGCTCACGCGCCAGCCCGCAGACGGGTACACGCTGCTGCTGGCCAACACGGGGCCCTTCGCCATCGCGCCGTACCTGCAGAGCAAGCCGCCCTATGACCCGATCAGGCAGTTCACCTACATCGGCCAGATCAGCCAGGGCAGCTACATCGCGGTGACGCGGCCCGACCATCCGGCGAAGAACCTCAAGGAGTTCGTCGCCTGGGCCAAGGGCCAGCCGGGCAAGGTCAACTTCGCCTCGGGCGGCAACGGCACCTCCACGCACCTCAACGGCGAGCTGATGAACCAGGTCACCGGGCTCGACATGACGCACGTGCCGTACAAGGGCAGCGCCCCTGCGGTGCAGGACCTGATCGGCGGGCAGACGCAGATCCTCATCGACGCGGGCAGCGTGCTGCTGCCGCAGGTGAAGGGCGGCAAGCTCAAGGCGCTGGCGGTGACCGGCCCGGCGCGCGATCCGCAACTGCCGGACGTGCCGACAGTCAAGGAACTGGGGCTTGCGGGCATGGAGTCGGTCGGATTCCAGGGGCTGGTCGGGCCAGCGAACATGCCGAAGGAAGTCGTCGACCGGCTCTCCGGCGAGTTGGCCAGGGCGCTGGCGCAGCCCGAGATCAAGGCCAAGTTCGCGACGGCGGGGGCCGAGGTGCATTCGCTCGGGCCGGCCGAGTTCGCGGCTTTCGTGAAGGGGGACAATGAGAAGTGGTCCAGGCTGATCAAGGAGCGCAAGCTGCAACTGGACTGACGCCATCCATCACGCAAGCAGGCAGACGACCAGGGCTGCCACACACGACACCATGAATTTCCTCGCTTCCCCGAAGCCCTCGCGCCGCACGGCGACCCGACTCCTCGCCGCCGCCGCGCTGTGCGCCGCATCCGGCGCCTTCGCGCAGGCCGTGCCCAAGACCGTGCGCCTCATCGTCGCCTATCCGGCGGGCGGCGTCAGCGACGTGGTCGCGCGTGCGCTGGGCGACCGGCTCGCGGCCCAGATGGGCGTCACGGTGATCGTCGACAACCGCGCGGGCGCGAGCGGCGCCATCGGCATGGACGCCGTCGCCAAGGCCGCGCCCGACGGTGCGACGCTGGGCTTCTCGGCCATCAGCCCGCTGGTGCTGAGCCCGCACCTGGGCAAGCTGCCCTTCGATCCGCTGAAGGACGTGGCGCCTGTGGCCAGCGTGATGTATTCGCCGGTGCTGCTGATCGCCACGCCGGCGAGCAAGGCGAAGGACTTCCGCGCTCTCATCGACGATGCCAAGGCGCATCCGGGCGCGGTGCGCTGGGCTACCTCGGGGCCGGCCTCGCTGGGCCACATCGTGCTGGAGCAGCTGCGCGCGGCGGCGAGCGTGGACATCACGCACGTGCCTTACAAGGGCGGCGGCCAGCAGCTCAACGACGCGATCGGCGGGCAGTTCGAGATTCTTTCGACCAACGCGAGCCCGACGCTCTCCTCGCACATCCAGTCGGGCAAGCTGCGCCCGCTGGCGGTGGGTGCCCCAGCCCGGCTCGACAGCCTCCCGCAGGTGCCCACGCTGGGTGAGCTGGGCTACAAGGCGGCGAACATCAATTCGCTGTTCGGCGTGTTCGCGCCGGCGGCCACGCCGCCGGCGCTGGTCGCGAAGTACAACGCCGAGATCAACAAGGCGCTGGCCACCCCCGAGCTGCGCGCCAAGCTCACGGCCACCGACAACGTGCCGACCGGCGGCACCCCGGCCGCGTTCGCGAAGGAAATCGCCAGCGAGTTCGAGAGCAACGGGCGCATCGTCAAGGCGGCGGGCATCAAGGCCGATTGAAAAGCCGCAAAGGCGCGCTGACGCCTGGATGACACCCCGGCTTGTGACTTGGCTTTGCCTACCTTATAGTAGGTAGATGACCAACGCCACAGCACTCGCCGCCGGCAGCACCCGCGAGCAGATCCTCGCGGTGGCGCGCGGCTTCATCGAAACCCGTTCCTACCTGGGCTTCAGCTTCCAGGACGTGGCCGACGCGGTCGGCGTGCGCAAGGCCAGCCTGTACCACCACTTCCCGACCAAGGAGGCGCTGGGCGTCGCGGTGATTCGCGCGGCCACGCAGGGCTTCAAGGACTGGGACGCCGCCCGGGCGCGCGAGCCGAAGGACGCGCTCGAATCGTATTTCCGCATGTACCGCAACACGCTCAGGGCCGGCTCGGGCATGTGTCCCGCGGGGGCGGTGGCTCCCGGCTGGGGCGTCATCAACGACGAGCTTCGCCTTGCCGTGCAGGAGCTGCGCAACACCCAGGTGACGTGGCTCACCGGCGTACTGGGCGCGCTGATGCCAGAGCGCAAGACCGGCGCCTCGGTGGCTTCGCTGGCTGCCTACGTTTTTTCCGTTTGCCAGGGCGCGCTGCTGTCGGCGCGCATGACGGGCCGCGTCGACGACTTCGACGAGGCCATCGCCCAGCTAAGGAGTTCCTTGCCGGGCTGAGCGCCCGGCCCCGTGCAGGCACGCTTCGGCGTGCTTATTTTTCGACCTCGAAGCCTACCGATTGGAAGGTAGTCAATCTGCTGGAGAGCATTCATGAAAGCCGTCATTTCCGCCTACGCCCGTTCCCCGTTCCACTTCGCGAAGAAAGGCGCACTCGCCGAGGTGCGCCCCGACACGCTGGCCGCCGGCGTGGTGCGCGGCCTGCTGCAGCGCACCGACCTCGACCCCGCGCTGCTCGAAGACGTCATCCTCGGCTGCGCCTACCCCGAGGCCTCGCAGGGCAACAACCTCGCGCGCATCGTCGGGTTGCTGGCCGGCCTTCCGCACGAGGTGGGCGGCATGACGGTCAACCGCTTCTGCGGCTCCTCGATGCAGGCCGTGCACATCGCCGCAGCGCAGATCGAGGCGGGCATGGGCGATGCGTTCCTGTGCGTGGGCGTGGAGTCGATGACGATGGTGCCGCAGGGCGGCTTCAACTTCTCGCCGAGCCCGGAACTCAAGGAGAACACCGACGCCTATATCTCGATGGGCGAGACCGCCGAGAACGTCGCGCAGCGCTGGAACGTGAGCCGTGCCGACCAGGAGGCCTTCGCGGTGGAGTCGCACCGCAAGGCGGCCGAGGCGCGTTCGCAGGGGCGGCTTGCCGGCGAGATCGTGCCGGTGCGCCTGGCTTCGGGCGACGTGATCGATGCCGATGGCTGCATCCGTCCGACCACTTCCGCCGAGGCACTGGCGAACCTCAAGCCCGCGTTCCGCCCTGACGGCGTGGTGACGGCAGGCACCTCTTCTCCGCTGACCGACGGCGCGGCGGCAGTGCTCGTCACCAGCGACGAATTCGCGGCGAAGCACGGCCTGAAGGCGCTGGCGCGCATCCGCTCGTTCGCCACCGTGGGCGTCGACCCGGCGATCATGGGCATCGGCCCGATCCCCGCCACGCGCAAGGCGCTGGCGCGCGCGGGCCTGAGCGCGGCCGACCTCGACGTGATCGAGATCAACGAAGCCTTCTCCTCGCAGGCGCTGGCCTGCATCCGCGACCTCGGGCTCGATCCGGCGAAGATCAACCTCGACGGCGGCGGCCTGTCGATCGGCCATCCGCTGGGAGCGACCGGTGCGCGCATCACCGGGAAGGCGGCGTCGCTGCTGGCACGCGAGAACGGCCGCTACGCGCTGGCCACCCAGTGCATCGGCGGAGGGCAGGGCATCGCGACGATCCTCGAGCGCGTCTGAAGGCCGCGCCGCCCGCGAGAATGGCGATCGCCACCCACGACAAAGGAGACCCCATGGCCAAGCTGTATCTCGAAGACCTGAAGGTCGGCGACCGTTTCAAGAGCGCGGAGCACGCGCTCGACGCGGCGCAGATCAAGGCCTTCGCGCAGCAATTCGATCCGCAGCCCTTTCATACCGACGAAGAGGCTGCCAAGAGCACATTCTTCGGCGGCCTCGCGGCGAGCGGCTGGCACACGGCCGCGCTCACGATGAAGCTGCTGGTCGAAAGCGGCCTTCCACTGGCCGACGGAATCATCGGTTCGGGCGGCGAACTGCAGTGGCCCAAGCCGACGCGGCCCGGCGACGTGCTGCATGTGGAGGGCGAGGTCGTCGACATCGTGCCCTCGCGCTCCAAACCCGGCCGCGCGATGGTGGCGATGCGCTGCCAGACGCTCAACCAGCATGGCGACGTGCTCCAGCATTTCATGCCGAAGCTGGTGGTGCAGGCGCGTCCGGCCTGAGCCGAAGAGGAAAGAAGAGCGGCGGCCTCAGGCCTTGTCCTGCGTCTGCGAGAGCTGGCGCAGCTCTTCCGCGCTGAAGCCCGCACGCCCGCGCGCCTCGAAGTTGAAGGGCGGCTTGTGCCGCGGCGCGTCGTAGCGCGCCACGAGCCCGGGGTAGGCCGCTTCCGGGTCGATGCCCTCGCGCTCGCACAGCCAGCGGTACCAGTGGTTGCCGATGGCCACGTGGCCCACCTCGTCGCGCAGGATGATGTCGAGGATCTCCACCGCGCGCAGCGCATCGGGTGTGTTCACGCGCTTGAGCTTGCCCTGGATGAGCGGCGTGGCGTCGAGCCCGCGCGCCTCCAGCGTGCGCGGCACCAGCGCCATGCGGGCGAGCACGTCGTCCTTGGTCTTCTCGCACATGTTCCACAGGCCGTCGTGGCCGGGGAAGTCGCCATAGCGCCAGCCCATGTCCTGCAGGTGCGCGTGCAGAAGGGTGAAGTGCAGCGCCTCTTCATGGGCCACGCGCAGCCAGTCGCGGTAGTAGGCCTCGGGCATGCCGTCGTAGCGCCAGACGGCGTCGAGCGCGAGGTTGATGGCGTTGAACTCGATGTGGCAGATCGAATGGATCAGCGCCGCGCGTCCCTCGGTGGTGAAGGGCGAGCGCTTCTGCACGGCGGTGGCGGCCACGCGCAGCGGGCGCTCGGGGCGGCCCGGCACGCCGAGATCGTCGCCGGGCGTGCGGATCGCCTGGGCTGCTATGGATTCGGTAGCGCCGTCCAGCGGGATGGCACGGGTGGCGGCCACCTTTTCATCGGGGTCTGTAAGGCGAAGCGCGGCCAGTGCGCTCAATCGGGGGTGCATCCCTACAATTCTAGGTTTTGACCTTGCAGGGACCGGAAACAATGGCGCTCTACGAACTCGACGGTATGGCACCCCAGGTGGGCGAAGGTGCATGGGTGGCCGACACCGCGGAGGTGATGGGCAACGTCAGGCTGGCGGAGAACGCCAACGTGTGGTTCGGCGCGGTGCTGCGAGGCGACACCGAGACGCTGAGCATCGGGCGCAACAGCAACATCCAGGACCTGTCGGTGCTGCACGCCGACATCGGCTGCCCCCTGACCGTGGGCGACAACGTGACCGTCGGCCACCAGGTGATGCTGCACGGCTGCACCATCGGCGACAACACGCTGGTCGGCATCCAGGCGGTGGTCTTGAATAACGCGAGGATCGGCCGCAACTCGATCGTTGGCGCCGGCAGCGTGGTGACCGAGGGCAAGGAGTTTCCCGACAACTCGCTCATCATGGGCTCGCCCGCCAAGGTGGTGCGCACCCTCGACGACGAGGCCGCCGCCAAGCTGCGCCAGGGCGCGGAAAACTACGTGGCCAACGCGCGGCGCTTCGCAAAGGGCCTGAAAAAGATCGCCTGACCATCCCGGTCGCAGGCACACACACAGAAAGAAGACGTTTTGAGCGAGCTGCACAAATTCCTGTTCGATGGCCTGCCGGTGCGCGGCATGATCGTGCGCCTGACGGACGCGTGGCAGGAGATCCTCGCGCGGCGCGCCTCCAATACCGCCACCGGCGCGTATCCGCAGCCCGTGGTCGAACTGCTCGGCGAGATGACGGCGGCTGCCACGCTGATGCAGGCCAACATCAAGTTCAACGGCGCGCTGATCCTGCAGATCTTCGGCGACGGCCCCGTCAAGGTGGCGGTGGCCGAGTCCAAGCCCGACCTGAGCCTGCGCGCGACCGCCAAGGTGATGGGCGAGCTGCCGGCCGACGCGCACCTGCCCGACATGGTCAACGTGAACAACAAGGGCCGCTGCGCCATCACGCTCGACCCCAAGGACAAGCTGCCGGGCACCACCCCCTACCAGGGCGTCGTGCCGCTCTTCGGTGACGACGGCGAGAAGCTCGGCAAGCTCAGCGACGTGCTTCAGCACTACATGCTGCAAAGCGAACAGCTCGACACCACGCTGGTGCTGGCCGCCGACGACAAGGTGGCCGCGGGCCTGCTGATCCAGCGCCTGCCGGTGAAAGGCGAAGGCAACCTCGAGGGCACCGCCGACAAGGATCACGATCAGGCCAACGAAGACCAGATCGGCCGTAACGAAGACTACAACCGCATCTCGATCCTCGCGTCGAGCCTCACGCGCGACGAGCTGCTCACGCTCGACGTCGAGACCATTCTGCGCCGCCTGTTCTGGGAAGAGAAGCTGCTGCGCTTCGAGCCGCAGGCCGGCATGCTCGGACCGCGCTTCGCCTGCACCTGCGGCCGCGAGCGCGTGGCGCAGATGATCCGCGGCCTCGGCGAGCAGGAGGCCGAGAGCATCCTCGCCGAGCGCGGCAACATCGAGGTGGGCTGCGACTTCTGCGGCAAGCAGTACCGCTTCGATGCTGTCGACGCCGCGCAGATTTTCACGCCGGTGGGCGACCGGGTTCCGGGCAGCTCCGTCGTGCAGTAGGCGGCGCCGTCGCTGCCTCTTTTTCAGTCAGCGCAGCACCTTGATCATCGCGGCGAGGCGCTCGTGCGCGAAACCGGCCGCCAGCGCGCGGTCGAACATGCCGGCCAGGAAAGCCGGAAAGCTCCCGTCCAGGCCGGCCTCGCGCGCCTGCTTCACGAACAGCCGGCCCGAGCCCGCGCAGGTGGCCATCGAGCTCTGGGGCTCGCCGTAGCTCCCGGCCTCGATGGCATCGCCTTCGGCGCGGATCATCTCCCCCAGCACCGGCGATATCGCACCGATCATCCGGCCGAACTCGCCCACGCCCAGCCCTTCGGCCTCGCAGATGCGAGCGCCGTGGAAGAAGCCGCTCATCGCGCCGAACATGCACGACAGCGTCGCGAGGTCCCAGGCCGCGGCGTTGCCGACCGGCTCGCCCATGTACATGAGGCGGCCGGCGATGGTTTCGAGCACCGGGCGGCAGATGGCCAGCGCGCGCTCCTCGCCCGAAATGAAGAGCGGCGTGTCGGGCCGGCCGATCTGGCCGGGCGTGGCGAGCAGGGCGCCATCGAGGTAGGCCACGCCGTCCGCGGCGGCCCAGGCGTCGCGCGCGTCCTGCGGCGTGCCGGTGCTCAGCTGCACCAGCACCTTGCCGCGCAGGGCCTGCATCACGCCGGGCTGGGCGAGGATCGAGCGGGCCGCGGCGTAGTCGGCAACGCACATCAGCACGATGGGGCTCGCCTCGGCGGCGCTGCGCGCATCCGTGGCGAGCAGGGTGCCCTGGTTCAGCAGCGGGTGGGCGCGCCCGGCGGTGCGGTTCCAGAGCGTCAGCGTGTATTTCGGCTGCAGTGCGCGCGCGAGCGCGATGCCCATGGGGCCGAGGCCGATGAGGGATACGTCGGTCATGTCGTTCTCCGTTCCATGTTTTCGTGTCGATCAGGTGCAGTCAGGCCGCGGCGGGCGTCAGCTTCTGGCCCAGTCCGCCGTCGACGGTGAGCCGCGCGCCGGTCGTGAAGGTCGCCTCGAAGGCGAAGAACAGCACCGCGCGGGCCACTTCGTCGGCGGTGCCGTGGCGCCGCATCGGCGTGATCTGGTCGCCCAGCCGGATGAACTCGGCGCGTTCCTCCGGCGTCGCATCGGCCACGCCCAGCGTGGGCGTGTCGATGAAGCCCGGGCTCACCACGTTCACGCGGATGCGCCGCGCCATCAGCTCCGCCGCGAAGCCCGAGGCGAAGGAGCGCAGCGCGGCCTTGGTGGCGCTGTAGACGCTCATGCCATGCATGCCGCCTTCGTCCGCGATCGATGAAGTGACCACGATGGCGCCGCCCTCGCGGATCAGCGGCGCCAGGCGCTGCACGGTGAAGAACGGACCCTTGGTGTTGATGGCGAAGGCGCGGTCGTAGCCGGCCTCCGTCACCTGTTCGAAGGGCTCCAGCGTGGAGATGCCGGCGTTGATGTGCAGCAGGTCGATGCGGCCGAAGCGCTCGCGCACCGTGGCCGCCAGCGTGTCGATGTCGGCCAGCGAGGCGGCGTCGGAGGCCAGCACGTGGGCGCCCGCGCCGAGCGTGCGCCGCGCGGCTTCGAGGTTCACGGGGTTGCGCCCGGTCGCGAGCACTTCGGCGCCGCCCGCGAGCAGCGCCTGTGCGGTGGCCAGGCCCATGCCGATGGTTCCGCCGGTGATGACGGCCTTCTTGCCGCCGTAGATGTCGTTCGTCATGATGATTCGCGTGCCTTGCAATGGATGAAGTTCAAGGCTGCGAATGATCCGGATCGGTGCTCTTGCGGTCGCGCACGTTCGGCCGTGCTGGAGCATGAACGGACAGCGCCGTGCAAGGCGGCACTCGATAATGTTCCGATGAGCAAAACCGATACGGACACCCGCCTGCAGGTGGACCTGCGGCAGACGCCCGGCGGCGTGGTCGGCTACGACGCGCTGCCCGACCATCGCATCAAGCTACACACCGGCGGTCCGGTGGCCGGGGCTTGCAGGCTGCACAGCTTCCTCTACACGCGCGGCGACCTCGACATCCTGCCGGCCGGCATCTCCGACGTCTGGCACGAGGAAGCGCCGAGCACCTCGGTCGTGGTGCGCATGCCGCCTTCGCTGCTGAGCCGCACAGCCGACGAGATGGGCCTGCCGCCCGAGCGGGCCGTGCTCGACCAGCGCCACCAGTTCCGTGACGCGCGGATCGAGCACGTCGCTTGGGCGCTCGACGCGGAGCGCCGCGCTGGCTTTCCCAACGGCAGGCTCTACACCGACAGCCTGGGCACCGCGCTCGCGGTGCAGCTGCTCGCGGGGCAGGAGGCCGCCGCAGGCACGGCATCGGCACAGGGGCTGACGCGGCCGCAGCTGCGCCGCGTGACCGAGTACATCGAAGCACACCTGGACGGCGATCTCTCGCTGGCCGCGCTGGCCGGTGTCGCAGGCCTCAGCGCCTCGCACCTGAAGACGCAGTTCAAGCGCTCCATCGGCCTGCCGGTGCACGAGTACGTGGTGCACCGCCGCGTCGACCGTGCGCGCGGCCTGCTGCTGCGCAGCGAGATGCCGGCGAGCCTCGTGGCGCTGGAGAGCGGCTTCTCGCACCAGAGCCACATGGCGCGCTGCATGCGGCGTGTGCTCGGCGTCACGCCGGGCGAAGTGCGGCGCGCGGGCTAGGGGTCTAGCGAGCCGCGTCGTCGAACCCGCCGAACGAGATGTCCGGCGCGCTCGTGTTGTGCTTCGACGGCAGGCTGCGGCCAAAGCGCACCTGCGTGGCCTGCAGGCTCTTCACCTCCGGCAGCGGCAGCACCTGCTGCGCCGCCTGGGGCGATGCCTGCCAGCGCACTTCGCTCACGTCGGCGTTGTCGGGGGTGACGTACATCGAGCGCAGCACCGCGAAGGGCTGGGCGCTTGCGGTGGGCTTCGACAGCGTCACGTCGAGCGCGGTGCGCGCGCGGCTGGTCTCCTCGACCTTCACTGCGGCACTGCCGCCGTCGGTGAAGCGCACGTGGATGGCCAGCGGCCGGGGCACGATGCGGATCGACGCGATGTTCACCACCGGCCGCGCGGCGGCCTCGACCGGGCCGAGCAGGAAGGACGAGCCGTACACCCCGTCGCCGAAGCGCGGCTCGGGCAGCGGCTTGATGCGCCAGTAGCCATCCGACGGATAGAGCACGATGGCTTCGAGCGGCTTGCCGTTCTCCTTCCTGAACACCTGCAGCAGATGAAAGCCGCGGTCCTTGCGCTTGCCCACCTGCACGGGCACGCGCTGCGGGCGCCAGAAGCTCGGCAGGGTCATGCCTACGATGCGCCACTGGGCGTTGTCCATCAGCATCACGGTGCGCTTGCGGAAGCGATAGGCCGGGTCGGTGGGATGCTCGCCGCCGTCGAAGTTGCAGCCCGAGAAGTCGGGCGCGGTGACGTCGTTGCCGATCTTGTCGAGGTAGTCGGGCTGCAGCGCCTCGATGCGCATGCGGCGGATGCCTTCGCCGCGCAGGGTCAGCGAGACGTTGTCTTCCTCGGCGCAGGCGGTGGTGGTGGTGCCGTTCTCGACGGTGGCCGCGACAGGTGCCGCGTGGACCGGGCCGGTGGCCGACAGCAGCAGGGCGGCCAGAGCGGAAGGAAGAAGCGCGATGCGCGCGGCGGTCGAAAGGGGCATCGGGTCTCCGGTAGGGGAAAGGGAGGGCCGCTACTCGCGGCGTGCGATGAGATCGCTGAAGAGCCTATGTTCGCATTCCGGGTCGGAGCATTTCTCGCAAGGCCACGACCAGGAGGCGGGTTTCGCGTCGGACCTGGCGCGCGTGCGCGGCCGGCCCTCGTTGCCTGCGATGGAAACGATGGCGTTCCACGCGTTGGCAAGCCGCTCGCCGCCGCTGCCGTGCACCACGGCATACGAGAGCTTCGCGCCCGCGAGCGCGGCGCGCACCAGCGTGTCGGTCGGCTGCTGCGCATGCGGTCCGTCGCGCATGTCGTCGGCCACCCAGGGCAGGTCGAGCGCGGTCAGCAGCGTGATGGCGTAGCGCCGCTGGGCGGCCAGCGCACTGTCGTAGAGGGAGGTGTCCGCGAAGAGCTGCTCGCTGTAGACGGCCGTCATGAGCGCGGTGGTGTCGGCCACCACCACGCCGGTGGCGGCTGCGAGCGCTATGCGGCGGGTCTGCTCGTCGGCGATGGCCTGCTGCTCGTTGGGGCGCGGCGTGCGGCCTTCGCGCTCGCACCATTCGCGAAGGTACTCGCTCACCAGGGTGGTCGGTACGCCGCGGTCCTGCAGGCGCTGCGCGATGGCGCGGGCCAGTTCGGTCTTGCCGGTGCTTTCGGCACCCACGAGGGCGATGACGCAGCCGGTCGGCAGCACGGGTGTCATGCGCGCGCAGCCTCGGCGGCGCCGGATGGCATGCGCTGGCGCCAGGCAAGGTAGCCGGCCACGCTGAGCACTGCGAACACCGCATACAGGCCCACCGTGAGCCACAGGCCCTTGTGGATGAAGAGGCCCACGCTCACCACGTTCACTGCCAGCCAGATCAGCCAATTTTCGATGAACTTGCGCCCGAGCAGGAACTGCCCGACCAGGCTCAGGCCGGTGGCGAAGCCGTCCCACCAGGGCACGTCGGTGTCGGTGAAGCGGCGCAGGAAGAGGGCGACCGCCGGCCATGCCACTGCGCAGGCCAGCAGCGTGAGCGCGACGCCGCGCGAAGAAAGCCGGCTGACGCGCAGCGCGCTGCCGTCGGCCCGGTGGCCACGCAGCCACTGCGCCCATCCCCAAAGGGCGACGAGCGCGAAGAAGACCTGCAGCGAGGCGTCGCCGTAGATGCGCGCCTTGGCGAAAACCGCCACGTAAAGCACAGAGCTGACGATGGCCAGCGGCCATCCCCAGTGGATCTCGCGCATGTTGCAGCCCACCATGGCGAGCGCCAGCGTCGACGCGACGAGCTCGAGCCAGCTCACGGGAGAGCCCCAGAGCATGAACGCGGGGGCCGAGAGAAGCTCGGTCATCGGCTCTGAGGCGAAGAAAGAAGAGGAAAGGGAGAGGGGAAAGAATGGCCGAGGTCAGTGCGCAATTTGCACGAAGACCTCGTTCGGCTTGACCATGCCGAGTTCCGCGCGCGCGCGCTCCTCGACCATCTCCAGCCCGTCCTTGAGGTCGTTGACCTCGGAGCTCAGGCGCTCGTTGTTCAGCGCGGCCTTGGCGTTGGCTTCCTTCTGGTCGGCCAGCTTGGTCCGCAGCTGGGCCACGTCGCGCACGCTGCCGCGCCCGTTCCACAGCTGCCACTGCAGGATGGCCAGCAGGAGCAGCAGGACGATCGGTGGAACGAGGCGGGCGCGCATGCCGCGTGGCGTCCGGCGTTACTTCAGGTTGTAGAACGCGCCGCGGCCGGGGTATACGGCGATGTCGCCCAGGTCTTCCTCGATGCGCAGCAGCTGGTTGTACTTGGCGATGCGGTCCGAACGCGAGAGCGAGCCGGTCTTGATCTGGCCGGCGTTGGTGCCCACGGCGATGTCGGCGATGGTGCTGTCTTCCGTCTCGCCCGAGCGGTGCGAGATCACGGCGGTGTAACCCGCGCGCTTGGCCATCTCGATGGCGGCGAAGGTCTCGGTCAGCGTGCCGATCTGGTTGATCTTGATCAGGATCGAGTTGGCGATGCCCTTCTCGATGCCTTCCTGCAGGATCTTGGTGTTGGTGACGAAAAGGTCGTCGCCCACCAGCTGCACGCGCTTGCCCAGGCGTTCGGTGAGCAGCTTCCAGCCGTCCCAGTCGCCTTCGTGCATGCCGTCCTCGATGCTGATGATCGGGTACTTGTCGACCCAGGTCGCGAGCATGTCGGTCCAGCTCTCGGCCGTGAGCGAGAGGTTTTCGCCCGACAGCACGTACTTGCCGTCCTTGTAGAACTCGCTGGCCGCGCAGTCCAGGCCCAGGGCGATCTGTTCGCCGGCGGTGTAGCCGGCCTTGTCGATGGCTTCCAGGATCAGCTGGATGGCTGCTTCGTGGCTCTCGACGCTGGGAGCGAAGCCGCCTTCGTCGCCCACTGCCGTGCTGATGCCGCGGTCGCCCAGGATCTTCTTCAGTGCATGGAACACCTCGGCGCCATAGCGCACGGCCTCGCGGAAGCTCTTGGCGCCCACGGGGATGATCATGAATTCCTGCAGGTCGAGGCTGTTGTTGGCGTGCGCGCCGCCGTTGATGACGTTCATCATCGGCACCGGCAGCTGCATGCCGCCCATGCCGCCGAAGTAGCGGTACAGCGGCAGGCCCGATTCTTCTGCCGCGGCGCGGGCCACGGCCATCGAGACGGCCAGGGTGGCGTTGGCGCCCAGGCGGCCCTTGTTGTCGGTGCCGTCGAGGTCGATCATCGTGCGATCGAGGAAGGCCTGCTCGCTGGCGTCCAGGCCGAGCACGGCTTCCGAGATCTCGGTGTTGATGTTCTCGACGGCCTTCAGCACGCCCTTGCCGAGATAGCGGCTCTTGTCGCCGTCGCGCAGCTCGATGGCTTCGCGCGAGCCGGTCGATGCGCCCGAGGGCACGGCCGCGCGGCCCATGGTGCCCGATTCGAGCAGCACGTCGCATTCGACGGTGGGGTTGCCTCGGCTGTCGAGAATTTCGCGGCCGACGATGTCAACGATTGCACTCATCTTCTGTCTTTCTCTTTCTGGTCTCTTTGGGCGGATGAATAGATGGGGAAACGGGGCAGGAGATCAGAGGCCCTCGACGGCGATCATGTTCATGATCGCGGCGCCGGCACGCGCCTCGCGCGCCTTGAGGTACTCGGGCGTCTCGTAGAAGGCCTTCGCCTTCTCGAAGCTGGGGAACTTGAGGATGACGATGCGCGTGGGCTTCCAGTCGCCCTCCAGCGGCTGCACCTGGCCGCCGCGCACGCACACCTCGGCGCCGTGCGCCTGCATGGCGACGGTCGACCACTTCTTGTATTCCTCGTACTGCGTCGGGTTGCTCACCTCGACGTGGGCGATGACGTAGCCGCTGCTCATGCAACCGCCTTCAGCGTCTTGTTGGTGCTGCCCGAACCCTTTTCCTTGTGCTCGAGCGCGGCCTTGATGAAGGCGTTGAAGAGCGGGTGGCCGCCCCACGGAGTCGACTTGAACTCGGGGTGGAACTGCACGCCCATGAACCACGGGTGCACGTCCTGCGGCAGCTCGACGATTTCGGTCAGGTGCTCGCGCTGGGTGAGGGCGGAGATCACGAGGCCGGCCTTGCGCAGCTCGTCGAGGTAGTTCACGTTGGCTTCGTAGCGGTGGCGGTGGCGTTCGGTGACCACGTCGCCGTAGATGCTGTGGGCCAGCGTGCCCGGAGCCACGTCGGAGCTCTGCGCGCCCAGGCGCATGGTGCCGCCGAGGTCGGACTTCTCGTCGCGGATCTTCACGGTGCCGTCGGCGTCCTTCCACTCGGTGATCAGCGCGATCACGGGGGTGGGCGTCTCGGGGTCGAACTCGGTGCTGTTGGCGTTCTTCAGGCCGGCCACGTGGCGGGCGTATTCGATGGTGGCCACCTGCATGCCCAGGCAGATGCCGAGGTAGGGCACCTTGCCCTCGCGGGCGAAGCGCGCGGCCGAGATCTTGCCTTCCACGCCGCGCTGGCCGAAGCCGCCGGGCACCAGGATGGCGTCGTACTTGGCCAGGCGCGAGACGTCCTGCGGCGAGATGGTCTCGGAGTCGATGTAGTCGATCTTCACGCGGGCATGGTTCTTCATGCCGGCATGGCGCAGCGCCTCGTTGAGCGACTTGTAGCTGTCCGACAGGTCGACGTACTTGCCGACCATGGCGATCGAGACTTCCTTCTGCGGATGCTCGACCTCGTAGACCAGCTCGTCCCAGCGCTGCAGCTTGGCGGGCGGGGTGTTGATGCGCAGCTTGTCGCAGATCAGGCCGTCCAGGCCCTGCTCGTGCAGCATGCGGGGCACCTTGTAGATGGTGTCCACGTCCCACATGGAGATAACGCCCCATTCGGGCACGTTCGAGAAGAGCGAGATCTTGGCGCGCTCGTCGTCGGGGATGCGGCGGTCGGCACGGCACAGCAGGGCGTCGGCCTGGATGCCGATCTCGCGCAGCTTCTGCGCCGTGTGCTGGGTGGGCTTGGTCTTGAGCTCGCCGGCGGCGGCGATCCAGGGCACGTAGCTCAGGTGCACGAAGGCCGAGTTGTTCGGGCCCATGCGCAGGCTCATCTGGCGAACGGCCTCCAGGAAGGGCAGCGACTCGATGTCGCCCACGGTGCCGCCGATCTCGACGATGGCCACGTCCACCTCGTGCGCCGTGCCGATGCCGGCGCCGCGCTTGATGTATTCCTGGATTTCGTTGGTGATGTGCGGGATCACCTGCACGGTCTTGCCGAGGTAGTCGCCGCGGCGTTCCTTCTCGAGCACGGTCTTGTAGATCTGGCCGGTCGTGAAGTTGTTGGCCTTGCGCATCCGCGTGTTGATGAAGCGCTCGTAGTGGCCGAGGTCGAGGTCGGTCTCCGCGCCGTCATCGGTGACGAACACTTCACCATGCTGGAAGGGCGACATCGTGCCGGGGTCGACATTGATGTACGGATCGAGCTTGATGAGGGTGACTTGGAGGCCGCGCGATTCGAGGATCGCGGCGAGCGAGGCGGAGGCGATTCCCTTGCCAAGGGAAGAAACGACACCACCGGTGACGAAGACAAATTTGGTCATGCCAGTTCCGGACGCTTGTGAATCCGGGCAGTGGGAAATTGCGATTATAGGTGTGCCCTTCGCGACACCTTTCGAGAAGGGCATCTTTCGTGGGGGCCGCCGCGCACGGCCGCCCGAAGCGGCCGGCCCGCCCCCGGTCGGGGGGGAGGCGAAGACACGAAGTGCGAAGCCTGGGGGTGAGCAACAATACAGCCCATGCAAGACCTCGCCGGCAAACACATCGTCCTGGGCCTCACCGGAGGCATCGCCTGCTACAAGTCGGCCGAGCTGTGCCGGCTGTTCGTCAAGGCGGGGGCGACCGTCCAGGTCGTGATGACCGAGGCAGCGGAGCAGTTCATCACCCCCGTCACCATGCAGGCGCTCTCGGGGCGAACCGTCTACACCTCGCAGTGGGACACCCGCGAGCCCAACAACATGCCGCACATCAACCTGAGCCGCGAGGCGGATGCGATCGTGCTGGCGCCCTGCAGCGCCGACTTCATCGCCCGGCTGGTGCAAGGCCGCTCCGACGACCTGCTGAGCCTGATGTGCCTGGCTCGCCCGATGGACCGCATCCCGCTGCTGATCGCCCCGGCCATGAACCGCGAGATGTGGGCCCATCCGGCCACGCAGCGCAACCTCATGCAGGTTGCGGCCGACGGCGCGACGGTGCTAGGCGTGGGCAGCGGCTGGCAGGCCTGCGGCGAGACCGGCGATGGCCGCATGCTGGAGCCGGCGCAGCTGCTGGAGGACATCACGGCCTTCTTCAGCCCCAAGCTGCTGGCGGGGCAGAAGGTGCTGGTCACGGCCGGCCCGACCTTCGAGGCGCTCGACCCGATCCGCGGCATCACCAACCATTCGTCGGGCAAGATGGGCTTTGCCATTGCTCGCGCGGCCCGCGAGGCGGGCGCCGAAGTCACGCTGGTGGCCGGGCCCGTGCACCTGCCCACGCCGCGCGGCGTGACGCGCGTCGACGTGCTCTCCGCACTGGACATGCTCGAAGCGACCACCCGCGCAGCCCAGAGTGCTAGCATTTTCGTAGCTACGGCTGCAGTTGCCGACTGGCGCCCAGCCAGCCAGAGCGAGCAGAAGATCAAGAAGGACGGCAGCGGCAGGACGCCGGTGCTGAACTTCACCGAAAACCCGGACATCCTCCTTTCCGTCGCGAAGAGCGAGCGGGCGCAGTCGAAGAAGCTCTTCTGCGTGGGCTTCGCCGCCGAGAGCGAGAACCTCGCCGAACACGCCAAGGCCAAGCGCGAGCGCAAGGGCATCCCGCTGCTGGTGGGCAATATCGGCCCGCTGACCTTCGGCCAGGACGACAACGCGCTGCTGCTGGTGGACGCCAACGGCGTGCGCGAGCTCCCGCGCGCCCCCAAGCTCACGCTGGCGCGCGAGCTCATGACCGAGATCGCAGCGCGTCTTCCCGACTGGAGGGTCTGATGAATCCCCAATGGAACACACCGCCGAATGGCGATTTCGCCCGCTATGTGGAGCGGCTGTCCGCGCAGGCGGCGCTGCCGAAGCGGACCGCCGCAGCGCCCGGCGAGCACGGGTTGGACATCGGCATGACGCCGACCTCCGGTCCGCAGGCGCAGGGGCCCGTCACCGCCGCGATGCAACGCGCCGAGCTCCCCAACGGCGAAGTGCCCAGGAAGCAGCCTGGCTCCTTCGATCCGGCGCTGCTCAAGGTGCTGGGCATCTTCGGCGCGGTGGCGTTCCTCGTGCTCTGGGCCGCGGGCGTGCCGTTCGGCGTGCTGATCGTCCTGGCGGCGCTGGCCGCCTGGTTCGGCAGGAAATTGAAGGGCCTGAAGCTCACACCTGGCGTTGCCAAGTGGCAGCAGGTGCTGGAAGAAGCGGCCCGAAAGCAAAGAGAACAGCAACAGAAGCAAGGCAATAACTAGTGAAAGTCGACGTCCGCATCCTCGATCCGCGCATGGTGGATCAATTGCCCGCATACGCCACCCCCGGAAGCGCCGGCCTCGACCTGCGAGCCTGCCTCGATGCCCCCATCACGCTGGAGCCCAACGGCTGGCAGCTGGTGGGCACCGGCATCGCCATCCATCTGGCCGACCCGGCCTATGCGGCGCTGATCCTTCCGCGCTCGGGGCTGGGCCACAAGCACGGCATCGTGCTGGGCAACCTCGTCGGCCTGATCGACAGCGACTACCAGGGCGAGCTGAAGATCAGCGCCTGGAACCGCAGCGACACGCCCTTCGTGCTGAACCCGATGGAGCGGCTGGCGCAGCTGGTGATCGTGCCGGTGGTGCAGGCGCAGTTTCGAGTGGTCACAGAATTTGCACCCACGCAACGAGGCGAGGGCGGCTACGGCTCCACCGGCAAACATTGAGCGAATCCTGAAGATCGGCTGAGTGTCCGGGCGGTAAAGAGCGGAACCGGCCCGGGCCGTACGGCCTCGAAGGTTTCAGTGTGTGAACGGCGTCATCGCGGCCGATGCTGCGGCGTTAGTCAGGCACACGCAGGGTGCATGCATTCATCATCCTTGCATCGTTCTTTCCGAGGAGCCTCCAACATGAAGATCTCAATGCGCTTTGTTTCCGTCACCGCTTCCGTGCTGGCCGTGGCCACGCTCACGGCATGCGTGGCACCGGCGCCGGTCTACCAGACCTCGCGCTATCCCTACCAGGCGCCTCCGCAGGCCATTCCCTACCAGGAAGCTTCCTACGTCGAGTACGGCCACGTGGCCAACATCGAGGTGCTGCGCAGCGAAACCGCCGGCACCGGCACCACGGGCGGCGGTGCCGTCGCCGGTGGCGTCATCGGCGGCGTGGTGGGCAACCAGTTCGGCCGGGGCAATGGCCGTGCCGCGGCGACCGCGCTGGGCATCGTGGGCGGTGCCCTGCTGGGCAACACCATCGAGGCGCAGCAGAACGGTCCGCGCGTCTACGAGATGTACCGCGTCTCGGTGCAGACCGACCGCGGCGGCTATCGCGCCTTCGACGTGCAGAGCCCCGGCGACCTGCGCATCGGCGACCGCGTGCGCATCGACAACGGCCAGATCTCGCGGATGTAAGCCGCGCTTGTTTCAGACGTGAAAAAGCCGGGCATCGCCCGGCTTTTTTCGTATGCGCAGCCTCCGGCCGGATTCGGCGCGTCAGTGCAGCGTCTGGTTGCCCGGCGCCATCGGAGCGACCTTGAAAAAGCCCGTGCCCGCCGTGCCGCGTCCCACTTCTTCCTCGGTAGCCTCGCGCACGGAACGCACGGTGATGTCGAGCCGGATCGCGATGCCCGCCAGCGGATGGTTGCCGTCGAGCACCAGGTGGTCGGGATAGATCTCGGCCACGGTGTAGATCGTGTCCTTCGGAATGTCGGCATTCACGCCCTTGGGCAGTGCGGAGCCGTCGAAGGTCATGCCTTCCTCGGTGCCTTCGGGGAAGAGCGAGCGGGGCTCCAGGAAGAGCAACTGGTCGTTGAAGTCGCCGAAGCCCTGTTCGGGCTCGATCTGCAGTTGCACCCGGGCGCCGGGTTCATGGCCCTGCAGGGCCGCTTCGATCACGTCGAAGAGATCGTCGCCGCCGACCAGGAATTCGACAGGCTCGTCGAGCACATCAAGCACGTCGCCGAGCGTGTCTTTCATCGTCCAGGTCAGGCCGACCACGCATTGTTCAGAGATTTCCATTGCAGAATTCTCCCATGGAGATCAACAAACCGCTGCCCCTGCTGGGCGGCCTGAGCGCCGCGCAGTTCATGCGGCGGCACTGGCAGAAAAAACCCTTGCTCGTGCGGCAGGCGATACCCGCGATGGTGCCACCGATCGAGCGTTCCGAGTTGTTCGCCCTGGCCGAGCGTGAGGACGTCGAATCGCGCCTCATCCGCCACGGCAAGGCCGGCTGGTCGCTCAAGCACGGCCCCCTTGCCCGCCGCGCCCTGCCGTCGCTGAAGCAGCCGGCATGGACGCTGCTGGTGCAGGGCGTCGACCTGCACCACGAGGGCGTGCACGAGCTGATGCGGCAGTTCCGCTTCCTGCCCGACGCGCGCCTCGACGACCTCATGATCAGCTACGCAAGCGATACCGGTGGCGTCGGCGCGCACTTCGACAGCTACGACGTGTTCCTGCTGCAGGCGCACGGGCGCCGGCGCTGGTCCATCGGCAAGCAGAGCGACCTGCGGCTGCAGCAGGGCCTGCCGCTGAAGATCCTCGAGAACTTCGAGCCCGAGCAGAGCTTCGTGCTCGGGCCCGGCGACATGCTCTACCTGCCTCCGCGATACGCCCACGACGGCGTGGCCGTGGGCGGCGACTGCATGACGTATTCCATCGGCCTGCGCTCGTCGGCCCTGGGCGAGCTGGGTGCCGACCTGCTGGCGCGCATGGCGCAGGCCTATGCGGAAGACCTGGAAGACGCGGGCCCGACCGAACTCGCGCGGTACCGCGATCCGACGCAGCCCGCCGTCGATGCGCCCGCCGCGATGCCCGCGGCCCTGCAGGGTTTCGCGCGCAAGGCCATCGAGGCGGCGCTGCGCGATGCCGATGCCATCGACCGTGCCCTTGGCGAGTCGCTCACCGAGCCCAAGGCGAATGTCTGGTTCGATGAAAGCGGTGAGGCACCAGCGGCCATGCAGCACGTGAAGCTCGACCGCCGCACGCGCATGCTCTACGACGCGCGGCACATCTACATCAACGGCGAGAGCTTTCGCGCGGGCGGCGCCGATGCGACGCTGATGCGCAAGCTGGCCGACCGCCGCGAGCTCGGCGCGCGCGAACTCTCGCGAGCGAGCGAAGGCGCTCTTGCGCTGCTGGGCGAGTGGTGCGAAGCAGGGTGGCTCCATGCCGGATGAGGCGCCCCGCCCGTCATTGCCCGAGGGCCGCTTCGATGGCCGGGAGGCCTTCGACGTGCTCCTGCGCAACGCACTCTCGGCCGCGGCGCGCGAAGGCTGGAAGGAGATCGTCTTCAGCGACCCCGATTTCGCCGACTGGCCCCTCGGCGAGCGCGCGGTCATCGAGGCATTGCAGGCCTGGGCCGCGAGCGGCCGCCGCCTGATGCTGCTCGCGCGGCGCTACGACATTCTCGAACGCGGCCATGCGCGCTTCGTCGCATGGCGCCGCATGTGGGACCACATCATCGAATGCAGGGCCGCAGGCAAGGCATCGGGCATGGAAGTGCCGAGCGCCATCTGGACGCCTTCATGGTTCGCGCATCGAATCGACCCAGAACGAAGCAGGGGCGTGAGCGGCGCAGACGCACGCGCGCGCAGCGAATTGCGCGAGGCCATCGAAGAGTGCTGGCGCATGGGCCGGCCCGCGTTTCCGGCATCGACACTCGGCTTGTAAGCCAATGCCGCGAATGCGGCCGCGAGACATATTCAGGCGGATATGCAGGTCTAGAATTTTTTCGTTCCAGACCTTCATTGCCAAAGGAGATTCCATGAAGAAGTCATCGTCCGTCCTGATCGCCTCTCTGATTGCCGCTGCCGCGCTCGTCGCCTGCGGCAAGAAGGAGGATGCAGCGCCGGCTGTCGTGACGCCGCCTCCTGCGCCCGTGACTGAACCCGCACCCGCGCCCGCTGCTCCCGCTCCCGCGCCATCGGCCGATCCGGGCGCATCGTCCTCGTCGTCGACCGCGCCTTCTTCGGGCTCGCAGTCGGCGCTCGATGCCGCGAACGCAGCCACCGAGGCCGCGAAGAAGAATGAAGCGCCGAAGCAGTAAGCAGCAAGCGCTGCATCAGCCATGAAAAAGCCGCCATGAGGCGGCTTTTTTTCTTAGGAGAGCGTGAGGGCCCTGGCGCTCAGACGTCGAGCCAGGGCGAGCCTGCGCTGGCCGTGGCCGTCAGCATCTCCGACTCGTTGCCGCCCAGCGCTTCGGCCATGAGGCGCCGCACGATCTCGGGCCGGTTGTTCTGCTCGCTCAGGTGCGCCGCGACCACGTGCCGCATGCCGTCGTGCACCAGCGCGCGTGCGATCTCGGCCGCGGCGGTGTTCGACAGGTGCCCGTAGTTGCCGCCCACGCGGTGCTTGAGGAAGGGCGGGTAGCTCGAGTTCGCGAGCAGCTCGCTGTCATGGTTGAACTCCAGCAGCAGCGAATGCACGCCGGCCAGCCGGGTCAGCACGTGCGTCGTTGCATGGCCCAGGTCGGTCAGCACACCCAGCGTGCGATTGCCGTCGGTACAGCGCAATTGCAGCGGTTCGCGCGCATCGTGCGGAACGGTGAAGGGCTGCACGCAGAGGTCGCCGACCCTGAACTCGGCATCGTCGCGCGCGAGGTGCAGCAGGCCCTCGAAGTCGCGCCCGCCTGTGGCGAGCCACGTGCCTTCGCTCATCCAGACTGGAATGCGATTGCGCCGCGACAGCGAATGGGCGCAGCCGATGTGGTCGCCGTGCTCGTGGGTCACGAAGACCGCGTCGATGTCGCTGGCTGCAAGGCCTGCCTGGGCCAGGCGCAGGTCGAGCTGCTTGAGGCCGAAGCCGCAGTCGACGAGGAGGCGGGAGGTGCGGCCGGCGCTGGTCGTCTCGACCAGCGCGGCGTTGCCCGTGCTGCCGCTGCCGAGGCTTCGGAAGCGGAGCATGCGGGTTATCTCAGGTCGTCGGCGATGACCTTGACGATGCGCTCGGCGTTGACCGAGGTTTCGGGTGCGCCGGCTTCGTTGAGCACCGACACCGTGGTCGATTCACCCTGGCTCTTGACCGAGATGCGGAACTTCGCGGGCGCCTCGGCCTTGCTCGAGCCACCGAACAGCTTGCCGAAGAAGCCGGGCTCCTTCTTGTCGGGGTTCGGCGGCACGTAGCGCACGTAGTAGACGCCGGCGCTGCGGTCGCGGTCTTCCACGGTGAAGCCGGTGCGATCGAGCGCGAGGCCGACGCGGCGCCATGCGCGGTCGAAGCCTTCGCTGATCTGCACGACCGGCTGGTTGCCGACCTTGGCGATGGTGGCGGTCTTGGGCGTCGCGGTGGTCGCGGCCAGGATCTTCGACTGCTCCTGCGACACGCCGAGCTTGACCATCAGGCGGCGCAGGAATTCGGTCTCGAGCTCAGGATCGCTGGGGCGCGGCTGCCACACGGTCTGGTCCTGGCGGGAGTTGTTGTAGACCTCCTGCATGCCGCGATGGCTGATGAAGATCTCGGTGCCGGTGGTGGTGCGCTCCAGGCGGGTGCGGAAGCGGTCGAGCTCGCCGGTGGAGTAGACCGAGTCGACCAGCTTGCCCAGCGTGCCGCGGATGATGTCCTGCGGCAGCTTGGCGCGGTTCTCGGCCCAGTCGGTTTCCATGATGCCCAGGTTGCGCTGGTCGGTGGTCAGCAGGAAGCCGTTTTCCTGCCAGAAGTCCTTCACCGGGTCCCAGAGCTGGTCGGGCGTGCGATTGACCACGATCCAGCGCTGCGTGCCCGAGCGCTCCATGCGCACGTCGCCGATGTTGGCCACCGCGGTGGGGACGCCGGGCGCGTTGGCAATGCCTGCCTGGTACGAGTTTGCGCTCACGGCGCCGCCGGGGATGGCGTAGCGGTTGTCGCGCGAAAGCTGGGAGAGATCGGGCGGGACTTCGAGCGTCGGGGCCTTGCCTGCGCTCTTGTAGTCGATCTTGTCGCTCTCGAGGACGGAGCAGGCGGCGAGGCTGGCAACGAGGGCCAGCAGTGCAAGTCGCGAAAGGTTCTTCAACGTCGTCTTCCTTGTTGGAATGGTTCGGTCAATCTAGGGGCCGCAGTGCCCGCCGCCATCTCTGAGCGCGGTTCGGGCAAAAGGTTGCTTAACCTTGCTGTGGCCAGGGGAAAGGCAGGTCCGGGACGTGCTGGAGAGGAGTGCTCAGCCCTTCAGCAGGCCGGTGGCGCGCAGGGCGCCTTCGACCGCGGGGCGGCTCGCTTCGCCGAGTTCGGTGAGCGGCAGGCGCAGCGCGCCGCCACACAGGCCGAGCCGTGCCATCGCCCACTTCAGCGGGATCGGGTTGGGCTCGACGAACAGGTTGCGGTGCAGCGGCATGAGCTCGAACTGGATCTGCATGGCGCGCTTCACGTCGCCCGCCAGCGCGGCGACGCACAGCTCGTGCATCTTGCGCGGCGCGATGTTGGCCGTGACGCTGATGTTGCCCTGGCCGCCGCAGAGCATGAGCGCGACCGCGGTCGGGTCGTCGCCGGAATAGACGGCGAAGTTCTTCGGCACTTCGCGGATGAGCCACTGGGCCCGCTCGATGTTGCCGGTGGCTTCCTTGATGCCGATGATGCCGGGCACCTGCGCCAGGCGCAGCACGGTGTCGTGCGCCATATCGGCGACGGTGCGGCCGGGCACGTTGTACAGCACGATGGGCAGGTCGCCCACGGCCTCGGCGATGGCCTTGAAGTGCTGGTACTGGCCCTCTTGCGTGGGCTTGTTGTAGTAGGGCACGACCTGGAGCTGCGAGTCGGCGCCCACGCCCTTGGCGAACTTGGCGAGCTCGATGGCTTCCTTGGTGGAGTTCGCGCCGCAGCCGGCCATCACGGGCACGCGACCCTTGGCCTGCTCGACCGAGACGCGGATGATTTCGCAGTGCTCCTCGACATCGACCGTCGGCGATTCGCCGGTGGTGCCGACCACGCCCAGGCAGTCGGTGCCTTCTTCGATGTGCCAGTCGATGAGTCGCCGCAGGGCGGGGTAGTCGACACTGCCGTCGTCGTGCATCGGCGTGACGAGCGCGACGATGCTGCCTGTCAGTTGCTCCAAGGGGAATCTCTTTGTCGGTGGACGAAAGCGCCGATTCTACTTACTCCGGCGCCCCGCCAGACAGCGGCCCCGGGCCCCTTAGTTTCCCTTAAGGAAGCGGCGCGCCGGCAGACCGGAATCGGCCGCGGGCGGGCGAACGGCCGCGATGCGCTGCACGAAGCGCTCCGGCTGCGCGATGAACCCGTCCTCGTAGGCCACCACGCTCAGTCCGGCGCAGGCCGTCAGCAGTTCGCCCGGCTGCAGCAGGAAGTCGGGCCGCGAGGGCTTGCCGACGGTTTCGTTGCCCGTGGCGAAGGTCTCGTAGAGCAGCACGCCGCCCGGCGCCACGGCGGCAACGATGTCGGCCATGCGCGGGCGCCAGAGGTAGTTGGTGACGACCACGGCACCGAAGGCCCGGCCGGAGAAGGGCCAGGAACCGGATTCGATGTCGGCCTCGATCACCTTGCCGAACGTGCTTGCCGCCTCGACAGCCTCGGGAGAGCGGTCGACGCCGGTGACCGCGTGCCCGCGTCCGGCGAACCACTTCATGTGCCGCCCGGCGCCGCAGGCCACGTCCAGCACCGACGCGCCGGTCGCAAGCAGGTGCGACCACCGGACGATCCATTCGGAAGGTGCACCCAGGCCGTGCATCGGCGCTATTTCTTTCATAGCAATGAGGCTCAGAAGCAGGACCAGATCTGGTCGACCAGCGTCACCAGGAAGTCCGGATGAACGTACAGCGCGAACACGCCGCCCAGCACCGCCAGCGCGGCGGCCAGCCAGCCTGCGTGGACGATGTGATGGCGCATCCGGGTAGTCATGGCCCTGTTTTACACGCAAACCGGCTGCGGATCAGCCCGCGGCGCCCACCGGCTGCGGACCGCGCGGAATGGCGCTTTCCTTCACCGGCAGGTTGACCACCGCCGCGAACACGCCCAGCGCGATCGCGATGTACCAGACGATGTCGTAGCTGCCCGTGGTGTCGTACAGGTAGCCCCCGAGCCACACGCCCAGGAAGGAGCCGACCTGGTGGCTCAGGAACACGAAGCCGCTGAGCATCGAAAGGTGCGCCACGCCGAAGATGCCCGCCACGATGGCGTTGGTGGCCGGTACCGTGGACAGCCACAGGAAGCCCATCGCCGCGGAGAAGAAGTACACGCTCATCGGCGAGATCGGCGCCATCAGGAAGAGCGCGATCGATACCGCCCGCGCGAAGTAGATGGCCGCCAGGATCTTCCGTTTGGCCAGCTTCTGCCCCAGCAGCCCCACCGTGTAGGTGCCAAACACGTTGAACAGGCCGATCAGCGCCAGCGCGTAGCCCGCCACCTCGGCCGGCAGGCTGCGGTCGCGCAGGTAGGTCGGCATGTGGATGCCGATGAAGGCCAGCTGGAAGCCGCAGACGAAGTAGCCCGCCATCAGCAGGCCGAAGCTCGGGTAGCGGAAGGCCTCGCCCACCGCCTGCATCACCGACTGCTCGCGGTGGCCGGCCAGCGCCGCCGTCTTCGGCTCGCGCAGCCCGAAGGCCAGGGGAACGATCACCAGTGCCAGTACCGCCACCACCGCGAGCGCGGTCTGCCAGCCCAGGCTGCCGATCAGCCGGCCCTCGATGGGCGCCATCAGGAACTGCCCGAACGAGCCGGCCGCCGCCGCCACGCCCATCGCCCAGGAGCGCCGTTCGGCCGGAATCTGCCGCCCGATCACGCCGTAGATCACCGCGTAGGTGGAGCCCGCCTGCGCCGCGCCGATCAGGATGCCCGCGCTCAGCGTGAAGAGCAGCGGCGTCGGCGAATGCGCCATGCCGAACAGCCCCAGCGCATAGAGGAGCGAGCCGCCGATCAGCACCCGGAACGCGCCGAACCTGTCGGCCAGCATGCCCGCGAACACGCCGAAGATGCCCCAGGAGAGGTTCTGCACCGCCAGCGCGAACGAGAAGGTCTGCCGGCTCCAGTCCTGCGCCTGCGTGATCGGCTGCAGCCACAGGCCGAAGCCGTGGCGTATGCCCATCGACAGCGTGACGATCATCGCCCCGCAGAAAAGTACTTGCTTGACCGAGAGGGCGGGGGCGGCTGGGGATTGCATGACTTCGAATGTAACTATTCGCCTGCTCCAGCAGGTGGCACGTCGGCCAAAGCCATTGATGATTTATCGGTCGCATTTCGATGCGGTGGACGCATCAAAGCCGCTGCTGTATGGGCATCCAGTTGTTTGAACGGCGACTGACTACAATCCGCCCCCATGGCGACTCCCCCCAAGACTTCCCCCAGCTCATCGTCCGCCTCCTCCGGCTATTCGGAAGGCTCCATCCGCGTGCTCAAGGGCCTCGAGCCCGTCAAGCAGCGCCCGGGCATGTACACCCGCACCGACAACCCGCTGCACATCATCCAGGAAGTGCTCGACAACGCCGCCGACGAGGCGCTGGCGGGTCACGGCAAGAAGATCAAGGTCACGCTGCACACCGACGGCTCGGTCAGTGTTGAAGACGACGGCCGGGGCATTCCCTTCGGCCTGCATCCGGAAGAGAAGGCGCCCGTGGTCGAGCTGGTCTACACCCGGCTGCATGCCGGCGGCAAGTTCGACAAGGGCTCGGGCGGCGCCTACAGCTTCTCGGGCGGCCTGCATGGCGTGGGCGTGTCGGTGACCAACGCGCTGTCGAAGCGGCTCGAAGTGGCCACGCACCGCGAGGGCTCGGTCGCGAAGCTGGCCTTCAGCGGCGGCGACGTGATCGAGGCGCTGGAGGTCCGCAAGCTCGAATCCGGCGAGCGCAAGCAGGGCACGACGGTTCGCGCCTGGCCCGACGCCAAGTACTTCGAGACCGCCGCACTGCCCATGGGCGAACTCACCCACCTGCTGCGCAGCAAGGCCGTGCTGATGCCCGGCGTGAGCGTCACGCTCGTCAACGAGAAGACCAAGGAAACGCAGCAGTGGCTCTACAAGGGCGGCCTGAGCGACTACCTGATGCAGACGCTCAGCAGCGACCCGGTCATTCCGCTGTTCGAGGGTAGCGGCCATGCCGACAAGAACGCCGACAACTTCGCCGAAGGCGAGGGCGCCGACTGGGCCGTCGCCTTCACCGAGGAAGGCCAGCCGGTGCGCGAGAGCTACGTCAACCTGATTCCCACCAGCGCCGGCGGCACGCACGAAAGCGGCCTGCGCGACGGCCTGTTCAATGCGGTGAAGAGCTTCATCGAGCTGCACTCGCTGCTGCCCAAGGGCGTGAAGCTGCTGCCCGAGGACGTGTTCGCGCGCGCTTCGTACGTGCTGAGCGCCAAGGTGCTCGACCCGCAGTTCCAGGGCCAGATCAAGGAGCGCCTGAATTCGCGCGACGCGGTGCGCCTTGTGTCCAGCTTCGTGCGCCCCGCGCTGGAGCTGTGGCTCAACCAGCACGTCGACTACGGCCGCAAGCTGGCCGAACTGGCCATCAAGGCCGCCCAGACCCGCCAGCGCGCCGGCCAGAAGGTCGAGAAGCGCAAGGGTTCTGGTGTGGCCGTCTTGCCCGGCAAGCTGACCGATTGCGAGAGCAAGGACACCAGCCACAACGAAGTCTTCCTGGTGGAGGGCGACTCCGCCGGCGGCAGCGCCAAGATGGGCCGCGACAAGGAAAGCCAGGCCATCCTGCCGCTGCGCGGCAAGGTGCTCAACACCTGGGAGGTGGAGCGCGACCGGCTCTTCGCCAACACCGAAATCCACGACATCTCGGTCGCCATCGGCGTCGACCCGCACGGCCCCGGCGATTCGCCCGATCTCAGCGGCCTGCGCTACGGCAAGATCTGCATCCTGAGCGATGCCGACGTGGACGGCTCCCACATCCAGGTGCTGCTGCTCACGCTTTTCTTCCGGCACTTTCCGAAACTCATCGAAGCCGGCCATGTGTATGTCGCGAAGCCGCCATTGTTCCGGGTCGATGCCCCCGCGCGCGGCAAGAAACCGGCCTCCAAGGTCTATGCTCTGGACGAAGGCGAACTGACCGCCACGCTCGACAAGCTCCGCAAGGACGGCGTGCGCGAGGGCGCCTGGAGCATCAGCCGCTTCAAGGGCCTGGGCGAAATGAGCGCGGAACAATTGTGGGAAACCACGCTCAATCCTGACACCCGGCGCCTGATGCAGGTCCAATTGGGCCGCTTCGATTTCACGTCCACCCAGGGCGAAATCACCAAGCTGATGGGCAAGGGCGAAGCGGCGGCGCGGCGCGAGCTCATGGAGTTGCGCGCCGATGACGTCGATATCGACGTCTGATTTTTCCTTCTCCTCCACTAGCACGCATGTCGGTTTTGAAGCGCTTGTTGCCATTGGTCGTCCTGCTGTTTTGCATGCAGCAAGCGCCGGCGCACGCCGCCGACATCTACGGCTACATCGACGCCAAGGGCAACGCGCACTTCGCCTCCGAGAAGCTCGACGAGCGCTACCAGATCTTCTTCCGCGGCGGCCAGAGCTTCGACACCGCCAACGGCATCGCCCCGCTGGGCCGCGGCGTGGGCAAACTCGACGGCAAGGTGCCGCCGGCCTCGCAGAGCCTGCTGGCGATGTTCGAGGCCTCGCCCAGCTACAAGACCGCCAAGTCGGCGCTGCGCGACGCGGCGAGCAAGCACGCGATCGACTACGAACTGCTGCAGGCACTGGTCGCCACTGAGTCGGGCTTCGATGCGCAGGCCGTTTCGCCCAAGGGCGCGATGGGCCTGATGCAGCTGATGCCGGCCACGGCTCAGCGCTATGGCGTGTCGGCGGACAAGCGCGCGACCATCGAGAAGAAGCTGTTCGACCCGCGCATCAACATCGCCGCCGGCTCGCGCTACCTGCGGGACCTGATCGCGATGTTCCCGGGGCAGATCGAGCTCGCGCTGGCCGCCTACAACGCCGGCGAGGGCGCGGTGCAGCGGGCGGGCAACAAGATCCCGAACTACAAGGAAACGCAGAACTACGTGCAGACCGTGCTGCAGCTGTACGCGTACCTCAAGCCTTCGGTGGCTTCGGGCGGTGGGAGCGGCGCCGTGCGCGGTGGCAAGACGCCGGGACGCATCCGCATGGAGCTGACCGTGCCGCAGGGCGGCGCGCTCGGCCGCGGCAACATGCCGTCGGATTCGCCGCGCAACATGCCGGCCATGCCCGACATTCCCGACATTCCCGAGCCGCCGGCGGTGCCCACGGGCGCGGCCGATGCGCCACCGGGCACGCCGATGTCCTGATCGACCGGAGGAGGGGAGGAGGCCATGGATCGTCGAAGCTTCGTTCTCACGACTGCTGCGGGCATGGTGGCGGGCAGCGCACGCGCGCAGCATCCGGCCACGCACGACACGCTGCCGCCCGTGCCTTCCTCGGCCGAGCCCTATGCGCGTCTGCAGGGCGGTGTGCCGCACCACATGACGCCCGAGCAGGAAGCCCAGCGCTTCACCGACAGCTCCGCACCGCCCGGTCCGCAGGGGCGATGGGAGCCGCGCGCCGCATTGCCGATTCCCCGCAGCGAGATGGCCTGGGCCACCGCGGCGATGGGCCGCATGCACGTGGTCGGCGGCTACGGCGAAGGCAAGGTCAACCGCGACTACCACCACATCTACGACCCGAAGGCCGACCGCTGGCTCGACGGCGCGCCGCTGCCCCGCGGTGCCAACCACGTCGCTGTGACCGCCGATGGCGGCCGCGTCTACGCGCTGGGCGGTTTCGTCGAGCAGAACCGGCGCTCCGACACCAACGCCTACGTCTACGACATCGCCGCCAACCGCTGGAGCGCCATCGCGCCGCTGCCGCGTCCGCGTGGCGCCGCAGCCGCCGTGATGCTCGACGGCGCGCTGCACCTGATCGGCGGCGCGTCCGAACCCGCCGCGGAGCGCGCGAGCGTGGGTTGGCACGAGGTCTACGACCCGAAGGCCGACCGCTGGTCGACTCGTAAACCGCTGCCCGGCGCGCGCGACCACGTGGGCTGCGTGTCGCACGGCGGCCGGATCCACGTGGTCGGCGGGCGCTTCAACACCTTCGAATTCAACACCGACCTGCACCACGTCTACCTGCCCGCGCGCGACACCTGGGAGCTGCGCTCGTCGCTGCCCACCGCGCGCTCGGGCCACGGGCTCGTGGTGTACCGCGGCCGCTTCTTCGCCATGGGCGGAGAGGGCGGCATCCTCGTCGACGGCGTACCGCGCCAGGCGAAGGTGTTCGGCCAGATGGAAAGCTACAACCCCGTCGACGACACCTGGCAGCGACACGCCCCGATGACCACGCCGCGCCACGCCGTGGGCGCGGCCGTCGTCGGCGACTGGATCTACGTGGCCGGCGGCGGCGCGGTGCTCGGCGGCGCCGTACAGTCCGCGGTCCACGAGGCCTTTACGCTCGGCTGAACGCGCAGCCGGCAACAACAAAAGTTTTTCTCACCAGCTCTTTCATGGATTCCCAACCTCCGCTCGATCTCCAGGGTCCCACCGACGGCGACACGACCCTGACCCTCGCCGACTACGCCCAGACCGCCTACCTCGAATACGCGCTGAGCGTGGTCAAGGGCCGCGCGCTGCCCGATGTGTCCGACGGCCAGAAGCCGGTGCAGCGCCGCATCCTGTATTCGATGTCGCGCATGGGCCTGGGCTTCGGCGGCACCAACGGCACCGTGGGCGCCAAGCCCGTGAAGAGCGCGCGCGTGGTCGGCGACGTGCTCGGCCGCTTCCACCCGCACAGCGACCAGGCTGCGTACGATGCGCTGGTGCGCATGGCGCAAGACTTCTCGCAGCGCTACCCGCTGGTCGACGGCCAGGGCAACTTCGGCAGCCGCGACGGCGACGGCGCAGCCGCCATGCGCTACACCGAAGCGCGCCTGGCGCGCATCACCAGCCTGCTGCTCGACGAGATCGACGAAGGCACGGTCGACTTCATTCCCAACTACGACGGCAGCACCGAAGAACCGCGACTGCTGCCCGCGCGGCTGCCGTTCACGCTGCTCAATGGCGCGAGCGGCATCGCGGTCGGCCTGGCCACCGAGATCCCGAGCCACAACCTGCGCGAGATCGCCGACGCCTGCGTGGCGCTGATCAAGTCGAACGGCAAGCTCAGCGAGGAAGAACTCTTCGCCATCGTGCCCGGCCCCGACTATCCGGGCGGCGCCCAGATCATCAGCAGCCCGGCCGACATCGCCGATGCCTACCGCACCGGCCGGGGCTCGCTCAAGGTGCGCGCACGCTGGAAGATCGAAGAGCTGGCGCGTGGCCAGTGGCAGCTGGTGGTCAACGAGCTGCCGCCGGGCGTGAGCTCGCAGCGTGTGCTCGAGGAAATCGAGGAAATCACCAACCCCAAGGTCAAGGCCGGCAAGAAGGCGCTGAGTGCGGAGCAGACGCAGCTCAAGGCCTCGATGCTGTCGGTGCTCGACGTGGTGCGCGACGAATCGAGCAAGGACGCCCCCGTGCGCCTGGTGTTCGAGCCCAAGACCTCGCGCATCAGCCAGGAAGAGTTCATTACCACGCTGCTCGCGCAGACCTCGCTGGAAACCTCCTCGCCGATCAACCTCACGATGGTCGGCATCGACGGCAAGCCCACGCAGAAGTCGCTGCGCCAGATGCTCAACGAGTGGATCGCCTTCCGCGAGATCACCGTCGAGAAGCGCTCACGCTTCCGCCTGGGCAAGGTGCAGGACCGCATCCACATCCTCGAAGGCCGGCAGCTGGTGCTGCTGAACATCGATGAGGTGATCGCGATCATCCGCGCGGCGGAAGACCCGAAGGCGGCGCTGATCGCTCGCTTCAATCTCAGCGAACGCCAGGCCGAGGACATCCTCGAAATCCGGCTGCGCCAGCTCGCGCGGCTCGAGGCCATCAAGATCGAACAGGAACTGGCTGGCCTGCGCGACGAGCAGAAGAAGCTCGAAGACATCCTCGCCAGCCCCGCCGCGCTGCGCCGCCTGCTGGTGAAGGAAATCGAAGCCGACGCCAAGACCTTCGAAGACCCGCGGCGCACGCTGATCCAGGCCGAGAAGCGCGCCGTGGCCGAGGTGAAGGTCGTCGACGAGCCCGTCACCGTGATCGTGTCGCAGAAGGGCTGGGTCCGTGCGCAGAAGGGCTGGGCCAGCGAGAAGGCGGCCGGCGCTGCCAACGGCTCGGTGCCCGAGTACAGCTTCAAGTCGGGCGACTCGCTCTACGGCGCCTTCGAATGCCGCAGCGTCGACACGCTGCTGGTCTTCGGCAGCGCCAAGGACAAGAGCGTGCGCGTCTACACCGTGTCCGTGGCCTCGCTGCCGGGCGGTCGCGGCGACGGCCAGCCCGTCACCACGCTCATCGACCTGGATGCCGGCACGCACGTCACGCACTTCTTCGCGGGCCCGGTCGGCGCGAGCCTGCTGCTGGCCAACACCGGCGGCTACGGCTTCATCGCCACGGTCGAGAACATGATGTCGCGCCAGCGCGGCGGCAAGGCCTTCATCGACGTGGGCGAGGGCGAGCAGCTGTGCCGCCCCTCGCTGGTGGGCGGCGCGAGCGGCGCCGAGCCGATGCCGGCCGCCACGCACGTGGCCTGTGCCTCGACGGGCGGGCGCATCCTGACCTTCGATATCGCCGAACTCAAGAGCCTGCCCAAGGGCGGCCGCGGCCTCACGCTGATCGACCTCGAGCCCAAGGACACCCTGGCAGGTGCGGCCGCCTACACGCGCAGCGTGAAGATCGAAGGCATCGGCCGAGGCGGCAAGGAGCGCGAGGAAACGCTGGAGATCCGCACGCTCAACAACGCACGCGGCAGCCGGGCACGCAAGGGCAAGGCGGCCGACCTGGGCTTCAAGCCGACCAGCATCGTGCGGGTGCAATAGCCATGGGCGGCATCGACATCAGCGTCATCGGCGTCTTCATCGCCGTGGTCACCGGCATCGGCAGCTACGTGCTGGGCCGGCGCATGCGCGAGAAGCGCATGCTGAAGAAGCGCGAGAAGGACCGCATCGCCTCGCAGGCCAACGAGACGCGCCAGGTGCGGCGCGCCCGCGAGCGCAAGGAGCGCGGCGGGTAGTCCACCCGGCCTTGGGGGAGGGCCGGTCAACGCAGGCCGACCCACCACCGCGTATTGGTCCGCGCCGCTCCCACCGTCACCACTTCGCCGATCACCGGCGTGGCCAGCTCGATCTTCCTGGCCTCCGTAAGGGCTGCGATGCGGTCCAGCGGGTCGTGCCAGTTGTGGAAGGCGAGGTCGAAGGTGCTGTTGTGCACCGAGAAGAACACCTTGCCGCGCAGGTCCTCGAAGGCCTGCACGCTCTGTTCGGGCGTCATGTGCACGGCGGGCCACATGCTGTCGTAGGCGCCGTTTTCCATCAGTGCGATGTCGAAGCCGCCGAAGCGCTCGCCGATCTGCCTGAAGCCCGGGAAGTAGCCCGAGTCGCCGCTGTAGAAGATGCGCTGGTCGCCGCTTTGCACCACCCACGAGGCCCACAGCGTGCGGTCGCGGTCGCCGAGCGTGCGGCCCGAGAAGTGCTGGGCGGGCGTGGCTGTGAGCTTCACGCCGTCGTGTTCGGCCGACTGCCACCAGTCGAGCTCGGTCACGCGATCGGCCGGCACGCCCATTGCCAGCAGCCGGGAGCGCACGCCCAGCGGCACGAAGTAGCGCTTCACGTCCTTGGCGAGGTATTCGATGGTCGCCACGTCGAGGTGGTCGTAGTGGTCGTGCGAGAGGATCACGCCTTCGATGGGCGGCAGCTCCTCCAGCGCGATCGGCGTCTTGTGAAAGCGCTTCGGCCCGGCCCATTGCACGGGCGAGGCGCGGTCGCTGAACACCGGGTCGATCAGCCAGTACTTGCCCTGCAGCTTCAGCAGGTGCGACGAATGGCCCAGGCGCATCACGTGGTTGGTCTTCGTGTCGAGCGCGTCGAGGGTGGGCTTGTCCAGCGGCTTCACGGGGATGGGGTCGACCGGGACGGTGTCGACCTTGCTGCCCACGATGAAGCGCGACCAGATGCGCCATGCGCTGGCCTGCGCGGGCAGGTCGGGGTTGGCCATGTTGTGGAAGCCGCCGTCCTTGAATTGCGGCGAATTCTCGTAGCGCGTCTCGCCGCCGCCAGCGGCGCTGCAGCCCGCCACGAAGGCGCAGCCGGCTGCGGCGAGCGCGGTGCCGCGGCGCAGGAGTTGGGGCAGGTAGGAGCCTTGCGAGCCGGGGTCTTCAGCCATGGGAGAGCCTTCTGGATTGTGTTTGTGGGATGGATGGAGACTATCGAAGGCGCGTGTTTCAATGGTTTCAGCGATAGAAACATTCGGGCAGGAGGGGCATTCGGGGCTCTATGCCATGCGCCGTATGGCGGGCGCGGCGCGAGCCCGGCACACTGCCGGACTTCATCGGTTTCACCGGAGTTGAGGAGGCTGAAGATCCATGAGCACCAACCGCTATCCCATCATCTACGTGCGCGGCTACGCCATGACCGAGTCGGAGCGCGACGAGACCGCGGCCGATCCGTTCTGCGGCTTCAACATCGGCTCCACCGTGTATCGCGCCACCGTGAAGAAGGAAGCGCCGGCGCAAAAGTTCGTATTCGAATCGCCGATGGTGCGGCTGCTGGCCGACTTCCAGTACCAGAGCGTCTACCAGAACGGCCTGGACATCCTCGACCCCGACTGGAAGCCTTCGCCCGACGCGAACGGCAACGACGTCGACGGCATTCCCTCGGCCTCGGTCATCATCTACCGCTACTACGACTCGGGCTCCGAACTGCTGGGCGACGGCAAGGCGAAGGACGTCAAGATCTACGCGCAGGGCCTGAGCCAGCTCATCTTGCGCGTGCGTGACCTAGTGGTGCAGCGCGAGGGCCCCTCGGGCTTCGCGCCCGACGACTTCCGCTGCTACCTCGTCGCGCATTCCATGGGCGGGCTGGTGGTTCGCGCCTTCCTGCAGAACCCCGCGCTCGGCGACGCGGCCGCGCGCGCTTGCGTCGACAAGGTGTTTACCTACGCCACGCCCCACAACGGCATCGACATGGGCGGCATCAACGTGCCGGCCTGGCTCACGCTGAACGAGATGAACACCTTCAACCGGGAGAAGATGTCCGAGTTCCTGGCCACGGCACCGGTCAACGGCCGCATGGACTACCTGCCTGCGGCGGCCTTTCCCCCCGAGCGCTTCTTCTGCATGGTCGGCACGAACCGCGGCGACTACGAGACCGCCAAGGGCCTCTCGCGCATGTTCGCGGGCCACGGCAGCGACGGGCTCGTGCGCATCGAGAACGCATCGCTCTGGGCCGTCGACGACGCCGGCAAGACGCAGCCGGTGGCCACTGCCTACACCTACCGCTCGCACTCGGGCTACTTCGGCATCGTCAATTCCGAGGAGGCCTACCAGAACCTCACGCGCTTCCTGTTCGGCGATGTGCGCGTCGACCTGTGGTTCGACGTCGACGGCGTCACGCTGCCGCCCGACCTGCCAAAGGACGCCGACGTCGATGCGCTCTACCAGGTCGAACTGCTGGCCGCGCCTCGAGGCAAGCGCTGGTACCTGAGCCGCCGCATTGCCGAGGAAGACTCGCCCGCCTGCCGCACGCACAAGGAGCTCACCGACCCAGCCAAGGCCGACCGCCGCTCCATCTACCTCTCGACCGTGTTCCTCGCCAACCGGGCCCGCGTGAAGCAGGACAGGCCCACGCTGGCCTACGCGATGACGCTGGGCGTGCGCGTACCCGACTACCAGGTCAACAACAAGTTCTGGCTCGACGGCCACTACGAAGGCAGCTCGCTCTTTCGCGACACGCTGATCATCGAGATCGCGCCGCCCCAGCCCGACGACGCGGCGCAGAACTGGAACGTCAAGTACGGCTGGCAGACCGACACCGCCGGCCGCGCCTCGCTGCCCATGAGCCCGAAGCAACTGGCGAGCGGCAAGCTGCAGTTCGTGGTGCCGCTGTCGAGCCTTGGAGCGGCGCCTGCCGCGCCCGGCATCAGCGGCAAGGTGCGGCTGGAAGTGAGCGCCTGGGAATAAGGCGTTCGGCAGTAGGGCGCCGGTCAGGCGGGGCCGGGCACAATCGCGCGGTCAAGAACCCGCCGATTCCGCAGCCCATGAAAACTGCCGTTCTCGTCATCGATGTCCAGCGTGGCCTTTGCGACGACCCGCCGCGCCCCCATGAGGCCCACGAGGTGATGCAGCGCATCAACGCGCTCACCGAACGCGCCCGCGCTGCCGGCGTGCCGGTGGCCTTCATCCAGCACGAGGACGCGATTGACCTGGAGTTCGACTCCGAACGCTGGCAGCTCGCAAGCGCGCTGAACACCGACTCGCGCGACGCGCGCATCCGCAAGACCACGCCCGACTCCTTCTTGCGCACGCCCCTGGAAGCCTGGCTCTCCGAACACGGCGTGAAGCGCGTGGTGGTCTGCGGCTATTCGTCGGAGTTCTGCGTCGACACCACGGTGCGCCGCGCCGCCGCGCTGGGCTACCACGTGGTGCTCGCGGCCGATGCGCACACTTCGCACGACAAGCCGCACGCCACGGGCGCGAAGATCCGCGAGCATCACAACGCCACGCTGTCGGACATCACGAGCTTCGGCGTGCCGATCCGCGCAATCGCCAGCGCGGAAGTCGCGTTCGGCGACTGAAGAACACGGCCTGCACGAAGCGCACGGGGCACGTGCGCGTTGCCTGAACGCTCACGCGCTGCGTGACACGGCAACCTTGTGCAGCAGCTCGATCAGGATCATTTGCTCGCCCCTGGAGAGGTTGCCGAGCGCCAGCTGCTCGCCTTCGATGACCGACCGCGTCGCGCTGCTCGCAAGGGTGGCGCCGGTCGGGGTGGTGCGAAGGTGCTGGGCCCTGCGGTCCGTGGCGTGCGGCGTGCGGCGGATCAACTCTCGCCTCTCGAGCCGTTCGAGCCATGCCGCGATGTTGGGCGCCGTGACCGCGAGTGCCTTCGCCAGGCGGGCGGCCGACACGTCGGGGTTTTCGTGGATGAGGCACAGCACCGTGAACTCGACCGGGCGCAGGTCGAAAGGCGTTCCCACCCGCTCGGCGAACACAGCGCCGGTGACGATCGTCGCCTGTGCGAGCTGATAGCCGAGCACGTGATGCAAAGACGCCTCGACCAGCCGGCCGGCGGGTGTGGCGTCTACCGGATTGCTTCTGTTCTTGGGCATTCCGGGCATTGTCGTTCTCCCTCCAGGTGATTCACTGTCTGATCTAACTGGATCGGAGTGGCGTCTTGGGAGTGAAAACTGCTTAATGGAAAACCATAACTGGTTATCTTTGATAGTTAAGTAGATTAACTATAGGCGCCGCGTCCAGGCGTCGAAGGAGACATTCTTGAAGACCCCCGCATCCCTGATCTTTGTCGCTTCATTGCTGACCGCCTGTGGCGGAGGAAGTGGTGGCGGCGGCTTCGTCGGCGCGTTCCCGACGACCGGCACTTCGACAGTCACCCCGCCTGCCGGCAATGGCAATCCCGTGACGCCTCCTCCCGACAATCCGGCGCCGCCCGTCGAGACGCTGCCCGTGCTCGGCGCGGCCACCGGCGCGACCCTCGGCGATTGCGCCTCACTCGCCGGCTTCACCTTTGCCAACACGACCATCTCCGCAGCCAATTCGATCGCAGCCGGCACCTTGAGCGTCGCGGGCAAGCCGGTGGGGGCGCATTGCCAGGTGCGCGGATCGATGTATCAGCGCACGAGCCCGGTCGATGGCCAGAGCTATGCGATCGGCTTCGAGATGCGTTTGCCGGTGAACTGGAACGGGCGGTATTTCTATCAAGCCAACGGAGGGCTCGACGGCAGCATCGGCACCGCCACCGGGCCGGTCGGCGGAGGCGGCGTACTGGACAACGCGCTGAACAAGGGCTTCGCCGTGATCAGCTCCGACGCGGGGCACGCGGCGCCCACGCCGTTCTTCGGCATCGATCCGCAGGCCCGCCTCGACTACGGCTACCAGGCGGTCGGCAAGCTCACGCCGATGGCGAAGGCGTTGATCGCATCGGCCTACGGAAAGGGCCCGGACCGCTCCTACATCGGCGGCTGCTCCAACGGCGGGCGCCACACCATGGTTGCCATGTCGCGCTATGCGGACGACTACGACGGCTTCCTGGTGGGCGACCCCGGCTTCCGGCTCCCCCTTGCCGCCTCAGCCAACATCGTCGGCGCCCAGAACTACAACGCCCTGGCAACCACCCCGGGCGACCCTGGCACGGGCTTCACGCTGGCCGAACGCACCCTGGTCTCCAATGCAGTCCTGGCCAAGTGCGATGCCCTCGACGGCACGACCGACGGCCTCGTGCAGGACACCGGCGCATGCCAGGCGGCCTTCTCTCTGGACCGCGACGTTCCCACCTGCAGCGGCTCGCGCGATGGCACATGCCTCTCGGCCGACCAGAAGCTTCGCATCGGGCAGCTCTTCGCGGGTGCGCTCGACGGCGGCGGAAAGAAGATCTATGCGAGCTTTCCCTTCGATGCAGGCCTGAACACCACCGGCTGGTCATCGTGGAAGTTCTCGAATTCATTGAACCTCGACTCGGGCGCGGTCGCCTTCGTCTGGCAGGTGCCGCCCGAGAACCCGTCCGGCTTCAACGGCCCCAACTTCACGCTCACGGCCAGCATCGATTCGATCCTCTCCAAGATCACCGCGACCGACGGGCTCTACACCGAGAACTCTCTTTCGTTCATGACGCCGCCGAACCCCACCGATCTGAGCCGCTTGAAGAAGCGCGGCGCCAAGGTCATGGCCTACCATGGGACGAGCGATCCCATCTTCTCGAGCGACGACACGCAGCACTGGTATGACCAGCTGGCCGCGGCCAATGGCGGCGATGCATCCAACTTCGCACGCTTCTATCGGGTGCCCGGAATGAACCACTGCGCCGGCGGCCCGACCACCGACCAGTTCGACATGCTCGCGCCGCTCGTCAACTGGGTGGAGAAGGGCGAGGCCGCCGATTCCGTCGTCGCTTCGGCGCGCGGTACGGGCAACGCGGGCGGCGTGAACGCGGACGTGCCTTCCGGCTGGTCGCCCACCCGCACCCGGCCGCTCTGCGCCTACCCGAAGGTTGCGCGCTACAAGGGCACGGGTGACATCGAGAAGGCCGAGAATTTCAGCTGCCAATGAAAGGCTTCGTGCCTGGTAGCACTCGGCCCGTGAGCGAACTGCGTGGCTGTACTGCGCCCGTCACGCCGAATGAGGCGTGATCGGGTTTGGCAGCCCGAAGCAACCTCTGCGACGCAATCGACCCGCTTCGGCGGGTTTTTCTTTGCCCGCCGAGTCGGCATGTATTCCGCGCGTAGCGTCAACGGCCTGAGGGCATCCGGCCAGTGGCGAGTGCGCCGGCCCAGTCCGGCCTGCCATTGGCCATCGCAAGCGCCGCCATGCTCGCGTGGTCGTAGGGCACCGAGATCAGCGTCGCAGCCCAGCTTTCGTTCGCCAGCCGCTCGACGATGGCATAGCGCGCGTCGGGCGAGCCCGTCTCGACGACGTGCGGATGCGGGTGGATGTCGTCATAAGCCTGCAACCCGACGCTGCCCGGATTGACGATCAGTTGCCCGCCAGAAGCGCGAACCACGCGCGGCACATGCGTGTGGCCGCAGGCGACGAGCCGTACCTGCGCATCGACCGTGCCGAGCCGCGCATCGATCTCGGTCATCGTGGCCGGCCTGAGCAGCGACGGCTCGACCGTCTCCAGGAAGTAGTGCAGGTCGCTGTCCGGCGTGCCATGGCACAGCAGCACTTCGGCGCTCAATCGCAGGCTGTGTTCGAGCGAAGCCATCCACGCGAACTCCTGCGGACCGAGCCGCTCATGGGCGAATTCGTCCGATGCGCCGCGTTTGCCGGCAGGAAGGGTGAGCACCTGGCGCTCGTGGTTGCCCGCGAGATGCGTCCAGTTCTGCTCCATCAGGAAGCGCGCCGTTTCCAGCGGCATCAGCGGGCCGGAGAGGCTGTCGCCCAGATTGACGACGGTATCGACGCCGCGGCGGCCGATGTCCTCGACGACGGCTGCGAGTGCGGGAAGGTTCCCGTGGATGTCGGAGACGATGGCAATGCGCATGCGCCGATTCTGGGGGAACCGTGAGCCAGTTCGCCACCAGGAACACCATGCCGACCTACACGGCCGTGAGCTAGCTGCGTGGCTATACTGCGCCCGTCACGCCGAACAAGGCGTGATCGGGTTTAGCAGCCTGAAGCAATCTCTGCGACGTGAGCCGCAGTTTCCCAAAGGGCGACCGCGGCGGTTTCTGCAAATTGCAATTTCAGGAGGTCGCCCGTGACCAAGTCTGCTCGCGTGCTCAAGCACGCGCCGAAAACCGATACTGGCCCAACGCCGAAGTCGGTTCCTCCCTATTCAAATGCAAATGCCGAGTCGGCCGCCCTGCAGGCGGGCGACGACGTCGAGGGCATTCGACAGGTGTACAGCGCCTATGTGTGCCTCGAAAAGCTCGTCGTTCCGATGCAGGTGAACGAGCGCGAGGAGATCTACCCGACGCGATCCGAATTCGGCGCGCTGTTCCGCCTGGTCAACGAGGAGTTGCAACGGCGAATCGACGCTGCGGACAGCACGATCAGTTCTCTGCGCGATGCTCTGGGGAAATCGGTCAGTCCGCCCCAGGCCGCCACACCTTCGCCAGCGCCGCCAGCTTGCCCCTGAACCCCAGCCTGTCGTTCGACAGTGCATCGATGAAGTCCGACAGGCGCTGCGACTTCACCATCGTGTAGATGGTGAGCCAGGTCGTCGCGACGAACACCACGCCGAACCACACGGCCTTGCGCCACAGCGGTGCCTCGGCCTCGGCCAGCAGGTTCATGCCGAGGAAGCCGGTGGTGATGGTGCCGATGAGGCCGAAGAGGGTGACCACGGTGAGCCGCACCACGGTCGCGGCCTGGCGGCGCAGGCTGTCGGCGTCGAGGTAGGTGTTCATGTCGGCGATGCGCGCCTTGACCTCGTCGTAGAGCGGATCGAGCCCGAGGTGCGTGGCGCACATGTGGGAGAGTGCGCGCACCTGCGCCTGCTCGGAGATCTCGTGGAACCAGTAGCGGTGCGTGAAGCGCAAAAAGCGCTCGAAGCTCGCGCGAATGGCGCGCTTGAACTGCTTCACGCTCGGCGTGCTGCGGATGTCCAGCCGCTTGAGCGCTTCCACCAGCTGGTCGGAAAACATCAGCAGCGAGGCCTTCTGGAAGTGCGCGATGAGGAACAGCAGGAAGTGCTGGTGCCTGAACTGCGCGAGCACGCCGCGGTCGCGGCAGCAGAAGAATTCGGAGCGCGCGTCGCCCACCACGATGAGCGCGTGGCCGTTGCACAGGTAGCGTGTGTTGGGCGCGGCGCCCGCGTTCACCCAGAAGCGGTCGTAGCAGTACTTGTGCTCGAAGTCGGCGAGATGGTGGTCGGCGTAGGGCAGGTGGGCATCGGTGGCGCCCGCGCCGGTGACGAGAGCGAGCCGCACGAAGTCGTCGCGCGTGAGGCGGCGCGGGTCGTCGAGCGAGAGGTAGGCCATCACCGGCATGCGGTAGTACTCGATTTGGCGGTAGCGCAGCACGCCCGCGTCTTCGGAATGGTCGCTCACCAGCGGCTGCATCAGGTAGGCCCAGTGCGCCGCGATGCGTGGCGCGCGGTGCTGTGCCACGTGCGAGAGAAAAGCCTCGCGCTGCTGCGCGTCGGAGCTCGCGAGCACGCGGCCGTCGACGCCCAGCCACTCGACGCTGGCCATGCAGTGCAGCGCGGAGCCGTCGGCCTCCCAGCCCGAGGGGTAGGCGCGGCCGAAGCGGTAGAGGATGTCCTGCGCCTGCGCGAGGCTCAGGTCGTTCGCGCCGACTTCGAGGTTGAGCATCACCACGTCGACGTCGAAGAAGAAGTACAGGTCGCAATGGATCACGTCGAGCGTGACCGGCGCATCGCCCGGCTTCGACACGAGGCGCACGGCAGCCACGTCGTGGCGGCGGAAGATGCGCATCGGCGAGTCGCCGTCGCCGGTCGTACCGCCGCCGCGCGAGCGGCCTTCGCCGTACAGGAAGCGCTGCACGTAAGGCAGGAAGCTCACGAACTCGTTGTAGTGCCGCTCATGGAAGCGGCTGCTGTCGCCCGTGTATTCGTCGACTTCCTCGCGCCAGGGCGATGCGTTGCCCATCTCGCGCAGCACATGCCAGGGCGCGTGATGGTGCCCGGCGTGCGGTGCCGGCATCAGCCGTAGGGGCCACAGCAGCGCCTGCCTGAAGTGCCGCACGGTGGGCGCAGCCGTACCGGGGGAGAGCTCATTCGCCTCTGCGGGCATGTCGGCCGTGGGTGGGTTCAGCATGGAATTGAAGTAGGCAGAAGGTGGGACAAAACGACCACCTAGGGGAATCCCTATGAAATCCTGAAACCGGTTTCATATAAGCTGCAAGCATTGCTTTCAGGGTCTGCGCGCGTCCGCGCCGCGCAGCTTCAGGGTCCGCCCACCATGAACTACCAGTTTCAATTCGACGCCGTCTTCGCCGCCTGGCCGCTGCTGCTCAAGGGCACGTGGATCACGATCCAGCTCTCGCTGGTCGCCACGGTGCTGGGGCTGGTGGTGGCCATCTTCTGCGCCTGGGGCAAGACCTCGGGGCCGGGCTGGCTGCGCTTCATCATCAATGCCTACATCGAGGTGATCCGCAACACGCCCTTCCTCGTGCAGCTGTTCTTTTTCTTCTTCGCGCTGCCGGCCATTGGCCTGCGCTGGTCGCCGCAGACGGCCGCACTGGTGGCCATGGTGGTGAACCTGGGCGCCTACGCCACGGAAATCATCCGCGCGGGCATCGAGTCGATTCCCAAGGGGCAGATCGAGGCGGGCAGGGCGCTGAACCTCAAGCCCTGGGAAATCTTCCGCTTCGTCATCATCAAGCCGGCGCTCAAGGCCATCTACCCGGCGCTCACGAGCCAGTTCATCCTGCTGATGCTGAGCTCGGCGGTAGTGTCGGTCATCTCGGCCGACGACCTGACCTCGGTGGCCGCCAACCTGCAGTCGCAGACCTTCCGCAGCTTCGAGATCTACATCGTCGTGGCCGCCATCTACCTCGCGCTGGCGCTGGCCTTCTCGGCCATGTTCAAGCTGATCTACAAGCGCACGCTCAACTACCCGGACCGCCGGTAAACCTCCAGACGACGGACGGAGCACAACACCATGCGCACCTTCGGCTTTCCCGAATTCCTGTTCATCCTCGAAGCGGCCAAGTGGACGCTCGCACTCTCGGCCATCGCCTTCGTGGGCGGCGCGATCCTGGGGCTGGCGCTGGCGCTGATGCGCACGTCGGAATCGGCGTGGGCGCGCGGTGCTTCGACCACCTTCATCCAGATCTTCCAGGGCACGCCGCTGCTGCTGCAGCTGTTCCTGGTGTTCTTCGGCGCGCCGGTGCTGGGGCTGGACATCAACCCGTGGATCGCCGCCGGCGTGGCGCTCATCCTCAACAGCGGCGCCTTCCTCGGCGAGATCTGGCGCGGCTGCATCCAGGCCATTCCGCGCGGCCAGTGGGAGGCGGCGCAGGCCCTGAACCTCAGGTACTTCGACCGCATGCGCGACGTGGTGCTGCCGCAGGCCTTGAAGATCGCGCTCGCGCCCACGGTGGGCTACCTGGTGCAGATCATCAAGGGCACCTCGCTGGCGGCCATCATCGGCTTCGTCGAGGTCACGCGCGCGGGGCAGATCGTCAACAACGCCACCTTCCAGCCGCTCATCGTGTTCTCGGTGGTGGCGGCGATCTACTTCGTGATCTGCTGGCCGCTGTCGCTGCTGGCCGCGAGCATGGAGCGCAAGCGCGCCCGGGCCCTGGCCCGCTGAACCCCTTTCGCTTTCTTGGTTTTCTGTTTTTCGTTCTTCGTTTCTCTTTCTTCCTCAGGAGACATCCCATGACCCGTATCACTTCGCGCCGCGTCGCGCTCGCAGCCCTCGGTCTCGGCGCCGCCCTCACCGTGTTCGCTCCCTTCGCCTCGGCGCAGAGCGTGGCCGACATCAAGAAGAAGGGCGAGATCACCATCGGCATGCTGGTCGACTTTCCGCCCTACGGCACCACCGACGCGAAGAACCAGCCCGACGGCTACGACGCCGACGTGGCCAAGCTGCTGGCCAAGGACTGGGGCGTGAAGGCCAACATCGTTCCCGTGACCGGCCCCAACCGCATTCCCTTCCTGCTGACCAACAAGGTCGACCTGCTGGTGGCCTCGCTGGCCATCACGCCCGAGCGCGCCAAGCAGGTGCAGTTCTCGCAGCCCTACGCGGCCGCCACCATCGTGCTGTACGGCGCGACCAAGACCCCCATCAAGGCCGCAGGCGACCTGAAGGGCCTGCGCGTGGGCGTGGCCCGCGCCTCCACGCAGGACGTGGCCGTGACCAAGGCCGCCCCCGAAGGCACCGAGATCCGCCGCTTCGACGACGACGCCTCCGCCATGCAGGCGCTGATCTCCGGCCAGGTCGACGCCATCGGCTGCTCGGTGACCGTCGCAGCCCAGATCGCCAAGCGCGTGCCCGCCAACACCTTCGAAAACAAGTTCACGCTGGTGCAGCAATCGATGGGCATCGCGATGCGCCCCGGCCAGGAAGAGCTGCACAAGGCGGTGAACGAGTTCGTGCAGAAGAACACCGCCAACGGCGAGCTGAACAAGCTGTACCAGAAGTGGCTGCAGGCTGATCTGCCGAAGATGCAGTAACACGGAAGCGGGGGCAGAACGCAGAAGAAATACAAAAGCTACGCAAAGGTCGCAGAAAAGACCAAGACAAATTTCTTGTTTCTCTTTTGCGACCTCGGCGAAACCTTCGCGATTTCTGCGTTCGGCCAAGTCCGATTTCTTGAATCCAACAGAGTGAACACCCCATGAGCGATCCCATCATCCGCATGGAAGCCGTCAACAAGTGGTACGGCGAATTCCAGGTGCTGACCGGCATCGACCTGAGCGTGCGCCAGGGCGAGCGCATCGTGATCTGCGGGCCCTCGGGCTCGGGCAAGTCCACGCTGATCCGCTGCATCAACCGCCTGGAGACGGTGCAGAAGGGCCGCATCGTGGTCGACGGCATCGACCTCACGGCCGGCGGCAAGAACGTCGATGCCGTGCGTGCCGAAGTCGGCATGGTGTTCCAGCAGTTCAACCTGTTCCCGCACCTCACCATCCTCGAGAACTGCACGCTCGCGCCGATGCGTTCGCGCGGCATGACGAAGGCGCAGGCCGAAGAGGTGGCGATGAAGTACCTCAAGCGCGTGCGCATTCCGGAGCAGGCCAACAAGTACCCCAGCCAGCTCTCGGGCGGCCAGCAGCAGCGCGTGGCGATTGCGCGGGCGCTGTGCATGGCGCCCAAGATCATGCTGTTCGACGAGCCTACTTCCGCGCTCGACCCCGAGATGGTCAAGGAAGTGCTCGACACCATGATCGCGCTGGCCGAAGACGGCATGACCATGCTGTGCGTGACGCACGAAATGGGCTTTGCCCGCAGCGTGGCCGACCGCGTGATCTTCATGGCCGAAGGCAAGATCGTCGAGCAGGCGCCGCCGCAGGAGTTCTTCGGCAACCCCAGGGACGAGCGCACGCGCCAGTTCCTCGGCCAGATCCTGAGTTCGCACCAAAACCACTGACCTGCCTACTGATGTCCTTCGAGGTTCTCGTTTCCCTGTCGTCCTTCGGCGCGGCCGAGGTGGGGCGGCACGGCCAGCTCTGGTGCTCGCAGCTCTCGCGCGCGGCCGGCGCCGACTCGGTGGAAGTGCGCGGCGAGATGCTGCGCGACGCAGACACCGAACTGCCCGCGCTCAACGGACTGGCTTCCGTCTATTCCAGCCCCGAGGGGCTCTGGGCCGAAGGCGGCTGGCTCGACAGCGCCGCGCTCAAGCGCGGCATCGCCGCCGCCACGCGCGTGGGCGCGAAGCGGCTCAAGATGTCCATCGGTGACTTCCAGCCCTCGTCTCACGGCTCGCTGTGGGGCCTGAGGGTGGAGCTTGCCGAAACCCGCATCGAACTGCTGATCGAGAACGACCAGACCGTGCGCGCCGGCACGCTGCCCGCGCTGCAGGCCTTCTTCGACGCGGCCGACCGCGCCGGCCTCACGCTGGGCATGACCTTCGACATGGGCAACTGGCACTGGCTCGGCGAATGCCCGCTGCAGGCCGCGCAGGCGCTGGGCCATCGCGTGCGCTACGTGCATTGCAAGGGTGCGCAGCGCCTGCCGCACAAATGGGTGGCGGTGCCGCTGGGCGATTCGGTCGCGCCATGGCGCTCGGTGCTGCGCGCGCTGCCGGCCGACGTGCCGCACGCCATCGAATACCCTCTGGTGGGCGACGACCTGCTGGCCGTCGCCCGCTCCCAGGTCGACTTCATCCGCGCCGCGCGCGCATAGAGACGAAACACACATGACAGAACCCGCCGCATTCGACGTCGCGCTCTTCGGCGAGGCCATGCTGCTGCTGGTGGCCGACCGGCCCGGTCCGCTGGAGGACGCGCAGTCCTTCCACAAACGCACCGCCGGCGCCGAGACCAACGTGGCCATCGGCCTCTCGCGCCTGGGCCTGAAGGTGGGCTGGGCCAGCCGGCTCGGCACCGACTCCATGGGCCGCGCGCTGCTGGCGGCGATGCGCGCCGAGGGCATCGACTGCTCGCACGTGATCACCGACCCGACGCAGCGCACCGGCTTCCAGTTCAAGGGCCGCGTCACCGACGGCAGCGACCCGCCGATCGAGTACCACCGCAAGGGCTCGGCCGCAAGCCACATGGGCCCGGCCGACGTCGACGAGGCATGGCTGCGCTCGGCGCGCCACCTCCACGCCACCGGCGTGTTTGCCGCCATCTCCGACACCAGCCTGCAGGCCGCGCTCAAGAGCATGGACGTGATGCGCGCCGCCGGCCGCACCATCTCCTTCGACACCAACCTGCGCCCCACGCTGTGGTCGTCCACCGAGACCATGCGCCACTGGGTCAACGAACTCGCCTCGCGCGCCGACTGGGTGCTGCCAGGCATCGAAGAAGGCCTGCTGCTCACCGGCCACAGCAAGCCGGAAGACGTGGCGAGGTTCTACCGCGAGCGCGGCGCCAGGCTGGTGGTGGTGAAGCTCGGTGCCGAGGGCGCCTACTACGACAGCGACGTGGCCGGCACGGGCCGCGTCGACGGCTTTCCGGTGAAGGAAGTGATCGACACCGTGGGCGCCGGCGACGGCTTCGCGGCAGGCGTGGTGAGCGCACTGCTCGAAGGCCGCAGCGTGCCCGACGCCGTGCGCCGCGGTGCATGGATCGGCGCGCGCGCCGTGCAGGTACTGGGCGACACCGAAGGCCTGCCGACGCGGGCGCAGCTCGAGGAAGCGGGGCTTTGATGACCATGACGAAGAAGAACGTGCTTGTCTTCCGGCCCTTGCCCGAAGACCAACTGGCTCGCCTGCAGGCCGTGCACAACGTCACCGTAGCCGATCCGCGCAAGGAGCCCGAGGCTTTCGCCGCCGCGCTGCGCAACGCGCACGGGCTGATCGGCTCCAGTCATCCGGTCGATGCCGCGCTGCTCGACGCGGCGCCGCAGCTCGAAGTGATTTCCAGCGTGTCCGTCGGCGTCGACAACTACCCGCTGGCCGAGCTGCACAAGCGCGGCATCGTGCTGTGCCACACGCCCGACGTGCTCACCGAGACGGTGGCCGATACGGTGTTCGCGATCCTCATGGCCACGCAGCGCCGCGTGGTCGAGCTCTCGACCATGGTGCGCGAAGGCCGCTGGACGAAGAACATCGGCGAGGAACTCTTCGGCACCGACGTGCACGGCAAGACACTGGGCATCCTCGGCTTCGGCCGCATCGGCCAGGCCGTGGCACGCCGTGCGGCGCTGGGCTTCGGCATGCCGGTGCTGTACCACTCGCGCCGTCCGGTCGACCTGGCTGCGCAGGCGCCCGAACTGCAGGGCCGCGCCACGCACTCATCGCTGGACGACCTGCTCGCGCGTTCCGACATCGTGCTCGCGATGCTGCCGCTGACCGAGGCCACGCGCGGCATGATCGATGCTGCCTTCTTCGCGCGCATGAAGCCCGGCGCCGCCTTCATCAACGGCGGCCGTGGCGCCACCGTGAACGAAGAGGCGCTGCTGTATGCGCTCGACCACGGCACGCTGCGCGCCGCCGGCCTGGACGTGTTCGCGAAGGAACCGCTGCCCGCCGATTCGCCGCTGCGCACCCACCCGCGCGTGACGCCGCTGCCGCACATCGGCTCGGCCACGCACGAGACGCGGCATGCCATGGCCGAGCTGGCGACGACGAACCTGCTGCAGGTGCTGGCCGGCGAGAAGCCGACGGCGCCGTACGACACGGCCAGCGCATGACCTCCCTGTCTTGCTCCCTCTCCCCTTGGGGAGAGGGCTGGGGTGAGGGCAGGGGCCCTCGCGCAAGCGCTGCTTCCGCCACCGCCGTCGACCCTCACCCCAACCCTCTCCCCAAGGGGAGAGGGAGCGAGAGTCGCCGATGAAACCCACCGGCCGCGCCACCATCGCCGACGTCGCCGAGGCCGCCGGCGTCTCCAAGGCCACCGTCTCGCGCTTCCTCAACCATCGCGAGCGCCTGCTGAGCCCCGACATCGCCGCGCGCGTCGAGGTCGCCATCGCCAAGCTGGGCTATTCGCCGAGCCCGATGGCGCAGGCGCTGAGCCATGGCCGCTCACGGCTGGTCGGCCTGATCGTGGCCGACATCACCAACCCATATTCCGTCGCGGTGCTGCGCGGCGCCGAGAAGGCCTGCCAGGACGCCGGCTACCTCGTGATGCTGTTCAACCTCGGCAACGAGAGCGAACGCGAGCGCGAGGCCATCGACGCGCTGGCGGGCTACCAGGTCGACGGCTTCATCCTCAACACGCTGGGGCGCGGCAGCAACGTGGTCGACGCGGTCACGCTGCACGGCAAGCCTGCGGTGCTGGTGGACCGGCGCCATGCGGGCATGCACACCGACTTCGTTTCGCTCGACAACGATTCCGCGATGGCCGCCACCTGCGGCCACCTGGTCGAAGGCGGCTATCGCGAGCTGCTCTACGTCACCGAGCCGCAGAAGGGCGTGAGCTCGCGGCGCGAACGCACGGCCGCCTTCGGCGCCTGCGTGGCCGCGCACGAGCCGCGCGTGGCGGGCGAGGTGTTCGAGAGCGTGGAAGGCGAGACCGATGCGCTCGACGAGGCATTGCGCGCCCTGCGCCAGCGTGCGAAGCGCGGCCGCCGCGCGGCGGTGGTCGCGGGCAATGCGGTGGTCACGCTGCGCATCGCACAGGCGATGGCGCGGCTGGGCTGGCAGTTCGGCGCCGACCTCGGCTTCGTGGGCTTCGACGATCCCGAATGGGCCTCGCTCATCGGCCCGGGCCTGAGCACCGTGGCGCAGCCCACCGATGCCATCGGCCGCGCGGCCGCTACATGCCTGATCGAACGGTTGCGTGGGCTGGATGCGCCTGCGCGCCAGCTGCTGCTGCCTGGAGAACTGGTCGTTCGAGGCTCGTCGCGGGCCGTCTAGCATCGAGTTCGGCGCGGTCGAAGGTGAGCGGGCCGCGCATCCACTCGGCGGCACGCTCGGCGATCATGATCGTCGGCGCATTGGTGTTGCCGCCGATCAGCGTCGGCATCACCGATGCATCGACCACGCGCAGGTTCGCGATGCCATGCACGCGCAGCTTCGCATCGACTACCGCCATCGCGTCGGTGCCCATCTTGCAGGTGCCCACGGGGTGGTAGATGGTGTCGGCGCGCGCGCGGATGTGCGAGAGCAGCTCTTCGTCGGTGTTCGCGCCGGCCGTGTAGAGCTCGGCCTGCCGGTACTTCTGCAATGCCGGTGCATGCAGGATCTCGCGCATCTTCTTCACGCCCGCGAGCAGCCGCGCGACGTCGTCCTCGTGCGAGAGGAATTTCGGATCGATGCGCGGCGCCGTCGCCGGATCGGCATCGTTCAGCCGCACGTCGCCGCGACTCTTGGGCCGCAGCACGCACGCATGGCATGAGAAGCCGAAGCCGCCGTGCAGCTTGCGCGCGTGGTCGTCGACCAGCGCGATCACGAAGTGCAGCTGCAGGTCGGGCTTGTCGAGGTCGGGAGATGTCCTGATGAAGGCGCCGGCCTCGGCGTAGGGCGTGGCGATCAGGCCCTTGCCGCTGCGCCTCCATTCGGGAATCGCCTTCGCGAAGTTCAGCAGTCCCATCGGGCCGAGGCCGGGCAGGTTCTTCTCCTGCGTGCGATAGGAGAGGATGAAGTCGACGTGGTCCTGCAGGTTGCGTCCCACGCCCGGCAGCGCATGGCGCACCGCGATGCCGTGCCGCACCAGCTCTTCCGGATCGCCGATGCCCGAGAGCATCAGCAGCTGCGGCGAGTTGAAGGCCCCGCCGCACAGCACCACCTCGCGGCGCGCGAACAGGGTGTCGGTCTCGCCGTCGCGGCGTATCTCGACGCCGGTGGCGCGGCGCTCGTCGAGCAGCACGCGCTGTGCCTGCACGCCGGTCATCACCGTGAGGTTGGAGCGCGCGCTCATCACCGGAAGCAGGTAGGCGGCCGCCGCCGAGCAGCGTTCGCCGTTCTTCGCGCCGCCGTGGAACTGCGTGACCTGGTAGAGGCCGGCGCCTTCCTGCCGCACGCCGTCGTTGAAGTCGTCGTTGCGCGGAATGCCGCACTCCATGGCGGCGCGCACGAAGGCGTTGCTGATCTCGCGCGGCGACTGCTGGTCGGCAACCTGCAGCGGACCGCTCGCGCCGTGCATGGCGCTCTCGCCGCGCTGGTTGCCCTCCGAGCGCTTGAAGAAGGGCAGCACGTCGTCGAAGGACCAGCCGATGCAGCCCGCGCGCTCCCAGTCGTCGTAGTCGTCGGGATGGCCGCGCACGTAGAGCATGGCGTTGATGGCGCTGGAGCCGCCCAGGCAGCGTCCGCGCGGCTGGTAGCCGCGCCGGCCGTTCAAGCCGGGTTGCGGCACGGTCCGGTAGGCGTAGTTGTTGATGCGCGGCCGGCCCGAGATCATGGCCGCCGCGCCGGCCGGCGCCCGCACCAGGATGCCGCGGCCGTCGCCGCCTGCCTCGACCAGGCAGACCTGTACGGCGGGGTCTTCGCTGAGCCGTCCGGCCAGCGTGGCGCCGCCGGAGCCGCCACCCACGATCACGTAGTCGAACTCCATGGCGCCCTCATTCTTCGTGCCGGTTTCTCGTGCCGACCTGCAGGTTCGTAGGCCCTTCGGGTCAGTCGCAACTGTAGGAACCAAGTCGAGCGGATGGCTTAAGGTTTTTCCCGCTATCGCGTTCGGGCCTTCGGGCATCGAGCTGCGGGTCAAATCACTTTGTCCGTGCTTCCTGTTTCCCTTCCAGGATGACTGGTGGAGGAGGCCTGTCCGGGGTGAGAGCGAACCACCAGGACGGTATCCACACCTCGATGGCTTTCGATGAAGGCTTGAGCTGTGCGGCGAGTGGTTCGATAGCCCATCCGTTGGGAGGCGCGAACCCTGCCGGCATGTGCTTGTGCATTTCGGTCGCACACTCCTTTGCCGATGTGCCGTCCCCGACCTGTGGATACCGGATGACCGGCTGCTTCACTGGAGAAGGAGATCGACGTCCTGCCGCGCTCGCCGTCGCCTGGACGTCCTCGATCGGGGGCACCGATGCACCAAGCGCCTGCCAACCCGGGCGCAGTGCCCTGGCCAGTTCGCGCTGTCCCGGACCATAGATCTGTATATAGATCGTCATGTCCTTGCACGCATTCGAAGGACTAGACGAGGGAGGTGGCGGCGCTGATGTGGCAGGGGGAGCCGGAGCCGGAGCCGGAGCCGGAGCGGCGGGGCATGCCCCGGAAAGTCCTCTGCCATTCAGCCAGGCGCGCCATTCGGCGGCCCCCATCCTGGTCTTGCGGCGAGGGTCGCACGGATGCATGGCCAGAAGGCGCGTCGCAGACGCGGCATAGCCATAGCCCCAATAGCCTGCTGGAACCGGAGGGTCCTGACGCTGGCTCTCGGGTTGAATCAGGCATCGTGGAATCTCGGCGGCCCCCTTGCCCGAGCTCATCTGCAGCAGTGTTGCGCAGGCACCGTCGGTCGGCATGGTGGCCCCGAAGGTAGTGGCGCAACTGGTTTGCGCCGTCTGGAAGATCATTTCGCTGAAAGTCGATTTCTGGTACCACTTCGCCTCATCGGATGGGCACAGAGTGTCCGCCGTATGCACCAATGCCGCGGCAAGGTCCGACACTGCGGTCTTCCGTTTTGCGATCTCTTCTGGCTTCTCCTGTGAGTTTGGGGCAGTGCTTTCCGTCACCTTGGCCCATTTCTCCGTCAGGTCCTTCAGCGCGTCTCGCTCGGTGGCGATCTGCTTGGAGTAGGAGGCTCGTACGCCATCGATGGCCTGCCAAGTGCCAATACTCAAGGTGGCGACCGCCCCCAGGCCCACAGTGGTTCCTACGGCACCCGCGGTCAACAGGTTTCGTGCTGGATAGCGGCTGCTTACGGATTCGTCGCCTTGCACCGGCTCTGCTGCCGGCTTCTTGCGGTGCAATGGAGCCGAGTCGGGTTTGGCGTGCTCCTCGAATGCAGACTGGTGATCGTTCTCGAAGTACGTGTGCGAATGACTGGCCAGTCTTGCAAGCAGGGCGGGGCTCAGGCACTTGCCGAGTTCTCGACCCAGTTGGAAGTAGCTTTCCCATTGTGCTTCCGAGAAGAATTGGTCGACTGTCGTCTGTTGAGGGAAAGTCCGGTTCTGGTTCCAGAAGTTCGTCAGGTCCACAGGCAGGCCCGCACACATGTTGGGCTTGACGACGACGAGTACGCCTGGAGTGTCATTTCCCGTGTAGCGGACCTCGGCGAGCGCCAGGCACGCGCTGCTGTTCAGCGAGGACAGGTCCTGGAGGGCACCGAAGCTCGCGCGGATGGCTCTGGCGTGCGGGTCCCGCAAGCTTGTGTCGGTACGTGGTTTCTGGAAGGTGATGTAGGCACCGAGGTCAATGCGCGCCTTACGCACGAGGTTTTCCAAATCTTCGAACAGGAATTCGGGGTCCGCGCCGCAGTCGGCTACTACGATGAGCTCGCAGCGCTCGGCCAACAGGGCATAAGCGCCGGTGTTCTCGAAGTGTCCGCCGTCGGACAGGAACCAGTCGTCTTTAGGGCTGCCGGCAAAGCTCCCCGTCATCTCGCTCAGGACGGCGGTGGACTTGCTGCCGAATCTCCCTTTTGCGCTCTTGTTCTCGCCAAGCCTTGCATCCGCTCTTGGCGTCGATTCGACCGGTGGAGCTTCGATCGCGCTTTCGCGTGCCCGGCGCCGCCACCAGTAGCCGAGACGAACGCCGGCGAAGGTGGCCAGTGCCGAAACGCCGCCTCTTGTCAGGCTTCCGAGGCCGGGCGCGAAAGCTGCCCCGGAAATCGCGGTCCACGCCGCCAGTGACAGGCTGTCTGCGCCGCGCATCGTTTTCCAGCCGGCGCCCGGCACCCGAATGAGGCCACCGCTCGCCACCGTCAGCGGAAGGCCACGCCGGTCCTGATTGAACAGCCCGCCGCGCGGGTCGATGGTCTGGTTGATGCAAGCGTTGATCAGGTGCACTGGCGCACCTGCGGACTGCGGCTTGTAGTCCGTCAGGGGAACGTTGTCTTCGTCGATCACCTTGTCGACCGGCGTCAGCGCGAACCCCGTGCCCTGGAATTGGGGCACCGGTGCGATGGAGGCCAGCGGGTCGGCCATCGAAGGCTCCTTGCCGCCGGCACTGGGAAACCGCAGCGGATTCGCGGCCCCCAGATAGCTGCGGGCCAGCCTCGCGCGATAGAACGCATGCAGCGACGAAAGATTGAGGAAGTTGAAATTCCTGCCAGTCAGCAGGAGGTAGGCGACGACAGGCACGGCCAGCAGCAGCCATGTCGTCAGTGCGGCGTCGAAGTCGAGCGTGAGCCCGCTGGAAGGCATCGGTACGAACAGGCTGGTCTGGACTATCTTGTGAGTCAGCGATACCCACCAGGCGAACAGGAGGAACGTCAGTGCGTAGCCCAGGAGCCTGGCGAACAGAAGCAGCGCGCCGCTGCTGCTCGCCCCCGGCACCAGCTTGGAAACCAGCGGCATGCCTGCGCGAAGCACGGCGGCGGCAATGGCCAGCGATGCGCCGGTCTGGATCACCGTGCGTTCAAAAGCGATCGTCCACGCCACCCGGTCGACCAGGCCCGCAACGAGGAGGAAGACGATGATCCGGCCAAACCACGTGAGCATTCCCGTCAGGCGATTGCGGGTCCAGTCTTCCCGCAGGTCGAGCGAGTTCATGCCGCGCGCGTGGGTCGAGGCGAGGTAAGTGCCGGTGGCCACGACGACACCGGCCAGCCAGCCGGCCAGCAATCCGGAGATTCCGATGCACAGCACGTAGCGGTATTGCGTCGCGGCGGACGTGTCCCCCCGGAGATAGAGAACGAGCCCGGCAAGCGTCCCGGCCGCGAGCACGGAAACCCCAAAGACCCATGACGGGGTCTGCCTCAACCAGGGCACATTCCAGTAGGCGGCAGACACCACGCCCGCCATGACGACGAAGAGCAGCGACGCCACCCAGGCCACGGGAAGATACGGCGACAGATGCGCCGCGAGATCGAAGAAGCCCGAAACGCTGCCGAGCCCCCAATGCGCCAAGGCCCACCATGCGTACAGATCGATGCCTGTGAGCAGCAGACCCAGCAGCAGCGCGATGAGTCCTATCTCGACATGGATGGCCAGGAGGTTGCGCAGTACCACGGCCAGCGCGAAGGCAGTGTCTTTCGCGCCGCGTGGAATGAGGTAGCGCCCATTGGCTCGAAGCCACAGCAGATACCAGCGCGAGACGTTGTCGCCCAATGCGGACTGGATCTGCTCGGCCTGCGCCGTCGTCGTGGCCCTGCTGAACAGCCGGCCGAGCATCGCGCCGAAATAGCCACCCCCTGAAACCGTGGACAGCAGGTCGAAGCGCAGGAGCGCCTTGTTCTTCGCCAGCGATCCAGTCAACCCAAGGCAGAAGGTCGCACTGCGGATGCCTCCGCCCGAAAGTGCAAGTCCCCATTTGTGCGTGGGCCGCGCGGCTTGCCGGGGATCGGGGCCGGGTGCATTGCTGGACGGCCCGGTAGACCATGCCTTGCGCCTTTCAAGGATGGCTTTGTCGAGTTCACTAAGCGGTTGTTCCGGGGTGGGTTGCGCCGCGTTCGAAGCTTCTATTTCGCGGCACCCGATCAGCCAGCGGATCACCCTGATCGGCCAACTGCGAGCGCCAGTGCCGGCAGACTTCGCTGAATCATTCGGAACCATGACTTCCTCCACTGATGGCCGATACACCTGGGGCCTGGTGCAAGAACAGTGGACAGACTACGCGAGGTGCTCGCCCGTATGGCGCACGGCCATGAGCTGCTGAACTTCATTGATCAATTCGATCTTGCGGACCTTCACTCCAGGACAAGCATGCGTTGTTGCCTTGTCTTCGCGGTGCAGCTTGATCGTCGATGGATCCAGGCCCAGCACGGCGCTAAGCGTGGCCATGGCCGCGACCGTGTTCTGGCGCACCGCGAGTCCTCTACCCGAACTGAAATCGTCCTTGTCATAGTCGCCCAGCATCTCGATGCCGACGGACAACTTGTTCCATGACGGAGAGTGCACGCCGGAGACAGTCAGGGGTGTGAATGCCCAAATCTGCCTGTCGTCGATGAATAGATGCGGTCCGGCACTCCAACCTTTCTGATCGCGGTAGAAGGCGACCAGGTTCTGCAGGTGAACCTTGTTGAATCCGTGGGGCCGCTGCTCGAGCGAAGGCACGCCGGTGTTGTGCAGCACAAGGAACGAGGGGCGCCACGATGTCCAGCTGAGACTGTGGCAGTAAGCGTCGAATGAGTCGGGGTCGAAGGGGCTCCCGACAATGTTCTTCCAGGCCATGATTTCTCCTCCGGACGATTTTGGAAACTGGGCGCCATCGCTTGTTGGTTCCGTGGAGTCTGTGGCACCACTTCCGGTGCAATGATGGGCTTCCGGCCTGGCACTGGCATCCCTCAAATGAGGGATACGGCAGGGATGCACCAGCGTGCGGCCGAGAGGCCGCCTGCCTTCACCTTTTGAGAGGCGCTTTTACCGGCGCTTCACCTGCCGGACAAACGGCCTGGCGGCCTCCGTGGCTCAATCGCTCCCATGCATATCCCGTCGGACGTCACCGTCTTCACGCAGGTGCGCTTCTGGTTGCTGGTGCTGTGCTCGCTGGTCTTCCCGGCGGCGATCTTCGTCACGCTCTTCGTGCGGCGCGAGTTCTCGAAGAAGACCGTGCTCGCCTTCGGGCTGCTGCTGATCGTGCTGGCGGGCGTGGACATCTTCGTGCTGCGCGCGCTGTCGCATCAGGCCCGGCTCACGCCGTCGCTGGCCGACGACCTCGTCTTCTCGTCGGAGCTTTCGGTCGCGCTCTACATCTTTCCGGCCGCCTTCGGCACCTTCGGGCTGAACATGGTGTCGCATGTGCTCATGCACTACCTGAAGCAGAAGGAGGCGCGGTTCGAGGCGCATCGGCGGCTCGCGCAGCCTGGGGGAGCCGTGAGGGCAGCGCGGCGTGGCAATCGCCCTGGACCGTCGGGCATGCGGCGAATGCGGCCGGCGATCGCCTCGAAGCGCCGGCGGCCGGGAGCGCGCCTGGTCGCCGCCCGGCAGGACACCTGAGCCTCCTCGGTGGCCTCGAAACATAAAAGCCCGGCAGACTGAACCGCCGGGCTTCATCGAAAGGGTAAGGCCGAAGGCCGGTCAGCCCACTTCCGCGATCAGCTCGATCTCCACGCACGCGCCCAGCGGAATCTGCGCCACGCCGAAGGCGCTGCGCGCATGCGCGCCCTTCTCGGGGCCGAAGACTTCGGCGAAGAACTCGCTCGCGCCGTTGGTCACCAGGTGCTGCTCGGTGAAGGTGCCGACCGAGTTGACCAGGCTCATCACCTTGACGATGCGCTTGACCTTGTTCAGGTCGCCCACGGCCGCGTGCAGCGTGCCCAGCAGGTCGATGGCGATGGCGCGGGCGGCCTGCTTGCCTTCTTCGGTGCCGATGTTGGCGCCGAGCTGGCCGGTCCAGACCTTGCCGTCCTTCTTGGCGATGTGGCCCGACAGGAACACGAGGTTGCCGGTCTGCACGAAGGGCACGTACGCGGCAGCGGGTGCGGCGACGGGCGGAAGGGTGATGCCGAGGCTGGAAAGTTTGTCGTAAACGCTCATGGAGACTCCTTGTCTTGGGAAGGCGATTGTGTCCGTGTTTGCGGCAGGCCATCGACCACTTCCCCCACCGGCTGCACGGTCACGCCGACCCTCAGCGTGTGCCTTGCGCCGCCATGCAGTACGCCGCGCATCGGCGAGACGTCGGAGTAGTCGCGGCCAATGGCGAGGGTGACGTAGTCCTCCCCGGGCTGGCGGCCGTTGGTGGGGTCGAAGTCGACCCAGTCGCCGGGGCTGCCGCCGGTGCCGTCGTCCTCGCCGGGCAGGTACACCGACACCCATGCGTGCGAGGCGTCGGCGCCTACCAGCCGGGGCTGGCCGGGGGGCGGCTGCGTGAGCAGGTAGCCGCTGACGTAGCGCGCTGGCAGGCCCATGGTGCGGAAGCACGCGATCATGATGTGGGCGAAGTCCTGGCACACGCCCTTGCGCTGCGCGAGGGCTTCGACGGCAGGGGTGTTGATCTCGGTGCTGTCGGCGTCGTAGGCGAAGTCGGCGTACATGCGCTCGGTGAGGTCCATCGCCACGTCGAAGGCGGGTCGGCCGGGCACGAAGCTGGCGCGCGCATAGGCCACGAAGTCATCGTGGCGCGGCACGTAGGGCGAGGGAAAGACGAACTCCGAAGCCGCGTCGAAGGTGGCGTCCTTGCGGAAGCGGAAGCGCTCGCGCACCGATTCCCACGGCAGCTCGCGCGCCACGGCGGGCGAGAGCACGGGCTGCGAAGTCTCGACCATGCTCTCGGCCGTGACCACCAGCCGGTCGTGAGTGGCCTCCAGAGCGAAGAAGGCGCGCGTGTTGCCGTACAGGTCGGCCTGCTCGCTGCGCTGGGCCGGCGCTGGCTCGATGGAGAGCTTGTGGCTCACGAGCTTCTGCGAGCCGGTGGCCAGCGGCTTCAGGTGCGCGAGATGCTGCGCCGTCTCGACCGGCGGCGAGTACTCGTAGCGCGTTTCGTGGGTGACGTGGAGCAGCATGGTGGCCGGCACCGATTGCGTGGACCGCCCGCTTACTTCGACTCGGAGCCGAAGTACGAGGCGTAGATCTTTGCGTAGGTGCCGTCGGCGCGGATGCCTTCGAGGCCCTGGTTGATCCTGGCGAGCAGCTCGGCGTTGCCCTTCTTCACGGCAATGCCGTACTTCTCGACCGGGAAACTGGTGTCGCTCACCGTCTTGAAGCCGCCGGCGGTGTTGTTGGCGAGGTAGTGCACCACCACGCCGTTGTCGGCCACCACTGCCTGCACTCCGCCGGCTTCGAGTTCCTTGAGCGCCAGCGGCGTCGATTCGAAGCGCTTGATGGCGGTGTTCGACTTGCCCAGCAGCTTGCCCACGACCTCGTCGCCGGTGGTGCCGTTCTGCACGCCGACCTTCAGCGTCTTGATGTCCTCGAACCTGGCGATGGGCGCGTCGTTGCGCACGGCGATGAGCTGGCGCGCGTCGAAGTACGACTGCGAGAAGTCCATCGTCTGGCGGCGCTCGTCGGTGATGGTGATGGCCGACACCAGCAGGTCGCGGTCGCCCTGGGCCAGCGAATTGAAGATGCCTTCCCATGGCGTGTTGACGAACTTCACCTCGAAGCCGGCCTTCTGCGCGACCGCCTTCACCACGTCGATGTCGAAGCCAACGATCTCGCCCCTGTCGTTCTGCGACTCGAAGGGCGTGTAGGCGGCATCGGTGCCGACCACGAGCACGCGCGCGGGGGTTGGTGCCGCCGGTGTGCCGGCGGCCGGGGCCGATGCCGGCTCCTGCTTGCCGCAGCCGGCAATGGCGAGGGCCGCGAGGAGGCCTGCGGCGGTGAGTGCGAAGCGGCGATTGATGGTGATGCCTGACATGGGGTGCCTCCTTGGAACTGTCTTGAACTGCTTGTCTTGTTGTATGGGAAATCAGGCGCCTACCGAGCGCAGCGACTCTGAAGTCAGCGTGAAGTAGCGCGTGCCGATGGCGTCGGACACATGGTAGGCCGCCGTCTCGCAGCTGGCGAGCAGCTTTACGAGCTCGGGATGGTCGGCGTCAGGCCCTGTAGCGCAAAGGTGCTCCAGCGTCCAACTGGCCGGATCGGGCAGCTCGTACGACAGCGCCGTCAGCTTGCCCGGCGCGCTGCCCGCGAGCCGCGCGATGCGCCCGCGCAGGGTCTGCGTGACCCAGGCCAGTGAACGTGGGTTCTCGGCGTCGAGCACCAGCAGGTCGACCATGGTGGCGACGTCGCGGCGCTGCTGGTAGCGCGCGTGGAAGGTGATGGTGCTGTCGAAGAGCGCCACCATGGCTTCGAAGCCGCTCACCTCGTGCACCGCGCCGTTGTCGAAGCCGGCCTCCAGCGCATTCGCCAGGAAGCCCAGCCGCTCGATGTGGCGGCCGATGGACAGGAGCCGCCACGCGTCGTCACGCGTCATGCGGTCGGTCTGCGCGCCGGTCATCGCCGCGAGCGCGTTGCTGGCGGATTCGAGGGCGCGCAGCGCGGCGCTGGCGGCGAAGCTGCCTTCGTCGGCCTGCTCGGCGGCGCGGCGCAGGAAGTCGGCCTCGGTGCGCACGATCTGGTTCCAGGTGTCCTGCGAGAGGCGCTCGCGCACCGCGGCCGCCGCCTGCCGGATGCAGCGCAGGCTGAAGCCCACGCTGCCGCCGCGGGCCACGTCGCCCAGCTCGGCGATGAGCGCACGCTCGAACACGCGGCGCGACTGCGGCGCGCTCGGCACTTCGGCCGGCACCAGCGCATTGCGCAGCGCCATGCGGTGCAGCCAGTCGAGCAGCGGACGCGAGGACTGGTCTTCGCTGCCCAGCAGGCTCAGCGTGAGACGGGCGAGGCGCACGGCGTTCTCGGCGCGCTCGGTGTAGCGGCCCAGCCAGAACATGTTCTCGGCCGCGCGGCTGGTGACCGGCGCGCGGTGCCGCGCGAGCGATGCCGGCGTGCTGTGCGGCTGCAGCAGCGTGGTGCGGTCGACCTCGCCGTGCGTCTGGACCCACACGTCGGCACTGCTGCCGCCGCGCTGCATCGACGCGAACTGCGCATCGGGCTCGGTGAGCCGTGCCAGCCCGCCGGGCAGCACGCGCCACGATTGCGCGCCGTCGCTCACCGCGAACACGCGCAGCATCACGGCGCGCGGCGCGATATGGCCCGGGCCCATGTCGTTGGCCCAGGTGGGCATCTGCGACAGCGGCATGTAGCCTTGCACAGTGTGGACGTCGCCCTCGCGCACGATGCGGCCGGCCCACTCGTCGAGCTCGCGCCGGCCGAGCTGGCTGCCGAGCACCGCGTCGAAGCTCGCGCGGCCGTCGAAGCCGGGGTACGTGGGCTTGATGGCGCTGTCGCCCAGCTGCGGCAGCACCGATTCGAGCGCCGCGCGCTCGCCGCACCACCAGGTGGGCAGGGCGGGCAGCATGAGCTTCTCGTCGATCAGCCGGCGTGCCAGCCCCGGCAGAAAGCCCAGCAGCGCGGGCGATTCGAGAAATGCCGAGCCCGGCATGTTCGCCACCAGCACGTTGCCGGCGCGGATCGCCTGTAGCAGGCCGGGCACGCCGAGCGTGGAGTCGGGCCGCAGCTCCAGCGGGTCGAGGAACTGGTCGTCCAGCCGCTTGATGAGGCCGTGCACCGGGCGCAGGCCCTGCAGCGTCTTCAGGTAGAGCCGCTGGTCGCGCACCGTGAGGTCGCTGCCCTCGACCAGCGTGACGCCGAGGTAGCGCGCGAGGTAGGCGTGCTCGAAGTAGGTCTCGTTGTACGGCCCCGGCGTGAGCAGCGCGATGTGCGGCGGCACGCCCGCCGGGCACATGCGCTGCAGGCCTTCCATCATGGCGCTGTAGGTGGCGGCCAGGCGCTGCACGTGCAGCGCCTCGAAGGCCTGGGGAAACTGCCGCGTGATGGCGAGGCGGTTCTCGAGCAGGTAGCCCAGGCCCGAGGGCGCCTGCGTCCGCTGCGAGACCACCCACCAGTTGCCGTCGGGGCCGCGCGCCAGGTCGAAGGCGGCGATGTGCAGCCAGGTGTCGCCCGGCGGCTTCACGCCGTGCAGCGCGCGCAGGTAGCCGGGGTGGCCGCGCACCAGCGCCGGGGGAATGAGGCCCTCGGCCAGCAGCTGTTGCGGGCCGTAGGCGTCGGCCATCACGCGGTCGAGCACGCGCACGCGCTGCAGCACGCCGGCCTCGATCTGGCTCCAGCTCTCGGGCGAGACGATCAGCGGGAACAGGTCGAGCGACCACGGCCGCTGCGGGCCGTTGGCGTCGGCGTACACGTTGTAGGTAACGCCGTTGTCGCGGATCTGCCGCTCCAGGCTGGCCGCGCGCCGGGGCAGGTCGTTGAAGCCGCCCGGGCCGAGCTGTTCGAAGAAGGCGTTCCAGGCGGGGGTGAGCGGGGGCTGCTCCGGGGACTCAGGGGGCGTGGCCTGCGGCGCGGCCGGCGGCTGCGTCGCCGCGTCGTGCAGCTGCGGCGCAGGGGCGGGCGCCGCGGCCGGCCGGGAAGAGGTTGCCGGCGTGGCCAGCCCGCGCATTTCGTCGAAATGGCCGGGCAGGGCGGGCGGGGCGAGCGCCGACGCCAGGGCGGCCGGAAACTCCAGTGCCTGGGCGTCGAACAGGGATTCGTTCAAAGGTTCCACAGGGGGTGGATTGTCACACCGCCGTCACGGCGGAGCCGTTCGGGCAGTGTGCGGAATATCCCGGTCAACGCCGCAGATCGAGCGTGAACGGGAATTCGCGGCTGCCCGGCAGCTCGATGGTGGCCGGCGGCGTGCGCAGCAGGCCGGGGGTGTGGCCGGTGCGGGTGAAGCGCGAATGGCGGCGGCTTTCGGCCTCGTAGGCGTTGACCGGGAAGGTCTCGTAGTTGCGCCCGCCCGGGTGGGCCACGAAGTACTGGCAGCCGCCCAGCGAGCGCTTCATCCAGGTGTCGACGAGGTCGAAGGTCAGCGGCGCGTGGGCCTTGATGCTCGGGTGCAGCGACGAAGGCGGGTTCCAGGCCTTGTAGCGCACGCCCGCCACGAACTCGCCGGCCACGCCGGTGGGCTGCAGCGGCAGAACCTTGCCGTTGACGGTGACGACGTGGCGGCTTTCGTTCAGGCCGGTCACGCGCACCTCGATGCGCTCCAGCGACGAATCCACATAGCGCACCGTGCCGCCGATCGCGCCTTCCTCGCCCATCACGTGCCAGGGCTCGAGCGCATTGCGCAGCGAGAGCTCCACGCCCATCGCCTGCATCTGGCCCACCAGCGGGAAGCGGAACTCGAAGTGCGGCGCGAACCAGTCGGGGTCGAAGGCGAAGCCGGCCTGGCGCATCTCGCTGATGACGTCGTCGAAGTCCATCTTCACGAAGGTCGGCAGCAGGAAGCGGTCGTGCAGTTCGGTGCCCCAGCGGGTGACGGGCGCCTTGTAGGGCTCGTCCCAGAAGCGGGCCACCAGCGCGCGGATCAGCAGCTGCTGCGCGATGCTCATGCGCGCATGCGGCGGCATCTCGAAGGCGCGCAGTTCCAAGAGGCCGAGGCGGCCGGTGCTGGAGTCGGGCGAGTAGAGCTTGTCGATGCAGAACTCGCTGCGGTGCGTGTTGCCCGTGACGTCGATCAGGATGTTGCGCAGCGTGCGGTCGACCAGCCAAGCCGGCATGTTCTGGCCGTAGATCTCGCGGTTCTTCGCGATCTCCTTCAGCGCGATCTCGAGCTCGTAGACCTGGTCGTTGCGCGCCTCGTCCACGCGCGGCGCCTGGCTCGTCGGGCCGATGAACATGCCCGAGAACAGGTAGCTCAGCGACGGGTGGTTGTGCCAGTACAGCAGCAGGCTTGCGAGCAGCTCGGGCCGGCGCAGGAAGGGGCTGTCGGCCGGCGTGGCGCCGCCCATCACGAAGTGGTTGCCGCCGCCGGTGCCGGTGTGGCGGCCGTCGGTCATGAACTTCTCGGCCGACAGGCGGGTTTCGAAGGCGGCGTTGTAAAGGAACTCGGTGTGGTCGACCAGTTCCTTCCAGTTGTGGGCCGGATGGATGTTGACCTCGATCACGCCAGGGTCGGGCGTGACCTGCAGCAGCTTCAGGCGCGGATCGCGCGGCGGCGGATAGCCTTCCATCACGATGCGCACGCCCAGGTCGCGCGCGGTGGCTTCCACGGCCGCGACGAGGTCGAGATAGTCCTCCAGGCGGGCCAGCGGCGGCATGAAGACGTAGAGCACACCCGAGGCGCTGCCCTTCTTCTCGGCGGCGGGGCCGTTGGCGCGGCGCGGGTCGCGCACTTCGACGCACAGCGCGGTGCGGGTGATCCAGTGGGCGGATTCGCCGCGCAGGGGCTGGCGGGTCACGCTGGGATCTGCGGAGCTGGCGGCGTCGTTGTCGTCCTCGCCATGCCCGTCGCCGTCGCTCGCGGCGCCCGGCGTCTGCATGCGCAGCGCAGAGGGCACGACGGGCGGCGTGCCGAAGGCGTAGGGCACGGCGCCGAGGTCGGCTCCCGGTCCGCCGGTGTCACCGGTGCCCACGGCGTAGCGCGCCCGGTAGTCGGCCCCGCTCGGCAGCGCGCCGCGCGGCGCGTTCGGATCGCGCTCGATCATGTACGGGTAGTCGCCCTTGCTGGCCCAGGGCTGCGAGTCGAGCGGCAGGCGGTAGCCCATGGGCGAGTCGCCCGGAATGAGGTAAAGCCGGTCGTCGCGCAGGAACCAGGGGCCGGTCTTCCAGGCGGGGCCTTCGAGCGAAGGGGCGTCGCGGTTCGCGTTGCCGGGCTCCAGCGGCAGCATGTAGCCGATCACCGCATCGAGCTTCTGGGTGAACACGCGGCGCAGGCGCATGCGCTCAAGCTCGTCGTCGAGCCTGGAGTCGAAGGGGTCGACGTTCACCGGCAGGCGGCGTTCGCGCCAGAGGTAGTAGTAGATGTCCTCGTAGCCCGGCTGGATGTAGCGCTCGGTCAGGCCCAGCTTCTGCGCCAGCAGGTTGGTGAAGCGGCGCGCGTCCTCGCTGGTGTAGTGCGTGGGAAAGCGCTCGTCGGCGAACAGGTCGGGGTCGTGCCACAGCGGCTGGCCGTCGGCGCGCCAGAAGATCGACAGCGCCCAGCGCGGCAGCTGTTCGCCCGGGTACCACTTGCCCTGGCCGAAGTGCAGGAAGCCGCCCTTGCCGTATTCGGCGCGCAGCTTGTGCACGAGCTCGGTGGCGTAGCCGCGCTTGGTCGGGCCGAGCGCGTCGGTGTTCCATTCGGGCGCGTCGCGGTCGGTGGTGGCCACGTAGGTGGGCTCGCCGCCCATAGTGAGGCGCACGTCACCGGCCTTCAGGCGCGCGTCGACGGCATCGCCCAGGGCCAGCACGTCGGCCCACTGGTCTTCGGTGTAGGGCTTGGTGACGCGCGGCGATTCGTAGATGCGCGTGACCTTCATGTCGTGGCCGAACTCGACCTCCGATTCGTCCACGCCGCCCTCGATCGGCGCGGCGCTCGAAGGCGTGGGCGTGCAGGCCAGCGGAATGTGGCCTTCGCCCGCCAGCAGGCCCGAGGTGGCGTCGAGGCCGATCCAGCCAGCGCCGGGGAGGAACACCTCGCACCAGGCGTGCAGGTCGGTGAAGTCGACCGTGGTGCCGCTGGGGCCGTCGAGCGCCTTCACGTCGGGCGTGAGCTGGATGAGGTAGCCCGAGACGAAGCGCGCGGCCAGGCCGCAGTGGCGCAGCAGTTGCACCAGCAGCCAGCCCGAGTCGCGGCAGGAGCCGCTGCCGTTGGCGAGCGTTTCTTCCGGCGTCTGCACGCCGGGCTCCATGCGGATGAGGTAGTTGACGTCCTTCTGGACCTGCTGGTTCAGGCCGACCAGGAAGTCGATGGTGCGCTGTTCCTTGCGGTCGATCTTGTCGAGGTAGGCCTGCAGCAGCGGCGTGACCGGCTCGGCCACGAGATAGGGGGCGAGTTCCTCGGCCTGCGAGGGCTTGTACTTGAAGGGGAAGTTCTCGGCCTGCGGCTCCAGGAAGAAGTCGAAGGGGTTGTAGACCGCCATCTCGACCACGAGGTCGACCGTGACCTTGAATTCGCGCGTCTTCTCGGGAAACACGAGCCGCGCCTGGTAGTTGGCGAACGGGTCCTGCATCCAGTTGACGAAGTGCTCGGCCGGCTCGACTCGCAGGGAATACGAGATGACGTTGCTGCGGCAATGCGGCGCGGGCCGCAAGCGCACGACCTGGGGGCCCAGCTGCACCAGCCGGTCGTACTTGTAGTGGGTGACGTGGTGGAGAGCGGCGTGAATGGACATGCGTTTTTGTGTGCAGTGCTGGCAGATTGCATCGGGAGAAGATGTCTCTGGTGAGACGCATACTAGCCGAGATGCCAAAGCAATTAACGCGCCACTGAGCGTGATTCGGGGAGGGTTTGCATCATGGATTCGGGAGTTGTCCGATGACGCGGTTTCGCGCGTCAGGCCAGGCTGTGGGCGGCGTTGGCGGGTTCGCGGCGCTGGGTGGTTCGCTGCTGGGAGCGGCCTTGCAGCTGCAGCAGCCGATGCTGTGGCCGGCATGGGTCTATGCCGGTTTGCTATGTATAGGCACGGCCGGAATGTGGTGTCGCCGAGTGCCGGGGAGCGCGCTGCTGTTGGTCGCCCTGGCATGTGGAGCGATGGCCGGCGCGGGGCTCGCCGGATGGCGTGCGGTGGCCTATGCGAAGAGCGCATTCGACCCGTCGCTCGAAGGCCGCGACCTGCGCGTCACGGGCGTCGTGTCGGAGATGCCCCAGCGCAACGAGGCCGGCACGCGCTTCGTCGTGGATGTCGAATCCGCGCAATGGACAGACGCCGACACGCGGGGCCGGCCGGCCGTACCCGATCGCATCGCTCTCGGCTGGTATGCGGACGGCTCCAGTCCCTGGGGGCATACCTCGCCAGCCAGCACCGTTGCCGCTTCCCCGCATGCCGGCGAACGCTGGAGCCTGACGGTGCGCCTGAAAGCGCCGCACGGCAACCGCAACCCGCACGGCTTCGACAGCGAACTCCGGATGTGGGAGCAGGGCCTGCACGCCAGCGGCCATGTACGAGCCGGCGCGCGCGACGCGGCGCCCGTGCTGCTCGGCCCCACCTGGCTGCATCCCATCGAGCGTGCCCGTGAAGCGGTGCGCGACGCCATCTTCGAGCGCGTGCCCGACCGCGCCCGCGCAGGCGTGATCGCGGCCCTGGTCACCGGCGACCAGAACGCCATCGACCGCGCGGGCTGGGATGTGTTCCGTGCCACGGGCGTGGCGCACCTGATGTCGATCTCGGGCCTGCACGTCACGATGTTTGCCTGGCTCGCCGCGCACGTGGTCGGCCTGCTCTGGCGCCGCAGCGCCCGGCTGATGCTTCGGCTGCCCGCCCAGCAGGCGGCGCTGGTCGGCGGCGTGCTGCTGGCCGCGCTCTATGCGCTCTTCAGCGGCTGGGGCGTGCCGTCGCAGCGCACGGTCTGGATGCTCGCGACGGTCGCGCTGCTACGTCTGACCGGGCGGCGCTGGCCCTGGCCGAACGTGTGGCTGCTGGCCGCATCCGTCGTGGTCGCGCTCGATCCTTGGGCGCTGATGCAGGCGGGCTTCTGGCTGAGCTTCGTGGCGGTGGGCGTGCTCTTCGCGACGGACGCCGGAATGCCGGGCGAGCAGCAGGCCGGCGCGGCTGCTCGCCTGCTGCGCTTCTTCCGCGAGCAGTGGACCATCACGCTGGCGATCACGCCGCTGAGCCTGCTGCTGTTCCAGCAGGTGTCGCTGATCGGGCTGCTCGCCAACGCGGTGGCGATTCCGTGGGTCACGCTCGTGATCACGCCGCTGGCGATGCTCGGCGTGGCGCTGCCCCCCTTGTGGGACGTGGCCGCCTGGGCCGTGCATGCGCTGGCGCTCCTGCTGCAATGGCTGGCCGGCCTGCCGCATGCCACGCTGTCGATGGCGGCGCCTCCGCTGTGGATGGCCGCCTGCGGCGTGGGCGGCGGCGTGCTGCTGGCAATGCGGCTGCCATGGTCGCTGCGCAGCCTCGGCGTTCCCCTGCTCCTGCCGGTGCTGCTGTGGCAGGCACCGCGGCCCGCGGTGGGCGAGTTCGAGCTGCTCGCCGCCGACATCGGCCAGGGCAACGCCGTGCTCGTACGCACCGCCACGCACAGCCTGCTCTACGACGCCGGCCCGCGCTACAGCCTCGAAAGCGACGCGGGCCATCGCGTGCTGGTGCCGCTGCTGCGCGCGTACGGAGAGCGGCTCGACACGCTGGTGGTGAGCCATCGCGATGCCGACCACATCGGCGGCGCGCCCGCGGTGCTCGCGATGCAGCCCGGGGCCGCGCTGCTGAGTTCCATCGAGGCCACGCACCCGCTGCAGGCGATGCGCATGGCGAAGCGCTGCGAGGCGGGGCAGTCGTGGAACTGGGACGGCGTGCGCTTCGATGTGCTGCATCCCTTCGAGAGCGACTACCGCAGCTTCGGCAAGCCCAATGCGGTGTCGTGCGTGCTGCGCATCGACAACGGACGCGCGTCGGCGCTGCTGGCGGGCGACATCGAGCGGCTGCAGGAGACGGCGCTGCTCATTCGCACGCCGCAGCTGTTGCGTGCGGACGTGCTGCTGGCGCCGCATCACGGGAGCAAGACTTCGTCGGGCGCGGCGTTCCTCGATGCAGTGCAGCCACGCATCGTGTTCGTCCAGGCGGGGTATCGCAACCGCTTCGGCCATCCGGCGCGGGAGGTGGTGGCGCGGTACCGCGAACGAGATGTGCGGCTGATCGAGAACACCCACTGCGGCGCCGCGCATTGGAGCAGCGCGAAGCCTGCCGAGGTGGGCTGCGAGCGAGAGCGCCGGGCGCGTTACTGGCAGCACCGGGAGCCGGAGTAGGTTGGCCGTCCGGAGCCCTGAAATCGTGAACTAATTGTCAAAAGTAGCCTGAAAGACCTCTTGTAAAGGCGTCCCCGATCGCGTTCCATGCGTTGTATCGTTTCGCTACAACTCAGAACAAGGGGGCAACATGGACAAGCACAACCGTCGGATCTCTCGCTGGGGCCCGTCTTCCGGGCGCGCCTCATGACGACCGGCGTTCCGGCCATCACCAGCGCGAGCATCGCCGGCGGCTCCGGCGCGCGTCTCAAGATGCATCGCGAGGGTCCGGTGCTCGTCCTCACGCTGAGCAATCCCGAGGCGCGCAACGCGATCAATCCCTCGGTCTACCGGACGGCCGCCAAGGCGATACGCACCACCGCCGGATTTCGCACGGTGCGCGCCATCGTGCTGCGCGGGGAGGGCGATCACTTCAGCGGCGGCGGCGACCTGCGGCGCCTCGCCCGGCAGCGCAAGCTGCCGCCCGCCGAGCAGCAAGGCCACATCGACGCGCTGCACGAATGGCTCATGGCGATCGAGGAGGCACCGCAGCCCGTCATCGCCGCGGTCGAGGGCGCCGCGATGGGCGGCGGCTTCTCGCTTTGCCTGGCCTGCGACCTGATCGTGGCCGCCGAGGACGCGAAGTTCGCGATGTCGTACATCAACGTCGGCCTCTCGCCCGACGGCGGCGGCACCGATTCGCTGGCCCGTTCGCTGCCGCCGCAGGCCGCACTCGAAATGCTGCTCGACGGCACGCCCTGCACCGCGAAGCGGCTGCATGAGCTGGGCGTGGTCAACAAGGTGGTGCCGCACGGCGAAGCCGGCGCCGCCGCGCTCGCCTGGGCGCAGCAACTCGCGCGCGGACCGTTCGAAGTGCAGGCGCGCATCAAGCAGCTGGTTTATGCGGCGCGCGGACGCAGCCGCCGCGAGCAGCTGGAGGCCGAGCGCGAGTCCTTTCTGGCCAGCCTCTACAGCGACGAGAGCGGGGAGCGCATCAAGGAATTTCTCTCGCCCCGCAAGAAGCCGGAAACGACCGGGGAGGGCCCCCCGACCTGAGCGCGGAAAGATCATCCGACCCGTCTCCGGCCTTGGCATCAGGGGTTCTACTGGCCCTGAACTTGCTAAGCTACTAACTCAAGGAGATTGGTCGTTCCATGCACAAATTTGACGAGATGTACGAGCAGCTTCCCTATGCTGGAGCTGCGATCCGACAGCATTACAAGCGCTACGACCAATGGCTCGCGAAGCAACCCGGTGAGGTGATGCGTTCGCGACGCGAAGAGGCGGAAATGATCTTCCGCCGGGTCGGCATCACCTTCGCGGTGTACGGCGCAAAGGACGAGGACGGCTCCGGCACCGAGCGGCTCATACCGTTCGACCTGCTGCCTCGCATCATTCCCGCCCACGAGTGGGACAGCATGGAAAAGGGGCTGGTGCAGCGCGTTACGGCGCTCAACCGCTTCCTGCATGACGTCTATCACGACCAGGAAATCATCAAGGCCGGCATCATCCCGGCCGAGCAGATCCTGAACAACGCCCAGTTCCGCCCCGAGATGATGGGCGTGAACGTGCCGCACAACGTCTACTCGAACATCTCGGGCATCGACATCGTGCGCGCCCCCGACGCACAGGGCAACGGCGAGTACTACGTGCTCGAAGACAACCTGCGCGTGCCCAGCGGCGTGAGCTACATGCTCGAGAACCGCAAGATGATGATGCGGCTCTTTCCAGAGCTCTTCAACCAGAACCGCATCGCGCCGGTCGCGCACTACCCCGACCTGCTGCTGGAAACGCTTCGCGCCAGCGCGCCGCCGGCCACGGCCGAGCCCACGGTGGTGGTGCTCACGCCGGGCATGTACAACAGCGCCTACTTCGAGCACGCCTTCCTCGCGCAGCAGATGGGCGTGGAGCTGGTCGAGGGGCAGGACCTGTTCGTCAAGGACAACTTCGTCTACATGCGCACCACGCGCGGGCCGAGGCGCGTCGACGTCATCTACCGCCGCGTGGACGACGACTTCCTCGACCCCGAGGTGTTCCGCCCCACGTCGACGCTGGGCTGCGCCGGCCTGATGCGCGCATACCGCGAGGGCAACGTCGTCATCTGCAATGCGGTGGGCACCGGCGTGGCCGACGACAAGTCGATCTACCCCTATGTGCCGAAGATGGTGGAGTTCTATCTCGGCGAGAAGCCGATCCTGAAGAACGTGCCCACCTACATGTGCCGCAACAAGGACGAGCTGCAGTACACGCTCGACAACATGAAGGACCTGGTCGTCAAGGAAGTGCACGGCGCCGGCGGCTACGGCATGCTGATCGGCCCCGCCGCCACGCAGGCCGAGATCGAGGACTTCAAGAAGGCCGTGATCGCCAAGCCCGACGGCTACATCGCCCAGCCCACGCTGAGCCTGTCGACCTCGCCCACCTTCGTCGACGCCGGCATCGCGCCGCGCCACATCGACCTGCGCCCCTTCGTGCTCTCGGGCAGCGAAGTGCAGATGGTGCCCGGCGGCCTCACGCGCGTGGCGCTCAAGGAAGGCTCGCTGGTGGTGAATTCGTCGCAGGGCGGCGGCACCAAGGACACCTGGATTCTCGAAGCCGACCGTGTGCCCAAGTCCAAGGCTCCCGCACAGTCGCAAAGCCAATCGCAGTAGGAGCACGAACGATGCTGTCCCGCACCGCAGATCACCTCTATTGGATGTCCCGCTACACCGAGCGCGCCGAGAACACCGCGCGCATGCTGGACGTCAACTACCAGACCTCGCTCCTGCCCCAGTCCGCAGAAGTCGCCAAGTACGGCTGGCAGGGCGTGCTCTCCATCAGCGAACTGCTGCCCTGGTACAACCAGAAGTACGACCAGATCGCGCCCAAGGAAGTGATGGAGTTCATGGTCAAGGACGAGAGCAACGCCTCGTCCATCGTCTCCTGCCTCAAGGCCGCTCGCGAGAACGCACGCGCCGTTCGCGGCGCCCTCACCACCGAAGCCTGGGAAACGCAGAACACCACCTGGCTCGAAGTCAACCGCATGCTGCGCTCGGGCGACTTCGAGCGCGACCCGGGCCAGTTCTTCGAGTGGGTCAAGTTCCGCTCGCACCTGTCGCGCGGCGTCACGCTCGGCACCATGCTGCAGGACGAGGCCTTCTACTTCTCGCGCCTGGGCACCTTCCTGGAGCGCGCCGACAACACCGCGCGCCTGGTCGACGTGAAGTTCCACGCGCTCAACAGCGAGTTCTTCGGCGCCGCCACCGAGGAAGATCAGGAATACGACTTCTATCACTGGAGCGCCATCCTGCGCAGCGTCTCGGCCTTCGAGGTCTACCGCAAGGTTTACCGCGACGTGATCAAGCCGGAGCGCGTGGCCGAACTGCTTATTCTTCGCGCCGACATGCCTCGCTCGCTGCATGCGAGCCTGGTCGAGGTGGTCAACAACCTGGCGAAGGTTCAGAACGAGCAGAGCGCTGAAACGCAGCGCCGCGCGGGGAAGCTCCTGGCCGATCTGCAATATGCGCGCGTCGACGAAATTCTGGCGACGGGGCTGCATGCATATCTCACGCAATTCCTCGATCGGGTGAATGAGCTGGGGGTGCGGATCAGCCAGGATTTTCTGGTTCCGGCGCATTGAAATGCGAAAGCGTCATCTCCCTTGCGGGAGATGACGCCCGCTCCACTCAGCGCGAACTTTTGACAATTGTTGACGCAACTAAATCAGCAAGATCAAAAGTAAGCAATAAGAATTAAAATTGCCGAAATTGAATGTTTTCAGACGTTTAAAAGCGTGAATTAATACCTTGTAAGCAAGCGCCGCGCTCCCATAATCGCGCTCCTCAGTTTTCATTTGGTCACAAATGAAGCTGCGACATGACAACTGTGAGGGAGCGTAAAAGCGATGAATCGGCACTTGCACCGCGTGGTCTTCAACGCGGCCAGAGGGATGCGCATGGTGGTCCAGGAAACGGCCGCCAGCACTGGAAAGGGCGCCAGCAGGGCGACGACCGCCGCAGGTGCTGCCGCCCTCGCAGGTGTGCTGATCGCAGGAGCCGCACACGCCCAGATCGTCGGTGCCCCCAACGTTCCCGGCAATCTCCGCCCGACCGTGCTGACAGCGCCCAATGGCGTGCCGCTGGTCAACATCCAGACGCCTTCCGCCGCGGGCGTCTCGCGCAACGTCTACAACCAGTTCAGCGTCGGTTCGAACGGCACCATCCTGAACAACAGCCGAGTGAACGTGCAGACCCAACTGGGTGGGTTCGTTCAGGGCAACCCCAATCTGGCCACGGGCACGGCGCGCATCATTCTCAACGAGGTCAACGGCGGGACGCCCAGCCAGCTTCGCGGCTACATCGAAGTGGGTGGCCGGCGCGCGGAAGTGATCATCGCGAACCCGGCGGGCATCAGCGTCGACGGCGGCGGCTTCATCAATGTCAGCCGCGCCACGCTCACCACCGGCACGCCGCAGTTCAACGCCGTCGGCGGTCTTGACAGTTTCCTTGTTCGTGGCGGAACCATCACCATCGACGGCGCGGGCCTCGATGCAAGCAAGACCGACTACGCGGCCATTCTTGCGCGTGCTGTGCAGGCCAACGCGAGCATCTGGGCGAGCGAGCTCAAGGTGGTGACCGGCGCGAACCAGATCAGCGCCGACCATAGCCAGATCACGCCCACGACGGGCACGGGCACCACTCCGACCTTTGCGCTAGACGTCGCTGCTTTGGGCGGCATGTACGCCAACAAGATCGTCCTGATCGGAAGCGAAGCCGGCCTGGGCGTGCGCAACGCGGGCAGCATCGGCGCTGGTGCCGGGGGGCTTGTCGTCACGGCAGCGGGGCGCCTGGAGAACATCGGCACGCTGGAAGGTCAGTGCGTTGAACTGACCACGCCTAGCGATATTTCGAACCGCGGCGGCACGGTCCGCCAGGGCAGTTCGGCGGGCCTGACGATTGCCTCGCAGGTCTTGAGCAATACGAATGGCGGCGTGATCGGTGCCGAGCCCGTGAGCGCTGGTGCAAGCACCGGCGGTACGAGCAGCGGTGGCTCGACTGGTGGCGGAACCACGAGTCCGATCGGTGGCGGCGGCACGACCACGCCATCGACCACGGGTGGCGGCGACACGGGCTCGAGCGGTACATCCACGCCAACCACCTACAGCCCGCCTGCACCGGGCGCCATCACCGCTGGCGGGACCATCTCCAACGATGGCGGCAAGATCTACGCGGGCGGTCCCATCACGCTCAACACGCCGCAGATCAACAACGCAGGCGGCTCGCTCAATGTCGCGACGATGGCCGTTGCAGGCCCGAGTTTCAGCAATGCGGGCGGCACGCTCAATGTCAGCCAGAGCTTCGGCGCGAACGTCGGCTCCTTCGACAACACGGGTGGCAAGCTCAATGCGGGCAGTCTGAGCATCACCACCACTGGTGATCTGCTCAACGTAGATGGCACGCTCACGAGCGCTTCCGATGTCAATCTGGCGGTGGGCGCCAATGGCGACAACACGCGTGGCACGATCTCGGCTACTGGCGCGCTGAATGCGAGCTTTGCCGGCGCAGTTCAGAACACCTCCGGCACGCTGACCTCGAACCAGAGTCTCAATGTCGCTGCCCAGTCCCTGAACAACAGCCAGGGCAACATCTCATCGGCAGGCAGCAATGTTCAGCTCACCATTGGCCAGCAACTCCTGAACACCGCGGGGCACATTGCCAGCGGCGCGAACCTCTCGGTCCAGACTGGCAGCCTCGATGGCAGCGGCGGCAATCTGCAGAGCACGGGCGACATGACCGTTGCTGCCAGTCAGGCGCTGACTTCCACGGGCACCAACATCGCAGGTGGCAACGCCACGTTCAAGGGCGCTTCTGTCGACCTCTCCGGTAGCCAAACCGGCGCCGCCAATATCGCAATCACGGCTGGTCAAGGCAACGTAACCACCAGCGGTGCTACCGTCGCAACACCGGGCACGCTCGCCATCACGGCCAACGCGCAGCCTGGTCAGACATTGGTGAACAACGCGGGCCAGCTGAATGCCGCCCAGCTGCAGATCAACGCCTCGAACATCGCCAACACCAACAGCGGCCAGATCGTCCAGACGGGCACTGGTGCGACCGTTCTTGCCGTCAGCGGCAGCATCGACAACTCGAACTCGCATATCGCAACGAATGGCCAGGACCTGACCCTTCAGGCAGCGTCCATCACGAGCACGGCCGGCAAGATCGACCATGCCGGCACTGGTACGCTGACCATCGCGGGAGGCAGCTTCAACGGAGCAAGTGGCGCGATCACAGGTAACGGCGCATTGAACGTCAACCTGTCCAGCGCCTTCAACCAGGATGCTGGCACCACCTACGCGAAGCAGATCGACATCACAGCCGGCTCGCTGAGCAACCAGAGCGGCGGCAGCATCGTGCAGGCCGGCGCAGGCACCACGACGCTCAACGTTGGCGGCTCTCTTTCCAACAACGCGGGAACCATCGCAAGCAATGGCGCGATCATCGCTAACGCAGGTTCGATGACCAACCAGGGCGGCAAGCTGCAGGCAGCGGGCTCCTCTGACCTGAACCTCACCGTTGTCGGTCAGCTCGACAACTCCGCGGCAGGCAAGATTTCCTCAGGCGCGAATACGAGTGTCTCGGCCGGGAGCCTCAAGAACGACACTGGCAGTCTGACCGCTGTCGGCAACCTGGATGCAACTGTCTCGGGTGCCGCGACGAATGTGGGCGGCACGCTTGCGGCCAATGGCAACACGACGCTGACAGCAGCCAGCCTGGACAATAGTGCAGGTACGACGGCAGCCGTCAGCGGCGACCTGAAAGTCACGACCGCAGGCACCACCACCAACACCGGCGGCACTTTGCAAGCTGGTGGCTCGACCACGCTGAGCAACGGTGGCTTGAGCAGCGCGGGCGGCAAGATCTTCGGCAACAGCCTGAGCATCGACGCTCACGGGGGAGCGTTGGACAACAGCGCCAAGGGAACCATCGCTGCGACCACCACCGTCGATATCAAGTCCGGAGCGCTCAACAACGACACCGGTCTTGTCCAGTCGGGCGGGGCGATGACCATCGACACCAACGGCCAGGCGCTCACCAACACCAACGCAGCTGGCCACACGAATGGCCAGGGCGGTATCACGAGCGCTGACACTCTGACGCTCAGCGCAGGTTCCGTGAACAACAACTCGGGCTTCATCGGGGCCAAGGGAGCTCTTACTGCCACAACACAAGGTTCGCGGGGCTTTTCCAACACCGTCGGCGGAAAACTCATCGGACAGGCTGCGGTCACGATCAACACCAACGGTGCGAGCTTCGAGAACAGCGGTGGTGAGACACAGGCGGTCGGGGGCCTAACGGTCAATGCTGGTGCACTCAAGAACGTTGGCGGCCTGCTGCGCTCCAGCGATACCACTATGCTGAATGCAGCGAGTGTCGACAACGCCAACACCAGCGGAACGAATCAAGGCATCGAGGGAACGAACGTCGCAATCAACGCCGGGGGACTCGGGAACAAGACCGGCGCCGTTCGCGCTGCGCAGAATCTCACGGTGACCAGCAGTGGGACCGTCGACAACTCCACGGGTGGCCTTCTGTCGGCGGGCGATACCGTCAAGATCGTTGATCCGAACGCAGGGAATCCGAGCGCCGAGACGCTCAATCTGGTGAACACCAGCGGAACCTTGACGGCCACGACCAGTCTCCAGATCGACGCCGCCAAATTCAGCAATGACGGCACCTTCACGACGGGCAAAGACATGTCCGTGGCGCTGACGCAAGACATCGTCAACAACCGCGATATCAGCGTGAGCGGCAATCTCACCTATGGCACCACCGGCAATCTGGCAAACAACGCGAAGCTGCTCGCGGGTAGCACCCTGACAGTCAACGGCAATGTCGTCGACAACGCAGTGACAGGCGAGATGTCGGGCACGAACACCATCATCAATGCGGGTACTCTCAACAACAGAGGACTGATTGACAGCCAAGGCAACACGCAGGTCAACGCGGGAACCCTGAACAACATCGGAACAGGGCGCATCTACGGCAATGCCATCTCGATCGGTGTCGGAACGCTGGTGAACGAAGCCGAGAGCATTGGTGGCACGACAACGGCCGCGACTATTGCTTCGCGCGGTGACCTGAATATCGGTGCGGGTACTCTCACGAACCGTGAACATGCGTTGATCTTCAGCAGCAACAACATGGCCATCGGTGGGACGCTTGATGCGAGCCGTAAAGCCGCCGGCCAGGGCGGCACGCTCGACAACCTGAGCGCGGACATCCAGTCGCTGGGCAACATGTCCATCTCGATGGCTGCCGTCAACAACCGCGACGTGCACATCCAGTTGGGCACGCCCACTTCGGTCTCGAGCGTCGCGGTCGGTATAGCACCCGTCACGCCGATGGGCAGTGGTGTGGGGCGGACTACGCAGTACACGATGGACGAGGTCAACCTCGATCCTGCCAACGGGTTCGTCTACCGAAAGGACACGGGCGAGTTGGTAGGCATGGGGGGCTATGGCGTCTGGACCAACAACATCACCACTGTCACTGACACGGCCGTCAACGCCGATCCCGCGCATCTGATCGCAGGCGGCAACATGACGATCAATGGTCGCCTGTACAACCAGGACAGCCAAGTGCTTGCGGGCGGGACAATCACCGCCAGCGACTACCAGTCCAGCCAACTGAACGGCTCGGTCAATGTGTCGGGTCTGGCGAGCGTGGTCAATAACCAGGGCCAGGTCCAGGCCGTCAACATCCCCATCGTGGCCGCGCCGCAAAGCATCGCATTGGGTGCCTACAAGTACCAGCAGAACCTCAACGCGACCACGGGCTACAACGCTGGCAGCGCCGCCAAAGGGTCCGGTGGTGCGACCGGTGGCGGGGCCACTGGTGCAAGCGGCGGTCCTGGCGCGGGAGTCATCGTGGAGGTGGCCGCCGATGTGGGGACGGTAGTAAGTGCGGGTGGCTCTGGGGCTAGCGCATCCGGAGGAGCCAGTACCGGCAGCACCCAAACTGTACCTGCGGTGGTGCGCACCAGTACACCAAATCTGAACGTGCCTCAGGCTAGCCTGTTTCGTACGCAGGCGGGCGGCAACTACTTGATCGAGACGGACCCAAGGTTTGCGAACTACCGCAATTGGCTCAGCAGCGACTATCTGCTCAACAGTTTTGGACTCGACCCGAACAACATCCTAAAGCGTCTGGGCGATGGCTTCTACGAGCAACAACTTATCCGCGAGCAGGTTGCTCGCCTGACTGGGTATCGATATTTGGGCGGCTTTAACAACGACGAGGACCAGTATGCGGCGTTGATGAATGCCGGCGTGACCTTTGCGAAACAGTACGGGCTTCGTCCGGGCGTGGCGTTGACTGCCGCTCAGATGGCCCAGCTCACGAGCGACATCGTCTGGTTGGTCGAGCAAACCGTCACCTTACCCGATGGCTCCGCGCAGAGGGTGCTTGTGCCGCAGGTCTATGTGCGGGTGCAGCCAGGCGACATTGACGGATCGGGGGCGCTGTTAAGCGCGGACTCAGTAAAAATCAAGAGTTCGGGCGATGTAACGAATAAAGGCACCATCGCCGGCCGCTCACTGGTGTCGATCACTGCCGATAACGTCAACAACCTTGATGGGGGCCGAATTGCGGGAGGCAGCGTGGATATCGACGCGCGCACCAACATCAACAATATCGGTTCTGCGATCACCGCCAGAGAAACTGCTGTACTGACAGCAGGCGGAGATATCAACGTGCAGACCACGACGCGATCCCTTGGCGCAAGCACAGCCATCGATCGTGTAGCAGGAGTCTATGTCACCAATCCGGGGGGCATCTTGCTCGCGTCCGCAGGCCATGATGTAAATCTGGTGGGGGCCGCCATGATCAGTGCCGGCTCATTGGGCGTTGGTGCCGGACACGATATCAATCTCGGCACCGTCACCGAAGGCCATACGCTTGTATTCAGCGCACCAGGTGCAGCGGGGATTTCTTCGGAAAGTCGCGAAGTAGGTTCCGTCATACAGGGGCAGGATAACGTGCGCTTGGCCGCTGGCAACGATGTCAACGTGCGAGCGGGTGCTGTGCAAAGTGTGAATGGTGGATTGGTTGTCACCGCCACCAACGATATCAACGTCACTTCGGGGCAAGCAACGACAAATACCGCATCGGCCACTCAGAAGTCCTCCAAGAGCCTCTTCAAGAAGAGCAGTTCTAGCACCATGGACACTAGTGCCACCGCCGAGGTGCTTTCCAGCAGCCTGAGCGGCAGCAGTGTCACGCTGGTGGCCGGCAACGACATCAAGCTGCAGGCGGCACAACTCCATGCGGACGATGCGATGAGCCTGTCTGCAGGCCGTGATATCAACCTCACGACTGCCAATCAGACCGACCTGGAATTGCATGCAGCGCAAAGCAAGACCAGCGGCACTGCATTTGGCATGGGCCTAGCCGCCGCAACGTTCATGGGCGACGTCACGGCAGTCGCGATCGCGGGCAACAAGAAATCTTCCAATCATGCCGATGCAAGTATCTCAACCCAAGCCATAGGCACCACCATTTCGGCTGGAAGCCTGCAAACGGTGAGCGGACGAGACACGACGCTGCAGGCGGCGACCGTCGTGGTGGACAAAGACATCACGATGGTGGCTGGACGGAACCTGACCGTGGAGAGCGCTCAGAACCAGCGGATTTCGAGCAGTTACGACGCCAACAGCAAGTCAGGGATGATCGGCCAGTGGTACAACCCTGCGATCGGCAACGTCAAGGGCTCGCAGGCCAATGCCGAAATCAGTACGACACAGCAGGCCAGCCAAGTCGCCAGCCTCCAAGGCAATGTGACTCTGGTGGCTGGCAATGAGTACCGCCAGACGGCCAGCAGCGTCTTGGCTGCAGGGCAGGCCGGCCCGCTGGTGGGGGGCGATGTCAACATCCTAGCCAAGAACGTCGTGATCAACGAGGCGTACAACACCACGCAGTCGATCACTCTCGACAAGAGTTCCAGCACCATCGTAGGCGGCAGCGCGAACTTCATGGGAGTGGGCACCGACACTCTCAAGGGGGGATCCAGCACGATCAAGGCCATGGGCGACATCGGCGGCGACGGCCGCATGCAGGCCCTTGGTGCCATCAATCTGGCTATGAGCGGCAAGCAGGCCTATGACGCCGTGCAAGCAATTGGCGGGACAGGTCCGCTGAGCTATGGCGTCAGCGTCAACGTGAGTCGCAACAGCAGCCAGAGCACAAGCTTCACCAACACCAGTGAGGCGGTAGGTTCCAGCGTTGTAGGTGCGAACAACGTCAACATCGTGGCCACGGGCGGCGACAAGGATTCGAATATTCGCGCCGTGGGCTCCACCATCGCTGCTGGCAATACCGTCAACATGGTGGCGGACAATGACATTACCTTGGAGGCCAGCAAGAACACGAGCGTGACGGTAGGCCAGAACTCCAGCCGTGGCGCCAATGTGGGCGTGACTTTCGGTGCAGGTGCTCAAAACGGCTTCAGCATCCAGTTGGGCGTGCAGAGCGGCAAGGGCAGCAACAATCAGAACGACACCACGTACAACTCCACCCAGGTTTCCGGTGGCAAGGCGGTGAACGTCTCCACAGGTCGCAACCTCACGCTCGACGGGGCGACGATCGAAGGCAACCGCGTGACGGCGGATGTCGGAGGTGACCTGAAGATCACCACCTTGCAGGATGTGAGCGTGGGCCAAAGCCGGCAATCCAGCGGCGGCTTTGGAGTGAGTTTGTGCATTCCGCCGATCTGTTATGGCGCGGTGGCTACCGTCAGCGGCAGCGCGGCAGGCGCGAAGGCGGACGGGATTTTCGTCAGCCCGGGCGTGCAATCCGGTATCAAAGCCGGGGATGGCGGCTTTGATGTGAAGGTCGCGGGCAACACCGACCTGAAGGGTGCGGTGATTGAGAGCACGCAGGCAGCCATCGACGGCAAGAAGAACAACTTCAGCACGGGTGGTGCGCTCACCATGACTGACTTGCAGAACGTGAGCCAGTCAAGCGGCGGCAGCTACTCGGTCAGTGGAGGACTGAGTGTGGGTTACACCACGGCGCCGACCGCCGCCACGGAGACGGCGCCTGCCAGGGACATGACGGCATCGTGGACTGGGCCGAGCAATCGCCCCAGCGGGGCTGCGGGCGTGGGCAGTTACAGCGGCAACAACCAGGCCAGCGTCACGAAATCTGGCATCTCGGGCATTGCGGGCGATCAGAGTGTGCGAACGGGGGACAACACCAGCGCTGGCACACTGATAAAGGATTGGAATACCCAGGCCATCGTCAAGAACGTCCAGGCACAGGCTCAGATCACCCAGCAGTTCAATCAGAACGCGGCGCGCGAGATCGGAACCTATTCGGACAAGCAGCGAGATGCTGCCTTGGCGCGTGGAGATAAGGCCGAGGCCGCGAAGTGGGACGAAGGTGGGGAATACCGAGTGGCTGCACATACGGCGGCAGGTGCCTTGGGCGGTGGCGTTGCGGGGGCGTTGGGGGCTGGTGCCAGCGCAACCCTGATGCCGAGGGTGGGGCAAGCTATTGCCGACCTGGATCTTCCAGCGCCGGTGGCGCAGGCTGTTGGGGCAGCGACCGCTGCAGCGATTGGAGGCTTGGTCGGTGGAGCACCAGGCGCAGCGAGTGCCTACAGCATCGATATCAATAATCGACAGCTGCACCCGACACAGGGAGATGCGATTCGAAGTCGTGCTCGATCACTTGCAGGCACTGAGGGGCTGACCGCTGAGCAATGGGAGTCCAGGCTGACTCAGGAGGCGTTGCGCCTAAATGACTCGACCTTTGCCGATCGCTATTCGGAGGACCCTGGTGCAAGAAATATTCTTGCGGGAATCCAGAATTCCGGCGGCCCACGAATGGATTACTCGGGGACTGCGGAATATTACGATCCAGCGATAAATTCTCAATACTTGGGGCAATTGGCAAATCTTTATGGCAATGCTGGAAAGATGCAAGGCACAAGCCCGAATCTGAATGCATTGACATATGCATTCGCCAATGCGACAAGTAGTCCGACCTTTTCCAATCTGTCAAAGACTGAGCAAGTCAGCGTGCTCGGCCAATTGATGATGTACTCCGACCTGCTTGCTGCTATGCCACAGGCAAGTGCCGCTGACAGAGCGGTCGCTGATGCCGCAACACGAACAGCTGCCGCATGGGCGAAGCAATCGGGTGCAGTTCCTGAGAATTTCAAAACTGCGGCGGATTCACGTCAAGGACAGCAAATCACAATGAGTTTGCTGATCAATGGTCGCTATGAAAAAGACTCAACGCCTACAAACCAGCGCCCATTTTCGGAGTGGACAACGGCGGAGCGGCAGGCAGCAATTGACCAAATTCAAGGGGCATTGCCAGAAGGCATCGCGCGTCGCCAAAATCCATCAACCTTGACGATGGAGACAGATGGAACTTTGATTTTAAGTCGTGTCGGGGGTATGCCCACGCCAGCGCAGCGGGAGCTGGCAAATCAGATTTTTGGGGAAGGCAATGTCAAATTTGTTGCTGGAGGAAAATCTGCAAATGCTGATGGGGAGGCGGGGCATCATTCTGAGGCCCGCGGCATAAATGCAGCTGATAACCCTTCAGGCGCGATCCAAGTTACCAGTCATTTTGCCTGCGATAGCTGCGCTGCTCGACAGGCGCTGGCAAACGTGATCAATCTTACTGGCACCGCGGCCGCCAATGGAGGCGTGATTGGGAGACCTTTGGACTTGACGACAAAACTACCAGGCGCAGGGACTACAATTGGCGTGTCCATTAATCCCGTGATTACGCTTCCTGTTATCCCGGCTGCAATAGAGCAAATGCGAGGTGGTAAGTGAGAGAAATGTTGAAGCACCTGCTGCGTGTACAGGAGAGAGCATCCAAGCTTTCATTTGAACAGGCGCGAGTGTTTTGCCTGTTATGTGCCGAGCGACAAAAATTTGCTTATGACAAATCGACGACAGTGGTGCGTCCTGAAGATTCTGATCGCGCGCGTAAATACTTGGATGCTCTTTGGCTGCAAAACGTGCCGCTTGAGCCAGTTCCTCTTATCGAGGCAACATTTGATGCGGAGGATGCGGCAGCCAACTTTATTTATGCATTGAACGCTATCACTGAAATAAATTTGATTAACTATCCTTTGTCTTGCAAGGTGGTTGCTGAATTCTCTATGAATATCTTGGATTCGCTTGCTTATTCGGTGTTGCGAATTCCGGTTGGAAGTGTCAGTGATGAGGCGGTTGATTCGAGTTTATTTGTTTCAACCGAGATTGCTCGTCAAAGCCAGGACTTGGATGAATTGGCGCGTACGGTATTGCCTATAGATTTTGAGGCATTTAAGGCAAAATCGCAGATCGATATCACTCTGGGTGCGTGGTTCTCAGAAGACTAATTAAGTTTATGTGCGTCTGTCGCGAGTCAAGGAATGCGCCCGCGCGAGAGCGGTTGCCATTAGAGGGAGTACATGAAGAAATCGACAAAGCGGGCTTGTTATTTCGTAGGGGCGCTAGGTTCTGCCACGATCGCAATGACCGGTTGCACATACTCGCAGATCAACCCCGAAGCTGCAGCGGCGGACTTGCGTGCCAACACCGGCTACAACGAATTGAAGGAGATCGAGCCAGGCACCGCCAAACTGGTCATGCGCACCTTCGGCGCTGCAGGCACGACGTCCAATGCCCAGTTCGCCGTCAGCATCGCCGAGGCGCCGTGCAAAGACTTCCAACATCTGGGCGCCGCTGCCTACACGGGCAGCGGCATCGTTTATCCATGGATCGCACGTGCCACGCGTGTTGGCACGCGTGCCAGCCCCTACCTTGCGCATGACGCGACACCAGGGCAGCCCATCCAAGTCCGAGGTATAGGCAACTGGAGTACAGGCGGAGCGAACGTGGCCTTCCGCGCCGGCAGTTGCGGTCCGGTGACGTGAGCTTCACTCCTGCGGAGAACCGTGCCTATGCGGTCGAGTTCGTTTGGGGAGAAAGGATGTCTTGCCGTCTCTCGGTCATGGATGCGACCAATCCCGATGCACCCCAACCCGTTGAGGTTCGGGACGTTGCAGGCTGTCCTGTACCTTCGCGCTGAACACCGTCGAGATGAAGAGCTATGTACTGGCGGTGTCGGCCGTCGCAATGCCGTTTCTTGCGGCTGCCCAGCAATCCCCATCAACGCCGCAGCCCTTCGTTGAACTGCAACGTCAACAAGAGCGAGAGCGTGCCCTTCGTGAGCAGAACGAGCGCACTGTTGACCAGCGTCCACAGGCTGCGCCGCCGGTTCCGGCCCAGCGCATTCCTGATTCCGAGTCGCCATGCTTTCGTATCGATCTAGTGCTGTTGGCGGGCGAGCAGTCCGAGTCCTTCCAATGGGCTGTCGCCGATCTGTCCGGCCCCGAGGGCAATGATTCCCCTGTCGGTCGCTGCCTCGGCACGGATGGCGTTAACGTGGTCCTTGCGCGTGCGCAGCAAGCCGTCATCGCCCGCGGTTACGTCACCACCCGAGTTCTCGCTGCACCGCAGGATCTGTCGACCGGTACGCTGACGCTCTCACTGGTCCCCGGCCGCATCGCCGCAATTCGGACAACGCCCGATTCTTCGTCCACGCTGCTCGGCAGTTCTGCTTTGCTGGCCACGGCCATTCCTGCTCGTCCAGGCGACCTCCTGAACCTGCGCGACATCGAGCAGGGCCTGGAGAACCTCAAGCGTACCCCCACAGCCGAAGCCGACATCCAGATCGAGCCTTCCACAGCCGCAGACGCCAAGCCCGGCGACAGCGACCTCGTCGTCAAGTACGTCCAATCCAAGAAGTGGCGCGTAACCCTGAGCCTGGACGACAGCGGCACCGAAGCCACCGGCCGCTACCAGGCCGGCGCCACGCTGTCCCTGGACAACCCCTTCGGCCTGAACGACCTGTTCTACGTCAGCGCCAACCACAACATCAACAACCACGTCTTCGGCGATCCAGCCAAGGGCACCGAAGGCCAGACCGTTCATTACTCGCTGCCGTATGGCTACTGGCTGCTGGGCCTCACGGCCTCCAACAGCCAGTACCACCAGAGCGTCGCCGGCCTGAACCAAGACTACGTCTACGCCGGCAAGACCAACAACGCCGAGGTCAAGCTCTCGCGTCTCGTCTACCGCGACCAGAGCCGCAAGACAAGCATTGCGATCAAGGGCTGGCGCCGCGAGTCGCGCAACTTCGTGGACGATACCGAGGTCGAGGTGCAGCACCGCGTGGTCGGCGGCTGGGAGCTCAGCCTCAATCACAAGGAGTACATCGGCGAGGCGACGCTCGAAGGCACGCTGGCCTACAAGCGCGGCACCGGCGGCTTCGGATCGCGCGCTGCACCGGAAGAGGAGTTCGGCGAGGGCACTTCGCGCCTGAAGCTCTACACCGCCGACATCAGCCTCAACGCTCCGTTCAAAGTCGGCGAGCAGAAGATGCGCTACTCCGGCCTGATCCGCGCCCAGTGGAATCGCACGCCGCTGACGCCGCAAGACCGCTTCGCCATCGGCGGGCGCTACACGGTGCGTGGTTTCGATGGAGAGACGAGCTTGATGGGCGAGCGCGGCTGGCTCATCCGCAACGACATCGGATGGGCCGTGGGTCAAAGCGGGGCAGAGCTGTACGTCGGTGCCGACTATGGCCACGTCGGCGGCCGCTCGACGGTCGATCTGCTCGGCCGCAGCTTGGCTGGCGCAGTCGTCGGTGTGCGAGGCCAGTGGAGCAAACTGAGCTACGACTTCTTCGTCGGCGCGCCGATCAGCAAGCCGGAGGGCTATCGGACCGCGAAGGTCACGCTGGGCTTCAATCTCAACGCGAGCTTTTGACGCGGCAGGGGATGGTGGGGCTTGCCAACTATCGCAAGAACGACTCGACCTTCACCGGAATCCCCGGCGCCTGCCAGCGATAGGAATCCGCCAGCACATCCGCTCAGGCTGCTGCCCATTCCACCAAATGTTGAGCAGATCCATCAAGGTCCACCCCGTCCAGTCCGCGCGAAACGGCTGCAGCGCCGCATCCTGCGGCAGCGGCTGCCGGTTGCGCCACACGACGGCCGGAATGCGGTAGCCCGAAGCAGTCGATGGACTGTGTCCCGCACGGTCGCTCACATGCCCCACCTCCTGCCCGTGGTCCGACAGATACATCCACGCGCGGTATTCGCCCTGCTTGCCCGGGGCGCGCGTCTGCTGCAGCAGCTCCGACACCACGAAGTCGTGATACAGCAGCGCTGCGTCGTACTCCTGCCGAAAGCGCCGCACCCAGGCCGAGCGCCCATCCTTGACCAAACCGTTCTCCACCGCGTCGACGTTGTCGTCAAAAGGATTGGCGTTCTCGGGAAAGCGCAGGCTGTAGTGCGGGTGCGCGCCCATCAGGTGGACGACGATGAGTTTGCGGTCTGTGCTTGTGTCGGCCAGTGCTTCCTGCACGCAATCGAGTATCTCGCCGTCGAGCGATGCGCTGGCACGGCCCGGCGTGCGGTTGACCATGTCGACGACGTCTGCGAGGCGTGCGTGCTGCTGTTCGATGGCGAGGTCGTCGTGGTTGCTGATCCACCAGACCTTGTAGCCGGCGGCGCGAGCGAGTGCCAGCACGTGGGGCGGGTTCTCGGCTTCGGGCAGGCCGAAGTGGAACATGTTACGCAGCGCGGGCAGGGTGCTGGCGTCCACCGACCATGCGTTCTTCAGCACCGCCATCTGGTCGCCGGTCTGCGCCTTGTGCGCGAGCAGGCGCGGCGTGGTCGGGCGGCCGTAGCCGTAGAGGGCCATGTTGTCGCGGTTGATGCTGTCGGTGATGACCAGCACCACGGTGGAAGGTCCGGACTGCGTCATGACAGGCGCGATGGCCTTGGCCTGTGCCATCAGGCGGTCGCGCTGCTTCTGCTGGTCGGCCCAGGCGGAGCGCAGCGCGTGGAGGGAGTCGATCCACTGCGTCCAGAAGATCGCGGGATGCAGCCTGCGCCAGGGCTTGCTGGCGTAGGCCACGCACGAGAGCAAAAGTAGCAGCGCGATCAGCGCCACCATCCATCGCGAAGGCCGGGCTGAGACAGTCGTGCTCGCGACGGCGCCGCGCCGCGCGAACATGCCCACGAGCACACCCGCCACGACCAGCACCGCGCCCCACACGGCGGCTGAGCGCCAGTGCATCCACAGGTATTCGGTGCCTTCGCGTGCATTGGTGTTGGCCGCGGCGCCCAGCACCATCGCGCCGTCTGGCGCGGCCTGGTAGGTGTCGAGCAGATAGGCGCGCACTGCGCCGTCGAGCGCGAAGCCCATCGCCCAGAGCCATACCAGCAGCGTGCGAACGCGCCGTATGCGTGCACTGCGCAGCGGCCACGCGAGCCACAGCACCATCGGCAATGCGAGCACAGCGAGCTGCGCGATGCGGCGGCCGTCATGGCCGAGTGCGATGAGGGCCAGCAATGTCGCACCGACCACGCCGCAGGCGAGCAGCGCGTTGCGCGACGGAGAAGCTTGTTGGGGCAGGGTGGTCAAGCAGGCGGCGCGGCGAGGCGAGTCGGGAAGGGCGGGCGCATTCTGCCCCTGGGATTGCGCGGCAGCCTCCAGTGCCCCGATGCCGGCGAGGCCCTTTGGCCGGAAGGTGCACTCAGGGATATCCCCGCGGAACTTATCGGGCCTCTGGTGCCCAGACGGGCTTTTCACTGTTCTGCATACAGAAAGGAACCTCCGCTCCATGCTCAGATTCAGCCGGCTCCCCGCGCTCCTGCTTGCTTTCGCTCTTTCGTGGGTGGCACTGCCTTCCGCGACCGCCGCGCAGACCCAGATGGTCAGTGCCGCCGTCAAGACGCTGAACATGCGCACCGGCCCTGGCCAGCGCTACGAGTCGCACTGGACGGTGACCAGGGGCTATCCGTTCCGCGTGATCGGCAGGAAGGGCGACTGGCTCAGGGTGAGTGACTTCGAGGGTGACAAGGCCTGGGTCTTCCGCCCGATGACCAACAAGACGCCGCACCATGTGGTGAAGGCCCAATCGGCCAACCTGCGCCGCGCGCCCGGAGTGCGCAGCCCGGTGGTGAAGAGGGCGGGCTATGGCGACGTGCTGCGCACCATCGAGCGGCGCGGCGACTGGCTCAAGGTGCGGCACGAAGGCGGCGCCACCGGCTGGGTGCAGCGGCGCCTCGTCTGGGGCTGGTAGGCCGCAGGCAGCGGATCAGGTCGCCGTGGCCTGCCGCACGGCGCGCTCCCAGCGCGCCATCGATTCCTCGGCCTGGGCGCGGCCCATGGTCGGCATGAAGCGCCGCTCGATCTTCCACAGCTTCGACAGCTGCCGCGCGTCGGTGTAGACGCCGGTCGAAAGCCCCGCGAGGTAGGCGGCGCCCAGCGCAGTGGTCTCGATGACTTCGGGCCGCACCACCGGAATGCCCAGCAGGTCGGCCTGGAACTGCATCAGCAGGTCGTTCACGCTGGCGCCGCCATCCACGCGCAGCTCGGCAACGGGCTTGCCGCCGGCGGCCACCGCGTCGCGGCTCATGGCCTGCAGCAGCGCTGCGCTCTGGTAGGCGATGCTTTCCAGCGCGGCGCGCGCGATGTGCGCCAGGGTGGTTCCGCGCGTGAGGCCGGTGATCGTGCCGCGCGCGTCGGCGTCCCAGTAGGGGGCGCCGAGGCCGGTGAAGGCCGGCACCATCATCACGCCGCCCGCGTCGGGCACGCTCTCGGCGAGCGACTGCACCTCGGCGCTGCCCTTGATGGCCTTGAGGCCGTCGCGCAGCCACTGCACAACGGCGCCGCCGACGAACACGCTGCCTTCCATGGCGTACTGCGGCTTCGCATCGGTCTGCGCGGCGCTGGTCACGAGCAGCCCGTTGTGCGAAGGCTGGAACTCGCCGCCGGTGTGCATCAGCAGGAAGCAGCCGGTGCCATAGGTGTTCTTGGCCATGCCGGCCTCGAAGCAGGCCTGGCCGAAGAGGGCGCTCTGCTGGTCGCCGGCCACGCCGCCGATGGGCAGCGTGTGGCCCAGCAGCGCGGCGTCGGTGTCCGCGAAGTGCGAGCTGGAGGGCTGCACCTTGGGCATCAGCGAGGCGGGAATGTCGAGCTCCTTCAGCAGGTCGGCGTCCCATTCGTTGCGGTGCACATTGAAGAGCATGGTGCGCGAGGCGTTGCTCACGTCGGTCACGTGCACCTTGCCACCGGTGAGCTGCCACATGAGCCAGCTGTCGACGGTGCCGAAGGCGAGCTCGCCGCGCGCGGCCTGCTCGCGCGCGCCGGGCACGTTGTCGAGCAGCCAGCGCAGCTTGGTACCGGAGAAATACGCGTCGATCACCAGGCCTGTCTTCTCGCGGATGGTGTCGGTCATGCCTTCGTCGCGCAGCTGCGCGCACAGCGGTTCGGCGCGCCGGTCCTGCCAGACGATGGCGTGGTGCACCGGTTGGCCCGTGGCGCGGTTCCACAGCACGGTGGTCTCGCGCTGGTTGGTGATGCCGATGGCGTGGATGTCGGTGGGCTTGAGCTTGGCCTTGACGAGAACTTCGCGCGCGGTGGCGAGCTGGCTGCGCCAGATTTCCATCGGGTCGTGCTCGACCCAGCCCGGCTGCGGGTAGATCTGCGTCAGCTCCTTTTGCGCGATGGCGACGATGTGGCCCTCGCGGTCGAAAACGATGCTGCGCGAGCTGGAAGTGCCCTGGTCCAGGGCGAGCAGGTAGGTGGTCATTCGGTCGGTATTCCTTCTTTTCAGTTCTCGCGCGCGATCTCCAGGCGCACCTGGGCGGCGTTCAGCAGGTCGCTGAAGGGCGCGGGCGGCTCGGCGTCGGTGAAGAGGCGGTCGATCTGCGAGAGCGTGCCCAGCTGGATCATCGCGGGGCGGTTGAACTTGCTCGCGTCGGCGGCCAGCCATACCTCGCGCGCCTGCGCGATGATGGTCTGTGCCACCTTCACCTCTCGCAGGTCGAAGTCGCGCAGCGAGCCGTCGGCCTCGATGCTCGACACGCCGATGAGCGCGATGTCGACCTTGAACTGGCGGATGAAATCGATGGTGGCCTCGCCCACGATGGCGCGGTCGCGCGGGCGCACCGAGCCGCCCGCCACGATCACCTCGCACGAGGCGTTGCCGCTGAGGATGGTGGCCACGTTCAGGTTGTTGGTGATCACGCGCAGGCCCGTGTGGCGCAGCAGCGCCTTGGCGATGGCCTCGGTGGTGGTGCCGATGTTCAGGATCAGCGAGCAGTCGTTGGGCACCAGCTGCGCCACGCGGCGGGCGATGCGCGCCTTGCCTTCGGCGTGCAGCGTTTCGCGCTGCTGGTAGCCGATGTTCTCCGTGGTCGAACTGGGCACGCGCACGCCGCCGTGGAACCGGGTGAGAAGCCCCTCGTCGGCCAGCCGCTGCACGTCGCGCCGCACGGTCTGCAGGGTCACGCCGAGCATGTCGGCCAGTTGCTCGACGGTAACGGAACCGCGCGCGCGCACGGTGTCCAGGAGGTTGATCTGACGGGGATTGGAGTTCACGGAGGCGTCGTGGAATGCGGGAAGACTGAGGCCAAGAGTACCCGGCGCGTCACTTTAAAGCGAACAAAAACGAATCCAACTAAGGGAAAACTCGGAGGAAAATCGCGCCAAAAGGAATCCAAATGAAAAAACTCGAAAATACAATGGCCGCCGTCAGTGACGAAAGTCACGCTTCAACGGACCCATCTTCTGTGAGCGCTATTCCTTCCGCTTCGCCCGCGCCGGCCACCGACTGCGACGTGCTGATCGTCGGCGGCGGCATCAACGGCTGCGGCATCGCGCGCGACCTCGCGGGCCGCGGCTGGCGCGTGGTGCTGTGCGAAAAGGACGATCTCGCCTCGCACACCTCGTCTTCCTCCACCAAGCTGATCCACGGCGGCCTGCGCTACCTCGAGTACTACGAGTTCTCCCTCGTGCGCAAGGCGCTGCAGGAGCGCGAGGTGCTGCTCAAGAGCGCGCCGCACATCATGTGGCCGCTGCGCTTCGTGATGCCGCACGACCCGTCGATGCGACCGGCGTGGATGATCCGCATCGGCCTGTTCATGTACGACCACCTCGCCCGCCGCGAGGTGCTGCCGGGTTCGCGCAGCGTCGACCTCCGCGCGCACGCGGCCGGCAAACCGCTGAAGGCGCAGTACAAGCGCGGCTTCATCTATTCCGACGGCTGGGTCGACGATGCGCGCCTCGTGGTGCTCAACGCCCTCGACGCCAAGGCGCGTGGCGCCGAGATACTGACCCGCACCCGCTGCGTGAATGCCCAGCGCGACGCCGGCGGCTGGACCGCCACCCTGCTGGGCACCGACGGAGCCAAGCGCACGCTGCGTGCCCGGGCGGTGGTCAACGCCGCGGGGCCGTGGGCCGAATCCTTCCTGCGCGGCGTGGCCCAGTCGGCCAAGGGCGAGGCGCTCGCCACCAAGAGCCTGCGCCTCGTGAAGGGCAGCCACATCGTGGTGCCGCGCCTCTTCGAGCACGACCACGCCTACATCTTCCAGAACCCCGACAAGCGGATCATCTTCGCCATTCCCTACCAGGACGAGTTCACGCTGATCGGCACCACCGACATCGAGCTCACCGGCGACGACCCCGGCGCCGCGCGCATCGCGCAGGAGGAGGTCGAATACCTCTGCACCCAGGCCAGCCGCTACTTCGAGAAGCCCATCGCGCCTTCGGACGTGGTGTGGACCTACTCGGGCGTGCGCCCGCTGCTGGACGACGACTCGGGCGACCCATCGGCCGTCACGCGCGACTACATGCTGGAGTCGAACACCACGGCCGCGCCGCTGCTGTCGGTGTGGGGCGGCAAGATCACCACCTTCCGCAAGCTGGCCGAGGACGCCGCCGACGAGGTCGGCCGGATGCTGGGCCAGTCCGCCCAGCAGCGCCCGGCCTGGACCGACGGCGCCTTCCTCGCGGGCGGCGACCTGTCGTCCTGGATCGGCGCCGCCAGGCGGCCCGATGACGACTTCGAGCGCTTCGTCGAAGCCGTGCAGGCCCGTCATCCGTGGCTCGGCAGCCACCTGGTCCGCCGCCTCGCGCGTGCCTACGGCGCGCGCATCGCCGATCTGCTGGGCGATGCCAAGGCCATGGCCGACCTGGGCTGCGAAGTCGCACCCGGCCTGCACGAGCGCGAGCTGCGCTTCCTGCAGGACAACGAATGGGCCGTGAGTGCCGAAGACGTGCTCTGGCGCCGCTCCAAGCTGGGGCTGCACTACACGCCCGAGCAGCGCGAACAGGTCGCGCGCTGGCTGCGGCAACAGCCGCAACAAGCCCGCGCCGGCAGCAACTAGGCCGGACACAAGGGAAGAGAAGAGGAAGAGCGCCAATGCAATTGACACTAGAGCGCGTCACCAAGAAGGTGGGAGCGCAGACATGGCTCTACGAGCAGAGCATCGCGCCCAAGAGCGGCGCGGTCACCGTGCTCCTGGGCGCCACGCAGGCCGGCAAGACCAGCCTGATGAGGCTGATGGCGGGGCTGGACACGCCCACCACCGGCAAGGTGCTGGTCGACGGCAAGGACGTGACCGGCATGCCGGTGCGCGAGCGCAACGTCGCGATGGTCTACCAGCAGTTCATCAACTACCCGTCGCTCAAGGTGGCGGACAACATCGCCTCGCCGCTCAAGCTGCGCGGCGAATCGAACATCGACGCGCGGGTGAAGGCGCTGGCCGACAAGCTGCACATCGGCATGTTCCTCGACCGCTATCCACAGGAACTCTCGGGCGGCCAGCAGCAGCGCGTGGCGCTGGCGCGCGCGCTCGCCAAGAACGCGCCGCTGATGCTGCTCGACGAGCCGCTGGTCAACCTCGACTACAAGCTGCGCGAAGGCCTGCGCGAGGAGCTCACGCAGCTCTTCGCCACCGGCGACTCGACCGTGATCTACGCGACCACCGAACCCGGCGAAGCCCTGCTTCTGGGCGGCTACACCGCCGTGATGGATGCCGGCGAGCTGCTGCAGTACGGCCCCACGGCCGAGGTGTTCCATGCGCCGCAGTCGCTGCGCGTGGCGCGCGCCTTCAGCGACCCGCCGATGAACCTGCTGTCCGCCACGGCCGCGGCCGGCCGCGTGCAGCTGGCCGGCGGCCCTGCACTGGCGCTGCCCTTGCCTGAAAGCGTTTCGGGCTCCGTCACCGTGGGCCTGCGTGCGAGCGCACTGAACGTCGACGCGGGGGAGGGCGACATCGCCCTGCCGGGAAAGGTGGAGCTGGCCGAGATCTCGGGCTCCGACACCTTCGTGCACGTGGAAACCGCGGTCGGCGAACTGGTGGCGCAGCTCACCGGCGTGCACCGCTTCGAGCTGGGTGCCTCGCTCACGCTGTATTTCAGCGCGTCACAGGCCTATGTGTTCGATGCCGGCGAAAAGCTGGCACTGGCGCCGAGGAAATAGGATGACCCCCAGTCTTCGCGCACTTCGTGTCGCTTCGCCAACCCCCTTCCAGGGGGCAACACCAGCGGCCCGGCAAAGCCGGTTCCGCGGTGTTCCGCGACAAGGTCTCGACTGTTTCATGCATTGCGGATCACGCGGAAGCGTGGAGGAGAGCTGACATGGCACGCATCGACCTCGACCTGGCTCACGCCTACCGCCCCAACCCCACGCAGGACAGCGACTACGCGCTGCTCCCGCTGAAGATGAGCTTCCGCGACGGTGGCGCCTACGCCTTGCTCGGCCCCTCGGGCTGCGGCAAGACGACCATGCTCAACATCATCTCGGGCCTGCTGGTGCCTTCGCAGGGCACCGTGACCTTCGACGGCCGCGACGTGACGCGCGCCACGCCGCAGGAGCGCAACATCGCGCAGGTGTTCCAGTTCCCGGTGATCTACGACACCATGACCGTGGCCGAGAACCTCGCGTTCCCCTTGCGCAACCGCAAGATGCCGGCCGACCAGATCAAGAAGCGCGTCGGCGAGATCGCCGAGATGCTCGACATGAGCGGCCAGCTCAACCAGCGCGCCGCCGGCCTTGCGGCCGACGCCAAACAGAAGATCTCGCTCGGCCGCGGCCTGGTGCGCAGCGACGTGTCGGCGGTGCTCTTCGACGAGCCGCTCACCGTGATCGATCCGCACCTGAAGTGGCAGCTTCGCCGCAAGCTCAAGCAGATCCACCGCGAGCTGAAGCTCACGCTGATCTACGTGACGCACGACCAGGTCGAGGCGCTCACCTTCGCGGAGGAGGTGGTGGTCATGACCCGCGGCAAGGCCGTGCAGGTGGGCAGCGCCGACGCGCTCTTCGAGCGGCCGGCCCACACCTTCGTCGGGCATTTCATCGGCTCGCCGGGCATGAACTTCCTGTCGGCGCAAAGCGGCAACGGCACCATCGAAGTGGCCGGAACGCCGCTGGTGCCCACACGCGAACTGCCGCAGGGGCCGCTGAAGATCGGCATCCGCCCCGAGTACCTGCGCCTGTCGAACGCGGGCGCTGCCGGCGCCGTGGCGGCGGTTGTGAAGCAGGTGCAGGACGTGGGCACGCACGTGATGCTGACGGTGGAGGCCGGAGGCAGCCTGCTGAAGGTGCGCCTGCATTCGGACGACCGCTCGCCGACGGTGGGGGACACGGTGTGGGTGAGGGTGCTCGATACCCACACCTGCTATTACAAGGATGAGGAGCTGGTCGCATGAGCGCAGTGCCGGGCCGCCCCAAACAAGCTCGCACCGGAGTGCGAAGCACGGAGGTATTGCTGTGAACGCCACCAACAAGCCGATCAACCAGAAGGCCTGGTGGCTGGTGCTGCCGGTGCTGGTCTGCGTGGCCTTCTCGGCCATCGTGCCGCTCATGACGGTGGTCAACTACTCGGTGCAGGACATCATCTCGCCTGAGCGCCGCGTGTTCGTGGGCACCGAATGGTTCGCCGCGGTGATGCGCGACGACGAGCTGCACCAGGCGCTGTGGCGCCAGCTGGGCTTCTCGCTGTCGGTGCTGCTGGTGGAGATTCCGCTGGGCATCGGCCTGGCGCTGTCGATGCCGGCCAAGGGCTGGAAGTCGTCCGCCGTGCTGGTGGTGGTGGCGCTGTCGCTGCTGATCCCGTGGAACGTGGTGGGCACCATCTGGCAGATCTACGGCCGCGCCGACATCGGCCTGCTGGGCCACGCGCTGCAGAAGCTGGGCATCGACTACAACTACACCGGCAGCGCCGCCGACGCGTGGCTCACCGTGCTGGTGATGGACGTGTGGCACTGGACGCCGCTGGTGGCGCTGCTTTGCTATGCGGGCCTGCGCTCCATTCCCGACGCCTACTACCAGGCCGCGCGCATCGACGGCGCCAGCAAGTTCGCTGTGTTCCGCTACATCCAGCTGCCCAAGATGCGCGGCGTGCTCATGATCGCGGTGCTGCTGCGCTTCATGGACAGCTTCATGATCTACACCGAGCCCTTCGTGCTGACGGGCGGCGGGCCGGGCAACGCCACCACCTTCCTGAGCCAGTACCTCACGCAGAAGGCCGTGGGCCAGTTCGACCTGGGGCCGGCGGCGGCGTTCTCGCTGATCTATTTCCTGATCATCCTGCTGTTCTGCTTCGTGCTCTACAACTGGATGCAGCGGGTCGGCACGCAGGAAGCGGAGGTGGAGAAATGAACGAGAAGAGATTTCACAAGCGCAGCATCTTCCTGGTGCTGTACATCCTGTTCGCGCTGTTGCCCATCTACTGGATGATCAACATGAGCTTCAAGACGAACGAGGAGATTCTTTCGAGCTTCTCGTTCTTCCCGCAGCAGCTCACCTGGTCGAACTACGCGCGCATCTTCACCGACGAGTCGTGGTATTCGGGCTACATCAACAGCCTGATCTACGTGGCGATCAACACGGTGATCTCGCTCACCGTGGCGCTGCCGGCGGCCTATGCCTTCTCGCGCTATTCGTTCCTGGGCGACAAGCACGTGTTCTTCTGGCTGCTGACCAACCGCATGACGCCGCCCGCGGTGTTCCTGCTGCCGTTCTTCCAGCTCTACAGCACGGTCGGGCTGATGGACACGCACCTGGGCGTGGCGCTCGCGCACCTGCTGTTCAACGTGCCGCTGGCGGTGTGGATTCTCGAAGGCTTCATGAGCGGCATTCCGCGCGAGATCGACGAGACGGCGTACATCGACGGCTACTCGTTCCCGCGCTTCTTCCTCACGATCTTCCTGCCGCTCATCAAGGCTGGCGTGGGCGTGGCGGCGTTCTTCTGCTTCATGTTCAGCTGGGTCGAGCTGCTGCTGGCGCGCACGCTCACCAGCGTGAACGCCAAACCCATCGTGGCGACCATGACGCGCACCGTGAGCGCGTCGGGCATGGACTGGGCGACGCTGGCCGCGGCCGGCGTGCTCACCATCGTGCCGGGCGCCATCGTGATCTGGTTCGTGCGTCACTACATCGCGAAGGGTTTCGCGATGGGTCGTGTTTGAGGAGGCACGGAAATGTTCGATTGGATGGTCTGGACCACTCCGGTGGCCGTGTTCTTCGTCTGCATCGCGATCATGCTGGTCGGCATGACGATCTGGAATTGAAGTCGCCCACCACGCTGCGGCGCGGCTGGCTGCCTATGGCCACCACGCGCGGCGACAGGCTCTTCATCGGGCTGCTGTCGGCGGCCTACGTCAACCTGGTCTTCGTCGGCCTGGCGGGCAAGTTCCAGGAGTGGTTCAGCCTCGAGGCCGAGCCCTCGGTGTGGATCAGCTTCGTGCTGTCGATGGGCCTGCTCGCGCTGGTCATGCGCAAGGGCTGAGCGGGCACCGCATTTTTTCCTTCTTCCAAAAGCGTTCCGGCTCTCCGCCTCCCCGGAGCCGTGATCGGACACAACACCGGGGAAGCAACAACCGAGGAGACAGTTCCATGAAGATGCGCTACACGGCATTGGCACTTGCGGCGGCGATGTTCGCCGCGCATGGTGCGGCAACGGCCGGCGAGGCCGAAGCCAAGAAGTGGATCGACAGCGAGTTCCAGCCATCGACCTTGTCCAAGGACAAGCAGATGGAGGAAATGAAGTGGTTCATCGAGGCAGCCAAGAAGCTGCAGGCCAAGGGCGTGAAGGAGATCTCCGTCGTCTCCGAGACCCTGACCACCCACGAGTACGAATCGAAGACGCTGGCCAAGGCCTTCGAGGAAATCACCGGCATCAAGGTCAAGCACGACCTGATCCAGGAAGGCGACGTCGTCGAGAAGCTGCAGACCTCGATGCAGTCGGGCAAGTCGATCTACGACGGCTGGGTGTCCGACTCCGACCTGATCGGCACGCACTATCGCTACGGCAAGATCATGTCGCTGACCGAGTACATGGGCGGCGCTGGCAAGGAGTTCACCAACCCCGGCCTCGACCTGAAGGACTTCATCGGCACCAGCTTCACCACCGCGCCCGACGGCCAGCTCTACCAGCTGCCCGACCAGCAGTTCGCCAACCTGTACTGGTTCCGCGCCGACCTGTTCGCGCGCAAGGACCTGCAGGACAAGTTCAAGGCCAAGTACGGCTACGACCTGGGCGTGCCGCTGAACTGGAGCGCCTACGAGGACATCGCCGAGTTCTTCAGCACCGACGTGAAGACCATCGACGGCAAGCCGATCTACGGCCACATGGACTACGGCAAGAAGGACCCGTCGCTGGGCTGGCGCTTCACCGACGCGTGGCTGTCGATGGCCGGCGCGGCCGACAAGGGCATCCCCAACGGCATGCCGATCGACGAGTGGGGCATCCGCGTGGCCGCCGACAAGTGCACGCCCACCGGTGCCTCGGTGGCCCGTGGCGGCGCGACCAACTCGCCGGCCGCCGTGTACGCGCTGACCAAGTACATCGACTGGATGAAGAAGTACGCGCCCAAGGAAGCCATGGGCATGACCTTCGGCGAAGCCGGCCCGGTGCCCGCGCAGGGCCAGATCGCCCAGCAGATCTTCTGGTACACGGCCTTCACCGCCGACATGACCAAGAAGGGCCTGCCCGTGGTGAACGACGACGGCTCGCCCAAGTGGCGCATGGCCCCGGGCCCGAACGGCCCGTACTGGAAGCAGGGCATGCAGAACGGCTACCAGGACGTGGGCTCGTGGACCTTCTTCAAGGGCCACGACGCCAACAAGACGGCCGCCGCATGGCTCTACGCGCAGTTCATCACCGCCAAGACCACCTCGCTGAAGAAGTCGATCACCGGCCTGACCTTCATCCGCGACAGCGACATCCGCTCTGACTACTTCACCCAGAACGCCAACAAGTACGGCGGCCTGATCGAGTTCTACCGCAGCCCCGCGCGCGTGGCCTGGACCCCGACCGGCACCAACGTGCCCGACTACCCCAAGCTGGCCCAGCTGTGGTGGAAGAACGTGGCCGAGGCCGTGACGGGCGAGAAGACCCCGCAGAAGGCCATGGACAACCTGGCCGACGAGATGGACAACGTGATGGCCCGCCTGGAACGCGCAGGCATGGCCAAGTGCGCGCCCAAGCTCAACCCGAAGGGCGACCCGGCCAAGTACCTGAGCGACGACCACGCCCCGTGGAAGAAGCTGACCAACGAGAAGCCGAAGGGCGAGACCATCGACTACAACAAGCTGCTGACCGCCTGGAAGGAAGGCAAGGTGCGCTGAGCGCCCGGCGACTTCCTCGTCCGGCAGCAACAGCCGGTAGCAACCCGGCAGACAGGGCCGTGCCGCGAGGCACGGCCTTTTTTTGCCCGGTTTTCCGCATCGCCGGCCCTTCCGGTGCAATTTGGCCGCCTCGACCGTCTGATTGCCGCGACGCCATGACCATTGGCAGATGCGTTTGCAGGACGGTTCGCTTACATTCGACGGCCCCCGAAATGCCCGAGCCAGTGAATTCCAGTCTTTCAAGCCCTTCCAGCGCGCCTTCGAGCGTCAAGCGCGTCCTGGTCCTGCGCTATTCGCAGTCCGGCCAGCTCGACGAGGTGGCCGACCGGATCGTCGCGCCGCTGAAGGCGGACCCGGCCATCCAGGTGCACGAGGAAGTGCTGCGGCCGCTGAAGCCGTATCCCTTTCCCTGGCCCTTCCTGACCTTCTTCGACGCCTTTCCCGAGTCGGCTCACATGAAGCCGCAGCCGCTGGCGCCGCTCTCGCTCACGGGCGACGAAGACTTCGACCTCGTCGTGCTGCCCTACCAGGTGTGGTTCCTGGCGCCTTCGCAGCCGGTGGCGGCCTTCCTCAAGCATCCTGTGGCGGCACGGCTGCTTAAGGGCAAGCCGGTGGTCACCGTCATTGCCTGCCGCAACATGTGGCTGCTGGCGCAGGAAAAGCTCAAGGGCATGCTCGACGACGTGGGCGCGCGGCTGATCGACAACGTGGTGCTCACCGACCCCGGCCCCACGCTCGCCACCTTCTTCACCACCCCCGCCTGGCTGATCTGGGGCCGCAAGCGCGGGTTCTGGGGCATGCCCGATGCGGGCCTCAGTACCGAGCAGATCGCGGGTACGGCCCGTTTCGGCCGGGCCCTGCGCGATGCGCTTCACAACGACCTGGAGCGCGGCACGCAGCCGCTGCTTTCCGGTCTCGGCGCGGTGCAGGCCAATGCCCGGCTGCTCATCAGCGAGAAGGCCGGCACCCGCAGCTTCTATCTCTGGGGCAAGCTCATCATGGCCGCCGGCGGGCCCGGCGCCTGGCAGCGCAAGCCGCTGCTGCTGTTGTACGTGCTGTTCCTGCTGGTACTGATCATTACGGTGGTGCCCGTGAGCCTGAGTCTGCAGGCGCTCCTGCGGCCTCTGTTCAGGGGGTGGCTGACTAGAATGACGGCCAAATTCGAGTGCCCGTCGGGCTCAGCCACGGACCGCACCCCTCTCTATGACGACTGATGTCTTCCTGACCCGTACTGCCGCTTTCCTGCCCTTTGCCCCGGTCAGCAATGAAGACATCGAAGACGTCCTCGGTCGCATCGGCGGCAAGGCGTCCCGCGCGCGGCGGCTGATCCTTCGCAGCAACGGCATCCAGTCGCGCCACTACGCCATCGACCGCGCCACCGGCGAGCTGGCGATGACCAACGCCCAGCTCACCGCCCGCGCGATCCGCGCGCTCGGCGACGTGGGGCGCGTCGACTGCCTCGTCACCGGCACCTCGCTGCCCGACCAGCTCATGCCCAACCACGCGGTGATGGTGCACGGCGAGCTCGGCTGGCCGCGGCTCGAAGTGGTGGCCTGCGCGGGCATCTGCCTGGCCGGCGCCGCCGCGCTGAAGCACGCGTGGCTCTCGGTGCGCGCGGGCGATGCGCGGCGCGCGGTGGCCACCGGCTCCGAGCTGGCCTCGGCCGTGATGCGCGGCTCGCGCTTCGAGGCCGAGTTCGAGCACAAGATCGAGGCGCTGGAGGCGCGGCCCGAACTGGCCTTCGAGAAGGACTTCCTGCGCTGGATGCTCTCCGACGGCGCCGGCGCCGTGCTGCTGGAGAACGCGCCGCGCGGGCCGCTGTCGCTGCGCATCGACTGGATCGACCTTTCCTCGGCCGCGCACGAACTGCCGGCCTGCATGTACGCAGGCGCCGAGAAGAACGCCGAAGGCGGCCTCGACGGCTGGGCGCGCAAGTCGCCCGAAGAGTGGCGCAGCGAATCCACCTTTGCAGTGAAGCAGGACGTGCGCCTGCTCAACGAGAACATCGTGCGGGCCACGCTGGCCGAGCCGCTGGCCGAAGTCATCGAGCGGCGCGGACTGAAGCCGGCGGACGTCGACTGGTTCCTGCCGCACCTCTCGTCGCAGTATTTCGTGGAGCCGGTGAGCCGGGCCCTCGAAGAGCTGGGCTTCCCGATCCCGCGCGAGCGCTGGTTCAGCAACCTCGCGACCAAGGGCAACACGGGCTCGGCCTCGCCTTACATCATGCTCGACGAGCTGTTCCGCTCGGGCCGCATCAAGCCCGGCCAGAAGCTGCTGATGTTCGTGCCCGAGAGCGGCCGTTTCTCCAGCGGCTTCATCCACATGGAGGCGGTGGCATGAGGTACTCCCCCAGGCTTGCCCACTTCGTGTGGCCGCCCACCCCCTCGCCGGGGGCAACACCAGCGGCCCGGCAAAGCCGGTTCCGCGGTGTTCCTGGACCAATACCACTGTTGACGGACGCGGGAGAGTGAGATGGATCTGGATGCAGTACCGCAGGAGGGCAACGCGACCCTCGACGGCCACTCGAAGCTGATGTACGCGCGCGATGCGCAGGGCCGCGTGGTCACCACCACCTCGCGCGGCTGGGAGGCGGAGGAGATCGTCACCAGCCACGCGGTCGACGTGCTGGTCGAGCAGGCCCGCGTCGCGAAGGAGCGCGTGAAGGCCGGCCTAGCGTCGCCGCTCGAATATTGGATGTACGAGCGCCGCATGGACGTGGCACTGCTCTCTCAGACCAGCGGCTTCTGGCAGTGGCGCGTGCGCCGCCACCTGCAGCCGCGGCACTTCGCCGCGCTCTCGCCGGCACAGCTCGCACGTTATGGCGAGGCGCTGGGCCTGCCCGTTTCCACCTTGCGGGAGCTACCGTGATGGACTTCAAGCACCAACAGGCGGCGCATTGCGAAAGCGGCGTCATCTCCAGCCTCATGCGCCACCACGGCGCGCCGATGAGCGAGAGCATGGCGCTGGGGCTTTCGTCCGCGCTCTCGTTCGCGTACCTGCCCTTCATCAAGCTGTCGGGCCTGCCGCTCATCTCGTACCGCATGCCGCCCAAGGCGATCATCAAGGGCCTGCTGGCGCCGATGGCCGCGCGCTTCCGCTTCGAGACCTTCGGCAGCGCCGAGGCCGGCCAGCGCCGGCTCGACGCGCTGCTGGCCGACGGCAAGCTGGTGGGCCTGCAGACCTCGGTGTACTGGCTGCCGTACTTTCCGCCGAACATGCGCTTCCACTTCAACGCGCACAACCTGCTGGTGTACGGCAAGGACGGCGACGACTACCTCATCAGCGACCCGGTGTTCGAGGAGCCCGTGCGCTGCCCTAGCGGCGACCTCGCGCGCGCCCGCTTCGCCAAGGGCGTGCTGGCGCCCAAGGGCCTCATGTACTACCCGCAGGCCATCGAGCGCAAGGCGGTGGACGCAGCCTCGGTGGTCAAGGCCATCCGCAAGACGGTGCGCACCATGCTCGCGCCCATTCCCATCGTCGGCGTGCGCGGCATGCGCACGCTGGCCGCGCGCATGCAGAAGCTGTCGCCGGCCGATCCGCGAAGCGTCGACTTCATCGGCCACGTGGTGCGCATGCAGGAAGAGATCGGCACCGGCGGGGCGGGCTTCCGCTTCATCTACGCGGGCTTCCTGCAGGAGGCCGCGCAGCTGCTCGACAAGCCGCAGCTGCAGCAGATGTCGGAGCGGCTCATCGCCATCGGCGACGGCTGGCGCGCCTTCGCGCTGAAGGCGGCGCGCATGGTGAAGGGGCGCGAGGCTGTCGATCCTGTCGCGCTGGCCGCTAAGCTGCGCGAGCAGGCCGAGCAGGAGGAAAGCTTCTTCCGCGACCTGAAGGCCGCCGTCGCCTGATGCTGGAGCTGCGCGAGCTCGCCTACCGCTACCCGCACGCCGACGCGCCCGCGTTGGCCGGGGTGTCGCTGGCGGTGCCGCGCGCAGCGTGCTGGGCCTTTTGGGGCCGAACGGCGCTGGCAAGACCACGCTGATCTCGCACCTGTCGGGCGCGCTGGCGGTGCAGTCGGGCGAGATCCGCATCGACGGCCAGCCGCTGAAGGAAGTGCGGGCGAAGGCGCCCACGCGCATCGCGGTCGCGCCGCAGGAGCACGCCTTCTATCCGATGCTGACCGTGGCCGAGAACCTTGCCGTGTTCGCCGCGGCCGGCGGCCTTTCGGCGGCGCGCAAGAGGCAGCGCATCGAGGCCTGCACGCAGTTCGCGCAACTGGAGCAGTTCGCCTCCGTGCGTGCCGAGCGGCTCTCGGGCGGCCTCAAGCGCCGGCTCAACCTGGCCATTGCGCTGCTGCCCGAGCCCGAGCTGATGCTGTTCGACGAGCCGACGGTGGGTGTCGATCCGCAGTCGCGCGCCTTCATCCTCGACGCCATCAAGAGCCTTGCGCAGCAGGGTGCGGCGGTGATCTACGCTTCGCACTACATGGAGGAGATCGAGGCGATCGCCGACCGCGTGGCGATCCTCGACCGCGGCCACGTGCTGCGCGAAGGTTCGTTGGAAGAACTGCTGTCGAAGAGCGCGATGCTGCTCACGCTGGCCGCCGACGGGCTCGATGCCGGCATGCTCTCGCGCTTCGGCACGGTGGAGCAGGGGGGCGTGCACTGGCGCATCCACCTGCACCCCGGCAGCGGCCCGGCGCCGGTGCTGGCCGCGCTGGAGGCCGAAGGCGTCGCGGTGCGCCACGCCGAGTTCGGCCGCCATGATCTGGAACAGCTCTTCATGGCGCTCACCCACCGCTCGCTGCGCGACTGAACAGGCCCCAGCCATGCTGCTCGCGCTCATCAAGAAAGAATTGATCGCCCTCACGCGCGACATGCACGGCCTGGCCGCGCTGTTCCTGATGCCGATGGTCTTCATCGTGCTGATGTCGCTCACGCTGAAGGACATCTACCGCCCGCCGCTGGCCGAGCTGAGCTATGCGATCGACATGCACGACACCGCGACGCCCGCGCAGTGGCTCAAGCAGCTCTGGCAGCGCGGCCATGGCGCGCCACAGCCGCTGGGCGCCGACTGGCAGGAGCGGCTGCGCAACGGCTCGCTGAAGTACGTGATCGTGATGGAGCCCGGCCTTTCCGAAGAGCTGGAGTCGGCCGCGCTCTCGACCGAGGCGCGCATCCGGCTGCTGACCGAGCCGGGCATCGACGCCAACCTGTTCAACGCATTGCGCGCCGAGCTCATCGGCGCATCGGGCGAGCTCAAGGCGCGCCTCGCGCTGGCTGTGCCGGGCACGGCCGGCCCGGCGCCGGATGCATCCATCCAGGCGATGGTGCATGCCGAGCGTTTCTCCACCGCCGGGCCGCGGCCGACCTCGGTGCAGCAGAACGTGCCGGCCTGGCTGGTGTTCGGCATGTTCTTCGTGGTGGCATCGCTGTCCAGCCTGTTCGTGCAGGAGCGCAGCTCGGGCGCGCTCGGCCGTCTGCAGAGCCTGGGCGTTTCGCGCGGCATGCTGCTGGCGTCGAAGGCGCTGCCATACCTGGGCGTGAACGCGCTGCAGGCGGTGCTGATGCTGGCGGCCGGCATCTGGTTCATGCCGCTGATCGGCGGCGATGCGCTCTCTCTCGCGGGCATCCACTGGGGCGCCTTGCTGCTGTCGCTGGCGGCGGTGAGCCTGGCGGCCGTGAGCCTCTCGCTCGCGCTGGCCTGCCTGGTGCGCAGTCATGCGCAGGCCGCGACCATCGGGCCGATGGTCAACGTGCTGATGGCGGCGGCGGGCGGCATCATGGTGCCCAAGTTCGTCATGCCGGGCTTCATGCAGCGGCTGGTCGAGATCTCTCCGATGAACTGGGGGCTGGAGGCCTTGCTCACCGTGCTGCTGCGCGGCGGCGGCGTGGCCGATGCCCTGCCGCAGATCGGCCGGCTGGTCGCGTTCGCGGCGCTGATGTTCGTCGTGGCCGTTTTTCTGTTCCGCAGGCGCGCATCGTGAGCATCACCGTCACCCCCGAATTCATCGCCAGCCTCAAGGCCATGGTGCTCGAAGCCGTCGAGAAGGGCGAGCCGCCCGGCGGCCTGGGCGACGACGAGCCGCTCTTCGGCCCCGAGGCCCGGCTCGACCTCGATTCGCTCGACGCCCTGCAGGTGTCGATGACGATCCAGCAGCGCTTCGGCGTGCGCATGCCCGACAGCAAGGAAACGCGCCGGGCCCTGAGTTCCATCGCCCACCTCGCGGCGCACCTCGCGCAAGCGGGCAAGGCATGAGCCGTGTCCATCTGGCCGGCATGGGGCTGGCCTGTGCGCTGGGCGACGACATGCGTTCGGCGCTTGCGTCGCTCAAGCGCGGCGGAGTGCCGACGAGGCCAGTGACCGTGGCCGACGGCATTCGCTGGCCGGTCCATGCGCTGGCTCCGAGGCCGGGCGACTGGACGCAGCGCCTGCGCGACACGGTGCGCGAGGTGGTGGCGCAGACCGGCGACTGGGGCGATCGCACCGCGCCGCTCTTCGTGGCGTCTTCCTCGCTCGACATCGGCTTCATGGAACACGAGAAGCAGGACCTGCGCCTCGGCGGCGACCTGCAGGACTTCGCCGACGTCGTGGCCGAGTCGCTCGGCTGGCAGGGGCCGGTGTTCACCGTGTCCACCGCCTGCACCTCGGCGCTGAATGCGGTGCTGGCTGCCGCCGACCTGATCCGGGCCGGCGAAGCCGACGAGGCGCTGGTGATCGGTGCCGAGATGGGCAACCGCTTCACGGTGGCCGGCTTCGGCGCGATGCAGCTGCTGTCGCCCGCTGGCGCCCGGCCCTTCGGCGAAGGGCGCGACGGACTGGTGCTCGGCGAGGCGGTGGCGGCGCTGCGGCTGGGCTCGCGTCCGGCGCGCTGGCAGATTGCAGGAGGCGCCAACGTGGTCGACGGACGCAATCCCTCGGGCACCGAGGCCAGTGCCGTGCATGCGATGTGCCGCGGCGCGCTGGAGCAGGGCGGATTGCATCCCGGCGACATCGATCTCATCAAGGTGCAGGCCGCCGGCAGCCCTGTCAACGATGCCATCGAGGCCGAGGCGCTGAAGCAGGTGTTCGGACCGCTGCCGCCGCTGGTGTCGCTCAAGCCGGCGCTGGGGCATACGCTGGGCGCCTCGGGGGCGGCGGAACTGGCCTTGCTGGTCGGCTGCATCGAAGGAGGGGTGTGGCCGATCCTCGGCTATCCGATCGATACCTCGCTCGACATCGAACTCAGTACTCAGCTGCCGCAGAGGCTGCGCAACATCCTGCTGAATTTCGCCGGCTTCGGTGGCGGACATGCCTCGCTGGTGTTGAAGGACACGGCGCCATGACTGAGTGGCGCACCGTTGCTCACTTCGTGGCGCATCCGCCGCCCGCCGACTGGCGCGAGGATCTGGCACGCCGCATCGGCCGCAAGCCGCGTCGCGTCGGCCTGTGGACCGAGCTGGCGATTTATGGCGCGCGCTGCTGTCTCGACGCCGCTGGCGAGGCGGCGTTGCCGGCCGGCGCGCGCATCCGCGTCTCCAGCCAGCGCGGCGCGTGGGGTGCCACGCACGCGGGGCTGACGCAGCTCGATGCCGGGTTGCCGATGCCTTTCACCTTCATGCAGAGCCAGCCGGCGTTGATGCTGGCGGAGGTCGGCCGATGCCTCGATTGGCAGGGCGACGCCAGCTTTGCGCTGTGCCGCGAACCGGAGCGCGTGCTGCAGCTTGCGAAGCTGGGCGCCTCGCGCGACGGGCTGCTGTTCGGCATCGTGGAAGAGGAGCGCAACGGAGAACCGGCGCGCTCGGAGTGGTGGCGGCTGGTGCCGGCCTGAAGCCTCAGCCTGCGATGGAGCGCTGCAGATTGGCGCGTGCACGTGCTTCCAGCTGTTCGTGCATGCGCGGCGTGGCGTAGATGGCGTCGCGGTCCAGGAAGCGCTGAAGGATCGCGCGGCGACGCGGCAGCCGCACTTCATCGGGAACGAAGGCGTATTCGGCCTGCACCTGCCGCTCGTACTCGTCGAATCGCGCGCGCTCGGCGCCGAGGATCGACAGGTCGATGTCTATCAGCAGTTCGGCGTCGCGGCCCTGGGGCACGGCGTCGTGGCGCGTCGCCATCACGAGCGCATGGACGCGCTCGGCCGCATCCGCCGCGGCGCCGGCTTCGAGCAGGGCCTGCCGCGCCCAGTCCGCGCTGCGCGCCTCGTTGTCATGTGCATGCACGTCGTAGATCGCGTCGTGGAACCACAGCGCCAGCGCGACTTCGCCGGAGTGCTCGGCCAGCGCCTTCTCGCGCTCGAACCACGCGAGGCATTCGCCCAGGTGCTGCATGGTGTGGTAGTGGCGCTGCGGCTCGGCGTAGCGGCGCTGGAGTTCGTCGCACAGCGCGTCGTCGGGCGAGGCGACGCCCAACGCCTGCCACGCGCCGTTCCAGTTCGCCAGCAGCGCCTCGGGCGTCATCGGGCCGCCTGTTGCTGCTGCTCCATCGCCGCCTTGACTTCCTGTCCCAGGTCGAGCACGGACATGGCGTAGTAGCTGCTCCAGTTGTAGCGCGTGATCACGTAGAAATTGCGCGTGCCGGCCACGTAGGTCGGCGGCATGTCCAGGCCGTTCTGCAGCTCGACCAGCGCGAACAGGCCCTTGTGGTTGATGCCATCGCCCTCGGGCACCGCGCCCGCGGCCACGAAGCTGTCGGCGCTGAAGGTCGGCAGGATGTCTGGCGCCAGCAGCAGCGCCTTCTGCAGCCGTGCCTCTTCGAAGTGCACGGGGTAGATGGCGGGCACGCCCGGCTGCCAGCCGAAGGCCTTGAAGTAGTTGGCGACCGAGCCGATCACGTCGGCCGGGTTGTTGACGAGGTCGATGCGGCCGTCGCCGTCGAAGTCGACCGCGTACTTGGCGATGCTGCTGGGCATGAACTGCGGCATGCCCATGGCGCCGGCATAGCTGCCCACGGGCACCAGCGGGTCTTCGGCGGTGCGGCTCTCGGTGCTCAGGAAGCTTTCGAGCTCGCCGCGGAAGAAGGCGCGGCGGTCGGCCGCGCGCGGGTGGGCGTCGGGAAAGTCGAAGGAGAGCGTGGCCAGCGCGTCGATCACTCGGAAGTTGCCCATGTTGCGGCCGTAGATGGTCTCCACGCCGATGATGCCGACGACGATCTCCGGCGGCACGCCGTACACCTGCTCGGCGCGCGCCAGCGTGTCGGCATTGGCGCGCCAGAAGCGCACCCCGGCGGCGATGCGAACCGGGTCGATGAAGCGGCCGCGGTAGGTCTGCCAGTTCTTCACCGTGCCCACGGGGCCCGGCAGCATCAGCCGCGGCACGTTGGGCAGGAAGCGCGCGCTGCCGATGGTGGCGCGCACCCATTCGCGGTCGAGGCCGCGGCGCTGGGCGACTTCGTCGGCGAACTGCATCGCATCGTCGCGCGTGGCGTAGGGCGTGCTGCCGCGCACTGCGCTGGCGGCTCCGCTGCGGCCGTTGACGGACTTCTGGGCCAGGGCCCCGGTCGACCATGCGAGGCTGCAGGCGGCAAGAAGGGCTGCAGCCGCCGTGGCGGTGCGCGAAGGCTTGGTAAGAAGTAATCGCATGGACCGATTGTGCCGTCCGCCCGCTAGGGCCCTCTTCAGCGACACATGTGGTTTCAGCCCCTTGCAGGACCGGGGCCGGGCCAGGCGAGGCGGCGGAACTCCGCGCGCAGGGTCGAAAGCGAATCGGGCGTACCCGGCGCATAGCGCTGCGCCTCGAGCTTGAGCAGCCAGTCGCGCACCGATTGCGCTGCGGGGCCGAAGCGTGCGTCGGCGGCCTGCGCCATCTGCCGGGGCGGCGCGGTGTCGGGCAGATTGAGCCCGGCCTTGGCCAGGCGCGCGCGGGCCTGGCCCAGCAGGCGCAGCCACGGGTCGTGCCGGCTGCGCTCCCACAGCGTCCAGCCGGCACCGGCCAGGCTCGCGGCCACCAGCAGGTACAGCAGCACGTAGCCCAGGTCCTCGATGCTCGGCGCATCGAAGCCGATGTTCTTCAGCAGGTTGAGCTGCCGGCTCTGCGTGTAGTTGAGCACCCACTGGTTCCAGCCGTTGTTCACCGCCTCCCACACGGCGCGCAGGTTCTGCGCGAGGGTGGGGCTCATCGAGCCGATGGCGCCGGCGATCAGGCCCGGCTGCGGGGTGAGCCGCTGGAACTGGCCGATGCGCCCCGGCGCGACGGAGCCCGTCGGGTCCACGCGCATCCAGCCGGAGCCTTCCTGCCAGACCTCGGCCCAGGCGTGGGCATCGCTCTGGCGCACGATCCAGTAGTTGTCGACGCTGTTGAGCTCGCCGCCCTGGTAGCCGGTGACGATGCGCGACGGAACGCCCAGGTTGCGCATCAGCACCACGAAGGCCGAGGCGATGTGCTCGCAGAAGCCTTCCTTGCGGTCGAACCAGAACTCGTCGGCCGTGTCGTTGCCGTAGATGCCCGGCTCCAGCGTGTAGCTGTAGCCACCGGTGCGCAGCCGGCGCAGCGCGGCCTGCACGAAGGCCTGCGTGTCGGCCTGGGCCAGCGCTGGCTCTGCACGCATCTCGGCCGCCAGTGCCGCGGTGCGCGGGTTGGTGCCCGGCGGCAGCGTGAGGTAGGCCTGAAGCTGGCCGCCGGTGCGCTTGAGCGGGCCGCTCTGGAACTGCGTGTAGCTCTCGGCGCTGTAGCGCACGAGGTCGTTGATGGGGCGGCTGGCGAACCACTGCAGGTCGGGCGTGCCGCTGACCTCGAAGCCGGGCACCTCCGGCGGCCTCTGGGCGACGTCGAGCGTCAGCAGCCAGGGGCGGTTGCTGGCTTCGAGCGTCACTTCATAGCGAACCGGCGAGCCGCTCACGCGCAGGTTGGAAGCCCACTGCGAGCCGCGCGCCCACGATGGCAGCGCGGTCCACTCGCGGCCGTCGAACTGCGCCAGCACCGGGCCGCGGAAGTACATCTGGCTCTGCGGCGGCGTGCGGCCTTCCTCGAACTTGATGCGCGCTGCGATGCGGTCGTCGAGCGCCAGTTCGGCGATGGTGCCCACGCGCATGGTGTTCGACAGGCCGCTGCGCCCCATCATCGCGTCGCTGGGCATGCCCCACAGCGGCGCGAAGCGCGGGAACAGTAGGAACAGCGCGAGCATGATCGGCGCGCCCGCCAGCGCCATCCACCCGGCGGTGCGCGCGGCCTGCATCAGCGGCGGCCGGCCCACGGGCATGTGCGCGTTGACCAGCGCGGTCAGCAGGCCCAGCAGCGCCAGCAGCATGGTGAAGGCCGTCAGCAGCGACTGCGAGTAGAAGAAGTTCGTGAGCATCGCGAAGAAGCCCAGGAAGAAGACGACGAAGGCATCGCGCCGCGCGCGCAGCTCCAGTGTCTTGAGCGCGAGCAGGCTCACGATCAGCGTGACGCCCGCGTCGCGGCCCAGCAGCGTGCGGTGGGTGGCGTAGGTGGCGCCCAATATCAGCGCCAGCAGGGCGAGGCGCCACCACCGGCCGGGAAGCGGACGCGCCTGCACGGCCAGCGAGGCGCGCCACAGCAGCACCATCGCGGTGAGGGACGAGCACCACCACGGCAGGTTCTCGATCTGCGGCAGCAGGATCAGGCCGATCACGCAGAGAAGAAAAAGGGTGTCCCGTGCGTCGCGCGGCAGCGAGGCGAGTTCGCGCATCACTCTGTTCATGCGGCGCTTCCGTTCAGCAAAGGGCCAGGGCCTCGAGGCAGGCCCGGCGGTGGGCCTCGCCCTGGGAGGGCTTCACGACCCGGCCGGCCACCCGCAGGCCGTAGTCGACGCCCAGGCGGTCGGCCATCAGCACCCAGGCGCACAGGCGCGAGAGTCGGCCTTCGGTGTCGGCGAGGCCGGTGGCCTGCGCATCGAGCCAGAGCTCCTCGCGCTGGGCCTGCTGGGTATCGCGGCTGACCAGGTCTTCGGAGCCGGTCGCCTGCGCGCGCGCGGCCTTCTTCCAGACCACGAGCTTGAGCGGATCGCCGCGGCGGTAGGCGCGCACGCCGTCGTATTCGCCGGCGCTGTGGGCGCGCATCGAGGCGGTCAGCGCGGCCGGCCCAGAAAGGGGCTCGCCGGGAGGCAGCGGCGGCGGGTGCGCCTCGGGCGTGGGGTAGACCAGCATCTGCGCGGCCGGCCGCCAGACCGTCCACACACGGAAGGTGCCGAGCGGAAAGCGCGTTTCGGCCGTGAGCGGCGGCACCGGGTGCAGTCCGCGCCGCTCGGGCTGGAAGGCGATCTCGACGGTGGACGTGCCTTCGGCCGGCACGTCGGTCCAGGCCCATTGCCCGCTGCCGCGCACCGCCATGCCGATGCCGTAGCGCACGCGCCGCCTTGTGTTGTGGAGCACCACCCGGAAGACGGCAGCGGCGCCTGCGTAGTGCGCCTCTGGCTGGACCATGTGCATCGCCAGCCCGCGCAGCGTGCCGTGGCACACGTGCATGCCCACGGCCACGCTGCCGGCCAGAAGAAAGGTCAGCAGGTAGCCCAGGTTGAGCTGGTAGTTGATCGAGGCGATCAGCAGCACCAGCAGCGTCGCCCCCAGCGTCCAGCCGGCCCGCGTGGGCAGGATGTAGACGTTGCGCTGGGTGAGTTCCAGCGTGTCGGAGGGCGCGCGGCGCGACAGGAACCAGCCGTCGATGCGCGCGCGAAGGGCGCCTGCAGGGTTCACGGCAAGGGCACGGCGGCGATCATGGCGCGCACCTGTTCGACGGCGCCCCGTCCGGCGTCGCCCACGGGCGTAAGGCGGTGGGCGATGGTCTGCGGCAGCACGGCCTGCACGTCGTCGGGCGCGACGTAGTTGCGGTTGGCCAGCAGCGCCTGCGCCTTGGCCGCGCGCAGCACCGCGATGCCGGCACGCGGCGACAGGCCCTGCAGGAACCATCGGCCCGAGCGGGTGGCCGCGATCAGGTCCTGCACGTAGTTGAGCAGCGCGTCGGCCGCGTGCACCTGCTGCACGCGCTGCTGCAGCGCGGTGAGCTCGCCGGCGGTCAGCATCGCGGGCAGGGTGGCCAGCATCTCGCGGCGGTCGATGCCCGCGAGCAGCTGGCGCTCGGCGGCGCGGTCGGGGTAGCCGAGCGAGATGCGCATCAGGAAGCGGTCGAGCTGCGACTCGGGCAGTGCGAAGGTGCCGAGCTGGTCCTGCGGGTTCTGGGTGGCGATCACGAAGAAGGGCGAGGGCAGGGGGCGGGTTTCGCCCTCGACGGTGACCTGTTTCTCTTCCATGGCCTCCAGCAGCGCGCTCTGGGTCTTGGGGCTGGCGCGGTTGATTTCGTCAGCCAGCAGCACCTGCGCGAAGATCGGCCCGGGGTGGAAGGTGAAGGCCTGCTGGCCCCGGTCGTAGATCGCCACGCCCGAAAGGTCGCCCGGCATCAGGTCGGCGGTGAACTGCACGCGGGAGAACTGCAGCCCGAAGGTGTGCGAGAGCGCGTGGGCGAGGGTGGTCTTGCCCACGCCCGGCACGTCCTCGATCAGCAGGTGGCCGCCCGCCAGCAGGCAGGCCACGCAGTCGCGAACCTGGGCCTCTTTGCCCACGATCACCGTGTTAAGCTGAGTTAACAAAGTGGCTAGCTTTGCGGCAACGTCCATATTTGTATCCATATGCAAACGATACCGTAAGACCCGCCGGCCCCATGCTGCGTGAGGTCTAGACGTGGCGATAGAGACACATGGGCAAGACAGGCTACTTCACACACCGGGACTTCTGGAAGCACGACATGGGCGCAGGGCATCCCGAGTGCCCCGGCCGGCTCGATGCCATCGAGGACCGCCTCCTGCTCACCGGCGTGGGCGACGCGCTGGAGCACCGCGAGGTGCCGCTGGCCACGCTGGAGCAACTCACCCGGGCGCACAGCGCGGAGCACGTCGAGTTCCTGGAGGCCCTGCACCAGCGCCTCGTGGCCGACGAGCCCGCCGGCGGCCCCGACCACGCGCAGGTCGACCCCGACACCACGCTCACCCGCTTCACCCTGCTGGCCGCGCGCCGTGCGGCCGGCGCCGCGATCGCCGCGACCGACGCCGTGATCGCGGGCGACCTGGAAAACGCTTTCTGCTCGGTGCGCCCGCCCGGCCACCATGCCTGCCGGGAGCAGGCGATGGGCTTCTGCTTCTTCAACAACGTCGCCATTGCCGCGCGGCACGCCATCGAGGCGCACGGCATCGAGCGCGTGGCCATCGTCGATTTCGACGTGCACCACGGCAACGGCACCGAGGACATTCTTTCCAACGACCCGCGCGTGCTGATGGTCGGCTTCTTCCAGCATCCGTTCTACCCCTACAGCGGCACCAGCCACCCGGCGCCGAACATGCTCAACCTGCCGATCCCGGCGTACACCCGGGGCATGGACGTGCGCGAGATGATCGAGGCGACCTGGATGCCGCGGCTGGAAGAGTTCAAGCCGCAGATGATCTTCGTCAGCGCCGGCTTCGATGCGCACCGCGAGGACGACCTGGGCCAGCTGGGCCTCAACGAGAACGACTTCGCCTGGATCACGGGCCGCATACACGATGTTGCCAGGCGCCATTCCAAGGGCCGTATCGTCTCGATGCTCGAAGGCGGCTACAACCTCGACGCGCTGGCGCGCAGCGTGGAAGCCCACATCCGCGTGCTGGCGGCGCTGTGACGCAGCGGGCGCTGTCGGCGCCCGTTTCTTCTCTCAATAGATGAATTTCAACGACTTCCTCCAACGGCTGAACCAGGTCGACGCGCGCGGCCTGGGCATCGAACTGGTCGCGCTGGTGGCCTGCGTGGCGCTGGCCTGGGCGATCTGCAAGTGGTTCGGCCGCGACCAGCCGAAAGACTCGATCTGGTTCGGCGAGAGCACCTTCGACGGCCTGCTGTTCCCGCTGCTGGCGCTGGTGTTCACCGACCTGGCCCGGCGAGCGGCGCTCGACTTCCAGACCGTGCTGGTGCTGCGCATCGCGGTGCCGGTGTTCCTGTCGCTGGCGGTCATCCGGCTGTTCGCGCGAGTGCTCAGGGCGGTGTTTCCGGCCTCCAACCTCGTCAGGCTGATCGAGCGCACCATCTCCTGGCTGGCCTGGATTGCGGCGGTGCTCTGGATCGTGGGGCTGCTGCCGCCGGTGCTGGCCGAGCTCGACGACATCACGCTCGCCTTTGGCAAGACGCGGGTGAGCCTTCAGACCATCTTCCAGGGCGTGCTGTCGGCGGGCGTGGTGCTGATGATCTCGCTGTGGATCTCCAGCACCATCGAGAAGCGCATCCTGCGCGAGGCGGTTTCCGACCTTTCGATGCGCAAGGTGGCCTCGAACGCGGTGCGCGCCTTCCTGCTGCTGGTGGGCCTGCTGTTCGCGCTCTCGGCGGTGGGGGTGGATCTCACGGCGCTTTCGGTGCTGGGCGGCGCGCTCGGCGTGGGCCTGGGCTTCGGCCTGCAGAAGCTGGCGGCCAACTACGTGAGCGGCTTCGTGATCCTGCTGGAGCGCTCCATCCGCATCGGCGACAACGTGAAGGTCGACACCTTCGAGGGCCGCATCACCGACATCAAGACCCGCTACACGCTGATCCGCGCGGGCAACGGGCGCGAGGCCATCGTGCCGAACGAGTCGCTGATCACCAGCCGGGTCGAGAACCTCTCGCTGGCGGACCGCAAGTTCAACATCACGACCACCATCGTGGTCGGCTACGACAGCGACGTGGCGCAGGTGCAGTCCATCCTCTGCGAGGCCGCCAAGGCCCAGCCGCGCGTGATGACCGACCCGGCACCAGTGGCCTTTCTCATGAACTTCGCGCCCGACGGGCTGGAGTTCACGCTCAACTTCTGGGTGGCCGACCCCGACAAGGGCAAGGACAACCTGCGCTCGGCGATCAACATCGCGATCCTCGACGGGCTGCGCGGGGCGGGGATCGACATTCCGTATCCGCAGCGGGTGGTGCGGGTGGAGTCTTTGCCGGCCGGGACGGAGCCCGTGGCCGTGCCCACGGAAAAATAGCCGTCCTCGGGGGCGCTAACTGAGCGTGCCCAGCACCTCGTCCAGCCGCTCGACCAGCAGGTCGGCATGCTCGCGCGTGAACACCAGGGGAGGCCTGATCTTCAGCACGTTGCCCTGCGGCCCGGTCGCGCTCAGCAGCACCTGCCGCTGCCGCAGCCCGTTGACCACCTTGGCCGCCTGCGCGGTGGCCGGCGCGCGCGTGGCGCGGTCGGTCACGAGTTCCAGGCCGATGAAGAGCCCGGCGCCGCGCGCTTCGCCGACGAGTGCATGGCGCTGGCCGAGCGCGGCCAGGCGCTCGCGCAGGTAGTTGCCGACCTGCAGTGCGTTGTCCTGCAGGCCGTTGCGCTGAATCACGTCGAGCACGGCCGAGGCCGCGGCCATCGAGACGGGGTTGCCGCCGAAGGTGTTGAAGTAACGGCTGGCCTGGCCGAAGGCCTTCATGACCTCGGGGCGCACCGCCAGGCCGGCGACGGGGTGGCCGTTGCCCATGGGCTTGCCCATGGTCACGATGTCGGGTACCACGCCGTGGCGCATGAAGCCCCAGAAGGCCTCGCCGGTGCGGCCGAAGCCGGGCTGTACCTCGTCGGCGATGAACACGCCGCCCGCGGCGTGGATCGCCTCCACCGCTTCGCGCAGGAAGCCGGTCGGGGCGGTGAACACACCGTCGCTGGAGAACACCGTGTCCACGAGCAGCGCGGCGGGCGCGATGCCGTGCGCCTTGAGGTCGCCCACGGCCGCGCGCACGCCGTTGGCGAAGCGCTGGCCCGTCGTGGCATCTCCGCCCTCGGGCGCATCCACCAGCCGCACGTGCTCGCCCACGCGCACGTACTGGCCCAGCGAGGGCGAGGCGCAGGCGAGGGCCGAGGTCACGCCGTGGTACGCGAAGCGCGTGACGATCAGGCCGGTGTTGCCGGTGTGCGCCGTGGCGATGCGCATGGCGAGGTCGTTGGCCTCGCTGCCGGTACAGGTGAAGGTGGCGTGGCCGAGCTCGGGCGGCATGGTGGCGAGCAGGCGTTCGGCGTAGTCGAGGATGCCTTCGTGCAGGTAGCGCGTGTGGGTGTTGAGCACCGATGCCTGTCGTGCGATGGCCTCGACCACCTCGGGCCGCGCATGGCCCAGCGGGACCACGTTGTTGTAGGCGTCGAGCCAGGGCGTGCCGGCGGCGTCGTAGAGCCAGACGCCTTCGCCGCGCACGGGGTGGAAGGGCTCGTCGTAGAAGAGCCTGTAGGCCGGCCCGAGCAGGCGGGCGCGGCGTTCCAGCAGCTCGGCGGTGGGTTTCTCAGTCATGGATGGGTTCCGTGGGTTACGAGGTTTCAGCGGCGCGGTAGGCTGTGCGGATGGCGTCCTGCACCTGTTCGGGCGTCAGCGCGGCGCAGGCCTGCAGCCGCGCCCAGGAGACGGCGTTGTTGCGCATGAGGTAAGGGGCGTTGTCGGGCTGGCGCGCCGCGCGCCAGCCGCTGATGGCGACCACCATCGCCAGCCGCGCGCGCACGAGGTCGAGCAGGGCGTGGGTCTCGCCATCGGTCAGCGGCGAGACGGCGTGGTAGTCGGCCGCGAAGCGCGCGATCGTGGCGAGTGCGTCGCCCTGTTCGTCGATGTGGTACGAGGTGGCGACGGCCAGGTCGTCCACGAGCGGCGCATGCACCATGTCGCCGAAGTCGAGGATGCCCGCCACGCGCGCCGGCTCGTCCGTATCGACCAGCAGGTTGTAGAGGTTGAAGTCGTTGTGGATGGGCTGGCGGCGAAGCGCGGGCAACGTGGGCTTGGTGCGCTGCACGAAGCCGTCGAGCGCGGTCTCGGCCAGCGCGCGGCGGGCGGGGTCGGCCACGTGCACCAGCAGTGCGCGCACGCGGTCGGCGCGCTGGATGTCCCAGGGCAGTTCGCGCGCGCCGGCAGGGTGCTCGAAGCTGGCCAGCGCCAGGTCCAGCCGCGCCAGCATGCGGGCCACGCTGCTGCGCTGCGCCGCCGAGCGTGGCGCCTGCGGCATGGGCAGGCCTTCGAGGTAGCTGAAGAGGCGCGCCACGCGCGTGCGGCCCTCGGCGTCTTCGATCTGCACCGAGGCTGCGCCGGAACGGTCGGGCAGCAGGCGCTGCACCGGCAGGCCGGGGTCCGTGCGCGCGAGGTGCAGCAGCGCCTGTGTCTGGAAGTCGGCGACCAGCGGATCTTCGTCGGGGTGCGAGAGCTTGAGCATGCAGCGCGCGCCGCCGCCTTCCGGCTCCAGCAGGAAGTTGGCATCGCGCTCGCCCGTGAGCGGCTTGAGGCTGCCCTGCATTCCGTAGAGGCGCCGCAGCAGGTCCGCCGCCCAGTCCGTCTCAACGGGTGCGGGCGGCGCAGTCAGCACCGCCGCTTCGGGCAGGGCAGCGCGGATGGCGGCGTCGAGGTCGTGCGTCATCAGGCCGCCTTCTCGAAGCCGCCTAGCGCGCTGGCGAGGTTGAGGCCCAGGTCCTCCGACAGGTAGCCGCCTTCCTGCACCAGCACCGTGGGCAGCCCCAGGCGCGCGATCTCGCCGAGGATGCGGGCGAAGCCCGCGGTGCTCACGGCCAGCGCCTGGTAGGGATCGTTCTCGTGTGCGTCCAGGCCCATGGCCACGACCAGCGCGCCGGGGGCAAAGGCGCGGATGGTCGCGTGCGCGGTCGCCAGCGCGGCCAGGAAGCCCTCGTCCTGCGTGCCGCGCGCCAGCGGCAGGTTCAGGTTGTAGCCCAGGCCTTCGCCTTCGCCGGTCTCGTGCGCATGGCCGGTGAAGAAGGGCGTGCAGAAATGCGGGTCGCCGTGCAGAGAGACGGTCAGCACGTCCTTGCGGCGCCAGAAGATGCCCTGCGTGCCGTTGCCGTGGTGCACGTCGATGTCGAGGATGGCCACGCGGTCGTGCCTGCTGCGCAGGTGCTGCGCCGCGATGGCCGCGTTGTTGAGGTAGGTGAAGCCGTTGGCACGGTCGGCATAGGCATGGTGGCCGGGCGGCCGGCACAGCGCGTAGGCCGCGCGCTCGCCGTCCAGCACGAGCTGCGCGGCATGCGTGGCCACGTGCGCCGACCAGGTCGCGGCATGCCAGGTGTGGCGACCGATGGAGCAGGCCATGTCGCCCATGTGGTAGCCGGCCTGGCCGACCAGGCTGTCGGGGTAGGTGAAGGGCTGGCCCGGAAACGGGTGGACGTTGGGCATGACCTCCTCGGAGGCGCCCTCGAGCTGCTGCCAGCGCTCCCAGGCGGTCTCCAGGAAGCGCAGGTACTGCGGCGTGTGGATCGCCGCGCGCGGGCCGGGCCCGTGGTCCTCGGGCGCGACGATGTCGTGGCCCTGCGCACGCGCGGCGTTCAGCAGCAGGGTGCCCCGTTCGGGCTGCTCGTTGCTGCGCTTCATGCGCCCGCGCACGATGAACTGCTGCGGATCGTGGCCGGTGTGCTGGTCGCTGTAGATGACTTTCATGTCGGGCTTTCAGTATTGGGGTTCGACGGTCCAGCTGATGGGAATCTCGGCGACGCTGGCCGAGGCCGGCAGCTCGAGCACCGTCCGTGCGATGCGGGCCACGTCCTCGGGCCGCGTGGCCTGCCGCTGCTGCTCGGGCGGCAGGGCGGCCGCCATGTCGGTGGCGACGAAGCCCGGGCACAACGCGGTGCAGCGCACGCGCGATTCGGCGCCGCAATGCCGGATGCCGTGCGCCAGCGACAGCACCGCCGCCTTGCTCAGCGCGTAGAGCGAGGCATCGGCCGTGCGCACGCGCTTGGCCGCGAGCGAGGCCATCACCAGCACCTTGCCTTCGTCGGCCGCCAGCAGATGCGGCCAGGCCTTGCGCGTGAGCCGCAGCGGCGACTTGACGTTGACTTCCAGCAGCCGGTCGACCTCCGCGTCGTCCGCATCGATGACCGAGCGCGTGCTGAGGATGCCGGCGTTGTGCACCAGCGCGTCGATGCCGCCGAAGTCGCGCACGGTCGCGGCAACCCAGTCGGTCTCGCTGCGCGCGTCCTCGGCATCGAAGCGGTAGGCGCGCACCCGCGCCGGGTCGTGGCCGTCGAAGGCATCGGTGGCGCTGCGCGTGCCCACACTCACGCGCCAGCCGTGCGCGAGCAGTTCGCGCACGATGGCAAGGCCGATGCCGCGGTTGCCTCCGCTGACCATGGCGACGCGGGGCAGCGCGCTCATCTCAGGGTTTGGTGAAGAGGCCGCGCACGTGGTCCTTGGCGGTCTCGAGGTGGTAGCGCAGCGCGTGCTCGACGGCGCCGACGTCGCGCGCCATCATCGCCTTGGCGATCGGCCTGTGCGTCTCGGCCAGCGCCTTCAGGTCGCCGTAGCTGTCCTCGCTGAGCGCGAGGAACATGCGCACCTCGGTCTGCATGTTGTCGAACAGCCGGTGCAGGTAGTGGTTGCCCGACAGCGCGCTGATCGCGAAGTGGAAGTCCAGGTCGAGCGCCACCCGCTCGGGCGACGACAGGATCTCGGCGCGCGCCACCATGTCGTCCACGCGCGCGTCGAGCTGGGCCAGCTCGGCATCGGTGGCGTGCGTGCAGGCCAGGGAGGCGCCCAGCAGTTCGAGCTGGATGCGCACCTCGTACAGGTCGTTGACCTGCTTGGGCGAAACCGTGCGCACCGCGAAGCCATGGCGCGGACGCGAGATCAGCAGCCCCAGGCTTTCGAGACGGCGTGCGGCTTCGCGCACGGGCGCGCGGCTCACGCCCATCTGCCGGGCCAGCTCGGCCTCGACGATGCGCTCGCCGGGCGCGATGCGGCCCGACAGGATGGCTTGCTGCAGTTGCGCCTCCACCACGCCGACCAGGTCGGGCACCTGGATCGACGAGAAGGCGGGAGGGGTGGCGGCTTCGGCCCGGCTGGTGGTCATCTGAGTTCCTTGTCTCAATCTCTTGTGCGTATCATGCCGGCCGCCTTGGGCTGCCGCCGCCCGCGCGCGCCAGGTACACGCCTGCCACGGCGATCAGTGCCATGCCCGCCAGGGCGACGGCATCGGGCGGGCGCTGGAACCACAGCGTGCTGATGAGTACGGCCAGCAGCAGCTGCACGTAGTTCAGCGGTGCCAGCGTGGCTGCGCCCACGCGGCGGAACGCGGCCAGCAGCAACAGCTGCGCGCAACCGCTGACAGCACCGCCAGCGACCAGCAGCGCCATCTCGGGCCAGGGCGGCAGCGTGACGTGCGGCATGAACAGCACCGGCAGGTTCGTGACGACCAGGCAGGCCAGCGCCATGTGCGCGAACTGCACGGGCGCCGGCACCAGCCCCGAGAGCCGCCGCGTGAGCACCTGGAAGAGCGCATAGCAGACGGCCGACACCGCCATCAGCAGCGTGCCCGCCAGCGGCAGGCTGCCGCCCGGCCGCACGATGCACAGCATGCCGACGAAGCCCAGCAGCACGGCAGTCCACTGCGCGCGGCCCACGCGTTCCCCGAGCAGCCATGGCGACAGCGCGACCATGATCAGCGGGGCGGTGAAGTAGATGGCCGTGGCCTCCGCCAGCGGCATGGTGACGAGCGCCGTCATGAAGCAGGCGGCCACGATGGCCAGTGCCACGCTGCGCGCGGCCAGCAGCTTCTGGTGCGGCTGGCGCCACAGCCGCAGGTCGCCGTGGCGCAGCAGAAGCACAAGCGCGATGGCGCCGATCGCGCTGTAGCGGCCCAGGTTGACGACGGCCGGCGCATGCGTGGCCACCATCTGCTTGGCGAAGGCGTCGTACGCCGCGAACAGCACCAGCGCGCAGAGGAAGAGCGCGATGCCCGCGCCCGCGCTGTTGCTGCCCTGGTCGGCACGCGCGAGTGAAACGGAGGCGGGGGCTGTGCTCATGCCGCCCGCTGCGACAGCATCGCCCACGCAAGCAGGTCGCCGCCCGGCGTCGAAACGCTCACGCGCGCAGCCCCTCCAGAAACGCATCGAGCGCGGCGCCGATGGCCCCGACCATGTAGCCGCCTTCCTGCACCACCACCGTTGGCAGGCCCAACGCGCGCACGCGTTCGCCCGCGAGGCGGAAGGCCGCCATGTCGAACTTGAGCACGCTGATCGGGTCGTCCTTGTAGGTGTCGAAGCCCAGCGGCAGCACCAGCGCCTGCGGCTGGAAGCGTTCGATGGCGGCGGTGGCCTGGTCCAGCGCCTGCGCGAACTCTGCGTTGCCGCTGCCGTGCGCGAGCGGCAGGTTGAGGTTGAAGCCTTCGCCTTCGCCGGTGCCGCGCTCACGCGCGTAGCCCGTGTACCAGGGGTAGTAGCCGGCCGGGTCGGCGTGCGTGGAAATTGTCAGCACGTCGCCGCGCTCGTAGAAGATCTGCTGGGTGCCGTCACCGTGGTGGGCGTCGATGTCGAGCACGGCCACGCGCGCATGGCGCCGTCGCAGCGTGGCGGCCGCGATGGCGCTGTTGTTCACGTAGCAGAAGCCTGCCGCGCGCGCACGCTGCGCATGGTGGCCCGAAGGGCGGCACAGGGCGTAGGCAATGGGGCCGCCGTCGAGCACCGCCTCGGCCGCCGCCAGCGCGGCATGTGCCGAGCGCAGGACGGAGCGCCAGGTGTTCGGGCCGATGGGGCATGACAGGTCGCCGACGTACCAGCCCGTCTGCGCCAGCACCGAGGGCGAAGGGCAGGGCCCTACGCGCGGTCCGTGCGGCGACATGTTGGGCAGCACCTCGATGCCCGGCTCCAGCCCGAAGCTCTCGACCTTCCGCCAGCGCTCGAACGCGGTCTCCAGGTAGTCGAGGTAGTCCGTGCTGTGCACCTGCTCCAGCGCGGCGCGCCCGGCGTCCGGCGGCGCACTGACCGCGATGCCCCGTGCGGCCAGCGTTGCCATCAAGGCCTCGGCGCGCGTGGGCAGGTCGGCGGGCTTGCAGATGCGGCCCACGCGCATGTACTGCTGTGGATCGTGCAGCAACTGGTCGTCGCTGAAGAAGGCTTGCATGTCAGTACTCCTTCTCGAAGCGGTCCATGGCGCGCGCCAGGCGCGCGAACAGGTCGTCCAGCTCGGCTCGCGTGATGATCAGCGGCGGGCACAGGCCGATGCTGTCGCCCATGGCGCGCACGATCAGGCCTTCTTCCAGCGCCAGCGCCGCGAAGCGGTATCCGGCCTTGCGGTCGGCGGCGAAGGGCGTGCGCGCGGCCTTGTCGGCCATGAGCTCGATGGCGCCGATCAGGCCCACGCCGCGCACGTTGCCCACCCAGGGCCGCTCGGCGAAGGCGCGCAGCCCGGCCTGGAACGCGGGGGCGAGTTCGCGGACATGGTCGAGGATGCGCTCGTCCTCGTAGACCTTCAGCGTCTCCAACGCCACCGCGCAGGCGACGGGATGGCCCGAGTAGGTGTAGCCGTGTCCGAAGCTGCCGAGCTTGCCGCTGTTGGCGGCGATGGCGCTGTGCACCTTCTCGTTGACCATGACCGCCGAGATCGGCACATAGCCCGAGGACAGCGCCTTGGCGCAGCTCAGGATGTCGGGCTGGATGCCGAAGGTGGTGGAGCCGAACATGTTGCCCGTGCGGCCGAAGCCGCAGATGACCTCGTCGGCGATCATGAGCACGCCGTACTTGCGCAGCACGGCCTGCACCTTCTCGAAGTAGCCTGCCGGCGGCACCAGCACGCCACCCGCGCCCATCACCGGCTCGGCGATGAAGGCGGCCACGGTCTCCGGGCCCTCGGCCAGGATGGTCTGCTCCAGCTGCTGCGCGAGGCGGCTGGAGAAGTCTTGCTCCGTCTCGCCGGGTTCGGCATAGCGGTAGTGGTGCGGACAGTCCACGTGCAGGAAGCGCGCAGGGGCAGTGGCGATGGGCAGGTCGAAGTCGCGGTGGTTGCCGTCGAGCCCGCCCATGCTGGCGGCGGCCACGGTCACGCCGTGGTACGCGTTGCGCCGAGCGATGATCTTCTTGCGTTGCGGCTGGCCGATGGCGTTGTGGTAGTACCAGACCATCTTCACCGCGCTGTCGTTGGCCTCGGAGCCCGAGTTGGCGAAGAACACGCGTGCCATGGGTGATGGCGCCAGCGCCAGCAGCCGCTCGGCCAGGTCAGCCACCGCCACGTTCGTGCGCTGGTTGAAGGTGTGGTAGTAGGGCAGGGTGTCCAGTGCCTTCGCGCCTGCCGCGGCCAGGCGCTTGTTGGAGAAGCCCAGCGATGCGCACCACAGACCCGACATGGCCTCCAGGTAGCGCTTGCCCTGCTCGTCGACGACGTGGATGCCGTCGCCTTCGACGATGACCAGCGGCGGTGTCTGCGGCAGCGCCGCCAGGTTGGTGTACGAATGCAGGTGGGTGGCGACGTCCTTGTCGCCGGTGCCGAGGGGTTCTGCCATGGGGTTCCTCTTTGAATGTCGGGCGCTGAAAGAAGGCGGCTACAGGCTCGCCAGGTTGTCGTGGGTCTGCCGCGCGATGGCCTCGGGCCGGGTGCGCGTCGCGATGTGCGGCGTGACGATGATGCGCGGATGGCTCCAGAAGGGGTGGGCCGCCGGCAGCGGCTCCTCGACGAAGGCGTCCAGCACGGCCGAGGCGATCTGGCCGCTCTGCAGCGCGGCCAGCAGGTCGTCCTGCACGAGGTGGGCGCCACGGCCGGCGTTGACGAGGCGCGCGCCGCGCGGCAGCTGCGCGAACAGCGACGCATCGAGGATGCCGCGCGTGTCGTCGGTCAGCGGCAGCAGACAGACCAGGGTGTCGCAGCCGGCCAGGAACTCGGCGCGCGCCGCATCGCCGTGGAAGGCCTCGATGCCCTCGGGCAGATCGCCCTTGGGGCTGCGGCTCCAGCCGCGCACCCGGTAGCCGATGGCATGCAGCGCGCGCGCGGCCGACTGCCCAAGCACGCCCAGGCCCGCGATGCCCACGCGGTGCCGGCCCGGTGGCTCGATGGGCGCTTCCTCCCAAGCCGCGCGGCGCTGGCTCTCGAGATAGGAGCCCATGTGGCGCTGGCCGTGTACCACGGCCCAAGCCACGTAGGCATTCATGCCGTCGGCCATGTCGGGGTCGACGATGCGGCGCACCGGCACATCGGGAAGCGCCGGGTCGCGCGTGATGTGGTCGGTACCCGCTCCCACCGACTGCACCAGCCGCAGGCGCGGCATGCGCGCGAGCAGCCCCGGCGGCGGCGACCAGCAGACCACGGCTTCGATCTCGCCGAGCGCGTCCAGCTCCTGCACCTCGGTGTCGATGCGGTGCAGCCGCGCCTGCGGAAAGCGTTCGCGGAAGGCGGGCTGCAGGTAGCCCATGGCGATCTGGTCCGAGACCAGCGCGATGTCGAGCGTCATGCGGCCACCGCCTGTTCCGCGGCCGCTGCCGAGAGCCTCGGCTGCGCCTCGATCAGCGTGCGCGTGTACGCATGCTGCGGGTTCGCCAGCACCCTGGCGGTCTCGCCGTATTCGACGATCTCGCCGCGCTGCATCACGGCGATGTGGTCGCACATCTCGCCGGCCACCCGCAGGTCGTGCGTGATGAACACCATGGCCAGCTGGAAGCGCTCGCGCACCTCGGCGAACAGCTTCAGCACCTGCGCCTGCACCGACACGTCGAGCGCCGAGACCGGCTCGTCGGCCACCAGCAGCTGCGGCTCCATGGCCAAGGCGCGCGCGATGCCGATGCGCTGGCGCTGGCCGCCGGAGAACTCGTGCGGAAAGCGCTCCGCCGCGTCGGGCTTGAGGCCCACCAGCTCCAGCAGCTCCATCGCACGGGCCATGGCCTGTGCCTTGGGCACGCCCTGGGCGATGGGGCCGGCCGCAATGGCCGGGCCGATGCGGTGGCGCGGATTCAGCGATGCATACGGGTCCTGGAACACCATCTGGATCTTTCCTTGCGACTGCGCCCGGAACTGAGCGCCCGACTGCAGCGTGCGACCCTTGAACAGCACACGGCCGCTGTCGAACGGCGCGAGACCCACGATGCAGCGGCCCACGGTCGACTTGCCCGAGCCGGATTCGCCGACCAGCCCCAGCGTCTCGCCGCGGCGCAGCTCGAACGACAGGCCCTTGGCCGCCTCCACCCGGCGGCCCTTGCTGAACAGGCCGCCGCCGGTCACGTAGGTCTTGCGCAACTCCTGCACCTGCAGCACGTGCTCGATGGGGCGCTGCTCGGAAGGCGCGCGCACCTGGCCGTTCGGAATGGCCGCGATGAGCTTGCGCGTGTAGGCATGCTGCGGCCGGGCCAGCACGGCAGTTGCCGGACCGGCTTCGACCACCTCACCCGTCTGCATCACGACCACCTCGTCGGCGATCTCGGAGACCACGCCGAAGTCGTGCGTGATGAACAGCACCGCCGTGCCCTTGCGCTGCTGCAGCTCGCGGATGAGCTTCAGGATCTGCGCCTGCGTGGTCACGTCGAGTGCGGTGGTGGGTTCGTCGCAGATCAGCAGCGCCGGCTCTAGCACCAGCGCGCAGGCGATCATCACGCGCTGGCGCTGCCCGCCGGACAGGCGGAACGGATAGCTGTCGATCAGCACCTCGGGCTCGGGCAGGCCGACGTCGGCCAGCGCCGCAAGGATGCGCTGGCGCTTCTGCGCGGCCGACAGCTTCACGTGGGCGTCGAACACCTCGGCGATCTGCTCGCCGATGCGCATGACCGGGTTCAGCGCCGTCATCGGCTCCTGGAACACCATGCCGATGCGCCGGCCGCGCAGCGTGCGAAGCTGTGCCTCGTCGAGCTGCAGCAGGTCCTGGCCGTCGAAGAGGATGCGGCCGGCCACGGGCTCCACGTGCGGCCGCGGCAGCAGGCCCATGATGGCGTTGGCGATCATCGACTTGCCGGAGCCCGATTCGCCGACCACGCACAGCGTCTGGCCCGGCAGCAACTGCAGCGAAGCGCCGCGCACCGCCAGTTCGCGGTCGGCCCCCTGGGGCAGGCGGATGTCCAGGCCCTGGACGTCGAGCACGGGAAGTACGAGCTTTTCCATTTTCATTTGCCCCTCCCGTCGGCGCGCGCGTTGAGGCCGTCGTTCAGGCCTTCGCCGACCAGGTTCAGCGCGAGCACCGTGAGCAGGATGGCCACGCCCGGGAACACCGCCATCCACCAGGCCTGGCGCAGCACCGTGCGCGCCGAGCCGACCATATAGCCCCAGCTCATCTGGTTCGGGTCGCCCAGGCCAAGGAAGCTCAGGCTGGACTCCAGCAGGATGGCCGTGGCCACCATCAGCGAGGCCATCACCACGATGGGCGAGGCGGCGTTGGGCAGGATCTGCGTGAGGATGATGCGCGGAGTCGACTGGCCCGCCAGCTGGGCCGCCGCCACGAAGTCGCGCTGGCGCAGCGTCAGGAACTCGCTGCGCACCAGCCGCGCCACCGGCGGCCACGACACGATCGCGATGGCCGTGACGATCGACTGCACCGAGGGCTGGAAGATGGCCACCAGCACGATGGCCAGCGCGAAGCTCGGGATGGCCTGGAACAGCTCGGTGAAGCGCATCAGCGTGGCGTCGATCCAGCCGCCGAAGTAGCCCGAGACGGCGCCGATGCTCACGCCGATCAGCAGCGAGACCACGGTGGAGACCACGCCGATCAGCAGCGAGACGCGCGCGCCGGTGACGATGCCCGAGAGGATGTCGCGGCCCGTGGTGTCGGTGCCCAGCAGCAGGCCCTGTTCAGCCATGGGCGCCGCGAAGGGCGTGCCGACCATGTCCCAGGGGTTGTTCTGCGCGACGAACGGGCCCAGGGCCGTGACCAGCGCCACCAGCATCAGCACGATCAGGCCGAAGACCGCGCCCTTGTTGCGGCTGAAGCGCCGCCAGAATTTGCTTTTCATGAAGGGCTCCTTGGCTCAGCTCAGCTCGATGCGGGGATCGACGAGCGTGTAGACGAAGTCGGTGATCAGGTTGAACAGCACGGCCATGGCCGCGGTGAACAGGAAGCAGCCGAGCAGCAGGTTGTAGTCGCGCTGCAGCAGCGCGTCGAACATGAGCCGGCCGATGCCGGGCCAGGCGAACACCGTCTCGGTGAGCACGGCGCCGCCGATCATTCCGCCGGCCTGGATGCCCGCGAGCGTGACCACCGGCAGCAGCGCGTTGCGCAGGATGTGCTTGCGCTGGATGCGCCCGGGCGCCACGCCCTTGGCGCGCGCGGTCTTCACGAAATCCATCTGCGCGACTTCCAGCATGGAGGCGCGCGTCATGCGCGCATAGACCGCCATGTAGAACAGCGCCAGCGTAAGCGAAGGCAGGATCAGGTGCTTGGCGACGTCCAGCGCCTTGTCGATGCCCGTGAGGTCCGCGCCCACGGTGAAGAAGCCGAAGGCGGGCAGCAGGTCGAGCTGCACCGTGAAGAGCAGCACCGCCATCATCGCCAGCCAGTAGAGAGGCGTTGCGTAGAACACCAGCGCGACCACGGTGATGAGGCTGTCCTGCCACTTGCCCGCGTTGCGGCTCGCCAGCGCGCCCAGCACGATGCCGAACAGCAGCGAGAGCCCGAAGGCCGTGCCCGTCAGCAGCAGCGTGGCGGGCAGGCGCTGCAGGATCAGGTCGACCACGGGCTGCTGCTGGCGGTAGGAGAAGCCCAGGTCGAGCTTGAGCACGTGACCCAGGTAGTTGCCGAGCTGCACGGGCAGCGGCTGGTCGAGGCCGAACTGCTGGCGCAGCTGGGCCACGAACTGCGCGTCGGACGCGCCGGCCTCGCCGGCCATGACGGACACCGGATCGCCCGGCGCCGCGCGAACCAGCAGGAAGTTGACGGTGGCGATCACCAGCAGGGCCATCAGGCCCTGCAGCAGCCGCACGGACATGAACTGCAGTCGTTTCATGGCAAGCTCGATTCGGGCATGCGGTGGCCCGGCCCATCAGGTCGGCATGGCCCGGCGCCGCACGCGGGGGAGGGAGGTCAGGCCAGCTTGACGCGGCCCAGGCTGTCGTTCAGGCCGATGCCGGAGGACACCACGTTCTGGATCTTGGTGCGGTACAGCGTCGGGAAGTTGATCTCGTGCAGCCAGGCCACGGGAACCTCGTCGACCAGCAGCTTCTGCACTTCCAGGTAGATCGCGCGGCGCTTGGCCGGGTCGCTCTCGCGCGCACCGGCGGCGAACAGCTCGTCGACCTTGGGGTTGGAGTAGCCGGCCACGTTGTTGAAGGGCGAGCCCTTGGCGATGTTGTCGCTGGTGTAGTTGCGTGCCACGCCGAGCGCCGGGTCGCCGTACTGGTAGACGTAGGTGAAGGCCAGGTCGAAGTCCCACTCGCTGTTGCGCTGGTTCCAGCCGGCCACGTCGGTGGCGACCATCTCGATCTTGATGCCGGCCTGCGTGAGGTTCTGGCGCACGATCTCGGCCTGGCGCTGCCACGATTCGCCGTAGGGCAGCGGCAGCAGGCGCAGCGTCTCGCCCTTGTAGCCCGATTCGGACAGCAGCTTCTTAGCCTTGGCGAGGTCGCGCGGGTACTTGGTCACCTCGTCGCTGGCGTAGGCGATGTGGCTGTTGAACGGGCCGGTGGCCGGCTTGGCGTAGCCGTACCAGGCGACCTTGGCCATGGCCTCGCGGTCGATGGCGGTCCACACGGCCTGGCGGAACTTCACGTTGTTCATGGGCGCCGTGCGGTTGTTCATCCACAGCCAGCTGTGCGGTGCGAAGAACTCCCAGCCTTTGGTGGTCACGGCCGCGCCCGGCAGCTTGGCCAGGCGGCCCACGTCGAAGTACTCCACCGTGCCGCCCGGGGCGATGTCGACCTTGCCCGACTCGAAAGCCGCGGCGCGCGCGGCCGCGTCGGGGATGACGTGGAAATACACGCTCTCCACGCTCACGACGCCGGGCTGGTGGTAGTTCTCGTTGGCCACGAGATTGATGTAGGACCCCTTGACCCATTCCTTGAACTTGAGCGGTCCCGTGCCGATCGGCGTGGCGTTGGCGGGGTTGGTCGCGAAGTCGGTGCCTTCGTAGATGTGCTTGGGCACCATCGGCATGGTGCCGTTCTCGAAGATGCCCATGAAGGGGCCGAAGGGCTGCTTGAGCTTGAACTCCACGGTGAGCGGGTCGAGCGCCTTGATCGATTCCACCTGCGCCAGACTGGCGCGGAAGCGCGCGTGCGTCTTGCGCAGGAACACGTCGCACGAGAACACCACGTCGTCGGCGGTGAAGGGCTTGCCGTCGTGCCACTTGACGTTGGGCTTGAGCTTGAAGACGTAGGTCTTGCTGTCCGCGCTCACGGTCCACGAAGTGGCGAGCTGCGGCTGGGGCTCGAGCTTCTCGTTGTAGCGCAGCAGGCCTTCGTAGATGTTGCCGGCGATCAGCTGAGTGGGGCCGTTCTGCACGATGCCCATCATCAGGCCGGGCGGCTCGGGCTGCACAAGCACGTTGACGACACCCTTCCTGGCCTGCGCCAGGCTGTGCAGGGGCACCCCGGCGATGGACAGGCCTAGGGCGGCGGAGCCGGCTTGGATCAGGTTGCGGCGTTTCATCGGAGCGGACCTTTCGAAGTGGGTAGGGCAGTGAAGAACGGGTGAATCTCAGTCGCGGAAGGAGGCCGGGCTGGCCGGGGCCAGGCGCTGAAGGAGCGCGCGCCATTCGCGGGCGTAGGGGTCGTGCGGTGCGGAGGCGAGGCGGTTGGTGTCGCCGCTTTCGTACTGGCGCGCGGTCAGCTCGCAGACCTCCTCGGGCACCGGGTGCACGGCCTGGCCGGTGCCCTGGATGGCGACCTGCACGCGGCAGGCGCGCTCCAGGTTGTGCATGAGGATGAAGGCCTCTGCCACGCTGCGGCCCAGCGTGATCAGCCCGTGGTTGCGCAGGATCAGTGCGCGCGAATTCGGGCCGAGGTCGGCGACCAGGCGCTCGCGCTCCTCGTGGTTGAGCGCGATCCCCTCGAACTCGTGGTACGTCACGCGGTTGTGGAACTGCAGCGCCCACTGGTTGCACGGCTGCAGCCCGCCGGCCAGCGAGGACACGGCGACACCGGCCACGGTATGGGTGTGCAGCACGCAGACGGCGTCATGGCGCGCGGCATGCACGGCGCTGTGGATCGTGAAGCCGGCCGGGTTCACGTCGTATTCGGAGGGCTCGACGATGTTGCCGTCCAGGTCGATCTTCACGAGCGAGGACGCCGTGATGTCGCGAAACAGCATGCCGAAGGGGTTGATCAGGAACTGGTCCGTGGTGCCGGGCACGCGGGCGGAGATGTGGGTGTAGATGCTGTCGTCCATCCCGTAGAGGGCGACGAGCCGGTAGGCGGCTGCGAGGTCCTGCCGGAGCTGGCGCTCCGCGGATGCCATGGGAGGGAGGGCGCCGCCGCGTACGTCCGGGATGCTTCGTTCTGCTGTTTCCATTGAATCTCCGAAGATCGACTGTCATCTGTCGACAGTATTCATCTTGCAGTTTGCGTGCCAGCCCAGATATCGGCGAAAACCCGCAAATTGGCTGCAGTTGGCGTTTCAGCCGGCCTCGCATGCACCGCGAGCGGGCACGCCTGTCGATTTGCGTGCAAGCCATGCAGCTTGATGGCGCGAATGCGCCCGCCCCGGCGGCCCCACGAATATCTTTGTCGCCCTAAAGGCTCAGTGCTCCGGCGCTGCTTTATAATCACGAAAAAGCACGATCGTTCTTTTTTGTGGCCAGCGCCGACGGGAAGAATGGAGAGGCGGCAAAGGTCGCGCCCTAGAATGACCGGTTTGCCCTCGAAGCCCCCTTTTTGCAATCCAATGGAGTCAAGTCAATGAAGGTTCTTGTGCCTGTCAAACGGGTCGTCGATTACAACGTGAAGGTGCGCGTGAAGAGCGACGGCACCGGAGTGGACATTGCCAACGTCAAGATGAGCATGAACCCCTTCGACGAGATCGCCGTTGAAGAAGCGGTTCGGCTGAAGGAAAAGGGCGTGGTCACCGAAGTCATCGCCGTCTCCTGCGGCGACGCCAAGAGCCAGGAGACCCTGCGCACCGCCATGGCCATCGGCGCCGACCGCGGCATCCTGGTGGAAACCACCGAAGAACTGCAGCCCCTGGCTGTCGCCAAGCTGCTGAAGGCGCTGGTCGACAAGGAACAGCCCTCGCTCATCATCCTCGGCAAGCAGGCCATCGACGACGATGCGAACCAGACCGGCCAGATGCTGGCTGCGCTGGCCGATCTGCCCCAGGCTACCTTCGCTTCCAAGGTCGAAGTCGCAGGCGACAAGGCCACGGTGACCCGTGAAGTCGACGGCGGCCTGGAGACCGTGGCGCTGACGCTGCCTGCGGTCATCACCACCGACCTGCGCCTGAACGAGCCGCGCTACGTGACGCTGCCGAACATCATGAAGGCCAAGAAGAAACAGCTCGACACGGTCAAGCCCGAAGAACTGGGCGTGGACGTGAAGCCGCGCCTGAAGACCCTGAAGGTCGCCGAGCCGCCGAAGCGTGGCGCTGGCATCAAGGTGCCTGATGTTGCAACGCTGGTGGACAAACTGAAGAACGAAGCGAAGGTGATCTGAACATGACCGCACTTGTTATTGCCGAACACGACCACGCCAGCATCAAGCCGGCCACCCTCAACACCGTGACCGCAGCACTGGCCTGCGGCGGCGACGTCCACGTGCTCGTGGCCGGCGCCAATGCAGCCGAAGCGGCCAAGGCAGCGGCACAGATCGCAGGCGTTTCGAAGGTCATCGCGGCCGACAGCCCGAGCCTTGCTGAAAACCTCGCCGAGAACGTCGCAGCCCAAGTGCTGGCCATTGCCGGCAGCTACAGCCACATCCTCTTCCCCTCGACCGCCAACGGCAAGAACGTCGCGCCGCGCGTGGCCGCCAAGCTCGATGTGGCGCAGATCAGCGACATCACGGCCGTGGTGAGCGCAGACACCTTCGAGCGCCCGATCTATGCGGGCAACGCGATTGCCACCGTGCAGAGCAGCGATGCGACCAAGGTCATCACCGTTCGCACGACCGGCTTCGACGCGGCAGCCGCCACGGGTGGCAGTGCAGCCGTCGAATCGGCAGCAGGCGTGGCGGACAGCGGCAAAAGCAGCTTCGTGGGCCGTGAAGTCACCAAGAGCGAGCGCCCCGAACTGACGGCCGCCAAGATCATCGTCTCGGGCGGCCGCGCCCTGGGCAGCGCCGAGAAATTCACCGAGGTGATGGCCCCCCTGGCCGACAAGCTCAACGCCGGCCTCGGCGCGAGCCGTGCAGCCGTCGACGCGGGCTACGCCCCGAACGACTGGCAAGTGGGCCAGACGGGCAAGATCGTCGCGCCGCAGCTGTACATCGCAGCGGGTATCTCGGGCGCGATCCAGCACTTGGCCGGCATGAAGGACTCGAAGGTGATCGTGGCGATCAACAAGGACGAAGAGGCGCCGATCTTCTCGGTGGCCGACTACGGCCTCGTCGCCGACCTGTTCACGGCCGTGCCGGAACTGGTGAAGGCGCTCTGATCGCATCGCTGCACTGAGCCAGAGGGCATCGTTCGCGATGCCCTTTTCGTATCCGCTGTATCTGGAGACATGACATGAGCTACACAGCCCCCATCAAGGACATGCTGTTCGACATCGAGCACCTGGCCAACATCGGCGAGATCGCGAAGCTGCCGGGCTTCGAGGATGCCGGCCTCGAAACCGCGCAGGCCGTGCTCGAAGAGTGCGCGCGCTTCAACCAGGACGTGATCGCGCCCCTGAACGTGGCGGGCGACCGCAATCCCTCGTCGTTCAAGGATGGCGCCGTCACCACTACGCCGGGCTTCAAGGAAGCCTTCGCGCAGTACGTGGCGGGTGGGTGGCAGGGGCTGCAGCATCCGGCGGATTTCGGTGGCCAGGGCCTGCCCAAGACCATCGGCGCTGCTTGCGGCGAGATGCTCAACTCGGCCAACATGAGCTTCGCGCTGTGCCCGCTCTTGAGCGACGGCGCCATCGAGGCGCTGCTCACGGCCGGCTCCGACGAGCTCAAGGCCACGTACCTTGAGAAGCTCGTGAGCGGCCAGTGGACGGGCACGATGAACCTCACCGAGCCGCAGGCCGGCAGCGACCTCGCCATGGTGCGCAGCCGCGCCGAGCCGCAGCCCGATGGCACCTACAAGGTGTTCGGCACCAAGATCTTCATCACCTACGGCGAGCACGACATGGCGCAGAACATCGTGCACCTCGTGCTGGCCCGCGTGGCCGGTGCGCCCGAGGGCGTGAAGGGCATCAGCCTGTTCGTCGTGCCCAAGTTCCTCGTGAACAAGGATGGCTCGCTGGGCGAGCGCAACGACGTGCACTGCGTGAGCATCGAGCACAAGATGGGCATCAAGGCGTCGCCCACGGCCGTGCTGCAGTATGGCGACCACGGCGGTGCCATCGGCTATCTCGTCGGCCAGGAGAACCGCGGCCTCGAGTACATGTTCATCATGATGAACTCCGCCCGCTACGCCGTGGGCATGCAGGGCATCGCGATCGCCGAGCGCGCCTACCAGCACGCCGTGGCCTACGCGAAGGAGCGCGTGCAGAGCCGCCCGGTCGATGGCTCCATCAACGCCAGCGCGCCGATCATCCATCACCCCGACGTCAAGCGCATGCTGATGACGATGCGCGCCTATACCGAGGGCTGCCGCGCGATGTCCAGCGTGGCGGCTGCGGCCTACGACGCCGCGCACCATCACCCCGACGCGGACGCTCGCAAGCAGAACCAGGCCTTCTACGAATTCATGGTTCCGCTGGTGAAGGGCTACAGCACCGAGATGAGCCTCGAAGTGGCCTCGCTGGGCGTGCAAGTGCACGGCGGCATGGGCTTCATCGAGGAGACCGGTGCGGCGCAGTACTACCGTGACGCCAAGATCCTGACGATCTACGAAGGCACCACCGCCATCCAGGCCAACGACCTCGTGGGCCGCAAGACGGCGCGCGACGGCGGCCAGACGGCCAAGGCGATCGCCGCGCAGATCGAGAAGACCGAAGCCGAGCTGGCCCGGATCGACAACCCCGCTGCAGCGGCCGTGCTCAAGCGCCTGAAGGCTGCGCGCCAGGCCTTCGTCGAAGTCGTCGATTTCGTGGCCGGCCAGACCAAGGCCTCGCCCAACGCGGTGTTCGCGGGCAGCGTGCCCTACCTGATGCTCGCGGGCAACCTGGTGGCAGGCTGGCAGCTCGCGCGTTCGCTGATCATTGCGCAAGACCTTGCCTCGCGCAGCTTCGACACCGACTTCATGCTGGCGAAGATCGCCACCGCGCGCTTCTACGCCGAGCACATCCTCAACAAGGTGCCGGGCATCCGAGACAGCATCGTCGACGGTGCCGAGAGCGTAACGGCACTGGCGCTCGAGGCTTTCTGAAAACGGGCAGCCGAACGCAGAAGTCGCAAAGGTTACGCAGAAGTCGCAGAAGAAAAACCAGAATTTGTCTTCGGGTTCTTTTGCGACCTTTGCGTAGTTTTTGTCTTCCTTCTGCGTTCGGCTGCCCGATCCCGCATTCAACACAACTTTCAAGAGACAAGCATCATGTCGAAACTGCCCCCCGTCCTCGCGAACCTGCCGCTGCCGATCATCGGCTCGCCGCTGTTCATCATCAGCAACCCCAAGCTCGTGATCGCGCAATGCAAGGCGGGAGTGGTCGGCTCGATGCCGGCGCTCAATGCGCGCCCCGCCGCGCAGCTGGAAGACTGGCTCGCCGAGATCACCGAGGAACTGGCGGCCTACAACAAGGCCAACCCGGACAAGCCCGCCGCGCCGTTCGCCATCAACCAGATCGTGCACAAGAGCAATGACCGGCTCGAGCACGACATGGAGATGGTCGTGAAATACAAGGTGCCGATCGTCATCACCTCGCTGGGCGCGCGCACCGACGTGAACGAGGCAGTGCACAGCTACGGCGGCGTGACGCTGCACGACATCATCAACAACAAGTTCGCGCAGAAGGCGATCGAGAAGGGGGCCGACGGCATCATCGCCGTGGCGGCCGGCGCCGGCGGCCATGCGGGCACGAAGAGCCCGTTCGCGCTGGTGCAGGAAATCCGCCAGTGGTTCGACGGCCCGATCGCACTGTCGGGCTCCATCGCCACCGGCGGGGCGGTGCTGGCGGCACAGGCCATGGGCGCCGACTTCGCCTACATCGGCACGGCCTTCATCGCCACCGAGGAGGCGCGCGCGAGCGACGAGTACAAGCAGGCCATCGTCGATGGCACCTCCGACGACATCGTCTATTCGAGCCTCTTCACCGGCGTGCACGGCAACTACCTCGCGCCCAGCATCATCAAGGCCGGCATGGACCCGGCCAACCTGCCCGAAGGCGACGTGAAGACGATGAACTTCGGCGGCGGCGAAGGCAGCAAGGCCAAGGCCTGGAAGGACATCTGGGGTTCGGGCCAGGGCATCGGCGCCGTGACCGAGGTGGCCACCGCCGGCGCCTTCATCGAGAAGCTCAAGCGCGAATACACGGAGGCAAGGCAGCGGTTGGCGCTTTGACTGCCTTTGCCGACGGCGCCGCGCCCGTTGCGAGCGCGCCGCCGTCTTCATCCGCGGGACGCATGCCGCTGCTCGATGCGGCAAAGGGCGTCGCCTGCGCGGTGATCGTCGGACATCACCTTTCGCGCTACGGCCCGATGCCGGCGGGCGCATACGCGCTCGCACCCGATTTCTTCGCCTGGCTGGCCGACGAAGGGCGGCTGGCGGTTCAGGTGTTCCTGGTGATCGCAGGCTTCCTGGCGGCGGCCAGTCTTGCGCCCGACGGCACGCTGCGAGTGGACCGGCCGGTGGCGCGCATCCTGCAGCGCTATGGGCGGCTGATCATGCCGTATCTCGCCGCGCTCACCGTGTGCGTGCTGGTCGCGGCGGTCGTGCGGCCCTGGCTCGACGAAGAAGTGGTGCCGGCTGCGCCGACTTTCGGGCAATTGATCGCCCACGGCCTGCTGCTGCAGGATCTGCTGGGTTACGAGTCGCTCTCCACGGGCGTCTGGTACGTGGCCATCGACTTCCAGCTCTTTGCGCTGGCGTTGGTGCTGGTGGGGTTGCCGTCAATGCTGCAGCGCACCGGCGGCCCGGCACCGCAGGGCCTGCGGGCGCGATGGCTGCCCGTGGCGCTGGTCTTCGGGCTGGCAGTGGCTTCGCTCGCGCTCTTCAATCGCAATGCGGGGCTGGACGACACGGCCTTCTATTTCTTCGGCACCTACGGCCTGGGCATGCTTGTGTTCTGGATCGGGCGCGCGACGCGATACAGCACGTGGCAGAGCGCGATCGCGCTGCTGGCGCTGGTTGGGGCGGGCGCGCTGGCGATCGACTGGCGCAGCCGCATCGCGACCGCGCTGGTCACGGCGCTGCTGATTGCCATTGCTCAGCGGCGGAACTGGCTGTCGCCGAAGCACTGGCCCGCGACGGCGATGCCGCTGGTGCGGCTGGGGCGGATGTCGTATTCGCTGTTCCTCATCCACTTTCCGGTGCTGCTCGCCATGAATGCGGCGGTTGCGAATGCAGGTCCGCACGGCTCGTGGTTCGACGCGGCCGGCCTTGTGGCGACCTTCGGCCTGTCGGTGGTCGCCGCGGCGTTGCTCTATCGCTGGGTGGAAGCGCGCCCGGCCTCCTGGCGCGCGGTGTTCGCGCTGTTCGCCGCGCTGCTGGTCAGCGGAATAGTCGTTTCTCATTAAAGAACGGGCGCGCCGGCGCAGGCGCACCGTCCGAATCTTCCTGAACCGGTTGCGTTAGTGCGGGGGAGCGTGCAGTCTGCGGGCTCGTCAGCCGCCTCAGTCTCCGGTATGATTGTGGAGATTTCAGTAAATACTGAAAATTCACGAAACTAAGGAATGACCAAGCACTCGCCATCCCGATCGCCGCTGCGGGCTTTCGCGTCGCCTGACGTCGGCGGGGTGGTGCAGGGTGCCGCGTCGCTGTTCTGGTTGCCGCAAGCTGCGTTGCTGGCGATGGCTGTGCAGGGGCTGGCTTCGGGGCGCGGTTTCGATGCCGTGATCTGGCCTGCTGCCGCGATCCTGCTGCTGGGCCTGGCGAGAGCGGCTTGCGAGTCCTGGGGCGCGCGCCGGACTTTCACCCGTGCACGCGCACAGCTCACCGCGTTGCGCGCCCAAACCGCCGCCGCGCTGGCCGCCGGCTCTCCGCTGGATCGAAGCCGCGCGCATTCCGGGCTCGCGGCAAGCGTGCTCGCCGAGCAGGCCGAGGCGCTGGTTCCGTACCTCGTGCGGTACCAGCCCGCCCGTTGGCGCGCGACGGTGGTGCCGATCTTCATCCTGTGTGCGGTGGCTGCCTTTTCGTGGGTGGCAGCGCTGGTCTTGCTGTTCGCGGCACCGCTCATTCCGATCTTCATGGCCATCGTCGGCTGGCGAGCCAGGGCCGCGAGCGAAGCGCAGATGGTGGAGCTCGGCGGCATGAACGCCTTCCTGCTCGACAGGCTCCGTGGACTGGCAACGTTGCGCTCCCTGGGCGCTGTGGAACTCACTGCACAGCGCCTGGGCGATTCGGCCCAATCCCTGCGCCGCCGGACGATGGCCGTGCTGCGTATCGCATTCCTCTCTTCCGCCGTGCTCGAACTCTTCTCCGCGCTGGGCGTGGCATTGGTGGCTGCGTATGTCGGCTTCCACCTGCTCGGCTCCCTCGGCTTCGGCACCTGGGGCCGCACGCTGAGCCTCGGTGAGGGCCTGTTCGTGTTGCTGCTGGCGCCCGCGTTCTTCGAGCCGCTGCGCGACCTGTCGATGGTCTGGCACGACCGCGCCGCGGGCGAGGCTGCGCTGGAGGCACTCGACCGCCTGCAGCGCAACGACCTGCCTCTGCCCGGTGCGAATGCTTCGCTGACACGCGCCACGAGGAACGCCCACGCAGGCCCGCCGGCAGTCACCATCCACAACCTGCATTTCGCCTGGCCCGGCGAGCAGCAGGAGGTCTTCGACGGTTACGAGCTCCGCATCGCTCCCGGAGAGCACGTCGCCCTGATAGGTTCCAGCGGCAGCGGCAAGACCGCCTTGCTTTCCCTGCTCGCAGGTCTGGTGCCTGCCACGCACGGCGATATCTCCATCGGCGGCGTCGCGCTCACCAGCCACACGGTGGCCGTACTGCGCCAGCGCATGGGTTGGATAGGCCAGGCGCCGCACGTCTTCGCCGGTTCCGTCGAAGCCAACGTGGCGTTGGGGCGTCCGGATGCCGATAGCCAACGTGTGGCCAATGCCATGCACTTCGCATCGCTCGAAGCCGTGGCGCAGGCCCATCCCGTCACTTCGCTGGGCGAGGGGGGGCAGGGCTTGTCCGGCGGAGAGGCCGTGCGCCTCGCGCTCGCACGCGTCGCAGTCCACCCGCACGCCAATCTGCTGCTGGTCGACGAGCCCACCGCGCATCTGGACACCGAAACCGCCGAGCGAGTGATCGACGCGCTGATCACGCTGGCACGCGGCAAGACCCTCGTCGTCGCAACCCACGACCCGGTGCTCGCCGCACGCATGGACCGCACGATAAGCCTCGGCAGCGCAGAAGCGGTGGAGAAGGCCGCATGAGCAAGCCTTCCCACATAGGCACGAACTGGCGCGACCTGCGCCGGGGCCTGCGTCCCTTCCTCGCCACGCAGCCGCGCCGGCTGCTCCTGGGCGGCCTGCTCGCGGCGATCACGGTTCTCGCAGGAATGGCCCTGCTGGGCCTTTCCGGCTGGTTCATCACCGCGACGGCACTTGCCGGCCTGCATGCCGCCACAGCCTTCACCTTCGACGTATTCATGCCGTCCGCCGGCATCCGCCTGCTCGCGCTGGGCCGCACCGCATCGCGCTACGGCGAGCGGCTGGTGACGCACGACGCCACCTTCGCCGTGCTCGCCGAACTTCGTGTGCGCCTGTTCCGCGGCTGGGCCAGGGCCGAGGCAGCGCGCCAGTTGCTGATGCGCCCGGCGCGCCTGCTGTTCCGCCTCACCGCCGACATCGACGCGCTCGAATCGCTTTATCTCCGCCTGCTCGTTCCAGCGGCCGCTGCGCTGGGGGCCGCATTGCTCGCCGGCACGGTGCTCGGCTTCATGCATGTGGCGATGGGTCTTGCGCTGACGCTCTGGCTCGTGATCGCCGGCTGGGGCATCGCATTCCTCGTGGCAAGGCGCGCGCGCCGGCCAGCCGTGCGGCGCGCGCATGGCGTCGAGACGCTGCGCGCACGTGCCGTCGATCTGGTGGCAGGGCAGACCGACCTGGTGATGGCTGGCCGCATCGACGCGCAACGCGAGGCATTGATTGCTGCCGACGCGCAGCTTGCCAAGGCCGACCTCGCACTGAACAAGCTCGAGGCAGCCGCCGGTTTCGCCTACGGCAGCGCAGGCACCCTGACCCTCGTCGGCGTGCTGCTGGCCGTTGGCTTGCTGGTGAATGAGGGTGTCATCGGCGCACCGGCCGCAGCGCTGGCTCTGCTGGTGGCGCTCACGGCGACGGAGCCTTTCGCAGCCTTGCGCCGCGGCGCGCTCGACGCGGGCCGCACCTGGCTGGCGGTGCGGCACCTGGCGCCCCGCATGACTTCTTCCGCGGATGAGCCCGCCGCAACGGCGAAGGCTCCCGATTCCCGACTCGCACTCCAGCTGGAGGAAGTCACCGTAGCCCACGACGGCAGCTGCATCCCCGTCCTGACCGAAGCCTCATTGGCTCTGCAAGCAGGCGAGCGCGTCGCCCTCATCGGCGCCAGCGGCGCCGGCAAGTCCACGCTCCTCGCCGCCATCGCAGGCGAGATCGCCCCCCGTTCCGGCAGCGTCCTCGCCCAGCCAGCCTGCCTGCTGACCCAGCGCACCGAACTCTTCCAGGACAGCCTGCGCGACAACCTCCGCCTCGCAGCCCCCGAAGCCACCGACGAACGACTGCACGCCGTGCTGCAAGCCGCGGGGCTGGAAGAAGAGGTGCGTGCCTTGAGCACCGGCCTCGACACCCGCCTCGGCGAAGGCGGCCTCGGCCTCTCCGGCGGCCAGTCGCGCCGCCTCGCGCTGGCCCGCCTGCTGCTGCGCGACGTGCCGTTCTGGCTGCTCGACGAGCCCACGGAAGCGCTGGATGCAGCCACCGCGCACGACGTGCTGGATCGCCTCGCCCGGCATGCAGGCGCCCGAACCCTGCTGATCGCCACCCACTTGCGCCGCGAGGCCGCGCTCGCCGACCGCCTCGTGTGCATGAACCAGGGCCGCATCGTCGCCGACCTGCGGCGCGGCAGCGAGAGCTTCGACGCCGCGCTGCGCAGCCTGCGGCCCGACTGAATCCGGAAACGAAAAACAGGGAACACAAAGGAAGAACCCCCATGGACCTCGACATCGTCGCGCTATCGCGCCTGCAGTTCGCCGTCACGGCGCTGTACCACTTCCTGTTCGTGCCGTTGACGCTCGGACTCTCGATCATCATCGCCATCATGGAGACGGTCTACGTCATGACCGGCCGCGTGATCTGGCGCGACATGACGAAGTTCTGGGGCGTGCTCTTCGGCATCAACTTCGCGATGGGCGTGGCCACCGGCATCGTGATGGAGTTCCAGTTCGGCATGAACTGGAGCTACTACAGCCACTACGTCGGCGACATCTTCGGCGCGCCGCTGGCCATCGAGGGGCTGATGGCCTTCTTCATGGAGGCCACCTTCGTCGGCCTGTTCTTCTTCGGCTGGGACAAGCTCTCCAAGGTCGGCCACCTGATCGCCACCTGGGCCGTGGCCATCGGCTCCAATTTCTCGGCGCTGTGGATCCTCATCGCCAACGGCTGGATGCAGAACCCCGTGGGCGCGGCCTTCAACCCGCAGACCATGCGCATGGAAGTGACCGACTTCGCCGCCGTGCTGACCAACCCGGTCGCGCAGGCCAAGTTCGTCCATACCGTGTCGGCCGGCTATGTGTGCGCCGCGGTGTTCGTGCTCGGCGTTTCTGCGTGGTACGTGCTCAAGGGGCGTCACCTCGAACTCGCCAAGCGCTCGATGACGGTCGCGGCCTCGTTCGGCCTGGCCGCAGCGCTCTCCGTGGCGGTGCTCGGCGACGAGAGCGGCTATCTCTCGGGCGAGCACCAGAAGATGAAGCTGGCCGCCATCGAGGCCATGTGGGAGACGCAGCCGGCGCCCGCCGCCTTCACCGTGGTCGGCTTCCCCGACCAGGAGGCTCGCGAGACGCACTACGCGATCCACATTCCTGGCGTGATGGGCCTCATCGGCACGCGTTCGCTCGACACCGTCATGCCCGGCATCGACGAACTGGTGAAGCGCGCGGAGGTGCGCATTCGCGAAGGCATCAAGGCCTACGACGCGCTGCAGAAAATCCGCGAGGCCGGCGGCACCGACAAGGTGACGCAGGGCGTGCGCGGTGACTTCGAGGACAACGGCATCAACATGGGCTACGCGCTGCTGCTCAAGCGCTACGTGGACGACCCGCGCCAGGCCACCGACGAGCAGATCGCCAAGGCCGCGTGGGACACCGTGCCGCAGGTGGCGCCGCTCTTCTGGCTGTTCCGCGTGATGGTGGGCATCGGCGTGCTGCTGATCGTTCTGACCGGCACCTTCTTCGTGCTCTCCGCGCGCCGCAGGCTCGACAGCCACCGCTGGCTGCTGAAGCTCGCCGTGTTCGCGATCCCGCTGCCGTGGATCGCCATCGAGTCGGGCTGGCTGGTGGCGGAGTTCGGGCGCCAGCCGTGGGTGATCGAGGGCGTTCTGCCGACCGCGGTGGCCGTGTCGAACCTCGGCGTGAAGACGCTGCTGCTCACGCTGGCGGGCTTCATCGCGATCTACACCGCGCTGCTCGTCATCGAGATGAAGCTCATGCTCAAGGCCATCCGCAAGGGGCCGCAGGCCGAGCACGCGCCCGACGAGGGCGACACCCTCTCGCACATTCCGCCGGCCCACGCGGGCGCGGCCATCGCAACGCCTTCCACCGGGAGCGCAGCATGATCCTTCACACACTTCTCGACTACGACACCCTGCGCTTCATCTGGTGGCTGCTGATCGGCGTGCTGCTGGTGGGCTTCGCCGTCACCGACGGCTTCGACCTGGGCAGCGGCATGCTGCTGCCCTTCGCCGCGCGCAACGACATCGAGCGCCGCGTCGTCATCAACAGCGTCGGCCCGGTCTGGGAGGGCAACCAGGTCTGGCTGATCCTGGGCGGCGGCGCGATCTTCGCGGCATGGCCGCAGCTCTACGCCGTTTCCTTCTCGGGCTTCTACCTGGCGATGTTCGTGATCCTCACGGCGCTGATCCTGCGGCCCGTGGCCTTCAAGTTCCGCAGCAAGCGCGAGTCGCCGCAATGGCGCGCGCGCTGGGACTGGGTGCTGTTCTTCAGCGGCTTCGTGCCCGCGCTGATCTGCGGCGTGGCCGTGGGCAATGTGCTGCAGGGCGTGCCGTTCCGCTTCAACCCCGACATGCACATCTTCTACGACGGCAGCTTCTTCGGCCTGCTGAATCCGTTCGCCATCCTGTGCGGGCTGGTGTCCGTGGCGATGCTGGTGATGCACGGCGCCGCGTGGCTGCTGCTGAAGATCGCCGGGCCGGTGGCCGAGCGTGCGCGCAGCTACGGCATGGTTGCCGCCGTGCTCACCGTGGTGCTCTACGCGCTGGCGGGCGTGCTGCTGGCCACGAGCATCGGCGGCTTTCGCATCAGCAGCGTGATCGACGCGACGGGGCCTTCGAACCCCCTGCTCAAGACTGTCGAGCTGCATGCGGGCGCGTGGACCGCCAACTACGCGGCGCACCCATGGACGCTGGCGGCTCCGGCGGCTGGCTTCGTCGGCGCGCTCGGTGCGCTGCTGGGGCTCGCGCTGCGCCGCCCGGTGTTCGCGCTGCTCGCGGCTGCGCTCGGCATCGCCGGCATCATCCTCAGCGTGGGCGCCTCGATGTTCCCGTTCATCCTGCCATCGTCCATCGACCCGCGCGCCAGCCTCACGGTATGGGACTCGTCATCGAGCCACCTCACGCTGTTCATCATGCTGGTGGTCACGGCCGTCTTCATTCCGCTGATCGTGGCCTACACGAGCTGGGTCTACCGCGTGCTGTGGGGCAAGGTCGACGAACAGGCGATCCGCGACGAGAGCGGCCACGCCTACTGACCAATCAAAGGAGGAATCGAAGATGTGGTACTTCGCCTGGATTCTCGGCCTGCCGCTGGCGGCCGCATTCGCCGTGCTCAACGCCATGTGGTACGAGCTGATGGACGACGAGGCCGTCCGCAAGGCCAAGCTCGGGACGCCCGAGCCGTCATCGGGGCAGGAGCGGCTGTAGCCCCCCGGAAGAGGGCGGCCGGCTTACTCGGCAGCCTTCTTTTTCGACGCCGCGCCGCCGGTGATGCGGTCTTTCAGCGTCAGCACCTTCGTCACCGTCGCGCCCATGCCCATGAGCTTCATGGCGGTCTCGGGCGCGAGCCGCTGCACGTCGTCGAACCATTTCATCAGCCGGTCGATGAGGTCGTGCATCTCGCGCATGCGCTCCTGCGCGTGACGTTCGGCGTCGCTGCGGGGCGATTCGAGCAGCGCGTTGCGCAGCATCGAGAGCGTGGGTTCGATCTCGCGGCGGCGGCGCTCCTCGGCCAGCACGCGGAAGATTTCCCACACATCGGAAGGTGCCTCGAAGTATTCGCGCCGGTCGCCGGGGTGATGCCGCAGGTGCACCAGCCGCCATGCCTGCAGTTCCTTCAGGCCCATGCTGACGTTGGAGCGCGAGAACTCGAGCAGTTCGGCGATCTCGTCGGCGTTGAGCGCGCGCTCCGAGAGAAAGATCAGCGCGTAGATCTGCCCGACTGTGCGGTTGATGCCCCACTTGCTGCCCATCTCGCCGAAATGGGCGACGAACTGGCGGTTGAGGGGCGGGAGATCGGAAGAGTTGGCCATGCGCGGGATTGTCGCGCGGATGGCTGTAATTCCGGAAAGTCCTGAAAACTCAGTCGGCCTGCTGGCGTCGCCTGTACGAGCCCGGCGCGCCGCCGGTCCATGCCTTGAAGGCCCGCTGGAAGGCCGCGCTGTCGGCAAAGCCCAGCTCGTCGGCCAGCGCAGCCAGTGGCACGGTGCTGGTGTTGAGCCGCACGATGGCGAGGTCGCGCCGCAACTGGTCCTTCAGCGCCTGGAATGATGTGCCCTCGGTGGCCAGGTGCCGCTGCAGCGTGCTGACCGACATGTGCAGCACGCCCGCGGTGGTGGCGAGGTCGGCCCATGCCGGGCGGTGCTGCTGCAGCACCGCGCGCACCTTTGCGCTCACTGCCTGCTCGGCCAGCCGGGGCAGGATCACGTTGGCCGGAGAGGCCGCCAGGAAGGCCTGGATCTCCTGCGCGTCGCGGTGCACCGGCGTGTCGAGCGCGCTGGCGTCGAACCATACGGCCGACAGGGGCTGGCCGAACTGCAGCGGGCCCGGGAACACCTTGGCGTAGCCGTCGGCATAGGGCGGCGGCTCGAAGCCGAAGTCGAAGCGGCGAGCCTGCAGCCGGCCGCCGTGCAGCCAGGCGAAGAGCCGCCAGTACACCCGCAGCATCAGTTCGTGCAAAAAGTTCTGGTGCTTGGGCGGCTGGATGTTCAGCCGCAGCCCGAAGCCCGCGAGGGGGCCGTCGTGCAGCAGCACCAGCGAGAGGTCGTCCTGCAGCAGGTCGAATGTGCGGGCCACGCGGCGCAGCGCCACCTCGAAGGTGCGCGCGCCCAGGGTGGAGCGCGTCATCAGCGCGAAGCTGCCGCAGCGCAGGCGCCGCGTGAGAAAACCCAGCGCCTCGTCGTCCAGGCGCTCCATCAGCAGCGCGAAGAGGGCCACGTACTGCTCGGCCGTGACGCGGGCTGCGGCCTCGTCGAGGAGTGCCGGGGCGATGCCCGCGTCTTCCAGCGCCTTTTCCACGTCCACCAGCGCCTCGCCGGGCCGCGCGCGGATGCCCGACAGCATGCCGAGGACGAAGGCGATCGGGATGGTGACGGGCGGCTGCAGCATGTCTGTGTCGATTGACCTTTTCTGCCATGCGATCGAAGCGAAGTGCAATCGCCGGGCGGCGGCTGGATTTCTACCATGCGTCTGCACAAGAACGAGACGGAGACAAACCCATGTACCTGACCCAGGGCCTTCACCGGGCCGTGCAGCAGTGCCCCGACGCCATTGCCGTGCGTTTCGCCGGCCGTGTCCGGACATTCCGCGACTTTGCCGAACGCGTCGCCCGCCTGGCCGGCGCGCTGCAGCGGCTGGGCATGCAGGCGGGAGACCGCGTCGCCATGCTGTCGCTCAACTCCGACCGCTACCTGGAATACCAGATGGCCGTGCCCTGGGGCGGCGGCGTGCTCAACCCGTGCAACATCCGCTGGTCGGCCGCCGAGATCCTGTACTCGCTGGAAGACTCGGGCTCGGGCATCCTGCTGGTCGACGAGACCTTCCGCGCGGTCGTCGAGCAGATGCGCGGCCAGTCGAAGAGCCTGCGCGAGGTCGTCTACTGCGGCGACGGGCCCGTGCCCGCCGGCATGCACAGCTACGAGGGCCTGATCGACGCGGCGGCACCGGTGCCCGACGCCGTGCGCCGCGGCGAGGACCTGGCCGGCATCTTCTACACCGGCGGCACCACCGGCTTTCCCAAGGGCGTGATGCTGAGCCACACCAACATCTGCAGCTCGGCGCTCGCGGCGCAGGCGGAAGGGCTGGCACCGGCCGACGGCTGCTACCTGCATGCCGCGCCCATGTTCCACCTGGCCGACATGGGGCTGGCCACGCCGCACTGGTTCACGGGCAACACGCACGCCATCATTCCCATGTTCACGCCCGAGGGCGTGCTCGACACCATCGAGCGCGACCGCGTGACCAGCCTGCTGCTGGTGCCCACCATGATCCAGATGCTGGTGGACCACCCCGCGATGCGACAGCCGCGCGACCTGAGCAGCCTGAAGAACATCACCTACGGCGCCTCGCCGATCTCCGAGGCGGTGCTCAACCGCGCGATGGAGGCGTTCCCGGGCGTGGGCTTCGTGCAGGCCTACGGCATGACCGAACTCTCGCCCATTGCGACGCTCAACCCGGCCTACTTCCACACGGCGGAGGGCCGCAAGCGCGGCAAGCTGCGCTCGGCCGGCCGCGCCAGCGTGTGCATGGAAGTGCGCGTGGTCGATGCCGACGACAAGGAGGTGCCGCGCGGCACCGTCGGCGAGGTGGTGGTGCGCGGGCCCAACGTGATGCAGGGCTACTGGAACAAGCCGGAGCAGACGGCGGCCGCGCTGCGCGACGGCTGGATGCACACCGGCGACGGCGCCTACATGGACGACGACGGCTTCATCTTCGTGGTCGACCGCATGAAGGACATGATCATCAGCGGCGGCGAGAACGTCTACTCGGCCGAGGTCGAGAACGCCATCAACCAGCATCCCGCGGTGGCTGCCTGCGCCGTCATCGGCATCCCCAGCGAGGAGTGGGGCGAGGCGGTGCATGCCGTGCTGGTGCTCAAGCCGGGGCAGGGCGTGCAGCCCGAGGAGCTGATCGCCCACTGCAAGACGCTGATCGCCGGCTACAAGTGCCCGCGCAGCGTGGCCGTCGTCGATGCGCTGCCGCTCTCGGGCGCAGGCAAGGTGCTCAAGACCAAGCTGCGCGAGCCCTTCTGGCAGGGCCGGCAGCGCAGCGTGGCCTGAGCCCGCCCTACCTTTCTTTTCGAACTTCCAGACAAGGAGCCTTTCATGAGTCAAGACGTTCACGTGGTCGGAGTCGGCATGATCCCGTTCACCAAGCCGGGCGCGAACCAGCCCTATCCCCAGATGGCCGCACAGGCCACGAACACTGCTCTGAGGGACGCCGGCATCGGCTACGAGCTCGTGCAGCAAGCCTACGTGGGCTACGTGTACGGCGACTCCACCGCCGGCCAGCGCGCTCTCTACGAAGTGGGCATGACGGGCATTCCGGTCGTCAACGTCAACAACAACTGCTCGACCGGCTCGACGGCTTTGTTCCTCGCGCGCCAGGCGGTGGCCAGCGGCGCGGCCGACTGCGTGCTGGCGCTGGGCTTCGAGCACATGAGCCCCGGCGCGCTCGGCGCGGTGTTCAACGACCGGCCCAGCCCCTTCGACCACTTCGAGAACATCACCGACGAGCTGGTCGGCAACGAGCAGGTGCCGCTCGCGCTGCGCTACTTCGGCGGCGCCGGGCTGGCGCACATGCAGCAGTACGGCACGCAGATGTCGACCTTCGCGAAGATCCGCGCCAAGGCCAGCCGCCACGCGGCGAACAACCCAGTGGCGCTATTCCGCACCGTCGTCACCGAAGAAGAGGTGATGGCCGCGCCCGTCATGTGGCCCGGCGTGATGACGCGCCTGATGGCCTGCCCGCCCACCTGCGGTGCGGCGGCGGCCATCGTCTGTTCTCCCCGTTTCGCCGAACGCCATGGGCTGGACCGCAGCGTGCGCATCAAGGCACAGGCCATGACCACCGACCGCCCCATCACCTTCGAGAGCCGCGACATGCGCGAGGTGGTCGGCTTCAGCATGGCGCAGGAGGCCGCGCAGAAGGTGTACGACGCGGCCGGCGTCGGGCCGCAGGACGTCGACGTGGTCGAACTGCACGACTGCTTCGCGCACAACGAGCTGCTGAGCTACGAGGCGCTGGGCCTGTGCCCGGTGGGCGGCGCGGAGAAGTTCGTGGTGGACGGCGACAACACCTATGGCGGCAAGGTCGTCACCAACCCGTCGGGCGGGCTGCTGTCGAAGGGACACCCGCTGGGCGCGACGGGGCTGGCGCAGTGCACGGAGCTGGTCCAGCAGCTTCGCGGCACGGCAGAAAAGCGGCAGGTGGAGGGCGCGCGGCTCGCGCTGCAGCACAACCTGGGGCTGGGCGGCGCCTGCGTGGTCACGCTCTACGAGCGCGTCTGAGAGAAGGGCTGCCAGATGATCGATAGGAAGTGGATCGGCCACGAACTGCCAGCATCGGTGCTGCCCATCGAGCGAAGCCGGCTGCAGTTCTTCGCCAAGGCCATCGGCGAGACCGACCCCGTCTACACCGATGCCGCCGCCGCGCGCGACGCCGGCTACCCCGACCTGCCCGCGCCGCCGACCTTCCTGTTCGCGGCCGAGCTGGACTCGGGCGCCTCCGACCGGCTGCTGGCCGGCCTGGGCATTCCGCTGTCGAAGCTGCTGCACGGCGAGCAGGGCTTCAGCTACCACCGGCCGGCCTGCGTGGGCGACACCGTGACGGTGCGTTCCACCATCACCGACATCTACGACAAGAAGAACGGCGCGCTCGAATTCGTCGTCAAGACATCGCGCGCCACCAATCAGCGCGACGAGCTGGTGGCCGAGCTGCGCTCGGTGATCGTCTGCCGCCATTGACGAAGGAGCCCGCACCGATGACCGAACCGACCTACGACGCCGTGAACGTCGGCGACGAGCTGCCCGCGCTGCAGCTGCCGCCCGTGAACCGCACCACCCTCGCACTGTTCGCGGGCGCGTCCGGCGACCACAACCCCATCCACATCGACACCGACTTCGCGCGCAAGTCCGGCATGCCCGACGTGTTCGCGCAGGGCATGCTGGGCATGGCCTGGCTGGGCAGGCTGCTCACGCAGTGGGCGCCGCAGTCGCAGCTGCGCCGCTTCGACGTGCGCTTCCAGGGCATCACGCACCTGGGGCACGCGGTGCGCTGCGGCGGCCGTGTGGTCGAGAAGCTGGAGCACGAAGGCGAGCGTTGCGTGCGCGTGGAAGTGCACAGCGCCAATCAATACGGGCAGACGCGCATCGCCGGCGAGGCGCTCATCGCGCTGCGCTGAATCAACACGACAAGGAAAGAACGCAGACATGACACCCAAGCTCGACGGCAAGGTCGCCCTCATCACCGGTTCGGGCCGCGGCATCGGCCGGGCCATCGCGCTCAAGCTCGCGTCGGAAGGCGCGCGCATCGTCGTCAACGATCTCGACGCACAGCCGGCGGAAGAAACAGTGCAGGAAATACGTGCGGCCGGCGGCCAGGCGGTGGCATGCACCGGCAGCGTGGCCGCGCCCGATTTCGCGGAGCGCTTCGTCGGCACGGCGGTGAGCGAGTTCAAGGGGCTCGACATCATCGTCAACAACGCCGGCTACACATGGGACAGCGTGGTGCAGAAGATGACCGACGAGCAGTGGTACGCCATGATCGACGTGCACCTGACCGCGCCGTTCCGCATCCTGCGCGCGGCGCAGCCGGTGATCCGCGCGCTGTCGAAGGCCGAGACCGAGGCGGGCCGGCGCGTGGTGCGCAAGGTGGTCAACATCTCGTCGGTGGCGGGGCTGTTCGGCAATGCGGGGCAGGCGAACTACGCGGCGGGCAAGGCGGGCATCGTCGGACTCACGCAGACGCTGGCCAAGGAGTGGGGCCGCATGAACGTGACGGTCAATTGCGTGGCCTTCGGCTTCATCCAGACGCGGCTGACGGCCAGCACCGCCGAGGCGTCCACCGCGAACATCGAGGGCCGAGAGATCAAGGTCGGCATCAACCCGGGGCTGCTGGCGATGATGGAGCAGTCGATTCCGCTGGGACGCGGCGGCACGCCCGAGGAGGCGGCCGGCGCCGTGTACCTCCTGTGCGCGCCCGAGTCGGACTATGTGAGCGGCCAGACGCTGATGTGCAGCGGCGGCCTGACAGGCATCTGAGCATGCAGACCGCCGAGGGCATCGCCTGGGGTGTGGAGGAGGGCATCGGCCGCATCGTGCTGAAGCGGCCGGAGCGCGCCAACGCGATCGGGGTTCGCAGCGGCCACGCGCTGGTGCGGGCCATCGACGAAGTGCTGTCGGGCAAGCCGCGCGTGATCCTGCTGACCGGAGAAGGCCGCGTGTTCTGCGCCGGTGGAGACATCGACGAGTTCGTGGCGGCGGGCGAAGCGCTGCCTTCGCTGGTCGACGAGATCCTGGACCGGTTGCACCCGGCGCTGCTGCGACTGTCGAACAACCCCGCGCCGCTGGTCGTCGCGGTGAACGGATCCGTCGGCGGCGCGGGCGTGGGGCTGGCGCTGTGCGGCGACTTCGTGCTCGCCGCGGAATCGATGAAGCTGCGTACGGGCTATGCGGCCATCGGGCTTTCGCCGGATGCGGGCGCGTCGTACTTCCTTGCGCGCCGTGTGGGGCCGGTGCGTGCACAGCAGCTGCTGATGCTCAGCGACTCCATCGACAGCCAGCGCTGCCTTGCGTGGGGCGCGGTCGATGCGCTGCATCCGGACGACGAACTCGCGGCCGCCGCCGAAGCGTTGGTGGCCCGGCTCGCGCATGGTGCGGGCGAATCTTTCGCCGGCATCAAGCAGCTCTGCGCCGGCGCGCCCGGCGGGCCCTTCGAGCAGCACCTTGCGCTGGAGCACAGGCTGCTGCGCGAGCGTGCAGCCAGCGCCGATGCGCGCGAGGGCGTGGCCGCCTTCGTGGAGAAGCGAGCGCCCAGGTTCAAGAGAAGCTGAACGCCACGGCCGTCAGCCGTTGCGCTTGAACAGCTTCGCGATGCCCCAGAGCGCCGCGCCGCCGGCCACCACCGCCAGCTTCGCGAACTTGGCGAGGAAGGCCGCGATGATCGCGAACAGGCCCAGCTTCTTCACCGCCGCGCCGGCCACCAGCGCGGCCAGGCCGTAGGCGGCGACCTTGTCCGTGGACGAGTTGAAGTCGGCGTACTTCTTGCCGTCGTCGTACTGGATCGCGCCGAGGAGCTTGCTCGCGTCGGGCTTGTACTTGTCCAGGTCCTTCGCGTTGGTGATGAGGTTCAGGCTCAGGTAGCCCTCGCGGCCCAGCGCGTAGGTGTTGTAGTTGACGCCCTGGTTGCCGTCGGTGCCGCCCTTGCGCTTCGACAGGGCCGACCACACGAGGCGGTGCGAGGCGACGTCGTACTGCGGCTTCTGCGCCCAGCCCGTGACCTCGATCGAAGGAATACCGCGCTTGGCGCGTTCCTCGTTCGCGGCCTCGGTGCCTTCCTTCAGGCTCTTGAGGAGGTCGTCGGCGTTCCAGTCCTTGGCGTCGTCGTCCTTGATGTAGCCCTCCTTCACGAACTTCACCACCGCCATCCAGTCGGCGTCGTCGGCGGGGAAGATCGCGCCGATGAAGGTGTCGTCGGTGCGGTTGCCCATGCTGCGCATGAGCTGCGCGGCGGCCGGCGTCGGCACCCACACGTAGCCCGCGGGCAGGTGCAGATGGGCCTGGTCGCGCAGGGTGATGTCGACGGGGCCGACCTTCTGCACGGCCTTGGCGGCCTTGAACGCGGCGTCCTGTTCGGCTTCCAGCGAACTGGCCGTCGATGCCTGAGTCGATGGAGCGGACGGGGTGGTAGTCGGCGATGCGGCTTGGCTGGTCTGCGCCACGAAAGCGGCGCACGCGAGCAGCACGCCGGCCGACAGGCGGGCGGTTTGAATACGCAAGTTCTCTCTCCTCGGTTGTTATCAGTCTGGTGAGCCGAGGGAGTTTAGGGGCTGTGCGGAAAGTGGCGGGTCGTGGAGCGCGAAGCTGCTACTTCCAGGGCGTCGGCGCCGGCACCTCGCACACCGGCTCCACATCGACGCTCTTGAAGTCCGCCGGCGAGACGATTTCCAGGTATTCCATGTCGGGCGAGTAGTCGAACAGGAAGTGGCGGATGCCCGGGCGCTGGTGCACCACGTCGCCGGCCTCGACCAGCGTTTCCTTGTCTTCGTACATGAAGCGGGCCCAGCCCTTGACCATGATCACGATCTGGAAGTCCGCCTCATGGCGGTGCCAGCCGGTGCCCGTTTCCGGTGCCATGTTGGCCTTGACCAGATGCGCGATCACCTTGCCGTTGGTGGCCTCCGCCACGCCCAGGTCGCGATAGAGGAAGAAGTCACGCAAACCACCCGATACGAATTCGGTGTCGCCGGGCTTCACATGGGAGAACTGGGTGGCGGTACGGTCCAGCATGGGGCGCTCCTTCGCAGGTGGTGGGTGTTGCGGTGCAACACGCATAAAGCGTTCCCGGGACGGACCCGCCGCGCGCGATTCAGCGGCTTGCGAAGCCGTCGGTTGCGCGCAGCAGCCGGTCGAGGATGCCGGGCTCCGAATAGGCGTGCCCCGCGCCCTCGATCAGGTGGAATTCCGCCTCCGGCCAGGCCTTGTGCAGCGCCCAGGCATAGCGCGCGGGGCAGGGCATGTCGTACCGGCCGTGCACGATCACGCCGGGGATGCCGTGCAGCCGGTGCGCCTCGCGCAGCAGCTGGCCTTGTTCCAGCCAGGCGTCGTGCACGAAGTAGTGGTTTTCCAGCCGCGCGAAGGCGAGCGCGAAATGATCTTCGCCATGTGCCGCGGCAATCGCCGGGCTGGGCAGCAGGGTGATGGTCTCGGCCTCCCACACGCTCCAGGCGCGCGCCGCCTCGATGCGTGCCACCGGGTCGTCGCCGGTGAGCCGCTTGCGGTAGGCTCCGATCATGTCGTCGCGCTCGGCTTCGGGAATGGGCGCCTGGAACTTCTCCCACTTGTCGGGGAACATTTCCGACACGCCGAACTGGTAGTACCACTGGAGCTCCGAGCGGGTCACGGTGTAGATGCCGCGCAGCACCAGTTCGCTCACGTGCTCGGGATGCTTCTGGGCGTAGGCGAGGGCGAGCGTCGAACCCCATGAGCCGCCGAACACCAGCCACTTGTCGACGCCGGCGCGTTCGCGCAGGCGCTCGATGTCGGCGACAAGGTGCCAGGTCGTGTTGGCCTCCAGGCCGGCGTGCGGCAGCGAGCGGCCGCAGCCGCGCTGATCGAACAGCGTCAGGTCGTAGCGTGCCGGATCGAACAGGCGCCGGTGCTCCGGCGAGATGCCGCCGCCAGGACCGCCATGCAGGAACACCGCCGGCTTGGCCCCGGGAGTGCCGCAGCGCTCGTAATAGATCTGGTGGCCGTCGCCCACGTCGAGCATGCCGCTTTCGTAGGGCGCGATGGGGGGATAGGGCTGGCGCAGTTCGGTCATTGGGGCTTCCTCTGTCGGTGCTGGATGGGCTTGATCGCTACGCATCGTCGCATGACGTGAAGTGGCTTGACGGCACCGGGGGCCTTCCAGATACTCAACCGCATGGTTCAGTCAGCAACCCGACCCGACAGCGATGCGCTCGACGCAGTCTTCGCCGCGCTCTCCGATTCCACGCGGCGCGCCGTGCTCGAAGCCCTTGGCGAACGCAGCCTCAGCGTGACCGAACTGGCCGAGCCGCACGACATGTCCCTCACCGGTTTCATGAAGCACCTGCGCGTGCTGGAAGACGCCGGCCTGATCTCCCGCACGAAGGAGGGCCGCATCGTGCGCTGCGAACTCTCGCCCCGGCCCATGCAGGAGGCCGCCGTGTGGTTGTCTCGCTACGAGAAGTTCTGGACCGGGCGTCTCGATGCACTGGCGCGCTTTCTCTATCACCAGGAGGAGACCGAATGGAGAACCCTTCCGCCGGCGGCGCAGAGCGCCCCTCGCTCACCCTCAGGCGGCACTTCCGGGTCTCGCCCGACAAGGTCTGGCGCGCGTGGACCGACCCGCAAGCGCTGAAGCTCTGGTTCGGCCCCGAGGAAATCGTCGCCGTGCCGATCGCCGAGGTCGACCTGCGCGTGGGCGGCCGCTTCCGGGTTGCCATGCTCGCCAATGACGGCGAAACGCACGACGTGAGCGGCACGTATCTCGAGGTTGTTCCGAACCGCAAGCTGGTCTTCAGCTGGGCCTGGCGCAGTACGCCGGAGCGAGAGTCGCGCGTCACGCTGCGCATCGAGCCTGATGCCGAGGGCTGCGAGCTGGTGCTGCTGCACGAACAGTTCTTCGACGAAGCCGCGCGCGACGCCCACAACCATGGCTGGACCGGTGCGCTCGTCAAGCTGGAGGCTTGGCTGAACCTCGCCGCCTGAGACCTTTCGCCACGTAACGAATGAAGAACACCCCGCCGCCGGCCCGCGCCACGATGCGCGAGTGGACCGGCCTCGCCGTCATAGCGCTGCCCTGCATGCTCTATTCGATGGATCTCACGGTGCTGAACCTCGCGATCCCATCGATCAGCGAAGAGCTCAAGCCCACGGCCTCGCAGCTGCTGTGGATCGTCGACATCTACGGCTTCTTCGTGGCCGGGCTGCTGGTCACCATGGGCACGCTGGGCGACCGCATCGGCCGGCGGCGCCTGCTGCTGATCGGCGCGGCGGCGTTCGGCGTCGCCTCGGTGCTTGCGGCGTTCTCGACCAGCGCCAGCATGCTCATCGCCACGCGGGCGCTGCTCGGCGTGGCGGGCGCGACGCTGGCGCCGTCCACGCTCTCGCTGATCCGCAACATGTTCCTCGACCCGGGGCAGCGCACCGTCGCCATCGGCGTATGGATCTCGAGCTACTCGGCCGGCGCCGTCATCGGCCCGGTGCTCGGCGGCGTGCTGCTGCAGTTCTTCCCGTGGGGCTCGGTGTTCCTGATCGGCGTGCCGGTGATGGTGCTGCTGCTGGTGCTCGGGCCCTTGCTGCTGCCCGAATACCGCGACCCCGACGCGGCCCGGCTCGACCTTGCCAGCGTGGCGCTCTCGCTGGGCGCGGTGCTGCCGGTGATCTACGGCGTCAAGCAGATCGCCGAGCATGGGCCGGACGTGGTGCCTGCGCTGTCTATCGCGCTGGGCCTGGCCCTGGGATGGGTGTTCGTGCGCCGGCAGCAGCGGCTGGCCGACCCGATGATCGACCTGGGCCTGTTCCGCCTGCCGGCCTTCACCGTCTCGCTCGGCGCCTACATGCTGGCCTGCTTCGTGATGTTCGGCATCTTCCTCTACAACGCCCAGTACCTGCAGCTGGTGCTTGGTCTTTCGCCCCTGCATGCCGGCCTCTGGAGCATGCCGGGGGCGGGCGCTTTCATCGTCGGCTCCATGGTCGTTCCGGCGCTGGTGCGGCGCATGCGCCCGGCCTTCGTGATGGGCGGCGGGCTGGCGGTGGCGGCGCTGGGCTTCGGCATGCTGGCCGTGCTGCCCGCGCAGGGCGGGCTGGCCTGGATGGTGTGTAGCGCGGTCGTCTCCTCGCTCGGGCTGGCGCCGGTGTTCACGCTGGCAACCGACCTGGTGGTGGGCAGTGCTCCGGCGGAGCGCGCGGGCGTGGCCTCTGCGATCTCCGAGACCAGCTCCGAATTCGGCGGGGCGCTGGGGATCGCGATCCTGGGAGCCATCGGCGCCGCGATCTACCGCGGCACCATGGCCGATGCCGTGCCCGCGGGTCTGGCGGGCGTTTCGGAGGTCGAGGCCGCCCGCAGCACGCTGGGCGGCGCCGTTGCGCTGGCCGGGCAGATCGGCGGCAGTGCGGGCGTTGAACTGCTCGACGCGGGCCGCGATGCCCTGATGCGCGGTATGCGGCTCACGGCCGGCGTCTGTGCGGCGGTGCTGCTGTTCGTGGCCGGGCTGGTGGCGATCCGGCTGCGCGGGGCGGGTGGCGCCGGGCAGGCGCTCCCCGTGGATTCCCCGAGTGCCGCCGCATTGCCGGAGCGCTGATGAAACCCCATACTGGGGCTTCCACGACGCGACCACCGGAGCCCCTTCCATGAGCAACGAACTGCGCAAGAAGCTGCACGACCTGGCCGAACTGGGCGACAAGGCCACCGACCCGCAGACCAAGGCCCTCATCGAGGCGATCAGGCTCCAGACGGCGGTGCTGAACGAGCGGCTCTTCGCCATCGAGCTGCAGGTGGCGGCCCTGTCCAAACGGCTCGAAAGCACGACCGACTGAGAGGGAAGCGCTTTGGCGGGATAATCCCCGCCATGAGCGGCAACACCTTCGGAACTCTTTTCGCGGTCACCAATTTCGGCGAGTCGCATGGCCCGGCCATCGGCTGCGTCATCGACGGATGCCCCCCGGGCATGGAACTCAGCGAAGCTGACATCCAGGGCGACCTGGACCGCCGCCGCCCCGGCACCAGCCGCCACGTCACCCAGCGCAACGAGCCCGACGCCGTGCAGATCCTCTCGGGCGTGTACGAAGGCAAGACCACCGGCACCCCCATCGCGCTGCTGATCCAGAACACTGACCAGCGCAGCAAGGACTATGGCCAGATCGCCCAGCAGTTCCGCCCGGGCCACGCCGACTTCACCTACTGGAAGAAGTACGGCATCCGCGATCCTCGCGGCGGCGGGCGTTCCTCGGCACGGCTGACCGCGCCCATGGTCGCGGCCGGCGCGGTCGCCAAGAAATGGCTGGCCGAGAAGTACGGCATGGTGTTCCGCGGCTGCATGACGCAGATCGGCGAGATCGCCATTCCCTTCGAGAGCTGGGACCACGTACCCAACAACCCCTTCTTCGCCCCCATCGCCGACGTGAGCGCGCTGGAGGACTACATGGACCGCCTGCGCAAGGCCGGCGATTCGTGCGGCGCGCGCATCCGCGTGACCGCCTCGAACGTCCCGGTGGGCCTGGGCGAGCCGCTCTTCGACAAGCTCGACGCCGAGATCGCCTATGCGATGATGGGCATCAACGCGGTGAAGGCGGTGGAAATCGGCGCCGGCTTCGACAGCGTCACCCAGCGCGGCACCACGCACGGCGACTCGATCACGCCCACGGGCTTCGTCACCAACAACGCGGGCGGCATCCTCGGCGGCATCAGCTCGGGGCAGGACCTCGAAGTGAGCATCGCGATCAAGCCCACCAGCTCGATCATCAGCCCGCGCCAGTCCATCGACATCCACAACAACCCGGTCGAGGTCGTCACCAAGGGGCGTCACGACCCGTGCGTGGGCATCCGCGCCACGCCCATCGCCGAGGCGATGCTGGCGCTGGTGGTGATCGAGCACGTGCTGCGCAACCGCGCGCAGTGCGGTGATGTGCCACAGGGGCCCCAGGGCAGCAAGACAGAAGCCGCGTCGCCGCAGGCGTCCTTCCTCTAGTGTCCGAGCCGCCACCAGTGGCCGCCGCCAGGCGCGGCCACCTGCTGGCATTCGCTGGTCTGTCGGCCAGCTATTTCGCGCACATCGGTTTTTTCAACCCCTACCTGCCGCTCTGGCTGAAGGACCTGGGGCTGCCGATCTTCACCATCAGCCTGCTGGCTTCGGTGCAGTCGATCACGCGCGTGTTCGCGCCCTATGCATGGGGCGCGCTCAGCGACCACACCGGGCAGCGCGTGAAGCTGCTGCGCTTCAGTGCGGCGGTGGCGCTGGCCAGTTCCTTCGGTCTCTGGTGGCACGGCGGCGCATGGTGGCTCGCGCTGGTGCTGCTCGTGATGTTCACCCACACCAGTTCGATGATGTCGCTCACCGAGGCCGCTATGGCGCAACTGGTGGCCGGCGACTGGGGGCGCTACGGCCGCATCCGGCTGTGCGGCTCGGCCGGTTTCCTGCTCACGGTGTTCGTGGCGGGGGAGTGGTTCGACCGCTTCGGCATGAAGCACTTTCCGGCATGGGCGGCGGGCACCTTGGCCATCGTGCTGATCGCGACGATGAAGCTGCCCGACGTGCGCGAGCCTCCGGCCGCGCACGGCACGGTGAAGGAGCCCATCGGACCTGTGCTGCGCAACCGCTCGGTGCAGTGGTTCTTCGCGTCGCTCTTCTTCCAGGTGATGTCGCACTTCTCGGTGTACGCGTTCTTCTCGCTGTACCTCGATTCGATCGGCTACGGAAAGAGCACCATCGGCCTGCTGTGGGCGCTGTCGGTGGTGGCGGAGATCGTGTGGTTCTTCCTGCAGGGCAGGCTCATCGGCCTGATGCCGATGCCGCGCTGGATGCTGGTGTGCGGCATCGCGGCCGTCGCGCGGCTCGGGTTGACTGCGGGCCTGGGCGGTTGGATCGCGGCGCTCGTCGTGGCGCAGTGGCTTCACGCGCTGAGCTTCGCGGCGCACCACACGACCTGCATCGCGGTGGTCTCGCGCCGATTCCCCGGCCATCTGCGCGGGCGAGGGCAGGCGCTGTTCACGGTTATCGGCTATGGCTTCGGTGGCGTGCTGGGTGTTCTGCTCGGTGGTGCTGTCGCGCAGGCGTTTGGATATCGCACGATGTTTACAGCTGCGGCCTTGCTGGCGGTGCTTGGCAGTGTGTGTGCGTGGCGGGTGATGAAGTTGGATCGGATGGAGCGCGCGGTCAGGACCTCCTGATCTCCCGACAAAGTGTCATGGGCCTTACATGCCCACGTCACCGCGGATTTTTACGCTGCGCGCTCCGTAATCTTTTCTCCTGATTTCTCATGTCCGTTTCAGACGACTCGCGCGGCGCACGCACGCCGCGTCTCCTTGCTCCTGGCGCATCGAACGCCTCCGAACAGAACAACGACAGCAACACGCCGCCGCGCCGCCAGGTGCTGAAGCTCGGGGCTTCGCTTCTGACGGTCGGCAGCAGCGGCGCCTTGCTCGCGGCATGCGGCGGCGGTGGAAGCGACGGGCCGGCTCTCGGTCCATTCCCGGCTTCGACGCCTGCACCGGCACCCGCGCCGGCGGCAACGCCCGCTCCGCCCGCGGCAGCCGCCAAGATCTCGAGCTTCTCGATCGCTGTGATGCCCGACACGCAGTTCTATGCGCGCTATGCCACGGCGGCCGAAAGCGACCAGTACAACAAGCGCTTCGGCAGCGCTCCTTTCGCAGCGCAGACGAAGTGGATCGCCGACAACGCCAAGGGACTGAACATACCTTTCACCATCCACCTCGGCGACGTGGTCGACCAGGTCGGCAAGCCCGACCAGTGGAAGGTTGCCGATGCCGCCATGAAGATCCTTGAAGATGCGAAGCTGCCCTACAGCGTGCTGGCCGGCAACCACGACGTGCTGAGGGACGTCGACTACAGCGTCGATTCAGTCGGCGGCACCGACAAGGACCGCACCCCTGCCAACGAACCCTACATCCAGTGGTTCGGCACCGAGCGCGCGAAGAAGCAGGCCACCTTCGGCGAGCGCGACACCAGCGGCTTCCACGAGTACCACGTGTTCGAAGCCCAGGGCCAGAAGTTCATGGTGCTGTCGCTGTCGTGGCGCATTTCCGATGCCGGCATTGCATGGGCCCGCCAGGTGATCAGGAAGAACCCGACGCTGCCGGTGATCCTGGTGAACCACCAGTTGCTCAACATCGCGCCCGATGGCACGAGCCCGCTCGAAACCGACTACGGCAAGATGCTGTGGGAGAAGCTGATCCGCGACAACGACCAGATCTTCATGACGCTCAACGGCCACCACCATGGCGCCGCGCACCTCACGAAGATCAACGACTTCGGCCGCAAGGTCGAGGAGATGGTGGTCGACTACCAGATGGCCTACCAGGGCGGCAACGGCCTCATGCGCCTGTACGAGTTCGACCTGACCAACAAGATGATCAAGGTGCTGTCGTTCTCGCCGTGGGTTCCGCAGAAGCCGGCGGCCACGCTCAACAGCTTCGACCAGGCGGTGCTCACCACTGCCAACGAGGCCTTCACCATCGACATGGATTTCGCCCAGCGCTTCTCAGGCTTCAACAAGAGCTTCGGTGCCGGCAGCGCCACCATCGAAGGCTCGCTGGTGGACAAGGCCCGCGCGATGATCCTTGCGAACTACAAGGAACCGGCGACGCTCGTGCAGCGGCCGGCCACGAATTCGGACGACTACCCCAAGGTCGCGAACACGCTGGCGCACTGGCGCTTCTTCGGCGGCACGGCCAACCAGCCAGTGCTGCCGGGCACGGTCATCGCCGACGTCGCGGGCAGCAATCCGCTGCACCGCGATGCGCTGAATCAGGGGGGCGTCGTCGGTGCGACAGATGGCGACATCGTGTGGACGGACGACCGTCACTACCTCTCGGCCGCGCCGGGGTCGGTACGTTTCCTGAATACCAACAAGAACACGCCGCGCCTGAGCTATTTCCTTACCGATGCTGCGGCGCCGATCAACGCGCAGACGCTGGAGAACGGCTACACCATCGAAGCATTCATCAAGATCGACAAGAGCTGGACCAGCGCCAATCAGGCGTGGATGAACATCATGACGCGCGACGGCAAGCGCGGCGACCTGGCCGGCTATTCGGGCGGAGACCCCGAATCGCCTCCGATGCTGTTCGCCATATCGAGCTTGCGCGAAGTGCAATGGGAAGTAACTCCGAGCCCTGCCGGTACCCGGTCGCCCAAGGCCAACTGGTCGGGCGAGGTCATCGCCGACCGCTGGGTGCACATCGCGATCGTGAACGATCCCGTGTCGCACGACACCACCATGTACGTGGAAGGAGCCCCGGTGCTGCGCAATGCGTCCGCCATTCCGGGCCTTGCCACGCTTTCGGCCACCTCGCCATGGGTCGTGGGCGGCGGCTCGTGGGACGGCGCGCGCGCCGATGGCTTCTTCGGCAACATCGGCGAAGTCCGCGTCGTGGCAGCAGCGCTGACCCCTGCCCAGTGGCTCACGGCACGCAAGCCGGCCTGAGCAGAGGCTCCGGCCTTCCCGCGATCAGTGAGTGATGCGGGGAGGCCGTTTTCTCCTATTTCTTCCTGCCGGTCCGCCTTCACGGCACCCTTGCCGTTCTCCTTCTCGAACATCGCAAAGTACTCCGAAGCCAGCTTCCGCAGCGATCGCCCGGTGTTCGCGTAGTCGTATTCGTCGAGATTCGCCAGCGACACCCGCCCGGCAGCAGCACGATGCCGGTTTTTCCTCGGCGATGCGGCTGACCGAATCGGGGTCCACTTCCGGCGGCGGCCGAGTTCACGGTACAGCGCCTCCCTGCGGCGCCGACGACGAGGGCGGCAATCAATGTGCCGCAGATGCCGCCGAGCTGAATGGGGCCGAAGCGGATCTGGCCCACTGCATAGCCAATGGCGAGCACGAGGAATAGCGCAATTTCGGACTGGTTTCGAGTATTTCGACCAGACCGCCAATCACGAATCAGATCCCTTGCCCGGAATGTGCTTGCAGGCCGGGCGCGGCCTCAATTGGCCGGTGGCCGGTTCGGAGGGCGCCGTAATTCATTCGAATCTCACCAGCGTGACTGCGGACACCGGCAGCCATGGATCGCGAACTTTATGCTGATTCGAAGAACCGTCTATTTTTCGCATTGGTTCTTGCGATAAATCAACACTTAGAATAATTGTGAAAATATGCATCAGGGAGGTGAGCATGCCGCTCAATTTGCAAACAATATTCTTATCAATTGAATTTCAATTAGGCGGTTTGTCTTATCTGCAAACCGAGGCTCAATGACCCGGCGCGTCAATATCGAGACGCCCGCGGGCGAGGCACTGCAATTCCGCCAGCTGGTAGGCCGCGAAGCGCTGAGCCAGCTGTACGCCTTCGACGTCGAACTGCTGGGCAACAGCAACGCCATCGACCCCAAGAGCCTGCTGGGCAAGGCCTGCAACGTGTCGGTGGAGACCGAAGGCGGGGTGAGGTACCTGGGCGGTATCGCCACCCGCTTCGGATTGCAGCAGGAGGATGCGCGCCACTCCTTCTACCGCCTGCGCCTTCGCCCCTGGCTGTGGCTGGCCACGCGGCGCAGCGACTTCCGCATCTTCCAGGGCAAGAGCGTTCCCGAGATCGTCATGGAAGTGCTCGGGCGTTATGGCCATCCCATCGAGCAGAAGCTCAGCCGCGGCGACTACCGGCGCTGGGATTACTGCGTGCAGTACCACGAGAGCGACTTCGACTTCGTCTCGCGCCTGTGCGAACTCGAAGGCATCTACTACCACTTCCGGCACGAGGCCAGCCAGCACGTGCTCGTTTTCGCCGACGACATCGCCAATTCCCACAGCCCGCTGCCCGGCGGCGAGGAGGTGCGCTACCACCCGCTCGAGAAGTCCGGCATGGGCCAGCGCGAGCGCATCTACGCGTGGGAGATCGCCGAGGAGGTGCGCTCGGGCCATCACTACAACGACGACTACGACTTCGAGAAGCCCAAGGCCGAGCTCTCGCACCTGCGCCAGATGCCCCCGGGGCATGACCACGACGCCTTCGAGAACTACGAATGGCCCGGCGGTTTCGTGCAGCACGGCGACGGCGAGACCTACGCGCGCATCCGCAACGAGGAGCAGCTCAGCCAGCGTAGCCGCGTCACGGGCCGCGCCAATCTGCGCGAGCTGGCCACCGGCCACACCCTGCGCCTGACCGGCCACCCCAAGGCCGACCAGAACCAGCAGTACCTGCTCGTGGGCGTGAGCTACCACCTGCAGGAGAACCTGCAGGCCAGCGAAGGCGTGGAAGGGACCGAAGGCTCCGTGCAGCGCTTCGCCTTCGAGGCCCAGCCCACCAGCTACGCATGGCGCGCACCGCGCACCACGCCCAAGCCGCGCACGCGCGGTCCGCAGACCGCCATGGTCGTGGGCCCGGCGGGCGAGGAGATCTGGACCGACCAGTACGGGCGCATCAAGGTCCAGTTCCACTGGGATCGCCTCGGACAGGACAACGAGAACTCCAGCTGCTGGGTGCGCGTTTCAACCGCGTGGGCCGGCGCCGCCTTCGGCATGACCAGCGTGCCGCGCGTCGGCATGGAGGTGATCGTCGACTTCCTCAACGGCGACCCCGACTACCCCATCGTCACTGGCTGCGTGCACAACGCCGACACCATGCCGTCGTGGGAGCTGCCGGGGCAGAAGCACCTGTCGGGCATCCGCAGCCGGGAGCTCGGAGGCGGACGCGGCAACCACCTCGTGCTGGACGACACGCAGGGCAAGATCCAGGCGCAGCTGCGCAGCGACCATCAGTCCAGCCAGCTGAGCGTGGGGCACATCGGCCGCATCGAGGACACGGCAGGGCGCAAGGAGCCGCGCGGGCAGGGCTTCGAGCTGCGCACCGACGGGCATGGCGTGTTGCGTTCGGGCAAGGGCCTGCTCGTGACCACCGAGGCCCGGCCGAATGCGCAGGCGCATGCCACCGACATGGGCGAGACGGTGGGCCGCCTCACGCAGGCGCGCGATCTGCACGAAGGCCTCAGCGGCCTGGCCCAGGGCGCGCAGGCCCATGAAGCCGGCGACCAGGACGAAGTCACCACGAGCATCAAGGAACAGAACGACGCCATCAAGGGCCAGGGCGGCAACCGCGAGCAGGGCGATTTCCCCGAGTTCCAGGAGTCGCACCTGACGCTGGCCAGCGCCAAGGGCCTGCAGACCGTGGCGCAGGGCTCGACGCACGTCGTGAGCAACGAGCACACCGCGCTCACCAGCGGCGGCCATACGAGCGTGAGCGCGGGCAAGAGCATGCTGGTCAGCGTGCAGAGCGCGATCCGCATGTTCGCCGCCAAGGCCGGCATGCGGCTCGTGGCTGCGGGCGCGGACATCGACATCAAGGCGCTGAAGGACAGCGTCAACGTGCTGGCCAAGCTCAACATCACGCAGACCGCCAACAAGATCACCATCCAGGCGAAGGAAGAAGTGGTGATCAATGGCGGCTCGAGCTACAGCCGCTGGAGTTCGGGCGGCATCGAGCACGGCACGGCCGGCACATGGCGCGAGCATGCCGCCGTCCACAGCCTCGTGGGGCCGGCCAACGACGGCAAGCCCGCGCTGCCCAACCCGCCGCCGGTGCCCAAGGGGCAGCTCGACCTCTATCACCAGTACATCAAGCCGACCGGCGAAAAGCGCCAGGGCGTGGCGCAGGGCGACTTCACCGTGGTGGATTCGGAAGGCGGCACGCACGCCGGCACCTTCGACCGCAACGGCTTCGCGACGGTGTCGGGCCTGCCCATCGGCACCGCCAAGGTCACGTTCGGCAAGGACCCGCGAGACCCTTGGGAAGAAGGCAGCTATTACGGTACGCCGGAGGACTGGAAGGCGAAAGGCGCGACCGGCGCGGCCGCGGGCGGAGCGGGCGGGGGCGTGTCGGGCATCTCTGGCCTCGTCGGCAACGCTGCCGGACTGGCCGGCTCTGCGGGCGGCGCCGCAGGAGCCCTCGCGGGCGTGGCCGGCATGGGCAGCAAGGCGGCGAGCGCGCTGAACCAGGTCACGCAAGCGGCCGGCGTCGCGCAGCAGGCCGTGGGCGCGGCGCGGGCGATCCAGCAGGGCGGCGCCAAGGCGCTGCTCGGCCAGGCAAGCCAGGCGGCGACCGGCATGGCGATCCAGGCGGCCGGTGCCAAGCTCGGCCCGATGGGCGTACCGATCACCGGCGTGATGAGCGGCATCGCTTCTGGCGGAATGAAGCAGCCAGGCATCGCCACCGCAGTTGCAAATCCAGTCGCCACAGGCCGGACGCCGGGCTTCGCAGGCTGACCCTGCCTAGTCGCCCCGAATGGCCCCCCAGCGGGCCACCCAACCTGAAACGAGAGTTCGAGAGAAAAAGAAAAAATGGCAGAACAGGAGGCGGCGTCGAAGCCGCAGGCAACCGAGCGCGAGCCGCAGACGGCGGTGGCGCCGCTGAACACGATCGTGAAGGAAGACGTCGCCGCCGCCAGCAAGGCGGTGGACGACTGGCTGCGCTCGTTCAGCGGCGGCTACGTGACGCTGGAACGATTGACGATGGTGCTGGGCAGCATCCCGATCGTGGGCAACATCATGGCGCTGGTGGATGTGTTCCTGGACATCATCAACATCGTCGAGAAGAAGGCCAAGGACGGTGTCGATGCATTCCTGAACTGGGTGAGCCTGGGCATCAACCTGATCGGGCTGATCCCGGTACCGCCGAGCATGGCTGCGGCGCGCATGAGCCTGCGCCCGACGCTGCACCTGGTGAGGCAGCAACTGAAGACGGCGGCCTCGAACCTGGGTGAGGCGATCGTGACCACGCTGGTGGGTCACCTGAACGCCACCATCATGGGCGAGCTGGACACGTTCATCGACGGAGCCATCGCCAAGCTCGACGGCATCCTGAAGAGCTGCGCGGACCTGGCAGACAAGATCATCGATAACCTGGTGGACGTGATGCGCCGCGTTCTGGGGCAGAAGGATCTATTCACGGTAGGCACGCCTGCATCACCAGAAACCAAGGTGCACGACCCGAAGACGCAGAGCACGTGGAGCCGGATGTGGGGTGCTGCGGTGCGCTACTCGAAGCAGTCGGCGAACTACGTGGCGAAGGCGGCTGCGAGCCAGCTGCCCGATGGCGTAGCCAGCCAGGTCAACAGCGTGATCACGCAGATGCTGGACTTCAAGCAGCAGCTGCGCGGGCAGCTGTCGAGGCTGGCGGACAAGGAGGCGCAGGCCAGCATCATGTGGCTGCTGCACAAGCTGCGGGATGCGCTGCTGAAGAAGAAGGGCAGGAGGGCCGCGATCGTGCCGCCGCAGGCGGGGGCGGTTGCCCAGAAGGACAAGCCCGGTGACCAGTTGGGGCACATCAGCAAGCAGGCGCCCGCGAACGGGCGAGGGTGCAGCATCAAGAACGGTCCGGCGCCGGTGCGCAAGGGCGGCTCCATCAGTCTCGCTCTCGGGGATGAGAGCTTCACCCACACCGACTTCGTTCTGGCAGCGCCGCTGCCGATCGAATGGGCGCGCACCTACGCCAGTGACCTCGACGCCTTCGACCGAGGCAGCCTGGGCGCGCGCTGGATCACCCCCTACAGCATGCGCGTGGACGTGACCACGCCCACGCGAGGCGCACGCCAGGGCCAGCCCAGCCTTGTGCACCACGCCGCCGACGGCCGCAGCCACGCCTACCCGGTGCTGGCCGTGGGCCAGAGCTATTTCGATGCGATCGAGGAAGTCCGCGTCTGGCGCCTGAGCGAGAGCCTGCTGGTGCTGGACTTCGGCAAGCCCCTGCCCGAAGGCGACCAGAGCGAGTGGCGCGAGATCTACGAATACGTCGACAGCAAACAACCCCATTTCCGGCTGGTCACGCAGCAGGCCAAGGACGGCATGGCGATCGGCCTGCGCTACGACCACGTCATCGCGGCAACGGGCGAGCGCGTGCTCAGCGACGTCATCAGCAAGCACGGAGAAGCCGTCATGGCGCACGTGGGCGCCAAACCCGATGCACAGACCGGGCTCATCCAGTCGCTGTGGGAGCTCAAGGACGGCCAGGTCGTGCGCCAGCTGGCCGCCTACACGCACGACGCCGAGCGGGACCTCGTCGCCGCACAGGACGAAGACGGCGCAAGCTGGAGCTACACCTACAGCCACCACCTCGTGACCCGCTACACCGACCGCACCGGCCGGGGCATGAACCTCGAGTACGACGGCACCGGCCCCGACGCCAAGGCCGTGCGCGAGTGGTCCGACGACGGCAGCTTCGCGCTGAAGCTGGAGTGGGACCGCAACATCCGCCTGACCTACGTGACCGATGCGCTGGGTGGGGAGACCTGGCACTACTACGACATCCAGGGCTACACCTACCGCATCATCCATCCGGACGGGCTGCAGGAGTGGTTCTTCCGTGATGACGCGAAGAACATCACGCGCCACGTGCACACCGACGGCACGACGGACGACTACACCTACGACGCCGACGGCAACCTGCAGACGCACACCCGAGCCGACGGCAGCCGGGTGCACTACGAATACGACAGCCTGCACCGGCTCACTGGCATCCGCGATGCGGAGGGCGGCGTGTGGAAGCGCGACTACGACGCGCAGGGCCATCTCGCGGAAGAGATCGATCCGCTGGGCCACAAGACCGAGTACGCGTACGACAAGGCCGGCAGGCCCGTGCGCATCACCGATGCGAAGGGCGGCACGAAGCTGATGAGCTACACGCCTCGCGGCCGGCTCGCGAGCCTCACGGATTGCTCAGGCAAGACCAGCCGCTGGACCTACGACGATCGCGGCCGACTCGCCACGGCCGTCGATCCGGCGGGCAACGTCACGCGCCATCTCTACAGCCTTCCGCAGGAAGACGCGGTACTGCGTGCCCAAGGCAGCGTGCCGGGCCTGCTCCACGAGCTCGTGCTGCCCGACGGCACGCGCGAGCAGACACTGCACGACCCCGAGGGACGCATGCTCGCGCATGTCGACGGGCTCGGGCGCCGCACGCACTACAGCTACAACCGCGCAGGGCTCATCGCCGGCCGCACCGATGCCGACGGGCATTCGCTCAGGTACCAGTGGGATCTGCTGGGTCGTCTTGTCGAATTGCGCAACGAGAACGGCAGCCGCCACAGCCTGCGCTACGACCCCGTGGGCCGGCTGCTGGAGAAGACCGACTTCGCCCGCCGGACCACGCGGTACCGCTACGAGGAAAGCACCGGCCGGCTTGCCGAGGTCGACGCGGGCGGGCGAATGGTGCAGTTGCAGGCCGATGCCATGGGCAGGATGACCGAGCGGTCCGCTGGCGGCCAGGTCGAGCGCTTCGCCTTCGACCGCAACGGGCGCATGGTGGAGGCGACGAACAGCGACGCGCGCCTGCAGTGGTTCTACGACCCGGCCGGCAACCTGACGCGCGAGCATCAGCACGATCTGCAGGCCGGGCGCACCGCGATATGGCAGCACCGCTACGACGCACTCAACCAGCGCGTCGCCACGATCCGCCCCGACGGACATACGACCCAGTGGCTCACCTACGGTTCGGGCCACGTGCACGGCCTGCTGCTCGACGGGCAGGACATCCTCGGCTTCGAGCGCGACGACCTCCATCGCGAAGTGGTGCGCGAGCAGCGCAACGGCCTGACCCAGAAGCTGCGTTACGACAACTCAGGGAGGCGGCTGGAGCAGCAGGTCGTGCCGGGCCAGGCGAGCGCACCCGGCGCGCTGCAGCTGCAGCGCACCTACGGCTACGACAGGGCGGGGCAGCTCGTCGCCATCGGCGACAGCCATCATGGCAACCTCGACTACCGCTACGACCCCGTCGGCCGCCTCGTGGAGGCCAACAGCCGGTTCGGACGCGAGACCTTCGCCTTCGATCCGGCGGGTAACGTTGCCGAGCCCGCTGGCACCACCGGCGCAAGCCGGGCTCCCATCGCTCCCTTGCTCGACAACTTGCTCCGGGCCTATGCCGGCGTCCGTTATCGATACGACGAGCACGGCCACATGGTCGAGCGCGTATGCAACGGCCGGGCGACCACCTTCGCGTGGGACGGTTTCGGGCGCCTGAGTTCCGCCACGGACCCAGACGGCACGCAAACCTCATTCGCCTACGACCCGCTGGGCCGCCGCATCTCGAAACGCTCGCGAGACAGCATCACCCGGTTCGGTTGGGATGGCGACACGCTCGCCTTCGAGAGCACGCAGAGCCTCGCCGCGGAGCAGGAAGACGACGGACGCGGCTGGAGCGTGCACTACGTCCACGAGCCGCGCTCCTTCGCTCCGCTGGTTCAACTGCGCCAGGCGCATGCGATCGTGCCGGGCAGGACGCCCGACGTGCGGGAACTCATGGCCGCCAACGGTGGCGCCTACGACATCGAGCAGGATCCGCTTTGGAACGGCGAACTCCAGCCGGGGCAGCGCAGCTTCGAGGCGGACGAGATCGCCTTCTATCAGTGCGACCACCTCGGCACGCCGCGGGACCTGACCGATCATGAGGGCCGGGTCGGATGGTCGGCCCAGTACAAGGCCTGGGGCGAGGCGCGCGTGGTCATCAGCGAGGCGGGGCGACGTGCCGGCATCGTGAATCCGATCCGCTTCCAGGGGCAGTACTTCGACGCCGAAACGGGGCTGCACTACAACCGCTACCGCTACTACGATCCGGCGATCGGCCGGTATGTCTCGCCCGACCCGCTGGGGCTCGCAGGCGGCCTCAACCTGTATGCGTACGTCGGCGGCAACCCCGTGCGCGGCATCGATCCGCTGGGTCTGGTCGACATCAACCTGTTCCCGCACAACGAGGCGATCCGGCAGTCGGCAGACAACATCCCGAGCCCGCCCGGCACCTTCACGGTCGGCTCCCACGGCAATCCGAGCATCATGACCGACACCGCGCTCAAGGGCATCACCCCTGCGCAAATGGCGCAGCGGATCAAGGCGCATCCGTCGTATACGGAAGGCCAGCAGGTTCAGCTTATGTCATGCGAGACCGGCAAGGGAACGGACCCCTACGCGCAGAAACTGGCCAACGAGCTCAATGCGCCTGTCGTGGCGCCCGACAAGCTCCTGTGGATCTGGCCCCACGGCGCCTACAAGCCTGCTGGCCAGAAGGCCGACGGAAGCATGGACACCGCCGATCCCGGCGTCTGGCATACCTTCAACCCCAAGTCATGAAGAACATCGATCTCAGATTCGGCACGAAGCTGGCAGTGCTTCTTCCTCTTCTTCTGAACCTCCCAGTCTCTTACGCAACGGAGAACCAAGCCATGGACAAGCCCGACGCCGCACCAGCCTCTTCTTCTTCGCCCATCTCGGGTGCGCAGTCCTACGCGCTGACAGATGCGCAACGAGCCGAACTGATCACGAAGGCCGAGGCCGGTGACGCCGAGGCCGCGTTCCGTCTCTCGCTGTACTACACCTTCACGTCTTCCGACGACGTTCAGCGCATCCGCTGGCTGACGATCGCGGCCAAGGCCGGACACGTCGTCGCGCAGCACAACCTGGCCTACGACCTCTACATGGGCGGCAAGGACCTCGCCGAAGCCGCGCATTGGGCGGCGGAGTCGTCGAAGAGCGGCAATGCGGAGGCAGGAGATCTGCTCAAGGAGATCGAAGCGGCCCGCGCGAAGGCCCGGGGCTCGCGTCCGTGAGCGACGGCCTCGATGGTTCGGCCGCGCCGCTCTTCGAGATCGAGTCGCCGGATCGGCTGCTGCTCAACACCCCGGTGGTGATCGCATTGGGCAACGCTTTCAGGCTGTTCGAGAGGACCGGGCAAGACCTGAATAACTTCGATGTCCGCATTGCCGAAAGGCGGAAAGAGAACGGCGAGGACGAAGACGGTGTCGACACCATCGGCATAGCCTTCTCTGCCAAGCTGCCGCCCGGGCAGAAGGGACTTGGCAACGCCAGCAGGTTGGGGCGGTCGATCATGTACATCGCCTCGAGGATCACGGGCGAAATGCTTCGGGAGCGAGGAAGCAGGTAGTGGTCCCGACGCTGGGACTGTTTCAAAAGACGCCGCGACCGACCGAGTCTGCGGCTTTCAATTTTGCAAGGGAGAAAAGAATGAACGAAATCATCGAAGTCGATGGCCTGGTAGCACAGGCGATTGCAGTGGCCTGGGAGGATGGAAGGTCTTCTGGCCTGCGGCTCGAGAACTACAAGCTTGTGCTGGTCGATGCATCCGACGGATACCGGGTTACGTGGGAAGCGTCGAACAAGCCGCAGGGTCATCGCGGTGCCCTGCCGGGCCTGGCGGAACCGCAACTGCTGATCGACAAGTTCAGCGGCCGAGTCCTTCAGAAGCATCTGTCTCGCTGAAGAGATAGCCAACCGAGGGGCATCGAGTGTCTTCCCAGATCATCATCCTCGCCCACGACATGTGGCGCAAAGGCGCTGGCGGTGCTCCCGCCGGGCTCGTCGGCCAGGCCGACAGCTTCGCCTACGCGGGGCTCGACCTGGGCCTTGCCCAGTTCGCCGCAACGACCTTCGCAGGCACGAGCTTCACCGCCACCAGCTTCAAGCAGGCGGGCTGGAGCGGCTGCCAGTTCACGGGCTGCAGCTTCACCCAGTGCGACTTCAGCAGCATCTCGATCACCGGCTGCACGTTCATCAATTGCAGCTTCACGGGCGCGAACTTCGATGGCGCGAGCATCGGAAGCAGCACCTTCCGCCAGTGCCAGTGGGACGACATCAGCTTCGCGGGCGGCAGCTGGAATGACGTCGGCGTGCTGGACTGCAGCGGCACCGTGGTGCATGCGCAGGGGCTGCAGGGACGCAGCGTGGACTTCACCGGCAGCACCTTCGAGCAGCTCGAGTTCCAGGGCGCCAGCATCAACTGAGGGAAACAATAAATGGCAGGGACGGAAGAGAAGAAAGCGCCGACCGAGCGCGAGCCCCAGACGGCGGTGGCACCGCTGAACACGATCGTGAAGGAGGACGTCGCCGCTGCCAGCAAGGCGGTGGACGACTGGCTGCGCTCGTTCAGTGGCGGCTACGTGACGCTGGAGCGCCTGACGATGGTGCTGGGCAGCATCCCGATCGTCGGGAACATCATGGCGCTGGTGGATGTGTTCCTGGACATCATCAACATCGTCGAGAAGAAGGCCAAGGACGGGGTCGATGCGTTCCTGAACTGGGTGAGCCTGGGCATCAACCTGATCGGGCTGATCCCGGTACCGCCGAGCATGGCTGCGGCGCGCATGAGCCTGCGCCCGACGCTGCACCTGGTGAGGCAGCAACTGAAGACGGCGGCCTCTAACCTTGGGGAGGCGATCGTGACCACGCTGGTGGGGCACCTGAACGCCACCATCATGGGCGAGCTGGACACGTTCATCGACGGAGCCATCGCCAAGCTCGACGGCATCCTCAAGAGCTGCGCGGACCTCGCGGACAAGATCATCGACAACCTGGTGGACGTGATGCGTCGCGTGCTGGGTCAGAAGGACCTGTTCACGGTGGGCACGCCTGCGTCACCCGAAACCAAGGTGCACGACCCGAAGACGCAGAGCACGTGGAGCCGGATGTGGGGCGCTGCGGTGCGCTACTCGAAGCAGTCGGCGAACTACGTGGCGAAGGCGGCTGCGAGCCAACTGCCCGATGGCGTCGCCAGCCAGGTCAACAGCATGATCACGCAGATGCTGGACTTCAAGCAGCAGCTGCGCGGGCAGCTGTCGAGGCTGGCGGACAGGGAAGCGCAGGCCAGCATCATGTGGCTGCTGTACAAGCTGCGGGATGCGCTGCTGAAGAAGAAGGGCCAGCGTGCCGCGATCATCGCTCCGCAAACAGGAGCCAAGGCGGAAAAGGAAAATCCCGGAACGCAACTCGGCCACATCAACAAGCAAGCCGATGCACAAGGGACGGCGGGGTGCAAGAACTGCCCTGCGCCGGCGCGCAAAGGGGCTTCCATCAGCCTTGCCACGGGCAACGAGAGCTTCACCCACACCGACTTCGTTCTGGCAGCGCCGCTGCCGATCGAATGGGCGCGTACCTACGCCAGCGACCTCGACGCCTTCGACCGCGGCAGCCTGGGCGCTCGCTGGATCACCCCCTACAGCATGCGTGTGGACATCACCGCCCCCGCGCGAGGCGCCCGCCAGGGCCAGCCCAGCCTTGTGCACCACGCCGCCGACGGCCGCAGCCACGCCTATCCGGTGCTGGCCGTGGGCCAGAGCTATTTCGATGCGATCGAGGAAGTCCGCGTCTCTCGCCTGAGCGAGAGCCTGCTGGTGCTTGACTTCGGCAAGCTTCTGCCCGAAGGCGAGCAGAGCGAGTGGCGCGAGATCTACGAGTACGTCGACAGCAAACAACCCCATTTCCGGCTGGTCACGCAGCAGGCCAAGGACGGCATGGCCATCGGCCTGCGCTACGACCACGTGATCGCGGCAACGGGCGAGCGCGTACTCAGCGACGTCATCAGCAAGCACGGCGAAGCCGTCATGGCGCATGTGGGCACCAAGCCCGATGCGCAGACGGGGCTCATCCAGTCGCTGTGGGAGCTCAAGGATGGCCAGGTCGTGCGTCAGTTGGCCGCCTACACCCACGATGCAGAGCGCGACCTTGTCTCGGCCCAGGACGAAGACGGCGCCAGTTGGAGCTACACCTACAGCCACCATCTCGTGACCCGCTACACCGACCGCACCGGCCGGGGCATGAACCTCGAGTACGACGGCACGGGCCCCGACGCCAAGGCCGTGCGCGAGTGGTCCGACGACGGCAGCTTCGCGCTGAAGCTGGAGTGGGACCGCAACATCCGCCTGACCTACGTGACCGATGCGCTGGGTGGGGAGACCTGGCACTACTACGACATCCAGGGCTATACCTACCGCATCATCCATCCGGACGGTCTGCAGGAGTGGTTCTTCCGTGATGACGCGAAGAACATCACGCGCCACGTGCACACCGACGGCACGACGGACGACTACACCTACGACGCCGACGGCAACCTGCAGACGCACACCCGAGCCGACGGCAGCCGCGTGCACTACGAGTACGACAGCCTGCACCGGCTCACGGGCATCCGCGACGCGGAGGGTGGCGTGTGGAAGCGCGACTACGACGCGCAAGGCCATCTCACGGAAGAGATCGATCCGCTGGGGCACAAGACCGAGTACGCGTACGACAAGGCGGGCAGGCCCGTGCGCATCACCGATGCCAAGGGCGGCGTCAAGGCGCTCGTCTACTCGCCATCGGGCCAGTTGCTGAGCTACACCGACTGTTCCGCCAAGACCAGCCGCTGGGAATACGACGAGCGCGGCCGTCTGGTCAAGGCCACCGATGCCGCAGGCAACGCCACCAGCTATCGCTACGCAGCCGGCCAGCTGGAAGAGATCGAACAGCCCGACAGGACGAGCGAACACTTCGCGCACGACGCCGAAGGCCGCCTGCTTCTGCACACCGACGCACTGGGGCGCGCCACGCGCTACAGCTACACGCGCGCCGGCCTGATCTCCGGCCGCACCGATGCCGCTGGCCGCTCGCTCAGGTACCACTGGGACCTGCTGGGTCGCCTGACCGAACTGCACAACGAGAACGGCGGCCGGTACGACTTCCGCTACGACCCCGTAGGCCGACTGCTCGAAGAAACCGGCTTCGACCGCAAGGCCACGCAGTACGTCCACGAAGAGACCACGGGCGTGCTCGCCGAAGTGATCGAGGCGGGCCACCGCACCGAACTCGAATTCGATCCTCTCGGCCGCCTGAGCGAACGCCGCGCTGGCGGGCAGTCCGAACGCTTCGCCTACGACCGCAACGGCCGCCTGCTCGAGGCGACCAACAGCGATGCACGCCTGCAGTGGTTCTACGACCCGGCCGGCAACCTGACGCGCGAACATCACCACTACCTGAAGCGCAAGCGCACGGCGGTCTGGCAACACCGCTACGACGAACTCAGCCATCGCGTCGCCACCGTGCGGCCCGACGGGCACGTCACCCAATGGCTGACCTATGGCTCCGGCCATGTGCACGGCCTGATGATCGACGGTCAGGACATCCTGGGCTTCGAGCGGGACGACCTGCATCGCGAGGTTGCCCGCGAGCAGGGCAACGGCCTGAGCCAGCGGCAGAAGTACGACCCGGCGGGACGGTTGCTCGAGCAGCAGATATCGCGCACCAGGCCAGGTGCTGTCGAGGCAGTTGGCATCCAGCGCCGCTACAGCTACGACAAGGCTGGCCAATTGGTGGCCATCGGCGACAGCCGGCGTGGCAACCTGAACTACCGCTACGACCCCGTGGGCCGCCTGCTCGAAGCCAACAGCCGCCTCGGGCGCGAGACCTTCGCCTTCGACCCCGCAGGCAACATCGTCGACCCGCCCCCGGCCAACGATCCCCTGAGGCACCCGGCCGGCAAGCTGCTGGATAACCTGCTGAAGACCTACGCCGGCACCAGCTACCGCTACGACGAACGCGGCAACATGACCGAGCGCGTACGCAACGGCTGGCGCACCGTTTTCGCATGGGACGGCTTCAACCGCATGACCGCGGCGACCGACCACAGCGGCACCACCACCACCTTCAGTTATGACGCGCTGGGGCGGCGTCTATCCAAGAGTTCGGGCGACACCACGACTTTGTTCGGCTGGGACGGCGAAGTGCTCGCATTCGAGAGCACGCAGAGCAGCTCGGCGATCGAGGAGGGCGGCGAGCACGGCTGGAGCGTGCACTACATCCACGAGCCGAACTCGTTCGTGCCGCTGGTGCAGGTGCGCCGTGCGAGCGCGATGGCGCTGAGCGAGACGACGGATGCGAAGGCGCTGATGGAGGCCAACGGCGGCGTTTACGACATCGAGCAGGATCCGCTGTGGAACGGCGAGCAGAGGCAGGTGCCGCGGGCGTTTGACAGAAGGGAGATGGCGTTCTACCAGTGCGACCACCTGGGCACACCGCAGGAACTGACAGACCATGAGGGCAGCATTGCGTGGTCGGCGCAGTACAAGGCGTGGGGAGAGGCGCGGGAGGCGATCAGCGAGGCGGGAAGGAGGGCAGGGTTCAGAAATCCGATTCGGTTTCAGGGGCAGTATTGGGATGAAGAGACGGGGTTGCATTACAACCGGTATCGGTATTACGACCCGCAGGCTGGACGGTTTGTTTCAAGCGATCCAGTCGCCTTAGCGGGCGGGATGAACCTGCATGCTTACGCGCCAAACGCCATTGAATGGATCGACCCTTTAGGGTTGCAGCCTCGCGTACCTCCCTATTTTTCAACGCAGAAACAAGCCGGGCACGTAAAGGGTACGCCGCAATACGACAACCGAGTGAAGGCGGGAAAACCGACATCTTGTTTTTGTGACTGGAATGCTGCTATCAAATACACGGACGAGGCCTGGGCGAATGGCACGCAAGTGCCAGGCAGACCCGAGGTCAAGGACTACGAGTTCGGAACACCGATCGGCGAAGGACCAAGAGGAGGAACTCAGACCAAAGTAAGAGTTCATCAAGACTCAAAAGGGAAAATTCATGGACACCCTGCCGGCCCCGAAACCCCATAGAGGAAATATGGAAAAAAAATGGATCCAAATCTTGGAGAATAGATTTGGAAGTCTTGAGGCTCCCAATTATTCTTTTGTGCTGGACGAGATTGCGCAAAAAAGATACAAAAGGATTGTCGATGAAATTTGTAAAAAATGCACGGTGCAAGAAGATACTGATGAAAATTATGACATAAGTTTTGGCTATATTTTATCTTTTCCTTCTGGTGATAAATATCTTCTCAGGATTTCAATGGTTGGGCCTTTTGCCTTTTTGGTCCAATTGGGTATCGATGGCTCGGTGTCCAAGCCGATTTTGCGAGGTCTTACACATGATAAAATTGGGATTGAGATAATTGAATTGGTTGAGTCTCATGGTATTTTTCTGCTTGATGCTGAAATTTTGAATGCAGATTTTCCTCGATTAAGAAAATATAGAAAACCTCTTTATCAGTGGCTTTTTGTAGATGAAGGGCGCGCGCCTTGGAGTTGAATGTTTTTTATATTTCTGCGGACTATTTGGTAATCTAAAAAATAGCGCTGATGCTGAGATTTGATTGCAGTATCGTCTTGACGCGTCGTCTCTTTGAATGAAGTTAGGGGAGAAGCTTTTTACTTCAGCGAACCAGACGTCCCTGGGAATACGATCCTGCGGGGCGGCTGTTCGAACAGCACATCTCGCGCACTAGGCCAAACGCCATCGAATCGACCACAGGCATCCAGCGCCGCTATACCTACGACAAGGCTGGCCAGCTGGTGACCATCGGCGACAGCCGTCGAGGCAGCCTGAACTACCGCTACGACCCCGTGGGCCGCCTGCTCGAAGCCAACAGCCGCCTCGGGCGCGAGACCTTCGCCTTCGACCCCGCAGGCAACATCGTCGATTCGCCCTCGGCCAACGATCCCCTGAAGCATCCGGCCGGCAAGCTGCTGGACAACCTACTGAAGAACTACGCGGGCACCAGCTACCGCTACGACGAGCGCGGCAACATGACCGAGCGCGTACGCAACGGCTGGCGCACCGTCTTCGCATGGGACGGCTTCAACCGTATGACGGCGGCGACCGACCACAGCGGCATCACTGCCACCTTCAGTTATGACGCACTGGGGCGTCGTCTTTCCAAGAGTTCGGGCGACACCACGACGCTGTTCGGCTGGGACGGCGATGTGCTCGCATTCGAGAGCACGCAGAGCAGCTCAGCGATCGAGGAGGGCGGCGAGCACGGCTGGAGCGTGCACTACATCCACGAGCCGAACTCGTTCGTGCCGCTGGTGGAGGTGCGCCGTGCGAGCGCGATGGCGCTGAGCGAGACGACGGATGCGAAGGCGCTGATGGAGACCAACGGCGGCGTCTACGACATCGAACAGGATCTGCTGTGGAACGGCGAACAGAGGCAGGTGCCGCGGGCGTTTGACAGAAGGGAGATGGCGTTCTACCAGTGCGACCACCTGGGCACACCGCAGGAACTGACAGACCATGAGGGCAGCATTGCGTGGTCGGCGCAGTACAAGGCGTGGGGAGAGGCGCGGGAGGCGATCAGCGAAGCGGGGAGAAGGGCGGGGTTCAGGAATCCGATTCGGTTTCAGGGGCAGTATTGGGATGAAGAGACGGGGCTGCACTACAACAGGTATCGATACTACGACCCACTGGTAGGGCGATTCGTCTCGAGGGATCCAATTCGAATCCTCGGTGGTGAAAACTTCTACGAGTACGCGCCAAGTCCTACTTACTGGATCGACCCCTTTGGATTAGCGCGAAAAGGAGGGCAACGGACTAATGGCGGGAGCACTCCGCCGAACAAACCCGAGCAGGCGAAAGCGGCGCAAACACAGGAAAACGCGCATTGCCCGCTGATGACGCGAGTGCGGCATTACACGAATCGAAAAGGGTCAACCGGAATCCAGGCCAGCGGCAAAGTTATTGCCAGTGACAACAATCGCGTCTATGTTGAGCCTGCTAGCGGAAAACCACTAAGTCAACGCGATGCCGAAGATAAATATCAGATCGGACAAGGTCGCGGGCGGGACTATGTTGAATTTGACGTGCCGCTGTCAAGACTTGAATGGGTGGAGAATCCTAGGTATCACAGGCAGGAGCTGACGATTAAAGGTGGTGTTCCAGCATGCAATCTAAAAGTCTTTAGGAGATCTTAAATGATGGAAAAAAATAAAGAATTGCGAATTGATGGGGGGGATTTATTAAGCGTCCTTCGAGAGATCGAGTACATGCTAATTTCCCTGCATAAGATTGGCTCATATTACGCGCCGGATCTTCCTGATAAGAAGTCAGAATACAACGCGGAAACAACCAAATTCATTGACGACGGAGAAGTGACGAGTCGGCTCGCCAGAGTTCGATCTACCTTGTCCAGGGTTTTAGATGAAACTCGAGGCGAAGATGACCTGACAGATATTGAGCGAGCTTTGGAAGGTCTGCAGTTTTGGAGACCAGGAAATAACAGTGAGTGAACAGTACTGAATAGCGGTGCCAGGTTGCTGAACGGTGCGCCGAGATTTTTTGTGCGCTGGCTTCTGATCACTTCGAGCTATTGTTGAAGTTGAATTCTAATGAAATGAATTGACGCTTCGGTGGCGATGCTGGCAGTGAGGTTGTAGCTTGATAGTTTTTCATTTTGGGCCGTTGAGCAAGGACGAATTAACGATTGATTTCGATGAAGAGGGTGCTGGTTTTCTTCTCTCGAAAATCTCTGCATTGATAGATGGAATAAAGAGTGTCGAGCATGTCGGTTCTCTTCATTTGTTTCGAAATGATCTGGAGGAAGCGATAATTGAATTGAGACTTGGCGTGCTCGATCGTCTCGAAATGAAGAAAAATTCGTTGTTCTTGGAGATAAGCTTGGATGCTTTGGGGTATGCGCTCCATCAGTTGACTGAGTTCCTGGAAAGGGGCTACTTCTTTCCTTCCGAATTCTGGAGTTTTTCGAGAGAAGGCCGAAAATACGATACGCAGGTTTTCTTCGGAAAGCTCTCCTCGCGGGAGTGACTCCTTCGCCTCCGGCTTGAGAGGGCAACCCGAACGCTACGTGGATCTACCCTTCAGCATTGCGCGCACGACAGACGTCCCCCAAGCAAAACCCCCCATTGATTGTTCGCCGCCATAGCCACAGGCTTCGGCGCCTCTACATCTGCTGTGTTCGGGTTTCCGATAACTAAATCACCTTGATTTAGTCCCTCCGCTGCCCGATAGTCCCCTTGCGCCCGGACGCCCGCTTCCCCTCACGCGATCCGGATCCAAAACCGCAGGCGCAAACCAACCGCCCGCCCAAGGAGACAACCCATGCACACCAGCCCCCGCTCCATCCTCGCCCTGGCAGCACTCTCCCTCGCCGCAGCCTCCGCGTCGACCGCCGCCTTCGCCGCCGACCAGCCCGTCATCGGCCTCGTCACCAAGACCGAGACCAACCCCTTCTTCGTGAAGATGAAGGAAGGCGCCCAGGAAGAGGCCAAGAAGCAGGGCGCCAAGCTGCTCTCCGGCGCAGGCAAGGCCGACGGCGACAACGCCGGGCAGATCACCGCCATGGAGAACATGATCGCGGCCGGCGCCAAGACCATCCTCATCACGCCGAGCGATGCCAAGGCCATCGTTCCCGCAATCAAGAAGGCGCGCGACAAAGGCGTGATGGTGATCGCGCTCGACAGCCCGGCCGATCCGCCGGATGCGACCGACGCGCTCTTCGCGACCAACAACTACACCGCCGGCGTGCTGATCGGCGAATACGCCAAGGCCGCGATGGCGGGCAAGCCGGCGAAGATCGTCGCGCTCGACCTGCTGCCGGGCCACCCCGTGGGCGCGCAGCGCCACAACGGCTTCATGAAGGGCTTCGGCCTGCAGGCCAACGACGCGAAGTCGAATGAGCTGTCTAAGGCGCCCGAGATCGTCTGCATGGCCGACAGCTACGGCGACCAGGCCAAGGCGCAGACGGTGATGGAGAACTGCCTGCAGAAGGCGCCCGAAGTGAACCTGGTCTACACCATCAACGAGCCCGCCGCCGCCGGTGCGTACAACGCACTCAAGCGCGCCGGCAAGGAGAAGGGCGTGATGATCGTGTCGGTCGACGGCGGCTGCCAGGGCATCAAGGACACGGCCGCCGGCATCATCGCCGCGACCTCGCAGCAGTACCCGCTGAAGATGGCCGCCATGGGCGTTGCCGCGGGCGTCGAGTACGCCAAGACGGGCAAGAAGGCTTCGGGCTACGTCGACACTGGCGTGACGCTGATCGCTGGCAAGAGCGTGGCGGGCGTCGACAGCAAGGACACCAAGACCGGTGCCGAGCTGTGCTGGGGCAAGAAGTAAGCAGCCGAGCTGACGACGAATTCCAGGGAGGCATATCTCGATGGCGAAATCCGCATCAGCCACGCACCACATCCCGTGGGGCGCCCTGGGGCCGTGGCTGGCCCTGCTCGGCGCATGCATCTTCTTCGCGACCCAGTCCGACCGCTTTCTCACGGGCGGCAATCTCTCGCTGATCCTGCAGCAGGTGATGGTGGTCGGCGTGATCGCCATCGGCCAGACGCTGGTGATCCTCACGGCGGGCATCGACCTGTCGTGCGGCATGGTGATGGCGCTGGGCGGCATCATCATGAGCAAGTTCGCCACCGAGCTCGGCCTGCCGGCGCCGGTGGCCATTCTCTGCGGCATCGGGGTGACGACGCTGTTCGGCCTGCTCAACGGCCTGCTGGTCACGCGCATCAAGCTGCCGCCCTTCATCGTGACGCTGGGCACGCTGAACATCGCCTTCGCGATCACGCAGCTGTACTCGTCGTCGCAGACCATCACCGACCTGCCCGGCGGGCTCACGGGCCTGGGCACCACCTTCACCATTGGCGGCGCCGAGGTGGCCTGGGGTTCGGTGCTGATGGTGGTGCTCTATTTCCTCGCGTGGTTCGTGCTGCGCGAGACGGCGGCGGGGCGCCACGTCTACGCCGTGGGCAACAACGCCGAGGCCACGCGCCTCGTGGGCATCCCTACCCAGCGCGTGCTGCTGGGCGTGTACGTGATGGCGGGCGTGCTCTACGGCATCGCCTCGCTGCTGTCGGTGGCGCGCACCGGCGTGGGCGACCCGAACGCGGGCCAGACCGAGAACCTCGACGCCATCACGGCCGTGGTGCTCGGCGGCACCAGCCTCTTCGGCGGCCGCGGCATCGTGCTGGGTTCGCTGATCGGCGTGCTGATCGTGGGCGTGTTCCGCAACGGGCTCACGCTGATGGGGGTGTCGTCGATCTACCAGGTGCTGGTGACCGGCATCCTGGTGATCCTCGCCGTCGCGGCCGACCAACTCTCGCGCAGGGGGGCTCGCTAGCATGAAGCTCACCCCCAGTCTTCGCGCACTTCGTGTCGCTTCGCCAACCCCCTTCCAGGGGGCAACACCTTCGGCCGGGCAAAGCCCGTTCCGTGGTGTTCCCCGACGGGTCCGCGCCGGTCGCGTCGGCCGCGGCTCGTGTGCCAGCGTGGTGGAGAACTGAAATGAACACGGCTACAAACCGCAAGATCGTGATGCAGGCCAAGGGCCTGGTGAAGCGCTACGGCCAGGTCACGGCGCTGGCCGGTGTCGACTTTGAGCTGCGCGAAGGAGAGATCCTCGCGGTGATCGGCGACAACGGCGCGGGCAAGTCATCGCTCATCAAGGCGCTGTCGGGCGCGATCGTGCCCGACGAGGGGCAGATCCTGCTCGACGGCAAGCCGGTGAACTTCCGCAATCCGCTGGAGGCGCGGCGCGCGGGCATCGAGACGGTCTACCAGGACCTGGCCGTGGCGCCCGCCATGACCATCTACGAGAACCTGTTCCTCGGCCGCGAGCTGCGCCGCCCCGGCTTCATGGGCAACGTGCTGCGCATGCTCGACAAGAAGAAGATGCTGCAGGAAAGCACCGCGCGCATGGCCGACCTGAAGGTCGGCATCCAGTCGATGACGCAGGCGGTCGAGACGCTCTCCGGCGGCCAGCGGCAGTGCGTGGCCGTGGCGCGCAGCGCGGCCTTCGCGCGGCACGTGGTCATCATGGACGAGCCCACCGCCGCGCTCGGCGTGAAGGAGGGCAACATGGTGCTGGAGCTGATCCGCCGCGTGCGCGACCGCGGCCTGCCCGTGGTGCTCATCAGCCACAACATGCCGCACGTGTTCGAGGTGGCCGACCGCATCCACGTGGCCCGCCTGGGCCGCCGCGCGGCCGTGCTCGATCCGAAGAAGATCAGCATGAGCGACACGGTCGCGGTGATGACCGGCGCGATGACGGCCGACCAGCTGCCCGCGGAGGCGCATGCCTGATGCGCACGCACCCGCTGCTGCGCGCACGCCCGACCTGCTGCGGCCCCGCGGCTCCAACCAGGTCGGCATGCGCCAGTTCAACGAGCGCACGGTGCTGCAGGCGCTGCGCGTTCACGGCAGCCTGCCCAAGGCCGACCTGGCTCGGCTGACCGGGCTGAGCGCGCAGACCATCGGGCTCATCACCGCGCGGCTGGAGGAAGACGGGCTCATCGTCAAGCAAAGCCGCGTGCGCGGACGCATCGGCCAGCCCTCGGTGCCGCTGGCGCTCAACCCCGACGGCGCCTTCGCCATCGGCATCAAGGTCGGCCGGCGCGGTGCCGAGTGGCTGCTGATCGACTTCGCCGCGCAGGTGCGCGAGCGCCACGCCATCGGCTACGACTTTCCCGATGCCGACGCGCTGCTGCCCGCCATCGCGCAGCACATCCACCGCCTGCGCGACGGCCTGGGCCCGCTGGCCGTGCGCAACGTGGGCGTGGGGCTGGCCGCGCCGTTTCTGCTCGGCGGCTGGCACCGCACGCTGGGGCTGTCGAAGGCGCAGTCCGACCTGTGGAACCAGATGGACCTGGCCGCCGAGGTGCGTTCGCGCATCGACCTGCCGGTGAGCTTCGCGCGCGACACCGTGGCCGCCTGCGTGGCCGAACTGGTGGGCGGGCGGGGGCACGACCTGAAGAGCTTTCTCTACATCTTCGTCGACACCTTCGTGGGCGGCGGGCTGGTCATCAACTCGCACCTGCACACCGGCGCGCATGGCAATGCGGGCGCGCTGGCATCGCTGCCGATGCAGCCGCCGGGCACCCGCGGCGCGCTGCCGCCGCAACTGGTCGCGCAGGCGTCGCTGTGGGAGCTCGAGCAGCGCCTGTCGGCCGAAGGCCTCGATCCCATGGCCGCCTACGACGACCGCGCGCTGCAGCCGCCTTTCGCACAGACCACGACGGCCTGGCTGGCCAGCGCATCGCAGGCGCTGGCGCATGCCATCGTGTGCGGCACCGCCATGCTCGACCTGTCCGACGTGGTGGTGGACGGCTCCATGTCACGCCCGCTGCTTCAGGCGCTGCTCGACCAGACCCGCGACGCGCTCGACCACTGCAACTGGGAAGGCCTCTGGCAGCCGCAGCTGCACGGCGGCAAGGCCGGTGCGCAGGCCTGCGCGCTCGGCGGCGCGATGCTGCCGCTGCACGCGAACTTCGCGCCGGACCACGACGTGTTCCTGAAGGCGGCCTAGCCCGTACGGCGTGATCGTGCGAGGCTCAGTGCCTCGGCGATCAGCGGCTTGACCGTCTCGAAGGTCTTCGCGCTCGGGTTGATCACGCTGACCCAGTACATCTTCGCGTACAGCGGATGCGGCATCAGCGTGTCGAGCGCGCTGTAGTCGGGCGAGGCCGGCTGCTCGCCGAAGAGCGCGCGGAACGTTTCCTTGCCCACGCCGAGGTTCAGCCGGAACACGCCGGCGCGGTCCAGCTTCGATGCGTTGTCGAACTCGTTGTCCTTCGTCACGATGGTCGCGAAAGGGAACTTGTCGTCGCCGTCGTGGAAGAAGAAGGTGTTGTCGTCGGCGATCTGGAAATGGCCGCCGGCCAGCATGTCGATGATGTGTTGGGTGATCGCGTCTTCGGTCATGGGCGCGATCTTGCCCGCATTCTCATCGGGAAGTCGGCCAGCGCCGCAGCCCCAGTTCGTCCGCCAGCTGCCGGTAGGCCTTGATCTGCGCCTGCACATAGTCGTCGAGCGCGGAGCCGGTGAGGGCGAAAGGGTAGAGCCCGTGCTGTTCGCGCAGCGATGCATAGCCGGGCGCAGCGCTCGCCTCGCGGAACGCGTTGGTCCAGGCGCGCACGGCGGCATCGGGCACGTCCGCGCTCAGGTAGAGGCCGCGCACCGTGGGCCAGACCAGGTCCACGCCTTGCTCGCGCGCGGTCGGCACGCCGGTGAGGGCGCCGCCCAGCCGGTTCTCCGACAGCACCGCGAGCAGCCGCACGGCCGCTCCGCCCGCGATGGCCTGGAGCGCCTCGGCCGCGTCGCCCGGAAACGCGTCCACATGCCGCCCCTGCAATGCGCTCAGTGCGTCGCCGCCGCCCTCGAAGGAGACGAAGCGCATCGCCTTGTGGTCTCGCCCCGCTGCGCGCACCAGCAGCGCGGCCTTCACCCAGTCCTGGCTGCCTACCGTGCCGCCCGCGCCGAAGGCGATGCGCGACGGGTCCTGCCGCAGTGCGGCGACAAGGTCCTGCAGGCGCCTGAGAGGCGAATCGCGGTGAACGGCGATCACGCCGTAGTCGGTGCCCAGCGTGGCGATCCAGCGCACGGCCGAGGGCGAATGCGGTCCGAAGCGGCCTTGCGCGAGGTTGAGCAGCGAGCCGCTGGAGAACGCCACCAGCGTGCCCGGCCCGCCGAGCTTGCCGGTGGCGATGCGGTCGAAGGCCACGGCGCCGATGCCGCCCGGCAGGTAGCGCTGCGCGAGCGGCGGGCGCGCGGGGCGCACGGCCTGCAGCGCGTCGCGCGCCAGTGCGCAGGTCAGCGCGAAGCCGCCGCCCGCCTTGGCGGGGATCACGCAGTCGGCCGCTTCTTCGGAAGGATCGCCCGCGGCCATCGCGCGCATGCCGAATGGCGGCGCGAGCAGCGCACACAGCGCGCGCAATGCATGGCGTCGGTTGGAGGTAGCGGAGGAAGGCATGGCGGCGGGCCCGTCAGTCGGAGGCCGGGGCCGATGAAGCGCGCGGCCACCAGATGATCGCATGCAGCCCCGGGCCGGTTTCGCGTGCCTCGAGCCGCAGTTCGCCCCGGTGCCGCTGCGCAATGGAGCGCGCGATGGCCAGCCCGAGCCCGAAGCCGCCCTTGCCGGCGCGTGCGCCACGCCGGAAGCGCTGGCCCAGCGCGGCGCGTTCCTCCTCGTCGATGCCCGGGCCGTTGTCTTCCACGTTGAGGCTCCAGCCCGCGGCGTCGCCGGCAGCAAAAAGCGTGATCGTGCCTTCGGCTGGCGTGTAGGCGATGGCGTTGCTCACCAGGTTGCCCAGTGCCTCGCGCATCAGCCCGCGATCGGCCACGGCGGGGAATTCGGGCGCGGGTGAATGGACGCCCAGGTCGATGCCCAGATCTATGCGTTTTGCGCGCGCCAGCGGCAGCAGGTCGACGGCCACTTCGCGCAGCAGCCCCGCCAGATCGAATTCGGCGGGCTCCACCGACACCGTGTCGCTGCGGCCCAGCGCCAGCAGCTGCTGCGCGCTGCGCGTGGCGCGGCCGATCTCGGTGCCGAGCGCATCGAGCGCCACCTGCACCTGCGCCGGGTCTTCCTCGCGCCGCGCGTAGTCGGCCTGCATCTGCAGCGTGGTCAGGTGCGTGCGCAGCTGGTGCGAGGCGTCGTCGAGGAACTGGCGCTGCTGCGAAACCAGCTCCTGCGTGCGCGACATCTGCTGGTTGACGGCAGCCACCAGCGGCCGTACCTCGGCGGGCAGGTCGGTCTCGGCAATGCGCGTGAGGTCATCGCTCGTGCGCGCGCCCACCTCGCGCGCCAGCCGCGAGAGCGGGCGCAGCGCCGCCGCGAGCGCGATGGCGGTGCCGCACAGCAGCATCGCCAGCACCAGCCCGTCGCGCAGCGCCGCGCTGCGCACGAAGCGCGCGCTGAATTCCTGGCGCGAGCGCGTGCTCTCGCCGACCTGGATCAGCACGCTGCGCCCGGTGCTGCCGGCCGGCGCACGGTCGAGGTCGCGGCGGTAGGCCGCGAGCCGCACGGCCTCGCCGAAATAGGTGGCGTCGTAGAAGGCCGGCACGCCCATCTTCAGCTCGGCGGGCGGGGCGGGCAGGTCGGCGCTGCCCAGTTCGACCAGCCCGTCGGAGGTCGAGACGCGGAAGAACACCTGTCCGCTCGCCGTGAGCTCGAAGAACTCGAACATCGTGTAAGGCAGCTCGACGGAGAGCCCGCCCGACGCGGTCGAGATGTTGGCGTCGATGGACTTGAGCGCGCCCAGCAGCGAGCGGTCGTAGGCGGCGTTGGCGGCGGCCAGCGCGTCGTGCCGCGTCATCCACAGCTCCAGCGCGGTCACCACGAGCAGGGCCGGAAAGAGCAGCAGCGCGAGCCGCTGCCAGAGGCTCGCGCGCCGCAGGCGATTTGCCAGGCCGGACACCACGCTCACTCAGTCTGCTTCGAGTACATAGCCAAGCCCACGCAGTGTGACGATGCGCACGCCGCTGCCGTCCAGCCGCTTGCGCAGCCGGTAGACAAAGACCTCCACCGCCTCGGGGTGCACTTCCTCGTCGTCGGAGAACACTCGCTCCAGGATCTGCTGCTTCGACAGCGGCTCGCCGCTGCGCTGAACCAGCACCCGCAGCACCGCCAGTTCGCGCGGCGAGAGCGCCAGCGCCTCGCCGTTGAGCGTGAAGTGCCGCCGCGCGCCGTCGTACACCAGCGGACCGCAGGCCTGGCGCGGATGCTCCACGCCGCGCGCGCGGCGCACCAGCGCATGCAGCCGCGCCTCGAGCTCGGCCAGCGCAAAGGGCTTGGCGAGGAAGTCGTCGGCGCCCGCGTTGAGCGAGGCCACCCGCTCGTTCACCGAATCGCGCGCCGTGAGGATCAGCGCCGGCAGCCGCTGGTCGCGCTCGCGCAGCCGCTGCAGCACCGTGTGCCCGTCCAGCCCTGGCAGGCCCAGGTCGAGCACCAGCGCGTCATGGTCGCGCTGCTGCAGCGCCCGGTCGGCCAGGCGCCCGTCGTCCACCCATTCGACCTGGATGCCCGCGTGCTCCAGCGCCTTGCACAGCCAGGTGCCCAGGGTGTGTTCGTCTTCGGCCAGGAGAATGCGCATGGCCCGATGCTAGAGCCGACGGGGCTCAATCCGGCTTGATGTTTGCCCTTGCGATGACCTTCTGCCAACGGGTTTGTTCAGAGGCGATGAACTGCGCGAACTGCTCCGGCGTGCCGCCGATGGCCTCGGCCGCGTCGTTGGTCAGCCGCTGCATCGAGTCGGGCGACTTCACCGCCTTCATCGTCTCGGCCGAAAGCTTGGCGAGCTGCGCCGGCGTGATGCTGGCCGGCGCGAGCATGCCGTACCACTGCGTCATCTCGAAGCCGGGGAAGCCCTGTTCGGCCACGGTCGGCACGTCGGGCAGCTGCGGCAGGCGCTTGGCCGAGCCGGTCGCGATGCAGCGCACCTTGCCCGCCTTGATGAACTGCAGCACCGCCGCCGCGCCGATCGCCGAGGCGTCGAGCCGGCCCGACAGCAGGTCGGTCACCATCGGGCCGGTGCCGCGGTAGGGCACGTGCAGCATGAACACGTCGGCCGTCATCTTCAGGTACTCGAAGGCCAGGTGGCCGGCGCTGCCGTTGCCAGCCGAGCCGTAGCTGAGCTTGCCCGGCTTCGACTTGGCGTAGGCGATGAACTCCTTGAGGTTCTTCGCCGGCACGTCGGGATGCACCACGTAGAGGCTGGGCACCTTGGCCAGCAGGCTCACGGGCTTGAAGTCCTTGTTCGCGTCGTAGGGCAGCTTGGCGAAGATGTACGGGTTGACCGCCAGCGTGCCGATGTGGCCCAGGATGATCGTGTGCTGGTCGGTGGCGCGCGCCACCTCGCCCATCGCGATGTTGCCGGCAGCGCCCGGCTTGTTGTCGACGAACACGCTCTGGCCGATGGTGCGCGAGAGCTCCGCGGCGGTCGAGCGCGCGACGATCTCCGAGCTGCCGCCCGGCGCGAAGGGCACGACGAAGCGGATCGACTTGCTGGGCCACGCGTCTTCGGCGAAGGCCATCGAGGGCAGCAGGCCGCCGAGGGCTGCCGCGCCGCCGGCCTGGAGCAGGCCGCGGCGGCTCAGGCGGATGTCATGGGGGAAGAGGGGTGCGGACATGGTGCTTGTGTCTCCAGCGCTTTTTGGATTGAAAGCGCGCATCGTGCCCGGGGGATGCTGTCGGAATGCTGTCAGTCGGGTCAGATCAGGTTCCGCATCGCCTGCGCCGTCTCCCGAAGCACCGGCAGCACCCGCGCCACCGCATCCTCCGAACTCTCGTGCCCCATCGGCATCGTGATGTTCAGCGCTCCCACCAGCGTGCCGTGCCGGTCGCGCAGCGGCACGGCGATGCCGCGCGAGTTCAGGTCGAGCTGCTGTTCGGACAGCGCCCAGCCCTGGGCGCGGATGCGCGCAAGTTCGAGCTTCATGCGCTCCATGCTCGCGATGGTGTGCGAGGTGAAGACGGTGAGCTTGCGGGTGGCGAGCCACTCGTCGAGCTCGGCGTCGCTGCGCAGGGCCAGCATCAGCATGCCGGAGGCGGTGACCTGCGCCGGCACGCGCGCGCCGAGCACGTAGCCGGTGCTCATGCTGCGGTTGGGGCCGTTGCGGGCGATGTAGACCACCTCGTCGCCGTCCATCACGCTGAGGTAGGCGATCTCGTTGGTGCCGGCGGCCACACGCTGCAGGAAGGGCTGCACCACGCGCGGCAGGCGGGCCGACTCCAGGTACGACTGGCCCAGGCGCAGCACGCGCGGCGTGAGCCAGAACAGCTTGCCGTCGCTGGCGACGTAGCCCATGTGCTGCAGGGTCAGCAGGTAGCGCCGCGCGGCGGTGCGGGTCATGTTCGTGCGCTGGCCGGCCTGGCTGGCGGTGAGGCGCGGGTTGGCGTCGTCGAAGGCCTCGATGATGCTCACGCCGCGCTCCAGGCCGGCGATCCAGTCGCGCTTGTCCAGGCCGGGAGGCGGTGCCGGGTCGTGATTGCTGTCCTTGCTCATGGGCGGAAGTGTGATCTGTGCGGAAGGGTTCGAGTTTGCAATTGGTGCAGGTGAAAACCCTCGAAGTGATCGATCATTGAATTTAAAAGATCGATAGTCGCACGTTTTGATGCCCCAAAGGCTGCAGGGGTTGCCTGGAGGGACTATAAAGCTCGCCATCCGCCCTCCAAAAGAGCGATTGACGAACGGAAGCACGCACATGAGCCATTCCATCAGCGGCAGCACCCAGGCCTACCTGATCCCCGGTGACCCGGTTCGCAACGTGCGGCTGCCGCGCATGTTCAATGCGGCCTTCGAGCGCTACGGCATCGACGCGGTGCTGCTGCCCATGCAGGTGCCGGTTCGCGACTTCGCGGTGTTCTTCAAATCGGCCTTTCTCGCGCGCAACGTGCGCGGCATGGTGATCGCGCCGCCCCACAAGCCGCTGGTGGTCGACCTGCTCGAAGGCTGCGGCCTCTTCGGCCGCGTGGCGGGCTCGGTCAACGTGGTGCGACGCACCGAGGGCGACCAGCTCGAGGGCGATCTCTTCGACGGCGAGGGCCTGATAGGCGCGCTCGACCACTACAACATTCCCTTCCGCGGCAAGCGGGTGCTGATTTTGGGCGCGGGCGTGAGCGCCGCGGCCATCGGCGTGGCGCTGGCCGAGGGCGGCACGGTCAACGGCGCGGCGCACATCGCCATGTACGACAAGGCAGCCGGCAAGGCGGCCGGCGTGGCGGCCAAGCTCGACGCCTTCTTCGACGCGAACGTGGTCGCCGCCGACAGCAACGCACCCGAGGGCTTCGACCTCGTCATCAACGCCACGCAGTTGGGGCTGAGCGACGACGACGCGGCGCCGGTCGATGTGGCGCGCATGGAGAGCCACGCCGCGCTCTTCGACATCCTGCTGCGCAACCAGCCCACGCCGCTGGTGCGCGCGGCCCGGGCGCGCGGGCTCAATGCGCAGGCCGGCTTCGAGATGCTGATCCAGCAGATGCCGCACTACTTCCGCTACTTCGGCCACCTGGACGCGGCGGAGGCGATGACGGCCGACGCCGACTTCCTGCGCGAAATCATCTATCCGCCGGCGATGCACGCCGAAATTGCGCAGCCGCTGCGCTACCACTCATCCAGCGTGGCCTGAGCCCCGCTTCCACACCCGACCCACAGACATGATTTCCGGCAAATCCACCCTCATCGCCCACATCGGCTTTCCCACGGAGGCCTTCAAGGCCCCGATGATCTACAACCCCTGGTTCGACAAGCACGGCATCGACGCCGTGGTCGTTCCCATGGGCGTGAAGCCTGAGGACTACGCGGCGTCGCTGCCGCAGATCTTCAAGTTCAGCAACATCCGCGGCGCGCTGGTGACCATGCCGCACAAGGTGACGACGATGTCGCTGGTCGACGAGGTGACGCCCACCGCGCGCGTGGCCGGCGCGTGCAACGCCATCCTCAAGCGCCCCGACGGCACGCTGCTGGGCGACCAGTTCGACGGCGCCGGCTTCGTGCGCGGCGTGGAGCGCAAGGGGCGGCTCTTCAAGGGCACGCGGGTGCTGGTGTCGGGCGCGGGCGGCGTGGGCTCGGCCATCGCGGCGTCGATCGCCGCCGCGGGCGCCGCCGAGCTGATGCTGTTCGACATGAGTGAAGCCTCGGCCAACGCGTTGGCCGCCCGGCTGCGCGAGCACTATCCGCAGATGAAGGTGGCCACCGGCTCGAAGGACCCGGCCGGCTACGACGTGGTGGTCAACGCCACGCCGCTAGGCATGAAGGAGGGCGATCCGCTGCCCTTCGATGTCGACCGCATCGACCCTTCGACCTTCGTCGGCGAGGTGGTCATGAAGACCGAATACACGCCGCTGCTGCAGGCCGCCAAGGCCAAGGGCTGCCAGGTGCAGGTGGGCACCGACATGCTGTTCGAGATGATTCCGGCGTACCTGGAATTCTTCGGCTTCGGCACCGCCTCGCCCGAGGAGCTGCGCGCCGTGGCGCAACTGAAATACTGAAAAAGAAAGGAAGGCTCGTCCGATGAGCATTTTCGAAGGCTTCCTCTCCACATCCGAAACGCTCGGCGCCTTCAGCGACCGTGCCTTCGTCGACGCCATGCTGCGCTTCGAGGCCGCGCTGGCGCGCGCGCAGGCGGCCGAGGGGCTGATCCCCGAGAGCGCCGCGAACTCGATCGTCAGCAGTTGCAAGGTCGAGCTGTTCGACGTCGCCAAGATCGTGCGCGAGAGCGGCCGTGCCGGCAGCGTCGCGATCCCGCTGGTGAAGGCGCTGCGCGAGGCCGTGGCCCTGTTCAACGCCGAGGCCGCGCCCTTCGTGCATTTCGGCAGCACCAGCCAGGACGTGATCGACAGCGCGATGGCGCTGGTCACGCGCGAGGCGGTGGCGCTCGTCGAGGCCGACCTCGCCAAGGCCGCCGACGCGCTGCTGCGCCTGGCGGTGACGCATGCCGAGACGCCGATGCTCGCGCGCACGCTGATGCAGCCTGCCTCGGTCACCAGCTTCGGCTTCAAGTGCGCCGGCTGGGCCGCGCCGCTGGTGCGCAGCCGCATCCGCCTGCGCGATGCCGCGAAGCACGCGCTGCAGCTGCAGCTCGGCGGTGCCATCGGCACGCTGGCGCAGATGAAGGGGCAGGGCGCGGCCGTGCGCAAGCGCATGGCCAGGGAACTCGGCCTGGGCGACCCGGGCGCGACCTGGCACACGCAGCGCGACGAATGGGTGGCTCTCGGCTGCGAGCTGGGCCTCATGACCGGCAGCCTGGGCAAGATCGCGGTCGACATCTCGCTGCTCGGGCAGTACGAGGTCGGCGAAGTCACCGAGCCCAGCGAGCCGGGGCGCGGCGGCTCGTCGGCCATGCCACACAAGCGCAACCCGGTGGCCTCGATGGTGGCCATCGCCGCCGCGCACCGCGCGCCGCAGCGCGTGGCCGCGTTGCTCGGCGCCATGCCGCAGCAGCACGAACGCGCCCTCGGCGCCTGGCAGGCGGAGCTGGGCGAATGGCCGCAGCTGCTGATGTCGGCGCACGGCAGCGTGCGCGCGATGGCCGGCGCCTTGCCCGGCCTGCAGGTCGACGCCGCGCGCATGCGCGCCAACATCGACCGGCTGCGCGCCGAACTCCCGCGTGACGCGGCGGACGAATGGTTCGCCCCCGCGCTCGCCCACGAAGCCGGACAGACCGCGCTCGCCGAAGTGAAGGCGCTGCAGGCCCGGCTCGACGCACACAAGGAACTCTCCCAATGACCACCCCTGAAAATCCGCCCGTGGAACCCGGCGCCTATGAAGCCGGCCTCGTCAACCGCCGCCGCGTGCTCGGCGATGCCTGGGTCGACAAGTCGCTGGCCAACCGCAACGGCTTCAATGCCGAGTTCCAGGAGCTCATCACGCGCCATGCGTGGAACGACATCTGGGGCCGTCCCGCGCTGGGCGACAAGACGCGCCGCTTCATGGTGCTGTCGATGATGCTGGGCATCCACGCGTACGAAGAATTCGCGATGCACGTGCGTGCCGCGCTCGACGGCCCGCCCGAGTCGCGCCTCACGCCGGACGAGATCAAGGAAGTGATCATGATGGCTGCCATCTACTGCGGCGTGCCCGTGGCCAACCATGCCTTCGGCATCGCGACGGGGATCCTGCGCGAGAAGGGCCTGCTGCCGCCGCTGGCGCAGTGACTGTGCCGCCTGCTCCAGGTAGGGGGCGAACGAAGGGCCGCTTCGACGTCACCTTTGCGCTGCTGCTGCCGCTGCTCCTGGCGGCGCAGCCCGTAGCCACCGACAGCTATCTTCCCGCGCTCCCCGCCATCGCGAAGGAGCTCGGCTCGGCCAGCACCAGCCTCACGCTGTTCGTGCTGGCCTTCGGCTTTGCGCAGCTGCTGTGTGGTCCGCTGGCCGACCGCTTCGGGCGAAGGCCGGTGCTGCTGGCAGGGCTGGGCTGCTACGCGCTCGCGGCGCTGGGCGGTGCGTTCGCCGACAGCGTGGCGCTGCTCGCGGGGTGGCGCACGCTGCAGGGCTTCTCGATGGCGGCCATCCTGGTGTGCGCGCGCGCCGCGGTGCGCGACCTGTATCCGGCGCACGAGGGCCCGCACGTGATGGCGCGCGGCCTCACGGGGCTGGGCATGGTCGGGCTGATGGCGCCGCTGCTGGGCGCGTGGCTGGTGCAGGGCGCCGGCTGGCGCTGGGTGATGGCGGCCATGGCGCTCTATGCCGCCGTCCTGTTCGCGATGTGCTGGCGCTCGTTCGGCGAGACGCGCCGGCCGCTGGGCGAGGGCGAGTCGTCCGCGCCGCGCGGCAGCACGCGCGCGGTGTTCGCGAGCCGTTCGTTCCGCGCCTGGGCTTCGGTCGCGGCGACCACCTACGGCGGCCTGTTCTGCTTCCTGCTGCTTTCGCCGATGGTCTACATCGGCTACCTGGGCTGGTCGCCCGCCTGGTACGGCTGGATCCCGGCCGGCGGCTCGCTGGTCTACATCTTCAGCACCACCATGTGCCGCAGCCTGCTGCGGCGCTACGGGCCCGTGCGCACGGTGAAGCTCGGCGCGTCGCTGAGCCTGGCCGGCGCCACCATCCAGGCGCTGGGCTGCTGGCTCATGCCGCTGAGCGCGGTGCCGCTGCTGTTCGGCCACGCCGTCTACTGCCTGGGCCACGGCATCCACCAGCCCTGCGGGCAGGCGGGCGCGGTGGGCGACCTGCCGCACCTGGCGGGCCGCGCCGTGTCGTGGTCCGGCTTCGGCATGATGATGGTCGCGTTCTGCGCGGGACAACTGGCCGCGCGCTTCGTCGATGCCGATTATTCCAACGGCGCCTGGCCGATGGTCGTGCCCATGCTGCTGGCCGGCAGCGTGCTGGTGGCGATCGCGTTCTTCTGGCTGCCGCGTCTGCAACACCCGAAAAAGGAAACCACACCATGACCCGTTTGAATGTCGTTCGCGAGGGCGATGGCCCCATCGTCGTGCTCAGCCATGCGCTCGGCTGCGACCTGAGCATGTGGGACGGCGTGGCCGCGCAACTCTCGCGCGCCCACACGGTGCTGCGCTACGACCACCGCAACCATGGCGCCTCGGAGGTGCTGCCCGGCGAGCTGCGCATCGAGACGCTGGCGCAGGACGCGGCCGAGCTCATCCACCGGGAGGCCGGCGGCGAGCCGGTGCACTTCGTCGGCCTGTCGATGGGCGGCATGACGGCTCAGGCGCTGGCGGTGCGCCACCCCGAGCTGCTGAAGACGATCGTGATCGCCAATTCGGCCGCGCATTACCCCGACCAGACGCCCTGGCGCACGCGCGTCGAGACGGTGGCCGCCAGGGGCGTGGCTGCCATCGCCCCCGGTGCGGTGTCGCGCTGGATCACGCCGGCCTGGGCCGCCACGCCGGAAGGCGCGGAAGCCGCGAAGAAGCTGCACGACGTGCTGGTGCGCACCGACGCGCAGGGCTACATCGAAAGCTGCAATGCGGTCGCCGCCATCGACTTCCGCGAGAGCAACCACCGCGTCGCCGTGCCCACGCTCGTCATCGGCGGGCTGCAGGACGAGGCCACGCCGATGGCGATGTCACAGGCCATGGCCACGGCCATTCCGCATGCCCGTCTGGAGACCATCGACGCCGCGCACCTGAGCGCCGTAGAGCGGCCGGAGGAATTTGCGCGGCTGCTGATCGATTTCTGGCGCAGCCTTTGAGCGGCCGGAGCCGGGCGGGCGGCCTAGGTGTATCCCGTATTTCGTGCGAATAACGGTTGAGTGTGATCGATGATCGATCAAAACGGCTCTGAATAGATTGTGACGACGCCCGGGTGTTCCTAAAGTCCACCCCCATGCATCGCTCCATCGCCACCGTCTCGCTCAGCGGCACGCTCCGCCAGAAGCTCGAAGCCGTCGCCGCCGCCGGCTTCGACGGCATCGAGCTGTTCGAGGCCGACTTCATCAACTTCAAGGGCACGGCCGCCGAACTGGGCCGCATCGCCGGCGACCTGGGCCTGAGCATCGACCTGTACCAGCCGTTTCGCGACTTCGAAGGCATGCCCGAGGCGCAGTTCCGCCGCAGCCTGGAGCGCGCCGAGCGCAAGTTCGACCTGATGCAGGCCATGGGCGCGCCGACGATGCTGTGCTGCTCCAACACCTCGCCGCTGTCCGTCAACGACCCTTCGCTGGCGGCCGCCCAACTGCACGAACTGGCCGAGCGCGCCGCGCGCCGCAACCTGCGCGTGGGCTTCGAGGCGCTGGCCTGGGGCCGCCACACCTGGCTTTACGGCCAGGCCTGGGAGATCGTGAAGCAGGCGAACCACCCGCACCTGGGGCTGATCCTCGACAGCTTCCACACGCTCTCGCTGAAGGACGACCCGGCCGGCATCGCCGCCATTCCGGGCGACAAGATCTTCTTCCTGCAGATGGCCGACGCGCCGCTGCTATCGATGGACGTGCTGCAGTGGGCGCGCCATCACCGCTCGTTCCCGGGGCAAGGCGACTTCGACGTGGTCGGCTTCTTCGAGCAGGTGCTGCACGCCGGCTACACCGGGCCGCTGTCGCTGGAAATTTTCAACGACATCTTTCGCGAGACGCCGAACCGCCGCACCGCGGTGGACGCGATGCGCTCGCTGCTGTACCTGGAGAGCGAAGCGCGCCAGCGCCTCGCCAAGCCGGCAGTGTCGCAGCAGGTGACGCTGTTCGACCCGCCGCCGGTGCCCGCGCTCTCGGGCCTTTCGTTCATCGAGTTCGCGGCCGACGAGGCTTCGGCCGCGACGCTGGCAACGCTGGTGAAGCAACTGGGCTTCCGCCGCATCGGCAGGCACCGCTCCAAGGCGGTGACGCTGTACCGCCAGGGTGAGATCAACCTGATCGTCAATGCGCAGCCCGATTCCTTCGCGCGAGAGCGCTTCGAGGCGCACGGCACTTCGGTGTGCGCGCTGGGCGTGCGCTGCGGCGATCCGCTGGCTGCGGTGGGCCGCGCCACCGCCATGCGCTCGCAGCGGCACGACAGTCCGGTCGGGCCCAACGAACTGCGTGTGCCGGCCATCGTGGCGCCGGGCGGCAACCTGATCCATTTCGTGCCCGAGGCGCTGGGCGCCAACGGCCTGTACGAGGCCGACTTCATCCTCGAAGACCAGGGCGCCGGCGCCAACGACGCGGGCCTGCAGCGCATCGACCACGTGGCGCTGGGCCTGGCTCTCGACCAGCTCGACACCTGGGTGCTGTTCACGCGCGCCGTGCTCGGCCTGGAGCCCGGCGAGAGCCTGGAGCTGGCCGACCCCTTCGGCCTGATCCGCAGCCGCGGCGTCGCCAATGCCGAGCGCAGCCTGCGGCTGGTGCTCAACGTGTCGCTGAGCCAGCGCACCCGCACCGCGCGCACGCTGAGCGTGACCGGCGGTGGCGCGGTGCACCACATCGCGCTGAGCTGCTCCGACATCTTCGAGACGGCCGCGAAGCTGCGCGCCAACGGCACGCGCTTCGTTCCCATTTCCGACAACTACTACGACGACCTGGCCACGCGCATCGACGTCGAGCCCGCGCTGCTTTCGCGCATGCGCGAGGCGGGCGTGCTCTTCGACCGCTCGCCCGCCGGCGACTACCTGCACATCTATACCGAGAGCTTCGAGGGCGGACTGTTCTTCGAGGTCGCGCAGCGCGTGGGCGACTACGACGCCTACGGCGCCCTCAATGCGCCGGCGCGCATGGCATCGCAGGCACAGGACTGACAGGCCCGCCGGCGCATCGACAGATCGATTGACCGACAGAGAGCTGATTTCTTTTTTCACGTCACCACTGGAGACAACACATGGCAAGCAACACAGCCCGTGAGCCGCAAGGCAGGCACCAGTCGAGGAAGGCCGCGGCAAGCGGCTGGATCGGCTCGGCGCTGGAGTACTACGACTTCTTCATCTACGCCACCGCGGCGGCGCTGATCTTTCCGCAGATATTCTTTCCCAAGGGCGACCCGACGACGGCCATCGTCGCCTCGCTCGCGACCTACGGCGTGGGCTACGTGGCACGCCCCATCGGCGCCTTCGTGCTCGGCCACTGGGGCGACACGCACGGGCGCAAGCAGGTGCTGGTGCTTTGCATGTTCCTGATGGGCTTCTCCACCGTGGCCGTCGGCCTGCTGCCGACCTACGACCAGGTCGGCCTGCTGGCACCGGTGCTGCTGGTGCTGCTGCGCCTGGTGCAGGGCTTCGCGGTGGCGGGCGAGATCTCGGGCGCGAGCTCGATGATTCTTGAACATGCTCCATTCGGGCGACGCGGCTTCTTCGCGAGCTTCACGCTGCAGGGCGTGCAGGCCGGCCAGATCCTGGCGGCCGCCGTGTTCCTGCCGCTCGCGCACTACATGCCGGAGGACGCGTTCAACTCCTGGGGCTGGCGCATTCCGTTCCTGCTGAGCTTCCTGGTGATCGTGGCGGGCTACATCATCCGCCGCGAGGTGGACGAGACCCCGGCCTTCGCCGAAGTCGACAAGAAGGGTGAAACTGCCAAGGCGCCGATCATCCAGGCCTTCACCGACAGCTGGGCCGACATGCTGCGCGTGGTGTGCATGGCGCTGATGAACGTCATTCCGGTGGTGGCCACTGTGTTCGGCGCGGCCTACGCCGTGCAGGCCGCCTACGGCATCGGCTTCCAGAAGGACGTGTACCTGTGGATCCCGGTGCTCGGCAACATCCTGGCCGTGATCGTCATCCCGTTCGTGGGCAACCTGTCGGACCGCATCGGCCGCCGCCCGCCGATCATCGTCGGCGCGCTGGTCTCGGGCCTGCTGTCGTTCGTGTACCTGTACGCCATCAGCATCCGCAACGTGCCGCTGGCCATCTGCATGTCGCTGCTGATGTGGGGCGTGATCTACCAGGGCTACAACGCGACCTTCCCGAGCTTCTATCCGGAGCTGTTCCGCACCCGCAACCGCGTCTCGGCCATGGCCATCTCGCAGAACATCGGCACCACCTTCACCGCGCTGCTGCCGGCGCTGTTCGCCGCCGTCGCGCCTCCGGGCTCGACCAACGTGTGGTTCACCGTGGGTGCCATCACCTTCGCGGTGACGGTGCTCGCCGCCCTGGCCGCCTTCAGCGCCCGCGAAACCTACCGCATCCACATGCGCGACCTTGGCGACCCGAACGCCGTGCCGGTCGACAAGCAGGAATACGACCGCATGCGCGAGCAGACGCTGCAGGACGCGCGCCTGGCAAAGGCCGCGGCCTGAGGGGCGCTCGCAGGCGAAGACCTTTCGCCTGCCAAGGGTTGTGGCGCCGGGAAGAATGGCGCCATGACCTCCACATCCTCCCCCTCCCGCCTCAAGATCGACTTCGTTTCCGACGTGTCCTGTCCCTGGTGCGCCATCGGCCTGAGTTCGCTCGAGGCGGCGCTCGGGAAGGTGGCTCCGGAGATCACCGCGGAACTGCACTTCCAGCCCTTCGAGCTCAATCCGCAGATGCCGCCCGAAGGCCAGGACACCTTCGAGCACCTCAACCAGAAGTACGGCTCCACGCGCGAGCAGCAGGCGCAGTCGCGCGAGATGATTCGCCAGCGCGGCGCGGCTGTTGGTTTCGAGTTCAGCCCCGAAGGCCGTCCGCGCGTCTACAACACCTTCGATGCCCATCGGCTGCTGCACTGGGCCGAGCTGGAAAGCCCGGCCAAACAAGCGGCGCTGAAGAAGCTGCTGCTGAAGGCCTACTTCACCGACAGCCAGAACCCTTCCGACCACGAGGTGCTGGTGCGTGCCGCCACCGAAGCGGGGCTCGACGCGGCCCGTGCCCGGCAGATCCTGGACAGCGACGAGTTCGCGCAGGAAACCCGCGAACGCGAGCGCATGTACACCGACGCCGGCATCCACTCGGTGCCCGCGATCATCATCAACGACCGGCATCTCATTTCAGGCGGCCAGCCCGTCGAAGTGTTCGAGCGGGCCCTGCGCCAGATTGCCGGCGCTGCACCTTCGGGCCTTGCCACAGCCTGACTTAGCTGGCGCTTAGGCGCCAGCTTTGCGCAGCGTTACGACGGTAAAGACCGTCAACCCGAAGCGGGCTCCGGCGGTTGAGGAGGCGTCCCTGAACCACTGTCACACAGGAGCCCCGAAGATGAAGAAGAAAAGCCTAATCGCCGCGCTTGCCCCCTTATTCGCTCTTTTGGCCGCGGCTTCGCTGCCTGCACTGGCGGACGAATACGGCAGGCACCCGTTCTACCTCCACGCCTTGTCCGACCTGCGCACCGCGGCCTGGAAAGTGGAGCACCGCCGCCCCGAGGACGGACAGGTCTCGCGCGACGAGCAGGTGGTGATCGACGAGATCCACGCCGCCATCGGCGACCTGCAGCATGCCGCGTGGCTCGACGGCAAGCCCGTCGAATGGCGCGAGCCCACCGATGCATGGCTGCCGCGCGAAGGCCGCCTGCACGCGGCGGTCGACCTGTTGCGCAAGGTTCATTCCGATGTGGCGCGCGAGGAAGACGACCCGCGCTCGCGGCCGTATCAGCAGCGCGGCCTCGAGCATGTCGACCTCGCGCTTTCCACCGCGCAGCACGCCATCGGCGATGTCCGCCGCCACGACCTGCGCAGGGAGTGAGGGCGGTGCCGGCCACAGCTGTTTCGCCGATCTTCTCTTTCCCGATGCGGCGCGCATCGATGGCGCTTGGCGCCTGCGCGCTGGCGCTGCTCGCGGCCTGCGCAACCGCGCCCGGAGACCATCGGCCGCTGGTTTCGGTGTCGCTGCCTTCGCAGCAAGTGGAGGAGGCCACGCGGCTGCGCTGGCTCGACCGCGTGAGCTGGGGCGCCAATGCGAGCAGCGACGCGCAGCTCGCGAAGCGCGGCCTCCCGCTGTGGATGCGCGATCAGCTCAACCCGCGCCCCGCGCCGCTGCCTGCGGCCGCGCAGGCGCAGATCGACGCGATGGAAATCTCGCGCACGCCGCTCGACCAGCTCGTCACCGGGCTCGACGCGCAGCGCAAGGCGGCCGATGCGCTGCCCGACGAAGACCAGAAGAAGGCCGCGCGGCAGGCCTACCAGCAGCACCTCAACGCGCTGGTGCGCGAGGCGCAGCAGCGCTTCGTGCTGCGCGCCCTCTACTCGCCCAACCAACTGCAGGAGCAGATGACCTGGTTCTGGATGAACCACTTCAACGTCAACCTGCGCAAGGACAACATCCGCGCGATGGTGGGCGACTATGAGGAGAACGCCATCCGCCCGCACGCGCTCGGCAGGTTCCGCGACCTGCTCGGCGCCACGCTGCACCACCCGGCGATGCTGCGCTACCTCGACAACGCGCAGAACGCCGCCAACCGCATCAACGAGAACTACGCGCGCGAGCTGATGGAGCTGCACACGCTGGGCGTCGGTGGCGGCTATTCGCAGGCCGACGTGCAGGAGCTGGCACGCGTGCTCACCGGCGTGGGCGTGAGCTACCAGCCGCTCGATGCGCCGCCGCCGAACGTGCGGCCGGCGGTGCGTGCCGACTATGTGCGCAAGGGCCTCTTCGAGTTCAACCCGAACCGGCACGACTACGGCCCGAAGACGCTGCTGGGACAGCCCATCCAGAGCCGCGGGCTGGCCGAGGCCGACGAGGCGCTCGACCGCCTCGCGCGCGCGCCGGCCACCGCGCGCTTCGTCTCGCGCAAGCTGGCCGTGTACTTCGTCGCCGACGATCCGCCGCAGGCGCTTGTCGACCGCATGGCTGCGGCCTTCACGCGCAGCGACGGCGACATCGCCGTCACGCTGAAGGCGCTGTTCGAGTCACCCGAGTTCTCGGCTTCGCTGGGCCGCAAGTTCCGCGATCCGGTGCACTACGTGATGGCCGGCGTGCGCCTTGCGTACGACGACCGCGTGGTCGCCAACGTGAACCCGATGCTCGGCTGGATCAACCGCATGGGCGAGCAGCTCTACGGCCACGAGACGCCCGACGGCTATCCGCTCAACGAGGCCGCATGGGCCAGCGCGGGGCAGATGAACACCCGCTTCGAGATCGCGCGCGCCATCGGCGCGAACGGCGTGGTGCTCTTCCGCGCGGACGACAAGGCACCGCTGGAGAAGCCCGCCTTCCCCCCGCTGGCCGATTCGCGCGCGGTGCGCACGATGCAGGCCGGCATGAGCGCGGACACGCGCGAGGCGCTGGCGCAGGCGAAGACCCCGCAGGAATGGAACACCTTCCTGCTGGCCTCGCCCGAGCTGATGCGGCGATAGAACAGCAAGGAAGAGGGTATCCGTCATGCAACGTCGAGAACTCCTGAAACTCGCGGCGGCCGTGCCGTTCGCGGGCACCGCCGCCAAGGTGATGGCCGCGCCGGCCGCCGAAGGCGCCAAGCTGCTGGTCGTGTTCCTGCGCGGCGCCTACGACTGCAGCAACCTGCTCGTGCCCACGGGCAGCGACTTCTACTACGCCTCGCGTCCCAACATCGCCATCGCACGGCCCGGTTCGCCCAATGGCGCGCTGCCGCTGGACGGCAGCTGGGGCCTGCACCCCGCGCTGGCGCAGAGCGTGCTGCCGATGTTCCAGCAGAAGCAGGCGTCCTTCGTCGCCTTCGCCGGTACCGACGACCTCACGCGCAGCCACTTCGAGACGCAGGACTCCATCGAGCTCGGGCAAGCGCTCGACAAGCGCCGCGACTACCGCTCGGGCTTTCTCAACCGGCTGGCCGGCGTGCTCGGCGCGGGGCCCGTCACCGACGTGTCGCCCATCGCCTTCACCGACCAGCTGCCGATCTCGATGCGCGGCAACGCCAAGGCCGCCAACATGGCGCTGGCCGGCAATGCGCGTTCGGGCATCGACGCGCGGCAGAGCCAGGTCATCGCGTCCATGTACCGCAATACCACGCTGGCCCAGCCCGTAGCCGAGGGCTTCCAGGTGCGCGACGAAGTCATGCGCGCGGTGCAGGCCGAGATGGACGCAGCCAGCCGCAACGCCATGTCCGCCAAGGGCTTCGAGCTGGTGGCGCGCCGCATGGCCTTGCTGATGCGCGACCGCTTCGACCTCGGCTTCGTCGACGTCGGCGGCTGGGACACCCACGTGGGGCAGGGCGGTGCCACCGGCTACCTCGCCAACCGTTTCGAAGAACTGGGCCGGGGCGTCGCCGGCTTCGCGCAGGAGATGGGCGACGACGCATGGCGCCAGACGGTGGTGGTCGTCATCAGCGAGTTCGGCCGCACCTTCCGCGAAAACGGCAACCGCGGCACCGACCACGGCCACGGCACCGTCTACTGGGTGCTCGGCGGCGGCCTCTCGGCGCAGGCCGGCGGGCGCGTGGTGGGCGAGCAGCAGGCGCTGACGCAGGCGACGCTGTTCCAGAACCGCGACTATCCGGTGCTCAACGAGTACCGGGCGGTGTTCGGCGGGTTGTTCCAGCGGATGTACGGGCTGTCGCCGGCGCAGCTGGGGCGGGTGTTCGAGGGCGTGGCGCCGAAGGACTTGCGGCTGGTCTAGCGGCGTCGGCTCCAAGGCGGCATGAGCCATGATCCGGGCTGATACAGGACGGATCGGGAAAGAAACATGGCCGTGATCGCCGAACACCTGCGAATGTCCGAGCTGCAGCGGCTCGGAGCATCCGCCCCGCTGATGCAGCTGGCTGCCGGCCAGTGCATCCACGAGGCGTTGCGGGACTCCTGCCTGGGACCGCCGTTCTACGTCTACAACGGCGCGGACGTGCCCGAAGGGCCCACGCTGGTTCCGCTGTGGGACCACGGCAGCAGGGTCTGCGGCCTCCGGGCAGCGGAGGGCAGCCTGGAGTTCATCGAGTTCAGCATCGAATTGCCTCAGGACTTCGAAAGGGTCGCCGGCACCGAGCAGGGCTTCTGGACGACGCGCTTCGACTTCCTCTACGAATGCGACCTGTCCGATGAAGTGCTGCGCGACACCGCCGGAGTGGTCGGATTCCGCTTCCTGGAGCGGTACCTGACGGCGAGGGAAGCTTTCGAGGAGCAGCTGGGCAGCTTTAGCGCCCATCGGGCGTGGCTTCAGGAGCTGGTCGCCGGCATCGACCGGGACGCCGCTTCAGCCTGATCGCAGGGCGGGCTGCAACACCGCCGAGAATCCCCGCATGCCTCACGCCGTTTCCCTTCTTCGCGCCGCACGGCTGGCGCGAAGCGCCAAGCCTTTTCTTGCCCGTGGCGGCTTCAAGCGCGAGCGTTGTGCGGGCTGCCGGCTGGTGCCCAGCCACTGCATGTGCGCCATCCGCCCGTCGGTCGCAACGCGCGCGGGCGTCTGCCTGATCATGGCGGACATCGAACCGCTCAAGCCCACCAACACCGGCTGGCTGGTCGCCGACGTGGTGGCCGACACCTTCGCCTTCGGCTGGGCCCGCACCGAGGTCGATCCTGCGCTGCTGGCGCTGCTGAACGACCCGCAATGGCAGCCCTACGTGGTGTTTCCGGGACAGTACGCGCAGCCGGAGCGGGTGGTGCTGGGCGTGGAGCCGCCCGCTGCGAAGCGCCCGCTCTTCATCCTGTTCGACGCGACATGGGCCGAGGCGCGCAAGATGTTCCGCAGGAGCCCGTACCTCGACCGGCTGCCGGTGCTGAGCCTTCGCCCGGAGCAGATCACGCAGTACAAGCTGCGCAACTCAGGCCGCGAAGACCACTTCTGCACCAGCGAGGTCGCCGCGATGTGCCTGAACCTGGCAGGCGAGCATGCGGCAGGGCAGACGCTCGAAGCCTATCTGCCGGTGTTCTCGCACCACTATCTGCGCGCGAAGAACCAGCAGCCCGTTGAGTGGGACGGTGCCGAGCACCAGCGGTTGCGCGAGGTGGTCGCCGCGCAGGCCTCGTGACGGCCGCCGTCAGGCGATCATCGATTCGAGTTCCGCCGCCAGTTCGCGCGGCGCAGGCATTTCCTGGACGATGTCCTCGGTGATGCCGGCAGCGATGGCCGACTGGCTCGGCCAGACGCCGCCCAGATTGCCCAGGTCCACGCCCTGGCGCTCCAGCGCCACGCGCCACACGGCCAGGTGCAGAACGCCGCCGAGTGCGTCGGCATGCTCCGACTTGTCGGGGCTCACGAAGCTCGAAAGCCCGCCGACCAGGTCGGGCGCGAAGCCCCAGCGCTGCGCCAGCGAGGCGCTCACGTCGCCGTAGTGGTAGCCGAACTCGACCAGCTCCAGCTGCGCGCGCCCCAGCGCCTCGAAGGGATGGAGGGCGTTCAGCGCGGCGATCCGGCCCGGCATCGCCTGGGCCATGATCAGGTGGCCGATGGCATGCATGCTGCCCGCGGTGAACGCCAGGTTGGGGTCCACGTGCCGGGTCTTGGAAGCCAGATACCGCGACGCAGAAGCCACGCGCAGGCTGTGGGCCCAGAACGCCGGGAGGCTGACGCCTTCCACCTTCCTGAAGGCGCCCGCCAGGCCCGAACTCACCACCACCGAGCGGATCGCCGAGAGCCCGAGCATCAGGATCGCGCCCTGGATCGAGGAAATCTTGCGCCGCAGCCCGAAGAGTGGCGAATTGATCATCTGCAGCACCTTGGCCGCCAGCACCTGGTCGAGTTCGATGCGGTGAGCGACCGCCGAGAAGGACACGTCGTCGTCCCTCAGCATCTCCATCAGGTCGGACACCACCCTCGGAACAGTGGGCAGCGACTCGTCATTGGCAAAGAGTTCGTCGAGTGTCTTCATGGCGCTGGGAGGTGTTATTGCCTTTGTATGCAATGGATTTTCCTCCAGTGCACGCTCCAGTGGGCCCCCGGTTTGCGCCAATCCGTCATTTCTACGGAATCCGGTAGGCATCGAGGGCTGGCGCGCGCCATACCCAATTTCGGCTATGGCAGATGAGTCAAAAAGATAACAAGATCTAACAATCTGATACGTCCAGGCCAGCTGGAGGGCTCCGGCGACAGATGGATTCGCGCTTTCCTGTTTGTGCGAATCCGCAGAAAACCAAAGAGGCAGAGGATGTTCCTGAATAGAGTGAGTTCTTGTGGGCGCCGCGGCGCCGTGGCTGGCGCAATCGTGCTGCTGGCCTCCTGCGGCGGTGGCGGCGGAGGTGGTGGCGCAACGGGCTTCGTACCCTTCGTACCCTTCGTGCCCTCCGTTCCACCGGCCCAGACGCCGGAACCCCCTGTCGTCGTGAAGCACACGGTCGGCGGCACCGTCAGCGGCCTTGCCGGCAGCGTGGTGCTCCAGAACAACGCGGGTGACGACCTGAAGCTCACGGCCGACGGCAAGTTCACTTTTGCGACCGCGATCGCCGAAGGCTCGGCCTACGAGGTCAGCGTGCGCACCCAGCCGCTTTGGCAGTTCTGCACCGTGACAATGGGCAGCGGCAAGGTTTCGGCCGACGTGGCCGACGTCGCGGTCGCCTGTTCGGCGGCACAGGCGCAGGTGTCGGTGTTCGCCGGCTCCGGCGCCGCGGGCTCCGCTGTCGGAGCCGGCCCTGCCGCATCGTTCTCGCTGCCCTACGGCATCGTCTTCGACAAGGACAGGAACCTGTTCGTCTCCGATGTGCAAACGGGGCTCCTGCGCAAGATCACGCCTGCGGGCGAGACCACGACCATCGCGGGCGGGGGCAGCTTCAACGGCCCGGTGGACGGCAACGGCCCGGCCGCGTACTTCGACGGCCTCGGCGGCATCGCGCTGGACGTCGACGGCAACATCTACGCGACCGAGCTCAGCGGCAATCGAATCCGCAAGATCACGCCGTCGGCCGACGTGACCACCTTCGCGGGCGACGGCGCGAGAAGGACGCTCGACGGCAACGGCACCGCCGCTTCGTTCGCGGGTCCGGCGGGATTGGTCCGCGATGCCACCGGCAACATCTACGTGAGCGAGTACTACAGCCACGTCATCCGCAAGATCACCCCCGCCCGCGACGTCACCACAATCGCCGGCACCCCGAACCTGCCGGGTTTCGCCGACGGCACCGGCGCTGCGGCCCTCTTCAGCGGGCTCTACAGCATGGCGATGGACAAGGACGGCAACCTCTACGCCGCGGACAGTCGCAACAACCGGATCCGCAAGATCACGCCCGGTGGCGTCGTCACGACTCTCGCCGGCTCCGGCACGAGCGGCTCGGCCGACGGCCCCGGCGATACCGCTTCCTTCAATGCGCCGGGCGGCGTCGCGCTGGACGGCGACGGCAACGTCTACGTGGCCGACACGGGCAACAATCTTCTGCGCAGGATCACGCGAGCGGGCGTGGTCTCCACGCTGGCCGGCCAGGCGGGAATGACCGGAGCGCAGAACGGCATAGGCTCCGCCGCCAGGTTCAAGCAGCCCTATGGCGTGGTCGTGGACGCCGACGGAACGCTGTACATCGCCGACACGTTCAACAATCTGATCCGCAAGGTCACGCCGGTGCCGGCGTCCTGAAGAAGATTCTTTCTTCCTCTTCTTCTGTCTCAGCGGCTTCTCGCCGGCCCCGAGCGCAGGGGCCGGCCCGCAACCGGCGCATGCCGCGCCATCAGCTCCGCCACCCAATCGATGAACACCCGCAGCTTCGCGCTGACATGCCGGTTCGGCGGAAACGCCACGTACAGCGGCATCGGGTCGAAGCTCCAGCCCTCGAAGAGCGGCACCAGCTCGCCGCTGGGCAGGTGCACCTTCGCCATGTAGTCGGGCAGCCAGAGCACTCCAAGACCCGCCAACCCAGCCGCGAGATACGCGTTGCCGTCGTCGACCGATAGCACGTACCGCCCCTGCACCTCGATGCGTTCGCCATCGCGATACATGGCGTACGGAAAGGTCTTGCCGTTGCGCGACCACAGGAAGCCGACGATGCGGTGGTGCGTGTCTTCCAGCTCGCGCGGATCGGAGGGCGTGCCGGCGCGCTCCAGGTAGCTGGGCGCGGCATACACGCCCAGCTGCAGGTCGCCCACGCGGCGCGCCATGAGCGACTGGTCGGTGAGTTCGCCGCCGCGCACCACGCAGTCGACGTTCTCGCCGATCAGGTCGACCATGCGGTCGCTCACGCCCATGTCGAGCTGGATGTCGGGGTAGCGCGCGTGGAACGCGGGCAGCGCCGGCACCAGGATCATCCGGGCCAGCGGGCTGGGCACGTCCACGCGCAGGCGGCCTCTGGGAGAGGCTGATGCGCCCGAGAGGCTGGTCTCGGCGTCGTCCATGTCCGCCAGCAGGCGCACCACGCGCTCGTAGTAGGCGGCGCCGTCGGCCGTGAGGCCGACCTTGCGCGTGGTCCGGTTGAGCAGCTTCACGCGCAGCCTCGCTTCGAGCTGCTGCACCAGCTGGGTCACGCTGGTCTTGCTCGTGTGAAGCGTCTCGGCCGCCTTGGTGAAGCTGCCTGCTTCCACCACGCGGGCGAAGGCCTGCATTGCGTCGAAACGGTCCATGGTGCTGTTCCTGAGTTGCCGATTGTTTGGATTCCCCAAACAGTCATTGTCGGCATTGCCCGTTTATCGGCGCGGCGCGAATTCCTAAAGTCCCTTCATCGCATTCATTGAAGAAGAGAGAAAGGAAAGCATTCCATGGCCAAACGCGACGTCGTCTTCCCGCCCGGGCGCCAGGCGCTCTACGAAAAGAACCGTTATTCGCCCGCAGTCCGCTCCAACGGATTCCTGTTCGTGTCGGGGCAGGTCGGCAGCCGCGAAGACGGCTCGCCCGAGCCCGACCTCGAAGCGCAGGTGCGGCTCGCCTTCAAGAACCTGAACGCGGTGCTGGGCGCCGCCGGCTGCACCTTCGACGACGTGGTGGACGTCACCGTCTTCATCGTCGACCCCGAGGCGAACTTCGAGAAGGCCTGGAAGATCGTGCCGGAGTTCTGGGGCGATGCGCCGCATCCCACGCTGACCGGCATCGGCGTGACCTGGCTCTACGGCTTCAAGTTCGAGATCAAGGTGATCGCGAAGCTGCCCGGCAACGGCGAAGGCTGAATCGCTCGCGAAGCCGAAGCGGAGGAATGACGACTTTCTTTGTATGGAGACTGCTGAACAGAGCCCGAACCTCACTTGTTCAAGTGATGCACCGCCCCGCGAATTGACCCACATTCCGCCCTGAGATCCGTGGCTATCGATCGTTCGGCGTGGGGAACGATCACTTCATCGCATCAGCAATCCCCCGCATTGAAAGTCCCGGCGCCTTCGATGGAAAGAGGGCGCCTTGCGTCCATTCATCCATCCATCCACTCGAGCAAGGAGCACGGCATGTCTTTCAAGATTCTCTGCTGCGACGGCGGCGGCATTCGTGGCGTCATCACGGCGCTGTTGATCCAGGACCTGGACAAGAGCTTCGGCATCGTCGCGGGCGCGAACGGCTTTGCCGGCACGTCCACCGGCGGGCTGATCTCGCTCGGGCTGGTGAACGGCGTGGCCATCGGCGACATCGTGAACGTCTACGAGAACGACGGCGCCACCATCTTCAAGCCCAACGGCTGGCTGCTGGACGCGCAGGCCAGGCAGCAGGACAGGGCCCCGGCGCAGTCGACGGCAGAACTGCTGGGCAGCGGCCCGGGCATCTTCGAGTGCCAATACGTCAACACCGGCCTGCAGTCGATCGCGCAGCAACTGGTGGGCAGCGGCCCGCTGTCGTCGGCGAGCCGCTTCGTGGCCGTCAACTCCGCGCGGCTGTGGGACCCGAGCCAGAACAGTTGGGAGCCCTGCACCATCTCCAACGGACCGAGCAATGCCTATCGCGGCATCAGCATGGTGGACGCCGCGCTGGCCACCTCGGCCGCGCCGACCTACTTCCCTCCGTACCAGGTGGGCAGCTACGGCTATTTCGCCGACGGCGGCACCTTCGCCAACAACCCGTCGATGACGGCGATGGTGGAGGCGATCTACCAGGGCTACGCGAGCGGCACGTCCGACATCTTGATGCTCTCGCTCGGCACCGGCGTGAACCCGGTGGGCATCTCGCCAAGCTCGGTGTCGAATCCGCTGGACTGGGGCGTCACGCACTGGCTGTGGCCCTTCAGCGATGGAACGGTGCCGGCGACCGCGCTGCTCAACCTCACCATGGACGCCACCGCCGAACTGGCGGCGATCCAGGCCGGCCAGATGCTCGGCGGCAACTACATGCGAGGCAACGTGCCGCTGGCGCAGCCCTTCGGACTGGACGACTACAAGAACGTCGGCGAGCTGGTGAGCGCGACGCAGAACTACATCAAGGACTCGCCCGAGTGGGCGAAGGTGCGCAACTGGGTGGAGGCGAACTGGACGTGAGCCGGCCTCCAGCCGCAGCCATCTTTCAATACTCCTCGAACATCCGCTGAAGCTCCTTCGGATCGCTCGTCTTCGTCAGACCGAGCATCAGGAGGATCCGCGCCTTCTGCGTCGTGTGCATCATCGATGTCACGAAGCCGGCTTCGGTGAACTGCCCGACCGGGGTCACGATGCCGCTCATGGCGCGCGACCCGACGACGATGGCCACGCCCTTCTGGCGCGCGGCCTTCAGGCTCTGCAGCGTGACGTCGGGCATGTTCGCATGGCCGACGCCCGCGTTGACGATGCCCTTCGCGCCGGCCGCGACTGCGGCGTCGACCAGCACGCCGTCGGAGCCCAGCGTCGTGTAGTTGATGTCCACGCGCGGCAGCTTCTGCAGGTTCGACACGTCGAACTCGCTGTGCACCGTGTGCCGCTTCAGCGGCTGCGCCACGAAGTAGGGCGTGGAGTTCTGCATGTAGCCCAGGTCACCGCCGTCCAGGCTCTTGAAGGTGGCGACGTTGGTGGTGTTGGTCTTGGTCACGCTGAACGCGCTGCTGATGACCTCGTTCATGCTCACCATCACGCCCTTGTCCCGGGCGCTGGGGCTCGCGGCCAGTGCGACCGCGTTGACCAGGTTCAGCGGGCCGTCCGCGCTCATGCCGGTGCTGGGGCGCATGGAGCCCACGATCACCACGGGCTTGGCGCTCTTGACCACCAGGTTGAGGAAGTAGGCGGTTTCTTCCAGCGTGTCAGTGCCGTGGGTGATGACGACGCCGTCCACGTTCTTCGACGCGAGGATCTCGTTGGTGCGCTTCGCCAGCGTCAGCCAGTTGTCGATGCTCAGCTTGGAGCTGCCGACATTGAAGATCTGCTCGCCCGTGATGTTGGCGAACTTCTGGATCTCGGGAACGGCGGTCACCAGTGCTTCGACGCCCACGGGCTGCAGCCCTTTGCTCAGGCCGTAGTCGGTGAGCGCCAGGCTGTCGGCGCCCCGGCTGGCGATGGTGCCGCCGGTGGCCAGGATCACCACGTTGGGCTTGGCCGGGGCCTGCGCGATGGCATGCCCGGCGCCTCCGAGGAGGCCGATGGCGGTCAGAAACGTCAAGGCGATTTTCTTGGGGTTCATGATTCGACGGTTTTGAAGGAGGGGAACAGAGGAGGGAGAGAGAAAGGGAGGTCCCGGATCAGTGCCGCTGCAGCACCTTGCCCGGCCGCAGGCCGGTGGGGCGCTGCCCGTCCCAGACCCGCTGCCCGTTGACCCACACGCCCTCGATGCCCCGGCTTGCCTGCACGGGGTTGTCGAAGGTGGCGAGGTCCGTCACGCGCTGCGGGTCGAAGGCCACCAGGTCGGCCCGCAGGCCCGGGCGCAGCAGGCCCCGGTCTACCAGTCCGTAGTTGCTCGCGGCCAGCCCGGTCATCTTGTGGACGGCGGCTTCCAGCGTGAGCAGGCCCTTGTCGCGAACCAGCCGCGACAGCACGCGCGTGAAGGTGCCCCACTGGCGCGGGTGCGGATGCGGATCGAAGGGCAGCCCGTCGGAGCCGACCATGGTGCGCGGGTGCGCCAGGATGCGTTCCACGTCGCGTTCGTCCATCAGGAAGTAGATGGCGCCCGCGGGTGCGAGCCGCTGCAGCATGGCCTCGTCGTCCAGCCCCCATTCGCGCTGCAGGTCCGCGAAGTCGCGCCCCTGCGCGGACGGCTCGTTCTTCGACCATGCGATGAGCGTGCGGCTCGCCAGCCGCACGCGGTCGAGCCGCAGCATGGTCGAGGTGGCCGGGTAGGGGTGGCAGTCGAGGCAGACAGGCTGCATCGCGCCGGCCTCGTCGATGCGCGAGAGGGTCTGCGCCGACCTGCCATGGTTGCGCTCGCCCGCCAGCTTGTGGTGCGAGAACACGACGCGCGCGGTCAGCGCGCGCCCGATTTCCAGTGCCTCCTCGATCGCCTCGTCGATCCGGTCGGATTCGTCGCGCAGGTGCACCGCGTAGACCATGCCTCCACGGCCCCGCATGGTTTCGCCGATGTCGATGATCTCTTGCGTGGTGGCGTGCTGCGCGGGCGGGTAGAAGGTGCCGGTGGACATGCCGAACGCGCCGGCGTCCAGCGCCTCGGCCAGCAGCTGCCGCATGGCGGCGCATTCTTCCGCCGTCGCGGCCCGCTGCAGGTCGTCCATCGCGCTCACCCGCAGGCTGGCGTGGCCCACGAGGGGAATCACGTTGACCGCCGCGGGCGTCTGCCGCAGCGCGTCCATCCAGGAAGAGAAGCTCGCGTAGCGGAATAGCTCGGGCGGCCCCAGCAGGTCGAGCGGCTGGGGCAGGGGGCTGCCGGGCGGCACGGGCGCGAGGCTCACGCCGCAGTTGCCGGTCACCACCGTGGTCACGCCCTGCGAAACCTTGGGCACCATGTCCGGATGCGCCAGCAGGTAGCCGTCGTCGTGGGTGTGGGAGTCGATGAAGCCGGGTGCCAGGGCCAGGCCGTGGAGCTCGACGACTCCGGCGCCAGCGATCTCGCTGCCTGGCGGCAGGATGTCCGCGATGGCGTCGCCCTCTATCAGCACATCCGCGCGGCGCGGCGGGGCGCCGCTGCCGTCGATCACCGTGCCGCCGCGCAGCAGCAACTGCTGCTGTTGTTGCTGCTGTTGCCCGGATGGAGTCGCGAGGCCCGCCATCAGTCGAGCTTCTCGATGCGGTTGCGCTCGATCAGCTCGCCCCAGCGCTTGGTTTCGCGGTCGATGGTGCGCTGGAAGTCGGCGGGCGTGCCGCCGGCCGGCACGGCGCCGAGCTTGGCGAGGCCCTCACGCACGCTGGGGGTGGCCAGCGCTGCGTTGATTGCGGCGTTGAGCTTCTCGATCACCTCGCGCGGCGTTCCGCGTGGCGCGACCACGCCGCCCCAGGCCACCGTCTCGTAGCCTTTGATGCCCGCTTCGTCCAGCGTGGGTACGTTCGGCAGCAGCGCGATGCGCTTGGCGCTGCTCACCGCGAGCGCGCGCACCCGTCCGGACGAGACCAGCGGGCCGACTTCGGAAGAATTGGCGAACAGGTAGTCGATGCGACCGCCCATCAGGTCCTGCAGCGCGGCGGGGCCGCCGTTGTAGGGCACGAAGAGCACGTCGATGCCGGCCATGCTGCGGAACAGTTCGCCGCCCATGTGGCCGGTGGTGCCGATGCCGGGGGCGCCGAAGGACAGCTTGCCCGGCTGCTTGCGCGCTGTGGCCACCAGCCCGGCCACGTCCTGGATGGGCGAGTCCTTGGGCACGATCAGCACGTTGTAGAGGTCGAAGGCCTGCGCCACCGGCATCAGGTCGTGGTCCACGTCGTAAGGCAGCTTCTTGAACAGCGTGCGGTTGACCGCCAGCGTGTTCACGTTGCCGTAGCCGATGGTGTAGCCGTCGGCCGGCTTGCTCTTGATCTGCAGGATGCCGATGTTGCCTGCTGCGCCGGGGCGGTTCTCGATGACCACCGGCACGCCGAGCGACTTGGAGACCTCGTTGGTCACCAGCCGCGAGAGCACGTCGGGCGAGCCGCCGGCCGCCGAGGGCACGACGAAGGTGATGGGGCGGTCGGGCCAGGCGGCCCACGTCGGGGCGGCGCTCGCCAGCAGGCCGAAGGCGGTGGCCAGCACGGCCATCGGGCGGGAGAACTTGCGATGGATCATCGGAAGGGTCTTTCGTGGAAGTGGAGAGGCGACAAGGGGAGGCGAAAAGGGGAGGCAGCCTCAGTGCTGCTGGCGGCAGTGCGCGATCGCGGCCAGCGCCAGCGCGTCGATGGAGTCCGTGAGCGCGCAGTCGAACTCGCCGCGCCGGTGGTGCGGAACCGCCAATGGCAGCTCGGTACAGCCGAGCACCACGGCCTGCGCGCCGCGTGCGACCAGCGCGCGGATGCCTTGTGCGGCCGGCTCCCAGGCGGCATCGATCTGCCCGGCCTTGACCGCCGCGATGGACGCTACGCAGTGGCGTTGCACGTCGTCAGCTTCGGGAACGATCGCCTCGTACCCCGCCTGCTCCAGCGCTCGCTGGTACAGGCCGAGCGCCAGCGTGGCCGGCGTGCCAAGCACGCCCACCTTGCCTTGCACGACACTGTGGCGCCGCAGGTTCTGCACCACCGCCTCGGCGATGTTCAGCACCGGCAGCCGGGTCGCGCCTTTCAGGTCGTCGAACCAGAGATGCGCGGTGTTGCAGGGCACGGCGATGCAGCCGGCGCCCGCCGCCTCCAGCAGGCGGATGCCGCGCTGCATGGCGGGCAGCGGGCTCTCGCCGCCCTGGAGCATGGCGCTCGAACGATCGGGGATGCGAGGGTCGTTGCACAGGATCGTCGGAATGTGGTCCTGGTCGACGGCAGCCTCTGTCAGCTGCACCATCCGCAGCGCGAAGGTCGCGCCCGCCAGCGGCCCCATGCCGCCGAGGATGCCCAGCGCCCTTGGCGCGGATGGGTGCTGCTGCTGCCCGCTCATGGCAGCGGATCTCCAGCGCCCGTGCGCTCGACGATCAGGCGGTAGTGTTCCGGACGGCGGTGCTTGGCGAAGTTGAAGACGTGCTCGCGGAAGTGCGCGCCCAGCGCAAGGTCGGCGCGCACGCAGATGACCTCGTCTTCCTCGCTCACCGTGCGCGCCACGATCTCGCCGCTGGGCGCCACGATCACGGAGCTGCCGATCATGTGGTGGCCGTCCTCCGACCCGCACTTGGCTGCAGCCGCCACCCAGATGCCGTTCTGGTAGGCGTTGGCCTGCAGCGAGATCAGGTGCGTGGTGGTGCGCAGGTGCACCGGCTCGTTCCAGTGGATGTTGAGCGAGGGCGTGTTGTAGCCGAGCACCACCACTTCGGCGCCCTGCAGCGCCATCACGCGGTAGGTCTCGGGCCAACGGCGGTCGTTGCACAGGCACATGCCCATGCGCACGCCGTCGGTGTCGAAGGCGCGGAAGCCCAGGTCGCCGACCTCGAAGAACTTTTTCTCCAGATGCTGGAAGGGTGCCTCGGGCTTGTGCTCCGAATGGCCCGGCAGGTGGATCTTGCGGTAGCGGCCCGCGATGCTGCCGTCGCGCCCCACGATCACCGCCGAATTGAAGCCGCGCCCGTCCTCGGTGAGTTCCGCGTAGCCGAGGTAGAAGCCCACGCCGAGCCTGCGGGCCTCGTCGAAGAGCGGCTGCGTCGCCGGGCCGGGCATGCTGCGCTCGAAGAAGCGCTCATGGGCTTCTTCTTCGCTCATCCAGTAGCGCGGAAAGAAGGTGGTGAGCGCAAGCTCGGGGAAGGTCACGAACTCCGCGCCGCGGCTGTGGGCCTGGCGCAGCATGTCGACCAGCCGGGCCACCACCGACTCGCGGCTGTCGGACAGGTGGACCGGGCCCATCTGGGCGACCGCAAGGCCGAGAAAACGTGGGGAAGTGGCGGGGCGCGATGTCATTTGAACCTTCTTCGTTGCAGCCGTGTGACTGGTGCGATCGATTATTCGAAGCGGTGCCCACGGCGTCGAATGACGATTTGTCGCTCGGGTTTAACAACACGCTAAAGGTCCGCCTTCCGGTGGTGCGCACGCGCGCGCCTGCACCGGGGCAGGGCGCGGAGGCATCGGATGGGGGTCGCCGCAGCGGGCGGAGAAGAAGGGAAAAGGGGGCGCGGCGCCCCCGGGCTCGTCAGCGCAGGATCTCGTCGTCGTCCGCGAGCGGCAAGGCCAGCCCGCGCTGCAGCAGCACGCTGCGCAATGCGCGCAGCAGCGCCTGCGCCGCTGGCGACAGGGGCTCGGTCTGCAGGTACACCAGGTCGGCCACGATGGGCAGCGCGTCGCGCACCGGTATCGCCTTGAAAGACGACCCGAGCCAGCCCTGCAGCGAGTACTCGTCCACCAGCGCGATGCCGGCCCCGGCATGCACCAGCGAACAGGCGTACTGCGGCGAGGTGACCTCCACGCTGATGCGCGGCGCGGCATCGCGCGTCTCGAACATCTGGTCGATGCGCAGGCCCAGCGGCGAGCCGTGCGGATAGCCGATGAACTCGTGGGGCAGCAGTTCGTCGAGGCCGACTTCTTCGAACGCGGCCAGCGGATGGCTGCGTGGGCAGATGCACATCAGCCGGCTGCTCGCCAGCGGCCTCGTCGCAAGGTTCGGATGGTCGACCGGAAAGGTGGAAATGCCCAGGTCGGCCCGCTGCTGCAGGATGCGTTCCTTCAGCGCCTCATGCGTGAGGCAGTGGAAATGAACCTGCACGTCGGGCATGGCGTTGCGCAACTGCGCGATCGCCTGCGGCACCAGCGTCTGCCCGATGCTGGGGCTCGAAAGAATGCTCAGCAGGCTGCGTCGCCGCAGCGCAAGCTCGTGCGAAAGGCTGCCGATGCGCTGCACGCCGCCGTAGACCTGCTCGACCTCCAGATACAGCCGCCGCGCCTCCGCTGTGGCATGCAGGCGCCCCTTCACGCGCTCGAAAAGCAGAAAGCCCAGCCGGCTCTCGGTATGCGAGAGCAGCCGGCTGACGGCAGGAATGGATACGTGAAGCAGCCGCGCTGCGCCGCTCACGGAGCCGGTGATCATCACCGCGCGGAACACCTCGATCTGTCGCAGGTTCATGCTTGAATTTGCAGCCCGAGGCTGAACCGGACCATGCGTCCCGGCCTCCGTTGCCGCTGCGGATGCTGGTCAAGCTTGGCCGGCATGTTCGAAAACCTGATTCCCGAAGGCATAGCGATAGCGGTTGCGGGCGGTGAGTACAAAGATTTTCAGAATTATCCCCGTCTGACCGGGTATTCAGCCTTCAGCCAGCTGCCCCCTTTTCAGGCAGCAAGGCGTTCATGACGAAACGCGTCGGTCCGCTGGCGCCCCGGTCGCTGACCGCGAGGCCGAGCTGCCGCCACAGGGCCGGGCTGAGCGGACGCACCGCGATGCGAGGGTCGCGCGCGCTCTGTTGCGATTCCTCCGGCAGCAGCGCTGCGCCGTAGCCCGCGGCAACCAGCGTTCTGATCGCGTCGTTGTAGTTGAGCTCGATGCGCGGCCGGCAATGGACGCCTGCCGCGGAGAACCATTCCGCGGTAAGCCTGTAGAGACGCGTGGAGGAGTCGTTCATGATCAGCGGCTGCTGGGCCAGCCACTGCGGGGTCAGCCGCTTCGGTGCCTTCCAGTCTGCCGGCAGGAAGGCGACGACCGCCTCGCGCCGCAGGGGCGTGACATGGACGCCCCGCACGGGCGCCTGCGGCAGCGCCACGACCGCCATGTCCAGGCTGCCTGCGGCGAGGCGGGCCATGCTTTCATTGGAGGTCAACACCTGCACGTTCACGTCGATGCCGGGATGGTTGCGGGCGAGGCGTCCGAGCGCGGGCGGCAGCAGATGCGCAATGGCACCCGTCGAGGCACCCACCCTCACGCGGCCAGTTTGGCCCGCGAGCTGGCGTCTGACGTCCTCCACTGCTTCGTCCGCGTCGGCCAGCAATCTGCGGGCACGCGCGATGAAGCGCTCTCCCAGGGCGGTTGCCTGCGCGGGCCCCCGTCCTCGAACGAGCAACTGGCCACCCAGGCGCGACTCCAGCTCGGCGATCTGGACGGTGACCGTGGGTGCCGCCAGGTGAAGGGCGCGCGCGGCGTTGGCCAGGGAGCCGAGGTCGGCGATGGCGACAAGGGTGCGCAGATGGTCGAGGCTCAGTTCTCGCATGGCGCAAATTTAACTTTTCTTAATTCCGGGTTCCATATATTTAGCTGGAGCCATCGAGGGTGGATGCCTACGATCGCGCTCCATGGACCTCAAGATCTTCATCGACGGCGATCAGGGCACCACCGGCCTTGACCTGCAGAACCGGCTCCGGGGTGGGGAATTCCGCGTCCACACATTGCCGGCGAACCTGCGCAAGAACGCCGCTGCCCGCGGGCCGCTCTCAACGAGTGCGACATCGCCATCCTTTGCCTGCCCGACGCTGCGGCACGCGACGCGGTGGCGATGATCGAGAACCCTTCGGTGCGCGTGATCGACGCCAGCTCGGCTCACCGCACCAGCCCGGGCTGGGTCTACGGCCTGCCCGAGCTCGATGCACGGCAAGGCGAGCGCATTGCCTCGGCAGCGCGGGTCACGAATCCGGGCTGTTATCCCACCGCTGCGGTTGCCCTGCTGCGACCGTTGACGGATGCGGGCCTCCTGCCCGCCGACTATCCGCTTGTCATTCATGCGGTCTCGGGTTATTCGGGCCAGGGCAGGGCGGGAGCGGAAGCGCACGAGGCCGGGGCGGCAGCGCATTCGCTGAAGGTCTACGGCCTTGCACTCGAGCACAAGCACGTGGCGGAAATGGAGGCCTACGCCGGGTTGACGGCGCGCCCCATCTTCGTGCCGGCCTATGGCAGCTACCGGCAGGGCATCGTGCTCACCATCGGATTGCACACGCGAATGCTTCCCTCCGGTGTCTCGGGCATGCGCATCCACGAATGTCTTGCGCAGCGATACCGTGATGCGGCGCACGTCCACGTGCTGCCGATGTCGTCCGCCGTGCCGATGACCGAGCTCGACCCGCAGGTCCACAACGGCTCGAACGACATGAGCCTGGCCGTTGCGTGCAATGAACGTACAGGTCAGATCGTCCTGGGCGCGGTTCTCGACAACCTGGGGAAGGGAGCCGCGGGCGCGGCAGTGCAGAACCTGCGACTGATGGCGAGCGCTTCACGGCGCACGTCGTGAATTCGATGCAGAGCGAACGCTTCCGGACGGGGCCGATGTCCGCAACAGAGGCAGATCTGTCTGTTCGCTATCGAACCCGCCTCGGAACATCGCCAATGATGGTCGCGCGCATCATGTGGCGTTCCGAGGGGTAGTAGTCGGACACCGCGTAGTGCTGGACTGCCCGGTTGTCCCAGAAGACGATCGTGTCCGGCTCCCAGTGCACGCGCACCTGGTATTCCGGGATCTTGGCCTGGCGCACGAGCAGGTCGAACAGTTCGCGAATCTGGGTCGGGGTATCCATGCCCCAATCCGAGCCCAGGACTTCCCGGTAGTTGGCTATGTGCGTGGTGTGGATTTCGTTCACGTACAGGATCGACTCCCCGGTTTCAGGGTGCGTGATGACCACCGGATGTTCCACGGCGCGATGCCGATCCCGATGCGCGGCGCGTTCGTTCGGATCCATCTTCTTGAACAACGCGACATTGACGTCGTTGACTGCCACCATGCCGTCGATCTTGCGCTTGACCTCCTCCGGCAACCCGGCGTAGGCCTGAACCATGTTGCAGAAGATGGTGTCCCCTCCAACTTCCGGGCACTTGATGCAACGAAGAATCGAACCCATCGAGGGTTTCTCGTAGAACGCGGTGTCGGAGTGAAAGAGGTTTTCGGCTCCCTTCTTTTCCTTGGACGCCTTGAGTTGAACAAGCTCGGGAAAATCCGCGTTGGCGGCCAGCAGCGGATTCTGCGTCTCGAGATCGCCGAACTTTCGGGCGAACGCCACATGCTGCGCGGGGGAGACAGGCTGACGCCTAATGACCAGCACCCGGAAAGCCAGCAGCAGTGCGCGAATCCTGGCGATGCCGTCGTCATCGAGATCCGGCAGAAACAGATCCTGCAACTCCAACCCAAGCGACGGGGCCAGTCGACGGGTCTTCCAGCCCGAAGGCAATCCTTCGAGAGCTTGCTTCATGGCCGGGCTCGATTCGACAGGCGTCCAGCGTGAAGCCATTTCATCGGCAATGTTCAATGACATTCTTGTCTCCATTCAATTTATCGATGCAATTCACGAGCGGAACCTCGGGCCCGGCTCGCACAGCTTTTTCTTATTCCGCAGTCACTCCCGAAACCTTGATGAACTCCTGCCAGCGCGGAACCTCCTCCTTGAGGAACTTGCGGAATTCCGCGGGTGATCGAACCGCTTGTCTTCCTCCAACCTGCTCGATCAAGGCCGTGTACTCGTCGGTTTGCAGGATGGCCTGCACTGCGTTCCAGATCTCCGCGACCTTGTCCGGCGCGACACCGCTGGGCGTCAGCAGGCCGACCCATGGCACGACATCGAATCCCGGAAGCCCCGATTCGGCAACTGTGGGAATCGACTCGAGCTTGGGCAGCCGCTTCGCGCTGCTGATGGCCAAGGCCTTGATGCGGCCGCCTTGCAAGAGCGGCGTCGCGGCAGCAACCCCTTCGAAGGTCACCTGGACCTGGCCCGCGGCAAGGGCCGTCAGCGATGGCGCAGCGCCCTGATAGGGAACGTGCACGAACTTCAGTTGGGTACGCCGGATGAACTCCGTCATCGCGAGATGCGAAACGCTTCCCACGCCCGGCGATGAGAAACTGATCTCCCCCGGATGACTCTTCGCATAGCTGACCAGCGACTCCACCGAATCGATCGGCAGCTTGGAATTGACGAGCAGCAGCAGCGGGGTGTCGTACAGCGTCGCGACCGGCTCGAAGTTCTTCAGCGTGTTGTATCGCACGGCCTTGAAGAGGATCGGATTGATGACCAGCGCCGAAGATGCCGAGAACGTCAGCGTGTTCAGGTCGCCGGTCGATCTGGCGACGTTGCCCAGCGCGATGCTTCCGCTTTGACCCGGAACGTTCTCGACAAAGAAATTGCGGTCCAGCTTCCTGCTCAAGGTGGATGCCAGGTATCGCCCCACCGTGTCGACGGATTGACCCGGTGGGTAGCCGATGACGATCCGCGACGAGCGCTGGGAAGCGTCGCTTGCCTGCGTCTGCGCCTCTGCCTGAGCCTGACCGGACATGCCGATGGAAAGCAGGCCCATGGACGCAGCAATCCACACGAACAGGAATCGAACTTTCATCCGTTGTCTCCATCGTTGCTCTAAGAGATGGCGCCCAAATCACGTGCACGCACCGTGTGCGTCTGCGCTCAATTGCCCGAATGGCTTGTCATCGAACAATCATCGAACCGGGGTGAGGGCCTCGTCCAATACCGTTTGGCCGGGCAGGCATATGGGAATCGTATGGGGGCGGTCGAGGCCGCCGAAGCGGCGCCCGCCGCGTTCAGAGCTGCGGATGAGCCAGATCGATCCGAGGAGTCTTCGCTGCTCGCGCGCCAGCCTGTGGTGTCGCTGCGCAGCCTGGGCGGGTTGGCCCGCGCCGTCCGACTCGCTACGCGGGCTGCAGCGGCCCGGCGAGCTTGTAGGTATTGAGAAGTAGGCCGGACGGCGTCGTCTTCGTGCTGGCGAGTTCGAAGGAACACCCCGGCGTCCCCTCGGCGAAGAGGCGCTTGCCCGTGCCCACCAGCACCGGGTAGACGATCAGCAGGACTTCATCCGCAAGCCCATGCGCCAGCAGGGCAGATGTCAGCGTGGAACTGCCCCACAGCACAAGGTTGGGGCCGGCCTGCGACTTGATGCGCCGCACGCCCTCGACCAAGTCCGGCCCGACGCCTTCGAACGGCCCCCACGCGAGGCTCTCCGGGCGATGGGTGACGACGAACTTGGTCGCCGCATTCAATCCATCCGCCATCGGACCGGCTGGCGCCTTCGGCCAGTAGTCCGACCACATGTCGTAGGTGCGCCGGCCCAGCAGCAGATCGAAGCGCCCGCCGTGCGCGACAAGCACCTCGTCCCGGCCGGCGGGAGTCCGGTAGGGCGCGGTCCAGTCGGCATAGGGGAAGCCGTCTTCGCTGGAGGGCTGGATCACGCCGTCGAGCGACACGTGCTCCATGAGCTTGAGCTTTCTCATCCGGGTCTCCGTGTTTGATTGTTGGGGTTGGAGGACTGGGGATGCTGAACCGTCGTCCAGCTTCGCGCAACTCTGACGTCCCAAACTTGACTAGCTCTGTCCGCAGCGCTTACATTGCCCCCGCCTCGTGATGAGCGGGGCCGGGTTTAGCAGCCCGCCGACATCCTGCGACGAGAGCCGCAGCCACCGCACTGGTCTGCGGCTTTTTCGTTCGTGCCTCTTTTTAGGCGGCTCGAACGGGAGGGCTCGCGCCCTGCCGGTTTCCGCAAGGATGTCCCGGTCTGCTAACCCGTTCGAGCTGCCGCCCTCGTTTAGCAGCGGGTGCGTCGGTTTCTGCAAATCGACATCCTTGGGAGGCCCATTCATGGCCAATGCTTCTTCAAACGACGCGGCAAGCGCCGACGCTCGCTGCGCTTGCACGCCTTATCGCCCCGACGCCCAGTTCAAGCCCTTCGAGTGGATTCAGGGCGACCGGCTCGGCGACTCTTCGCAACAAAGCCAGGCCGCATTCCTCAACGATGCCCGCGACGTGGTGCAGGGCGCGCAGACGCTGATCCAGTTGCTCGGCTGGGACGAAGACCGGCGCGATGCCGCTTCGTCCGACGCAGACCCCGCGCCACTCTTCGATGCCTGCCAGCGCAACTCGCTGCAGCGGCTGCTTTCGGCGACGCTGGGTCTGCTTCATGCCCGGATCGAAATCCAGTGCGAGGCGATGACGGGGTAGAGCGCTTTCTTATTTGCCCGGCGGCATCTTCTCGAACTTGACCAGCTCCGGGTCGAGAACGTCCCATGCATGCCCCCGCACGCCGTACGTGACCGCCTGCGGCCTGAACCGGCTCGGGTCATCAAGGCTCGCTGCATGCACGGTGATGACGTCCGGCATCGCCGCATAGGTCATGTAGACGGGTGAGCCGCAGGTGGGGCAGAACGCGCGGGTCTTGACGTTGCCGCTGTCGCCGACCATGTCCCACAGCGTGGCCTTGCCGGTCTGCTTCGCGCCGCCGCGCGGAAAGCTCAGGTAGGAGCCGTGGCCGGTGCCGCTCTTGTGCTGGCAGTCGAGGCACTGGCAGTGGTTCTGGAAGATCGGCTCGGAGGGGATCTCGTAGCGGATCGCGCCGCATGCGCAGCCGCCGGTGTAGGAGGAGTTCATTTGTCTTGTCCTTTCGAGGTTGCCTGGACAGCGAGAGCTGGCGGGAGGCAACGAATTTATTTGGACAAGGGCATGGCGGGTGAGTAACAAGTTCGTCGCGAATGGGCGCCGCCCCGGGGGCTCAGGCTTCCTCCTCATTGTCAGCACGACGCGCTTCAACTTGCGCAAAAACACACGTTGTGGGGAGCGAGGGCTTTGGGCTGGCTGGCGGCACATGCCCGAATCGATACCATGCGCCGGGCATCGCCAGGGCATCTGGCCAATCAAGGGAGGACAATGTCAACAGACATGAATACAGTTGGGCGTGCACAGCACTCGGAGCCAACCTTCACGCTCTATGGGCGGATCGCTGCGACGTATGCGGGGTACATCGGGCGTCCATACGCCGATCTGCATTTGTCGCTCATCATTGACGATGCCTACAACGGCATCACCGTGATTGATGGACAGCCCACCTTCGGGGAGGCAGGTTTGCACAATCTCTTGCGCATCAGGACCAACATCTACACCAACGAGTTGCCCGGCGGGGTGATCGTCAAGATTCCGCTCGATCCGCCGGCCGGGATGAGTCGCGAGACCTTCGCGCGTGAGTTGGTGATTCGTGCCACCAACTTTGCAAGCTATGTCTCACCCTATCGTCCTCCGGCCAAGCTGCGGGGCGACAAGATGAATCCCGGCGAATACAACAGCAGCTCGTACTTGGCTGCGCTCCTCAAAAGCGTGATGGGTTACGTGCCAGCGGTCCATGTGATCGGCTACCAAACACCCGGGTGGGAGCAACCCATGCCATTGCATTTCTTCAAGGGCGAGGCGCTGCGATGAAGCCGAGCTGGCGACTTGGCTCGCACATTGCGCTCTGGGCGATTGCTTCACCTCTGGTCGAGATGCTGGCAGGGTTCATCGGGACCAAGGCGTTCTCCGCACTGGGAGCGTTTGCACCGACCCTCACCCTTGTCCTCGAGGGCGCGATTCTCTTGGGCTGGGCGGTCTGGATCTATTGGCGTCACGTGCCTGGCGCACCAACGGCCGGCCGCCGCATCGCGTACGCCATTGCCTTCGGGTGCGTGCTGTTGGCTGCCGGTTATGCCGCTCTGTGGGCGGCCTGGATGCTGGCGACCCTGCTGTTCGGTGCGTAGGCGGCGCCCGGCGTGACCATCAGGTGCGCTGGAATTTGCTTGATGTAACGCGAAAGAATTGTTATTTGAGCGGCTCCAGCGTTGAAGTTCTTACAACTTCGGCCCCGTTCATGCCGCTTTCAGACGGTAAAGTCCTGTCTCCCGTTTCGGACTATTTCCGAACCTTTTCCTGCCGCCTCCACCCCGGTCGCTTTCCCGCCTTCTCGCGCGCTCTTCCCCATGTCCAACCTCATCGTGCACGGCGGTACGCCGCTGCGTGGCCGCATCACCCCCTCCGCCAACAAGAACGCAGTGCTGCCGGTGCTCTGCGCCACGCTTCTCACCTGGGAGCCGCTGCGCCTGCATGGGGTGCCCGACATCACCGACGTGCGCAAGATCCTGGACATCTTCCGCACCCTGGGCAGTGACGTGCGCATGGACCACGAAACGGGCACGCTGGAGCTGCACCACCGCGAGACGGCCTTCGACGCGTCGCGCCACCGGCTGCCGGAGGAGATGCGCTCGTCGATCATGCTGGTGCCGCCGCTGCTGGCGCGTTTCGGCGTGGCGCGTCTGGAGGACAACGTCAAGGGCTGCACGCTGGGCGTGCGCGAGATCGATCCGCACGTGGAGGTGTTCCAGCGCTTCGGCGGCGAGGTGGAGCGCACCGAGGGCTCGCTGCTGGTGCGCAGCAAGGGCCGGCTGATGCCCACCGACCACTGGCTGGACTACGCCTCGGTCACGACCACCGAGAACTTCGTGCTGTGCGCGGCGGCCACCGACGGCGCCTCGACGCTGACCAACGCGGCCTCGGAGCCGCACGTGCAGGAGTTCTGCCGCTTCATGTCGATGATCGGCGTGCGCATCGAGGGCATCGGCACCTCGCGGCTCACGGTGCACGGCGGCGGCACGCTCAAGGGCGGCGAGTTCCGCTTCGACGAAGACTTCCACGAGATCACCACCTTCCTGGCGCTGGGCGCCATCACCGGCGGCGACGTGATCGTGCGCAACAGCGCGCCCGAGAACTTCCCGCTGCTGGACCGCACCTTCGCCAAGTTCGGTGTGCAGATCGAGCACAAGGAAGGCTGGTCGCGCGCCATCCGCAGCGGCCCGCTGAAGGTGCAGACGCCGTTCACGAGCAACGTGCTCACCAAGGTCGAGGCGGCGCCCTGGCCCTACTTCCCGGTGGACCTGCTGCCGATCTTCATCGCGCTGGGCGTGCGCGCCGAAGGCAACGCGATGTTCTGGAACAAGGTCTACGACGGCGCGCTGGGCTGGACGGGCGAGCTCTCGAAGTTCGGCGCGCACGTGTTCTCGTCCGACCCGCACCGGCTCATCACCTTCGGCGGCAATCCGCTGACGCCGGCGGTGGTCGAGAGCCCGTACATCATCCGCGTGGCGATAGCGCTCTTCATGGTGGCGGCCAGCATCGAGGGCCGTTCCGAGATCCGCAACGCGGCGCCCATTCGTCGCGCGCATCCGCGCTTCGTGGAGAACCTGCGCAGTCTGGGCGTGCAGGTGGAGTGGACGAGCGAGGAGTGAGCTGAAGCGGGGCGATGACCCTGCCGCCGCGGCGACCTCCGGCTTGGCCGGAGAATGGCAGGCATTCGACGAAACAGAAGGAGCGCCCTCGAATGACCACGCTGCAACAACTCCTCGGAACGGAACTTCCGCTCATCCAGGCCCCGATGGCCGGCATACAGGTCAGCGCGATGGCCATCGCGGTCAGCAATGCCGGCGGCCTGGGCTCCCTGCCGGCGGCCATGCTGGCCACCGACGCCCTGCGCAGCGAGATCGCCGCGATCCGCGCTGGCACCGACAAGCCCTACAACGTCAATTTCTTCTGCCACACGCCGCCCGTGCCCAGCGCCGAGCGCGAAGCCACCTGGCGCACAGCGCTGGCGCCTTACTACGCCGAGTACGGCATCGACGCCGCGAGCATTCCTGCCGGGCCGGGCCGCAACCCCTTCAGCGCCGAAGTGGCCGACTTGCTGGCCGAGTTCCGGCCGCCGGTGGTGAGCTTCCATTTCGGGCTGCCTCCCGAGGCGTTGCTGGCGCAGGTGCATGGCTGGGGCGCCAAGGTGCTGGCCTCGGCCACCACGGTCGAAGAGGCGCTGTGGCTCGAGGCGCATGGCGCCGACGCGGTCATCGCGCAGGGGCTGGAGGCAGGCGGGCATCGCGGCCATTTCCTCTCGCACGACCTGACGAAGCAGCTCGGCACCTTCGCGCTGCTGCCACAGCTGGTCAAGGCGGTGAAGCTGCCGGTGATCGCCGCGGGCGGCATTGCGGATGCCGATGGCGTGGCGGCGGCGATGTCGCTGGGCGCGGCGGGCGTGCAGATCGGCACGGCCTACATGCTGACGCCCGAGGCGACGACCAGCGCGCTGCATCGCGCGGCGCTCAAGAGCGAGGCGGCGCGGCACACGGCGCTCACCAATCTCTTCACCGGGCGGCCGGCGCGCGGCATCGTCAATCGCGTGATGCGCGACCTGGGCCCGATCGGTTCGGCGGCTCCTGAATTTCCGCTGGCCACCTCGGCCATCGCGCCGCTGCGCGCCAAGGCCGAAGCGAAGGGCAGCGGCGACTTCTCTCCGCTGTGGTCGGGGCAGAACGCAACCGGTTGCCGCGAGATTCCGGCGGCCGAGCTCACCCGTGCGCTGGCAGAAGGATTCCGCCGATAGGAACGACAAGAGAAAAGTCCAGGACCATGACCCAGCTTCACCTGCCCCTGAAATTCCTCGCGCACGGCGCGCAACCCGGTGTGCGCGAGCCCTGGCTGCTGGTGCTGATGCACGGCGTCGGCAGCAACGAGCAGGACCTGTTCGGCCTCGCGCGGATGATGCCGCCGCAGTTTCACGTGCTGAGCCTGCGCGCGCCCTATGTGCTGTCGCCCGACTCCTACGCGTGGTTCGAGTTCCAGGTGCTGCCCGGCGGCGAACGCCGCATCGACGAGGAGCAGGAGCGCGAGAGCCGCTTTCTCGTCAGCGAGATGGTCGCCTCGGCCGCGCAGCAGCTCGGCGTGCCTGCCGAGCGAGTGATCGTCGGCGGCTTCAGCCAGGGCGGGATCATGGCGCTGTCGCTGCTGCTGACCAAGCCCGAGAGCGTGCGCGCCGCCATGGTGTGGCACAGCCGGCTGCTGTCGCAGGTGGTGCCGCACATCGCGCCGCCCGAGGCCTTCGAGGGCAAGGCGCTGTGGGTGAGCCATGGCAGCGCCGACAACGTGATTCCGCCGAGCGCGGCGCAGGCCACGCGCGAACTGGCGCGCACGCTGCCGCTGACGCTGTCGGGCACGGACTTTCCGGGCGCGCACGAGATCCGTCCGGCCGAGCTGCAGGCCACGCTGGCGTGGCTGCAGTCGCTGAGCGCGCAGGCAGGCCCAGCTTGAACGACTGAACTTCAGCGCGGTCGCCGCGTCACAGGGCGTTACGACGAGGCGGGCCGGCCATGACCCGATCTGGTGCACCATAGCCGCTCGCCTTCCTGACACTTCAGCACAAGGAACCGCCCCTATGTCCGACAGCGACACCCGCGACACCCCCGAGTTCAGGCCCCGCCGCGAAACGCCCATAGGAACCATCGTCGTCGGCGTGCTCGTGCTGCTCGCGGCCGCGTTCCTCGGCTGGCGCTGGTACCAGCAACAGCAGCAGGCCCCCGAGGCCACGCCGGTGGCCACGGCCCCGAACGACGGGGCGCCGCCCGCGCCGGCACCCGCGCCCGCACCTCAATCCCAGGAACCGCGAAACCCGATGGACGGGATTGCGGTGCCCGATGCGGGCCTGACCACTGCCACCGACACCGATACACGCGTGATGAAGGCGCTCGTCGACCTGTTCGGCAGCAAGAACGTGGCCGACTTCCTGCAGTTCGACGGCATCGTGCGCCGCTTCGTGGCGACGGTGGACAACCTCGCGCGCGAGCAGGCACCCGCGAGCGCGTGGCCGGTGCAGCAGACCAAACAGCGCTTCATCACCTCGGGGCAGGGCGACAAGCAGGTCATCGCCGCCAACAACGCGGCGCGCTACAACCCCATCGTGCTGTTCGCCGAGTCGGTCGATCCGGCGAAGGCGGCCAAGGCCTATGCGCGGCTCTATCCGCTCTTCCAGAAGGCCTATGAAGAGCTGGGCTATCCGGGGCGCTACTTCAACGACAGGCTCGTCGCCGTGATCGACCACCTGCTGCAGGCGCCCGAGCCCGCCGGCCCGGTGCAGGTACGGCTGGTCGAGGTGAAGGGCGACGTTCCCTCGCAGCGCCCGTGGGTGCGTTACGAGTACGCCGATCCGCAGCTGGAGGCCATGTCGTCGGGCCAGAAGATCATGGTGCGCATGGGCTTGGAGAACGAGCGCAAGGTGAAGGCCGCCATGCGCGCCTTCCGCGAGCAGGTGGCCACGGGCGACGTGGCCAGGAAGAAACAGCCCTGACGCAGCGGGCGTTCTTCCGGCGCCCCGTGTAGGCGCACACCGATTGCATGCCCTGCGGTTGTCGCGGAGGCTTGGTTGCCGAAACCCAAGCTCCGGAGGACAACCGTATGAACCAGATGAGCGTCGACCTCTACCAGAGTGCCACCGATTCGGAGAAATTCCTCGCGCTTCCCGCGGGCACAGACCCCGCCGAACTCATGGGCCCGATGACCTTCGACCGGGACTACGCGCAGATCAAACGTTACCGCGAGGCATTCATGTTCGATCCGTCGGAGGCCTATGCGGGCGTCAATGCCGCGAAGATCGCGGCCGACATCCTCACCGTGAAGTGGGCGACCTACCGCCGCGACCCTTCGTCATAGAAGGACGCGGCTTCCTTTCCTTCGGTCACTTCGCTCAGGCCTCTTCGGCTTCCTCGCTGTACTCGCTCACCGGCACGCAGCTGCAGAACAGGTTGCGGTCGCCGTAGACGTTGTCGACGCGGCCGACCGGCGGCCAGTATTTGGCGCTCTTGAGTTCGGCCAGCGGGAAGGCGCCGAGCTCGCGCGAGTACGGGTGGCTCCACTCGCTGCCCAGCAGGCTCGCGGCCGTGTGCGGCGCGTGCTTGAGCGGGTTGTCTTCCTTCGGCCAGACGCCTTCCTCGATGCGGCGGATCTCGCCGCGGATGGCGATCATCGCGTCGATGAAACGGTCGAGCTCGGCCAGCGGCTCGCTCTCGGTGGGTTCCACCATCAGCGTGCCGGGCACGGGGAAGCTCAGCGTGGGCGCGTGGAAGCCGTAGTCGATCAGGCGCTTGGCTACGTCCTCTGCGGTGACGCCGCTGGTGTCCTTGAGCGGGCGCAGGTCCAGGATGCACTCGTGCGCGACGTGGCCGTTGGGGCTCGCGTACAGCGTCGGGTAGTGGTCCTTCAGGCGCGCGCTGATGTAGTTGGCGCTCAGGATGGCCGTCTCCGTCGCGGCCTGCAGGCCCTTGGCGCCCATCATGCGGCAGTACATCCAGCTGATCGGCAGCACCGCCGCGTTACCCAGCGGCGCTGCCGACACCGCGCCCACGCCGTTCGACGCCACGCCGGCCGTGGCATGGCCCGGCAGGTAGGGCACGAGGTCTTCCACCACGCAGACCGGGCCCACGCCCGGGCCGCCGCCGCCGTGCGGAATGCAGAAGGTCTTGTGCAGGTTCAGGTGGCTCACGTCGCCGCCGAACTCGCCCGGCGCGGCCACGCCGACCAGCGCGTTCATGTTGGCACCGTCGACGTACACACGGCCGCCGTGCGCATGCACCAGCTCGCACAGCTCCTTCACGCGGGTTTCGAACACGCCGTGGGTGCTGGGGTAGGTGATCATCACCGCGGCCAGGTTGGCGCTGTGCTTCTCGCAGGCGCGCTTGAGGTCGTCGAGGTCGACGTTGCCCTGCGCGTCGCAGGCCGTCACCACCACCTGCAGGCCGACCATTTGCGCGCTGGCCGGGTTGGTGCCGTGCGCCGACGACGGGATCAGGCAGATGTTGCGATGCCCCTGGCCCTTGGCCTCGTGGAAGGACTTGATGGCCAGCAGGCCCGCGTACTCGCCCTGCGAGCCGGCGTTGGGCTGCAGGCTGATGCCCGCGTAGCCGGTGGCCTCGCACAGCCAGGCGCGCAACTGGGCGTCGAGCTGGGCGTAGCCCTGCAGCTGGTCGGCTGGCGCGAAGGGGTGGATGTTCGCGAACTCGGGCCAGGTGATGGGGATCATCTCGCTGGTCGCGTTGAGCTTCATGGTGCAGCTGCCCAGCGGGATCATGCTGCGGTCGAGCGCCAGGTCCTTGTCGGACAGGCTGCGGATGTAGCGCAGCATCGCCGTCTCGCTCTTGTGCGTGTTGAACACCGGGTGCGTGAGGAAGGCGCTGCTGCGGCGCAGCTCCTCGGGAATCAGCGGCGTGGTGCTGCCCGAGAGATCGTCGAAGCGCGGCGCCTGCTTGCCGGCGGGCGCGAACAGGCCCCACAGCGTTTCGACATCGCCGCGCGTGCTGGTCTCGTCCAGCGAGATGCCCAGGTGCTGCTGCAGGCGCTGGCGCAGGTTGACGCCGGCCGCGTGCGCGCGTTCGATGATCGCCTGCGTGTCTTCGCCGGTGCGGATGGTCAGCGAGTCGAATGCGGTGGCGTTCACCGGCTCGCGGCCCATCTGCGCGAGGCCCTTGGCCAGCACCGCGGTGAGCGCGGCCACGCGCTGCGCGATGCGCGTGAGGCCGTCGGGCCCGTGGTACACAGCGTACATGCTGGCCACCACGGCCGGCAGCACCTGCGCGGTGCAGATGTTGGAAGTGGCCTTCTCGCGGCGGATGTGCTGCTCGCGCGTCTGCAGCGCGAGGCGGTAGGCGGGCTGGCCGTGCGTGTCGACACTCACGCCCACGAGGCGGCCCGGCAGCGAGCGCTTGAACTCGTCGCGGCAGGCCAGGTAGGCGGCGTGCGGGCCGCCGTTGCAAAGTGGCATGCCGAAGCGCTGCGTGGTGCCGCAGACGATGTCGGCGCCCCATTCGCCGGGGGGCGCAAGCAGCGTCAGCGCCAGCAGGTCGGCCGCGACGATGAAGGCGGCGTCGCACTGGTGAGCGTGGCCCGCGAGCGGGCGCAGGTCGTGCACGTGGCCGGTGGTGGCGGGGTATTGCGCGAGCACGCCGAAGAAGGCGCCGCTCACCATCAGGTGCGGCAGCGTTTCCGACACGGTGCTCACCTTGACCTCGATGCCCAGCGGCGCGGCGCGGGTCTTGATGACTTCGATGGTCTGCGGATGGCAGTCGCCCGACACGAGGAACACGTTGCTCTTGCTCTTCACGCTGCGCTTGGCCAGCGTCATCGCCTCGGCGGCGGCCGTGGCCTCGTCGAGCATCGAGGCGTTGGCGATGGCCATGCCCGTGAGGTCGCACACCATCGTCTGGAAGTTCAGCAGGGCTTCCATGCGGCCCTGCGAGATCTCGGCCTGGTAGGGCGTGTAGGCGGTGTACCAGGCGGGGTTCTCGAGGATGTTGCGCAGGATCACGCCCGGCGTGTGGTTGCCGTAGTAGCCCTGGCCGATGAAGTTGCGGAACACCTTGTTCTTCGACGCCATCGCCTTCAGCTCGGCCAGCGCGTCGGCTTCGGTGACCGGGGCGGGCAGGCGCATCGGCTTCGAGCGGCGGATGGCGGCGGGCACGATGCCCTCGATGAGCTCGGCGCGCGTTTCCGACCCGATCGCCGGCAGCATGCGCGCCTCGTCCGCCGCGTCGATGCCGATGTGGCGGGCAATGAATTCTTCGGCGTTCTCGAGTTCTTGCAGGGTGGGAAGGGCAGCGGGCTTCGACATGGCAGTGCTGTTGATAAGAGCTTGGGGCGGAGGAGCGGGGTCAGAACGCAGAAGTCGCGAAGGTTTCGCAGAGGTCGCAGAAGGAAAACCAAAAGATGATTCGGTTTCTTCTGCGACTTCTGCGTAGTTTTTGTATTCCTTCTGCGTTCGGCTGTCCGATTTCGAGGATCAGGATTCGGCAGCGAACTTGTCGTACGAGGCCGCGTCCAGCAGCGCGTCGAGCTGCGAGGGGTCGCTCAGCTTGACCTTGAAGAACCAGCCGGCGGCCAGCGGGTCGCTGTTGGCGAGCGACGGGTCGGCGCGCAGCTCTTCGTTCACTTCGGTGATTTCGCCCGACACGGGCATGAACACGTCGGCGGCGGCTTTCACCGATTCGACGACGCCGGCGACATCGCCCTGCGCGAAGGTCTTGCCGACTTCGGGCAGGTCGACGAACACCACGTCGCCCAGCGCGTCCTGCGCGTGCACGGTGATGCCGACGGTGGCCGCGTCGCCTTCGGCCGACACCCATTCGTGGTCCTTGGTGTACTTGATGCTCATGGTGGAAAACTCCTCGTGGAAAAAATGGTTCGGGGGTGCAGAGCCTAGCCGTTCAGCCGCGTTCAGCCGCGGTAGTAGCGTGTGGGCACGAAGGGCATGGTCGAGACCTCCATCGGCACCGGCTTGCCGCGCACGATGGCCTGCACGCGCGTGCCCGGCTCTGCGAACGCGGTGGCCACGTAGCCCATGGCGATGCAGCGGTCGGCCGTGGGGCCGAGCAGGCCGCTGGTGACAGTGCCGATGTCCTGGCCCTCGAAAGACTGCAGCACCGTGCCGTCGCGCACCGGAATGCGCTCCAGCGCGACGAGGCCCACGCGTTTGCGCTTCAGCGTGTCGTGGTCGGTGTGGCCGGCCGCGCCGGCGGTGGAGGCGGCGAGCTGCGGGAGCACCTTCGCGGCACCCGGAAAACCGCCTTCGCGCGCGCCGCCCGCGCGGCGCACCTTCTGCATCGCCCAGTTGAGCGAGGCCTCGACGGGCGTGGTGGTGGTGTCGATGTCGTTGCCGTAGAGGCAAAGTCCCGCCTCGAGCCGCAGCGAATTGCGCGCTCCCAGGCCGATAGGCTTGACCTCGGGCTGGGCCAGCAGCAGGCGGGCAAGGCGTTCGGCGTCGGCGGCGGCCACCGAGATCTCGAAGCCGTCTTCGCCGGTGTAGCCGCTGCGGGTGACGAAGGCCGCAATGCCGTCGATCTGCACCGCTCCGCCCGTCATGAACACGAAGCGCTCGACGCCGGGCGACAACCGCGCCAGCGTGGCCGCAGCCTGCGGGCCCTGCAGCGCGAGCAGCGCGTTCTCGGGCAGGGGGCGCACCTCGCAGCGCGAGCCGATCTTCTGCTGGATGTGGGCGATGTCGCCCACCTTGCAGGCGCCGTTGACGATCACGAAGATTGAGCCGTTGCCTTCGTTGAAGAACATCAGGTCGTCGAGGATGCCGCCCTCGTCGTCCAGCAGCAGGCCGTAGCGCTGCTTGCCGGCGGGCAGGTCGATCACGTCGACGGGCATCAGGGTTTCGAAGGCGGCCGCGGCATCGGGGCCGACCAGGCGCAGCTGGCCCATGTGGGAGATGTCGAAGAGGCCGGCCGCGTCGCGCGTGTGCTTGTGCTCGGCCATCAGGCCCGCCGGGTACTGGACCGGCATCGAATAGCCGGCGAAGGGCACCATGCGGGCGCCCAGCTCCAGGTGGAGGTCGTACAGCGGCGTCTTGAGAAGTTCGGTAGCGGGGGCGGAAGAAGCGGCCACGGGGCACTCCAAAGGGGCAGTCGAAATCCATGACGCAAGCCATGGGCCACCCCTGCTGTCCGCTTTACCTGAGAGATTCGCCCCACGATCGGGGTTTGCTCCTTCGGTGGGCCGCTGCTCCTGTTTTGGATGCGGCGGCCTCTCTCCAGCAAGGAAACGCCGGTTTTCACCGGCGCCTCGTCAGTCCTTTTGCCTGAGCGTTCGGGGGAAACAGCCCCCTGCGCCTTCGGCGGCCCCGGCATGCGGGGCTCTCTCCTGACTTTCGAGAGTGTAGTTGATCGGGTATCGCTAGGAGAACAGACGGTGCATCGAGTCGATTGACTCCGGCCCGTACGCGACCACGCCAACGGGCACGGCGTAGTCGATGGCCTCGATGATCTTGCCGGCCCACACGGGGCTGAATCCACCGCAGAGTTCGATGAGCTGCACACCTTCCCGAACCATCTCCTGCGCAACCTGGATACCTTCGGAGGCGGTTGCGACTCCTACGACCTTCATTCGGAACTTGTCTGTTCCCTGATGCTGGACAAATCGGTCTCCCGTCACGATGAATCCGAAACTTGTGAGAGCCATGGGCTTGTTCTCCCTTTATGCATTGATGAGCGTTGAGGCAAGCGGTGCCTCTGGCGGCTGCTTGCTCGGTTCAGCGTACACCTTGCAGCGCTTCGCATCCGCAAGATTCATGACCACCGGTTCCAGATGTCCGATGTACGGTCGGACACGGTGAAGCAATGCCGAAGCCGCTGGCGTCGGCCGGCTTTTCATTCGCAGCGATTCGGCGCGCTCCGCAACGACCATCTTCTCGATGCGCTCAGCGCACCCACAGGTACCACGCCCCTGCGGCGACCGCGATCCAGACGGCCACGACCAGCGCGGCGCCCCAGCGGCTGGTCGGCCTCGAGCCCGAGCTTTGCATCCAGGCATCGGCCCGCTCGCGGCATTCGGCGAGCACGGACGCGGGAATCAGCCGGATCGTGAGCCAGATCAGCCCCGGCAGCAGCAGCACGTCGTCGACGTAGCCCAGCACCGGAATGAAGTCGGGGATCAGGTCGATCGGGCTGAGCGCATAGGCCACCACGAAAACACCCAGCGCCTTCGCATACCAGGGCGTGGAGGCGTGCCGGCAGGCGAACCAGAGGGTGACGCCGTCGCGCTTGAGGCGCCTGGCCCAGCTGCGAAGGCGCTCGGACAACGAGGTGGAGGCGGGAGGCGGGGAATTCACCCGGCGATGGTGTCACAGGCCGTGGCGGCCATCGCCCCGATCGAAGTCCTCAGTGAATCACTTCGGCCGGCGGCAGCAGCCGGTCGATGCGCTCGCGCAGCGACTCGGCGCGCTCCGCGCCCGCGGTCTTCTCGATCTCGGTGAGCATCAGCGCGGCGATGGTCAGCATGGCGTTGCGGTCGCGCGCCTCGCGCAGGGCGTCGCGCATCTGCAGCGCGAACTTCGGGTCGCGGCGCACGAACATGCGCTCGCAGATGTCGAACAGGAACATGCGCGTGGTCGCCAGCGAACGCTTGCCGTCGAAGGTGTCGGCCGAGGTGGCGACCTGGATCGGCTCGGCGGCGGGGATGGGCGAGGGCGCGGGCTGTGCGGGGGGCTCGGCTTCCGCCGCCGCGGCCTTCGTGCCCTGCAGGTAGCCCTTGTCGATCAGCGCCTGGATCGTCCGCTCGGCTTCGTCGCGGTTGGGGAAGAGAGGACTGAAGTCGGTCAGGGAGCGCCGGCCGTCGGCCATCAGCAGCAGGGCGCGTTCGCGCTGGGTGAGCGTGCGCTGTCCGCCCTGGAGTTCGTTGCGCGCCTTGTCGGTCTTGGTGGGAAACATGGCAGCCACAGCTTTGGGGAAACGAAGGCTGCAGCATGGTTGCAAGTGGTGACACCTTCGTGAACCGTTTGGCTTACAGGGCCATTGCGTCCCGCCTCGTCCGGGCGCCTGCATCAGCCGCCCGCGCTCTCCTTGCGGATGAGCCAGCGGCCCTCCACGCGCTGCAGCTCCAGCGTCTTGCGGCTCTTCTCGCGCAGCTTGTCGGCGCTGTAGGTCTGCTGGAAGCTGGCGGTGGCCGCCTGCCCCTTGAGGCTGATGACGAGGCTGTCGATCTCCACGCTGATGGCGGCCTTCTCTTCGATGCGCGTGCGGCGATCGGTCTCCCACGCCTTGCGATCCTGGCCGCGCGGGGGTGTGAAGTCGCTCGCATAGGCGGCAAGGTAGCGGGCCACGTCGCGTGCGGACCATGCGGCGGCCCAGGCGCGCACTGCGGCTTCGACTTCGCGGATGCCTGCTGCGGGATCGGCCGGTGCGGCGGCGGCTGCCGGCGCGACCGTCGTTGCCGGCCCGGCGGCGAAGGCCGCCGGAGCCAGCAGCGCGCTCCCCAGTAGGCAGCTCAGCAATCGATTCATGGCGCGGTGTCCCTCCTTGTCGTTTCGCCGGCCCTTCGGCCCTGCGCCCGATTCTGGCAGCGAACATGCGCCGGGTCGCTGTCAGGCGGCGGCCCCCTCGGCGTCGGCCGGCATCGCCTGTATGGCGCGGTTGCGCAGCCGCAGCGCGAAGACCGTCGCCACGCACAGCACGCAGAGCACTGCCGTCAGCGTCACGCCGAGGCCGCGTGCGTCCGAGAGCATGCCGAAGAGCGGCGATACCAGCCCGCCCACCGAAAGCGCCAGCCCCAGCGCGATGCCGCTGGCCGTGGCCGGGTTGCGCGGCAGATAGTCCTGCGCGAGCGTCACCTGCGCGGCGAAGGGCAGGAACATGCACAGGCCGAAGAGCGCGGTGCAGGCAAGCGCCCATCCTGCGCTCGGGGCGAGCACGATGCCCGCGAGCGAGGGCAGTGCAAGCAGATATCCGGCGCGGATCGTGCCCATGCGCCCGATGCGGTCGCCCAGCCAGCCGCCGATCAGCGTGCCGACGGCGCCCGCCGCCGTGAACATGGTGAGCGCCGCCGCGCCCTGGAAGGCCGAACCTTGCAGGTCGCGCGTGATGCGCAGCGACAGCATCGACATCACCGTGACGTACGGAATAGACCAGCCCACGATGGTCGCCACCAGCAGCCCGAAGGCACGCCAGTCGTTGTGGGGCTTCATCAGGTGGTCGCCGGCCTTGCGGGCCGCTGCTGCGTTGCCCGAGGCCGCCCCGCGCCGCGCGTTCGCGGCGAACCACACCACGCCCATCGCCAGCGCCGGCACGCCCAGCAGGTAGCTGTGCGACAGGCTGCCGCCGCCCACGGCCGTTGCCGCCAGCACCGGCGCGAAAGAGGCGCCGATGGTGCCGCCCACCGAGAACACGCTCATCGCCTTCTGCGAGCCGCCGCCGGCCGCGCGCGCCGCCACCGTGGCCGGTGGGTGGTAGGCCGCGATGCCCAGCCCGCACAGCGCCATCGCGATCCAGGTCAGCAGGTAGCTCTGGCCCAGCCCCGCCAGCACCACGCCCAGCGCGGCGACAAGGAAGCCCGTGGGCACCAGCCAGCTGCGCGGGTGCCGGTCGGCGTACAGCCCGAAGAGGGGCTGCACCACGCTCGACAAGCCCGTGGCCGCCAGCATCAGCCCGCTGACTGCCGTGTAGCTGTAGCCGCGCTCCAGCACCATGAAGGGCAGCAGGGCGGGCACGAGGCCCTGGTAGAGGTCGTTGACGGCATGGGTGCCGGTGAGCAGCCCGAGTCGGCGCTTGTTCATGACGGATGCTTCTTTCGTTTGCGGGAGGAGTGGAAAAAAGCATCGTAGGAAGCCGTGAGAAGATGTTCCTGCTACGAATTGGCAAGCATCGTCGAGAAATGGACAAAGAAATTGATCTCCGGCCGGAGCACGGCGAGTCGACCCCGCGCGCCGTCGCGGTGCTGGCGACCGACCCGGCGGGCGACGCCTTCATTCCGCCGCACACGCACCGGCGCGGCCAGCTCATCCACGCGATCTCGGGCGTGATGCTGGTGAGCGCCGCAGCCGGCAGCTGGGTGGTGCCGACCGGTCGCGGCGTGTGGGTGCCCGGCGGCATGGAGCACCAGATCCGCATGGCGGGCGAGGTGCGCATGCGCACCGTGTTCGTCGAACCCGGCACGCGTGCCGACCTGGGCAGCGAATGCCGTGTGATCCACGTCGGCGCGCTGCTGCGGGAGCTGATCGTCACGGCCGTGTCGCTGCCGCTGGACTACGCGCCGGGCGGCCGCGACGAGCGGGTGATGGAGCTGATCCTCGACGAGATCGAGGCCGCGCCTGCGCTCTCGCTGTACGTGCCGATGCCGCGCCACGCCCGGCTGGCCGCGCTGTGCGAGGAACTGGTGCGCGACCCCTCGCTGCCCGCAACGCTGGACGACTGGGCCTCGCGTCTGCACATGAACACCCGCACGCTCGCGCGCCTGTTCCAGCGCGAGACGGGCATGAACTTCGGCGCGTGGTGCCGGCAGGCGAGGCTGCTGTTGAGCCTGCCCCGGCTGGCGGCGGGTGCGTCGATTCTTGAAGTGGCGCTGGCCCACGGCTACGAGAGCCCGAGCGCCTTCACCGCGATGTTCCGGCGCACGCTGGGCGTGCCGCCGAGCCAGTACCTGCACCGGCCGGGCTGAGCGCCGCAGCTTGCGGCGCTACTTGAACCCTAGCGTGTGCGGCAGCCAGGTGCTCAGCGCCGGCACGAAGGTCAGGATGAGCAGCACCGCGCCGTGCGCCCACAGGAACGGCACCAGTTCCTTCACCAGCGCCGTCATCGGCACCTTCGACACGTTGCAGGTCACGAACAGCAGTCCGCCGACCGGTGGCGTGATCATGCCCAGCGTGAGGTTGAAGATCACGATCATCGCGAAGTGCACCGGGTCGACGCCCAGCTTCACCGCCACCGGCGCGAGGATCGGCGCCAGCACCATCACGCCGGGCAGCGGCTCGATGAAGATGCCGAAGAGCAGCAGGAAGATGTTGACGATGATCAGGAACATCCACGGCGAGAGGTTCATGCCGATGAGCCACTCGGCCATCTGCTGCGGAATGCCCTCGATGGTCAGGATCCACGCGAACGAGGCCGACAGGCCGATGATGATCAGCACCGAGGCCGACAGCAGGGCCGAGCGCGAAAGAATGTCCGGCAGCGCCTTCCATTCGAGCGTGCGGTAGACGAACTTGCCGCACACCAGTGCGTAAAACACCGCCACGACCGAGGCCTCGGTGGGCGTAAACCAGCCCGCGCGCATGCCGCCGAGGATGACCACCGGCAGCAGGATCGCGGGAATCGCCTTCCAGGTCGTGATGAGGATCTCACGCAGCGGCGGTGTCTGCCCGTCCCCCTTGTAGTTGCGTTTCTTCGAGACGTAGAAGTTCACCAGGCACATCGCTACCGCGATCAGGATGCCCGGCAGGATGCCCGCTGCGAACAGCGTGCCGACCGAGACCGTCTCGTCCTGCAGCGCGTAGATGATCATGATGATCGAAGGCGGAATGATCGGCCCCACGATCGCGGTCGAGGCGGTGAGCGCCGCCGCGTAGGAGCGGTCGTAGCCGGCCTTGTCCATCATCTTGATGAGCATCGACCCCGGCCCCGCTGCGTCGGCCAGCGCCGAGCCCGAGATGCCAGAGAAGAAGGTCAGCGACACCACGTTGGTGTAGCCCAGCCCGCCGCGCCGGTGGCCCACGAACTGGCCCGCGAAACGCAGCAGCACCTCGGTGAGCGAGCCGCCGCTCATGAGCTCGGCAGCCAGGATGAAAAAGGGCACCGCCATCAGCGGAAAGCTGTCGATGCCGGTGAAGGTTTCTTTCAGCAGCACCATCAGCGGATAGTTTTCCGCCAGGATCAGCGTGGTGGCGGTGGAAAGGCCCAGCGCGAAGGCCACCGGCACGCCGATGGCCAGGAACACGCAGGCGGAGACGATGAGAACGAGGCTTGCATCCATGGTCGTTCTCCTTACAGCGACGCGCTGGCGTTGGCGTCGAAGTGCGCGTCGGACGCGAACTCGCGGTTCAGCACGTAGCCGCGCACCACCAGCAGCCAGTGCACGACGAGCAGCACGCCGCCGAAGAGCATCGCGCTGTAGATGTAGGCGAACGGAATCTGCGTGACGGCGGTGAGCTGGAACATCGTGCGCTGCATGTAGAGCCAGCCGTACCACACCATGAAGCCGAAGAAGGCGAAGAGCAGCCCCGCCACCACGATGCGCAGCGCTACCGCGGCGCTGCGCGGCAGCGCGTCCTGCAGGTTCTCGACCGCGATGTGCCCGCCGTAGCGCAGCACCGGCCCGGCGCCCAGGAAGGTGAGCCAGATCATCATGTGGCGCGACACCTCTTCCGCCCATTCGAGCGACTGGCTGGTGGTGTAGCGCAGCACGACGTTGGTGAAGATGATGACCGACATGGCGGCCAGCAGAAGAATCAGCGCCCAGCGGTTGGCGGCGAGAAAGTAGCGCTCGAAGGCTTGCACTTTGAGTTGTTCTCTGTTGTTTCGGGAGAGAAGAAAAAACGAAGCGCCCGGCGCACTGTGGCGGACCGGGCGCGTTGCCGGAAGACCGGCTCGGGACGGCTTACTTGACGTCCGTAATCTTCTTGATGTTGTCCGCGCCGAATTCCTTGGCGTAGCTCACGTACGCCGGCTTCAGCGCCTCGCGGAAGGCAGCGCCGTCGACGGTGCGCGTGACCTTCATGCCGTCCTTCTCGAGCTGCGCGATGCCGTTGTTCTCGTCGTCGTTCACCTTCTTGCGCTGGGCGACGGCGGCCTTCTTCGCGGCCTCGGTAAACACCTTCTTGTCGGCGTCCGAGAGCTTGTTCCACACCTTCGGCGACAGCAGCAGGAGCGCCGGCGAATACACGTGGCCCGTGAGCGAGAGGTGCTTCTGCACCTGCGAGAACTTCGAGGCCAGGATCACCGGAATCGGGTTCTCCTGCCCGTCGACAGTGCCCTGCTGCAGCGCGCCGAAGAGCTCGGGGAAGGCCATCGGCGTGGGCAGGATGCCGAAGGTGCGGTAGCCGTCCATGTGCACCTTGTTTTCCATGGTGCGCATCTTCAGGCCGGCCGCGTCGGTGGGCTTGACGATGTCGCGCTTGCTGTTCGTCATGTGGCGGAAGCCGTTCTCCGTCCAGGCCAGCGCGATGATGCCCTTGCTCGGGAACTTGGTCAGGATGTCCTGGCCGATGGGGCCGTCCATCACCTTGCGCGCGTGGTCGTAGTCGCGGAAGAGGAAGGGAATGTCAACAATCTTCACCTCGGGCACGAAGTTGCCCACCGGGCCGGTCGAGGTGTTGACCAGGTCCTGCGTGCCGAGCTGGATGGCCTCGATTTGCTCGCGCTCGCCGCCCAGCGCCGAGTTGGCGAAGTGCTGGCACTTGTAGCGGCCTTGTGTGCCCTTCTCGATCTCGTCGCAGAACACCGTGGAGCCAACGCCGTAGTGCGACTCCTTGGAGGTCGCGTAGCCGATCTTGAGAACGGTGGGTGCCTGGGCGAAGGCGGAAGCGCCCAGGGCGAACGAAAGGCAGGCGGCGGCGATGTGGCCGAGTTTCATGATGTCTCCGGGGGTTGGGGTCAGGTGCGCGTCAGGCGCAACGGACTATGCAACACCGGGGAGCTTCACCGCGTCGGGATTTTCACGGACGTATTCGCGGATGACGGCCTCGAAGCTGTCGTCCGCCGCCAGGCCCAGCGCCTTCGCGCGCGCCGTTTCGATGCGCCCCGGCCAGGTCTTCACGATGCGCATGATCGCCGGGTCGGGCGTGCGGTCGAGCAAGGCGGTGGCGGCCTTGCCGGCCACGCGCTCCAGCGCCGCGGCCATCTCGCCCACCGTGGTCGGCAGCGAAGGCAGGTTCAGCGCGGTGCGTGGTCCCCATTGCGCATCGCTCGCCTCGGCGGCGCGGATGATGCCCTCGATGGTGCGAGCCGGTGACGCGACGGCGACAGGCGTCTCGTCGGGCACCGGGCAGGCCGCGCGCAGCCCCGCCAGCGGCTCGCGGATCATTCCGCTGAAGAAGCCCGAGGCCGCCCCGTTGGGCTTGCCCGGGCGCACGCTCACCGTCATGAGCCGCACGCTGCGCCCGCGCACGAAGCCCTTGCGCGTGAAATCGGCCACCAGCTGTTCACCAATGAATTTCTGGATGCCGTAGCTGGTCTGCGGCGTGGGCAGCGTGTGATCCTCGATCACCTTCGGCAGCGGCTGCTCGGGCGAATCGCCGAACACCGCGAGCGAGCTGGCGAACACCAGCACCGGCCTGGTATTCAGGGCGCGAACCCGCTCGAGCAGCGCATGCGTGGCGGCGAAGTTGCTGCGCATGCCGAGGTCGAAGTCGGCCTCGCATTCGCCGCTCACTGCTGCGGCCAGGTGGAAGATGGCGTCGGCCTCGCGCCAGGGCGTGGCATCGGCCTGCGCCGAGAGCTGGTCGTTCAGGTCGCCGGTGACGGCCTTGATACGCGCGTCGGCCGTCAGGTCGGCCGGCGGGGCCGCGCGGTCGACCAGCGTGATGCGCTCGATGGGACGGGCTGCGGCGCCGGCCAGTGAAAGGCTGCCTTGCGCGAGCAGTGTTCGCGCGAGTCGCGCGCCCAGAAAGCCTGCGCCGCCGGTGATGATGATCTGCATGGGTCGGTCTCCTGTCTTGTCTCCTGAGAGCTTTGAGGATAAGCGGGCAGCGGCGAGGGCGGGAGGCCTGTGGCATGCTCGATCTCAGCTTGTGCAGCGGAAACCGTCGCGACCGAGCGCCCCTCATCGACAGGAGACACTGCATGCTCACGGTCATCGTCTTGTGGCTTCTTGCCGTGGCATGGCTCGTTGCGAACGGCATGTTCGCCGAGAAGCCTTCGCCGCAGTACCGGCGCAGGCGAACCCTGGTGGCCTGCATGTTCCTGGGCGGTTGCACGGGAGCGCTCGCCGGCCTGGCGGGGCCAGGCTTCTCGCTCGTGGGCTCCATCGTCGGTGCCGCGGCCGCCGGGTTCGTGGCGCGCAGCCTCGTTGACGTGCGAAAGCCCGACCCCGGTGCAGAAACAACGACGCCATGACGATCAAGTTCCCGCCCGATTTCCTCGAGACGCTGCGGCAGCCGGTGCGCGTCGAGGCCGATCTCGACAGCCAGTCCTCGTTCTTCTCGCGCAAGGAGATCAGGGATTTCTATCTTTCGGTGATCGAGAGCCCCGAGAAGAACGATGTGCTGCAGCTGGCGGCCGACGAACTGCCTCGTCTGCATCCCCACCGGGCCACGTTGCTGGCGCTGTTCTGCGGCGCGCTCGTGGAGGACGGGGCCGACCCGCGCCTGCTCTTCGGCGCGGCGCTCGAACTCATGGCCGGCCTGCTCGTCTCGCTCGAACCGTTCTGCGCGACACAGCCTCAGGACGATGGCGAAGAGGCAGACCCCGAAGAAGTCGCCGAATGGCAGGCTGCGGAGGCGGCCCTTGGCGCGCTGTCTGCACCGGAGCGTTTCGAGGTCGAGGCACGGCAGGCCGCGGCTGGCCTGCTGGTGCTTCCACTCATGACCATGCTCATGCGCGACGTGCGCAACCACCGCGCCCTGCTGGCCGACGGCGAACTGGTGGCGCGCATCGATGCGTTGGCCGTCAACGATTCGCTGCCGATCGACGGTCTGCATTTCCTGCAGGGGGCCGCCGAACTGGCCTACGAGGACGAACTGGTGGTGGTGCTCCCGGCCTCCGGCACCGGCATGGTGGTGAAGGCCCACGCCATCAACAACAACTTCCACGCGTTCTCGCTGCTGCAGAAGCTGATGCGCAAGCGCGCCAAGGCGCTCGGCATCCAGCCGCCCGCACGCGAGGCGGGCGCGACCGCAAGCCGCGACAACGACTGCGCCGAGTACCTGTGGCTGCAGGCCGATGCCTTCAGGAACGGCGAGCTGGTCGATCCCATGGCGTGGTCATGGGGCGAAGGCTCGCTGCGCGAGAACGCCCGCAGGCAGGGGCGGCTGGTGCTGGTGGCGCTGGACACGCAGGACAAGCCCAGCCGCACCTGGAACGGATTCAACCGCGTGCTCCATTCGGAACAGAAGTCGCGTGTGTCGCTCGTGCGCATGCTCACGCCCGAGGAAGTCGCTTCATACCTTGCCTGAAGCGGCAGGCCTTCCAGGCCAGGAAAAAGGCCCTCCGAAGAGGGCCTCGAGCGGCAAGACGGCCGGGAGCCTTACATCCCCACGTAGTTCGGCCCGCCGCCACCTTCGGGCGTGACCCACACGATGTTCTGCGTCGGGTCCTTGATGTCGCAGGTCTTGCAGTGCACGCAGTTTTGCGCGTTGATCTGCAGGCGCTGCTTGCCGTCGTCGGTGCCGACGAACTCGTACACGCCGGCCGGGCAGTAGCGGCTTTCGGGGCCAGCGAACTTGGCGAGGTTGATGTTCACGGGCACCGTCGCGTCCTTGAGCGTCAGGTGGGCCGGCTGCTGCTCCTCATGGTTGGTGTTGCTGATGAACACGCTGGAGAGGCGATCGAAGGTGAGCTTGCCGTCGGGCTTCGGGTAGACGATGGGCTTGCACTCCGAAGCTGGCTTCAGGTACAGGTGGTCGGGCTTGTCGCGGCGCAGCGTCCATGGAATGTGGCCCTTCAGCAGCCATTGCTCGACGCCGTTCATGAAGGTGGCGATGCCCAGGCCCTTCTTGAACCAGGCCTTGAAGTTGCGGGCCTTGTTCAGCTCGGTGTGCAGCCAGCTCTTCTCGAAGGCGGCGGGGTAGGCCGTGAGTTCGTCGTGCTGGCGGCCGGCCATGACCGCGTCGAAGGCGGCCTCGGCGCACAGCATGCCGGTCTTGATGGCGGCGTGGCTGCCCTTGATGCGGCTCACGTTGAGATAGCCGGCCTCGCAGCCGACCAGTGCGCCGCCCGGGAACACCGTCTTGGGCAGCGACATCAGGCCGCCGGCCGTGATGGCGCGCGCGCCGTACCCGATTCGCTTGGCGGGCTTGATGCCCTTGGACTCGTCGCCTTCCAGGTACCAGCGGATGTTGGGGTGCAGCTTCCAGCGCTGCATTTCCTCGAAGGGGCTCAGGTAGGGGTTGCTGTAGTCCAGGCCCGTGATGAAGCCCATCGTGACCTTGTTGTCCTCCATGTGATAGAGGAAGGCGCCGCCGTAGGTGTCGCTCTTCATCGGCCAGCCGGCGGTGTGCAGCACGAAGCCGGGTTGGTGGCGCTTGGGGTCGATTTCCCAGACTTCCTTCACGCCGATGCCGTAGGTCTGCGGGTCCTTGCCGGCATCGAGCTTGTATTTGGCGATGAGCTGGCGGCCCAGGTGGCCGCGCGCGCCTTCGGCGAACACGGTGTACTTGCCCAGCAGCTCCATGCCGAGCTGGAAGTTCTCGGTGGGCTCGCCGTCCTTGCCGACGCCCATGTTGCCGGTGGCCACGCCGCGCACCGAGCCGTCTTCGTTGTAGAGCACCTCGGCGGCTGGGAAGCCCGGGAAGATCTCCACGCCCAGGTTCTCTGCCTGCTGGGCCAGCCACTTGGTGAAGGCGCCCAGGCTGATGATGTAGTTGCCGTGGTTCTGGAAGCAGGCCGGCAGGAAGAGGTTGGGGGTGCGCAGGCCCGACTTCTCGCCCAGGAACACCATCGCGTCGTCGGTGACCGGCTGGTTCAGCGGGGCGCCGAGTTCCTTCCAGTCGGGCAGCAGCTCGTTGAGCGCGCGCGGGTCCATGATGGCGCCCGAGAGGATGTGCGCGCCGGGCTCGGAGCCCTTCTCGAGCACCACGACCGAAATCTCCTTCTCGTGCTGCGCGGCCAGCTGCTTGAGCCGGATCGCGGTCGACAGGCCGGCCGGGCCGCCGCCGACCACGACCACGTCGTATTCCATGGCTTCGCGAGGGCCGAACTGAGCGAGGATTTCGTCGTGGGTCATCTGGGTTGGATCGATAATGATTTTTCGAGACGCGGGGGCTTCCCGGGATTGCGGGGCATTTTATGCGGCGTCCAGGGATGCTCCCTGTCGCGTCCGGCATGCTCCCCAGCGCTCGCGGGCGGGACCTCCCGCGTCACCTGCGCGACTCCACAGGATCCAGTTCATGGCTTACAGCATCGATCTCTCCGGCCGCGTGGCCTTCGTCACCGGCGCCTCCAGCGGGCTCGGAGCCCAGTTCGCGAAGACGCTGGCGCGTGCCGGCGCGGCGGTGGTGCTGGCGAGCCGCCGCGTCGAGAAGCTCAAGGAGCTGCGTGCGCGCATCGAGGGCGAGGGCCACGACGCCCACGTGGTCGAACTCGACGTGACCGACATTGGCAGCATCAAGGCCGCCGTGGCGCGCGCCGAGACCGAGGTGGGCCCCATCGACATCCTGGTCAACAACTCGGGCGTGAGCACCACGCAGCGCCTGCAGGACGTGACGCCCGACGACTACGACTACATCTTCGACACCAACGTGAAGGGCAGCTTCTTCGTGGCGCAGGAGGTCGGCAAGCGCATGCTGGCGCGCGCCAGGGGCACGGCGCCGGGCACCTACATCGGCGGGCGCATCATCAACATCGCCTCCGCCGCGGCGCTCAAGGTCATGCCGCAGATCGGCACCTACTGCATGAGCAAGGCCGCGGTGGTGCAGATGACCAAGGCCATGGCGCTCGAATGGGGCCGATTCGGCATCAACGTGAACGCGCTGTGCCCGGGCTACATCACGACCGAGCTCAACGAGGAACACTGGAGCACCGAGGGCGGCACCAAGCTGGTCAACATGCTGCCGCGCAAGCGCGTGGGCAAGCCGGAAGACCTCGACGGCCTGATCGTGCTGCTGGCCAGCGGCCAGAGCCACTTCGTGAACGGCGCCGTCATCGCGGCCGACGACGGGTTCGCGCTCTGAGCCCGCGGGCGTGGGTCGGCATCGCGGCCGGGCTGGCCGCGGGTGCACTCTGGGGCCTGACCTTCGTGGCGCCGCGCATGGTGGGCCACTTCGGCATGGTCGACATCACCGCCGCGCGCTTCGCCATCTTCGGTGCCGTCTCGGCGCTGGCGGTGTTCGCGCGGCCGGCCGCCGTGCGCTGGCCCAACGGGCGGCAGGCGCTCGCGGCGCTGGGCCTCAGCGTGCTCGGCTTCAGCGGCTACTACCTGCTGCTGGCCTTCGGCATCCAGGCGGCGGGCACGGAGGTGCCCAGCCTCATCATCGGCACGATCCCCGTCTGGATGATGCTGCTGGGCCGCCCCGCAGGCCTGCGCATGAGCGCGTTGCTGCCGGGGCTGCTGCTCACGGGCGCGGGCATCGCGCTGATGATCTATGGCGCATGGTCGGCGCAGCACGGCGCGGGTGAAGCGACCGGTGCCCGCTTCGGCTGGGGCATCGCGCTGGCGTTGGCCGCCATGGCGAGCTGGACGGTGTACGGCCTGCTCAACGCGGCCTGGCTGCAGCGCCACACCGGGCTCAACGCGACCGACTGGGCCAACTGGCTGGGCGTGGCGACCGGGCTCGGCGCCTTGCTGCTGTGGCTCATCGCGGGCAGCGACGTGGCCACGCTCCAGGCGCAGCCCGATGGCATGCTCTTCGTGTGGATCGCGCTGGCCAGCGGCTTCGGCTCGTCGTGGCTCGCGACCATTCTCTGGAACGTGGCCAGCCAGCGGCTGTCGGCCAGTCTCTGCGGGCAGCTGATCGTCAGCGAGACGCTGTTCGCGCTCCTGTATTCCTTCGTCTGGGACGGCCGCTGGCCGCAGGCCACCGAGTGGGCCGCGGCGGTGCTGTTCGTGCTGGGCATCCTCGCATCCATCAAGGCGCACCGATGAGAATCGAAATTCCCGAAAAGAAGAAGCTGGTGTACGAAACGTCCATTCCCATCCGCTGGGGCGACATGGACGCCATGGGCCACCTCAACAACGGCACCTACTTCCGCTACCTCGAAACCGCGCGCATCGACTGGATGCACTCCATCGGCTTCGAGCCGCAGCCCAACGGCGAGGGCATGGTGATCGTCAACGCCTTCTGCAACTTCTACCGGCAGATCGAGTACCCGGGCAACGTGCTGCTCAAGATGTACGTGAGCGATCCGGGCCGCACCACCTTCGAGAGCTGGGCCACCATGGCCCGCGAGGCCGAACCCGACGTGATTTGCGCCGCCGGAGGCGCGACCACGATCTGGGTCGACTTCCCGAAGCAGAAGGCGCTGACATTGCCCGACTGGCTGCGTGCGCTCGTGAGCGCCGAATGAGAAGAACGCTCCTGGCGGTCGCCTTGCTCGCATCGCTCGCCACCGGCAGCCATGCGCAGACGCCACCCGGCAAGAACGGTACCGAGTGCGCCGCCGGAGCGCCGTACCTGAACGCCGAGGCGCTGAAGAAGGCCGGGTTCGAACTTCCGGTGTTCAAGCGGTACTGCTATTCGGACAAGGCGGGCAGCCACGTCCTGCTGCTCGGCGAGAAGCAGGACCTGCCGTTCCCCGAGGAAAAACTCTCTTCGGCCATCCAGGCCGCGCTCTACAAGGTCGGTGCCGACGGCGGCAGCCTGACGCCCGAGTGGTCGATCCGAGACTTCCCAGGCAGGGACGAGGCTGGCGTCAACTTCCGCTCGAAGCTCATCGAACTCACGGACATCGACGGCGACGGATTGGTCGATCCCATCCTCGTCTACCGCTTCTTCGAGCCAGACGGTGCCGACCGCATCGTCAACGACGATTTCGTCGGGCGCATCAAGATCGTCACCTTCCACCAGGGCCGCAAGGCGACCATCCACGCGATCACCGGCAACCTGGACGGCGACCGCAGGACCACCGCCAACGCCAGCTACTTCGCGCTGCCGAAACCGGTGCAGCAGCATCTCGTGAAGAAGATGGCGGCGATGTACTCCGCCGGCCAATTCGGCTTCGACAACTCCTACGGCTTCGTGCCGAGGAAGGATGTAGCCCGGCGCTGAGGTTGCTTCGCGCGGTCAGGCCTGCTGCAGCACGATCCGCGCCTCGAAGCCCTGCGCTGCGCCCGCCGGAGGCGAAGACAGCTCCAGCTTCGCGCCGTGCTTCTCCACGATGGTGCCCACGATCGAGATGCCCAGCCCGTAGCCCGCGCGGTCGGAGCTGTGGCGCACATGGCGCTCGCGCAGGGTGGCGAGCTGCTCGGGCGTGACGCCCTTGCCGGAGTCGCGCACGGCCAGCGTGGCGGGGCCCATCACCTCGATGACGACGCGGCCGCCGCCGTAGCGCAGCGCGTTCTCCACCAGGTTGCGCAGCGCGATGGCGAGCGCGTCGACGTCGCCGAGGGCCGCTGGGGCACCGCTGTCCGGTACCTTGAGCGCGAGGCGCTCGCTGTTCTGCGGGTCTTGCCAGAAGTCCTGCGCCACGGTGCCGGCGAGCTGCACGAGGTCGACCCGCGAGCGCGCGAGCGAGGCGCCCGATTCGGCGCGCGAGAGCTGCAGCAGCTTTTCCGTGCGATGGCTCAGCGTGCGCAGCGCGTCGAGCGCGGCCTGCACGTCGTTGCGCTGCAGGTCGTGCTCCAGCGCGGTCTGCAGCCGCAGCCTCGCGGCCGCGAGCGGGGTGCGGAGCTCGTGCGCGGCATTGGCGGCCAGCGCGCGCTCCACGTCGAGCGAATGGGAGAGCCGCTCCAGCAGCCGGTTGACGTGGTCGCCGACGGTGCGCAGCTCCTTCGGCAGGCCGGGCAGGGTGATCGGGCTCAGGTCGGCGCCGCTGCGCTTCTCGATCTCCGCGGCCAGCTCCTGCAGCACCCGGAGTTCGGTGCGGGCCACGTTGCGCAGCACCAGCGCGAGCAGCGGGAGCACCGCGCCCAGCGGAATGATCAGGCCGAAGAGCGTGCGGTTGAGCGCATGGCGCCTCTCGTCGAGCGGGTCGGCCACCTGGAAGAACAGGCCCAGCGTCGGGTGGCGCACGGTGTAGATGCGCCAGGTCGGGTTGTTCGCGAAGCCGGCGGCCAGCGGCACGTCGAAGGTGTCGGCGGGCGTCTCCGCGGAGCGCAGCAGCACATGCTCGTGCAGGTCGACGATCTGGTAGATCACCGCGTCCTCGGAGAAGAGCTGCTTGGGCGCGATGAGCGGCTCTCGCGGCTGCTGCTCGCCCGGGTGCTGCAGCTTCTCGAGTTCCTGCACCGCCATTGCGAACATGCGGTGCGATACCTCGACCAGTTCGTTGTCGAAGTTGTGGTTGATCTCGCGGTCCACGTACCAGACCACCGCGAACACGCAAAGCAGCCACACGCCGCCGACCCACAGGATCAGCGTGCGGGTCAGCCGCCCGGCGAGCGAGTCGCGCCCGGCGGCGAAGCTGGCCGGGGTCATTCGTCCTCGTCCGTCGAGAACGACAGCCGGTAGCCCAGCCCGCGCAGTGTCTGGATGTGGCTGCGGCCGAGCTTGCGCCGCAGGCGGCTGATGAAGACTTCGAGCGTGTTGCTGTCGGCCTCGTCGCCGAAGCCGTACAGCGCGTCGGCGAGGTTCTCGCGCGTGTGGATGCGCTCGGGCCGGGTGGCCATCACGCGCAGCAGCGCCCATTCCTTCTGCGTGAGGGTGATCGGCGAGCCGTGCTTGCGCACCATGTCGTGGGCGAGGTCGATCTCCAGCGTGCCCAGCTGCAGCACCGGCGAGCTGCTGGAGCTGCGCCGCCGCTCGACCGCGCGCAGGCGCGCCAGCAGCTCGGCCGGGTCGTAGGGCTTGATCAGGTAGTCGTCGGCGCCGGCGTCCAGGCCGCGGATGCGGTCGGTCACCTGGTCGCGTGCGGTCAGCACGATGACGATGGGGCGCTCGGGCAGGGCACGTATCTGGGGCAGCAGCGAGAGGCCGTCTCCGTCGCCCAGGTGCAGGTCGAGCAGTACTGCCGCGTACTGCACCGAGAGCAGGGCGCCGCGTGCATCCGCCAGGCTCGGCGCCACGTCGACCACGAAGGCCTTGGCCAGAAGGTAGCTGCAGACGGCATCTGCCAATGCAGTGTCATCTTCGACCAGCAATATGCGCACGCCATGTCCTTTCAACGAGAAAAAGAGTCTAGCGTCCCCGGGCTGAAGCAGGCCTTTCAGTCAGGTTCGGTTCATCTTGCTTCAGGCTCGGTTCATTCCGCAAACGTAGGCTCGCGGCTGTTTTTCAGTCCTGCCTTCGTCCATGACTCGTCCGCCCATTTTTCGTCTGGGGGTTTTCACCCTTGTCGCGCTGGTTGCGCTGATGGCCTGGGACGCGACGGGCGGCGATCTGCTTCTGGCACGCATGGCAGGCTCGCAACTCGGTTTTCCCCTGCGCGAGAACCCCTTCATGGTCCACGTCATGCATGAGGGCGCGCGCAACCTCAGCTGGGCGCTGGTGATCCTGCTGTTCGCCGCGATCCGCTGGCCCTTCGGCGTGCTGCGCCGCCTCGATACCGGCTCCCGCGCGCAACTGGCCCTGACCGTGCTCGGCTCGGTGATCGCGGTCAGCATGATCAAGCATGCGAGCCACACCAGCTGCCCCTGGGACCTGCAGGAGTTCGGCGGCGTGGCGCGGTACGTGTCCCACTGGTCGTGGGGCATGAGCGATGGCGGTCCCGGCGGCTGTTTCCCGGCCGGCCATGCTTCGGCGGCCTTCGCCTACGTGGGCGGGTACTTCGTTCTGCGGCGGGTGTCGGCCCGCGCGGCGGCGATCTGGCTCTGGACGGCCGTGGCCGCGGGGCTGGTGTTGGGCGTGGCCCAGCAGTTGCGCGGCGCGCACTACATGAGCCACACCCTCTGGACGGCCTGGGTCTGCTGGACGGTGGGCCTTGTCATCGAGATGGCGGTTGCGCGATTCGGTTCGCGCTCGACTAACACGGCGGTGCCCGCGCATGCAGGGCTTTGATTTCGCCCTCTTCAGGCTGATCAACGCGAGCGCCACGGTGCCGCCGTGGAGCCTGCGCTTCGCCGAGTTCTGCTCCGATCTGCTGCCGGCCCTGCTGACGCTGGCCATCGGCGTGTGCGCGCTGTTCAGCCGGCGTTGGCGCTATGCGCTGTTCACCGTGCTGCTGAGCGTACTGGCGGCGTGGATCGTCGTGAGCCTTATCCGCATGGTGGCGCCGATCCCTCGGCCCGCCTACTACGGCCTGGGCATCCAATGGGTGCCGCAGGGCGTGCGGCCGGGCTTCCCGAGCATGCACGCGGCCGGCACCTTCGCCGCAGCCTTCGCGCTCTGGTGCCTGCCGTCGCGCGTGCCCATGCTGGCGGCGTTGGTGGTGGCGACCCTTGTAGCGTGGAGCCGGGTGTACCTGGGCCTGCATTTCCCGTCCGACATCGTGGCGGCGACCATGCTGGGCGCGCTGGTGGCGATCGTGGTGGAGCGGGGCGCCAGCCGGCCGATGAGCCAGGCTGCCTCGGTCGCACTGGTGGCGCGGCGGCGCTCGGCAAGATTGCGGCTGCGCAGGGCGGCGAGTCTGAACACGGACTGAAGGGGCAATTCAGCCTCGCTTCAGGCGGCGTCGTTACATTCGCCGCATGTCTGTTTCACGAATTTCGCCTGTTCCATTGGAACGGGTGGGTACTTCTGAGTCAAAAACGCCACAGTCGCCTCCTTCGGGCGCCCCGTGGACCCGCTTCGACCTCTGGTTGCAGCGTCCGCGCTCGGCCGCCATGGTCGTCCTCTGGCTCAGTCTCTACCTGGTACTGACCACCAACTGGCCGCTGTGGAACGAGCTGGCCCGCATCGGCGGCGCGCCCAGCAGTTACATGTCGACCGTGGTGTCGATGAGCCTGCTCACGCTGTGCGGTTCGGCGGCCATCCTGTCGTTCACGGCCTGGTCGCGCTGGATGAAGCCGTTGTGGCTTTTGGTGGTAATACTGGCCGCGGTGGTTCAGCACTACATGCTCGAATACCGCGTGGTCATGGACCCCACCATGATCGCCAACGCGCTGCAGACCGACCCCAACGAGGCGCGCGACCTGCTGAGCTGGCGCATGGCCTTCAACGTGGCGGTGGTGGTGTTGCCCGCGGCCTGGCTGATCTGGCGCGTGCGCGTCGCGCCGATGCGCTTCCTGCCCAAGCTCGCGCGCAACGTGGGGCTGCTGCTGCTGTCCGTGGCCGTGGCCGTAGGCACGGCCGTGGCCATGAACCGCGAGCTGGCGCCACTGATGCGCAACAACGTGCACCTGCGCTACATGATGAACCCGATCGCATCGCTCTATTCGACGGGTGCGCTCTTCATCAAGCCGCTCTTCAAACGCAGCGGCAAGCTGGTTTCCATCACCGCCGGAACGGCGCTGGGCGCGAGCTATGCCGCGCAGACCAGGCCGCCGCTCTTCGTGGTGGTGGTGGGCGAGACGGCACGGGCCGACCACTTCGCCCTCAACGGCTACGCGCGCGACACAACGCCGGAACTGGCCAAGCGCGGCGTGCTGAGCTATCGCGAGGTGCGCTCCTGCGGCACCAACACCCTGGCCTCGGTGCCGTGCATGTTCTCGCCGCTGGGCAAGGAAGGCTACGAGTCGCGCAAGGACGACTACGAGACCCTGGTCGACGTGCTGCAGGCAGCCGGCCTGGCCGTGTTCTGGCTCGACAACCAGGCCGGTTGCAAGGGCGTGTGCGAGCGCATTCCGAACGCTTCGGCCTTCGACGGACTCGACGCAGCCACCAAGAAGGCGCTGTGCGACGGCGACGAATGCCTGGACGATGTCATGCTCAAGGGCCTGGACGAGCGCATCGCGGCGCTGCCGGCCGAGCGCCGCGCCAAGGGCGTGGTGCTGGTCATGCACCAGATGGGCAGCCACGGCCCGGCCTACTACAAGCGCTCGGCGCCCGACGTGAAGCGCTTCCTGCCCGAGTGCAAGACCAACGCGCTCGCCGACTGTGGCCACGCCGAGCTGATGAACGTGTACGACAACTCCATCGTTCAGACCGACCGCTTCCTCGGCCAGACCATCGACTGGCTCAAGGCGCAGTCGAAGCAGTACGACCCGGCGATGCTGTACATCAGCGACCACGGCGAATCGCTCGGCGAGTTCGGCCTGTTCCTGCACGGTGTGCCGTACAGCTTCGCGCCCGATGCGCAGAAGCACGTGCCCATGGTCACCTGGTTCAGCGAAGGCATGAGCGAGCGGCGCAAGCTCTCGCGCTCGTGCATGGAAGCGGGGCTCGATGCGCCGCTCACGCACGACAACCTGTACCACACGGTGCTGGGCGTGATGGACGTGACCACGCCGACCTACAAGCCGGCGCTCGACGCGCTGGCCTCCTGCCGCGCCAAGGGCTGAGGCAGGGGCTTATTCGGGGTCTTGCTTCTTCTCGCGGGGCACCCGCCCCATGAGGAAGAACTCGTTGTTCGGCTGCATGCCGCTGAAGCTGGCCAGGCGGTTGCTCAGTCCGAAGAAGGCGGTGATGGCGGCGATGTCCCAGATGTCCTCGTCATCGAAGCCGTGCGCATGCAGCGGCGGGAAGTCGCTGTCGTCGATCTCGTGCGAGCGTTCGCAGACCTTCATCGCAAAGTCGAGCATCGCGCGTTGGCGCGGGGTGATGTCGGCCTTGCGGTAGTTCACCGCCACCTGGTCGGCCACCAGCGGCTTCTTTTCGTAGATGCGCAGCAGCGCGCCGTGCGCCACCACGCAGTAGAGGCACTTGTTGGCCGCGCTGGTGGTGGTGACGATCATCTCGCGGTCGCCCTTGGTGAGCGAGCCTTCCTCCTTGAGCATGAGCGCGTCGTGGTACGCGAAGAAGGCGCGCCACTCGGCGGGGCGGCGCGCGAGGCCGAGGAACACGTTCGGCACGAAGCCTGCCTTCTCCTGCACGGCAAGGATCGCGGTGCGGATGTCCTCGGGCAGGTCCTTGAGTTCGGCGAGGGGGTAGCGGTCTGCGGCCATGTTGTCTCCGGTTCGGGTTGCCTTGATGGGGCCATCATAGGCAAGCCGCGCCGAAGACCCTGCGACCGCTCCCGTTCTCTTACTTGAGCGCCTTGCCTTGCGTGGCGCCCAGCGGCGTGTGCAGCTGCGAGCTCACCCACGAGCCGGTGTTGTCGTCGCGGCCCTGCAGCAGGTAGCGCGTGTCGGCCTTGCCGTAGTTCTGCACCGCCATGGCGGAGAACCTGCCGATGTCGGTCTTCGGGTCGCGCAGGCGGTTGACGATCAGCACCTTCTTCGTGTCGGCGAAGTCGGCCATCATGTTCTGGTCGCCTTCGCTGTCGCCGGCCACGAAGCTCGGGCCGTAGCCGTATTTGCTGACCAGGAAGCGCCGGATGTTCTTCGTCTTGCCCGGGCCCTGCGTCTGGTCGTAGCCGCGGCGGAACTCCGGCTGGATCACGCCCCTGGCGTCGCGCTCCAGCTCCATCGCCAGCACGCGCTCGGGCGGGTTGTTGTAGCCGAAGGCCGAATTCGACGAGATCTCCTTGATCACGTCGACGAAGGAGGCCGAGCACACCCACACGTCGAAGCCGGCGTTGCGGAAGGCGGCGTACAGCTGCTGCATCTCGGGCTGCAGCCGCAGGCCGTTCTTCCAGCTCACCGAGACCACGCCGGCGCGGCCCGGCAGGGCGGATGGCGAAGTCCACTTGACCTTGGCCACGGGCTCCTTCAACTGCCAGGCCACCGTGTCGGCCGTGAGCTTGCGCACCTGCCCCTCGGTCATGCCGGCGAAGAGGTAGGTGACCCACGGGTAGGCCGTGTCGTGGTCGAAGGTGTCGCCGATGGCTTCATAGAGATAGCGCACCTTGGTGGTGAAGGCACCGTAGTGCGGGCTCAATGCCACCACGGCCAGCGACTGGTCGCCCTTCAGCCCCTTGTAGTTCTGGTAGAGCCATGTGTAGCTCGCGATGATGTCGGGCACCACCGCGTCGATGTTCACGGCCTGGCCGGCGGCGTTGTTGTAGGCGGGCAGGAAGTCCTTCTTCGGGATGTTCTTGCGCAGCGCCACTTCGAGCTGCGCGGGCGTGGCGCCGAAGACGAGGTTCTCGAGCTGGTAGATGAGCGCGGCCTCCTCGATGTCGAGGAAGACGCTGGTGTTGTCCCAGTCGAACACCACGTAGGGCGGCTTCGCGGCGTCATAGCCCGGACTTGCCTTGCCGATGCTGGCGATCAGGCCCTCGATCTGCGCGCGGTTGAAGGCGTCCCAGTTGCCGGGCGCGATGGCGGTGCCCTTGCCGGCGGACGACAGGCTGGCGCAGCCAGTCGAGACGAGTGCTGCGGCCAGTGGCGTGAGAAGGAGGAGGCGACGTTGCATTGCTTTTTTCCTTTTTTGAGTAAGTGAATGCGTTGATGAATGCGGTGGACGAAAAAGAAGATGACGAGCGTACGAAGCGCCCGTGACAGTTCCGGCCGCGTCGGCCGTGCTGTTCAGCGTGGGAGCGGAGGCGCCCGGCGCTCCTCGTCGAGCACCGCGAGATCGCTCTCGTCCTTGAGCCCCACGCCCGTCAGCCCCCTGCGCAGGGACTCCCGCATGAGCCATGCCAGCTTGAACGCGGCTGCCTCGCTCGACAGGCCCTCGGGCCGCACGTTCGAGATGCAGTTGCGCTCGGCATCGTGCCGCCCGCGTGTGGGCGTGTGGGTCAGGTAGATGCCCAGGCTGTCGGGCGAGCTGAGGCCCGGCCGCTCGCCGATCAGCATCACCGACAGCGCCGCGCCGAACAGCTCACCCACCTCGTCGGCCAGCGCCACACGCGCCTGAGTGGCGATCACCACCGGTGCGAAGCGCGTGCCGGCCGGCAGGTGCGGACGCAGCGCGGCCAGCAGGGGCACCGCGTGGCGCGCGACGGCGAGCGAGGAAAGCCCGTCGCCGATCACCACGCAGACGTCGCAGCCGTAGCGCCGCTCGGCGAGCAGGCGCGTGGCGTCGCTCTCGTCGAGCTGGCGGCCGAGGTCGGGACGGCGCAGGTATTCGGTGCGGTCCGCCGCCCGGCTGCGTGCGCGGGCCACTTCCCAGCGCTGCGCGGTGAGGGCGGCCGCCAGCGCGTCGACGTCGAGCGCGGCATGGATCGCGTCGCGCGCCATCGCGTGCGCCCAGCCGAAGCGCAGCGTCTCGTCGGTGGGCATGCCCGAGCCGGCGCGGCCCAGCGCCAGCCGCGCGGGTGTGGCCGAGCGCCATTGCGACCAGGGGTTGGGGGTGACGGGCGATTCGGGGCTGCTCATGACGTCAGCGCGGACAGCCCGCTCATGTCGGCCAGCAGCCGGTTAGAGGAAGGCGGCGCCAATTTGCCGGCCTCGTCGGTGATCTGCATGCGCTGCAGCCACGCTTCGAACTCCGGCGCGCGCTTCAGGCCCAGCGTGTCGCGCAGGAACAGTGCGTCGTGGAAGGAGGTGCTCTGGTAGTTGAGCATCACGTCGTCGGCGCCCGGAATGCCCATGATGAAGTTGATGCCCGCCGTGCCCAGCAGCACGAGCAGGGTGTCCATGTCGTCCTGGTCGGCCTCGGCGTGGTTGGTGTAGCAGACGTCGCAGCCGATGGGCAGGCCCAGCAGCTTGCCGCAGAAATGGTCTTCCAGCCCGGCGCGGATGATCTGCTTGCCGTCGTACAGGTACTCCGGCCCGATGAAGCCCACCACCGTGTTGATGAGCAGCGGCCTGTAGCGCCGCGCCAGCGCGTAGGCGCGCGCTTCGCAGGTCTGCTGGTCGACGCCGAAGTTGGCGTTGGCCGAGAGTGCGCTGCCCTGGCCGGTCTCGAAGTACATGACGTTGTCGCCGACGGTGCCGCGCTTGAGCGACTGCGCCGCCGCATGGGCCTCGTCGAGCAGTTCCGGCGTCACGCCGAAGGAGAGGTTCGCCTTCTCCGTGCCCGAGATCGACTGGAACACCAGGTCGACCGGCGCGCCGGCTTCGGCGAGCTTGAGCGTGTTGGTCACGTGCGTGAGCACGCAGCTCTGCGTGGGGATCTCGAAGCGCTGGATCACCTCGTCGAGCATGTGCAGCAGGCGGCCCAGCACGGGCATGCTGTCGGAAGCGGGGTTGAGGCCGATCACGGCGTCGCCCGCGCCGTAGAGCAGGCCGTCTAGCGTGGAGGCGGCCACGCCACGCAAGTCGTCGGTCGGGTGGTTGGGCTGCAGGCGCACCGAGAGATGGCCGGGCAGGCCGATGGTGTCGCGAAAGCGCGTGACCACGCTGCACTTTTTCGCGACCGACACCAGGTCCTGGTTGCGCATGAGCTTGGACACGGCCGCGACCATCTCCGGCGTGAGGCCGGGCGCCAGTGCCGTAAGCGTGGCGGTGGTGGCTGCGTCCGACAGCAGCCAGTTGCGGAAGTCGCCCACCGTGAGATGCGACACCGGCGCGAAGGCCTGCGCGTCGTGGCTGTCGATGATGAGGCGCGTGATGTTGTCGCTCTCGTAGGGAATCAGCGCCTCGGTGAGGAACTGCCTGAGCGGTGTGTCGGCCAGCACATGCCGCGCGGCCATGCGCTGCTGCGCGGTGGCCGCACCGATGCCCGCGAGGTAGTCGCCCGAACGCGCAGGGCTGGCGAAGGCCATGACCTGGCGCAGGTCGTCGAAGGCGAAGACCTGGCCGGCGATGGTGGTGCGATAGAGCATCTTCTGGAGGGGCCCGATGTCAGGAGCCGGTGGTCCGGGAAGACAGCATTTCGTCAGGCGCTGCCGCATCGCGTTGCCCCGATGTCAGCAGGAAGTAGCCGTAGGCGGCGGCCATCAGCACGATGAACAGCAGCGTGAGCATGCCGTTGAACCACACCATCGCGCCTAGGCACACCAAGCCCAGGCCGAAGGCGATGGCCGGAAACACGGGGTAGAAGGGCGCGCGGTAGGTGCGCGGCAGATCCGGCTCGGTGCGGCGCAGCCTGAAGAGCGCGGCCATCGAGATCAGGTACATCACGATGGCGCCGAGCACGGCCATGGTCACGATGTTGGCGGTGAGCGTCTGGCCGCCGAACTGCACCCACTCGTCGCTGAAGATGGCGATGACGCCGATCACGCCGCCGGCCAGCAGCGCGCGGTGCGGCGTGTCGAAGCGCGGGCTCAGGCCTGCAAAGTAGCGCGGCAGGTAGCCCGCGCGCGCCAGCGCGAAGATCTGGCGCGAGTAGCCCATGATGATCCCGTGGAAGGAGGCGATCAGCCCGAACAGGCCGATCCACACCAGCATGTGCAGCCAGCCGCTGTTGTCGCCCACCACGGCCTTCATGGCCTGCGGCAGCGGGTCGTTGATGTTGGCGAGCTTGCGCCAGTCGCCCACGCCGCCCGCGAAGATCATCACGCCGAAGGCCAGCACCACCAGCGTGACGATGCCCGTGGTGTAGGCGATGGGGATGGTGCGGTGCGGATCGCGCGCCTCCTCGGCCGCCATGGCCGCGCCTTCGATGGCGAGGAAGAACCAGATCGCGAACGGGATCGAAGCGAAGATGCCCGCGACGGCCGCGCCGTTCAGCACGCTGCCGCCGGCCCAGCCGTTGGCCACGAAGTTGGCCATGGTCCAGCCCGGCGTGACCACGCCCATGAACACCAGCAGTTCGACGATGGCCAGCACCGTCACGAAGAGCTCGAAGGCCGCGGCGATGCCCACGCCGATCCAGTTGAGCCCGATGAAGATCACGTACGCGCCGAGCGCGAACCACTTCGGGTTGATGCCCGGGAACTGCACGTTGAGATACGCGCCGATGGCCAGCGCGATGGCCGGCGGCGCGAAGACGAATTCGATCAGCGTCGCGAAGCCCGCGACGAAGCCGCCGCTGGGACCGAAGGCGCGCCGGGCGTAGGCAAAAGGACCACCCGCGTGCGGGATGGCGGTCGAGAGTTCGGTGAAGCTGAAGATGAAGGTGGTGTACATGGTGGCCACCAGCACAGTGGCGACCAGGAAGCCGAGCGTGCCGGCCGTGTTCCAGCCGTAGCTCCAACCAAAGTACTCACCGGATATGACGAGGCCCACCGCGATGCCCCAGAGCTGAACGGGGCCGAGCACTTTCTTGAGATGGCCTGTGCCTGCGGGGGCAGGCGATGCGGCCGTGCCGGCGGCAGTGGTGGAGTTCATGCGACTTCCTCTCTTCGTGAATGTTGACAGTGCACATTCGCCAAAGCAAGGGTTGTTCCACCGTGGGCCTGCATGGCCGCTGGCCATAATCGAGGTCTCTCAATCCTCGAGGTGTTCCGTGAAGTCTCTTTTCTGTGCCGCCCTGGTTTCCTTCGTTGCCATGCCCGCCGCGTTCGCGCAGTCCGCGCCCGTCACCACGCCAAGCGGCCTGGTCTACCAGTCGATCAAGGAAGGCACCGGCGCATCGCCCGCGGCCACCGACGTGGTCAAGGTGCACTACCGCGGCACCTTCCCCGACAGCGGCAAGGAATTCGACAGCTCCTACAAGCGCGGCGAGCCCACCGAGTTCCCGCTCAACGGCGTGATCCCGTGCTGGACCGAAGGCGTGCAGAAGATGAAGCCGGGCGGCAAGGCCAAGCTGACCTGCCCCCCGTCGATCGCATACGGCTCGCGCGGCGCCGGCGGCGTGATCCCGCCGAACGCCACGCTCAACTTCGAAGTCGAGCTGATCTCCGTCTCGAAGCGCTGAGGCTTCGAGCCGCAGCGCTCGAAGAAATCAACCTGGCTGGTACTGGTACAGCCAGGTCTCAGTGAGCGTCTGGTCGCCGTTCTTCAGGTACATGCGCATGTCGATCGGCTCGTTGCCCTCGGGCGTGAAGTCGAACTGCGCGCGCCAGTGGCCGGGCACGCCGTTGGGCACGGCCTCGGCGAAGACGTACGAGAACTTGCCGCGCGCGGCCGTCAGCACCACCTCCGGCTTCACGCCGAAGGGCACGGTCGTCAGCGGCTGGCCGATGAACTCCACCATGAACTTGCGCACGCCCTGCGGCCGCGGCTGCCCCGGCTGGCCGCCGCGGCCGATGCGCGTGGCCACGCAGCGCGCGAGCGGCGACGGAAAGGGCTCCTGGTCGGTCCAGTGCAGCCGGTACTGCAGGCTGTAGCTGGCGCCGGCCTTCGCGTCGGCCTTGGGCACCCAGAAGGCGACGATGTTGTCGTGGATCTCGTCGTCGGTCGGGATCTCGATGAGCTGCACCGAACCTTCGCCCCAGTCGCCCAGCGGCTCGATCCACAGGCTCGGGCGCTTCTCGTAGTTCACGCCGTCCTGGTAGTGGTCGAAGGCGCGGTCGCGCTGCAGCAGGCCGAAGCCGCGCGGCTTCGTATCGGCGAAAGCCGAGGCGCGCGTCTGCGAGGGGTTGTTGAGCGGGCGCCAGATGCGCTCGCCCGCGCCGTTCCAGATCGCGAGGCCGTCGGAGTCGTGCACCTCGGGGCGCCAGTCGATGGCGGTGGGCTTGATGGTCTCCGAGTACCAGTACATCGACGTGAGCGGCACCAGTCCCAGGCGGGCCACGTCCTTGCGCACGAAGATGCGTGCGTCGATGTCCATGATGACGGCCCTGGTGCGCTGCATGACGAACTTGAACACGCCCGTCACGCTCGGCCCTTCGAGCAGCGCGTACACCGTCATCGAAGTCGTGTTGTTGGCGGCCGGCGTCTCGAAGTAGAAGCGCGTGAAGTTCGGGAACTCCTCGGGCCGGTCGGGCACCGCCACGTCGAGCGCGATGCCTCGCGCCGACAGGCCGTACTGGTAGAGCTCGCCGATGGCGCGGAAGTAAGAGGCACCCAGGAAGGCGACCCAGTCATTCTTCTGCCAGTCGAGCTTGCCCTGGTCGCCCAGTCGGCTTTCCTGCAGGCGGAAGCCGGCGAAGCCCGCGCCCGGCGGAAGCGAGCGCGCGGGGCTGTCAGGCGGCATCGAGAAGTAGGAGGGGCTGTAGAGCACCTCGCGCGAGAAGGCGTCGCCGTCGGTGTTCTCGAGCACGTTCATGCGCACCGGCGTCTGGAAGAAGCGCCCGAGGTGGAAGAAGGTGACCGGGAACGCGCCCGGCCCGTCGCGGAAGAGTGCGTTGGCCGGGTCGAACTTGATCTTGCCGTGCGCGTCGTAGTCGATGCGGTCGAGCACCTCGGGTGCCAGCGGCGCCGGGGCGGCGTAGGGCTTGCCGGCCAGCGCCTTTGCCTGCGCGACCAGCGCGTCGAAGGAGAAGGGCGTGGGCTGGCTCAGTTGCAGGCCGTTGGCGGCGAGGGCCTCTTCGGGCAGTCCGAGGGCGGCGAGTGCGGCAGCGGCACCGCCGGCGGCAAGGAAGGATCGGCGATCAAGCATGTGGTTCTTGAGGGTTGCGAATCTCTTGGGGAGGAAAAAGGGAGAGGAAAGAAGGTCTGCTGCGGAAACGATATGGCATTTTCCGCGACCGTAAACACCCTCGAAGCTTGGCGCTTTCCGTTCCCGGCCCGCGTCAGCCGATCCGCGCAGCGCGCGCCGGACAAAACCGGCAATCCGCAAAATTGTGCGTTTATGTATCCACGGCATCCGTCGCCTGCAGCGCGTAGAGCGCATAGAGCGGCACGCCCAGGAACAACATGACCATCGGTGCGAACAGCGTGTAGGGCAGGCCGAAGCCTTCGAGCACCCGGTAGGTGCCCTCGAGGCTCAGGCGCGGATGGGGCTGCGTCAGTTCGGCCGTGCGGCGGATGCCCCACTTGAACTCGGCCCCGGTCACGCGAACCGACGGATGCTGCCTGCCGCGCCCCACTGCCAGCCAGCACATCGCGTCGAAGGCCAGCACCGAACCAGCGGGCGCGCGCTCGCCGAAGGTGGCGAGTACCGCCTCGACCTGCGCGGGCTCCAGGTACATCAGCACGCCCTCTGTGAAGAGAAACACCGGCTGCGCGCTGCGCTTGCGCGGCAGGCCCAGCTGCTCCCACCAGCCGGAGGTGGTGAGGTCGAGCTCGCGCAGGTCATGGCGCTCGCCGGGCTCGGGAAGCAGCTCGTGGCGCAGTTCGAGCACCTCGGGCAGGTCGGCATCGGTCATGCGGGACTTGCCGTCGTCCAGCCACTGGAAGTAGTGGCTGAGGCCGCAGCCCATGTTCACGATGCGCGCACCGGGGTGCAGCTTGAGGAAGTCCTGCGCCAGGCTGCGGAAGCGCCGGGTGCGCGAGAGGATGCCGTAGATGGTGGCCCGGTCTTCCGGGAGCGGGTCGCCCTCGTCGCGGATCTGTTCGAGGATGCCTGCGGCGTAGGCATCGCGCACGGCCACCTGCGGGAACATCGTGTCACCCGAGGCGCGCGCGGCCAAGGGAATCCGCAAGGTGGAAGGAACGGCGGACAGGCGGCGGACGGATTTGCGGGTGGTCATGAATGCTGGAGCGGCGCTTCGCGCAAAGTCTGGCCGCTCCGGCACCCCGGGGCAAGTCAGTCTTTGGTTGCGGTCGCCGGTGCGTGCCGGGCATGAATGTGGCCCTGCGCGCGTACGTTCGACGTCAGTTCCCGGCGGGCTTGCCGCGCTGGCGCGCGAGATGCCGGTAGATCGTGCTGCGATGGATGCCCAGCCTGCGCGCGGCCTTCGCGACGTCGTGGTCGCAGGCCTTCAGTGCCTCGTCGAGGGCGTGGCGCGTCATGGCCTGCAGGGGCGCCGCCTGCGGTGCGGCCGGCGTCGGCGCGTGCTCGGCTGGAGGCGCGTGATTGCCGAGCAGATGCGCCGGGAGCATGGCCGCGGTCACCGCATCGCCCGCGTCGGCCAGCGCCACGATGGAGCGCAGCGTGCTGCGCAGTTCGCGCACGTTGCCCGGCCACCGGTATGCAGCCAGGGCTTCCAGCGCGTCGGCCTCCAGCTGCAGATGCTTCGCCGCGCCGCCCGCTTCGAGGAAAAGCCGCGAGATCAGCGCATGCCTGTCGTCGCGTTGCCTCAACGCCGGCAGCGTGACGGTGAAGCCGGCCACCCGGTACATCAGGTCGGCGCGGAAGCGGCCGGCTTCCACCAGCGAGGGCAGGTGGCCGTGGGTGGCGCAGATCAGGTCGAAGTTCACCGGCACGCCCTGGCCGCCACCCAGCGGCGTGACCAGGCGTTCCTCCAGCACGCGCAGCAGCCGCGTCTGCAGAGCCAGCGGTATTTCCGCGATCTCGTCGAGGAACAGCACGCCGCCGTGGGCTTCGCGGATGCGGCCCGCCATGCCCTTGCGCTTCGCCCCGGTGAAGGCTCCCTGCTCGTAGCCGAAGAGCTCCGATTCGATCAGCGTCTCGGGCAGCGAGGCGCAGTCCACCGCGACGAAAGGCCCCGCGCTGCGACGGCTGGCGGCATGCAGCCGGCGCGAGAACACCTCCTTGCCGCTGCCGGTCTCGCCGTTGACCAGCACGGAGACGCCTTCGTTGAGCACCCGCACCGCCTTGTGCAGCAGAGGCTGCACGTCGTCGGTTTCGGCCGCGCCCTGGGTATGCATGCCGCGGCGCTGGAGTGGACGAACGCTGCCCGGGTTGCTCGAGCGCTCCATCACCGTCGCGATCTGCCGCCCGCCCGGGAGCGTGAGCAGGCCGCGCCGGTGCTCCATGCGCGGCCAGTTCGCGCCGAGGAAGTCCTCGGCCTCCAGGTCGAGCAGCTCTTTCCAGGAGCGGCCGAAGAGTTCGAGTGCGACGCGGTTGGCCGCGACGATGCGGCCGCCCTCGATCACCATCAGCCCTTCGCGCGCCGTGCCGATCAGCGCCGGCCGTGCATGGAAGCGCAGCACGTGGCCGCCGGCCTCGGCCAGCATCATGCGGTGCTCGACCTGCTGCGCCGCCATGCGCACCAGCCCCAGCGCGTGGGTGTTCACACGCACCGTCTCGCCCGAGATGTCGAGTGCGCCGGCCAGCTCGCCGCGCCCGGTGAAGATCGGCGCCGCCGCGCAGCCCAGTTCGCTGTTCTGTGCCAGGTAGTGCTCGCCGCCCAGCACCATCAGCGCTTCGCGCTCCGCCAGCGCGGTGCCGATGGCGTTGGTGCCCCGGTTGTGCTCCGACCATTCCACGCCGGGCTGCAGCGCGATGCGCTGGGCCTTGGGCAGGAAGTCGGCGCTGCCGATCTCCTCGAGGATCAGCCCGCTGGCGTCCGACAGGATCACCACGCAGCCGTTGCCGACCGCGTGCTCGGCCAGACCGTCGAGCTCGGGCTGCGCGCAGTTCAGCAGGCGCATGGCCTGCTCGCGCCGCTCGCTCAGCAGGGCCAGAGCCATCGGCTCGGGGTCGACGGCATGGTGGTCGACCGGGCGGCTGCGCTGCCAGGAGCGCGAGATGTGAGGCGCGATCCACGGTGCCGGGTCGTGGCCCTGGCCGAAGAAGAGTTCCCGGGCCTGGGCCACTGCGATCGACGGCAACTGCGCTTGTGCACTCATGCGTGTCTCCGATGGGGTTTCGCCTTGTGCGACATCGTAGTCGCCATGTTCGCCGGAACATGTCGCAGATTGCGAATGAAAACCCGCTGACGCGCGCATCTGCACGGCGGAAGTACTCAGGGATTGTCCCGATCCGGCCGGGTACGAGGCTTGCGCTCCAGCGTGCGGCCGCCGCATGTCGCGGCGCCATCACCCTGCACATGGAGACAACGTCATGGACATGCTCGAACCGGGCAAATTCGGTACCGCGGTGCCGTTCAAGAAGCGCTACGGCAACTACATCGGCGGCGAATGGGTCGCGCCGGCGGACAACCAGTATTTCGAGAACATCACGCCCGTCACCGGCAAGGTCTTCTGCGAGGTGCCGCGCTCCACTGCGGCCGACATCGAGCGCGCGCTGGACGCCGCCCACAAGGCCAAGGCCGCCTGGGGTCGCACCTCGACCACCGAGCGCGCCAACATCCTCAACAGGATCGCCGACCGCATGCAGGAGAACCTCGCCATCCTCGCGGCGGCCGAGACCTGGGACAACGGCAAGCCCATCCGCGAGACCACGGCGGCCGACCTGCCGCTGGCCATCGACCACTTCCGCTACTTCGCCTCGTGCGTGCGCTCGCAGGAGGGCGGCATCAGCGAGATCGACCACGAAACCTTCGCGTACCACTTCCACGAGCCGATCGGCGTGGTGGGGCAGATCATTCCGTGGAACTTCCCTATCCTGATGGCCGTGTGGAAGCTGGCGCCAGCGCTCGCGGCCGGCAACTGCGTGGTGATCAAGCCGGCCGAGCAGACGCCGGTTTCCATCCTCGTGCTGATGGAACTCATCGGCGACCTGCTGCCGCCGGGCGTGCTGAACGTGGTCAACGGCTTCGGCGTGGAGGCGGGCAAGCCGCTGGCGTCGAGCAACCGCATCGGCAAGATCGCCTTCACCGGCGAGACCACCACGGGCCGGCTGATCTCTCAGTACGCGAGCCAGAACCTGATTCCGGTCACGCTGGAGCTCGGGGGCAAGTCGCCCAACATCTTCTTCGCCGACGTGATGGACAAGGACGACGCCTTCTTCGACAAGGCGCTCGAGGGCTTCGCGATGTTCGCGCTGAACCAGGGTGAGGTGTGCACCTGTCCGTCGCGCGCGCTCATCCAGGAGTCGATCTACGACCGCTTCATGGAGCGCGCCCTCAAGCGCGTGGCCGCCATCAGGCAGGGCAGCCCGCTGGACATGGCCACCATGATCGGCGCGCAGGCCTCCAGCGAGCAGCTGGAGAAGATCCTGTCGTACCTCGACATCGGCCGGCAGGAGGGCGCGAAGGTGCTGATCGGCGGCGAGCGCCAGCAGTTCGAGGGCGACCTCGCCGGCGGCTACTACGTGAAGCCGACCGTGTTCAGGGGCAACAACAGGATGCGCATCTTCCAGGAAGAAATCTTCGGCCCGGTGGTCTCGGTCACCACCTTCAAGGACGAGGAAGAGGCGCTGGCGATCGCCAACGACACCCTCTACGGCCTGGGCGCCGGCGTGTGGAGCCGCGACATGAACCGCGCCTTCCGCATGGGCCGCGGCATCCAGGCCGGCCGCGTGTGGACCAACTGCTACCACCACTATCCGGCGCACGCGGCCTTCGGCGGCTACAAGCAATCGGGCATCGGCCGCGAGAACCACAAGATGATGCTCGACCACTACCAGCAGACCAAGAACCTGCTGGTGAGCTACAGCGAGAACAAGCTGGGCTTCTTCTGATGAGCGGCACCGGCGAAGTCCTGCGCGTCACCGCGACCGATGCCGCGCTCGCGCTGATCGACAGACTCGCCGCCAGGCACGGCCCGCTGATGTTCCATCAGTCGGGCGGCTGCTGCGACGGCAGCGCGCCCATGTGCTACGCCCGCGGCGAATTCATCGTGGGCGACTACGACAGGCTGCTCGGGCACATCGGCGGCATGCCGTTCTACATCAGCGGGTCGCAGTTCGAGTACTGGCAGCACACGCAGCTGATCATCGACGTGGTGCCGGGGCGAGGCGGGATGTTCTCGCTGGAGGGGCCGGAGGGCGTGCGCTTTCTGACGCGCTCGCGGCTGTTCACGGACGAGGAGTGGGCGGTGCTGGAGGCCGGGGAATTGCGGTAGGACAGGAAGGGCAGGGGACGGACTGAGCCTCAGGCGGGAGACTCTTCCTCTGCTCGCTCCTCGTCACGCCAGCTTTGCGGATCGGGCGTCCACTGGGCGTCCGGTTCTCGTTCCATCAGGATGCAGGCATAGGCGCCGAGGTCCATGTCGTAGACCTCTCTCGCGGCTTCAGCGCCACCGTCCTCCCGTTTCGCGCTCGATGCGAAGCGGGTGAAGAGTTCCCAGTTCTGCCCCATCTGTTCCACGAGGATGCGCGCGAGTTCATAGGAGAGCTGGTTGCCTTCATCCGTCCTGAAGAAGGAAGCGCCGGACCAGAATTCCTGGATTCTCGCTTCGTCCCAGAACTTCAAATGGCTGCGCCGCAGTTGTTCACGCTCGCCGAGCGGCAAGACTCCCGCACCCGCGAGCTTTCTTTCGGTGTTCACGGCCAGCCCTTCGTCCAGCCACCTCGGCAGCTTCAGGTGCGATAGAGCGCTGTGGGTCATCTCGTGGGCGATGACTGGCTCGATGGCTGCAAGGTCGGCACGCTTGACGAGAAAGTGCGGGCAGCCCGCGTCGATGAACATGCCTCCGCTGAAGGCGAATTCGCCGCTGTCGGGGTAGTAGCCGGAGACGTAGTCGTAGTAGGCATCGTCGTCGTCCATCACGACCAGGATGCTTTTGCCGTGTTCTTCAAAGTGCGCGATGTCGGCCAGCAAACGCTGTATGCGCGTGCGCGTCGTCGCAACGTAGGCGGATGTCGCAACGGCGACCACATCTTCCAGCGACGATAGAACGAAGGCCTTGTCCGATTCATGGAGATGAAAGTGCGGGCCGAGCGCATCCCTGAGATGGAGCAGCCAAGCGCGCTGCGCCAGCAACTTGCCCTTGTACCGTAGGCCGGGATCATCAATTGCGCCGGTCCAGGCGTCGACCGCCTTCCAGTCGAGCAAAGGAAGCCCGTTACAGAGCGTCATGTGCTCGGGCAGGGAAAACGCCGGGCCATCGTCTAGTGCGATGCGCTCCGGCGCAGGGGTGGTGGTGAAGCCCTCGGGCCGTGTCTTGGCCCTTGATGGACGAAGCTGCCTGGGCAGGTGGGTCCACGCGAAGAATGCGCCCACGAATGGAAGGATCCAGACAGCCACGAGCAGCATGTTCTTTCGCAGCGGAATATCTTCGATCGCGCGAATGCGCCGCGCCATGTAAACGTTGATTGCGAGCAGGAGGGTGCACGCGCCGAGCAGAAGGAATGTGGACATCGTCATGTGCTGGCCTGTTTCAGAAGCTGCCCGACCAGCAAGCGGGTCGCGGGGGAGAGTTCGGCCCCTGTCTTCGTCGCCATAAGCAACCGCCGCGTGGCCCACGCATCCTTGAGCCGCACGACCTTCAGGTCGAGCGCCTCCACCTGCGCCTTGCACGCGGCCAGCGGTACCACGCCGATGCCGAGGTTGGCCGCGATCATGTGGCACATCGCATCGAAGCTGCGCACCTGAACGCGCAGGCGCATCGGGATGCCGGCCTGTTCGGCCGCGCGCGAGGTGAGTTCGAGCAGCGAACTGCTGCGATTCAGGCCGACGAACTCGTGCGCGAGGCAGGCCTTGAAGCTGGTCTGCTTCACGCGGCTGCGTGCCAGCGGATGTTGCCTGGCGCACAGCACCACGAGCTCGTCGGTCTGGAAGGGCTGCACGTCGAGGCCGTAGGCAGGGGTGTTCTCGGCGAAGACGCCGACGTCGGCAAGGCCGTCGACGAGTGCGCGCACGATGTCGCCGCTCAGTTGCTCCTCGACTTCGACGCGGATATCCGGATGCTGCGCCAGGAAGGTCGCTAGCGTGGTGGGCAGGAACTCCGTCAGCGCCGACATGTTGGCCCACAGCCGCACATGGCCGCGCACAGCCGCTCGAATAGTCGCCGAGCTCGCTGCTGAACTGCTCGAAGCCCTGGAAGAGGCGCATCGCATGCTGCATCGCCACATGGCCCGCGGGCGTGAGCGCGATGCCCTGCGAGCTGCGTTCGAGCAGCTTCGATCCCGTTGCGGCCTCGAAGTCGGAGAGCCGCCTGCTCGCTGCGGAGAGCGCGAGGTGGCATGCCTCCGCGCCCTTGGTGATGCTGCCCGACTGGGCGACAGCGCAGAACAGGCGCAGCGTCACGAAATCGACACGAGCGGGGTTGATCGGGTTGGCCATCGGCGAATTCTAGGTAGCGCGCCAGTGCCGAAAGTCATGGGCCCGGCGAAAGAAATTTTTTGACATGTTATGTCCGTACACCTATAGTGAATCCATCGAAGCACCGCTCGCTTCCAACGGTATTCACCACAAGGAGAGGTATGCAACCACTGCTCGATCAACTGAAGGGACTGGATGTGCTGGCAGGCGCCGAGATGGGCGGGCGGTCCGTACAGCTGCAGCCCATTCCGGGCCACACGCCCGTGATCCAGGTGAGCATCGAGGGGCGCGACGAACTGCCGATCTTCGTCACGAGTTCGGACATGCAGATCATCTGCATCTGCTACCTCTGGGGCGAGGAAGAGGTGAAGCCCGCACGCCGCACCGAGCTGCTCGAATCGCTGCTCGACTTGAATCCTTCGGTTCCCTTGTCTTCCTTCGGCCGCGTCGATGGCCGCTATGTGCTCACCGGAGCGCTGGGCCGCGATGCCAGCGTTCAGGACATCGCACGCGAGGTTGCTGTGCTCAGCGACAACGCGCTCGATGCGCTCGACGCCCTTTCCGAATTCCTGAATTAAGCGGAGGTCCCATGACAGTCATCAAGAAGCTCGTCACCCTGCTGCGCGGCAGCGCGCGCGAAATCGGCGAGAGCGTGGTCGACAGCAACGCCACGCGCATCTACGAGCAGGAAATCATCGACGCCAAGCACAGCATCGAGAAGGCCAAGGGCGACCTCACGGGCGTGATGGCCAAGGAGATGCAGTCGGCCCGCGAGATCGAGCGGCTGAAGAACGAGGCCGCGCGCTACGAGGGCCTCGCGCTCGAAGCGCTCAACAAGACGCAGGAGGGCCTGGCGCTCGACGTCGCGGCCAAGGTCGGCGCGCTCGAGCAGGAGCTTGAAGAGCAGGCCAAGGCCCACGCCTCCTACGCGCTGCAGGTGTCCAAGCTCAAGGACCTGATCAAGTCGGCCGAGGCCCGCATCCGCGAGCACGAGCGCGAGATCGGCATCGCCAAGACCACCGAGAGCGTCTATCGCGCCACGCAGTCGATCTCCGAGAACATCGGCGCCGGCGGTTCGCGCCTGGCCAACGCGCGCGAGTCGCTGGAGCGCATCCGCGCGCGCCACGAAGACTTGTCCGACCGCATGACCGCCAGCAAGCAGCTGGAAGATGAATTCGGCCACGGCGCGCTCGAGAAGAAGCTGGCCGCCGCGGGCATCGGCGGCGACGCCGACCGTGCCAGCAAGGTGATGGAGCGCATCCGCGCCCGCCAGGCCAAGCCCGCAGGGCCCGAGGCGCAGTAGGCACCATGCGCGTCAAGCCGGTTCGCTGGCAAGGCTCGGACGAGGCGATACGTGCCGTCCAGGTCGCCTTCGACGTGGAAGAAGCCGTGCTCGAGGCCGTGCGCACAGCGGCTTTCAGGCAGCATGTCTCCACGTCCGACCAGATCCGGCAGGTGTTGGGCCTCGCCACTACCGCCAAGCCGAAACGGCCGCGCCTCACGGTGTCGCTGAGCGGCGCCGACTATGAATTCCTGGCGAAGCGCTACGGCCTCGCCGCAGACGACAGACTGGCCATCAAGGAGAGGGCCACGCGCGACCTGATTGCCTTCGCGGGCAAGCCGGCGGCGGCAACGAAGAAGAACACCGGCGGGAGGACGCCGGTACGCAGCAGCAAGCAGAACAACTGACAACAACCCGCACGCGGGAGGATCAATGGGCGATTTCTTGGGAGCGGTGACGGGGTACCCGACCGCGATCTACACGGTGCTGCTCGGCGTCGTGGTGATCTACTGGGTGCTCGCGATGCTCGGCATGGTCGACATCGAACACAGCGGCCTCGATGTCGACGTCGGCGTGCACACGCATGCCGACGGCGACGCCAGCGACATCGGCCACCTTGCCAGCTACGTGGTGGCCCTGGGCCTGAACGGCGTGCCGTTCTCGGTGGCCGTGAGCCTGCTGGTGCTCGTCGCGTGGACCGTGTCCTGCCTCGGCGGCGAGTGGCTGCTGCCGCTGGTGCCCACCATGGCGCTGCAGCTGCTGGCCGGCACCGCGCTGCTGGTGGCCAGCGCGGTCATCGCCATTCCGATCACCGCCGTCGCGATCCGTCCGCTGCGCGGCCTCTTCGTGAGCCACACGGCCGTGAGCAACGCGGCGCTGGTCGGCCAGCTCTGCCGTGTCGTGACCGGCGTGGTCAACGAGAAGGACGGCCGCGCCGAAGTCGCGCGGCGCGGCGCCAGCCTGAACATCCGGGTATGGGCCACAACGCCCAACGCCCTCAAGCGCGGTTCGCAGGCGTTGATCGTCGAGTACGACGAGGCGGCCGCGCGCTACCTCATCGTCGCGCACGACGAGCAGTCCGCCTGATCGCGCGCGCTGCCGGGCGCGCCACACCTTTCACCCGTTTCTTTCGCTCTCAAGCATTTCTGGAGAAAAAATGGAGCCCATCATCTTCGCCATCGTCATACTGGCCGTCGTCATCCTCGGCCTGTTCGCGATGTTCGCCAAGTTCTATCGCAAGATCGAGCAGGGCCACGCGCTCATCGTGAATACGTTGCGCGCGGAGCCCGAGGTGACCTTCACCGGGCGCATGGTCTACCCGATCATCCACAAGGCCGAATTGATGGACATCTCGGTCAAGACCATCGAGATCGACCGTTCGGGCAACGAGGGCCTGATCTGCCGCGACAACATCCGCGCGGACATCAAGGTGAAGTTCTTCGTGCGCGTGAACAAGACGGCCGACGACGTGCTGAAGGTGGCGCAGGGCATCGGCTGCGCACGAGCCTCCAGCGTGCGTGCCCGCGAGGAGGCCGAGACCGCCAAGATCCAGGCCGAGGAGCGCACCAAGTCCGAAACCGCGCGCCTGCTGGCGGAGCAGTCGGTGTCGGTGCAGCAGGAGAACGTGCAGCGCGAGAAGGAAGTGGCCGAGAACAACCGCAAGCGCGCCGTGGCCGTCGAGGAAGAAAAGGTCATCCGCGCCCGCGACCTCGAAATTGTCGACCGCGAGAAGGAAGTGACACTGCAGCGCATAGAGAAGGACAAGGCCGTCGAAGTGCAGAAGAAGGCCATCGCCGACGTGATCCGCGAGCGCATCGTGGTCGAGCGCACGGTGGCCGAGCAGGAAGAGGCCATCAAGGAACTGCGCGTGGTCGCAGAGGCCGAGCGCACCAAGAAGTCGGTCGTCATCATGGCCGAGGGGCAGGCCGACGAGAAGATGGTGCTCGACCTGAAGGCAGCCGAGACGCAGGAGAAACGCGCACGCCACAAGGCCGCGGAAGAACTCACGCTGGCCGATGCCAAGCTGAAGGTGGCCGAGCGCGAGGCCGAGTCGAAGAAGCGCGAGGCCGAGGGCGTCGAGGCCATCTCCGCCGCGCCGGGGCTGGCCGCCGCCAAGGTCGAGATCGCCACCGCGCAGGCCAAGCTCGCGAGCTTCGAGGCGGAAGCTTCGGGCAAGGAAAAGCTGGGCTTGGCCGACGTGCACGTGCGCCAGGCCGATGCCGATGCGATCCTCAAGGCCGGCCAGGCCGACGCGCAGGTGATCGAGGCTCGCTCGCAGGCCGAAGCCGCCGGCATGCGCGCCAAGTTCGAGGCCGAAGCCTCGGGCAAGGAGAAGCTCGGCCTTGCCGAGGTCAACGTGCGCACGGCCGATGCCGAGGCCACGCTCAAGTCGGGCCAGGCCGACGCACAGGTCATCGAAGCGCGCTTCGGAGCCGAGGCCAAGGGCCTGCACGAGAAGTTCGAGGCCATGAAGGCCATGAGCCCCGAGACGCGCGATCACGAAGAGTTCCGCATGCGCCTGGAGAAGTCGCACATCGAGACCCTCAAGGGCATCGACGCGCAGACGTCCATCGCCAAGGAACAGGCCGAGGTGCTGGGCACCGCGCTGGCCAACGCCAAGATCGACATCGTGGGCGGGCAGGGCGACTACTTCGACAGCTTCGTGCGCTCGCTCTCCGTAGGCAAGGGCATCGACGGCGTCATCTCCAAGAGCAACGCGCTGCAGGTAGCCTTCAAGGACCAGCTCTCCGGCGAGCGCGACGTGGTGAAGGACCTGCGCGACATCGTCGGTGCGCTCGGCAGTTCGTCGGGCGAGGTGCAGAACCTCAGCGTGGCAGCGCTGATGAACAGGATTGCCAGCGACGGCAGCGAGAGCCAGAAGAGTGCGCTGCGCAACCTGGTCGCCACCTTCCGCAACGGCGCCGCCGGGGAAGTGGCGCGATGAACCCGAGCCTCACGTGCAGCTGCCCCGCGCACTCGCCGATGCGGCCGGTGGCGCTGGCCGAGGGCCTGCTCGCGGTGCAGTGCGACGACTGCCACGGCATGCTGATGGACATGGACGACTGGCGCGCCTGGAAGGCGGGCGACGCGAGCCGCGTGCCCCAGGCGGTCGACGACGAGGTCATCGAGGTGTTCGATGCCACGGCGGTGCGGCATTGCCCCGAATGCCAACGCCTGATGCAGCGCCTGCGCATGAGCGCAGGCCCCGACTTCCGCGTCGACCGCTGCGTGGCCTGCCAGAACCTCTGGTTCGACCAGGGCGAGTGGCGCGCCATCGTGAGCCGGGGCCTGGCCGGCCGGCTCGACGAGATGCTGTCCGACGGATGGCAGCGCCGCCTGCAGACCGAGGTGGTCCGCGAGGCCCGCGTTGCCGCGCTGCGCCGCCGCTACGGCGACGTATGCATCGACGAGCTAGATCGCATCCGCGCCTGGCTCGATACCCAGCCCCACCGCGACGAACTGCTCGCCTTGCTGCGCGCGGACTGACCGCGCCGATCTATGCAACCAACGGATGAAAAAGGCGCGCCGCCGGGCGGCACCGCCGAATCGCAGACCGAGGCGCTGGTGTCCGGCAGCGGCAGCTACGACCTGCTGAAGAAGCGGCTGGAGAACCAGGGTGAGGGCCTGCTGAAGAAGACGCAGGCGCTCAACGAGCAGCGGCTGGCAGAGTTCGGCCGCTCCGACCAGGCCCTGGTGCTGCGCACCCGCGCGCGCACCGAGAACAACGCCGTGGCACGCGACCTCGTGCGCATCGGCGACCTGCTGCTGTTCGGCTACAACGTGTTCATCGGCCTGCGCAAGGAAACCACGGTCGGCGACGTGTTCGGGCTGTACCGCCTGGTGTCTCCGGGCGAGGCCGGGCAGGGCGCCGACAGCGACGAGCTGCAGCCGGTGCCGCTGGCCGGCAGCTTCCTCGAAGATGCACGCTTCGCCTCCGACTTCCGCGAGCTGTACGCCTACTACAAGCAGGCCACGCTGCTGCAGCTGCGCGTGACGCAGGACAAGCTGCTCGCTTCCTTCCAGATCGGCCAGCAGCTCACCGACGTGCGCGTGTTCCGCTGGGCCATCGAGCGCGACGGCCGCATCCAGTACATCGACAACCGCGGCGAGCGCGACATCGCGCTGCCGCCCAGCCACGACTTCGAGTGGACGGTGGCCACGCGCGAAGACCACGTGGGCGGCAAGCACCCGCACGTCAACGTGCTCGACACCGTCTTCGTCGAGACGCTGGGCGGCGACCTCACGATCAAGATCGAGAACAACACCGAGACCGGGCTGGGCATCTACAGCGAGCCGGTGGAAGACCGCAGCCAGTCGCTGGCCGACGCCGAGATCGCGTGGGCGAAGCTCGGCATGCTGATCCTGCTGCGCGTGAAGCCCTACCGCGAGCAGGTCACGCGCTACCTGGTGTTCAACATCCGTACCCAGCAGGTCGAGCGCATCGATGCCATCGGCGGCTCCTGCGTGCAGCTGCCGGAAGACCACGGCATCATCTTCCCGGGCGGCTACTACCTGCAGTCGGGAGAGCACAAGCGCTTCGACCTGCCGGCCGAGACGGTCGAGAACCTGCGCTTCAAGCGCATGCTGCGCTCGCCCAACGGCGAGGACGTGGCCTACATCTTCTACGACCCCAGGCCCGGGCGCTACGCGCTCTTCAACTACAACCTGATCGAGAAGAAGCTCGCCACGCCGATCATCGCCAACGGATACGCACGCTTCGCCGACGGCCGCATCCTGGTGTTCCACGACAACGACAGCGAGCCGACGCGCGTGCACCCGATGCAGCTGTGGCAGACGCCGTTCGCCAGCGAAGAGCACGTGAGCGCGCAGCCGCCCGCCACCGGCTTCTTCGGCAAGATCGGCAACGCCGAGCTGGTGCGCGGCGTGAGCGACCTGATGGGCATCGCCCGCGCGGTGCGCGAGCAGGCGCCGACCAAGGCGGCCTACGAGGACCTGATCCGCCAGTGCACCCGGGTGAGCGATGCCTACTTCTGGCTTGATGCGCCCGAGGCCACCGGCCTCATGGCCGAGCTGCGCAGCATCGCCGAGGTGGCGCGCAGCACGCTGGCCGAGTTCGAGAAGGTCGACACCATCCGCCGCGAAACCGCCCGCGCGCTGGCCCGCGCGGAAGATGAACAGCATGCGCTGCTGGTGGACATCGCCAGCACGCTCTGGCGCGCACCCGACGACTTCGTGAAGGCGCTGGGCCGGCTGCGCGAACGGCGCGGCGCGCTGCAGATGCTCAAGGAGCTGCGCTACGCCGACCTGCCGCGCATCGCCGCGATGGACGCCGCGCTCGAATCCGAGCAGCAGCGCATCGGCGAGCGAGCCATGCAGTTCCTGGCGGCCGACACGGCCTTCGCCGGCCAGCGCCAGGCGCTGGACAAGCTCGCGACCGAGCTGCCCAACCTCGCCACCTCGCCGGCGCTGGGGCAACTGCTCGCCACGCTCGACGAACAGGCAGCCGGGCTCGACCTGCTGACCGAGCAGCTGGGCAGCCTGCCGGGTGGCGATGCGGTCGTCCGCACCTCCATCCTCGACCGCATCTCGCTGATCTACGCCGACATCAACCGCATGCGCGCCGATGCGCGCGCGCGGCGCAAGTCGCTGGGCGCGACCGAGGCGAGGGCCGAGTTCGGCGCGCAGTTCAAGCTCTTCGGCCAGGCGGTCGAGAACGCGCTGGAGTTCGCCGACACGCCCGAGAAGTGCGACGACGCGCTCACGCGCCTTCTGGCGCAGCTGGAAGAAATCGAAGGCCGCTTCGCCGAGCAGGACGAGTTCCTGGGCGACATCGCCGAGAAGCGCGAGAACGTCTACGAGGCCCTGTCGGCCAGGCGCCAGACCCTGGTCGAGGCCCGGCAGCGCCGTGCGCAAGGCGTGATCGACGCGGCGGGGCGCATCCTCGACGGCATTCCGCGCCGCATCGCGCAGTTCGCCGAGCTGGGGCAGGTCCACAGCTATTTCGCCGCCGACCCGATGATCGGCAAGCTTCACACGCTGATCGCCGACCTGCGCACGCTGGGCTCGGCGGTGCCGGCCGACGAGCTCGACACCCGCCTGAAGACTGCCCGCGACCAGGCCCTGCGCGCCGTGCGCGACAAGCGCGATCTGGTGAGCGAGGGCGGCGACACGCTGCGCCTGGGCCGCCACGCCTTCACCGTGCACCGCCAGCCTGTCGACCTGACGCTGGTCGCCCGCGAAGAGGGCATGGCCTACCAGGTGACGGGCACCGACTACCAGAGCCCGGTGGACGACGAGCGCCTGCGCGAGCTGCAGGCCTACTGGGGCCAGTCGCTGGTGTCCGAGACACCCCAGCTCTCGCGCGCCGAGTACCTCGCCGGCCGCCTGCTCGAAGCCCTGCTCGAAGGCAAGGCCGAACGCAGCTGGTCCGAGGTGCGCACGCTGCTGGCCGAGGACCCGCAGCATCCGCAACTGCTCGAAATGGTCCGCCGCTTCGCCGCCGCGCGCTACCAGGAGGGCTACCAGAAGGGCATCCACGACGACGACGCGCTTCGCCTGCTGGCCGCGCTGGTCGCCATGCAGGACCAGGCCGGGCTGCTAGCCTGGGGGCCGACGGAGCGCGCGCTGGCCTTGCTCTACTGGCAGCACGGCCACCTCATCGCACACCGCGAGTCGCTGCTGCGCCGTGCGCGCGCGGCACTGCAGATGCAGGAGCTGTTCGGGCGGCGCGACGCCCTCGACCAGCTCGAGGCCGACGTCGCCCGCTCGCTGGGCCATTTCATGCGCGAGGTGCTGCCAGACATGCTCGCGGTGGCGGAGACGGCGGAAGAAGAGCAGGAGCCCGAGGGCCGCAAGGCGCTCGTCGCCACGCTGTGCGACCAGTCGGCCGCCTACCTCGTGCGCGAGCTTGCGGCGCATGGCGGCGAGACCTGGGTGGTCTCGGGGGCCGGCGAAGACCTCGCCGCAGCGTTGCTGCGCGAGCTTGAGCGTGGCCGCCGACGCGAAGCCTGGCAGGCCGATCTCGACGCCGCGCCGCCGGCCGAGCGCTGGCGGCTGGCGCGCGACTGGGTGCGCGCCTTCGCCGTGCACCAGTCGCCGCAATCGGTCGACTGGGTGGACGACGCGGCCAGCGTGCTCGCCATGCCGCTGCAGCGCACCCGCGTCAATGTGGCGCTCGACCAGACGGTGGAAGGGCTGCGCGGCGAACATCCGCGCGTGGCCGAGGGCCGCCTGACGCTGAACCTCAACGACTTCTGGCGCCGCTTCCTCTTCCACACGCAGCACGCGGTGCCGGGCTTCGAGGCGCTGCACCGGCTGCGCCACGAACTCCTCGAAGGCGAGAAGGCGCGGCTCAAGTTGAGCCAGTTCCAGGCCAAGCCCCTTTCCACCTTCGTGCGCAACCAGCTGATCGACGAGCTTTACCTGCCCATCATCGGCGACAACCTCGCCAAGCAGATCGGCTCGGCGGGCGAGGGCAGCCGCACCGACCGCATGGGCCTGCTGCTGCTGATCTCGCCGCCGGGCTACGGCAAGACCACGCTCATGGAGTACGTGGCCGACCGGCTGGGCCTGATCTTCGTGCGCATCAACTGCCCGGCACTGGGCCACGGCGTGACGGCCATCGACCCGGCGAACGCGCCCAACAGCGCGGCGCGGCAGGAACTTGAGAAGCTCAACCTGGGCCTGGCCATGGGCAGCAACGTGATGCTGTACCTCGACGACATCCAGCACACGAGCCCCGAGTTCCTGCAGAAGTTCATCGCGCTGGCCGACGGCACCCGCCGCATCGAGGGCGTGTGGAACGGTGAGCCGCGCAGCTACGACATGCGCGGCAAGCGCTTCGCGGTCGTGATGGCGGGCAACCCGTACACCGAGTCGGGCGACGTGTTCAAGATCCCGGACATGCTGGCCAACCGGGCCGACATCTACAACCTCGGCGACGTGCTCTCGGGCCGCGAGGCGGCCTTCGCGCTCTCGTACATCGAGAACAGCCTGACCTCCAACCCCACGCTGATGCCGCTGGCCTCGCGCGACCCCAAGGACGTGCAGCTTCTGGTGAAGATGGCACAGGGCCACGAGGTGCCGAGCAGCGCGTTGTCGCACGCTTACAGCGCGGTCGAGCTGGAGGAGATCAAGGCGCTGCTGCAGCGGCTCTTCCGTGCGCGCGACCTGCTGCTGAAGGTGAATCTCGCCTACATCGAGTCGGCCGCGCAGCAGGAGTCCTACCGCACCGCGCCGCCCTTCAAGCTGCAGGGCAGCTACCGCAACATGACCAAGCTCGCGGGCAAGATCACCGCGCTCATGCGCGACGACGAGCTCGATGCGCTGCTGCGCGACCACTACCGCGGCGAGGCCCAGACCCTGACCACCGGCGCCGAGGAGAACCTGCTGCGCCTGGCCCAGCTCCTGGGCAGCCCGACGCCCGAGGAGGACGCGCGCTGGAAGGAGATCTGCGAGGAGTTCGTGCGCCAGCGCAAGCTGGGCGGGGCCGACGTGGATGGCAGCCAGCGCATCGCCAGCAGCATGCTCGACGTGGCGCGCGCGGTCGACAGGCTCAAGCCCGAACCCGTTGCGCCCGCGGAAGGGCCGAGCGAAGGCCGGCGACTGGCCGATGCCATGCTGCAGATCGCCGTGACTTATCGCGAGCTGATCCTGCCGCTGGTGACCGCCACCGAGCGCCGCCTGGAGCTGGACCGCTCCATCGCACAGAACATGGAGCGGCTGGCGGCGGAGGCGATGGCGACGCGTGCGCAGCCGAAGCGCACGCCCAGGCCGGACAACAAGGAGCAATGAGATGTCGGCCCTGCCTGCGACCACAGAAGCACCGTCCACGCTGCCCGCGTTGCTGGCCCAGCTCGACGACACCCTCGCCGATGCCCGCCTGAGCGACGACGAGCGCCGCGTGCTGGTCCACACGCTGCGCGAGGCCCAGCCGCCGGAAGACGGCCTGCGCCAGCTGCGCAACCGCGCCTTCGACCTGGTGCGTGCCCGCACCGCCGACCCCGAGCAGCTGGCGCTGCTGAAGTGGCTGGAGGGCGTGGTCCGCGCCATCGACACCGGCCGCTCGGCCGACGGCAGCGTGACCGTGCGCTCGCAGGCCTTCTTCAGCCCCGGCACGGCCTGCCTGCAGGCCATCAACCATCAGCTGCGCTCGGCCCGGCATTCCGTCGACCTGTGCGTGTTCACGCTGTCGGACGACCGCATCACGGCCGAGGTACTGGCCGCGCACCGGCGCGGCGTGTCGCTGCGCTGCATCTCCGACAACGACAAGGAGTTCGATGCCGGCAGCGACATCGGCCAGCTGCGCGCCGCCGGCATTCCGGTGGCGGTGGACCGCACAGAGGCGCACATGCACCACAAGTTCGCCATCTTCGACGGCGCCCGGCTGCTCAACGGCAGCTACAACTGGACGCGCAGCGCCTGCGAGTTCAACGAGGAGAACCTGGTGCTGACGAACGACCCTCAGCTCGTGCGGCGCTTCGCCGACGAGTTCGACAGCCTCTGGAAAGAACTGCAGGCCCCCCGATGAGCACCCGACGCATCGACTACGACTGGGAGCTGCCACCCGAGATGCAGCAGCGGCTGGGTGGCTCCAGCTACGGCGCGCAGCGCGTCATTCACGAGCAGGGGCACCTGATGGTGATCCTGCACGAGCCGCCCGCGGGCACGGGGTCGGAGCGCAAGTCGGCGGTGTTCCTGCGCAAGCCCGACGGTACCTGGCTGCACAAGGGCAACAACCCGGGCGAGCGGCCGCTGGCCAAGCTGGTGGAGAACTACCGCGCGACCCTGGCCGCCTTCGAGGTCCGGCACGAGGCCGCCGAAAACTCGGAGGCCCTGTTCCAGATCCTCGGGCCGCTGATTCCGCTCTCGCGCGCAGCCTCGAACATGCAGGCCACCCTGCAGGCCGCGCGCGAGGCCGTGCCGGGGGACCCGATGATCACCGACCTGCGCGACCGCGCGGTCGAGATCGGACGCGGGCTCGAACTGCTGCTGGCGGACACCCGCATGTCGCTCGACTACAGGCTCGCGCACGCTGCCGAGCAGCAGGCGCGCGCGGCCAACGAAGTCAGCCGGGCGCAGCACAAGCTCAACACCATCGCTGCGCTGACATTCCCGCTGATGGCCATCGGCGCGGCCTTCGGCATGAACCTGCACAGCGGCGTCGAGAACCTGCCGGGCTTGGTGTACTGGGCGATCTTCGGCGCGGGGCTCTTCATGGGCGTGCTGCTGCGCGGATGGGTGAAGGCGCCCGATGCGCCTGTGCCACCGGCCGCCGCCGGATCGGGCATCTCGAAGAGAAAGTAGGGCGGGCAACGCCGCCGCCAGCCGGGTCCTTCGCGTTTCGCGAAGGACTGCTGCCGCCAAAGCAATTCCGCATTCCGCGATCCGTTCCTAGAGTCGGGGCCAGCCCAACAAAGGAGACGGACGCGGACATGAATGCACTCGAAGGCCTGAAGGTGCTGGAGCTCGGCCAGCTCATCGCCGGCCCCTTCGCCGGCAAGACGCTGGCGGAGTTCGGCGCCGACGTGATCAAGGTCGAGCCGGCCGGCGTCGGTGATCCGCTGCGCAAGTGGCGGCTGCTGCGCGACAACGGAACCTCGGCGTGGTGGGAAGTCCAGTCGCGCAACAAGCGCTCGGTGTGCCTGGACCTGCGCAGCGCCGAAGGACAGGAGGCCGTGCGCGCGCTGGCACTCGAGGCCGACGTGCTGATCGAGAACTTCAAGCCCGGCACGCTCGAAGGCTGGGGGCTGGGCTGGGAAGCGCTGCATGCGCTGAACCCCCGGCTCATCATGCTGCGCATCTCGGGCTACGGGCAGACCGGGCCCTACCGCGACAAGCCCGGCTTCGGTGTGCTCGGCGAATCGATGGGCGGGCTGCGCTACCTGAGCGGCGAGCCGGGCCGGGTGCCGGTGCGCGTGGGGGTTTCTCTGGGAGATACGCTGGCGGCGTTGCATGGCGTGATCGGCGTGCTGACCGCGCTGCACCATCGCACCGCCCATGGCGGCGAGGGCCAGTTCATCGACGTGGCGCTCTACGAGTCGGTCTTCAACGTGATGGAAAGCCTGTTGCCCGAATACGACGCCTTCGGTGCCGTGCGCGAGCGGGCCGGCAGCGCGCTGCCGGGCATCGCGCCGACCAATGCCTACCGCTGCGAGGACGGCCACTACGTGCTGGTGGCCGGCAACGGCGACAGCATCTTCCGCCGGCTGATGCGCGCCATCGGCCGCGAGGACCTGGAGAACGACCCCGGGCTGGTGCACAACGACGGCCGCGTGCAGCGCGTGGATGAGATCGACGCCGCCATCGAGGCATGGACGCTGCAGCGCAGCCGTGACGAGGTGCTGGCCGCGCTCGATGCGGCGGGCGTGCCGGTCGGGCGCATCTACACCGTGGCCGACATCGCGAGCGACCCGCAGTACCTGGCGCGCGAAATGATCGTGGAGGTACCGACCTCGGACGGCAGCACGCTGAAGGTGCCGGGCGTGGTGCCCAAGCTCAGCGCCACGCCGGGGCGCATCGCGCACCCTGCGCCACGGCTGGGCGAGCATGACGGCGATCTGCACGGTGCCGGATGGCCGGCGCGGCGCGTGGAAGGATTGGCGGCATGAAGGCGGGCAACGGCACGCGGCTGTTCGTCAACGAGGTCGCGACGCGCGACGGCTTCCAGATGGAGAGCCGCTTCATTCCCACGGACGACAAGATCGCGCTGATCGACCGGCTCAGCGGCCTGGGCTACGCGAAGATCGAAGTCACGTCGTTCACCTCGGCGAAGGCGATTCCCGCACTGCGCGATGGCGAGGAGGTGATGAATCGCATCGCCCGCCGGCCAGGCCTGGTCTACACCGCGCTGGTGCCAAACCTGCGAGGGGCGGAGCGCGCGCTGGAGAGCCGCATCGGCGAGTTCAATATCGTCATGTCGGTGAGCGAGACGCACAACCTCGCCAACCTGCGCATGACGAGGGAGCAGTCGTTCGCGCAGCTGGCCGGCGTCATCGCGCTGGCGAAGAAGGCCGGGGTGCCGGTGAACGTGTCGCTGTCATGCGTGTTCGGTTGCCCGATGGAAGGCGAAGTGCCGCTCGTGACGGTGCAAGGCTGGATCGACCGCTTCGCCGCGCTCGAGGTGCAGGGCATCACGCTGTGCGACACGACGGGCATGGCCTATCCGACGCAGGTGCGGGAGGTCTGCGAATCCGTGCTGGCGAGCCACCAGGCGCTGGAATGGACGGCCCACTTCCACAACACGCGCGGCATGGGCCTCGTGAATACCGTGGCGGCGGTGGAGGCCGGCATGCGCCGGCTCGACATGTCGCTCGGAGGCATCGGCGGCTGCCCCTACGCGCCGGGTGCGACAGGCAATGTGGCGACCGAGGACGTGGTCCACATGCTGCAGTGCATGGGCTATGACACCGGCATGCACCTGGAGGGCCTGATCGCCGCTGCGGCGGAACTGGAAGCGCTGGTGCGGCACGAGCTGCCGGCCCAGGTCTCGCGCGCAGGCCATCGGCTGACGCGGCATGCGCCCCCGCCGGACTTCGACGACATCATCATCCGCGCCCGGGAGCGCGGCCAAGCGCACAAGGAGCTGCAACCATGATCGACCACTTGGACCACCTCGTGCTGACCACCTCGCACGAGGAAGCCTGCATCCGCTTCTATGTCGACGTGATGGGCATGTCGCTGGAGAGCTTCGGCGCCGGCCGCAAGGCCTTTCGCTTCGGCAACCAGAAGATCAACCTGCATGTGAAGGGCCACGAGTTCGAGCCCAAGGCGCAGCTGCCGACGCCCGGCTCGCTGGACCTGTGCTTCATCGCCAGCGTGCCGCTCGACGAGGTCGTCGTGCGGCTCGGCGAGAAGGGCGTGCCGATCCTCGAAGGGCCGGTGATGCGCACGGGAGCCGCCTCGCGCATCCGTTCGGTCTATGTGCGCGACCCCGACCAGAACCTGATCGAGATCTCGGAGCTGTCGCCCTGAAGCGAAGCCCCAAGAACAGCCAGCAATACAAAACCACCGGAGACAAACCATGAAACCCATCCACCGCCTTCTCGTGGTCGGCCTCGTGCTGTCCGCTTCGGCCGCAACCGCCGCGGACGCCTGGCCCTCGAAACCGATCACCATGGTCGTGCCGACCGCGCCGGCCGGCTCGACCGACATCATGGCGCGGCTGGTCGGCGACCCGCTGCAGCGCGCGCTGGGCCAGCCTGTCGTCATCGACAACAAGCCCGGCGCCAGCGGCAACATCGGCACCGAGTTCGTGGCGCGCGCCGCGCCCGACGGCTACACGCTGTTGATGCAGTACTCGGGCTACCACGTCGGCAATCCCTCGCTCTACCCGAACATCCGGTGGAGCCCCACGAAGGACTTCGTGCCGGTGGCGATGGTGATGCGCGCGCCGCACGTGGTCGCGGTGAGCGGCAAGCTGCCGGTGAAGTCGATGAAGGAACTCATCGAGTACGGCAAGAAGAAGGAGGGCGGGCTCTTCTTCGCGTCCTCGGGCAACGGCTCGATCCAGCACATCGCGGGCGAACTGCTCTCGCGGCAGACGAAACAGGCGATGACACACGTGCCTTACAAGGGCTCGGGGCCGGCGATCAACGACCTGATCTCGGGCAACGTCGACATGTTCATCACCACGCCGCCCTCGGTCATCGGCCATTTCGCGGGTGGGCGCATCAAGCCGCTGGCGTACACGGGCAGCAAGCGGCATCCGTCGATGCCCGACGTGCCGACCTCGGCCGAGGCGGGACTGCCGGGCTACGAGGTGGAATCGTGGTTCGCGGTGTTCGCGCCGGCGAAGACGCCGCCCGAGGTCGTCAACAGGCTCAGCGCGGAACTCCGCAAGATCGTGGAGAGCGAAGCCTTCCGCAGGAAGGTGGACGAGCAGGGCGCCTTCGCGACCTACATGGACCCGCCGACGCTGGCGAAATTCGTCGACCAGGAGTTGGCTGCATGGTCGAAGGTGATCAAGTCGGCTGACATCAAGCCCGATTGATCGGGCCTTGTGGTGCCGGTGCCCTCCGCCCGGCCTGCCACGGATACGACCGGCTACAGCTTGACGTTGATGATCGACAGGATGATCGCGGAGAGCGTCATCGCGACGGGCAGCTTCCGCACGGCGAGCGCATGGGCGCGGGCGACGGAAGCCTGCGTCTGAAGCAGAAGGCTGCGTTCGGAATGGATGGGTGTGGACATTTCGGACTCCTGTGTGGTTGCGGGCTTGTTGCCCTGATGGCCTCCACGATAGGCTTCGCAGCCTGCCGTGGCGCGGGCGTTTCGAGGACACGGCGTTTCCGTTTTCGCAACGATCCGTCGGCGTTCGGCCGGAACTTCAGGCTGTTTCTGCGGATCGGCGACGCTTCGTGTGGCGCGAGAATCCGGCCGACAACCGATGAAAGCAGACAGAAATAGATGACGAGCAAGAAGGCGGCGCTCCGGCCGCGGATACGCCGTGCCACCCCCGACGACTCGACCCCATGGCCGCTGCTGCTGGCCGCCGATGGCCCGCGCGCCGAGATCCGCAAGTACCTGTCGCGCGGCGAGCTCTGGCTGGCGGAAGCTGCCGGCCGGGCCGTCGGCCAGATGGTGCTGCTCGAAACCCGCATCGGCACCTGGGAAATCATGAACATCGCGGTGAGCGACGAGCTGCGCGGCCAGGGTGTGGGCACAGCGCTGCTGCGCAAGGCGAAGGCGCTGGCCGTGGAACGGGGCGCACACCTGCTCGAAGTCGGCACGGGCAACAGCAGCCTGCGCGAGCTGGCCTTCTACCAGCGCTTCGGCTTCCGCATCGCCGGGGTGGATCGCGACTTCTTCGTGCGCCGCGCAGCCGGCGGCAGGCTGCAGAAGCAGGACGGCATCGTGCTGCGCGACATGGTGCGCCTGCGCATCGAGCTCGCCGATTAACCGGCGATCAGCTTCTGCACCAGCTCGGCCGTGGTCGCGGCCGCGTACTTGCGCATCAGCCGGGCCCGGTGCAGTTCCACCGTGCGGTGGCTGATGCCCAGCGCCTTGCCGATCTCCTTGGAAGTCAGCCCGCGCATCACCTGCGCGGCCACCTCGCGCTCGCGCGGCGTGAGCTCTGCCTTCACGGCGCGGCGCGAGCCCAGGTCCTCGAAGGTCCAGATGCCGGCCTCGTGCGGGGCGGCGCGGTTCATGGCGTGGCCGGTGACGTGGCACCAGAAGGTTTCGCCGGCGATGGCGCCGTGCAGCCCGCCGAGCCGCTTCATCATGCGGTTGTCGGCGTAGTGCCCGCTGGCATTCAGAAAGGGCTCCATGCGCTTGCCGATGCGCTCGAACTCGGCCACGCTGGGGTAGAGGATGCTGAACGAATGCCCGACCAGCGCGGAGGGCGTTGCGCCGAAGATCTCGCAGACGCGCAGGTTGCACGCCACGATGGTGCGGTTGCTCGACACCACCATGCCGACGGGGGCGTGTTCAAAGGCCAGCCGGTAATCGATCTCGGGCATCGGGGGTCACCATTACGAAATACTACGTATGCGGGTACGTAGTATCGTTCAGGCCTCTTCCTCCGGCTTTTTTCCTGCTTCCACCTCTCTCATTCATCCATCAAGGAGCACGAGTGAACAAGATTTTTCCCACCGCTGACGCGGCACTCAAGGGAGTCGTCGCCGACGGGCAGATGCTCGCGGTCGGCGGCTTCGGCCTCTGCGGCATTCCCGAAGCGCTGATCGACGCGCTCAAGGACTCCGGCGTGCAGAACCTCACCGTCATCTCCAACAACGCGGGCGTCGACGGTTTCGGCCTCGGCAAGCTGCTGGAGACGCGCCAGATCAAGAAGATGATCGCGTCCTACGTCGGCGAGAACAAGGAGTTCGAGCGCCAGTACCTCGCGGGCGAGCTGGCCCTCGAATTCACGCCGCAGGGCACGCTGGCCGAGAAGCTGCGCGCCGGCGGCGCCGGCATTCCGGCCTTCTTCACCAAGACCGGCGTGGGCACCCAGGTTGCCGAAGGCAAGGAGCTGCGCGAGTTCGACGGCGAAACCTACGTCATGGAACGCTCGCTGGTGCCCGACGTGGCGCTGGTGAAGGCCGACGTGGCCGACAAGTCGGGCAACCTGCGCTTCCGCCTCACGGCGCGCAACTTCAACCCGGCTGCCGCCATGGCCGGCAAGATCTGCATCGTCGAGGTCGAGAAGATCGTCGAGGTGGGCGAGCTGGCCCCCGACGACATCCACCTGCCAGGCATCTACGTGCACCGCATCGTGCTCAACGCGAACCCCGAGAAGCGCATCGAGAAGCGCACCGTGAGCGCATCGGTCGATGCCGCCGCCGCGAAGGTCGAGGCCCAGACCGCCATCGCCGCTGCTGCCGCCGCAGGCAGCGAAGTGCCCGCCAAGGTCGTCAACAAGAAAGAAGGAGCCTGAGATGCCCTGGACCCAAGACCAGATGGCGGCCCGCGCCGCGCAAGAACTCGAAGACGGCTTCTACGTCAACCTCGGCATTGGCATCCCGACGCTGGTGGCCAACCACACCGGCGACAAGGAAGTGTGGCTGCAGAGCGAGAACGGCATGCTCGGCATCGGCCCGTTTCCCACCGAAGACCAGGTCGACGCCGACCTCATCAACGCCGGCAAGCAGACCGTTACCACGCTGCCCGGCTCGGCCATCTTCGGCAGCCATGACAGCTTCGCGATGATCCGCGGCGGCAAGATCAACCTGTCGATCCTGGGCGCGATGCAGGTCAGCACCAAGGGCGACCTCGCCAACTGGATGATCCCCGGCAAGATGGTCAAGGGCATGGGCGGCGCCATGGACCTCGTGGCCGGCGTGAAGCGCGTGATCGTGCTGATGGAGCACGTCGCGAAGAAGAAGGACGGCACCGAGGACCTGAAGATCCTCGAGAAGTGCACCCTGCCGCTGACCGGCGTGGGCGTGGTCGACCGCATCATCACCGACCTGGCCGTGATGGACGTGGCGCCCGAGGGCCTGAAGGTCGTCGAGCTGGCGCCGGGCGTCACCTTCGACGCGCTGCAGGCCAAGACGGGCGCCAAGCTGATCCAGTAAAGACGGCATCGACCCGACAGCACGCAAGGGCCGCTTTCGCGGCCCTTTCCCGTTGGGGTGAGACACTGGGCGCATGGCTTACCTCGACCTCGAAAACCTGCGCACCGTTTTTCTCGACGACGAGGCGCTGCGCGTGCGGCGCCTGCAGCGGCAGTCCTGCGGGTCGCTCCAGATCACGAGCGGTCGCATCGTGGCGTGCGATCCGCTGGTGCAGCCGGAACGCCCCCCTTTCGTGCGCAGCGTTTCCGGCCGGGGCGCTTTCCCTGCCGAGTTGCTTCAACACGAAGGCCGGCATGCGCTCGCGGTGCTCTGGCTGCGTGATCGCCGCGGACTGCAGCCCGCGGACCTGCACTGGGAACCCGCGCTGCTCGATGGCCAGTCGCAGAATGAGCTGGGCGACGACGAGTTCTATGGCTACCCGGTCGACGCCGGCGTCGGCTGCTTCATGGATGCCGACTGCGCGGCCGCCATCGCCGAGCGCGAGGCGCGCGAATCGTCGGCCAACCCCGACTACGGCAGCTACTACGACGACGTGCTCGACGAAGAACTTGGCAGCAAGGACATGGCCGACCACTACCCGCTGGGCGAGGGCAGCGCGAACAACGTGCTGATCTTCAGCTCGGGCTGGGGTGACGGCAGCTATCCGAGCTTCTGGGCGCTCGACGCCGCCCGCGAGCCGGTGGCGCTGGTGACCGACTTCATGACGATGCAGGGCGGCGATGCGCGCAGCGAGGACGACAAGCGAGACGATGCCTACCTGGCGAGCCTGTCGCCCGAAAGGCTCGCGGCCCTCGAAGCCCTCGGAGCCGCGGCGATCAAGGGCGACGCGGCCGCGATCCGGCCTTTGCTCGACGGCGGGCTCGCGGGGGCCAACGACATCATTCCGTCGCTCGGCGAAACCGCGCTCTTCAGTGCGATCCGCATGAACCAGCTCGAAGCCTTGCGCGTGCTGCTGGGTAGCGCACCGTGCCCCGCCATGCCCGAGCATCTGCGCATCGAAGGCAAGGCGGAAAGCTACTCGGCCTTTGCGCGATGGCTCAAGAAGCCGCGCGTGCCGGGGCTGGTCGAGCTGCTCGAACAGGCTGAGGCCGCTGCGGCTGCTGAACCTGCAGGGGGCAAGAGTCTCTGGAAGCGCCTCTTTTCCTGAGCGTCAGGCCCCCAGCGCCGCCCGCACCTTGTCCCCCAACCCCCGCAGCCGCTCCACCGGCTCGTTGGAAAACACGAAGCGCAGGTACTGCGCACTGTGCGTCTCTCCCCAGCCCTTCATCGCGGTGGCGCAGACGCGGTGCGCCAGCAGGCGTTCCGACAGCGTCTGCCCGTCGATGCCGAAGTCGCTGGTGCGCAGCAGCAGCGACCAGCCGCCGCCGGGTACGCCCACCGGCAGGCCCTTGAGCTCGTCGAGCACGGTGTCGCGCCGTCGCTCCAGTTCGGCGACGTAGGGAGCGAGCGTGTGCGCCGATTGCTCCAGCGCAGTCGCCACCGCGTCCTGCGCGATGCCCACCGGCACCACCACGTTGGCGAGCGACACGGCCACGAGGTCGGGCATGTAGCTCTCGGGCGCCACGGTCCAGCCGACGCGCCAGCCGATCATGCGCAACTCTTTGGCGGATGAGCCCACCGTGATGGTGCGTTCGGCCATGCCGGGCAGGCCAGCCGGGTGGATGACCTTGCGGCCGTCGTACAGCAGGCGCTCCATCGCGGTGTCGAGGATGAGCGTGAGGTCGTGCCGCACGCACAGCGCGGCGATGGCGCGCCAGTCTTCCTCGTCGAAGCAGCCGCCTGTGGGCATCGAGGGCGACATCAGCAGCATGGTGCGCACGCGCGGGCCGATGGCGGCTTGCAGCGCCTCGCGGTCGAGCTTCCATTCGCCGCCGGGCGTGAACCTGAAGGGCACGTATTTCGGCGTGCCGCCCGCGAGGCGGATGCGATTGAGCAGGCCCGCGTAGGTCGGGTCGGTCACCAGCACCTCGTCGCCGACCTCGACGGTGGCGAGCAGCGCATTGAGGATGCCCGAGAGGCCGCCGGCCGAGATCACGCAGTTGCGCGCGCCGCTGTATTCCACGCCCGAGAGCGCCGACACATGCCGCGCCGCCACGTCGCGCAGGCGCGACTGGCCGATGAAAGGCAGGTAGCTGTTGTCGGGGTCGAACGATGCCGCGTGCACGGTGCGCGCGACGGCCTCGGGGTCGGGCGGGATGTCGACGTCGAGGTTCTCCAGCCGCAGGAAGGAGGGGCCGTCGGCGTCGTCGGCGATCGCGCCCATGCGGTCGACGCCGATGCCGGCGATGTGTTCGAGGCGGGCGGGGCGGTGGCGTGGCATGGGCGTGTCTCCAGGCTCCGTGTAGGGGATTGCGTTGCTCGTTAGGGGGGTGGTGGCTTGCGCGGGCGGGCCGGGCGCTGCGGCGGGCCGCTTGCGCCATTTTCTTCGCCGGGCGGCTGCAGGAGCAACAGCGGCTGCTGCTCCTGCACCGTCTCGCGCAGGAAGTTCCACACCGCCTGCATGCGCGCGAGGTGCTTGGTCTCCGCCGGCATCGACATCCAGAAGGTGCGCGTGAAGTTCGCCTGCCCCGGCAGCACGGGGCGCAGCGCGGTGTCGTGTTCGGCGATGAAGGCCGGCAGCACCGCGATGCCCGCGCCCGCCGCCACCGCGCTGTGCTGCGCGAGCACGCTGGTGCTGCGCAGCGCGAAGGCGTCGGGGCGGTGCAGTTCGTCGAGGTACTGCAGCTCCTTGCTGAAGAGCAGGTCGTCCACGTAGCTGATGAAAGTGTGGCCGCGCAGGTCCTCACGCGTGCGGATGGGCTTGTGCGCCGACAGGTACTGCTTCGACGCGTACAGACGCAGCGTGTAGTCGGTGAGCTTGGCGACCACCACCGGCCCGCGCGCCGGGCGTTCGAGCGAGATCACGATGTCGGCCTCGCGCCGCGACAGGTGCACGAGGCGCGGCATGGCCAGCAAGTCGATGGTGAGCTTCGGGTGCCGCACCGCGAACGACGCTAGCTGCGGCGCCAGCACCACCGTGCCGAAGCCCTCGGTGGCGCCGATGCGCACCAGCCCCGAAAGGCCTTCCTGCGAGGCCGGAGCGGTGCTTTCCACAGCCTGGAACGCACTCTCCATCGCCTCGACCTGCGGCTGCAGCCTGCGGCCCGCCTCGGTGAGCCGGTGGCCGCCCGATTCGCGCGAGAACAGTGGCGCCCCGACTTCCTTTTCGAGCGCCTGGATCCGGCGCGCCACCGTGGTGTGGTCGACCTCCAGCCGCCGCGCCGCGCTCATCAGCGTGCCCGAGCGGGCCAGCTCCAGGAAGTACCGCAGGTTGTCCCAGTCCATGTGCTTTCGTGCCTCGGGTGGTCTCGAATGGAAGGCTCTGCATTTTTGCAAAGTCGCCGCGCAATTTTGTCTATTGTCATGGCAAATCTGCAAAGCTAGGATGCGTCACCGCCCCGGCCCGTCCGGCGCCGCTTTCACAGGATTCACAGGAGACAAACCCCATGGACGCCACCACCACGCCCTCGACCCAGGTCGCCACCGTCAAGCTGCTGATCGGCGGTAAGCTGGTCGAATCGAAGACCACCGAATGGCGCGACGTCGTCAACCCCGCCACGCAGGAAGTGCTGGCGCGCGTGCCCTTCGCCACGCAGGCGGAGCTCGACGCCGCCGTCGCTTCCGCCAAGGAGGCCTTCAAGACCTGGCGCAAGACGCCCATCGGCGCCCGCGCGCGCATCTTCTTCAAGCTGCAGCAGCTCATCCGCGAGAACATGGGCGAACTCGCCGCGATCCTCACGGCCGAGCAGGGCAAGACGCTGCCCGACGCGGAAGGCGATGTGTTCCGCGGCCTCGAAGTGGTCGAGCACGCATCGAACATCGGCAACCTGCAGCTGGGCGAACTGGCCAACAACGTGGCCAACGGCGTCGACACCTACACGCTGCTGCAGCCGCTGGGCGTGTGCGCCGGCATCACGCCGTTCAACTTCCCGGCCATGATCCCGCTGTGGATGTTCCCGATGGCCATCGTCACCGGCAACACCTTCGTGCTGAAACCCTCCGAGCAGGACCCGATGGTCACCATGCGCCTGTGCGAACTGGCGCTCGAAGCCGGTGTTCCGCCCGGCGTGCTGAACGTGGTGCATGGCGGTGAAGCCATCGTCAACGGCATCTGCGACCACAAGGACATCAAGGCGATCAGCTTCGTGGGCTCCACCAAGGTCGGCACGCACGTCTACAACCGCGCCACGCTGGCCGGCAAGCGTGTGCAATGCATGATGGGTGCGAAGAACCACGCCATCGTGATGCCCGACGCCAACAAGGAGCAGACGCTCAACGCACTGGCCGGCGCCAGTTTCGGCGCCGCGGGCCAGCGCTGCATGGCGGTGTCGGTGGCGGTGCTGGTGGGCGAGGCGCGCAACTGGGTGCCCGAGCTGATCGAGAAGGCGAAGACGCTGAAGATCGGCGCCGGTACCGAGAAGGGCGTGGACGTGGGCCCGCTGGTGTCGTGCGCCGCGTATGACCGCGTGAACGGCCTCATCGAACGCGGCGAAGCCGGCGGCGCCAAGCTGGTGCTCGACGGCCGCAAGCCCACCGTGCCCGGCTACGAGAAGGGCAACTTCGTCGGCCCGACGATCTTCACCGGCGTGAAGCCCGGCATGACCATCTACGACCAGGAAATCTTCGGCCCCGTGCTGTGCATCGCCGACGCCGAGAACATCGACGAGGCCATCGACCTGATCAACAGCAATCCGAACGGCAACGGCACCGCGATCTTCACGCAGTCGGGTGCCGCGGCGCGCCGCTTCCAGGAAGACATCGACGTGGGCCAGGTGGGCATCAACGTGCCGATCCCGGTGCCGGTCCCGATGTTCTCGTTCACCGGCTCGCGCGCGTCGAAGCTCGGCGACCTGGGCCCTTACGGCAAGCAGGTGGTGCTGTTCTACACGCAGACCAAGACGGTGACGGCTCGCTGGTTCGACGACAGCACTGTTTCGCACGGCGTCAACACCACGATCAGCCTCAAGTAAGAAGAAGCCCGGCGGATGGACTTCGAACTTTCCGAGGAGCAGCGCGCCTTCGCCGAGACGGCGCGCGACTTTGCACAGGCCGAGTTCGCACCGCATGCGGCGCAGTGGGACGCGGAAGCCATCTTTCCGAAAGAGGCCATCGCCAAGGCCGGCGAGCTGGGCTTCTGCGGGCTGTATGCGCCCGAGCGCATCGGCGGCCTTGGCCTGCCGCGGCTCGATTCCGCGCTGGTGTTCGAGGAGATGGCCGCGGTCGACCCCTCGACCACCGCCTTCATCACCATCCACAACATGGCGACGTGGATGCTCGGCACCTGGGCGACCGACGCGGTGGCGCAGCAGTGGGGCGAGGACCTGACGAGCGGGCGCAAGCTGGCCTCCTACTGCCTGACCGAGCCGGGCGCGGGCTCCGACGCCGGCTCGCTCAAGACGCGCGCGGAGCTGCAGGGCGCCGAGTACGTCATCAACGGCGGCAAGGCCTTCATCTCCGGTGCGGGCTCGACCGACGTGCTGGTGCTGATGGCGCGCACGGGCGGCGCTGGCGCCAGTGGCATCTCGGCCTTCGCGGTGCCGGCCGACGCGCCGGGCATCAGCTACGGCAAGAAGGAGCACAAGATGGGCTGGAACAGCCAGCCCACGCGCACCATCAGCTTCGACAACGTTCGCATTCCCGCGCAGAACCTGCTGGGCAAGGAAGGCGAGGGTTTCCGCATCGCCATGAAGGGGTTGGACGGCGGGCGCATCAACATCGCGACCTGCTCGGTGGGCGCGGCGCAGGGCGCGCTCGACGCGGCGCGCCGCTACCTGCACGAGCGCCAGCAGTTCGGCAAGCCGCTGGCGAGCTTCCAGGCGCTGCAGTTCAAGCTGGCCGACATGGCGACCGAGCTGGTCGCAGCGCGGCAGATGGTTCGGCTCGCGGCCTCCAAGCTCGACGCCGGCCATGCCGACGCCAGCACCTATTGCGCGATGGCCAAGCGCTTCGCGACCGACGCGGGCTTCAACGTCTGCAACGACGCGCTGCAGCTGCACGGCGGCTACGGCTACCTGGGCGAGTTCCCGCTGGAGCGCCTGGTGCGCGACGCGCGCGTGCACCAGATCCTCGAAGGCACCAACGAGATCATGCGCGTGATCGTTGCGCGAAAATTGCTGGAAGGGGACAGCGACATCCGCTGAAGTCCAACTTCAGAACGCAGAAGTCGCGAAGGTTTCGCAAAGGTCGCAGAAAAGACAAAAGAAAATTGATATTCCTTCTGCGACCTTTGCGAAACCTTTGCGGTCTCTGCGTTCGGTTCCCGTATTCAAGCAACCCCAAAACATGACTGACTCAGTAGTTCTCTTCGACGAAATCAAGACCGCCGGCGACCAGCGCTTCGCAGTGGCCACGCTCAACGCACCGGCTTCGCTCAACGCGCTGTCGGTGGACATGGTGCGCCTGCTCACCCCGAAGCTGCGCGAATGGGCCGGTGATGCCGGCATCGTCGGCGTGCTGCTGCAGGCCACGGGCGACAAGGCCTTCTGCGCCGGCGGCGACCTGCGCCAGCTCTACCAGACGCTGCTCGACTGCGGCCCCGCGCGCAACACCTACGCCGAAGACTTCTTCCGCGAGGAGTACGAGCTCGACTACCTGATCCACACCTTCCCCAAGCCCTTCCTGTGCTGGGGCCACGGCATCGTGATGGGCGGCGGCGTGGGCCTGCTGGCCGGCGCCTCGCACCGCGTGATGACGCTGCAAAGCCGCATCGCCATGCCCGAGATCAACATCGGCCTGTACCCCGACGTGGGCGGCAGCTGGTTCCTGCGCCGCACGCCGGGCCGCACAGGGCTCTTCCTGGCGCTCACCGCCGCGAACATCAACGCGGCCGACACCATCTTCTGCGGGCTGGCCGACGCGCTGGTGCCGCAGGAGCGCAAGGGCGAAGTGCTGGAAGCCATCGCCTCGACCCAATGGACCGGCGAGAACAAGGCCGACCGCGCCACGCTGTCGCGCATCCTCGCCAAGGCGGGCGAGGGCGCCGAGATGCCCGCATCGAAGGTGCGCGAGCACTACGACATCATCAACGCGCTGATGGCGGGCGACGACCTGCTCGACATCGCGAAGCGCCTGCGCGATCTGCAGAGCGACGACGCATGGCTGCAGAGCGCGGCCAAGACCTTCGCCAAGGGCGCGCCCAGCTCGGCCGCGCTGAGCTTCGAGCTGTGGCAGCGCGTTCTGCGCATGTCGCTGGCCGAGGTGTTCCGCCTCGAATACTGGGCCTCACTCGGTTTCTGCGCGCACAAGGACTTCGCCGAAGGCATCCGCGCGGTGCTGGTCGACAAGGACCGCAATCCGCGCTGGAGCCCGGCCACGCTCGAGGAGATCACGCCCGCCTTCATCGAAGACCACCTGCGTCCGCGCGGCGAGATGCCGGCGGAGCTGGCATCGCTGAAGTAAATCGGACAGCCGAACGCAGAAGGAAGACAAAAGCTACGCAGAAGTCGCGAAGGAGAAACCTGTTTTTGTGTTTCTTCTGCGACCTCTGCGAAACCTTCGCGACTTCTGCGTTCTGAACCCGTATTCAAACAACCTGGAGACAAAGCAATGAAGATCGCTTTCATCGGCCTGGGCAACATGGGCGGCCCGATGGCCATGAACCTGCACAAGGCCGGCCACGCGCTCGCCGCCTTCGACCTCTCTAAGGAGGCCTGCGCGAAGTTCGGCGCGGATGGCCTGCCCATCGCCAAGTCGGCCAACGAGGCGGTGGCCGATGCCGAGGTCGTCATCAGCATGCTGCCGGCCAGCGCGCACGTCGAGGGCCTGTTCCTGGGCGGTGCCGGCAAGCCCGGCCTGCTCGAGAGCATCCGCGCCGGTTCGCTGGTGATCGACAGCAGCACCATCGCGGCGGCCACCTCGCGCAAGGTCGCCGAAGCGGCTGCCGCCAAGGGCATCGCGATGATCGATGCGCCGGTGTCCGGTGGCACGGGTGGCGCCATCGCAGGCACGCTGACCTTCATGGTCGGCGGCGAGACGCAGGATCTGGAGCGTGCGCGCCCCGTGCTCGAAAAGATGGGCGCGAACATCTTCCACGCCGGCGCGGCCGGAGCGGGGCAGACCGCGAAGATCTGCAACAACATGCTGTTGGGCATTCTGATGATCGGCACTTCCGAAGCGCTGGCGTTGGGCGTGGCCAACGGGCTCGATCCGAAGGTGCTGTCGGAAATCATGCGCCGCAGCTCGGGCGGCAACTGGGCGCTGGAGAAGTACAACCCGATGCCCGGCGTGATGGAGACCGCGCCCGCCTCGAAGAACTATGCCGGTGGCTTCGGCACCGACCTGATGCTCAAGGACCTGGGGCTGGCTCAGGAGAACGCCACTGCCGTGCGCGCGGCCACGCCGTTGGGCGGGCTGGCACGCAGCCTGTATGCGGCCCACAGCCTCGCCGGCCACGGCGCGCTCGATTTTTCGAGCGTGCTGAAGCTGGTGCAGAAGGCTTCCTGAGCCTCCCGCACTTGCCGGTTCAGCTGAAGTGGGACTGAAGCAGCCACAGCAGGCCGAGCACGACAGCGAACAGCACCGCGAACATAACCCAGGCGCGCATGAACGCCTGGGTCTCGGTGAGCTCGGGCTGCGCGTCCGCGGCGGGAGGCGGGCTGACGGTAACGTCGGGTTGCGGTTGTGTCATTTCCCCACTGTACAGCGCAGTTCGCCGGCCGTGGCCGGCTTTGCACGGGCATCCATCCGCGACATCGTCCACATGATGGCGGCCGCCACCAGGTTGGCTCCCACGCTGAACAAGATCGGCAGCAGGTAGCTGCGGCTGATGTCGAAGGCATAGCCCGCGGCGGCCGGACCGACCAGCGTGCCGAAGGCCACGCTGGTGTAGAGCACGCCGATGATCGCGCTGATGTTGCGCCCGCCGAAGTAGTCCATCACCAGCGCCGGCAGCAGCGCGACGAAGCCGCCGTAGAACGCGCCGTAGAAGAAGGCGAACACCGCCAGCCCCCGGAAGCCGTCCGATGAGGCCCACACCAGCAGCGAAAGCGCCATGCCGGTGGACATCAGCAGCATGGTCTGCGCGCGCCCCATGCGGTCGGCAAGCCCGCCCAGGAAGAAACGCCCGGCCGTGCTGCCCACGCCGATGGCCCCCAGCAGCAGCACCGCCGACGCGTTCGGCACCCCGTGGTCCAGCGCATAGGGCACCAGGTGCACGAAGGGCACGAACAGGCCGAACGAGCTGATGAGGCAGGCTACGTACAGGCCGGCGAAGCGCCGCGAGCGCACGGCGTCGCGCACCGTGAAGCCCTCGGGCCGGGCTGTTTGGGCCTGAGGCTGGGGAGCATCGCCATCCGGCCCCAGGCCACGGTCGCGCGGGTCGTTCTCGATCAGCAGCGCCATGCCCACGCCCACCACCACCGCAAGCACACCCAGCGCCAGGTAGGCGCTGCGCCAGCCCAGCGTCTCGATGAATAGCGATGCCAGCGGCGGCATCACCAGCGTGCCCACGCCGATGCCACTCACTGCCAGCCCCGAAGCGAAGCCGCGCCGCCGGACGAACCAGCGCTGCACCGCGCCCAGCACCGGCACGTACGAAGCGCCGACGCCCAGGCCCACGCCCAGCCCATAGGCGAGGTAGATCTGCGTCAGGCTCCGTGCCTGCCCTGCGAGCGCAAGCCCCAGCCCCACCAGCACCATGCCCGCCACGGCCAGCCGCCGCGAACCCCAGCGGTCGGCCAGCGGCCCGCTGAGCACGCCGAGGCCGAAGTAGAGAAAGCCCGCCAGCGAGAACACCAGCGACACCGACCCGCGCGAGGCGCCGAAGTCCTTCTGCAGCGATTCGAGAAAGGCGCTGAAGGTGTAGGCGCAGCCGAAGCCCACGAAGGTCACGGCAAAGGCGCCCGCGACCACCAGCCAGCCTCGGAAAAGGCCCGCGCCTTGCTGCGATGCGGAAGAAGGCTGGCTCGGAGGTGTGGTCTTCATGCGGGTGTCCGGATCAAAATATCTAAGCTCGCGAGACTCGTTCTGGCCACGCGGATGACGATATTCCCTCTTTGCTATCTGCGGCACAAACCAGAATTTCTGCCTCTTTCGAATCAGTCTGGCTAAACGATGGAACACCAGCTCCCACCGCTCAACGCACTGCGCGCCTTCGAGGCCACCGCGCGCCATCTGTCGGTGAAGAACGCGGCCGACGAGCTCTGCGTGACGCCGGGCGCCGTGAGCCAGCTCGTCAAGGCGCTGGAGCTGCACCTGGGCGTGCAGCTGTTCCGCCGCGTCAACCGGGGCATCTTTCTGACCGACGCGGGCCAGGCCTACCTGCCGCCGGTGCGCAATGCGTTCAGGCAGATCAGCGATGCGACGCAGAAGCTGGCCGTGCCCGCCGAGAGCGGCCTGCTCACCGTGAGCACCACGCCGTTTTTCGCCTCGGCGTGGCTGGTGCCGAGGCTCAAGTCATTCCAGAAGGCACATCCCGACATCGACCTGCAGGTGCAGGCGAGCAACGCGCTGGCCGATTTCTCGCGCGACGGCGTGGATGTCGCCATTCGCCACGGCACGGGCCATTACCCGGGGCTCGTCAGCCAATGCGTGCTGACCGTCGAGGTTGTTCCCGTTGCTGCGCCTTCGCTGGTGGCCGAGCTGGGCAAGCCCGCGAAGCCGGCCGATCTGCTGCGCTGGCCGCGCGTGAACGACGCGCAGCGCAAGGGCTGGCGCCTGTGGTTCACGGCGCAGGGCGTGGCCGATACGGGCCCGGTGCGCGGACCGTCCTTCGACGATGCTGGCCTTTTGCTGGGGGCTGTGCAGACCGGGCAGGGCGTCGCCTTGCTGCCGGCTGCACTGGTGGCGAGCGATGTGGCCGAGGGCAGGCTGGTGCGTCTCTTCAAGGCCGCGCTGCTCGACGGCTTTGCCTACCACCTCGTGTATCCGCCGGCCAGCCACGAACGGCCGAAGGTGGCGGCCCTCCGTTCATGGCTCGCTGAGGCGATGGGCGACTGCGGCGCTCAGGCCGCTGCGAGAAAGACCCCGGCGTCGCCGCCCTCGCACTTCCAGTCGGCGAAGACGCCGACGAGGCTGCAGCTGGTGCAGCGGCAGCCGAGGTAGTACCAGCGCACGTCGTTGCTGTCGGTGTAGAGCGCCACGCCCGACAGCAGCTCGAAGCTTTCCTCGCCGCAGACGCATTCATGGCCTTCGAACTCGGCTTCGTCCGCGTATTCGGCGGCGTCGCCCATCAGGTGCATATTGCCGCAGGCCGTGCAGGTGCGGCGGGCCGCGCCGGTCTCCTCGTCGCTTTCCAGACCGAACACGCGATGGCCGCAGATGCATGCCGATGCGGCGAAGCGGGTGGCAGGGTACTTGTTGGCCTTGCTGTAGCGCTGGATCTCGGCTTGCGTGTCTTCGGGGCCGTCGCCGTACCAGTAGCGGCCTTTCTTCTTCAGAGCCATGCGGTCTTCCTTTTTCCTCTGTTCGGTGTACGGCAGATTCTGGCGCGCGCCAGCTACAGCAGCTCGATGCCCGGCAGGCTCTTGAAGCAGCTCTCGCGCGTGATGCGCACGAAGTCGGCGAGCCAGGGCTGTGCCGAGGTGCCCTGTGTGCACGCCATGTAGAGCCGGCCGGTCAGCCCCTTGCTGCCCACGCGGCGCGCGGTGACATAGCCGCGGTCCAGGTAGTTCTGCACCGCCCACAGTGGCAGCGTCGCCACGCCGCGCCCGCTGGCCACCAGCTGCAGCATCGCGACCGTGAGTTCGGTGGTGCGCCGGTGCGCGGGCTCCACGCCGGCGGGGCCGAGCACCTGCCGCACGATGTCGAGCATATCGTCGGGCACCGGGTAGGTGATGAGCGTCTGGTCGGCGAAGTGCCGCGCCGTGAGGTAGGCCTTGGCAACGAGCGGGTGTTCGTTGGCCAGCAGTGCCACGATCTCGAAGCGGAACAGCGCGTGGTAGTCCACGGTTTCGCCGGGGTCCTGCTCGGACACGATGGCCACCTCGGCGCGGTTCTGCATCACCAGCGCGATCGGGTCGGGGTGGAAGCCCGAGACGATGTCGAGTTCGATCTCGGGCCAGCGCTGGCGGAAGGCGTCCATGGCTGGCATGAGCCAGTCGAAGCAGGTGTGGCACTCGACCACGATGCGCAGCTGGCCGCTGCGCCCGAGCGCAAGCCGGGCCACGTCGCGCTCGGCTTCCTCGATGAGCGGCAGCGCGGTGTCGGCCAGCTGAAGCAGCCGCAGGCCGGTGGTGCTGAACTGCGGCGGCACCGACTTGCGCTCGAACAGCTGCGCGCCGTAGCGGTCTTCCAGCAGCTTGATCTGGTGCGACAGCGCCGATTGCGTGAGGTTGAGCAGCTGCGCGGCGCGCACGAGGCTGCCGGTGTCGCGCAGCGCGATGAGCGTGCGCAGGTGGCGTATTTCAAGGATCGATTGCTGCATGGCGGGCTGCATGAAAAATATTCAATCGAATGGGCAAAAGGTTTCGTTTGAATCATATGTCGCAAACGCCGACCATCCCGGATTCCCAAGATCAGCGACCGGATTACCTGCAAATGACCACCCGTACCCACACCCTCGGCTTTCCGCGCATGGGCGCGCACCGGGAACTCAAGTTCGCCCTCGAGAAGCACTGGCGCGGCGAGATCGACCGTTCCGCGCTCGAAGCGGTCGGCGAGCAGCTGCGCGCCCGCCACTGGCAGGCCCAGCGCGATGCGGGGCTCGACTTCGTGACGGTGGGCGATTTCGCCTACTACGACCATGTGGCCAACCACATCCAGCTGCTCGGCTGCGAGCCGGCGCGCTTCGGCTTCCATGGCGACGAGCGCGAACTTTCGCGCTACTTCAGGATGGCGCGCGGCGTGGAGAGCGAAGCGGCCCACGCGCACGGCGAAGGCTGCGCGCACGGCGGCGAAGGCACCTTCGCGCTGGAGATGACCAAGTGGTTCGACACCAACTACCACTACCTCGTGCCCGAGTTCGATGCGCGCACGCAGTTCAGGCTGGCCTCGACGCGCCTCTTCGACGAGGTGGCGCAGGCGCAGCAGGCCGGCCATGCGGTCAAGGCCGTGCTGCTGGGGCCGCTGAGCTTCCTGTACCTCGGCAAGGAGAAGGCGGCCGGCTTCGACCGCTTCTCGCTGCTCGATGCGCTGCTGCCGGTGTACGAGCAGGTGCTCACGCGGCTGAAGCAGCAGGGCGTGGAGTGGGTGCAGATCGACGAGCCCATCCTCGGCCTCGACCTGCCCGACGCATGGCGCAACGCCTTCGAGCGCGCCTACTGGCAACTCGCCCGCAGCGCGCCGAAGCTGCTGCTGGCCACGTATTTCTCGCCGCTGTCGGACAACCTGCGCCTGGCCTGCCAGCTGCCGGTGGCTGGCCTGCACGTCGACGCGGTGCGCTCCCCGCAGGAACTCACGGGCGTGGCCGACTGGCTGCCGGCGCACAAGGTGCTGTCGGTTGGCGTGGTCGACGGCCGCAACATCTGGCGCACCGACGTCGATGCGGCGCTTGCCAGGCTCAGGCCGGTGGCGGAGAAGCACCAGGGCGAGCTGTGGATCGCGCCTTCGTGCTCGCTGCTGCATGTGCCCTTCAGCCTTGCGGCGGAAACGAAGCTCGATGCGGAACTGAAATCGTGGCTCGCCTTCGCCGTCGAGAAGCTCGACGAGCTGCGCGTGCTGCGTGCGGCCGTCGATGGCGACGAGGCCTCGGTCGCGTCCGAACTCGCGGCGGCCCGCGCCGCGGTGGAAGCTCGCCGCACCAGCCCACGCGTGCATCGTGCAGATGTGGCCCTGCGCCTTGCGCGCAGCGTGGCGGGCGACGACTGCCGCGTCTCGTCGTTCGGAATGCGCCAGCTGGTGCAGCGCACGCGTTTCGCGCTGCCCGCGCTGCCGACCACCACCATCGGCTCCTTCCCGCAGACCGCCGACATCCGCGCCGCCCGCGCCGCCTTCAAGCGCGGCGAACTCGACGCGGCCGGCTACCGCGAGAAGATGCGCGCCGAGATCGCACTGGCCGTGCGCAAGCAGGAGGAGTTGGGCATCGACGTGCTGGTGCATGGCGAGGCCGAGCGCAACGACATGGTCGAGTACTTCGGCGAGCAGCTCGACGGCTTCGCCTTCACCGCCAACGGCTGGGTGCAGTCGTACGGCTCGCGCTGCGTCAAGCCGCCGGTGATCTTCGGCGACGTGGCGCGTCCCGCGCCTATGACGGTCGAATGGACCGCCTACGCGCAAAGCCTCACGAAGCTGCCAATGAAGGGCATGCTGACCGGCCCCGTCACCATCCTGCAGTGGTCCTTCGTGCGCGACGACCAGCCGCGCGCCACCACCTGCGAGCAGATCGCCTGGGCGATCCGTGACGAGGTGGTCGATCTGGAGAGTGCGGGCATCGGAATCATCCAGATCGACGAGCCGGCCATTCGCGAAGGCCTGCCGCTGCGCCGCGCCGGCTGGCCGGCTTATCTGAAGTCGGCCACGCGCGCTTTCCGCATCAGCGCCTCGGGCGTGCGCGACGAGACGCAGATCCACACGCACATGTGCTATTCGGAGTTCAACGACATCCTGCCGGAGATCGCGGCCATGGACGCCGACGTGATCACCATCGAGACCAGCCGCTCAGACATGGAGCTGCTGCGCGGCTTCGGGGGCGAGAACAACGCGGGCGGTTTCCGCTACCCCAACGAGATCGGCCCGGGCGTTTACGACATCCACTCGCCGCGCGTGCCTTCGGTCGAAGAAATCGTGCGGCTGATGCGCAAGGCGGCCGACGTGGTGCCGCCCGCCAACCTGTGGATCAACCCCGACTGCGGCCTCAAGACTCGCGGCTGGCCCGAGACGGAGGCGGCGCTTTCGAACATGGTGGCGGCTGCGAAGCAACTGCGCAGGGAGCTGGCGCAGGCCTGAAGCACGGAAGAGACCGGGGCGGACGGGGGCGGACCGGGGCAGCGGGAGGGAAACGCCGGCGTGCCAATAATGGCGCCATGCTTTCCCCGAACCGTCTCTTCCTCTTCCGTTTCTCCCTGTTGCTTCTCTTGCTCCCGACCCCCTTGATGGGCTGGGCGCAGAGCCGTGCGGAAGCGCTGCTGCAGTTCGAAGGCGTGCAGCAGCGCTACCAGGCCTCCTACGGGCCTGGCGCCGTCTCGCGTGGTGCGAGAGAGCTGCTGGACCCCGACGACCAGGCCATCGCCGACAAGGCACTCAAGGCGCTGGACACGGCGGCGACGCGCGCCTTCGACACGAAGGCCTCGGTGTCCGCCATCCAGCAGGAAGTTGCATCGGCCGGTAACGGTGGTGCGGCACCCAACCCGCAATTGCTCGCCGCCGTGTCGCGCTTCGTGAAGCTGCGCACCGACTACGCGGCGATGAGCGATGCCGGCAAGGCGGAGTTCTTCAACCGCGAGCGTGCCAAGCCCGTGGACCCCGCGCGCGCGGAACTGCTGGAGCGCATGGCTGTGGCCGAGGTGCGCGAGATCGACTTCTCCAGCCAGTTGCTGATGAGCGCCGTCGTCAAGCAACTCGCGCGCGGCAATGGCGGCCAGTTCAGTTCGCTGCCCGACCGCACGCTCGACATGGCCCTCGACACGCTCTGGTCGCGCGGCGTGACCTCGACCCGCCCGCGCAACCTGATGCTCGTGGCGCGCGAATTCGAGAGGCAGGTGACGCAGGCGCTGCTCGCCGCGCTGCCCGATACCGACGTGGCCGCGCTGCTCGCATGGCGCAACGATCCGCAGGCCGCCGCCGAGCGCGAGGCGCTGGTGGGCACCTATCGCGCCGAGGTCAAGGGCAGCGGCGGCGTGGCGCTGCGCACGCTGATCCGCGCATGGCCGCGTTCCTGACCGGCAGGCCTCTGGGAGAAATACCGAGGTCAAAGCCGACCCAGGAGCGTGCAATGGGCGCTGTACCTGACAACGACTCACAACACGCAGGAGACTTCCCATGCTTTCCAACCGCATCGCATCGCTCGCCGCCGGGCTGGCCGTGTCCGTCCTCGCCCAAGGCGCCGCCGCGCAGGCCTGGCCAACCAAGCCGATCAGGCTGGTCGTTCCCTTTTCCGCAGGCGGCGCCAACGACCTGATGGCACGCGCGGCGGCCGAAGGCGCGTCGAAGCAGTTGGGGCAACCGGTGATCGTCGACAACAAGCCCGGCGCGGGCGCGGTCCTCGGCGCCGACGTGGTCGCCAAGAGCGCGCCCGACGGTTACACCTTCCTGGTGAGCGCGGCCGGCGTGGTGTCGAACAGCATGATCAAGAAGAGCATGCCGTACAAGGACGAGGCGCTGGTGCCGGTGGCCATGATCGGGCTGGCGCCTTCGGTGGTGGTGGTGCCGGCCGATGCGCCGTACAAGGACCTGAAGGAGTTCGTCGCCGCGTCGAAGAAGTCGGGCAACGGCTTCCACTGGGCCACCGCCGGCACGGGCAGCACGCCGCATTTCGTCGAGGGCATCCTGCAGACGAAATACGGCGGCAAGCTGGACGTGGTGCCCTACAAGAGCGGCTCGGAGTCGATCACCGCGGTGCTCGGCAGCCAGGTCGAGGCGACTTCCGAGGCCAGCATCGTGGTGCTGCCCTACGTGAAGAGCGGCAAGCTCAAGGCGCTGGCGGGCACGTGGACGCAACGCATTTCGGCCTACCCTGAACTGCCGACTGCGGCGGAGGAGGGCTTCCCCGAGATCCGCATCGCGCACTGGGCCGGCGTGCACGCGCCGCGCGGCACGCCCGACGCGATCATGGACAAGATGGCCGCGGCAGTCGACGCCGCAATGAAGTCGCCCGAGATCGCGAAGCGCCTGAAGGACATGGGCATCGAGCCCGTCGGTGGCACCCGCGCGAGCTTTGCCAAGTTCGTCGACGAGGAGCGTGCGCGGCTCGGCAGCGTGGTCAAGGCGACCGGCATGAAGGAGGACTGATCGGGCGAAGCGCTCCGGAACAGGCGCACCGGTTGGCATGCAACCTGCAAGAGCTTGTTGAAAGGCGCGGTGAGGGGCGAGGCTGCCTTAGCACCTTTTGCTGAAAGGCCGAGCCAGGCTGCCAGGTTCCGCTTGACGGTCTAGAGACAAAGTATGCAAACTGCCCACGTTCTCGACGGCGCAAAGAGCACTTGGATTAGCGTTGTCAGAAAGTTCCTGGCTATTGTTTCAATTTCGTGAACACTGCGGTTCATTCTTCATAGGGTTTGCCCTAGTAATCCTGGTGCACACTTGCGGCACCGAAAAGCCCAATGAAGAAGGAATTGAAATGAAGACCTCGAACATCCTCGCCGCCGCCGCTCTGTCCCTGCTCGCCGCCGCTGGCGCCCACGCAGAAACCTACGAAGGCGTCCAGCCCCTGACTTCCGGCTACAGCCGCGCCGACGTGGCGCCCCAGGCCGTGGCAGCCGCCCGTGCCGGCAACGCCTACAACGACAGCGAAGGCGCCGCTTCGACCGCAACGCCCGCTCTGACCGCTTCGGTGGACCGCGCCGCCGTCCGTAGCCAGGCCGTCGCCGCCGCACACGCTCCGGGCCAGAACCTGCGTCCCGAAACCTTCGCCGGCAGCGTGATCCCCGCGCAAGCCAAGGGCCTGACCTTCACGCGCCAAGCCGGCCTGTAATTCGAAAGCGGCGCAAGCCGCTTCATCGAATCACAAGTCACACATCAGGAGAAACCGGACCTGCGAAAGCAGCGTCCGGTTTTTTCATTGGGCCCTGCCGCGTCCGTGCTTCGTCCCATGCCGGTGGCAATCGTGCGCATGGTCGTCCACGATGCCCGTGGCCTGCATCCACGCATAGACGATCACCGGCCCCACGAACTTGAAGCCGCGCTTCTTCAGCGCAGCCGAGATGTCTTCGGACAGCGGCGTCTTCACCGGCACGCTGCCCGTGCGGTTCACGACGGGCTTGCCGCCTGCCATGCCCCAGATGAATTCCGAGAAGTCCTCGCCCTTGGCCTGCATCGCGAGGTAGGCGCGCGCGTTGCCGATGGTGGCCTCGATCTTCGAGCGAGAGCGCACGATGCCCGGATCCTGCAGCAGCCGCTCGACGTCGGCCTCGGTGAATTTGACGATCTTCTCGGGGACGAAGCCCTTGAAGGCCTTGCGGAAGGCATCGCGCTTTCGCAGGATGGTGAGCCACGAGAGTCCGGCCTGGAAGCCGTCGAGCATGAGCTTTTCCCACAGCGCGCGGCTGTCTCGCTCGGGCACGCCCCATTCGGCGTCGTGATAGGCCATCAGCAGCGGGTCGGTCTGGGCCCAGGCGCAGCGGATCTTGTCGGTGCTGTTGCTCATTGTTCTTTCGATTCTTCGCTCGGCTATCGTCGCGGGATGTTTTCAGAATGAGGGGGAGACCCTGATGCAGCAATCTCGATTTTCATTGTCGGCGCTTTCGCTGGGCCTTGCGCTCGCGCTCGGCTCTCTGGCGCATGCGGAAACGATCAGGAAGCCCCAGCTCGATCAGCTCGCCGCCGCCTGGCAGGCTGGCAAGCCGCCCGCCGACTTCAACGCGTTCCTGGCGCAGGCCGAGAAGACCAACCCGGAACTCAAGCCGGGAGGGGCCGCCTACCGCAAAAAGGCGCCGCTGGCCGGCGACGACCTCGTCAACATCGCGCGCCTGCTCGGCCTCTACAACCGCCTGAAGAACCAGCAGGCCGTGATCGCGAGCATCGGCACCATGGTGGCGATCCCGACGGTGCGCAACGTGCAGGTTCCGCCCCACGAAAGTGCGCCGATCATCGAGTTCGGCCAGCTCGTGCAGAAGATGGCGGGCGATTTCGGCCTGGCCTACCGCAACGTCAACAACCGCATCTTCGAAGTCAGCCTCAAGGGCACGGGCTCCGAAGAGTTCGGCATCCTCACTCACTCCGACGTGGTGCCGGCTGTGCTGTCCGAATGGGTGCTCGACGACGGCACGCGGCTCGATCCGTTCAAGATGACGCGCGTGGGCGACTTCCTCTACGGCCGGGGCACCATCGACGACAAGGGCTCCATCGCGGCGGTGCTCTATGCGATGAAGACGGTGAAGGAAAGCGGCCTGCCCATCAAGCGCAGCATCCGCCTGATGATCGAGACCACCGAGGAAACCGGCGGCGACGCGATGCAGTACTACCGCACCAAGACGCAGCTGCCGGCCTACAACATCGTGCTCGACAGCAAGTACCCGGCGGTGGTGGCCGAGAAGGGCTCGGGCGCGCTGAAGGTGTTTTTCCCGGCGGAAACTGCCGATGGCGCATCGACGGCGATCACAGCCATGAGCGCCGCCGCATCGGCCAACGCGATCTCGCAGACGGCGACGGCCGTGCTCAAGGGCGGCGACCAGGCCGCTGCGCTCGCGAAACTCGAGGCCGCGAAGCCGGCCTTCCTGCAGAAGTACGAAGGGCAGGGCGGCAAGTTCTCCATCGACATCGCGCGCGGCGCCGACGGCATCGAGCTGAAGGTGACGGGCGTTTCCGCCCATGGCTCGCGGCCCGAGGAGGGCGTGAACCCGCTGCCTCGCCTCGCGCTGTTCCTGCAGGAATCCGGCGTGCCGCTCGCGCCCAATCACTACCTGAAAGCCGTGAAGTACATCGACGCGCTCTACGGCACCGGCTACCTCGGCGAGAAGATGGGCCTGGGCTATGCCGACGACTTCATGGGGCCGCTGACCTTCTCGCCCAACCTCGTGCGCATGGGCAGCGATGGCAGGCTCGAAGTCACGGTCAATGCGCGCATGCCTCGCGGCCGTACGCCCGAAGAACTCAAGGCGCAAGTCACGCAGAAGATCGATGCGTGGGCCAACGCGAACAACGTGAAGCTCGAAGTCACCTACGAGCAAGGCAACTGGATGGCGCGAGACCCGAAGGGCGCATGGCTGTCCACGCTGCTGAACATCTATGGCGACACCACCGGCCTCGAGGCCAGGCCCGTGCCCACGGCCGGCAGCACCACCGCGAAGCTGATGCCCAACGCCATCAACTTCGGCCCCGCGATGCCTGGCAAGAAGTACACGGCGCACAACGCCAAGGAGTACAAGGAAGTGCCCGACCTCGACGCCGACCTGCAGATGTTCACCGAGATGCTGGTGCGCATCGGCAATCTGAAGCAGATGCAGTAGCGCCAACCGGCTGGGAGGCGAAGCCCCTGAGCTCCAGCAGTTCGTCGAGGATGGGACAGGCGGGTTGATGATTGCCCAGGCACAGGCCGGCGAGGCGCTCCAGCACGCGCTTCGTGGCCTGCAGTTCCTCGATCTGCGATTCGAGTTCCTCGGTGCGCGTCAGCGCGATGAGTTTCACCTCGGCGCTCATGCGGTGCTCGTCCTGCCTGAGCGCGAGCAGCCTTGCGATGTCGCTCATGCCGAAGCCCAGCGCGTGCGCCCTGCGCACGAAGCGCAGCACGTCGACGTGCTCGCGGGTGAATCCGCGGCCGACGGTGCCCTGAATGAGGCCGCGGGCTTCGCACTGGCGCAGCAGCCGCTCGGAGACGCCGGCGCGGGCCATGGCCTCTTCCATTCCGAATCGGCGGCCGGACTGCCTCGTTGCCGGTGCGGGCTGTGGCGTGCCAGGGGTGCGAGGGTTCATGCGAGCTCCTTCCTGTTGAGAGGCCCGCAGTCTTCGGCTTCGCATGGTGTCAAGGTCAAGGGACGGCCGCTTTCCCCTGAGGGTAGGAGGGGCGATGCGCTCGCCCACGGGCTCCTATCGGAGGCCGTGCGCGTGCAGCGCTGCCTTGAGCCTCCGCACCTCGTGCTGCAGGTCGAGGATCAGCGCCGCTGCGTCGAGATTCACGCCGAAGTCGCGCTCCAGCCTGCGTGCCTCGAGCGCGCATTGCAGGTCGGTGCTCGAGAACTCCCAGCGCTCTGGCGGCGCCTCGGCGGTTTCGATGCGCAGGATGCCGACTTCGACCAGCTGCACGATCCAGGCGGTATCCGCGCCGACGGCATGCGCCAGTTCGCTCGCGGCGAGCGGCTGCGAGGCACTGATGGCGGTGGTGCTCGTGAGAGTGAAATTCACCATGCTCAGACTCCCAGATGCTGGCGTGGGTGGAAGGAAGAGGTGGCCTGCGCCAGTTGCTCGTAGGCCTTGCGGGCCTCGTCGCCGTCAACGGGCGGCAGCGCGATGTCGAGCAGAAGGTACAGGTCGCCCGGCGTCTTGCCCGCGAGCCCGCGGCCCTTCAGGCGCAGCTTCAGGCCGCTGCGCGCGTTGCGCGGCACGGTCACCTCGACCACGCCGCCGGTCGGCGTCGGCACCTGCACCTGTGCGCCCAGCGCGGCCTCGGTGGGCGTGACGGGCAGCGTCATGTACAGGTCGCGCTCTTCCACGCGGTAGAGCTTGTGCGGCGCGATGCGCACTTCGAGGTACAGGTCGCCCGCGGGCTCGCCGCCGTGGCCGGGCATGCCCTGGCCGGCAAGGCGGATGAACTGGCCCGGATGCACGCCCGGGGGAATCTTCACGCTCAGCGTGCGATTGGTCCACTGCGGATGGCCCTGCGCGTCGATGGTCTGCGCGCGCAGCGTGATCTCGCGTTCGGCGCCGCTGAGCGCGTCTTCCAGCGTGATCTCGATGGCCGCATGGTGGTCTTCGCCGCGCGCGCGGAAGTTCTGCCGCGCGGCGCCGCGGCGCTCGGCCTCGCCGAAGAGCGACGAGAAGAAGTCGCTGAAGTCGGCATGGTCGGCCGGGCCCTGGCGCGGGCCTCGATGGAACTCGAAACCTTCGTCCCAGCCCGGCGGCGGACGGAAGTCGCCCTCGGGGCTGCCGCCGCGCGCGACGCGGTCGGCCAGCGCGTCATAGGCGGCGCGCTTTTCCTTGTCGCCCAGTACGTCCTTGGCCTCGTTGATGTCGCGCATGCGCTGCTCGGCATCGGCCTCGGTGCTGACGTCGGGGTGGTACTTGCGGGCGAGCTTGCGGTAGGCCTTGCGCACCTCGTCGTCGGACGCGGTACGGTCGATGCCCAGTGCGCTGTAGTAGTCCTTGAATTCCATGGTGCGTGGTGCTTCGTTGGGTGGACGGCATCGAGGGTGGGGAATGTCCCCGGCAGCTAGGCCAGGGCCGCGTCGCCGTCGGCGTGCCGCAGCAGCGGCGTCACGGCCCATGTGGGGCCGCGGCGCTCGAAACGCAAGGGCTGGGCGTTGCCGAGCAGGCCGAGGTCGACCGGCACGCCCAGCAGGGCGGCCAGTGCGTAGAGCGTTCCGCCGTGCGCGACCACCAGCACCGGGGCGGGCAGCCGCAGGGCGGTGTCGATGGCCTCTCGCGTGCGCGAGACGAACTGCGAGAGCGTCTCGCCGCCCTCGGGCTCGCAGGCCCAGTCGATGTTGGCGGACGAGGTGCCGATGAGCGCGCCGAAGTTGCGCTCGCGCAGCGTGGCCTGCGCGGCCGGCACCAGCTTGAGCGCGGTGGCTACTGCATAGGCCGTGTCGTTCGCGCGCCGCGCGTCGCTGCAAACCACCGTGCGGATCGGCTCGCCCGCCAGCAGCGTGGCGGCGCGCGCGGCCTGCTGCAGGCCGAGTTCGCTCAGCGGCTCGTCCACCGCCTGGAAGATGCGCAGCGCGTTGCGGCCGGTCTGCCCGTGGCGCAGGAAATAGAAATGGTCGCAGTCGGGCGAGAGCGGCTGGTCCGCCGCGATGCGGATCAGCTGGTCGAGCCCGCTGGGCCTGGTGTGGGTGGGAGCGGTCTGCAATGACATGGATGAGAGGAAGCGTTGTCGATCAGTACGCGAGCTGCAGCGGCGCGCCCACCCGCTGCGCCTGCACGTCGGCGCGATGGAAGGGCAGCGGGTGCCACTGCTTGGCGGCGAACAGCGGCAGCTGGTCGTAGGCGCGCGGCGAGGCGGGGTCGCTGCTCTGGCCGTAGGTCAGCAGGCCCTGGGCGACGGGGCCGTTGGCGTCGAAGCTCACGACCTGCATGTAGCTGCTGCCGTAGTTGATGTTGTAGCCCTTCGGGTCGATCAGCGACTGGCCCTGCGACTCCAGCTTGTTGAGCACGCCCTCGAACTCGTCGCCGCCGTGCAGCGCGATCTTCTGGCCGCGCACCAGGCGCGACTGCGGCACGCCCAGCGGCACGTCGGCCGCGAAGCCGGCGGTGCGCAGGATGCCGACCGCGTCGCCCAGCGCCTTGAACACGGCCTCGCGCGTGGCCGGCGTGGCCATGTCGAGCCCCCCCGGCGTCGCCACCGGCTGCGCGGGGTCGAAGGGCACGCGCCAGACCTTCGGGATGTCCTTGGCCTTGCGCCAGAACTCGCGAAAGAGCGGCGCGCCCTTCGAGTCGGCATTGCTGGTGCGGTCCCAGGCCGAGAGCACGCGGCAGCCCAGCGCCTGGTCGGTGCCGAGCGAGCCGCCGGCGGCGCGGCAGGCGGCCTGCAGGTCGTCCATCACCAGCATGCCGGCGAGGTTGCGGTCGCGGAAGATCACGCTGCGCAGCTCGGCCGCGCCCATGCGGTTGCCGGGCAGGCCGTCGGTGCCCGCCAGCCGGCCGCGGATTTCCATGATGCCGCTGCGCGTGCGCAGCCGCTGCGGCACGCCGACGGGGCCCACCAGCGGCGAAATGCCCGCCATCGGCGCGATGTCGGGGTTGCTGAGCCAGAAGCTGTCGTTGCTGTTCTGCACGTAGTCCGGCGTGACGAGCACCGGCATGCGCGCCGGCGCGATGATGCCGGGCGAGGCGGCCGTGCTGTCGCGATTCCATGCGCAGGCGGCGCGCGAGCCGTCGAGCACCGCCAGCCCGGCCGCGTTCAGCAGCGCCGCGGCGGCGGGCGAGGGCGCGCAGCTCTTCAGCATGTCGGCCGACACGTCGGGCACCACCGAAAGATCGGCATACATCGCGTTGCCGTCACGGTCCGTCGCGATGGTGTTGATCCATGGCATGCCCTGGTTGCCCATGGCGGCACGCAGTTCGGCCACGTTGCGGGCCTGCGCCATCTTCATCCAGGCCTCGGCGGAGCGCACGTTGAGCGTGTTGGCGTCGCGGATGGCATACGCCCTCTGCGCGGTCCAGCCGAGGCCGGCGCGCGGCAGAGAGATCACCGGGCCCCACTCGGTCGAATAGAAGGTGTGCTGCACCGCAGGCGCGTTGCCCCCCGCTGCCGCGGCCGGCAGCGTCACGGTGCGCGCGAGCATCTTCCGCGGCTGGCCGTCGACCAGGTACACGGTCGGGTCGGCGGGATCGAGCTTCAACTCGTACAGGGTGAAGCGCTTGCCGGTCGAGACGGTGTGGGTCCAGGCCACGTCCTTGTTGAAGCCGATCGCCACCACGGGGCTCAGCCCGCCGGTGGCGCCCATCACGTCGAGCTTGCCGGGAATGGTCAGGTGCATTTCCCAGAAGCGGTTGGTGCCGTTCCACGGGAAGTGGGGGTTGCCCAGCAGCAGGCCCCGGCCGTCCGGCGTGGCGTTGCGGCCGAAGGCCCAGCCGTTGGAGCCGAGCTCGCCGCCCTCGGGGTTGGCGTTGAAGCTGTGGCGGCCGATCTCGGCGACGGCTTCCTTCAGTTCGACGGGCGCGGCGCCGGTCTTCGCGCCGGGCGCGGGCGGCACGGCGGCCAGCACGGCGCCGGCCAGCGCGCCCAGGCCGCCCTGGATCATCGACATCTCGGTGGCGCGCGCCAGGTCGGAGGCGGTCATCGGCCTCACCCAGGGCTTGCCGCGGCAGGCTTCGGGCAAGCCATTCGGCCCCACGTCCTGCAGGTAGCGGTTGTAGCCGGCCACGTAGCCGCGCAGCGCGGCCTGCACTTCGGGGCTGGTGGTGGCGCCCGCGCGTGCCAGCGCCGCGTCGTCCATGTGATAGCGGATGAACAGGTCGATCTGCGCGTTCGGCGCGCGGCCCAGGCCCAGCTCGCCGGTGTTCTGCGCGCCGAGGAACTGCGAGCGCTCGCCGCGCAGCGTGAGCAGGTGCTCGGCCGTCTGGCACACGTTGTCCTGCGCATGCGCATAGGCGCTGCCGTACGCCAGGCCCTCGTAGTCCGGCGCCGTGATGTGCGCGATGCCGAAGGTGGTGCGCTCGATGGTCACGCTTCGCCCGCCGGGCGGCGGCGCGCTCGCGCAGGCGGCGAGCAGGGCGGCAAGGCCCAGCGAAAGGGCCGTGAGCGGAAACCGGGAGGGCGTGGCGTTCTTGGATGTCATGCGGGCGTCTCTCTTCTTTCTTGGAGGGGAACAAGCAAGCCGATTAAAGAGCGTGCCTTCGCCGCGCGTTGTCACCAGCGCGGCACGCCGCGCCGTGTTCAGCCGAACTTCATGCCCTTGGGGCGGGCCTGCAGCCGGTGGATGTACGCATCGATCTTCGGGCGGTTCGAGCGGCCGCCGAATGCGCGGTGCCAGATGAACATCGAGCCGATCATCACGTCGGCGGCCGTGAACTGCGCCCCGAAGAGGTAGGGGCCGTCGCCAAGTTCGCGTTCGACCGCGTCCTTGGCAGCCTCGAAATTGGTCCAGCCGCGCGCGCTGTTGTTGCTGCGGATCTTCATGATGGCGTCGCCCATCGCGGGCTCGAGCTGCGAGGTCGAATAGACCATCAGCGACAGGTAGCGGCCACGCTCGGGCGAACCCACGGGCGGCGCCAGCCGCTTGCCGGGAAACTTCTCCGCCACGTACATGCAGATGGCCGCGTTCTCGAAGATGCGCGTGCGGCCGTCGACCAGCGCGGGCAGCTTGCCCGCCGGGTTGATCTTCAGGAACTCGGGCGTCTTGTGCGCCTTCTCCCTGATGAGGGTGGGCACGATCTCGTAGTCGACGCCGGCTTCGTCGAGCATCCATTTCGCGACCTGGGCTCGGCTGTGCGGGTCGAAATACAGCTTGGTCATGGGCGTGTCTCCTGTGGCCTTGATCGGCGATGGGTCAGAACTTCGGGATGCGCAGCGTCTTGCTGATCATGAGCGTGCCCGAGAGCGCGAACAGCAGCGCCAGCGGATGCAGCTGCCAGGGCCCCAAGACCCAGGCGCCGCCCCACACGTCGGCGCCGATGCGGCCCTGCCACGCGGCGTACGCCAGCACGCCCACCAGCACCACGCTGGTCGGGATGGGCGTGCCCTCGAAATACTTCACCTTGTCCGAGCCTGCCGAGAGCGCCTCGGCCGTCACGTTGAAGCGCGCGAGCCGGCTCACGCCGCAGCAGACGAAATAGACCAGGATGGCGCAGTCCCAGCCGCCGTTCAGCCCGGCCGCGAAGCCAAGTGCGGCGGGCGCCACGCCGAAGGAGATCACATCGGCCAGCGAGTCGAGTTCGCGCCCGAGGGCCGACTGTGTCTGCCGCCAGCGCGCGATGCGGCCGTCGAGCACGTCGAACACGAAGGCCGTGGGCGCGAGCGCGGCGGCCCACATGAACTGCGCGAGCGAATGGCTCGCCATGAAGGCCATCGCCAGGAAGACCGCGCCCACGCCGCACGCCGCGTTGCCGAGCGTGAACACGTCGGCGAGGTGGAACTCCCGGATCATCGAGAAATGCTTGCGGGCCGGCACAGGGGAGGGGGTGGTCATGAAGGGGAAGAAAAAGGAACCGGCGGGCGGCCGATGGACCGCACCTTAACCGAAGCGGCGAGCGTAGCCTGTAGTCGCGGTCCGACGCGCGAAAGCCGCCGTCGGACAGGCCGGGTGGGATGGGTGGGTGGGGTGGGATGGGATGGGCGCTCAGGCGCCTTGGTGCGCCTCGACGATCCGCGCGAAACGCCCGAGCAGGCTGGCGGCCGCGCCGGTGTCGACCACGCGCTCGCGCATCGCGGCCGCATCGGCGCCCATCGAGGCCAGCTCGCCGGCCAGCATCTCGATGTAGCCGCGCATGGCGTCCGCGTCGAACTCCGGATGGAACTGCACGCCCCAGGCGTTCCTGCCCGCGCGGAAGGCGTGCACCGGCTCGTGCTCGTTGCCGGCCAGCAGCACCGCGCCTTCGGGCAGGCGCAGCGCGCTCTGCCAGTGCACCGCATGTGCCGGGAACTGCGCGGGCAGGCCCTGCAGCAGCGGATCGGTGGCGGCGGCCTCGCCGAGCGTGACTGTCACCGTGCCGACTTCCGCGCCCTGCGGATGATCGCCGGCCTCGCCGCCCAGTGCGTGCGCCAGCAGCTGGTGGCCGTAGCAGATGCCCAGCACGGGCGTATCGCGCGCGACCAGCTTCGCGAGCCACGCGGCCGTGGCCTCGCTCCAGGGCTCGCGGTGCGACACCATCGCATGAGAGCCGGTCACCACCACGCCCGAAACCCCGGCCGGGTCGGGCAGGGCGTCGCCGCGTCGCGGATCGATCACCAGCAGGGGCAGCGCGTGCGCGCCGAGCCCGTCGGCGATCCAGTGTTCGAAGTCGCCGCCCTGCCGCGCGCGCAGGGCTTCGAAAGTACTTCCCAGTTTGACGATGACGAGGGGATGCGGTCGGGGAATGTCCATCCCGCGATCATGCCGCAGGTGCGCAACCGGCACGCAACGGCTAAAGTGGGCGCCATCGGGAGCCGTTCCCGGTACCTGACCTGACCGAAGAACCCTGCCGGAAACACATCGATGCGCGCACTGGCTGCCTTCCTCGCGATCTCCGCTGCGGCGCTCGGCGCGCATGCGGCCGAGGTGGTGCGCTGCACCGATGCCAGCGGAGCCATCTCGTACACCAATGTCGCTTGCCCGCCGGGCAGCAAGCAGTCGCGGCAGGTGCCCATCCTCGAATCGCCGCCGCCCGACCCGGCACGCCGCGACTACACGCCGCCGCAGACCTCGTCGGCGCCGCCGGTCGTGCCGCCTAGCCAGGTGGCCAGCAATCCGCCCCCGGGCCCGGCCATCATTCCGCGCTACCCGGCCGAGAGCCAGCCGCAGGCCGCGGCCGAGCCACCGGGCGTGGTGATCCTGAGCCCCGATCCGTACTACGACGGCGTGCGTCCCATCCGCAGGCCGCGGCCGCCGCATGCGCACGACTCCGGTCCGCCGCCGGGCCAGCGGCCCTGCCAGAACCTAGCGGGCATCAAGCGCAGCAACTGCTGAAGTCCGGATGAGCGTGGGAGAAGAACAGGGTTGCGGCAACCTGCCGTGGACCATCTATTGCGACGGCAGCGCCATGCCCAATCCGGGCCGCATGGGCATCGGCGCAGTCATCACCGCGCCCGACGGCAGCCGCCACACGCTGTCGCAGGCCACGCACACCACGGGCTGCAACAACGAAGCCGAGCTGCTGGCGCTGACCCTCGCGCTGCGTGACCTGCGCGAGCGCGGCGCCACCGCTGTGCGGGCCTACAGCGACAACAGCATCCTGGTCGAGCAACTCGGCGCGGCAGGCCCGGAGCCGGTGGCGCCCATCGTCCGGCTGGCCGCCCTGTTCGACGAGGCCCGCGTGCTGCTCGGCAGCTTCGACGACGTGCGCCTGCAATGGATTCCGCGCCATCGCAACGGCGAGGCCGACGCGCTGGCACGCGCCGCGCTGGGCTTCGGCCCCAAGCCGCCGGCCCGACGGACCCGCAAGCGCCGGTAGGCGCCAAAAGGGGAACCCGATCCGGGAGCCCCTATCATCACGCGCCATGACAGAAGCCACCTCCCGCCCACCTCTTCCCGACCATCTTTCCATCGACCCGCGCAGCCCGCACCACGTGGCGGCCGCCTTCGAGCACGACATCGGCATCCGCTTCAACGGCAAGGACCGCCTCGACGTCGAGGAATACTGCATCAGCGAAGGCTGGATCAAGGTGCCCGCCGGCAAGACGCTCGACCGCAAGGGCAAGCCGCTGCTGATCAAGCTCAAGGGCACCGTCGAGGCGTACTACAAGTAACCGCCGCCGGCCTCTTCAGCGCCACTGCAGCAGCAGCGACCAGGGCTGCCGGCTCATGTGGCGGTCGATGCACCCGGGCACGCCCGCCGTGCCCGGTACGCACCCTTCGGGCAGGTAGCTCGGGTCCAGCCGGCGCGTGCCCGGCGCGAAATCGAGCCGGCGCCGCGTGACCGACTGCAGCACGTTGCCGCCCACGGTGTCGAAGCCCGTGGCATCCACCGCCACCACCACGTCGCAATGCATGGGCAGCGGCTCGCCGCCGGTGTCCCGCGCGGCCAGCACTTCGCCGATCTTGTCGAAGGTGTCCAGCCCGGCGCCGGTTCCACGCGCCTGGCAGACCAGGTCTCCGACGCGCGGCGGCGTGCGCCTGAGGTCGCAGGCCCGCAGCGCATGACGCGTACCGCGGCCCGAAGCTTCATCGATGCCGGCCTGCCACGCGGCTCCCGCGTAGTCGGCATGCGCTTCGGAGAACACGAATTCCTCGTCCGTGAGCCCTGCCTGACGCGCCAGCCAGCTGATGAAGGCTGCCGACCAGGGCGTGTCGATCACCGCGACCCTTGCCAACGCGGCCTGCGCGGCGCGCAGCTCCGCTGAATCCAGCCCCTCGTCGGGGCCCACGCCCATGCCCTGAAGGCGCCCGGCCGTCGCCTCGTTCAGCGCCTGCATCAGCAGATGGCGGTCGGCCGGGCGCAGGGCGCCGAAGCGCACCTGCGAGGGCAGGCGCGGATCGACTGCCTTCCAGTAGCCCAGCACACGCTGCCAGGGTGCAAGACCAGGCACGGTGCGGCGCGTGTCCTCCGCTTCGGAGTCGCCGGCCTCGGTCATGCGGCCTTCGGCATCCATCGCCTGGCCGCCGAGGGCCTCGTGCTCCTGCATGGCGAAGGTGGCCATGGCGAGCGCGCGCGAGGGCGGCGGGATCCGTGTGGCGGTGTCGAGGCAGTCCGGCGCGGCGAGCGCCAGCGCTGGCACGGCGCCGAGCCACAGTGCCCCGAGAACGGCCATCGTCCGGCGCGGGAAGGAGAAGAGGTCGGTGCGTGGCGGCATTTGGCGGCGAGCATAGCCCTCGTGCCCGTTCAGTGTTGGTCGAGCAGATACCGCGCACCCGCGCACCGGCCGCCACGTCTTCGTGACTTGGGAGCGGCAAGAGGCGGCTGCACCGCCGAGCCGGCGTCAGGCCAGGATCACGCGCTCGCAGGCCTTGCGCAGCCCGGGCAGTCCCGGCAGTTCGCGTGCCTTGGCGTCGGTGACGACCACGTCGATGTCCGCCGTCCGCGCATAGGTCACGCGGCTGGCCTGGCCGATCTTGGCGTGATCGGCCAGCAGCACGAGCTGCTGCGACTGCTCGGCCATGGCTCGCGCCACGGTGGCCTCGTGGTGCTCGAAGCTCATGGCGCCGTGCTTCGCGTGCAGGCCCACGGGCGACAGCAGCGCGATGTCGGCGCGGTAGCGGTGAATGGCCTCCAGCGTGGTGTCGCCGAAGGTGGCCTGCCCCTTCACGTCGATCTGGCCGCCCAGCAGGATGGTCTGGTTGCCGGTGAGCCGGCCTTCGCCCGCGCCAGCGAGCTTGAGCGCGATGCTCAGCGAATTGGTGATGACCGTCATGCCGCTGAGCGTGGCGATTTCCTCCGCGCAGATCGACATGGTGCTGCCCGCGTCCATGAAGATGGTCTGGCCGGGTTGCAGCAGGGCCACGGCGGCCTTGGCGATGGCGCGCTTCTCGCGCTGCCGCGCCACCAGCCGTACGGCGAGCGGCGGCTCGGGCTCCGCCTTGACCGCGACCGCGCCACCGTGCACGCGCCGCAGCTCGCCCAGCCCCTCGAGCTCGACCAGATCGCGCCGAACCGTTTCGCGCGACACGGCAAGGTCCTGCACGATGCGCTCCACGCTCAGCCGCGAGAAGGTGGCCAGCAGGCTGCGGATACGCAGGAATCGTTCTTCTTGGAGCATGGAAACGCGGCTTATGGGAAGAAATGAAAAAGGCGGCGTTGCGAGACGGCCGCCCCGGAACAGGCGCGAAAGCCGCGCCATTGTGCCCGCGCCGAATGTCCGGCGCGGGCGTGATCAGGCGACTTCGCGATCACACGATCGCGTGATCACGCATCGATGCCGTGGTCAGAGATCGGCCAGGCCCATGGCCGGGTCGCTCACCGAGTGCCTGCCCGTTTCGACGCGGCCGGCGAAGCGACGGTAGAAGGCCGGGTCGGAGTCGCAGGTGACCGCGAAGTCGTACCACTGGCCGCTGCTCGCCAGCACCCAGGCCTGCTCGGCCTTGGCACCGCCCGCGACCGTTGCGGTCCACGGGCCGTCATCGCGGTAGGCCTTGGCGCGCACCGTGAACCTGGCCGTGCCGTTCGCGCCGTTGAGCATTTCCACCGAGACGTTGCCGTTGGTGATGTCGTAGCACACGCGCACCTCGGGGTCGGGCGCGCCGCCTGCGCGCAGCCGGTTCAAGTCGCCCTTGAAGTGGCGATGGAATCCGTTGGGGCCAAGCACCCAGAGGTCGTAGAACCCGCTGTTGTCGGCGCCCGGGTTCCAGGTGTCGTCGAGCTGCTTGCCGGGCTCGACCATGTAGCGGCGCGGCAGGCGGTCGAGGTTGAGCTTGTCATAGACATGGAACACGGCGGCGGCCTTGCCGCTGTTCTTGAAGATCAGCCGCATCTGGCCCTTGACGGCGTCGCTGCGTCCGCTCACGTGCAGTTCGTAGGGCAGGGCGCGCGAGGGGCGCGAGCCGGTGGCCTGGCGGGGCAGTTGCGGGTCGAGCGGCAGCGCCACCTGTGCCAGCGCCTGCTGGTCGGCACGCAGTTTGTCGGCAGCGTCCTTGGTGGTGCGCCCCGCCAGCGTGGGCAGTGCTTCGCTGTTGGGCGTTGCGAAGTTGAACGCGCTCGTGAGGTCGCCGCACACCGCGCGGCGGAACGGCGAGATGTTCGTTTCCTTCACACCGAAGCGCGCCTCGATGAAGCGCAGCACCGAGGTGTGGTCGAAGGCCTGCGAGTTGACCCAGCCGCCGCGGCTCCAGGGTGAGATGACGTACATCGGCACGCGCACGCCGGGGCCGTACACGCGTCCGTCGGGTGCGGGCTGGCTGCTGGTGCCCGGCGGCTTCGGGTGCGTGAAGCGCTCCACGGCAAGGTCCGACTCCGGCAGCGTGGTCTTGCCGGCCATCGTGCCGTCAGGGTTGAGCGAGGGTGCCGCGGGTGAGGGATAGTGGTCGAAGTAGCCGTCGTTCTCGTCGAAGTTGATGAGCAGCACGGTCTTGCTCCACACCTCGGGCACGGCGGTGAGCGCGTCCAGCGCCTGCTGGATGTACCAGCCGCCCTGCACGGGGCTCGACGGTCCGGGGTGCTCGGAGTAGGTGGCCGGCGCGATGATCCACGACACCTGCGGCAGCTTGCCGTTCTTGATGTCCTGGCGGAACTGTTCGAGGAAGCCGCCGTCGGGCATGGTGTTGGCGATGCCCTTGTAGAGCGGGTTGCCCGCATCGTCGCTGGCCGGATCGTAGGCGGGCGACGTCGTGTCGTTGCTCACGGTTTGCCCGAGGCCTCGTTGGCCTTGCGGTACTGTTTGAAACCGGCCAGCGGGTTGTCGGTGAAGTTGTCGGGCATGTTCTGGTAGATGAACCAGCTGACCTTGGCCTCCTGCAGCCGCTCGGGATAGGTCTTCCACTCGTAGCCGCTGGTCGAGGCACCGATGTCGTCCCATTCGTTGACGACCGAGGCTACGCCCGCGGGGCCGGCGGCGGTTTCGCCCGACGGGCCGTTGGTGCCGGTCCAGTGGAACATGCGGTTCGAGTTGGTGCCGGTGTGCATGCTGCAGTGATAGCCATCGCACAGCGTGAAGGCATTGGCCAGCGCGAACTGGAAGGTGACTTCGGCTTCCTTGAAGTAGCCCATCGACGCGTTGTTCTTGTAGCGCGGCCACTGGTAGGCGCGGCCGCCGTCCCAGGCGTTCTGGCCGTCGCTCCACGAGTGCGGCGTGCCGCTCACGCGCTGTGCGTTGCCTTTGCGGCTGTCGAGGTGGTAAGGCAGGATGACCTTGCCGTTGGCATCGCTTTGCTGCCACACATTCATGCCCTTGGGCAGCGGAATGGTGAAACGGTCGCCGAAGCCGCGCACGCCCATCAGGGTGCCGAAGTACTGGTCGAAGGAGCGGTTCTCCTGCATCAGCACGACGATGTGCTCGACGTCCTTGATGGTGCCCGTGGCGTTGTTGGCCGGAATGGCGAGCGCGCGGCGGATGCTGGGCGGAAAGGCCGAGAGCGCGAGGGCGGCGGCGCCGGTGGTGGCGGTGCCGGTGAGGAACTTGCGACGCGAATTCGTCATGGATCTGTTCTTCTCTTGTTGGGGTATGGCGTAGGGCTTGATGTGGAGCTCAGGGGGCGCAGCTCTTCACGGGAGCGGCGCCGGTATCGGGTTGCGTGGGTGTCGTCGGCGTGGTGGGCGTCGTCGGCGTGCCGACGAAGCCGCCACCCCCTCCGCCGCTGCCGCCGCAGGCGGACAGGACGCAGGCCAGGATGAGCGCGGGTGCGAGGCGCACGAGGAGACGTGGGTGAAGTTGCATGGTTGGAGTCCTCTGAAGGCGTCGTTGTCTTGGGGCTGAAGGTGATCGGGGTCAGGGCAGCGTCGACAGGGGCTGCCCCGACTTGAAGATGCTGTTGAGCTCGGCGCTCGTGAGCGCGCGGTTCCAGATCGCGAAGTCGTTGAAGTCCATGGCGCCGCGCGGCGAGCTGCTTTCGCGCTGGTAGTACAGGCCGGTGCCGTCCTCGTTGAGGCCCAGGCCGTTGCCCAGGCCGCCGAGCTTGTCGACCAGCGCGGTGGTGATGGCGGTGCTGTTGGTCTGCGTGCCCCTGACCGGGTCCATCACGTAGCCGCGCATGGTGAGTGCCGCCTTGTCGATGACCACCGCCACGTAGGCCCACTGGCCCGCGCTCAAGCTGTAGCCGTTGCTGTCGGCGCGCGCGCTGCCCGTGCCCACGTTGAAGCGGATCTCGCAGCTGCCGAACAGGCCGATGGCCAGGCCCGCGTTGCCGCCGGTGGTGTAGTTCTTGTTGCCGATCACCGTGCCGCCATTGCTCACCCCCTGGCTGCAGGTGGCATCGGTGCGCATCCAGAACCCGATGGTGAAGGCCGTGATCGCGGCGTTGGTGGTGACGTCGTTGTTCTGCACGAGGCGGTAGCCGGCCATGCCGCTGGCGTTCTTCACCGTACTGTCGATGCGCAGCGCCTTGGCCTTGTAGGGCGCAGCGAAGCCGTCGTCGACCAGCGAGCCGCCGTTGGCGTCGGACGCCCACGGCGCGAGCGTGGAAGCGTTCTTCGCGTCCACGCCGGGCAGCGCGTCGAGCGGGTAGTAGTTGAGCAGTCCGTTCGCCAGCGTGGGAGCGAGCGTCACAGGTGCTTCGGGCGCGACATACGAGATCTGCGCGGCAAGCGCCACGCTGGCTTCGCCCGCGACGACCGTGTACTGGAAGGCGTAGACCCCGTCGCTCGCCGCGACGATGGGATCGTTGTAGGCGGTGGAGCCGGCCGGCAGCGTGGCCACCACCTTGCCGTCGCGCAGCACCTGCACCGCGGAGGTCGTGTTGCCGGCCAGGGTCCACGACAGTTCGATGCTGCGCTTGTCCGCGCCCGTCCTGGCAGCCAGGCTGCGCAACGACGTCGAGGCCTGCAGGGCCTGGCCGGCGAAGCGGTAGTCCGTCGCCGCCGGCAGCGCGCCCAGGTGACGCAGCACGGTCGGGGCGATGTCGGCGGCGGACGCAAGCGCCAGCAGCGTATCGTCGGCCGCAGCGGCGGCGCCGACGCCAGGCTGGGCCGCCAGCGTCTTGTTGCTCGCGATGAAGATGGTCTTGCTGCTGTTGTCCTGCAGGCCGGTGGCGCTGCCGAAGGCATCGAGGCCGTGGCCGGTGGTGAGGATCACCAGCCAGTCTTCCTTCGGGTCGTTGGTGGTGCGCTGCGCGATGCGGGCAAGCAGCTTGCCTACGCCGGTGGCGGTGTCGGCGATGGAGCGCTGGTAGGCGTCGCTCTTCAGGCCGTTGCCTGCGGCCGCGGCCGGCGCGCCGTATTGCGCCACCAGCAGGTCGTAGCCGGCGTCGATGAATTGCGCGGTGCGGTCGGTGACGCAGGCGTCGGTGCCCGCACAGTCGACGGCACTGTCCACCGTGCCCGCTTCGTTCGCGAGCAGCAGCGGATAGAGCGAGCCGGCAGTGACGGAGGCCGTCCTGTAGCCGGCTGCCTTGTTGTTCTGCCTGGCGAGAGCGAAGACGGAGGGCGCGAGCTTGATGTCGATGCGCTGGTCGGTTGTGTCCCAGCGCACGTTGTGGCGCTGGGCCCAGGTGCCGGTGAGGAGCGTGGCCCAGCCGGGACCGTCGGTGGTGCGCTGTTCGCTCGGCGTGCCGTTGGCGCCGCCGGTCCAGGCCGGCGCGACCCGCAGCGATTGCAGGGCCGGCACCTTGTTCTGCGCCATCGCATCGCGAAGCGCCGAATGAGTGAGGCCGTCGATCTCGACGACCAGTGCCTTGGGTCCGCTCTTGCCCTGGTTGACCGACGGCGGTGGTGTGTTGCTGCCGCCGCCGCTGGCCGGTGGCGTGCCCACGAGCGGGATGCCCGTGCCGCCGCCTCCACCGCCACCGCAAGCCGCGAGAAGCAGCAGTGCGCAAGCGCTTCCCCACGCCCGCGCACGACGCGCGTTCATTCCTCTGGTCATGTTTTCCCTCGAAGTATTGAGATGCCGGCCCGTGGCTCGAGCCCTGGGCTTGCTTGTTTCCACATGTGTTTGTGCAAGAGAATGCATTTGCAACAAAACACACAAATGCTCTGAATGCCTCGAATATTGCGTTTGCCGAGTGACAGCGGTTTGACAAGCTCTCCGAACTTCGAAGTCAGAAAAAGAAACGGGGCCCGAAGGCCCCGCGAGAAAGAAAAATGAAAAGGAGGAACGTCGCGGCTCAGCGAATCTGCGTCTCGTATTCCTTCGCGACCTCGGCGAGATTCGTCCAGAAGCCCTGGGGCTTGTTTCCCGCGAGCACGTCGATGAGCACATCGACATGCGCGTGCCAGCCGCCCGCCACGCTGAGCATCCCCTTGCGGCTGGCCAGGCGCCTGTGTGTGAGCACGAGCCGCGTGCTGTCGCCCTGCGGCGTGAGTTCGAAGCTGACTTCCGACGGCGCGGCGCTTCCTTCGTCCCAGCTGATGGTCAGCAGCTTCTGCGGCTCGATGCGCAGCAGCCGCGATTTCTGGTGGATCGGCTCGCGGCACTCGGCGAAGCGGTCGGGCGCCACTTCACCGGTGAGCTTCGTGTGTTCGAAGCGCAGCTCGAAGAGTTCGCCGGACTGCTTCGGCAACACGCCGCCTGCCAGCCAGGCGGCGCGTTTGTCGGAATCGACCAGATAGGCCCATACGCGCTCGATGGGGGCGGGCAGGGTGCGCTCCATGCGCAGGGTGCCGGGCTCGACCTGGGTGCCCAGGCTGTGCTTGATCGTCATTTGCAGTCTCTCCTTGGGTGGATGGATGAATGAAGGAAGGAAGAAAGAGGCTCACTTCCTGCGGGATGCCGCATCGCGCCGTAGTTCCTGCTCCAGCGCGTCGAGACGGTTGCTCCAGAAGCCTTCGTAGTAGCTCAGCCACGCATCGGCCATGGCCAGCGCGGACGGCTCCAGCCGGCAGACGTGTGCGCGGCCCTGCACGGTGCGCGAGACGAGGCCCGCGCGCTCCAGCGTTTTCACGTGCTTGGATGCTCCTGCGAAGGACATGCGAAAGGGCGCGCCCAGTTCCCCCACGCTGCACTCGCCGTGCGACAGCAGCTGCAGCATGGTGCGCCGCGTGCTGTCGGCGAGGGCGTGGAAGACGGCGTCGAGCCGGTCGTCTGCAAGTTCTAGTTCAACCATGAGGTTGAATATAGATCGATTCCGATCGATGCTCAACCGAACGGTTTAGCAAAACAGGGTTGTTACACCCGATACACCCGGGACGAGAAACACCGTCGGGAGGGTGGATCGCCACAAGGGGCACTCCTAGCATTCGCTTCGTTCCATCCACTCGCAGAAAGAAAGAGAAAACGAAATGAACCCTCTCATCCAGCGCCGAACCCTGTTGCTCGGTGCCTCGGTGCTGCCGCTCGCCGGCGCGTGCACCGCGTGGCCTGGCACCGAATCGCAGTCTTCCGCCGAGGCCCGGCTTGCCGCGCTCGAAAGCGCCGCGGGTGGCCGCCTGGGCGTGGTCGGCTTCAACACCGGCAGCGGCGCGCGCATACAGCATCGGGCGCACGAGCGCTTTCCGCTGTGCAGCACCTTCAAGCTGATGCTGGCGGCCGCCGTGCTCGAACGCAGCGCGAAGGACGCCAGCCTGCTGCCGAGGAACGTGAGCTACGGCAAGGGCGACCTGATCGACCATTCGCCGATCACCGAGAAGCACGTCGCCACCGGCATGACGGTGGCCGGGATGTGCGCCGCCACCATCCAGTACAGCGACAACGCCGCCGCCAACCTGCTGCTGAAGGTGCTGGGCGGACCGTCCGTCGTCACCGCCTTCGCGCGAGGCATCGGCGACCAGGCCTTCAGGCTGGACCGCACCGAACCCGAACTCAACACCAGCATTCCCGGCGATCCCCGCGACACGACGACGCCGGCGGCCATGAGCGACAGCATCCAGCGCCTCGTGCTGGGCGATGCGCTCGGCGCCGGGCAGCGCGACCAGCTGCGCACCTGGCTGCTGGGCAACACCACCAGCACCGAGCGCTTCCTGGCGGGCGTTCCCGCAGGCTGGAAGGTGGGCGACAAGACCGGAGCGGGCTCCTACGGCTCGACCAACGATGTCGGCGTGCTGTGGCCGCCGACCGGTGCGCCCATCGTGCTGTCCGTGTACCTGACCTTCCCGCAGAAGGATGCCAGGAACCGCAACGACGTGGTCGCATCGGCCACGCGGATTGCTGCAGCGGCTCTGGCAGGCTGAGGCTTCGCGGGTTCAGCGCAGGCCGAACAGCCCGGCCGCGTTGCCCCAGGCGATGCGCTGCGCCACGTCGTCCGGCAGATCGCCCAGCCAGGCCCGGTAGCCGCGCATCGTTTCGTCGTAGCTGCTCCAGCGCTGGTTGATCCAGGTGTCGGAGCCGACCATGAAGCGGCCCGGATGCTTGAGGATCAGCGAGCGCCATTCGGGGCAGAGCCTGCCGCCCTCGCAGGTCAGCCCCGGCCGGTACGAGAGCTCGCCCATCAGCAGCGGATAGCGCTCCAGCATCGCCTGCACCCGCTCGACCGGCGTGCCGCCGATGCCCGTGTGGGCCCAGATGAGGCGAAGCGACTGGCCCTTCGAGGGTGCATTCGCCATCAGCAGGTCGACCGCCACGTCGTCGACATGCGCGAGTACCGCGAGCTTCTCGCGCTCCGCCAGCGCAATCAGCTTCTTCGCCACCGGTCCATTGGCGTTCGCACTCTCGTACAGATGGAATTCGCCGAGGCCTCGATACGGGCCGCTGGCGGTGCCGCGCGCGAGTTCGGTCTGCACCATCTCGTGGATGGTCTCGTCGCGGAACCAGTTGGTGTAGTCCTCGCGGTTGCGATAGAGCCGCACGAAGGGCACGACCGTCACGCCCGCCGCGCGCGTTTCGCGCGAGGCAGCCAGCGTCTGCGTGCCGGCGTTGGGGCGCGAGTTCGCGATGATCGCCCGGACGTCGTTGCGCTGCATGCGCGCAAGCGCCTCGGAAGGCGGGAAGGGGCCGGTGTTGCCGTCCCAGGCTTCCTGGTTGTAGTGCAGGTGGGTATCGAAGATTGGGCCCTTGTACGGGCCCTGTGTCCCTTGGGCGAACACCGTGCCGGCGGCCAGGAGCATGGCGATGGCGGATGCGACGGCTCTCATGCGTACCCCTCGTGATGAAAGGAGCCGGATTATCCGGCCCTCGACGCGATCCCGGGCGCTAGAGCTTCTTCCAGTTGAGGCCATCGGCCGAACGATAGGTGCCGCCGCTGGCGCAGCAGCCGCCCGCGCCGAAGGCGCGACGCCCGAGCTTCGCCGTGACCTGGCCCGCATCGAAGCTCAGCGACTGGCGCTCGCAGGCGGTAGGGAAGGGATATGGCTCGGGGGCGAGCACGCTCGTCCATTCGATCCGGCCCTGCGCGCCCTGCTGCACGCGAAGGACTTCGCAGTCGTGTACCACCAGATGAACCGGCTGGCCCGCGAGCGTGCCTTGGAACACCTGCTCGGCAGGCGCGGTGCGGATGGCGATTTCTTCGGCGCCGGGTTGCGAAGCGGTGCCGGCGCGGTCGCAGCCGGCGAGGAGCGTGACCACGGCGCCCGCCACGATCGCGAGCATGGTGGGCAGTGGTTGCCTGGGCCTTGTCAGCATGGGAAATTGCGTGTTCGAGGAATCGCAGACCGCCAGCGCCCGGTCGCTCGCTCCTCAGGTCTGTATGTATCCCGCGCGCCCGGCCATCGGAGACGGCACAGCCTGCGGCTCCCCCAGCATCTCGCGCACGGTCGACTCGATGGTGTGCGACATCGCATCCAGCGCAAGGTCGTTGGGCTGCGTGCCGAAGGGCTCCTCGATCTCCGCGCCCAGCGCCTCCAGCGCGAAGAAGGTATAGGCGATGAAGGCGACCACCACCGGCGTCATCGGGCCGATCGCGTCCACGAGCCCGAAGGGCAGCAGCACGCAGTACAGGTAGATGGTGCGGTGGATGATGACGGAGTAGGTGAACGGTATGGGCGTGCTCGCGATGCGCTCGCAGCCGCCCAGCGCTTCGGTCAGGCGGCCCAGCGGGTGCTCCATGGCCTGAGCAAGGGTAGGGTCCAGCCGGCCTTGCTGGCGCTGGTCGCGCAGCCATTCGCCCACCATCAGCAGCAGCACGGCGGGCTTGAAGCGCGCGGCACGCAGGCGCGCGCCGTCTTCCCCGGGCAGAAGCCGGGCGAGATCGGCGGAAGGATCGGTGCCTCGCAGCTGATGACGCAGCGCGTGGACGAAGGCGATGAGCCGCATCGCGGGTGTCGTCGCCTCCGAGGGCGCGTCCGCCAGCGTCAACGCCTGCCGCACCAGCGTGCGCGTTTCGTTGAGCAGCGTGCCCCACAGCGTGCGAGCCTCCCAGTAGCGCGAATAGCTCGTGCTGTTGCGAAAGCCCAGGAAGATGGCCAGCGTCAGGCCGATGAGCGAGAAGGGCACGAAGTTCAGCGGCACCTTCCACTGGAAGAGCCTGCCGTGCAGCACCGTCACCAGCACCGCGAAGGCGGTGGTCCACAGCAACTGGGGTGCGATGTCCGACAGGACCGAGCCGCGCCATACGAAGAGCATGCGCAGCCAGTGGGGGCGGGGTCGGACGATCATCGGCGGGGATTATCTCCGCGACGCCGCCGTGGGGACTACAGGACGAACCAGCCCACAGCCACGTAGTGGCTCGTCGTTCCCGCCAGCACGAACAGATGCCATGCCCCGTGGGCATGTTTGAAGCCCGACCGGTTGCGATAGAACACGGTGCCCGTCGTATAGAAGGCGCCACCGACCAGCAGCCACGCCAGTCCCGCTGTATCGAGTCGCGCGGCCAGCGGCACCGCGGCCAGAACCACCAGCCAGCCCAGGCCGATGTAGATCGGCAGCGACGGCTTCTTCGGCGCGCCGTTCTTCGCCGGAACCAGCTCGCGCCGGATGCCGGAGATCGCCGCGCCCCAGATCGTCGCCAGCAGCAGCAGGCCCCAGGGGCCCTGCATGGTGACCAGCGCGAAGGGCGTGTAGGTGCCGGCGATCAGCAGGAAGATTGCGCAGTGGTCGGCGCGCTCCCACATGCGCTTGAGGCGCCCGCGCGTGCTGTGAAAGAGGGTTGAGGCGGCGTACAGCGCCACCGCCGAGAGGGAGAACACCAGCGCGCCGGCGATGCGCGCGGCGTCGCCGGTGGGCACTGTCTTGACGAGAAGCAGCGCCATCGCGGGCAGAGCGAGCAGCAGGCCGAACAGATGGCTGTATCCGTTGAGGCGCTCTCCGGGGTACATCGTGTTCGCCGCCTGCTTTCGCTTTCGGCCTCGCTCAGCGGCCCGTTTCCTTCAGGTAGGTCTTGCGCGCGGCGAACGCGGTGTTCGCGAAATCCGAGAACACGCCGTCGATGCCCGCTCGGAAGAAGGCGAGGTACTCGGCCGTCGGGTCGCCCTTGTAGACGCCGGCCAGGTACTTGGCTTCGTTGCGGAAGGTGTAGCTGTGCACGAAGAGGCCGGCCTTGTGCGCGTCGGCGATCAGGCTGGTGGGCTTGATCGTGTTCACGTCGGCAAGGCCCTTGCCCGCGACGAAGGGCACGATGGTGTGGGCCATGACCTGCGGCTTCCACGGGCCGATGCCGTCGGCGTAGGTCTTGATCTCGGCAAGGCCGGCGGGCGTGAGCATTTCGCCGAACCACTTCGGGTTGCCTGCCAGCGTCCAGCTGTAGGGGCGGCCGTCGACGAAGGTGTAGACGTCGTTGGTGACGTAGATCATCTCGCCGGTCTGGTAGTTGACGTCGTTGCCGTCCACCAGCTGCACAGCGCGGGCCTTCATGCCGGCCGAGCGCAGGTACTTCAGGCTCTCGGGCTCGAAGCTCTGCACGAAGATCGGCGCGTCCTTGCGGTTGAGGTCGTTGAAATTCATGACCTTCAGGAGCGCGTCTTCCAGCGGATGGCTGCCCGCCGGGCCGCAGCCGTTGGCGATGGCCTGGGCGTTGTTCCAGATCGGGTTCTTGGTTTCCGGGTACACGGTGAGCGTGCGCCCGGTGGCGGCGCTCTTGGCCTTGGCGATGTCGATCAGCTCCTGGAAGCTGATGATCGGCAGCTTGCCGTTGAGGTCGGTGGGGCGCTGGTCCCTGGCGTCGTAGGTGGTGCCGCGGATCCACTGGCGCAGCTCGTCCATCGTGAAGTCGGTGATGGACCAGTCGTTGGTGTGGTCCTCGCCGTCGACGATCAGCGACTTGAGCACCGACTTCGGATCGTTGGGGTCCGTCAGGTCGCTCAGGTACTGGGCCGGGCCGTTGGCCGCGATGGGCGGGTACTTCACGTCCACGAGTACGCCGGGCACGGTGCGCTTGCGGCCTGCGACGGTGGCGTTGGTCTTGGCGACCTCGGCGATGTTGGTGTTGTCGCTCAGCCAGGGGTTGTGGCGCGCGACCAGTACGCAGTCCTTGGTGAGGTGCAGGTCGGTTTCGAGCGAGTCGGCGCCGGCGTCGGCGGCGGCTTCGTAGGCGGTCTTCGTTTCTTCCGGATACAGGCCCGGCAGGCCGCGGTGGCCGATGACCAGGGGCACGGAGCCATCGAGCGTGCCCAGCGGCGCGGGGGCGGGCGGAGCCGGCGTGGGGGCCGGGGCGGGAGCGGGCGCCGGCGGGAGCACCGGCAGGGAGATACCGCCGCCGCTGCCGCCGCCGCATGCGGTCATCAGCAGGCTGCCGCCGACGACCGTGATTGCTGCGATGGTTGCGAGAACGGGACGGGGCGCAGGCGCGGGAACGCTCTTTTTCATATGTGGTTTTCAGGTGTTGTTGAAGAAGAAACGAAAGCCGCCGGATGCTAGGTATGCCCCGTGACGGGACAGTGACCAGCGGGGGCCCTTGAAACTCCATCTGAAACAGCCCGAAAACCAGCGCCGGATCAGCTCCGGCTCGGCTCCGGATCAGGGCCGCGTGCCCACCAGCACGGGCTGGAAGAAGGCACCGTCGACGCGCCGCACGTCCTTCAGCCCTGCCTCCTGCATGAGCTCGCACAGCCGCGTCGTCGAAATGGCGTAGTAGCGCGAGCGCATCACCCGCGTGCTCACCGCCTGCGTGGCGAGGTCCTCGGTGACGAAGAAGAAGCCGAGGTCGTAGCGCTCGCCCTTGCCGCCGTCATCGAAGTCCCAGACCTGGAACAGCACGTGCCGCTTGCCGCTGTCCACTCGCGCGCCGTAGTGCTTAACGAGGTTGCTGCCGCGCTCTTCCTTCGCGTAGTCGCGCACGCTGACCACGCAGCCGCCGCCGGGGCGCAGGCAGGCCGTCATCTGGCGCAGGGCGGTCAGCAGGTCGGCGTCGGTCTGCAGGTGCGGCATCGAGTTGTCGCAGGAGATCACGATGTCGAAGCCGCCGCCGTGATGCGTGTGCGCCTCGCGCATGTCGCACACCGAGACGTCGATGTCTATGCCGCGCTGACGGGCCTCGTTCCGCGCGCGTTCGACCTCGTTGGCCGACAGGTCCGAAGCCGTCACCGCATGGCCGAGCGCCGCGAGGCCGAGCGCCTGCGTGCCGATGCCGCAAGACACGTCGAGCACCTTGCGGCTTGCCTCGCCGCACGGCCATTCGGCCTCGAAGAGCTGCGAGAGCTTTTCGCCCTGCAAGCGGATGCTGTCGTTCCAGTCCGGATAGATCAGGTGATAGAGCGGGGCGAGTTCGTCGTAGAAGCGGTCGGTCATGCGCCCATTGTGCGGGCGCGCGCCGGCTAGCGCGGCACCTTGCCGGTGGTGTCCGGCGCGCGCAGGAAGTCGAAGTCCACGCCCTTGTCGGCCTGCGTCACGGTCTGCAGGAAGAGCTTTCTGTAGCCGCGCCCGGCGGTGGGCTCCACCACCGGCGATTCCTTTGCGCGCCTTGCCAGCTCTTCGTCGGTCACCAGCAGCGAGATCTCCCGATTCGCCACGCTGAGGCGGATGCGGTCGCCGCTGCGCACGTAGGCCAGCGGCCCGCCGATGGCCGACTCGGGTGTCACATGCAGCACGATGGTGCCGAAGGCGGTGCCGCTCATGCGGCCGTCGGAGATGCGCACCATGTCCTTCACGCCGGCGCGTGCGAGCTTGCGCGGAATCGGCAGGTAGCCCGCCTCCGGCATGCCCGGGGCGCCCTTGGGGCCGATGTTCTTGAGCACCAGCACGTCGTGAGGCGTCACGTCGAGTTCGTTGCTGTCGATGCGGCGCGCCAGGTCCTCGGCGTTCTCGAAGACCACGGCGCGGCCTTCGTGCTCCATCAGCACCGGGTCGGCGGCCGACTGCTTGATGATCGCGCCGCCCGGCGCCAGGTTGCCCCACAGCACGGCGATGCCGCCCTGCGGGTAGATCGGCTGCGCCACCGGGCGAACCACGTCCTGCGCGAAGCCGGGGCCGGCGGCCTCGATCTCCTCGCCCAGCGTGCGGCCCGTGACCGTGAGCGCATCGAGGTGCAGCAGCGGTCTGAGCTCGCGCAGCAGCGTGGCCATGCCGCCCGCGGCGTGGAAGTCTTCCATGTAGTGCTGGCCCGAGGGCTTCAGGTCGAGCAGCACCGGCGTCTCGCGGCCCATGCGGTCGAGCGCGTGCAGGTCGATCTCCAGGCCCATGCGCCCGGCGATGGCCGCGAGGTGCACGATGCCGTTGGTCGAGCCGCCGATGGCCAGCAGCACGCGCATCGCGTTCTCGAAGGCGGCCGGCGTCAGCACCTTGTCGATGGTGAGGCGCTCGCGGGCGATCCGCACCGCCTGCGCGCCGGTCTGCTCGGCGATGCGGATGCGGTCGGCCGTCACGGCCGGCGGCGAGGCCCCGCCCGGCACTGTCATGCCCAGCGCCTCGGCGATGCAGGCCATGGTGCTGGCCGTGCCCATGACCGAGCAGGTGCCCACGCTCGCCACCAGCTGGTTGTTGACGTCGGCCGTTTCCTCCGCGTCGATCTCGCCCGCGCGGTAGCGGGCCCAGTAGCGGCGGCAGTCGGTGCAGGCGCCCACGCGCTCGCCGCGATGGCTGCCGGTGAGCATCGAGCCGGTGATGAGCTGGATGGCCGGCAGCCCGGCCGACGCCGCGCCCATGAGCTGCGCCGGCACGGTCTTGTCGCAGCCGCCGATGAGCACCACAGCGTCCATGGGCTGCGCGCGCACCATCTCCTCGGTGTCCATGGCCATCAGGTTGCGCAGGTACATGCTGGTCGGCGCGGCGAAGCTCTCGTGCACCGAGATGGTCGGGAACTCCATCGGCAGCCCGCCCGCGAGCATCACGCCGCGCTTCACCGCCTCGATGAGCTGAGGCGCGTTGCCGTGGCAGGGGTTGTAGGCGCTGCCGGTGCTGGCGATGCCGATGACCGGACGGTCGAGCGCGGCATCGGTATAGCCCGCGCCCTTGATGAAGGCCTTGCGCAGGAAGAGCGAGAAGCCGCGGTCGCCGTAGCTGGTGAGGCCCTTGCGCATGCCGGCGTTGGCGTTGCCGTCGTTGTCGTCGGGCTCGAACTTGGATTCGGTCATGGGTGTGGGGGGTGGTTTTTCTTCAGGGGCCTATGCGGCATCAGTCCAGCACGGCTTCATAGATGGCAAGGTCTCCGGCGGAGAAGCAGCAGAAGACCACTTCTTCCACCGGCGATGCGGCATCCGCCAAGGCCTCCCGCACCGTGCTCACCGCCAGCCTTGCCGCCGGCTCCACGGGGTAGCCGTAGATGCCGGTGCTGATGCCGGGAAAGGCGATGCTGCGAACGCCGTGCGCCGCCGCGAGCGCCATCGAACGCCGGTAGCACGAGGCCAGCAGCTCCGGCTCGCCCGAGTCGCCGCCGCGCCACACCGGACCGACCGTATGGATGATGAAGCGCGCATGCAGCCGGTAGCCCTTGGTGAGCTTTGCATCGCCCGTCTTGCAGCCGCCCAGCAGCCGGCATTCGTGCACCAGCTCGGGCCCGGCCGCGCGGTGGATCGCTCCATCCACGCCGCCGCCGCCCAGCAGCGAGGAGTTGGCGGCGTTGACGATGGCGTCCACCCGCAGGGTCGTGATGTCGGCGCGGATGGCGCGCAGGCTGGTCGTATCTGTCATGTGCAAAGGCATCGTAGGCGCGCTGGCCGGAGTCGGGCAAACCCGATTACGAAGAAGGTTTCAAATACTTACGATTCCAGCGCCGGACGCATTCGCCCGGCACCCGTCGCCGCGTGGCTTCGATCTTGCATGGGGTACGGGCTGTTCTCAACCCGAGGGAGAGTCGATGAAAAGCTTGTTGCCGTGGCGCCGCGCCGGTGTTTTTCTCTGCCTGGCGTTCGCGGGCGCGGTGGCTGCCCATGCGCAGGGGCTGCAGTTCAAGTGGGGCCACGTCTACGAGCCCACGAGCATCTTCCACCAGCAGGCCGAGCTGGCGGCGCGCAAGATCGCCGAGCAGTCCGAAGGCAAGATCAGGATCGAGGTGGTGCCTTCTTCCAAATTGGGACAGGAGGGCGACTATCCGCTGATGCTGGCCAACGACTCGATGCAGATCGCCTACGTCGGGCAGGCCACGCTGGCCGAGGGCTATCCGCCGCTGAGCCTGGGGAGCTACCCCTTCGCCTTCAAGGACCTCGACCACATGCGCAAGTACCTGGCGAGCCCGCTGCTGGCCGAGCTGATGAAGGGCTACAACGAGAAGAGCGGCAACCGCATGGTCGCGTCCGTCTACTACGGCGCGCGCCAGGTCACATCGGCGAAGCCGCTGGCCAGGCCGGAGGACTTCCGCGACCTGCGCCTGTACGTGCCCGCCGCCGCGGCCTACCAGCTCTTCGCCACCGCGGTCGACGCCAAGCCCGTGACGCTGCCCTTCATGAGCCTGTACGGCTCGCTCAAGAAGAGCGAGGTGGAGGCGCAGGAAAACCCGCTGGACATCGTCAAGTCGAAGAAGCTCTACGAAGTGCAGAAGTACGTGCTGCTGACCGCGCATGTCTACGACACGCTGGGCATCGTCATCGGCAAGGCCGCGTGGGGCAAGCTGGCTCCGCAGCAGCAGGCGATGGTCGAGAAGGTGCTGGTGGAAACAGCCAAGTGGACCAACGTCGGCGTGATCGCCGGGGAGCTGGAAGACGAGAAGTTCCTGCGCGACAAGGGCATGACCGTGTCGCCGGCCAACCGGCAGCTGTTCCAGGAGCGGGTCGTCAGGCGCTCGACGCCAGAGCAGCTGGGCGCGCGGCCGGGCGACTATGCGCGGCTGCAGGCGCTGGTGAACTAGGGCGCTAGGGCGTTTCGACGAAGGCGCGTTGCAGCGCAATCGACAGCTCCGCCACCAAGGCCTCGCGCTGGGGTGACGGGCGCCAGAAGCTGCGGGACGCGATGCCACCGGATTCCCATTCGGGATGGTTGCGCGCCGGCTGCGCGCCACGCACCGCGGCCGCCGCGGCGCGCGTGGGCGCATCGCCGTCCTCTGGCGATTCGGTGGCGATGCGCTGCGTGGCCGCATGGCCGCGCAGTTCCAGCGCCTGCGTGAGCTTCAGCTGCCACGCGGCCAGCGTGAACAGCACGCCGTCTTCCACGGTGAGCTCGTGCACGTCGCGCAGCTTGTTGGCCAGCTTGCGCCCGAGCGGCCCCAGGCCCTGCGACACAGCGCCGCCGATGGCGCCGCCGAGTGCCGCGCCCGCGCCCAGCGAGATGCCGGCCACGGCCAGGTCGACCACAACGCCCACCGCCGCGCCGATGACGGCGCCCTTGCCAAGGCGCAGGCCGGCGTCTTTCATGGCCTCGGGGCTGAAGAAGTCGAGCGTCCAGCGGCCTTCGATGATCGGCAGCGGCGCCTCGTCGGCATCGCCCTGGCGAAAACCGTAGAGCGCGAGCAGGTCGTCGGTGCAGTGCTGGGCCTTGTCGAACACGTCCTTCTGCAGCGCGGCGACCAGGGCCTTGCGGCGCGCATCGTCGGCGAACTCGGTGGACGACACCGTGCGGCGCACCGCCGCGGCATCGACCAGCAGGCTTGCGATGCGCGAGCACGCCGATCCGCGCCGGCGCGCGGCCTCGGCGGCCAGCGAATCGACCACGCCGCGCAGCAGCTCGCGCCGATCGCGCAGCAGCGTGGCGAGGTCGCCGTACAGGTCCTGCTCGGCGCCGACGAAGGGGGCCGCCGCATCGAAGCGCACCTGCACGTGCAGGCCATAGGCCGAGAGCAGCTCCTTCCACGCCGGCTCGCGGCTGGCTGCGTCGCGCACGAAGTTGAGCACCGGCAGCACCGGGCGCGCGCAGGAGTTGAGCAGTTCGATCTCGTCGCGGAACTTGGGCAACACCGGCTCGCGCACGTCGATGACCAGGAAGGCGGCGTCGATGTCGAGCATGGTGCGCAGAACCTTTGCCTCCTGCTCGAACACGCCGTGCGCCTCGGGCCCGCGCAGGAACTGGCGGATGCGCTCCGGTGGCGTCGCCTGCGCGTCGAAGCCGGCGGCAAGGTGTTCACGCAGCGCAACGGCGTCTTCCAGCCCCGGCGTGTCGAAGAAGCGCACGGCGGCCTCGCCGTTCACCTCGAGATCTACCGATTCGACATGGCGCGTGGTGCCGGGGCGTTGCGACACCTCGCCGAAATCGACGCGCCGCGTGAGCGTGCGCAGCAACGAGGTCTTGCCGGCGTTGGTGTGGCCGACCACAGCGATGCGGATGGCTTGCTGCGTCATGGGGCGATGGCGCTTTCGGGCAGGGCGGCTTCGAGGCGTTCGCTGGCGGCGACGCGTTCCAGGCCGGTGTCGCGCAGCCAGTCGAGCCAGCGCTGCGTGGCGTTGGCACCGGGCGAGTCGGCCAGCCACAGGCGGCATTCGCCGCAATGCGCCAGCACCTCGCGCAGGAAGCGCTCGGTGCCGCGGTCGGGGCTGGAGGCGGCGTGGCAGACCATCAGCATCGTGCGTGGATGGACCCGGGCCAACTGGTCGAGCAGGGCGCGGCGTGCGGCGGCGCTGCCGTCGATGCGCTGAGACTGCGCTGCAATGGCCGCGGGCAGCGTGGCCGGTGGCCAGGGCATGTCGGGAGGCAGCTCGAAGCCGAGCACGAAGATGGCGTCTTGCAGTTCCGATGCAGGCAGGCTCGAAGGCGTGGCGCCGCGCAGGCGGCCCGGGTCGGCATCGACGATGGCGGCAGGCGCCATCGCGGCGAAGCGGGCCAGCAGCTTGCGGTAGTAGGGTTCGTGCCAGTCGGGCTGCAGCGCCTTGCGGCAGCTGCGCAGGACGCCTGCGCTCAGCAGCACCAGCGCGATGCGCGGCAGCAGTCCGTAGACCGCGATGCAGCCGGTGAGCCACAGCGCCCAGGTGCGTTGCCCGCCGGCGCTAGCGGCACCAGGGGCGGCCATCACCGTGGCGGCATCGGGCACCGGAAAGCCCAGCTTCGCCGGCAGCCACCCCAGTGCCTGCACGGCACGCACGAAAAATTCCGGCTCGAGGATCGTCGTTTCCCAGCTCAGCGTGTAGCTGCGAAACGCGAGCGCGAACAGCATCGCGGCCAGCACGACCGCGAACGACAGCGACCAGATGCCGTGGCTCACGAGCCCGAAGGCCCAAGGTAGAAGCTTCGCGCGAGACAGCAGCCCCGTGGCCGCGCGCACCAGCACCGGCGCTTGCCCGCGCTTGCCGCCGGCCACGCGCGCAGTGAGCGACAGCCAGATCCAGCCCAGCGAGGCGGCGTTGAAGGAGCCGATCGGCAGCCACAGCCCGACGAGCCACAGCAGCAGGGTCAGCGCATGCAGCCCCAGCAGGCTCGCGAGCGCGACGATCACGTTGATGTGGCGCTCCCCGCCGCCGACCACGTTGCCCGCGAGCCCAAGGCCGGCCACGACGATGAGCGCCGCGAGCCCGAGCAGCACCCAGGGCGCCCATTGCCGGGCACGCGCGAGTTCAGGCTGCAGGCCGATGCGCTCGCCGAGCAGCAGCGCGCGCTCGGTGACCTGGCGGTGGGAATCCGCTGCGCGGGAGGCCGCGGTGCGCAGGGCCTGTGCGTCGTCGAGCGGACCGTTCTGCTCGGTCCATCGGATCGCCTCGGTGATCACCGCGTCCGTAAAGGCGGGTTCGCGCAGCGCGGTGTTGGTCAACAGGGTCCCTTCGCAGCCAGTCTGTATCTGTATCAGTCATCGAGGCCCGGCGCAGGGCGAGCCCGCGCAAATTATGCCCGGCGCTTTCGGCCGGCCACGACGAAGAACGGGGCCGCGAGCGGCCCCGTTTCACGGGATGAGCGGTGGGTGGGATCAGCGAAGGCCGAAGAACGAAAGCACGGCAACGACCACCACGACCAGACCGACGATGTAGATGATGGAATTCACGCGAGGACTCCTCTGTGTTGAAGATGAATCCAGCATCGCGCGGGCATCGCGGCCCGACTGTCGGCAGGGGGCGGCGCGTGCTGTAGGCGGGTGTGAAGCGCCGGGCCGGAGGGGGCTGTCAGCGTTTACGAGCGGGGCCCAGCGCGCGCTCCAGCAGCCACAGCATCGCCGTGCGGGTCTCTTCCACATCGGCGCCCGCGTCGATGGCCAGCGCGGCGCGGTCGAAGGCGGCCGAGAGCAGCGGGGTGAGGGCGTCCAGCGAAACCTCGTCCTTGCCCACGCCGGCACGCACGAGGCCCTCGCGCAGCGAAGCGGCCGAGGTGGTGTCGTCCAGCGCCATGATTTCTTCCATGCCGAGCACGGCGGGCCCGTCGATCAGCAGCAGCCGCGTGCGGCCCGGCGCCGTCATCGCGTTCAGGTAGGCCTTGCTGCCTTCCAGCAGCGCCTCGCGCGGCGAGAGCTGCTCGGGCGCGGCGGCCTCGATGTCGGCCGCGACGGCCTGGCTTTCGCGCTGCAGCACCTGGCGGAACAGGTCGCGCTTGTCGGCGAAATGGTGGTACAGCGCGCCGCGCGTGATGCCCGCGGCCACCGCGATCTCGGGCGTGGAGGTGTCGCCGTAGCCCTTGCCGACGAAGAGGGCGCGCGCCGCGTCCAGCAGCGCGAGGCGGGTCGTTTCGGTGCGCTCGCGGTTGGTTATGACCGTCGCCGATGTGGTCTTGCTCATTTACATGCAGTCTGTCTGTAAGTTATATTCAATTTACATGCAGCCTGTATGTTAAATGAAAGGACCCACCGTGAAAGTGACGAGCTACTACCCCGTTCTCATGACCAACGATGTCGCCGGAACGGCGGACTTCTACAAGACGCACTTCGGCTTCACGCCGCTCTTCACGAGCGACTGGTACGTGCACCTGCAGCTGGCTGACGAGCCCTCGGTGAACCTGGCCGTGCTCGACGGCCGGCACGAGACCGTCCCGGCCGCGGCGCGCGGTCACGTGGCAGGCGGCACGCTGCTGAACTTCGAGGTGGACGATCCCGATGCGGTGCACGACCGGCTGAAGGCCGCCGGCCTGCCGATCCTGCTGCCGTTGCGCGACGAGGCCTTCGGCCAGCGCCACTTCATCACGCGCGACCCGAACGGGGTGCTGATCGACATCATCAAGCCGATCCCGCCGAGCGGGGAGTTCGTCGCACAGTACGAGGCCGGCGCACTACCGACCTGATGCCGCTCAGGCGCGCAGCGCCTCGTCCTCTTCCAGGCTGTCGCCCAGGAAGCCGCCGCTCTGGTGCGCCCACAGCCGCGCGTACAGCCCGCCCTGGGCCATCAGCGTGCGGTGGTCGCCTTCTTCCACCACGCGGCCTTCGTCGAGCACGATGAGCCGGTCCATCGCGGCGATGGTCGAGAGCCGGTGGGCGATGGCGATCACGGTCTTGCCTTCCATCAGCGTGTAGAGGCTCTGCTGGATGGCGGCCTCCACCTCGGAGTCGAGCGCGCTGGTGGCTTCGTCGAGCAGCAGGATCGGCGCGTCCTTCAGCATCACGCGCGCGATGGCCACGCGCTGGCGCTGGCCGCCCGAGAGCTTCACGCCGCGCTCGCCCACGTGCGCCTCGTAGCCGCGCCGCCCGGTCGCGTCGCCCAGCGTCTGGATGAAGTCGTGCGCCTCGGCGCGTTTGGCTGCCGCCTCGATCTGCTCCTTCGTCGCGTCGGGCCGGCCGTAGGCGACGTTGTCGGCGACCGAGCGGTGCATCAGCGAGGTGTCCTGCGTCACCATGCCGATATGACCGCGCAGCGAGTCCTGAGTGACATGCGCGATGTCCTGTCCGTCGATGAGGATGCGGCCGCTTTCCAGGTCGTGGAAGCGCAGCAGCAGGTTCACCAGCGTCGACTTGCCCGCGCCCGAGCGGCCGACGAGGCCGATTTTCTCGCCGGGCTTCACGGTCAGCGTGAGGTCGTCGATCACGCGGCGGCCCGCGTCGCCGTAGCGGAAGCTCGCATGCTCGAAGCGCACTTCGCCGCGCGGCACTTCGAGCGCCCGGGCATCGGCCGCGTCGAGCACGGTGCGCGGGCGCGACAGCGTCTTCATGCCGTCCTGCACCGTGCCGATGTTCTCGAACAGGCTGGTCATCTCCCACATGATCCAGTGCGACATGCCCTGCAGCCGCAGCGCCATCGCGGTGGCCGCCGCCACGGCGCCGATGCCGACCGCGCCGTGCGACCACAGCCACAGTGCCACGCCCGCCATGCCGGCCGTGAGGCCCATGCTCAGCGTGTGGTTGACGATCTCGAAGGCGCTCACCAGGCGCATCTGGCCGTAGCCCGTCTTCATGAACTCGCGCATCGCGTCGCGCGCGAAGCCGGCCTCGCGCTGCGTGTGCGAGAACAGCTTGACGGTCGCGATGTTGGTGTAGGCGTCGGTCACGCGGCCGGTCATCAGCGCGCGGGCGTCGGCCTGCTCCTTGCCGACCTTGCCCAGGCGCGGCACGAAGTACACCAGCGAGCCGATGTAAAGCGCCAGCCAGATCAGGAAGGGCCAGACCAGCTGTGCGTCGAGCACGCCCACAAGAATGATCATGGTGGCCACGTACACGCCCATGGCCACCAGCACGTCGGCCAGCACGAACACCGTATCGCGCACCGCCAGCGCGGTCTGCATCACCTTGGCCGTGATGCGGCCGGCGAACTCGTCCTGGTAGAAGGCCATGCTCTGGCCCAGCATCAGCCGGTGGAAGTTCCAGCGCAGGCGCATCGGCAGGTTCACCGCGAGCGTCTGGTGCTTCACGATGGTCTGCAGCGCCACCACCACGATGCTGATGACGAGGAAGGCCGCCAGCCACATGAGCGTGCCGCCTCGGTCCTGCCACAGGCGCGAGGGTTCCTGGCCCGCGAGCCAGTCGACGATGCGCCCGAGGATCGCGAACAGCGCTGCCTCGAAGATCGACATGGCGGCGGTGAGCACCGCCATCACCGCGATCTTGCCGCGCACGCCGTGCGTGCAGGCCCAGAGAAAGGCGAAGAAGCCCTGCGGCGGCATCGGAGGCTCGGCGGCAGGGTAGGGGTGGAGGAGTTTTTCGAAGAAGCGGAACAAGAGCGAGGTCTCCCGGAGAGCTCAGGACTTTAGCCGCGCATGCATGACCTTGCCCCGAAAAGGTGCGTTCTTCAGGAAGCGTTCAGCGGGCTCCATGTCGCCCAGCCTTTCGCTGAGGAAGTCGATGAAGGTGCGCAGCTTGGGCGCCATGTACTGCCGGCTCGTGTACACCGCGAAGAGCGTCACCGGCTCGGCGTCGAAGTCCGGCAGCAGCCGCAGCAGCCGGCCCTGCGCGATGTCGTCGTCGATCAGCCAGGTGGGCATGTAGGCAATGCCCATGTCCGCGCGCACAGCATGCAGTGTGAGCGTGGTGTCGTCCGAGCGCATGGCCGGCACCAGACGCAGCGGAAACATCCGCCCGCCCGGGCCCTTGAGCGCGAGGTTATCCAGGTTCACGTAGCTCGGCACGATGGCGCCCAGCTTCGCGAGGTCGGCCGGCACGGCGGGCACGCCGCCCATGCGCTCCAGGTAGGCGGGCGTGCCGGCGAGGAAGAAGGGCACCCGGCACAGCGGCCGGGCGATCAGCGCGGGCGAGGGCTCCTGCGTGGCGCGCAGCGCGAGGTCGTAGCCGTCGGCCGCGAGGTCGACCTTGCGGTTCTCCAGGTGCATGTCGACCAGCACTTCCGGGTACTTCTCGCGGTAGTCGGCCAGCACCCGGGCGAAGCGCGGCGTGGCGCACCACACGGGCGCGCTCACCTTGAGCTGGCCGCGCGGCGTGTCGCTGGTCTGGCCGATGGCGGCCTCGGCCTCGTCGAGCAGATCGAGCGCGCGGCGGCTCTGCTCGTACCAGGCGGTGCCGGCCTCGGTCAGGCTCAGGTGCCGGCTGGAGCGGTGCAGCAGCCGTGCGCCCAGCGACTTCTCCAGCTGCGCCACGTGCTTGCTCGCCATCGGCGCAGACATGCCCAGCCGCCCGGCCGCCGCCACGAAGCTGCCCGCTTCCACGACTTCGCGGAACACCCGCAGGCTGGTCATCCGATCCATGTGCGCATCCTTGTCGAAGATTTCCTGGCAGGAACTGATCCGATGCATCGTAGCCTGTCGATTTCCTCCAAGGAAATGTCTACAGTCGATCCAACGCTTTCATCGAGGAGCATCGACTTGACCCACGACAACACTTCCGCTTCGCCCCGACTGCCCACGTATTTCATCTCGCACGGCGGCGGCCCCTGGCCCTGGATGAAGAAGGAGATGGGCTCGACCTACGACCGGCTCGAGGCCTCGCTGGCCGACATGCCCCGCCAGATCGGCCGCACCCCCGCCGCCATCCTGATGGTGTCGGCCCACTGGGAGGCGCCCGCCTTCACGGTGCAGGGCAGCGCCAAGCCGCCGATGATCTACGACTACGGCGGCTTTCCCCCGCATACCTACGAGGTGCACTACGACTCGCCCGGCTCGCCCGAGCTGGCGCAGCGCGTGCAGTCGCTCATCGCCGCCGCCGGCCTGCCGGTGCAGATCGACCCGCAGCGCGGCTACGACCACGGCATGTTCTCGCCAATGGCCGCCATCTACCCCAAGGCCGACGTGCCGGTGGTGCAGCTGTCGCTGCGCCGAGGGCTCGACCCCGCCGAGCACCTCGCGCTGGGCCGCGCTATCGCACCGCTGCGCGACGAGAACGTGCTGATCGTCGGCAGCGGGCTGAGCTACCACAACCTGCGCAACTTCGGTCCGCAGGCGCACGGTGTGTCGAAGGCTTTCGATGACTGGCTCGACGCTGCCGTCGTGAAGAGCACGGCCGGCGAGCGCAGCGCGCAACTGCTGCAGTGGGATTCAGCCCCGGCGGCGCGCATGGCGCATCCGCGCGAGGAGCATCTGATTCCGCTGATGGTGGCCGTTGGCGCGGCAGAAGGCGAAGCCGGCGAACGCGTGTATCACGAGGACGCGTTCATGGGCGGGCTGGTGGTGTCGAGCTTCCGGTTCGGCGGCTGAAGCTTCAGCCGCGCCGAACGCCATCGGCATCGACCAGCCCTACCCGCGTCTGCCGGCCCCAGGTGCCGCGCCCCGTCAGGAACATCCACCAGCCCCATGCCGCACCCGTGTGCCGCAGGATCTGGAAGGTGAAGGGCTCGACCAGCGCGGCTGCGAAGGCCTGCACGAAGTTGGCTTCGCTGCCGTTGCCGACCCAGCGCCGGTACAGGTGCACCGACCACAGGTGGAAGACGAGGTCGAGCACGATCTTCGCGCCGATCACGCCGGCCACCGGCGCCAGCACGCCGAGGTTGCCGCGCGCCAGGTACACCAGCAGCAGCCCGAAGGCGGCCAGGCCATAGAGCGGCTGCAGCGTGTCGACGGCCTTCACCGGCAGCATCGCGACGCCGAGCCAGCCGTAGCGCCGGTCGCCGACCATCGCGCGGTACCAGAACTGCGTCTGCAGGAAGCCGCCGAACCAGCGGCGGCGCTGGCGCAGGAAGGCGCCGGTGCTGCTCGGCGCGTCGGTGTGCGCCTGCGCGTCGCCCAGCACGCGCACCGTCCACGGCAGGCCGTGGGCCTGGGCGTGGTGGTGCAGGCGGTGGATGAGTTCGTAGTCCTCGACCAGGCAGTCGGTGTCGAAGCCGCCGACCGCGCGCACCGCCTCGGTGCGAAAGCCCGCGAAGGCGCCCGAGATCAGCAGCAGGCCGTTGACGCGCATCCATGCATAGCGCGAGAGGAAGTTGCGGATGTACTCGTAGGTCTGGAACCACTGGAAGCAGCGGCCGGCCAGCGTGCGGCTGCACACGGGCGTGATGACGCCGGTGGCGGCCACGAGTTCCGGCTCTTCGGAGAAGGCCCGGCGCACCGCACCGATGGCGCGGCTGTCGAGCAGGGTGTCGCCGTCGACCGTGAGCACGATGTCGGTGTCGATGCGCAGGATGCCCGCGTTCAGCGCCACCGCCTTGCCGCCGTGCGGCAGCCGCAGCCAGCGCAGCGACGGATGCAGCGTACTGGGCGCGCTCAGCTCGCCGAGCTCGGGAGCGACGAGCCCGTAGCGCGTGGTGAGCAACTCGGCCGTGCCGTCGCTCGAGCCGTCGTCGGCGATCACGATGCGCTCGGGCAGGTCGGTCTGGGCGAGCAGGGCGGCCAGCGTCACCGGCAGCACGGCGGCCTCGTTGTGCGAGGCGACGATCACGCCCAGGGTGTTGCGCCGGGCGGCCGCAGCGGGCGAAGGCGCCGGCCGGGGCCGTAGGATCGGCAGCGTCATCCACGCGACGAACAGCAGCAGCACCGTGTCGTAGAGCACGTAGGCCACGCCCACCGACCACGCCCCGACATCGACCGCCTTGAACGCCATGGCGAAAAGCAGCGCCCACAGCACGAGCACGCTCCCGTGGATGAGCCAGCTGCGCAGCGGCGTGGCGGGGGGAGACAGGCGCGGCGACGCGGCCAGGAAGGCGCTTTGTAGTGGATCGTTCAAGGGAAGTGGGCCCGGGCGGCTGTCGATCGGTCGGTCGGAGGTTCGTGATACGCAAATACTCGGCCTGCGGTTTCGAAAAGCCCGGGGAATGCCCGGACAATCGCACGCGCTCCCGACTGAGTCGGCCCCCGCCCGAAAATTCCCCGCATGCTCGCACAAACCCGCTACACCCGAACCGCGATCGCGCTGCACTGGCTGATCGCGGTGCTCATGATCGTCAACATCGCGCTGATCCTGCTGGTCGACCGCTATCCCGACGAGTGGGTGCGCCCGGCCGTCGACACCCACAAGTCCATCGGCATCACGGTGTTGGGCCTGGTCATCATGCGCATCCTCTGGCGCGCCACGCACAAGCCGCCGGCCATGCCGGGCTCCTACGGCGCCTTCGAGCGCTTCGCCGCCCACCTGGCGCACGGCGCGCTGTACGTGCTGATGATCCTGCTGCCGCTGTCGGGCTGGATGCACGACTCGGCCTGGAAGGACGCCGCCACGCACCCGATGCAGCTCTTCGGCCTCTTCGAATGGCCGCGCATCGGCTGGATCATGGCCATCGAGCCGACGGTGAAGGAGACCTGGCACACCGTGCTGGGCGGTGTCCACGAATGGGCCGGCTACGTGCTTTATGTGCTCGTCGGGCTGCATGTGCTGGCCGCGCTGAAGCACCAGTTCCTCGACGGCGAACGTGAACTGCAGAGGATGTGGCCATGAACGCCGACCTCATCGCGCGCATCGACGCGCTCTCGACCCATCACGACGCGGTGCACGAGGGCGTGCGCGTGCGCTGGCGCCGCTTCGGCACGGACGCCAGCCGGCCACCGCTGGTGCTGCTGCACGGCGGCCACGGCAGCTGGATGCACTGGCTGCTCAATGCAGAAGCGCTCTCGGCAGGCCGCACGCTGTGGCTGCCCGACATGCCGGGCTTCAACGAATCCGACGCACCGCCGCGCGTGGCACCCGGCGAAGACCCGCTGCAGCCGCTGCTCGCCGCGCTCGGCGGCACGCTCGACCAGCTCATCGGCGCGGGCACCACCATCGACCTCGGCGGCTTCTCCTTCGGCGGGCTGACGGCCGCGCGCTTCGGCGCCGGTCGCGGTGCGGTCCGCCGCCTCGCGCTGATCGGCAGCGGCGGCCACGGCACGCTGCGGCGCATGACGGCGCAGATGATCAACTGGCGCGCCGCCCCCGACCGCGAAGCCGAGCGCGCCGCGCTGCTGCACAACCTGGCGGCGCTGATGCTGCACGACGCCGCCGCCATCGACGAGCTGGCGTTCGCCATCCACGATGTCTCCTGCCACGGCACGCGCTTTCGCAGCAAGGAGGTGTCGCAGTCGGGCGGGCTGCAGCAGGCGCTGGCCACGATGGGCGTCCCGACGCTGCTGCTGTGGGGCGAGTTCGACGTGACGGCCGATCCGCGCCCGCTGGTGGCTCAACTGGCGGCCGAAGGGCCGGCGCGCGAGGGCGTGGTGATCGACGGCGCCGGCCATTGGGCGCAGTACGAGCGCGCCGACGAGGTCAACGCGCGGCTCGTGGAGTTCTTCCGCTGAGCCTCGCTGCAGCTGTTATTGCTGCTGCTTCACCAGCCCCAGCTTGCGGATGATGTCGCCCCACTGGTCGTAGGTCGAGCGTGTCAGGTCGGCCAGCTGCTTCGGGCTCGACGACTCGGCCTCGTACGCGCCCTGGCGGAAGAAGTCGCGCGTGACGGGCATCGCCAGCACCTGGGCCAGCGCGGCATTGAGCTTTTCGACCACCGGTGCCGGCATGCGCGCCGGGCCGTAGAAGCCCAGCCAGCTCGGCATGTCGACGCCGCTCACGCCCTGTTCGCCCATGGTGGGCACGTCGGGCAGCATCGGGCTGCGCTTCGGTGCGGCCACAGCCAGCATGCGCACCTTGCCGGTGGCCGTGTTCTGGATGGCGTTGGGCGCCGCGTCGAAGTAGTACTGCACACGGCCCGCGAGAAAGTCCTTGGCCGCGTCGGCGCCGCCCTTGTACGGCACATGCACCACGTCCAGCCCCGCCTGCCGCGCGAAGGCCTCGCCGTAGATGTGCGAGGAGGTGCCGGTGCCGAAGGAGGCGTAGCTCATCTTCCCCGGGTTGGCCTTGATGTACGCCACCAGCTCCTGCACCGTGCGCGCCGGCACGCTCGCATGCACGGTCAGCACCAGCGGGCCGCGCGCGCCGAGCGAGATCGGCGTGAGGTCCTTGAAGGGGTCGTAGCGCACCTGCGCCAGCGTCTGCGGGTTCTGCGCCATCACGGAGGAGGGCGCGTACATGAATGTGTAGCCGTCGGGCGCGGCGCGGATCACCTCCTCGGTCGCGAGGATGAAGCTCGCGCCCGGCCGGTTCTCCACGATCACCGGCGTCTGCAGCACCTCGCCGAGCTTGTTGGCGACGAAGCGCGCCTGCGCGTCCGAGGCGCCGCCGGCCGCCAGGCCCAGCACGATGCGGATGGTGCGGCCCTTGTCCGGAAAGGGCGCGGCGGCATGCGCAAGCAGCGCAGGCATGGCGGCACCGAGCGCGAGGCACGCGGCAATCCGGCGGCGCGAAAGGGGCTTGTCGTTCATTGCTTGACCAGCCCCACCTGCTGCACCATCGCGCCCCAGCTGTCGTAGGTGGAGCGCGTGATGCTGGCGAACTCCTCCGGCGTGGTCGCTCCCGCCTCGTAACCGCCGCTGCGATAGAACTCCTGCACCTGCGGCATCGCCAGCACCTTGGCGAGCGCCGCGTTGAGCTTTTCCACCACCGGCGCCGGCATGCGCGCCGGGCCGTAGAAGCCCAGCCAGCTTGGCAGGTCGAGCCCGGCATAGCCCTGCTCGGCGAACGTGAGCACGTCGGGCAGCGCCGCGATGCGCGCATTGGAGGCCACCGCGAGGACCTTCACCTTGCCGCTGGAGGCCGTGATGATGGCCGAGGAGGCCGAGTCGAACATGTATTGCACGCGCCCGCCAATCAGGTCCTTCGCCGCGTCGGAGCCGCCCTTGTACGGAATGTGCACCGCGTCGATGCCGGTCTTCTTCACGAAGGCCTCGCCGTAGATGTGCGAAGAGGTTCCCGCGCCGAAGGAGGCATAGCTCACCTTGCCCGGGTGTGCCTTCACGTAGGCCACCAGCTCCTTCACGTTGTTCACCGGCACGCTGGTGCTCAGCGAGAGCACCAGCGGCCCGCGCCCGCCCATCGAGATGGCGGTGAAGTCCTTGAACGGGTCGTAGGGCACCTGCGCGAAGGTGTGCGGGTTCTGCGCCATGGTGGACGAGGGCGCGTACAGCAGCGTGTAGCCGTCGGGCTGGGCGCGCGACACCTCGTTGGCCGCCAGCATGGTGCTGGCGCCGGGCTTGTTGTCGACGATCACGCTGGTGTTCAGAACCTCGCCGAGCTTCTGCGCAACGATGCGCGCCTGCGCGTCGGTGCCGCCGCCGGGCGTGAAGCCCACGACGATGCGGATGGGCTTGCCGCGCGCCGGGAAGTCCTGCGCCATGGCCAGGGGCGCGAGGCCCAGAAGGACTGCGGCGCCGATGGCCGAGCCGAAGGCACGGCGGGTGCCGTGAGGTTTCTTCATCGATGTCTCCGTTGGAATGCTTCTTAGATATTGATCTTGAAATCCATAAAAATCCATATTTACTAGGGAATACCCCCGAATATTGGACTTTCAACTTTCAAAAAATGGAAAGTGAAATCAAAATACGACGAAACAAGCCAAGCCGAGAACGCATTCATGAAAACTGTCGTCCGTACCGACGAGCGCATCCTGACCTCCGACATCTTCGACCGCGACAGCCGCGTCAAGCGGCCTGACCACGGCAGCTGGGCCGAGCCCGGCAAGAGCATCCCGGTCTATCACCGCTGCGGCGTGCTGGTGGTGGGCGGCGGCCCCTCGGGCACCGCGGCCGCCGCCGCCGCGGCCCGCGCGGGCGCCGACGTGGCGCTGCTCGAGCGCTACAACCACCTGGGTGGTCTTTCAACCGGCGGGCTCGTCATCTGGATCGACCGCATGACCGACTGGGAAGGCAAGCTGGTCATCCGCGGCTTCGCCGAGGAGCTGTTCGACCGCCTGCCGGCCGAGGCCATCGCCGGCCCGGCGCGCGAGGACTGGGGCTCGCAGGACGCGGCCAAGGCCGCCCACTGGTCGCAGCGCACCGCCGCCTACCACGGCGTCGTCACCTGGTCGCCCACCATCGACCCCGAGCGGCTCAAGCTGCTCTCGCAGGAGATCGTGCTGGAGCGCAAGGTCAAGCTCATCTATCACTCGTGGGCCGCCATTCCCATCGTGCAGGATGGCGCGGTCAAGGGCGTGGTGTTCGAGAGCAAGGAAGGCCGCATGGCCATCATGGCCGACGTGGTGGTAGACGCCACCGGCGACGGCGACCTGTTCGCCCGCGCCGGCGCGGAGTACGTGAACGACATCGAGGAGGCCGACGTGCATCACTGCATGAACACCTCCTGGCTCTTCGGCGGCGTGGACATGAACCGCTGGATCGAGTTCAAGGCCGGCCAGCCCGAGGCCTTCACCGCCTTCATGGCCGGCGGGCGCGAACAGTGCGGCCTGTTCGAGCGGCCCTTCGTCTCGTGGCGCAATGACGTGGCGCTCTTCATGGGGCCGCGACAGTCGGGCTACTCGGCGCTCGACGTGGATGACCTCACCGCCGTGGAGGTGCGCTCGCACCGCGCCATGGCCGCGCACCTGGACTACTTCCGCGCCCATGCGCCGGGCTTCGAGAACGCCTACCTGATGCTGAGCGCGCCGCAGATCGGCGTGCGCCACGCGCGGCGCCTCGTCGGCGTGGGCTCGGTGCTGCGCAGCCAGTGGCCCGACGGCGTGCCGCTGGCCGACGAGATCGGCGTGTCGCCCGCAGTCTCGCCCAAGTTCCCGAACATCTCCATCCCCTACGGCGCGCTGGTGCCCAGGCAGCTCGACGGCCTGCTGGCCTGCGGTCGCCACATCTCCTGCGACCGCAACTCGCACGGCTTCATGCGCGAGATCCCGCAGTGCTGGATCACCGGCCAAGCGGCAGGCGTGGCTGCCGCGCTGGCCTCGCGCGGCGACATCGCGCCGCGCTTCGTCGACGTGGGCGCGTTGCAGTCCGCGCTGCTGGAGCAGGGCGTGTACCTGCGCGCCGGTGCCGGGCAGGGCGACAGCGCTCCGCTGGCCACGGCCGAGGCCGGCGCCTGATGGGCCTGCACTGGAACTCGCGCGGCCATGAACCCGGCAACCCTCCGTCCGCGAGCCTCTACATTCGGGAGTCCCGATCCTGAGAGTCTTGCGAAGGGTTCCTCCATGTCCACCGAAAAGAACGACACCTCTTTCCCCCAGGCCGAACAGCAGGCCGACGCGCGCGGCGAGCGCTCCGACACCGTGAGCGCGCTGGAGCGCGGCATCTCCGTGCTGCGCTGCTTCAGCGAAGACCGTCCGGTGCTCGGCCATGCCGACCTGGCGCGCATGACCGGCATTCCGCGCGCCACCGTCAACCGGCTGGTCGCCACGCTGCTCTCGCTGGGCATGCTCAAGCCGGCGCAGGCGGCCGACCGCTTCATGCTCGGGCCGGGCGTGGTGTCGCTGTCGCGCGTGTTCCTCGGCAGCCTCGACGTGCGCGCCGCCGCGCGACCCAGCATGCAGGCGATGGCTGAAGAAGTCGGCGCCTCCGTCTACCTGGCTGTGCGCGACGGCATGGAGATGGTGCTGATCGAAGCCTGCCGCCCGCGCTCGTCGATGCTTTCTGCGCGGCTGGACGTCGGCTCGCGCGCGCCGCTGGCCAACTCGGCGCTCGGCCGCGCGTACCTCTCGGCGCTGCCGGAGGCGCAGCGCAACCAGCTCGTCGATTCGATGCGCCTGCTGCGCGGCCCCGAGTGGGACAGCATCGCGCCCGGCATGAACCGCGCCATCGGCGAATCGAAGCGGCTGGGCTACTGCCTCTCGCTGGGCGAGTTCCACCGCGAGATCAACTCGGTGTCGGTGCCGCTCATCGGGCCCGACGGCGAGGTGATGGCGCTCAACGGCGGCGGCGCCGCCTTCGTCTTCACCGAGGAGCGCCTGCGCAACGAACTCGCGCCGCGCCTGCACGACATCGCGCTGAGCATCGCGCGAGACATCGGCGGCCACGTGCCGACGCCCACACCCACACCCTCGCCGGGCTAGCAGGCCCGGCCGGGGCCCGATCCCCACGACACAAGAAAGAACGGAGACACAGGTCATGCACCTGAGCGATGAAGAAAAGGCCATGTACGACGGGCGCGACGGCCCGGCGGTGCAGAAGGCGATGGACCTGCTGGTGCGCTACGGCGAAGCATTGGGCGCCGAGCGACTGGTCGAGACGCGCAACGTCTGCGCCACCATCACCTCGACCACGCCCTTCCAGCGCGACTTCGCGCTCGCCAAGGGCGGCGGCATGGACGCGGTGTTCTCCGAATTCAGCCTCGACAGCCAGGAGACCGTCGAGATCCCGAAGTTCAAGGTCTTCACCAGCCACCTCCAACTGGGCTTCGACCCCGGCCAGCCCGAGCGCATGGGCGTGAGCGAGGAGATCGTGCGCTTCTACGAGAAGAGCGAGCGCCACGCCGCCGGACTCGGCGCGCAGATCATGAACACCTGCACGCCCTACCAGGTCGGCAACATCCCGACGCGCGGCGAGCACTGCGCATGGATGGAGTCGTCGGCGGTCGTGTACTGCAATTCGGTGCTGGGCGCGCGCACCAACACCGAAGGCCGCGAGAGCACTGGCGCGGCCATGCTCACCGGCCGCATTCCCTACTGGGGCTACCACCTCGACCAGAACCGCCACGCCACGCACGTGGTCGAGCTCGACATCGATGTCGAGTCGGTGCAGGACTGGGGCCTGCTGGGCTACTACATCGGAGAGCACGTGCAGGAGCGCGTGCCGGTGGTGCACAGCCGGCGCGGCATCTCGCGGGTGCCGAACCTGCCGAGGCTCAAGCACTTCGGCGCGGCGGCGTCGTCTTCGGGCGGCGTGGAGATGTATCACATCGCCGGCGTCACGCCCGAGGCGCTCACGCTCGAACAGGCACTGGGCGGGCGCGCCCCGGTGCAGGTGCTGCGCTACGGCGAGGCCGAGCGCCGCGCCACCTACGAGAAGATCAACATCACGGCGAAGGACGCCGAGGTGCAGTACGTGATGCTGGGCTGCCCGCACTACACCATCGAGCAGATCTGGGAGGCCGCGCAGCTCATCGAAGGGCGCAAGGTGCACCCCGACTGCGAGCTGTGGATCTTCACGCCGCGCGCCATCAAGGCGCTGGCCGACCGCAACGGCTACACGAAGATCATCGAGGCCGCGGGCGGCATCATCATGGGCGACAGCTGCTCCGCCATGAGCCGCGCCGTGCCCAAGGGCACGAAGACTGTCGCGCTCGATTCCGCCAAGCAGGCCCACTACCTGCCCGCCATCCTCGGCGTGCAGGCCTGGTTCGGCAGCACGGCTGAATGCATCGATGCAGCCTGCACCGGCCGCTGGAACGGAGGCTACGCATGAGCGCCGAAGTCATTACCGAACAACGGACCATCGTCATCCGCGGCCGCAAGGTGGTGGGCGGCGTGGCCGAAGGCGAAGCGCTGGTCACGCGCGACCGCATCTCGGGCTGGGGCGGCATCGACCCGCGCACCGGCACCGTCGTCGAGACGCGGCACGAACTGCGCGGCCAGAGCTTCGCGGGCAAGGTGCTGGTGTTTCCGGGCGCCAAGGGCTCCTCGGGCTGGTCGGCCATGTTCCACATGACGCGGCTCATGAAATCGGCGCCGGCCGCTTTCCTGTTCAACGAGATGACGACCAAGATGGCGCTGGGCGCGGTGGTCACGCACGCGCCTTCGATGACCGACTTCGAGCGCGACCCGCTCGAATGCATAGAGACCGGCGACTGGGTGCGCGTGGACGCCGACCGTGGCGTGGTCGAGATCACCAAGAAGAACAACAAGGGAGCCCAGCCATGACCCGCCCCCTGCGCAGCAACTTCCCGCGCGGCTCCTACCTCTGGTCGGTGCGCAACGCGCACTGGCGCGCGCTCGGCATTCCGGAGGAGGACTGCGAGAAGCCCAAGATCGCGATCGTCAACAGCTCCTCCGAGCTGGCCGCCTGCTTCAGCCACCTCGACCGCGTGGCGGCGGAGATCAAGGAGGCCATCCGCGCGGCGGGCGGCGTGCCCTTCGAGATCCGCACGGCCGCGCCCAGCGACTTCATCACCGGCGCCGGCGCGCGCGGCGCCTACATGCTGGCGGCGCGTGACCTCGTCACCAACGACATCGAGGTGGCCGTCGAAGGCGCGCAACTCGACGGCATGGTCTGCCTTACCTCGTGCGACAAGACGGTTCCGGGCCAGCTCATGGCGGCCGCGCGGCTGAACATCCCGACGCTGCTCGTGCCCTGCGGCTACCAGCCCAGCGGCGAGTACAAGGGCCACCACATGGACATCGAGGAGGTGTTCATCGGCGCGATGCACGCCGTCACCGGCAACCTGCCGGTGGAAGAACTCGTGGGCATGAGCCGCGAGGCCATTCGCGGCCCCGGCGTGTGCTCGGGCCTGGGCACGGCGAACTCGATGCACATCGTCTGCGAGGCGCTCGGCATGGCGCTGCCGGGCAGCGCGCCGGTGGCGGCGCTGAGCCCGAAGATGATGGCCGACGTGCGCGCGGCCGGCACGCGCATCGTGCAGATGGTGTGGGACGACCTGAAGCCCCGCGACATCCTCACGCCCGGCGCCTTCGCCAACGCGGTGCGCGCGGTGCTGTCCATCGGCGGCTCGCTCAACACCGCCAAGCACCTGCAGGCGGTGGCGACCGAGGGCGAGACCGGTGTCGACGTGTACGGCATGTTCGAGCGCCTCGGCCCCGAGACGCCGGTGCTGGCCGGCGTGCGGCCCATCGGCAACGACTCCATCGAAGCCTTCGAAGCGGCCGGCGGCTGCCGCGCGCTGATGAAGCAGCTCGAGCCGCTGCTCGACACCGGCGTGCGCACCGTCACCGGCGGTACGGTCGCCGACAACCTGCGTGATGCCGAGGTGGCGAACGCCGAAGTGATCCGCCCCATTGGCCGCCCGGTGGCGCCGCTGCCGGCCATCGTGCTGCTGCGCGGCAACCTCGCGCCCGAGTCGGGCCTCATCAAGACCGGCATCGCCGAGCGCAAGGTGCGGCGCTTCACCGGCCCGGCCGTGTGCTTCTGGACTTCGGACGCCGCCATCGCCGCGCTGAAGAAGGGCGAGATCGTGCCCGGCCAGGTCGTCGTGATGCGCGGCGCTGGTGCCTGCGGCGGCCCGGCCATGGGCGGCGGGGCGTCGCGCGTGGTCTTCGCCGTCGACGGCGCGGGGCTGGGCGACCAGGTGGCGCTGCTGACCGACGGGCATCTCTCGGGCCTGGTCTGCAAGGGGCTGGTGGTGGCCGAGGTGTCGCCCGAGGCCGCGCTGGGCGGCCCGCTCGGGCTGGTGCGCGACGGCGACACCATCACCATCGATCTCGACGCGCGCCGCCTCGACATCGACCTGACAGACGCCGAACTGCAGGCGCGCCGCGACGACTGGCAGGCGCCGCCGCCGGTGCACGACACCGGCTGGCTGCAGCAGTACCGGCGCAACGTGGGGCCGCTTTCGAAGGGCGCCGTCCTCGTGCGCGTCGAGCGCACCGCGCCCCCGGGCTAGACCTCTTCCGATCACGGCTTTTGCCAACCGGCGCGGACCCCCCGTCCGCATCCGGTGGCGCAGCCCTGCGCGGTCGTTCCGAGTTTTTCAACCAAGAGAAGAAGCAGGAGACAAGAAACCATGAAGAGAATCTTGATGTGGTCAGCGCTGGGGCTCGCCAGCAGCGGCGTCGCACAGGCGCAATCCAGCGTGACCGTGTTCGGCGTGATGGACCTCGGCATCCAGTACACCAGCGGGGCGGGTCCGGGCGGCGGCTCGGTGAAGGCGCTGTCCAACGGCGGGCTTTCCACCAGCCGGCTGGGCTTTCGCGGCACCGAGGACCTGGGCGGCGGCCTGCGCGCGGGTTTCTGGCTCGAAGGCAGCCTGAACCCCGACACCGGCACCGGCCGCCCGAGCAATTCCAACAACCAGGCAAGCGGCGCGGGCACGGCGGGCCCGATCACCTTCGACCGCATGTCCTTCGTGAGCCTGTCGTCGGACAAGCTGGGCGAGCTGCGGCTGGGCCACGACTTCATTCCCATGCACTACAACAGCATTTACTTCGACCCGTTCAACGCCAACGGCGTGGCGCGCGCGCGGGCAACCTCACCTTCGCGGCCGTGGGCACCGGGCCGCTGCCCACCACCATCACCGGCAGCAACACGGTGAGCTACTGGCTGCCGCCCAACCTCGGCGGCTTCTACGGCATGGCGATGGTGGGCACCGGCGAGAACGACTCGACCCTGGCGAACCGCCACGACGGCAACTTCGCGGGCGCGCGCTTCGGCTTCGCATCGGGCGCCTTCGACGTGGCGGCGGCCGTCACGCGCTCGAAATTCAATGCCACCGCCACCGTCGGCAACTACACGCACGCCAACATCGGCGGCTCGTGGGACGCGGGCTTCGCCAAGTTCTTCGCGCTCTACAACAAGGTGACGGTGAAGCTGGCGGCCGGCACGGTGCGCAAGAACACGGCCGAGATCGGCGCGCACATCCCGGCTTTCGAAGTCGGGCGCATCCGCATCAGCTACGCCTACCTCGACGACCGCAGCGACGAGAGCCTGCGCAACGCCAACGGCATGCCGCGCACCGCGACGACGCGCGGCAGTTCGGCATCGGCTACGTCCACAACCTCTCCAAGCGCACCGCGCTCTACGGCACCTACGCACGGCTGATGAACAGCGGGCAGGCGCGCTACGTGGTCAGCGGCGGCGTGGCGCCGGCGGCCGGGCATCGCTCGACCGGCTGGGAATTCGGCGTGCGCCATCTCTTCTGAACCGGAGGGCCGTCATCATGCGACGCAGAACACTCGCCCTGGCGGCCCTTGCCGCCGCCACGGCATTGCCCGGCACGGCGGCATGGAGCGCCGACACATTCCCCAACAAGCCGCTGAAGCTGATCGTGGGCTTCGCGGCCGGCGGCGGCGCCGACGTGCTCACGCGCATCATCGCGGAGGGCCTGTCCAAGCAGCTCGGCCAGCAGGTGATCGTGGAGAACCGCCCCGGCGCCGACGGCGTGCTGGCCGCGCAGGCCATCTCGTCGGCCAGGCCCGACGGCTACACGCTGCTGATGGGCACCAACACCGCGATGGTGGCCGCGCCCACGCTGCGGCCGACGCCGCCCTACGACCCCTTCAAGGCCTTCACGCCGATCAGCTCGGCCGGGCAGTTCTCGATGTTCCTGGTGGTGCCTGCGAGCCTGCCGGTGAAGAGCGTGAACGAGTTGCTCGCGCTGGTGGCGTCGAAGCCCGGCGCGCTCAATTCGGCATCGAGCAACAGCGCCTCGGAGCTCGCGATGCTGCAGCTGCTGGGCGACCGCAAGGTGGTCAACGCGCGCTACAAGGGCGACATGCAGGCCATGACCGACCTGCTGGGCGGGCAGATCCAGATGATGTTCACCACCGGCACGCTGGCGCCGGGCTTCGTGAAGGAAGGGCGCATCCGCGCGCTGGTGACGCTGCTGCCGCAGCGCAGCGCCCTGTTGCCCGACGTGCCCACGGGCGGCGAGCTGGGGCTGGGCAAGCTCACCATCACGCCGTGGGCCGGCTTCTTCGGGCCGCCGGGGCTGCCGCAGGCGATCACCGACAGGCTCTCGCAGGAACTGCAGAACACGCTGAAGCGCCCCGAGGTGCACGCGCAGCTGGTGCAGCAGGGCTTCGAGGGCTATGGCATGAGCCCCGCGAAGTTCACCGAGTTCTTCCGCACGCAGTACGACGCCTTCGGCGCCACCGTGCGCGAGCACAACGTCAAGTTCGAATAGCAGCGGCCTCGCGGCGCCAGAAGGCCGCGTCGGGAAAGCTGCCCGCGCCGGCCGCCGCGTTGTCGGCCATGTGCTCGCGGCGGCTGGTGCCCGGTATGGCGCAGGTCACGGCCGGGTGGCTCAGCACGAACTTCAGCAGCACCTGCGCCCAGCTGTTGCAGCCGATCTCGGCGGCCCAGGGCGGCAGCGGCTTGTCGCGCAGCCGGCGCAGCAGCCCGCCGCCGCCGCCGAAGGGCATGTTGACGATCACCGCCACGCCGCGCTCGGCGGCCAGCGGCAGCAGGCGCTGCTCGGCCTCGCGCGCGTCGAGCGAGTAGTTGATCTGCAGGAAGTCGAGCTTCTCGGCCTTCAGCACCGCCTCGACCTCGCCGTAGGCCGAGGCCGTGTAGTGCGTGACGCCGATGTAGCGCACGCGGCCCTTTTCCTTCCAGCCGCGCAGCGTGGCGAGATGCGTGCGCCAGTCGACGAGGTTGTGCACCTGCATCAGGTCCATGTGCTGCGTGCGCAGCCGCGCGAAGGACTGCTCCATCTGCGCGATGCCGGCTTCGCGGCCCGAGGTCCACACCTTGGTGGCGAGGAAGGGCCTGACCTGCTGCTTCGATGCTGCCAGCAGCTCGCCGGTGGTTTCCTCGGAGCGGCCGTACATGGGCGAGCTGTCGATCACCGTGCCGCCGGCCGCGAACAGCGCGTCGAGCACGCCGGGCAGGCGCGCGTATTCCTCGGTGCCGGGGCGCTGGTCGAAGCCGATCCAGGTGCCGCAGCCGATCACGGGCAGCGCCTCGCGGGTGGAGGGGATGGGGCGGGTGTTCATGGCTGGCTTGGACTGGGGTTGGGCGAAGGCGGGGAGCGCGGCGCCGGCGCACAGCGCGGCGCCCATGCGCAGCAGTTCGGCGCGGGTGAGGTGGAAAGGAATCGTCGGGGGCTGCATCCGTGGCCAGTATCCGACGATGGGAAAGGCGCAGCTCGCCGCAATGTGAAACGCTCTGTGAAGAAGAAACGGCTTTTCCGGGCTTCGGGTTGTGGCTCATGAAATACTGTATGAAAATACAGTTAACAGTCATCGCCATGGGCCTCCCTTTCCTCGATTCCTTCTCCGCTGCCGCGGGCCGTGGCGTCTGGCATGCCGACGAACTCGGCCTTGCCGACGCGCAGGTCATCGCCACCGGCCATGCCGCGCTCGACGCGGAACTGCCGGGCGGCGGCTGGCCGGTCGGCGCGATGACGGAACTGCTGCTGCCTGCGCCCGAAGCCCATGTCTGGCGGCTGCTGCTGCCCGCGCTGGCGCAGGCGGTGGCCGCGCGGGGCGGGCCGGTGGTGCTGATCGGCGCGCCCTACGAGCCCTGCGGCGCCTCCCTCGCGGCGCAGGGGCTGCCGGTGGAGGCGCTGATGTGGGTGCGCAGCGAGGCCCCGGCCGCGCGGCTGTGGGCCTGCGAGCAGGCGCTGCGCTGCGCCGACGTGTCCGCCGTCGTGGCCTGGCTGCCTCAGGCGCGGGTGGGCGAACTGCGGCGGCTGCAGCTGGCGGCCGCACAGCACGAGGTGCTGCTCTTCGTGTGCCGGCCCGAGTCGGTGGCGCTGTCGGCATCGCCTGCGCGGCTGCGCATCAGGGCCGACCGCAGCCAGGCCGATGTCTCGCAGATCGAACTGAACATCCTCAAGCGACGCGGCCCGCCGCTGGCCGCACCGGTGATGCTGCCGGCGCGCAACGAGCGCATGGCGGCACTGCTTGCCGCCGCCCGGCTGCGGCGCAAGCTGCGCCTGCAGCAGCAGGGCACGGTGCCGGCCGGTGCGGCGTCGGCCACGGTGGTGCGCATCGACGCATGGAAAGGAGGCCCGGATGCACTGGATCGCCTTGCGGTGGTTGCCTGAAGCCGACGCGTCCGACGCCTCGACGCTTCCCACGCTCGAAGCCCTGGGCTGGTGGGCCCTGAAGTACACGCCCCACGTCGCCTGGCTCGACGAAGCCCTGATGCTCGAAGTCTCCGCCTGCGAACGCCTCTGGGGCGGGCGCATGCAGCTGATGCGCCTGCTGGTGGCCGACAACCCCGTGCCCGACGCGCGCATGCTGGGCACGCAGGGCGCCACCAGCCTGATCGCATTGGCGCGGCTGCGCCTGTTCGCGCGCGAGGAGAAGCGCCCGAAGGACGTGCCTGCCGGCCTTCCGCTCGACACGCTGAGCGCCGCGCGCGAGCACCTCGACCTGCTCGCGCGCCTGGGCTGCCGCACCTGGGGCGAGGTGGCGGCGCTGCCGCGCGGCGGACTCACGCGGCGCTTCGGCGCCGGGCTGCGCGAGGCGCTCGACATCGCCTGGGGCCTGCGCCCCGAAAGCCATTGCTGGCTCACGCTGCCCGACGTGTTCGAGCAGAAGCTGGAGCTGCCCGCGCTGGCCGAGACCGCGCCCGAGCTCATGTGGTCGGCCAACCGGCTGCTGACCTCGCTGCAGTTCTGGCTGCGCGCCCGCCAGCGCGGTGTGCGTGCGATGGAACTGCAATGGACGCTCGACCTGCGGCGCCTCAACGGCGTGAACCTGCCGCCGCACGAGCAGCTCACCGTGCGCACGGCCGAGCCCACGCAGGACATGGCGCACCTGCGCCGGCTGCTGTCCGAAAAGCTGGCCCTCGCCACGCTGGCCGCGCCCGCGAGCTGGATCAGGCTGCGCACCCTCGAGACCGATCCTTGGGCCGGCGCCAGCACCAGCTTCCTGCCGGAGGACAACCGCAAGGGCGACAGGCTGCACGAGATGGTCGAGCGGCTCAGCGTGCGGCTCGGTCCGCAGCAGGTGGTGGTGCCGGCTGCGCAGGCCGACCACCGGCCCGAGCGCAAGCAGGCGTGGCGACCTGCATTGCAGAAGGAAAAGGGGAAAGAGAAAGCGGCCGACGACAGGAGCCGGAAGCAGGCTGCCGCAGTGGCTTCGCAGCCCGACGCCGTCTACCCGCCGTGGCTGCTGCCCGAACCGCTGCTGCTCGAAATGGATGGCGAGCGCCCGTGCTACCGCGGCCCGCTGAGCCGGCTGATCGGCCCGCAGCGCGTCGAGACCGGCTGGTGGGGCGACAAGGAAGAGGGCGGCCAGCCCGCGATGCGCGACTACTACGTCGCGGAAAGCCCCGAGGCCGGGCTGGTGTGGATCTTCCGCGAGCGGCCCGCCGCGCGCTTTTCTTCCGGCGAGGTCCGCTGGTACCTGCAGGGCTTCTATGCCTGAGCTCAGCGGCAAGCAGGAAAGCAGGCGGCAGCCCGCCAAGGTGCATGCGCTGCCGGTGCCGCTGCGCAAGGCACCTGAGTCCAGGCTGCCCGACTATGCAGAGCTGCACTGCCTGACCAACTTCAGCTTCCAGCGCGGCGCCTCGACGCCCGAGGACATCGTGGACCGGGCCTACCAGCTCGGCTACAAGGCGCTGGCCATCACCGACGAGTGCTCGGTGGCCGGCATCGTGCGGGCGCACGTGTGCCTGCGCGACATGGAGAACAAGCTTTGCGAATACGAGCGCGAGCACCCCAACGAGCCGAAGATCCCGCGCAACCCAAGCTTCCGCCTGCTGTTCGGCAGCGAGTTCCGGTTCGAGCGCTTCAGGCTCGTTGTGATAGCGAACGACACCGAGGGCTGGGGCAACCTCTGCGAATTCATCACCGCCGCGCGCAACACCGAGCTGCCCAAGGGCGAGTACCGCGTGAGCTGGGATGAGAGCGACGTGGCTTCGCTGCAGCATTGCCAGGTTCTCTTCGTACCGAATCGCAACCCCGGCGGCGCGATGGATACGGCCACGCTGCACGAAGACCTTCTGGCCGCCAAGGCGCTGTACGGCGGGAACCTCTGGCTGGCGGTTGAACTGTTCAATGAACTCGACGACGACCTCTGGCTCGTCACGCTGATGCAGGCAGGCGAGGACGCGGGCGTACCGCTCGTGGCTGCCGGCGACGTGCACATGCATGCGCGTTCATGCAAGCCGCTGCACGACATACTGACGGCCGTTCGCGAAGGCAAGACGGTGGCCGAGTGCGGCTTCGCGCTGCAGTCGAATGCCGAGCGGCATCTGCGACAGCGCGTGCGGCTTGCGGAGATTTATCTGCCGCAGATGCTGGAGAACACGCTGGTGGTGATGGAGCGGTGCAGGTTCGATCCGAAGGTGATCCGGGAGAACTACAAGTACCCGCTGGAAAACCTGGGTAACGATGAGACGCCGGCGCAGACGCTGGTGCGCAAGACGTGGGAAGGTGCGCGGAATCGCTATCCAGGCGGCATTCCCGAGAAGGTACAGGCACAGGTGCAGAAAGAGCTCGACATCATCGTCGAGCTCGAATACGAGATGTTCTTCCTCACGGTGGAAGACATCGTGCGCTTCGCCCGCTCGAAGGACATTCTTTGCCAGGGGCGCGGCTCGTCAGCCAACTCGGCGGTCTGTTTTTGCCTCGGCATCACCGCCATCAATCCAGACAAGGCCACGCTGCTGTTCGAACGCTTTCTGAGCCGCGAGCGCCGCGAGCCGCCCGATATCGACGTCGACTTCGAGCACCAGCGGCGCGAAGAGGTCATCCAGTACATCTACGAAAAATACGGCCGCGAGCGCGCAGCCATCGCTGCCGTCGTCATCTGCTACCGCTCCCGCAGCGCACTGCGCGACGTGGGCAAGGCCATCGGCATCGACGAGCGGCTGATCGACGAGTTCGCGAAGGACCACTACTGGTTCGACGAAGCTGTGCTCGGCGAGCAGCTGCAGCGGGCGTCGGCGCGCGCAGGCGTGCAGGAAGACGAGCTCAAGCTGGTGCACTGGATCGAGATGACGCGGCGGCTCAAGGGCTTTCCGCGCCACCTGAGCCAGCACGTGGGCGGTTTCGTGCTCACGCACACCAAGCTCACGCGGCTGGTGCCGGTGGAGAAGGCGTCGATGGAGAAGCGCTCCGTCATCCAGTGGGAGAAGGACGACCTCGAGGCGATGGGCATGCTCAAGGTCGACGTGCTGGCGCTCGGTATGCTCAGCGCGATCCGCCGGGGGCTCGCGCACATGAACAGCTGGCGCAACTCGGCCATCGAGATGCATCAGATACCGGCCGACGACCAGAAGGTGTTCGACATGATCTGCGACGCCGACACCATCGGCGTGTTCCAGATCGAGAGCCGCGCTCAGATGTCGATGCTGCCGCGCCTGAAGCCGCGCACCTACGAAGACCTGGTGATCGAGGTCGCCATCGTGCGGCCGGGGCCCCTACAGGGCGGGATGGTGCATCCGTATCTCAAGCAGCGGGAGCGGGTCGCCAAGAAATTGCCCATCCGCTACGAGAAGGACGAGCTGCGCCCAGCGCTGGAGCGCACGCTGGGCATACCGATCTTCCAGGAGCAGGTGATGCAGATCGCGATGATCGCGGCCAAATTCACCGCCGACGAGGCCGACCAGCTTCGCCGTGCCATGGCCGCATGGAAGCGCAAGGGTGGCCTCGGCAAGTTCCACGACAAGCTGGTGGACGGCATGGTTCTCAACGGCTACAAGGCCAGCTTCGCCGAAGCCATCTTCAAGCAGGTCATGGGTTTCGGCGACTACGGCTTCCCCGAGAGCCACGCCGCCAGCTTCGCGCTGCTGGTGACGGTGAGCAGCTGGCTCAAGAACTACGAGCCGGCCTGTTTTCTCGCCGCACTGCTCGATTCGCAGCCGATGGGCTTCTACAGCCCCTCGCAGCTGGTGCAGGACGCGCGCCGCCATGGCGTGGAGGTGCGCCCGGTCGACGTCACGCGCAGCGGGATCGACACCACGCTCGAAGCCCGCGATCCCGGCGCGCCGCGCATGCCGCCCGGCACCGACGAGCGCTATGCCGACCGTCTCGGCAGAGAGAACCAGCCCGCGGTGCGGCTGGGCCTGAACCGCATCGCGAGCCTCAGCGATGGCGGGGCCAAGCGCCTGCTGGAGGCACGCGCGCAGGCGCAGTTCACGAGCACCGAGGATCTCGCCCTGCGTGCCGAACTCGACGGCAAGGACATGGCCGCGCTGGCCGCGGCCGATGCGCTGATCTCGCTCTCGGGCCATCGGCGCCAGCAGGTGTGGGACGCCACCGCGCAGCGGCGCGCGCCGGCCCTGCTGCGAGGTGTGCCGATCAACGAGCAGGCGCTGCTGCTGCCAGCCGCGTCGGAGGGCGAGGAGATCGTGGGCGACTACGCGGCGCTGCGGCTCACGCTGCGCCGCCATCCGCTCGCGCTGCTGCGCCCGCGCCTGGCGCGCATGAAGCTGATGAGCGCGGCCGAGCTGCGTTCGCTCTCCAGCGGGCAGACCGCGCGCGCCTGCGGCATCGTCAAGGGGCGGCAGCGCCCGCAGACCGCCAACGGCACCATCTTCGTCACGCTGGAGGACGAGACCGGCAACGTCAACGTGATCGTCTGGAGCCATGTCATCGAGGCCTGGCGCGAGCCGCTGCTCAAGTCGCACCTGCTCGCGGTGCAGGGCACCTGGCAGCGCGACGACGACAGCGGCGGCAAGGTGCAGCACCTGATCGCCACCGGCTTCAAGGACCTGACGCCGCTCATGGGGCGGCTCGCGCAGAGCAACACGAGCCGGGATTTCCATTGACGCGGCTAAAGATCCGGCAGAGGAGTCGAATGCAACCGATCGTTTTGCGCCTCGCGCCTTGCGGCTCTTTTCGCTAACCTGTTTCCGCCATGTCCGAATCCGCCGTTCTCGCACCCCCCGCCGCCGGCCCCATCGGGCCGCCGCCTCCCGCGCCCGACGTGCCCATTCCCGTGCCGCCGCCGCACCAGCCGCCTTTTCCGCCGCCGGAGGGCGATCCGCCTCCGGCCGAGCCGCCGGTGACCGACCCCGGCTTTCCGCCTCCGGTGACGGAGCCGCCGCCGATGCAGCGTGCCGAGGCGGCAGTGCCCTTCGGAAAGCTGCATGCGCGGCGCCTGCGCGAGATCTACCGCTCGGCCGGCTGGCCGTGCTGCGACACCATCGAGGTCGAACTGCTCGCGGGCGGCTACCTGGAGCGCGTGCGCACGGCGCATGGCCACGAGACGCTGCGCGTGACCGATGCCGGCATCGCGCGCATCGCCGCCACGCTCACCATCAACCGCGCTGCGCTGTCGCCGCACGAGGCGCTGGTGGAACGCGTGGCGCGAGAGATGACGCGCGGCGGCCGTATCGCCTGGCGCGGCCTGGGCCTGCGGGCGCGCCTGCCGCCGCTGGAAGAGGGCGGCAAGCCGCGCTGGTGCATGGCGCGGCCCGACGTGTTCTCGATCCGCAATACCAGCGTGGAGGCCTATGCGCACCCCATCGTTCACGAGGTGAAGGTGAGCCGCGCCGACCTGCTGGGCGACCTGCGCAAGCCCGACAAGCGCGCGGCCTACCTCGACCTGGGCGGCGAATGCTGGTACGTGCTGGGCAACGATGCGAAGGGCCGCTGCATCGCCAAGCCGGATGAGATACCTGCCGAATGCGGCGTGATGGTGCTGGAGGGCGATCGCCTGGTGGTGGCGCGCGCGGCGGTGCATCGCGCCTTCGAGCGCATTCCGTTCGCGGTATGGCTGGCGCTGGCCAAGGCCCAGCCGATTCCGGGCTTCGAGGACGACGCGCAGGACATGCTGGCCTGAAGAAACCAGCTCAGGTGATGGCGTCGTAGCTCCGGTGCGCGATGGCGACCACGTCGTCGGGCAGGAACTGGTTCTGCATCTGGCGCAGGCCCTCTTCGCGGTCTTGCGTGCTGGCGGTGCCGTCGAACATCTGGTCGCAGAACTCGAGCAGGTCCTTCATGATGCGTTCGTGGCGGTAGTAGGCGAGGGCCACGGCGTCGATGTCTTCCTTCTTTGCGCCATAGCCTTCGTGGAACAGCGCTTCTTCGTGCGGCTGGTTCCATGCGTGCCCGACGCCGCCGCCGATGAACATCAGGTCGCGCTCCTTCGGCGCGAGGATGAGCGTGTCCCAGTCGACGATGGCCAGGCGGTCGTCGTCGCCGACGAGCACGTTGCCCGCGTGCAGGTCGGAGTGGCACGGCACCAACTGCGGCGGGCGTTCGAGCAGGATGGATGCGAGCTGCTCGCTGCGGTAGACGATGTTGTCGATTTCTTCCGCGTGCTCTTCCCAGAAGGCGAGGAAACGCATGGCGATGTCGTCGCCTTTCACGTCGTTGATGAAGCGGCGCTGGTAGCGGCGCACGCCTTCGCGCCAGTGATGGTCGTAGCGTTCTCGGGGAAGGGCGGCCGACAGTGCTTCGGGTAGTTCGGTGCGATGGATGGCGCCCAGCGCAGCGCCGAGCGCAACCCACTGCCGGCTCGTCAACGCGCGTTCGAAGCCGTTTCTGCCTTCAAAGAAGGGATAGAGCGCCCAGTCGAAGCCGTGACCTTGCACGCTCAGCTGGCCGCCGGTTGTCGGCAGGGGCGCCATCACCGCTTCGATGCCTTTGTCGTGGTGCAGGAAAGCCGGCACGGCGACCACGCTCCGGTCAAAGCCATTGCGGCGCAGCTTGAGGAAGTACGTGGCGCCGTCACTCGCGTCGATGCGAAAGACGGCGGAGTCCACATCGGCGCCCAGCGGCAGGAACTCGGCGCGGATGTCGTGCAGTTTGTAGGCACCGGCAAGGCATTGCGCGATGGCTTCGTGCGGCAGGTCGGGAGGCGTGAGCATCCGGGGACTTTAGCGCCGGACGAAAGGCAGCCTCAGTGCAGCGGGTAGGAGGCGAGCGCTTCGTGGCGGAACGGGTGTGTGAAGTGGGAGCGGACCAGGCGGAATTCCGTTGCGGTCCAGCGAATGGGCTTCAGCGAAATGGGCCTTGCGGCTCGCTCGGAGTCTCGCGCGATGGTGACGTGTGGATTCCATCCGCGCCCACGGACCTGGAGGGAAAAGCCCGCTTGCAGCAGCACGCAGCTGATATCGCGCTGAAGACGGCGCAGGCCTTCGTGCTCCGAGGGCTGAACCACCGAGACGTCGTTGTTCCACGTGCAGGAACTGTCGAGCGTCAGTTGCAGTCGCCGCGCGCACACTGCGGCGAGCGCAGCGCGCAGCCGGCGTTCGGCATCGCCTTGCTGATCGTCGAGATACTGAAGCGTGAGGTGCAGGCGCTCTTCAGGTGGAAAGGAGCAGTCCTTGGGCCACCACCAGTCCTTGCGATGCGCTTCGATTTCGGCCTGCACCTGAATGGTGGGGAAGAGTCCGACGAGAAGTTGATTCGGCTCGGTCACGGCGTGCTCCTTCAGCTGGTTTCAGGATTCCGGCGGCCACCAGCTTTCGGCCGTCGTGCGGATGACGCGCGCCGCCTGGGCGCGGATGTCGTTCGTGCTGTTGTGGCCCACCTTGAAGGGCCAGGTCGAGATGCGGCCTGTGCGGGTGCGGGATGGCTGCAAGCGTTGCAGCCTGGAGAAGAAAAGAACCTGCGCCGTGGGCGCAGGTGGACTGGCGGTGGTCATGGGCGTCGCCTCGATGTTGTTCTTGGAGACGACGAATTCTAGAGAAATACTGTATGTATGTACAGTGTCCGGAGGGTCCGCAAACCCTTGAGAAAAAGGTTCCTCAGGGCTGCGCGGATGTGCCCAGAAGGGCCTCCAGATCGACAGCCGCAGCCATCGCCCTGTAACCGGCATCGCCCGGATGCAGGTGGTCGCCGGAGTCCATCGAGGCCTTGAGCCGGGAGGGGTTCGCCGGGTCGCGCAGCAGGGCGTCGAAGTCGACCACGGCGTCGAAGGCGCCGCCTTCGCGGATCCAGCGGTTCACGGCCTGGCGCACCTTGTCCTTGGCCGGCGAATGGTGGCCTTCGAGCGGCGTGCCCTGCAGCGCCCGCTCGTTCGGCGGGATGGTGCCGGCCATGATGCGCACGTTGTGGGCGCGGGCCATCTCGGCGAGCTGCCGCAGGCCCTGGACGACGGCTTCGGCGCGCATGGCCGGCTCGTCGGGCGCGAAGGGGCCGCCGGGCCAGCCGATGTCGTTGGTGCCCAGCAGCACGATCATGGCGCGCACGCCCGGCTGGGCGAACACGTCGCGGCCCGCACGCTCCAGGCCGGCTCGGCCCATGCCGTCCTTCAGCAGGCGGCCGCCGGAGATGCCGGCATTCAGCACCGCGACATTGCGCCCCGCCAGCCGCTCGGCCAGCGCGTCGGGCCAGCGGGTGTTGGCGCCGGGCGTGGAGCCGTTGCCATCGGTGATCGAGTCGCCGAGCGCGACGACGGTGGCCGGCGGCCGGGGTGTCTCGACGATCAGGCCGCTGAAGTAGACGCGGGTGCTCCATTGCGTGGCCGCCGAGGGCAGGCGGGCCGCGCCGCTCAGGTCGCCGTCGGCGACGTAGGCGGTCTGTCGCGCGTCGAAGTGGAAGCCAGCCGGCTGACTGGGCCGCGGCAGGTAGAGCGACACGGCAAGCTCGGCGAGCGCGGGCAGGGCGATGTCCACCGGGTCGCTGACGAGGCGCGCGCCGGGCGGCACGGTCACGTCGGCCTGCCCGCCGAAGCGCAGCGGCCGGTCCGTGCCCTCGACGATGGCCGAACCCTCGCCATGGCGGGCCACGCGCGCGGCGCCTATGTACAGCGGCGTCGTGCCGCCTTCGTTGCTGATCACCACGCGCAGGCGCGATCCGCCGATGCTCAGGCGCGCGACCTGCCGCACGGTCTGGCGGTTGAACTGGAAGGGCAGGCCCGAAGGCAGCACGAAGTCGCCGTTCCAGACGGGCTGCGTGCTGGCCATCCAGCTGGGGCTCCAGTAGCTGGCCGGGGAGGGTTCGGCGGCAGAAGTCGCGGCCGAGCCGACAAGGGCGAGCGCGAGAGCGCCGTGGTGCAGGGCCGAGGCAAGAGCGGATGTGGTCATGGAGTTCTTCCTGATGAAAGTTGAAGCGAGGCCTTCACTTTCATTCATGCTCGTCTGGATGGGTAGAAGGCAGAATGGCATCCAGACCATTCCATACTCGAATACACCATGGACACCCTGCGCGCCCTCGAAGCCTTCGTGCACAGCGTCGAACTGGGCAGCCTCTCGGGCGCGGCCCGGGCGCTCGGCACCACGCAGCCGACGGTCAGCAAGCTGGTCGCGGGGCTGGAGCGCTCGCTGGGCGTGCGCCTGCTGCGCCGCACCGCCGCAGGCCTCAGCCTGACCGAGGAGGGCCAGCGCTTCCACGAGCGCTCCCGGCGCGTGCTGGAGGACTACGGCGATGCGGTGGCCGACGCGCGCGAAGGCATCCGGCAGCCGCGCGGCCTGTTGCGCGTGAGCGCGCCGGTGACGCTGGGGCAGCGGCATCTCAACGCGATGGCGCTGGAGTTCCTGGGCCTGTACCCCGATATCGAACTGGAGCTGGTGCTCGACGACCGCTTCGTCGATCCGCTGGAGGGCCGCATCGACGTCTCGCTGCGTGTCGGCGGCACCTTGCCGCCCGACCTGGTCGCGCGCCGGCTCGGTTCGTGGCCGCGCGTGCTGGTCGCTTCACCGGACTACATCGCGTCACGCGGCAATCCGCGCAAGCCGCAGGACCTGCTGTCGCACGACTACCTGCGCTACGCGGCCGGCGACGACGGCGTGCTGCTCGATGGCCCCGAAGGCCCCGTCCCGGTGCCGGTGCGCAGCCGCTACCGCGTGAACAACGCGGTGGCCATGCTCGATGCCGTGCTGGGCGGCGCAGGCATCTCGCTGCAGCCGACCTGGATGGTGGCGGAGCTGCTCGCGCAGGGCCGGCTGGTGCGCGTGCTCGGCCGCCACACTGGTCCCGCGCAGGAGATGCACCTGCTCTATGCGCCGCGTCGCCACCAGCCGCAACGGGTGCGCGTGCTGGTGGACTTTCTGGCGCAGCGCGTGGCGAAGCTGCCGGGTTCGGCAGCCTGAACTCCCGTCAGTTCAGCGGCAGGCGCAGATAGGTGCCGCGCAGCGCATCCTGGCCCACGCTCGGCTTGCTCCAGTCGCACACGCCTGCGGGGAAGATGGTCTGCAGCCGCGCCAGGTCGGCGCCGGCGATGGTCACCGAGTAGTCGGCCGCGTTGACCGGCTTCAGCTGGCACTTGAGCACGTCGTTCACCAGCGGCGAGCCGGCCACGATGCGCGGCGTGCTGAAGCGTGGGTAGACCGCGTTGCAGGCGGCGGCCGGGTCGGTCGACGCGGCCTCGTCGATGCGCTTGCCGGTGGCGTCCCAGCAGGCATCGTTGGCGCCCGCGGGCTTGTTGCGCACCACCTTGTCGATGGATGGCGCCGACGTGTCGGCGGCCATATTGTCCAGCCACTTGTTGATGAGATCGAGCGAGGCCGACATGTAGTCCACCGGCGTCTTCGAGCCCAGCGTCCAGATGATCTGGTTGTCGCTGCGGCCGTTGGCGCGCTGCAGGCGGGCGCGGATGATCAGGTCCTGCATCGTGTCGTGGATGTCGCCCACCAGGTCGGCGTTGCCGCGCTGCGTGACGATCGGTATGTTCGTCAGGCCCGGACCCCTGAAGCTGTTCTTGAAGCCGCCCGAGTAGGTGGCCTTCAGCGCGTCGGGGTCGGCCTCGGAGCGCGCGGCCTGCGTGTTGCCGTCGCCGTCGTAGCCGCCGACCTTCTCGTTGAGGTCGAGGAACTCCTTCACCGAGATTGCGCCGCTGTTCAGCGCGGCCAGGCCGTACTGCACGCCGATGTTGTCGATGGGGCGGCGCGCCTCCTGCGTTCCGGCGCGTTTGCCCAGCAGGTTCACGTTGGTCTGGAACAGATCGCAGCGGATGCCGTTCGGATTGGTCGCGCGGTTGAACACGTTCGACGCGTTGGCCGGCTCCAGGAAGCCGCAGCCCGCCGCGTTGTCGGACTTGATGATGCTCGCGAAGGACAGGTCCCAGCTCGTGCAGGTGTTGGTGTTGAAGCCGTTCACCGCGTTCTGCTTGGCCGTGGTCCAGGTGGCGGTGTCGAGCTTGTAGACGTTGTTGAGCAGCCGGCACTCCATCACCTCGGGCATCAGCGTCTCGGGGAAGGACACGATGGGCTGGATGCCGTCGAGCAGGCCCGGGTAGAGCTGCGCGATCAGGTACTGCTGGATGGCGCCGCCCGAGCCGCCGAAGCCGACGGTCCACTTCGGCACGGTGCCGAACTCCTCGATGACGTGCTCCTTCAGCATCATCAGCGTTTCGCCCTGCAGGTGCGGGTTGGCGTGCTGGTTGTTCCAAAGCTCGGTCGAGTTCATGAAGGCGAAGCCGCGCGAGAGCTGGATGTGGCCCGCGTCGCCGAGGATCGACTCGATGGGATGCACGCCCTGGTTGTACTGGGCGGAGCCGCAGCAGTCGAAGTACACGACCAGCTTCCTGTTCCAGCCCGGGCCGGGCTTCCAGGTGGCGGGCGCGTCCTTGGCCGGGTTGTCTAGCACCGCGAGCCGGTATACGCCGCGGTTGATGGTGCCGGACTCCACGCGCACGATGTAGGGCACGGTGTTGCCGTCGTTGGTGGTCGTGGTCGCGAGGTCGGCCGGCCGCGTGCCCGTGGGGTCCGAAAGCGGTTTGAAAGTATTGGAGGTGCTGCGGTAGTACCAGACCACCTGCGTCGCGGCCGAGCAGTCGGCATCGAGGGGCGAGCCCAGGCCGTTCTGCACCGTGCGGCATTCGTAGGGCGAGATGTGCGGGCCCGAGAGGATCGGGCCGGTGATCGGGTAGTTGACCAGCTTCACTTCGGTGCGCTGCGCCGAGTTGTCGGCGTTGCTCACGACCAGCGAGTTGCTGCTGCCCGTGGTGCTGGAGGCATCGGTCGTGAGCCCGGTGACGAGCCCGCGCAGCACGCGGGCCGTGCTGTCGGCCACCGGCACCTGCGAGCTCACGTCCTTGCCATTGAGGCTCACGCGCACCTTGTCGAGCGCAACGCCCACGGGCGCGGTGATCTCGAGCAGCGTGTCTGCGCCGCTGATCATGTCGGGCGACGACGAGAGCGTCTTCACCTGGAAGGCGGCCGGCGTCGGCGTGGACGGCGGCGGACTGGCGCCGGGAATGAACGAGAACCCGGGGCCACTGTCGGATCCTCCCCCGCATGCGGCGACCAGCAGGGCGCCGGCCATCGCGACGAGCCCGGCGGCAACGGCGCGGGACGGGCGAGGCCACGGAAAAACCCGCTTGCGCGGGTGGCGGGGTGTAGCGAACATGGGTGTCTCCTGTGTTGTATGTCCTTGAAAGAATACGAATGGACGTTCCGGGCCGCGGTCGTTGCGACGACAGATGACGCGCGAATTGCTACAGGTAATCCCTGATCCCCAGGATCCGGCCGGCCGGCCTGCCGCCCCGCAGGCGATGGAGGAGATGGTGCGGCGCTCCAAGTGGGCGTCGGCGCTTTCGCCCGCCGACCTGGAGCATGTGCTCGGCAGCATGCAGGAGCGGCAGTTCGCGCGCGGCAGCTGCATCGCGCGTGCGGGGCAACTGGTCGAGCACTGGATGGCGCTGATCGACGGCTTCGCCAAGATGTCGGTGGCGTCGGAGGACGGGCGCGTGTCGACGCTCACAGGCGTGTCGGCCGGCGTGTGGTTCGGCGAGGGCTCGCTCTTCAAGCACGAGGCGCGCCGCTACGACGTGTTCGCGCTGCGCCCCACGCGCGTGGCGCTGATGCCGCGCCGCACCTTCGAATGGCTGCGCGGCACCAGCGTGCCCTTCAACCACTACCTGCAGGACCTGCTCAACGCACGGCTCAGCCTCTTCATCGGCGCGCTGGAGCACGAGCGCCTGCTCGATACCGACGCGCGTGTCGCGAACTGCCTGGCGAGCCTCTACAACCCGGAGCTGTACCCGGAAGCCCCGCGCTCCCTGGAAGTGGGGCAGACAGAGATCGGCTTGCTTGCCAACGTGTCGAGGCAGCGCGTGAATGTCGCGCTGCAGCGCTTCCAGGCGCTAGGGCTCATCCGCCTCGAGAAGCGCGGGCTGACGGTGCTCGATCTTGCCGGCCTGCGCGGCTACAGGGCGTCGTGCGGCTGCGCGCTGGCCGCGGAGGGCGGGCGCCCCGGCTCAGGTGCTGCGTAGCTGTCGCGTGCCGACAGGCGTGTCGGGGCCGGTGCGCACGTTGCGCTCGATGAACTCGCGCGAGATCGCATCCACGTTCGCCGGCGCTGGCGTGTTGAAGGACATGCGGTACTTCAGCAGCTTGCCGTTGCGCACCGCGAGATAGGTGAACGAGTCATAGGCCTTGCCGTCGCGCGAATGCACGAGGCGGAAAGAGACGGTGCGGAAGGTCAGCCCTTCGATGCGCACGTCCTTCGTCGGGCCGATCTTCGCGCTGGCATACACGCCCTGCGCGGCGGCGCGCTGCACCTCGGCGATGGTGCTTCGGAAGTGATCGTCGAACTGCGGATCGCCGACGCCCGGCTGCCAACTGCGCTTCATGTCGTAGACGTAGACGTCGATCCAGCCGACGCTGCTCTCGAAGCGATGGCTGTTGCCCAGGCCGGCGTTCGCCGCTTCGTACGACTTGGAATTGATGTAGCGCCACTGCACACCCGTGGGCTGGGCTGGCGCGGATTCGGTCGCCGGCTCCGTGGCCGACGGCGCCATGCCCGGAGCGCTGGCGCATGCGCACAGAAGCACGGAGAGAAACGCGGCGATCAGCAGTCTCATGAACTGGCTCCGGGAGTGGGGAAGCCGGATGCTACGTGATCGGGGACGCAGGGTGAAGGCGTCTTCGCGACTCGCTAGGCGGCATGAAGTCCTCGCAGCGGCATCTCTTCCGTGCGCGCATCGCGGCGTTCCGTCTTCCGCCGCTCGATCGCCTCCGCGAGGAACTCCGCATCGCGCGCCACGCCCGAGAAGCGCCCCGATCCCCAGGTGTGCAGCCACGGCAGGCCGAGGAAATAGAGTCCCGGCTCGTTCGTCACGCCGCGCAGGTGCACGGGCGCGCCGCGCCCGTTGAACACGGGCGCATCGACCCACGCGAAATCGGGTGAGAAGCCGATGCACCAGACCACGCTGGTGATGCCCGCCGCCGCGAGGTCGAGCCGCGTGCGCTCTTCCGGCGGCTCCCACACCGGCGTGTACACCGAAGGCGGCGGCGCATCGATGCCCTGCGCGGCGATGTGCCTGTCGATCGACGCGTTGATGCGGTTGTAGGTGTCGTCTGCCTGGTCGAGGTTGTCCCGCAGGTTGGGCTGGAACTCGAAGCGGCCGCCATCGAAGCCTTCCAGCAGCCCGTACAGCTCCATGCCTTCGAGCGCGAAGCGGCGCAGGTCGATGTCGCGGCCGCCGTCGCGGCCGGTCACGTAATGGTTGGTGTTGTCGCGCACGCCTTCGCGCAGCGGATGCTCTGTGACGGGCATGTCGTAGTACTTCATGTCGGCGAGCCAGTCGACCACCTCGCGGCCCCGGTAGAAGCGCGCGCAGCGCGGCGCGTTGCCCGTTGCCAGGTGAACCTTTCGCCCGGCCAGGTGCAGGTCTTCCGCGATCTGCGCGCCCGACTGACCGCAGCCCACCACCAGCACCGCGCCTTCCGGCAGCTGCGCGGGGTTGCGATACTGCGCCGAGTGGAACTGCGCGACGTCCGTCGGCAGCTTTTCCGCCAGGCGCGGCACGATCGGCTTGTGATAGCCGCCCGAGGCCACCACCACCTGGTCGGCGGTGTAGAGGCCCGCGTCGGTCTGCACGGTGAAGCGCTCGTGTTCCCGTCCCCCGGCGCCCGGCACGCGGAACACGCGCTCCACGGTCACGCCCTCGATGGCCGGCGCCTTCACATGCTCGACGAAGCCCGCGAGCCACTCATTGATCTGGTCCTTGACCATGAAGCCGTGCGGATCGCCGCCGATGTAGCCCCAGCCCGGCAGCTGGCACTGCCAGTTGGGCGTGACGAGGCAGAACGAGTCCCAGCGCTGCGTGCGCCAGGTGTGGACCAGGCTGCGCTTCTCGATCACCAGATGGTCGATGCCGCGCTGCTGCAGGCAATGGCTCAGCGACAGGCCGGCCTGGCCGCCGCCGACGATGACGACGCTGTAGTGGCTGCGTCCGCCGTAAGGGTGTGACATGGGTGCTCTTTCCTTATCTCTGTCTCTGGATGTGGGGCGGGTCAATCGTCGAAGGCGACGACGGTGACTTGCGCATCGGCTGTCGCCGAAAAGCGCGCGGCGATGCCTTCGACCTCGGCCAACTGGTCCATCGCCTGCGAACAGGCGAAGCCGTACTTCGCGCGCACCCGCTCCGAGGCAATGCCCAGCGCTTCGCGTGCGCGTTGCAGAAAGTCGTCGAGGGCGTAGCGCTGGCCGGGCGCGAGGTGTTCCCGCACCACGCTGGAAGGCGAGTAGCAGCGGGTTTCGCTGGCGTCGGGCCAGCGCACGCGGAAGTGCGTCACTGGCATGCGGCGGGCTCCTGCAGCGTGGTGGACGGCTGGATGAAAGCATCGCTGCCGAAGTCCCACAGCAGCGCTTCTTCACCTCCCGCGCGCAGACGCACCTGCCGTGTGGCGTCGACCTCGCCGATCACGCCGCAGGCGATGTCGCGGGCCGAGAAGCGTGCCATCACCGCCGCGACCTGCGCGGGTGCCACGCTGAGCACGAAGCCATAGCTCGGAAACGAAGACAGCCACCGCAGCAGCGGCACGCCGTCGGGCCGCGGCAGCGCGTCGAGGTCGATGCGCGCGCCGACGCCCGAGCATTCCAGCAGCATCATGGCCGTGCCCACCGCGCCGGCCATGCTGATGTCCTTGGCGGCGCAGCAAAGCCCGTCCTCGGCGATGGCTGGCAGCAGCTCCAGGTCGGCGCGCAGCCGCGCGGCGGGCGCGCGCGTCGAGGCGTTCCAGTACGGAAACGGCTCTTCGTAGGCGCCGCGCAGGTCGGTCGCCATCACGAGCAGGTCGCCCGGCTTCGCGTCGAAGCTGGTCAGCAGCCGGCGCGCATGCCCGAGGATCGCGACCGCCAGCTGCGGCTTCTCGCTGCGGTTGTTGCTGTGGCCACCCACGATGGGCACGCCGTAGCGCACGGCCGCTTCGGCGAGCCCGCGCAGCACGTCGTCGGCCGGATTCATGCCGGTGCTCCACAGCGCGTCGACCACGGCCGTCGGGCGTCCGCCCATGGCGTAGATGTCGCTCACGTTGACCATCACGCCGCAGTAGCCGGCGAACCACGGCATGCGCACGATGAAGCCTTCCACCAGCCCCTCGATGGCGAACAGCAGGTAGCCGCCATGGCCGTCGGGGATGGCGGCGCAGTCGTCGCCGATCGGCACCGCCTGCGCCAGCGCGCCGTGGCCGCCGGGCAGCGATCGGCCCAGCGCCGACACCACGTCGCTGATGTCGCGCTTGTGGGCGAAGCCGCGTGTGGCGCGAAGAGCGTCGGCGATGTCGTGGACGTTCTGCTGCGTCATGCCAGCACCTTCGCGCGCGTGACGAAGCCGCTCAGCGGATCGTGGCAGGGCGGATACCAGCCGAGGTCGGCCCGCATGCGTGCGTGCGGGCGGCCGTGCACCGTGGTTTCCTCGAGCGCGGTCCAGCCCAGCTTCTCGAACAGCGGCACGTTCTGCATCTGCACCTGCGCGAGAAAGATCCTGCAGCCCAGCGCATGGGCGCGCGACACCGCAAGCCGGATCAGCGTCGCGCCCAGGTGCCCCTGGCTGCGGAAGGCGGGGTGCACTGCAAGGCGCGAGCCCCACCATTCGCCGGCCGCTTCGCCGCGATGGATGCGCACCGTGCCCACCACCTGGTCGGGCATGCCGCCGTTGCACGACATCGCCACCAGCAGCCGCGCGTGCTCGTCGACGGCATCGCGGTCGTCGCGCGCAAAAATGCCCTGCTCGATGCAGAACACCGCGCGGCGCAGCGCCATCGCTTCGTCGCGCTCCCATTGCTGGGCAGCCTCGCGCACCAGGTACTCGACGGGTGCGTAGTGGTCCGCCATCTCGCAGAGGTCGTCGATGCACAGCATGGTCAGATTTCGCTTTCTTTTTCGTAGATCGACAACGACGAACAGGCGCCGCACTTGCCGCAGCCGGCCTTGATGTCGGCCGAGCGCAGGCCCGCCGCCACCACGCGCTCGCCCAGCGGCGCGAGCAGCGACTTCATGAATTCCGGCGTGGGCGCCGGGTGGTCTTCCAGCGGCGTGCCGCTGATGGGCACGAAGGGCACGACGAAGGGGTACACGCCGCGCGCCAGCAGCTGGTCGCAGGTGTCGAGGATGGCTTCGCGCGTGTCGCCCAGCCCGGCCAGGATGTAGGTGCTGACCTGCCCCCGGCCGAACACGCCCACGGCCGCCTCGAAGGCGCTCATGTAGCGCGACACCGGCACGCTGGCCTTGCCCGGCATGATGCGTTCGCGCACCTCGGGCGTGACCACTTCCAGGTGCATGCCGAGCGTGTCGATGCCCGCGGCCTTCATGCGGTGGAACCACTGGTCGTCGTCCGGCGGCTCGCACTGGCCCTGGATGGGAATGTCGACCGCCGCCTTGATGGCGAACGCGCTCTCGCACAGCACGGCCGCGCCGCGGTCGGTGGCGTTGGGCGTGCCGGTGGTCATCACCATGTGCTTCACTCCGTCGAGCAGCACGGCGGCGCGCGCCACCTCCGCGAGCTGCTCGGGCGTCTTGCGCGCCACGGTGCGGCCGGCCGCCAGCGACTGGCCGATCGCGCAGAACTTGCAGCTCTTCCTGCGGCTCTCGTAGCGGATGCAGGTCTGCAGCACGGTGGTGGCCAGTACGTCGCTGCCATGCAGCGTGGCGATGTGCGAATAGGGCACGCCGTCGAAAGTCTGCATCGCATAGAAGCGCGGCTGCTTCGGAAAGCTGATGCTCGCGATGGGGATGCTGCCGCGCATCACGCGGCTCACGCCGGTGGCGTCGGGCGCCTCTGCCGTGAATGGCGAGTGCCAGGCGGTGGAGGTGTGGACCGGCACCATGATCGTGTGGCCGTCCACCGTCACGGCCTTATGGTCCGAGGGGCCTGCGCCGCCGCGCCGGCTCGCGACACCGGCCGAAGGGTCAACCAGCCGCAACCCGAAGGACTGGAGTTCGGTCATCAGCTGCCGGCTGTCGGGCTGCTGCGTCGTCGAGGGTGTGGTCATGGTCGGGGCTCCGGTGAACGAGGGGTTGCGTGGGGTGCATGGGCACGGTGGTCTGCGCCGGCCGGTCGTTGATGGCGAGCGACAGCAGCTCCGGCCGCGCGTAGTGGCCGACCGAATCCATCATTCGCTTGCGCTTGGCGATCAGTGCCATGTCGAGGTCGGCCACCACCATGCCTTCGCCTTCGGTGAGTGGCGGCGCGAGATGCTTGCCCTCGGGCGAGACGATGGCCGTGTGGCAGCCGCCGCGCAGCGCCTTCTGCAGGTCGGCGTCGGGCGTGACCGAGCGGACCTGCTCGTCGGTGAGCCAGCCGGTGGCGTTGACCACGAAGCAGCCCGATTCGAGCGCGTGGTGGCGGATGGTCACTTCCATCTGCTGCGCGAAGACCGGCCCGACGAGCGAGCCGGGAAACTGCGCGCAATGGATCTCTTCGTGCTGCGCCATCAGGCTGTAGCGCGCGAGCGGGTTGTAGTGCTCCCAGCAGGCCAGCGCGCCCACGCGGCCGACGGCCGTGTCGACCACCTTGAGGCCGGCGCCGTCGCCCATGCCCCAGACCATGCGCTCGTGGTACGTGGGCGTGATCTTGCGGCGCTTCAGTGCCAGCGTCCCGTCGGCGTCGAACACCAGCTGCGTGTTGTAGAGGCTGCCGTGGTCGCGCTCGTTCACGCCGAGCACGACGACCATGCTCCGGGCGCGGGCCCGTTCGGCCACCGCCTGCGTGACGGGGCCGGGCACGACCACCGCGCGCTCCGCCAGCCGCAGGTGCGGCGCGCCCTGCAGCACCGGCGGCAGCACGAAGCTGAAGTAGGGGTAGTAGGGCACGAAGGTCTCGGGAAAGACCGCGAGCTGCGCGCCCTTGGCAGCGGCCTCGTCGATGGCGCCGCACACCCGCTCGAGCGTGCCTTCGGGCCGCTCGAAGTCGGGCGCGATCTGGATCGCCGCGGCACGCACGATGCGGTGAGAAGAGGTCATGGTCATCCCCTGTCCACGACGGCGAGCGCAGCGAAGCCAATTCGGGGAACACCGCAGAACCGGCTTTGCCGGCCTGCAGGTGTTGCCCCCGGCGAGGGGGTTGGCGAAGCGACACGAAGTGCGCGAAGACTGGGGGTGAGCATTTACAGCGTCCAGGTGTCGATGACGACCGCGCCGGCCTTCTTGTGCAGCAGCACGAGGTCGAGCACGTCCAGCGGGTTGATCGGCGTGATGCCCTCGATCAGCGCGCCTTCCCCGTGGCCGTACAGCGCCTGCAGCGCGAAGCGGCAGGCATACACCTTGCCGCCTTCCTCGATGAACTTCGCGATCTGCTTGTTGAAGTTCTGGTGACCCGGAAAGGCCTCGTCGCCCAGCGTGGGAAAGCCGCGCTGCACGCCCAGCGTCACGCCGGGGCCGTAGAGCAGGACGGAGGTGTCGTAGCCCTTGCGCTTGAGCCGCGTGGCCTGCAGCAGGTTCACGAAACCGATCGAGCCTTCGAAGGCCACGGTGTGGAAGGTGACGAGTGCCTTCTCGCCGGGCTCTGCCTTGACGTCTTCGAACACCTTCTCTTCGTAGTCGACGAGGAACTCGCCTTTTTCGTTGCGGGGGCGGGTGACTTTGGGCATGGGGTACTCCGGGTTGGGTGGTGGGTACGCAGGTCTTGCGTGCCTTCTCCTTCGCAGGCGATGTGCCAGCGCTCCGGCGGCCTCGTGCGATCAATGCGCGATCAACACGCGGCGGCGCGGGCCGCGCGGGTGAAAAAATCTTTGAGGCCCCCTCGAACGCGGGAACGGTGCGGCCCCGGAAGGCCTGTCGCGCACCGTGACGACGCGCATTCCATGCGATCAATGCACCCGATCAATGGGGTTGATCGCACCTGATCGAAGCATTTCTCTCCCGAGGAGCGGGCGCGGTTCATGCATGTTGATCGGTGGCCGGATGCAATCAATGAATGCGATCAACTTCGCCGGAGCGCCCACCATGACCACGATCACCGCCCACTGGCGCAAGCAGCTGCGCAACACCTCGCGTCCGGCCTACCTGCTGCTGGCCGACCTGATCGCGGACGACATCAAGACCGGCCGCCTCGGCGTGCGCGACCGCCTGCCCACGCTGCGCGACCTGGCCACCGAGCTCGAGCTGAACTACACGACCGTGGCGCGCGGCTACGCCGAGGCGCGCAAGCGCGGGCTGATCGACTCGCGCGCCGGCACCGGCACCTTCATCCGCTCGGGCAGCCCCAGCCTGCGGCTGCGCGGCGGCAGCGGCGCCGAGATGACGATGAACATGCCGCCCGAGCCCGACGACGAGCACCTGATGGCGCGGCTGCATGACAGCGCCAGCCGCGCCTTCGCGCAGATCGACTTCCACGACCTGCTGCGCTACCAGGATTTCGGCGGCACCGCGCACGACCGCGCTGCCGGCATGCACTGGCTGCGGCGCTTCGTGCCCGATGCCGGCATCGACCGCATCCTGGTGTGTCCCGGCATCCATGGCGTGCTGACCGCGCTGTTCTCCCAGCTCGCGCGACCGGGCGAGCTGGTCTGCGTGGAGTCGCTCACCTATCCGGGCGTGAAGGCCATCGCGGCGCAGCTCGGCGTCCAGTTGCATGCGCTGCAGATGGACGACGACGGCCCCATCGCCGACGCCTTCGAGCACGCCTGCAAGACGCTCAAGCCCAAGGCGCTCTACTGCAACCCCACGTTGCTGAACCCGACCGCCGCGACCGTCTCGCGCGCGCGGCGAGAAGCACTGGCCGACGTGGCGCTGCGCTATGCGGTGCCGATCATCGAGGACGACGCCTACGGCATGCTGCCGCGCCAGACGCCCGCGTCGCTCGCCACGCTGGCGCCGGGGCTCACGTACTACGTGAGCGGCTTTTCCAAGTGCTTCGGCGCGGGGCTGCGCAGCGCCTACGTGTGTTCGCCGACGGTGGTGCAGTCGCAGCGGCTGGCGGGCGCGATGCGTGCGACCACCGTGATGGCCTCGCCGATCACCAATGCGCTGACCACGCTGTGGGTGGAAGACGGCACGGCCGAGGAGATGCTGCAGGCCGTGCGCGCGGAATCGGTGGCGCGGCAGGCGCTTGCGGTGCGCTACCTGGGCGACAGCGGCCTGCAGGCGCACCCGGAGGGCTTTCATGCCTGGCTGCCGCTCACGCCAGGCTGGAGTCCGGTGGAGTTCGCCTCGTACCTGCGCACGCAGAACGTGGGCGTGGTGGCGAGCGCGGCCTTCTCCACCGACGGCGATCCGCCCGACGCGGTGCGCATCTGCCTGGGCGGGCCGATGTCGCGCGAGCAGTGCGACCAGGCGCTGCGGCTGATCGCCGACACGCTGGCGCATCCGATGCATCCGCATGCGACGCTTCGAGACGGCAATCACGGTGCGTGAGCGGCACCGGAAGGGTGAACTCACACGGGATTGATCACTTGTCGCATCACGATCTGGGGTGCTGGCCGCTCCCACAGCGCGTCGAGCGCCGACTGGATGCTGTCGAAGGCCCGCGACCGGCTCTTGGGCGAAGGCAGGTAGTGGTTGAAGTAGCGCCGGCCCTCGGTCGGCACGCCCAGCAGCGTGAGCTGGCGCACCGGCAGGCCTGTCGCGTCGACCGGATGCCCGAGGGCGTCGATGAGCGGAACCGTCATTCGTTCGTCCGCCGGAGGCGGCTGCGGCGAGCCGGCGCACAGGCCCGAGCGGCACAGCGCGGCGAGCAGTGAATCGTCCGTGGTGTCGATCGCGCCGTACCCCGCGCGTCCGTGCACCAGATGGTCGAGGCAAGCGACGAAGGGCGTCTCGAAGGCGCTCGATCGCGCCCGCCAGACGCCGAGCGCGGCGTCGCGCTCGAGCGCGGGGGCCGGGCCGAGGTCGACGCGCAGCAGGCCGGCACGCATCAGCGCCAGCCATTCGAGCCCGCGCGAGATCGGCGGCCCCACGACCAGCTGCGAGATCCGCGGCGCCACCACGTCGAAGAAACGGCGGCGAGACGCCGGCGCGAGTGTGTCGAACTCCACCGCCTGGCGGATGAAGCCGCGCAGCACGCGCAGCATTTCCACCGCGTACTTGTACGGGCTGTGCGCCTCGCCCTTGAGCGCCTCGTCCACGTCGAAGCGCAGGCGCGCTGCAAAGGCTGCGCTGAATTCCGCGCCGCTGCGCGGCGAAGGCGCGGGCCTGGGGACGGATTCCGATGCAAGCAGCGTTTCAGGCGAGAACCCGGCCATCGATGGCAGGGTCTTCTCGCACAAGGCCTTCACTTCGGCAGGCGCTAGCAGGCCGAGCACGCGCCGGCAAGCCGCCGCAGCGTCCGCGCCTTGCGACAGCGCCATCGCTCGCATCAGGTAGGCCGCGCGCATCTCGGCCGAGAGCACGGTCAAAAGGTCTTCCTCGAGCAGCAAGCCTTCGGGCCCGCGTGCCGCGCGCCGCAGGGCCAGGTAGGCATCGGTGCAGAAGATCGGCGCGAAGCTGCCCGACAGGTCGAGCGATTGCGCCGGCCGGCACGCGAACGGCATACCGCTGCGGGAGTGCACGAACATGACGGGCTCACGGCCGCTCGGCAAGTACTGCAGCATGCCGTCGTCCTCGCGCACGAAGCGGCCGCCACGGCCCGTGGTGAGCGCCGCCACCACGTCCACCGCCACCAGGCCGGTGCCCGAGATGCCCACCGCAGACCCGGCCTCGATGCGCGCCTGCAGCGGTGCCGGCGGGTAGGGGGCCATCGGCCTTGCAGGCGATGCCGGCCGTTCGCCGCCGGAACGTGCCAGACCATGGCCGGTGCAGAGGAAGACGTGATCCACGGTGAGCGCCGAACCGTCGCCCAGACGCACGTGCACCCGCTCGTTGGCCACGAGCGAGACATCGAGCGCGCGATGGCGCACCTCCGAGATTCGAAGATGCGAAGGCGCGTTGTTGCACAGCACCGCGTACACGTGCCGCAGGTAGGCGCCGAAGAGCGCGCGCGGCAGGAAGCCGTTGGGGTCCGCTGCGATGTCGCGCTCTTCGCGCAGCCAGTCGATGAACGACATCGCGCCCGTGAGCGGCGCTTCGCCGAAATGGCGTGCGCTGAAGCTGTCGAGCTGGCCGGTGACGGTGTTGAGCAGCAGGAAGTCTTCCTGCTGCGGCTTGTGCAGGCCTGGGCCCGGCTCGTCGGGGTCGATCACGTGCACGGTGAGCGCGAGCCGTGGCTGCCGGCGCGCGGCGGTGACCAGCCGGTCGAGTACCGCCAGGCCCCAGGGGCCGGCGCCGACGATCGCGATCTCAACCCGCACGGCGCAGCTCCCTGTCGGGCCTGCCCGGCAGCGTGACCAGCATCACCCCGGCGACGATCAGCGCGCTCGCGGCCAGCAGGCTCCAGCTCAGGGGCTCGGCGAGAAAGACCACGCCGAACGCCACGCTCACCAGTGCCCGCAGATATGCGTTGCTGGTGGTGGTGACCGGGCCCAGCGTGCGAATCAGCCTGAAGAAGATCACGCTGGCCAGCGCGGTCGACAGCACCGCGAGGGCCAGCAGTGCCAGCGTGGCCTCGAGGCTTGGCGTGAGCGTCCAGGGCCGGTCCATGGCCAGGCTGAAAGGCAGCATGGTGAGCCCGCCGCACAGCAGCGAGCCGGCCGCGGTGACCACGGCGGGCTGGTCGCCGAAGCGATGGCCGAACACAGCCCCGCACGCATACGACGCGCTCGCCCCCAGGACCGCCATGACCGCGAGAAAGTCGCTGTCGCCCAGCGCAGCGTGGGAACCGAGGCCGGCGATCCCGGCGACGCCCGCAAGGCCGAGCAGCACGCCCACGAACTTCGTGAACACGAAAGGCGCCGAGCCGACGACGAATACCGACAGCATGAAGGCGAACAGCGGCACCGTGGCGTTGAGCACGCCTGCGAGCCCGCTTGCGATGTGCTGCTCGCCCCAGCCGATCAGCGTGAACGGCAGCGCGCCCTGCAGCAGCCCCTGCACCCAGAGCGCCCCCCAGCGGCCGGGGCGCGTCGGGAGCGTGAAGCCCTTCGCCAGGGCCAGCGCCGTCAACAGCGCGCCGCCGAGCAGGATGCGCGCCGCAGCCAGCGTGGCCGGCGGATAGTCGGCCACCGCCACCTTGATCAGCGTGAAGGAGCCGCCCCAGAGGATCGCGAGCAGCACCAGCAGCATGTATTCGCCCGGCGGCGCCGGGGCCCTTGTCCCTTGTTTCTCAGGCATGGCTCAGCGCCTCCAGGTGTGAGCAATAGTCGGTGAAGCACTCCTCGATCTCCGAGGGCGAAAGCAGGCCGGCGCGGTACTGGAACTCGACGTGCGTGGCGTCGTGCCATCCGCGGATCAGCATGAGCAGGTCGTACTTCAGCCGGTAGCCGCGATCGGCGTGCCGCGGCGTCGCAAGTCCGGGCGCGTCGCCATCGGCCTGGGGCATGAAGTTGAGCGAGAAGCCGGTCAGCGGGTTGCGGTCCGCGCCGGGCGGCAGGCCGAGTTCGTCGAGCACCTGGTCGAACTGGAAGTCCTGGTGGCGCGCGGCCAGCGCGATGCCGTCGCGCACGCGCTCGACGAGCTGCCCGGGCGACAGCGCACCCAGCCCCGTGACGCGCAGCGGCACCAGGTTGATGAAATCGCCGATGGCCTGCGCGACCTGCGGGTGGGCACGGCCGGCCAGCGGCGTCACGACCACGAGGTCGTCGCATTCGGTCAGCGCCGCGAGCCAGCGGAAATACGCGCCCACGTACAGCACATAGGGCGTGCACTTCAGGCGCCGCGCCGCCGCCACGACCGCATCGCGCAGCGTGCCGCGCACGGCGGCCTCGATGGCATGGCAGCGTTGCGGATCGTCGCAGCGCAGCCTGTCGGGCAGGTAGCGGTGGCGGTAGGGCGCGGCGAGCAGCTCGCGGAAATGCGAGCGCGCGGCCTGTGCCGAGGCGTTGCGCGCGCCGGCCCAGGCCGCGATGTCGCGCATCGACGGCGGGGCATGCGTCGTCCAGGGTCGGCCCGCGAGCCGGGCGGCCAGCTCGCGCCCGAGCAGGCCCTGGCTCGTGCCGTCGCTGACCAGGTGGTGGACGGTCCACAGCAGCCGGCGCCGCCTGCCGGGTAGGACGAGCAGGGTCGCGCGGAACAGCGGCGCGTCGGAGAACAGCGCGATCTCCGCCTCGCCTTCGGCCACGCGCAGCGCGTCGATGCGGCGCGCCAGTGCTTCCGCTTCGAGAGCGCTCAGGTCGCACAGAGCCACAGGAAAGTCTTCCGTCGGCACGATCGACTGGCGCACGGCGCCTTCCTCGTCATGGCCGAAGCGCAGGCACAGGCTGTCGTGGCGCAGCGCGATCTCGGTCAGCGCGCGGCCCACCGAGTAGGCATCGACCTCGTCGGGCAGCTCGAACAGCGCGACCATGTTGCACCAGTTGCGGTTGCCGCCCGCGCAGAAGGTGCGGAAGTAGCGCCGCTGCTGCGGGCTCAGCGCGAACCAGCGGGTGCGCGGGGCGGGGGGGATCGGCGCCGGCGCGGCCGAACCGGCCTCCTGCAGCCGCCGCGCCAGCTCGCGCGCGGTGGGCGCGTGCATCAGCAGCAGCGGCTGCGCATGCACGCCGAGCCGTGCTTCGAGTTCGGCGCACAGCCGCATCGCCGCGAGCGAATCGCCGCCGAGCGCGAAGAAGTCCTCGTCGACGCCGACATGCGCCTGCCGCAGCACCCGTGCAATCGCGTCGGCCACGCCGAGCGCGAGCTCGTCGGCATCCGTGTCGGAGGCGGCGGCGGCGGCGTCCGCGCGCGGCGCAGGCGCGGGCAGGCGTGCGCGATCCAGCTTGCCGTTGGGCATGAGCGGCAGCGCATCGAGCGCGATCAGGTGGCTCGGAATGGCCGCCGCAGGCAAGCGCTCCGCGAGGAAAGGGCGCAGGCTCCGGCGCACGGCCTGTGCATCGGCCTGCGTGCTGAAGTAGCCCACGAGCTGCGCGCCGCCTTCCTCGTTCGTCACGCACACCACGGCCGCGTCGGTCACCGATTCGTGCGACTGCAGCACCGCCGCGACGCCCGCGGGCTCGATGCGGGTGCCGAGGATCTTCACCTGGTGGTCCTTGCGTCCGCGCAGGTGCAGCGCACCCTGCGCGTCCAGAAAGCCGAGGTCGCCGCTCAGGTAGGCCGGCTGCCCGTCGAGCACGATGAAGCGCGCGGCCGAGGGCTCCTCCGGGTCCAGGTAGCCCAGCGAGCGGTGCACCGTGCGGATCGCGACCTCGCCGGGTTCGCCCGGTTCGAGGGGCTGCCGCGCCTCGTCGAGGATGCGCACGTCGACCCCGGGCAGCGGCAGGCCGCAGCACTGGATGCCCTCGGGCGCCGGGTCGGGCACGCGGGCGCAGAACTTGGCGAGCGTGGTTTCGGTCGGCCCGTACAGGTTGTAGACCGCGCTCGAAGGAAACGCCGCGCGCCAGCGCCCGACCAGCGCACTGCCCAGCGGTTCGCCCGCGAACAGCGTGTGGCGCAGCGTGGCGTTGCGCGCGCCCGCGGGCAGCGCCGCCAGGCAGGCCTGCGCCAGCGACGGCACCGTGTGGAGCACGCTGATGCCCATCCTGGCGAGCCAGTCCGGCACTTCAGCCGGTGTCGGCGGGGCGTCTGCCGGTGGCAGGCAGCCGGTCACGCCCGCGACGACCGGCAGCAGCAGGTCGCGCAGCACCACGTCGAACGACAGGCGGGTGAGCACACCCACGCGGTCGCCGGGCTGGAGGCCGAGCATGCCGGCTTCCCAGGACAGGAAATGCGCGAGGCCGCCGCGCCGCCCGAGGATGCCCTTGGGCTGCCCGGTCGTGCCGGAGGTGAAGAAGATGTAGCAGCCCGCATCGGGCCCGATCTGCGGCAGGCCCAGGTCGTCGAGCGTCCACCCGGCCTGCGGCGATGCGGCGCCCGCGACGCGCCGGATGCCGTCGGCCCCGAGCGGCGACTGCATCGCGAACTCGATGGCCAGCGTGGCGGCCGCCGCGTCCAGCATCGCCTGCTTGCGCGCCGGCGGCAGCGCCGCGTCGACCGGCACGGCGACCACGCCCTCGAGCAGGCAGCCCACGAGCATCGCCGCCAGTCCGCGCGAAGCCACGCCATGCAGCACCACGCGCTCGCCAGCCTTCACGCCTTGCCGGCGCAGCAGCGACACCTGCGCGACCACGAGCGCCGCGAAGTCGTCGCGCCTCATGGCGCCTTCGTCGTCGATCCAGAGCGTCGCCGCACCGGTGCGCAGGCCGTCTCGCAGCAGCGCGGTGAGCGATGGCTGCGGCGCGTTCACAGTGTCACCTCGAACACGTCGGCAAAGCGGCGTGGGTGGTAGAGCGTGTGCATCGCATGGGGGCGTGCCTCCAGCGCGCAGGCAACGGCCTCCGCGACGGCCGGCGACTGCGCGAAGCCGCCGGTGTTGTGGCCGCCGCTGAGCACCATCTTGCCGCCTGCGTCCGCTTCCTGAACTTCGAGCACTCCCAGGCCCGAGGGCGTCCAGGGCCGCACGCAGAAGCCCGGACGCTCGCCGAGCATGCCGGACTCCCTGGCACGCCTGAACTTGTCGCCGAAGAGTTCCTCCGCCGTTTCCATCACGCAGCGCGCGAGTTCGGGCAGGTCGGCCAGGCGCACGTCCTCGGCCGAGGCGCCGACGAAGCCGTGCCCCGAACTGCAGTGCAGCACAGGCCGGCCGGCGGCATCGCGCCCGGGTACGACGTTGGCGCCCTGGGCCGCCTCGCTGCTGCCGAAGGCGCGCCGGCGCACCTTGAGCGGCGTCTGCAGCGGCGTGCCATCGTTAGGCAGCGTGACCCACATGCCGACCATCGCGCCGATGGCGGGCAGCCCCGCCGTCCTCGCGGCGAGGGTGTGCGCCTGCGCACCGGGGGAGAGTACATAGTGGTCGGCCCGCCGCAAGGCATCGTTGACGACGATGCCTGTCACCGCGCCCGAACCGGCATGCCGCACCTCGCTCGCCTCATGCTGCCAGTGGAAGCGCGCGCCGAGGCGCTCGAGCAGCCCGATCAGGTTGCGGCAGAACGAGACGATGTTGAGCGAGAACCCTTGCACATCGAGCGCTCCCGCGATCGCTCCCTCGTCGATCGCGCTGCCCAGCGCGGGCTCGCGCTCGCGCAACCGCGTGAGCGGGACCGTGCCGATCAGCGCACCGATCTCGGCCTCGGCCGTCTGCGCCGCGCGCAGGGACGCCTCGCTCGGGTAGATGCGCAGCAGCCGGCCGACGTGGTGCGTCTCGCGCAGCAGCTCCGGATAGAGGCTGAAGAGCTCGCGCCACAGCCGGTGGCTCTGCCGGTTGAAGCCGACGATGTCGTTGCCATAGAGCAGCGCCGCCCAGGGCGGCACCTGTTCGAGCTGGTCGATCCAGCGGCGGTCGGCGTCCGACATCGTCTGGTATTCGCGCGACAGCCAGCCGTCCCGCGAAATTCCAAGGCGAAAGCGCGGCGTGTCCCGCGGCGTATAGAGCGGCGAACAGGCCAGGTGATGGCGCGACTCGTTGTACGAGAAGATGCGCGCGTCCCTGCCGCCGAAGGTCGCGCCGGCGCGCTCGGCGTGCGGCGTGTCGCCCCGGCGCGGATCGGCCATGCGGTCGTACACCGACACGCGATGGCCGCGCCGGCACAGCGTCAGCGCCGTGACCAGGTTGACGACGCCCGCGCCGACCAGCATCACCTCGCCCGGCGCACCGGCCACCGCCTCGGCGGACGGCCCATGCCTCGGCCGGCACATGGATTCCGCAAGCACGAAGGCTTCGTACTCGGCGCGCTCCCAGTTCGATCCGGTCACGAAGGCGCAGCGCCCTTGGAGCGTCGACGGATCGATGGCGACCCGCGAGGCCGAGAGGCCGCAGAAGATGAAGCGGCAGCCGGGGAGCCCGGCCGCGATGGCCGAGACCGCCTCGTACTGCGCCTCGCGCGCGATCACCACGTCGGGCGCGAGCGCGGCGAGCTCCGCGGCGACCTGGTGCGGCGCCTTGGCCGCGAGGTCGGGCCTCAGCACGATGTTGCGCGCCACGAAGACATCGGCCGATGCCCGCGCGAGCCAGCACATGACGACGATCTTCATGCGCCACCCGCCCGGTCGACCAGGTGGCACGCGACCCAGCGGTCGCCGGCGACTCGCGCGAGCGCGGGCACCTCCTCGGCGCAGCGGCGCGTGGAGCGCGGGCAGCGCGGGTGGAAATGGCAGCCGCGCGGCGGATTCAGGGGAGAGGGAATCTCTCCCCGGATCGCCACGAACGTCTTCTTGCGCACCTCCAGCTTCGGCGCCTCGGCCAGCAGGCCTTCGGTGTAGGGGTGCAGCGGCTGCTCGAACAGCGCGTCCGCGCCGGCCGATTCGACCACCCGCCCGAGGTACATCACGACCACCCGGTCGCTGATGTGCCGCACCACGCCGAGGTCGTGGCTGATGAACAGGTAGGTGAGGGCCAGTTCCTCGCGCAGCGCCATGAACAGGTTGATCACCTGGGCCTGGATGGAGACGTCGAGCGCCGCCACCGCCTCGTCGCAGATCAGCAGCCGGGGCTGCACGGCCAGCGCCCGGGCGATCCCGATGCGCGCGCGCTGGCCGCCCGAGAACTGGTGCGGGAAGCGCCGCATGAAGCCGGCGTCGAGCCCGACCTTGCGCATCAGCGCCGCCACGAGTTCTTCCTGATCCTTCGCGTCGATCAGCCCGTGCGCCACGGGTGCCTCGCCGATGATCTGGCGCACGCGCATGCGCGGGTTCAGGCTCGCATAGGGGTCCTGGAAGATCATCTGCACGCCGAGCATGTCGCGCCGGTGCTCGGCAGCCGAGAGCCGCCGCCTGCGCAGCTCGGCGTCCTCTCCCAGCCACCAGCGCTCGCCTTCGCTCAGCGCCTGCAGGCCCGCGGCCATGCGTCCGAGCGTGGACTTGCCGCAGCCCGACTCGCCCACCAGCCCGACGACTTCGCCGGGGCGCACCGCGAGCGAAACGCCGTCGACCGCATGGACGGTGCGCGCGGGCGCCTGGGCGCCGAAGAGGCGCGCGATCTTCGCCGCGGCATCGGGCTTGCGGACGAAACGCTTGGAGCTGGCGCGCAGCTCGAGCAACGGGGTGACGGATTCCATGGTGTCAGTTCGCGATCGCGGCGGAGGAGGAGGGCAGGGGAGTCGGATGGAAGCAGCGCAGCCGGCGGCCGTCGAGCGCCACCAGGGGCGGCTCGTTGCGGCAGACGACATCGGCGTTGGCGCAGCGCGCCTGGAATGCGCAGCCCTGGGGCAGCGCGAGCAGCGAAGGCGTCATGCCGGGAATCTGCTGCAGCGGACGTCCGCGCGGGTTGCGCGACGGGGCGCTGGCGATCAGCCCTCGCGTGTACGGGTGGCGCGGCCGGTCGAGCACCTCGGCCACGGGGCCCTGTTCGACGATGCGCCCGGCATACATCACGCTGACCGTGTCGGCCAGGCCCGCCACCACCGACAGGTCGTGCGAGATCCAGATCAGCGCGGTGCCCGACGCCCGGCACAGGGCCTGCATCTCCGCGAGGATCTGGCCTTGCACCGTGACATCGAGCGCGGTGGTTGGTTCGTCCGCGATGATCACGTCGGGCTCGTTGAGCAGCGCGATGGCAATCGCCACGCGCTGGCGCATGCCGCCCGAGAACTGGTGCGGGTAGGCCAGCAGACGCTCGTGCGGCGACGCGATGCCGACTTTCGCGAGCGCGGCGGCCGCGCGTTCGCGCGCTACGCGCTCGCTGACCTTGTGATGCGCGCGCACCGCCTCGATCATCTGCGTGTCGATGCGAAGCACCGGGTTCAGCGTCATCATCGGATCCTGGAAGATCATCGCGACGCGGTTGCCGCGCACGCCCTGCAGCGCGCGCGGCGACAGGCTCCGCAGGTCGAGCACCTCGCCGGTGCGCAGCGCCAGGCGCAGGCGGCCCGCCACCACGCGGCCCGGCGGGTCGATCAGGCCGATCAGCGAGTAGCCCGTCATCGACTTGCCGGAACCCGATTCGCCGACCAGGCCCATGATCTGCCCGCGTTCGATGGAAAAGGACACGTCGTCCACGGCCTTCACGATGCCCGCGCGCGTGGCGAACTGCGTCTTCAGGCCCTCGACGAGCAGGACGGGTTGGGAGGCGTTCGTCATTGCTTCTGCAGCCGTGGGTTCGACACGTCCCGCAGCTGGTCGGCCACGAGGTTGATCGCCAGGATCGTGAGCAGCAGCAGGATGCCGGGATAGAGCGACATCCAGTACTTGCCCGCGAGCAGGTATTGCTGGCCGTTGGCGATCAGCAGCCCTAGCGAGGGCTCGGTGATCGGCACGCCCAGGCCAAGGAAGGACAGCGTGGCCTCCAGCGAGATCGCGTTGGCCACCTGCAGCGCGGCCACCACGATCACCGGCGGCAGGCAGTTGGGCAGCAGGTGCCGCAGCACGATGCGTGCGTCGCCCAGTGCCAGGCCCTGCGCCGCCTCGATGTATTCCTTCCTGCGCTCGACCAGCGCGGCGGCGCGAACGGTACGCGCGTAGTAGGCCCATTGCACCGCCACCAGCGCGATCGCGACGTTGCCTACGCCGGGCTTGAGCAGCGTGATCAGCACCAGCGCGACCAGGATCGCGGGAAACGACAGCTGGATGTCGACGATGCGCATGAGCAGCGCATCGAGCCGCCCGCCGGTGTAGGCCGCGAGCAGGCCCAGGACGGTGCCGAGCGACAGCGCCGCGATCGTGGCCACCACGCCGATGCCCAGCGAGATGCGCAGCCCGTAGAGCATGCCCGAGAGCATGTCGCGGCCCTGGTCGTCGGTGCCCAGCAGGTAGAGCTTGCCGGGGCCGGACGCATGGTCGGCACCGTGCGAGCCGGGCGGCAGGCGCGAGTCGAGGATGTTGAGCTGGGCCAGGTCGTACGGGTTCTGCGGCGCGAGCAAGGGCGCGAGCAGGGCGGCGAGCAGCAGCGCGAGCAGCACGGCTGCGCCGAGCACTGCGAGCTTGGAGTGGGCGTACTGGCGCAGCAGCCGGCGCAGCGGGGATTCGTCGTCTTCGGTCATGGTCGTTTTCTTCATGCGCCTTGTTCGTCGAGGCGAACGCGCGGGTCGAGGCTCGAGTACGCGATGTCCACGAGCAGGTTGAGCAGGGTGAACATCGACACCACCACCAGCAGGTAGGCGACGATCACCGGGCGGTCGAGCGAGGAGATCGATTCGATGATCAGCTTGCCCGCGCCAGGCCAGACGAAGATGGTTTCGGTCACCGCGGCGAACGCCACCAGCGCGCCGAACTCCAGCGCCACCACCGTCACGATCGGCACGAGGATGTTCTTGAGCACATGCACGCCCACCACGCGCGCCGGAGCGAGGCCCTTGGCACGTGCGAACTTGACGTAGTCCTGCGTCAGTGCCTCGTGCGTGCTGGCCCGGGTCAGCCGCGTGACCAGCGCGAGCTTGAAGAGCGCGAGGTTCACGGCAGGCAGAAGCAGGTGCTTCCAGCCCTCCAGGCTGAAGACCGACAGCGCAAGACCAAGCACTTCGCGCGTCGGTCCGCGTCCGCCCGCGGGCAGCCAGGCCAGCTGCACCGCGAATACGACGATGAGCATCAGTCCGACCCAGAAGGTCGGCAGCGAGAAGCCCAGGATCGAGCCGGTCATGATGCTCCTGCCGATCCACGACTGAGGCCGAAGCCCCGCCCAGAGGCCCAGCGGCACGCCGAGCGCGATCGCGATCAGCATCGCGACACAGGCGAGCTCCAGCGTGGCGGGCAGCCGTTCGAACACCAGCGCGATCGCGGGCACGCCGTGGACGAAGGAGTTGCCCAGGTCACCGTGCAGCGCGTGCCGCAGGAAGTTCCAGTACTGCAGCGGCAGGGCCTGGTCCAGGCCCATGGCCTGCACCAGCCGCGCGCGCTCGGCCTGATCGGCGTCCATGCTGATCAGGATGTCGGCCGGATTGCCGATCAGGTAGACGCTGGCGAACACCAGCATCGACATCGCCAGAAGTACGCCGACGCTCTGCGCCAGGCGGCGGATCACATAAGCCAGCATGATGGTCCCGTGCTGATGGATGCGCGCACGGCCTACAGCGCGTGCGCGGGCACGCGCTGCATCAGGTAGCCGAGGCAGTCCTGGCGGATGGCGCGCAGGTCGCGGGTGAACATTGCGGCGACGGCCTGGGTCGAGAGACAGACGTCGGCGCCCTTGCGCACCAGCATGCCCGCCATCGCCTCGCCGTCGAGCCGGTAGGCGCGCAGCGGCTCGACGTCGGGGTGCGAGAGCGTGGTGGCGATCACGTGCCCGGGCTCGAGCGCCTGGAAATTGAAGGACTCGATCTCGGGCGGCAGCTGCAGGTCGGCGGCCTCGCCGTCGCAGCTCAGCGTGAGGCCCTCGGCGACCTTGAGCATCGCGAAGGCCTGGAAGATGTCGAGCGCCTTGGCGTCGTCGTGCGCCGTGCCCTCGCCGAAATCATCCGCGAGACAGCGCTCGATCAGCTTCGCAGCCTGCGCCACGCCTTGCGCGTTGCCGATCTCGCCGCACTCGCAGCACACCGTGGGACATATCGGCGTGAAAGCGGCGCCCAGCGACTGCGGCGCCTGGATCAGGACGGCCAGCGGCGAGAACATGCGCGCGAGCCGCAGATGCTCGGCGCCGGTGGCGCTCAGGCAGGAATAGAGCGGGTTGCGCCCCGAGTTGTTGTGCAGGTCGATGGCGAGGAAGACTTCGCGCTCGCGCATGGCGTCCATCACGCGCGCGGCCATGTGCTGGTGCGGCGTGGCCGGCGCGCTGCGCGGCCAGATGCGGTTGTAGTCCGGCTGGTCTTCCAGCCGGCGAACGCCCGCCCGTGCGGCTTCGACGTTGCCCACGAAGATCGAGAGCGCACGAGGCAGCGGGCGGCCTTCGTATCTTGAGAGCACCGACTGCAGCGCGAGCAGTCCCACGTTCTCGTTGCCGTGCAGCAGCACCGAGACGAAGACGGGCCGCGGCTGCAGGCCGGGCAGGTGAATCAACGCCGGGGAGGGCACGACCTCGTGGAGCGTGCGCGCCGAAGCGCTCATGAATCCGGATGGCAGGTGATCGAGCACCAGCGGGAGGCTGGACATTCCGCTCACTTGCGGTCCTCCACCTCGGCGCGGACCTGCTGGGCCAGCGTGAACTCGTCGACGCGCGGCACGATGGTCAGCCCGTTGCGCGCGGCCCAGGTCGACACCTGGTGATAGAGCGGGATGATCGCGTAGTCCTTCTTCAGCGCGAGTGCGGTGGCCTTCTGCAGCAGGGCCTCGCGCTTCGCGTCGTCCACCGTGTTGAGCGCTTCGTTCAGCAGCGCGTCGAACTGCGGATTGCTGTAGCTGCTCCAGTTGGTCGCGCCCATGCCGCGTTCCCTGTCGGGCGTGGCGAGCAGGCCACGAAGGGCCCCGGAGGGCTCGCCGCCGCCCACGCCCCAGCCGAGCAGGCCGAAGCCCAGTTCCTTCTTCGACGCTCGCCCGACGTAGGTCGCCATCGGCGAGACCTGCACCTTGGTCACGATGCCGCCGCGGGTGAGCATCTGGCCGATGGCCTGCGTGACCTGCTTGTCGTTGACATAGCGGTCGTTCGGGCCGAACAGCGTGAGACCGAAGCCCGCCGGATAACCCGCCTCGGCGAGCAGCTTCCGCGCGCCCTGCACATCGACGCTGTCGGGCTTGAGCTCGGGGTTGAAGCCGAACATGCCGTTCGGGGCCAGGTTGCCGGCAGGCACGCCGAGCTGATCGAGCACGCGCTCGGCGAGCACTGCGCGGTCGATCAGCAGGGAGATCGCCTGGCGCACGCGCGCATCCCTCATCGGATTGCGCTCGAGCGGTTTTCCGTCCTTGTCCGTGACGAAGGGCGAGGTCTCGCGATGATCGGTATAGAGGAACATCACGCGGCTCGACACCTTGGTGAAGACGCGCAGGTCCTTGCGCTGGCGGAACTGGGAGACCAGGTTGGCCTGCACGTTCTCGACCACGTCCACGTCGCCCGACAGCAGTGCCGACATGCGCGCCGATTCGGCCGGCAAGGCCCGCAGCGTGACGCCAGACCACATCGGCTTTTCGCCCCAGTACCCGTCGAAGCGCGCGAACTGCACGCCGGTGCCGGGCGTGAACTTCACCAGCCTGAAGGGGCCCGTGCCGGCCTGTACCTTCGCCTGGTTGAAGTCGTCGCTGGTGGCTTTCTCGGCCGCCTTCTTCGAGACGATGAAGATGCGCGTGAGGTCGTTCGGCAGCAGCGGTGCGGGCGTGGCGGTCGTCAGCTGCAGCGTGAGGCGGTCGACGATCTTCTTGCCCGTGATGGAGCGCGTATAGGCGGAGAACGAGCTCGGGCTGTTGACGATGGTCGCGGGTCGCTCGAGAGAAAACACCACGTCCTGCGCGGTGAGCGGGCTGCCGTCGTGGAACTTCACGCCGTCGCGCAGCTTGAACTCCCAGGTGGTGTCGTTGATGGCGCGCCACGAGGTCGCGAGCGCGGGTGTCAGGCGCGCATCGGCGTCGAGCGCGACGAGGGTCTCGTAGGCATGGCTCACCACCGCGCTGATCGCATCGTTGTTGACGAAATGCGGATCGACAGACGAAGGATTGCTGCTCAGGCCGATACGCAGTTCCTGCGCATTGGAAAGGCATGCGAGGCATGCGAGAAGCGCACCGCACAGCAGTGCGCGCCAGTGACGCAGGATCGGTCTCATGGGTTCTGTCTCCGTTGGAATTCAGGTTGTCGCAACGGATGGGGATTCATAGAATCCAGCCCGCCATCGACACACATTCATGCGCTCGAATCGTCGGATCCGTGGGCGCAAATCGATGCCGGGACATTAGCAAGCGGCGGCTTTCCCGCCATGTAGATTCTTAGCTTCCATGGAACTTCTTGCATCTTCCTATTGGCGCGACAGAGAGTTGGCAGGCCTGCAGTTCACCGCCAACCGATTCGTTCAGCGAGAGATCCGGGCGCACCGGCATGGGGGCTACACGCTGTCGGTTTCCGACACCGAGTTGCATGTGAGAACCAGCGCCGGCGTCACTGTGGTGCCCCCTGGTGCACTGTTGCGCATCGGTCCGCAGGTCTGGCACTCGATCAAGGCGCGAAGCACGCCGTGGCGTGAGGATGCGATGTATTGCAGCGTGGCGGTTGCGCGCTGCGTGAATCCGGTGCCCGAGGCGGACGACGGCATGCCCGGCGCCGAGCCCGCACCGGTCTCGGTGTTCGCGTGCGAGCCCTGGGGGCGCGAGTTCTCGCAATGCCACAGGCTGCTGCACGAGATCGCGGACACCGGTCGCGAGGACGCGGGCATCGCGGCGCGCGCGCTGGTGCGTCGCCTGCTCGCGCAGTGGATACCGCTGCAAGCCGGCTGGACGACCGAGTCAGGTGAAGCGGACGATCGTCTGCGCCGCTCCTACGGCCTGATCGCCACCGGCTTCCAGCAACGCCTGACGCTCGACGACCTCGCCGAGGCGGTCAACTGGCATCCGATCCATCTGCACCGCCGCTTCAAGGACACGTGGGGCTTCACGCCGCACGAACTGCTGGTGGGGCACCGCATCGAATACGCGCGCGACCTCATGGCCGGCGGCGCTCGCGTGACCTATGCGGCGCACGCGGCCGGCTTCAGCGACCAGAGCCACCTGCACAAGACCTTCATGAGCACCTACGCCGTGGCGCCGAGCGAGTACCGGCGGCTGTCGGCGCTCGATGCGCTGCAACCGCCGGCGGCGAGGAACGGCATCGTCGATTGACGCTGCGCGACCCCACGCGGCCCCACGCGGCCCCGCATGGGTCGCGTCCACGTCAGGCGAGCAATACCTCCGCCGCCTTCGTGCGCTGGGAGTGGCCCGGGTCGACGTTGAGGAAGTCCGACAGTGCCGGGTTGACGGGCTGCAGCGGGTCCTGAGCCGTACCCGCATCGAGCATCGCCTGGAGTTCGACGGCCGTGGGCTGCATCGTGTCGACGATGAAGCGTACGCCACCACGCTGGGGATGTGTCGGCGTCGGCGTCGGCGTCAGCTGGGGCGTCGGGGTCGGTTTCGGGTTCGGTGTCGGATTGGGCGTTGCCGTCGATCTCGGTATCGGTGTCGGAGTGAACGTCAGGGTAGGGGACGGGGTCGGCACCGGCGTGGTCGTCTGCGAAGGCGTGGGCGCCGGCGTGGGTGAAGGAGCCGGTTGGTTCTGCTGCGGCTTCTTGTTCTTCTCGTGCATCGACCATTCCTCGGCCGCCACCCGTGCAGCGACGGCCACGCCCAGCAGCACGAGCGGCGCCGTGCCGCGGCGGATCCAGCCGTGCGAGGTCTCGGTCGGATTCGTCCTGGCCTCTCCGAGCGGGGCGTTGAAGTAGTTGGTCAGGCGCGAGTGGTAGACCATCGGTCCCATCTGCCGGTTCGAGCGGTATTCGTCGAGGTAGTCCTTCTGCGTGCCGCGGAAGATGCCTATGTCGCTCGCCACCTTCAGCAACTGCGGTGTCGCGAGATCCCATTGGCCGGCGCGGATGTACATGTAGGCCTGGATGCTGTCGGAGATCGTCAGGCCGATGGTTCCGCTGGAGTCGCCCCACGACGAGAACTGCGCCAGGCGCTGCGTGAAGGTGCGCTTGACCATCGGGCCGCCATCGGGCGCCACGCCGTCGTGGGTGACGGCCTTCGGGTTGCCCAGGCCGATGAGGGCGCGCCTGAACCACGAGTAGCCGTTGGTGGCCTTGTAGACCGGCAGCGGATTGCCGTCCTTGTCGAGCGGCGGCGTGGTGGCCTTGGGTGGTGGCGTCTCGCCGGCCTTGGGTGCCGGCGCCTCGGTCGATCCGCGCTCGCTCATGACATGCCCGCCGCGCGCCTGCGCGATCGACGCATAGCGGTTCGCCACGCTGGCGCCGAGGCCGGTGGCGTTGCCCACGGCATAGTGCAGGCTGCCTTCGTTGCTGATCCACTGGCGCACGCCGTCGAGCGTGGTGATGTCCCAGGTCCACTGGTGGCTCGGCGCATCGAAGAAGGGGTTCAGGTACAGCCGCGTGCCTGCCGAATGGCTCAACCCGAAGCTCAGCACGCGTGCGCCGAACAGCGCGCGGCCCACCGGCGAGTTCGGCGAGGTGAGCTTGCCGGGGCTCTGGTCCAGCACGGCGCGCGAACGTTCGTCCGACGGGTTGGCGCGCAGCGTTTCCGTGGCCATCGCGATGGTCTGGCGGTCGGCCTTCGGAATGCCGCGGAATGCGCCGCGGGCGCCGGTGGTCTGGCGCGCGACGGTGTCGAGCGGAATGCCCTCGAGCGTCTTGAACGCGGCGTTGACGTCGCCGGTCTTGTTCGCCATGGTCTGCACCGCGTCGCGGTAGCGCGCGCGGTCCGCGCCCGGCACGTTGCGCAGAAGGCGCCCGCGCACGAATCCCGCATGCTGGGTGCCGCGTCCCACTTCCGGCGCGGTCATCAGCAACGCCGCAGCCTGGGTGTCGCGGGGGTTTGCAGTGAAGGCCTTCAGCGCTTGCGCGTAGTCGTTGCGAAGAGCTGGCGGTATCCGGTTCAGCCAGCCGCGCTTGCCGATCACCGGACGAGCGCTGCGCTCGATGGCGCCCTTGTAGAGGGTGTCGAGGGCGGCTGTGCTGTCGGGGTTCCTCGAAAGTATCCTCAGCGCCTTGGCATAGTCGTGGCGGCCCTGGATGCCGCGCCGTGCCGCGTGCCAGCTGTCGAGCTGGCTCTTGAGCTGGAACAGAGAGGCCTCGCGCTTGGCCGGATCGGCGATGTTGGCGATCAGCGTGAAGGTGTCCTGGTCCTTGGGGTTGAGGTACTTCTGCAGCCGGATCTTGCCGCCCTGCTTCAGGCCCGCGATGCTGCCGCGATAGAAGAAGGCTTCGTAGGCGTAGCGAAGGAACACGGCGCGCGCACCGACGTAACCACCGAGCGAAGCGCCGGCAACGCCGAGCGCCGGATTGGTCATGTGCAGGCCCAGTGCCGCGCCGCCGAAGCGGACCGCGCCATAGAAGGCCGCGCCGGTGCCGACCATGTAGCCGACAGACTTGAGGAAGATCTTCCTCTTTTGCGCCGGCGTCATGACCTGATCGTTCTGCTCCATCGTCTTGTGCGGATCGACGAACACCTCGCCGGGCTTCGGTGCATGCGCGGCCTGGCGGTTGCTGATGCTGACCGGATGTATCGCGCCGTCCGGCCGCACGCCGACGATGCCGTCGACCTGCGCCTGGGTGAAGCGTCCGGTGGCCGCGACCTGCGCCATCTCGGTCTTCGGGCCGATCAGCCGGACCACGCCCACCAGGCTGCTGCCTTCGGCGTTGGCATGCGCGGCCGCTGCCGCGCGCGCGGTCTCGAAGCTGGAGTACACGTGCGAGCGGTCGAGCAGCGAGAAGGTCGCGTCGGGCGCGCCCTGGTTGATTGCCGCGCCATCGCTGGCCAGCACGTAGCGCCCGCCGACGTAGTCCGGAGCACCGATGAACGAGGGCGCCTGGCCGCGTGCCCATTGCATGAAGCGCGAGCGCAGCGGAATGTCGCGCGCGGCATGGCCGTCCGGCGATCCGGCGCCTGCGAGGTAGTGCGTCTGCTCGACGTCCTCGGGCGTGGCCGGGGCCTTGCTCGCCTGGAGTTCGCGCATCGTGGCCGGGCCCGCGTAGGCCGGCCGCGGCTTGGTGTAGTCGCTGCCCCCTTCGAGCAGCGCGTCCATGTCCGGCTCGACCATCGCGAGCCCGGTGGATTCGCCGGCCTGGTGGTTGCCCGCCGCTCTGCTCGGTGCGGCGGGCGCGGTGGCGCCGTCGCGCCATGCGGCCGAATGCACGTTCGGAATGCCGATGGGCATCGGCCGTCCGTCCGCGCCGACGTGCACCGAACCCATGATCTCCTCGGGTGTCGCGCGGCCGCGCTTCGTCAGCGGTGCCATGCTCCCGTCGGGATGGATGCGGTACACCCAGGCGCCGCCCTTCTGCTGCGCCGCGGCGGAGGCCTCGGCGAAGGTCCCGAAGGTGTTGTTGCGCTTGGCGCGCACGCCGGTGCCGCCGTACATGGTCTCGCCCGGCGCCATCGGGTGGACCGCGAAGCGCACGTTCGAACCCGCATCGGGGTCCTCGGTGATGCGGGCCGTCACCGCGGCCTCGTCGGGTGACGGCTGCAACGGGCGCAGTCCCGAGCCGGGCTCGCCGGCGCGCTGGTGGAATGCGACGAGCCTGTCGCCGCGCAGCGCGACCTGCGGCCAGCTGCGTCCGGTGCCCAGCGTGGTCGGCGGCAGGGGAGCGCCGTGTGCGTCCACGCCGGTGGCAGCGGGGTCCCTTGGCTGGCCACCCGTCTTGACGGAGGGCGTGTCGGTGTCGCCGCGGCCGGTGCCGGTCGCCTGCGGCCGTTCGGCTGTGATCGGCCGTGCCGCGCGCGGAGGCTCCGGCATGGCGGATGCGGCACGCGGCGCGGCGGGTTGCGCACCGGCCGGCTCGATCGACAGGCCCGGGCGAAAGCGCGCGTAGACCGGCGCACCCTGCAGCGCGATGTCGTCGTAGACGGTGCGCCCGTTCTCGCGGATTCCGACGATGGGCAGCGACTGCAGCGGCCCGGCCTTCAGCGCGCCCCCGTTGTAGGAGCTGCCTTCGTCGCTCAGGGAGACGCGCCGGGTGTAGACGAAGCCCGGCGCGGTCTGGTCGCGGTTGTTCATCACGACCGACTCGGTCGCCGCGTACACGTCGTGACCCAGCAGCGTGGCCAGGCGCTGCGCCAGCGGCACCGCGCCATCGCCGCTCAGGCACGACAGCATCAGCACCGGCTGGCCGTGATAGTTCTCGTGCGCGACGATGGCCCGCGCCAGCCCTTCGGCCGTGAGCGGATTGCCGTCCGCACCGGTCATGATGCCCTCGAGCCCGTGCCCGTTGACCGCGAAATAGCCTTCGGGAATCGGAACCGCCTCGCTCGCGGGCTTGCCGTCGCCGCTGCGCACGGGGCGCTCGCCCAGCGCGAAGATGTCGAGATCGGGCACGCGGCGGCGGAAGGCGTTGATCCCCATCTCGCTGCGGCCGGGCTGCGTGTTCAGAAGGTCGACGCGCCGGCCGTTGGCACTGGTGTAGATCAGCGGCTGGCCCGGCGCATAGCCCTCCGGATAGGCGATGCGCAGGGCGGGCCTGTCCGGATGGGCGGTGACCTGCGTGGCCTTCGCGGGGCCGCCTTGCGTGGTTTCGACTTTCACGGTGGCCATCACGGCCGAGGGCGGGACGCTGCCGTCCGGCGCAATGCTTGCCGCGTGCACGATCGCGATCTCGTCGCCCAGCGCGACGAAGCCCTCAGGCTGCACCGTCGCGAGCGCTTCGTCGAGGGTGGCGTAGTGGGCGGGCAGAACATTGGAGAAGTCGCCGCTGCTTTCGCCTCGTGCATGGTCGCTGGCGCGCTGGGCGGCACCGGGGCTGTCCGTGCCGGCAAGCAAGCCGTCGCGGTGCGCGGCGAAGACGAAGCCGTTGTCGTCAACGGTGCGCGGATAGACGTAGTAGCGCACGCCCTCGGCTTCGCCGCCGGCGGCGAACACGGTGAGCAGCGAATCCGACCAGTTGGTCTTGCCCAGGCGTTCAGTCGCCGGCAGCGGATAGCTCGTGGGTCCGCCGAGTTCGGGGTCCTGCGCCGGTTTGTAGGCGGGGAAGCTGCCCTCATCGCCCTTGGCGGGCGATGCCGGCGTGGACTTCACGCTCGTCTGATCCTTCGTGCCTGCGTTCTGCTTCTGCTCGATGCGTTGCGCCGAGCGCACGAAAGGCGCATTGGCGAGCGGCGCGTCGTCCGCGGCGTTCGTAGTCTCGTTCCCGCGCCTGTCTTGCGGACTGCGTGAGCCCGCCGGTGCGCGAGCGGTTCCAGGCGTGTCGGCGCTGTCGCCCGCGCGCCGCACCGAGGCCATGACCGGGTTGAACGAGGCATCAGTCACGATGGACGGGAGCGCCGCCGGGCCGGCCACGTCGGCGGGTAGCGCGCGCGGCGTCGACGGCCACGCGATGCTCACGCGTGGCGGCTCGCGGAACGGGGTGAGCGCATCGGGTGCCTCTGCGGGCTTCACGGCGCCTGCAGTATCGGCCGCATCGACAGGCTTGGGCGACGCGGACTGCGCCGGCCGCGCGGGCAGGGCCGCATCGGTGGACGCCGTGTTCGCCGTCTCGTCGGCCACCGTGCCGGCCGGCCGGTTCGAAACCGCCGGCCGCGCCGTGCTCACGGCCGGCGGCTTGATGGCGTTGTGCACGCGCACATAGCCCTTGGCGAAGATCGGCGAGGCAAAGCCTGCGGCGTTGACGCCGAGCATCATGATCTGCTGCTCGCGCTCGGCCGGGGTCATGTGGTCCCAGTTCTTCGCCAGCGAATACGCGCCTTCGCCGGTGGCGTAGACACTGCCGGCGGCAAGCGGCTTGGAGGCCATCGCCGCGGGCTTGCCCCACGCCTGGGCGGTCTGCGCGTAGCGCGCGAAATCGGCTGCGCGCGCCTGTGCCGTCACGGCATCGCCGGCGGCTTCCGCGGCCGTGGCCGCCTTGGCGGCGCGGCCCGCGCGCAGCGCGGCCATGGTCGCGCGCGTGGAGGCGCCCACCACCGGCACGCTGACCGTCGACAAGCCGAGGTTCAGCCAGTCCATGCGCGCCTGCTCGCTGTTCGCCGGATTGATGCTCTGGCCGTGCGCGCTGAGCTTGTTCAGGTCCTCGACCGAGGTCGCGACGCCGTAGCCGGCCGCGAGCACGGTGAACGCGCCTGCCGCCAGCATCACGCCCGGCGCCGCGAGCGTGCCGAAGGAGCCCACCGTCAGCGCCACGCCGGCCACGAGGCCGACGCCTGCGACCACCAGGTCCAGGTGGGTCTCGCGCCGGAAGGTCTGCCACCCGGTCTCGGTGCGCGCGTCGCCGGCGAAGAGCTTGACGTTGCCGTTGGCGTCCAGCGAGTAGCTGGCGTCCTCGGGCGTGACGAGCTTCACGCCTTCGACCGGCAGGCTGTTGTTGGCGCGGTAGTCGGTGAGGTCCTTGTAGGTCCAGGCCTGTTCGTCGATGAGCTGCGTCTCGCCGGGCTTGTCCTTGCTCTCCACCTTGAAGATCGCCGTCTTGATGATGCCGCCGTCGTCGCTGTCGAGCGCGTAGACCACGGGCAGCACGGTCACGCGCGCGTGCTCGCCGCCGACCTCCACCACCTTGTCGACCATGTTCGAGAGCAGGTCCTTCTGCGCGTCGCCGAGCTTGCCGAAGAGGCGCTCGTTCTGGCGGATGCGGTCGCTGTCGGCCTGGGTCGCGGCATCGAGCGAGCGGCTGGGGTTCCAGCCGAGCGCCAGGCCGATCTCGTTCTCGAGCTGCGTGCGGCTCTTCATCTCGATCGGGCCGCCGCCGTACTGCACGAACTGGTCGTTCATGATGGCCTGCGCCATGACCTGCGGGTTCTGCTCGAAGAGCCGGTAGAGCGCGCGCTTGTCCTCGCGCTGGTTGAACGGCAGGTTCTGGATGGTGAATTCCTGCTGCTGCGCGTAGGCGTTGTCGCGTGCGCCGGCTGCCTGGTAGCGCACGGCCGCGTCCGACTGGGCCTGCGTTGCCTGCAGCTTCTTCCAGGTGTCGCTGCCGGTCTCGGCCAGGCCGGGGTTGGCGCTCTTCCATTTCTCGTGCGCCGACTTTGCCTCGGCGAGATCGCGCGCCGCGGTGTCGGTGTGGAACTTGTTGACCGAGCTGAGCCAGTCCTTGCGCGCGGCGTCGGCCTTGTCGCGCGCATCGTCGGCGGTCTGCTGCGGCGAGGTGGCGTAGCACATCTGCGCGCGGCCCGCGCGCTTGTCGGCTTCGATGCGCTGGCGCGCGTGGTTGGCCTCCTGCCAGGCGATCGCGGCATCGACCGCGAGCTGCTCGTTCTGGGCGATGGTGACGCGCGCCTTGGCGTCGTCGAGGTCGTTGCCCAGCGCGGTGCGGTCGCCGGAGCCTGCGTCGTAGTCGGCCTGTGCCTTGTCGCGCGCCTTGATCGCATCCGTGAGGTTCTGGTCCACCGTCTTCTTGCGCGGCGCGAGGTCGTCGCCGAAGTTCAGCGTGGGCGCGGGCTTGCCGTCGGGCCCGGGCGCCGGCTGCGCGCCGGGCTGCGGCGGCGCATCGGCCGCGGCCTGCGCCAGGCGCTTGTCGACGTCGGCGCGCGCACCGCGCGCCTTGGCCAGCTCGCCGTCGCCGAACTCGGAAGTCTTCCACCGCGCGGCCGTGGCGGGGTTCATCTTGTAGGTGCCGGCACGCACCGAGAAGTCGACCATCTTGCCCTGGTCGGACTGCTGCCACCCGAAGACCTTCGAATCCTTCTTGATCGTGACGTTGTAGCCGCCGTTGCAGTCCGCGTGCACCTCGATGTCGTCGGGCGAGAGGCCACGTGGCAGGCCCTCGGCGCTTACCTTGCCGTCTTCGCCGCGCTTGATGTTCCAGGTCGGGTCGTAGTTCTTCGGGTAGACGTCGCCGGTGGTCGACTTGTCGCCGTCCATGAACATCGTCAGCTGCGGCTTGGCGAAGGTCGTGCGATCGTACTGGTAGCGCGCGGCATACCAGGCGCGCTCGGCGTCGATCAGGCCGAGCTGGGTCTCGATGTCGCGCTTGGAGAGGTCCAGCGCGTCGAGTTCGTCGAGCGCCTTCTGCTGCTCGGCCTCGGTGGCCTTGCTGCCGGGCGCGGTGAGCGTCGTCACCTCCGCGGCCTTCTTGTCGTAGGCCTCCTTCGCCGCGGGCAGCTGCGCCTCGCGCATCTTCTTCTCGTCGTCGGCCGAGAGCTTCGGCTTTGCGGCGTCGGCCAGGCGCTGGGCCTCGCGCGCGGCCACGCGCAGATCGTCGAGCTTGCCTGCGTCCACGGTCTTGCCCGCGGCCTGGTCGCGCTCGGCCGCGCGCAGCTCCTGCATGGCCTTCAGTGCCTTGGCGTCGGCCTGCGCGGCACGCTGCTGTTCGAGCGCCCGGCCCAGGTTCTCGGGCTTGGCGTTGGCGACGGCATTGTCGGCGTCGGTGAGCCCCTGGTTGATCTTGTCCGCGCGATCGAGATAGCCGGCCTCGTCGAGCTTGGCGCGGCTGCCGTCGGCGCCGCCGAAGAGATCCTCCTTGACTGAGTTCAGCGCGGTCGCGGTCTGGTCGCTGCGGGCCTTGGCGGCATCGTGTTTCTCGTTCGCGGCGTACAGCGCGGCGGTCAACGGATCGAGCTCGGTCTTCTTGTCGCCGTCGACGTAGAAGTACTTGCCCTCGATGTTCTGGACCTTCTTGCCTTCCTCGCTGCCGGGCTTGGCCCAGAACGCGGGATCGTAGCCATCGGGGTCGATGTTGCGCGTCGTGGTCTTGTCGCCGTCGTGCTCGGTCACCGTGACGCGGGCAGGGCGCTGCAGCGAAGCCGTATTCCATGCGCTCTCGGCGTCGGTCTTGGCGTTCTCCGCGTCGCTGGCGCCGAGCTTGGCGTCGATGTCGTCGCGCAGCGCGTGCATGTAGCGCTGGCCCTGCTGCGCGTCGCGCAGTGCGGCGTCGGCCTTCTGGATCTCCTTGGCATCGCCGCCGGCCACCGCCTGGTCGTACTTGAAGCTCAGCTCCTTGACCTCGGCGTCGGCAACGCGCGCGTTGTAGTCGGCATCGACCGTACCGAGGGTGTTCGTCTTCGGGTTCTGCGGGTCCGTCGGATCCGTGGTGCCGAAGGCTTTCTCGGCGCTCTGGAGTTCGGACTTGGCGCGGTTGGCCACGGCGCGCAGGCGCTCGGCTTCGCCCTTGGCGTTCTGCTGCGCGGTGATGATCGTGTCGTTGCCGCCGCCGCCGGTGCCGAAGCTGGCGGCGTATTTCTCGGCCTTGGTCGCGGCCGCATCGGTGTCCTGCGCGTGGCTGCGCGCATCGGCCACGCGCGCCTTGCCCGCCTGGGCGGCGTCGTATTGCTCGCCGCGCAGCTGGCGCACCTCGGGCGAGTCGGCGCGCACGCCGTCGCGCGCCTTGTCGATGTACTTGCCGATGCTCTTCGGGTCGAACACGCCGCCCTTGTCGAGCGCGTCATGGGCGTCGGCCGCAACCTTGTCGATGGCGTCGTTCGGGTCCTTGCCTTCGGCGATCGCCTTGAGGCTGGCCTTGCGCATGTCCTGCTCGGCGGCCTGCAGCCAGTTCGTCATGGCGGTGTCGACGACGGCCTTCTGTTCCTTGCTGCCGTCGCCGCCGTTCGCCTGCGCCTTGAACACCGGCCTGGCGGCGGTCTGTGCCTTCTCGAGCAGGTCCTGCGTGCCCGGGCTGGTCGCGGGGGGCTGCCCCTTTGGCTGGTTGGCTGGCGGCTCGAAGATGGCGTTCATCTTCTGCGCCGCGTCGACTTCGCCCTGCGCGGCGCGCGTGGCTTCCGAAGGGTTGTTGTCCGCACGGCGCTGCCGGATGTCGTCGAGCTTGGCATCGGCGAGCGTCGACTGCTTCTCCTTGAGGTTGCTCGCCGCTTCCTGCTTCAGCGCATCGCGCTCGGCCGCGTCGCTGGCACCGCGCGCCTTGGTGGCCTCCTGCTGGTCGGCTTCGGCCTTGCTCTTCTCGGCCTTGGCCTCGGCGGCTTCCGCGGCCTTGCGCGCTTCTTCCGCCTTGCGGCGCGCGGCTTCGGCCTGCTTGCGCGCTTCCTCGGCCTGCCGCCGTGCCTCCTCGGCCGCGCGCTTCGCCGCGGCTTCCGCCTGGCGCCGCAACTCTTCGGCAGCCCTGGCGGCCGCCAATGCCTCCATCGCTGCCTGTGCGGCGGATTGCGTCCCCGACCCATCGCTGCTGACTGCTAGAACCATAGGACCCCGGATGAAGTTGCAGATTGAAAGAAGGGCTCGCGGCACAACCCGGCCGGCTCCGATGCCGCGCGAACTCTAAGTGGCGCCCCGTGCGTGGGCAACAACGAGTTCTCGTAGACGGGAGTGCTCGCGCGGCGAATCCGAAGCAGCTTCTCCTGCATGCAGCAACCGAAGAGGCATGCGTGGAGGAAGGTCATCGGTACGACAGCACGAGCCCGTGCACCAGCCTCGTCCAGCCATCGAGCATCACGAACAGCAGCAGCTTGAACGGCAGCGAGATGGTGGTGGGCGAGATCATCGACATGCCCAGCGCCAGCAGCACCGTGGCGACGATCAGGTCGACCACCACGAACACCAGGTAGATGATGAAGCCGATCTGGAAGGCGCGCGTGAGCTCGCTGAGCGTGAAGCTGGGCACCAGCACCATGAAGTCGTCGTCCTTCAGTTGTTCCGCGCGCGCCTTCGGCCAGATGTTGGCCGCCGACTTCAGGAAGAATTGCCGCTCGCGCTCGTGCGTGTGCTTCTGCAGGAACTCCTTCACCGGCGCCTTGGCCGCGTCGATGACGGCCATGATGTCGCCGAGCCCTTCGCCCTTGGCGCCGAAGCTGCGGCCGCGCAGGGCGTCGCCGATGTCCATGCCCACCGGCGCCATGATGTAGACCGACAGGATGATCGCGATGCCGTTGAGCACCATGTTGGGCGGTGTCTGCTGCAGGCCCAGGGCAGTGCGAAGCAGGCCGAACACGATGACCAGCTTGGTGTAGCTCGTCACCATCAGTGCCACGAACGGCGCGATGCCGAAGGCGACGATCAGCGCGACCAGGATGAGGGGTTCGGGAAGTCCGCCTTGCATGGGTATGGATCGGATGAGGGGCGGCCCCTCAGACTTCGCCGGGCGCGAACTCCGACACGCGCACGCCCAGCCGGTCGCCCACCGCGACGAGATAGCCCTTGCCCAGCACGTTGCCGTGCGCAAGGATGCGAACGGGGCTGCGGTTGAGCGGCTGGCCCAGGTCGAAGACATGGCCGGCGCGGATGCTCCTGAGTTCGCCGAGCGACACGGACAGGTCGCCCACCTCGAAGCGCAGCGTGACCTCCAGCGCGTCGAGCCGGTCGATCGGCAGGTTGGCGTTGTCCGCGGTATCGGCCGCGAGGGCGGGAATGTCTGGCTTCATGGCACTGTTTCTCGATTGCTGGACGGTGATGCGCGAGCCTTCGGCGAAGGCGGAAAGATGCCGCCCGGCGGAACCTCCCAGCTCCGCCGTGACCACGATGGCGGCACCCGAGGAACTCCACTGCTCGATGCCGACGATGTCGCCGGGGCGGATGCTTCCGACCTCGCGCAGGCGGATCGGCGTGCTGCCGAGGCGAAAGCTCACGGGCAGGCGCAGCGCGTCGAAGGCGTCGGCTGCGTAGGCGTTGTGATGCGCGCCGGTGGCCGCCGGCACCAGCGTGTCGAGCGTGGCCGCGTCCTCGAACTGCACGTAGCCGCGCAGCACGGTGCTGCCTTCCAGAGGCATGGCGACGAAGAAGGCCGCGTGCCCGGGATCGCCCTGCGAAGGCAGCGCCCGATGGCTGTGTTCGTGCATGTCGCGCGTTTCCGCTTCCGAAGGCTGCCACTCGAAATGCAGGCGCAGCGCTTTCTCGAGCGCGTCGATCAGCGGATGCAACGCATCGGCGAGCAGGATGTAGCGCAGGTCGCGCGGCAGCAGGTCGATGCGGCGTTCTGCCAGCAGTGCCTGCAGGCTCGGTGCGTCCATTGCGAGATGGCCGACGTGCGAGCCCAGCCTGAAGCGGAAGCTCTCGCGCGCGGTGAGGGCGAAGGCCGTGTCGTGGTGCCAGCGGATGCGGTAGCGGGCACCGCGTGCGGCCGCGATGTCCGGCAACGGCGACGCGCCGTACAGACGGTTCAGCGCGCGCACATTGGCGGCGTCGGCGCGCGGCAATGCGCGGGCTTCGCCGAGTTCCATGACTGCGTCGGCGCTTGCGTCAGGCATGCACACCTTCGTTCGATGCGCCGATGCGGGCGGCTCTGTTTTTCTTCACCTTCTTCACGCCTTGAAGCAATGCGATTCGGTTCGCATCGGGACCGGCAGCTTAGCCAGAGGTGTTGCGCGGAGGTAGTCCGCAAACACGTAGTGCCGCGCGCGCCACACACGGCGGCGATCTACGAAAACTCGTGGTTGCCGCGAATGGAGGGCGGCGCATAGAGTCCGTCGCGACGCGACATTCCTCGCGACCGACGACGAAGCGAAGCGATGCGACAGGCACCGCCCGGTACTTCGGGACACCCGCAAGACAAAGACACCATGGCGAGTTCTCCGCGATCCTTTGCCGCCTACCGCGGCGGCGTGCGCGACCTTCTGGGCAGCGCCGGCCGCTACAACGATCTGCTGCTGGCGGGCCTGCTGGTGGTGATCGTCGCGCTCTTCGTGCTGCCGCTGCCGACGCCGCTGCTCGACCTGCTGATCGCGAGCAACCTCGCCATCAGCCTGGTGCTGCTGATCGTGGCGATGTACGTGCCATCGGCGCTGTCGCTGTCGACCTTTCCGTCGCTGCTGCTGTTCACCACGCTGTTTCGCCTTGCGCTCAACATCGCATCGACCAAGCTGATCCTCCTGCACGCGAATGCGGGCCACATCATCGACACCTTCGGCAAGCTGATCGTCGGCAACAACGTGGTGGTCGGCGGCGTGGTGTTCCTGATCATCGCGATCGTGCAGTTCATCGTGATCGCGAAAGGCTCCGAGCGGGTGGCCGAGGTGGCGGCGCGGTTCGCGCTGGATGCGATGCCCGGCAAGCAGATGAGCATCGATGCCGACGTGCGCGCGGGCGTGCTGTCGTCCGCACAGGCACAGAAGCGCCGCCACATGCTGGAGCAGGAATGCCAGCTCCACGGCGCGATGGATGGCGCGATGAAGTTCGTCAAGGGAGACGCCATCGCGAGCATCGTGATCGCGCTGGTCAACATCCTCGCGGGCATCGCCATCGGCACGATGATGCACGAGATGAGCCTGGGCGGCGCGTTGCAGCGCTACGCGATCCTCACGGTGGGCGACGGCATGGTCTCGCAGATCCCGTCGCTGCTGGTGTCGATCGCGGCGGGCATCGTCATCACGCGCGTGAGCACCGGCGAGCGCCGCGACACGCAGCTGGCGAGCCAGATCGGGCAGCAGCTCATGGCGCATCCGCGCGCGCTGATCATCGCGGGCCTTGCGGTCGCGAGCTTCCTGGTCGTGCCGGGCTTTCCGAAGTGGGTGTTCGGCCTGCTGGCGGCGGCGCTGTTGGGCCTGGGCTTCGCGGTGCGCATGAGGCGTCGCAAGAACCAGACGCCGGGTTGGATCTCGCACCGCGAGGGCGACGCCCTGGAGGACGCCGACGGCGACCATGCCATCGCGGCGCCACTGGCGGTGCGGCTGTCCAGCGGCCTGCGCGGCGGCGTCGACCGCCACGCGCTCGACCTGCAGCTGGCCAGGGTCAAGACCGCGGTCGAATCCGATCTCGGCCCGGTGTTCCCGCGCCTGCAGCTCGCCTACGCGGACGGCCTGGCCCAACACGCCTACCAGGTGCTGGTGCACGACGTCGCGGTGTCGCAGGGCACGCTCAGGCCGGGGTGGCGCATGCTCGATCCGGCCGAGGCTGCGGCGCCGCCGGCAGGCGCAGAGGTGGCCGAGCCCTTCGGCCCCTTCGCTCGGGTCGTCTGGGTGCAGGGCGAAGCAGCCGGCTCCACGAGCTGGGACAACGAGGAGGTGGTGGGCCTGCACCTGGACCACGCCGTGCGCCGCAATGTGCGCGAGCTCATCGGCCTGCAGGAAGTGCAGCGCCTGCTGCATTCGGTGCAGCGCGACGCGCCGGAGCTCGCGGCCGAGGTGGCGCGGGTGGCGTCGAGCCAGCGCATCGCCGAGGTGTTGCGCCGGCTGCTGCAGGAGGGCATTCCGATTCGCAACCTGCACGCGATATTCGAGTGCCTCGCGACATGGGCGCCGAAGGAGCAGGACGCGATAGCGCTGACCGAACTGGTGCGCATCGATCTCGGCCGCTACATCACCAGCCGCTATGTGGGCCCGAACCGCCAGCTCGAGGCCATCCTGTTCGAGTCCAGCCTGCTGGAGCGGGTGCAGAACGCCATCGAGCGTTCGCCGCGCGGCAACCTGCTGCTGCTGAGCCCGGCCGTCACGCAGGACATCCGCGAGCAGGTGCGCCGCATCCTCGGATCGGCCGCGACCCGCGTGGTGGCCATCGCCTCGTCGGACGTGCGCCGCTACATCAAGACGCTGATCGAGCCGGTGGCGCCGCTGCTGCCGGTGCTGTCCTACCAGGAAGTCGACGAAGACGTGGCCCTGCAGCCGGTGGGCTGGGTCACCAACCCCCAGGCCCATTGATGAACATCCCATTGCCTTCGAAGGCGCACCGCGAAAACAACGCCATGACTCCGCAGAACATCCTGGACATCACGCGCGAAGGCCTGCTCCTCGTGCTGTGGATCTCGCTGCCGGTGGTGGCGGTGGCAACGGTCACTGCCCTGGTGGTGGCCGTGCTGCAGGCCGTAACGCAGGTGCAGGACCAGAGCATCGGCCAGTCGATCCGGCTGATCGCGGTGATGGTCGCGATCATCGCCACCGCTGGCTGGATGGGGCGCGACGTGATGCGCTTCGCGGAGCGTGCCATCCAGGCGCTGAGTTCCCTGCCGTGAAGATGCATTTCCCCGAGATGACCGCCCCGCGCCTGAAAGCCTTCTGCCAGCGCCGCCTCGTGCTGTGGGGCTGCGCCGCGCTCGTGCTGCTGGCCATGTGCGCGCAGGCCCGTGCGGCCGAACTGCGCTGGAGCAATCGGCCGTTCCAGATCGTTGCCAACGAGAAGCCGCTGGCCGACTTCCTGCGCGAGCTGGCCTCGTCGCAGAACATCACGGCGGTGATCGACTCCAAGGTGGCCGGCACCATCAGCGGCAAGTTCGCCGGCCCCGCCCTGAGCACGCTCAACAGCGTGTGCGCGGTCAACGGGCTGACCTGGTACTTCGACGGCGCTTTCCTGTTCGTCGACCTGGCCTCCGACGCGAAAAGCGAGGTGCTGCCCATCGCGGCCGAGAACGCGGGGCGCATCGCCGAGACGCTGGTGCGCCTGCACATCTCCGACGAGCGCTATCCGCTGAGCATCAGCGAGCGCGACGCCAGCGTGTACGTGACCGGGCCGCGCCGCTACGTCGAGATGGTGCGCCAGGCGGTGAAGCTGGCCGACCAGAAGAGCGCGATGGCCGAGGGCGCCGAGATCCGGCTGTTTCCGCTCAAGTACGCCTGGGCCTCGGACTTCCGGATCAACCGCTCGGGAAAGGAAACGGTCATTCCCGGCGTGGCCAACGTGCTGCGCAGCCTCTATGGCCGCAGCGGCGGGAACGCGCCGAGCGGCAGCGGCGGCCCGCGAGGCATGAGCGGCGGCATGTCGCTGGGCCCGAACCGGCAGATCAAGCTGCGCAGCGGCGAGACCATCAACGCGCCCAAGGTCGAGATCGCCGGGGCCGGCAGCGAAGCCATCGCGCAGGGCGGCATCGCGAACCTCGCGGGTGGCGAACTGCCGCAGTTCCAGGCCGATACGCGCATGAACGCCGTGCTGGTGCGCGACATGCCCGACAAGATGGCCCAGTACGCGAAGCTGATCGAGTCGATGGACGTGCGCCCGCGGCTGGTCGAGATCGAAGTGACCATCATGGACATCAGCTCCGACACGCTCAACAGCCTGGGCATCGACTGGCGCCTGCATGGCCGGCATGCCGACTTCCAGACCGGCCGCGGCGATCGCGGGCAGCTGACCTGGGGCGGCACAGGCAGCGAGGCAGGGCAGATCGGCAGCGCCGACGGCTCGGGCAATCCGCTCACGCCGCTGGGCGGCATGTTCACCGCCGCCATCGGCAACAGCGCGCGCAACTACCTGCTGGCCCGCGTGACCGCGCTGGCCACCAACGGCAACGCGAACTTCGTGGCGCGCCCGAAGGTGATGACGCTGGACAACACCGAGGCCGTGCTGGAGAACCTCAGCGAGTTCTACGTGCGGGTGGACGGCTTCCAGGACGCGGGGCTGTTCAGCATCACGGCGGGCACCGCGGTGCGGGTGACGCCGCTGGTCATCGACGAGAAGGCCTCGCGCGGCGTGATGATGTCCATCGACATCGTCGACGGCGACCTCAGTCCGATGTCGGTCGACAAGATCCCGATCGTGCGCCGCCGCACGGTCAACACGCAGGCGCTCGTGGAGGAGGGCGCGAGCCTGCTGATCGCGGGCTACTCGTCGGAGGAGAAGAGCAATGCGGTCACGGGCGTGCCACTGCTCAAGGATATTCCCGGCGTCGGCGGGCTCTTCAGGTCGACGGAGAAGAAGCAGTCCAACATGGAGCGCTTCTACCTGCTGACGCCGCGCCTGGTGCTGCCGGGCGCCACGGCGAACGTGCCGGCGCTGCCCTTGCCGGAAGTGGGAGGCTGAGCATGCACGACCCGCAAGAGATTTCCTTCGACGGCGGCGACGTGCCGGCGGAAGCGGCCGGCATGGCACGGCCGGAGCGCCCCGCGCTGGGCGACGGCTGGTGCCTGCGCTTCCTCAGCGGCGCGGTGAAGGGCCGCACCATCGCGCTCAAGCCCGGGCTCAACGTGCTGGGCTCAGGCGGCGATTGCGAGGTGATGCTGCCCGGCGGCGACGTGCTGCCGCGCCACCTGGCGTTCACCGTGGGAGAGTTGGTGGTGTCGATGCAGCGCCTGAGCACGGCTTCGGCGCGGCTCAACGGCGAGGACATGCGACAGGCGCGCAGAAGCGTGGTCGCGGGCGACGTGGTGAGCCTCGGGCAGATCGACTTCCAGCTCGACCGCAGCTATGTGCCGGACGTGCGCGAGGACCGCATGTTCGCCCCGGAGTACGAGGCGCGGCCTGGCGAGGGCGCGCCGGCGGGCACGTCCGGGGCTTCCTCGCGGCGGCGCCTCGGCTATTGGGCGGGTGGCGTGATGGCCCTGCTTGCGGTGATCGGCCTGGCCGCCGTGTCGCTCGGCGACGCGGGCGCGAGCGCGCGCCGCGCCGGACACGTGGACCTGGCCGCGGTGGAAAAGGCGCTCGTGCCGTTCCCCGAGGTGGAAGTGGTGGCCGCGCAGGGCGGGCGGCTCGGCGTGAAGGGCTACGTGGAGTCGAGGCAGCGCCGCGAGGCCCTGCAGCAGGCGATGGAGCCCTTCGGCAGCCAGGTCGGCGTGAACGTGCACTCGGCCGAGGACATGGTCGAGCAGGCGCGCCGCTATGTGGGCGACCCCGGTGTGGCGGTCGCGTACACGGGGCAGGGCCGGCTGGTGCTCACCGGCACGGTGGAGGACGCCGCGGTGCGCCAGAAGATCCGCAGGCTCAGCGAAGACCTGCATCCGTCGGTGCTGGTCTTCGACAAGGTCCAGTACCGGGAGAAGCCCGTGGCCGAGAACAAGGACGCCGACGTGCGCGCGCAGTGGGACGGCTGGCAGAGCGTGCTGCCGGCGCGCATGGTGAGCATCACCGAGGACGGCAACGGCCTGCGGCACATCCAGCTGTCGAACGGCAGCCGCTACTACGAAGGCGCGGTGCTGCGATCCGGTGCCGAACTCAAGCGCATCGACGCCGACGGGCTGGTCCTGAGCGGTGGCGTGCCCGACAGCAACAACAGGCGCGGGAGGTGAAGGCATGGCCATCGGCAGAGCCCGCCTCGCGCGCATCCCGGATTTCATGCGGCGCCGCATCCGTGCGCCGCGTGGAATGGTTCCGTCCCGCCGGGGCGGAGCGTTTCGACCCTCGTAAATCAATCCTTTCTTGACCAGGAGATACACATGGCAGGCGCAGTTGACAGCTCTATCCAGCAGATGAACCAGGCCGCAGCCGACAACGCGCGGCTGATGTCGGCCAGCATGGCCGCTTCCACCAGCATCCAGGGCGCGGCATCCACCGCGCACACGGTCAATGGTGCGAGCGCCGCGGGCGGCGAGGTGGCCAAGTCCACCGGCAACGACATCCGCCAGTCGGCCAAGTCCTCGTAAGCAGGTCCGCGCGATGCCCTGTCGCATCGCGCGGCCTTTTCCCCCAGGAGGTGAACCATGACCGATCCCACCGCGCTGGTCGCGGCAGGCGCGCCGCCGGCCGGCGTGTCCGCGGCCGCCGCGCAGCAGCAGGCCGGCGCGCCTTCGCGCCTCGATCCGGGCGAGACCCGGATGTTCGCCAACATGATGCAGGGCGTGCAGGCGCCGCCGTCCTCGGTGGCCGCGCCCAGCGCGCTCGGCGACGCCGCCAAGGCGCTCGCGGCCCAGTTCTCCGGCAACGTGCGCTCCTACGAGGAGATGCGCCGCAGCATGCTCGAGTCGATCGACATGTCCGACCCTATCAAGACCATGTTCGCGATGACCGACCACGCCATGGAGGCGCACATGATGTTCGCGAAGATGCACATTTCCACGGGCCTGGCGAGCGCCGCCACCAGCCTGTTCGGCACCTTGCTGAAGAACCAGCAATGAGGATGCCGTGAAGCCGCTGTCCCGCACTCTTTCTTCATTCCTTGCGCGCCGCGGCCGCTGGCTCGCGGCGCTGGCCCTGCTGGCGGCACTGGGCGGCTGCAAGGTCGGCCTGTACTCCAACCTCAACGAGCAGGAGGCCAACGAGATTGTCGCTGCGCTGTCGGCCGAGGGCATCGACGCGGCCAAGAGCCGCGTGGAGGGCAGCAACTGGCAGGTCGAGGTGGACGAGAGCCGCATGGGCGTCGCGCTCGACGTGCTGCGTGCCCAGGGCCTGCCCCACGAGCGCTTCGCCACCATGGGCGAGGTGTTCCAGAAGCAGGGCCTGGTGTCCACGCCCTCCGAGGAGCGCATGCGCTACATCTACGCGGTCTCGCAGGAGCTCTCGCAGACGCTGCGCAACGTGGACGGCGTGGTGTCCGCGCGCGTGCACGTGGTGATCCCGGCCAACGACCCGCTGAGCGAGAAGATGCGGCCGTCGTCGGCCGCGGTGTTCATCAAGCACCGGCCGGATGTGGACATCCGGCTGCTGGCGCCGACCGTGAAGGACATGGTGGCGCACAGCATCGAGGGGCTGAGCCACGACCAGGTGTCGCTGTCGCTCTTCGAGGCGCGCCGACCGGTGGCGTCGGCTGCGACCCTGGCGGGCGGCGCCAGGGAGCGTGCGATGGTGCTGGGCCTGTTCCCCGCGTCGACGGCGATGGTGCTGCTGGGGCTGCTGCTGCTGGCCGCCGTCTGCCTGCTGGTGCTGCCGGCGCTGCTGCGCAGGCAGGGCGTGGACTGGCGCAGCTGGACGCGCCGCCAGGTGTTCAGGCGCTGATCCGGAACAGGAATGCCGGCACCTACCCCCGCCACCCACGAAGCCCCGCAGGCCGGAACCGGCCCGATGGACCTCGTGCGCCTGGTGGTGCGCTTCAACCTGCACCCCGAGATCGGTCTTCACCCAAGCTGGCTGCCTGCCGACTGGCCGTCGCGCCACCGCGTCCCGGCACGGCTGGGGGAGGCGGGCCGCGCGGTGCTCGCCGACCAGCTGCGGCGAGCCCAGGGGCCGGACGCCGGCAGCGCCGACTACAACTTCGACGCACGCTTCAAGCGCGTGGCGCTGCTCGATGCCGACGCGCTGCGGCGGCTCGCCGCATACCTCGGCTTCTGCGTGCACCTGCCGCTGTTCCGGCTGCGCGGTGGCGCGGGCGCGCAGATCCGCCGCCAGGCCCGCCGCTTCGATGCCGATGCGGTGGATTTCGTGCTCGACCGGGTGCCGTTGCTCACCGAACTGCGCATGGACAACGCGCTGCTGCAGCAGCGGCCCCTGTCGGCCGGCCGGGTCGCCGTCGAGCGCGGCCACCGGCTGCTGCTTGCCACGGCTGCGGCCGAAGGCGAGACGGTCCGCCGCCGCCTGGGGCACAAGCTGCCGCGCCGCGTCTCGGCGCTCGGCGTGCCGCAGTTGCAGCAGCGCCAACTCCAGCAACTCAACGAATTGATGCTCTCGTGCATCGTCCCCGAAAGACTGCCGCAATGGGACTGGCTTTTCTGATCACCACCGAGAACCTGCAGCTCCTGAGCGAGCGCAAGGTCCTGAAGGAGCACGAATACGCGGCGCTGCTCGACGCATCGACCGTGGTCGAGACGGCCCGGCGCGAGGCGCGCCGCATCGTGCAGCAGGCCACGCAGGACGCCGAGGCCGGCCGCAGGCAGGGCTACGAGGAGGGCCTGCGGCGCGCCAAGGAGGAATACGCGACCCAGCTGGTGACGGACACCATGGCCACCGAGCGACAGCTGCATGCGCTGCGCACGTCCATGGCGCAGGTCGTCGTCAAGGCCGTGGGGCAGTTCATCGCCGATGCGGACCCGGCGGCGCTGTTCGAGGCGGCGCTGCTGCGCGTCGACACGCTGATCCGCCAGGAGCCCTTCATCACCGTGCGCGTGGCGCCCGCGCAGGAGGCGATCCTGCGCGGGGTGATTGCGCGCCTGCGCGGCGAGGCCAACTGGAGCATGACCGTGCACTTCGTGGCCGATGCGGCGCTGCCCGTCGGCGCGTGCGTGGTGCAGACGGCCTCCGGCGTGCTGGACATCGGCGTGGACGCGCAGCTCGCCGCGTTCCGGCGCGCGGTGGAGCGCGGCGGCCTCGCCGAGACCCGGGAGGGGGCGCAATCGTGAACCCGGTGTCCGACGCGGCGCTTGGCATCGTCGCCGAACTGGAACAGGCGCTGGGCCGCGTCACGCCGGTGGCGATCCGCGGGCGCGTCAGCAAGGCGGTGGGCATGCTGATCGACGCATCGGGCATCCAGGCCCATGTGGGCGAGCTGTGCGAACTGGTCACGCCGGGCGAGCCGCCGCTGCTGGCCGAGGTGGTCGGCTTCCGCGACAACACCGCCGTCCTCACGCCGCTCGGGCCGATCACCGGCATCTCGGCTTTGACCGAAGTGCTGCCCACGGGGCGCGGTCACGTCTGCCCGGTGGGCACGGGCCTGCTGGGACGCGTGCTGGACGCGCTGGGCCAGCCCATCGACGAACGGGGCCCGCTCAGGACCCGCACGCTGCTGCCGGTGCACCGCGATCCCGTGAGCCCGCTGGCGCGCCGGATGATCGACGCGCCGCTGGCCACCGGCATCCGCGCGGTCGACAGCCTGCTCACGCTCGGCGAAGGGCAGCGCGTCGGCGTGTTCGCGCCGCCGGGCGTGGGCAAGAGCACCCTGCTGGGCATGCTCGCGCGCGGCGCGACGGCCGACGTGAACGTGATCGCGCTGATCGGCGAGCGCGGGCGAGAGGTGAAGGAGTTCATCGAGCACAACCTCGGCGCCGAGGGGTTGGCGAAGACGGTGATGGTGGTCTCGACCTCCGACCGGCCGCCGATGGAGCGCATCAAGTCCGCCTATGCCGCGACCACCATCGCCGAGCATTTCCGCGACCAGGGCAAGAAGGTGCTGCTGCTGGTCGATTCGCTCACGCGCTTCGCGCGCGCCCAGCGCGAGATCGGCCTGGCCAGCGGCGAACCGCCCACGCGGCGCAGCTATCCACCGTCGATCTTCTCGATGCTGCCGCAGCTGCTGGAGCGCGCGGGGCAGGGCAGGACGGGCTCCATCACCGCCGTCTACTCGGTGCTGACCGAGGGCGACGAGGAGAGCGACCCCATCGCCGAGGAGGTGCGATCCATCCTCGACGGCCACATCGTGCTGTCGCGCAAGGCCGCTGCGGCCAACCGCTATCCGGCGATCGACGTGCTGGCGAGCATCAGCCGTGTGATGCCGCTGGTGACTTCGCGCGAGCACCGCGCGGCGGCGGCGCACTTTCGCAGCCTGCTGGCCAAGTACCAGGAGATGGAGCTGCTCGTGCAAATCGGCGAATACAAGGCAGGCGGCGACGCGCTGGCCGACGAGGCAATCGGTGCGCGGCCGGCGATGCTCGACTTTCTGTCGCAGCCGCCGGATGCGAGCCTGCCCTATGCGCAGTCGATCGAGGCATTGCAGCGGTTCGGCGGCGCCTCGTGGGAGCCGGGCCGGTGAGCGCAGGCATCGACTGGAAGCTGCTGGTGGGCGTGCGCGAGCGCCAGAAGACGGTTGCCATGGGTGTCGTCGCGCGCGACCGGGCCGCCGCCGAGCAGAGCCGCGCCGAGCTGCAGCAGGCCCAGGCGTGGCAGCAGCAGCAGGTGCAGAGCAAGGCCGCGCACTGGCAGGCGACCGCCGGCGCGCTGACGGACGGGCAATGCAGCGTGGCGCAGCTGCGCCACGCGGGTGCCTGGAGCGCCGCCCTCGATGCGCGGATCGTCGAGGCGAGCCGGCTTGCCGCGCAGGCCGGGCAGGCCCACGCGCTGCGCGAGAGCACGCTGGAAGCCAGCCGCCGCAAGCTGTGCGCCGCCAGCGCAGAGGTCGAGAAGGCGCAGCAGATGCAGCAGCGCAGCCGAGGCGAGCGGCAGCGCCTGCAGGAGCAGCGGCTCGACGAAGCGGCCGAGGAAGCCACGTCGCAGGCATGGGCCGCGCGGCGCTCGGCGTAGGCGCGCGGGAACGCACGGATCGCCATGGACCCCTCCATCGAACTGGCCAGCTTCGAGAGATTCTTCTCGTCGGTGGTGCTGACCCTGCCGCGGCTCTTCGCGATCTTCGCGGTGGTGCCCTTTCTCTCCGGCGGCATGATCACCGGCACCGTGCGCAACGGCCTGCTGCTGATGCTCGCTCTGTTCATGTCGCCGGTGGCGGGCGACATGCCTGCTGCCTCCATCGGCACCTGGGTGCTCATCGCGGGCAAGGAGGCCTTCATCGGCCTGATGCTGGGGCTGGGTTTCGGCATCTTCATCTGGGCGGTGCAGAGCGTGGGCGACCTGATCGACTTCCAGACCGGCTCCAGCAACGCGTCCTTCTTCGATCCCGTGGCGGGTCACGAGAACGGGCCCACGGGCGAGTTCCTCGGCTGGATGGTGATCACGCTGTTCGTTTCGGCCGGCGGGCTGCTCGCGATGCTGGGCGTAGTCGTCGACTCCTACCGGCTGTGGCCCGTGGCCTCGTTCTTTCCGAACCTGGGGCTGGTGATCGAGCAGTTCGCGATCCGCCAGGGGGACACGCTGTTCCTGTGGATCGTCAAGCTGGCCTCGCCGGTCATCTTCGTGCTGCTGCTGGTGGAACTGGGCATGGGCCTGGTCAGCCGCGTGGCGCCGCAGCTCAACGTGTTCGTGTTCTCGCAGCCTCTCAAGAGCCTGCTGGCGCACCTGATGATGCTGCTGTTCGTCTTCTTCGTGTACGAGTCGCTGCAGGAATTCCTGCGGCCCGAGAACGGCGTGCTCGACTTCCTGCGCGCTACGCTCTAGCGCCCTTCGGCCATGGCGGAGAAAGACCAGGACCCCACTCCCAAGCGGCTGCGCGACGCGCGAAAGCGCGGCGAGGTGGTCTTCAGTTCGGACGTGGCCTCGACGGCGGTGTTCGCCGTGGTCGTGGTCTGCATGTGGCTGGGCGGCGGGGTGCTCTACAGCCTGCTGCGCGAGCTCTGGCTGCACGCCACCAGCACCAGCCTGCTGACGCGGCCGGAGGACCGCTTCGACGAGTTGCTGCTGCATACCGGGGAGGCGCTGCTGTGGGGCACGCTGCCCATCATGGCCATCGCTGCCGTGGCTGGCATCGTGGGCTCCCTGGCCCAGGTGGGCGGCGTGGCAGCGTGGGAGCGCCTCAAGCCCGACGTGAACCGCATGAACCCGGCCCAGGGGCTGCAGCGCATCTTCTCCACCCGCAATCTCATCAACCTGCTGAAGATGAGCCTGAAGACGATGCTGCTCGCGGGCCTGATGTTCGTGATCGTGCGCGGCTTCGTCGATACCTCGCTCAAGCTCGGCTACGCGAGCCCCGCGGCCACCATGACCGCCGCGGCGCACATGGTGCTCGTGGCCTTCGGCTGGGCAACGGTGATCTATGCGCTGATGGCCGCGGTGGACTACACGCACGAGCACTACGAGTTCATGAAGCAGCAGCGCATGTCGATCGAAGAGGTCCGGCAGGAATACAAGGAGGTGGAGGGCGATCCGGTCAACCAGTCGCGCCGCCGCTCCGCGCACTTCGAGGCGGTGTACGCCAGCCTGGGCGACCGCGTGCGCATGGCCTCGGCCGTGATCCATTCGGCCCGCACGGCCGTCGCGCTGCAGTACCTCGGCGAGAACGACCTGCCGCGCGTGATCGCGCGCGGCGAGGGCGAGGTGGCCGCGCAGATCCGGCGCTTTGCCGGCGAGGGCCTGGTGCCGATGGAGTTCGAGCCCTCGCTGGCCGAGCGCATTTATGCGGAGGTGCCGGTGGACCAGCCGATTCCACGTTCGCTGTATGCACCCGTCGCCAGGCTCCTGCGTTGGGCGCAGGGCATCGGATGAAGCCGGGGCGGCGAGTTAGCCGGCGATGCCGTTCCTGGCCGAGGGCGGTTGGAGCGCATCGAGCGCGGCGAGCCTGCGGTAGTCGCCCGGCAGCACGGCATAGGTGCTCATGAAGGTCTTGTGCAGATGGCTCTGGTCGGTGAAGCCTGCCGCATGCGCCGCATAGGTGACGTGGGCGCCGCCGGCGATCAGGTCGCGGGCGTACTCGATGCGGTGGCCCACCAGCATCTCGTGCGGCGTGAAGCCCCATGCGGCGGTGAACCGGCGCTGCACGTGCACGGGGTGCCAGCCGACTGCATCGGCGAGGCTGTCGAGCGTCATGCGCTGATGAAAGCCCGATGCGATCAGGGCATAGAGCCGGTTCAGGCGCTCGTCGCCGCTGTCGGGGTGCGGGCGCTCTGCGTCGTGGGCTCCGTCCTCCGTGGGCGAGGGGGCGGGAAGCCATTGCGAGAGGCGCCGGCGAAGCAGTGCACGGCCCGCCGCGATGTCCTCGGGATCGCCGGTGCTTGTGGGGACGAAGAGCAGGCGGTGGCATTCGAGGAATTCGAGCGCCGCGGAGGCGTCGATGAAGACCGAGACTCCCGCATCGTCCTCCAGCCGTGCCAGCGGCGGGGTATCTTCCGCGGGGCTGATGCACCGTGCCACGGCGAGGCTGCAGAAGAGGGCGTCTTCGCGCCAGGCATGTGTGCGCGCCTGCACCGAGTGCCAGACATGCGGCGCAATGCGAAACAGGGCACCCGGCGGCACGACGGTGACGCGGGTGCCGCTGCGCACCTGGAGTTCGGTGTCGGCCACCGCGAGCGTGAAGCCCACGTGCCGGTGTGGCCGGACTTCGCGATGGCGAAACCGGTTGGTTGTGAACTGGAGTCCTGCGAGATCCGTGTCTCGCCAGTACTGGGAGGCGGGCAGTGCCATGGAAGGGGGATGTGCGGAGGTTCGGCTTTTGCCTCGCGCTGTGTGCAGCAAGCATGCCAGCGCCGTCGTCATCTGTGAAGCCTCGGCCCGGCGAGGACCCGCGCAGGTCGCGCATTGTTCAAGCAAAGGTACTCAGTTGGATGCGCGAGCCCTGGCAAATGCGTCGGAAGCTAAAAATTTACAAGGCGATGACAACGCCCTTGCGGTACTTTGACCCAGGTCCGTCGTCCTTTCCGGCATGGCGGCACATCCATCAGGCCTTCCATGATTCTGTCCACCTTGTTTCATCGTGCCTCGCCTGCGCCGGCCTCCGAGGCGCAGGGATTCGATCCGGTGCCGCGGCCGCAAGCGGAGCCGCAACCCGCCAATCCGGTTCCGCAGTTCTATGCCGAAGAACACCTGTACATGCCGCGAAGCGTGCCGCCTCACGCTGGCGGCGTGCCGGCCATCGTCGGCAATCTGATGGATGCACCCGGCAGCGAAGCCCGCGCGGCGCTGGTGCGCAGCATGCTCCATGCGCTCGATTTCGACTGGCTGGGCTACGGCACGGTGGCGTACATGCGGGGCCACTGGTGGCCGCTGAGCTTCTTCACCGCCTACGCCAATCCCGAGTGGACCAGACGCTACTTCGCGCACAACTATTGCGGCGTCGATCTTCGGCAGCAGGGCGTGCCCGCGTCGAGCCTTCCACTGGCGTGGGACGTGGCCCGGCTCGAGGCGCTGGCGGCGGAGATTTCGGACGAGCTGAGCGAAGAGCGGCAGCGGTTCCTCGACGACCTGTATGCCAGCGGCATCCGCAGCGGGCTGCTGTTTCGCTTGGCGTCCCCCACGCATGTGAACCAGCACACGGTGATCAGCCTGCTGTCGCGCAGGCCCGGGAGCGACTGGATCAGCGACAGCGTGATCGGGCAGGGCCTGATCCTCGGGCTGGGCGTGCACGAATACGTGTCGCGCCACACGCGCATCGTCGGCGCGCCGGGCGCGGGCCGCATCGAGATCTCCGCGACGCAGCAGGACATCCTCCAGCAACTGCTCCAGGGGCGCAGCGACAAGGAGATCGCCAACCGGCTGGACCTGTCGTCCCACACCGTGGACTACCACATGCGGCAGCTGCGGCGCCGCTTTGCCGCGCGCAATCGGGTGCAGCTGGTGAATGCCGTGCAGCAGGGCGACAGCGATTTCGGAGTGCTCAGCGAGAACTGAGTTCGCCGGGAGGCTGTCCGTGCCTTCAATGCCCCAATTCGACTTGCCAGCCTGCGCGTTGACCGGACACCGAACGCGCAACCTCGGACGGGCTGAAGCCCAGGCGGCGGCGAAACATCGTCGAGAACGCGCCAGGGCTGTCGTAGCCGAGTTCTAGCGCGACGGCCGTCACCGGCTGCCCTTCGGCCAATCTGGAAAGCGCCGATATCAGGCAGGCGTGCTGGCGCCACTCGCCGAAGGCCATGCCGGTCTCGGCGCGGAAGAAGCGCGTGAACGTGCGTTCGCTGCGGTGCAGTTGCTGCGCCCATTCACCGGCGGTGGTGCGGATGTCGGGTGCGTAGAGAAACTCCACGCACAGGGCGTGAAGCGTGCCGTGCCTGGGCAGCGGCGCGAAGATCGGGAGCGTGGCCGCGCGCGCGATCTCCGCGAGCGCGAGGCGCATGACCAGGCCGTCCCTGCCTTGTTCGTCATAGAGCGCCTTCACGTCCGTCGCCTCCAGCAGCAACTGCCGCAGAAGAGGCGAGACGAGCAGCACTTCGCAGCGAGACCCTCCGCGCGGCGCAGCCCTCGGCTCGATATAGAGGCTGCGCGTGCTGACACCCACCATGCGTACGCGATGCGGTTTGCCCGCCGGGATCCACACCCCGCAATGCGGAGGCACGACCCACGCGCCGTCGTCCGTGCCTACCTCCATGAGACCCGTCGCGCCGTAGAGAAACTGCGCTCGACGATGCTGATGCATCTCCAGTAGCGTTCCGCGCGCGTAGTCGGTGCCGATGGCGAGCACTTCGCGTTCGAGTGCATCGACGCTGTCCAAAGGTACGTTTCTCATCGAAATCCGCGAAATCCGCTGTTGGCTGAAACGCGAACATTCTTGTCCAGACTCCGAAAGCCGGACAGCGCCAGCAGCCATAACCTTTCAGGCATCGAAGGACGGATTGCGATGGAACTCTATTTCTGGCTTGCCGCCTGCGGCACGCTCGCCGGCGTGACCACGGTGCTCTTCGGTTTCGGCGGTGGCTTCGTGGTGGTCCCGCTGCTCTACCACTTGCTGACGCACATGCGCGGACCGGAAACACCGGCTGCGCCCCATGCGATGCAGATCGCGGTTGCGACCTCGACGTGCGTGATGATCTTCGGATCGGCGATGGCAACGGCGAAGCACCAGCGCGCGGGATCGCTGGATTGGGCGGTCATCAAGCCGCTGGTCTTCGCCATTGCCGCCGGCAGCGTGCTCGGGGCAGCAACCGCGGCCGCGGTGGAGGGCGGCTGGTTGCGCTGGGCTTTCATCGCCTACGTCAGCCTGACCGTTCTGGACTGCTGGCTCCGGCCCGGCTTTCTCCTGCAGCCGGCGCGGGAGGCCCGGCCCGCCCGGGCACGAAACGCATTGACGGGCATCGTCATTGGCTGGATCGCGGCCTTGCTTGGAGTGGGGGGCAGCGTCATGACAGTCCCGTTGCTTCGCCGCAGAGGAGTGAGCATGACCGGCGCGACGGCCATGGCCAATCCGCTGACGCTTCCCGTCGCCTTGGCCGGGACCGCGACTTACGCGGCGCTTTCCTGGGGTGGAATGGCGTCCCTGGGGGCCGGGTATGTGGGCTATGTGGACCTGAGGGCGTTCCTTGCCCTGGTCGCGGGCTCATATGCCGGGATACGCATGGCATCGCCGTTCATCGGGCGGATTCCCGATCAGGTACACGCCAGGGTGTATGTCGGGCTGCTGGTTGCAGTGGTGGCGTCGATGTTGATCGGCTAGGCGGGGTGCCAGAGATCAGCCAGGTGGGAAGCTCCGTCCGATCGGATCGGATTTGGTGAGGACTTCTCGGGAGCCTTCAGGATCGCCTGGGACCCTTGGTTGGAGCGGGTGAAGGGAATCGAACCCATCGGCCTGCTCGCGCTTCATTGGGGAAATGAAGACATCGTCGTGCGCAGTACACCGGGTTGGTACACACGGGCGGGGCCCGAATGTAGCACCCTCGGGCTATCATCCCGCCGCTTCGAATGCCCGATGGACGGGCCCCCACAGAACAAAGCGATGCGATTCTCAGCCCGACATAGAGCCAGCAAAGGCAATCAGACGCCAATCCTAGAGGACGCCCCGCGCCCCCTGCGTATCGGCTACATCAAGGGCGTTCTCGGTAAGTTCGTGGGCTCAACTTTGCGCGGATACGGCCAGCGCCAGGAGCCCCTCGATACCCAAGAAACGCACGAGGCATTCATCGCCCTGATTCGAGATGAGGCCGACACTTGGGACTACGATCGTGAAAGCTCGTGGGGAGCGCTCACGACCCACCTGAAGGATTGCGATTGGCCCGAGTTCTACGACTTTGTCGAAATGACAGGCAAGCTGCTCATCGCGAAGGATGACGATGTGCCGTTCGGCGAGCCTGAGCACTTCGAGGCGTATCAAGCCAAGGTCAACGACCTCTTTCAAGAGGATCGGATCGGCTGGAGCCTGAACGACCGCTCGGAGTTGCATCGCCAGACGCCAAGCTACCTTGGGAAGCGCATGGCATCAACCGGCTCGCAACTCGCAGACCGCTTCGCGAACGCCCGTGTGCACTACCAGAAGGCGCAAGCCTATCTCTACCAGCACCCCATGGACGAAGCCAACAGCATCAAGGAGATCGTTAGCGCTCTCGAATGCGTTTCGAAGGCCCTTTTCCCGAAGGCATCAACTCTCGGCGATGCGATCAAGCTCATGCGCAAGGACACCCGGTTCTCAACGCATTTGCTCGACGCCCTTGAGCGGCTTTACGTCTATGCGAACGCCACGCCCCTTGTGCGCCACGGACACGTTCAGCCGGGGAAGCCGCTACTGGCAGAGGCCGAACTGTCGCTATACATCGGAGTCGCCTATATCCGCTACCTCATTGCGGCCGGCGAGGGCGGGTCGGTTTAACCGGCGCTCTACGCTCGCTATGTTGGAGCAGCGGGTAGCGCAGCGTCGTCAGGGGTGACTCAAGGGTCAAGGGAGGCGAAATTCCTTGCGTCTCGAATGCGTCCGCCATCGCGAAGCCGATCAAGTCGCCGCGCCAGACACCTTTTCAATGCATGTCACGCTCCTGCGTCATAGGGAGGACAATTTCGATGACTGCATTAGCCTGTTTGATAGGCCCCCATAGGAATCGGTCGAGGCCCCTTGAGACTTCCGGAGGTGCGGTTCTTGCGGCCCCCCTGCGTCTTGGTAATAGCTGAGTGACGCCGCTTTTTAGGTTCCGTCGGCTTTCGATGCCGAATCCTTCCTCGTCGCGTCGATCAAAACGATGTCAGTGCAGTTGTGCAGCTTGTGCTTAAGCAAATAGCCTTTAACCTTGTCCAGCTCTTTGACGCTGAAGTAAAGAATTGCCTTTATGGGAGGGGTGCTTGCTCTCGACGCGTCGGTATAAATCTCGGCCTGATTAATTAGGTTTTTTTCCAATTGGCTATTCTTGGCCAACTTGAATTCAATTACCGTTTTTGATGCGCTCCCGTAGGAGACAACGAAATCGGCGGGGCCTCTGCCGTTATTTACTTCGGCATCGGCACTGAATTCGGATGAGAACCACGTCAACTTGAACATAATCTGCAGGTCGCTCTCTCGGGATATTGGCTTACCCTTAACGTAAAACAACCTGTATCCGTCCTGTTTTTCTATGACGTGTTTCAGGAATTGGACACGCTGCATTCCGGCTGCATGACTTGAGGTAGGGGTTTTGAAAAAATCAGTTCTATCTTCAAGAAGGCCGATCAATTTTGTTAAATTTGCCACAAACAATTCTTGGGCCGCCGAAATTTTTTCGGCGCTAGTTTGTGTAGCTTGGCCTGATGCGTTCTCGCGAAGTTTGACGTAAACATCCATTAAAAAAGGATATTTTGCTACAACCAGTTCTATCGCTTTTTCTTTTTCGTTTTTTGTTGGCTCAATTGGGAGGTTTTTAGCTAAATAGTTTCCTACTTGATGTCGAAGTTGTTCGTTATCGACGCAAGATAAAACGTGACTGAAATCCTCGATGAAACCGTTGTGCGAAATCCAAGCATCATCCTTGGTCAATATATCCACTGGCGTAAGAAGGACGTAGTCGTTGCCCAATCTTGGTAGTGTGAATTGCTTGGCTTTCCAGCTTTCGGTTATATAGTCAAAAGATACCTTGTCGACATTAAATTTCCCCAGTTTTTCTTTGGGGATATATGCAAGTGCAAAGGCCTCGGTGTATTCTGCGAGAAATCCTTTGATCAAGTTGCATGTGAAATCGCTGATCTGATCTTTGCCTACACCATCCTTTATTAGTGTTAATTTTCCAAGATGGGTGTGTGTATTTTTTTCATTGCCGAAATCTTTAAAGGTTTTAACGAAGTTTTTTCGGAGTGCCTTGGCAAAGTCACTGCCAAGGCCTCGTCCCTGATTGCCTGACCGACTAAATCCCATCCAGTTTTGGCGAACCTCTGGAAAAAAGTACCATGCCTTTAGTAAACCATTTTGAAGAGTGCCAGTCGACCGCTCCTTAAGGAACATCATGTATTTGATCATTTCTTCGTGAAGTTCTCGGTACTTTTCATTGTCGCTGTTGAAAAGCAGGAACGGGTCGACAAAGAGCGGGAGGTCGTTAATCAATGAGATATCGAAAGCGCCGTATTGCTGAACCAGCTCAGGACTTACATTGAAAAATCCAGAGAAATAAATGCGAAGCTTCCGATGTGTCATATATCGCAGTATGAAATGCAAGTTTTCAAATCAAAACGAATCGTTACCCTTCTTGATCAACTTGTCTATCGGGTAATGCATGACCGAGTGCCCGACGTTGCCCAAGCGGTAAGTTCCGGGGCCTTCGAAAGGGGGCGGGGGGCGGGAGAGGCATGGTCACGAGGCACTCCATGGGCTTGGTAGCACAGTGAGCGACGACTCCGTCCACAAAAAAACAGTGGCTTGGGAGTGCACACGTCCCTTCGAAGACAAAAACCAAAAACGGCCGCACGAACCGTCGGGCTCGCTGGGAGACGGGAGGTGCGCGGTGCGGGGCCGCAGAAGACCAAGACAGCCTCGGGCGCGGAATGACCCGGGGCCTGGGTGGCCCCCTTGCACCCCATGCAAATGCGCTTACGGTGTTCAAAATCGAGCGATTACGGACATGTCCTGTCGTACTGTCCAAAAACTAGCTTGACAGTATTTTGGACATGGCGGATGATTCGGACTTCCTTTTCGTACAGGAGCCCTTTACTGTGTCCCGAGTCTTCGCCTACTGCCGCGTCTCGACTGCCGAACAGCACACCGACAACCAGCTACAGGAGATCGCTGCGGCTGGCTTCGCTGTGCAACCCGCCCGGGCCATCACAGAGACGGTCTCGGGCTCTGTACCCGCCTCGGAGCGCCCGGGCTTCGGGAAGCTCCTGGACAAGCTGGAGTCCGGGGACGTGCTGGTGGTGACCAAGCTGGACCGGCTCGGCCGGAATGCGATGGATGTTCGTGCGACGGTGGAAGCCTTGACGGGCCTGGGAGTCCGGGTGCATTGCCTCGCCCTGGGCGGCGTGGACCTGACCAGCGCGGCAGGCAAGATGACCATGGGCGTCATCGCTGCCGTTGCCGAGTTCGAAAGGGACTTGTTGGTGGAGCGGACTCAGGCCGGCCTCGCCCGTGCTAAGGCCGAAGGGAAGGCCCTGGGCCGCCCCTCGGCGCTCTCAGCGGCCCAGGTGGCTGAGGTCGGTCAGCGCCTCGCGGCGGGTGAGGCCGTCGCGGCCATTGCCCGCGCCATGGGCACGAGCCGACAGACGATCATGCGGGCGCGGGACGGCATGGCCCTGTAGCTGGGCGTATCGCACCTACGAGGGCCGGCCACAGCGCCGGCCTTTTCATGCCCAACTGACCCAGGCTGTCCTAGGCGGCCCTCGGTTTTTTGCCAGCCATCGACCCCACCCCCAACGGGGGCGCCTGCTTGCGCGGCGGGGCGAAGCAGTGCTGAGGAATTTCTGGGGAAGGTTTTAAGGCCGGGAACGCTCAACAAGTCCCGAATTGCCAAGCCTGAGGAAACGCCAATACGGCTGACCTGACTAGTATTGGCGCTCCATCGATGAGGGAAGAGAGACCATGTTCGTAATCGATCAGCAATACACACGGGCAGCGATACGTCAGCTGCTGGGCGTTGAGGGAACGAAGGGCGGCAAATGGGATACCGGCCACGCCAGACATGAAGGCGAGCACTTCATTTTCTGCAACATCGACATTGCCGGGCGCACAGGGCACAACTACAACAACTTCTTCGACGGTGATGAACTCGTCTGGCATCCGAGAGAAGGGGCGAAGCTAGCTCACCCCGCGTTCGGCGACCTGGTGTCTGGGTCTGCCCCCGTTCATGTTTTCTTTCGTCTTGCCGACCATGACCCCTTCACCTACGCTGGGGCAGGTAGTCCCGTAAGTGTTCAGGACACGATTCCCATCGAAGTGCGGTGGGGTTTCCCGGACAAGAACACGCATCCTGACGACCTGCGCACACTTCGGGGAGTTGTCGAAGGCGCGAAGAAGCAGGTGACTGTCAATGCTTACGAACGCGATCCGACTGCAAAGCCTCGATGCATCAAGAGGTGGGGAACTGTTTGCACTGTATGCAGCTTCGATTTTGGGGCTGTGTATGGCGAGCTTGGTGCAGGTTTTATACATGTGCACCATTTGAAGCCGATCCATACCATCGGCGAGGAATACCTACTGGACCCTGAAAACGATCTGCGGCCGGTATGCCCCAACTGCCATTCAATGCTTCACAGACGCAAGGATGCCCTGTCCATAGATGAACTGGTCAGTCTGCTCAAACTCCGGTTCAACGACAGCTTCAAGCAGCCGTAGCCAGCGGACGCTTATCCGAGTTGCGCCTTGTGGATACGGCTGGACCATGCCTGCTGGCGCCCTGCGTCCTCCAGGACCATGAAGCGGCGCCGGTGGTCAAGAGGACCGTTGAGCATCGCAACCACCTGATGCGCCGAAGCGTTCAGGAGCACCTTGGACAGCAACATGGTGCGCTGCGGCTCGCCCTGCCGCCCGTACTCGCGTAGGAGGACCCGAAGACCGTCCCGGACGTGCATGCGCGACTGCAGGCGGACGCCAGCATCCAGTAAAGGCGCGATAGTGAGCCAATCCCCGCGATCCAGCAAGACGGTATGCCCGTTGCTGGTCCTGCATTCGATGTGCTCGCCCGTGGTCATCTGCGATCCCTGGGATTCACTTCGACCGCCTGGGTTCGCCCGGGGAGCCCGTTCGACGAGTTGTCGAAGTACTTCTCGGCGGCTGCGCCCAGGAAGCGCGAGGCCTCGTGGTTGCGGCGAGTCTGGAAGCGGGCCGGGCCGCTCTGGCGAATGATGTCTGCCACATTGGCGTCCGATTCTCCGCGCTTGATGGCATCTACGGCCGCTCGCGGGACCACTCCTTGGTAGAGCATCGAGACGAGGGCTGCTCGCTGATGGTCACGGACTGGCGTGTCGCCAAGCATGCTGTTTAGCACAGCGTTCTTCTTCAGAATCATGTACTCCTGCAGCGCTACAGCGTTGGCCTGGGAGATGGGCTTGCGCCCGTTGAGAACGTCCTCGTAGGCAGGGCCGTCCCGGCCGACAGCGGCCTCGTACAGTTCCCGCCCGCCGGACTGGGTCAGGTTGAAGCCGTAGCCCACGCTGACCTCGTGGCCGTTGACGTTGTCTCCATCGGTCACACGAACTTTGCCGGCCTTGCGCTCAGCCGATAGAAGTCCGTGATACGCAAAGGACTCATTGCCCTCTGCCCCACCGATGTCATCCTTGGCGAGCTTGAGCCAGCTCATGGGCGTTGATGCTCCCTCGAAAGCTGGAGTATTCGGAGTGCTGTTCTTCAAGAGACCTTGGAAGGCTTCGAGATTCCAGCCACTCGCAGGACGGCTCGAACGCGCCCAGGGGGTGAACTGGAGTTCGCCCCGCTGGATCATCGTGTCCACCCGTGCCTGGAAGGCTTGATCTTCCACCTTACGGGGATCGGTATTGTCAGGAAGTGCCATAAGTTATTCGAAGAGTCCTTTAGCGTTGTCAATGCGCGGCTTGACGACCTTCTCGCCGATGAGCCGCAATATCTCGCGCTGCTGTTCGGCCGCTTCGCCGTACATCTTGGCCGCCTTGCTCGCAATCTCAGACACGCCCAAGCCAGGGCGTGTCGCAGGGGCGGAAGTCCCAGCAGCCTTGGCCGCCGAAGCTGAGCCGGTTGCGTTGGTGTAGCGGATAGCGGCGCCCTCGGGCAGGTCTACTGTTCCCGTCATGCTTCTCGCGTCTTGGCGGAACTGCATAACCCTTGCGCCTCGCGCTTCGATCATGGCGTCTCGCTCGGCCTCTCCGACTTTCAGGCGCCCTCCGTAGTACAAGGTGTAGCCTTGGCCGACCTTCGGGTCGTCGTAGCCGTCTCGCTGCACATACCAGCCCGGTCCCAGGTTCTTGCGGAAAAACTCAGCGGCCTCCTTGGGGTCCAGGGGCACCTGGGTGATCGCAAGGCCTTCGCTGTAGCGAATGCGCCAGGGTGTGCGGGTCACGTCCTTGGCAATCTCTTCCTTCGACCGTTCGGTGTACGTAAATCCCGACTGCCCGTTGCTTATGGCGATGTCCTGACCGGGCGTGAACATGATCTGTGAGCCGTCGCCCTTGCGGACTGCGGACAACCCGGCTTTATTCGGCCGCTCCAGGTAGAGCTTCTCGCCTGCATCGATCTTCCCGGGGAACATCTTGTGTGCCGCGTCGGCGTCCTCAGCCCATGTGGTTACGAGGTCCTCTGTCTTTCCCAGGGCGTTCGCGATTCGAGTACCTGGAGCGTAGATCGGCGCATAGCCCTTGCTCACCGAGAGCGGGTGTGCAGGGTCCTCGTTCAGCGGATGCTGCATGGTGCGACCTCGACCGGCAAAGGGATCTCGGACGGCCTGGAGAGCCCCGTCGAAACCAGGGAGCACTAGGTAACTGCCCGTCTGACCCGCTGCGGCTTTGATCGCGCTATCGAGGTCGATTGCGCCACGCGCTGCCTTCTGTACGTAGAACTGCTGGAGGAGCAGCGCGTCGAAGCGAGCGGACTCGTTGGAGTCCATCCCAATCGATACGCTGCCAAACCATTTTTTGCGGTCCGTGCTGTCTAGGATCGCGGCGTTGCGGGCTTCGGTGATCTTCTTCTCGATGTCTTCAGCCTTGCCGGCTACGCCGCCTTTACGGGCGATGGCTGCTAGGTCGACGTGACCGCCGCGAGAGGCTTCGGTGAAGTCCTTGGCCTCGTTGGGATGCTCAGCTAGGTACTTGGCGGCTCCTCGGATAGCGAGCGGGCCGTCCGAGATGGCCCGCAGCGCGTGGTACATGCCTTCAGCAGTCTCGTTAGGGAAGTAGCGATGCAGCTGATAGTCAGTGAGCCCACCTTGGCGCAAGGTGTCATAGAACTTGTATGACCGCTGCATGGCCTCGGGATCGCGACCAAGCAGGGGGTTACCCATCTCGGCCTTGTACGTGTCGCTGATGGTGTCCTGTGAGGCTGCTCGATGGCCGGCATTGGGCCCACCGGCCAAGATGAATCTGGCGTAGTCCTGAGTCGCTTGGTCTGAAGCCATAGGGCGAACCAGACCCGTGCCGTCACGAGATTCAGCAAGCGCCTTGGAGACCTGCGACACAGCGGCGGACATGGCGGAGTCGTAGTTTTCCGAAAGGACGGTGCTGGGAGCTTTGCCGAACCGTGATGCAACGCGTGCGGAGTCGTGGGTTCGTAGCTCTCCGCTATACGCCACGTTCCATAGATTGACGCCTGCCTCCTTGGCGGCACCACGCGCCATCTCTTGCTGCAGGTCTCCAAAGGCCGCGAAGCCGACGCCATGAATTCTGTCGATGTCCTCTGCTCGCTGGACAAACGCGGCGACTTGCTCCGGTGGCAGGATGCCTTGGGGGTGCCGCGACTTGGCCCCCGCGAGGTCCATGTGGAACTGCTGGACCTGTTGGCCCGCGTCGAACGTCTTGACCGCGTTGGTGCGCTTCAGAGCCTCACCGCTGATGCGGTTGAAAAGTTCCGGCTCCGATTGGTCCATGTCAAGGTCCTGCATGGCCCGTAGAACACTCACTGCCTGTCCGTCGTTCTGAATGGCGCTAGCAATGGCGTGCATCAAAACTGTGTCGCGCTTGCTCGTGTCGCCATGCACCATGTGCCCGATGCGCTCGCGCATCTCGGCGAACTGCGGGGTCGTGATGCCCTCGGGGGACAGCACGCGCTGCGTGAACTGTTGGATGACCTCGTTGGTGGTGTTCCGCATGATGGTCGCGCGGCTGGCCTCCTGGTATTGCGCGATCTGCTGGTCGGCCGCCTTGCTGAACTGCGACAGCATGCGAGCGTCGTAGTCCGGGTTGCCGGTTCCCGAGCCGACCTGCTCCTTGAAGTAGTCGCGGGCGACCTTGTTGAGGTCCACACTACCGTCCAGTGGCTGCTTCGCCATGTGGGCGCGGAGGCCCTCGGAAAGCTCGAAGGCGTGCGCGTCGGCTGCAGAGACCTGGTACGTCCCGGCGTAGGCGTGGCGGTCTGCATAGGCGGGGTTTATCGGCTTGCCGAGTTCCTGGTCCGCCACAGCCTGCTTGGCGAGCGCTTGGTTCTCGCGCTCGATCTGGATCAGGTCCTGCTGGTGGTTGACTTGGTCGACAGATTCCAGCGCCTTCTGGCCCGCATTGAAGAACGAGCCGAGGGCGTCGCCGATGGCAGAGAGTCCTCGGCCGTCGTTGGTGTACTGCGCTGCCGTGGCCTTGTACAGCTGCGTGTTGACGCTCGGGGCGTCGGCGGTGTTCCCCACGTCGCCGTAGCGCGTGGGAGTTGGGTCGAACTTGCGGGGTTGTTGACCGGACATGCTGATGGTCCTTGTTGAGTTTGATTCGAGACGTTCAGCCGTCGACGCGGCGCAACTGCGATAACCGAAGGTCGAAGGGATCGCCAGGGACTTCGATCACGTCACCCAGGGAAGCATTCAGGAGAGCAGCGGCAACGAGCACACCATGCTCCATCGGCTTCTCGTGAAGCGAGAAGGCGCGGAGCATGTTGTCTTCGTCGAGCCACCAGCGGGTCCGCGTCAGCCGAGGACCAAGCGGGTCCCACGCTGTGATGCGCAGAAAGTCTCGGTGGCCGAGGACGGCGCGGCGCGGCAGCTGTCCTTCTACGCTGACGTAGGCGAGCCCATCCTCGAAGATCGGGTGATTGCGTGTGTCGTGTTGAGCGATGAAGCGCTCAAGTCTTCCGCCCGGTCGGGCCTTTGCTGGGCGGGAAAGGTGATGTTCATCGCGCTGTACCCGATAGGAACCGGTGAGGGACTTTGCGCAATCGAAGCGGTTGCATTTCTTGGTCGGTGTCATGCTGAGAGGAGTGGCAGCGACCATCCCGGTTGCCCCAAGGGTCAACGGGGATGCCCGGGGCTCTTGGCCCATCTAGAAGTGAGAGGCGCCCCGTAACTTCGGGCGAATCGAACTCAAGTTCAGTCAGTCGAGTGCGTGGCGGCTTGATCGAGGTACTGCCCAGCGAGTTCGTTGTAAGGCCCGGGGGCGCTGCCGCAGGCTGCGGCGCGTCTACCCTCAGCGACGAGGGCCGCAGCCACGAAGCGATAGAAGGCGGCGTGTTGCTTGGCGGTGCCTGAATGGGGACGCAGGAGCGCGTGGTGATCCATGAGGTGCAAGGACCTCGCGGTCCGTCATTGATGTGAGAGGCGCCCCCTACTTGGGGGCGAGACGTGGCTCGCTCAGGGCAACGGTTGGCCGATCTGCGGCGAAGCAGTCAAGGGCAACTCGTGCAGCGTGGTCGGCTCGGAAAGGCTCGGCGCTAGGCCGGCAACCTGCTCGGCATCGGTCCAAACGGCAACAATGCGGCCATGGACGCCGACTGCAACAACGAGCGCGGTTGTAGTCGGCAGCGGGTCAGCCATATGCGTGGGTCGCTGTGCCATCGTTACAGCACTCCGTCGCCTGCTAATGGTGCATAGCCGTCGCCGGAAAGGCGCGCGGTCTGAACTGCACGACCGTTGACGATATCGAATGCCGCGCCAGCATGCGCGAGGCGGTCGGCCGTGGCGTGGTCCATGCTCGCGCTCATCGGCGTGATACTCACGCTGTAGACGGGGGCGGCGTGCTCGCCTCGTGCACGGGCGTAGTTGAATGCCTCTTGGAGTGCACGGACGCCGAGGTTCATGCTGGCTGCTTCAACGGGAGTCATCGCAGAAACAGAACCATTTGAGTGAGTGAAGTACTTGTTCATCTTTGAGTTTCAGTCATGCCAACGAGAGCCGGTGCCGAGCCGTTGGCCTTCAGCCGGTTTCACTGCCAGTGGGTTTGAAGGCTTGGGGGCCCTGGAGTAACGGCCGGAGAGCCCTCTCTCGCATCGTGCGACATGGCTTTCTATGTCTCGCACCAGCCAATCAGTGGGAGGGTCTGCAGGCGATACTGGGCCGTTCCGAAGTGCGGTGTCCAACTTCATGAGCGTCTCGGCGATTCCAGATGCGCCAGGAGGCAGTAGCGGAAGCACCTTCGCGATCTCGGTGGATGCTTCAACTGCTCCGAATTGCCGAGAGCGAAGGCCGCTCATCAGTGCCGAGAGTGGCTGTGCATACGCCCTCAGGGCGAGGTAGTCCTCTGCCTCAGGCGTTCCGGTGTAGATCGGCCCGTAGGGTGTAGTGATGGTCTCTCGCTGGGGGGCAGTAGTGGAGCCCCCGAAGCCAAGTATGGTGACTTTGGTTTTGAGTGTCTTCATATGGTCCTTTAGGTTGCGCACATGGCTTCCAGGCCGCGCAGGTAATGCGCAGCCGCCTCGCGACTGCCTGTGACAGCCAGTGTGCGCACAGCGGCCTTCTCGTTATCGGTAAGTGCCGAGGCTGCGATGACTTCGTCCGCGTCCTGAAAGGACCGAAGAAGGGCCATGTGCATGTGCCATCCGGTAAGGTCGCACGGGGCTGCGGGCGTGTTGTCCCTTGTCGACCCGCGAAGTGAAATGAAGCGCACGCCGTCGAAATTTGTACGGTCAACGCGCCACCCTCGTGCGGTAGTTCCTTCAAGTCGAAGGCCCGAGCAGACGGCGTCCCTCATGGACCAACCGTTCAATGCGCACTCCTCCAACTGCACATCTTCAAGCCATGCGCGGTCAAAGGTCGTGGCACTGTTTGCCGCGACCTTGAGCATTCGGGTGTGCTCAACACGGGCGCCTACGAGTGATGCGCCCGACAGGTCCACGCTAGTCAGTTTGCAATTCGACAACTTCAGACCGTCGAGGCGGGCACCTCTGAGGTCTTGGATGTTGTGAAGATGCAGGTACTCCAGCGCAATGCTCTCGCGGGCGCAGTGCTCCAGGACCTCGCGCACGGCGAGGTCGTGTGTGGGGGCCGAGACCTCGGCAACAAACGGTGTACCGCCCATGGAATGGACGGACGGAAAAGTGATTCGGTGATTCATTGGTAGCGGTAGGAAACCCCGGGAGCGCCGGGGACGCACGTGACCTATGCGGCCTTGTTCTTGTGTGGCGATGGGGAAGAAAAAGCGCCCCGGCCGAAGCCGGGGCCAAGTACCTACCGGAACATCACCATTAAATGCGGGGTGAGTCCTGCCGGCCCGCAATGACGGAGCGGGCGCGGTCGTCGTGCAACCCCTGGCACAAGGATCGTTGGCAGGGCTCGAAAGTTGGGGAGGCCGTCAGCGGACGGCGCTGGAGCGAATGAGCACCCGGGCGGGACGGGTTGTGAGTGCGGCCGTAGCGTTCGCCCGGGTGAGCAAGGTCTCGCGGTGCGAGACCATCTCGGGGGTGGTGAGCCATGCGGTGGTCTTGGCCTCCGCTATGGCAGCGAGACCGCCCCGGTCGTGGCGTGTCAATCGTCCGCCCTGATAGCTGGGCGGCTTGGAGGTCTTAGGCTGGTACGTCATCAATGAGGGCGCCGTCGCGGCGATGCTCAAAAAATGTTATTGGGCGATTGGAAGCAGGAGCAACGCTCCCTAATACGGCTCAGGCGCCGCAGCCAGGAGTGGCTTGGCGATAAGGCCGTCATTTTGCGGGGGTTTATTTTCTTATCGCGGCCTTGGCGACCTCAGGGGTCATGTAGCCCCGGTGCGGCGGATCGCCGGCAGGACCACGTCGATCACCTAGTCCTGGACTCGATGGCTTCGGGCTTGCTGGAGCGCATGACGAGACGGGTGACACCGGCTGCGCTGGAAGCGTCGGGCAAACCTACCGCGAGCGGGTCTGTCTTTGATCTCAACGTGGCGAACGATGTCCCTTGTCGTGTTCTGAAATCCTATGGCGCTGCATGTTCGGAAGTCAGCCACGGTGCGCGTCCCCTCTAAGAGTCTTAGAGGAGACCTGACCTCAACCTGCGGGGGTTTATTCGCGCCGGCCGAGTCGCGTCCTCCACCTCCTGCTGCACGCGGGCCGTAGGAAGTCCGGTCTTGTTCAGCAATTCCGTGTTTCGGAATGCCTCCAGTGTACTGTATGGACATACAGTAGTACAGTGGTTTTGCCCCAACGCCGGGCGAGATTTTTCAATCACCGGAGCAGCTGAAATGACTAGACCGCCGACCTTGAAAGAGACCTACGAACGCTGGACCTTCACGTATTACGTGACCCTCCCGCCTTACCCAGGTGGACCCTGTTGCGCTGTCGTCGACGTGCATGAAGGACCAAAGCACATGAGGCAGTTTCTGGGCACGGTCCAGGAGACCCAAGTCGCCACGCTCCAGCACCTACGGAGCTATTGCGAGGAGTACGTGAAGGACTTGAAGGACCCCGGACGGATCGAGCGTCGACACGCCCGAACCATCGGGGACCTGATCAAGCGCGGGCAGGCTGGGGAGAAGGGCGTGCGCTAGAAGAACAGCTTGACGACTGCGGCCGTCGCGCCCACGGCGGTGGTCATGAGGACCACGGGATACCACGCCCGTTCCCGGTGGAACTTGGTGGCCTCAGCGTTGAGCTTGCCCGTCTCTGCGATGAGCTTGGAAGACTCGGCGATGAGCTTCGCAATCTCGGCATCCACGTGGCGGGAGGTCTGGGCATCCATGGTCGGGATGGTAGCGGGTTTGGGGGCCTTGGGGATGCGGCGGGTCACAGGCGAGCCCTGGAGGCCTTCGCGAGTCCCCAAAGCCTCGCTGATTTGACCGCACCCGCTTGGAAGGCTCGGATGGCGTCGGCAAGTGGAAGCGGTGTTGTTGCCCAGGCCTCGTTGGCCGGGCCGGCGTGCACGACGTATGAGGGCTCACGGTCATCTGTATGACCCGGATGCTCTTGAAGAACTGCCAGCACGTAGCGTACCGTCATCCCTCTTACTGCACCGACCTCTGCCGCTAGAAAGGCGTAATAGTCCGCCCAAGGCCGTCATTGACGGCTGGGCGTTTTAGGACGTGACGTCTGCAACGTGCTGGAGCAGGCCGAACCCCACGCGCCATGCACGGCCATCGCAGTGCACGGTGGCCGTGCGCTGATTCAGGCGCACGATCTGTCCAACGTGACGCTTGAGGCTCTGGTCCGGGAAGCTGACGCGCTGGCCGATCTGGAAGTCCTGCTTGCCGTTGATCTCCGGCGGCGGCCGCAGCGGCGCTACAGACGCCGGCGAGGATGACGTGGCGGTCGATCCATTCGGCTGCTCTTCGGCCGGGACGATGGCGGCGTACAGTACGCTGAAGCGCTGATTGGTGAGTTCGTCGATAAGAGTGGCCTGACGGTCCTTCATGGCCACGATGCGGGCTTCGCGCAGCTTGCCCGTACCCCAATCCCAGTACTGCACCAGTTGGCCCATGTGCAGCTGCGAGCGTGCCTGCACGATGCGTCTTGGGTCAGCCATGAGTTGCTCGATGACCCAACTGAGCTGGTACAGCTCGGCGTTGGTGGCCATGGGGAGATCTTCGATCTGCTTGACACGCATGCTGGCGATTTTGCCAGCGGCGATGCGCTCAGGCAGCGAGCTTTTCAGTCCTGGCGAACTCGCTGGCGACCACCCACGGCAGCAGTTCGTCGATGCGGTTGATTGGGTGGTCAGCGATACGGTCGAGCACGTGGCGCAGGTAGGCTTGCGGATCAATGCCGACGAGCTTGGCCGAACCGATCAAGGTGTAGATCACTGCCGCGCTGTGCCCGCCGTTGTCGGAACCGAGATGCAGGTAGTTCTTGCGCCCGATCGCAACGCCTCGCAGCGCGCGCTCGGCCGCGTTGTTGTGCGCTTCGATCCGCCCGTCGTCGACGAAGCGCGTCAGCGCGGTCCAGTTGCTCAGCGAGTATCCGATCGCCAACGCCATCGGCGACTTCGCTGAGACCTGCGACAGCGCTGCGTTGAACCACTCCTTCAGTTCGCCCAGCATCGCAGCGGTGCGTTCCTGGCGAACCCGCATTCGCTCGTGTGGCGGCTTGCCTCGGATCTCGGCTTCCACACCGAAGACCTTGCCAATGCGCTGTAGCGCCTGGTGCGCCAGCGTTCCGCCGAGCTTGTGTTGGCGATCGTGGATGTCCCACACCTTGCGGCGTGCATGACTCCAGCAAGCCGCCTCGACCACCCGGCCGTCTTCGTACAGCGGGTGGTAGCCGGCGAAGGCATCGGCCTGCAGAATCCCCTTGAAGTGCCGCAGGTGGCGCACCGGATGTTCGCCCCTGCGGTTTGCCGAGTACTGGAACCACACGGCCGGCGGCGCCGTGTCGCCGCTGGGTCGGTCGTCCCTCACGTACACCCACAGGCGTCCGGTACGCGCCTTGGCCCCCGCGCCGCCGAGCACGCGGATTGGCGTGTCGTCGCCATGGATCTTGTCGGCCGCCAGTACGTAGCGGCCAATGGCTTCGGCCAGCGGACTTAACAGGCGTGCCGCTTGGGCCACCCAGTCCGCCAGTGTCGAGCGCTGCAGCTCCACACCTTCACGCACGTAGATCTGGCACAGCCGATACAAGGGTGTGTGATCGCAATACTTGCTCACCAGCACGTGTGTGAGCAGTCCGGTGCCGGCCATGCAGCGATCGATGGGGCGGCTCGGCGCTGGCGCCTGGGTGATCGTGCTGCAGCTCGCGCAGGCGAGCTTGGGCCGAACGTGGCGCACGACATGGAAGCTGCCCGGCTCGTAGTCGAGTACCTCCGAGACGTCCTGGCCGATCTCGCGAAGGCCACGGCCGCAGGCCTGGCAGTTGCACCCGCTGTGCGGCGTATGCATCACGGTGCGTCTCGGCAAGTGCTCCGGCAGATCACGCACCCCGGTGCGCTCGCGGGCCTGCCGCTTCTTGCGACCTTGCTCGATGGGCGTGACGTTAGAAGGCTGTTCACCCTCTTCGGTACTCCCGGCTTGCTCCGCCGATGCCACTGCCGGTTGCGTGAGATGCCCACCCACGAGCTCAAGTTGAGCGTGTTCAAGCTGCTCACTGGAGCGGCCGTACTTCATGCGACGCAAATACGCCACCTCGACCTTGAGCTTCTCGACGGTGAGCAGCGCGATCTTCAGTGCCTCCTTCGAACGCTCCACTTCGCCGCTGAGCATGGCGTTGGTAGCAAGCAGTTCCTGCGAGGTCATCGGTGCGACTGTGCTCGCCGGCGCCAACTCCCGCCACAGTAGTTGCTCTGTCAACGTCGGGCAGCCGGCTAAGCCGCCGCGCGTGGCTGCCAGGTGCGTTCGGGTCTTCGCCAGTCAATGCCTTCAAGCAGCATCGATAGCTGTGCAGTGCTTAGCGAGATCACTCCGCCCTCGGCTTGGGGCCAGACGAATCGACCTCGCTCCAGCCGCTTGGCCAGCAGGCACATACCGTCACCGTCGCTCCACAGGAGCTTGATCAGGTCGCCCCGGCGGCCACGGAAGACGAAGACGTGGCCGGAGTACGGATCCTCGGTGAGCGCCGTTTGCACCTTCGCCGCCAGCGTGTCCATGCCGCAGCGCATGTCCGTCACGCCAGCGGCCAGCCATACTCGGGTGCCCGCACGCGGGCCGATCATGCACTCTGGCGCAGTGCGCGCAGGACAAGGCACAGGCTGTCCTCGTCGACGGCCCCGCGCAGGCGCAATTGCGCGCCAGCGAACTCCAGCTCGATGACGCCGTTGCGCGGTGCCGGCCTCGATGGCGAGGGGGTGGGTCCAGTCGACGTTGGAATCGCCACAACCTCGGCTGCAGACGTCACCTCTATCGGCAACAGCACAGCGGCTGGCGCTGCGCCCACAGCCCGAAGATGCTCCCTGCGCCACTTGAAGAGCATGTTGGCGTTGACGCCACCGCGCAGCGCAATCGCCGACACGGAAGCGCCTGGCACCAGGCTCTGTCGCACCAACTCTTGCTTGAATGCCTGGTCATGATGCCGCCGGCTGGTCTTCCCTGTGTCTTGCTCACTCTTCATGGTGTGCACCATCTCCGTTTAGCGCACACCTCCAAGCGGGTCTGCGATTCGGGTCAGATGCTTCCCGCGGCCCGCGCCTCAGGCAAGGACGGCCTTCGCCGGACTATTACAGAAAGGCTCTGGGTGCCCCTGCGCCGTTCCTATCGAACCTCGCCTTGACTGGATAGCCGATGTGGCCTCCTACGATGCGAGCGCGGGCGCTGATCTTCGCAGCGACGCCAGGACGAAAGCTTGAACGCTTGTGACCCATTGGTCCAGAGAGCGAGTTGAGGGGCGTGTACTTTCGCCGCTTCCAGCCGGCACGGCAACACCTGTGAAACCCCCTCCATTAGGCGCACTCGGCCACATGGCGCCGAGGAGAAGGACTGCAGGCAAACAACGGACAGTCGTCCGACAAGGCGCAAAAAAATTACCTCGCGATTGTGTTTGGCTAGGAGGGGAAGCTCGGCCCAAAGGCCGAGCCAGTTGGAGACGAGGAGATCGGTCAGCAGGTCTCAATAGCGATCCTGCGGAATGCAACTGCAGCGGTCTTTCGGGCCACCCTGAGCAGCCGCTCCGTTTCCAACGTTCCCCGAGGCGAGCCCACGCAGCGACCTGAGCCATCGAGGATCACGTGGCCGCCAGAGGTGCCAGCGCCAGCAGCGAAGGTCACCAGCATCTCTAGATTTGCTGTGAGTGCTGCCCACTCCTCACCCTCATCGGTTTCCCCGTACTCCGCACAAATCTCAGCGTCCAAGCAGCGACCCAGGTCTATTGCAAGCGCATCGATGCGATGGCGCTCGAAGGGGGTGAAGACTTTCGATCCAGAGGTGGCGGCGTTCATATGCAAGTCCTTGGTAGTGGTTGATGGAAAGCCAACTCTAGGGACTGGTGATGCGGCTGTCGTAGCGTGAGTTGCCGAGATTGGGGTTTTGAACGCAAGTCACTCTCAGCGACGCGACCGTCGGTAACCTGCGCTTTATGGTGGCGGGACAAGGACTTGCAAAGGCCCGCTCTTGACTGCAGAAACGGGCAACGAGGTCAAGTGCGTTTGCCTGTCCCGTAGCATGGACGCCACCCGTGTCAATAGTTCGGGGCAATGCGGCGCAGTGAGAGCACTGCGGGGAAGTCCAGTCGTTCGATCACCCTTTGTAGCGTCTTCGGCGCGGGTCGGTGGTAGTTCGCCACACCTACGTTGCCCGGCTCGTGGCCCATGATCGCTGTGATGTCCGCCTCGCCTAGCGGCGGGTCGACGGCACGCAACGCAGTCCCAACGGTTGTACGGAGTGCGTGGAAGTCTCGCCACTTTTGGTAGAGACCAAGTGCTCTGCACCGATCACGAAACCAGTCCGACACGTACAGCGACGCGGTGCGGCTCTTGGCCGTCAAGATGCCGGGGAATACCAGTAACTCGCCAGTCTCACGCATGGTCGTCACGTGGTCGATAAATCCAAGCTCGATCAGCTTGGAATGGATTGCGACCCAGCGGTCGCCAGCTTCGCTCTTGGTGCTCTTGCCTTCGTCCGCCTCATTGATGTCTAGCAGCCAGACACCATCCCGCTGTATCACGTCATTGACGCGCAATTGACATAGCTCGGCCTGCCGAGCGCCGGTCATGAGTGCCAGCAAAGGAATCCAGTATTGCGCCGCCAAATCGATGCGGCGGTCCTGCGTCAGCGGTGAGTGAAAGAGTTTCTGCAAGTCGGCGGCGTCCCAAGGCTCGCGCTTCTTCGCTCGACCCTTAGTGATCGCGGTCCCGCGCCACGGATTCGAATCGATCCAGCCCCTCTCTCTGACTGCATGGTTCAGGAGCGCTTGAATGCAGGCCAGTACATCCGAGCGGGTCTTGCTGGCGGTTCCGGCCATGGTGGCGTTGATGTGGTCGCGGAATGCGAGCCCATCTTGGCGGGTAAGGTCGCGCAAGGGTGCCTCGATTCCGGCCGCCTTAACCATGATCAGCGCTCGTGTGGTCTTGTTGATCGCGTCGCGCTTCCTTCCGATCTTCCAATCATCGAACACGTCCGCGAGCGTCTTGCCCTTTGCGGCTTTGGGGGTGGCGGCGACCTTCATGGGCGCTTCGGGCTTCGGTGGCGTCTCGATTGGCCTGCCCTCGTTGCGGTCAGCCGCGCCTATCCAAGCGATGAGCATCGCTCTCAGAATCGCCACGAGAGTCGGGCGGGTTGATGGTGCAGTCCAGTCCACGGCGACACCGATGGACGCGCAAGCGGTCTCAGCGAAGGCTCTGGCTACGTCGAGGCGGCCCATGGACAGCGAGCGACCGAGGTCGTCAATGTTCAGTTGCGCGATGGCGCGGAGGCGATCTACCTGCGCGAGGGTAAGCGAGCCATCGGCGCTCGGCTTCAGGTGCTCAGGCTCGGGTAACGGACGGTCAGCATCTGTCGTCAGGAAACGCCTTGGTGGCGGCTCCGTCGCCCTGAGGAGCGCCACTAGTGCACCGGGCTCGTATCGGATGACCTCATCGAATGCAAGCGCCTGCCGACCTGCTTCAGCTACGACGTACGCGGACACAGCAGGCGAGAGCGGGACCACCTCTCGGGGCTTGAGCTTAGCCTCAGCTGCAGCAAACGCGGCTGCTGCCTCGGCCCAGTGGCGATGTGCCAGGACTGCGGCGGTGGGCTTGTCGTCCGTGCCGAGCGAGGTGCGCACCCAGAAAGTACGTTTGATGACCGGCTGCAGCCGGACTGGCACCTTGATTTGGAGGTGATAGTTCGAGCCGCGCTTGGCGACTCCGGTAGGTAGTGACACGTCTTTTTCCACGGTTCGGATGATGAACGTGGTACGCATCCGGTACACAGCAATAGTCCACAGGCCCGCTGGGAAATTGCGCTTTCACTCGACAGATGATGGAGCGGGTGAAGGGAATCGAACCCTCGTATGAAGCTTGGGAAGCTGCCGTTCTACCATTGAACTACACCCGCATCTGGCAAGCCGCCGATTGCAAGGCTGCAGCCGGCGACAAGCGGGAGTATAGATGCATGCCATCCGAGGTTCGCGCCGCCGCGCGGGCCAGCCGACCCAACACGCCATACCGAGCATGAAATCCAAGCCCTTTCGATTCGCCCTCAACGCCTTCCTGGCCGTGACCGCAGGCTCGGCCTTTGCCGGAACGATCACCTGCGTCCCCGCGCCGGGCGGCACCGGCCCGGCTCCCTGGATCCGCAAGATCGCCATCGACGAGCACTCGCGCACCGTCAACATGGACGTCGTCCGCCACAGGACGAAGGACACGGACACCATGGGCAAGATGAGGGCGGAGTTGCTGGGCATGGAAGAGACCCAGGGCGGCGAGCCCGCCTACGTCTTCAACGCGATTCCGGCTGCGGGCGACGAGGCCACGAACCTCTTCAGGCTGTTCAAGGCGGGCGAGTGGTGGCTGATCAGCGCGGGGGTGGTGTTCATCGGCAAGGTGCCGACGCTGCGGGCGATCGAGCCGGGCAGGGTCTTCGATTGCAAGCGGTCGGACCTTGGATAACCGGTCGGCAGGCGGCTGCGAAATTTTTTTCGGGCGCTGCCTCTTTGGCGGGCATCGTGTTGCAAGCCACGCCAGGCAAGGCTTCCGAGCGATGCGCACACAGTTTTCCACAGCATTGTCCCCATCGAGGCGGGAAAACCTGTCATTGCCTTGTGGTATGGCGAATTCGTAGTGAAAAAGGGTAGCCCGAGGGTAGGCGCGCTCCGACAGACTCGGCGGCGAGCGCAGAGGAACATCGTCTGCACCGCATCCTGCGGAAAGGAGTGTGAAATGACGTTCGACTTCTTGTTTCGCCCGAATCACACCGCGTACCTTCGACGCGCGGCGGCCCTCCTGGAAGAAGCCCAGATGGCGCGCATCGAGCACCAGGCGGCGGCAGAGCATCACAGCGCGCTTGCCCGGATGTACGCCGAACGCGTCAGGCGTCTTGAGAACGAGCTCTATCGCCAGCCGCAGAGCGCGGCACATGGCGCAGCAGGGCTGGCGGCGGAAGCCGGTTCCGCGGACGAACGGCCACAGCTGTACTCGCTGGACGGAAGCCGCAAGCCGGGGCTGACCTCGGCGAGCTGAGCCGGAGCGGACAAAGGGCGGCGAGCCTCGGCCCGTGCCGGGGCCGCGTTGTGGTGCGGCCAAAAAAATACCCGCCGAAGCGGGTTCGAGTTGCCCTTGTGGGCACGCTCTAAGCACTGACAGAGAGCTCTTCTTTTATGCGGCCCTGTTGCGTGACAGCATCGGTATCGTCGGCGCTCGCCCTGCGAGCGCGTGTCAGCCGGAAACAGGTAGTCGCCGTAGGACACTCATTAAAACGTGAACTATTTGGCAGATTTGCGGGGAAGCCGGGTCTTTCGGGGCTGCGCGGTCGTATTCCTCACTTCGAAGTGTCGGTCCTGTCCGACAAGGCAGCGGCGCATGAAGCCCTAGATTTTGTGGGCTCGCTTTGAAGTGCGAGTTCTCTGTGCGTGACAGCACCAAGAGGTTCAACCCAGCCTTAGCGCTGGGTTTTTTTTGCTCGGCGTCTGCGTGCTTGCTTCAGAAAAGCTCGAACCGGAAGGTGGTTGTCTGGGGCTGGCTGAGCAGCGGGGTGGCAATCTCGCTGGCGTGCTCCCAGGCCTCGCGCCAGAGGCGGGCGTTGGCGATCTGAGATTCGCTCATCGAGTCGATGCCGGATTCGAGCTGGTTGAGCCAGGCCCGGTAGCACTTCACCAGGCGCGAAGAGGGGCCGATGCGCTGCTCGAGCAACCGCAGGAACGTGAAGCGCACTTCCATCAGGTCCCGGATGGTCAGGCTGGTTCCGTCCAGCCGGATGGTGTAGAGCTGCTCGCGGTTGGCTGAGTGATCGAACATCGGACGCGCATGCAACAGGGCCGCGAGCCGACTTGCCAGCGGCGCATGCAGCCGCGCTTGTCCGAAGGTCTCAGGCCTTGTCTCTATCTGGATAGAAAGGGGTGACCGGAAATATTAGCCAAGCACCTGTTGTGCGAAATGGAATCCGGGTTCCGGTTTGTCGCGATGAGTGAACCACTTGCGCGCTGTTCAGCGCAGGAACACATGCTCCATGAACTGCCTGATCGGGTACTGGATCACCGTTTGTACCTTCGCCGGCAGTTCCAGCGGCCGCATCAGCATCTTGAGCGTGGTGCCCGGGCTCAGGTGGGTGCGGATGGTGCTGTTCATGTCGGCGCTCAGGCGCTGCACGTAGGCCGTGTCGTCGGCGCGTTCGGGCGAACGCGTCCTGACCACGTGGCGGATCGCGCAGTCGGCGTCCTCGCTCTTGAGTTCGAGCGTGCGCCGGCCGATGGTGCCCATCACGCGCAGGCGGCCCAGTTTTTCCTGCTCGCGGTAGCGCCGGTAGTAGCGGTAGAAGTGCTTGTAGTGGTTGACTTCGTCGGTGGCGATGCGCGTCGCCAAGTCCTGAAGCACGGGTTCGTCGGTACAGCGGGCCATGGCGCGGTAGTAGGTGGCGGTGCCGGTCTCGACCACGCAGCGGGCGGTCATCTCGAGGCCTCGGGTTGGGGCGAGCAGCTCGACCTTGCAGTAGGTCGCGTATTCCTCCAGGAAGTTGCCGTAGGCGGTGTCCCAGTCGAACTCCGGCCATACGTGGCGCACGTAGGCGCGCAGGGCCTTGCCGTGCTGCAGTTCCTCGAGTTCCCAGTGCTGGGAGAGCCAGTCGGTGACTTCCTGGTCGCCCTTGAAGAAGTCCACCAGGTTGTGCGTGTACAGGTCGGAGCCGCTCTCGATGAAGGAGGCGGAGGTCACCAGGTAGAAGAGGTTCTCGTCCGGGCGTACCTTGTCGAGCGCGATGCGCGAGAAATCCAGGTCTTCGATCGTCCAGTGCCTTTCGGCATCTTGGCTTGCCATGCGAACTCCTTGATCTTTTTTGTCCGTACAAGTACGGATGGCGCAGACCCTCGTTGGTTCTCGTTTTTTGCGCCAGGACACATATTAGCCGTGGAGTGAGCATTGCGCTGTCGTCCGGCAGCCCTTGGCCGGCGCGGGCCGCATGGCCAAACCTATAATCGTTTGTTCAAGCAAATCAAGCAGTTAGGCCGGTTCGCCGCAGTGGGTTCGACATGAGGGTCGCCATCGCCGCGCCGCCCTCGACGGCAGAAGACGAATCCAAAGATGAGCCAGCCCACATTCACGGTCGCGGACATCCGCAAGACCTTTATCGATTTCTTCGCTTCCAAGGGCCACACGGCGGTCCCGTCGAGCCCGCTGGTGCCGGGCAACGACCCGACGCTGATGTTCACCAATTCGGGCATGGTGCAGTTCAAGGACGTGTTCCTCGGCACCGACAAGCGCCCCTACAACCGCGCGGCCTCCGTCCAGGCCTGCCTGCGTGCCGGCGGCAAGCACAACGACCTCGAGAACGTGGGCTACACCGCCCGCCACCACACCTTCTTCGAGATGCTGGGCAACTGGAGCTTCGGCGACTACTTCAAGCGCGAGTCGCTCACCTGGGGCTGGGAGCTGCTCACGCAGGTCTACAAGCTGCCGGCCGACAAGCTGCTGGCCACCGTCTACCACGAGGACGACGAGGCCTACGACATCTGGACCAAGGAAATCGGCCTGCCGCCCGAGCGCGTGATCCGCATCGGCGACAACAAGGGCGGCAAGTACAAGTCCGACAACTTCTGGATGATGGCCGACACCGGCCCCTGCGGCCCGTGCTCCGAGATCTTCTACGACCACGGCCCGCACATCCCCGGCGGGCCCCCGGGCAGCCCCGAGGAAGACGGCGACCGCTTCATCGAGATCTGGAACCACGTGTTCATGCAGTTCGACATGCAGCCCGACGGCAGCGTGGTCAAGCTGCCCGCTCCCTGCGTCGACACCGGCATGGGCCTGGAGCGCCTGGCCGCGATCCTGCAGCACGTGCACAGCAACTACGAAATCGACATCTTCGACGCGCTCATCAAGGCCGCCGCGCAGGCCACCGGCACGCAGGACCTGTCGAACAACTCGCTCAAGGTGATCGCCGACCACATCCGCGCCACCTCGTTCCTGGTGGCCGACGGCGTGATCCCGTCGAACGAAGGCCGCGGCTACGTGCAGCGCCGCATCATCCGCCGCGCCATCCGCCACGGCTACAAGCTCGGCCAGAAGAAGCCCTTCTTCCACAAGCTGGTGCCCGAACTGGTGCGGCTCATGGGCGAGGCCTACCCCAAGCTGGTCGCCGACGAGAAGCGCATCACCGACACGCTGAAGGCCGAGGAAGAGCGCTTTTTCGAGACGCTGGCCAACGGCATGGAAATCCTCGACGCAGCGCTGGCTGGCGACGCCAAGGTGCTGCCGGGCGACGTGGCCTTCAAGCTGCACGACACCTACGGCTTCCCGCTCGACCTCTCGGCCGACGTGTGCCGCGAACGCGGCGTGAGCGTCGACGAGGCCGGCTTCAACGCCGCCATGGAAAAGCAGAAGGCCGCGGGCCGTGCTGCCGGCAAGTTCAAGATGGACCGCAACGTCGATTACGCCGGCGCGGGCAACGTCTTCACCGGCTACGAGAAGCTGGAAGAAAGCGCCAAGGTCGTCGCTCTGTACTTCGAGGGCTCCGCCGTCGCTGAGCTCAAGGAAGGCCAGCCGGGCATCGTCGTGCTCGACACAACCCCGTTCTATTCGGAAAGCGGCGGCCAGGTCGGCGACCAGGGCGTGCTCGTGGCCGAAGGCGTGCAGTTCGGCGTGGAAGACACGCAGAAGATCAAGGCCGACGTGTTCGGCCACCACGGCACCCAGACCCAGGGCACGCTGAAGGTCGGCGACACGGTCAAGGCCGCAGTCGACACCGCACGCCGCGCCGCCACCATGCGCAACCATTCAGTCACCCACCTGATGCACAAGGCACTGCGCGAAGTGCTGGGCGGCCACGTGCAGCAGAAGGGCTCGCTGGTCGATGCCGACAAGACGCGCTTCGACTTCGCGCACAACGCGCCCGTCACGCACGAGCAGATCCTGGAGATCGAGAAGCGCGTGAACGCCGAGATCCTCGCCAACACCGAGACGCATGCCCGCGTGATGGACATGGAGTCGGCCCAGAAGACCGGCGCGATGATGCTGTTCGGCGAGAAATACGGTGAGACCGTGCGCGTGCTCGACATCGGCACCAGCCGCGAGCTGTGCGGCGGCACCCACGTGGGCCGCACGGGCGACATCGGCCTGTTCAAGATCGTCAGCGAAGGCGGCGTGGCCGCCGGCGTGCGCCGCATCGAGGCCGTCACCGGCGCGAATGCGCTCTCCTACCTGCAGGACCTGGAATCGACCGTGCAGAGCGTGGCCGCCACGCTCAAGTCGCCGGCCGCCGAGCTGCAGGGCCGGCTCTCGCAGGTGCTGGAGCAGGTGAGGGCGCTCGAGCGCGAAGTGGGCGCGCTCAAGGGCAAGCTGGCTTCGTCGCAGGGCGATGAACTCGTGTCGCAGGCCGTGGACGTCAAGGGCATCAAGGTGCTGGCCGCCAAGCTCGAAGGCGCCGACGCCAAGACGCTGCGCGAGACCATGGACAAGCTCAAGGACAAGCTCAAGACGGCAGCCATCGTGCTTGCCGCCGTCGACGGCGAGAAGGTGCAGATCGCGGCCGGCGTCACGGCCGACAGCACGGCCAAGGTCAAGGCCGGCGAGCTGGTCAACTTCGTGGCCCAGCAGGTCGGCGGCAAGGGCGGCGGCAAGGCCGACATGGCCATGGCCGGCGGCACCAACGCGGCAGGCCTTCCGGCCGCGCTGCAGTCGGTGCAGGCCTGGGTCTCCGAACGCGCCTGACGGCTGGCGCCATCACCGGAACGAGCACGCCACCCATGCCAGAAGCGATCCCCGGTGAAGTGCTTGTGATGGGGGCGGGCACCATCGGGTGCTTCATCGGCGGAAGCCTGGCGGCGGCGGGCGTGCCCGTCACCTTCGTCGGCCGTCCGCGCGTGCTCGAGAAGCTCGCCAGGCATGGCCTGACGCTTACCGATATCGACGGCGCGACGCACAGGCTGCCTGCCGACAGGCTGCGCCTGAGCGGGCAGGTGCCCGCCGGCGCACGGCCCGCGCTGGTGCTGCTGTGCGTGAAGAGCGGCGCCACGGCCGAGGCCGCGGGCGAACTGGCCTTCTCGCTGCCGGCAGGCACTGCGGTGATCTCGCTGCAGAACGGCATCTCCAACTGCGCGGCCGCCGCGCAGACCGGCCCTTCGCTCAACGTGCGCGCCGGCATGGTTCCCTACAACGTGGCCGAGATCGGCCCCGGCGCCTTCCACCGCGGCACCGGCGGCCGCCTGGCCGCGGAAGACGACGCGGTGCTTCGCCCATGGCTTCCCGTATTCGAGCGCGCCGGCGTGCCGCTCGACCTGCATGCCGACCTTTTGCCCGTGCAGTGGGGCAAGCTCATGCTCAATCTCAACAACCCCGTCAACGCGCTTTCGGGCCTGCCGCTGCGCGAGGAGCTCATGCAGCGCGGCTACCGCCGCTGCTTCGCTTCGCTGATCGAGGAGGCGCTGGGCATCCTCAACGTCGCGGGGATCGCGCCGGCGCAGGTCGCGGCGGTGCCGGCGCACCGGCTGGCGAGCCTGCTGCGGCTGCCCGACTGGATCTTCCGCATCGTGGCGGCGCGCATGCTGCGCATCGATGCCAAGGCGCGCTCGAGCATGGCCGACGACCTTGCGCTAGGCCGCCGCACCGAGATCGACGCGCTCAGCGGCGAGGTGGTGCGCCTCGCGCAGGAGCATGGCCTGAGCGCGCCGCGCAATTCGCGCATGGTTTCGCTGCTCGAGGCCTGGCCGCAACAGCCGAAGCGCTGGACGGCACGGCAATTGCAGGACGCGCTGGGCTTGTAACGTCCGGCCCTGTACCCTCGGCTGCGTCACGGCAGCTTCAAAAGGGTTGTTCTCATGCGGGTCCTGATTCTCGGCAGCGGTGTCATCGGCACCTCGATCGCGTATTACCTGGCGCGTGCCGGTCACGAGGTGACGGTGCTGGAGCGTCAGCCGGCGCCCGCGCTCGAAACCAGCTTCGCCAATGCCGGCGAGGTGTCGCCCGGCTACTCGGCGCCATGGGCCGGGCCCGGGGTGCCGGTCAAGGCCGTCAAGTGGATGCTGATGCAGCACAGCCCGCTGGTCATCAAGCCGATGCTCGATCCGGCGATGTGGCGCTGGGGCCTTGCGATGCTGCGCAACTGCACGCAGGCGCGCTACGAGATCAACAAGAGCCGCATGGTGCGGCTCGCCGAATACAGCCGCGATTGCCTCAAGGAGCTGCGCGCCGACACCGGCATCGCCTACGACGAGCGCATGCAGGGCACGCTGCAGCTCTTTCGCACGCAGCAGCAGCTCGACGGCACCTCGAAGGACGTCGAAGTGCTCCAGGCCTCGGGCGTGCCCTACCAGTTGCTCGACCGTGAAGGCTGCGTGCAGTACGAGCCCGCGCTCGCGGCGGTGAAGGGCAAGTTCATCGGCGGTTTGCGGCTGCCGGGCGACGAGACCGGCGACTGCTTCAAGTTCACGCAGGCGCTGGCGAAGCTGGCCGAGGCCGAGGGCGTGAAGTTCAGGTTCGGCGTCAACATCCAGGCTCTCGAGTACGACGCGGTCAAGGGCATCACTGCGGTGCGCACCGATGCCGGCAGCTTCACGGCCGATCGCTACGTGGTCGCGCTCGGCAGCTATTCGCCCGCGCTGGTCAGGCCGCTGGGCATCCGGCTGCCGGTGTATCCGGTCAAGGGTTTCTCGATCACGGTGCCGATCACCGACGCCAGCGGCGCGCCCGAATCGACGGTGATGGACGAGACCTTCAAGGTGGCGGTCACGCGCCTGGGCGATCGCATCCGCGTGGGCGGCACCGCGCAGCTCTCGGGCTTCGACCTGCGGCTCAACGAGCGCCGGCGCGACACGCTCGAGCACGTGGTGACAGACCTGTTTCCCAAAGGCGGCAACGTGCGCGACGCTTCCTTCTGGACCGGCCTGCGCCCCATGACGCCCGACGGCACGCCCGTGATCGGCTCCACCCGCATTCCCAACCTGATGCTGAGCACCGGCCACGGCACCCTCGGCTGGACCATGGCCGCGGGCACAGGCCGCGTGATGGCCGACCTGATTGGGGGCAGGGCGCCCGGCATCGACATGGAAGGCCTCACCGTGGCGCGCTACGGCGGCTGACGCTTCGCTCCTTCTCCTCGACACCAGGACAGGGCGGCCCGAAAGGCCGCCCTGTTTTCGTTGTGAAACAAGGATTGGGGTTTTCCCTTAGTCATGAAGTTGTCTTCTTCGATATTCTTCGTGGCGTTCCATTAATAAATCGTTGTTTCTTTAGTGAAACAAAACCGAGCCGAACGGACACGATGAAACAGACACGCCGCCTTGCCGTCGCCGCCGCCATTTCCATGGCCGCCGCTTGCGCCTCCGGACTCGCCTGGGCAGCCGACAGCTACCCCGTCAAGCCGATCACGCTGGTCGTCGCCTATCCGGCCGGTGGCGACACCGACGCGCTGGCGCGGCTGTTCGCCGAGAAGCTGTCGACGCGCGTCGGCCAGCCCGTGGTGGTCGACAACCGCCCCGGCGCCAGCGGCATCATCGGCAGCGCCTATGTGTCGAAGGCCACGCCCGACGGCTACACGCTGCTGCTCGCACCCAGCACCTTCTCGATCGCGCAGCTGGTGCTCAAGACCAACGGCTCGGGCTACGACGTGCTCAACGGCTTCACGCCCATCGTGCAGACGGGCAGCCAGCCGCTGTTCCTCGTGGCCGGCGGCACCAGCGGCCTCTCCACGGTGAAGGACGCCGTGGCCGCGGCCAAGGGCGGCAAGACGCTGAGCTACGCGAGCCCGGGCAGCGGCTCGCCGATGCACATCCTGGGCGAGATGTTCGCCCGCGCATCCGGCACCACGCTCGCGCACGTGCCCTACAAGGGCGTGGCGCCCGCCATCAACGACGTGCTGGGCGGCCACGTGCCCGTCACCTTCATCACGCTGGGGCCGGTGGCGCCGTACATCGCCAACGGCAAGCTGCGCCCGCTGGCTGTGGCCTCGGCCCAGCGCTCGCCGCTCGCGCCCAACGTGCCCACGCTGGCCGAGCAGGGCTACAAGGACGTCGAGGTGACGGCCTGGAACGGCCTCTGGGGCCCGCGCAACCTGCCGCCCGAGATCGTGAAGACGCTCAACGGCCACTTCAACGAGATCCTGAAGATGCCCGAGATCGTCTCTCGCATGGCCGTGCTCGGCACCACGCCCGTGGGCGGCGACGCCGAGGTGCTCGGCAAGACCAACGCCGCCGACTACGCGCGCTTCGGCAAGGTGATCAAGGAACTCGGCATCCAGGCCGACTGACCCCCGCGACCGATCCACGGACCTCATTTCCATGACCGAACTCAAAGCCATCGCCGATCCATCGAGCCTGCAGGCACTGCTCGCCGAGCTGCCCGCCAACCTGCTGGCCGGCCGCCGCGTGCTCGTGACCGGCGGCGCGCGCGGCCTGGGGCTCGCTTTCGCGCAGTGCGTCGCCGCCGCGGGCGCCAGCGTGGTGCTGGCCGACATCCTCGGCGAGCTGGCCGAGACCGAGGCGAAGGCGTTGCGCGAAGCCGGCCGCAACGCGCATGCGCTGCCCGTCGACCTGGCCAACCCCGGCTCCATCGTGGCCTGCGCCGACGAAGCCATCCGCCTGCTCGGCGGCCTCGACGGCCTGGTCAACAACGCCGCCATCACCAACTCGGGCGGCCGCGACGCGCACCAGCTCGAGATCGACGTGTGGGACCGCGTGATGAACGTCAACGTGCGCGGCAGCTGGCTCATGGGCCGCGCCTGCCGGCAGGCGCTGGCCGGGAGCGGACGCGGCGCCATCGTCAACCTCGCCTCCGACACCGCGCTGTGGGGCGCGCCCAACCTGCTGGCCTACGCGTCGAGCAAGGGCGCCGTCATTTCCATGACGCGCTCGCTGGCGCGCGAATGGGGCGGCGACAACATCACCGTCAACGCCGTGGCGCCGGGCCTCACGCTGGTGGAAGCCACCGAATACGTGCCGATGGCGCGCCACCAGAAGTACCTCGAAGGCCGCGCCATCCCGCGCGAGCAGCAGGCCGCCGACGTGTGCGGCGCCACCGTCTTTCTTCTTTCCGGGCTCGCGCGCTTCGTGACGGGCCAGCTGCTGGCCGTCAATGGCGGCTTCGCGATGCACTGAATTTTTCCGACCAAGGAGTACACCCGATGAGCGACCTGTCCGAACAGCAGAAGATCAACGAAACCGCCGCCAGCAGCCTGGCGCAGCCCGAGGGCAGCAGCCTCGCGGAGTGGATGAACACCCGCATCGCGCGCTACGAAACCCGCAAGTACGACTGGGACGCGCTGAAGTTCCAGGCCGACTTCGATCCCAAGTTCCGCCGCGCCCAGATGCGCTACGTGGGCACCGGCGGCACCGGCGTCGCGAAGGACGTCAACACCGTCCCCGCCGAGCATTTCACCTTCTCGACCATGGTGATCCCCGCCGGCCACGAAGGCCCGCCGCACCTGCATACCGACGTGGAGGAAGTGTTCTTCCTGATCCGCGGCAAGCTCAAGGTGGTGATCGAGAAGGACGGCGAGCGCTTCGAGACCATCATGACCGACCGCGACCTGATCTCGGTGCCGCCCGGTGTGTACCGCGAGGAGATCAACATCGGCGACGAGGACGCGCTGATGTGCGTGATGCTGGGTGCGAAGAAGCCCGTCACGCCGACCTATCCCGCCGACCACCCCCTGGCCAAGATCAAGCGCTGAGCGGACGCACGGCCATGAACGTCTCCACCGACGCACTGACGACGCTGCCGGCCTCCGAGCTCGCACGGCTCGACGCCAGCTTCCCGGCCCGCGATGTCGCGGTCGGCGGCGGCGCCGTGGTGTCGGTGCGCGAATGTGGCCAGGGGCCGGCCATCGTGTGCCTGCACGGTATCGGTTCGGGCGCCGCATCGTGGATCGACACTGCCGCGCTGCTCACTCCACAGGCCCGCGTGATCGCGTGGGATGCACCAGGCTATGGCGGCTCGACGCCGCTCAAAGCCGCCGCGCCGTCCGCCGCCGACTACGCGGCTCGGCTGGGCCAGCTGCTCGACGCGCTCGGCATCGAATCTTGCGTGCTGGTCGGCCATTCGCTGGGCGCCATCACCGCCGCCTCGGCCGCGTGCACCGATGCGCGCATCCGTCGGTTGGTGCTGGTGAGCCCCGCCATCGGCTACGGCGCTGCCTCGCGCTCGGAGGCGCGGGCCAAGGTCCGCACCGAGCGCCTCGCCACGCTCGACGAACTCGGCATCGCCGGCATGGCCGCGAAGCGCTCCGGCCGGCTGGTTTCCGACAAGGCCTCCGAGCACGCCCGCCAGTGGGTGCGCTGGAACATGGCCCGCCTGAACGACCACGGCTACCGCCAGGCCGTCGAGCTGCTGTGCAACGCCGACCTGCTGGCCGACCTGCCGCCGCCCATGCCGGTGCGCGTGGCCTGCGGCGCGCTCGACGTGGTCACGCCCCCGGCGGCCTGCGAAGAAGTCGCGCGCAAGTGCGGAGTGCGGCTCGAATTGGTGGACGATGCGGGCCACGCCGGCTATGTGGAGCAACCGCAGGCCGTCGCGAAGCTGCTGAGCGAATCCCTCGCCGGCTGACCGCAAGCAACCACCAGAGACATCCGAGGAAGGAACCACAGGCATGGCCAGCAACAACAACGACGGCAACGAGGCGATGGAAGAGGGCGCCGACCGCTACAACGTGCCCGCGCTGGAGCGCGGACTGCGCGTGCTGTGCGAGTTCAGCCGCGAAAGCCGCACGCTCTCGGCACCCGAACTGGCGCGCCGCTTCGACCTGCCGCGCTCCACCGTCTTCCGCCTGCTCACCACGCTGGAGAACATGGGCTTCCTCGAGCGCACCGAGGGTGGGCGCGACTACCGCCTGGGCCTGGCCGTGCTGCGCCTGGGCTTCGAATACCTGGCCTCGCTGGAACTCACCCAGCTGGGCACGCCGCTGCTGAACCGCCTGTGCGACGAACTGCGCACGCCCTGCAACCTGGTGGTGCGCGACGGCCGCTCCATCGTCTACGTGGCCAAGGTGGCGCCGCCCACGCCCTTCGCCAGCTCGGTCACCGTGGGCACGCGGCTGCCGGCCCATGCCACGGTGCTGGGCCGCATCCTGCTCGAAGACCTCACGCTGCCGCAGCTGCGCGCCCTCTACCCCGAAGACAAGCTCGAGACCTTCTCGCCGAGCACCCCGAAGACCGTGACCGAGCTCTTCGACATGGTGCAGGCCGACCGCCAGCGCGGCTACGTGCTGGGCGAGGGCTTCTTCGAATCGAACATCTCCAGCATCGCCGCGCCGGTGCGCGACCACAGCGGCCATATCGTGGCGGCGCTGGGCGCCACCGTTACCGCCAGCCACATCGAGGAGAGCCGCATCGACGAGATGGTGCAGCGCGTGCGCGGCACCGCCGACGAGATCTCCGGCCTGCTCAATTACTCGCCCGCGCGTACCGCCAACGTGGTGCCGCTTCGCTCAGCCTGATTCCGGGACCATGACCGCCCAAGCTCTTCCTTCCTCTTTCTTCGCCGCCGATGCGCTGGCCGGCCGCGTGGCCGTGGTCACGGGCGGCTCGTCGGGCATCGGCCTGGCCACTGTCGAACTGCTGCTGGGCTGCGGCGCCTCGGTGGCCCTGTGCGGCCGCAATGCCGAGCGGCTCGATGGCGCCGTGGCCGGCCTGCGCGGGCAGTACCCCGGCGCGAAGCTCTTCGCGCAGACCTGCGACGTGCTCGACGCCGCCTCGGTGCGCTCCTTCGCTGCCGCCAGCGAAGCCGCGCTCGGCCCGGCCTCGATGCTCGTCAACAACGCGGGGCAGGGCCGGGTCTCGACCTTCGCGGACACCGACGACAAGGCCTGGACCGAAGAGCTGAACCTGAAATTCTTCTCCGTCATCAACCCGACGCGCGCCTTCCTGCCGCAGCTCGCGGCGCAGCGTGCAGTGCTGGGCGATGCCTCCATCGTCTGCGCCAACTCGCTGCTGGCGCGCCAGCCCGAGCCGCACATGGTCGCCACCTCGGCCGCGCGCGCCGGCCTCTTGAACCTGGTGCGTTCCATGGCCACCGAGTTCGCGCCGCAGGGCGTGCGCGTCAACGGCATCCTGATCGGCCTCGTCGAATCGGGCCAGTGGCGCCGCCGCTTCGAGGCGCGCGAAGACAAGTCGCTCGGCTGGGCCGCATGGAGCGGCCAGCTCGCGAAGAACAAACACATTCCGCTGGGTCGCCTGGGGCTTCCGACAGAAGCCGCCCGCGCGATCCTTTTCCTCGCTTCGCCCCTCGCGTCGTACACGACGGGCAGCCACATCGACATCTCCGGAGGCCTGTCACGCCATGCATAACCCCAGCAACACCGTCACCGTCGGCGCCGTCGTCGCCGCCTTTCTCGAACAGTGCGGCGTCAAGGCGGCCTTCGGCGTGATCTCGATCCACAACATGCCGATCCTCGATGCCTTCGCGCAGCGCGGCACGGTGCGTTTCATCTCGGCGCGGGGCGAGGCCGGCGCGGGCAACATGGCCGACGCCTACGCGCGCTCCACCGCCAGCCTGGGCGTGTGCATCACCAGCACCGGGCCCGCCGCGGGCAACATCGCGGGCAGCATGGTCGAGGCCCTGACGGCCGGCGCGCCCGTGCTGCACATCACCGGGCAGATCGAGACGCCGTACCTCGACAAGGGCATGTCGTACATCCACGAGGCACCCGACCAGCTCACCATGCTCAAGGCCGTGTCGAAGGCTGCGCTGCGCGTGCGCAGCGTCGAAACGGTGCTCGGCACGCTCAAGCGCGCCGTGCAGCTTGCGCTGACGGCACCGACGGGCCCTGTCAGCGTCGAGATCCCGATCGACATCCAGTCGGCGCTGACCACGATGCCGGCCGACCTGTCGCCGCTGCCCATCGAGCGCCCCGTGCCATCCGCCGCCGCGCTCGACGCGCTGGCCGCGCGCCTCGCCGCCGCCAGGCGCCCGATGCTGTGGGTCGGCGGCGGTGCCCGCCATGCCCGCGCCGCCATCCAGCGCCTGCAGAAACTCGGCTTCGGTGTCGTCACCACGACGCAGGGCCGCGGCACTGTGCCCGAGGACGATGCCGGTTCGCTCGGCGCCTACAACATCCAGAAGCCGGTCGAGGCCCTGTACCAGACCTGCGACGCGATGCTCGTGGTCGGCTCGCGCCTGCGCGGCAACGAGACGCTCAAGTACGAACTGAAGCTGCCGCGCCCGCTGTACCGCATCGACGCCGACGCCGCCGCCGAAGGCCGCTGCTACGCGTCCGAAGCCTTCGTCTGCGGCGATTCCGCGCTTGCCCTCGAAGGCCTGGCCGACCGCCTCGAAGCCGCCAGGTACAAGGCCGACCCGCAACTGCTGGTCGACCTGCGCGCCGCGCACGACCAGGCGGTTGCGGCGCTGCGCGACGGCCTCGGCCCGTACGCCGAGCTCGTGCGCCAGCTCCAGTCGGCGGCCGGCCGCAACTTCAACTGGGTGCGCGACGTGACCGTCTCCAACAGCACCTGGGGCAACCGCGAACTGCGCGTCTTCGAACCGAGCGCCGGCGTGCACGCCACGGGCGGCGGCATCGGCCAGGGCATGCCGATGGCCATCGGCGCGGCCATCGGCGCGGCGGTGACGGGCTCGGGCCGCAAGACCTTCTGCCTGGCCGGCGACGGCGGCTTCATCCTGAACCTGGGCGAGCTGGCCTGCATGGTGCAGGAGAAGGCGCCCATGGTGATCGTGCTCATGAACGACAAGAGCTACGGCGTCATCAAGAACATCCAGGACGCGCAGTACGGCGGCCGCCAGTGCTATGCCGAGCTGCACACGCCCGACTACGACCTGCTGTGCAAGTCGATCGCGCTGCCGCATGCCCGCGTGCGGGACCTGGCCGAGCTGCCCGCCCGCCTCGGCGAGGCGCTGGCGGCCGAAGGTCCGTTCCTGCTGGAGATCGACATGCTCTCGATCGGCAGCTTCAAGACAACGTTCGCAGGCCCGCCGACCAACACGGTCACGCAGATCCCGGCGCTCGGCACGGCCGGCAAGTGAGCGAAGCCCGTTCCATGACCACTCCCACGCGTATCGCACTCGTCGGCTGCGGAGCCATCGGCACCTCGGTGCTCGAACTGCTCCACGGCGATCCGGCCCTGAAGGTGGTGGCCGTCGTCGTGCCCGCCGACGCGATTGCCTCCGCGCGGAAGGCGGCGCCCGACGCGCAGGTGGGCAGCGCCTTGCCTGCCGCCGGCATCGACCTCGTGGTCGAGACCGCGGGCCATGCCGCCATCGAGCAGCACGTGCTGCCCGCGCTCGCACGCGGTACGCCCTGCGTGGTCGCCTCGGTCGGCGCGCTGTCGGCCACGGGCTTCGCCGAGAAGCTCGAAGCCGCGGCCGCTGCAGGCAAGACGCAGGTGCAGCTGATTGCCGGCGCCATCGGCGCCATCGACGCGCTGGCTGCCGCCCGCATCGGCGGCCTCGACAGCGTGCGCTACACCGGCCGCAAGCCGCCGCAGGCGTGGAAGGGCACGCCCGCAGAGCAGGGCCGCGACCTCGGCGCGCTGGCACGAGAAACCGTGATCTTCGAGGGCAGCGCGCGCGAAGCGGCCTTGCTCTATCCGAAGAATGCCAACGTGGCCGCCACGGTATCGCTCGCGGGGCTGGGGCTCGACCGCACGATGGTGCGGCTCATTGCCGACCCCGCCACCGCCGAGAACGTGCACACCGTCGAAGCCGAGGGCGCCTTCGGCAGCTTCGAGCTGACCATGCGCAACAAGCCGCTCGCGGCCAACCCCAAGACCTCCGCGCTCACCGTCTACAGCGCCGTGCGCGCGCTGCGCAATCGCGTGGCCGCGCTGGCCATCTGAGCCCGACATTCCATGATCTCTTCCGAACTCCTTCCGATCTGCATCGCCGGCGAATGGCGCCTGGGCGGCGGCGACATCTACGAAAGCCTCTACCCGGCCACCGGCGAGCCCATCGCGCGCCTGCGGGCCGCAAGCCTGGCCGACGTCGAGGAAGCCATTGCCGGCGCAGACAGCGCCTTCCGCACCAGCGGCTGGGCGCAGCGCCTGCCGCACGAGCGCGCGGCCGTGCTGCACCGCGTGGCGCAGCTGATCCGCGAAGAGGCCGAATCGCTCGCGCAGAAGCAGCGCCTGGACAACGGCAAGCCCATCAACGAGACCCGCAACCTCGTGGCCAGCGCCGCCGGCACCTTCCAGTTCTTCGCAGCCGCGCTGGAAACGCTCGAAGAAACCATCACGCCCTCGCGCGGCGCCTTCGTGACCATGAGCGTGCACGAGCCCATGGGCGTGGTCGCGGCCATCACGCCGTGGAACTCGCCCATTGCCAGCGAGGCGCAGAAGCTGGCGCCCGCGCTGGCCGCCGGCAACGCGGTGGTCGTGAAGCCCGCCGAGGTCACGCCGCTGATGGCGCTGGAGCTGGCGCGCATCTGCGAGAAGGCCGGCGTGCCCAAGGGCATCGTCAGCGTGCTGCCGGGCAGGGGCTCGGTGATCGGGGACGCGATCACCAAGCATCCGCTGGTCAAGCGCGTGTCGTTCACGGGCGGCACCACCACCGGCAAGCACATCGCCCACATCGCTGCCGACAAGATGATGCCGGTGTCGCTGGAGCTCGGCGGCAAGTCGCCGACCATGGTGCTGGATGACGCGGACCTCGACCACGCGGTGAACGGCGTGCTCTACGGCATCTTCAGCTCGTCGGGCGAGTCGTGCATCGCGGGCTCGCGCCTTTTCGTGGCGCGCGGCATCTACGACGAGTTCCTCACGCGGCTGGCCGAAGGCGCCAACGCGCTGCGCGTGGGCGATCCGGCTTCGGAGCGCACGCAGATGGGGCCGCTCATCACCGCGAAGCATCGCGAGGGCATCGAGCGCTACGTGGAGCTGGGCGTTTCCGAAGGCGGCAGGATTCGCACGGGCGGAGTACGCCCGCACGGCGACGGCTATGACCGGGGCTACTTCTACCAGCCGACCATCCTCGAAGGCCTGACGAACAGCGCTCGCATCAGCCAGGAGGAAATCTTCGGCCCGGTGCTGGTCGCCATGCCCTTCGACAGCGAGGAAGAGCTGATCGCGCAGGCCAACGACAGCGTCTACGCGCTGGCGGCCGGCGTGTGGAGCCGCGACTTCAAGCGCGCCTGGAAGCTGGGCCGCGCGGTGCAGGCCGGCACGGTCTGGGTCAACACCTACAAGCAGTTCTCCGTGTCCACGCCCTTCGGCGGCTGGCGCGACAGCGGCCTGGGCCGCGAGAAGGGCCGCGAAGGCATCTTCCAGTACATGGAGCAGAAGAGCATGTACTGGGGCACGAACGAACAACCGCTCCCGTGGGCGAACTGAAGAGGACCGCACCATGAGCGTACTTGGCATCGACCAGATCACCTACGGCGCGGACGACCTGCCCGCGTGCCGCCAGTTCTTCCAGGACTGGGGCCTTTCGCTGAAGTCGGAGGCCGCCGACGAACTCGTCTTCGAATGCCTCAACGGTTGCAAGGTGGTGGTCGCCGCGCTGGACAAGCCGGGCCTGCCGCCCGCGATGGAAGATGGCCCGACGCTGCGCGAAGTGGTGTGGGGCGTGGAAAGCGACGCGGACCTCGCCCGCTACGCCGACGCCATCGCGCAGGCCCCGGGCTTCTTCGACGCCACGGTGGACGGCGCGCGCCGCATCGGCTGCATCGACCCCAACGGCCTTGCGGTGCGCCTGCAGGTCAGCCGCAAGCATGCGGTGCAGGTCGACTGCGGCGCCATGAACACCTGGAACGCGAAGCTGCGCGTCAACCAGCCGGCGCCCATCTACGAGCGCGCGGTGCCCATCGAGGTGGGCCACGTCGTGTTCTTCGTGAGCGACGTGAAGGCCACCAGCGCCTTTTACGCGCAGCGCTTCGGCTTCGTGGGCTCCGACAGCTACCCCAACCGCGGCGCCTTCATGCGCTGCGCGGCCGAGGGCGGCCACCACGACCTGTTCCTTCTGCAGATTCCCTCGGGCAAGCGCGGGCTGAACCACGTGGCCTTCACCGTGCGCGACATCCACGAAGTGTTCGGCGGCGGCCTGCACTTCTCGCGTTGCGGCTGGGAAACGCAACTCGGCCCGGGCCGCCACCCGGTGTCGTCCGCGTACTTCTGGTACTTCAAGAACCCGGCGGGTGGCCTCATCGAGTACTACGCCGACGAAGACCAGCTCACCGCCGACTGGCAGCCGCGCGAGTTCGAGCCGGGCCCGACGGTCTTCGCCGAATGGGCGGTGGACGGCGGCCTCGACGGCAACACCCGCCGCCAGAAGAACGCGGAAGGCCCCAAGGGCGCCTTCCTGACCGAAAAGAAATGAACTCCCCGACTCTCATGCAACGACGTTTCTCCTTCTCCGTCCTGGTCGCCGCGCTCGCGGCCTTCACGCTCGCCGCGCCCGTGCACGCGCAGCAGAGCGAGGCGCAGAAGCAGCTCTCCAGCGAGCGCTTCACCATCATCTCGCCGTTCCCGCCGGGCGGCCCGGTCGACACGCTGGCCCGCGTGCTCTCCGACGGTCTCGCCAAGCGCTACGGCCAGGCTGCGGTGGTCGACAACCAGGTGGGCGCGGCCGGCAACATCGGCATGGAGAAGGTCAAGCGCGCCAAGGGCGACGGCCACACGCTGCTGGTGATCCCGGCGGGCAACGTCACCATCAACCCGACGCTGATGCCGAACTTTCCCTTCGACATGGCGAAGGACTTCGTGCCGGTCACCATGCTCGCGAAGGCGCCCAACGTGCTGGTGGCTTCGCCGGCATCGGGCATCAAGGACGCGAAGGACCTCGTGGCGCAGGCCAAGGCCAAGCCCGGCACGCTGTCGTATGCCTCGCCCGGCGTGGGCAGCGGCCTGCACCTGGCGGGCGAGCTCTTCAAGCAGCAGGCCGGCATCGACATGCTGCACGTGCCCTACAAGGGCACGGCGCCCGCGCTCAACGACGTGCTCGGCGGCACCGTGCCGCTGATGTTCAGCAACCTGCCGGCGACGCTGCCCTTCCTGAAGAACGGCAAGCTTGTCGCCATCGGCGTGACCGAGGCCAAGCGCAGCGCGGCGGCGCCGGAGATTCCGACGCTGGCGGAGCAGGGCATCCAGGGCGTGACCGTGACCTCTTGGTACGGCCTGATGGCGCCCAAGGGCACGCCGCCGGCCGTGGTCGAGCAGCTCGCCAAGGACGCGGCCGAGATGCTCTCGAAGCCCGACGTGCGCGAGCGCCTGAAGCTGCAGGGCATGACCGACACGGCCATGAAGCCCGCCGAGTTCGCCTCCTACATCCGCGACGAGACGGCCGTGTGGGCCAGGATCATCAAGGCCCGCAACATCGTCGCCGAGTAAGCGGAAGAAGGACCCGGAGAGACACCCATGAAGACCATCACCACAAGCGAATCCACCATCGGCATCGTCGGCGCGGGCATCGGCGGCCTCGTGGCGGCCATCGCGCTGCGGCGCGCGGGCCACGACGTGGTCGTGTTCGAGCAGGCGAAGCAGTTCGCCCGCGTCGGCGCGGACATCAATCTCACGCCCAATGCGGTGCGCGCGCTCGACGGCCTCGGCGTGGGCGAGGCCGCCCGCGTGACGGCGGCGCGCCCGTCGCACCGCATCAGCCGCACCTACGACACCGGCGAGGAAACTTCGCGCCTGGAGATGGCCGAGACCGCCGAGCAGCGCTACGGTGCGCCGCAGCTCACCATCCACCGCGCCGACCTGCTGGCTGCGCTGGCCGACATGTTCCCGGCGGAGCAGGTAGCGCTCGGCAAGCGCGCCGGGAAGATCGCTGCCGATGAAAAGGGCATCAGCCTCTCGTTCGCGGACGGCACCGAGGCCCGCGTCGGTGCGCTGATCGGCGCGGACGGCATCCATTCCTGCGTGCGTACCGCGATGTTCGGCGCCGAGAGCCCGCGCTTCACCGGCATCGTGGCCTACCGCGCAGTGGTGCCCGCCGAGCGCGTGGCCGGCGTGCCCAACCTCGGCGCCTTCACCAAGTGGTGGGGGCCGAATCCGCAGAGCCAGATCGTCACTTTCCCGCTGAACCGGGGCAGGGACATCTTCATCTTCGCCACCACGCCGCAGGACAGCTGGCACCTGGAGTCGTGGACCGCGCCGGGCAGCGTCGACGAGTTGCGCGAGCAGTACGTGGCCTACCACCCCGAGGCGCGCGCGCTGCTCGACGCCTGCGACACGGTGCTGAAGACCGCGCTGTACGAGCGCGACCCGATGCCCGCCTGGACGCAGGGCCGCATGGCGCTGCTGGGCGATGCCGCGCATCCGATGCTGCCCTTCATGGCGCAGGGCGCGGGCATGGCCATCGAGGACGCCGTGGTGCTGTCGCGCCACCTCGACGGCGTGGCGATGGCCGATGTGCCTGCCGCGCTCAAGGGCTTCGAGACCGCCCGCATCGAGCGCGCCAGCCAGGTGCAGCTCGGCTCGCGCGGCAACAACTGGCTGCGCGAAGGCGGCAACGCCGACTGGGTCTACGGCTACGACGCCTGGGCCGCGCCGCTCGCGACCCCGGCCATGGCCGCCGCTGCAGCAGCAGCCTGATTCTTCATTTCACCTCGCCCCACGGAGGCACACGATGCAAACCCAAGACCGCTACCTGCAACCGCACCAGGCGCGCCGTCGCCCCGCGACCACCTACGAAGACCTGCTGGGCGACGTGATCGAGCGCGCCTTCGCCGACGGCATCCACGACCTGCCGGGGCTGGTGCAGCGCCTGAACGACAGCGGCCTCGCCACGCCGGGCGGCCAGCAATGGACCGAAGAGCTGTATCGCAAGGAATTGGCGGCGCTGGCTGCCTGAGAGGGAAAGGGAACATCATGACCATCGCCATCCAACCCGCCGGCAACGCTGCAGCGGACCCGGTCGACCATCTGCTCGAGATCGGCCTGAAGGACCTCTGGTATCCGGTCTGCCCCTCGCACTTCATCAAGGAGAACCCCGTCTCCCTGCGCCGCCTCGGCCGCAAGCTCGCGCTGTGGCGCGACGGCGAAGGCGTGCTGCACGCGCTGGAAGACCGCTGCCCGCACCGCGGCGCGCCGCTGTCGCAGGGCGTGGTGCTGGGCGACCGGCTCTCTTGCCCGTACCACGGCGTGGAAGTGCGCCACGATGGCGTGGTCACGCGCGTGCCCGGCAGCCCCGGCTGCAAGCTCGAGGGCTCCAAGGCCACGATGCATTTCCACGTGCAGGAGCGCGCGGGCGCGGTGTTCATCTACAACTCGAAAGAGCCGGTGGACGTGCCGCCGCCGCTGGTGCTGCCCGAGCAGCTCACCGACGATGCCGAATACAGCAGCTTCCTCTGCTACACCGAGTGGAAGGGCGACTACCGCTACGTGCTCGACAACGTGATGGACCCGATGCACGGCACGTACCTGCACAAGCAGTCGCACTCGATGGCCGAGGGCGATTCGAGCGCGAAGTTCGGCATCCGCCAGACCGACATCGGCTTCGTCTTCGAGAAGGAAGGCCAGCGCAACGTCAACTTCGACTGGACCGAGTGGGCCGACACCGGCATCCACTGGATGCGCCTGGAGATTCCCTACCCGAAGACCGGTGGCCCCGGCGGCAACTTCATCATCATCGGCGCCTTCTCGCCCATCGTGAAGGGCATGACGGCCACCTTCTTCTGGCGCGTGCGCAAGCTGCAGCCGGGCTGGCAGCGCGACACCTGGCGCTTCCTGTACCGCAATCGCCTGGAGGCGCGCCACTGGCACGTGCTGGAGCAGGACCGCGTGATGCTCGAAGAGATGGAAGCCGACGCCAACCAGCACGAGAACCTGTACCAGCACGACCTGGGCATCGTTCGCCTGCGCCGACACATGCGCAATCTGGCGGTCGCGCAACTCGCCCAGGCGAGCGAGACCGCTACGGCCTGACAGGGGAGAGAGCTTCGCCATGTCTTCCCCAACGCTCAACGCCCTGGTGCACACCATGCGCTACGAGGCCGACGGCATCGTGAGCGTCGAGTTCCGGCCGGCCACGCCCGCGGTGGATTTCCCCGCCTTCGAGGCCGGCTCGCACATCGACCTGCACCTGCCCAACGGGCTGGTGCGCAGCTACTCGCTGTGCAACCCGTCGAGCGACCGCCAGCGCTACGTGGTGGGCGTGCTCAACGACCGCAAGAGCCGCGGCGGCTCGCGCTACGTGCACCAGCAGCTGCGCGTGGGCATGACGCTGCCCATCTCGGCCCCGCGCAACAACTTCAGGCTGGAAGAGGGCGCCGAGCGCTCGGTGCTCGTGGCCGGCGGCATCGGCGTCACGCCCATCTGGTGCATGCTGCAGCGGCTGGTGGCCATCGGCAAGCCGGTCGAGATCGTCTACTGCGCCCGCACCCGCAAGGAGGCCGCCTTCTGCGACGCCATCGAGGCGCTGGCGAAAGAAAAGTCGGTTGAGCTCACCTGGCACTTCGACGACGAGAAGGGAGCGCCGCCCAACCTCGTCGAGCTGCTGTCGGGCAAGGGCGCTTCCAGCCACTACTACTGCTGCGGGCCCACGCCGATGCTCGATGCCTTCGAGAAGAGCTGCGAGCAGCTGGGCTATGCCAACGCGCACATCGAGCGCTTCGCCGCGGTGCAGGTGGAATCGGGCGCCGCCTCGCAGGCCTGCGTGGTGGAGTGCGCCAGGAGCGGCAGGAGCGTCGAGGTGCCGGCGGGCAAGTCGATCCTCGACAGCCTGATCGACGCCGGGCTCAACCCCGACCACAGCTGCAAGGAAGGCGTGTGCGGCGCCTGCGAGACGGCGGTGCTCGAAGGCGATATCGACCACCACGACGGCATCCTCACGAAGATCGAACGTGCGTCCAACAAGACCATGATGATCTGCGTCTCTCGCTGCAAGGGCGAGCGTCTGGTGCTCGACATCTGAACAGGGCCGAAGGCCGACAGAAGAAAACTACCCGAGACAACTCAATGAAAAAGTACCTGATCGCGCTGGCTGCGGCCAGCGGGGCTGGCGCAGCGCTGGCCCAATCTTCCCTCACGCTCTTCGGCGTGGTCGATGCGGCCGTCACCTACACCAAGGGAAGCGGCCCCGGTTCGGCCCACAAGACGCAACTGAGCAACAGCGGCAACATGTTCAGCCGCCTCGGTTTTCGTGGCACGGAGGACCTGGGCGGCGGCTACTCCGCCAACTTCTGGCTGGAGATGGGCCTGCAGAACGACAGCGCGCAGGGCTTTCCCTCGAACACCAACAACCAGGCCAGCGGCAACGGGCCGGCGGGCGTGCTGAGCTTCAACCGCCGCTCCACCGTGAGCCTTGCCGGCCCCTTCGGCGAAGTGCGGCTGGGCCGCGACTACGTGCCGGCCTTCTGGAATACCGCCATCTTCGATCCCTTCGGCACGGGCGGCGGCATCGGCGCCAACCAGATCTATTTCTCGGGCCTGGGCGGCCTCGTCGCGCCCACCGGCACGCGCGCATCGAACAGCATCGGCTACCTGCTGCCGGCCAGCCTCGGTGGCTTCTACGGCCAGGTGATGTACGCCATGGGCGAGAACGACTCCAGGTCGGTGCTGCCGGGCACGCTGGTGTCGAACAGGCACGACGGCGACCACACCGGCGCGCGCTTCGGCTACCAGGGCGGCGGCCTCAACATCGCGCTGGCCACCGGCCGCACGCGCTATGCGAGCGGCGACCTGCGCGTGACCAACCTCGGCGCCTCCTACACCTTCGACGCCTCGCTCATGAACCTCAAGCTCACGAGCGAGCTGTACAAGGAGTCGAAAGGCACCACCGACGCCAAGGGCGTGCTGGTCGGCTTCCAGCTGCCCATCGGGCCCGGCGAGATCAAGGCCTCGTATGCGCGCTACAGGCTGGAGCCGGCGGGGGCGCTGCTGAAGCCGACCTCGTCGAAGCTGGCCATCGGCTACGTGCACAACCTCTCGAAGCGCACCGCGCTGTACGCAACCATCGCGCGCATCAGCAACAGCAACGGTGCATCGCAGGCCCTCTCGGGCGCGATCACCGCGCCGAACCGTGCCTCCAGCGGCACCGAGTTCGGCATGCGCCACATGTTCTAGGCGCGCGCGCCTCATCACCTTCACCCCGGCAGGAACGGCCATGCAGAGCAGCAGAAACGACAACGACAGCGGCAAGAACGACAGGAACCTTCGTTGGTACGGCGTCATCACGCTGTTCGTGATCGTCGCCATCTCCTACGTGGACCGCATCAACATCGCGGTGCTGATCACCGACGCGGCCTTCCTGAGCCATGTAGGCCTCGCCGCCACCGACCGCGTGAGCCAGGGCTTCCTGGCGACGGCCTTCATGCTGGGCTACGGCGTGTCGGCCTTCGTGCTCACGCCGTTCTGCTCGGCGCTCTTCGGCGTGCGGCGCAGCCTGGTCTATGGGCTGATCCTCTGGGGCGTGGTGACGTGGGCCTCGCCGATGTTCCACAGCTACGGCCTGCTGCTGGCCTCGCGCGTGCTGCTGGGCGTGTCGGAGGGGCCGCTCTTCTCGCTGGCCTCGGCGTACATCAAGGCGCACTTCCGCAGCGACGAGAACGGCAAGCCCAACGCCTTCGTCAACATGGGCACCGGGCTGGGGCTGGCCATCGGCTATCCGCTGGTGGGCTGGCTGCTCACGCAGTTCGCGTGGGACAGCTCCTTCCACGTGCTCGGCGTGCTGAACATCGTGCTCGGCATTCCGCTGGTGCTGGCCTTCGTGCGCATGCCGGCGGGGCATGCCGATGGCGTGAAGCCGTCTTCCTTCGGCGAGGCGATGTCGCGCGTGGGCGGCATCGTGAAGGGTGCGCTCCATACGCGGCACCTGTTCCTCATCACGCTGCTCACCTCGGCAGCGCTGGCGTACCTCTGGGGCAGCAGCAACTGGCTGCCGACCTACCTGCGCGAGGCGCGCGGCTTCTCGATGCGCGAGATGGGCTGGCTGGCCTCGCTGCCGCAGTACGCCACCGTGCTCGCGGTGTTCGTCGGCGGCGTGCTCATCGACAAGGTGGGGCGCGAGCGCGTGCCCTTCATCTTCATGGGCGCGAGCGTGGGCGTGGCGCTGTCTGTGCTGATGGCCATCAATGCGCGCGACCCTTATGCGGCTGCGTGCTGCCTGGTGGCGGCCAACTTCTTCTGGGGCCTGCAGAGCCCGGCCATTCCGAGCACGGTGCAGTACTGCTCGCGGCCCGAGCACACGGCCAGTGCCTTCGGCGTGACCAACGGCGTGGGCAGCCTCGTGGCGGGCTTCATGCCGGCGCTGATGGGCGGCGTGATCGGCGCGATGTCGCATGGCGTGGGCGTCAGTCCCGCGGCATCGGCGGCTTCGTCGGCCTCCGGCTTCTTCGCGGGCTTCGCATTGCTCATCGGCACGCAGATCGTCGTGTTCGGCTGCGGCTTCATGCTGTGGCTGCGCGACCGTTCGCACGGCGCGCACACAGTCTCTGGTTCACAGCTTTCATAGGCTTTTCGAAGGCTTGTACCTTCGTACTGTGGCCGTCGCGTCACAGTGTCGCGAGCCGTTTTCCGTCATCTGCGTGAGCAGGTGTTTCGGCGGCTGAACCATCTTCGTATTGCATGGCATGTACCGCATGCCATGACGCCATTCGGCCTATGGCGCGCGAACATTTTGAGAAAGAAAAGTTCCGCGATTCGTTGAGCGCACAGCGTCCATCAGCTACAACTGTGCGACATCAATGGACGAGGGAATGCGCGTGAAATCAACGACAAGAGCCGCAGCAAGTCTTGCCATCGCCAACACGGCCCGCACCGTTTCCGCTTCGCGGACGTGCATCGCGCCGACGATGCGCATGCACTGACGAAGGCCTTCGCGCTACAAGCCCCGCCTCCACATCCCCATCACCCCGCGATCGCCGGGAATGGAACCCCTTACGCCTCGCATCCTGGGACCGCCGCTTCGCGCGCGGTGTGACCCTGCATGACTGTGTGGTCCTGACGAACGGATGAGTTCGCCGGGAGGGCGCCGTGTTGCCCGTTTCTTCCCGATTCCCCCGTTGTTCATCTCACTCATCACCGCGCGCGTCATGCGCATCGCAGGCTATCCGCCGGCGCATGCGGGACGGCGCATGTTTCTTCTTACCAAGAGTACTCAGAGGCGATCATGAAAAGATTCAATACACCCGTGGTCAATCATCTTGCCATCACCGCAGTGACCCTTGCCGTGCTCACGGCTTGCGGCGGCGGCGGAGACAGTGGTGGCGCTTCGTTCGGCGGTGCCGGCACGGGGCTCAGCGCTCCGTCTGACCAGGTCGTTTCCGCTCCCGTTTCCGATCCCACCGCCAAGGCACCCGATGACGGCGCGCCCAACCTCGCCGACAACTCCGCTTCGGCAGTCGACCGCTCCGCAAAGCCGATGGAACTACCCGACACCGTCTGGCCCAGCAACTACAAGCTCTGGTTCCGGCCCGATGCGGCGCTCAAGACCTTCGTGGGTCGTGGCGACGTGGAGATCGAAGTGCTCAAGCCGGTCGATGCCATCGTCGTCGCCGCGCACAACCTGAACTTCGCGAAGGGCCGCACCACGCTGCGCAAGGTGTCGAACCCGGGCGAGGCGATCCCGCTCATTCCCACGCCGCAGACGCTGGGCGACTTCGTGCAGCTGCGGCTGAACGACGGCCAGATCGCCAAGGGCAAGTACCTGCTGCACATGGAGTGGGACGGCAAGATCCAGTTCTCCGACGCCGAGTACTGCCCGCCTGCCGAGGTGGCGCGCAACCCGTTCTGCTCGGCGGCTACCGGCATCTTCAAGGTGGGCCTTTCCACGCCCGAGGGCGTGAGCAGCGACGCCATCGTGACGCAGGGCGAAACCAACTACGCGCGGCAGTGGTTCCCGGGATGGGACGAGCCGGCCTTCCGCCATACCTTCGAGATCTCGGCCGAGGTGCCGGGCGACTGGAAGACGGTGTCCAACGGCGCGCAGATCGAGGCGACGAAACTGCCCGACGGCTACCAGCGCGTGGCTTTCGAGAAGACACCCTCGATGCCGATGTACCTGACCTTCTTCGGCGGCGGCAAGTTCGACATCCTGGCCGACAAGTTCAAGAACCCGCTGGACGGCAGCGAGATGCCGCTGCGCTGGTTCACGCCGCCGGGCCGCTCCGACTGGGCCAAGTTCGCGATGGAGTGGACCAAGGTGTCGATGGACTACTACTACAACTACACCGGCATCCCGCTGCCCTTCAAGAAGTTCGACACCGTCGCGGCCAACGACAGCTACGACAACAAGCCCAACACCGGTTTCGGCGGCATGGAGAACTGGGGCTCGATCTTCGAGTTCGCGGACTCGGTGCTCACCAAGCCGGGCGACACGCCCACGCTGTACTCGGTGACGGTGGTGACGCACGAGGTGGCGCACCAGTGGTTCGGTGACCTGGTCACGCTCGACTGGTGGGACAACGTGTGGCTCAACGAGTCGTTCGCGCGCTGGTTCGAAAGGCGCACCACGATCAAGTTCCACCCCGAGTACTACAGCTTCTCCGACTACGTTCTCGACAAGCACAACGTGATCGTGGCCGACCTGAAGAACACGGCCGTGCCGGTGCAGCGCAACCTCAACGACGCGGGCTCGTTCGGCTTCATCAGCCCGTCGATCTTCGTCTACAACAAGGGCAGCCACGTGCTGGAGACCATCCAGAACTACATCGGCGAAGAGGCGATGCAGAAGGGCCTGCGCATCTACCTGAAGGACTACGCCTTCGGCAACGTCACGCCCTCGCGCCTGTGGAGCTCGCTGGAGAAGGCCAGCAACGGCAAGAAGGTGAGCGAGATCGGCGACAGCCTGATCCGCCAGACCGGCATTCCGCTGCTCACGGTGGACGCGCAGTGCGCGGGCAACAGCACCTACGTGAACATCACGCAGGAGGCCTTCCCCAACCAGAACCTGTACCCGGCATCGACCTGGACCATTCCCGTCACGCTGGCCTATGGTGACTCGATGGAGCAGCGCAAGACCTTCGTGATGTCGGGCAACAGTACGCAGGTGGAGCTGCCGGGCTGCACCGCGGTGCTGGCGGGGCCGACCGGGCAGGACTACTACGTGAGCAACTACAGCGCCCCCTCGTGGAGCGCGCTGCTGGCCAAGGCGCAGAACTTCGCGGGCAACAAGCCGCTGCTGCTGAACATCGAGCGCGATGCGTTCCGGCTGCTGAGCGTGGGCCGCATCACGCAGGCGCAGTACGACCAGATCAAGGGCGTGCTGAACCTGCCGGCGCCGCTGCTGGCCAAGACGCAGGTGAGCGAGCAGAAGATGGTGGCGGTGGCCACCGGCGCGGAGAAGGAGTCGTACCCGCATGCGCTGCGCTTCCAGGGCAGCCTGAAGCTGCGCGACAACGAGAAGCGCTGAGCATCGCCTGAACCGGCGCGCGCTGCCCTCAGCGAGAGCGGTGCGCGCCTCTTCGACAAGGACCATCATGAACACAGCATTCCTGAAATGGCTGGCTGCGGGAGCGGCGGCGCTGCTGCTGTCCGCCTGCGGCGCGAACAGCGGCAACAGCGGCGGCCCCGAGGCCGAACTCGTCGGCACCTACGCCGTGAAGCAGAACGGCGCGCTCAAGGAGCTCATCAAGATCGAACGGCAGGGCGACGGCTACGTGATGCGCGACAAGGTGCGCACGGCGGACTGGAGCGAGCCGAAGATGACGATGAAGCCCGTGACGCGAGAGCACTGGAGCCGCATCACCACCGACAAGGAGAACACCGCCTTCGTCGGCGTGGCCAGCGAGCAGCTCGGCATATTCAAGGTGCCGGCGGGCTGGCAGAAGAACGGCTTCCAGACCTCGACCGGCTACTTCCTCTTCTATTCGCGCGGGCCGGTGGAGGCGTACAAGCTCTGAGGCGAAGGCTCAGGCAGCGGGCGCCACGCTCGCGCCCTCGATGCGGTGGCGCTTCAGCGCATCGGCCACGAAGCCGCTGGCCTTCATCTCCTCGACGAAGGCGGCGAGCAGGGCCTGGGCTTCGGTGCCGCGGCTGGCGGGCGTGCCCATGGCCTGCTGGATGACCATGAAGCGCCCCGGCAGCACGCGCACGCCGGGTGCGCGCCTCGCCTCGCCCTCGAGCATCTGGCGGATGCCGGCCGCCACTTCGACTTCGCCCGAGCGGAGTGCCGCGAGTGCGGGGCCTGCGCCCTGGAGGCGGACGATCTCGGCCGCCTTGATCTCGCGCGTCAGGAACAGGTCGTAGGCGCTGCCTGCTCCGACGGAGATGCGGTTGCCATTGGCATCGACCTGCGCGTTGTCGGTGAGCGCGGAGGCGTCGGGTACGAGGTAGCTGCCTTCGATCAGCACGTAGGGCGCGGTGAACAGCAGCCCTTCGCTGCGCGCCGGGTCGATGGCGAAGAAGCCGATGTCGGCCTTCTCGTTCTTCACCGCGTCGACCGATGCGGCGGCCTTTTCGAACACCACCAGCTCGATGGCCACGCCGAGGCGCCGTGCGAACTCGCGCGCCAGGTCGATGGAGACGCCCACCGGCTCGCCCGTGGCCGCGTCCTTGTTGGCCAGGATCGGGTTGCCGAGATTGATCGAGGCGCGCAGCGTGCCGCTGGGCGCGAAGGCGGAAACGAGGGTGGGGGAGATCGTCGTCTGCTGCTGAGTCATGGCGTTCTGGCGTCGATGGAGGAAGATGCCCGCCAGTTTACGGGTCAGGCTACGACCCGGCCGGCGTCACGATCCCGAGCGAACCCAGCGGCCCGAGCGGTAGCCGCACCGTGACGCGCAGGCCCGGCCCCACGCCGGTGTCGCCCAGCGCGATGGTGCCACCGTGCGCGTCGATCACCGATCGCACGATGGCCAGCCCCAGGCCGCTGCCGGTCTGCGTCTGGTCGGGGTCGCGGAAGAAGCGGTCGAACACGCGCTCGCGCAGTGCCGGCATGATGCCGGGCCCCTGGTCGGACACCGTCAGCACCGCCACGTCGCCGTCGCGCCGGATGCCCACGCTCACCACCGAGCCCACGGGGCTGTACTTGGTGGCGTTGTCGATCAGGTTGTCGATCATCGAGACCAGGCTGTCGCGGTCGCCCATGAGCTCGACGGGCTCGTCCTCCATGAGTTCGATCTCCACCTCGCGCACGTGCGCCAGCGCCGACAGCGCCGCGAGGCGCTCCTGCACCAGGTCGTCCAGCCGCAGCGCGCGCGGCGCCGAGGCGCTGGCGTTGCTGCGCATGAGCCGCAGCAGCTGCCCCACCAGCCGCTCCGCGCGCGCGTTGCTGCTAAGCACGCGCGCGAAGAGCTCGTCCTGCCGCTCGGTGGGAATGTGTTCGATGAGCAGCGACTGCAGCGCTTCCACGTTCACGCGCATCGCCGCGATGGGCGTGCGCAGTTCGTGCGCCGCGTCGGCGATGAAGCTCTGCTCGCGCGCGATGCTGGCGCGCAGCCGCTCCATCAGTGCGTTGAAGTTCTGCACCATCGGCTGCAGCTCGTCGTGGCGCGGCTGCGTCGACACCGGCGCCAAGTCGTGCGGACCGCGAGAGGCGATCTCGCTGGCCACCTTGCGCCACGGCCGCAGCGCCAGGCGGATCGACAGCCAAGCCGGAAGCAGCAGGAAGGGCACGCTGATGACCAGCGGCAGGATGTAGTAGCCGCGCGACTGGAAGGTGAGCCACACCTGCTCGGTGCCGGGCGTGACCAGCGTGACGCGCGTCTTGCCGGAAGGAGACTCGATGGTGCGCGCGCGCCAGCTCTTTCCGTTGACCTGCACCGTCTCCCCGATGTCGGGGCGGGTATTGGCGATGCCCTCGGGCGGCAGTCCCCGGGAACGGTAGATCTCGTGGCCGTTCTGCCAGACGATGACGCTGGGCGCCATGGCCGCGTCGTCGTTGTCGTCGCCGCCGCCGAAGGAGTTGCGCAGCGCGATGTCCATGGAGCGCAGGCTCTCGTACTGCCGGGCAGGCTGGTCGGTGAGGTTGCGCGCCACGACGAGCATGCTGCGCTGCGAGGCGTCCATGATCGAGAGGTCTTCGTTGAACGCGGAGTTCAGCAGCACCGCGATGGCGAGGCTCCACAGCAGCGTCATCATCCCGACCTGCGCGAACATGAGGCGGCGCACCAGCGAGGGCCGCCGGACGCGCAGCCAGCCGCTGCGCAGCAGCCGCGCGGGGGCACGCGCTATCGAGGCGAGCACCGCGTTCATGTGTGCTCCAGCGGCGGCGGTTGCTGCTGCTGCGCGGCGAGATAGATCACGTAGCCGATGCCGCGCACGGTGCGGATGTAGCCGTCGCCGATCTTGCGGCGCAGGTTGGAGACGTGTACGTCGAGCACGTTGCTGCCGGGCCCCTGGCCCTGCACGGCGCCCTGGGTGCCCGCCACCATGAGCTGCTCGAGCACGCGGCGCGCGACCACGCGGTCGGCCCGCCGCACCAGCAGGCTCAGCAGGCGGAATTCGCTTCGCGAAAGCGAAACCGGCACGCCGTCCACGCGCACGCGCTGCGTCGGCTCGTGCAGCCACAGGCCTCGCACCTCGAAGGTGGCGCCATCGCCGCCGTAGCTGCGCCGCGCAAGGGCGCGCACGCGCGCGAGCAGCTCGGCCAGCACGAAGGGCTTGACCATGTAGTCGTCGGCGCCGCTGTCCAGGCCCTGCAGGCGGTCGTGCAGGCCGTCGCGGGCGCTGAGGATGAGCACCGGCAGCCGCTTGCCGTCACGCCGCAGCCGGTCGAGCACGTCGAGGCCGTCGCCGTCGGGCAGGCCCAGGTCGAGCAGCAGCAGGTCGCAGCCCTCGGTTTCGAGGATGCGCCGCGCCTCCTCGACGCGGCGCACCCATACCACCTCCATCCCCTGGGTCTGCAAGGCGACGCGAATGCCGGTGGCAAGGTCGAAATCGTCTTCGGCCAGGAGGATCTTCATGGCGGGCAATCTACCTGCCGAAGCTGAAGGATTCCCAAAGAAACAGATACGCAGACGTGCTCCGGCGCACGGGAGGGAGGGGGGGCGCCAGCCGGCGGAATTTCAGTAGACCTTCATCTATGCGGCTCACCATGCGGGGTGTTCGCCCCACATCACCAGGAAAGAACAGAACGGGACATCGATGAGCCTCTTCGAAGCGCGCCTATTCGCCGGCAATTTCCGCTCGCCGGAAGCCCATTCCTCGCTGCTGGCTTCGTATGCCCGCGTGCTTGCGCGCTGGCCCGTGCCGCACGAGAGCCGCTACGTCGAGACGCGCTACGGCCGCACGCACCTGCTGGCCTGCGGGCCGGCCTATGCGCCGCCGGTGGTGCTGCTGCACGGCGGCGGCGGCAACGCCACCACCTGGGTCCACAACATCGCTCGGCTCGCGGGCTCGCTGCAGGTCTACGCGGTGGACATCATCGGCGACGCCGGCCGCAGCGAAGGGCGCCGCCCCGCGACGGAAGACGGCTACTGCAACTGGCTCGAAGACGTGCTGATCGCCATCGGCCGGCCCAAGGTGGGGCTGTGCGGCGCCTCCTTCGGCGCATGGCTCGCAGCGGCCTACGCGCGCCAGACCATGCGCCGCGTCGGCAAGCTGGCGCTGCTGGCGCCGCCGAACCTGGAGTCGGTGCGCATCGGCACGATGCTGCGCGCGGGCTTCGCCGCAGCCTTCCCGAGCGAGCGGCTGGTGCGCGCCTTCCGGGCGCTGGTATCGTCTCCGAAGGCGCCCGAGCCGCCGCCCTGGGCCATGGACGACTGGCTCGTGCGCTGGCGCTGCCAGCGCGCCCATCCGAGGCCACCCGGCCGCATGACAGATGCCGACCTGCGCGTGCTGCCCAGGAACACGCTGCTGATGCTCGGCGAGGACGAGGTGCTATTCGACCCGGTGCGCGCCTGCGCCCGTGTGAAGGCGCAGGCGCCGCATGTGCGCGTCGAACTGCTGCCCGACGCGGGCCACGCCATTGCCTTCGACCAGGCCGACAAGGTTGGCGATGCGCTGGTCGAGTTCTTCCTGCGCGACGGCTGGACGCTCTGACCGTGCGCGCTCAGCGCGCCGGCAGCGGCTCCAGGCCCGTCTTGGCGATGGTGGGCGCCGCGGCGGGCGAGTTGAGATAGCGGATGAGCTGCCGCGCCGCGTCGGGCTGCTTCGAGCCGGTGGCGACGCCGGCGGAGAACACCGTCACGCGCTGCACTTCGGCCGGCAGGGGGCCGATGTAGTCGATACCGGCGATGGGCAGCAGCTCGCTGACCTGCTGCAGGCCGAGCGCCGCGTCGCCGCGGGCCACCACCGAACCGACGCGCTCGCTCAGGATGCGCTTGCTCTTGGGCTTGACCTGGTCCTCGATGCCCAGCTTCTTGAGCAGCTCGGTCTCGTAGTAGGTGCCGCTCGCGCTGGCCGAGTAGGCGATCGACGGCGCGGCGATCAGCGTGCGCTTGAGCGCGTCGACCGTGCTGATGTCGGGCCTGGGCGCGCCCTTGCGCACCGCGAAGCCGATGGAAGAGCGCACCAGGTCGACCTGGCTGCCGGGCACCACCTTGCCCTGGGCCACCAGCGCGTCGAGCGCGGGGCGCGCGAGGATCACGACGTCTGCGGGCTCGTTGCGCGCCAAGCGGCTGGGAATGGAATCGTCGGCATTGCCCATGGAGGCGCCGTAGGCCGTCTTGACGCTGCGGCCGCTGCTGCGCTCGAACTCGGGTCGCAGGTCGTTGTAGGCCGCGGTGAAGCCACCCGAGGTCATGACGTGGATGTCGGCGCCGGCGGCGGGCTTGCTGGTGCTGCTGCTGTTGGTGCCGAGGCTGCCGCAGCCTGCGAGCGCGAGGGCCGCGATCAGCGGGAGGGCGGCGCGGCGGGTGATGGAAAGGGCAGGGCTGAAACGGCCGAGAAAAGGTTTGGTCACGATGTCTCCAAGGGGAAGTTGGCTGCAGAAGCCATCGTAGAAGCCGGACCTGTCATTCCGCCCTCAGCGGATTCGGGGTTACTACCGAGGCGCGGCGGGCTCGTCTCCGGGCGCGCTGCCGCCCGGGTCGGCGGCCGGCAGTCGTCCGCGCCGGGCCAGCCCCTCGCGCAGCAGGAACTCGACCTGCGCGTTCGCGCTGCGCAGTTCCTGCGCGGCGAGGCGCTCGATCTCGGCCCACAGGGCCGGATCGATGCGCAAGGGATAGGCTTTCTTGCCGGGACTGGCCATCGGGTGAATACGGATCGGAAGGCGCGTACGGTTCGCGCCTCAGGTGTAGAGCGTACCGGTGTTCACCACGGGCTGGGTCTCGCGGTCGGAGCACAGCACCACCAGCAGGTTCGACACCATCGATGCCTTGCGCTCGTCGTCGAGCACGACCAGGTTGCGCTCCGACAGGCCCCTGAGGGCAGCCTCGACCATGCCGACCGCACCGGCCACGATCTGGTGCCGAGCGCTCACGATGGCCACCGCCTGCTGGCGGCGCAGCATCACCTGCGCGATTTCGGGGGCGTAGGCCAGGTGGGTGAGCTTGGCGTCGAGCACTTCGACGCCGGCGCTGGCGAAGCGGCGGTTCAGGTCGTCCCTGAGGGCGTCGGCCACCGTGTCGAGGCCGGCGCGCAGCGTGGTCTCGTCGCTCGGCAGGTCGTCGCCGCTGTCGTAGGCGTAGAGGGTGGCGAGGTGGCGGATCGCCGCCTCTGCCTGGATGGCGACGAACTTGTTGTAGTCGTCGATCTCGAACACGGCCTGCGCCGTGTCGTAGACCCGCCAGACCACCGCCGCGCCGATCTCCACCGGGTTGCCGCGCTTGTCGTTCACCTTCAGCGGCGGGGTGTTGAGGTTGCGCGCGCGCAGCGAGATCTTCTGGCCGCTTTGCAACGGGTTGGTCCAGCGCAGGCCCTCGGAGCGGTCGGTGCCCTGGTACTCGCCGAAGAGCGTGAGGATGATGCCCTCGTTGGGCTGCAGCATGTAGAGGCCCGGAACCAGCACGAGGCCGACCACGACCAGCAGGATGCTCATGGGCAGCGGCATCAGCCGCTGCACCATCGCCCAGACGCCGACCGCGATGAGCAGCAGCGCCACCGCGGACACGCCGTAGCCGTTGATCGACCGGTAGGGGCGCTCCATGCGTACCGGTCGCGGATTGATGTTGGGGGTCTTCTCTTGCATCGCTGCCTCCGTTGAAAGTGATATCACTCTAATATCTTTTTGAGGCCAGTCAAGATGTTTTCGATGTCCCGGCGAATGCTCCGGATTTCCGCTGCCGCCGCGCTGGCTGCGAGCCTGTTCGGCGCCGAGCCGGCCGGTGCCACCTCGTGCGCCGGCCGCGCCTCTTTCCTCGATTCGGTGGCGGCTGCGCGCGGCGAGCCACGCGCCCGCGTGCTTCGCGTACGCGTCGTGCCCTTCGACCTGGGCGTGCCCGACTACACGCCGCCTCCGCGCTCCTTCATGTTCGAGCCGGTCGAGTTCCTCGACGGCAGGCCAGCCGGCAAGGCCGCAGGCCGCTTCATGGGCAACGGCGTGCTGCACTTCATGCTCAACGCGGCACCGCCGGGCCGCGAGGAGCCGTTGCCGCAGGGCTCCGAATGGATCGTGCTGGCACGGGATAACGGCGAGGGCGCGCTGGGTATCGGCCCGTGCGGCTCGATCCTCGAAGTCCGCGGCGACACGGTGCATGGCTTCATCCGCGGCGCCCCGACCAGCATCGACACCACGCAGGCCCTGCCGCTGCGCGAGTTCCGGCGCTCGCTGCGGGCGCCGAGGTAGAGCAGGCGCGCCCGGTCAGTCGACCAGATCGAAGCAGCAGCCCGCGTAGTAGGGCTTGTCGCCACCCTCGACGAAAGGCACCTCGATGGGCTTGCCCTCGTTGCGCCACACGTCGCGCTTTCGGTAGCCGGAGCGCGAGAGATCGGCCAGCAGCTCGTCGTGGTGTTGAATGCGATAGGGACACACCGCGATGCCGATGCTGTTGAGCGTGTAGATAGTGCGCTCCGGGTGCACCGCCGTGGTGTTCATCACGATGCGCCGGGGCTTCACCGCAAGCTCCGAGAGGATCGTGTCCATGCGCACCGGCAGGTATTGCAGGCTGCCCGATACGTACAGCACATCGCAGCCGCTGGCGTCGTGGTAGTCGGTGGTGAAGCCGAGCTGCTCCGTGGCCTCGCGCTTGATGGCCATCGCGCGGCCGCTCTCGACCACGCCTGGCACGTCGCACACCGTCCAGCGCAGCGTGGAGGGATAGCTCAGCACGCGCCGGAAGGCGTAGTACTTGATGCCGACGTGCCCGCCCAGGTCGAACACGCGCGTGAGGCCCGCGTCGATCGAGCGGCCCAGCCAGAACAGCCCGGGGTAGTCGTAGAAATAGATCTGCGGGCTGTAGAGCTCCCCCGCGTCGGCGTTGGCATAGCCCACGGCCTTGGAAGAGGGCGCGCCGGCCTCGGCCGCCGCGAAGCTCTCGAACGAACCCATGAACAGGTTCTCGTCCGTGTTGTTCAGGAACTTGCGCTTGTACGCACTCTCGCGGGCAGGAAATTGCAGAAGGCTGTTGAGCATCTTGTTCTCCGTTGGCATCCCCATTCTGGCGCAACAGGAGCGGCGCAGGGGTATAGCCCAGTGCGGTTGGGGCAGTTACCCCATGGGGGTTACATACCGCTCGCCAGCGCTGCCGCCGCAGCCCGCGTCTCCACCCCCAGCTTCTCGAAGATGTGCTCCAGGTGCTTGTTCACCGTGCGCGGGCTGGTGCCCAGGATCTCGCCGATGTCGCGGTTGGTCTTGCCCTTGGCGAGCCATGAAAGCACCTCGGTCTCGCGCGGGGTGAGGGCCGCGTCCGCCAGCCGCGCGGCCGGGCCTTCGCGCTGCACGGCGAAGAGCAGCATCGTCTCGCCCAGCGCTGCCGCGCCGAGGTTGCGCACCGACAGCCGCATGCCCGTGGACGTGCCGACCGAGATGACCGCACCCGGCGCCAGCGCGGCTTCGAGCGAGGCGGGCAGCAGGCCCGGCGCCACCGGCTCCTCGAGCGCATGCAGCCACAGCGCGGCCTGCGGCGAGCGCCACGCGATGCGCCCGCGCGTGTCGACGAAGACCACGCCCATGCCCGCCACGTCCACCGCGTCGCGCGCCATGCGGGTGATGCGCGCGTTGCGCGCGTGCGTGTGCAGCCGCGCCAGCACTTCCTGCGCGCGGATCGGCTTCACCACGTAGTCGACGCCGCCGCACTCGAAGCCTTCGACCACGTGCGAAGTCTCCGACAGGCCCGTCATGAACAGCACCGGGATGTGTGCGAGCGCCGGGTTGGCCTTGATGCGCCTGCAGGTCTCGAAGCCAGAGAGCCCGGGCATCAGGCCGTCGAGCAGGATCGCGTCTGGCACGACCAGTTCGAGCCGCTGCAGCGCGGCCTCGCCGTCGGCCGCGACCAGCACGGTGTAGCCGCTGGCCTCCAGCGTGTCGCACAGCATGCCCAGGCTGCTGGGGGCGTCGTCCACCACCAGCACCACGGGGCGATCGGCCGAAGGCGATTCAGGGAGCGAGGGTGTCTGCATCTTCTGCCAGTGCGTTGCGGAGTTTGTCGAGTTCGAAGCGCGCGACCATGCCGCGCAGCCAAGTGCATGTGGCGGCCGCCGCGGGCGAGGCGGCGGCCAGCCGGTCGAGCGCGGTGTGCAGGCCGCGCACGTGGCCCATCTGGGCGAGGCGCATGAGCTCTGCGCGGTCGTCTTCCGGAAGATCGAGCTGCCGGGGGCGAGGGGGCAGGGCTTCGAGGTCGTCGAGCGCGACCGGCAATGCGTCGCCGGCCGCCAGCCATTCGAGGCCCAGGTGGCGCTCCAGCGTGGCGATGAGCTCCGACTCGATCACCGGCTTGCCCACGAAGGCCTGGCAGCCCGCCGCGCGCAGCCGCTCGGCCTGGTTCTCGAACATGTTGGCCGAGACGATGATGATCGGGATCTCGCCGAAGCCCGATGCGCGCACCGAGGCGGCGGTCTGCCAGCCGTCCATGTCGTCCATCGTCAGGTCCAGCAGGATGGCCGAGGGCAGCTCCTCGCGCAGGCTGTCGAGGCACTCGGTGCCGCTCGCGGCCTCGCGCACCTCGAAGCCCAGTGGCGCGAGCATGCCGGCGAGCATCTGCCGCTGCACCGGCTGGTCGTCCACCACCAGCAGCGTGCGGCGCTCGCCGATGTAGCCCGACACGGGCTGGCGCACGGCGCCCGCCTTGCCGGCCTGCGGGCCGGGGTCGGCCACCTCGCGCAGGTACACGCGCACGCTGAAGGTGCTGCCCTGCGACGAGGTCGATGCAAGCTTGAGCTCGCCGCCCATCAGCGAAGTGAGCAGGCCGGTGATGGTCAGGCCCAGCCCCGTGCCCGGCTCGCCGCGCCGGCGGCCGGCAGCGCCGCGCTCGAAGGGCAGGAAGATGCGCTGGTGGTCCTGCGGCGCCACGCCGATGCCCGTGTCGGCCACGTCGAAGCGCAGCACCTCGCGCCGAGCGTCCACGTGCAGCGTGACGGTGCCGCTGTCGGTGAAACGCACCGCGTTCGTCAGCAGGTTGATGAGGATCTGCCGCAGCCATTTCGCATCGGCATGCACCCACGGCGGCAGCCGGCCCGCGTGCGTGTAGACGAAGGCCAGGCCCTTGTTCTCGGCCTGCGGGCGCACCATGTGCACCAGCTGGTCGAGGAAGGCCGGCAGCGCCAGCGGCGCGGGCTCCAGCTGCAGCCGGCCGGCCTCGATGCGTGCCAGGTCGAGCAGGCCGTCGATCAGGCCCAGCATGTGCTCGCCGCTGCGGTGTATGGTCTGCACCGCCTCGCGCGGCGGCTTCACGGAGTCGCCCTTCAGGAGGATCTGCGAGTAGCCCAGGATGCTGTTGAGCGGCGTGCGCAGCTCGTGCGTCATGCCGGCCACATAGCGGGTCTTGGCCTGGTTGGCGGCCTCGGCGGCTTCCTTGGCGGCCTGCAAGGCGGCGTCGGTGCGGCGGTGGGCTTCGATCTCGAGCGCCAGCAGGTTGTTGTGCCGGTTCGATTCCTCCTGCGCCATCTGCCGGCTCTCGCTGCCCAGCACCACCCACCACGCGGCCACCGCGGCCACCACGGAAAGCAGCGCGAACACCTTCAGGAAGGCCGTGGCCATGACCGGGTCGCTGGTGCCCGCCAGCGCTTCCTGCGCATACACCACGCCCACCACGGTCGCCAGCAGCGCGATGAGCGACGCGGCCACCAGCAGGTAGTGCGCCACGCGGAAGTTCAGGCGTGCCGAGAGCGCCGGCGGCAGCAGCGCCTGCAGCCAGCCGCTCATCTGCTCGGCCGCTCGCGAGTTTGTCTTGCAGCGGTCGTGGCAGCGCGATTCGAGCGTGCAGCACAGCGAGCAGATCGGCGCGCTGTAGGCAGGGCAGTGCGCCATGTCCTCCGACTCGAAGCTGTTGTCGCACACCGAGCACTTCACGGCCTGGCCCGGCTTCCAGCGCTCGATGTCGTTGCGCGCGAGGTAGTAGCGCCCGCGCGTGCGCCAGGCCAGCAGCGGCGACAGCGCCATGGCGGTGGCCAGCGCGATGAAGGGCGAAAAAGCCTTCGCCCATTGCCCCAGCGTGCCGGAGTAGGCCAGCATGGCCAGCGCCGCCGCCGCCAGCATCGACACCAGGCCCACAGGGTTGATGTCGTACAGGTGCGCGCGCTTGAACTCGATGGTGCGCGGGCTCCAGCCCAGCGGCTTGTTGATGACCAGGTCGGCCACCAGCGCGCCCACCCAGGCGATGGCGATGTTGCTGTAGAAGCCCAGCACGTGCTCCAGCGCCGCGAACACGCCCAGCGCCATCAGCAGTATCGCGATGGCCACGTTGAATACCAGCCACACCACGCGCCCCGGGTGGCTGTGCGTGAGCCGCGCGAAGAAGTTCGACCATGCCAGCGAACCTGCATAGGCGTTCGTCAGGTTGATCTTCATCTGCGACACCAGCACGAACAGCACCGTGATGCCCAGCACCCAGGCCGGATCGCGCAGCACGTAGGAGAAGCCCGTGAGGTACATCTGCGTGGGCTCGACCGCGTGGTTGGCCGGTATCTCGTGCTGCAGCGCCAGGAAGGCGAGGAAGGCGCCGCCCATCATCTTCAGCATGCCCGGCACGATCCAGCCCGGCCCCGAGACCAGCACCGCCGTCCACCAGCGCACGCGGTTGGCGGCGGTCTTCTCGGGCAGGAAGCGCAGGTAGTCGACCTGCTCGCCGATCTGCACCACCAGCGAGAAGGCCACGGTGGCGGCGGCGCCGAACATCAGCGGGTCGAAGCCGCTGCTGTCGGAGGTGCGGCCCACCAGCCCGGTGAAGTCGGCGTAGAGCTCGGGCTTCTTCACCAGCACCGCGACGAAGGGGCAGACGAACAGCACGATCCAGATCGGCTGCGTCCACAGCTGCAGCCCCGAAATGAGCGTGATGCCCCGAGCCACCAGCGGGATGATGACGATCGACGACACCATGTACAGCAGCCACAGCGGCCAGTCGAGGTACATCTGCAGCGCCAGCGCGAGGATGGCCGCCTCCAGCGCGAAGAAGATGAAGGTGAAGCTAGCGTAGATCAGCGAAGTGAGCGTGGAGCCCAGGTAGCCGAAGCCCGCGCCGCGCGTGAGCAGATCCATGTCCACGCCGTGGCGCGCCGCGTAGTACGAGATCGGCAGGCCCGTGAGGAAGGTGATGAGCCCGACCACGAGGATGGCCCACAGCGCGTTCGAGAAGCCGTAGCTCAGCGCGATCGCGCCGCCGATGGCCTCCAGCGCCAGGAAGGAGGTGGCGCCGAAGGCCGCGTTGGCGACGCGGAACTCCGACCATTTGCGGAAGCTGCGCGGCGTGTAGCGCAGCGCGTAGTCCTCCAGCGTCTCGTTCGCGACCCAGGCGTTGTAGTCGCGGCGGATGCGGAAGATCTTCTGTCCGGAGACGGATTGCATGGCGGGTTCTCGCGGCGGCGGCAGTGGCATGGCGCGGGTACAGCAAGAAGCGCTCCCTGCGGCCCTTTTCACCGATCCTTTTCACCGATGTCTTGCTCGCGAGTCTGCGGGCAGGGCGGGCACCCGCCGCTACGTTGAATGACGTATTCGCGCATACGCCGGTGATTTCTAAAGTTCCAGCCATGGTGCTCGGGGCACCGTCCGATGCACTTCGATGGTGCGCGGCCCTCCTTTCCAACAACCTGCCTGGAGTTTCCTGATGTCGCGTGATTCCGATCCTTCCCTCGATGCCATGGCACTGCGCCGCCGCCGCCTGCTGCAGGGCGCCGCCGCGCTGCCCGTGATGGGCCTGAGCGGCCTGAGCTTCGGCCAGGGCCAGTTCCCCACGGCCAAGGTCAACACGACGAAGCTCGCCGTGACGGACACCGAGGTCACAGTGGGCCAGTTGCATTCGTCCACCGGCACCATGGCTATCTCGGAGACCGGCTCCATCCAGGCCGAGCAGCTCGCCATCGACCAGATCAACGCTATGGGCGGCATCCTGGGCCGCAAGATCAAGGTCATCAAGGAAGACGGCGCCTCCGACTGGCCCACCTTCGCCGAGAAGTCGAAGAAGCTGCTGGTCAACGACAAGGTCGCGGCCGTGTTCGGATGCTGGACCAGCGCCTCGCGCAAGGCCGTGCTTCCGGTGTTCGAGAAGGAGAACGGCCTGCTGTACTACCCCACCTTCTACGAAGGCCTGGAGCAGAGCAAGAACGTGATCTACACCGGCCAGGAAGCCACGCAGCAGATCATCTGGGGCCTGGACTGGGGTGCGAAGGAGAAGAAGGCCAAGACCTTCTTCCTGGTGGGCTCCGACTACATCTGGCCGCGCACCTCGATGAAGATCGCGCGCAAGCACATCGAGAACTTCCAGAAGGGCTCGGTCAAGGGCGAGGAGTACTACCCGCTGGGCCACACCAACTTCAACTCGCTGATCAACAAGATCAAGGTGGCCAAGCCCGACTGCATCTTCGCGGCCGTGGTGGGCGGCTCCAACGTGGCCTTCTACAAGCAGCTGAAGGCCGCGGGCATCACCGGCGACAAGCAGTTCCTGCTGACGCTGGCCGTGACCGAGGACGAGATGACCGGCGTGGGCGGCGAGAACTTCGCGGGCTTCTACTCGTCGATGAAGTACTTCCAGACGCTGGACAACGCGAACAACAAGAAGTTCGTGGAAGCCTTCAAGGCCAAGTACGGCAAGGACGCCGTCATCGGCGACGTGACCCAGGCCGGCTACCTCGGCCCCTGGCTGTGGAAGGCCGCGGTGGAGAAGGCGGGCAGCTTCGACGTGGACAAGGTGGTGGCCGCATCGCCGGGCATCGAGCTGAAGACGGCGCCCGAGGGCTACGTGAAGCTCGACGCCAACCACCATCTGTGGAGCAAGGCGCGCATCGGGCAGGGGCAGCCGGACGGGACGTTCAAGGTGGTGGCGGAGTCGGCCGAACTGATCAAGCCGGATCCGTTCCCGAAGGGCTACCAGTAAGCAGGCCTCCGGCCCTCACCCCAACCCTCTTCCGCAAGCGGGAGAGGGGGTAACTCCAACTTTCCGGATTTCCCGCCATGACTTTGTCGGACATGCTGAACATCGGCCTCATGCAGGGCTTCGCGGGGCTGAGCCTCTTCGCGGTGCTGCTGCTGATGGGGCTGGGCCTCGCGATCATCTTCGGCCAGATGGGCGTGATCAACATGGCGCATGGCGAGTTCATGACCATCGGCGCCTACTCGATCTACCTGGCCGCGCGCGTCGCCGAGAGCCTTGCGCCCGGGTTCATGCCGTACTACTTCCCGATCGCCATCGGGCTGGCTTTCGTCTTCGCCTTCATCACCGGATGGATCGTGGAGTGGGCGTTGATCCGCCACCTCTACAAGCGTCCGCTCGACACGCTGCTCGCCACCTGGGGCGTGAGCCTGGGGCTGCAGCAGATCTTCCGCACCTTCATCGGGCCGAAGGAGGTGAGCCCGACGCTGCCCGAATGGCTCATGGGCTCGTGGACGCCGCACGAAGGCCTGGACATCCCGATCAACGGCCTGTTCGTGCTCGCGCTCACCGCGCTGGTCACGGGCGGCGTGCTGGTCGCGCTGCACAAGAGCCGCTGGGGCCTGCGGGTGCGCGCCACCGTCGCCAACCGCACCATGGCCAATGCCACCGGCATCGACACGAAAAAGACCGACCGCCTCACCTTCGCCATCGGCTGCGGCATTGCCGGCGTGGCGGGCGCGGCCTTCACCACCATCGGCTCGACCGGGCCGACCTCGGGATCGCTCTACATCGTCGACGCCTTCCTGGTCGTCACCTTCGGCGGCGCGGCCAGCCTGTTCGGCACGGTGGTCTCGGCCTTCGGCATCGCGCAGACGCAGTCGGTCTCGGAGTTCTTCATGACCGGGTCGATGGCCAAGGTGCTGACGCTGTCGCTGATCGTCTTCATCCTGATGCTGCGCCCCCAAGGACTTTTTGCAGTCAAGGTGCGCCGCTGAATCCGATTCCTTCCTGGAGAACGTTCCGATGAATTTCATCAAGGCCTCGATCCAGCGCTACCAGCTGGGCAGCCTCCTGCTGCTGGTGCTGCTGCTCGCGGTGGTTCTGCCGCTGTCGCTCGACATCTTCCGCCTCAACCTCGTGGGCAAGTACCTCACCTACGCCTTCGTGGCCGTGGGCCTCGTCATGGTGTGGGGCTACGGCGGCGTGCTGAGCCTGGGGCAGGGCGTGTTCTTCGGCATCGGCGGGTATGCGATGGCGATGTTTCTCAAGCTGGAGGCTTCCGACCCGGTCTCCACCAAGATCCAGACCACGCCGGGCATTCCGGACTTCATGGACTGGAACCAGATCACCGAGCTGCCCACGCTGTGGCTGCCGTTCAAGAGCCTGCCGGTGAGCCTCGCGCTGGTGGTGCTCGCACCTATGGCGCTGGCCTGGCTCGTCAGCTTCGCGATGTTCAAGCGCCGCGTGGGCGGGGTGTACTTCGCGATCATCACGCAGGCGGTGGCGCTGATCTGCACCGTGCTCATCATCGGCCAGCAGGGTTACACCGGCGGCGTGAACGGCATGACCGACCTGAAGACCCTGCTGGGCTGGGACACGCGCACCGACGGCGCCAAGTACGTCCTCTACTACGTCTGCGTGGCCCTGCTGGTGGGCAGCATCCTGCTGTGCCGCTGGATCCAGACCAGCAAGCTCGGCACGCTGCTGCTGGCCATGCGCGACAAGGAAGACCGCGTGCGCTTCTCGGGCTACGACGTGTCGAACTTCAAGGTCTTCATCTTCTGCCTGGCCGCGGGGCTCTCGGGCATCGGCGGCGCGATGTTCGCGCTGCAGGTGGGCTTCATGTCGCCGAGCTTCGTGGGCATCGTGCCGTCCATCGAGATGGTGATCTTCTGCGCGGTCGGCGGCCGCATGAGCCTGGTGGGGGCGGTGTACGGCGCGCTGCTGGTGAATGCGGGCAAGACGCTGTTCTCGGAGAGCTTTCCGGACCTGTGGCTGTTCCTGATGGCGGCGCTCTTCATCGGCGTGACCATGGCCTTCCCGATGGGGCTCGCGGGCGTGTGGGAAGAAAAGATCCGCCCGTGGTGGAAGTCGCGCCGGCAGGCATTGCGCGACGCGGCCGTCAAGCCGCCGGCACCAGCCGTATCGGCAACGCCCGCAGCACAGCCCGTTGAGCCCGCGCTGCCCGAAGGCATCGGCAGCCAGCGCGCCTGAACACACGCGGAGCAACCTCATGAGCAATACCGACTTCGCGCTCGCAGTGGAAGACCTCACCGTCTCCTTCGACGGTTTTAAGGCCATCGACGACCTGACGCTGTACATCGACCGCAACGAGCTGCGCGTGATCATCGGCCCCAACGGCGCGGGCAAGACCACGCTGCTCGACCTGATCTGCGGCAAGACGCGCGCCAGCGCCGGCAGCATCAAGTTCAGGAACACCGAACTCACGAAGATGGCCGAGCACAAGCGCGTGCGGCTGGGCATCGGACGCAAGTTCCAGACGCCTTCCATCTACGAGAACCTCAGCGTGTTCCAGAACTTGGAGGTGTCGTTTCCCAAGGGGCGTTCGGTGTTCGGCGCGCTCGCCTTCAAGTGCGACGACGAGGTCAAGGCCAGGGTGCAGGCGGTGGCCGGCGAGATCGGCCTGGCCGACAGGCTCGACACCGAGGCCGGCCTGCTGAGCCACGGCCAGAAGCAGTGGCTCGAAATCGGCATGCTGCTGATGCAGGAGCCCGAGCTGCTGATGCTCGACGAGCCCATTGCCGGCATGAGCGCGCGCGAACGCGAGCTCACGGCGGAGCTGCTCAAGCGCATCTGCCAGAACCGCGCGGTGATCGTCATCGAGCACGACATGGCCTTCGTGAAGCAGATCGCGCACAAGGTCACGGTAATGCACCAGGGAAAGATCCTCGCCGAAGGGCCGATGGAGAAGGTGCAGGCCGACCCGAAGGTCATCGACGTCTACCTGGGCCACTGACATGAGCAACATCAACCTGAAGGTCGAGGACCTGCACGTCGCCTACGGCCAGAGCGAGGCGCTGCACGGCATCTCGTTCGACGGCCATGCCAACGAGACCGTCGCCATCATGGGCCGCAACGGCATGGGCAAGACCACGCTGTTCAAGAGCCTGATGGGCGTGCTGCCGCTGAAGAGCGGGCGCATCGAGGTGGCGGGGCAGGACGTGTCGCGCGACGAGAGCTTCCGCCGCGTGGCCAAGGGAATCGCCTACGTGCCGCAGGGGCGGATGATCTTCCCGACGCTGACGGTGGAGGAGAACATCCAGACCGGCCTGGAGAACTCGAAGACACGGCGCATCCCGGAAGAAATCTACGCGCTCTTCCCCGTGCTGTGGGACATGAAGAGCCGCAAGGGCGGCAACCTCTCGGGCGGCCAGCAGCAGCAGCTCGCCATTGCGCGCGCGCTCGTCACAGACCCCAAGGTGCTGCTGCTGGACGAACCCACCGAAGGCATCCAGCCTTCGATCATCAAGGACATCGCGAAGGCGCTCAACGAGATCCGCAAGCTGCGCGGCATCACCATCGTGGTGTCCGAGCAGGTGCTGAGCTTCGCGATGGACGTGGCCGACCGGCTCTTCGTGATCGAGGGCGGACGCCTCGTGCACGAGACGGCGCGCGACAAGACCGATGTCGACCGCATCAAAGCCTACCTCTCTGTTTAACCACAACCCCAGGAGCCACTGCAAATGACGGACACGCTGATCAAGGTCGACCTGACCAAGCCGCCCACCGAGAACGAGATGATCCACAACCGCTGGCATCCGGACATCCCGATGGCCTGCTGGGTCAACCCGGGCGACGACTTCATCCTGGAGACCTTCGACTGGACCGGCGGCTTCATCAAGAACAACGACAGCGCCGACGACGTGCGCGACATCGACCTGAGCACGGTGCACTACCTCTCGGGCCCCGTGGGCGTGAAGGGTGCCGAGCCCGGCGACCTGCTGGTGGTCGACCTGCTGGACATCGGCGCCAAGCAGGACAGCCTCTGGGGCTTCAACGGCTTCTTCTCGAAGAAGAATGGCGGCGGCTTCCTCACCGACCATTTCCCCGAAGCGCAGAAATCGATCTGGGACTTCAAGGGCATGTTCACCAGCTCGCGCCACGTGCCGGGCGTGAACTTCGCAGGTCTCATCCACCCAGGCCTGATCGGCTGCCTGCCCGACAAACCGATGCTCGACATGTGGAACGAGCGCGAGAAGGCGCTGATTGCCACCGACCCTGAGCGCGTGCCCGGCCTGGCCAATCCGCCCTTCGCGGGCACCGCCCACATGGGCAAGATGACCGGTGAGGCGAGGGCGAAGGCCGCCGCCGAGGGCGCACGCACCGTGCCGCCGCGCGAACATGGCGGCAACTGCGACATCAAGGACCTGTCGCGCGGCTCCAAGGTGTTCTTTCCGGTGTACGTGGACGGCGCCGGCCTGAGCGTGGGCGACCTGCATTTCAGCCAGGGCGACGGCGAGATCACCTTCTGCGGCGCCATCGAGATGGCCGGCTGGGTGCACATGAAGGTCTCGCTCATCAAGGGCGGCATGGCCAAGTACGGCATCAGGAACCCGATCTTCAAGCCCAGCCCCATCACGCCGCAGTACAACGACTACCTGATCTTCGAGGGCATCTCGGTCGACGAGAGCGGCAAGCAGCATTACCTCGACGTGAACGTGGCCTACCGCCAGGCCTGCCTGAACGCCATCGAGTACCTGAAGAAGTTCGGCTACTCGGGCGCGCAGGCCTACTCGATCCTCGGCACCGCGCCGGTGCAGGGGCACATCAGTGGCGTGGTCGACGTGCCCAACTCGTGCGCCACGCTGTGGCTGCCCACCGGCATCTTCGACTTCGACATCAACCCCAGCGCCGCCGGTCCCGTGAAGTTCATCGATGGCAGCATCGACATGCCGCTGTCGCCAGACCTGCGCTGAACATTGAAGAAAGACCCGCCATGCCCACCTACGACTACGCCTGCGGGCATTGCGGCGGCTTCGAGGCGCTGCGGCCCTCGGGCCTGCGCGACGAGCCGGCCGCATGCCCCGACTGCGGCAGCGCGTCGCCTCGCGTGCTGTCGGCCGCGCCCCGGCTCGCGCTGATGGCCACGGGCACGCGCCGCGCGATGGAAACCAACGAGCGCGCCCGGCATGAGCCGACGAGTTCGCGCGACTATGCGCGGCTGCGGCATCCCGCGGGGTGCGGCTGCTGCGGCTCTTCGTCGAAGCGCGGCGCAACGATGACCGCGCCCAACGGCGCGAAGTCGGCACCGTCGCGAAGGCCCTGGATGATCAGCCACTGAAGGCGTCGGACCGTATCGGCGAGACGCTTTTTCAAGGCCCGCATTGTTTCAATCCCGTGAACGCCGCGGTTCTTTTTTGCACGCGTTTTCCGGGGCGATTCAGGATCAAACTTCTCCTCACCAACCAACCCGTTTGCCCTGAAGGAGATTGAAATGAATGCCTCGAAGATCCTCGCCGCTGCTGCTCTCTCGCTCCTGGCTGCTGCCGGAGCACAAGCAGAAACCTATGACGGCGTGCACGTCGTGAATTCCTCGGTGACCCGTGCCGAAGTCGCACCGCAAGCCGCTGCCGCCGCCCGTGCCGGCAACGAATACAGCGATGCCTCCGCCGCCGGTGCACAGAGCTTCACCTCTACCGCCAACCGTGCGACCGTGCAGGCCGAGGCCGTTGCCAAGGCGCACGACCCGCTCGCCAGCCTCGATCGCCGTGCGTTCTATCGCGACGAAGTGCCGCAAGCCTACAAGAAGCCCAGCGTGTCGTTCACGCGCCAGGCTGGCCTGTAATCAGGCGACATCGGCCGCTGCTGCGGCTGCATGGACAAGGACGAGGAGCGGGCCGATCGGCCCGCTTTTTTTCATGGGCGCATGTTTCGCCTCGGGCTTCTAAAATATACGCAATGAGTATATATTTGCGGCTCATGAACATGCCGCAACAGGTGCTCCTCCGCGACGCGATGCGTCAGCTCAACATGACGCGCGACGCTTTCGCCGAGCGCATCGGCAGCCGTAGAAGGGCACTCGACGCCTGGCTGCTGCCCGACGAATCCAACGAATTCAGGGCCATGCCCGAGGTCGCGCGGCGCTTCGTCAGCGAAATCCTGGCTTCGGACGGTCGGCGCGGCCAATATACGCAAAGCGCACATGAGGGCGCTCTACGCAAGTCGATGACTGTCGAGGGCTCGCTGCACCTGCTCTCGGTCAGCCAGTTCAACCGCGACGCCATCGACGAGCTCTTCCAGTTGGCCGACGTGATGCAGCCCATCGCGCGCCGCCGCAAGGTGAGCCGCGTGCTCGAAGGGGCTGTTCTGGCCAACCTGTTCTTCGAGGCCAGCACGCGCACCCGGGTGAGCTTCGGCGCGGCTTTCTGCCGGCTGGGCGGTTCGGTGTGCGACACCACCGGCTTCACCTTCTCGTCGATGGCCAAGGGCGAGTCGATCTACGACACCAGCCGCGTCATCAGCGGCTACGTCGACGCGATCGTCGTTCGGCACCCTGAGCAGGGCTCGGTGGCGGAATTCGCGCGCGCCACCAACGTGCCCGTCATCAACGGTGGCGACGGGCCGGGCGAACATCCGAGCCAGGCACTGCTCGACCTGTACACCATCCAGCGCGAGTTCTCACGCCTGGGCAAGCTGGTCGACGGCGCGCATATCGCGATGGTCGGCGACCTGAAGTACGGGCGCACCGTGCATTCGCTCATCAAGCTGTTGGCGCTGTACAAGGGCCTGAAGTTCACGCTGATCTCGCCGCCGTCGCTGGCCATGCCCGCCGGGATCGTCGATGCGGTGAGCCGCAACGGCCATGTGGTCGAGATCGCCGCCACCCCGGCGCAGGGGCTGGCCGGCGCGGACATCATCTACGCCACGCGCATCCAGAAGGAGCGCTTCGCCCACGACGAAGTGCTGGAAGGCTTCGACAACGCCTTCGAGATCAACCGCGCGCTCGTCGAATCGGCGTGCAAGCCCGACGTGGTGGTAATGCACCCGCTGCCGCGCGACAGCCGCCCGGGCTCGCACGATCTCAGCGTCGACCTCAACAACGATCCCCGCCTGGCCATCTTCCGCCAGACCGACAACGGCATCCCGGTGCGCATGGCCATCTTCGCCACGCTGCTGGGCGTGGACAAGCTCGTGAGCCGCTCGATGCGCGACGCCGCATGGACGCCGCCCTCGCACATCGGCCCGGACGACAGCATCTTCCACGGGCTCGATTGACGGGCCGGGCTTCCTCGTTTCGTCCCGTCAGGTGTGCGCGAGGATGTTGACCAGCTTGCCGAACGGGTCGCGCACGTAGAAGCGCCGCACGCCCCAGGGCTCGTCGACCGGCCCGTATTCGATGGCGAAGCCCGCGGCCTTCATGCGCTCGAAAGCCGTGTCCACGTCGTCCACCTCGATGGACAGCTCCGGCACCGGCGTGCCCGAACCGCCTTCCGAGGCGAAGCTCAGCTGCACCGTCATGCCGGCCTGAGAGCCGTAAGTCTGAATCCAGCCGTGGTCCATCAGCAGGTCGAGGCCGAGCACGTCCTTGTAGAAGACGGCTGCACGTGCGGGATCGGTGGTTGCGAAGTTGGCGACCAGTCGCTTGACTTTCATGGCACGGGTTTCCTGATGGTGAATGTCTGGTACTGGCAATCGCGCTCGACGTGCAGCAGGTCGCCTTCGACGCGAATGCCGGTCCACCGCTCGATGCGTCCGTCGGAGTCGATGATTTCGACGGATTCTTCGGACGTCACTCGGTAGCTGAATACAGGGGCGGCCAGTGGGCCGTTCTTCTCGCCGAAGGTGGCTGTCACGTAGCCTGCCGGGTGGAAGCGGTAGTTGCTGACGAGGGTGTCGGAGACGAGGTTCAGCACCTGATCAAGAGGGATGGCTGTGGCGACCATGCGTGTCTCCTTTGAGTCGCTCAAATGAAATCCAGCCATTCCCTTGCCTTTCGGACGCCATGGGCAACCGCCTCGTCGATGTCGTCGAAATGCCAGTCGGGCGCTGGCTGGCCGGTGGGCGTCACGAGCGACAGGAATGCCGCTCGGGATCTTTCCGAGGTGACGGCAAGCACGGGAAACGGCGGTTCGCCCGGTTCGCAGCCCGCATCGCGGAACTGTGCGACGTCCTGGAAGACCTGGAGCAGCGAATTGCCCCAGCGGTAGGTCATGGCGCGAAAGTCCAGGATCGCGCAGTCGGCGTCGAAGGCCTTGAGACCGAGTAGCGTGCTGGTGGCGATATAGGCGGCATGCCCATTGCCGAGACTGCCGTCCGGGTACTCGCCTTCGAAAGAGACCACGAGCACTGTCAGGCGATCGGTCTGTACCCGATCGGCCAGAAAGAAACGGCAGCTGAGGCCCTCGGGTACTGGCGGTTCTACTTCGGTCAGAGTGAAGCGTTTCATCGGGGATCGCTCCTCATGTCTCTACTGCGCCGATGAGGTAACCGGATTCGAGGTTGTCCGGAACTCTCTTCGGTATTTGACGAAACCTTTCTTCCTCGAGCCCGAGAAGCCGCATCGCTCGAAGAAGCGGTGCGCTTCGCTGCGCTCGATTGCGCTCAGCAGCATGATCTTGGAGCAGTCACGCGCAATGCATTCGCCTTCAATGCGTTGCAGCAGCGCAGTCCCCAGGCCCCTGCCGCGAAGCGCCGCGCTTACGACGATGTTCTCGACCACGGCGAACGGCTGGGCTCCATACATCACGTCGGAGCAGAAGATCAGAAGCGCAGTCGCATGCAGAGCACCTTCGTGCTCCAGTACGAGCAGCGCGGTCTTCGTGTCGTTCTCGAGTTCGGCGATGCGCTCGGGCAGCACGCGCACATGCGTGCTGCCTACCAATTCGCCGTACAGGGTCTCGATGCCCTTGGCGTCGTTCGGCCTGGCACGGCGAATGCAAGTCGGCGAGGCTTCGGCGTTCATTGTGTCCACGGATGGTTTTTCGAATGGGAAGCGGTCGAATATAGGGCCTCGTGCCGCCACGCCTGCTCACGCACACCTAAGCGAACTCTCACGGCACCCTAAGCAGACCCTCAGCGGCACATAAGTGCCGCGTCCTAGAGTGAACCCATCGTCATCACTCAAGGAGGCAGCCATGAGAGTTCGAACCATTGCCCTGTGCATCGCCACCGGGCCCGCGCTGGTGCTGGCATCGCTCGCGCATGCGGGCGGGCGGGCCGATCCGGACTATCCGCAGATCTCGCACTCGACGCAATCGCGCGATGCGGTGGCCGACGAGGCCGCGCGTGCGAACAACGGAGTCCATGCGACCGAGGTCGCCGAATCGCAGCCCGCGCCGAGCGTGTCGGGGGCCGATCGCGCCCAGGTGCAGGCCGAGGCGATTCGCGCGAACAACGGCATCCATCCGACCGAGGTGATGGAGTCGCAGGTGGCACCGCCCGTGGCATCGGCGAACCCATCGGGTTCGCCGGTCGCGCACGCGATGGGCGAATAGATGGGCGAATAGGGGCGCGGTGCAGGCGGGTTTCAATCCCGCGTGAGCACGAAGCGCTTGCGGATGCCGCCCGCGGCCGAAGGCGCCACCCACAGGTCGAACTCGCCGGGCTCCACGGTCGGCTTCATGTCGCGGCCGATGAACGACAGGTCGTCGGCCGTGAGCGTGAACTCGACCGTTTCCGATGCGCCCGGCGCGATCGCCAGCTTGCGGAAGCCCTTGAGCTCGCGCACCGGCCGCGTCACGCTGGCGGCGCGCTCGGCGATGTAGAGCTGCACCACTTCCTCCGCGTCGCGCGAGCCGGTGTTGGTGACGGTCGCGCGCACGCGCAGCGTGCCGGCCAGCGGCATGCGTTCGCTGCTCAGCTCGACGCTGTCGTAGCGCACCGGTGAAAAGCCGATGCCGTGGCCGAAGGGGTAGAGCGCCTCGTTCGTCGCGTCGACGTACCGCGTCTTGAAGGCCGTGCCGGGCGCGCTCTCGGGCGAGGGGCGGCCGGTGCGCTTGTGGCCATAGTAGTAAGGCACCTGCCCGGCCGTCTGCGGAAAGCTCACCGGCAGCCGGCCCGAGGGATTGAAGTCGCCGAACACGACATCGGCGATCGCGTTGCCGGTCTGCACGCCGAGGAACCAGGTCACGAGGATGGCGCGCGCATTGCGCACCGCGCCCTTCAGCGCCATCGCGCGGCCGTTGCTCAGCAGCACGACCACCGGCTTGCCGGTGGCGGCCACCGCCTCGGCCAGGTCCTGCTGCGCCTGCGGCAGGCCGATGTCGCTGCGCGAGCGCGCCTCGCCCGACATCTTCTGGCTCTCGCCGATGGCCAGCAGCACCACGTCGGCATCGCGCGCGGCCGCCACCGCCGCGTCGATGCCGCCGGGCAGCGCCGACTCGATGCCCGAGCCGCGCACCACGTTCACCGACGAATTGGGGCCCAGCGCGTTGCGCAGGCCCTGGTCGATGCCCACCGGTGCCGACTGCCCGGGGAACAGGCTCCAGGCGCCCATCAGGTCGATGGTGCCTTCGGCGAAGGGGCCGATCAGCGCGATCTTCGTGCCGGCCTTGGGCAGCGGCAGCAGCATGCGATCGTTCTTCAGCATCACGATGGAGCGGCGGGCGCTTTCGCGGGCCAGCGCGATGAATTCGGGGTTCTCGGGGCGCTGCGCGGCGGGCAGCCCGTCGAGCCCGCGCATCGGGTCGTCGAACAGGCCCAGCTTCTGCTTCACGCGCAGCACGCGGCGCACCGCCTCGTCCAGGCGCGCCATCGGCACCTCGCCCGAGGCCACGAGGTCGGGCAGGTAGCGCATGTACAGGCCGCTCTGCATGCTCACGTCGGTACCCGCCATGAAGGCCTGCTTCGCGGCCTCGCGCGGATTGGCGGCGTAGCCGTGCTCCACCAGTTCCTCGTCGGCCGTGTAGTCGGAGACCACGAAGCCACGGAATTTCCATTCGTCGCGCAGCACGCCCGTGAGCAGCGCCGGGTTGGCGGTGGAGGGCACGCCGCCGATCTCGTTGAAGGCGCTCATTACCGACAGCGCGCCCGCGTCCAGCGCCGCGCGGAACGGCGGCAGGTACACCTCGCGCAGCGTGCGCTCGGAGATGTCGCTCACGTTGTAGTCCAGGCCACCCTCGGCCGCGCCGTAGGCCGCGAAGTGCTTGGGCGTGGCCAGCATCGAGTCGGGCCGGGAAAGATCCGTGCCCTGGAAGCCTCGAACCCGAGCGGCTGCGAACTGCTTCGCGAGGAAGACGTCCTCGCCCACGCCTTCGAGGCCGCGGCCCCAGCGCGCATCGCGTGCGATGTCGACCATCGGCGCGAAGGTCCAGCGGAAGCCGTCGGCCGTGGCCTCCACCGCCGCCGCGCGCGCCGTGCGCTCGGCCAGCGCGGGCTCCCAGCTCGAAGCCTCGGCCAGCGGCATCGGGAACATCGTGCGAAAGCCGTGGATCACGTCGGCGCCGAAGATCAGCGGAATGCCCAGCCGCGACTCCTTGATCGCGATCTGCTGCAGCCGCCGCTTGCCCTCGAGGCCCGCGTTGTTGAACAGGCCCGTGAGCCGGCCGGCGCGCACGTCTGCCGTTTCCTGCTGCGCATTGCGCCAGCCGGCCTGCGGGTTGTTGGGCGTGTCGATGTCCGCCGGGCCGTACAGGCTGAGCTGGCCGGCTTTCTCCTGCACCGTCATGCGGGAGATCAGGGCTTCGATGCGGGCTTCGGCGTCTTGCTGCGGTTGCCCCTGTTGTTGTGGCTGCGGCGTGGCAGCCGTTGACGCATCGGGGGCGGCCGATGCCGAGGGCAGGAGGAGCGCGAGGGAGAGGAGGGCGCAGGCGGGGGCGAGAGAGCGCGCCGGATGGCGCGGGAATCGGACGTGCATGGGCTCCTATTCTGCAGATAACAGTAGCCGCCCTTCCTTGGCGGGTTTTGGCACTGTCGGCTAGAGGAGCGGGAGCGTCGGTTCTCCTTCGGCAGAATGCCGGGAGGAGTAGATCGCGGCCGTTTCAGGCCACGCGGTTGAGCAGCGGCTCGCCGCGCATCCAGCGCTGCAGGTTGTCGAGGAAGATGCCCGCCACGCGCGCCTCGTTGCCGTCCGAATGGCCGGCGGTGTGGGGCGTGACGATGACGTTCGGCAAATCCCACAAGGGCGATTCGGCCGACAGGGGCTCGTGCGCGAACACGTCGAGATACGCGCCAGCCAGCGCGCCGCCGCGCAAGGCATCGATCAGCGCCGGCTCGTCGACCACCTCGCCGCGCGACACATTCACCAGCCGCGCGCCGGCATGCATGCGTGCGAGCGCCGCCGCGCCGACGAGGCCGCGCGTGCGCTCGCTCAGCGGGCATGCGAGCAGCAGCCAGTCGGCGCGCGGCAGCACCGTGTGCAGCCGCTCGTAGCTCAGGCTCTCGTGCGCGGGAGCGGCCGCCGGCGCCTCGCTGCCGCGCACGCACACGATGCGCAGGCCCAGCGCCGCAAGCAGCGCGCCCAGCCCTTGCCCGATGGGCCCCCAGCCGACGATGACCGCCGTCTGCCCCGCAAGATCGCGTGGCAGGCCGCTGCCCAGGAGTGGCGACCACGCATGCGCGCGCTGCGCGGCCAGCAGCTGCGGAAACTGCCGCGCCAGCATCAGCACGCCGGCCAGCGCGGTCTGCACCACCACGCTCGCGTTGGCGCCGGAGGAGGTCGTTACTTCCACGCCGCGCGCTCGCAACTCGCCGTACACAGGCCGGTCCGCGCCCGCCGAATGCGCATGCACCCAGCGCAGCGATGGCGCATTGCGCAGTGCGTCGTGAAAGGCCTGCGTGTGCGGCAGCAGCTCGTGCTTGGTCGAAAGTCCGGTGACGTCGCGCGAGACGAAGGCGACGTCGGCATCGCCTCCGGGGCTCACCAGCAGATGCGCGCACCCGTCGAGCGCGGCCTGCAGGCCGGGTGCGGTCTGCGCCGCGGCTTGCGGGCTCATCAGGATCCGCAGTGGCGGGGTGTTCGTCATCCGGTGCCTATTCCGCGGTCGCGCCCGATTCGCGCACGATGGCCTTCCATTTCTCGTACTCCTGCCGCGTGAACTTGCCGAACTGCTCGGGCGTGCCGCCCACCGGGTCGGCGCCTTCGCGGATCATCTGCGCCTCCAGCGGCGGCAGTGCGTCGTTCACCGACTTGTTGAGCAGCGCGAGCACCTGGGCCGGTGTGCCCTTGGGCGCGAAGAAGCCGAACCACGAGCCGGCGGAGAAATCGGCGAAGCCCTTCTCAGCCACGGTCGGCACGTCGGGCAGCGAGCGCGAGCGCTTCTGGCTGCTCACCGCGATGGCGCGCAGCTTGCCCGCCTTGATGTGCGAGATGACGGAGGGAATGGTTGCGAACATGAACTGCACCCGGCCCGCCAGCAGGTCGTTGAGCGCGTTCGCGCCCTTGTAGGGCACATGCAGCATGTCGGCGCCCACGCGCTTGCCGAGCATGTAGCTCGACAGGTGAGAGGAGGTGCCGATGCCGGTCGAGCCGTAGTTGAGCTTGCCCGGGTTGGCCTTGGCGTAGGCGATGAATTCCTCCAGCGTCCTGGCGGGCACCGCCGGGTTGACCACCAGCACGTTGGGCACGTCGGCGATCTGCACCACCGGCACGAGGTCGGCGAGCGGGTCGTAGGGCAGGTTCTTGTAGAGCGTCTGGTTGACGGCCATCGGGCCGACCGAATTGACGATCAGCGTGTAGCCGTCGGCAGGCGCGCGCACCACGAACTCGGTGCCGATGTTGCCGCCGCCACCGGGCTTGTTGTCGATGACGAAAGGCTGGCCGAGCTTTTCGGAGAGCTGCTGCGTCACGGCGCGCGCGAGGATGTCGGTGGTGCCGCCGGCCGTGAAGGCGACGACCACGCGCACGGGCTTGCTGGGGTAGGGCGATTGCGCGGCGGCCTGCATGCCGATGCCGGCGCACAGCAGCGCGGCGGCGCCGAAGGCGGCCCTGCGGGAAAGGAAGGAAAGGGGCTTGTCTCGTGTCATTCTTGTGTGTCCTCGTGGGAGTGGGCGAAGCGGTGGCGGCTCAGTCGCGGAAGCCCGGGTCCATGCGGTCGAGCTTGCGCAGCAGCGCAGGCCATTCCATGAGCCCGTAGGGCCGGCGCGTGCCGGGCTGATAGTTGTTCCAGGTCTCTTCCAGGATGTGATGCGGCACCGCCTTCAGCGGCGTGTTGCACGACATCGCGCCGATCTGCGCGCGGCAGGCCAGCTCCAGCCGGTGCATCCAGTTGAAGGCCTCGCCCACGCTGCGGCCCACCACCAGCGCGCCGTGGTTGCGGAAGATCACGGCCTCGCTCTCGCCCAGGTCGGCCAGCAGCGAGGCCTGCTCCTCGGTGTTCAGCACCACGCCCTGGTAGTCGTGGTAGCCGATCTTCAGGAAGCGCATGGCGGTCTGCGTGAGCGGCAGCAGGCCGCATTCGAGCGACGAGACCGCCATCGACGCCCAGCTGTGCGTGTGGATCACGCAGGCCACGTCGGGCCGCGCGGCGTGCACCGCGCTGTGGATCACGTAGCCGGCCTTGTTGATGCCGTAGTCCAGTTCGCCGAAGTCGGGCTTCGACAGGATGTTGCCGTCCTGGTCGACCTTGATGAGACAGGAGGCGGTGATCTCCTCGTACATCATCCCGTAGGGGTTGATGAGGAAGGCGCCTTTCTCGCCCGGCACATGCGAGGAGATGTGGTTGGCCATCATGTCGGACATGCCGTAGAGGTCCACCAGCCGGTAGCAGGCGGCGAGGTCGACGCGGGCCTGCCATTCGGCTTCGGAGCAGCGCTCCTTCATCGATGGAATCCGGAGCACGCCGGGTTGTTGTGTCATGGGTCTTTTCCTTCGCGGGTGGGTGTTCAGTCGGCGCCCAGGCGCAGGCGGCCGGGCAGGCGTTTCTCGATGGCGAACTTCAGCAGGGCGGCGCAGCGGAAGACGCCGTGCGCGAACTTGCCGTAGGGCAGCGTGAGGAACAGCGCCATCACCACGCCCAGGTGCACCGCCAGCAGCAGCGCCATGAAGCGGGTGTCGCGCCAGGCCAGCAGCGCGAGGCCGGTGAGGCTGGTGAGCAGCAGCAGGGCGATGAAGCCCCGGTCCATCGGGCGCTGCGCGGTGTCGCCATGCGCCGGGTCGCGCCGCAGGTTCAGCCACAGCAGGCCGGCCGGCCCGATCAGCAGGCCGATGCCGCCGGCCGTGCCCAGCAGCACCGGCAGGCTGGTGAGCGCATAGGGCGCATGCAGGCCGAGCAGGTAGTGATAGAGCGTCGCCACGCAGGTCGATGCGAAGCACAGCATGAAGCCGTAGAAGGTGAAGTGATGGAAGCGCCTGCGCCACAGGGTGAAGCGGTCGCTCTCGTTGTTGCAACCTTCGCCGTGGCCGCCGTCGAGGTACTTCAGGCGTAGCGCGTCGCGCGCTGCTTCGGCGCCGGCGGGGCCGCGCACGCCGGGCAGGTCGGGCGCGTTCTGCGAGTCGTTCGCCGGCGACACCTCGTGCCAGAAGCGCCGCACGCCCATGGCCAGCGCGAGCATCACGAAGAGGAACACCGCGCCGAACACCAGCGCGAGCAGGTTGTGCGGAAAGATCGCGTAGAAGTTGCCCGCCATCGGCTCGTGCAGCAGCGAGCCCGAGAGCGCCACCGCCAGCACCAGGAAGAGCGCCAGCCCGCCAGCCAGCGCGAGCGCTACCGTGAGGCCCGCCCTGCGGTACAGCATGCCCATGGCGCGCGGCCATGCGTAGTCGCTGTACGTTTGCATGCGGACCTGCGCCATGGCCCGCGGCACGTTCACCGCGAACTCGTGCGGTGGCGCGTACTGGCAGGCATGCAGGCAGGCGCCGCAGTTGTGGCAGAGGTTGGCGAGGTAGTGCGTGTCGGCCTTGTTGCCGAAGTCGAGCCGGCGCGTCATGGCCGGGAACACGGCGCAGAAGCCTTCGCAATAGCGGCAGGCGTTGCAGATCTGCAGGATGCGCGCGACTTCGCCTTCACCGGCGGTCAGCGGCAGCGCGGGCGCGATGGGAATCACACTCTGCGCGGGCGTGCCCTCGGCATCGGCCCGTGCGCGCGCGACGAGGTCAGTGAGCTGCTGCAAGCGCGGCCTCCTTGTCGTTCTTCGTGGAGGCCCGCGCGGCTTTCGCCGCCTGCGTGCCCGCGATGCGGCCGAAGGCCGTTCCGATGCTCATGCCGACGCCCGCCGTGTAGCCTTTGCCGAGCACGTTGCCGGCCATCATCTCGCCGGCCACGAAGAGGTTGGGGCTGGGCCTGCCGCCGAAGCGGACAGCCGCGGTTTCGTCCACCTTCAGGCCCAGGTAGGTGAAGGTGATGCCGGGTCGCAGCGGATAGGCATGGAAGGGCGCCGTGTCGATAGGGCGCGCCCAATGCGTCTTGGCTGGGGCCAGGCCTTCGGTGTGGCAGTCGTCCAGTGCCGTGTGGTCGAAGCGGCCGACGCGGCAGGCGGCGTTGTAGTCCTCCACGGTGCGCACGAAGGTGGTTTCGTCCAGGCCGATCCTGCGCGCCAGCTCGCCGAGCGTGGCGGCCTGCGTGCCGGGAAACACCGGCGGCATGAAGCGCCCGACCGCCTTCTGGTCGATGACCGACCACGCGATCTGCCCAGGCTGCTGCGCCACCAGCCGGCCCCAGATGGCGTAGCGCTTGGGCCAGAAGTCCTCGCCCTCGTCGTAGAAGCGCCTGGCTTCGCGGTTGACCACCACGCCCAGCGACACGCAGTCGATGCGCGTGCAGATGCCGCCGTCGTACAGCGGCGCGCGCGCGTCGATGGCCACCATGTGGCCTTGCGACGGATCGCCGATGCTGTCGGCGCCCGCCTCGATCATGTGCCTGAGCAGCACGCCCTGGTTGAAGCGCGTGCCGCGGATCAGGAAGTTGTCGGCCGGCCACTCGCCGCGCTCGTTCTGCCCCCACGCTTCGCGCAGCCATTCGCGGTTCGATTCGAAGCCGCCGGCTGCCAGCACGCAGCTCTTCGCTTCGATGCGTTCGCCGGCTTCGGTGCGCACGGCCACGAAGCGGTCGCCGTCGAGCTCCACCGAGGCCACGGGCGTGTCGTAGCGGATGCGCACGCCGAGCCTTTCGGCGCTGCGGAAATAGGCGTTCACCAGCGCCTTGCCGCCACCCATGAAGAAGGCGTTGGTGCGCGCCACGTGCAGCGCGCCCGACAGCGGCGGCTGGAAGTGCACGCCGTGGCTGCGCATCCAGTCGCGGCAGTTCGACGAGGCGCGGATCACCAGGCGCGCGAGGCGCTCGTCGGTGAGGCCGCCGGTCACCTTCAGCAGGTCCTGCCAGTACTCCTCTTCAGGGTAGGCATCGACCAGCACGTCCTGCGGCGCATCGTGCATGCAGCGCAGGTTGCGCGTGTGCTGCGAATTGCCGCCGCGCCAGGCCTTGGGCGAGGCTTCGAGCAGCAGCACCGATGCGCCAGCCTCGCGTGCCATGAGCGCGGCGCACAGCGCGGCGTTGCCGCCGCCAACAACAAGAACATCCGTCAATCGTGGGTCTCCGTGGGAACCGGGAGACTCTAGGCACGCAGGCCTTCACGCGAAAGGCCGGATCGGGCAACGGGTGTTCACGTTTCGAGAAGACTGGCGCCGGCCCAGCGGCCCTCGCGCACCAGTGCGCGTGCCGTGTCGGCCACTACCACGCGGGTGGCCAGCGCGGCGGGGGAGAGTTCGTCGTCCGACAGGCTCACGAGCAGGTTGCGGCGGCCCACGTGGGCGTCGGCGATCTGGGTGAGCTGAAGGTCGTCACGGTCGTGCCGCGCGGTGGCCGCGCCGGGCTGGATGGTGGCGCCGTGGCCGGCGCGCACCGCGTCCATCAGCAGCGCGAGACCGTCGACCTCGGCCACGATGTTCGGCGCAATGCGTGCCCGCGCGAAGGCGGCCATCAGCGTGGCGCGCAGGCCGTGGCTGCCGCTGGGCAGGATCAGCGGCAGCCCGGCCAGCTGCGCGAGCCGCACGCGGGCCCCGGTCGGGCGCTGCGCCAGCGCGGGCGATGCGATGACGAAGAGCTTCTCGGCCAGGAGCGGCGCCACGCTCCAGCGCCGTGGCGTGTCGGTCTGGAACAGCACGGCAAGGTCGAGCTGCCTGGCCTGCAGCATGCTGGTGAGATGGCCCGAGAGCGCTTCGACCATGTGCAGGCGTACGTCGGGGTAGCGCTCTCGCATGGCTCGCATCAGCGGCACGCCGAGCACCGTGGCGGTGGTGGGGGCGAGGCCCACGCTCACGTGGCCCGACAGCCGCGCCTGCTGCGCCGCGAGCACCGCGTCGTCGGCATGGCGAAGCACCAGCTGGGCCTGGTGCAGGAAGGCCACGCCCGCGTCGGTGGGCACCACGCCGCTGGAGCTGCGCCTCAGCAGCCGGGTGGCCAGCTCGCCCTCGAGCCGGCTGATCTGCTGGCTCAGCGCCGAGGTGACGACGCCCAGTTCGACCGCGGCGCGGCCCATGCTGCAAAGCTCGCAGACCTTGACGAAGTAGCGCAGTTGCCGGAGTTCCATGCGCCGATCATCGCGCAGGCGCGGTGGCCGGCGCCGGGCGGCGCAGCAGCAGCCATCCGAAGAGCGGGGCGGTGATGTACATCACCACCGAGTAGATGGCCGCCGGCAGCGCCAGCTGGAAGCTGCCCAGCACGCTCACCGCGATGAAGATCGCCAGCGTGGAGTTGTGGATGCCGATCTCGTAGCTGATGGCGGTGGCCAGCGGCTTGTCGAGCCCGGCGGCGCGGCTGAGGTAGTAGCCCGCCAGCAGGCTCAGCAGGTTGAACAGCAGCACCGGCACGCCGATCTGCGCGAAGGTGGTCGTGATGGTCTTCCACTCGTTGGCGATGGCCAGCACCGTCACCACCGCCAGCACCACGCCGCTGAAGATCTTGGTGGGCTTTTCCATGCGCGCGGCGAAGCCGGGCCGGCGCGAGGCGACGAACATGCCGAGCGCCACCGGTACCAGCACGATGGCGATGACTTCCACCAGCTTGCGCGTCTGCAGCGGCACCACCTGGCCGCCCTGCGCGAAATGGCCGATGGCCCAGTTCGCGATGAGCGGCAGCGTGACGATGGAAAGCAGCGTGTTCACGGCCGTGAGCGAGATGTTCATCGCCACGTTGCCGCCGAACAGGTGCGAGAACAGGTTGGCCGAGATGCCGCCCGGCGAGGCCGCCAGCAGCATCAGCCCGACCGCGAACACCGGCGGCAGGCCGAAGCCCACGATGATCGCGTAGCAGGCCAGCGGCAGGCCGATCACCTGCAGCGCGAGCGCTATGGCAACGGCCTTTGGGTGCTTGAAGAGCCGCTTGAAGTCGGCGGGCGAAAGCGAGAGGCCGAGCCCGAACATGACCAGCGCGAGCGCGCCGAACAGGAAGCGGGTGACGATGACGGTACTGTCCATGGGGTTTGTCTCCTCGTTGGCTCTTGCTTTTCTTGTAGTTGTCGTGGTGCGAGCGATGAACAAAAAAATGGCCGCCGGCACCTGTCGCGCAGGCGCTGGCAGCCGTGGAAACCGGGAGCGACGAAGCTCTTATTGCTTGTAGCTGTCGTCGATGCGGTCGAGCTTGCGGATCAGCGACGGCCAGACGAACTGCCCGCCCAGGCCGCCGGTCTGCACCTTCATGGCCTGGCCCACGCCTTCCACGATGCGCGGGTCCACGTGCGTGAGTTCACCGCCGCCCGATTGCGCCGCGATCTGGATCTGGCAGGTGGCCTCGAAGGTGTACATCGAAAGAAAGGCGTCGGCAATGGTCTTGCCGCAGGTCAGCAGGCCGTGGTTGCGCAGCATGAGGAAGTTGGCGCTGCCCATGTCGGCCTGCAGGCGCGGCTTCTCGTCGTCGCGGAAGGCCACGCCCTCGTAGTCGTGATAGGCCAGAGAGGCCAGCACGAAGGTCGACTGCTGGCTGATGGGCAGCACGCCGTTCTTCTGCGCGCTCACCGCGATGCCGGCGCGGGTGTGGGTGTGCAGCACGCACTGGATGTCTTCCCGCGCCGCATGCACCGCGCTGTGGATCACGAAGCCCGCCGGGTTCACCGGGTAGGGCGAGTCGATGACCTTGTTGCACTGCTGGTCGACCTTCACCAGGCTCGACGCGGTGATCTCGTCGAACATCAGGCCGTAGGGGTTGATCAGGAAGTGGTGTTCGGGGCCGGGAATGCGCGCGCTGATGTGCGTGAAGACCAGGTCGCTCCAGCCGTGCAGCGCCACGAGGCGGTAGCAGGCGGCAAGGTCGACGCGAAGCTGCCACTCCTCGGCGGAGACCAGCTTCTGGATTTCGGGTTGGGCGAAGGCGTTCATGTTGGGGTGTCCTTTTGAGGGAGGAGAAAGCGGGCAGCCGAACGCAGAGGTCGCGAAGGTTACGCAGAAGTCGCAGAAGGAAAACAGGAAATGGTTTCTGGTTTTCTCTGCGACTTCTGCGTAGCTTTTGTCTTCCTTCTGCGTTCGGCTGTCGGGCTTCAGGCGGCCTCTGCAGCAGGCTGCAGCGCCGATTTGTAGATGCTCTGCTTCGGCTGCGCCATCACGCGGCGCAGCATGGGTTCGAACTCGCTGATGGGCAGCGTCTCGGCCCTGGGGTCGAAGGCGGGGTTGTCGTAGAGCGCGCAGAACTCGGCCGTGCGCTCGTAGTGCGGATGGCCCTTGAAGTTGTCGCGCATGTCGCGGTCCAGGCCGATGTGGTGGAAGAAATAGTGGCCCTGGAAGATGCCGTGGTTCTGCACCATCCAGTGGTTGGCCTCGCTCACGAAGGGCTTGAGGATGGCCGCGGCGATGTCGGGGTGGTTGAAGCTGCCGAGCGTGTCGCCGATGTCGTGCAGCAGCGCGCACACCACGTATTCCTCGTCGCGGCCGTCGCGCAGCGCGCGGGTGGCGGTCTGCAGCGAGTGGGTGTAGCGGTCGACCGGGAAGCCGCCGTAGTCGCCTTCGAGGATCTGCAGGTGCCTGATCACGCGTGCGGGCAGGCCGCCCGCGAACTGCATGAATTCGCCACCGATCAGCTGCCAGTCTTCGCGCGTGCTTTCCTGCATGCTCTTGAAACTTGCGCGTGCGTTCATCGCCGGAGTCTCCGTTCTTGTGTCCTGTGGGGAGCTGGTCACTGTATGCCTGCGCTTGACCATGAACTGTCAAGAATTTGACAATGCGGGGTTCTGGTAAACCCCCGTTCCACCGTCATTCCCCAGTCATGGCTGCTTCTGCGAAACCGCGCCTTTCCGCCGCCCACCGCGCCGCGCTGGAAGGCAACCCGTGGTTCCTGAGCATGCCGCGCGCGCAGCGCGAGGCGCTGGTGGGCGCGGCCGAACTGCATCATGTGCGGCGCGGCGCGATGGTGTTCCGCCAGGGCGATCCCGTCCACGCCACGGATGGCGGCTTCTACGGGCTGGTGGCGGGCACCATCAAGGTCTCGTCGCTGCGCCAGGACGGGCGCGAGGCCATCCTCGCGGTGCTGGAGCCGGGCAACTGGTTCGGCGAGATCACGCTGATCGACGGCTCGCCGCGCACCCACGACGCCACCGCGCTGGAGGCGCTCGACCTGCTGGTGGTGCCGCCCGCGGCCTTCGCGGTGCTGATGCGCGACGTGGTGTTCTCCAATGCCATCGCCGCGATGCTGGCGGCGCGCGTGCGCATGCTCTACGGCCTCGCGGAGGATGCCACGCTGCGCAGCCTGCGTGCCCGCGTGGCGCACCGGCTGCTGGTGCTTGCGCGCGGCGATGCCACGCAGTCGGTGCAGCTGCGCCACGAGCTGCAGCTGCCGCAGGAGGCACTGGCCATGATGCTCGGCGTGACGCGCCAGACCCTGTCGAAGGAGCTCAACGCGCTGGCGTCCGAGGGTGTGCTCTCGCTGGGCTACGGGCGCATCGAACTGCGTTCGCTCGACGCGCTGCGCGCGCTCGTGAGCACCGGCTAGGAGGGCAGGCGGCCGGCTACCTCAGCACCCGGCCGTCGGCCGAGATGCTGATCAGGTCGATGTTGCGCACGCTGTCGCGCAGGCCCGGGCGCAGGTTGATGCGAAAGCCACCGACGTCGTAGTCGGTCATGCCCGACATCACGCGCATGAGGGCGGCCGTGTTGAAGCCCCGGCCGGCTCGCTTCACCGCCTCGCCGGCGGCCTTGGCCGCGATGAAGCCTTCCAGGCCCTCGTACGAGGCGGTCTGGTCGGAGTTGTCGACGGCCGCGAGGTACTCCTTGACGATCGGAATGGCCGAGGGCCGCGGCGAGGGCACCACCTGCGAGATCACGATGCCGCCAATGTCCTTGCCGAGCGCGGCGTAGAGCGGGTCGATGCCGACGATGGAGAAGGCCATGAAGCTGCCCGCGTAGCCGCTCTTGCGCAGCTTGCGGATGGCGTTGGCCGTGGTGCCCGAGAGCGACACCAGCACGATGGCCTGCGGCGACTGCTTCTGCACTTCCTTCAGCGCCGCGTCGAGCTTGTCGCCGTTGGCGGGCACCAGCGCGGTCGCGACCAGCGGCGTGAGCTTGAGTTCACTGATGGCCTGCTCCACGGCCGCCAGGCCTGCGCGGCCCATGGCGTCGTCGTCGCCCACCAGCGCCACGCGCGTCTGCCCGACGGTGGCGCATTGCTTCACGATCTTCAGGGCCTCGTCGATCATGCCGGGGCGTACATGGAACACGTTCTGGTGCTCCGCGCCGCGCAGCGTGTCGGAAGCCGCGAATGGCGCGAACAGCAGGCTGCCCTGCTGCGTGGCGACGTTGGCGCCGGCCTCGCTGCTGGCCGTGCCGACGAAGCCGAAGAGCATGTCGGCCTTGTCGTTGGTCAGAAGGGTGCGCGCGTTGGCTGCCGCGCGCGCCGCGTCGTAGCCGTCGTCGAGCTGCAGCAGCTTGAGCTGCAGGCCGCTGGCCGCGTTGCGGTCGTTGAAGGCGCTCACCGCGAGGCGGCTGCCGGCGGCGAAGGCATTGCCGATCTCGGAGGCGCTGCCCGTCAGCGGCACCGACTGCCCCAGCAGCACGACGCGTGCCCCGGCTGCCGCCGCCCCCGTCCGCGCCGTCTGCGCCATGACGGGATGGACCATGCCAATGCCGCTACCCAGCATCAGCGCGCCTGCCTTGCCCAACCATTCCCTGCGTGACGTGTTCATTGGACACCTTCTTTCACATTAGTAAAAAAGTGTAGCAATATCGGGGCCAGGGTGGAAGGCGGGCTGACGAGGAGGAGGGTTTTGGATCAGCCTCCCTTGACGTAGCTGGCGAGGTGCTTGCCGGTGAGCGTGGCGCGCCTGGCGACGAGGTCCGCGGGCGTGCCCTCGAACACGACCCGCCCGCCCTCGTGTCCCGCGCCGGGGCCGAGGTCGATGAGCCAGTCGGCATGCGCCATCACGGCCTGGTGGTGCTCGACCACGATGACCGACTTGCCCGAATCCACCAGCCTGTCGAGCAGGCCCAGCAGCTGCGCCACGTCGGCCAGGTGCAGGCCGGCGGTGGGCTCGTCGAGCACGTAGATGTCGCCCTTCTCGGCCATCTGCGTGGCCAGCTTCAGCCGCTGCCGCTCGCCGCCCGAGAGCGTGGTGAGCGGCTGCCCGAGCCGCAGGTAGCCTAGCCCCACGTCGGCCAGCCGCTGCAGGATGGCCTGCGCGGCCGGCGTGCGCGCCTTGCCTTCGCCGAAGAAGGCGAGGGCCTCGTCCACCGGCATCGCCAGCACCTCGGCGATGTCGCGCCCGCCGAAGCGGTACTCCAGCACCGAGGCCTGGAATCGCTTGCCGCCGCACTCCTCGCAGGGGGTGGCCACGCCGGCCATCATTGCGAGGTCGGTGTAGATCACGCCCGCGCCGTTGCAGGTGGGGCAGGCGCCTTCGGAATTGGCGCTGAAGAGCGCCGGCTTCACGCCGTTGGCCTTGGCGAAGGCGTTGCGGATCGGGTCGAGCAGCCCGGTGTAGGTGGCCGGGTTGCTGCGCCGCGAGCCGCGGATCGCACTCTGGTCGATGCTCACCACGCCCGCGCCGGCCGGGATCGAGCCATGCACCAGCGAGCTCTTGCCGGAGCCTGCCACGCCGGTGACCACAGCGAGTACGCCGAGCGGAATGTCGACGTTCACCTTGCGCAGGTTGTGCGTGGCCGCGCCGCGTATCTCGAGCTTGCCGGTCGGCTCGCGAACCTTCTTCTTCAGCGTCGCGCGGTCGTCCAGGTGCCGGCCCGTGACCGTGCCGCTGCCGCGCAGCCCCTCGACGCTGCCCTCGAAGCACACGCTGCCGCCGGCCGAGCCCGCGCCCGGCCCGAGGTCGACGACGTGGTCGGCGATGGCGATGACCTCCGGCTTGTGCTCGACCACCAGCACCGTGTTGCCCTTGTCGCGCAGCCGCAGCAGCAGCTCGTTCATGCGCTGTATGTCGTGCGGATGCAGGCCGGTGGTGGGCTCGTCGAACACGTAGGTCACGTCGGTGAGCGAGGAGCCGAGGTGGCGGATCATCTTCGTGCGCTGCGCCTCGCCGCCCGACAGCGTGCCCGAGGGGCGGTCGAGCGAGAGGTAGCCCAGGCCGATCTCCACGAAGGAATCGAGGCTGGCCGACAGCGCCTCCAGCAGCGGCGCCACCGAGGGCTCCTTCAGGCCGCGCACCCACGCGGCGAGATCGCTGATCTGCATCGCGCAGGCGTCGGCGATGTTGACGCCCTTGATCTTCGAGGAGCGCGCCGGCGCGGCGAGCCGCGTGCCCTCGCATTCGGGGCAGGTGGAAAAGGTCACCACGCGCTCCACGAAGGCGCGCACGTGCGGCTGCATCGCCTCCACGTCCTTCGAGAGAAACGACTTCTGGATCGTCGGGATCAGCCCCGCGAAGGTGAGGTTGACGCCGTCCACCTTGATCCTGGTGGGCTCCTTGTAGAGCAGGTCGTGCAGCTCGTTCTTCGTGAACCTGCGGATCGGCTTGTCGGCGTCGAAGAAGCCGCAGCCCCGGAAGATGCGCCCGTACCAGCCTTCCATGCTGTAGCCGGGAATCTTGAGCGCGCCTTCGTTGAGCGACTTGCCATCGTCGTAGAGCTCGGCAAGGTCGAAGTCGGTGACTGCGCCGCGCCCCTCGCAGCGCGGGCACATGCCGCCGATGCGGTTGAAGGTCTCCTTCACCGTCTTCGTCTTCGAGCCGCGCTCCACGGTGATGGCGCCAGCCGCGCTGACCGAAGGCACGTTGAAGGCGAAGGCGCCCGGCGGCCCGATGTGCGGCTTGCCCAGGCGGCTGAAGAGAATGCGCAGCATCGCGTTGGCGTCGGTGACCGTGCCCACGGTGGAGCGCGGGTCGGCGCCCAGGCGCTGCTGGTCGACGATGATCGCGGTGGTCAGCCCGTCGAGCACGTCGACCTCCGGCCGCGCCAGCGTGGGCATGAAGCCCTGCACGAAGGCGCTGTAGGTCTCGTTGATGAGCCGCTGCGACTCGGCCGCGATGGTGCCGAACACCAGCGAGCTCTTGCCCGAACCCGAGACGCCGGTGAACACCGTCAGCCTGCGCTTCGGTATCTCGATGCTGATGTCCTTCAGGTTGTTCTCGCGCGCGCCGTGCACGCGGATCATGTCGTGGCTGTCTGCGGCGTGCTGCGTGGACGGTGCCGCTTTCGTGGTCGTTTTCGCGGTCTTTTTGGGGGACGTTTTCTTCGCGGCCTTCGTGCTCATCGGTTCGCCTCTGCGCCTCAGCCCTGCTGCTGGATGCGGATCAGGCTGCCCGCGGGGTCGCGCACCGCGCAGTCGCGCACGCCGTAGGGCTGGTCGGTCGGCTCCTGGACGATCTCGGTGTCGCTGGCCTGCAGCTTCGCGAAGGTGCCTTCGAGATCGGGCGTGGCCAGCAGGATGGCGGCGTAGGTGCCCTTGGCCATCATCTCGGCGATGGTGCGGCGCTCCTCGTCGGTGATGCCGGGGTAGGCTGCCGGCGGCGCGAGCACGATGGAGACTGCGGGCTGGCCCTTGGGGCCGACGGTGATCCAGCGCATGCCGCCGTATCCCACGTCGTTGCGGACCTCGAAGCCGAGCAGGTCGCGGTAGAAGGCGAGCGACGCCTCGGGGTCGTTGTGCGGCAGGAAACTCGCGTGGATGCTGATGTTCATCGTGATCGCTCCGGTCGGTTGTTTTGAGGAGCGCTCAGTCTAGGTGCGACTGTGCGGCCGGCGCTTCTCGATTCCTGATCGGTCGCGTGACCTGCTTCGCCACGCAGGACGGCATGCCCTCGGTCTGCTGCGCGGCATCGCGCTTGTAGGCGCTGGGCGACATGCCCACCAGCTCGGTGAAGCGGGTGCTGAAGGTGCCCAGCGACGAGCAGCCGACCTCGAAGCAGACCTCGGTGACGCTGAGGTCGCCCCGGCGCAGCAGCGCCATCGCGCGCTCGATGCGCCGGGTCATCAAATAGGAGTAGGGAGCCTCGCCGTACGCGAGCTTGAACTGGCGGCTCAGGTGGCCCGCCGACATGTGCACGCCGAAGGCGAGAGCCTCGACGTCCAGCGGCTGCGCGTATTCGCGGTCGATGCGGTCACGAACGCGGCGCAGCCGGGCGAGGTCGCGCAGGTGCAGTTGCTCGGCGTCGGTCTTGTTGCTGCTGCTGGTCATCCGCGGGATCGTGCCATGCCGCAACGGCAGGCTCAACCCGGCAGCTCAGGCGGTCCGCTCGAACACCAGGTCCCACACCCCGTGGCCCAGCTTGATGCCGCGGTTCTCGAACTTGGTCAGCGGGCGGTACTCGGGCTTGGGCGCATAGCCCTCGGCGGTGTTGCGCAGCAGCGGCTCGCCCGACAGCACTTCGAGCATCTGCTCGGCGTAGGGCTGCCAGTCGGTGGCGCAGTGGATGTAGCCGCCGGGGCGCAGGTGCTGCGCGAGCTTGGTCACGAACCCGGGCTGGATCAGCCGGCGCTTGTTGTGGCGCTTCTTGTGCCACGGGTCCGGGAAGAACACGTGCACGCCGGCCAGCGTGCCGGGCTGCAGCATGTGGTCGAGCACGTCGACCGCGTCGTGCGCGCAGATGCGGATATTTGACAGGGATTGCTCGCCGATGCGCTTGAGCAGCGCGCCCACGCCGGGCTCGTGCACCTCGCAGCAGAAAAAATTGGTGTCGGGCAGCACCGTCGCGATGTGCGCGGTGGCCTCGCCCATGCCGAAGCCGATTTCCAGCACCGTCGGGCCGGCGCGGCCGAAGGCGGCGGTCAGGTCGAGCGGCTCGGGCTTGTAGGGCACGAGGTAAAGCGGCCCCAGCTCGGAGAAGGCGCGCGCTTGGCCTTCGGTGGTGCGGCCGCCGCGCTTGACGAAGCTCTTGAGGCGGCGGTGCAGCGGATGGGGCTTGCCGGTGCCGTCGCTGGCACCGTCGTCGGTGCCCTCGTCATTGCCGGGCGGGAGTTCGTTGGACACGGTATCGGAAAGATTCATCACGGCCGCGAATTGTAGAGAGCGCGCCATTCGGGCACCCAGCCGGCCAGCGCCGCCGGGCAATCCGAGGCCGTGGCGGGGCCCAGGCCCAGCACCCGCGCCGCCGAATCGAGCGCCGCCAGCGCGGCCGCCGGCGAGCCGGTGTCGATGGAGGTGGCGCCGTTCTGCTTGGAGAGCTTGTCGCCGTCGGCGCCGCGCACCAGCGGCGTGTGCAGGTAGGTAGGCGTGGGAAAGCCCAGCGCGCGCTGCAGCAGGATCTGGCGCGCGGTGTTGTCGGTGAGGTCCTCGCCGCGCACCACGTCGGTCACGCCCTGTTCGGCGTCGTCGACCACCACCGCGAGCTGGTAGGCCCAGGGGCCGTCGGCGCGGCGCAGCACGAAGTCGCCGACCTCGCGGCTCACGTTCTGGCACTGGCGGCCGAGGCGGCGGTCGGTGAAGCAGAGTTCGCCGCAGGTGCCTGCGTCGTGGCCGTCTTCTTCCTTTTCTTCCCAGGACACACCGGGCGTGGGCGGAAGGTCGGCCTCGAACTTCTCGGTGGCGAAGCGCCAGGCGCGCGCGGGCTTGCCGTGCAGCCCGTCGCGGCAGGTGCCGGGGTACACGCGCTCGCCGTGGCGCTCATGCCGCTGGCCGAGCCGGGCGAGCGCCTCGTTGATGTCCTTGCGCGAGCAGCCGCAGGGGTAGGCCAGGCCGCGCGCCTTGAGCCGCTCCAGCGCGGCCTCGTAGCGGTCGGTGCGCCGCGTCTGCCACACAGGGGGCTCGTCGGGCAGCAGGGCGCATTCGGCCAACTGCTGGAGGATGTGCTCGCCCATGCCGGGCAGGCAGCGCTCGGTGTCGGCGTCCTCGATGCGCACCAGCCAGCGCGCCTGCGGGCCGCGTGCGCGCACGTCGAGCCAGCTCGCGAGCGCGGCCACCAGCGAGCCCGCGTGCAGCGGGCCGGTGGGCGAGGGCGCGAAGCGGCCGGTCTCTCTCATCTCCCTGTGGCGTTGCCTCAGAGCACGTCCAGCGCGAGCGACAGGCCCGAGAGGAAGGCGTCTTCCACGCGGTGGCCGGTGCACCAGTCGCCCGCGATACCGATGCGGGCCTTGGCGTCCCACAGGTGGGCGGTGCCCACGGGCACCTGCGTCTGCGCTTCATTCCAGCAGATGGCCTGGGCGTGCGCGGGCGTGGCATGGATGCCGGTGATCTCGGCGAAGGCGCGCAGCAGCTTGGCCTCCACGCGCGAGGGCGCGTCGCGCAGGTGCTCCTGCGACCAGGCCGCGCTGGCCTGCAGCGTCCAGCGTTCGATGGGCTCGCGTCCGGGCTTGGACGATTCGCGCGCCAGCCAGGCCACGCGGTGGTGCGTGCTGCGCGCCGCGTTCCACTGCGGGCCGAGGTGCGACATGTCGGGCTGGTTGGCCTGGGGGTAGGCGATCATCAGCGTCCAGCAGGGCGCGATGGTCACGGGTTCGATCCTGCGGGCCAGCGTGGCCGACAGCTTGCCGCCGTCGCCCAGCAGGGCGCGGGCGCCGGCCGGCGGCACGGCCAGCAGCACGGCGTCGAAGCCCGAATACACGTGCTGCGAATCGTCGGCGCCGGAGGTGCGCAGTTGCCAGCGCTTCGCATCGAGCGCATCTGGCTCGATCTGCGTGACGCGCGTGCCGGTGACCAGGCTCTCGCCCAGCGGCGCGGCCCAGCGGGCCACCAGCGAATCCATGCCGGGCTGGGCCACCCAGTGCGGCTCGAGGGAAGGCAGCGCGGCCTCGGCCACGCGGCCGTGCGCGTCGAGCACGCGCACGAGGTTGGCGCTCCAGCGCTTGCACACGCCGGGGGCGTTCTCCAGCGCCAGGGCAAAGCGCGGGTCGCGCACGGTGAAATACTGGGCGCCGCTGTCGAAGCGGCCGAAGGCGGTGTCCACGCTCGCCATGCGCCCGCCGGCGGCGTCGCTGCGTTCGAACAGCGTGACCTTGTGGCCGGCCTGCACCAGCGTTCTCGCGCAGGCCACCCCGGCAATGCCGGCGCCGACAACGGCGAAATGGCGGGGGGAGCGCGGCTGGCCCGGGCCGGCTGGGGTTCGGTGACGGTCGGCGGCGGCCTTGGCCGGCTTCTTTGCAGTTACGCGAGTGCTCATGACGGACTCTCTTCTTCTGGATGGAATGCGGATGGATGTGTCTGCACTCTACATCGGTCCGGCAGGCGCTCCGCCTGAGGGCACACCCTTAGCGGCGGCGAGCGATCCTCGGCAATACTGATCGGCTCCTTCATCGAGTTCTATCGGCCCCTGTGCCGTTCGAGCAGCGCGCGCCGCGTGCCCTCGTGCTCGAACTGTGCCAGCCACCATTCGAGCGCGCGCCCCGGCTTGCCGGCGCTGCGCACCCGCCACGCACAGTGCAGCGAGCCCAGCGGCGGCTTGCGCTCCGTCTTCAGCTCGACCAGATGCCCCGCCTCGATGTACGGCCGCGCCATCGGCTCGGGCAGGAAGCCGCCGCCCAGCCCGTGCAACTGCGCCGCGATCTTGGCCTGCATGCTCGGCACGGTGAGCACGTCCTGCCCGCCCACGAGGTGCACCGTGAGGCCCGGCGCCTGGCGGGCCGAGTCGGCCGCCGCCACCGCCCGGTGCTGCCGCATCACCGCGTCGCTCAGCGGCTGCGTGGCGCGCGCCAGCGGATGGTGCGGCGCCACCGCGTAGACGAAGCTCAGCTCGCCGATCGGCCGGCTGCGGATGCCGGTGGTGGTGAAGGCCAGGCTCGCGGCGTCGAGCACCGCGCCGATGGCGAGGTCGGCCTCGCCGGTGGTCAGCGCCTCGATGGTGCCCATCAGCGTCTCGTCGCGCAGCTTCAGCCGCGTGGGCGGCTCCAGCGCGAAGAAGGCGGTAGCCAGGTCGAGCAGCGGGTCGCGCGCGATCACGCTGTCGACCGCGATGGTCAGCATCGGCTCCCAGCCGGTGGCCACGCGCTTGACGCGATTGGCCACCGCGTCGATCTCGCCCAGCAGCCGCTCGGCCTCGCGCAGCAGCTCGGCGCCGGCTTCGGTCAGGCGGGCCTGGCGGGCGCTGCGGTCGAACAGCAGCACGTCGAGCGCGTCCTCGATCTGGCGCACCCGGTAGCTCAGGGCGCTGGGCACCAGGTTCAGCGCCCGGGCGGCGGCGGCGAAGCTGCCGGTGGCGGCCACGGTCTGGAGCATGGCGAGGGAGTCGGGGGTCAGCACGTCTCTGGGGCTGGGCATGGCGGCTCCATTGATCAAAATATTTGAATGGTGCCATCAAACCGCGGCGCCTTTCCGAAGGGGGCGGCGGCCCAAAATTCTTCACATCCGCTGCGCATCCGGCGCGGCATACGAAAGAAGCCCGAGCACCCCGACGGGGCAGGGCAGAAGGAGTCCGACGATGTTGCAAGTCCGTAAATCCCAGGAACGCGGTTACGCCGATCACGGCTGGCTGCGCTCGTTCCACAGCTTTTCCTTTGCCAACTACTACGACCCGGCCCACATGGGCTTCGGCAACCTGCGCGTGATCAACGAAGACCGCGTGGCGGCGGGCGCCGGCTTCGGCACCCACGGCCACAAGGACATGGAGATCATCAGCTACGTGCTTTCGGGCGAGCTGGCGCACAAGGACAGCATGGGCAACGTGGAGAGCATTCCTCCCGGCGACGTCCAGCGCATGAGCGCGGGCCGCGGCGTGATGCACAGCGAGTTCAACCACAAGGCCGACCAGACCACGCACTTCCTGCAGATCTGGATCCTGCCGAAGGAGCGCGGCGTCGAGCCCGGCTACGAGCAGAAGAAGTTCAGCGACGCCGAGAAGCGAGGCAAGCTGCGCCTGGTGGCTTCGCCCGAGGGCAGCGAAGGCTCGGTGAAGGTGAACGCCGACGCGAGCCTGTATGCCGGCCTCTTCGACGGCGATGAAAAGGCCAGCCTCGCGCTCGACCCGAAGCGCAAGAGCTATGTGCACCTGGTGCGCGGCGAGCTCGAGGTGAACGGCCAGAAGCTCTCAGGCGGCGATGCCGCGATGCTCGAAGGCGAATCGCAGGTGACGCTGGGCGCGGGCAAGGACGCCGAAGTGCTGGTGTTCGACCTGGCCGCCTGATCTTTCTCCCCCTTGCCGGGCGCTGGCCGCCCGGCTTTTTTCATTTCTCTTTCTATCCAATCCAACCGAACCGAGGAGCTTTCAACCATGGCAACCGCAAACACCGCACCGAATCCCGCACAAGACACTCTGGCCCTCGTCGGCCGCATCCTTATCGCCTACCTGTTCATTCCCGCCGGCATCGGCAAGCTGATGGGCTTCGGCGGTACCGTCGGCTACATCACCTCCGCAGGCCTGCCGATGCCCGAGGTGGCGGCGGCGATCGCGATCATCGTGGAGCTGGGCCTGGGCATCGCGCTGCTGCTGGGCTTCAAGACCCGCTGGACCGCGATCGTGATGGCGATCTTCACCGTGGCGACTGCGCTGTTCTTCCACAAGTACTGGTCGGCGCCCGAGGCCATGAAAATGATGCAGCAGATCAACTTCAACAAGAACATCGCGATCGCCGGCGGCCTGTTGGCTCTGGCCGCCTTCGGCCCCGGCCGCTTCAGCATCGACAAGCGCTGATCGCGACATCACCATCACCGACAGGAGCACCATCACATGGCAAACATCGTCGTCGTCTTCCATTCCGGCTACGGCCACACACAGCGCGTGGCGCAGGCCGTGGCCGACGGCGCGGGCGCGCAGCTGCTGGCCATCGACGCGGACGGCAACCTGCCCGACGGCGGCTGGGAGCTGCTGGCCGCGGCCGACGCGATCATCTTCGGCTCGCCGACCTACATGGGCGGCGTGAGCTGGCAGTTCAAGAAGTTCGCCGACGCCTCTTCGAAGGTCTGGTACACGCAGGGCTGGAAGGACAAGCTCTTCGCCGGCTTCACCAACAGCGCCACCATGAACGGCGACAAGGTCACGACCATGACCTACCTGTGGACGCTCGCGATGCAGCACAGCGGCATCTGGGTCAGCATGGGCATCCTGCCGAGCAACAGCAAGGCCGCCACGCGCGACGCGATGAACTACGTGGGCGGCTACGGCGGCCTGCTGACGCAGTCGCCGTCGGATGCCAGTCCCGCCGAGATGTCCAAGGGCGATTTCGACACGGCCCGCGCATTCGGCGAGCGCGTGGGTGAAGTGGCAAGATCCCGCAAGTAACCGGACCCCAAGGAGAACCCACGATGACCGACACCGCCCCCGAAACCCGACTGCTCAAGCCGCACGACAAGGACCTCGGAGGCGGCTTCCAGGTCAGGCGCCTGCTGCCCGCGGCGCAGCAGCGCTCGGTCGGGCCTTTCGTGTTCTTCGACCATTTCGGTCCGGCCACCGAGCAGCCGGGCAGCGAGCACGACGTGCGGCCGCATCCGCACATCGGGCTGTCCACGGTCACCTATCTCTTCAAGGGCGCGATGATGCATCGCGACAGCCTGGGCAGCGTGCAGGAGATCCTGCCCGGCGCCATCAACTGGATGACCGCCGGCCGCGGCATCGTGCACTCCGAGCGCAAGCCCGAGCGCCTGAAGGCCGACACCTACGTGAACCACGGCCTGCAGCTGTGGGCCGCGCTGCCGCAGGCGCATGAGGAAATCGAGCCCAGCTTCGAGCACACGCCTGCCGACGCGATTCCCGAGCTGGTGGAGCAGGGCGCGGCGGTGCGCGTGCTGGTGGGCGAGGCCTTCGGCGCGCGCTCGCCGGTGAAGACGCATTCGCAGACCGTGTACCTCGACATCGCGCTGCCCGCGGGCGGACGCTTCGAGCTGCCCCCGCTGGCGCCCGAGCTGGCCGTCTACGCGGTCGATGCCGACCTTGCGGTGAACGGCGAGCCGGTCGCGGTCCACACCATGGCCGTGCTGCCGAACGGGCAGGGCGGCGTGCTCACGGCCGATGCCGCCGTGCGCCTCGTGGTGATCGGCGGCGAGCCGCTCGATGGCCCGCGCTACATCACCTGGAACTTCGTCTCCAGCCGCCGCGAGCGCATCCTCGAAGCCGGCGCCGACTGGGCGGCGCAGCGCATGGGCCACGTGCCCGGCGAGACCGAGTTCATCCCGCTGCCCGGAAAGCCCTTCGGCGTGCGCGAGCCCGACACGGGCACCACGCCGGTCTGAGCCTCCAGCATGCGGCGGTAACGGCAAAGAACAAAGAAAAGGCCCGCGATGCGGGCCTTTCGTCTTCTTGCCGAGGCGGTCGGGGCCGGTTATTTGCCGCCGATCGTCAGGCTCTCTGCAGGCGGTGCGCCCTCGGGTGTCTTCGGCAGCTCGAGCACGGCCTTGCGGCTGCCGCGGCCGCGCCATGCGGAGTAGCTCACGCCCAGCAGCAGCAGCGTGCACAGGCCGATGAAGGTGGCGCTGATCGGCCGCGTCACGAACACCGACATGTCGCCGCGCGAGAGCAGCAGGGCGCGGCGGAAGTTCTCCTCCACCATCGGCCCGAGCACGAAGCCCAGCAGGATCGGTGCGACCGAGAACTCCAGCGTCATCAGCACCGCGCCGACGATGCCGAACACCAGCACTTCCCAGATCTGGAAGAGGCTGTTCTGCGTGCTGTACACGCCCGTGGCAATGAAGAACATCGCGGCCGGGAACAGGTACTTGTAGGGCACCTTCAGCAGCTTCACCCACACGCCGATCATCGGCACGTTCAGGATCACGAGGATCACGTTGCCGATCCAGAACGAGGCGATCAGGCCCCAGAAGATGTCCGGATGCTCGGTGATGAGCTGCGGGCCGGGCTGGATGCCCTGGATCAGCAGCGCGCCCAGGATCAGCGCCATCACCGCGTCGCCCGGAATGCCAAGGCTCATCGTGGGGATGAAGTCGACCTGCGTCTTCGAGTGGGCCGAGGCCTCCGGGCCGGCCACGCCCTCGATCATGCCGGTGCCGAACCTGTTCGGCGTCTTCGACACCTTTCGCTCCAGCGCGTAGGCGATGAAGGTGGTGATGGTCGGGCCCGTGCCGGGCATCGCGCCGAACACCGTGCCCACCAGCGTGCCGCGGATCATCGCGGGGAAGGCGCGCTTGAGCTCTTCCCGGCTCGGACGCATGTCGCTGAGCTTGAGCGTGCCGGTGTCGCCGATGGCCTTCATGCGGTTCACGTTGAGCAGGAAGTCGGCCACGCCGAACAGGCCCATCGAGATCGCCACCAGCTCCAGGCCGTCGCTCAGCTCGGGCAGGCCGAAGGCGAAGCGGAAGCTGCCGCTGTTCACGTCGGTGCCGACCACGCCGCACAGCAGGCCGAAGAGCGTCATCGCCACGCCCTTGAGCGGCGAGCCGCGCGACATGGTGGAACCGGCGAGCAGGCCCAGCAGCATGATCGAGAAGATCTCGGTCGGGCCGAACTTGAACGCGATCTGCACCAAGAGCGGCGAGGCGAAGATCATCACGATGATGCCGACCGAGGCCGCGAAGAACGAGGCGATCATCGTCACCCCGAGCGCAACGCCTCCCTTGCCCTGCTTGGTCATCGGGTATCCGTCCAGACAGGTCACCGCATGCGGCGGGTGCGAGGGCATGTTCATCAGGATGGCGCCGATGGCGCCGCCGTACTGCGAGCCGTAGAAGATGCCGGCCAGCATCAGGATGGCGGGCACCGGATGCATCACGTAGGTGAGCGGCAGCAGGATCGAGATGGCCTGCAGCGCACCCATGCCCGGCAGCACGCCGATCAGGTTGCCCACCAGCACGCCGAAGAAGGACCACAGCAGGTTCGAGCCCTGGAAGGCGACGCCGAAGCCGTACCAGAGGTCGTGGAGCGATTGACCGATCATGGCTTCAGGCTCCCCACTGGAACAGGGGCAGCTGAAGCTTCAGAGCCCACCAGAACACCACCACCGCGATGAAGCACATCGCGAGCGACAGCAGCAGCGCCTCGGTCAGCGTGTTGTCGCGGTCGCCCAGCGCCGAGATGAACACGATCGCGAAGGTCGCCGGCAGCAGGCCGCCGTACTCGCCGAAGAGCAGGAAGGCGAGGATGCCGAGGATGATGCAGATGCCGCCACGCAGGTCGGGCATGCCGCCCGGGTGCCCGTGCGAGGCCGCTTCCTCGCTCGCGCCTTCCGCCGATTTGTCGCCGCGCGCGGAGACCGCGATGAGCAGCCCCGTGAGTGCCAGCAGCGCGCCGAGCGCGACGGGGAAGAAGCCCGGGCCCATGTGCGCCAGCTCGCCGACGCGGTAGCCGACACCGGCATACACGGCGGCCAGGCCGACGACGATCAGCAGCGCGCCGCCGTAGTAGTCTTTCTTGAATTTCGAAGCGGGCCGGGGCGCGTGCGAGGCCGGATCTTCACCGAGCTGGTGCTGCATAAGTCTCCTTCGTCTGGAAGGAGCGCAGTCTAGGAATCGAGACTTTCAATCCCCTTTCGGCAGGGGCTCTCGCGGCCTTGCGGGCCGCAAAATACGTGTAATCACGTACCGGCCTATCCGGTGAAACCCTTGCAAAAACGAGCGTGGATGCGGCTCACGAAGCGTGCAGCGGCAGCCTCAGCGTCGCGCGCAATCCGCCGCCGTTGGGACGCTCGGGCGTGTCGGCATTCGAGAGCTCGATCTCGCCGCCGTTGCGCCGCGCATAGCCGCGCGCGATGGTGAGGCCGAGGCCCGCGCCTTGTGCCGCTGCGGTGCCCGTGGCGCTGTCGCGGTTGAAGCGCTCGAACACGCTCTCGCGCCGCTCGGGCGCGATGCCCGGTCCGCTGTCGCACACCTCGGCCAGCGCATGCGTGGCATCGCGCCGCACGGTCACGGTGATGTTGCCGCCGCGCGGCGTGTACTTGATGGCGTTGTGCACGAGGTTGGCAAGCACCTCGTGCAACTCCGCAGCATTGGCTGCGACGGGGAGCACGGGCGTGTCGTCCTCGTCGTCGTCGCTCGATTCATCGCTGCCTTCCGCATCGTCCGTGCCGATGTCGCCGCGCGCGTCGACCCAGCCCAGGTCCTGGTCGTTCTCGCGCGCCAGCGGCAGGTATTGCAGCACCACGCCGCGCGCGATGGCGTTGAGGTCGGCCACTGCAGCCCCCGCCGGCGCGGCTTCGTCGCCCGCGGTGGCATGGGCCAGCGCCAGCAGCTGCTCGCTCAGGCGGCGGGTGCGTGCGAGCTGTACGACGATGGCCTGCAGCGATTCGCGCATGCGCGCCGGATCGGTCTCGCGCACCGCGTAGCCGGCCTGGATCGACAGGATGCTCAGCGGCGTGCGCAGCTGGTGCGAGGCGTCGGCCAGGAACTGCGACTGCTCCGCCACCATGCGCCGGTGGCCCGCGATGTGGTGGTTGACCGCGTCTACCAGCGGCGCCACTTCATGCGGCACGCCGCTGGCGTCCAGCGGCGTGAGGTCGTCGCGCGGGCGCTCGCGCAGCGAGCGGCGCAGGCGTTCCAGCGGGCGCAGCGTCCAGGCCACGCCCAGCCACACCAGCAGCGCCATCACCACCACCATGCGCGTGTCGCGCAGGAACTCCTGGCGCAGCGTCTCGGCCTGCGCCTCGGTGCGCGGGCCCGTGCCCTCGGCCGCTTGTATGAGCACGCTGTAGGCCTCGCCGGGATGGACGTTGTCGTACACAGTCTGGCGCAGCGCGGCCACGCGCACCGGGTGCTGCTGGTAGACCGCGTCGTAGAACACCGGCGTGCCGTCGGGCGGGCGGTGCGCGGGGCGGGGCAGGCCGGGCACGCCCATGAGCGTGGTCTCGGGCGAGTTCACATCCAGCGTCCCGCTCTTGGGAATGCGCTGCACTCCGACGTGCAGGTACTTGTAGCGCAGCCGGGTCGACTCGAACATCGCCTGGATCGAGAAGGGCTCCTGCACGCGCACGCTGCCGTCGCTGGCCACCACGATGCCGTTGGCCAGCGCCTGCACGGGCTCCAGCAGGCTCTGGTCGTAGGCGACGACCAGCGAGTCGGTCAGCGCGCGGTAGTCGCTCCAGCTGTCCAGCGCCAGCAGCAGCACCAGGCCCGGCAGCAGCAGCGCGAGCAGGCGCGCGCGGATGCCGAAGCGCTGCGGCCGCGGCTGCTGTTCAGCCGCCGTCGCCGGGGAGTTCGCTGCGGGCTGGGGCTGAGGTTCCATCGGCAATGCTCTCCAGCATGTAGCCCAGGCCGCGCACGGTGACGATGCGCACGTCGCTGTCGGCCAGCTTGCGCCGCAGCCGGTGCAGCACCACCTCGATGGCATCGGGGCCGGCGGTGCTGTCGTTGGTGAACACCTTGGCGAAGAGCTGCGACTTGCCCACCGGCGAGCCGCTGCGCAGCAGCAAGGCGGTGAGCGCGGCCTGCTCGCGCGGCGTGAGCGACAGCAGCGTGCCGCGCAGCGTGAAGGCGCGGCTCTGGCTGTCGTAGGAGAGCGAGGCGCACTGCAGGCGCGGGTGCTGCTTGCCGCGGCTGCGCCGCACCAGCGCCGAGAGCCGCGCCTCCAGCTCTTCCAGTTCGAAGGGCTTGGTGAGGAAGTCGTCGGCGCCCAGGTTCAGGCCGCGCACCCGGTCTTGCAGAGCACCCTGCGCGGTGAGGATCAGCACCGGCGTGCGGTCGTCCGCCGCACGCATGTCGGCCAGCACGCTCAGGCCGTGCTTGTCGGGCAGGCGCAGGTCGAGCACCACCGCGTCGTACTCGGTGCCGGCCATGAAGGCCTCGGCCGTGCGGGCGTCGGGTGCGTGGTCGGGCACGAAGCCGCTTTGGGTGAGCGCGCGGACCAGCCAGGAGGCCATGTCCAGTTCGTCTTCCACCAGGAGGATGCGCATGGGGCCTGCCGCGTCTCGTTGTCGTCGTTGTTGCCGTTACTGCTTGATGGCGAGGTCGGGGTCTTCCGAGGCGCGGGCGCTGGCGCGTGCCGAACGCGCGCTCAGGTCGGGCGCCAGGGCCTCGCGGCCATCGAAGACGAAGCAGTCGCCCTTGTAGTGCGCGCCGCCGACTTCCTCGAAGTACTTGAGGATGCCGCCTTCGAGCTGCAGCACGTTCTCCACGCCTTCCTCGTGCATCAGGATGGCCGCCTTCTCGCAGCGGATGCCGCCGGTGCAGAAGCTCACCACCGTCTTGCCCTTGAACTCGTCGCGGTGCGCGCGCAGGGCGGGCGGGAATTCGGTGAACTTGCCGATGCGCCAGTCGATGGCGCCTTCGAAGCTGCCGTAGTCGACCTCGAAGGCGTTTCGGGTGTCCAGCAGGGCGATCTCGCGGCCCTGGTCGTCATGGCCCTGGTCGAGCCAGCGCTTGAGCGTGGCGGCATCCACGCCGGGCGCGCGGCCGGCCTCGGGCTGGATGGCGGGGTGGTCCATGCGGATGATCTCGCGCTTGAGCTTCACCAGCATGCGCCGGAAGGGCTGCGCGGCCGACCAGCTTTCCTTGGCCTCCAGGTCGGCGAAACGGGCGTCGGCGCGCAGATGGGCCAGGAAAGCCCGCACGCCCTCGGCCGTTCCGGCCAGGAACATGTTGATACCTTCGGGTGCCAGCAGGATGGTGCCCATCAGCCCCAGGGCCTGGGTGCGGGCACGCAGGTCTTCGCGCAGCGCGGGGCTGTCGTCTATGGCCACGAACTTGTAGGCCGCGATATTCAAAATCTCTTGCACGGGGCGGGATTTTAGGTGCCGGCGGAATATCGCCCGGGTACAGGGCCTCTGCCGGGGTGATTCAGGGATTGCCAACCCACATCGTGGAGGGCCCGCTTTCTACAATGGAAGCATGTTTGTTCACCTGCGCCTGCACACCGAGTTCTCCGTCGTCGACGGCACCACCCGAATCGACGATGTCGTCAAGGCCGCTGCTGCCGACAAGCAGCCCGCGCTGGCCATCACCGACCTGAACAACCTGTTCGGGGCCGTCAAGTTCTACAAGCAGGGGCGCAGCAAGGGCGTCAAGCCGATCATCGGCGCCGAGGTCTTCGTCGACGGGCTGGGCAAGGAGCCCGGCGCACTCACCCGCATCGTGCTGCTGGTGCAGAACATGGAGGGCTACCTCAACCTGTCCGAACTGCTGGCGCGGGCATGGACGCAGAACGTGGGCCGCGGCCAGTCGCAGGCGGCCTGCAAGCTCGAATGGCTGCAGGAGCTTTCGGGCGGGCTGATCGCGCTGTCGGGCGCGCAGGCGGGCCCGCTGGGCCAGCCGCTGTTGCAGGGGCAGGGCGAGCGCGCGGCCGAACTGGCGCTGCAGCTGGCAGGCATCTTCCCGCACCGCTTCTACATCGAGCTGCAGCGTGCGGGCCGTCCCGAGGACGAGCCTCACGTGGTCGCCGCCGTGCAGCTCGCGGCCCGGCTGCATCTGCCGGTGGTCGCCACGCACCCCGTGCAGTTCGCCGAGCGCGAGGACTACGAGGCGCACGAAGCGCGCGTTTGCATCTCCGAGGGCGAGATCCTCGGCAATCCGCGCCGCGTGCGCCGCTTCACCGAGGAGCAGTACTTCAAGTCGAGCGCGGAGATGAAGGCGCTGTTCGCCGACGTGCCCAGCGCGCTGGCCAACACGGTGGAGATCGCCAAGCGCTGCAACCTCACGCTGGTGCTGGGCAAGCCGCAGCTGCCCGACTTCCCGACGCCCTTCATCGCCGATGGCGTGCGCATGCCGATCGACGACTTCTTCCGCCAGGAATCCTTCTACGGCCTGGAGCTGCGGCTGAAGCACCTCTATCCCGACGAGGCCAGGCGTGACGCCGAGCGCCCGCGCTACGTGGAGCGGCTGGAGTTCGAGATCAACACCATCCTGAAGATGGGGTTCCCGGGCTACTTCCTGATCGTGGGCGACTTCATCCAGTGGGCCAAGAACAATGGCTGCCCGGTGGGCCCCGGCCGGGGCTCGGGTGCCGGTTCGCTGGTGGCCTACGCGCTGAAGATCACCGACCTCGACCCGCTCGAATACAAGCTCCTGTTCGAACGCTTCCTGAACCCCGAGCGCGTCTCGATGCCCGACTTCGACATCGACTTCTGCCAGGGCAACCGCGACCGCGTGATCGACTACGTGAAGGACAAGTACGGCCGCAACGCCGTGAGCCAGATCGCCACCTTCGGCACCATGGCCGCGCGCGCGGCCATCCGCGACGTGGGCCGCGTGCTCGACATGAGCTACATGTTCTGCGACGGCATCAGCAAGCTGATTCCGAACAAGCCGGGCATGTCGGTCACGCTGCAGTACCCGCCCGAGAAGAAGATCGAGGGCGACAAGAACAACTACGCCATCGAGATGGAGCCGCAGCTCGCGGAGCGCATCGAGAAGGAAGAAGAAGTGAAGATGCTGGTCGAGCTCGCGCAGAAGCTCGAAGGCATGACCCGCAACATCGGCATGCACGCCGGCGGCGTGCTCATCGCGCCGGGCAAGCTCACCGACTTCTGCCCGCTCTACCAGCAGCCCGGCAGCGAATCGGCCGTGAGCCAGTACGACAAGGACGACGTGGAGGCCATCGGCCTCGTGAAGTTCGACTTCCTGGGCCTGGCCACGCTCACGATCCTGGAGATCGCGCGCGAGTTCATCATGAAGCGCCACAAGGGCCAGGAGAACTTCGCGTTCGAGAACATCCCGCTGAACGACGGCGCGACCTACCGGCTTTTCTCCGACGGCAAGACCGAAGCCGTGTTCCAGTTTGAAAGTCGCGGCATGCAGGGCATGCTGAAGGACGCGCGACCGACCCGCCTGGAAGACCTGATCGCGCTGAACGCGCTGTACCGCCCGGGCCCGATGGACCTGATTCCCAGCTTCGTGGCGCGAAAGCACGGCCGCGAGGACGTGGAGTACCCGCACCCGGCCGTGGCCGAGATGCTCTCCGAGACCTACGGGATCATGGTCTACCAGGAGCAGGTGATGCAGACCGCGCAGATCCTGGGCGGCTACTCGCTCGGCGGCGCCGACCTGCTGCGCCGCGCGATGGGCAAGAAAAAGCTCGAGGAGATGGCCGAGCACCGCGAGAAATTCCGCGCGGGCGCGCTCGCCACACACGGCATCGAGCAGGACAAGGCCGACGAGATCTTCGACTTGATGGAGAAGTTCGCGGGCTACGGCTTCAACAAGTCGCACGCCGCCGCCTACTCGCTGCTGGCGTACCACACGGGCTGGCTCAAGGTCCACTACACGGCCGAGTTCTTCTGCGCCAACATGACCGTGGAAATGGACGACACGGACAAGCTCAAGCTGCTGTTCGAGGACGCCCAGAAGAACTTCGGCATCACCTTCGAGCCGCCGGACGTGAACCGCGGCAACTACCGCTTCGAGCCGGTCACCAACAAGGTGATCCGCTACGGCCTGGGCGCCGTCAAGGGCACCGGCCAGCTCGCGGTCGAGGCCGTGGTGCGCGCGCGCGAGGAGGGCGGGCCGTTCAAGAGCCTGTACGACTTCTGCGTGCGCATCGACCGCCAGCGCATCAACAAGCGCACGGTGGAAGCGCTGATCAAGGCCGGCGCCTTCGACGCCATCCAGCAGAACCGCGCGGCGCTGGTCGCCTCGCTCGACCGCGCCTTCGAGTTCGCCAATGCCACGGCGGCCAACGCCTCGCAGGCCGACATCTTCGGCGACTGCGACCACGGCTCCGCCACCGCCGAGCCCGACCTCGTCGACGCCACGCCCTGGGGCGTGAAGGAGCGCCTGACGCTCGAAAAGACCGCCATCGGCTTCTATCTCTCGGGCCACCTGTTCGACGAGGTCTCGCACGAGGTGCGGCGCTTCTGCAAGCGCGAGATCACCGACCTGCTCGACAGCCGCGACCAGCAGGTCATCGCCGGCATCGTGAGCGACTTCCGCGTCATCAACGGCCAGCGCGGCCGGCTGGCGATCTTCAAGCTCGACGACAAGTCCGATTCCATCGAGGCCACGGCCGACGAGGCGCTCATCAACGCCAACCGCAACACGCTGAAGGACGACGAGCTCGTCATCGTCAGCGGCCGGCTGCAGCCCGCGCGCGGCGGCTTCGAGGCCCGCTTCCAGGTGCAGCAGGTGTGGGACCTGGCCTCGGCGCGCTGCCGCTTCGGCAAGTTCCTGCGCGTGGCGGTCAACGGCAAGGCGCCCGACATCGCGCGCCTGCTGAAAGACTTTCCGCCGCGCACCGAGCAGACCGAGGTGGGCGACCTGATACAGGGCCTGCCGGTGCGGCTGTCGATGGCGCGCGCGGGCGCGCAGGTCGAGCTGCAGCTGGGCGACCGCGCCAAGTTCTTCCCGACCGACGCGGCGCTGGCCAGCTGGACCGCGCAGGCCGAGGCGGGCAAGGCGCTGATCGTCTACGACTGATTTCTTCCTGCGCCACTGCAAGTGCCCGGCGGGCGTGGGCTCTTTGGGCTGCTGGCTAGGATTCCTCCCGTCTTTCAACCAAGAAGTTCAGGAGGAACTCCGCATGAAGAAATCGTCCCTCGTCCTCGCGCTTGCCCTGGCATTGCCTTTTGCTGCTTCGGCTCAATACACCGGCCCGAGCACGACCCCGCAGAACGCGGCCGCGGGCACGCCCTACGCCGGCCCGAGCACAGTGCCGGCCATGACCGTCAAGCAGCTGATCGACACCGGCAAGGACGACCAGCACGCCACGCTGCGCGGCTTCATCGTGTCGCACGATGGCGGCGAGCACTACACCTTCGCCGACGACACCGGCCGCATCAAGGTGGAGATCGACGCCAGGCACTTCCCTCCGGGCGTGAAGATCGACGACAAGGTGCGCGTCGAGATCACGGGCGAGTTCGACAAGGACCTGATCGGCAGCAAGGTCGAGCTCGACGTGAAGCGCCTCAGCGTGCTGCGCTGATCTCCTCCTCGGACGCAGCCCCGGCCTTCGCCAGGGCCTGCTCGATCTGCCCGAGCACCGCGTCGGGATCGTGCAGCCAGTCCTTGCCCAGCACCTGCAGCACTCGCCAGCCGAAGGCGTCGAGGATGCGCGGGCGCGAAACGTAACGCTCCAGCACGTTGCGGTTCTCGTAGTGCGTGGCGGTGTCGACCAGGATGCCCAGCGCGTAGTGGCCGTCATTCGGCGTTGAGTCCGGCGATGAACCCGGCGCACGCAATGCGAGGTCGCAGCGGAAGCGCGACTGTCCCACCTGCTCGTCCACCGCATGGCCGCGCGCACGCAGCGCGGCGGCGATCTGCGCCGTCACCTCGTCGGCCCGCGCATGGCGCGGTGCGCCGCTGCCGCGCGTAAGCGGGTTCATGCCTTCGAGCACGCGTCTTGCCGTGCCCGCGTCGCCGCGCGAGAGGCACTCCGCGTAGCGCAGGAAGTTCTTCAGCGCGGCCGCGCCCTCGTTGTGGTCGTTGGTGATCGCCTCGTGCCGGATGGTCGAGACCACCGCCATGTGGTGCCGCGCGCGGCTGAAGATCACGTTCAGCCGCTTCTCGCCGCCGCGCTGGTTGATCGGCCCGAAGTTCATGAGCATGCGGCCCTCGGGGTTCGGGCCGTAGCAGATGCTCAGCAGGATGATGTCGCGCTCGTCGCCCTGCACGTTCTCCAGGTTCTTGATGAAGAGGCCGCAGAACTGGTCGTCCTCCTCGCGCACGTACTCGGCTTCTAGCCGGGCCGCGAAGTCGCTGTCGACGGCGGCCAGTGCTTCAAGCTCTTCCTCGATCTCGCCCTGCTGCGCTTCCGAGAAAGCCACGATGCCCAGGCTGAGCCCCGTTTCGCGGCGCAGAAGCTCGCGCACCAGCTGCGCGATGTGGCGCGCCTCGCCCTCGTTGACGCGGTTCTCGTACACCGCGTCGGTCACTCGGTGGAAGCTGATGGCGCGCGAGAGCAGGGCGTCGGCCTGCGCCGCCACCGATGCATCGGACGGGCTGCGCGACTGCACCAGGAGCTCGTCGCGCTCGGGCGCCGGCAGGCTGCGGTCGGGGATGGTGTAGAGGTTGCCCGCGTAGAAGGCCGCGTTCGAGAAGCCGATGAGCGACTCGTAGCGGCTGCGGTAGTGCCAGGCCAGCAGGGTGGCGGGCAGGTTGCGCGCGCCCTGGTTCAGCAGGCTGTCGGCGTCCAGCACCACGGCGATGCGGTCGCCTTCCTCCTCGACCGAGACGGTGTCGTCCTCGGGGTCGCGGCCGGACGAGAAGAAGCTGGTCGGCGGCAGCTGCATCTCGTCGCCCACCACGATGATCTGCGGCGCGCGGTAGAGCGCGGGCACGGCTTCCTCCACCGGGATCTGGCTGGCCTCGTCGAAGATCACCACGTCGAACAGGTCGGCCGCCAGCGGCAGCGTGTCAGACACGGAAAGCGGGCTCATGAGCCAGATCGGCTTCATGTCGCGCACCACCTGGCCGGTGTCGCCGCTGGCGAGTTCGCGGATCGCCTTGTAGCGCATGGTCTTGCCGAACTCGTGTTCGAGCTCGCGGCGCCCGGCGTTGTAGCTCTTCTTGAAGAGCTTGCCCTCGGCGTCGAGCTGGCTGGCTGAAAGAGCGCTCTTCTGCACATGGTCGCGGAAGCGCTGCCGCACCGCGGCGGCCAGCGTGCGGGCGTTGCGCCCGAGCAGCTTGCGTTCGGCTTCGGCCAGCCGCTGCGCATGGCGCGCGAGCGCGGCGCCGTCGAAGCGCGGCAGCCAGCGCTCGGCGCGGTAGACGCGCTCCAGGCTTTCGCGCGCCACCGCGTACTCGATGGCGTCGGGCGGCAATGGCAGGGTGCGCAGAGCCGTAGCGACGGCCGGGTCGGCATCGGCCAGCTCCTGCAACGGCACCAGCACGGAGGGCAGGGCGTCGGCCTGTTCGCGCAGGGTGCGGGCCAGCCTTTCGAGCGCGTCGAGCGGCTGGCTGGAGGCGTCGTGCATCAGTTCGCGCAGCAGGGCATCGAGCGTGTCGGTGCGCGTACCGGCAGCGGCGAGCTGCTCGACGCTGCGGGTGGCTGCGCCCGCGCCGGTGCGCAGATGGGCCTGGAATTCAGAGCGCAGGCCGGTGCTGCCGTCGGGGTTGCGCAGCGCCTGAAGCTGCTGCACGAAGGCTTCGGGGTCGGCGCAGCCGTAGTCGACTTCGATCCGCGACTGGTGCTTCTGCACCGCGGAACGGGCCGTGTGCTCGGCCAGCAGCTGTTCGAGGACCTGGCTCGGCTGCGGCCGCACCGCGTGGGCGGTGAAGTTGTAGCGGCGCTTGAGCTCGCCGTGCAGGCGCCACCACGAGGGCTTGAGCCAGCGGAGGATGGAGCTCTGCTGTTCGCGGGCCTGCGCGAGGCCGGCTTCGGTGTCGGCGGGCGAGAGCTTGTCGCGCCACTGGGCGGTGCGCTGCAGCGCCTCGTCCAGCGCCTGCGTCAGGCTTCGGCGCTCGGCCATGGTGTTGCCGAGCGCGAGGCTGTCGGCGTGCGCGCCGTCCAGCAGGCTGAGTTGCCCGCGCGTTGCCAGCGAGGCCACGCGGCGCGCATCTGCCACCACGGCCAGGGCGTCGGCCCATGTGGCGCGGGCTTCGGCCAGCGGCGGCCAGGCATCGGCCAGCGCATCGCGGCAGGCGCCGCTCGAATCGGCGGCACGCTCGGAGAGTTCGACCAGCTTCGCGAGCGGCTTCTCCTGCCGCAGCAGCGAGGGCGCGAGCTGCGAGAACACGTGCTGCGCGAGGCTCTGGGAGCCCAGGCTTTCGGTCACGGCCAGATGCAGGCGCGAGATCAGCTCGGCATGGCCGCGCCATGCGGCGTAGGCGGGCAGGGCCTCGGCCTGCAGCGGCGTCAGCGCCGGGTCCTGGGGCTTGAGTGCGATCAGCCGCGAGACCAGCTCGCGCAGCGTCACCGCGATGTGCTGCGGCACCTCGCGCATGGCGGCGTCGAAGCGTTCGAGGGCGCGCAGGTCCAGCTCCATCGCATCGACCAGCTGGTTGCGCTCGGCCGTCTCCTGCACCAGCTCTTCCGGCGCTTCGAGCCAGTGCTCGTAGGTCTTGCGCAGGTTCTGTACGAAGGCCTTCTTGTCGCCCTGCGAGTCGTGGATCATGCAGCACAGCTCGTCCAGCCCCTGCTGGCGCAGGCGATGGAACACCACGTCGATGGCGGCGCGCTTCTCGCAAACGAAGAGCACGCGTTTGCCGCGCCCTACGTAGTCGGCGATCAGGTTGGTGATGGTCTGCGACTTGCCGGTGCCCGGAGGCCCCTGGATGATGTAGCTGGTGCCCGTGCGCGCCAGCGCGACGGCGGCGGTCTGCGTGGCGTCGGCCTGCACCACCGGCCACTGCTCGGCCAGCGGCAGCGAAGGCGGCGCCTCGGCGTCCACCTGCCTCGGCTGCAGCGAGAACACGCGGTCGAAGGCCTCGTTGGCGATGCCCGATTCGGCCAGCCCCGAGTAGTCGCGCACCAGCGACATCTTGCGGTGGTTGAAGTTGCCCAGCGTCACGGCCGTGAGGTCGATGTCCCACTGGTACGGGTTGCCGCTGCTCTCGCGCAGCTCGATGGTCTTGCGCTCGGTCTGCGCCGTGGTGGTGGCGCTGTCGGGCGCCATCTGCGGCGCACGCGGCTGCGGCCTTGCGCCGACGGCGTCGCGCACCGGCAGCGGCACGCCGCGCACGCGTGCGTGGAAGAGCTGCAGCCCGAGCGGACGGAAGTCGTCCTGCGCATAGCTGAAATCGTGCACCGCGGCCGGCTGCGCCGAGGCTGCGCGCACCCGGGTGCGGCGCCTGAACTGCTCGAGCCGCTGGCGCGCGCGCTGGTGGATCAGCGCGATCTCGGGCTGGCGGACCAGCCGTAGCTGCACGCCGGGCTCGCTCTGTGCGATCTGTGCGGCCAGCTGGGCGTGGAACTGCTCGATGGTGGTCTCGCGCAGGTCCACCGTCTCTGGCAGCACGATGCCGTAGAGCTGGCGCAGGTGGTGCCGCAGCGTGGGGTTGACCTGCGCCTCGCTGGCGGCGGCTTCCAGCAGGTACTGGTCGCGCACGCCCTTCTTGCGCGTGAGCTCCACCGGCAGCATCAGCAGCGGCGAGGCGATGCGCTCGGCCGCGTCTTCCTTCAGGTTGTGCCAGCGCAGGAAGGCGATGACCAGCGACAGCTGCGAGAAGCCGTACTCCGACCGGTCGCGCCGCGCCTCCTGCAGGATGCGGTCGAGCGCGCCGGGCAGGTAGGGCTGGTCTTCGAAGCGCAGCCAGCGCGCCAGCGGCACGGGGCTGCAGGCGGTGATGTCGGAGGCGAAGCGGCCGTCCCACAGGCAGAGCTGGTCGACGCGGATGCTGTGCATGTCGACCACTAGCGGCACGCTGGCGATGGTGAGGTTCACATGCGCCTGCGTGGGCTTGAAGTACAGCAGCCGGTTGCGCCGCGACAGGTCGAACAGCCGGTCGCGCAGGTGCAGCTGGATCGCCTCGCGGCGCTGGCCTGCGCCGTCCTTCGCGGGGGCGATGCGCTCCAGGCCCAGGTCCAGGTCCAGCGGCTGGTCGCGGTAGGTTTCGAGGCGGCGGATCACCGAGGGCAGGTCTCGCGCGCGCTCGTGGCGGTTCAGCGCCGTCATCTCGAAGATCACCGCCGCCACCACCGGATGCAGCCGGCGGTTCAGGTTGAACAGGTTGCCGCGGTTCGCGACGAAGCGGCCCAGCTCCTCGCCGTCGCCGAAGTCGAGCCCGCATGAGAGGCTGGCGAGCACCTGGCCCAGGCACAGGATGTCGCCGAGGGCGTCGTGGTGGCCGAAGCGCTGTTCCCAGGCGCCATAGCCGGGCAGGTAGACGGGGCGCGCCGGCAGCGCGTCGGGCGCGGCGTCGGCCATGAGCATCAGGTTCTCGACCGAGAGGCCGGCATCGGCGTCGATGGTCACGCGCTGCTCGCCCACCACGCGCAGCACAGAGGTGGCGGGCTGCTCCAGCGGCGCGATGGCTTCGGGGTTGCGGCGCGGCTCGGTGCCTTCGGGCTGCGCGAGTGCAAGCGCCGGGGCTTCGGTCACGCGGTAGGCGAAAGCGTTGCCGAGCGCGGCGACCTTGCCCTGCTCGTGCAGGGCCGAGACTTCGCGCAGCAGCGGCAGCACGAGCTTGAGCACGTCGTCGGTCTGCAGTCCGCCATGGGCGTCGGCGGCGTCGATCAGCTGCAGCAGGGGAGCGGATGCCTGGGTTGTCATGTGGTGGCGGTTTGCTGATGCTGGGACTGCGCCTTGTCGAGCAGCGCGGCGGCCTCGCGCTTCACGCGCGTGAGATTGCGCTTGGGAAAGCGCATGTCCTTCACCACGCGCTGCTCCAGGGGCCCGGCACAGCCGAGCGCCTCGGCGATGCCGAGCGCGGCGGCGAGGGTGACGTCGTCGAGCTCGGGGTCGGCCGCGACGAAGTCGACCAGCACGCTGGCCAGGTAGTCGTGCAGCCCGGCGGGCACCGCCTCGGGCGGCGGCATGTCGGAGGCGGGCGGCTTGAAGTCGGGGAAGAAGCGGCGCGCGTGCGCCAGCAGCGGCTCCGACTGCAGGAAGGGCTGCTGCAGCAGCTGAGCGATGGTGGCTCGGGTGATGGCGCCCACGCGCTGCTGGCCGAGGATGTCCAGCGTGCCCAGGTCGAGCGGGCCTTCGAGCGCGCCGGCCAGCCATTCGTCGGCCTCGGGCTCGCGGCCGGTCCACAGGCGCAGCGCGCGGGCGCGCACGAACACTTCGGGATGGCTGGCACCGCGCGTGTGCATGTCGGGCGCGGCGCAGATCTCCTCGGCCTGCTGCAGGTAGCTGGCGGCGTTGACCTGGCTCAGCCCTGTCTGCACCTTCACCAGCGCGCTCACGGCCGGCTCCAGCGCGCCGCAGGCCACGCAGCCTCCGCGGTCGGCGAAGGCCTCGGTGTAGAGCGCGTAGCGCCGCGCCGCCTGCAGGTGGCTGGCATCGGCGCGCGGATCGGCGGCGGTGGCATTGAGCAGCCGGTCGACGACGTGGTACCTGCCGCCGTCGCGCGCCCACAGCAGGTAGTGGGCCAGCTCGTGGCCCAGCACGGCCTGCATCTCGGCGCCCTGCAGGCGTTCCAGCAGAGGGCCCGAAAGCACGATGTGCGCTTCGCCCGGCATGAAGTGGATGGAGGCGTTCATCGCGCCGTCTCCCGCCTGGTAGAGCGTGACGGAGGCTGTGATGCCCAGGCGCTGCGCGGCCACCTGCGCATGCGAGTGCAGTTCGGGGTGCGCGGCGGCGTCGAGCCGGTAGGAGTTGCGCAGCAGTCCGGCGCGCACGGCGGCGGCGTGCTCCTCGCGCGACTCGGCGGAGGCGGCCCAGCGCCAGACTTCGGGTTCGTTTGCCTCCAGCCATGCGGCCAGTGCCCGCTGGTAGGGCAGCGGAGCCAGGTCTTCGAGGCTTACGGCAGGGGTTGTTTCGACCATGTCAGGAGCGCCGGCAACAAGTGTTGCCGACGATCCTAAACGAGCGCCGCGGCAGTCGGCCCGGCGCGCTCAGTGCGCCATCGGCGTCACGGCCAGGTCGGGCACCACGTTCATGATGCGCAGCGTCTGCTGCACCACCTGACTGAACACCGGCGCGGCCACGAGGCCGCCGAAGTACTTGCCGGCGCTGGGCTCGTCGACCATCACCGCGACGATGATGCGCGGCTTGTCGATGGGCGACATGCCCGTGTACCAGGCGCGGTACTTGTTGCTCGCGTAGCCCTTGCCGACCTGCTTGTGCGCGGTGCCGGTCTTGCCGCCCACCGAGTAGCCCACCGTCTGGGCCAGCGGCGCGGTGCCGCCGGGCGCGGCGGCCATGTGCATCATCTGCCGCACCTCGCTGGCCACCAGCGGCGAGAACACCTGCACGCCGGGCGGTTCCTCGCCGTGGTTCTTCAGCAGGCTGATGGGGATCACCTCGCCGTCGTGCGCGAAGGCCGTGTAGGCATGCGCGATCTGGAAGAGCGACGCCGACAGGCCGTAGCCGTACGACATGGTGGCCTGCTCGATGGGGCGCCACGACTTCCACGGCCGCAGCCTGCCCGTGACCGCGCCGGGAAAGGGCGTCTGCGGCTTCTGGCCCAGGCCCACGGCGGTGAGCGAGTTCCACATCTCCTGCGCCGACATGCGCTGCGAGATCTTGGTGGCGCCGACGTTGCTCGACTTCTGGATCACGCCCTCGACCGTGAGCACGCCGAAGTTCTCGTCGTCGTGGATGGTCGCGCCAGAGACGGTGATGCGCCCCGGGTTGGTGTCGATGATGGTCTTGGGCGTGACGCGGCCCAGCTGCAGCGCGGTGGCGATGGTGATGGGCTTCATCGTCGAGCCCGGCTCGAACACGTCGGTCATCGCGCGGTTGCGCAACTGCTCGCCGGTGAGGTTGCGGCGGTCGTTGGGGTCGTAGCTCGGGTAGTTGGCCATGGCCAGCAGCTCGCCGGTCTGCGCGTCGACCACCACCACGCTGCCGGCGCGTGCCTTGTTGGCGACCACGGCGTCGCGGATCTTCTCGTAGGCGACGAACTGCACCTGGTCGTCGATGCTCAGCTGGATGTCGTGGCCTGGAGTGGGAGGCACCTGGTCTTCCGTGTCCTCGATGATGTGGCCCAGCCGGTCCTTCAGCACGTGGCGCGAGCCGGCCTTGCCGGCCAGGTCGTGGTCGAAGGCGAGCTCGATGCCCTCCTGGCCCACGTCTTCCACGTTGGTGAAGCCCGCCAGATGCGCCGCCGCCTCGCCCTCGGGGTACTGGCGGCGGTAGTCGCGGCGCAGGTAGACGCCCTTGATGTTGAGCGCGGCCACCTGCTTCGCGATGGGCTCGTCGACCTGGCGCTTGATCCAGACGAAGCTCTTGTCCTCGTCCTCCAGCTTCTTGTCGAAGTCCTTCTGCGGCATGCCGAGCAGCTTGGCTGCTTGCTTGAGCTTTTCCAGCGTGGCAGGGTCGTCGCGCTCGATGTCCTCGGGAATGGCCCAGATGCTGGGGGCGGGGATGTCGGAGGCCAGGATCAGGCCGTGCCGGTCGAGGATGCGGCCGCGGTTGGCCGGAAGCTCCAGCGTGCGCTGGTAGCGTACTTCGCCCTGGTGCTGGAAGAAGTCGTTGGCGAAGATCTGGACGTAGGCTGCGCGCCCGGCCAGCAGCAGGAAGCCGAAGGCGACGCTGGCCACGATGAACTTGCTGCGCCACACGGGAGTGGGGCTGGCGAGCAGGGGACTGCTGCCGTAGCGGATGCGGCCGTTGGGGGTCATGAGCCCTGATTATCGAGTTCCGGGTGACGTGAAAGTCACCCGGAAAGGGCCCGTTTTCTTAGCTGCGCGTTAGGCGCAGGCTGCAAATCAGCGCTTGGGCCGCAGCGTGACGATCAGTGACGGGAAGATGCGCCCGTCGGTGTCGCGAGGCAGCTTGTCGGTCTTGCGCAGGCCGCGCTCTGCGGCGTCGTCCCAGCCCGGCAGGCCGCTCGATTTGCTGAGCTTCACGCCGACGATGGTGCCGTCGGGCGCCAGGCTCACCTCGAACTCCGCCGCCGGGTTGCCGTTCACGGTGTCGGCATCCGGGAAGGTGATGTTCGGGCGCACCGCGGCTGCGATGCGGCCTGCATAGCCGCTGGAAGGACCGGACGTGCGCTGGGCCGTGCCGCGCGAATCGTCGCTGCCGGTGGCGTTCGCAAGGCCCTGCATGCGCTTGAGCGCGGCGGCGCGGTCGGCGGCTGCCTGCTTCGCGGCGGCCTCGGCCTTCTTCTGCTCCGCCTGCTTGGCTTCGGCTTCCTGCTGCTTCTTCTGCTCGGCCAGCTTCTTCTGCTGTTCCTTCTTGCGCTCGGCCTCTTCCTCGGCGCGCTGCCTGGCTTCCAGCTCTTTCTTCTTCTGCTGTTGCTGGCGCTCGAGTTCGCGCTCCTGCTGCTCCTTCTGTTCCTTGAGCTTCTTCTCGCGCTCGAGCGCGATGTCGGGGGCCTTGGGCGCGGGAGCGGGCTCCGGCGCCTTCGCTGCCGGAGGCGGCGGCGGAGCAGGGGCGGGCGGCGGCGGCGCGGGAACCGGGGTGGGTGCCGGCGGTGCCTGCAGGCGAGGCGCCGCCTGCTGCACCGTGGACGACCACAGCTCCGCGTCCACGGCGCCCTCGTCGGCGTCGCTGCGCCAGCGCACGCCCCACGTCAGCGCCGCGATCAGCAGCCCGTGGGCAATGAGCGCCAGTACCAGTGCACGCCCGGTGCCGCGCTGTGGCGGCGGTGCGAACTCGGGGCGATCCAGTGCGAGCGACATGCCTTACTTGCCGCCCGTGGTCGTGACGGACAGGCCCACGCGCTCGATGCCGCTGCGCTTGAGCTGGTTCATCGCCTTCACGACGGTCTCGTACTTCACGGCCTTGTCGGCGCTGATGACCACCGGGCGCTGGTCGTCGCCACTCTGCGCCTGTTTCGCGGCCGAGCCGATCTGGGTCATGGGAATCGAGGTGCCGCCCGTGCCGGTGGACGGGTCCTTCTTGATCTGCACTTCGTCCTCGCTCTTGATGACGATCTCGATGGGCTTGTCGGGCTGCTTGCTGGCGCGGTCGACCGAGGGCAGGTTGATCACGCTCGGCGTGATGAGCGGCGCGGTGACCATGAAGATGATCAGCAGCACCAGCATCACGTCGATGAACGGGACCATGTTGATCTCGTTGATCGTCCGGCGGCCGCGGCCCCGGGATGAAACGGCGGGCATGCGCTGCGCCTCCGTTCAGCGGTTGGCCGGAGCCACCGAGGAGCCCGCGCCGCCGGCAGCCGGGTTGGCCGACAGGTTGCGCTGCAGGATGTTGGAGAACTCCTCGATGTAGGTCTCGAGGGCGATGGCGATCTTGTCGATCTCGCGGGCGAAGCGGTTGTAGCCCACGACCGCCGGGATGGCGGCGAACAGGCCGATGGCCGTGGCAACCAGCGCCTCGGCGATGCCGGGGGCCACGGTGGCCAGCGTCACCTGCGCCAGGGCGGCCAGGCCGGTGAAGGCGTGCATGATGCCCCAGACCGTACCGAACAGGCCGACGTACGGAGAGACGGAGCCGACGGTGGCCAGGAATGAGAGGTTCTGCTCGGCCGCATCCAGCTCGCGCTGGAAGCTCGCGCGCATCGCGCGGCGGGCACCGTCGAGCAGGGTGCCGGCATCGGTGACATGGCGCTCGCGCAGCTTCTGGTACTCGCGCATGCCGGAAGCGAAGATGCGTTCCATGGGGCCGGCGAACTTGGCGTTCTGAGCGGCGGAAGCGAACAGCTCGTTGAGGCTGGTGCCCGACCAGAACTCGCGCTCGAAGTCCTCGTTGAGAGCGCGCATGCGACGCAGTGCGAAGTACTTGCGGATGATCGCGGCCCAGCTGGCGATCGAGACGATCACGAGCAGCGCCACCACCAGTTGCACCACGAAGCTCGCATGGAGCAGGAGATTGATGATGGAAAGGTCTTGGTTCATGGCTTGAAAGTTTGAGTCATGGAGCCGCTGTAGCGCTCCAGGGTTCCCGTCACCTGTTTCGGGATGCGTGCGGGCCGCAGCGTGGCGGCGTCCACCCATCCGATGCGGATCGTGCCCTCGCACAGCAAGACGGGTGCCGGGGCCCCGGTTCGCTCTTGCTCTGTTTTCGATAGCACGCGTTGTCCGATTATCAACGACGCCGTGCCCAATTGTTCGAGATCGGCAGTCACGAGCAGCTCGTCGTCCAGCCGCGAGGGCCGATGGTATTTGAGCCGGGTTTCGCTCACCACGAACTGGCCGCCCGTTTCCTCGCGCAGCTTGCGCTGCTCCACGCCCAATGAACGCAGCCACTCGGTTCGGCCGCGCTCCATGAACTTCAGGTAGTTGGCGTAGAACACGATGCCGCCGGCGTCGGTGTCTTCCCAGTAGACGCGGATCGGGAACGCGTAGCTCATCGGTCCTTGTTCTCGGCCATCGCCCGCAGGCGCTCGATGGATTCCTGCAGGTGCGCCATCGAGCTGGCGGTGGAGAAGCGGACGAACTTCGCGGTCTCGGCGGTGCCGAAGTCGCGACCGGGCGTGACGGCCACGTGCGCGCGCTTCATGGTCTCGAAGGCGAAGTCCCAGCTGCCCGAGATGCCGAGCTTCTCGGCGAAGGACGTGCAGTCCGCCCAGGCGTAGAAGGCGCCATCGGGCACCACGGGCACGTTCAGGCCCAACGCGTTCAGCTGCGGAATGAACCAGTCGCGGCGCGCCTTGAATTCGGCGCGGCGGCGCTCGTACTCGGCGATGCTCTCGTCCTCGAAGCAGGCGAGCGCCGCGTACTGCGACACCGTGCTCGCGCAGATGAAGAGGTTCTGCGCCAGCCGTTCGACCACCGGCACCAGCGCCTCGGGCACCACAAGCCAGCCGAGGCGCCAGCCGGTCATGTTGAAGTACTTGCTGAAGCTGTTGATGCTGATGACGTTCTCGTCGATGGCCAGCGCCGTCTGCCCGAAGGCATCGTCGTAGGACAGGCCCAGGTAGATCTCGTCGATCAGCGTGATGCCGCCACGCTTCGACACCGCTTCATGGATGCGGCGCAGCTCGTCGGGCGCAATCGAGGTACCGGTCGGGTTCGAGGGCGATGCCAGCAGCACGCCGCGTGTCTTGTCCGTCCATGCGGCCTCGACCTTGGCGGCGGTGAGCTGGAAGCGCTCCTCGGCCGTGGTCGGAATCAGCACCGCCTTGCCCTCGGCAGCGCTCACGAAGTGGCGGTTGCACGGATAGCTCGGATCGGGCATCAGGATCTCGTCGCCCGACTCGATCAGCGCCAGGCAGGCCAGCTGCAGCGCGGCCGAGGCACCGGCGGTGACGACGATGCGGCGCGCCGGCACGTCGACGTTGAAGCGCTGGCGGTACCAGGCGCTGATGCGCTCGCGCAGGTGATCGAGGCCGGTGGCCTGCGTGTACTGCGTGGCGCCGGCACGCACCGCGCGGGCGGCGGCTTCCTGCACCAGCGGCGGGGCGGTGAAGTCGGGCTCGCCGATGTTCAGGAAGATCATCGGCCGGTCGGTGTGGGCGACCTCGCGGGCCAGCACGCCCGCTGCCTTGGCCACTTCCATCACGTAGAAGGGCTCGATGCGCTGCGCGCGCGTGGAAATTCTCATCGCACCCCCTGGCTGCGGCGCCATGCGCCCTCGGTCGGCCGAGCGTTGCCGCTCATGCCCTTGCTTTTCCCGAAGCCCGGTCGGCTTCGACCTCGAGCGGGCGAAGCTGTGGCGCCAGGCCGTTGAGCACGGCATTCACGTACTTGTGGCCGTCGGTGCCGCCGAATTCCTTGGCGAGCTCGATGCACTCGTTGAGCACCACGCGCCAGGGCACGTCGGGGCAGTTCTGGAACTCGTAGACGCCGATCCACATCACGGCGTGCTCGATGGGCGAGATTTCCTCGAACTTGCGGTCCAGCAGCGGGCGGATCAGCGCGTCGAGCTGCTCGGCGCCTTCGATGGAACCGTGCAGCAGCGCGTCGTAGTGCAGCGCGTCGGCCTTGTGGAAGCCGGCGAGGTCGCGCGTGAAGTGGTCGATGTCGGTCGGGTCGTTGCGGCCCACCAGGTGCTGGTAGAGCGCCTGCAGCGCGAACTCGCGCGCACGGGTACGGTTCGACTTGGCCGAGGCCTTGCGCGCACCGGTGCTGGTGAGGCCCACGCGCGACTGTTTGGGCTTTTCGCCAGCGGCCTTCAGGGCCTTGAGGGACTTGGAGCTGTCTTCGGTCATGAAAGGGTGGCCAGCAGTTGCGCCATCTCGACAGCCACGCGGGCAGCGTCGCGGCCCTTGTCGGTCTGGCGGGCGACGGCCTGCTCGAGGTTTTCGGTGGTGAGGATCGCGTTGGCGATGGGCAGGCGGTAGTCGAGGGCCACGCGGCTCACGCTGGCGCCCGATTCGTTGGCCACGAGTTCGAAGTGATAGGTCTCGCCGCGGATGATGCAGCCCAGCGCCACCAGCGCGTGGTAGCCGCCGCGCTCGGCGAGCGCCTGCAGCGCCACGGGCACTTCGAGTGCCCCCGGCACCTGCACATGGTGGATGTCGCTGGCGGCCACGCCCAGCGCCTCGAGCTCCGAGAGGCAGGCCGAGGCCAGCGCGTCGGTGATGTCGGCGTTGAAGCGCGCCTGCACGATGCCGATGCGCAGGCCCTTTCCGTTCAGCGGCTTCGATTCCGCTCCCTTGTTTGCACCTTGCATGGTTTCAGTCTTTCGTGAGGTAGCCGGCGATCTCGAGGCCGTAGCCTGCTGCCATGCTGGGCATGCGCCGCGGCGTGCCCAGCAGGTTCATCTTGTGCACGCCGCATTCGCGCAGGATTTGCGCGCCGATGCCGTAGCTGCGCAGGTCCATGCGGCCGCGCTCGGGCGCCTGCGCGGGGCGCGCGGTGCCGTCGAACTGCGCGAGCAACTCGCTCGCGGTTTCGCCGCAGTTCAGCAGCACGGCCACGCCCTTGTCCTCGTTCGCGATGTGCGAGAGGCTGGCGTCCAGGCTCCAGGAGTGCAGCGAGCGATTGATTTCGAGCGCGTCGAGCACCGACAGCGGCTCGTGCACGCGCACTGACACGGTCTCTTCGGGCGCCCACTTGCCGCGCACCAGCGCCAGGTGCACGCCGCGGCTGGGCTTGTCGACGAACGCGTGGGCGGTGAAGCTGCCCCAGGCGGTCTGGATCTCGCGGCAGCCGACTTTCTCGACCAGCGACTCGACGCGGCTGCGGTGCTCGATGAGCGCGGCGATGGTGCCGATCTTCAGGCCGTGCTCCGCCGCGAACACCTGCAGGTCGGGCAGGCGGGCCATGGTGCCGTCCTCGTTCATCACCTCGCAGATCACCGAGGCGGGCGAGCAGCCGGCCATCGCGGCGAGGTCGCAGCCGGCTTCGGTATGGCCGGCGCGCATCAGCACGCCGCCGTCCACAGCCTGCAGCGGGAAGATGTGGCCGGGCTGCACCAGGTCGGCGGCCACGGCGTTGGGTGCCACGGCGGCCTGCACGGTACGCGCGCGGTCGGCAGCCGAGATGCCGGTGGTCACGCCCTCGGCCGCCTCGATGGAGACGGTGAAGGCGGTGGAATGCTTGGCGCCGTTGCGCTGGACCATCGGCGGCAGCTGCAGCCGCTCGCACATCTCGCGCGAGAGCGTCAGGCAGATCAGGCCGCGCGCATGGCGGGCCATGAAGTTGATCGCCTCGGGCGTGATGTGGTCGGCCGCGATGACGATGTCGCCTTCGTTCTCGCGGTCTTCCTCGTCGACCAGGATCACCATGCGGCCGGCGGCGAGCTCGGCCACGATCTCCTCGACTGACGAGATCGGGGCTGGGGCGCGCGCGGCGCGGGTAGCGGCGCCGATCGGCGTGACGGAGGCGTTCATTGGGAGATGTCCTTGGATGGAGTCGGTGCGAGCACGCCCGCCTGGAGCATGCGCTCCACGTAGCGCGCCACGGTGTCGATTTCGAGGTTGACCTTCGAGCCGGCCTTCAGGCCGCCGAGGGAGGTGTTCTCGACGGTGTGCGGGATCAGGTTGATGCTGATCTCCGCGCCGTCGGCGACGTCCGTGACGCTGTTGACCGTGAGGCTCACGCCGTTGACGGTGATCGAGCCCTTGTAGGCGAGGAAGCGGGCCAGCGCGGGCGGTGCGACCACGCGCAGCTCCCAGCTTTCGCCGACCGGCTCGAACTTGCTGACGCTGCCGATGCCGTCGACGTGGCCCGAGACGATGTGGCCGCCGAGGCGGTCGCTCGCGCGCAGGGCCTTCTCGAGGTTGATGCGGCTGCCTTCGTCGGTCAGGCCGGCGGTCTTGTCGAGGGATTCGGCCGAAATGTCGATGGTGAACTGCTGGCGCTCGGGAGCGAGCGTGGTGACCGTCATGCAGGCGCCATTGAGCGCGATGCTGTCGCCGAGACCGACGTCGTCGAGGTAGCCCGCGGGCACCTCGACGCTGAGTCTCTTGCCATGGGAGGAGGTGGTGCCGAGGTCGTGGATGGCGGCGATGCGCCCCACGCCGGTGATGATTCCGGTGAACATCCCGGCATTTTCGCAGAGAACGAAGGGGCTACGCGGCGGGCGGGCTAGAAGGCATCCCTTCCGGCGATCCTGGCGACGATGCGCAGGTCGGGGCCGATCTGCTCGAAGTTTCGGAATTCGAGGGGCAGGGCGCCCGCCAATTCAGTCAGCGGGCCGCCGGCGTGAATGCCGGAGGCGATATCCAGTCCGTCGCCGATCAATTTCGGCGCCAGATAGACCAGCAATTCGTCGACCAGGCCTTCGCGAAGCAGCGAGCCATTGAGCTTGTGGCCGGACTCGACGTGCAATTCATTGACCTCGCGGCGGGCAAGATCCTTCAGCATCGCCACCAGGTCGACCTTGCCCTGCGCATTGGGCAGGCAGGTGACCGTGGCGCCGCGCGCCTCGAGGGCGGCGGCTTTCCGTTCATCCTGCACCGCCGCGTAGATCCAGACTGGGCGGCCGGGCATGAAGAGCTTCGCGCCCGGGGGGGTCTGGAGCTGGCTGTCGACCACCACCACGCGCGGCTGCCGCGTAGTCTGCACGAGGCGAACGTCGAGCCTGGGGTCGTCCTCGATCACGGTGCCCACGCCGGTCAGCACCGCGCTCGCGCGCGCCCGCCAGGCGTGGCCGTCGGCGCGTGCGGGCTCGGACGTGATCCACTGGCTCACGCCGTTGCGCAGGCCGGTCTTGCCATCGAGCGAGGCCGCGACCTTGAGCCGCACCCACGGCGTCTTGCGGACCATGCGGCTGAAGAAGCCGAGGTTGAGCTCCCGTGCGTCGTCGGCGCCGGGTCCGACCTCGACTTCGACCCCGGCGGCGCGCAGCCGCTCGAAGCCTTGGCCGGCGACCAGCGGATTGGGGTCGGCCATCGCTGCCACCACCCGGCCCACGCCGGCCGCCACCAGCGCATCGCAGCACGGGCCGGTGCGGCCGTGGTGGGAGCAGGGCTCCAGCGTGACCCAGGCCGTCGCCCCGGCAACCGAATTGCCCCGCGCCGCCGCATCGCGCAGCGCCATCACCTCCGCATGCGGACCACCGACCTGCTGGGTATGGCCCTGCCCGATCACCGTGCCGTCGGAGGCCACCAGCACGCAGCCGACGCGGGGGTTCGGATCGGTTTCCGGGCCGGCCTGGCGCGCGAGATCCAGGGCCTGAATCATGAAATTCGGATTTTCTTTTGTCATTCTTTTGTTAAATCAATTGCCTTGCAAATGTCAATTTCGAAATCCATCGAAAACAATTCGCCGCCAATCCATTTGTTCTGACCGCCTGTCGCGCAATTGGCGTTATTGGCCGGCCGACGGTCAATCGGATAAATAGAATTCGCGCCCATCGAAATCAGGGAGGAACGCCCGTCCGGCACGCAGGTGCAAGGCGGCGGGCGGCACGATATGGACAACAACGGATTCTGCGCGTCCGAACGAGGCTTCACGCTCATCGAGATGATGGTCGTGATCGTACTGATGGCCGTGATGCTGGGATTGGCGCTGCCGAGTTTCAACGGCCTCGTCGAACGGTATCGGGTCGAAGCCATGGCCAAGGCGCTGATGGCGAGCATCGCCGACGCCCGCGCCGAGGCGGCTCGCCGAGGGGTGAAGGTGACCATGCAGCAGCGCACGGGGTGCCAGGGCCGGGACTGGAGCTGCGGCTGGGAGACGCTGGTCGGAAGCGGCGACGCCGCCGAATTCCTCAAGCGCCAGGACCCCGACGGCCGTGTCTCCATCGAGAAGGGCGCGGCTGGCGCTATGTCGTTCGACCCCATGGGCTACTCGACCGGCGGGGGCCGTTTTCGCCTTCGTCCGGCCGACAGCGCGGATTCATCCAAGATCGTCGCGGTATGCCTTTCGCTCGGAGGGCGCATGCGGCTGGTGAAGGCGGACGGCGCATGCTCATGAAGCGCCTTCGCGTTCGCCGGGTGGGGCAGGTGCAGTGGGGCTTCTCGATGATCGAAGCGCTGGTCGCGCTGCTCGTGCTATCGCTGGGCCTGCTGGCGCTGGCCGGCTTCCAGGTTCGCGTGCTGGTCGACAGCGTCGGCGCGAGCAACCAGAACCTCGCGATGCAACTCGCCGGCGACATGGCCGATCGCATCCGCGCCAATCCCGCAGCAGCGGCGACGACGCCCAGCAAGTACGTGACAGACTGGTCGGCCGCAGCAGCCAGCGGCCCCAAGCCGTCCTGCGAGGGAGCCAGGGCTGCATGCAATGCCGCCGAACTGGCGGCGCACGATATCTGGGGCTGGAAGCGCGCGGTAGCTGCTGCCTTGCCCGGCGGGGTGGCCGACGTGAAGGCCAGCGCGACGGCGGGCGGCATGCTGTTCTTGCATGTCGCCTGGGACGAGCCGGCAGTGCTCGACCCGATCGCACCCGACCCGGACTGGAAGTGCCCCACGGGCAAGGCCTGCCTCGAAGTCGCCGTCGCGGTGCCGCAGCCATGAAGCGCCGAACGCCATCCGGCTTCACGCTGGTCGAGTTCCTCGTCGCGCTGGTCGTCGGCATGCTGATCGTGCTGGCCGCCATCGCGGCCATGCTCGGCACGCGCAGTACCGCCATGACCGGCGACGACGTCAACACGCTCAACCAGTCCTCGGCGCTGGCTTTCAGGCTGCTGGGCCAGCAGATACGGCAGGCCGGCTATATCCCCATCGATCCCACCGAGCCGCTCTACTACTTCAGCACCAGCGCCGACCGGGGCACCAACCTGACCGCCGAGCCCGCCTTCTTCGCGATCAAGGGCGTGGAGTCCGCGGACGGCTCCAACGACAAGCTGAAGCTGGGCTACGCGCCGAACCCCGACTATTTCAAGGACTGCCTGGGCCAGGAGCCGGGGCGTGCTTCGGGCGGCGAATACGACCGGGCCGATCCCGAAGCGTGGGGCAATGCGCGGCTCATCACCAGCGAGTTCTCCGTGTCGAACTACACGCTCAGGTGCCAGGGCAGCGGCAATGCGACGCCGCAGCCGGTCATCGACGGCGTGGAGCGCTTCGACGTCATGTATGGGGTCAGCGGCACGTCCGGAAACCGGCAGGTGGCGGGCTACGTGAAGGCCGACGACGTCGGCGCGGGCTTTCGCGACGTCCGGACGGTACGCATCTGCCTGCAGCTCGTGGGCACCTCCAGGAGCAGCCCCGCAGGCAACCATGTCGACTGCGACGGGGTCGCCAGGACGAGCAGCGACGGCAGGCTGCGGCGCGTCTACACGGCAGTGTTCTCGCTGCGCAACGACCTGGGGGCGCTGTGAGCATGGCGCGAAGCACGATCGGCACCCGCAGGCTGGCCCGCGAACTGCCGGCGCAGCATGGCTTCACGCTCTTCATCGTGATGATCATGCTGCTGCTCTCGGCGCTGCTGCTGATCGGCGGGGCGCGTACCGCGGTGCTTCTCGAATCGATGGCAGGCAACCAGCGCGAGTACCAGCGCGCCTTCGAAGCCGCCGAGGCGGCGCTGCTGGATGCGGAGCGCGACATCCGGCAACTGGCCTTCGATTCCGCGAGCAAGACCTACGTGGCGTGCTCGGCGCTCGCCACGGCGCCTTGCCGAAAGGCGGAGGACGGTCGCGTCTTTCCCGACCGGGATACGGGCTGGGTCACCGTCTACATGAACGACGGCCCCAACAGCTGCGATCGGGGCATCTGTTACTTCTCGGAAGCGGGTTCTGTCGCTGCCGCCCACGGCAGCGAGGCCTACCGCTTCTGGCGCGCAGATGCCTACAAGGCGAAGTCCGCCAGGTACGGCGAGTTCACCGGAGCGCCCAAGGCCAGCAGGCCGGCGCTGGCCGGTGCCAGGTACTGGATCGAGGTGATCGACCGACGGAACAGCAAATACCCGCTGTATCGCATCACGGCGACTGCCACGGGACTGCGCAGCACCGGCAAAGACGGCGCGACGAAGGTCGAGCTGCAGGTGTCCTTCGATCCGGACCCGGTCTCCGGGGTGAATTGAGAGTGGGGAGGAAGAGGGATATGAAGACCAAGACTTTTTCGAGGGGCGCCGTCGTGTGCGGCCTGATGCTGGCGCAGACCGCGGCCTACGCGGCGCAGTACCCGCTTTCGCAGATGCCTCGCAGCACGGCGGTGGGGGAGCCAGTCCCGAATGTGATCGTGTCGGTCGACAACACGAGCCGCATGGCCGTCGGAGACGACATCGGAGCTGTGAAGGCCGCGCTCAGGGAGGGGCTTTCCGAGGCCAGCATCCCGAACGGCCGGATTCGCCTTGCCTGGCAGGCGCTGGAACAGGGGGACGTGGATCGAAACTGCGCTGCATTCCTGAATGACAAATTCCCGTGCCGGATAGGTGGTCGCGTCAACGCGAACCTGATGCGTGTGCTGGACGGCACGCACCGCAACAACTTCATGGCCTGGCTGAGTGGCCTGCAACTTTCCGGCTCGGGGGCTGCGGACCGGATGATGATCCGTGCCGGCGACTACATGAAGACCACTGATCAGTACAGCCCTTACTCGGACGACCCGGGAGTGAAAGGTGCTACGCAGTCTGGCTGTCGCAGGTCTTTCCATATCCTTTTGACGGACGGGTTCGGACGCATCGGCAGAACGCAGGGCTTCGGGAACGAAGATGGAACGCGTCGCCTCTTGCCCGACTCCGTGATCTATGAGCCGCGAGCACCGTACAAGGATAACTTTGGGGAGGGCTGGCAGGGGACGCTGGCGGACTTGGCCTTTCACTATTGGGCCACCGATCTGCAGCCGGGCATACCGAATAAGTTGAAGAAGCTTATTGCCGAAGCTGGCGACGTAAGAGTCGGCGCGACGACCGTGCCCGAATACTGGAACCCCAAGAACAATCCGGCTACCTGGCAGCATCTGACGACCTACACCATCGGGCTCAATACGGTGGAATGGGGTGGGCGACCGTCTATTTCGGCGACCGCGATGCAGCCCACTTACAGCGGGGACTACCCCGGGCTGGTCGATGGCTCGGTCTCATGGCCCTATCACAACCGAGTGGATCTCTGGCATACCGCGCTCAACAGCCGCGGCACGTTCACTCCAGCGTCGAATGCCCAGGCGCTTCGCAACGCCGTCAGATCCATCCTCGGCAGGATACTGATCGACACCAGCACGCCTCTAACCTCCATCGCTGCAAGCGCATCGAGGGTGTCGACCGACACGGCCGTCTATCAGGCCGGCTACGACACGGCCGACTGGTCCGGCAACCTCGGCGCCAAGAAGTTCGGCACCGACGGCAAGCTGGTCGCCAAATCCGACTGGTCGGCGCGCGACCTCCTCGATACCCAAATGGCAAGCGCCGGCGCGCACGACCGGGACCGCGTCGTGCTCAGCTTCTCCGGCACCACCGCCGCGTCGGCGGGCCGCGCGGCGACCACCGGCGCGGGCGTGCCTTTCAGGTGGGCCGACTTGAGCGACGCTCAGAAGGCCGCGCTCAAGGCCAGCACCGACACCGGCGCCGAGAGCACCGCCTTCGGCAGGGCCGTGCTCGACTTCCTGCGCGGCGATCGCAGCAACGAGGGCACCGGCCGCCAGTTCCGCAAGCGCGGCCATGTGCTTGGCGACATCGTGGGCTCCAGCGTCTGGTACGCGGGACAGCCGAAGAGCGGCTTCACCGGCGACGCCTATGCGGCCTTCGCGGCCATCCCCCGCGCGCCGATGGTCTATGTGGGCGCCAACGACGGCATGCTGCATGCCTTCAATGCGAGCACCGGCAAGGAGGCGTTCGCCTACGTGCCCGAAGGCCTCTACGGCACGGCGGCGGCGCCGAATCTCAACCGGCTCAGCGAAGCCGGCTACACCCATCGGTACTACGTCGACGGCAGTCCCTTCGTCGCCGACATCTACATGGGGCAGAAATCCCCGGTCAGGACGACCGACGAGCAGAAGGCGGCGAACTGGAAGTCCTTGCTGGTGGGCACGCTGGGCGCGGGTGGCAAGGGCTACTTCGTGCTCGACGTCACCAGGCCCGAGAACGTCGACGAGCGCAAGGCCGCCAGCATCGCGCTGATCGACACGACCGCGCTTGCGGATGACGACCTGGGCCATCAGTTCCAGCAGCCCGCGCTCGATTCCTTCTCGGGGCGGGCGCTTCAGGTCGCGCAGTTGAGCAACGACCGAAAGGCCCTGATCCTGGGCAACGGCTACAACAGCAAGAGCGAGAAAGCCGTGCTGTGGATCCAGTATCTCGATGGCGACAAGGAGATCCTCAAGATTCCCGCCCCGGCCACGCAGGGGAAAGACACGGGCAACGGGCTGTCCGCGCCACGTCCGGTCGACCATGACGGCGACGGCAAGGTCGATCTCGTCTACGCCGGCGACCTGCTCGGCAATCTCTGGAAGTTCGACCTCAGCAGCACCGACAGCCGCCGGTGGACGGCCACCATCGGGCCCTTCGACAAGCGCCGCGCGGCCGGTTCGGAGTCTGCCTCCGGCCTCGACGACAAGCCGTTGTTCGCGGCAGGCGCCAGCCAGCCGATCACGGCAGCGCCCCTCGTGGTCGGGCATCCCCGAGGAGGCTACATGGTGGTGTTCGGCACCGGACGGCTGTTCGCCTCGGGCGACGAGAGCTCCACTGCGGACCAATACCTTTACGGCATTCGTGACCCGGCCAACGGGAGCTCCGGCACCGCGGCCTCCACCGACCTGGTGGCGCAGACCATCGGGGATACCCCCGTCCACGAAGGCGATACCGAATTGCGCACCGTCTCCCGCAACGGCGTGAGCTTCGGCGGTTCGCAGGCCCGGCGCGGCTGGTATCTGAAGCTGCCGACGGCGGGCGAGCGCGTCGTCTATCCCGGCCAAGCCTTGGGCAGCGGCATCGGCCTGTTCTCGACAACCATTCCTGGATCGAGCAGCAACTCTGTCGACTGCACGGCGGGAACGGGCGACGACGGGTGGTCGCTGCTGATCGACTTCTTCAGCGGCTCCGCGCCGGCGGGCATTTCGTACACCACGGCCGGCGCGGTGGGCGCCTACGCGGGGTTCCGAAACCGCTCCGGCCGAGGCGACCTCGTCCTGCAACCCCAGAACCGGCAGAAGGGCGCCGACGTGATCTGCAATGCCGCGGGCGACTGCAAGTCAGTCACGCGGCCGGACAACGTACGCCGCTTCGGCTGGCGCAGCCTGATCTCGAGCAACTGAAACGGAAACCATGGACAACCATCCCGGAGCACAAGCCGGCCGGCGAACTCGTTCGCGCGGCTTCACGTTGATCGAACTCATGATCGTGACGGCGGTGATCGGTATCCTCGCCGCCATCGCATATCCCAGCTATACGCGTTATGTGCTGCGGGCCAAGCGTGCAGATGCGAAGCAGCAACTGCTGCAGGCGGCGCAATGGAACGAGCGCTACCTGACAGCCAACGGCAGATATCCGCCCACCAGCGTTGCGTTGCCGGCCGGGCTGAAGCAGTCGCCGTCGTCCGGCTCGGCCAGCTACGACATCGGCTATGTCGACAGGAGCGAGAGCAGCTACACCCTGAAGGCCGTACCTCAGGGCGCTTCAGCCGCAGACGAGTGCGGCACGCTCACGGTGAACCATCAAGGAGTCAAGCTGGCCGGAGGACGCACGAGCGTCGCGGATTCGCTGGTTCAGCTATGTTGGACCCGCTGAGGGCCGGCCGGGGAAGGGCGGCAGCGTCGATCAGATGTCGCGCAGCAGCTGCCGGAACTCGTCCACGTCCTCGAAGCTGCGGTACACCGAGGCGAAGCGAACGTAGGCGACCTTGTCGAGCTTCTTGAGTTCGCGCATGACGAGTTCGCCGACCTTGGTCGAGTCGATCTCTCGCAGGCCGCTGGCCAGCAGCTTCTGCTCGATGCGCAGCAGCGCGTTGTCGATCTGCTCGATGCTCACGGGGCGCTTGCGCAGCGCCAGCATCATGGAGGCGCGCACCTTGGTCGAGTCGAAGTCGGCGCGGCTGCCGTCCTTCTTCACGACCACGGGAAAGTTGACGTCGGGCCGCTCGTAGGTGGTGAAGCGCTTGTCGCAGGCGCTGCACTGGCGGCGCCTGCGGACGAAGTCGGCGTCTTCCGAAACGCGGGTCTCGACGACCTGCGTTTCAAGATGGCCGCAAAACGGGCATTTCATGCGGCCAGGACTTCTTTCTTCTTTCTACGGGCCGACAACAGATCAGCGGTAGACCGGGAACCGGCTGGTCAGGGCGTGAACCTTGGCGCGCACGGCTTCGATGTTCGCCGCGTCGCGCGGGTTCTCGAGCACGTCGGCAACCAGGTTGGCAGTGATGCGGGCCTCTTCGTCCTTGAAGCCGCGGGTGGTCATGGCGGGGGTGCCGATGCGCACACCGCTGGTGACCATCGGCTTTTCGGGGTCGTTGGGGATCGCGTTCTTGTTGATCGTCATGTGGGCGCTGCCCAGCACGGCTTCGGCTTCCTTGCCGGTGATGCCCTTGGCGCGCAGGTCGACCAGCATCACGTGGCTTTCGGTGCGTCCGCTCACGATGCGCAGGCCGCGCTGGGTGAGGGTCTCGGCCACGATCTGGGCGTTCTTGACCACCTGCTGCTGGTAGGCCTTGAACTCGGGCGACATGGCTTCCTTGAACGCGACGGCCTTGGCGGCGATCACGTGCATCAGCGGGCCGCCTTGGAGGCCCGGGAAGATCGCGCTGTTGATGGCCTTCTCGTGCTGCGACTTCATCAGGATGATGCCGCCGCGCGGGCCGCGCAGGCTCTTGTGGGTGGTGGAGGTGACGATGTCGGCGTGCGGCACCGGGTTGGGGTACACGCCCGCAGCCACGAGGCCGGCGTAGTGGGCGATGTCGACCATGAAGATCGCGCCGACGTCCTTGGCCACCTTGGCGAAGCGCTCGAAATCGATGCGCAGCGAGTAGGCCGAGGCGCCCGCGATGATCAGCTTGGGCATGTGCTCATGCGCCTTGCGCTCCATCGCGTCGTAGTCGATCTCTTCCTTGTCGTTCAGGCCGTAGCTCACGACGTTGAACCACTTGCCGCTCATGTTCAGCGGCATGCCGTGGGTCAGGTGGCCGCCTTCGGCCAGGCTCATGCCCATGATGGTGTCGCCGGGCTTCAGGAAGGCGAGCATCACGGCTTCGTTGGCCGAGGCGCCGCAGTGCGGCTGCACGTTGGCGGCGTCGGCGCCGAAGATCTGCTTGACGCGGTCGATGGCCAGCTGCTCGGCCACGTCGACGTGCTCGCAGCCGCCGTAGTAGCGCTTGCCCGGGTAACCCTCGGCGTATTTATTGGTGAGCTGCGAGCCCTGTGCGGCCATGACGGCCGGGGAGGCGTAGTTCTCGCTGGCGATCAGCTCGATGTGGTGTTCCTGGCGTGCGTTCTCGGCTTGAATCGCGGCCCAGATTTCGGGGTCGGTCTGTTCGACCAGGATATTGCGTTGGTACATGGCAGTCCTTTGAAGACGAGGTCCTTGTTCTTCAACCAAACAAGGGCTGCCCAGGCGAACGGCTGAACGCCTGTGTGACCAGGCGGTACGCTTCCCAGTGGTATTCCACGTCAGCGCGGGGCACCTTGCAGAGTGCTGCGCCTATCGCCAGTCGCGTACCGGGCGAGTGTAGCTCAGGAGGCTGTACCCGCGCGGCGAAAACTCCTTCAGGAAACGGAGGAGAGCAGGGCCACCTTCGCCGGCTCGCTGCCTTCCTCGCGCTTGGCGGGAGGCGCCGCCACCGGGATCGGCTGCGGACGCACGGTCGGCGTGATCGTCGACGGCGCGCGGCCGTTGGCGACCTGCAGCAGGCGCTCGTGCTCGGCCATCACCTTGGCGGCGTAGCCGCCGTCGTCCTCGAGGTTGGCCGCGCCCACGTAGTAGCGCAGGCCGCCTTCGAGGGAGCCGGCGCGGGCGATGCATTCCTGCAGCACCTTCACACCGACGCGCATGTTGGTGACCGGGTCGAACGCGGTGAGCGTGCCGCCCGCGCTTTCGTACTTGTCGCCGTGCACGCGGGTCATGACCTGCATCAGGCCCTGGGCGCCGACCTGGCTCTGGGCGAAGGGATTGAAGCTGGATTCGACGGCCATGATCGCGAGGATCAGGGTCGGGTCGATCTTCGTGCGCTTGCCGATGCCGTAGGCCTCGGCCACCAGCACGCTCAGCGGCTCGGCGGCCACGCGGTACTTCTTGCTCAGCCAGTAGGCCACGGCCGCCTGCTGCTTGGGCAGGTCGGCGGGGCTCGCGGCCGTGGTGCGCTCGATGGCGGTCGGCTCGAGGTCGGTGGCTTCGGGCGCGGGCTTGCGCGACTGCAGCCAGCCCATCAGCTCCTCTTCGCCGGTCTTGCGCAGGTCGGGCCGCGCCACCAGGGCGAGGGCCGCGAACACGATGGCCAGACCGACCAGTGCAAACCCGTTGTGGGTGATTTCAAAAAAGCCGTCTGCCACGTCGGACAGGAAAGTCCGTAGCCCGCGGGCCGTGACATCAAACGCCTTGTTCATCGCTCTTCCTTTCTGTGCGGCACCCGATTCGCAACGCCATCGAAGGCGAGGGATGAAGGCAGCGGCGCTTGGATTGGTACGAATCAGGCTCCGCGCAAGGAGTGTGGGGTTGGTTGGGAGCGCGGCGGCCTGATCAAGCCGGGGGAATTCGGCAGCGGATTCAGGTGGCCCCTCTGCGTCGGGCAGTCAGGGCAGCGCGGATTCTAGCGTGGCTAAATACCCGGTCAAGTATAAGTATTTGTTTTCTTATGCTAATAGTTGTTTAAAAAATGGCTCTCACCGAGGCGTTTCGGCTTAGGGGAAATCCCTTTGTAAAACACGTTTGCAATCGGAGGGAGCGACGCCTAATCTGGACGGGCCTGGCTTTTCAGGCGTTCTTCCGAGGCCCGGGAAACCCGAGGTGCAAGTCCGAGGGTTCGGCGGTCGAGGAGCCACGGTGGCAATCTCTTGCTGCCAGCACGGCGGGAACCATTGACTTCCCGTCGCGCGAATCGATGGCATGGGTTTTGGGCCCGCCATCAAGCCGGTGACTAGACATTCCGTCGACTCACCGGGCTTTCTTCATCTGGGAGACCCGATGAAGACCTTTCTTCGGTAATTCTTCCGCGACGAGGCCTGCGTCCTTTCTGCGTACCTAGCGTCGGCGCATGTTTGCGGCACACTCCAGCGATGGACGTAGCTTCGATCAAACAGAACAAATGGGTGCGGCGTGGGATCGTCGCGTTGCTTGCGTTGCTGGCCATCTGGGTCATCGCCTGGCTGGCAGTGCCGCCGATCGCGAAGAGCCAGCTCCAGAAGATCGCGAGCGAGAAGCTCGGCCGCCAGGTCACCGTCGGCAAGATCGACTTCAAGCCCTGGACCCTCGAACTCACGCTGGACGACCTGCGCATCGCCACCGCCGATGGCAGCAAGCCGCAGGTGGCGGTCAACCGCATCTATGCCGACGCCGAGCTGCAGTCGATCTTCCGCCTCGCGCCGGTGATCGACGCCGTCACCATCGACGGCCCGGCCATCCTGCTCACCCACCTGGCCGACGGCAAATACGACATCGACGACATCCTGGCCAGGCTCGCGGCCGGCCCGCCGCCCGACCCGAACGCCAAGCCCGCGCGCTTCGCCATTTACAACATCGCGATCAATGGCGGCTCGGTCGACTTCGACGACCAGACCGTCAAGCGCAAGCACGAGCTGCGCGACTTCGTGCTCAAGGTGCCTTTCCTGAGCAACCTCGACTCCAAGCGCGACATCAACACCGAGCCCAAGCTCGCCTTCGCGCTCAACGGCAGCAAGTTCGACTCGGCCGCCTTCACCACGCCCTTCGCCGACAGCCGCAAGACCGACGCCCACGTGCAGTTCAAGGGGCTCGACCTGGTGCCGTACCTCGGCTACATCCCGGGCGGCCTGCCGGTGAAGCTGCAGGCGGGCAGCCTGGACGCCGACCTGAAGATCGGCTTCGAGCAGGCCGCCACTACCGGGCTGAAGATCACCGGCACGGTCGAGGCCCACACCACCAAGGTCGCCGACGCGCGCGGGCGCGACCTGCTGGCCTTCGAGTCGCTCAAGCTGGGGCTGGCCGACGTGCGTCCGCTGGAGTCGGTGTTTCATCTGAGCGAGGTGGCCCTGGCCAACCCTCAGCTCGCCGTGGCCCGCGACGCGGCCGGCAGGCTCAACCTGCTCGCGACCGACCCGGCGACCGGTGCGGCGGAGAAGGTCGCCCCGCCGCCCGCCGCGGCGGCTAGCGCGCCGGCGGCAGGCAAGCCCGCGCCGAAGCCGGCGCTGAAGGTGCATGTGGACAAGGTGGCCCTGAACGGCGGCCGCATCGGCTGGCGCGACGAAACCGTCAACCCCGCCGCAGCCGTCGACCTGACCGACCTCGGCATCGACGTCGCGGGCGTCACCTGGCCGATGGAGAAGCCGGCCGAATTCAGCGGCAGCACTGCCGTCGCCGGCGCCTCGCTCAAGTTCAAGGGCAGCGCCACCGACAAGGTGGCCGACGTGCAGACCGAGGTCGACGCGCTGCCGCTGTCGCTGGCCGCCCCCTATCTGGCGCAGAGCCTCGAGCCCACGCTCGACGGCAAGCTCAGCGGCCAGATCGACATCGCCTGGGCCCAGCCCGACCTGAAGTTCAAGGCGCGCCGCGTTGCTGCCGACGGCCTGGCGCTGACCCAGGGCAAGACCGCGCTGGCCAGTGTCGGGCGCTTCGAGCTGGTCGACGCCGAGGCCGACATGACGAAGCACACGCTGAACGTGGCTTCGTTCACCGCGACCAATCCCAAGATCCGCGTGGAGCGCGACAGCGAGAAGCGCTGGATGTTCGAGCGCTGGCTCAAGACGCCCGCCGGCGGCAGCACGAAGGAGGCCGAAGCCAAGGTCGCCGCACCCAAGCCCGCGGCCGCCGAAACGCCGCAGGCCGGTGCCAACACCAAGCCCTGGGCGCTGACCGTCGGCACGCTGGCGGTCGACAACGGCGCGCTCTCTTATTCAGACAAGGCAGGCGCAACGCCGGTGACGGTCGAGGTCACGGCCTTCAAGCTGCACGCCCAGAAGCTCGCGCCCGAAACCAATACGACTTCGCCGCTGGAGGTTTCGGGCCGCATCGGCTCCGGGCGTTCCGACCCCGGCCGCTTCGACTACAAGGGCAACATCGTGCTCAAGCCGCTGGCGGCCGAGGGCAGGGTGGAGATCGCGTCCTTCCCCGCGCACGCCTTCAAGGCCTATTACGCCGATTCCCTCAATGTCGACATCCGCCGCGCCTTCGCGAGCTATCGCGGCACGGTGCGCTACGCGACGTCGCCGGCGGGCATGAGCGTCAAGCTGGCCGGCGACACCGCGCTGGACGACTTCCGCGCCAACAGCGTCTCGCTGACCCAGTCGCCCGGCTTCGACCGCAACAACAACCAGCTGCTGAGCTGGAAGACGCTGAGCCTGCGCGGCCTGCAGGTCAGCCTCGCGCCCAGCGCGCCGCCGAACGTGGACGTGCGCGAAACCACGCTGACCGACTTCTTTGCCCGCGTGATCGTCGACCCCACCGGCCGGCTGAACCTGCTGAGCCTGACCAAGAAGGGCGAGGCCGAAGCGGCCGCTGCCGCCGCGGCAGCTGGCGAGGCCAGCACCCGCAAGGGCCCGGGCGGCACGACCACCACCACGGCAGCCAAGGCCTCGGCGCCGAAGGCCGCCGGCGGCAGGCCGATGTCGGCCGAGGAAATGGTCGGCGCGGCTCCCGAACCCGCCAAGCCGGCGGCGGCAACCGCTGCCGCGCCGGCGGCCCCAGCCGATTCGGGGCCGGCGCCGGTCATCAACTTCGGCCCGATGAGCCTGGTCAACGGCAAGATCGACTTCACCGACCTCTTCGTCAAGCCCAACTACTCGGCCGACCTGAGCGAGCTGACCGGCAAGCTCAGCTCGTTCTCGTCGAACCCGCCCAAGGGCGAGAGCGGCCGGCCCGCGCTCGCCGACCTCGAGCTGCGCGGCAAGGCGCAGCAGACCGCGGCGCTGGAAATCACCGGCAAGCTCAACCCGCTGGCCAAGCCGCTCGAACTCGACATCACCGCCAGGATGCGCGACCTCGACCTGGCGCCGCTGTCGCCGTACTCGGTGCGCTACGCCGGCCACGGCATCGAGCGCGGCAAGATGAGCATGGACGTCAACTACAAGGTCGCGCCCGATGGCCAGCTCACCGCCACCAACAAGCTGGTGCTCAACCAGCTGCAGTTCGGCGACGAGGTTGCGGGGTCCACCAACAGCCTGCCGGTGAAGCTCGCCGTGGCGCTGCTGGCCGACCGCAACGGCGTGATCGACGTCGACCTGCCGCTCAGCGGCTCGCTCAATGACCCGCAGTTCAGCGTCGGCCCGCTGATCTGGAAGGCCGTGGTCAACCTGGTCGTGAAGGCCGTGACGGCGCCGTTCAGCCTGCTCACGGGCGGCCTGGGCGGCGGCAGCGGCGAATCGAGCGCCATCACCTTCGAACCCGGCAGTTCCGAATTGAGCGCATCCGCTAGGGAAAGCCTGGACAAGGTCGCCAAGGCGCTGACCGACCGGCCCACGCTGCAGATGACGGTGGTGGGCACCTCCAGCCTCGAGAAGGAGCGCGATGCCTACCAGCGCCAGCGGGTGCGCCAGCTTGCCTATGCGGAGAAGCGCCGCGTCGCGGTGCGCGGCGGCCAGACCGGCACCGACGTGCCGCCCGTCACCGACGCCGAATACCCCGAGCTGCTGACCGCCGTGTACAAGCGCGCCGACATCACGAAGCCGCGCAACATCGTCGGCCTGGCGAAGGACCTGCCGCTGCAGGACATGGAAAAGCTGCTGTTCGCCAGCGTGCCCGTCGACGAGGAGTCGATGCGCCAGCTCGCCGTGGAGCGCGGCGCGGCGGTGCGCGACTACCTGCTTGCGAAGAAGCTGCCGAGCGAGCGGCTCTTCCTGGGCGCGGTGCGCACGAGCGCCAGCGGCAGCGACTGGAAGCCGGGCGCCGAGCTCAGCCTGACCATGAAGTAGGGCTGAACAGGCACGGCGCGGCGGCCCGATCCGTCGCGCCGACTTGGTTTTTTCCCAAGGCTTGCTATATATGTAGTCCGCCAGCTTCCCCGCCCACGACCCCGCCGAGCACCTCCGTTTCACGACGGAGTTCAGTGGCCGGCCGCAAGTGGGTGAAAATGTCGATGTGCGCCGGCCTTTGCCGGCGCCTTCGCTTTCTCTACCAAGACAACGATTTCGCGCAGTGACCTCTACTCCTTCCAAGCCACACGACATTCAGGCCCTCGACACGCTGACCGGCGGCGCCTTCACCGCGCCGACCTCCGGCGAGCGCGCCGCGCGCATCCGCGACTGGCTCGCGGGCAACCCCGCGCCCGAGCAGATGCAGGAAGTCTTCAAGGAGCTGAGCGGGCGTGACAAGGGCGCCGCGCGCCTGCTGCGCGAAAAGCTCGACGAGCTCAAGCGCGCCAAGGGCCAGGAGGCGATCGCCGCCGAATGGGCCCAGAAGGCGCAAGCGCTGCTCGCCCAGTCCAAGCTCAACATCGCCGACGCGCTCGCCTGGCAGCGCGATGCCGCCAAGGCCGGGGCTCCGCTGTCGCGCGAGCCGCTGGCCGGCCTGAAGCTCAAGCTGTCGGAGCGCGTCAAGGGCATCGAAGACCTGCAGCACCGTGCACAGGTGCATCGCGAAGCTGCCGTGCTGCTGGCGCAGCGCTTCGAGGTGCTGTCCACCAAGGGCTGGCAGGACGCCCAGGTCGCCGAGGAATCGCTGCGCGCCGATGTCACGCACTGGCAGCAGCAGGCCGCCGAGATCGTGGCCGATGCCAACTGGAACAGCCTCGACGCCAAGTTCGCGCCGCAGCTCGAATCGTCCAGGTCGCAACTGCTGGTGGTGTCCGACGCCTTCCACAGCGCGCTGGCCCAGGCCGTTGCCGCCGCCGCGGATGCCGCCGCGCCGCTGCCGCCTGTGCCCGTGTGGGCCGACGAGCTGCGCGCCGCGCGCGGTGAAGTCGTGGCGCCCAAGCCCGCTGCTCCCGCTCGCCCGGCTGCGCCCAAGGTCGACCCGGCCGTGCGCGCCGCCGCCCAGGAAGCCGTGCAGGCCGCGCTCGCCAAGCTCGAGCAGGAAACTGCCGAAGGCCACGGCAAGGCCAGCGCCGGCGCGGCCGCCGCGCTGCGCGCCGTGCTCAAGGAGCATGGCAAGCTGGTCGACGCACCGCTCGAAGCCCGCGTGCATGCCGCGCTGGTCGCCGCCGGCGAACTCGAAGGCTGGCAGCGCTGGAGCGCCGACAAGGTGCGCGAAGATCTGGTCGCCAAGGCCGAGGGCCTGCTCAAGCGCCCTGAAGGCCAGGCCCTCGGCGGCCGCAAGATGCAGGAAACGCTGCGCTCGCTGCGCGACCAGTGGAAGCAGGCCGACCAGGGCGGGGTGCCGAACCACGCGCTGTGGAAGCGCTTCGACGAAGCCTGCAACGAAGCCCACAAGGTGGTCGAGGCCTGGCTCGAGAAGGTTCGCGCCGACGCGGCCGAGCACCGCGCGCTGCGCGTCGCGCTGATCGAGGAGGTCAAGGCCTGGGCGGCCCAGCACGCCGGCGCTACCGACCTGAAGGCACACAACCGCGCGCTGCACCAGTTCGCCGACCGCTGGCGCGATGCCGGCCACGTGGGCGAGAAGGTGTTCGCCGAGCTCCAGCCGCTGTGGAACGAAGCCTTCGGCGCCGCCCGCGCGCCGTTCGAGACCGCGCAGAAGGCCAGCATCGAACGCCGCCAGGCCATGATCGCCGAGGCGACCGAACTCGGCGCGCAGCCGGTGCTGCGCATCGACGCCGTCAAGGCGCTGCAGCAGCGCTGGCAGGCCGAGGCGCAGACCGTGCCGCTCGACCGCCGCCAGGAGCAGAAGCTGTGGGACGCCTTCCGTGCTCCCATCGACGAAGCCTTCAACCGCAAGACCGCCGAGCGTGAAAAGGCCTCGGCTGCGATGAACGAGCACGACCGCAACGTGCTGGAGGCGTCCAAGGCGCTCGACGCGGCCAATGCCGGCGGCGATGCGCAGAAGATCCGCGCCGCCATCGCTCGCCTCGAAGGCGCGCTGCGTGGCGAGGCGCCGCCGCCCGCGCCGAAGGCCGACGGTCCGTCGGTCGGCGCGACCGAAGTCGTGGCGCCGGGGCAGGCGGCCGCCGAATTCAGCGAAAGCGCCGAACAGGCGCCGAGCCCGAGCGACGCGGAAGCATCGCCCGGCACGCCCGCCGAGGCCGCAGCGCCTGCGGCTTCGGCTGACCTCGTTGCACCCGCCGACGGCGCCGACGCGTCGGCCCGCACCGATGGCGCGGCGCACGACGCCGGCGAAGCCGCAGCCGTCGAAGCGCCGGCCGCAGCGCCGAAGGCCGCGCCCAAGCCCGTCGTGGCGATGCGCGGCGACGACCGCCCGAGCAGCAAGAAGGCCGAGCCGGCACCTGCCGCGCGCGGCGGTGCCGGCGGCCGCTTCGGCGACCGTCGCGACGGCGGCCGCCCCGGTGCCGGGGGGCCGGGGCGTCCTGGTGGTGATCGTGGCGATCGCGGTGACCGTGGAGCCCCTCGTGGTGGCGACCGTGGCGCGCCCGGCGGCCGTTTCGGCGACCGCCCGCCGCGCGAAGATCGCGGACCGCGCCTGGGCGATGCAGCCTTCCGCGCGCAACGCGAGGCACTCGAGCGCGCCGACATGGCGCTGCGCAAGCTTGCCGCGCAGGCGCACGGCGAAGCCCTGACGCAGGTGCTGGGCGCCTGGGAGCAGCGCGACGCCAGCCGTCTGCCGAGCATCCAGGAGCTGGGCCGCGCGGTTACGCCGGCAGTGCGCAGCGGCTGGTCGCAAGCCATCGGCTCCGCGCCCTCGGCTGCCGCGAACGATGCCGCCGAAGCGCTGCTGCGCCTCGAAATGGCCGCCGAAGTGCCGACGCCCGCCGAGCAACTCGAAGCGCGCCGTGCCCTGCAGCTCAAGCTGCTGACGAAGCGCGGCGACCCGGCGCCAGCCCAGACCTGGGGCCAGGATGCCGGCAAGGTGCTCGCCGCGGCGCACGACGCCGCCAGCGCACGGCGCCTGCAGAACGCGCTGAAGGCGCTGCTGCGCAAGTAGGGAGCAAGCGGCCTTCCGGCCACGAAAAAGGCGCCCCGCGGGGCGCCTTCTTCTTTGGTGCAGTTGCGTAAGAGCCTTGCAGCCCGGGTTCAGACCTTCTCGCCGATGGCTGGCGTCTGCACTGCCGCAGCCTGCTCGGCCAGATAGCCGTCGCGGATCTTGCGGCGGATCAGCAGCCCGCCGATGCCCAGCAGCAGGGCGAGGGCGCCGACGATCAGCGTGCCCTTGTCGGTGGCGCTCGATGCCGCGGCCTTGTCCTTGACCTCCATGATCTTCTGAACGTCGGCCAGCGACACCACGGGCTTGCCCTTGAGCTTCACTTCGTAGACCAGGTTGTTGTCCGAGGGATCGACGCGCACTTCGACGGCTTCGTCGATCAGCGGCTCCAGCTTGCTGCGGCCGACTGCGTAATCGACGCGCCACTTCTCGGTGTTGCCGTCGGCCAGCCTGGCGTCGAGCACGAAGTAGCGGCGCGTGCTGCTGCCGCCGCGGCGGCGCTTGGTCGTTTCGGTGACTTCGCTGCCGCTGACGATCGTGCCGCTCTTCGCGACCAGGTCTTCGACGGCGGTGCCGTGCGTGTCCGCGCTGGCCTTGAACTGTGCATACGCTGCCCAGCCCAGGATGCCGATGCCGAACACCAGCGCGATCCACGCCTTGCCCGTGAGCTGATAGAACCAATCCCTCATGTTGTGTGCCTTTTTGGACGAGTTGATAATCCGTCGATGTTAAGGGTTGAATTGCTATCAAATGGATAGCTTACAACTGAGGCTGGACGTACGTTCAGGGCCTTTTAGGCAGAAAGAATTCATCGAAGATCGCGAGCACTCCGGGGAAGTCGCGCGCGAAGTTCGAGCGGTTCACGAAGTAGGCCTCGCAGGCCACCGCGAAGAACTCGCTGATCGAGGTGGCGCCATAGGCATCGAGCCACGGCGCTTCAGTGCCGAAGCGCTCGGCCTTGATGGTCTGCTCGCGGAAGTGGTCGTACGCGGGCTGCAGGACGGCCAGCCACGCCTCACGGGCCGCGCGCGAACTGCGCTGGCCGGCGAAGCCCGGCGGCAGGGGCGGGCAGCCGTTGGCGTCGCCGCTGCGCATGTCGATCTTGTGGGCGAACTCGTGGATCACCACGTTGTAGCCGCGCTCGCTGGTGATGCTGCTGGCCAGCACGTCGTCCCAGCTCAGCATGACGGGGCCGCGCTCCATGGCCTCGCCGGCCACGACTTCGCCGTACTCGTGCACCACCTGCGCTTCGTCGATCACCTTGCGCCGTGCCACCACCTCGGAGCGGTGCACGACGATGCCGACGAAATCGTCGTACCAGTTCAGCCCGCCCTTGAGGTGCAGCACCGGCAGCACGGCCTGCGCCGCGATGGCCAGCGCCACCTCGTTGGTGATGGTGAAGCCCTTGGCGCCGTGGAATTCCTTGTCGCGCAGGAACCCGGCGGTGAGCGAGCGCAGCCGCTGCCGATCGGCTTCGGGCAGCGCGCCGAGGAAGGCGTAGCGCCGGAGCGTGGCCTGCCACGCGGCTTCGGGGATCGGGGGCAGGGCGCGCAGGCGGCGCAGCCACTTGAACATTGCTGGCGGCGGCGCGGCTAGCGCAGGTCGACGCGCTGCGCGCCGGCAGCCGAGAGGCACAGCAACTGCGCGCGCGGCGGGTGCGCGGCGGCATCCCAGTCGCTCAGCACGATGCGGCGCAGGCCGCTGCCCAGGTCGTGGTCGGCCGGGCGGTGCGTGTGGCCGTGCACCAGCGCGTGGGCGTTGGCCTGCCGCAGCCAGTCGCGCGCGGCCGGCGTATCGACATCTGCCCAGACCATCGACGGATTGCGCTTGCGGTCTTCGCTCTGCACGCGCATGGAGCGCGCGAGCGCGCGGCGCTCTTCAAGCGGCCGGGCGAGGAACGCGGCCTGCCATTCGGGCGTGCGCACCTGCGCGCGGAATTTCAGGTATTCGGTGTCCTCGAGGCAAAGGATGTCGCCGTGGCTCAGCAGCCAGCGCTGGCCGTGCAGCACCAGCACGGTCGGGTCGTCGAGCAACGTGAGCCCGCATTGCGCGGCGAACGCGGGGCCGACGAGGAAGTCGCGGTTGCCGTGCATGAAGAACACGGGCATGCGCTGCGCGGTTCGGCGCAGGAGTTCGGCGCACTGGGCCTCGAAGCCTGGCTGCGTGGCGGAATCGTCGCCCACCCACACCTCGAACAGGTCGCCCAGGATGATGAGCGCGTCCGCCGGCGTGGTCTGCAGATAGCCCTGCCAGGCCTCGAAGGTGGCGGGCTCGCCGGCCTGCAGGTGCAGGTCGGAGATGAGGTCGACCGTGCGCCACGCGGGCGGCGCCACCAGCTCCGGGAAAGCTGGGTTCGCCGCCGTGCTCATGCTGCTGTCGCTGCCGCGAGTGCGTTGCGCCGGTTGCGGGTCATTCCGCGGTGACGACGGCCTTTTCGATCACGACGTCCTCGAGCGGCACGTCGTCATGGAAGCCCTTGCGGCCGGTCTTCACGGCCTTGATCTTGTCGACCACTTCGGTGCCGGCGATGACCTTGCCGAACACTGCATAGCCCCAGCCCTGGGCCGAGGGAGCGGTGTGGTTCAGGAAGCCGTTGTCGGCCACGTTGATGAAGAACTGGGCGGTGGCCGAGTGGGGCGCGCTGGTGCGGGCCATGGCCACGGTGTAGGTGTCGTTCTTCAGGCCGTTGTTGGCTTCGTTCTGGATCTCGGCGTCGGTGGGCTTTTGCTTCATGCCGGGTTCGAAGCCCCCGCCTTGCACCATGAAGCCGGGGATGACGCGGTGGAACACCGTGTTGTCGTAGTGGCCCTTCTTCACGTACGCGACGAAGTTCTCGACCGACTTCGGCGCCTTGGCGGCGTCGAGTTCGAGCGTGATCACGCCGAGGTTCTTGATGTGCAGTTCGACTTGGGGATTGCTCATGATTGGGCTCCTGCTTGGGAAGGGAAAAACCGATTCGAAAACCGATCCGATTACTTCGCCACGACGGTGGCGGACTTGATGGTGACGGCCTCGAGCGGCACGTTCTGCATGCCGTTCTTGTTGCCGGTGGCCACCGCGCGGATCTTGTCGACCACGTCGGTGCCGGCGACGACCTTGCCGAACACGGTGTAGCCGTAGCCGTCGGGGTTGGGCGCGTTGAGCGAGTCGTTGTTCTTCACGTTGATGAAGAACTGCGAGGTCGCCGAATTGGGGTTGCCGGTGCGGGCCATGGCGATCGTGTACTTGTCGTTCTTCAGGCCGTTGCTCGCTTCCAGCGGAATGGGCGCGCGCGTGGGCTTTTGCTGCAGGTCGGCCGTGAAGCCGCCGCCCTGGATCATGAAGCCGTCGATCACGCGGTGGAACACCGTGCCGTCGTAGTGCTTGTCCTTGACGTACTGCAGGAAGTTCTCGACCGTCTTGGGCGCCTTTGCCTCGTCGAGCTCGACCACGATGTCGCCCGCCGACGTGGCGAGCTTGACGCGCGGCGTGGCCGCTTGCGCATGGGCGCTGGCGGCGAACGCGAATGCGGCGGCCAGCACGAGGGCGCCGCGGCGGCTGAAACGGGAGAAGGAGTTGATCGTCAAATGAGGCTCCGTGTGCGGATGGAGGAACGGTGCCGCGCCGTCGACACCATGGCGGTGCCGCGACAGCGGCGACAGATTATTTGCTGGCGCGGCCGACCGGCTTGCGGATGACCACAGGTGCGGCGGGCAGGGCGGCCGCCTCGGCTTCGGTCTTCGAGGTGAAGATCTGGCGGATCAGCGCGAGTTTGGGCGCGACGCTGGGGTTGGTGCTGGCGAACTGCTGGGCGCGCACATATTCCTGCGCCGCCAGGCGGGCGTACACGTCACCGAGGTTCTCGTGGGCCGTGGCGTAGTTCGGGTTGAGCTTGATGGCCTGTTCGAGCGCGGCGCGCGCCTGGTCGAACTTGCTTTGCGACGCGTAGAGCGCGGCGAGGTTGTTGTAGGGCTCGGAGAGCTCGGGAAAGTCCTGCGTGAGCTGGGTGAAGGCGATGATGGCCTCGGCCTGCTTGTTCTGCTCGGTGAGGATCACGCCGCGCAGGAAGCGCATCTGCGGGTCGCGTGGCTTGCCGGCGATGTAGGTGTCGGCCTTGGCGAGCGCCTCGTTCGACTTGCCCTGGCGCAGCAGCGCGTTCACGTCGTCGTATTCGTTCGCATGCGCCGCGGAGCCCCAGAGGCTGAACAGCAGTGCGAAGGCAATGGAGAGTCTGGAGAAAGCGGAGTGCTTCATGAAGCCTCGACGGATTTGGGGGAGATGCGGGGAACGAACTCGGGGCGCGGGCTTGGGGAACACCCGGACGCTACCCGATGGCGGCCGTTTATACTTGACCGGATTGTAACCGAGGGGCCATGTCGACCCCCTCGCGAACACAGTCCCAGTCACCCCTGAAAAACACCGTCTTTCGCCCGTGCCGCACGCGCGCGAAATGACGTTTTCCGAATCTCATGAGTCTGCGCATCTACAACACGCTGTCGCGTGAATTGGAGGAATTCTCCCCATTGCAACCGGGACAGGTGCGCATGTACGTCTGCGGCATGACGGTCTACGACTTCTGCCATATCGGTCACGCCCGCATGATGATGGCGTTCGACGTGGTGCAGCGCTGGCTGCGCGCCAGCGACTACGCCGTGACCTACGTGCGCAACATCACCGACATCGACGACAAGATCATCGCCCGCTCGGTGCAGCGCGGCATCACCATTCGCGAGCTGACCGACGAAGTGATCGCGGCCATGCACGAGGACATCGGCGCGCTCGGCATCGAGCCGCCCACCGTCGAGCCGCGCGCCACCGAATACGTGCCGCAGATGCTCGGCATCATCGAGAAGCTCGAGCAGAAGGGCCTGGCCTACCGCTCCGACAACGGCGACGTGAACTACGCGGTGCGCAAGTTCCCGGGCTACGGCAAGCTCTCCGGCAAGTCGCTCGACGAACTGCATGCGGGCGAACGCGTCGCCGTGCTCGATGGCAAGCAGGACCCGCTCGACTTCGTGCTCTGGAAGGCCGCAAAGCCGACCGAGCCCGCTGACGCGAAATGGGAAAGCGCCTATGGCACCGGCCGCCCGGGCTGGCACATCGAATGCTCGGCCATGAGCTGCGCCACCCTCGGCGAGACCTTCGACATCCACGGCGGCGGTGCCGACCTGCAGTTCCCGCACCACGAGAACGAGATCGCGCAGAGCGAGGGTGCCAACGGCAAGCCGCTGTCGCGCTTCTGGGTGCACAACGGCTTCGTGCGCGTGGACAACGAGAAGATGTCCAAGAGCCTGGGCAACTTCTTCACCATCCGCGAAGTGCTGCAGAAGTACGACGCCGAGACCCTGCGTTTCTTCCTGGTGCGCACGCATTACCGCAGCGCGCTCAATTACAGCGACGCGCATCTGGACGACGCGCGCAATTCGCTGAAGCGTCTGTACACCGCGCTCGACCTGGTCGTGCCGGCCGAGGTGGCCATCGACTGGGCCCAGCCCCATGCCGCGCGCTTCAAGGCCGCCATGGACGAGGACTTCGGCACGCCGGAGGCCATCGCCGTGCTGTTCGAGCTGGCCGGTGAGGTGAACCGTACCAAATCCCCCGAAACCGCCGGGCTGCTGAAGGCGCTGGCGGCTTCGCTGGGCATCCTGCAGGGCGATCCGCGGGCCTTCCTGCAGGCGGGCAGTACGCTCGACGAAGCCACCATCCAGGCGAAGATCGACGCCCGCGCCGCCGCCAAGGCCGCGAAGAACTTTGCCGAAGCCGACCGCATCCGCCAGGAACTCCTCGAGCAGGGCATCGTGCTCAAGGATTCGCCCACGGGCACGACCTGGGCGGCTGCGCAGTGAACGGAACCACGAACCCCATGCCCGCCCCAAGGAAGCCCAGCGTCAAGATATACACGCCGGACTATTGGGAGGAGGCGTGCAAGCACCTCTCGCGCAAGGACCGCGTGATGAAGCGGCTGATCCCGAAGTTCGGCGACGCCTGCCTGGAGTCGCGCGGCGATGCGTTCACCACGCTCGCGCGCAGCGTGGTCGGCCAGCAGATCTCGGTCAAGGCCGCGCAGTCGGTCTGGGACAAGTTCGCCGCGCTGCCGCGCAAGCTGACGCCGGCCAACGTGCTCAAGCTCAAGGTCGACGACATGCGCGGCGCGGGGCTCTCGGCACGCAAGATCGAGTACCTCGTCGACCTGGCGCTGCATTTCGACTCGGGCCTGGTGCACGTCGATGCATGGAAGGACATGGCCGACGAGCAGATCATCGAGGAACTCGTGGCCATCCGCGGCATCGGCCGCTGGACGGCCGAGATGTTCCTCATCTTCCACCTCATGCGCCCGAACGTGCTGCCCGTGGACGACCTGGGGCTGCTCAACGGCATCAGCGTCAACTACTTCTCGGGCGACCCGGTCAGCCGCAGCGATGCCCGCGATGTCGCCGTGGCCTGGGCGCCTTATTGCAGCGTGGCGACTTGGTATATTTGGCGATCGCTGGATCCCGCTCCAGTAACGTATTAGCAACACCCCCAGGCTGCGCGCACTTCGTGTCGCTTCGCCAACCCCCTCGAGGGGGCAACACCTGCGGCCCGGCAAAGCCGGTTCCGCGGTGTTCCTGGAATGGGATGCGACGGGCTCGCGGGCAGCAAATTGAAATAAACAGGAGAAGACGTTGGCGAAACGAACCTTCCTCGACTTCGAGCAGCCGATTGCCGAGCTCGAAACAAAGATCGAAGAATTGCGCTATGTGCAGACCGAATCCGCGGTCGACATTTCTGAAGAGATCGATCAGCTCGGCAAGAAGAGCCAGCAGCTCACCAAGGACATCTACAGCGACCTGACGCCCTGGCAGATCACCAAGATCGCACGGCATCCGGAGCGCCCGTACACGCTGGACTACGTCAACGAGATCTTCACCGACTTCGTCGAACTGCACGGCGACCGCCATTTCTCGGACGACCTGTCGATCGTGGGCGGCCTGGCCCGCTTCAACGGCGTGCCTTGCATGGTCATCGGCCACCAGAAGGGCCGCGACACCAAGGAGCGCACCGCGCGCAACTTCGGCATGAGCAAGCCCGAGGGCTACCGCAAGGCGCTGCGCCTCATGAAGACGGCCGAGAAGTTCAAGCTGCCGGTCTTCACCTTCGTGGACACCCCCGGCGCATACCCCGGCATCGACGCCGAGGAGCGCGGCCAGTCGGAAGCCATCGGCCGCAACATCTTCGAGATGGCGCAGCTCGAGGTGCCGATCATCGTCACCATCATCGGCGAGGGCGGCTCCGGCGGCGCGCTGGCGATCTCGGTCGGTGACCAGCTGCTGATGCTGCAGTACTCCATTTATTCCGTGATCAGCCCCGAGGGCTGCGCTTCCATCCTCTGGAAGACGGGCGAGAAGGCTCAGGAAGCCGCCGATGCGCTGGGCATTACCGCGCACCGCCTCAAGGCGCTGGGCCTGGTCGACAAGATCGTGAACGAGCCCGTGGGCGGCGCGCACCGCGACCATCGCCAGATGGCTGCCTTCCTCAAGCGCGCTCTCAACGACGCCTTCCGCCAGGTCAGCGACCTCAAGCCGAAGGAACTGCTGGAGCGCCGCTATGAGCGCCTGCAGAGCTACGGCCGCTTCAACGACACCAAGGCCGACAGCAGCGGCAGGTAACTCACAGGCGCCGTCATGAACTCCGCTTTCGAACGCGCCATTGCCGCGTTCGAGCCGGCGCATTGGCCGCTGGCGGTGGGGTTCAGCGGCGGCGCCGATTCGACCGCCTTGCTGGCCGCCTGCGCAGCGCGCTGGCCGGGGCAGGTGGTCGCCTTCCATGTGCATCACGGGCTGCAGGCTGCGGCCGACGGATTCGAGCAGCATTGCCGTTCGATGTGCGAGCGCCTGCGCGTGCCGCTGGTCGTCCATCGCGTCGATGCGCGGCATGCGGCGGGCGAAAGCCCTGAAGACGCCGCCCGCCGGGCCCGCTACGCGGCATTCGCCGAGATGGCGCGTGCGGACGAGGCCAGGGGAGCGATCAGGTCCGTCGTGCTGGGGCACCACGCCGACGACCAGGTCGAGACCCTGCTGCTGGCGCTGTCGCGCGGTGCGGGGCTGCCGGGGCTGGCGGCCATGCCGGCGCATGCGCAGCGCAACGGGCTCGACATCTACCGTCCGCTGCTCGCGGTGGCGGGCGCCGAGGTTCGCGAATGGCTGGCCGGCCGCGAGCTGCCGTGGATCGAGGACCCGACCAACGAGGACGCGCGCTACACGCGCAACAGGATCCGCTCCGTGCTGTTGCCCGCGCTGGAGCAGGCCTTTCCGCAGTTCCGCTCCACCTTCGCGCGCAGCGTGGGCCACGCCGCGCAGGCTCAGCAACTGCTGAACGAACTGGCGGCGCACGACCTGGAAAGCGTGGGCAGCCCGCCGCGCATCGCCACGCTGCAGGCACTGTCGCGCGCGCGCCAGGCCAACGTGCTGCGCCACTGGCTGATGCGCTCGCACGGCTGCGGGCCCAGCGCGGCGCAGTTGGAACAGCTGCTCGATCAGGTCCGTGCCTGCACCACGCGCGGCCATCGCATCCACCTCAAGGTGGGCGCCGGTTTCGTCGAACGCAGGGGCGACTTGCTGCATTGGTACAATGTTGCGCCCTCGCCGAAGACTTCGCTCTGACCGCTTGCAGGGCGCCGCCCATCAAGCGGCCCTTTCCTTTTCTCTGATTTCACCCATGGCATTGATCGTTCACAAATACGGCGGTACGTCGATGGGCTCGACCGAGCGCATCAAGAATGTCGCCAAGCGTGTCGCCAAGTGGGCGCGCGCAGGCCACCAGATGATCGTGGTTCCGAGTGCCATGAGCGGCGAGACCAACCGCCTGCTCGGCCTGGCCAAGGAACTGGCGCCCAGCAAACCCGGCGTGGCCCACAACCGCGAGCTCGACATGCTGGCCTCCACAGGCGAGCAGGCTTCGTCGGCACTGCTGGCCATCGCGCTGCAGGCCGAGGGCGTCGAGTCCGTGAGCTACGCGGGCTGGCAGGTTTCGGTGCGCACCGACAACTCCTACACCAAGGCCCGCATCGAGAGCATCGACAGCGAGCGCGTCATGTCCGACCTCAATGCCGGCAGGGTGGTGGTCATCACGGGCTTCCAGGGCGTGGACGACGACGGCAACATCACCACGCTGGGCCGCGGCGGCAGCGACACCTCGGCCGTGGCCATTGCAGCGGCGATGAAGGCCAACGAGTGCCTGATCTACACCGACGTGGACGGCGTCTACACGACCGACCCGCGCGTCGAGCCCGATGCGCGCCGCCTGACGACCGTGAGCTTCGAGGAAATGCTCGAAATGGCGAGCCTGGGCTCCAAGGTGCTGCAGATCCGCTCGGTGGAGTTCGCCGGCAAGTACAAGGTGCCGCTGCGTGTGCTTTCGAGCTTCACGCCGTGGGACATCGACATCAATGAAGAGGCCAAGTCCGGCACGCTGATCACTTTCGAGGAAGACGAAAACATGGAACAAGCCGTCGTATCCGGCATCGCATTCAACCGCGACGAAGCCAAGATCTCGGTGCTCGGCGTGCCCGACAAGCCGGGCATCGCGTATCACATCCTCGGTGCGGTGGCCGACGCCAACATCGAAGTCGACGTGATCATCCAGAACCTCAGCAAGGACGGAAAGACCGACTTCAGCTTCACCGTTCACCGCAACGAGTACGCGAAGACGATCGACCTGCTGCAGTCGAAGGTGATGCCCTCGCTGGGCGCGACCGAAGTGGTTGGCGACACCAAGATCTGCAAGGTCAGCATCGTGGGCATCGGCATGCGCAGCCACGTGGGCGTGGCGAGCAAGATGTTCCGCGTGCTGGCCGAAGAAGGTATCAACATCCAGATGATCTCGACGAGCGAAATCAAGACTTCGGTCGTGATCGACGAAAAATATATGGAATTGGCAGTGCGCGCACTGCACAAAGCCTTCGATCTGGATCAGCCGGGCACCTAAGTAGTGGCATAATCTCAGCTTCTTTCAGGAACTGTGACCGAGTGGCCGAAGGTGCTCCCCTGCTAAGGGAGTATGGGGTGTAGAGCCTCATCGAGGGTTCGAATCCCTCCGGTTCCGCCAAGATGCGACCCCTGTAGCTCTCCAGCTACAGGGGTTTTTTCTTTGCCGGCTCAATCCGGCGACGGAGCCATCAGGCGCCGTGCAGTTCGGGAAGTCCGGCGAGCACTGTCCGGCACCGCTCGCAGAGCATTCCTTGCTCGCCTTCTTCGTCCACCACGGTGGCGTCGTGCCGCCAGCACCTCCTGCAGCGCAGGAACGAGGACTGCCTGACCCTCACGTCGACCTTGCTGCCGACCCTCAGGACCTTCTTCTGGCTCAGCGTCTGCTGCATGGCGTAGTCGCGGCACAGCTTCTGCACCTGCTCGGTCGGCAGGTCCCGGCCGTTCATCTGCTCGATGCGGTGCTCGATGGGCATGCCGTGGCAATCCCAGCCCGGAATCCATTGCGAGTCGAAGCCGTCGAAGAAGCGGCTCTTGAAGACCATGTCCTTGAGCACCTTGTTCACCGCGTGCCCGATATGGATGTCGCCGTTCGCGTACGGCGGGCCGTCGTGCAGCACGAACGGCGGGCGCCCGATGGCCGCTTCACGCATCCGCGCATAGATGCGCTGCTGCGCCCAGCGCTCGACCAGTGCTGGCTCGCGCTTCGGCAGGTCGCTCTTCATCGGGAACGGTGTCTTCAGCAGGTTCAGGGTGTCTTTCAGGTTTGGCATGCGGTGTTTTCTTTTTTCGGGAGAGCGGTCGGTTGCGTTGTTGTCGGTCAGTCCCTGTTGCGCAAGGCCGAGCCGGCCGCCAGCAGCGCGACGAGGCTGGCCGCCGCCGCGAACACCACGTACCAGGCGGGAGCGAGCGGATTCCCCGTCCGCGCGATCAGCGCCGTTGCAATGAAGGGCGCGAAGCCCCCGAAGATCGTGACAGCGAAGTTGTAGGCAATGGAAAGACCCGTGGACCGCACCTGCGGCGGATAGAGCTCGGCCATGGCAGCGGGCGCGGGGCCGGTGAAGCCGGCGATCAGCACCGCGAAGACCAGCAGCACGATGGTCAGCGTCGACGGGTTGGGCACGGCCGTGAGAAGCCAAAGTGCCGGATAGGCCAGCACGAGGATCGCGGTGGCGAAGCCGATCAGCAGCGGCCTGCGCCCGATGCGATCCGACAGCGCGCCGAAGAAGGGCGCCAGCACCACCAGCACCATCAGCCCCGCGCCATTGGCCCACAGCGACACGCTCTGCGGCAGCTTCAGCGTGCGCACCGCATACGTCGGCATGTAGACCAGGAAGAAATACGTGCACACCGTCCACACGATGGTCACGCCGAAGCCGGCGATGATTTCCCTGCGATAGGACCCCAGCGCCTGCCTGAGGGGCGAAGCCTGCTGGCCGGCCGCCCTGGCCTGCCGGAAGCTCTCGGGCTCCTGCGTGCGGGTGCGGATGTACCAGCCCACCGGCCCGATGATCAACCCGAACAGGAAGGGTACTCGCCACCCCCACGCCTGGAGCTGCTCCGGCGTGAGCACATCGGTCAGCGTCGCGCCGAAGACCGAACCCAGCAGCAGCGCGCCGGCCTGGCTCGCCTGCTGCCAGCTCGCGAAGTAGCCTCGTCGGCCCTTGGGCGCGTGCTCGACCAGGAAGGCCGTCGCGCCGCCGACCTCGCCGCCGGCGGAGAAGCCCTGTATCAGCCGCGCCAGCACGATCCAGGCGGGCGCCCAGAGGCCCGCGTCGGCATACGTCGGCGCAAAGCCGATCATGGCCGTGCCCAGCGCCATCAGCATGATCGTGGTGGACAGCGCCGCCTTGCGCCCGCGCGAGTCGCCGATCGCGCCCAGGACCACCGCGCCGACCGGCCGCATCACGAAACCCACGCCGAAGGTCGCTACTGTCAGCAGCAGCGAGGAGGTCTCGTCGCCTGTGGGAAAGAAGAGGCGCGAGATCGTGAGCGCGAAGAAGCCGTAGACCGCGAAGTCGAACCACTCCAGCGTGTTGCCGATGACGGCGGCGAGGATTGTGCGGCGCGTCGCATCCTGTGTTCGTACGGCCTGCACGGGAACTTCGTGGGAAGAGGAAAGGGGAGCGAGGTTGCTCGTGGCGTCCGCCAGCGCGGCAGCGTCAAGGTTTTTCATGCTGTCTTGAGAGTTGGAGTCGTTGAACGGGTGGCGGACCTGGAAAGGGCCCATGCGCCGGCCGATTGCATGAAGCGGTCGGCCGCCTGCAGCTGGCTTGCGGCGATCCATTCGTCGGGCTGGTGCGCCTGCGCGATGGAGCCGGGGCCGCAGACCACCGTCGAGATGCCGACCTGCTGGAAGAAGCCGGCCTCGGTGCCGAAGGGCAGTTCCGCCTCGGGCCAGAGCGCGCCGAGTTCGCGTGCCACGGAGACGGCCGTGTCGTTGTCGCGCGCCGAGAGCGCCGGCACGCCGGCGACCTGGCTGGCTTCCACCGTCACGCCGGCAGGGAGGTCGGCCAGCGCATCGCGGACCGCGTCGCGCACGAGCCGGGCCGTGGCCTCGTCCTGCGGCCGGAACTCCCACAGCACCTCGCAGCAGCCCGGCACGATGTTGATCGCGGTGCCGCCGTTGATCTGGCCGATGTTGATGGTGGCCTCGCCGCCGCGCCCCGCAAGGTTGCGCCGAAGCCCGGCGAGCCGGGTGACGAGGTAGGCGGCGGGCTCGATCGCGCTGGCGCCCAGCGACGGGTCGCTCGAATGCGCGGGCAGCCCGGTGAAGAGCGCACGGTGCCCGAAGAAGCCGCGATGCCGCACGCCGACGCGCATCTCGGTCGGCTCGCCGACGATGGCCAGCGCGGGTTCTTCCACCTGCGCCTTCAGTCGCTCCACCAACTGCGGAACGCCCAGGCAGCCGATCTCCTCGTCATAGGAAAAGGCCAGGTGGATCGGCCGGCGCAGCGGCTGTCGCCGCCACGAGGGCACGGCCGACAGGCACGCGGCGATGAAGCCCTTCATGTCCGCCGCGCCGCGCCCGTGCAGGCGGCCGTTGCGCTCGACCAGCGTGAAGGGGCTGGCGCTCCAGTTCTGGCCGGTCACGGGCACCACGTCGCTGTGCCCCGAGAGCACCATGCCGCCGGCGGTGTCGGGGCCGATGCTGGCCAGCAGGTTGGCCTTGCGCCTGTCTTCGCTGTGCACGAGCTGCACCTTCACGCCGTATCCCGCGAGGTAGTCGGCGATCCAGTGGATCAGCTCGAGGTTGGAACGATGCGAGGTCGTGTCGAATGCCACCAGGGCGCGCAGGATGTCGATGGTGTTCATGCGACGCGCTCGGCAAGGGGCCGCTCGTTGGTGTTGCCGGTGCCTGTGGCGGTGCCGCCCGGCTTGCCGCTGCCGCCCAGCCGCTCCTGCACGAGCCGCATCGCGGCCGACTGGGTCGGCGTACCCTCGCGGTCGGCCAGCTCGAAGATGCGGCGCAGCGTGGCACCGATGCCTTCCACCTGCGAATCGACCTTCGCGCGGTTGAAGCCTTCGTGCTCCGACGCCACGCGGATCAGGCCGCCCGCGTTGATGACGAAATCCGGTGCGTAGAGGATCTCCCTCTCGCGCAACTGCCGGCCGTGCTCGTCGCGTGCGAGCTGGTTGTTCGCGCCGCCCGCGATCACGCGAAAGCGCATCTGCGGCAGTGTCTTGTCGTTGACGACGGCGCCCATCGCGCAGGGAGCGAACACCTCGGCGTGCACGGCGTAGATGGCGTCGGGCTCGACGATCTTCGCGCCGAACTCTGCTGCGGCCTTGCCCGCGAGTACCGGATCGATGTCGCACACCACCAGGTGCGCTCCTGCCTCGGCGAGCAGCCGGCACAGGCTCCAGCCGACGTTGCCCAGGCCCTGCACGGCCACCGTCAGCCCGCGCAGGTCGCGGCCCAGCCGGTGCGCGACGCCGGCCACGATGCCGTGGTAGACCCCCAGCGCCGTGGTCGGCGACGGGTCGCCCGTGCCGCCCAGTGCCTCCGGCAGGCCGACCACATGCCGAGTGCTCTGTCGCACCCAGGCGAAGTCGTCGACCGTGGTGCCGACATCTTCGGCCGTGATGTAGCGCCCGCCCAGGCGGTTGACCGCCACGCCCATCGCCCGCAGCAGGTCGGGCGTCTTGCTCTTGCGCGGATCGCCGAGGATCACCGACTTGCCGCCGCCCAGGCCCAGCCCCGCGGCGGCGGCCTTGAAGGTCATGCCGCGCGAGAGCCGGAGCACATCGCGCAGGGCGGAAGCCTCGTCGGCGTACGGATACATCCGGCAGCCGCCCAGCGCGGGCCCGAGCGTGGTGCTGTGGACGGCGATGATGGCCCGGAGCCCGACCCGGTCATCGGATATGAAGACGACCTGTTCGTGGTCCGCGAAAGACTCGGTGGAGAAGACTGTCATCTGGTTCTTTTTTCGAGTTCGGGTGAACGAGTGCGGAGCTGCTTCGAACTGTGGAAGGCCGCCTTGTCAATGCCTGCAAGAGGAAGCTAGGTACAGCAGCAGGCGGCGCAGGTATAGAAGCAGCTCCACCGGATGGACATCGGGCTGCGAGCCGCATAGCGGCAGGACTTCAGTGCTTGCCTGGCGGAATGATTGCGTCATGTGTTGGCCTCGCTTTGAGGTCAAGCATGACAGGGAGAGTCGCCGTGATATTGGCGAAAATTTCTGGCGGAGAAAATTCAGGCGCCAGAGGAGAGAAGGGCGTCCGGAATTCCGCCGAAGGCCATCTCCTTGAGAAGTCTGTGCAGCTCGTTAAGCGCGAGCTCCTTCTGTGAATCGCTCAGAGGTCCGATTGAAAGTTTGAAGATCGATATCGCGCCATCCAGCGGTGATGTCCCCTCCGAAGAGGGAACGGAAGGCATCCAGGTCTCGTCCTCGGGAATCAGGCAGGTCCAGATAAGCCCATGCCGCTCGACCGCCGGAAACGCCGTGATCCTGAAGCAATCCGCCGTCTTGGGCGCGAGCTTCTCCGGCACCAGCCGGCATTGCCCATCGGAGCCGAAGCGCAGGCCGTGGTAGGCGCAGACCAGCTCTTCTCCCTCGATGCGCCCGCTGCTCAGCGGCAGCCCGCGGTGCGGGCACATGTCGCGGCCGATGCGCATGCCGTCGGGCATGCGGTAGACGGCGAGCCGCAGGTTCAGCAGCACGACCTGCCTCGGCGTCGCAAGCGGATCGTCGGCGCGCACGAGCGGAAACCACTGCCGCGCGAGCACGGGCCAGTCCTGCTGCGCGTAGCTGCAGCCGGAAGGCAGGAAGCCCTCGGGCAAGGGACGTGGAAGAGCCGCTTCGACCGTCATGTCTTGCCTTCCTCGGTGTGCTGGATCGGTCTACTTGACCAGTCCGATCCGGATCCTCCGGTTGTGCTGCCCCTTGTTCTCGATCTTCATGATGCGCAGCGGAGCCGATTGCGAAGTCTTCGAGAGATGGGTGCCGCCGCAGGCCTGCCGGTCGAGGCCCACGATCTCGATGATGCGGGTGGTGCCGTCGTCCTGGGCCGGCGGCGCGACCGAGCGGCTGCGCAGCACGCCGGGCTCGCGCGCGAGCGCGGCCGAATCGAGATACACCGCGTTCACCTGCAGCCCGTCGGAGATCAGGCTGTTGAGTTCGGGCTCGAGCTTGCGCAGCTCGTTGTTGTCGACCGTGGGCAGGTCGAAGTCGATGCGGGCCGTGCCGTCGGCCGCCATCTGCACGCCGGTGACCAGGGAGCCTTCGAAGCGCTGGTAGACCAGGGCGTTCAGGATGTGCAGGCCGGTGTGCAGCTGGCACATCATCGAGCGGAAATCCTGGTCGACGCTGGCGATGACCTTGTCGCCCGGCACCTTGCCGATGTCCGCCTCGTCGAAGTAGTGCCAGGCATTCCTGCCTTCCATCTCGATGCGGTCGATCCTGAGCTGGCTGCCGTTCCAATGCAGCGTGCCGCGATCCGCCAGCTGCCCGCCGCCGCCCGGATAGAAGTAGGACTTGTCGAGAAGCACGGCATTCGGCCGGCGCGCGATGACGTCGGCCTCGAATTCGAAGCGCTCGGGTTCGATGTGGCAGAGATACGGAGACATGTATTCCTCGGGTTGTGCGGGATGCTTGATTTCTTGCGGGTTGCTTCTTGCTCAGGAGAAGCGCCTGGCCGTCACGATGCCGGCCAGGATGACCACGGCCCCGACGAATTCGGTGGCGCTGAGGTACTCGTGGAACAGGTACGCGCCGAACACGGTCGCGATGACGGGCTGTATCAGCAGGGTGATCGACGACATGGCCGCCGGCAGCTTGGCCAGCGCATAGGCGATGAGGCCCTGGCCGCCCACGTGCGACACCACCGCCAGCGCCACCAGCATCAGCACGCCATGCATCGTGTGCGGCACCAGCGACTCGCCGCGCAGCAGCGTGATGGGCAGAAGGATGATGAACGTGCCCACGCTGCTCCAGGCCATGACGGTCATGGTGCGGTAGTTGGAGCGCACGAGGCTCACCGCCAGCAGGTAGGAGCCGTAGAACACGGCGGTCAGCAGGCCGAGCAGGTTGCCGGCCATGTAGTTCGAGCCGAAGTCGAGCCGGTGGCCTATGAGGATGAACGCGCCGGTCAGCGCGAACAGCATGCCGAACAGGAAGCCCCGCTTGAACCTCTTTCCGAGAAAGATGTTGGAGCCGAGCACCACGAAGATGGGAGCGAGATTCGCGAGCAGGTTGGAGTTGGCCAGCGTGGTCAGCGTCATCGACCAGTGATACAGCGCGAGGTTGCCCGAGAAGATGAAGCCAACGAGGATGAGCTTGAAGGGAATGCGCGGCGTGGGTTGCTGGCCGGCTTGCTGTGCCCCCGCGGGTACCGGCTCGGACCTCGCCGCGAGCATGTCGAGCAGGAAGAAGATCGGGATTGCCAGCGCAACCCGGTAGACGGCGCTCGCGGTCGGCGGTAGCTCGCTGTGGCGCAGGAAAACGCCGCCCAGCGCCAACGCCGCCGCGCCCAGTAGTAGCGCGACGAATGAGAAGAAGCTGCTCTTCGAAGCAGCCGGCAGGGCAATGGTTGTCGTCATGTTCGGTATGACACGACCGAGTCTCCATCGGTCGTATCGGGCGATTTGTTGTGAATGAATCTTCAGGAAGAGGACGTGGTGCAGAAGATCTGCCCGGCTAGGCCGGCGGCTCCTCGAACCCCTCGATCACCATGAGCTGCATGTCGATCGCGGCGTCCTTTCGCAACCCTCTTGCGTGGGTGTATTCGGGCGACTCGTAGAACTTCCTCGCCGCGTCCGCGGTCTTGAACTCCACGAGAACCACTCGCCTGTCGTCGTGAGCGCCTTCCAGGTGCATGCGCTCGCCTCCCCGCGTCAGGAACCTGCCGCCGAACTTCTCGACGATGCCGGGCGTGAGTTGCTTGTATTGGTTGTACTGGTCCGGATTCACGATGGACATCCGGCCGATCAGATAGGCGACCATCTGGCGTTCCCGTGGAGGCTCGGCCGCTCGCGCCGTCAGACGTAGGCGACCTTCTTCTGCGTCGCGACGCCGGATTGCAGCAGCGCCGCGTCCAGCACGTCCCACAGGCCGGTCAGCGAGTCGAGGAAGTCGTCCGCGCCTTCGATGACGAGGTGGGCGTATTCCGTCTTCAGCGCCAGCTCGACCGCGGTGCGCGCGTTCTGCTCGTGATGCTGTTCGGCGCCGACTTCGCCCCAGTGTTCCAGCAGGTAGTGCATCTCGGGCTTCTCCAGGTCGGCGTTGTAGATGCCGCTGTCGACCAGGCAGTACTTCTCGCCCGGAATCAGCTGCTGGTTGGAGATCATCTCGAGCGCCAGCGTGGTGCCCAGGTTGCGGTAGGTGTTCTCGATGTCCGTCAGCTTGCGGTGATCGAAAACGCCGATGGCCTTGCGCACCTGCGTGGTCAGGCCGGTCTCCATGTCGTAGCCGGGCAGGGAGCCGAGCAACTGGTCGGAGAAGGCCTTGAGCTTCGCCTCGACCTTCTCCTGGTTGTAGAGGTCGGAGAACACCGGCGCCTCGGCCGACTGGTTGACGATGAAGCCGGCCATCGTCGCGAGTTCGGGGCCGTGGCCCGATTCGCTCTCGACGATCTCCTCGAGCAGCTCGCTCTGCTTGTGCAGGCCGTGCTTCTTCAGCGCGTCGGGAAAGCTCCAGCCCGGACGCGTCGAGGCGCAGAAGCTCTGGATCTGGTGGAACAGGGCACCGACGACGGGCGGTTCCGGTTCCACCCTTGCCCAATTCTTGAAAATCGGGTGTGAATAGCACCGGTGACTTTTGACTCTATCAACCAGATCGGAAATGGTTACGCTCATTTCTTGCTCCTAATCACAGTGGGTTGAAAAAATGCCAAGGGGAGAATTCGATTAACGGTGGTGTGCTTACTTGCTTGCCATCAACATGCGCCCTCCAGGGTGGTCGAGTACCTCGATCCGCACGTTCGAGAATCCCGCGCGGAAAAGCTTTTCGGTCCATTCCTCCTCGCTCAGGAGCCTTCTGGACATGAAATGGTTGTGCAGGTGGTTGAATGCCGCGGCGAACGGCTTTTCCCAATTCGACTGGGCCACCGGAATTGCGTCGACGATGATCAGCGTGCCCTTGATCGCGTGGGTGCAGCAGGCGCGCAGCAATGCGTCGAGCGTTTCCTCTTCCGCCGGAAGAAGGTCGTGCATCACGAAGCCCGCGTGGATGATGTCGGCGTCCTTGATCAGCGACGCGTCTTCCACCAGCACCTGGATGGGGGCCGTCACGAACTTGAGCCGATCGCTCATGCCGGCCTCGGAGGCCGCGTTCACGGCCTGCTCGGTGGCCGATGCGCTCAGGTCGATGCCCACGCCGGTGGAGCCCGGGATCTTGCGCAGCATGCGGATCAGGAAGCCGCCGGAGCCCGATCCAAGATCCACGATTTTCCTTGGTGCCATCGCGACGATGGCGTTCTCGGGCTGCGGATAGAAGGACTTCTCGCCCATCCACTTCGAGGTGCGCGCCACCAGCCCGCCGCTGCGCGGGTACTTGGCCTGCGCCTCCGCGTTGTGCTCCGAGAACTCCTTCGCGTTGTTGATCAGGGGCGCGCAGGCGCGCAGTGCCCACGAGAGGTAGCCGACCTCGTTGATCAGCTCCTCGAAGTTGCTGCCGACCTTGTAGGTGGCAGGAGCCGTGGGGCTCAGCACTTCGATGATTCCCGCCTTGCTCAGGGAGTCGAGATAGGCGGAGATCACCGACTCCTTTATTCCGCAGGATCGCGACGCCGCCGCGGCGTCCACGACCTCCGAATTCTGGAGAAATTCGATGACTCCGTACTCCGCACCGATTTCGAGCAGGATTGCGGAGCCTGCGAGGGAAGAGCCAGTAATACCGCGATCAACGTTTTGCATGGGGCACCTGTTTGTTAAACGCCATTGAAAACCAACTGATTACTTCGCCATAGCCGAGGCCATTTGGTTGCACGATAGACAGCGTGCAGAAGGCCGTATTGGTAAAAATTGCGGCGCCGGGTGATTGCGGCAAAAAGAGATTCGACCGAATTCAGAAGAAGGTTTCTATTGCGGCGCGCACGCGGCAAAGCCGGCCCCGCGCGGTGCATTCCGCGCGAGCCGGCGAGAAAAAAAGATGCGGAAAGAAGCGCCCGGAAAGAGCGCCGGCGCGTCAGTTGATCCGTGCGCGGACGTACTGGAGCGGCGTCATCCCGAAGGTGCGCTTGAAATGCCGGGTGAGGGCGCTCTGGTCGTAGAAGCCGCTCGCCACGGCGGCCTCGATGAGCGGCCTGCCCGCGGTGAGATGGCTGATCGCCGCCCTGAGCCGCAGCTGCGTGAGGTACATGTGCGGCGTCAGGCCGATCGCGCGGTTGAACGCACCGATCAGCTGGAAGGGCGTGAGGTCCGCGGCCTCGGCCATCGCTTCCAGCGTCAGCCGTTCGGCGAAGGCATCGCGCAGCAACTCCAGCACAGGCGCGAGCACGCTGGTGTCGGCGGGCACCGGCAGCACGCGGTGCCCCTGCTGCGCATGCCGCTGGAAGAGCGTGCCGAAGGTGTGCACGAAGAGCTCCTGCTGCCGCAGCGGATCGCACTGGCCGCCGTCCTCATCGAAGGCGCGATGCAGTTCGAGGAAGCAGCCGATCAGTTCCTTGTCGCAATAGACGTTCGAGTCGAAGTAGCGGGCCTGGTCCATGCCCAGCGTCGTCATCAGGTGCCGGATGCCCGGGTCGGCCAGGTAGAAGGAGCGGTAGCGCCATCGCGGGCTGCCGCCCATTCGCCCCGAGTGCGGCTCGGCCGGGTTGAAGACCAGCAGCGCCTGCTGGTGTGCCGCGCCGGTGCGGCCGCGGCTCTTGAACTCCGCGCCGCCGACTTCGGTGACGGCGATCACGAAGGAGTGGTGCACGTGAGGCGCGTACTCGTGCGTGGTGAAGTCCGCGTGCAGCATGTCCATGCCCGGCAGGCCGGGCGCATGCCAGTAGCGCGACGTGTTCAGAGGGTCCAGCTTGGCCAACGAAAACCTCCGTTTGCATCGGCGATTGCCACGCATCCATCCAGCGTCGTCCGACCGATCGATGGCACCTGAATGGTGAGCAAGGCCGCCTTGTTCCGGTGATTACAGCGCGATCTTGGTGGAAGCGGGAAGCCTCCGGCCTCGATGTCCCGGTCAAGCAAAGGCTGTGCCATTCGGCGGCTCACGAAAGGGCCCCGGGAAAGATCAGGTTCACGAACGGCGAGGAATGATTCACCATGCTCCGCGGCGCAGCCACCTTGCCGCCACTCATTGGAGACCTTCATGAACATGCCTCTCGAGAGCACCGAACTGGCGTTCCAGTTTTCGCTCGCCAATGGCGTCGAAACGGGCGTCGAAACGCACAAGGTATTCAACCAGGCCGAGCCATGCATCGGCCACAACGCATTCACCGGCGACGTGGCGCTACGGGAGCTCGTCGAGCGTCACGCACCGTGGAGCATTCCGCATGCGACGGCCCTCGGTGCACTCGCAGGCGACGAGCAGGTGCAGGACCTCGCGCGACTGGCCAACGAGCACAACCCGCAGTTGCGCACGCACGACCGCTTCGGCAACCGCCTCGACTGGGTCGAGTTCCATCCCGCATGGCACCAGCTCATGAGCCTGGCCTTCGCGCATGGCGTGCCCGGCCTTGCGTGGACCACCAGCGAAGGCTCGGGCCACTTCGCGCGGGCCGTGCTCAGCTACCTGTGGAACCAGGTCGAGAACGGCACCGGCTGCCCCACCGGCATGGCGTACGCCGCGTGCGCCGGCTTCGAAGGCAGGCCGGAGTTCGCGCAGTGGAGAGAGAAGACGCTCTCCGGCAAGTACGACCCGCGCCGCGTGCCCCTTTCACAGAAGACGGGCGCGGTGATCGGCTACGCCATGACCGAGAAGCAGGGCGGCTCCGACCTGCGCCAGACGCAGACCACCGCCACCTTCGTCGGAACCGAGAAGAACGGCGTGCAGGTCTACAGCGTCACCGGCCACAAGTGGTTCTTCTCGGTGCCCACCTCCGACGGCTTCTACACGCTCGCCCAGACGAAGTCGGGCGTGAGCTGCCTCTTCGTGCCGCGCTTCTTACCCGACGGCAGCGCCAACCGCGTCGCGGTGCAGCGCCTGAAGGACAAGTGCGGCAACCGCTCCAACGCATCGAGCGAGGTCGAGTTCAACAGGACCTGGGCGATGCTGGTCGGCGAAGAGGGCCGCGGCATCCGCGAGATTCTCTCGCACGCGCACCTGACGCGGCTGGACTTCGCGGTCGGCTCGGCCGGCCTGATGCGGCAGGCGCTGACGCTGGCGATCGGCCACGCATCGACGCGCGACGGCTTCGGCCGCCGCATGGCCGACCTGCCCATGCAGACCAATGTGCTGGCGGACCTCGCACTCGAAAGCGAAGCCGCGATGCTCTCGGCGATGCGCGTGGCGCGCGCCACCGACGGCATGGCGACGAATGAGCGCGAGCGGCTTCTGGCGCGCGTGGCGACGCCGGTGGTGAAGTACTGGAACTGCCAGCGCGCAACGTACTTCGTCTATGAGGCGCTGCAGGTCCATGGCGGCAACGGCTTCATCATGGAGAACCCCATCGCGCGCCTCTATCGCGAAGCGCCGCTCAACTCGATCTGGGAAGGCACGACGAACATGATGTGCATGGACGTGGTGCGCGCGCTCGGGCGCGAGAAGGGCTCGCTCGAAGTCTTCCTCGACGAGGTCTCGGTGCCGCAGTCGGTGGGCAACGTGGCGCATGCGAAGTTCATCGCGAGCCTGCGCGACGACCTCGGCACCGGCGCGATCGACGAAGGCAACGCCCGCGCGCTCGTGACACGCATGGCGCTCGCGCTGCAGGCGAGCGAGATGTGCAAGCACAGCGATGGCGCGATCGCGCAGCGCTTCATCGAATCGCGCCTTGGTGGTCGGCACGCTGGAGTGATGGGCACTCTGGCCGCCGGAGCGGATCTGCGCGGGATCGTCTCGCGCGCGGAAGTCGCTGCCGTCCGTCAGGCCGCCTGAGCCTGCCGCCGCAGCGGCAGCCACAGCACGAAGCGCGTTCCCGTCGAGAGCGCTTCCCAGCTCACGGTGCCGTGGATCGAGCGAGCGCGCCGGCGCTGGTTCTGCAGGCCCCGGCCCGATGACGAGGCCATGGCCTTGTCTACGTCGAAGCCCTGTCCGTTGTCCTCGATGGTCACGCGCACGCCCGCGCCGTCGAGCGAGGTTCCGACGCGAATCTCGGTCGCGCGCGTGTGGCGAAGGATGTTCGAGATGCTCTCCTGCACGATGCGCAGGATGTGCAGCGCGCTCGACGGGTCCAGCCACTCCAGCGCGGGCAACTCCTGCACTTCCCAGCGCAGCGAGACCCCGGTGCCTTCGAGGCGCGGTTCGAGCCGGTAGCGCAGGGTGGCCAGCAGCAGGAGCAGGTCGGCCTCGATGGGCTCCAGCGAATCGAGCGTGAGCTTCAGGTCGTCCAGGCAGCTCTTGAGGATCTGCGAGACCCTGTCGTCGCTCATGCCGCCGCCCTCGACCGAGCGGATGGCGCTGATCAGAGAGGAGCCCAGCCCGTCGTGCATGTCCTGCATCAGCCGCTGGCGCTCGTCGCTGATGGTCTGCAGGCGCTCGACTTCGCGCAGGCGGCGGTGGCTGAGTTCGAGCTCGGCCTCGCGCGCCTGCAGGCGGTGCGCGAGGCTCGCGTTGAGCTCTTCGACTTCGCCGATGGCGTGCACGTAGCGGCGGTACATCAGCACGCCGAACACGCTGAAGGTGACGGCGTTGGTGTACGCGCCGAGATACCAGCCTTCGGGGCTGATGAAGTTGTTCTGCAGCAGCCAGTCGGTCACACCGAGCAGCACGCAGATGCCGATGCCGACCGCCACCAGCCGGCCCTCGTTGGAGCGGCGCCATGCGCTGACGCCACCCACGAGGCACACGGCGGTGCCCATCATCGCGGCCACCGCGTAGATCAGCGGCGTGACCTGCGGCGTGTTCTGCACGATGGCGAGGCCGGGGATCGTGACGATGCCGATGGCCGCCGTCGTCGCGACCACGCCGCGGGTGAGCCACACGAGCTGCCGCCCATGCAGCTGGCGCAGGAAGAAGTGCACGACCATCACCAGCCAGAAGAGCGAGTTGACGGTCAGCCACGCGAACCAGTCGTTGAGCACCGGCAGGCTCACGTAGAAGTGCAGCCCCCGCATGAAGGAAGTGGCCGAGAGATTGAAGAAGAGCAGGTAGCCGGTCTCGTCGCGGCGCCTGAACCAGACGAAGAGGGCGAACACGCCCACCGCCATGAAGGCCGCGCCCAGCATCGCGGGCAGTTCCTGCTGCAGCCACTGGCGCATGCCGTGGCGGCCCCTGAGCGCGTCGACCGGGCCGATCCACAGCGAGGACAGCGCCACCTGGGCGCTGCGCGTGTGCTCCAGGCGCAGGAGGATCTCGGCGGGCGGGGCGTTGCCGGCGGCGCCGTGGTCGTCGAGCGGCACCCACAGCGGCGTGCGGGTGCTGTTCCACAGCGGGCCCGACTGCTGCGCGCGGTGGACCAGGTGGCCGTCGGCATAGACGGCGATGGTGCCGTCGGTCTTGATGCGCGCGCCGTACAGCGCCAGCGGGCCGGAACTGGCCGGCAGGCCGCGGGTGCCGAGCCTGATCCAGGTGGTGCGGGTGGTGCTGGTGGAAGTGTTTTCGGCCTGGCTCAAAAGCGCGATGGGCAGGGCCAGCGGCAGCTCGACCTTCTTCCAGTCGTGCGGCAGGGCGCTGCCGTCCTGCCTGAGGGGCGGCGCGGTGTAGCCCGACGCGTCCTCGACCTGCCAGTCGGCGTGCGTCATGTGCAGCAGCGCGTCGGTCTGCCGCACGCCGGTTGCCCCGACCAGGTAGGCGCCGATGATGCCCAGCAGTGCGATCGAGAGAACGAGCACCACATTGGCGAAGAAGGGTGCGGGGCGGTAGTTCAAGGGATGCTGGAAAGTGCCGCGGCCGAAGCCGGCGTGGAGGTTTATGTAACCTATTTTCTCACTTTGTTACCGATCGGGCGAGGCCGAACCCCCTGATGGGCCTCAGCGCGGTGTGGGCTGCGACAGGATCCACTGCGACAGCAGCTGCGCATCGGCCTGCGAGACCTGGGGCTGCCTGGGCATGATCACGCGGCCCCAGGTGCCCACGCTGCCGTCGCGGATCTTTCCGGCCAGCCGGGCGGCCGCCTCGGCGTCGCCTCGATAGCGCTCGGCGATCTGCGCGAAACCCGGGCCGACCTGCTTGTGCACCAGCCCGTGGCAGGCCATGCAGGCGTTCCTGCGGGCCAGGTCGGCGGGCGTCTGCGCCGCGGCACAAAGGGAGTGAATGGCCATCACGCAGCCGGTGAGGAAAGGGAGAAGGAGCTTGCCGGGAGTCTGGATCGTCATTTGCGGGAGGTGCCTGTGCCAAGCATCGTCGCATGCCGTTTCCATGGGGCCGGCCGTCGTGCATTCACGACAAGACGATTCAAGAGTAACTATATGTATGGTTAAATCCGCGCAACTATCGCTAAGAAGACGAGGGATTGCATGAAGCTGTTGCTGAGCATTGCGTTTGCCGCCGTGGCCCTGGCCGGTTGCGCCAGCGCTCCGACCACCCCCACCGAACCCGGAACGGGCAGGGGCACCTCCTATGTGCCGATGGTGGCCATGGAAGGCGTGGACAAGGTGCGCTACGACAACGACGTGGCCGAGTGCCGCACCGCCGCCAACCGCATCACCGCACGCAGCGAAACCGGCGACGCCATGTGGGGCGCGCTGGGCCTGGGCCTGATCACCGTGCACGGGCAGGGCATCGTCGCCGCGGCTTCGTACACCGGCATTACCGCAGCCATCATCGACTGGAACGGCCGTCCCAGCTCGGAGCTGATCGCCGAGCACCAGCAGATCGCCATCGTGCATTGCATGGCCAAGCGCGGTTACCGCAACCTTGACCCGAACGTGCGCGACACCTTCTACGGCAACACCTTCGACCCGGGCGTGATCGTCAAGCCGCGCCGCACCGGCGTCGACACCTACAACGTCGAAACGCTGGCCAAGGCCGGCCGCTGCAACCTGCAGCCGCGCGCCGAGCTCACGGCCAAGGGCCCCGGCTACGAGACCTACAACGTGCCTTGCGACAACGGCGGAACCTGGGCGGTGCGCTGCGAGTTCGGCAAGTGTCGCGTGCTGGCGCAGGCGGCAATGCGCCGGTCCTGAAATCCTGCGGCTTGATGAAGAGACGGGCCCGCGATGCGGGCCCGTTTTTCTTCCTACTTGACGATCATTCCCTTAAGGGCAGGATCCGGCGGCGGCGGCTTGAGCTTCATCTGCCGCATCGTCTTCACCAGCAGCTGCGCGATCATCACGTTGCGGTGACGCTTGCTGTTGGCGGGCACCACGTGCCACGGCGCGTGATCGGTCGAGGTGGCGACCAGCGCGTTCTGGTAGGCCTGCTGGTAGGCGCTCCACTTGGTGCGCACCTCCAGGTCGTCCATGCTGAACTTCCATTGCTTGCCGGGCGTGTCGATGCGCGCCTGCAGGCGCTCGCGCTGCTCGTCCTTGTCGATGTGCAGCATGCACTTGACCACCACCGTGCCGGTTTCGGTGAGCAGGCGTTCGAAGTCGTTGATCTGCGCGTAGCGGCGCTTCGCCTCGGCCTTGTCGATCCATCCCTCTACCACGGGCACCAGCACGTCCTCGTAGTGGCTGCGGTTCCACACCATGATTTCGCCGGTGCGCGGCACCACCGCGTGGCAGCGCCAGAGGTAGTCGCGCGCGCGTTCGTCCACGGTGGGGGCCTTGAAGGCCGTCACGCGCACGCCCAGCGGCGAGGTGCGCGAGAACACCCAGCGCACGGTGCCGTCCTTGCCGCTGGTGTCCATGCCCTGCAGCACCAGCAGCAGCTTGCGCTTGCCCTCGGCGTTCAGCAGGTCCTGCAGTTCGTCGAGTTCCACGGCGAGGGCATCGAGCTCGGTGCGCTGCGCGTTCTCGTCGCCCTCGCAGAAGGGCGTGTCGTCGGGGTCGATGTGGGAGAGCTTGAACTTGCCGCCTACGCGGTATTTCTTGAAGCTGGCCATGTAGCGGGACTCCGTGGTGAAGAACAACGAAGCCCACAGCGTAAGCGATCGGTCAGGACTCCTCGTCGTCCGCGGGCAGCGATGCGCTCCAGCGGTTGTCCCATTCGGCATGCTGGCGCACCGCGCCGTCGAGTTCGCGCCGGTCGCGCTTGGTGGGGCGGCCCTGTTCGATGGCCAGGGCCGGCTCGATGCCCGCGCGGCGCATCTCGCGAAAGGCGGCCTGCGCCGCCAGGCTCTCGGCTGTTTCTTCATAGAGCTGCTGCGCCACCGGCGCCGGCCCGCGCTGGCCGCTGAGGCCGCGCACCGTCACCGTCCGTGTCAGCGGGCCCATTCGCATGGCGACGGTGTCGCCCGCCTTCACTTCGCGCGAGGCCTTGGCGATGTCTCCGTTCACCTGCACGCGGTTCTTGCCGATTTCCTCCGCGGCCAGCGAGCGCGTCTTGAAGAAGCGGGCGGCCCAGAGCCATTTGTCGATGCGCAGACGGTCCATGAAAGTCGAGGAGTGGAGGTCAGGCATTTTGCCGCGACAGCGCCTTCTGCGGCGACGCGAGCGGAAGGTGCACGACGGCGTCCAGCCCGACGACCCGTCCGCTGCCGTCGGGGGCGGTGCGGTTGTCCAGGCTGATGCGCCCGCCCAGCGCCAGCACGATCTCGCGGCAGATCGCCAGCCCCAGCCCCGATCCGCTGGAGGTGCTGCCCGCCGCGAAGGGCGCGAAGAGGCGCTGGCGCAGCTCGGGCGAGATGCCGGGGCCGCCGTCTCGCACCACCAGCACCGCGTCGGCGCCTTCGGGGCGCACCGCCACCGACAGCGCGGCGCCCGGCGGGCTCTGCTTGATCGCGTTGTGCAGCAGGTTGCGCGTGAGCTCCTGCAGCATCCACTGGTGGGCGCGCACCGGCACGGGCTCGTCGATGGCGAGCTCGAAGTCGAGCGCCTTGTCGGCCACCAGCGGCGAGAGGTCGAGCGCGATGTTGCGCGCCACCTCGCCGAAGTCCAGCGTCACCGATTCCGGCTGCTGGCGCAGTTGTTCCACCTTGGCGAGCGACAGCATCTGGTTGGCCAGCATGGTCGCGCGGTCGACGGTGCCGCTGATCTCGTCCAGCGCCTGCCCGGGCGCCACATCGCCGCGCTGGGCGGACTGCACCTGCGCCTTGAGCACCGCCAGCGGCGTTCGCAGCTGGTGGGCGCTGTCGCGCACGAAGCGCTTCTGGTGGTCCAGCAGCCGCTGCAGCCGGCCCATGACCTGGGTGGTGGCATCGATCAGCGGGCGCAATTCGCGCGGGGCGTCGGGCGCGTCGATGGGCGAGAGGTCGTCGGCCTGGCGCCGCTCGATGGCTTCGCCCAGCTCGCGAACCGGCCGCGTGGCGCGCTGCACCACGAACACGGTCACCAGCGCGATCACACCCATCAGCAGCAGCTGGCGCCACAGCGTGTCGATGAGAAGCTTGCGCACCAGCGTTTCGCGCAGCTCCAGCGTCTCGGCCACCTGCACCACGGCCATGCCGCGGCCGGTGGCGCTGGCCACCGGCTGCAGCAGCACCGCCACGCGCACCGGCTGGTTGCGGAATTGCGCGTCGTAGAAGTCGACCAGCGCCGAATACGCGCCCCGGTCCGGAATGCGGCCGTGCCAGAAGGGCAGCTCGGCAAAGCCCGAGATCATCTCGCCGTCGAGCGCCGAGACCCGGTAGAAGAGCCGGCTGCGGTTGTCGGCCTCGAAGGCCTCCAGCGCGGAATAGGGCACGATGGCGCGCAGCCGCGCCATGTCGTCATAGCCCTCCACGTCGAGCTGCTCGCCGATGGTCTTGGCCGACGCCAGCAGCGTGCGGTCGTAGGCCGTGGTGGCGGCCGCCAGGCTCTGGCGGTACAGGCTCACGCTGTTGATCACGATGAACACCGCCACCGGCGCGAGGATGCCGAGCAGCAGCCGCGCGCGAAGCGAGGAGATGCGGGTCATGCCTCGGGTCGCAGTAGGTAGCCGAGCCCGCGCATCGTCATCAGCACGGCGCCGGTGCCCACCAGCTTCTTGCGCAGCCGGTACACCACCACCTCGATGGCCTCGTACTGCACGTCGGTCTCGCCCGGAAACACCAGCTCGAAGAGGCGCTCCTTGGTCACGGCGTGGCCGGGCTTCATCATCAGCGCCTTCAGCAGGGCCAGTTCGCGCGGGGTGAGCTCGAGCAGCTCGGCGCGGTTGTAGATGGCGCCGTTGTCGGGCTCGAAGCGCAGCCCACCGATCTCCTGCGGGTTCAGCCCCGCGTCCTGTCCGGCAACGCCGTGGCTGCGCCGGCGCAGCGCGCGGATGCGGGCTTCCAGCTCGTCGAGGTCGAAGGGCTTGGGCAGGTAGTCGTCGGCGCCGGCGTTCAGGCCGACGATGCGGTCGCCCACCGTGCCGCGCGCCGTCAGCAGCAGCACCGGCGTGCGCAGGCCCTCGGCGCGGGCCTGGGCCAGCACCTGCAGGCCGTCGAGGTTGGGCAGGCTCAGGTCGAGGGCGACCACGTCGGGCTCGATGGCGCGCCACTGCGTGACGGCCTCGGCGCCGTCGCCGCACACGCGCACGTCGATGCGGCGGCGTCCCAGGGTGCGCTGCAGGGTGATTTGCATCGTGGGGTCGTCTTCGACCAGCAGCAGCTTCATACGTTGGCGTCGGGAGGGCGTACTTTGGTGTTTTCCCCAGTCTGGCGGACAGCCAACTGACAGCGGGGCGGCGCATGATAGCGCTCAGCTACAAGTCAGCTTCCTTTCAAGTTCCTTCCAATCAGGAGACCCCAGCATGCGTCGCGACACCTTTCTGAAGTCACTGGCCGCCATGGCCGCCGTCGGAGCCCTGCCACTGTCGGCTCGCGCGGCCGCCAACGTCAAGATGATGATCCCGGCCAACCCGGGCGGCGGCTGGGACACCACCGGCCGTGCCCTGGGCAAGGCGCTGACCGACGCCAAGGTGGCCGACACCGTCACCTACGACAACAAGGGCGGCGCCGCCGGCGCGCTGGGCCTGGCCCAGTTCGTCAACGGCTCCAAGGGCGACGCCAACGCGCTGATGGTCATGGGCTCGGTCATGCTGGGCGGCATCATCACCGGCAAGCCGCCGGTCAACCTGTCGCAGGCCACGCCCATCGCGCGCCTGACCACCGAATACAACGTGTTCGTGCTGCCGGCCAACTCGCCGTTCAAGACCATGAAGGACGTGGTCGAGCAGCTCAAGAAGGATCCGGGCAGCGTCAAGTGGGGCGGCGGTTCGCGCGGCTCCACCGAGCACATCGCCGCGGCCATGATCGCGCAGAAGGTCGGCGCCGACCCGTCCAAGATCAACTACGTCGCCTTCCGCGGGGGCGGCGAGGCCACCGCCGCCATCCTGGGCGGCAACGTCACCGTCGGCGGCAGCGGCTACAGCGAGTTCGCCGAATACATCGCCGCCGGCAAGATGAAGCCCATCGCCGTCACCTCGGCCCAGCGCCTGCCGGGCGTGAACGTGCCTACGCTGAAGGAGCAGGGCATCGACGTGGAAATCGGCAACTGGCGCGGCGTCTACGGTGCCCCCGGCATCTCGGCCGAGCAGCGCAAGGCACTGACCGACATGGTGCTGGCCGCCATGAAGAGCTCCTCGTGGGCCGAATCGCTCAAGAAGAACGACTGGACCCCGGCCGTGCTCTCGGGCGATGCCTTCGCCAAGTTCGTCGACGACGACTTCGCGAGCCTGCGGGCCATCATGACGAAGTCCGGCATGGTCTGACCCCGCGGCGCTTGCACTGCTACTGGCCCGCCCCACGGCGCGCTGTCCTCGCAAGAGACGACAGCGTGCCGTTTTCAAATCCAGCTCCACATTCCCGGGAGAAAAAATGACAACTCCAGACTCCTCGGCCCCGCCGCAACCCGCGGCCACGTGGCCGCAAACCCTGGTCGGCGCCGGCGTGCTGCTGACCGGCGTGGCGCTGGCCTTCGGCGCCATCGGCATTTCTTCCGACGCCGGCTACGGCGGCGTCGGCCCCAATTTCCTGCCCTGGCTGGTGTCCGTGGTGCTCACGCTGTGCGGCGCCTGGATCCTCTGGGAGGCGCGCACCGGCGGCTTCCGCGAGCTCGATGCACCCTCGGGCGCCGAGCACGCCTACTGGCCCGGCTTCATCTGGGTGTCGGCGGGGCTGCTGCTCAATGCGGCGCTCATCACCACGCTGGGCTTCATCCTGAGCTGCACGCTGTGCTACCTGCTGGCCGTGCAGGGGCTGCGCCGCGCGAGCGGGCAGGCCGGTGTCAATTCGCCGCGGACCTGGGCGACCGACTTCGTCACCGGCGCGGTGATCTCCGCCCCGGTGTTCTGGATGTTCACGCAATTCCTGGCCATCAACCTGCCTGGCCTCACCAACACCGGGTGGATCTGACATGGAAATCTTCAACGCCTTGATGGCCGGCTTCGCCGCCGCCATCACCCCCGTCAATCTCCTGTGGTGCCTGGTCGGCTGCGCCTTGGGTACGGCCGTCGGCGTGCTGCCCGGCATCGGCCCGGCCGTGGCGGTGGCCATGCTGCTGCCGATCACCGGCAAGGTCGACATCACGGCCTCGATGATCTTCTTCTCGGGCATCTACTACGGCGCCATGTACGGCGGCTCGACCACTTCCATCCTGCTGAACACGCCCGGCGAGACCGCCAGCATGGTGACGGCGATGGAGGGCAACAAGATGGCCAAGAGCGGCCGAGCAGGCGCGGCGCTCGCCACGGCGGCCATCGGCTCCTTCGTGGCCGGCACCATTGCCACCGTCGTCGTCACGCTGTTCGCGCCCTTCGTGGCCGACTTCGCCGTCAAGCTCGGCCCGCCGGAATACTTCCTGCTGATGCTGCTGGCCTTCACCACCGTGAGCGCGGTGCTCGGCAAGAGCACGCTGCGCGGCATGACGGCGCTGTTCGTCGGCCTCGCGGCAGGCTGCATCGGCCTCGACCAGATCTCGGGCCAGGGCCGCTACACCGGCGGCATTCCCGAGCTGCTCGACGGCATCGAGATCGTGCTGGTGGCCGTGGGCCTGTTCGCCGTGGCCGAGGTGCTGTACGCCGTGCTGTACGAAGGCCGCGTGGTCGAGGGCCAGAACAAGCTCAGCCGCGTGCACATGACCAAGCGCGACTGGAAGCGCTCCATTCCTGCCTGGCTGCGCGGCACCGCCATCGGCACGCCCTTCGGCTGCATTCCGGCCGGCGGCACGGAGATCCCGACCTTCCTGAGCTACGCCACCGAGAAGAAGCTCGCCAAGGACGCGGAAGCCAAGGCCGAGTTCGGCACCTCCGGCGCCATCGAAGGCGTGGCCGGCCCCGAGGCCGCCAACAACGCCACGGTGACGGCCGCGCTGATCCCGCTGCTCACGCTGGGCATTCCCACCTCGAACACCACCGCCATCCTGCTGGGTGCGTTCCAGAACTACGGCATCCAGCCGGGGCCGCAGCTCTTCACCACCTCGGCCGCGCTGGTGTGGGCGCTGATCGCGTCGCTCTACATCGGCAACGTGATGCTGCTGGTGCTGAACCTGCCGATGGTGGGCCTGTGGGTCAAGCTGCTGAAGATTCCGAAGCCCCAGCTCTACGCCGGCATCCTGATCTTCGCGACGGTGGGTGCCTACGGCATGCGCCAGAGCGCTTTCGACCTGTTCCTGCTGTACGCCATCGGCATCCTGGGCGTGGTGATGCGCCGCTTCGACTTCCCGACCGCTCCCGTGGTGGTCGGCATGATCCTCGGCCCACTGGCCGAAGCGCAGCTGCGCAACGCCATGTCGATCGGCGAGGGCAGCGCGGCGGTGTTCTTCCAGCGCCCGATGTCGATCGTGCTGATCGTCATCGTGGTGGCCGTGCTCATCCTCCCGCGCCTGGCAAAGCGCATGAGCGAACGCAAGCTGGCGAAGCTGGCGCAGATGGACGCCTGATCCTTCCCGGGCCCGTCCGGGGTCAGGCCAAAAAAAAGCTGCGGCATTTGCCGCAGCTTTTTTTGTTTGTGCCGGAAGGTTCCGCTTACCGCCCAGGCGCAGGCGTTTCGACCAGATCGTCGTCGATGTGCGGGTCCGCCGGCTGCCCGCGCAGCTTGCGCACGGTGCGCTTGATCCAGTGCTCGATGTCGTCGATGTAAGTGAAGACTGCCGGCACCACCAGCAGGCTCAGCACGGTGGAGGTGATGAGGCCGCCGATCACCGCCATCGCCATCGGCGAGCGGAAGCTGGAGTCGGCCGCGCCGAAGCCGACCGCGATGGGCAGCATGCCCGCGCCCATGGCCAGCGTGGTCATGATGATGGGGCGAGCGCGCTTGTGGCAGGCGTCGCGCAGGGCGTCCCAGCGGTTCATGCCGTGGTCGCGGCGCGCCACGATGGCGTATTCCACCAGAAGAATGGAGTTCTTCGTTGCGATGCCCATCAGCATGATCAGGCCGATCAGCGAGGGCATCGACAGCGCCTTCTGCCCGATCAGCAGGCCCACGAAGGCACCGCCCAGCGCGAGCGGCAGCGCGCACAGGATGGTCACCGGGTGCAGGAAGTCCTTGAACAGCAGCACCAGCACGATGTAGATGCACAGCACGCCGGTGAGCATGGCCAGGCCGAAGCTGGCGAACAACTCGGTCATGACTTCGGCGTCGCCCACCTCGGCGATGCGCACGCCCGGCGGCAGTTTCTGGATCGAGGGCAGCTTCTGCACCGCGTCCTTCGCGTCGCCCAGGCCGACGCCGGAGAGCTCGATCTCGAAGTTCACGTTGCGCGAGCGGTCGTAGCGGTCGATGACGGCCGGTCCACCTTCCATGCTCAGCGAGGCCACCTGGTTCAGCATGACCGGCCCACGCGTGCCCGGCACCGACAGGCGCCCGAGCAGGTCGATGTCCTTGCGGGCCGAGTCTTCCAGCTTCACCACGATGGGCACCTGCCGCTGCGCGAGGTTGAGCTTGGCCAGCGACTGGTCGTAGTCGCCCAGCGTCGCCACGCGCAGCGTCTCGGCGATGGCGGCGCTGGTCACGCCCAGGTCGGCGGCGCGCGCGAAGTCGGGCCGCACGGCGATCTCGGGGCGGATCAGGCTCGCGGTGGAGGTGATGTTGCCCAGGCCGGGGATGGTGCGCAGGTCCTTCTCGACCGCGCTCGCCGCACTCGACAGCGCCACCGGGTCCTCGCCCGTGAGCGCCAGGATGTATTTCTCGCCCGAGCCGCCCAGGCCCACCGTGCTGCGCACGCCGGGCAAGGTTTCGAGCGCCGCTCGGATCTCGTTCTCGATCACCTGCTTGCGCGGCCGGTCGCCGCGCGGGTCGAGCTTGATGGTGAGCGTGGCCTTGCGCGTCTCGGGCGTGCCGAAGTTCGCGAAGGGGTCGCCGCCCGCGCTGCCACCGGCCACCGTGGTGTAGACGCTCTTCACGTGCCGGATCTTCATCACGCGGTTGCGCGTTTCTTCCGCCGCGGCCGTGGTCTGCGCCAGCGTGGAGCCAGGCGGCAGCGACAGGTAGATCTGCGTCTGCGAGTTGTCGTCGGGCGGAATGAAGCCCGTCTTGAGCAGCGGGATCATCGCCAGCGAGCCGAAGAAGAAGAGGGTGGCGAGCACCATCGTCTTGAAGCGGTTGTGCGTGCTCCACTCCACCGCGCGCATGTACCAGCGCAGCCAGCCCGGCTCCTTCTCGGCACCGACCACCGGCTTGAGCATGTAGGCCGCCATCATCGGCGTGAGCACCCGCGCAACCACCAGCGAGGCGAACACCGCCAGCGATGCCGTCCAGCCGAACTGCTTGAAGAACTTGCCGGCCACGCCGCTCATGAAGGCGGTGGGCAGGAACACCGCGATCAGCGTGAAGGTGGTGGCGATCACCGCCAGCCCGATCTCGTCGGCCGCCTCCATCGCCGCCTGGTAGGGCGTCTTGCCCATGCGCAGGTGGCGCACGATGTTCTCGACCTCCACGATGGCGTCGTCCACCAATATGCCGACCACCAGCGACAGCGCCAGCAGCGAGATCACGTTCACCGAGAAGCCCAGCAGGTGCATGCCGATGAAGGCCGGAATCACCGACATCGGCAGCGCGATGGCCGAGACGAAGGTGGCGCGCCAGTCGCGCAGGAAGAGCCACACCACCACCACCGCGAGGATGGCGCCCTCGTACAGCAGGTGCAGCGAGCCGTTGTATTCCTCTTCCACCGGATCGACGAAGTTGAAGGCCTCGGTCAGCTCGATGTCGGGGCGCGCGGCGCGCATGTCGTCCAGCGCCTTCATCACCGCGTGGCCCACCTCGACTTCGCTGGCGCCGCGGCTGCGTGCCACCTCGAAGCCGACCACCGGCTTGCCGTTGAGCAACGCGGCCGCGCGCGGCTCGGCGATGGTGTCGCTCACGCGCGCCACCTGGTCCAGGCGGATGCGGCGGCCGTCGCTCAGCACGATCTGCATGTCGGCGAGCTGGTCGGCCGACTTCACCGTGGCCATGGTGCGCACCGGCTGCTCGCTGCCGCCCAGGTCGAAGCGGCCGCCCGCGCTCTCGGTCTGCACCTGGCGCAGCTGGCGAGAGATGTCGGCTGCCGAGGCGCCCAGCGCCTGCAGCCTGGACGGGTCGAGATCGATGTGCACCTGGCGCGTGACGCCACCCACGCGGTTCACCGCGCCCACGCCGGGCAGCGCGAGCAGCTTCTTGGTGACGTCGTTGTCGACGTACCAGCTCAGCGCCTCGGCGTCCATGGCCGAAGAGGCGATGGTGAAGGCCAGCACCGGCTGCGCCGCGAAGTCGAGCTTGGTGACCACAGGGTCGCGCACGTCGGCCGGCAGGTCGGCGCGCACGCGCTGCACCGCGGAGCGCACGTCGTCCACGGCCTCCTGCACCGGCTTCTCGAGACGGAACTCGACGATCAGCGTGGCGGCGCCGTCCTGCACCTTGGTGGTGATGTGCTTCAGGCCCTGCACCGTGGCGATGGAGTTCTCGAGCTTGCGCGCGACGTCGGTCTCCAGCTGCGAAGGCGCGGCGCCGGGCAGCGAGGCCGAGACCGTCACGGTCGGCAGGTCGATGTCCGGAAAGTTCTGCACCTTCATCGCGTTGAACGACAGCAGTCCCCCGAAGGTGAGCAGCACGAACAGCATCACCGCCGGAATCGGGTTGCGTATGGACCAGGCGGAAACGTTCATGGGCGTGTCCTTTGCATTGCTTACTTCGCCGCGGCGGCGGATGCGGCCGGCTTGGGGGGCTGGGCGGCGGCGGACGAAGAGGGTGCGGGCGCATCGACCACGCGCACCAGGTCGCCGTCGTTGAGGAAGCCTGCGCCCTGCACCACGATCCGGGCGCCGTCGGGCAGCGCGCTCGTGATCTCGATGCGGTCGTTCAGGCGCCGGCCGACCTGCACCTTCAGCTGCGACACCTTGTTGTCGGGCTTCAGGATGAACACGTTGTTGAAGCCGTCGCGCGGCACCACGGCGGCCTGCGGCACCGTCGGCGCCGTGCTGCGGCCCAGCTCGAAGTCGCCGCGCGCGAACATGCCGGCCTTGACGCCGGTGTTCTGCTGCACGTTGGGCAGGTCGACATACACCAGCGCCGCGCGCGTCTGCGGATCGACCGTGGGCGCGATGCTGCGCACCTTGCCGCGCACCTGCGCGCCGCTGGCGCTGACCACGAAGGCGGTGGTGCCGACCGAGACACGGCTGAGCTCGGCCGAGGTCACCTCGGCGCGCCATTCGAGGCGGCCCTGGCGGATCAGCCGGAACAGCTCGGTGCCTGCCGCGACCACGCTGCCCACGGTGGCCGTGCGCGCCGAGATCACGCCGTCGTCGGGCGCCAGCACCTGCGTGTTGCGCCCGCGTACCTGCTGCGCGGCCAGCACGGCCTCGGCCGCCTCCACGCGCGCCCTGGCGGTCTGCTCGGTGGTCTGGTACTGGTTGATCTGCTGCTGGCTCAGCGCGCCCGTGGCCTGCAGCGTGCGCGCGCGCGCGGCGTTGCCGGCGGCATCGGCCGCGGTGGCGCGGGCCTCGGCCAGAGAGGCGCGAGCCTGCGCGATGTCGGCCTGCACCGTCTCGGGCGAGAACACCGCGAGCACCTGGCCCTTCTTCACCGTATCGCCCACGTTCACGCGCACTTCGGCCAGCTTCAGGCCGTTGGACTCGGAGCCGACCACGGCCTCCTGCCACGCGGCCACGTTGCCGTTGGCCGCGAGCGTGAGCATCAGCTCGGTGGCTTCGGGCCTTGCCACGGTGACTGTCAGCGCGGGCCTGGGCGACGCGGCGCCGTCCTTGCCCTTGGCAGCCGCGGCGTGATCGCCGGCCTTGTCCGAGGGCTTGCCGCCCATCATGAAGAAGATCGCCGCGATGGCGACGACCAGCGCGATCAGCGCAATGGCGAGAGTGGAACGCTTCATTGTTTTCATGGCGACGTCGCGACCTTGGCGGCCGGGGATGCGGTCATTGAGGACGATTCGGAAGAGGGGCCCTGGGCTGTCTGTCGATTCCAGCCGCCGCCCATCGAGCGGTACAGCGCCACCCATGCCTCGGTGCGCTCGCGCTGCAGCGAGACGCGCGCGGTCTGCGCCGAGAACAGCGTGCGGCGCGAATCCTCCAGCTCGAACAGGCTCGCGAGGCCGCTGCTGTAGCGTGCCTGCGTGGCATCGAAGGAGGCCTGGTAGTTCTTCACCGCGGCGTCCGCGTCGGTGGTGCGGGCGTTGGTGGCGTCGAGGTTGACCAGCGCCTCCTCGACCTCGCGCACCGCCTGCCGCACATTGGCGCGGTAGAGCGACACGGCCTCGGCATAGCGCGCCTTGGCTGCATCGGCGTTGGCCTTGCGAGAGCCGCCGTCGAGCAGCGGCACCGTCAGCGCGACGGGGCCCACGGTCCAGGTTTCGAGCGACTGGTGCACGCCGCTCACGCGGTATTGCGAGCGGCCGATGGAGCCCGACACCGTGAGCTTGGGATAGCGCTCGGCCTCGGCCGAGCCCACGTCGGCGCTGGCCGATGCCACGCCCAGCTCGGCCGCGTACACGTCGGGGCGCTGCGAGATCGCCTCGGCCGGCACGCTGGCGATGCTGCCCACGGCGGGCAGCGGGCGCTGTGCCGGCGCGGCCGCGAGCTTCTGCTCGAGCGTCGTTTCGTCGATGCCGCTGAGCGAGACCAGCGCCTTGCGCTGCACCGCGCACTGGGCGCGCTGCTGCGTGAGCCGGCCCGAGGCGTCGGAAGCGCTGGCGCGGGCGAGCGCCGCATCGGCGGGCGCGGTGAAGCCGGCCTTGGCGGACAAGTCGGTGAGCCGCGAGGTCTCGGCGCGCGAGCGTGCATCCGATTCGGACACGCGCAGCTGCTGCTGGCATGCGCGCTCGGCGAAATAGGCGTTGGCCGTCTCTGCCGCCACCGCCACGCGGGCGTCGTGCCACTTGGCGTTGGCGCTGCTCTGCTTTGCCTCGGCGGCGTCGCGGTCGGCGCGCAGGCGGCCGAACAGGTCGATCTCCCATTTCGATTGCAGGCCGGCCTGCAGCGTGGTGATCGGCGTGCTGGACGAAAGACTGCTGCTGCTGCTACCGCCACCGCTGCTCGTGCCCGAGCCGCCGCTCGAAAGCCCCACCGGCCCGCGGCTTGCCGACGCGGTGCCGTCCAGGCTGGGCAGCAGCGCCGCGCCGGCCTGCACGCGCGTGAAGCGCGCCTCGGCCACGCGCGCGGCGGCGCTCGCGACGTTCGGGCTCGCGGCCTCGGCGGCGGCGACGAGTTCGACCAGCAACGGATCGTCGAGCTGGCTCCACCAGTTCGCCAACGAGGCCAGCGAGCCGCCATGGGGCAGGGGGGCGTGCCATTGCGTGGGCACGGGCGCCTCGACCTGCGCGGGCGGGCGCGTGAGCGAGCAACCGGAGAGGCCGATGCCGAGGCACACGGCGGCCGTCAGTTTGAATCGGAGTTTTCTCATTGTTTCTTCTGCTTTCTCTCGGCACGGCGGCGCGCCGCCTCGGCCTCGACCAGCGCCAGCGCATAGCCCGTGAGGCGGTCGGCCCAGGCGTCGATGGCGCGCGGCGTGCGCAGCAGCGAAGGGCGGATGGCCTCGATGAAATCCTGGCTCACGTAGAGCTGCATCGACAGCCCGGTGATCGCGAATGTCAGGCGGTGGATGTCGTCGTCGGGCCGATCCACCTTCAGGTGGCGGCACAGCAGCTCGGCGATGGCACGGTGCGGGCCCTTGATGTCGCGCTCCAGCTCCTCGGCCCAGCGGCTCGTGGGCTCCAGCATCTCGCGCATGTGCAGCTGGATGCACTGCCGCACGATCTCGCCCTGCTTGAGCGGATCGATCATCGACACCATGCACATGCGCAGCGTGGCTTCGAGCGGTTGGCCGGGGACGTTGCAGGCGGCGACGAGGTCGCTGGAGTCGCCGCCCATCGGCTCGCTGAAGGTGGCCGCATAGAGCCCCTCCTTGTCGCCGAAGTAGTAGCTGATGGCCGAGATGTTGACCTCGGCCTCGCGGGCGATCTCGCGCGTGGAAGTCTTGGCGAAGCCCTTCTGCGCGAACAGCCGCAGGGCAGTGTGGAGCAGCCGGTGGCGTGCCTCGGCACCGTCTGCGCGCGGTGCGCGGCGAGGTGCCTGGGTGATCGGATCTCTCGCGTTCATGACCGGCATTACACCACGCACGAAATCAAACGATTGATTAACTTAAGGCTTCCTGAAGGTCTTTGCCGGCACGTTCTCACCGAAGCGAATCCTTAAGACTTAAGGTGCGGATCCCGCGCTACGATCCCGCCATGCCAGCAGCCTCCACCGCAACACCCTCGCTGCCTCTCGATGCCGAGGGCATTCTCGCGCTCGCCGCGCGCTCGATGTTTCATTTGTTTTCGAGCATCAGCCAGGGCATGTTCCTGGTCGACAGCACCGGGCGCATCGTGTGGGTGAACGAGGGCTACCGGCGCTTCCTGCCCGCGCTGGGCTTCTCGTCCATCGACGAGTTCATGGGCCACATGGTGGAGGACGTGATCCCGAACACCCAGATGCGCCGCGTGCTCGAAACCGGCGAGCCCATCCTGGTCGACCTGCTGACCAACAAGGCTGGTACTTTCGTCGTCAGCCGCATTCCGCTTCGCGAAGAGCGCGAAGGCGAGGAGGGCGGCATGGGCAAGGTCATCGGCGCGATCGGCATCGTGCTGTTCGACCAGCCCGAGACCACGCTGCAGCCGCTCATCAGCAAGTTCGCGCTGCTGCAGCGCGACCTCGACGATGCCCGCCGCGAGCTCGCGAGCCAGCGCAACAACCCGCTCTACCAGCACTCGGGCGACGGACAGCGGCGCTCCAAGTACACCTTCGCGAGCTTCATCGGCAGCAGCCCGGCGGCGGTGGAGGTGAAGCGCCATGCGCGGCGCGCGGCGCAGTCGACGAGCCCGGTGCTGCTGCTGGGCGAGACCGGCACCGGCAAGGAGCTGCTGGCGCATGCCATTCATGCCTCGTCCGCGCGGGCCAAGGGCCAGTTCGTCAGCGTGAACATCGCGGCGGTGCCCGACACGCTGCTCGAAGCCGAATTCTTCGGCTTCGCCCCCGGCGCCTTCACCGGCGCCGACCGCAAGGGCCGCGAGGGCAAGTTCAAGCTGGCCGACGGCGGCAGCCTGTTCCTCGACGAAATCGGCGACATGCCGCTGGGCCTGCAGGCCAAGCTGCTGCGCGCGCTGCAGGAGGGCGAGATCGAGCCGCTGGGCTCCAACAAGCTCGTGCCCTTCGACGCCCGCGTGATCGCCGCCACCTCGCGCGACCTGCCCGAGCTCGTGCGGCGCGGCCAGTTCCGCGAAGACCTGTACTACCGCCTCAACGTGCTCCCGCTGCGCGTGCCCCCGCTGCGCGAGCGGCGTGCCGACATTCCCGCGCTCGTCGAAGCGCTGGGAGAAGACATGGCGCTGCGCAGCGGCGAAGCGCCGCCCGAGCTCACGCCCGACGCGCTCGCGCTGCTCGCCGGCCAGCACTGGCGCGGCAACATCCGCGAGCTGCGCAACGTGCTGGAGCAGGTGACGATGCGAAGCGATTCGCAGCGCATCGATGCGGTGCAGCTCGAACGCATCCTGCGCGAAGCTGGGCTCGAGCAGATCGAACTGCCGGCCACCCTGCAGAGCGGCCACGACGCAGATGAAGAAGCCGCGCTGCTGCGCCCACTGGCGCAGCAGGTGGCCGAACTGGAGCAAAAGGCGATTGCGGCGGCGCTGGCGTCGACGGGCGGCAACAAGCTGGCGACCGCACGGCTGCTGGGGATTTCGCGGGCCACGCTGTACGAGCGCATGACCCCGCCGCGCTAAGGTGAGCCCACCTTCTTCAGCTTGAAGATGCCCAGCCCCCAAGTCATAACCAGCAGTGGCACGCAGACCGACACGCCGAGTCGGCGCCATATGACATTGCCGTCGGTGGTCGGCGGCAACCAGCCGGCCTGCGCGTCGATCCAGGGGCCAACGCTCCAGTAGACAGCGATCCACACGAGCCACAGCGCAGTCAGAACCAGACCGAGCCAGCCACGCCAGCGCGAGCCGGCGCCGGGCATCAGCGCCGAAGCCGCATTGTTGAACAGCAGGGCCGCGATGATGGCGAACAGACCCGCGACACCGACGGAAAACGGTACCTGCCAGCCGCGCAGCGACTCGGGCAGGGCGGCCACCGACACCGCCACGACAGCGATCACGTAGGTTGTCGAGTTGGCTGCGGCCATGAGCATCAGACGATACGGCCAGCCCAACGTCACCCGGAGCAGATGCAGCAGCCCGACGGCCATGTCGAGGTGCGTGGTCTTGTTGAGCCGATCATGCTCAAGCTGCACGCGCGCGCGAAACGCACCGAAGCGCGCTTCGATGGCGTCGCCATACAGTGTGTAGGCGATGCAGGAGGCCATGAACCAGCACATCCCAGTGAACGCGCCGGTCCAAGGCAACGCTTCGAAGCCAGGGAGGTGAATGCCGGTCACGACGCACAGCAAGAGGATTGCCGGAAACGCGGCGCTGGCCGGCTTGAGGGGCAGCGAAGGCGTCAACGGCGCGAGGATGAGAAAGGGCAAGCCCAGCAGGTAGATCACGGTCGACTGCACGTAACCGGCGGTGAAGGCCTGCGGCCATGCATTTGCCTCGGTGAATCCATAGGCCACGGTGCCGCACACCATCGAACCAAAGCCCAGCACAGCCAGCAGCCAGGGCCGGGGCAGGCCAGGCGCGAGCCAGTCGGGGCGCAGCGTTCGGTGCAGCGAGCGTTTGGCCGCAAGGTAAATTCGGTAGCCGAAGTGCTGCACTGCGAACAGCATGCCGCCCAGCGTCACCACGTAGCCCAGCTTGCCTACCCAGGAACCGTCGCCATAGCCTTTGAACTGCATCACCGACACCAGCATCAGCACGACAAGTGCGAGCCGCGCCCAGCCGCCCATTTCGATCGCCTCTTCGGCGCGCGTGTGCAGTGGCGGTGGCGGAATGCCCAGCGCGTAACGATGCTTGGGCGACAGCTCGCCCCACATGCGAAACACCCGGCTTGGCAGCAGGGCGCACAGCAGGTAGAGCTTCCACTTTGACAGCAGTTCGAGCATCGGGGTCAGGAAGCCGACCTCGGCGTAGCGGCGGCGAAATGCGTCATCGGCCTGGAAGCCGTAGTTCAGTTCGTGCAGGCGCTCGCGCAGCGCGATGGCGCGTGGCGTGCCCAGCATCTGGTCGGTGCGGAAGTCGCTTTCCCAGGCGAACCAGGCTGCCAGCGAAAGGGCGAAGTGGCGCGGCAGTGCCGGCGCGTCGATCACGAGCTGCGCGAAATGCCTGCTGGCGACGTTGCGCTCCCACAGCGGCAAGTTGTCGAGTTCACGCTTCAGCGCAGGCCAGCTAGCGGCCAATGCGTCGGGGCCGCTCTGCTGCAGGAAATGCAGGGTCTGGCTGGCGAGTTCGTGGGCGGGGATCCAGGCGGGCGGCGCGGGCTCTGCCTCCAGTTGGGGCTCTGGGTCGGGCTCCGACGGCGCCTTGAGTTCGGGTGCGTGCTCCGGCTCGGGCTCAGGCTTGAGCCCGGACTCTACATGCGCGATGGCAGGCTCGGGCATGGGCTCGGCAACGACTTCGGGCGCAGCCGATGCTTCAGGCGCTGGCCACGACACGGTGCTGGCCGGCTGTTGCACGGCCCGACGCGCATGCTCCAGCGCCTGCTCGTAGGCATTGCGCAGCGCCTGGTAGGCATCGGCGTTATCGTCGGGTCGCGTGACCTTGAGCCGTGCCGCATAGGCCCGCTTGATGGCAATGCGATCCCCCGTGGGCTCGATGCCCAGATCCGACCAGAAGCCGTTCACAGCACGAAGCCCTTGTCGATGCTGTCGAGGTAGGCCTTGAACTCGGTGCGGTGTTGACGGATGAAGTGCTCGTCCTGCGAGTCGAGCGCGGCTTCGAATCGCACGAGCGCATGCGCCACGTCCTGACGTGCATGGCCGAGCCGGTCTTCATACAGGCGCTTGGCGCGCGACACGAGGTAGATGTTCTCCTGCTTGTCGCGCGGATGGATCTTGAGCGCGCGCAGCTTGTCGAGCGCGGCGGCAATCTGCTTCTCGCTCATGACGTCGGCCGAGCGCTGGATCACGCTGTTGTGCGTCTGCCCGGTAGCCGGCACATGCGCTTCGACTTCCAGCAGCCCGTTGATGTCGTAGGTGAAGCGCACGTTCAAGCCGGCATGCCCGCGCGGCAGGGGCGGCAGCGTAATAGCCAGGCTGCCCAGCTTGAGGTTGTCGGTGCCGATTGGCGACTCGCCCTGGCGGATGTCCAGATCGATTAGCGTCTGGCCGTCCTGCATCGTCGAGTAAGTCTGCATGCGGGACACGGGTACGGCCGTGTTGCGCTCAATGATGGGCGAAAAGCGGTTGTGGTACTGGCGCCCGTCGATTTCCTCCGACACCACGATGCCCAGCGAATAGGGCATGACGTCGGTCAGTACTACTTCGTTCAGCGCCGCATCTCGCGACTTCAGCGCTGCCTGGATGGCCGCGCCGCGCGCGATGGTCTCGTCGGGGTTGATGGTGCGCAGCGGCAGCCGGCCGAACAGCCGCGTCACCGTTTGGCGCACCACCGGCATGCGGCTCGCGCCCCCCACGAGCACCACCTCGTTCAGGCTTCCCTGGTCGAGCTTGGCGTCCATGAGTGCGCGTTCCAGCGGGCGGCGCAGACGCTGCAGCAGTTCGGCGCAGCGCTTCTCGTAGTCGGCGCGCGTCACGTCCAACGTGTGGGTGACGTCGTTGCGTTGCAGCGCGATGCGCGTCGTGTCTTGGTCGCTGAGGTCGCGCTTTGCCTGCTCGGCAGCGCGCCACAGCGCGTTGTCCGAAGCAATGGCCTCCTTATCGGCACCAGCCAGCGTGGGCGTCTGCTCGACAAACCAGTCGACCAGTACCTGCACGAAATCCTCACCGCCCAGTCGGGTGTCACCGGCGCTGGCGCGCACCTCGACGACGCCTTCGAAATACTCGAGCACCGACACGTCGAAGGTGCCGCCGCCCAAATCGAAGATCAGAAAGGTGGAGTGGTCGGCCCGCTCCTGCAGTCCGTAGGCCAGGCCGGCCGCCGTGGGCTCGTTGAGCAAGCGTTCTACCGAGAGTCCGGCCAGTCGGCCGGCTGCCTGCGTGGCCTTGCGCTGCACGTCGTTGAAGTACGCCGGCACGGTGATGACGGCCTCGGTGACGGGCTCGCCGAGATAGGCTTCAGCGTCGGCCTTGAGCGCGCCCAGCACCAGCGCGCTGAGCTCTTCGGGCCGCATGCGTTTGGTGCCCAGCGCAACGATATGGTCGGTGCCCATCCAGCGCTTGAATGCCGTGGCCGTGAGCTTGGGGTGGGTGGACAGGCGCTCGCGAGCAGGCAGCCCGACCAGAAAGCTGCCGTCGTCCGCGATGCCCACGGCCGAGGGCGTCAGCAGATGCCCCAGTGCGTTGGGGATGAGCTCCGTGCCTCCATTGCGATACACGCTGACCAGGCTGTTGGTCGTGCCCAGGTCGATTCCGACGATCATTTTGCTTCCTGTTTTGTGCCTTGCTGACGGCATTGAATTTCGCGCGAAGCATACTTCGGCGAGCGGACCGCACAACGCAACCGCAACTCCTATTTCGCAGCACCAGATTCGATTTCATGAGCATTCGAGCATTGCGCGCCACCTTCGGCCCCAACTGCCATTGGTGCGGCCTCCCGATGGATTTCAACGAGCCCTTCGGCCGGCCCGAGTCCGCCACCATCGAGCATCTGGTGGACTCGACCTTCGGCGGCGTCCGCTCCTCGAAGCACCGGCGGCTCGCGCATGCGGCCTGCAACCATGCGCGCAACGAGTTCCGGCAGCAGGCCGAGCGCCAGTTCGAGCAATGGATCGCCCAGCGCAAGGCCTCCGCGAAAACCCTGACTGAAAACCAGACAGCCGACTGAAATTCAGACATCGCGAGTGTTCTGATTTCAGCCGGAAGGCGCTTCTCTCGAATGGAGAAACGTTTGTTATCAATGGCTTAGCGGGTGGCACGAACTGTGCAATATTCAGTCACCTTTTTCAGGAGACAAAGAATGAACCGTCGCCACCTCGTCGCCCTGGCCGCGCTCGCCGCCTGCGCCTCGGCCGCCGCTCCCGCCTGGGCGCAGTCCAATGAAATCCGCATCGCCCATATCTACAGCAAGACCGGCGCGCTGGAAGCCTACGGCAAGCAGACGCAAACCGGCCTGATGATGGGCCTGAACTACGCCACCGGCGGCACGATGATGGTCAACGGCAAGAAGCTGGTGGTCATCGAGAAGGACGACCAGGGCAAGCCGGACCTGGGCAAGTCGCTGCTGGCGGCCGCCTACTCGGACGACAAGGCAGCGCTGGCCATCGGCCCGACGGCATCGGGCGTGGCGCTGGCCATGCTGCCGGTGGCCGAGGAATACAAGAAGATCCTGCTGGTCGAGCCCGCCGTTGCCGACTCGATCACCGGCGACAAGTGGAACAAGTACATCTTCCGTACCGGCCGCAATTCGAGCCAGGACGCGATCTCCAACGCCGTGGCCGTCGACAAGCCCGGAGTGACCGTGGCCACGCTGGCGCAGGACAACGCCTTCGGCCGCGACGGCGTGAAGGCCTTCGGCTCGGCGCTCAAGAAGGCCAAGCTGGTCCACGAGGAATACCTGCCGCCCGCCACCACCGACTTCACCGCCGGCGCGCAGCGCCTGATCGACAAGCTCAAGGACCAGCCGGGCCGCAAGATCATCTGGATCGTCTGGGCCGGCGCGGGCAACCCGTTCAAGATCGTCGACCTCGACCTCAAGCGCTACGGCATCGAGATCGCCACGGGCGGCAACATCCTGCCGGCCATGGCTGCCTACAAGGCGCTGCCGGGCATGGAAGGCGCGGCCTATTACTACTTCGGCATTCCGAAGAACCCGGTGAACGAGGCGATGGTGTCGGCCCACTACAAGGAATTCAAGACGCCGCCGGACTTCTTCACCGCCGGCGGCTTCTCCGCCGCGATGGCCGTGGTGACGGCGCTGAAGAAGACCAACGGCGACACCAGCACCAACAAGCTCATCAGCACCATGGAAGGCATGAGCTTCGACACGCCCAAGGGCAAGATGACCTTCCGCAAGGAAGACCACCAGGCGATGCAGTCGATGTACCACTTCAAGATCAAGGTCGACCCGGCGTTCGCCTGGGGCGTGCCGGAGCTGGTGCACGAGATCAAGCCCGAAGAGATGGACATCCCCATCAAAAATAAACGCTGAGCGCCACGGCGTAGATCGTTCCCCCTGACCCGCGCGGCGCCCGAGGAGCGCCGCCCCGTTTTCGCCTCGGATGGCCGCCGGGCGAAGCGCCAGCCTGCGCCTTTTTCTTCGCGGCGGCGTGAAGTTCCCACGGCCGATTCGATTCGTCAGTCAGCAAAGCAAACGTTCGATACCCACAACAGAAGGAGACAGCGATGCCAGCGATGAAATGGAAGAACTGGAAGGGACTCGCCGCGGCCGCGGCGATGACGGTGGCGGCGCATGCCGCCCAGGCGGCGGTGCCGCTTCCGGCGCTCGGCGCCAACCCGGCGGAGGTGAGCGTGTCGGGCCTGTCGGCCGGCGGCTTCATGGCGGTGCAACTGCACGTGGCGTACTCGGCCACCTTCAAGCGTGGCGCGGGCGTGGTGGCGGGCGGTCCGTACTACTGCGCCGAGGGTTCGGTGCTCAACGCCACGGGGCGCTGCATGACGCACAGCACCAGCATCCCGGTGGCGTCGCTGGTGAGCACCACCAACAGCTGGGCTTCCAGCGGTGCGATCGACCCGGTGTCGAACATGAGCAATTCCAAGGTCTACATGTTCTCGGGCACCTCGGACAACACCGTCAAGCAGGCGGTGATGGACGACCTCAAGACCTACTACCAGAGCTTCGTGCCCGCAGCCAACGTCGTCTACAAGAACAACATCGGCGCGGGCCACGCGATGGTCACCGACGACTACGGCAGCGCCTGCAGCACCACCGCAGCCCCCTACATCAACAACTGCGGCTTCGACCTCGCGGGCGAGATCCTCACGCAACTGTACGGCCCGCTGAACCCGCGCAACAACGGCACGCTGGGCGGCACCTTCACCGAGTTCAACCAGTCGGAGTTCATCAGCGGCCACGGCATGGCGGCCACCGGCTGGATCTACGTGCCGCAGGCCTGCACCACCGCCTCGTGCCGAGTGCACCTGGTGCTGCACGGCTGCAAGCAGAACTACAACGACGTGAGCGACCAGTACGTGCGCAAGACCGGCTACAACCGCTGGGCCGACACCAACAACATCGTGCTGATCTATCCGCAGACCAGCACCGCCGCCACCAACAGCTGCTGGGACTGGTGGGGCTACGACAACGCCAACTACGCGAAGAAGTCGGGCCCGCAGATGGCCGCGATGAAGGCGATGATCGACCGCGTCACCGGTTCCTCGGGCGGCAGCGGCCTGCCGGCTCCCACCGGCGTGGGCACATCGGGCGCCACCGCCAGCAGCATGGTGATCGCCTGGAACGCCGTGAGCGGCGCCAGCGGCTACAACGTGTACCGCGGCGGCAGCAAGGTCAATGCCTCGCCGGTGGCCGCCACCAGCTACACCGACACCGGCCTGGCCGCCTCGACCACCTACAGCTGGACCGTGGCCGCTCTGAACGCGAGCAATGTGGAGGGCGCCATGTCGTCGGCCGCGACCGGCACCACCACTGGCGGCGGCAGCGGCGGCACCTGCTATACCGCCAGCAACTACACGCACACCATTGCCGGGCGCGCCTATGCCCTGTACGGCTTCACTTATGCCTATGGCTCCAACCAGTCCATGGGCCTGTGGAACATCTACGTGACGACCACGCTGAAGCAGACGGGCCCCAACTACTACGTGATCGGCACCTGTTGAGGCTGGCCGGTCGTCCTTCCTGTTTTCCGATTCGCAATGACCAACGACGATGCTTGAGACCCGAGATCTGACCATCCGCTTCGGCGGGCACGTGGCCGTCAACAGCGTGAGCTGCGCCTTCGCGCCGGGCACGCTGACGGCCATCGTCGGCCCCAACGGCGCGGGCAAGACCACCTACTTCAACCTGATCTCGGGCCAGCTCAAGGCGAGCGCGGGCACCGTGTCGCTCGACGGGCATTCGTTGTCGGGCCTGTCCCCCTCCGCGCGCACGCACGCGGGGCTGGGGCGGGCCTTTCAGCTCACCAACCTGTTTCCCAACCTCACGGTGCTGGAGAACGTGCGCCTCGCGGTGCAGGCCACGCGCGAGGGCGCGCACCGGCGCGGTCTCAACCTGTGGAGCATCTGGAGCGACCACAAGGCGCTGACCGAGCGCGCCGACCAGATCCTGGCCGACGTCGCGCTCAAGTCGCGCGAGCACGCCACGGTGGCGAGCCTGCCGCACGGCGACCAGCGAAAGCTGGAGGTGGCGCTGCTGATGGCGCTGGAGCCCAAGGTCTTCATGTTCGACGAGCCCACGGCGGGCATGAACGCGGCCGAGGCGCCCGTCATCCTCGACCTGATCCGCAAGCTCAAGAAGGACAAGAGCAAGACCATCCTGCTGGTCGAGCACAAGATGGACGTGGTGCGCGAGCTCGCGGACCGCATCATCGTGCTGCACAACGGCACGCTGGTGGCCGATGGCGAACCCGCCGAGGTGATCGCCTCGCCGGTGGTGCAGGAGGCCTACCTGGGCGTCGCGAAGGAGGCCGCATGAGCACCAACAACCTGCTGACCCTCGAGGGCGTGCACACGCACATCGGGGCCTATCACATCCTCCACGGCGTCGACCTCGCCGTGCCGCGCGGCCAGCTCACCATGCTGCTGGGCCGCAACGGCGCGGGCAAGACGACCACGCTGCGCACCATCATGGGCCTGTGGCATGCGTCGCAGGGCAGGGTGCGCTTCGGCGAGAAAGAAATCACCACGCAGCACACGCCGCAGATCGCCGGCCTGGGCATCGCCTACGTGCCCGAGAACATGGGCATCTTCTCCGACCTCACGGTGAAGGAGAACATGCTGCTGGCCGCGCGCGGCGCCAAGAATGCCCAGCAGATCGACGACACGCGGCTGAAGTGGATCTTCAAGCTCTTTCCCGCGGTCGAGAAGTTCTGGAACCACCCGGCGGGCAAGCTCTCTGGCGGGCAGAAGCAGATGCTGGCCGTCTCGCGCGCCATCGTGGAGCCGCGCGAGCTTCTCATCATCGACGAGCCCAGCAAGGGCCTCGCGCCCGTGATGATCAACAACATGATCGACGCCTTCGCCGAGCTCAAGCGCAGCGGCGTGACGATCCTGCTGGTGGAGCAGAACATCAACTTCGCCCAGCGGCTGGGCGACACCGTCGCGGTGATGGACAACGGCCGGGTGGTGCACGCCGGCTCCATGGCGGAGTTCTCCGCCGACGCGCAACTTCAGCAATCTCTCTTGGGCCTCGCGCTATGACGATTTCCGTGTCTTGTTCCCTCTCCCGCTTGCGGGAGAGGGCTAGGGTGAGGGCAGGCGGCCTGTGCAACGGCCATGACCTCGTCTCGTCGCCGTCGGCCCTCACCCCAACCCTCTCCCGCAAGCGGGAGAGGGGGCAAGAGGAGGCGCAGCAATGAAAGCCCTCGACTTCGACTGGCGCCCGCTGCTCCTGGCCCCGGTGCTGGCGCTCGCCGCGTTGCCGCTCACCGGCTCCTTCTCGACCTGGCTCACGCTCACCGTGGCGGGGCTGGCGATGGGCATGATCATCTTCATCATCGCCTCGGGCCTCACGTTGGTGTTCGGCCTCATGGACGTGCTGAACTTCGGCCATGGCGTGTTCATCGCGCTGGGCGCCTTCGTGGCCAGCAGCGTGCTCGGCCTCATGGGCGACTGGACCGGCTCGGGCGAGTTGTGGCGCAACCTCGTCGCGGTGTTTCCGGCGATGCTGGTCGCGATGGCGGTGGCCGGCGCGGTAGGGCTGGCCTTCGAGCGCTTCATCGTGCGGCCGGTGTACGGCCAGCACCTGAAGCAGATCCTCATCACGATGGGCGGCATGATCATCGGCGAGGAACTCATCAAGGTGATCTGGGGCCCGGCGCAGATTCCGCTGCCGCTGCCCGAGGCGCTGCGCGGCTCGCTGCTGGTGGGCGACGCGGCCATCAGCAAGTACCGCCTGCTCGCGGTGGCCGTGGGCGTTGTCGTGTTCGGCGTGCTCGCATGGACACTGGGGCGCACCAAGATCGGCCTGCTCATCCGCGCGGGCGTGCAAGACCGTGAAATGGTCGAGTCGCTGGGCTACCGCATCGGGCGGCTCTTCGTTGGCGTGTTCGTGGTCGGCAGTGCGCTGGCCGGACTGGGCGGCGTGATGTGGGGCCTCTTCCAGCAGAACCTGGTGCCGCAGATGGGTGCGCAGGTCAACGTGCTGATCTTCATCGTCATCATCATCGGCGGGCTGGGCTCGACGGGTGGGGCGCTCATCGGCGCGCTGCTGGTGGGGCTGATGACCAACTACGTGGGCTTCCTGCTGCCCACGCTCACCCAGTTCGCGAGCATCTTCCTGATGGTGGCCGTGCTGCTGTGGCGCCCGCAGGGCGTGTACCCGGTGGCGAACCGCTGAAGAGGAGGACGAAAACATGTTCCTGAAGCGACTCCTCTCCAACGACATGCCCCGCAGCCGGCTGCTCGCCGTGCTGCTGCTGGCGGTGTTCATCGCGCTGGCCTTCGCGCCATTCATCTTCCCCGGCGTGAAGGCGCTGAGCGTGGCGGCCAAGATCCTGGTGTTCGTGGTGCTGGTGGCCAGCTTCGACCTGCTGCTGGGCTACACCGGCATCGTGAGCTTCGCGCACACCATGTTCTTCGGCATCGGGGCCTACGGCATCGCCATCTCGGCCTCGAGGCTCGGGCCGAACTGGGGCGCGGTGCTGGTCGGGCTGGGCGCGTCGCTGGCGATCTCGCTGGTGCTGTCGTTCGCCATCGGCCTCTTCTCGCTGCGGGTGCGCGCGATCTTCTTCGCCATGATCACACTGGCCGTGGCTTCGGCCTTCCAGACGCTGGCTTCGCAGCTTTCCGACTTCACCGGCGGCGAGGATGGCCTGACCTTCAAGCTGCCCGAGCTGATCTCGCCGAGCTTCGAGTTCGCGGAAGAGCCTTTCCTCGGCGTTTCGCTCGACAGCAGGCTGCTTTGCTACTACCTGCTGTTCGTGGCGGCGGTGGTGCTGGTGCTGGCGCTGCTGCGCATCGTGAACTCGCCCTTCGGCCGCGTGCTGCAGGCCATCCGCGAGAACGAGTTCCGGGCCGAGGCCATCGGCTACCGCGTGGTGGTCTACCGCACCACGGCCGCCGTGCTGTCGGCGCTCTTCGCCACGCTGGCCGGCGCGATGCTGGCGATCTGGCTGCGCTACAACGGGCCGGATACCTCGCTGAGCTTCGAGATCATGATCGACGTGCTGCTGATCGTGGTGATCGGCGGCATGGGCACCATCTACGGCGCGGCCATCGGCGCGGTGCTGTTCGTGGTGGCGCAGAGTTATCTGCAGGACCTGCTGCGCATCGGCAACGAGGCCGCCAGCGGCCTGCCATGGCTGGCCGCGCTGCTGTCGCCCGACCGCTGGCTGCTGTGGCTGGGCGTGCTGTTCGTGCTGTCCGTCTATTACTTCCCGACTGGCATCGTCGGAAAACTGCGTGCAAGGGCTGCGCGATGAGCGACAACAACAATCTGATTCCGCTTTCCCGCTACGCGCAGCTCGCCGGCCGCGAGATCCATTGGCTCGAATGGGGCTCGCCCGAGGCGCCCGTGGTCATCGCCTGGCATGGCCTTGCGCGCACAGGGCGCGACATGGACGAACTGGCGCAGCACTTCGCCTCGCGCGGCTTCCGCGTGATCTGCCCCGACACCATCGGCCGCGGCCTGAGCCAGTGGAGCCCGCTGCCGGACGAGGAATACAAGCTCTCGTTCTATGCGCGCATCGCCAATGCGCTTTGCGACGAGCTGCGGCTCGGGCGGGTGCACTGGGTCGGCACCTCGATGGGCGGCGCCATCGGCACCGTCTGCGCCTCGGGCCTGTTCGAGCCGCGCATGAAGGCGCGCATCGCGAGCCTGGTGCTCAACGACAATGCGCCCGAGCTGGCGCAGCCGGCCATCGAGCGCATCCGCGCCTATGCGGGCGAGCCGCCGGCCTTCGACACGGTGGCCGAACTCGAAGCCTTCTTCCGCACGGTCTACAAGCCCTACGGCTGGCTCAGCGACGCGCAATGGCGCCGGCTGACCGAGACCTCCACGCGCCGGCTGCCCGACGGCCGCGTGACGCCGCACTACGACCCGGCCATGGTCCGGCAGTTCAGCGCGCACGACAACGACTACCTGATCTGGCCGCACTACGACGCCATCGAGGTGCCGGTGCTGTGCCTGCGCGGAGCCGAGTCCGACCTGGTGTTGCCGGGCGTGGTCGAGGAGATGAAGCGGCGCGGTCCCGGCGCGGCCGGTCGGCTGCGGGTGATCGAAGTTCCTGCCTGCGGTCACGCGCCCGCGCTGAACGTGCCGGAACAGCTTGATCCCGTCGAGGGGTTTATCCGCGCCGCCGGCCGCTGAGGCAGCGGCGGCGTGACAATCGCCGCCCACCTCAACCACAAGGCCGATCACAGGCCTCGAACACCATGGCGCTCTCGATGTACGACCTGTCCGTGCCCGTCTTCACGCGCGGACTCGGCCAGCTCACCCATATCCTCGACAAGAGCCTCGCGCATGCGAAGGCCAACGGCATCGACCCGGCCGAGCTGGTCGATGCACGCCTCGCGCCCGACATGCTCACGCTGGCCGGCCAGATCCAGCGCGCCAGCGATGCCTCCAAGCTCGGCACGGCCCGCATCGCCGGCGTCACCGCGCCTAGCTTCCCCGACGAGGAAAAGACCTGGGACGACCTGGTCGCGCGCATCGCGAAGACGCAGGACTTCCTGGCAACGGTCGACCGCGCGCTGATCGACGGCCACGAAGACCGCGCGGTGACCATCAAGACCCGCGAAGGCGAGGCGACCTTCACGGCGCAGCGCTATCTGCTGCAGTTCGCAGTGCCCAATTTCTTCTTCCACGTGACCACGGCCTACGACGTGCTGCGCCACAAGGGCATGCCCATCGGCAAGATGGACTACCTGGGCAAGTTCTGACCTGGGCGGCCCATCACGCCGCCGGGACAAAGTTCAAATTGCCGTGACACATGCGCACGCAGCGCGTGCGCCGCGAACAATCGCGCCTGACCGCTGTCGGTCTGACACACGAGCGAGGTTTGCGATCATGAACATGATGTCCAGAAGGGCGTTCTCGGGGCTCGCCGCAGGTGCCTCCGCCCTGGCGGCAGCCGCGGGTGGCGCCTGGCCGGCACGCAGCGCGCTGGCCGCCTCGCCGGGGCTGCGCGACTACGGCAAGGCCCCCGAATTCACTGGTATCGACAAGTGGCTCAACTCCGAGCCGCTCACCATGAAGGGGCTGTCCGGCAAGGTGGTGCTGGTCGACTTCTGGACTTATTCCTGCATCAACTGCATTCGCACGCTGCCGCACGTGGTGCGCTGGTACGAGACGTACAAGGACCGGGGCTTCACCGTGGTGGGCGTGCATTCGCCCGAGTTCGCCTACGAGAAGCTCACGCGCAACGTGCAGGACGCGATCGAGCGCTTCAACATCCGCTACCCGGTGGCGCAGGACAACGGATTCGCCACCTGGCGGGCCTACAGCAACCAGTACTGGCCCGCGTTCTACCTGGCCGACAGCAGCGGGCAGGTGATGCGGCAGCATTTCGGCGAAGGGGAGTACGCCGAGATGGAGGCTGCGATCCAGGCGCTGCTGGCACGCAGGCCGGCAGCCTGAGCCAGGATCAATTTGCCGATTCGAGGATGCGCCGTACCGCCGCCTTGCCCGCGGGCGTGAGCACCGGGCCGAGCTCGGCGTAGGGCACTTCGATCTCGATCTCGCAGCCGTTGCCGTAGGCGGGCTGGGCGAAGCGCATGCCCTTGGCTTCCAGCGTCAGGTCGTAGTAGGCGTCTTCTTCGTAGTTGGACCGGCAGCTGTCCTCGGCCTTCGACGCGTCGATGCCCGCGTAGCGGAACAGGAAGCGGCGCAGCTTCGGCGTCATCGAGCCGCCTCCGGTGCCGGATAGCCGTCCCTCGGCCGGACGCGCCTTCGACAGCGAGCGCAGGCCGAACCAGGACCATGGGTCGACCTGCTTGCCCGTCTGCAGGTCCCAGGTGCGATGGAACCAGGAGATCCCGTTGCGGCCCATGCCGGCCGCCCAGGTGTAGTTGCGGATGCTGAGCCACTGCGAGCTCCAATACGAAGGATCGGCGGTGTTCTCGTCTTCCGCCGGTACGCCGACTCGCCCGAGGAACTCGCGGCGCTTGTCGAAGTACTCCTTGATCGTGTCCTTGCTGGTGTCGAAGTCGCGGCGCAGCTCGCGGTTGATGGCTGCCAGCGTGGGCTCGGGGCCGGAGAGTTCGATGGTTTCCTGGCCGGCGAAGCGCAGGCGGCGGAAGCTGCGGCCGGGCGCGAATTCTTCTTTCTTCCCGGTCTCGATCTTCGGCGGCGTTTCGAGCAGGCCCGCATAGCCGTCGCTGCCGCAGGCCTTGTCGCCACCCGTGGCGTCGGACAGGTCGAGCCGGATGGGCAGCGTCACGGGCGCACCCTTCACGCTCTTCCAGGTGCCGGTCAGCGTGTTGCCCTTGGCGGGGTCGAGCGACCACAGGCCGGTGTCGCCGGCTTCATGCCAGAAGCTGTCTTTCTCGACGCGGCTCAGCGGGATCGCCTTCTTGTACTGCTTGTAGAAGTAGCTGCCGCTCGGGAACTCGGCGTTGAAGCAGGCCACGATGGCCTTGGTGCCGAGCGTGCCTTCCCACACGCCCTTGGGCACTTCGGCGGTTCCGGCTGCGCGGGCCATGAAGGGCACCAGCAGAAAAAGGCCACCGAGGGCGTGCAGAGATTTCATGGCTTGCGTGCGGAGATCGAATACATGAGCGGAATGCGCGGCATGCCCTCGGGCGGTGCCATGCGGCGCCCGCCGATGTCGCGCATGCCTTCGAAGGGCTTCCAGCCGTTGGCGTACGGGTATTCGTCGAGCCGTTCGATGACGAGGCCGGCCTGCGACAGTGCGGTCGTCACCTGGCCCACGCCCCAAGTGAACTCGAAGCTGGGGTGCGGGTTGCTGAAGTTCTCCACGCCGCGCTCGTAGCCTTCGCGCACCAGGCCGTCGCCGGAATCGGCCACGTAGTCGCCCACGCCTTCCTCGGGCACGGGGGCTTCGTTGAAGTAGTCGTAGTGGAACTTCCAGGCCGGGTCGAACACCAGCGCGAAAGGGTGGAACTCGACGAAGACGAAGCGGCCGCCGGGCTTGAGCATCTGCGCCACTCCGCGCGCCCAGGCGGGGATGTCGGAGAGCCAGCACAGCGTGCCGTACGAGCAGAAGACGATGTCGTGCTTCTCGCCGCGTGCCTGCGCGTCGCGGAAGTAGTCGTAGACATCCGAGCGCACGAAGCGCGCCGCGATGCCCGACTGCTGCGAGAGCCGCGTCGCGAAGTCGACGGCCTCGTCGGAGATGTCCACGCCCGTCACCTCGGCGCCGAGGCGCGCGATGCTCAGGCTGTCCTGTCCGGCGTTGCACTGCAGGTGCAGCACAGACAGGCCTTTCACGTCACCGAGCAGGCGGGCTTCTTCGGGGAAGAGGGTGGAGCCGCCCTTGCGGAAGAAGGCGGCCTGATCGCCCTTGTGGCTGTTGTGTGCGACGGTGGCCGCGTTCCACGAGAGCCGGTTGGCTTCGTGCAGATCCTGTTTCATGGGGTGGTGTTCGTTCTTTGCGTGGGCCAGCCCGCCAGGTTGCGTTCGGCGATGCCCGCGAGCGCGGTGATCCATGCCGGGCTGTCGTTGAGGCAGGGGATGTAGCTGAAGGCTTCGCCGCCCGCGTGCAGGAAGGCTTCGCGGCCTTCCATGGCGATTTCTTCGAGCGTCTCGAGGCAGTCGGCCGGGAAGCCCGGGCAGACCACGTCGACGCGCTTCACGCCGGAGGCGCCGAGTTCGCGCAGCGTGGGCTCGGTGTAGGGTTCCAGCCATTTGGCCTTGCCGAAGCGCGACTGGAAGGTCACGCGGTACTGGGCACTCGAAAGACCCAGCCGCGCTGCGAGCAGGCGTGCGGTTTCGGTGCACTGCGCCTGGTACGGATCGCCCAGCGCGATGTTGCGCGCGGGAATGCCGTGGAAGCTCATCAGCAGCACCTCGCCGCGGCCTTCGGTTTTCCAGTGCTTCTCGATGCTCTGCGCGAGCGCCTCGATGTAGGCCGGGTCGTCGTGGTAGTCGTTGACGAAGCGGAACTCGGGCACGCGGCGCTGCTTGCGGCTCCACGCGTTCACCGCGTCGATCACGCTCGCGGTGGTGGTGCCCGAATACTGGGGGTAGGCCTGCAGCACCAGCACGCGGGTGGCGCCTTCGGCCTGCAGCGCGTCGAGCCGGGAGGCGATGGAGGGGCTGGCGTAGCGCATCGCGTCGCGCACCCCCACGTGGTGGCCGCGCTCGCCTAGCCAGCCGGCCAGCAGCGTGGCCTGCTTCTGCGTCCACACTTTCAGCGGCGAGCCTTCGCGCATCCAGATGCTCGCGTACTTGGCGGCTGACTTGGCAGGCCGCGTGCGAAGAATGATGCCGTGCAGGATCGGCGCCCAGAGCAGCTTCGGGATCTCGACCACGCGGGGGTCGCCCAGGAAGTCGGCGAGGTAGGGGCGCACGGCTGCTGCTGTGGGGGCATCAGGTGAGCCGAGGTTGCACCAGAGCACTGCGGTGCGCGGGGTACTCGGGGGAGCGTTCTCGTGAGTCGAAGGCATGCGATATTCTCGGGCATGACTTCCGCTTCCCCGGCGCCCGCGGGCGCCGCGCCTCTCGATCTCAAGCGCATCTCGGCGATCTCGCTGGACCTCGACGACACCCTCTGGCCGATCTGGCCGACCATCGAACGCGCCGAGGCCGTGCTGCATGCGTGGCTGCTGCGCGAGGCGCCCAAGACGGCCAGCCTGCTGATGACGCCGGGCATCCTGCGTGAGCTGCGCGAAGCCACCGCCAAGGAGCGTTCGGATCTCGCGCATGACCTGAGCGCGCTGCGCCGCGAATCGATCCGCACAGCGCTCGTGCGGGCCGGCGAAGACCCGGCGCTGGCCGACCCGGCCTTCGACGTCTTCTTTGCCGAGCGCCAGCGCGTGACGCTCTACGACGACGCGCTTCCGGCGCTGAAGTGGCTCAGCGAGCGCTATCCGCTGGTGGCGATCTCCAACGGCAACGCCGACATCCAGAAGACCGGCGTGGGCCGCTGGTTCCGCACCGCCTTCAACGCGCGCGCCTTCGGCAGCGGCAAGCCGCACGCGCCGATCTTCCGCGCCGCGGCCGCATCGGTCGGCCTGCTGCCCAGGGACGTGCTGCACGTGGGCGACGATGCCGAGCTGGACGTGGTCGGCGCGCTCAACGCCGGCATGCAGGCCGCCTGGCTGGTGCGGGACGAGCGGCCCTGGGTGCACGGTGCGCGGCCGCAGCTGATCGTGCCCAACCTGCACGCGCTGTGCGTGGCGCTGGGCGGCTGAGGGCTAGGCGAAGACTGGTCTGAAGAAGCTGCGCTCGTAGCTCACGATGCAGCGGGTTTCCTCCGCGTACTTGAATGCGGCCTGGCATTCCGGGTCCTGCATCGAGTCGGCACGGTACTTCTCATAGGCGGCCAGGCTCGGGAATGTGAACATCGCCAGCGCCACGTTGTTCGTGCCCTCCGAGGGCAGGAAGTAGCCGTGGTGCTTGCCGCCGAACTTCTCGACCAGCGGAATCCAGAGCTTGCCGTAGTGCTCGAATTCCTTGAGCTTGTAGGCGTCGACGATGTAGCGCAGGTAGCAGGTGACCATGGGAGTCCGTCTTTCGGGATGGGGGTAGAGGGGTATTGGCGCGGCGTATGCAGCCGCGCGCGGGGCTGACTATAGTTTCCGGGCTGTTGTCCCAAACCTCCGCGGCCTTGCGCCGGACAGGAACCCCGAAGTGCATCTCTCCAACTGGCTTCTGTTTTGCGGCGTCACGCTGCTCGTCGTCTTCACACCCGGGCCGGCCGTGCTGCTCGCGGTCTCGAACTCGATGAGCGTCGGCCCGCGACGGGCAATGATCAGTTCGCTGGGCAACGCTGCCGGGCTTTTCATGGTGTCGGCCGCTGCGATGGCGGGGTTGGGCGTGGTGCTCTCCACCTCGGCGCATGCCTTCATGGTGCTGAAGCTGGCCGGTGCGGCCTACCTGATCTACCTGGGCATCAAGCAATGGCGCAGCCAGGGCAGCGTTTTCGCCGACGTGCAGGGCGGTCCGTCCGACGGCACTCCGCGTTCGAGCTGGCGCCTCTTCGGCCACGGGATGACGGTCGCGCTGACCAATCCCAAGGGCATCCTTTTCTTCTCGGCCCTGTTCCCGCAGTTCCTGACGCAGGACGCACCCATCCTCACGCAGTTCGCGGTGCTGACCGGCACCTTCGCCGCTGCCTCGGTGGTCGCCCACTCGTTCTATGTGCTGCTGGCGCGCCTGTTGCGCAAGCAGCTTTCCGATCCGCGCCGCACGCGCATCTTCAACAAGGTGTCGGGCGGGGCCTTCGTGCTGCTGGGGCTTAGCCTGCTTCGGCTGCGCAACAAGGCGGCCTGATCTCGCCTTTTCTCAGTCGAGCCCGAAGCGCTCGCGCAGCGCCGTGCAGAAGTCGGCGGTGCCGCTGATCGAGAGGGTAATAGTGTCGTAGCGCGGATCGTCCTCGCTCGATTGCTGCAGGTCGTAGCCCCACAGGCCGCCTTCGTCGAGGGCGCCGCGTGCATCCGGAAAGGCGGCCTCGGCCCAGGCCAGTACGCGGGCGACTTCGGCCCGTACTTCGGGCGTCTTGTCGGGCGAGGTCGAGGCCATGGCGTCGAAGGTGCCGTGGCCTTCGGTGTCTTCGCTGTAGTCGAAGTCGAGATAGCGCAGTCCGGTCGTCATGGCGTCGATTCAGTTCAATGATCTGGCGGCGGCGAGCCCGCTGAGCACCGCGCCTTCGAGCGTGGCGGGGTAGGGGCCTTCGATGTAGTCGCCGCAGGCCTGCAGGCCCGGCGCGATGGACGATGACGGCCGCACGAGGCCGGGCGTGCAGGCGAAGGTGGCGCGCTTCTCGACCACGGTCTGCACCAGTTGCAGGTTCGATTGGCCCAGCTGCGCGGCGGCTTGCGCGATGACCTTTTCTTCCAGCACCTCGCGCGATGCCTCGTTCGCGCTCACGACCATCGCGAGCACGCCCTGCAGGCCGCCGAGTTGGCTCCTGTCGAAAACGAACTGGGCCGGCGCCGTGGCCGGATGGCTGCGCAGCGCGAGCATCGGCTCCGCAAGCGGCCTGGCGCCGCGCACGTAGACAGTGGCGATGGCCTCGAAGCGCAGCGCCTCGGTGGTCTCGCACCAGCGATCCGCCGGCAGGCCCGAGGCGCGGACCAGCCGTGCTGCATCCCACGGAGCGCAGGCCAGCACGAGCTGATCGAAAGCGTCTCCGTCGACCAGCCACTGCCCGGCTTCGGATGCGATGGCACGCACGCGCGTGCCGATGCGCACCGTGGCGCCTTGCCGTGTCAGCCAGCGGATCGCGGCATCGGGCAGCAGCGCGCCCAAGTCGGCGCGCGGCAGCAACAGGTCGGCGCCGCCGCTTCCGCTGAAGAGCGCGTCCTTCAGCACGCGCAGGAAGACTTCGCCGCTCGACTGCGCCACGGGCGTGTTGAGCGCCGAAACGCACAGCGGTTCGATCAGCTCCCGCATCACGCGCGGAGTGAGCCCGGCGCACAGATCGGCAACCGTCGTGCCGCCGGCACAGCGAAAGCCCGAAAGCCTCCAGCCGATGGCGGTGCGCAGCAACGACGACTTGTCGCGCCACGTCCAGCCCCGCGCCGTGAAGATGCCCGCCAGCAGGTCGAGCGGCGCAGGCAGCCGAGGCAGCTTCAGCCCGCCGCCATCGGCAAAGCGCAGCGAAAGAGGCAGCCGCAGCAGCACGCCTTCGACATCGACGCCGACGTCGCGCATCAGCTGCAGCGTGGCGGTGTACGCACCGATCAGGATGTGCTGGCCGTTGTCCAGCGCCAGCCCGTGCATGTTGTCGACACGCCGCGCCCGGCCGCCCGGCATGTGCGCCGCCTCGAACAGCGTGACGGCATGGCCGAGCCGCGTGGCCTCTACCGCGCAGGCAAGGCCGGCCCAGCCGGCGCCGATGACGGCGGTCTTCTTCCTGGTCAAGCTCAGATTCGTCCGAGGGCCTGAACCTTCCACGCCAGCCAGAACTTGCGCACCGGCGTCAGGCTCACGCGCTGGTTCAGCACCTGGAAGTTGTCGCGTTCGATCTCCCGCAGCAGGGTGCGGTAGATGCTGGCCATCATCAGGCCGGGCTTCTGCGAGCGGCGGTCGGCCCGGGGGAGCAGGGCGAGCGCTTCGTCGTAGGCGGCGTGGGCGCGGGCGGCCTGGAACTTCATGAGTTCGACGAAACGCTCGGAGTGCACGCGGTTCAGGATCTCGTGCGCCTTCACGTCGAACTTCTGCAGTTCGTTGACCGGCAGGTAGATGCGGCCGCGCAGCGCGTCCTCGCCCACGTCGCGCAGGATGTTGGTGAGCTGCAGCGCCAGGCCCAGCTTGTGGGCGTAAGCGGTGGTCTGGGCGTCGGTCTGGCCGAAGATGCGGGCGGCGACCTCGCCGACCACGCCGGCCACGAGGTGGCAATAGCGAGAGAGGCCCTGGAAGTCGAGGTAGCGCGTCTGTTCGAGGTCCATCTGGCAGCCGTCGATCACCTCGTTGAGCTGGCGTGCCTCGATGCCATAAGCCGCGGCATGCGGCATCAGCGCCTGCATCACCGGATGGCGCGGCGTGCCCGCGAAGGACTGCGAGACCTCGGTGCGCCACCAGGCGAGCTTGGTGGCGGCCACGCCGAGGTCGCTGACCTCGTCGACCACGTCGTCGACTTCCCGGCAGAAGGCATAGAAGGCGGTGATCGCGGCGCGGCGCGGCTTGGGAAGGAACAGGAAGGCGTAATAGAAACTGCTGCCCGAGGCGGCGGCCTTGTCTTGCACGTATTGCTCGGGGGTCATCGGGGAGGCGCTGCTTTCATGGGGCGTGATTGTCTCCGCATCCGCACGGCCTTCCAGAGCAGCACCGGCGCGTCGAGCTTGCCGATGGCGGGGCGCTGCGTGAAGGTGTCGAAGCCCAGGTCCTGGATCTTGTCGAGGATGCGCAGGCCGCCCTGCACCACGAGGCGCAGCTCCCAGCCGGCGCGGCCGGGCAGGCGGTGCACGAGGGGGGCGCCCTCGTTCATGAGTTCGCGCGCCCAGTAAGACACGACTGCTATCAGATTGATAGCTTCCTGCGGAGGCTCCGCGCGCGAGAGCGGCGCGAAGACCTTGAAGTGCTCGGGCGAGAGGCCGCGCCGGTCGCAGTCGGTCAGCGGAAAGTAGAAGCGGCCGCGCGGAAGGTCGACACTCGGGTCCTGCCAGAAATTGATGAGCTGCAGCGCGCTGCAGATCGCGTCGCTCTGCGCCAGGGCCTCGGCGTCGTGCACGCCGTAGAGATGCAGCAGCAGGCGCCCGACGGGATTGGCGGAGCGGCGGCAGTAGTCGAGCAGTTCGGCGCGGTCGGCGTAGGTGCCGCGGTCGCGGGTTTTCTCGATGTCCTGCATGAAGGCGCTCAGCAGGTCGGCGAGCAGGTCTTCGGGCAGGCCGTGGCGGGCGATGCTGTGGGCCAGCGGACCGAAGACCTGGGGCCAGCGCGATCCGGGCAGCACTTCGCCGCGGGCAGCCGAGGCGAGTTCTGCGCGATAGGCGCGCAGGTCGGCCAGGCGCTCGGCGGGCGAGGCGCTGCCTTCGTCGGCGATGTCGTCGGCGGTGCGCGCGAAGTGGTAGATCGCCGCGATCGGCGGGCGCAGATGCGGCGGGCACAGCCACGAGGCTACGGGGAAGTTCTCGTAGTGCGCAGGCGGCGCGGCATGTTGGGGAGTGGCGGACACGCCACGATTGTCCGCGACGGCGCAATGCCCCCGCACTATGCTCGCAGCGTCGCCACTACGAACTCCCCGCTTCATGAAAGCATCCGCTCCGGCTTCCGGGTCCCAGGTTTCTGCGTACGGCGAGGCGGCGCACCCGACGGGCCCGGCGCTCATGGTGGCGGCGCTGGGCGTCGTGTTCGGCGACATCGGCACCTCGCCGCTGTACGCCTTCAAGGAAACGATGAACCCCGAACACGGCGTGCCGTTCACGCCCGATTCGGTGCTGGGGCTGCTCTCGCTGATCTTCTGGGGGCTGATGTTCGTGGTCACGCTGAAGTACGTGGTGTTCGTGCTGCGCGCCGACCACGATGGCGAGGGCGGCATTCTGGCGCTGCAGGCGCTCGCGCGCAGCGCCGTCGCGGGGCCGAAGACAAAGCCGTGGGTGTGGAACGCCATCGGGCTGCTGGGCCTGGTGGGTGCGGCCATGTTCTACGGCGACAGCCTGATCACGCCGGCCATCTCGGTGCTGTCGGCGGTCGAGGGGCTGGAGGTGCAGGCGCCGGTGCTGCAGCGCGCGGTGCTGCCGATCACGGTGGCGATCCTGATCGCGCTTTTCATGGTGCAGAAGAAGGGCACCGGCACGGTGGGCAAGATATTCGGGCCGGTCATGCTGCTGTGGTTCATCGTGCTGGCGGCGGCCGGCGCGTGGCAGGTGCTGCAGCAGCCGCAGGTGCTGGCGGCGCTCGATCCGCGGCGCGCCTTCGGCTTCCTGATCGAGCACCGGGCGCAGTCGCTGGCGGTGCTGGGCGCGGTGTTCCTGGCTTTCACGGGCGGCGAGGCGCTGTATGCCGACATGGGGCATTTCGGCGCGAAGCCGATCCGGCTGGCGTGGCTCTTCATCGCGCTACCGGGGCTGGTGCTGAACTACTTCGGGCAGGGCGCGCTGGTGCTGGCGAACCCGGCGGCCATCGACAACCCGTTCTTCCGGCTCTTTCCCTCGTGGGGCGTGCTGCCGATGGTGGTGCTGGCCGCGATGGCGACCGTGATCGCCTCGCAGGCGGTGATTTCGGGCGCGTTCTCGCTCACGGCGCATGCCATGCGCATGGGCTACCTGCCTCGCATGCGGGTGATTCAGACTTCGGGCGCGGCCATCGGGCAGATCTACGTGCCGGCGGTCAACTGGCTGCTGATGGTGGGCGTGCTGCTGCTGGTGCTGGGCTTTCGCAGTTCGGGGGCGCTGTCGGCGGCATACGGCATCGCGGTGTCGATCACGATGGTGACGACGACGCTTCTGGCCGGCATCGTGGCCTGGGGCCTGTGGCGCTGGAACAAGGTGGCGGTGGTGATCGGCGTGACGGCCTTCGCGGTGGTCGACCTGACCTTCGTGATCGCCAACAGCCTGAAGGTGGCCGAGGGCGGCTGGCTCACGCTGGCGGTGGCGGCCGTGGTGATGGTGCTCTTCACCACCTGGTCGAAGGGGCGCCGGCTGGGGCTGGAGGCTGCCGCGGCCGAGAGCCTGCCGCTGCGGCCCTTCGTCGAGTCGCTGGCGCAGCACATGCCGCACCGGGTGAGCGGAACGGCCGTGTTCCTGAACCCCGATGCCACGGCGGTGCCGCATGCGCTGCTGCACAACCTCAAGCACAACCAGGTGCTGCACGAGCAGGTGATCGTGCTGCGCGTGCTGGCCTGCGACACGCCGCGCGTCGACGCGCGCATCCGCATCGAGGCCGAGCAGCTGATGGAGGGCATCTGGATGGTCACGGCGCGCCACGGCTTCATGGAGCGGCCCGACGTGCCGGAATTCATCCGCATCCTGGCCTACCAGAAGACGCTGGCGATCGATTCGATGAAGACCTCGTACTTCGTCTCGCGCGCCTCGGTGGGCGAGGAGAACCTGCCGGGCATGAACCCGATCCGGCGGGCGCTTTTCGGCTGGCTGCAGCGCAACGCAGGCCGGGCATCCGACTACTTTGAACTGCCCGACAACCGTCTCGTGGAGATGGGCCAGCGCACCTAGTTTTTCGGCGGCCGGCCGCCCTAGTGACCAACGGGTCATTGACACTGGTTCACGTTTACCCTAGATTACTAACCAGTGGGTCAGTAATGGCCCGGTTCGTCCTACCAGGGTGTCTCATGACCGCCTCCACCGTCTCCCCGTTCCGTGTGCGCAGCGCCGCCTGGCTGCTGCTTCCCGCCGTGCTGCTGGCCGGCTGCTCTCCAAAGCCCGCGGCCGAAGACCCGGTGCGGGCGGTCAAATTCGTGACCGTGGGGACTAGCGAATTCGATGCCCAGCCCGAGTTCTCGGCCGAGGTGCGAGCTCGCGTCGAATCGCGCCTGGGCTTCCGCGTGGGGGGCAAGATCACGAAGCGCCAGGCCGAGCTCGGCCAGCATGTGCAGGCCGGGCAGGTTCTGGCCCAGCTCGATCCGCAGGACTACCGCCTTGCCGCCGAAGCCGCACGGGCCCAGCAGGCCGCGGCGCTGACCAATCGTGACCTCGCGGCTGCAGACCTCAAGCGCTACACCGAACTGCGGTCGCAGAACTTCATCAGCGGCGCCGAGCTGGAGCGCCGCGAAACCACCTGGAAGGCCGCGCAGGCTCAGCTCGAGCAGGCGCAGGCGCAACTGGCCTCGCAGGGCAACCAGGCCAACTACACGACGCTGGTGGCCGACGTGGCCGGCATCGTCACCGCCATCGAGGCCGAGCCCGGCCAGGTCGTGCAGGCCGGCACACCGGTCGTGCGCATCGCCCAGGACGGCTCGCGCGACGTGGTGTTCGCGGTGCCTGAAGACCGCGCCACGCTGATCAAGACCGGCTCGCCCGTCACGGTGCGCGGCTGGTCCGGCGGCAATGAACTGCAGGGCCAGGTGCGAGAGGTGGCGGCCAGCGCCGATGCCGTCACGCGCACCTACTCGGTCAAGGTTTCCATCGACGCCGCTACCGCGCCCCCTCTGGGCGCCACGGTCTATGCGCGTCCCCAGGCGCTGGCGCACGCCGGTGCCGCGGTGATGAAGCTGCCGACCAGCGCGCTGCGCCAGGAAGGCAAGGGCACGTCGGTGTGGGTGCTCGACAAGTCGACGATGACGGTGCGCTCGCAGCCCGTGCAGGTGGCCACCGCCGACGGCAATGAAGCCGTGATCGCCGGCGGCATCTCGCCCGGCATGATGGTCGTGGCCGCCGGCGTGCATGTGCTGTCGCCGGGGCAGAAGGTCACCATCTACCAGTCTCGCGAGGCGGCCGCGGCCGCCGCCAACGCAGGTGCCAAGGAGTCGGCCCAGCCCGTCACGGCTGTCGCGGCGACGAACAAGGAGATCGCAGCGGGTGCCGCCAAATGAGCGGCGGCGCGGCGAACCCCAACGACAAGCCCTCCGGCTTCAATCTCTCCAAATGGGCGCTGGACCACGCGCCCCTCACGCGCTACCTGATGGTGGTGCTGATGGTGCTGGGCGCCTTCGCGTACTTCCAGCTCGGGCAGGACGAGGACCCGCCGTTCACCTTCCGCGCGATGGTGGTGCGCACCTACTGGCCCGGCGCCACCGCGCAGCAGGTGGCCGAGCAGGTCACCGACAAGCTCGAGCGCACGCTGCAGGAGGCCCCGTACGCCGACAAGATCCGCAGCTACTCGAAGCCCGGCGAGTCTCAGATCATCTTCAACATCAAGGACTCGTCGAAGTCCACCGAGGTGGCCAACGTCTGGTACACGGTGCGCAAGAAGATCGGCGACATGCGTGCCACGCTGCCCGCCGGCGTGCAGGGACCGTTCTTCAATGACGACTTCGGCGACGTCTACGGCGTGATCTACGCGCTGGAGAGCGACGGCTTCAGCTATGCCGAGCTCAAGACGCTGGCCGATGACGTGCGCCAGCAGCTGCTGCGCGTGAAGGACGTGGCCAAGGTCGACCAGTTCGGCGTGCAGGACGAGAAGGTCTACATCGAGATATCGCAGAAGCGCCTGGCGCAGCTGGGGCTCGATTTCAACGCGGTGCTCTCGCAGCTCGGCTCGCAGAACGCCATCGAGAGCGCGGGCACCATCCAGTCGCCGCTCGACGTGGTGCAGGTGCGCGTGGCCGGCCAGTTCACCAGCGTCGACCAGCTGCGCGAGATGCCCATCCGCGGCAGCTCGGGCAACCAGCTCAAGCTCGGCGACATCGCCGACATCCACCGCGGCTATGTCGATCCGCCCTCGGTCAAGATGCATCACCAAGGCAAGGAAGTGATCGGCCTGGGCGTGTCGATGGCCAAGGGCGGGGACATCATCGCGCTGGGCAAGGCGCTGAAGGCGACCGCCGTGACCATCGGGCAGCGGCTGCCGGCCGGCGTGAAGCTGGCGCAGGTGCAGGACCAGCCGGTGGCGGTGGCGAGCTCGGTGAACGAGTTCGTGGGTGTGCTGATCGAGGCCGTGGCCATCGTGCTGGCCGTGAGCATCATCTCGCTCGGGCTGCACAAGGGCGGGCGCTTCGGCTGGTACATCGACATGCGCCCGGGCCTGGTGGTGGCCATCACCATTCCGCTGGTGCTGGCCGTGACCTTCCTGGCGATGAACTACTTCGGCATCGGGCTGCACAAGATATCGCTGGGCTCGCTCATCATCGCGCTGGGCCTGCTGGTGGACGACGCCATCATCGCGGTCGAGATGATGGTGCGGAAGATGGAGGAGGGCTACGACAAGGTCCGCGCAGCCACCTTCGCCTACGACGTGACGGCCAAGCCGATGCTCACGGGCACGCTCATCACCGCGGCGGGCTTCCTGCCGATCGGCATCGCCAAGTCGGTGACGGGCGAGTACACATTCGCCATCTTCGCGGTGACGGTGATCGCGCTGGTGCTGTCGTGGATCGTCTCGGTGTACTTCGTGCCCTACCTCGGCACGCTGCTGCTCAAGGTGAAGCCGCACGACGCGAACGCGCCGCCGCACGAGCTCTTCGACACGCCGTTCTACAACGCCTTCCGCCGCTCGGTGAACTGGTGCGTGCAGCACCGCTGGATGACCATCGGCGCCACGGTGCTGATCTTCGCGCTGGGCATCGTCGGCATGGGCAAGGTGCAGCAGCAGTTCTTCCCGGATTCGAGCCGGCCGGAAATCCTGGTCGACCTCTGGTTCCCCGAGGGCACCTCGTTCACCGCGAACGAGGAAGTGGCCAGGCGCGTCGAGAAGCGTGTGATGCAGGAGGCCGGCGTGAGCACCGTCAGCACCTGGATCGGCTCCGGCGTGCCGCGCTTCTACCTGCCGCTGGACCAGGTGTTTCCGCAGACCAACGTCTCGCAGCTGATCGTGCTGGCCAAGGACCTGAAGGTGCGCGAGACCCTGCGCATCAAGCTGCCGCAGGTGCTGGCGCAGGAATTCCCCGAGGTGCGCGGCCGCGTCAAGCTGCTGCCCAACGGGCCGCCGGTGCCGTACCCGGTGCAGTTCCGCGTGATCGGCCCCGACCCGGCGCTGCTGCGCGGCCATGCGGACGAGGTGAAGGCCGTGCTGCGCGACAACGCCAACATGCGCGGCGTGAACGACAACTGGAACGAATCGGTGAAGGTGATCCGCCTCGAGATCGACCAGGCCAAGGCGCGCGCGCTCGGCGTGACCAGCCAGGCCATCGCGCAGGCTTCCAAGACCATGTTCAGCGGCACCACCGTGGGCCAGTACCGCGAGAACGACCTGCTGATCGACATCGTGCTGCGCCAGGCGCCCGACGAGCGCCAGGCCATCTCGGACATCGGCAACGCCTACATCCCGACGGCCTCGGGTCGCTCGATCCCGCTCACGCAGATCGCCAAGCCGGTGTTCACCTGGGAGCCGGGCGTGATGTGGCGCGAGAACCGCGACTACGCCATCACCGTGCAGGGCGACGTGGTCGAGGGCCTGCAGGGCGCGACCGTGACCGATCAGCTGCTTCCGAAGCTGCGCGAGCTGGAAGCCGGCTGGGTCGCGGCCGGGCAGGGCGCCTACCGCATCGAGGTAGCCGGGGCGGTGGAGGAAAGCAGCAAGGGCTCGGCCTCCATCGTGGCGGGCGTGCCGATCATGCTGTTCCTGGTGTTCACGCTGCTGATGCTGCAGCTGCACAGCTTCAGCCGCTCGCTGCTGGTGTTCATTACCGGCCCGATGGGCATCGCCGGCGTGGCGGGCGCGCTGCTGGTGCTGAACCGGCCCTTCGGCTTCGTCGCACTGCTTGGTGTGATCGCGCTGATGGGCATGATCCAGCGCAACGCGGTGATCCTGATCGACCAGATCGAGCTCGACCGCGCGGCGGGTGTGCCGGCGTGGGACGCGATCGTGGAGTCGGCGGTACGCCGCCTGCGGCCCATCGTGCTGACCGCGGCCGCGGCGGTACTGGCGATGATCCCGCTGTCGCGCAGCGTGTTCTGGGGGCCGATGGCCGTCGCCATCATGGGCGGGCTGATCGTGGCAACGGTATTGACCCTGCTGGCGCTGCCGGCGATGTATGCCGCCGCATTCCGTGTGAAGCGCGAGCCGGAAGCGGCCCCGATTAGCGTTTAAAATCGCTGGCTGACCGATTTCAAGCGGATGGTCTTTGGCCCACGGGAATCCGTGGTGCGAAAAGCCCGTCCGCTTTTGCATTCACCTGAAAAAAGATTGGCATCGCGCGGGTGGCGAAATTGGTAGACGCACCAGGTTTAGGTCCTGACGTTCGCAAGAACGTGCCGGTTCGAGTCCGGCCCCGCGCACCAGCCCTGCTATGTAGCCTGATCTATCGAGCAGTATGAAGCCCCGTTTCGAAAGGAACGGGGCTTTTTCTTTTCACCAGTCGTTGTCGCTGCTGCCGCTATCGCTGTCGAAGCTGCCGCCGCCGCTGCTGCTTGCGTCGTCCCAGGAGCTCGTGTCCTTGATGCCGAAATCGTTATCGACGAAGCGCTCGGGCTCCTGCGAGGTCGAGGGCGTGGACGACGAGGGCCAGAGGCTGCGGCCCATCTCGGTGTTGCCGCTGTCGGCCATGCGTGTCGTTGTGCCGCTGTCCCTGTCGAACATGCTGTTGTCGCTGCGGTCGTGCATCCAGTGACGCACCGCTTCCTGGGCCACGACCGCGCCGACGCCCACCGCGGCACCGGTGGCAAGGGCGGAGCCCAGACCCATGCCGGGGCTTGCCGCGGGCGGCGGCGCGGGCGTCCAGCCGGGGCCGGAGCCGTAGCTTCCGTATCCCGCCGGCATGCCTTGTGGGCCCGGGGCGGGACCGTACGAGGGCTGGGCCGGCGCGGCCGGCGGCGCGACCCGTTTGCGGAAAGCGAGATAGCCGACGACCAGCAACCCCAGGAGAGCGATGGGCATCCACGGCACGGAACTCGTCCTGCTTTCGGTTCGCAGCGGCGCCGGGGCGGGCTCGTCGAGGCGCGAAGACGTGTTTCTCGTCTGTGGGGCGGGGCGGTCGAGCTTGTTCGTGAGCCGTTCGACGGCTTCCGGCTTGGCGAAGTCGAGGCCGGGTGACAGCGCCTTCGCCTTCGCCAGTTCGCTCCTTGCGCCGTCGAGCCTGCCTTCGGCCGCAAGCAGTTCGGCGTGGACGAAATGGGCCTTGGCGCTGTCGGGATGATCCTTCAGCACCTTCGCGATCATGGCGTCGGCATCGGACATGCGCCCGCCGTTGGCCGCTTCGTAGATCTGCTGGATGGTGGGATCCTTGGGCGCGGTCGCGTCGGTCCCGGCCTGCGCGAGCGAGGGCAGGCCGAGTGCCATGGCAAGGGTAAAGGCGAGGGCGGCGAACATTCGCTGGAGCATGAGAGTTTTCCTGTGCGTTCCTGTAGGGGAGGATGACGATGGTCACTCTACGAGCCGAATATTGGCCAAACCTGACCGCCGCCGCGCGGCACTCCGACCCCGTGAAAACCCGCTTTCCCGCCAGATTAGAATCGCGGGTTGCCCAGTTTTGCAGGCGGCACGCACGTGCCGCCGCATAAATCCCGCGAGCGCGTGTAAGTCCTTGATCTGTATTGACAAAGAACGATGCAGGCCCCGCGCACCAGCCCCCTTACCAGGAAGACATCATGACCGTGACCGTTGAAACTCTCGAGAAGCTCGAACGCAAGATCACGCTGACCCTGCCGGTCGGCACCATCCAGTCCGAAGTCGATTCGCGCCTCAAGAAGCTTGCGCGCACCGTCAAGATGGACGGTTTCCGTCCCGGCAAGGTGCCGATGAACGTCGTGGCCCAGCGCTATGGCTACTCGGTGCACTACGAAGTCATGAACGACAAGGTCGGCGAAGCCTTCTCGCAAGCCGCCAACGAGGCCAAGCTGCGTGTCGCCGGCCAGCCCCGCATCACCGAGAAGGAAGATGCACCGGAAGGCGAACTGGCCTTCGACGCCGTCTTCGAAGTGTTTCCCGACGTCAAGATCAACGACCTGTCGGGCGCCGAAGTCGAGAAGCTGTCGGCCGAAGTCGGCGAAGACGCCATCGACAAGACCCTGGACATCCTGCGCAAGCAGCGCCGTACCTTCGCCCAGCGCGCGCAAGACGCCGTGGCCCAGGACGGTGACCGCGTGACGGTCGACTTCGAAGGCAAGATCGACGGTGAGCCCTTCCAGGGCGGCAAGGCCGAAGACTTCCAGTTCGTCGTCGGCGAAGGCCAGATGCTCAAGGAATTCGAAGACGCCGTGCGCGGCATGAAGTCGGGCGACAGCCGCACCTTCCCGCTGTCGTTCCCGGCCGACTACCACGGCAAGGACGTGGCCGGCAAGCAGGCCGACTTCATGGTCACCGTGAAGAAGATCGAAGCCTCGCACCTGCCCGAAGTCAACGAGCAGCTGGCCAAGTCGCTCGGCATCGCCGAAGCCACCGTCGAAGGCCTGCGCGCCGACATCAAGCGTAACCTCGAGCGCGAAGTGAAGTTCCGCCTGCTGGCGCGCAACAAGAACGCCGTGATGGACGCCCTGGTGGCCAACGCCGAGCTCGACCTGCCCAACGCCAGCGTGCAGTCGGAAGTCAGCCGCATGGTCGAAGGCGCCCGCGCCGAACTGAAGCAGCGCGGCATCAAGGACGCCGACAAGGCTCCGATCCCCGACGAAGTGTTCCGTCCGCAAGCCGAGCGCCGTGTGCGCCTGGGCCTTGTGGTGGCCGAGCTGGTGCGTGCCAACAACCTGCAGGCCAAGCCCGAGCAGATCAAGGCGCACATCGACGAGCTGGCCGCCAGCTACGAAAAGCCGGCCGACGTGGTGCGCTGGTACTTCAGCGACAACAACCGCCTGGCCGAGGTCGAAGCCGTGGTCATCGAGAACAACGTGACCGATTTCGTGCTGGGCAAGGCCAAGGTCAACGAAAAGTCGGTCTCGTTCGACGAACTGATGGCTCAGCAGCAAGGCTGATCTCCCAGGCCGCCCGCTACGCCGATGGGGCTTGTGCTTTGCGGCACGAGCCCCATTTCACTCAGGCGTACAGTTCAGACACAGCGAACGATCCCATTTCTCGGAGAGCAAATTCATGAGCGCACAGGAAACCCAGGCCCTCGGCATGATCCCGATGGTCATCGAGCAGTCGGGCCGCGGCGAGCGGTCTTACGACATCTACTCGCGCCTTCTCAAGGAGCGCATCATTTTCCTGGTGGGCGAGGTCAACGACCAGACCGCCAACCTCGTGGTGGCCCAGCTGCTGTTCCTCGAGAGCGAGAACCCGGACAAGGACATTTCCTTCTACATCAACTCCCCGGGCGGCAGCGTGAGCGCCGGCATGGCGATCTACGACACCATGCAGTTCATCAAGCCCGACGTTTCGACCATGTGCCTGGGCTTCGCGGCCAGCATGGGCGCCTTCTTGCTGGCGGCGGGTGAAAAGGGCAAGCGCTTCTCGCTGCCCAATTCGAAGATCATGATCCACCAGGTGCTCGGCGGCGCACGCGGCCAGGCGACCGACATCGAGATCCACGCGCGCGACATCCTGCGCACCAAGGACCAGATGAACCGCATCCTGGCCGAACGCACCGGCCAGCCGCTGGAAAAGGTCAAGGCCGATACCGAACGCGACTATTTCCTGACCGCCGACGAGGCCAAGGACTACGGCCTGGTGGACCAGGTCGTCGCCAAGCGCGGTTGAACGCCGGCGCCGCTGGCGCCAAATGGCAAGAAACGGCGTTTTCCACACGGGAAACGCCGTTTTTGTTTAGTTATCATTGTCCCTACCCTGTAACGAGGCAAAAGTCCATGGCCGATAAAAAAGGCTCCTCCAGCGAAAAAACGCTTTATTGCTCGTTCTGCGGCAAGAGCCAGCACGAGGTCAAGAAGCTGATCGCGGGCCCTTCGGTCTTCATCTGCGACGAGTGCATCGACCTTTGCAACGAGATCATCCGCGACGAACTCCCGGCGGGTGAGGAAGCGCGCGAGGCGCGCAGCGACCTGCCGACGCCGCTGGAGATCAAGGCCAACCTCGACAACTACGTGATCGGCCAGGAGCCGGCCAAGCGCATGCTGTCGGTGGCCGTCTACAACCACTACAAGCGCCTGCGCCACAAGGAAAAGGCCAAGGGCGACGACGTGGAGCTCAGCAAGAGCAACATCCTGCTGATCGGCCCCACGGGTTCGGGCAAGACGCTGCTGGCGCAGACGCTGGCGCGCATGCTCGACGTGCCCTTCGTGATGGCCGACGCCACCACGCTGACCGAGGCCGGCTATGTCGGCGAGGACGTCGAGAACATCATCCAGAAGCTGCTGCAGAGCTGCAACTACGAAGTGGAGCGCGCGCAGCGCGGCATCGTCTACATCGACGAAATCGACAAGATCTCGCGCAAGTCCGACAACCCTTCCATCACGCGCGACGTGTCGGGAGAGGGCGTGCAGCAGGCGCTGCTGAAGCTGATCGAAGGCACCATGGCCAGCGTGCCGCCCCAGGGCGGGCGCAAGCACCCGAACCAGGACTTCCTGCAGATCGACACGACCAACATCCTGTTCATCTGCGGCGGCGCGTTCGCGGGCCTGGAGAAGGTCATCGAAAACCGCACCGAGGCCTCGGGCATTGGCTTCGGCGCTTCGGTCAAGAGCAAGCAGCAGCGTAGCCTCACGGAAGTGTTCCGCGAAGTGGAGCCTGAGGACCTGATCAAGTTCGGCCTGATCCCCGAACTCGTGGGCCGCATGCCCGTGGTCGCCTCGCTCGCCGAGCTCAGCGAGGACGCGCTGGTGCAGATCCTCACCGAGCCGAAGAACGCGGTGGTCAAGCAGTTCACCAAGCTGCTGCAGATGGAAGGCGTGGACCTCGAGATCCGTCCGGCGGCACTCAAGGCCATCGCCCGCAAGGCACTGGCCCGCAAGACCGGTGCGCGCGGTTTGCGCTCGATCCTTGAACAGTCGCTGATCGACACCATGTTCGAGTTGCCGAACGCGACCAATGTCGACAAGGTGGTGGTCGAGGAATCGACCATCGACGAAAACAAGCCCCCGCTGCTCGTGTACCGCGAAGCGGCGAAAAAGGCTTAAAGCCAAAGACGCGAAGGATTTGCATGTCTGGCCACACCCCCTTGCCTCCCGAAGCCCTCGACCTGCCGCTGCTGCCGCTGCGCGACGTCGTGGTGTTTCCCCACATGGTGATTCCGCTGTTCGTGGGTCGCCCCAAGAGCATCAAGGCTCTCGAGCTGGCCATGGAGGCCGAGCGCCGCATCATGCTGGTGGCCCAGAAGGCCGCGGCCAAGGACGAGCCCTCCGTCGAGGACATGTTCGAGGTCGGCTGCGTCTCGACCATCCTGCAGATGCTCAAGCTGCCCGACGGCACGGTGAAGGTGCTGGTCGAGGGCCAGCAGCGCGCCCGCGTGAACCGCATCGATGACGGCGAGACCCACTTCTCGGCCAACGTGACGCCCGTGGAGGCGCCCGAAGGCGGCGAGAAGGGCACCGAGGTCGAGGCGCTGCGCCGCGCGGTGATGCAGCAGTTCGACCAGTACGTCAAGCTGAACAAGAAGATTCCGCCCGAGATCCTCACCTCGATCTCGAGCATCGACGATCCGGGCCGCCTCGCGGACACCATCGCCGCCCACCTGCCGCTCAAGCTCGACAACAAGCAGGCCGTGCTCGACCTGGACGACGTCAAGTCGCGCCTGGAGAACCTGTTCGGCCAGCTCGAGCGCGAGGTCGACATCCTCAACGTCGACAAGAAGATTCGCGGGCGCGTGAAGCGCCAGATGGAGAAGAACCAGCGCGACTTCTACCTCAACGAGCAGGTCAAGGCTATCCAGAAGGAGCTCGGCGAAGGCGAAGAGGGCGCGGACATCGAGGAGATCGAGAAGAAGATCAAGCTCGCGAAGATGTCCAAGGAAGGCCTGAAGAAGGCCGAGGGCGAGCTCAAGAAGCTCAAGCTCATGTCGCCCATGTCGGCCGAGGCCACGGTGGTGCGCAACTACATCGACGTGCTGGTCGGCCTGCCCTGGAGCAAGAAGACCAAGATCAAGCACGACCTGGCCAACGCCGAGGCGGTGCTCAACGCCGACCACTACGGCCTGGAGAAGGTCAAGGACCGCATCCTCGAATACCTCGCGGTGCAGCAGCGCGTGGACAAGGTCAAGGCGCCCATCCTGTGCCTCGTGGGACCTCCGGGCGTGGGCAAGACCTCGCTGGGCCAGTCGATCGCCAAGGCGACCGGCCGCAAGTACACCCGCATGGCGCTGGGCGGCATGCGCGACGAAGCCGAGATCCGTGGCCACCGCCGCACCTACATCGGCGCGCTGCCGGGCAAGGTGCTGCAGGGCCTGAGCAAGATCGGCACGCGCAATCCGCTGTTCCTGCTCGACGAGATCGACAAGCTGGGCACGGACTTCCGTGGCGACCCCTCGAGCGCGCTGCTCGAGGTGCTCGACCCCGAGCAGAACCACACCTTCGGCGACCACTACGTGGAAGTCGACTTCGACCTGAGCGACGTGATGTTCGTCGCCACCTCGAACTCGATGAATATTCCGCCGGCGCTGCTGGACCGCATGGAAGTCATCCGCCTCTCGGGCTACACCGAGGACGAGAAGACCAACATCGCGATCAAGTACCTGCTGCCCAAGCAGATGAAGAACAACGGCGTGAAGGACGACGAGCTCGCCGTCACCGAGGAAGCGGTGCGCGACATCGTGCGCTACTACACGCGTGAAGCCGGCGTTCGTTCGCTCGAGCGCGAGCTGTCGAAGATCTGCCGCAAGGTGGTGAAGGGCCTGCTGCTCAAGCAGCTCACGCCGCAGGTCACGGTCACCGGCGCGAACCTCAACGACTTCCTCGGCGTGCGCAAGTTCACTTTCGGCCTGGCCGAGAAGCAGAACCAGGTCGGCCAGGTGGTCGGCCTCGCGTGGACCGAAGTCGGCGGCGACCTGCTGACGATCGAGGCGGTCACGATGCCCGGCAAGGGCGTGATCAGCCGCACCGGTTCGCTGGGCGACGTGATGAAGGAGTCGGTCGAGGCCGCGCGCACCGTGGTGCGCAGCCGCTCGCGCCGCCTCGGCATCAAGGACGAGGTGTTCGAGAAGCGCGACATCCACATCCACGTGCCCGATGGCGCCACGCCGAAGGACGGCCCGAGTGCGGGCGCCGCGATGACGACGGCCTTCGTGTCGGCGCTCACGGGCATCCCGGTGCGCAGCGACGTCGCGATGACGGGCGAGATCACGCTGCGAGGCGAGGTCACGGCCATCGGCGGTCTCAAGGAAAAGCTGCTGGCAGCCTTGCGTGGCGGCATCAAGACCGTGCTGATTCCGGAAGAGAACGCCAAGGACCTGCAGGACATTCCCGAGAACGTGAAGAACGGTCTCGAGATCGTGCCGGTGAAATGGATCGACAAGGTGCTCGAGATCGCTCTCGAGAAATCGCCCGAGCCGCTGTCCGATGAAGAGGTCGCTGCGTCCGCCGCCGCCATGGCCGAATTGGCCAAGCAGCGCACGTCGGCTCCGGCTTCCGAAGGTTCGGTCAAACACTGATCGAATAATCGCAAAAGTTGCGGGACCTTGAAAAATTGGTATATACTTCAAGGCTCGAAACGCGGGAATAGCTCAGTTGGTAGAGCGCAACCTTGCCAAGGTTGAGGTCGAGAGTTCGAGACTCTTTTCCCGCTCCAGTTTTGAAAAAGGGAAGCTCCAGCTTCCCTTTTTTTCGCTAGTTCGATTTCGTATTTCTGCGTGGCGCGATAGCAAAGCGGTTATGCAACGGATTGCAAATCCGTCTAGTCCGGTTCGACTCCGGATCGCGCCTCCACTCTCTCGGTTCAAACAGATTCGACCCCGAACGCCAAGCCCCGCCAACCGACGTTGCCGGGGCTTGTTTTGTTTGGGTTATCGTCGATGTCCAACCTGACGCCCGGATGGTGAAATTGGTAGACACATCGGACTTAAAAGCCACTGTTTTGGCTTCTATTTCCCTTATATGGTCTCGACATCGAGAGTAAATCCGCGTGTGAGCGCAAAGTGAAATTGGGCGGGAAAATGAGTTATTTGGCATGAGTTCGAGATGATCCGGATTTCGAGCGTGTGTCAGGTTTGTGTCAGGGTAGGCTTCACTTTGAACCAGTTACCATGAGAGATGCTGTAAGGAGAAGAAACGATGGCGTACAGTGAGGTGATCGAGGCGTCGAACTACCTGAGCCGCAAGAGGCACATTCAGCTTGTGGGCGTGACGGACACCTGTCCTAGGTGTCACCGGCATGTACTACCGACCCTCAGAGGCGCTTCTGTAAATGAAGCGGCGAAGACGGCGATCGCTGTTTTCCAGTGCGCGAGCCTGCACTGTCAAGATGTCTTCATTAGCAGGTACAAAGACACGGGCAGGACTCTTGTAGGGGGCATAGAAATCTACGAATACAGCTCCAGTGCGCCAGTGGCCCCCTTACAAGCCTCATTTCCTGCGTCGATTGCTGAAGTTTCGCCAAACTTCGTTTCAATCTTTAATCAGGCAGTCGTTGCCGAAGCCCACAGCCTCGATCAGGTCGTTGGTATCGCATTGCGAAAGGCGCTGGAGTTCTTGATCAAAGACTTTTGTATCAGCCAGAGGCCCGCCGACGAGGAGGCCATTAAGGTCTGCGCACTGGCGACTTGCATCGAGAACTATGTGGCAGACCCGATGGTCAAACAAATTGCCAAGCGAGCAGTCTGGATTGGCAATGATGAAACCCACTATGTTCGAAAGTGGGTGGCGCGGGACGTAGAGGACCTGAAGGTTCTCGTCAAGCTGACAGTAAATTGGATCGACAGCACACTGACATCGAATCGCTACTTGGCAGAGATGACCTCTGGAGGCGCTGGCTCTGGAAAGGCCCCCTAAGACGCCTGCTGAGGTGCTAGCCGCCAACCACCTTCAACTCCGGTCGTGGCGGTGGCGTCCGCTTCAGGAGGTCCGAGACACCCGCCAGGTTGTGCCCCGTGAGGTGGATATAGATCATTGAGGTTTGGATGGCCTTGTGGCCCATGTAGGCCATGATCTGCGGCGCTGTGGCACCACCGATAGCGAGCCGCGTTGCGCACGTATGGCGCAGGACGTGAACGATGTACTTCGGGTCTTCCTCCTTCTTCAGGTAGGTCCTCAGGGCATCCCACTGGCCCCGCAGAATCGCTTGCGTCATCCCTTGGAACACCCGCACGTCGTTCCGGTCGCGTGCCTTCTGCACGATGGCCTCGGCCAGGTCTGTGGTGGGGATCACGCGGCCCTGATCGTTCTTCGTCTCGCCGTTGTGAAGGTGGATGTGGCGGTTGAAGCAGTCAGCCGTTTTGAGGCGGAGCATCTCCGACCGGCGCATGCCTGAGTCGATCCCGAAGGTGATCCAGTCGGCCAGTTCGGGGAGGCCCAAGCGGTAGCACGCTGCAAGCATCTCACGCTCGTCATCTTCGGTGTACCAGAAGGTTCGCCGGTTGCCTTCCTTGCGGCGCTTGGTGTGCGGGATCGCCTTCAGCCAGCCGCGATCCATGCAGCCCTTGAGCATCACGTTCAGCGATGCGAGCTTCTTGTTGACCGTTGCGGCCGAATTGCCGTCCGTGTCGTCATCGCCATCCTCCAGGGCATTGAGGGCATCGGCTATCGAATCCGAGTCTATCTCGGTCACGAGAGTATCAGGGCCGAGCAAGGCGAGCATCTGCTTTGCGTTCAGCACCGTAGTGCGCTCGCCTTTGGAGCCCTTCCACTTCTCCCGATAGGTGCGGTCGTAGGCGTCCTGAAGGGTCTTCGTGGGGTCGCCCCGCTGAGCCGCCAGGAGCTTGGCAGCGGCCTCGGCCTTCTCAGCGGCCTCCAGCTCAGCCAGGAGCGTTTCGGCTTCCGCCATGGTCTTGCGGGTCAGCCTCACGCGGTCCTTGCCGGACCCATGCGAGACCATGAACGAATTTCCGCGTGGTGTGATGGGCATGTAGCCTCCGTTACTTCAAAAGGTGTTGGATGGACTTCACCAGCTTTTCGCCGGTAGGGGTCAGCCGAAGAACCTTCTTGCGATGGTCATCCTCGGCGTAGTCATTGGTCACAAGGTCTGCCCCCACTTGCTTCCCCAGCTTGGTTCGGGGAGGGCCGAGCACCTCCACATGACGGGAGATGGCGGGGCGGCTGATGCCTGCCATATCGGCAACGGCGATCTGCGTGTTGTCAGGCTCTGATGCGATCCACAGCAGGGTCATTGCTTGGTCGGCGGTCATCCCCGGATAAGCCTGGCGGAAGGCATCCAGAATGCGCATCAGTTTGTTGATCGCTATGCGGTCCACCTCGAAGGATTGGCGGGACATTGCGGTGATCCTTTCGGTTTTCGATGATGAGATGCAAGGGGCCGACCGTCAGGTCAAACCCTCCAGGCAAACGCTCGAATGCTAACAAGGAATCCGAAAGCGAGACTGTCTCGAACCAGATTTCTTTTCGGAACACGGACACGAACATGAAGAACTTTCAAGAGGCGGCTGGCCCAACCAGCCGCTAGACCAAAGGGGCGGGGATAGATGCGCGAATGCGGCTCTCAGGGAGCTGGCAGTTCGTCGTGGAGTAGCCGTCCGATGGACGGGTGGTTCAAGACCGCAGACGCGAGCGCGACGTTGTAGGGCTCAGCCCGATCAAGCGGCGCTCCGGTCACCTTGGCATACGCTGTGGCGATCCGTTCCCACATTTCGGCCTCTGTCCCCGTCCCTCCAAGGGCCACGAGGGCCACCATAGAGGCGATCAATTGCTCGGCCTTGCTTGAGGCCGGTGCCGTGGCATCTAGGGTGCCTTTGACGGGGGGTCTATTCATTTTCACAAGCCACCTCTCTCCGTGTGCTCGTGCTGCTGCCCAGGTCGGCAGTTCTTGCCGCAGGAAGTCTGGAGACAGTCAGCAGCTCTGTGTTAAAGAGTGTTTCCATTTTACTGTATGTTTATACAGTAGTACAGTGGTTTTGCCTCGACCTCGGGGCGACATTCATCAACCCACTGGAGCAACTGGAATGACCGTACCACCGACCTTAGTAGAGACCTACGAACGCTGGACTTTTACGTACTACGTGGCCCTCCCGCCTTACCCAGGCGGCCCATGTTGCGCTGCCGCCGATGTGCGTGAAGGGCCGAAGCACATGAGGCAGTTTCTGGGCTCTGTCCAAGAGACCCAAGTTGCCACGCTCCAGCACCTAAGGGGCTACTGCGAGGAGTACGTGAAGGACTTAAAAGACCCCGGACGGATCGAGCGCCGTAACGCCCGGACCATCGGGGATCGGATCAAGAGTGGGCAGGCCGGGGAGAAGGGTATCCTGAGGGGCTAGGACGGCTTGACAACTTCAGGCGGTCGGGGCAACGTCCTCAATCCGCCGCAAGGCGTATCGCGATGTTTGGCAACTGCCAAGAGTGCACCATGCAGTTCAACGACCCCACGCTCAGGGAAGTAGAGGACGGTTGGACCTTCGTCTACTATGTTTCGCGACACTCAGAAGACCCGGGCTTCGTCGGGTCGGTAGAGGTGCAGCAGAGGGGCACGGTCCATTGCAAACTCGTTTCCACGCGCCCTCAGGAATCGGAGGAGTGCGTGATACAGCATATGCGAGAGAGTGCCAGGGCGTGGGTGCTTGATCGGAGCAGGCGCGACAGTTTCGCCCTGGCGGTGCCGCCTAAAAGAACAGCTTGACGACTGCGGCCGTCGCGCCCACGGCTGTGGTCATGAGGACCACGGGATACCACGCCCGTTCCCGGTGGAACTTGGTGGCCTCAGCGATGAGCTTGGCGACCTCCGCGTTGAACTTGTGCGATTCAGCGTTGAGCTTGGAAGACTCGGCGATGAGCTTCGCAATCTCGGCATCCACGCGGCGGGAGGTCTGGGCGTCCATGGTCGGGATGGTAGCGGGTTTGGGGGCCTTGGGAATACGGCGGGTCAAGCTGCGGCCTCCCGCGCGTCCAGCGCCCGATCAGCGAAGCCGAGAAGGCAGGTCGATGCATAGCGGTCGAACGTGGTGCAGGGCCACCCCGAGGTTTCCTCGATGGTCTTGGCGATCACAGGGTCCGCATGGCGAGCCAACGCGAGAGCTTCGATGGCGGTTAGGTTCACGGATTGACTCCTTGTTGCAGGGCAAAAGCGGCCCGATCAAGCGGCCGGACTCGGAACGCGACGGCGGCGGTGGATGGTCACCGGCGAGGTTCCCCAAAAGTACCGGCCAGCGGCATAGGCGAGAGGGGCGGAAGGTAAAAACGTGGTTTGCATCTGTGGACTCCAGAGGTAGGCGGGAACATTCCCCGCAAGCGCCCACGGGAGGCCCCGTAGAGGCTTGCAGTGAGGTTCACTGGGGAGCGGGGATGGCGGCGCGGGCTTCTTCCGCCGTCTCGAAGGTGCGCAGCCCGTTCTCGTCGCGCAGTTGCTCGAAGTGGGAGAACGAAGGCCGGGGGCTCACGTCGCGGGCGACGAAATAGGGGCGCCCTGTGAGAGTCCGCGTGGCCTTTTTGACCAGCCACGGACCCGGCGTGAATGACTCGGTGCTCATGACGCGAGGTGAGCTGTGATGGCTGCTTTTGCTTCGACGGCGCAGCGATGCCATGCAGCACCGTTCAGGACCGGCGAGTGAAAGACGGCCGGGTCAACCGCCGCGCACCGCTTCGCGTACTGGCTGACGGCTTCGAGAATGAAGGCTTGCATCAGCGGGCCAGACTTGGCGAACTCCATCAGGTCCGTGACGAATTCTGTGTTGGTCTTGCGGGCCGTCACGCGGTGACCTCCACGCCCAGTGCGACCGCGATCAGCGCGGCCTTGTTGGGTTCAGTGAAGCCCTCGGAGGTCAGCTCGGCCAGCTTGCGGCGGGCCTCCTCGGTGTTGGTCGTACCGTGCTCGCGGAGCCATGCGCCGAAGGGCTCAGCTACGTCGTAGGCATGGACGGAGTAGTAACCATCCGGGTCCGCCGCGTTCATGAGTGCCCAGTAGGTGTCCGCGAGGTCCGCCCACGGTTCCAGCTCGCATACAGCGCCTTGCTCGCCGCTGTAGGTGTTGACCTCCTCTTTGGTGAGCTGAGGTTTGCCGCTCAGGCGGAAGAAGCCGAGCGTGAGAAACGGCAGGGTGCAGGGATCGATCATGGTGATTCCTTGTGACGAGCAAAAGCGCTCTCGGATGCCGCATGGGCATCAGGGAAGGCTTTCAATGGAGGAAGGCGTCAGCCAGTAAGGGCGACACCAGCAGGAGCGCGATAGCGATGGACTCGCATGCGTGCCTGAGGGCTTTCATGAGGCGTGCCCTGCGGATGGCCCCGCTGGTTGGCAGGAGGTAGCGGCGGCCGGTGTGCGTGGTGAACATCAGGCAGGCACCGCGGCGAACTGCGGAAACCGTGCGAGGTAGTCAGGCACGTAGAAGCGCTCCATTGCCTCGCGCAGATCGGGGGAGATGGGGAGGTCCCACATCAGGACGTGCCGCATGTACACGTCGCGGACCTCATCGTCTGCGGGGTCCTCACAGTCGCTATCGCGCTCGGCTTCGATGGCAACCCAGCCATAGGGGTTGCTGTAGCCCATGCGTGACAGTTGCACGCCGATGGATTCGCGGCGGCGCTGGTTGCTCGGGCGCTCCTGTAAGAGGCCCCCTCGGTTGTAGTCGGCCTCAAGTTGCGCAAATGCCTGGCAGATTGCGAAGCGGTCCATGGGGTATCTCCAAAGGGTTAAAGGGAAACGGTCTCCGAAGGGGCACCAAGCGATGCCCTATCGGCGACAGTCTCGAAATCGAGAGGATCAAGGCTCAGGAGGGGCTTCCCTCATCACCGCGATAACCCCCGCGAAGTGGGAAACATCACAGGAGCCCTCGAAGGTGACCCGCCCGTTCTCGTACACGGTGAGGTCTCGGGGCTCGGTGCCTGAAGGCCCCCAAGCGCGGGCGCTGTAGGTCTCATCAGCAGGCAGCTCGCGGAAGGTGTAGCCCAGCGCTGAGAGCGCGGCTATGTGACCCCTCAAGCGTTGCCGCTGCGCTACCAGCGTTTCCCACCGAGTGCGCACAGCTTGTGCCCCCGCGATGCCGTCCGGATGCGCGAGAACGCGGCGGGTGAGGTCCTTGAGGATGGCCGCAGAGCCCCGCGTAAAGCTGCAGGAGGCGGACACTTCCTGTTTGCGCCGGGCGGTGTCGCTGAGGTACACCTTGAGGCCGTCTTTCTTGATTCCACCGACAGAGGCCGATATGGCGCTCTCCTTGTTCCATGAGCCAGCCTTCAGGTCGAAGGCGAGACCATCAGGCGTGAGGACTTCTACGAATCGCCATGAGCTGCCCGCCTCTTCGCCGACAGTCCGGGCGACCGTGAAGAGTCCCTGAGCGACCCCGAGGGCGACAACTTCAGCGAGCACTTCGCGGCTCTGCTGGGCTTGGGTTTTCCGTGGATCGTGATCGATTGCCATAGCGGCTCCTTTGCGTGGTTGAGTGAGTGAGAAAACGTCCCCCAAAGGGCTCGGCAGGGAGCCCTATCGGTGAGGCTTTCAAGGGGCTAGACCACGCTGCATGCGGCTAGCGGAATTCATGACGGCGGGCCGGAAGTAGTCAGACCAGATATGCGAGGGGTTCTCGCGGTAAGTGGCCTCCCAGTCGTAAGCGATGAACTGAGAGCGGAAGCCATCGCGGTCTCTCGTGGAGCCCTTAACGATGTCCGCACGTAGGCCATTGCGGGTCTGCGCTTCGACTGCCTGAGCGAACAGGTCCGATCCGAAAATGCTGCGGTTCTCAGCAATCTCGGAAGGGTCAGCGAGGGCGAGCGCTTGGGGTAGCGTGTAGAGACGGTGCATGTTCAATACCCCAGCCAATCGAGCACTTCCTTGCCTGTGTAGGTGGCTCTGTCGCCGACATCCGCGAGGAACTGCGCGAACCCCTCGCAGTCGTGCTTAGCGATTTCCCTGCGAGCTTGCTCACGGGTCACCGTGGCTTCGGTTGCTTCGTCGTAGGTCATTGCGAGACCCTCCAGCGGGCATCTCGTTGCACCTCCTGAATCGAGGGGATGCGGCCAGCGGTCCACTTGGCGGGATACACGGCGAGTTGCTGCCGATCACGGCGCACCACGCAGACATGCATGGGGTGTTGGCCGGGGCCAAGAATGACCTGAACAGAGACGCTATTGGGAACGGTGTGAGTCTTCATCTCAGACCCCCAAGAGGCGCACGATGGGGCGGGAGAGGGCGTAGCCGGTAGGGCAGCAGAGTGCGAGGATGAGGATGGTCATTGCGGTTTCCTTTGGTGAGATGGTCTCGTTATCGAGATGATGCGGACGAAGAAAAACGAACCCCCGTGCTATGCGCCGTGGGGTTGGCGTAATAAGCGGTTCGATGCGGCCGGGAGGCGCACGATGTAGCTCCTTTGGTTCTGGTTGAGGAAGTGGGAAGGCTCCCGGTATGGACTCAGTGAGGAGCCCATAGCGTGAGGCTCTGTGCATCGAGAGTGTCTCGTATGCGAGAGCATGTAGGCGAGTTTTTAAGGGGCATCCTGCGAGCACCGTCACGGTGTATCTTGTGCAGGGGTCGGGCGATGCCGGTTCCGGTGCCTCGTTTTGAGCGAGTGAATGGAGTGTGGCACAAAAATCTACTGATTGCACAAACGAGATGAAATTATTTGCGAGATTGTCTCGTTATCGATGCAATCAAGGGCGTGAGCATACCCCAAGGGCTCACGCATAGCCCCGTAGGCGCACCGTTCGGACGCGGTGAGGGCATCGCATCAGGTGAGCACAGAGAGGGCGTGTAGGGGCTCTGAGCGGGGCTCGTGTAGGTGTGCCAGGAGGAGGCCGGAAGGGATGCCCTGAGGGTGTCCGTACAGATAGCCCAAGACAAGAGAACGATTCAGTTCGGAAGGTGACTGGGCCGTTCAACAAAAGGGCCGCTTGAGGGCCACGATAGGCACGTAGAGGACGGAACATCCACAGCTATGCCTATACGAATCAACAACTTAGCGCCGGTTGGCCCCGCTTTGTGCCCATTCGGTGGCACAGAAGGGCCGATCCCATAGGCGCCAGCGCGGGCGAGTGCGTGGATCGAGAGGGGGCCACGGGGGGATTCGGCGCCCGGATTTCTTCGAGGGAGCTTTCGGATTTTTGCGGCAAAACCAAAATGCAGGCTGCGAAGCGGTATACGCTGCGTCACCCGAATCCACGAGGCCTGCGCATGTCTTCCACAGAACTTCTCGAATACATCCTCAAGGTCGTTGCGCTTTGCTCTGCAATTGGCGGGGCCTGGTATGCGATCTATAAATTCGACTCTTGGCGCCGCGAGCATCAGGGCAAGCGTCAGGCCGAGCTAGCCGAAGAGACGCTCGCAATGTTTTACGAAGCCGCAGATATCGTTAACGCGGTACGAAGCCCGCTGAGCTGGGACTCCGAGACTGATGAAGTCAAACAGGGGGCCAATGAGACAAACGAGAGATATAAAGCCCGCAAATCCGCATATGTGGTCTTTAAACGGTTGAATGACCACCACGCACAACTAAGTAAGCTGTATGCGATGCGCTATCGATTCATGGCAGTCTTCGGCCAAGAGAAGGCGCGACCCTTCACGGATTTTCACAACGTCTTGCATGAAATTCGGCTGGCGGGCCACATGCTGGCACAGCTCTGGGCGCAACGGACATACGCAAGCGAGGCACACGCGGCCGAAGCAGCGGAACTGATTAAGACCTACGAGAACGTCTATTGGGAAATGCTCCCAGAAGACGACAAGATAAAACCGAAGGTGGCGGAGATTATCAAGGAGATAGAAACAACATGCCGTGGAATCATCGAAGCGAAAGGCACGTTGTACGGGATCATTAACAAGAAGGTCACTTGATGATGGTCTGCCCCCTCGGGAACTCTTTTCGGAGTCCCAAGAGGACACCATCAGGTGACCCAAAAGGAATGGAAAACGATCACCTCATGTCAAGCCTCTGTAGGTTGCCTAAACAACACCTAAAGGATTGACAAAAGGTTCATCTCTGTGAGCTAGACCAAGGGAACATCAAGACTACCCCCCTTACCCCCCATAGAGGAGAGCAAGGAGGGAGCCCGAGATGTTCCATCGGTCCGGCTCAAGATGAACTTGTTGAGCTTGGACGCAATGGGTTTCTCAGTGACCTGGCCAAAGCCAGCACCCAACCGTGTAGATGAGTGAACCCCAGTAGCGCCTAAGCTCTACCTAATCAGTGGGTAAATCGACTCAGGAGTAGGAGGTGCCCTTGGGGATCACGGAAGGGAGGTCCTTGGGCCATCCCATGCTGTACGCGATCCACTCGCTGTCTCCGTCCCGCTTCTTAGCTGTATTGAGCAAGACCCATCCCGCTTCTAGGAACTTAGAGACATTCCTATCGCCATTGATTTCCATCACGTCCTTGATGTCTTGATGATCCATGCACGCTCCTCAGTTGTAGGGAGGATCAGTTTACCGACGCATGGCGCGATTGCCTCCCATGAAATTGCCACCCTTGGGCTTCCATATGGACTTCCCGAGGGCGTGCCTCATGAACTCCTTCAGGCCCTGCTTGAGGAGGTCGTCCTTCTGTGTTTGGATGGCCTTGGTGGCGTCCTTCGCCATTGCCTCGGTCCAGTAGCGCACGGCCAGCGCCAGGGCGTCTAGGCGGTCGTCCTTCGCCAGGCTGTTGCGGTCTCGCGTGAGTCGCGTCATCTGATAAAACAGGCCGTACTTCGGATCGTCCACGGAGGTCCTGTAGTCCTCCTCGATCACCTTGGGGTCTACCACCAGGCGGTGAGAGGCCATCACCGGTTCGAGCGTGTCGATGATCCGCGCTTCCTTCTGCGTGGTGGATCGATCGGTGTCTTCTACGGTACAGGGGTAGATGCGACCGAGTACCGGCTTCAGCAGTTGATTGAACATGCCGTCGCCGAAGTTCGGTTCCACGAGGATGAGCTTCACGGCATTGGCCTTGGCGACGTTCGCCAGCTTCACCAACACCTCTTCGTCGTAGCCACCCTTCAGGCCGCCCGCAGCCACCAGGTAGAGGAACCCGTTGAGGTTCTTCACCACGGCGTAGGCGGTCTCGTCCTTGCCGCGACCTGAGGGGTCGATGGCCATCACGCACCCGCTATACGGGCCGACCTCTTCGGATTTCCAGAAGGGGCGGTAGTAGCGGTCACCGGAGAGGCCCGTGGCGTGGAGGTCAGAGCACACCAGCTCGGGGCTCGTGGCCCATGCGAGCTTCATCGGCGCAAGCTCAGGACTGCACGACATCACGATGAGGTCAGACAGTTTCAGCGGGTACTTGTCCGCGTCCGACAGCGAGGTGTCGAGCATGAACTGGAGCGCGAAGCCGCCGCGCCCGTAGGACACCCGGCGCTCCATCAGGTCCTCGTCAGAGAACCGCATGGGGTCAGTGGTGCGTCCTTGGAGGCTGGGGTTCTTCTCCAGCTTCAGCGTGATGTACGGGGCAAGGCGCCCCTTGTAGGCCGCGATCTGTTCCAACGTGGGGTACAGGGCGGGCCACACACGAACCTCGTAGCCGCGCTCTGGGAGGTCGTTGTAGAGGCTCATCTCCGTCTGCGGGGTGCCGAGGTAGATCACCCGGCCGCCTGGCTTCAAGATGGCGTCGAACTCTTTCACGCGCTCGCTGAGGCGGTCGCGCATCATCTGCGTGAGGGCGTTGTTCGGAACCTCTACGTCATCGGCCACGATCACGTTTGCACGCGAGCCGGTGAGTTGCCCGTAGAGGCCCACGGACTTGACCGAGGGAGAGTGGTCGGCGAGCGCCGGTCCCACGTCGAAGGCGAGCATGGAATCACGCTGATCGCCCGTAGGCTTCAGGTGCATCACGCACGGCATCTCCGCGATGATCCGTTTCACGAAGGTGGAGAACTGGTCCGCTCGATCTTTCGATGCGGAGACCACAAGGACCTTCTGTTGCGGGTCATTCCAGAGAAGCCACACCACGAGGCCGGCTGTGAGCCATGACTTCCCGACACCGCGGAATGCCTCAATGATGGAACGCCGAGGACCATGCTGGAGGTACTTGGCGATGTCGTACTGAATCTCCGTGGGGTTCGGGAGGTTCAGGTGCTTCCACAGCATGAAGATGAACTTGCGGAAGTCTTTGCGAGCCGGGTGGATGGCCTCGGCAATGGGCGTCAGAGGGACGCGAGGGAAGGGGGCTTGAGATACTTTGGGTTTGAGGGGAGGGCTCGTCACGCGGGCCTCGTATGGGCTCTACACGCGCACGAAAAAGCCCGCCGAGGGGAACACCCCAGGGCGGGCCGAAAGCGGCGTGTAGAGCGGTTAGTGAGCTGGAGTAGCCGTGCCCAGCAGCTCGTCATCGAACACAGGCAATTCCATGAGTTCGCCTAGTGGTGAACCCTTCGGGGCCTCGGCTTCGATCTTGTTGTCCTTCAGGAACTGGCGAGCGACATTGAGGAGGGCCGGGTTGGGCTTGCCGTCCTCGTCCTTGAATGCCAAGCCTTCCTTGAGGACCTCTGCGAGCTTGGCGTGCAGCTCGGCCAGCGCCTTCTCGGATGCACGCTTGGATGTCATAGGAACACCTTCAGGGCGGCGAAAGCCTGCTTGAGGCCGATCACCTGAGAGAGGAATGCTAGGGCCGCACCGCAGGCCACCCACTTGATGGTCTGAAGGTTCTTCTCGATGCCCTGCAGGGTCTTGCGGAGAGCCGCGTGCTCCTCGGTGTACTCGGTGCGCAGCGCCTTATGGGCCGCCTCGGATTGGTCCTGGCGGTACTCCAAGATGGTGACCCGAGCGTCAATCGTTTGGTCTTCTGTGGGCATTGCTTAGAGGGTTGCAGCGGTTGTGAACAGTGCGTCCAGGACCTCATCGGAAAGTCCCATAGAGGTGGACAGTAGGGCCACGATAGGAGAGCGGCGCTCCACGGAGGCGGCAAACTCCCATTCGATCTTTGCGGCTTCGCGTTGAGGACTGGGAAGGGCGGCGATGGCCGCATCTACCCCGTTCAGCTTCCCGGCTCCAAGGAGCGCGAGGCGTGCTTGACGCATGGTGATGACCGAGGGAACGTAAGGCGTAGCTACGGGCGCGATGAGTTCGGGGAGTCCTTGGCTGTTTGGCGCATAACTCTTCCCCACGACAGTCTCATAGACCTCGGTGCTGATAGCGCGGACATCCTCCGGCATGCGGTCGCCGTGAATCACTTCGCAGTAGAAGCCGTTCGTTGAGGGGCTGTAAAACATTTGCATTTGGGTCTTTCGTTATTCGCCGATGGCTTGCCAAAAGGCACCCTGATTGCCAGCCGTGGAAGCGTTGAAGATGTTGAACGAGGCGTTGTTGACCAGGGCGGCGCCGACCACGGCGTTGCTGAAAGCCGAGCCAGCAATCGTCACCACGATCCCGTGACACGCATTCGGAAAAGAAATCGGAAAGCCGACTAGCAACGCGGCGTTGCTTCCGGGAATCGTTACGGTTCCCCATTGGATGATCTTGCCGCTCGGCAGCTTGCACCAGTTAGTGCCCTTCGGGAATTCATCCGAAAACATCTGCATGGTTGCGACGCGGGTGGACCTTGTTCCCACCGAGGGGTTTGGCGCAGTGGGCGTTCCCGTCAAGGCTGCGTTGGCAAGAATGGACGCGACAGTCGGTACGGTGGGAATGTCGGAGGCTTTGGCGAGAGCTGTCCCGCCTGCTGTGCTTCCGTCATGAACCACGAGGGTCTTCTTGGTAACGTCCATCGTGACTTCACCCGAAGCTCCGGTGAATGTGGCATGTTGCGTGGTGGTACCACGGCGTAGTTGAAGCGTTGTTGCAGTTGCCATTAGATGCTTCCGAGGTCGAGGTTGGTGGCGAGGGCGGATACCCCCACATTGGTGAGAGCCGACCCGTCCCCTGCGAGCTTTGGCGCGGAGAGCAGGCCGGTGGAGGGTTTGAAGGTGAGGGTGGTGGATGTCTTGCGGACCACCGCCCCCGTAGCAGTCGCGCCCAGGATCAGGTAGTGGTCCGCCGAGCTACCGCCTGCATCCACAACCGCTGCGGATGCGCCCAAGGCGATTTCCGCAGAAGCTGCCGCAGAGGTCGCCGAGCTTTTCGCCAGGTCCACCGCAGCGACCAAGCCAGGGCCTGATAGCAAAACATCAGGGCGGGCGGCAAGTGTTCGCACTGAGGCGATGTCATCCGCAACGGTCTTGATCGAACCCTGCTGCGTGTTGCCGGGGACCAGCGGACTATCAGTTATTGCCCCCAAGTCCGAGCCCATGTAGTTGAGGCCGGTCAAGTCAGCGGAAATTGCGCGGACCGAAGCCGACTCCACTGCTGCGGTGGTCAGCGCGGCACTCACGGCTGCGGAAGTCTGACTGAGAGAGGCGGCCTGCGCGGCGGCCTGAGCTTGGTCGCGCAGCGTTGTGATGGGTCCTGAGACCTGCGCGGAGAACTGCCGCTGCGTCATCGCATCGCCAGGCAGCGTGCCATCCGCCAAGTTACTCATGCGGCGGCCGTCTGCGTTGTACGAACCATCAGGGCCTAGCCGCAATGCCCCTACAACATAGTCGCGGGACTCCTCGGCGAGATACCCGCTGTATTTGGCGAGGAGGTCAAGGTCTACCTCGGTCAGAATCGAGCCGTCCTCGAAGTCCACCGGGGAGGTCCCTGTAGGTGTCTCGCGGCGGACATCGACAAGGCTTCCCTGCGGCGGCGGGTAGCTTGTCTCCAGAAGGCCATCGTTGAGCCATCCGATGCCCTCTTGCTCCACCGCGTCCACGCGAACCTTGACGTGCTCGCGGGCGAAGAAGGGGAAGGGCACGGCAAACTTGCGGGTCACGCCGTCGCCGAAATATTGTGCGTAGGCTGCGGACAAATTAGTCGCTCCTAAAAAGAGAAACCCCCGAGGCGTGAACCTGCGGGGGCCAGAAAGGGACGGCGAAGGGTTACTTCGTGGCGTCCTCGTCGGTGGGGTAGTCGTTCGCCAAGGCGTTGAGGAACGGGGCTACCAATGCGGTGTTGTTGAGGGGTAGCAGTCGGCCCCACGTCTTGATGTCCCGCTGCGTGGTCTGGAGGTCATCCGAGACACCGTTGCGAACCATCTTTCCGAGGGACAACACTCCGTTGACTGCCTGAAGCGTCGGGTTGCTTGCGAAGCTCGTCACGTCTGAGGTGGTCCGAGTGCCAGCGAACATGGCTCCAGTGAAGTTGCCGAGGGTGGTGTCATATGCCGTGGGCAGTAGCGATGCCTGGCTGATCCGGCCAAAGCTGTTCGCCACGATCTGCTTCGTGCTCATCCGCTTGTCGAGAAACTCTTGCTTCTTCGATTCGTCCATGCCCATCGCGCTCAGCTGCGTCCGGCCCATGTAGGCCAGCGAGGCGAAGAACCCGCCATGGAGCACGGTCGAGAGCGTTGAGAAGTCCTTGTGGTTCATTGCGAACAACATCGACTTGTTCCAGCCGTGAATCGAGAAGTTCATGAACTGGAACACCGTCTTGCCCAGCGTGGTTCCCATGAGGGGCACCATGGAGGCCAGGTCGTTCTCTTGCACCACGCGGCGGGTCTCGCGGTGCAGCGCATTCATCAGCATGGAGTTCATCTCGGGCTCGGCCTTGGCGAACGCCTTGATGTCGAAGTTGTGCTTCGTCCCGTAGTCGCCCTTGCCGGTGCCCTTTGTGTGAGCCGCGATGGCTTTGTTGAGGTTGGCGTAGTCCGCCTCGCTCATGCCCATCCAGGCGAGCCGATCCTTCGAGAGGAACTTGCTCGGCGAGCCGTTCGCTGCGTTCACGAAGTGATTCACCAGCGCGATTGCATGGATGCGTTTCTGCTGGATCATCGTGCCCGTCATGCCGGTGTAGTCGAGCACACCCTTGGCGACCTTCTTGGTGCCGCTGTCGAGTGCGTCGAGGCGTCGATTCATGGGCGTGTCGCCCTTGTAGCGGACCCAATCGTCCTTCGGGCTGAAGTCCAGGCGGGCCACGTACTCTGACCCAACGCCCCCGATGGTGTTCTCAAGGTGGTCTAGGAAGTCATGCGGGGCCTTGCCCGTGGCGATGTCGCGGCGGATGGCTCGGAGTTCACTGGCGGCGCCGAGTGTCGCCTTCCATCCCATCGAGCCCACGATCTGCGAGAGTTCGGAGACCTGATTCCAGACTGCACCGCCCATCAGGCGAATCACGTTAAAGTCGCGCCACTGGCTCATCGCCTTGTTGAGCATCGAGAACTCCTCTTGGGGAATCCCTTGGATGCGATCCACGGCGAACTTCAGGTCCTTCTTCGCCTGCACGGCAGCGGCCTCGCTGAATCCCTCGGCGCCGAACGTCTTGGCCGTGGCCTTGTCGATCAGGGAGCCGATGTCGGATTGCTTGTAGATGTCGAGCCGGTCAGCCAAGGCGATGCTCGAAGCGGTGCGCCGGAAGTACGACTCGGACACGTCGAGGGCGTTGGACTTGATGAAGTCGTTGATGGTGATTTCAGCATCGGCATCCTCGCCAGCCTTCCGCCACTTCTCCGTGTGGGTCTCAGAGATGGTGTTCCGATGGCGCAGGCTTGAGGCTGTCCGCCCGGCATCCTTCGAGGGGTCCTTGAACATGTCCCGCATGAGCGCTCGGGCATCACTCTCGGTGAAACCGCCGTTGCGCACGAGGGACTCCAGAAGGGCCTTCTCGTCGTAGCCGGTCATCATCTCTTCGAGGTGGTCGGCGGAGCGGTTCATGTGCGCTTCCTCCACCGTCCGGGCGTACCAGCCTGCCCACTTGCGAGCCTGTTCCGGGGTGCGGTCAGGAGATGCCTTCAGGAAAGCGTTAGCCCACCACGATTCGACCGCCTCGCGGCCCCAGGTGCGGACCATCTCGTCCCACTTGCGGGCGTCGTGCTTGCGCGGCAGGTAGTTGGCGTTCTTCTCCAGCTTGCCCACCAGCATGACTTCCCCGGTGATGTCGTCGCGGACCTCGGTTTCCGTGAGGCCCTTCTTGAATCCTCCCTCCCGGAGTGCGGGGTTGTTGATTTCGTCCGCCACGTTGGCATAGAGCTTTCGCAGATGGTCGCCCGCACGCTTCACCTCGGGGTGGAAGTCCCCATCGAAGCCGCGCACGTAGTTGCCCACCTGAGTTCCGAAGTCCTCGAATGCCTCGCCTTTCTCGTGGAACTTCTTCCCGGACTCCTTGAACCAGTTGTCGAAGGCGCCGTAGGCCGTCTTGCGCATGTCCGCAGTCCAGCCCTCGGCACGCATTACGGTGTCGTCCCAGGCGTTCCTTTCGACCACCGCATGGCCCTTGTGCCCGGTCGTTGAGCCGAACAGTTTGGACGCGAGCTGGCGGACCGCTGGAGGCAGCTTCTTGTTCATTAGCTTGTGCTCCAGGCCGAGGCCCCAACCGTAGACGGTGGGGATGTCCGCCGCGTCTGCTGCGACTGCGTCCACCTTCGAGATGTGCTCGCCGGTCGGCTCGAACTGAGAGGTCACCTTGGGTTTCCCCTCGATGCCCGACTTCCGCAAGAGGTGGTCGCTAAGGTCGATCAGCTTGGCATAGGCTGTGCCCTCGCTCGGGGTCATCCCCAGCAGCTTCCGAAGGCCGTCCGTGAACTTCGTCCACAGGGTGGTCTTGGGGCCGTCTACCTGCACGGTCTTGAGCCACTCTTGGAAGGGCCGTTGGGTGAGCCCGTAGGAGATGAACTCGAACGAGTCTCCCATCTGGATGTTGAACTGTGGCGGGATTCCCTTTGCAGCCACATCCTTGTGCAGTTGCTCCAGCTCCTTGATGGCCTGAATGGACTTCGGGTGCATCCCTTGTGTCCGACCCGACTGCACGCGGAGCATCTTGTAGACGGTCGCGGCATGCAGCAGTTCGTGGACGAAGGTCTCCTCGTTGAGGCCGTGCGCAGCCTTGCCCCAGCCGTAGCCCCGGAGGGCCATCTGAATGCCGTCCCCGGAGGAGCCGTGGGGCGTCGAGACCAGGCCGAATGCGCCGTTGAGCATCTGCGCCACTCGGGCATCCACATTGAGCTTCCCGAGGTTGGCCTTCGGGTCAACCACATCAAAGCGGATCTTCCTCAGGTCGATGCCCTTGAGGGCGCGGTCCATCAGGGCCACGATGTCCGGATTCTTCGAGTAGGTCCGCACGTAGTCTGCGAGCTGGCTGAGCTTGCGGAGGTGAGGGAGGTCGAGGATGTTGGGCGCCCCGCGATTCGTGCGGTACACCGGGTCATCCCACTTCTCGTCCCAAGGCTTCGCTCGGCCTGGCTTCAGCGGGGGCTCATCAGGAATCCGTGGAGGGGCCTTGGCGTCGTCAAGAGGGGGTAGGCGCCCCTCATCGATGATCGGCCGTTGCGGACCTGCCGAGGGGCCTTCCCGAATGATTCCCACAGGGGGTGTCTCGGGGGCCTTGCCTGGCCGGTTGTTCAGCCAGTCATCCACGCCCTTCGCCCAACCAGGCTCGATCCCGGTTGCTGGTTTCCCGCCCGCGCCTTCGATTTCTCCCTTGAGGCCCTTCTTGCCCTCGCTCATTCCCCACTGGCGGAGGCGCCCCAGTTCTTCCTCCAATGCGCCAATCCGCTTCAAGCTTGCCGCGCCCCCCGAGAGTGCGCCGAGGCCGAAGCCGAACGCTCCCGAGATGTAAAGGTCGTCTGCTGTGGCTGTGGGTCGGTACTGGTTGGCTACGGCGTCATAGGCAACGTTCGTAGCAGCTCCCACGAGGCCCAGGCGAACGGCGTTGGAGAGCCGTGAGGCTTTCGTCAGCAGGCCCGCACCGCCTGCACCGGGGATGAACGCCAACAGGGTTGGGAGGTCGACAAGACCCCCAGCAACGCCACCTATCAGCGCTGGACCGACTCCCAGGTTGCCCAGCTCCTGTTCCTTCTGCATCGAGTCGCGCAGCCGCGCCGCTCGTTTGTCGAAACCTTCGCGTGTGCTGCTCTGCATCAGGTAGCCCCAGTAGTTCTGCGGGAACTGCTTGAGGGTGTCCTGAGCTTCCGGGGCGTTGAGGTCTAGAAAGTCCCCTGTGGCGACAGCTACGCCTTGGTCCTTCCAGAAGTTGTAAACCGTGTTCTGCGTCTGAAAGCCCAAGCTAATGGCATCAGGCAGATGACGCACGCCATTGATGACCCCACCGTACTCGTTGTCATGCTGGCGTTGGGCATAACCGAGTGCTGTGGCGGAGGGGCCGTCAGTAGGAGAAACTGTGGTTGCCGAGGTGAACTGCTCGCCCAAGGCTGGAGGCGGGGCGGTTCGCTTGGCGATTTCGTCTGCGGTCATCCCATGGAACTTCGCCAGGTAGCCCGCAGATTCCTTCCAGGGCTTCCCAGCCTGTAGCGCGGTAACGGCCTTTCCGCCCCCGTTGTAGTCCACGAGGGCGTAGTCCATGTTGCCATCGTGCTTCTTCAGAAGGTCCCGCATCTTCCTGCCTGCTGCATCTGCGGATTGCTGGAAGTCGTTGGGATCGGCTAGGCCGTATTCCTTGGCAGTGGCTGGCATGAACCCAAACCACCCTTGAGCACCTTTCGGGCTCAGCATGGCTTTGCCGAAGGCCGACTCGATGCCTGCCTGCTTGAACAATGTGCCTTCGGGTAGGCCGTACTTCCTCTCGGTTTCGAGAGTGAACTGACGGACTTCCCCCGTCGAGGTCGGTTGACCCATGTGCGTTCCTGTGTGAGAACCGAGGGGTGTCCCTCGGGTTGTTGATTACTTCCGCGACTTGCGGGCCGCGACTGCGGCTTGACCCTCGGGGGTCATCCAGAAGTCGGGGATGTTGCGCATCGGTGGCTCGGGCTCGGCAGGGCGTGGCGCCTTCTTCGGGAGCGTTCCGGCCTCCACTTGCTTGGCCCACTCGGAGATTCGTTCGCCCGCCGCTCGGGTGTCCTTGATGTCCTGTACCTTCGCGGCCATCTTCGTGGCGGCTTCTGCCACATCACCTTGTTCCTTTGCGGAGTACCACTTGGAGATGTCGTCCTTGGTCACGACAAACAGGGAGCGATCAGCGTTCTCCATTGGGATGCCGCCAACGTAGCCCCGGTATGCGCGTGTCGTTGGGTCGAACTCCAGGCGTACCTCGGAAGACTTGAAGCCCAGCTCCTTGGCGCGGGCCTTAGGAACCTCCTCGATGTACCGCTCGAACCACTCGTCCTGAGTGCGAGACTTCGGACCGGTGGGCATCTCGCTCCTGAGGTACACCGTGCCGTTCACCTTGGCGGAAACCGCTGGGTCCGAGAGGTACTTGGCGGATGCCGCGAGGGCATCTTCTGCGCTCCCATACTGTCCGCTGTGGGCGAGAAGCGTGGCGTACCGACGAAGGGTGCTCGTCATCTGCACCGTGTTCACGGATACGTTGTCCCCAAACGCCTTCTGTACCCAGTCCCATTTGTAGAAGGGATCGGCCTGAATCTTTCCGACTTCCGCGTGAACCTTCTTCACGAGCTTGTCGGTGTCGCTGCCGATCACGGCACCAGCATCCGCAGCCGTCGAAAGGCCAGCTGCATCATCGATGCTTCGTCCCATCTTCTTCAGGAACGCGATGTCGCTGAAGCGTGCGTATTGCTTTTCGCTCATCAGACTCCGGGCGTAGTCGCCGTAGGTGTCCAGCTTCTGGAAAAGCTCCACGGCCTGCTTGCCAGTCTCGTTCAGGGTCCCCGTGGGTTTTCCTTTGGAGTCCACCCCGATGGTGTTCAGGTTGTAGAAGCCTTGGTCCATCAGGTTGGCCCAGTCGGGGTGCTTGAGCCCGTTCTGCGCGAAGAAGCCTACCTGTTGCTCGAACGGGAGGTCCTTGGTGCGCTCCACTCCAATGCGCTCGGCCCGCTCCTTGACTTCCTTGTCGCTCAGCTCCTCGGACTCTCCAGACTTGCGAAGAACGAGTGGCTTCAGGGTGCCCATGACGCTAGGCAGATTGCCGGTGACCAGCGCGGATTCGATCTTGCGCGATGCTTCCGCATCTGATGCCGCGATGGCGCTCGCAATCTGAGACTTCCGAAGCTCCTCCTGCTGGTGCGCGATGGCCGCAAGGTTCGAGCGCTCCACTGCGTGAATCTGCGAGGAGGAGATGAAGTCCTTGTTTGCGGGGGACAGCGCCCATTCGCGGAACTTCGGTGTCAGCTCGCCCTTGCTCGCTTGATCCAGCCAAGGGAGCATCTCGTCATCAACCCGCTTCCTCTGCTGGCCCTCAAAAGAGGTGCGTGCATGGTTCTCATACGTGGCGCTTTTGGTTGCCCCAATGAACCCCCGAAGGGAGCCGATGCCGTCCATCTCGGTGTCGAGAAAGGACGTGAGGATGTCCTTCCGTCCCGACATGGCGATCCGCGTAGCCAGGTCCCCCATTACCTGCTTGCCCACGGCATCCGGTAGGGTCTTCGTGTGGCGCAGGAGCTGGTAGTCCTTCATGAGCGCCGCAGCGGCCTCTTCGGGTGTTCCCTTGAAGTCGCTACCGGCCACCCGGTTGAAGCTGTTCGCAAGGTAGTCCGTGGCCTGCACCGTGGCGTTGTCCACCCACACCTTGTCATTGATCTTTGAGACCTGATCCATCACCCGGTCGCGGGTCTGTGCGTATGCCTTGTCGAAGCCCGCAACGGCGAACTTGGATTGACCAGCGAGTGCAGTGTTGCGCCATTCCGTGAGGTAGCTGTCCGCCTCCTCGGGGGAGTTGAACTTCAGTTCCCCGGTGGTGAGCTTGGTCGTGAGGTCACGCATGCCCGCTTCGTGGGTGTTCACCCCCCAAATGTGCTGCGCGGTGCCCACGAACACGGGTGATTGCGAGGGCATCATCTTGCCCTCCTTGATGGCCTTCCCGAGTTCCCCTACGGTCATCGATTGCGCCCACCGCTTGGCGGCTGCTGCGTCTTCATCTTCCTTCTTGCGGGCCAGCGTATCGGCCAGTCCTGCGCCATCCGCAAAAGCGTTCGCAAGGGCTTTCCATCGGGTGTCCTCAACGGGCCTCCCGGTTTGCTCGGTGAGCGCCACGGGGGATGCCTGCGTGCGTAGCTGCTGGCCGCCGAAGTTGTCGTTGATCTGAAGTCGGCTCATGCTCCCGCCTTTGTCTGCGTGCGCTGCTGCGAGGTCGCGTATGCGTTCGAGACCCGGAGGCCTGCCCCGATGAAGTCGAGGACACCCGGCCCGGATTGATCGCGGATGCCTGCGAGCTGGCTGCGCTGGTTGGTGCCGATGTTCGCCACGCGGTCATCGCGGGCATCCACAAGGCGGGCGTAGTTGGTCGCGCTCGTAGTTCCGGCCTCCAGGCCCTTACCTGCGAGGTCAAGGAGGAGGGCATCCACGGAGGCGCCGCCGACCCCTGCGGCACCCGCCGAGACGCGAGCGGAGGCGAGACGGGATGCCTTCTCGCGCTCGATCTGGTTCATCTCTACCGTGGCGTTCTCGCGGTCTTCGATGCCTTGGCGATTTGCCTGCGCATAGTTCTCTATTGCTGCGGCGTTGACCGCTACCCGCTGCTGAGCGTTCGCGGCGTTCACGTTCTTCGCTGTCTGTTGCTGGTTGACCAGGCCGATGCCCGCTGAGAGCGCCGTGCCCACCAGCAGGATGGTCGTAGGTTCACACATTGGTTCTCCAGAATGGGAGGAAGTGGGGGCGCGTGCCGTAGGTCTCGGCCACCGTGAACCCGAGCCATTTCAGCCAACGGATGTGTACGGTGTTGCCCTCCCATACTTCGTTGTAGAGGGTGGGGAAGTCGTCATGGAGGCGCATGAGCTGCGGGCGGCAGTCCTTCAGGAAGCTCCGTTTGATGTCCAGCAGGCCATCGCTAGCGAGTAGCCACGGGCTACCCAAGCGAGGTGCCAGGGCAACGCACCCGCCAATCGCCACCACGTCCCCGTGAGGGCCGACTACTGCGGTCGGGTTCTCGCTCCTTACGATTCCCCGCATGAGGCTGTCGTAGGGACTCGGGGAGCCTGCCAGTGCGATTTCGGTCCGGTCGGCCTCCCGTAGCGTCAGCGCCAGCTCGGCGGCGTCGTCGGGAGTTGCAGTCCTTAGGGTCAAGCTAGACATGCTGCCCTCGCGCTACGTGATAGCCCTCCCAGTCGATGCTTATGAACGCCGAGGGGTTTGGGGTGTCGTTAATCAGGGTGACCTCCGATGCCGTATTCCGCGACATCACAGGGACTGCGAATCGGCCGGAGTTGCCGTTGGCTGCGCCGATGGTGGCGGAGAGAGTCCCGAGGTTCTTTGTAGTGCACCGGTAGTCCACCGTGGGGTAGCCAAGGCGGGACACTCGCACGTCGAAGGCCCCAGCTTCCGCATAGTTGACCCATGCGCGAGTCACCTGTGTGCGCCCGCGTGTCACCCCGGCCTGCCCGCTACCTGCTGCTTCCCGGACGAAGAAGCATCCCAGCGTGCCCATGAACGTGAACTGTCTCCCGACCTCCACAGTGCATCCGGTCAGGTCGCCCGCTACGGTGAACGTTTGCGAGCCCACGTTGACACTCACGTCGCGGATCACTCCGGCTTTGAGCTTCGAGCTGCCCTTCACGATGATTGCAAAGTAGTGCGAGAAGTCTGGTTGGAAGGGAACCTGAAAGGTGCTCACGGGAGGGTAGACACCCGGCCCAGTCGCCGTTATCGCGGCAGGCTGTATCGTGACTCGCCGGTCCACTCGGTAAGCACGCGCCGCAGTCAGGTCGAGTCGCTCCACGTTGGTCGAGGTCCCGCCTGTCGATGTGCGGCGCTCGATGAGCATGTGCAATGTGGTGCCTTGAACTCCGATTGCTCGGATGTTGCTTGAGTCGCCAAACTCCCACCTGTGCCACGCACTCTGAAGCCGCTCAGCTCCGTTGGTATAGAACTGGTAGGTATAGAGGGCGTTAGGCTCACTACGGCTCAGCGCGACCAGCAGGCTATTCACTGGGCTGATCGCAATCTTGTGGACCCCCTTGGGGATGTACTCGGGGACATGACCGCTCACGTCTCCCGCCTGTGCCTTACTGTCGATGCCGTCCAAGTAGAAGTTGTAGAACGATGTCCAATCCCCACGATCCACCGGGAAGTAGAGGGTGGACCCCAAGCCCGCAGGACGCACGCTGGATGAACACTCGAAGTCCGTCACCCGTTGGGTGCTCGCGTTCTTCGGCGTCAATGCGCTATCGCTCTGAAGCTCGAACTGGGCGGTGTCGGAGAACATGAAGAGGCGCTGGCCGAATGCCACGGCGTGGCGCAGGATGGACAGCTTTGAGGTGCTCGTGACGGTTCCCGATACGGGGTCCGAGTCGAGGAGGCTGGTGACCGTGGTGCGGTAGAAGTTGAAGTAGTCGCCCGTCTCGGAGAAGTCGAACGATTCCCCCGAAAGAATCCCCATGCGGTCCTGATAGAAAAACAAATCGTTGATCTGCTTCCCCACAAAGTCCGGGCCGGGATTGGTCTCCGGGTCACCCACGGTTTGAGCGCTCCACGGCAAGCTGCGAATCATGAACCCCGAGGCGTAGGGCGTGAGTCGAACGGGCATCGTGTTCGCATCGAGAGTGAACGAAGTCTGCGTGGGATCAGGCACCTCACGCCACACGTTCTCCGAGCTATCGAAGCGCAGGTAGTAGTCGCCTGCGGCCGTTGCATCCCCACCTTCGAGCTTCACATGGAAGCCGTTCGGGACCTTGCTTGACGGTAGTTCGGCAACGCTCCGGACGGACCGGTAGATGACTGCGCTTGCTGAGCCACCTTGGCCGTCCTCAACGGTAATCCCCGAGGGGGCGTTGGGGATGTGCATCACGGAGCCATTGAGGTTCACAGTGACACCCTTGTCGCGTAGTTGGGTTGCAAGGATGTTGGCGATCAGCGAGGTGTCCGCGAGAGGTGACATCCAGGCCGCTTGTCCGTCTGCGGTCGTCCATGCAGCCTCGCCGTAGCCTGGAACGTTCACCTTGTAGGTGCGCCCGTAGTTGCCCGCCTTGATCCACACAAGGGCCGGGCGGCTGGTGTCCACAGGGGCGATGGCCGACTTCTGCACCGTGACCGTGTTGTTGATGAGGAAAGTCGTATCGCCTTCCTTCACGGCCCTGATGGATGCAGGCGCGGCATTCAGGTAGGGAAACCAAAGCTCGGTGAAGGTAGAGCCGTTGGCGTCGTACACGGGCATTCTGTTGCCGGTGCTGTCGAGAACTCGCGCAACGCCTCCCGAGATGTGGAGCCAGAAGACCCCTCGAGAACCGTAGTCGAGCATCTCGTAGTAGCCCTCTCCGGAGGTCTGTGCGATCCCCGCGTGTACCGTACCGGCCCTCTTTGCGAGTCCCGTTGCGGGAGAAGAGTAACCGTTGAGCTGTGCCCGCATGTGGGACGGAAGGCGCAGTAGCTCGGGCTGCTGAGACACTCCACCGATCAGGTTGGGAATGCTTGCGTTGATCTGCGTCATTTACTACGGCGCAGCATCCGGCGCATATCGGGGGAGTTGAAGATGTTGTGGTCCGCGTTGCGCCCGAGGGAGCGCCGGAACGACATGAGGGCTTCGCGTTCGTCTTCTGCCGTGAAGGTGGCGAGCGTGGTGGAGCCCACCTGGCGCTTCTGAAAGACGCGGCACGCTCGAACCGCGATGTACCGGCGAGCGGACTCCGGGAGGTCACCGAAAGGGAGGAGGACAACCATGTCCACGGTGAGCGGCGCGGTGAACTTGTAGGTGTGGTTCACGCGGTCGTAGAGGCGGCGGCCCCGTAGGACGACATCAACGCCCTCGTCAGGGGACACCGTATCGATGTCCACGCAGTTAATCGGGACTTCAATTTCGCCTGTGAAAGCGCCCGGTTGCAGCTTCAGCGCCTTGTCGGTGTTGAAGTGATGGCCCTTCGATTGAATGTCCCGAGAGATTTCCGCCAGCGTGTTGATGGCGATGGCTGTGTCCAGCGAGGTGACACCAATGAGGGTGTTGACGGGTGCCTCGCCGATGGTTCCCAGCATCTGATTCACCGCGTCGAGTTCGGTGGTTGGAGTGAGGGTGGATGCCATAAGGCGCTTTCAAAGAAAAAAAAGGAGGCCCCCTTTCGGAGGCCCCCTTAGGAGTCGTGTGAGCTGGTCGCTTAGACCTTCGCCAGTTCCACAGCCGTAGCCGGGTTCAGGATGCCGTGGCCCATGGCGTACTTGGCAACCATCAGGGTGCCTTGCCAGCGGACGCTGTATTCAGCTTCCATGGTGATGTCCATGAGCTTCAGGGCGCCCACGGTGTCCTGCGTGAAGACGATGCCCACGGTCTTCGAGAAGTCGCCCATGTACTTGTCGGTGAAGCCTGCGGCCACCGTGCCAGTCGTGATGGCGGTATTCGGAACGTGGGTGCTCTTGTAGATTTCGATACCGGCGACACGGAGGACCTTGCCGTCCGCGAACACGCCAGCGCCGCCCCAGTCCTTGTTCAGGACCTTGGTGTTCTGCGCGAGCTTGTTGTAGACGGCCGGACGCAGGTAGACGAAGCGGCCGTCTTCCGGCACGTTCTTGTTGTCCAGCAGCGTTGCGGCGTCGAACAGGGAGGCCACCAGGGCGTCCATGTCGGTGTCGAGGTTGGCAACCGTGATGACCGAGCCGCCTTGGTCCGTCGAGATGCGAGCGGCCGAGCGAGCTGCCTTGACAGCCGTTTGCAGCAGGTGGCGATCCAGCTGGTTTGCCAGAGCGTTGCCCAGCTTTTTGCCATAGGGAGCACGCACGTCGTAGTGGTTCATGGCTTCATCGATGTTGGCGATGAAGGTGTCCGCGATGAGCGGCATGTCCACGGTCAGCGTGACCTCGTTGTGGACGATGGCGGTGCCCACGATTTCCGTACCCGGCGAGTGGTACTTGGCCGTGGTGTTGCCGATCACCGGGAATTGAGCCGAGCGGCCGTTCGAGATGGTGCGTTGCGTCACCATCGGGAGGACCTTGTTCACCTCGTCGAACTGCGTCAGGACTTCGCCCGAGAACTGCTTGAGGAATAGAGCGAACTGATCGCCCGTAGCTTCGACTTGGCCGAGACGCGAGGGGGTGGTAGGCATGTGTGTATGCGCTTTCTGAGACTGTCTCGAATGCGAGACGAGAGAGGCATGCGGAAGCGCCCCACGCCGTTAGGCGCGAGGGTTCCGAAGATGGGGATGGGAGGACGCTAGGCCGTTAGGGCTTTGCGTTTTTCTTGTCGAGGGTTCGGAAGTAACCGAGACCGAGGAGACCGAACAGGAGGGTGAGGAGTTCGCTGAAGTCCATTCGCGGCGGAATGGTCCAGCCAAAGGCGTTCGCGCCGATGTAGGTCACCAGAGGGGCGCCGATGTACTGAGCGAAAAGCGCGGCGGCGCATATCCAGCCAACGGCCGGGCGCCAGCCGGAGACGAACAGGGACTCGCTAGCGGCTTCTACCTTGTTGACTTCAGCTTGCGCCTTGTCGCCCTCGGTAATCGCTGCGAGTTCCGCCAGTTCGCCTTTCTGCTGCATGGCTAGGACTTCGAGCTGCGCCTTCGCCTTGTCCTCAGGATTCGGGAACACGCGGTCAAACACCTTCTCCAAGAGGCCCCCGAAGGGAACCAAGTTGGAGAGGACGTTCATCGCCGCTGGAGGTCGTCCGGAGAGGCCGCCAGGCGTTGCCGCACCTGTTCGCGGAACGCTGGGTCCTTGGCATAGAGCGGGTTCTTCATGTCGGCCGTGACCTGTGCCCAGGAGGCGTAAGCGGCAGTCGCCCCAGAGGTCACGTTGTCCTTCTGGAGGAGCGTTGGTTCCGCAGGGTTGGCGACGGTGTGCCGAGCTTGCAAACCAGCGACAGCCAGTTGAGCCCGTGCCGGGTCACCCGAAGATACTTCGGCGTTGAATGCGGCCTTCTCCGCAGGGCTCAGCGACTCGGCGGCCCAGGCGATGACTTCAGCGTACTTCTCGGGGGTGCCCACCGTGGCGGTGATGACGGCCGATTCGTAGGCGTTGGTCTGAGCCTGGCGGCCTGCCATGTACTGCTCGAAGTCCTCCTTCGAGATGCCTTGAGTGGCGAGCTTGGCGAAGGATTCTTCGGAGATGCCACCGGCCGCGTACTCGGCGGCGAGACCATCCCGGGTCAGTCCGGCCTTCGTGAGGATGTCGTTGACGGCACCCTCGGGGGCAGCGGGGGGAGCTGCGGCAGGAGTCGAATCCGGGGCTGCGGGGGCAGCAGCAGGGGCCGTAGCGGTGGCATCGGGCGCGGGTGCCGAGAGTCCAGCAGCCGCAGCCGCTTGACCTTGCTCGTACCGGGCCACCATCGCCGCGTCGTGCCCTTCTGGTGCAGCGCTGCCGCTGGCTGCGGGGATCGTGACGGAGCCTTGCATCAGAAGTGCAGCGCCACCGAGGAGCCTTCGAGCGTGAAGCCCTTGGCGTTGGGATGACGGGTCTTCAGGACTTCGTAGCCCTTGGGCAGCTCCGACATCGGGAGGATCACGCCGACCGCGGATTCCGGGGGCAGCGGGGTACGCTCGGTCACATCACCGAGGTTGTTCACCACGGTTTCATTCTGCGCCGATTGCGCCTTGCTGGTTGCCATTCTGCATTCCTTGTTTCAGTAGTTGTCCGCCTTGGGTGATGGCGGGGTTGAGCCCTTGCTGCATCATTTGCTGCATGAGGGCTTGCTGCTGGCGCTGAGCTACTTCTTCCTCCGAGGGGATCAAGCCTTGTGTGTCTACCCCGCAGGATGTGAACACTCGGTCGATGTAGTCGGAGACGTTGACTCGCTCTTTGATGACCTCCGGGCCGAGCACTGCGATCTTTGACATCGCAAGCTCCAGCTTCGCCAGGTCGTTGCCCCTCCCGAGGGCTTCCATGCCAGTGATGATGACCGGCGAGACGGCCTCCTTAGGAAACGCTGGGAGCTTCTTCTGGCGCTGGAGCACGTACATCACACGGCTCACAAGCGGCATCTGAAACTCTTGCGATAGGAGGCTGTAAATCCCGCCGAGGGAGTCTTCCAGTTCGCGGGCCACGTACCGAATCTCTTCAGCAGTGACCCGCTCCCCGCCGCGTTGAACGGCAGAGTTCATCAGGAAGGCGAAGCTCAGACGTTCCGTGATGGTGTTCGATTGTTCGAGCGCCACGCGGAAGTCGTTGTACTTCTGGAGTTGCAGGGTGGTCACGTCGTTGGCCGTGCCGTCCCGGAAGGCGCCGTTCGGGGCATCCTCAAGGTCTTGCTTCTCAGTCGTTCCGTTCGGGTTCACCAGAAACAGCACCTTGGCTGCTGCGATGGCACCTTCGAGGATTGCCTGAGAGAGACCTTCGAGGGAGAGGAGGTCGCCGATGTACTCGTGGACATAGCCACGGCCATAGTGCTTCCCGTCCTGCTTGATGAGACGCAGCGGGACCCACGGGCACTTACCCAGCGGGTAGGTTCCATAGGTGCCCGGTACGCGCTCCCCGGCGACTTCTTGATACGCTTCCCACCGGTCTTTCAATCGGCGGACGTGCGTGAAGATCGTGACTTCTTCCTGCGACTTTTGGCCCTTGTTCTCGCCCTTAGAGATGGCCTCTTGGACGGAGATGGGCAGCGCGACTTTGGCGACCTTTTCTTGCAACACAATTTCCAACGGGTTGCCGGTATAGTCCCGGCGACACACGTAAGAATGCAGTGAGTACATCTTGATCGGCCCATCGTCGGGCACGTACATCAAGGCGTTGCCGACCACCACGAGGTGTTTGCAAATCTCGAAGGCGGTGGTGTGGATGGCCTTCGTGCTCAGCTCCGAGGTGACCCGGCGCTCAACACCGGCAAGGCCGGACTCCACTTTCGTCTTGATGTTGGGACGCTGGCCCAGTTCAGCCAACACTTCATCTTCGATCTTGAGACGGAAGATGCTCGTGTTGGCGGGAAACAGGGCCAGCATCATCTTTGCCGCGATGTTGTTCACACCGCGAGCGCCCACACTTTGGTAAGGGGTAGGCAGTTTGGCGTTCCCGTCGAGGACCTTCGGGAACAGTGAGGGGATCGTCAGCTCTGCACAGGCGATTCCATCTTGGATGTAAGGGGAGCGGTCCGACTCAAGTTTCGAGTAGACGCCTGCCGCTACACCCTGCTTGGGTGCAGTCATCGGCAGTCCTTAGGTGGGGATGTTCAGGCCAGAGAGGCCGGTGACCGAGGCGGAGCCTTCGGGGATCATCAGGCCAGAGCGGCCGGACTTCTTGGGTTTCGCGCCAGCCGTTTCCACCACAGCGGGTTTCACGGCCTCGGCAGGGAGGGGCACCGCAGCGGCAGGGGTCTGCGCCGGCGGTGGCTTGGAGCTACACAAGGGGTCAGCTTCCTTAGAGGACGGTTTTGTTTTGGAGGTCGAACTGGCTCCGTAGGAACCGAATCACGCTGATTGCGCCCTGCTTGAAGCGGAGAATCTCAACGGTCGGTGTAGCTTCGAGACCGGGCATCGAGTCCGGCCATCGCTTCTCCAGTTCGTTCATCAGTTCCGCGCTGATTGGCGGGAACCGCTTGGACGTGGTGGACATGGCGTTCACCTAATGAGTGGGTTATTCCCTCAGCGGCGGGTGCTACGGTTGGCGGGACCTACCGCCGCCTCGAAGACATCGCCGAGCACTTCGTTAACGAGGTCGCGGGTTTCCCTTGCGAGCACGTAGACGCTGCCGACGAAGTAGTGCACGAGACCCCAAGCGGTGCCGAGTGCGAAGCCGGGGACAACCAGCACAGCGAAGAGCGCCAACACCACGAGCCACGATGCGGTCACCTTCAGACCATTCACGAGGCTCTGTCCGTACTTGCTCATGTCACGCTTGAAGCCGTGGCGGAAGCCTTGCCAGCAGGCCGAGATGCGTTCCTTGAAGGGGACCGCGAGGCCCTTGAGGACACCGTATGCGCTGACGGCGTTTTGCGCCGAGAGGTACAGCGAGATGAGCGGGTAGATGGCGAACACCGCGAGGGCAACGGAGAGGATGATTGCGAGGGTCATTTGGGTTCCTTGAGGGATGCGAGGCGGGCGGCGGCGCGAACGATGTACTGGTTGAACCAGCGTCGAATCGCGTAGCTGCGCACCACGGAGATGGCCGTGTAGATGAGGCCGATGAGGAAGTTGTCGTGGAGGGTCAGTGACGTGAAGCCGAACAACGGGAGCACGATCAGGTTCGCAGCGAAATTGATGCCGAACCCGATGAGCACATTGATGACGGCTTCAGCCAGGGACCCGAGGCGGGTCTGGCTCATTTCTTGAAACGGTCGTCCATGTCCTTGTGTTCCTCGATGTAGGCACGGAGGAACAGAAGGCAGCATTGCGCGTGGTCGATGTGGGATTCGCCCGATTCCGGATCGATGTCCTCACCGTTCATCCAGGCGTCGAGGTGGCGGATGGCTGCGTTGTAGGGCTGCGTCCACGGCATGCCCTTGCGCCAGTTGTGCGGGTCGTACTTGCGTGCGCCGAACATGAGCACCCGCACCATTCCGTGGAGATACTTGAAGGGCAGTAGCGCCCACATCAGCTTGCCGTGGTCGGCCTTGACCGCAGTGCCTGGCTTGTTGTAGCCGCCATGTTGCTCGATCTGAGGGCGTGGAACAGAGCCGGTGGGAACGCCATAGCCTTCACTCATCGAGCGCCTCCGCGACCAGCAGCAGGAGGTTCGCGGCGTCCTCGGGTGTGGCGATCCCGGAGTTGTCGCTGCTCAGCAGTTGCTCGAAGTAGTTCACCTCTCGGAACTCATCTTCGTCCGTCATGTCGGTGCTCCACCAATTCGGGGTGCCGTGCACGATGCATCGCGCAGCAGCCAGGCGGAGGCGCTCCGGCATCAGCTTGGGGGTTGCCATAGCTTCACTTTCCTTTTGTTGTAGTCGTAGTCCGTGTGTCGGCAGATGCGAGCGACACGGGCCTGAGTCAGGGCGACCTCTTCGGAGAGACCCTTGGATGCGTAGAGGGAGACCACACCGGCCCACAGGTTGTCGGTCGGTTCCTTGCGGTAGCGGGTTTCTCTTTCACCCTTTCGAGGGCCACGCTTCATGACGTGCTCGTAGGGCACCAGAAGGTGGGGCTCGTTGCACATCTCGTCGGCATCCTTGGGGCCGGAGCCAGGACAGCCCGCGTAGCCGTCCGTGGTGTCGCCCGTGACGGTCTGGTGCATGTGCCACCAGTCGGCCTCTTCCTCGTTGATGTCGAAGAAGCGTCCCTTACCGAAGTCGTAGTGGCGACCCGGAAGGGTCTTCATGTCCTTGTCGATGGTGCAGGCGATCTTGTCGCCCTTGATGAGCGTTGGGTGCGTCAGCAGGATGCCGAGCACGTCATCGCCCTCCAGGCCCGGTCGCATGTACGCCTTGCCCGCGTACTCGGCCTGTACCCATTCCCACAGGTGGCGCCGGAGGAGGGGCCTTCGGGTTCCCTTTCGGTTGCCCTTGTAGGTCGGCAGGATGTCGAGGCGCCAGTTGCGGTCGAGGTCCGTCAGCGGGATCACGAAGTCGGTGGCCCCCACGGTGTCCACGAGGGATTCGATAGCGAACCTGAGGGCGTGCTGGCCGTCCGCCTCGTTGGCGTTGTAGGTCCACGTCCCGTCATCCCAGCGGTGCTCGTGCTCCACCTGAAGGGCTGACTGGTAGATCAGCACGTCCGCATCGATGATGGCGGTGAGCTTGGTCATCCGTAGGCCCTTTGCCATTCGCGCACTGCGACATGGGCGGCGTGAAGTGCCTCGCTGATCGCGTGGCCTTGCCCGCTGCGGCTGTTGAGGTTTGCTTCGTATGCGGCAGCGAACACCCGAGCGAATCCCTCAAAGGAGACCGTGGGCAATGAGCTGATTTTGTCCTGGAGGGGTGATGCGCCAGAGTCGGCCATACAGTTCCTTTCCTTCCTTGGTTGTGATGAGCCCCTGTGAGGCGAGGGCGGCGAGTTGTTCCGCCCACTGGCGGGCGAAGTCGGACTGCACCGTCCGGGGCGCGAGGTAGAGCGCATAGAGGGTGTCGAGCGTTTGCTGGTCCATCAGTGGGTCTCCGCCCAGGTCTTACCCACCTTGGCTTCACCCGCGAGGGGACACCTGAGGTTGAACGACTCACCCGCCTTGGCGACCATGAGGGGCGCTAGGTCGGCCACGATTGCGGCGACTTCCGCGTTGCGGCATGCGATCTGCACTTCGTCGTGAACCCACGCGCAAAAGCAGTAGTCGCCATCCCAGCCGTGCTTCAGCCCGCGAGCCTGCAGGGCCTCTTCGAGGAAGATGAGCCACTGCTTGCAGATGAGCGCACCCGCCGACTGAAGCAGCGAGTTGAGCGCGGCGTGCGCTGAGCGGATGGGGATGTGGCGACCATCCAGGCCGACGATGTAGCCACGCTTTGCTGCGGCCGCTACGGCATCCTTGAGGTACTTGAGCGCCGGAGTCTTCGCAAGAAAGTTGGCCTTGAGCTTCTTGCCGTGCGCAGCGGTGCCCTTGACGATCTTCCCGATCTTCTCGTCGCCAGCTCCGTAGAGGTAGGCGTAGATGAAGGTCTTGGCGTCATCGCGGGTGGGCAGGCCCGCAGCCTTTTGGTTCAGGCTGTGAACGTCTCCTTCGAGCAGGACCTTGACGTAGGCTCCACCGTCATAGCGGGCCATGAAGTGGGCGAGACACCGGAGTTCGAGGCCGGAGGCGTCAGCGCCGACGAGAAGCCATCCCTCGGGGACCCCGAACAGGGCTCGGCAGTCCTTGCCATAAGGAGACTTGGAAGCCGGGGTTTGGGCAACGTTCGGATAGGCGTGTGTGGCCCGACCAGTAACCGCGCCATTTGTGTTGACCGAGCCATGAATGCGTCCGTTCTTAACGAGCTTGAGCCATGCGTTGTCTCCATCGCCCACCATCCCGATCCGCTTCTGGATCATTAGGTATTCGAGGAGGTCCTTGATCGGCGGGTAGGGAAGGCCGTCGATGGTGTCTTCGTCCACCTTGGGCTTCCCGCCATCGGTGAACACGGTCGGCTCCCACCCAAACAAGGTCATCAACCGCTCTGCGATGTGGTCGCGTGAGCCAGGGTTGAACACCATGTCCTTGTACTTACGGATGGGCACGCCCTTCACGTAGCCGAGCGTCTTGTTGTTCACCTTCGGGATGAACTCGCCCATATCCTTCTTCCACGGCGGGAACCACTCTTTCAAGCGGGCCTCAATTTCCGTGCGCTTCTTGATGAGGAGGAGGTAGAGGGCGCGGCCAGCGGCTTCGTTGAAGGGGAAGCCGTTGCGCTCCTGCTGAGCGATGAGCCAGGCGGTCTTGTGCTCGATGTCGCGGGCACGCTGGGGGGCGCAGTTGGTCTTCTCCAGCTTGCGCTCGATGGTCTCCAGCAGGCGCACTGTGACTGCCACGTCCTGCTCGCAGTAGTCGAGCATCTCGGGCGTGAACTTCTCCCAGGCGTTCTCTTGTTCCCCGTACTCGCCCTTCAGAAGACCCAAGCGGTAGCCCCAGGCTTTCAGCGAGTGAGACCCCCACAGCTTGCCGGGGAGGCGCCCGTTCTTGAGTAGCTTCTTGTCGTCTTCCTTGATGTCGGGCCAAACCAGGCGCGACAACACGAGGGTGTCGATGAGCTGCTCTTTGGGGATGTCGAAGTCGTCGGCGGTGTAACAGGAGCCAACGTAGTTGAGCACCAGCTTCCGCATCACTGGGGAGTCGTACTTGATCCCGTTGTGAGCCGCGACAGTGAGTCCGTGAAGGACCATCTCGCGGAGGTCGAGGTACATCGTGGTGATGTCCTCAGGGCCGTAGCGTTTGCTCTTGCCCGTGCGGCGGTCGTGGATAACGCCACAGTGAATCACCGTGACTTCATCGAGGAGTCCGTTGGTTTCCGTGTCGTACACCGCATCCGCCAATCGGCGATGCATTGGTGGGTTCATTGGAGGGGCTTGCGCCAGTAGCACACGCCATCCACCGGGAACGATGGCTGGTACATGCGGAACCCGCAGGCGATCAGGTTGTTCGCCGATGCGGGGTTGTTGTAGGTGTCGGAGGTGAGGAGGGGGAGGCCGAGTGCGCGAGCGGCCTTCTCGCGAGCCTTGATGAGCTTGAGTTGCCCGCCGCGACCCCGGAATGCCGGAAGGACCCCTGCTCGGGAGAGGTATCCGGTTTCCGGGTCGAGGGACGCGAAGCCCGCCAGCTCGGTGCCCACGTAGAGGCCCCACCAGCGGTGCTCAGTGGGATCGATGGGGGTATCCGAGGGCAGGCATTCGATCTGTGCCGCTATCAGCTTGTTGCGCATCCACACCGTGGAGGTGTCGATAACGCCGACCTTCATGCAGCTTCGCGTTCCAGGTTGGTGAGGTCGGGCATCGGGCGGGCCACATCGGCGGCCACTTGCTTGACCGGCTTGAGGCCCTTGAAGAAGTAGCGGCAGTAGCGCTGCTGCGTGGTCTTGTGGACGCGGATGTCGCTCACGATCACGAAGTGCTTCCGCAGCTCGGAGATGCGCTTGGTCAGGCTCTGCACGCCCAGCTCGATCATGGCCTCGCGTTGGGTCACGCTGCGGTGCACGTTCAGGTGAGCGAACAGGGATCGTGCCTGCGGCGTCAGCGCCTCCATCACAGAGACCGAGACCTCGGGGCAGACGAGGGTGGAGACTTTCTTTGCGGGTGCTTGCGTGTTCATGAGGTTTCCTTTGTGAGTTTCAGAAGGGGTCCGGCTCGGCCGGGAATGGCGAGCCCGAAGGGGCGTCGGTGACGGAGAGGAGGCCGGTGTCCCGGTCGTAGGTGAGGGTCAGCGTGGCTCCCGTAGAGCGGCCCGTGAAGCGGTCCTTGAGGCACCGGAAGGTGGTCAGCTTGCGGACCTCGGGGTCCTCGTTCTGCTGGTCGCGCTCCAGGCCGAACATGAAGTGAGACCAGAAGCCGATAGCGCGGGAGCCCTTGAAGTGGCGGATCATCACGCGGCCCCCTTCCTCGTGCGGCTTCCCTTCGGGAGTCGTGAGGTGGGACACGAGGTGGACCATGATTCCCAGCTCCTGGGCCAAGCCAGCAAGCTCCTTCATGATCTGTTCGAGAGAACCTTTTTCATCGGCGGTATCCGCCATCGCTGTGAGGTGGTCTACGTAGAAGCCGCGAATACCAAGGGCTGTCGCCATGTAGCGGATGTGCCCCTTCACCACTTCCCATTCGGTTTGCCCGAAGGAGTCGTAGAGGGAGCCCTTGTTGCGCAACCACTCGGAACCCGCGTCGAGTTCCTCCTGAGTCCACCCGGAGTCCGGGATGTGGAACAGGCGGCGCATCTTCTTGCCCGCAATACGCTTCCCCAGTTCGGCCGCAGGCGTCTCAAGGAAGATGAGCCCGACTTGGAGCCCGAGGACATCCATGTCGTATGCGATCTGCTGCGTAAACAGGTCGGTCTTCCCTACGCCAGTGCCTGCGCCGAACGTGTAGACCTCGCCGTAGCGGCGTCCGTAGGTGAGTTCGGTGAGTTCTTCGAGGAACCACGGCAGGCCGTGCTGCACCGGGGCCTTGATCCGATCGATCACATCGTCGAACGACAAGAGGCCATCAGGCCGGTAGTCCTTGGCGTTCCACATGGCCTGAACAATCTCGTCCCCACGGCCAGCCAGGAGCAGCTCGTTCGGGTCCTTCAGGGGGAGCGAGGCGATCTTCGCTTTACCCACCGGCAGCAGGGCGGCGCATTCCTTCGCGGCCTCGATACCAGGCTCGTCCATGTCGAACATGAAGATGACCTCCTCGAACCCGTTGAGGTAGTCGAGGTTCCGGGCGATGGCCTTCTTGGCACCTTGGGCGCCGTTCGGGACGGACACCACGGGCCACTTCAGGTTCTGCACTTGGGCGACCGTCATGCAGTCAATCTCGCCCTCGGTCACCACGATCTTCTTGCCCTTGCTCCAGAGGTGGGCGCCGAACAGGGCCACCTCCTTGAAGTCGCCGAGGGTGCTGAACTCCTTGTCGGCGTTGCGCAGCTTCTGAGCTATGAGGTCGCCATCTTTGCTGCGGTACGGTGCGATCTGCACCGTTGCGCCCTTGAACTGGCCCACGGCATAGCCGAACTTGGCGCAGGTCTCTTCGCGGATGTCTCGCTTGGGGAGCGCCCGCACTTCTCCGGAGATGAGGTTGTCACTCATGCGGGTCTTTCGTTGATTGGTTGTTGGGGCTTCGCCGTCACCGGGGGTGCGGTGGCTGCACACGAAGCAGAAGGCGTGGCCGTCCGAATAGAGGGCGTTGCCATCGGAGGAACCACACTTCGCGCATGGACCCTTCTGGATGCACACGCTTTCTTCGAGGTCACGGTCCATAGACGAAAAAATGCCGAGGCCCCTTGCGAGACTCCGGCGAACCTTGAGGAGATAAGAAACGGGCGACCCGAAGGGGTCACCTAATGGGTGGGGAAATCACCCCTGAAGGGCGAGGAGGGCGTTGATGTCCGTGTGTGGATCGAAGACCCGCTTTCCCTTCCACAGGAACATCTCTCGGGCCTCGTGTTCGAGGCTGGTGAGGACCAGCTTGAGGCACGTCCCGACCACGGCGCCTTCGCTCGGGTTCTCCAGCAGCCACTTCCGCGTGTACTGCCACACGGGCTCGCCACCATGAACTGTGCAAGGAGCTTTGAAGCGAGCAAAGATGGCGTACCTACCAAAATCGAGGAGTTGCACAGCGAACTCGTAGCCGGGGAAGCTCACGCTGTTGAGCGTCCGCTCAATCTCTTGGAGCTGCATCAGTCCACCTTCTTGCCGTTGAACACCACCACCACTTCAGTCGTGCCCTTGTCTATGCGATGGAACTCGCTCACTTTCGACACGAGGTTTTCCGCCGCTTCCTTGCATATGGACTCGATCAGCTCCTTGGCGACTTCGTGAAGGCGTTCGCGCAGAAGTCCTCTAACCTCGGTGTTGAGACCCCGCGCTACGAGGTCTACCGTCAGGTCGATGGGCGCTTTGAGAATTGACATGTGGATTCCTTAGGGCGTGGCTAGGCCGTCCCTAGAATGGGCGGCATGAACAAACAGAAGGTGATGAGGGCGGTTGCCCTCGGGTGCGCCGTGATGGCGACATGGGGGAGCGCTATGGCGCTTGGGACTGGAGACGCGGCGGAGTTGTTGAAGACGTGCGAGGCGACAACCCGCAAGGCCCCGAGGTATGGCGAGGTTGATGCCTTCCAGGCGGGCTATTGCGTTGGCGCCCTTGATGCCGCTTTCGGTGCGCTCGTGATTGAGGCTGCGGAGGCACGGAGGCCAGACACCGGGGTGTGTCCAAAGGACGACTCTGGAGACCGCCTGCTACTCGTGAAGGTGGTCATGAAGTACCTGAAGGAGAACCCGCAGACTCACTCGCAGCCTGCGGAGATTGCCGTTAGGGCTGCGTTGCGGAAGGCGTTTCCTTGCCGTTGACCTTCACTACGCCCGAGGGCCTGCGCCCCACGGATTGTTTGCGGCCCTGGAGGTCGTAGGTCACCTTGATGTAGTCGCCTTCCGCTGCCGTGATGATGCCCACGCGAAGGCGCGAGGAGCGGCGGTAGGTCACGTCCGTGGCGACACTGTCACCCACTGCTAGGGGCGTGCCGATGATGTCTTTCATTGGGTTTCCTTCGGGGACACCCGGATGACCACCTCCAGTTGAACTGGTGTGCGGTCGTCGCGGGCGACGTTGAGAATGGCCTTGTTGTAGGCCGCTTGAACTGCGGAGAGGGTGTTTCCCTGGCTCACGAACTCGGCGCCGTGGTACTCCACCTCGCGGTCAACGCTCACGCTCATGCCAGCTTGGCCCACCATGCCTTCGCGTCGAAGCTCGGGCAGTCCTTGGCTACCTTGGGGAAGTCGCGGTGACCCTGCACCGTGGCCTTCGGGTAGTCCTTCGTGAGCTGCTTGACGACTGCCAGGAGCGAGACGTACTGGTCCGGAGTGAAGTTGTCTTCGGCCTTGTTGACGTTGGCCTCGGAGACCCCGCCGACCATGCAGATGCCCACGGAGACTGCGTTCCAGTTCTCCACATGGGCACCCACGGCGTCCTGCGGGCGGCCCTTCTCGATGGTGCCGTCTCGCTTGATGACGAAGTGGTAGCCGATGCCGTTCCATCCCTTGGCGCGATGCCAGCGGTCGATGTCGGCGGCGCCGATGTTCTGACTCGGCTTCGTGGCCGAGCAGTGAATTGCGATGTAGTCGGTCTTGTCCCGACTCTTGTACGTTGCCATGGGTTACTCGTTGAACCATGCGGCGGGGATCAGCTTGTCGGCGTACTCGAAGCCGTTCTTGATGCACCAGGCGGCATAGGTCGTGGGCGAGCCCTTGTAGAGCTTCGCCTTGGAATTGCTGAAGACGAACCGGATGTCCTTGCTCGGATGCTGTTCGCGCACGAGGAGGTGCTTCTTGCGGTCGGCCGCGTCGAAGATGCCCTTGGTCTCAACGATGATCCCGTTGGGCAGCTTGAAGTCTGGGGTGTATTTGTGGGGCTCGGCCGGGGTGATGTACGGGATGACTTCTTTTTTGTCCTCGTACACCACCTCGATACCCGCATCCGCGATCTGCTTTGCTACCTTTTCCTCCAGACCGGAGCGGTAGGTCAGCACATTGCGGCTGCGGGTCGGGGCCTTAGAACTCCTCCTGACCACCATCTGCGGGAGCGGCAGCGCCATCGGCCGGGGCGTCTTCGCCTTCTGGAGCGCTGTACTCGCTGGAGTCGAAGCCGTCTTCTTCAGCCGCGAAGCCGTAGCCTGCGGCATCCTTCTGGCCGCCCGAGACCAGCTTCAGCAGTTGCACTGCCTTGAGCCGCAGCGAGACGCCAGCGGCGCCCGTGCCGGGGATGAAGTAGGCCGAGGCTTCCACCGACACCTTGCCTTCGGAGCCGCCCCAAATCTGCGGGGGCTTCGCCAGGGTCACGCCCTTGCTGTCGAAGATGGTTGGCTTCTGCGACCACGGCGAGTTGTCCTTCTTGCGGATGCCGCTGGCCTTCATGGCGAACTTGAACAGGACGAAGCCGGTGGGCTCCTCGGTTTCCTTGTCGTACTCGTCGGTGCCGACCTCGTTCCAGGTCATTTCCTTGAGCTTTTTGCGGGTCGCCACGGGCAGCTTTGCCCACGCGGCATCGGCTTCCTCGCGGGCCTGTTCGATGATGGCCTTCAGGGGGCCGTTACGCCATGCCTCGGCGACCGATTCGGGCACACGCAGGGTGACCTTGTATTCACCGTCCGGCTTCGGATAGTCCTTCGTGCCGAAGTCGGGTTTGTTGAGGGCCGGGTAGACGAACACACCACGGGGCGAGATGAAGGAGGGGTTGGATTTCTTGTCGTTTGCCATGTGTAGAAATGCGAACGCCCCCGAAGGCGAACCTTGCGGGGGCGTGAGGGAGGGGAGAGGGTCAGGCGCGTGCGCCGATTTCGTAAGCGCGGGCGAGCAGCACCGCCAGTTCGGCGGGTTTCATCGCGATGACCTTCATCGTGTAGCGAGTGGAGTCGCCACGGAATCCGTGGTCGCGCTCCGGCTCCTCGTGAAAATCCGCTACTTCAGCGATTAGCCCTGTGAGGCGCCTTGCCGCTTGGTCTTTCACGTAGGAAATGGGCACCCGGCTGAGCGCACGCATTTCGTTCGCCACTTCCATGGTCGAGGTCACCACGGGAGCGCTGTTCCAGAGGTGCTGTATTTCCTTGGGGAGGGTGCGCACGCTCATTGCAGACCTCCGAGGTGCTGTGCCTTGAGAGTGGGGAGGTCGTAGCCTTCCTCCATCAGTTCCACGGCGAGGTCGAGCGGGATGCGGTTACCGGCTTCCCACTGGCCGATTGCTCGGTCCAACGGAGAGCGAACCTCGTGGGCCACCGGGAAGGTGGGCGGGTTGTCGATGCTGGGGACGCTGTAGTCGAATGCCATTGCGTTCTCCTCAGGCTGCGTAGGTGGCAACGTCCTGGCCGCGCAGGGTCAGGCGACGTTCGGCGGCGCGGCGAATCAGCTTGGCGCCCGAGGTGCCGTGTGGCAGACCAGCCTTGCGGCGGGCATCACGGTTGCTGTTCGGGATGCGATGGCGGACCTGGCCGGTGATCTGCACAGCCTCGGGGCGGAGCGTGATCGGCAACGGAGCCGGAGCGAGTTCCGGGATGGGCGTCCCACGGAAGGCGGCGGCGAGGCCAGCGATGAGGACTGCGAAAGACTTGCGGATGCCAGCGAACATGAGTTTTCCTGTGAGGTTGAAAGCCCTCGGAAAGAGGGCGGAACGGCAACCCGGTAGGGGTCACCTAATGGGTGGGTTAATTGCCGAGATGGTCTCGAAATCGAGATGAATTAGGCAAAGCAATAGCGGCTCTCCTTCACGAGAGCCACGTCCAAGGTGCCGGTTGCAGGTAGTGGTTTGAGCTTGTCACGGGCGGTGGGGCTGAGGATCAGGTTGATTTCGTCCCGGAAGGACTCAAGCACGTTGACCTCCGTGTAAATCTCCACGAACGCCTCTCGGACCACCGGGAAGAACACCTCCATGTCAGCCGCGAGAGTGCCGAAGCTGTCGTGGACCATGGCGTAGTTGTGAATCCCCGCCTGGGTCCCACGGGCAACCGTGAGCATCAGGTGGGCGGCGTCGCACGAGTGGACGAAGCTGGGGCTGATCGCGCTCGCCATCTTCGCGGTGCTCAGCTCGGGCTTCTCGGTGTACATCGTGGCTCGCACCAGCTTGCCTGCGAGGATGGTGTCCACGCGGTTCGCCTTGGTGTCCTTGTATTCCTGCATGACGGGGAACCCCACAGGTGTCGTCCAGCGGACCGGAAGGTTTTCGCTGGCGGCTAAGGATGCTGCCTCCTGTAACCACTTCATGGCGCCCACAGCGGCCACGAGGGTGACCGAAACGGCGTTCCAGATGGCTTTCGCCATGAAGCCCGCCGCGTTGTAGCCGTCATCGGTGAAGGGGAAGGCGTGGCGGTCCACCGTGCCGTCATGGGCGGTGGCGTCATCCATCGCAGGCTTCACGATGTCCTCCATGAGCTGCTGCCGGAACCCGTACTCCTTCGAGCCGTAGGCCAGGGTCATCACCGAGCGCTTCGTGACCTTGCGGGTGACCCCGAATTCGATCCACTGCTTGGCGAACGTCTTGGTCCCCTCTCGGACGTAGGCGCGGCCCTCGTCGGTATGCGCCAAGGCATCCTCGGTGCCGTTCTTCACGGCCTCCGCGAGGTACTGCTTGACGATTTCCGCGACGATGGCGTAAACGTCCTGTGGCTTGTCAGCCGGAACGAGGTTCACCGCAGCGCCGCCCTTGGGGTCACGCAACATGGCGCTGAAGTGCTGGATACCAGAGCACGATCCGTCCATCGCCACCGGGATGCGGGAGACGAACGCCTCCCCCTGTTCGCGGTAGCCCTTCCACTCGTAGCAGAAGGCCAGGAACTGCCACGGACTGTCGATTTCCACCCCCCCAATCTCCGTGCACCACCCGAGGTGCGCGTGTGGGTCGGTCGCGGAGGCGATGATTTCGTCCTCGTTGTCGAGGACCCACTGAACCCGCTCCTCCAGGGAAACCTTATCGTTCCCCGCGAGGTTGGCGCCTTGGTAGGCGAGCCAGGTGGCGCCGTGCTCCCCCAACGGCTTCCCCTCGGCGAACCGGAGGAGGGCCTTGGTGGTGTCCGAGCCCTGCGGAGAGAGGGTCGTCACGCTGTACACCCGGCCCCGGAAGTCGAACTGGCAGGGGAAGTAGATGCGCTCGAACTCCTTGTAGCGGTTGGCACAGCCGAGGGTCATGTTGATGGCGATCCGGGACCCCTTGGAACTCATGTTTCGTTGGCGGACCTTCGTTGCCTTGATGCGCCACTCGCGGCGGGCGGCTTCATTGGTCTCGATGTCACCCGGCTTGGCAGGCATCTCGATCCCGTCCCGAGGGGGCAGGTTGGCGAGGGTGCTGGATTCGTCCCACAGCTTGTTCATCACGGCGAGGACCTCCGGGTTGATCTGCCAGGCAGTGTTTTGGATGGCGTTGATGGCGGCGAGCGGGACGGTGAGGTCGGCCGACTCCAGCTCCGCCAAGTAGGTTTTGTTCCGCACCTTGACCATGGGCAGGGGCGGGATGTGCGAGGAGAGATAGCCGCCACCGTAGGCCCCGGTCCACTCCCTCGGGGGAACCACCATGGGCTCGAAGTGGGGGCGCAGGAGGGCGGTTGCGGCGTTGCGCCGGTCGATCCACGCCAGGGTGTCCTCGGTGGGCACCACGTAGATGACCGGCTTGTTCTTGCCTTCCTTCTGGTGTTGGGCCTCAACGATGCCCGTGGTGGCGATCAGGATGTCCAGCAGCTTGGCGCCCACTTGGAGGCGCTCGATGCGGGTCCAGGGGGTGTGCTCGGATAACTCCTTCGTGGCGCGGAGGGCGTAGATGCGCTTGTAGTCGTAGCCAACCCGCTTGTTGACCCCTTCCATGATCTGCCGGAACTTCTTGGACTCGGCGGCACGGACGGCCGATAACCGAATCTCGTCCTCGATCAGGCCCCCAATTACGGTGGTCATGTGCTGGTAGGTGCGCGGCGCCGTCAGGTTCGAGACCACGCCTCGAAGGGTCAGGAAGGCGACTGTTTCGGGTGCCATCCCGGCCAGCATGCGGACAGCCAGGTGGCGGCGCCCGGCCTTGCCGGAGGCGGCTTCGTCCATGAACGCCTTGACGCCTGCGGCCACGGCATCCACACGGTGTGTCATCAGGGTGGCACCGTAGCTGGTCTGATCCTCGCGGCCAGCGATCCGGGCGTTGTTGGTGTTGCGCTGGAAAGTCTCCGCGCCACGCTGTGACATGTCCTCTTCGAGTTGCCACTGGCGGGCAATCATCTCGGATTCGAGAGTTTCAGGGCGAGCGAAGTCAGCCGGGTTCACGGTCGGGTTCATTTCAGGACTCCAGAAGGAACTCCTAAGGGTTCATAGAGATGAACCTCTTTAGGAGGAATAGTTATGAAGAATCTCTAGGGATTCACCTTGAGGGAATCTTTAGGTGTCCCCCTAATGGGTGGGTAAATCGCTGTGCCGGGTGTGTCAGGTCCGAAGGGGCACAGGTCAGGTCAGGGCGAAAAGCTGTGTCATTTCCGCCCGTGGTGTGCCAAGCGGGTGACACAGGGGTGGCAAAATGGGTCGATTACCCAGTGCCCCGATGGCGAAATTGGTATACGCAAGGGACTTAAAATCCCTCGTCCGACAAGGACTTACCGGTTCGAGACCGGTTCGGGGCACCAGAACGACAACACCCGTGACAGACTTAAAATCCGCCGCTTCCTTAATCGGGGCATACGGGTTCGACCCCCGTTCCGGGTACCAACTTACAAGGGAGCATCAGATGCCTCGCTACAACGCTCCATTTGAAATTCATGTGCACGGTGACGTGCCGCTGCGTTCGGACGTCACCTTCGAACAGATCCAGGAGGCGCTCAAGCCGCTGTGGAAATACGCCGGTGCCAAGTCGCTGGCCGATGGCGCCACCAGCTCCTACGAAGAAGAACCCGGCATCCGCTACGAGCAGAAGGACCACATGCTCCAGATGTGCTGGACCGTGGCCGGCGATGAAGACTTCCGCCAGGCGCTCGACGAGATGTGCATGGGCCTGAACGAGCTCTCCGAGCGCGGCGCGGCCATCGAGGTCACCTTCTACGACACCGACTTCGACGAGGAAGAGGGCGACCCCGAAGAGGAGTCGCGCGACGACTTTCTGATGCTCTTCGTCGGCCCCAATCCGGCCGCCATCATGCAGGTGCAGCGCGACCTGCTCGTCGAAGACGTCGTCAACCTCATGGAACGCCACTTCGACGGCTCCGAGCTGGGTGGTGTGGTCGCCGAAATCGATCGCCTCTTCAGCGACCGTTTCGACGCGCTCGTGAACTCGCTCGAAATTGGAAAGCGCCCGCGCGGCACCGGTGGACCGGGCAGCGGGGGCAGCGGTGGTGGCCACGGCGGCGGCCGCCGTCCGCGCCACCTGCACTGACTGCCTGACTGGCTCCCGGCACCGCTCGCCGCAGCCCGCGCATGGCCCTGTTCCCCGCCTCCGCGCTGCAGCCGGGCGTGCGCAAGCGCGAGGTGTTCGGCTGGGCGATGTACGACTTCGCCAACTCGGGCTACACCACCGTCGTCATCACGGCTGTGTTCGCCGCCTACTTCGTGGGCGGCATCGCCAAAGGCGCACCATGGGCCGCCTTCGCGTGGACGGCGGCGCTCAGTACCTCCTATGCCATCGTGATGCTCACGATGCCCGCCATTGGCGCATGGGCCGACATGCGCGCGGCAAAAAAGCGCGTGCTGGTTCTCGCGACCCTGGGCTGCGTCTTCGCGACGGCTGCGCTCGCCGTCACGCCCAGCTTCTCCGGCACCGGCGGCGTCGCGCTCGCGATGGCGCTGATCATCGTCTCCAACGCCTTCTATTCCTACGGCGAGTCCCTCACGGGTGCCTTCCTGCCCGAGCTGGCGACGGCCGAAGGCATGGGCAAGGTGAGCGGATGGGGCTGGGCCTTTGGCTATGTGGGCGGCATGCTGGCGCTGGGCATCTGTCTGGCTTACGTTTTGTGGTCCCAATCCAAGGGGCTGCCGGCGGCGCACTTCGTGCCGGTCACGATGCTGATCACTGCAGCCATCTATGGCTTCGCCGCATGCGCCACCTTCGCACTGCTGCCCGAGCGCGCACAGCCCCGCGCCGCCGGCAACGAGCAGGGCGCCTGGCAGCAGCTGCTCGCCACCTACCGTCAGGCGCGCGCGTATCGCGACTTCATGTGGCTGCTGGCCTGCACCGTCTGCTACCAGGGCGGCGTGGCGGTGGCCATCACGCTTGCCGCCATCTACGCGGAGCAGGTGATCGGCTTCGTGGCAAGCGAGACCATGGTGCTGATCTTCGTGCTCAACATCGCGGCTTCACTCGGTGCCTTCGGCTTCGGCTATGTGCAGGACCGCATCGGCCACAAGGTCTCGCTGGCCGGCACGCTCGTCGCGTGGATCGCTGTCTGCGTGATCGCAGCGCTGGTCACCACCAAGGGCGGCTTCTGGTGGGCCGCGACCATCGCGGGGCTGGCCATGGGATCGAGCCAGTCGGCCGGCCGCGCGATGACGGGCTACCTGGCGCCGCCGAAGCAGCTCGCCGAGTTCTTCGGGCTGTGGACCTTCGCCACGCGGCTGGCGAGCATCGTCGGTCCGCTGAGCTTCGGCGCCATCACCTGGATGACCGGCGGCAACCAGCGAATCGCGATTCTTTCGACCACGGTGCTGTTCGTGGCGGGGCTGTTGCTGCTGCTCCCTATCGACATGCAGCGCGGCCGCCAGGCCGCGCTGCGCGCCTCCTCCTGACGGCCGGCAATCAGGGCAGCTTGTCGCCGAACAGGCTGCGGTTGGTCAGCGGCCAGCCGACTTCCGGTGCGTAGCGCACCGTCCAGTTCGCCGGGTTCTTCACGCGGGCCGCGAAGGCCGCCAGGTCCGAACGGTCCAGCGAGCCGGTGTAGATCGCGTTGGTCTGGTTGGCGGGGCTCGCCGTAAAGCTGAAGGCGGTGCCGGCCGTCGTGACTGCATCGGGAATGGTGCCGGCGGTGCCACCCAGCGTGATGGTCGCGAGGTAGTCGCCGACGGCGGTGATTTGCCCGGCCACGCCGTCGCCCAGGCCGGCGATGCTGCCTCCCGAGATGGCATAGACGGTCTCCGACTTGCCGATGCCGCCCGGCGACCCGAGCGTGAAGCCCTTGTCCGCGACCGGATTGCCCGTCACGTCGGTCTGGATGGTCACGATGGTGCCGGCCGGCAGGTTGCGGTCGGCGGTCCAGAAGAAGGCCGTCTCGTTGGTGATGCCGGTGAACTCGTTCGTGCCTGATTTGCGGTCGCGGTCGGTGAAGAGCACCTTCGTGCCGCCGTTCACCGCCTTCAGCAGCACGAAGGCGTAAGCGTCGGGCGCCTCGGCGTTGGCGGCCATGAAGAGCAGGTCGCCGGCGGCGAGCGCCGTGGCGCCGTCGGTCGTGGTGAAGCTCAGCTGCGTCGCGTCGCTGATGCCGGCGAAGGCGTTGCCGGCGGGATCGGTGATCGCGTTGGCGTCGATGGTGACGTAGTAGCCGCTGCTGGCCGCCAGCGGCGCCGTCGGCACCAGCTTCAGCTTGTTGAAGGCCACCTGCAGGCGGCTGGTCGGGCTGTTGGCGTGGAAGGTCTCGACCACGCTGCCGTCGGCCTTGTGCAGAACGATGCTGCCCGAGCCCAGGCGCACGGCTTCGTTGAACGACAGCGCGATCGAGGCGTCGAGATTCACGCCCACGAGGCCGGCCAACGATGCCTTTTTCAGCTTCGGCGCGGTGGTGTCCACCAGCGGCGAGCCCAGGCGCACCACGAAGCCGTCGAACTTCTGGTCGCCGGGAGGCAGGTCCTTCGAGGCGGTGCTGCCGTCCCACTTGGTGTCGCCGTTGTCCAGCAGCAGCTGGACTTCCGTGCCGGGCTTCACAGGGCCCGGCACCTCGACTGCGGATTCGAAGCTGCCGCCGGTGTCCTTGGCCAGTGCATCGAGGTTGTTCGACAGCTCGACCGGCGCGCTGTTCGGGTTGCCGTCCCACGCGAAGAGCGCAAAGTTGCGATCCACGTCCGGGCTTGCGGCACCCGCGGGGCCGGCGACGATCAGGTAGTTGCCGTCGGTGCCCTTGTCGATCGAGCGGATTCCGCGGCCGCCCAGTTCGAGCTCGATGGGTGCGCCGAAGGTGGCCTGCGTAGCGGTGCCCGCGACCAGCGCGGCGTAGTTCTGCACCGGCACGATCAGCGCCTTGGAGCGCACCGTGGTGCCCGTCTGCGGCGCGCGGAAGCCGAGCCACAGCGCGGTGTCGCCCGGCGAGCTGGTCATGCCTTCGATGGAGAAGCCGTCGACGCGCTCGGGCACGATGCCCGCCGCGGCCGACACCGCAAAGCCGAAGCGGTTCGCGCCGAGGCCGTGCGCGTTGCCGGAGTCCCAGGCGACGAGCTGCGCTTCAAGCAGCGAGAACTGGCCGACATAGCTGAATGCGGTGTCGGCACCCGTGCCGGTGACCTTGACCGCGAACAGGTGCGAGCGGTCGGCCGCCGCATCGGCGCCGTCCTTCTTGTTGCTGTTGGAGCCGGTGAAGTACAGCGTGTCGCCGACGCGGGTGCCGGCCTCAAGATCGAGCTCCTTGGTGAGCTTGGGGCCTTCGAGCTCGTAGCTCCATTCCTTCACCGCGGCGCCGCCGCCGCGCGGGTAGACGCGCAGCACGTTCGACTCGTCGTCCGCCACGATCATGAAGTTGCCGGGCAGGGCGAGGGCGGTCGATGCGTCGGAAGAACCTTCGGTGGTGCCTGCATTGGGCGTGAATCGCGCCTTGGAGACGAGCTGGTCGGGCTCAGGCTGCGCTGCGGGCGGTTGTGCCGGCGGCTGCGTGGCCGGCGGCGTGGTGCTCGCGGGCGGAAGGAGGCCGATCGGACCGGAGCCGCCACCGCCGCCTCCGCAGGCACTCAGTGCCAGCGCGAGCGCACCGGCGAGCATCAGGGGCTTGAAGGGAATGCGGGCTTGGGGAAGATAGTTCATTGTGCGCGGCAATACTTTTTGACAAACCGCGCATGCTGGTACTTTTGTGTGACGGCCCGGTGAAAAAGCGGGCTCGAATCAGGTTCCCGTCAGGGGACTTGCTGCTGGAGCGACTTGGGCACCTTGAAGCGCTCGCCGTCGTAGCGCAGCGTGATGGTGTTGAATTTCGGAGGCAGGGACTTCTCGACGCAGCCCTGGTCTTCCTGCTCCTGTGCGCGGCTTTGCAGCAGCGTGCGCGACAACTGCAGGTCGGCGAGGCCGTTGCTGCTGCCCTTGCCGACCGAGAGCATGGTGCGCAGCTTCTCGAAGTGCCCGGTGCAGGTCGAATCCCATCCGCCGTGGTCGTGGTCGAGTTCGATCTCCTGCAGCACCTGGCGCAGCTGCTTGCCGTGGTGCACGTACAGCCGCACCGTTTCGCTCGCCAGCGGGCTGCCGGGCCCGTTGCTGCCCCTGTAGCGCACGCGCAGGCCGAAGGCGCGCGCCTCCGAAGACAGCACATAGCGCGAGGTGTCGATGCGGATGTCCTGGATCGACGTGGTGGCGTCCTCGTCGAGCGCCTCGGGCTGCAGCAGCCGGCCGATGACGGTGTCGCGGTCGGTGTTGCCGTTGTCGGGGCGCTGGATCAGCAGGATCTCGAGATCGAAGACCTTGGCGCCCCGGTCGGTGGTTTCGCGCGGCATCGGCAGCACCACGATGCTGCGCCCCGGAAAGGCCGGCCACACCTTGCAGGCCGCGAGCCGCTCGTCGAGCTGGCGGTGGGGGTGCAGCTTTGCATGCATGCGCTCGGCAAGGCCGCTTTCGCAGGCCGCGTGGCTCAGGCCGGCGGCCGCAAGGCCCAGGAAGAAGAGGGCGGCGTGGCGCAGCAGCGGCAGGCGCATGGCTCGGTTCAGGCTGTGGCGGTTGCCGAAAGCCCGAGCCACCTGGCGGCCGCGGCTTCGAGCACGGCGACATCGCCGCTGCTCTGCAGCAGGAGGTTGCCAGCGGCTCCGGTGCCATCGGCGAGCCGCCCCGCCGATGCGAGCAGGCGCCGCGTCTGCTGCGCGACCGGCACCCCCGTGTCGATGAAGCGCAGCGTCGCCGGCGCATGCTTGCCCAGTTCTTCCTTCACCAGCGGATAGTGGGTGCAGCCGAGCACCACCGTGTCGACCTCGCCGGGCCCGTCGCCGAAGGGGCCGGCCTCGGCCATGTAGCGCTCGCTCAGCGCCGCGATGCCGTCCGAGTCGAAGCCCTCGATCGCCTTCACTAGGCCGTCGCAGGGCACGGGCCGGACGTCGGCCGATCCCGCGAAGGAAGCGCGCAGGTTCGCGTACTTGGCGCTGGCCAGGGTGCCCCGCGTGGCCAGCACCGAGATGTGCCCCGTGCGGCTCGAAGCCACGGCAGGCTTGAGGCCGGGCTCCAGCCCGACGATCGGCAGGTCGGGGTGATCGGCCCGAAGCAGGTGGATGGCGGCGGTGGTGGCCGTGTTGCAGGCCACCACCAGCGCCTTGATTCCGTGCTCGCGCAGCAGGTGTTCGACCACCGCGCGCGAGCGCTCGATCACGTAGGCGTCTCCGCGTTCGCCGTAGGGCGCATAGGCCGTGTCGGCGAAGTAGACGAAGTTCTCGTGCGGGAGTTCGGCCCTCAGCGCGGCCAGCACGCTGAGCCCGCCCACGCCGCTGTCGAAGACGCCTACGTTGTTCAAGCTTCTTCCATCATGATGGTCTTGAACTCGCCCGTGGCGATGCGCTTCTGCCACTCGGCCGGGCCGGTGATGTGCGCGCTGGTGCCGCCGGCGTCGACCGCCACCGTCACGGGCATGTCGACCACGTCGAATTCATAGATGGCTTCCATGCCCAGGTCCTCGAAGCCCACCACCTTGGCGGTCTTGATGGCCTTGCTGACCAGGTAGGCGGCGCCGCCCACGGCCATGAGGTAGGCGCTCTTGTGCTTCTTGATGGCCTCGATGGCGACAGGGCCGCGCTCGGCCTTGCCGATCATGGCGATCAGGCCCGTCTGCGCCAGCATCATCTCGGTGAAGCCGTCCATGCGGGTGGCGGTGGTCGGGCCTGCGGGGCCGACGGCCTCGTCCTTCACCGGATCGACCGGGCCGACGTAGTAGATGACGCGGTTGGTGAAATCCACCGGCAGCTTCTCGCCCTTGGCCAGCATGCCCTGGATGCGCTTGTGCGCGGCGTCGCGGCCGGTGAGCATCTTGCCGTTGAGCAGCAGCGTGTCGCCCGGCTTCCAGCTCGCCACTTCGGCGGGGGTGAGCTTGTCGAGGTCGACGCGCTTGCTCTTCTTCTCGTCGGGAGCCCAGTTCACCTCGGGCCAAAGGTCGAGCGAGGGCGCCTCGAGGTAGACCGGGCCGCTGCCGTCCATCGTGAAGTGCGCGTGGCGCGTGGCCGCGCAGTTGGGGATCATCGCCACGGGCTTGCTCGCCGCGTGCGTGGGGTACATCTGGATCTTGACGTCCAGCACGGTGGCCAGGCCGCCCAGGCCCTGTGCGCCGATGCCCAGCGCATTCACCTTCTCGTACAGCTCGACGCGCAGCGCCTCGACCTTGCTCAGTTCGGCGCCGGAGTTCTTCTTGGCCAGCAGCTCGTGCATGTCGAGGTCGTCCATCAGGCTTTCCTTGGCCATCAGCGCCGCCTTCTCGGCCGTGCCGCCGATGCCGATGCCCAGCATGCCCGGCGGGCACCAGCCGGCGCCCATGGTGGGCACGGTCTTCAGCACCCAGTCGACCACGCTGTCGCCGGGGTTCAGCATGACCAGCTTGCTCTTGTTCTCGCTGCCGCCGCCCTTGGCGGCCACGGTGACTTCAAGTTTGTCGCCCGGCACGATCTCCGTGAAGATCACCGCGGGCGTGTTGTCCCTGGTGTTCTTGCGGTCGAACTGCGGGTCGGCCACGACCGAGGCGCGCAGCGTGTTGTCGGGGTGGTTGTAGCCGCGGCGCACGCCTTCGTTGATGGCGTCGTCCAGGCTGCCGGTGAAGCCGCCCCAGCGCACGTCCATGCCCACCTTGAGGAACACGTTGACGATGCCGGTGTCCTGGCAGATCGGGCGCTGGCCGGTCGCGCTCATCTTGCTGTTGGTCAGGATCTGCGCGATCGCGTCCTTGGCAGCGGGGCTCTGCTCGCGCTCGTAGGCGCGGGCCAGGTGGGCGATGTAGTCGGCGGGGTGGTAGTAGCTGATGTACTGCAGCGCGGCGCTGATCGATTCGATCAGGTCGGCCTGCTGGATCGTGGTCGTCATGGTGGGGGGCTTTTTAGGAATGTGAAACGCCCCCCGATTATCTCAGCCGCCGCGCCTGCCCCGCTTACCGTGCCGCTTCCCGGGCCTGCTCCACCCAGCCGTCGAAGAGCTGCCGGTGCGCCCGGATCCACCCGTCGGCGTGGCGCTCCACGTCCTGCTGGGAGTTGGCGCCCTGGCTCATGCGCAGGTTCTGGGCGTTGATGTCGCCGATCGGCAGCTTCATCACCTCGAACAGCTTCGCGGCGGCCGGGTTCTTCTCGACGAAGGCGTGGTTGGCGACGATCCGCTCATCGTTGGCCTGGAAGCCGTAGTTCCTGCCGTTGGGCAGCTGCGTGTCGACGTTGCCGCCGTCGCCTTGCGAGGACGAGAACGGCACCTGCAGCCACACCACGTCCTTGCCGGGACGCAGCACGGCGCTGACCCAGTACGGCGTCCACGTGTAGTAGAGCACCGGCTTGTCCTGCCTGAATCGCGCGATGGTGTCGGCCATCAGCGCGGCGTAGCTGCCTTGCCGGTGGCTGACTGTGTCGCGCAGCTGGTAGGCCGTGAGGTGGTTCTCGATGGCGAGCTCGCAGCCCCAGCCGGGGTTGCAGCCCGTGAGATCGGCCTTGCCGTCGCCGTCGATGTCGAACAGCTTCGCGATGGCCGGATCCTTCAGCTGCGCGATGTTCGTGATGCCGTACTGCTCGGCCGTCTTGCGGTCGATCAGGTAGCCCTGCACCGCGCCTTCGGAATACACGCCCTTGCGCCACAGCTTGGCGTCGCCGCCGCTGTTCCTGTAGAAGTCGGCGTGCAGCAGGCTCCAGTGGTGGGCCATGAAGGTGGCGTCGCCGTTGGCGATGGCCAGGTGCTCGGTGGCGGGCTCCAGGTCCTTCATGGGCTCCACGGTGTAGCCGAGCTTCTCGAGCGCGCGCATCACCAGCAACGTCTGGAAGGCTTCCTCGGCGAGCGAGCTCTTCAGCGGCTGCACGGTGACGCCCTTGCCGGGCAGATCGTTGGCGGCTTGCGCCGCCATGCCGCTGGCCACGAAGGCCAGGGCCAGCAGGCCGCGTGCGATGAATCTGGTCTTCTCGTTCATGTGGCGGGTTCCTCCGTTCATTGCGCCTGGGCCGAAAGAGCGGGCGCGGGCTCGGCGTTCGAGCGGCCCGGTGCCACAGCACGCTGCAGCATCCGCAGCGCAAGGCCCACCGGGCCGGTGTGCCACCAGCGGCGGCCGGCGCTGCGGCGCGACTTGCCCATGGCCTGCGTCAGGCGGTCCAGCGAGATCGCCAGCAGCACGATGCCCAGGCCGCCCACGGTCGCCAGGCCCATGTCGAGCCGGCCGATGCCGCGCAGCACCATCTGGCCGAGGCCGCCCACGGCGATCATCGAGGCGATGACCACCATCGACAGCGACAGCATCAGCGCCTGGTTGATGCCCGCCATGATCGACGGCATGGCCAGCGGCAGCTGCACCTTCACCAGCATCTGCCAAGGCGAGGCGCCGTAGGCGCGCGCGGCCTCGATCAGGTCGGGGCGCACCTGGCGCAGGCCGAGGTTGGTCAGGCGCACCAGCGGCGCCAGCGCGAAGACGATGGTCACGATCACGCCCGGCACGTTGCCGATGCCGAACAGCATCACGACCGGCACCAGGTACACGAATGCCGGCGTGGTCTGCATCGCGTCGAGCACCGGGCGCATCACGCGCTGCGCGCGGTCGCTGCTGGCCAGCAGCACGCCCAGTGGCAGGCCCACGGCCATGCAGAACACCAGCGAGGTCAGCACCAGCGACAGCGTCACCATCGCCTCGGGCCAGATGCCCAGCATGGCCACCAGCAGCAGCGCCACCGTGGTGCCGATGGCCAGCGCGCGGCCGGCGAACTGCCAGGCCAGCAGGCCGATGAGCGCGATCATCGCCAGCGTGGGCAGGCCGGTGAGCAGCCCCTGGATCCAGTTCAGCGTGCCGTCGATGGGCAGGCGCACGGTCTGGAAGAAGGGGCGGAAGTGCTCGACCACCCAGCCCAGGCCGCTGTTGATCCAGGATTCGACGGGCAGCGAGCCATCCCACAGGCGGTGCAGCTGCAGGCCGCCGGCGGCATCGGCGTTGCCGGCGAGCTGATGGGCACCATCGAGCGGCGCGGGGGCGTCGAGCCAGGCGCTGGTTGCGGAGCCGTCGGGCGCGGCCGACAGGGCTTCCCACGGGTCGATCGGCGTGGGCGTCGCGAGCGCGGTCGATGCGTCGTTCATCGGCGCGAGTTCGGAGGGCAGTGCGGTGTCGTTCATCTGTTGTTCCTTCGAGTTCGTTCAGGCGGCGTTGGCTGAGACAACGGCGGCCACGGGTTGCTGCGGCTGGTGTGCCGGGTCGATGGGCGGCGTGTCGCGGTCGAGGAACTTCAGCAGCGTCGTCTTGCTGATCGCGCCGCAGAAGCGGCCGTCGGCCGCCACCACCGGCATCGCGCACGGCGCCTGGGCCACCTGGCCGAAGAGGCCGGCCACGGGCGCATCGGCGTCGATCGTGCCGAGGTCGTTCAGGAACGCGTGGCGCAGGCCCAGAGGGCCGGAATGGCCGTCGAGCGCGGCGCGCAGCGTGTCGGCCGACACGGTGCCCAGGTAGCGCCTGTTCGGGCTGGTGACGTAGGCGAAGTCGCGGTCCTGGTCTTCCAGCTGCTTGAGCGCCGCGCGCGCGCCGCGCTCAGGGTGCTCGCAGACCACGGTGAGCTGCTTGCGCGCGATGTCGCCGGCCTTGAACACGGCCGCCGCGTCCACGCCGCGCACGAAGCTGCGCACGTAGTCGTTGGCGGGGCTGCGCAGGATCTCATCGGGCGTGCCGACCTGGATCACCTGGCCGTCCTTCATGATCGCGATGCGGTCGCCGATGCGCATCGCCTCGTCGAGGTCGTGCGAGATGAAGACGATGGTGCGGCGCTGCTCCTGCTGCAGGCGCAGCAGCTCCGACTGCATCTCGGTGCGGATGATCGGATCCAGCGCCGAGAAGGCCTCGTCCATCAGCAGGATCGACGGATCGGAGGCCAGCGCGCGCGCCAGACCCACGCGCTGCTGCATGCCGCCGGAGAGCTCGTCGGGGTAGCTGTCGCCCCAGCCCGCCAGGCCCACCTGCGCGAGCGCCTTGTCGGCCTGCGCGAGGCGCTCCTTCTTGCCGGTGCCCGAGAGTTCGAGGCCGAAGGCGGTGTTCTCGCGCACCGTCATGTGCGGCATCAGCGCGAACGACTGGAACACCATGCTGATGTCCTTGCGGCGCAGCGCGCGCAGGCGGGCGTCGGAGTGCTCGTTGATGTCGGCGCCGTCGATCACGATGCGCCCGGCGGTCGGCTCGATCAGCCGGTTCAGCAGGCGCACCAGCGTCGACTTGCCCGAGCCCGAGAGGCCCATGATGACGAAGATTTCTCCGGCCTGGATCTCGAAGGTGGCGTCGAACACGCCGATCGACTGGCCGGTGCGCGCCAGGATCTCCTTCTTCGAAAGTCCTTGCCGGACCAGCTCCAGTGCTTGTTCGGGCTCGTCGCCGAACACCTTGAAGACATGGTCGATGAGAATTCCTTTGGCCATACGTCGGGGCTCTCCTTGGGTGAAGGGTTGACTGTGGGTTGGCCGTTCCCGAAGGAGCGGCGCAGCCACGTCCCGGCCCATCGCATCGATGGGCGGCCGGCAGGCACTGAAGACGACAGGGCGACGAAGCCAGTGCCCGCCGGATGCTTCATTCGCAGCGCGACGGGCCTGGTCGAGGGGCGCCGACTGGAAGAGCGTGACGTGGCAATGGAGCCGGAAAGATCCGGCCGGTTTGCCGGGCATGGCCCGGCGGGAGCACCTTGCACCGCGACGGGATTCGGAGATCCGCGAGTAGTGAAGGCTTGACCAACGCCGTCATCATCATGACTTGTTGGTCGTCAGAAGCTATCGATTATAACTTTTCGACATGATGCGGTCAACCTCGGAGGCGATGCGGCGCCGTCGGAGGCGATGCAATGACCACGTCAGATGAGAGCCACTCTCATTGGGGCGATACTGCGAAGGCGCCGGAAGGCGGCGCGACTTTTCATGATCCTGCGGAGCTTTTTCTCATGACGACTTCCCCCAAGACCCGTGCCGAGCGCGATACCTTCGGACCGATCGACGTGCCGGCCGACAAGCTGTGGGGCGCGCAGACCCAGCGCTCGCTGCAGAACTTCGACATCTCCGGCGAGCAGCAGCCGCGCGAGATCATCAAGGCGCTGGCCCAGGTCAAGCGCGCTTCCGCCGTGGTCAACCACGCGCTGGGCCTGCAGGACGAGAAGAAGACGAACGCCATCGTGGCCGCGGCCGACGAAGTCATCGCCGGCAAGCACCCGGGCGAGTTTCCGCTGGTGGTCTGGCAGACCGGCTCGGGCACGCAGACCAACATGAACGTCAACGAGGTGCTGGCCAACCGCGCCAGCGAGATCCTCGGCGGCGAGCGCGGCGAAGGCCGCCTCGTTCACCCCAACGACGACGTGAACCGCAGCCAGTCGAGCAACGACGTGTTCCCCACGGCGATGCACGTGGCGGCCGTCGAGGCCATCACCCACAAGCTGCTGCCGGCCATCGCCAAGCTGCGCGGCACGCTGGAGCAGAAGTCCAAGGACTTCGCCGACATCGTGAAGATCGGCCGCACCCACCTGCAGGACGCCACGCCGCTCACGCTGGGCCAGGAGTTCTCGGGCTACGTGGCGCAGCTCGCGCACGGCGAGGCGCATGTGCGCGCCGCGCTGCCGCACCTGTGCGAACTGGCGCTGGGCGGTACGGCCGTCGGCACCGGTCTCAACGCGCCCAAGGGCTATGCGCAGCAGGTAGCGGCCGAGCTGGCGAAGCTCACCGGCCTGCCTTTCGTGACCGCGCCCAACAAGTTCGAGGCCATGGCCAGCGTCGATGCGCTGGTGCATGCGCACGGCGCGCTGAAGACGCTGGCCGCCAGCATGAACAAGATCGCCAACGACGTGCGCTGGCTCGCCAGCGGCCCGCGCAGCGGCATCGGCGAACTGAGCATTCCCGAGAACGAACCCGGCTCGTCGATCATGCCGGGCAAGGTCAACCCGACGCAGAGCGAGGCCGTGACGATGCTGGCCGCGCAGGTGTTCGGCAACGACGTGGCCATCAACATCGGCGGCGCCTCGGGCAACTTCGAGCTGAACGTGTTCCGTCCGATGGTTGCGCACAACTTCCTGCAGAGCGTGCGCCTGCTGGCCGACGGTATGGTGAGCTTCAACGACCACTGCGCCGTGGGCATCGAGCCCAACCGCGAGCGCATCACCGAGCTGGTGCAGCGTTCGCTGATGCTGGTGACGGCGCTCAACACCCACATCGGCTACGACAAGGCCGCCTTCATCGCCAAGAAGGCGCACAAGGAGGGCACCAGCCTGCGCGAGGCGGCGATCGCATCGGGCCACCTGACGGCCGAGCAGTTCGACCAGTGGGTGGTGCCGGAGAACATGACCGGGCGTTGATTCGGCCGGCTCAAACAAAAAAGGACCCGCGAGGGTCCTTTTTTGCTGCCTGCCGCTCAATATCCAATGGTGTAGCGCTGGCGGGAATGAGCGGGCTTTTCCAGCTCGTCGATGAACGCGATCGCGTAGTCCGCGAAGCTGATCCAGCTGCGGCCTTCGGCGCTCACGAGCAGGTCGTCCTTGCCCAGGCGGAACTTGCCGGTGCGCTCGCCTTCGACGAACTCGGCGGAGGGCGAGAGGAAGGTCCAGTCCAGGTCCTTCTCGTTGCGCAGCGTGTCGAGGAACACGCCACCGGCCGACGCTTCGGCACGGTACGCATCGGGGAAGTTCGGCGTGTCGATGACCTTCAGCCCGGGCGCCGCGAACAGGCTGCCCGCGCCGCCGACCACCAGCAGGCGCTTCACGCCGGCGCGCTTTGTCGGCTCGATGATGGCCGCGGGCGGCACGGTGGCGAAATGCGCGGCGCTGAACACGGCGTCGTGGCCGGCCAGGGCCTTCTCCAGCGCAGCGCCGTCGAGCACGTCGAGGTCGATGGCCTTCACGTTGGCGCGGCCCGCCAGCTTGGCGCTGGCCTTGCGCGCGATGGCGGTGACGGTATGGCCGCGGCGCAGGGCCTCTTCGAGAAGCTGGCTGCCGGCGCGTCCGGTGGCGCCGATGATGGCGATGTGGCTCATGGTGACTCCTGTGAAAGATCGGAAGGATCGATAGATCGGGTTGGGATGAAGCGAATCTTAGGTTTCTGGTTTCGAAAGAAATACCTCGATTTGCGCGCTTGTTTATTCCTAAAATCGTTCGAATGGATCGATTGAATGCAATGCGCGTGTTCGTCACCGTGGTCGATTCGGGCAGTCTTTCGGCCGCTGCCGACAAGCTCGACATGTCCCGCCCGGTCGTCACGCGCTATGTCGCCGAACTGGAGCAATGGACCGGCGCGCGCCTGCTGCACCGCACGACGCGCCGCCTGAGCCTTACGGCGGCCGGCGAGGAACTGCTGCCGCGCTGCCGCCAGGTTCTCGAGCTCACCGGCGACATGCAGGCCGCGGTGCGCCATCCGGCCGAGGCACCGCGCGGGCAGCTTCGAATCACCACCGGCACATCGTTCGCGCAGGCGCAGCTTGCCGATGCGATCGCGGATTACGTGCGGCTCTATCCGGCCGTGATGGTCGACCTGGTGCTGCTCGACCGCACCGTGAACCTCGTCGACGAGCGCATCGACCTGGCGATCCGCACGGCGGCCGAGATCGATCCCAACCTCATCGCCCGTCGGCTCACGACCTGCCGCTCCGTGGTGTGCGCCTCGCCGGTCTATCTGGCCCGGCACGGGCATCCGCAGCGCGTGGACGAGCTGGCGCAGCGCAACTGCCTCACGCATTCCTACTTCGGCCGCAGCCTCTGGAACTTCACGCGAAAGAGCGACGGCGAGCCGGTGTCGGTCGCAGTCGATGGGAACGTGTCGGCCAACGACGCGGTCAGTCTGATGTCGCTGGCAGCCGCCGGCGCGGGCATCGCGATGCTGCCGACCTACCTGACCGCGGAGCGGGTGAATGGCGGGGAACTGGTGCCGCTCTTTCCCGATTTCGAGCCGCAGGTGGTGGGCATGTACGCGGTCTACGCCTCGCGCAAGCACATGCCGGCCACGCTGCGCACGATGCTCGACTTTCTTGCCGAGCGCTTCACCGACCCGCCCGCCTGGGACATTGCATCGCAGGCAGGCCAGGGCCGGGGCTAGAAGAGGTCAGTGCGGGTCTGCCGGCGGATGGGCGGGCGCCATCAACCGGTCGGTGTAGGCGATGGCCATCGCCGAGAACAGGAACGCGATGTGGATCACGGTCTGCGCGATCAGCACGCGGTCGGTGTAGTTGTCGGCGTTGATGAAGGTCTTCAGCAGGTGGATCGAACTGATGCCGATGATGGCCGTGGCCAGCTTCACCTTGAGCACCGAGGCGTTCACGTGGCTCAGCCACTCGGGCTGGTCGCGGTGGCCTTCGAGGTCCATGCGGCTCACAAAGGTCTCGTAGCCGCCAACGATCACCATGATGAGCAGGTTGGAGATCATCACCACGTCGATGAGCGCGAGCACCACGAGCATGATGACCGTCTCGTTGAGCGTGCCCACGGGGGCCGTGGTCTTGTAGCCGATGCTGGTGATCAGCGCCTGCAGCGCCTCCTTGGAGCCGAAGGCGGCCTCCACCAGGTGCAGCAGCTCGACCAGGAAGTGCACCACGTACACCGCCTGCGCCACGATCAGGCCCAGGTACAGCGGCAGCTGCAGCCAGCGGCTCGCGAAGATCAGCTTGGGCAGGGGGCGAAGCGGCGAACCACGGCGCGGTACGGGCGGGTTCCGGGTGTCGAAAGGGTCGGGAGCAGACATCTGCAGTGCGGTTGTGGAGGACCGGGAATTCTAGGGGCGTCCCGGTGACGCACTCGTGATAACCCCGAGAGGGCCATCGAACAGGCTCTAACATGGCAACCGTCAGTGACCCGTAAGTGGGCCCGCCGACATTACGGCCGCACCCATCCTGGAGACAAAGAGCATGAGCAGCAGCGCATCGAAGAACATTGAATCCGTCCTGGTCGAGAACCGCGTCTTCCCGCCGGACGCCCGCGCCACGCAGGGCGCGCGCATTTCCGGCATGGCCGCCTACGAGGCCCTGTGCAAGGAAGCCGAGCAGGACTTCGAGGGTTTCTGGACCCGCCTGGCGAAGGACAACCTGAACTGGACCAAGCCCTTCACCAAGACGCTCGACGAATCGAACGCGCCGTTCTACCAGTGGTTCGGCGACGGCGAGCTCAACGCCAGCGCCAACTGCCTCGACAGGCACATCGGCACCCCGGTCGAGAACAAGACCGCCATCGTCTTCGAGGCCGACGATGGCACCGTCACCAAGGTCAGCTACAAGGAGTTGCTCGCCCGCGTGAGCCAGTTCGCCAACGCGCTCAAGGCGCGCGGCATCAAGAAGGGCGACCGCGTCATCGTCTACATGCCGATGACCGTCGAGGGCGTCGTCGCCATGCAGGCCTGCGCGCGCATCGGCGCCACCCACAGCGTGGTGTTCGGCGGCTTCTCTGCCAAGGCGCTGCAGGAGCGCATCATCGACGCGGGCGCGGTGGCGGTCATCACGGCCAACTACCAGCTGCGCGGCGGCAAGGAACTGCCGCTGAAGGCCATCGTGGACGACGGCATCGCGCTGGGCGGCTGCGAGTCGATCAAGACCGTGTTCGTGTACGAGCGCACGCCCACCGCATGGAACCGCGTCGAGGGCCGCGACATCACATTCGCCGAGGCGCTGAAGGGGCAGGGCACCGAATGCGCGCCCGTGCCGGTCAACGCCGAGCATCCGCTCTTCATCCTCTACACCTCGGGCTCCACCGGCAAGCCCAAGGGCGTGCAGCACGCCACCGGAGGCTATCTGCTGTGGGCGAAGCTCACGATGGACTGGACCTTCGACATCCGCCCCGAAGACGTGTTCTGGTGCACCGCCGACATCGGCTGGATCACCGGCCACACCTACGTCGCCTACGGCCCGCTCGCGGCCGGCGCCACGCAGGTGGTGTTCGAGGGCATCCCGACCTTCCCGCACGCGGGCCGCTTCTGGCAAATGATCGAGAAGCACAAGGTCAGTGTGTTCTACACGGCGCCCACCGCGATCCGCTCGCTCATCAAGGCGGCCGACGGTGACGAGAAGGTGCATCCGAAGAACTGGGATCTCACCAGCCTGCGCATCCTCGGCTCGGTCGGCGAGCCGATCAATCCCGAAGCGTGGATGTGGTACCACCGCAATGTGGGCGGCGAGCGCTGCCCCATCGTCGACACCTTCTGGCAGACCGAGACCGGCGGCCACGTCATCACACCGCTGCCGGGCGCCACGCCGCTGGTGCCGGGCTCGTGCACGCTGCCTCTGCCGGGCATCATGGCCGCCATCGTCGACGAGACGGGCAAGGACCTGCCCAACGGCGCGGGCGGCATGCTGGTCATCAAGCGGCCCTGGCCTTCGATGATCCGCACGATCTGGAACGACCCCGAGCGCTTCAAGAAGAGCTACTTCCCCGAGGAGATGGGCGGCACGATCTACCTCGCCGGCGATGGCGCGGTGCGCAGCGCCGACCGCGGCTACTTCCGCATCACCGGCCGCATCGACGATGTGCTGAACGTGTCGGGCCACCGCCTGGGCACGATGGAGATCGAATCGGCGCTGGTCGCCAAGACCGACCTGGTGGCAGAAGCCGCCGTGGTGGGCCGCCCCGACGACGTGACCGGCGAGGCCGTGTGCGCCTTCGTCGTGCTCAAGCGCGCGCGCCCGACCGGAGAGGAAGCCAAGCAGATCGCCAACGAACTGCGCAACTGGGTCGCCAAGGAAATCGGCCCGATCGCCAAGCCCAAGGACATCCGCTTCGGCGACAACCTGCCCAAGACCCGCAGCGGCAAGATCATGCGGCGCCTGCTGCGCAGCATCGCCAAGGGCGAGGCGATCACGCAGGACACATCGACGCTGGAGAACCCTGCGATCCTGGAGCAGTTGTCGCAGACGAACTGATCCGGGATCCGGCCGCAGGCCGGTGCGTGCGAAGAGCACGCGAGCAGGTGAAGACGGCACTCATATCGCGCAGCGATGTGATGTGCCGGCAGAACCCTGCGATCCTGGAGCAGTTGTCGCAGACGAACTGATCCGGGATCCGGCCGCAGGCCGGTGCGTGCGAAGAGCACGCGAGCAGGTGAAGACGGCACTCATATCGCGCAGCGATGTGATGTGCCGGCAGAACCCTGCGATCCTGGAGCAGTTGTCGCAGACGAACTGATCCGGGATCCGGCCGCAGGCCGGTGCGTGCGAAGAGCACGCGAGCAGGTGAAGACGGCACTCATATCGCGCAGCGATGTGATGTGCCGGCAGAACCCTGCGATCCTGGAGCAGTTGTCGCAGACGAACTGACCAGCAGTGCATTAGTGCTGTAGGACATGGCCGTTTATGCGGCCATTTGCGCCGAACGTGGCTCTTCGCTGAGGTAAAACCATCGGATCACCGCGCGCCTCGAAGCGCGCGGGTTCCAGATGTGTTCGATCTTTCCGAAGGAGGCCTGCAATGGGCGTGAGATCCGCTTTTCTTTTTGTCGTCGTGCTGCTGATCGTGGCGCTTGCCGCGCTCAACTGGGGCACGCTGTCCACGCCCACCGACGTGTGGCTGGGCTTCATGACCGTCTCGGCCCCGCTGGGCCTCATCATGCTGGGGCTGACCGCAGTGCTGGCGGCCTTCTTCCTCGTCTATGTGCTGTACCTGCACAGCTCGGTGCTGATCGACGCCAAGCGCCACACCAAGGAAATGCAAGTCCAGCGCGACCTGGCCGACAAGGCGGAAGCTTCGCGCTTCACCGAGCTGCGCAACTTCCTGGAGGCGCAGGAGAACAAGCACATGGCGCAGAACGCCGATCGCCAGACGGCGATCCTGGCGCGGCTGGAGCAGCTCGAGACGGCGATCCGGCTGCGCTCGGACCAGACCGACAACACCATGGCCGCGCACATCGGCCAGCTCGAGGACCGCATCGAGCGCCGTCCGGTGCCCGCGGACATCAATCCGCAGGCCTGAGCTTTCCGGGGCTTACTTCGTCGACAGCACCCAGGCCGCGAGCTTCTTCGCGTCGGCTTCGCTGACCTGGTTGTTCGCCGGCATCGGCACCGGGCCCCACACGCCGGAGCCGCCCTTCATGATCTTGCTGGCGAGGGTGTCGACGGCACCCTTGTCGTCCTTGTACTTGGCGGCCACGTCCTTGAACGAGGGGCCGAGCACCTTGCGCTCGACCGCGTGGCAGCTCATGCAGTTCTTCGAGGTCGCCAGCGCCAGGTCGGCGAAGGCGGGCGCGGCGAGTGCGGTGAGGCCGAGGCCCAGGACTGCCGGCAGCAAGACTCTTTTCATGGGGTGTAATTGTTAAAGGCTGAGTTACATTCGACTCAACGCGATTGTAGGTAGCGCCGTGCACGGCGCCGGAAGCGTTGCCAATACAACCCTGAGGGATTCGCGATGTGGTTTCTGGGATTGGGCCTGCTTGCTCTGGCCCTCAAGTATTTCGAGATCGGCATGGTCGCCACATGGAGCTGGTGGATCGTGCTGTCGCCGTTCGCGATGGCCGTGGCATGGTGGGCCTGGGCCGATTCGTCGGGCTATACCAAGCGCAAGGTCGTCGAACGTGAAAACCGGCGCCGGCAGGAGCGCATCGACCGGCAGAAGACCAACATGGGCATGAAGACCAGCAACGGGCAGCGCCCGCGCCGCTGAGCCTTTTCCTTCGCCGTCTGCCGAAGTCCCCGCACCGCATGCACCGCGCTGACGTGCCATGGACGAGGAAGCCACCACCCGCGCGCTGATCGTCTTCGGGCTTTCGCTGCTTCTCGGCCCGGCCATCGGCGGGCTCGTGGGGTGGCGCAGGAACTTCTTCTGGGGTGTGGGCGTGGGCGCCTTGCTCATCGGCTGCGCCGGCCTTTACGGCGCGGCCTCGCTGGGCTGGAACCGCTACCAGTCGATCGCCGGCACCGCCAGTGTGCAGGGCAGCCTCGTCGAGTTCGTGGACGAGCAGAGCAAGGACAGCAAGGGCCGCGTCACAGTCTCGCGCGCGCCGGTCGTCGAATACGTCACGCCCGATGGCCGGAAGCGCCGCGTCAAGGGCCTTGGCGGCGGCCTTGCGGACAAGGAATGGGGCGACCCGGTCGAAGTGCGCTACCGCGTGGCCGACCCCGCGCAGGCACTGGTGGCCGATTTCCAGAACATGTGGGGCGGCGTCTGGGGGCTCGGCATCTTCGGTGCCTTTCCCATGATGTTCGGCCTGTTCTTCATCGGCATGGCGCGCAGGGAGGCGCGCGAGAAACAGGGCGCTTACGTGCGGCCGGAGTTGCGCGAACCCACCCCTGGCCAGAAGCGCTGGCGTACGCGCGGCACCGTGCTCGCCAACCTGGTCTTCCTGGCCGGCTTCGCGCTCGTGTTCCTCTATCCGGACCCGAGCCCGATGAAGCAGTTCGGTGCCGGCTTCATCACCATCGGCGCCGGCGCGATCCTGCACTTTCTGGTGCAGAGCCTGCCGCCGGCGATGGATTTCCAGTCGCGCAGCATCCTCGCCATCGTGGGCCTGGGCTTTCTGGCCTTCGGCTACGGCGCGTGGATGATGGCTGCTTGAGCGAGCGATCTCAGAACTTGTCGAGCACTGCGCCCGAGCTCGCGCTCGATGCGTTGAACGCGAATTTCGCCTGCACGCCGCGCGTGTAGCGCGGAGCCGGCGCCTTCCAGCCTTCGCGGCGCTTGGCGATCTCGGCTTCGGGCACGTTCAGTTCGAGCTTGAGCTGGTGTGCGTCGATGGTGATCGAGTCGCCCTCGTTCACGAAGGCGATGGTGCCGCCGGCAGCCGCCTCGGGCGCGACGTGGCCCACCACCATGCCCCAGGTGCCGCCGGAGAAGCGGCCGTCGGTGATGAGGCCGACGCTCTCGCCGAGGCCCGCGCCGATCAGCGCGCCGGTCGGCGCCAGCATCTCTGGCATGCCCGGGCCGCCCTTGGGGCCGAGGTAGCGCAGCACCATCACGTCGCCGGCCTTGATCTTGCCGTCGAGAATCGCCTTGAGCGCCGACTGCTCGTCGTCGAACACGCGCGCCGGGCCGGTGATGACCGGGTTCTTCAGGCCGGTGATCTTGGCGACTGCGCCTTCGGGCGACAGGTTGCCCTTCAGGATCGCGAGGTGGCCTTCTTCGTACATCGGGTTGTCGATGGTGCGGATCACGTCCTGGTCGGCGCGCGGCACGTCCGGCACGTCCTTCAGCACCTCGGCGATGGTCTGGCCGCTGATGGTGATGCAGTCGCCGTGCAGCAGGCCCGCGTTCAGCAGCACCTTCATCACCTGCGGAATGCCACCGGCCTGGTGCAGGTCGACCGCGAGGTACTTGCCCGAGGGCTTCAGGTCGCAGATCACCGGGACCTTCTTGCGCATGCGCTCGAAGTCGTCGATGGACCAGTCCACGCCCGCCGCATGCGCGATTGCCAGGAAGTGCAGCACCGCGTTGGTCGAGCCGCCCGTGGCCATGATGACGGCCACGGCGTTCTCGATGGCCTTCTTGGTCACGATGTCGCGCGGCTTCAGGTCCTTCTTGATTGCCTCGATCAGCACCTTGGCCGATTCCTTGGCCGAGTTCTGCTTCTCGTCATGCGGGTTCGCCATGGTCGACGAGTAGGGCAGCGACATGCCCAGCGCCTCGAAGGCGCTCGACATGGTGTTGGCGGTGTACATGCCGCCGCACGAGCCGGTGCCGGGAATGGCGCGCTTCTCGATTTCCTTCAGGTCCTCGTCGCTCATGTTGCCGGCGGCGTTTTGGCCCACGGCCTCGAACACGCTGACGATGTTGAGATCCTGGCCCTTGTACTTGCCGGGGAGGATGGTGCCGCCGTAGACGTAGATGGCGGGCACGTTGGCGCGCAGCATGCCCATCATGCCGCCGGGCATGTTCTTGTCGCAGCCGCCGACCACCAGCACGCCGTCCATCCACTGGCCGCCCACGCAGGTCTCGATGCAGTCGGAGATGACTTCGCGGCTCACCAGCGAGTACTTCATGCCCTCGGTGCCCATGGCCATGCCGTCGGAGATGGTGGGGGTGCCGAACACCTGCGCGTTGCCGCCGGCTTCCTCGATGCCGGCGATGGCCGCGTCGGCCAGCTTCTGCAGGCCCGAGTTGCAGGGCGTGATGGTGCTGTGGCCGTTGGCGACGCCGACCATCGGCTTCTTGAAGTCGCCTTCCTCGTAGCCCATGGCGTAGAACATCGAGCGGTTGGGGGCGCGGCTCTTGCCTTCGACGATGTTGGCGCTGCGGCGGTTGATCTGGATTGGCTTGGTGTCCATGGTGTCTCTTCTGTCGTGGGGAGATCGGGTGGGGGTCCAAGTATCGGACTTCTGATTGATTGCTTCCAATCCATTTTCAATTGCAGATTGATATGCTCGGCATATGAATGAAGCCCTCATCGACCTGCGCGCCTGGCGCCAGTTCGTCGCCGTGGCCGAAGAGCTGCACTTCGGCCGCGCCGCGCAGCGGCTGCACATGACGCAGCCGCCGGTCACGCAGGCCATCGCGCAGCTCGAGAAGACGCTCGGCGTGGTGCTGTTCGACCGCACCCGCCGGCGCGTGGCGCTCACGCCGGCGGGCGAGGCGCTGCTGCCCGACGTGCGGGAGCTGCTGGCGCGCGCCGCAGCGCTGCCCGCAAGGGCCCGTGCCGCGGCGGCGGGGCAGGTCGGGCGCGTGCGCATCGGCTTCGTCTCGACGGTGGGCTTCGAGCAACTCCCCGCCTGGGTGCGCGAATTCCGCGTGCTGTGCCCCGAGGTGGCGCTGGAGCTGGTCGAGGCCACCGGCGACGTGCAGCTCGAGGCCTTCGCGCGCGGCGAGATCGACGCCGGCCTGATGCTGCATTCGCCCGGTGCCGCGCCGCCGGGCCTGGCGCGCCTCGCCGTGTCCCAGGAGCCGCTGGTGCTGGCCCTGCCCGAGCGTCACCCGCTGGCGCGCACCGACCGGCTGCTGCTGGCCGACGTGCTCGCCGAGCCCCTGGTGATCTTTCCGCGCCGCATCGTGCCTTCGCTGCACGATGCCATCTTCGACCTTTACCACGCGGCCGGCCGCACGCCGCAGCTCGGGCAGGAAGCGATACAGATGCAGACCATCGTGAACCTCGTCTCGGGTGGCATCGGCGTGGCCTGGGTGCCCGAGAGCGTCACGCAGTTCCGTCGGGCGGGCGTGGTGTATCGCCGCGCCGAGGAGTTCGTGCCGGCCGCGCGGCGGCGCAGCGCGCCGGAGTTGCCCGGGTGCGAAACCAGCCTGGTGTGGCCCGAGGGCGCGGCCAACCCGGCGCTCGAACGCTTCGTCGCCTTCGTGCGCGAGCGGGGAGCGGAGCCGAAGCGGCGCGACGAGGTCTAGCGGGCCTTGCGTGCGCGTCCGCCGGTGGGTTGGGCCGGCTTGTCGAGCGCATCGGCCAGCACCGTTTCGAGCCAACCCACGAAAGCCTGCATGCGCCGCGACAGGTTGCGCCGGTGCGGGTACACCAGCTGCACGGGCAGCGGCTCGGCGCGCGCGTCGGGCAGCACTTCGACCAGTTCGCCGGCCGCGAGGTGTTCGCGCACGTCGTAGGCCGGGATCTGGATCAGGCCCAGCCCCGCCAGCGCGCAGGCGATGTAGGTCTCGGCGTTGTTCGCCGCCACCTGGCTGCGCATGCGCAGGGTGGAGGTCTCGCCGTCGCGCAGCCATTCCCATGGCGCGGCCCGGCCGCTGGTCGGCGAGGCGTAGTTGACGGCCACGTGCTCCGGCAGGTCGGCCGGCGTGCGCGGCGTGCCGTGGCGCTCCAGGTAGGCGGAGCTCGCGCAGTTGATGAGTGTGAAGTGGCCGAGCGGCCGCGCCACGAGGCTGCTGTTGGCCAGCGGGCCGACGCGCAGTGCGCAGTCGATGCCTTCGAGCACGAGATCGACGGCGCGGTCGCTGGAGCCGAGTTCGAGCTCGATGGCCGGATGGAGCGCGAAGAAGTCCGGCAGCGCCGGTGCGATCAGGCGCCGCGCGATGCGGCTGGGCACGTCGACCTTCAGGCGTCCGCTGACCTGGCCGCGCGCGGGCAGGAACTGCTGCTCCATGTCCTCCATGTCGGCCACCAGCGCACGGGCGCGCTCCAGCATCACCTCACCATCGGGCGTGAGGCCGACGCGGCGCGTGGTCCGGTGCAGCAGGCGCGAGCCGAGGCGGGTTTCGAGCTGCTGCACCGCCGTGGAGACGCTGGCGCGCGGCAGGCCCAGGCGGTCGGCGGCGCGCGTGAAGCTGCCGGTTTCGGCCACGCGAACGAAGACCTGGAGGAGGTCGATGCGGTCCATGGAAGAAGAACGAATTGTTCGTGAAATCATGAACAGTCTAGCCTCGGATGGCCTATTTATCAGTTCGAAGCCGATCAATAGACTGGCCGCTCCAGTCACGCATCCACGCTTCAACCAAGGAGTCCATCCATGTCCGCACGTACGCTCAAGAACAAGGTCGCCGTCATCGCCGGCGGCGGCAAGAACCTCGGCGCCCTCATCGGCCACCAGCTGGTCGACGGCGGCGCCCGGGGCATCGCCATCCACTACAACAGCGACGCCTCGCGCGCCGATGCGGAGAAGACCGCCGCCGAGCTCAAGGCGAAGGGCGCCGACACGCTGCTGGTGCAGGGCGACCTCTCGGTGGTCGAGAACTGCGTCGGCCTGTTCGACAAGGCGGTGAAGCACTTCGGCCAGGTCGACATCGCCATCAATACGGCCGGCGTGGTCATCAAGAAGCCGATCCTCGAGGTCACCGAGGCCGACTACGACAAGAGCTTCGACGCCAACGCCAAGGCTGCCTTCTTCTTCATCCAGCAGGCCGGCCGCGCGATGGCGGACGGCGGCAGCATCGTCACGCTGGTGAGCTCGCTGCTGGCGGCCTACACGCCGTTCTATGCGATCTATCCGGGCTCGAAGGCGGCCGTGGAGCACTACACGCGTGCCGCGTCGAAGGAGTTCGGCGAGCGCGGCATCTCGGTCAACGCCATCGGCCCCGGGCCCATGGACACGCCGTTCTTCTACGGCCAGGAGAGCAAGGAGGCCGTGGAGTACCACAGCAGCGCCGCCGCGCTCAGCAAGTTCTCGAAGAAGGGCCTGACCGACATCGAGGACATCGCGCCCATCGTGCGCTTCCTGGTCACCGAGGGCTGGTGGATCACCGGGCAGACGATCTTCGCGAACGGCGGCTACACCACGCGTTGACCGGGCAAGATGCCGCCAGGAGGAAAAACGACATGCACACGATCATGGTGATGGGCGGCGGCTTCGTGCTGCTGGTGGTGTTCCTGCTGGCCGGGCGCCTGCTGGGCGACGGCTCCCCGGCGGCGCTGGCCGTCGCGGCCAAGTGGTTCATTCCGGCGTGGTTCGTCGGCGCGGGCATCAACATGGCCGTGGGCGTGATCAAGGCCGGGTATTCGGTGGCCGAGGAGCTGCCGATCTTCCTGCTGATCTTCGCGGTGCCGGCCGTGGTGGCGGCGCTCGTATGGTGGAAGTTCGGGCGCTAGCCCGGCCCGAATAGCCCCGACCCGGCCGTGACATCGGGCCGGGGCACAATCCGCGGATGCTCATGTATCCGCATATCGACCCCATCGCGCTGCAAATCGGGCCGGTGGCCATCCACTGGTACGGCCTGACCTACCTGGCCGCGTTTGCGCTGTTCTACTTCCTCGGCACGCGCCGCCTCCGGCACGAGCCGTTCCGCAGGCTGGTGGATGCCGGCGTGTGGCAACGCCGGGACATCGAGGACATTCTTTTCCTCGGCGTGATGGGCGTCATCGTCGGCGGGCGGCTGGGCTACTGCCTGTTTTACAAGCCCGAGTTCTATCTCACGCACCCGCTCGAAATTCTGTACGTGTGGCAGGGCGGCATGAGCTTCCACGGCGGTCTGCTCGGCGTGATCGGCGCGATGGTGTGGTTCTCGCACTCGCGCAAGCGGCCGTTCTGGCAGGTGATGGACTTCGTCTCGCCCTGCGTGCCGACGGGCCTCGCGGCCGGCCGCGTGGGCAACTTCATCAATGGCGAGTTGTGGGGGCGCTTCAGCAGCCCCGATCTGCCCTGGGGCATGGTGTTCCCGCAGAGCGGGTCGATGCTGCCGCGCCATCCCTCGCAGGTCTACCAGTTCCTGCTGGAGGGGCTGCTGCTTTTCGTCGTGATGTGGCTCTACGCGCGCAAGGAGCGCAAGCAGGGTCAGGTGGCCTCGGTGTTCCTCATCGGCTACGGCGTGCTGCGCTTCGTGGCCGAGTATTTCCGCGAGCCCGACGATTTCCTCGGCCTGCGGGCGCTCGACCTGAGCCAGGGGCAGTGGCTGAGCATCCCGATGATCGTTGCGGGCATCGCGCTTTGGTTCTGGTTCGGCCGCACCGGTGGCAAAGCGGCCAGCGCCGCGCGGGCCTGAGCTTTCACCAAGGGGCCCTTCGGGCCCTTTGTCTTAAGGGTAACTACCCGCCGCACATTCGACGCGCGGCACTTGCGCCGGGCGGATGTCGGGCTCAGAATTACGCGTAATTACAGGAAATTATGCGGTCCTGATCCCATGCGCCTGGTTCCCAACTCCCTGCACGACGAGGTCGCCGCCACGCTGCGCGAGCAGATCTTCGACGGCTCCCTGGCCCCCGGCAGCTTCGTCGACGAAACGGCGCTGTGCGAGCGGCTCTCGATCTCCCGCACGCCGCTGCGCGAAGCGCTCAAGGTGCTCACCGCCGAAGGCCTGCTGCGGCATGAGCCGCGGCGCGGCTGCTTCGTCAACGAGGTGACCGAGCGCGATCTCGACGAAATCTTCCCTGTCATCGCGCTGCTCGAAGGCCGCTGCGCCTACGAGGCGGCCCGCAACGCCAGCGACGCCGAGCTGCAGGAACTCGACGCGCTGCACGAGCGCCTCGTGCGCCACGCCAGGGCCAAGCGCATCAACGACTACTACGCCACCAATCACATCATCCACGAGGCGATCATCAAGCTGGCCGACAACAAGTGGCTGGCGCAGGTGATCGGCGACCTGCGCAAGATCCTCAAGCTCGCGCGCCTGCAGCAGCTGCATGCGCCCGGGCGGCTCGACCAGAGCCTTTCGGAGCACCTGGCCGTGTTCGCGGCGCTGAAGGCGCGCGACAGCGAAGGCGCCGACGCCGCCATGCGCACGCACCTGACCCGCCAGCGCGAGGCGCTGCGCGAGGTCGCGCGCCAGCAGAAGTCCAGGGTGATGTCGTGACGATCCTTACGAGCATTGGAGTGCCCCGATGAGTGCGACCGAATGGTTCCAGGCGCGGCTGCGTTCTGGCGAGAAGTCCAAAGTGCCGGTAGCGCCCGAAGGCGCGGCGAAGAGCGCATCGAAGAACGCGCCCAAGCCCAGCGCCCGCCCGACCGCCGAGCGCCTGCAGGCCACGCTGCGCAAGGCCGACGAGGCCCTGTCGCCGCGTGCGCTGCGCCGCGTGCTGGCCGACCTGCAGGCGGTGATCGACCCGCGCGTGAGCGAGGTCGAGGGTGGCCGCCGCGCCCATGCCATTGCCGACGCCTACCGAGCCGCCACGCCCGACGAGCGCCGCGACTACTGGGCGCTCATGAGCGAGCATTTCGCCGCCGATGCGCAAAAGCTCAAGACCGCACGCGACCAGCACCAGGCGGCCGTCGGCACGCCCGACGAGGGCCAGGCCGAGCTGCGCCTGCGCCGCGCGCTGGTGTCGCCGCGCATGCGCCTGCTGCAGCGCTTCGCGGTGGAGCCCGAGGGCATGCGCTTTCTCGTGGACCTGCGCGCCGACCTGCTGCCTTGCCTGAAGGCCGACAAGCGCCTGCTCGCGCTCGACGCCGAGCTCGAACAGCTCTTCTCCACCTGGTTCGACGTCGCCTTCCTCGAACTGCGCCGCATCGACTGGGATTCGCCGGCCTCGCTGATCGAGAAGCTCATTCGCTACGAAGCGGTGCACGACATCAAGAGCTGGTCCGACGTGAAGAACCGGCTCGACGACAGCGACCGCCGCTGCTACGGCTTCTTCCATCCGCGCCTGCCCAACGAGCCACTCATCTTCGTCGAGGTGGCGCTGGTCGACCGCATCAGCGCCGGCATCACGCCACTGCTCGACGAAACCGCCGTGCCGGTGCCCGCGGCGCGGGCCACCACCGCCATCTTCTATTCGATCAGCAACACGCAGAACGGCCTGCGCGGCGTGAGCTTCGGCGATTCGCTCATCAAGCGCGTTGTCGAGACGCTGCAGGACGAGCTTCCGCGCCTGAAGACCTTCGCCACGCTCTCGCCGATTCCGGGCTTTCGCACCTGGCTCGCGAAGAACGCCGGCGACCTGCTGCCGCGCCTGGACGAAAAGCGCGAGGCCGAACTGGGCCGCCTCGTCGGCTCGGTGCCGCCCACGGCGGAGCGCCTGCTCGCCGCGGTGGACGGCGCCGCGAGCCTCGACGCCAAGTCGCCGCTGCGCCAGTGGCTGATGCAGGCGGCCGCCGAGTACCTCGGCCGCGCGCTGGTCGACGGCACGCCGGCCGATCCGGTGGCGCGCTTCCACCTGGGCAACGGCGCGCGCGTCGAGCGCCTGAACTGGGCGGGCGATCCGTCGGCCAAGGGTCAGAAGCAGTCCTACGGACTCATGGTCAACTACCTCTATGACCTCAAGCGCCTGGACAAGCACCGCACCTGGCTGGCCGAGGGCAAGGTGGCCGTATCGGGAGACGTCGAAAGCCTGTATTTCAAAAAAGGCTGAAGTCCGCAAAAGAGAAAGTCGAAGCAGAGCAAGGAGCCGGTGCACCCAAGGCCGGCAGCCGCACGGGGCGGCAAGATCCACAACGACACACAGGAGATGAGACAAATGAACCCAAGCTTTCAGCGCCGCGACGTACTGCGCGTGGCCGCCGCCGGTGCGGCCGTACTGTGCGGCGCCGCGCGGGCCCAGCAGGGCTGGCCGACGAAGCCCGTGACGATGATCGTGCCGTTCCCGGCCGGCGGTGGCACTGATGCCTTCGCTCGGCCGCTGTCGGGGCAGTTCTCGCGCGTCGCGGGCCAGACGCTGGTCATCGACAACCGCGGCGGGGCAGGGGGCACGCTGGGCGCGAGCATCGCCGCCAAGGCACCGGCCGACGGCTACACGCTCTTCATGGGCGCGGTGCACCATGCGATCGCGCCGTCCATCTACCCGAAGCTCGACTACGACATCGAGAAAGACTTCGTGCCGCTGATGCTGCTGGCCAACGTGCCGCAGGTGGTGGTCATCAACCCGAAGCGGGTGCAGGCCAACACCATCCAGGAATTCATCGCGCTGGTGAAGCGCAACCCCGGCAAGTTCAACTACGGCTCGGCCGGCTCGGGCACCTCGCACCACCTGGCGGGCGAGCTCTTCAAGATCCAGACCGGCACTTTCATCACCCACATTCCGTACCGCGGCGCGGGCCCGGCGCTGTCGGACCTGATCTCGGGCAACGTCGACCTGATGTTCGACGGCCTGGGTTCCTCGGCGCAGCACATCAAGAGCGGCCGCATCAAGGCGCTGATGGTGGCCGGCACCAAGCGCAATCCCGCCTTCCCCGATGTGCCCTGCGCCGCCGAAGTGGGCCTGCCCGAGTACACCGTGACCACCTGGTACGGCCTGTGGGCGCCCAAGGGCACGCCGGCCGACACGCAGACGCGCGCCATCGACGACATGAAGAAGTCGCTGGCCACCGACGACCTCAAGGGCATCTGGGCCCAGAACGGTTCCGAGATCCCGAACCTCACCACCACCGCCTACGGCAGCTTCGTCAATGCCGAGATCAAGCGCTGGGCCGCGGTGGTGAAGGCCTCGGGCGCCAAGCTCGAATGACCGCTGGAAGCGCCATCTCCCTGCGCCGCGACGGCGCCATCGCGATCGTCACGCTGTCGAACGCGGGGCGCCTCAACGCCATGACGCGCGCCATGTGGCGTGAACTGCGCGCGGTGTTCGACGGCCTGCGCAGCGATGGCGACAGCGCCCTGCGCTGCGTGATCGTGCGCGGCGAGGGCGGCGCCTTCTGCGCGGGCGGCGACATTTCCGAGTACCCGTCGTTCCGCTTCAGCGAGCCCAGCCTGCGCGAGTTCCACGAGAACGAGGTCTGGGCTGCGCTGCAGGCGATGCTCGATTGCCCGCTGCCGCTGGTCGCGCAGATCGAGGGCGCCTGCATGGGCGCGGGCATCGAGATCGCGAGCTGCTGCGACATCCGCCTGGCCGGCGCCTCCGCGAGGTTCGGCGCGCCCATCGCCAAGCTCGGTTTCCCGATGGCGCCGCGCGAAGCCGCGCTGGTGCATGGCGCCATCGGCGACGTGCTCGCGCGCGACATGCTGCTGGCCGCCGGCGTGCATGGCGCGCAGCGCCTGTACGACGCGGGCTTCCTGCTGCAGGTGCTGCCCGACAACGAAGTGCCGCTCGCCGCCCAGTCGCACGCCGAGCGCATCGCCGCGCTTTCCCCTCAGGCCGCGCGCCTGCACAAGGCCACCTTCGCCGCGCTGCGCGCCGGTGCGCCCTCGGCCCACGGCCTGCTGGCCACCGCCTACGATTACGCCGATTCCGTCGAGCACCGCGAGGGCATCGCCGCCTTTCTCGCCAAGCGGCCCCCGAATTTCCGAAGCCAAGCCAAGCAATCGTCCGAATGAAGAAGTCCGCCAACGCCAACCTGTTCGCCGCCCTGCGCGCGGCCTTTCCCGCCGACCTCGACGGCATCGCCGTCGAAACCGACAGCGGCCTGTTCTATTCCTGGCGCGACCTCGAACGCGCCAGCGCCATGATCGCCAACCTGCTCGACGCCCTCGGGCTGGAGAAGGGTGCGCGCATCGCGGTGCAGGTCGAGAAGTCGGTCGAGGCCATGCTGCTGTACCTCGCCACGCTGCGCGCGGGCTACGTGTTCCTGCCGCTGAACACCGCCTACCAGAGCGCCGAGATCGAGTACTTCATCGGCAACGCCGAACCGGCCGTGGTGGTCTGCACCAGCCGCAACGCGTCGTGGGTCGCGCCCATCGCCACCGCGGCAGGCACGAAGCACGTCTTCACGCTGGACGACGACCGCACCGGCACCCTGCTCGACGTGGCCGCCCTGTGCAGCGACCAGCACGTGCCGGCAAAGTGCAAGGCCGACGACATGGCCGCCATCCTCTACACCAGCGGCACCACCGGCCGCAGCAAGGGCGCGATGCTCACGCACGGCAACCTGCTGTCGAACGCCGAGGTGCTGAAGGACTACTGGGGCTGGACCGAGGGCGACGTGCTGATCCACGCGCTGCCCATCTTCCACGTGCACGGCCTGTTCGTCGCGCTGCACGGCGCGCTGCTCAACGGCAGCAAGATCCTGTGGTTCGCCAAGTTCGACCCGAAGCGCGTCGCGCAGAAGCTGCCCGAGGCGACCGTGTTCATGGGCGTGCCCACGCTGTACGTTCGCCTCCTGGCCGAGCCTGGGCTCACGCGCGACGCGGTGCGCAACATGCGCCTGTTCGTCGCGGGCTCGGCGCCGCTGCTCATCGAGACCTTCGAGGAATGGCGCGAGCGCACCGGGCACACCATTCTCGAGCGCTACGGCATGAGCGAGACGGTCATGCTCACCTCCAACCCCTACCGGCCGGAGCAGGGAGAGCGCCGCGGCGGCACCGTCGGCTTCGCGCTGCCTGGCGTGCAGCTGCGCGTTCGCGACGACAGCGGCCGCGACTGCACCACCGACGAGATCGGCAACATCGAGGTCAGCGGCCCGAACGTGTTCGCGGGCTACTGGCGCATGCCCGAGAAGACGAAGGAGGAGTTCACCGCCGACGGCTTCTTCAAGACCGGCGACGTGGGCAAGATCGACGGCCGGGGCTACATCACCATCGTCGGGCGCAGCAAGGACCTGATCATCAGCGGGGGCTACAACGTGTACCCCGCCGAGATCGAGGGCTACATCAACGAGATGGCTGGCGTGGCCGAGAGCGCCGTGGTCGGCGTGCCGCACCCCGACTTCGGCGAGGTGGGCGTGGCCATCGTCATTCCCAAGGCGGGCGCTGCGCTCGATGGCGATGCCATCGTGGCGGAGTTGAAGTCGAAGCTCGCCAACTTCAAGATTCCCAAGCGCTGCTTCGTGGTGCCCGAGCTGCCGCGCAACGCCATGGGCAAGGTGCAGAAGGCGCTGCTGCGTACGGAGCACAAGGGCCTCTTCGCGGCCTGAGTTCTTTCAGTCAGAGGGCGCGAGTCCGTTCATCAGCCCGCTGCCCGCGTGGCAGTTGACGTACTCGTAGCTCTGCTCGTCGGCCTTGAGCACCGACACCTCGTGATACACGCGCAGCTGCAGCTGGAAGTTCAGCGCCTGCACGTAGCGCATGAAGCTGCCGAAGATCGCGACGTGCGTGGGGTGCGACTCGGCCCAGCGTTCCATGTCGGCCAGCGAGCGCCAGTAGCTCAGCCCGAACGACTTCTGCAGCGGCGCGCCCTGCGCGTCGAGGTGGCGCATGTAGCGGTTGCTGTAGCAGCCGATGCCCAGCCCCTGCTCGCGCAGGAAGTCCATGCCCTCGCGCAGCACCGGTTCCATGTCCTGCAGGTAGAGCGTGCGCTCCTGGCCGGTGGTGTCGGTCCATTCCTGGCCGGAGCGGATCATCGCGACGTTCTCGTGGCCCGCGATGCGCACGCGCTGCCCCGGCGCCGGCGCGCCTGCGATCACCGCGCGCGAGCCCGAAGGCGCCATCGCGTCGGTCTGCGACAGCGGAATGCGGTCGCGCATCGAACCCCAGTAGCCGTGCTCCTGCAGCTCGCCGCTGACCCCGCCCATTACCACGCCCACGCCCTCGAAGCGGTCGGGCGTGTTGAACATGGTCTCGAAGTGCTCGACGCGGGGCGAGGCGATCTCGCGGAAGTAGCCGAGGCCTTCCGTGAGCCGTTCGTCGGAGCGCCACCAGGCGTCGACAGCTGGCGTCGCGCACCAGCGGGCGTAGGCGGCGGGGTCGTTCCAGTAGGCGATGGCGATCATGTTGTCGAAGCCTTGCGCGTCGACGTAGTGCGTGAGGTCGTGATGGCCCGGGCCGTCTGGCAGGGCGAAGTCGCGCGCGATCTTCATCAGCGCGGCACAGGCGCGGCCCTGCATTTCGGCGCCGCGCGACTGCACGCCGAAGTAGCCCATCACGACCTGCCTCACCGCGACCGGTGCGCGGGCCGACCACACGGGGTAGGGCGGCACGTAGTCGTCTTCCACGCGGCGGTGGCGCGTGCGGGGGCACTTCAGGTGCTCGTCGATGGCGGATTCCATGGTGTGCCTCCGTTGCTTCAGGCCGCGACCGGCTCTGGCGTGCCGGCTTCGGGCTCCGGCGACGTCGCCTGCTGCACCACGACAGGCTCGCGGCGCGTCTTGTTCAGCAGCAGCTGCGTGACGTCGGGCCGCGAGTAGTGGCCGCTCGGGTCGGCGGAGGCCTTGGCGAGCGAGATCATGCCGAGGTCGATGTCGGCGACGACCAGGCCTTCCTCGTCTTCCGCCAGCGGCGTGCCCAGCGGCGAGCCGTCGGGTGCGTAGATGCGCGCGTAGCCACCGCCGGTGCGCAGCATCTGCTGCTTGCCGGCGTCGGTGCACATCAGCTCGCTCATGGCTTTCGACACCGTGGCGCAGGGCGCGACCACGAAGCACTGGCCCTCGGCTGCGTAGACCTGGCTCGCGGCGTTGTTGACCTCGGGGCCCAGCGCATAGGCCGCGCCGCGGTAGAGCGAGAAGCTCGGCCATGCGCCGCAGTGGATCTGCTCGTTCTGCGAGTACATCGCGTACTTGCTCAGCGGCTGCAGGTGCTCCCAGCACGAGAGTGAGCCGATGTTGCCCAGCGGCGTGCGGATCACGGCGAGGTCGGAGCCGTCGCCTTCACCGAACACCGTGCGCTCCACGTGCGTGGGCTTGAGCTTGCGCCGCGTCTGCACGGTATTGCCCTGGTCGTCGATGAGCGCCTGCGCGATGTAGAGGCTGCCCGCGGCTTTCTCGCTGTAGCCCAGCGAGACCCAGATGCCGAGCCTGCGCGCGGCTTCGCCGATGCGCTCGAACTCGGCCGAGCCGATCACCAGCGAGTTGTCGTGGTACCGCTGCACGAACTGCATGCCCCAGGCCGGCGAATCGAGCCAGATCCACCACGGGTAGCCGGGCACCCAGGTCTCGGGAAAGGCGATGAGCTTCACGCCCTGTTTCGCGGCCTGCGTCATCAGGTCGATGGTCTTGTCGATGGTGCCGTCGAGGTCGAGGAACACGGGGGCGGCCTGCACTGCGGCAACGCGCAGCTTGGGGTGGACGGTGGTCGGCATGAAGGTTCTCCAGATGCAATGAAAGTAACGGGGCGTTGGGAAGCGTGGTCCGCAGTCACCGGGTTTGCGCTGTGGCATGCGGGTTGCTTGAAGCGTAGATTCGCGCCGCCGGAACGCCTTGACCCGGTTTGGCGGCGTTCTTGTTCCAGCGTTGCATCCGTTCGTTGCCCAGGCTTTCCGAGGAATCCGATGACCCAGCTGCTCAGCACCGATGCCGTTTCGCGCGACCAGCGGCTCGCCTACTGGACCGACATGATCTGCAACGTCTACGTGCAGCTCGGTTGCGACCCGGTGCGCGAGGGCGATCCGGGCGATTTCGAGGGAAGCATCCGCCAGCACACGTTGCCCGGGCTCGACGTGTCGGTCGTCACCTCGAGCCCGCAGAAGGTGATGCGCACGCCGGGGCACATCTCGCATTCCAGCGACGACTACTTCCTCGTGAGCATCCAGGCGCGCGGCCGGGGCGTGGTACGGCAGGACGGCCGCGACGCGGTGCTGTCGGCCGGCGATTTCGCGCTGTACGACAGCACGCGGCCCTACCAGCTGCTGTTCGACGAATCATTCGAGCAGATCGTGCTCAAGCTGCCCGGCGAACGCCTGCGCAGCGAGTTGCGCGACACCGAGGCGCTGACGGCCACCACCGTGTCGGGGCGCGAAGGCGCGGGACACCTGCTGCTGGGCATGATCCGCACCCTGCGCGAGGACATCGACACGCTGCAGCCGGCCTCGGCTCTCGCGGTGGCCAACGGCGTGCAGAACATCCTGGTGGCGGGGCTGCAGACGCTGCCGGCGGCGAGCGCGCCGTCGCTGAGCAATCTGGCGGCCTACCACCTCGCGCGCGTGAAGCGGCGCATCGACGAGCAGTTGGCCGATCCGTCACTCTCGGTGAGCACGCTGGCGACCGGGCTGGGCGTCTCGGTGAGCCACATCCATCGCGTCTTCAGGAGCGAGCCGCTCACGCCCTCGCAGTACATCTGGGAGCGCAGGCTGCAGGCATGCAGCCGCGACCTGCTGGAGCCGCGCCTGGCAGGCCGTCCCGTGGCCGATATCGCCTACGGCAGGGGATTCAACGACGCGGCGCACTTCAGCCGCGCGTTCAGGGAGCGATTCGGCTGCTCGCCACGCGAGTGGCGGCAGCAGCGCATGCAGTAACGGATCGAAGGATCGGCTTACTGAACCAGCAGCACGGTGGTGTTCGTCTCGGCGATCACCTTGGTGGCGACGGAGCCCATCAGCGCTCGGCCGAGGATGCCGTGGCCGTGCGTGCCCAGCACGATCAGCCCCGCCTGCGCGGCGGCGGCCGACTTGAGAATCTCCTCGGCGATGTGGCCGTGGCGCGCATCGACCGTGTAGTTGGCGATGCCCTGTGCCGCGAGCTGCGCCTTCACGGGGTCGATCACCTTGGCGCTTTCCTCGGCGTAGTAGTCGGAGACGATCTCCTTGCTGAGGTGGCGCGTGACGTGGCCCGAGATGCCGGTGCACACGTGCACGATGACCAGTTCGTGGCCGTCCACGAACATCGCGCGGTTGGCAACCAGATAAGCCAGCGCCTTCTGCGTGTAGGCGCTGCCGTCGACTGCGATGAGGATTTTCATGGCCCCGTTATACGGCGCGTGCCGCGCGGGCGGCAACGAGTCGCACCTCTCGCGCAAGGGCCTTGCGCCCGAAGGGAATCAGCCGTGCAGGCCCTTCCAGAGCATGTAGGCGGCCAGCATGTAGAGGATGCTCGCGAACACGCGCTTGAGCTTCTTCACCGGCAGGCTGTGCGCCGCCTTCGCGCCCAGCGGCGCGGTCAGCACGCTGCACAGGGCGATCACCGCCAGCGCGGGCAGCCAGATGTAGCCGAAGGAGCCGGCCGGCAGGCCCTGCACCGACTGGCCGCTCACCGCATAGCCCAGCACGTTCGCCACCGCGATCGGAAAGCCCAGCGCCGCGCTGGTGGCCACCGCGTTGTGGATGGAGATGTTGCACCACGTCATGAACGGCACGCTGATGAAGCCGCCGCCGGCCCCCACCAGGCCCGAGATGAAGCCGATGGCGCCGCCCGCCGCAAGCTGGCCGCCCGTGCCCGGCATCTGCCGCGAAGCCGCGGGCTTCTTGTCGAGGAACATCTGCGTGGCCGAGAAGCCCACGAAGAGCGCGAAGAAGATCGCCAGCGCCGTTCCCTTGAGTAGCGAGAACACGCCCAGGCTGCCCACCAGGCTGCCGATGACGATGCCGGGCGCGAGCCGGCGCACGATGTCCCAGCGCACCGCGCCGCGCTTGTGGTGCGCGCGCACGCTCGACACCGAGGTGAAGATGATGGTCGCCATCGAGGTCGCGATGGCCATCTTCACCGAGAGATCGGCCGGCGCGCCGCGGTGGCCCATGATGATCGTGATGAACGGCACCATCAGCATGCCGCCGCCGATGCCCAGCAGGCCTGCGAGGAAACCGGTGCCGAGCCCGAGGGCGGCGAGTTCGGCGATGAGGATGGGGTCGAGCAAGCTGGAGACGTTCACGGAAATTCTGTATCGCAAAAAGCAACGGCCCCGAGCAGTTTGTGCAGGGGGCCGTGGCGGAATTAGGTGTCTGCAAGTGGGCGCCGGACTCGCATCCTGAACCGGGGTTCAGGTGGGCGAGGGCAGCAGGACTTCGGGTTCATCTGACGCGAGATGATCACACCCGTCGAGCGATTTACCAAGCCCGGCTCCGTAGAGCATTGGAACAAGGACATATAAAGCCCAACGCGCACCGCAGACAGTTCGGATTTTACCGCTGCAGCCCTGCCGGCGGAACCCGCTCAGAGCAAATGTCCATCGCCCGCCAGGGCCTGATCGAGTCTTTGAATGAGCTGGGCGGCCTTCGGGTCGGTCTCTGTGGTATCGGCTGCTGCGGCAGCAGGCGCGGGTGCCGCGGTGGCGGCGGCCTGCTGCGCGGCGAGGTCGAATGCCAGGTTCAGCGATGCCAGCACCGCGATGCGGTCGCGGGCCTTGACTTTTCCCGCGTCGCGGATCTTGCACATGGCGGCATCCACGCGGTCGACGGCTTCGCGCAACTGCGCCTCGCCGCCGTCGGGACAGCCGAGCAGATAGCTCTGTCCCATGATCTGTACTTCAATCTGCTTCATGCGGGGGAATCTTCGGAAGGTGGTTCAGCCGGCAACCGTTCGAGCAGGGCGTCGAGGCGCGTGCGGGCCGCGACGAGCCGCGACTTCAGTGCGTCGCGTTCGCGCGTGAGCGCATCGACCTGTTCCTGCAGCAGCGCGTTGGTGCGCTGCACCTCTTCGTGACGCACGAGCAGTCGTTCGACGCGCTCGGCGATCTGGTCGATGGGGCTGGAGGCGGGCATGGTTGGCGATTGTAGTTTCCCGGGGAGGCGGTCCCGCCGAGGCCGGACGCGGCGCCCGGCATGCCCGGGATTCTGCGGCTTTGGCGCCCGCCGATCAAACCCCCGATCAGGTGTTTCAGGCTTCGCTCAGCCGCACGTAGGTGGCCAGCAGCGCGCTCTTGGCGACCACGCCCAGCAGCACCGGGTTGGCGGCGCTCTCTATCAGCGGCAGCCGCTCGCCCAGGTGGTCGAGGAAGCGCTGCAGCGCCTCGCCCAGCCCGGTGTCGGCGGTGATCGGCAGGATCGCCTGCGAGAGCAGGGCGCCGGCCGTCGTCTCCTGCGGCGCCGTGCCGAGCGACGAGAGCGGCACCACGCCGAGATAGCGGTTGTCCGCGTCCACCACGTACAGGTACTTCACGGGGTACTGCAGAAAGAGCCTGCTCATCGCCTCGCGGTCCGCCTGCGGGCCGACCACCGTTTCGGCCGGCTGCACCAGGTCGCGCATGTGCAGGCCGCGCAGGCGCATCTGGTCGTCGCGCTGTGCGTTGCGATGCAGCGTGATCTCGTACATCGAGCCCGCGTTGGCCGAGCGCGCCACGAAATACGCGATGACGCTCGCGGCCATCAGCGGCAGCATGACCTGGTAGCTCAGCGTCATCTCGAAGATCATCAATATCGCCATCAGCGGCGCCTGCGTGGCGCCCGCCAGGAACGCGCCCATGCCGACGATGGCGTAGGCGAAAGGCGCCGAGCTCGCCGCTGGCCACAGCGCCTGCACGCCCTGGCCGAAGAGCGCGCCGATCATGCAGCCGAAGAAGAGCGCGGGCGTGAACACGCCGCCCACCGCGCCCGAGCCCGCCGTTGCCATGGTGGCGATCGCCTTGGCGAGCAGCACCAGCGCGATCAGCGTCCAAGCCCATGGCGTGTGCAGCACCGAATTGACCACGCTGTAGCCGTTGCCCCAGACCTCCGGCATCGGCACCGACACCACGCCCATGACGAGCCCGCCCAGCGCCAGCCGCCATGGCAGCGCGAGCGGCAGCCGCGAGAACAGCGCCCGGCTGCCCTGCAGCGCGCGCAGGAAGCCCACCGCCGCGAAGCCCAGCAGCACGCCGAGCACGCAGAACAGCACGACCTCGGTGCCGTGGATCTCCGGGAACGGCGGCATCCTGTAAGGCGGCTGGTAGCCCGGAAGCGCCCGCATCGCGACGTTGGCGACCACCGAGGCGATGATGATCGGTCCCACGCTCTCCATCGCGATGGAGCCCAGCACGATCTCCGCGACGAAGAAGGCGCCCGCGATGGGCGCGTTGTAGGCTGCCGTGAGGCCGGCCGCCGCGCCGCAGGCCACCAGCAGCCGCAGCCGTTCGGCCGGGAAGCGGAACACCCTCCCGAGCAGCGAGGAAGCCAGCGCCGCCAGTTGCACCATCGAGCCCTCGCGCCCGATCGAGCCGCCGGTGCCGATGCTCACCAGCGACGACGCGCTGCGCGCCAGCGTCTGCGCCACCGGGATGCGCCCGTCGCCGAGCACGATGGCCTCCATGTAGTCGGACGTGGCGCTGCGCTGCGCCACGCGTTTGGCCAGCACCAGCAGCAGCCCCGCCACCAGCCCGCCCAGCGTGGGGCAGGCGATGCGTGCCCACCATGGCAGTTGCCTGGCCATTGCCACGAGCCCTTCGCCAGGCCCCAGCACCAGATGCTCGAAGGCCAGCAGCGCCGCGCGGAAGAATTCGGTCGCCAGCGTCCCCAGCAGCCCCGCCACGATGGACCACAGCAGCATCGACTGCCAGCCCGACACACCGAAGAGACGCTGCAGCGCCGAACGCAGATTCAGGAAGACCGAGGCGGGCTGCATCATGGCCGTCGATGTTAGCGGTGCCGCAACTTTCGACTTAAGCCCCGTTGGCCAGCGCATAAAATCACCGCCGTTGGTGCTCGCGCCGTGGTTCGCACGGCGCAGTTCAACGGGAAGCAGGAGTGAACGCCCCGGTTCTTGCCGGAACAAGGCCGAAGCCGCCTGCGCTGCCCCCGCAACGGTCAAGCAGACGGTGCCGCAAGGCGCCAACCCCTTTCCATCGAAGCCACTGGATGCCCTGAAACAGGCGTCTGGGAAGGCGGCAAGGAGTCGCTCTGCCAGCCCGGATACCGGCCAACAAGGCGGCTGCCGCATGCGTCGAAGATGAATGACGAACGCATGCGCGGCCATTGCGCCCAGGCGCCGGCGGGGAGGCCGGCCAGGGGTATTGACGTTCGTTCGCTTGATCCATGATTTCCCGTGTTTGCTCTTTCCGCGGCCGCGCTCCTGCGCGCCGCTTCCGCCACGCCTGCCTGCCGCTGGCGCTGGTTTCCGCCTTCGGCGGGCTGGCCCATGCGCAGGAGGCTTCCACCCTGCGCGAGACGGTGGTCACTGCCAACCGCACCCCGCAGGCGTTGTCGGAGCTCGTGGGAGACGTCTCCATCGTCGACAGCAACGCCATCGAGCGCAGCGGCGCGACCGGCGTGGCCGACCTGCTCTCGCGCCTGCCCGGCATCGAGATCTCGCGCTCCGGCGGCGTGGGCAACACCACCAGCCTCTTCATCCGCGGCGCCGAGACGCGCTTCACAGCCGTGTATCTCGATGGTGTGCGCATCGACTCGCAATCGACCGGCGGCGCCGGCTGGGAGGGCATCCCACTGTCGCAGATCGACCGCATCGAGGTGCTGCGCGGCCCGGCCGCCGCGGTCTACGGCTCCGACGCCGTGGGCGGCGTGATCCAGCTCTTCACCAGGCGAGGAGAAGAGGGCGTGTCGCCCTACGCCGGCATCGGCTTCGGCAGCAAGGGGCTGCGCAGGATCGAAGGCGGCGTGAGCGGCAAGTCGGGCCTCTTCGACTATTCCTTCGGCGTGGCGCATGAAGAGAGCAAGGGCTACAACGTGCAGCCCGTGAGCAAGCGCAACGTGACCAAGGACGGCTTCACCAGCCCCGACCGCGACGGCTACAACAGCACCTCGGGCAACGCGAAGCTGGGCTTCCAGATCACGCCCGACCAGCGCATCGAGGCCACGCTGCTTTCCAGCGACATCAAATCCGGCTACGACGCCACGGTGTCCTACAGGACCAGGCTGCCGTTCCTGTTCGCCAACGACATCTCGAGCAACACGCTGCAGACCGCCGGCCTGAGCTGGTCGGCAAAGTGGAACGACGTCTACAGCACCCGCGTGCAGGTGACCGACTCGCAGCAGGTCTACAAGACCCAGCCCTCGTTCTACCGCACCGAGACGAAGCTGCGCGGCTACCTCTTCCAGAACGAATTCCGCTTCGGCCCGCACCTCGTCACCGCCACGCTCGAGCGCCGCGAAGACGCCCTGGAGAACGCTCCCACAACCACCTCGAAGCTGCTCTCGCGCGACCGCTCGCAGGACGCCGTCTCGCTGGGCTACGGCTTCGTGAAGGGCCCGCACTCGCTGCAGCTGCACGTGCGCCACGACAAGGACAGCGAATTCGGCGGCAAGACCACCGGAAGCGCGGCCTACGGCTACGCCATCACGCCGTCGCTGCGCTTCACGGCGTCGGCCGGCACCGCCTTCCGCGTGCCCACGCTGTACCAGCGCTTCAGCGAATACGGCCTGGCCACGCTCAAACCCGAATCGAGTCGCAATCTCGAGCTGGGCCTGCAGTACACCGAGGGTGCGACCCAGCTGGGCGTGGTGGCCTACGCCAACCGCGTGCAGAACCTGATCGTGTTCGACGGCTCGGCCAAGGGCTGCGCATCGTCCTTCGGCTGCTACGCCAGCACCGCCCGCGCGCGCTACCAGGGCGTCACGCTCTCGGGCAGCCACCGCATCGGCGACGTCACGCTGCGCGGCTCGCTCGACTTCCAGGACCCGCGCGACCTCGCCACCCACAACCTGCTCGCGCGCCGCGCGCAGCGCCATGCCACCATGGGCGCCGACTGGCGCATCGCGGGCTGGACGCTGGGCGCCGAGGTGCAGACTTCCAGCCGCCGCTACGACGACGCCGCCAACAGCGTGAAGCTCGGCGGCTACACCGTGCTGAACCTGTCGGCCACCACGCAGATCACGCGCGACATCAACCTCGTCGCGCGCGTCGACAATGTGGGCAACAAGGACTACCAGTTCGCACGGCTGTACGCCAATGCCGGCCGTACCGCCTACGTCGGTCTCAAGTGGACGCCTCACTAAGCAGCCAAGCATCCCAGCCGGGCGGCACCGCCGGTGCCGCGGCGGCCACCTGCGCCGCCGTGCTGGTGGCCGCCCCGGCCTCGGGGCAGGGCAAGACCACGGTCGCTGCCGCGCTGGCCCGGCTGCATGCGCGCCAGGGCAGGCGCGTGCGCGCCTTCAAGTGCGGGCCCGACTTCCTCGACCCGCACTGGCTGGCGCTGGCCACCGGCGCGCCGGTGCATTCGCTGGACCTCTGGATGACCGGCGAGGCCGACTGCCGCGCGCGCCTGCTCGCGGCAGCGGCCGAATGCGACCTGCTGGTCGTCGAAGGCGTGATGGGCCTCTTCGACGGCACGCCCAGCGCCGCCGACCTGGCGCAGCGCTTCGGCCTGCCGGTGCTGGCGGTGATCGACGCGCACGCCATGGCCGGCACCTTCGGGGCGCTGGCCTACGGGCTGCAGAACTTCCGCGACGGCCTGCCGTGGGCCGGCGTGCTGGCGAACCGCGTGGCCAGCGAAAGACACAGCCAGATGCTGAAGAACGCGCTGCGCGACCCTTCTCAATGGCTCGGCGCCTTGCCGCGCGATGCCCGCTTTTCACTGCCCGAACGGCATCTGGGCCTCGTGGCCGCAACCGAACTCGGCGACGCGATGGCGCGGTTGGACGCGGCCGCCGACGTGCTCGCCGACACGCCGCTGGGCCGGATGTCCGTCGCCGACCTGCCGCAGGTGCGCTTCGAGGCTGCATCCGACGAGCCGCAAGCCATGGCCCCATTGCTGGCCGGCCGCACCATCGCCATCGCGCGCGACGCCGCCTTCTCGTTCATCTACCCCGCGAACCTCGACGTGCTCACGGCACTGGGCGCGAAGCTGAGCTTCTTCTCGCCGCTCGCGGGCGACGCCTTGCCGGCCTGCGATGCCGTCTGGCTGCCCGGCGGCTATCCGGAGCTGCACGCGCAGGCGCTGTCGGCTTGCACGGCGATGCGTGAATCGCTTGCCGCGCATGCCGCAGCGGGCAAGCCGGTCTGGGCCGAGTGCGGCGGAATGATGGCGCTGTTCGACGAGCTGGCCCTGCAGGACGGTGAGCCAGTCCACCGCCTCTGGGGCCTGCTGCCCGGCCGCGTGACCATGCAGAAGCGGCTCGCGGGTCTCGGGCCGCAGCAGCTCTCGCTGGGCAGTCACGTGCTGCGCGGCCACACCTTCCACTATTCGAGCTGCGAAACGCCGCTGGAGCCGGTCGCCCGCACCGCCCGGCCCGGCGCCCCGCAGGCCGTGGGCGCGCGCGCCGGCGAAGCGCTGTACGTGCACGGCCCGGTGCGCGCGAGCTACTTCCATGCGTGGTTCGCGTCCAGTCCGCAAGCCACTGCCCGCCTTTTCGGCGCCATGTCCATCGAGTTGGAGAGCCATGCCGCATTCGACCAAGCCTGAAGCCGTGGTGCACGAGTTCATCCTGGGTGGCCAGAAGAGCGGCAAGTCGCGCCGTGCCGAGCAGCGCGCCATCGACTGGCTCGCATCCGGCTCCCGGCCCCGCCGCGCCGTGCTGATCGCCACCGCCCAGGCCTATGACGACGAGATGCAGGAGCGCATCGTGCGCCACCAGGCCGACCGCGCCGAGCGTGTGCCCGGCATGCGCACCATCGAGGAGCCGATCGAGCTCGCGCGCGCCATCGTCACGCAGAGCACGCCCGAGACGCTGGTGGTCGTCGACTGCCTCACGATGTGGCTCACCAACCTGCTGATGCCGATGCCCAGCGAAGACGCCCGCCCTGTGACGCGCACCCCCGCGGCGCACATCGCGATGCTGCTGGTCGCGCTGCGCGATGCGCCGGGTCCGGTGGTGCTGGTCGGCAACGAGATCGGGTTGGGCGTGATCCCGATGGGCCGCGAGACGCGCGCCTTCGTCGACGCGCTCGGCCGGCTCAACCAGGACGTGGCCGCCGCCTGCGGGCGCGTCACGCTGATGGCGGCCGGATTGCCGCTGAGTCTGAAGGCGCCTGCTGCATGAAGATGATCCGCATCTCGCTGGCTTCGCTCGGCCTCGCTCTTTTCGCGCTGGCCGCGCATGCGCTCGACGTGGTCGACGAGCGCGGCGTTTCCGTCAACCTGCCGCAGCCGCCGCAGCGCATCGTCTCGCTGCTGCCTTCGCTCACCGAGTCGGTCTGCGCGCTCGGCGCCTGCGACCGGCTGGTGGGCGTGGACCGGTACTCCAATTCGCCCGAGCAGGTGAAGGCGCTGCCACAGCTTGGCGGCGGCATCGATCCGAACGTGGAGGCCATCGTCGCGCTCAAACCCGAAGCGGTGCTGCTGGCCAAGTCGTCGCGCGTCACGCAGCGGCTGGAGGCGCTGGGCATGAAGGTGCTGGTGCTCGAACCCAAGAGCCACGCCGACGTGCGCCGCGTGCTCGACAAGCTAGACCAGGTGCTGGGCACGCACGAGGCGCCGAAGGTCTGGCGCGTGATCGACGCCAGCGTGTCGGCCGCCGCGCAGTCGGTGCCCGCAGGGGCGAAGGGCATGCGCGTGTATTTCGAGGTCAACAGCGCGCCGTACGCGGCGGGCGAGTCGTCCTTCATCGGCGAGACGCTCACGCGGCTCGGCATGAAGAACATCGTGCCGGCATCGCTGGGCCCGTTCCCCAAGCTCAACCCCGAGTACGTGGTGCGCGCGAACCCCGACCTCATCATGGTCAGCGTGCGCAGCGCGCAGGGGCTGGAGCAGCGGCCCGGCTGGGCCGGCATCCGCGCGGTGCGCGAGGGCCGCGTCTGCCGATTCAGCGCCGAGCAGTCCGACGTGCTGGTGCGCCCCGGCCCGCGCATGGACGAGGCCGCGCGGCTGATGGCGCAGTGCATCGCTGAAAAGGGCGGCAAGCGATGAACGCGGCCGCCGTCAGGCACACGGCCCATCTGCGCCGCGTACTGCTGCTCGGCGCCGGCCTGCTGGTGCTGGGCGCGGCGCTGATGCTGCTGGGCCTGGGCATCGGCAGCACCGGCTTCGAGAGCCTGTTCGCCGCGCGCCACGATCCGGTGGCGCTGCAGATCGTGTGGGACATCCGGCTGCCCCGCACGCTGGGTGCCTGGCTGGCTGGTGCGCTGCTGGGGCTGGCCGGCGCGGTGGCGCAGGGGCTTTTTCGCAATCCGCTGGCCGATCCGTACCTGCTGGGCAGTGCTTCGGGCGCCTCGCTCGGCGTGGCGGTGGCGCTGCTGATGTTCGGTGGCTCGGCTGCGAGCACGCAGTGGGTGATGCGGCTCGGGCTCACCGGCGCGGCCTTCCTGGGCGCGGTGCTGGCCGTGATGCTCACGCTGATGCTGGCGCGCGGCGTGCAGCAGACGCTGCGGCTGCTGCTGGCCGGCGTGATCGTGGGCGTGGTGCTTGGCGCGGCCAAAGACCTCATCACCATCGCCTCGGCGGACATCCTTCAAGCCATACAGGGTTTCATCCTCGGCAGCACCGGCCTCGTCGGCTGGAGCGCCTGCGCGGTGATGGCCATGGTCGGCGCGGCCTGCCTGCTCGCGGGCTGGGCGCTGGCGCCGGTGCTCGACGGACTCGCGCTCGGCGAGGCCACCGCGCGCAGCCTGGGCCTGCCGCTGGGCGCGATGCGCGCGGCGCTGGTCGTGGTGCTGGCTCTGGCCACCGGCGCGGCCGTGGCGCAGACCGGGCTCATCGCCTTCGTCGGTCTGGCGGCGCCGCACCTGGTGCGCTCGGTCGTCAAGACCACGCATGCGCGGCTGATCGTGCTGTCGGCGCTGATGGGCGGCCTGCTGCTGATGGCGGCCGACCTGCTCGCGCGCTGGCTGATCGCGCCGCAGGAACTGCCCGTGGGCGTGCTCACCGCCGTGCTGGGCGGCAGCTACCTGCTGTGGCTGATGCACAGGCGCAGCGCGCGGAGCGGCGTGGCATGAGCCGCAATGACGCTCCCGCCGCGCTCGAGGCGCGCCAGCTGAGCGCCACGCTCGGCGCCACCGAGGTGCTGCACGGCATCGACCTGAAGCTGCAGGCCGCGCGCTGGACCAGCATCGTCGGCCCGAACGGCGCGGGCAAGTCGACGCTGCTGAAGGCGCTGGCGGGGCTGCTTGCGCATCGCGGCGAGGTGCGCCTGTTCGGCGAGGCGCAGGACAAGGTGCCCGCCCGCGTGCGCGCCCGCCGCCTTTCGTGGCTGGGCCAGAGCGGCACGGGTGAAGGCAGCGCCGACGACCTGATGGTCTACGACGTCGCCATGCTCGGCCGCCTGCCTCACCAGCGCTGGCTCGCCACGCCCGGCGTCGCCGACCGCGAGGCCGTCGAACGCGCACTGCGCAGCACCCAGGCCTGGGACTGGCGCGACCGCCCGCTGGGGCAGCTTTCCGGCGGCGAACGCCAGCGCGTGCTGCTGGCGCGCGCGCTCGCCGTCGAAGCCGAGGCGCTGCTGATGGACGAGCCGCTGGCCAACCTAGACCCGCCCCACCAGTCCGACTGGATGCAGATCGTCCGCGCGCTCGTCGCCGAAGGCCGCACGGTGGTCAGCGTGCTGCACGAACTGCCGATGGCCCTGGCCGCCGACGAGATGGTGGTGATGGACCAGGGCCGCGTCGTGCACCACGGCAGCTGCGACGACCCGGCCACCCATGCCGCGCTGGAGCAGGTCTTCGACCACCGCATCCGCGTGCACCGCGTGGCTGAGCAGTGGATTGCGTTACCCAGATGAAATCGAAATGCGGGATCGGACAGCCGAACGCAGAGGGCGCGAAGGATTCGCAGAAGTCGCAGAAGTGAATACAAAATTTCTCGATATTCCTTTTGCGACTTTCGCGAAACCTTTGCGACTTCTGCGTTCCCGGTCAAGTCCGCATTTGAGACAGCTTGAAAAGGCATAGATGCAAATAGAGACCCCACCCAGCGAAAAGCCCTACGAGAAGCCCGAAGGCGAGCGCCGCGGCATCGTCATCGTCAACACCGGCGACGGCAAGGGCAAGAGCACGGCCGCCTTCGGCCTCGCGCTGCGCGCGCACGGCCGCGGCAAGGCCGTGAAGATCTACCAGTTCATGAAGGTGCCCACCGCGCGCTTCGGCGAGCACCGCATGTTCGAGCAGATCGGCATTCCCATCGAAGGGCTGGGCGACGGCTTCAGCTGGAAGAGCCAGGATCTCGAACGCTCGGGCCAGCTCGCGCGCGACGGCTGGGAGAAGGCGAAGGCGGCGATCCTGTCGGGCGAGTTCTTCCTCGTGGTGCTCGACGAGATCACCTATCCGCTGATCTACGGCTGGCTGCCGCTCGAAGGCGTGCTCGAAACGCTGCGCGCGCGGCCGAAGCATGTGCACGTTGCGCTCACCGGCCGGCGCTGCCCGCCGGAGATCATCGAGCTGGCCGACACGGTGACGGAGATGACGCTGGTCAAGCACGCCTTCAAGGCCGGCATTCCCGCCCAGCGCGGCATCGAGGACTGAAGGCGCTCATGGCACACGCGTTCGAGGCCGGCGAGGCGAGGGCGGTGTACCGCGCCATCCACGAGCGGCGCGACATGCGCCACTTCGCGGGTGGCCGCGTCGAGCCCGAGGTGCTGCGCCGGCTACTCGACGCGGCGCACCACGCGCCCAGCGTGGGCTTCATGCAGCCGTGGCGCTTCATCCGCATCCGGGGCGAGGCCCTGCGGCAGCAGCTGCATCGCGTGGTCGAGCAGGAGCGCGTGCTGACGGCCCGCGCCCTCGGCGAGCGCGAGGACGAGTTCATGCGCCTGAAGGTGCAGGGCCTGCTCGATGCCGCCGAGCTGCTGGCGGTGACGCTGGCCGACGGGCGCGAGAAGCACGTGTTCGGCCGCCGCACGCTGCCGCAGATGGACCTGGCCTCGGCCTCCTGCGCCATCCAGAACCTCTGGCTCGCGGCGCGCGCCGAGGGGCTGGGCATGGGCTGGGTGTCGCTGTTCGACCCGGCAGAGGTGGCCGCGCTGCTGGGCCTGCCCGAGGGCGCGGAGCCCATCGCCTTGCTGTGCCTGGGCCCCGTGCACGCCTTCTACGAAGAACCGATGCTGCAGCGCGAACGCTGGGCCCGGCGCGAGCCGCTGGCCTCGCTGGTGTTCGACGAAAGCTGGGGCCGGCCTTCGGACCTGTTCGATCAATCCACCGCCGTGGAGCGCACCTGATGCTGGCCTTCGACTCCGTTCTCTTCGAGCTCGCGCGCTTGTTTCTCTGGCCGGTGACGCTGGGCGTGCTGCTGTCCTTCGTCTATGCCGTGTACTGCCTTGGCGCGTTCGGCGTCGAATACCTGCAGCGCCGCCGCGATCCGTCGCGCGCGCTGGTGCTGCAAAGCCACGCGCAGGCCAGCCAGGAGCAGATGGAGCTGGTGGTGCTCAAGCAGCTCGAAGGCGTGCGCCTGTGCAGCCGCGTGGCGCCGATGCTGGGGCTGATCGCCACCATGATCCCCATGGGCCCCGCGCTGGTGGCCGTGGCCTCGGGCGAATCGCAGGGCGTGGCGCAGAGCCTGGCACCGGCCTTCGCGAGCGTGATCGTGGCGCTGGCCTCGGCTTCCATCACCTTCGTGGTCTACACCGTGCGCCGCCGCTGGCTGATGCGCGAACTGGTGACGGTACTCGACGCGCGGGACCGCCTCTCATGAGCCGGCGCCAGTTCTCGATATTGAGCAGCCTGGACAGCGACGACGACGATCCGGTGCTCTCGACCATCAATCTGATCGACGTGTTCATGGTGGTGATCGGCATGCTGATGATCGCGGTCATCAACAACCCGATGAATCCCTTCGCACAGGACAAGGTGACGATCATCCGCAACGAAGGCCAGCCGGACATGGAGATCGTGACGCGCGAGGGCCGCAAGATCACGCGCTTCAAGGCCAGTGGTGCGACGGGGCAGGGCGACGGCGAGAAGGCCGGCACCGCCTGGCGGCTGAAGGACGGGACGATGGTCTACGTGCCGGCGGACGCGGAGCTGGCCGGGCCGGGCGGGAAGTGACGCGGCTTCTTCTTTCGGCCTGGCTCCTTCTTTCCGGGCTGGGATTTCTTCTTCCGGCGCATGCGCAGCAGCAGGGGCCTGCACGCGTCGTGGTGCTGAGCACCTCGCTGGTGTCGCCGGCGCGCGTGGTGCGGCTTCAGGCCGCGGCGCGCGAGGCGGGGCTGCCCTTGCAGGTGCTGTCGGCTTCGCAGGACTCGCCCGAGGCACTGGCCGCCGCGATCGACGGAGCGGGCCTGCTCGTGATCGACGCGCCGCACATCAGCGTGGCGCAGGCGGCGGCAGCGCGTTTCGGCGATGCGATCTCGCGCAGCGCGGTGCCCTACGTGCTGGTCGGCGAGTTCGCGCTGGTGGCCAAGGGCCGGACGACCGCCGCCGCACCGCTCGCGGCCGAGCGCGGCGTCGATGCCGCATGGGCCGAGCGGCTGCGCGAGTTCTGGCGCTTTGCGGGCACGGCCAACCTGGGTGCGTCGATGAAGGCGCTGCGGCAGCCCGGCAGGCTGGACGGGCTGCCCGATCCCGTGCCGCTTCCGCTCGCCGGCATCTACCACCCAGGCTGGCCGAGCGTCGAAACGGACATGGCCGCCGTCGAAAAGCTGCCGGGCAGCGGCACCGTCGCCATCGCCATCAACAGCGCCACGGTGACGGGCGACGACACCGGCTGGCTCGATGCGCTGATCGCATCGCTGGAAGCCCGCGGCCTGCGCGCCTACGCCTTCTACGGCCCGCGCCAGCAGAAGGACCTGTTCTTCCGCATGACGCACGACGGCGAACATCGCGTGGCCGACGCCATCGTCAACGCATCGCTGGTCTTCAGCCCCAACGAGCGCAAGGCCGAGTTGGAGCGCATCGGCGTGCCGGTGCTGCAGACGCTGCCCTCGCTGGCGATGGACGCCGCGCAATGGGCGAAGAGCAAGGACGGCCTCGCGCAGACCGACATCGCCGCCTACTACAGCCCGAGCGAACTGGCCGGCATGACCGACCCGATGCTCGTGAGTGCCCGCGATGCAGCGAGCGGCACGCTGCAGCCGCTGCCCGCGCAGATCGAGGCCGTGGCCGTCAAGGCCGCGGCGCTGCTGCGCTTGCAACGCACGCCACCGGCCGAGCGGCGCGTGGCGATGCTGGTCTACAACTACCCGCCGGGCGAGGCCAACTTCGGCGCCTCGTTCCTGAACGTGCCGCGCAGCGTCAACAACATGCTGGCGGCGATGAAGTCGGCCGGCTACGTTGCCGAGCTGCCCGGCACCGACGCGCTCATCGCGCAGGTGCAGGCGACGATGCGGGCCTACTACCCGACGGGCCAGGGCGACGAGCTGCAGCCGCTGCTCGACAAGGACCTCGCCGACACGCTCCCGCTTTCTGACTACCTCGCATGGTTCCGCGCGCTGCCGCAGGAGACGCGGCGGCGCATCGAGAGCTACTGGGGGCCGCCCGAGAAGTCGACCATGCTGCGCACCGTGTCGGGCGGGCCGGCCTTCGTGATCCCGCGCGTGCGCTTCGGCAACGTCGTCGTGCTGCGCCAGCCGCCGCGGTTCGAGCCCGGCACGCAGGTGGTGGGCAAGGCCGAGCAGGTCTATCACCGTTCGGCCGTTCCGCTGAGCCACGGCTACCTCGCCACCTACCTCTGGCTGCGCACCCACTTCGGCGCCAGCGCGGTGGTGCACGTGGGCACGCACGGCACGGTCGAGTGGTCGGCGGGCAAGGAGCGCGGGCTGTCGGTGCAGGACGATCCGCTGCTCGCGCTCGGCGACCTGCCCAACGTGTACCCGTACATCATGGACAACCTCGGCGAAGCCACCACCGCCAAGCGGCGCGGCCGCGCGACCATGGTGAGCCACTCGACACCCATGTTCGCGCCGGCGGGCTTCCGCCCCGGCGTGCAGGAGATGCACGAGCGCATGCACGAGTGGGAGACGCTCTCGCCCGGCTCCGTTAAGACGGCTCTGGAAAAGCGGCTCACGGCCGAGTTCGCCGAGCACCGCTACGACCGCGACCTGGGCTGGACGCCCGCGCGCATCCGCGCCGATTTCGCGGGTTTCATCGCGGTGCTGCATCCGTACCTCGACGAGCTCGCCCAGACCGCGCAGCCGCTGGGCCTCGCGACTTTCGGGCAGGCGCCCGACGCGCAGCGCAGGCGCATGACCATCCTGCAGATACTCGGCAAGCCGTTGGTCGAGGCGCTGGGCGAGGACATCGACGAGGCCTTCCTGATCGACGCGAAGAACGTCGCCGGCTCGCGCCCCGCGCGATGGGTGGAACAGGCGCTCGCCGACGCGCAGGCCGCCAGCGCCATGGGCAAGACGGAGGTCGATAGGCAGAAGCTGCTGGAGTTGGCCGCACGTGCCCGCAAGCTCGACGACGTGCTCGCGCACAACGAGGAAATCGAAGGGCTGCTGACCGCGCTCGACGGCCGCTACCTCAAGTCCAGCTACGGCGGCGACCCGGTGCGCAACCCCGACAGCCTGCCGACCGGGCGCAATCTCTATGGCTTCGACCCGAGCCGCGTGCCCACCCGCGCGGCGTGGGACACGGGGGTCGCCGCGATGGACGCATGGATCGCGCAGCACGCCAAGACCCATGCCGGCAAGCCGCCCGAGAAGATCGCCTTCACCCTCTGGGCCGGCGAGGCCTCGCGACACCAGGGCGTGCTGGAGAGCCAGGCCTTCTATGCCATGGGTGTGAGGCCGCGCTGGGACGAGGGCGGGCGCATGGCGGGCATCGAGATCATTCCGGCGTCGCAGCTGAAGCGGCCGCGCATCGACGTGCTGGTCAGCGTCACAGGCTCCTACCGCGACCAGTTTCCGGCCGTGATGCGCTGGCTCGACGAGGCGGTGCAGCAGGTCGCTGCCTTGCGCGAGCCCGGCAATGCCGTGGCGCGCAACAGCGAGGCCATGGCGCGCAAGCTGCGCGCTGAAGGTTCGGCGGCGGATGAGGCGCAACGCTGGTCCATCGCCCGCGTGTTCTCCAACGAGCAGGGCAGCTACGGCGCCGGGCTGGAGGAAGCCGCGCTCGCGAGCGATGTGTGGAAGAACCAGCAGCGCGGCGGCGGCGACGCGCAGATGGCGCAGCTCTACATGGACCGCATGGGCCATGCCTACGGCAAGGGCCTCGACGGCGCAGCGCGTCCGGGCGCGTATGCCGGCAATCTCGCGCAGGTCGATGCGGCGCTGATGGCGCGCAGCTCCAACCTCTACGGCGTGCTCACCAACGACGACCCGTTCCAGTACCTGGGCGGCATCGCGCAGGCGGTGCGGCATCTCACCGGCAAGGACCCGGCGCTGTACGTGCAGAACCTGCGCGACGGCGCCGAGGTGCGCACCGACACCGCGGCCGGCGCCATCGCGCGCGAGATGCAGACGCGCTACCTGCACCCGCAGTGGATCGAGGCCCAGAAGGCCGAGGGCTACAGCGGCACGCTGCAGGTGCTGAAGACCGCGCAGTTCCTCTGGGGCTGGCAGGTGACCGCGCCGCAGGCAGTGCGGCAGGATCAGTGGCAGTCGCTGCACGACGTGTACGTGCGCGACCGGTACCGGCTGGGCACGCGCGAATGGCTGGAAGGCGACAACCGCGTGGCCTTCGCGCAGACGCTGGAGCGCATGCTCGATGCGGTGAGGCTGAATTATTGGAAGCCGGATGCCGCCACGCGGCGCGAACTGGCGCAGGCCTATGCGCAGGCGATGCGGGCGACGGGGCTGCGCGAGCCGAATGCGGGTGTGCAGCGCTTCGTGCAGGCCGAACTGGCGCCGGCTCCGGTTTCGCCCAGGCCGCAGCCGGCCGTCACTCCCGTGGTCGTGCAGGCGCCCGCGCCGGCAGCGGCCTCTGAACCTGCTCCCGCGCCGGACGGCCCGCGGCCCGTCTTCGGCCTGAAGCTGGAGCAGACGCCAGCGGATGCACCGCCGCCCAAGGCCGACGAAGCCGCCGTCCTGCGGCTCTGGATGGCGCTGGGCGCCGCGCTGCTTCTGGCGTTCGGCGCGGCGATGCAATGGCGCCGGGGCAGGGCGGCCGCCTGATTCGCGAGAATGGCGGCTTCCATGCCCTTGCCGAGTTCCGAATACGCCATCGCCTTCGCCGCCGCGCTGTGGATAGCGCTGGCCGTCGATCGCTGGCTGGGCGAGCCGCCAGCGCCGCTGCATCCGGTCGTGTGGATGGGGCGCTATCTGGGCACGGGGTCGCGCATCGCGCCGCGTATTCATGAGGCCAAGACGGTCGATCTGCCGATGTTCTTCTGCGGCGCGCTGGTGTGGTGCGTGGGGGCGATGTGCGTCTGGGGCATCGCGATGGCCCTGCAGACGCTGGCGGTGCTGCATCTGCCCGTATGGGCGGTGGCGCTGGTGCTGGGCCTGCTGCTCAAGCCGCTCTTCGCCTGGCGCATGCTGCGCGACGAGGTGCTCGCGGTCGAGGCGGCGCTGGGCGTTTCGCTCGATGCCGGGCGCGCTCGGCTGGCGCGCCTTGTGAGCCGTGACGTCGAGCGTCTCAGCGAGCGCGAGGTGCGCGAGAGCGCCATCGAATCGCTCGCCGAGAACCTCAACGATTCGCTGGTGGCGCCCGTCTTCTGGTTCGTGCTGCTGGGCCTGCCGGGCGCGGCGCTCTACCGTTTCGCCAACACCGCCGATGCGATGTGGGGCTATCGAGGCGAGCGCAACGGCCGCGACTGGACCTGGTTCGGCAAATGGGCCGCGCGCGTCGACGACGTGCTCTCGTGGATTCCTGCTCGCATCACTGTGGCGCTGCTCGCGCTGGCCGCATGGCGCTGGCCTTCAGGGCTGTCTGAAGAAGCCCGCCGCACGCCGTCGCCCAACAGCGGCTGGCCGATGGCGACGGTGGCCCTGCTGCTCGGCGTGCGGCTGGCGAAGCCGGGCGTGTATGCGCTGAATGCCGAGGGAGCCGCCCCGACGCCGGCGGATACCGGCCGTGCCGCGCAGCTTGGCCAGCGGGGCGTGCTGCTGCTGGCGAGCGGCGTCCTGTTGCTGGCCGGCGCGCTACTGTTCTTCGTGCCATGACCGACGCTGACTCCCTGTTCACCCACGGCGGCCCGGACGCGCTCGGCGCGCCCGCGCACGACTTCTCCACCAACGCCAACGCATGCGGCCCGAGCCCCGGGGCGATGGAGCTGGTGCGTGCGGCCGACCTGTCCCGCTATCCCGATCCGGCCTACACGGCGCTGCGCGAGCAAGTCGCGGCCATGCACGGCGTGGACGCGTGGCGCATCGTGCTCGCGGCCGGGGCCAGCGAATTCATCCGGCGCATCACGACCTGGGTGGCGCTCGAAAACCGGAACGGGCATGGCGAGGCAGCGCTGCCGGCCATGTCATACGGCGACTACGCCGCGAGCGCTCGGGCGCTCGGGTTGCAGGTGGTGCGCGCACCGCATGTGGCGCGGCGGCCCTGGCTGGCCTGGTGCTGCGATCCCTCTGCGCCGCTGGGCCAGGCGCAGCAGGGCATCGGCGAAACCGTCGATGCCCTGCCCGAAGGCGTGCCATGCGTGCTCGACCGCGCCTACGAGCCTCTGCGGCTGGAAGGCCGTCTCGCACTGAACCAGCGGCAGCTGGACCGCGTCTGGCAGATGTGGTCGCCCAACAAGGCGCTCGGCATGACGGGCGTGCGCGCGGCCTATGCGATCGCACCGGCTGATGCGCAGGACGCGGTGCGCACGCTGTTGCGCCTTGCAGCCTCGTGGCCGGTGGGCGCGGATGGCGTGGCGATGCTTTCGGCCTGGACACAGCCCGGTGTGCAGCAGTGGCTGCGCGACAGCCTCGTCACCCTGCGTGCGTGGAAGGCGTCGCAGACGGCCTTGTGCAGCGAGATGGGCTGGCAGGTATGGCCGAGCGACGCCAACTTCCATGTCGCCAAGCCCGGCGCCGACGATTTCGCAGCTCTGCTGAAGCGGCTGCGCGCGGCGGGCATCAAGCTGCGCGACTGCACCTCCTTCGGCCTGCCGGGCCACGTGCGCATGGGCGTGCTGCCGCCAGCCAGCCAGCAGGCGCTGAAAGAAGCCTGGACAAGCGTCGCCTGAACGCCTACATACCCACACCTGAAGAAGAACAGAAGAAAAAATGCTCTACGCCATCACCACGCTTTTCCTCTGCCAGCTTGCCGGCGAACTGCTCGTGCAGTGGCTGGGGCTGCCCATTCCCGGACCGCTGATCGGCATGGTGTTCCTGTTCATCGGCCTGCTGGTGCGCGGCAGCGTTCCGCAGGTGCTGAACGAAACATCGGGCCATCTGCTGCGCAACCTGATGCTGCTGTTCATTCCGGCCGTCACCGGCGTGATGCTGCATTTCGAGAGGGTGGGGCGCGAGTGGCTGCCTTTTCTCGCCGCCGGCATCGTGGGGGCGGCCTTCACCATGACGGTCACCGCGCTCACCTTCCGCTGGATGATCCGCATCACCGGCAAGGACGCCCAATAGATGACCGCGCCCGCCAGGCTCTTCGAGATCTGGGTGTTCCTGGCCCAGTCGCCGCTGCTGTGGCTGTCGCTCACGCTGCTGGCGTACCTGGGGGCGCTGTGGCTGCACGCACGCAGCGGGCGCAACCCGATGGTCAACCCGGTGCTGATCTCGGTGATCGTGATCGTCACCGTGCTGCTGCTCACGCGCACGCCCTACGACACGTATTTCGAGGGCGCGAAGTTCGTGCACTTCCTGATCGGGCCCGCCACGGTGGCGCTGGCCGTGCCGCTGTATGGGCAGATCGACCGGCTGCGGCGGCTGTGGCTGCCCATCGGCGTGGCGCTGGTCGTGGGGTCGGTCGCGGCCATCGTCTCGGCCGTGGGCATCGCATGGGTGCTGGGGGGCTCGCACGAGCTGATGATGTCGCTCGCGCCCAAGTCGGCCACCATGCCCATCGCGATGGGCGTGGCCGAGAAGATCGGCGGGCTGCCCTCGCTGGCGGCGGTGGCCGCGGCTGTCGCGGGCATCTCGGGCGCGATCATGGCCACCGGTTTGCTGAACCTGCTGCGCATCCGGGAGCCGGCGGTGCGCGGCTTCGCGGTCGGCATGGCTGCGCACGGCATCGGCACGGCGCGTGCCATCCAGGTGAACGAGACGGCGGGCGCGTTCTCGGCGCTGGCGATGGGACTCAACGGCATCGCCACCGCGCTGCTGGTGCCGCTGATCGTGAAGCTGATGGGAGCCTAGAACAGCATGGCGAAGCCCGCTGTGGAACCGCGTCAGATGGAGCTGGTCTGGCCTTCCAAGGCCTATCTGCCAAGCTACGTCTCCGCGCTCAACCGCGGCTGGGCGCGCGACGAGACGCGGCCCGAATCGGGCGCCGAGGACCGCGCCGCCATCAAGGCGAACGCCGACCGCTTCCTTGCGAGCCTGGTCGACCGCGAGGCGAAGGGCGGCCGCATCGTCATGCCCGACGGCTCCAAGGTCCGGCGCCTGCCAGGCTACAAGTGCTGGATGTGGGACGGCGAGTTCTGCGGCAGCATCGACCTGCGCTGGCAGCCCGGCACCGACGCCTTGCCGCTCTACTGCCTGGGCCACATCGGCTACAACGTCGTGCCCTGGAAGCAGCGCAAGGGCTACGCCACGCGCGCGCTCGGCGCGATGCTCAAGCTCGCGGCCGGAGAGGGCCTCAAGCGCGTGGAGATCACCACCAGCCCCGACAACTTCGCTTCGCAGAAGGTGATCGTGGCGAACGGCGGCGAGCTGGTCGAGACCTTCATCACCCTGCCGAGCCAGGGGAGCCTGACGAAGCTGCGCTATCGCATCGCGCTTGTCTGAATCGCGGCTGGCGCAGAATCGCACTCCCGCAAACCGAGCCGGAGAAGAACTTCATGGCCCAGTACACAGCGGAAGTCCTCTGGCTGCGTGGCGAGCAGGACTTCCTCGCGAACACCTACAGCAGGCGGCACTCGCTGCGCTTCGACGGCGGCGCCGAAGTGGCCGCGTCTTCCTCGCCGCACGTGGTGCCGCTGCCGATGTCGGATGCATCGGCGGTCGATCCGGAGGAGATGTTCGTGGCCTCGCTGTCGAACTGCCACATGCTGTGGTTCCTCTCGATGGCGGTGAAGCGCAGGTTCGTGGTCGACCGGTATTTCGATGCGGCCGTGGGCGTGATGGAGAAGAACGCCGAAGGAAAGATGGCGATGACTGTGGTCACGCTGCGGCCGCAGGTGAGCTTCTCCGGCGACAACCTGCCCACGCGCGAGCAGATCGGGCAGATGCATCACCGGGCGCACGAGGAATGCTTCATCGCCAACTCGGTGAAGACCGAGGTGCGCTGCGAGCCGGTGTTCTGACCCGGCCGCGCGGGGTCAGCCGACGAGCGAACGGCTCTTCATCTCGAGCCGGGTAACGAGGCGCTGCAGCGCGCTTTCGGCGCCCGGCGGCAGCGCCAGGAAGCGGAAGCCCAACTGGTAGCGCGGCGTGCCGTTGGGCTGCATGCCGGGGCGCAGCGACACCAGTTCCAGGTCGAGCGTGAGGCGCCCGAGCGCTCCCAGCGAAAGTTCGCAGTCCCGCAGGAAGGTGCCGACTGGCAACGCGGCCGCGCGTTCGTCGCGGGTGCGCAGGCCTACGCCGCCCAGCGACAGGTCCTGCACCTCGAAGGAGAAGGCCTCGCGGTTGGGCAGGATGCCGGAGCAGGTGTACGAATCGGCGATCGGCGCGTCCACACGGAAGTACTCGCGCCGCTGCAGGTAGACGAGCATCTCCGGAAAGTCGGCCTCGAACGCCGGCATGCCCTCGTAGCGGATCTCGCGCGGCGAGGCGATGGAGAACTCGATGCGCACGCCGTCCTGCTGGGCCTCGAAGTGGCAGCGCGGCGCCGCCAGCAGGCCCTGGTTCTGCTCGGGCGAGGCGCCCCAGTCGAAGATGAAGACGCGGGCGCGGGTGTCCACGTCGAGCAGCTGCGTCACCAGATGGCCGCCCGCGTATTGCACGGTGAGGTTGTCGCGGCGGCCGGCGAGGTTGCGCAGGTGGACGCCGATCTCCGCCGGCGTGCGGCGGCCGAATCCGCTGGTGTGCTCGGCTGCATTCGACTGTTCTGTATCCATGAGCTTGTGTGTCTGTTTTCCGGCGCGCGCATGGGCGGGCTGGCTCCCGGGGCCGGATGCCGGGTGGAGGGTGTCGGGACGGGTTTCCGGCAGGCAGCCGAAGTGATTAACGGCATTTGCCGGCCGGAATTTAGGGCTGCGCGGCGATCTGCAGGCAGATCGCCGCCCGATCGGCCCCCTGCAGCGGCAATTCCCGCGGTCAGCGGCGCTGCAGCCTCGGGTTCTTGGCGAACAACTCGGCGGCCCAGTCCACGAAGGCGCGCACCTTCGCGCTCAGGTGGCGGTTGGGCGGATAGACCACATGGATGGGCAGCGGGTCGCGCTGCCAGTCGGGCAGGATCTGCACCAGCTCGCCGCTTTCCAGCAGCGGCTCGGCCATGAAGGTGATGCACTGCGAAATGCCGAAGCCGCCGAGCACCGCCGTGATGTGCGCGTTGCTCTCGTTCACGGCCACGCGGTAGGGACCGTTCAGCTCGATCACCTCGTCGCCCTTCTTGAACTCGTGCGGATACACGCGCCGCGTGGTGCCCGAGAAGTAGCTGACCACGTGATGGCGCTTCTCGATGTCGTTCGGATGCTGCGGGATGCCGTAGCGCTTTACATAGGCCGGCGACGCCACGGTGACGAAATCCAGCGTGCCGATGCGCCGGGCCACCAGCGACTGGTCGCTGAGCTCGCCCGCGCGGATCACGCAGTCGACGTTGTCGCTGATGAGGTCGACGGTGCGGTCGCTCACGCCCAAGTCGACCTGGATGTCGGGGTAGCGGTCGCAGAAGGTGGCCAGCGCGGGCAGGATGATCAGCCTCGCCACCGATGTGCCGACGTCGATGCGCAGCCGCCCCGTGGGGTTGGCCTGCGCATTCGTCATGCTGGCTTCCATGTCGTCGAAGTCGTTGAGCAGGCGCGCGGCCCGCTCGAAGTAGGCCGCGCCGTCGGGCGTGACGGTGACGCGGCGCGTGGTGCGGTTGAGCAGCTTCACGCGCAGGCGCGATTCGAGCGCCTGAATCTGCTTGGTGACCGTGCCCTTGGGGAGGGCCAGCGAGTCCGCTGCCCGGGTGAAGGTGCCGGCTTCCACGACGCGGACGAAGATCCGCATGGCCTGGATTTGATCCATCGAATGCCTGTTCTGGGTTCCCGGCCCACACCGGGGGAGGCGGATTCTCACACAAGGAGACAATTCCCTCCGGTGGCACCGCCTGTTGCCTTGAGCTGTGCTGATTGTTGTCCGTTTGGAAACAGAGTGGGGTCGGCCGACCCTGTTTATGGACAGATCGGCCGACTTATATTTCAACCATCGCCCAAATCCCCGAGGTCGCCCATGTCACCCGTTCCATCGTCCCGTTCTGCCGAAGCTGCCGCCCGCGCTGCGGCACAAGGCGTGGAAGCCGATCTTTCGATCGAGCTGCCCGGCCGCGAACCGGTCGGTGCCCGTGTGTACGGCCAGCGCGCCAAGGGCGATGTAGCGCCGCTGGTGCTGCATTTCCACGGCGGCACCTTCGTCTGCGGCGGCCTGGACAACGGCCGCAACGTGGCGCGGCTGCTGGCCGGGGCGGGCGCGGTGGTGGTTTCGCTGGCCTACCCGCTGGCGCCCCAGTCTCCGTTCCCGGAGCCCATCGAAGTGGGCTATGCGGCCCTCGAATGGCTCTACAAGCAGCGCACCAAGCTCGGCGGCAAGGGCTCCCAGGTCTATCTGGCCGGCGAGGAAGCCGGCGGCAACCTGGCGGCAGCCGTGGCGCTGATCGCCCGCGACCGGGCCCATCCGCCGCTCGCGGGCCAGATCCTGCTGTCGCCCATGCTCGACCCCTGTGCCGGCACCGCCTCGCTGCGCAACGCCACCAACGACGCGGCCGAATGCCGCTGGGCCAGTGGCTGGGAGAAGTACCTGAGCTGCCCCTCGAACGCGATGCACCCCTACGCAGTGCCCAGCGGTTCGCTGCGGCTGTCGGCACTGGCGCCCGCGCTGGTGCTGGTGGGTGCCGACGACGCCATGCACGACGAGGCAATGACCTTCGCCAACCGCCTGCGCGCGGCCGGCATCGAGGTCACGAGCAGCGTGCTGCCCAGCGCGGCCAACTGGCCCAAGGCGCTGTACGACACCGAGAACACGGGCTGCGTAGCCTGTGAAGCGGCGGTGCAGCAGCACTTCCGTGAGTTCTTCAGCGCGACGACGCCGCCGCCCGCGACGGCCAACCACCCCAGCTAGTTCCCGCCGGTCACCGGCTGCCTGATCGACACGCTGCCAGCGCGGCCGCGTGCCGGGGCCCCTTTTTCCCTGAAATCCCGCCTCCTGGTGCCAAAAGCGCCGGGGTGGCTTGTTGCATCCCAAAAGTCATCGAGAAGGACTGAACATCATGTCGAACAACGAGAAAAAGCTGTCTTCCGCCGCCCGCAAGGGCCTCTGGCCTGCCGTGACCGGCCTCACCGCGCTGCTGGCCGTGGCCGCGGCGGTGGTGGGCATGTACAGCTTCAAGGCCGAAGCCAACAACGCACCGGCGGCGCCGCAGGCCACGCCGGTGTCGGTCGCCACGGTGGCGGCGAGCGAGATCAACGCCTGGGACGAGTTCTCGGGCCGCCTCGAAGCCGTGCAGCGCGTCGACGTGCGCTCCCGCGTGGCGGGCGCCGTGCAGGCGGTGCACTTCCGCGAGGGCGCGCTGGTGAAGCAGGGCGACCTGCTGGTCACCATCGACCCCGCGCCGTATGCGGCCGAGGTCGAGCGTGCCGAGGCGCAGGTGGCTTCCGCGCAGGCCCGCCAATCGTTCAGCCGCAGCGAGCAGGAGCGCGCCAAGCGCCTGTGGGACGACAAGGCCATCGCCCAGCGCGAGTACGACGAGCGTGTGAACGCCGGCCGCGAAGCCGAAGCCAACCTGCGCGCGGCGCAAGCTTCGCTGCAGTCGGCGCGCCTGAACCTGGGCTACACCCAGGTGCGTGCGCCGGTGTCGGGCCGCATCGGCCGCATCGAGGTGACGGTGGGCAACCTGGTGGCGGCCGGTCCGGGCGCTCCGGTGCTGACCACGCTGGTGTCGGTGAGCCCGATCTACGCGAGCTTCGATGCCGACGAACAGGTCATCACCCGCGCGCTGAAGGAGCTGCCCAGCGGCTCCAGCGCCCGCGGCCAGATCGAGAGCATTCCGGTGCAGATGGGTACCGCCGGCATGGACGGCACGCCCTTCACCGGCAAGCTGCAGCTGATCGACAACCAGGTCGATGCCCGCAGCGGCACGGTGCGCGTTCGTGCCTCGTTCGACAACAAGGACGGCGCCCTGATTCCCGGCCAGTTCGCCCGCATCCGCATGGGTCAGGCCCGCAACGACACCGCGCTGCTGGTGAGCGAACGCGCCATCGGCACCGACCAGAACAAGAAGTTCGTGATGGTCGTGGGTGACGACAGCAAGGCCGTCTACCGCGAAGTGACGCTCGGTGCCTCCATCAACGGCCTGCGTGTCGTGAGCAAGGGCCTGAAGGCGGGCGACCGCGTGATCGTCAACGGCCTGCAGCACATCCGCCCGGGTGCGGTGGTGGCGCCGCAGCAGGTGACGATGGACGCGAAGGCCGATACGAAGCAACAACAACCGGAACGCGTGGCAGAGGCCGCCAAATCTTGAACCACCCCCAGGCTTGCTCACTTCGTGTAGCCGCCAACCCCCTCACGGGGGCAACACCAGCGGCCCGGCAAAGCCGGTTCCGCGGTGTTCCTGAAATGGGAGCCACTTGGATGCTGCGTGCTTGCACGCGGCGTGGACCGCGCACGACGCGGTGGAGTAAACGAACATGAATCTCTCAAAATTCTTCATCGACCGGCCGATCTTTGCCGGCGTGCTGTCGCTACTGATGCTGATAGCCGGCCTGATCGCGTTGCGCGGTCTGCCGATCTCGGAGTACCCGGAAGTCGCGCCGCCGTCGGTGGTGGTGCGCGCCCAGTACCCCGGGGCCAATCCGAAGGTGATCGCTGAAACAGTGGCCACCCCGCTCGAAGAGCAGATCAACGGCGTCGAAGGCATGCTCTACATGGGCAGCCAGGCGACCACCGACGGCGTGCTGACGCTCACCGTCACCTTCCGCCTCGGCACCGATCCCGACAAGGCACAGCAGCTGGTGCAGAACCGCGTCTCGCAAGCCGAGCCGCGCCTGCCCGAGGAAGTGCGCCGTCTCGGCATCACGACCGTCAAGAGCGCGCCCGACCTGACGATGGTGGTCCACCTCGTCTCGCCGAACAACCGCTACGACATCAACTACCTGCGCAACTACGCGGTGCTGAACGTGAAGGACCCGCTGGCGCGCATCGAAGGCGTGGGCCAGGTCCAGATCTTCGGCGGCGGCGACTACTCCATGCGCGTGTGGCTCGACCCGCAGAAGGTCGCGCAGCGCGGCCTGTCGGCTTCCGACGTGGTGGCCGCCATCCGCGGCCAGAACGTGCAGGCTGCGGCCGGCGTGGTCGGCGCTTCGCCGGGCCTGTCGGGCGTGGACATGCAGCTGTCGATCAATGCGCAGGGCCGCCTGCAGAGCGAGGAAGAGTTCGGCGACATCATCGTCAAGAGCGGCACCGACGGCGCCGTCACACGTCTTCGCGACATCGGCCGCCTCGAGATGGGCGCCGCCGACTACTCGCTGCGCTCGCTGCTGAACAACGACCCGGCCGTCGGCATGGGCGTGTTCCAGGCGCCGGGCTCCAACGCGCTCGACATCTCTGCCAACGTCCGCAAGACGATGGAAGAGCTCAACAAGAACATGCCCGAGGGCCTGGAATACCGCATCGCCTACGACCCGACGCAGTTCGTGCGCGCGTCCATCGAGTCGGTGATCCACACGCTGCTCGAAGCCATCATGCTGGTGGTGCTGGTCGTGATCCTGTTCCTGCAGACCTGGCGCGCTTCCATCATCCCGCTGCTGGCCGTGCCGGTGTCGGTGATCGGTACCTTCGCGGTGCTGCACATCCTCGGTTTCTCGATCAACGCGCTGAGCCTGTTCGGGCTGGTGCTGGCCATCGGCATCGTGGTGGACGACGCCATCGTTGTGGTGGAGAACGTCGAGCGGAACATCGAAGCCGGCCTGACGCCGCGTGAGGCCACGTACCGCGCCATGCGCGAAGTGTCGGGCCCGATCATCGCGATCGCGCTGGTGCTGGTGGCCGTGTTCGTGCCGCTGGCCTTCATCAGCGGCCTCACGGGCCAGTTCTACCGCCAGTTCGCGGTGACCATCGCGATCTCTACGGTGATCTCGGCCATCAACTCGCTGACGCTGTCGCCCGCGCTCGCCGCCTTGCTGCTGCGCGGCCACGACGAGCCCAAGGACGCGCTGACGCGCGGCATGGACCGCGTCTTCGGCTGGCTGTTCCGCGGCTTCAACCGCTTCTTCCATCGCGGCTCCGAGGCCTACAGCGGCGGCGTCAAGCGCGTGATTTCGCGCAAGGCGCTGATGCTGGGGATCTACGTCGCGCTCATCGCGGTGACCTTCGGCCTGTTCAAGGCGGTGCCCGGCGGCTTCGTGCCGGCGCAGGACAAGCAATACCTGATCGGTTTTGCGCAACTGCCCGACGGCGCCACGCTGGACCGCACCGACGAGGTGATCCAGCGCATGGGCGAGATCATGAAGAAGAACCCGAACGTGGAAGACGCCATCGCCTTCCCGGGCCTGTCGATCAACGGCTTCACCAACAGCTCCAACTCGGGCATCGTGTTCGCCACGCTCAAGCCCTTCGACCAGCGCAAGCGCCCCGACCAGAGCGGCGGCGCGGTGGCGGGCCAGCTCAACGGCGCGTTCTCGAGCATCCAGGACGCCTTCATCGTGATGTTCCCGCCGCCGCCGGTGGCGGGCCTGGGCACCACGGGCGGCTTCAAGCTGCAGCTGGAAGACCGCGGCTCGGTGGGCTACGACCAGATGGACGCGGCGGTGAAGGCCTTCATGGCCAAGGCACAGCAGGCGCCCGAGCTGGCCGGCATGTTCACCAGCTGGCAGGTCAACGTGCCGCAGCTGTATGCCGACATCGACCGCACCAAGGCCCGCCAGCTCGGCGTGCCGGTGACGGACATCTTCGACACCATGCAGATCTACCTCGGCAGCCTGTACGCCAACGACTTCAACAAGTTCGGCCGCACGTACTCCGTGCGCGTCCAGGCCGATGCGCCTTACCGCGCCCGTGCCGAGGACGTGGGCCTGTTGAAGGTGCGCTCGACCTCGGGCGAGATGGTGCCGCTGTCGGCGCTGATGAAGGTGAATTCGACCTTCGGGCCTGAGCGCGCCATGCGCTACAACGGCTACCTCGCCGCCGACATCAACGGCGGCCCGGCGCCGGGCTATTCCTCGGGCCAGGCGCAGGACGCGATCGTGAAGATCGCCGCCGAGACGCTGCCCAAGGGCGTGAGCTTCGAGTGGACCGAGCTGACCTACCAGGAGATCCTGGCCGGCAACTCCGCCTTCCTGGTGTTCCCTCTGGCGATCCTGCTGGTTTTCCTGGTGCTGGCCGCGCAGTACGAGAGCCTGACGCTGCCGATCGCGATCATCCTGATCGTGCCGATGGGCATCCTGGCCGCGATGACCGGCGTGTGGATATCGGGGGGTGACAACAACGTCTTCACGCAGATCGGGCTGATAGTGCTGGTGGGGCTGAGTGCGAAGAACGCGATCCTGATCGTGGAGTTCGCACGGGAGCTCGAATTCGCAGGCCGCACGCCCGTGCAGGCGGCCATCGAAGCCAGCCGGCTGCGCCTGCGCCCGATTCTCATGACCTCGCTGGCCTTCGTGATGGGCGTGCTGCCCCTCGTGCTGTCGACCGGCGCGGGCTCGGAGATGCGCAAGGCCATGGGCGTGGCGGTGTTCGCCGGGATGATCGGCGTGACGGCCTTCGGCCTGTTCCTCACGCCGGTGTTCTACGTGCTGCTGCGCCGCCTCGCGGGCAACCGGCCGCTGAAGCTGCATGGCGAAGTGCCGCATGGCGACGAGTTCGTGTCTGCCGACCATCCGGCCACGCCTGCCTCGCATGGCGGCTCCGGCGGTGGCGGCATGCACCCGGTGCCTGCCTCGCCGCGTCCCTCGCACGGCTCGCATGACTGACTGATCGGGAAGAAGAAAGAAAGCTGATCATGAAATTCTCAGTACAACCCTTGGTGAAGCCCGCCCGGGCCTTCCGTACCGCCTTGCTGCCCCTGATGGCTGCCCTGGTGCTGGCCGGCTGTGCCACCGTGCCCTCGGGCCTGCCCGAGATCACGACCACGGCCCAGTTCAAGGAGCAGGGCAAGGAGCAACAACAGCAGGGCGCCACGCCGCCCGCCGGGTTCACGCGCGCCGTGCCCGCCGAGGCACAACCGCGCGGCGCCTGGTGGCTGGCGTTCAACGACCCGGTGCTCAATTCGCTGGTCGAGAAGGCCGACGTGAACAACGGCAACATCCAGGCCGCTGCCGCGCGGCTGGCCGAGGCCCGCGCGCTGGCGCGCAGCGCCAACGCCGACCGCCTGCCGCAGATCGGCCTGGGCGCCGGCGCCAACCGCGGCGCCGGCCTGGACAAGGCCACCGCCAGCACGCGCCCGGCCACGATGACCAACATCGGCGCCACCTTCTCGTACGAGGTCGACCTGTTCGGCCGGCTCTCGGGCGCGAGCAAGGCCGCGAACCTGGACGCGGCCGGCCGCGAGGCGCTGCTGCAGAGCACGCGCCTGGCGGTGCAGGCCGAGGTGGCGCAGACCTATCTGCAGCTTCGCGCACTCGATGCGGAGCGCGCGCTGGTGCGCGAGCAGGTCGAGGCCTACCGCGACACGCTGCGCCTGTCGCAGCGCCGCGAGCAGGCCGGCGACATTGCCGAGCTCGACGTGGCGCGGGTGCAGACCGAGGTGTCGTCCACCGAGTCGGACGCGCTCGCGCTCGACCGCCAGCGCGCCCAGGTGGAACATGCGCTCGCGGTGCTGGTGGGCGATTCGGCCTCCAGCTTCGGCCTGAGCGGCGCCGACTGGTCGACCACGCTGCCGAGCATTCCGCCGGGCGTGCCGGCCACGGTGCTCACGCGCCGTCCCGACGTGTCGGCCGCGCAGAGCGCCGTGCTCGCGGCGCAGGCCCGCGTCGGCGTGGCGCAGGCCGCGTGGTTCCCCGACATCTCGCTGACCGGCGCCGCCGGCTACGCCTCGCCCGAGATCGGCGACCTCTTCAAGTGGTCGGCCCGCTCGTGGGGCGTGGGTGCGCTGCTGTCGCTGCCGATCTTCGACGGCGGCCGCCGCGAGGCCGGCGTGCAGGGCGCCAACGCCCAGCTCGACGGCGCGCTCGCGAGCTACCGCACGCAGGTGCTGGTGGCCTTCCAGGAAGTCGAAGACCAGCTGGCCGCCATCCGCACGCTGCAGGAGCAGTCGGTGGTGCAAGCGCAGGCCGTCACCTCGGCGGCCCGTGCGACGAGCCTGTCGGACACGCGCTACCGCAACGGCTACATCAGCCAGCTCGATCTGCTGGACGCCCGCCGCAGCGAGTTGCGCAACCGCCGCCAGGCGCTGCAGGTGAAGTCGGCCCAGTACCAGGCGGCCGTGGGTCTGATCCGCGCCATCGGCGGAGGCTGGGACGTGCCGGCGCCCGTGGCTGCGGCCGGCACCGCGCAGACCACGGTGGCCGCGCGCTGAATCGCTCGGGAAAGAAATTGACAGCCTGAACGCCGCAAGGCGGTCTTGCGCCGTCGGGGGCTCAACCGGTTTCGCCGGCGGGGCTTTCGGCGGCGCTTATTTTTTGCAACTCCAGCACGCCCATGGCCAGGGCGTTCGAATAGCTGGCCTGCGGCCGGACGGCCCTGCGGCAGACCCGGTAGTCCAGGGTTTCGGAGGCTTCGTCGGCGTGGTGGGCCTCGAGCAGGGTCCAGAAGAACTGGCCCGGCTCGGGTTCCTCGACGGTCAGCGCCAAATCGTTCAAGGCTGGCATGGTTCCCTGGGGTGTGTTGTTGTGACAGTGTGCGACGCCGGGTGTACGCAGGAAAGCGCCGCCCGGATTCATGGGCCGCATTTGCAGCGCCGGTGTGTGAAAGATGTCGCAGTCCGGCGAGAGGGCCGCGGCGCTCAACGACAATCCGCCGATGAGTTCAAAGGCGAATAGCGGACCGGCGCGCTGCGTCATGGTCCTGGGCACCACCAGCGGCGCCGGCAAGAGCTGGCTGGCCACCGCGCTGTGCCGCTGGTATGCCCGCCGGGGCCTGAGGGTGGCGCCCTTCAAGGCGCAGAACATGAGCAACAACGCCCGCGTGGTCGATGGCGGCGAGATCGGCAGCGCCCAGTATTTCCAGGCCCTGGCCGCCAATGCGGCGCCCGAGGTGCGCATGAATCCGCTGCTGCTCAAGCCCGAGCGCGACACCCACAGCCAGGTGGTGCTGATGGGGCAGGTGAGCGAGGCGCTCTCGGCCTTGCCCTGGCGCGGGCGCAGCGAGCGCGTCTGGCCGCAGATCGCGCAGGCGCTCGACGAGCTGCGCGCCGGGAACGACGTGGTCGTGATCGAAGGCGCCGGTTCGCCGGCCGAGATCAACCTGATGGCCAGCGACATCGTCAACATGCGCATCGCCCGCCACGCCCAGGCGCGCTGCCTGCTGGCGACCGACATCGACCGCGGCGGCGCCTTCGCCCACCTCTACGGCACCTGGGCGCTGCTGCCCGAGGCCGACCGGGCGCTGCTGCGCGGCTTCGTGCTCAACAAGTTCCGGGGCGATGCCTCGCTGCTCGCGCCGGCCCCGCAGCAGTTGCAGGAGCTGACCGGCGTGCCCACGGTGGCGACGCTGCCCATGTGGTGGCAGCACGGCCTGCCCGAGGAAGACGGCGTGTTCGACGACCGCAGCCGCGGGAGCGGCGCCGTCACGCGAACGGTGGCCGTGGTCGCGTACCCGCGCATCAGCAACCTCGACGAATTCCAGGCGCTGAAGAACGTGCCGGGCGTGCGGCTGGTCTGGGCGCGCACGCCGGCCGACGTGGCCGCCGCCGACTGGATCGTGCTGCCCGGCTCCAAGAACACCAGCGGCGACCTGGCCTGGCTGCGCGCGCAGGGGCTGGACCGCGCCGTGGCCGCGCATGCCGAACGCGGCGGCGCGGTGCTGGGCATCTGCGGCGGCCTGCAGATGCTGGGCGAGGCGCTGGTGGATCCGCACGGCATCGACGGCAATGCCCCGGGGCTCGGCCTGCTGCCGCTGGTGACGGTGTTCGAGCGCGAGAAGACGGTGCGGCATCGCACGGCCGCCTTCGGCGAGCTGACCGGCACCTGGAGCGCGCTGTCGGGCGTGCCGGTTGGCGGCTACGAGATCCATCACGGCCAGACCGCCGAGCACCCGCAACTCGCGCACAACGGCAGGGCTGTGATGCCCGAGGGGCTGGCCTGGCAGAACGCGCGGGGCAACGTGCTCGGCATCTATCTTCACGGCCTGTTCGAGGACCCGGGCGCGCTGCATGCGCTCTTCGGCGCCTCGGCGCCCACGCTGGAATCCACCTTCGACGGCCTGGCCGATTTCATCGACACCCACTTCGACACCGGCGTGCTCGCCGGACTGATTGCATGACCGAATTCGTTCCCACGATCCCCGACATTTCCGACGCCGCGCTCGCCGCACGCCTGCAGGCCGCGCTCGACAACAAGACCAAGCCGCTTGGCGCGCTCGGCCGGCTGGAGGCGCTGGCGCTGCGCATCGGCAGCATCCTCGGCACCGACAAGCCCGTGCTGGAGGCGCCGCAGATGCTGGTCTGCGCCGCCGACCACGGGCTGGCGGCGCGCGGCGTCTCGGCCTACCCGAGCGAGGTGACTTGGCAGATGGTCGAGAACTTCCTGGCCGGCGGCGCCGCCGTGAGCGTGCTCGCGCGCCAGCACGGCCTGGCGCTGACGGTGGTGGACTGCGGCGTGCGCCGCGACTTCCAGGCGCGCCCGGGTCTGGTGTCTCGCCGCATCGCCCCCGGCACGGCCGACGCTTCGGTGGCGCCGGCGATGAGCGCCGAACAATGCGCGCAGGCGATCGCCAACGGCCGCGAGGTGGTGCGCGCGCTGCCGGGCAACGCGCTGCTGCTCGGCGAGATGGGCATCGGCAACAGCTCATCGGCCGCGCTGCTGCTGTCGCGCCTGGGCGGGCTGGACATCGACGCCTGCATCGGCATCGGCACAGGCCTCGACGCGGCCGGCCTGGCGCGCAAGCGCGAGGTGCTGCGGCAGGTGCTCGCGCTGCACGCCGGCGCGACGGCACCGCTGGAAGCGCTCGCGGCACTCGGCGGCTTCGAGCTGGCGACACTGGCGGGCGCGGTACTTCAGGCGGCCAGCGAACGGCGGGTGATCGTGGTCGACGGCTACATCGCCAGCGCCGCGGTGCTGGTGGCGCAGGCGCTGCAGCCGCACGTGGTGCAGCGCTGCGTGGCCGCGCACCGCTCGGCCGAGCCGGGGCATGCGCTGCTGCTGGAGCGGCTGGGGCTCGATCCGCTGCTGCAACTCGACCTGCGCCTGGGCGAGGGCTCGGGCGGCGCGCTGGCATGGCCGCTGCTCGAATCCGCCTGCCGCATCCTGCGCGAGATGGCGAGCTTCGAATCGGCCGGCGTGTCTCGAAAGGAAGCATGAGCGCCGCGCCGGGCCGCCCCAAGCAGGCTCGCACCGCAGTGCGAAGCACGAAGGTATTCGTGTGAGCGGCATCCGCCATTTCCTGCTCGCGCTGCAGTTTTTCACCCGGGTGCCGGTGACTGGCTCGCTGGCCGAGTGGGTTGGCTTCAGCCCGCAGATGCTGCGCGCGAGCGCTGCTCATCTGCCCGGCATCGGCTGGTTGGTGGGCGGAGTGGCGGCGGCGGTGTTCGCGGGCGTGGCCTGGGGCTTGCAGGGTACGGCGGGAGCGTTGGCCGCTGCGGTGATCAGCACGGTCGCCACGGTGATGCTCACCGGGGCTTTCCATGAAGACGGGCTGGCCGACGTGGCCGACGGCCTGGGCGGCTCGGCGAATCGCGAGCGGGCGCTGGAGATCATGAAGGACTCGCGCATCGGCGCCTTCGGGGCCGTGGCGCTGGTGCTGGCGCTCGGGCTCAAGTTCGCGCTGCTCGCCGCGCTTGCGGGGCGGGGGCTGCAGGCGGCGGCGATCGCCATCGTCGGCGCGCATGTGCTGTCGCGGCTGATGCCGCTGTTCCTGATCCGCTGGCTACCCTATGTGGGCGACAGCGGCGCGAGCAAGGCCAAGCCGCTGGCGGATGCGATCAGCCCGGGCGCGCTGCTCATCGCCATCGTCTGGACGGTGCCTGCCGTGGTGTTGCTTCTGCAGGCACACGATGCGGTTCATGTCGCGGCGGCGGTGCTCGCGGCCACGCTCGCGGCGGGCTGGATGGCGCAGCTCTTCGTGCGGCGGCTGCGGGGCTTCACGGGCGACGGGCTGGGCGCGACGCAACAGGTCTGCGAGCTCGCCATCTACCTCGCGCTGGCCTGGAAGGCATGAGCACGCTCTGGCTCCAGCGCCATGCGCCGGTCGTGGCCCAGCCCGGCCTCTGCTATGGGGCGACGGACCTCGAAGCCCATGCCGACGCCACGCTGGCTGCCGCCGGCCGCATCGCGCCCTTGCTGCCGGCGGGCGTGACGCTGTGCAGCTCTCCGCTGAGGCGCTGCGTCGCGCTGGCCGAAGCCATCGCCGCGCTGCGGCCGGATTTGTCGGTCCGGCGCGACGTGCGGCTGGCCGAGATGGATTTCGGCGCGTGGGAAGGCCAACCCTGGGCCGACATCCCGCGCGAGGACTTCGACGCCTGGACGGCCGACTTCGCCGATCTGCGCGCCGGCACCCGCGGCGAGAGCGTGCGCGCCTTCATGTCGCGCATCGCCGAGGCGCACGACGAATGGCTGGCTCGGCCGCGCGACACGCTCTGGGTCACGCATGCGGGCGTGCTGCGCGCCGTGACCCTGCTGCAACGCGGCATCCGCTGCCCGGTGGTGGCGAGCGACTGGCCGTCCGGCGAGATGCCCTTCGGCAATTGGCTGGTTTTCGATAAAAAACCCTGATCGGACAGCGGCCGCGCGCTACTTGCCACCCGCGCCGCTGCCTTCGTCGTTGCGCGCCAGCTCCCGCCGCATCCGCTCGGCGACCGCGCTGCGCCCGTGGGCGTCCAGCTTCAGGTAGATGTTCTTGAGGTGCCACTTGACCGTGTCCAGCGACAGGCCGAGCGTGAGCGCGATCTTCTTGTTGGGCAGCGACTGCAGCAGCAGCTCGGCGATCTCGGCCTCGCGCAGCGTGAGCAGCCGCGTCAGGCGCCGGTCGTCGCGCAGGCGCGGCACCGGCGCAGGCTCGGTGCGCGCGTCGAGCTGCGAACGGGCCTGCGCCTCGATGCGCTCGATGAAGAAGCCCAGCACCGGGTCGAGGTTGGGGATGGACGCCGCCGTGCGGATCAGCGGCAGGACGTTGTCGTGCGCGCCCAGCAGGGTTTGCAGCAGCCCGAGCCGATGGCCCAGGCGCAGGGCCGCGCACACGCGCGCCCTGGACGCTTCGGCGCGGCCCAGCCTGCGCTCGACCTCGGCCGCCTGCAGCTGCAGGGCGGCGACGAGGCCGACCTGCCCGAGTTTTTCGTAGTGCCGCGACAGGTTTTCGATTCTTTCCAGAGTGGAGGGCTGGTCGCCGTCGTGCATCGCCATCCGGATGCGCGCGCGTTCCACGACGTCGGCGATGCGCCGCAGCGTGCCGTGGCCGACGGCGGGATGCCGGGCGTGCAGCGCCTCCAGTTCCTGCAGCGATTCGCGCGCGGCGCCGGCGTCGCCGTTCGCGAGCTGGACACCGAGCTGCTCCAGCAGCACGCAGGCCAGCGCGCGGTCCATGCCGTAGCGCCGCAGGAAGCAGCCGGCCTGCGCGAGGTGCTCGAGCGCCTCGCGCTGGCGGCCGGCGGCCTGCTGCGCGCGGTTGGCCACGATGATCATGCGCAGCGTGGTGTCGGGAATCAGCCCGTCGTGCGTGCCCAACTGCTCCTGCATGAAGCGCGCCGCCACCAGCGGGCCCTGCTGTTCGTACAGAACCTCGACCAGCAGCTGGGCGGTGAGCCGCGCCGCCTCGCCGCAGCGCGCGCCGCGCTCCTGCGCCTCGTCCAGCACCTGGCGGTAGATGCGCTCCGCCCGGTGCATCTGGCCTTCGATGGCGTAGGACAGCCCGACCAGGCACTGGCCCACCAGCGAGCCGAAGAGGGTGCCGGCGACCGGCTCGCCGTCGATGCGGGGCGCCGGCTCGTCGCGCTGGATACGGCGCGCCTCCTCGAATTCGCCGCGATGCAGGTGCAGCCAGGTCAGCACGTTGCGCCTGCCGGCCACCGCGAACTCGTCGGCCGCTGGCGGCGGGGCCAGCAGCTCTGGCAGCAGCCAGGAGAGGGCGTCGTCGTCGTCGTTGCGGATGGCGAACAGGCAGCCCAGCAGCGTCAGCCGGTAGCGCATGGCCGGGTCGAGCGCGCCGGGCCTGGCGCGCAGGCGCTCGATGCTGCGGGCGCAGTCGTCCAGCCGGTAGTCGGCCAGCTCGACCCAGCCAATCCAGAGACCGAGATTGGCGTTGTCGCCGACCGTCCGGGCGTCGAGCTGGCGCAGCAGCGCGATCACCTCGCTCATCTTGCCCCGGGTGAAGAGCGCCTCCGCGCCGCGCTCGGCCAGCCGGCCTGCCGTTTCGTGGTTGTTGGCCGCGAGCGCGTGCCGCACGGCCTGGTGGTGCATGCCGCGGGTCGCGAAGGCGTGGCAGGCCGTGGCATGCACCCGCAGGCGCGAAGCTTCGGGCCAGGCCGCGAAGCGCACCAGCAGCACGCTGCGCAGCAGCGGATGCATGTGCCACCAGCGCTCGTGGGTGGCTGTCTCGGACGTTTCCACCACGAGCGACAGCAGGCCCTCGCGCACCAGCGGCTCCAGCAGCTCGGCGCACAGGGCCGGCGTGTAGCCGTCGCCGGCCAGGTCGGCGCACAGCGGCGCGCTGAAGCGCGTGGTGGCGGCGCAGCACGTGAGCAGGCGCAGCTGCGTTTCCGACAGGCGAGGGAAGACGTGCGCGTGGAAGTAGGCCGCGAAAGGCTCCGGGTCGGGCACGCCATGCAGCAGCGGCGACTGCACGCCGCGCCGGCGGCGCACGTCGGCGCTGGCCAGCCGCAGCAGGGCCGGCCACCCCTCGGTCAACCGGTGGATCGTCGCGGCCGCGCGCTCGTCGAGGTGGGGCAGCCGCATGCCGAGATAGTCGATCGATTCCGGCAGGCTGAAGCGCAGGTCGTCGTTGCGCAGCTCCAGCACCGTCTTGGAGGCGGGGGAGTGCGCCAGCGTCATCGGCAGTTCGTCCTGGCTGGCGAACACGCACAGCAGGTTCGGCGGCGCGTATTCGACAAGCAGTTGCAGCGCGTGCAGCACGTTGCCGCTCTGGGCGCACTGCACGTCGTCCACGATCAGCACCACCCTGCGGCCATGCGCCGCGATGCCGCGCACCAGCGCGATGACCAGCCGCTCCGTCGAGAGCGCATCGGGAACGGCGTGCGCCATGGCCTGCCCGGGAATGGCGGTGTCGATGCCAGCGAGGGCCGACATCAGGCCGGTCATGAAGTGCAGGTCGCCCTCGGGGAGGTCGGCGAGCCTGAGCCAGGCGATGCCGGCGTCCGACGAGACCAGCTCGCGCTGCCAGGTCAGCAGCAGCGAGCTCTTGCCGAAGCCGGCGGGTGCGCGCAGCACAACGCAGCGCCGGGTGTCCGGACCGTCGAGCCTCTCGAGCAGGCCTTGACGAACCAGCAGGCGGCGGCTTCGCGTGCGCAGAGCGGGCGTACCGGGGATTGGGACGGGTTGCATCGCTGCGGATTCTGAGTCATCCCGCGCGCGGATCGGATCCCATATTCGAGGGTTTGCCCCTCCCCACCCTTCGAGGGTGGGGTGGCGCGCGGCCGCGCTGCCGATGAGGCAGCGCAGCCCTCAACAACAAGTCCACTGGAGAAAGCCTCATGTTCGATCTCTCGAATCTCAAGATCGGAGCCCGCCTCGGGCTGGGTTTTGCACTGTTGCTGCTGTTGCAGCTTGTCATCACCGGCATCGGCCTGCGCGAGATGGCGCGCCTCTCGCAGAGCGTCGCCTTCGCGACCGAAGTGGGCCAGCGCAAGCTCGACGAACTCAACAACGTGCAGTCGGCCATCGGCAAGCGGGCCATTGCGGCGCGCAACCTGGCGCTGGTGTCCGATCCGGCGGCGCAGAAGGGCGACATCGACCTCGTCGGCAGTTCGCAGCGCGAGATCGACGCCGGCCTGCAGAACCTCGCCGCCGTGATGGCCGCGCCGGACGCCTCCACCCCCGAGGAGCGCAGGATGCTCGAGAAGCTGCGCGCGCTCGAGGCGCAGTACCTGCCCATCGCGAAGAACGTCGTCGGCCTGGCCACCTCGCGCCAGACCGACGCGGCCGTGAAGGTGCTGACGCAGGAATGCATGCCGCTGCTCAACCAGGTGCTGGCGCATGTCTCGGCCTTCCAGGCGATGCTGCGAAAGAGCTCCGACGAAAGCACCGGCTCGACCCAGGCGGCGTACCAGCGCGCCAAGTGGATGATCCTGTGGATCAGCTGCGCTTCGCTGGCCGGCGGGGTGCTGCTGGCATACCGCATGACCCGCTCCATCACGCGGCCGCTGGGTCAGGCGGTGACCGTGGCCCAGCAGGTGGCCTCGGGCGACCTGACGGCGCGCATCGAGGTGGCCGACGCATCGGAGTCGGGCATGCTGATGCGCGCGCTGCGCTCGATGAACGACGAGCTCGCCAAGGTGGTGGGGCAGGTGCGCGACGGCACCGATTCCATCGCCTCGGCCTCGGGCCAGATCGCCTCGGGCAACCGCGACCTGTCGTCGCGCACAGAGGCGCAGGCCAGCTCGCTGGAGCAGACGGCCGCCGCCATGCAGGAGCTCACCGGCACCGTCAGGCAGAACGCCGACAACGCGCGCTTGGCCAACCAACTCGCCGACTCGGCCTCGCAGGTGGCCTCGCGCGGCGGCGCGGTGGTCGATCAGGTGGTGGAGAAGATGGCGTCCATCAACGCCTCCTCGAGGAAGGTGGTGGAGATCATCGGCGTGATCGACGGCATCTCGTTCCAGACCAACATCCTCGCGCTGAACGCCGCCGTGGAGGCGGCCCGCGCCGGCGAGCAGGGCCGCGGCTTCGCGGTGGTCGCCTCGGAGGTGCGCAGCCTGGCCCAGCGTTCGGCCGCGGCGGCCAAGGAAATCAAGACGCTGATCGGCGACTCGGTGGGCGAGGTGGAGGCCGGCAGCACCCTGGTCAACGAGGCCGGCAAGACCATGGAGGAAATCATGGGCAGCGTGCGGCGCGTGACGGACATCATGGCGGAGATCACGGCGGCCAGCCAGGAGCAGGCGGCCGGCATCGGCCAGGTCAACGACGCCATCAAGCAGATGGACCGCACCACCCAGCAGAACGCGGCGCTGGTCGAAGAGGCCTCGGCCGCCGCGCAGTCGATGAACGACCAGGCCGCGGGGCTGGTGCACGCGGTGCGGATGTTCAAGCTGGCCTGAATCCGCCCTTCAGCGGCCGGTCAGTTCGACTTGCGCCACTGCTCGCGCCAGAGCTTGTCGAGCTGCGGCGCGAGCGCGGCGGGCGGCGAGCCCAGCAGGCGGTTGCCGCCGTTGCGCTGCACCAGGCCGTAGATGCGGCCGGAGCCCTGGTCGTACAACGCGATGGCGTTGTTGTCGTAGCAGTCGTGCGGCTTGCAGAAGGCATGCAGCAGGTAGCGCGTGCCATCGACCGTCACCCATTGCGGTTCGGGCGCCGGGCCTTCGCGGCGCACCAGCCAGCGCTCGTTCTCGCGCGTGCCCAGCGCGGCGCGCCAGGCCTTCTGCATGGCGGGGCCCTGCGCCAGCGCGGCGGGGCTCCCGGTGGGCGGCGGCGGTACCTTGGCGGCAGGCTCGGGGGGAGGCTGCAGCGCGCGGGCGGCGCCGTTGCAGCGCCAGTAGCGCAGCTTCATCATCTCGGGGCCGAGCTGGCCGGCCAGGGGCTTGTCGGCATCGAGCGTGGCGTACTGGCCGCGCGAGCTGCGGTAGACCAGGAAGGTGAGGGCGCCGGCCTTGCCCGTGTCGCCCACCAGCGCCACGTCGAAGCCCGCGGGCGGCGGGCTGTTGCCGAAGAGGCTGTGGACCGTCTGCGGCTCGCGTGTGACCACGCGGCGCTTGCCGCTCTCGGCGATCAGCGAATCCTGCCGCACCTGCAGCGCGGCGGCCGAGTTGTCCGCGCAGTCGGCGGACCAGCGGCCGGTGTACTGGGCGATGTAGTTGGGAAGCTGCTGGCCGCCTTGTTGCGCCCAGGCGGCGGCCGGCAGCAGCGCGGCCAGCATGGCGGTGCGCAGCAGGGCCCGGGAGTGGTCGGTGGTCGTCGCTGTGGTCTTGCTTCTCGTCATTCGTCGTCGTTGTCTTGTCTCAGGCCGATCTGGGCGCGGGCGTCTTGGGCTTGTAGGAGCAGAAGGTGGCCACCGCGCATTCCCAGCAGCGCGGCTTGCGCGCCACGCAGATGTAGCGGCCATGCAGGATCAGCCAGTGGTGGGCATGCAGCCGGTACTCCAGTGGGACGCGCTTCTCGAGCTTGAGTTCCACCTCCAGCGGCGTCTTGCCCGGAGCCAGCCCGGTGCGGTTGCCCACGCGGAAGATGTGCGTGTCGACCGCAATCGTCGCCTCGCCGAAGGCCACGTTCAGCACCACGTTCGCCGTCTTGCGGCCGACGCCTGGCAGGGCCTCCAGTTCGGCGCGGGTGCGCGGCACCTCGCCCCCGTGCTGTTCCACCAGCATGCGGCAGGCCTCGATCAGGTGCCTGGCCTTGCTGCGGTACAGGCCGATGGTCTTGATGTATTCCTCCAGCCCCTCCACGCCCAGATCGAGGATGGCCTGCGGCGTGTTCGCCACCGGAAAGAGCTTGCGGGTGGCCTTGTTCACGCCCACGTCGGTGGCCTGGGCCGACAGCAGCACGGCGGCCAGCAGCTCGAAGGGGGTGCTGTACTCCAGTTCGGTCTCGGGCTCGGGGTTGGCCGCCTGCAGGGTGGCGAAGAAGAGGGGGATGTTGTCTTTTTTCATGGGGCGTCGGAAGGGCAGGCAAGGCCGGCAGCCGCAATATATCGTCGAAAGCCGATGGCCTTACGCAGCTTTATTGACCGCGCTTTGGCGACAATGCAACCCCAGAAAGTGAGACCGACCATGCAATTCGCCTCCCGCCTCGACAACGTCGAGACCTCCGCCATCCGCGAACTCTTCAAGCTGCTGGGCAAGCCAGGCATCATCAGCTTCGCGGGCGGCTTCCCCGACAGCGCCATGTTCGACGTCGAAGGCCTCAAGGAGGCGAGCCAGAAGGCACTCACCGAGGAACCCGGCGGCGCGCTGCAATACGGCGCCACCGAAGGCTACGAACCCCTGCGCACGCAGCTCAGCTCCTTCATGAAGACCAAGGGCGTCGACGTCGACCCCAGCGGCCTGATCGTCACCACCGGCAGCCAGCAGGCGCTGGACCTGCTTGGCAAGACCATGATCTCGCCCGGCGACAAGGTCATCGTCGAGGGCCCGACCTTCCTGGCCACCATCCAGTGCTTCCGCCTCTACGGCGCGCAACTCATCAGCGCGCCCATCGACGCCAACGGCGTGAAGACCGACGAGCTCGAGAAGCTCATCGCCGAGCACAAGCCCAAGTTCGTCTACCTGATTCCCACCTTCGGCAACCCCAGCGGCGCCATGCTGAGCCTGGAGCGCCGCAAGAAGGTGCTGGAGCTGGCCGTGAAATACCAGACGCTGATCGTCGAGGACGACCCCTATGGCGACCTCTACTTCGGCGAGGCCCCGCCGCCTTCGATCATGTCGCTGAGCAAGGACGTGCCCGGCAGCCGCGAGCTGCTCGCGCACTGCGGCAGCCTGAGCAAGGTGCTGAGCCCCGGCCTGCGCATCGGCTGGATGATCGCGCCGCCCGAGCTGCTGGCCAAGGCCACCATGTGCAAGCAGTTCAGCGACGCCCACACCAGCACCTTCTCGCAGGCCACGGCCGCGCAATACCTCAAGAGCGGCCGCATGCCCGCCACGCTGGCGCATGTGCGAGAGGTGTACGGCCAGCGCGCGCAGGCCATGGGTGCGGCGCTCAAGCGCGAGCTGGGCGACGCGGTGAGCTTCACCCAGCCCAACGGCGGACTGTTCTTCTGGGCCCGCCTGACGGGCGCCAACGGCAAGCTGGCCGACGCGAACGAACTGGCCAAGCGCGCCATCGAAAAGCTGGTGGCCTTCGTGCCCGGCGCGCCGTTCTTCGCGGAGAAGCCCGATGTGGCCACGCTGCGCCTGAGCTTCGCGACGGCCGACGTGGCGAAGATCGAAGAGGGCGTGAAGCGCCTCGGCCAGGCCCTCTGAAGGTAGCTGGCGCAGGCTCAGGGCGACCGGTGCAGCCGGGGCGCCGCGAGCAGGTCCAGGTTGTCCGTGATGGCCGCATCCACGTTCGGATAGCGGCCCTTCATCTTCGACAGCGTCATGATCGTCTGCAGCGCCTTCAGGTCCTTGACCGAGGGCGCGACCTTGATCTGCGCGATGGCCGCGGTCGGGTTGCCGCCGTTGATCAGTGCCATCACCTTGCTTGCCCAGTCGTTCGCGCGCGCCATGTCGTCACCTGTCCTGTTGTCCGTGGAATGAGTCGACTGTACACAGCGGGTTAGGATCACCCATGAGAAAAACCTTCCAGCTTCAGGTCGAGGGCAAGCACCCCGACCGTCTACTCGAAGCCATCAAGCACGAGATCCGCAAGTACATCAAGCGCGAGCGGCGCCGCGAACTGCCCGAGGGCATGGACTACTGGGACTTCGACTGCCGCTTCGGCGCCTCGCAGGAATCGGCCGAGGTCATCCACCTTTCCGCCATCACCGGCCTGATCGACGGCGTGGCGAAGGAGGGCGGCAAGCAGTTCTATATCGAGATCCTCGCCAAGCCGGCGCAGCGCAAGGCGCGCCCGGCCGGCTCGCCGGAATCCGAATCGCCCGAGGAAGGCTGAGCCCCGCTCAGACCAGCGCCTGCGCAAGCCGCAGGCCGTGGCGCTGCTCCGCATCCTGCAGCGAGCGCGCGATCGACGGGTGCAGGCGCACCCCGTTCTTCGACTGCGATTCCCGACGCTTCAATCCGCCTTCGCCCGGCAGCCGCACAGGCTTCGCCGGGTCGATGGGCGCATTGGCGCGGCAGCGTTCGGCCACGTGGTCCATCTGGCGCAGGAAGGCTTCCTTGCCGCCGAAGGCGTTCAGGTCGTGCAGCGTGACGTGCACCGTTGCGCCCCAGCCCTCGGGCGGATCGGCGCGGCCGTGGCCCGCGAGGCCGGCCGTGAGCGTCTCCACCAGCAGCGCCATGCCGTAGCCCTTGTGGCCGTGGCTCAGGCCGCCCACGGGCAGCAGCGTGCCGGGCGGCTGGTCGAACAGCACCTGCGGGTCGTTCGAAGGCTTGCCGGCGGCGTCGATGAGCCATTCTTCGGCGAAGGTCTCGCCGGCCGCGCGCTTGCGGTTGCTCATGCCGTTGGTGGTGATGGAGGCCGAGATGTCGACCATCACGCCGCCCTGCGACAGCGGAAAGCCCATCGCCAGCGGATTCGGCGTGAACACTGCCTGCGTGCCGCCGAAGGGCGCGACGCTGGCGGCGTTGGGGTCGGAGCAGGCCAGCAGCATCAGCATGTCTTCCTGCAGCGCGCGCAGCATGTAGACGGCCAGGCAGGCGATGTGGTGGCTGCGGCGGATGACCAGCGAGGCCGTGCCCAGCTCGCGCGCACGCGGCACCAGCAGGTTCATGCCCTGGTCCATGAGCCACGGGCCGGGCAGGCGCCTGCCGTCCCACAGCACGGCGGCGGGGCGGTCAGACATCACCTCGGGCGCGCCGTCGCGCGTCATGCCGCCCGATTCCAGCTCCTTGACGTACCCCGCCAGCAGCGCGAGGCCGTGGGTGTCGTGGCCGAGCAGGTCGCCTTCGACCAGCGTGCGCGCGACCACGGCGGCCTTGGGCGCGGCAAGGCCGGCCTTCTGCAGCAGGGCATCCGCATACTCGACGAGCGCATCGGCGCGATACAGGGGGGCCGATGGAGCAGGCGCGGTGGCGTCGGTCATTTCAGGATTTCCAGCACGCGGTCGAGGCCGCCTTCGTTGATGGCCACCATGGCCTGCTCGCGCACCTTCGGCTTGGCGTGATAGGCCACCGAGAGGCCGGCCTCGCCCATCATCGGCAGGTCGTTGGCACCATCGCCCACGGCGATGGTCTCCTGCGGCGAGATGCCCATGAGCGAGGCCACCTCCAGCAGCGTGCGGCGCTTCTCGGCGCCGTCGCAGATGTCGCCCCAGCTCTGCGTGACCACCTCGCCGGTGAGCTTGCCGTCGGCTTCGTCGAGCAGGTTGGAGCGCGCGAAGTCGATGCCCAGCCGGTCCTTCACGCGGTTGGCGAAGAAGGTGAAACCGCCCGACACCAGCAGCACCTTGAGGCCGGCCGCCTTGCAGGCCGCAACCAGCTCGGCCGCGCCGGGGTTGAGCTTCAGGCGCTCGTCGTATACCTGCTGCAGCGCCCCGGCCGGCACGCCCTTGAGCAGCGCCACGCGGCGGCGCAGGCTCTCCTTGAAGTCCTTGATCTCGCCGCGCATGGTGGCTTCGGTGATCGCGGCCACCTCCGCCTTCTTGCCGACGGCATCGGCGATCTCGTCGATGCATTCGATGCTGATCAGCGTCGAGTCCATGTCGAAGGCGATCAGCTTGAAGTCGGCGAGCTTCAGCGGCGGCTTCACGCGCTGGATGACGAGGCCGGGGGAGATTTCAGTAGCGCTCATGCGGTGGCGGTTTCCTTGACGGTGGGCTGGCCCAGGCTGCGCAGCACGTCGCGCACCATCTGGGCCCGGTCCTTGGGTTCTTTCAGTTCGCGCTCGATGCGCAGCTTCTCGTTGCCGGCGAGCTTGATGTGCCTGTTCTTCTGGATCAGCTGGATGATGGCCATGCCATCCACCGGCGGATCCTTCTTGAAGGTGATGTTGATGATGCCCGGCGCCGCATCGACCTTCACCACGCCATAGGGCCGCGCGAGCACGCGCAGGCGATGGGTGTCGATCAGCGTCTGCGCCTGCGGCGGCAGCTTGCCGAAGCGGTCGACGATCTCTTCCAGCAGCGTGTCGATCTGGTCGGGCGTCTTCGCCGTGGCCAGCTTCTTGTAGAACGACAGCCGCAGGTGCACGTCGCCGCAGTAGTCATCGGGAAGCAGGGCGGGGGCGTGCAGGTTGATCTCGGTCGTGACCGACAGCGGCGACAGCAGGTCGGGCTCCTGCCCGGCCTTCAATGCGCGCACCGCCTCGCTGAGCATCTCGTTGTAGAGCTGGAAGCCGATTTCCATCATGTTGCCGCTCTGGTTCTCGCCCAGCACCTCGCCGGTGCCGCGAATCTCCAGGTCGTGCATGGCGAGGTAGAAGCCGGAGCCGAGCTCCTCCATCTGCTGGATGGCATCCAGCCGCTGCGCGGCCTGCTTGGTCAGGCCCTCGGTGTCGGGCACCATGAGATAGGCGTACGCCTGGTGGTGCGAGCGGCCGACGCGCCCGCGCAACTGGTGCAGCTGCGCAAGGCCGAACTTGTCGGCACGGCTGATCACGATGGTGTTGGCGGTCGGCACGTCGATGCCGGTCTCGATGATGGTCGAGCAAAGCAGCAGGTTGTGGCGCTGCGCCACGAAGTCGCGCATCACGCGCTCCAGCTCGCGCTCGGGCATCTGGCCGTGGGCCACGGCGATGCGGGCCTCGGGCAGTATCTCTTCCAGCTTCTGGCGGCGGTTCTCGATGGTCTCCACCTCGTTGTGGAGGAAGTAGACCTGGCCGCCGCGCTTGAGCTCGCGCAGCACGGCCTCGCGGATCACGCCGGTGCCCTCGTTGCGCACGAAGGTCTTGATGGCCAGGCGCCGCTGCGGCGCGGTGGCGATCACGCTCAGGTCGCGCAGGCCCTCCAGCGCCATGCCCAGCGTGCGCGGGATCGGCGTGGCGGTGAGCGTGAGCACGTCGACCTCGGCGCGCATGGCCTTCATCGCTTCCTTGTGGCGCACGCCGAAGCGGTGCTCCTCGTCGATGATGAGCAGGCCCAGGTTCTTGAACTTGACCGACTGCGAAAGCAGCTTGTGCGTGCCGACGACGATGTCGACCTGCCCGTCGGCCAGCCCCTTGGCGGCGGCGGTGATTTCCTTGGCCGAGCGGAAGCGGCTCATCTCGGCCACCTTCACCGGCCACTTGGCGAAGCGGTCGACCAGCGTCTGGTAGTGCTGCTCCGCCAGCAGCGTGGTGGGCGCAAGGAATGCCACCTGCTTGCCGCCGGTAACGGCGATGAAGGCGGCGCGCAGCGCCACCTCGGTCTTGCCGAAGCCCACGTCGCCGCACACGAGGCGGTCCATGGGCTGGGGCGAGATCATGTCCTGCACCACGGCGTGGATCGCGGCCTTCTGGTCGGCGGTTTCCTGGAAGCCGAAGTCGTTGGCGAACACCTCGTAGTCGGCCGGCGAGTAGCGGAAGGCATGGCCCTCGCGTGCCGCGCGGCGAGCATAGATGTTCAGCAGCTCGGCGGCCGAGTCGCGCACCTGCTCGGCGGCCTTGCGCTTGGCCTTTTCCCACTGGCCGGAGCCCAGCTTGTGCAGCGGTGCCTCGTCGGCGCTGACGCCGGTGTAGCGGCTGATCTGGTGCAGCTGGCTCACGGGCACGTAGAGCGTGGCCTTGTCGGCGTACTCCAGGTGCAGCATCTCCTGCATCAGCGGCTTGCCGTCGGGGCCGTTGCCCTGGCCCAGGTCCATGTGGATCAGGCCGCGGTAGCGGCCGATGCCGTGCGCACTGTGGACCACCGGATCGCCCACGTTGAGCTCCGACAGGTCCTTGATGAGTGCCTCGACGTCGCTGACCTGCTCCTGCTTCTTGTTGCGCCGGCGCGTGGTGGGCGCTGTGGCGAAGAGCTCGGTCTCGGTGACGAAGTCGATGCCCTGTTCGCGCCACGCGAAGCCCGAGGCCAGCGCCGCGGTGGCGATGCCGATCTTCTCGTCGCCGGAAGACTCGAACTCGGCCAGCGAGTCGAAGGCCGGCGGGTTCACGCCGCTGGCGCGCAGGAAGTCGAGCAGGCTCTCGCGGCGGCCCTCGCTCTCGGCGATCAGCAGCACGCGGTGCGGTGTCTTCGCGATGTGCGCCTTCAGGCCGACCAGTGGGTCCTCGGCGCCGCGCACCACGGCGAAGGGCGGCAACCTTTCGAACTCGGCGTAGGGCGCGTCGGTGTCCACGTCGCCGCGGATGGCCAGCTGCGCGTGCGGCTTGGCACGCTGGTAGAACTGCTCGGCGTTCAGGAACAGCGCCTCGGGCGGCAGGGCGGGGCGCTCGGGGTCGCCGCGCACAAGGCGGTAGCGCTCGTTGGTGTCCTGCCAGAAGTGCTGGAAGGCGGGTTCCAGGTCGCCGTGCAGCACCACGGTGGCGTCCGGCCCCAGGTAGTCGAACACAGTGGCCGTCTCGTCGAAGAAAAGCGGCAGGTAGTACTCGATGCCGGCGGTGGCCACGCCGTTGCCCATGTCCTTGTAGATGCGGCTCTTGGTCGGGTCGCCTTCGAGCAGTTCGCGCCAGCGGCTGCGGAAGCGCCCGCGCGCGTCGTCGTCCATCGGGAACTCGCGGCCCGGCAGCAGCCGCACCTCGGGCACCGGGTAGAGGCTGCGCTGGGTGTCGGGGTCGAAGGTGCGGATGGTGTCGATCTCGTCGTCGAACAGGTCGACGCGGAACGGCACCGGCGAGCCCATGGGGAACAGGTCGATCAGGCCGCCGCGCACCGCGTATTCGCCGGGGCTCACCACCTGCGTCACATGGGTGTAGCCGGCAAGAGTGAGCTGGGCCTTGAGCTTCGACTCCTCCAGCTTCTGCTTGGCCTTGAAGTGGAAGGTGTAGCCGGCCAGGAAGGACGGCGGCGCCAGCCGGTAGAGCGCGGTGGTGGCGGGCACCAGCACCACGTCGGCCTCCTTCTGGCTGATGCGCCAGAGGGTGGCCAGGCGTTCGCTGATCAGGTCCTGGTGGGGCGAGAAGCTGTCGTAGGGCAGCGTCTCCCAGTCGGGGAACAGCGCGCAGCGCAGCTCGGGAGCGAAGAAGGCGATCTCGTCGATCAGGCGCTGGGCGTCGTTGGCATCGGCCGTGAACATCGCGGTGGCGCGCCCGGCGGCCTTCTCGCGCATGGCCAGTTGCGCCAGCAGCAAGGCATCTGCCGACAAGGGAGGACGCGGCAGCGTGAATCGCTTGCCCGCCGTGAGGTGGGGGAGGTCCATGGAACGCTTGATGGAAATGCACAACACCCCGCGCCGGCTGGCGAGGGGTGTGCGTAGCGGTCAATTCTAGAATGGCGGCCCTTTATCCGCTTGTCGGCCACGGCCGACGCTGGGCCCTCATGTCCTCTTCCCGACTCTTCGTGCTGATCCCGTGCGCCGGCTCCGGCCATCGCGCGGGACATGCGCAGTCCACGCAGCCCAAGCAGTACCGGCGCCTGGCCGGGCTGCCGATGGTGGCCCACACGCTGGAGGCCTTCCGCGCGATGTCGGGGCGCTTCGCCGGGCTGGCGCTGGTGGTGTCGCCGGACGACCGGGACGTGGATGCGGTGCTGCCGCGCTTTCCCTCGGAGAACGAATACCTGCTGCGCGTGGGCGGCGTGACCCGCGCGGCCACGGTGCGCAACGGCCTGGTGGCGCTGCGGCAGAAGGGCGCCGGCGCGCACGACTGGGTGCTGGTGCACGACGCGGCGCGCTGCCTCGTCACTTCCAGCCAGATCGAGGCGCTGATCGCCGCCTGCGAGCACGACGCCGTCGGCGGCCTGCTGGCGCAGCGGTTGGCGGACACGCTGAAGTCTTCCACCGCCGAAAGCCGCGTGGCCCAGACCCTGCCGCGCGCCGACAAGTGGCTGGCGCAGACCCCGCAGATGTTCCGCATCGGCATGCTGCTCGACGCGCTGGAGCGCGCTGGCGATGCCGTTACAGACGAGGCCAGCGCCATCGAGGCCGTCGGCCTTTCGCCGTTGCTGGTGCCCGGAAGCGCTCAGAACTTCAAGGTGACCTTTCCGGAAGACTTCGCCCTGGCCGAGGCCGTGCTGCTCGGCCGCAGGAAGGAACTGGCATGACCGCCGCGCCTTTCAACATCCGCATCGGCGAGGGCTGGGACGTCCACCAGCTGGTGGCGGGGCGCAAACTGATCCTCGGCGGCGTCGAGGTGCCGCACACCACCGGCCTGCTGGGCCATTCGGATGCCGATGTGCTGCTGCACGCCATCACCGATGCGCTGCTGGGCGGCGCGGGGCTGGGCGACATCGGCCGGCACTTTCCGGACACCGATCCCCAGTTCCGCGGTGCCGATTCGGCGGTGCTGCTGGCCGAGGCGGCGCGCCGGGTGCGTGCCGCGGGCTGGGAGATCGGCAACGTCGACAGCACCGTGATCGCGCAGGCGCCCAAGCTCGCGCCGCACATTCCGCTGATGTGCCAGCGCATCGCCGACACGCTGGGCGTGGAGCTCGGCCAGGTCAACGTGAAGGCCAAGACGGCCGAGAAGCTGGGCCCCGTGGGCGAGGGCCGCGCGATGGAAGCTCGCGCGGCCGTTCTGCTGCACCGCTGACGCAGGCGCGGCCGGCGTTGTTCAGGCTGGCTTCTTGCCGCTGCCCTGAGGCTCGCCCGGCCTGACCATTCCCGCCGGCATCGCGCGCGGCATGCGGATGTGCGCCGCCAGGCCGCGGCCCGGTGTGCTGGTCAGCGCGAAGGTGCCGCCCATGCGCTCGATGTTCTTCGCCACGATCGACAGGCCCAGCCCCGCGCCGGCTGCGGATGTGCGCGCCGCGTCGCCGCGGAAGAAGGGCTTGGTCAGCTGCGCGAGCAGGGCCGGCTCGACGCCCGCGCCGTGGTCGCGCACCTTGATGAGCACCGCGTCGTTGTTGGCCTGCGCCTGGATCGTCACGTCCGCCACGCCGGTGGCAGGCGTCTTGCCATAGCGGCGCGCGTTCTCGACCAGGTTGGAAATGACGCGGGTGAGTTCGACCTCGTCGCCCATCACGCGCAGGTCGGGGGGCACCTCGACCTTGATGTTCATCTCCTCGTAGTCCTGCACGGCGTAGGTGCAGGCATCGACCACGTCGCGCAGCAGCACCGGCTTGGGGTCGACGTGGTCGGGGCGGGCGTAGTCGAGGAACTTGTCGATGATCGCGTCGAGCTGGGCGATGTCGGCCGCCATGTGGTCGCGCGCGTCCTCGTCGGCCACGCTCATCTCGGTTTCCAGCCGCAGCCGGGCCAGCGGCGTGCGCAGGTCGTGCGAGATGCCGGCCAGCATGATGGCGCGGTCCTGCTCGATCTTGGCGAGCTGGTCGGCCATGCGGTTGAAGCCGATGTTGACCGCGCGGATCTCGTTGGTGCGGGCGCGCTCGTCGAGCCGGTGCGCCTCGTACTCGCCCTCGCGCACCTGCATGGTCGCGCGCGACAGTTGCTTGAGCGGCAGGTTGATGAGCCGGGTGATCAGCGCCGCGCCGGCCAGCGACAGCGCCATGGCGGTGCTCAGCCACACCAGCCAGGTGCGCCCGCCCACGCGGCTGAAGCGGGTGGGGTCGAGCAGCAGCCAGTAGGTGTCGCTTTCGATGGTGAAGCCGATCCACAGGCCCGCCTCGTCGTTCACGCGGCTCGCCACCGTGGTGCCTTCGCCGAGCTGGTCGATGAGCTCCTCGGTCACGCGCAGGTCGAGCGCGCCGCTGGTGTAGGGCTGGAAGCGGTCGTTGGGCTCGCGCGGCAGGATGCGCACGCCCTCCTGGTCGGCCAGCGTCTTGATCAGCGACACCCGGGTGATGGCGTCGGAGTACACCAGCGCCGCCCGCGTGAGGTTCACGAGAGAGGCGATCTGGTGCGCCGTTTGAATGGCGCGCGGCTCGTATTCGAGCGAGCGGAAAGTCTGCAGCCAGGCGACCGTACAGCCGATCAGCAGCAGCGCCAGCAGGAAGAAGGTGCGCCAGAAAAGGCTGAAGCCCAGTTTGAGGCCGGGGCGGCGGTCACGCTGCGCGCTCGCTTCGAGCGGGCTCGGCATCGTGACCTGCGCGCCGTCCTCCTGGGCTGCGCCTGGTCCGGGGGGTTGGCCGACGGCCACCTTTCAACGTGGCGTCAGGCCGTGCCGTCCGGCACGAACACGTAGCCCACGCCCCAGACGGTCTGGATGTAGCGGGGCGCAGCGGCGTCGGACTCGACGAGCTTGCGCAGGCGCGAGATCTGCACGTCCAGGCTGCGGTCGAAGGGCTCGAACTCGCGGCCGCGGGCCAGCTGGGCCAGCTTTTCGCGAGACAGCGGCTGGCGCGGATGGCGCACCAGCGCCTTCAGCATGGCGAACTCGCCGGTGGTCAGCGAGAGTTCTTCGCCGTCTTTCTTGAGGGTGCGCGAGCCGAGGTCGAAGGCGAAGGGGCCGAAGGTGACGGTTTCGTTCTCGGTGGAGGGGGCGCCCGGCGCTTCCAGCGGCGGACGGCGGCGCAGAACGGCGTGCACGCGGGCCAGCAGTTCGCGCGGGTTGAAGGGCTTGCCGAGGTAGTCGTCGGCGCCGACTTCGAGGCCGACGATGCGGTCCACGTCCTCACCCTTGGCGGTGAGCATGATGATCGGCGTGCGGTCGTTGGCGGCACGCAGGCGGCGGCAGACGGACAGGCCGTCTTCGCCGGGCATCATCAGGTCGAGCACGATCAGGTCGACCGTGTCGCGCAACAGGATGCGGTTGAGCGCCTTGCCGTCCTCGGCCACGATCACTTCGAAGCCTTCCTGCGTCAGGTAGCGGCGCAGGAGGTCGCGGATGCGGGCGTCGTCGTCGACGATCACGATCTTGTCGGTGCGAGCGGGAACTTGAGTCATTTCTACAACGTCGAATTTGTAACAGGGCCGATTCTGAAGGCGTTGCGGTCCGGTTGAGCCGGATTTGCTTATGGTTTGACACTAAGTTACAAAACTTGCGGACGCTCGCGGTCTGGTCATCCGACGTTAGTCCGGCAATGGCAAAGTCGCGTCTACCGATGACTTTCGCCTCAATGAGACGTCCTTTTTCCGCACTGCCGCTCATCCTCGTTTTCGCCTGCGGCCCCTCGCTGGCGGTGTCTGGCGACTTCTTCAGGGTGAGTGAAACGCGCCGCAGCGAAGTCCGCCATGCGGTCGCCGCCCACCGGGCCGCGCAGCGTGAGGAAATGAAGCGCGGAGAAGCCATTGCCGGTCGGCGCCTGACTCCCGCTGAGCTGTTCGAGCTGCGCCAGCAGGTCCGCGGCCAATGGACCCCGCCTTCGACGGGTGCTTTGCTCAATTCGGCAGAATCGCAGCCGGCCGAGCGCATCGTGCCGGTGCCGCCGGCCGCGGCAAGTGCATTGCCGCTCGCGCCGCGCAGCCAGCGCCGCTGATCTGCGCGGGTGCGTCCGGCCTGCCGGTGCGGGCTCGGCTGCCTGTCTTTTCATACCAACAATGGGAGTACTTCGCCATGAAGAAAAAGATCAAACTGCTCGCGGCCTGCGCAGCCCTGGCCGCCGCCGGCAATGCGCTGGCCCAGAACGCCGCCACGCCGGCTCCCCAGAACGTGCTGCAGCTGACGGCATCGGGCACGGTCGAAGTCCAGCAGGACATGCTGAGCATGACCCTCGTGACCACCCGCGACGCGACCGACGCCGCCACCGTGCAGACGCAGCTGAAGGCCGCGCTCGACGCCGCGCTGGCCGAAGCGAAGAAGAACGCGCAGGCAGGCCAGCTCGACGTGCGTACCGGCAACTTCAGCCTGTCGCCGCGCTACACCAAGGACGGCAAGATCAACGGCTGGCAGGGCTCGACCGAACTGGTGCTCGAAGGCCGCGATTTCCCGCGCATCACCCAGACGGCAGGGCGCATCACCACGCTCAGCGTGGGCAACGTGGGCTTCGGCCTGAGCCGCGAGCAGCGGGCCAAGACCGAGACCGAGGCGCAGAACATCGCCATCGACAACTTCAAGCAGAAGGCCAATGAGCTGGCCAAGGGCTTCGGCTTCGGCGGCTACACGCTGCGCGAGGTGTCGGTGAATGCGAGCGACAACGGCCCGATCCGCCCGCGCATGATGGCGGTGCAGGCCAAGTCGTTCTCGTCGGCGGATTCTGCGGTGCCGGTCGAAGCCGGCAAGACCGCCGTGATGGTGACCGTCTCGGGCTCCGTGCAGCTCAAGTAGAGCGGTCCGTGCTCATATAAGAAAGAGGCGCGTACCGCGGGGCTACCCACTACTGGGCAGTCTTATTGGGCAGTCCAGCCGCCGTCCATGGCCCATGCCTGGCCACGGACCTGGTCGGCGGCCGGCGAGCAGAGGAAGACCGCCAGGCCGCCCAGTTGCTCCACGGTGGTGAACTGCAGCGAAGGCTGCTTTTCGCCCAGCAGATCGTTTTGAGCTTGCGCGACCGTGATGCCTTCGCGCGCCGCGCGGTCGTCGATCTGCTTCTGTACCAGCGCCGTCAGCACCCAGCCAGGGCAGATCGCATTGACGGTGACGCCCGTGGTCGCGGTTTCCAGCGCGACCGCCTTGGTCAGGCCGACGACGCCATGCTTGGCCGCCACGTAGGCCGACTTCTGCGCCGACGCCACCAGCCCGTGCGCCGAGGCGATGTTGATGACGCGCCCCCAGTTGGCTTCGCGCATCGCCGGGATCGCCAGCCGCGTGGTGTGGAAGGCGCTGGTGAGGTTGATCGCGATGATGGCGTCCCAGCGTTCGATGGGAAAGTCTTCCACTTTGGCGACGTGCTGGATGCCGGCGTTGTTCACCAGGATGTCGACGCGGCCGAACCTGGACGCGGCGAACTTCATCATGTCCTCGATCTCCCCGGGCTTGCTCATGTCGGCGCCGTGGTAATCGGCGCGCACGCCGAGCGCTTCGACCTCGGCCTTCGGAGCGGCGGAATCGCCGAAGCCGTTGAGCACGATGTTGGCGCCCTGCTGGGCGAGAGACTTGGCGATGGCGAGGCCAATGCCACTGGTGGACCCCGTGACAAGCGCGGTTTTGCCTTTGAGCATGAAGATCAATCTCCGGATGAATTAGGATGCGACGAGACAATTATCCGCACCAGGACACCATCGTTTCCATGACCGAACCGACGCTTCATTACGTGGCGTGCGATGACGCCCAGGGCGGCCACCGCATGGCCTATTGGCAATGGGGCGACGCGCACAGCGCGCATGTCGTGATCTGCGTGCATGGCTTGACCCGACAGGGGCGCGATTTCGACCTGCTGGCCCAGGCCATCGTGGAGCGTGCGGGCGGCGATGTTCGCGTGGTCTGCCCTGACGTGGTGGGCCGCGGGCGCAGCGACTGGCTGCGCGACCCTTTTCTTTATCAGGTGCCGGTGTACGCGGCCGACATGGTCGCGTTGATCGCGCAGCTGCAGCGCGAGCAGGCGATCGGCACGCTCGATTACCTCGGCACCAGCATGGGCGGCCTGATCGGCTTCGTGCTGGCGGGCCACAAGGAGCTGCCGTTGGCGCGACCCATTCGACGCTTCGTCGCGAACGACGTCGGTCCGACCATCGAACCGATCGCGCTGCAGCGCATCGGTGCCTACGTCGGAAAGAATGGCAGCTACGAAAGCGTGCAGGCGGCGGCCGATGCGATGTGGGCTTTGTCGACCACCTTCGGACCGCATACGCCGCAGCAGTGGCTGGCGCTGTCGCGGCACATGGTGGTGCCTGCCTCGCAGCGCACGGCCGACGGCTCGGCGAAGCGCGAGTCGACACTGGGCGGCGGCGACGAGGGGACCTGGTTTCTTCACTACGACCCGGCCATCGGCGTTGCGCTCCGTGCCATCACTCCTGAGGCCGCGGCGCAGGGGGGCGCGATCATGTGGAGCCTGTACGACGCCATCGAGGCGCGCACGCTGCTCACGCGCGGTGCCGAGTCGGATCTGCTGTCGCGCGAAACCGCGCTCGCCATGACGCAGCGCGGTCCGCATGCGACGCTGGTCGAATTCGAGGGCGTGGGCCATGCGCCGACTTTCGTCGACCCCGCGCAGATCGCAGCCGTCACCAACTTCCTTTTCGACTGATCGAGCGATTGAGTGAGCGAAGCGTGAAGCGCGATTCTTCGAGTCTCCAGACGGCGACCGCGTCCGACGCGGTCATGGTCGACTACCCGCTGTCCGCGGCAACGGCCGAGCGCACCCCGGTGATGGAGAACATGCTGGCGCGCGCCCGTGCCTTTGCCGAACCCCTGATTGCCGACGAGAAGCTCGACACCGGCGAGAACACGCTCGCGCATGCCGACGCCGTTGCCGCCATCGTCGCGAAGATGGGTGGCTCCGAGGCGATGCAGGCGGCGAGCTACCTGGTCTATTCGTGCCAGCACCTGAACCGCCCGCAGGAGGTGATCGCCAAGGTGTTCGGCGACAACTTCGCGGCGCTCGCGGTCGAGACGACCAAGCTGGTGCGCGTGCAGGAGCAGGCCCGCTCGGCCTCGCAGGGGCATCACGCGGAAAACGCCGGCGCGCAGACCGAGAACGTGCGCAAGATGCTGCTGGCGTTCTCGCGCGACCTGCGCGTGGTGATGCTGCGGCTGGCCTCCCGGCTGCAGACCCTGCGGCATGCCGCCGCCAGCAAGCAGCCGGCGCCCGAGGGCGTGGCGCGCGAGTCGCTGCAGGTGTTCGCGCCACTGGCCAACCGGCTGGGCATCTGGCAGGTGAAGTGGGAGATCGAGGATCTCTCGCTCCGCTTCCTCGAGCCCGAAACCTACAAACTGATCGCGCGCCTGCTCGACGAGAAGCGCATCGAGCGCGAAGGGCATGTGGAGCAGTTGCGCTCGAAGCTGGAGCGCGAGCTGCAGGCCGAGGGCGTGAAGGCCGTGGTGCAGGGGCGACCCAAGAACATCTACAGCATCGTGAAGAAGATGCGCGGCAAGTCGCTCGACTTCGCGCAGGTCTTCGACATCCTCGCGCTGCGCGTGGTGGTGCCCGATGTGAAGGACTGCTATGCGGCGCTGGCCTGGGTGCACTCGCACTTCCAGCCCATCGACGAGGAATTCGACGACTACATCGCGCGGCCCAAGCCCAACGGATACCAGTCGCTGCACACGGTGGTGCGCGAACTGGTGGACGGCAAGGCGGGCAAGCCGATCGAGATCCAGATCCGTACTGAAGAAATGCACGACCACGCCGAGCATGGCGTGGCTGCGCACTGGGCGTACAAGGAAGCGGGCCACAAGGGCTACGCGGGCGTGTGGGCCAGCGGCGAGTACGACGCGAAGATCGCTGTGCTGCGGCAGCTGCTGGCCTGGGAGCGCGATCTCTCGGGTGGCCTGCAGGGGCAGGGCCTTTTCGACGACCGCATCTATGTGCTGACGCCGGACGCCGCGATCGTCGAGCTCCCGCAGGGCGCGACGCCGGTCGACTTTGCCTACACGGTGCACACCACGCTCGGCCATCGCTGCCGCGGGGCGCGTGTCGATGGCGCGATGGTGCCGCTGAACACGCCGCTGTCGAACGGGCAGACGGTGGAGATCATCGCGGCCAAGGAAGGCGGGCCTTCGCGCGACTGGCTGAATGCGGAGCTGGGCTATCTGGCCAGCCACCGTGCGCGAGCGAAGGTGCGTGCATGGTTCAACGCGCAGATCACCCACGAGACCGTGGCGCGCGGACGAGAGGCGGTCGAGAAGCTGTTGCAGCGCGAAGGCAAGACGGCCATGCGCCTCGAAGACCTGGCCTCCCAGCTCGGCTTCAAGTCGGCGGACCATCTGTTCGAAGTGGTGGGCAAGGACGAGTTCTCGCTGCGCAACATCGAGACGCTGCTGCGTCCGCCGGAGCCTGCGCAGGGGCCGGACGATGGCGTGCTCATCAAGAAGGCGCGCGGCAGCGAGAAGTCGGGCAAGGGCGGCGTGCTGGTGGTGGGCGTGTCTTCGCTGATGACGCAGCTCGCCAAGTGCTGCAAGCCTGCGCCGCCCGACGCGATTCGCGGCTTCGTCACGCGAGGCCATGGCGTGAGCGTGCATCGCAGCGATTGCAGCAACTTCCGCACGATGGCCGCGAAGGATGGCGAGCGCGTCATCGACGTGGAGTGGGGCGTCGCGAAGAAGGGCACCGATGCACCTGTATATGCGGTGGACGTGGCCGTCGAAGCGGCCGACCGCCAGGGACTGCTGCGCGACATCTCCGATGTGTTCGCGCGCGAGAAGATGAACGTGATCGGCGTGCAGACGCAGTCGATCAAGGGCACGGCGTGGATGACGTTCACCGTGGAAATCGCCGATGCGGCGAGGCTCACGCAGGTCCTTGGACTGGTCACTGCAGTTATTGGTGTGCGATCTGCACGTCGCCGCTGAAAAACGCGATTTCTCCTGCTACAATAACTGCTTCTCGGACACATCCTTAGGCGCGTAGCTCAGCTGGTTAGAGCACCACCTTGACATGGTGGGGGTCGTTGGTTCGAGTCCAATCGCGCCTACCAATTTCTGTTTCGCCCGGCCAACCACCGGATCAGTCGAACAGATCATGCACCGGGTTCTCCGGTGTGTATATCGTCCCTTGTAGTGATGCAGGCAAAAGCCTTGGCCACGTTCTTGTGCTACCTTGGTCGCTCTGCAACTACATTCCATTTTTCTTGATAAGCGATCCGATGAATACGCGATCAACACTGGTTGATCGGGCTCATGCCGACAAGCGCCTGGCCGCATTGCTCAAGCAGGCTCCCATCGAGTTTGCGCGTGCTGTCTACGGCATCAACGATTACGCGAGCGGGCGCACCGACACCATGGCTGCGCGCGAAGTGGTGCGCGCCCAACGCCAGGGCATGCCTTTGACCGAAGAGCGTGCCGAGCAGCGTGCTCGCGCCTATCTGCCGACCGTCGGGCAGGAACACTGCCCGCGTTGCTGGGTGGTCTACGGTCACAAGACGCCGTTGCGATTTCGCGAGGCCGACGAAGAGCGGCCGGAGGTGGCGGCCTGCCATATCTGCGGCGCGGAGTACGCGACATCGTCGGATTGAGGAAAGTGCCCGTTCCGGTCAGGGTAAACCTTGTCGCGGCGCAGCAAAACCGCTCCCTAGAATCATCCGACGACATGGGCGTCCATGTGAAGGAGTCCGCAGTGCAGAGCAAGAAGTCCGGGGTCAAGCCGGTACAGCGTGTGATCAAGAAGTACCCGAACCGAAGGCTCTACGACACCGAGACATCCACGTACATCACGCTGACCGAGGTGAAGCAGCTGGTCATCCAGAACGCCCAGTTCGTGGTGCGCGATGCCAAGACCGGTGACGACCTCACGCGCAGCATCCTGCTGCAGATCATCCTTGAAGAAGAGGCGGGTGGCGCGCCGATGTTCACCGAACAGGTGCTGGCCAACATCATCCGTTTCTACGGGCAGGCGATGCAGGGCTACATGGGGCCGTATCTCGAGAAGAACATCCAGGCCATGACCGAGGTGCAGGCGCAGCTCGCCGAAAAGGCCGAAGGCCTGACGCCCGAGATGTGGGCTCGCTTCATGACCATGCAGTCGCCGATGCTGCAGGGGCTGATGGGCAGCTACGTCGAACAATCGAAGAATGTCTTCCTGCAGATGCAGGAGCAGATGCAGAAGAACACCGAACAGGTGCTGGGGGCCTTTGGCATCAAGCGTTCCTGATCTGAAGCGGGTGCCCGCAAGCGGTGGTTGCCCCGCCGTCTCCGATAGCTGGGACAATAGGGGCATATGAGCGAAGTTGCCTCCCCCGAACGTACGGCCACGTCGACCGCCCCCAGGGTCGGTTTCGTGAGCCTGGGCTGCGCGAAAGATACTTGATATATACCGCAGTCGCCAATGAAAGCGGACTTTCGGGAGATTGCACACGCGGGCGGGCAGGTGACATACCTTGTCGAGCGCCAGCAGGATGGGGGCATAAGTCTGGGACTTCGCGTCCAAACTAGTCGGCCCAATGCGATGGCCATGGTCGGCGTCTATGCGATTCCGCCTGGTTACGTGATCGCTGCGATGGACCTTCGTGGCCTAGGGGAAGCGATGAATGCGCCACCGTCACCGAACTGCGTTCCGGTGATGATCCTCTCTGACAGTGAAGGGCACTTTGGGCATAAATGCCCAAAGTGCGCAGGCTATTGGCGAAGTGGGCCGTGGCCTAGGACGTGCCCTTATTGTCGGGTGGAGGCGCCCGGCATCAATTTTCTTTCAGATGCTCAACGAAGTTACGTTGAACACTGTTGTCATGCTCTTAACCACGCGCTGGATGGAGGCGCAGCCGAGGCCGCTATCGATATGGACGAGGTTGCCGACGCTTGTATGCGCGGATTAGAAAGGCCTGCTTTTTATGTGTCTGAGGAAGGCCAGCAGCACCAGTTCACCTGTTCGGCCTGCGGAGAATTCAACGACATCATTGGCCGCTTTGGGTATTGCTCGAGCTGCGGTACCCGTTGTGATCTGCTTGAGTTCGAATTAAAGGAAATCGCGGACTTGCGCGCTCGTCTTGCCTCAGGCGCCGCGCCGGAGAACTGCCTTCGCGACGCCGTCTCAGCATTTGATTCCGTCGTTTCGCAGTATGCGAAGCAGCTCGCTGCGACTGTACCGATGACAAAGGGGCGGAAGAATCGACTCACAAAACAGCGGTTCCATGACCTCGAAGAGGTGCAGACGACCTTTTTGCATTGGTTCGACATCGACCTTTTTCGGAATATTAAGGACGACGTTCAGACCGCCCTCAAGATCGCATTCCTGCGCAGGCATTTGCACGAACACAACGGGGGCGAAGTTGATCAAAAGTTTCTGGACAAGAGCAAGTCGACCGAGTTCAGGCTCAAGCAGGTGCTACGCGAAGCGCCGGCGGAGATCGAGAAGATCCTGACTCCGCTGGTACTCGTGGTCAGAAATCTTCACAACGGTTTTCATGAGCTGATCCCCCCGTTCAGCGGGCCAATTGAAGAGCACGAAAAGTCCAAGGCTCGCGCAAGGGCGTGGAAAGGCCAGCACTGAACGCGGTAGTTACGTTTTTGTTGCGTGTTCGATTGGCTTGCTAAGCACTCGCAGAAAGCCTTTGCCTTTTAAGAATCCGCGGTAGCAGTTGACCGCCACCGCCTGGGCCTCGCGCGCAACGTCATCGCCTGCGGCGATGACCTGGCCATCTTCTGTGACGACGGCGAGCCTGGCCGGCTTGCCGTTGACGGTGACAGTCAATCCCTCGTGCGATACCGCGCTGATCACGACGCCCTCGATGGCTCCGGTAGGTTGCGTGCCGATCATTTGAATGCCTCCTGTAGCATTTCTGCCTTTTGCGCCGCCGGCGTGATGATCCGGCCGCCGGTCGACCGGACTTCGCTGACGGCCTTCTTCACCGCCCAGTTGACCTCGCTGAAGCTCAGCCGCCTGAGCTGGAACTCGTGGAGGTCGACGGCCGTGTTGATGTGGTCGAGCTCCTGGTAGTACAGGGCGGTGGCCTTCCACTCGCCGCTGGCCATTGCTCGCTGCTCGATGCCGTGCAAGGCGAGCTCCGCGCTGCGGAAGTGCTCGCCGAGGCCTCGCACGACGCCTTGTTGCTCAATGGCTTGGGCCACGTTGAATGCGCTGGCAACGATCGACCAGTCGAGCTCGGTGGCCACGCCTTCTCGCAGCGCTCTAGCAGCGGCGCGCAGCGGGTCGAGCGTGTTCGCGAGTTCTGCGGGCGTCAGCATCGTGGCGCCGTTCCTGGCCAGGCGCATCGGTGCGAGCGACACGCGGCGTGGTTGACGGGGAGGGCGGCCGTGCGTCATGTCAGGCCACCGTCGCAGGATCTGCGCGTTTGAGCCACCCGCTCCGGGTGTCGCCGAGGCGGTCATCGAGTTGCTCGGCCGTCTCTGGCCAGAGGTGCAGGTCATGGACGAGGCGCACGTAGAGCGAGTGCCAAAAGTGCCGGATCTCGTGGTCGGGATGCTTGTAGCCGAGGATCTCGACTGCGTGCATGAAATGCAGTTGGTAGTGATGCGGCAGCATGTCGACCTGGCGCAGGTACTCATTGACATGCAGTTGCATGCGTTCTGGCCATGGCTCGAGCTCGTCGTGGCCGTTCAGCGAGGGACCGGTGAACGAGCCACCGTTCTCGTCGATCGGGTTGTCGATCACCCTGCCATCCATTGCAGACAGCAGCACGCAGCGCCGGAGCCAGCGCAGTAGCATCTTGGCGCCGCCGCCGTACTTGGGCTGGCCATCGGGGCCGCGGATCGCGGCCAGCAGCACGCTCTGCTGCATCATTGGAATGCGATGCGTCCAGGCTTGAGTGACGGGGCCCGGTTCCGTTTCGCTGGCCTGGAGTTCGCGGGCGAGCTTGATGATCGTTGCCATCGCATTGGGCCCTTGCGGATCCATTGCGATATCGATGATGTTTTGGAGGCGGTTCATGCCAGCACCTCCAGCACGCCGGCGTCCAGCTCGACCAGCTTCGCGGCCTTCTTCGGTTTCGCCAGGTTGACGACCCATTTCGAGGTGCCATCGACGGCCGCTTTCACGATGCCTTCCTTGCCGATGTATTCGCTCAGGAAGCCCGCGGCCATGCTGCCCTTGACCTTCACACGGTCGCCGGCCTTCAGTGCAGGCGTCTGCGCCTTATCCGCCTGACGGGCGGTGAGTGGGAATGGCCACAGGCCCGTCGCGGTCACGCGCAGCCAGCCAATGGGAATCAGCCTTCCTTCTTCGTCACCGTCGAATAGAACGCGGGCCTTCCCGCTGGCCAGGACGTGCAGGACGTTGCCTTCTCGCTCGTGATCCATGTCGCCGAGTTGGTCGACGGCAACGCGATCGCCTACTTGGGGCGCGGCGGGGGCGTCACCCGGCGCGGCAGGTGCCGCGCCTTCGTCCAGCCCTGCGCCGGTAGGCGCCTGGATCTCTCCCTGCTCGCGCTCCTCGAGCTCTTGAAGGGCCTCGGCGATCTTTGCCGAGGCCTCTTCTTTCGAGGTCCTGCCCTTCTTCGCCGGCGCCGCAGGCTTCGATTTCAATTTTTCTCCCTTCGCACTTCCCTCCGGCTGCGCAGCCAGGTCCTCGCGGGAGGGCGACTGCGGCGTCTGTTCAGCGCGGATCTGTGCTCGGATCTCACCCTTGATCGAGTCGATGTCGATGCTGAGAAGGCCCGCGAGTTCCTCGATCGCAGGCGCAGAGTCGCTATAGACGCACTCGCTATCCACATAGTCCCATTCCGGGCTGAGGTCGCCTTGGAGAAGCAGCAGGAGAAGCGTGAATCCCACCTCGTTGTCGTCGAGCGAACGAACCGAAGAAGCTGTCAGCTCCTCGTCGTAGCGGTTGCCCTGGAGCTCGAGTACATCGAACAGAGTTCCCTCGTCACACCGGTTGTCCACGAGCGAGATTTCGAGAAGCACGCGGCGCAACAGGTTCGCGCTCAGTGTCTGGATCTCGCCGGCGCGGATTCGGGGCGCGATCGCATCAACTGCGGCCTTGCGCCAGCGGCGCTGATAGTCCTCGGCCATCGCAGCGCGCTTTCGCTTTTCTTCGTGCTCGGCTTGGCGGGCACGATCCTTCTGCATCTGCTTGTTGAACTTCTCGTTCGTTTCGCTCTTGCTAGCCTTGGCATAGGCCTTCTCGGCGAGGTCCTCGGGAATGACCTCCGAGATCTCGTTGTTGTGCGGATCGACGAAGAGCTTCACCTTGCCCTTCAGCTCACGCTCAGAAAGCGCACCGCGAATGTCTTCATCGAGAGCGGCGTATCCCTCGATCGAGCTCTGCCAGTGGTGCGGACGCAGCTCGAGCGCTTCCTTCCCTTCGATGACCTCCATGCCCTTGGCTCTGGCCTGGGCGATCATCTGTTCCGAGTGGGCCGCCGCCTTCGCGTGGAAACAGGGTGGGTCCGTGCAGACGTCTGGACCGTCGACATCGGTGAAGAGATCGGGGTTTGCGCCGGTGCGTTTCGAGCAGCTTGTGCAGTCGCCGGCCGCGGGCACCAGGCTGGCGTCCTTGATCGAGAACTTGGCGCCGGAAAGCTTGAGCATCACGTTCTGCTGGACCCAACTCTGCAGGGCGCGGTAACTTCGGACCGGAGAGCCCTGGTAGTCTTTCTCCATTGCTGCGGTAAGCGCCTTGATCTGCAGCTTCTCGTCCGGAATGCGAGCGATGAGAAGCGCCTTGCTGGCGTCGATCTCGCCGGACCGCAATGCTTCCCGTGGAGCGCTGGACAGGTCGAGCAGCTTCATGCGCCCATACACGTAGCTCCGGCTCTTGCCGATGCGCTCGCCCACGAGTTCCTTCGCGATACCCGTCTCGTCGCAGAGACGTTGGTAGCCCTCGGCCTCTTCGAGCTCGGTGAGGTCGTCGCGCTGGAGGTTCTCGACGATCTGGATCTCGAGCACGGCCTGGTCGCTGAGCTGGCGGATCATCGCGGGGATGGTCTTCAGGCCCGCCTGCTGGCTCGCTCGAAAGCGGCGCTCGCCGGAGACGATCTCGTGCGTCGGCAGCGGCATGCCGTCGCCGCGGTTGCGGAAGGTGTCTTCAAGGCGGTGGGCGGGAAGCGGCCGAACGAGGATCGCCTGGTGTACGCCGCTGGCCACGATGCTTTCGACCAGGTCGAGCATCTTCGCCTCGTCGAAGCTCTTGCGTGGGTTCGTGGGGCTGGGCGTGATCAACGCCAGATCCAGCATGGCGAACTGGCTGTCGGTACCGGGCTCATCAGTGAGGGCGGCGCCGCTGTCGGATGCGAATTCGTTGGTGGACATGATGGTCGCTTACGGGTAAAGAGAGGGAGGAATCGCGGCTGCAAACTGCTGAAGCAGTCGTGCTGCGTGCTCAAGGGGCGTGGCGCAGTTCGCCAGCGGTTTGCTCAAAAGCGCGGCCCAGATCGGGCGATGCCGCGGCGAACGGGGCGGTGGGGCGTGGCTCCGGGACGCGCTGCATCAGCCTCCCGTCGGCAACGTCGCCCACCCGGACGGCCTTCACGCCCGTCGGCAAGACATAGCCGGGCAGTGCCAGGGCGCGTCTGCGCGCGTCGCCAACCCGCACCTGGATGAGCGCTCCCTTCGCAAGCGCCGGCTTGAAGATCGCAGTCAGCGAATGGGTCGGGATGTCGAACTGCCGGCAGATGTCCGTGTACAGCAGATGTCCGCCGTGCTCCTGCAGGTGCTGCAGGACACGATGAGGCCCGCTTCCATCGCGAGGGCGGTAGGAGGAGGGAGCGCGGCCGAGCGCGGTCGCTGCAGGCGCTGGCGGGGTCATGGTGGGCGTGAGCGGCTGTGGCTGTTGCACGGTGGCGTGCTCTGCGGCAGCCGAGGCACTGAGGCCTTCGGGCATCGGAGTCGCCTGCAGCGGCGCGAGGAGTTCAGCGCACTGCTGCTCCCGGGATACCTGGCGGCCGCCGATGAGACTCGGCAGCTTCATGGCGTCGTAGGCACCACGTCGAGCCGAGGTGTGCGCGAGTTCCGTGCCCGTGTAGGTGCCCTCCATCACGCTGCGGGCGCCCAGGGGGCGCGCCGAGGGCTTGCGTGCGGTCGTGTATCGCTCGCTCATGGCTTGCCGCCTCCGCTGATCGAGCGCCCGAGGTCCGTGAGGTCCTGCAGGGCGTCGCGTGAGCAGCGATACACCCACATGCTCGCCACGATGCCGAAGGGCCCGCCCACCAGGTAGGCAGCGATCTCGATGCCGCTCGCCTCGGGCGCCAGCTTGAAGAGCATGAGGTTGCAGATGCCGATCACGGCGCTGTTGAGAAAGGCCGCGACGAAGTGCCCGTTGTTCACCAACTGGCTCTGCAGGCCCAGTGCGAAGACCAGGACGAAGGTGCTGATCAGCAGCAAAAGTGCGTTCATGAGCGCCTCCCGCGTGCTGAGGCCCCGTCGTGCGCTTCAGCGGGTATCGCGTGGCCCACGCGCTCCGGCTCGAGCAGATCGATCGCCGGCACGGTGACCGTCGTGCCCGCGATGCCGCTTTCGAGCGAGAGGAACTCGCCGAGCACCAACTGCTGCAGGTGGCGGATGTCGTGGCAGTTGTTGATGACCAGGTCCGGGGAGAACTCGCGGCCATCCGTGGCGCTGACATGCGAGCCCTCCGATGTGGTGGCATCGTCGATGCCCGGGCGCTTGATCTGCCAGATCTTGCCGTCGAGGGCTCTCACGGTGTCGGCCTCGTTCTTGAATCGGCAGTCGGTGATCACGAAGCGATGCACGCCGTCGTGCATGTCGTCGAGCACTCGCTGCATCAGCTGGCGGGACCAGTAGTGCTCATGCTGTCGGCGGCGGTACTCGGTGCCCCACCACTGCAGGATCTGCCGGGGCGACCTGGGCTGGTCGAGCCATTCGGCAGAGACCTGGCCGTCGCCATCGCGTGGCACGCTGTTCGTGGCCAACGCCACGGCAGCGAGAAAGCCGATCGGGGCCCGGCGCATGGCGAGAGCGCTCATCGGATGGCCCTTCGTGCTCGGGTGCGTGAGGTAGCTCAGCTCGACGTTGAATCCGTTGGAGACCTCGGCGCGAAGGGCGTCAGCGAAGGCGAGTTTTCGGAAGCCCAGATGTTCGGCCAGCAGGTCGGCGACGGTGTCCTTGCCGGTGCCGGCGAAGCCCGTCATGGCGACGACGATTCTTTTCATGGGAGTTGCCTCGGTGAGTGAGAGGGTGGAGTGGTGCGCGCTACTTGCTGCACTGCTGCAGCGCGTCTTTCAGGGCGATGACTCGGATTCCGAGCGCCTTCACGTTGACGGCTCGACAGGTCTGCAAGGGGTTCATCGAGGCGAGGTACAACTCGCCAGTGGCGTGGATTTCGTTGGCGCGCAGCGCCTCGAATTCCTCGACGACGCGATCGAGCCGGAAGTGCTTGCGCATCTCTTCGGCGTGCAGGCTCTTGCCGCTGCCCTGCGGAGCGTGGACGATCACGGACTTCATCGGGGTGCCTCTGCGATTGCTGTGCGCTCGACCGCCTGGACATGCGGCAGGATCGTGCGCATGTCTCTCAGGCTGGTGAGTAGGGTGACGGGGGCGCCCTTCTTCAGGGTTGCGGCTTTCGCCTGTGCGGCCTCCCGGCCGTCCTCGGGGTAGGTCTGCTCGGCATGCAGCGTGCGGCCGTGCCCACCGTGGATGGGGCGCACCTCCATGCACAGCACCGGCAGTGCGGTGAGGCCGTCGCCGGCCATCTTCACGCGCACCTCGGCCGCGGCAGTCATGGTTCCATGCAGCTCGTAAATCGTGCCGTCGAAGGCGTGCGAATCGTGCGCCGGCGTCGCGAACAGGTCGTCGTCGCCGGCCGGTGCAGACGTCTGTACGGCGGCGCCGGTCATGGCTTGACCCCTTGCACGTCGCCCAGCGCAAGCGCCAGTGCGGTGAGAACGACAACAGCCAGGACGAACAGCACGAGGAACTGCTTGAGTGCGGCCTGCAGCCACTCCATCGGCGTCATCGTGGGCTGCTCTTCGCTGTCGTGAGCGAGGGCCTCGAGTTGGAGCGGATCGAGCTGGCGTCTCATGGCTGGTCTCCCGTCGCCGCGGCGATGCGAGGATCTGCAGCGCGGCGAGCCGCTTGCACGGCGTCATGGTGGGCGAGCGCCGAGGCCTGGCTCGCGTCGGTCTCGCTCGGGCCGTCGAGCAGCGCTCCGCCGCCGAGCCACGCGACGACAAGCGTCGCGACGATCCCATACGTGTAGAGGCGGTTCATGTGCCGCTCCCCGTCTGCGCAGCAGGCTCTTCCGAGACGATCGCCTGCAGTTCGACGCTGGCCAGGGCGAGCGCGAGCTGACCCAGTCCGGGCTGCTGCGCTTCGCCCTTGGCGACCGCGCCCCGGATGGCCCAGGCGAGGGACTCGACGAGCTGGAGGTCCGCGTCGGGCAGCTTGGCGGCTTCTCCACGGACGTGGTCGCGCAGCTGGAGGGCGATGAGCTGTTCGTTCTCGTGGCTCATGACGCGCCTCGACCGTTGAGGGGCCGTTGCAGCAGCCATCCGCGAGCCCACGCGCGGCGTGCCCACGTCGGCCAGAGCGTGCGAGCGTTGCGGCCGCACTGCAGCGTGAGGCCCCGTGAGGCGGCGCTGCGGCCCTGTGCTTCGAACCAAGTGCGCGCCTTCATGCAGCTCTCCCGGTGACCTTGGCGAGGGCGGCGCGCATCAGGGCCATGTCGGCTGCTGTCTCGTCGTCTGCGCATGTGCTTGGGGCGAAGAACCCGCGCTGCTCCAACCGTTGAGCGGCATCGATCAGCTCGTCGCGGTCATCGAACGGCGCCAGTTCATGAGCGGGCGAGTACTGTCGCCAGATGCGGAGTTCGTGATCCTCGGCGTTGACCGCCGGGATGACGATCGGGGCGTCGAGCACGATGTCGGCCTGAAGCACACTGTCGTGGTCGAGGCAGAGTCCATGCACAACGCCCGTGACGCGCTGCCCGCGGTGATCCCAATGGCGAACGTGCTGCCCGATTCGCAGCGAGATCTCGACACCGAAGGCCGATGTATGCGTTGCGGTCACGATGCGAGCTCCAGTTCGTCGCCGGCCAGAACGATGGCGACGAAGGCCATGGCATCGTGGCGATCGATGTGCTCGGTGATCGTCACATCGCAGGATTCGACGAACAGCCTGCCTTCGAGCGTGAGCAGCTCGTGCACAGGGCACGGTTGGACATTCACGTCCTGGAGGTTCGGCGCGAAGCTCATGCTGCACCTCGCGAGGACATGAGGTCATCGAGCTCCTGGTTGAGCTCGCGGGCCTGTTCGGCGAAGCGCGCCTGTTGCGGGTTCTGCGCGGTCGTCGTTTCGCGTGAAACAACGACGGGCAGCACGAGACCATTGCCGACGTCGAGCGTACCGACGCGCAGGGCCTTATCGGCGGTCGTGAGATAGAGCTTCTGCCACGACTCCCGGCCCTTGAGGGTGGGGCAACGGTAGAAGGCCTGCCGGCGTGAGCGGACCTCGCGGATCCAGATCTCTGCCTGGCCCGACGAGTTGATCGCGGTGGCCACGGAGGTCACTCCGCGTGCTCCAGGCGTTCCACGCTGGCGACCGGGCAGCCGGTGCGCTGGTGGGCCTTGCGTTGGGCCGCCTCGCCGTTCGCCGCCTTCAGGTCGATGAAGGGGAGGACACCGGCATCGGTGTTGGTGGGGACGCCGTTGCGATCGAGCGGTGCGTAGAAGCACCGGTAGGGGCGAGTGACAGGGGAGGGGGCCCGGCGACTGCGGCGGGCGCGGGTGGGATTCGCGGCTCTAAGGGGCATCGTGCACTCCAAGGAAGCGCTGCGGGATGCAGCGCGCTGGGGTGCATGGTACCTATAGGTATTGTTGTGTCAATACCCTTGGGTAAGTTGTGGCCGTCCGGACTATCCCTAGTCGGAAGCCGAGGCCAAGATTATCGAACCGGCATGTGGTTCTGATTCAACTCTGAACCGGGCGGGCGTGGTTCGGAGCGTGTGCCGTGCGGGCACCGTTGAGCGTTGCCTTCGATCCATTCCGGCAGAGTGGCGTCCAGTTGCTTTCCGGTGCGAGTGCTCCGCACCTGGGTCACAGTTGAGCCGGCGGAGGCTGGTTTGACCGTCCACGTCCCAAAGGGGATGTTCCCAAAATCATTGGCGGTATAGAGATCGATCTCCCCTTCCTTCGCTTCAGGGAAATAGTTCGCCCGGATGGTCAGTGAATCCGGATAGCAATCCTTCATGACCTTCAATAGATTGCGGAATGTCTGTTCAGAGCTATGGGGCGACGCGACGCTTATAGTGATCGAGTTATCGGGTCCCAGCGGGGTGGCGCATCCACCAATTGCGATGCATGCGATGCAAAAGGCAATTGTCCTTAACATTTTTTCCTCAGAGTAGAAAGACTGACAATTATCCGCCCTGGCGGTAAACGAAAGAGCCTTTGAATTGAAGGCGGGCGGCTTGCTCCGGGGAGTAGGTTTCGTCAGGGTACTTTCTCTTATTCTCGTTGTCGCTTGCTAAGACGATCGAGCCGTCGGCGCGCTTCAGCACCCGCTTGATTCGCAGACCGTCTGGCGTTTCTATGGCATAGATTTGCCCGTTGACCAGTTCATTGACGCCCTTGCGAAAAATCACGATGTCGCCGTCAACGATGAATTCAGCCATGCTGTTTCCATCGGCATAAAAGACCAACGCTTGGTGAGGGCGAATATTGTATTTTCTGAACCAGGACGCTTCCTTGACGAGTTGCTCTCGTACCTCGTCTCCGTATTCGGTGATCAAAATGCCCCCTCCGCAGCTTCCTCGGGCATAAAGTACATCCAGCGTCTCCGTTTCGGGCGTGCCTGGCGCGGCGGCGACAACCGGTCCGGGGGTCCCGTCGACCGGACCCGATACCTCGATGACTGCTTCCTCCGGTGTCATTTCCCAAAAACCGCGAGGCAGACTGAACGCCTCGGTGCAGGCGTCCATGATCTCGGTCCCGATGCCTTTGGCACCGTTCTTCTCTTGGGGATAAAAGAGACGGTTCACATAACTGTCGCTGCGCCCGATCCGGCGGGCCAGCTCGGCAGCCTTGCCGCCGCAAAAGCGGTTCTTGATGAAGGTGAGCAGCGCCTGCAGGCGCTCGTACTTTTCCATGCCTGGGATCGTCGCCCAGTCATACCCGAAGGTAAATGACCTTGGGGTATTGACTGAAACAGTACCCTTGGGTACTGTATGGGGCCTATGGATCGATTCAAGCAGCACTACTTAACCCTCCCGGTGAAGGAGCGCGACCTGTTGGCCCAGCAAGCCGGCACGACTCGCGGAACGCTCAATCAGATCGTCTATGGCGGGAAGCACATCGAGCTCGGCCTCGCCGACTGCCTGGTGGCGCTGTGCCCTGGACTCACCCTCGGCGATCTGCCGCTGACCGAAAGAGCGCGGCAGCAGCACTCCATTCGGTCCATGCGAGGCCCTGTTGAGCTGAGGGTGGGGGCCTGAAATGCGAACTTGCCCGCCCTTGAGCGGGACGCCTTTCCCCTCCGCCGCCGACCACTTCGGCGCGCCCGTGTTCGTTTCACTCCCTCCTCCTACGCCGCATGCGGGCAGGTATGCGGTGTTGGGCGCGTCGAGGCGGCGGGGGCTTTTCTTCGTGCTGCGGTTCATGGCCAGCAGTCTCTTTTTTTTGCCCATTTTCGAGATGGCAACAGACGGTAATTCGAAATGTCATCTATTGCGCATGCCAACCTGAACCTCACGATCGACCACGCTCTCCCCGAGCACTGGCCGAGTCTGAGGGCTTACATCGCGTTCCGTGTGCAGGAGCAGCGGCTGAATGCGTCGGCCCTGGCCGGCAAGATGGATCTGAGCCCTTCGGTGCTGTCTCGCAAGCTCAACCAGCCCGAGGGCGACACGCAGCGCTTCAACTGCGACGACTTGGAGGGCTACCTCAAGGCGACGGGGGACGTCGCGTCCGTGATGGCCTACCTCGCAGCCAAGTTCCTGGAATCGCCCGAGGCCCGGCAGACCCGGGCGATCGAGCGCGTGGAAGCGCTGGCTACCGAGCTGCAGCTCGCCATGGGCAACCTGAAGGCCCTCAAATGATCCAGGTGCCGCGCATTGACCAGGCGCAGCACGCTGCGGCCTGGATGACTGGCTACGCCTCACGTCGCGGATGAGCGAGGCCCCCGTGTTCCCCGAAGTCGAGCCGCCGCTGTGGGACGAGATCCCGGCGTCGCTCGCGACTCGCCAGCAGTGGGTGCTGTGGAAGTTCGAGCACAAGGAGGGCGCCAAGAAGCCCGTGAAGATGCCGTACTACGTGCAGGGTGGACGGCGGGCGGGCAAGCAGGGCGACGAGCGCGATCGCATGCGCCTCGCGACGCTGGAGGTCGTTCGCAGGGCCTATGAGCGTGGCGGATACCACGGGATCGGGTTTGGCTTCCTGCCGGACGACGGCCTGGTCGGCGTAGACCTCGATGACCAGCTCGAGGCGGACGGATCCTGGTCGGAGCGCTGCCGAAACATCGTGGCCGCGTGCGACACCTACACCGAGATCTCGGTGAGCGGCAAGGGCGTGCACGCCATCGTGCTGGGTCACACCAGCACGAATAAGAGCAACGACATCGGCGTCGAGGTCTTCTGCCAGAGCCAGTACTTCATCTGCACCGGCCGGCGCTTTCCGAATACGCCGGCCGAGGTTCGGCCGATCGATGAGACGACATTGCGACGTCTGCACAAGACGATCGACGATGCCAAAGCGGCTGCACATGCAGCGAAGCGCCCGGTGGCATCTCCTGCGCCGGCGCGAGCTGCAGCCGGCGCGGCGCCGCCGGGGCAGGCAGGCGATGACTTCCAGCGCGTCAAGGACGCGGCCATGGCGAATCTCGCCGCCTGGGTGCCGAAGCTGTTTGGCGGCAAGGAACACGCCAAGACTTTCGACTCGGGCCCCGGCTATCGCGTCACCTCGAAGGCGCTGGGTCGAAATCTGCAGGAGGATCTCTCGATCTCGCCGGGTGGCATCGTCGATTTCGGCGTGGCCGACATGGGTGATGCGCGCGCCGGCGCACGCACGCCAATCGACCTGGTCATGGAGTGGCTGCCAGCTGCCAAGCCGGCCGACGCGCTGAAGTGGTTGGCGTCCCTCGTCGGCGTGGAACTCGCGAAGCCAGCGCGGAGCGCCAAAAATCGCGGCGCTCCGGCTCCCGCTGGGGGGCAGGGTGGTCGCGGAGGGGGCGGCGGTGATGGCGGCCCGCCATTGGATCCGGATGATCCTGGCGACGACTTCAGCCGCGACGACGTGGTCGCCATGCTCGTGAAGGGCAAGGGCGGGCGTCCGGAGGACTGTCGCGAGAACGTCCTGTACTGCGTGCTGAACGATCCGACCTTGAAGGGCCTGATCAAGAAGAACGACTTCAGCCAGCTGCTCGAGCGCACCAAGGATGCACCGTGGGGGCGTCCGGCGGGCGAGTGGGATGAAGAGGACGATCTGATGCTCGGCGAGTACCTGCTGCGCACGTATCGCCTCGGGATCAAGGGCAAGGGCACGCTGCGAGACGGTGTGCTCATGGCGGCGCGCCTGAGCAAGTACAACCCGATCCACGACTGGATCAAGGCCGAGGAGTGGGACGGCGTCGACCGCATCGAGCATTGGCTGGTCGACGTCTATGGTGTGGAGGACCGGCCCTACACCAGGCTGATCGGCAAGTGCTTCATGATGGGCCTCGTGAAGCGGGCGATGCAGCCCGGCTGCAAGTTCGACTACATGCTCATCCTCAAGGGCGAGCAGGGCCTGGCGAAGTCGACGGCATTCCGCGCGCTGGCCTTTCCGTACTTCACGGACAACGCGATCCGCGTCGGCGACAAAGACAGCCTGATGGCGATGCAGCTGGCCTGGATCGTCGAGTCGGCCGAGCTCGAGTCGCTCAACAAGTCCGAGACGACGCTGATCAAGCAGTTTCTGTCCGCCCAGGAGGACTGGTACCGGCCACCCTACGGCGGGCAGATGCGCAAGCAGCCCCGCCACTCGGTGAACGTGGGCACGACGAACGCCGACACATTCCTGAAGGACGCCACGGGCGATCGCCGCTTCTGGCCGCTGGAGGTGCGTTCGGTGAACGTTGAGGCCCTGATGGCGATGCGCTCGCAGCTGCTGGCCGAGGCGCTTCACAGGGTCAACGCGGGCGAGCGCTACTGGCCCACCCGCGAGGAGGAGCGCGAGCTTGTGTTCCCCGAGCAGGCGCCGTTCAAGCGTGTGGACGAATGGGAGAACGTGCTCGACGAGTACGTCAACGATACAAACCGGCCGTCCATCAACGAGATGGCCCGCATCGATCGCGACTTCTTCCCGAGCACCGAGATCTACGACAAGGCGCTCAACATCAAGGCCGACCGCATCGACGGTAACGGCCAGATGGATACCCGGATCGTCAACGCGATGAAGGCGCTCGGCTTCGAGCGCTTCCGGGAGACCACCGGCAAGCGACGGCGCGGCTACCGACGCCTGCCCAAGCCGGAGGCCGCCGCGGCGCCGCTTCCCCCGCCTGATGAGGGGCCGCCACCTTTCGAGGACGACAGCGACAATGACCTGCCGTTCTGATCTCAACACTTCGCGCCTGGCTGGATGCCAAGCGGGATGGTCTCGCCCCAGCGGAGCAGGCGTCTACGCGTCTGTCAAGCCGGTCCTGACGCCACCGCCGTCCAGCCCCGTCCACCCTCCGTCCAGGGGGGGTGGACGGCGCAAGTTGTTGATCTTGTTGGGGAAATACCCCATCCGTCCACCCGTCCACCCCTCGGCGGGTTTTCACCCCCCACACATGCGCAGGCGCGCGGGTAGGCGGGCGGGTGTGTGCGCGCGCACGCGGGCGCGGCTTACCCACACACGGTGGTCGGGGTGGACGGATGGACGGATCCAGCAGCCATGCGGGTTTGCGCCGTCCACCCCTCGTCCAGCCCCGTCCGCAATCGGAGGACCAGCACCATGAATCAGCCAGCCAAAGCACCCGACATGCGCGAACGCATGCCAATGACCGCGCAGTGGATCGCCCGCATGCGCCTCGAATGGGGCCGCGAGCACGTCGATGCCTGCCTCCGGCGGGCGACGGTGAAGAAGGAGCCGGGCTACTTCTACGCGATGGAGGCCGGGCAGGTGCTGGGCACGCCGTTCCCTGCTTCCGATCCGGTGTCGGAGTGGCAGGAGTACGCCGTGCTCAACGCCTGCGAGTTCGCCGTGTTCATGCTGCGGCCCGGGGACGATCCGGCGAACCCGGAGACAGCGGCGCATCAGGTGCAGACGCCTGCACGGGGGGCACGGCCATGAGGATCGACATTCGCAACAACTTCGACCAGGTCGAGGCAGCGCTCAACATCGCGCAGCGGCAGGTGCCGTTCGCCTTGGCCCGGGCCATGAACCTCACGGGCAGGGACGTGATTGCCGCTGAGCGCGACGAGATGTCGAACGTCTTCGATCGGCCCACGCCCTTCACGCTCAACTCGCTGCGGCTGAGGCCGGCCACGAAGCAAGACCTGACCGCGGTGGTGGAGGTGCGCGACAGCCAGCGCCCGAATCACTTCATCCTGCCGCAAATCCACGGCGGTGCACGCCTGCAGAAGCGCTTCGAGGAGCTGCTGGTGCAGCGCGGAGTGATGCGGGCCGATGAGCGCGCGGTGCCAGCGCTGGGCGCTGAGCTCGATGCGTACGGCAACATGAGCCGAGGGCAGATCGTTCGCATCTTGAGCCAGCTGCAGGCGTTCAACCTGGCGGGCTCCGATGCCAACGCCACGAACAGCCGGCGCAGCAAGGCGAAGCGACAGCGCGAGGCGTTCTTCGTGAGCCAGGGTCCAGGCAAGGCCACGTTCGGTCGCCACTCGTGGAGCAAGGGTCGCAAGCTCCAGCACCTGCAGCGAGGGATCTGGGCCCGCATCGCGTTCGGTGCGACGGGCACCACGGTGATGCCTGTGCTGCTGTTCGTGTCGAGGGCCGTCTACACGCCTCGATACCGCTTCGATGAGGTGGCACAGACCACGATCACGCGTGTGTTTGCTCGCCACTTCGATACGACCTTCGCCGATGCGCTGCGAACGGCTCGCCCAGGGGGAGGTGCGTGATGCGGGCTGCCATCAGGGGCAGGGGGCCTGCCCCCACCCCCCCGTCAATGGGTCCTTCCGGAAAAGGGCCACGTACGGGTAATTCAAACCCCGTTCGCGCGCCAGGGTGCGGGCGGCGGAAAAGTTAACGGGTAGGTGAACCGTGTCCAAAGTCAACCTCATCTCACTCGCCGACTACGCACTGCATCGCGGCTGCTCGAAAGCGGCGGTCACCAAGGCTGCGCAGGCTGGTCGGATCACTCTCATCGACGGGAAGATCGATCCGATGATCGCCGACGCGCAATGGAAGGCGAATACGCGTGCGCGAATTCCGGCTCGCGCTGCGCGCGATGAGCCCGGCCTGCCGGCGGCTCGCGCTGCGCGCGATGAGCCCGGCCTGCCGGCGGCGGAGGCCGGCGCGGCCGGGCCTGCTGCGGGTGGCGCGAGCGGCGGAGGGGATGACTACTGGGATTCCCGAGGCCGGCGGGAAGCGGCAGAGGCTGAACTCGCAGAGCTCAAGGTTGCCGAGCAGCGGCGCGAGCTGATTCGCGTGTCGGCTGTCGAGTTGGTGTGGGCCGCTTCTCTGGCTGCGGCGCGCGAGCACCTGCTGCAAGTGCGAGCCCGGCTTGGACCACTGCTAGCGGCTGAAACCGATGTCTTCAAGATCGAGCAGCTGCTCGACGAAGAACATAGCAAGGCGCTGCAGCTGCTCGCGGGCGCAGAAGTGCGCAAAGCGGAAGGGGACGCGTGAGCGCGAGAGATCTTCCCGACGACCACGCCCGCGCGATCGAGATCCTCGGGCGGATGAAGGCGCGCTACTTCGCGCCGCCCCCGCGGGTCGACACGGCGGAATGGGCGGCAAAGTATCGCTACATCGCGAAGGGCTCCGAGCGAGGCCAGTGGCGCAACGAGCGCACCCCGTACTTGGTCGAGCCGATGACGTGCGTGAGCGCCTTCTCTCCCTATGAGCGGATCGTGCTCATGTTCGCGACACAGCTCGGTAAGACCGAGGTGCTATACAACGCCATCATGCAGCGGATCCACACGGACCCGCAGGACATGATGATGGTGCAGCCGACGCTGCAGGACGCGCAGGACCATAGCGGGCAGCGGTTCCTGCCCACGATCATGCAGACACCGATCATGGCTGGACTGGTTGCTGTGCAGCGCAGCCGCGACGAGTCAAGCAGTTGGCGGGCGCGGAGCATTCAAGGAGGGTTCGCCGTGTTCTTCGGCGGAGCGAACAGCGCGAGCTCGCTGGCGTCGAAGCCGCTTGGCTTTGCGGCAGCCGACGAGGTGGACAAGTGGCCTGCCGACGTCGACAACCAAGGGCCGCCGCTCGGACTCCTCGATGAGCGGATGAGCAACTTCAGCCGCCGCAAGTTAGTTATCGCGAGCACGCCCACCGTCAAGGGCTTCAGTGTCATTGAGACCGAGTATTTGGCCAGCGATATGCGCCGGTACCACGTGCCATGCCCGCATTGCGGAGAGCGGCAGGTGTTGATCTGGGGTGCCCAGTCGGAGTTCGGACTGCGTTGGCTCAAGACCGCGTCCGGTGAGCCGCGACCCGAGACGGCCGTCTACATCTGCTGCAAATGCGGCAGTGCGATCGAGGAGCACCACAAGACCGCGATGCTGGCCGAGGGCATCTGGATTCCGGAGAACCCCGGAGCGGGCCGTGGCCGCCGTGCTGGTTTCACGTTAAACAAGCTCTACAGCCCGATGGGTTGGCGTTCATGGGCATCGCTTGTCGAGAAGTGGGACGCCGCGCAGAAGGCGCTGAAGCTGGGCAACAGCAGCCCGCTGAAGGAGTTCAAGAATTCGAGCCTGGCGGAAACGTTCGAGGAGGAGGGCACTGGCGCGGACAGCGACAGCCTGCGCCGCCGCGCCGAGGAATACACCACCGGCATCGTCCCGATGCGAGGGCTGATGTTGACGATGGGGACCGACACGCAGCCGGATCGTCTCGAGGCTCGCGTGTGGGCGTTCGGTCGCGGCGAGGAGAGCTGGCTTGTCGAGCGCCACATCATCTACGGCGATCCCAACATCGACGAGGGTGTCGAAGGATCGCCCTGGACTCGACTGAGCGAGATCCGGCGCACGCCGATCATGCACGCGAGCGGCGCCCAGATGCTGATCGAGGCGACGTGCGTCGACAGCGGCGGCCACAACACGCACGCGGTCTACAGCTACTGTCGCAACCATGCCCATGCCAACGTCCTCGCGATCAAGGGTGCAAGCCAGGCCGGGCGGCCGGTGCTCGACAAGCCGAAGCCAATGGACGTCAACTGGCGCGGCAAGACGATTCCCCGTGGCGTGAAGTTGTGGCAGGTCGGGACGGACACGGCAAAGCACCTGCTGTACGGCCGGATGCGTCTCACTGTGGCCGGGCCCGGCTTCGTGCATGTGCCGAAGGCCTATGCACAAACCGACGAGTTCGAACAGATGACGGCCGCCCGGCTCTTGCCCACCGTGGTTCAGGGCAAGCGTTTCATGCGGTGGATCACGCCGCAGGGCAAGCGTGAGGAGGCGGGCGACTGCCATGTGTACGCGTACGCGGCGGCGTGCTACCTCGGAATCCAGACGTTCCGGGAGCCGAGCTGGGCTAAAAGGGAGCAACGGTATTGCCCATCCGAGCCAGACCTGTTCGGCGTGCAGACGTCTGCACCCTCTGCCCTTGCGCCTGCTACGCCGGCCGCCTCGCCGATCGTCCCTCGAGGCGGTGGCATGGGAAAGATCTCGCTCACCGGCACGCGCCGAGGAAGCTGATGGCGCACGGAAACGACTCGGCGGCATACGACGATGCAGACATCGTCCGGGAGATCCTGCGCCAGGTCGCGGAGGTGGCGCCGCAGTGCAGCCCAGACGTGATGCGTCGCATCGAGCTCGATGTTCGCCAGCGCTTCGGCGGCCGCCGCTGGTTCGTCGCGAAGGGCAAGCAGACCAGGCTGACGCCCGAGCAGCGTCGCCAGGCGTTCGTCGACGGACTGGGCGGAGCGTCGACGGAGGACATTGCGCGAAAGCACGGCATCGACCGATCCACGCTGTATCGATTGATGAAGCGGGGAGGCAAATGAACGAAACTGCTCGCGACGGACAAGTTGTCGGACCTACTGACGAGATCCTTTACGAGCGCCGCCCTGAGAGCCCTTTGCCTTTCCTTGAGCGGCAGGCGGGGAGTCAGCGTCCGTTGCGTCGGCGGGCACATTGTTGAGCTTCGCTTCTGCGACCATCCGCTTTTGGTTGTGGGCCAGAAATGCTTGGCCGGCTCGTGTCGTAATCATTCGGCGATATGCCCCGTTTGATTTTTCCAGCTCGACAAGGCCTTGAATCATGAGTTTTGGGCCGGCAACGTAATACAGGAACTCTTCCATGGCCTCCATTGGGGGATGATTTGTGAACCCAGTAAGAAGCCGGTCTTGCGCGCTCCAGAACACACTGAACAAGTCCATCTCCGCAGGGGTTTCCTCAGCGCGGAGGTCTTCCGGCACCGAAATCAAGACCCCCCTTAGGACTTCATACATTTCATCGAAGTCGTCCGCCTTATCAGTGCGAGTGGATATCGAGCGCTCTAGATAGGAAATTCTTTCTCGAAGCTGTGAGTTCTGTTCAGAGAGTCGCTCGATCTGGTCAAACAAGGGTGCTGTATCTTGGACATCGCCAGCTGCGACCCACCCTTTCAGATCCCTGTTGCTTGCGAAGTCAGAAAGACTTTCATGAACGCTGAGCTTGATGTCTTTAAGATCTTCAAAGAACGACGAAATGTTGCTCAAGACTTTCGAGCGAAAGGCCTTGAGCTCGGCCGGCGCATCCAGCTCAAGGACGACCCGACCATGCTTCTTCACCTTTGTTTCCAGAGCTTCGTCTGTCATTACAACAGCGAATAGAGGTTTGCTATTGGCTACTGCGTAGTCGAACTCCAACTCTGTGTAGCTTAGACCGCTGGTCTTCTCGATCGATCCATAGCGTCCTCCAAGGATGAGCATGTAGACGTCTGACTCATCTATCCAGCGCTTGATAATCGTCATCTGCGATTCGTCGCCCGCAGTAAAAAGCTCCATGCCGGCCGGAATGTGTCCAGCTTTCAGTATTGCAGCTACGGCTGCTTGTCGCTCTTCCTTCAGATCCGAGTAGGTACTCGAAACAAAGACCTGCAGTCGGCGTTTGGTGGACATCTCATCTCCTCGTCATAGTTGTCGAAATATTGAGCAATGTACCTGAGGCGACTTGCCCGTCTTTTGGACTTCATGAGACCGCTGGCTGCTTGAGTACTGTCGCAATTTGCCCTATTTGCGACAGCGAAGGATTCATAGACTGCAGACCGCATCGGAGTACACATGCCAGCAATCAGCCTTGAACGAGCCCAGGCCCAGCTCGAGCTCTATCTCGCAGCCGAAGCCGCGGTGCTAGCCAAACAGTCATATGAGATCCAAGGGCGCAAGCTCACGCTCGCCGACCTCGATGCGATCCAGGCGGGAATCAAGATCTGGAGCGCCAGGGTCGACAACGCGACCGAGGCCGCATCGGGACGAAGCCGCGCCATCACCATCACGAGTCGCTAAATGGCCGAACAACCCCTGAAGCGCGCGGGCCACCCGCTCGTGCAACAGAACGTCCTCGACAAGGTCATCACGTATTTCGCTCCGAAGGTAGGCGCGCGCCGGCTGGCGGCGCGAGGGCAACTCGCACTCGCCGGCGGCTACACCGGCGCACGCATCGACAAGAAATCGCTCTCCAACTGGCGAGTCAACGGCGGATCACCCACGACGGACATCATCGCGGATCTTCCGATGCTTCGCGCCCGAAGCCGGGATCAGTTTCGCAATGCGCCGATCGCGGTCGGCGCGCTCAACACCGCAGTCAGCTATGCCATCGGTACCGGCTTGAGCTGCACGCCTTCGATCGACTTCGACGCGCTGGGCCTGAGCGAGGACGAAGCCACGGCCTGGTGCGCAGATACGGGACGGCGTTTCCGGGTCTGGTGCGAGTCGGTCGATTGCGATGTCGGGCGACGGCTCAACTTCTACGCGCAGACGGAACTGACGTTCCGGACCTACTTCGAAAGCGGCGACGCGTTCGTGATCACCCCGCGGATCTCGCGCGAAGGGCGGCCGCCTCGCCTGGCGCTGCAGACGATCGAAGCGGACCGAGTGTGCAATCCAAACCGGATGGCCGACACCGAAACGTTGATCGACGGCATCGAACTATCGAAGGAGACAGGCGAGACGGTCGCGGTTCATATTGCGCGCCATCATCCAGGCGATCTGCAGCTCGTGAACACCTGGGAGCGTGTGCCGGTTCGCGGCGACAGCACCGGGCGCCGCAACGTTCTCCACATCTTCAAGCCGCTGCGCCCTGGCCAAGTTCGCGGCGTGCCATGGATCGCTCCCATCCTCGAGCCGCTGAAGCAGCTCAGCCGATACACCAATGCCGAGCTGAAGGCCGCTGTCGACTCCGCCATCATCAGCGTGTTCGTCAAGATGGACCCGACGGCGTTCCAGGATCTGTTCGACGAAGACGCGCAGAAGGCGATCGCGAAGCGAGGAGCCGACTGGAATGGCGAATTCGGCGGGTCCGACGATCTTGACACCGGCAAGGCCGTAAACCTTCTGCCGGGCGAGGAGATCCAGACCCACACGCCAGGCCGCCCGAATCCGCAGTTCGATCCGTTCGTGCTGGCGATCCTGCGTCAGATCGGGGTGGCGCTCGAGCTGCCGTACGAGGTGCTGGTCATGCACTTCCAGAGCAGCTACACCGCGGCCCGGGCCGCACTGCTCACGGCCTGGAAGTTCTTCCGTGCGCGCCGCGATCACATGGTGACAAACTACACGCAGCCGATCTACGAGCTGTGGCTCGCCGATGAGGTGGCAGAGGGCAGGATTCCGGCGCCGGGGTTCTTCGCCAACGAACTGGTGCGCGCGGCGTGGAGCCAGTCTGTTTGGACCGGCGATGGTCCGGGATCGATCGACCCGGTGAAGGAGGTGGACGCAGCGCGCAAGCGCGTGGACATGGAGATCAGCACGCTGGACGCGGAGAGCATCCTGCACGACGGCATTCCGTGGGAGGTCAAGCATCGGCAGCGCAAGCGCGAAGTCGAAGCACAGAAGCGGGATGGAACGTTCGTCGCGCCGGCCGGTACCGCGCCGGCGCCGGAGTCGAAGAGCAAACCCGACGACACCGCGGACGACGATTCCGAGTAGTCGCAATTTGCCCTATTTGCGACAGCCGATATTCCATAAATTTCCGGCACTGATTCACACAGTGCCGCATGAAAATCCTCGACGTACTCACCGCACCTTGGGCCATTGAGCCGGCCAAGCTGCAGGAAATCCAGGCGATCTACGCCACGCATCTGCGTGGCGAAAAGATCGACATCGGAGCTGTCGAGGCAAAGCTCGGCAGGCCGTTGGCCAACGAGCCGAAGGGCTACGACATCCGCGATGGTGTGGCCATCCTCTACGTCGAGGGGGTGATGGCGAAGCGCGCCAACCTCTTCATGCAGATCTCGGGTGGTGTGTCCACCGAACTGCTCGCACGCGACCTGCAGGCCGCGCTGGCCGATTCGTCCGTGCACAGCATCATCCAGCTCACAGATACGCCCGGCGGGACCGTCGATGGGACGCAGAGCTACGCGAACCTTGTGCGGAAGGCACGCGAACGCAAGCCCATCGTCACACTGGCCAGCGGGACCATGGCGAGCGCCGGTGTATGGGTCGGGTCCGCCGCGAGCAAGGTGTACATCGCCGACGAAACCACGCTGGTCGGATCGATCGGCGTGGTAGCCACGCACGTCGACATCTCCAAGGCAGAGGAGCAGCGCGGCATCAAGACCACCGAGATCTTCGCGGGCAAGTACAAGCGCATTTCCAGCCAGTACGCGCCGCTGACCGAGTCAGGCCGCGAGACCATCCAGGATCAGGTCGACTACACGTATTCCCTCTTCGTGGCAGACGTCGCATCGCACCGCGGTGTCAGCGAAGAGAAGGTTCTGAAGGAGATGGCCGACGGCCGTCTCTTCATCGGCAAGCAGGCCATCGATGCCGGGTTGGTGGACGGTGTCTCCACCCTCGACGAGCTGGTCGAGCAGCTGAATCGCGACCGCGCCGGTGCTGCGTCGGGCCGCTCCGTTTTCCTTCCAACCAACCCAGGAGCTTCATCCATGAAGATCACTCGTGAGCAGCTCGCGGCCGAAAGCCCGGAGCTGTTGCAGACCATCCTCAACGAAGGCCGCGCGCAGGGCGCGACCGAGGAGCGCACCCGTATCCAGGCCGTGGAGGGCGCCCTCATCCCAGGCCACGAAGCACTCGTCAACTCGCTGAAGTTCGACGGCAAGACCTCAGGCGGCGACGCGGCACTTGCCGTGCTCGCGGCCGAGAAGAAGGTGCGCGAAACGCAGGCTTCGAACCTGGCCAAGGACGCTCCTGCGCCCGTGCAGCAGAAGCCGGCGAGCTCGGTTCCTGACGACGCCGCGGCCAAGGCCAAGGCCGACGCAGATGCGCGCGCCAAGCTGCCGCTCGAAGAGCGCTGCAAGGCCGACTGGGAAGCCGACGCGAGCCTGCACGAGGAGTTCTCGAGCCTGGCCGCGTACACCGCCTACGAGAAGGCGAGCAGCAAGGGTCTCGCGCGCGTCAAGAGCGCGTCCTGATCCGACCGCCCATTCATCCCTCTGAGGTAAATCAGCATGACGACTCTCGCTGCAAACAAGCCGCGCGCTTTCGAACTGGGCACGATCCAGGAATACCCTGTGATCGCCGCCGACATCATCTTTGAAGGGGCCGCCGTCGGTGAGAACGGCGCCGGCTTCGCCCGCCCGCTCGTGGCGGGTGACACCTTCCTCGGCTTCGCTGAAACCATCGTGGACAACAGCGCCGGCGTCGCTGGCCAGCGCACCGTGCGCGTGAAGCGCCGGGGCCAGGTGCAGGTCCCCGTGGTGGGCGCAGCTGCGATCACCGCCAACGACGGACCGCTGGTGTACGCCAGCGACGATGACACCTTCACGCTCACCGCTGGCGCGAACTCGCCGATCGGGCGCGTCTCCCGCTGGGTCGAGAGCGGCTTGTGCGTCGTCGACTTCGACGCTTCCCTGGCCGCGGAGACCGCGGCGCGTATCGCCGGCGACGCCTGATTCATAGGCGACTCACAACTCCCCAACGAGGAATCACATCATGGGTGCTTCATCCCTTTCGAGCCGCGCCATCATCGGCGAGTTCTACAACACGCTGCAGCAGAACCTGGGCGCTACCTGGATCCCGCTGATCTCCAACTATTTCGACTCCAACCAGGAGATGGAGACGTACAAATGGCTCGGCATGGTGCCGGCCATGCGCGAGTGGATCGGCGGTCGCCAAGCCAAGGGCCTGCGTGAGAACGGCCTGGACATCCGCAACAAGAGCTTCGAAGCGACGCTCGAGGTGCTGGTCGACGAGATCCGCCGCGACAAGACCGGCCAGGTCATGATCCGTGTTCGCGAGCTCGCCGCCCGCGCGAACAGCCACTGGGCGAAGCTGCTGAGCGCCTTCATCGCCAACGGCGAAAGCGCGGTCTGCTATGACGGCCAGTACTTCTACGACACCGACCACGTCGAGGGCGACAGCGGAGCGCAGAGCAATCGCATCACTGCGGACGTGGCCGTCCCCGCGAAGCCGACGGCCGGCGAGATGGAGGGCGCGATCCTGGCTGCCGTGCAGCAGCTGCTCGCGATCAAGGACGATCAGGGCGAACCACTGAACGAGGATGCCAGCCAGTTCCTCGTGATGGTTCCGATCAACCTGATGGCTCCTGCCGCTGGCGCGCTGGGTTCGCAGATTGTCATGGAAGGTGGCGCGGCGCGCTCCAACCTGATCCTGACGGCTGGCAGCCTGGGCGGCCTCGACTTCAAGCTGGCCACAAATGCGCGTCTGCCGTGGACGACGAAGTTCGCCGTATTCAACACGGGCTCGGAAGCGAAAGCCCTGATCCGCCAGGAGGAGGAGGGCATCAAGGTCGAGGCGATCGCTGAAGGCTCCGAGCTCGAGTTCAAGGAGAAGAAGCACTGGTACGGCGTGAGCGCCCAGCGCAACGTCGGCTACGGCTACTGGCAGCGCTCTGTGCTGACCGAGCTGACCTGAGCGCGCGCAACGAGATCGGAGCACGCTCATGAAAAGCTACAAGGCCCTCGCACCCGTTGCCCTGTTCCCGGGCACCGTGGTGCATCTCACCACGGCGCAAGCGCGTATTCGCGCGCATGCGCTCGAGAAGCAAGGGAAGGGGAACACGTTCCTCGTGACCTCGCGCATCGAGTTCAAGGCAGGCGAGTCGTTCAAGGTCGACGGCGATCTGCCGAAGAACCTGGCCGAGCTTGTCGAGCCCGAGGAAGCGCAGACGGCGGTGCCTCCCGCGCCGCCTGCGCCGTCTCCCGCGCCTGCGCCGCCTGCCGCCTGACCGCCATGCCCTTCGTCGAAGATTTCACGCCATTCCTCAGCGAGCGCGAGTTCGCTGACGAGGTGCTGTACGCCCCAGCGGGCGGCGGCTCGCCCATTGCCGTGCGTGCGATCTTGGACCTTGAGTACCAGACGGACCTTGAGGGCCTCGTCGGCGGATCGGGCCCCGCATTGCATTGCGCCGTGGCGGATGCGCCAGGTGCAAAGCGTGGCGATTCAGTCACGGTTCGGGGCGTGGCCTATGAGGTCGTGGAGCCGATGCCGGATGGCACCGGCTGGCAGACGTTGCGCTTGCGGAAGGCCTGAGCATGGCACACGTCCAGGAGCAGATCCTCACCGCCGTCGTAGACCGCTTGATCGATGCGGGAACCGCTGCGGGAGCCAATGTGTTCCTCGATCGCGTGGACCCGCTGCAAGACGATGAGCTGCCCGCTCTGCTGGTTTTCGAGGCGCCGCAGGGGGAGAGTGCCCAGCCCTACACGGTCAGCGGCATCGAGCAGCGGCAGTACGCGGTGCGAATTGCTGGTGTCGTCAGCCACGGATCCGCATATGGCGCACGTGCTCGTGATCTCGGCCTACAGGTGGAAAAGGCACTCAGCGGCAACGCAGCGCTTCTCCGATTGGCCAAGGGCGGCGCGCGCATCGCCTCCAGCCGCCTGACGCTGAGCGGCGATGCCGAAGAAGCAAGGGCGGCGCGCGAACAGACGTGGCTCTTTACCTACCTCGTGCGCCCGACCGCCCCCGACATAGCTGTTTGAACAACTTTTCGAAAGACCATCATGAACGTCAATATCTGGAGCAACGTAGGCGTCGATGTGCAGACCGCCCTGGCCGCTGCTGTGCCGCTCGAGTCCATCAGCAAGGCGAATCCCGCCGTGGCCGGTGCAGATGCGCACCCTTTCCTGGACGGCGACATCATCCTCCTGCGCACGAAGGGCATGCGTCAGCTCGACTGGGCCGTCGTGCGCGTCGACAACAAGACGACCGACACCTTCGAGCTCAAAGGCATCGACTCGACCGACTTCAAGACCTTCGTGTCGGGCACGGCCCAGAAGATCACCTTCGGCACGAGCGCCGAGACCTTCCAGGACGTGAGCGCGAACGGCGGCGAAGCGGCCGACGTGAACGTGAGCACCATCCACAACGACCAGGACACCTCGATTCCCGGCAATCGCACCCCGCTGGTCTTCAACTTCGGCTCCATCTGGGACCCGCACGACCCGGTTCTGCAGGCGCTCAAGGCCTTCGACACCAAGAAGTCGCCCTGTGCGGTGGTCTTCAACTTCGCCACCGGCGACCAGGTGTATTTCGCCGCCACGCCGAGCGCCTCGCTGGCGCCCGGCGGTAGCGCCGGCGCCGTCGTGACCACGCCCGTGAAGCTGTCGGTCAGGGGCCGTCTCACCAACTACGCGGGAGCCTGATTCGATGGCCATCGAACGCGACCAGGTCTACGCGCCCCCGGAGCTTCGGCAAGAGGAGATCACCGTCGACGCCATTGGCGGTCCGGTGATCGTCCGCGGGCTGATGCTCGCCGATCGCCTCGCGCTGTGGGACGAGGAGCAACCTCGCAAGGACGAGACGACCGAGGCCGCAGCGAAGCGCAGCAGGGCGACGCTCGTCGAACGTCAGCTCGCTCGCATGGTCGTGCTGGCCGACGGCGAGCCGCTGTGGACTGCGGAGCAATGGAGGGCGTTCGGGCAACAACACCCGCAGGATGCCTTCCGTCTCTACAACCTCGGCAACAGCTTCTCCGGCGGCGACACCAAGGCCATCGAAAAAAACTGAGGTCCCAGCCGCAACGCCGGTTCGCTTTCGCGCTGGCGGACCGGCTGGGCAGCACGGTCGAAGAGTTGGGGCGCCGCATGAGTGCCCAGGAGTTCGCAGAGTGGTTCGTCTATCTGTCGCACGAGGAGCTGCTCCCGGTCGCGGAACGCATCCGGCATGCCCAGATGCGCGCTACGGTGTTCAACGCCGGCGGAGTCCAGCCGCCGCGTGGCCGTGTCGCGTGGTCCTTCGAGGACTTCACGCAGGTCGACGCATGGCCGGAGCCGCAACCCGCAATCGCCCAGCTGCCGCTGGCACAGCAGATTGCGCTTTGGAACGGGCGGTTTAAATGAACGAGACCGGCTCAGCCAGCATCGTCATCAACGGCACCGACGCGACCGGGGCCGCCTTCAGCTCGGCCAAGATCGGCCTGCAGCAGCTGGGCGCCCAGTCGGACGCTACCAGCGCCAAGCTGACGAGTTCGGGCAAGGCGTTCCTCGATTCCCTGCAGCGTCAGTCCGACCAGGTCGGCAAGACGCGCTCGGAGATCGCCGCTTTCCAGGCGCAGCAGCTGGGCGTTGCTGCCGCGGCCGAACCCTTCATCGCGAAGCTGCGCCAGGCAGAGCAGGGCACCGCGAAACTTGGCGTGTCGGCTGCGCAGACCGCGGCTGCGATGCGCGGCGTTCCCGCGCAGTTCACCGACATCGTCACAAGCCTGCAGGGCGGCCAAGCGCCGCTCACGGTGTTCCTGCAGCAGGGTGGCCAGCTCAAGGACATGTTCGGCGGCGCGGGCCCGGCCGCCCGCGCCCTCGGCAGCTACATCGGCGGCCTGGTGAGCCCGCTCACGCTCGCCGCGGCGGCCGTCGCGGCCCTGGCGTATGCGTACTACCAGGCCTCGGAGCGCAATTCGGAGTTCAACAAGGCGATCGTCACGACGGGCAACTACGCCGGGATCACCACGAGCCGGCTGCAGGAGCTCACGGCGCAGGTTGCCGCGGCCACCGGCTCCGCGGGACAGGCCTCGGACGCGCTGACGGCCCTGGCCGGCTCCGGGCGCGTGTCTGGCGACAGCCTCGGCCAGGCCGCGCAGGCCGCCGTGGCCCTCAACCAGCAGGCCGGCGTCGCGATCAAGGAAACCGTCGAGAACTTCGTGAAGCTCAGCGACGAGCCCACGAAGGCCTCGGCCAAGCTGAACGAGTCGCTGCACTACCTCACGCAGGCCACCTACGAGCGCATCAAGTCCCTGGAGGACCAGGGCAACAAGCAGGCAGCCGCGGCTGTCGCCGAAGACGCCTACGCATCGAGCTCGATCAACCGGATGAAGGATGTCCAGTCGCAGGCCGGCATCCTCTCTCGTGCCCTGTCGGAGACCGGCAAGGCCGCGAAGAACATGTGGGAGTACATCTCCCAGGGCGTGGGCAGCCTCGGGCGCGCCGCCACGGTTGGCGAGCAACTGAAGGACGCCACCCGCGTCGTGGAGTACCTGCGCACGAACGGCGGAGATCCGGCGAAGCTGCAGGAGGCGCAAGCCCGTCAAACCGCCCTGGCCCGTCAACTCGAGCGCGCCGCCACCAATGCCCAGATGGAAGGGCAACGCCAACAGGATCAGGAAGCCGCTATCGCGGCTACCGATGCGGTCAACAAGTGGCAGGACAAGGCCAAGGGCATCGACGCTGTCACGCGCGAGCTCAAGAAGTATCGGGCCGGTCTCGAAGACATCCGCAAGGTCAACCCCAACAGCGAGCTGCTGTCAGACGCGGCCATCAAGGCTGGCGAGGCCGCCATCCGCAAGGAGTTCGCAGGCCCGAAGGGCGCGAAGCCGAAGGCCTTCAGCGACGACGCCGGCACCAAGATGCTCGAGCAGCTGCGCCAGCAGGGCGCCGCCACGTCGGCCCAGCTCGAGACAGCGGAGAAACTCACCGACGCGGAGTCGCAGCGCGCGAAGTTCAATCAGCTCATCACGGATCTCAAGGGCAAGGGCCAGCTCACCGCCGAGCAGAAGAGCCTGGTCAATGCGCAGGACGCCATCCGGGCGCAGCTGGACATCAACGTCGCGCTCGAGAAGCAGCTCGCCACGAAGAAGGCCGCGGCCGACGAGGAAAAGAAGCAGCTGCAGGCCGCGAAAGAGTTCCGCGACCTGGTCGAGGCCACGAATATCCGGATCGCCGAGGCGGCCAAGGGGCGCAACGAACAGTACGACCGCCAGCTGGGTGTCTTCGGTCTCGGCAGGGAGGCCGCCGAGCGGCTGCAGAGCGAGAAGTCCATCTACAAGGAGTTCTCGACCCTGCAAGCCGGCCTGACCGTTGCGGCGGCGAAGAAGGGCATGCTCGGTTCGGAGGACTACAAGGCCGAAGTCGAGAAGATCCAGGAGAGCCTGCAGGAGGCGCTGAAGAGCAACGCCGACTACTACGCCCAGCTCGATGCCAAGCGCGCCGACTGGACGAACGGGGCCAGCGCGGCGCTGCAGAACTACCTCGACGACGTGAGGAACGTCGCCAAGAGCACCGAGGAGGCGTTCACTAGCGCATTCAGGGGGGCGGAGGACGCGCTGACGTCGTTCTTCACGACCGGGAAGCTCAACGGCGGGGAGCTGCTCAAGAGCCTGGCCACGCAGGGCGTGCGTCAGTTCGTGCGGCAGGACATTCTGGGCCCCGCGGCGCAGTGGATGCAGTCGACGGGTCTTTTCGGGTCGGCCAAGGGCGTAGGCGAGGCCAGTGCGGCCACGGCTACCAGCACTTTCGCTGCATCCCTCACGACTGGAGCGACGGTGGTCTCCACGGCCTTGCAGACCCTCGCCACCGCAGCAACCAACGCGGCGGCATCACTGGGCGCGAGTTCTGCCGCGAGCGGGCTGGGCTCGATGGGCCTGCTGACCGGCGTGGCCAACGCCATGCCCGGCGATTCCCTCGACAACCTCATTAATCTGACGGGTGGCTTCGGCACCATGCGAGGCTTCGACGTCGGCACCGACTTCGTCCCGCGCGACATGATCGCCAAGATCCACAAGGGCGAGGCGATCGTGCGTGCCGCGGACAACACAGGCCCGGCACGCGATCGCGGCCCGCGCATCGGCCAGCTGATCGTCGGCGACCTGGCTACGGGCCGGTCCGTCCAGAAGGAGATCGCCATGGCAGAGCGCCGCTCGGCGGGCGCGCTGTACCGCCGCGAGCGCTACGGGGGCGGCAACTGATGAGCGAGATCGCCTTTCCCGACTTCTTCGAGGACCCTTCCGAGTTCTCGTTGCAGCCCATGGTGAACCAGCTCGCCAACGCATCGCCATATGGCGGCTCGGAGCAGGTCATCGACAAGCGCAACGAGCGTTGGCTTGCCACCGTGAGCGTTTCGCCCAGAACGCACGATGAGGCGGCGGACCTCGAAGCCTGGGCGGCCTCGATGCGCGGCATGACCAACTGGATCCAGATGTACCACCTGCAGCGGCCGGAGCCGCGCGGCACCATGCGCGGCGCGCCGACAGTGCAGGCCGTCGCCGCGGGCGCGGGCACGGTGCGCATCAACACGACGGCCGGCGCCACGCTGCTTGCCGGCGACATGATCGGCATCGGTGGTCTGCTCCTGCAGGTCCAGCAGCCATGCACGGCAGACGGCACGGGGCTTCTGATCGCGCCGATCGTCAACCGGCTGCGCCGGGCGCTGGCCAGTGGTACGGCCGTCGTATGGAATAGGCCCACCGCGCTCTTCCGATTCCGCGCCGTTCCCGAGCCGATCAGCTATGTGCCCGGCTACACGCCCGAGGCCACGTTCGACTTCATGGAGTACGTGGCATGAGGTCGTACTCGCCCTCGGTCCTCGCTGCATTGAGCGCGCCCCGGCTGAGCATCGCGCAGCTGGTGCTCATGACCTTCGCGACTGGCATCGTTGCCCTGACCTCGGCAAACCACGACATCGTCTATGCAGGTGTGACGTACCGGGGCGCCGCCGGGCTAGGTGCGATCAGCGAAATCGCCGACTCGCCTGGCGAGGTGAAGGGCCTGCAGTTCGAAATGTCGGGCGTGACCAGCGAGGCCATCGGACTGGCGCTTTCGGACTCGTCCATCGTGCAGGGAGCGCCGGTCGTGATTCGCCTGGCCATCCTGAGCGATGACGGCGTGGTCCTCGACGCCCCCATCGACTGGGAGGGCACCCTCGACACGATGCCTGTTGAAGAAACGGGCGACAACTGCACGGTCGCCGTCACGGCGGAGAGTTCGGCCGTCGATTTTCTACGCGGCAACGCGCTCACGACGAGCAACGCGGACCAGCAGTTCCTCTATCCCGGCGACAGGGCGTTCGAGTACGTCGAGAGCCAGGCGAATGTGCCGATCGTGTGGCCGACCAAACAACTTTTCATGGCGATGCGGTGATGAGGCTCCCCGACTGGCAAACCCGCTTTTCACACTTCGGTCAGGAGCGAGCTCGAGCTCCATTCGTGTGGGGCACGAACGACTGCTGCACGCATGCCGCCGCGGCGGTCGAGGCGATCACGGGCGCGAATCCCATGGCCGCACTAGAACCTTACGGAACCGAGGCAGGGCCACGGCGACAGGCGCTTCGAAGGCTCCTGCGCAAGTTGGACAATGCCGGTGGTCTGCAGGCTCTTGTGACAGCGCATATGGGCGAGCCGATTCAGCCGGTGATGGCGACAGTTGGCGACGTGGTGCTGGTCCGCAACGAAGGCCGTGAGCTGCTTACCGTCTGCAATGGTGTTAACGCAATGGGCCCCGGCCGTGACGGCATGGTCGCTCTGTCGATGCAAGACGCCCTCGTGGCTTGGAGGATCTGATGCCACAGGCAATTGCATGGGGTATCGCGAGCGTCGTCGGTTCCGCGACAGTGACCACCGGGATCCTGGTAGCCGCTTACGCCATCACCATCGTGGGCACGCTCGCATTAAGCAGCTACCAGAAGAACAAGGCCGAGCGCGCCGCTCGCTCGCAGTTCGACGCCGCCCAGGTCGACCGCCTGGCTAACGTGCCCGGCACGGTCGTTCCGCGCGAGCTCGTGCTGGGCAGGATCCGCAAGGGCGGCCATGTGTTCTACAAGACCAGCGTGGGGCAGTTCAAGGAGCTGTTCATCATGTGCGTGGCCTTGGCCGAGCACGAGATCGACGGCATCGAGCAGATCTACCTCAACGATCAGCCGGTCGACGTGAATGAGGTCGGCCAGGTCACTACGGCGCCGTATGGACAAGCCTCAACGATCAGCGATCAGAAGATCTCGTTCACGACGACCGTCATCCTTGATCATGACCCGCTGCCTGGTTCGGTGTCTGCGATCGAATCGCCTTGGGGAATGGTCGGGGGGCACGAGGTCCAGTGCAGCGTCAGCGGCCGCGTGGTGACCATCATCAACCCGCTGCCGGGCTGGTACTTCACCGTGTACTACCAGTACGCGGGCTTTAATTCCTTCGTCAACATCCGTTGGCATCTGGGTTCGCCCGATCAGACGGCAGATGGCGGCATGACCGCCATGCTGCCTGGCGTCTGGACCTGGGACCACCGCGCGCGAGGCGTGGCCTACCTGGTATGCCAATTCGCCTACAACGACACCGCGCTGCCATCTGGCATTCCGACCGTGACGGCTCGCATCCGAGGCGCGCGGGTCTACGACCCGCGCGACGGCGTCACTCGCTTCTCGGAAAACCCCGCGCTGCTGATGCGGCACGTGATCACCCATCCTCAGTTTGGCAAGCGCACCTCCATCACTTCGGCCGAAGACGCGCGATTCATCGCGGCCGCGAACGCCTGCGACACCGGCATCAGCTACACCGGCTCGGATTGGGTGCCGATGTTCCGCGCCGCCTCCGTCTTTCCATTCGGTTCGCCCGCTCGCGACGTCCTCGATGACCTCGCTCAAGCTATGGGCGGAGAGTGGGCGTATGCGGCTGGCGAGGTGTATGTGCGCGCTGGTGTTTACCAACTGCCGGTGTTGAACCTGAGCGACGAAGACCTGGCCGTAGAGCAGCGCGCGGCCGACGGCTCGGTGACGCAGCTGCCGATGACCATCAGCCCGCATCGCCCTCGCGCCGAGAAGGTGAACATGGTTGCCATCCGGATCTGGGACCAGGCGGCCAACTACGTCGAGACGTCGATCCGGCCATTGCGGGCGGATGCGCTAGTAGCTGTGGACGGCGCCGAATTGTCGCAGGAAGTCACGATGCCGGCGGTCTTCTATGCGGGCCAAGCTTGGCACATCGCAGGAATCATGTTGCGGGACGGGCGCGATCCGATGACGGCGGTACTGCCGTTCAAGATGCGGGCGTACCCACTGGAGATCTTCGACGGCATCCGACTGACTCTCAGCCGCTACGGCATTGTGAACAAGGAGTTCCGAATCGTCGGGCGGACCTTCTCGCCGAACGGGGTGGTGCAGCTGACCCTGAAAGAGACCACCGCCGCGATCTTCCAGTACGGGGCCGGGTTCCTGCCGGGCGGCTACGCGCCGAACACCGGGCTTCCAAAGCCGTGGGACATCTACCCGCCGGCGATCCTCTCAATAAGTAGCGGCGAGGGCGAATTGATCGTCCAGACGGACGGCACGATCGTCAACGGCATTCGAGTGACCTGGGGCCCTATAGCGGATCAATCGATCACGAATGGGGGAACTGTGGAGCTGCAGTACATGGTGCTTCCGTCGGGCCCATGGACAAGCGTTCTCGTCCCCGGAACAGCGACCGAAGCCAAGTTCGCTGGCGTCGAAGATCTCGCCATGATTCTGGTTCGTGTCCGGGTACGCAACAGCGTGGCTGTTAGCGATTGGGGAGCGCAGGTGCTCCACCGGGTCATCGGCAAGACCGAGCCGCCACCAAACATCGAGAACCTGACCATATCAGGCAGCGTCCTCTCATGGAGCATGCCGCGCCGTGTCCCTGACTTGGCGGGTTATGTCTTTCGCTTCCACTACGGCCAGAACCTGGATTGGAACTCGGCGGCACCGCTGCATGATGGTCTCGTGACGCAGAGTCCGTGGGAGCCGGAGATGCGACCTGGCGGCGTGGTCACCATCATGGTGAAGGCTCAGGACACGAGTGGCAACCAGTCATTCGCGGCCGGCAGCATCACGATGAACATCGGAGATCCGCCCATCGCCAACGTGATCGAGGAGTGGAACTACAGGACGATGGGGTGGCCCTATGACCCCTCCGCCTCATACGGTTGGGCATTCGCAAGTGGCGATCCGACTGCCGCCCCCCTCGATTCGTTCTATGGGTCGGACAACCAAGCGTTCTACGGTTCGGATACCACTCGGTTTTTCAAGGACGAGGCTTATGCCGAGATGGCGTATGTGACGCCTCTTCTGCCGATCATCTCGGCACTGGCCGGGTCGAAGATGACGGTGACTGCGGATGTGGAGGGCATCGATTTGCGGATCGAGTATCGGTTCGCGGGCCCCGGCGTCTTCTATGGGCCGGACGACGATTCTTTCTACGGCCCCGATGCCGAAACCTTCTATGGACCCGCTGGCGACTGGATGCCTTGGCCGGGGCAGATCGCAGTGGCAAACGACGTGTACCAGTTCCGAGTCACGTTGGGCGCTGGCGCGACACGAGGAGCACTGCGGCAGTTCGTCGTGACCGTTGATGCTCCCGACATTGAGGAGCAGGTGAACGACCTGGCGGTACCGATTGGCGGAACGCTGATCCCTCATTCCGCGCCTTTTTCTGTCATCAAGAACATTCAGATCACGCTGCAGTCGGGCGCAAGCACCGCAGTGACTGCCGAGGCAACCAAGACGCCCAACCTGTCCCCTCGGGTCACGGCCTACAACGCAGCGCACGTTTCCGTTGGCGGTGCCTCAGTAGACATCGTCCTCAAAGGCTACTAACCCGCAGCGATCTCAGCGGACCAACCACCAATCACGAACTCTTCGCTCATCGAAAGGAGCAGCTATGCCAGCACCACCCAGTAAGAACGACATCTCCGGCAGCGGTGCGACGCCGAGCAACGCGCAGGCTCGCTCGGGCTTTGGGGCGTTGTGGGAGAACCTGTGGGGCGCCGTGGGCCTCCTCGGTTCGACCGGGCTGCCGATCGACGCCCGTGCCGCTTTGGGGGCTCAACTTGAGCCGGGGATCGTCGGCTATACGGCCGCGGCCAGCCCGCCTCCTGGCTGGCTCAAGCGCAACGGGGCCGCGGTGTCTCGCACGACCTATGCGGCTCTTTTCGCCGCCATCGGCACCACATACGGCGCCGGCGACGGCTCGACCACCTTCAACCTACCCGAAGCGCGGGGCGAGTTCGATCGCGGCTGGGACGACGGCCGCGGCGTCGATGCGGGCCGTGTCCGCGGGTCCTTTCAGGCGGACGAAATCCGTTCGCATACGCACGTCTACCTGAAGCCCAACCAGGCGGGTCTGAGCGCGTCCTTCGGCGGCGGTGCCGGCCCGGTGGACCCCGCCAGCGGGACCACCAATTTGACCGGCGGCGCGGAGACCCGGCCGCGCAACGTCGCCTACCTCCCAATCATCAAGTACTGAGGCCCCCACATGAGCAAGACCGTCTATTCCTTCGATGCGCACACGCGCATTTACCTGGGGCCTGTGGAGCTCGACGAAGGGGATCTGTCGCCCCTCGAATCGACCGAGGAGACGCCCGTCTACCTGATTCCCGGGAACTGTCTCGAATTGGCGCCGCCGGAGCCGCCTGCCGACATGCGCGTCGTCGAGCTGAACGGTGAATGGGCGATGGAGCCCATCCCCCTCGATCCCGTGGAGCCGCCGGTGCCCACGCCCACGCTGGCGGGCGTGCAGGCAGCGCTGCGCGATGCAGCCACGGCAAAGCGCTGGGAGGTCGAAACCGGCGGCCTCACGCTTCCCAACGGTTCTCGAGTCCTCACGCGCATTGAAGATCAAAACAGAATCAGCAACGCGGTGACGAACGCGCTGCGTCTCGGCCTTGCGGGCGTGAGTTTCAAGAGCGCCGATGGGGAGTTCTTCACGACGCCGATCGCCGACCTCGTGGCGATTGCCGACGCCGTCGGCCTGCACGTTCAGGCCTGCTTCAACGCCGAGCGTGCCCACTACGAAGCCATCGCAGCGCTGGCGACGCTGGCGGACGCGCAGGCCTATGACGTGGCAACCGGTTGGCCTGGCCAGGCCTGAAGCAGATGAATCAGCAACCCCTGACCGATATCGTCGCGCTGGCCATCCTGATCGCGGCGGCCTTCTTCTCGCGCGCGGTGGCTGAAGCGGTCGGCCCGTACTTGGTGATCGTGGTGGCCTCGGCCATCGGCGCCTCGTTCGCCCTGGCGCGACGCGAGAAGTCCACCCGGGGCCGCGCGCTGTGGTTCTTCACGCGCGTGGTGGGCCTGGCTGTGCTGCTGACCGCCGGCGCGGCTGCGGCCGTCAGCGCCTACCGGCCGGACCTGTCGCCGCGCGTGCTCCTGGCGCCGATTGCGCTGCTAATCGGCTTCATCGGTGACGGCTGGCCGCGGGTGCTCGCCAAGGCGGTGCAGATGCTCTATGCCCTCATGGACCTGGCGCGACCGGGCCCGAAGGATGGAAAGGACCTGCCATGAACGAGCTCTACCTGTTCGCCCTGGTGAACGCCGGGCTGTGCGCCGGCATCGTGTTCATCTCGATCTGTCGCCTCAACACCATGCAGGGCACCGTGCTCGTGCGTGTGCAGAGCGAGTACGCCGGCTACATCGGCGGCGCGATCGCCTCGGCGCTGCAGCCCTGGTGGAACGAGTGGCCGCAGTGGGGATCGTTGGCGATCGCCGGCGCACTGCTGCTCGGCTTGCTGTTCAGTGGTCATGCATGGCGCCGCGACCGGCCGCCGGCTTCGGCAACCGCACCGGCGCCACTTTCTGATCTTCCGGAGATCCGTCAATGAACGAACAGCTGTCCACCGGACCCGATGGCCACGAGTTGAACCACCACTACGAGGCGTGCAGGCTGCGGGCGTACCCGGATCCGGGCTCGCCGCTGTTCAGGGCCCTGCAGGGGGCCCGCATCGACCCCTACAACCTGTCCTCGGTGCCGCAGCAGTTCGCGCACCTCAGCGGCAGGCCATGGACGATCGGCTGGGGCGACACCGAGGGGGTCAGCGTCGGCATGACGATCAGTCTGGCCGAGGCCGATGCTCGGTACGCGAAGCGCCTGGTGCGTGACTTCGAGCCCGCAGTGCGTGCAGCTGTGCGCGTTCCGCTGAACCAGCGCCAGTTCGATGCGGTCGTCTCGACGGTCTACAACATCGGGCCCGGCAGCGCCGATCGCGACGGGATCTTTCAGCTGGCCGACGGCCGGCCGTCGACGTTCCTGCGCAAGCTCAATCTCGGCGACTACGCTGGCGCGGCGGCTGAGCTGCCGAAGTGGAACAAGTCTGGCGGCAAGGTGCTTAAGGGCCTCGATCGACGGCGCGAAGCGACCCGGCTGGTCTTCCTCGGTATGGACGCCCGTTCGGCCATCGTGGCCGGCGAGGCGAAGTTCCCATGAGCGCGATCACCGGTCTGTTCGGTTTGCTTCCCGGCTGGTTGTGGGCCGGCCTTGTGGCGGCCAGCGTGCTGCATGGCTGCTGGGTCGGTCACAAACGAGATGGGGCCGTCAACAGCCTGCACGACCTGCAGGCGTCCGTGGCCAGGAATGATGCCGACCGCGCGCTGGCAGCGCTGGCAGATCTGCAGCGCGTCGTCGCGCTTTCGGCCGCCCACGCGAAGGATCAACAGGAGAAAGTCGATGAGTTCGATACAGCCATGCAGACCGTCCAAGCTGGGCGCGATGCTGATCGCCGTGATGCTGAGCGCGTGCGCCAGCAGTTCGCCGCCTACCGTGCCCGTGATCGCGACGAGCCCTCAACCGACCCCGCTGCCTGCCAGCGTGTCAAGGATCGATCCGAGCGCCTCGCAGGCCTGGCTGAGAGAGGTCGAGAGCTACTTGCGGGAGGTCGACGACTTGTTGAGCAGCGCGACGCCGAAGTGAGCGTTCTGCTTGGCGTTGTGCGCAACGATCGGCAACTGATCGCACCGGTGCAGACATCTGCACAAACCACAGGGGAGGACGCCGAGCACCCCTGAATAAAGAACGAGGCGACCCGGATTGGTGTTGCAGCACCTCCCCGAGCCGCCAGTCCCACAGACCAAGCCTGTGAGCCCAGCCGAGGCCCCGCCCACCTGTACAGGCGGGCCGAGTGTAACCACACCTCTGGACCCATCATGGCCAACCCAATCGTTCCCTGGCTCGGTGGCAAGCGCCGCTTGGCCGACATCATCATCCCGCGGTTCCCGCCGCATACCTGCTACGTCGAGGTGTTCGCCGGCGGCGCGGCGCTGTACTTCCTGCGGCCGCCGGCCGACGTCGAGGTCATCAACGACGTGAACGGCGAGCTGGTCAACCTGTACCGGGTAGTCCAGCACCACCTCGAGGAGTTCGTGCGCCAGTTCAAATGGGCGCTGTCGAGCCGCCAAGTGTTCAAGTGGCTGCAGGACACGCCGCCTGCCGGCCTGACCGACATCCAACGCGCGGCCCGGTTCTTTTACCTGCAGCACCATGCGTTCGGCGGCAAGGTCGACGGGCAGACCTGGGGCACGGCCACCACCGCGCCGCCAGTCAACCTGCTGCGCCTCGAGGAACAACTCAGCGCCGCGCACCTGCGGCTGGCCAGCACGCACGTCGAGCACCTCGACTGGCGGGAATGCATGCGCCGCTACGACCGTCCGCACACGCTGTTCTATCTCGACCCGCCATACTGGAAGACCGAAGGCTATGGCGTTCCTTTCCCATGGGCGGAATACGAGGCGATGGCCAGCATGCTGAAGGCACTGCAGGGCAAGGCAATCCTCAGCATCAACGACCACCCGGACATTCGGCGGTGCTTCTCAGCTTTCCACATGGAAAGCCTGGAGATCGGCTATTCGCTAAACAGCAAAGCTGGGGCGCCCGCGCAGCGGGGAGAGCTGCTCGTCTTCAGCTGGGACGTGGAGTCCGAGCCAACCGGCTTGTTCTGACGTGAGTGGGCGCGAGGGGCTCCTGGGCAACGAGGCGACGTCGGTGCGTGCAAGTGCAGACATCCGGACCAAACACATGGGAGGACGCCAACTACCCTTGAAAGGATGAGGCGGACGGTCGTGACAAGCGTCAAAAAACCCTCGGCGTGACATTTGTCACGGGTGATTTGAAAAAGCGAGTATGGTTTCTTTCTCGCTGCTCGCGCCAATCATCAATGGGGGTGCCACTCCTGCGCCGAGTACACGGAGGTGAGCATGGATGGTGTTGCACACGTCCACCTCGGCAAGACTGGGGAATGGGTCTTTTATCTGCTTCGAATGAAGCCTCCAGAAGGCGGATATTCGGCGGTCGCCGACATCCGCCTGAACGGCCTGCAGGAATGCAAGCTTGTGTTGGCTGCTCCGCTAATGACTCAGCCTGAAGGCGACGAGGCGCTGAAGCGAAAATGCATCGATTGGATCGAAAGGCGAGAGGCCGAAGCAGACGCCGCGAGCCAGTCGGCCGAGAGCGAAGCAGGTTAACCCATACGGGGAAACCGTGGGCGGGCTTACCGCAGCGGCATCCCCACTGGGCTGCTGCCCTCGTCGTCACGGTCGATGCGAGGCCCGATCCGCTCGTCCTCGGCCAGCCTTTCTAAGGCCCACATGCCCGCCTGCAGCGCATCGATCCACATGTCGTAGCCTTCTTCGGCGGACTGGAGTTCAAGCCACTGGCTTGCGTCATCGCCTTCCTCCATGAGCACCCAATAGAAATGCCCCGGATCGGGCTCGTCGACATGCACTGAGATTCGGCGTACGTGGGTCATCAGCGCTTCCCGTCTGCGAGGTACCGGCGCACCGCTTCGACAGAATGGCCTACAGCCTTCACGGCCTCCCGCAGCTGTGCCTCGGTGACGCCGAGCGATTCCGTCCAGGAACGCACCTCGTGCGGCTCATCGAGCGAGATGAGCTTTCGGTCGAGGCCAGTCTTCTTCGTGTCGTCTGCCATGTGGATCTCCTGTAGAGCGCCGGCACCGCGCCAGCCGTGCCTCAACTTCGCGCCACCGCGGCCTGACGGCCATCCTCAAAAGGCGATTCCGTCTGACAGGGACTCTCCTACGCCGGCGGGACTGTCCAGCCATGCCGCACCTCGTCGACTTCCCGCCCATGCTGCTCGATGAGCGGCCGCTGGACTTTGACGAGCCCGGGTGGATCTACGAGATCAAGTTCGACGGCTACCGCGTGGGGGCTGAGTTTGACCGCGGTGCGGTTTCCCTGCGGAGCCGCAACGGTGCTGACGCCACCAGGTGGTTCCCGGAGGTCACCCAGGCGCTGGCCAGGGTGAAGGGCGGCCAGTACGTCGTCGACGGTGAGATGTGCGTGCTTGACGAGCTCGGCCGCAGTGACTTCGACAGGCTGCAGGACCGAGCCCGCCGCCGTCGCTGGTACGAGGGCGCCTCGCCCGTTGTGTATTGCGTATTCGACCTGCTGGTGGACCGCGGGGAAGACATTACCCAGCAGCCGCTGGTCCAGCGCAAGGCGGCGCTCGCGAGGCTGTTCAAGCCTGCCCGGCCGGGCATCCTGGTGGTGCGGCACTTCAAGGACCAGCCGCTCAGGATCTTCGATGAGGCGGTGATCCCGCTGAAGCTCGAGGGCCTGGTCGCGAAGCGGGCGGCCAGTGTTTACCAGCCGGGTGTCCGCTCGAGCGACTGGGTGAAGATCAAGCGAAAGGGCGCCGTGCCGCCGGAGCGATTCAAGCGCCGTTGAACTTGGGCGATCGAGGCCTGCGAGCGCCCAGGAAAAAGCCGCCTCAAGGGCGGCTTGGCGCGGCGTGCCCAAGTTCAACCCGCGGCGGGCGGTCTGCGGATCTCGACAGGCCCGATCCCGCTGTAGACGATGCTGCCGTCCTTCAGCGACGTGACCGTCCAACGCGCGGTACCGTGGCCAGGCGTGATCTTGTAGTCGCCCGGGCTCAGCGGTAAGAGCTGCACCTCTCGCTCGGTGTCGCTGTACCAGGCCGGCACATAGAGGACTGCAGGTTCGGAAGGGAAGAATTCAGCTTGGCTCATTGGGTTGATTGTCCTCGTCCTCACTTCGCCGACCGATGCGCGAAATGAGCCACTCCTGATATTTCTCCTCGGCGGGCGTCTTTTGCCGGCGACCTGCATACGGAGCATCGGCCGGGATCGTGCTGAGAGGCGCGCGAACCTCGCGGCTCGAGAGGATTGGGGTGGCATCCGGATAGCGTTCGGCCGCGTACTCGATGGTCATCTTGAAACGCGACGGGCTAGGCTTCTTGCTCCAGATACTGGGCGGCATCATGAAGAAGAAGAACTCCTCCTCCTCCTTCCTTTCCATGGCGTTGCTCCCTAGAACGGCACCGGACCGAACGTGCTGCGGATTTGGTCGCCCGCGCTGCTTTCACGCGCACCGCTGACGCGATCTGCAGCGCTGGCGCAAAGCGTGGCCACGCCGTACGCAAATTCCAGCATCTCCTTCGAGAGCCGCTGTCCGTCTTTGGTGATCCCGGCCGTGACAGCCAGCGTCTGGAACTCCTCCTCCACTCGGACGAAGCCGGAGTTGGTATCGGGACCGGTGTAGGAGCTGTAGTGCTGGCGTGCGACGTCTTCAGGCTGCCGATGGCCGACCACGCGCTGGAGTGCATCGGCCTCTATGGACGTGATCTCGATGTCGATCTTTCCCTTTGCGAGGGTGTGCGATTCCTCGATGAAGCGGGAAATCCATTCCTGCCGCACTGATCGCTTCTGTGCATGGGGTGTGCCGGGGATTGGGGTGGTGGCTGTAAGGGCGACGGAGGTGGCTGCAGATTCCATGACGGGCTCCTGAGAATAACTGTATGGAAATACAGTATCTACCTGGGGGTATTCGCACGTCAACGGGTTCCTGAGCGCAGAATCTGGACACCATGTGCACCCGTTACATCTCTCCCGAAGACCGTGAAATCGAGGCGGCCTGGTACATCGGCGCCCGCACCGCGGAGCGCTGGTTGCGCAGCATGAACCCGCTGCGCAAGGGGCCATTCATGCGCCGCGCGCGGGACGTCACCGAGTACGAGCGAGAGCTAGTGGTCGGGCAGTGGGGGATGATCCCGCCCTGGTCGACCTCGAACATCCCGCAGACGAAGCCGCGCAAAGGGGAGGTGAAGGGAAAGCGTCTGAGTACGGTCAACGCGCGCACTGACCGCATGGAGAAGTCGCCGACCTACGGCAGCGCCTGGAAGAAGGGGCAGCGCTGCATCATCCCGGCCAGCAGCTTCGACGAGCCGAACTGGGAGGCCGGGAAGAACCAGTGGTGGCGCTTCAAGCGCGTCGACGGCAGGCCATGGGGCATCGCAGGCCTGTGGGATACCTGGACGGATCTCAAGACCGGCGAGGTCTGGGACAGCTACACCATGCTGACCATCAACGCGAACCTGCACCCGCTGATGTCGCGTATGCACCGGATCGAGATCGACAAGGCGACCGGGCTGGAGATCTTCGACAAGCGTTCTGTGGTGCCGCTCGAGGAACACGACTTCGACCGCTGGCTCACGTGCACCGTGGAAGAGGCGCGCGGCATGCTGATGCTGCCCGACATGGACGTTATCGATGCAGGACCGGCTGAGAATGAGGAACCTCGCGAGAACCAGCGAGCGCTCGATAGCGCTGAGGAAGAAGAGCTGCCTCTCCGAGGGTGATTCGTGGACGATCAAGAGATCCCGACCGACATCTGGGTCTTCTACTGCGCCAAGCGGCTCAAGCAGCACTGGCGCACGGTCGATCCTGAGCAGCTCGAGGAGCTGGCGGCCGACCTAGCGGGAGACGCGAGCCTGCGCGCCCTGTCGCCGATCGCGGCAGCTGCGCTGTTCCTCGAGCCCGTGATGCTTCCGGACGAGCCCGCCTAGACGTCGGTCTGTTCGGGAGCCTCGCCGAGGGCTTCCTCGGCGTCGACCCATCCGCCCTTGGCGTCGATGCGGAGCGTGCGAGAGGTCCCACCCTTTGCCAGCAGCGTGACGTCCATCATCCCTTTCGGCGTTTCAGCGGGCAGGGCGCCTCGCCTGTAAATGATGATCTGCTCGAAGGTGTCGGCGACCAGCTGCCGCGCCTGCAGCCGCGCGTCGACGTCCTGGGCCTCGACGCCGGCGGCCAGCTTGCGCCAAGTCTCGTCGACGCCCTGCAGGTCGGTCCTGGCCACCGATGCCAGCTCGCGCTCCGCGCTGGCGACGTCGGCGGCCGCGCGCTGCTGGTCGACCTCGAGTGCACGTGCCCGCCTGGCGAAGGTCGCCGGCGTGCCGCCGTCTTCGGCCGCCTCGAGCATGGCGTCGGTGAGGCGCTCGAGCTTGGTGGTGAGATCCGCCAGCTCGGCCCTTGCCTTGGCCAGTCTTGCGCGTGGGCCTGCTGCGCGATCGCCCCCATAGAGCGCCTGCAGGTTGAGCATGTCGCTGCAGTAGGCCATCAGGGCGCGCTCCACGGGGGCCACCGAGCTCGAGCCGGGCACGGGGCAACCGCCATGGCTGTAGCTGGTGCAGTGGAGGCGCCTGTGGCCGTCCTGGATGCCTCCATCGGGCCGGCGGTTTCTCGTGCCGATGTTCTGGCCGACCAGTGCCCGGCCGCAGTATCCGCAGACCGTGATCCCCAGGCCCGTCACGATGGCCGGCACGCTTCCGCCGGCGGCGGCGCGGCGCCCGCGTCCTGCCGCGAGGGCCTGCAGGTCGTTCCACTCGGCCTCGGTCAGCAGGGCCGGGTAGTAGCCGGGCAGCCGGAATGTCTCGCCGTCGACCTCAATCTCCTTCTCGCCCAGCAGCGCGCGCTGCTTGATGAGGCGGTAGATCTGCAGTGCCTGGGGGCCTCGGCCGGTGAGGGACAGCTCCCGCTCGGTCAGCGCCGCGAGGATGCGGGTCGCGCTGTACCCACGTCTGTACAGGTCGATGCCAGTGCGGACGGCCTCGACGCGCTCGGGGACCAGCTGCCACTCGCCGTCGACCAGCTGGACCCAGACGGGATCTTTGCCGTTGCGGATCAGCCCTCGGTAGGTGCCGGCCAGCCAGTTCTGGCACTGCCGAATGATGCTGGCGCGCACGCGCTTGCTCTTCGTGTCCGATTCCTCGTGAGCGCGGATCATGACGAGCAGCGAATAGACAAGGTCCATCGGGTTCGCCTTCAACCGCTCGCGGCTGTACTCTTTTCCGTCGCTCGCAGTCACGACGGTGATGCCGGCATTTACAATCTGGGCCAGTTGCGCTTGAGCCTGGATGGGCTCGGCGCGAGAGAGCCGGTCTAGCCCCTCGACGACGAGGACAGAGCCCGGCGGTACTTTCCCGCTTTCAACAGCAGCCAGAAAGACACCCAGCGCCCCCGATTTGACGTGCCGCTGGTGGTACGCGGAAAGCCCCTCATCCTGAAGCGTCAGCGAGTCATCCAACTTGAGGCCGTGCTCGGCCGCCCAGCGCGCCGCGTAGGCGGCCTGGCGCTCGAGGCTCGAGCCTTTCGCCTGGCGTGGATCTGAGAAGCGGCTGTAGCTATAAACGAGACCTGACAATGAGTTCCCCCATGACGACCGACGTAGCCGAACGCCGAAAAGTGCCGAGTATAGGAATGGTATCGCTCGGGTGCCCCAAGGCCCTTACCGATTCCGAATTGATCCTGACCCAGCTGAGCGCCGAGGGTTATCAGACCGCAAAGACCTTCGAAGGCGCCGATCTGGTGATCGTCAACACTTGCGGCTTCATCGACGATGCCGTGAAGGAAAGTCTGGACACCATCGGCGAAGCCCTGGCCGAGAACGGCCGCGTGATCGTCACCGGTTGTCTTGGTGCCAAGACCGGCGACCAGGGCGGGAACCTGGTGCGCCAGATGCACCCGAGCGTGCTGGCCGTGACCGGCCCGCATGCCACGCAGGAGGTGATGGATGCGGTGCATGCCAATCTGCCGAAGCCGCACGACCCATTCATCGATCTCGTGCCCAACACATTCGGCGTCGCGGGTCTCAAGCTGACGCCGCGCCACTATGCCTATCTGAAGATCAGCGAGGGCTGCAACCATCGCTGCACCTTCTGCATCATTCCCTCGATGCGCGGCGACCTCGTGTCACGGCCGGTCGGCGATGTGCTGAGCGAGGCCAAGGCCCTGTTCGAAGGTGGCGTGAAGGAGCTGCTGGTGATCAGCCAGGACACCTCGGCCTATGGAGTCGACGTGAAGTACCGCACCGGTTTCTGGGACGGCAAGCCGGTCAAGACGCGCATGCTCGAGCTGGTGCGCACGCTGGGTGAAATCGCCGAGCCGTATGGCGCGTGGGTTCGCCTGCACTACGTGTACCCGTATCCGAGCGTGGACGAGATCATTCCGCTGATGGCGAGCGGGCAGGTGCTGCCGTATCTCGATGTGCCCTTGCAGCACAGCCACCCGGATGTACTGAAACGCATGAAGCGCCCGGCCAGTGGTGAGAAGAACCTGGAGCGGCTGGCGCGTTGGCGCGAGGTGTGTCCCGAGCTCGTGATCCGCAGTACCTTCATCGCGGGCTTCCCTGGCGAGACGGAGCAGGAGTTCGAGCATCTGCTCGACTTCATCCGCGAGGCCGAGATCGATCGCGCCGGCTGCTTTGCCTACAGCCCGGTCGAAGGCGCCACCGCCAACGACATTCCCGGCATGCTGCCCGAGGCGGAGCGCGAGGCGCGTCGTGCGCGCTTCATGGAAGTGGCGGAGGCTGTGTCGATCGCCAAGCTGCAAAGGCGCATCGGCTCGACGATGCAGGTGCTGGTCGATTCGGCGCCCGCCATGGGCCGCAAGGGCGGAGTGGGGCGCACGTATGCCGATGCACCGGAGATCGACGGCACGGTCCGTCTGCTGCCGCCCGAGAAGATCAGCAAGACGCTGAAGGTAGGTGAGTTCACCCGCGCGCGCATCGTGGGTGCAGAGGGCCACGATCTGATCGCGCTGCCCGTTTGATGCGGATCCGATCGACCATGAAAAAAGCCACCGGAGACCGGTGGCTTGTTTCGGATGACCTGGCGGGGGTCAATTTGGATCTGGTGCCCAGAAGAGGACTCGAACCTCCACGATGTTACTCGCTAGTACCTGAAACTAGTGCGTCTACCAATTCCGCCATCTGGGCTTTCTCTGCTTTTCAGCAAAGACTGCGAGTATACACAATTTGCCGCGGCGGCCTGAAAAAAACGGGTCGCGCGCAAAAAAATTGGCACTGGTCCGGCTCTTGCCTGTCCGGTTGCGCCGACCGTTCGATGTGGATTCGATCGGCAATGAAAAAAGCCACCGGAGACCGGTGGCTTGAATCGAATGACCTGGTAAAGGTCTGTTTAAACTTGGTGCCCAGAAGAGGACTCGAACCTCCACGATGTTACTCGCTAGTACCTGAAACTAGTGCGTCTACCAATTCCGCCATCTGGGCCCACGTAGTTGCAGAAGCAACTGCGTTTTGAATTTCAGGAAAGAAGGAGATCATATCAAAAATAACGTCACTTCCAGCGGACTGCTGGATGAAATCGAAGGAACTGTCCAAGGACATCGCGACGGGCACGGCTTCGTGCAGCGCGACGATGGCGAAGCAGACATCTATCTGCCCCCGAATGAAATGCGTGCGGTGCTTCACAAGGACCGCGTCAAGGCGCGCATCGTGCGTCAGGACCGCCGTGGCCGCCCCGAAGGGCGCGTGGTGGAGATCGTCGAGCGTCCTGAGCAGCCCATCATCGGCCGCCTGCTGCACGAAGGCGGCATCTGGCTCGTCGCGCCGGAAGACAAGCGCTACGGCCAGGACGTCCTGATTCCCAAGGGAGCCACCGGCCCCGCGAAGGTGGGGCAGGTCGTCGTCGTGCAGCTCACCGAGCCGCCGGCCCTGTTCGGCCAGCCCGTGGGCCGTGTGAAGGAAGTGCTGGGCGAGATCGACGACCCCGGCATGGAGATCGAGATCGCCGTGCGCAAGTACGGCGTGCCGCATGAGTTTTCCGCGGAGTGCCTGGCCGCGTCCAAGGCGCTGCCCGAGAAGGTCCGCCCCGCCGACAAGAAAGGCCGTGTCGACCTCACCGACGTCCCGCTCGTCACCATCGACGGCGAAGACGCGCGCGACTTCGACGATGCCGTCTACTGCGAGCCCGCGAAGGTGGGCCGCGGCAAGGGCTGGCGCCTGCTGGTGGCCATTGCCGACGTCAGCGCCTATGTGCAGACCGGCTCGCCCATCGACATCGACGCCTACGACCGCGCCACCAGCGTCTACTTCCCGCGCCGCGTGATTCCGATGCTGCCGGAGAAGCTCTCGAACGGCCTGTGCTCGCTCAACCCCGAGGTCGAGCGCCTGTGCATGGTGTGCGACATGCTGGTCGCCGCCGACGGCGAGATCTACGCCTACCAGTTCTATCCGGCCGTGATGTTCAGCCACGCGCGCTTCACGTACACCGAGGTGGCGGCCATCCTGGGCAACACGCGCGGGCCCGAGGCCGCGAAGCGCAAGGACCGCGTCAACGACCTGCTGAACCTCGCCGACGTATACAAGGCATTGCTCAAGCAGCGCGGCAAGCGCGGCGCCGTCGACTTCGAGACCACCGAGACGCAGATCATCTGCGACGACGCAGGCCGCATCGAAAAGATCGTGCCGCGCACGCGCAACGAGGCACACCGCCTGATCGAAGAAGCGATGCTCGCCGCCAACGTCTGCAGCGCCGACTTCATCGCCGAGGGCAAGCACCCGGGCCTGTACCGCGTGCACGAAGGCCCCACGCCTGAAAAGAAGGAGATCCTGCGCGGCTACCTGAAGGCCATGGGTGTCGGCCTGAGCATCACCGACGACCCCAGGCCCGGTGAATTCCAGGCGATCGCCGAAGCCACCAAGGACCGCCCCGACGCACAGCAGATCCACACCATGCTGCTGCGCTCGATGCAGCAGGCGATCTACACGCCGATCAACAGCGGCCACTTCGGCCTGGCCTACGAGGCCTACACGCACTTCACCAGTCCGATCCGGCGCTATCCGGACCTGCTGGTGCACCGCGTGATCAAGGCGATTCTCGGCAAGACGCGCTATCAGCTGCCGATGCTGCCCACCCCCGGTGAGGCGCATGCCAAGCTGGCCAAGCGACTCGCCTCGCGCGTGAAAGCGCCCACGGCGAAGCCGCAGAAGGCCACCGTCGCGCCCAGCAAGGAAGTCATGGCGTGGGAGGCCGCGGGCCTGCATTGCAGCGCCAACGAGCGCCGCGCCGACGAAGCCAGCCGCGACGTCGAGGCCTGGCTCAAGTGCAAGTACATGCGCGAGCATCTCGGCGAGGAATACGGCGGCGTGGTCACCGCGGCCACCACCTTCGGCATCTTCGTCACGCTCGATGCGATGTACGTCGAGGGCCTGGTGCACATCACCGAGCTCGGCGGCGAGTACTTCAAGTTCGACGAGATGCGCCAGGAGCTGCGCGGCGAACGCACCGGCATCCGCTATGCCATCGGCACGCGAGTGCGGGTGCAGGTGAGCCGCGTCGACCTGGACGGCCGCAAGATCGACTTCCGCCTCGTGCGCGAAGGCGAAGAGCTGACGACGCGGGCCATGAAGGACAAGGGTGCGGCATCATCGGGCGTGCCCGTGAAGGCCTCGGCCAAGCGCAGCACGCGCAACAAGGCGGAAGCCGGCAAGGCCGAGCCGCGCGGCGAGCGACCCACCTCGGCCACGGCCGGGGCGCAGTCGGCGATGCAGGCCTTCAAGTCGGCGGTGAAGAAAGCCGCCAGCAAGATGAAGGGCAAGGGGCGCAAGCCGCGCCGCTGACCGGGCCTCACGCCATCGAACGAACCATCGACAACCGAAAAGAAAGAGACAGACAGCATGAGCGCTGAAGACAACAAGGGCCGTATCGCCATCGTCACGGGTGCCGGCTCCGGCATCGGCCGCGCCGCCGCGCTGGCGCTGCTGGGCGACGGCTGGAGCGTGGCGCTGGCGGGCCGCCGCCTGGAGCCGCTGGAGCAGGTGGCGGAAGAGTCGGGCGCCGGCGCGCGCGCCTTCGCGGTGCCTACCGATGTATCGAACGCGGCCTCGGTGCAAGCCCTGTTCGCTGCCACCGTCGAGCGCTTCGGCCGCGTCGACCTGCTGTTCAACAACGCCGGCGTCGGCAACCCGCCGGGCCCGTTCGAGGACTGGACGCCCGAGCAGTGGCAGGGCGTGGTCGACATCAACCTGACAGGCATGTTCTTCTGCATCCAGCAGGCCTTCCGCACGATGAAGGCGCAGAAGCCGATGGGCGGGCGCATCATCAACAACGGCTCCATCTCGGCCACGGCGCCGCGTCCGAACTCGGCTGCGTACACCGCGACGAAGCACGCGGTGGAGGGGCTCACCAAGACGGCGTCCCTCGATGGCCGCAAGTACGACATCGCCGTGGGGCAGGTGGACGTGGGCAACGCCATGACCGAGCTGGCCGCGCGCATGGCCAAGGGCGTGCCGCAGGCCAACGGCGAACTGGCCATCGAGCCGCTGATCGACGTGAAGATCGTCGGCCAGTCGGTGCTCTACATGGCGAACCTTCCGCTGGAAGCCAACGTGCTCTTCCACACCATCATGGCGACGAAGATGCCCTTCGTCGGGCGCGGCTGAGGCGCTTCAGACCGGCGCGCGGCGGGCCAGCGTGCCAGCCGTGAGCGGGGCTGCGTCGGCCGGCCAGGTGTCTGCGATGTGGCCGTGTTGCCAGACGGCTTCGCGCGCGGCTTCGAAGGCGGGGCGGCCCGCGGCCAGCGCCGCGCCGATCATTCCGGCCAGCACGTCGCCGGTTCCGGCGGTTGCGAGGCGGGCGTTGCCGCTCAGGTTGATGATCGGTGGCGCTTCGCCGGGACTGGCGATGACGGAGCCCGAGCCCTTGAGTACAGCCACCACGCTGAAGCGTGCGGCAAGCTCTTGGGCTGCGGCCAGCCTATCTGCCTGAACTTCGCCGACCAATCGGCCCAGCAGGCGCGCTGCTTCCAGCGGGTGCGGCGTGATCGCAGTGGGCGACCCGTCTTTTCCGCGTGATGCCAGCTGGGCTTGCAGCGCGCCGTCGGCCGCGATGGCGTTGAGCGCATCGGCATCGAGCACCAGGGCGGCCGCCGTCGAAAGCACGCGCGGCAACAGTTCGTTCACGGCTTCTCCTCCGCCGCACCCGCAGACTGCCGTCATGTTCGAGAGATCGAGCGTTTGGGCGTCGCGCAGCATCAACTCGGGTTGCGCGGTGTCGACAGGCGCCGCGCTCGGATCGAGCAAGCCGACGAATACGCGCCCCGCGCCCGCGTGCAGCGCCGCTGAGCCAGCCAGCAAGGCAGCGCCAGCCATGCCGGCGGCCCCGCCGATCACCGCGACGTCGCCATAGCTGCCCTTGTGCGAGGCGTGATTGCGCGGCTGCGCTTCGGGTGCTCCTGCGATCCGTGCCGTGGGCTGGTCCTTGAAGGCGCCGCACTCCAGGTCGTCGAACCAGACGGTGCCCGCGGCGTCTCGACCCTGCGCGGTGAACAGGCCGGGCTTCAGCGTGAGGAAGGTGATGCAGGTGCGAGTCGACGCCTGCGCAGGGCTGACGCCTTGGGCCAGCGTGCCGGTATCCGCGTTCAGGCCCGATGGCACGTCGACGCACAGCACGGGCTGGCCGCTGGCGTGCATCTTCTCCAGCCAGTCGGCCATCGCGCCTTCGGGTGGCCGCGTCGAGCCGATGCCGAGCAATGCGTCGATCGCCAGTTCGTAGTCCGAAGGCGGCGTCGATGCGAAGGTCACGCCGGCATCGCGCGCTCGTTGCAGCGATGCCTTGGCGTCCGGCGGCAGCATGCCTTCATCGCCGATGGACGTGACCACCGGAAAGAAGCCCCGGTGCCGCAACTGGGCGGCAGCCTCGAACCCGTCGCCACCGTTGTTGCCCGGCCCGCAAGCCACCCATATCGTGCGCGCATGTGGCGCGATTGCCATCGCGAGCCTCGCCACCGCAAGGCCTGCGCGTCGCATCAGCGTGTGGGCGGGCAGGGCGGCCGACGCTGCCTGCTCGATGCGGCGCGTGGCGGCGATGTCGAACAGGTCGGCAGCAGTGGCGGAGGTGATGCGTTGCATCGGCGCATTGTGCCGTTGGCCCGGCTCGCTGCTTGCCTCCCTATCATCCGGGGGATGAACTTCAAAGGCGTCGGCTGGCTGCTTGTCCTGCTTCTCGCGGCGCTTGTTTCGTTCCTGGCCGCGACGATGGCGTGGATCGCGGGATTCGGGTGGGTGCTGGGCCTGTTGTGCCTCGTGTGGGGCGTCTTCCTGCTGGCGGAGTTCAGGCGATGGGTGCCTCTGCGAGATGTGGCCTGGGCCGCCAATGTCGGTTTCGGCATCAGCGTGATCCGCTGGTTCGACCTGCCGGCCGAGGGTGCCTCCGGCCTGGCGCGGCTGGCGCTGCTGGGCGCCGGTGTGCTGTGCCTGATCTTCTTCGCGTTGATCTGCCCCGGCTTGCTGGCCTGGGGCGCCGGCAGGCTGCGGCCTCCGCCCGAGCCGGGGTTTCCCGTCGAGAAGCCCGCAAGCCCCGAAGCCTTGCGCCGGTGGGGCCCTAAAGACTGAGCCGTTCGGCCCCGAGCCCTTCGAGGTCGATGTCCGGCTCGCGTCCGGCGATCAGGTCGCCCAGCACGCGCGCGCTGCCACACGAGAGCGCCCAGCCGCTCGACCCATGCCCGAGGTTGAGCCACACGCCCGGAATGCCGCTCGCGCCCAGCACCGGCGGGCCATCGGGCAGCATCGGCCGCGCGCCTTTCCATTGCTGGATGCCCGACTGCAGCGTGGCGGCTCCCGGAAACCAGTCGTGCAGCACCTTGTAGAGCGTCTGCACCGCGGCTGGGTTCATCGTGTCCAGCGAGCCGCCGATTTCGGCGCTGCCGGCCACGCGCACGCGTTGGCCCAGCCGGGAGATGGCGACCTTGAAGCGCTCGTCCATCACCGCGCTGCGCGGCGCATTGAGCGGCTCGCGGATCGGCGCGCTCACCGAATGGCCGTAGACCGGCGCCATCGGAATGCGCAGGCCCAGCGGCCGCAGCAGCGAGGCCGATTCCAGTCCGGCGCAAACCACCACGGCGTCGTAGCGCACCGGGTCGGAGCCGCTCGCCAGCGACAGCGAGGTGGGGGCCGCGCGGCTCAGCGGCGCGATGTCGCAGTTGAAATGGAACTGCGCACCGAACGACTCGGCCTCCCACTTGAGCAGCAGCGCGAACTGGCGGCAGTTGGCCACTTCGTCCTCGGGCAGGTGGATGGCGCCTGCCAGCGGGGTGTCGGGGTTCAGGGCGGGTTCGATGAGCCGCGCTTCGTCGGCGTCGACTTCCTTGAAGACGCTGCCAGCCGCGCGCAGCACGTCGAGCCCGGGCTGCACCAGCTTCTTCTCGCGCTTGGAGCGAAGCAGCACGAGATAACCGTCGCTGCGCTCATAGCTGAGTTCGCGTGCCTCGGTCACCTCGTGCAGCCGGTTGCGGCTGTAGAACGCCAGGCGCTGCATGCGGGCGCGGTTGGCCAGGTAGGTGTCGAGCTTGCAGGCCTTCTGCCAGCGGGAGAGCCAGCCGAGGTCGCGCGAGCCCAGGGGCCAGCGCAGCTTGATGGCACCGTGAGAGGAGAGCAGGGAGCGCAGCACCTTGCCGCGCATGCCGGGGCCGGCCCACGGCGTGACGTATCCGGGAGCGACCACGCCGGCGTTGGCGAAGCTGGCTTCCTCGGCGGCGGCGCCGCGGCGCTCGAAGACGGTCACTTCATGGCCGTCGGAAACCAGTTCCCAGGCGGTGGTGACGCCTATGATGCCGGCGCCCACGATCGCGATTTTCATTGAATGTTCAGGATGAGAGAGATGGCTGACGCCCGCGGGACGGGCGCCGTCGGCCGTTATTCTTGCAGCGCGCGCTCGGTCTGGAGCGCCACCGCGAGCACGGCGTCGTCGTGCAGCGCCGCGTTCCACAGCATCAGGCCCACCGGCAGTTCGCCTGGAGCCTGGCAGGGCAGCGAGATGGCGCAGCCGTCGAGCATGTTGACGATCGACGGATTGCGCAGGAGCAGCGCATTGACGCGGAAGAATTCTTCGTCGCGCTCCGCGCCCGGCGCCACGCTGGCGATGGACGGCGCGGTGATCGGCACCGTCGGCGACAGCACGGCGTCGAAGGGCGCGAGCACGGCTTCGACGCGGGCGATCCAGTCGCGGCGGGCGTTGATCAGGTCGATGTACTCGTGCGCCTTCATCGTGGCGCCGCGCAGGATGCGCTGGGCCACGCGCGGGTCGTAGCCCGCGCCGCTGCGTTCCAGCAGCAGGCGGTGCCAGGCGTACGACTCGGCGGCGGAGAAGCCGCCGGTGGCGTTGATGGCGCCCAGCTCGGCGAGTTCGGGCAACTCGATCTCCACGATGCGGGCGCCGGCGGCGCGAAGCATCTTCAGCGAGCGCTCGAAAGCGTTGGCCACGGCGGGCTCGATGCCGTCGAAGAACACGTTCTTCACCACAGCGAGCCTGTAGGCGGCGAGCGGGGCGTTGCCGGCGGTCACGCGACGGGCGGCGAGGATCTCGTGCGCGGTGATGGCGTCGCGCACCGAGCGGGTCATGGCGCAGGCGGTATCAAGGGTGGTCGAGAGCGGCAGCGCGCCGGCGGTGGGCGTCAGCCGGGCCGTATTCTTGAAGCCGACGATGCCGTTGAGCGCTGCCGGAATGCGGATCGAGCCGCCGGTGTCGGAGCCCAGGCCGATGAAGGCAGCGCCGCTGGCGACCGAAACCGCGGCGCCGGAAGACGAACCGCCCGGAATGCGCGGTACCGCGGGGTCGCCGGCGTTGGCTGGCGTTCCATGATGCGGATTGACGCCGACGCCTGAAAAGGCGAATTCCGTCATGTTGGTCCGGCCGGTCAGTACGCCGCCGGCGGCGCGCAGCCGGGCCACGGCGGGGGAGTCGGCCTTGGCGGCCGGGGCGTGCGCCAGGACGGCGGAGCCGGCGGGCGTGGCCTGACCCTCGACGTCGAAAAGGTCTTTGGCGGTGAAGGCGAGGCCGGTCAGGCGGCTGGCCGGGGCCGACGTGGAGGCGGATTGCAGGGCCTCGTCGAACATCGTGCGGGTGAAGACGTGCTGGCAGACCGCGGACCTGGAGATGTCGATGGCGCGCTCCATTTCGGTGCGTGCATCGGTGCCACCTGCCAGAAGGTTGAGACGGGTGGCGTGAAGGTCGTTCATGGAAGGCTGCGGGTGCCGCCGGGACGGCTCGGGTTCAGAGGGAGGGGCGACGGCCGTGCTATACTCTTTGGGTTTCGCTGGTCGGGCAACGGCTCCCGTTGCATCCAGCCAGACACATCCGCAAACCGGCCCAATCAAGGTGTTGTGACTCGATTCAAAGAGCGCAAAACGGGCTGGATTTTAGACCCAACCTTTGGAGTAATTTCAATGTCCACCACCATGCGCGAAATGCTGGAAGCAGGCGTCCATTTCGGTCACCAAACCCGCTTCTGGAACCCCAAGATGGCTCCGTACATCTTCGGCCATCGCAACAAGATCCACATCATCAACCTGGAAAAGTCGCTCCCGATGTTCCAGGAGGCGATGAAGTACGCCAAGCAGCTCACCGCCAACCGCGGCACGATCCTGATGGTCGGCACGAAGCGCCAGGCCCGTGAGATCGTGGCGGCGGAAGCCCGCCGCGCCGGCGTGCCCTTCGTCGATACCCGCTGGCTCGGCGGCATGCTGACCAACTTCAAGACCGTCAAGACCTCGATCAAGCGTCTGAAGGACATGAAGGCCCAGCAGGAAGCCGGCCTCGACAGCCTGAGCAAGAAGGAGCAGTTGACCTTCACGCGCGAGATCGAGAAGCTCGAGAAGGACATCGGCGGCATCCAGGACATGACCGCTCTGCCCGACGCCATCTTCGTGATCGACGTGGGCTTCCACAAGATCGCCGTGGCCGAAGCCAAGAAGCTCGGCATTCCGCTGATCGGCGTGGTGGACTCCAACCACTCGCCCGAAGGCATCGACTACGTGATCCCCGGCAACGACGACTCGTCGAAGGCTGTCACGCTGTATGCCCGCGGCATCGCCGATGCGATCATCGAAGGCCGCAACAGCGCCACCGGCGACGTGGTCAAGGCCATCGCCGAAGGCAATGACGAATTCGTCGAAGTCGAAGAGGGCGCCTCGGCCTGATTGGCGCGCCCGCGAGCCTGAAGAAGGGGCTTTGGTGCCCCTTTTTTTTAACCTGATTTTTGAATTCACGGAGATACGAAATGGCTGCAATCACCGCAAGCATGGTGGGCGAACTGCGCGCAAAGACCGACGCGCCGATGATGGAATGCAAGAAGGCCCTGACCGAGGCCGACGGCAACATGGAAAAGGCCGAAGAACTGCTGCGCATCAAGCTCGGCAACAAGGCTGGCAAGGCCTCGAGCCGCATCACCGCCGAAGGCGTGGTGGCCGCATACGTTGGCGGTGACGCCGGCGCGATGATCGAAGTCAACTGCGAAACCGACTTCGTCTCGAAGAACGACAGCTTCCTGGCCCTGGTCAATGCCGCCGCCAAGCTGATCGCCGAGAAGAACCCCGCCGACATCGCCGCGCTGGGCGCCCTGGCCTACGAGCAGGACGGCTTCGGCCCCACGCTCGAGGACGTGCGCAAGGGCCTGATCGGCAAGATCGGCGAGAACATGACGTTCCGCCGCTTCAAGCGCTTCGCCGGCAACGGCAAGCTGGCCTCCTACCTGCACGGCACGCGCATCGGCGTGATGGTGGAGTTCGAGGGCGACGACACCGCCGCCAAGGACGTCGCGATGCACATCGCCGCCATGAAGCCCGTGTCGGTTGCCGCTTCGGACGTGCCCGCCGAGCTGATCGAGAAGGAACGCGCAGTTGCCGCCGGCAAGGCCGAGGAAGACCGCAAGACGGCCGAAGCCGAAGGCAAGAAGCCCCAGCCGGCCGACATCGTCGCCAAGCGCATCGAAGGCGGCGTGCAGAAGTTCCTCAAGGAAGTTTCGCTGCACAACCAGCCCTTCGTGAAGAACGACAAGCAGACCGTCGAGCAGATGCTCAAGGCCGTCAACACCACGATCAAGGGCTTCACCCTGTACGTGGTCGGCGAAGGCATTGAGAAGAAAGTTGACGACTTCGCCGCTGAAGTCGCAGCCCAAGTCGCCGCAGCCAAGGCTGCCGCTTAAGCCTTTACGGCTCCAGCGACGGTGCGTTCGCGCGCACCGTCGTTTTTTCATCGCCACGTTTTACACTCGTCCCGACCCAACCAAAGGAAATTGCCCATGTCTGATGCCCGCCCAGCCCACAAGCGAATCTTGTTGAAGCTGTCGGGAGAGGCATTGATGGGTGACGACGCCTTCGGCATCAACCGTGCGACCATCGTGCGCATGGTGCAGGAGGTGGCCGAGGTCGTGAACATGGGTGTCGAGGTGGCGGTCGTGATCGGCGGCGGCAACATCTTCCGCGGCGTAGCGGGCGGTTCCGTCGGCATGGACCGCGCAACCGCCGACTACATGGGCATGCTGGCCACGGTCATGAACTCGCTGGCCCTGGCCGATGCGATGGACAAGCAGGGCCTCGTGGCCCGCGTGATGTCCGCCATCGCCATCGAGCAGGTGGTCGAGCCCTATGTGCGCCCCAAGGCGCTGCAGTACCTCGAAGAGGGCAAGGTCGTGGTGTTCGCGGCCGGCACAGGCAACCCGTTCTTCACCACCGACACGGCCGCCGCGCTGCGCGGTGCCGAGATCGGCGCCGAGCTGGTGCTCAAGGCGACCAAGGTCGACGGCGTCTATACCGCCGACCCCAAGACCAACCCCGACGCGACCCGCTACGCCACGCTGACCTTCGACGAGGCGATTGCGAAGAACCTCGGCATCATGGACGCCACGGCCTTCGCGCTGTGCCGCGACCAGAAGCTGCCGATCAAGGTGTTCTCGATCTTCAAGAATGGCGCGCTCAAGCGCGTCGTCATGGGCGAGGACGAAGGCACGCTGGTGCATGCCTAGGAGTATTTGAGATGACCATTGCAGACATCCGCAGTGCGACCGACGCGAAGATGAACCAGTCGATCGCCGCATTCCAGAACAACCTCACCAAGATCCGTACCGGCCGCGCCAACTCGGCGCTGCTCGACGCGATCCACGTCGAGTACTACGGCTCCCAGGTGCCACTGAGCCAGGTGGCCAACGTGTCGGTGCTCGATTCGCGCACGCTCAGCGTGCAGCCCTGGGAAAAGGGCATGGGCGCCAAGATCGAGAAGGCCATCCGCGAAAGCGACCTGGGCCTCAACCCCGCCTCGATGGGCGACCTGATCCGCGTGCCGCTGCCGGCCATGAGCGAAGAGCGCCGCAAGGAAATGACCAAGCTCGTCCGCAACGAAGGCGAGAGCGCCAAGATCGCCACGCGCAACCTGCGCCGTGATGCGAACGAAGCGGTCAAGAAGCTGGTCAAGGAAAAGCTGGCGTCGGAAGACGACCAGAAGCGCGCCGAAGCCGAGATCCAGAAGGTCACCGACCGCCATATCGCGGAAATCGACCGCCTGGTCGCGGCCAAGGAAGCGGAGATCATGGCCGTTTGAGGCCCGCCATGGCCTCGTCGGCGCCGCGCATTCCCCACCACGTTGCCATCGTCATGGACGGCAACGGCCGCTGGGCGACGCGGCGCTTTCTTCCACGCATCGCGGGGCACAAGCAGGGCGTCGAATCGCTGCGCCGCTGCGTCAAGGCCTGCGCCGAGCGCGGCGTGGGTGTGCTCACCGTGTTCGCGTTCTCGTCCGAGAACTGGAACCGTCCCGTCGAGGAGGTTTCCGGGCTGATGGAACTGATGGTCGGTGCGCTTGCTCGCGAGGTGCCCAAGCTCAGCGCCGACGGCGTGCGGCTGCATTTCGTCGGCGAGCGCGCCGGTCTGTCGCCCAAGATGGTGAACGGCCTGCTCGACGCCGAAGCCGCCACGGCGCACAACACCCGGCTCGTGCTCAACGTCTGCTTCAACTACGGCGGCCGCTGGGACATCGCACAGGCTGCAGCCAAGCTTGCAGCACAGGGCGAAGCGATCACCGAGCTCAGCCTCGATCGCGCCATGGCCCTGGCCCACGTGCCCGACCCCGACCTGTTCATCCGCACCGGCGGCGAGCAGCGTCTCTCCAACTTCCTGCTCTGGCAGAGTGCCTACGCCGAGCTTTTCTTCAGCGACAAGCTGTGGCCCGAGTTCGACGAGGCAGCGCTGGACGAGGCCATTGCCGCGTTCCAGGGCCGCGAGCGGCGTTTCGGACAGACCTCGGCGCAAGTCTCTTCCACCGCCGCGGCCTGACGGCCAGGCAGCCTCCGCATGCTCAAGCAACGCATCATCACGGCGATCGTGCTCCTCGCGATCCTGCTGCCGGCGCTGTTCTACCCAAGCTATATCCCCTTCGGCTGCGTCATGCTGGTGCTGATCGGCGCCGCCGCCTGGGAGTGGGGGCGTCTGAACGGCTATGGGCAGGGGGTGTCGCTGTTCCTCGGTGCCGAGACGGTGGTGCTGTGCGGGCTCTCCTGGTGGCTCGGGCTGCTGGAGCAACCCCTGGTCGTGATGTGGACCCTGGCGAGCGCTGCCTGGGTGCTGGGCGGCGCGGCTTTGCTGCGCGTGGCAGTGCCGGGCTGGCCCCGCATTCCGCGCGGCCTTCGACTGGTCGGTGGCCTGCTGGCGCTGTGGGTAGCTTGGCTGGCTGCGGTGCAGGCGCGCATGATCGGCATCAACTTCCTGCTGTCGATCCTCGTGCTGGTGTGGGTGGCCGACGTATTCGCCTATTTCGCCGGCCGGGCCTTCGGCCTCAAGTTCACCCGCAACAAGCTCGCTCCGGCGATCAGTCCCGGCAAGAGTTGGGAGGGCGTTTGGGGCGGCATGGTCGGCGTGGTGGTGCTGGCTTTCGCCTGGGTCTGGGCCGACAAGGCCGCGGGCGCCACGGTGGCCAGCCTGTATACCCGTCTCGCCGAGCGTGGCTGGTGGCTGCTGTTGCTGGCCGCGCTGTTCCTCGCGGCCATGAGCGTCGTGGGCGACCTCGTCGAATCTCTCATCAAGCGCAGCGCCGGCGCCAAGGACAGCAGCAGGCTGCTGCCCGGCCACGGCGGCGTCCTCGACCGCGTGGATGCCCTCTTGCCGGCGCTTCCCATTGCCATGATGCTGGCTTTCCTGTGAATTCACCCAGAAGACAACGCGTCACGGTGCTCGGCTCGACCGGTTCGGTCGGCGTGAGCACGCTCGACGTCATTTCGCGCCACCCCGAGCGCTTCGAGGTTTTCGCGCTTTCCGCGGCCACCAAGGTCGACGAGTTGCTGGCGCAGTGCGCCCAGTTCACGCCCAGGTTCGCCGTGATGGCCAGCGCGCCGCACGCCGCGCTGCTGGCCGAGAAGCTCCAGCAGAATGGCCTGAAGACGGTCGTGTTGATGGAGGGCGATGCTCTCGAAACGATAGCGTCGCACGACGAGGTCGATTCCGTGATGGCCGCCATCGTCGGTGCCGCCGGCCTGGGGCCATGCCTGGCTGCCGCGCGCGCCGGCAAGCGGCTCCTGCTGGCCAACAAGGAAGCGCTGGTCGTCGGCGGCGAACTCTTCATGCGCACCGTGCGCGAGGGTGGGGCGACGCTGCTGCCCATCGACAGCGAGCATTCCGCCATCTTCCAGTCGCTGCCCGAGGACCCGTCCACCTGGGCGCGGCGCATCGACAAGATCATCCTGACTGCCTCGGGAGGCCCGTTCCGCACCCGTGCGCCGGAAACCCTGGGCGCGGTGACGCCCGAGCAGGCCTGCGCCCATCCGAACTGGGTCATGGGCCGCAAGATTTCGGTCGATTCGGCCACGATGATGAACAAGGCGCTCGAGGTGATCGAGGCGCGTCATCTATTCGGCGTCTCGCCCGAGCAGATCGAGGTGGTCATCCATCCGCAGAGCGTGGTGCACTCGATGGTGCAGTTCACCGACGCGTCGGTCATCGCCCAGCTCGGCACGCCCGACATGCGGGTGCCGATCGCGGTGGGCCTGGCCTGGCCCGAGCGCATCGAAAGCGGCGCCGCGCGGCTCGACTTCCGGCAGATGGGCTCGCTGACCTTCGAATCGCCCGATGCGGCTCTCTTCCCCGGGCTGGGCCTTGCATGGCACGCGCTGCGCGCCGCGCCCGGTACGACGGCTGTGCTCAATGCCGCCAACGAGGTCGCAGTTGAAGCATTCCTCAACCGCCGCCTGCGTTTCGATTGCATACACGCGGTCAACATGGAAACTTTGGAAAGAGTCGCCCCCTCCAAGCCGGCATCGCTGGCCGACCTGCTGGCGATCGACGCCAGCGCCCGGGCGGCAGCCAATGCCGCGGCGCTGCGATTCGCTGCCTGACGCCTCCCTCGTAAAGCAAGGACTCCGATGCTGCTTACTGTCATAGCCTTTGTGGTTGCGCTCGGTGTCCTGATCGCGGTGCACGAATACGGCCACTATCGCGTGGCAGTGGCCTGTGGCGTCAAGGTGGAGCGCTTCTCCGTCGGCTTCGGCAAGGCGCTTTTCCGTTGGCAGCCCAGGCGCCAGCATCCGGGCCAGCAGACCGAGTTCGTCATCGGCGCATTTCCCTTCGGCGGCTACGTCAAGATGCTCGACGAGCGTGAAGGCCCCGTGGCACCCGAGGAACGCCACCGCGCCTTCAACACGCAGCCGCTGCGTTCGCGCGCGGCCATCGTGGCCGCGGGGCCGATCGCCAATCTGCTGCTGGCGGTGGCGCTCTACACGGCAGTCAACTGGATCGGCGTGCAGGAGCCGGTCGCCACATTGGCGCGGCCGGTGGCAGGCTCCCTTGCCGAGTCGGCGGGCCTGAAGGGCGGCGAGCACATCTCCCGGGCTGGGTTCGACGGCGAGCTGACGCCGGTCCAGTCCTTCGAGGACCTGCGCTGGCGCATGACGCGCGGAGCGCTCGATGGTCGCGACCTGAAGCTCGAGGTCGCGGGCGAGGGCGGTCGGCCCGCTCGCGAGCTGGTGCTCCCGCTCAGCCGCATGGAGACCAAGGACGCCGATCCGCAGATGTTCCGCAAGATCGGCGTGCTGGCGCCCCTGACGCGCCCCGAGATCGGCGAAGTCATGAAGGGCAGCGCGGCCGAAGCGGCGGGCCTGCTCGACGGCGACGTGGTGCGCGCCATCGGCGGCACGCCGATCATCGACGGGCAGCAGCTGCGCGAGGCGATCCGGGCGTCGGTCGACGGTGGCCAGCCGCGCACGCAGGCATGGCAGATCGAGCGCGGCGGCCGGGCGCTCACCATCGACGTGAAGCCCGAAGTGCGGGAAGAGGGCGGCGTCAAGGTGGGGCGCGTGGGCGCCTATGTTGGCGCGCCGCCCGAAATGGTGACCGTGCGTCAGGGCGTGGTCGACGGCATCTGGCGCGGCGTGGTGCGTACCTGGGAGGTTTCGGCGCTGACCGTGCGCATGATGGGCAAGATGGTCATCGGCGAGGCGTCGATCAAGAATCTCAGTGGTCCGCTCACCATCGCGGACTACGCGGGCAAGTCCGCAAGCCTCGGTTTCACCCAGTACCTGGTCTTCCTGGCGCTCATCAGCGTGAGCCTCGGGGTGCTCAATCTCATGCCGCTGCCGGTCCTCGATGGAGGACACCTGATGTATTATCTTTGGGAGGGCCTGACCGGCAAGAGCGTCTCTGACGCCTGGATGGAACGGCTTCAGCGCGGGGGTGTGGCCCTGCTGCTGGTCATGATGTCGGTCGCACTCTTCAACGACGTCACGCGGCTCTTTGGTTAACTTTCTGCCGGCCCTTTCCGTGCCGGCTCAATTCACAGATGAACAAAAACTTCAGTCGCTTTCGCCTGCGTAGCGTTGTTGCGGTGGTTGCCAGTGCGCTTGCGGCTTCGGCCGCCTGGGCAGTCGAACCTTTCACGGTGCGCGACATCCGCGTCGAAGGCCTGCAACGCGTCGAGGCCGGTACGGTCTTCGCGTCGCTGCCGCTTCGCGTGGGCGATACCTACAGCGACGAGCGCGGCTCCGCTGCGATTCGCGCGCTGTTCGATCTGGGGTTGTTCAAGGACGTGCGCATCGACGTGAACGGCAACGTGCTGGTGGTCATCGTGGAAGAGCGTCCGACCATCGCCGATGTCGACTTCGTCGGCACCAAGGAATTCGACAAGGCTGCGCTGCAGAAGGCGCTGCGCGAAGTGGGCCTGGCCGATGGCCGCCCCTACGACAAGGCTCTGGCCGACCGTGCGGAGCAGGAGCTCAAGCGCCAGTACGTGAGCCGCAGCCTCTACAACGCGCAGGTCGTGACCACCGTCACGCCCATCGAGCGCAACCGCGTCAACCTGACCTTCACCGTGACCGAAGGCGAGTCGGCCCGGATCCGCGAAGTGCGCGTGGTGGGCAACAAGGCCTTCAGCGAATCGACGCTACTGAGCCTGTTCGACCAGGACAGCGGCGGCTTCATGAGCTGGTACACGAAGTCGAATCAGTATTCGCGCGCCAAGCTCAACGCCGACCTCGAAACCCTGCGCTCGTACTACATCACGCGCGGCTATCTCGAGTTCCGCATCGACTCGACGCAGGTCGCGATCTCCCCGGACCGCAAGGACCTGACGGTGACGGTGAACATCACCGAAGGCGAGAAGTTCGTGGTGTCGAGCGTCAAGCTCGATGGCAACTACCTCGGCCGCGACGACGAGTTCAAGTCGCTCATCACCATCAAGCCGGGCGAGCCCTACAACGGCGAGCAGGTCACGGAGACCACCAAGGCGTTCAACGACTACTTCGGCACCTTCGGCTACGCCTTTGCGCGCGTACAGGCACGCCCCGAGATCGACCGCGTCAACAACCGCGTGGCCCTCACGCTACAGGCCGAGCCCTCGCGCCGCGTGTACGTGCGCCGCGTTTCGGTCGGCGGCAACAACAAGACCCGCGACGAGGTGATCCGTCGCGAGTTCCGCCAGTACGAGGCCTCCTGGTACGACGGGGACAAGATCAAGCTCTCGCGCGACCGCGTGGACCGCCTGGGCTTCTTCACCGAAGTGAACGTCGATACGCAGGAAGTGCCCGGCTCGCCGGACCAGGTGGACCTGACCGTCAGCGTGGTTGAGAAACCCACTGGCAGCCTGCAGCTCGGCGCGGGCTACTCCAGCGCGGAAAAGGTCGCGCTGACCTTCGGCATCTCGCAGGAGAACGTGTTCGGCTCGGGCAACTTCCTGGGCGTGCAGGTCAACACCAGCAAGTACAACCGCACGCTGTCGCTGACGGCTACCGACCCGTACTTCACGGCCGACGGCATCTCGCGTACTTTCAGCATCTACCACACCACGACGCGTCCGTACCAGACCTCGACCGACGGCGACTACAAGCTGGTGAACCAGGGCGCATCAGTGCGCTTCGGTGTGCCGTTCAGCGAGGTCGACACCGTCTTCTTCGGCGTCGGCATCGAGCGCTATGCGTTCGATCCCAACAGCTCGACCGCCTTCTCCGGCCTGTACACGCCGCCGTCGTACCTCAACTATTTCCAGTGCAAGAAGGACCCGACGGGCCTGCTGGTGACCGGCTGCGACCAGAAGAGCGTCTGGGGCATTCCGCTGAGCGTCGGCTGGGGCCGCGACAGCCGCGACAGCGCGCTGATCCCGACCACCGGCCGCCTGCAACGCGCCAACCTCGAGGTGGGTGCCGCCGGTGACATGAAGTACGTCAAGACGAACTACCAGTACCAGCAGTTCTTCGCAATCAACAAGCAGTACACCTTCTCGATCAACGGCGAGGTCGGCTACGCCAAGGCCTTCGGCAACAAGGTCTATCCGATCTTCAAGAACTTCTACGCGGGTGGCCTGGGTTCGGTGCGCGGCTTCGAGCAGAACTCGCTGGGTCCGCGTGATGCGCCGCTGTTCCTGCAGAGCGAAGGCGCGGCCATCGGGGGTACGAAGAAGGCGATCTTCAATGCGGAGCTGAGCACGCCGTTCCCCGGCGCCGGCAACGACCGCACCCTGCGTCTGTACGGCTTCTTCGACGTCGGCAACGTCTTCGGCACCCGTGCCGCCGGCGTGACCGACGAGCAATGGAAGGCCGAGAAGAAGCTGCGCGCCTCGGTCGGCCTTGGCGTCAGCTGGATCTCGCCGCTGGGCCCGCTGCGCCTTGCCTACGCCTTCCCGATCAAGTCCCAGAAGGAAGTGGGGCAACCGTTCACGGCAGGCTATATCCCGAAGGATAGAATTCAGCGCCTCCAATTCCAGATCGGAACGTCTTTCTAAATGAAGCATTTGATCCGCGCCGCGGCCGGCGCGTTGTTGATTCCCGCTTTCGCACTTGCCACGGCACCTGCCCAGGCACAGGCGCAGGAAACTTTTCGCATCGGCTTTGTGAATCCGGACCGCGTGCTGCGTGAAGCGCAGCCCGCGAAGACTGCCCAGGCAAAGCTCGAGGCGGAGTTCCTGAAGCGCGAGAAAGACCTGACCGCGCAGGGCGATGCCCTGAAGGCTGCTTCCGAGAAGTTCGAGCGCGAGGCTCCCACCCTCTCTGAAACCCAGCGCGTTGCCCGCCAGCGCGCCCTGGTCGATCAGGACCGCGACTTCCAGCGCAAGCGCCGCGAGTTCCAGGAAGACCTGAACGCGCGCAAGAACGAAGAGCTCCAGCAGGTCTACGAGCGCGCCAACCGCGTGGTGAAACAGGTGGCCGAGGCCGAGAAGTACGACGCCATCCTGCAGGAAGCGATCTACATCAATCCGAAGCACGACATCACCGACAAGGTGATCAAGGCGCTGAACGCGTCCGTCGCTTCTCCTGCGCCCGCGGCCGGCAAGTAACGCCGCGAACCGGCGTGTCACTGCAGCTCGGAGCCATTGTTGACGCCCTCGGGGGCGAGCTTCATGGCGATGCGGCGCTGTCCATCGAGCGGCTCGCGCCTCTCCAGAATGCACAGCCCGATGCGCTCAGCTTCCTGAGCCATCCCAAATACCAGCAGGAGCTGGCGGCTTCGAAGGCCGCCTGCGTGATCGTGTCGCCCGCCATGCGCGGGGCGGCAGCTGCGCGTGGCGCCTACATCGTCACGCCCGATCCGTACCTCTACTTCGCCCGTCTCACGCAGCTGTGGAAGGCGCACCATGCGCGCCCGGAGGCCGACCGCGTCCATCCTAGCGCGGTGATCCATCCTGAAGCGCTGGTCGACGCCACGGCGCGCATCGGCGCGCTGTGCGTGGTGGAGCGGGGCGCCCGCATCGGCGCTGGCACCGTGCTGAAGTCGCGCGTGACGGTCAGCGAGGATTGCGTCATCGGCGAACGGTGCCTGCTGCATCCCGGCGTGGTGATCGGTGCCGACGGCTTCGGGCTCGCCCCGCACGAGGGGCGCTGGGTCAAGATCGAGCAGCTCGGAGCCGTGCGCATCGGCAATGACGTCGAGATCGGTGCCAACACCTGCATCGACCGCGGCGCGCTGGACGACACCGTCATCGAAGACGGCGTGAAGCTCGACAACCTGATCCAGATCGGCCACAACGTCCGGGTCGGCAAGAACACGGCCATGGCGGGTTGCGTCGGCGTGGCCGGGAGCGCCATCATCGGGGCCGGCTGCACCTTCGGTGGCGGCGCCATCGTGCTGGGTCATTTGACGGTCGCCGACGGCGTGCATGTGTCGGCCGCGACCGTGGTCACCCGGTCCATCCACAAGGCCGGCCAATACACCGGCATGTTTCCCATCGATGACAATGCGAACTGGGAAAAGAATGCGGCAACGCTCAAGCAGTTGCACAGCCTGCGCGAACGACTGAAGGCGCTGGAGAAGGCTCCCTCGAAAAAATGACGACGATGCAGGAACAGAAAATCATGACGACGCTCGATATCCATCAAATCCTCAAGCTGCTGCCTCACCGCTACCCGTTCCTGCTGGTGGACCGCGTGCTGGACATGGAAAAGGGCAAGCGCATCACGGCGCTCAAGAACGTGACGATGAACGAGCCGTTCTTCAACGGCCACTTCCCGCACCGCCCGGTGATGCCGGGCGTGCTGATGCTCGAAGCGATGGCGCAGGCGGCGGCGCTGCTGTCGTTCCATTCGCTGGACATCGTGCCGGACGACAACACCGTCTACTACTTCGCTGCCATCGACGGCGCCCGCTTCAAGCGTCCGGTGGAGCCGGGCGACCAACTCACCCTCGAAGTCGAGATCGAGCGCATGAAGGCGGGCATCTCCAAGTTCAAGGGCCGGGCCCTGGTGGGCACCGAGCTCGCCTGCGAGGCGTCGCTGATGTGCGCCATGCGCCAGATCAACTGATGGCCGGCCGCAGCCAGTTGCTTCTTCACAAGGCATGACCCAGGTTCATTCGACGGCCGTCGTCGACCCCCAGGCACAGCTCGACGCCTCGGTGTCGGTCGGACCCTATACCGTGATCGGCCCGCATGTGCGCATAGGCGCGGGCACCACCATCGGCGCGCACTGCGTGATCGAGGGCCGCACCACCATCGGGCGCGACAACAGGATCTTCCAGTTTTCGTCCCTCGGCGCCGTTCCGCAGGACAAGAAATACGCCGGCGAGCCTACCGAGCTCGTCATCGGCGACCGCAACGTGATCCGCGAGTTCTGCACCTTCAACCTCGGCGTGCCGGGGGCAGGGGGCGTCACGCGTGTCGGCAACGACAACTGGATCATGGCGTACACGCACATCGCCCACGACTGCCGTGTCGACGACCACACCACGCTCGCCAACAACACCACGCTGGCCGGCCATGTGCACCTGGCCGACTGGGTGACGGTCGGCGGGCTCACGGGCATCCACCAGTTCGTCTCCATCGGAGCCCATGCCATGCTCGGCTTCGCGAGCGCGGTCACGCAGGACGTGCCGCCTTTCATGCTGGTCGACGGCAATCCGCTGGCGGTGCGCGGCTTCAACATCGTCGGCCTGCGCCGGCGCGATTTCTCCGCGCAGCGGCTCGCAGCGGTGAAGCAGATGCATCGCCTGCTGTACCGCCAGGGCAAGACGCTCGACGAGGCGCGCGCAGGCATCGCCGCGCTGGCCACCGAAATGCCCGAGGCGGCCGGCGACGTCGCGCTGATGGAATCCTTCCTGGCCAATTCGACGCGCGGCATCGCGCGCTGAAGTGACGGCCATGCAGAACGACGGACAGCGACGCTTCGCGCTGGTCGCAGGCGAAGCGTCCGGCGACCTGCTCGCCGGCCTGCTGCTCGACGGCCTGCTGGCGCGCTGGCCCGATCTCCAGACCGTCGGCATCGGCGGGCCCCGCATGCTGGCCCACGGCTTCCAGAGCTGGTGGCCGCAGGAAAAGCTCGCGGTGCGTGGCTACATCGAGGTGCTGCGGCACTACGCCGAAATTGCCGGCATCCGCCGCCAGCTCAAGGCGCGGCTGCTGCAGGAGCGGCCCCAGCTCTTCATCGGCGTCGACGCACCCGATTTCAACCTCGACCTCGAAGCCGGCCTGCGCAGCCAGGGCATGAAGACGGTGCATTTCGTCTGCCCGTCGATCTGGGCCTGGCGGCCGGAGCGTATCGAGAAGATCCGGGCAGCCGCCGACCACGTGCTGTGCATCTTCCCGTTCGAACCCGCCTTGCTGGCGGAGAAGGGCGTGGCCGCGAGCTATGTGGGCCATCCCGTCGCGAACGTGATCCCGATGGTGCCCGACCAGGCTGGTGCACGCGCCGCGCTGGGCCTGGCGCCCGATGCGCCTGTCGTCGCGCTGCTGCCGGGCAGCCGCCGTTCCGAGATCCGCTACCTGGCCGCCCGTTTCTTCGCCGCCGCGGCGCTGATGCACAAGGCGCGGCCGGAACTGCAGTTCGTGGCGCCCATCATTCCGGGCCTTCGCGCCGAAGTCGAAGCCTTGCTGCAGGCCAGCGGCATGGCCGGGCGCGTCAGGCTGCTCGACGGCCAGTCGCATGCGGTGCTGGCCGCCTGCGACGCCACGCTGATCGCCAGCGGCACCGCCACGCTCGAGGCGGCCCTGTTCAAGCGGCCGATGGTCATCGCCTACAACATGAACGCGCTTTCGTGGCGCCTCATGCGGCGCAAGCAGCTGCAGCCCTGGGTGGGATTGCCCAACATCCTGTGCCGCGATTTCGTGGTGCCCGAGCTGCTGCAGGAGGCGGCCACCCCCGAGGCGCTGGCCCGGGCCACGCTCGACTGGCTGGACGCGCCTGAAAAGACCCGGGCGCTGCAACAAAGATTTTCAGAGCTGCATGTGCAATTGCAGCGCGATACGCCCACACTCTGCGCCGATGCGATCCAGAAAGTTCTTGAAGGCTGAGCAGGCCCCGCTGGTGTGGGACGCACCCGGCCTGATCGCGGGCGTCGACGAGGCGGGCCGTGGGCCCCTGGCCGGGCCCGTGGTGGCTGCAGCCGTGATCCTCGACGACATGCGGCCCATCCGCGGTCTCGCGGACTCCAAGACGCTGACCGCGCTGCAGCGCGAACGCCTGCACGACCAGATCCTCGCCAAGGCGCTGTGCTGCTCCATCGCGCAGGCTACCGTCGAGGAAATCGACACCCACAACATCCTGCAGGCGACCATGCTGGCGATGCGCCGGGCCGTCGAGGGGCTGCGGCTCAAGCCGGTGAAGGTGCTGGTCGACGGCAACCGCCTGCCCACGCTCGACGTGCTCGCCGAGGCCATCGTGAAGGGCGACGCCCGGGTCAAGGCGATTTCCGCCGCGTCGATCCTGGCGAAGGTGCACCGCGACCGGCTGTGCGAGCAACTGCACGTCGAATTCCCGCACTACGGCTTTGCGGGCCACAAGGGCTACGGCACGCCGGAGCATCTGGAGGCGCTGCAGCGCCACGGTGCCTGCGTGCATCACCGGAAGTCCTTCAGCCCGGTGGCGGCGGCGCTCCTCCGCACCGGCGGCGTCCTGAACGTGATGCTTCCGGCCGAATCCGATGGGCAGCCGGCGATGGGCATCGGTGCCATCGAGGTCGCGCGGTCCGAGCTTCGCGCTGCTCCCTGAACCCGGCCCGATGACTTCCGATACCGGCGCCAGCCACATCAGCTCGCGCGACAACCCCCTGCTCAAGGACTTGCGCAAGCTTGCCCAGGATCCGGGCGCCTATCGCAAGCTGGGCCGCATCTGGCTCGAGGGCGACCATCTGTGCCGGGCGGCGCTGGCGCGGAGCGTGAAGCCCTCCATTGCCGTGTTCTCGGAGTCGTTCTGGCCGAAAGCGCCGGCGGAGTGGTCGATCGGTGCTATCAAAACCGTAGTTGTCGCGGACAGCCTGCTGCGCGACGTCAGCGGCCTCGAGTCGCCAGCGCCGATGGGCTTCGTGCTCGACGTACCGGCCCGCCCCGAATTGCTGCCCGATGCCCCGAGCGTCGTGCTCGACCGTCTGCAGGACGCCGGCAATGCCGGCTCCATCCTGCGCAGCGCCGCCGCATTCGGCTTCGCGCAGGTGATCGCGCTCAAGGGCACGGCCGCGCTGTGGGCGCCCAAGGTGCTGCGCGCCGGCATGGGGGCGCATTTCGGCCTGCGGCTGATCGAAGGTGTGGACGCAGATGTGCTCGACAGCCTGAGAGTGCCCCTGGTGGCGACCAGCTCGCACCGCGGCGACTGGCTGCACAAGGCCGATCTGCCGCATCCCTGCGCCTGGCTTATGGGGCACGAGGGGCAGGGCGTTTCGGCGGCGCTGGAAGCCCGGGCCTCGCACCATATCCGCATCGCGCAGCCGGGCGGAGAGGAGTCGCTGAACGTGGCCGCGGCCGCGGCGATCTGCCTGCATGCGAGCGGAGCAGCCCTGCTGGCCGAATAACACACCCAGTCCGGGCTACAATCGGGGGCTTACTCGCAAATCAGCGTCGCCCGGCCGCCTACAACGCCATCTTCCCCTTAAGCAGCAGTCCCCAGGCTATACGCCTGAGGCTCCGGGCGACCGTAACCATCCGGAGAACCCAGTGCTTTTGTCTCTCAAGGGAAGTTTCCCGCCCGCCATCCTGGCGCTCGCAGACGGCACGGTCTTTCTCGGCAACTCGATCGGAGCCACCGGCTCCACGACCGGTGAAGTGGTGTTCAACACCGCCATGACCGGTTATCAGGAAATCCTCACCGACCCGAGCTACTGCCAGCAGATCGTGACGCTCACGTATCCGCACATCGGCAACTACGGCGTCAACGGCGAGGACATCGAAGCCGACAAGATCCATGCCGCGGGCCTGATCATCAAGGACCTGCCCCTCGTCGCCTCCAACTTCCGCAAGACCGCCACGCTGACCGAGTACCTCGTGTCCGGCAACACCGTGGCCATCGCGAACATCGACACCCGCAAGCTCACCCGCCACCTGCGCACCAACGGCGCCCAGAACGGCTGCATCCTGGGCCTGGCCGCGGGCGAGACCGTGACGCAGGCGCTGATCGACAAGGCCATCGCCTCCGCCAAGGCCGCGCCGAGCATGGCGGGCCTCGACCTCGCCAAGGTGGTGTCGGTCAAGCAGACCTACGAATGGACCGAGACCGAGTGGAAGCTGGGCTCGGGCTATGGCGTGCAGATCACGCCGAAGTTCCACGTCGTGGCCTTCGACTACGGCGTCAAGAAGAACATCCTGCGCATGATCGCCCAGCGTGGCGCGCGCATCACCGTGGTGCCGGCGCAGACGCCCGCGGCCGACGTGCTCAAGTTGAAGCCGGACGGCATCTTCCTGGCCAACGGCCCTGGCGATCCGGAGCCCTGCGACTACGCCATCAGCGCCGTCAAGGAGCTGATCGAGACCGGCATTCCCACCTTCGGCATCTGCCTGGGCCACCAGATCATGGCGCTGGCCTCCGGCGCCAAGACCTTCAAGATGAAGTTCGGCCACCACGGCGCGAACCATCCTGTGAAGGACCTCGACAACGGCCGCGTGAGCATCACCAGCCAGAACCACGGCTTCGCGGTCGACGAGAAGTCGCTGCCGGCCAACCTGCGTCCGACCCACATCAGCCTGTTCGACAACACGCTGCAGGGCCTGGCTCGCACCGACAAGCCCGCGTTCTGCTTCCAGGGCCACCCCGAAGCCTCGCCTGGCCCGCACGACATCGGCTACCTGTTCGATCGCTTCACGGCACTCATGGAAAAGAACAAGACGGAAAAGACGGAGAAAGAGAATGCCTAAGCGCACAGACCTCAAATCGATCCTCATCATCGGCGCCGGCCCGATCATCATCGGCCAGGCCTGCGAGTTCGACTACTCCGGCGTGCAGGCCTGCAAGGCGCTGCGCGAAGAGGGCTACAAGGTCATCCTGATCAACAGCAACCCCGCTACGATCATGACCGACCCGGCCACGGCCGACGTCACCTACATCGAGCCCATCACCTGGCAGACGGTCGAGAAGATCATCGCCAAGGAGCGCCCCGACGCGATCCTGCCGACCATGGGCGGCCAGACAGCGCTGAACTGCGCGCTCGACCTGTGGCGCAACGGCGTGCTCGACAAGTACACGGGCGCTGCCACCAACAGGCCCGTCGAGCTGATCGGCGCCACGCCCGAGGCCATCGACAAGGCCGAAGACCGCCTGAAGTTCAAGGACGCGATGACCAAGATCGGGCTGGGCTCGGCCCGTTCCGGCATCGCGCACTCGATGGAAGAGGCCTGGGCGGTGCAGAAGCATGTCGGCTTCCCGACCGTGATCCGCCCCAGCTTCACGCTCGGCGGCACCGGCGGCGGCATCGCCTACAACCCGGAAGAGTTCGAGACCATCTGCAAGCGCGGCATCGAAGCCTCGCCGACCAACGAGCTGCTGATCGAAGAGTCGCTGCTCGGCTGGAAGGAGTACGAGATGGAAGTCGTGCGCGACAAGGCCGACAACTGCATCATCGTCTGCTCCATCGAGAACCTCGACCCGATGGGCGTGCACACCGGCGACTCGATCACCGTGGCGCCCGCGCAGACGCTGTCCGACAAGGAATACCAGATCCTGCGCAACGCCTCGCTGGCCGTGCTGCGCGAGATCGGCGTGGACACCGGCGGCTCGAACGTGCAGTTCTCCATCAACCCGAAGGACGGCCGCATGGTCGTCATCGAGATGAATCCGCGCGTGTCTCGTTCGTCGGCGCTGGCCTCCAAGGCCACGGGCTTCCCGATCGCCAAGGTCGCGGCCAAGCTGGCCGTCGGCTACACGCTCGACGAGCTGCGCAACGAGATCACCGGCGGTGCCACGCCGGCGTCGTTCGAGCCCTCGATCGACTACGTGGTCACCAAGATCCCGCGTTTCGCCTTCGAGAAGTTCCCGCAGGCCGATTCGCGCCTGACGACGCAGATGAAGTCGGTGGGCGAGGTGATGGCCATGGGCCGCACTTTCCAGGAATCGTTCCAGAAGGCGCTGCGCGGCCTCGAAGTCGGCGTCGACGGCATGAACGAGAAGACGCAGGACCGCGAAGTGCTCGAGAAGGAACTGGGCGAGCCCGGCCCCGAGCGCATCTGGTACGTGGGCGATGCCTTCGCCCAGGGCATGAGCGTCGATGAAGTGTTCGCGCTCACGAAGATCGACCCGTGGTTCCTGGTGCAGATCGAGGAGATCGTGAAGATCGAGCTCGAGTTGGAAACCAAGTCGCTCGACGACATCGACGCCGCCACGCTGCGCCTGCTGAAGCAGAAGGGCTTCTCCGACCGCCGCCTGGCCAAGCAGCTGCGCACCACCGACACCGCCATCCGCGAGAAGCGCCGCGCCTTGGGCGTGCGCCCGGTCTACAAGCGCGTGGACACCTGCGCGGCCGAGTTCGCCACCAACACGGCCTACATGTACTCGACCTACGAGGACGAGTGCGAGGCCGACCCGAGCGACAAGAAGAAGATCATGGTGCTCGGCGGCGGTCCCAACCGCATCGGCCAGGGCATCGAGTTCGACTACTGCTGCGTGCACGCCGCGCTCGCCATGCGCGAGGACGGCTACGAGACCATCATGGTCAACTGCAACCCCGAGACCGTGTCGACCGATTACGACACCTCGGACCGCCTGTACTTCGAGCCGCTGACGCTGGAAGACGTGCTCGAGATCGTCGACAAGGAAAAGCCGCTGGGCGTGATCGTGCAGTACGGCGGCCAGACGCCGCTGAAGCTCGCGCTCGACCTGGAGGCCAACGGCGTGCCGATCATCGGCACCTCGCCCGACATGATCGACGCTGCCGAAGACCGCGAGCGCTTCCAGAAGCTGCTGCACGAGCTCAAGCTGCTGCAGCCGCCGAACGCCACCGCGCGCACCGAAGCCGAGGCGCTCGAGAAGGCCTCCGAACTGGGCTATCCGCTGGTGGTGCGCCCGAGCTACGTGCTGGGCGGCCGCGCGATGGAAATCGTGCACGAGCAGCGTGACCTCGAGCGCTACATGCGCGAAGCGGTCAAGGTGAGCAACGATTCGCCGGTGCTGCTCGACCGCTTCCTGAACGACGCCGTGGAATGCGACGTGGACTGCCTGCGCGACGCCGAGGGCCAGACTCTCATCGGCGGCGTGATGGAGCACATCGAACAGGCCGGCGTGCACTCGGGCGACTCCGCCTGCTCGCTGCCGCCCTACAGTCTGAGCGCCGAGACGGTGGCCGAACTCAAGCGCCAGAGCGCCGCCATGGCGGCCGCGCTGAACGTGGTCGGGCTGATGAACGTGCAGTTCGCCATCCAGCAGAAGGACGGCAAGGACGTCATCTACGTGCTCGAAGTGAACCCGCGCGCCTCGCGCACCGTGCCCTACGTGAGCAAGGCCACCGGCATCCAGCTCGCCAAGGTGGCGGCCCGCTGCATGGCCGGCCAGTCGCTGAAGTCGCAGGGCATCACGAAGGAAGTGACGCCGCCGTACTTCAGCGTGAAGGAAGCCGTGTTCCCGTTCGTCAAGTTCCCGGGCGTGGACACGATCCTCGGCCCTGAGATGAAGTCGACCGGCGAAGTCATGGGCGTGGGCAAGACCTTCGGCGAAGCCTTCGTGAAGTCGCAGCTGGGTGCCGGTACGCACCTGCCGAAGTCGGGCAAGGTCTTCATCTCGGTGAAGAACAACGACAAGGCGCGCGCGGTCGAAGTGGCTCGCGGCCTGGCCAAGCTGGGCTTCGAGCTGATCGCGACCAAGGGCACGGCCGCCGCCATCAACGCTGCCGGCGTCGAGTGCGCGACGGTGAACAAGGTGACGGAAGGCCGCCCGCACATCGTGGACATGATCAAGAACAACGAGATTGCCCTGGTCATCAACACGGTCGAAGAGCGCCGCAACGCGATCACCGACTCGCGCCAGATCCGCACCTCGGCGCTGCAGGCGCGCGTGACGACCTTCACCACGATCTTCGGCGCCGAAGCCGCGGTCGAGGGCATGGGCTTCATGGACGAGCTCGGCGTGATCTCGGTGCAGGAAATGCACGCGCAACTGGCCGCGGCCTGAGCGTCATCGCGATCATGGAAACGCAGCTCGTCGAACTCGGCCTGACCGACTGGAACGCGGCCACGCCCAACGAGGCGTGGATCGCGGAGCTGGAGGCGGGCAAGGTGCTGTACTTTCCGCGCCTGGGTTTCGAGCTGCTGCCCGAAGAGCGCAGCCTGCTCACGCCCAGCCTGCTGTCGCCCGATGTGCGCAACATCAGCCTCAACGCCAACGGCAAGCTCAAGGGCGCCGTGGGCGACGAGACGGTACAGCGGACGGCTGCCGCGATGGTGGGGCGCTTCAGGGCGCAGGCCACGCAGCTCATCCACGGGCTGCTGCCGCACTACGCGCCGGCGCTGCGGCTGGCGCCGACCAGCTACCGTCCTGCGCAGGTCGAGACGCGGGTGCAGTCGTGGCGCGCCGACGACCGGCGCCTGCATGTCGATGCATTCCCGTCGCGGCCGAACTACGGCGAGCGCATCCTGCGCGTCTTCACCAACGTGAATCCCGACGGCGCGCCGCGCGTGTGGCGCGTGGGCGAACCCTTCGAGGACATCGCGAAGCGCTTCCTGCCGCGCGCCAAGCCTTACTCGCGCTGGCAGGCCAAGCTGCTGCAGGCGCTGCATGTGACCAAGTCGTTCCGCAGCGAGTACGACCACCTCATGCTGCAGTTGCACGACGGCATGAAGTCGGACATGGCCTATCAGGAGAACTCGCCGCAGGAAACCGCGAAGTTCCCGCCGGGTTCGGTGTGGGTCTGCTTCTCCGACCAGACTTCGCACGCCGTGATGGCGGGCCAGTACATGCTGGAGCAGACCCTCCACCTGGACGCTTCCAAGCAATACAATCCCGCTTCGAGCCCGCTCGCCATCCTGAGCCGGCTGACAGGACGGACGCTCGTCTGAGCGCAGTCCCCCATCGACCGCCGAACGGCAGCGTTCGGCGGTTTCGCTTTATGGAGAACTAGATATGGCGACCATCCCCATCACCAAGCGCGGCGCGGAGAAGCTGCGCGAAGAACTGCGCCGGCTCAAGTCGGTGGACCGCCCCGCCGTCATCAATGCGATCGCCGAAGCGCGCGCGCAGGGTGACATCAGCGAAAACGCCGAGTACGAATCCGCCAAGGACCGCCAGGGCTTCATCGAAGGCCGCATCCTGGAGATCGAGGGCAAGCTCTCCGCCTCGCAGGTGATCGACCCCAGCGAGCTCGATGCCGGCGGCAAGGTGGTGTTCGGCTCCACCGTGGAACTCGAGGAAGAAGACAGCGGCGACGCCGTCAAGTACCAGATCGTGGGCGAGGACGAGGCCGACCTGAAGCAGGGCCTGATCAACGTTTCCAGCCCGATCGCCCGCGCGCTCATCGGCAAGGAAGAGGGCGACACCGCCGAGGTGCAGACGCCCGGCGGCCTCAAGCGCTACGAGATCGTGGCGGTCAGCTACCTCTGATCTCCGCGCGCATGAACGACCTGAAAGACCGTATTGCGCTGATGCTGGCTGCCTTCTGGTGGGGCAGCCTGACGACGATCGGTTTTCTCGTCGTGCCGATGCTGTTCGCGAAGCTGGGCAACCCGGCGGTGGCGGGCAATTTCGCGGCGCAGCTGTTCGAGGCACAGAGCTGGATCGCCATCGCCTGCGGGGTGATCTTGCTGATCCACTTCCGCTCGAAGGCCGACGAGCGCATGAGCGGGCCGGCGATGACGACCATCTTCTTCATCCTGGGCGCGTTGCTGCTGGCGCTGCTGCAGCAGTACGCGGTGGCGCCGCGCATTGTGGCGCGGGAGAACCTGAAACTGTGGCATGCCATGGGAACGGGCATGTACTTCGTGCAGTGGCTCTGTGCCGGCGCGGTGCTGTGGCGCGTGGGAGGCCGCACGGCGGGCTGAAGGCAACGACGGAACGCACGGCAAAGAAAAAGGCGGCTCGCGGGCCGCCTTTTCTGTTTCTGCAGGGCGCTTCCTACTCTTTCCAGTATTTCGCGACCCAGCGCGCAGGCTTGATGAACCGGAAGGCGCGGTTGCGGCGGCCAGCCAGCGCGTCGGGCGGGTTGCATTCGCCGTGGAACACCATGATCCGCGCGCCTTCGGGCACGAAGGGCTCTTCCCAGTAGTTGGTCGGCCAGGTCGGGATGCCGTGGTACTTGAAGCTGGGGCACCAGCCGTCGGGCCAGTAGGACAGCTTGCCCTGCTTGTGGAGCACGTCCGACAGGTAGGTCTGCTCGTTGCGGTACTCCGCCTGGACCTTGTCCATGTTGGCGCGGAAATAGGCCAGCACGTCGGCATGGGCGCCGAGCTCGAAGCGGTAGACCGACGAGTTGCCTGTGATGCGCCCGCGTCGCCAGGGACGGTCGTAGTCGTGAATGATCAGGAACTCGCCCGGCTGCTCGAAAAACGCGTCCAGGCTGCCGACGACCACCACGTCGAGGTCGAGGAAGAGGGCGGGGCCGCTCAGGCCGTGCAGGTCTTTCTCGAAGGTGGTGAGCTTCTTCCAGGCGCCATCGCGCTGGCCGGGGGCCAGATGCAGGTTGAGCGGGGGAATCGGCAGGCAGGTCACCTCGGGGCGAATACCGTTGCCGTCGTCGGTCAGGCAGACGAACTTGAAGTCGCCGCCGAGGTTGCGGCGGACCATCGCGTAGAGCCGGTTGACGTATTCGGGGCCGTACTTCGTGCCCCACTTCATGCAGAGGATATGGCGCTGGGCGCCTTGCGCTGGCGCCAAGTTCAATCCGCCTGGTTGCGTTTCTTGACCGACAGGGGCCGTTTCGCCTTGGCGCGCTTGATGGTGCCGCCAGGGGTGAGGCGCTGGTTGCCGAGCACGCGCAGGGTCTTGATTTCAGGGCGCTGGCCGCCGCGCTTGCTGTACTTGACGATCTTCACGTCGCGTGGGCCGGGCATGCGATCTTCGTCGACCACGCGCTCCTTCTCGGCCTTGGGGCGCCACAGCACGAGCAGCTTGCCGATGTGCTGGATGGGGGCGGCGTCGAGTTCTTCGGCCAGTTCGCGCAGCATGGCGTCGCGGGCCAGGCGGTCGTCGGAGAAGACTCGGATCTTGATCAGGCCGTGGGCCTTGAGCGCCGCGTCGGCTTCCTTCTTCACGGCAGGGGTGAGCCCGTCTCCACCGACCATGACGATCGGATCCAGGTGGTGAGCTTCGGCGCGATGCACCTTGCGCTCGGCAGGGGTAAGTTGAATGGCGGGCATCCCCGTATTATCGACCCGTACACGAAGACCCCCCATGAGCACCAAAGCCAAAAGCAAGAAAGTCAACAAGGCGTGGCTGCACGACCATATCAACGACCCCTACGTGAAGCTCGCCACGAAGGAGGGCTACCGGGCTCGCGCCGCCTACAAGCTCAAGGAGATCGACGAATCCCTCGGCCTGGTCAAGCCAGGCCAACTCGTGGTGGACCTCGGCTCCGCCCCGGGCGCATGGAGCCAGTACCTGCGCCGGCGCATGTCGCCGGGCGGAGCCGCGGCCGGTGAACTGAACGGCACCATCGTCTCGCTCGACCTGCTGCCGATGGAGCCCATCGAGGGCGTGATCTTCCTGCAGGGGGATTTCCGCGAAGACGAGCTGCTGCAGCAACTGCTGGGCGTGCTGGCCGGGCGCAAGGCCGATCTTGTGGTTTCGGACATGGCGCCCAACCTGTCGGGCATCCATTCGGCCGACGCAGCCCGCGTTTCGCACCTGATCGAGCTCGCCATCGACTTCGCCCAGAACCACCTGAAGCCCGAGGGCGCGCTGGTGGCCAAGGTTTTCCATGGCAGCGGCTATGACGAGCTGGTGAAGCTTTTCAAGGCCAATTTCCGTGTCGTGAAACCCTTCAAACCCAAGGCGTCGCGGGACAAATCGGCCGAGACCTTCCTGGTCGGGGTAGGACTGAAGGCCGTGGATACGCCTTGATACCGGCCCGAGCAACATCCTTTGCGGCGCAAACCCATGTCAGGCTATGGCCGCATTAGGGAAATGCCAGCTTTTCGCAGCTTGAAAAGCCTAAAATGGGGCGCAATTGCGTACCCACAGCGCGTTTTTTCATTCACCTGTCACGCGCTTTAGCCTGGAGCTTCGTTTGAACAATCAGTGGTTTTCCAAAGTTGCCGTGTGGCTCGTCATCGCCATGGTGTTGTTCACTGTCTTCAAGCAGTTCGACACCCGCGGCGGCGTCGGCTCGGGGACAGTCAGCTACTCCGAGTTTCTGGACCAGGTCCGCAACAACCAGATCAAGAGCGCCGTCATTCCTGAAGGCGCCGCAGGCGGCGAGATCGTCGCCGTCACGAACGACGACCGCAAGATCCGCACGACTGCAACCGTGCTCGACCGCGGCCTCGTGGGCGACCTGATCGACCACAACGTCAAGTTCGACGTCAAGCCGCGCGAAGAAAGCTCCCTGCTCATGACCCTGCTGGTTAGCTGGGGGCCGATGCTGCTGCTGATCGGCGTGTGGATCTACTTCATGCGGCAGATGCAGGGCGGCGGCAAGGGCGGGGCGTTCAGCTTCGGCAAGAGCAAGGCCCGCATGATGGACGAGAACAACAACACGGTCACCTTCGCCGACGTCGCGGGCTGCGACGAGGCCAAGGAGGAAGTCCGTGAAGTGGTCGACTTCCTGAAGGACCCGCAGCGCTTCCAGAAGCTCGGTGGCCGCATCCCGCGCGGCCTGCTGCTGGTCGGCCCTCCTGGCACCGGCAAGACGCTGCTGGCCAAGTCGATCGCCGGCGAGGCCAAGGTGCCTTTCTTCTCGATCTCCGGTTCCGACTTCGTCGAAATGTTCGTCGGCGTGGGGGCCGCCCGCGTCCGCGACATGTTCGAGAACGCCAAGAAGAACGCGCCCTGCATCATCTTCATCGACGAAATCGACGCGGTGGGCCGCCAGCGCGGTGCCGGCCTCGGCGGCGGCAACGATGAACGCGAGCAGACGCTCAACCAGATGCTGGTCGAGATGGACGGCTTCGAAACCAACCTCGGCGTGATCGTGGTGGCTGCCACCAACCGCCCCGACATCCTGGACGCCGCGCTGCTGCGCCCCGGCCGTTTCGACCGCCAGGTCTACGTCACGCTGCCCGACATCCGCGGCCGCGAGCAGATCCTCGGCGTGCACATGCGCAAGGTCCCGCTGGGCCAGGACGTGAACCCGAGCGTGATCGCCCGCGGTACGCCCGGCATGTCGGGCGCAGACCTGGCCAACCTCTGCAACGAAGCTGCCCTGATGGCCGCCCGCCGCAATGCGCGCGTGGTCGAGATGCAGGACTTCGAAAAGGCCAAGGACAAGATCTTCATGGGCCCCGAGCGCAAGAGCATGGTCATGCCCGAGGAAGAGCGCCGCAACACGGCCTACCACGAGTCCGGCCATGCCCTCATCGGCAAGCTGCTGCCCAAGTGCGACCCGGTCCACAAGGTCACGATCATTCCGCGCGGCCGCGCCCTCGGCGTGACCATGAGCCTGCCCTCGCAGGACCGCTACAGCTACGACCGCGAGTACATGCTGAACCAGATCAGCATGCTGTTCGGCGGCCGCATCGCCGAGGAAGTGTTCATGCACCAGATGACCACCGGTGCCAGCAACGACTTCGAGCGTGCGACCAACCTGGCGCGCGACATGGTCATGAAGTACGGCATGAGCGATGCCCTTGGGCCGATGGTCTACGCCGAGAACGAAGGCGAAGTGTTTCTGGGCCGCTCGGTCACCAAGACCACGAACATGAGCGAGCAGACCATGGAAAAGGTCGACTCGGAAGTCCGCCGCATCATCGACGAGCAATACGCCCTGGCGCGCCGCCTGATCGAAGAGAACAGCGACAAGATGCACGCCATGGCCAAGGCGCTGCTCGAATGGGAAACCATCGACACCGAGCAGCTCGACGACATCATGGCCGGCCGCGCGCCCCGTCCGCCCAAGGACTGGACGCCGCGCATCCCGCCTTCGGGCAGCGGTGGCGGCAGCGGCGGCACGCCGGCCGTGACGACCGACCCGGCTCCCAACGCAGCGTGAGCGCGAATCCGGCGTCAAACCACAACGGGGCCTCTGGCCCCGTTTTCGATGGCGAGCACGCGGCGGCCGGCGGTGCTTTCTGGCAGACCTCCCGCTTCCGCATCGACCTCGCGCAGCCGCGCGTGATGGGCATCGTCAACGTCACGCCCGATTCCTTTTCCGACGGCGGCGCTCATGCCTCCACCGAGACCGCCCTCCGGCACTGCGAGCAGTTGCTGAAGGAGGGCGCAGACATCCTCGACATCGGCGGCGAATCGACCCGCCCCGGCAGCCCCGCGGTGCCGCTCGAAGCCGAGCTGGCGCGCGTGGTGCCGGTGGTGCGCGAGGCGGTGAAGCTCAATGCGCCCATCTCCATCGACACCTACAAGCCCGAGGTCATGCGCGCCGTGCTCGACCTGGGCGCGGACATCGTCAACGACATCTGGGCGCTGCGCCAGCCGGGCGCGCGCGAGGCGGTCGCGGCGCATCCTTCCTGCGGCATCTGCCTGATGCACATGCACCGCGATCCGCAGACCATGCAGGCCGTGCCCATGGCGGGCGACGTCGTTCCGGAAGTCCTTTCTTTCCTGCGGGAGCAGGCGCAGCTTCTTTACGACCTCGGCGTCGACGCTGCGCGCATCACGCTCGACCCTGGCGTTGGCTTCGGCAAGACGGTCGCGCAGAACTTCGCCTTGCTCGCGCGGCAGCGCGAGTTGCTCGCCGGTGGCTATCCGCTGCTGCTGGGCTGGTCGCGCAAGTCGTCGATCGGTGCCGTCACCGGCATCGAGATGGCGGGCGAGCGCATCGTGCCCAGCGTTGCTGCTGCCGTGCTGGCGGCGGATCGGGGCGCTGCCGTGGTGCGCGTGCACGACGTGCGCGACACGGTCGCCTCGCTCGCGGTATGGCGCGCAATGAAGGCTCAGGAAAAGTCACAACTACAACCACAAGGACAGGCACCCACACCATGACCCGCAAATATTTCGGCACCGATGGCATCCGTGGCACCGTGGGCAAGGCGCCCATCACTCCCGACTTCGTCCTGCGCCTCGCGCACGCCGTGGGCCGCGTGCTCAAGAAGACGCAGTCTCGCCCCACGGTGCTGATCGGCAAGGACACGCGCATCTCGGGCTACATGCTCGAATCCGCGCTCGAATCGGGCTTCAATTCGGCCGGTGTCGACGTGGTGCTGCTCGGCCCGCTGCCGACGCCCGGCGTGGCGTACCTCACCCGCGCGCAGCGCGCGAGCCTCGGCGTGGTGATCAGCGCGAGCCACAACGCCTATCCGGACAACGGTATCAAGTTCTTCAGCGCGCAGGGCACCAAGCTCGACGACGCCTGGGAGCTGGCCGTCGAGGCCGCGCTGGAGGAAGACCCGGTCTGGGTCGATTCCGCCAACCTCGGCAAGGCGCGCCGCCTCAACGACGCGCCCGGCCGCTACATCGAGTTCTGCAAGAGCACCTTCGCCAACGACCTGACGCTGCGCGACATGAAGCTGGTGGTCGACGCGGCACACGGCGCGGCCTACCAGGTGGCGCCCAACGTGTTCCACGAGCTGGGCGCGGAAGTTACGAGCATCGGCGTCGCGCCCGACGGGCTGAACATCAACAAGGGCTTCGGCGCCACGCACCCCGAGGCGCTGATCGCCGCGGTGACGGCGCAGAAGGCCGACTACGGCATCGCACTCGACGGCGACGCCGACCGCCTGCAGCTGGTCGACGCGAGCGGGCGCCTGTTCAACGGCGACGAGCTGCTCTACCTGATGGTGTCCGAGCGCATCGCGCGCGGCGACAAGCCGGTGGGGGTGGTCGGCACGCTCATGACCAACAAGGCCGTCGAAGTCGCCCTGCGCGGGCAGGGCATCGAATTCGTGCGCGCGAAGGTCGGCGACCGCTATGTGCTCGAAGAGCTCGACAAGCGCGGCTGGCTGCTGGGCGGCGAGGGTTCCGGCCACCTGCTGGCGCTGGACCGCCACACCACCGGCGACGGCATCGTGAGCGCGCTGCAGGTGCTGCAGGCCTGCGTGCGCAGCGGCAAGACGGTGGCGCAGCTGCTCGAAGGCGTCACGCTGTTCCCGCAGACGCTGATCAACGTGCGCATCTCGCCCGACCAGGACTGGAAGGCCAACAAGGCGCTGGCCAGCGAAACCACGCGCATCGAGGCCGAGCTCGGCGATTCGGGCCGCGTGCTGATCCGCGCGAGCGGTACCGAGCCGCTGGTTCGGGTGATGGTCGAGGCTCGCGATGCGAAGCAGGCCGAGTCGTGCGCCAGGCGCCTCGCGGCCACGCTGGAGCCTGCGCGATGACAGCAGCGGCCGGCGCGCAGCCGATCGAAGTCTTCATCGCCGACTACCGCAACGCCGCCCACGCGACCGCCCTGGTCGGTCTGCTCGACGCCTATGCCGGTGACCCGGCCGGCGGCGGCACACCGCTCGATCCCGCGGTGCTCGCAGGCTTGCCCTCGGCGCTGGCCGCGCGTCCCCAGGCCTTCAGCGTGCTGGCTTTCGACGGCGGGCAGCCTGTGGGCCTGATCAACTGTATCGAAGGCTTCTCGACCTTCGCCTGCAAGCCGCTGGTGAACGTGCACGACGTGGTCGTGCTGCCCAGCCATCGCGGGCGGCGCGTGGCGCAGAAGATGTTCTCGCTGGTAGAGGAAGAAGCTCGCCGCCGCGGCGCGTGCAAGCTCACGCTGGAGGTGCTCTCGGGCAATGCGCCCGCGCTGCGCGCCTACGAGCGCGAAGGCTTCGCGGGCTACCAGCTCGATCCGGCATTCGGCACCGCAGTCTTCCTGCAGAAGAAGCTCTGAGCGCAAGCAACCAAGGGAAAAGGGCCGGGGCGAATCGTTCGCCACCGGCCCTTTGTTCTCTACCGCCAGATCAGAAGCGCGTCACCGGCATTTCGGCGTCGGCCTTGCCCGGCGCGTACTTGCCCAGTTCCCACTTGGCGATCGCATTGCGGTGCACTTCGTCCGGACCGTCCGCGAAGCGCAGCGTGCGCGCGCCGGCGTAGGCCGAAGCCAGCGGGAAGTCGTCGCACATGCCGCCGCCGCCGTGGACCTGCATGGCCCAGTCGATCACCTGGCAGGCCATCGACGGCGCGACGACCTTGATCATGGCGATCTCGTTCTTCGCGACCTTGTTGCCAGCCACGTCCATCAGCCATGCAGCCTTCAGCGTGAGCAGGCGAGCCATGTCGATCTTGCAGCGGGCCTCGGCGATTCGCTCCTGCGTCACGGTCTGCGATGCCACGGTCTTGCCGAAGGCCACGCGCGAGGAGGCGCGCTTGCACATCAGCTCCAGCGCGCGCTCGGCCAGGCCGATCAGGCGCATGCAGTGGTGGATGCGGCCGGGGCCGAGGCGGCCCTGGGCGATCTCGAAGCCGCGGCCTTCGCCCAGCAGCATGTTGCTGGCGGGCACGCGCACATTCTCGAAGTACATCTCGACGTGGCCGTGCGGCGCGTCGTCATAGCCCATCACGTTCAGCGGGCGCACGATGCGGATGCCCTTGGCGTCGGCCGGCACCACGATCATGCTCTGCTGCGAGTGGCGCGGCGCCTCGGGGTCGCTCTTGCCCATGGTGATGAAGACCGCGCAACGCGGGTCGGCCGCACCCGAGATCCACCACTTGTGGCCGTTGATGACGTACTCGTCGCCCTGGCGCTCGATGCGCGTGGAGATGTTGGTGGCGTCGCTCGAGGCCACTTCAGGCTCGGTCATGGCGAAGGCAGAGCGGATCTGGCCTTCGAGCAGCGGCTTGAGCCAGCGGGCCTTGATCTCTTCGGAGCCGTAGCGGGCGATGGTCTCCATGTTGCCCGTGTCGGGCGCCGAGCAGTTGAAGGCTTCCGAAGCCCATGGCACGCGGCCCATGATCTCGGCCAGCGGGGCGTATTCCTGGTTGGTGAGGCCCGCGCCGTCATAGCCCGAGGCGGCGGCGCTGTCGACCGGCAGGAACAGGTTCCACAGGCCCTGGGCCTTGGCCTTCTCCTTGAGCTTCTCGACCGTCTTGAGCGCCGTCCAGCGCTTGCCGGCGGCGGTGTTCGCGGCCAACTCGGCGGCGTACTCGGCTTCGGCCGGATAGATGTGGTCGTCCATGAATGCCTGCACGCGCTTCTGCAGGTCCTTGGTCTTGGCCGAGTATTCGAAGTCCATCTTTGTCTCTCCTGGTGGGGTGGGGCGGCTTATGCCTTTTGGGCAAACTGCCAGGCCATGTCGGCCATGGGGCGGGCGCCGCGGGCCGAAGCCACGGCTTGCTCGCTCGACGCGGTGCCGGCCTCGACCCGCTTGGCAATGCCTTGCAGGATCGCGGCCATGCGGAACAGGTTGTAGGCCTGGTAGAAGTTCCAGTCCGGCGCCAGCGCCTCGGGCGTGCTGATGCGGGTGCGCTCGCAGTAGCGGCGGATGTATTCGCTCTCGGTGGGGATGCCCAGCGAGGCGACGTCGACGCCGCCGATGCCGCGCCCGGTGGTCGGGGGCATGTGCCACGACATGCAGTGGTAGCTGAAGTCGGCCAGCGGGTGGCCGAGCGTCGACAGTTCCCAGTCGAGCACGGCGATGATGCGCGGCTCGGTGGCGTGGAACATCACGTTGTCGAGGCGATAGTCGCCATGGACGATCGACACCTTGCTCTCGTCGCGCGCGCTCGCGGGCATGTGCGCGGGCAGCCAGTCGATCAGCCGCTCCATGGCCTCGATGGGCTGCGAGAGTTCGCCCGCGCCGTCGGCCGAGGCCTTGTACTGCTTGCTCCAGCGGCCGATCTGGCGCTCGAAGTAGTTGCCGGGCTTGCCGTAGTCGGCCAGGCCCCGGGCGGCGAAGTCGACGGTGTGCAGCGCGGCGATCACGCGGTTCATCTCGTCGTAGTGGGCGGCGCGCTCGGCATTGCTCATGCCGGGCAGCGACTGGTCCCACAGCACGCGTCCCTGCATGAACTCCATGACGTAGAAGGCGCGGCCGATGACGCTCTCGTCCTCGCACAGGCAGTACATGCGCGGCACGGGCACGTCGGTGCCCGCCAGGCCGCTCATCACCTTGTATTCGCGCTCCACCGCGTGGGCCGAGGGCAGCAGCTTCGCGACCGGGCCCGGCTTGGCGCGCATCACGTAGCTCTGCGTGGGCGTGACCAGCTTGTAGGTCGGGTTCGACTGGCCGCCCTTGAACATCTCGACCGTCAGCGGGCCCTTGAAGCCGTCGAGGTTCTTCCCGAGCCAGGCTGCGAGCGCGTCGACGTCGAAGGCGTGCTGTTGCGAGACGGCACGGGTGCCGATGAAGGAGGAGAAGTCCTGGCTCATGTCGGTATGTCTATCTGCCTGTCGTTGTCGTTCTAGCTTTCAGCTTCCGAGACGCGCATCAGCGCCGAGCGGTCGAGCACTACGAGGCCGCCCGGCTCGATGCGGATGGTGCCCTCGCGCTCCATGGTCTTCAGTTCCTGGTTGACCCGCTGGCGCGATGCGCCCAGCAGTTGCGCCAGTTCTTCCTGCGCCAGTTGCAGGCCGATGCGCATCTGGCTGCCGTCTTCCAGGTTCGGCACGCCGTAGCTGCGCACCAGATGGATGAGCTGCTTGGCCAGCCGCGCGCGCAGCGGCAGGGTGTTGAGGTCTTCCACCAGCCCGAAGAGCGTGCGGATGCGCCGCGCCTGCAGCCGCATCAGCGCCTCGTACAGCTCCACGTGCGAGGCCAGGATCTTCTGGAAGTCGGCGCGCGCCACGCACAGGATGGTGGTGTCGCCATGCGAGTAGGTGTCGTGCGTGCGCCGGTCCCCGTCGAACATCGCCACGTCGCCGAACCAGATGCCCGGCTCCACGTAGGTCAGCGTCACCTGCTTGCCCGAGACGGCCGTCGAGCTGACCCGCACCGCGCCCTTGGCGCAGGCGATCCAGTGTTCGGGCGGATCGCCGCGGGCAGCGATGAGGTCGCCGTCCTTGTAGCGTTTGACGAAGGCGCATCGGAGGATGTCGTGCCGCAGCGATGGAGAAAGGGAAGAAAACCAGCGACCACTGTTGATCGCTTCACGTTCTTCGATGGTAAGAATGGGGTCGTCCATTGGTCTGTCCTCTCGGCGACTGGAAGGCTGGTGGGTGTCACGGGAGCGACGCTCTGCGGCGTTGCTCGGGTACTCGGCTATTCGTACTGCGGCGGCTTCTTCTCGAGGAACGCGGCGATGCCGATGCCTGCGTTCGCGTGGTGCAGGTTGCGCACGAAATGGTCTCGCTCCTGCGCGAGCTGCGATGCCAGCGTGGCGCCCCGGGCCTCGCTCAGCAACTCCTTGATGCTGGCCAGCGAGTTCGGTGCGCGCGCATTGAGCCGGCCCGCCAGCGCCAGCGCGCCCGCGAGGGCCTGGCCGCTTTCGGTGAGCTCGTTGACGAGGCCCAGCGCATGCAGGCGCGAAGCCTCGATGCGCTCGCCGTTCATCAGCCATTCGCTCGCAAGCTGGCGCGGCAGCTGCCGGCCCAGGTGCCAGCTCAGGCCGCCGTCGGGCGACAGCGCCACGTTGCTGTAAGAGGCCGCGAAGACCGCATCGCGCGCCGACACCACGAAGTCGCAGGCCAGCGCGAGCGAGAAGCCCGCGCCGGCAGCCGCGCCCTCGACGGCGGCGATGACCGGCTTGGGAAAGGTGCGGATCGAATCGATCCAGTTGTGCAGGCCCTCGATGCTCTCGGCCTGAACCGAGCGGTCGAGCTGCCGGTTGGCCAGCAGCCGCTGCAGCGAGCCGCCGGCGCAGAACCATGAGCCTTCGCCCACGATGACCACGCTGCGGATCTCCGCGCTGTTCTCGGCCTTGTTCAGCGCCTCGATGCCCGCTGCGTAGATGTCGGGGCCCAGCGCGTTGCGCTGGCTCGGGTTGGAGATCGTCAGCACCATGGTGCTGCCCTCGCTCGTGCTCTTGAGTTCTGCGGTGCTCATGGCTCGCTTCCGTGCTCCTCGTTCATTTCGTGATCATTCTTCCTCGTGCAGCAGGCTCAGGCCCAGCGCGCCGCGGCGGCGCAGCCATGGGCTCGGGCGATAGCGCGGGTCGCCATACACCGTCTGCAGGTTGAACAGCACCTCGAGCATGTTGGTCGGTCCGTAGAGGTTGCCCATGGCCAGCGGGCCGCGCGGATAGCCCAGGCCCAGCTGCACGGCGGTCTCGAGGTCGGCCGGCGTGCACACGCGCTGCTGGCACATGTCGGCGGCGATGTTGACGATGGTGCCGATCACGCGCTGCGTGACGAAGCCGCCACTGTCGCGGATCACGCTGACGGCCTTGCCGTCGCGCGCGAAGAGTGCGTGCGCGGCATCGCGGATGTCTCGGCGCGTGGCCGGGTTGGTGGCGAGCACGCGGCGCTTGGTGGCCGCGTCGTCGATCAGCATGTCGATGCCGACGGTGCGCGTGGCGTCCAGGCGCTCGACGGCGGCCACCGTCGTCACGTCGAAGCCCAGCGGCGCCACCAGGATCAGCGAATGCGGCGCGGCGGTGGCGCCGCTGTCGATCTGCGCACCCAGCGTGTTCACCAGGCGCAGCAGCTCGGCACGGCGTGCCGCGCGCGGCGACACCCACACCGAAGGCGTGCCCTCGACCACCGGCGCGGGCGCCTCGGGCGCCTGCTGCATCACGCCGTCGTCGTAGCGGTAGAAGCCTTCACCGGTCTTGCGGCCCAGCGCGCCGGCGGCAAGGCGCTGCGCGGTGATCACGCTGGGGCGGAAGCGCGGCTCCTCGAAGTACTGGTGATAGATCGACTCCATCACCGGGTGCGACACGTCGAGCGCCGTCAGGTCCAGCAGCTCGAAGGGGCCGAGGCGGAAGCCGGCCTGGTCCTTGAGGATGCGGTCGACGGTCGCGAAGTCGGCCACGCCTTCGCCGACGATGCGCAGCGCCTCGGTGCCGTAGCCCCGGCCGGCGTGGTTGACGATGAAGCCGGGCGTGTCCTGCGCCTGCACGGCGCTGTGGCCCATCTGCGTGGCGTAGCCGGCGAGCTGCTTGCACACATCGGGCGAGGTCTTGAAGCCCGCGACCACCTCGACCACCTTCATCAACGGCACAGGGTTGAAGAAGTGGAAGCCCGCGACGCGCGCCGGATGCTTCAGGCCGGCCGCGATGGCCGTCACCGAGAGGGACGAGGTGTTGGTGACCAGCGTGGCAGTCTCCGCCACCACGCCTTCGAGCTCGCTGAAGAGCTTGCGCTTGACTTCCAGGTCTTCGACGATGGCTTCGACGATCAGGTCGCAGCCCGCCAGCGCCTGGATCGAATCGACAGCCTTCACGCGGGCGATGTACGCGTCGCGCATGGCGGCATCGATCTTGTTCTTCTCGTGCAGCTTGTTCCATTGGGCACTGAGGGCTTCGCGCCCGCGCTCGGCGGCGCCCGCAAAGCTGTCGAGCAGCAGCACTTCGCTGCCTGCCTGCGCCGCGATCTGCGCGATGCCGCGACCCATGGCGCCGGCGCCGACGACGCCGATTCGGGAGTAGTTCACTGTCATTTGCTGGAGATTTTCACTGGTTGGGTGGTATCCGGACCTGCGGGGCAGGCCTCGACACAGGTGCCGTACGCATCGGCACCGCCGTCGAAGTCTTCGATTTTGCAGCCCCGCGCGGGCGGGGCGTGACGGGTTTTACGCGGGGGCGCGCTTTCAGGGCGCACGACGGCTGCGGTCGATGGCCACGCTCAGCGAGATGGCGACCATCAGCAGGCCGAGGCCGACCCAGCTCATCCATGCGCCCGCATCGTTGGCGAGCAGCCAGCCACCCAGCGCTGCGCCAATGGCTTGCCCGGTGTAGATGCCGGAACTGTTGAGCGCCACCGAGCCCGGCGCCAGCGCGGGCGCCAGGCCCACCAGGCGGGCCTGCTGCGCCGAGTTGGTCGCGAAGCAACCCAGTCCCCAGGGAACGAGCACCACCGCCAGCCACGCCAGCGTGGAGGCCAGCGGCCAGAGCAGCAGGCTGGAGGCGATCAGCACCGTGGTGACGAGCACCATGCGCCCGGCGCCCACGCGGTCGATGAAGCGGCTGACCACCATGTTGCCGACCAGCCCGCAGGCACCGAACAGCGCCCACATCACGCTCAGCGTGGTGGCGTCGGCGCCGAAGCTCTGCTTGAGGATCGGGCCGAAATAGCTGAACAGCACGAACTGGCCCGCGCCCTGCAGCGCCGTGACCGAGACGATGCCCATCAGCACCGGGCTGCGCAGCACGCGCGACCATGCGGCGGCCGTCAGCGCGGCGGGGCGGATGCCGTTGGGCAAGGTGAGCCACACCGATGTCGCGCTCGCGACACTGAGCGCCGCAATCGCCGCAAAAGCCATGCGCCAGCCCAGGTGCCCGCCGATCAGCGCGCCGATGGGCAGGCCCAGCACAGAGGCCATCGACCAGCCGAGAAAGACGAAGGTCACGGCCCGCCCGCGATGCTCCGGCGGCACAAGCAGGCCGGCACAGGCGGCGGCCTGGGGCGTGAAGATTGCGGGCGCGATCACCGTGAGCATGCGCACCGGCAGCAGCGCGCCGAAGGTGGGCATCAGCGCGCAGAGAACGTGGCCGATGGCGTACCAGAGGAGGGTGAGGGCGAGAAGCTGGCGGCGGTCCCATCCGGCCACTGCGGCGGCCAGCAACGGTGCGCCTACGCACATGACCGTCGCGGCGGCAGTGATGAGCTGCCCCGCCGTGGCGGCCGTGACCGAGAGCGAGGCGCTGATCTCGTTGAGCGTGCCGGGCACGACCATCACGCCCGTTCCGATCACGAAATTGCCGGCAAGCAGCGCCCAGAGCGCCCTCCGTGGCGCCGGCTGGCTCACCGACGGACCTGCAGCGCGCCGGGATTCACGATGTTCGTGGGGTTGCCGTTGATGTAGCTCACGACGTTGTCGAAGGCCTGGCCGAAATAGCTCTCGTAGCTTTCCTGCTCGACGTAGCCGATGTGCGGCGTGCAGATGCAGTTCTCGAGGCGCAGCAGCGCGTGGCCCTGCAGCGGCGGTTCGCTCTCGAACACGTCGACGGCCGCGAGCCCCGGGCGGCCGCGGTTGAGAGCCGCGAGCAGGGCATCGGCCTCGACCAACTCCGCGCGCGAGGTGTTCACGAACAGGGCGGTCGGCTTCATACGCGAGAGGTCCTCGAGGGTGATGAGGCCGCTGGTCTCTTCGTTGAGCCGCAGGTGCACCGACAGCACGTCGGCCGCGGCGAAGAACTCATGGCGGTTCTGGGCCACCTGGAAGCCGTCGGAGCGCGCCTTGGCGCAGCTGGCTTCACGGCCCCAGATCACGACCTGCATGCCGAAGGCCTGCCCGTAGCGCGCCACCAGCTGGCCGATGCGCCCGTAGCCCCAGATGCACAGAGTCTTGCCCTTGAGTACGGAGCCGATGCCGAAATTGGGCGGCATCGAGGCCGACTTGAGCCCGGACTGCTGCCAAGCTCCGTGCTTGAGGTTGCTGATGTACTGCGGCAGCCGGCGCATGGCGGCCATGATGAGCGCCCAGGTGAGTTCGGCGGGCGCCTGGGGAGAGCCGGAACCCTCTGCCACGGCCACGCCGCGCTCGGTGCAGGCCGCGACGTCGATGTGTCCGGCGACGCGCCCCGTCTGGGAAATGAGCTTGAGCTTGGGCAGCTTCTCGATGAGTTGGCGCGAGATCTGGGTGCGCTCGCGGATCAGCACGATCACGTCGGCGTCCTTGAGTCGGACCGACAACTGCCCAATGCCTTTGACCGTGTTGGTATAGACCTTGGCCGCGTAGGCGTCCAGCTTGGAAGCGCAGCGCAGCTTGCGTACGGCGTCCTGGTAATCGTCGAGGATCACAATGTTCATGGCGTGCCATTGTGCCTCGCAGCATTGGAATGTCGCGCCGGCGAACGTTTGGATACCCGCCCTGCAGCCGCTTGCAGAGCGGTTCGGGCCCGGTACAGGACCCGATGCCGGGCTCAGTGCAGGTTCAATGCAGACGCGTCGAGCGAGGGGCCGCGGCCACGGTTTCGGCGGCTTCCAGAGCGGCCAGGCGGTCGAGTTCTGCGCAGACGTCGGCCATGCGGCCGGAGATCAGCACCCGGTTGTTGTTGCGCTGCTGGCCCTTGCCGTCGATCACGCGGACCACGCGCAGCGGGCGTGCCGCAGCGGCTGTTTCAGAGGGGGCGGTGCCGCCGGTGCGGGCTGCACAGGCGGTGCGCACGGCCACGTAGCGCAGTCCAGCGGAGGACTCTGCGGAATCGAGATGATCCCTGCGATGGGAGGGGCGGCGTGCCGGCATCAGCCGGTTGGCCAGCGATTGCAGCGGCATCCAGATGTCGGCGATGGCGAGGAGGGCGATTCCCATGTGAACTCCAAGAAAGTACGAGGTTGAACACAGGCAGGATTTCTTGAATCGGCCGCGACAGGGTGATGGCGACTCTTCGCCATACGCCCGCCACCTGTCGCTGCCGGATGGGGTGCTGTTGCTCTGGAAAGCAGGTCGCAGCGGCCTACATCAGCATGGTGTTCCGAATGAGTCCGACCGCGAGGCCTTCGATTTCGAAAGGCTCGCCGGGCTGCACGATGATGGTCGGGTAATCGGGGTTCTCGGCGTGCAGCTCGATGACCTGTTTGTTGCGCTTCAGGCGCTTGACGGTCACTTCGTCGCCCAGGCGCGCAACAACGATCTGGCCGTTGCGTGCTTCCTTGGTGGCCTGCACCGCGAGCAGGTCGCCGTCCATGATGCCGGCGTCGCGCATCGACATGCCGCGCACCTTGAGCAGGTAGTCGGGCTGGCGCTGGAACAGCGTGTTCTCGACGTAGAAGGTCTGGTCGACGTGCTCTTGAGCCAGGATTGGCGAGCCGGCTGCGACACGGCCGATGAGCGGCAGCGCCAACTGGGCCATGCCGGGCAGCGAGAGGGAGAACTGTCCACCCTCGCGATGGCGCGTTTCGTTGAGCGAGCGCAACGCGTCGCCCTTGAGGCGGATGCCGCGGGAAGTGCCGCTGACCAGCTCGATGACGCCCTTGCGCGCCAGCGCCTGCAGGTGCTCTTCGGCGGCATTGGCCGATTTGAATCCGAGTTCATTGGCGATTTCGGCGCGCGTGGGTGGCGCACCGGTGCGTGCGATGGCGCTCTGGATGAGGTCCAGGATCTGCTGCTGGCGGGCTGTAAGCTTCACGGCGAACTGCATGTGTGGTTCCTTGCGGCACTGGTTGGATATCCAGTGCCTGTATTTTTAACCAGTTTTTAGAAGTTGACAAGCCATGGTCAATTCCTCTTCGCCCGAACTGCCGCGCCGCGTGGTGGTTCTGGGCACCGGCGGCACCATCGCGGGCCGGGCCGCCAGCAGCGGCGACAACATCGGCTACACCGCCGCGCAGGTGGGCGTGGCCGACCTGCTGGGTGCCATCGAGGCACCCGACGGCGTGATGCTGGAGGCCGAGCAGGTGGCTCAGGTCGACAGCAAGGACATGTCCTTCGCCATCTGGCAGCAGCTGGCCCGGCGCTGCGCGCACTGGCTGGCGCAGGCCGATGTGGCAGGCGTGGTGATCACGCACGGCACCGACACGATCGAGGAAACCGCGTTCTTCCTGCATTCTGTGCTGGTGCCGTCCAAGCCCGTCGTGCTGACCTGCGCGATGCGCCCGGCCACTGCGCTGTCGCCGGACGGTCCGCAGAACGTTCGTGATGCGATCAGCGTCGCCGCCACACGGGGTGCGCACGGAGTCACCGTGGTGTGCGCGGGGGCGATCCATGCCGGCGTCGACATTCAGAAGGTCCATACCTATCGGCTGGACGCCTTTGCTTCGGGCGATGCGGGCCCCGTGGGCTATGTGGAGGAGGGCGAGGTACGCCTTGTCCGGTCGTGGCCGCAAGGCGGAACGCTGCCGGTAGTGAAGCTCTTCGGTGCTACCGAGGTGCAGTGGCCACGCGTGGAGATCGTGATGAGCCACGCCGGTGCCAGCGGTGCGGTGATCGAGGCGCTGCTTCAGGCGGGCGGAGTGGATCCTCTGCGCGGGCTGGTGCTTGCCGCCACCGGCAACGGCACCTTGCACCATGCGCTGGAAGCGGCCGCGCTCAAGGCCCGGGACGCCGGCATCGAGGTGCTCCGAGCCACGCGCTGCTCGAGCGGGCGCATCCTGCCGAAGGCGGGGGATCCGCTTCGCGATGCAGGCTCGCTGACGCCCGTGAAGGCCCGCATCGCCCTGATGCTCGAATTGCTGGGCTGAAAGCAGAACCGCCCCTCTGGAGGGGCGGTTTGCTGCGAGTCGGATGATCGGTCGATCTTTCGATCAGCTGCTCAGCGCGGCCAAGGCGCGCTGGGTGATCTCGTCGACCGTGCCCACGCCCTTGATGGCGCGGTACTTGGGCGCGGCGGCCGGATCGGCCTTGGCCCAGGCGGAGTAGTAGTCGACCAGCGGACGCGTCTGCTGGCTGTACACGTCGAGCCGCTTGCGCACGGTTTCTTCCTTGTCGTCCTCGCGCTGGATGAGGTCCTCGCCGGTCACGTCGTCCTTGCCTTCCACCTTGGGCGGGTTGAACTTGACGTGGTAGGTGCGGCCCGAAGCCGGATGCGAGCGGCGGCCGCTCATGCGCTCGATGATGTCGCCGAAGGGCACGTCGATCTCGAGGACGTAGTCGAGCTTGACGCCTGCCGCCTTCATGGCGTCGGCCTGGGGAATGGTGCGGGGGAAGCCGTCGAACAGGAAGCCGCTAGCGCAGTCGGGCTGCGCGATGCGTTCCTTCACGAGATTGATGATCAGGTCGTCGCTGACCAGTGCGCCGGCGTCCATGATGGCCTTGGCCTGCAGCCCGAGGGGCGTGCCGGCCTTGACGGCTGCGCGCAGCATGTCGCCGGTCGAAATCTGGGGAATGCTGTATTTCTGGCAAATGAAGGCCGCTTGCGTGCCTTTGCCCGCCCCGGGCGCGCCCAGCAAAATTAGTCTCATGGTGTCCTCGGACGGTTCTTAGATTTTGTGTCGCGCCGAGCGTCGGCCCCATGGCTGGGCTGGGCGGAGTTGCTTCGAGGATAGCATGCGTGCCCTTCGGGAAATCCCGCTGTCGGTGGCCGTGGAGACGCGCAGGCTCAGGCGCCGGCCGCCGCGAAGACGGCTCGCACGCGCGCCAGGTCTTCCGGCGTGTCGATGCCGGGCCCCGGCGCCACATGGCTCACATGCACCGCGATGCGATGTCCGTGCCACAGCGCGCGCAGCTGTTCGAGTGCCTCCGTCGACTCGACGGGCGCAGGGGGCAGCGAAGGAAATCGCCGTACGAAGCCGGCGCGGTAGCCGTAGATTCCGATGTGGCGCAGTGCCGCGGGGGTGGCAGGCAGCATTGCAGGCGCGGCGCCATTGGCGGAGCCGTCGCGCCACCAAGGGATCGGCGCGCGGCTGAAGTACATCGCGTTGTCCTGCGCATCGAGCACGACCTTCACGACATTGGGATTCATGAAGTCGCCGACCGAGTCGATCTCGTGGGCGGCGGTGCTCATCGCCGCCTCGGCGTGCGTGGCGAGCGTGGACGCCACGGCGTCGATCAGCGCGGGGTCGATCAGCGGCTCATCGCCCTGTACGTTGACGACGATGTCCTCACCATCCAGGCCCAGTTGCTCGCAGGCTTCGGCCAGCCGATCGGTGCCGCTGGGGTGATCCTGCCGCGTGAGCACAACCTCGACGCCATGCGCCTTGCAGGCTTCGACGATGGATGGATCGTCGCCGGCGACCACCACGCGTGCAGCGCCCGACTCGCTGGCGCGCTGCGCCACGCGCACCACCATGGGCACGCCGGCGATATCGGCCAGGGGTTTGTTGGGAAGCCGTGTCGACGCGAGCCGCGCCGGAACCAGAACGGTGAAGCTCACAGCCCGAGCTCTTCGTCGGAAAGCGTGCGTGCCTCGTTCTCGAGCAGCACCGGAATGCCGTCGCGCACCGGATACGCCAGGCGGGCGCTGCGCGAGCACAGCTCCTGCTTCTCGGGGTTCCAGGTCAGCGGCCCCTTGGTGACGGGGCAGACGAGCAGTTCAAGCAGCTTGGTATCCATCGAGCGATGATAGCTTTGCGTCGAGTGCGGCGAAGAATTCCGCGGACGGCACGAACTCCAGCGGCACGGCCAGCGCATCGGGCGCCTTGCGCCACAGCTTGACGGCGTCCTTTTCGGTGCAGACGAGGATCTGCTCCTTGCCGGACGGGCGTGGCCAGCTCTCGAAATCGAAGTGATCGGGCAGGGCGATGACGTCGGCGAGCGTCAGGCCGCGGGCGCGCAGCATTTCGAAGAAGGCTTCCGGCCGAGCGATCGCCGCCAGTGCGGTCAAGGGCTTGCCTGCGAGGGATGCCAACGACACGCGGTTTCCGTCGCTGCCCAGGGCATCGTTCGCGAGGGTCCGCGTGGCGGTATGGCCCCCCGCGAAGGCCGGCCGCGATCCGCTGTGCAGCACCAGATCGCAACGGCGCGGCCAGGCTTCGCGCAGCGGGCCGGCAGGCAACCGCCAGCCGTTTCCGATTCCCCGGTCGTCGAATACGCAGATCTCGATGTCGCGCCCCAAGGCCAGGTGCTGAAGCCCGTCGTCGCTGACGATGACCTGCGTGGCCGGATGCCGCTCGAGCAGCGCGCGGGCCGCATCGATGCGCTGGCGCGCCACGAACACCGGGACCCCGGTCGCATGGTGGATCAGTGCCGGCTCGTCGCCCACATCCTGCGGATCGCTGTCGCCGAGCACTTCGCGGCAGTCATCGGTACGGCGGCCATAGCCGCGCGACACCACACCGACCCGAATGCCCCGCGCCTGCAGGTGGCGCACGACGGCCATCACGACCGGCGTCTTGCCCGCGCCGCCAGCGATCACGTTGCCGACCACGATCACAGGTACGCGCACGCGCTCGGTCCGCAGCCATCCCATGCGATAGAACAAGCCGCGCACGGCGAACAGCGCGGCGTAGACGCGCGACAGCGGCCACAGCATGCAGGCCAGGAGGCCGCGGTGCAGCCAGGCCTCCTGCAGGCGCGAACCCGGGTTGCCGCTGTTGCTGCCGCCGTCCGAAGGCACTCAGTGCCCGGCTTGCGCCGTCGACTGGGCCGCGAAGGTGATCTGCATCAGGCCGGCGCGGCGCGCGGCTTCCATCACCGTCACCACGGCCTGGTGCGGGCTCGTCGCGTCGGCGCTGATGATCACCACGCTGTCCTTGCCCCCGGTGGCCGCGGCGGCGAGGGCGGCCGTCACGGTTTCCACGCTGCGGTCGGCCACGGCATTCTTGTTGACCGAATAGCGGCCGTCCGCCGACACCGCCACGATCACTTCCTTCGGATAGTCGCGCTGGGCGTCGACGTCAGCCGTGGGCAGCCGCAGCTGCATCTCGGTGAACTTGCTGTAGGTGGTCGACAGCATCAGGAAGATCAGGATCACCAGCAGCACGTCGATGAACGGGATCAGGTTGATCTCCGGCTCGTCGCGCGCGCCGTGGCGGAACTGCATGCGGGCGCGGCTCATTTGCGCAGTGCGTTGAGATGGCGGGCGAAGCGCTCGCCGGAGAGTTCGAGGTTCAGCAGGTACTCGTCGACCCGGCTGCGGAAATAGCGCCAGAAGATCAGTGTCGGGATGGCCACGATCAGGCCGAAGGCGGTGTTGTAGAGCGCGATCGAGATGCCGTGCGCCAGCTGCGCCGGGTTGCCCGAGCCCACCGCGCCGCTACCGGGCGATTGCGAGCCGAAGATCTCGATCATGCCGATCACGGTGCCGAGCAGGCCCAGCAGAGGGGCTGCCGAAGCGATGGTGGCCAGCGCGGGCAGGTAGCGCTCGAGCTTGTGGGCGACGGTGCGGCCCGAGGCTTCCATGGCGGCGCGCAGGTCGTCTTCGGTGCAGCGCGGATTGGCGTTCAGCGCGCGCAGGCCGGCGGCCAGGACCTGGCCGAGCATCGAGTTGCGTTCGAGTTTGGTCACGACATCCGGACCGGGAATGGCTCCGTGCGACGCTGTGATGGTTTCGTCGAGCAGCTTCGGCGGAAGTACCCTCACGGTCTTGAGACTCGTGAAACGTTCTATAACCAGCGCGAGCGCAATGATCGAACAAGCAAGCAAGGGCCAGATCGGCCAACCCGCGGCAACTATGATGGAAAACAAGAAAATCCTCCGGCCCGTAGACTGCAAATGCGCGGCGATTATCCACTGAGGTCACCATCGTCACGCGCCTTGTTTTTGTGTCAGCAAGGACGCACAGATTCTGTGGATAACTTTGTGATTAACCCGCTGCGCAACGCGTCCGGACCCGCATGGGACGGCCTTTTCGCTGGATCGACTGAATTTTGAGCAGCACTTTTTTCAATGAAATCAATGGGTTGCACGAGAAACCGTGCGCCTGTCTCGCCTCGGGGGGCCAGGGCCGGGGCCTTGCCGCGTGTTGTGGAAGAGTGGCATCTGGCCGAGCGTGCATTTTGTGAGCGTGCGTGAACAGAATTCCGCGCCGGGGCCGCGCGTCTGGGCCGTCGGCGCCTTGTGCCGGGCGGTGGCCGACGCGCTCGACGCGCGCTTCAATCCGGTGTCCGTGCGTGGCGAGATCTCCGGCTTTTCGCGCGCCTCAAGTGGACATTGTTACTTCGCGCTCAAGGACGAGTCGGGCCAGCTGCGCTGCGCGATGTTCCGCCGGGCCGCCGGCCTTCTCGATTTTTCGCCGCGCGATGGTGACCAGGTCGAGGTGCGCGGGCGCCTTGCCGTCTACGAGCCGCGCGGCGATCTGCAACTGGTGGTCGAAAGCCTGCGCCGGGCTGGGCAGGGGGCCCTGTTCGAGCAGTTCCTGCAGCGCAAGGCGCGCCTGGAAGCCGAAGGCCTCTTCGATCCTGCGCGCAAGCGGGCGCTGCCGACCATGCCGCGCTCGATCGGCATCGTCACTTCGCTCGGCGCCGCCGCATTGCACGACGTAGTCACCGCGCTGCGAAGGCGTGTTCCACACATTCCGGTCGTACTGGCCCCCGCGGCTGTGCAGGGAGTCAACGCACCGGGTGAGCTGGTGCGGGCGCTGCAGTCGCTGTATGAGCTCACGCCTGCCGTCGACGTGATTCTTCTGGTGCGCGGAGGCGGCTCCATCGAGGACCTCTGGGCCTTCAACGACGAGGCGCTGGCGCGCACCATCGTGCAGAGCCCGGTGCCGCTGGTCAGCGGCGTGGGGCACGAAACCGACTTCACCATCGCCGACTTCTGCGCCGACCTGCGCGCACCCACGCCGACTGCCGCAGCGGAGTTGGTGAGCGCGCCACGCGACGTGTGGCTGGGCGCGCTCGATCTGATCGAGGAGCGGCTGGGCGAGGCGCTGGGCGGACGCCTCGATGTGCTCGGGCAACGTCTGGACCAGGCTGCGGGGCGCCTTGGCCGGCCTTCGGGCCTCGTGAATCGGCAACAACTGCGCCTGGCACACCATGCGCAGCGTCTTCGCTACATGGTGCTGGCCAGAAGGGAGCGCCTCACGCAGGCGCCGCGCCTGATCGCCGCCGACTTTCCGCAGAAGCTGGGCCGCGCGGTTGTGCAGCGGCGAGATCGGCTGGAACGTGTGGCTCTTCGTATGCGGCTGCTCGATCCGGCACTGGTCTTGCAGCGCGGCTATGCATGGCTGACCGATACAGACGGTCATGCGATCGTCAGCGCAAAGCAACTTGCGCCTGGCGATGCAGTGAAGGCGCGATTGGCCGACGGTGAAGTCGACCTGACCGTCGCACCGGGCGGCGCGACGGGAACGCGTCCGACGTCGCCCCAATAATTACTTCCTAGAATCCTTCATTCCCACAACCAACCCACGAGAAAAAACCATGGAACATGTGCTCCCACCCCTGCCGTACGCACTCGACGCACTGGCACCCGAGTATTCGAAGGAAACCCTCGAGTACCACTACGGCAAGCACCACAACGCCTACGTGGTGAACCTCAACAACCTGCAGAAGGGCACCGAGTTCGAGTCGATGACGCTCGAAGAGATCGTCAAGAAGTCCAGCGGCGGCATCTACAACAACGCCGCCCAGATCTGGAACCACACCTTCTTCTGGAACTGCATGAAGCCGCAAGGCGGCGGTGCTCCCACCGGTGCGCTGGCCAAGGCCATCGACGCCAAGTGGGGCAGCTACGACGCCTTCAAGGAAGCCTTCGTGAAGTCGGCCGTGGGCAACTTCGGTTCGGGCTGGACCTGGCTGGTGAAGAAGGCCGACGGCTCGGTGGACATCGTGAACACGGGCGCAGCCGGCACGCCGCTGACCACCGCCGACACCGCGCTGCTGACGGTGGACGTCTGGGAACACGCCTACTACATCGATTACCGCAATCTGCGCCCGAAGTTCGTCGAGACCTTCCTGGCCAAGCTGGTCAACTGGGACTTCGCAGCGAAGAACTTCGGCTGATCCCGCGTTCTGCCGAAAACGAAAAAGCCGACCATGGGTCGGCTCTTTTTTTGGCTTTTTGCTGGCTATGGACGGCAGGTGCTCATCGTTTGCCGGCCGCGAAAAGCTCGCCGCCGAGCTTCGCGCCCTTCTTGATGTTCTTCTTGGCGAACCACCCCTGGTTCATCTCGAGCACGTAGCGCACCGGTTCTTGGGAGCAATGCGTGTTCTCGGTCATGGGCTGCATGTCCGCGAGGTTGACGATGCGGCCGTCGTCGGCAACGAAGGCGGCGGTCAGCGGCAGGATCGTGTTGCGCATCCAGAAGCACTGCGTGGCGGGTTGCTCGAACACGAAGATCATGCCCTCGGCCTGTGGCATTTCCTTACGGAACATCAGGCCGATTTCACGTTGCAGAGGGGTTTGCGCGACCTGCGCGTCGATCTTGTACAGCCCGATCGACAGCTGCGTGCGCGACAGATCGGTCTGGGGTTGCTGCTGGGCATGCGCCGGCATCATGAACGACGCGGATGCAAGGAGCAGGGGGAGCAGGGCGGCGAGGCGCTTGAGCATCGGACGACTCTTTCAGGGCGGGGCCAGGGCCCGGCCTGGATTTAAAAATACCAATAAAAATGCCCGCTGATGCGGGCATTGCCGGTGAGCGTGGAAGCTTACACCTTCTTGGCAGCGGCCGTGTGGGCCTTGGCCACGTGGCGAACCTTGTGCTTCTTGGCGGCTGCGTGCTTCTTGGCCGAAGCGTGCTTGGCAGCCTTGGCGGCGGGAGCGGGAGCAGCCGGAGCGGGTTCGGCTTGTTGAGCGAAAGCGCCGACTGCGAAGAGACCGGCGACCAGGGCTGCGAGCAGCTTGTTCATGAACATATCCTTTGAAATTCGTTGATCTGGATTGCCCTCCCTGCGGAAGGTAGACATTCAACGGAGGCCACTGCACCCGGTTGACAGCAACGAGGGAGCCTCGGGCGAAAAAAAGCGCTCCGAAGAGCGCTTCTTTTGCGGAGCAGGCCGAATTACTTCGGGGTGCCGCCTTGGGTCGACTTGCGCTTGACGCTGCCGTCCTTGTTGCGACGACGCTGGTCGCGGGTTTCGGCACGCTTCTCGCCAGAGGCAGCAGCCTTGTCGGCACCGATGGCGCCGCCTTCGGGGGTCTTGGCTTCGTCGCCAGCCGGGGCCTTGACCTGGCCAGCGGGCTTGGCAGCCTTCTTGGCTTCGGCGCGTTGCTGCGACTTGCTGTTGGTGGCGTTGCCTTGCTCGGGCGTCGTACCGGCCGGGTTCTGGGCGTAGGCGCCAGCGGCGAACAGGCCGGCGATCATGACTGCGAGAATTTTGCTCATTGATGATTCCTCTATCGAGAATTGGTTGGAAACGCCTCCCGGCGAGCAGAAGGTCAGCCACTAACGACGCCGTCGGGCCGCCGGTTGACAAACGCTTGCTGATGGGTTGCGTCTAAAATGTACAGCGATTTGTTCGCCGGCTGTACAGCTGAATACGCGCCGTGTCTGAATTCGCTGACAGTCGTCAAAAGTACGTCAATCCCGGAGCCGTCCCCTCTCATGACCAGTTATCAGCACATCAAAGTCCCGACCGAAGGCCAGAAGATCACGGTCAACGCCGACAACTCCCTCAATGTGCCTGACCAACCGATCATCCCCTTCATCGAGGGCGACGGTACCGGACTGGATATCACCCCGGTGATGCTGAAAGTGGTGGACGCCGCCGTGGCCAAGGCCTACGGCGGCAAGAAGAAGATCCACTGGATGGAGGTCTACGCCGGCGAGAAGTCGACCAAGGTCTACGGCCCCGACGTCTGGCTTCCCGAGGAAACGCTGCACGCCGTGCGCGACTACGTTGTTTCCATCAAGGGCCCGCTGACCACGCCGGTCGGCGGCGGCATCCGCTCCCTGAACGTCGCGCTGCGGCAGGAGCTCGACCTCTACGTCTGCCTGCGCCCCATCCAGTACTTCGAGGGCGTTCCCAGCCCGGTGCGCGAGCCGCACAAGACCAACATGGTGATCTTCCGCGAGAACTCGGAAGACATCTACGCCGGCATCGAGTTCGAGGCCGAAAGCGAGAAGGCGAAGAAGCTCATCAAGTTCCTGCAGGACGAGATGGGCGTCAAGAAGATCCGCTTCCCGAACACCTCTGGCATCGGCGTCAAGCCCGTATCGCGGGAAGGCACCGAGCGCCTCGTGCGCAAGGCGCTGCAGTACGCAATCGACAACGACAAGCCCAGCGTCACCCTGGTTCACAAGGGCAACATCATGAAGTTCACCGAAGGTGGCTTCCGTGACTGGGGCTACGGCCTCGCGGCCAAGGAGTTCGGTGCCGAACTGATCGACGGCGGTCCGTGGATGAAATTCAAGAACCCGAAGACGGGCAAGGAGATCACCGTCAAGGACAGCATCGCCGATGCATTCCTGCAGCAGATCCTGCTGCGTCCCGCCGAATACAGCGTGATCGCCACGCTCAACCTCAACGGCGACTACGTTTCCGACGCCCTGGCCGCGCAGGTCGGCGGCATCGGCATCGCCCCGGGCGCGAACCTGAGCGACACCGTCGCCATGTTCGAGGCCACCCACGGCACGGCCCCCAAGTACGCTGGCAAGGACTATGTGAACCCCGGCTCAGAGATCCTCTCGGCCGAGATGATGCTGCGTCACATGGGCTGGAAGGAAGCCGCCGACCTGATCATCAGTTCGATGGAAAAATCCATCGCCAGCAAGAAGGTCACCTACGACTTCGCCCGCCTGATGGACGGCGCCACGCAGGTGAGCTGCTCGGGCTTCGGCCAGGTGATGATCGACAACATGTAATTGCTGCGCTTCGACGTCCATGGCGGCGTTGCGGTAAACGAGGAGCCCTTGAACTTTCCGGAAGGAATTCAAGGGCTTTTTGCTGCTTCTTCAGTCAATTGCTGCGGACTTTTTTGCCTAAAACTCCTGCCTGGGGCACCGTTGCGGAAATACTGTCGCAACGGCCGCAAACCCCTTGAATTGTCGGATACGCGCCACCACGTTTTTTTCGCTCGGCACGGCGCTGGCACGCTCTATAGAATGATTTTCATGGCAACGAGAATTCCAAAAACTCCCAGCGCTCCACCGGCCCAGAAACCGGCTGGGGACGACGGGGATTCGGTCGTCCTGGAGCGCCGGCCGCAGAAAACCGCGCCGCCCCAGATGTACCAGGTGGTGATGCTGAACGACGACTACACGCCCATGGAGTTCGTGATCGTCGTGCTCCAGGAATATTTCAGCAAGGATCGCGAAACCGCGACCCAGATCATGCTCAAGATCCACCTCGATGGCCGGGGCGTCTGTGGGGTCTATTCCCGCGACATGGCGGCCACCAAGGTCAACCAGGTAATGGAAGCCGCCCAGCAGGCGGGGCATCCACTCCAGTGCGTCAGTGAACCTGTTGCATGAACCAGTTGAATTGCGCAAGCTCCAACCCATCTGAGAACTTATTTACAGCAAGGCAAAAGGAAATCACATGATTGCCCAGGAACTGGAAGTCAGCTTGCACATGGCCTTCGTAGAGGCCCGGCAGCAACGCCACGAGTTCATCACCGTGGAACATCTGCTGCTCGCTTTGCTGGACAACCCGAGCGCCGCGGAAGTTCTGCGCGCCTGCTCGGCCAACGTCGACGACCTGCGGGCGTCGCTCACCAACTTCATCAAGGACAACACGCCCCAGGTGGCGGGTACCGACGATGTCGACACCCAGCCCACCCTGGGTTTCCAGCGCGTGATCCAGCGCGCCATCATGCATGTGCAGTCCACCGGCAACGGCAAGAAGGAAGTCACCGGCGCCAACGTGCTGGTCGCGATCTTCGGCGAGAAGGACTCGCACGCCGTGTACTACCTGCACCAGCAGGGCGTCACCCGGCTCGACGTGGTCAACTTCATCGCCCACGGCATCAAGAAGAGCGATCCGCCCGAAGCCGTCAAGGGCAGCGGCGAAGCTCCCTCGGGCGAAGGTGAAGAGGGCGGCGGCGAGCGCAACGAGAAGGCTTCGCCGCTCGAGCAGTTCACCCAGAACCTCAACCAGATGGCCAAGGACGGCAAGATCGACCCGCTGATCGGCCGCGAGTACGAGGTCGAGCGCGTCATCCAGATCCTGTGCCGCCGGCGCAAGAACAACCCGCTGCTGGTGGGCGAAGCCGGCGTGGGCAAGACCGCCATCGCCGAGGGCCTCGCATGGCGCATCACGCAGGGCGACGTGCCGGAGATCCTGGCCGAGTCCAACGTGTTCTCGCTCGACATGGGCGCGCTGCTGGCCGGCACCAAGTACCGCGGCGATTTCGAGCAGCGCCTGAAGGGCGTGCTCAAGTCGCTCAAGGACAAGCCGAACGCCATCCTCTTCATCGACGAGATCCACACCCTGATCGGTGCGGGCGCAGCCTCGGGCGGCACGCTCGACGCGTCGAACCTGCTCAAGCCGGCGCTTTCCAGCGGCCAGCTCAAGTGCATCGGCGCGACCACCTTCACCGAATACCGCGGCATCTTCGAGAAGGACGCGGCCCTGTCGCGCCGTTTCCAGAAGGTCGACGTGGTTGAGCCGTCGGTGCAGGAAACCGTCGACATCCTGAAGGGCCTGAAGTCGCGCTTCGAGGAGCACCATGGCGTGAAGTACGCCGTGGCGGCCCTGCAGGCCGCGGCCGAGCTCAGCGCCAAGTACATCAATGACCGTCACCTGCCCGACAAGGCGATCGACGTCATCGACGAAGCCGGCGCCGCCCAGCGCATCCTGCCGCCGAGCAAGCGCAAGAAGACCATCAGCAAGACCGAGGTCGAGGAAATCGTCGCGAAGATCGCGCGCATTCCCCCGGCCAACGTCAGCAACGACGACCGCAGCAAGCTGCAGACCATCGAGCGCGACCTCAAGAGCGTGGTGTTCGGCCAGGACAAGGCGCTCGAAGTGCTCGCCTCGGCGGTCAAGATGGCGCGCTCTGGCCTGGGCAAGGGCGACAAGCCGATCGGCTCGTTCCTGTTCTCCGGCCCCACCGGTGTGGGCAAGACCGAAGCCGCGAAGCAGCTTGCCTACATCATGGGCATCGAGCTGATCCGCTTCGACATGTCGGAATACATGGAGCGCCATGCGGTGAGCCGCCTGATCGGCGCGCCTCCTGGCTACGTCGGTTTCGACCAGGGCGGGCTGCTGACCGAGGCCATTACGAAGAAGCCGCACGCGGTGCTGCTGCTCGACGAGATCGAAAAGGCGCACCCGGACATCTTCAACGTGCTGCTGCAGGTCATGGACCATGGCACGCTGACCGACAACAACGGGCGCAAGGCCGACTTCCGCAACGTCATCATCATCATGACGACGAACGCGGGTGCCGAGACCATGAACAAGGCGACCATCGGCTTCACTAACCCGAGGCAGGCCGGCGACGAAATGGGCGACATCAAGCGCCTGTTCTCGCCCGAGTTCCGTAACCGGCTGGACGCCATCGTCAACTTCAAGGCGCTCGACGAACAGGTCATCCTGCGCGTGGTCGACAAGTTCCTGCTGCAGCTGGAAACCCAGCTCGGCGAGAAGAAGGTGGAAGTCACCTTCAGCGACAAGCTGCGCAAGCACCTGGCGAAGAAGGGCTTCGATCCGCTGATGGGCGCACGCCCGATGCAGCGCCTGATCCAGGACACGATCCGCCGTGCGCTGGCCGACGAGCTGCTGTTCGGACGCCTGACCGACGGTGGCCGCCTCGAAGTCGACCTCGACGACAAGGACGAAGTGCTTCTGGACATCCAGCCCCTTCCGAAGAAGGAAGGCAAGCAGAAACCCGAAGCAGAGGAAGCAGCGGCAGGCTGAATGAGCCCGCAGCGGTTTCTGCAATGAAGTCAAAGGCCGGTAGCATCGCTACCGGCCTTTTTCTTTGCGGCCACGCGTATCGAACCGCGCACCAGCACCAACCGTTTTTCCGCCTTGATCCTCCCCGAACTCAGCCACGAATGGAAAACCGGCCTCTCCCTGGCATGGAGCGGCTACATCGCGGTGTTGTCGGTCTGGATCGTGATGCAGAAGCGCGCGCCGGTCTCGACGATGAGCTGGATCCTCTCGCTGGCGCTGCTGCCGTTCGCGGGCTTCGTCGTCTACTACTTCCTCGGGCCGCAGCGGCTGAAGAAGCAACGCCTGAAGCGCCTGCGCAGCCGCGCCAGTGCCTTCGCCCAGGCCGACGTGGCGCGGCTGCGCGACGCGGCGCGCGACGCTCCTCCAGCGCTGCAACAGATGGCCAAGCTGGGCACCGCGACCTGCGGCCTGCCAGTGTCCAGCGCGCTCGATGTCGAACTGCTCTCCGGCGGCGCGCGCACCTTCGACGCGATCTTCGACGCCGTGCGCGCCGCGCGGAACCACATCCACCTCGAGTACTACATCTTCGAGCCCGACCGCATCGGCACCGCGCTGCGCGACCTTCTGATCGAACGCGCGAAGGAGGGCGTGGCAGTGCGCCTGCTGATCGACGCGCTGGGCTCCAAGCGCATAGGCCGCAAGTTCATGGCGCCGATGCTCGACGCGGGCGTCAAGGTGGCGCTGTTCCACGACACCAAGATCGGACGCCGCCTGCGCCCTGTGACCAACTACCGCACCCACCGCAAGATCGTGGTGTGCGACGGCCGCGTAGGCTTCACCGGCGGCGTGAACATCACCGACGAGGAAGACAAGCGCACCAACCCCGACGCGTATCACGACGTGCACCTGCGCGTCGAAGGCAGCGCGGTGCGCTGGCTGCAGACCACCTTCCTCGAAGACTGGACCTACGCCACAGGCGAAGATCCGCGCGGCATGGACGACGCGCTGAACGCCATGCTGCCGCAGCTCGAGGCCGGCGACATCCCGGTGCAGATCGTCACCAGCGGCCCCGACAGCCCGATGGAAGCCATCCACCGCATGCACGTCGAGGCCATCCATTCGGCCACGCACCGCGCCTGGCTCACCACGCCGTACTTCGTGCCCGGCGAGCCGGCGCTGATGGCGCTCACGAGCGCCGCGCTGCGCGGTGTCGACGTGCGCCTGCTGGTGCCGCGCCGAAGCGACTCGGCCGTCGTGAGCGCCGCCGCGCGTTCGTACTTCGACGAGCTGATCGCCGCCGGCGTGAAGGTCTGGGAATACAAGGCGCGCATGCTCCATTCCAAGACCCTGGTGGTGGACGACCATTGCGCGATGATCGGCACCGCCAATTTCGACAACCGCAGCTTCCGCCTCAACTTCGAGGTCTGCGCGGTGGTCTACGGCCCCGAGCTGACCCGCCCGCTGGCGGCGCAGTTCGAGACCGACCTGCACAGCTCCGGCGCGGTGCGCGCCAACCGGCGCCAGGGTTTCTGGCGCCGCCTCGGCGACGCCATCGCGCGCCTGTTTTCACCCTTGCTCTGAATGAACCACACCTTTCTCTGGCACGACTACGAAACCTTCGGCGCGGTGCCGCGCCGCGACCGTCCCTCGCAGTTCGCGGCCATCCGCACGGACGCCGAGCTCAACGAAGTCGGCGAGCCGCTGATGATTTACTGCAAGCCCGCGCCGGACTACTTGCCCAGCCCCGAGGCCTGCCTCATCACCGGCATCACGCCGCAGCTGTGCCTGGAGCGCGGCATTCCCGAGCATGAGTTCGCCGCCCGTATCGAGAAGGCGTTCTCGCAGCCCGGCACCATCGGCGTGGGCTACAACACCATCCGCTTCGACGACGAAGTCACGCGCTTCCTGTTCTGGCGCAACCTGATCGACCCGTACGCGCGCGAATGGCAGAACGAATGCGGCCGATGGGACCTGCTGGACGTGGTGCGCCTCACTTATGCGCTGCGCCCAGAGGGCATCGAGTGGCCGAAGAAGGAAGACGGCAAGCCCAGCTTCAAGCTCGAAGACCTGGCGCGCGCCAACGGCCTGCTGCACGAATCGGCGCACGATGCGCTGTCGGACGTGCGCGCCACCATCGCGCTGGCGCGCCTCATCCGCAGCAAGCAGCCCAAGCTGTTCGACTTCGCCTTCGGCCTGCACAGGAAGGACCGCGTCGCCACCGAGCTGGGCCTGCCCGCGACGCGCGAGACCGCCAAGCCCTTCCTGCACGTCTCGGGCATGTTCCCGGTCGAGCGCGGCTGCCTTGCAGTGATGTGGCCGCTGGCCAGCCACCCCACCAACAAGAACGAACTGCTGGCCTGGGACCTGGCCCACGACCCCAGCGAGCTGCGCGACATCGACGTCGAGACGCTGCGGCTGCGCCTCTTCACCCGCACGGTCGACCTGCCCGAGGGCGTGGTGCGCCTGCCGATCAAGGGCGTGCACCTCAACAAGTCGCCGATGGTGGTCGGCAACCTGCGCACGCTCGCGGCGCCCATGGCCGAGCGCTGGGGCGTCGATCTCGAAGCGGCGATGCGCCACGCGGCCATTGCGCGCGACCTGCCCGACATGAGCGCGATCTGGTCGCAGGTCTACGCCCGGCCCAGGGAGGCCACGCCCGATGTCGACGAAGACCTGTACGGCGGCTTCGTCGGCAACGCCGACCGGCGGCGCCTGAACCAGCTGCGCGGCTTGTCGCCCGAGGAGCTGGCCAAGGATCGCACGGGCTTCGACGATGGCCGTCTGGAAGAAATCCTCTTCCGCTATCGCGCGCGCAACTGGCCGCAGCTGCTGAACGAGGACGAGACCGAGCGCTGGGAATCACTGCGTGTCGCGAAGCTCTTCAAGGGCGAGGGCGGGGCGCGCACAATCGAGATGCTGTTCAGCGAAGTCGACGCGCTCTCCGAGAACGCCGACGAGCGTGGAGAAGAGATCCTCGGCGCGCTTTACGAATACGCCGAGGCCATCGCGCCCGAGGCCTGAGCAACGCAACCGAGCGCCCAGCCCATGAGCCTGCCGATCAACGCCGAACTGTCGAAGGGGCTCGAAAGCTACGGGCTCTTCCTGTCCGACGGCTGCCTTCTGCCGACGCCGTTCCGCTTCGAGACTCCGGTGCGCATCTGGCACTCGGCCCAGCTGCATGCGAGTTGCTCCGTGGGTGCGTATACGAGCATCTCGCCCGGCGCGCTGCTCGTCGACGTGCGCATGGGGCGCTATTGCTCCATCGGCGACGGCGTGCAGACCCTGTCGGACCATCCGGCCGACTGGTTCACCACGCACATGCTGGCCTATGCGCCGAATTTTCCGGAGCCGTACCGGCATCAGTCCGTCGGGCAGTTTCCGTCGCACTCGCCGGTGACCATCGGCAACGACGTGTGGATCGGCTCGCGCGTCAGCCTCAAGAGCGGCATCACCATCGGCGACGGCGCGGTGATCGGCGCGGGCGCGGTGGTGACGCGCGACGTGGCGCCCTTCACCGTGGTGGGCGGCGTGCCCGCCAAGGTGATCCGCCAGCGCTTTCCCGACACACTGGTCGAGCGCATCCGCGCCTGCCCCTGGTGGAATTGGGACCTGCGCACTCTGGCGCTGGACTGGCAGCACCCCGAAGCCGCCCAGTCGATGCTGGAGGAGGCCGTTGCCGAAAACCGCCTTTCGCGCTGGAATCCCGGCTGGCGGCTGCTCGACCGCGGCCAGCCGCCCGCCGAGGGCCAGCCCGCGCCGCTGGTCTTTCTGCCGGGCTGAACAACGACGATGCAAGGAGGTGCGCGCATGACAACCAGAAGAGCGACCCTGTCTGCTGCCCGTGTCGCGCTTGCGGCCGCCGGGGCCACCCTGGCGCTGGCCGGCTGCGGCACCTTGCCGCCCCCGGGGGCCGGCGGCGCAAGGGCCTGCGGGAGCGGCTTCGAGACCTTCGAGCGCGACACCCTGTTTTTCGGCCGTGCCATTCCCTCGGGCGGCCAGGTGTCGGACGCCGAGTGGACCGCCTTCCTCGACGGCACCGTGACACCCGCGTTCCCGCAGGGCCTGACGGTGATCGATGCGGCGGGCCAGTGGCGCGGCGTGTCGGGCGAGGTGGTGCGCGAGCGCTCCAAGCTGCTCGTGCTGCTGCATGCGCGCAGCGAGAAGGACGACGCCGCCATCGCCGCCATCATCGGCGCGTACCGCCAGAGGTTCGCGCAGGAAGCCGTGCTGCAGGAGAGGCAGGCCGTCTGTGTCCGCTTCTGAGGCATTGCCGCGCGATCGCAACGTCGTCCGCCGCCTGAGCGCGGCCGACGCCGAGGCCTATCGCGCCGTGATGCTCGACGCCTACGCCAGGCACCCCAGCGCCTTCACCTCCACGGTGGAGGAGCGTGCCGCCTTGCCGCTGAGCTGGTGGATGGAGCGCCTCGGGGCCGCAGATGGTGCGAGCGGCGACAGCGTGGTCTACGGCGCATTCGACGACAGCGGCGCGCTGGTCGGCGCGGCTGGCCTGAGCTTCGAGACGCGCGAGCGAGCCAGCCACAAGGCCACGCTGTTCGGCATGTCGGTGAAGGCCTCTGCGCGACGTGTGGGCTTCGGCCGCCGGCTGGTGCTGGCCTTGCTCGACCACGCGCGGGCGCGCGCCGGCCTGCGGGTGGTGCAACTCACGGTCACCGAGGGCAACGAAGCCGCGCAGAAACTCTACGAGGACTGCGGCTTCCGCAGCTTCGGCGTCGAGCCGATGGCCATTGCGCTCGGTGGTGCCTTGCTTGGAAAGGTGCACATGTGGTGCGACCTCGGCGAGGGCCGGGCCTGACCCTTGGAGCTTGTCAGGCCGATGGCGCGGGTTCCGCGTCCGCCGCAGGCAGCCCGCTCAGGTTCTCGGACCACGCCAGCGCCGAGCGGCACCATATCCGGCGGCGCGGGGCCAGCAGTGCGCGCTGCGCCAGCGGGCCGATGCGAAGCGTGTAGCTGGGAGGCGTGTCGCTGTCGGCGCTGGCCCAGACCGGCGTACCGCAGTTCTCGCAGAAGCTCTGCCGGCGCAGCACGCCGCTGTCGGCCGTCTTCACGTAGCCGCGGGGCTTGCCGCTCAGCAGCCTGAAGCCGGCGGCGGGCACCGTCACCGACACGCGATACGCCGTGCCCGAGAGCACCTGGCAGTCGGTGCAGTTGCACAGCCCGACCTTCTCGGGATCGACCTCGGCTTCGTAGCTGATCCGGCCGCAATGGCAGGCGCCCTGTACTTTCATCATGCGAACTGGCTCCTTCGAGGGAAAGACCGCCATCCTAGGAACGCAGGCTGCCGTACGCAATGCCGGCTGCCGCCAATCCCCGGCGCGAGCGGCCCACGGCGCGCCCACGTATGCTCGCCCGCATGGACGCCAATTCCGCCGCGCTGGCCGACTTCGCCACGCGCCACCGCAAGCTCTTCGTGCTCACCGGCGCAGGCTGCAGCACCGAATCGGGCATTCCCGACTACCGCGACCTCGACGGCGAGTGGAAGCGCCCGTCGCCCGTCACCTACCAGGCCTTCATGGGCGAGGAATCCACGCGCAAGCGCTACTGGGCGCGCAGCCTGATCGGCTGGCCGACCATGGCGGGCGCACGGCCCGGCGCCGCGCACCGCGCGCTGGCGAAGCTGGGCGACGCGGGGCGCGTCGGCCTGCTCCTCACGCAGAACGTCGACGGCCTGCACGATGCGGCCGGCAGCCGCGGCACCGTCGACCTGCACGGGCGCATCGACACCGTGCGCTGCATGGGCTGCGAGCGGCGCACGCCGCGCTCCGAACTGCAGCTCGAACTGCGGCGGCGCAACCCGCGCTGGGCCGAGCTGGAAGCCCGCGCCGCACCCGACGGCGACGCCGACCTCGAAGGCCGCGATTTCTCCACTTTCGACGTGCCCGCCTGCCCGCACTGCGGTGGCCTGCTCAAGCCCGACGTGGTGTTCTTCGGAGAGAGCGTGCCGAAGGAGCGCGTCGCAGCCGCCTTCGCCGCGCTGGAGCAGGCCGATGCGGTGCTCGTGGCCGGCTCTTCGCTGATGGTCTATTCGGGCTTCCGCTTCGTGCAGGCGGCCGCCGCGGCAGGCAAGCCGGTGGCGGCCGTGAACCTGGGGCGCACGCGGGCCGATGCGCTGCTTTCGCTGAAGGTCGAGCAGCCTGTCGGCGAGGCGCTGACGACGCTCGCGCGGCAGCTGGCCTAGCTCCGGCCGGGCGTCCCGGTCAGCGAGCGGACGAAGGCATCCACCGCCGAGGTGTATGCGCCGGGCTGCCCCAGTTCGTCGTTGATCTGCGCGTGCGAAAGATCTTCCGGCACCACCTCCGCACGGCCACCCGTTGCCCCGATGCGTGCCGCGAACTGCCGCGCCTGTGTGCACGAGCCGTCGCGGCGCTGCGTGGAGCACACCAGCAGCATCGGCGGCGCGCCAGGTGCGAGCGCGTCGGAGGGCGACACGCTGCGCCAGAAGGCGGGGTCGCTGCCGAAAACGCGGTCGTAGAAGGGCATGTGCCGGCGCTGCATCAGCGCGGCCGTGTCCAGCGCCGCGCTGTCGAGCGCCACGGTGCCGAGCCAGGGGCGGGCGCCTTGCTGCCGCGCGATGGAAGGCGATGCGCTGAGCAGGGCGACGAGGTGCGCGCCAGCCGAATGGCCCATGAGCACGAAGCGGCCGGCGTCGCCGCCCCACGACGGTGCATTCGCCTGCGCTGTGGCGACGGCACGCGCCACGTCCTGCGCCTGCTGCATCACGTCGACCTGCGGCACGAAGCGGTAGCTCACCGAAACGAGGATGAAGCCCTGCTCGCGCACCCAGTGCGCGATCTTCCGGTTAACCACGGATGCGGCTGCCTTGTCGCCGAACATCCAGGCCCCGCCGTGGACCATCACGAGCACCGGCGCGCCTTGCTGCGCCTTCGGCGGCAGGTAGACGTCCATGCGCTGGCGCGGATCGGGGCCGTAGGGCTGGTCTGCCAGCAGGCGCACCCCTGCGGGCGGCGCGGCCGTTTCGCCGCCGGGCTGCTGCGCGTTGGCCGGCGCGAACGCCAGCGCCAGCAGCCAGGTCGCGCAGATCCGTGCAAGACGCTTCATGAAAAGGTTCCCGGTGGACCGATGAGGGCAGGATTTTCGCGCGCCGGCCCTGTAGCAGGGCTGGCCCTGGGGTTCAACCGGCGTGCTTCGGCGCCATCCAGCTCGTCGAGGCGCCCCGGCCCGGAAGGTGCAGGCTGGCCGTGGCGGCCGGCGTCTCGGCCAGCAGGCGGCCCTTGCGGAACACCTTGAGCCGCGCGGCGCGCAGGCGTATCGCCTCGACCGCGTCGCGCGCCTGCAGCAGCACGAAGCTCGCGTCGCAACCGGCCTCGAGGCCGTAGTTCTCAAGGTGCATCACACGCGCCGCGTTGGTCGTCACCGCCTCGAAGCACTGGCGGATGCCGTCCTGGCTCGTCATCTGCGCCACGTGCAGGCCCATGTGCGCCACCTCGAGCATGTCGCCCGAGCCCATGCCGTACCAGGGGTCCATCACGCAGTCGTGGCCGAAGGCGACGTTCACGCCGGCCGCCATGAGTTCGGGCACGCGCGTCATGCCGCGGCGCTTGGGGTAGGTGTCGTGGCGGCCCTGCAGAGTGATGTTGATGAGCGGGTTGGACACCACCGACACGCCGCTCTGCGCGATCAGCGGCAGCAGCTTGCTCACGTAGTAGTTGTCCATCGAGTGCATCGAGGTGCAGTGCGAGCCCGTCACGCGGCCCTGCAGAGCGAGGCGCTGGGTTTCGAAGGCCAGCGTCTCGATGTGGCGCGAAAGCGGGTCGTCCGACTCGTCGCAGTGCATGTCGACCAGCTTGCCGCGCGCCGCGGCGATCTCGCACAACAGCTTCACGCTCGCCGCGCCCTCGGCCATGGTGCGCTCGAAATGCGGAATGCCGCCGACCACGTCCACGCCCTTGTCGAGCGCGCGCTCCAGGTTCTCGACGCCGCCGGGCGAGCGCAGCACGCCGTCCTGCGGAAAGGCGACCAACTGCAGGTCGAGATACGGCGCAACCTTGCGCTTGACCTCCAGCAGCGCATCGACTGCCAGCAGGCTTGGGTCGCTGGTGTCCACGTGCGAGCGCACGGCCAGCAATCCCTTGGCCACCGCCCAGTCGCAGTACGCCAGTGCGCGCTCGATCAGTGCGTCTGCCGTCAGCAGCGGCTTGAGTTCGCCCCACAGCGCGATGCCCTCGAGCAGCGTGCCGCTCTGGTTGACGCGCGGCAGGCCGTAGCTCAGCGTGGCGTCCATGTGGAAATGAGGGTCGACGAAGTGGGGCGCGAGCAGCAGTCCCTGCGCGTCGAGCGTTTCGTGTGCCGGCGCATCCATGCCCTGAGTGATTTCGGCGATGCGTCCGCCCTGCACGGCGACCGACATGCCGGTGCGGCCGTCGGGGAGGGTGGCGTTGGTGATGAGGAGGTCGAGCATCGTGGGGGCCTTTTCCTGTTCCTCGCGAGGCTATCGGAGAGCCCAGCGGTTGTTCCGGTTGTGGATGTAGATGTACACGTTGTCGCTGCGGTCGCGGGCGACGCCGGTACGGCCCCAGGGGAATGCCGCCGGGTTGCGGGAAACGCCCATGGAGGCCAGCCAGCGCTCGTGGAAGCGATAGCGCTGGCCTACGCTGCCGTAGAAGTCGGCGTCCTCGAGCTTGCGCAGGGCGGGCGTCGTGAGAGTGAGGGAGCAGCTGACCAACAGCAGTTCTTCGAAACGCAACATGAGCTGCACGGCCATGTCGCCGGATGTCGTGGTTGCGCGTGCGAAGACGCAATCGACGAGCTGGCCTTCGACAAGCACGGCCTGGGCCGTCCGTGCGAAAGAGTCTGGCAGGCTGTCGGCGCGGGTCTCGGCGCAGGCAACGACGCCGGCCGCCGAGAGACAGCCGTTCGTCGTGTCCAGATGGAGTGCCGTGTTCACCTCACCGCCCGGATGCCAGCGTCTCAGCGCGTGTTCTGCGCCCGGTACCGGTACTGCCCTGGCGCAGGCCCGACCTCGATGGTCACGCGGCGCAGCTTCTCGTCGTGCCCCGAATCGGCCTTTGCCGTGACGACGATGCCGCGCGGCGTGGCGCGGCAGGTGAGGTCGGACAGCGAGATCTCCGCGTGGTCGTTGTCGAGTTCTGCAATTGCCACCGTGTGCTCGGCGCGCAGGCTGCCGTTGGCGTCGCGGCTCATCCACTGCACGTAGAGGAACGACTGGGCGTACTGCTCGGCGTGCACCACGCGGTAGGTGCCCTGGTGGTCCTTGCCCCAGGTGCCGCACATCTGCACCCAGGTCACGGCGTCGGCCGTGCTGAAAGCCTCGTAGCCGTAGTTCATGCCGAGCGCGCGGGCGCCGTTGCTGCCCATTGCGAGCATGGCCAGCAATGCCGAGAGCAGGGCCCTTCGAGCGGCGTTGGCGGTCCTCGTGGTCATCAGCGTTCCCCCTTGCGGTACGGTTTCATCAGCGCCTGCGGGTAGCTCGCCTTGCGTGCCACCAGCACCAGCGCCAGGATCGACAGCAGGTAGGGCAGCATCAGGTAGATCTGGTATGGCAGCACGGCGTCGCCGGATTGTTGCAGCCGCAGCTGGAGCGCATCGAAGAAGGCGAACAGCAGCGCGCCCAGCAGGGCCTTGCCCGGCCGCCACGAGGCGAACACCACCAGCGCCACGCAGATCCAGCCGCGCCCGTTCACCATGTTGAAGAAGAAGGCGTTGAAGGCCGACAGCGTGAGGAAGGAGCCGGCCATGCCCATCAGCGCCGAGCCCGCGACGATGGCGCCGGTGCGCGTGGCCGCGACCGAGACGCCCTGGCTTTCGGCTGCCTGCGGGTTCTCGCCGGCCATGCGAAGCGCCAGGCCCAGCGGCGTGCGGTACAGCACCCAGCCCACCACCGGCACCAGCAGCAGCGCGAACAGGGTGAGCGCGGTCTGTGCGTTCAGGATCGGGATGGGCAGCCAGTCCATCGGCGCGAAGGGCGTGATGGTGGGCGGCGTGTTCACCTTCGGAAAGCTCACGCGATAGCCGAAGTAGCTCAGCGCGGTCGCCAGCAGCGTGATGCCCAGCCCCGAGACGTGCTGCGATAGCGCCAGCCCCACGGTCAGGAAGGCGTGCAGCAGCCCGAACACCATGCCCGCGAGCGCGGCCACGCCCACGCCCACCCACAGCGGTGCGCCGGCATACACCGCGAGCCAGCCGGTGAAGGCGCCCGCGACCATGATCCCCTCGATGCCGAGGTTGAGCACCCCCGCACGCTCGCACAGCAGCACGCCGAGCGTGCCGAGGATGAGCGGCGTGGCGATGCGCAGCACCGCGACCCAGAAGGCGGCGTTGGAAAGAATGTCGAGGAGGTCGCTCATTTCGACATCCTCACCCGGTACTGCGTGAGCAGCGTCGCCACCAGCACCGCGATCAGCGAGGCCGCGACGATCACGTCGGCGATGTAGGTCGGCACGCCCACCGCGCGGCTCATGGTGTCGGCGCCGACCAGCACGCCCGCCACGAACACGGCGGCTGCGATCACGCCCAGCGGATGCAGCCCCGCCAGCATCGCGATGACGATGCCGGTGTAGCCATAGCCCGGTGACATGTCGAGCGTGACGTAGCTGGTGCGGCCCGCCACCTCTATGGCGCCCGCCAGCCCGGCCAGCGCACCCGAGAGCAGCGCCACCATCACCACCGTGCGCGTCACCGGCACCCCCGCGAAGGCGGCGGCGCGCGCGTTCGCGCCCACGGCGCGGATGTCGAAGCCCAGCACCGTGTACTTGAAGATGGCCCACACCATCACCGCCAGCGACACCGCCCACAGCAGGCCGGTGTGCACCCGCGTCTGCGCGACGAGCTTGCCGAGCTCCAGGTCGGACTGCAGCGACACGCTCTGCGGCCAGCCCATGGCGCTCGGGTCCTTCATCGGCCCGTCGAGCAGCGCCGACACGCCCAGCAGCACGATGAAGTTGATCAGCAGCGTGGTCACGACCTCGTCCACGCCCAGCCTGTTCTTCATGAGCGCCGGGCCCAGCAGCATCAGCGCGCCCGCGATGGCGGCGGCCAGCATCATCAAGGGAAACAGCAGCCACGGCGACAGCTCGAAGCCGGTGCCGCCGTGCATGCCGCCCACTGCCACGGCAGCCAGCGCGCCCGCGTAGAGCTGCCCCTCGGCGCCGATGTTGAAGAGCCGCGCCTTGAAAGCGACGGTGGCCGCCAGCCCGGTAAGGATCAGCGGGATCGCGCGCGTCAGCGTCTCGCTCCACGCGAACACCGAGCCGAAGCCGCCCTGCAGCAGCAGCGCGTAGGTGCGGCCGACCGGCGCGCCGGCCCACCGCACCAGCAGCGCGCTGATCGCCATCGTGAAGACGATCGCGCCAATGGGGGCGAGCACCAGCGCCGTGCGCGAGGTTTCGTGGCGTCGTTCGAGCCGCATCATGACGGGGCTCCCTTGGCGGGAGCTGCTGTCGCACCGGCCATGGCCAGCCCGATCGCCTCGCGCGTCCAGGCCGAGGCCGGGCGCGCTTCGCCCAGGCGGCCGCCGTGCATCACGGCCACACGGTCGCCCAGCGCGAGTACTTCGTCGAGGTCGTCGGAAATCACCAGCACGGCGGCGCCTGCGTCGCGCGCGGCGATCAGCTGCTGCTGCACGTAGGCGACAGCGCCGATGTCCAGGCCCCAGGTGGGCTGGTGGGCGACGATCAGGCGCGGGGCTCGGTTGGGGTGCTTCCTGTCGGCCTTGTCCTGGCCGGCATCGGGCTCGGGTTGTTCGGGCGCCAGCAGGGCGCGTCCAAGAATCAGTTTCTGCATGTTCCCGCCCGAGAGCGAGCGAGCCGGCGCCATGAGGCCGGCACCGCGCACGTCGAAGGCCTTTTCGATGCGCCGCGCATGGAGGCGGGCGGCGGCGCGTTTCACGATCCACGACCAGCGCGAGAACACGGGGCTGCGCAGCCGCTCCGACACCGCGTTCTCCCATACCGGCAGGTCGCCGACCACGCCGACCGCATGCCGGTCTTCGGGGATGCGCGCGACGCCGCGCTGCACCAGCCGGGCAGGCGAGGGCGGCAACGCTCGGCCCATCAGCTGCGCCGTGCCCGAGGTCGCGCGGCGCGTGCCGCAGAGCAGCTCGGCCAGCGCGACCTGTCCGTTGCCCGAGACGCCGGCGATGGCGGTGATCTCGCCCGCGCGCAGCGTCAGCGATACCTCGCGCAGCCGGTCGCGTCCGTCGCCCTTGGCGGAGGCCGTGGTGCTCACGTGGTCGAGCACGCAGACGGCATCGCCCACCGATTTCGCGGGCCGGCGCTGCGGCGCTTCGACCGCGTGCCCGACCATCCACAGCGCGAGCTGCGCCTGCGTGGTGTCGGCCGTGCGTGCCTCGGCCACCAGCTTGCCGCCGCGCAGCACGGCGATGCGGTGCGACACGCGCAGCACCTCGTCGAGCTTGTGGCTGATGAAGATCACCGACAACCCCTGCGCCACCATCTGCGCGAGCGTGGCGAAGAGCGCCTCGCTCTCCTGCGGCGTGAGCACGGCGGTGGGCTCGTCGAGGATGAGGATGCGCGCTCTGCGGTACAGCGCCTTGAGAATCTCCACGCGCTGGCGCTCGCCGACCGAGAGGCTTCCTACCAGCGCGTCGGGCTGCACCGGCAGGCCGAAGCGCCTCGCCACGTCGAGCAGCCGCTCGCGCGCGGCGGCGCGGCGCGACACCGGGCGCCACAGCGGCTCGGTGCCCATCATCACGTTGTCGAGCACGCTCAGGTTGTCGGCCAGCGTGAAGTGCTGGTGCACCATGCCCACGCCGGCCGCCAGCGCCGCCTTGGGGTTGCCCGGCGGCAGCGGCGCGCCGAAGACCTCGATGCCGCCCTCGTCGGCGACGTAGTGGCCGAAAAGAATGGACATCAGCGTGGATTTACCCGCGCCGTTCTCGCCGAGCAGCGCGAGCACTTCGCCGGACTTCAGGTCGAGCGAGACCGCGTCGTTGGCGACGAGGCTGCCGAAGCGCTTGGTGATGCCCTGCAGGCGCAGGACGGTGGCACTTGCTCCCCCCGCCGGAGGGAGCGGCGACGCAGGTGCCGTCACTTCCACGCGGCCAGGAAGGCCAGCATGACCTTGGCGGAGTTGTCCGCCGCGATGCCCATGAAGGTGCCCATCTCGTTCTCGCCGTCGCCGCCGCCCGCGAGGTCGCTGAGCGAGCGGAAGGCGATGAAGGGCACGCCGTTGCTGTAGGCGACCATGCCCACGGCGGCGGTCTCCATGTCGAGCACGTTGGCCTGGAAGGTCTTGTAGGTGTATTCGCGGTAGGCCTTGTTGTCCATGAAGGCCTGGCCCGAGACGCCATTGCCGCCCACCACCAGCTGCGGCTTGCGCGGCAGGCACTTGCCTGCGCTGCAATTGGCGAGGTCGACGTTGCGGATGCTGCGTGCCACCTCCAGCATCTTCGGGTCGGCCTCGAACCAGAACTTGCGCTGGATCTCGGGGTGCGCCGCCGAGCGCACCTCGACCGGGCGCGGGAACATCATGCCGAAGTTGGGCAGCGTGGCGTCGGTGATGAAGGGTGGCGCGCTGTACTTGCCGGGCGCGGTTTCGCGAGCCATCAGCACCTCGAGGTACTGGCCCCATTGCGCCGGCACGGTGACGTCGCCCACGTGCAGCGACGGGTTCACGCCACCGGCGATGCCGCTGAACACGATGTTGGTCACGCGAAAGCGGTTGAGCACCAGCTGCGTGTTCATCGTGGCGTTGGTCATGCTGATGCCCGAGAGGAACAGCACGACCGGCTTGCCTTCGAGCGTGCCGGTGGTGAACTCCACCCCGTTCACACTGTGCTTCGCCGGCCCCTGCAGGCGCGTGAGCAGCAGTTTCAGCTCCGGCTCGAAGGCCGACAGCACCGCGATGCGCGGCGTATCGTCGAGCCGGGTGCTGCTGTTGATGGCGACGGCGCCGCCCTTGTAGACACCCACACAGCCGATCAGCGAAATACCGAGTACCGCGGCGGCAAGAACGCCTCTGACTGTTCGGGGAACACCGCGGAACCGGCTTTGCCGGGCCGCAGGTGTTGCCCCCTGCAAGGGGGTAGGAGAAGCGACACGAAGTGCGCGCAGCCTGGGGGTGTACTTCATTTTGCGGTGGACTTCGGCTGCGAGTCGTCCACTTTCACGGTGAACTTGCCCGAGAGGATGTCGGCTTGCTTGGCCTTCACCTTCGCGACGATGTCGGCCGGAACCTTCTTCTCGAAGGTGCCCAGCGGCGCGAGTTCGGAGCCCTTGTATTTCATCTGCGCGTAAACGCCGTAGTCCTCGGCGGCGAACTTGCCTTCCTTCACGAGCTTGATCGCTCGGTCGGCGGCCGGCTCGAAGTTCCACAGGGCCGATGCCACCACCGTGTCGGGGTACTGGCTCTGGGTGTCGATCACGTTGCCGATGGCGAGCTTGCCCTTTTCCTTGGCGGCATCCGAGACTCCGAAACGCTCCGCGTACATCACGTCGGCACCCTTGTCGATCATGGCGAAGGCCGCTTCCTTGGCCTTCGGCGGGTCGAACCAGCTGTTGATGAAGCTCACGCTGAATTCCACCTTCGGGTTCGTGTCCTTCGCGCCGGCCATGAAGGCGTTCATCAGGCGGTTGACCTCGGGAATGGGGAAGCCGCCGACCATGCCGATGCGGTTGCTCTTCGTCATGCCGCCGGCCACCATGCCGCTGAGGTAGGCGGGCTCCTGGATGTAGTTGTCGAACACGCTGAAGTTGGGCGCCTGCGGCTTGAGCGACGAACCCATCAGGAAGGCGACCTTGGGGAAGTCCTTCGCCACCTTGCGCGCCGCGGCCTCCACGCCGAACACCTCGCCCAGGATCAGCTGGTTGCCGCCGGTGGCGTACTCGCGCATCACGCGCTCATAGTCGGCGTTGCTCACGTTCTCGGTGGCCTTGTACTCGATCTCCCCGCGCGCCTCGGCCGCCTTCAGCGCTTTGTGGATGCGGCCCACCCATTGCTGCTCGAAGGGCACGGTGTACACCGCCGCCACCTTCAGCTTGGCCTGCGCGAGTGCGAGGCCCGGGGCGCCAACCGCGGCAAGCGCTGCGGCAACGGCGACGGAACGGATGATCAATTGACGGCGTGCGGTCACGGTACTTCTCCTCGGTGATAAAAATTCTTGGCTTGCAACGGTGCGCCTCTCTTCCAGGAACACCGCGGAACCGGTTTTGCCGGGCCGCAGGTGTTGCCCCCGCTAGGGGGGTGGCGAAGCGACACGAAGTGCGCGCAGCCTGGGAGCGAGCCTTATTTGGTGCCGAAGATCCGGTCGCCCGCGTCGCCCAGACCGGGAAGGATGTACCCGTGGCTGTTCAGCTCGCGGTCGATCGCTGCGGTGTAGATCGCCACGTCCGGGTGCGCCTTCTGCATCGTCGCCACGCCCTCGGGGCAAGTCAGCAGGCAGACGAACTTGATCGACTTGGGGTTGAGCTCCTTCAGCCGCTCGACCGCCGCCACGGCCGAGTTGCCGGTGGCCAGCATCGGGTCGACCACGATCACGTCGCGGTTCTCCATCTCGCCGGGCATCTTGAAGTAGTACTCCACGGCCGTCAGCGTCTTGGGGTCGCGGTACAGGCCGATATGGCCGACGCGCGCGCCTGGCACCACGGTGAGCATGCCGTCCAGGATGCCCGTGCCGGCGCGCAGGATGGACACCAGCACCAGTTTCTTGCCGTCGATGACCTTGGCCTGCATCGTTTCGAGCGGGGTCTCGACCTCGATGTCCTGCATCGGCATGTCGCGCGTGACCTCATAGGCCATCAGCATGCTGATTTCGTTCAGCAGTCGGCGGAAGCTGTTGGTGGACGCATCCTTGCGGCGCATCAGCGTGAGCTTGTGCTGGATGAGGGGGTGGTCGAGGAGGTGGACGTTGCTGCTCATTGGAGTTCTTTGTGGCGTTGCTGAAAGACAGGGAACCCGAGAGTCTAAAAGACGGTGCCGTCGCTCTCGATCAGCAGGGGCGGAGCACCGTCACGCAAGCGCTGTGCCAGCGCGCGGCCCGCCGCCCAGGTGCCGCCTTCGAGCACGCAGGCCAGCGGAAGCTCCTCCTCGGTGCGGTCGAGCACCTTGCGTACGCGCGGCGCCACCTCGTCGAGCAGCGCCACGGTGAGCGCGCGCCATTCGACGATGAATTCGTCGCCCACCTTCCAGTTGCGGGAGAGGAAGGCCGGGTCCTTCGGCACGATCACGCCGCTGTCGATCAGCAGGCCGCCGTTGCGGTACTCGGGCAGGGCGGTGAGCGCGTCGAGATGGCGCACCTTCACGCCGGCCCACTCGAAGGGTTCGAGCAGCGAGTACGTGAGCCACTGCGAGAGCTTGTGAAAGGGCATCCAGCCATTGGTGAGGCCGGGGCCGCGCACGGCGCTGTGGCGCCAGCAGTCGCCGAGCGCCAGCGCCGGGTCGCCCGAGCCAATGCCGCCCGGACTGTCGCTGCCGTCGGCCGCGATGCTGTCGACCGCGTTGGCCGCCGGCCAGATGCGCGAGAGCGTCTCCAGCAGCAGCGAAAGGATCTGGTGCGCCGTGATCTCGGCGGTGGGCGGCGTGGCCGCGCCGAAAGGCGCCACCAGTGCATCGAACATGCCGGCGGGCCGGCCTTCGTCGCCGAAGGTCTCGGGCTGCTCGCTCATCGCCTCGCCGAGCCGGCGCAGCAGCACAGCGCGGCCCGCGAGGCCGACCAGCGGATTGACCTCGCTCACCTGGAAAGCGTCGCCCAGCCGCTCGGTGACCAGGCCGCGCAGGCCGGCCGCATCGACCTGGAAAGGCCGGTCGGGGTCGGACGAGAAGAGGCCGCTCGTGAACGCGTGGAAGCTCGCCACGCCCAGCCCCTCGGAGCGCGTGAAGCGCTGGCCGGTGGCCGATTCGGTGTAGTGCCAGCCGGCGCCGGCACCGGCGTCGAGCAGCACGCTCACCAGCACCAGGTCGATGTGCGCGCTGGCGCGCTGGCGTGCGTCGACCTTGCCGAGCAGCCTGTCGAGTTCCTCGACCCGGTTCACGCCGCCGGCCTCGAAGTGGCGCCAGCGGCTGTGATACGGGATGGTGTCCCACGGATAGCGCTCGCGCGTGACCTCGGCCACGGTGCGCGCCGCGTCCTCGAGCGCGTCGTCGCCGCCGATGCGGAACCACTGCGATTCGCCGCGCCGCGCGCGCGCCAGCAGGGCGTTCGCGCGCTGGCGGATGGCCGCGGTGGTGCGCAGCAGCGTGGCCGCGCCCGACGGGTGGGCGGTGTCGGCGTTGAATTCGATGGACGGATCGACCTCGCCCGCGCCGCCGGGCGGCAGGCTGCCGGAGCCGTCGACCGGCAGGTTGGGGTCGTCGTTGCTGCTGTTGCTGTTCTTGCTCATTCGCTCAATCCCCGGCCCTTGGCCTTCTTGAGTTCCTCGGCGTCCGGCACCGGGCCGGGCGTGAAATAGCCCGCCGCCATCTTGGCGTCCATCTCGACGCGGGCGTCCGCAGGGATCAGTTCGTCGGGAATGTTCACGCGCTCGCCGATCTCGATGCCCGAGCCGGTGATCGCGTCGAATTTCAGGTTGCTCATCGACACGAGCCGATGGATTTTTTTGATGCCGAGCCAGTGGAAGACGTCGGGCATCAGCTCCTGGAAGCGCATGTCCTGCACGCCGGCCACGCACTCGGTGCGCGCGAAATACTGGTCGGCCGTGTCGCCGCCCACCTGGCGCTTGCGTGCGTTGTAGACCAGGAACTTGGTCACCTCGCCCAGCGCGCGGCCTTCCTTGCGCGAATAGGCGATGAGCCCGACGCCGCCGCGCTGCGCGCCCTGGATGCATTCCTCGATCGCGTGCGTCAGGTAGGGGCGGCAGGTGCAGATGTCGGAGCCGAACACGTCCGAGCCGTTGCACTCGTCGTGGATGCGCGCGGTGAGCTCGACCTCGGGGTTGGCCAGGTCGCGCGGGTTGCCGAAGACGTAGAGCGTCTGCCCGCCGATGGGCGGCAGGAACACCTCGAGGTCGGAGCGCGTGACCAGCTCGGGGTACATGCCGCCGGTTTCCTCGAAGAGCGTGCGGCGCAGGTCGGTCTCGGAGCAGCCGAAGCGGCGCGCCACCTCGGGCAGGTACCACACGGGCTCGATGGCGGCCTTGGTCACCATCGCGGCGCCGCCTGCGGTGAGGAACTTGCCGTCGGCCTTGAGGCGGCCCTTCTGCAGCGCCTCGATCACCTCCGGCAGGATCACGTGCGCCTTGGTGATCGCGATGGTCGGGCGGATGTCGTAGCCCGCCGCCAGTTCGGTGGCGAACACCTCGGCCACCTGCGCGCCCCAGGGGTCCAGCGACACGATGCGCCCCGGCTCGCTCCATTGCGGATAGGGGCCGATCGTGTCGGTAGGCGCGGTGTTGGTCAGGTCGGCCTTGTGCTCGCGCTTGAGCGCGCCGGCCGCCACCGCGAGCGCCCGGTAGACGCTGTAGGAGCCGCTGTGCGTGCCGATCACGTTGCGGTGCGCCCGCTTGGTGGTGGTGCCGACCACCGGCCCCCGCTCGGCTGCCGTGGCTGCGCCCCAGCGGATGGGCAGCGCGCCGAAGCCGCCGGCGTGCGAGGTCAGCCGGATGTGGCCGGTCGACGTGGAGGGGTGCAGCGGGGGGAGGGGCATCGCGCCGGTGGCGCCGCCGGGGACGGAAGGGATCGTTGTGCTGTCAGCAGACATTGGTGGCCCTCAAAAAATGCAATGTACCGATCAGGCGTGCGGCTTGCAAGCAACGGGCCACGCGCGAGCCGCGGCGCGAATGGGGAACAATGCGCGGGGACGGCGGATGGACCGGATGCGATGGAGGAAAGAACGATGCGTGTGCTTCCCTGTGTATTTCTCGCCCTGGGCCTGCTCGGCCTGAGCGGCTGCGACAAGGCCAAGGAGGGTTTCTCCGAAGGCTTCGATACCGCCTTCAGGGCCAGTTTCCGGGAGAGCTTCATCGGCAGCTGCGTCAAGAGCGCGGGCGAGCGCGGGAACAAGTCGGAGGAAGAGCGTAAGAAGCTGTGCACCTGCGCGGCCGACAGCGTCATGAAGGACACCTCCGTGGCCGACCTGCAGGACCAGGAAAAGGTCGGGGCGCGAATCGGCCCGATCATCCAGCAGTGCTTGAAGCAACCCTGAAGCAGCCCCTGCCGGCGCCGCCGGCCCCGGCACAATCGGCCGGAACTTTTTCGACAAGGCTGTAACCAGCCAGCCCGATGGAACGAAACACCGTAGGCAGCAGGAAGAACCCCGGCGACGTGGAAGCGGCGCTGCGCGGCCTGTTCCTCCGCGGCCTCGACGGCGACGCGAAGGCCTACCGCGACTTCCTGCAGCAGCTCAGCGCGCATTTGCGCGCCTTTCTGGGCAAGCGCCTCTTTGGCTGGCCCGATGAAGTGGAAGACCTCGTCCAGGAATGCCTGCTCGCCATGCACAACCAGCGCCACACCTACCAGAGCGACCAGCCGCTGACGGCCTGGGTGCACGCCATCGCGCGCTACAAGATGATCGATCTGCTGCGCGCCAAGTCGGCCCGCGAAGATTTGCATGAGCCGCTGGACGACGACCTGGCCGTGTTCGCCGAATCGGCGCAGGAGGCCAGTGACGCGAAGCGCGACCTCGGCGGCCTGCTCGAGACCCTGCCGGATCGCCAGCGCCTGCCGATCGTGCACGTCAAGATCGAGGGCCGCTCGGTGGCCGAGACCGCGAGCCTGACCGGCATGTCGGAGTCGGCCGTCAAGGTCGGCATCCACCGGGGGCTGAAGGCGCTGGCCGCCCGCTTCGGACATGGCTGGGGGGCTGCGGCATGAAGACCGACGACCTCGTCTCGATGCTGGCCAACGGCGAGGTGGCCGTCTCGCGCCGGCGCGCCAGTTCGCGCATCTGGCTGGCGGTGCTGCTGGGGCTTCCGTTCTCGTTCGCGATCCTGCTCGCCGGCTACGGCGTGCGGCACGACATCGTGCAGGCCATGTTCTGGCCGATGTTCTGGGTCAAGGTGCTGTTTCCGCTGTGCATCGCGGCCGCCGGCTTCGTGGCCGCCGAACGGCTCGCGCGGCCGGGCGTGAAGCCCCGGCATGCCTGGATGGGCGCGGTGCTGCCGGTGCTCGGGGTGTGGCTGCTGGCGGCGATAGCCTGGTTCACCATGCCGGCCGACGATCGCATGCCGGCGCTGATGGGACAGTCGTGGCGCATCTGCGCGGCGAGCATCGGGCTAATGGCGCTGCCGGTGTTCGCGGCCGCCCTGGTCGCGCTCAAGGGCATGGCGCCCACGCGGCCCGCGCTGGCGGGCGCGGCGGCCGGCGCGCTGGCAGGTGGCGTGGGGGCTTCGGTCTATGCGCTGCACTGCATGGAACTGACCGCGCCGTTCCTCGCCGTGTGGTACGTGAGCGGGATCGCGGTGCCCGTGCTGGTGGGGGCGCTGCTGGGGCCGCGCCTGCTGCGCTGGTAGGCAGCAGTCAGGCGGGCCGGTTCCTGGGCTCTCAGCGCTTCTTGCTGCCGAAGATCCCGCCCAGCACGCCGCGCAGGATCTCCTTGCCCACCGAGGTGCCCATGGTGCGCACCGCCGACTTGGCCATGGTCTGCACTAGCCCGTCGTGCTTGGCGCCGCGCGGGCCGGTGGTGCCGAAGAGCATGTCGTTGAGCATGCCGCCCATGCCCGAACCCGAGGATTCGGCGGTGCCCTTGGCGGCGCCCGGCGCGGTAGGGGCAGGGGCGTCTGGCGCGCTTTCGGCACGGCCCTTTAGCTTTTCGTAGGCCGATTCGCGGTCCACCGACTTCTCGTAGATGCCCGCGACCAGCGAGCCGTCGATCAGCGCCTTGCGTTGCTCGGGCGTGATCGGGCCGAGCTGGCTGGCCGGCGGCAGCACGAACACGCGCTCGGTCACGCTGGGGCGGCCCTTTTCGTCGAGCAGGCTCACCAGCGCCTCGCCGACCGCGAGTTCGGTGATGGCGGTCTCGATGTCCAGGCCCGGCTTCTGGCGCATGGTGCTGGCGGCCGCCTTCACGGCCTTCTGGTCGCGCGGGGTGAAGGCGCGCAGCGCGTGCTGCACGCGGTTGCCGAGCTGGGCCAGCACGGTGTCGGGAATGTCCAGCGGGTTCTGCGTAACGAAATACACGCCCACGCCCTTGGAGCGCACCAGCCGCACCACGAGCTCGATGCGCTCCACCAGCGCCTTGGGCGCCTCGTTGAACAGCAGGTGGGCCTCGTCGAAGAAGAAGGCCAGCTTGGGCTGCTCGGGGTCGCCGACCTCGGGCAGCTGCTCGAAGAGCTCCGACAGCATCCACAGCAGGAAGGTGGCGTACAGCCGCGGCGAATTCATGAGCTTGTCGGCCGCGAGCACGTTGACCACGCCCTTGCCGCCGACGGTCTGCATGAAGTCGGCGATGTTGAGCATCGGCTCGCCAAAGAATTTGTCGCCGCCCTGGGTCTCGATCTGCAGCAGCCCGCGCTGGATGGCGCCCACGCTGGCGGCGCTGATGTTGCCGTACTGGGTGGTGAACTGGCTCGCGTTCTCGCCCACGTACTGCAGCATCGCGCGCAGGTCCTTCAGGTCGAGCAGCAGCAGGCCGTTGTCGTCGGCGATCTTGAACACCAGGTTCAGTACGCCGGCCTGCGTTTCGTTCACGTCGAGCATGCGGCCCAGCAGCAGCGGGCCCATGTCGGAGACTGTGGCGCGCACCGGGTGGCCCTGTTCGCCGAACACGTCCCAGAGCGTGACAGGGCAGGCGGCGGGCTCGGGCAGCTCGATGCCGCGTTCCTTCAGCGTGGCGGCCAGCTTGTCGCCGATGCTGCCCTTCTGGCTGATGCCGGTCAGGTCGCCCTTGACGTCGGCCATGAACACCGGCACGCCGATGGAGGAAAGCTTCTGCGCGATGGTCTGCAGCGTGACGGTCTTGCCGGTGCCGGTGGCGCCGGTGATGAGGCCATGGCGGTTGGCCAGGCCGGGCAGGAGGTTGCACTCGATGGTGTCGTGCCGTGCGATCAGAAGAGGGTCGGCCATTGGGCGCTCCGTCGTATGGGAAGCGGGCAGTCTAATCAACCGGCACTCCTATAATCCACGGCCCGCACGGTGGTTCAGGAAAAAGTTTTAGGAGGTTTTTTTGTCATCGACTGCCCAGCCCCCCATTCCCGCCAACGGCGACGCCTCCGAACAGTCGCCGATCGAAAAAGAGCTGGCCGTGCTGCTCGTGAACGCGCTGAATCTCGAGGTCGCTCCCGAGGACATCGTGCCGACCGAACCGCTGTACGGCGAAGGTCTCGGCCTCGACTCCATCGACATCCTCGAAGTGGCGCTCGAAGTCTCGCGCCGCTACGGCTTCCAGCTGCGTTCCGACGACGAACGCAACCAGCAGATCTTCCAGTCGCTGCGCACGCTCGCGGCACACGTGGCCCAGCATCGCGTAGCCACCTGATCCCATGTCCCGATGGCGAATAGCGCTCCTGCTGGTGGTGGGGGTCGCATATGCCGGCCTCTCCCACTGGATGACGCTGTTCCACGCGACCCAGCCGTGGGCGGTGGTCGTGCTGCTCGGTCCGCTGTGGCTCGCAGCCATGGGCCTGGCCGGCAGCTGGTTCGGCCGCTGGGGCGTCGCCATTGCTGCTGCAGTGGGCATCGGCGGCTTCTCGCTCGTCTTCCTCGGCGAGGCGGGCGACCCCAACCGGCTGTACGTGATGCAGCACGTGGCCATCAACGGCGCGCTGTGCGGCTGGTTCGGCTCCACGCTGCGCGGCAAGGGACTGCCCCTGATCACGCAGTTCGCGCAGCGCGTGCATCCGCTGCGCGGCCACATGCTTTCCTACACCACGCAGCTCACGCGCATCTGGACCGGCTTCTTCGCCGTGATGGTGCTGGCTTCGGTCATCATCTACCTGACACGGCCGTTCTCCGACTGGTCGCTGTTCGCCAACGTGCTGTCGCCGGTGATGGTGACGCTGCTCTTCGTGGGCGAGCACCTGGTGCGCTACCGGCTGCATCCCGAATTCGAACGCACGCGCCTCGTGGACGCGGTGCGCGCGTTCTATGGCACGTCGTCGGTTGACAGCAGCCCCGGCGGCCAATGAAACAGGCCTCGACACAGGCCCCGCCCGCGTGACGACAGACGACAACCGATTCCTGCCACTGCTCGCGAACCGCGACCCCGACGCACCCCTTGCATGGCGCGCGGGCGTTCCCGTGAGCGCGCGCCAGTTCCTGGCCGACGTGGCCCGCTTCGCTCCCACGCTCCCCGCGGAGGGCGATGCCGTCAATCTCTGCGGCGACCGCTATGCCTTCGCGGTGAGCCTCGGCGCGGCGCTGGTGCGCGGCCGCGCGAGCATGCTGCCGCCCGACGCGCGGCCCGACACGATCTCGCGGCTGCTCGAATCGCACGGCTCGCCGCTTTTCGCGCACACCGACGCCTCGCACATTCAGACGCCGGGTATCGGGCGCCTGCTGCTCGAAGGACTGGCCGGCCCCGCGGATGATGCTCCCGTGGACGTGCCGCGCATCGACGCGGGCATGCACGCCGCGAGCCTGCTGACTTCGGGCTCCACCGGCGTCCCCCAGCCGCACGCCAAGACCTGGCGCACGCTGGTGGGCGACGTGGCCGTGGCCGTCAAGCGCCTGTGCCGGGTGCTGGAGCGCCCGACGCTCGAAGGCCTGACCCTGGTCGCCACGGTGCCGGTGCAGCACAGCTACGGCCTGGAGTCGTCGGTGCTGCTGGCGATGCTGGGCGGCGCGGCCTTCGAGAGCGGCCGGCCGTTCTTCCCGGCCGACGTCGCGAAGACGCTGGCCTCGGTGCCGCGCCCGCGCGCGCTGGTGACCACGCCGTTCCACCTCAAGACGCTGCTGCTCTCGGGCATCGAGCTGCCGCCGGTCGACCTGATCCTGTCGGCCACCGCGCCGTTGTCCCCGCAGCTCGCGCAGCAGGCCGAGCAGGCGATGGGCGGCGTGCTGCTCGAGATCTACGGCAGCACCGAGTCGGGCCAGGTCGCCACGCGCCGCACCACCGACAACGAGATCTGGGAAACCTTCGGCGAGATCCGCGTGCATGCCGAGCCCTCGGCCGACGGCGGGCCCGAGCGCTTCATCTTCAGCGGCGACTTCATGCCCGAGCCCACGCCCATGGCCGACGTGCTCGAGCTGCTGGACGAGCGCCGCTTCCGGCTCTTCGGCCGCGCCAATGACCTGATCCACGTGGCGGGCCGGCGCAGTTCGCTCGCGCACCTGAATTTCCACCTCAACAGCATCCCCGGCGTGGACGACGGCGCCTTCTGGCTGCCCGACGAGGTGGCCGACGGCGTGGTGCGGCCGGTGGCCTTCGTGGTCGCGCCCACGCTGTCGGCGGGCGAGATCATCGCCGCGCTGCGCCAGCGGCTGGAGGCGGTTTTCGTGCCGCGCCGCGTGGTGCAGGTGAAGTCCTTCCCGCGCGAGGGCACGGGCAAGCTCACCGTGCGGGCACTGCGCGAATTCGCGCTGGCGCAGCTCGCGGAAGACGATACGCCGGTGCAGATGGCCCATGCGGTGCCGGCCGATCACCCCGTGTTCGCCGGCCATTTTCCGGGCCAGCCGCTGCTTCCCGGCGCGCTGGTGCTGGCCGAGGTGATGGAGGCCATCCGCCGCGTGCCGGCGCTGGTCACTCGGCTGGGCGGGCATCCCACGCTGGCAGCGGCCAAGTTCCTCGCGCCCGTGCGTCCCGGCGCCGTGCTCTCCATCGAACTGAACCCCGAGGCCGGCGCCTCCCGCGGCGTGCGATTCGACGTTCGCTGCGACGGCGTGGTGGCTGTCACCGGCCGCTGGACCGGCGTGCAAGAGTCGGGCTGATGAAGCACACCGACGTCGAGAGGCGCGCCCTGGATGAGGCTTCCCGCAACGGCCAGACGGAACCCAAGGGGGAGCGTGGCGAGGGCGGCGACTGGGCACGCGCGCCAGAGCGCAGCAACATGCTCGCGCTGCGCTTCATCGTGATGATGGCGCTGGTGTTCGGCCGGCACATCACGCGGCTGCTGCTGCCGCCCATTGCCCTGTACTTCCTGCTGTTCGCACCGGCGCAGCGCCGGCACATCAAGCGCTACCTGTTCCGCGCCATCGGGCCGCATGCGGGCTGGGTCGACGGCTTCCGGCTGCTGCATGCCTTTGCCTCGACGGTGCTCGACCGCGTGTATTTCCTGCGCGGGCGCATGGACCTGTTCAAGGTGAAGATCCGGGGCAACGAGCCGCTCGACCTCGAGATGGCGAACGGGCGGGGCGCCTTCCTGCTCGGCGCCCACGTCGGCAGCTTCGAGGCGCTGGGCGCCTGCAAGCAGCAGACGCACCAGCGCCACTTGCGCGTCGCGATGCTGATGTACCCCGACAACGCGCGGCGCATCACCGGCATCCTCAACGCCATCGCGGTGCCCGAGCTGCGCCCCCACGTCATCGCGCTGGGCCGGCCACATTCGATGCTGGAGCTTCGCGACTGGCTCGACAGCGGCGGCATGGGCGGCATGCTGGCCGACCGCACGCTGCCCGGCGGCGAGGAGCAGCCCGCGCACCAGCGCGGCAACAACATCGTGCTGCCTTTTCTCGGGCAGCCCGCCGTCTTCAACGACGGTCCCTTCCGCCTGGCCGCGCTGCTGCGCCGCAAGGTGTTCTTCATGGCGGGTCTCTACGACGGCGGCGCGCGCTACGATGTCCGGTTCGATCCGCTGGCCGATTTCGGCGAGCGGGCCGCCAGCCCGGCGGAGCGCGAGCAGCGCATCCGCGCGGCGGTCGAAGCCTACGTGGCGCGCCTGGAGGCGATGTGCCGTGCGTACCCCTACAACTGGTTCAATTTCCATGATTTCTGGCTCGAAGATGCGGCTTGACCGGCTCTGCAGGGCATTCGTGCTCGCGCTGGCCTTCTGCGCCGTGCCGGCCTGGGCTGCTGCATTCGACCTGCCCGAGCTGATGACGCTGCTGGCCAAGCAGAAGAGCGGGGAGGCCCGCTTCACCGAGCAGCGCTTCGTGCACGGCCTCGAAGGCCCGCTGGACGCCAGCGGCACGCTGAGCTTCGACGCGCCCGACAAGTTGGTGCGCCGCACGCTGTCGCCGCGCGTCGAGACGATGGCGGTCGAAGGCAACACGCTCACGCTCTCGCGCGGCGGTCGCAACCGCACGCTGGCGCTCGACAGCATGCCCGAACTGCTCGGCCTGGTCGAAGCGATGCGCGGCACGCTGACGGGCGACGGCGCCACGCTGCAACGCTACTTCCGCAGCACCGTGTCGGGCTCCGCCGCCAGGTGGACGCTCGACCTCGCGCCGCTGGACAGCCGCCTTGCCGCCCAGGTGCGCAGCATGCGCATCAGCGGCCGCGCGAGCGACGTGCTCGGGCTCGAGATGGAATTCGTCGGCGGCGACCGCTCGGTCATGAACATCACGCCGGGCGCCGCCGGCCCCGGGCCGGCTCCAGCGCCGGCCGGCGCTCCCGGACGCACCACGCCGTGATGCAGCCGGGGCAGCTGCAGCAGGCGGGCGGTCCGCCGGCCTGGAGGCGCAGGGCGGCCGTGCTGCTGGCATGGCTGCTGGTGCTGCTGTGCGGCGTGGTGGTCATCGCGCGCACGCAGATCGGCGCCGATCTCTCGGCCTTCCTGCCCAAGAGCCCCGACGTGCGCCAGCGCGTGCTGATCGAGCAGCTGCAAAGCGGCGTCGCCTCGCGCACGCTGATGCTGGGCATCGAAGGCGGCAGCACGGCGCAGCGGGCCACCGTGTCGCGCGCGGTTGCGAAGGAAATGCGCGAGAGCAAGCTCTTCGAGCTGGTGCAGAACGGCGACGTGAGCGACTGGAGCGACAGCGGCACCTGGGTGTTCCAGCACCGCTACCAGCTCTCGCCGGGCATGAACCCGGGGCATTTCACCGTCGAGGGCCTGCGCGACGCGATCAACGAGACTCTGTCGATGCTGGGCACGCCGGCCGGCAACGTGATCAAGCCCTTCCTCGACCGCGACCCGACCGGCGAGACGCAGCGCATCGCCATGGAACTGGTGCCGGCCAGCTCGCCGCGCAGCGAGGACGGCGTGTGGATGTCGCGCACCGCGCCGCGCGCGCTGATGATCGCCACCACGCGCGCCGCCGGCAGCGACCTCGACGCGCAGGCCGTCGCCATCGCCCGCGTGCACTCGGCCTACGAGGCCGCGACGCGCGGCATGGGCGCCGAGGCTCCCAAGCTGCTGCTGAGCGGCCCGCCGGTGTTCTCGGTGATGAGCCGCGACAAGATCAAGACCGAGGCGATCCATCTCGCCGTGGTGGGCGGCATCGTCATGGGCGGGCTGCTGCTTCTGGCTTTCGCCTCGCCGCGCGCGCTGGTGATCGCCTTCCTGCCGGTGGCCACCGGCGTGGTGATCGGCACCGCGAGCGTGAGCCTGGTGTTCGGCTCCGTGCACGGCCTCACGCTGGGCTTCGGCAGCACCCTGATCGGCGAGACGGTCGACTACGCCATCTACTACCTGATCCAGGCGCGCCAGGTCGGCGCGGGCGCGGTGGCCGGTACCGGCTGGCAGCGCTGGCGCGACCTGAACTGGCCCACCGTGCGGCTGGGGCTGCTGACCTCGGTGTGCGGCTTCGCGGCGCTGGTGTTCTCGGGCTTCCCGGGGCTGGCGCAACTGGGCGTGTTCTCCATCGCCGGGCTCGTCTCGGCCGCGTTGGCCACGCGCTACGTGCTGCCGGTGCTGGCGCCCGATGGCGCCACCGGCATGGGCATGCGCCGCTACATGGCGCAGCTGGCAGGCGCGCTGGTGCGCGGCCTGCCGCGCCTGCGCTGGCCGCTGGCAGCGCTGGGCGTGGCGGCGCTGGCGCTGGTGCTGTGGCAGGGCGGCCACCTGTGGCGCGCCGACCTCGGCGCCATGAGCCCGGTGCCCAAGGCTTCCCAGCAGCTCGACGAAATGCTGCGCAACGACATCGGCGCCAGCGACGGCGGCGTGCTGGTGGTCGCCTTCGGCGACGACGAGCAGGCCGCGCTGCGCCACACCGAGGCGGCCGCCGCGAAGCTGGATGCATTGGTCGACAGCGGCGAACTGGTCGGCTACGAGACCGTCACCCGCGTGCTGCCGAGCATGGAGGTGCAGCTCGCGCGCATCGCGGGCCCGCCCGATGCCGCGACCCTGCGCGCCAACCTGGCCGAGGCCACCAAGGGCCTGCCGCTGCCGGCCTCGCGGCTCGAGCCCTTCCTCGCCGACATCGAGGCCGCGCGCAAGCTGCCGCCGGTGCAGCGCGCCGAACTGGCCGAGGGACCGCTGGGGCCGGTCCTGAACACGCTGATGTACCAGCGCCCTGGCGGCGGCTGGGGCACGCTGGTTGTGCTGCACCCCGGCGCGAAGTTCGACCAGGGCCGCCTCGAAGCGGCGCTGGCGGGTCTGCCCGAAGTGCAGGTGGTCGACGTGGGGCGCGAGCTGGCCAGCCTGTACCAGCGCTACCTGCACGAGGCCTTCGTGCAGGTGCTGCTCGGCGCGCTGGCGGTGGTGGTGCTGCTCGGCATCTACCTGCGCTCGTGGCGCCGGCTGCTGGCCGTGTGCCAGCCGCTGCTGTTCGCGGTGGTGCTCACGCTGGGCGGCATGGCCGTGCTGCAGGCGGCGCTGGGCATCCTGCACCTGGTGGGGCTGCTGCTGATCGTGGCGGTGGGCTCGAACTACGCGCTCTTCTTCGACCAGCTGCGCACGACCGGCAGGGCCGACGAAGACACGCTGGCCTCGCTGATGCTGGCCAACCTGACGACCGTGGTGTCCTTCGGGCTGATCGCGATTTCCGACATTCCGGCGCTGTCGTCCATCGGTCGGGTGGTCGCGCCGGGGGCGCTGCTGGCGCTGCTGCTGTCGGCGGCTTTCGCGCGGCGAGTGGGGCCTTCGAAGGCTCCACGCAGCGCATGAGGGGAAAATCCAGCGCCATGTCTTCCGCTCCCGCGTCCACCAACGAATCCTGGCCCTGGCCGCCGGCCATCCGCGCCAGCGCGGCCTGGCACGCGGCAGCCATCGGCGCGGGCGTGCTGGTGCCGGGGGCCTTGCCGTGGGCCGTGGGCGCGATCGTGCTGAACCACGCGCTGATCACCGGCGCGGGCCTTACGCCGCGCAGCAGCCTGCTGGGCCCGAACGTGACGCGGCTGCCCGAGGCGGCCGCGGCGCGGCGCGAAGTCGCCATCACCATCGACGACGGCCCCGAGCCCGAGGTCACGCCACGCGTGCTCGACCTGCTCGATGCGCACGGCCAGCGCGCCACCTTCTTCTGCATCGCCGAGCGCGTGCTGGCGCAGCCGGCGCTGGCGCGCGAGATCGTCGCGCGTGGCCACAGCATCCAGAACCACACGGCGCGGCACCGGCACAACTTCTCGTTTCTCGGGCCGCGCGGGTTCGCGGCCGAGATCGCGCGGGCGCAGGACATCCTCGCCGAGGTCACCGGCCAGCGCCCGACCTGTTTCCGCGCGCCGGCCGGCCTGCGCAACCCGTTCCTGGAACCCGTGCTGCACCGCCTCGGCCTCTCGCTCGTGAGCTGGACGCGGCGCGGCTTCGACACCCGCGAGGGCGACGCCGCCAAGGTGATGGCGCGCCTGAGCCGCAACCTGCAGGCGCGCGACATCCTGTTGCTGCATGACGGCAACGCCGCGCGCACCGCTGCGGGACAACCTGTTTTGCTGGAGGTATTGCCCTTGTTGCTCGAACGCCTGCGCGCCGATGGACTGCGCTCCGTGACCCTGCCGGAAGGGCTGAAACCATGAACGCCACGATGTCGCCTTCGCTTTCGACCGAGGTCGCGTGGCGCGAACTGCACGAGGCCGCCACCATTCCGTACAAGAAGGGTGGCAACTTCGCCTGGCACTTCGCGCGCGGCAAGCTGGGACGCGACCCGGTGTTCCGCGGGCTGCTCGAACGCCGGCTCTTCGGCGCGCAGCACCAGCGCGTGGTCGACATCGGCTGCGGCCAGGGCCTTTTCGCGAGCCTGCTGGCCTCGATGAGCGCGATGCAGAAGCAGGGCCGCTGGCCGTCGTCGTGGGACGCCACGCCGCACGGCGCGGACTACACCGGCATCGAGCTCATGCCCAAGGACGTGGCGCGCGCCGAGGCCTCCATCGGCCACCTGGAGCCCACGCCCCGGCTGGTCTGCGCCGACATGTGCAAGGCCGATCTGCCCGAGTGCGACCTCGTCGTGATCCTCGACGTGCTGCACTACGTCAACCTCGAAGCGCAGGAGGGCGTGCTGCTGCGCGTGCGCGACGCACTGCGCCGTGGCGGCAACCCGCACGCGCGGCTGCTGCTGCGCGTGGGCGATGCGTCCAGCCGGCGCGGCTTCGCCATCAGCCAGTGGGTGGACCGCACGGTCACGCGCATCCGCGGCCACAAGGTCTCGCCGACCTGGGGCCGTCCGCTGGCCGAGTGGACGGCTGTGCTGGACCGCCTGGGCTTCCGCGTGCAGAGCATTCCGATGAGCGAAGGCACTCCCTTCGCCAACGTGCTGCTGGTGGCCGACCTGGAGCCGGCCGCTTGACCGCGCCACAGACGCTCGACCGCGCGGGCATCGCCCTGCGCATTCCGCACAGCGGCAGCATGTGCCTGCTGGAGCGGCTCGAAGGCTGGGACACCGAATCCATCCGCTGTACCACCACCACCCACGCGCAGGCAGACAACCCTCTGCGCACCGAAAGCGGGCTGCTGGCGCCGAACGCCATCGAATACGCCGCACAGGCCATGGCCCTGCATGGCGGCCTGCTGGCAGAGGAGGGCAGCGCGCCGTCGGCCGGCTTTCTCGCGAGCGCGCGCAACGTGAAGCTGGCGGTGGCGCGGCTGGACGACGTGGCCGGCGCCCTGCAAGTCGGGGCCCGGCGCCTGTCGGGCGACGACCGGCAGATCCTCTATGAATTCACGGTGGCGGCCGAGGACGGCCGCATGCTGGCCGAAGGCCGCGCCGTGGTGGTCCTGAACACGCCGCTCGCCGCGGCAGCACAAGAAAGCACGCCGTCTCCATGAGCCTCGAAGGAAAACGCGCACTGATCACGGGCGCCAGTGGCGCGCTCGGCGCCGCCATGGCCGAGCGCCTGGCGCGCGACGGCGCCACGGTGCTGCTGCACGCCAATTCGCGGCCGGAGGCGGTCGAGCAGCTGGCGGCATCGATCGCGGCCGCGGGCGGCAAGGCCGAATGCCACGTCTTCGACCTGTGCAGCGACGAGGCGTCTGCTGCCGCCTGCGCGCGCATCCTCGAAGGCGGGCCGGTGCAGATCCTCGTCAACAACGCGGGCGTGCACGACGACGCCGTGCTGCCCGGCATGCGCGCCGACCAGTGGCACAAGGTGATCGACGTGTCGCTCAACGGCTTCTTCCGCGTCACGCAGCCGCTGCTGCTGCCGATGATGCGCACACGCTGGGGGCGCATCCTGAACATCTCGTCGGTGGCTGCCATCGCGGGCAACCGCGGGCAGGTCAACTACGCCGCGGCCAAGGGCGCGCTGAACAGCGCGACCAAGGCGCTGTCGCTCGAAGTGGCCTCGCGCGGCGTGACGGTGAACGCCATCGCGCCGGGGATCATCTCGTCGCCGATGGCCGATGCGGTGTTCGACCCCGCCGTCATCAACCAGATGGTGCCGGTGAAGCGCGCCGGGACGCCGCAGGAAGTGGCGGCGCTGGCCTCGTTCCTCGCGAGCGAGGGTGCGGGCTACATCACGGGGCAGGTGATCTCGATCAACGGCGGGATGATCTGAGGGACCCTGCTCCGGAACACGGCGGCGGCTACTGCGGCGTGATGTCTCCGGTCGCCTTCCACCTGGCGATCCGCGTCATGTGGTACTGCAGGTAGAAGATGGCGAAGAAGAAGGTCATGGCTGCGGAGAGCCTGAGTCCGATCGGTTCGACATTGTTGTAGTGCTCGATCATCGAGCGCCTCATCGAGTAGCACCCGCAATAGAAGAGCACGTACGACAGGATCTGCAGCAGCAGGTCACGCCCTTGGTTGCCCGAGGAGTCGGAGGCGCTGTCCATCAGGCCCCCGATGACCGCCAGGATCATGTAGCCGATCAGGTACAGGGTCGCATTGGATCGAGGATCGATCTTGCGCACCCAGGTCGACTGGATGAACGGCCAGACGAGGGCAAAGATGCCGAAGCTCAGCACCGTGAACAACAGGACCAGCGCCCAATGCAGCCTGGGCGGCAGGTCCTGTCGCGGGACCACGGTCTGCTTTCCGTAGGAGGACGGCGGCGCGGCGTAGCCCGGCACCGCGGGCACCTGCTGCGGCGGCAAGGGAGGTGGCGAGACGGCGGCAGGCGCACCGGGCTGCGTCGCCCGTTCGCCGAACATCTGCAGGGCCGTCTGCCATTCGGCCATGCCCTCGCGCCAGACCATGTCCGTGGCGGCGATGTTGCCCCGGGCATAGAGCGCCCTGGCCTCGCTCTCTTCGTAGGGGCCGAAGGCCTGGCCGTTCCGGTTGACGTGGATGTGCAAGGCGAATCTCCCTCTTTCTGTTCTTGTGGGATCTAGGGTCTGCCCGAGCGCGCGCAGCCTCGACCGACCGGGCGAAGGCTCAAAGGGGCAGCGTGTCGAAGGCCGCGTAGGCCGTGGCCAGCCACGACTTCACCCGCTGGCGCTCCAGCAGGCCCAGCGCATGCGGGCCGTCGCGGTCGTTCACGGCCTTCCAGAAGCTGGTGTTCTGCGCGTCGATCTTGCGCATGCTCGCGTCGTGCAGGCGCGGCAGGGCGATCACGCGGGCGCCGTTCGCGGTGGCCTTCGAGAGCGACTGCGAGCCCAGCAGCATGCCGAAGTCGCTGCCGCGTCCGTAGTTCTGCACCACGATGTAGTTAGGGCGGTTGCCGAAGGTGTCGATCAGCGTGCCGAGCAGGTCGGTCGAGTCCTTGCCGTCGTCCAGCACGTGCCAGAAGTTGACGGTGACGCCGATCTCGGCGAACACGTCGAAGAGGTCCGATTCCTTGATCCAGCGCGCCAGCGGCGCCAGCGTCTGCGCCGCGAGGTCGACGATCACGCTCTGCTGCGGGTTGGTCTCGAAGCCGTTGACGACCGTGTCCAGGCCCTCGAAGCTGTCGACCACCACCGGCGAGGCGAAGCCTTCGTAGAAGCGGGTGAACGAGCTGTGCGAGCGGTCGGTGTCGAAGCCGGTGAAGGGCCGGCTGTGGTCGATGAAGTACTGGGCCAGCACCCGCGCGGTGACCGACTTGCCTACACCGCCTTTTTCGCCGCCGATGAAGTTGATGGAGCTCATGAGTTGCTGCTGCCTCGCATGGGTTGAGGAAGAGAGGGGGAGGGCCGGGCCATTCTAGGGGGCGGTTTTCTGCTTCGGCTTGCCACCCGCGGCCATCGCGTAACGGCGTGCAGCAAGAGACGCGCCCGCCCGGCTCATTTGGGCACGAGCGTGAACAGGGGCATGACCACCCCCATCACCCAGTTCTGCCCGAAGTCGAGCGCGGCCCGGCGGTATTTCTCGTCCGCCTGTGCAGCCATGAGGTCGAGTCGCGCAACCACCTTCGACAGTTCGCGGTCGGCCACGAGATTGCGGCCGCGGTCGCTGATCTCGGTAGCCAGCAGCAGGGGCTGGCCGTCGGGGCCGGTCTTGGAGGAGATGAGCCACAGCGAGATCTCGAAGTTGCGCGCGGCCCGGAAGCTGTTTTCGGCGTTGACGCCGTCGAGCATGGTCTGGTCCCAGGTGTCGCCGTTGGCCTGCTTGAGCATGGTGGCCCAGCCGTAGACCAGCGCCGCGACGCGGTCGCCCTGGTAGCCCTGCGGCGTGGTGTCGAAGGCCATGCGGATGGCGTCGATGCCGCTGGCGCCCTTGAGTTCGGGCAGCGGCGGGCCCTTGAGCACGGCGTCCCAGGCGCGCTGGGTGGCTTCGTCCATGCTGGCGGCCGACTTGCGCCATTCGCGTGGGTTGCGCTTGTAGAGCGTGCTCTGCACCCGCCGCACCGACTGCAGGTTGTCGCGCAGCGAGAGATTGGCGATGCGGTTGGCGCCGGACTGCAGCCATTCCTGGTTGGTGTAGGGCTCGGCGCGCTCGGTGTCGCGCATCGACGAACAGCCGGCCATGCCGACCAGGGCGGCGAGCAGAACGGCAAGTCGGGTGGCCATGCGCGCCGGGCGGCGGGCCCATCGTGCGGCGAGGGGTGGAACCGGGGAATCGTGCATGCCCTGACGTTATCATCCACGGCTGGGGCGGCGGCCTGCTGCAAGCTGCGGGCCCGTGCAATTTTCCTTACAAATCAATACCTTGGCTCTACAGCCAAGGCAGGCCGACAAGTCGTGCGTCTTAATTCCATCAAGCTATCGGGCTTCAAGTCGTTCGCCGAACCCACCAACTTCATGCTGCCGGGCCAACTGGTGGGCGTCGTCGGGCCCAACGGCTGCGGCAAGTCGAACATCATGGATGCGGTGCGCTGGGTGCTCGGCGAATCGCGCGCCTCGGAGCTTCGCGGCGAGTCGATGCAGGACGTGATCTTCAACGGCACGACGACCCGCAAGCAGGCCAGCCGTTCGAGCGTGGAACTGGTGTTCGACAACGCCGACCACCGCGCCGGCGGCCAGTGGAACCAGTTCGGCGAAATTGCGGTGCGCCGGGTGTTGACCCGCGACGGCACCAGCAGCTACTACATCAACAACCAGCCGGTGCGTCGCCGCGACGTGCAGGACGTGTTCCTGGGCACCGGCCTCGGCCCGCGCGCCTACGCCATCATCGGGCAGGGCACGATCAGCCGGATCATCGAATCCAAGCCCGAGGAACTGCGCCTCTTCCTCGAGGAGGCCGCCGGCGTCTCCAAGTACAAGGAGCGCCGCCGCGAAACCGAGAACCGCCTGGGCGACACGCGCGAGAACCTCACGCGAGTGGAAGACATTCTTCGCGAACTCAATGCCAACCTCGAGAAGCTCGAGAAGCAGGCCGAGGTGGCCGCCCGCTACAACGCGCTGCAGGGCGATGCCACGAAGAAGCAGCATCAGCTGTGGTTCCTCAAGCGCAGCGAGAGCAACGCCGACCAGGCGAAGATCAAGGCCGATTCCGAGCGCGCGATCAACGACCTCGAATCGCGCACGGCCGACCTGCGCCACATCGAGGCCGAGCTCGAAACCGTGCGCCAGGCCCACTACGGCGCCGGCGACCAGGTCAACCAGGCGCAAGGCAAGCTCTACGAGGCCAGCGCCGAAGTCGGCCGGCTCGAAGGCGAGATCCGTTTCGTGGTCGAGGGCCGCCAGCGCGTCGAGCAGCGCCTCGTCCAGTTGCGCGAGCAGATGGGCCAATGGGGCCGCCGCCGCGAGGAAGCAGAAGCCGAGATCGAGACCCTGGCCGGCGCGGGCGTCGATGCCGAGGAGCAGGCCATCATGCTGGCCGCACAGCTCGAGGAGCACGATGCGCGCATGCCCGAGCTCGAAGAGGCCGTGCAGCGCGCGCAGGACGAAGCCAACGCCCAGCGCACGACCGTGTCGCAAGTGCAGCAGCAGATCCAGGTGCTGGCCGCCGACCAGCGCAACATCGAGGAACAGAGCCGCCAGCTCATGCAGCGCAGCGAACGCCTGCGCGCCGACCAGAACGCACTGGCCGCGCCCGACGAGGCCCGCCTGCTCGACATGCAGGAGCAGTACGCGATGGCGCAGGAGGCGGCGAGCGAATCCGATGCGCGCCTGCAGGAGCTGCTCGAAGCCGTGCCGCAGCTCGACGACGATCGCCGCACGAAGCAACAGGCCGTCAACACCGAGGGCGCCCGCCACGCCGAGTTCTCGGCCCGCCTGGAGGCGCTGCGCGCGCTGCAGGAAAAGGTCAAGACCGACGGCAAGCTGGCCCCCTGGCTCGCCAAGCACGGCCTCGACGGCCTGCAGGGCCTGTGGAGCCGCATCCACATCGAGCAGGGCTGGGAGAACGCGCTCGAAGCGGCACTGCGCGAGCGCCTGGGTGCGCTCGAGGTCAGCAGGCTGGAAATGGTCCGCGCCTTCGGCAACGACGCGCCGCCCGCCAAGCTGGCCTTCTACAGCCCGCCGGCCGCCAGCACGCCCGAGGGCTCGGCCGCGCTGCCGCGCCTGTCGAGCCTGCTGCGCCTGAACGATGCAGGCCAGCAAGCCCTGCTGAACGACTGGCTGCACGGCTGCTACACCGCCGCGAGCTTCGAGGAAGCGCTGGCCCAGCGCGGCTCGCTGCAGCCGGGCGAGGTCATCTATGTGCGCAGCGGCCATGCCGTGTCGGCGCACAGCGTCAATTTCTACGCGCCCGATTCCGAGCAGGCAGGCCTTCTGGCCCGCCAGCAGGAAATGGAAAACCTGGAGCGCCAGCTGCGCGCCCAGACGCTCATCACCGAGGAAGCGCGCACCGCGCTGGTCCGCGCCGAAGCCGCGTATGCCGACGCCGCCTCGCGCCTCGTCACGGCACGGCGCGAAGCCGCCGAAACCCAGTCGCGCGCGCACGAGCTGCAGGTCGAGACGCTGCGCATGACGCAGCTGGCCGAGCAGACCCGCGCCCGCAGCCAGCAGTTGGCTTCCGACATCGGCGAAGTCGATGCGCAACTCGAGGAGCTGCAGGAAAGGCGCATTGCCGCCGAAGGCCGCTTCGAGGAACTCGACATGCAGCTGGCCGACAGCCAGGAACGCCATGCCGAGCTCGACGAACGCGTGATCGAGGCCACCCGCGCGCTGGCCGCGAGCCGCGAGCAGCACCGCAGCCTCGAGCGCCAGGCGCAGGAGGCCACCTTCTCGCAGCGCACGCTCGAAGCACGCCGTGCCGAACTCAACCGCTCGATCGAGACCGCCGCGCAGCAGACCGTCGCGCTGACCGACGAGGACGAGCGCGCCCGCGCCGAGCTGAGCCGCCTGTCCGACGCCGCCGCGCAGGCCGGCCTGCAGGACGCGCTGTCGCTCAAGCTCGAACGCGAAGCCGCGCTGGGCTCGGCACGCAGCCAGTACGACGACCTCACGCTCAAGCTGCGCGCCAGCGACGAACGCCGCCTGCAGCTGGAGCGCGAGCTCGATCCGCTGCGCCAGCGCATCACCGAGTTCCAACTCAAGGAGCAGGCCGCGCGCCTGGGCGTCGAGCAATACCAACAGCTGCTGGACGACGCCGGTGCCGACCTCGAAGCCGTCGAGCAGTCGATCGAGAACGACAAGGTGAAGCTCACGGGGCTGCAGGGCGAAATCGACCGCCTCAACCGCGAGGTGGTCGCGCTCGGCGCGGTGAACCTGGCGGCGCTGGACGAACTGGCCATTGCCAGCGAGCGCAAGACCTTCCTCGACGCCCAGTCGGCCGACCTGAACGAAGCCATCGGCACGCTGGAAGACGCCATCCGCAAGATCGACGCCGAGACACGCGACCTGCTGGGCGGCACCTTCAAGATCGTCAACGAGCACTTCAGCCGCATGTTCCCCGAGCTCTTCGGCGGCGGCAACGCCAAGCTCATGATGACCGGAGACGAGATCCTCGATTCCGGCGTGCAGGTGATGGCGCAGCCCCCGGGCAAGAAGAACCAGACCATTCATCTGCTGTCGGGCGGCGAGAAGGCGCTCACGGCCATTGCGCTCGTGTTCGCCATCTTCCAGCTGAACCCGGCGCCTTTCTGCCTGCTCGACGAAGTGGACGCGCCGCTGGACGACGCCAACACCGAGCGCTATGCCAAACTCGTCTCTGCCATGAGCCGCGAAACCCAGTTCCTCTTCATCAGCCACAACAAGATCGCCATGGAAATGGCCGAACAGCTGATCGGCGTGACGATGCAGGAGCAGGGCGTGTCGCGCATCGTGGCTGTCGACATGGAGTCGGCGGTCTCGATGGTCGAAGCCGCATAAGCCGGGCGGCAACGATCCATGAGCAATCTCACACTCGCCCTGGCAATCTTCGGCGGCCTCGTTCTCGCGGCCGTTGTCGGCTACGAGGCCATGATGTCGCGCCGCAACGCGCCCCGCCAACCCGATGCAGTCGACGTCGCGCTCGACGAGGCCGAGCGCGCGCTGGCCGCTGGCGATGACGGCGTGGAGCCGGTGCTGCACGCCGATCCGAACAAGGTGCAGGGCTCCGACCGGCATGAGCCGCTGTTCGACCCCGATCTTCCTGCGCCCAGCGGCGTGCCAGCGCCCGCGGCCGAGCGCCGCGGCGGGCTCGATCCGCTGATCGACGTGATCGCGCCGATCTCGCTCGACGGCCTGGCCTCGGGCGACGCCGCCATCGCCGCCATGCCGCCCACTCGCCGCGCGGGCAGCAAGCCGGTGGCCATCGAGGGCCTGAACGAACACACCGGCCAGTGGGAGCCGCCCGTGCCCGGCCAGCGCTACAGCGCCTTCCAGGTCGGCGTGCAGCTGGCCAACCGCACCGGGGCGCTCAACGAGATCGAGTACTCTGAGTTCGTGGTCAAGGCCCAGGCCTTTGCCGATGCCGTCAACGGCGCGCCCGAGTTTCCCGAGATGCTCGACGAGGTGGCGCGCGCCCGCGAGCTCGACCAGTTCGCCAGCGCGCACGATGCGCAGCTGGGCTTCGTGCTGCGCGCGCTGCATGCGGCCTGGAGCCCGGGCTACGTGCAGCAGAACGCCGCGCGCCTCGGTTTCGTGGCTGGCATCATCCCGGGCCGCATGGTGCTGCCGACCAGCGAGGCGGGCCTGCCGCCGATCCTCGGGCTGGCCTTCGACACCCAGGCCGCGCTGGCCGACGATCCGGCCCAGTCGGCCATCCGCGAACTCAGCCTGAGCCTGGACGTGCCGCAGGTCGACCGTGCCGAGGAACCCTTCCGCCGCATGCGCGAAGCCGCCGCCACGCTGGCGCGCGAGATGGACGGCGTGGTCACCGACAGCGACGGCCAGCTGCTGCGCGACGAGACCATGGACGTGATCGGCGCCGACCTCGAACAGCTCTACGACACGCTCGACGGGCGCGACCTTGCGGCGGGCTCTCCGCTGGCGCGGCGGCTCTTCAGCTAATCCGATTCCTCCCCGGGAGACACCATGACGACGCGCGACGAAGCGGCACGCGAAGCCGCCGCACTGAGCGAACAGCTCCACAGGCACGCCCATCTCTACTACGTGCTCGACGCGCCCGAGCTGCCGGACGCGGAGTACGACAAGCTCTTCCAGCGCCTGCAGGCCATCGAAGCCGAGTTTCCCGATCTGCGCACGCCCGATTCGCCGACCCAGCGCGTGGGCGGCAAGGTGCTCGACGGCTTCGTGAAGGTGCGCCACAAGGTGCCGATGCTGTCGATCCGCACCGAAACCGACATCACGCCCGGCGGCGCCAGCGCCTTCGATGCGCGCGTGCGCCGCGAGCTTGGCTTGGCCGAGGACGGCCCGCAGGTGAGCTACGTCTGCGAGCTGAAGTTCGACGGGCTGGCCATGAACCTGCGCTACGAGAACGGCGTGCTGGTGCAGGCCGCGACGCGCGGCGACGGTGAGGTGGGCGAGGAGGTCACGCAGAACATCCGCACGGTGCGCGAGATTCCCTTGCGCCTCGACGGCAAGGCGCCGCCGGTGGTCGAGGTGCGCGGCGAGGTCTACATGAAGCGCGCGGATTTCGACGCGCTGAACGAACGCCAACGCCAGAAGATCGCCGAGGGGCAGAAGAACGAGAAGGTGTTCGTCAATCCGCGCAATGCGGCGGCCGGTGCGGTGCGCCAGCTCGATCCGGCGATCGCGGCGGCGCGGCCCCTGAGCTTCTTTGCGTATGGGTTGGGCGAGGTCACGCCGGTGGCCGAGGGCGGGCCCGACTGGCCGACGCAATTCGACTGGCTGCAGCAGTTCCATGAATGGGGCTTCCCCGTGGCTACGCAGACTGCTCGGGCTACCGGTGCTATCGAACTCATAGCGTTTCACGAGAACATCGGACGCCAGCGCGACGCCTTGCCCTATGACATCGACGGCGTGGTCTACAAGGTGGACAGCATCGAACTGCAGCGGCAGCTGGGCTTCGTCTCTCGCGAGCCGCGCTGGGCCGTGGCCCACAAGTACCCGGCGCAGGAGCAACTGACCGAGGTGGTCGGCATCGAGATCCAGGTCGGGCGCACCGGCAAGCTCACGCCGGTGGCCAAGCTGGCGCCGGTGTTCGTCGGCGGCGTGACCGTGACCAACGCGACGCTGCACAACGAGGACGAGGCCCGCCGCAAGGACGTTCGCGTGGGCGACACGGTGATCGTGCGCCGCGCGGGGGACGTGATTCCCGAGGTGGTCGGCGTGGCACCGGACAGCCTGGCCAAGCCGCAAGAGCAGCGCGGCGCCGTCTTCACGATGCCGCACAAGTGCCCCGTGTGCGGCTCGGAAGCCGTGCGCGAGGAGGGGGAAGTCGATTACCGCTGCACCGGCGGCCTGTTCTGCGCGGCGCAGCGCAAGGAGGCCATCCTGCACTTTGCGGCGCGCCGCGCCGTGGACGTCGACGGGCTGGGCGACAAGCTGGTCGAACAACTCGTGGATTCGAACCTGATCCGCACCTTGCCCGACCTCTACAAGCTGGGTTTCACCACGCTGGCGGGACTGGATCGAATGGCGGAGAAGTCGGCGAAGAACCTCGTCGATGCCCTCGAAGCCTCGAAGAAGACCACGCTGCCGCGCTTCCTGTTCGGGCTGGGCATCCGGCACGTGGGCGAGTCGACCGCGAAGGACCTGGCCAAGCATTTCGGCAAGCTGGATTCGATCATGGACGCGACCGAAGAACAGCTGCTCGAGGTGAACGACGTCGGCCCGGTGGTGGCGCAGAGCCTGCGCACCTTCTTCGACCAGCCGCACAACCGCGAGGTGGTCGAGCAACTGCGCGCCTGCGGACTGGCCTGGGAAGAGGGCGAGCCGGCCGCCAGGGCGCCGAAGCCGCTGGCGGGACTGACCTTCGTCATCACCGGCACCCTTCCTACGTTGAGCCGCGACGAAGCGAAGGATAAATTGGAGGCGGCCGGCGCGAAGGTGTCCGGCTCGGTCAGCAAGAAGACCCACTACCTGGTGGCCGGCGAAGAGGCCGGGAGCAAGCTCGAGAAGGCGCGCGAAGCCGGCGTGGAGATCATCGACGAGGCGCGTATGCTGGAGATCCTCGCCAATGGCGTTTTGGCGGCCTGAACGGGGCGCAGTCGGCAAAGGCGGCCAGTCCTCTTTACCGGCCGTTACGCGACTTCATCGGAGCGCAGTCAACAGGGTCTAAAACCTGGCGTTGAAAGCTAATTGAAGGCCACAAGGAGAGTCCCTCATGAAAAAAATTCGAGTTCTCGGTGCCCTTGCTGCAGCCGGTGGCGTCGTGCTGCTGTCGGGCTGCGTGGGCGTGCCCGCCGATCCCTACTACGGCGGGGGCTATTCGTCGGGGCCTTACTACAGCGAGCCTGCGCCTGTGGTGGTGCCGGCGCCGGTCTACATCAACGGCGGGGCCTACTACGAGCGGCGTCCGCGCTACTACGACAGGCCTTACTACGATCGTCCGGGCTATCCGGCACGCCCGCCGGTCTGGGGTGGCGGTGGCCGGCCGGTAGCTCCGCCGGTGGTGGTGCCGCCCCGGCCGCCGATCGCTGGTGGCGGTCCGGGTTCGATCCCCACACCACCGCGCGGCAACGCGCGACTGTGGACTTCTCCCGACTCCAAGACTCAGACCCCTCCCTGATTCCCCGTCGGGAGTGGAGAACTGGAGCCATCGCGATAATCCCGCCATGGCCATCCGCGAAATCCTGAAAATGGGCGACCCCCGGCTGCTGCGAATCGCGCAGCCGGTCGCCGCCTTCGATACCGACGAGCTGCACATGCTGGTGCGCGACATGTTCGAGACCATGCATGCTGTCAATGGCGCCGGCCTTGCCGCGCCGCAGATCGGCGTCGACCAGCAGCTAGTGATCTTCGGCACCGACGTCGTGAATCCGCGCTATCCCGATGCGCCACCGGTGCCGCGCACCGTGCTGCTGAACCCCATCATCACGCCGCTGAACGACGATGAAGAGGAGGGCTGGGAAGGGTGCCTGTCGGTGCCGGGCCTGCGCGGCGTGGTGCCGCGCTTCGCCAACATCCGCTACTCCGGGTTCGACCCGTATGGCGATCCGATCGAGCGGGTCGCCACCGGTTTTCATGCGCGCGTGGTGCAGCATGAAGTCGACCATCTCCTGGGCAAGCTCTACCCGATGCGGGTGCGCGATTTCTCGCGCTTCGGCTACACCGAGGTGCTGTTCCCGGGCCTCGATGCTGCCGACGACGATTGAGCCGGATCGGCTCAGTTGTACTTGCTGCTCAGTGCGAAGCGGCCGCCACCCATGAAAGCGAGGCCGAGGGCCGCGGCCAGGAACATGCCCTGCAGTTCGAGCGCCCAGCCGCCTTGCTTGCCGAGCGCGCCCAGTTCCTTCGTATGGACCAGCGCGATCGCCACCACCATGTTGATGGCCACGATCCAGGCCGCAGGCCGCGTGTAGAGGCCGACGATCAGCAGCACCGGCGCCACCACTTCCCCGACGTAGACCAGGTAGGCCAATGCGCCCGGCAGCCCGTGCTGGGCCAGCATGCCGGAGATGAAGCCGACGCCGCCTTGGAGCTTGGCGATGCCATGCAGCAGGATCAGCACGCCAAGCGAAACGCGCAGGATGAACTTGCCGGTGTCGTCGGATTTGACCATTGTGTGGATTCCCATTGAGTGGTTGTTGAAGGGCCGTATGGTAGTGAACCCTGGGCCTGTCGATCCAGCCTTGTGCGGCGCATATGCATCCAACCCGGAGTTCTTTGGCAGAGTCCGGCGTCGGCCCGTACACTGCCTTTTGCTTACCGTTGTTGAGGAGAACACCAATGATGAACAAACGATTCCGCCCGGCACTGCTCGCAGGCGCCTGCATCGCCGCCATGGCCTTCGCTGCTCCGGCCTTTGCCGGCAAGACGCTCGACGCGGTCAAGCAGCGCGGCACCGTCAAGTGCGGCGTGACCAACGGCGTGGCCGGCTTCTCGGCGCCCGACACGCAGGGCAACTGGTCGGGGCTGGATGTCGACACCTGCCGCGCCATTGCGGCGGCCGTGCTCGGCGACGGCAAGAAGGTCGACTTCGTGCCGCTCAACTCTCAGCAGCGCTTCTCGGCCCTGCAGGCCGGCGAGATCGACATCCTCGCGCGCAACACCACCTGGACGCTCACGCGCGACGCCTCGCTGGGCTTCAACTTCACCACCATCACCTACTACGACGGCCAGGGCTTCCTGGTGCCGAAGAAGCTGAAGGTGACGAGCGCCAGGCAGCTGAAGAACGCCACCATCTGCACCCAGTCGGGCACCACCAACGAGAAGAACGTGTCGGACTACTTCCGCGCGCAGGGCATTCCGGTCAAGACCGTGGTGTTCGAGAGCTTCGAGGCCTCGTTCAAGGCCTTCTTCTCGGGCCGCTGCCAGGCCTTCACGACGGACGCCTCGGCGCTTGCCGGCCTGCGCAACAAGGAAGCGACCAACCCCGACGACTACATCATCCTGCCCGAGCTGATCTCCAAGGAGCCGCTGGCGCCGCTGGTGCGCCGCGGCGACGACGAGTGGTTCGCCATCGCCAAGTGGGTGCCGAACGCGCTCATCGAGGCGGAGGAGTTCGGCATCACCCAGGCCAACGCCGACGAGCTCAAGGCCAGCAGCAAGGACCCTGCACAGCAGCGCCTGCTGGGCAGCGGTGAAGACCTCGGCAAGCTGCTGGGCCTGGACAAGGACTGGTCCTTCCGCGCCATCAAGGCCGTGGGCAACTACGGCGAGATCTTCGAGCGCAACGTCGGGCCCAAGTCGGTGCTGAAGCTGCCGCGCGGCTCCAACAACCTGTGGAGCAAGGGCGGCCTGATCTACGCACCCCCCGTTCGATGAACGACCGGGCCTCGCGCCGCGGGGTCTGGCTGGCCTGGGCCGTCCAGGCCCTGCTGGTGCTGGCCGTGGTGGCCGGCGCTGTCTGGGTGGTGCACCACGCGCTCGAAGTGCTGCGTGCCCGCGGCGTGCGATCGGGCTTCGACTTCCTGACCGAGCCCACGGGCTTTTCCATCAGCGAAGGCTGGCTCGACTTCGATGCCAGCCAGCCATTCTGGCGCGCCTTCCTCGCGGGGCTGATCAACACGGTGCGCGCGGCGGTGCCGGCGGCCATCTTCTCGGTGGTGCTGGGCACGCTGATCGGCATCGGCCGGCTGGCCCCGCATGTGCTGCTGCGCGGCATCTGCACCGCGTATGTCGAGCTGGTGCGAAACGTGCCGCTCTTGGTGCAGCTGCTGATGCTGGCTTTCGCGATGGCGAACCTGCTGCCCGATCCGACGGAGCCGGTACGGCTGCTCCCGGGCGTATGGCTGAGCAAGGGCGGCCTCAGCGTGCCGTGGCCGATGATGGGCGAGGGCGGCCTGCATTTCGAGCTTCCAGAGCGCGGTGATTTCGGCGTGAGCGGTGGCGCGGCGCTGAGCCCGGAATACGTGACCATCGTGGCCGGCCTGAGCCTCTATTCGGCCGCCTTCGTGGCCGAGATCGTGCGCGCGGGCATCCTGTCGGTGCCCCAGGGGCAGGTGCTGGCGGGGCAGGCGCTGGGGCTGTCGCCGGTGCAGCAGCTGCGCATCGTCGTGCTGCCGCAGGCCCTGCGGGTGATCGTGCCTTCGCTCACCAACCAGATCCTGAGCCTCACCAAGAACTCGTCGCTGGCGGTGGCAGTGGGCTATCCGGAACTGGTATCGGTGGCCAACACCACCATCGGCACGAACGGCCGGGCCTTCGAGTGCATCGCGATCATCATGGCGGTCTACCTGATGCTGTCGCTGGTGATCTCCTTCGGCATGAACCGCTACAACGCGCGCGTCGCATTGCGGGGCTGGCGATGAGGAATGCCGCGCGGGGGCCGATCGCCTGGCGCAGCGAACTCTGGGGTTCGCCGCTTCGCGCGGTCGCGACGCTGCTGCTGCTGGCGTTGTTCGCCTGGATCGGCTTCCACGTCGTCGAATGGGGCGTCGTGCACGCGGTGTTCCGTCCCGATGCCGAGGCCTGTCGCGCGGTGCAGCATGGCGCCTGCTGGGGCGTGGTGGCCGAGAAGTGGCGGCCGATGCTGTTCGGGCGTTTTCCGTACGAGGAACAGTGGCGTCCCGCCGTCGCGGTGATCGTGCTGTCGGCCGTGACGATGCTCAGCGCCTGGCCACGCAGCTGGCGCTGGTGGCTGGTGCCGCTGTGGGTCGTCGCGCTGCTGCTCTTCGTGCTGCTGATGCGCGGCGGCGTACTGGGCCTGAGCCATGTGCCCACCGGACGCTGGGGCGGCCTGCCGCTGACCATCGGGCTCGCGGTGGTGGGGCTGGCGCTGGCCTTTCCACTCGCGCTGCTGCTGGCGCTGGGGCGGCGCTCCGGATGGCCCGTGGTGCGCACGCTGAGCGCGAGCTACATCGAGCTGGTGCGCGGGGTGCCGCTGATCTCGGTGCTGTTCATGGCCTCCTTCCTGCTGCCGCTGCTGTGGCCGGCCGGGTGGCAGCCCGACGTGCTGGTGCGCGTGCTCGCGGGCCTGGCGCTCTTCGTGGCCGCGTACCTTGCGGAGATCATCCGCGGCGGCCTGCAGGCTGTGCCGCGCGGGCAGACCGAAGTGGCGATGGCGCTGGGCTTCGGCCGCTGGCCGGTGCAGCGCGACATCGTGCTGCCGCAGGCGCTGCGGCTCGTCGTGCCCGCGCTGACCAACAACGTGGTCGGCACGCTGAAGGACACTTCGCTGGTCACCGTGGTCGGGCTCTTCGAGCTCACGGGTGCGCTGGGGCTGGCGTTGGGCGGCGACCCGACCTGGCGGCCGTTCTACCTCGAGGGCTATCTCTTCATCGCTGCGGTCTACTGGTTGCTGTGTTTCGGGCTCTCGCGCTACAGCGTGTGGCTCGAAAAGCGGCTGTCGGCCGCGCCCTGACCGGTGGCGCCGCCGGCTCCTGTACACTCCGGGGCTTCATGTCGAGCCAACGCTTCCCCTTCGCATCCTTCGCAGCCCCCATGGGCCGCATGATGCCGCCTGCCTCCGCGCAGGCGATGGTCGTTGCCCGAATGATTACCACCATTACCACCGCGGCCACCTGAGCACGCGCAGGTGGCCGTTCCGGCAGCCACCTGGTGTATCGCTCTCTCCCCGAACGAATGAACCCAGCTCTGGCAGCTGGGTTTTGTTTTTTCGTCAGGAGTTGTCCATGTACCGCGATCCCGTTGAATCCCTAGAGCCCTTGCACCACCGCCATGCGGCCATTCGTACCCTGCGCGTGGGAATGATCGGCATCGGCACCGTGGGCTCGGGCACCTTCCGCGTGCTGGCGCGCAACCGGGCCGACATCGCCGCGCGGGCGGGCCGGTCCATCGAACTGGTGATGGTCGCCGCGCGCAACCTGGAGCGAGCGGCCGGCGTCGTGGGAGACAGCGTCGCATTGACGGCCGACGCGATGCAGGTCGCAACGCATCCCGACGTCGACGTGGTGGTCGAAGTGGCCGGCGGCACCGGCCCGGCGCGTGACTGGGTGCTGGCCGCCATCGCGCACGGCAAGCACGTGGTCACGGCCAACAAGGCGCTGCTGGCCGTGTACGGCGCCGAAATCTTCGCCGCCGCGCGCGAGAAGGGCGTGATCGTGGCTTACGAGGGCGCCGTGGCCGTCAGCATCCCCATCATCAAGGCGCTGCGCGAAGGCCTTGCCGCCAACCGCATCGAATGGGTGGCCGGCATCATCAACGGCACCACCAACTTCATTCTGAGCAAGATGCGCGACGAGGGCCTGGACTTCGCCGCCGCACTCGCGCAGGCCCAGGCGCTGGGCTATGCCGAGGCCGACCCCAGCTTCGACATCGAGGGCATCGACGCGGCCCATAAGCTGACCCTGCTGGCGGCCAACGCCTTCGGCATGCCGCTTCGCTTTGCCGACGCGCAGGTCGAGGGCATCACCGCGCTGCAGGGCGTGGATGTGGCCTGCGCCGAGCAGATGGGCTACCGCATCAAGCTGCTCGGCGTCGCGCGCCGGCAGGCGGCCGGCGTCGAGTTGCGCGTGCAGCCGGTGCTCGTGCCGGCCACGCACCTGATGGCGCAGGTGAGCGGCTCGATGAACGCCGTCATGGTGAAGAGCGACGCAGCCGGCCTCACGATGTATTACGGCGCGGGCGCCGGCTCGGAGCAGACGGCTTCCGCCGTGATCGCCGACCTGGTCGACGTGGCGCGTCTCGATGGCGTCCATGCCGCTCAGCACGTGCCGCACCTTGGCGTCCATGCGCATGCGACCAACGCGCTGGCCGTGCTGCCGCGCGCAGCCGTCCACACATCGCACTACCTGCGCGTGCCGGTGCATGCGGTCAATCAGATCCAGGCCGTCGCGGCCAGTCTCGCGGAGCAGAAAGTGCCGGTGCGCCAGGTCGCGCTGGCGGCCGAGCGGCCCGGCACGGGGCCTCAGGTGCTGGTGCTGACCGGCCCGGTGGAGCAGGGCACGCTCGACCTGGCTGTGCATGCGCTGCAGGCGCGCGCCGAGGTGGCAGGCGCGGTCACGACCCTGCGCGTGGAGTCGCTGGAAGGCTGAGCGCGCTCAGCTCGGCATAGCCGGTGAGCGGATCGAGCGTTCGCGCGAATCGCCAGTCGGGCAGCACGGCGACGAGGATCTCGGCCGTGGTCCGCACGACGCACCCCGGCGCCGCATGCCCGCCGGAGACACGGCCCTCGGCATCCGACACGCTGATGTGCAGATGCGATCCGTCCGGCGACAGGCTGCCCGCCAGCGTGAGGATTTCCAGGTCGCCCTCGATGCGGGCCGGCGTCGGCGCACCCGCGAACCGGATGCTCGCGCCGCTCAGGCTGCCGATGCCCGAGACGACGAAGGCCGCATCGCTCCCGCTTCGGCCCAGCGCCGAATCGAGCGAAGCGCGCAGGTCGTCGCCCGGGTTCAGCCGCAGCACCAGCGTCCGCATGCGGCTTCAGTTTCCGGAGAGTGCACCGTCCACGACCTGCTGCGCCTCCTCGAGGATGCGCGCGAGATGCTCCTCGCCCTTGAAGCTCTCGCCATAGATCTTGTAGATGTTCTCCGTGCCCGAGGGCCGCGCGGCGAACCAGCCGTTGGCGGTCACGACCTTCACGCCGCCGATGGCCGCGCCGTTGCCCGGCGCATGGCTCAGCACCTCGACGATCCTGTCGCCTGCCAGCTCGGTGGAGCGAATCTGCTGCGGCGACAGGCTCGACAGCCGCTTCTTCTGCTCGACCGTGGCCGGCGCGTCCACCCGGTTCGACACCGGCCTGCCTAGCGCCTGCGTCAGCTCGGCAGAGCGCTCGCCGGGGTCGCGTCCGGTGCGCGCGGCGATCTCGGCGGAAAGCAGGGCTGGCACCATGCCGTCCTTGTCGGTGGTCCACACCGAGCCGTCCTTGCGCAGGAAGGTTGCGCCCGCGCTCTCTTCGCCGCCAAAGGCCAGCGAAGCGTCGACCAACCCGTCGACGAACCACTTGAAGCCCACCGGCACCTCGTGCAGCCTTCGCCCGAGCCGGGTGGCGACGCGGTCGATCATCTGGCTGCTCACCACCGTCTTGCCGATGGCCGCCTGCGCGGGCCAGTTCGGGCGGTGCGTGTAGAGGTAGTCGATCATCACCGCGAGGTAGCTGTTGGGCTGCATGAGCCCCGTGCTGCCGGCGACGACGCCGTGGCGGTCGTGGTCGGTGTCGCAGGCGAAAGCGATGCCGAAGCGGTCCTTCAGTTCGATCAGCTTGTGCATCGCGTCGGGCGACGACGGGTCCATGCGGATGCGGCCGTCCCAGTCGAGCGACATGAAGCGGAAGGTCGGGTCGACCTCGCGGCTGAGCACGTTCAGGCGTTTGAGCTTGTAGCGCTCGGCGATGGCGGGCCAGTAGCGCACGCCGGCGCCGCCCAGCGGATCGACGCCCAGGTCGATGTTCACGTCGCGTATCGCTTCCATGTCGAGCACCTGCGCCAGGTCTTCGACGTAGCTGTTCAGGTAGTCGTGGCGGTGCGTGGTCGATGCGCGCAGCGCCTGCGCGAGCGGCATGCGCTTCACGCCTTCCAGGCCGTTCGCCAGCATCCTGTTGGCCGCGGCCTCCACGGCCGAGGTGATGTCGGTGCCGGCCGGGCCGCCGTTGGGCGGGTTGTACTTGAAGCCGCCGCTCTCGGGCGGGTTGTGCGAGGGAGTGATGACGATGCCGTCGGCCAGCCCCGAGGTGCGGCCGCGGTTGTAGACCAGGATCGCGTGCGACACGGCCGGCGTCGGCGTGTACTCGTCGTCCTTCGAGATCATCAGTTCCACGCCGTTGGCCGCCAGTACCTCGACTGCACTGCCGAAGGCCGGAGTGGAGAGCGCATGCGTATCGATGCCGAGGAAGAGGGGGCCGTCGATGCCTTGCTGCCTGCGGTAGTCGCAGATGGCCTGGCTGATCGCGAGCACATGCCATTCGTTGAAGGCATCGTCGAAGGAGGAGCCCCGGTGCCCCGAAGTGCCGAAGGCCACGCGCTGCGAAGGCACCGACGGGTCGGGCCGGCCGGTGTAGTAGGCCGAGACGAGTCGCGGCACGTCGACCAGCAGTTCGATGGGGGCGGGCTTGCCCGCGAGAGGGTTGCTTGCTTGGCTCATGTGGACGGGAAGTCGAAGTTGATGAGATCCGAGATGCGCTCGACGGTGATGTCGGCGGGTGCGTGGGCCGCGTTGGCCCCGGCGTCGAGCGCATAGTGCCCTTGCCGCACGAAGACGGTTGTAAGACGCGGTCCCCAGATGGCTTTCATGGCCGAGAGGATGCGCAGCTTGTCGTCGATCATCACGTAGTGCCGCGCGGGGTGGTGCTGCTCGACGGCGTCGAGCATCTCCTCCTTGTGCACGTAGATCAGCACGCGGCCCTCGGTGGCCTCCCACAGGCCCGAGCGCTGCACCTTGCGCGGCTGCAGGACCACGTCGCCGTCCGAGAGGATCACCGTGGGGCCGTGGCGGCGCAGGTGCTTCAGCGCTTCTAGCGCGCCGGGGTAGAGCCTGTCGGCGAAGGGGTAGTCGACCACGAAGCCGGACATCCGCAGCAGCTGCGGGTCGCTCATGCCGCTGCGGCCCGCGCCGGCGCGAAAGAGCTGCAGCGCGCCGAGGTAGTCGACGTAGCCGAGTTCGTCGCGCAGCTTCTCGAAGCCCGTCCAGTAGCGGCTGGCGAGCTCGGCGCCGAAAGCCTCGTCGAGGCGGGCATGGAGATCGGCGATGAAGCGGTCGTTGTCGAGCAGGGTGTTGTCGACGTCGATCAGGAAGACCGTGGCAGGGGTTTGTGTCATGGGTTCGTGCCCGAGGGGCCTTGACTGCAATGGGCTGCGCGCGTTGCTTTCAGCATACCCCTCGGATGCGACGCCGGGCCGCGCCCCCGTGATTTAGTTGATGCGTCGAGGCCCGCTGGCTTAACCTGTGCCACAGGGCCGCCCCCCGGAGTTGAATAAGCTTCCGCACAGCATGAAGAACGACGAAGGAGCAAGAAAGATGCGCATCCACGCGAACGGTCGACACCTGCCCGGCATGGCTGCCCTGGGCCTCTGCCTCGCCCTGGCCGCCTGCCAGGCGCCCCCCGCCGACCGGCCCCTGACTTCGGAAGTGCCGGAACCCCCGACCTTCGTCACGCCGCCCGAGACCTGCCAGGCGGCCTCCGTGCGCTTCGGACTGGGGCTGCGCATCACCCAGCAGTTGCTGGAGGAAATGCGCCAGCGCGCCGGCGCCCGCATGGCGCGCAGCGTGCTCGCGACCGAGCCGGCCGACCCGGCGCAGGACATGATGCGGCTCAACGTGCAGGTCGAGCCCACCGGCCGGGTGGTCGGCGCGTACTGCGGCTAGCGGACTTCGCCGGACCACGCCACCGTGATGTATACGAAGGTGTTGTGGTGCAAACACGTACCGGTAACAAATCTTCGCTGCAAAGGGTGGATCAGTCCCAATTGGGAGAACAATAGCCCGCGACTTCCGGAGCTCCAGTCTTTTGTCGAACCAGCAACCCACAGTCTCGTTGCCGTCGTATTACGACGGATCGGCCCGCCTCCCGCCGGATGAGGTGCTGCGCCCGCTGATGGCGGACTGGGCCCGGGCCGGCAAGCGGCTGGCCGCGGTCTGCTACATCGATGTCGACCGCTTCGCCGAGCTGAATTCGCGCCTGGGCATGGTCGCGGGCAATGCGGCCCTGGAGGAAGTGGCCCGCCGTATCAAGGCCGAGCTGCCGCGCGAGAGCGTGATGGCGCGCGTGGGCGGCGACGAGTTCGCGGCCCTGTTCGCCGGCCTCGGCACCTCGCAGTGCGCGCAGGTGCTGGAGCGCATCCAGGCATCGCTCGCCGAGCCCTGGGACTGGCGCGGCCAGTCGGCCAGCATCGACGCGAGCATCGGCGCCATGCTGCTCGACAGCAACGGCCCGCCCCCCGAGACGGCGCTGCGCCAGGCGCAGCACGCGGCCTTCTTCGCCAAGCGCGCGGCCGACGGCAAGGTCCACTATTTCGACGCCCCGCAGGCACGCGCAGACGAGCAGGTGGTGCGCGAGCGCCAGCGCATCCAGGAAGGGCTGCTGCAGGGCGAGTTCTTCCTTGTCTACCAGCCCAAGGTCGACATGCTGCGCGGCGTAGTGGTCGGCGTCGAGGCGCTGATCCGCTGGCAGCACCCCGAGCGCGGCCTGATGCCGCCCTCGCAGTTCGTTCCGCTGATCGAAGACGACGCGCTGGTCGAGCAGGTCGGCGACTGGGCCATCGCCACCGCGCTGTGGCAGGCGCACCAGTGGCGCCTCGCGGGCCTGCAGATCTCGGTGAGCGTGAACGTGGCGCCGCGCCACATGATGCGCTGGGACTTCGTCGAGCGCCTGGCACGGCACCTCGCGCAGTTTCCGAAGCAGGGCGAGGGCATGCTCGAACTCGAGATCCTCGAGACCACGGCCATCAGCCAATTCGCGAACGTCGCCTTGTTCGTCGAGGCCTGCAAGCTGCTGGGCGTGGGCGTCACCATCGACGACTTCGGCACCGGGTACTCGTCGCTGACCTACCTGCGCCAGCTGCCGGTGTCGACGGTGAAGATCGACCAGTCCTTCGTGCGCGGCATGCTCGACAACAGCCAGGACCGGGCCATCGTGCAGGGCATCATCGCGCTGCTTCACGCGCTGGGCCTCACGGCCGTGGCCGAGGGCGTCGAGACGGTGAAGCAGGGCGAGGCGCTGCTGGCCATGGGCTGCACGCTGGGACAGGGCTTCGGCATCAGCAAGCCGATGGCGGCCAAGGACGTGGCGCCGTGGGTGGCCCAATACGAGCGCGCCCCGCTGTGGGGCCGCGACGGGTGGCCCACCCTGGGCCTCCCCGCTTAGGGCCTGTTCACACTATTTCCGGGGTCGCGAAGGGCCGCCAGGGCGGGCCAATCAAGGCGCGCGACGACGTGTGTGCATGCGCACACGCTAGGAGCGCAACGCCGAGTGGCCCGCCCTGGCGGCCCTTCCCGCAGGGTTGGCGCACCAACGCGAGCCCGGAAATAGTGTGAACAGGCCCTAGAGCAGCGGCGTGTAGGGCGATGTCATCGGGCTCAGCGTGGTGCCGCTTCCGGTGCCGTAGCCGGGCACGCCGATGCTGCTCGAGCCGCCGAACACATAGCGCAGGTAGACGCTGCCGGTGAACTGCCGGTAGTTCTGTGCATTGTTGAACCCCAGCGCCCCGCCCAGGAACATCTTCGGCGCCAGCTGGTACTCCACCACCGCGGCCAGGTTGTAGGCCAGGCCGGTCTTGGAGCTGCTGGCGTAGGTGTTGTTGTAGGCCGAGCTGCTCAGCCCCAGCGCCAGCGCCTGGTAGGCGGCGCTCGATGCGGCCGCGTTGCGCGATGGGTCCGTCGGGAAGTAGGGCGACGACTTCTGGGTGAACGACTGCACGCCCAGCGAGGCGTTCAGGCGCCACGAGAGCCTGTCGCTGCGCCCGCTCCAGTCGACCGGGAAGGCCACGCTCACGAAGCTCTGCGGGCTGAAGTAGCCGCCTTGCCCGAAGGTGTAGTAGCTCAGGTTCTTCTGGTAGCCCATCAGGCCGATGTTCATGCCCAGCGTGAGCTTGGAGTTCGGGCTGTTCAGCAGGTGCAGGTAGGCGCCGCCACCGGTTTCCACGCGCGAGTTGCTCTGCACGTTCCTGCCGGTGATGCCGTGCGCGGCGAGGTAGCTGTACACGCCGTAGGTGCCGTCGTCATAGCCGATGTCGCCGCGCACGCCGGTGGCGACCACGCCGCCCCAGCGCTCGTTGGTGCGCTCGTCCTTGGCGCCCGCGAACGACAGCACGCTGTCGGTCACGGCGCGGCGGGAGATGTCGGCCTTGTAGTTCCACGAGTCTCCGATGCTGCCCTTGAAGGTCACGTTGCCGACCACGTTGGTGGTGGGAAAGCCCAGCGGCGTGGTGCCGATGCCGGCATCGATGTTCTTGCCCTCGTAGCCCACGTTGAGCCCGACGCCGGCCGCATTCTGCTGGCCGGCCGAGGCGCCGCTGCGCAGCGCGTTCAGTGCGGCGCTGGGGCCGCCGCCGAAGCGGCTGCCGGTGGCGTAGTCGCTCGCGGGCGTGCCGGCATCGAGCACGGTGGGCGTCACGCCCACGACGATCTTGCCTTCACCCGCCGGGAAGCGCGCCTGTATCGGCAGCTGGAAGTCCGACAGCCGGCTCAGCCCCGCCTCGCCGGCGCGGTTGCGGTACACCGTGCCCGCCGTGAGGCTCACGGCGCGCTGCGATTCGAGCTCCTGCAGCTCGGCGGCCACCGAACTCGCCGCGGGCGCGCTGCGCGGCGGCGCATTCCAGCTGGTGTCCGCGCGTGGCGTGTTGGCCTGCGCATACGCGGCATTCGCCTGCGGATAGCCGGGAGCCGGATAGCCGCCGGGCTGCTGCGCCGGCGGAATGTAGACCGGCGCGACCTGCTGCGTGCCGGGCACCGGGTACTGCGGCAGGGGCTGCTGCGCCGGCTGCGCGATGTACGCGGAGGCCTGTGGCACGTTGTTCGGATTCGCCGCGGCATTGCGCGCCGTGCGCGTCGACGACGACTTGGCCGCCGTCGTGCGGCCCTTGGCGTTCGACGCCGGAGCGCCCGGGTTCCAGGGCAGGGCGCCAGGCGGATAGGCATTCGGTGCCGCAGCCGCGGGATAGGCCGGATACGCCTGGTTCGCCGCCGGATAGGCCTGCGCGACCGGGTAACCCGCCGGCACCGGAGATGCCTGATAGGACGCCGGTTGCATGCGCGCCTGAGCGAATGGATTGCCGTTGGCTGCCGGATAGCTGGCCGGCACGGCCGCGCTCGGCGCGCCGCCCGTCATGCCCGCAAAGGGATTGGCCGGCGGCAACGGCGAGGCCGCCATGCCGCCGGGCGCGAAGCCGCCCGACGCCACCTGCCGCTCGGCCTCGACCGCCGCGCGCAGGTACTGCTCGGCCTTGCGGCTCTCGCCCGCGTTGCGGTAGACGCGGCCGGCCGCCGCGAGCACGCGCGACTGGTCGGGGGCCTGCTTGAGCGCGGCCATCACGTAGTTCTCGGCCGAGCTGTGGTCGCGCTGTGCGCTGGCGCTGGCCGCGGCGGCGAGCAGGGTGTCGAGATCGGTCGGGTTGCGCTGAAGCACGCGCTGGTAGAGCGCGAGCGCCTGGCCTTCGTCGCGCGCCGCCGAGTACAGGCGTGCCAGCGCGGCCAGCGCCTGCGGATCGTCCGGGCGCTCGGCGAGCACCGGCGCCATCGCGTTGTAGGCGGCTTCGAGGTTGCCGGCCTCGCGCAGCGAATCCGTCTGGCGCAGCGCGAAGGCGATGCGCAGGTTGTCGAAGTCGGCGCGCTGGCTGGCCGTCATGTTGGTGGTGGCCAGCTGGCGCAGCACGGCCGACAGCTCGATGTCCTGCCTGGTCTTGAGCAGCACCGAGGCGTACAGCAGCCGGTCGCCGGTGCTCGGCGTGGGCGAGCGCGCCAGCAGCTGGCGGCTCATGGCCAGGGCGCGCGGCGCGTCGCCGATCTCGGCATAGGCGCCCGCGAGCTGGCCCCAGAGCTCGGCCGGCATGTCGGCGCTGAGCGCCGACTCTGCCTGCGCGAGCACGCCGCGCGCGGCATCCACCTGGCCCTGGCGAGCCAGCGCCAGCGCGCGCGCCGCCTGCTGCTGCGCCCAGAGGCGGCGCTGCAGTGCCGCCATGTCGCGCGTGCGCGAGCCGGCGGGAATGCGTTCGAGGTACTGGATGCCCGCGGCCGCATCACCGGTCTCGGAGGCGAGCAGGGCGCTGGCGTACAGCGCGTCGGGCATGTCGGGCTGAGACATCAGCAGGCCCTCCATCACGCCGCGTGCCTCGGACACCATGCCGCGCTTGCGGTAGAGATTGGCGAGGTCAAGCCGCACCCAGGGGCTGTCGGGCGCGGCGAGCATCGCGTCTTCCAGCGTGCGCTGCGCGCCGGCCGTATCGCCAGCATCGGCCTGCTGGCGGGCGCGGTTGCGCGCCTGCTCGACCTGGATGTCGCGCAGTCCGCCCAACTGCGTGGCCTGCTCGGGCGTGAGGCGGCGCGACAGGGCCAGCGCCTCGTCCGGGCGGCCAGTCTGGCCGTAGACCGAGATCAGCCCGCGCAGCGCCTGCGTGTTCTGCGGACGGCTTTCGAGCACGCGCTTGTAGCCCTGTTCGGCCTGCGCGTAGTCGCCCGCGGCGGCGCGCAGGTCGGCCAGCGCGTTCTGGCCCACCGGCTCGCGCGGATCGATGCGCACCGCGCGTTCGTAGAGCGACTGCGCGCCGCGCAGGTCGTTCTTGCCCTGGGCGGCCCGGGCCTGTCCGACCAGCACCCAGTAGCTGGCGCTCTGCAGTGCCGAGTTCCATTTGCTGCCGCCACCGCGCACCGCGCGCTCCAGCAGCTCCTGCGCCTCGGCGAAGCGCTCCTGGCGCAGGCGCACCAGGCCCAGTCCGCCCAGCGCCTCGGTGTCGTCGGCCTTGGTGCGAAGCGCCTGCTGGAAGCGCTGCTCGGCGGTGCTCGCATCGCCGCGGTCCAGCGCCTTGAAGCCTTCGCCCACCGGAACGCCGGGCGAGCTGGTGGCCGCGGCCTTGGCGGTGGTGAGGCTTTCCAGCCGCGCGGCCACGGCTGCGTCGGTCTGGTTGTTGCTCAGGTATTCCTGGTAGAGCGGAACGTCGGGCTGGCGGGCGTCGAGCCAGATCAGCGCCTGCCGCCACGCGGCGCGCGCGGCGCTGGCAACGGCTGGCTGCCGGGTCAGCTCGACCAGCTCACGGATGCCGGCGCGGCGCGTCGATTCGCTGTATGTCTTCTGCTGCGCCAGCGCGAGCTTGTAGCTGGTGTTTTCCGGGTGATCCTTCACCAGCTGCTCGAGGCCCCGGCGGCCTTCGTCGGCGCCCTGGGGCGTGCTGGCCAGCACCTGGTAGTACTCGAGTGCCAGCGCCTCGGGCGGCGGGCGGTTGTCGAACTGGCTGCGGTACAGCTCCACCGCCTCGGCGGCACGGCCGGCACGCGCGGCGGCGCGGGCGCGCTGCAGCGTGCTCTGCGCGCCGGCAGGCTGCTGCGACTGCTGCTGCAGGCGGGCGAGGCGGCTGTCGTTCGGGTTCGCGGTGCGCAGCCTGGCGATCCAGCCGCGTGCGGCCTCGGAGTTGCCGCGCGAGAGCTCGACCTGCGCCATGCCGTACATCGCGTCGGTCGACTGGGGCTGCACGCTCAGCAGCTTCTTCCAGCTTTCCTCGGCGAGATCGGCACGGCCCTGGGCCTGCCAGTAGTTGCCTTGCTCGATCAGCGCGGCGCTGGCGTCTGCCTGCGCGTGAGCGGGGTTGGCGGCGCACAGCGCGACGAGCATGCCGAGGCAGGCCGTCCATTGACGGGATTGCGGCGAGAGCGAAAAAGGGCTCGGGAAAGGACGCGAGCCGGGGGCGACGCCGAGCGAGCGCCGGGGCTTCAGGCCGGTCGATTGGGACGGCATAGCGTTCTCCATGAGGTTTGCAGCTGGCCGTTGCGGCCGAATTCATAGCGGCCGTCGAGCCACGCCTGTCCGAAAAGCAACAGGCACTGTTCGTAGTACGGCAAGGGCGCCACGGGTGGCGTCGTTGCGTTGGGGGCGGGAGGCGCCGCACGGCCGCCGGGCACACGGGCGACCTGGTCGGCCAGGGCGTCGGCGGCGTCCAGCGCCTTGAGGTAGGGCAGCATTGCGCCCGAGAAGCCCAGCGGCGCCATGCCGCGGACCTGGCCGGTGACGGTGTCGACGTACTCGGGCACCGCGTGGTTCTCGGCGAGTGCCTGGCGCGGGCCGCGCAGGCTCAGCAGCAGCATCTTGCGCGCCGGGTCGCGCTCGGAAAGCATGCCTGCCCAGAGGTAGACGCGGATGGCGTCGTAGCTGCCGGTGACGCCCTTCTGCGGATCGGCAACGAAAGAGCGCGAATCCTGCGACCAGGCGCACCAGTCGGGCGCGAAGCCCTTGGGCGTGACGGCGCCGAACATGCGCAGCGTGTTGTCGATGACCTCGTTCCACGGGCCAGCCGCGTCGGCCTGCTGGAAGTAGCGCAGCAGCTGCAGCGGCGCATAGCTCGGGTTGAGGCGCCACAGCGGCCCGCTCGCCACCGACTTGGGCCAGGGCAGCAGCATGCGCCCGAGGCCCGGCACGTTGATGATCTCCTCGCGCACCGCCAGCGCCAGCACCTCGCGGCCGAGCGTGCGATAGGCGCCATCGTTCCAGAGGCGGCCGGCTTCCATCAGCGAATAGGCGATCCACAGGTCGGCGTCGGATGCGGCGTTGGCGTCGAGCACGCCCCAGCCGCCGGCCGGCTTGCGGCCCCATTGCCAGGCCGGAAGTTGCTTTGCGAGGCTGCCGCCCGCGAGGTTGGCCTCGGTCCACGCCAGCACGCGCGAGAAGGTGGCGCGGTCGTTGTGGATCAGCGAGAAGAACAGGCCGTAGGACTGGCCTTCGGAGGTCGACTGCTGCTGCGGCGTGTTGAAGTCGATCACCCGGCCGTCGGGCTGGATATGGCGCGCGGCGAAGGCGGCCCAGTCGGTGGCGGGGTGGCAGGCCGGTGCGGCAGCTGGAGCAGCGGCAGGCGCCGGGGGCGCTGCGGTGGGCGCTGCAGCGGCCAGCCGGGGCAGCGCCAGCGCCAGCCCGGCCGCGCCCAGCAGGGCACGCCGGCTCGCAAGCCGCTCGGGTGGGGGCGCCGTGTTCGAGCGTCGCATGAGTTCCTTACTTCCCCTTGGCCTTCACAGACAGCCGGCGGCGCGCGCGCAGCTGCAGGCCCGCGTACGACACGGCCGCGCCCAGCAGCGCCAGCACGATCACCAGCCCGGCCAGCATCAGCGGGCTGCGCGAGAGGTGCCACTGCACCCAGGCGACGGGCGGCAGGCGGCCGACGTAATACGTGTCCTGGCCCAGCACGCTGTTGACCTGCGTGTCGCGCACGATGGTCATGCTGCCCTGCACGCTCTTGAGCAGCTCGGGCGTCATCAGCGCGTTGAGCAGCGCGTCCTTCGACTCGCTGTTGGTGATGGCGGCGACCACGCTGCGGCCGCTTTGCAGCGGCGACTGGAAGCCTGCCAGCACCGCGTCGCGGCCGTCGGCGCTCACCGAGATCTGCATCGAGCCCGGCAGGTCCTCGCGGGTGCGTGCGCCGATCACGAAGTCGATGGCGTTGTCGATCCAGCTGTTGAGCTTCAGCTCGGGCGCGGTGCCGTTGCGCTTGAGCGGCATCCGGTCGGCCCATTGGGTGAACAGCGGCTGGTTCTGCAGGTTGCCAATGACCAGCAGGTCCTTGTCGGCCCACTGCGGCGCCTCGCCCGAGCGGCCCACCTTCACGCGCAGCGCGGGGTAGCCGGTGGAGCGGCCGATCTGGCCGAGCAGGCCGAGGAACATTTCGGTGTCGCTGCTGCTGGGCTGGTCGGGCAGGATGACGGCGGTGTCCGAAAGGTCGGCCATGCGCGAGAACGGGAAGCCGCCGTTGGCGTAGGCGGCAAGCTCGGGCATCGCGATGAAGTGCGGGAAGCCCGACACGTCGATCTTCGAAGTCGGGTCGATCGAGCCGCGCACGTTGTCCAGCTGCGGCACGCAGCGCCCGCCCACCGGCTCGAAGTAGTAGTGCAGCCTCAACTGGCTGCGCGGGCCCATGGCCAGCGGCGGCAGGATGATTTCCTTGCGTTCGGCCAGCGTGCCGTCGGGCATCAGCTTCACCGCCAGCGGGTTCCACCAGCGGTCGCCGGCCGGGTTGGCCGAGCGCAGCGGCAGGCCGCCCACGAAGTTCTCGTTGACGTTGACGTTCAGCGTCGACTGGTCGGGCCGCACGCGCGGCGTGTAGCGGTATTGCAGATCGAGCGGAATGCCGCGGCTGCGCCAGGTGAACAGGTCGGGCGGCAGCTGCAGGTTCACGCGGACCACGTCGGGGTTGTAGCCCGACACCGAGAGGTCGGCCGCCGTGGCCAGCTCGCCCAGCTGCAGCGGACGGTCGCTCGGCACCCAGCGCGGCGCGTCGTAGGGCTTGCGCGCGGGCGGCTCCTGGAAGGCGGTGATCGATGCGGTCGCGCCCGCGAAGGCCTTGGCGTTGAGCGCCAGCGCGGCGGCGGCGGTGCGCAGGTCGGCGGGCGTGCTGCCCATTACCAGCAGCAGCTTGCCGTTGGCGTCGCGCGGGTTGTCGACGATCGCCAGGCCCGGCCCGCGGATGGCCGGCAGCGTCAGGCCCGGAATGCTCGAATCGGGCGTGACGAACACCACCGCGTGGCCGGTGGGCAGGTCACCGCCCGACACCGGGAAGGTCGCGCCGCGGTAATCTGCCAGCGCGCCGAACCACGACGACACCACGCCCGCGGCCTCCAGCACCGGGCCCGAGGCGGCGGTGCCGAACACGAAGGGAATGCGCGCGCGGCGCACGTCGCGGCGGTCGAAGAAGGGCTGCGGCAGGGCGGCCAGGTCGTTGACCAGCTTCAGCGGCGCCACCGTCAGCTTCAGCGTGCTGGTGGCGTCGATACGCGCCCACAGGCTGGTGTGCGCCGGGTCCTCGCACTCGCGGGTGTAGTGGCCGATGAGCTCGACGTTGATGCGGTTGAACTCGGTGATCAGGCGCCGGTCGATCGGGATGTCGGCCGTCTGCGGCCGGCCCGCGCCCGCGGTGGGCACCGGCAGCGTGGCCACCAGCACGTCGTTCACCGTGACCTTCAGGTGCGAGAGCTCCGGGATCAGCGAGGGCGAGTAGGCGTAGTTCAGCCTGAACGAGGCGGCCGTCACCAGCTCGTCGGCGCGCACGTTGAACGGGATGCCCACCGTGCCGCTGATGCCGCGCAGCTGAACCGCGTAGTCGATGCCGAGTTGCGTGAGGTTGAGTTCGCGCACCGCGCCGCCGGCAGGTGCCGCGGCAGCAATGGGAGCCGGCGCCGCCTGCGGGGCGGCAGCGGCGGCCGCAGCCTGGGGCTCGGCCGGCCGGGGCTGGGCGAAGGCCGTGCCGGCGGCGGCGAGGGCCACGGCGAGGGCCACGGCGCGGGAGACGAACGGGGACGAAGCCACGCTGACGGGATGCTCGGCGCGGCGATGCGCACGCTGGTTGGGCGTCACGTGGGTCGTCACGTGGATTCCTTCGCTTTGACGGGACGCAGCCGCGAGGCGGCCGCACGGTAGTAATGGCTGAACATGTCTCGGAAACCGGTGCCGCTGATGCTGATGATGTGGCCGAGCACGCGGTGGATCGGCACGCGCGGGTGGTTGCCCCAGCGCGCGGCCCAGATGTCGGCGCGCGCGGTGGTGCACTGCACCAGCGCGCGTTCCTGCGCGAAGCTCATCGGCACGAAGCTCAGGCCCAGGCGCTTGCCACTGCTGAAGCGCACGGTGGATGCGAAGCGCGATTCCTGGTCGTTGCGGTACAGCGCCACCTCTACTGGCGTTTCGAGGTCCAGCTTCAGGTCCTGCGGGAGCTCGAGGCCCAGGCCGCCGCTGGAGAAATCGAAGGTGTTGCAGCGCAGGGAGCGGCCATCGGCGAAGTACAGCGTGGCCGGCAGGTTGAGTTCGACGCGGTGCGATCCGCGCAGCTGGCGCGACTCGTTGGCCGCGGCCACGCATGCGCCCAGGATCATCAGGTTGTAGACCGTCCAGGCGAGATTCAGCCACACGGTGGCGATGTGCTGCGAGTCGACCCAGGTCAGCCGCCACACGCCCAGGCACACGCCCACGAAGTTCAGCGCGAGCAGCACCAGGCTGGCCTTGGCGATGGTGCTGTCGAAATACTCTTCCTGGATCAGGCCGCCCTTGGCCGTCACGTTGAAGCTGCCCAGCTTGGGGTTGATGAGGGCCACCAGCGTCGGGCGGAAGATGTACCAGGCCAGCACCGCCTCGTAGACCTCGTTCCACAGCAGGTAGCGGAATCGCCCCTGTATCCGGCTGTTGGTCAGGTTGGCGTGCAGGATGTGCGGCAGCGCGAAGGCGAAGATCATCGAGGCCGAGGCGTGGATCACGCTCGCGCCGAAGTACAGGTAGGCCAGCGGCGCCGTCAGGTAGATGAGCCGCGGCAGTCCGTACAGGAAGTGCAGCATCGCGTTCACGTAGCACAGGCGCTGCGCCCAGTGCAGCCCGCGGCCGAAGAGCGGGTTGTCGATGCGGAAGATCTGCGCCATGCCGCGCGCCCAGCGGATGCGCTGGCCCACGTGGCCCGAGAGGCTTTCAGTTGCCAGGCCCGCGGCCTGCGGCAGCGCGAGGTAGGCGGTGTTGTAGCCCAGGCGGTGCATCTTCAGCGCGGTGTGGGCATCTTCGGTGACGGTCTCGACCGCGATGCCACCCACTTCTTCCACGATGGTCCGGCGCAGCACCGCGCAGGAGCCGCAGAAGAAGGTGGCGTTCCAGAGGTCGTTGCCGTCCTGGATCAGGCCGTAGAAAAGCTCGCCCTCGTTGGGCACCGTGCCGAAGGTGTCGAGGTTGCGCTCGAAGGGGTCGGCCGAGAAGAAGTAGTGGGGCAGCTGGACCATGCCCAGCTTGGGGTCGCGTCCGAACCAGCCCATGGCGATCTGCATGAACGAGCGCGTGGGGATGTGGTCGCAGTCGAAGATCGCGACGAACTCGCCGGTGGTGTTCTTCAGCGCGGCGTTGATGTTGCCGGCCTTGGCATGGCGGTTGTTGTCGCGCGTGACGTGGGTCACGCCGACCTGTTCGCAGAACACGCGGAATTCCTCGCGCCGGCCGTCGTCGAGCACGAAGATCTTGATCTTGTCGCGCGGCCAGTCGATCAGCTGCGCGGCCAGCACCGTGGAGCGAACCACCGACAGCGATTCGTTGTAGGTCGGAATGAACAGGTCGATGGTCGGCCACTCGGCCGGGTCCTCCGGCAGCGGCACCGGCTTGCGCTCCAGCGGCCAGGCGGTCTGTACGTAGCCCAGCAGCAGCACCACGAAGGCGTAGAGCTCGGCCATCAGCAGGCCGACGCCCAGCACCAGGTCGAGCAGGTTGTCCATGAACATGGTCTCGGTCACCCGCCAGTAGGTGTAGCGAGAGGACACCACCACCGACAGGAAGATCAGAACCAGGCTGGCGAAGCGCCCGCGGAAGCGGTTGGTGACGAGCGCCGCCACGAAGATGCCCACGGACAGCACGATCTGCTGCTCGAAGGTCATCGGCGCGATGATCAGCGCGGGCAGCATCGTGAGCGCCACGATCCAGCCGAGGATGCGCACCGGCAGCAGCTTCAGGATGGCCGGCGCCGGACGGGGCTCCGGCTGGGCCGGCGCGGCGGACTGGGCGTGTTTCATCGGTTCGTTTCCGTGGTCCGCAGGGTCGGGAAGGACGCCGCCTGGCGCGCGGTGTCTAGGCGTTCGAGCAGGCGCTCGGCGCAGGCGTCGATGTCCTGCGTCGCCTGGCTCATGGGCGCGTAGCGCTGCACCGGCGCGGCCGAGGCCAGCGCCTCTGGCACCGCCTGGTCCAGGTGCAGCATGCCCAGCAGCTCGGGGCGCAGCCGCTGGCGCAGAAGTTCGAAGACATCGTGGTTGAGCCTCTTGCCCGGGTCGATCTGGTTCACCACGTAGCCGGTGCCGAGGTAGCCGCCGCGTGGGCGGGCGTACTTGTCGAGCATGCGCTCGACGATGGGCAGCGTGGCGAAGGAGCCCGCATCGGCCAGCACCGCGACCACGCCGAAGCTGGCCGCGCGCAGCGCCTGCTGCAGGTAGACCGAGGGGCCGGGCGGGGTGTCGAGCACCACCAGCGTGCCGGCGGGCAGGCCGAAGCGCTCCAGCGTGTCGCCGAGCCAGCCGGGCGACCGGGCCAGCTGCTGCTCGAACGCGATCTGGCGTTCGTCGTCGACGTCGCCGAAAGGCAGCAGCATCACGCCGCCGTGCGCGGGACGGATGGCGCGGGCCCACGGCATCAGGCCGGTGGCAGCCTCGACCAGGCCGCTGTCGCAGGCCTGCGGCTCGTTGGCGATGTGGAAACGCAGCGCGTTCTGCGGATCGAGATCGATGGCCAGCACCTGCCTGCCGCGCTGCGCGAGCGCGGTGCAGAGGTTGGCGGCAATCGTCGTCTTGCCTACGCCGCCCTTGGAGGAGATTACGGGGATGACAACCATCGTCACGTCGGCCTTCGCCAGCGTGACATGGGACCCTGCGCCACGGCTGCCTTCTGCGGCGCGGCCAGACGTGCGAAAAGTTGCTCGAGCGGTGTCGCAGCGGAACCCGGGCCGGAGGCGATGGCGGCCGGAGCCGGTGCGGGCTCGGGTGCGAACACCGGGACCGCGGCCGGTGCATGGGCAGCTGGAGCGGCGACCAACGGTGCGGGCGAGGGCGCGTGCAGGGGGGGGGCCGCGCCGACCGGAACTGGAGCGGGCGCCAGTGCGGGCGCAGGGACCGGGGCGGCAGCCGTGACCGCCGGCGGATGGGTGATCTTCTCGCCCGACAGCAGTGGCCACACGCGCGGCGCCTCGGCGTCGGGCGGCGCGAATTCCTTGTAGCCGTTGCCGTTGCCGCCGAATTTGCCGAACAGGCCGGCGATGTCCTCGGGCATGTGTTCCTCGGTGCTCATGCGCCTGCCCTCGACAGGCGCAGATCGATGCGCGGCCCGGCCTGGACCTCGGGCTGCAACGCTTGCACGCGCAGCGTGGAGGGCATGTGCTGCGCCTCGAACCAGGTCTGGTAGGCACCTTCGAAGAAACCGACGCTCCAGTCGGTCGATCCGGGCCCGAAGGCGGCGGCCACTGGGCTGCAGGCGTGGGTGATGGCGACGCCGTCGGCTTCCTCGTTCAGCACGGCGAAGCCCCAGTCGATGCCGTCCCAGCGGGCGTTGAACTGGTCCTGCAACTCCTCGAGCGTGCGGCAGCGGGGGATCGGCAGGGCCTGCGCGAGACGCTGGCCGATGCGAAAGAAAAGCTGCCTCAGATCTTCCGGAGGCAACCCGGCGCTCAACTCGGCGGCCATGCCGCGGTTGAATTCCAACCATTGGGCGCTGCAGGATTTCTTTTCGTAATAGTCAATAAACGTCGCACCAGTTTCCATGCCGAGGCATTCTCTTGGATCAGTTAACTATTGACAATGAATGTGAACTAATTAGTACGAAAGAACTGAATTTGAGCTGGCCAACTGTCTGAATTCGGGGACGAGCTCGAGCCGCGACCTTCGTCGGGTCGAGTTCCATACGTCGCGCGGGCGCGATCGGATTCAAGTTTCTGGTGAAGTGCGCTTTCGTCCCCGCCGTCATCGGAGACAGGCGCGGACGACGCTGCCGTGCGCCCGCGTCGCGACTCGGCCCGGGGTCAGTCCGAGAGGGCTTTGCCCGCGTGCTGGAACATGGTGCGGCGGCCGTGCTTTACCGCGTACATGGCGGCATCGGCCTGCCGCAGGGCCTCCTCGGCGGAGGTGGTGCGCGGATCGACCGCCACCACGCCGACGCTGGCGCCCGCGTAGTCGATGGTCAGGTTCCTGAGCCGCAGTTCGCCCTTGGTGTTTTCCGCCAGCCGGTCGCCCAGCGCCATCGCGCCGGTACGCGGCGATTCGCCGAGGCCGGGGCCCAGGCCGATCACCACGAACTCGTCGGAGCCGAATCGCGCCAGCATGTCGCTCGCGCGCACGCAGTTCGACAGCTGCTTCGCCATGGCCGCCAGGAACTCGTCGCCGACCGCGTGGCCGTGCGCATCGTTGATCTTCTTGAAGTCGTCCATGTCGATGAAGCCGACCAGCACGCTCTGGGCGCTGCGCGCACCCTGCGCCAGCATGCGCTGCAGCGCGTCGACCAGGGCGCGGCGGTTCGGCAGGCCGGTAAGTACGTCGGTCGCTGCATTGGCCGAGAGTTCGATGCCGGCCTTGTCGAGCCTGGCGACCATCTGCTCGCGGTCCACCTGCTGGGCGATCAGCTTTGCGAACAGGCGAAGTACCGGCTCGGCGATGGCCGGCAGGGGCATCTGCCGGGCGCTGGCGGCGCACAGCGCGCCATGCAGGCCGCCGCCGTCGAGCCTGACGGGTGCGCTCGCGCAGGTCTGGATGCCCAGTTCGCGGGCCGCATCGGCATCGCCCCAGCAGCCGCCGGCATCGTCGGCGTAGATGCGGTCTTCTTCCAGCGCATGGCGACACAGCGTGTCGCCCCAGGGAACGTAGGCGCCTTCGGGAATGGTCAGCTCGCCCGCGTTGTGGGCGAAGAGGATGTGCTGGCGGGCCTCGTCGGGCTCGATGACCGTGAGATAGGCCGATTCAAGGCCGGTTGCCGCCTCGAGCATTTCGAGCATAGGGCGCGCGAGGTCTTCCAGCGTCGTGGCCGAGGAGACGGTTTCGGATAGCTGTTCGATCAGGAATTCCATGGCCGACATTCTGAGGGCTCCCGGGGTGTCAGGAGGCCAGTGCTTCCATCAATTCTGTTTCGATGGCCAGTTGCGTCTTCTGGCCCTGTAGTTCGGGGCCGCTGATCAGGAAGGTGTCTTCCACCCGCTCGCCCAGCGTCGTGACCTTGGCGAGCTGCAGGTTCAGGTGATGGCGCGCCAGCACCCGCGCCACCGAATACAGCAGGCCCGCGCGGTCGCTGGCCGAGATGCTGAGCAGCCAGCGCTGCGCCTTGTCGTCCGGCAGCAGGCTGATGCGCGGCTTGATCGGAAAGCTGCGCACCCGGCGCGACACCCGGCCCATGCTGGGCGGCGGCAGCGCGCCGGCCTCGGTGAGCGTTTGCGCCAGGCCCGACTCGACCATGCTGATCAGGTCGCGGTAGTGATCCGGCAGGAAGGTGGTCACCACCTGGAAGGTGTCGAGCGCGTAGCCGTTGCTCGTGGTGTGCACCTTGGCGTCCAGGATGCTGAAGGAGGCCTGGTCGAAGTAGCCGCAGATGCGCGCGAACAGGTCGGGCTGGTCGGGCGTGTACACGACCACCTGCAGGCCTTCGCCCACCGGAGACAGGCGCGCCCTGACGATGGGCGCTGCCTTGGGGTCGGCCGGCACGTTCGGCGGCGGCACGAAGCGCGAGAGCTGCTTGGCGTGCCAGGCGATCTCGCCGGCGTCGTGGCGCATGAAATAGCCGACGTCGAGCGTGTCCCACAGCGCCTTGTGCGCCTCGAAGCGCTGGGCATGCAGGGCGAGCTGCACCAGGGCCTCGCGCTTGCGCGACTCGACCTCGGCGTCCGGGTCGGGCATGCGGCCGCCCAGTGCCCGCAGGGTGTAGCGGTAAAGGTCCTCGAGCAGCTTGCCCTTCCAGGCGTTCCACACGCGCGGCGAGGTGCCGCGGATGTCGGCCACCGTCAGCAGGTAGAGCGCGGTCAGGTAGCGCTCGTTGCCCACGCGTTTGGCGAAGGCGCCGATCACCTCCGGATCGCTCAGGTCCTGCTTCTGGGCGACCTGGCTCATCACCAGGTGCTCGGCCACGAGGAATTCGATGAGCTTCGCGTCCTCGCGGGCGATGCCGTGCTGCTTACAGAAGCGCTGCACGTCGCGCGCGCCCAGCGTGGAGTGGTCGCCGCCGCGGCCCTTGGCGATGTCGTGGAAGAGGGCGGCCACGTACAGGATCCAGGGCTTGTCCCAGCCGGCCGCCAGCTGCGAGCAGAACGGGTACTCGTGCGCGTGCTCGGCGATGAAGAAGCGCCGCACGTTGCGCAGCACCATCAGGATGTGCTGGTCCACCGTGTAGACGTGGAACAGGTCGTGCTGCATCTGCCCCACGATGCTGCGGAACACCCGCAGGTAGCGCCCCAGCACCGAGGTCTGGTTCATCAGCCTGAAGGCGTGCGTGATGCCGTAGGGCTGCAGCACGATCCGCATGAAGGTCTGGTGGTTGACCGGGTCGTTGCGGAACTTGCTGTCCATCACGTGGCGCGCGTTGTAGAGCGCGCGCAGCGTGCGCGCCGACAGGCCCTTCACGCCGATGGTCTTCTGGTAGAGCAGGAAGGTCTCTAGCACCGCGTGCGGCTCGCGCTCGTAGAGGTCGTCGCTGGCGATCTCGATCAGGCCGGCGCGTTCGTAGAAGCGCTCGTTGATCGGCGTGTGCTGCTCGTCACTGGGCTGCAGCCGCTCGGAGATGTTGAGCAGCAGGATCTGGTTGAGCTGCGACACCGCCTTGGCGGCCCAGTAGTAGCGCCGCATGAGCGCCTCGCTCGACTTGCGCTGTGATTCGCTCTCGTAGCCGAAGCTGGCGGCCACGGCGGTCTGCAGGTCGAACACCAGGCGGTCCTCGCGCCGGTTGGCGATCACGTGCAGCCGGGCGCGGATCAGCGAAAGCAGTGCCTCGTTGCGCTTGATCTGTTGCGCCTCGAAGGACGTGGCCAGGCCGTTCTTGGCCAGGTCGTCCCAGCGGCTGCCGTAGCCGGCGGCCTTGGTCATCCAGAGGATGGTCTGCAGGTCGCGCAGGCCGCCCGGCGATTCCTTGCAGTTGGGCTCCAGCGCGTAGGGCGTGTTGTCGAACTTCTGGTGGCGGTGCCGCATTTCCTGCGACTTGGCCACGAAGAAGGCCTGCGGGTCGATGGCGCGCGAGAAGCGGCGGCGGAAGGCGGTGAAGAGCTTCTTGTTGCCGGCGATCAGGCGCGCCTCGAGCAGCGAGGTCTGCACGGTGACGTCCTTCTCGGCCTCCGCCAGGCATTCTTCGACAGTGCGCACGCTGGAGCCGATCTCCAGGCCGGCGTCCCAGCACTGGCCGATGAAGGCCTCGATGCGGGCCGGCTCGATACCGCCGGCCTCGCCCTCGGGCGGCAGCAGCAGCAGCACGTCGACGTCGGAATACGGAAACAGCTCCCCGCGCCCGAAGCCGCCCACGGCCGCCAGCGTGAGCGAGTCGCCGAAGCCGGCGTCGCGCCACAGGGTGCACAGCGTTTCGTCGGCCAGCGCCGAGAGCTGGCGCAGCACCGTGTGGACGCTGCGGGTCGGGGCGCGCGCGAAGCGCAGGGTGTCGAACAGGGCGAGCTTTTTCGCGCGATAGGCTTCGCGCAGCGTCGCCACGTCGATGTTGGCTGCTTCGATCACGGCGAGGGGGTGCGTCTGCGCGTCAGGTCTTGGTGGCGGTGACGAAGGAGGGCAGCGGCGGGCTTCCGGCCGACAGCGTCAGCACCTCGTAGCCGGTCTCGGTGACGAGCACGGTGTGCTCCCACTGGGCCGACAGCGAATGGTCGCGCGTGACGATGGTCCAGCCGTCGTACTGGCCGCCCTTGAAGTCTTCCTTCACGTCGCGCTTGCCGGCGTTGATCATCGGCTCGATGGTGAAGATCATGCCGGGCTTGAGTTCTTCCATGGTGCCCGGGCGGCCGTAGTGCAGCACCTGGGGTTCCTCGTGGAAGCGCTGGCCCACGCCGTGGCCGCAGAACTCGCGCACCACCGAGAAACCCTGGCCCTCGGCGAACTTCTGGATCGCATGGCCCACGTCGCCCAGGTGCGCGCCGGGGCGCACCTGCAGGATGCCGTGCCACATGGCCTCGAAGGTGATGTTGCACAGGCGCTTGGCCGCGATGGAGGCGTCGCCGATCACGTACATGCGGCTGTTGTCGCCGAACCAGCCGTCCTTGATGACGGTGACGTCGACATTCATGATGTCGCCCTTTTTCAGGGGCTTGTCGTTCGGGATGCCGTGGCACACCACGTGGTTCACCGAGGTGCACAGCGACTTCGGGAACGGGACGCTGCTCGCGCCCATGTAGCCCACCGTGGCGGAGGTGGTGCCCTGCTTGACCATGTACTCGGCAGCCAGCCGGTCGACATCGTTGGTCGTGATGCCGGGCTTGATGAGGGGAGTGAGGTAGTCCAGCACCTCGGAGGCCAGGCGGCATGCGACCCGCATGGCTTCGATGCCTGCAGCGTCTTTGTAGTTAATGCTCATGGCCGAATTATCCCATTGGCCCGGCTAAAATCCCGGGTTAACGCGGATGACCCCAGTCAGCGGCCATCCGCCTCGATTCCTTGATTTCCCAACGCGGCCCCCGAGGCCCCATCGACCGTGACGCAGCCCGCACCTCAAGCCCTTCCTGTCGTAACCATGTTCGAGGGCGGCAGCGCACTCAGCGACTTTCGCGCACGCCAGCTCCTGCCGAAGCTGCAGGCCATCGAGCCGCGCATCGAGGGCATCTCGGCCCGTTTCGTGCACCTCGTGGTGACAGACGCGGCGCTCGGCCAGGCCGACCGCGAGCGTTTCGCCGCGCTGCTGACCTACGGCGACCCCTTCGAGGCGCCGGCCAAGGCGGGCACAAGCGTGGTGGTCACGCCGCGCCTGGGCACCGTCTCGCCCTGGGCCTCCAAGGCCACCGACATCGCCCACAACTGCGGGCTGGCCCTGCGGCGCGTCGAGCGCGTCACCCAGTACCACCTGAAGCTGAAGGCCCCGCTGATCGGCAAGGCCCCCGTGCTCGACGGCGACCAGCTGGCGGCCGTGGCCGTCCCGCTGCACGACCGCATGACCGAATCGGTGCTGGCCACGGTCGAGCAGGCCGCCAGCCTCTTCAGCGAGCTGCCGGCCCAGCCGATGGCGCAGGTCGACGTGCAGGGCGGCGGCCGCGCCGCGCTGGTGGCGGCCAACACCGGCTTCGGCCTGGCGCTGGCCGAGGACGAGATCGACTACCTGGTCGACGCCTTCACCCGCCTGGGCCGCAACCCCAGCGACGTCGAGCTCATGATGTTCGCGCAGGCCAACAGCGAGCACTGCCGCCACAAGATCTTCAACGCCAACTTCACCATCGACGGCCAGGCCCAACCGCAGAGCCTGTTCTCGATGATCCGTAACACCGAGAAGCTGAACCCGCAGCACACGGTGGTGGCCTACGCCGACAACGCCTCGATCATGGAAGGCACGGCCATCGAGCGCTTCGTGCCCGCCAGCGGCTCGCAGAGCTATCAAAAAGATAGCGCCCTGAGCCATGTGCTGATGAAGGTCGAGACGCACAACCACCCCACGGCCATCTCGCCGTTTCCGGGTGCCTCGACCGGCGCGGGCGGCGAGATCCGCGACGAGGGCGCCACCGGCCGTGGTTCCAGGCCCAAGGCCGGCCTGACCGGCTTCACCGTCTCGAAGCTCTGGCCGGAAGAGGGCAGCTACGGCAAGCCCGAGCACATCGCCAGCCCGCTGCAGATCATGACCGAGGGCCCGCTGGGCGGCGCCGCGTTCAACAACGAGTTCGGCCGCCCCAACCTGCTGGGCTACTTCCGCGAGTACGAGCAGACCGTGGCGAGCGACGTCGACACCGTACAGCGCGGCTATCACAAGCCGATCATGATCGCGGGCGGCCTGGGCAGCATCGATGCGACGCAGACCAAGAAGATCCAGTTCCCCGCCGGCTCGCTGCTGATCCAGCTCGGCGGCCCCGGCATGCGCATCGGCATGGGCGGCAGCGCCGCCAGCTCGATGGCCACCGGCGCCAACGCGGCCGAGCTCGACTTCGACTCCGTGCAGCGCGGCAACCCCGAGATCGAGCGACGCGCGCAGGAGGTCATCAACCACTGCTGGCAGCAGGGCGCGGCCAACCCCATCCTCGCGATCCACGACGTGGGCGCGGGCGGCCTGAGCAACGCCTTCCCCGAGCTGACCAACGACGCCGGCCGCGGCGCGCGCTTCGACCTGCGCGCAGTGCCGCTCGAGGAGTCGGGCATGGCGCCGAAGGAAATCTGGTGCAACGAGAGCCAGGAGCGCTACGTTCTGGCCATCGCGCCCGAATCGCTCGAACAGTTCAAGGCGTTCTGCGAGCGCGAGCGCTGCCCGTTCTCGGTGGTTGGCGTGGCGACCGAAGAGCGCCAGCTGCTGGTGGCCGATGAAGGCGCCGAGGTGCAGCCCGTCGACATGCCCATGGACGTGCTGCTCGGCAAGCCGCCGAAGATGCACCGCGACGTGAAGACCGTGGCGCGCAGCTTCAAGCCGCTCGACCTCACCGGCGTCGACCTGCAGAAGGCGGCCATCGACGTGCTCTCGCACCCGACGGTGGCTTCCAAGCGCTTCCTCGTCACCATCGGCGACCGCACGGTGGGCGGCATGAGCCACCGCGACCAGATGGTCGGCCCGTGGCAGGTGCCCGTGGCCGACTGCGCCGTGACGCTGGCCGACTACAAGGGCTTCGCCGGCGAAGCCATGAGCATGGGCGAGCGCACGCCGCTGGCCGCGCTCGACGCGCCGGCCTCCGGCCGCATGGCGGTGGCCGAGGCCATCACCAACCTGCTGGCCGCGCCCATCGAACTCTCGCGCGTGAAGCTGTCGGCCAACTGGATGGCCGCCTGCGGCGAGCCCGGCGAGGACGCCGCGCTGTACGAGACCGTCAAGGCCGTCGGCATGGAACTGTGTCCGGCGCTGGGCGTGTCGATTCCCGTCGGCAAGGATTCGCTGTCGATGCGCACCCAGTGGAAGGATGGCGCGGAGGCGAAGAAGGTCACCTCGCCCGTGAGCCTGATCGTCAGCGCCTTCGCCACGCTGCCTGACGTGCGCGGCACGCTCACGCCGCAGCTCGACGCCGAAGAGGCCGACACCACCCTTGTGCTGATCGACCTGGGCCAGGGCAAGCACCGCATGGCCGGCAGCATCCTCGCGCAGACACTCGACCAGAGCGGCGACACGGTGCCCGACCTCGACGACCCGGCGCAACTCGTGGCGCTGGTGAATGCCGTGAACGCGCTGCGCGCCGACGGCAAGATCCTCGCGATGCACGACCGCAGCGACGGCGGCCTGTTCGCCACCGCCTGCGAGATGGCCTTTGCAGGCCACGTCGGCGTGGCGCTCAACGTCGACATGCTCGTCACCGAAGGTGATGGCATCTCCGACAGCCGCATGGAGACCGGCGACGCCAAGAACTGGGCGCAGCAGGTCAGCGCGCGCCGCGAGGAACTCACGCTCAAGGCGCTGTTCAACGAGGAGCTGGGCATGGTGCTGCAGGTGCGCACCGCCGAGCGCAACGACGTCATGCAGGTGCTGCGCGCCCACGGCCTGAGCACCCACAGCCACTTCGTCGGCAAGACCCGTCCGGCCAGCTCCACCATGGACGCGGGCAAGGGCAAGATCGAAGTCTGGCGTGACGCCAAGTCCGTGTTCAGCGCGAGCCTGCACGACCTGCAGCAAGTGTGGGACTCGGTCAGCTGGAAGATCGCCCGCGAGCGCGACAACCCCGCCTGCGCCGATGCCGAACACGCCGCGGCCGGCGATCCGGCCGACCCGGGCATGCACGTGTTCCTGCCGAACGCGCAACAAACCACTGCCCCGGCCATCCTGCAGTCGCGCCCCAAGGTCGCGATCCTGCGCGAGCAGGGCGTCAACTCGCACGTCGAGATGGCCTACGCCTTCACCGAAGCCGGCTTCGAAGCCTTCGACGTGCACATGACCGACCTGCAGACGGGCAGGGCGGACCTCGCCGACTTCAAGGGCGTGGTCGCCTGCGGCGGCTTCAGCTACGGCGACACGCTGGGCGCCGGCATCGGCTGGGCCCGCAGCATCACCTTCAACCCGAAGCTGGCCGAGCAGTTCAAGACCTTCTTCGGCCGCGCCGACACCTTCGGCCTGGGCGTGTGCAACGGCTGCCAGATGTTCGCCGAGCTGGCCGACATCATTCCGGGCGCCGAGGCCTGGCCGCGTTTCACCACCAACCAGAGCGAGCGCTTCGAGGCGCGCCTGTCGATGGTCGAGGTGCTCGAGTCGCCCAGCATCTTCTTCGCGGGCATGGCCGGCAGCCGCCTGCCGATCGCGGTGGCGCACGGCGAGGGCTATGCCAACTTCAAGTACCGCGGCGACGCCGACAAGGCCATCGCGGCCATGCGCTTCGTCGACAACCACGGCAAGCCCACCGAGCAGTACCCGTTCAACCCGAACGGCAGCGCCGGCGGCCTGACCTCCGTGACCACGCCGGACGGCCGCTTCACCGCAGTGATGCCGCATCCGGAGCGCGTGTTCCGCAACATCCAGATGAGCTGGACCTCGGGCGACAAGAGCGAGCTGAGCCCCTGGATGCAGATCTGGCGCAATGCGCGCCGCTGGGTGGGCTGAGGCTCGAATGCTCGACCTCGATCACCCGCGAAGCCGGCATGTTCTGGAAGCGGCGCGGATCGAGGGCCTGATCCGCAAGCAGCTGCTCGCGTGGCGGGACGATCTGGCCGCCGAGGCTGTGGCGCGTGCGCAGGTGTTGCAGGTGCTGCTGCCGCAACTCGATGCGCTCAACGCCGCGCACTTTGGCGCTTCGAAGAAGATCGCGCGCACGCTCGATGCGCTGCGCCGCGCGACGCAGGGCGACAGCGCGGATGGCGCCTGGCAGGCTTTCGTCGTTCTTGACGGCCCAGGCGACAACTTCGGAACCTGGGCGATCTGAAACAAGGACGCCCACGAAAAAGCGGCCCGCAGGCCGCCTTTTTCATTTCCAGAACACCGCGGAACCGGCTTCGCCGGGCCGCAGGTGCTGCCCCTTCAGGAGTGGGCGTAGCGACACGAAGTGCGCGACGCCTGGGTGTTATTCCACCTTCGCCTTGGCGCGAAGGTCTTCTTGGTACTTCTGCAGGCGCTGCTGCTGCAGCTGCTGCGTGATCTGCGGCTTCACTTCTTCCAGCTTCGGCAGTTGAGCCTGGCGGATGTCGTCGACGCGGATGATGTGCCAGCCGAACTGGGTCTTGATCGGGGCGGGGGTGGTCTCGCCCTTCTTGAGCTTGATCATGGCTTCCGAGAACTCGGGCACGAAGCTCGCGGGGTTGGCCCAGTCGAGGTCGCCGCCGTTGGCGCCCGAACCCGGGTCCTTGCTCTGCTTCTTGGCGATGTCTTCGAACTTGGCACCCTTCTTCAGGTCGGCCATGATCTTCTTGGCCTGGTCTTCGGTCTCGACCAGGATGTGGCGGGCCTTGTATTCCTTGCCGCCGTTGGCAGCGACGAACTTGTCGTACTCGGCCTTCACGTCGGCGTCCGAGACCGGGTTGGTCTTGCGGTAGTTCTCGAACAGGGCGCGGATCAGGATGGCCTGGCGGGCGAGTTCGAGCTGGTTCTTGTAGTCCTCGGTGGCGTCCAGGCCCTGCTTCTGGGCTTCCTGCATGAACACTTCGCGAGCCACGATTTCCTCGCGCAGCTGGCCTTGCATCTCGGGCGTCACCGGGCGGCCGGCGGCTGCCAGCTGCTGGGCCAGGACGTCCATGCGGGCCTTGGGCACCGGCTTGCCGTTCACGATGGCTGCGTTCTGCGCCAGGGCCGCCATGGGGATAGCACCGAGCAGCGCTGCGGCCGCGACGGCCTGCAAGATTTGTTTTTTCATGGAATGAATGGTCGAGCTGGGAAGGAAATGCGCGTGTAGGAGTTGCGCGGTAATGAAAGCAGGGGATTGAGGGAAGAAAGGGAGAAAGCAGCTGCCGGTGCGGGCGCGGCGTGCGAGCGATGCGTTGGACGACTGACTCAGAGCACCTCGATGGCGATGGCGTGCAGACCCTGTGCGATGAAAACGTGGAGGGCATCATACACAAGCCGATGCCGCGCCACGCGCGGCTTCCCGTCGAACAGGGGGGAGGCGATGCGCACCCTGAAATGGGTGCCCCGGCCCTCGGCGTTGGCACCCGCGTGCCCCGCGTGGGCGGCGCTTTCGTCGATCACCTCGAGCGCGGTCGGCGCAAGCGCCTTGCGCAGCGCCGCCTCGAGTTCGGCCGTGGTGGGAAGGGGGGCGGCCGTGCTCGTCATGCCGCGGGCTTGTCTTCTTCGTTCTTCAGGTGCGGCGCGATGTACAGGCCCTGCGCCACCAGGAAGACGATGGGGAACACGTAGCCCCAGAGCTTGAAGTTGACCCAGGCCTCGGTGGTGAAGTACGCCGCCACGTAGCCGTTGATGACGGCCATGAAGACGCAGTAGCCGATCCAGGCCACGTTGAGCCGGCCCCAGATGCGGTCGGGCAGCTCCAGCTGCGAGCCCAGCAGCATCTTCAGGAAGTTCTTCTTCAGCGCCCACAGCGCCACCGCGAGCGCCAGCGCCATGGCGCCATAGAGCACCGTCGGCTTCCACTTGATGAAGCGATCGTCGTGCAGCGCCAGCGTGAGCGTGCCGAACAGCAGGATCAGCACCAGCGTGGCTTTCTGCATCGCCTGCAGCTTGCGCTCGGTGGCGTAGATGATCGCCATCTGCACCACCGTGGCGGCCATGAGCACGCCGGTGGCGGTGTAGATGTTGCCCATCTTGTAGGCAATGAAGAAGAGCAGGATCGGGAAGAAGTCGAGGATCAGTTTCATCGAGCGGGTTGCCTGTTTCTTTTCTCTTATTTCTTCTGGAAGTCGAGCGACGCCGAGTTCATGCAGTAGCGCAGGCCGGTTTCGGTCGGGCCGTCGGGGAACACGTGGCCCAGGTGGGCGCCGCAATTGGCGCAGACATTCTCGGTGCGCACCATGCCGTGCGAGCGGTCGATGATGTTGCGGATGGCGCCCGGCACGGCTTCCTGCGAGAAGCTGGGCCAGCCGCACCCGGCGTCGAACTTGGTCGCCGACTCGAAGAGCTTGGCGCCGCAGCAGATGCAGTGGTAGGTGCCGTCTTCCCAGTGCGCCTCGTACTTGCCGGTGAAGGGGCGTTCGGTGGCCGCGTGGCGCGTCACCTCGAAGGCCGCGGGTTCGGCGCCTTTTTCAGTGAGCAGGGCTTTCCATTCGGCGTCGGTTTTCTGTACGGGAGTGGTCATGATGAGCAGCTGATTTCGATCGTGGAGGCCCAGTCGGGCGGGAACCCGGCATACGCGTCGGCGCCGGGATGTTCTTCAAATGGGGTCTGCAGCAGAGCCAGCAAGACTGCCACACCCGAGTGGTCCTTTTGCTGACTCGCTTCGATGGCCTGCTGTCCCAGGTGGTTCCGCAGCACGAACTTCGGGTTGGAGCGGCGCATCAGTTCCGCGGCCCGGGCCCTGTCGGCGGCGGCATGGCGCTGCGAAAACGATAGCAGCCAGGCGTCGAAGCCCGGGCGATCCAGGAAGAGGTCGCGCACCGGCTCCACGTTGCCGTCGGCCATGTAGTTGGAGAGCCGGCGCCAGAAGATGGTGTAGTCGACCTTGCCGGCGGCCAGCAGCTTGAGCACGCCTTCGATCAGCGCGCGGTCGCACTCGGCTGCTTCAGGAAGGCCCAGTTTGGCGCGCATGCGGCCTTCGAACTCGTTCGGGAACACCGTCTTGTAAGACTCCAGGGCGGCCACGGCCACTTCCTGGTCGCCGATCAGCGGCAGGAGCGCCTGCGCCAGGCAGAAGAGGTTCCAGTAGGCGACGTTGGGCTGCTGGTTGAAGGCGTAGCGCCCGCTGGTGTCGCTGTGGTTGCAGATGTGGCGCGGGTCGAAGCCGTCGAGGAACTGGAACGGGCCGTAGTCGATGGTGAGCCCGAGGATGCTCATGTTGTCGGTATTCATCACCCCGTGGCAGAAGCCCACGGCCTGCCATTGGGCGAGCAGGGCGGCGGTGCGCTCGCTCACGGCTTCGAGGAAGGCGGCGTAGGCGTTGCCGCCGAAGCGCTCGGTGGTGCGGCAGGCGGGGTAGTAGCGGTCGATGACGTAATCGGCCAGAGCGCGCAGTTCGTCGTTGCGCTGGTTGGCCGCGAAATGCTCGAAGTGGCCGAAGCGCACGAAGCTGGGCGCCACGCGGGTGACGACGGCGGCGCTTTCGATCTCCTCACGGTACACGGGGGCATCGGAGCCGGTCACGCACAGCGCCCGGGTGGTCGGGATGCCCAGGCCGTGCATGGCCTCGCTGCAGAGGAATTCGCGGATGCTCGAGCGCAGCACCGCGCGGCCGTCGCCGCCGCGCGAATAGGGCGTGCGCCCGGCGCCCTTGAGCTGCACTTCGAGACCACCTTCGGTCTCGCCGAGCATGATGGCGCGCCCGTCGCCGAGCTGCCCGGCCCACACGCCGAACTGGTGGCCGCTGTAGACGGTGGCGAAGGGGCGGGTGCCTGTAACGGGCAGGCTGCCGGTGAGGGCCGCCAGCGTGGCGCCGGATTCGTGCCAGCCGGCCGGCAGCCCGAGCTGGCGGGCGACGGTTTCGCTGCGGCCTACCCAATAGGGTTCGGGCAGGGGCGTGGGGCGCAGTTCGGTGAGGAAGGCCGGTCCAAGGGCGGCGAAACCCGGTTTCCAGCGCAAGCCCAGGTCCGCGGCCTCGGTGTCTTCAGCAAGCAAGCTCATGTCCGGATTGTCCGGCACCGCGCGTAACCCCTGGCCTGGCGGGCCATCGGGGGCCCGCCGGTGTCAGGCCGCGAGGGCGGCGGGGGTGTCCCAGAGGCGGGCCCGGTACTGCGCCGGAGGCACGCCGAACCAGCGCTTGCAGGCGCGGAAGAAGTTGCTGGTATCGACGAAGCCCAGCATGTCCGCCACATCGGTCAGCGTGTGGCGGTCTTCGGCCAGGTACTGCTTGGCCAGCTCGCGGCGGGTGCGGTCGAGCAGCGACTGGAAGGACACCGACTCCTCCTGCAGCCGCCGCTGCAGCGTGCGCTCGGCCAGCCCGAGGCCGGAGGCCACGTCCTGCCGGCGCGGTTCGCCGTGCTGCAGGCGGCGCGCGATCTCGGCGCACACCAGCGTGCTGGTGGTGGTCTGGCCCAGCAGATCGAGCTGATCGTCCAGCAGGTGCTCCTGCATCTCGCCCAGCGTTTCGTGGAAGGTGGGCAGCGGCGTCGCCATGTCGGCCGAAGACAGCAGCAGGCGGTTGGCCTCGGCGTTGAAGCGCACCTCGCAGCCGAAGGCCTCGCGGTGCAGGCGGTCGTCGGCCGGGGCGGGGTAGACGAACTCCATCGCCAGCGGCTGCAGCTCGCGCCGCGTGAGCCACTGGCACTGCATGAGCACGGTCAGCAGGGCGTATTCGACGCGCTGGCGCGGAATGGGCAGGCTGCCGCCGGTGTGCCGCATCACCATCCAGCAGCCGCGCGGATCGGGGTGCAGAGAGAAGGCGGTGGCGTCCGAAATAACGGCCATGTAGCGCGTGAGCCGCACCAGCGCCGATTCGAGGCTGGAGCTGCACGACATCGCATGCCCCACCGTGCCCAGCTTGCTGTGTGTGGAAGCCAGGTCTCGGTGCAGGCCCAGCGTGGGCCGGCCGGCGCGGGCCACCGCGAGCTGCCAGAGCACCGAGATCTCATCGACCGGGATGCGCGCGTTCTGCCGGTGCAGCGAGTCGGGGTCGAAGCCGGCTTCGCGCAGCAGCGAGGGCACATCCAGTCCTTCGGCCTCGAACATCGACAGGACGCCCTCGAGCCACGCGGCCGAGCTGGTGCGCAGCTCCGGCTGCGGCATGCAGCCCGCCCGGCGCTGGGTGCCGCGTTGGCGCAGTGGCGTGGAGGCTCCTGAAGTCATTCGTTTGGCTTTGTTGCGATAGCGATGAAAACCGTGCCGGTTTCTAGAATTTTTTTACGCGTTCGGCGGCCCCGGAGTATGGGCGCGGCGCGTCAGACCAGGAATTCCGATTAACCCGGTGTGGAGACAAGAAACATGGAGACAGAGACGAACGCACGCGACTGGCAGGGTCCGGCGGCGGTAAAGAAGACGGCAACGGCCAGGGCCGTCGCCCTGGTGATGGCCGCGGCCGCCCTGGCGGCTCTTTCGGCCTGCGGCGGTGGCGGCTCCGGCTCGTCCGGCTTCGCCTTCCTTCCGGGCCCGCCGCCCGCACCGGCTCCGGCGCCAGCCCCGCCCGCGGCGGATGGCCCCATGGTCCGCCAGACCGTTGCCGGCAAGGTCGAGGGCGTGGACGACAGCGCCAGGACCGGCACCTGGTTCTGGAAAGGCATTCCGTTCGCCAAGCCGCCAGTCGGCGCACTGCGCTGGCGCGCGCCTGCGGCGCCCGAGCCCTGGAGCGGCATCCGCCCGGCCACCAGGTTCGGCAACGCCTGCCTGCAGATCGGCCGCATCTTCAGCCCCGGCGCCAACAACACCTACGACGAAACCATCGGCACCATGCTGGGCAAGCCCAGCGGCAGCGAGGACTGCCTGTTCGTCAACATCTGGCGCCCGGCCACTGGCGAGAAGAACCTGCCGGTGCTGCTCTTCATTCATGGCGGCAGCAACATCTCGGGCTACACGGCAGACCCGCTGTACGACGGCGCGGCGCTGGCCAAGGCCGCCAACGCGGTGGTCATCACCGCCAGCTATCGGTTGGGCATCCTGGGATTCCTGAACGTGCCGCAGCTGCGTCCGGGCGGCAGCGAGGGCGACGACTCGGGCAACTTCGCGCTGCTCGACAACATGGCGGCGCTGCGCTTCATCCGCGACAACGTCGCCAGCTTCGGGGGCGACCCGGGCAACGTCACGCTCTCGGGCGAATCGGCAGGCGCCACCAACCTGCTGTCGGTGATGACTTCGCCGATGGCCAAGGGCCTGTTCCACAAGGCCTTCGAGATGAGCGGCGGCATCTCGCTCGCGAGCAACCTGCCGCCGGGCACGCTGCCTTCGCTGTCGCCGGCATCTGCTTCGCTGGCGCAGGGCGAATCCATCCTCGAGAAGCTGCTCGTAGCCGACGGCACTGCGGCCGATGCGACGGCCGCCAAGAACTACATCGCCACCCGCACGCCGGCGCAGATCGCCGAGTACCTGCGCGCTCAGGACGGCGGCAGGATGCTGACCACCGTGGTCGCCGCCGGCCTCGGTGCGGTCGGGCCCATTCCCGACGGCACGGTGATCCCGACCGACCCCATCGGCGCCATCGCCGCCGACCAGTACGCGAAGGTGCCGATGCTCTCGGGCAACACGCGCGACGAGGGCAAGCTCTTCGCGTCGCTGCTGGGCACCATCGGCTTCCCGAAGCCGGGGTGGATCGTCAACGACGCCCAGCGCTTCTCGATGATGTTCAGCTTCGACCCCGATGCGGCGCCCACGCTCAAGGTGGAAGACATCATCGACCCGTTCTACCTTCCGGTAGACAAGGCCGGCACCGGCTACAACGCGGCCACCGCGCTCATCACCAAGGGCCTGTTCGAAGCCAACCGCGACAACCTGCTCGACACGATGAAGACGCGCCAGTCGAACATCTGGCACTACCGCCTCGACTGGGCCCAGGAAGCCTCGCCCTGGAACGACGTCTACGGCGCGGCTCACGCCTTCGACCTGCCTTTCGTGTTCGGCAATTTCGGTCCCTCGGTGCTGTCGAACGTGATCCGCGGCAAGGCCAACGAAAAGGGGAGGCTGGCGCTATCGAACGCGGTCATGGCCAGCGTGGGCGCCTTCATGCGAACGGGCGACCCGAACACGCCCGAACTTGGTGCAACCTGGGCGCCCTGGCCCTCGCAGCTGCTGCTCGACGCCACTCCCACGGCCACCAAGATCACGCTCATGCAATGAGCCGCTTCGTTCAATCGTGCAGTGCGGGTTTGTGTCATTGTGCAAATGGCCGAAGCTTGCGTGAATGCGTTGTTCCCGAGCTTTGAAGAAGTCATTTCACATAGGAGTCCGTAGATGCTGGGTTTGATGCAAGACCAACCGCTTCTGATCTCGTCGCTGATCGAGTTCGCCGAGCGCCACAACGGCGACGGCGAGATCGTCTCGCGCCGTGTCGAAGGCGATATCCACCGCTGCACGTGGCGCGACATCGCATCGCGCGCCAAGCAGGTGGCCAACGCGCTGGATGGCGAGCAGCTGCTGTTCAGCGACCGCATCGCCACCCTGGCCTGGAACGGCTATCGCCACCTGGAGCTGTACTACGGCGTGAGCGGCAGCGGCCGCGTGCTGCACACCATCAACCCGCGGCTGCACCCCGACCAGATCGCGTGGATCGCCAACCATGCCGAAGACCAGATCCTGTGCTTCGACCTCACGTTCCTGCCGCTGGTGCAGGCGGTGCATGCGCGGTGTCCCACGATCCGGAAATGGGTTGCACTGTGTGACGCCGACAGGCTCCCGGCCGACAGCGGCGTGCCCAATCTCGTGAGCTACGAGAGCTGGATGGGGTCGCAGTCCACCGAGTACGAGTGGCCGACCTTCGACGAGAACTCCGCCTCCAGCATGTGCTACACGAGCGGCACCACGGGCAACCCCAAGGCTGCGCTCTACAGCCATCGCTCGACCATGCTGCATGCCTACGCCGCCGCGCTGCCCGACGTGATGCGCCTGTCGGCGCGCGACTCGGTGCTGCCGGTGGTGCCGATGTTCCACGTCAACGCATGGGGCATCCCGTACTCGGCCGCGCTGGTGGGCTGCAAGCTGGTGTTTCCCGGCGCCGCGCTCGACGGCAAGTCGGTGTACGACCTGATCGAGGCCGAAGGCGTGACCTTCGCGGCAGGTGTGCCCACCGTGTGGCAGATGCTGCTGGGCCACATGCAGGCGGGCGGCCTGAAGTTCAGCAAGCTCAACCGCACGGTGATCGGCGGCTCGGCCTGCCCGCCGGCCATGATCAAGGCGTTCCAGGACATCTACAACGTGGAGGTGCTGCACGCCTGGGGCATGACCGAGATGAGCCCGCTGGGCACGCTGTGCACGCTCAAGAACAAGCACCTGTCGCTGCCGGCCGACGCGCAGCTGCAGATCCGCATGAAGCAGGGCCGCGCCATCTTCGGCGTCGACATGAAGATCGTCGACGGCGACGGCAAGGAGTTGCCCTGGGACGGCAAGGCCTACGGCGATCTGCTGGTGAAGGGGCCATGGATCGTCAAGGAGTACTTCAAGGGCGAGGGCGGCGATCCGCTCATTCCAGATGAACGCAACCGCGGCTGGTTTCCCACGGGCGACGTGGCCACCATCGATGCCGAGGGCTACCTGCAGATCACCGACCGCAGCAAGGACGTGATCAAGTCCGGCGGCGAGTGGATCAGCTCCATCGACATCGAGAACATCGCCGTCGCGCACCCGGGCGTGGCCATGGCCGCGTGCATCGGCGTGTTCCACCCGAAGTGGGACGAGCGGCCGATCATCGCCGTCGTGAAGAAGCCCAACGCGGAGGTCACGCGCGAGGAGCTGCTGAAGTTCTACGAGGGCAAGACCGCCAAGTGGCAGATCCCCGACGACGTGGTGTTCGTCGAGGCCATCCCGCTGGGCGCCACCGGCAAGATCCTCAAGACGAAGCTGCGGGAGCTGCTCAAGGACTACAAGCTGCCCACGGCATGACCGCCGGGCCCGCTGCGAGCGCCGCGCTGTCGCATACGCGATAGCAAGGCGGCCCCGGCGGCCCTGCTTGCGGGCAATCCCTGTGCGGCGAAAAAAAGGCCGCTTGTACGCTGGCGGTCCGCCTTTCACACCGGAGACTCTTCATGCAATTTGCCATCAAGTCTGTAGCTGCCTGTGCAATGTTGGTGAGCGCTGCCGCGGCGTTCGCCCAGAAGGGCGAGACCGTCAAGATCGCCTGGCTCGACCCGCTGTCGGGCCTGATGGCGGCGGTGGGCACCAATCAGCTGAAGACCACGCAGTTCCTTGCCGAAGAGTTCAACAAGAAGAACCAGTCGGGCGTGAAGTTCGAGATCATCGCGATCGACAACAAGCTCAGCACGCAGGAGACCACCGCGGCCCTGCGTTCCGCGCAGGACCAGGGCGCGCGCTACATCATGCAGGGCAACGGCTCCGGCCCCGCGCTCGCGATCATCGACGCCATCGAGAAGAACAACGCGCGCAACCCGGGCAAGGAGCTGCTGTACATGAACTACGCGGCGGTCGACCCCGACCTGACTAACAGCAAGTGCAGCTACTGGCACTTCCGGCTCGACGCCGACACGTCGATGAAGATGGAGGCGCTGACCACCTGGATGAAGGACCAGCCTGACATCAAGAAGGTCTACATCCTCGGGCAGAACTACGCGCACGGCGTGCAGGTGTCGAAGTACGCCAAGGAAGACCTGAAGGTGAAGCGCCCCGACATCCAGATCGTGGGCGACGACCTGCATCCGCTGGCGCAGGTGCGCGACTTCTCTCCCTACATCGCGAAGATCAAGGCATCTGGCGCAGACACCGTCATCACCGGCAACTGGGGCTCCGACCTCTCGCTGCTCATCAAGGCAGCCAACGACTCGGGCCTGAACGTCAAGTTCCTGACCTACTACGCGCCGGGCGCGGGCACGCCCACGGCGATGGGCGCCACCTCGGAAGGCAAGGTCTACACCGTGGCCTATGCCCACTACAACATGGGCGGCGAGATCCAGCAGCTGCTCGCGGGCTATAAGAAGCGCATGAACGACGACCTCACCCAGTCGTCGATCTATCACGTGTTCGCGCTGCTCGATGCCGCCTTCGTCAAGACCAGGTCGACCGACCCGGTGAAGGTGGCGGCGGCCCTGGAGGGCATGAAGATCAAGAGCTTCAACGGCGAGGTCGAGATGCGCAAGTCCGACCACCAGTTGCAGCAGGGCCTCTACATCGCGAGGTGGGAGAAGGCGAGCGCGAAGTACCCGTACGACGCGGAGAACACCGGCTACACCAACGTTCCCGTGAAGTACTTCGAATCGTACGTGGCGAGCACGCCCACGTCGTGCCAGATGAAGCGCCCCTAGGCGTCTTTGTGAACGCGTTTCCTACCCATCGGTAGCAGCTGTCTACCGGCGGGTAGCAAATTGGAGAAACGCGGTGTCGCATGCGCGATAGAAACGGGCCTTTGCAGCACCCCTCTTACGGGCATTCCCTGAGGGGAGGGGCTGCAAACGCTTGTACTCTCGTGCGGCGTTTTGAATCGGTTTGACCAGGAGATATAGATTGAAGTTCGCTCTGAAAATCGCCGCCGCAGCCGTCATCGCTGCCACCGCCACCGGTGCCTTTGCCCAGAAGGGTGAAACCGTCAAGATCGCATGGCTCGATCCGCTGTCGGGCCTCATGGCCGCGGTCGGAACCAACCAGCTCAAGACCTTCCAGTTCTTCGCCGAGGAGTTCAACAAGAAGAACGCGGCGGGCGTGAAGTTCGAGATCATCGGCATCGACAACAAGCTCAGCCCGCAGGAGACCACCAGCGCGCTGCGCTCGGCCCTCGACCAGGGCGCGCGCTACATCGTGCAGGGCAACGGCTCCGGCCCGGCGCTCGCCATCATCGACGCGCTCGAGAAGAACAACGCGCGCAACCCGGGCAAGGAGGCGCTCTACCTGAACTACGCCGCCGTCGACCCCGACCTGACCAACAGCAAGTGCAGCTACTGGCAGTACCGCTTCGACGCCGACACGTCGATGAAGATGGAGGCGCTGACCACCTACATGAAGGACCAGCCGGAGATCAAGAAGGTCTACATCATCGGCCAGAACTATTCGCACGGCCAGCAGGTCTCCAAGTTCGCGAAGGAAGACCTCAAGCACAAGCGTCCCGACATCCAGATCGTGGGCGACGACCTGCATCCGCTGGCCCAGGTGCGCGACTTCGCGCCGTACATCGCCAAGATCAAGGCCTCGGGCGCCGACACCGTCATCACCGGCAACTGGGGCTCCGACCTGGCGCTGCTGATCAAGGCGGCCAACGATGCGGGCCTGAACGTCAAGTTCTACACCTACTACGCCGTGACCACCGGCACGCCGACCGCCATGGGCGCGGCTTCGGACGGCAAGGTCTACCAGGTCGGCTACGCCCACTACAACATGGGCGGCGACATGCAGAAGTACGCCGACGACTTCAAGAAGAAGTTCAACGACGACCTCTACACCACCGACATCTACACGGTGTTCCAGGCGCTCACCGAGGCCTTCGTGAAGACCAAGTCGACCGACCCGGTGAAGGTCGCGGCCGCGATGGAAGGCCTGAAGTTCAAGAGCTTCAACGGCGACATCGAGCTGCGCAAGACCGACCACCAGGCTCAGCAGGGCCTGTACATCACCCGCTGGGAGAAGGCCACCGCCAAGTACCCCTACAGCCCCGAGAACACCGGCTACACGCTGGTGCCGGTGAAGTTCTACGACGCCTACGTGGCGAGCACGCCCACCTCCTGCCAGATGAAGCGTCCCTCCTGATTCCGGGAACGCGCCAACGCGGTCGAGGCCCGACTTCAACACTCGGGCCTTTTTCTTTTTCAACTGACACGAAAGACCGATGAACGTCGAATTCTTCGTCATCTCGCTGCTCAACGGCGTGAGCTACGGCCTGCTGTTGTTCATGCTGAGCTCAGGCCTCACGCTGATCTTCAGCATGATGGGCGTGCTCAACTTCGCGCACGCGAGCTTCTACATGCTGGGCGCCTACTTCGCCTACACGCTGTCGGGCATCGTCGGCTTCTGGCCGGCGCTGGTCATCGCGCCGGTGCTGGTGTTCGCGCTGGGTGCCGCCTTCGAGCGCTACTGCCTGCGCCGCGTCCACAAGTTCGGCCATGTGCCCGAGCTGCTGGTGACCTTCGGTCTTTCGTACCTGATCCTCGAAGTCGTGCAGCTGGTGTGGGGCCGCTCCACGGTGCCGTACGGCCTGCCGTCGGCGCTGCAGGGGCCGCTTTTCACGCTCTACGGCACGCAGTTCCCCAAGTCGCGCTCGTTCATCATGCTGGTGGCGGTGCTGATGCTGGTGTCGGTGTGGCTGCTGCTCACGCGCACGCGCATCGGCCTGGTGATCCAGGCGGCGCTGAAGCACCCCGAGATGGTCGAGGCGCTGGGCCACAACGTGCCGCGCGTCTTCATGCTGGTGTTCGGCGGCGGCGCCGCGCTGGCGGGGCTGGCCGGCGTGGTCGGCGGCAACACCTACGTCACCGAGCCGGCCATGGCCGCGTCGGTGGGTTCCATCATCTTCGTGGTGGTGGTGGTCGGCGGCATGGGCTCGCTGGCCGGTGCCTTCCTGGCCTCGCTGATCATCGGCGTGGTGCAGACCTTCGCCGTGGCCATGGACCAGTCGCTCGCCACCGGCCTGCAGGCCTTCGGCGTGGCGGTGACCGACCAGACCTTCGGCTACGAGCTGCTCAGGCTGACGATCTCGCAGGTCGCGCCGATCCTTCCGTACCTCTTCCTGGTGCTGATCCTCATCTTCAGGCCCAAGGGTCTTCTCGGAACGCGGGAGGACTGACGCGATGAACACCGCAACGACAACCGCTTCGACCTCCACGCCGGTGCGCTACTACCGGTTCAAGCCGCTGAACATCGGCCGCATCCTGATCTGGTCCTTTTTCGCGCTGCTGCTGATCGTGGCGCCGATGATATTCACCAGCAGCCTGGCGCTGACCATGCTGTCGCAGATCGGCTATCTCATCATCATCTGCCTGAGCTACAACATGCTGCTGGGGCAGGGTGGCATGCTCAGCTTCGGGCATGCGGTGTACGTGGGCATGGGCTCGTTCATCGCCATCCACGCCATGAACCTGGCCGGCGCGGGCAAGCTGCCGGTTCCGCTGGTGCTCATTCCGCTCGTGGGCGGGCTGGGCGGCATGTTCTTCGCCGCGCTCTTCGGCTACGTGTCGACCAAGAAGTCGGGCACCACCTTCGCGATGATCACGCTGGGCCTGGGCGAACTGGTGGCAGCCATGGCGCTGATGTTCCCCAGCTTCTTCGGCGGCGAGGGCGGCATCACCACCAACCGCGTGTACGGCGCCTCGTTCTTCGGGCTCAACTTCGGTCCGCAGAACCAGGTGTACTACCTGATCGCCGTCTACTGCTTCATCTGCACCGGGCTGATGTTCGCCTTCACCGGCACGCCGCTCGGGCGCATGCTGAATGCGGTGCGCGACAACCCGGAGCGCGTGGAGTTCATCGGCTACAACACGCAGCGCGTGCGCTACTACGCCTTCATCATCGCGGGCTTCTTCGCCGGTATCGGCGGCGGGCTGGCGGCCATCAACTTCGAGATCGTGAACGCGGCCGACAGCCTCAACGGGCTGCGCTCGGGCAGCTACCTGCTGTTCACCTTCCTCGGCGGCGCGACCTTCTTCTTCGGGCCCATCATCGGTGCGGCGCTGCTGGTATTCGCGCTGGTGCTGCTGTCGGAGCTCAGCAAGGCCTGGCTGCTGTACGTGGGCCTGGTGTTCCTGCTGATGGTGATGTTCGCGCCCGGCGGCGTGGCCAGCCTGATCATGATGAACGTGCGCGTGGCGCTGTTCGGCAAGATCAAGCGCTTCTACCTGCTGTACGTGGGCCTTCTCGTTGGCGCGGCCATCATGCTCGCGGGTGCGGCGGCCATCGTCGAGATGATCTATCACATGCAGCTCAACGCGGCGCTCGGGCCGATGGTGCCGTTCGCCGGCCTGCAGCTCGACACATCCTCGGCCATGGCCTGGGTGGTCGCCGTGGTCCTGTTCGCTGTCGGCCTGGGCGTGTTCGAGGTGGTGCGCCGGCGCTTCGCGAAGGTATGGGGCCATGCGCAGGAAGAAATCGAAGCCGAGATCAAGCGGCGGGAGACGGCATGACCTATTCACTCGAACTCAAGAACCTGCGCAAGAGCTTCGGCAAGACCGACATCATCCGAGGCGTCGACCTGGCCGTGAAGGCCGGCGAGCGCATCGCCATCATCGGGCCGAACGGCGCGGGCAAGTCGACACTCTTCAACCTGATCAGCGGGCGGCTCGCGCCCAGCAGCGGCGAGGTGCTGCTCAACGGCACGCGCGTCGACGGCATGAAGCCGTACGAGATCAACCGCATGGGGCTGTCGCGCAGCTTCCAGATCACCAACATCTTCCCGAAGCTCACCGTCTTCGAGAACCTGCGCTGCGGCGTGCTGTGGAGCCTGGGCTACAAGTACACCTTCCTGCGCTTTCTCTCGAACCTCGACGACGCCAACGAGCGCACGGAAGAACTCATCCGCCAGATCGGCCTGGAGAAGAAGCGCGACGTGCACGCGGTGAACCTCACCTACGCCGAGCAGCGCGCGCTGGAGATCGGCGTGACCATAGCGGGCGGCGCCAGCGTGATCCTGCTGGACGAACCCACGGCCGGCATGAGCAAGACGGAGACTTCTCACTTCATCTCGCTCATCAAGCACGTCACCGTCGGCAAGACGCTGCTGACGGTGGAGCACGACATGGGCGTGGTCTTCGGGCTGGCCGACAAGATCGCGGTGGTGGTGTATGGCGAGGTGATCGCCTTCGATACGCCGGCTGCCGTCCGCGCCAATGCGCGCGTGCAGGAGGCTTACCTGGGCTCCGCCGTCGCCGATGCACAAGGGGCTGGACACTGAAATGCTGAAGCTTCAAGACATCCACGCCTACTACGGCAAGAGCCATGTGCTGCATGGTGTTTCCTTCGACGTGAACCCGGGCGAGATCGTCGCGCTGCTGGGCCGCAACGGCTCGGGCCGCTCGACCACCGCCAAGGCCATCATGGGCCTGGTGCATGCCGAGGGCGGCCTGCACTGGAAGGGTCAGGACATCCTGCGCCGAAAGGCCTACGAGATCGCGCACTGCGGCATCGGCTACGTGCCGGAGAACCGCGACATCTTCCCCAAGCTCACGGTGCACCAGAACCTGCTGCTGGGGCAGAAGGGCTCGGGCAAGGGCAGCCGCTGGTCGTTCGACGACATGTACGGCATGTTCCCGCGCCTGAAGGAGCGCCAGCACACCGAGGCGGGCGTGCTCTCGGGCGGCGAGCAGCAGATGCTCACGCTGTGCCGCACGCTGATGGGCGACCCCGACCTGATCATCATCGACGAGCCCACCGAGGGCCTCGCGCCCAAGATCGTGGAGCTGGTGGGGCAGTACCTGCGCACGCTCAAGGACAAGGGCATCTCGGTGCTGCTGATCGAGCAGAAGCTCACCATCGCGATGGAAATCTCCGACCGTGCGCTCGTCATGGGCCACGGCAGCATCGTCTTCGACGGCACCCCCGCCGGCCTGCGCGCCGACGCCACCACCCGCAAGGAGTGGCTGGAGGTCTAGGCCGCTGGATGCGGATTTCCGGACGCAGAGGGCGCGAAGGTTTCGCGAAGGACGCGAAAGCAAGTCAGAAAAAATGATCTGCTTTCCCTTTCGCGTCCTTTGCGAAATCTTCGCGTCTTCTGCGTTCGGTACCCGTTCCCGCATCCACGGCCCTTGTCTCTACAGCGACTGCGTGCCATTGTTGGGCCACGCGAAACGCCTAGAATCCCCGAAAAAGAACACTCGTGCTTTTTCTTCTTTTTCTTCACACACCAAGGAACGCAGCATGACGGCTGAATACAAAGTGCTCGGCGATATCGCCGTGATCACCATGACCAATCCTCCGGTCAACGGTCTCGGTTTCTCGACGCGCATCGGCATCACCGACGGCCTGTCCAAGGCCAATGCCGACGACGCCGTCAAGGCCATCGTCATCACCGGCGCCGGCAAGGCGTTCTCGGGCGGCGCGGACATCAAGGAGTTCGGCACGCCCAAGGCGCTGCAGGAGCCCAACCTGCTGAGCGTGATCCTTGCGCTGGAAGCTTCTCCCAAGCCCATCGTCGCGGCCATCCACTCGGTGTGCATGGGCGGCGGCCTCGAACTGGCCCTGGGCTGCCACTACCGCGTGGCCGCTCCCGGCACCAACGTCGCGCTGCCCGAAGTCAAGCTGGGCCTGATTCCCGGCGCGGGCGGCACGCAGCGCCTGCCGCGCGTTCTGGGCGTGGAGACGGCCCTGAACATGATCGTCAGCGGCGAACCGGTCAAGAGCGAGCTGCTCGCGTCGGTGCCCGGCCAGAAGCTGTTCGACAAGCTGGCCGCCTCGGCCGAATCGGTGTTCGACGAGGCCGTGGCCTTCGCCAAGAGCGTGGCCGGCAAGACGGGCGATGAGCTGCCCCTGGTGCGCAATCTGCCGTGCAAGCACCCGCAGGGCGATGCTTACTTCCAGTTCGCGAAGAACATGGTCGGCGGCATGTCGAAGAACTACCCCGCGCCGCTGCAGTGCGTCGATGCCGTGCAGGCCGCCACCAAGATGAAGTTCGACGCCGGCATGGCCGAGGAACGCCGCATCTTCACTTCGCTGATGTTCACGCCCGAGTCGCTGGCGTTGCGCCACCTGTTCATGGCCGAGCGCGCCGCGAGCAAGATCCCCGACGTGCCCGAAGACACGCCCAAGCGCGAGATCAAGTCGGTCGGCGTGATCGGCGCCGGCACCATGGGCGGCGGCATCTCGATGAACTTCCTGAACGCGGGCATTCCCGTGACCATCCTCGAGATGAAGCAGGAAGCGCTCGACCGCGGCATTGCCACCATCCGCAAGAACTACGAAGCCCAGGTCAAGAAGGGCAAGCTCAAGCAGGACAAATACGAGCAGCGCATGGCCCTCTTGAGCACCACGCTCAGCTACGACGAGCTGAAGGACGCCGACCTCATCATCGAGGCCGTGTTCGAGGAAATCGGCGTGAAGGAGAAGGTGTTCAAGGAACTCGACCGCGTCGCCAAGAAGGGCGCGATCCTGGCGTCGAACACCTCCACGCTCGACGTCGACAAGATCGCGTCGTTCACCGAGCGTCCGCAGGACGTGGTCGGCATGCACTTCTTCAGCCCCGCCAACGTGATGAAGCTGCTGGAAGTGGTGCGCGGCAAGGCCACCGCCAAGGACGTGCTGGCCACCGTAATGGCCATCGGCAAGAAGATCAAGAAGACGGCCGTGGTCTCGGGCGTTTGCGACGGCTTCATCGGCAACCGCATGATCGAGCAGTACAGCCGCCAGGCCGGCTTCCTGCTGGACGAAGGCGCCACGCCACAGCAGGTGGACAAGGCCATCGAGAAGTTCGGCTTCGCCATGGGCCCGTTCCGCATGGGCGACCTGGCCGGCAACGACATCGGCTGGGCCATCCGCAAGCGCCGCGCCGTCGAGCGCGCCGACATGAAGTACAGCCGCACGGCCGACAAGCTCTGCGAACTGGGCCGCTTCGGCCAGAAGACCGGGGCAGGGTGGTACGACTACCAGGCCGGCAAACGCGACGCCATTCCGTCGGAGCTGGTCAACAAGATGATCGAGGACCACCGCAAGGAGCTGGGCATCACGCCGCGCAAGATCTCCGACGAGGAGATCGTGCAGCGCCTGGTGTATGCGCTGGTCAACGAAGGCGCACACATCCTGGAAGACGGCATTGCCTCCAAGTCGGGCGACATCGACATGGTGTACCTCACCGGCTACGGCTTCCCGATCTACCGCGGCGGCCCCATGCACTACGCGTCGCAGGTCGGCCTGTACAACGTGGCCGAGACGATGAAGCGCTTCGCGAAGAACCCGCGCGACGACGCCGAGTTCTGGCAGCCCGCGCCGCTGATCCAGAAGCTGGTGGCAGAAGGCAAGTCCTTCGGCTGATGACGACGCGCAGAACCTGAGCCGGGACCAAGACCGCCAATGTTGAAACGCATCTTCCTCGGGCTGCTGCTGGCAGTTGTGCTGCTCGCGGCCGCCGTGGCGGTCAAGACCTGGACCACGCCGTCGCGCCAGCTGGCGGTGGCGCCCGCGCCCAAGCTGGACATCGACCTGCAGGCGGCCGCCAGGCGGCTGTCCACGGCGATCACGTTCCGCACGGTATCGGGCCTCGACGACCCGGCCGCCAACGCGGCCGAGTTCGACAAGCTGCATGCCTACCTCGAGCAGCAGTTCCCGAAGGTGCACGCCACCCTGAAGAAGGAAGTGGTGGGCAACAAAGCGCTGCTCTACACCTGGGCCGGCACCGATCCGCAGGCCAGGCCCGTAGCGCTCATGGCGCACCAGGACATGGTGCCCATCGCGCCTGGTACCGAGAAGGCATGGACGGTCGATCCGTTCTCCGGCGAGATCAAGGACGGCTTCATCTGGGGTCGCGGCACGCTCGACAACAAGAGCAACCTGTTCGCGCAGATGGAGGCCATCGAACTGCTCATCGGCAGCGGCTTCAAGCCTAGGCAGACCGTCTACCTCGTGATGGGCGACGACGAGGAGGTGAGCGGCCTGCGTGGCGCGCTGCCCATCGCCGAACTGCTCAAGTCGCGCAACGTGCGCCTGGACTGGGTGCTCGACGAGGGCCTGCTGGTGCTCGACGGCGTGCTGCCGGGCCTGAAGCAGCCGGCGGCGCTCATCGGCCTGGCGGAGAAGGGCTACGCCACCTTCTTCCTCTCGCTCGACACCGCGCCCGGCCATTCGTCGATGCCGCCGCAGCACAGCGCCATCGGCAGCATGAGCGCGGCGCTGGCGCGGCTCGAAGCCGACCCGATGCCCGGCGGCATCAAGGGCGTGGCCGGCCAGATGTTCGGCGCGCTCGCGCCCGAGATGAGCGGCGTCAACCGCGTGATGCTTTCCAACCTGTGGCTCACCGAACCGCTGGTGCGCGGCATCCTCGAGAAGAGCCCGAGCAGCAACGCCATGCTGCGCACCACCACCGCACTGACCATCGTGCGCGCAGGCAACAAGGACAACGTGCTGCCCGGCCGCGCCGAGGCTGCCGTCAACTTCCGCATCCTGCCGGGCGACACCATCGCCAGCACCGAGGCGCATCTGCGCAAGGCGTTGGGCAACGACGACATCAAGATCAAGGCCTACCCGGGCAACTCCGAGCCGTCACCGGTGTCGTCGACCGACAGCACCGGCTACCGCGCGATCGAACAGGCCGTGCGCCAGAGCTTTCCCGATGCGGTGGTGGCCCCGGGCCTCATGACCGCGGCCACCGACTCGCGCCACTTCAGCATCGTGAGCGACGCCGTCTTCCGCTTCTCGCCGTTCCGCATGAAGAACGAAGACCTCGCGCGCTTCCACGGCAACAACGAACGCCTGGCCATCTCGAACTATGGCGAGATGATCGGCTTCTACCGCCAGCTCCTGAGCAACGCCAACGCTGCTCCGGCGCAATGACGACACCTGCTTACGCAACCTCTTTTCCCTTCCATCTGCTTCAAAGGACCTCACCATGACCAGCGCCGTCATCGTTTCCACTGCCCGCACGCCGCTCGCGAAGAGCTGGAAGGGTGCCTTCAACATGACGCACGGCGCCACGCTGGGCGGCCACGCGGTGCAGCACGCCGTGCAGCGCGCCGGCATCGACCCCGCATCGGTCGACGACGTCCTCATGGGCTGCGCAACGCCCGAAGGCGCCACCGGCTCCAACATCGCGCGCCAGATCGCGCTGCGCGCCGGCCTGCCGATCACCACCTCGGGCATGACCATCAACCGCTTCTGCTCCTCGGGCCTGCAGACCATCGCCACCGCAGCCCAGCGCATCATCGCGGGCGAAGGCGAGGTCTACGTGGCCGGCGGCGTCGAGAGCATCTCGTGCGTGCAGAACGAAGCCAACAAGCACATGCTGGCCGACCCGTGGCTGGTGAAGAACAAGCCCGAGATCTACTGGAACATGCTGCAGACGGCCGAGCAGGTCGCCAAGCGCTACAACATCGGCCGCGACGCCATGGACGAATACGGCGCGCAGAGCCAGCAGCGCGCCACCGCCGCGCTGGAAGCCGGCAAGTTCAAGGACGAGATCGCCCCCATCACCGTGCTGGCCGGCGTAGCCGACCCCGTGATGGGCCTGCGTACCAAGGAAGTCACCGTCGAGAACGACGAAGGCATCCGCCCAGGCACCACCAAGGAAGGCATCAGCGGCATTCGCCCGGCGCTGCCCGGCGGCCTGATTTCTGCCGGCAACGCCAGCCAGTTCTCCGACGGCGCCGGCGCCTGCGTGGTGGTCGACGAGAAGTACGCGCAGCAGAAGGGCCTGAAGCCCATGGGCCGCTTCCTCGGCTTCGCAGTGGCCGGCTGCGAACCCGACGAGATGGGCATCGGCCCCGTCTTCGCCATTCCGAAGGTGCTCAAGCGCCTGGGCCTCACGGTGAACGACATCGACCTGTGGGAGCTGAACGAAGCCTTCGCCGTGCAGGTGATCTACTGCCGCGACAAGCTGGGCATTCCGGCCGACCGCCTGAACGTGAACGGCGGCGCCATCGCCGTGGGCCACCCCTATGGCGTGAGCGGCCAGCGCCTGACGGGCCACGCGCTCATCGAAGGCAAGCGCCGCGGCGCGAAGAAGGTCGTGGTCACGATGTGCATCGGCGGCGGCATGGGCGCCGCGGGCGTGTTCGAGGTGCTCTGAGCTTCCACCTGAGCCGCTGAATTCGGACTTCCGAACGCAGAGGTCGCGAAGGTTACGCAGAAGTCGCAGAAGAGAAACCAGAATTTGATTGGTTTTTCTCTGCGACTTCTGCGTATTTCCCGTACCTCTTTTGCGTTCGGCTGTCCGATCCCGACCCCCTGGAGAATTTCATGAGCCTTCGTCCCACCCTCGACTTCCTGCTCTACGACTGGCTCGACGCCGAATCCCTCAACCAGCGCGAGCGCTTCGCCGACCATTCGCGCGAGACCTTCGACGCCGTGCTCGACACCTGCGAGCGCATCGCGCGCGAGAAGTACGCGCCGTTCAACCGCACGGTCGACACGCAGGAGCCGCATTTCGACGGCGAGAAGGTCGTGCTGCCGCAGGCCACGCACGATGCGCACAAGGCCTTCGTCGAGTCGGGAATGATGAGCGCGGCACAGGACTACGACATCGGCGGCATGCAGCTGCCCTACACGCTGCAGGCCGCGGCCAACAGCTTCTTCGCGATGGCCTCGGTGAGCATCGGCTCGAACATGCTCACCAGCGGCAACGCCAACCTGCTGATGGTGCATGGCACCGAGATGCAGAAGGAGGTCTTCGCCAAGAACGAGTTCTCGGGCCGCTGGGCGGGCACCATGTGCCTGTCGGAGCCGCAGGCCGGTTCGTCGCTGAGCGACGTGGCCACGCGCGCGGTGCCCGACGGCGACGACTTCCAGAACGATCCGCTGGGTCCGCGCTACCGCCTCACGGGCAACAAGATGTGGATCTCGGCGGGCGACCACGAGCTGACCGAGAACATCGTGCACATCGTGCTGGCGAAGATTCCCGACGAGAACGGCAGGCTGGTGCCCGGCACGAGGGGCATATCGCTCTTCATCGTGCCCAAGCGCATGGTCGATACCCAGGGCAATCTCACGGGCCAGCGCAACGACGTGGCGCTCGCGGGCCTCAACCACAAGCTGGGCTGGCGCGGCACCACCAACACGCTGCTGAACTTCGGCGAGGGCAGGTACCCGGTCGACGGCAAGGCCGGCGCGGTGGGTTACCTGGTCGGCGAGCCCGGCAAGGGCCTGCACTGCATGTTCCACATGATGAACGAGGCGCGCATCGGCGTCGGCACGGCGGCCACCATGCTCGGCATGGCCGGCTACCACGCCTCGCTCGAATACGCGAAGAGCCGCCCGCAGGGCCGGCTGGTGAAGAAGCCCGAAGCCGCCGGCACGGCGGTCGCCAAGGATTCGGCCGCGCCGCAGGTGCGCATCATCGAGCACGCCGACGTGCGCCGCATGCTGCTGGCCCAGAAGGCGTACTGCGAGGGCGCGCTGGCGCTGGAGCTGTACTGCGCCCGCCTTGTCGACGAGCAGAAGACCGGCGACGCGCAGGCCGCCGACGACGCGCGCCTTCTGCTGGAGGTGCTCACGCCCATCGCGAAGAGCTGGCCCAGCGAGTGGTGCCTGGAGGCGAATTCGCTGGCCATCCAGGTGCACGGCGGCTATGGCTACACGCGCGATTTCCCGGTGGAGCAGTACTGGCGCGACAACCGCCTGAACATGATCCACGAGGGCACCCACGGCATCCAGGCGGCCGACCTGCTCGGCCGCAAGGTGCTGATGGAGAAGGGCCGCGGCCTGCAGCTGCTGGCCGCGCGCATGACCGACACCATCGGCCGCGCGGCCAAGGTGCCGGCGCTGGCAGGCCACGCCAAGGCGCTGGGCGCCGCGCTGCAGCGCATCGGCAGCGCCACCGAGGCCGCCTGGTCCACCGGCGACCCGGCCGACGCGCTGGCCAATGCGGTGCCGTACATGCAGGCCTTCGGCCACACGGTGCTGGCCTGGATCTGGCTCGACGTCGCGGGCAAGGCCCTGCAAACCGACGCGGAAAAGGCGAGGGCGGTAACAGCTGGCAAGATCGGCGCCACGGACTATTTCTTCCACTACGAGCTGCCGAAAATCGGCGCATGGCTCAACGTGGTCGAAACCCGTGATCCGACCTGTACAGCTTTGCCCGAGGACGCCTTCTGATGGCCACCACCGATTCGCCGAACCCCACCCCCAGCAGCAACACCCCCGCCGCCAAGCCGCCGAAGCCGCATGCGCGGCTGGAGAAATGGATCTGGATCCTGATCTACGGCGGCCTGTTCGTCGTGATCCTGGGCATCGCCACCGGCCGCACCGATGCCGCGCTGGGCTGGTCCATCTCCGTGCCCGGCGGCATCGTGGCACTGGTCGGCTTCGTGCTGATCTACGTGCGCTCGCGCCTTCCCAACACCCCTTCAAGCAAGTAACGAGGCCCGCCATGCTCAAGCACATCGTGATGTGGAAGTTCAAGGAGCACGCCGAGGGCGCCGACAAGGCCACCAACCTGCTCAAGGCCAAGGCGCTGCTCGACGCCTGCGCGAAGCTGTCGCCCGGCACGCTGCGTTTCGAGGTAGCCATCGCCCAACCCGGGCTGGAAGCCACCTACGACCTTGTCCTTTATTCGGAATTCACCGACGCCGCCGCCCTGGCGGCCTATGCCGACCATCCGCAGCACGTGGCCCTGAAGCCATTCATCGGCGCCGTGCGCGAAGCCCGCCAGTGCATGGACTACACGATCTGAACCACTACCAGAACCCCGGAGACAACCCATGACCGCACGCACCGTCCAGAAACTCTTCGACCTCACCGGCAAGACCGCCCTCGTCACCGGCGGCTCGCGCGGCCTGGGCCTGCAGATGGCCCACGCGCTGGGCGAGGCCGGCGCGAAGATCATGCTGAGTTCGCGCAAGGCCGACGATCTGGAGCAGGCGGCCGCCGAGCTGCAGGCCGCCGGCATCGACGCGCGCTGGATCGCCGCCGACTGCTCGAAGGAGGAAGACACCCGCCGCCTGGCCGACGAGACCCTGCAGCGCATGGGCGCGGTCGACATCCTCGTGAACAACGCGGGCGCCAGCTGGGGGTCTCCGGCCGAGAGCCACCCGGTCGAGGCCTGGGACAAGGTGATGAACCTCAACGTGCGGGGCTACTTCATCCTGTCGCAGCAGATCGCCAACGGCTACATGATCCCGAAGAAATCGGGCCGCATCATCAACATCGCCTCCATCGCCGGCCTCAACGGCAACCCGCCCGAGATGCAGACGCTGGCCTACAACACCTCCAAGACCGCGGTCATCGGCTTCACCCGCACGCTGGCTGCCGAATGGGGCAAGTACAACATCAACGTGAACGCCATCTGCCCGGGCTTCTTCATGACGAAGATGGCCGCGGGCCTCATCAAGTCGCTGGGCGAGGAGAAGATGGCCGCGCAGGCGCCTCTGGGCCGCCTGGGCGACGAGGAGGACCTGAAGGGCCTGACGCTGCTGTTCGCGAGCGACGCCGGCAAGCACGTCACCGGCCAGTGGCTGGCCGTGGACGGTGGCGTGAGCGTGGTGCTCGGCGCAGCTTGAAATGACCACCCCCAGCCTCGCCCACTTCGTGTGGCTCGGACACCCCCTCGAGGGGGCGCACCCTGCGGCCCGGCGAAGCCGGTTCCGCGGGAGCCCGCGAACGGGCCGCGCAGAGGTGCAGGAGGCTGGCAAACTGAAATGACCGATCAAACCGACGACATCAATTTCCGCTCGTACACGAGCCGCATCCCTTTCGCGCGCCACCTGGGCTTCGAGCTGACGAAGTTCGAGAACGGCGAATCGGAGATCCTCTACACCGCCAAGCCCGAGCACCTGAACACCTTCGACGTGACGCACGGCGGCGCCTGCATGACGCTGCTGGACATCACCATGGCCGCTGCCGCGCGCAGCATCGCGCCCGAGATGGGCGTGGTCACCATCGAGATGAAGACCAGCTTCATGCAGCCCTCGGTCGGCCCGCTGCACGCGCGCGGCACGCTCATTCACAGGACGGCGACGCTGGCTTTCACCGAGGCCAGAATCTACGACGAGCAGGAGCGCGTGTGCGCCCACGCCACCGGTACCTTCAAGTACGTGAAGCGCCGGCTGCCGACCGGCCCGGCCAGCGCCAACGAGATGCGCCCGCCCTCGACCGACTGACCCGACCCTATTTCTCCCCCGGAGCCTTCCATGCCCACCAACAAGCAGATCCATCTCGACAACCGCCCCGAGGGCGAGGCCATCGCCAGCAACTTCAAGCTCGTCACGGCCCAGACCCCCGACCTCAAGGACAACCAGGTCCTGGTGCGCCACCACTACATGAGCCTCGACCCGTACATGCGCGGGCGCATGAACGACTCCAAGAGCTACGCGCAGCCGCAGCCGCTGGGCCAGACGATGCAGGGCGGCACGGTCGGTGAAGTGGTGGAAAGCAAGCACCCCAAGTACGCCGTGGGCGACAAGGTGGTGGGCTTCGGCGGCTGGCAGGAATACAGCGTGGTCGATGCCTCGCAGCCCGGCGCGCTGAAGAAGGTCGACACCACGCACGTGCCGCTGTCGCACTACCTCGGCGCCGTCGGCATGCCGGGCGTGACCGCCTGGTACGGGCTGGTGAAGATCATCGCGCCCAAGGCCGGCGAAACGCTGGTCGTCACAGCCGCCAGCGGCGCGGTCGGCAGTGCCTTCGGCGCGCTGGCCAAGGCGCGCGGCTGCCGCGTGGTCGGCATCGCGGGTGGCGCCGACAAGTGCAGATACGTGACGGACGAGCTGGGCTTCGACGCCTGCATCGACTACCGCCAGCACCCCGACCTCAAGTCGATGAGCGCGGCGCTCAAGGAAGCCTGCCCGGACGGCATCGACGGCTACTTCGAGAACGTCGGCGGCTACATCTTCGACGCGGTGCTGCTGCGCGCCAACGCCTTCGCCCGCGTGGCCCTGTGCGGGATGATCGCGGGCTACGACGGCCAGCCGCTGCCGCTGGCCAACCCGGCGCTGATCCTCATCAACCGCATGAAAATCGAAGGCTTCATCGTCAGCGAGCACATGGAAGTGTGGCCCGAGGCGCTGGCCGAGCTGGGCACGCTGGTGGCCACTGGCAAGCTCAAGCCGCGCGAGTCGATCGCGCAGGGCATCGAATCTGCGCCCGAGGCATTCCTGGGCTTGCTCAAGGGCAAGAACTTCGGCAAGCAACTGGTTAAGCTGATCTGATGCATCAATGAGCTGAACGCACGGCAAGGAGGCCGGCCATGCGCGCCGCGCCGGGCCGCCCAAGCCAGCGCGCACCGCAGTGCAGAGCACGGAGGTATTCGAATGGACTCGACGCACGAGGTCTTCAACCAGCCCACGCCGCTGGTGGACTACAACCTCTTCGACACCAACCGGCCCCTGCGCGATGCGCTGAAGTTCAACGCGCCCGCGCTGCAGACCGCGCAGCTGCACGAACTGGGCGCAACCCTCGGCTCGGCCGGCATGCAGGCGCATGCGCGGCTCGCCAACATCCACACGCCCGAGCTGCACACGCATGACCGCTTCGGGCGGCGCATCGACGAGGTGGAGTTCCATCCGGGCTATCACGCGCTGATGAGCGCCGCGGTGGGCGCCGGGCTGCACGGCACGCCGTGGACCGGCACATCGGCCTCGCCGCACGTGCTGCGCGCGGCTGGCTTCATGCTCTTCACCGAGCTGGAGCCGTCGATTCTCTGCCCCGTCTCCATGACCTACGCCGTTGCACCCGCGCTGCGCGGCAACGCGGCGGTGCATGCCGACTGGGCGCCGAAGCTCGGCAGCCTCTGGTACGACCCGGCGCTCAAGCCCTTCAGCGACAAGCCCGGCGTGACCATGGGCATGGGCATGACCGAGAAGCAGGGCGGCTCCGACGTGCGGGCCAACACCACGCAGGCCGTGCGCGACGGCACCGGCGACGCCTGGGGCGAGCGTTACGCCATCACCGGCCACAAGTGGTTCTTCTCGGCGCCGATGTGCGACGCCTTCCTGGTGCTGGCCCAGGCGCCCGCCGGGCTTTCTTGCTTCTTCCTGCCGCGCGTGCTGCCGGACGGCTCGCGCAACGCGATCCGCATCCAGCGGCTGAAGGACAAGCTGGGCAACAAGGCCAACGCGAGCTCCGAGGTGGAGTTCCATGGCGCCATCGCATGGCTCGTGGGCGAGGAGGGGCGTGGCATCCCGCAGATCCTCGAGATGGGCACGATGACGCGGCTCGACTGCGCGCTGGGCACCAGCGGGCTGATGCGCCAGTCGCTGGCCATCGCGCTCAACCACGCGACGCAGCGCATGGCCTTCGGCAAGGCGCTGATCGACCAGCCGCTGATGAAGAACGTGCTGGCCGACCTCGCACTGGAGAGCGAGGCCGCCACCGCGCTCGCCATCCGCCTCGCGAGGGCCTTCGACAACCAGTCCGACGAGCACGAGCGCCTGATGGCCCGGCTGCTCACGCCGGTCGCCAAGTTCTGGATCTGCAAGCGCGGCAGCGCCTTCGCGCAGGAAGCCATGGAATGCCTGGGCGGCAACGGCTACGTGGAGGAGGGCGGCGAAGGCATCATGGCCCGCATCTACCGCGAGATGCCGCTCAACTCCATCTGGGAAGGCGCGGGCAACATCATGGCGCTCGACCTGCTGCGCGGCCTGCGCAAGGGCGACGCGGCGGCCACGCTGGCGAAGGAACTCGCACCTGCGCGCGGACATCACGCCGCGCTCGACCGGCTGGCCGATGCGCTACCGGCGCGCATCGAGGCGATGGCTTCGGAAGCCGAGGCCCGCCGTCTCGCGCAGGACGTGGCGCTGGCCGTGCAGGCCGCGCTGCTGGTGCAGACGGCGCCGGCTGCAGTGGCCGGCGCGTTCTGCGCATCGCGCCTGGCCGGCGACTGGGGCAATGCCTTCGGTACGCTGGGCGCAGGCACAGATTTCGACGCCATCATCCAGCGCGCACAGCCGTGCTGAAGCAACACGAACGACAACCCACGGGAAACACCATGGCCGACCTGATCCTCCATCACTACCTCACCTCGCCGTTCTCGGAGAAGGTGCGCCTCATCCTCGGCGCCAAGAAGCTGCCGTGGAAGTCGGTCTTCATCCCGCCGATCATGCCCAAGCCCGACGTGGAGGTGCTCACCGGCGGCTACCGCAAGACGCCGTTCCTGCAGATCGGCGCCGACATCTATTGCGACAGCGCGCTCATCGCCGACGTGCTCGAGCATCTGCGGCCCGAACCCACGCTCTATCCGGAGCCTGAAAAAGGCATGTCGCGCATCCTCGCGCAGTGGGCCGACACCACGCTCTTCTGGGCCGCCATGGCCTGGAACCTGCAGCCCAGGGGCGCGGCGGAAGTGTTTGCCAAGGCGCCGCCCGAAGCCGCGAAGGCCTTCGGCGAGGACCGCGGCAAGATGAGCGCGGGCAACATGACCCGCCTGCGCCCGGCCGACGCCACCAGCGCCTACAAGTCGTACCTGCGCCGCCTGTCGGACATGCTCGACGAGAAGCCCTATCTGCTCGGCGAGGTGCCCAGCATCGCCGACTTCTCGGCCTACCACCCGCTGTGGTACACGCGGCGCATAGAGTCGGTCCGCACCATCCTCGACCTCACGCCCGCGGTGATCGACTGGATGGACCGCATGGCCGCCATAGGCCACGACGTGCCCGAGAAGTTCTCGAGTGAGGAAGCCATCGCGGTGGCGAAGGCCTCGACGCCGCATTCACTGCTGACCGACAGCACCTTCCAGGACGACCACGGCATCCCGCTGGGCACCGCGGTCACCATCCGCGCCGAGAGCTTCGGCCTCGAGGAGACGCCCGGCACGCTCGTGGCCGCCACGCGCACGCACTACACGCTGGAGCGCAGCAGCGAGCGCGCGGGCACGGTGCATGTGCACTTTCCTCGGATCGGCTATGTGCTGAAGAAGGCCGAGGGCTGACTCGCGTCACGCGAACGACAGCCGTTCTCCGCTTGAAGCGGTCCAATAGACGGCACAGAGTCAACCAAAGGAAAGCACCCAATGATTCAGGACTTCAAGGGCAAGACCGCCGTTCTCACCGGCGCGGGTTCGGGCTTCGGCCTGGAGTGCGCGCGCATCGGCGCCGCCCGCGGCATGAACCTCGTGCTGGTCGACGTGCAGCAGGATGCGCTCGACAAGGCCCAGGCCGAGATGGAAGCGGCCGGCGTGCAGGTGCTGGCGCGCAAGGTCGATGTGTCGGACGCGGCGCAGATGGAGGCATTGGCCGCTGCCGTGAAGGAGCGCTTCGGTGCGCCGCACTTCGTCTTCAACAACGCGGGCGTGGGCGCCGGCGGCCTGGTGTGGGAGAACACCGTGGCCGACTGGGAATGGGTGCTGGGCGTGGACCTGTGGGGCGTGATCCATGGCGTACGCCTGTTCGTGCCGATGATGCTGGAGGCTGCGGCCAAGGACCCGTCCTACCGCGGCCACGTGACCAACACGGCCAGCATGGCCGGCCTGCTCACGCCGCCCAACATGGGCATCTACAACGCCGCGAAAGCCGCGGTGGTGAGCCTTACCGAGACGATGTACCAGGACCTGAACCTCGTCACCGACCAGATCGGCGCGAGCCTGCTGTGCCCGTACTTCGTGCCCACCGGCATCACCAGCAGCGAGCGCAACCGTCCGAACGCGCCGAAGGAAAGCGAGCTCACCAAGAGCCAGCTGATCGGCCAGGCGATGAGCAACAAGGCTGTGAGCAGCGGCAAGATCACGGCTGCCGAAGTGGCCGCCAAGGTGTTCGAAGCCATCAGCGACAACCAGTTCTACGTGTTCAGCCATCCGAAGGCGCTGGGCAACGTGCGCAGCCGCATGGAGAACATCGTCTCCATCACCAATCCGGCCGACCCGTTCCTGGAGCGGCCCGAAATCGGCCAGAGGCTGCGCGAGCAGTTGCGCTCGGCCTGAGCCGGGGCGTTCAGCCGGCCTGCAGTTCGGCCACGAGCGCTTCGACACGGGCAAGCGCTCTGGCGATGGAGCGGTCGAGCAGGTCGCCGTGGTCTTCGGCGTGCTCGATCGCCACGCTGTGCACTTCGTTGAGCCCGAGCAGCGCCAGCGGGCTCGCGATGCCCGGCGTGAGCAGGTCCATCTGCGCCTGGAATCCACCCGGGCCGTAGCCGCTGCTGCCGCACGAGGTGAGCAGCACCGTGCGGCGGTGTCGCTCGGCCAGCAACGGCACGTACGGGTTCTCGCGGTCGCGGTCGAAGTCGAAGGTCGAGCCGATGCGCACGATGTTGTCGATCCACGACTTCAGCGGCGCGGGCATTCCGAAGTTGTACATGGGCGCGCCGATCACCAGCACGTCGGCGCGGCGGAGCTCGTCGATCAGTGCGTCGCTTTCGGCGAGCACCGCGTGCATCCACGGCTCACGCTGCCCGGCCGGCGTATAGCCCGAGGCGATCCACTCGCCCGTGACGTTGCCGGGCGGCGTGGCGCCGATGTCGCGGTAGATCACTTCGTCGTCGGGCCGGGCTGCCCGCCAGGTCGTAACGAAGTGATGGCTGAGGCGGCGCGAATGCGAGCCGTGGACATGCGTGCCCGAACGGCCGGGGCGGGCGCTGGCGTCGATGTGGAGCAGTGTGGTCATGGTGCGGTCCTCTTTGACATGAAGGGTTGGATGAAGAGAATTCAGCTGTCTGCCTGGCATGGAGAGAAATTTATCGGCGCACCGCCAAGGCGACAAACGACGATTTCTTTGCGTTTCTGAAAAATAAATTCATCCATGGCCAACCTTCGCCAACTCCCTCCGCTGGCGGCGCTGCGCGCCTTCGAAGCCGCGGCGCGGCATTGCAGCGCCAAGCTCGCGGCCAACGAGCTCTCGGTGACTCCCACGGCCATCAGCCACCAGGTGCGCCAACTGGAGGATTCGCTGGGCGTGGCGCTCTTCATCCGCCAGCCGAGGCAACTGGTGCTCACGCCGCAAGGCAGGGAACTGCAGGTGGTGCTCGGCGAATCGTTCAACGCGATGGCGAATGCCGTTGCGCGGCTGCGTGCGCCACCTGAGCGCATGGCCATCACGCTGTCGACCACCCCGGCGGTCGCGGCGCGATGGCTGCTGCCGCGCGTGAGCACGCTGCGCGCGCTGCATCCGCGGCTCGACCTGCGCATTCACGCGTCGCACGACGCGGTGGCGCTCGATGGCGTCACGGCCGACCTCGCGATCCGCTACGGACGCGGGCAGTGGCCGGGCATGGTGTCTGAAAAGCTGTTCGACAACGTCTTCGCGCCCGCGTGCAGCCCCGCGCTCAAGCTGCGCCGCCCTGGCGAACTGGTGCGACACACGCTGCTGCACTTCACGGTGCCCGGCAGCAAGAGCCAGCCCGGCACATGGGCCGCGTGGCAGCAGGAAGCGCAGGTGCCGGGCCTCGACGTGTCGGCGGGGCCGGTGTTCTCCGACGAGACGCACACGGTGTGGGCCGCGCTGCAGGGGCAGGGCGTCGCGCTGATGAGCCTGGCGCTGATCGCGGACGAACTGCGCGCGGGCAATCTCGTGCAGCCCTTCGGCCCGGAACTGCCGGGGTTGCCGTTCCATCTCGTCTGCCCCCAGGCCCGGCGCGACGAACCCGCCGTGGCGGCGGTGTTCGAGTGGGTGAGGGGGCTTCAGCCGCCCGGCGCGAATAGCTGACTTCGCGTGCAATGACTTTCGACACTGGTGGCGGCCGGTTCGGGCTTCTAGAGTCCGCGCGAGGATCGGGCGGTGCCTTGCGGTGTACCGGTTGTTAACTATTACGCAGGCCGTCGAGCTTTGTTCGCCGGGCCTCTTCTCACGCGCGAGGTTCGCGCAGTAATCCCTTAGCCCGGCCGGATCCTTTCCTTAACCTTCGGACACTTTCTTTGATGAAGGTCAGAAAAGGTTGCCCCGAAGCAGCCGGCCTTCTTCAGCGGACCCCATGCATATACGCGAGATATCGCGAAGAGGAGGACAGTCATGCGAACCCCGTTCCTGCGCGAAGGCAGCCCGGACGAACCAACCTCGGTGCCCGGGCGCGGCGCGGCGCTCAGGGCGCTGCTGCCGGTCTTGATGTGCTTCGCCGCCGCAGTGGGGTTCGTGCTGATGGCGCTGTTCGTCCAGAACATCGTGGCGGCATCGGTGTTCACCACGGCCGCCATCGTGTTCCTTGGGATCGGGCTGATCCTCGGCCTGAGCATGTGGGTCTTTCCGGGCCTGCCGCGCTAGATGCCCGGGCGGGAAGAAAGCATGGCCGGCAAGCCTGGCACGGCTCCCATCCTCCGCATCGGCAGCTGGCGCCTGACCTTCATCGGCGCTGCGATCGGGCTGCTGATCGTGCTGGCCGTGCTCATGAAATGGATTGTCGAACTGCAGGTCGAGGCCGCGCAGGAGCGGCGCCTGAGCGAAGCCGTCGCGCGCGAGGCTGCGGCACGCTGCCATGAGAGGACGCCGCTTCAGGCGGTCAGGGAATGCCTGGCCGAGCTTGCCGCCGGCGCTGCCGCTCGTCCGCAGGAGCGCTGAGTGAAGCCGGTCAGTCGTCGCTGATCCACTGGCCGGAAGCCGGGTGCACGACGGCGGGCTTGCCGCCCAGCATGAGCGACTCCTCGTCGGGTTGCGCCGCGTTCTGTGCGGCCACGTCGAACTCGATCCGCAGCGCCTTCGCCACGAAGGCGTCCTCGATGGGCAGCTCCCATGTCAGGAAGACCAGGTTGCAATCCGTGCCCTCCGCGAAGTCGGCCGCGTCGAAGCCGCTGCTGCCGCGCCGGATCACGGCATGAGGCTGGCCGGTGTCGAAGATCACCACCGTGCCTCGCCTCAGCGGGATGCGCCGGTCCGCGAAGGGGAAGTGCAGGTCCAGTCCCTTGTCCTCGCTCATGAAGAGATTGCAGAACGCCGCGAAGCCGTACCGGGTGCCGTCGTGGTGGTACTTCGCACCGCGGCAGGCCATCAGGGCGATGTCGCTGGAGGCCAGCACCCCGGGCAGGCTCTGCGCCTGCGCCCAGTCGGACGCGGCCTGGACGCAGAGCCGGTAGTCCGGCCAGCGCGCGCGGGCCCGTGCGAGGGGCAGGGGCTCCACGTCTCCGAGCTCCAGCGCGAGCTGCGAGGAAATCTCTCGGTCCCAGTCGGCGAGCAGGCGAGCGGGAGGCATGGGCACGTCCACCATGCCGCTCAGCACAACCTCGCTCACGCTGCGGCTGCGGAGGCGGTCGCCGCCGCTGTGGAAGAAGGAGATCAGCGCCTGGTTCATCGGTGGGCAGTGTAGTAAGCACGTCGCGCCTGTCGCCTGGACTGTCAATGACGGGATCATCCGGTTCCCCCGGAGGACGCCATGAGGAAAATCCGCGTTGTTGGCGCTCGGAAAATACCCTTAGGAATATTTGAGTACCAAAGAGTTAACATTTGGAGCAATCAAGCACACGAGGAGGCAGCACCCCATGGAGACATATCCGACCCTGAGGCAGGCCACAGGCGTGGCCCGCACCCTGAGCAAGCACTCGTCCTGCACCATGGTGGTCTACCGCGTGACGGAGGAAAAGTTCGTGACCGCGCATCCGTCCGACACGGTCAACGGAACCATCGAGGCCGTCTACCGTGATGGCTATGTGGTGCCGACGCTGCTGAGCAAGACGCGCTGAGACGAAGCCGGACACCACCTCGAGTTGCAGGCCTCCTTCGGGAGGCCTTTTTTCATTTCACGACGACGCGGGCACCGCCTGCATCAGCAGCGACAGCGCCTTGCGCAGGCTCGGGACCGACGAGCTTTCGCCCTTGTCGAAACCCAGGCGCACCACGACGAGGTCGTGCGAGGGAACGATCAGCACCACCTGCCCGCCGGCGCCGAGCATGTAGTAGGCCGAGGTCGGCACCGGCCATGTGCTCGTTCCGTTGAGCCAGAAGAAGCCGCCGTAGATCGGGCGCTTGTCGGCCGCCCACGTCGGCGCGAGCGTGCTCACGAACTTGACGTAGCCCTCGGGCAGGATGCGCTCGCCGTTCCACACGCCGTCCTGCAGGTACAGGTTGGCCAGGCGCGACCAGTCGCGTGCCGACATGAAGTCGTAGCCCTGGCCCATGAAGTTGCCGTAGGGGTCGGTCTCCAGCGTCATCGTGCGGATGCCGATCTTGTCGAACAGGTTTCTTTGCGGGAATGACAGGTATTCCTCGCCGCGTTTTTCCACGGCCAGCCGGATCAGGTAGTTCGCCAGCACCGGGTCGGTGTTGCGATAGCGGCCGATGGTGTTGGGCGGCCATTGCTGTGGCCGCGTGGCCGCGTAGTTGAAGATGTTGATGCGGCCCGTGTAGAAGTAGACGTGGTCGGGGTAGGTGCCGTTGGGGTCGAAGTCCGGGTCGTCGGGCGCCTTGATGCGCAGGCCGCTCGACATGTGGAGGATGTCGGAGATCCTGATTTCCTTGCGCTTGTCGTCCGCGCCTTGCCATTCCGGAATGGGCGCGCGCTGGTCGAGCTGGTATTCGCCCTGTTTCATCAGCACGCCCATCATGGTCGCGGTCACGCTCTTGCCCATCGACCACGACTCCAGCGGCGTGCCCGGGCCGATGCCGTTCATGTAGCGCTCGCCGACGATGCGCCCCTTGTGCGTGACCACGAAAGCCGCCGTGTAGGCCTCGGGCAGCTCGAAGGCCGCGTCGACCGCCTGGCTCACCTTCGCGGTGTCGATGCCGGGCGGAGTGCCGCCAGGCATGACGTCGCCCATGGGCCATGCCTGGGTCGACGCGTCGGGCAGGGCGCTCTTGACCGCCACCGGCGTGAAGAACACGTCGTCCCTGCCCGGCGGCAGCGTGATGCAGCCCTGCGAGCCGTAGTAGCGGGCCGTCAGCGTCGGGCCGTTGGGAATGGTGATGCGGACTTCCTTCTTCGCGCGGTCGACCACCGGCGTGCCGACCTTCTTGCGCTGCGCGTAAGGGCCGGTGAAGTAGCCCACGCTCTCGGCCGCGACGGCGGGGTCGAGCCCGGTGATGAAGGCCGCCGAGCACATCGCCTTGGCGTAGCCCGAGGTGTTGTGCTCCAGCGGATCGCCCGGCGGCGGCACGTACGGCGTGTTGAGTTCGTAGCTTCTGGCGCGTGCGATGAGGGCCTCGCGCGCCGGCAGTTCGGGTGTGTTCGTGGCGGGCGGCGTGGTTCCGCCGGTGCCCAGTCCTATGCCTATTCCTCCACCTCCGCCGCCGCCCCCACCGCCGCCTCCGCATGAGGTCAAAACCATTACAAGAAGCGCGCCTGTCGCAATGGCAACGGGCACGCCGGCAAACCTCTTCATAGGGGGCTCCTCGCTTAGTTGTTGCCGGAGTCTGCGCGAAACCGGTAACAGACTGCAAGCCCGGTCTTCAGATTCCGCTCAGGCTGCGGTGGCCTGCGATGCGATCCACTCCCACACGGCGCGTAACGCCGGCTCGTCTTCCCTGCCGTTCGCAACGGCAAGAAAGTAGCTGCCCGTGTCCAGCACAGGCCCGAAGGGCTGCACCAGCGCGCCGCTGCGGAGTTCCTCGGCCGAGAGCGTGAGGCTCAGCAGCGCCACGCCATGCCCGGCGAGCGCGGCCAGCATGGCGTGCGTCTCGTCGGAGAACGACAGGCCCGATGCCTTCATCGCGCGCCCCCTCGGCGGCGCGATGCCGGCTTCGCGGAACCAGCGCGGCCACACGGCTGGGGCGAGCGCCTGCGGCTGCCAGTCGCAGTGGATCAGCCGGTGCTTCGGCAGATCTGCCGCGTCCTTCAGGCCGAGCATCGGGCTGCACAGCGGCGCGTAGCGCTCGGGCATCAGTTCGCGCGACACCAGCCCCGGCCAGTTGCCGTTGCCGGAGCGCACCGCGATGTCCGCCTCGCCGCGCGCCAGGTCGACCAGCGTGTCGCTCGCATGCAGCCGCAGTTCCACACCGGGGCAGGCCTTGCGGAAGGCATCCATGCGCGGCAGCACCCAGCGCGCGGCGAAGGCGGTGTTGGTGCTCAGGGTCACGGCCTGCGAGGCGGAAGGGCGGCGCAGCCTGTCGACACCGGCCTCCAGCAGGTCGAAGCCTGTGCGCAGGTCGTCGAAGAGGCGCTGGCCAGCAGGCGTCAGCGCAAGCTGGCGCGTGAGGCGGCGAAAAAGCGGCTGGCCCAGCGTGTCTTCGAGCGCGCGCACCTGGTGGCTGATGGCCGATGGCGTCACCGAGAGCTCCTGCGCAGCCCGCTGGAAGCTCAGGTGTGCGGCCGCGGCCTCGAAGGCGCGCAGCGAGAGCAACGCAGGCAGACGGCGCGGCGTGCGGACAGGTGAGCCAATCTCGTTCATCGGTGGAGAAATGATCGTTTGTGAAGCTGGCTCCTGAAACCTAGATTCAAGGCCTGCGCTCCATTCTGGCAGCGCGAAACGAAAGAAGGAAACTCATCCATGACGAACGCGACCATGAACATCCTCCACATCGACGCCAGCGCCCGGCCGGGCCGTTCCGACACCGACCTGCACGGCTCGCACACCCGCCGCCTTTCCGCGCGCTTCGTCGAACGCTGGCTCGAGGCGCGGCCCGGCGACCGCGTCGATTACCTCGACGTGGGCCAGCAGCCGCCCGCGCACGTCAGCGGCCGCTGGATCCACGCGGCCTTCACGCCGCCCGCCGCGCGCGAGCCCTGGATGGCGCAGGTGCTCGCCGAAAGCGACCGGCTGGTCGACCAGCTCGTCGCGGCCGACCTGATCGTGGTGGGCCTTCCCATGTACAACTTCAGCGCGCCCGCGCAGTTCAAGGCGTGGATCGACAACATCGTGCGCGTGGGCCGCACCTTCGGATTCGACCGCTCGCGCGGCGCGGTGCCGTACTGGCCGATGCTGGCGGACGCGGGCAAGCGCGTGGTGCTGCTGGGCGCGCGCGGCGACCACGGCTACGACGCGGGCGGGCGCATCGCGCATCTCAACCACACCGAGAACAGCGTGCGCTCGGCGCTGGGCTACATCGGCATCACGGAGGTATACGAGGCAGCGGTGGAGTCCGACGAGTTCGGCGGCGAGCAGCTCGCCCAGTCGATCCGGCGCGCGGAGCAACGGGTGGACGCTCTGGTGGATGCGCTGCTGGAGCCTGCTGACACCACGCTGTCAGCAGCTGCGGCCTAGGATTTCTCGCTCCACGTCCGGAGCGAAAAAATGGTGCCCAACGCCCCCCGGTTGGAGCGCTTTCCGCGTCCACCCACCGCCGAACTCTTCAGCCAGCGCGTGCTGGATTTCGACAGAGCCAAGGGCTCGATCCGCCTGAGCTTCGTCGCCACCGACGCCTTCCTCAACCCCGCGGGCGCGGTGCAGGGCGGCATCCTGGTCGCGATGCTCGACGACACGATGGGACCGGCGCTGTGGGTGCTGAACGGCGAGGAGACCTGCTCGGTCACCATCGACCTCAGTGTGTCCTTCCTGGCTGCCGCGAAGCCCGGCCTGCTGTACGGCGAGGGCCGCGTGGTGCAGCGGGGCAGGACGATCGCCTTTCTCGAAGCCCGTTTGAGCGATGCCGGCGGCCGCATCGTGGCGCGTTCCACGGCCAGCGCGCGCATCGTGAAGGGCTGATCCCGGTCAGTCCGCCAGCTGCTTGCGGAAGCCGACCGACAGCCGGTTCCAGCTGTTGATGGCGTTGATCGCCATCGTCAGGTTGACACGTTCCGCCTCGCTGAAATGGGCGGCCAGCGCTTCGTAGGCCTCGTCGGGCGCATGGGTGAGCGACACCTGCGTCAGCGCTTCGGTCCAGGCCAGCGCTGCGCGCTCGCGCCCGGTGAAGAGCGGCGTTTCGTGCCACACGCACAGGGTGGCCAGGCGGCGTTCGGTTTCGCCGGCCTTGCGCAAGTCGGCCGAGTGCAGGTCGATGCAGTAGGCGCAGCCGTTGATCTGCGAAGCGCGCAGCTTGACCAGGTCGAGCAGCTTCGGCTCCAGGCCGAGTTTGCCGATGGCCGCTTCGAAGCCGATCATGGCCTTGAGCGCGTCGGGAGAAGCCTTGTAGAAGTCGAGGCGGGATTGCATGGCGCGGGTTCCTTCAATGGGTTGAGTGGTTCAATGCAGCCTCGATGCTAGGAGCGAGGGGCGTCGCCGCAGGCGGCCAATCCGGGGCATTCGCAGGAGACCAATCCCATGGAGTTGCACGTCGTCATCGAAGGCGACAAGGACCTGGCCGGCCAGCTGTACCGGCAGTTGAAGGAGGCCATTCGCAGCGGCCGGCTTGCGGCGGGCGAGAAGCTGCCGCCGTCGCGCCTCTTCGCCCAGCAGTTGGGGCTGTCGCGCAAGACAGTGTCGGAGGCCTACGCCCGCCTGAGCTTCGAAAAGCTGCTCACGGGCCGTGTCGGCAGCGGCACCTTCGTGGCCCGGGACGCCGCGCGCAAGCCGGGCGCGGCAGCCACGCGGGCGCTGGCCGGGGGCGCCATGGTCGAGCACTGGCGCGGCATCAGCACACCGCTGCGGCACCCCGCGCCGGCTGGCAGCGCGCGCTACGAATACATCGGCGGTGCGCCGGCGCGCGATCTTTTTCCGCACGCGGACTGGCGCCGCTGCATGCTGCATGCGCTGCGGCAGGGCGCCCGCTCGCGCGGGCTGTACGGCGAGGCGGAGGGCCTGCCGGAGCTGCGCGACGCCATCGCGCGGCACGCGAGCTTTTCCAGGGGCGTGCGCTGCGTCGCGGCCGACATCCTCGTGACCAACGGCGCGCAGCAGGCGCTGGACCTGGTCGCGCGGGTGCTGGTCGAGCCGGGGAGCACGGTCGCGATGGAGGAGCCGGGCTATCCGCCGGCACGGCTGCTGCTGGCCGGGCAGGGCGCGAAGGTGGTGGGCATACCGGTCGATGGCGAAGGGCTGGTGGTTGAGCGCATTCCCGACGGAACGCGGCTGATCTACGTGACGCCCGCGCACCAGTTCCCGCTGGGCATGCCGATGAGCGAGGCGCGCCGCAAGGCACTGCTGAAGCGGGCCGACGAACTGGGCGCCATCGTCATCGAGGACGACTACGACAGCGAATTCCGCTACGAGGGCCGCCCGGCCGACTCGCTGCACGGCATGGATGCCAACGGCCGCGTGGTCTTCGTCGGCACCTTCTCGAAGACGCTGGCGCCCGATCTTCGGCTGGGCTACCTGCTCGCGCCGCCCGACGTGCTGGAGGCAGCCGCCACGGCCAAGTACCTGAGCGACTGCCACACCGCGACGCCGGCGCAGTCGGCACTGGCGAAGTTCATCGCCGACGGTGACCTCAACAGGCACATCCGGCGCTGCCACGCAGCCTATGCGCAGCGACGCGAGCGCATCGTGCGGCGCTTCGCGGAAGATCTTTCGCCGTGGTTCGAGCTGGTGCCGATCTCGGCCGGAATCCACATGGCGGCGCTGTGCAGGCCCGGAAAAGGGGACCGGATCGACATGGACCAGCTGGTGCGGCTGGCGCGCCGGGTCGACGTGGGGCTGTATCCGCTGGCGCCGTTCTTCCATTTCTCACCCCCTCGGGCGGGGCTGATGCTGGGGTTCGGCGCCATCGGCGAGGCCGACATCGACCCGTCGCTGGACCGGGTACGAGACGTGCTGTTGCAAATGGAATGAATCCGGCGGCGCCCGCGCCGCGTAAACCCGGTATCTTCCGCCGCAACCCGAACCCACCGATACTCAGAGACGGGAAACATTCGCGCCGCCGGCAACGTACCGGCCCCGAGCAAGTTCAATGAATCAAACAGGTCCCTCGAAATTCCGGTTCGGATTGCACACACGCCTGAGCCTGGGCGTGGCGGCGGTGGTCCTGCTGGCCACCTTCGCGATCGCCACCTTCGCCCTGCACCTTGTCAAGAGCAGCATGCGCGCCTCGATCGCGTCCGAGGAGTTCGCCCGGGTGGACGCCATCGCCGACGCGATCGACCAGAAATTCGGCAGCCGCCGCATCCTGCTGCAGACCTTCAGCGGCAGCGTCGAGGCCCAGGACTTCCAGGGCACGGCGGCGCTTCAGACCTTCGTGGAGAAGCATCCCTCGCTGCGCCAGGCCTTCGACAACGTCGCCTTCCTCGACATGGACGGCAACCTCGTGGCCAACCTCAACGGCGCGCAGGCGATCGGCAAGGTGAACGTCAAGGACAGGCCCTATTTCCAGCAGACGGTCGCCTCCAGGACGGGCCTGGTGTCCGAGCCGTACCGCAACCGGCTCAACGGACTGGCGCAGGTGGCCATCACCGAGCCGGTGTTCGACAGCACCGGGCAGGTGCGCTTCGTGATCTCCGGCGCCATCAACCTGAAGGACCGCAGCGTGCTGGGCACGCTCGCCGACGTGAAGTTCGGCAAGACCGGCTACCTGTTCGTGACCACGGTGGACGGCATCGTGGTCGACCACCCGAACGCCTCGCGCATCCTGAATCACGTCCAGCCCAACGGCAGCGGCGGCGACGCCCAGATCCTCCGCGCGATGGCCGGCTTCCAGGGCTCCAGCGAAGGCGTCAACGAGGCCGGGGTGCCCAGCCTCTACGCCTTCGACCGCATGGTGCAGGCGAACTGGATCGTCGGGGCGATGTATCCGCGCAGCGAGGCCTTCGCGAGCATCAACGCCATCGAGCGCGGTGCCTGGATCGGCGCACTCGCGCTCGCGCTGTGCGCCGGCGCGCTGACGCTGGCCGTGGTGCGCCGGCAGCTCACCCCGCTGGCGGAACTGCACCGTCACATGCAGTCCACCCAGCAGGCGCCCTCCGGGGGGGACGAAGGGACGCCCGTGGCGCAGCGGCGCTACGCCGCCGACGAGATCGGCGACCTCTCGCGTACCTTCGACGAGCTGATGGAGCAGCGGCGCGCCATCGAGCGCAGCCTGGCCCACAGCGAGGCGCAGGTCCGCATCATTGCCGACAGCATTCCGGCGATGGTGTCGCACGTCGACGCGTCGCTGCGCTACACCTTCGTCAATGCACACGTGCGGGCGCTGCACCGCGGCAACGGGCCGCTCGTCGGCCGCCTGATGCCCGACGTGCGCGGCCCGGCCGACTTCGCGGTCGTGGAGCCACACTTCATGCGCGCGCTTGCCGGCGAGACCGTGATCCTCGAGAAATCGGGCGACCCGGCGCTGGGCATCGGCGACCGCACCTTCAAGGCGCACTACATCCCCGACCTCGACGCCCAGGGCAGGGTGTGCGGCGTGTTCTCGATGACCTTCGACATCACCGAGGAGGTCAACATCCGCCGCGCGCTGAGCGAACAGGAAACCCGCCTGCGCGACGTGACCGACAGCATCCCGGCGCTGGTCGGCTACTTCGACCGCCAGCAGAACTGCCATTTCGCGAACATCCGCGCGCGGCAGATGGCCGGCCTGGGCGAGAAGTCGGCGCTGCAGGGCACCACGCTGCGCTCGGCCCTGGGCAGGACGATCTATTCCCAACTCAAACCGTACCTTCCGGTCATGTTCTCGGGCAAGAAGGTGCGCTTTCCGGTGCGCGCGCCGCTGCACGGCCGCCAGGGCTATTTCCAGGTCAACCTGATTCCCGACAAGAACCTGCGCGGCGAAGTGGTGGGCTTCTACCTGATGTCCTTCAACATCACGGCGCTGAAGGAAGCAGAGCTGCGCCAGGCCGAGAGCGAGCTGCGGCTGCGCGCCATCACCGACAACATGCCGGCGCTCATCACCTACATCGACCGCGAGGAGAAGATCACCTTCGCCAACGCCACCAGCCGCGAGTGGCTCGGGCTCGATCCGGCACAGGTGCTGGGGCGCCACGTGCAGGAGGTGTCGGGCCGCGAGGTGTACGTGTCGCGCCAGCCGATGCTGGCGCGCGCGCTGGCCGGCGAGCGCGTGGAATTCGAGGCGCGCATGCAGCGCGCCGGCAGCGAGCGCATCACGCAGGTCATCTACGTGCCCGACGTGCGCGCCGACGGCGTGACGCACGGCATCTTCTCGCTGGCGCTGGACATCACGGCGCTGAAGGTGGTGGAGCACAAGCTCATCGAACTGGCGCGGCTGGACACGCTCACCGGCCTGCCCAACCGGCTGGCCTTCAACGAGTACCTGCCCGACGCGGTACTGCGCAGCCAGCTCACCGGCCATGCGATGGCCCTGATGTTCCTCGACATCGACCACTTCAAGGCCATCAACGACACCATGGGCCACGCGGTGGGTGACGCTGTGCTCTCCGAATACGCGCGGCGGCTGCAAGGCTGCGTGCGCGGCACCGACATGGTCGCGCGGCTGGCCGGCGACGAATTCGTGCTGGTGCTGGAGGGGCTGGGCACGCCGGAGGCGGCCGCCGTCGTCGCGGAGAAGATCGTGGACCGCGTCCACACGCCGCCCTTCGTGGTGGACGGCCAGCGCGTCGACGTGACGACCAGCATCGGCATCGCCTTCCACCGCGCGAGCGGCTCGTCGGCCACGGCCGAGGAGCTGCTGGCGCGCGCGGACGTCGCGCTCTACAACGCCAAGGCGGCGGGGCGCGACAGGTTCGCGTTCTTCATGCAGTCCGGCGGCTCGCACAGCGGCTCGCCGACGCGGCTGGAGCACTGAGCCGGCAGGCCCTGCGAATCAGCAGGCGCCCAGCACGTGGTTCTCGTGGCGGCCATCGCCCAGCGCGAACCAGGCCGTGCCCCTGTGGGCGAAGCCGTGCTTCTCGTAGAAGGCGCTGGCGCGGCGGTTGCGGACGTTGACCGTGAGCCAGAGTGCGCCGTTGCCCGTGCGACCACGTACCGTGGAGCGGGCCTCCCGCAACAGGGCGGAGCCCACGCCCGAGCGGGTGAAGGGCTCCTGCACGTAGAGGGTGCAGAGTTCGGTGCTGGCGGCGGGAAACAACTCCTGCGGTGCGCCGAAGCGCAGTCGGGCGTAGCCGGCCAGATGGCCGCCTGCCTCGGCGACGAGCAGGGCGGTGTCCGGATCGCTCATCCAGGAAACGAACGCGGCCGGCGTGAACTCGTCCAGCACGTAGCGCGCGAGCAGCTCGTTCACGCCTTCGGTCGCATAGGTGCTCAGCCAGACTTGAATGGACAACGCCGCCAGCGCGGGAGCGTCGGCGGCGATGGCGGGGCGGATTTGAAGGGGAGTGCTGCGGGGCATGGGGCCGCGCGATTGTGCTCTCGCGCTCCCCCAGAAGAAGAACTCAGGCCCGGGCCGAAGCGCAGTCGGCCAGCGCGTCGCGCGGCTCGCGCCTGTCGAGCGCGCGGCTCCACAGCGCGATGGCCAGGCCCACCAGCGTGAGCAGCGCGGCCACCCAGCCCAGCGCGCGCAGGCCGGGGCCATGGTCGATCACCACGCCGCCGACCCAGGCACCAAGTGCGTTGCCGAGATTGAAGGCCGCGATGTTCAGGCTCGAAGCCAGATTCTGACCGGCGCCCGAAGCCTTCTCCAGCACCCGCAGCTGCATCGGCGCCACGGTGGCGAAGGAGGCCACGCCCAGCAGTCCGACGAACACCACCGCGGTGAAAGGCGTGCCGATGGTGAACTGCATTGCGCCGAGCACCACCGCCAGCGCCACCAGCGTACCGAACACGGCGGCCATCGGCGCCCGGTCGGCCAGCTTGCCGCCGAGCAGGTTGCCGACCGCGAGGCCGCCCCCGAACACCAGCAGGATCGGCGACACGGCCGATTCCGACAGGCCCGTGACCTGCGTGAGCAGCGGCTGGATGTAGGTGTAGACCACGAACACGCCTGCGAAGCCGAGCACCGTCATCGCCAGGCCGAGCAGCACCTGCGGACGCGCAAGCACGCCCAGCTCCTCGCGCAGCGGCGCGGCCTTGGCCTCTTCCTTCACGCGGGGAACGAACACCGCGAGCACCGCGAACGCCAGCACGCCGATCGCCGTCACGGCCCAGAAGGTAGAGCGCCAGCCGAAATGCAGCCCCAGCCATGCACCGGCGGGCACGCCGAGCAGCGTGGCGGCAGTCAGGCCGGTGAACATGATCGCGATGGCCGAGGCGCGGCGTTCCGGCGCCACCAGCCCGGTGGCGACCACCGAGCCGACGCCGAAGAAGGTGCCGTGCGCCAGCGAGGTGACCACGCGCGCGGCCATCAGCATTTCGTAGTTGGGCGCGAGGGCACAGGCGAGGTTGCCGAGCGTGAAGATCGCCATCAGCGCGAGCAGCACCGTCTTGCGCGGCAGCTTGCGGGTGGCGATGGTGAGCACGGGAGCGCCGACCGCGACCCCGAGGGCGTAGCCCGAGATCAGCAGGCCGGCGGCCGTGATGGAGACGTGAAGATCCGTCGAGACCTGCATCAGCAGGCCCATGATGACGAACTCGGTAGTGCCTATTCCGAAGGCACCGGCGGTGAGGGCAAGTAGAGCGATTGGCATGATGCCCTGTACTGTGAGGACGAATGCCATCGATGACTAGAATGCCACGGCTACATAGACTTGTGACTTGAAGTCACAGAACTGATGAGGAACCATGCCGCGCATCGAGGTCAACCGCTCCGGCGAAATGGAAGCCTTCGTGCAGGTGGTGGAGTCGGGCGGCTTCTCGTCCGCCGCGCGCCTGCTGGGCATGACGCCTTCGGCCGTGAGCAAGCTGGTGGCGCGGCTCGAGCTGCGCCTGGGCATACAGCTGGTGCACCGCTCGACGCGCAAGCTGCAGCTCACGCCCGAGGGCACGGAGTTCTACGAGCGCAGCCTGCGCGTGCTGGCCGACATGGACGAGGCCGAGCGCTGCGCCGCGGCTGGCGCCGCGCCTCGCGGGCGGGTGAGCATCAACGCCAGCGTCTCGTTCGGCCACCACAAGCTGGTGCCGCTGGTGCCACGCTTGCTGGAGATGCACCCGCAGATCACGCTCGACATCGCGCTGACCGACCGCATCGTCGACCTGATGGACGAGCGCGCAGACATCGCGATCCGCTGGGGCCAGTTGCCGGCGTCGGACCTTGTGGCGCGCAGGTTGGGTGAAACCAGCCAGGCCATCGTCGCCGCACCTGACTACCTCGCCAAGTACGGCACGCCGCGCACGCCGCAGGAGCTGCAGGCGCACAACCGCCTTGGCTGGAGCTACCGGCGCAACACGCCCGACTGGCCGCTGCGCGTGGACGGCCGCATGCAGTGGCTGCCCGTTGCCGGCCCGGTGCGCGCGGGCGACGGCGAAACGCTGCGCCAGTTGGCCATCGCCGGGGCGGGTGTGGCGCGGCTGTCGCTGTACCACATACAGCACGACATCGACGCTGGCCGGCTGGTGCCGCTGCTGGAGGAATTCAATCCGGCCGAGGTGGAGCCGATCCACGCGGTCTACATCGGCAAGGCCGGCACGCTGCCCGCGCGGGTGCGGGCGGTACTCGACTTCCTGGTGGCCTGCTCGGGCGTGGGAGGCGGGCGCTACACGATCAAGCGCACGGCGCCGACGCCGGGGAACTCGGCCGTCACCTGATCGCCGCGCCGGCAGGGCAGCACGCCCACCCATGAGCCCGTGGTGACGACGGTGCCGGCCGGTGCCGTCTGGCCGTTGCGCGCGATGTGGCGCAGCCAGATCGGCAGCAGCCACGCCGGATCGGCCAGGGGGTGCGTGCCTTCGCGCACCACCACTTCGGCATTGCCGATCTTCGTCTCGCAGCGCTGCGAGGCCCAGTCGACGGCGGCGAAAGGTTTCCACTCGCCGAGCACGAGCGCGCCGTGCACCTGCGAGTCGGCCAGGCGCAGCAGGGCGGGCGTGGAGGGGAGGTCCTGCCAGCGTGCATCGACGATTTCCACTGAAACCGCCATGGCGTCGATCAGCGCTGCCGAGTTCTCGTGGTCGAGCGTCGCAGCTCGCGCGGGCGTCACGTCCTGGCCGAGCCGCAGGGCGATCTCGGCCTCGATGCCGGGCGTGTGGAAGACGAGGTCGCTGAAATCCGCCGGGCTCTGCCGCACGCCTTCAGGCGGCAGCGGCGCATGCGTGAGCGTCGCGCTTCGCGAGCCGCCGCCCGACTTCCATGCGCGGGGCACCGGCTGGCTCTCGAACCAGCCGAGCGCCGACGCAACGGCGTCCTGCACTTCATAGGCCTGTGCCGCGGTTTCGAGTGTGTCGAGCCAGGGCGTGGCGTCGAGGGTGCGGTTGCCGCGGCGCGCGGCCACGAGTGCGTCGGTGAGGGCGGTCTGGGATGAATTCATCTTCCGGATCTTCTCAGCAAAGCAGGCCCTTCAGGTCTCGACGTGAACGTTCCCGTCCTTCACCACCTTCGCCCACTTGGCAATCTCCGTGCTGATGAACTGCCTGAACTTGTCCTGCGAGCCGCCGCCGTCCTCCGCGCCGTAGGTGTCCAGCCGCTCCTGCACGTCGGGCATGGCCAGCACGGTGTTCACGTCGCGGTTCACCTTCTGCGCGATGGACGCGGGCAGCTTGCCCGGGCCGGCGAGGCCGTACCAGGTGGTGGCCTCGAAGCCCTGGAAGCCTTGCTCCTGCATGGTCGGCACGTTGGGGTGGCCCTTGGCGCGCTTGGTGCGCGTCTGCGCCACGGCGAGCACGCGGCCGTTCTTCACGTGTGGCGTGGCGGCGGTCATGGTCTCGAAGCTGTACTGGATCTGCCCGCCCATCAGGTCTGCCAGCAGCGGGCCGCTGCCCTTGTAGGGCACGTGCAGCGCATCGACGCCGCCCTGCAGCTTGAACATTTCCAGCGCCAGGTGCTGCGCCGAGCCGGCGCCGGCCGAGCCGAAGCTCAGCGTGCCGGGCGCGGCCTTGCAGGCGGCGACGATGTCCTTCACCGAGAGCGCCTTCTGCGCCGGGTTGGCGATCAGCAGGTTGGGCGTGACGCCCACCAGCACGATGGGCACGAAGTCGCGCTCGACGTTGTAGCGCAGCTTGGGCTGCAGGCTGGGCGCGAGCGCGTGGCTGTTGATGTGGGCCATCAGCAGTGTGCTGCCGTCGCTGGGCTGCTGAGCCACGTAGTCGGCCGCGAGCACGCCGGCCACGCCGCCCTTGTTCTCGACGATCACCTGCTGGCCCCACATCGTGGTGAGCTTCTGCGCGACCACGCGGGCCAGCGCGTCGGTGCCGCCGCCGGGCGGAAAGCCGACAACGATGCGCACCGGCCCCGTGGGCCACTCCTGCGCGAAGAGCCGGGGCACGCCCAGCGTGGCGGCCGCGGCGCCCGCAGCCTGGATCAACGAACGTCTCTGCATCTTCCTTGTCTCCGTCGTGGGTGGGAATCCGATGCGCGCCGGCAGTGGCGCTGCGAGCCTGTTGTCTATGCGGCTTTCTGCAGCGCGGCCGGTGCCGTGTGGCTCGAGAAGTGGTCCATGGCGGCCTGCACGCCGCTGCCTGCCAGCTTGATGCCCGCGAGCTTCATGCCCATCTCGACACCGGCGACCATGGCCACCAGCGTCAGGTCGTTGCTGTCGCCCAGGTGGCCCATGCGGAACATGCGGCCCTTGAGCTTGCCTAGGCCGGTGCCCAGCGAGAGATCGAAGCGCTGGTGGATCAGCCGGCGCAGCGCGTCGGCGTCCACGCCCTCTGGCGTGATCACGCCGGTGAGCACGGGCGAGTACACGGCCGGGTCGGCGCACTGGACCGGCAGGCCCCAGGCGTTGACGGCGGCGCGCACGCCGGCGGCCCAGCGCTGGTGGCGCGCGAACACGTTGTCCAGGCCTTCGCCGAGGATCATGTCCAGCGACTCCGAGAGGCCGTAGAGCAGGTTGGTGTTGGGCGTGTAGGGCCAGTAGCCGTCCTTGTTCATCTCGACGATCTCGTCCCAGGCCCAGAAGGCCTTGGGCAGCTTCGCGTGCTTCGCGGCTTCGAGTGCGCGCGGCGAAAGCGCGTTGAAACTGATGCCCGGCGGCAGCATCAGGCCCTTCTGCGAGCCGCTGACGCACACGTCCACGCCCCATTCGTCATGGCGGTAGTCGGCGCTGGCCAGGCCCGAGATGCTGTCGACCATCAGCAGGGCGGGGTGGCCCGCCGCGTCGATGGCCTTGCGCACCGAAGCAATGTCGGAGGTGACGCCGGTGGAGGTCTCGTTGTGCACCACGCACACGGCCTTGATCTTCTTCTCGGTGTCCTTGCGCAGGCGGGCCTCGATGAGATCGGCCTGCACGCCGCGGCGCCAGCTCGGCGCGTTTGGCAGCTGCGAATCGGCGCCTTGCCAGGCGAGGAACTCGGTGGAAAGGCCCAGGCGCGTGGCCATCTTCTGCCACAGCGAGGCGAAGTGGCCGGTCTCGTACATGAGCACGTGGTCGCCCGGGCTGAGAGTGTTGGCGAGCGCGGCCTCCCAGGCGCCGGTGCCCGAGGCAGGGTAGATCGCGACCGGGTGCTTCGTCTTGAAGATCTGCCGGATGCCGCCCAGCACCTTCAGCCCGAGCGTGCCGAATTCGGGCCCGCGATGGTCGATGGTAGGCAGGCTCATGGCCCGCAGGATGCGGTCGGGCACGGGGCTCGGACCGGGAATCTGGAGAAAGTGGCGGCCGGTGGGATGGATGTCGAGTTGCAGCATGAACGCTCCTTTCGCGTTCAGTTTTGCATTCAAAATTCATTTTTGCTTGATGGTTTACCCTTATTAACCAAGGTTGTGGGACCTGTTTTTTGCATTCAAAATGCATTCAAGGGACAAAACCATGACCGCCGAAATCATCGAAATCTCCAGGCTCGCGCTGCACGACCAGGTGGCCGTGCGCCTGCGCACCATGCTGGTCGAAGGGCTCATCGCACCCGGCGCCAAGCTCAACGAACGCGAGCTGTGCCTGCAGCTGAACGTGTCGCGCACGCCGCTGCGCGAAGCCATCAAGCTGCTCGCGGCCGAAGGGCTGGTCGACCTGCTGCCCAACCGGGGCGCTGTGGCGGTGAAGCTCACCGAGGCCGACGTGCTCGACACCTTCGAGGTGCTCGCCATGCTCGAAGGCATGTCGGGCGAGCTGGCGGCACGGCGCATCACCGACGAAGAGCTTGCCGAGGTGCGCGCGCTGCACTACGAGATGCTGGCCTGCTTTGCGCGGCGCGATCTCTCGGGCTACTACAGGCTCAATGCGCGCATCCACACCGCGATCAACGAGGCGGCGGCGAACCCGGTGCTGTCGAACACCTACCGCTCCATCAACGCCCGCGTGCAGTCGCTGCGCTTTCGCACCAACCAGAACGAGGCGAAGTGGAAGCATGCGGTCGAGGAGCACGAGCAGATGATCGACGCGCTCTCCAAGCGCGACGCCGAGGCCATGCGCAAGGTGCTCGTGTCGCACGTGCTGCGCAAGCGCGACACGGTGCTGGAGCTGCTGCGTGCCGGCGAGATCTATCCACCGGCCAAATCAGCCAAGTAAAGCGGCCGAGTAAATCGGCCAAGTCCGTCAAAGCGACCTGATCACCATGCGCATCGACCCCGCCAGCCACATGCAGCCAGCCGGAACTGTTCTTCCGCCCAATGAAGCCTGCGAACTGCTCGCGCGCCGCCTGCGCGCCGAGACGCAGGGCGAGGTGCTGTTCGACGACGCCTCGCGCGGGCGCTACGCCACCGACGCGTCGATCTACCAGATCACGCCCGTCGGCGCCTTCGTGCCGACAAACGAGCGCGACATCGCCACTGCCATCGACATCGCCCGCGACCTGAAGGTGCCGGTGCTCGCGCGCGGCGGCGGCACCAGCCAGTGCGGCCAGACCACCGGCGCGGCGCTGGTGATCGACAACAGCAAGCATTTCCGCCGCGTGCTCGACGTGAACGTGGAGGCGGGCACGGCCACGGTCGAGCCCGGCCTGGTGCTCGACCACCTGAACGCGCAACTCAAGCCGCACGGGCTCTGGTATCCGGTGGACGTGTCGACCAGCGCGCAGGCCACGCTGGGCGGCATGGCGGGCAACAACTCCTGCGGCTCGCGCTCCATCGCCTACGGGAACATGGTGCACAACGTGCTGGGCGCCAGCGCATGGCTGTCGAACGGCGAGCTCGTCGACTTCGGCACCGTCGGCTCGCTGGGCGTGCGCGCCGCAGGCATTGCGCAGTTCGTGCGCAGCCTCGCGCGGCAGCACCGCGAGGCGATCGCCGAGAACTGGCCCAAGGTCATGCGGCGCGTGGCGGGCTACAACCTCGACATCTTCGACAACCAGAGCGAGCGGCCCTACACGGCCGACGGCAGCGTGAACCTGGCGCACCTGCTGATCGGCTCCGAAGGCACGCTGGCGTACACCCGCAGCCTGACGCTCAAGCTCGCGCCGCTGCCGCGCGCCAAGGTGCTGGGAATCGTCAACTTCCCGACCTTCCATGCCGCGATGGACTCGGCCCAGCACATCGTGAAACTCGGGCCCACGGCGGTGGAGCTGGTCGACCGCACGATGATCGAGCTGAGCCTGGCCAACCCGGCCTTCAAGCCGACGGTCGAGACCGCGCTGATCGGCAAGCCGGCAGCTATCCTGCTGGTGGAGTTCTCGGGCTCCGACAAGGCTTCGCTGCTGCCGCAACTGAAGCAGCTCGTCGAGCTGATGGGCGACCTCGGCCTGCCGGGCAGCGTGGTCGAGATGCCCGACGAGGCGCGGCAGAAGAACCTCTGGGAGGTGCGCAAGGCCGGCCTCAACATCATGATGAGTCTCAAGGGCGACGGAAAGCCCGTGAGCTTCATCGAGGACTGCGCCGTGCCGCTGGAGCACCTGGCCGAATACACCGACGCGCTGACCGAGGTGTTCGCGAAGCATGGCAGCCGCGGCACCTGGTACGCGCATGCCTCGGTCGGCACGCTGCACGTGCGGCCGATCCTCGACATGCGCACCGACGGCGCCGCGAAGATGCGCGCCATTGCCGAGGAGGCGAGCGAGCTGGTGCGCAGGTACAAGGGCGCGTTCAGCGGCGAGCACGGCGACGGGCTGTGTCGCGGCGAGTGGATCGAATGGCAGTTCGGCCCGGCCATCAACGAGGCCTTCCGCGCGATCAAGCGCAAGCTCGACCCCATCGACCTTTTCAACCCCGGCAAGATCATCGACCCGCCGCGCATGGACGACGGCGCGCTGTTCCGCTTCGCGCCGCCCACCGCGCCCAAGCCCTATCGCCGCATCGAGCTCAAGCCCGTGCTCGACTGGTCGGCCTGGAACGTCGACGCCGACCCTGTGACCGAGGTGACGACCGCGCCCGGCACCGGCGGCGACAGCACCGGCGGCCTGGCCAAGGCCGTGGAGATGTGCAACAACAACGGCCACTGCCGCAAGTTCGACGCCGGCACCATGTGCCCCAGCTACCGCGTGACGCGCGACGAGCAGCACCTCACGCGCGGCCGGGCCAACACGCTGCGGCTGGCGCTGTCGGGCCAACTCGGCCCCGACGCCTTCACCAGCGAGGCCATGCACGAAACCATGGACCTGTGCGTGGGCTGCAAGGGCTGCAAGCGCGACTGCCCGACCGGCGTGGACATGGCGAAGATGAAGGTCGAGTTCCTCGACCACTACAAGAAGCGCCACGGCCACACGCTGAAAGACAGGCTCGTGGCGAACCTGCCCGACTACGCCCACAAGGCCAGCCGCTTTCCCTGGCTGCTGAACCTGCGCAACAGCGTACCCGGCGCCGCATGGCTGGGCGAGAAGCTGCTGGGCTTCTCGGCGAAGCGCTCGCTGCCCGAGTGGCGCGGCGACACCTTCTGGCGTGCGCGTGCCAACGAGCCGGGCCTGTTCGTCGAACGCGAGGTGGCGCTGTCGATCGCGCGGCGCGGCGGCAAGGCGGCGGTGCTGTTCGTCGACACCTTCAACGGCACCTTCGAGAGCGAGAACGCGTTCGCGGCCGCGCGCGTGCTGCAGGCGGCGGGCTATGTGCTGTACACGGTCGAGAAGGGCAGAGGCGGGCATCACTGCTGCGGCCGGACCTTCCTGGCCAGCGGCATGGTCGACGAGGCCAAGAGCAAGGCCGAGGCGCTGATCGATGCGCTGCTGCCGCTGGCGCGCGCGGGCGTGCCCATCGTCGGACTCGAGCCTTCGTGCCTGCTCACGCTGCGCGACGAGGCGCTGGTGATGGGCTTCGGCGAGAAGGCCGAGCTGGTGGCGAAGCATGCGCTGCTGTTCGAGGAATTCATCGCCCGTGAGCTGAAGCAAGGCCGCTTCGAGCTGCCGCTGAAGCCCGCCGAGGCGCCCATCCTGCTGCACGGCCACTGCCACCAGAAGGCCTTCGGCGCGGTGAGCCCGGTGATGGAGGTGCTCAAGCTCATTCCCGGCGCACAGCCCGAGCTCATCGAAAGCTCCTGCTGCGGCATGGCCGGCAGCTTCGGCTACGAGGCCAACCATTTCGAGGTGTCGATGAAGATGGCCGAGGCCAGCCTGCTGCCCGCCATCCGCGCGAAGCCGGGTGCCATCGTGGTGGCCGACGGCACCAGCTGCCGCCACCAGATCGGCGACGGGGCGCAGCGCGAGGCGGTGCACGTGGCGGTGCTGCTGGAGCGGCACCTGCTGCATACAGACCCGGTGGCCGAAGCGGGTTGAGCGGCCGGCGCCTGCAGGCTGGCGGCGGCTGCCGCAGAATAGGCCCGCCTGCCGCCCGCCACGCCAATGCCGACGACGCTCGCTTCTCCATCCCCCATCTCCGCCCAGCCCACGCTGCGGCTTGCCTTCGCGCTGTCGATGGGCGCGGCCGTGTCGCTCGGTATCACGCGCTTCGCCTACGCGCTGCTGCTGCCGCCCATGCGCGCGGACCTGGGCTGGAGCTATGCGCTGGCTGGGGGCATGAACACGGCCAACGCGGTCGGCTATCTCGTCGGTGCGCTGGGCACGCCGGCGCTGATGCGGCGCTTCGGCGCGACACGGCTGCTGGTGTTCGGTGCGGTGCTGGCCAGCGTGTTCATGGCGGGCAGCGGCTTCGTCACCGATGCGTCGGCCTTGCTGCTGCAGCGCCTGCTGGCGGGGGTGGCCAGTGCATGGGTGTTCGTGGCTGGCGGGCTGCTCGCGGCCCGGCTCAGCGAGGCGGGATCGGCGCGTGGCGGCCTGTTGCTCGGCATCTATTACGGAGGCACCGGCTTCGGCATCCTGCTGTCGGCCTTGCTCGTGCCGCAGGTGCTGCGCGCGGCGGCCGGCGTGCCTCACGGATGGGCCTGGGCGTGGTGGGCGCTGGCGGTTGCGAGCGGGGCCGCCACCTGCCTGCTGGCCTGGGCGGGGCGTGCGATGCCGGAACAGCAGTCTGCTGCGCCCGCGGCGCCCGCCGCCGCGGCGGGCTCGGCACCGCCCGTCGCGCTGCATCGCTTCGGCTGGGCGCTTGCCGGCTATGCCCTGTTCGGCATGGGCTATATCGGCTACATGACCTTCGTGATCGCGCTGTTGCGCGAGCAGGGCGCCAGCGCAGGCTTCGTCACGCTGTTCTATGCCTTGCTGGGCATCGCATGCGTGGCGTCTTCCAGGCTGTGGGCAGGGCTGCTCGACCGGTATCACGGCGGGCAGCCGCAGGCACTGCTCAACGGGCTTCTGGGCGTGGCGACGCTGCTGCCGGTGCTGAGCTCGTCGGCGCCGGTGGCGCTGATCTCGGGCGTGCTCTTCGGCGCGGTGTTCCTGTCGGTGGTGGCCTCGACCACCGCGCTGGTGCGCCACAACCTGCCGCCGTCGCGCTGGGCGCAGGGCATCAGCGCCTTCACCATCATCTTCGCGCTGGGGCAGATCGTCGGGCCGACGGTCACGGGCTGGATCTCGGACGGTCCGGGCGGGCTGGCGCGCGGGCTCGTGGCTTCGGCAACAGCCCTGTGGCTCGGCGCGGTGCTTGCGTCGCGCCAGCATTCGCTGCAAATGGAGACATCGCGATGAGCGGCTTTGCCTTGTTCGAAACTTCCATCGGCATGTGCGCGCTGGCATGGGGCCCGCGCGGGCTGGTCGGCGTGCAGCTGCCCGCCGACAACGGAGAGCCCGCCACGCGTGCGCGCATGCGGCAGCGATTTCCCGATCTGCAGGAAGGCCCGCCGAACGAAATGGCGCAGCGTGCCGTCGAGGCCATCCAGGGCCTTCTGCGCGGCGTGCACGACGACCTGAGCCACATCGAGCTGGACATGAGCGGCGTCTCCGAATTCCACCAGCGCATCTACGCGATCGCGCGGCGCATTCCACCGGGCCAGACCCGCACCTACGGCGAGATTGCCGAGGAGCTGGGCGACAAGGGCCTGTCGCGCGCCGTGGGCCAGGCCATGGGCCACAACCCCTTCGCGCCCGTGGTGCCGTGCCACCGCGTGCTGGCGGCGGGCAACAAGCCGGGCGGTTTCTCGGCCGGCGGCGGCGCGCTGACCAAGCTGCGCATGCTCGACATCGAGGATGCGCGGCCGAACGGAATGGCGTCGCTTTTCTAGGCAGCAGGCACCGGCAGCCGGTGCAGCGTAGCGATGCGCGACGCGAAGATGATCGCCGCCTGCAGCCCGAATCCCGCGAGCGCCAGCAGCAGGCAGGCCGGCTCGCCCCATGCGGCGCCGACCATGCCGCCCAGCGCCGCGCCTATCGGTCGGGCGCCGGCGTTGATCGTGAGGAACACGGCCGACACCCGGCCCAGCATCGTGGCTGCCGTCACGCTCTGGCGCAGCGTGGTCGATGTGATGACCCAGACCATCGGCCCCGCGCCGAACAGGAAGAACGAGAGCGCCGCCAGCGTCGCGGTCGGCACGACGAGCGTGGCCGCCATTGCTGCTGCAGCCAATACCGCGACCGAGGGGCCGACCTGTATCGCGCGGCCGAAGGGCAGGCGCGCCACCACGCGAGGAGTCAGCAGCGCTCCGACGACCATGCCCGCGCCGTACATCGCCAGCGTGAAGCCCACCGCCTGCGCGCCGAGGCCGAGCACGCGCACGGCGTAGGGCACGTAGCCCGCCTGCAGCACGAACCACGAGATGTTGAAGACCGCGCCGGTCAGCAGCATCGGGCGCAGCATTTCGTGCTGCCAGACGAAGCGCGCGCCGTCGCGCACTTCGAGCAGCGGATGCCGGCTGGCGCAAGGGGCACGCGGTGCCTCGGCGAGGCGCAGCAGCAGGGCCACGGCAGCCGCCGAAAGCACTGCTGCCAGCACGAACGCGGCCGACGCGCCGGCCCAGGCCACGAGGGCACCCGCGAGCGCAGGTCCGGCGGTGAAGGCCGCGCTGCGCGCCAGTTCCAGCCGCCCGTTGGCCGCTGCCAGTGCGTCCCTCGGCACGAGCGCCGGCACCAGCGCGGGTGCCGCGACGCTGAAACCCACGGTGCCGACAGCGCCCAGAAATCCCAGCACCGCCAGCCATCCGATGCTCAGCTTCGATGCGAACACCATCGCCAGCAGCACGAGCAGCGACACCGCCCGCAGCCCCTCGGCCCAGACCATCAGCCGCCGCCGCGACATGCGGTCCGCGAGCAGGCCCATGGGCATCGAGACCAGCAGGAAGGGCAGAGTCTGCACGGCCGCGAGGAAGCCGATCTCGCCAGGCCCCGCGCCTAGCGCGAGCACCGCCACCAGCGGCACCGCCGCGAGGCTCAGCTGTTCGGCGGACTGCGCGGCGAGGTTGGACCAGGCGAGGTTTTGAAATGCGTGGGGGAGGGGCGTTGTTCGAGTCATGCCCTCATCGTGCTGGCGGCGGGCCTTCGCGGCTGGCCGTTTCCGGACGCGCGAGCGTCAACGCCGCGGCTTCTTCGCAGCTGGCTCGGAAGCTGGCGAGACAACCTCCATCACGAAATCGATGAAGGCCCGGACCTTCGCGGCCGGCAAGTGGCGCGACGGATAGAGCGCGTAGAGCGGGAGCCGCTCGTCGGGCCAGTCTGGAAACAGATCGACCAGCTCGCCCCGGTCGAGCTGCGGCTGGATGCCCACCGCCTTGATCTGCGCGACGCAGATGCCGGCGAGAACGGCTTCGAGCACCGTGCCTGGATCGGTGAGCAGCAGCCTTCCGGTGGTCGGCACCTTCAGGAGCTTGCGCCCGCGCTGGAACTCCCAGGCGTAGGGTTGACCGGTGACCGGGTTGCGCACCTGCAGGCAGGCATGGCCGGCAAGGTCCGCCGGCTTCGCGGGGCGCCCGTGTTGCGCGAGGTAGGCCGGCGTTGCGGCGGTGACCACGCGCGAATCCATCAGCTTGCGGGCCACCAGCGACGACGACGGCGGCTCGCCGAAGCGCACCGCGATGTCGAAGCCTTCGGCGACGAGATCGCCGAGCTGGTCGCGTGCGATCAGCTCCAGCGTGAGGTCGGGATGGCGCGCGAGAAAGCGCGGCAGGTGCCGCGCCAGCAGCAGGCGGGATGTGAATGCATCGGTGTTCACGCGAAGGCGCCCGCGCACCGCGCCGGACGCACCCGAAGCGATCGTCACCGCGTCCTCGATGCCGAGCACCAGCGGATTGATGTTGGCGTAGAGCTGCCGGCCTTCGTCCGTGAGGCTCAGTGAGCGGGTGGTGCGGTCGAACAACCGTATGCCGACGCGGCCTTCGAGCCGGGCGATGGCGCGGCTCACGCCCGAAGGAGTCAGGCCGAGCGCGTTGGCGGCGCTGGCGAAGCTGCCGCCTTCGACCACGGCGGCCAGCACGCTGACGTTGGAGAGGAGGCGTCCGTCGAGAGTCATCTTCTTATTCGTGATCAGGTGTCATGAATGATATGCACTGAGGTCGCTTCACTCAAAGATCGGTTCTTCCTACGATCGTGCCGTCGCATGCGTCAGCCAATCAATCGATCAAGTGAAGAAAAGGAAATCCCATGTACGCAATCACCGGAATCACCGGACAGGTCGGCGGCGCCGTCGCGCGTGCCTTGCTGGCAGAGGGCCAGCGCGTTCGCGCGGTCGTGCGCGACGAAGGCAAGGGCCTTGTCTGGGCCGGGCTCGGCTGCGAAGTGGCCGTCGCCGAGATGAACGATGCCGCCGCACTGGCGCGCGCCTTCGCCGGCACGGCCGGCGTCTTCGTGCTGCCGCCGCCGAACTTCGACCCCGAGCCGGGCTTTCCCGAGGTCAGGGCCGAGAACGCGGCGATACGCGAGGCGCTGGAAACCGCGCGGCCGCCGCGCGTGGTGTGCCTGTCGACCGTCGGTGCGCAGGCCGCGCAGCCCAATCTGCTGAGCCAGCGCACATTGCTGGAAGAGGCGCTGCGCACGCTGCCCTTCGCCGTCACCTTCCTGCGGCCCGCGTGGTTCCTGGAGAACCTGCGCTGGGACATCGCGCAGGCCCGCGAGCAGGGCCTGCTTTCCAGCTACCTGCAGCCGCTCGACCGTGCTGTGCCGATGGTGGCGACGGCCGACGTGGGCCGCGTCGCCGCCGAACTGCTGCTGCACGAGGGCGAACTGCCGCGTGTGGTCGAGCTCGAAGGGCCCCAGCGGCTGACGCAGCACGACATTGCCGCCGCGCTCACGCAGGTGCTGGGCCGTCCGGTGCACGCCGAAGCGGTGCCGCGCGAGAACTGGGGCGCGATCTTCCGCGCTCAGGGCATGCGCGACCCGGTGCCGCGCATCCAGATGCTCGATGGCTTCAATGAGGGATGGATCCGCTTCGAGAGCAACGATGCGAGCGTGCGCAAGGGCAGGGTGGGCGTGGCGGAGGTGATCCGCTCCCTTGCCGGCTAGGCAGCCTGCCGCGCCTGCATCTCTTCGAACCACTCGGCCACATAGCCCGCTTCCGGCGCAGCATCGGGCGCGAGGCCGTAGTAGTAGCGCTCCAGCGTCATGCGCAGCGTGGGCAGCGGCGACTCCAGGCGGCCCGAGGCGAGGTCGTGCGACACCAGCGATGTCGGCGCCAGCGCGATGCCCAGTCCGTCGACCGCCGCCTGCAGCACGAAGTGCAGGTGGTCGAACTGCAGCCGGCCCGCCGGTCGGGCGCGGGGGGCGCCGACCTGCTTCTTCCAGGCGTCCCAGTCGTCCTTGCGCGTGCGGGCCGAAAGCAGCACGTGCGAGGCGAGGGCGCGCAGGTCCGGCAGCGGGTGGGTCTTGAAGAGCGCAGGGGCCCCGACCACCAGCACTTCATCTTCGAGAAAGGGCTGCACCTCCATCGACGAGGGCCAGCCTTCCAGGCCCCGGCGCACCGCGATGTCGAAGCTGCCGATGGCCTCCTCGGGCATGACGGTGCTGGTGACGACCTGCGGCTCGATCTCCGGAAAGCGCTCGACGAAGGAGGGCAGGCGCGGAATGAGCCAGCGCACCGCGAAGGAGGGCCGCACGTTGATGCGCACGGCGCGCGCCGGTCCCTGCGACTGCAGCGCCCGCGCGGCGGCGTTGATCTGCGCGAGCGCCGGCTGCACCTCGGCGAAGAACTGCTGGCCCTCGGCCGTGAGAGCCACCTGCCGGATGCGCCGCTCGAAGAGCGCGATGCCCAGGAACTCCTCGAGGCTCTTGATCTGCCGGCTCACGGCGCTGTGCGTGACGTGCAGTTCGAGCGCCGCGCGCGTGAAGCTGAGGTGGCGTGCCGCGGCGGCGAAGGCGCGCACGGCGTTCAGGGGAGGCTCTCGAAGCGGCATGCGTGCGATTTTCTCACGCATGACGGTCGTTAATGTCGTTTGTCGGCGGGCGGCCGCCGCCTCACCATCGAGGCTCGATGTCACGCTCCGCACCCGCTCCCCAGACTTCCCCAACCGACCTGAATTCCCGCCATGCGGCGATGGCCCTCGGCCTCTCGCTGCCGGCCGACGTGGTGCTCTACCTGCTGCTGCCGATGTACGCCAGGGAGTTCGGCGTGACGCTGGCCGAGGCCGGCATGCTGCTTGCGGCCAACCGGCTGGTGCGCATCGCCGGTTACGGCTTCGTCGCCCGCTACTATGCCCGCAACGGCGACCGGCTGACCTGCACCATCGCGGTGGTGGCTGCTGCTGCGTGCGGCCTGGGCTACGCCACGCTCTCGGGCTTCTGGGCGCTGCTGCCGCTGCGGCTGATGTGGGGCCTGTGTTTCGCGGCGCTGAACCTGTCGACGCAGGCGCTGGCCACGGCCGATCCGGTGGGCGCCGCGCGGCGCAACGGGCGTTCTCGCGCCTTCATCGCGATGGGGCCGGTGCTCGCGCTGCCTCTGGGGGCGCTGCTGGCGCAGTGGACAGGGCCGCGCGCGATCTTCGGCGTCCTTGCGGTTTTCTCGCTGCTGGCGTGCTTCGTCACGCGGCGGCTGCCGGCGGCGCCGCATCCAGTGGCCAGGCCGGTGAAGCGCTTCAAGCTGCCCAACAGCCTCGACGGCTGGTCGTTCATGGAAGGGCTGGCGCTCGACGGGCTCTTCATCGTCGGTCTCTCCTACCTGGGCAAGGACCTGCTGCCGGGCGGCGCCGTGATCGTGGCCGGCGTGCTGATGGCGCTGCGCTATCTCGCGGAGATCCTGCTGAGCCCGGTCGGCGGGCGCATGGCCGAGCATTTCGGCGCCGAGCGCCTGCTGGTGAGCCTGTCGGTGGTCACCGCCATCGCGCTCATGGGCTTCGGCCTCGGCTGGCTGTGGAACTGCGCGGCGCTGATCGTGGTGCTGCGCGCCTTGCAACTGCCGCTGTTGCCGCCCATCGTGGCGCGACGCACGCCGGGGCCGGAGCGCGTGCAGGCGCTGGCGGCGCGCTCGGTGTGGCGCGACATCGGCGCCGGTGCCGGGCCGCTGATCGCGGGGCTGCTGCTGCCGGTCGCCTCGCCGCCCTGGATCTACGGCGTGGCCGCCTTGCTGCTTGCGCTCGCGGCGCTGGCCTGCGGCTGGGGCGCGTCGACACAATCGACCAACATCCAGCAAGGAAGTGCATGACGACCTCTCACGCCATCGGAACCGTCTCCCAGCTCGAAGCACTTTTCGGGGTGCCCGGCGACGCCTCACTCAAGAAGGAGGTGCCGTACCTGCACCCGAACTACCAGGCGCTGATCGCCGCTTCGCCCTTCGCGGTGCTCGCCACCATCGGCCCGGGCGGGCTCGATGCCTCTCCGCGCGGCGACCCGCCGGGGTTCGTCGTGGTACAGGACGAGAAGACGCTGCTGATGCCCGAGCGGCGCGGCAACAACCGCATCGACAGCCTGCGCAACATCGTGGCCGACCCGCGCGTGGCGCTGCTTTTCCTGATCCCGGGCGTGGGCGAGACGCTGCGGGTGAACGGCAGGGCGCAGATCTCGGTCGAGCCGGCGCTGTTGGAGCGCTTCGCCATGGAAGGCAAGCTGCCGCAATGCGTGATCCGCGTGACGGTGGAGACGGTGTTCTTCCAGTGCGCGCGGGCGATCCAGCGTTCGAGGCTGTGGGCGCCGCTGCCGGCGGATGCGAAGCGCGAGGTGCCGACGCCGGGCGCGATCCTGTCGGCGCTGACCGAATCCGCCTTCGACGGGGAAGCCTACGACCGGGAGCTGCCGGCGCGGCAGCGAGCGACGCTCTACTGAGCCGGCGCCATGACGAGAAAAGCCCGCGGAAGCGGGCTCTTTCCTGCGGTCCGTGGACCGATGGGGCGGATCAGCGCACCCAGTGGCAGACGCGGTGGTGATGGCGCGCGTCCCACTTGCACACCTTGTGCTTCTTGGGATGGTGGTACGGCGCGGCGGAGGCGGCCGGTGCCAGCAGGGCGAGGCCTGCGAAAGCGAGGATGCTGGAGAGGATGAAATGCTTGGTCTTCATGGCGTTCTTTCTAGGCAATGACATCGATGGACGGGAAATGCGTCGCTGAATGGGCGCCCTTGCAAAACGGCTGTGGGCAACATTCAGATGACGTTTGTGCTGCGCGGCGCGTGAAAAACCTCACCAACCGCGGCACATGGAATAGCGCCCGGGCAGCGTTGTTCGATCAGGCCCTTCCAGGCGATGCCGCCTGTTCGGTGCGCGCGTCGTGCCCGATGATCAGCACCAGCCCGACGGCCACCGCCGACAGCATCGCCAGGAAGAGCACCGCGTAGAAGTCGTTGCCCGTCCTGTCCTTCAGCGTGCCGAAGATGGTCGGGCCGATGTAGCCGCCCAGGTTGCCGATGGAGTTGATCCACGCGATGCCCGCCGCGGCGGCGGTACCGCTGAGGATGGCGGTGGGCAGCGTCCAGAAGGTGGGCAGGGCGCTGAAGATGCCGAAGGCGGCCAGCGTCACGGCGGCCATCTTCGGCACCGGCGCGGAGGTCTGGGCGGCCAGCACCAGGCCCAGGAAGATGCAGGCCAGCGGAATCAGCAGGAACCACTTGCGCTCCTTGCGCGCATCCGATGCCCGCGTCCAGAACAGCATGGCAATGGCGCCCACCAGGTACGGGAAGGCATTGATGAAGCCGATCTCCACGTTGCCCAGCCCGCCGAAGCCCTTGATGATCTGCGGCAGGAAGAAGCTCAGGCCGTACAGCGGCACCGTGATGCCCATGTAAACGAAGCCCAGGCCGATCACGCGCGGGTTCAGCAGCGACTGCTTCCACGAGATCTTGTTGATCGACTCGCGGTTGGCGCGCTCGGCGTCCAGCGTGCGCTGCAGCCAGTTGCGCTCCTCGTCGGTGAGCCACTTGGCGTCCTTCGGGCCGTCGGGCAGGTACATCAGCACGAAGAAGGTCAGCACCAGCGAGGGCACCGCCTCCAGGATGAACAGCCACTGCCAGCCGTGCATGCCGCCGATGCCGTCCATGTTGAGGATGTAGCCCGAGATGGGTGAGCCGATCACGGTGGAGATGGGTATGGCGAACATGAACCAGCCCACGATGCGCGCCCGGTACGCCGCCGGAAACCACAGCGTGATGTAGAAGATCACGCCAGGGAAGAAGCCGGCCTCGGCGATGCCCAGCAGGAAACGCACGACATTGAAGCTGGTCGAGCCGCCCACCCAGGCCTGCGCGGCCGAGAGGATGCCCCAGCTGAACATGATGCGGGCGATCCAGCGGCGCGCGCCGAAGCGCTCCAGCGCCATGTTGCTCGGCACCTCGAAGAGGAAGTAGGCCAGGAAGAAGATGCCGGCCGCGCTGCCGAACACGGCGGCGGTGAAGCCCAGGTCCTTGGACATGGCCGCGCCGGCGAAGCCGAGGTTCACGCGGTCGAGGTAGGCGATGAAGTAGCTCACCATCAGAAGCGGCAGCAGTCGCCAGCTGATCTTCGAGATGGTTCTCTGTTCGACGGGATTCATGGTTGGTTTGTCTCCTGTGTTGGATGGTTTTGTGGAGGCTGGTCGGAGGAAAGGGGGGAGCGGCCGCGGCCGCCGGCGTCACGCTTGTTGTTGCTGCTGTTGCTGGGCCCTCATGATCTGGTGGCGCCGCCAGTAGTGGCCGACGACGCCCTTGAAGTTCTCTTTCTGCTTGCCGAGGCCCGATAGCTTCACCTTGGTGGTGCGCGCGCCCAGCATGCCCTTGTCGTGGTGGGTGACGATGAGGGTGTCGCCGAAGCTGCCGTCCTTGTAGGTCAGGCTCTTGACCTCGTCCCACGAAATGGTGGAACCGCCGTCCGCGCTGGGGTGCATGCCCTCGTAGCTGATGTCGACGCGCTCGCCGTTCTTCAGCGCGAAGCCCACCGGCGGGAAGTGGCGCAGCACCACTGCGCGTTCTTCCTCCGTCGCCGGCTCGTAGCGGTAGGCCAGGCTCAGCTCGTGGTTCTGTACGAAGCGCTGCTCGTACTCGCTCCACAGGCGCTGCTCGATGGCGTGGGCGGTCTCGATCTCATCGGCCCACGAGGCCTGCGGCGCGGTCGCGACGATGCCGCCGTAGGCGCTCTCGGGCACGTGGTGGCCGACGTTGCGCATGCGCTCCAGCAGCGGCGGGTGGCTGTCGTAGGGGTGCGGCACGCCGGCCGTCTTCATCGCCTCGATGAATGCTTCGGAGTTGGCGTAGGGCGGCAGGCCGTCGGCGACGAAGCGGGCGATGCCGAGCGCGCCGTCGTGCTCGCGGTCCTGCTCGAAGAGCTTCTGCTCCACGTCGTTGCGGTAGCTCGCGTAGGCCGAGATCTTGATGAGCGACTGCACGATCGCGTGCGGCGCCGTGAGGCCGGCGGCCACGCGGTCGGCCCTGTACTCGCGCTCGCGGCTGTCGCGGGCCAGCGCGAAGGCGAAGATCATGCGGTACAGCCGCAGCAGGTAGTGCGCCACGATGGTGAGGCCGCCGCTTCGCATCTTCCAGGTGTACTGGTCGAACTGCAGCAGCTTGGGGCCCAGCGCCGCGCTGCTGCGGGTGTCGCCGCCGCCCAGGTGGGCGAGCTCGTGCGCGAGCACTGCGTCGGCCTCGGTCTGGTCGAGCACGCGCAAGAGCGGCAGGCTCACGAAGAGCGTGCGGCCCTGCAGGGTGCGGCCCTTGACTTCGCAGGGAGCCTCGGTCACGAAGAAGTTGGTGTCGATGCCGGCCACGATCTGGTCGGGCGGCGCCGTCTTCACGCGGCCGGCGAGCTGGCGGATGCGCTCCCACAGGCGCGGCGCGTCGGCCTGCGAGACCAGCTCGCCCTCGATCTCGTTGCCCGAAGGCAGCTTCTTGAACAGCGTGTAGATCGCATAGAACACCGCCGCGCCCGCTGCGATGCCCGCCAGCGCGATGAGCTTGACGTAGTAGCTGTGCCAGAAGTACGCGGTGAGCCAGAACGACAGCCATACCAGCATCGCGCTCTGCAGCACCACCTCGACCGCGCACGACACCGTCATGAGCCGCCAGCCCGCGACGAAGCTGGCGTAGCGCAGGCCCCGGTTGGCGAAGGCCAGTGCGCCCAGCACCAGCGCCGCGGCGAGCAGCGCGGCGCCGAGCACGATGGTCCAGATGGCGGCGCGGTCGGCCCAGTGGAACTGCCACTGCATCGAATAGGGGCTGCACACCTTGTCGTGGAAGTTCCTGTCTTCGGGGGCGGTGGCGTCGCAGGCCCTGGAGAGCTGGTGGGTGCGGTAGAACGCGGTGGCTTCGGCCTTGTCCGCGGCGGACAGCCTCGCATCCTTGGCGATGCGGTTTTCCATCGCCTGCAGGAACTCCGCGTCCTGCGAGCGCAGCGCGTATTCGGTGAAAGCGAGCGTCGCCGCCGGAATGGCGAAAAGCGACACGAGCGTGAGGACGAACACGCGCAAGAGGTCGGCGTGAACCGTGCGGGCGAGGGCCATGGGCGATCTTCTCCTGGATGACGAATGCTGCGAGTTGTTATGGACTGTCCGGGAAGCCGATAGCGTAGCGGGCACGGCGCATGCAGTGAAGCCGGGTGCTGCGTCAAGCGCGACAGGGCACCACCTGCCGCCGAATATGGTTATCTCCTTTGTTTCGTTCCGCGCGCGATGGCACGGGTATAGCCTCTGCGTTCGCTTGCAGAGGAACCGTTTCGAGGAGTCACGTCGCATGAGCGTTGGGTCCAATGGACAGATGCTGGCCGCCAACCTGCCTTCGGTGGAGGCCGAGCTCAACTACCTGAAGGCGGGCCAGGGCCGGCCCGTGAGCTACACATTCGAGCCTCCGTCCGGCACGCCCTGGGTGACCGGCGAACTGGAAGCGCGCCGCGTGACCATCCGCGACGGCCGCCCGCTGGTGGCGCTGAACGAGCTGACGCTCGACCGCAGTGGCTTCACGCAGATCTCGCACCGCAGCGTGCTCGCCGATTTCTCGCAGGATGCCGCGATCCGCGACATCTACTACCGCGAGGCCGAGGCGCTGCTGCGCGACGTGACCGGCGCCGAGAAGATCGTCGTGTTCGACCACACGCTGCGCGACAGCGCGCAGGGCTCGCGCCGCACGGCCGAGCTGCGCGAGCCGGTGCGCCGCGTGCACAACGACCAGACCTTCGTCTCCGCGCCGCGCCGCGTGCGCGACCACCTGCCGCCGGAAGAGGCCGAGGAGCGGCTGAAGAACCGCTTCGCGATCGTCAACCTGTGGCGCCCGCTGGCCACGGTGGAGCGCCTGCCGCTGGCACTGTGCGACGCGCGTTCCATCTCGTCGAACGACCTCGTGCCCAGCGACCTCGTCTATCCCGACAAGGTGGGCGAGACCTGGTCCTTTACCTGGAATCCGGAGCACCGCTGGTACTGGTTCCCGAGGCTTCGACCCGACGAGGCGCTGCTGCTGAAGATCTACGACTCGCTCGAGCAGGGCGTGGCGCGTTACACCGCGCACACCGCCTTCGAGGACCCGACGGGTTCGCAGGAGGCGCCGCCGCGGCGCAGCATCGAACTGCGCGCGCTGGTGTTCTGGCCCGCGGGCAAGCCGCCGCAAGGCAAGTAGCAGTAAGACGAAACGGCTCATGCACGCTGTGTTCTACAGCGCTGTGCCCGCGCGATTCTTTGCCAGGAATTAGCAAGGGCAGGGCGCACGCCGGCACAGACCCCACGCCTGCAGCGATTGCCGTGCTTCGCGACAATCGCTGCAATGCGTTCTTCCCCCTTCTTCAAGATGGCCCTGCTGCTGGGCCTGCTCTCGGCCATCGGGCCATTCGCCATCGACATGTACCTGCCGGCGCTGCCCGCCATCGGACAGAGCCTGCACGCCGACATCGGCGCGGTGCAGATGAGCCTCACGGCCTTCTTCCTTTCACTCGGCGCGGGGCAACTGCTCTACGGGCCGATCTCCGACATGGTGGGCCGCAAGCCGCCGCTGTACGCAGGGCTGTTGCTGTTCGCACTCGCCAGCATCGGCTGCGCGCTGGCGACCGACATCCAGACGCTGATCGTGCTGCGCTTCATCCAGGGCCTGGGCGCCGCGGCCGGCATGGCGATTCCGCGCGCGGTGGTGCGCGACCTGCACACGGGCACCGATGCGGCGCGGCTGATGTCGCTGCTGATGCTGGTGTTCAGCGTGTCGCCGATCCTCGCGCCGCTGGCAGGCAGCGCGGTCATCGCTTTTTCCGGCTGGCGCGGCGTGTTCTGGGCCGTGACTGTCGCGGCCGTGGCGGGCCTGGCCATGATGGTGAAGCTGCTCGACGAGACCCGTCCGGCATCGGAGCGCGTCGAAAGCAGCCTCGGCAGCGCGCTCTCGGCCTACTGGCTGCTGCTGCGCGACACGCACTACCTCGGGCTGGTGTTCATCGGCAGCTTCGCGATGGCGGGCTTCTTCACCTACCTCGCGAACTCCTCGTTCGTGATGATCGACCACTACGGCCTCTCGCCCGCGCTCTACAGCGTGGCCTTCGGCGTGAACGCTGCCGCCTTCATCGGCGCCTCGCAGTTCACCGGCACGCTGGGCGAGCGCTACGGGCTGGTCAATCTCGTCAAGTTCGGCGTGGTGTGCTGCGGCGCCGCGATGATCGCGATGTTCGCCTACTTCGCGATGGGCGGCGACAGCATCTGGGTGCTGATCGTCCTGTACTTCATTGCCTCGGGCTTCATGGGCCTGGTGATCCCGACCACCGGCGTGCTCGCGCTGGAGATGCACGGCGCCATCGCGGGCACGGCCTCGGCGCTGCTGGGCACGCTGCAGATGCTCACCGGTGCGCTGGCCATGGCGGTGGTGGGCCTCTTCACCGACGGCAGGCCGCTGCCGATGGTGGCCGGCATGGCCGGCGGCGCGCTCATCGCGCTGGTGCTGACCTGGCTCACGCTGGGCGGCGTGCGCTCGGAGCCCACGGGCAAGGCAGCCAAGACAGGAAGGACACAGCAAGCCTGATGAACACGGTACGCGCAGGCGCCGCGCTCCCGGCCGCCGAAGACAACGACAATGGCGACAACCGCGGCGGCAACGCGGGGCCCCGGCCCGTCGACGGGCTGTCCCAGCCGGAGCGCGGCTGGGCGATGCTGGTCATCATCCTCGGGCTGATCGTGGCGGTGCTCGACGGCACCATCGTCAACCTGGCGCTGCCGGGCATCGCGCGCGAGCTCAACGCCAGCCCCTCGCAGTCGATCTGGGTGGTCAACGCCTACCAGATCGCCACGCTGGTAATGCTGCTGCCGCTGGCCTCGCTGGGCGATCTCGTGGGCTACCGGCGCGTGTACCTGGTCGGCATGGCGGTGTTCACACTGTCTTCGCTGGCTGCCACTTTTGCCAACTCGCTGGGCACGCTGATCGCGGCGCGCGCGTTCCAAGGCCTGGGCGCGGCCGGCATCATGAGCGTGAACGCGGCGCTGGTACGGCTTACCTACCCGTCGTCGCAGCTGGGCAAGGGCATGGCGATCAATTCGCTGGTGGTGGCCACTTCTTCTTTGGCGGGGCCTTCGGTGGCGGCGGCCATCCTGTCGGTGGCTTCCTGGCCCTGGCTCTTCGCCATCAACGTTCCGCTGGGCCTCGTCACCTTCGCGCTGGGCATGAAGGCGCTGCCCTTCAACCGCGTGCCGCCGGCTGCGGGGCTGCGCTTCTCGCCGGTGGATGTGGCGCTCAACGTGCTGATGTTCTCGCTGGTGTTCCTGGGCGTGGACCGGCTCGGCGTGCGCGAGGGCGCGGTTCAGGGCGGCGGCTCGCAGGCCTCGGCCTGGGGCATCCTGCTGGCGGGCCTTGTGGTGGGCTTCATCTACCTGCGCCGCCAGCGCAGGGAAGCGGTGCCGCTTTTCCCGATCGACCTGCTGCGCATTCCGGTGTTCGCGCTGTCGATGAGCACCTCGGTGGCCGCCTTCTGCGCGCAGATGCTGGCCTACATCGCGCTGCCTTTCCTGCTGCTGGAGGTGTACGGGCGCAGCCACATCGAGGCGGGCCTGCTCATCACTGCGTGGCCGCTGGCCATCGTGGTGATGGCGCCTATCGCAGGGCGGCTGATCGGCCGGTACCCCGACGGGCTGCTGGGCGGCATCGGACTGGGCCTGCTGGCCACGGGCCTGGTCCTGCTGGCGGCGCTGCCGGCGCATCCGGGCAATGCCGACATCGCCTGGCGCATGGCGCTGTGCGGGCTTGGCTTCGGGCTGTTCCAGTCGCCGAACAACCACACCATCGTGACCTCGCCGCCGGCGCACCGCAGTGGTGCGGCCAGCGGCATGCTGGGCACGGCACGGCTCACCGGGCAGACGCTGGGCGCCGTGGTGCTGGCGGGCGTCTTCAGCATCTGGAGCCCGCACGGGGGCCACGGGCCGGTGGTCGCGCTGGTGCTGGCCGCCAGTTTTGCCGCGGTGGCGGCGGTTTTCAGCAGCCTGCGGCTCAAGACGACAAGCCACGGCGGCTGAATGAGTTAGGGTACTCACCCATGACGGAAGTACCTGAAACCGTGGTTTGCCCGGGTTGCGATGCGGTCTACGGCCGCACGCCCCTGCGCCCGCGCGACGTGGCGCGCTGCCCGCGCTGCGGCACCGAGCTCGACCGGCACCCGGGCGAGCAGGAGCGCCGGATCCTTCCTCTGACGGTGGCCTGCCTCATCATGTTCGCCATCGCGAACCTGTTTCCCATCGTCGAGATCGAGCTGCAGGGCCTGCGCAGCCAGACCACGCTGGCCGGCGCGGTGGTCGCACTGAGCGCCGAAGGCATGTCGGTGGTGGCGCTGCTGGTGCTGGCCACGACCATCCTCTTTCCCTTCCTGCAGCTTTGCATCCTGGCGTACCTGCTGGTTCCGCTGAGCCGCGAGCACCGGCCCGTGGGCTTCGCACTGCTGGTGCGGGCGATGCAGTCGCTGCGGCCCTGGGGAATGATCGAAGTGTTCCTGCTCGGCGTTCTCGTGGCCATCGTCAAGCTTTCGAGCATGGCGACCGTGGTGCCGGGGCCGGCGCTGTGGGCCTTCATGGCGCTCACGGTGATGCTGACGGCGGTGCTGTCCTTCGACCCGGGTGCGTTCTGGGGAATGGCGTTCAGGCCGAAGGGCGAGGAACCTGGTGAAGAAGAGAAGGGTGGAGCATCGGCATGAAGAAGCTGCAGGGCCACCTCCGGCAGCGCCTCGGCAGCCTTGCGGCTTACGGCGAGCATTACCACCACGAACACGAGGCGGATGCGAAGGTTCCCACCGCCGCCTCGATGGGCTACATGGCCTGCCGCCATTGCGGCGCCGTCTGGAAAGACGCCGAGGAGGGCGAACCCTGCGGCCGCTGCGGCACGCACCTGCATACGCGCAAGCCGCAGAGCCTGAAGCTCACATGGGCCTTCCTGATCGCGGCCTGCATGATGTACATCCCGGCCAACCTGCTGCCGGTGATGATCACGCGCACGCTGTTCGGCACGCAGAACGACACCATCCTGAGCGGGGTGATCTATTTCTGGGTGTCCGGCGCCTACGGGCTGGCCGCCATCGTCTTCATCGCGAGCTTCCTGGTGCCGCTGTTCAAGCTCGCGGTGCTGCTGCTGCTCGTGGTGCTGGCTCAGCGCGGCAGCACCTGGCGGCGGCGCGAGCGGGCGAAGCTTTATCACATCATCGAGATCATCGGCCGGTGGTCGATGCTCGACGTGTTCGTGGTGTCGCTGCTGACCGGGCTGGTGCAGATCCAGGGCTTCGCGGTCATCACCGCGGGCGTGGGCATCGCGGCCTTCGGCTCGGTGGTGGTGCTGACCATGCTGGCCTCGCTGAGCTTCGACCCGAAGCTCACCTGGGACAGCAGGGAGGACCAGGCCATCCTGCAGGACCACGAAGAAGGCGCACAGCGCGAGCAACGTCTGCAGGGACATGAAAACAGGGACGAGAAACCAGCATGAGTGAAGAAGACCGACCCCAGGACAAACCGGAGCCATCCGGCCAGCCTCCGCTGCCGAAGCCGCGCGTGGTGCGCCGCCGCGAATGGCTGCCGTCGCTGATCTGGCTGATTCCCATCGTGGCCGCGCTGGTGGGCATCACGCTGGTGGCGCGCATCATCATGGAGCGTGGCCCGGAGGTGGTGCTGACCTTCAAGACCGCCGAGGGCCTGGAGGCCGGCAAGACCGCCGTGAAGTACAAGGACGTGCAGATCGGCCTGGTCACCAGCCTGCGCCTGGCGCGCGACCGCTCTCATGTGCGCGTGCTGGTGCAGTTCAACAAGGACGCGCAGAGCTTCACCGCCTCCGACTCGCGTTTCTGGGTGGTGCGCCCGCGGCTGGACACCTCGGGCATCTCGGGGCTCAACACGCTGCTGTCGGGCGCCTACATCGGCGCCGACGCGGGCGTGTCGCAGGAAACGGCGGGCGAGTTCACCGGGCTGGAGACGCCGCCCACCGTCACGCGCGACGACTCGGGCAAGCAGTTCCTGCTGCGTGCCAACGACGTGGGCTCGCTCGACGTGGGCTCGCCCGTGTACTTCCGCCGCATCAAGGTAGGGCAGGTGGCGGCCTACGAGCTCGACGGCGACGGGCGCGGCGTGACGCTGCGCGTCTTCATCAATGCGCCGTACGACAAGTTCGTGGGCATGAACACGCGCTTCTGGCAGGCCAGCGGCATTGACGCGCAGCTCAGCGCCAGCGGCTTCACGCTGCGCACGCAGTCGCTGGCGACCATCCTGCTCGGAGGCATAGCCTTCCAGGCGCCCGACGACGCGATGGGACCGGTGGCCAAGGAGAACGCCTCCTTCACGCTGGCGCAGGACGAGACCACGGCCATGAAGGAGCCCGACGGGCCCTCGCAGACCCTGCTGATGTACTTCAACCAGTCGCTGCGCGGCCTGACGCCGGGTGCGCCGGTGGACTTCCGCGGCGTGGTGATCGGCGAGGTGAAGTCGATCGGCGTGGAGTTCGACCGCGCCGAGCGCGAGTTCCGCATGCCGGTGCTGGTGCAGGTCTACCCCGACCGCCTGCGCCGCCGCGCGGGCGAGAGCGGCACCGAGTCGCGCTCCACCCAGCAGGAGCGGCTGCGCTTCCTGGCGGAGAAGGGCCTGCGCGCCCAGCTGCGCAACGGCAACCTGCTGACCGGGCAGGTCTACGTGGCGCTCGACTTCTTCCCGAAGGCGCCGCCGGCGAAGATCGACTTAGCGAAGAACCCGATCGAACTGCCTACCGTGCCCAACAGCCTCGACGAGATCCAGTCGCAGGTTCAGGAGATCGCGACCAAGCTCAACAAGGTGCCCTACGAGCAGATCGCGGGCGACCTGCGCACCACGCTCGCTTCGCTCAACAAGACGCTCACGGCCGCCGAGCAGACGGTGAAGCGCATCAACAACGACGTCACGCCCGAGCTGGCCGCGGCCATGAAGGACGTGCGCAAGACCGTGAACACGGCCGAACGCACGCTGGCCGACGACTCGCCGCTGCAGCAGGACATGCGCCAGACGCTGCAGGAGCTCACGCGCGCCGCCGGCTCGGTGCGCGTGCTGACCGACTACCTCGAGCGCCATCCCGAATCGCTGCTGCGCGGCAAACCGGACGACAACAAGAAATGAAGAAGAACCACTTTTCATCGATGGCCGTGGCGGCGGCGGCCGCAGCGCTGGCGGTGCTCGCGGGCTGCGCGAGCAAGCCCGACAGCTACTACACGCTGGCAAGCCCGGTGGCCGCAGCCGATGCCGCGCCTTCGACGCTCGGCAGCGCCGCGCCGCTCTACATCGAGCTTGCGCCGGTGGCCGTTCCCGAGCGCTTCGCACGGCCGCAGATGGTCGTGCGCCAGCCCAACGGCAGCGTGCAGGTCGAGGTGCTGGAGCAGCACCGCTGGGCCTCGTCCTTCGAGAACGAGCTGCGCGACGCGCTGGCCAGCGGCATCGCCGGCCGGCTCGGCGCGCTCGACGTGACCAAGGGCGGTCGGCAGAGTTCGCAGCCGGTGTGGCGCATCGCGGTGCAGCTGCGGCAGTTCGACGCGGTCGAGGGCGGCCGCGTGGACGCGAATTTCAGCTGGACGCTGCGGCGCTCGGACGAGGCGCGCACCGTGGTCTGCCAGTTGAGCCTCGGCGAGGCGGTGGGCAGCGGAATGGACGCGGTGGCGCAGGGGGCACAGCGCGTGACCTCGGCGGTGGCCGCCGCGATGGCGCGCAGCGTGAGCGCGGCGCGGGCGAATCCGTCGGCGACCGCCTGCGCGACCTGAGTTTTCTTCTCTCCCCTTGAAGGGGCAGTGCGAGACCGGAATCCCATGAAAAGGAGACCCCATGGCACAGATCGGCAAGGCGCCCTGCGACGAGACGCTGATTCTTCATGGCCTTCATGGCTCCCGCGCGGGAGAGGGCGAAGGGAGCGACTGTCCTGAAGCCGCCAGGCCATGGGTGCTGGCCGCGGCCATCGTGGGCTCGAGCATGGCCTTCATCGACGGCACGGTGGTCAACGTGGCGCTGCCGGCCATCCAGTCCGACCTGCGCGCAACAGCCTTCCAGGCGCAATGGGTGGTCGAGTCGTATGCCTTGCTGCTGGCGGCGCTGCTGCTGGTGGGCGGGGCGCTGGGCGATCACTACGGCCGGCGGCGCATCTTCGCGATAGGCGTCGGCATCTTCGCGCTGTCGTCGGTGGCGTGCGCGCTCGCGGGCAATGTGCAGCAACTCATCGCGGCGCGGGCGGTGCAGGGCGTGGGCGGCGCGCTGCTGGTGCCGGGCAGCCTGGCGCTCATCAGCGCGGCCTATCCGGAGAAGGAGCGCGGCAAGGCCATCGGCACATGGTCGGGCTTCAGCGGCATCACGGCGGCGGTGGGGCCGGTGCTGGGCGGCTTCCTGGTCGATCATTTCTCGTGGACCTGGGCTTTCCTCATCAATGTGCCGATGGCGCTGCTGGTGCTGTGGATCGTGTGGCGCCACGTGCCCGAGAGCCGAGGCGCTTCCGCCAGCGGCGGGCTCGACCTGTGGGGCGCGCTGCTGGCGACGGCCGGGCTCGGCGGCATCGTCTACGCCTTCATCGAGGCGCCGACGCAGGGCTGGGGTTCGGCGGCGGTGCTTGCGGCGCTCGCAATCGGCGTGCTGGGCAGCGTTGCGTTCTTCGTCGCCGAGCGCAAGGCGCGCACGCCGATGCTGCCGCTGGAGCTGCTGCGCATCGGCAACTTCAGCGGCGCCAACCTGCTGACGCTGCTGCTTTACGCGGCGCTGGGCGGCGGGCTGTATTTCTTTCCGCTCAACCTGATCCAGGTGCAGGGCTACTCGGCCACGGTGGCGGGAGCGGCGCTGCTGCCGTTCATCTTCATCATGTTCGCGCTCTCGGGCTGGGCCGGGCAGCTGGTCGACCGCTTCGGGCCGCGCATGCCGCTGGTGATCGGGCCGGCGATTGCCGCCGTGGGTTTCGCGCTGTTCGCGCTGCCGGGCGTGGGCGCGAGCTACTGGAGCGGCTTCCTGCCGGCCGTGGTGGTGCTGGGCTTCGGCATGACGGTGACGGTGGCGCCGCTGACGACCACGGTGATGAACGCGGTCGGCGCAGACCTGGCGGGCGTGGCCTCTGGCGTGAACAACGCGGTGTCGCGCGCGGCTGCGGTGCTGGCGATCGCGGTGTTCGGCGCGCTCATGGCCTGGGCCTTCGACACCGCGTTGGCCGGGCATCTGCGCGAGATGGACGCGACGGCGCAACTGACGGCATTTCTCGAAGGCGAGCGCAGCAAGCTGGCGGGCGCGGCGATCCCTCCGGGCGCGGACGCGGCCACTGCGGCAGCCGTGAAACGCGCGGTGGCCGAATCCTTCGTCGCGGGCTTTCGCTGGGTGATGCTGTCGAGCGCGGCGCTGGCCGTGCTCAGCGCATTGAGCGCGTGGCTGATGATCCGGAGCACTCCACCGGCGGCAGGAGGCACGGACGGCAAGAAGTGAAAGGGCACGACCGATGCGGGAAGAGAGCGAGCAACAGCAGCACTTCGATGTACTGATCGTCGGCGCCGGCCTCTCGGGCATCGGTGCCGGCTACCACCTGCAGAAGCACTGCCCGGGCCGCAGCTACGCGATCCTCGAAGGGCGTGAGCGCAGCGGCGGCACCTGGGACCTGTTCCGTTATCCGGGCGTGCGTTCGGACTCCGACATGTACACGCTGGGCTATTCGTTCCGGCCGTGGACGCAGGCGAAGTCCATCGCGGACGGGCCGTCGATCCTGAACTACCTGCGCGAGACGGCGGCGCAGCACGGCATCGACCGCAGGATCCGCTTCAACCACCGCGTGGTGCGCGCCTCGTGGTCGACGCCGGAGGCCTGCTGGAGCGTGGACGTGGAGCGCGGCCCCGAGCGGCTTCCGCTGCGCCTGCGCTGCAACTTTCTCTTCCTGTGCAGCGGCTACTACAGGTACGACGCGGGCTACACGCCCGACTTCGCGGGCATCGGCAACTACACGGGCCGCATCGTCCATCCGCAGCACTGGCCCCAGGACCTGGACTACGGCGGCAAGCGCGTGGTCGTCATCGGCAGCGGCGCGACCGCGATGACGCTGGTGCCCGCGATGGCGAAGACGGCCGGCCACGTGACTCTGCTGCAGCGCTCGCCTACCTACGTCGTCGCGCGCCCGGCGCAGGACCCGATCGCGCGAAGGCTGCGCGGCATCTTCCCGGCCGGGCTGGCCTACGGCCTCACGCGCTGGAAGAACGTGCTGCTGTCGATGTACTTTTTCCGCCTCGCCCGGCGCAAGCCCGACTACGCGAAGAAGATGATCCTCGGCGGCGTACGGCAGGCGCTCGGCCCCGGCTACGACATCGCCACGCATTTCACGCCGCGCTACAACCCGTGGGACCAGCGCCTTTGCCTGGTTCCCGACGGCGACCTGTTCGCGGCCATCAGGGCAGGGCGCGCTTCGATGGTCACCGACCACGTCGACACCTTCACGCCGGGCGGCATCAGGCTGAAGTCGGGCAGGGAGCTGGAGGCCGACGTGGTGGTCACCGCCACCGGGCTGGAACTGCAGGTGCTCGGTGGCGTGCAGCTCGAGGTGGACGGCCGTCGCGTGGAACCGGCCGCGACCTTCAGCTACAAGGGAATGATGTACAGCGACGTGCCCAACCTGGCCTCGTCGTTCGGCTACACCAACGCCTCGTGGACGCTCAGGAGCGACCTGACCTGCGTGTATGTCTGCCGGGTGCTCAACCACATGGAGAAGCAAGGCTGGAGGCAATGCACGCCGCGCAACACAGACCCGGCGCTGGCGCCCGAGCCCTGGCTCGACTTCTCTTCGGGCTATGTGCAGCGCGCGGTGGACAGGTTTCCGAAGCAGGGCTCGCGCGCGCCGTGGCGCGTGTACCAGAACTACGCGCGCGATCTGGTGAGCCTGCGCTTCGGTTCGGTGGACGACGGGGTGATGGAGTTCACGAATCGGCGTGCTGGTTAGCTATTGCCGGAGTTCGAGGAAAACGAACTTGGAATTCATATGGCGTCATGCGCCAGCTGACATCACACCGTCGGCCGTGGGCTGCCCTTACTCGAACTTGCGAGACTCAAACGAACGGCGTGTAGGGCTGTTGAGGCTGCACGTAGATTCTTTTTCGTAGACGGTGGGGACTTTGGTGCCGCCTTCGATCGTTTTCTCGATGTGCGCGACGCTGCCCATATAGATCGCCGCGCGGCTGAACAGGTGGGCTTTCCATCCATCCGGGTGAATCACGGTGATGTGGAAGTAGTCCTGCCCCCTGAAAGTCTGACGTTGGTGGAAGCCCAGTTCCACTGTGACCTTGAGCCTGTCGCTCAATACGGCAACGGCCAATTCGTGCAGTTCGACTGCGTGCCCATTGGCAATTTCTCTGTCCGCCCATGTATTCAGCATGGCGGTTATCTGCTGGTAGCTGGCATCGCCCAGGGTGTTGTATGTGTCCTCATACCAATCGCCATGTTTTGCCCTGAGTCCATCGATGTTGTCCCAGTTTTCTGCAAACACAATGCCCATTTAGCCCTCCAGTTCGATTGATTGCGTTACTGAAATGGATGTACCCGACTTCTTCCGGATGCGTGCCCGGGGTAGGGGGGGCTGCCAGCAACCTGACCCCTTTCTGGCTTTCCGGAGAACTGAAGTCGGTGCACTGTGGCGTCCATTCGGGCACCAATCAATTTCGCACCATTACAGGCTCGGGCTGGCCGGCGCAGGGCGCGTGGCCCGTCTGTCCGGACCACGACGAGCGCCTTGCCCTCGAAAGATCGCTCGCCTGTCTGGGGCGAACCAACCGGGCGCGGCCCTTGTCAGGGCGTCGCTGCTGGCGCGCAAGAGGGCGAGAGCAGCGTGTCGAGCTCGATCCACAACGCATCGCATTGCCCAGCCCTGAACGCAGCTGCCCTGAAGGTCGGGTGCTCGCCGTGGTACGTGTCCCACAGCGCGCGCTGGCCATCGGCCACGCATGCGCGCACGTTGGCCAGCCGGTCGGCGGCCTTCACCAGCAGCGCGAGTTCCTCGTCGCCTTTCACCTCGGCCAGCGCCGCATAGGTTCTGGCCTTGCGCTCCTTGCGGTTGGCGCCGGGCGCATCGGTCAGCAGCGCGACGCAGGAAGCGACCAGGTCGCCGAAGCGCGAGCGCACGTCCGCCACCGTCGCTGCCGTGTCCTCGACCACGTCGTGCAGGTAGCCGACGATGCGCGCCTTGTCGCCGTAGGGCTGGAGCAGGGCGGCGACGGCGTCGAGGTGGTGCACGTACGGATGGATGCCGTATTTCTGGTCACCATGCATTTCGACGGCGTAAGCGCGAGCGGCGTCGGGTGTCTGCGAGGTTATGGTCATGCTGCGTCCTGTTGATTTTTCCATTCTGCCTTCGTGGCGGCGCACGGTCCTGGCGCTTGCAGCAGCATGATGCTCGCGGCCAGTCTTTCTTCCCGAACAGAAGTTTTTTCATGACCACGGTTTTCGTCAGCCATCCGCCAGCCAAGCTGGCCAACTACTTCGGCGACCGCGCCACCGCCGCCCTTCGGGCCATCGCGCAGGTTCGCCTCAATCCCAGCGACGCCGAACTTTCCTCGCGCGAGCTCGCCGATCTGGCGCAGGACTGCGACGCGATCATTTCCTACCGCCAGACGGTGGGCGACGAGGCGCTGTTCGCGGCGCTGCCACAACTCAAGGCCTTCGTACGCTGCGCCATCGACATCCGCAACATCGACGTGGCTTCCGCCAGCCGGCATGGCGTGCTGGTGACGCAGGCGAGCGCAGGGTTCATCACCTCGGTGTCGGAGTGGATCGTAGGCGCGATGATCGATCTGGGCCGGGGCATCAGTGCCTCCGCCGCGAGCTACCACGCGGGCCGCCCGCCGCCGCCCGCGATGGGGCGCGAACTGCGCGGCAGCACGCTGGGCGTGATCGGCTACGGGCAGATCAGCCGGTACCTCTGCGATGTCGCGCTGGCGCTGAACATGCGCATCGTCGTGCACGACCCGTACACGGCTACCGATCGAGCGGAGTTCGAGCAGGTGAGCTTCGAGGCGCTGCTGGCGCAATCGGACTTCGTGGTCTGCCTCGCGCCCGCCACCGAGGCGACCGAGAACATGATGAATGCCCGGGCGTTCGCCGCGATGCAGCCCCACGCCTTCTTCATCAATGCCTCGCGCGGAAACCTGGTGGATGAGCGTGCGCTGCTAGCGGCGCTGGATGCGGGCGTGATCGCTGGATGCGCGCTCGACGTGGGCCGCGCACCCGACCAGATGCCTTCGCCGGACGTGGCGGCGCATCCGCGCGTGATCGCCACGCCCCACATCGGCGGGCTCACGCCGCCGGCGGTGGAGCACCAGGCGATGGAAACCGTGTCGCAACTCGCGGAGATCTTCCAGGGCAGGGCGCCGAAGGGCGCGGTCAATGCGGCCGAGGCCTATCGCTGGCGGAAGGCCTTCGGGGCAGGCGCCTCGAAAGCCGGGTCCATGGGAACTTCCCGCTGACAGGCGTCGCACGGGTTGACAGGGGGCCTGCGACGCCTGGATACTGAACTATCAGGTTCATCGTCAGAAGCGAAGGAGTCCCATGCAGAAGATCGTTCCCTGTCTCTGGTTCGACACCAACGGAGAAGAGGCGCTGAAGTTCTACAGCAGCATTTTTCCGAACTCGCGCGTGACCGACACACTGCTGTGGGGCGACGCCAACCCCAGCCGCAAGGGCTCGCTGCTCACCGCGACCTTCGAGCTCGACGGGCAGGAATTCATGATTCTCAACGGCGGCCCGGAGTACAAGTTCAACCCGGCCATCTCGATGTTCGTGCCGTGCGAGACGCAGGCCGATGTCGACTACTACTGGGACAGGCTGCTCGAAGGCGGTGGCCAGCCGGTGCAGTGCGGCTGGCTCACCGACCGCTATGGCGTTTCGTGGCAGGTCGCGCCCAAGGCCATGATCCGCATGTTCCAGGACAAGGACGCTGCCAAGGCCAACCGCGCGATGCAGGCCATGATGAAGATGGTCAAGCTCGACCTCGCACAGGTGCAGCGGGCCTTCGACGGCAAGTAGCCGGCGCGCCGGCTACACCAGCCGGTGGATCGATTTCTTGCGCCACACCAGCTGGTAGTAGGCAGTCTGCAGCAGCAGCATCGCCCCGAAGGTCACCGGGTAGGCCACCCAGACCCCATCGAGCCCGATGCGGTGGCTCATGACCCAGGCCACCGGCACCTCCACGCCGAGAATGCAGAAGATCGAGATCAGCGTGGGCACCAGCACCGAGCCGCTGGCGCGCATGATCCCCGACAGCGCCGAAGCCATGCCGAAGACCACCAGGCTCCACAGCATGATGTGCAGCAGCGTCTGCGCGATCTCGATGACCGGCGCGCTGGTGATGAAGAAGCCCATCAGCGGCCGCGAGAACAGGTAGCCCAGCAGCACCAGGCCGCCGGTCAGCACCAGGTTCATGAGCAGCGCCGTCTTCGCGATGGCGCCGAGCCGGTTGGCCCGGCCCGCGCCGATGGCCTGCGCGCCGAGGATCGACGCGGTGATCGCGATCGAGATCGCCGGGAACTGCACGTAGGCCACCACCTGGTTCACCGCGCCGTAGGCGGCCGTGGCGTTCGAGCCGAAGCCGTTGACCATCGACAGCAGTACCACCTCGGCCAGCGCCACCACGATCATCTGCACCCCCGTGGGTACCCCGATGCGCAGCACGGCCTTCAGCAGGTGCGGCTGGATGCGCAGGTTGCGCATGAATTCCGCGTCTGGCGCGAGCGGGCTCTTGCGCTGGTGCAGGCGAAAGCCCAGCCAGGTGGTTGCCACTGCGAACGACAGCACCGACGCCCACGCGCCGCTGGCCACGCCGAGTTGCGGCAGGCCGCCCCAGCCGCGGATGAGCGCGGGCGTGACCACCAGGCCGATCAGCGTGGAAATCAGCAGCGTGAGCAGCGGCGTGACGGTATCGCCCACGCCGCGCAGCATCGCGGTGGCCAGCAGGAAGATGAACACGCCGGGCATCGCGATCAGCATGATGCGGGCATAGCGCGTGGAGTCGGCCAGCACGTCGGGGGGCGTGCCCAGCGCGGCCAGCATCGGCGTGGTGAACGCGCCTCCGAATACGGCGATCACCAGCCCCATCAGCACGCCGACGGTGAGCGTGGTGCCGGCCACGGCCTTGGCCTTGGCGACGTCGCGCGCACCCCATGCCTGGCCGATGAGCACCGAGGCGCCGGCGCCCAGGCCGATGATGAAGGCGATGAAGAAGAACATCACCGGAAAGAAGCTCGACACCGCCGCGAGCGCGCCCACGCCGAGCATCTGCCCCACGTACACGTTGTTGAGCGTGCCGGAGAGCGACTGGAGGATGTTGCTGAGCAACATCGGCGCGAGGAAGAAGAGAAAGACCTTCCACAGCGGGCGCGGCGCGTTGACGGGCGACACGGGCACGCCCTGCAGGCCGCTCTGGCCGGCACCGGGGCTGTTGCTGCTGCCGGTGCCGGGCGTCTCGGTTGTCGTTCTCATCGATGGTTCCAGCCGGCGGCCGCGAGTTTCTGCAGATGGGCGCGCACGTCGGCGGGCCAGGGGTCGATCAGGGTGGCGAAGCGTTGCTCCTCGCCGGCGAAGAGCGCGCGGGTGGCTTCCTCGAAGCCGGGCAGGTTGCCCGCGATCGCGGTCATGAAGCGGTAGGCGGCTTCCTGCGCTGCGCGCACGGTGTCGCGCTCGGCGTTCACGCGGCGCGCGTCTTCGACCAGCTTGCGCAGCGCGACCGAGGCGCCGCCGGGCTGGCGGCCGAGCCAGTCCCAGTGGCGCGGCAGCAGCGTGACTTCGCGAGCGACCACGCCGAGCTTGGGACGGCCCACGCCGCGCGGGGCATCGTCGCGATGCGGCTCGGCCTCGGGGTAGCGCAGCTCGGGCGGAAGCTCGCGCATGTCGAGGTCGAGCTGGGCGCCGGTCTGGTCATCGAACACGAGATACGGGCCGGGGTCGTCGCGGCGGCTCAGCTGTTCGAGCACTTCGGTCTTGCTGCCGTGTGCCACGCGCTGGAAGCCGAAGAACACGGTCAAAGTGGTTGTTGGGGTGTCGGAAGACATTCGGATGTTTGTTTGTTCCTGGGGGGTACCAAGCGAAACGAGGTGCGTAATCTACTCGCTGCCGCGCTTCGATGCGCGCCATCTCGTCGCCATGTGTCGCGCATGCGCTCAGGGTGTGTTGTAGCCGTTCGCGCCGAAGCATTGAAGCTCTTCCTGCCATAGCGAAAGAAGCTTCTCGAGCTCGGCCTTGCGATCGAAACCGGGGTCCTTGCGCTCCTTGATGCGGTCGACCACCTCGAAGCTGAAATGTTCGGCGCCATGCGCGATCCAGTCCTGGCCGAGCGCCTTGCTGCGATGGGAGCGCATGTTCAGTTCGAAGCGCGCGCGGTTCATCGCGCCATCCACATCGAGGCTGCCGGCCACGTAGACGCGGCCGCTGAGCTTGTTGCGGATCGCGTAAACGCCGGCCGGGCGCGGGTTTTCCTTGTATTGCCGGATCAGGGCGCGGCGGTTTTCCGTGGACAGGTTCATGCCCCAAATATTACCCGGATTAAATTGGAACGACAATACATCCGGGTAAAAATGGAGTTCAGCTTTCCCTGAACCGCCGCCAGCCGCGAGCCATGCGCCTGTTCAGTGCCCGCACAAGGCGCCAGGGACGGCTCTGCCGGACGAGGTCGAGCACGCGGTCCTTCCAGGCTTTCCACCGCGGATACCAGCGGGCGAACCACGGAATGCGCATCAGCGGCCCTTCGACCAGCTGGAAGATCCGCGCCACGATGGCGGTGCCCACCAGCTTGGCCAGCACCAGCACCGTGAGGGCGGTCGCCGCATGGCCACGGCTGAAGAGAAAGAGCGCCAGCACCTTCACCGGCAGAAGCAACAGCACCGGCACGAAGAAGGCCAGGAGCGCACCCCACGGCGGCAGCCGGCGCAGCCGTTCCTCGAGCGCGGCCCAGAGGGGGAGGCGGGACAGCCGCGCAGCAAGGGCCGCGAGCGGCTCCCAGCCCCACTCCTCGAAGAGCAGCAGCGCAACGATGAGCGCGGTGCCGATGGCGCGGAGCAGGGCACGCAGTACGCGCAGCACGCGCGCAAGGAATGTCATTGCGCGAGGGTAAGGCACGCAAGGGGCCGCGGGCCGCTTCGCGATCAGCCAGCGATCAGCGAGGCGGTCCGGAAGGGCCAGATGTCAGCCGAAATGCTTCTTCGGCGCCCGGGAAACGGGGGAAGAAAGGGCCCTGCTGGGTAGAGCGAGGCTATGGCAAAAGACATGTCGAGCAGCGCTTCAAGAGAGCAGCGGGCTGGTATTACATGCGCCGCCCAAAGGGAGAATTACTACTTTTGCTTGACTCGAGTAGTCAATCGCAACAAGATGCAACCAAAGTAATCAAAAAAGCTGAAGATAAAAATCTGAGTAGAAATGAATTAACTTTTGGAAACGAACAAGATGGACTAGTTGTCACAAAGGGGCTGAAATGGAAAGCGATCTCGACGTTTCGTTGACAGATTCAAGCAACTCCGCTAGGAAATACACCAACCCTGGCCAGTTCGGCGGACTACTTTCACCGTCCGCGGATACCCTCCCTTGGCCCGACTTCCTGACCGGGCAACAGACCAAGCCGGTGCGCGTCCTGCTGGTGGACGACGACCCCTTCGTACGCCGCGTCATCGCGCAGGAATTGCTGGGCGATCTGCGCATCCAGCTCGAAGGGCAGGCAGGCACGCTGCGCGAAGGACGGCGGCTGCTGATGCAGCACGAGTTCGACGTGCTCATGGTCGACATCCGCCTCGGAGACGGCAGCGGATTCGAGCTGATCGAAGAGGCCAAGCGCCATCGCAGCGCGGCCGAGATCATCGTCATTTCCGCCCTCGAGGACGAGCCTCAGGTGCTGCATGCCTTCGAGCTCGGCGCCTCTGGCTACCTGGTCAAGAACGCGTGGTTCCAGAGCTATGCGCAGGCCGTGCTGCAGGTGGTCAATGGCGGTGCCGCCATCACCCCGCGGCTGGCCCGCCGGCTGCTCGTGCACCTCGATCACAAGCGCTCCAACGTGAACCCGGTGCGCCCGCCGGACAGCAAGGCGACGTTATCCGCCAGGGAGCGCGAAGTGTTGCGACTTGTAGCGACGGGCTACGTAACCGAAGAGATCGCTTTGCAGCTAACCATCAGTGCCCAGACGGTTAACGCGCACGTCAAGAACATCTACCGCAAGCTGCATGCGCACACCCGCGCGCAGGCCGTGAGCTTCGCCTCCCATCGGGGACTTCTCTAGGCCATGCCATGCTCGCGCCGCAGGTCCTTCAGCTTCCGCATCTTCTGGAAGACCAGTTCGTGTGGCTGTCGATCGGCTCGTGGTGCGTACTGCTCGTCTGGCTGCGCCAGCACGTCTCGCGACGCCGGCTGCTGGCATGGGCCGCGCTCGCGGGCGCGCTGCACCTGACGCCGGTCGCAGCGCAGGCCATCAGGGCAGGCTCCGCTGTCACCGTCATGGCCAGCGACATGCCGTTCGCCTTCTGGGCTCTGCAGGCGGCCAACGTGCTGGTGCTGGGAATGATCCTGGGCATCTGGTACGTCTCGCAGCGTCGGGCCGCGCGCTTTCGCCAGGCGCAGGCGGTGATGGCCGAGCGCCGCCGCATCGCCAACGACCTGCACGACGGCGTCGGTTCCCGGCTCGTGGCGCTGCTGGCCAGCCAGGACCCGAAATCGGGCGGCCCCGGCAGCCTCTCGATGGCGCTGCAGGCCTGCCTGCTCGAACTGCAGATGACGGTGGACGACCTCGACGACCAGGGCGACAGCACCGTCGTCGAGCGGCTGGGCCACCTGCGTTACCGCCTGCGCCCCGCGTTCGAGCGCATGGGCGTCGCCTTCGAATGGAACATCTCGGCCGAGACTGAAAGCTTCCCGATGCCGGCGGAGACCGCGTCGCAGGTCTGCCGCGTGGCGCAGGAGGCTTTGTCGAATGCCTTGCGCCACTCCCGCGCGACCCGCGTCGAGCTGCGCGTCGCGCCGCAGGAGCAGGGCCGGGCGATGGTGCTCGAGGTGCGCGACAACGGCAGGGGGCTGAGCCCGGCCGGGAGCGCGCCGGCCGGGGACGCGGGCCCCTCCGGCAGTCTGGGCAAGGGGCTGCGCAGCATGCATTCGCGCGCCGAGGCGATCGGTGCCGAGCTCGACATCGGCCCCGTCGCGCCGCACGGCCTGTGCGTGCGCCTCGTGGTGCCGTGCGAAGCCGAGGCAAGGCAGGAATCCGAAAGCAAGCTGTAACACGCCCGCCGGCTTGCCCGGGGCGGATGCCGTCCCCGCCTATGGCAAACTCCCGCGCTTTGCCAGGGACGCGCTCAAGACATGCAGAAAATCATTCGCCAGCTCGCCGTCGAGATCAAGGTCGGCGAGAACCAGGTGAAGGCCGCCGTCGAACTGCTCGACGGAGGCGCCACGGTTCCATTCATCGCCCGCTACCGCAAGGAAGCCACCGATGGCCTCGACGACACCCAGCTGCGCGAGATTGAAGCCCGCCTTTCCTACCTGCGCGAACTCGAGGACCGCCGCGTGGCCGTGCTCAAGGCCATCGACGAGCAGGGCAAGCTGACGCCCGAACTGCGCGCCGCCATCGAGCTGGCGCCCACCAAGCAGGAGCTCGAAGACCTCTACCTGCCGTTCAAGCAGAAGCGCCGCACCAAGGGCCAGATCGCCCGCGAATTCGGTATCGAGCCGCTGGCCGACAAGCTGCTGGCCGACCCCACGCTCGACCCCGCCGTGGAAGCCAAGGCCTTCCTGCAACCCGCCACCACGCTGGACGACGGCAAGCCGGGCCCCGATTTCTCCACCGTGCCGCTCGTGCTCGACGGCGTGCGCGACATCCTTTCCGAGCGCTGGGCCGAAGACGCCGCGCTGGTGCAGAGCCTGCGCGAATGGCTCTGGAACGAGGGCCTGCTGCGCTCCAGCCTCATGGCCGGCAAGGACGAGAACAACGCCGACGTCGCCAAGTTCCGCGACTACTTCGAATACGACGAGCCCATCGGCCGCGTGCCTTCGCACCGCGCGCTGGCCGTGTTCCGCGGCCGCGCGCTCGAGATCCTCGACGCCAAGCTGGTGCTGCCGGTGGAGCCCGAGCCGGGCAAGCCCAGCATCGCCGAAGGCCGCATCGCGCTGCACCTGGGCTGGAGCCATTCGGGCCGTCCGGCCGACGACCTGATCCGCAAGTGCGTGGCCTGGACCTGGCGCGTGAAGCTCGCGCTTTCCACCGAGCGCGACCTGTTCACCCGCCTGCGCGAAGACGCCGAGAAGGTCGCCATCAAAGTGTTCGCCGACAACCTGCGCGACCTGCTGCTGGCTGCGCCCGCCGGCCCTCGCGTGGTGATGGGCCTGGACCCCGGCATCCGCACCGGCGTGAAGGTGGCGGTGGTCGATTCCACCGGCAAGCTGGTCGAGACCGCCACCGTGTTCCCGCACGAGCCGCGCAAGGACTGGGAAGGCTCGCTGCACACGCTGGGTAAGCTGTGCGCCAAGCACGGCGTGAACCTGATCGCCATCGGCAACGGCACCGCCAGCCGCGAGACCGACAAGCTCGCCGCCGACCTCATCAAGCTGCTGGCCAAGATGGCCGCGCAGGCCGGTGCCCCTGAGCTCAAGGTCGACAAGGTGGTGGTGAGCGAGGCCGGCGCCTCGGTTTACTCCGCCAGCGAATTCGCCTCGCAGGAAATGCCCGACGTGGACGTGAGCCTGCGCGGCGCCGCCTCCATCGCGCGCCGCCTGCAGGATCCGCTGGCCGAACTCGTGAAGATCGACCCCAAGAGCATCGGCGTGGGCCAGTACCAGCACGACGTGAACCAGAGCGAGCTCGCACGCACCCTGCAGGCCGTGGTCGAAGACTGCGTGAACTCGGTGGGCGTCGACCTGAACACCGCCAGCGTGCCGCTGCTCAGCCGCGTGTCGGGCCTGTCTGCCAGCGTGGCGAAGGCGGTGGTGCGCTGGCGCGAAGCCAACGGCGCCTTCTCCACCCGCAAGCAGCTGCTGGACGTGACCGGCTTCGGCCCCAAGGCCTTCGAGCAGAGCGCGGGCTTCCTGCGCATCCGCGGCGGCGCCGACCCGCTGGACATCACCGGCGTGCACCCTGAAACCTATCCGCTGGTCGAGCAGATCATCGTCAAGACCGGCAAGCCCATCGCCGAGCTGATGGGCCGTGCCGACATGCTCAAGACGCTGAAGCCCGAACTCTTCGCCAACGAGAGGTTCGGCGTCATCACCGTCAAGGACATCCTGGGCGAACTCGAGAAGCCCGGTCGCGACCCGCGCCCCGACTTCAAGGTGGCGCGCTTCAACGACGGCGTGGAGGACATCGCCGACCTGAAGGAAGGCATGGTGCTCGAAGGTACCGTGAGCAACGTGGCTCAGTTCGGCGCCTTCGTCGACCTCGGCGTGCACCAGGACGGACTGGTCCACGTGAGCCAGCTGAGCCACAAGTTCGTGAACGACGCGCGCGAGGTCGTGAAGACCGGCGACATCGTCAAGGTCAAGGTGATGGAAGTGGACGTGGCGCGCAAGCGCATCGGCCTGTCGATGAAGCTGGATGCGGCGCCCGCGCGCCGCGACGGCCCGCGCGACAACCGCTTCGAGGGCGCAGGACGCGGCCAGCAGCAGCACGGCCGCCGCGACAGCTCGCCGCAACCGGCGGGGCAGATGGCCAATGCCTTCGCCAAGCTGCAGGGGCTTCGCAAGTAAGTCCTTCCGAAAGAACGATTGCCCATTAAACTAGTCATCTAACTAGTTATGAATGGGTGATCCGCCATGAAAACCTGGCCGGTACAAGACGCCAAGGCGCGTTTCAGTGAATTCCTGGAGGCTTGCCTGGTCGACGGGCCTCAGATGGTGACGAAGCGCGGCGCCGAAGCAGCCGTGCTCGTTCCGGCGGCTGAGTGGCGGCGCCTGCACGCGAGCGCCAAGCCGTCGCTCAAGGATCTGCTGCTTTCGGAAGAAGCCCGCACCGAATTTCTCGTCCCTCAGCGGGGTAGCGCTCGCAGGCGCCGCGTCATCCCGATGCGCTGAGGTCGGCATGTACCTGTTGGACACGAACGTCATTTCCGAACTCCGCAGGCCCCGCCCGCACGGCGCGGTGCTCGCGTGGATCGCCCCCATCGCGGACGGCGACCTGCATCTCTCGGCGGTGACGCTCGGAGAGATCCAGGCCGGCATCGAACTCACGCGCGAGCAGGACGCAGCCAAGGCCGACGAGATCGAGCAATGGGCGGCCATGGTTGCCGTCTCGTACAACGTCCTGCCCATGGATGCGGAAACCTTCAGGCTCTGGGCGAAGCTGATGCATCGCAGTTCGGACACGCTGTACGAGGACGCGATGATCGCCGCCACCGCCCGGCAGCACGCGCTGACCGTGGTGACCCGCAACGTCAGCGACTTCGCCGGATTCGGCGTCGAGGTTCTGAATCCTTTCGAGCAGCCGAAGGCATGAAAGCCCTGCGCATCTACGCCGGCCCCGCGGCCCGCAAGCACATCGCGCAGCACGGCCTGCGTCCGCAGGACGTGCGCACCATCCCCGGCGCGGCGGGCGGGCCGAAGGGGCTGATCCTCGGGCCGCTGGACCGCTTCATCTTCGGCCGCTGGCTGCCGCAGTCCAGCCAGCAGGTGCACCTGGTGGGTGCGTCGATCGGCGCGTGGCGGCTGTCGACGGCCTGCCTGTCGGGTTCCGACGCGGCATTCGAGCGCTTCGAGCACGACTACGTGCACCAGCAGTTCGAGGTACCGCCGGGGCAGAAGAAGCTCAGCCCGCGCCAGCTCAGCGAGCGCTTCGCCGAGAGCCTCGAAGCCTTCTATGGCGGACGTATCGCCGAGGTGCTGAGCCATCCGCGCTACCGGCTGCACGTGGTGACATCGCGCGGCCGTCACATCCTCGGGCGCGAGGGCAGGGCGCGCACGCCGGTGGGTTACCTGGGCGCCTTCGCCACCAACAGCCTTCACCGCAAGAGCCTGGGCGCGTGGCTGGAGCGCTGCGTGTTCTCCACGCCCGGCGCGGCATTGCCTTTCGCCACGCGCGACTTCCGTACGCGCCAGCACGCGTTGAGCGAGGCCAACTTCAACATGGTGCTGCAGGCCTCGTGCTCCATTCCGTTCCTGCTGCCGGCGGTGCACGACATTCCCGGCGCGCCGCGCGGCGCCTACTGGGACGGCGGCATCACCGACTACCACCTGCACCTGGACTACCAGCCGGCCGACGAGGGCATCGTGCTGTATCCGCATTTCCAGCAGGCGGTGGTGCCGGGCTGGCTCGACAAGGGCCTGCGCTGGCGCCACAAGGCCAGCGGTTTTCTCGACCGGATGGTGGTGCTCGCGCCCGACCCGGAATGGGTGCGCACGCTGCCCAACGGCAAGCTGCCCGACCGCAAGGACTTCATCCACTTCGCGAATGACGCGCAGGCGCGCATCGCGGCATGGGGCCGCGCCACGCGCGAGGCGCGGCGGCTGTCGGACGAGTTCGAGGGCTGGCTTCAGCGCGACGGCGTGCCCGAACTGCTGCCGCTCTGACCCGGCAGCGCCAGGGGCAGGGCGCAGTCGAGCACGTTCACTTCCACCGCATCGCCTACATTGAGCCGGGCGCCCGCAGGCCATCGCCCGGTGCCCAGCGAGCGGCTGTGTACGCCGCCGTTGTGGTAGCGCACGACGGCGTAGGGCACCGCGGCACCGCCGTCCGAGCCGCAATCGCGATCGACCGTGGCGGCAAGCTCGCCCGCGCGCCCGACACTGACGACCTCGGCAGCGCGCCAGCCGGCCGAGCGGCCGAACGAGTGCGCATTGAAGGCCGAGCAGCCGCCCAGCATCAGCGCACAGAGGAGGGCCGAGCGCATCACGGCACCGGCCCTGTCGCAGCGATCGCCGCCGTGGCCTGGATCTCGACGCGGTACTCGGAGTCGATCAGCTTCGCGCCCACCGTGGCGCGCGCGGGGGTATGGCCGGCGGGCACCCATTCGTCCCACACCGAGTTCATCGCGGCGTAGTCGCCCACGGTGCGCAGGTAGATCGTCACGCTCACCAGGTCCTGCTTGGTCGCCCCCTGCGTGGCGAGCAGGCGGTCGATGTGGCGCAGGATCTCGCGCATCTGCCCGGTGATGTCCAGCGACGGGTTCTCGGCCACCTGGCCCGAGAGGTACAGCAGGCGCGCGGCGCCCAGGTCGACGGTCACCATCTCGCTGAAGCGGGGGCCCATGTCGTGGCGGATGATGTTCATGGCGATGCGGGAGAGATGGAAGAAGACGAGACGATGGCAGCTTGGGGTGCATTCCACCAGCCGCCGCCCAGCGCCTGGAAGAGGGCGGCCGCGTCGGTCAGCCGCAGCGCGCGGGCCTGAACCAGATTCAGCAGCGCCTGCTGCTGGGCCTGTTGCGCGATGCGCAGCGAGAGCGCGCTGGCGTCGCCCAGCCGCACTTGCGCCTGCGTGCGCGCCAGGCTCTGCGAAGCCGTGCGCTCGGCCTTCACCGCCGCCTGCAGCGCGCGGGTGTCGGCGTCGATGGCTTCCAGCGTATTGGCCACGTCCTGGAAGGCTGCGAGCACCGTCGCGCGGTACTGCGCGGCCGCTTGGTCGAACGATGCGCGCGCGGCGGCCTCGCGATGCTTCAGCGCGCCGCCGTCAAAAATGGGCTGCGTCACGCTCCCAGCCACCGTCCAGAAGAGCGAGGACGACTTGAACAGGTCCGCCAGCCGGTAGGCCGAGGAGCCGTACGAGTTCACGCCCAGCGTGACGTTCGGCAGCCGGGCCGCCACCGCCACGCCGATGGCGGCGCTCGCCGACTTCAGCTGCGCCTCGGCCGCACGCACGTCCGGCCGATGCTCGACGAGGCTGGAGGGCAAGGTCAGCGGCAATTCCGTCGGCAGCTGCAGCGCATCGAGATCGAAGCGCGCCTCTACGCCCTGGCTCGGGAAGCGGCCGGCCAGCGTGGCCAGCAGGTTGCGCTGCTGCGCCAGTTGCCGGTCGAGCGGCGGCAGCGTCGCTTCGGTGGCGGCCAGTGCGGCCTCCTGCGCATCGACGTCGGCCGGCGCCGCCTGGCCCAGCGCCAGCTGCCTGCGATAGGCCTGCAGCACTTCCTTCTGGCCCGCAATGATGGTCAGCGTGGCGCTTTGCTGTGCGCGCAGCGAGGCCTCGGTGATCGCGGCGGTCACCACGTTGCTGCTGAGCGTGAGCTTTGCGGCCACGCTCTGGAACTGCTGCAGCTCCGTACTGGCCTTCGCGCCTTCCACCTGCCTGCGGGTGCCGCCGAACACGTCGGGCGTGTATGACACCGTCACCTGCGCCGTGTGCAGCGTGTACAGGCTCGCGTTGGACGACACCGGGCTCGCCACCGCGCTGGCCACGCGCTGCCGCGTGGGCGAGTAGCCCAGCGCCACGCTGGGCCAGAAGGCGGCACGGTCGGCGGCTTCGTTCTCCTGCGCCGCGCGCAGGGCGGCGTCTGCCGCCTCGATGGTCGGGTTGCCGGCGAGGCTCTGCGTGACCAGCGCGTTCAGCGGCTCGCTGCGGAAGGCCTGCCACCACTGGGCCGGCACGTCGAGCTCGGGCGACAGGCGCGCCAGCGGCACGCCTTCGGCTTCCTTGCTCGCGGGTGGTGCGGAGGTATATCGCGCGGGCAGGTTCAGCTGCGGGCGGGCGTAGTCGGGGCCGACCGCGCAGCCGGCCAGCAGCATCGCCGCAATGCCGGCCGCCACGGGCGTCGCCAGGTTTGTCTTCTTTGTCTTCACTGGTTGTTCCGATTTCCTAGCGATCGCGCCGCGAGCGCGTGCCCCAGCCCTTGCGTTCGAACACGCGTTCCATCGCGAAATACAGCGTGGGCAGGATGAAGAGCGTCAGCAGCGTCGACACCACCAGCCCGCCAACCACCACGGTCGCCAGCCCGCGCTGCACGTCGGTGCCCACGCCGGTGGCCAGGGCTGCGGGCAGCATGCCGACCGACGCCACCGTGGCCGTCATCAGCACCGGCCGCAGCCGCTCGGTCGCGCCTTCGAGCACCGAGGCCTGCAGCGCCAGCCCTTCGCCGCGCACGCGGCGGAAGTTGGCGACCATGATGATCCCGTTCTGTATCGACACGCCGAAGAGCGCGATGAAGCCCACGGCCGTCGCCACATTGAGCGTTTCACCCGCCACGTGCACCGCGATCAGCCCGCCCAGCGTGGCCATGGGCACCACGCCGAGGATCAGCGCCACCTGCCGGATCTTTCCGAACTGGAAGAACAGCAGCACCGCCATGATGCTGACCACGATCGCCAGCGACACGCCCAGCCGCGCCTGCGCGCGCTGCTGGTTCTCGAACTGGCCGGCCCACTGCAGGCGGAATTTCGCCGGGTCGAACTTCACTTCCTTCGCGATGCGATCGCGCGCCTCGTCGAGGTAGGAGGCGAGGTCGCGGTCGCGGTTGTCCACGCGCACCGTGATCTGGCGCTCGTTCATCTCGTGCGAGATCGTGCTTTCGCCGGTCTGCAGGCGGATGTCGGCCACCTGCGCGAGTGGCACCTTGGCGCCGCTGGAGCTGTTGAGCAGCAGCGAGCCGATGGCCTCGGTGTTGCCCTTGGCGCTCCTGGGCATCTTCACCGACACGTTGTAGGTGCGGTTGCCCGAGTACACGGTGATGACGGGCGCGCCGCCGATGCCGGTCTGGATCAGGCTGGCCACGTCGTTCGCGTTCACGCCGAAGCGCGCCGCCGCCTCGCGGTTGAGCTGGATCACCACCTGCGGGATCGGCGGCTCCTGGAAGAGCGACGCCGATGCCGTGCCGCGCACGGTCTGCAGCAGGTCGACGATCTGGTTGCCGATGCGCCGGCTTTCCTTCAGGTCGTCGCCGTAGATGCGCAGCACCAGTGGGCTGTGCGCACCGCCCACGGCGTCGTTCACGCCGTCGATGATCGGCTGGCTGATACCCACGTCGAAGCCAGGCATGCGCGCGAAGCGCTCGGTCAGCGTGCGCACGAAGTCGGCCTTCTTCACCCCGGCCGGCCATTCGCCGTACGGCTTGAGGCCCACCGGCACCTCCATGTGCGAGGGCGTCCACGGGTCGGTGCCGTCGTCGTTGCGCCCGAGTTGCGTCACCACGTACGAGACCTCGGGGTATTCGAGCAGCACGTGCCGAAGCTCGGTGGCCATCTCGCTGGCCTTGTCCAGCGACAGGCCAGAGGGCAGCTGCACCTGCAGCCAAAGCGCCCCTTCGTCGATGTCGGGCAGGAACTCGCGCCCGGCCGTGGCGCCCAGCACCACCACCGCGGCCAGCGCCGCCACGCTCAGCCCGTAGGCGATGGCCGGCACGTCCAGCAGCCGCGCCAGCACCCGCCGGTACGCGCCCGTGAGCCACACCAGCGGCTTGTTGATGAAGGGCTTGCTCGGTTTGCGCAGCGCCACGTAGGCCAGGCTCGGAATGAGAGTGAGCGCGCAGAGCAGGGCGCCCACCAGCGCGTAGCCGACCGTGAACGCCATCGGCTTGAACAGCTTGCCCTCCGCCCGCTCGAAGGCGAAGAGCGGGAAGTAGGCCGTGATGATGATCAGCGTGGCGAAGAAAATCGGCCCCGACACATGGCTCACCGTCTCGAGGATGTTGCCCTCGGTGAGCGTGGCGTGCGGCTCCTCTTCGCGGCGCCGCAGGATGGCCTCCATCACCACGATGGCGCCGTCCACGATGATGCCGAAGTCGATCGCACCCAGCGAGAACAGGTTGGCCGGCATGCGGGTGAAGTGCATCACGATGAACACCGTCACCAGCGACATCGGAATGGCCACCGCCGCCACCACCGCGCTGCGCGGGCTGCCCAGGAAAAGGATGAGCACGAAGCACACCAGCGCCATGCCTTCCAGCACCGTGTGCGTCACCTTGTCGACCGTGAGCTTCACCAGGTCGTCGCGGTCGATGTAGGGCACGATCTTCACGCCCATGGGCGCGAGCTCGGCCTGCAGCTCGTCGATCTTCCTGTGCACGCCTTCGAGCACGCGCGAGGGGTTCTCGTACTTGAGCATCAGCACGATGCCCTCGATGGTGTCCGGGTTGGTGTCCTTGCCCAGGATGCCGCCGCGCTCCTGGTGGCCGAACTGCAGCCGCCCCAGGTCGCGCACCAGCACCGGCGAGCCGCTGCTCTGCGCCACCACCACCGAGCCCAGGTCGTCCAGCGTGCGGATCTGGCCGATGCCGCGCACCACGTAGCTCTGGTCGCCGCGCGCGATGCGCCCGCCACCTGCGTTGGCGCTGTTGTTGTTGATGGCCGTGACCACGTCGTTGAGCACCAGTCCGTACTTCTGCAGCCGCGCCGGGTCCAGCTCCAGCTGGAACTCGCGGGTGAAGCCGCCGAAGTTGTTGATGTCGACCACGCCGGCCACCTGCTTGAGCGCGGGAATCACCTTCCAGCGCTGCAGCTCCGACAGCTCCATCAGGTTCTTGCTGTCCGACTCCAGCGTGTAGCGGTAGATCTCGCCGGCCGGCCCCGCCACCGGCCCCAGCCCGGGCTGCGCGCCCGAGGGCAGGCTGACCTGGCCGATGCGCTCGGTCACGCGCTGGCGGGCGAAGTAGTCGTCGGTGCCGTCCTTGAAGGTCAGGGTGATCAGCGAGAGGCCGAAGGTGCTGCTGGAGCGGATCGAGGCCAGCCCCGGCGTGTTGCTCAGCGCGCGCTCCAGCGGCGTGGTGATCTGCTGCTCGATCTCCTCGGCGGCCAGGCCGTTGACCTGCGTGGTCACCTGCACGTTCACGTCGCCGAGGTCGGGGTAGGCCTCCACCGTCATCTGCGTCCACGACCACGCGCCGAAGAGCACGAGCGCCACCGACATCGCCCAGGCCAGGTGCCTGCGGCGAAGGAACTGGGTGATGACGAGATTAATCATTCAGCAGCACACCACCACGCACCACCACGCGCTCCCCCGCGGCCAGGCCGCTGCGGATGCGGACCTTGTCGCCGTCTTCCCGGCCCAGCTCCACCGTGCGGCGCACGAATGTCCAGGGCTCGGCCTCGACGAAGACGCTCACGCTGTCGTTGTTCATCAAGAGCGCCGATGCCGGCACCTGCGGCTGCGCGCCCTGCGGCACGCCCAGCACCGCCGTCGCGTACATGTTGGGCTTGAAGATGCCTTCGGGGTTGGCGAACGCGATGCGCGCGCGGGCGCGGCGCGTGTCGGCGTCGAGCACCGCGCTCACGAAGGCGACCTTGCCGCTGAAGCTGCGGCCCGGGTAGGCGGCCAGCGTGACCACCACGTTCTGCCCGGGCGCGACCGTGCCCACGACGCCCTCGGGCACGTTGACCGTCACCCAGACCGAATCGAGGTTCGACACCGTCATCAGCGCCGCGTTGGCGTCGTTCAGGTTCGCGCCGGCGGCCGCGTTCAGCGCGGTGATCGTGCCTGACGTGGGCGCGACGATCTTCAGCACCTGGCCGGCCTGGGCTCCGCTGCCTTCCGCGCCGAGGCTGCGCAGGCGTGCCTCGCTGCGCTGCAGTTCAGCCTTCTGCTGGGCGACGGCGCTCTGGGCCGCTTCCACGTCCTTCACGGCGTTGGAGCCGGCCTCGTTCACGCCGCGTGCACGCACCAGTGCGCGCTGCGCGAGGTCGAGTGCGTCGCGGGCCTTCTGCGCGTCGGCCAGGGCCTGCGCGAGGTCGGGCGAACTCATCGTCGCAAGCACTTGGCCGCGCTTGACGGTATCGCCCAGGCGCACCTTGAGTTCGAGCAGCCTGCCGGTCAGCGGCGGGAGGATGTTGACGGTATTGGCCGGGTTGGCCTCCACCGTGGCGGGCAGGCTCACCTCGTGCGGCAGCGTGTCCTGGCCGACCGTGGCAACGAGCAGCCGGTCGCGCAGCGGCGAACCGGCAGGTACGCTCAGGCGGCTGCCCTGGCGCACGAGCATCGGCGCGGGAGCGGCGGCCACCGTGGTGGCTGCATGGGCGGTGCCGTGGAAGGAGTCGACGAAGGAGTCGAGGTATAGGGCCGCGCAGGTCATCACGCCGAAGACGATGCGCGCGGGAGTGATCTGGTAGAGGGATTTCTTCTTCATCGCGATACGGATCTCGCGGGACGGGCGCGCCGTGCACGGGACGCCTTCCCATGCCCTCGATCCGCTCCCGTCTCCTGCCGGGGAGCGTAAGAAAAGGCGCCTGAAGAAGCTCCCAAGAAATCCTGAAGTTCTCTTAAGGATCCGGACCGGTGGCCGGAAGTCAGGAACGCGCGGCATGATCCGCGCCATGAGAATTCTGCTGATCGAAGACGACCGAAAGGCCGCCCGGTTGCTGGCCCGGGGGCTGCAGGAAGAGGGCTTCGTGGTCGACGTGGTGCACACCGCGGAGGAGGGCGACGAAGAAGCTTTCGTCGTCGCCTACGACCTGATCGTGCTCGACTGGATGCTGCCCGGAAAGGACGGCCTCACCCTGTGCCGCGACCTGCGCCAGCGCGGCTGCAAGACGCCCGTGCTCATGCTCACCGCCCGCGATGCGCTGAGCGACCGCGTGGCTGGCCTCAACACCGGCGCCGACGACTACCTCACCAAGCCCTTCGCCTTCGACGAACTGCTGGCCCGCGTGCGCGCGCTGCTGCGCCGCTCCGAACTCGTGCGCCCGACGGTGCTTTCGCTGGCCGACCTCAGCCTCGATCCGATGAGCCAGCGCGTGCTGCGCGGCGGCATGGTGCTGGAGCTGACCCACAAGGAGTTCGCGATCCTGCAGATCCTGCTGCGCCACGCCGGCGAGGTGGTCAGCCGCTCGCGCCTGGCCGAGCAGGTGTGGAAGGACGACCTGATTTCCATCGACAACCTGATCGACGTGCACATCAGCAACCTGCGCCGCAAGGTCGACGCGCCGCCGGCCGCGCCGCTGATCCAGACCGTGCGCGGGCGCGGCTTCAGGCTGGCGCCGGCGGACGACGGTGCAGGTGCCGCAAGCGTCGCGCATGCTTAGCTTCCGCAAGCGGCTGGCGCTGGCGCATGTCAGCGTGATCGTGGTGGTGATGGCGGTCGCGGCCCTCGGCTCGTACCTGGTGTTCTCGCGCAACGTGCACCGCGAGCTCGACGCCGCGCTGCTGGCGCTGGCCGAGACCGAGATGGGCATGCTGCTGTCGGCCGGCGAGGGCGACACCGTCATCGTCCACGAGGCCCCGCCGGGCCCGGGCGCGCCTTCTTTCGTGCGACTCGACCGCCTGGTGCAGATCGTCGACGCCGATGGGCGCGTGCTCGCGCGCAGCAGCAACCTCGGCGAGGCGCAGCTGCCCATTCCGGCCGCGCTGCGCGAGCGGCTCGCGGCGGGCGAAACCGTGTTCGAGACGCTCGACGGCTACGGCGAGGAGCCTACGCGAATGGTCTCGGTGCCCGTGCCCGGTCGCGCCTCGCTGCTCGCGGTGCAGGTGGCTGGCTCGCTGGACGACGTGAACCGCACCGTGGCCATGGCCAGCGCGCTGTTCATCATCCTCGGCGGTGCGCTGCTGCTGGCGCTGGGCGCGGCCGGCGCGCTCATCACCCGGCGCGCCTTCGGCGCCATCGACGACGTGGTGCGGCAGGCCCACCGCATCGGCGACGCGAACCTCGGCGAAAGGCTGCCCCACCCCGGCACGCGCGACGAGATCGGACGGCTGGTCGACACGCTCAACGACATGCTGGCGCGCATCGAGCAGGGCATGGAGGCGCAGCGGCGCTTCACGGCCGACGCCTCCCACGAGCTCCGCTCGCCGCTGTCGCGCCTGCGCACGGAGCTGGAACTGGCTCTGCGCAGGCCGCGCGAACCGGCCGCGTATGTGGAGACGCTGCGCTCCTCGCTGGAGGAGGTCGAGTCGCTCACGCTGCTGGTCGAGGAACTGCTGGTGCTGGCCAGGCTCGACGCCGGCCAGGAACGCGACGCGGTGGAAACGGTGTCGCTGAACCAGCTCGCCGAAGAAGCACTGAGGCGGCTCGAGCCGCTGGCGCGCGAGCGGCGCCTTGCCTTGTCGCTGGATGCGGCGCGACCCGTCGCTGCACGCTTCGCCCGCGGCGCGGCCAGCCTCGCGCTGGCCAATCTGCTCGACAACGCCCTCAAGTTCTCGCCCCCTGACACCACGGTGCGCGTGAGCCTGCGCGCGGACGCGGAGGCGAACGAGGCCGTCATCACCGTGGCCGACAGCGGCCCCGGCATTCGCGGTGACGAGATGCCGCACCTGTTCGAGCGCTTCTACCGCGGCGCCACGGCGCGCTCGGATGAGAAGACGCCGGGCCTGGGCCTCGGGCTGGCGCTTTCGCAGGCGGTGGTGCACGCGCATGGCGGGCGGATCGAGGCGGCGAACGAGAGCGGGGGCGGGGCGCGGTTCGACATGAGGTTGCCGCTGGCGGTGCCGGGCAAACCCTGACCGGGCACGCGAATGGCGCTTCGAGAATGACCCGGTCCATTCCCGAAACGACGCAACGAAAGGGTCTCCGCCGCCATGTCCCAAGCCACGCTGTCCCGCCGCCGGTTCACGCTCGCCACCGCCGCCGCAAGCCTTGCCTTGCCGTCCTTCGCGCAGACCGCATGGCCCACCAAGCCGATCCGCGTGATCGTGCCCTACACGCCCGGCGGCTTCACCGACCAGATGGCGCGGCTGGTGCAGATCGGGCTGCAGACGAAGCTCGGGCAGCCGGTGCTGGTCGATAACAAGCCGGGCGCCAACAGCCTGATCGGCGTCGATGCGATCGCGAAGGCGGCGCCGGACGGCACGACCTTCGGCGTGGTCATCGCGGCCTATGCGGCCAACACCACGCTGTATCCCAAGCTGCCCTATGACCCGCGCAAGGACCTGACGGGCGTTTCGCTGATGGGCGTATCGCCGCTGCTGGCTGCAGTGAACGTCGATGCGCCGTTCAAGACGGCGCGCGAGCTCATCGACTATGCGCGCGCCAATCCGGGCAAGGTGAGCTTCGGCTCCTCGGGCAACGGCTCGGCCGCGCACCTGACCACGGAGCTGTGGAAGTCGCTGACGCAGACCTACATGATCCACATCCCGTACCGCGGCGCGGTGCCGGCGCTGACGGACCTGATGGGCGGGCAGATCCAGCTTTTCTTCGACGCGCCCACGGGCCTCATCAACCAGGCCAAGGCCGGCAAGGTGCGGCTGATCGGCGTGGCGGGCGACAAGCGGCTGGCGGCGGCACCCGATGTGCCGACCTTCATCGAGCAGGGTTTCGCGGGCTTCACCGGCAGCACCTGGGCCGGCATGCTGGCGCCGGCGGGCACGCCGCGCGACATCGTCAGGCGCATGTCGCAGGAGGTGGCGAACATCATCAGGAGCGACGACACGCGCGCCAAGCTGGATGCGATGGGCACCATTCCCGCGGGCAGCACGCCGGAGGAATTCGATGCGTTCATTACCGCCGAAACGGCGAAATGGGGAAAGGTGATCCGCACCGCGGGCGTGAAAGCCGAATAACAAGCGCAGTAGCGCTTTCAAGGTAATTCAGTCGTTCAAGACAGGTTCCGAGGTCCGGAAGGTCATTCGGATGGCGCTGCACGGATAGTGCGGCCCATTGCAGGGCAATCGAGAATTTCACTGCCTCAAAAGAAGGCACGGGTCCATCCACGCTGAATCGGAAAGAAGAAGCGGCGGCGGTGGGTTTGTGAAATCCAAATCGATACCCTGGAGACAAATCTTGAACAAGACGAAGATTTCCGGCTTTCATGGAGCAACACGGTGGCCGGGGCGGCTGCTACGGCCATTTCTCCTCGCAATGGCCTGCGGCGCGTTCATTTCATCGGCACACGCGGCCAACGACATTTCCGGCACGCTCATCAGGACCTGCTCCAACCAGTTGAACGGCTCGCGATATGCCGATGCGGTGCTGGACGATTTCCGCGGCACCCGCTTTCCTTCGCCAAGGACGGGCGGCTTCACGGTCACTTCCGTCGAGCAGGTCTGGCTCGCGCTGCCGGCCTATTGCCTCATCAAGGGAACGATCCAGCCGACTTCTCCGGGCGGTGTCGATCCGGCGGTGAAGGACCCGAGCTACCGCGTGTCCGACATCAATTTCCAGATCTATGTCCCGTCGCAATGGAACGGCAAATTCGTGCAACTCGGCGGCGGAGGTTTTGCCTGGAAGACCGACGTGGTCGCCAACGGCATCCAGACCAATCTGCAGTATTCGCCCTCGCTGCAGGGAATTGCGCTGTCGAATTACGCGGTGATCCTCGCCGATGCGGGCGTCGGCGATTCGGGCAAATCCTTCGACCCCGAATTCGTGCAGGCCGGCAGGAAGCTCAGCGACGTCGCGAAGCAGGAAATGGTGAAGAACTTCGGCCAGGACTCCATCAAGAAGTCGCTGGACGTCGGGCTCTATCTATTGAAGAAGCTCTCGGGCAGCAAGCCGACCGACACCTATTTCGTCGGCATTTCCACCGGCGGCCGGCAGGCGTTGAAGGCCATGGCGAACTGGCCCGACGCCTACGACGGCATCGTCGCCGGAGCGCCGCCCGTGGACGAGACCAACCTGCTCAAGACGATCGAGGTACCGGCGGTGGTCAACGACTGGGTGGTCAACTGGGCCGGCGCTTCGGCAATGATCACCAGCCTCTTCGGCCGGCAGGTGTCGCAGCAGACCCTGAGCGACGGGCTGGGCGCGGTCTCGCGGCACCTGGCGGACGTGGCCATCGAGTCCGGCGCGGACTACGACGGCTACAACAGGCTGCTCGACGAACTCGCGCCCGTCTGGAACGTGCGGCCTGCCGAACTGCTTGCGTTCTTCGATGCGGCCGCAAGCCAGAAGAAGGCGGGCGGAAAGGGCAAGAAGATCATCATCTACCAGGGCACGTCGGACTTCCTGGTGCCCTGCACCCAGGCCGGCGAGTTCGTCAGCAAGCTGGCGGCCTTGCCCTCGGGCGGCAAGGTGACGGCAAGCGACATCAAGGGCTCGGTGCGTGCCTATTTCATCGAGGACTACAGCCACGGCTTCTACAACACAAACTCGCTGCTCAGGCGAGTGGGGCTGACGCCGCTGCAACTGGCCTGGAATGCCGTTGCGGATCTCGATAACTGGGTGTACGACGACCAGGCCCGTTATGGCGCGCCATCGCTCGCGAGGAACGCGACGGGCGAGATTCCAGCGAACCAGTCGCTGAGCGCGTGGAAGTGCATCGCGACACCCTGAGGCCGGGAGCGCCTCCGGGCGCCCGGAATCAGGGCGCCAGCACCAGCACCTTGAACTGGCTCGGCACGATCCGCATGCCGACGATGTTGCAGCGGTTCTGCACCGACAGGCTCGTCATGCGCGTGCACGGCGTGCCCTTCAGCAGCACGGTGAATGCACCGGTGATGTGGCGCGAGGGCCCCATCACCGTCTGCGACACCACGCCCATCAGCACCCCGGCGTTGTCGCCGTTGGTGATGGGCGTGACGGTCGCCAGGTTGTGCGCGGGAGTGCCGCCGTAGAGGATGTTCCAGGCGTTGGGGATGGCGGTCGGCCCCAGCGCGAAGTTGGGATAGGGAATCGGCAGCGCCGGCGGCGTCTTGCAGACGTCGGGAAAGGCGAGGTCGACGCCCATCATCTGTGCATTGGCGAACATGGCAACGGCTCCTTCGTTCGGGGTCAACCCATGTGGATCTGCTCGGCATCGACCTTGACCAGCCCCTTGCTGGTGAGCAGCGTGTTGTTCGAATGCAGGCGCAGGGTCTGCTCGGCCTGGATGTCGAGCTGGCCGGCACGCACCTGTTCCACTTCCTCGGTCAGGCGGAAGCTCGAGCGGGTGAGCAGGTTGAGGCGCTCCAGCACCACCTCGCAGGCGCGCCCGACGAAGCGCGACACCAGCACGTTGAAGCGGACGCGGGCGCCCTGGTAATCCATCTCGCCGATCTCGCAATGGGCCTGCCGGGCCTGCGCGCGCCACTCGGGCGACTGCATGGCGATCGAGGTGTCCGACTCCAGCGCCATGGGGCCGGCGCTGCGCGCGCGGATGCCCCCGGAGCGCGAGACCAGCGTCAGGTCGCCGTCCACGGCCAGCGTCGCCTGCCTCGGGTCGGCCTGGGCGACCACCGCGATGACGAAGCTCTCGCCCTGGCGGGTGGAGGTGATCAGCACCGTGTCGCCCGGCGCGGGCAGCAGCAGGCAGCTGGCGACGCGGCGGCAGCGCAGCGATCCCTGGCCGTCGTCGAGGCCGACCTCGAACCAGGGATCGCCATCGCTGGCGATCACCGTGGCGGTCCGCGTGCCGGAGTCCGCGCGCGCCGCGTTGGAAGGGCGTTGCATCAGCGGATCCAGCACGCCTTGCGTTGCATGGTGTGCGGCGGCGACCGTGTCGCCGGCCGTGTTCCGGGTGGAGTTCATGGGTTGTCTTTCTTGGGGCGCCGGCCATGGATGTCGCGGTCCAGGCGGGATGCGCGCTCGGGCTGCTCCAACGCCACCATCTCGGCTTCGTGCAGCGCGGGGTCACGGTCCAGCGTACCCACGCGGGTGCTGAACCTGGCGCCGTCCAGGTCGGCGCGATGGAATACGGTGCGCAGGAAAGCAGCGTCGCGGAAATCGGTCTGTACCAGAAGGGCGTAGGAGAAGTCGGCGTAGTCCAGCCGGCTGCCGGCGAACGAGGTCTGCCCGCAGTGCGCGCGATGGAAGACGCCTTGCTCGAGCCGCGCCTGCGAGAAGTCCGCGCCGTCGAGATGGGCGTCGACCCAGATGCTGTTCTGGAAGTTGCCGCGCCGCGCATCGGCGCCGCGCAGGTCGGCTTCGGGAAAAAGGCACTGCATGGCCTGCGCCCCTGCCAGCACCGCGTTGCGCAGGTCTGCGCCCTTGAAGTTGCACTGCGTGAGGCGTGCATCGCGAAAGCGGCACGCCGTCAGCACCGCATCGATGAACTGGCAGAGGTGGAACTGCTGGCCCGAGAAGTCCTGCCCCGCAAAATCCGCCTCGCTGAAGATCGCGTTCGTGAAGCTGGCTCCGGCATAGCGCGTGCCCGTCAGCGTTGCGCGGAAGAAGATGGTCGACGAGAAGGCCACCTCGTTGAAGGACGCTCCAGTCAGGTCGCACTCGGAGAACACGGCCTTTTCGAGGCTGGCACGGTCCAGGCAGGCGTCGTGCAGCTTACTCTGGTGGAAGTTCGCCTGGTCCATGAAGGCCTCTTCCAGCCGGACGCCCGAAAGGGTGCAGCCGCTGAACACCGAATGCGGCATGGAGGCCGAATCCAGCACCGCGTCGTGCAGGCTGCACTCGTGGAAGGCGGCTCGCGTCAGTTCCGCCGCCGGCAGCTGCGCCTGGTCGAAGCGGCACTTCTCGAAGATGGATTCGCCCAGCTGCGCGGCATCGGCCCGAACACCCCTGAAGCTGCATTCGCTGAACACGCCGCCGCGCAGGTCGATGCCCCTCAGGTCCATGTCGCTGAAGTCCTTCTCGCGGATCGGCTCACCGTTGCGGACCTGGGCTGCCAGCGTCTCGGCGTTCACGCTCTGCCCGCCTCGGGGCGCCGGGGCAGTGTCTTCATCTGGTCGATGTGGGCGCCCAGGGTGAGCGTGCCCGGGCTGATGAAAACCTGGGCGACATCGGCACGGAACAGGTTGGCCTCGCCAAGATCGGCATCGACCAGGCAGGCCTTCTGGAGGGTGGCATTCATGAGATTGGCGAGCCGCAGGGAAGCACGCGTGAAATCGGCGCGGATGAAGAGGCTGTCGGGCGCAGCCGCCGCGCGCAGGTCCGCGCCCTTGAGCGACGCGGAGGAGAAATCGCAGGTGTCGAGCGTGGCCCGTCTGAAGTTCGCGCCATCGAGCGGCAGCTCGCGCAAGGTGCAGTGCACCAGCGTGGCGTCCTCGAAGTCGGCCTCGCGAAGATCTGTAGTGCCGACGAAGCTGGTGGTCTTGAGAAGGGCATGCCGGAAGCGCGTGCCCTTGTGCAGCGGCGTGTGGGCCCAGCTGCAGGCTTCGACGGTGGCGCCGGAAAAATCCACCGACTCGAATTCGGCCTGTACGAACAGCACCTTTTCCAGGCGCGCCTCGCCGAAGTCGCAGCGCGTCAGGCGGCAGCGTTCGGCCATGCTCAGGTAGCTCAGGTCGGAGCGTCGCAGGCTGCAATCGGCCAGCTCGATCCCCTGCAGCAGCAGATGGCTCCAAGTCGCTTCGTCGAGGCAGCAGCCGGCCAGGCGCAGCTTTTCCATCTGCGTGCGCTCGAAGCGGGCCTTTGCGAAGTTGGTGTTCTCGCAGCGGGCGAGGCTGAGGTTGGCGCGCTCGAGGTTGCAGCCTGTCAGCGAGGCCTGGCGCAGGTCGGCGCGCACCAGCACCGATTGGCTCAGGTCGGCGCCGTCCAGGCGGGTGCCCTGGAGGCTGGCGCCTTCGAGCAGGGTCTGGTGCATGCGGGCGCCCCGCAGATCGAGGCCCGAGAGGTCGCAGCCCGTCAGGTCCATGGCGGACAGATCGCGGTCCGCGGCCATGGCGGCGAGCACGCGTTCGCGCGCCTGCGCATTCTGTTCAACGGCCATCGGATCGGCGGCCGCCTGGTGGTGGGCCCCCATGCGGTACAGCGCCAGCATGTCCTTCTGGCCCCGCTGTCCGAGGGCCTGCAGCTCGGAGTGCTCGGCGGCGCTCATGGCCGGGGTGCCCGTGGCCGCGGCGATGCCGCCCAGCCCCTTGAGGATGGTTTCGGCCTCGAACTTCGGCGGGCCCTTGAGCTGCGCGTTCCGGCTTTCTTCGATGATCCGGCTGCTGTCGAAGCCCGCCTTGCGCGATTCGGATGCGTTCTCCAGGGCCGCCTTTGCGACTTCCTGCCTGGCTTCCTCCAGCTTGCGTTCCTGCTCGCGCTGGTAGGCGCGCGTCTTCTCGATGAACTCGGGCAGTTCGGCCAGCGTGGGCATCTTGTCGAAAGGCTTCGGCAGCGGGCGTTCCCGGAAATGGCGCGGCTTGTGGCCGGCTTCCAGGCCGCGCGCGGTCAGTTCGGCGCGCAGGCGCTCGCCCTTGTCCTTGATGTTCCTTGCCAGGATCGATTCGCGCGCGTCGATCTGGTCCAGCCAGGGGCCGATGGCCGAGACCGGAAGCAGTTCCTCGTCGAGGAACGCATGGATCGCGCCTTTCTCGAGGTTGCAGCGGTTCTCGAAGACCGCCCCGTAGTGGGAGAGGGGGCGCGGCGGGCTGTCCGCCGACTCCATCGCCGGCATGACGTGCGTGATGTCCGCGGCGTCGTCCTCGGCGATGAGCGTCTCGCCGTGAAAGATCAGCATGACCTGCTCCACGTGCGGGAAGAACCAGGCCGTGGTCAGCCGCAGCGGCACCTCTTCCAGCGCAAGGGGCTGTGCAGACTTGCGTGCGACGAAGCCGCGTGCGCGCAGGTCCGGAAGCCGTCCGCGCAGCACCGCGTGCTCCGGGTGCATGTTCCAGATCTCATAGGGCGCGGCCGCGGGGATGGACAGTTCGTCGTTCCAGCGTTGTTCGGCAGCCGCGGCGTTGAAGAACTGCCAGTCCATGTCGCGCGCGAAGCCGGGGTAGAGCGTCTCGCGCCACTGGTCGCCGTAGTCCGTTCCGAGCAGCTTCATGCGCTCGGGCAGGTCGACGTCCATCGCACCCGGGCAGGCGGGGGCCGGACGCCGGTCGGGGCGGTCCATGCCATGGCCCGGGCGTTCGACGTTGGGAAGCCGCTGCACCAGCAGGCCGTTGACCATCTCGGGGGCGTAGCCGATGCCCGCGGGGTTGGCGGCGAAGCCTGGGCCGCCGAATGCGTGCTGCCAGTCCAGACGCATGGTTTCGAAAGCCTGCGGCTCGGTGGCGCGGCCATCCAGCCAGTAGCGGTCGCCCGAAACGAGGAACTGGCGCCGCAAGGCGCCTACGCGCACCTCGACCGCGCAGCGCGTCTTGTCCTGCTGGTGGCAGGTGTAGGCCTGGCCGCTCACCAGGAACTCGGGCCGCAGCTTGGGAATGCCGAGATCGATCGCGGACTGGTTTCCCACTTCGGCGGAAACGGTCTTCCAGAGCTCCGTCTCCGGCAGCAGCACGCCCCCTTCGCCGAGGGTGTGCATGCCGATCACGGTGATCGCCAAACGCTGGCTTTGCCCGCGCAGGAAGGGCCGCGTCAGGACGCTCAGGCGCAGGGGTTTGATGGTCTTCACGGCTGGATCAGCGCCTTGCGCCGCGGATCACCAGCGGGGTGCGCGCGCGGTCGATGGCCAGCCGTGACGGGTCCTGCGGGTCCTGCAGCAGATGAATGTCGGGCCGGCCCGCGGAAAAGTGGGCCAGCAGATCTTCGTCGATGAGTGTCCGCAAGGTGGTCTGCTGCTCGACGCCGGCGGCATCGGTGTAGGCGACACCCAGCTGCACGGCCGTCAGGCGCTGTCCGACCGGGCCGCGCCGGGAGTAGCCGCTGGGCGAGCGCAGCACGGAAACCGCAACGCCCTTCAGCGGGCGGCCGTCGGCCTGCAGCTGCTGCCACAGCCGGCCTTCCTCGGCGTAGGCACGATGGCTCATCAGCGACACCGCCAGCACGACCCCGGCAAGCGCGATCACGCCCAGGCTGACGACGCCGAACACACCCCACAGAACGATCTCGAGCACGCTTCCCACGCCTCAGAGCAGGACCTTCAGCGCCTGGATGCCGGCGCGCAGGCCGCCCGTCCTGATCTCCGTGCCCACGAGCTGGATGAGCGCACCGGCGTCGCCCAGCGACATGGCCTTGTTCTTCCACTCCGCGCCCACGGCCTCCAGCTTCACGCCGATGGCCTGCGCCTGCACGCCCATGGCCATCGAACGCACGGCCAGCACGCCCAGCGAAATGCCCGACACGTCCATGTTCAGGCCGGTGCCACCCAGGCGGAACCACCTCCAGTCGCTGCTCTTGGAGTAGTTGTTGGTGTAGGTGGCGGAGTTGTTGGTGTAGTTGACCGTCAGGTTGTTGTACGTGTTCGACGTCGTGTTGTAGACGTTGGTGTTGATGACGTGCTGCGTCGTGTTGTGGATGTGGTTGGTCGTGTTGAAGGTCACGTCCGGCGAGGTGTGCACCGTGGGGCCGGTAACTGTGGTGGTCGACGGCCCGTTGACCAGCACGTCGTTGGACGTGTTGATGGTGTCGTTGCGGCCGTCGCTGACGAAGCGGATTTCCTTGCCGTCGATGGTGCCGTGGAAGCCGCCGGTGATGGCCAGCTCGACGCCGCCGGTGATGGTGTCGTTCAGTCCACCGCTGAGCATGCGCGTCTTGCCGCCAGATATGGTCTGGTTCACGCCGCCGGTCACGGTCTCGGTGAAGCCACCGGTCACGCTGCGGGTGTCGCCGCCGGTGATGGTTTCCTTGGCGCCGGCGGTGATGTCGCGCGTCTCGCCGTCCTGGTAGGTGGCCGATTCGTGGCCCTTGATGAGGGTGGTGCGGGTGCCGTCGGTGGTGTGGGTTTCGTCGGCTTCCACTTCGACGTCGAGGTTGCGCTCGGCGTGCAGCAGGATCTGCTCGGCCCCCGTGCGGTCCTCGAAGCGCAGCATGTTGGCCTGGTTGGCCGCGCCGCCGGTGCTGGAGCGCGTGAGGATGCCGCTGGCGGTGGCGTTGGCGGGCAGCTCCCACGGCGGCATCTGGTCGCTGTTGTAGACGCGGCCGGTGACGATGGGGCGGTCGGGCTCGCCGCCGATGAAATCGACGATCACTTCCTGTCCCACGCGCGGCATGTGCATGGTGCCGTAGTTGGCGCCGGCCCAACTGCTGGACACGCGCACCCAGCAGGAGCTGTTCTCGTTCGACTGGCCGTAGCGGTCCCAGCGGAACTGCAGCTTCACGCGGCCGAAGCGGTCGGTCCAGATTTCCTCGGGGCCGACCACCGTGGCGGTCTGCGGGCCGTTGGTGCGCGGGCGCGGCGTCTTGCGCGCGGGGCGGTAGGCCACGGAGGAGGGCAGCACGGTGAAGTCGAACTCGCACACCGATTCGCTGCTGCCGCCGGTGGAGTACTCGGGCTCCTGCAGGTCGTAGCGGGTCTCGGTGACGAGGTATTCGCGGTTGTCCGACTCGCGCGGGCAATGCGTCATCTGGAACAGGTAACCCGGTGCCATGCCCACCACGTTGGTGTGGCCCGAGGCCAGCTCGTGCGCGCACTGCAGTTCCTGCAGGCGGATCTTGGCGTAGGCGTCGCCCTGCTGATGCTCCGTGTAGCCGCCGAGCCATTCGTAGACCTCGTAGGTCGAATGCTCGTGAGGCTTCGGGTCTTGCTGCACGCTCTGCAGCGACGCACGCGACTTCCTGAAGTCGAAGTCGTCGAGCATCACGCGGCCGGAGGTGATCTGCTCCGTCACGCGCCACTGGTCGATGCAGGGCTCCAGCGCATTGACCACGCGGTCGCGCGGACGGTAGGCGATGCTGGCATGGCCGGGCAGCGGCTGGTAGCTGCCCGAATCGTCGGCCAGCACCAGCAGGTGCGAGCCGTTGCTGTGCTCGAAGTGATAGGCGATGCCTTCGTGCTCCATGAGACGGCTCACGAAGGCGAAGTCGCTCTCCTGGTACTGCACGCAGTATTCCCAGGCGGGATAGCTGCCGGTGAGGCGCTTCTCGAACTGGAAGCCGTACTTGCCCAGCACTTCGTCGAGCACCTCGGGCACGCTCTTGTTCTGGAAGATGCGGCAGTCGGTGGTGCGCGTGAGGTACCACAGCCATGGCTGCACCAGCGCGCGGTAGATGTAGTGGCGGCCAGTTTCGTTGGCGCGGCCCACGAGCTCGAAGCGCACCACGGTGCCGTTGAGAAAGCGCGGTGCGCCTTCGTCGGCCAGCTCCAGCGTGAGCGAAGTGCCGAGCAGCTGCTTCAGGTCGAGGCTGAAGCTGCTGCTGACCATGTCCACCTCGAACTCGAAAAGTTGAGAGAGGCCCTCCCGTCCACGCATCGAGCGGAACTTGAGCTGTTCGGTGCTCAGGACGGTGTGGACTTGGACTGTGCGCTGCATTCGGAACTTCCCTGACCCTTGGGTTTCTGCGGCTGAGAAACCTTCGGTGACAGTCTAGAAATCCCTTATGTCACATAAATGACGTGAGGGGCGCAGAGAGCGTCTTTTCCCTCTGAAAACGCCTCGAAAACGGTCACTGAAACAATGTGTAGAAGAAGCCCTTACAGGCCTCTTACGCGAGCCTTACATGGAGGCTTCGAGCATCGCCTTGTAATCTTCGCGCGTGGCCAGCCGGGGGTTGGTCTTGTGGCAATGGTCGGCCATGGCGCCATCGATGATCTGCTCGAACATCGCCGGCGTCACGCCCACTTCGGCCAGGCCCTTGGGCAGGCCCAGGCGCGCGTTCATGTCGCGGATGGCATCGCCGAGATCGCCGGCCGAATCGAGGTGCATGGCCTGCGCCATGCGCTGCAGGCGCTGTTCCTTGCGCACCGACTCGGCTCCTGAATTGAAATGGATCACCGCGGGCAGGAAGAGGGCGTTGAGCGTGCCGTGATGCAGTCGTGGATCGACGCCGCCCAGGCTGTGGCTCAGCGAATGCACGCAGCCCAGTCCCTTCTGGAACGCCATCGCGCCCTGCATCGACGCGCTCATGAGGTTCAGGCGCGCCTCGCGGTCGCTGCCGTCTTTTGTCGCGCGCTCGATGTGGCCCCATGCGCGCTCGAGGCCGTCGAGGCCGATGCCGTCGGCCGGCGGATTGAACGCGGCCGACATGAAGGTTTCCATGCAGTGCGCGATCGCGTCCATGCCGGTGGCGGCCGTGAGCTTCGGCGGCAGGCCCAGCGTGAGCTCCGGGTCGCAGATGGCGGCCTTGGGCATCAGAAACCAGCTGTGGAAACCGAGCTTGCGGTGGTCGTCGACGATGACGATCGCGCCGCGCGCCACTTCGCTGCCGGTGCCGCTGGTGGTGGGCACCGCGATCAGCGGCACCACGCGCTCGGTGATGCGCGGCGAGCCGCCTTCGATGGTCGCGTAGGTCTTGAGCGGTCCTTCGTGCGTGGCCGCGATGGCGACGCCCTTGGCGCAGTCGATGGCGGAGCCGCCGCCCACGGCGATCAGGCCGTCGCAGCGGCCGCTGCGGTAGAGCTCCACGGCCGCGCGCACCGCCGCTTCGGTGGGGTTGGAGGGCGTCTGGTCGAAGACCGAGACCTCGAGGTCGGCGATGGCGTCGAGCGCCTTCTGCAGCACGCCGGCCGCGCGCACGCCAGCGTCGGTCACGATCAGCGGGCGGTTGATGCCGATGCGCGCGCATTCGCTGGACAGCAGCTTGATCGCGCCGAATTCGAACTGGATCTGGGTGAGGTATTGGATGAGGGCCATGGATGTGGGGATGTCCCGGTAGGCACGGGGCAGTACGATTGCCGACCAGCCAAATCTAACAAGAGCGAACCGTCTTGCACACGAAAGAAACCCTTGCCGCTGTCGCGCCCGGAACACCGGCGGGCACGCGGCTCACGCCGAAGATGGCCAGCGTCGTCGAACGCATGGCCCGCGCAGGCCACCCGCCACTCGACAAGCAGACGCCCGAGGAGGCCAAGGCCTCCTACGAAAAGGGCGCCGGCGTGCTCGAAGTGCCGAAGCCCGAGCTGGCGCGCGTCGAAGACTTCACCATCGCGGCGCGCGACGGGTATGCGATCCCCGCGCGGCTCTACGCGCCTTCATCGGCGGTGCTGCCGGTGCTGATCTATTTCCACGGCGGCGGCTTCACGGTCGGCAACATCCGCACGCACGACACGCTGTGCCGCGTGCTGAGCGCGAAGAGCGGCTGCGCGGTGATCTCCGTGGACTACCGGCTCGCGCCCGCGCACAAGTTCCCGACCGCGTCGAACGACGCATGGGATGCCTTCCAGTTCATCGCGAAGGAGGGCACGGGCCTGGGCCTCGATCCGTCCAGACTGGCCGTGGGCGGCGACAGTGCCGGCGGCACGCTCGCGGCCGTGTGCGCCATTCTCGCGCGCGACGCGGGCCTGCCGCTCTTGCTGCAGATGCTGATCTATCCCGGCACCACCGCGCACCAGGACACGGCCTCGCACCTGCGGCACGTCGACGGCCCGCTGCTGACCAAGGCGATGATCGATTTCTTCTTCGCGCAGTACGTCAACACCCCGGTCGACCGCGACGACTGGCGCTTTGCGCCGCTCTTGGCCGACGACGTGGACGGCGTGGCGCCGGCCTGGATCGGCCTGGCCGAATGCGACCCGGTGGTGGACGAAGGCATCGCCTACGCAGACAAGCTGCGCGCGGCGGGCGTGCCGGTCGACCTGGAGATCTACCGCGGCGTGATCCACGAATTCATCAAGATGGGCCGGGCGATTCCGGAGGCGCTGCAGGCGCAGGACGATGCGGCCCGTGCAATCAAAGAGGCACTACTGGCACCATGAGCAACACGACGACAGCTACCGAACGCAAGGACTTCCGCTTCTTCCACCGCCTGCGCGTCCGCTGGGCCGAGGTCGACATGCAGAAGATCGTCTTCAACGCGCACTACCTGATGTACTTCGACACCGCCATCGCCGACTACTGGCGCGCGCTGGCGCTGCCGTACGAGGAGTCGATGCACGCGATGGGTGGCGACCTGTACGTGCGCAAGGCGACGGTGGATTTCCGCGCTTCGGCGCGCATCGACGACGTGCTCGACGTTGGCATGCGCTGCGTGCGCATCGGCAACTCGTCGATCGTGTTCGAAGGCGGGCTGTTCCGGCAGGACCAGTTCCTGGTCGGCTGCGAGTTGGTCTATGTGTTCGCCGACCCGGCGACGCAGACCTCGAAGCCGGTGCCGCCGGCGCTGCGCGAAGTGCTGCTGGGCTACGAGGCCGGCGAAGCCATGCGCACCATCGAGACGGGCGACTGGGCCACGCTCGGCGAAGGCGCCGGCGCTTTGCGGCGCGCGGTGTTCATCAAGGAGCAGAACATTCCCGAATCGCTGGAGTGGGACGAGCAGGACGCCGTGGTGCTGCATGCGGTCGCGCGCAACCGGCTCGGGCAGGTCATCGCCACGGCCCGGCTGCTGCCGGCCGAGAACGGCATCTCGCACATCGGCCGCGTGGCCGTGCATCGCAATCTGCGCAGCGGCGGCCATGGCGCCGCGGTGATGCAGGTGCTGGAGGAGGCGGCCAGGGAGCGCGGCGCCAGCGTGGTCGCACTGAACGCGCAACGCAGCGCCGAGCGCTTCTACGCGCGGCTGGGCTATGTGCCGCATGGAGACGGCTTCGAGGAGGCCGGTATTCCGCACATCGAGATGCGCCGGCCTCTTCGGTCCTCTTCTTCTCAGTAACGGCTCGGCGGATCGGGCACATAGCCCGGGTCCGAGCCGGGGAAGGGCGACGGTCCTGCGGGACGCGGCCAGCGCGGAGGGGGCGGCACCGGGATCACGCCTGCGGCGACGAGGTTCTCGCGGCTGTCGTAGCGGATGCGGACCACCTCGTCGGGCGACGACTGCGCGCGCTCGAAGGTCGTTTTGCCAACGTATGAGGTTTCGCGGCGGCCGTGTGCGGTGCCGAGGCTCGGGCTGGGCGCGGATTGGCGGGCCAGGCTGCCGGAGGATTCAGCGGCTGCAGCCGGCGCAGCGTTGTCGGCCGCGCCTGCCTTGGCTCGCGCGTCGCCCTGGTACGACGACGATTCGCTGCGGCGCTCGCGCTCGGGGCCGTATCCGCCGTATTCATCGCGGCGCGGGAACGGCGTGAGCGGCGCAGGCGGCGGTTCGGGCATGCGCTCGCGGAACATCGCGACGCCGATCACGCCCACGTCGTCCGGCCGGCCGGTGCGGCTGGCGTACGAGTTGCCGGCCGCGGCGAACTCGAAGGCGGCGATCTGCGAATCGCTCTTGCGCCAGCCGGTGATGTCGCTGCGCTCGCGGGCGCCGAAGACGTAGCCGTTCTGCCCGACGCCAGCGGTTTCGCCCGTGACCACGTTGACGCCATCCACGGACATCACGGCCATGATGCGCTCGCCCATCGCGTTGCGCGCCCGGATGGCGTAGCGCGCGCCGGGGCGGCCGGCCACCCAGTATTCGCCCCGATGACGGTAGATCGGCAGTTCGGCGCCGCTGCCGCGGTCGACCACACTGATCTGCATCAGCGAGCCAATGCGGCTGGACGGCGTGGAGGGAACGTAGGGCCGTTCCGAGGTCTGCGCGCAGGCCGGGAACGACGAGGCCACGGCGCTCAGGGCCAGGGCGGTGGAAAAGAGTCTGCGCTTCATGGTGTTTCCTTGCCGGAGTTGATCGGTGCCGGCTTCTACGGCTCGGCAACGGCAACGGGGTTAGGAGACGCGCAAAAAAATGGCGCCGTCGATTTTCGACAGCGCCAAACACCCGCTTTGAGGGCGTTGGGGGTTTAAAGGGTGCGCAGGCTCAGATGTCTTCGAGCAGCGGGTAGGGCAGCGGCTCGACCGTGAGCGCCGGGCCGTCGGCCGCGCCGGCGCGCAGGCCACCGGCCTCGAGCGCGGCGATCTGCATGGAGATCAGCGCGGACCAGCCGCCATCGGGCGCCGGCGCGGCCTGCGCTACGGTGCCCACCGGCTGCTCGGCGTCGCCGGCGGCGAACACTTCCTGCCCCACGGCCACCGGCGCATCGGCCTGGACGAGGTAGGTGCGCCGCTTCAGCGTGCCGCGGAACTGGCTTCGCGCGACCACTTCCTGGCCTGGATAGCAGCCCTTCTTGAAGTTCACGCCGCCCACGGATTCGTAATTGATCATCTGCGGCACGAAGGCGTCGATGACGGGCGTGGTCAGCGTCACGATGCCGCTGCGCACCTCGCTCCATTGCCACAGGTTGTCGTCCAGAGCCGGGCCCGTGGGCGCGGCATGCCCGGCCGGCGCGATCCAGAGCGCGCGAGGCACGCCGTCGGCCGGGTAGAGCGACACGGCGCTGACTTCGTCGCCGACAGCCGTGCGCTTGCCAGGCGGGGCCGCCGCGTCGAGCCCGTTGGCGGTAAGGGCGGTGCCGGCCAGGCCGTACAGCGCGTACTGCTCGGTGGCGTCGCTCAGCTTGGCCTTGGCGCGCAGCACATACATCGACAGGCGCTTGAGCGTGGCGGCAAGGATGTCGCGGCTGCACACCAGCAGGATCAGCTCCGGTTGCGGCTTGATGCCGATGAAACTCGCGATCACACGGCCCTTGGCGGTGCACAGCGCGGCCAGGCGGGCGTCGGAGGCTCCGAGCAGGGAGAAGTCCTGTGTGAGCTGGCCGTGGAGGAAGCTGGCGGCGTCCGGACCTTCGGCACGGATCACGCCGAGATGGGAGAGGGCGGTCACCCCATTGAGAACGACAGTGGTCATCGCTGAATTATCATGGCCGGGCCTGTTCCTTCGAGGCGGCAGGGGCTCCAGCCCTTCGGTTCGCAAGGGCACCGTTTTTTGATTGCCTCCGGCTTTTTCCCCGTCATCCCCACATCGGACTCGTGCGCAGTTTCTTCCTCACGCTCTTCCTGCTCGCCGCCCTGGCCGTGCTTGCGCTCGGCGGCGCCGGCCTTTGGTGGGTGCATCAGCCGCTCAAGCTGCCTGCGCCCAGCGTCGACCTGTCGGTCGAGCCCGGCACCACGCCGCGCGGCATTGCCCAGGCTGTGGCCGACACGGGCGTCGACGTGCAGCCGCAACTGCTCTATTTGTGGTTCCGCGTCTCGGGGCAGGACCGCCAGATGCGCGCCGGCAGCTACGAACTGGAGCGCGGCGTCACGCCCAAGCTGCTGCTCAACATCCTGGTGCGCGGCGAGGAAGCCACCCGCAGCGTGGTGCTGGTGGAAGGCTGGAACATCCGCCAGGTGCGCGCCGCGCTCGCCAAGGCCGATCAGCTCAAGCCCGAGAGCGTGGGCATGACCGACGAGGCGCTCATGGCCAAGCTGGGCAAGCCCGGCCTGCACCCGGAAGGGCGCTTCTTCCCGGACACATACACCTACTCGAAGGGCTCGACCGACATCGCCCTGCTGCAGCGCGCGATGCGCGCCATGGACAAGAAGCTGGAAGCTGCCTGGGCCGCCCGAGCCTCCGACTTGCCGCTGAAATCGGCCGATGAGGCGCTTATTCTGGCCAGCATTGTCGAAAAGGAGACAGGCAAGGCCAACGACCGCGCGGAAATCGCGGCCGTGTTCTCCAACCGCCTGCGCATCGGCATGCCGCTGCAGACCGATCCGACCGTCATCTACGGCCTGGGCACCGCCTTCGACGGCAACCTGCGCAAGAAAGACCTCCAGACCGACACGCCCTGGAACACCTACACGCGCGGCGGCCTGCCGCCCACGCCGATTTCCATGCCCGGCAAGGCGGCGCTGCTGGCGGCGGTGCAGCCTGCGCAAAGCAAATCGCTGTATTTCGTGTCTCGCGGCGACGGCACCAGCCAGTTCAGCAGTTCGCTCGACGATCACAACCGCGCGGTCAACCGCTATCAGCGCGGCGGCGACACCAAACCGAAGGCGACGACCCAATGAGTGACCAAGGCTTGTTTCTGACGCTGGAAGGCATCGACGGCGCGGGCAAGTCGAGCCATCTCGACGCGCTGGAGGCGCTGTTCAAGGCGCAGGGCCGCACGGTCGTCCGCACACGCGAGCCCGGCGGCACGCCATTGGCCGAAACGCTGCGTGGGCTGGTCCTCGAGAAGCCGATGGACCCGCTGACCGAATCGCTGCTGGTGTTCGCAGCCCGGCGCGACCACATCGCCCAGGTCATCCGCCCGGCACTGGCGCGCGGCGATGTGGTGCTTTGCGACCGGTTCACCGATGCCACCTTCGCCTATCAGGGCGCGGGGCGCGGTTTCGACAACGCCGTGTTGTCGACTCTCGAGCAATGGGTCCAGGGGCAGGCGGGTGGCACGAAGCTGTTGCAGCCACGGATCACGCTGTGGTTCGACCTCGCTCCCGAGATCGCCGCACAGCGGCTGGCTGGTGCTCGCGTGCCCGACAAGTTCGAGGCGCAACCGGTCGAGTTCTTCCGCCGCGTTGCCCAGGGCTATGCGGACCGCGCAAGCGCCGACGCGCAGCGCTTCGTGCGCATCGACGCCAGCCAGACGCGCGAGCAGGTCTGGCTGCAGATCGAGTCCGAGCTGAGGGCGCGTGACGTGCTGGCCGGAGGTCACGCCGGATGAGCGCCGAGGCACTGTCTCCCTGGCTGCGCCGGCCGCTGACCGAGCTGCTGCGCCAGCGCGGCCACGCCTGGCTGCTGCAGGGCCCGTCGGGCATCGGCCAGTACGAGCTGGCGCTGGCACTGGCGTCCGCCTGGCTGTGCGAGCAGCCGACGGAGGAGGGCACCGCCTGCGGCAATTGCCCGAGCTGCCATGCCATCGAGGTGCGCACGCATGCCGACCTCTGCGTGCTGATGCCCGAGGTGGCGATGCAGGAGCTTGGCTGGCCGCTCGACGAAAAGGCACAGGCGGACATCGACGACAAGAAGCGCAAGCCCAGCCGCGAGATCCGCGTGGAGGCGATGCGCGACGCGGTCGGCTTCGCCCAGCGCACCAGCGCGCGCGGCCGCGGCAAGGTGGTGCTGGTGTATCCGGCCGAGCGCATGAACACGATCACGGCCAATGCGCTGCTGAAGACGCTGGAGGAGCCCGTGGGCGACGTGCGCTTCGTGCTCGCCAGCGAGGCCGCGTGGCAGCTGCTGCCGACCATCCGCAGCCGCTGCCTGGGTTTCACGCTGCCATGGCCCGCAACCGCCGAGGCCGAGGCCTGGCTCGCCGCGCAGGACGTGCCCGCCGCCGACGCGGCCGCCTTGCTGCGCGCCGCCGGTGGCCGGCCCAGCGATGCACTGAAGCTCGCGCGCTCGGGACAGTCGCCCAAGGCCTGGGCACTGCTGCCCAAGGCCATGGTGCGCGGCGACGTCGGCGCGCTGGCCGATCACGCGCCCGCGCAGGCTGTCGGCGCGCTGCAGAAGCTCTGCCATGACCTGATGGCCGTCGGCAACGGCGCCGCACCCCGTTTCTTCGAGGCCGCCGATCTGCCCGCGGCGCCGCCCCGGCTGGCGCTCGCGCGCTGGTCGAAGTCGCTCGCAAGCGCCGCGAGAACCGCGGAGCACCCGTTCAACGCCGGCCTCATGCTCGAAGCGCTTGTGAGCGAAGCGCGAACCACCCTAAACTCTGCCGCTCGTCGCCGACCATGAACCAACCTGCCGCATCCGCTGCACCCGCAGCATCCTCCACACCCGCCCGGCCGAGCGTCATTCAGCTCGCCATCAAGGAAAAGGGCGCGCTGTACGCGGCCTACATCCCACTGTTCGCGGAGGGCGGCATCTTCATTCCGACCACGCGCGAATACCGGCTCGGCGACGACGTCTACGTGCTGCTGACGCTGCCCGAAGACCCGCAGCGCTACCCGGTGGCCGGCAAGGTCGCCTGGATCACGCCGCCGCGCGCCGCCGGCAACCGGGCGCCGGGCGTGGGTATCCGTTTTCCTTCCGACGAGAAGTCGCGCCAGCTGAAGGCGCGCATCGAGGCGGCACTCGGCGGCTCGATGGCCTCCGACCGTCCCACGCAGACCATCTGAGTTTTCCGCCCCGTCCTCGTGACGCGGAACTCGGTCGACGGCGCCTGCCTCCCATACGAAACCCGGCAGTCCGGGCCAGACAAGGGGTGCGCCTCGCATCCCACCATTTCCGATGTTCACAGACTCCCACTGCCACCTCACCTTTCCCGAATTCGCGGGCCAGATGCCGCAGATTCGCGCCGCCATGGCCGCGGCGCAGGTCGACCGGGCGCTTTGCATCTGCACCAAGCTCGAGGAATTCGACGAAGTGCAGGCCTTGGCCGCCAGCTATGACAACTTCTGGGCCAGCGTGGGCGTGCACCCCGACAACGAGGACATCGCCGAGCCCTCGATCGAAGATCTGGTTCGGCTTTCGCAGCGGCCGCGCGTGGTCGCCATCGGCGAGACCGGCCTCGACTACTACCAGATGGAAGAGCGCAAGGGCGGCCGCAGCATTTCCGACCTGGAATGGCAGCGCGACCGCTTCCGTGTGCACATCCGCGCCGCCCAGCAGACGCGCAAGCCGCTGATCATCCACACCCGCGAAGCCTCGGCGGACACGCTGGCGATCCTGAAGGAAGAGGGCGAAGACGGCTCGCCCGGCGCTGCCGGCGGCGTGTTCCATTGCTTCACCGAGACCGCCGAGGTGGCCCGCGCCGCGCTCGACCTAGGCTTCTACATCTCGTTCTCCGGCATCCTGACCTTCAAGAAAGCGCAGGACCTGCGCGACGTGGCCGCCTTCGTGCCGCTGGACCGCATGCTGATCGAGACCGACAGCCCGTACCTCGCGCCGGTGCCGTACCGCGGCAAGACCAACAACCCGTCTTACGTGCCCTATGTGGCGCAGCAGATCGCCGAACTCAGGCAGATGCCCGTAGAGGCCATCGCCAAGGCCACGAGCGACAATTTCGAAGCATTGTTCAGGGAAGTCAAATCATGAAAAACTACTTCAAGAAATCTATCTATCTTGTTGTCATTGCTGCATCTTTTGCAGCGAATGCTGGGTCGTTCGAAGACTTCTTCCGCGCCGTTCGCGGTGACAACGCCAGCGGCGTCAGCAACCTGATCCAGCGCGGCTTCGACCCCAATACGCGCGACGAGCACGGCCAGACCGGCCTGCTGATCGCCCTGCGCGAGCCCTCGCCGAAGGTGATCAAGGTGCTGATCGAAGCGCCGCAGACCGACGTGGACATCGCCAGTCCGAAGGACGAAACCCCGCTGATGCTCGCTGCGATCAAGGGCCAGCAGGACGTGGTCGCCCAATTGCTCAAGCGCGACGCTGCCGTCAACAAGACCGGATGGACGCCGCTGCACTACGCGGCCACCAGCGGGCAGATCGCGATCATGAAGACGCTGCTCGAGAACTTCGCCTTCATCGACGCGCAATCGCCCAACGGCACCACGCCGCTGATGATGGCCGCCATGTACGGCTCCAACGATGCCGTGAAGCTGCTGCTTGAAGAAGGCGCCGACACGACCATGAAGAACCAACTGGGCATGACCGCCGTCGACTTCGCCAACAAGGCAAACCGCTCGGAAGCCGCCTCGATGATCGCCGCGGCCGCCAATGCGAAAGCCAGCGCGGCCAAGGCCGTTCCCAAGGACGGCAAGTGGTGAGCGTGGTTCTTCTTCGGCGCGGCTGCTGCTGAGTCGTGCAGTGGATGCCGCCGTCTGCGGCGATGGCCGAACTAGCTCCCGCGCGGGATAATATTCACACAATGTGTCTTATGTTAAATAAGGCGCGCGGGAGGCAACCAGGAGTTCTGCCCCATTGCCGGCAAGCTACCCTGTAGAGCCTAAGCGCCGTAGGCCGTCATGAAGACCCGAACAGCCTCTTGCAGAAGAGCCTTGTTTTCCCGGGTATCCGGCATCTCGAGCTTCAGCATTCCGCGGATGTGGCCGGAGCCCAGGAACATCGACAGGAACAGGTCCGCTGCCTGGAGCGGATTCCGCACCTTCAGCGTGCCCGCCGAGCTGGCAAGAAGCAGATATGCAGCCAGTTCGTCCATCACACGCTCCGGACCCTCCTTGTACAGCGCGCGACAGACCTCCGGTTGCGCCCCCGCGACGCCATAGACGGCGCGCAACGCGCCCAGGGCGTCCCCGCGCGCCAGCGCGAGAAACCGCTCCCCAATCACCAGCAGCACCTTCTCCGGCTGGTTCGGGTCCAGCGCCCCGGCCCCGGGGAAGCCAGCCATCACGGCTACCGTCCTGTCGCGCACGACCGCCTCGAACAGCCCCTCCTTGGAGCCGAAGTTGCTGTACACGGTCATCTTGGAGACGCCCGCGTCGGCAGCGATGGCATCCACGCTGGCGCGCTCCAGACCATGTCGATCGAAGTGCGTCTGCGCCGCCTCCAGGATGCGCCGGCTGCGCTCAGGATCGCGCGGCCGCCCGCGTTGAGGCTTCGGAGCAGGAACTGGAGATCGGGTCATGGGCATATTTAGTGGACTTGACAGTCTACTATATATGTTCCACATTACTGTACTTGAAAGTCCAGTAATAACCGACCCACACGGAACCCATCACCATGAATGACGTCATCATCATTGGCGGCAGCTTTGCCGGCCTCGCCGCGGCCCTGCAGCTCGGCCGTGCGCGCCGCAAAGTCACCGTTCTCGATACCGGTCTGCCGCGCAATCGCTTCGCCGGCCATTCGCATGGCCTGCTCGGCCATGATCACAAGCCACCGCTGGACATCCTGGCCGAGGCGCGGCAGCAGTTGGCGCGGTATCCCGCGATCAAGCTGGTCAATGCACGGGCCGACAACGTCTCCGGCGTCATCGACGATTTCTCCGTTCTCACTGCCGATGGCGAAAGCCTCGGAGCGCGCCGCGTGATCCTGAGCTACGGCGTCGCCGACCAGATGCCAGACGTCCCAGGCTTCGCCGAAAGCTGGGGCACGTCCATCGTGCCCTGCCCCTATTGCGACGGCTTCGAAGTCGCCGACCGGCACTGGGGCCACGTCTGGTCCGGCCCGCAGTCGCACAATCAGGCCAGGCTGTTCCGCGATTGGACCGACAAGTTGACCGTCTTCGCTGACGGTCGCGACATTGCGCCCGATATCCGGGCCGATCTGGCGAATCGCAACATCGCTGTCGTCGACGGCCGGATCATCGATATCGCCCATCACAAGGGCCGCATTGCCACAGTCAATCTCGATAGCGGCCGCAATGTCGCGGTCGACGTCCTGTTCGCCAGCCCGCGCAACAAGCCGTCCGCAAGCCTGCATGAAGCATTGGGCCTCGCCACGGCCGATACGCCCACCGGCATCGTGCTGAAGGTCGACGAGCGCCGCCAGACCAGCGTGCCCGGCATCTACGCCGCCGGCGACCTCGCCACGCCCTTCCTGCCCTCGGTCACCCAGGCATCGTCGCAGGGTGCGATGGCGGGCATCTTCGCCCAGCAATCGATGCTGGCTTGAACTCTTGAGGCGCTCGTCTGCGGAACGTGAACCTCACCCATGAAACGCCATGAAGGCGGCGCCGGGCACTGCGTTCAAGCTCAACGGAGGGTCTTGCCGGCCTTGATCCGACTTTCGAGGAAATCGAGGAACGCCCGGTGAGCCGCGGTGCTGTGGCGTCTTTGCAGGTAGACGGCTGAAAGCCACATGTCACTGCGCACGAAATCCGACAGCGCGGGAACCAGCCGGCCGCTGTCGAGATAGGGCTTCAGCATGACCGTCGGCAAGTACAGCACGCCAGCGCCTTGCAGTGCGGCCTGGATGAGCGGGCTGGCCTCGGTGGCATCCAGCCGGCCACGCACCGCGATCTCCAACGGTTCGCCGTCGACCTGGAAGCGCCACTTGGACGATGGATTCAGGTGGGTACTGATCAACGCATCGTGGTTGGCGAGTTCGCTGGGGTGGGAGGGGACTCCTCTGCTTTTCCAGTACATCGGGGCCGCGCAAACGGTCAAACCCATCAGAAGCAACTTGCGAACGATCAGGTTCTCGTTCGCGATCGGCCCAAAGCGCAACGCAATGTCGACCCCCTCCTCTGCCAGGTCGACAAGGCGATTGGTCAGCAAGAGACTGATGCTGGCATCGGGGTAGTGACCCAGGAAGGTGTTGAAGAGCGCCGGCAACTCGGTCTGGTCGATGCCGTGGGGCGCGGAAATGCGCAAACGGCCGCTCGGAGTCAACGCGCGATCCTGCAGTTCCGCTCGGGTTGCTTCCACCAACTCCAGCATGGGCTTGCTCCGCTCGAGCAAGAGCACGCCGGCATCCGTGAGGCTGACGGCGTGGCTGTTCCTGTTCAGCAGTCGCACACCGAAGCGCCCCTCGAGCTTCGCGACGTACTTGCTCACGGTGGCTCTGGACAGTTCGAGGTGCTTCGCGGCGCGCGAGAAACTGCCCGACACTGCGACTTCGTTGAAGGTTCGCAAGAGTTCCAAGCTGTCCAAGGCCTCTCCTTCCTTGCAAGACGGTGCCAGACACCGGCCAGGCCGGCTCCGGCGGGTCGATGTATCAGGCGAGACCGAGCTTTTTTCTCAAGCTCGCGTCGACCGGACCCGCGGGCATGAAACGGCGAAGCTTCGCCAGGACCGAGGCCTCGCCGGGCGGCGTGCAACGCATGCGCCAGGGGCCGAGCGCCGCTTCCACGATGGTGTTGGCCACGCCCTGCGGCGGCGGCGCGTTGTTGACGCTGTCGGCCACCGCGCGCTCGACCAGGCCGCGTTCGCGGTCGTAGTCCGCGATCGGCGCCTTGGCACGCGGCGCATTGATGTCGAGGTTGGTCCGGGTGAACGCCGGCTGCACCAGCGTCACGCGAACGCCGAACTGGCGCACCTCGTGGTCCAGCGACTCCGAAAGGCCCTCGAGCGCATGCTTGGCGGCCGCATACATGCCCATGTAGGGCGCCGGCATCACGCCGAACAGCGAGCTCACATTGACGATGCGCCCGCGATGCTGCTTGCGCATGGAGGGGAGCACGGCGCGCGTGACGCGCAGCACGCCGAAGACATTGGTGTCGAACAGCGCCGCGGCTTCTGCCGTCGCCGTCTCTTCGACCGCGCCGAGCATCATCAGTCCCGCGTTGTTGACCAGCACATCGATGCGCAGGCCCTGCTCGATGATGGAGTCGATGCCGGCCTGCACCGACTCCTCCTCCCGGACGTCCATTTCGACGAACTCCACACCGGGCACCACGGGCGCCTTGCGCAGGTCGCGCACGGTGCCGAACACCCGGCAGCCGCGCGCGACGAAGATTTCCGCGGCAACGCGCCCGATGCCCGATGACGCGCCGGTCACGACGACAACCGATGAACTCGACATGATGTTTTCCTTCGATCTGAACAAGTGGTGAAAGCGTTGTCAGTGCGCAGCGGCTGCGGCGTCGCCGGGCCTGATCCTGAACCAGATGGAGTACATCGCCGGCAGGAACACCAGCGTCAGGACCGTGCCCGCGAGGGTGCCGCCGATCAGCGTGTACGCGAGCGCCCCCCAGAACACGGAATGGGTCAGCGGAATGAACGCCAGGATCGCCGCCAGCGCGGTCAGGATCACCGGTCGCGCACGCTGCACGGTGGCCTCGACGACCGCGTGGAACGGATCGAGCCCGTCCTGCTGGTTGTGGTGGATCTGGCCGATCAGGATCAGCGTGTTGCGCATCAGGATGCCCGAGAGCGCCACGAGGCCGACCAGCGCATTGATGCCGAAGGGCTGCTGGAAGACAAGCAGCGTCGGCACCACGCCGATCAGCCCCAACGGGCTCGTCAGGAAGACCATGACCATCGCGGAGATCGAACGCACCTGGAAGATGATGATCAGCAGCGTGGCCGCCAGCATGATGGGGAACAGCGGCAGCATGGCCCTGGTCGCCTTGCCCGATTCCTCGATGGAGCCGGCCTCGTCGATACGGTAGCCGGGGGGCAGCTTGTCCATGACCGGGCGCAACTGAGCGGTGATGGCCGTCGACACATCGGGCGGCTGCAGGCCGTCGGCGATGTCGCCGTGCACGGTGATCGTCGGCACGCGGTCGCGCCGGCGCATGACGGGTTCCTCCATGCGCACCTCAACTTCGCCCACCTGCGACAACGGAATGCGTTGCCCGTTGGCACCCGACAGCGTGAAGTCGGCGATCCTCGACGCGTCGAGGCGACTGGCGCCGGCCGAGCGCGCCACCACCTGCACCGTGCGGATATCCTCGCGCACGGCGGTGACGGGCACACCGCTCAGGAAGAACTGCAACTGCTGCGCCACCGCGCTGGAGCTCAGTCCCACGGCCTGCAGGCGGTCCTGGTGCAGGGTGAAGTGCAGCGTGGGCGTGCGCGCACCCCAGTCGGTGTTGACCGTGCGCATCATCGGACTCGCATCCATCACCTGCTGTACCTGCGCCGCGATGTCGCGCAGCTTGTCGGGGTCCGGGCCCGTGACGCGGTAGGCGACGGGGAACGGCGAATACGGGCCGAACACCAACTGGGTGACGCGCACGCGGGCTTCGGAGGCCAGGCCGCCGGCGATGGCCTCGCGCAGCCGGTGCTTCAAGGCCTCGCGCTCTTCCTGGCTGTCGGTGCGCACCACGATCTTGGAGAACGACGGATCGGGCAGCTCGGGGCCCATCGCGAAGAAGAAGCGCGGTGCGCCCTGCCCGATATAGGACGTGACGATGTGGGCCTCCTTCTGTCCGGCCAACCACGCCTCCACCTTCGCCGTCGCCTCGCTGGTGCGAGTGATCGAGGTGCCATAGGGCATCTGCACCTCCACCAGGACTTCGGGCCGGTCCGAGATCGGGAAGAACTGTTTCTTGACAAGGCCCATGCCGAGGACCGCCGCCACGAGAAGGCCGACCACCGCACCGGCCACCGCCCATTTGCGTGCGATGACGCGGCCGAGCATCCCGCGCAGCCGGTTGTAGCGCGGCGTGCCGTAGATCGCGGTATGGCCGCCCTCGATCTTCTTGAAATCGGGCAGCAACTTGACACCGAGATAGGGCGTGAAGACCACCGCGACCACCCAGGACGCGATCAGCGCGATGCCGACGATCCAGAACATGTTGCTGGTGTATTCCCCTGCGCTTGATGGCGCGAAGCCGTTCGGCATGAAGCCGACGGCCGTGACCAGCGTGCCCGAAAGCATCGGCGCGGCCGTGTGGCTCCAGGCATAGGCGGAGGCGGCGACGCGGCTGTAGCCCTCCTCCATCTTCACCACCATCATCTCGATGGCGATGATCGCGTCGTCCACCAGCAGGCCCAGCGCGAGGATCAGGGAGCCGAGCGTGATGCGATCGAAGTCCTTGCCCGTAGCAGCCATCACCACGAAGACGATCGCCAGCGTCAGCGGCACTGCGGCGGCGACGACGAGGCCTGCGCGCCAGCCCATGCTCAGGAAGCTCACGAGCATGACCACCAGCAGCGCGGCGAAGAACTTGACCATGAACTCATCGACCGCGGCGCTGATGTTGACGGCCTGGTCCGTGACCTTGGTCAGGCTCATGCCCAGCGGCTGCTCGGCATTGATCGCTCCCACCTCGCGCTCCAGCGCCTTGCCCAGGTCGAGCCCGTTCCAGCCTTCCCGCATGACCACCCCCAGCAGCAGGGCCGGCTCGCCGCCGTTGCGGATCATGAAGCTCGCCGGGTCTTCATAGCCCCGCTTGACCTCGGCGATGTCCGACAGCTTCAGGGTGCGGCCTTGCGAGGTGACCGGCGTGTCGCGGATCTTGCGCAGCTCGTCGAACGGCCCGTCCAGGCGGATGAACACCTGGGGGCCCTTCGTTTCCACGGACCCCGCCGGCGTCAGGGCATTCTGGCCGTTGAGCGCCGCGAAGACGTCCTGCGCACTGACGCCCAGGGTCGCCAGGCGCTCGTGCGAGAACTCGACATAGATGCGCTCGGACTGCTCACCGGCGATGTTGACCTTCTTCACGCCCGGCACATGCAGCAGGCGCTGGCGCAGCGTCTCGGCGTCGCGCACCAGCAGGCGCTGCGCCTCGCCCTTCGCCTTGAGGGCGTACAGCGCGAAGGTGACGTCCGCGTACTCGTCGTTGAGCATCGGTCCGATCACGCCCACAGGCAGGTTGCCCGCCTCGTCGCCGACCTTCTTGCGGGCCTGGTAGAACTGCTCCTGCACCTGCGAAGGCGGTGTGCTGTCGAGCAGGGTCAGCGTCGTGAAGGCCAGGCCGGGCCGGGTGTAGGTCTCGGCGCGGTCGTAGTAGCGCAGTTCCTGCAGCCGCTTTTCGAGCTTCTCGGCAACCTGGTCCTGCATTTCCTGCGCGGTCGCGCCGGGCCACGCGGTGACGATGGTCATCACCTTGATGGTGAAGGCCGGGTCTTCCGCCCGGCCCAGCTTGAAGAACGAAACCAGGCCCGCCAGCGAGATCAGGCAGATCAGGAACAAGGTGACCGAGCGCTCGCGCACCGCGAGCGCCGAGAGGTTGAAACGGCCTGCGCTCACGGGCGGACTCCGCGCGCCGCGGTGGCGCCCGCCTGGTCGGCCACCCGTACCTGCTCGCCCTCGCGCAGCAGATGCGCCCCGAGCGCGACGATCCGGTCGCCCTGCTGGAGCGACCCGGTAACGCGCGCGCCATCTTCATCCAGGCGTTCGACCACGACCGGCCGCCAGTTGACCCTGGCCGGCTCGCCACTGACGAGCCACACCCCCGGCCCCTTGCCGGCGTCGAAGAGCGCGCCGATCGGTACCTGCAGTCCTCCCGACGCGGAGGGAAGGCCCTGAGGAATCCGGATGGTGACCGTCGCACCCAACGGCGCATCGGCGAGCTCGCCCTTGAGCACATAGCGCGCCTCGAAGGTGCGCGTCTGCCGGTCCGCGGCCTCCGAGAGCTGCCGCAGCGTGGTCGCCACGCTCACGCCCTCCCTGCCGAAGAGCGTGGCCTGCCCCACGGACCCGACCGCGGGGCGCAGGGTTTCCGGCAACTGGACCACGGCTTCGCGCGGGCCGGCGCGGGCCACACGAACCACCGTCTGACCAGCGCTCACGACCTGACCGGGCTCGGCCAGCGTTTCCATGACCACCCCGTCGCCGTCGGCCACGAGTTCGGCATAGCCGCTCGCATTGCGCGCGACATCAGCCTGGGCCTCGGCCGCGCTGACCTGAGCCTTGGCCGTGTCCGCGGCCGCCTTGACCTGGTCGTAGGCCGATGCCGAGATCGCACCGGTGCCGCGCAGATCGCGGTAGCGGACCTCGTCCTGCGCTGCTTGCTGCAAGCGCGCCCGTGCCGCGGCGACCGCCTCCTGCTGCGCATGGGCCGCAAGCTTCAGGTCGATGGGGTCGATGCGCATGAGCACCTGGCCGCGCCTGACGCCCTGCCCTGTGTCCACCAGCCGCTGCAGGACCTTGCCCGAGACCCGGAAGGCCAGGTCGCTCTGGATCCGGGCGGCTACGGTGCCCGTGAACGCACGCGACGCGGCGCCGGCGCCTTCGACGACCGCGACGCGAACCTGCGGCGCCTGGGTTCGAGGGTCGGGAGGCGCCTTCTCGCCGCAGGCGACCAGCGCGAGCGGCAATGCACAGGTGACGATGGAGATAGCAAGGCGGCGCCAAGGCATGAGGGTCCCGGTATCGAAATGATCAGGACCCGCATTCTGATACTTGTGACTAATTCAGTCAACAGTCACAGACAAATCGGCCTCACGGAGACAGGCTGCGCAGCACCAGGCTGGACAGTTGGGCGGGCGCTTCAGCCGTGTGGTCGAAGCTGTACTGCAGCAGCAGCGGATTGATGTAGGGGTGCATGACGAGGTAGATGGCCGAGACTGCCTCATCGATCGGCGTCTTGCGCTCGAACTCCCCCGTCTCCCGGCCTTCGCGCAGGATGTCCTGAAGCAATTGCCGGATGTGCGCTTCGTGTGCAAACGCCACCTGCCAGCGCTCGGTGGCGGCGGAGCTCGCGATTTCGTAGAGCTTGCGATCCTCGGAGAACAGACGAAGGCTCGCCTCGACCACCGACTTGAACATCCGGCGCAGCTTCTCCGCAGGACGATCTGCCCCCTCGACCGCAGCCCGTACCTCGGCGTGGATCTCGCTCAGGCAGTTTGCGCAGATCATTTCGCCGATGGCCTGCTTGGACTCGAAGAACTTGTAGATGTACGCCTTGGAAAAGCCGATGGCTTTGGCGAGATCGGAAACGGTCGTCTTTTCATACCCGTACCGGCTGAAGTGCTCGGTCGCCGCAGCAACGATCTGGTCGCGCACGTCATGGTCGACCGGCCCGCGCGCCACGCCGGCAGAGGAGATTTCTTTGCTCATGCCTGACAGCTTACCGCGCGCCGAATGATTGAACAACGAGTGACCATTTTGATATATAGTCACCGCCCAATCGACGTTTCCTCTCCCGCTCAGGAAGAACACCATGCTCCAGCGCATCCTTGTTCCGCTCATTGCGACCGGCCTTCTTGCAGGTTGCGCGGTCGGCCCCGACTACGCACGGCCCGACATGGCGATGCCGCAGCAGTACCGGGGCTGGCAGGGCCTCGAGCAACGGACCGCCGCGGGCAGCGCCGATCTCCGCGCCTGGTGGACCGGCTTCGGCGATCCACAGCTGGCTGGTTTCGTCACGCTCGCGCTTGCGCAGAACCTCGATCTCGCCCAGGCATCCGCGCGCGTCGCGCAGGCGCGTGCTGCGTTGGGCGCGGCGAATGCCGCCCTGCTGCCTTCGGGTAACGTCAGCGCACAGGCAGCCCGGGCCCACCAGTCCGTTGAAACGCCGCTGGGACAGGTGCTGAACTCGAGGCCTGGCCTCGACCGCTACGGCAGCGCCTACGAAGCCAATCTAGGTGCGAGCTGGGAAGTGGACCTGTTCGGAGGCTTGCGCCGCGGACGCGAAGCGGCGCTCGCCGAATACCAGGCCTCGGAGGCCTCGGCCGCCGCCACGCGGTTGGCAGTGGCGGCCCAGACCGCCGATATCTACATCAGCATCCGCGGCCTTCAGACGCGCCTCGGCGTGGCGCGCCGGCAGGTGCAGACGCAGCAGCAGCTGCTGTCCACGGTCAATCTTCTCTATGGCAAGGGGCTGGCCGCCGAACTCCAGGTGCGGCAGGCCGAAGGTGCTCTGGCCCAGGTCCAGGCCTCCGTCCCGGTTCTGGAGGCAGGCCTGGACACAGCGATGAACGCGCTGCATGTGATGCTGGGCGCCTCGCCGGGCACGCACCGTGCCGAATTGGCCGAGGCCGGCGCCATTCCCGTCGCGCCGCAGATCCATGACTCGGGCACACCCGGCGACCTGCTCAGGCGACGCCCCGACCTGATTGCGGCCGAGCGCCGTCTCGCCGCGTCGAACGCCCGTATCGGCGTGGCTGTCGCCGAGTACTACCCCAAGCTGTCCCTGAGCGGCATGCTGGGCAGCGCGACGTCCGTGGCGAGCGGCAATCTTTTCACCGGCGGCGCCAGCCAGGCGGCTGCAGTGCTGGGCCTGCGCTGGCGCCTCTTCGATTTCGGCCGCATCGACGCGCAGATCGATCTTGCCAAGGGCCAGGACGCGGAACTGCTCGGCGCATATCGGCTGGCCGTGCTGCGCGCCACCGAGGATGTCGAGAACGCCCTTTCGGCCCTCGTGAAGCGCGAAGAACAAGCCAGGGTGCTGGCCCAGGGCGTGGGCTCGCTGGGCCGCGCGCGCAGCGCTTCCTTTGCGGCCTACCAGCACGGTGTGGTGAGCCTGATCGAAGTACTGCAGGCCGACGACAGCCTGCTGCGCGCCTCCGATGCGAAAGCCCAGGCGCAGACCGAAGCGGCACGTGCCGCGGTCACGGCCTTCAAGGCACTGGGCGGCGGCTGGGAGCCCAGCGAGAGCCGCGCGGTCGCAAGTCGATAGCCGCGCTTGGCCGGCCTCTCCTCATTCGCACGCGCCATGCGCCTGAAGCTGGCGAAATCGGTCCGCTAGACCTTCCTGGCCCAAGCGCTGCACCAGCCTTTGGCGTTGACTTGCTTGCCGGCAAACAGTGCGCAGTTGCCTTGCGCATCCGTCGGCTTGGATTGCCAAAGTGCACAGCCGTTGCACAGCTGCGCGTTGTCATGCTTCGGGAACTTCTTCACGTCGGCTTTCGCCGAGTCGGCTACATAGCTCAAGGCCACGGCCTGCGGGTCTTTTTCATCGAGCCGAGCCTGTGCGAAAGAGCCGGTGGCGGTAACGGCCGCCCCCGTTGCGGCAAGCGTGAGCATGAAAGTTCTGCGGTTGGACTTCATCGTGAGTCTTTCGTTGTGTGCGAGATGGTTTCCAGGCCGTTCGGCGAAGAATTCCGCTCATTCAAACCCGCCAGCACGAGGACACCAGTTGCCAGCAGCGTTGCGATGCAGAACCCCAGGATTCGCAGGGCTGCGTTCAAGGTGATGTTCATGGAGCGACCTCGTGATGGTTTTTCGGGAACGGCCTGCGGTCATTCTTGAGCGGCCGGCTGCGCGCGGCTTTGCGCAGGATCAACTGCGCGAAAGCCGTGCGGCCCGGGTGCAACATCGAACGGCCCCACTTCGTAGAGCAATTGCCCGTGGATGGCTGCCAGTGACAACGCCTGCGTCAGCACCGCGGCAAGGCTGGGCGCACAGAGCCGTGGCAACTGCTCGAAGGTGGCCCAGCGGAACGCGTCCATCTCGGGACGCCGCCGTCCATGGCGGTCGGTGTAGAAGCTGGAACACACGCAGCTCTTCGCCTCGAAGGGCCGCACCAGCGCCGCGAAGAGCCGGAGATCCTTGCCCTTGCGATAGGGGAAGAGCCCCAGTTCCCGCAGTTGCTCCGGTGACAGGCGGAGACCGCACTCCTCGGCCGCCTCGCGCGCAGCCGCTTGCGCGCCCTCCTCCTGCCCTTCGGCGGCGCCCTTGGGAATGTCCCAGTAGCGGCTGTCGCTCGCGTGGCACAGCAGCAACTGCCCTGCCATGTCAAACACCAGAACGCCGCAGCTGCTCGTCTTTTCCATCGCGAAAGCCTCAGGGCACAGGCGCGGCCGCCTCGCTTGCGTGCCGCGCCACCGGAGCGCGCGCGGCACTGCGCGGGAGGATCGGCACGTAGCTTCGAGCCGAGCCACGCACGACGAGCAGCGCAACCGTGTCGCTCTCCGCGATGGAGCGGATCACCGTGTCGAAGTCCGCCAGGCTGGCCACCTCCACGTCGTTGACCGCGATCAGCATGTCGCCGTATCGCAGCCCCGCCATCTGGGCCGAACCGGAGACCGATTGCACATACAGCCCCGGGGACGGCAGGCTGATGCCCAGCACGCCCTTGCGCTCGATGAGTTCGAGCCCGAAGCGCGTTTCCTGCTGCGCGGCGGCGCGCGCGGCCGTACGAGGCGAGACATCGGGCGGGTTCTCGAGCACGCCCACCTGCACCGTCAACGGCGCCTTGTGGCGCCAGATCTTCAGCGCGATCCGGCTGCCCGCGCGGGCAGCGGCCACGCGATTCTGTATGTCGGCGTAGCTCATCGCGGTGTCGCCTCCGGCGGCCAGCACCACGTCGCCGCTGCGAAGCCCCGCCTCCGCGGCCGGGCTGTCCGGGTCGACCCGCACGATCAGCGCTCCCTGAGTGGAGGCAAGGCCGAAGGCCGGTGCCAGCTCGGCCGTCAGGGGCTGGGTGCGGGCGCCGATGTGCCCTCGCCTCACGTGGCCGGTCGCGCGGAGTTCATCCGCGACACGCATCGCGGTATCGATGGGCAGGCTGAACGACATGCCGAAATATCCGCCGCCGGGCGAATAGATCATCGAGTTCATTCCCACCACCTCGCCCCGTTCGTCGAACAGCGGCCCGCCCGAGTTGCCTGGGTTGAGCGCCACGTCACTCTGGATCAGCGGCACGCCGCTTCCTCCAGGCATGTAGCGCGGATTGGCGCTCACCACACCGGCGGTCACGCTGCGCTCGAAGCCGAAAGGCGCGCCCATGGCGGCAACGCGCTCGCCGGGGCACAGCTCGCCGCCGCGGCGCGGAACGATGACCGGCAGGCCTGAAGCCGCGACCTTCAGCAGCGCGACATCGCTGAGGCGGTCCACTCCTGCCACCTCGGCATCGAAGCGGCGCTGGTCGGCGGTGACGATGGAGATCGCCCGGGCGCCGGTCACCGCATGGGCGCTGGTCAGGATGTATCCGTCGCTGCCGATGATGAAGCCCGAGGCGAAGCCGCGCGCCCACACCCGATCCCATGGCATGGAGGGTCGCACGTCGCCGATGGCGGGCCGGTCGCCGCTGCCTTCCGTGACCATGATGCTCACCACCGCGGGCGACTGCCGCGCGGCGGCGGCCGCGAAGTCGACGGCCTGCGATGCCGGCTGACTACGTTCCATGCAGGAGCGCGCCTGCGGCCAGGCGTTCGTTCCGCCCGCGAGCGCGAATGCGCCGAGGGCCAGTGCGGCCACGCCTTGCGCGAAGGCGGCGGTCTTCATCAGCGCACCAGCAGTACCGGCACCGTGCACGCGGCCAGGACCTTGTTGGCTACCGAGCCCAGCACCAGGTTCGTCAGGGCACCGTGGCCCCTCGAGCCCATGATCACCAGGTCGAACTTCCCCTTCTGCGCAAACGCGGCGATCTCCTCGGCAGGATGTCCGATGCGGTGTTCGAAGCGCGCCTCGATGCCGTTCCTGGAAAGCAGGCCGCGCACAGGTTCGAGCACCATCCGCGCATCGTCCTCGTAGTAGCCGTGCACGATCTCCGGTCCCGCGAAAGCCGCGGCGCGATGCGGCACGGGCAGTACCACGTGGAAGACGGTGAAGTCGTGGCCCGCGCCCGACCATTCCTTGTGCGCGGCCAGGTAGGACAGCATGCGGTCCGTGTAGTCGCTGCCGTCGACGGCAAGCAGGATTTTCATGATGGTTCCTTCAGCCGGGGAACTCCCCCGATGCAAGGATGGTCGCCGCGCGCACCGCACCGGCCCTTGATGCAGCGCAAGGCATCGGGCCCGCCCGCTGCCTACATTGGGTTTCCATGAACGCAGCAGAGGCAAGCATGAACAACGTCCTGGTGATCGTCTATTCCTACACCGGCACTTCCCGCCGCGTCGCGGAGTTGCTGTGCAGCCAGCAGAACTGGCAGCTCGCGAACATCACCGAGACGCGGCCTCGCGCGGGCGGCCTGGGCAGCCTGCGCTGCGTGATCGACTCCCTGCTGCGCCGCGAGCCAGCCATCCGCTACGACGGCCCGCCGCCGGGCGACTTCGACGCCGTGGTGCTGGTGTCGCCGATCTGGATGCTGCAGCTCGCCGGCCCCATGCGCAGCTTCGTCGCACGCCAGCGCGCCCGGCTTCCCGATGTCGCCGTGCTCTCGGTGATGGGCGGACAGGGAGCGCCGAACGCGGCCGCCGAGATCGCAAGGATTCTCGGCCGCGCGCCGATCCTGAGTTCCTCGGTCACGATGCGCGAGGTGGACGACGGCAGCTGCGCGGCGCGGCTGCAGGCCTTCGGCAACGCCGTGCGCGAAGCGGAGGGCCCACAGGCCGTGGTGCGCCCCGTGACGCTGTCGCCGCAATCGAGCTGAAGCCCTCTTGGCCGGGCGGCGCACGCTGCCGGCAACTCAGAGCGCCGGCCCCAGCCCAATGGGAGCTGGAACGATGTTGACGATGCGCGTGAAGAGCGCGTTGTATTCGAGATCGGGCACGTGCCCGGTCATCGGATCGCGGTTCTGCGAGAAGGCGTTGTCCAGGTCGCGCCAGTCGTCCTCGGTCAGCACCCGCTCGGCCAGCGGCAGGATCTCTCGCTCCTCCAGCGCCATGTGGTCGAGATAGAAATCGACGTACTCGCCGACGGTTCTTTCGAACTCCTCGCGCCGCGGATCGCCGAGCATCTCGAAGGCCAGCAGCGCGTGCTCCACGTTGCGGATCCGGCGTTCGCCCTTGGCATGGTCGCTGTCGAGCCTGTCCAGCAGCTCGCGCGAGATCGGCGTGCGGGCGCGCAGCCTGGGAAACAGCAGCTCGGTCTCCTTGCGGTGGTGGCGCTTCTCGGGAAACTCGTCCACGTAGAAGAGCATGGCCCTGAGCGTCGCGAAGTCGGGCAGCGTGCCCTTCTTGCGGTGCTGTTCGAGCAGCATGACGATGGACCGGAGCATGGCGGCGAGCGCGGCGTGCTCCTGGCGGATGATGCGGATGGTGGCGTGGGGCATGAGAGTCTTCCTGTGCATGCCCCGAGGGTCGCGCTTTCTTCGCTCGCGGGCTTGTTCCAGATCAAGGCCGCTCCTGCCGGGGAGCTGCGCGTTTTGATCGATATCAAGCCGTGCGAGGCGCCCGTCCGGATACTGGACCGACTCTTTCAACCTTCCGGAGTCGTGCCATGTACCAGCGAATTCTTGTTCCCGTCGACGGCAGTTCCACTGCCAGCCGCGGCCTGGCGGAAGCCATTCATCTCGCGAAGCTCACGGGCGCACGCCTGCGGCTGGCGCACGTCATCGACGAGCTGTCGTTCGCGCTGTCGATGGACGCCTACGCTGGCTATGCCGGCAGCTGGCTGGAAGAACTGCGCGGCAATGCGCGCAAGCTGCTCGAGGACGGCCGTGCCATGGCAGCCCGGGAGGGCGTCGAAACCGACGTCGTGCTGCTCGACAGCTTCAGGGGCACCGTCCACGACCAGGTCATCGCCGAGGCGCAGTCCTGGAAGGCCGACCTGATCGTGATCGGCACGCACGGGCGCCGTGGAATCGGCCGCTGGGTGATGGGCAGCAGCGCCGAACACATCCTGCGCATGTCACCCGTGCCGGTGCTCTTGGTGCGCGCGCCCGAGAGCGCGAAGACCGAGCACGAGCGCTTCGCGCTGCCCAGCGGGGAGCTTGCGAGCCAGTGAGGCCCTTTGACGGGAGCCGGCCGCGCGTCAATGCGCCATCAGGACCGGCACCGTCATCTGCGAGAAGATCTGCCGGGTGACGCCGCCCATGATCCGCTCGCGCAATCGCGAATGGCCGTAGCCGCCCATCACCAGAAGATCCGCGCCCAGTTCCGACACCCGTGACAACAGCGCGTCCGCGAAGCTGGCCTCGGTCACGCCGGACTCGGCGCGCGCATTCACGCCATGCCGCAACAGGTACTGGATCATGTCCGGCACCAGCAGCCGCCGCGCGTCGTCTTCGCCGCGGGGATGGCGCAGCGACACGAGCGTCACGCGCACGCCGTTGCGCAGCGCCGGCAGCGCAGCCCGCAGGGCCACGGCCGCCTCGCGCGAGCCGTCCCAGGCCACGATGGCGTCCTTCGGCACCCGTTCGAACGCATCGCCGGCTGAGGGCACGACCAGCACCGGGCGCCCTGCTTCCATCAGCACCTGCTCGGCGAGCGCGCGAACCGTGGTGTCCTTCCGGGTCGAATCGTCGTCCTGCCCGAGCACGACGAGATCGCTCGCGCGGCCGTGCCTTGCGACCGCATCCACCGTGGCGCCGTCGGCCAGCCGCACCTCGTACGACAGGGGGCCCGAGGCCGCGATGCCCGCCCGGAACTCGCGCGCGATGGCCTCGGCGCGACGGCGCAGGTAGTCGGCCGACTCGGCGATGTAGTCGCTCATGCCGGTGGCGATGGCATCGGCGGGAATCACGCCGTCATGCAGGCCCGTGGGAACGAGGCCGACCAGATGGGCCTCTTGCGCCCGCGCCCACCGGGCCGCCACCGCGCCGCGCACGGGGCTGCGGTCCGAATGGTCCAGGTGCACAAGGATGGTTCTGTAGTTCATGAATGGACTCCTCGCGAACTGGCGCGCCGCGTCCCGGCGCCGGAAAGGAATTACGGGCGGATTGCCTCGGCGCCTAGCCGTCCAGCGGCACGCCGCCGCCGAAGCGGCAGACCCACTGGTCCCGGAATTCGCACAGTACGGCGGTGGCCGAGCGCTGCCAGGCGAACATCATTTCCAGCTGCTGGCGCTGCACGAGGAGCATGCTCCTGGCGACGGCAACCTCCCAGTCCAGCAGGGCCTGGAGGCTGCCGCCAGCGACGCAGACCGGGGTCGTGGATGTGGTTGTAGAGAAGCTGTCCTTGGACATATGGGCTACCTCGGAAAAGGGTGACGTGAATACCTTATGCGCCGTGGGGCGCACCTCCCTTGATATGGCACAAGGAATGCGCGTGTCGCCCTCCCCGGCCAGTCAGGCATAGGAGCGCAGCCGGCGCGAAAAATCCGCCAGCGGCGCGATGCCGCTCGCCTCCGCGCGTTGGCACCAGTCCTGCAACTGCCTGGCGAGCTGTTCGCCCGTGGCGGTGGAACGGCTCCACAGTGCGGTCAACTCGCCGCGCATCGAATACATCGTGGCCAGCGCGTGCGAGGCCTTCAGCGCCTGCATCACCTGTCGCTGCCGCGAGGGCCCGAGCAGGCCCTGGTCCTTGCCGAGCCAGGGCTTGACGGCCTTCAGGGCGCGCGCGGCCTCCGGCGAAATGCCGCGCAGTCGGCCGAGCTCGGCCACGCAGGCTTTCTTCAGCGAGCGCGTGTAGTTCGACAGCACGTCGTAATGGCAGCGGATGATCGCCTGCACCGTGGCCAGGTCGACGTTCGCCTTGGGCGCGACCAGGCGCGGCGTGGGCGCCACGTGCTTCACGCGGGCCAGGCCCAGCGCCTGCAGCGTGCGGATGTAGAGCCAGCCGATGTCGAACTCGAACCACTTGCTCGAAAGCTTCGCCGAGGCCGGAAAGGCATGGTGGTTGTTGTGCAGTTCCTCCCCGCCGATCAGGATGCCGACCGGAAAGATGTTCGTGCTGGCGTCGCGGGCCGGCCAGTTGCGGTAGCCCCAGTAGTGGCCGATGCCGTTGACCACGCCGGCCGCCCAGAACGGGATCCACGCGATCTGCACGAGCAGCACCAGCGCGCCCGGCACGGCGCCGAAGAGCGCCATGTCCACGACGCCCATCAGCACGATGCCCAGGATCTTGTGCTTCGAGTAGAGATGCCGCTCCAGCCAGTCGTCGGGCGTGCCGTGGCCGTAGCGTTCCAGGGTCTCGGCGTGCCGCGCCTCGCGCATGTAATAGAACACCCCGCCCCACAGCACGCGGTTGAGCCCGTGCACCTGCGGGCTGTGCGGGTCTTCGGGGGTCTCGCACTTCGCGTGATGCTTGCGGTGCACCGCGGCCCACTCCCGGGTCACCATGCCGGTGGTCAGCCAGAGCCAGAAGCGGAAGAAGTGGCTCGCCGCGGGGTGCAACTCGAGCGCGCGGTGCGCCTGGTGGCGGTGCAGGAAGATGGTGACGGACGCGATGGTGACGTGCGTGAGCGCGAGCGCGGCCAGCAGCACGCCCCACCACGGAAGATCCAGGACGCCGGAGTAAAGCAGGGATTGCATTCATACCTCTTGAACAGTGCCGGCGATTCTGCTGACGGCACGGGTCGCGGACTTTGATGCAGGTCAATGCGGTCTCGCCGTTGCCGGGCAGCATGGCGGGCGGCGGATGGCTTGTTGCAGGTGCTTCGGCGCACGGTGCGTGCTACGCTCAAGCGAGACCGGAACACCCAGGAAACTCGTGCTGAATTTCCTCGCCAGCGCATGAAAAACACACCCCACATCGCGGTTCTCGACGACGAACCCGACATCACCGAACTGCTGGCCGGCTACCTGCAGGGGCATGGCTTCCGCGTCAGCCAGGTGCATGAGGGGCGGGCTCTCACGGCGCTGATGGAAACCGACCCCGCCGACCTCGTGCTGCTCGACCTCGGACTGCCCGGCGAAGACGGATTCACCATCGCCCGCCGCATGCGCGAGAGCTGGCGCTGCGGCCTCATCATCGTCACCGGGCGCGGCGACGCGGTCGACAAGGTGGTGGGCCTGGAGGTGGGAGCGGACGACTACGTCACCAAGCCTTTCGACCTGCGCGAGCTGGTGGCCCGCGTGAAGGCCGTGCTCAGGCGGCTGGCGCCTGCCACGCCGGCACCTGTAGCGAATCAGCCGGCGTCTGCCGGCAAGCTGCGCTTTGCAGGCTGGCAACTGGACACAGGCTCGCGCAGCCTTCGCAACCCGCAGGGCGAGAGCGTCGTGCTGACCGGCGGCGAGTTCGACCTGCTGCACGTCTTCACCCTGCATCCAGGTCGCGTGCTTTCGCGCGACTTCCTGCTGGAGCAGACACGCGGACGCGAAGCCATGCCCTTCGACCGCACGATCGACGTGCAGGTCGGCCGGCTGCGCAAGAAGATCGAGTCGGACGCGGACGATCCGCAGCTCATCAGGTCGGTGCGAGGCGCGGGCTACATGCTGGTGCCGCCGGTGTCCCATGGCTGACCCTTCGGACAGCCCCCCTGCGCTGCCCGAGGCGCCCGGCGCGCCCATCCGGCGCCTGCCCTCGGGCATCGACGAAAGCAGCGTCTTCCGTTCGCTCTTCGTGGCCTATCCCGATTCGCTGCTGCTCGTGGACCAGTCCGGCAGCATCATGCTCGCCACCCCCTCGGCGGCCGCGCTGCTGGGCTACCCGGAGGGCGAACTGCTCGGGCTGAACGTCGAGGAGCTGGTACCGGACAGCATCCGCCCGCGCCATGCCTCGTACCGCGAGGCCTACGGTCGTGCTCCGCGCCCTCGCCCCATGGGCACGCACATGGAACTGGCGGCCAAGCGCAAGGACGGCAGCGAAGTGATGGTGGAGATCGCCCTCAGTCCCCTGCAGAGCCATGGCCTGCCCTTCGTCGTTGCCGCCATCCGCGACATCGGCGCCTACCCGCGCGTGAAGCAGGCGCTGCAGCGCGCCCGCTACAGCGAGCATCTGGCCCAGCTCGGGCGGCTGGCGGTCGATACGCGAGACCTGCAGGCGGTGCTGCAGCACGTGCCGGAGATCATCACCCGGGCACTGGAGGTCGAGGTGGCGATGGTCTGGCTGCTCGACAGCAACCGCCTCGAATTCCGCGTGGCCAGCGGTGTCGGGCTGGTACCGGGCGAGGAGATCGGCGCGCACGTCGCCAACCGCCCGGACACTCCGCCGGGCTTCGTCTTCTCGCAGGGCCGGCCCGTCGTGGTGCCCGACTACGCCGACGAAGCGCGCTTTCGCGTGCCTGCGGCCTACATCGACGCCGGCCTGGTCAGCGCGCTCGCCGTGCCGCTGTCGGACCGGGGGCGCGTGATCGGCATGCTGTCGGTGCGCTCCAGGGAATCCAGGCGCTTCGGGGATGAGGAGGTGCGCTTTCTCGAGTCGCTGTCCAGCCTGCTCGCCACCAGCCTGCAGCGCGTGCAGACGGAAGAGGCGCTCAACCATGCGCAGCGGCTCGAGAGCGTCGGCCAGCTCACGGGCGGCATCGCGCACGACTTCAACAACCTGCTGACCGTCATCCAGGGCAACCTGCAGGTCCTCGAGGAACTGCCGGAGCTGGCGCATAGCAGCCACGGACAGCGGCTGCTGGCTGCCGCCGCCCGGGCATCGCGGCGCGGTGCGGAACTCACCGGCAAGCTGCTGGCTTTCTCGCGGCGGCAGGTGCTGCAGCCCGCCGCCGTGGACACGCATGCGCTTCTGCACTCGCTGGCCGACATGCTGCGCCGGACGCTGGACCAGCGCATCCGCATCGAGATCGACACGGCACCTGGCCATCCGCTGGTCATGGCCGATCCGGGCCAGCTGGAGTCGGCGCTGCTCAACATCGCTATCAACGCACGCGACGCCATGCCCGAGGGTGGCACGCTGCGCTTTCGCACCGGCATCTGCGACGCGCTGCCGACGGACCTGCGCAACGAGCAAAACAATCCCGGCAGCGACGGCACCACGCATTTCGTCGCGATCTCCATCACCGACAGCGGCACAGGCATGCCCGACGACGTGAAGGAGCGCGCCTTCGAGCCTTTCTTCACCACGAAGGAAGCCGGGCGCGGCACGGGCCTGGGCCTGAGCACGGTGTACGGCTTCGTCAACCAGTCGCGCGGCGCCGTGTCGATCGACAGCAAGGTGGGCCTGGGCACCACGGTCACGCTCTACCTGCCGCGGCAGCAGGAGCCGGAGGAAGAAGAGTCGGACGCACCCGTCGCCATGGAAGAGCTTCCGGGCAGCGAAGCACTCCCCGCCGGACTGCGGGTGATGCTGGTCGAGGACGACGCAGAAGTCCGCAAGGTGGTCGAAGCCTTCCTGGCCGCGCTGGGCTGCGAAGTGGTCTCGGCCACCACCGCCGACCAGGCCCTGTCCGCCCTCGATGCGGGAGCAGGCCCCTTCGACCTGCTGCTGAGCGACATCGCGCTGGGCGCGGGCATGCGCGGCACGCGGCTGGCGGCGGAAGTGCAGCAGCGCTTTCCACAGATGGCGGTGCTGCTGATGTCGGGGTTCTCCTCGGAGCTGCTGGACGCCGATCGCGAGGTTCCGCAAAGCTGGGAGCTGCTGCGCAAGCCCTATTCGCGCGCCGAGCTGGCGCGCGCCATGGCGAAGGTGCTGGCCGGGCACATCTGACGCCCGGTCGCGGCGCTCTTCCTACTGCAGCATGGTCGGCGCGGGCGCGAGGCAGCGCTGCACGAAAGCGCTGAGTGCGCCCACGTCGGGGATCTGCACGTCGCGGCGCCCCTTCGTCGCGAAGCCGATCACGTTGTCCCTCGCCAGCCGCGACAGCGCGCGGCTCACGCTCTCGAGCGTCATGCCCAGGTAGTTTCCTATCTCGGCGCGCGTCATGCGCAGCGTGATCTCGTCGCCGCGCATTCCGCGCTCGGCCAGGGTCTGCGCCCAGTAGCGCAGGAAATCGGCCACGCGGGCATCGGCCGGCAGCGTGCACACGGACATCAGCGAATCGCGGTCATGGGCGATCTCGCGGCTCATCGCGGCGTGCAGCAATTGGAGGAGCTCGGGCTGCACGGCGCAGGTCGCAAGCAGCGCCTCGTAGGAAACGACCCAGATCTCGCCGGTGTCCATGGCCACCGCGTCACAGGCATAGCGTCCGCCGGCGATGCCGTCGAAGCCCAGCCAGTCGCCGCGGAACTTCAGGCCCACCACCTGCTCGCGCCCGTCGGCCGAGAGGTTCACGATCTTGAAGAAGCCCGAATTCAGGATGTAGAGGTTGCCGAAGCGCTCGCCCGCCTGGTAGATCGTGTCCCCCGTGTGCACCACGCGCCGCTGCGGCTTGAGCTGCTCGCCCAGCAGTTTCAGCGTGTCCATGGTGTTGCGGCCCGCGCATTCCCGGCTGCCGGCGGGCAGGGTCAGGCTCGGGGAAAACTGCGCGGTGTTCGTGGGGGTGGTGTTGAGCATCGAGACTCCTTGGTGGTCTGTCGCGTTTCGATGAATCGATGCTAGGGAGCCATCGAAACTGCAATACCAATGGCTTGAATCCCAATGTGACACTGGGTCAATGCAGTGTGTCCGGTTTGTATCAACCGCGGGCGCCCCGCGCACGGCGCCGCAATCGCCCCCGCGCCTTGACCTGCATCAAAGACCCGCCCGCCGGCATCCCTAACCTTGGCAAGTCATACATTGACCGTTGCCATGCATCCTTCCAACACCGTCCGCAGCCCCGAGGCCGAGCGCCAACTTTCCCCGTTGGGAGCGGCCAGCCTGCTCTCACGGGCGCGCATCCTGCAACGCGCGGCGCTCGGCGGAACCACGCGCCCCCTGCTGCGCGGCAAGAACCTGGGATTGCTCTGCGAGGCGCAGTCCGACGAGGCGCAGGCGCTGTTCCGCCTTGCAGCGGAGGAACTGGGCGCGCACGTGGCCGTGATGCGCTCGAGCCTGTCTGCCTCCAGCCCCTTGCAGGAGGTGCAGCACACTGCCCGCATGCTCGGCAAACTCTACGAAGCCGTGGAATGCCAGGGGCTGGACCCGGGGCTGGTGCAACGCATCGCCGAACACGCCGGCGTTCCGGTTTTCGACGGCGCGGCAATGAAAGCCCACGCGGCCGACCAGCTTTCGGAACTGCTTGGCGAAGCGACCTCGCGGGCCGACAACCGGCGCTTCATCCTCCAGGCCCTGCTGCTGGAAAGCATCGGCTGAGCCGACTCCGCAGCCACCGCCTCAGCGGCACCAGACGTCGATCTGCTGAAGAAGGTCCGACCAGAGCGCGTGCACCGCCACCGCCGCCAGCAGGACGCCGGCCAGCCGCGCGCCCCAGGCTTGGCGCGCCTCCCCGCCAGTCCATCGCAGCCGCTGCCAGAGCCATGGCGCGAGCAACAGCGAAAGTCCGCCGCCGAGCGCGAACAGCATCATGAGCGCTGCGCCCTGCAATGGGCTGCTGCCGAGCCCGGCCAGCATCAGCGCCGAATAGAGCAGCCCGCAGGGCAGCGCCACCCAGAGCAGCCCGGCGGCAAGCACGCCCAGCCCCGTGCCGCCCGCATGCGGACGAAGGCGCGATTCGAGCGAACGGCCGATGCGCCGCGCCCACAGCGGCTGCCGCCCCGTGACGGCCAGCATCGCGCCCCAGGCGAACACGAAGACGTGCAGCAACACCCACAGCGGCCGCAGTGCGGCGACCTGCGCGCTGGCCAGCGCCAGGCTGTCGACGCTGGCGGCAGCGACGGCACCCGCCGCCGCGTAGCTCGCGATGCGGCCCAGATGAAAGGCACCGGGCGCAGCGAGCGCCGGCATGGTGCCCTGCCCTGCGGCCGGGAGCGCCACGATCCGTATCACCGCCGAAGAGGCGGCGCCGCACATCGCCACGCAGTGCGGCCCGCCGGCAAGGCCCATGAGCAGTGCGGCACCGGCGAGCGCGAGTTGCATGTTCAGACCACGCGGGAGAAACGCGTGCGGTTGGAGCGACAGTACCGGTCGAACACCATCGCGACCGCGCGCACGAGGAACCAGCCCTGCTCGGTCACCACGAGGTCGTGGTCGCTCAGGCGCACCAGGCCGCTGGCGACCAGTGTCCCGAGCGCGGCGAACTCGGTGGCGAAGTAGCGGCGGAAGTCGACCGCGAAGGCTTCGCCCATGGCATCGAAATCGACCCGCCCCCGGCACATCAGCGCCATGATCACCTCGCGGCGCAGTTGATCGTCGCGTGACAGCGCAAGGCCGCGCACCACCGGCAGGCGTCCCTGGTCGAGCAGGTCGCGGTACTCGTCCAGGCTCTTGGCGTTCTGGCTGTAGGTGGCGCCCACGCGCCCGATGCCCGATACGCCGAGCGCGACCAGGTCGCCCTCGGGCCGGGTGCCGTAACCCTGGAAGTCCCGATGCAGCCGCCCTTCCCGCTTCGCGACGGCGAGCGGATCGTCGGGCAGCGCGAAGTGGTCCATGCCGATGTAGACATAGCCCGCACTGGTGAGCTTCGTGATGGCGTCCGCCAGCATGCGCACGCGCGCCGAGGCGTCCGGCAACTCGTCGGCGCAAATGCGCCGCTGCGGCTTGAAGCGCTCCGGCAGATGCGCATAGGCGTAAAGCGCGATGCGGTCGGGCCGCAACTCGCAGACCTGCGCGAGCGTGCGCCCGAAGGAGGCGTCGTTCTGGCGCGGAAGGCCGTAGATCAGATCCACGTTGATCGATTCGAAGCCCAGCGAGCGCGCGTCGTCCATCAGCGCGAAGACCTGCGATGCGGGCTGGATGCGGTGCACGGCCTGCTGCACGGCCGGGTCGAAGTCCTGCACGCCGAAGCTCAGGCGGTTGAAGCCCAGCGTCGCGAGGTTGGCGAGCCTTTGCCTGTCGACCGTGCGCGGATCGATCTCGATGGAGCGCTCGCCACCGGGCACGAAGGCGAAGGACCGGTGCAGCAGTTCCATGAGCTCGCCGAGCTCCGCGTCATCGAGGAATGTCGGGGAACCGCCGCCCAGGTGCAGCTGGGCCACGGTGGCATTGCGGCCGAGCTGCGCGACCTGCAACTCGACTTCGCGCGCCAGGTACGACAGATACTGCCGGCCCCATTCGTGGTGCCGGGTGACGATCTTGTTGCAGGCGCAGTAGTAGCACAGCGACTCGCAGAACGGGATGTGGGCGTACAGCGACAGCGGCGACGCCCCGGAGCCGGCCTCGCGGCGATGCCGCAGCGCCTGAACGTAGTCGTCGGCACCGAAGGCCTCGACGAAGCGATCTGCAGTGGGGTACGAGGTGTAGCGCGGCCCGGGCACGTCGAACTGCCGCAGCAGGTCGAGGGGCAGTGGTGCGTGCACGGGCTCGGGGGCGAGAGCGATGGAAGTCATGGGGAGGTAGTGCCTGCAGGCGCATCGGGTTGTCCAGGCATGGCCGGTCCGGCGAGCAGCACCGTGCAGGCGCTGGACGCCGCCGCCATCAGCCAGAAGACGAAGAAAGCACCGGTATAGATGCCCTGGCGCGACATGCGCAGCGCGTCGGCGCCGCAGAAGGTGTTGATGGGATCGACCAGCGCGAACACCAGCACCTCCATGCCGCAGGCCACGAGGAAGGACGGCCACAGGATGCCGGCGACCAGCCGCATCGCGTTCATGGCGCGACCTTCCGGCCCACGGAGGGCACGTCTTCCGCGGGCGTCATCGCGTGGTTGCGGCCGGTCAGCGCGGGAAGGTGCTTCTTCGCGGCCAGGGCCTTGTTGATCTCGACGCCTTCGCGGTAGTAGTCCGGCGACACCAGCGCATCGGGGCTTCGCCAGGCCAGCCAGAAGGTCACGAAGCTCGCGATCATCACGGCCACCGGGCCACCGATCACCATCCAGAGCAACGGATGGCGCCACCAGGGCTTGTCCGCCCCGGCGGCGAGCGCGTTCATCGTCGAATCGGTTGCTGCGTTCATTCCAGACCTTTCAGCGCGGCACCAGGAAGGCCGCTTTCTCGGAAACCTGCGCCCCGCCGCCCTCCTCGCGGATGCTGAAGTGCACCGTGTGCGAGCCGGGCGTCGCGGAGCCGTAGGGCACCTGCAGCCGCACGGCGACCCAGCGCGACTGGGCGGCATCGACGCTCACCGGCTGCTCGGGCGACACGCTCAGGCCCTGCAGCCCGCTGGCCGAGATGAGGTAGTGCCGCGGCTGCTCGGTGGCGTTCATGATCTGCAGCCGGTAGACGTTCTCGAGCTTTCCGCCCTCGGCGATGCGCGCCAGCGAAGCGCGGTCGCGCACCACGTCGACCTTCAGCGGCGTGCGCACCACCAGGCTGGCCAGCAGGCCGGCCACCAGCAGCGCCAGGATCGCCGTGTAGACCAGCACGCGCGGACGCAGCACCCGCCGCAGCAGCTGCCGGCGAGACCAGCCGGCCTCCATGCCGTTTTGCGTGTCGTAGCGGATCAGCCCTGGCGCGTAGGCCATCTTCTGCATGACCGTGTCGCAGGCATCCACGCAAAGGCCGCAGCCGATGCACTCGTACTGCAGGCCCTTGCGGATGTCGATGCCGGTGGGACACACCTGCACGCACAGGCCGCAGTCTATGCAGTCGCCCAGCGCCATCGTGCGCGGGTCCGGCCCCTTGCGGCGCGGCGCGCGCGGCTCGCCGCGCCCGGGGTCGTAGGTGACGATCAGGGTGTCGCGGTCGAACATCGCGCTCTGGAAGCGCGCGTAGGGGCACATGTACTTGCAGACCTGCTCGCGCATGAAGCCGGCGTTGCCGTAGGTCGCGAAGCCGTAGAAGAACACCCAGAAGACTTCCCAGGAGCCCATCTGCGTCTGCAGGAAGGCCAGGCCGAGCTCGCGGATGGGCGTGAAGTAGCCCACGAAGGTGAAGCCGGTCCACATCGCGATGCCGATCCACACGATGTGCTTGAACCACTTCTTCACCAGCTTCTCGAGCGACATCGGCTCGGCGTCCAGCCGCATGCGCGCGACCCGGTTGCCTTCGATCTTCTGCTCCACCCACATGAAGATCTCGGTGTAGACCGTCTGCGGACAGGCATAGCCGCACCACAGCCGACCCGCCACCGCGGTGAAGAGGAAGAGCGAGAGCGCGCTGATGACCAGCAGGCCAGAGAGGTAGATCAGGTCTTGCGGGTACAGCACCAGCCCGAAGATGTAGAAGCGCCGCGCCGCGAGGTCGAACAGCACCATCTGCCGCCCGCCCCACTCCACCCATGGCATGCCATAGAACACCAGCTGGGTGAGAAAGACCATGGCCCAGCGCCAGCGCGCGAACATGCCGCGCACGGTGCGGGGGTAGATTTTCTTCGTGGCCTCGTAGAGGCCGACCTCCTCGCCGCTGCCCAGGTTCGCGCTGCTGCTCGCGTTCGCTATGGGAATGATCTTCCGGGTCATGGCGGGCTGCCGACGTCAGGGCGTGGCCGCGGCCGTGCTGTTGGAGAGCCCCCAGACATACGACGCCACCATCCGGATCTGCGCCTCGGTGAGGCGGCCTTCCTGCGCGGGCATCTCGTTGTGCTTGCCCGAATTGATCATCTGGACGATGGCTTCCTCGCCGTAGCCGTGCAGCCAGATCCTGTCGCTGAGATTGGGCGCGCCCAGCGCCTGGTTGCCGACGCCGCCGATGCCGTGGCAGGCGGCGCAGGCCGTGAACTTCGACTTCCCGAGGCCGGCGCGCACCGAGTCGTGCGGCTCTCCCGACAGGCTCAGCACGTAGTTGGCGACGTTCTTCACGTCGTCGGGCGTGCCGACGGCGGCGGCCATTGGCGGCATCACGCTCACGCGGCCCTTGGTGATGGTCTCGACGATCTTCTCGGGCGTGCCGCCATGCAGCCAGTCCTTGTCCGTGAGGTTGGGAAAGCCCTTGCTGCCGCGCGCGTCGGAACCGTGGCACTGCGCGCAGTTGCCCATGAAGAGCCGCTCGCCGATGGCTCGGGCTTGCGGGTCCCTGGAGACGTCCTCGACCGGCATGGCGGCGTACTTCGCGTAGACGGGCGCGAGCTCCTGCGTGGCCCTGGCGACTTCCGCGTCGTACTCGCCGCGCGAGGTCCAGTCGTATTGGCCGCGAAAGCTCCCGAGTCCTGGGAAGACGGCGAGGTAGCCCAGCCCGAAGACGATGGTCAGCACGAAGAGGCCCACCCACCACATGGGCAGCGGATTGTTGGCCTCGCGCAGGTCCTCGTCCCAGACGTGGCCGGTGGTGTTGTCGGCACTGGACGCGACGCGCTTGCGGGCGGTGAGCCACAGCAGGATCACGCAGCCGAGGATGCTCAGCAGCGAGACCACGGCCACGTAGTCGGACCAGAAACGGTGGATGAAATCGCTCATCGTGCTTCTCCCTTCAGTCCTGCTCGAAGGGCAGGCGTGCGGCTTCCTGGAAACCGGGCGCGTTGCGGCGCGAATACGCCCAGATCACGATGCCGATGAAGAGCGCGAAGCACACGACGGTGGCGCCGATGCGCAAGGTGGTGAGGTCGATCATGTTTTGTGTCCTTTGCCGCCGTGCCTACTTCAGCGCCAGGCCCAGCGACTGCAGGTAGGCCACCGTGGCCTCCATCTCGGTCTTGCCGCGGACTTCTTCCGTGGCACCGGCGATCTCGGCGTCCGTGTAGGGCACGCCGACGCGGCGCAGCGCGCGCATGTGGGCCGGCAGCGCCTCGGCGTCGACCGGCGTCTTCTCCAGCCATGTGTAGGCCGGCATGTTCGACTCGGGCACCACGTCGCGCGGGTTGTTGAGGTGAATGCGGTGCCACTCGTCGCTGTACTTGCCGCCCACGCGATGCAGGTCGGGGCCGGTGCGCTTGCTGCCCCACTGGAAGGGGTGGTCGTAGACGAACTCGCCCGCCACCGAGTAATGGCCGTAGCGCAGCGTCTCCGAACGGAAGGGCCGGATCATCTGCGAGTGGCAGTTGTAGCAACCCTCGCGCAGGTAGACGTCGCGCCCGGCCAGCTGCAGCGGCGTGAGCGGCTTGACGCCCTGCACCGCCTCGGTGGTCGACTTCTGGAAGAACAGCGGCACGATCTCGACGAGGCCGCCGACGGCCACCACCACGAGGATCAGCACGATCATCAGCAGGTTGTTGGTTTCGATCTTCTCGTGCGTGAAGCCGCCGGAGCTGGAAGCCGGGCTGGAGTTGTTCTGGTTCATCGTGCGTCCTCAGGCATGGGCCATGGCGGGGGGCGGGATCTCGGCGCGCACCGCGCGCCCGGAGATGACGGTCATCCAGACGTTCCATGCCATCAGCAGCATCCCGCTGAGGTAGAGAACGCCGCCGATCACGCGCACCAGGTAGAACGGGAAGGTGGCCTTCACGCTCTCCACGAAGGTGTAGGTGAGCGTGCCGTCGGAGTTGATGGCGCGCCACATCAGGCCCTGCATCACGCCGGCGATCCACATGGCCGCGATGTACAGCACGATGCCGATGGTGGCGATCCAGAAGTGCGCCTCGATGGCCTTGGTGCTGTACATGGCGGTGCGGCCGTACATGCGCGGGATCAGGTAGTAGAGCGAGCCCATGGTGATGAAGCCCACCCAGCCGAGCGCGCCGGAATGCACGTGGCCCACGGTCCAGTCGGTGTAGTGGCTCAGGGCGTTGACGGTCTTGATGGACATCATCGGCCCCTCGAAGGTAGACATGCCGTAGAACGACAGCGCCACGATCAGGAAGCGCAGGATCGGGTCGGTGCGCAGCTTGTGCCAGGCGCCCGAGAGCGTCATCACGCCGTTGATCATGCCGCCCCAGCTCGGCGCCAGCAGGATCAGCGAGAACACCATGCCCAGCGACTGCGTCCAGTCGGGCAGCGCGGTGTAGTGCAGGTGGTGCGGGCCCGCCCACATGTAGGTGAAGATCAGCGCCCAGAAGTGCACGATCGACAGCCGGTACGAGTACACCGGCCGGCCCGCCTGCTTGGGGATGTAGTAGTACATCATCCCGAGGAAGCCGGCCGTGAGGAAGAAGCCGACGGCGTTGTGGCCGTACCACCACTGCACCATCGCGTCCTGCACGCCGGCGTAGGCCGAGTAGCTCTTCATCCAGCCAGCCGGGATCTCGGCGCTGTTGACGATGTGCAGCAGCGCCACCGCGATGATGAAGGCGCCGAAGAACCAGTTCGCCACGTAGATGTGGCGCACCTTGCGCATCCCGATGGTGCCGAAGAACACGACGGCGTAGGCCACCCAGACCACGGCGATCAGCAGGTCGATGGGCCACTCCAGCTCGGCGTATTCCTTGCCGCTGGTGTAGCCCATCGGCAGGCTGATGGCAGCCGCCACGATCACCGCCTGCCAGCCCCAGAACACGAAAGACGCGAGCCTGGGTGCGAACAGGCGCACCTGGCAGGTGCGCTGGACCACGTGGAAGCTGGTCGCCATCAGCGCGCAGCCGCCGAACGCGAAGATGACCGCGTTGGTGTGCAGCGGCCGCAGGCGCCCATAGCTGAGCCACGGAATGCCGAGGTTGAGTTCGGGCCACGTCAGCTGGGAGGCGATGACCACGCCCACCAGCATGCCGACCACGCCCCAGACCACGGACATGAGCGCGAATTGCCGCACGACCGTGTCGTCGTATTCCGCGGCGGGTGGATTCGGTGGTTGCATCGTGGTGCCCTTGATTGAGTTGCGGGCAGTTTCCGTGGGCACGCTGCCCTGCGGGTTGATGCAGATCAATCGCCGTGCAGGATGCGCTCGCCCTCGGCGTCGACGTCGTCGAACTGGCCGCGCTCGATGGCCCACCACAGGCCGCCGAGGATCGCGAGGACCAGCGCCACGGACAACGGAACGAGAAGGAAGAGGATGTCCATCAGTGCGCCTCTTTCGCGCCGGACGCGAGCCGCGTCGCATTCAGAACCACCACGAGCGAACTCGCGGCCATGCCGAGGCCGGCAAGCCATGCAGGCAGCCAGCCGGCGATGGCCAGCGGCACGCACAGCGCGTTGTAGCCCGCCGCCCACAGGAGGTTCTGGCGCACCACGCGCAGCGTCCTGCGCGCCTGCGCGATGGCCTGGGGGATGGTTGCGAGCCTGTTGCCCAGCACGACGAAGTCGGCATGCGCGCGCGACAGCGGCACGCTGCGGCCGAAGGCGAACGAGGCGTTCGCGCGCGCCAGCGACGGGCCGTCGTTGAGGCCGTCGCCCACCATCGCGATCTGCCGGCCCTCGGCCTGCAGCCGCCACAGCACCTCGAGCTTGTCCTCGGGCGTACAGCCGCCCTGCGAGAAGTCGATGCCGCAACGCGCGCCGATCTCCCTCGCGGCCGAATCCCTGTCGCCCGACAGCAGCCGCACCGTGAGGCCCTGCTCGCGCAGCGACGCCACGGCAGCCGCGGCATCGGCGCGCAATTCCTCGACCAGCACGAAGCTGGCGAGCCACCCCTGCTCGTCCGCGAGATGGACCTGCGCCGCATCGACTTCCAGCGGCACCACGCTGCAGAAGGCTGGCGAGCCGAGGCGCACGCGACGGCTCGTTCCGGCGGCCGCGCGCACGCGCCGCATCCGGCCCTCGATGCCCTGGCCCGCAGTCTCAGCCACCTTGTCCGCTGCCCAGCCGGGCGCACAACGGAATTGCGCATTCCACGCATTCACCAGCGCCTGCGACACGGGATGCAGCGACTGCGCGCCGAGCGCGGCGGCCATCTCCAGCGCATCGCCGGGCCGCATGCCCTGGCGGCAGTAGATGCGCTCCAGGCGCGGTATGTCTCCGGTCAGGGTTCCGGTCTTGTCGAACACGACGGTATCGACCGACGCGAGCGCTTCCAGGGCCTGGAGGTTGGATGTCATCACCCCGCCGCGTGCCAGCGCGCCGGCACTGGTGAGCATGGCGGCCGGCGTCGCGAGCGAGAGCGCGCACGGACAGGTCACGATGAGCACCGCGACCGCCACCATCAGCGCCCTGCCCGGGTCCGTGGGCCACCAGAGCGCTGCGGCCACGGCCGCCGACACCAGCACCGCGGCGAGGAAGGGGCGCGCCACGCGGTCCGCCAGCAGTGCCAGGCGCGGCTTGCGTGAGGCGGCGCTTTCCATCAGCCGGACGATCTGCGCGAAGCGCGTGCCCTCACCCACCGATTCGATGCGCACCCGCACCGGCGCCGACAGGTTGTGGCTGCCGGCGAGCACGCGGTCGCCGCAGGGGCGAGGCACGGGTCGGGATTCGCCGGTCAGCAAGGCCTCGTCGGCACTGGTGTCGCCTTCGATCACCACGCCGTCGGCCGCAAAGGCCTCGCCCGGCCGCACCCGCACCACGTCTCCCACGGCAAGCCGGCGCACGGCCACCCGCTTCCAGCTGCCATCGGCGGCGAGCCGGTCGACACCGTCGGGCAGCCGGTTCATCAGCGCGTCGAGCGAGCCGGCGGTGCGTTCGCGCAGGCGCGCCTCGAGCCAGCGGCCCGTGAGCAGGAAGAAGACGAACATCGTCAGCGAGTCGAAGTACACCTCGTGGCCGAGCGGCCCCGTGGCATCGAAGGTGGCCGCGGTGCTGACCGCGAAGGTCGCGAGAACGCCGAAGGCCACGGGAAGATCCATGCCGATGCGCCCCATGCGCAGGTCGCGCCAGGCGCTGCGGAAGAAGGGCCCGCAGGAGAAGAGCACGACGGGCAGCGTCAGCACCCAGGAAGCCCAGCGCAGCAGCTGCGCGGAATCGGCGTTCATGTCGCCGGGCCGCGCGACGTAGGCCGGGTAGGCGTACATCATCACCTGCATCATGCAGAAGCCCGACACGAGCCAGCGCCACAGGGCCAGCCGCGATTCGCGCCGGCGCAGTTCCCTGACGGAGCGGTCGCTGCCCGGCAGCAGCCGGTAGCCGGCTTTCGCGCTGGCCTCGAACCAGTGCGAAGGCCGGGTCTGCGCGGGCGACCAGACCACGCGCGCACGCCGGCTGGCCGCGTTGACCTGCGCCTCCATCACGCCCGGCACCTGGCGCAGCGCCGCCTCGACCGTGAAGGCGCAGGCCGCGCAGTGCATGCCCTCGACCACGACCTGCGACTCCCAGCAGCCAGCGCCGGCGGCACCCAACTCGCGGCCGAAGGCGGGCCATTCGGCCGGATCGTCCAGCAGCTGCCAGGCCTGGTCGCCGTCCGCGGCGGGAAATACGGGGATCGCGGCGCGATCGGGGGCGAGCGTGGCATTCATCGGGCGAGCCTAAGAGGCGGGCCGCGCGAGCCGTTTGATATGGATCAAGCCGTAGGTTGCGGGCGCGCCTAAGCTCTGCCGCAAATCACGCGGAGCCCTTCATGTTCAAACGCATCCTCGTCGCCACCGACGGCACCGCCCTTTCGAAGAAGGCCGTCGACAGCGCCATCGCGCTGGCGGTGCAGAACGACTCGGACCTGGTCGCCCTGACCGTCGTCCCCCGTTACCCGAAGAGCTATTTCGAAGGCTCGATGACCTTCTCGGCAGAAGACGTCGGCCGCATCGAGAAGCAGTGGGCGGAGAAGGCGCAGGCCATGCTCGACAAGGTGCGCGACCGCGCGCGGGAGCGCGGCGTGCGGATCAGGACGGCGCAGGCCAGCTCGGACCTGGTCGCCGAATCGATCATCGCCGCGGCGAAGAAGCACAGGAGCGACCTGATCGTGATGGCCTCGCACGGACGCAAGGGCCTCAAGCGCCTCTTGCTGGGAAGCGAGACGCAGCAAGTCCTGGTTCGATCGTCGCTGCCGGTTCTGGTGCTGCGGTAGTAGTCTCGACCGAACCCGCTACTTCAGCACCGCGCCGCCTCGCGCAAGGTATTGCGCCGAAAGGCGCGCGAACTGGCCGCCGTCCGTACCGATCGAGGTCTGGCTGCCCGCACCCGCGCTGAAGACAATCCCGACGGTGTGCATGTCGCCGTACTCCTGGGTGTTGGTCAGCATGTAGTCGACGTGGTTGTCGCGATAGTGCTGGTCCGTGCCGCCGGGCGTGTCGGAAGGCACGCCCATTGGCGTCTGCCACCACAGGATGGGCAGATCGTTGCCCAGGGCCGCGCGGTAATCCGAATACTGCTTCTGCGAATCATGGAAGCTGGGGCTGGTCTTGTTGCTTGCGTCCCAGTAGAACGGAGCGCTTCCGTTCTGGCATTCCGGAGGCGGCGATGCAGCTTCGCGGCAGCCCGCGTCGCGATCGCTGGTCTGGGCGACGATGAAGTCCGCCTGGTTCGCACCGACGGTCCGCATCATCGCGGCGATCTCGGCGGGCGTGCCATTCCAGAAGGCGGGCGGGAACCCGATCAGTGCCTTGGGTGCGACCTTGCGGCCCATCTGCACGAAGCACTGGCCCAGGCCCGCCACGGTGTCGGGCAGCGCGCTGCATTCGGGCTGCCCCTTCACGGAAGCGGCCATCCTGGTCAGGTCGCGGCCGGGCGCCTGCGACGCGGCGAAGCCCCAGAAGTCCGGCTCCACGTTGACGAGGGCAGGCTTGCCCCATTCCGCGATGCGCTGGTACATCAGGCGGACCTGGCCCCAGTACTTGTTCATGAAGGTCGCGTCGCTGATGCCGCTGAGATTGCCTTCGCCGTTCGCCGTCATCTGGTAGAGCGTGAACATGGGCACCGCACCATAGGCATCGGCAGCCTGCGCAGTGAAGGTGACGTAGGCCCCATCGGGGCTGTTCCACGTCGGCCAGGCTCCCGAGCCGACTCCCACCAGGTAGCGCTCCACGATGTCGGGGTGGATGTCCTGGCTCTTCATGTCGTCGATGGAGGTCGCTCCCAGCCCAACCAGCACTCGCGAGGGTTTGCCCAGCTTGGTGGCCAGGGCGACGGTGGCCGGCACGGGCGCGGTGCCACCGCTCGTGCCGCCAGTGCCGCCCTGGGTGCCGCCGCCGGAGGTGTTGCCGGCCACCTGTCCACCGTTGTTCTGCCCGCCGGTGCCGGCCTGGCCCGTCGGGCTGCCGAACAACGGAATGCCGGCCCCGCCACCGCTACCGCTGCCACCTCCTCCGCCACAGCCGAAGAGCAGCAGCGAGGCCAGCAGCGCGGAAACGGATCGTCGAGAAAGAATGCCCATGGAAAAGTCCGAAAGGTGAGAGGAAACAAATACCGGCGCGCCCGTGCAGGCACACACCGGTTCGGGTTCAGGGTTGTCCGGGCAGCGCGGCTGCCCGATGGCGCTCAGCGGGCGAGGTTCGCGATGAAGGCCGCGTCCTGCGCGCCGCTGTAGATGCGGAAGTCCTGCATGCGGCCCTTGAAGTACGGGTCGCCGCCGTATTGGGAGCGGCCCAGCCAGGTCTGCGTCGTGCGGCCCAGCTGGAAGGGATTGATCCAGATGCCGTCCGCGGTGGCGACCTGCGTGCCGTCTACGTAGAGCGTGCCCACGGTGCCTGAAAGCGTGACCGCCACATGCACCCAGCGCTGCGTGGGCAGCACGTCGGTCGTCACGGACTCCTCGTTCCAGAACTGGTTGCGCGAGCCCGAAAAACGCAGCTTGCCGTTGCCATCGCGAGGAATCAGCGAGATGTAGGCCACGTCGTTGGAGCCGAAGTCGAAGATGCGCGTATTGACCACGGAGGCATCCCAGTAGACCCATACCGCCGCCGTGAAATCGCCCAGGGCCGACACAGCTCCGTCCGGCAACTGGACGTGGCCGCTGCGGCCATCGAGTTGCACGGCGCTACCGCCGTTGCGCCCTTCGCCCCAGCTCGTACCGCCCTTCAACTGCGCGTTCAGGCCGCGGCCGCTGGCGTCGTTGGCATCGCCATTGAGCGGCAGGTGCAGCCACAGCTCGCCGGGAACCGCCACGCGCAAGGTATCCGCACCGGTGATCTCGCCGGCGTCGGTCACCGCATCGATGCGGTAGTACCAGGTGCCCTGGTCGGCATCGTCGGTGTAGGTGCGTGGATCGGTGACGGGCGCAAGGGTCGTGAACGGACCGTTCGGTGAAGCAGCCCTCTGCACGAGGTATTGGGAAGCGCCCGCCGTGCCCCACCAGGACAGCTGCACCTTTGCGTTGTTCAGGAATGCGCTAAGGCCGCTGGGCTTTGCGGCAGCGACCGGATCGCGCGCATAGAGCAGCGTGCCGATGCCCGGCTGGTCGCCGCCGTCGACGCGCTCCGGACGAAATCTGTCGACCATCGCCTTGGTCCAGGGGGCGGAGAGACCCTTGCGGTTCACGTAGTGGTTGTAGATCAGTTCCCAGCAGGGCCGGCCGCTGCCGGTGCCCGCCACGGCGGTAGCGGGTCCGAAGACGCCGTTGTAAGGCGCGAACGGCATCGTGAACAGGGCATTGCCATTGGCATCGGTCAGGTTCGTCCTGGCCACGTACTCCGCACCGGCCAGCAGCCGGTTGTTCCAGTAGCCGTAGAGGTCCTCGCCCTGGTTCCAGGCCATTTCGCACAGCATCCCGGCCAGCGAGATGCCGAGGGTGGAGTGGCCCTGGTCGCGATGGCTTTCCTGCCATTGCCCGAGGTAACCGGGGTGCACGTAGTAGACGCTGCCGGCGCTCGTGCCGTTGCCGCGGCCGGCCTTGTAGTAGTTGCTTGCCTCGGCCCTCAGGTCGGGCCGGTCGCAGAACACGCCGATCGCGTAGACGGCGCAGATGTTGGCCAGGTCCCAGTTGGCCCAGTAGTGGGTGACCTTTCTTGTCTCGCTGCCGTTGTGGTTGACCAGGAAGTCGTGGGCCTTCGGATAGAACACGTTCATCAGCATCGCCTGGAAGCGCGCTACGTCTTCCTTCGCCCAGCCGGAGTAGGTCCGCATCAGTTCCGCGGCGTTGGCCCACTGGTTGCCGTAAAGGCCCGACGCCAGGTAGACGTTCGAATTGCCGCCCAGCTCGGTCAAGGTCGACGACCATGCATTGAGGAACTCCACCGCCTTCTTCGCGTAGCTCTCGTCGTTCGAGATCTTCCAGCGCAGTGCGTAATGAAGGGCGCGCACCATGTCGCCGACCATCTGGCCGAAGTTCTGGCCATCGACGCCGCGTATCACCACTGCCAGGGGGCGCGGCTTCGCATCGAGGCCGGTGGTGTTCGCCCTGAGCATCATGTTCAAGCCGCCCACCCATGGCTCCGCCTTGGCGGCCAGCTTGTCGCGGATGCGCTGCAGAGCGTCTTCCGTGACCAGCAGGCCGGGGTGCACGATCTTGCGTACTGCGGGCTCAGGGGCGGCTGGCTCGGGCGCGGGAGTGGCGGGTGTATCGACACCTGCGACCGCGCCGGAGCTCGCACCCGGTGATTGCTGTGATGACTGCTGCGCGGCCGCTCCCCCTATGGGCGAAAAACTACCGCTGCTGCCCCCACCGCAAGCCGTCGTGCCCAGGGCGATTGCACTCGCGGTGCCGATGAAGAAGGTGCGGCGATCCAGCAGGCCGGCGTCTTTGTCGTCGTTCGTGGGATGGGTCATTTATCGGAATGTGTAAATAAATGCTTCTGCAAAGTGCATGCCATTCGCTTCGATGGGTAGACGAAATGAAATCGGTAAAACCGATGGGTGCATTGAGCGCGTTGCGAGGGACGCGCAGCGGCAAGAAGTGACATTCGTTGTCACATGAGACGCCGGCGAAACGACATTGAATGTCACTGCCTCCGGCCATGCCCGCACCGCATCGACTGCGCGACACGGCAAGCCCGATCAGTGTGACCTGTACAGAGGCGGCAACGAGCGTTGAATTGCCTCTGAAAATGAGCGACTGAATTTCATTTTCGGAATGACCGGAAGCACTGCAACTTGCTTGCGTTCATTCCACCTCGAAGACGCAGTGATGCCGGTGCTTTCGCTGGATGCGAAATGGTCTTCATCCGGATCGCTGCCGAGCCCGGTTTTCCGCCGCCGACCGCCTCATGTTTCGCAGGCGGCACGGCTATCTCGCTGCGACCCCGCCTCGTCGTCGCCGGGCATCCCCGGGGCGAGCTCGCGCAGCTTGCTTCTCGCTAGCCGGCGCCTCGCACCGCCGACACTGCAGCACGCAAGGCGAGCAGGTAGCTGTCCAGGCCGAAGCCGCAGATCTGGCCCTTCACGATGTCCGCGAACACCGAGTGATGCCGGAACTCCTCGCGCGCATGGATGTTCGACATGTGCAGTTCGACCACCGGCACCGTGAGGATCGCCAGCGCGTCCCTGATGCCGTAGCTGTAATGCGTCCATGCGCCGGCGTTGATCAGGACCGCATCGACGCCATCGACGAAGCCCTGGTGGATGCGCTCGCACATGGCGCTTTCGCTGTTGGTCTGGAAGCTCTCGACCTCCGCGCCCAGCTCCTTGCCCAGCGCCTGCAGCTTCGCGTCGATCTCGGCGAGCGTCGTGTTGCCGTATTGCTTCGGATCGCGCTTGCCGAACATGTTGTGGTTGATGCCGTGGAGCATGAGGATCTTCATCGGGGTCTCTCCTTCTTGTCGCGGCCTCAGACCAGCGGGATGGTCATGCGCTCGATGACCGCACGGGTGTCGGGCCGCACGCCGCGCCACCACAGGAAGGCTTCGGCCGCCTGCTCGACCAGCATGCCCACGCCGTCGGCGAGCTGGGGCACGCCCGCGTTCCGGGCCAGCCGCAGGAAGGGCGTCAGGCCCTTGCCGTAGGCCAGTTCGTAGGCAAGCCTGGCGTTCTGGAAGGTCTCCGCCGGCACCGGTGGCAGCTCGGCCTTGAGGCTGGCCGAGGTGCCGTTGATGACGATGTCGAAGCGCTCCCCGGCCAGGTCTGCATAGGCGCAGGCGCGCACGGGGCCATGCACCGCAAACTGTTCGGCGAGGTCGACCGCCTTCGGCAGGGTCCTGTTCGCGAGCACCAGTTCGACCGGCCCTTGCGCGAGGAAGGGCAACAGGGCTCCGCGCACCGCGCCGCCCGAACCGAGCACCAGCATGCGCGCTCCCTTGAGGGAGAAGCCCAGGTTGCTCCGGATGTCCCTGGTCAGCCCCACGCCGTCGAAGTTGTCGGCAACGATGCGGTCGCCCTCGAACTTGAGCGCATTGGTGGCACCGGCCAGTTCGGCACGCTCCAGGCGTTCGGTCGCCAGGGCCAGCGCCTGCAGCTTGAATGGCGCCGTCACGTTCAGGCCGAGCCCGCCCGCCTTGCGAAACGCGTGCACGTCGTCCGCGAAGCGCTCGAGCGAGCCTTCGATGGCGCCGTACTCGATGTCCTGGCCGGTCGCTCGCGCAAAGCTGCCGTGGATCAGCGGCGACTTGGTGTGGCCGATGGGATTGCCGATGACGGCGTAGCGGTCGGTCATGCTTCCCTCCTCATCATGCGCCGTAGAGCACGCCGTCGGCCTGCATCTCGGCGATCTGGGCGGCGTCGTAGCCCAGGCTCGCGGCGATCTCGGCGTTGTGCTCGCCGAGCTCCGGCGCCACCTGCGTGATCGAGGTGTCGCAGCCCGACATGCGGAAGGGCAGATTGGGCAGACGGATGTTGCCCAGCACCGGGTGCTCCTGCTCCACCACCATGCCGCGCGCCTGGATCTGCGGGTCGGCCAGCACTTCGTCGATGCGCTGCACCTTGGCACAGGGCACGTCGATGCCGTCCAGCATCTTCAGGATCCCGGCCACAGGGCGTTGCGCCACCCAAGGGCGGACCACCTCGAGAATTTCCAGGCGGTTTGCGTTGCGCCCGGCCGCTGCGTGCAGGCGCGTGTCGCCTCCGAAACCCGCCGGTCCGCCGTTCTGCTCGACGAGCGCGGCGAAGCGCTTCCATGCATCGTCGACCTGCGCGGCGATGACCAGGTCGCCGTCCTGCGCGCGGAACACGCCGTACAGGGTCGAATTGGGCATGTCGTGACCGGTCTGCACCGGTACTTCCTTGCCGCCCGAGAGCGTGTAGCACTGCACCGCGTATTCGTGCATCGACACCAGCGTGTCGTACAGCGCCATGTCGATGTGCTGCCCGCGGCCCGACTTCACGCGGCCCAGCAGCGCGGCGTTGATCGCCGCCACGGCGTGGATGCCGGTGTACATGTCGCCGAGCGATATACGCAGCAGAGGCGGCGCCTCGCCGGGATTGCCCACCATCTGCATGATGCCGCTCTTGGCTTCAGCAATCAGGCCGAAGCCGGCGCGGTGCGAGTCCGGTCCGGTATGGCCGTATGCGGAGATCGAGCAGTAGACGAGGCCCGGATTGGTCTCGGCCAGTTCCGCGTAGCCCAGGCCCAGCTTGTCCAGCGCGCCGGGGCGGTAGTTCTCGACGAACACGTCGGCGCTGTCGACCAGCTTCTTCATCAAGGCGCGGCCGCGCGGATCCTTGGTGTTGACCGACAGGCCCTTCTTGCCCATGTTCTGCTGCAGGAAGTAGCCGCTGTGGTCACCGACGAACCAGGCGTGCTGCCGGCCGGCATCGCCCGATCCGGGGCGCTCCACCTTGATGACCTCGGCACCTAGCGCCGCCAGGCAGCGGCCCACGTAAGGGCCGGCGAGGAAGTGGCTGTAGTCGATGACGCGGATTCCCGCCAGGGGCAATGCCTGCCGTGCCGCCGCGTTCATGCCGGCCTCCTGGGCACCATCACGCGATGCTCGCCCTTCTGCACGACCTCGTCGCGCTGGTTGATCAGTTCGGACGGCAGCACCAGGATGCCCCAGCCAGGCTTGCTCTTCGATTCGCGCTTGGACTCGACGCGGAACCTTACCCGCACCGTGTCGCCGAGCTTGATGGGCGCGACGAAGCTCCATTCCCAGCCCAGCGACATGCCGGGCATGAAGCGCATGTCGCTCTTCGTCTTCAGGCCGTCTGCGATCGAGAGGCCGAACAGGCCGTGGGCCACACGGGTGCCGAAAGGCGTGGTGCGGGCGTAGGCCTCGTCGGTGTGCACGGGCGTGTGGTCGCCCGTGAGGTCGGCGTAGGCCATCACGCGGGCTTCCGTCACTTCGTACGGCGGGCTGATGCATTCCTCGCCGACGACGGCGTCGTCCCAGTACTTGTCTTCGATGGTGAGTGTGTTCATGTCGGGGTCTCGGGTACGGACAGGGTTCAGGCACGGGGATCGATCGCCAGCGCCTGGGCCACGGCGCCGGGGCTGGCCTGGATGAATTCGACGGCCAGACCATCGGGCAGGCGCAGCCAGTTGCGGCCCTGCGGCATCTCGGTGACGCCGAAGGCCTTTGCGGCGGCCAGCGCGGCCTCGAGGTCTTCGCACATCACGCCCAGGTGGCCCAGCCGACCTTCGGGACCGTCGTGATCGGGCTTGGCCATGAACTGCATGCCCCCGAGCGTCCAGTACTGGATGGGCTCTTCGACGGTGCCCTGCACTTCCCGCATGGTCATGCCGCACACGTCGTGGAAGAACTTGATGTGCCAATGGATGTCGCGCACCCAGATGGCGACGTGCTCGACGTAGGCTTTCGGTATGGCCCGGGTGTTCATTTCGCCTCCATGCGGCGTTCAATGCCCTTGATCGCTGCGACCAGCGTCTGGTTGACGGGCGTCGGCATGCCGTATTTGCGGCCCACGCGCACCACGGCGCCGTTGATGAAGTCGATCTCGGTGACCGAGCCCTTCTCCAGGCTCTGCAGCATCGAGGTCTTGAATTCGTAGGGCAGGCCCTCGGCAGCCATCAGCCAGGCGTCGCGCGGCGCCTTGATCGACAGCTTCACGCCGCTGGCCTCGGCAACCGCCATCGCTTCGGCCACCGCGGCGATGGCCGTGGCTTCGATCTCCGGCACCGCGTAGAGGCTTCCGTAGACCTGGCCGGTGATGCCGCTCAGTGCACCGGTCGCGACGTTGATCAGGAGCTTGTCCCACATCGCGCCGAGGATGTTGCCGCTGACCTCGCAAGGCAGCTCGGCGCGCTCGAACTCCGCGGCGATCGCCTTGGCGCGTTCGCTGACACGGCCGTCGATCTCGCCGATCACCGTGCGCTTGCCCTGCGTGCCGGCAATGACATGACCGGGAGCGAGCATCACGCCGCCGACGTAGGTCTTGCCGGCGAGCACATGCCCGGCGCCCACCACTTCCGAGAGGATTTCCTCATGCCCCATGCCGTTCTGCAGCGACATCACGGCCGTGTCGGGCCCCACGATGTTTCGTGCCCCTTCGATGGCTGCACGCGTGTGGAAGGACTTGACCAGCACGACGATGAGGTCCGGTGCCTCGAGCCTCGTGCTGTCGAGCGCCGCGCGGACCCGGACGGTGCGCTCCGAATCGCCGACCTTCATGCGCAGCCCGTCGCGATTGATCGCGTCGACGTGGGCCTGGAAGGGGTCGATCAGTGTGACATCGGACCCTGCTGCGGCGAGGGTCCCGCCGATGGCGCAACCCAATGCGCCGGCGCCGAGAAAGTAGATCTTCATATGAGCCTTCGTTCGGAATGACCCCGACGATAGGTTCCAAGAACCATGTTGCCCATGGCATGGCTGCAATGATCTACATTCCAATTTGAAATGGAGACCCGGTTTGGACACTGACGACGACATCGAAGGCGATGCATCCCTTCCCAGCATCAAGCTGCTGCGCCTGTTCGAGCTGCTCTACAGCACGAACAGCGTGACGCGGGCCGGCGAGGCGATGGGCCAGAGCCAGCCGACCGTGAGCAACTGGCTCGGACGACTGCGCCGGCAGCTGGGCGACGAGCTTTTCGTTCGCACCACCAACGGCATGCAGCCGACCCCGCGCGCGCAGGAGCTGATCGTGCCGGTGCGGGAAGCCCTGGCCGCACTGCGCCGAGTGGCCGCGCCCGCCGAAGCCTTCGATCCGTCGGTTGCGACACGGCGCTTTCGCATCTGCATGACGGATGCCAGCCACATCACCCTGCTGCCGCGCCTGCTCGCGCATGTGCGCGCGGTCGCGCCCGGCGTTCGCCTGGAGGCCGCCCGAATCGACGAGCAAACCGGACAGGCGCTGCAATCCGGCGAGGCGGACCTCGCGATCGGCCTGGTGCCCCAGCTCGAGTCGGGGTTCTACCAGCAGGTTCTCTACCCTCAGGACTGGGTGTGCCTCGTGAACGCGCGTCACCCTCGCATCGGCCTCAAGGGATTGGGCCTGCGCGAATACAAGGCCGAGGCCCATATCGGCATCGTTGGGGGCACCGGTGCCTTGCTGCTGGAGGCTGCACTGCAGCGACAAGAGATCGGGCGGCGCGTCCTGCTGGAGTTGCCGGGGTTCCTTGGCCTTGCGGCTGTCGTGTCCACGACCGACCTGATCGCAACCGTGCCGCGTCATATCGGCGAGACGCTCGCCAGTTCAAGTGGGAGCGCCTTGAAGGTCCACGGTTGCCCGGTGCGAGTGCCGCCGTTCACCGTCAAACAGCACTGGCACGTCCGCTACCACCAGGATCCTGCCAGCCGCTGGCTGCGCGCGTTGTGCGAGGAGCTGTTCTCGCACAAGCCCTTGAGGGCCAAGCCGCCGGGATAGTTGCCCGCACGGTGCCTGGAGGTCCCGAGTCAGCGGCGTGCGCCCTCGGGAACCAGTGCCGCCCAGGGCATTGCGCTGAATGTCTCGGTCAGTTGCAGCCGGTCCGTGGCGGAAACGACCTCTCCTGTCAGCAGGTTTCGCATGGGCCCCGCGTCGAGGCCGTCCGGCAGGCGGATCGTCGTGCCGTTCCATTTCGCCGATTCCGGCAGCGTCGGTCTTGCGGCATCGCCTGAAAATGACGCGAACAGCCGGCCAGCCAGGACCAGCACCGCCTGCTCGCCATGCCGCCGCGCGAATGCGACTACATGCCGCGCCAGTGGCCCCTCGACAGTCAGCGGCTCGTAGCTGCCTTCCCCAAACAGCAGCGGCTGCGCCCGTCGCAGGGTCAGAAGCCGCCAGATGAACCAGAGCTTCGCCCGTCCATCGTGCGGCGACGCGGCCATCGCGCGGACCCGGCGGGCAAGGCCGTCCTCGCCGGCCATTCCGTCCAGTTCGTCGAGCAGCCGCTGGCGCAGCGCATAGTCCACCGGCCGCCGGTTGTCCGGATCCACGAGGCTCAGCGCAATCAGCTCACTGCCCTGATAGAGATCGGGCACGCCCGGCGATGCGTACTTCAGCAGCATCAGCGTGAGACTGTTCCACGCACCGATCGTCGCCAGCCGGTCCGACAGCTGCCGGATGTCCCGCAGGCACTCGCCCTCCTCCCCGTTGCCGGCCGGAGCCAATATCTCGTGCACGAAATGTTCCAGCGCCGATTCGTAGTCCTCGTCGGGCTGCGTCCAGCGCGTGCGCAGCTTGGCTTCGCGCGCGGCCTTTCGCATGTACTGGCAGATGCGCTGGGTGTAGTCCGGCAGTGCATCCGAGTCGAGCCCGCCCGGTGGCAGCGTGCCCAGCAGCGTCTGGTAGAGCAGGTATTCATCGGCACGCGACGGCGATTCGCCGCCCGGCAGATTCGCGCGCGTGCCGCGGCACTTGCCGTGCCAGCGTGCCAGCGCGCGCATCCACTCGTCGGGGATTTCCGAGAGCACGTCGATCCGGTTGCGGACGTCCTCCGAGCGCTTGTTGTCGTGCGTCGATGTCGCGAGCATGGTGTGCGGCCAGTGAAGTGCGCGATCGGCGGAAAGCGCGTGGAACTGCCCGACCTCGATACCGAAAAGATCCGGCTCGCCGCCCACCTCGTTGAGCGAGCTCAGCGGAAAGTAGCGATAGAACGCCGTGTCTTCCACGCCCTTGGCCGCCACCGGCGCACTGAACTGCTGGAAACGCATCGCGAAGCGGCGCACCCGTTCGGCGAGCGCGGGGTGGGCTGCAGTGGATGGCTCGCCACGCAGCGCCCCACTCAGCGCCCCACTCAGTACTCCACGCACGAACTCGAACACCGACAGATCGGCCTCGCCGCTGCGCCGAGCGGCTTCGGCCACGGCCTCGTCGATGAAGCGTCCGTCCTGCCCGGACGGCTCGCCGACGATGTAGGTGCGATAGACGGTCATGCAGGCGCACACGCCAGACAAGGCCCGGCGCAGCGCATTGAGCGTGTAGTCGCGCGTGCCTCGGTCCGCCCGGGCGATGCGAAGCAGTTCGCCGGACAGCACATTGAGCTCCGACGACAACGCATTGCGCATCACCTCGCGCCGGCCTTCGCGGCAGATCAAGGCGAAGTCTTCCGCCACGCCTGTGAAGCGCTGCCAGGCGTGCAGCATGCGATCCCTGCCGGCCGTGTCGACCAGCACGCCGTTGGCCACGTTCGCGAACCGGTAGCCGGTGGTGCCATGCACATGCCAGCTGTGGGGAACGTCCTCGTGCGCCGCGGCGATCTTCTCGGCAACCACGTAGAGCGGCCGTGCGGGCCGGCCCTGCGTGTCGTGCGCCGGCAGCGCCAGTCCGGCGCGGCGCGCATAGCCTTCCTGGAGCTTGCGGAAGTAGTCCGCGGGGTCGTAGAGCCCGTCCGGATGGTCGATGCGCAGCCCGTCCACCACGCCCGAAGCCGCGAGATCCAGCGCGAACGACTGCGTGGCCTCGAACACCTCGTCGCGTTCCATGCGCACACCGGCAAGATCGTTGATGTCGAAGAAGCGCCGGTAGTTGATCTCGTCGGCCGCCACCCGCCAGTGCGCGAGCCGATACGCCTGCGCCTCGATCAGCCGGTGCAGCGCATCGCGGGCTTGCGCCGAGGCCAGATTGAAACCCGCCACTGCTGCAGCGAGCGCATGGGCCACCGTGGGCTCGCTGCGCGCCAGCTCCGCGAGGCGCGCCTTGAAGAGCTCCTTGTCGCGGACTCGCTCGGCCTGCTCGTGCGGCGATGCCAGGTCGCGCCCGGGAAGGCGACCGAAGGCCGTGGAAAGGCTCGCCAGCCGGTGCGCCGCATCCGCATCGCCCAGCCGCTCGAGCGCGCGTTCCAGCACCACCGGATAAGTCTCGGGCGCCAGCGGAAAGCGATGCTCGAAATAGCGGACGGCGAAGCCGCCCGCCGCTTCCTCGAAGCGCAAGACCAGCTCGCCGCCGTCCAGCGTCTCGCCGTAGTGCCCGCCCAGCACCGGCAGCAGCACCTTGCCGGCCAGCTCGGGGTTCAGCGGCTGCCAGTCGATGTCGAAGTGCTGAGCGAAAAGCGAGGCCGGGCCGTTTTCCAGCACGTCCATCCACCATGCGTTGTCGGCGCCGAACACGCCCATGTGGTTGGGCACCATGTCCAGAAGCTGCCCGAGGCCGTTGGCCTTCAGCGCGTCGACGAAGCGCGCGAAGCCTTCGGCGCCGCCCAGTTCGGGGTTGATCTCCGCATGCGCGACCACGTCGTAGCCGTGCGTGCTGCCCGGGCGGGCGCGCTGTATCGGCGAGCAATAGACATGGCTCACGCCCAGCTTCGCGAGGTACGGCAGCACGCGGATCGCGTCGTCGAAGCCGAAGTCCTTGTGGAACTGCAACCTGTAGGTGGCGCGTGGAATGCGCGCCCGCAGGCCGGCTGGCGTTTCATTCCGAGGCTGTCGTGGCCGTTCCTCGCGCAGCAGGCGCGCCAGGCCGTGCATGCGATCGCTCTGCGCCAGCGCCGCGACCGGCTGCGCCAGCTTGCGGCGCCAGTTGGGGTGTTCGTCGACAGTGCCCGGCATGTTGGCCTGCTCGACAGTGCCGGCCACGTCTTCCAGCTGCACCATCATCAGCGCCGACGGCGTGCGGGCCAGGAAGGCATGCGCCGCCTCCACCAGGCGCTCCGAAGGCATCGCAAGGCCGGCCGCCTCCGCCATTTCCTCGCGCGACAGCAGGCCCGCATGCTGCAGCGACTGCATCAGCTCGACGCGCTCGCGCATGCGGTCCGCCAGCTGCTTGTCGAAGATCGCCGGATCGGGAAACAGGCGCAGCGCCAGCCGCTCGCGCAGATCGGCGGCCGTCCACCAGCCCGCGAAGGTTGCCAGGTCGTGCGTGCTGATCGCGACCAGCGCGGCCGGCGGGTAATCGGCAGGGGCCTTGAAGCCGCCGCCCTGCCGCCGTTCGAAATAGAGCAGCCGGTACGAGAGCACGTCCGCGCGCGCGAGTCCATCGCGCACCGCGTCCTCGACGGTGCCGAGATCCTCGCCCACCACCATGCAGCGCTGCCGGTGGCTTTCGATCGCAACGATGGCGAGCATCTCCTCCAGCGGGTAGTAGACGTACGCGCCCTCGGCCGCGCCGCACCCCGGTGGAATCCAGAACAGCCGCATCAGTCCCATCGCATGGTCGATGCGCAGGGCGCCCGCGCCGCGCATGCTGGCGCGCAGCGTCTCGATGAAGAAGCGATAGCCGTCGGCGCGCAGGCCGCCGGGCCTCAGCGGCGGCAGCCCCCAGCGCTGGCCGGCCGGGTTGAACTCGTCCGGTGGCGCGCCGATGCTGGCGTTCTCGGCAAAGCCGTGCTGGAAGGACCAGGCATCGGAGCCCGCGCGATCGACGGATACCGCCAGGTCCGTGTAGAGGCCCACGCCCATGCCGAGCACGCGGCAGCGCGCCGCGACGTGCGAGAGCTGCCGGTCGGCCACCCATTGCAGGTACTGGTGAAAGCGCACCCGCCCCGCATGCACCCGTGCGAACGCAGCGACTTCGGCGGATTCCGGGTCGCGCCATGCGGCCGGCCATGAATGCCAGTCTCCCGAGCCGTTGTCGGTGGAAAGGAAGTGAGCGCGCAAGGTCTCGAACACGGCATGCCGCCGCAAGGCCTCGCCGCGCCGGGCGACGAAGTCAAGGAAGGCCCTGCCCGCTTCATCGGGCTCGCCTTCAGGCGGCAGGTGCCGCTCGCAGAAATGCGCGAACAGAAGCTCCAGCACTTCGAACTTCACCGCGGCCACGCCGGCGTAGTCGACCAGCGGCGCGGCGCGCAGCATGGCCAGGCGCTGCTGGAAATCCGGCGAGCCGACCTTTTCCCGCGCGGCCGCGCAGTCCGGGAAGCCATCGACGGCCTCGACGTCGATGCAGAGCACGTTGAGCTGCTGCCGCGACGACGGGCTGTACGGGCTGGCATGTTCCGGCGTGCCCGCGAACAGCGCATGCAGCGGATTGAGTCCGATGAGATCGGCGCCCTGCCCCGCCACCCGCACGGCCAGGTCCTCCAGATCGCCGAAATCGCCGATGCCCCAGTTGCGCGGCGAGCGCAGGCCGTAGAGCTGCACGGCCACGCCCCACACGCGGCCTGCGTCCTGCACGGCCGGCGGGCGGTAGCAATAGCCCGGCGTGGCCAGCACCAGCGTCTCGCCGGGCAGGCCTTCGACGCGCAGCCGGTAGTAGCCGGCTTCGAGCGCGACAGGCATCTGCAGGATGCGCTCGCCAGGCGTCGCTTCTTCGGCACCCACGTCGCCCTCGCCTTCCAGCACGGTCCCGCCCCAGTCGCTGATCTGCCAGCGCACGCGCCTCGTCGAAGGCGCAATCCGCAGCCGCACCGGCCATCCGGTCGCCGGTACCTGCACGACCACAACCGGCGGCAGCGACTCGGCCCGATCCGCTTGCCGTGCTGCTTCGAGCGCGGGGCCGGCTTCCGCCACATCGCCGAGCCGCACGCCGAACTCGGCCAGCAGCGCGATCAGGCTTCGCGCGCCAACTTCTCGGCGCCGTCCGAATGCGTCGAAATAGCCGGTGGCGATGCCGTGGTGCCCGCACAGGCGCGCGAGTTCATCGGTGACGGCGATCGGCGGCGGGCTTGCTTCATACGACACCCGGCGGATCCTCCAGCGTCACGTGCACGGCGCCGCGCTCCAGGCGCATCGCGCCCTCTTGGACGGTAGCGCTCTCGCTGTGGATCGTCTTGCCGGGCGGCGCAGCCAAGCCCGCCACGGGCCCATCGCCGAAGTGCGCCAGCAGGTGCAGCCGAGTGCCGGGCGCTCCGAGATCCCACGCCACCTGCAGCGTGCCGTTCTCGCAGCGGTAGACGCCTGCGGCGCTCATGCCCGCAAGCCGGGGCACGATCAGCCGATGCCGAATCTCCAGCAGTTGCCGCACCTCGCACAGCCGCTCGAAGTGCGCGCGCGTGCCGCGCTCCCGCCAGCGCAGCTTCGAGGCGAGAAAAGTGGATTCGGCGTTCGGATCGGGAATGCGCGCTCGCGCCGCCTCGTCGGCGAATGCCGCGAAGCCGCCGAACTCGGAGCGCCTGCCCTCGGCAACGGCGCTCGCAAGCTCCGGGCCGAAGTCGCAGAAGTACAGGAACGGCGTCGAAGCCGCGAATTCGTCGCCCATGAAGAACATCGGCACATGCGGCGACAGCAGCAGGCAGGCCATCGCGGCGCGCACCAGCACCGGGTCGCCGAGCGCGTGGATGCGCTCGCCGAAGGCGCGGTTGCCGACCTGATCGTGCGTCTGCAGGAACGAGACGAAGGCCTGCGGCGGCAGCCGCGTGCTCGGTTCGCCCCGGCGCTCGCCGTGCCGGAAGGCCGAGGGCTGCCCCTGGTAGACGAAGCCTTCCGCCAGCGCGCAGGCGAAGCTGGAGGCCGGGTCGCCTGCATAGTCGGCGTAGTAGCCGTCGCGTTCGCCGGTGGCCAGCACGTGCGCGGCATGGTGGAGGTCGTCGTTCCACTGCGCGGTGCCCGCCACCGGAATGCCCCGGCCGTCGCGCATCAGCATCGAGGCCTGGTTGGCGTCGTTCTCCAGCACCAGGTGCACGTGGCGGCCCCGGGCCGGCCCGTCGTCGAGCGCCTGGCGGATCTCCTGCACGACGTGCGGCCGCGTCTCGTCGTGGATGGCGTGGATCGCATCCATGCGCAGGCCGTCGAAGCGGAATTCCTCGATCCAGTAGCAGGCGTTGTGGATGAAGAAGTCGCGCACCGTGCGCGATGCCGGCCCGTCGAAGTTGATGGCCGGGCCCCAGGGCGTCTGGTGCCCCTGGTTGAAGAACTCGGGGCAGCACGCGTGCAGGTAGTTGCCTTCCGGTCCGAAGTGGTTGTAGACCACATCGAGCAGCACCATCAGGCCCATCGAGTGCGCCGCGTCGATCAGTGCCTTGAGATCGTCGGGCGTGCCGTACGAGGCATCGGGCGCGAACGGCAGCACGCCGTCGTAGCCCCAGTTGCGGCGCCCCGGAAAGTCGGCGAGCGGCATCAGCTCGATGGCGGTGATGCCGAGCTCGGCGAGCTCCTCCAGCCGCTGCCGCGCGGCCCGGAACGTGCCTTCGTCGGTGAAGGTGCCCACGTGCAGCTCGTAGACAACCGCTTCCTCCCACGGGCGGCCGCGCCACGCATCGTCGGTCCACTCGAAGCGGCGCGGATCGATCACCACGCTCGGGCCGTGCACGTCCTCGGGGTTGAAGCGCGAGGCCGGGTCGGGCACGCGGGTGCCGTCGGGCAGGCGGAAGCCGTAGCTGTCGCCCTGGCCTGCCTTGGGCACCGTCAGCCGGTGCCAGCCGTGGGCGTCGCGTTCCATGGGCAGCGTGACGGCGGCGCAACCGCTTGCCGCGGCGCGGTGCTCCAGCACCACGGCCTGCGCCGAGGGTGCCCAGAGGGCGAAATCCACGCCCTGCGCCTGCGCGGTGGCGCCGAAGGGCATGGTGTGTGCGTGGGTGCTCATCGGATCCTCTTTGCCCTGGTGCGGTGCTGTTTCGTGGTCATGGCCGCACGTCGGGCCGGCTCAGCACCACGAGCGAGCGGCATTGCAGCGGATAGGCGGGCTCGCTCCACGCCGGCGCGTGCGCGGCCGCGTCCTCGGTGGTCAGCGGCGGCGCGGTGTTCGCGGTGTCGACCAGCAAACGCCATGCGCCATGCGGCGCCGCCGGCAGCGTGAAGGCGATCTCGTCGTGGTGGGCGTTGAACAGCACGATGAAGTCGTCGTCGAGCTGCGCCTCGCCGCGCGGGCCCCGGTCGACGATGCCGCCGCCGGGGATGTACATCGCGATGCAGCGCGCGTTGGCGTCGTTCCAGTCCTCGGGGCGCATCTCGGCGCCGTCGGGCCTGAGCCAGTGCACGTCTGTCACTGTCTCCACCTCCGCCGGCCGGCCCGCGAAGAAGGTGCGGCGCCGGAACGAGGGGTGCGCGCGGCGCAGCGCGACCATCCGTTCGACGAAGGTCACGAGCGCGAGCCGCTCGGGCGTGGGCGTCCAGTCGAGCCAGCCGAGTTCGTTGTCCTGGCAATAGACGTTGTTGTTGCCCTGCTGCGTGTGGCCGCGTTCGTCGCCCGCCAGCAGCATCGGCACACCCTGCGACAGCAGCAGCGTGGCCAGCAGGTTGCGCTTCTGGCGCTCGCGCAGGGCCAGCACTTCCGCATCGTCGGTCGGCCCCTCGGCGCCGCAGTTCCACGAGACGTTGTTGCTGCTGCCGTCGCGGTTGTCCTCGCCGTTGGCCTCGTTGTGCTTGTCGTTGTACGAGACCAGGTCGTGCAGCGTGAAGCCGTCGTGCGCGGTCACGAAGTTGATGCTGGCGGTGGGCTGCTTGCCCGACCAGCCATAGAGATCTTCCGAGCCGGTGATGCGCCGGGCCAGCTCGCCGAGCAGGCCGCCGTCGCCTTTCCAGAAGCCGCGCAGGCCGTCGCGGTAGCGGTCGTTCCATTCGGCCCAGCCGGGCGGGAAGTTGCCCACCTGGTAGCCGCCGTGCCCCAGGTCCCAAGGCTCGGCGATGAGCTTCACGCGGTTGAGCGTCGGATCTTGCCCGATGGCATCGAAGAAGCCCCCGAGGTTCTCCACCTTGCCCGACTCGCGCGCCAGCGCCGAGGCCAGGTCGAAGCGGAAGCCGTCGACGTGCATTTCCTCCGCCCAGTAGCGCAGCGAATCCATCACCAGCTGCAGCGCGTGCGGATGCTCCAGGTTGACGGTGTTGCCGCAGCCGGTGAAGTCGTCGTAGTAACGGCGGTTGTCGCCGTTGACGATGTAGTAGGAGGCGTTGTCCACGCCGCGCATCGAGAGCGTGGGCCCGAGCTGGTTGCCTTCGCAGGTGTGGTTGTAGACCACGTCGAGGATCACCTCGATGCCCGCCGAGTGCAGCGTCTTCACCATGGTCTTGAACTCCTTCACCTTGCCCGAGGCGCTGTAGCGCATCTCGGGCGCGAAGAAGGCCAGCGTGTTGTACCCCCAGTAGTTGCGCAGGCCGCGCTCGGACAGGTGGCGGTCGTTGAGGAAGCCGTGCACCGGCAGCAGCTCGACGGTGGTCACGCCCAGCCGCTTGAGGTAGTCGACCACCGGCGCGCAGCCCAGTGCCGCGTAGGTGCCGCGCAGCGCGGGCGGCACGTCGGGGTGGGTCATGGTGAAGCCGCGCACGTGCATCTCGCAGATCACCATGTCCTGCCACGGGATCATGGGGCGGCGGTCGTCACCCCAGGTGAAGGCCGTTTCGAGCACGCGGCCCTTGGGCATGAGCGGCGCGCTGTCGCGGCGGTCGAACGACAGGTCTTCGCGCTTGCTGCCTACCGTGTAGCCGTAGAGCGCGTCGCCCCAGCGCAGCTCGCCCACCAGGTCCTTCGCATAGGGGTCGAGCACCAGCTTGTGGGCGTTGAAGCGGTGGCCCTCCTCCGGCTTGTAGGGGCCGTGCACCCGGTAGCCGTAGGCCTGGCCGGGGCGCGCCTCGGGCAGGTAGCAGTGCCACACGCCATCGGTGCGGTCGCGCAGCGGAATGCGCTGCAGTTCCTGGCGGCCGCGATCGTCGAAAAGGCACAGCTCGACCTTCTCGGCGTGCTGCGAGAAGAGAGCGAAGTTGACGCCCTCCCCGTCCCAGGTGGCGCCGCGCGGGTAAGGCCGCCCGGGCCAGACGGCGGTGATGGAGGGGGTAGCGGCGTTCCTGGATGTCATCCGATGGCTGTAGGTTGAAGGGCTGTGCCGCGTTCAGCGCGGCGGGCGGTCGTTGTCGTGGCGCGGGTACAGACCTGTGCCGCCGACGACGGTCGGGGGTGGCGGTGGCGGAGGCGGCGGTGGCGGTGGCGCGGGCATGGCAGGCGGCACCCTGCCGTCCCTGGCCTCCTTCGGCCACCAGCGCTCGATGCAGGACTTGGCCCAGTCCTTGCCCGCGAGCCCGAAGGCCAGGGCCAGCGCGAAGACCGCGCCCGCGAGGATCACCAGGAAGCTCTCGCGCACGATGTCGCCGCCCACCTTCACCTGGTCGAGCGCGATCAGGATCACGAAAGCCATCACCGCGTACTGCGCGGCCTTGGCGAAGAGCGCGGCGTCCTGCATCTTCACGCCGCGGAAGTAGCTGGCCACCGCGTCGCCCACGAAGCGCGCGAAGTACGAGCCGAAGGCCAGCACCAGCAGCGCCACGAACACATTCGGCACGAACCAGACGATGCGCCCCAGCAGGTCTGCGATGTAGCTCAGCCCCATGCCGTTGAAGGCGATGAGCAGCGAGGCGAGGATCACCAGCCAGTACGCGAGCACGCCGAACAGGCTGCTGGTGTCGCCCGCCAGGCCGCCCTGGCGCAGGAAGTTGTCGAGGCCGGCGCGCTCGGTCAGCACGTTGAAGTTGATGGCGCGCAGCGCCTTCGTCACTGCGAAGCGCACCGCCTTGGCCACGAGCCAGCCGACGAGCACGACCACCAGCGCGACCAGCAGCCGGGGAATGAAGGCGCCGACCTGGTAAAGGATGGCGCGCAGCGGCTCCAGGTGAATGCCGAAGTTTTCCATGGTGGAGTTCCCTTGATGTCGCCAGGTTGGCCCGGGTTCAGCCGCGCCCCGGCCGCACCAGCGCGAGCACGCCGTGCAGCGGTACCTGTACCCAGTCGAGGCGGTTGCCGAGTTCGTAGCGCAGCTCGTAGAGCGCCTTCTCCAGCTCGAAGAGAGCAAGAAGCTCGCCATCGAGCGCGAGGCCGTAGCCGGCAAGGAAGGCGTCGCGCGTGGCCTGCTCCCAGGCGATGGCCGGGCCGGCGAGGCGCTCGGCCTCCTGCGGGCTCTGGGCCACGCGGCGCAGCGCCGACCAGCGCGCATAGTTGAAGGAACGCAGCATGCCCGCCACGTCGCGCAGCGGCGAACCCTTCATTCGGCGCTCGTCGAAGCTGCGCGCGGGCTCGCCCTCGAAGTCGATGATGACGAAGTCGTTGTCCTTCACCAGCACCTGGCCGAGGTGGTAGTCGCCGTGGTAGCGGCTGCTGATGCCGCCGCCTTCCGCGGGGCGCTTCGCCTCGATGCTGGCGCGCAGCGCCGCGCCGGCGTCCAGCAGCGTGCGTGCATCGGCCTGCGCGGCCGGTGGCAGCAGCTCGAAGCGCTCGCGCAGCAGCTCCAGCGTGGCGGCCGCGTCGGCCGTGGCCCGTGTCTTGAAGCCGGTGGCATCGGCGGCCGTGAGCGGCTCGGGGTCGAAGGCCGCCGCGCCGGTGCGGGCGGCCAGCGCCTCGTGCAGCTCGGCGGTGCGCCGGCCCAGGGTGGCCATCAGCGCGAGGAAGCCGCCGTGCACCGCCGCCACCTCCGGCGCGTCGCCGTCCGACGTGGCCACGTCGCGCAGGAAGCGCTCCAGGTAGCCGAGCGTGTAGTCCCAGCCGTCGCCCTGGTTGGCCACGTAGCGCTGCACCATCGCGAGCGTCATCGTGCGACCGTCGGCGGCCATGTATTCGAGTGCGCCCAGCACCGGCACGCAGTTCGGGTAGTGCGCCACCTCGGTGAGGAAGCGGCCCATCTCCAGCTCGGGGTTGATGCCCTCGCGCACGTGGCGGTAGCCCTTGAGGAAAAGCGTCTCGCCCAGCGTCACCACCGTGTTGCTGCTCACCCCGCTGGGCCGGCCGAAGGGCAGCGCGTCGATGTCCGCCATGGTCTCGGCGAAGGCGGCCGTGGGCTTGAAGACCAGCCGGCCGTTCGCGGTCGGCAGCTCGGCTGCGCTGCGGATCGCGCGCACCAGTTCGCGGCAGAAGGCCTCGTCGTAGAAGGCATCGCCCATGAGCCCGACCTGCGCCTGCTGGCGCACCTTGGCGAGCGCGGCCTGCGCCACGCCGGCCATGCGCTCCTCGTCGCGCTCTTCCCACGCCAGCGCGAGCGGCATGAAATAGGTGGCGCCACCGGGCGGGCCGTCGAGTTCGAGCAGCGGCAGCATCCAGCTCAGGCCATTCGCTTCCCACACGGCGTGGTCGGCCAGCCGCGCGCGCTGGATGGTCGTGCCCTTGGAGGCGTACCAGCGCTGGATCTCGATGTGGCGCGGCAGCGTCTCCAGCTCGAACTGGTTGCGCATGCGCTCCGACATGCCGATGCGCCACGGCATCACGCGGTCGCGGAAGAAGCTGGTCCAGCCGTCGAAGAGCACCAGGGTGGGCCATTCCTGCAGCGCCACGCCCTCCTGGTGCCAGCTGGGCGCATCGGCCTCGGCCGTCAGCTTGAACCAGTAGAAGCCGTACGAGGCCAGCGTGAGCAGGTACGGCAGCTCGCCGATGGGCGGAAAAGGCGAGCGCCCCAGCATCTCGATGGGCACGAAGCCCTTGAACTCCGATAGGTCCAGCTCCACCGGCTGCGCCGCGCGCGAGAGGTTGAACACGGTCAGGATCACGTCGCTGTCGTACTCGCTCAGGTACGCGAGGATCTTGCGGTTGCCGGGCTTGAGAAAGCGCCGGCGGCCCCGGCCGAAGGCGTGGCTGGTCTTGCGCACGGCGAGCATGCGCTTGGTCCAGTTCAGCAGCGAGCTGCTGTCGCGCGCCTGCGTCTCCACGTTGAGCGCCTCGTAGCCATACAGCGGGTCCATGATCGGCTGCAGGTACAGGCGCTGCGGGTCGGCGCGCGAGAAGCCGGCGTTGCGGTCGGGGTTCCACTGCATCGGCGTGCGCACGCCGTTGCGGTCGCCCACGAACACGTTGTCGCCCATGCCGATCTCGTCGCCGTAGTAGATGATGGGCGAGCCCGGCATCGACAGCAGCATGCCGTTCATGAGCTTCACGCGGTCCAGGTCGTTCTCCATCAGCGGCGCCAGGCGCCGGCGGATGCCCAGGTTGATGCGCGCGCGCATGTCGGCCGCGTACATGGTGTACATGTAGTCGCGCTCCTTGCTGGTGACCATCTCCAGCGTGAGCTCGTCGTGGTTGCGCAGGAAGATGGCCCACTGGCAGCCCTCGGGAATATCGGGCGTCTGCGCCATGATCTCGACGATCGGGTGGCGGTCCTCCTGCGCGATGGCCATGTACATGCGCGGCATCAGCGGGAAGTGGTAGGCCATGTGGCATTCGTCGCCGTCGCCGAAGTACTCGCGCACGTCCTCGGGCCACATGTTGGCCTCGGCCAGGAGAAAGCGGTTCTTGTACTGCGCGTCGATGGCCGCGCGCAGCCGCTTGATCACCGCGTGCGTCTCGGGCAGGTTCTCGTTGCTGGTGCCGTCGCGCTCCACAAGGTAGGGAATGGCGTCGAGCCGGAAGCCGTCCACGCCCATGTCGAGCCAGAAGCGCATGGTCCTGAAGATGGCCTCCATCACCGCCGGGTTGTCGAAGTTCAGGTCGGGCTGGTGGCTGAAGAAGCGGTGCCAGTAGTACTGCTTGGCGACCGGGTCCCAGGTCCAGTTGGAGGTCTCGGTGTCGGTGAAGATGATCCGCGTGCCCTGGTAGATCTGGTCGGTGTCGCTCCACACGTAGAAATTGCGCTCGGGCGAGCCCGGCGGCGCGAGCCGCGCGGCCTTGAACCACGGGTGGTCGCTGGAGGTGTGGTTGATGACCAGCTCCGTGATCACCCGCAGGCCGCGCTTGTGGGCCTCGGCCAGCATCTCGCGGAAGTCGTCCAGCGTGCCGTACTGCGGGTGCACGTCCTCGTACTCGGAGATGTCGTAGCCGTCGTCGCGCAGCGGCGAGGGATAGAAGGGCATCAGCCAGATGGTGTTGACGCCCAGTTCCTTCACGTAGTCGAGCTTGGCGGTGACGCCCTTGAAGTCGCCCATGCCGTCGTTGTTGGAGTCGAAGAAGGCCTTGACGTTGAGCTGGTAGATCACCGCGTCGCGGTACCACAGCGGGTCGTCGCTGTTGTCGATCTCGACGGTCTCGAGCGCGATGTGGGAGACGGGTGCGTTCATGTGCGGGCGGCCTCACAGGAAGTAGTCGAAGTCGCGCTCGTCGCCATGGCGCCTGCGGACCACGAAGATGTGGGCGGGCACGCTGCGCGGATCGAGCCGCACGTAGTGCCAGTCGCCCTGCCAGAGAAATCGCTGCCCGCTGAGCAGGTCGTGCATCTGGAAGGCGCGCGAGGGCGGGTTCACGCCCACGCTGGCTGGCTCCAGGCCCACCCAGCCTTCCTGCACGTTGTGCGGATCGAGGTTGACCACGGTCACTACCACGTTGGCGCCGTCGGCCGAGCTCTTGGCATAGGCCATCAGCTGCGGGTTGTCGATATGCAGGAAGCGCAGCGTGCGGTCCCACTGCAGCGCCGGGTTCTCGCGGCGGATGCGGTTCACCCGCGCGATGAAGGGCGCCAGGCTCGCGGGGTCGTCGTGATTCCAGTGGCGCAGCTGGTACTTCTCGGAATCCAGGTATTCCTCGCTGCCCGGGCTGCGCGGCAGGTGCTCGCGAAGCTCGTAGGCCGGCCCGTAGATGCCGTAGTTGGCCGCCAGCGTGGCGGCCAGCACCAGCCGCGACATGAACACGGCCGGCTCGCCGGTCTGCAGCTGCTCGTGCAGGATGTCGGGCGTGTTGGGCCACACGTTGGGCCGGAAGTAGTCGATGCCCGGCTCGGTCGAGAGCTCCGTGAAGTACTCCTGCAGCTCCTGCTTCGTGGTGCGCCAGGTGAAGTAGGTGTACGACTGCGAGAAGCCCAGCTTCGCGAGCCGGTGCATCACCTTCGGCCGCGTGAAGGCCTCGGCCAGGAAGATCGCATCGGGGTGCTCGCGCTTGACCTCGCCGATGGCCCATTCCCAGAACGGGAAGGCCTTGGTGTGCGGGTTGTCCACGCGGAAGATGCGCACGCCCTGCCCCGTCCAGTGATCGATCACGCTCTTGAGCTCGGCCCACAGCGCGCGCCAGCCCTCGCACTCGAAGTTGAAGGGATAGATGTCCTGGTACTTCTTCGGCGGGTTCTCGGCGTACTGCACCGTGCCGTCGGGCCGCCAGCGGAACCAGTCGGGGTGCGCCTTGACGTAGGGGTGGTCGGGCGAGCACTGGAAGGCGATGTCGAGTGCGATCTCCAGCCCGTGCTCCGACGCGCGCCCCAGCAGGCGCCGGAAGTCTTCCTCGGTGCCGAGCGCCGGCAGGATCGACTTATGCCCGCCCTCCTCCGCGCCGATGGCCCATGGGCTGCCCACGTCGCCGGGACCGGCTTCCAGGGAGTTGTTGGGCCCCTTGCGCTGGATGCGGCCGATGGGATGGATCGGAGGGAAGTACAGCACGTCGAAGCCCATCTCGGCGATGGCCGGCAGGCGCGCCTCCACGTCCCTGAAAGTGCCATGCACGCCGGGCTCGGTGCCGGCCGAGCGCGGAAAGAGCTCGTACCAGGTGCTGAAGCGCGCCCGCTCCCGCTCCGCCACCAGCGGCAGTTCCGCCGCGTGGCGCACCGCGTGGTGGCGATCGGGGTGGCGCCGCGCCAGCACGGCGTATTCCTCGTCGAGCGCCAGCGCCTTCAAGGCGGCGATGTCCGCGCCGGGGTTGGCTGCCGTCGCGTCGAGTTCCGTGGCCCAGCGCTGCAGCGCGGTGCGATCCTCTCCATGGGCCCGGGCGGCGGCCGCGGCGATTTCCAGCGCGCCGACCTGCGCTGCAACGCGCACGTCGGCCAGGTCCACGCGTCGCGTCATCTCGTGGCGCCACGAATCGAAGGGATCGACCCAGGCCACGGCGGTGTAGACATAGCGGCCCGCCGACGGCGGCGAGAAGCTGGCCTCCCACACGTCGTTGCCCAGCGGCTTCATCGGCACCTCGCGGAACTCGGCCTGCTCCTGCGAGCGCCAGCACAGCTGCACGCGCAGCACGTCGTGGCCGTCGGTGAAGCAATGGGCGCGCACCGTCACGCGCTCGCCGGCCACGCACTTGGTGGCGAAGCGGCCGTTGTCGATGGAGGGAAGCACCGCGTCGATGACCGCGCGGATGTCGCCGTGTGCCGCATCCGCCTCGGGGGCGCTGCCCGCCACGGCATGCCTGGTCGAGAAAATGTTCTTCATGAGGGCCGGTGCTCCAGGATCAGCGTGGACAGCGGCGGCAAGGTGAGGCACACCGACTGCCTGCGTCCGTGGGAACCCACGGGCGCCGCCTCGACGCCCCCGAAATTGCCCCAGCCCGAGCCGCCGAACTCGGTGGCGTCGGTGTTGATCACCTCGCACCAGCGCCCGCCCAGTGGCACGCCGAGCATGTAGTTGGTGCGCGGCACCGGGGTCATGTTGCTCACCGCGAGCAGCGGCGGGCTGCCGTCGCCGGCCTTGCGCAGGAAGGCGAAGATGCTCAGGTCGGCCTCGTCGGCGGCCAGCCATTCGAAGCCGGCGGACGAGAAATCGAGCCGGTGCAGCGCGGGCGAGGCGCGGTAGACGCGGTTGAGCTGCGACACGAGGCGCTGCAGGCCCGCGTGGCCTTCGAGCCCGCTCACCCACCATTCGAGCTCGCCGTCGTGCGTCCACTCGCGGCGCTGGCCGAATTCGCCGCCCATGAACAGCAGCTTCTTGCCCGGGTGCGCCCACATGAAGCCGTACAGCGCGCGCAGGTTGGCGAACTGCTGCCAGTTGTCGCCGGGCATCTTGCCCAGCAGCGAGCCCTTGCCGTGCACCACCTCGTCGTGCGAGAACGGCAGCACGAAGTTCTCGTGGAAGGCATACACCAGCGAGAAGGTCAGCTTGTGGTGGTGGTACTTGCGGTGCACCGGCTCTTCCTTCATGTAGGCGAGCGTGTCGTGCATCCAGCCCATGTTCCATTTCTCGCCGAAGCCCAGGCCGTCCATGTCGGTGGGGCGCGAAACGCGCGGCCAGGCGGTCGACTCCTCGGCCACGGTGAGCGTGTCGGGGTGCTCGCGGTAGACGGCGCGGTTCAATGTCTGCAGGAAATCGATGGCCTCCAGGTTCTCGCGCCCGCCGTGGCGGTTGGGCACCCAGCCGCCGTGGCCGCGCGCGTAGTCGAGGTAGAGCATCGACGCCACCGCATCCACCCGCAGGCCGTCGATGTGATACAGATCGAGCCAGAAAAGGCCGGACGACACGAGAAAGCTGCGTACCTCCGGCCGGCCGTAGTTGAAGATGCTCGAGTTCCACTCCGGGTGGAAGCCCTGGCGCGGATCGGCATGCTCGTACAGGTGCGTGCCGTCGAAATACGCGAGCCCGTGCTCGTCGGTGGGGAAATGCGAAGGCACCCAGTCGAGCAGCACGCCGATGCCCTGCTGGTGCAGGTGGTCCACGAGGTACATGAAGTCCTGCGGCGAGCCGAAGCGCGCGGTGGGCGCGAAATAGCCGGTGGTCTGGTAGCCCCAGGAGCCGTAGAACGGATGCTCGGTCACCGGCATCAGCTCGACGTGCGTGAAGCCCATCTCGAGCGCATAGGCCGCGAGCCGGTGCGCGATCTCGCGGTAGCCGAGAAAGTGGCCGTCTTCGCGGCGCCAGGAGCCCAGGTGCACCTCGTAGACCGACATCGGCGCATCGAGCGCATTGCGCCGGCCGCGGTCGGCCATCCACCCGGCATCGCCCCACTGGTACGAAAGCTCGCAGATGCGCGAGGCCGTGGCGGGCGGCAGTTCGGCGGCGAAGGCGACCGGGTCGGCCTTGTCGACCATGTAGCCGCCGTGGCGCGAGCGGATGCGGTACTTGTAGGTCTGGCCGATCGCGGCATTCGGGACGTACCCGCTCCAGATGCCCGTGCCGTCCGGGTCGGGCTGCAAAAGATCGGCGTCGCCAGACCAATAGTTCCAGTCGCCGACCACCGACACGGCCTCCGCGTTCGGCGCCCAGACCGCGAACCTTGCGCCGCCGCCCTTCTCGTCGGGGTGGCAACCCAGCAGGTCGTACAGCCGGGAATGGGTTCCCTCGCGGAAAAGGTAGGCGTCTTGCCCGCTCTGGCGTTGTTCGTTCGACGGCACCGGCGCTCCTTCGTTGAAGACCAGCGGAACGGCGCATCGAGGACCGACCTCGGTTGTTGTTGCCCGTTCACGCCTGACCCGGCTCAATTTGCGAGCGCCGGCAGGATCGTGGTTACGGCCTGCGCCGACTCGCCTTGTCGGAGAGCTGCCCGTATCGGCGGAAGCCGGAACCAAAGTCGGGCAGGCAGGACCAGGCCTACATCCGCGAAAGACGACGGTTGTTAAAAAGGAGTGCCCCAAGCCACCATGGAAGCCATGACCGACCTCGATGCCTCCGCGCTCGCGCTGATCGACAACTGCTCGCAAGCCTCGCTGGCACTTCTGGAACGCAATCTCACTTCTCACGGCATCCTGGCGGCCGCCCGCACCGAGGCCGCCGTTGCGCGGCGCTACACGCGCATCTTCGGGCGCGACGCCGCGATCTGCGTGATGGCGATGTGCGGCAGCGGCGTGCCCGCGCTGGAACAGGGCGCGGTGGCGAGCCTCGAGGCGCTCGCGGCGCAGCAGGCGGCCAACGGGCAGATCCCCAAGTACGTGGACCCCGAGGGCCGCGATGCCGATTTCTGGTACCTGGGCTGCATCGACGCCACGCTGTGGTGGCTGATTGCCGTGGACCACGTGCGCCGCCACGGGCAGGTCGGCCCTTCTCGTTGGACGGAGGAAGTTGCCCGCGCGCTCGGCTGGCTGCTGGCGCAGGAGCACCAGCACTTCCGACTGCTGCAGCAGAACGAGGCCAGCGACTGGGCGGACATCATGCCGCGCTCGGGCTATGTGCTCTACACCAACGCGCTGTGGTACGAGGTCAAGCGCCGCTTCGCGCTGGACCACGCGGAGGCGACGCACTACCACTTCAACCACCTGTTCAATCCGTTCCAGCGCGATCTGCCCGAATACCACCGGGCGCGGCTGCTGCAGCACTACGCGCGCCGCGGCCGGCGCGACCCGGGGCTGTACCTGAGCTTCGTCAACCTGGCGGTGGTCGGCGACGAGGGCGACGTGTTCGGCAACGTGCTCGCCATGCAGTGCGGACTGGCCGATTCAGCCATGGCGCGCCGCATCGTCGACACCATCGACCGGGCGCATGCCGGCGAGCCCTGGCCGGTGCGCGTGGTGTTGCACCCGCTGCCGCGGCAGCACCCGCTGTGGAGGGCCTACATGGGCCGCCACCGGCAGAACATCGTGCACCAGTACCACAACGGCGGCATCTGGCCCTTCGTCGGCGGCTTCTGGGTGATGGCGCTCGCGAAGCTGGGAGAGCACGGCATGGCCTGGGCCGAACTCGCGAAGCTGGCGCGGGCCAATGCGCTGGACGACTGGCGCTTCACCGAGTGGTTTCACGGCCGCACGCTGGCGCCCATGGGCATGGCCGGGCAGAGCTGGAACGCGGCGACCTTCCTGCTTGCGCGGCGGGCGTTGCTGAACGGCGAAGCGGTCTGGTGAACAGGCCCGTCCCGGCCTCACACGGAGGCGACTGGCGTTTCCAGCGCGGATGCGGCCCCCTCTTGCCCATCGCTGGCCGGAGCCCAGCGTTCGAGCAGCAGGTAGAGCGCCAGCCCGCCGGCCAGCGGCACCAGGTAGTACAGCGCCCGGTACGCCAGCACGGCTCCCATCAGCGCGCCCTGCTTCACCGTGCCAGAAAGCAAGGCGAGATACACCGCTTCCAGCACGCCCAGGCCGGCCGGTATGGGCGTGAGCACGCCGACGATGGACGCCGCGAGCAGCACGCCCAGCGTGGTGGCGTAAGGCACCGTCTGCCCCAGCAGCAGGTACATGGCTGCGCCCATCAGCGCCCAGTTGGCGGCAGACAGCGCCAGCTGCATCGACGCGATGCGCGCCCCCGGCAGACGGATGTGCCTGCCCCTGACCACCCATTCGCGCTTGCGCGAGACCGCGCATGCCACCACGTAGCCCAGCGCCAGCATGATCATCGCCACGCCCAGCGCCTGCAGCGCGCCCTGCCCGATGTGCGCCTGCCGCGGCGGCTCGATGACGCCGGCAGCGAACAGGCCCCCTGCCAGCAGCCCATACCCCAGCCAGTTGGTCGCAAGGCTCAGGCCGACGATCTGCGCCACGGTGGCATCGTCGAGCCGGCGCGGGCATAGAGGCGCGCACGCATCCCCACGCCTCCGACCAGCGAGCCGAGATTGAGGTTGAACGCATAGCTCGTGACCGCGATGGCCCATGTACGCCAGGCCGGCAACCGGTGCCGCAGATGGCGCCGGCCGATCAGGTCGAAGCAGCCGTAGAGCGCATGGCTGGCAGTGGCGAGCCCGAGCACCGCGAGCAGCAGCCACGGCGAATACCGGTGCAGCGCGTGCCAGGCACCGGCCCAGTCGATCTTGTGGATGTGGGACAGCAGCAGGCCCAGCACTGCGACGCCCACCAGCGGCAGAACCCATCGACGGCAACGCTGCCACCGTGTCGAGCCGGTGGCAGGCCGGGGGCTCATCGCGTCCGCCGGGTCAGCGAGAGTCGCGGTCGGTGCCGTGCTCATCGGCGGACCTGTCGGCCTTCTTAGCCTTCTCGGCCTTCTCGGCCTTCTCGGGCGTCTTGTGTTCGGCTTCGCCCTTGTCGTGCAGCTTCCTGTTGGTCACTTCCTTCATCAACTGCTCGCCCTCGACGTCGCGGCCGTCGCTGGGAACGGACTCTTCGTTCGCGAGTTCGGGTTCCTCACGCGGGGATTGCCTGGCGGGGTTCGGCTTGTTCGACATGGATGGCTCCTCGGTCTCTGTGCATGCGCCGAGTTTTGGGCGCGAGCAGCTGGCGCGCCGCCATCCGCGGACGACGGCGGGTGCAGGACATTTGCCATAGGCCGGGCCTGCGCGAAATGGGGAGGCCGATGTCGGCATAGGCCGACATGGCTGCGCGCCGTCTGTCCTCAAGGTGCGTGTGGCGTGCGATCTAGGCTCGTCTCGAAGACGAAGAACACACCACCCGCTACCGCTGCAGGAACCCCAGCCCAGTGACGACAGACATCAGCACGCCCCCAGTCCCCGCCGGCGTACCCGGCAACAGTGCGCCTTCCGCGGCATCGACACCGCACCGATGGCTTTTCATCCGTGCCGGCGGTCTCGACCAGGTGGTGTTTCGCAGCGGCGCGGACATTGCGCACATCGCCGAACTCGACCAGAAACTGTGGGTCGCGCTCGCCTGCCCTACGCGCGGCATCGACTTCGATGCGCGCACGCTCGATCTGATCGACAGCGACGGCGATGGCCGCGTGCGCCCGCCCGAAGTGATCGCGGCATGCCAGTGGGCCTGCGAGCGGCTGCGCAGCGCCGATGCGCTGCTCGCGGGCGGCGGAACGCTGTCGCTGGACGATCTCGACAACAACAGCGCGGCAGGCGCCGACCTTGCCAGGGAAGGCCGGCGCATCCTCGACCTGCTCGGCAAGAAGGACTCGAACACGCTCACGCTCGCCGACATTTCGGACCGCAGCGAATGGCTGGCGGCCATGCGTTTCAACGGCGACGGCGTGGTCACGCCCGACACCGCCTCCGACGACGCGCTGCGCTCGACCATCCAGGAAGCGATGCGCACCCACGGCAGCACGCCCGATCGCCACGAGAAGAAACCCGGCCTCGACCGGGCGCGCGCCGAAGCCTTCATGGCCGAAGCGAAAGCCATGCGCGACTGGTACGCGCGCGGCGACTGCAGCGACGAGGTGCTGCTGCCGCTGGGCGATCGCACGCTTGCCGCCACCGAGGCCCTGCGCGCGGTCGCGGCCAAGATCGACGACTTCTTCGCTCGCTGCCGGGTCGCGGCCTATGACGTGCAGGCGGTGGCGGCGCTCAATCCTTCGCCGCAGGCCTATGACGCGCTCTCGGGCCACACGCTGGACGTGGGCGCGCAGCCCATCGCCGAGCTGCCGCTCGCGCCGGTCACGCCCAGCCGCTCGCTGCCGTTGCGCGGCACGAGCCTGAACCCGGCCTGGGCCGATGCGATGGCCGCGTTCGCGCGCGACGTGGTGGCACCGCTGCTGGGCGAGCGCGATGCGCTGGAAGAAGAGCAATGGCAATCGCTTCGCAGCCGGCTTGCGCCGTGCGAGGCATGGATCGCGGCGCGGCCGGCCAATGCGCTGGCCGCACTGTCGCGCAAGCGCATCGACGCGCTGCTCCAGACGCAGGAGGCCTTGTTCTCGCTCATCGCCGAGGACGAGGCGGCGGAGCTTCACAACCGGCTGCTGGTCGACCTGGAGAAGCTGCTGCGCCTGCAGCGCGACCTGCTGGTGCTGCTGCACAACTTCGTGTCGTTCAAGGCCTTCTATCGGCGCGAAGGCGCCATCTTCCAGGCAGGCACGCTGTACCTCGACGGGCGCAGCTGCGAGCTCACCGTGCAGGTGCAGGACACCGCCCGGCACGCGACGCTGGCGGGACTGGCGAAGACCTGCCTCGCGTACTGCGACTGCACTCGCCAGGGGCAGAAGATGAGCATCGTCGCCGCCTTCACCGCGGGCGACGTCGACTTTCTCTTCGTGGGGCGCAACGGCGTGTTCTACGACCGCCAGGGCCGCGACTGGGACGCCACCATCACCAAGCTGATCGAGAACCCGACCAGCGTCGCGCAGGCCTTCTTCGCGCCGTACAAGAAGTTCGTCCGCATGATCGAGGAACAGGTGGCCAAGCGGGCAGCGGCGAGCGAAGCCGGGTCGCAGGGCGCGCTGCAGTCGCTGGCCGGCCGGGTGGCCACGGCGGATCAGGCGGCGGGCGCGGACGCCGCTTCGAAAGCCCCTGCCAAGCCCGGCGTGCCACCGGCGGGCAGCCGCATCGACGTGGGTACCGTGGCGGCGATCGGGGTGGCGCTGGGCAGCATCAGTGCGGTGCTGGTCGGCATCTTCGGCAAGTTCATCGACCTGGGGCAGTGGATTCCGGTGGCGCTGGCCGGCATCGTGATCGCGATCTCGGGGCCCAGCATGCTGATCGCCTGGCTGAAGCTGCGCCAGCGCAGCCTGGGGCCGATCCTCGACGCGAGCGGGTGGGCCATCAATGGCCGCATGAAGGTGAGCGTGCGGCTCGGGGGGATGCTGTCGCAGGCGGCGCGCGTGCCGCCGGGGGCCAAGCGCATCGCGCCCGATCCGTACCGTGAACGGCATGGCCTGGCGGGCGCGCTGGCGGCCGCCTGCATCGTCGGCGCGGTGGCGCTGCTGGCCTGGCGCATGGACTGGCTCGACGACCGGCTGCCGCCACGGCTGCAGCACGATCAGGCGGCGGTGACGGCGCCCGGCGCCTGAGCGGCTGCGACGACGCTCTCGAGCCTCCTGGAGCGAGCCCGGCCGGGGTGTTGCTTCTTTACACCCAGCCAATCGGCCGGCAGTAGTCCAAAGCATTCACATTCATACTCTTGCGCAGGACAATTGAAAGCAGATCGCAACTGGCGATCTGTGCCGTCGAACCCTCTTTGAACCGCAGTTTCGGGAATATCGCTCGAATCCATGGAACATCGGCTGGACTGGACCCTTGCTGCCTGCGCCCGGATTCTCCGGCCGGTGGTCAGGCTCGCGCTCGCCATGGGGGTGAAGCACCCTCACCTCGAGGAACTGCTGCGCGACCTGCTGATCGAGGAAGCCCAGCGCAGCTGGCGCAACCAGGGGGTAGCCAACCCGAACCTGAGCCAGCTTTCGGTGACGACCGGGCTCAACCGCAAGGCGGTGACTGCCAAGGTCAGGGCAACCACTGATCCCCTGCCCCACACCGAGCTGTCGGCTGCAGCCAAGACTTTCACGTTGTGGTTGCAGATGCTTACTAAAGATGACACTTACCGGCGCCTGCCCATCACGGCGGGCCACGACGCGCCCTCCTTCGAGGCCGTCGCGCGCATGAGCAGCCGCGGCAACGTACATCACCGCACCATCCTCGACGAACTGGTGCGCCTGAACATGGTGAGCGAGGACGAGGACAAGGGCGTGGTCGAGCTCACGACGGACGGTTTCGTGCCGGTGGAAGACCTGCAGTCGATGCTGGCCTTCCTGGGCGACAACGGGCGGGACCACCTGCTGGCGGCCGTCGCCAACACGCTGGGCGAGGAGCCCAGGATGCTGGAACGCGCGGTGTACGCGCGCGGGCTCACGCTTGCGGAATGCGAGCAGATCCAGCGGCTCGTGCGCGAGCGCTGGACGGCGCTGCATCACGAGCTGGCGCAGGAAATGTCACGGGCGGTCGACGAGGCCCCCGGCGGTGCGAACGGGCGCATCCGTGTCGGCATCTACACCTACTACGAGGACGAGCGGACCGAGCGCACGCCAGCGCCGCCGCCGCCGGAAGAAAGAGGGCCCAAGCCATGAGCACGATGAAGACGCCTCGAAGGCTCCTGCTCGGACTCCTGTCCGCCGGTTTCCTGGCGCTGCTGCTTTCGTGCGGCGGGGGTGGAGGCAGCGGCGGCTCCATGGCTGGCATCGGCGTCGGCACGGGTAGCGCGCCCGCGGCGACTGCAAGCGGTGGCGACTCCACCGGAACCGGAACCGGAACCGGAACGGGTTCGGGTTCGGGTTCGGGTTCGGGTTCGGGTTCGGGTTCGGGTTCGGGTTCGGGTTCGGGTTCGGGTTCGGGTTCGGGGACCGGGTCAGGAACCGGTGCCGCAGGGGATTCCGGCGGCACGGGCGGCACGGGAAGCACAGGTGGCGACGCCGGCGCAGGCACGAGCACCGCCGGCAACAGCAACACCGACGGCTCCGGCGTAGGCTCGGGCGGCACCGGCGTGACGGCGGATGCCGCCGGCATCGGTGCTGCGGACGGCCTGGGCAGCATCATCCTCAACGGCCTGCGCTACGACACCGACAGCGCGACCTTCACCATCGAGGACGCGACCGGACTGCAGATCGGCATGAGCGCGCGGGTCGCGGGCAAGGTCGACGAGAACTTCACGAGCGGCATCGCCAACCAGGTGGTCTCCGCGGCCGAGTTGCGGGGCGCGGTCTCGAACATCGATGTTCCTGCCGGCACCTTCGTCGTGATGGGCATCGGCATCAGCATCGACTCGGCTACGGTCTGGGGCGACGCGAACGGCCTGGCCGACGTCAAGGCGGGCAGCATCATCCAGGTGTGGGGCCTGCCGGGCGCGCCCGGCACGCTGCGGGCCACGCGCATCCAGGTCTCGCCCACGGTGGCCGACCCGCTTGCCACGGGCGCGGTGCAGAGCCTCGACAAGGCGCACAAGACCTTCATGCTCGGCCAGCTGACGGTCAACTACGGCACGGCCGTCTTCGCGGGACTGGATGAATCGTCGCTCGCCAATGGCGTCGTCGTTCGCGCCCGGGGCACCACTGCGCCGGTCGGCGGCGTGCTCACGGCCACGAAAGTCCAGGGCTGGTACGCCATTCCGACGAGCGACGGCGTGGCGGTCCAGCTCGCGGGCGTCATCACCGACTTCGTCTCGCGCGGCTCGTTCGGGGTGCTGGGCACTCCCGTCGATGCGACCAACGCGCAGATCACAGGCGGCCCCGTGGGCTCGCTCGGCAACGGCGTGAAGGTCGAAGCCGACGGATTCATGTCGGGCGGCGTGCTGGTGGCGAAGAAGCTGCGCATCCGCAATGTGCCGGGCACGGGCGGACCGGCCTCCTTCACGCTGATCGGCGCCATCGGCGCGTATCGCTCCCCTGCGGACTTCAGGGTGCGCGGCCAGCCGGTGGATGCCGATGCGGCCGTTTTCGAGAACGGAACCAAGTCCGACCTGCGCAACGGCCGGAAGGTCACGGTCGTGGGCGACCGGGTGGTCGACGGCGTGCTGATTGCTCAACACGTGACGTTCTCGCCCTGAAAACGAGAAATCCTTCACAAAACTAATTCTCGACAAGGTCGAGCGGCAGGAGTACAACGAAATGACTAAAGTGAAAAAATCACATTTAAAGTGTCGAAGTCCTGCCGCCCACTTGACGACCCAAGATCGTGTTACTCCGGCATTCCGCCCGCGGTAACGCTGTTACACGTCCAGAGGCGGCATCCGGGATCGGCGCTGCGATGCGGGCATCCGTCCGCAGGTCCTTCCCATTGCTCGATGTGCACCAACGACGGTGCAGACGGGAGCATGTATGCCGCTCAATCTCCTCCTCCGGCTTCTGCACGAGAAGTTTCCGGTCACGCTCACGGCTGAACCCGACATCAGGCACGCCTCGGTCCTGATGGCCACAGGGCTGGTCGAAGCCGAATTCCATCTCGATCACTTCGGATACCAGCAGTACGAGAGCGCCGTGGTGTTCGACATCACGGAGGAAGGGCATGCGGAAATCGCCAGCCTGAAAGCCGGCGCCGCAGCCATCGCGCTCGAGGACCAGAAATGGCCCGTGATGCCCCTGGACTACCTGCGCAAGATCGGGAATTCGGTCTTCCCGCTGCGCATCGACGATCCGACGGAGATCAATTCGGTGGCGGTGCTGAACGCTGCGGGCATGGTGGAAGCAACCCTGCCCCCGCCCTGCCGGACCAGGCAGAGCCCGCAGAAATTCAGGCAGGCGGTCGTGCTGCGGGTCACGCCGCTGGGCCGTACCGCGCTGGTCGAGCGCCGGGCCTGAAACCAGGAACCCGGTCGCGCCTTTCGCACTGAACAGGTACCCGCAAATAGCGCGCTTCCTGGCAGCCGGCCCGCTCGCCCTCCTCTGCCGCCACCTCGAAACGCCCCGGCCAGAGACGAATGAAACTGAATGTAACAAGAGTCACAAACTGGCGATAGACCTCTGACCCCATTGTTTTCGACTACCAAAGTAGTAATGTGAAACCTTCACATACATCCCTTTCAGGTACGAGGAGTGAATTCCAAAATGACACCGTGCCGCTTCGCCAGCAGCAGCCGCCTTGCGGCCCGCATCGCGTGATGTACCTCCTGCCGGAATTCGTTTTCCATGCTGGCCCATACCACTGCCACCCCCGACGCCGGCATCAGCGTCGCCGCGGATGCGCTCATGGTCTCGCGCATGCGGCTGGTGCTCTCGGTCTCGGCGCTGCTGGCGGTGGTGGTTGATGCCGGGGACCATCGGAACCATGTCGACGGCGCCGTCTGGCTGGCCTTCTGCGGCTACGTGCTGCACAGCCTGCTGGTGTACGCATGCACGCGGATGGGCCGCCCGTACTTCCAGGGCAAGGTCATCCACTGGTCCGACGTACTCTGGTTCACGCTCATCATCTTCGTGACCGACGGGGTACAGAGCCTCTTCTTCCTCTTCTATTTCTTCGCGATCCTCACCTCCGCCTTCCGCTGGGGCTTCGAGGAAGGCGCCCGCGTCACGGTGGCGTCGGTCGCCTCCTTCGCCGCCTGCGGCCTCGCCACCAGCACCGGCAACGACGCGCCCCAGTTGCTGATGCGCAGCACCTTCCTGCTGGCGCTCGGCCACATGATCGTGCACTGGGGCGGCTCCAAGCTCGGCCTGCAGCGCCGCCTGGCCCTGCTGGGCGACGTCAGCCAGCTCTCCAACCCGCGCTTCGGCGCCGGCCGCACCATCGCCCGCACCATGGAACGCACGCTGGCCTTCTTCCGGGCCAGCCACTGCATCCTGCTGACGCGCGACACCGCCACCGGCAACTGGGTCCTGCGCACACTGCGCAAGAACGACGCCTGCGAGCACGTCAGTGTCGAGACCATCGGCCGCATCGCCGAATCCCCGCTCATGGCCCTGCCGGCCGACCACACCGTGCTCAGCAACCGCCTGCCCTGGCCGTTGAACCGGCTGTATGCCCAGAGCCACGTCTTCGAGGCTGGTGCCGCAGATGGCTGGCGCGTCGAGGACGAAGAAGGCGCCCGGCGCTGCGAGGCCATCACCGCAATGCTGGAAGCCCGGGCCTTCATCAGCGCTCCGCTGCCCATGCGGCTGGGCGAAGGCCGCGTCTTCGTGTCCTCGCGCGACGGGCTCTTCAACAAGTCCGACGCCCTCTTCCTCACGCACCTCATGGAGCAGATCTTCCCGATCATCGAAACCATCGAGGTACTGGACCGCATGGCCTCCGAGGCCGCCACCGCGGAGCGTCTGAAGTTCGCGCTCAACCTGCACGACACGGCCGTGCAGCCCTACATCGGTCTGCGCATGGGCCTGTGCGCCCTGCGCAAGAAGGCCACCGCCGACAACCCGCTGAGCGACGACCTGGAAAAGCTCGCGAGCGTGGCCGACGGCGTCATCGCCGACCTGCGCCGCTATGCCGGCGAAGTCAGGCAAGGCAGCAACAGCAGCCCGGGTGGCCTCGTGCTGCCGCAGTTGCACCGCCAGGCCGCGCGGATCAAGGGCCTCTACGGCATCGACATCGCCGTCGACGTCGACGGCCCGCTGCACCTGGACGACCGGATGACCGCGGAGGTGCTGCAGATGGTCGGCGAAGGCCTCAACAACATCTGCAAGCACACCCAGGCGCGCCACGGCAGCGTGCGCCTGGCCTGCCGCAACGGCCGGCTGCACGTGCGCATCGAGAACGAGGCCGACGGCGAGGAGAGCTTCACCCGCTTCAGGCCCCATTCCATCACCGAACGCGCAGCCGCCCTCGGCGGGCGCGCGCAGGTCCGCCAGTGCGACAGCGGCGGCACCGCCGTGCTGGTGGAAATCCCGATCTGAGCAACAACGACGAATCCCGGCAGCAAGCCGCTGCACCTGCCAAGAGACAAACCAGAGCCGAATCAAGGAGCCCACCATGCAACCAGCTGCCACCCATCCCATCGGCGTCCTGCTCGTGGACGACCACCAGACCATGCTGTGGGGCCTGTCCAGGCTGATCGACGGGGAGCATCCGCGCATGAAGGTGGTCGGCACCGCCTGCTGCTGCGAGGACGCGGTGGCCACGTCGGAAAGCCTCGCGCCCGACGTCATCGTGCTCGACCTGGACCTCGACGGCCACAGCGCTCTCGACATCCTGCCGAGGCTGGTGTCGAACGACGTCTCGCGCGTCATGGTGCTCACGGGAGAACGCGAACAGCGCACGCTCGACCTGGCGGTGCTGCAAGGCGCACGCGGCGTGATGCGCAAGGACGCGCCGGCGCAACAGGTGATCGACGCCATCGAGCGCGTGCACAACGGCGAGCTCTGCATCGACGCCCAGTCCATCGGCCGCGTCTTCTACGAGCTGACCTCGGTGAAGAAGCAGCAGCCCAAGGCCGATCCCGAAGCCGCCAGGCAGGCCAGCCTGACGCACAAGGAGCGGGAGATCATCCACACCGTCGTGAGCGGCAGCGGCGCCTCGAACAAGGCGCTGGCCGCGAAGCTCTTCGTCACCGAGCACACGCTGCGCAACCACCTCACCTCCATCTACCAGAAGCTTGGCGTGAGCAACCGCCTCGAGCTCTACATCTACGCGGTCAAGCACCAGCTCGACGCCGCCCCGCACTGAAGAAGAGAAAAAAGCTCGAAGCCCTGCGCGCCGTCTCCGGCGCGCAGGGCTTTTTTTTGATCGGAAGGCCGAAAGCGCTCAGGTCCCGTTGAGCATCGGCATGATCATCCGGATGATGCGGATCGCCGCCGGCGTCAGGATCACCAGCGAGATGCACGGGAAGATGCACAGCACCAGCGGCAGCAGCATCTTGGTGGGCACCTTCGCCGCCAGTTCCTCGGCGCGCACATGGCGCTTGTGGCGCAGGTCCTCGGAGAACACCCGCAGCGATTCGCCGATGCTGGTGCCGAAGCGGTCCGCCTGCGTCAGCATGGTCGCGAAGGTCCCGATCTCCTCCACGCCCGTGCGCAGCGCCAGGTTGCGCAGCGACTTCTCGCGCGTGGCGCCGGCACGCATCTCCAGGTTGGTCCAGTGCAGCTCCTGCGCCAGCGCCGCGCTCTTGACCTGGATCTCCTCCGTGACCTTGACCAGCCCGGCATCCAGCCCGAGGCCGGCTTCGACGCACACCAGCATCAGGTCGGCGGCATCCGGAAAATTCTCGAAGATCTCCCGGCGGCGCGAGCGGATCATTAGGCGCAGCACCAGGTTGGGCAGGTAGCAGCCGGCCAGCGCCGCCACCGCGAGCCACAGCAGCATCACCGTGCTGTCTTCTGCGGCCCCCGTCGCCCTCAGTCCGACGTACGCCAGCGCGGCAAGGCCCAGTGGCAGCAGCGTCTTCGTGCCGAAATACACGAGGTAGGCGTCCGGATGGCGGATGCCCGCGTTCAGGAAGCGCACGCGCAGCGGCGACAGCTCGGCATCGTTGGTCGGTGATGAAAGCTGCGCGAACGGCCCGACGATCTTGACGGCCTTCTCGGTCCAGGCCGACTTGCCCGCTGGCATCGCCACTGCCTGCAGGCGCTGCTCGGTGCGCGTCGGCGACAGCCATGCGGCCATTCCGATGATCGCCAGCGACACGGCCACGAAGACGAGGATGGGAAACAGCATGGTCATGGTCCTTCTCCTTCAGACGTGGATCTTCACGATCTTGCGCAGCAGCACGACGCCCACAAGCATCACCACCAGCATGTACTTGATCACCATCTGCCCGATCGGGTCGGTCCACAGCGGCGACATGAATTCGGGGTTGAACACGTTCATGAGCGCGGCGAGTGCGAACGGCATCAGCCCGAGGATCCAGGCCGACAGCCGTCCTTCCGAGGACAGCACCCGCACCCGCGCGAGCAGCTTGAGCCGTTCGCGGATCAGCCGGCTGAGGTTGCCCAGCACTTCCGTCAGGTTGCCGCCCGAATCGCGCTGGATCAGCACCGACACCACGAAGTAGCGCAGGTCGGTCAGCGGCACACGCTCGCTGAGGTTGGTCAGGGCCTGCTGCAGCGAGACGCCGAAGTTCACCTCGTCGGCGACCATGCGGAACTCGCTGGCGATCGGATCAGCCATTTCGTCTCCGATCATCTGCACGCCGCTGGCGAAAGAATGCCCGGCACGCAACGCACGCGTCACCAGGTCCAGCGCCTCGGGCAGCTGCTTTTCCATGCGTGTCAGCCGGCGGCTGCGCTGGCGCTGCAGGTAGAGCAGCGGCAGTACCGCCAGGCAGCCTCCCGCCACCAGCGCCACCAGGAGCGACTGGTGCACCATCACCATCACGGCGAAGAAGCCGAGCACGCCCAGCACGCAGGAAATCAGCAGGAAGCTGGAAACCGTCCAGTCCAGCCCGGCCTGCAGGATGAAGCGGTCCAGCCGGTGCGCCCGCGGCAGCGTGAGCAGCAGGCGCTGCATCCACGGCACCTCGCTGAGCATGCGCTCCTTGGCCAGGTGGGCCTGCGGCGTGCGGTCGGCCGCGGCCGAGAACGCCTGCAGCCTCTTCTCGATCTTGCGTGCCTCGGGCCCCTTGTAGGAGCGCCACAGCATGTAGAGCCCCTCGAGCATGAGCAGCACGGTCACGAACACCAGCACGGTGACGGTGATGAGGGTGTTGCCCCCCAGGTTGTTGAGCATGATGGCCTCCTGTTCCTTGCCTGGTCAGGTCATTCGTAGTGCTTGCTCGGGTCGAACATCGTGTCCGGCAGTTCCACGCCGTAGGCATGCAGCCGCTCCGCGAACTTCGGCCTGACGCCCGTCGCATGGAAGTGCCCGCGCACCTGGCCGTCGGGCCCCATGCCGGTCTGGTGGAAGCTGAAGATCTCCTGCATCGTGACCACCTCGCCTTCCATGCCGGTGATCTCCTGGATGCTCGTGACCTTGCGCCGCCCGTCCACCAGCCGCAGCACCTGCACGATCACGGTGATGGCCGATGCGATCTGCTGGCGCACCGTGCGGTGCGGCAGGTTCAGGTTGGCCATGCCGATCATGTTCTCCAGCCGCGCCAGCGCGTCGCGCGGCGTGTTGGCGTGGATGGTCGTGAGCGAGCCCTCGTGGCCGGTGTTCATGGCCTGCAGCATGTCGACCGCCTCGGCGCCGCGCACCTCGCCGATCACGATGCGGTCGGGCCGCATGCGCAATGCGTTGCGCACCAGCGCGCGCTGCGTGATCTCGCCCTTGCCCTCGATGTTCATCGGCCGCGTCTCCATGCGCGCCACGTGCGGCTGCTGCAACTGGAGCTCGGCCGCGTCCTCGATGGTGATGATGCGTTCGCTCGGCGGAATGAAGCCCGAGAGGATGTTCAGCAGCGTGGTCTTGCCGGCGCCCGTGCCGCCCGAGATCAGCATGTTGACCTTGGCCTGCGCCAGCCCCTCGAGCATCTTCGCCATCTGCGGCGTCAGCGTCTTGAGCTCGTCCACCAGGTTCTCCATGCGCAGCGGAATCTTCGCGAAACGCCGGATCGACATCATCGGCCCGTCCAGCGCCACCGGCGCGATCACCGCGTTCACCCGCGAGCCGTCGGGCAGCCGCGCATCGACCATCGGGCTCGACTCGTCGATGCGCCGCCCCACCAGCGAGACGATCTTGTCGATGATGCGCAGCAGGTGCTTCTCGTCGGTGAAGCTCACGTTGGTCAGCTCCAGCCGGCCCCGGCGCTCCACGTAGATCTTCTCGTGCGAGTTGACCAGGATGTCCGAAACCGACGGGTCGGCCATCAGCAGCTCGATCGGCCCGAAGCCCAGCATCTCGTGCTGGATGTCGCGGATCAGCGTGCGCCGCTCGATGTCGTTGAGCGCCTCGGGCTCCTCCTGCAGCAGCCGCGTGGTCATGGTCGAGATTTCCTGGCGCAGCACGTCGGGCTTGAGGGTCTCGAGCGCCGCGAGGTCGAAGCGCTCCAGCAGCTTCAGGTGCATGCGCTCCTTCAGCAACTTGTAGGCATCCGAGGCAAAGGGCGACACCGCCTGTTCGGCGGAGTGCCCCACCGGCCGCGCGGTGGCACCTGCATCGGTTTCGACGGCACTGAGCTGTTCTCTGAATGACATGGGGACCTGCCTTGCTGTTGATTGAAGTGACTGGCTGCCGGGCTCCGATCAGGCGCCGATCAAGCGCCGATCAAGCGCGGCGGAAGAGCCGCCCGATGAAGCCGGGCTCCGCCTCCTGCCGGGGGCTGAGCGTGTGCGCGATGTCCGCCAGCTTTCTTGCGAGTGCGCTGCCTCGCGCCATCTCCGCCAGCGGCACGCCGCGGTTGATGGATGCATCCACGTCCTTGCCGCCGTCGGGCACCACCGTGAGCGTCGCGCCCACCAGCGAGCGCCGCATGTCCGACAGGCCGATCTCCCCGCCGCCGGCGCTGCGGTTCACCAGCAGCTCGACCTTGCCGGGCTGGTAGCCCAACGACTTGAAGACGTGCATCAGCCGCGTCACGTTGCGGATGTGCGGCAGGCTGGGCTGCAGCACCGGAAAGATGCGGTCGGCGCGGTCCAGCACCCGGATCGCGAGCGTGTCGATGCGCGGGCCCAGGTCGAACAGCACGAAGTCGTACATGCCCTGCGCGACGTGCAGGATCGCGTCGACGTGCTCGGCCTTCACGTCCATCGCGCGCGAGATGTCCTCCGGCGCCGGAAGGATGCTGAAAGTCGGCGACACCTTCGCCACGCTCGCCGCGAGCAGCGAGGCGTCGAGCCGGCCGATGTCGCGGGCCACGTCCGCCATCGTCGAGGTGGGCCGCAGGTCGCTCACATACGACAGCGCGTCGCCGAACTGCAGGTTCAGGTCCACCAGCAGCACCGAGCGCTCCTTCGAGAGCTGGTGCGCGATGTTGGTGGCCAGGAAGGTCGCCCCGCTGCCGCCCTTGCAGGGCATGAAGGCCACCACCTGCCCCGGCGCGCGCGCCTGCGTGCCGGCCATCTTCTGCGCGATGCGCTCCACGGCCGCCTCCAGCGCGGCGGTGTCGGCCGGCGACGGCAGCACCTCGCGCACGCCCGCGCGCATCGCGTGGATAAGGAACTCGGGCGTCTGCATCGCGCACAGCAGCACCACCGAGATCGCCGGGTGCTGCAGCGTGAGCTTTTCCACCAGGCTGAGCTCCTGCGGGTCGCAGCACATGCCGTCGACCAGCAGCAACTCGGGGGCCGCCTTCTCGACGACCCACTGCATCCGGCTCTTGCCGCCCTCGAAAAGCGACACGATGTGCGAGCGCGCCTCCAGCACCTTGCGCATGTCCTGCAGGTGGTTGGCGTTGGGGGAAATGATGGCGATCTTCATGGTCTTTTCCGTTGCGTTGATGGCTAGGAGCAGATGGCCGCGCTGTTCGGGTCCTTGCGCATGACCTCGCGCGGCAGGTAGGTGGAAAAGCCCGGCATCGGAATCAGCGGCGCGGTCGCGTATGCGATGGGCGAGATCCACTGGTAGTTGAGCCCGGTGATGCTCACCGTCACGCCTTCGCAGGTCGCGGCCGTGCAGCCCGAGGGCGACCACGCCACCGACACGGTGCTGATCTGCGGCAGCAGCGCCTTCATGCGCGCAAGCACCAGGGCCTGCTGGGCCGTGTCGTCGCACACCACCGCGTAGCGGGCGCCGGCGCGCGTGGCCTCCTGGGCGGCGTTCCAGGTGAAAAGCATGCGCGCGAAGTCCACGATGCCCAGCGTGAACATGAGGAAGATGATCAGGCCCAGGGCGAACTCGACCGTCGTGGCGCCACGGTTGCGGCGGGAGGTGCTTCGTCTCATGATGGCGCCCTCATGCTGGCGGTGATGTCGCTGAAGGCGATGTTGCCGTTCGCATCCGCGAAGACGACGCCCATCACCGAAGGGAACATCGAATGAAAGGTGTAGCCGCTGACCCGGATCGTCACCGTGGTGATGATCGGCGCCGCGCCGGCCGACTGCCAGGTGCAGCAGGTGCCGGCCGGCACGTTCGACAGGCTCAGTCCGCGCGCCAGCGGCGAGCCAGTGCCTGCTGTGTTGCCGTAGACCACCAGGTTGCGCGCCTCGGTGATCTTCGTGCCCGGCGTCTGCACCGACATGTAGCGCACCGCATCGCGCGTCGACTTGACCACCGCGTTGTACTCGTACATCGCGCGGCCGAACTCTGTGGTGATGAAGGTCAGCAACAGCAGCAGCGGGATGATCAGCGCGAGTTCGACAAGCGCTACGCCCTGCTGTGCACGACGAGACGGCTTCATGGCGTGCCTCCTCTTCCTATCTCACCAGGACCGGAACCAGCGGCCCGGCCGATCCGCCCGCCAGCCCGCTGGTGGTGCAGGGGCTGCCGGTCGCACCGGCGTTGCCGAGGAATTCCAGCTGCACGTCGGTCATCGGAATGCTCAGCGGCTGAAGCATCAGCATGCAGAGGTAGTCGATCACGTGGTTGCCGCCATCGATGACCGGCACCGTCACGAAGCGGCGGTCAAGGCCGTACTGCATGTGGCCGCCGGCGACATTGCCCGGGTTGGCCAGCTTCTGGAAACTGTTGAGCGACAGCCCGGTGATCGATTCGCAGCTGTTCGCGCCCTTCACCTTGGTGCCGGTGTCGGCGCACGACGCGAAGGCGGCGCGCTTCGTCAGGTAGTTCTGACCAGTCCCTGAGCCCGGGGATGGGCCGTTGTAGGCGTTGAACTGCGCGGGCCAGTTGAGCGAGGTATAGGCGTAGCCGGTGTAGTCGGGCCGCGCCGTACTCGGGTCGCTGGTGTTCTTGTAGATGCCGAAGCGCTGGTTCCACACGTCGGCCACCGAGGTCTGCACGCCAGGAGTGCCGATCGTGTCGCCGACCTTGGCGCCGCATCGGCCGTTGAGCTCGGCTTCGGTCTCCGACGCGCTGTTGCTGCCGTCGAGATTGGCCCAGCCGATCTGCCCGCCCGTGGCGGCGTTCTGCGCCATGATGAGCGTCACCCACTCGCCGACCACGAAGCCATAGTTCGGCGCCACGCCACCGGTCTTGGGCTTCGCCGCAACGGGAATGGGGCAAGCGCTCTGCGCGCTGGCACGGGTGGCGACCGCTCTTGCAGTGACGCTGCGCGTCCCGGGGTTGCCGGCCGTGTCGCCCGAGAAGGCGCCCATCGCCTTCATGAGCCAGATGCTGATGTTGGGTTGGGTATGCACGCACTGGGCATAGCGCGCGAGGGCGGGCGTCGTGGTGACGGCATAGGAGGCGTCGCGGAAGGTGATGTCGCTCGCGACGATCTGGCCCTGCCCGCTCCAGGTACTCGACTGCATGTTCACGCGGTTGGCATTGCCGGCGGTCTGGCCTGCGCTCGTTGCACGGGTGATCGCCGTGCCCTGTCCGTCGAGCTCGCGCGCAGCGGACAGGGCGCAGCTGTCTACAGCTGTCTGCAGCTCGGTCTTGACCACGAACAGATGCCCGAAGTCCAGGGCGATGCCCATGAACCCCATCAGGAACAGCAGGATCAGCGCGGCTGTGACGATCATCGCGCCGCGCTGGCGGCGGTGATGGCGGCAGGTGAACATGGTCAGCTCCCTGGTTGAGTGAGCGCGCGCAGCGGCCGGGTCAGGTGCAGCTCGTGCCGCCCAGACATGTCGTGACACGGTCGATGAGAGCGCCCAGAGCAGTGCCGTCGGACAACGCTTGCAATGCAACCACCAGCGCGATGGAAACCACGGCGATGATCAGTGCGTACTCGACCACTTGCGCACCGCTCTCGTCTGCCAGAAATGACTTGAACATGATGATGAACCCCGGTTCGTTGTTGACGAAGAATGCGTGGGAGCGAACGGGGAGATGGAACGAAGCGGGCCATGTGACATGGACCCGCTTCCCTCCCCGAAGAACTGCTTACTGGCAGTTCGTCCCCGTCAGGCAGGTCGTGACGCGAGTGATGAAACTCGTGAAACCGCCGTTGTTGGCCGTGAGACCCTTCAGCGCGACAACCAGCGCGATCGAGACGACCGCGATGATCAGCGCGTACTCGACGACCTGGGCGCCCTCTTCTTCGCGCAGGAAGCCTTGGGTCGATTGGCCGATGGCCTTGAAAAAGTTTTGCATGATTCGTTCCTTTCGAGGTTTGAACGGTTGGAAATCAGGTTCGAGAAAACATGAGTGAGGGAAGAAAGTTCGTTTCGATTCGTGTCACTCTCCTTTCCGCGTGAGTCCCGAGGAAGCGGGCTTGGCTAATGCAATGCGTGCGTTCATCACTTCGAGGCGCCGGCGCCCTGTCCGCCGATCTGGCCACCGATGTTGATGACGTTGACCGCCGGCGGCGGCGTCTTGTACGACTCCTGGTACTGGTGCATCGCCTCGCGCGATGCGCGCCCGTCCATGCCGGTGACGGGGTCGCCGTTCTTGCCGGCGTTCGGGTTGATGGTCATCTTCTTCCTTGCGTCCCGCACCGCGTCGCCGAAGCGCGCGTCGTAGTTGGGCGTGACGGTCGAGCAGCTGGCGCCGAGAAGGCAGACGAGCCCGACGGTGATCGATCTGATGATGAACATGACGGTGCTCCTCACGGGGTTTCGCTGGCGGGGGCGGCCGGGGCCGGGGTCGAGCTCTCGAGGGCGCCGTTGAGATAGACCTCGGCACGGCTCGGAACGACGTGGTTGTCCGTCGGCACCCGCGGCGACTCGGCCAGCGGACGCACCAGGCGCGGCGTGATGACGAACATCAGCTCGGTCTGTTCGTTCTGGAATTCGGTGCTGCGGAAGAGCGCGCCCATCACCGGCACCTCGCCGAGGCCCGGATAGCGCTTGATCGTCTCGTTCACGTTGCTCTTGATGAGCCCGGCGATGACGAAGCTCTGGCCGTCGTTGAGTTGCACGGTGGTGTCGGCGCGCCGCACCGTCAACGAGGGCAGCACGGCGGTGACGCCCGAGACGGTAGTGAACGGAGAGCCGGTCTGCGTCAGGTCCGACACCTCGGACACCAGCTTGAGGTTGACGCGGTCGCCGTTGAGCACGGTCGGGGTGAACTTGACCCCGATACCGAACTCCTTCTCCTCCAGCGTGATGTTCGTCCCGCCGCCGCCCGCGGCGTTCTGCGCCACCGGAATGAAGATCTTGCCGCCCGACAGGAAGCTGGCCTGCTGCCCGCTGATGGCCATGATGTTCGGCTCTGCGAGGATACGCACGAGCCCGTCGTCCTTCTGGCCGTCGATGGTCAGCGAGGTCCGCCCGATGCGCAGCGCTTGCGCCAGGCCGGCGCCGGTGCTCAGGAAATTGGAGATCAGCGAATAGTTGTTCAGGCCGCCGTTGCCGGTGCGTGCGATGCCCACGCGCGAGCCGAGCCGGTCGAGCAGCGTCTTGCTGACCTCGGCGATCTTCACTTCCAGCATCACCTGCTGCGGCGTCGCCACGCGAAGCAGGTTCACCACCTTCTTGCCGTCGGCGCCGTAGGCCGAGGCCAGGCTCATCACGTCGTCGAGCTTGAGCGCGTCGCTGATCTCGCCGGTGAGCACGATGGACTTCTCGGCGCTGCGCACCTGGATGCGGCGCTCCTCGGGCATCAGTTCGGCCAGCTTGGACTGCAGGGCCATCGGGTCGATGGTGACGATGACGTCCTTGATGTAGCAGGTGCCATCGGCGCTTTGCAGCACCACGTTCATCGAGCCCGCCTGGCGGCCCCGGAAGAACAGGTCGGTCGGGCTCAGCAGCGTCACGTCGACGTCCGCGACGCCGTCGCTGGTGTTCGCGTTGGCCGCGGGTGCCGCGACGGGCTGCATGCCGGCGGGCACTGCAGCCGCGGCGGCCGCCGGCACAGGTGCGCGGCTCGGCGGCTGGCCGCTGACCACGATGCGCACCACGCGCGCCTTCAGCGGTATGACCACCGACTTGCCCAGCACGGCCTGGGTCGGCTGGTCGTCGGGAATGATGGCGGTGCATCGGCGGCTGCCGCTGGCAGCGGCAGAGGCACTGCTGCTGCCTGCCGCCGCGGCTTGCGTGGTGGCGGTGGCTGCGGCGGGCATGGCGCCCGCGGCCGAGGCGGTTGCCGCGACCTCGGCGCCCATGGCGGGAGCCGCCACTGTCGCGAAGGCCGCCAGCAGGCTGGCGAGTGTTGTGGGGATATGGCGCACTTGGTGTTCCTCCTGTCGAATGTCGAACCGGTTCAGAAACAGGTCAGCGAGCTGCCCGCGTGCTGGATGATTTCCACGCACTGGGAAGCCGGCGTCGCGGCGGGGCCCGGGCGATGGGCGCGCGGCCGGGCCGGTGCCGGAGCAGGCGCGGTCGCCGCGACCTGCACGAGTTCCTTGGCGCCGAAGAGCTGGCCCTTGGTGATGCCGTCGGTGGCCACCGTGGTCTTGTCCATCTGGTTGCGAAGCACCAGGGACAGGGTGCCTACGCTGCGGGCCAGGTCGAGCTTCTCGGAGTCTTCCAGCGAGAGCTCCAGCGTCACGGCGCTCACCACCTTCGGCTTGGTGTCGTCGCGGTTGGCTTCCTGCGCCACCGCCAGCACCAGCACCTTCTCGAGCACGGTCTTGCTGATCTGCAGCGCCTCTTCGCCGCGCCCCTTGTCCTGCTGGGCGTTGACCATCACGTCCACGTAGTTGCCCGGCAGCGCGAAGCCCGCCACGCCCACCACGTCGTTGACGCGCACCGTCATCGCCCGCTTGCCGCTGGCGATCACCGCCGAGAGCCCGCCCTGCGTGCCCACCGGCGCCAGCTTGCCTTCGATGACCGCCTCGCCGCGCAGCACGCCGACCTTCACCACGCGCTCGTCCAGCGCCTTGATGTCGCTGAACGCGCCGTTCGGCACCGAGCCGCTGGGCCAGTCGATCGTCGTGAGCATCTGCGGGTTGACGCGGCTGCCCAGCTCGATGTCTACCGCCGCCACCACGACCTTGTTGGACGCGATGCCGCCCTGTTTCGAGATCCACCCCGCCGCATAGACGGCGGCCGCCAGCCCCGTCAGCAGGGCCAGAAGGATCAGCCCGATCGCCTTGATGTTCTTCATGTGAACCTCCGTCGCAGATGAGATGAGATGAAAGGGAAAGTGAAGGGGCTAGACGTAGCCCAGCTGGTGCGCGAGCACTTCGACGACCGTGCCCGCCGCGATGCAGATGCCGTAGGGCAGCCTTCCGATGGACTGGCTGGCGCCGATGCGTCCCGAGGGACGGATGCCGACCATGCCCGACAGCATCACGCCCTGTGCCGCGTCCTTGACGTTGGTCAGCATGCGCACCACGCGGCGCTGGTGGATCGCGAAGACCATGGCCGCCACGCCGCCGGCAATGAAGGTGAAAAGCACCGCCATCAGCGCCTGCTCAGGCCCGATGAAGGCGCCGGCCATGGCCATCAGCTTCACGTCGCCGGCGCCCATCACTCCGATCACGTAGAACGGCACCATCGCCGCGAAGCCCACGCCCAGGCCGCCGAATGCGCTGGCGGCACCAGCGGCGGGCGTGCGGGCGGCCAGCGTTCCGTAGACCAGCGCGAAGAGCGCGCCGCCGAAGGTCAGCCAGTTGGGAATGCGGTAGGAGCGCCAGTCGCTCACGGCGGCCGTGGCCAGCAGCGCCAGCAGCACGAGCATGCGAAGGTCGGTGGCCAGCATCGCCAGCAGTTCGAGAACGGCGTCGAGTTCCTGCATGTCGGTCTCCACGGTTCAGGCAGTGCGCCGGATGGCGAGCAGCAGGAGCAGGCACACGACCATCACCAGCGCCCCGATGAGTGCGAACTCCATGAACGACATGCCGGCGTCTTCGCGCAGCAGGTTCATGAAGGTCGTCGGCAGCAGTGCGAGCAATTCCATGCGTATCCCCTGGTTGTAGTGACCGGCCTGGACCGCCTGTTGCCCGGCTTGGGCTTCGGCGTTCGGCCATGGGGATGAATGTAGAAATCGGCCCGCTTTCGCACATGAGCAAGGCGCCCTTTTGTGGGGGAGTCAAAAACCCCGCCCGCGCGGGCCAGGAAGCAGGACAAAGCGCCCGGGTGCAGCGTGACAACGGATAGATGGCCGAACGGAGGGTCTGAAGGCCCCGCCGCCGCCGTCCGGCGCGGCCGCGGTAGAGCGCTGCGCAAGGCTTTTGCGAGCGTGGACACGGGGATACCCGAAGCGCCGCCGCAGATTCGATTACTTCGGTTGCATCTGGTTTCTAGCGCCCTTGATGCCTCCTCGAATGCCGCGATTCCGCTTGCCGCCATCGTGTGATGCAAGCGTTTTTCCGTCTTGCCGGAAAGGCTCGCAGCCATGCCTTTCGCCATAGCCTCGCATTACCCAGCACAGGGCATTTTTCATTGCTTCCCCGGCGCAGAAACTGCACTCCGGTCGTCACGCAAGCCACTCCACACCGCGTCACAGACCGTCAGCTGATAGCCGGGTGGTCCGGCGATCGGGTTTGTTCCACATCACTCGAGGAAGCATCATGAAGAAGACTCTCATCGCCATCGCCGTGGTCCTGGTCGGCAGCGTCGCTTCGGCAACGGTCGGCAGCACCGCGGTCGCCGCGACGTCCACCACGACCGGCTCTTCCAGCTCCGCCGGATCGACCGCCGCCAGCTCCGGCACGGGCAGCGCGCTGAGCTACAACTCGGCCACGTCGAGTTCGGCAGCCAATGCCAACGCCTCGGGCGGCGCGTTCGCGGTTCCGGGCTTCGCCATCGGCGGCGCGACGGCTGGCGGCTCGGCAACCACCACCGGCCGCGTGACCAGCATGGCGGTGACGACCGGCAACGGCCTGGCCACCGGCGGCGCCAACGCTTCGGCCAACGCGACCTCGGCGGGCAACGCCAACTACTCCGCGGGCGGCGCCACGCACGTCAGCGGCAGCGCTGGCGGCGCAGCCTCCTCCACCACCAACAACACGGCGGCGACGGCCGCCGGCCCCGGCGGCGGCATCGCCCTGGTGACCCGTACCTCGACCACGACCTCCGGCTACAACGCATCGTCCGGCGCTATCAACGGGCCCATCAACGGCACGAGCACCTCGGCCACGGCAGGCTCCACCGGCGGCTCCTTCGGCGTCACCAACTTCGCATGGGGCAACGCCGGCGGCTTCACCAACGGTGGCGGCACCGGCGGCACGGCGGGCGCGAGCTCGACAGCATCGGCTCCCTGAACCTTGCCTTGCGCAAACCGGTTGCTGAACCTGGAAATGGGGAGAGCGGCAGGAAACGCCCTCTCCCCGGTCCTCAAAGGAGTCGAAAAAATGAAGAAACTGCTTTTTCTTTCACTGTTGACTTTCTCCGCGGTGGCTATCGCCCAACAGACCAACACCAACACGGGTGCGAACAACGGGTCGTCGAGTTCGGCCACGACCTCGGCCCAGGGCAACAGCCAGTCGGTGACGTTTTCGAGCCCGGCGAGCGTGACCACCCAGTCGACGATGACCAGCAACCAGAACGTCAACAACACTGGCGCGACGACGAACACCGTCGACTACCGCGGCAGCTATACGATCAAGAACGTGCCGTCGGTCAACGGCCCCAACCTGACGACGAGCAACGACACCTGCATGGGCAGCAGCAGCGCCAGCGCGAACGGCCCTGGCGTGGGCCTGAGCTTCGGCACCACCTGGACGGACGAGCACTGCAAGCGCCTGAAGATGAGCCGCGAGCTCTGGAACAAGGGCATGAAGGCAGCGTCGCTGGCCATGGACTGCATGGACCCGGCCGCGATGGCCGCGCTGGAGATGACCGGCACCAAGTGCCCGCAGTCGATGACGGCGGAAGAGCGCGTGACGGCCTACGGACCGCAGGCATCGGCCAGCGGCGCTGCCGCCTCGCCGCCTCGCGCGGTGGCTGCAGCGGCCCCCGCCCCGGTGGCTCCGCAGCCCGTGGCTGCCACTTCGCCGGCCGCTCCGGCTCCGCTGCCGCCGCCTCCCGCGCACACCGAGCACATCGCGCAAGCCTCGCCTGCCCCGCAGCAGCAGGCCGCGGCAGCCTCCGAAGACACGGGCGTGGTCACGATGCCCGTCGTCAGCGCCACGGTGACGCCGATCGACCCCGGCGAAGTCGCCTCCATCCGGGCCGCGTCGCGCATGCTGGACCAGCGCTCCGACGACATCGCAACCGCACCGCGCTCGGCCCCCGCCGCGCAATGACCGCACGGAGCGCCAAATGACCAGGACCGTATTCCTGCTCTGGCTGGCGGCCTGCTGCGCTGCCACCACGGCGGCGGCAGCGGCCGTGCAGCAGCCGCTGCGCGTCGAGCGGATGAACATGGGCAGCGGCCTGCAGAACGCGCGCGGCACCGAGAACGCGCTGCCGGTCGGCGCCCTCGGCGTGTGGCACGTGCCGCAGTACCTGCCGGGCTACCCCACGGCCGCGACCATCTGGCCGCGCGTGATCGTCATCCAGTGCACGGAAGACCTGTGCGCGGGCTACACGATCACGCCCGAGCTGGGGCGCGGCGAATATCTTTTCTTCGTGCCGGCGGGCAAGTAGCCGGCGAGCATGTTCACTGCGTGCCGCCTTTTCCAAGGCCGGCGCGCAGCGATTGCGCGGTGGCGTCCGCCGCGTCGATCCGCCGTTGCAGCTCCTCATTGACCACGCCCACCAGCGCCGCGAGTTCGGCCCGGCTCGGATAGACCTCCTGCGTGTCGCCCACCCCTTGCTGGACGATGAGCTTTTCGAGGCACGCATACGCGCGCTGCATCGATTGAAGGCCACCGATGTCGTCGCACAGCTGCAGTGCGAGCAGTTCGGCGCTCTGTGAGGCGGAAGATTTGGAAGTGGAAGAGACGGGTGCGGATACAGCCATGAGTGGGCTCCAAGGGTTTCGGTTTGCTGAAACCGACGCACCCGAGTCCAGGCGGGGGCGGCAGCTCGACGGGTTGGACTACCGGGAAACCACTTGCGTGAAACCGGCCGGGCTCGCGCCCGCCCGTCGAGCCGCCAAAACTGGAAGCACGAACGACGAAGCCGCAGACCCTGCGGGGTGACTGCGGCTTGCGTCGCAGCGGTTTCAACGGGAGTCCAATCCCGATCACGCCTCTTTTTGACGTGACCGGTGCAGTATAGCCACGCCAAAACGGGGCGGCGGCTCGACGAGTTGGCCTACCGGGCAACCACTGTGGAAACCGGCCGGGCTTGCGCCCGCACGTCGAGCCGCCAAAACTGGAAAGCAGCCTCAGGGAATGCTTCGCGCCACAACGCCCAGGTCACGCCATGCCTCGGGGTGGCAGCTGAAGATCAGGATCTGGTGCCGCTGCGCCGCGTCGTACAGCACCCGCTTCATCTGCCGCAGGCGCTCCTCGTCGGTGTTGACCAGCGCGTCGTCGAGGATGAGCAGCGTCGGCTTGTTCGCTTCCTTCAGCAGATCCGCGTAGGCCAGCCGTGCGACCACGCCCATCTGCTCGCGCGCGCCCACGCTGAGTTCCTCGAACTCGCCGCTCTGGGCGCCGCGCAGGCCCTGGCGCGTGATGCGGCCGGGCGAGAGATCGTCGCCGACCTCGATCTGCGCGCCGGGGAAAAGAATCTGCAGGTAGTGGTCGAGGTGCTTCTGCAGCGGCGCGCGCAGGCGCCGCGCCAGGGCGGAGCGCTTCTCGCGCAGCAGCTTGAGCAGATGGTCGAGCGCCCTCGCCCGGCGTTCGAGTTCGGCGCAGCGGCGCGTGGCGTGCTCGAGTTCTCGCTGTTTCTCCGAGGCAGCTTCTTCCTGGCCGAGGGCGCCCTTGGTTTCCAGCTCGACTTCGAGCCGGGTGATCTCGTTGGCGCGCTGGCTGTGCGCGGCCTCGGCCTGCCTTGCGCTGCGCTCCAGCCGCTCCACGTCCTGCGCGAGCACGGGCAGGTTGACGGTCTGCAGGCGCTGGGCCAGTTCTGAGAGCTTGTCCTGCATGGCTGACTGCTGCGCCAGCGCGTCGGTCAGTGCGCCGCCGGCTTCGGTCTTTCTGCCGGCGCGTGCGGGGTCGTTGAGGGTGGCCTTGACGGCGGCGAGTTCGTCTTCGGCGGCCTTCACCTGTTCGCGTGCGTTGCCGGCCGCGACCTTGGCGTCGTTGAGGGCGGCGGAGGCTGCCTCCAATGCGGCGCGCGCAGCGGCTTCTTCTGACTCAGCCGACGGCACGGCCATGCCTGCAGCCGGCGCTGACGGCATGGCCTGCAGCACCTGCCGGGCTTCCGCGAGGCGGGCTTCGCGCGTCGCAACGTCGGCGGCGAGCGCGCCGAGTCCCTTGGGGGCCAGCGCTGCGAGCACGGCTTCGGCGGCACCGGCCTCGCCCTTGCGTAGAACCTGCTGCCGCGCACGCTCTTCGACCGCCGCCAAGCTTTCGGCGCGCAGGCCCTGCAGCAGCGCCGCAAGCTGGTCCCGCGCACGATCGCGTTCGATGGCGATGCTTTCGAGGTCCGCGCCGCCCGGCAGCACGCTGATGCGGCCCACGCCTTCGATCTCGATGTCGGTGCGGGCGATGACGGTCTGGCGCTGCGAGCCCGTCAGCTCAGTCTCTGCGACGCGGACCTTGGCGCCAGGCTGCAGTTCGAACTCCAGGGCCGTCGCCACCGCGTCGAGCCTGGCCTGCGCCGTGCGAAGCGCGTCCGCGCACTGCCGCAGCCGCTTGAGCTCGCCTTCGGGCACCGCGAGCGCCTGCGCCTCGGCCTGCAGGCGGGTGACTTTCTCCTGTTCGGCCTTTGCCTTCTCGTGGCTTTGCGAGAGCGCGGCGAGCTGCTCGGCCAGGCTTTCGATGGTTTTCTCCTGTGCGATGCGTGAGGCAGCTTGCCGAGCCAGGCGCAGGTTCTCGCGAGCTTCGGCATCGGCCTTCGTGGCGCACGCATGGCGCGGCTCCCATGCCTGCAGTTCGCCAAGCGCCTTGGCCAGGACTTCCTGCGTCTTCCGCAGGTTCGTCTCCCGTTGGGCGAGCGAGCCTTCCTCGCGCTCCATCGCCTGCAGCTGGGTGCGCCATGAATTCACCTGCGCGGCGATCTGCCTGAGCGCGGCTTCCTGGGCGGTCTTCTTCTCGTCCAGGCCCCGGGCTTCGTCGAGCCGCTGCTGCGCGACGACGAGCTGCTCCCGCAATGCGGCCCATGGTCGCGCGGCTTCGTCGCGCTGGTGGTCGCGCCGCAGATTGGAGAGGCGGTCGACGCCCGACTGGTACGACTCGATGTCGGCATGCAGCCGCTCGAGTTCGGCTTCGAGTTCCGTGCGCAGCTTGAGCGCGTCGGCGTAAGCGCCACGCGGTGTTCCGGCGGCAGGCGTCAGCAGTTCGTTGCGCTCGGCCTCCACCGCCTTCAGCACCGCATCGCCGTTGCTGGAGGCCAGTTCGCCCAGCGATTCGCCGAGCGCGTTGCGCAGATGGTCGCTGGCAAAGCCCACCGCGCTGGCGATGTCGTGCGAGGTGCCCTGCTTGATCCACAGCAGCCCCGGAATGCCCATGTGCTCGGGCGTGCTGGCGCCCTTGCCCGGAAAGCGGAAGCCCAGCAGGGCCGCGAGGTGGTCTTCGGCGACGGCGCCGTCCATGGCTCTGCCGTCGATCACCAGTTCGCAGCGCTTCTTGCCCAGGAAGGCCTTGGTGAGCCGGTAGCGCTTGCTGTCGAGCTCGAAATCGACTTCGACCATGGGCGTCGCCGAGCTTTCGCCCCAGGGCCGCAGATGCTCGACAGCGCTGGAGCGGTGCCGCTCGAAGAAAGCGGCGCGAATGGCCTCGGCGACGGTCGATTTGCCCGATTCGTTGGGCGCGGCGAAAAGATTGAGCCCGTCCGTCAGCCCGTCGATTTCGAGCGGCGCGCGGAAGAGCTTGAAGTTCTCGATGCGAAGGCGCTGCAGCTTCATGCGGCCGCTCCCGGCTGCGTACCGAGGATGCGCGCGAGCGTGAGCAGCGCGTCGCGCGCCAGCTCGGCATCGGTGCCGCCCTGCTGCTCGCGCAGCGCCTGCAGCGCCTCGCCGACGAAGCCGTCGGCGTGCAGTGCCTGTATGTCGTCTTCGGTCGGCTCCAGCCGCAGCGCTTCACCTTCCCACACCAGCGCGCGGGCGCGGGCCCGCGCGGCATCGAGGGCTGCGTTCAGCCGGTTGTGGCCGGCAAGGTCGCAGCTGCCCTGGGCGCGCAGCTGCAGCACGTCGCCGCTGCCGATCTGCTCGAGCTTGCGCACCAGCTCGTCGATGTCGGAGGGCACGGCGAGCCGGGGTTCCCATTGCTGCCAGTCGAACTGACCGGTGCGGATGGTTTCGACCACGGGCGGCGCGCCGGCACCGGCGATGCCGACCAGCAGTGCCTGGCCGGAGTCGTTGGCCCTGAATCGGTCGGTTTCGGGCGTGCCGGCGTACCAGGTGCGCTCGTCGATCTGCCGCGTGCCATGCCAGTCGCCGAGCGCGAGGTAGTCGAGTCCGGCCTGCGCGGCGCGGCCGGCGGCGATGGGGTTGGTCGAGTCGATGTCTTCCGAGAGGATGCCCTGCACGCTGCCGTGCGCGAGGCCGATGCGGGGGAGGCTTTCATCCTCCGGCTCGGCGGCGGCGAACCATTCGGTGAGATCGCCATAGGTGTGGCGCTGCGTGAGCGGCGCGGGCAGCAGCGTGAACTTGCCGGCCACGGTGTGCGGCCTGGGCTCCAGGCAGCAGACGACGTTCGGCGCGATGGCGCCCAGCCGCTGCGCGCGGCTCCAGACGGATTCGCTCAGCGCCGAGTCGTGGTTGCCCGGAATCAGCAGCCACGGTCCGGCAAAGCCCTGCATGGCGTTGAACATGCGGCGGATGGTCTTGTCCGAGACGGTCTGCAGGTCGAACACATCGCCCGCGACCAGCACGGCGTCGACCTTGCGTTCGCTGGCGATGGCGGCGAGCCGCTCGACGGCCTTGAAGCGCGCCTCGAAGAGCGCCGAGGCGTCGTCGGGCTCGAACTGGGAAAACACGCGGCCGATCTGCCAGTCCGCGGTGTGTAGCAAAGAAATCATGCGTCGTGGCCCTCCCTTTGCCTGTCGCGTCTGCATCGTCCGGGTCGGTCCCGAACAGCGAGCATCTTAGAGGGCGCGCACGATCGTCCGCGGTGCCGACACCGTGCGGGGCGGACGGATCAGATCAGGCCTGGGAGTCGGCCCCGGCCGAGCACTCCTGCAGCAGCGCGGCCGACTGGGTGACCTGCTCGGCGATCTGCTCGCGCAGCGGCCGCCACTCGAGGCTGAAGGGGGCAAGGAGCAGCCACTGCGTGGTCAGAGCCAGCGCGATGCCGAGAATGACGAACATCCAGTGCACGAGTTCCATCGCCGCCCCTTTTCAAGAATCAGCGGGAGTCTGATCACTTCGCAGGCATCGCGATATCGCCAATTCGGGGGATGCCGTTCGCCAGAGATCGCTCACCGCCTCCGGCCGGACGACTCGCTTCAGCTCACTTCGCCGGCAGGTACTGGCGCGGATCGACAGCGTTGCCGCGGTAGCGGATCTCGAAGTGCAGGCGCGCGCGTGCGCCGTCGGAGCTGCCGATCTCGGCGAGCTTCTGGCCCTGCTTCACCTGCTGGCCCTGCTTGACCTGCACGGCGCGCAGGTTGGTGTAGACCGACATATATGAACCGCCGTGGTCGACCATCACCACGCTGCCGTAGCCGCGCAGCGTTTCGGTCACCGCCACCTTGCCCGCTCCGATGGACGCCACCGGGTCGCCGAGGCTGCCGCCGATGTCCACGCCCTTGCTGCTGGTGCCGTTGAAGCCCGCGATCACCGGGCCCTGCGAGGGCCAGGTCCAGTCGCTGCGGCGGGATGCGGGCGGCGCGACCGGTTCCGGTGCCGAGGCTCGCGGCGGCCGGGGGCGCTCCGCGCGTTCAGGACGCTCGGGGCGCTCGGGCCGTTCGCGGCTCGGCGGCGGCTCCGACGAGCCGGCGCCGCCCGGAGGAACCACGCGCAGCACCTGGCCCGCTTCGAGCTTGTCGGGGTCCTGGAGATTGTTCCAGCGCGCGATGTCGCCGGGCGAGCGCCCTGCCCTCGACGCGATGCGATAGAGCGTGTCGCCCGGCTGGACGACGTATTCGCCCGGCCCCGCCACTGGCGCCTTGGGAGACGTGGAGCATGCCGCCACCACCAATGCCGCCGCGAGCACAGCGCCCGCGCGCCAGTTCCTTCCTGTCACAACCACCACCGGATTCCTTCCTGCACAACCTGGATTGCGCGCTGCCGGGTGCCCCGGAACCGCGCTCGAAGAATGCGCGAAGGCTAACAGCAGTCGCGGGCCGCTCCGGTGGCTTCGGGGCTTTTTCGATGCGGGCCGCTCATTCGACAGCGGTCCTGGCAACGGTGGCGAATTGCCTGAAAAGCCAATTTGGGAAAGCGGTTCCGGCGCCATGGAACTACACCGGGTAATGGGATGTCGCGAAATTCATTGCAATCCCTGCAAGCTGGATTCTCCGGCCTCGCCCAATTTCCAACGCCTTTTTCAATTTTCAGGTTTTGTTTGAATATCTTTTATACGGTTACAGCCTCTGCCAATTAAAAACAGTCTGCACCGGGAGGATGTTTCATTTTTCGACGACTTTTCCGGTGCGGTTTCCGCATGGTTCGCCGGCCCGCCTGGAGGCATCGTCCAGACCACCCCTCATGCGCCCGCCGCAGCGCTTCGGCCCCTGATTCCCCCTGAATCTCCCCTTGAGTACCTTGCTTCTACCGGGCTTCCCCGATGCCCGGAGAGCGTCGTCCGGCACCCTTTTCACCGCGAACGGCGCATCAGTTACCCCGTCCGGGACGAATCGGGTAGTACGTTTTAGAAATAACTTTATCCAGTTGTAACTTAAGCCTTAAGTCCCCACATCGGCAGTTGCAAACACCCTAGGATGAAGACACGAAAAAAGCGCGGACCATCTCCTGCTCTTTCAATTAGGCGAATGGATTTTCCATTCGCCTGATTGCTTTCGCCGTATTTCTTTTGGGATATTTACGTGGAAATTCAAACTGTTTCGCAGGCGATGCAAGGCGCTCCGGAGCTCTCTCTGGAAGACCTGTTCGTGCCGCGATCCAATTCGAACGGCCTCACCGGCCGCCACGCTGGATCGGCGACGCTCTCCCCAATCCTCGCGCGCGACTGGACACGCTGGCTCGCCGCCAGCGGCCAGCTGCCCGACACACCCTTCGTGGCCGCATGGCTGCTGCTGCAGTCGCGCTGGCTCGGAAGCCCGCGGGCCGTGCATGGGCCCGTCGCCGTCGAGGTCGACGCAGCCAGGGCTGCAAGCGCCTGGCTCGCCGAACTGGACGGCATCCGCCGCTCGGTCCCAACGGAAGACGCCGACGCCCCCGTGCGCCTGCGCCTCGACGCAACCACCGTCTCACTTCACATGGACGCGGCCGCGAGCCTGATGGACCCGGCGGCGATCGACCAGCTGCTCGCAGCCCTCGCCGACACAGCCCATGACCTGATCGAGCGCCCGGACGCAGCCCTGAGCGACATCCGCACCCAGCCTCAAGCCGACCGAGCCGATCAGCTCGAAGGCTGGAACACCGCCCTCACCCCGGTGGACCCGGCCCTGACCGTGCCCGCGATGTTCGCCCGCCAGGCAGCGGCATCCCCCGACGCCATCGCCATCGCCCAGGGCGACGCACGCATGAGCTACGGCGAACTCGACCGCAGCTCCAGCGACCTCGCCCGGCATCTGCAAAGCCTCGGCGTCCAGGCAGGCGACAGCGTGGGCATGCTGCTCGACCGCTCGATGCCGGCCATCGTCGCCCAGCTCGCCATCCTCAAGGCCGGCGGCGCCTATGTGCCCGTGCCCACGGACTACCCGGCCGAGCGTATCGCCTACATGCTTGCCGAGGCCGGTGCGCACCGCGTGCTCGCCACGCGGGAGCACCGCCACCTCGTCCCCCCTCATCACGGCGTTTTTCTGGTCGACGAGCAGCAAGACAAGCAAAACCGGAGTTCATGGAATCCGCAGGCCATCGATGCGGAATCGGTGGCCTATGTCATGTACACCTCGGGCTCCACGGGCACGCCCAAGGGCATCGAGATCTGCCATCGCTCGATCCTGCGGCTGGTGGTGGGCGTGGACTACGTCGACCTCGCCCCGGGCCTCGCGATGCTGCACGCGGCACCGCTGGGCTTCGACGCGGCCACGCTCGAGATATGGGGACCGCTGCTCAATGGAGGCTGCTGCGTCATCCATGACGAGCGCGTGCCCACCGGCGCGGGCCTGGCCCGCACCATCGAGCGCCACGGCGTGCACACCGCATGGCTGACGGCCGCGCTCTTCAATGCGGTGGTCGACGACGACCCGGCGCACCTCGCCGGCCTGCGCCACCTGTTCACCGGCGGCGAGGCGCTCTCGGTGCCGCACGTGCGGCGCGCGCTCGCCGCACTGCCGCAGCTCACGCTGAGCAACGGCTACGGCCCCACCGAGTGCACCACCTTCGCAGCCACGCACCGCATCGCCGCGCCATTGCCCGAGGGCCTGCGCTCCATTCCGCTCGGCCGTCCGATCAAGGACACCGTGCTGCGCGTGCTGAGCCCATCGATGGCGCTGCTGCCGACCGGCTTCGTGGGCGAGCTCTGCATCGGCGGCCACGGGCTGGCGCGCGGCTACCTTCGGCAGCCCGCGCTCAGCGCCGAGCGCTTCGTGCCCGACCCCTTCGGCGCCCCTGGCGAGCGGCTCTACCGCACCGGCGACCTCGCGCGCTGGCTGCCCGACGGCACCATCGAATTCATCGGCCGCCGCGACGGCCAGGTGAAGATCCACGGCCACCGCATCGAGACCGGCGAAGTCGAGGCAGCGATCCTCGCGCACCCGGCCATCCAGTCGTGCGCCGTGGTCGCCCGGCCCGACGAAAACGGGCAGCTGCGCCTTGTCGCCTACCTGGTTTCGCGCTCTGCGCAAGAGCGGCTTTCGTGGGACGCCCTGCGCGCCCACCTCACCGAGCGCCTGCCGGCGGCGATGGTGCCCTCGGCGCAGGTGTGGCTCGCCCGGTTGCCCGTCACCCCCAACGGCAAGCTCGACCGCAAGGCACTGCCCGATCCGGCCGGCGAACGCCCCGAGCTTGCCCAGCCTTTCGAGGAAGCGCGCGACGCCGTCGAGCAGCGCGTGTGCGATGCCTTCGCGCGCGCACTGCGCATCGCGAAGGTCGGACGCAACGACAACTTCTTCGACCTCGGCGGCGATTCGCTGCTCGTGCTGCAGGTGCTGGCCGACCTGCGGCAGGACTCGGCGGTGCCGCTGTCGGCCAATCTTTTCTTCCGCAACCCCACGCCAAAAGCGATGGGCGCGCGGATGCAGCCGGCGAGCGATCAGCCCGCCACGGCCGCTGCGGCCGGTTCCAAGGATCGACCGACCGCAGCGGCCCCCCATCCTGAAGACGCCGTGGCGCTGATCGCCACCGCCGGGCGCTTTCCCGGCGCGGCCGACGTGGAGCAGTTCTGGGACAACCTCGTCGCCGGCCGCGACACGATCAGCTTCTTCGACGACGCCTCGCTCGACGCCGGCATCTCCGAAGCGCTGCGCAGCGACCCGGCCTACGTGCGCGCCCGCGGCGTGATCGACGGCATCGAGGACTTCGACGCCGCCTTCTTCGGCATCGGCCCGAAGGAAGCGCAGCTCATGGACCCGCAGCAGCGCGTGTTCCTCGAGATCTGCTGGGAGGCGCTGGAGCGCGCCGGCTACGTGCCCGACGCGGCGCCGGGCCCGGTGGGCGTGTACGCCGGCATGTACAACGCCACCTACTTCCAGCGCCACGTGAGCACCCGGCCCGACCTGGTGGAGCCGGTGGGCGAGTTCCAGGTGATGCTGGCCAACGAGAAGGACTACATCACCACGCGGGTGGCGAACCGGCTCAACCTCACGGGTCCGGCCGTCAGCGTGCACACCGCCTGCTCGACCTCGCTGGTGGCGGTGGCCCATGCCTTCCACGCGCTGCGCACGGGCCAGTGCTACATGGCGCTGGCCGGCGGCGCATCGGTCACCTGCCCGCCGCGCAGCGGCTATCTCTACAACGAGGGCTCGATGCTCTCGCCCGACGGCCACACGCGCAGCTTCGACGCGCAGGCCCGGGGCACCGTCTTCAGCGACGGCGCGGCCGTGGTACTGCTCAAGCGGCTGGCCGATGCGCAGGCCGACGGCGACACCATCTATGCCGTGCTGCGCAGCGCCTGCGTGAACAACGACGGCGGCGCCAAGGCCAGCTTCACCGCGCCCAGCGTCGACGGCCAGGCGGCCGTCATCCGCGCAGCGCTGGCGGCCGCCGACGTGGACGCGCGCAGCATCTCCTACGTGGAAGCGCACGGCACCGCCACGCCGATGGGCGACCCGGTGGAAGTGGAGGCGCTGGCCTGCGCCTATGCCGAGCACACCGACGCACTGGGCTTCTGCACGCTCGGTTCGCTCAAGAGCAACGTGGGCCACATGGTCACGGCGGCGGGCGCGGCGGGCCTCATCAAGACGGCGCTGGCGCTGCACCACGAGCAGATTCCACCGACGGTGCATTTCAGCGCGCCGAACCCGGCGATCGACTTCGCGCGCACGCCCTTCCACGTCACCGCGAGCCTGCAGGAATGGCCGCGCACGCAACAGCCGCGCCGCGCGGGTGTCAGCTCCTTCGGCGTGGGCGGTACCAACGCTCACGTCATCGTCGAGGAAGCGCCGCCGCGCCCGGCCTCCCCTCCGGCCGTGGGCGACCAGGTGCTGCTGCTCTCGGCACGCTCCGAGGCCGCGCTCGGCGTGGCCGCCGGCCAGCTCGCCGCGCATCTCGAAGCCCGGCCCGAGCTGTCGCTCGCCGACGTGGCCCACACCCTCGCGGTAGGCCGCAAGGCCCACGCCTTCCGCCGCGCGGTCGTGGCCGGCAGTACTGCCGAAGCGGTGGCGGCGCTGCGCGATGCCGCCGCGCCGGGCGGCACCAGCGGCCGCGCCGCCCAGCGCGCGCAGCAGCTCGTGCTGATGTTTCCCGGACAGGGCGCGCAGTACGCCGGCATGGGCCGCAACCTCCATGCGAACGACCCGGTGTTCGCCGCGGCCTTCGACGACTGCATGGCCGCCTTCGCCGGCGCGACCGATTTCGACCTGCGCGATCGCATGTTCTGCGACGACCCGCAGGCGCTGGCACCTACCGCCGCCACGCAGCCGGCGATCTTCACGCTCGAATACGCGCTGGCCCGCCGGCTCCTGGCATTGGGCGCACGGCCGCATGCGCTGATCGGCCACAGCGTCGGCGAATTCGTCGCGGCCGTGATCGCCGGCGTGATGCGGCTCGAGGACGCCGCGCGGCTGGTCGCCCGCCGCGGCGCGCTCATGCAGGCGCAGCCCGCGGGCGCGATGCTGTCGGTGCGCATGGGCGCGGCCGATCTCGCCGGCCGCCTCGGACCGAATCTTTCGCTCGCCGCCGAGAACGGCCCCACCGCCTGCGTCGCCGCCGGCCCCTTCGAGGACATTGCTGCGCTGCAGGCCGCGCTGGAAGCCGACGGCATTCCCAGCCGCGCGCTGCAAACCTCGCACGCCTTCCACTCGGCCATGATGGACCCGGCCGTCGCGCCCTTCGAGGCGCTGGTGGCCAAGGTGGCGCTGCGCGCGCCGCAGATTCCGATCTTCTCGACCCTTACAGGCCAGCCGCTCGGGGACGCCGATGCCACCAGCCCGGCCTACTGGGCCCGCCACCTGCGCGGCACCGTGCGCTTCTCGCCGGCGGTGCGCAGCGCGATGGCGCAGGTGCAGAACCCGCTTTTCGTGGAGGCCGGCCCGCGCAACACGCTCGCCACGCTGGTTCGCCAGCACGGCGCCGGCGCGGGCAGCGTCGTGCCGTTGCTGCACATGGAGCCCGGCGGCGATGCCGGCGAGGCCCGCACCCTGCGCCTCGCGCTCGCGCGCCTGTGGACCTGCGGCGCCGAGGTCGAACTCTCGCGCCTGACCGCCCGTGCCGGCGCGCAGCGCGTGCGCCTGCCCACCACGCCTTTCGAGCGCAAGCGCTGCTGGGTCGACATCGCCCCAGCCGCCTCTTCTTCCGTGACCCCATCTGTCGCGGCTGCGCCCGTCGCCGCCGCCGTCGTCGTCCCACCCATTGCCCTGGAGCCGATCGTGACCGCTGCTACGCCCTCGCCTCTTCCTCCACCAAACGCGTCGCCCATCGACACGCGCCTGCGCGCCCTGTTCGAGGACATCTCCGGCCTCGACATGGCGCAGGCCGAGGGACAGGCGCCCTTCGGTGAGCTCGGCCTCGATTCGCTCACGCTGACGCAGGCGGCCACGCAGATCAAGAAGCACTTCAAGGTCGCCGTCAGCTTCCGCCAGCTGATGGAGAACTACCGCAGCTTCGACGCGCTTTCCGCCTTCCTGCGCGAGAGCCTGCCGCCCGAAGCGGCGCCCGCGCCGGTTGCTGCAGCGGTTGCCCCGGTGGCTGCGCCAGTCGAAAGCGCGGTCTCCGTATCGCGGGCAATGCCGCAGCCGCAGCCCGTGCCGATGCCGGTCTACATGCCGATGCAAGGCAGCGTCGCCATGGGCGAGACCCAGTTGCCGCAGCTGATTTCGCAACAGATGGAATTGATGCGGCAGCAGCTCGCGCTGCTGTCGGGCGCGGTTCCCGCTGCGCCGCTGGTGACGCTGCAACCGGTGATGCCGGCGCAGGCGACACAGGCGACACCCGTGGCTGCGGCACCGGCAACGCCGGCCGCCCCCGTCGCAACCACCGAAGAACCCGCCCAACCCGTGCGCTACGACGTGAGCAAGGCCTTCGGCGCCATCGCCCGCATCCACACCCAGCGCACCGCCGAGCCCAGCGGCCGGCAGAAGGCGCGGCTGGCGGCCTTCATCCGCCGCTACGTGGAGCGCACGCGCAAGAGCAAGGAATTCACCGAGGCCAACCGGGCGCACATGGCCGATCCGCGCGTGGTCAACGGCTTCCGGCCGATCACGAAGGAGATCACCTACCAGATCGTCATCGAGCGCTCCAAGGGCTCGAAGATGTGGGACCTCGACGGCAACGAATACGTCGACGCGCTCAACGGCTTCGGCATGAACATGTTCGGCTGGCAGCCCGACTTCGTGCTCGACGCGGTGCGCCGCCAGCTCGACGCGGGCTACGAGATCGGCCCGCAGCATCCGCTGGCCGCCGAGGTGACGGCGCTGGTGTGCGAGCTCACCGGCAACGATCGCGCGGGCCTGTGCAACACCGGCTCCGAGGCCGTGATGGCGGCGCTGCGCATCGCGCGCACCGTCACCGGCCGCAGCACGGTGGTGGTGTTCACCGGCTCCTACCACGGCACCTTCGACGAAGTGCTGGTGCGCGCCGGCAAGGGCGGCAAGGGGCTCTCGGCTGCTCCGGGCGTGATGAGCGGCATGTTCGGCGACATCCGCGTGCTCGACTACGGCACGCCCGAGGCGCTGGAATTCATCCGCGAGAACGCGGGCGACCTCGCCGCCGTGCTGGCCGAGCCGGTGCAGAGCCGCCGGCCCGACTTCCAGCCGCGCGAGTTCCTGCACGAGTTGCGCGAGATCACCGCGAAGAACGGCTGCTGCCTGATCTTCGACGAGGTCATCACGGGTTTCCGCACCGCGCTGGGCGGCGCGCAGGAGTTCTTCGGCGTGCGCGCCGACCTGGCCACCTACGGCAAGGTGATCGGCGGCGGCTTCCCGGTCGGCGTGATCGCCGGCAAGCGCGAGTTCATGGACGCGCTCGACGGAGGCGCCTGGCAGTACGGCGACGACTCCATTCCCGGCGTGGGCGTGACCTACTTCGCGGGCACTTTCGTGCGCCATCCGCTCGCGCTCGCGGCCGCCAAGGCCTCGCTCGTGCACCTGAAGGAAGCGGGGCCTGCGCTGCAGTCGGGGCTCAACACGAGCACCGCCGCCATGGCCGCGGAGCTCACCGGCTGGTGCAAGGAGGTGGGCGCGCCGGTGGAGATTCGGCACTTCGCGTCGCTGTGGCGCGTGAGCTGGCTCGAAGACCATCCGCTGCAGGACCTGCTGTTCGCCATGATGCGCAGCCGCGGGGTCCACATCCTGGACAACTTCCCGTGCTTCCTCACCAGCGCGCACAGCGCCGAGGACATCGCCTTCATCCAGCGCGCCTTCAAGGAATCGGTCGCCGAGATGCAGGAATCCGGCTTCCTGCCGCGCCGCGCCGTCCCCGTCGCCGCCTTCGACCGGCACAAGCCGGCCGAGGAAGGCTCCGTGCTGGCCCGCGACATCGACGGCCAGCCGTTCTGGTACGTGCCCGACGCGGCCGCTGCCAGCCAGCAACACGTCAACGGAAAGGTCGCAGCATGAACGCCGTCCTCAAGCCCGCCGCGAGCGGTGGTGCCGTCGAGTGCATCATTCCGACCACGGAATCGCAGCGCGAAGTCTGGCTCGGCGCGACGCTGGGTTCCGAGGCCTCCATGGCCTACAACGAATCGGTGGTGCTGCGCCTGCGCGGCGAGCTCGACCGCCCGGCGCTCTCGCGCTCCATGGCCCGGCTGCTGGAACGCCACCAGGCCCTGCGCTCCACGGTCTCGCCCGACGGCACCTGCATGCTGGTGAGCCACGCGGGCGGTAGCCCGATGGCCGAGCACGACCTGGCCGGACTGGAGCCCGAGGCCCGCGCGCTGGCATTGAGCGATGCGCACGACGAGGCCGTGTGCACGCCCTTCTCGCTGGAGCACGGTCCGCTCTTCCGCGCCGCGCTCTACCGGCTCGGCGAGACCGATCACGAGCTGGTGATGTCGGCGCACCACGTGGTGTGCGACGGCTGGTCGTGGGCCGTCATCACCGAGCAGTTGGGCCATCTCTACGCCGAGGAAACCGGTACCGGGCTGAAGCTGAAGGCCGCGCCGCTCTTCTCCGACTTCGCCGCCGAGGAAGCCGCCGCCGCCGCGCACCCCGACATGCAGGCGCACATCGACTACTGGCTCGGCCGCTTCCCCGGCAGCCCGCTGCCGGTGCTCGACCTTCCGATGGACCGCCCGCGTCCGGCCGCGCGCACCTTCAACTCGCGCCGCGCCGAGCGGCTGCTCGACAGGCGGCTGGTCGCCGCCGTGCGCTCGGCCAGCACCAAGGCCGGCATCAGCCTCTTCACCGGCCTGCTCAGCGGCTTCGTGGCGACGCTGCACCGCCTCACGGGGCAGGACGACATCGTGGTGGGCATCCCGGCTTCGGGCCAGCTCGCGCACGACATGCCGGGCCTGGTTGGCCATTGCGTGAACCTGCTGCCGCTGCGCATCGCCGCGCACGCCGGCATGCGCTTCGACGCGCTGATGGACGAGTGCAGCACCGCCGTGCTCGACGCCTTCGACCACCAGGCGCTCACCTATGGCGCGCTGCTGGGACAGCTCTCGCTGGAGCGCGATCCGAGCCGGCTGCCGCTGGTGAGCGTGGCCTTCAACGTCGACCCCGACGTGGCCAGCAGCGCCCAGGCCTTCACCACGCTGGACGTGGTGCAGGACACCATCGCCCGCCGCTACGAGAACTTCGAGCTCTTCGCCAACCTGCGCCCGCACGAAGGTGGCCTGATGGTCGAGGCCCAATACAACACCGACCTCTTCGACGAGGTGAGCGTGCAGCGCTGGCTCGACATGTTCGAGTGCGTGCTGCAGTCGGCCTCACACAGGCCCGACGAGACCGTCGGCCGGCTGGAGGTGCTGTCGGCCGAAGCCGCGCGCGAGCTCATCGCGCTGCAGCCGGCGCGCGTTCCGCTGGTCGGCGCGCCGCTGGCGCATGCGGGCTTCCTCGCACGCGTGCCGATGCAGCCCGACAGCCCCGCGGTGCGCGACGGCGCCAGGAGCTGCAGCTACGGCGAGCTCGACGCGCTGTCCAACCGCCTCGCACGCGCCCTGCGCGCACGTGGCGTGGGCCGCGGCCAGCGCGTGGGCCTGTGCCTGGAGCGCAGCCTGGAAATGGTGGTCGCGATGCTGGGCGTGCTCAAGGCGGGCGCCTCCTACGTGCCGCTGGACACCGCCTTCCCCCAGGCCCGGCTCGACCACTACGCCACCGACGCCAGCCTCAGCCTGATGCTGACCTCGTCGGACATCGCGGTCGCGCCGCGCGACTGGCGTGCCGACGCGGGCGCGCGCATCTTCGAGATCGACCGCGACAACTGGCGCCAGCTCTCCGGCGAGCCGCTGCCGCCGAGCGCGGACGACCCCGGCCCCGAAGACGCCTCGTACATCATCTACACCTCGGGCTCGACCGGGCTGCCCAAGGGCGTCATCGCCCATCACCGCGGCGTGGCGCACCTGCTGCAGTGGATGCAGCGCGAATCCAGCGTCGGGCCGCACGACCGCATCGCGGCGGTCACCACCCTGTCCTTCGACATGGCCGTGCCCGATCTGCTGCTGCCGCTGGCGGCGGGCGCCGAGCTGGTGATGGTCAAGCGCGAGGTCGCGATGGACGGCACGCGCCTGTCGCGCACGCTCGACGAGGAGCAGATCACCCTGCTGCAGGCCACGCCCGGCATGTGGCAGCTGCTGCTCGATGCCCAGTGGGCCGGCGGTGCGCCGGGCTTTCGTGGCTGGACTGGCGGCGAGGCACTGCGCCCGAGCATGGCGCTGGCGCTGTGCGAACGCATGGAAGGACTGTGGAACGGCTACGGGCCGACCGAGACCACCGTGTATTCCACCGCCTGGCATGTGCGCCCCGAGGAGATCGCCTCGCGCGGCGTCTCCATCGGCAGGCCGGTGGACAACACCGAGATCTGGATCCTTGACGCCGACCTGCAGCCCTGCCCCATCGGCGTGCCGGGCGAGATCTGCATCGCGGGCGAAGGCGTGTCGCTGGGCTACCTCGACCGCCCCGAGCTGACCGCCGAGCGCTTCGTCACGGTGCGCATCTTCGGCACGCCCAAGAAGGTGTACCGCTCCGGCGACCGCGGCCGCTGGCGCAACGACGGCCTGCTCGACCACCTCGGCCGGCTCGACTTCCAGGTGAAGGTGCGCGGCTACCGCATCGAGCCCGGCGAGATCGAGGTGCGCTGCTGCGAGGTCGAGGGCGTCTCGCGCGCGGTGGTGATCGCCCGCGAGGACAACCCCGGTGACGTGCGCCTGGTGGCCTACCTCGCGCTAAAGCAGGGCGCGGGCTTCGACCTCGAGACGCTGATGGTGCACCTGCGCAAGCACCTGCCGGCCTTCATGCTGCCGCAGCACGTGGTGACGATGGATGTACTGCCCAAGCTGGCCAACGGGAAGATCGACCGCGTCTCGCTGCCGGCTCCGCAGGCGGTGCCACGAGACGAGGTGCGCCGCGGCGCCGGCCCCTGCAACGAGCATGAGCGCAAGGTGCTCGCGCTGATGGAGAAGGTGCTGAGCCTGCCCGGGCTGGACATGCACGACGACTTCTTCACCATGGGCGGCCATTCGCTGCTGGCCGCGCGGCTCACCACGCTGCTGAGCCGCGAGTTCCAGGTGACGGTGCCGTTGCGCACCCTGTTCGAGTCCCCCACGGCCGGGAAGCTGGCGGCGTCCATCCAGGCGCTGCAGGGCGCGGGCGTGGGGCTGCAGGCGCCCATCGGCCGCAGCATCGGGCGCACCACCGCGCCGCTGACCATGGCGCAGGAGCGCATCCGCTTCATGGAGCAGCTGCACCCCGGCCGTTCGGTCTACAACGCGCCCTCTGCGCAGCGGCTCACCGGGCAGCTCGACGCGGCACGATTCGAGAACGTGTGGCGCGAGATCATCCGCCGCCAGCCCTCGCTGCGCACCCACATCGGCATCGACGCGGGAAGCGGCAGGCCGGTGCAGGTGATTTCGGAGTCAGCGGAATTCACGCTGCCGCTGGTGGACCTGCGCGGCCTGCCCGCCGACCAGCGCGAGGCCGAACTGGCCGAGCGCATGCAGGAGCTGGCGGACCGGCCCATCGACATCCACAGCGCGCCGATGATGCATGCGACGCTGTTCCAGCTCGACGACAACGAGCACGTCTTCCTTTTCGTTCCGCACCATCTGATCTGGGACGGTTGGTCCTTCGACCTGATGCAGCGCGAGCTTTCGGCCCTGTACGACGCGGCCGAGCGCGGCCGACCGCACAACCTGCCCGCGCTCTCCACCACCCAGGGGGACTACGCCCAGTGGCTGGAGAAGTGGCTGGCCGGGCCTGCCTGCGAGGAGCAGCTCGCCTTCTGGCGCGGCCGCCTCGAAGGCGCGAAGGCCGTGCGCCCGCCGGTGACCGACATGCCCCGGCGCGCCGGCAAGAGCGGCCAGGGCGGCGCGCACTGGATCCACATCGACCTGCAGAGCACGCAGCGCCTGCGCGAGATCGCGCGCGACATGGACGTGACGCTGAGCATGCTGACCTTCGGCGTGTACGCGCTGACCATGGCCCAGGTGACCGGCAACGACGCCATCGTCATCGCCAACCCGGTGCGTGGGCGCCAGCAGGCCGAGACCGAAGACGTGATGGGCTTCTTCAACAACGTGCTGCCGGTGTCGCTCACCATCGACCGCTCGCTCGCGCTGCCGGCCTTCATGCGCTACGTGAAGCAGGAGCTGCTGTCGATGATGAACAACCAGCAGGTGCCCTTCGAGCGCCTGATGGCCGAGCCGGGCTACGCGGGGCAGATCAAGACCTCCGGGCCCTACCAGTCGATGTTCTCGTTCCAGGACGCCCGCGAGCGCGCCCGCTCGGTCGGCAGCCTGCAGACCCGCCAGGTGCACGTGATGCAGCACGGCGCCACCGACGACATCGGCGTGTGGCTGATGGACAAGCCGCACGGCCTGGAAGGCGCGCTGATCTACAACGCCGACGTCTACCTGCGCGAGACCGGCGCCCAGCTGCGCGAGCGCTACCTCGAAGTGCTGCGCCGCGTGGCCGAGGAGCCGGGCGCCACGCTGGAGCGGATCACCGACCCCGAGATGTCGACCAGCGCCGCCTACCTGCGCAAGATGGCGGCCGCCGATCCGGGCAAGGCCGCCGCCGCTAACGGTACCGTCGACGGCGCCGTCGACGGCAACGGCGGCGCGGCCAGGGCGAAGCAGAGCCAGCTCGAGCCCGAGCAGGCGCAGCTCGCCCGCATCTGGGCCGAGGTGATCGGCATCGACGTGGCCGACATCCGCGCCGGCGACAACTTCTTCGACCTCGGCGGCGACTCGCTTCTGGTGCTGCGCGCCGTGCAGCAGGCGGCCCTGACGCTGGGCCACCGCGTGGAGCCGCGCCGCTACCTGTTCGAGAACCTCGGGCAGATCGCCTCGTCGCCGCGCGTCGCGGCCGGGGGCGTGCCCTCGGACCTCGCCGAGCTCGCCGCCGGCACGGCCGCGCACGCCCAGCAGCATCAGCAGCAGCGCGGCGGACTGCTCGGCGCCCTCGGCGGCTGGCTGCGCAAGGGGTGATGAGCATGGCCGGCCATTCCCCCCAGCCGCTTTCCATCGACGTGCCGCTGTGCCTGTACGTCGACCTGGACAGGTTCGCGGGCCTTCCGTCGCAGCAGGTTCTCTCCGACGAGGAACGCGAGCGCGCCGAGAGCTTCCGCTCGCCGGTGGACCGCCAGCGCTACGTGGCCTCGCACCTCGCGCTGCGCCAGGCGCTGAGCGAGTACACCGGCCTGCAGCACGCCGAGCTGCATCTGTCGAAGGGCTCCTTCGGCAAGCCGTCGCTCACCGGCCATGCGCGCACGCAGTTCTCGCTGAGCCACAGCCAGGGGCTGGCGCTGATCGCCATCGGCGGGCGCGGCCCGCTGGGCGCCGACATCGAGCTGCTGCGCCCGGTGCCCGACGCGGCGGTGCTCGCGGCCGAGCATTTCACCCGCCGCGAGCAGGAAGCGCTGGCCGCCCTGCCCGCGCAGGAACGCGACCGCGCCTTCCTGACCTGCTGGACCCGCAAGGAGGCCTGCCTGAAGGCCATCGGCGTGGGGCTGCTGGTGTCGTCGCAGAGTTTCGAAGTGGGCCTGGAGCCCGACTGCCGCAGCGTGGAGCTTGCGGTGGCGGGCCGCATCCTCTGGCTGCTGCTGGGCCCGGCGCCCGAGCGGATGGACTGCGTGGGTTCCATCGCCGAATGGCGGCAGACGGAGGCGCGCGCCGGCAACGCCAGCCACTCGGGCCGCCTGCTGGAGGCGCACGCATGAGCCACCTGAAGCCGATCATGTTCGGGCCGGCCTCGCGGCAGCTCTTCGGCGTGTTCCATCCCGCCGAGGAAGACAGCGCCGGCGGCAACACCGCCGTGCTGCTGTGCCCGCCCTTCGGGCAGGAGGGCCTGCGCACCCACCGCTTCTTCAAGGTGCTGGCCGAGCGGCTCTCGCGCTCGGGCATTGCCACGCTGCGCTTCGACTTCTACGGCTCTGGCGATTCTCCGGGCGAGGAAGTCGAGGGTGAGCTCGACGGCTGGCGCCGCGACCTCTGCTCGGCGCACGAAGAGCTGCGGCGGCGCGCGCCCGGCGCTTCCATCGTGTGGATCGGCGCGCGGCTCGGTGCCACCGTGGCGGTGCTGGCGGCGCGCGGCGGGCGCTGCGACCCCGTGCGGCTGGTGCTGTGGGAGCCGGTGATCGACGGGCGCAGCTATGCGCGGCTGCTGCGCGAGCAACACGTGGCCGCCATCGACACCACCTTCTGCATTCCCGACCTGGCGTGGCGCCGAAGCCTGCTGCAGGAGCCCGAGGCGATGCCCGAGGAGGCGCTGGGCACCCTGCTCTCGCCCGCGCTGCGCGCGCAGCTGGCGGCGCTGGTGCCCGAGTCGCTGCCGCTCACCGCGCTGCACGACACGCTGGTGCTCGCCGGCCCCGACGACGAGCGCACCGCCCAGTGGGCGGCCGACCAGCAGTCGCGCCACATGCCGGTGCGCCTCGCGTACTTCAGCCACCAGCTCGACTGGACCTCCGACCCCTATCCCAACAGCGCGATGGTCCCGGCCGATGCGCTCAACCGCCTGCAGGGTGCTCTTCATGAATGACCCGACCACGACGCTTCCGGGCGCCATCGCCCAGGCCCCGCTGCAGTTCGGGCCCGGCGACGCGCTGATGGGCATGCTCACGCTGCCTGCGCGGCCGGCGCGCGGCGGCACCGCCTGCCTCATGTTCAACATGGGCGCCAACCACCGGGTGGGGCCGCGCCGCATCAACGTGAAGCTGGCGCACCTGCTGGCCGCGCGCGGCGTGGGCAGCCTGCGCTTCGACCTGGGCGGCATCGGCGACAGCGACGCGCTGGCCACCTCGCCCGACCTGCATGCGCGCGCGGTGCACAGCCTGAAGGCGGCCATGGACGCCGCGCAGCGCACGCTGGGCGTGAACCAGTTCGTGATCGTGGGCATGTGCTCGGGCGTGGAGCACGCCATGTCGGCCGCTCTGGCCGACCGGCGCGTGGTGGGGCTGTCGCTGTTCGACGGATTCGCCTTTCCCGAGCTGCGCGCGCGGCTGGAGCGCAACCTGCGCCGCGCGCTGGCCGCGCCCGCGCACCCGTCCTTTCCGGGCAAGGCCAGGCGCTGGCTGCAGCGGCACTTTCTGCGCAGCCACTCGACCACGCCCCTGCCGGGCTTCTTCGCTGAAAGGCGCGCGCCCGAGGCCAACGCGATCTGGTTCGGCGCTGCGCTGCAGCGCCTTGCCGAGCGCAACGTGGCGATGCAGCTGCTGTATTCGGGCTCGCTGCACGTGTGCGACCGCGGCCGCGACCAGCTCGGCGCCTTCGCCCGCAAGCCCTTCGCGCAGGGGCTGCAATACGAGTTCCTCGGCGAGGTCGATCACACCGTGTGCACCGCGAGAGGCCAGCAGCTCTTCCTGCGCAGCGTGGGCGACTGGGTCGCCGAGCGCTGCCTGGCCGGCGGCACCGAGCGCCGCAGCCAGGGCAGCAGCCGGGCACCCGCCAGCCCCGAACCGGCCATGACCACCTGGGCCGCGCTCTGACAGAGCTCCACGCCGAACCATTCATTCACGCCTTGCACCACCCGCCACAACCAGCCGTCAAGGAGATCACCATGCAACGCCACGATCCAGCGACACAAGCACGCGGAACGCAACCGTCCGCGGTCCTGGCCCGGACGCCAGCGCAGGCACGGCTGCGATGGTTCGGGCTGGCCATGCTGGCCTCGATCTGGCTGGTGATGCTCGCAGGCTGCGCTCCGGGATTCGGCTCGGTGGCACCGCTGGGCTTCACCCGCGCCAACGGCGACAGCACGGCCTCGGGCAGCACCGGACAGATCATCCCGATCACGCCCGACCTGATCCGCACGCAGATCGCGCAGCGGCCCAAGGGCGTGCCCGAGAACATCAAGCGCCTGTTCACCGCGGCACCGGTCTACACCATCGGGCCGGGCGACGTGGTGGGCATCATCGTGTACGACCACCCCGAGCTGCTGCCGAACGCCGGCGCGGTGATCGCGCAGCAGTCGGACCCGACGGGCGTGACCGTGGCGCCCGGCTTCATCGTCGACGCCAAGGGCGAGATCTTCTTTCCGTACATCGGGCGCACCAAGGTGCAGGGCCTGACCGAGAGCGGCGCGTCGGAGCTGATCGCGCAGCGCATCAAGTCCTTCATCAAGGACCCGCAGGTGACGGTGCGCATCCAGTCCTTCCGCAGCCAGCGCGCCTACGTGCAGGGCGAGGTGCGCACGCCAGGGCTGCAGATCTTCACCGACGTGCCGATGACGCTGTCGGAGGCCATCAGCCGCGCCGGCAGCTTCACCCAGGCCGGCGATCGCGCGAACGTCACGCTCACGCGCGGCGGAGTCTCGACGGTCATCAACCTGCCGATGCTCCAGGCGATGGGCGCCGACCCCAACAGCATTCCGCTGCGCAACGGCGACATCGTGAACGTCGGCACCCGCGAGGACAGCCGCGTCTACGTGATGGGCGAGGTGCGCGCGCCGTCGGCGCTGCAGATGCGCAACAACGGCCGGCTGAGCCTGAACGAGGCGCTCGGCGATGCAGGCGGGCCCGACCTCGCGACCTCCGACCCCGGCCAGATCTACGTGGTGCGCAACTCGCCCGACAACCTGGACGTGCAGCAGGTCTTCAACCTCAACGCGAAGAACCCGGTGGCGCTCGCGCTGGCCGACCGCTTCGAGCTGCAGCCGCGCGACGTGGTGTACGTCGACCGCGTGCCGCTGGTGAGCTGGAGCCGCGTGTTCAGCCTGATCCTGCCGGCCGCCCAGGTCGTCAACCTCGCCCGCGACACGGCCCGCCGCTAGGCGCCTCGCCCGTCCGGACAGCAACAACGCCAACGCAAAAGGTGAACCCCATGAACGCGCACTGGCAACCGTCGCTTCCCGCGCCCGCGGGCACCCCAGTGACGGTGCTCGAAACCACGGCCTGGCCCCGCGAGTCCCGCTTCCACGAGTACTTCGACATCCTCGTGGACAACCGCTGGCTGATCGCCGGCATCACGGCGCTGGCGCTGCTGGCGGGCGTGGGCTACGCGCTCTTCGGCACCCGCGTGTACGAGGCCAACATCCTGATCCAGGTGGAAGACCCCGACCGCTCGGGCGGCAACTTTCCGGGCGATGCCAACGGAGGCGGCGGCATCAGCGTGAAGACGCCGACCGCGGGCGAGACCGAGATCCTGCGCTCGCGCATGGTGCTGGGCCAGGCGATGGAGAACACCCGCCTCTACATCGGCGCGAAGCCGCTCTACATACCCGTGGTGGGTGAGTTCCTGGCGCGGCATTCGAGCCGGCTTTCCACGCCGGGCGTGTTCGGCTGGGGCAACTATGTCTCGGGCACCGAGCAGATCGCCGTCGCGCAGATGGACGTGCCGCCCGCCCTGGAGGGCAAGAAGTTCACGCTGGTCGCGGGCACCGAGGGCAACTACACCCTGACCAGCCCCGAGCTCGAGTCGCCGCTGCACGGCACCGCCGGCACGCCGCTGGACGCCACCGTGCCCGGCGGCAACCTGCACCTGCTGGTGGGCTCCTTCGAGGCCCGCCCCGGCGGGGCCTTCGAGCTGGTGCGCTACTCGAAGCAGCTCACGCTCCTGGGCCTGCAGCGCGACCTGCGCGTGGTCGAGAAAGGCAAGCAGTCGGGCGTGATGGACATCAGCCTGCAGGCCGAGAACCGCAACCAGCTCGCCGGCGTGCTCAACGAGATCGCGGGCCTGTACGTGCGCCAGAACATCGAGCAGAAGACGGTGCAGGCCGAGCGCGCCCTGGCCTTCCTGGGCACCGAGCTGCCCAAGTTCAAGCAGCAGCTGGAGCAGTCCGAGGACGCCTACAACCAGTACCGCAACCAGAACGGCACCATCAGCCTGGACGACGAGGCCCGCAACGCGCTGACGCAGAACGTCGACCTGCAGGCCAAGCTCTTCGACGCCAAGCAGAAGCGCCTGGACCTGGTGGGCCGCTTCACCGCCCAGCACCCGATGGTGCAGACGCTCGACGCGCAGATCGCCTCGCTCAAGAAGGAGCTGGGTTCGGTGGACGGCCGCATCCGCCGCATGCCCATGCTGCAGCAGAACGCGGTGCGCATGCAGCGCGACATCAAGGTCAACACCGAGCTCTACGCGACGCTGCTCAACAGCTCGCTGCAGATGCGGCTGGCCAAGGAAGGCAAGGTGGCCAACGTGCGCGTGCTCGACCAGGCGCTGGTGGCCGAGAAGCCGGTGCGGCCCAAGCCGGTCATCGTGGTCGCGCTGGCGCTGGCCGCTGGCCTCTTCGCCGGTGGCGCGGCGGCGCTGGCGCGCAAGAACCTGAAGCGCTCCATCGAGAGTCCGGACCACATCGAGGCGATCACCGGGTTGAACGTGTACAGCAGCATCCCGCTGAGCACGCAGCAGCGCGTGCTCGACCGCGCGGTGCGCAAGGGCAAGCCCGGCGTCAAGGTGCTGGCGGCGCTGCACGTGGAAGACCCGGCGCTCGAAGGCCTGCGCAGGCTGCGCACGGCGCTCAAGTTCGTGATGGTGGGCGCGCCCAACAACCGCATCCTGATTTCCAGCGCCACGGCCGGCGCGGGCAAGACCTTCGTGTCGTCGAACTTCGCCACGCTGCTGGCGGTGTCGGGCAAGCGGGTGCTGCTGATCGACGGCGACCTGCGCCGCGGCACCCTGACCGAAGACTTCGGCCTGCAGCGCCGCGACGGCCTGGCCGACGTCATCAACGGCGAGGTGCCTCTGGAGCAGGCCATCCACCACCAGGTGCTGCCCTACCTGGATGTGATGTCCGCCGGCACGCCGCACCCGGACCCGGCCGGCCTGATGACCAGCGACACCTTCGCGCATGCGCTGGCGCTGCTGTCGGCACGCTACGACGTGGTGGTGATCGACGCGCCCCCGGCCCTGCTGGCCTCCGAGACCGCCGCCATGGCGCCGAGCATGGGCACCGTGCTGCTGGTGGCGCGCGCGGACAACAGCGAGATGGGCGAGCTGCTCGAAAGCAGCAAGCGGCTGGCCCACGTTGGCGCGGCCTTCCACGGGGTGGTGTTCAACGCGGTCGACACCACGCAGCGCCGCAACCGCAGCTACAGCTACGGCTACTACGGCTATGCCCCGACGACCACCGCCGCCGCTCCCGCGCCCCGGCGCGATCCCGCCTACCAGCTGGACACGGCCGACACCGTGATGCCCAGGCGCATCGAACCGGAGCACGCCGAATCATGAACACGCTCAGATCCACCTCCTCCACCGGGCACGGGCCCGGCAATCCGGGCGTCGGCACCGCGGCCGCCAACACGGCGCCCTACATGCCGCTGGGCGGCGCGCCCTGGCTGCGCCGCGCCAAGCGCATGGCCGACGTCCTGATGGCCGGCTCCTTCTTCCTCTTCTTCGGCTGGGCCTATGCGCTCGTCTGGCTCGGCGTGCTCTACACCTCCGGAGGCCCGGCCATCTACATGCAGCCGCGCTACGGCAAGGGAGGGCGCGTCTTCAAGTTCTACAAGTTCCGCTCGATGGTGGCCGACGCCGACGCGGTGCTGGCGCGCCACCTGCGCCAGAACGAGGCCGCGCGGCGCGAATGGGCCGTCTACCAGAAGCTGCAGAACGACCCGCGCATCACCCGCTTCGGCGCCTTCCTGCGCAAGTACAGCATCGACGAGTTCCCGCAGTTCTGGAACGTGCTCAAGGGCGACATGAGCATGGTCGGCCCCCGCCCCTGCATGTTCGCGCAGAAGGACCTGTACGGCGACTACTGGGACCACTACTGCGCCGTGCGCCCTGGCATCACCGGCCTGTGGCAGATCAGCGGGCGCAACGAGATCAGCTACCGCCGCCGCGCCGCGATGGACGCGGAGTACGTCGCGCACCTGTCGCTGTGGCGGGACTTCGTGATCCTGCTGAAGACCTTCGGGGTGGTGACGGGGGCGCGCGGGTCGCGCTGACCGGCTTCGATTCCCTACCGAAAGAACATATGCGGATATTTGTTGCGGGACACCGTGGAATGGTCGGCCAGGCCCTGGCGGGCCAGCTGCGCGGGCTCGGCCACGAGGTGGTTTGCCGCCAGCGCTCCGAGCTCGATCTTCTGGACCAGCGAGCCGTAGGCCGCTTCTTCTCGGACGAGCAGATCGACCAGGTCTACCTGGCGGCTGCCAAGGTTGGCGGCATCCATGCCAACACGAGCTATCCGGCGCAATTCATCTACGAGAACCTCATGATCGCGGCGAACGTGACGCATCAGGCGTTTCTTGCAGGCATCAGGCGGATTCTCTTTCTCGGTTCGAGCTGCATCTACCCGCGCCTGGCCGGACAACCCATACACGAGGAATACCTGCTCGACGGCAGGCTGGAGCCGACCAACGAGCCCTACGCGATCGCCAAGATCGCCGGGCTCAAGCTGTGCGAGAGCTACAACCGGCAGTACGGGGAAAGCCACGGCGTCGACTACCGCAGCGTGATGCCGACCAACCTGTACGGGCCGGGCGACAACTATCACCCCGAGAACAGCCACGTCGTGCCGGCGCTGATCCGCCGCTTTCATCAGGCGAAGCTGGACGATGCGCCGAGCGTGCAGATCTGGGGCAGCGGCCGGGTACGCCGCGAGTTCCTCTACGTCGACGACATGGCGCAAGGGTGCATCGCCGTGATGAACCTGCCCCGCGCGGCCTACGAGCTGCAGACGGACCCGATGCGCAGCCACATCAACCTCGGCACCGGCGAGGACGTGTCGATCTCGGAGCTTGCGGAACTGATCCGCGACGTCGTCGGCTACCGCGGAGACATCCGCTACGACCCGGCGAAGCCCGAGGGCACGCCGCGCAAGTTGCTGGACGTGTCCCGCGCGGCAGCCATCGGCTGGAAGGCCCGCGTGCCGCTCGCCGAGGGTTTGCGCCGTACCTATTCCGCCTATCAGGCATCCACCCGCCTCACCGAGGAGATCGAACATGTCTAAGCGCGCTCTGATCACCGGCATCACCGGCCAGGACGGCTCCTATCTTGCCGAGTTGCTGATCGAAAAAGGCTACGAGGTGCACGGCATCAAGCGGCGGTCCTCCCAGTTCAACACGGGACGCATCGACCATCTCTACTCGGACGTCCATTCGAAGGCGCAGCGACATCTGCACCTGCACCACGGCGACCTGTCCGACGGCAGCAACCTCACCCGGATCATGCAGGAGGTGCAGCCCGACGAGGTCTACAACCTGGGGGCGCAGAGCCATGTGGCCGTCAGCTTCGAAAGTCCCGAGTACACGGCCGACATCAATGGCCTGGGCGCGTTGCGCCTGCTCGAGGCCATCCGGCTCCTGGGCCTTCAATCGAAGACACGTTTCTACCAGGCCAGCACGAGCGAACTCTACGGACAGGTGCAGGAGTCCCGCCAGAGCGAAGCGACTCCCTTCTACCCGCGCAGCCCCTACGGTGCGGCGAAGCTCTTCGCCTACTGGATCACCAAGAACTACCGCGAGGCCTACGGCTTCTACGCCTGCAACGGAATCCTGTTCAACCACGAGAGTCCCCGCCGAGGAGAGACTTTCGTGACCCGCAAGGTCACGCGGGGCCTGGCGAACGTGGCGCAGGGCCTCGAACAGTGCCTCTTCCTCGGCAACATGAACGCATTGCGCGACTGGGGCCACGCCAAGGACTACGTACGGATGCAGTGGCTGATGCTGCAGCAGCCCACGGCCGTCGACTACGTGATCGCGACCGGAGCGCAATACAGCATCCGCGACTTCGTGACCCGCGCCGCGCGGCAACTCGGCATCTCCCTGGTCTTCGAGGGCGAAGGCATCGACGAGGTGGCGATCGCCGCCGATGTCACCGGCGAAGACGCACCTGCGGTCTGCCCGGGCGATGTGCTGGTCCGCGTCGATCCGCGCTACTTCCGCCCCTCGGAAGTCGAGACACTGTGCGGCAATCCCTCGAAGGCAGCGGATGAACTCGGCTGGGTACCGGAGATATCCCTCGATCAGATGATCGCCGAGATGGTGGCCAGCGATCTCGAACTGGCCAAGCGCCAGGCGCTGCTGCAGCGTCACGGCTATCACACGCCGCAGAGCATCGAGGCCTGAAAGCGGCACGAGCGGCTTCCATCCCCACACAGCAGGCCCGCCATGCGCCCCCTCGCCTTCTGGTCCGGCATCGTCTGCGCCGCGCTGTGCGGCCTGGTCGATCCGGTCTGGGGCTACGCGGCGGTGTTCGTGCTGTCGCTGGTGCAGATCGCGATGCTGGGATCGGCCGGCGGCAGCGTGTTCCTGCTGATCCACTACGCGGCCATCCTGACCTACTTCTCTATCGCGCCGGCGATGCAGATATCGCACGACATCGACTTCTGGGACGCGGGCGTGATGCGCGCCGATTCGCACACGCAGGCGCTGATGCTCTTGCTGCTCTACATGGCGGGCGTGGAGGCCGCGCGGCTGGGGGAACGCGATGCGCCCGCCGACGCGATGGCGCGGCGCGACGGCCGCATGGCCGAGCTCGCCAACGCCCAGTTGCTGCTGCTGGGCTGCGCGGTGTTCGCCTTCGCCGCGCTGCTGGTGAAGCCGGAGCTCAACTTCGTGGCGCGTGGGGTCGCGGGCCTGGGCAGCGAGGACAACAACCTCGCCATCGACTTCATCTTCTATTCCACGCTGCCCAAGCTGGTGGTGCTGATGTGCTTCGTGGCGCTGGCCATCCAGGCGTTGCGCCGCCGCACGCTGTGGTCGTGGGGCGTGGCGGGCATCGCCTTCGGGCTGGCGGCGATCGCGGCCAACCCGGTGAACACGGCCCGGCAAGTCCTGCTGATCGGGCTGCTGCCGCTGCTCGTCCATGCGCTGGCGCGCAGCCGGCGCTGGCTGCTCGCGGGCCTGATCTTCGGCTCCATCGCGGGGCTGGGACCGGTGCTGAACCTGATCTCGCGCGGCAGCATCTGGGGCGAGGAGCTGCGGACCTTTCCCTTCAGCCAGGACTTCGACGCGATGTTCGTCGTCGCGGGCATCCTGGAGCGCGCGCCCATTCCGGACCTGGGCTGGGGCCGCTACCTGCTGTCGGCCTTCTCGTTCTTCCTGCCGCGCAGCCTGAAGATGTTTCCCGACTTCGACCCGCTGGGCTGGTCGGCCATCCTCGGCAACTTCTCGCAGGCCAATCTCTCGCTGCCGCCCTTCACGACGGCGTATTTCGACTTCGGCCTGGCAGGGCCGGCGCTATTCGGCTTCGCGGTATCGGCCGCCTTCCGGGCGGTGGACCGCGCCGTCCAGGCCGGGCGGCCGGTGTCGGGCTCCTACCTGGCGGCGCTGGTGCTGCTGGCCGCCTACGTGCCGTTCATGCGCGGCCCGATCCTCGGCTGGGGGCCGTTCGCGGCCTCGGGAGTGATCGCCGCATTCATCGCGGGCTCTCTGAGCTCCCGCACCCGCCGCGCGATGACGCGCGTGGTGCGGCGCCGCCTGCCGAGCGCATGAAGGAAGAAGAAAGAAAAGAAAGAAGCACCCATGGCCGCCTACCTCTACTACGACACCGTGCGCCTCAACAAGGCGGCCGGCGGCGTGCTCAACGTGTCGCAGGTGCTGCTGCGCCACATGCGGCTTTCGCCCGAGGACCGCGTTGTGCCGGTGAGCGAACGGCATCCGCGCCTCTTCGCTCTGGCGCAGCGTCTGAAGATCAGCCGCTTCGTGCTCGACACACTGCTCTACAACTGCCACCGGCTGCGCGCGCTGATCACCGGCGAGCAGCTGTTCTCGATGTTCCCCAACTACTACCTGCCGCTCACGCTGCTGGGACGGCATCGCGACTCGGTGGTGATCGTGCACGACCTGCAGTACAAGGCCTATCCGCAGTATTTCGGGCGCGTCAAGCGGCTCTTCCTCGACTGGAATCTCTGGCGCGCGGCGCGCAGCGCGGCCGACGTGGTCTTCATCAGCCGCAGCAGCCAGCGCGACTTCGAGCGCCACTTCGGCCGCGGCGCGCGTTCCAGCGTCATCTTCAACCCGGTGGACGCGCCGCGAGTCGCCCCGGCCGCCGTCGCGGCGCCCGGCGCGCGCTATCTGATCGCGGCCTACCACTACTACCCGCACAAGAACTTCGCCGGCATCCTCGCGCTCTTCGAGCGCATGAAGGCGGCCGGGCTGGTCGACTACCTCGACATCACCGGCAACGGTGCGGCGGAAGTGCAGCGCATGGTGTCGGCGATGCCGCCCGAGGTGCGCGAGTGCGTTCGGCACCGCGGCCTGGTGCCGCGCGACGAGCTGCTGCGGCTGTACCAGGGCGCCACCGCCTTCATCTCGCTCTCGACCTTCGAGGGTTTCAACCTCTCGGCGGCGGAGGCGGCGACGCTGGGTGTGCCGCTGCTGCTGTCGGACATTCCGGTGCACCGCGAGCTGTTCGCGGACTACGCCTTCTTCGCGGGCAGCGACGGCGACGATCCGGAGCAGATCGCGCAGTACCTGGCTCACCACGAGCACGCCCGCCCGGAGTGGGTGCACGCCGGCACCTGCGCACCCGCCAACGTCGCGAGGCGCTACCTGATGCTCAAGCGCGGCACGCTGTCGCTCGCGGGAGCCGTGCCATGACCGCATGCCTGCCGCCCGTCGTGCGATTGATCGCGAAGCTGCTGCTGGCGGTGGCGGTGGCGCTGCCGCTGGCGGCCCATGCCCAGCCCGCATCGGCGCCGATGCCGGGCTTCGGCGTGATGGTTCATTACCTGCCCGACAAGCAATCGATCGGCGAGATCAGGCGCTTCGACGTGGAAGCCTTCGCGGCCACGCTGGCGGAGATGCGCGTCTCGCACCTGATCCTGACGCTGGGGCAGAACAGCGGCCAGTACATCGCGCCCAATGCGGCGCTGGAGGTGCTCTGCCCGGCCAGCGCCGCAAACCGCCCGCCGCGCGACCTGCCGCTGGAGATCGGCCGGGCCCTGCGCAGCCGGGGCATCGCGCTGATCCTGTACCTGCCGTTCCGTGCGCCGCAGGCCGACCGCGCGCTCATGGATTGCCTGGGCGACGTGTCGGAGCAGGAGCCGCCGCCGGCCCGTTTCATCGCGGCGTGGTCCAGCGTGATCCGCGACTGGTCGCAGCGCTATGGCGCACTGGCCAGCGGCTGGTGGTTCGACGGCACCTACAACACCAAGGGCATCACGCCCGCCGGCTGGGACATGCTGTGCAGCGCCGTGCGCGCGGGCGCCACCAACCGCTGGCTGGCCTTCAACGCGGGCGAAGGCGCGGAGCGCTTCAGCGCGAAGTCAGCCCCCTGCCAGAACCTGATGGCCGGCGAATACATGCAGCCGCCGCCGCACCTGACCGGCCCGCCCTCGGAACTGGTCCTGCACGTGCTGACGCCGCTGACCGCCTCGTGGGGCCGCGACGCGCCGGCGCGATTCACGGCCGCGCAGCTTCGTGCCTGGATCGCCGACGCATCAGCCGCGCGCGGCCTCTTCACGCTGGACATGCCCATCGACGCAGCCGGCCGCTTCGTTCCCGCGCACGTCGCGCTCATCAAGAGCGTCATGGCGGCGAGCAAGCCCTGAATCAGAGAAACGCTGTCACACCTGCCTCAACCCAACCCGATCACCATGAACCCGCCCCTGCCCTTCATCGTCGTGGAAGACCGCCAGAACAAGACCCTCGCGCTGTGCCGCGAATCGGCGGAGCTGGCCGGCGAGCCGCTGCTCGTGCTCTCGGACACCGACGCGGGTCCGGCCTACGAGCGCTTCTGCCGCTCCTACGTGCACCTGTCGAGCAACACGCCGGAGTTCGAGAAGATCTGCTTCCGGCGCTACTTCCTGCTTGCGCGCTTTCTGGAATCCAACCCCGAAGTGCGCGATTTCGTGCTGATCGACAGCGACGTGCTGCTTTTCCAGGGCGCGGGGCAGCACATCAGGCGGCTGGTGGGCAGGGCCGATTTCTCGGGTTCCAGCATGCAGTCGGCCGACGGCTGGAACCCCTGCCAGATCTCGCCGCACGTGAGCTACTGGACATCGAGCGGACTGCGCCGCTTCGTGGCCTGCGTGCTCGACACCTATGCCACGCCCTCGGGGCGCCGGAAGCTGCGCGAGATCTCGGCGCGCTTCGCCGCGCGGGGCGTGCGCGGCGGCGTGTCGGACATGACGCTGCTCTACCTCTGGGCGCACGCCACCGGCAACGACGAGCCCATCAACCGGGTGCTCGAGGGCACGGTGGTCGACCACAACATCAACGGCATGCACAACCTGCATCGCGGGGAGTTCAAGGTGCTGGGCGGCGCCAAGCGCATCGCCTACCGCGAGGGCAAGGCCTGGCTGACCAGCGCCTCGGGCGAGCTCACGCGCGTGGTGGCGCTGCACTTCCAGGGCAGCGCCAAGATGGCCATGCCCTACGCCCTGCGCGGCCACATGCTCACCGTGGCGGCCGTGACCTATGGGCTGCAGATCGCCCGTCGCGCGAAGAACAACGCCTTTCGCGCGGGCGCCTTCGCGCGCCGGCTGTTCGACACGCGCCGCGTGCACCGCGTGCCGGCCGGCAAATGAGCACCAGCGAGCCGACGCCATGAAGCACTTCAGCCTGCCACTACCGCTGCCCGGGGCGCGCATGGCATGGCTGTCGGGCCTGGGCGCGCTCGCTTCGCGGCTCTACGTGTACCTGTCGGGCTTCCTGGCCATCTTCCTGATGGCGGCGAGCGTTCCGCCCGCGCGCTTCGGCGAGTACTCGGTCTACCAATCGGTGCTGGAGGTGGCGCTGGTGGTGGCCACGCTGGGCAGCTCGCTGCTGTTCTCGCGCAACGCGGCCTCGGCGCCGCCGGGCGTGACGCGCGGCGACGTGGTGCGCACGCTGTCCATCGGCCTGCCGCTGGCTACCGTGCTCGCGACGGTGATCCTCACGGTGCAGCGCCTGCCGGTGGGCGACGCGCCCTTCGCCATCCTGGTGGTCACGCTGGCGGTGTTCGCATTCAACAGCCTGCGGCTTTCCTTCAGCCGCGGCCTCGGGCACTCGGGGCTGCTGAACCTGGAGGCCGGAATCCGCTCGACCGTCCTGGTCGCGGGGGTGGGCGTCTGCGCTGCGGTGCATTTCGACCTGGGCGTGGCGCACCTGCTGCTCATCAACCTGATCGCGGTGGTCGTGGTGTGCCTGGCCGTGGGCCTGCCGGCCAACGGCGAGGCGCCGCCGGTGGGGCGCGCGGCGCTCGGGCTGGCCTCGCAGGCCGGGGCGACGGTGTATTCGCTGCTCATGTTCCTTCTGCGCAAGTCGGACCTGCTGATCGTGGCCTCTTTCATGCCGCTGAGCTACGTGGGGGCCTTCAAGCTCGCCTTCCTGCTGGCCGAGGCGCCCTCGCAGTTCGTGCAGGCCTTCCTGGTCACAAAAACGCCCGCGATGCTGGAGACCGAGGCCGGCAACTTCACGGCCGCGAAGCTGCGGCTCGCGCGGCACTCCTTCCTGCTGGGCTGCGGGCTCTTCGTCGGGCTGGCCGCGCTCATCTCGGTGGCCGCGCCGCTGCTCAAGCTGGGCAACGAGGCGCGCACCATCTTCCTCTGCATCGCGCCCTACTTCCTTCTGCGCACCTACACGATCCACCACGAGATGGTGCTGTCGCTGAAAACCTCGATGGGCTCGCTCGGCCAGTGGGCGCTGCTGGAGGTGGCGCTGCGGCTGGCGTCATACGTGGTGGTGGCCTCGCTCTTTCCCGGCAAGCCGCACTACGTTTTCTTCATCGCCTGCCTGAGCGACTTCGCGCTGTACGAGACGCGCATGCGCCTGCACTTCGGCTTCTTTCCCATCGCGCGCCTGCTGGCGCGGAGGCAGGCATCGTGAAGGTCCTCCTCTACTCGATGAACTTCGCGCCCGAGTTGGCCGGCATCGGCAAGTACTCGGGCGAGATGGCCGAGTGGCTGCAGGCGCGCGGGCACGAGGTGCGGGTGATCGCCTCGCCGCCCTTCTTTCCGCAGTGGTCGGTGTTCGAGGGGTACTCGGCCTGGATGTACCGCAGGTCCGACTGGAACGGCGTGAAGGTATGGCGCGCGCCCACCTGGGTGCCCTCGCAGCCGCGCGCGCTGGGGCGCATCGGGCACCTGCTGTCGTTCACGCTGTCGAGCGTTCCGCTGCTGCTGGCGCAGCTGTTCTGGCGTCCTGACGTGGTGTTCGTGGTCGAGCCGCCCGTGTCCTGCGCGCCGGCTGCCCTGTGCCTGGCCAAGCTGCTGCGCGTGAGGTCGTGGCTGCACATCCAGGACTACGAGGTGGACGCCGCCTTCGGCCTGGGCTGGCTGCGCGGCGAACGGGTGCGGCGCTTTGCACTCGCCGCCGAGCGCTGGCTTATGCGCAGGTTCGACCGGGTCTCGACCATTTCGACCACGATGCGCGCCAAGGCGCTGGAAAAGGGCGTGGACGAATCGCGGCTGGTGCTGTTCCCGAACTGGGTCGACGTGGAGGCCATCCGGCCGCTCGAGCGGCCGGCGCTGGTCTCGGGTGCTTCCGCGCAGGGCTACCGGGCCGAACTGGGCATTCCGGCCGACGCGGTGGTGGTGCTCTATGCCGGCAGCCTCGGCAGCAAGCAGGGCATCGAGCTGCTGGCCGAGGCGGCGCGGCTGCTGGTGTGCTCGCACAACATCCACTTCGTGTTCTGCGGCAACGGGCCGAGCCGCCCGTCGCTGATGAACGCCTGCGTGCGGCTGGTCAACGTGCACTTCCTCGACCTGCAGCCCACCGAGCGCTTCAACGAGCTGCTGGGCATGGCCGACATCCATGTGCTGCCCCAGCGCGCCGATGCCGCCGACCTGGTCATGCCTTCGAAGCTGGGCGGCATGCTGGCGAGCGGCCGCGCGGTGATCGTGACCGCGCATGCCGGCACCGCGCTCAGCGAGGCGGTGTGGGGCCGCGGCGTGGTGGTCGAGCCCGGCGACGCCGCCGCGCTGGCCGACGCTATCGAGCAGCTTTCCATGTCGCCCGCCACGCGCGAGCTGATGGGATCGATCGGCCGGCGCTTCGCCGAGGCCGAGCTCGACCGCAACGTGATCCTGCAGCGCCTCGAAGAGCAGCTGCAGCGCTGCGTCACCGCCTGACGCGACGACCGGCCCGCCCCAAGGAACACCGCCATGCCCGCACCCAGGATCCTCGTGACAGGCGGCGCAGGCTTCATCGGCAGCCACACCTGCGTGGCGCTGATCGCGGCGGGCTACCAGCCGGTGGTGCTCGACACGCTGGTCAACAGCGACGCGCGCTCGCTGAAGCGGGTGGCGTGCATCACCGGCGTCGAGCCCGTGCTGGTGCGCGCCGACGTGCGCGACGGTGCCGCGCTCGACCGCACCTTCGCCGCGCACGGCGTGCAGGCGGTGGTGCACCTTGCGGGACTGAAGGCGGTCGGCGAATCGGTGGCCGATCCGCTGGGCTACTACGACGTCAACCTGGCCGGCAGCCTGGTGCTGGCGCGGGCCATGGATCGTGCGGGCGTGCGCACGCTGGTGTTCTCGTCGTCGGCCACGGTGTATGGCGACTCGCAGCCCTCGCCCATCGCCGAGGCCGCGCCGCATGGGCCGGTCAACCCCTACGGCCGCACCAAGTCGATGGTGGAGAGCATGCTGGCCGACCTCTCGCACGCCGATGCGCGCTGGGGCATCGCCTGCCTGCGCTATTTCAACCCGGTGGGCGCGCACGAGAGCGGCCTGCTCGGCGAACTGCCCAACGGCCCGCCCAACAACCTGATGCCCTACATCTCGCAGGTCGCGGCCGGCGAGCGCGAGTGCCTGGTGGTGCACGGCGCCGACTACGACACCGCCGACGGCACCGGCGTGCGCGACTACGTGCACGTGATGGACGTGGCCGAGGGCCACGTGGCGGCGCTGCACCGTGCGGCGCGACGGCCCGGCATCCTCATGGCCAACCTGGGCACCGGCCACGGCGCATCGGTGCTGGAGGTGGTCTCGGCCTTCGAGCGCGCGAGCGGCCGGCGCATCGCGCTGCGCATCGGGCCGCGCCGCCCGGGCGACGCACCCGCCTACTGGGCCGATGTGCGCAGCGCGTGGCGCACGCTCGGCTGGCGGGCGCGCCGCGACCTCGACCAGATGTGCGCCGACAGCTGGCGCTGGCAGTGCGCCAGCCCGCACGGATTCGACGACCCGGTGCCCACCCTGGTGCCCGGCGCCGTGCTGTTCCAGAACAAAGACAGAGCCATCAACATCCACTCCAACCGGGGGCACACCCATGTCTGAACAAGCTACACCCCCAGCCGTCGAGCTGGGCGCCGGCCAATCGGGCTATCCGCCAGGGGTCTGCGCGCCGGCCACGCCGCTGTGGCCCGGTTTCCTGACCGGGCAGGAAGACGCGCCGGTGCGCGTGCTGCTCGTGGACGACGACGAGTTCATGCGCCGCGTGATCGCGCAGGAGCTGCTGTCGGACCTGCGCATACAGCTCGAAGGCCAGGCCGGCAGCCTGCGCGACGGCCGGCGGCTGGTGGCCACGCACGAGTTCGACGTGCTGATGGTCGACCTGCGTCTGGGTGACGGCTCCGGCTTCGACCTGATCCAGGAAGCGCGCGAGCACCGCCGCTCGGCCGAGATCATCGTCATCACCGTGCTGGAGGACGAGGCGCACGTGCTGCACGCACTGGAACTGGGCGCCACCGGCTACCTCTTGAAGGACGCCTGGCTGCAGAGCTTCGCCCAGGCGGTGCTGCAGGTGGTCAACGGCGGCGCGGCCATCACGCCGCGGCTGGCACGCCGGTTGCTCTCGCGGCTGAGCCACCGGCCGATGGGCGCGCTGCCACCGGCTGCGCAACCCCTGCCGCGCGAGACGACGCTGACGGCGCGCGAGTGCGAGGTTTTGCGCTTCGTCGCGCGCGGGCACGTCACGGAGGAGATCGGAAACAGACTGGGCATCTCGGGGCAGACCGTCAACGCCCACATCAAGAACATCTACAAGAAATTGCACGTCCATTCGCGCGCGCAGGCCGTGAGCTATGCCGCGTATTCCGGGCTGATCTGAAACGGCCCTTTCCTCTCTTCTTCATCAACCTGCACGCAACCCCAACGCTGGCGACCGATCATGAAAACCGCTCCCTCCATCCATCCCGTGGTCCTGTGCGGCGGCAGCGGCACGCGGCTGTGGCCGCTGTCGCGCAAGGCCCTGCCCAAGCAGTTCGCGCCGCTGGTCGGCGGCAAGAGCCTGCTGCAGCTCACGCTGGAGCGGCTGGCTCTGCTGAACGCCGACATCACCTGCGTGACCTCGGAAGACCACCGCTTCCTGGTGAAGGAAACGGTGGAGAACGCCGGTGTCACGGGCCGGCAGATCCTGGAGCCGGTTGCGCGCAACACCGCTGCAGCGATGGCATCGGCCGCGCTGATGGCCGAGCCTGACGACCTGCTGCTGTTCGCGCCTTCGGACCACCATATCCCCGACGCCGCCCTCTTCGCCCGCACCGTGCATGCCGGCGTCGATGCGGCACTGGCGGGCCGGATCGTCACCTTCGGCGTGGTGCCCAGTTTCCCGAGCACCGCCTACGGCTACATCGAGGCCGGCGAGGCGCTGGCCGGCGGGCACAGCCAGGCGGTGGCGCGCTTCGTCGAGAAACCGACGGCAGCGGTGGCCGAAATGCTGATCCTGAACGGCGGCTACAGCTGGAACGCGGGCATCTTCCTCGTGCAGGCGCGCACGCTGATCGCCGCGCTGCGCGAGCACGCAGGGGACATCCTGCAGGCCTGCGAGAGCGCCGCGGCCAACGCGACCCGCGACGGCAGCTTCGTGCGGCTGGACCGCGCGGCCTTCGAGCAATGCCGCGCCGACAGCATCGACTACGCGGTGCTCGAGAAGCATCGCCAGATCGCGGTCGTGAAGTTCGAGGGGCTGTGGAGCGACGTGGGCAGCTGGAACGCGGTCGCCAGCCTGCACCCGGCCGACGATGCCGGCAACCGGCTCAGCGGCAAGGCCAGCGCGCTGAACTCGCGCAACACCTTCGTGCATGCGCCGCACCGGCCGGTGGTGGCGCTGGGCACGCAGGACCTGATCATCGTGGACACGCCCGACGCCGTGCTCGTGGCCGGCGCGGGCTGCGCCGAGCAGGTGGCGGAGGTGGTGCGCAAGCTCTCGCTGGAAGGCTGCGCCGAAGCCACCGAGCACCGCCGCGTGGTGCGGCCATGGGGCGCCTACGACAGCATCGACCTGGGCGAGCGCTTCCAGGTCAAGCGCCTCACTGTCAAGCCCGGCGCCAGGCTCTCGCTGCAGATGCACCACCACCGCTCCGAGCACTGGGTGGTGGTGAAGGGCACGGCGCGCGCCACCTGCGACGGCAAGGTCAGCCTGGTGCACGAGAACGAGTCGATCTACCTGCCCTCCGGGGCGGTCCACCGGCTGGAGAACCCCGGCAAGACGGTGCTCGAAGTGATCGAGGTGCAGACCGGCGGCTACCTGGGCGAAGACGACATCGTGCGTTTCGACGACACCTACGGGCGCTGCGCGGCGCAGGCGACCACGGCGACAACGGACCTCATCGCGGCAGATACGGCGTGATGTTCCTCAGAGCGTTGGCCACGTAGGCCTCCTTCTCGCCCACTGGCGCCACGTAGTGCAGCGCCGCCTCGGCGGCCTCGATGCCCTCGGTGCGCGCGATGACCCAGCCGGCCAGGTAAGGCGAAGCGAAGCAGCCGCCCGCGGTGGCGACGTTGCCGCGCGCGAAGAAGGGCTGGTTCAGCACTTCCACGCCGGCTTCCTGCACCCAGGGCTTGGTCGTCAGGTCGGTGCAGGCCGGAACGCCTTCGACAAGGCCGAGCTTGGCCAGGACGAGCGTGCCCGAGCATTGCGCCGCGATCAGTTGCCGCTGCGGATCGAGCGACAGGCGCCCCATCAGCTCCGGGCTGGCGACCACCTCGCGCGTCTTCACACCGCTGCCGACGACCACCGCGTCGGCGGAGCGCGCATCTTCCAGCAGCGACTGCGCGCGGACGGTCACGCCGTTCATCGACGTGACCTCCGGCGTCGGGCAGCAGATGCTCACGCGCCAGTCCGGTTTCTTGATGCGGTTGAGCACGCCCAGTGCGATGAGCGAGTCGAGTTCGTTGAAGCCGTCGAAGGTGAGGATGGCGATGTGCATGGCGTCCTGTCTTGGTGTGATCGTGGGCGGATGGAGCCATCGTAGGAGAGGCGATCAATACAATCAAAGAATTGTCATGGATACATCGAGCTCACGATGGCCGAAGCGCGCTACAAGCAACTGGTTGACGAACTTGCCGCCGAAATCCGCGACGGCCGCCTGCCACCCGGCACCCGCCTGCCCACGCACCGCAAGCTGGCCGAACGCCACGGGCTGGCGCTGGTCACCGCGTCGCGCGTCTACGCCGAGCTGGAGGCCATGGGCCTGGTCAGCGGCGAGGTCGGCCGAGGCACCTTCGTGCGCGAAGCATCGCTGCGCGTGGGCCCCGGCGCCGAGCAGCGCGCCCTGCCGGCGGACCTGGTCGACCTGAACTTCAACTACCCTGCCTTGCCCGGACAGGCCGAGCTGCTGCGCGGCGCACTGCGCCAGCTCGCGGCCGGCGGCGAACTCGACGCCATGTTGCGCTACGCACCCCACGGCGGACGGATGCACGAGCGCGCCTGCTTCGCCCGGCACCTCGCCTCGCGAGGGCTGACAGTGGAGCCATCTAACGTGCTGATCGTCGACGGCGCGCAGCATGGCCTGGCCGTGACCGCAATGGCCCTGCTGCAACCCGGCGACGTGGTCGCGGTGGACGCCCTCACCTACCCCGGCTTCAAGGTATTGGCCGAGGCGCACAAACTGGAACTGGCGCCCCTGCCCGCTGCCGGCCAGGGGCCCGACCTCGACGTGCTGGAGCGCCTGTGCGCGCGGCGGCGTGTGCGGGCCATCTACGCCATGCCGACCATGCACAACCCGCTGGGCTGGGTGATGGGCACGAGCCGCCGCAAGCGCCTCGTTGCCATCGCGCGGCGGCACGGGCTGCTCGTCATCGAGGACGCGGCCTATGCCTTCCTGGCCGACGACCCGCCTGCGCCACTGGCTGCGCTGGCGCCCGAGACGACGGTGTATGTCTCGGGTCTCTCCAAGAACGTCGCGACCGGGCTGCGCGTGGGTTTCGTCGCCGCGCCCGATGCGTGGGTGCCGAAGCTCGAACGTGCGATCCGGGCCACGACGTGGTGTACACCGGGCGTGACCACCGCCATCGCGTGCTCATGGCTGGAAGACGGCACGGTCGAGCGGCTCGAATCGCAGAAGCGGCAGGACGCGTCTGCGCGGCAAGCCATCGTCGGCGAAGTGCTTGCCGGGATGGGATGCATGCGGCATCCGTCGTCGTACTTCGCGTGGCTGCCGCTGCCGGAGGAGACGCGGGCCGACCTCGTTGCCGCGGCGCTGATGCGTGAAGGCGTTTCGGTGTCCACGGCCGAGCCATTCGCTACGTCGAAGCATGTGCCGCATGCACTGCGGCTGGCGTTGGGATCGGTTGGATTGGACGGTTTGCGCAGTGCGCTGGGAACGGTGCGGCGGGTGGTGGGGGAGCAGTCTTTCTGAGAATCTGAATGAAGGCTCCCGGCGTGCTCACGCGCCTTCGCTCACTGCAGCGCACGGAGGCGTGCGGGCCAGGCGGTCGGCTTTGCGCGCCTCACCAGCCGTGAAAGCGCCCCCATGCCCGCAGCGATCCGTCTTCCGACAACGCCTGATATTCCGGAAACTGCGCCCCCGTCGCACAGGCATGGTTCGGCAGGATGCGCAGCCGCGTGCCCACGGGAAAGCGCACCGCAATGTCCGCATCCGCCTCGCCCTCCCGCGAAAGAATGCCGTGCTCCTGGTTCGCACCAATGAGCACATAGCCATCGAGCACCCGTCCCTGCGCATCGCACACCTGCCCGTACCCGAAGTCCCGCTTCTGCTTCTGTGTCCCCCGGTCGCGGCTCATCGCCATCCAGCCTGCGTCGACGATGGCCCAGCCCTTGTCGGCCTGGTGGCCGATCACGGTGGTGAGCACGCTCAGGGCGATGTCGTCCTCGGTGCACACGCCGATGTTGCGCATCACTAGGTCGAAGAAAACGTACACGCCGGCCCGTACTTCGGTCACGCCGTCCAGCGCATCCGCAGCCAGGGCGGTAGGCGTGGAACCCACGCTGACCACCGGGCACGGCAGGCCCGCGGCGCGCAGCCGCTGCGCGGCGCGCACGCAGCCTGAGCGTTCCTGCTCGGCCATCGCCTTCAGGGCCTCGGGCGTATCCAACTCGTAGCTGGAGCCCGCGTGGGTCAGCACACCGCCGAGGCGCATGCCACCTTCGTGCAGCACGCGGCCGACTTCGAGCAGCGCGTCTTCCTCCGGCTTGATGCCGCTTCGGTGGCCGTCGGTATCAATTTCGACCAGCACATCGAAGGCCTCGCCGTTCGCGCGGCCGAACTCGGCAATAGCCCTGGCCGAGGCCACGCTGTCGGTGAGGATGCCCAGCGCGCAGCCGCGCCGGCGCAGTTCCAGCGCATGCGGCAGCCGGTGCGGCGCCATGCCGACGGCATAAAGGATGTCGGTGAAGCCTGCGGCGAAGAACTGTTCGGCCTCCTTCAGCGTGGAGACGGTGATGCCCTGCGCTCCCGCCTCGCGCTGGGCTTTGGCGACCTCGATGCACTTGCTGGTCTTCACATGCGGTCGGAAGCGCACGCCAAGTTCGTTCATGTGCCCTTGCATGCGTTCGATGTTGCGCCGCATGCGCGTGCGTTCGATGAGGGCCGCGGGCGTGTCGATGGTGGCGAGGGTGTTCATTCTGGAACTCGTCATTTCTTTTCGAAGGATTGCAGCCAGGGCAGCGCCGGTGCGAGCGTCGGCGCCTGAAGCTCGGGCGACGGCGCTCCTTGCGGCAGTGCAAGGCCGACCCGGTTGTGCCAGTAAGTGCGCAGGCCCACTACCGAAGTGCCGAACATGTCGTAGCCCGAGCCGGCGACGAAGGCCGCGTCATGCGCCTCCACCCCAAGCCGTTCGAGCGCCACGCGGTACGGGCGCGGATCGGGCTTGTAGAACCCGGCTTCCTCCGAGGTGACGACCGCGTCCCAATCGATGCCCAGCCGCGCCGCCGCGCGGTGGCCCAGGCGCCTGGAGCAGTTGGTGACCACGGCGAGGCGGCAGTGCGGCTTGAGCGCCAGCAGCAACTCGCGCGCGCCGCTCCACACGGGCAGCGTGTCCCATTGCGCTTCGAGCGCGTCGGTGGCGGAGCCGGGCATGCCGGTGTTGCGGGCAGCCTCCTTCACGAGCCGTTCGTAGGGCACGTAGGCGCCGCAGCCGTAGGTGAGCCGCAGGTACTCGGCGCGCCAGGTGCGGCCTTTCTCCTCGGAGCCGGCGGCGGCGTTCCAGACGGTCCAGGAGTCGAGCAGCGCGGTGAGCAGGTCGAAGAGCACTGCGCGCGGATAGGCGTTGGGAGATTGCATGGCCTGCGACTGTACGTTTCGAGGCCATGCCTGTGCTTCAATGCGGAGTCATCAATCGTTAAGCACAAGTTAATGACGACGATCCAGATCGAGGACCTGCAGCTCGCTGCCGCCCTGCTGCGCGAGCCGTCTCTGAGCGCGGCGGCGCGGGCGCTGGACGTTACGCCGCCGGCGCTGTCGATGCGGCTGCGCAAGCTGGAGGCCGCGCTGGGACTGTCGCTGGCGACCCGCACCGCGCGCAAGCTGAGCCTCACGCCCGAGGGCGAGCGCTTCGCGCGCGAGGCGGCCGCGCTGCTCGGGCAGATCGAGGGGCTGCGCGAATCGATGCAGCGCGACGACCGACGCCTCACCGGCACGCTGCGCATCGCCGCGCCCTTCGGCTACGGCCGCCAATACATCGCGCCCATGCTCGCGCGCTTCGCCAGGCTGCACCCGGGGCTGGGCGTGCAGCTCGACCTGCGCGAGACCCCGTGGCCCGACCGGCACGACGCCGACGCGGTGATCCACATCGGCACGGTGCGCGATTCGTCGTGGGTAGCGCGCACGCTGAGCGCCAACGAGCGCTGGCTGTGCGCCAGCCCCGCCTACCTGCGCCAGCGCGGCGTGCCCCGCGTGCCGCGCGACATTCCTGCACATGACTGCATCTGCATCCGCGAGAACGACGAGGACGTGACACTGTGGCACCTGCGCCCCGCGGGCCGGGCGGCGGCCGCCAAGGGCAGGCGCGAGACCCTGCGCATTTCCCCCGCCTACCTCACCAACGACGGCGGCGTGGCGCGCCAGTGGGCCGAACAGGGGCTGGGCCTGGTGCTGCGCTCCGAATGGGACGCGGCCGATGCCGTGGCGCGCGGCACGTTGGTGCGCGTGCTGGACGATTGGCAGTTCGACAGCGCGCCGGTCACGCTGCTGGTGCCGACGCGCAAGGGGCGCACGGCCCGGGTGCAGGCCGTCGTCGAGTTCCTCGCCGAGAGCTTCGGCAGCAGCGCCGCCAAGGGAAAGTAGCTGCGCGCATATCCATAGCCGCATTCCTTCGTTGGCCGCGCCGCCATGGTCCGCCAACACTCGCAGCTTCGTATTTCCGGATAAGAAGCCTGCGATGACCCTTGCTCTCGATCATTTGCCGCCCTCGCGCCACAGCGTGCTGCAAGGAGGCGCCGCACCGCCCGCCAAAGAGCAATCGCAGGCACAGCCGCGGCGTCCGGCCGCCCCCGCAGGCATCTGGAGCACAGGCCTGCTCGCCTCTGCCGCATGGGTCGCGCTGGGCCTGCTCACGCTGCTTTGGCCGAACAAGGAAGCCGGCTTCAGCAACTGGGCCTTCACGCAGGAGTTCGGCATCGCGACGCTGGTGGTCGCCGTGCTTTTGCTGGCGATCGCGCTGCTGGGCGGCCGCACCGGGCGGCTGATCCGCACGCTGCGGCCCGCCGGGCAATGGCTTGTCGCGCTGGCCGTGGGCCTCGCGCTGTGGGAGGTGTCCACCGCCAAGCTCGGCGTGCTGCCCTCGCCTTTCTTCGCGCCGCCGCAGAGCCTGATCGACGTGGTGCACGAGGACTGGCAGCGCCTGGGCCTGTCGACCGTGCATTCGCTGCGGTTGCTGGCCAACGGTTTCGTGCTGGGCGCGCTGGTGGGCTTCGGCACCGGCGTGGCCGTGGGCTGGTCGCGCATCGCGGGGTACTGGGTGCATCCGCTGCTGCGCTTCCTCGGGCCGGTGCCCGCGTCGGCGCTGCTGCCGCTGGCCTTCTTCTTCGCGCCTTCGAGCTATTCGGCGGCGGTGTTCCTCGTGGGCCTGGCCACCTTCTTCCCGGTGGCGGTGCTCACCTGGTCGGGCGTGGCCTCGGTGCACAAGAGCTATTACGACGTGGCGCGCACGCTGGGTGCTTCTGAACGTTTCCTGGTGCTGCGCGTGGCGATCCCGGCGGCGCTGCCGCAGGTGTTCGTGGGCCTCTTCATGGGTCTGGGAGCGTCGTTCTCCGTGCTCATCACCGCCGAGATGATGGGCGTGAAGGCCGGGCTTGGCTGGTATCTGCAATGGGCCCAGGGCTGGGCCGCCTACGCCAACATGTACGCGGCGCTGCTGGTGATGGCGGCACTGTGCTCGGGCCTCATCACGCTGCTGTTCAAGGTTCGCGACCGCGTGCTGTCGTGGCAGAAGGGAACCGTGAAATGGTGACCGAGACGCCCCCGAACGCGGTGCTTCCGCCCGCCCCTGCACCAACCACGGGCGCCGGGGCCCATATCGGCATACGCGGCGTCAGCCACTGGTTCGAAGTGTCCGGCGGCGTGCTGCAGGTGCTCGACGGCATCGACCTGCAGGTGCGCCCCGGCGAGTTCGTCGCGCTGCTGGGGCCCAGCGGCTGCGGCAAGTCGACGCTTCTGCGGCTGGTGGCCGGGCTGGAGCCCGCGACCACCGGCGCCATCACGCAGAACGGCGAGCCGATCTCGCGGCCCGATCCGTCGCGCATCGTCGTCTTCCAGGACCCGACGCTCTACCCCTGGCGCAGCGTGTGGGACAACGTAGCACTGGGCCTGCAGGCACGCGGCGTGCTGAAGGAGCGGCGCGCCCGCGTCGACGAAGCGCTCAAGCTCGTGGGCCTGACCGAGTTCGCGAAAGCCTTTCCGCACCATCTTTCCGGCGGCATGGCGCAGCGCGTGGCGCTGGCGCGAGCGCTCGTCAACGATCCGCAGCTGCTTGTGCTCGACGAACCGCTGGGCAAGCTCGACTCGCTCACGCGCATCGCGATGCAGAGCGAGCTGGTCAATCTCTGGCAGCGGGCCGGCTTCTCGGCGCTGCTGGTGACGCACGACGTGGAAGAGGCGCTGTTCCTCGCCAACCGCGTGATCGTGCTGAGCGACCGGCCCGCGCGCATCGCGGCGGAGCTGGTGGTCGAGCTGCCCTACCCGCGCCATCGCGGCGATCCGAAGCTGGCCGAGTTGCGGCACGAGGCGCTCAGGCACCTGGGGCTCGATGCGACGTGGTGAACTGAAGAGATGAGCGGTCCGCCCGAGGCCGGCTGGCTCAACCTGCTGATCGGCCTGCTGCAGGGCGCGCAGCTCTGGCTTCTTCGCCTGCTCGACGCACTGGGGCTGTCCGGGCAATCGCACGGGCAGCCGGCATGGCCGTGGGCGCAACGGCTATCCGGCGAAAACCTGCTGATCGACCTCGGACAGGCCCGGCGGCTCGGCCTCACGCTGGTGGTGCTTGCCGTGGCGCTGCTTGTCCTGCTGGTCGCGCTGCTCTGGCGCCGGCGCCGCATATGGCTTGCCACCGGAGCCGCGCTGCTGGCGGCATTGGCACCATGGCCGGAGGCCAGCGTGGTGCTTGTACCTGCGTACCCAACCAGCTTCCACGCATCGCCCTCCGGCTTCACCGCCGACAGCATCGAGCGCGGCCGAACGCTGTACGCGGCACAGTGCGCCGCCTGCCACGGAACCAATGGCCGGGGCCACGGGCCGCTGGCCTCGGCGCAGGCTGTGTGGCCTCCGGACCTGGGCGGTCCGCTGCTGTGGCGGCGCGCCGATGGCGACGTGCTGTGGCATGTGATGAACGGCATGCGCGACCGCCGTGGTGCGCAGACCATGCCCGGCTTCGGCACCGCGCTGAGCGACGCGGACGCATGGGCGCTGATCGATTTCATGAAAGCCCAGGGCGCCGGCGAGAGCCTGCGCGCGGCCGGTCTCTGGGCCCAGCCCATAGCGCCGCCGGATGTGACGGTGCAATGCGGCGACAAGCCACCGCGCAGCCTTTCGAGCTGGCGCGGCCAGCGCCTGCGCATCATCGCGTCGGAGCCTGGCCGCGAGGCATCGCCGCTACCCGACGATCCGCGCCTCGTGACCGTGCTGCTCGCGCCTCAGTCCACGGAGGTGGCGCCGCAGTCGGCCAACTGCATCGCCACCTCGCCCGCCGCGTGGGCGGCCTTCTCGCTCGTCGCCGCGACAACGCAACTGGCGGGCACGCAGTTCATCGTGGACCGCGACGGCTGGCTGCGCGCACGCGGCGAACCCGGCAAGAGCGCGTGGAGCGACGACGATCTTCTTTGCCGCACCGAGCAGCAGCCTTACGCGACACCCGGCGAACGCCCGCTGCCGCCCGACGGCCTCGGTGCCCTCATCGCGCGCATGGACGCCGAGCCCGTGCGCTTCGTCAAGGGCGGGTACGTCCACTGACACCTGTGTCCGCAACGGGACTACGATGTTCTTCCGGGCCCCTTGCTATCAATCGATCGATCAGTCCATCCCCTCAACCCCGAAGGAGACAGCCCATGTCCAGCCACGTCTACAAAACGCTAGAACTCACCGGTTCCTCGCCCACCGGCATCGAAGATGCGGTGCGGACCGCCATCGCGAAGGCGCACGAGACGGTGCGCAACATCCAGTGGTTCAACGTCACCGAGACGCGCGGTCATGTGGTCGACGGAAAGGTGGCGCACTGGCAGGTGACGTTGAAGATCGGGTTTACGCTGGAGTGAGCCCGCTCCGGCCGGCGGGAGCGGCTAGCGCATGTACCCCAGGTCGCGCACGTCGGACCGCACGGCCGACCGGTCCGCCCCCTGCATCGGCAGGCTCACCAGCAGTTCGAGCCTGCGGCGCAGCGAGAACAGCATCTGCACCGCGTCGTGCGCGACCCTGTCGGGGTCGCGGCCGTCGAGCACGTCGGGGTAGGCCCACAGCGCCGCATCGGGCTGGCCGGGCCATGAGGGCTGGCGCGGCTCGGTGGATTCGTCGAGCGTGATGACGAAGTCCGCGGCGTGGGCATTGGCGCGCGCGAGCTCGTCCCAGCCGCGCGGTTGCCGGTTCGGCAAGGGAATGCTCGCGCTCTTGAGCGCGGCGATGGCGGCGGGATGGAATTCGCGGGCGACCTGCCCGGGCTGACCGCAGGAAGATACCGAGAACCGCTTCGGGTCCAGGTGCGTGAGGCACGCTTCTGCCAGGATGCTGCGCAATGAATTTCGTCGCGAGACGAAGATCACGCCGATACGTTTTTGCATGGAACCCTGACTATAGCCCTGCGTTCTTAACCCGTCCTGACCATTCGCCGAGCAGTGCCGCCATGCTGCACAGCAGCGTCCGAACGGTGCAGACTCGGGGGCATGGACAAGCATTTCCTGACACCGCTTTTCGCGCCCGCTTCCATCGTCGCCTTCGTCGGCAATGCCGACGGTCCCGGCGGACAGACGCCGGCAGGCCACACGCTGCGCGAGGCCTTCCGCGCGCAGCGCTTCGACGGAACGCTGCGCTTCCTGGACGTGCGCACCAAGGGCACGCTCGAAGAACTGGCGCAGACCCATGCCGACCTCGCGCTCATCGCCCTGGCACCTGGCGACGTGGCGGCCGCGCTCGAGATCGCGGGGCGCATCGGCTGCAAGGCGGCGGTGGTTCTCTCGAGCGGCATCGGCGCCGAGCAGGCGTCGCAGTGGCGCAAGATCGCGCGCCGCGAGGGCGTGCACCTGCTGGGGCCCAACTCGCTGGGCTTCCAGCGTCCGCTGCTGCACCTGAATGCCAGCGTGGCCGGTCCGCTGGCCGGCAGCGGGCCGCTCGCGCTGGTGGCGCAGTCGGGGGCGCTCACGGCCTCGATGCTCGACTGGGCTCGGCAGAACGGCGTGGGTTTCTCCAGCGTGGTGTCGCTGGGTCCGCACACCTCGGTCGACATTCCGCAGGTGCTCGACTTCCTGGCCAACGACCAGGCCACGCACAGCATCATCATCTACCTCGAAGGCATCGCCGACGCGCGCCGCTTCATGAGCGCGCTGCGCTCGGCCTCGCACGCCAAGCCGGTGGTGGTGCTCAAGGCCGGGCGCAAGCCTGCCGGCAACGAGGCCGCGCAGACGCACAGCGCCGCCATCGTGGGCAGCGACGACGTGTTCGACGCCGCACTGCGCCGCGCCGGCGCGGTGCGCGTGCGCTCCTTCGTCGAACTGTTCTCCGCCGCCAAGTGCCTGGCCTCGCGCTACCGGCCCGTCGGCAAGCGGCTGGCCGTGGTCACCAATGGCGGAGGCCCCGGCGTGCTGGCGGCCGACTGGATCAACGAGATCGGGCTCGACCTCGGCAAGCTCTCCGCCCACGCGCAGAAGGTGCTGCAGCCAACCCTGCCCCCGCTCGCCTCGCTGGCCGACCTGATCGACCTCTCGGAAGAAGCTCAGCCGGCGCACTATCGCGCCGCCATCGACGCGGCCTCGTCCGACAGCCAGGTCGACGGCGTGCTCGCCATCTTCTCGCCCAAGGCCGGCATCGACGCGGCTGCAACGGCAAAGGCGCTGGCCGACATTCCGCGGCCGATGAACAAGCCGCTGCTGGCCTGCTGGATGGGCGACTCCTCCGTGGGCAAGGCGCGCTCGGTGCTGGCCGAGGCGACCATCCCGAGCTTTCGCACGCCCGAGGCTGCCGTGGGCGCCTTCGGCAACATCGCGGCCTTCTACCAGAACCAGCAGCTGCTGCAGCAGACGCCGCCGCCGCTGTCGGCACTGGCCAAGCCCGACATCGAGGGCGCGCGGCTGCTCATCGAGAGCGTGCTGGCCGAGCGGCGCCATGTGCTCACGGAGATGGAGTCGAAGTCGCTGCTGTCGTCCTTCCACATTCCGATCACGCGCACGCTGCTCGCGCGCAGCCCCAGCGAGGCGATGATGATCGCGACGCAACTGGGCTTTCCGGTGGCGCTGAAGATCGATTCGCCCGACATCCCGCACAAGTCCGACGTGGAAGGCGTGGCGCTCAACGTGCTCAACGGCACCGGCGCGCGCGACACCTACGTCGAGATGATGGAGCGCGTGGCCCGCCTCGCGCCCGAGGCGCGCATCAACGGCGTGACGGTGCAGAAGATGGTGCGCGCGCGGCGCGGGCGCGAGATCTACGTGGGCATGGTCACCGACGAGCCCTTCGGCCCCGTCATCGTGTTCGGCGCGGGCGGCACCATGATCGAGCTGCTGAACGACCGCGCGATGGAGCTGCCGCCGCTCAACCAGTTTCTAGCGCGCCGCCTCATCGAGCGCTCGCGCGTGGCCGAGACGCTGGGCGAATGGCGCGGCGCCCATTCGGTGGACATGGAAGCGCTCGAAGACCTGCTGCTGCGCGTGTCGGAAATGGTGTGCGAGCTGCCCGAGCTGCGCGAGATGGACATCAACCCGATCATCGTGGACGAGAACGGCGCCATCTCGGTCGACGCGCGCATCGTGGTGGGCAGCAGCTCGCAGGCGGTGGCTGCCCACGTGGGCAACGCGGTCAACGGCTACCAGCACCTGGCCATCATGCCGTACCCCGCGCGCTACCGGCGCGAATGGCCGCTGGCGGGCACGGGCGGCGGCACCTACATCGTGCGGCCGGTGCATCCCAACGACGCGCAGATGCTGCAGGCGCTGGTGCAGGGCCTGTCGCCCGAGAGCCGCTGGTTCCGCTTCGTCTCGCGCTTCCACGAGTTGCCGCCGACCATGCTCTCTCGCTTCACGCTGATCGACTACGACCGCGAGATGGCGCTGGTGGCGGTGATCATGGAACGCAGCGTGTCGCCCGAAGGCACGGTGCTCGAGAGCGAGCGCATCGTGGGCGTGTCGCGCTACGTGACCAACCCCGACCAGACCAGCTGCGAGTTCTCGCTGGTGGTGGCCGACGAGTTCAGCGGCAAGGGCATCGGCTCGCGGCTGATGGAAAGCATCATCGACGTGGCCCGCGACAAGGGCCTCGCCGAGATGGACGGGCTGGTGCTGGCCAACAACCCCGACATGCTGAAGCTGGTGCGCCGGCTGGGCTTCACGGTGAAGCCCTTTCCGGAAGACCCGGACTTCAAGCTCGTGACCTACATGCTGTAGCCATGGACGCCCGTCGTAAGCTCGGCGGGTCGCATTCCTGGTTTTGCCTTTCATGATCCGAACGCTCCTGCGTCACGTCGGCCGCATTCTGCTGTCGCTCATCGTGCTTTCGACCTGCCTCTGGGCCTGCCTCGCGCTCTGGTACCAGTTCCCCGGGCCGGCCGCGGTGAAGATCGGCGCGGGCGTGCTCTGGGCCGCCTTCGGCCTCGCGGCCATCGCGCTGACGTGGCGCAGGCGGGCTGCGCGCGCCCTGCTCTCCTATGTGATCGGCTTCGCGCTGCTGCTGGGCTGGTGGAGCACCATCCTGCCGTCGCAGAACCGTGTGTGGGCCGACGATGTTTCGCGCCAGCTGCACTCGCACATCGACGGCAGCGTGGTCACGCTGGACAACGTGCGCAACTTCGAATGGCGCAGCGACACCGACTACACCCAGCGCTGGGAAACGCGCGAGTACGACCTCGACCGGCTGCGCACGGTCGACGTGTCGCTCTCCTATTGGACCGGCCCCGCCATCGCGCACACGCTGGTGTCCTTCGGCTTCGACGATGGCCGGTTCCTCACCTTCTCCATCGAGATACGCAAGGAGCGCGGCGAGGCCTTCTCGTCCGTCGGCGGCTTCTTCAGGCAGTTCGAGAACAGCCTGATCGCGGCCGACGAGCACGACATCCTGCGCGTGCGCACCAACGTGCGCGGCGAGGACGTCTACATGTACCGCGTGAGCCTGCCCCGGGCCGAGATGCGCTCGCTCTTCCTCGCCTACCTCGGCGAAGGCGCCGCGCTGGCGCGCGAGCCCAGCTTCTACAACACGCTCACCGCGAACTGCACGACCATCGTTTACGCGCTGGCCAGGCGCATCGTGCCCGGCCTGCCGATGGACTGGCGGCTGCTGGCCTCGGGCCACCTACCCGACTACCTCTTCGACGTGGGCGGCCTCGCGCCCGGCTACAGCATGGAAGCGCTGCGCGCGGCGGGCCGCATCACCGACCGCGCCCTCGCCGCGGACAAGACGCCGGCCGCGAATTTCTCGCAGGCGATCCGGCAAGGCCTGCCGGGCACGACGGCCAATGCGGGAGCGGCGCAATGAAAGGCGCATTCCGCCTTGTCGCCTCCCTGCCCGCGCTCGCGTGCGCCGCCGCGCTGCTGGCCGGCTGCGCGGGCGTGACGGTCGGCTCGATCTCCCCGGCCGAATACCTCGCCCAGCGCAGGGGCGACGTGCTCACCACCGGCAGGCTCAGCACCTCCGCGCAGGAAGTGCTTCGGGTGATCGGCTCCGACGCCGACATCTGCCGCAAGGACGGCCAGGCATGCCGCAATGCACTGGCCGACTCCTCGGGGCTGAGCGATGAACAGCGCCTTTCCGCGCTGTCCGAAGTCTGGCTGCAGGTAGCGCTCGCGGCGGAGAAAGGCGGCGGCGCCGCCGATGCCACTGCCATCGAGGCCTGGTTCGAAACCGCGCGCCACGCCTACGCCTACCTGTTCTTCACCCCCCGCAAGCCGCGCGACCGCGCCTTCGAGGACCGGCAGACGCAGGTGCGCGACTACTACAACTACGCGGTGCAGCAGGCCATCACCGGCCTGTACCGGGACATCCAGCGCACGGGCTCGCGCAGCGGCGCGGAGCCCGAGATGCCGAAGGTGGGCGACTGGCGCATCGAGACAGACGTCTCGGGCCTGCGCCTGCCCTCCGACCCGCCACTGCCCGACGAGCTGATTCCCGCCGCCTCGCTGACCTTCTCGGGCCTGCGCAATACCTACCGGCGCGACGGCTTCGGGGCGGAGCTGGTAGCCGCGACCAACAAGCGCACGGACGACGAAAGACCGCGACAAGTTCAGATCGATCCCGCGGAGAAGCAGAAGCCGCGTCCGCCCTACCGCGAGATGCCCTTCCCCGCCGTCACCGCGCTGCTGCTCTTCGACGGCGCCAGCCTCGGCGAGGTTCTGGGCACGCGCACGCTGCGCATCGCCGCCTACGACCCATACCGCACCGCCAACGTGCAGCTCGCCGGCCAGGAAGTGCCGCTGGCCGCCAACTTCACCTCGGGCTACGGCCTGTGGCTCGCGCGCTCCGACTTCGCGCTGCAGGCGCTGCGCAGCCTCTTCGGCGGCCGCGAAGGCCTCACGCAGCCGCGCATCTACCTGATGCAACCCTACGACCCGAACCGCCGTACGGTCATCATGCTGCACGGGCTGGCCAGCAGCCCCGAGGCGTGGATCAACGTGGCCAACGAGGTGCTGGGCGACGAGACATTGCGCCGCCGCTACCAGATCTGGCAGGTCTACTACCCCACCAACGCGCCGCTGCCGATCAACAACTTCGCGATCCGCGAAGCCGTCACGCAGACGCTCGCGCACTTCGACCCGACGGGCAAGGCCGTGGCCTCCAACAACATCACGCTGATCGGCCACAGCATGGGCGGCGTGCTGTCGCGCCTCATGGTGTCGTCGTCGGAAGACAAGCTCTGGGAGGCGCTGCTCGCGAGCTATCCGATGCAGGGCGCGCAGCAGCAACGCATGGAGGAAAAGCTCGCGCCCTACCTGCGCTTCGAGCCGCTGCCGCAGGTGAGCGACGCGATCTTCATCGCCTCGCCGCACCGCGGCACCGACTTCGCCAACAACCGCATCTCGCGTTGGGTGGCCAACCTCATCACCCTGCCGGTGGCCATGCTCGGGCAGCTGGGCGACATCTCGCGCGAGCTGATCCGCATCGCGCCCGCGCGGCAGGACCAGGGCACGCTGCGCATACCCAACAGCATCGACAACCTCAGCGATCGCGATCCCTTCGTGCGGCTGTCGTCGGGCCTGCCGATGAACCCGCGCGTGCGCTTCCACTCGATCATCGGCAACGACACGCCCGGCGTGGCGCAGGCGCTCTCCAGCGACGGCATCGTGCCCTACGCCAGCGCGCACCTCGACGGCGCGGCCTCCGAGCTGGTGATTCCGTCGGCGCACAGCGTGCAGGAGAACCCGCTGGCGATCCTGGAGATACGGCGCATCCTCAGGGAGCAGCTGCGGCCCGAGGCTGCGCGCTAGGCGACTGCCTTCTTGCCAGCTACTTGTTTCCCGAGCGCTGCTGCGCCCGCACGCGCCCGAGGAACTCGCCGAAGAGCGCCTTCTTACCCGGAAAGCGCTCCATGCCCTCGGCGAAGATGGCCTCCGCCGCCGCCAGCTCGCCAAGCCGCATGAGGCATTCGCCCTTCGAGAAGAAGGCGGCCTCTCCATCGGGGTTCACCTGCAGCGACTGCTCGAAGTCGTCGAGCGCCTCCTGGAAATTGCCGAGCTCCATGCGCGTGAAGGCCCGGTTGTCGATGGCCTCGAAGAAGAGCGGAAAGAGTTCCACGGCCGCGTCGTACTCTGCAATGCCCTCCTCCTTGCGACCCCGCTCGCAGAGCTCGTTCCCGCGCAGGTAGTGCGCGTTGGCCTGGCGCACGATCTCCTGGCCGTCCTGGCCCATCAGCTCCAGATACCTCGGGAAGTCGGTGAGCTTCAGGTACTCGGCGAAGCCGACCAGATCGTCCTCGGCGGGCTGCCGGTTGCCGATGAGCTCGCTGCCCTGGCTCACGCCGTCGGCGTCGATGGGCGAATGCCATATCAGCACCTCGGCGTGCTTCAGCGATTCCAGGGTGGGCTTCTCGTCCAGCTGCTGGTAGCTCAGGCAGTGGGCCACCGATGTTCCGTCGGGCCACGGATCGACTTCGAGAACCCAGACGGCCCGCCAGGCGTTTGCGTTCCTGTAGGCGAGTACGTCGCCCTTCTTCAATGTCGATGTCGATGTCGCTGCGGCGCCCTTCGCCGGCGGTTCGGGTGGAGGCGCCGAGCCCGTGAGGCGTGCGGCGAGACGCTGGAGGAATCTGGGCAGCATGGTGTCGGGTGTCCGTGCGGAGATTGGATGTGCGATGGCAGGCAACAGCGTGCCACTTTAGCCGCAGTGCTTTGGCCGTTCCGCTCGTTGACCTTCGCACACCCCGTGCCCTAACATCGCCGCCGCGGTGCAAGCCGCGCCCGGGCCCGCGGGAAGGGTTGAACCCACTTGCCTTCATTTGCCGATCCACACGCCTTTTGTGCAGCCGGATTTGCGGGCCGACGGCGTCTGATGCACGGAGGTTCGAATGAAGCGCATGCCCGCCCGGCCCGACCTGGGCCATCTGAAGAAGCAAGCCAAGGAGCTGCTTGCTCTCTACCGAAGCAACGATCCCACTGCCACCACGCGTTTCCGCGAAGCCCTTCCGGCCGCAGCGGGCAAGAGCGATGCCGCCATTGCGGCCCTCGGCCTGCGGCTGCACGACGCGCAGTCGTGCATCGCGCGCGAGTACGGATTCGTTTCGTGGACTGACCTGCAAGGCTTCGTTCTTGCGCGCCGCTCGCAGGCGGACGATCCGGCGAAGGCCGTGCTGCAATGGCTGCGCCTCGTCTACGCGGGCGACATCGCCGGAGGCGTGAATCGCGCACGGCCTGCCCTGGCCCTGCGTCTGCTCGAGGAAAGCCCCGGCCTGTTGGGCGACGACCCCATCCTCGCCTGTGCGATAGGCAACGAGGCAACGATCCGCCAGGCCATCGAGCGCGACGCAGGCTGGGTGAATCGTGCCGGAGGCTCGCTCTCGCTTCCTCCCCTCGTCGCGGTCGCCCATTCCGGGCTGCTCCAGCTGCCCGACTACCAGGAGCGCCTGCGCAATTGCGCGAAGCGGCTGCTCGACGCAGGCGCAGACCCGAATCAGTCGGCAGGCAACCGCTGGCCGCCGGCATCGCTTGCCGCGCCCGACGAATCCGAGCGCCTGTCCGCGCTCTACGGCGCAGCCGGCCAGAACCGCGATGCCGTGCTCACCAGGCTGCTGCTGGACGCGGGCGCCGATCCCAACGACGGCGAATCGCTTTACCACTCGCTCGAAACCCCGGCCTGCACAAAGCTGCTCCTCGAAGCCGGAGCACGCGTCGCGGGCACGAACGCGCTCTACCGCGTGCTCGACCTCGACGACGTGCAGACCCTGCGCCTGCTGCTCGCGCACGGCGGCGATGCGAACGAGCCACCCATGGGCCCGCCCACCAGCGACTGGGGCTCGCTGCTGCTGTGGGCCATCCGCCGGCGCAGGTCACCCGCGCACATCGAGGCACTGCTGGCGGCAGGCGCCGATCCCTCGGCCACCACATCCGACGGCACGAGTGCCTACACAGCCGCCCTGCGCTTCGGATTGCCCGAGGTCGCCAGCCTCCTGCAGAAGGCCGGCGGCGGCACCCCGATTCCGGTGGACGAAGCCTTCATCGCCGCCTGCGCACAGGGCGACGAAGCCACGGCCCGAGGTATCCAGTCGGCACACCCCAGCATCGTCGGCTCGCTCTCCGAAGCACAGCTGCGCCTGCTGCCCGAACTTGCTGCACAGGGCTGCGCCGACGCGGTGAAGCTGATGGTCAAGCTAGGCTGGCCTATCGCCACCCGTGGCGGCGACTGGGACGCCTCCGCGCTGAACAAAGCCGTGTTCCGAGGCGACGCCGGCCTCGTGCGCTTCCTGCTGGAGCACGGCGCCAGCTGGGAAGAGCGGCACGGTTTCGGCGACAACGCCTGCGGCGGCCTTTCATGGGCCTCGTGCAACGGGCCGGAAGGCGAAGGCGACTGGCTCGGCTGCGCCGAAGCCCTGGTCGCGCACGGCATGCCAACCGCACAGCCGGACCCCGAGAGCCCGGACAGCGTGCTCATCGGCGGGCGGCGCTATGTGTTCTCGGATGAGGTCACCGATTTCCTGCTCAGTGCATCCGCGACCAGAAGCTGACGAAAAAAAGCGGGCCCGAAGGCCCGCCCAAAGCCGTCCGTCGAATCGCGCGGAACGCAACCCGACTCCGACTCACCTCGAACTCAACTCCTACCTACTCTTGCTTCCCCGTTTTCCTCCTCGAACTCAGAGCGCGCGCCAACCGAGTTCCGGCGCGATGCGGCGGGACAGGTCGGTCAATATCTGCTCGTAGTCCTCGCTGCCGAAGTTGTAGGGCAGCTCCACCCGCAGCTCGCTCACCAGCGGCAGCACCGGGTCGCGGCGCAGGCGCTCCAGGATCTCGTCGGAAGTCCCGACAAGATCGCTCGCGAACAGCGTGCGCCGCTCGCCCTGCGGGGCCAGCGTGCGCTCGGCGCGTCCTGCCGCGAACTCGCGGTAGCGCATGCGGGTTGCGGCATCGGCGCCGTCCAGCGGCACGATCACGCGGCCCAGCGCCACCCGGCCCTTGCCGGCATCCGCTTCGCTGGTCTTGTAGCGTTCGACGAGGCCGAGCTGCGCCTGCAGGAAGTCGTCGGTGTTCTCGCCCGTGAGCACGTTGCCCAGCAGCAGGTTGAAGCCGTTGCGCCCCGCCCATTCGACCGATCGCAGCGAGCCGCCGCCGTACCAGAGGCGTCCCGTCAGGCCCGGCGCATAGGGCTGCACGCGCGGGCGCACGCGTCCGCCGGCCGACTCCACGAAGGTTTCCTCGTCGCCCAGCAGCGTGTCTTCGAGGTTGGCCTTGAGCCTCCCCACGCGCTTGTGGCTGTAGTCGACCGTGTTCGGCGCCGCGTCGTGAAAGCGATTGCCCAGCAAGGCTCCGTGCAGCGGCGCGCCGGCACTCAGGCCCACCTGCAGCCTGCCGCGCGAGAGCACGTCGACCGTGGCCAGGTCTTCGGCGAGGCGGAACGGGTTCTCGTAGCCCATCTGGATCACCGCCGCGCCCAGTTCGATGCGGCGGGTGCGCTGCGTGGCGGCGGCCAGGAAGGTCGCGGCCGACGACACGCCGCGCTCCAGGTGGCGCTGGCGCACCCAGGCACTGTCGAAGCCGTGCTTCTCGCCGAACTCGAAGAGCTTCAGCGCGGCTTCGAGGCCGGCGAGCGGATCGGCCTCGGCGTAGTTGCCCGGCGTCAGGAAAGCAAGATGGCGAATGCTGCTCACGGCGCGAACTTCGGCAGGCCGGGCGGATTGGTTTCCGACTTCGGCAAGGCTTCTTCGGCCAGGCTCCAGCGCGCGAGCGCCTTGCCGTAGGTGCCGTTGCGGATCAGGTTGCTGGTCGCGGTGGTCAGTGCCACCGCGAGCCCGCTGCCCTTGCGCGTGGCGATGGCCACGTCCGACTTCAGCGGCCAGCCCGCGTTGACGGTGCCCACTAGCCTGATCTGCCCGTTCTTCGCGGCCTCGTAGGCCTGCGGCGCGTTGGGGTTGAAATTGGCGTCCACCCGCTTGGTGACCACCGCCAGCGTGCGCGTCACATCGTCGTCGTAATACTGGATCTCGACCGGCTTCAGGCCCGCCGCCACGTTCTGCCGGTTCCACTCCAGCAGGATGCGCTCCTGGTTGGTGCCGGCGCCGGTCGTCAGCTTGAGGCCCGCGACGTCCTTCGGCTCCCTGATCGACTTGATGGCGCTGTCGGTCTTCACGTAGAAGCCGTGCAGGCCGAGGCGGTAGGTCGAGAAGTCGAACTTCTCCTTGCGCTGCTCGGTCACGCCCACGTTGGAGATCACGGCGTCGTATTTGCCCGAGCTCAGGCCCAGCGGCCAGTCGGCCCAGGCGATGGGCTGCAGCTCGAGCTTGAGGCCCAGCGCATCGGCGACGAGCAGCGCGAAGTCGGGGTCGAAGCCGACGACCGTCTTCGCATCCGATGCGTAGGTCGAGATCGGCGGCGCGAAGGGCGCGATGCCGATGGTCAGCACGCCCTCCTTCACGAACTTGAAGCTCGGCGGAATCGCGTTGACCGCCTCTGCGTCCTTCTGGCCGCGCAGGCGGCCCTTCTGCTCGGGGCTGAAGTCGAACTTGTCGGCGGCATGGGCGACGCAGGCCGCACCGGCTGCAGCAGCCACGAGCGTGAGCGCGACGAGGCCGCGGGCGATCCATGTGTTCTTGAAGAGATTCATGCCCATCTCCTCAGTTCTTCGGCAGGCCCGGCGGATTGGTGCGCGAGACCGCGATGGCCTCCGACTCCAGGTTCCAGCGCGACAGCGCCTTGGCGTAGTTGCCGTTCTTGATCTGCGTGTTCAGAGCCAGCGTCACGGCTTCAGCGATGCCCGAGCCCTTGCGCGAGGTGACGGCGATCTCGGCGTTCAGCGGCCAGCCGCCCGAGAACAGGCCCGCGAGCCTGGTCTTGCCGTCGCGCGCCTCGTAGGCGGCGATGGCGTTCGGCCCCAGGTAGGCGTCGGCACGACCCGACTGCAGCGCCAGGCGCTGCACCACATCGTCGTCGTAGTACTGGATCTCGACCGGCTTCAGGCCGGCGGCCACGTTCTGCTTGTTCCAGCGCAGCAGGATCTGCTCCTGGTTGGTGCTCGCGGACACGATCACCTTCAGCCCCGCGATGTCCTTCGGCTCCTTGATGGCGCCGAGCTTGCTGTCGGACTTCACGTAGATGCCGAGCTGGTCGTTGCGGTAGGTCGAGAAGTCGAACTTCTCCTTGCGCTCCTCGGTCACGGTCACGTTCGAGACGATCAGGTCGAACTTGCCCGACTGCAGACCCAGCGGCCAGTCGGCCCAAGCGGTAGAGACCAACTCCAGCTTGCGCCCGAGGCTGTCGGCCACCAGCTGTGCGATGTCGGGCGCGTTGCCCACGGGCGTCTTGGTGTCGGTGGCGTAGGCGGCGAACGGCAGGCGGCCGGTGGTGGTGCCGACGACGAGCACGCCCTCCTTCTGGAACTTGAAATCCTTCGCGAGCCGGACGGCCTCGTCGATCTTCTGCGCGCGCGGGCGGCCGGGCTGCTCGGGGCTCAGGTCCGGGGCGGGCTGGGCCGATGCGGCAAGCGGCATCAGCAATGCGACCAGGAAGGCGGACAGGATGTTTCGTCGATGGATCATGAAGGTCGATGAAAGGAAGTCGAAAAGGAAGAAAGTCAGAGAACCTTGGCCAGGAACTCGGCCGTGCGCGGATGCTCCGGCGCGTTGAACACCTTGTCGGGCGAGCCGGTCTCCAGGATGCGGCCGCGCTCCATGAAGACGATGTTGTCTGCCACCTCGCGTGCGAAGCCGATCTCGTGCGTGACGATGAGCAGCGTGGTGCCCGAGCGCGCCAGCTCCTTGATGACGGCGAGCACCTCGCCCACCAGCTCCGGGTCGAGCGCCGAGGTGGGCTCGTCGAACAGCAGCACCTTGGGCTTGAGCGCCAGTGCGCGGGCGATGGCCACGCGCTGCTGCTGGCCGCCGGAGAGCTGTCGCGGATAGGCATGCGTCTTGTCGCCCAGGCCCACGCGCACCAGCAGCTCGGAAGCGAGCGCCTCGGCTTCGGGCCGCGAGAGGCCGCGCACGGAGATCGGCGCCTCGACGATGTTCTCCAGCACCGTGAGATGCGGGAACAGGTTGAAGTTCTGGAACACCATGCCCACGTCGACGCGGCGCTTCAGGATGTCGCGCTCGCGCAGTTCGTAGAGCGTGTCCTCGTCGCGCCGGTAGCCGATGAGTTCGCCGTCGATGGAGATGAAGCCGTCGTCCACGCGCTCCAGGTGGTTGATGGCGCGCAGCAGCGTCGACTTGCCCGAGCCCGACTGGCCGAGGATCACCGTCACGCTGCCCCGCGCCACCGTCAGCGTCACGTCGTCGAGCACCTTGAGCGCGCCGAAGCTCTTCGACACGCCGTGGATCCTGACCACGCCGCCCTGCGTGAGCGGGTCGGTCCAGCGCGGCACCTGCGCGGGCACGACAGCGGCGGGCTCTGCCACGGGCGCGGACTTCGTGCGCCACAGCCTGCCGGCCACCCGGCCGAGCCGCGAACTCGGCGGGTTGCGCAGCGCACCGCGCGAGAAATGCCGCTCAACGTAGTGCTGCACCACCGACAGCACCGTGAGGATGATGAGGTACCACACGGTCGCAACCATCAGCAGCGGAATCACTTCCAGGTTGCGCCGGTAGATGATCTGGATCGTGTAGAACAGCTCGGGCAGCGCCAGGATGTAGAGGTTCGAGGTGCCCTTGGCCAGCCCGATGATGTCGTTGAAGGCCGTGGGCAATATGGTGCGCATCGCCTGCGGCAGCACGATGCGGAACGACTGCCGCCCGCGCGAGAGCCCCAGCGCCGCGGCCGCCTCCAGCTGACCCTGCTCCACCGAAAGAATGCCGCCTCGCACGATCTCCGAGGCGAAGGCAGCCTGGTTCAGCGTCAGGCCCAGCAGCGCCGCCACGAAGGGGCTGATGAGCTGCGTGGTCGGGTACGAGAAGAAGGTGACGTCGGTGCCCGGGATGCCCAGCGTCACCGTCTCGTAGAGGTAGCCCAGGTTGTTGATGATCAGCAGCAGCACGATCACCGGCACCGAGCGGAAGAGCCAGGTGAACACCCATGCGAGCCTTGCCAGCAGCGGCGAGCGCGACACCCGCGCCAGCGCCAGCGCGGTGCCGAAGAAGAAGCCCAGCAGCGCGCCCAGCGCCGTCAGCAGCAGCGTGCGGCCAAGGCCCTGCAGCACCGGCTCGGCGAAGAACCATTGCGCGAACACGCCCCAGCCCCAGCGCGGGTTGGTGAGCGTCGAATGCAGCACGATGCCGATGACAAGTACCGCGAAGATGGTGCCCGCCGTGCGCGCCGGATATCGCGCCGGCACGATTCGGAAGTGCGAGTAGTCGCCGTTGGCCGGCGCCGCGGCGGGAACCGGCGGACGCTGCGGCTGCGGTGCGCGCGCCGGTGCGGGGTTGATCGGCTCGGCGCCTGCGTCGAGAACGGTGGTGTTCATCGCTGCGCCGCTCCGACCAATTGTCCGGACGCAGCGCGGGCGCGGTGCCTCCCGGTGTCCAGGTATTTCTCGAAAGGCAGCTTGCGCGGCGTCTCCGGGTCGATGGGCGGATCGAACAGCGCCGTGTAGCCATGGCCCAGGTACAGGCCCACGGCCTCGGGCTGGCGGAAGCCGGTCGTCAGGTAGATGCGCTCGTAGCCCTGCCGAAGCACCTCCGCCTCCAGTTCGGCGAGCACCTTGCTGGCCAGCCCTTGGCGGCGCAGATCGGCATGCGTCCACACGCGCTTGAGTTCCGCGGTGCGCTCGTCATGGCGCATGAAGGCGCCGCCGCCGATGGCCACGCCGTCGCGCAGCAACAGCACGAAGTTGCCGCCCTGCGCGGGCGTGAACACCTCGGCGGGATAGCGCTCCATCTCGCGCGGCTGGCCCGGCTCGCGCATCACGTCGCCGTAGCGGCTGTCGTACTCGAAGGTCAGCCCTTCGATCAGCGGCGTCGCGCGTGGATCGAGCGGCGTGGTGTAGACAAACTGTTCGCTCATCACGCAGCCTTCCGCACTGCGGGCGCGGCTTCCTGCGCCGTATAGCGGCTTGCCTTGCGCGGCAGGCCCAGGTGGTCGCGCAGCGTCTGCCCGGGCAGCTCGCGCTGGTAACGCCCGCGCGCCTCCAGCGCCGGGATCACGAACTCGATGAAGTCGTCCAGCCCCTGCCCCAGCACCGGGAAGCCGAGGATGAAGCCGTCGGCCGCGCCCTCGTCCACCCAGCGGATGATCTCGTCGGCGATGCGCTCGCCGGTGCCCACGAACTGCGTGCGGGGCGTGGCCACTTCCAGCGCCACTTCGCGCAGCGTTTGACCCTTGGCCCTGGCGTTGGCCTTGATGCGGTCGGTGGTCGAGCGGAAGCTGTTGCGACCCAGTTCGCCCAGTTCGGGGAACGGTGCGTCCAGCGGGTACTGGCTGAAGTCGTGGTGGTCGAAGAAGCGTCCCAGGTAGGCCAGCGCCTCCTCCACCGTCAGCAGTTCGCGGATGGCGCGGTACTTGGCTTCGGCTTCTTCCTCGGTGGCGGCGACCACGGGGCCGATGCCCGGGAAGATCTTCACGTCGCCCGCCTGCCTGCCCTGCGCGACGGCGCTGGCCTTCACCTGCCGCAGGAAGCTGCGCGTGTCCTCCAGCGAAGGCGAATGCGTGAACACCGCATCGGCGTACTTGCCGGCCAGCCCGATGCCCGCGTCGGACGAGCCGGCCTGGAAGATCACCGGCTGGCCCTGCGGCGAGCGCTGGATGTTCAGCGGACCCGACACCTCGAAGAAGCGCCCCTTGTGGTTCAGCGTGTGCAGCTTGCCGGGTTCGAAGAAGCGGCCGCTCTCGCGGTCGCGCACGAAGGCGTCGTCGTCCCAGCTGTCCCACAGGCCCTGCGTCACGGCCAGGTACTCGTCGGCGATCTCGTAGCGCAGCGCGTGCTCGGGGTGGGCGCGGCTGTAGTTCTTGGCACTGCCTTCCAGCGGCGTGGTCACCACGTTCCAGCCCGCGCGCCCGCCGCTGATGAGGTCGAGCGAGGCGAACTGGCGCGCCACCGTGAACGGGTCGCTGTACGAGCTGGAGACGGTGCCGGCAAGGCCGATCTTCGAGGTCACCGTGGCGAGCGCCGACAGGATCGAGATCGGCTCGAAGCGGTTGAGGAAGTGCGGGATCGACTTCTCGTTGATGTAGAGCCCATCGGCCACGAATGCGAAGGCGATGCCCGCCGCCTCGGCCTTCTGCGCGGTACGCACGTAGAAGCCGAGGTTGACGCTGGCGTCTGCCGGCCCGCCCGGATGCTTCCAGGAGTTCATGTGGCTGCCGGCGCCCTGCAGCATGACGCCGAACCGGATGCTCTTGTTGCTGTTGTCGTTGCTCATGACGATGGCTCGCTTCGAGGGGTTCGCAAAGGAAGAAGGAAGGAAGGGCTCAGGCCTCGAGGGGCACGGCCTCTCGCGCCGCGGCGAGCAGCTCGACCGACGCACGGCGTTCGGCGAAGCCGGCCACCGGGATGTCGATGACGAACTCCTCGATGCCGTACTGCTCGCTCAAGGCGTCGAGCGCATCGCGCACTTCCTCGCCTGTGCCGGCGATCACGTGCGGGCGGCGTTCCTCGGTCCGGTAGTCGCTCGCGCCGGCCTGCCGTGCGAACTCGGCCGCGGCTTCGAGGCTCGGCAGGTTCACGCTCTGGCCGGTGGGCAGGTGCACGCGGAAGCTGCGCAGCGCGCCCACGAGTTCGGCGGCCTTCTCGCCCGTCTCCGCGGCGAAGGCGAAGAGCGCGAGCAGCGGCGCGCGTCCGGTTTCTGCACGGTAGGCCTCGACCGATCGCGCAAGGTTCACAGGGTCGCCGTTGAAATGCCCCGCATAGGTGAACTGCCAGCCGAGGCGCGCGGCGAGCACCGCGCTCTCGGGGCTGCCGCCCAGCAGCACGCGCTGCGGCAGTTGCGGTGGGTTGGGTGTGGCCACTGCGCCGGCGAGCGCATGGCCGGAGGCGACGCCCTCCTGCAGGAAGGCATCGAGCTCGGACAGACGCACGCCGAAGTCCTCGCTCCTGCTCCTGGCGGGATCGTGCAGCCACTGCAGTGCCTTGCTCGTCAGCGGCAGGCCGCCGGGTGCCTTGCCGATGCCGATGTCCACGCGGCCCGGCGCCAGCGAGGCCAGCACGCGGAACACCTCGGCCACCTTGAACGGGCTGTAGTGCTGGAGCATGACGCCGCCGGTGCCCACGCGGATGCGCGAAGTCTTCGCGAGCAGGTGCGCTGCCAGCACCTCGGGCGCGGAGCCAGCGTAGTTCCTGTTGCCGTGGTGTTCGGCGAGCCAGTAGCGCCGGTAGCCCAGCCGCTCGGCCGCCTGCGCGAGCGCGATGGTGTGCTGGAACGCCTGCGCGGCGTCGGCGCCTTCCGGGATCAGGCTCTTGTCGAGCAGGGACAGCGAATAGGACACGGTGTGCAGTGGCTGACGCCCCTAGATGAAGAATTGCTGCGAATTCTCTGGGGCATTGCGCGCACCGCTTGCGCTGAATTCCTATATCGATATCTGCTGGATGCTCAGTGGCCCGTGCGGGAAAGAATGGCTTGTGCAGCCTCTCGCGCGCTCATTGCCGCGGCGTCGATGACGAGGCGCGGCGTGCGCCATGGCTCGTAGTCGTGCCGCTGCACGGACTCCCACGTGGGCGGCACCAAGCCGGGTATGTCGATGCGCCGCTGCTCGACACGGCGCCTGTGCTCGGCAGCATCGGAACACACGATCTCGACTTCGACGATGCGTGAAGAGGCCTGCGCCGCGACGGCCCGCCAGGCCTCGCGAGTGACGGGCAAGGGGTTCACGCAGTCGGCCAGCACCGACTGGCCCAGGGAAAGATTGGATTCGGCCAGCGCGTAGGCCACGATGTAGCCGGCCGGGCCGATGTCACCGGTGGATGTACCGCCGGTTGCACCGGCCGAGCGCAGCGCCTGCTCGATGGCGTCGATGCGCAGGTACGCGCAAGGCAGCAGCGCGGCGATCTCGCGTGCGATGGTGGTCTTGCCGCTGCCGGGCAGTCCACCCAGAACGATCAGCATGCTCGGTCATCTCCAGGTTCGACGTCCTGGCGCCGAGTTCACCACGAATGGGGCAGCAGGCTCAACATGGCGGCCGCATGCAGGCGCCGAAGCGCGCGAACAGGCACGTAGCCATGCGGTGCGCGGCGTGCCAGCGCGTGCGGCGAAGCCGGCGGAACATGCCAGGCTTTGGCAGTGAGGGCCAGGACATGGCGCGCCTGGGCGGCCGGGGAGACGTAATGGGTGCGCAGTTGCATGGCAGTCAATGAATCGAACGAATGCTTGCGCCGATTCTGCAAAGCGCACCCGCCTTTGCCAAAGACGGATTCCGAGTTACCTGATGCGATCCCTGAGAAGACAAAGAAGAGAAGCGCCTCAGGCGAAGTCCGTCGAGGGCTTCTCCCAGAGGTTCACACCGCCCTCCACCGCGTACTTGTCGATCTCGGCCAGTTCCTCCGCGCTCAGCGGCGCATGTGCGAGCGCCGCCACGTTGTCGACGATCTGCTCCGGCCGGCTCGCGCCGATCAGCGCCGAGCTCACGCGCGGGTCGCGCAGCGTCCACGTGAGCGCGAGCTGGGCCAGCGACTGGCCGCGGCGCCTCGCGATCTCGTTGAGGGCTCGGGCACGCTCGACGTTGGCCTCGGACAGGTGCTCCTGCTTGAGCGAACCGCCGCCGGGCCGGTTGATGCGTGCATCGGCCGGGATGCCGTTGAGGTACTTGTCGGTCAGCAGCCCCTGCGCCAGCGGCGTGAAGGCGATGACGCCCGCGCCGAGCTCGTCTGTTGCATTCAGCAGATCCTTCTCGATCCAGCGGTTGAACAGGTTGTAGGCCGGCTGGTGGATCAGCAGCGGCACTTTCCACTCGCGCAGCAGCGCGGCGATCTCGCGCGTCTTGCCGGCGGAGTAAGACGAAATGCCGATGTACAGCGCCTTGCCCTGCTGCACGGCCTGGGCCAGCGCGGAGGCCGTTTCTTCCAGCGGCGTCTCGGGGTCGAAGCGGTGCGAGTAGAAGATGTCGACGTAGTCCAGGCCCAGGCGCTGCAGGCTCTGGTCGAGGCTGGCGAGCACATATTTGCGCGAGCCGCCGCCCTTGCCGTAGGGGCCGGGCCACATGTCCCAGCCTGCCTTGCTGGAGATGATGAGCTCGTCGCGGTAGGGCTTGAAGTCTTCTCGCAGCAGGCGGCCGAAATTGGTCTCGGCGCTGCCGTAGGGCGGGCCGTAGTTGTTGGCCAGGTCGAAGTGGCTGATGCCCAGGTCGAAGGCGGTGCGCAGCAGCTGGCGCTGCGTGGCGATGGAGGTGGTATCCCCGAAGTTGTGCCACAGCCCGAGAGAGATGGCGGGCAGCACCAGCCCGCTGCGGCCGACGCGGCGGTAGGGAATGGCGTCGTAGCGCTTGGGATCGGCGCGGTAGGTCATGGGTGTCTGGTCCTGGCGGTGGAAATGAAAAGGCGATCGAAGGAATGCAGATCGCGGGAAACTTTCGAGGATGCCGCCGCGTGCCGCGCGGGGCAAGCATTTCCACGCGGCTGTCGCACTTATCCGTCGCCGCATATGCATGCGCGGATTTCTTCGTTGGACGTGCGCGCGCCACTTCCTAGCATCGGCGCCTAGCCAACTTCCCAGACCGGCCCCGGCCCCGGGGCGCGCCGCCATGTCCAACCCGTCCACACCCGCCCTCCCCTCGCGCCGCCGCGCGCTCAAGACCTTCGCCTCGCTCGGCGCCGCCGGCAGCCTGGGCGGATTGCTGCTCGCGGGCTGCTCGCGCGACGACGGCAAGACCGCATCCGCCGGCAGCGCCCCGGCCGTGGTCAAGAAGACCGGCGACAAGGTCGCATTCAAGTACCCGAACAATCCCTCCTTCGACCTGATCTACCTGGCCGACGAGCTCGGCTACTTCGAGGGCACCAACACCCGCCCCGACTACGTCGGCAAGATCGCCGCACCGCAGATCATTCCGCTGGTGGGCACGGGCGAGATCGACTTCGGCAGCCGCATGGTGCCGCTGGTGATCTCGGCCATCGCCTCGGGCGCCGACCTCAAGGTGGTGGCCGCGGGCGGCAAGACGCTGCAGGAAGCGCCGCACATGAAGTACTTCGTCCGCAAGGACTCGGGCATCCGCGCGCCGAAGGACCTCGAAGGCAAGACCATCGGCTTCAACAGCTTCGGCGCCTGCGCCGAGTTCGTCACCAAGAAGTACCTGCGCCAGCACGGCGTGGACGTCAACAAGATCAACTTCGTCGTCATCCCCGACGAGCAGGCCGAGCAGACGCTGGTGACGGGCAACACCGACCTGGCGATCATCCACGCGCCCTTCTCGGGCCGCGCCGACAACGCCGACTCGCTGGTGCGGCTGTGGAGCGACTTCGACCTCGACGGCGGCTTGGGCGGCATGGCGCCCTACAGCGCCCACGGCCAGTTCATTCGCCAGCACCCCGAGGCGGTGCGCGACGTGGTGACCGCGCTGGCCAAGGCCGGCAACTGGGTCAACGCCAACACCGAGGAAGCCCGCAAGCTGGTGGCCAAGCGCATCAACATGGAGCTGAAGAACGTCGACCGCTACGCCTATGTCGACGACCTGGTGGTGACCGAGCCGCCGATCCAGTACTACATCGACATCCTGCAGTCCGAGGGCAAGCTCGCCGCCGGCAAGGTGTCGGTGAAGGACGTGTACACGAACGATTTCAACCCCTTCGCCACGAAGACCTGAGCGGGCACGCAAGCGATGAGCATCAAGATCTCCGCCCGCGACGTGCAGATGGACTACGCCGCACGTGGCGCCAGCGACCGGGTGCGCGTGCTCGAAGGCTTCGACCTCGACGTGCGCGAGGGCGAGTTCCTCTCGGTGCTCGGCCCCTCGGGCTGCGGCAAGTCGACCTTCCTCGGCATCCTGGCCGGGCTCACCGAGCGCACCGGCGGGCGCATCGCCATCGATGGCCAGCCGCTTGCGGGCATCAACCGCAACCAGGGTGTGGTGTTCCAGGGCTATGCGCTCTTTCCGTGGCTCACGGTGCTCGACAACATCGCGGTGGGCCTGGACATCCGCGGCGTGGCGAAGGCAGCGCGCCGGCGCACGGCGCAGGAGTACCTGGAGCTCGTCGGCCTGCACGGCTTCGGCGAGCGCTATCCGCACGAGATCTCCGGCGGCATGAAGCAGCGCGTGGCCATCGCGCGCTCGCTGGCCTACGAGCCCGACGTACTGCTGATGGACGAGCCCTTCGCCGCGCTCGATGCGCAGACGCGCGAGGTGCTGCAGGGCGAGTTGCTGCGCATCTGGGAGCAGCATCGCAAGACCATCGTGTTCATCACGCACAGCCTGGAGGAGGCTGTGTACCTCTCCGACCGCGTGGCGGTGATGACGCAGCGGCCCGGCCGCATCAAGGACATCATCGACATCCCGCTCGCGCGCCCGCGCTCGGCGGAGCTGCGCCACTCGGGCGAGTTCGCCGCGCTGCGCCAGCGCGCCTGGGAGGTGCTGAAGGACGAGGTGCAGCTGGGCCTGCGACCACGGTCGCTCGAAGGAGTGGTGTCGTGAGCGCGGTGCTCGACGCGCCGGTGGTGCGGTCGCCCAGCCGGCTCTTCAGGCTCGCACGCAGCCTCGGCCGGGTGGCCGAGCGCGGCATCGGCATCGTGCTGTTCCTCGCGCTGTGGGAGGCGCTGCCACGCCTGGGCATCGTGAGCGACGCCTACCTGAGCCCACCTTCGGCCGTGCTCGCGAGCATCGTGCAACTGCTGGAGAACGGCCAGCTCTGGAAGCACGTCGCGGCCAGCCTGCAGCGCTCGCTCTGGGGACTGGTGCTCGCCAGCGTCGCGGGCGTGGTGCTGGGCCTGCTCGTGGGCGGCTTCAGGAGGCTCGCGGCCATCGTCGATCCGGTGCTGCAGCTGTTCCGCCAGACATCGGCCTTCGCGCTCTTTCCGGTGTTCATCCTGTTCCTGGGCATCGGGGAGCTGTCGAAGGTGGCGATCATCTTCTGGGCTTCGTTCTGGCCGGTGCTGCTGAGCACGGTGGGCGGCGTGAAGCAGGTCGACCGGCTGCTGGTGAACTCGGCGCTGTCGATGGGGGCCTCGCGCCGCTTCGTCTTCTTCAAGGTCGTGCTGCCGGCCTCGCTGCCTTCGATCTTCACCGGCGTGCGGCTGGCAGGTGCCTACAGCATCACGGCGCTGGTGGCGGCCGAGATGATCGGTGCGCACTCCGGGCTGGGCTTTCTCACGCTGAACTCGCAGGAGACCTTCCAGATACCGACCATGTACGCGGGCATACTGCTGCTGGCGACGCTGGGGCTGCTGCTCAACTACCTTCTTGCGCTGTTGGAGCGGCGTCTGCTGCGCTGGCGGCGGGGGCTGAGCCTCGATGAGTGAATCCGCTTCTTCGCGCCCTCGCAGGTTCGCATTGGCCGGCGCCTCGCTCGCCGCGGCTGCCGCGCTGGCGGGCCTGGGCGCTTCATGGGCCTCGGGCAGTCGGCTGAACGAACTGCCCAAGGGACCGGTGCTCGCCAAGGCCATCGAGCGCGGCACGCTCGTCGTGGGCGTGCGGCGCTATCCCCGCCCGGCCCCTCCCGAAGCACCCACGCCGCCCGAGCCCGACGGATTCGACGCGACGCTGGCGCGCGAGCTCGCACGCTCGCTCGACGTGAAACTCGAACTGGTCGGGCTGGACACCGCCACCCAGGAGGCGGCCTTGCGCGAAGGCCGCGTCGACCTGCTGGTCGCCGGCGTGCCGGCCACGGCTGCACCCAAGGGCATCGACGCGGCACCCGGCAGCTACGACACCGGCAGCGGCCTCGTGGTAGCGCTGCGCAAGGGCCGTATGCAGGACGCCGAGGCGCTGCGCGGCGCTTCGGTCTGCGTGGGCGAAGGCTCGGGCTATGCCGGCGCGGTATCGCTGCGCTACGGCGCGCAGCCGCGCAGCTACCCCTCCTCCGTGCATGCGGTGTCGGCCTTCATGGCGGGCGAATGCACGGCGCTGGCCGAAGACGAGGAAGTGCTGCAGCGGCTGCTGAAGAACGAGGAATGGCGCTTCTACAAACCGCTGGCGAGCGGCCTGCGCCCGCCTTCCGACGCCGCCATCCGCCTGCCGCAGGGCGACGAGGCGTCTCGCGACTACCTGGCCGCCGCGCTGCGCCAATGGCGTGCGGACGGCACACTGGCAAAGGCGCGCGGCGCACGCGCGGGCAACCTGCAGTTCGAGATCACGCTCCTCAAGGACGGCCTCGTCTGCCATTCCTGAGCAGCGCTGCGGCGCGTTTCAGGCCTGCTGCGGAGCGCGCCATTCGGACAGCGCGAAATCACGGTTCACGAGGTTCTCGGCCAGCAGGAACTTCTTGACCTCGTCGAGCAGCGCCAGCCCTTCGGGCGGATACGCAGCCTCAGGAAAGTGCGACAGCGGGTGCGAGACCTTCACGATCTCCAGCGGAAAGCCGCTCACTTCCGAATGGAAGGCGTAGTAGTCGGCGCTGTTGCGATGGATCTCCTGCAGCGCGGTGCGCCGTGCGCGCGTCCACGCGGCGGGCAGCCCCGGCGCAGCGGCCAGCAGCTTGCCCGAGGCGACGATCACCGAGGTGCCGCGCAGCGTCGGGTGCTTCTCCGCCTCGTCGATCACCGGATAGCCGCGCGAGGCCAGCAGCGGCCCCACGTCGATCTGCGCCGCGAAGGCCGCGATGGAGCCCTGGTCGAGCGCCGCCTCGCCGTCGCGCGGGAACATGTGGATCACCTTGACGGACTTCTGCAGCCCGTTCTCCTTCAGCAGCCCCAGCACGTAGCGATGCATGTAGGAGCCGCGCGCCACGCCGATGGACTGACCCTCGAGCTCCTTCACGCTGCGCACGCCGTTGCGCGGCGTGAGCAGCCAAACGTTCATGCCGACCGCGTCGAAGCCGATGAGCTGGCCGTCGAGGCCGCGCGAGCGCGCCACCACCGCGGGCGTGTCGCCGTAGATGCCGACGTCGAGCGCGCCGGAGAGAAACGCCTCGTTGAGGTCGGGCCCGTTCGGGAAGTTGCGCGTCGTGATTTCCTTGAAGCCCAGCGGCGCCAGCTCGCGCAGCAGGTGGCCCTGCCGCAGTGCCCAGCCGGTGGCGTTGGCGGGCTTCTTGCCGGGGCCGATGTAGCCCAGGCGCAGCACCTGGCTGCTGCCTTGCGCAAATGAGAAGACTGGCAAGCTGCTTGCGGCAGCGGCTGCAACGGCTCCGCGCAAAAGGCGGCGGCGGCTTTGGAGATCGGACATCGGGAAACTCGGGAGAAGAAAAGAATCAGTGCGCGCGCCGCAGCAGCTCGAAGCTCGCATCGGCCGACGCGGTCGATTGACGGCCGCGGCCCCAGCCGATGGCGCTTCGGTAGCTGCCCATGAGGGCCGCCGCCGCCGCATCGCGCTCCTCGGCGGTGGCGCTGCGGTCCGCGATCGGCGCGACGTAGAGCGCGTCTTCCGGGCAGTACAACTCGCACATGAAGCAGGTCTGGCAGTCGTCCTGCCGGGCGATGCGCGGCGGTGCGTCCGGCACGGCCTCGAACACGTTCGTCGGGCAGGCGTTCACGCAGATATTGCAGCCGGTGCAGCGTTCGGCGCTGATGACTTCGATCATGCGGTCACCCCTTCATTCACTGCGTGCTTCTGCACCCAGACCTCGTCGAGCCCGCCGCTGAGCAGCCGGTGGCGCTGCGACGGATCGAGCGTGCCGTGCTCGCGTCGGCGGTGCATGCCGCGCGTTTCGGTGCGCTGCAGGGCGCTGCGGTACATCCAGCGCGAGGTGGCTAGCATGGCCGCGGCCTCGCGTGCGCGCACCGCCTCGGTGGCCGTGGCGGCCGGCGCGCTGGTGCGCAGGCGCTCCCACAGGGCATCGAGCCGCGAGAGCGAGTCGCGCAGCGCATCACCTTCGCGGAACCAGTTGCGCTCGTACGGAAAGACTTCGGCCTGCACCGCGCGAACGACCTCCTGGCTGTCGAAGGCCGTGGCGCCGCGCTTCGAAAGCGCCACGCCGCCCGCGCGCAGTGCGGTGCGCTGCGACTTGGCGCGTGCATCGCGCCCGAAGGCCGCCGCGCCCGCGCCGGCCCAGAAGCCGGAAGACAGCGCCCAGGCCGCGTTGTGGCTGCCGCCGCCGGTGAAGCCGCCGCAGATCAGCTCGCGCGTCGCCGCGTCGCCCGCGGCGTAGAGGCCCGGCACCGAGGTGGCGCAGCTGTCGTCCACCAGGTGCAGGCCGCCCGTGCCGCGCACCGTGCCTTCGAGCCGCAGCGTCACCGGGAAGTGCTGCGTGAAGGGGTCGATGCCCTGCCGATCGAAGGAAACGAAGAAGTTGGGCTGTGCGGTGCGCATCCAGGCGCGGATCTGCGCATCGGCGCGGTCCAGGCACGCGAAGACCGGCTGCGACTGCAGCGTCTGCGCGATCACGCCCCGCCCCTTCGAGGAGCCCGCGCCCTCGATGGCCACGCCGTCGGCCGTGTAGAAGGTCGCCCAGTTGTAGAACAGCGACTTGGTCACCGACGAGAACGCCGGCCCGAGCCCGTAGGCGTTCGAGAACTCCATGCCCGAGAGCGCCGCGCCCACTTCGGCCGCCATCAGCTGGCCGTCGCCCGTGAGCACGTTGCAGCCGAGCGCGCGGCTCAGGAAGGCGCAGCCGCCGGTGGCGATGACCACCGCGCCGGTGCGCGCCACCCAGCTCTCGCCCGTCTGGCGGTTGACGCCGGTGGCGCCGCAGACGGTGCCGTGCTCGTCCACCAGCAGTTCGAGCGCAGGACTGTGGTCGAGGATGCGTGCACCGGATTCCTTCACCCGCTTGCGCATCAGGCGCATGTATTCGGGGCCCTGCAGCGAGGTGCAGCGCAGCGCACCCTGGTCGTCGGCGGGAAAGGGGTAGCCCCAGTCCTTCAGCCGCTCGACGTTCTCCCAGGTCTGCTCCAGCACGCGGTCCATCCATGCGTGCTCGGCCAGATGGCCGCCCATCGCCAGCCGGCTGGCCTTGGCTTCCTCACGCGCCTTACCTTCGGGAGACACGTGCCAGAGTCCCGTGCCCGAAGGCGCAGTCGCGCCCGAGGTGCCGCAGAAGCCCTTGTCGGCCAGGAGCACGCGCGCGCCCTGCGCGGCCGCGCTCACCGCAGCCCATGCGCCAGCGGGGCCGCCGCCGATCACCAGGACATCGGCCTCGTGCCGCACGGAGCCGTCCACTCCCGAAAGAAGATGCCGCTCGAAATCCCTCGCGCCCATGGTCGATCGCCTTGCAATGCAAAGAACGAGACCGTATCAACGGCTGCGCAAGTGCACAAAGAAGGAAAGCGCGGATCGATATGCGGTCCGCGCGTGCGGGCAGAATGCCGCCTCCCCAGGATCGAGGCAGCACCAGCATGAACATCACGCTGTCGACCCCTACCGAGGAACAGCTTCGCTCCGGCGAACTGGGCCTGAAGCTGCGCCGCTACAACTACGGCTTCGTCGGCGAATACCCGAAGCAGGAATACGTCCGTATCGACGCACGCGACGACAGCGGCCGCCTGCTCGGCGGGCTGCGCGGCTTCGTGTTCCTGTACTGGCTCGATGTCGAAGTGCTCTTCGTGGAAGAAGACGCCCGGGGCGCAGGCCTCGGCAGTCGCCTGCTGGCCGAAGCCGAGCGGCAGGCCATCACGCTCGGTGCCAGGAACGCGAAGCTGTCCACCTTCGAGTGGCAGGCGCGCGGCTTCTACCTGAAGCAGGGCTACGAGGAATACGCCCGCATCGACGACTACGCGCCCGGCTTCTATCTCGCGTACATGAAGAAAGCGCTGCAGGCGCTCTGAGGCGGGTTACTTAGGCGCGGCTTCCCCAGCTGCCACCGCCCTGCTCTCCACCAGCCCTTCCCTGGGCAGCAGCAAGGCCAGCGCAATCACTCCGAGGCTCACGACCAGCATCGCCACGAAGGTGAGGTGCAGCGATCCGCCCAGCGCGAGGCGGATGGCCGAATCGCCCGCGACGGAGCCGTGCATGCCCTGCAGCAGCATGCGCAGCTGCTCGTCGGAGAACATCGGCCGGCCATCGCTGTGCGTGAGCCCGAAGTTGAAGACCGCCCCGAAGAAGGCCGCGCCCAGCGCACTTCCGAGGTTGCGCGAGAACACGTTCGATGCGGTGGCGACACCGCGCTGCGCGAGATCGACGCCTTCCTGGATGAGGATGAGCGAGCTCAGGCTCATCACGCCCATGCCCAGGCCGATGATGAAGGAGCCCACGGCGGCAAGCACAGGCGAACTGCCGGCACCCAGCAGCACGAATGTCGAGGCACCTACGGGAATCAGCGCCGCTCCCGTCACCACCATGCGCCACAGGCCGATGCGGTGGAAGGTGCGCGAGGTCAGCGTCGCGCCGATGGGCCAGCCCAGCATGACCATCGTGAGCGTGAGGCCGGCCGTGACCGAGGAGCGTTCCAGCACCACCTGCACGTACATCGGCAGGAAGGTGGTGATGCCGATCAGCACCATGCCGGCCAGCATGGCCGCGCCGTTGACGATGGCGATCATCCGCGCGCCCCACAGGCGCAGCGACACCATCGGATCGGCCGCACGGCGCTCCTGCGCGATGAAGAGCACCAGCGTGACCGCGAAGAGCGCGGCCCACGCGAGCGCCACGCCCGAGTTGCCCACGCCGAATTCGGTGAGCGCGATCATCAGCGCCGCGATGCCGATGGTGAAGAGCACCGCGCCCACGATGTCGATGGAAGAGCGCCGCACCGAGGGCGCCTCGTGCAGGAAGAGCCAGAAGCCGACAGCAGCCGCCAGCCCGATCGGCACGTTGACCCAGAAGATCCACGCCCACGAGAGCTTCTGCACGATGAGCGCGCCGATCATCGGCCCCACCACCGCCGACACCGCCCACACGCTCGCGAGCCAGCCCTGCACCTTGCCGCGCTCGCGCACCGGGTAGAGATCACCCACGATGGTGAGCGCCACCGGCTGGATCGCGCCGGCGCCGATGCCCTGTATGAGCCGGAAGCAGATCATGGCGGGCATCGACCACGAGAAGCCCGCCAGCACCGAGCCGATGACGAAGACGGCGATGCCGACGAACATGATGGGCTTGCGGCCATAGAGGTCGGAGAGCTTGCCGAACACGACCGTCATCGCGGTCTGCGCCAGCAGGAAGGAGGCGAACACCCAGCTGTAGAGATGCAGCCCGCCCAGCTCGGAGGCGATCTGCGGCATCACCGTGGAGACGATGGTGGCTTCTATGGCCACCATCGCCATGGAGGCCATGATCGAGGCGATGACCAGTGGGCGGCTTGTTGTTCTGGGGGTCGTGGAGGTCATGAGCCGTGCATGCTATAGACGGCATGAGCCCCTGTCGCTGGCTCGGGCTCTCGGGCGCCCGCGCCGTGCGCGCTCAACCCGCGTTCAACCCGCGTTCAGCGCCGAAGTGCCGTCGTAGATGTAGCGGCGCGACCAGGGCAGCGTCTTCGCCGGCCGGCCGGCCTTGCGCCCCACGATCTGGTAGATCGCCACGTCGTCGTTCTCGAAGGCATAGGCGCAGCCCGCGAGGTACACGCGCCAGATGCGGAACTTCTCCTCGTCGACCAGCGCGCGTGCCTTCTCGCTGTTGGCCTCGTAGGCGTCGCTCCAGCAGCGCAGCGTCTGCGCGTAGTGGCGGCGCAGGTTCTCCACGTCGAAGGCTTCGAGCCCGCCCTGCTGCATGGCCTGCAGCGCGAGGCTGATGTGCGGCAGCTCGCCGTTGGGGAACACGTAGCGGTCGATGAAGTCGCCGCCGCCGTAAGACACGCCGCCGCCTTCGGGGTCGGACGAGGTGATGCCGTGGTTCATCACCACGCCGTCGTCGGCCAGCAGTTGCTGCACGCGCCTGAAGTAGTCGGGCAGGTTCTTTCGGCCCACGTGCTCGAACATGCCGACGCTGGTGATGCGGTCGAACTGGCCGGTCACGTCGCGGTAGTCCTGCAGGCGGATCTCGATGCGGTCTTCCAGGCCCGCGGCCTTCACGCGCTCGGTCGCGAGGTCGAACTGGTTCTGCGACAGCGTCACGCCCACGCAGCGCGCGCCGAACTTCTGCGCCGCGCGAATCACCAGTGCGCCCCAGCCGCAGCCGATGTCGAGCAGGGTCTGGCCCGGCTTCAGCTCGATCTTGGTGAGGATGTGGTCGATCTTCTTGAGCTGCGCGGTGGCGAGGTCTTCGTCGCCGTTCTCGAAGTAGGCGCACGAATACACCATGTTCGGATCGAGCCAGAGCTTGTAGAACTCGTTCGAGACGTCGTAGTGGTATTGAACGGACTTCTTGTCCGAGGACTTGGTGTGCGTGAAGTAGCGCGCCATGTTCTGCAGCGCGCCGCCGGGCTTGTCGACCGAGGTCCGGGCGAGGCCGTAGGCGATGTCGATCACGTCGCTGAGCTTGCCCTCGATGTCGATCTTGCTCTTGACGTAGGCCTCGCCCAGGTTGTCGAGGGTGGGCTGCAGCATCAGCGACAGCGCGGCTGGCGACTTCACGTGCAGCGTGACGGCGGGTCCGCTGAAGGTGCCGAAGTCGAAGGACTGGCCATCCCACAGGGTGAGCCGCGCCGGCAGGTTGGCGCGCTCGCGGACCGCGGCGCTCCACTGCGCCAGCTTCTTTTCCCAAAGCATGCATTTCTCCGTGTTGTTGAGTTCTCCCGCCCGGGCGGGTCGTCGCTGCAGCGCGCCAGAAGATAGCGAAGTTCGGCGAAGCCTGCATGGCCGCGACGACGCAAGAAATCGCGGCAAGTGCTACAAGGCGCCGCTGGTCTTGGCGGGAACGGGCGCCTCGCTCGCCTCGATGAAGATCCGCCTGATCATCGGGAACCGCGCACGCGCCTGCTTCTCGATGGCCGCGATGGCATCGGCCGCTTCGCCGGTGGGCGTGTCGTCCTTGAAGTTGACGTCGACGATCACGAGCACCTCGTCGGGGCCGATGTACATCGAGAGGATGTGCCCCACCTCCTCCACGCATTCCTGCTCCATGGCCATCGCGCGGATGGCGCGGGCGGTCTCGGGGCGGATGCCCTCCCCGATCAGCAGCCCGCGCGCCTGCGCGACCAGCACCACCGCCACGCCCGCCAGCAGCACGCCGATGATCACCGAGGCCACGCCGTCGAGCTCCGGCATGTTCAGCGCATGGCTCAGGTAGATGCCGAGCGCGGCGACCGCCAGGCCCACCAGCGCGGCCGAATCTTCGGCCAGCACGGTGTAGGTGGTCGGGTCCTTGCTGCGGTCGAGCGCCTGCCAGAAGGGCAATCCGCGTGCCTGCGCGCGGAACTGCCTGAGCGCGATCAGGAAGCTCGTGCCCTCGAAGAGCGCCGCCGCGGCCAGCACGACGTAGTTCCAGAACGGATCGCGCATCGGCTCCGGCTGGCGGATGTGCTGCACGCCCTCGTAGAACGACACGCCGCCGCCCAGGCCGAAGATCAGCACCGCGACGATCAGGCTCCAGAAGTAGAGCTCCTTGCCGTGCCCGAACGGATGCTCGGCCGTCGCGGGCCGCTTGCTCAGGTGCAGGCCCACCAGCAGCAGCACGCCGTTGAAGGTGTCGACCGCCGAGTGCACGCCCTCCGACAGCATCGCCGAGCTGCCGGTAATGCCCGCGACGACGAACTTGGTGGCAGCGATCGCCACGTTGGCGCCGATGGCGCCGTAGATGGCGATCTTCGATTCAGCCACGCGGCGCAGCTCCGCGTGCCGACAGGTTCACGCAGCCTCCATGGAAGCCGCGCCCATCGCGTCGTTGCCCGCCTCGCCCAGCCAGCGGCGCTTGTCGCGCAGCGGCGGCGCGCCGAACATGCGGCCGTACTCGCGGGCGAACTGAGAGGTGCTCTCGTAGCCCACGCTGTGCGCGGCGCTCGCCACGTCGGCGCCCGCGATCAGCATCTGCCGACGGGCCTCCTGCAGGCGCAGCTGCTTCTGGTACTGCAGCGGGCTCATCGCGGTCACGGCCTTGAAGTGATGGTGGAACGACGACACGCTCATGTGCACCGCGCGCGCCATGTCTTCCACGCGCAGCGACTGGGCGTAGTTCATGCGCAGTGCGCTGATGGCCTTGGTGATGCGCTGCGTGTGGCTGTCCTGCAGGGCGATCTGCCGCAGCCGCGCGCCCTCGCCGTTGACCAGCAGGCGGTACATGATCTCGCGCTTGATCAGCGGCGCCACGATGGGCACGTCTTCCGGCGTGTCGAGCAGCCGCAGCAGGCGCAGCACCGGCTCCAGCACCGGCATGGCGATGCGGTTGACGTACATGCCGCGCGAGGCCGGCGCATTGGCCTTGGCCGGCAGCTTCTCGTCGCCGATGAGGTCGCCGATCTCGTCGATGGCCAGTTCGAGCCGCACGCCCAGGTAGGGCTCGTCCTCGCTCTTCACGCACACCTGGCCGCACACGGGCAGGTCGACGGAGGTCACGAGGTAGTGCATCGGGTCGTACACGTAGATGTCATCGCCCACGATGATGCGCTTGGAGCCCTGTGCGATCAGCCCCAGCGCGGGGGACGCGAAGCCGTGCTTGGGCCCTTCGGGCTTGCGGATGCAGAACACCTGCAGGCCGGGTACCGCGGTGACGACGGTGCCTTCCTGCCCCTGCGTGATGTGCTCGATGAGCGCCACGAGCTGCTTGCGGGCTTCTTCGAGTTCGGGTTCGAGCGGCATCGGCTGTGCGATGGCGGCGGCGATTTCGGGTGTTTCGTCGGACATGTTTCTGGAGCCTTGTCGCGATGGGGAGCCGCGGAAACGACCGCACGGCCCCTGGAGGAATGAGCGAGCGGAAGCTTAGCGCTCCTCCCGCCGCTTCGCACGCCCCGCGCGGGAGGTCTGGAGAATCAGGCAAATACTTTGCAGGAACGCACTCGCCGCGGGACGGACGGCGGCGGGATACTTTTTCCCGCGGATCGAGCCTTTGACTCTTTCTTCTTCATCCTTTCTTTCTTCGGCCTCTTCCCACAAAGGAACCTCTCCATGCAATACCGCAAGTTCGGCCGCACCGGCCTTTTCGTTTCCGAACTCTGCCTGGGCACCATGACCTTCGGCGGCTCCTCCGGCATCTGGGGACAGATCGGCAACCTGCAGCAGTCGGAGGCCGAAGGCCTGATCGGCCGCTCGCTGGATGCCGGCATCAACTTCATCGACACGGCCGACGTGTATTCGGAAGGTCAGTCGGAAGTCATCACCGGCCAGGCGCTGAAGAACCTCAAGGTGCCGCGCGACAGCTTCGTGCTGGCCACCAAGGTGCTGGGCGAGACCGGCAGCAAAGGCGTCAACTCGGCCGGCGCCTCGCGCTTCCACATCATGGATGGCGTCAAGGCCAGCCTGCGGCGCCTGCAGCTCGACCACATCGACCTCTACCAGATCCACGGCTTCGACCCGGTCACGCCCATCGAGGAGACCGTGCACGCGCTCGACAACCTGGTGCGCCAGGGCCACGTGCGCTACGTGGGCGTGTCGAACTGGGCCGCCTGGCAGATCGCCAAGGCCCTGGGCATCGCCGAGCGCGACCGGCTGGCACGCTTCGAATCGCTGCAGGCCTACTACACCATCGCCGGGCGCGACCTGGAGCGCGAGCTGGTGCCGCTGCTGCGCAGCGAGAACGTCGGCCTGATGGTGTGGAGCCCGCTCGCGGGCGGCCTGCTCAGCGGCAAGTACGGCCGCAACGCCGAGGCAGAGAAAGGCAGCCGCCGCACCAGCTTCGACTTTCCGCCGGTGAACGTCGAACGCGCCTACGACTGCATCGACGTGATGCGCGGGCTGGCCGAGTCGCGCGGCGTGTCGGTGGCGCAGATCGCGCTGGCGTGGCTGCTGCACCAGCAGGTGGTGACCAGCGTGATCATCGGCGCCAAGCGCGTCGAGCAACTGGACGACAACATCGCCGCCACCGCCATCAAGCTCACGGCCGACGAACTTGCCACGCTGGACAAGGTGAGCGCGCTGCCGGCCGAGTACCCCGGCTGGATGCTGGAGCGCCAGGGCGGCGTGCGCGGCAAGCGGCTTGCGGAATCAGGCCTGCGCGGCTGAGGTCTCCTCGGGCGATGCGGCTCGGCGCGCGGCATGTGCCGCCGTCGCCCGCAGCGCGCGCAGGTCGATGTGGCGGGCCGCGCTGGATGCGTCGGGCTTCTCCAGGTGCGGCACGATGCCGAGCAAGGGCGCGCCAAGCCGCGCGCGCAGCGTCTGCAGATTGGCCTGCGGCGCGAGCATCGACGGATCGACCATGCTCGCCACCCAGCCCGCCAGCACCAGCCCGCGCGCGCGGATCGCCTCGGCGCTCAGCAGCGCGTGGTTGAGGCAGCCCAGCCGCAGCCCCACCACCAGGATCACAGGCAGTTTCAGAGCCACGGCCAGGTCGGCGCTGTCGAGGTCGTCGCCGAAGGGCACGCAGAAGCCGCCCACGCCCTCGACCACCACCGCGTCGGCGCGGGCCGAGAGCTCTTCGAAGGCCGACAGAAGCGGCTGCAGCGTGATGCTCACGCCCTCCTGCCTTGCCGCGAGATGCGGCGACATCGGTGCGCGCAGCAGATAGGGGCAGCGCAGCTCCAGCGGTGCATCGACGTTGCCGGCGGCATGCAACTGCTCCACGTCCTCGTTGCGCCAGGCGCCGTCGACCTCTTCGAGGCCAGCCGCCACCGGCTTCATGCCGGCCGCGCGCAGGCCCGATCCGGCCAGCAGGCTCAGCATGGCGCTGCTGACGAGCGTCTTGCCGATGCCGGTGTCGGTGCCGGTGACGAACCAGCGGCGCTGCTGCGTCATGCCGTCTCCGTCAACTGCTGGCTGGCGAGGGCCTCGCCCAGCGCATCGACCAGCCGCGCGACATCGGCCTCCGTGTGGCTGGCCGACAGCGCAATACGCAGCCGCGCCGTGCCCGCCGGCACTGTCGGCGGGCGGATCGCGCCGACGCGCAACCCGTGCGCATTGAGTTGCGCCGTGGTCAGCATCGCGCGCGCGTTGTCGCCCACGATCAGCGGCTGGATCGCGGTTGGCGAATCGGGCAGCCACGCACTGCCGTCCGCCGGCAGCACAGCCTCCAGCCCCAGGCGAAGCTGGGCGATGCGCTCCTTCAGTTGCGCACGGCGCTGCGCGCCCTCCTCGCCCCCGATCAGCGCCAGGCTCGCAAGCAGCGCGTGCGCGACGGCCGGCGGCGCCGCCGTGGTGAAGATGTACGGCCGCGCGCGCTGCACCAGGTAGTCGATGACCGTGCGATGCGCCGCCACGAAGGCCCCCGACACGCCCGCCGCCTTGCCCAGCGTGCCGACCAGCACCAGCCGCTGCGAATGCAGGCCCAGTGCCTCGGGCACGCCGCGCCCGGTATCGCCTAGCACGCCGAAGCCGTGCGCATCGTCGATCACCAGCCAGGCATCGTGCTTCTCGGCCAGCGCGAGCAGCGCGGCCACTGGCGCGATGTTGCCGTCCATGCTGAACACCGCGTCGCTCACGATGAGCTTCAACGGCGCGTAGCAGGCGGCGAGCTGCACGTCGAGCGCGGCCACGTCGCAGTGCGCGTAGCGCTCCACGCGCGCCTTGGCCAGCCGAGCCCCGTCGATCAGCGAGGCGTGGTTGAGCGACTCCGAGAAGATGACGGCATCCGCCCCGCCGAGCGCCGACAGCACCGCGAGGTTGGCCATGTAGCCGGTGCAGAAGAACAGGCTGCGCGCCTCCGGGATGAAGGGCGACATCCAGCCGGCGAGTGTTTCCTCGAGCTGGGCGTGCGCGCGCGAGTGCCCGAGGATCAGGTGCGAGCCGCCGCTGCCCGTGCCGTACAGCGCGGCGCCTTCAGCCCATGCCTTCGCCAGCGCGGGATGGGCCGCGAGCCCGAGGTAGTCGTTGCTGCTGAAGCAGAGCATGGTGCGCGCTGCGCTGCTGCCGGCCAGCGTCAGCGTCTGCAGCGGCGCGCAGGCTGTTTCGGCGATCTGCCTGCGGCGGCGCAGCGACTGGGCGTCGAGCGCGTCGATCTCGCCCTGCAGGCGGTCAAGCAAGCGCGACATCGCGGGCTCCTTCCTGCCTCGGATTCGTGGTCAGCACGGCATCCAGCGTGGCGAGCGTGCCGTCGACCAGCAGGTCGATCTCGCCGTCGCCGATGGCGTACGGCGGCATCAGGTACACGGTGTTGCCGATGGGCCGCATCAGCAGCCCCTGCGCGCGCGCCGCGAGGTGGAAACGCTCGGCGAAGCGGGCACCGGGCTCGCGCACGTCGAAGGCGGTGATCATCCCGCGCTGCCGCAGATGGTCGACCGCGCGGCCTTCGAGTACGCCGCTCAACCGCTGCAGCAGGCGCTGCGCCCTGCCCCGGTTGCGCCGCAAGGCGTCCTCGGCCTCGAACAGGTCCAGCGTCGCCAGCGCCGCGCGGCAGGCCAGCGCATTGCCGGTGTAGGAATGCGAATGCAGGAAGCTGCGCGCCGCGTCGTCGTCGATGAAGGCGTCGTGGATGGCGTCGCGCGCCATCACCAGCGCCAGCGGCAGGTAGCCGCCGCTGATGCCCTTCGAGAGGCAGAGAAAGTCGGGCCAGATGCCTGCCTGCTCGCAGGCGAAGAAGCTGCCGGTACGCCCGCAGCCCACCGCGATCTCGTCGGCGATGAGGTGCACGCCATGCCGGTCGCAAAGCGCGCGCACGCGGCGCAGGTATTCGGGGTCGTGCATCGCCATGCCGGTGGCGCACTGCACCAGCGGCTCGACGATCACGGCGGCGATGGTGTCGTGCTGTTCGGCCAGCAGCGCTTCGAGTTCGGCGGCGGCGCGGCTGGCGGCATCGGCCGCGCTCTCGCCCGCAGCGGCATTGCGCGCGTCGGGCGAGGCCACCAGATGCGCGTTCGCGAGCAATGGCGCATAGGCGTCGCGGAACACCGGCACGTCGGTCACGTGCAGCGCACCCAGCGTTTCGCCGTGGTAGCCGTGCTTCAGTGCGACGAAGCACCGCTTGTCGCCGCGGCCGGCATTGCGCCAGAAATGAAAGCTCATCTTCAGCGCGATCTCCACTGCCGAGGCGCCGTCGGACGCATAGAAGCAATGCCCGAGCGCGCCACCCGTGAGCGCGGAGAGCCGCTGCGCCAACTCCACCGCCGGCGCATGGGTGCAGCCTGCGAGCATCACGTGCGAAAGCGTGTCGAGTTGCTGCTTCAGCGCGGCGTTGATTGCCGGATGCGCATGTCCGAACAGGTTGACCCACCACGAGCTGGTGGCGTCCATGTAGCGCCGGCCCTCCTGGTCGATGAGCCACACGCCCTCGCCGCGGGCGATGGGCAGCGGCGGCACCGCTTCGAGCCGGATGCTCTGCGTGCACGGATGCCACACATGTCGCCGGCTGCGCTGTTGCAGGTCGGCGTTGGAAGATGAGGAAAAAGCAGTTGTCGGAGGCACCCGCGCGGTCCTTTCGTGAGGGCAAGGCGCGGGATCGTATCGACGCGTTCAGGGGGCGGCAAACCGCTCTCAAGCGTGTGAAATGAAGGCCGGTTCAGCGACGTTCCGCGGCGTAGCGCCTGCGTTCGGAGCAACGTCGTGGAACAAGCCGGCTTCTTGCCTTCTCGGCCGCATGGCCGGAAAGCGCAAGTTGTCCGGCTGACGCCAGAAACAGGTCACGAATGTCCGGTTCTCGGGACTCGGCGGCGAAGCGCGCGAATTTCGGACATCCGTCGTGGCCGGTTTCAGCAGTCCTCGCGGACCGCCTGACTCAGCCCGAACTCTTGTTCACCAGCCTGCCGATGTAATCGCGCAGCGAGATCGTCCCGCGCACCGGCTTGCTGGCCGGTTCGTAATGCTGGTCCATCGTGGCGCGCGTCATCGCGGCATAAGACTTCGCAGCGGCGTCCGAGAAGCCCAGCTGCCCGAAGGCCTGCTCCAGCTGTTCGCGCGGCGTCTCCACCACTTCGACCGGCTTTCCGAGCGCCTCGGAGAAAGCCCGCGCCACGTCGCCTGGCGAATAGCGCTCGGGCCCTTCGACGTGGTGCGGCCCCGACGATTCGGCGGGGCCCAGCATCAGCTTCGCGGCGTACTGGCCGAGGTCGTGCGGCGCCACCATGGGCAGCGTGAAGTCGGCGGGGAACATGCTGTGGACCTTGCCTTCCTTGCGCGCGGTTTCCAGCGCGGTGTCCCAGTTGCTCATGTAGTACGCGGCTCGGAGCGCGCTGAACGGCACCGAGCCCTCGGCGAGCGCCTGTTCCAGGTCGTACAGCACGCTGAGGTCGCCGATGCCTTCGCCCGGCTGCGCGCCGTAGGCCGATTCGGCGACGATCTTCTCGAGCTTGCAGCCTTCGAGCGCCGAAACGATGGCGCGCACACTCCTGTGCTCCTCGGCCACCGTGTCCGAAGACGGCGGCGCGGGAGGATTCAGCACGAACACGCGCTTTCCGCCCCTGAACACTTGGTGCAGCGCGTGTGTGTCGAACACGTCGACCTGCGCCACGTGCGCGCCTTTGGTACGAAGCGCCTCGGCCTTGTGCGCGTCGCGCGTGACCACCGTGACCGGCTCGCTGCGTTCGAGCAAGGCTTGCGCCAGCGCCGAGCCGACGTGGCCGGTCGCTCCCGGGATGATGTGCATCGTCAGCCTCCGCGTTCCGTTCAGCCGCGCTTCTCGGCGTTGCGCTTGCGCGTGGCGGCGGCCTTCTTCGCGGAGGCCGATCGTTCGGCCGCGGTGCGGTGCGCCGCGGCCGCACCGCCCAGCTTTCCGCCCTTGCGCGAAGGCCCGTGGTTCTCGGCCTTGCCGCGGCCACCACCGCTCTTCTTGCCACCGCCGGTCTCGGCGTTCACCGTGGCCCACGCGCGGCGCTCAGCCTCGCCCTTGCCGACGCCGCGATGCTCGTAGCCCTTCTCTATGTGCTCGGCCTGCCGCTTCTGCTTGTCCGTGTAGGACGACTTGTCGCCTCTTGGCATGTGGTGCTCCTGCAGTTGGTTGAGGAGCTTTCATGCTGGGCGCGGCATATGCGCCGTGGGTAAGAAGACGGTCATGCCGGGCGTCGGCGTTGTCCGGCGTTGCTGATTGCCTACTCGGGCCTGACCAGGAAGCCGGCTTGCCCTCCGGGGACGACGCGCGGGGTCGGCCCATTCCCACATGCATGCCTCGCGGGACACAGCAGAAAGACCATGACGAGCAGTTTTTCAACCCGTTCTTTCGAAGGAGTTCCGTCCCCATGACATCCCCCAAACAGACCCCGCACCAGAATCCCGACGCCGTCACCACCGACGAGCACGACAGCTTGCCCACGCAGCACAACAAGGCCGGCAACCAGCCGGCCACCCCGAAGAACGAGCCGCGGCGCACGCCCGAGAGCCGCAGCGACCGCGAGAGCCACGTAGGCGGCAGCAATCAGCTGCAGGCCCGCCGCGGAGGTGCGCAATGACCACCGCGGCACTGAACACGAGCGACGCCATGGATCGCTGCATCGCGGCGTGCAATGACTGCGCGCTGGCGTGCAATCGCTGCGCGGCCGCCTGCCTGGCTGAAGGCAGGAGCGGCATGGCGCGTTGCATCGCGCTGGATATCGACTGCGCCGCGGCTTGCGCCTTCGCCGCTGCCGTGATGGCGCGCGGCGGCGAGAACATCGTTGTCACATGCGGCATGTGCGCCGAGATCTGCCAGCGCTGTGCCGCCGAATGCGGCAGCCATGACATGGACCACTGCCAGCGCTGCGCCGAAGCCTGCCGGCAGTGCGAGACCGAATGCCGGAGCATGGCGGCGGCCGCCTGAGCAGCCAGGGCGGCATGCGCGGCCGACGGATTTCCGTGCGCGACGCGCAAGCCGGGCTGCGCACGCTCTCCAGAGCGACCGACGCGTGCCGCGAATGCCCCATCGGGCAGTACGCGACGCAGTCGGTGTTCGGCGAATGCCCGGTACGGCCGGTGCTGATGGTGGTCGGCGAGCAGCCCGGCGACAAGGAAGACCTTGCCGGCCGCCCTTTCGTCGGCCCGGCCGGCAGGCTCTTCGACCGGGCGGTGGCGCAACTGGGCTGGTCGCGCGAGAAGCTGTACGTGACCAACGCCGTCAAGCACTTCAAGTACGAGTGGCGCGGCAAGCGGCGAATGCACAAGACGCCGGGGCAGCGCGAAGCCGAGGCCTGCCATCACTGGCTGGAAAGCGAACTGGAGCTGGTGCGGCCCCACGCCATCGTGGCGCTGGGCGCCGTGGCGGCCCGATCGCTGCTCGGGCGCCCGGTGGCCGTGACCAGGTTGCGCGGCCAGTGGCTTGAAGACCCGGCGGGCCGGCGCGTGCTGGTCACGCTGCATCCCTCGGCGCTGCTGCGTGGCGACCCTGCGCAGCGCGAATCGGCGTGGGAAGCGTGGATCAGCGACCTGTCGGCGGCAGCCCCGCTGTTCGCGCCGCGGAAGAACGAGAAGAAGGGGAAGGCGCGGGAGCAGTCCGGACACGATGAGCCCGCGTACGCAGGGTGATGGAGTAGCGCAGCGCCTCGGTCGGCGCGATCGCGTGCTGCCATGCCCATCGCGCCGGCCCGCGCAGCAGGTACACGGAGCGCGGCTCGATCAGGAATTCAAGCGTGACCGGCCCCGACGCCGCCGCGCCCGGCACGTAGGGCCTGAACTGCATCACGGCGTCGTTGTTCAGCGAAACGCCGACGATGTCCTCGAAATCGGGCACGTCGCGATGCCAGCCCAACGGCGTGCCGGGGCGGTATTCGGCGATCAGCATGTGCGTGAGTTCTTCGGGCGCGATGCCGGCCCAGGCCGCCGCCTTGTCGCGAAGCGGATGCAACTCCGGAGGCAGCGGTGCGCCGGGCTTCAGGCGGTTGGTGTCGAAGTCGTAGCTGCCGCCGAAGCTCGTGCCCCTGCGGCGGGCGGTGTATTCCTTGTAGCGCATTTCCTTGAGCGGAAGGGCCTGCACGATGGCCAGCAGGCCGGCCTCCTCCTCGCGCGACAGGAATCCGTTCTCGTAGCGAAGCCCTTCGATGGCAGCCACCGGCGCCTCGCCGAACAGGTCGGGCTGTCCGGCGTGTTCGAGGCGTCTGGTGGCGCGCGTCATCTCAGGCGGCCTGCCAGACGCGGACCCAGTCGACTTCCATGGTCGCGTTCGTGCCGGCGCCCAAGGGGCCGTAGCCGCTGGAAGGAATATTGCCTGCCCAGTCGTTGTCCTTGATCTCGCAGGTGAGCTTGATGTACTGGTTGCTCAGCGACACGCCCTCCTTGATGGTCGCGTAGGGTGTCGCCGCGCCGTCGAGGTAGAACTCGTAGCCCTCCGGGGTCCACAGCAGGCCCACGGTGTGCCACTCGGAAAACGACTGGCCTGCCGGCAGCTGCTGCTGGCCGGTGTTGCGGCTGATGGTCTTGCCTATCTCGTAGCCGTTCCAGTGCACTGCGCCCGAGAACTGTTTGCTGACGTCGACGCCTGTTTCGGACGCTTTGCCGGTGCCGCGGACCGCCCGGTGCTCGATGATGTCCACCTCCACCCCGGGGGCAGGATCGGGCGGCGTGGCCGCCTTGTTCGCATTGGACATCAGCCAGAACGCGCTCCACTGCCCCGGCTTCGATGCGAAGCGCACGCGTGCCTCGATGTAGCCGAAGCGGAATTCGTAGAGCCGGGCCGTGCGCAGGAAACCGGTGTGATGGGTGCCGGCCGAAGGGTCGGTGTAGGTCGAGATCTTCAGGACGCTGTCCGCCACCGTGGCGGCTTCGGGCGTCTGGACCGCGTTGGCGCGCACGCCGGTGACCGCGGCCCATTTGGCGGGGTCGAGCGCGCTGCCTTCGAACTCGTCGTGCCACGCGAGCCGATAGTCCCTGGCCGACTCCGGCACCAGCGCGACTTCGAATTTGCGGCTCGATCTGGCTTCGCCGCCGGCGGTACGGACGATGATTTCCGCGTCCTTTGCCGAATCGGGCACGAAAACCGAAATCTGGTTCGGAGAATCGACGCTGAGCCTGGTCGCAACGACCTCTCCAAAACAAACCGAAGCACTCGAGTCGAATTCGGCGCCGCTGATGACAATTACCTTGCCTCGCTTTTCCAGGCTCGGAGAAAAGGAATGGATGACCGGGCTTTTTACCAGGGCCGGCATTGCGGCCGCTGGCGGTGCGGCGGAAGACTCGGGTGAAATCGGACCCGCAGGATTTGCCGAGGCAGGCAGCAGGGCTGAGAGATTGGAGGTGCTGGCCGCTCCACTGCCTCCATCACCACCGCCGCCGCAAGCGCCTATGACCGAAGTGCCCAGGAGCGCCGTGGCTGCCTGCGCACCCTTTTGCAGGAATTGCCTGCGCGATTTTTCAGGAATGGCTGATTGTTCGATCGGGCGATCTGATTGCATGGAATTTTCTCCTCATTGAATTCGGTTTTTAATTCTAGATTCGCCCAAAAGTTTACAATTCAGTCCAGCAATTGAATTGAGTTCTCCTCTGAGATGTTTTTCAATTGAGAGCGCGCCAGGCCCCAATAGTTTGCAATTGCGCCCGCCCGAAGGCGAATTCCTCCGGCCGGCACCCATCGCATCAGTCCTTCACCATTCGCACGTCCCACCAGCGCGGCAGCAGCTCACGGATCTCGGCGCGTGCGAAGCGGTCGTCCAGCAGGTGCAGCACGCCCTGGTCTTCCTCGGTACGAATGACGCGGCCGGCGGCCTGCACCACTTTCTGCAGGCCGGGGTAGAGGTACGTGTACTCGTAGCCCTTGCCGAAGCGCGCCTGCATGCGCTCGCGCGTGATCTCGTTGAGTTCGTTGTATTGGGGCAGGCCCAGGCTGGCCACGAAGGCGCCGATCAGGCGGCTGCCCGGCAGGTCGATGCCCTCGCCGAAAGCGCCGCCCAGCACCGCGAAGCCGACGCCCTGCCCACCCTCTTCGAATCGCGCCACGAAGCCTTGGCGTTCGGCCTCTCGCATGCCGCGCGTCTGGGTCCACACGGGAACGCCGGGGTGCCGCAGCGAGAAGGCGGCGCAGGCCTTCTCCAGGTAGTCGAAGCTGCTGAAGAAGGCCAGGTAGTTGCCCGGCAGGCGCTCGAACTGGGCGCCGATGATGTCGGCCACGTTGCGCAGCGAGCCCGCGCGGTCTCGAAAGCGCGTCGACACGTGCATCGCCACCTCGACGCGCAGCTGCGTGCTGTGGAATGGCGAGGCCACGTCCAGCAGCGCGGCGTCCTCGGGCATGCCGAGGGCGTCGCGGTAGAACCCGAAGGGTGACAGCGTGCCCGAGAAGCAGGTGACCGAAGCCGCTTCCGCGAAGCGGTTCTGCAGGAAAGGCGCCGGCACCAGGTTGCGGATGGCCAGGCGGCGCGCCTGCTGCGTGGCACCCAGCGTGCGCTCGAACACCGAGTGGTCGCCGAAGGCTTCGGCCAGCCGCGCGAAGTGCAGCGCGTCGAAGAAGAAGCGCTGCAGCGGCCCCTGCGAGGCCTCGGGCGTGGCCGCGAAGTGCTCGGCCATGGCGGTGTTGGCGGCCTGCAGGGTACGCAGGAAGCGCTCGGGGATCTCGTCGGCGGTTTCGTAGCCGGCCTGCTGCGACTGCTGCACCGTGTCCCACTCGCGGAACACCCGCGCGAGCGGGCCGCGCAGCACGGCGGGGGCTGCGCGGTGGGCCTCCTCGAGCGCGCCGCCGTCGAGCTCGGCCGTGTACATGCCGCGCGCGCGTTCGAGCAGGTTGTGGGCTTCGTCGACCAGCACCGCGGCACGCCAGTCGTCTTCGCGCATGGTGGCGTAGAGAAAGGCGCTGCTGTCGAAGTAGTAGTTGTAGTCGCCGACGACGGCATCGGCCCAGTGCGCCATCTCCTGGGCCAGGAAATAGGGGCAGACCTCGTGCGCGAGGCCGATGTCGCGCAGCGCCTCGCGGTCCAGCCACGCCATCTGTGCGGCCTGCTCGCGCGCGGCGGGCAGGCGGTCGTAGAAGCCCCGGGCGAGCGGGCATGCGTCGCTGTGGCAGGCGCGGTCGGGGTACTCGCAGACCTTCTCGCGCGCCGCGAGCTCGAGCACGCGCAGCCTGCCCTGCCCCCGGCCCTTGTCGAGCACGCGCAGCGCATCGAGCGCCACGGGCCTGCCCGAGGTCTTGGCCGTGAGGAAGAACAGCTTGTCGATCCTGCGGGCCGCACGGGCCTTCAGCAACGGGAAGATGGTGGCCAGCGTCTTGCCGATGCCGGTGGGCGCCTGCGCCATGAGGCAGCGCCCGCCCGCACCGGCGCGGTAGACGGCCTCCGCAAGTTCGCGCTGCCCGGCGCGGAAGCTGCCGTACGGGAATTCCAGCCCGGCCAGCGTGCCGTCGAGCGCGGCACGGTGAGCAGCCTCGCTCGCGGCCCAGGCGGCGTAGCGGCCGCACAGCAGCTCGAAATGCTCGCGCAGGGCCTCTCGGGTGTGATGCTCCTCCAGCACGGTCTCGTCGCCCGTGGCGAGGTCGAGGTAGACCAGCGCCACCACCATCTCGTCGTGGCCGTCGCGCTCGCACAGCATCCAGCCGTAGGTGCGGGCCTGCGCCCAGTGCAGCGCGCGGTGGTTGCCGCGGATGGCGTCGAAGTCGCCCCGGAAGGTCTTGATCTCCTCGACCCTGGCCCGGTGGAATTCGTAGCCGTCGGCACGGCCGCGCACGTGAACCGCGCCGCAGGTGGCTTCGAGCGCGACCTCGCACTCGTATTCGCCGCCGCGCCGGTGCTGAACCAGCGCATGCCCGGCCATGCCTTCGAGCGCGCTGGGCGCGGGCACGAAGCGCAGGTCGAGGTCGCCTGCCTTCGCGCCGAAGGCGCACAGGGCCTTGACCGACACTACGTGCCTGGCAACGGCGGGAGCCGCGTCTTGCGGCTTGAAGGGTTCGGAGCCCATCTGGCGTTTACTGTATGAAATAACAGTATAACGAGGCACTCCACCCTGCGCGCCCCGCCTTGGTGCCCTGTCGGGATGTTTTCCGACAGGGTCACGCGCTTTTATCGGCCAGACTTCACAAGTTTTGCTTACAAATAGCACCGATGACGAAAACCCCCACCGCGATCGACCCCGACGATTTCGAGCGACTGCTGAGCCGCAACATCAAGCTCCCCCTGATCGGCGGTGTGTTCGGCGCCGTGGTGTTCGTCGGGCTGATCCTGTTCCTGCTGTCCACCATCGGCTGGGTCGAGCACACCGACCGCGTCACCCGCGCCGCCAGCGAACTGCAGCGCCAGAGCATCGACATGGAAACCGGCATGCGCGGCTTCCTGATCACCAACGACGAGAGCTTCCTGGAGCCCTACCAGAACGCCCTGCCCCGCGTGAAAGCCGATACGGCGATGCTTCGCGAGCTCGTGGCGGACAACCGCCAGCAGGTGGAGCGCGTCGACCGCATCGCAGCCATCCAGGCCAGCTGGAACGACTACGCCGCCGACCTGATCTCGGCGCACCGCAACGGCCAGGACACCCAGATGCAGGTGCGCCTGGGCCGGGGCAAGCGGCTGACCGACAGCATGCGCGCCGAGTTCACCGCGTTCATGGAAACCGAGCAGGCCCTGCGCTTCCAGCGCAACAACGAGGCAAACCGCACCGCCTGGTGGGTGGTCGGCCTGTTCCTGCTGTTCACGCTGGGCTTCACGGGGCTGGTGGCCTACTTCGGACGCAGGCAGCTGGTGCGGCTGTCGGACAGCTACGACGTGGTGCTGCAAGAACAGGCGGGCCATAACGACCGGCTGGCGCACGAGGCCTGGCTGCGCGGCGCGCAGACCGAACTGGTGGGCGACCTGGTGGGCGAGCTCAGCGCGCCGGACATGGGCCGCAAGATCCTGTCCTTCTTCTCGCGCCACCTGGGCGCCTCGGTGGGCGCCATCTACGTGCGCGAGCGCCACGGCCCGCTGCGCCGGGCGGCGAGCTACGGTTTCTCCAGCGCCGCGGAGGCCATGCCGCAGGTCTTCTCGCCCACAGAAAGCCTGGTCGGCCAGGCCGCGGCCGAGAACCGGCGCATGCTGATCGACCCGATCGACGCCGAATACCTGAGAGTCAACTCCGGCCTGGGCGAGATGGCGCCGAAGGCGGTGCTGCTGGTGCCGGTGGCCAGCAGCGGCATGGTCAACGGCGTGGTCGAGCTCGGACTGCCTGGCGCGCTGGACGAGCGCGGCAGCCAGCTGGTCGAGATGGTGTCCGACGACATCGGCACCTCGCTGGCGGCGGCGCGCTACCGCGAGCAGTTGCAGGAGGTGCTGGCCGAGACCCAGCAGCTCAACGAGGAGCTGCAGGTGCAGCAGGAAGAGCTGCGCACGGCCAACGAGGAACTGGAAGAACAGTCGCGCGCGCTGCGCGCCTCGCAGGCCATGCTGGAGAACCAGCAGGCCGAGCTGGAGCAGACCAACAGCCAGCTTTCGGAGCGCACCGAGGCGCTCGACCAGCGCAACACCGCGCTGCGCCGCGTGCAGCGCGACCTGGAAGACCGCGCCGACGAACTGCAGCGCGCCAGCCGCTACAAGTCGGAATTCCTCGCCAACATGTCCCACGAGCTGCGCACGCCGCTCAACAGCGCGCTCATCCTCGCCAAGCTGCTGGGCGACAACCCGCAGGGCAACCTGACCAGCGAGCAGGTGAAGTTCGCGGAGTCGATCTATTCGTCGGGCAACGACCTGCTGGTGCTGATCAACGACATCCTCGACATCGCGAAGGTCGAGGCCGGCAAGCTCGAGGTGGTGACCGAGGACGTGCCCCTGGCCCGGCTGGCCCACAGCCTGGAGAGCACCTTCGGCCCGCTGGCCATGCAGAAGAACCTGAAATTCAGGCTCGAACTGCAGCCCGATGCACCGGTCTCGCTGCTCACCGACCGGCAGCGGGTGGAGCAGATCCTGAAGAACCTGCTGTCGAACGCGATCAAGTTCACCGACAGCGGCGAGGTGAAGCTGGAGATCTCGCCGGCGGCGGGCGGCGGCGCGGCCTTCGCGGTATCCGACTCGGGCATCGGCATCGATCCGCAGCAGCACGAGCTGATCTTCGAAGCGTTCCGCCAGGCCGACGGCACCACCAGCCGGCGCTACGGCGGCACCGGGCTGGGCCTGTCGATCTCGCGAGACCTCACGCAGCTGCTGGGCGGCATGCTCACCGTCGACAGCACGCCGGGCCAGGGCAGCACCTTCGTGCTCGAACTGCCGGCCAGGGCGCCGCAGGCTTCGCCGGACTACCAGCAGCAGCAGAAGCCGCCGGCCGTCTACACGCCCCGCTCCGCGCACTCGCCTGCCGCCCACGCGCAGCCCACGCTGGCGCCCAACCCTCCCGCGCCGGTGCCTGCGCCGCAGTTCGCCGACGACCGCAGCCTGCCGCGGGACCAGGTGCGCCGCGTGCTGGTGATCGAGGACGAGCCGCAGTTCGCGCACATCCTCTACGACCTGGCGCACGAGCTGGGCTACCGCTGCCTGGTGGCGCATGGCGCGGCCGACGGTTTCGAGCTGGCCTCGCAGTTCCTGCCCGACGCGATCCTGCTGGACATGCGCCTGCCCGACAGCACCGGCCTCGACCTGCTGCAGCGGCTGAAGGATTCGCCGCACACCCGGCACATCCCGATCCACGTGGTCTCGGCCGCCGAGAGCGCGCAGGGCGCGGCGCTGCAGATGGGCGCCGTCGGCTATGCGCTGAAGCCGGCCACCCGCGACGAGCTGATGAAGGTGTTCGGCCGGCTGGAAGAAAAGCTCACGCAGAAGGTCAAGGTCGTGCTGCTGGTGGAAGACGACGAACTCCAGCGCGAGAGCGTCATCAGGCTGATCGGCGACGACGACATCGAGATCGTCGCCGTCGGCTCCGGCGAGGAGGCGCTGGAGCTGCTGCGCACCCGCGTGTTCGACTGCATGATCACCGACCTGAAGCTGCCCGACATGCAGGGCAGCGAGCTGCTCAAGGCCATGGCGGCGGAGGAGATCGTGTCGTTCCCGCCCGTCATCGTCTACACCGGGCGCAACCTCACGCGCGACGAAGAGACCGAGCTGCAGCGCTACTCGCGCTCGATCATCATCAAGGGCGCCCGCTCGCCGGAACGCCTGCTCGACGAGGTGACTCTCTTCCTGCACAAGGTGGAGGCCGAGCTTTCGAGCGAGCGCCAGGGCATGCTGAAGACGGCACGCGGGCGCGACCGCATCTTCGAGGGCCGTACCCTCCTGCTGGTGGACGACGACGTGCGCAACATCTTCGCGCTGACCAGCGCGCTGGAGCAGCGCGGCGCCATCGTCGAGATCGGCCGCAACGGCCGCGAGGCGCTCGAAAAGCTCGACCAGGTCAGCGAGATCGACCTGGTGCTGATGGACGTGATGATGCCGGAGATGGATGGCCTGGAAGCCACCCGGCGCCTGCGCGGCGACCCGCGCTTCGCCCATATGCCGGTGATCGCCATCACCGCCAAGGCCACCAAGGACGACCGCGAGCAATGCCTGGCCGCCGGCGCCAACGACTACCTCGCCAAGCCGGTGGACCTGGAGCGCCTGTTCTCGCTGCTGCGCGTCTGGCTGCCGAAGATGGAGCGGCTGTGACCACGAGCCCGCGCAATCCGAAGAACGGCAACGGCGCGGCGCCGCTGCCGCCGCTGAGCGACACCGAGATCGAGCTGCGGCTGCTGATGGAGGCGATCTACCTCAAGTACAGCTACGACTTCCGCAACTACACGGTGGCCTCGCAGAAGCGCCGCGTGCTGCACGCGCTCGACCAGCTCGGGCTGCCGAGCATCTCGGCGCTGCAGGAGCGGGTGCTGCGCGATGCGGCCCTCTTCGGCCGGCTTCTGCAGTTCCTGACGATCCCGGTGAGCGAGATGTTCCGCGACCCGTCGTACTTCCTCGCCCTGCGCCAGCACGTGGTGCCTATCCTGCACACCTACCCTTCCGTCAAGGTATGGGTGGCGGGCTGCAGCACGGGCGAGGAAGTGTTCTCGCTGGCCATCCTGCTGCGCGAGGAAGGCCTGCTCGCGCGCACGCAGATCTACGCCACCGACATCAACCCGGCTTCGCTGGAGAAGGCCAGGCAGGGCATCTTCCCGCTGGAGGCCATCCGGGGCTACACCACCAACTACCAGCGCGCGGGCGGACGCAGCGAGTTCTCCGACTACTACACCGCCGCCTACGAGGCCGCGCGCTTCGACCCCTCGCTGTGCGCCGACGTGATCTTCGCCGACCACAGCCTGGCGACCGACAGCGTGTTCGCCGAGACGCAGCTGGTGTCGTGCCGCAACGTGCTGATCTACTTCAACCGCGAGCTGCAGGACCGGGCGCTGGGCCTGTTCCACGAGTCGCTGTCGCACCGCGGCTTTCTGGGACTGGGCTCGAAGGAGAGCATCGACTTCTCGGGCTACGCCGACCGCTTCGACGCGCATGCGCGCGCCGAACGCATCTACCGCAAGAAAGCCGCATGACGGGCCAGATGAAACGCCAGCTGCGCTTCCCCATCCGCAAGCGCGTGGACGCCGTGGTGCTTGGCGCCTCGGCCGGCGGCATCGACGCGCTCTGCGTCTTGCTCGAAGACCTGCCGCCCAGCTGGCGCCTGCCGATGGCGGTGGTGCTGCACCTGCCCGAGGAGCACGAGAGCCGCCTGGCCGAGATCTTCGCGCAGCGCCTGCCGATTCCCGTGCACGAGGCCAACGACAAGATGCCGGTTTCGGCCGGCAGCCTGTACTTCGCGCCGCCGGGCTATCACCTGTCGATCGAGCGCGAGCGCACCTTCTCGCTGAGCTGCGAGCCGCCGGTGCTGTTCTCGCGCCCGTCCATCGACCTGCTGATGGGCTCGGCCGCCGATGCCTACGGCCCCGCCCTCGCCGGCTTCCTCCTGACCGGCGCGAACGACGACGGCGCGCAAGGCCTGCACCGCATCCACCTGGCCGGCGGGCTCACCGCCGTGCAGGAACCCGGGGAAGCCCAGATTCCCACCATGCCCCAGGCCGCCATCGCGCGCCATATCCCCGACTACGTGCTGCCCCTGCGCGAACTGCGCAACCTGCTGCTCCAACTGGAAGCCGTCCATGAACATTGACATCGAAAGCAAGCTGCTGCTCGTGGACGACCTGCCCGAAAACCTGCTGGCGCTGGAGGCGCTGATCCGCGCGCCCGGCCGCATCGCCTACCGCGCCGGTTCGGCCGACGCCGCGCTGGCGCTGCTGCTGGAGCACGAATTCGCGCTCGCCATCGTCGACGTGCAGATGCCCGGCATGAACGGCTTCGAGCTGGCCGAGCTGATGCGCGGCACCGAGCGCACGCGGCACATCCCCATCATCTTCGTGAGCGCCGCGGGTCGCGAGCTGAACTACGCCTTCCAGGGCTACGAGAGCGGCGCGGTCGACTTCCTGCACAAGCCGCTGGACCCGCACGCGGTGGTCAGCAAGGTGAACGTGTTCGTCGACCTCTACCAGCACCGCAAGGCGCTGCGCCACGAAATGGATTCGCTCGCCGCCGCCCACAAGAAGCAGGAAGAACTGGTGCAGCAGCTGCAGCAGACGCAGCACGACCTGGAGCGCGCGGTGCGCATGCGCGACGATTTCATGTCGATGGTGTCGCACGAGTTGCGCACGCCGCTGAACACCCTCTACCTCGAGGCGCAGCTGCGGCAGCTGCATCTGGCGAAGGGCAATCTCGCCAGTTTCTCGCCCGAGCGCCTGCCCGCGATGATCGAGCGCGACCAGCGGCAGATCCGCAACATGGTGCGGCTGATCGACGACATGCTCGACGTCACGCGCATGCGGCGCGACGCGCTGTCCATCAAGCCCCAGCCGACCGATCTGGCGGCGCTCGCGCACGCGGTGGTGGAAAACCTGCGCCAGCAGGCCGAAGCCGCGGGCGCGGCCATCACGCTCTCGGCGCCTGCCGAACTGCGCGGCGCATGGGACGAGTTCCGCATCGAGCAGGTGCTGACCAACCTGCTGACCAACGCGCTGCGCTACGGCGGCGGCAAGCCGGTCGAGATGGTCGTTCGGCAGCTGGGCAACACGGCCCAGGTGAGCGTGCGCGACCAGGGCATCGGCATCGCGCCCGAGGACCAGGCCCGCATCTTCGAGCAGTTCGAGCGCACCGACGACAGCCGCAAGCACGCGGCCGGACTGGGCCTCGGGCTCTTCATCACCCGCAAGATCGTGGACCTGCACGGCGGGCGCATCGGCGTGGAAAGCGCGCCGGGCGAAGGGTCGCGTTTCACGGTCGAGCTGCCGCTGCAGGCGCCCGCCATACTTCCCAATCAATCTGACGCCCAACCTGACGGAAAGAAGAACCCCCAGTGAACGTGCTGATCGTCGATGACAACCAGGCCTCGGCCGACCTGCTGCAGGAGCTGCTGAGCCTGCACGACCACACCGCGCAATGCACCTACACGGCACGCCAGGCGCTGGACGCGGCCGCCGCCGGGAGCTTCGACGCGGCGCTGATCGACCTCAGCCTGCCCGACCTGCCCGGCGCCGAAGTGGCGCGGCGGCTGCGCGAGAGCACCGGCGAAGGCACGCCGAAGCTGCTGGTCGCCATCTCGGGCTTCTCCGCGCAGGACGCGGGCGGCCGCTCGGCCGAGGGGCTCTTCGACCATCACCTGCAGAAGCCGGTCGACATCGAGAAGCTGGGGCAAATCCTGGCATCGGCTGGCTAGGCGCGATCGGTCTTCCCCGCTGCACCTTTCTTGCTCTTGCGGGGGCTGCGCATGGCTTCGTAGCGATACACGCGGAAGCCGTCGCGCTGCATGAAGCTGACCGGCTCCCAGCCGCGCGCCAGCGCGCAGTCGGTGATCTGCGCCATCTGCACGCCGAGGTAGTCCTGCAGGCTGTCGGCCACCGCGAGCTCGAACTTCTTGAGATCGCGGTCCAGCGATTCCACCGCCGCGACAGCGGCATCGACGCTGGTAAAGGGGCGCACGTGGGTCACGCCCTTGTTGCGCGCGGGGGCGTGTGCCTGCTCAGGTGGGTCGGCGCTGAAGTTGACGCTGGCGCCGCCCTCCATGCCGTTGAGGCCGCCGATGGCGCTCATGCTGGCCATGCTGCTCATTGCTGTGTTCATGTCATGAACCCCATGTCGCGCGGGTAGCTGATGCCGCTCGGCGCGGTGATGTTGTTGAAATTCTTCAGGTTCGGCAGGATGCCGTTGAGGTCTTGATCAGGCACGCCGAACCACTTGGCCAGCGTCGCCGCGTACTGGTCGACCGAGGTGGTGGGCAGCAGCCGGCCCTGGCCGACGTGCCACTGGTCGTCGTCGGCCGAGGTGTTGCCCACGCTCACCGGCGGCGGCGTGCCGTAGAAGGCCTTGCCTTTCACCGCGCCGCCCACCACGAAGTGATGGCTGCCCCAGCCGTGGTCGGAACCGTTGCCGTTGCTCGAGAGCGTGCGGCCGAAGTCGGAGGCGGTGAAGGCGGTAACCTTGTCGGAGACGCCGAGAGTTTCCATCTGCCGCTGGAAGGCGGTCATGGCCTCGGACAGACGCTGCATCAACGGCCCCTGCTTGGTGTCGAGGTCGTCGTGCAGGTCGTAGCCACCCATGGAGACGAAGAACACCTGGCGTTTCACGCCCAGCGAGGTGCGCCCACGGATCAGGCGCGCCACCATCTTGAGCTGGTCGGCCAGATTGTTGCCGGTCGGGAAGTTGCCGTTCAGGTCGTTGGCCTGAATGGCGGCGGTGATCTTGCCTTCGGCCTCGACGGCGCGCAGCGTGACCTTGTTGTATTCGTTCTCCAGCGTGTGGCTGCGCCCCTGCTGCGCCAGCTGCTGCATGGCCGCCTTGACGGCCGACGAGCCGTAGACGCTGCCGGTGGCCGGGCTCACGCTGTTGATGCGCACCGCGCCGCCGGTGCCGACCTGGTATTGGAGCGCCTCGTCGCCCGAGAGGAACACCGCGTTGCCCGCCACCGAGATGCAGGTGAACAGCGAAGCATTGCGCTGCCCGCCGAGCATCAGGTCGCCGAGGTTGCCGCCCCAGCCGATGGTCGAGCCCTCGGGCGATGACGACTGCCAGATCGACTGCTGGTCGTTGTGCGAGAACAGCTTGGGCGGGATCGGGAAGTCCCTGCGGTTCGTGCCGTTGAACTGTGCGCGCGTGAGCGGCTTGACGAGCGGGCCTACGTTGAGCTGCACGGCCATCTTGCCTTCGTCGAACAGCGTGGTGAGCCTGGTCATTGCCGGGTTCAGCGCGTACTTGCGGCCGTTGGCGAGCGAGACGGCGGGCTTGAGTTCGGTGGCCGCGAGCGCCGCGTCGGAAGGCAGCGCGATGGCGCCACGGATGGCGCTGTACTTGGCGTAGCTGTCCGTGTCGTAGTTGACGAGCGTGTTGGCGTAGTCGTTGCCGCCGAAGAGGAAGACGCAGACCAGCGCCTTGTAGTCGTCGCCCGGCGCGGCCTGGGCGGCCGCTTCGCCCATGGCGGCGAGGTTGAGCGCGAACGGCAGCGCGGTGCCGGCCATCGCGAGTTGGCCCGAGCGGCGCAGGAAGGCGCGACGCGTGTGGCGGGCAGGATCGATCAGGTGCATGTTCGGTTCGCTCCGGCTTCTTTCTTCTTCATTTCTGCACGAGGTATTCGGGCGAGCCCATCACCAGCAGCACGCCGGCGCAGATGAGGTCGAGCCTTCGGGCGTCGGTGGAGGGGTTCGCCAGCGGCGCCTTGCTCAGGGCGTCGGTGATCAGCGCGACCGTGGCGGCCGAGAGCTGGTTGCCGGTGAGCAGCAGGTTGAGCCGGCGCACCAGCGCGGCGGGGTCGTTCACCAGCGCTTTCTCGGCCGTATAGGTGGCGATCACGTCCTTGTTGTCGAAGCCGTTCTGCAGCCTGCCTTGCAGGAAGTTGAGATAGCCGCCCACGCTGGTCTCGTTGACCAGCTGGAACTCGGGCGCGACCATCTTGTTGCTGGCGATGGCGGTCGAGGGCGGCACGTAGCCGGGCCGGAAGAAATTGAACACCGAGGGCGAGCGCAGCGGGCACTGGCCCAGGCTCGAACTGGGGTCGGAGGTGTTGCCGATGTTCCAGTTGTCCGATGCGCAGCCGATGCCGAAGGTACGGCCCCATTGCACGAACCGCAGCATGGGCTCGCGCAGGTGGCCGAAGTTCGGATCGGAAAGGCCCGCGGGACCGCGCGCCTCGTCGTCGAGCAGCACTGCGGCGAACACGCTCTTCATGTCGCCGCGCACGCCCGCGCCGTTGTTGGCGAAGATGTCGGCCACGCGCTTCACGTAGGCGGGGCTCGGGTTGCTCGTGACCAGCCGCTGGATCAGCTGCCGGCCGATGAAAGGCCCGACGTTCGGATGGTTGAAGAGCGTGTCGAGCGCGATCTTCAGCGCCGCCGGACCGTCCGTGCCCGCGGGCACCGTGGCGCCCAGGAAGCGCGCCTCCAGCATCGAGTGATTGGAGGCCTTGTAGGCCATGGGACGCGTGGTCCACGCGTTGGTCTCGATGGTGTAGCTGGCTCCGGGCGGAGTGAAGGCGTTGCGCTCGGACGAGCGGATGTCGAGGTCGTAGCCGGTGAAGACGCGCGCCAGATTGGTCACGTCGTTCTGCACGTAGGTCTCGATGGGCTGGCCGTCGGCGCCGGTCCTCACCGTGCCGTCGCCCTCGAGCTGGTAGAGGCCGATGGTCATGAGCTGCATGACCTCGCGCGCGTAGTTTTCGTCGGGCTGGCGGCCGGAGTTGTCTTCCTTCCTGTTGCCGCGGGTGTTGAGATAGAAGCCCATCGCGGGGTTGAGCGTCACGTCTTCCAGCAGCTGGCGGAAGTTGCCCGTGACGCCGTTGGCGAGCATGTCCCAGTACTGGGCCATCATGGCCGTGGGCCAGCTCGAGCCGATCTCCGTGCCCGAGACCACGAAGATCTCGCTGAGCGCCAGTGCCATGCGCTTGCGCACCGGGTCGGCGGCCGTCATGAGCTGGCGCCAGATCATGGCGTCGGTCTCGACGTCTGCGTACTCCTTGCTGTTGACCCACTCCCAGGCCGAAGGCTGTCGCGCCGCGCCGAGCTGCTCGCTGAGCCACGGCAGGTAGCCTTTGGCGCGCACGGCGGCGATCTCGTCGTCGGAAGCCGAGAACTGGGCCTGCAGCAGGAAGCGCGCGGCTTCGGCGTCGTTCTGCGCCTGGGGGTAGTGATACGGACCGGTGTCGGGCGTGGTGCCCGGGTTGGCGCCGGGCGTGCCGCCGCCAATGGGGAAGCCAAGGCCCCCGGCGCCGCTCCCACCCCCTCCTCCGCCGCCGCCGCATGCGGCCAGCGCCGCCGAAATGGAAAACGCGGCCGCCGCCTTCAGCGAGCGGGAGCCGTCGGGCGCCGCCTCGTTTTCATGGGTGGCCGCCGTCTCCGCGACGTACACCACCTCGTCGGCCGGTCTTGTGTGCTCGGCCTCCAACTGTTCCAACATGATCCTCGCTCCTGCGGCGTATCGACGCCTGTTGGAGCGTTAAAGGCAAGCGGCATGCCCTCCAAAAAACAGCAAGGCAAGTGTCCAGGACGGGCCAAGTCACCACAAAAATGTGTGCCAATGTGACTTTTTAGTCACTCCTTGAAACAAAATTGGCATGCCAGAGGGCATGCCAATGCTTCAGAAAACATTCAGGTGACAGTGTCAGTCGCGCTCGTCGTCCCAGTCGTTCGGCGGGCGGTAGGGATAGCCGGGCCCGTAGTAGATGCGGCCGGGCGGCGGCGTGTAGATGGGTGCCGGGCGGTAGTACACCGGAGGGGGCGGCGGCCGGTAGTAGACCGGCGGCGGCGGCGCGTAGTAGATGGGTGCCGGATAGCTGTAGACCGGTGGCGGCGCGTAGTACGGCGCCGGGTAGCCGCCGGCCACGTAGCCGGGGGTGCCGATCTGCACCGACCAGCTTCCGCGCGCGTTCGCGGCTCCCGCCGCCAGCAGCGCGCCGGCGATGACGGCACCGATGGCCGCCAGCTTGAAAACAGAAGATCGAGATTTGAAGTTCACAGTGGCTCCAGGCCTGGGCGGACAGCGCCCGAGTGGATACGCAACGCCCGACGTGTGCTCGCGGTGCACCCGATTGCATCCAGCCATGGTAGCCAAACGTCACCGCTTCGGGCGGTGCGCGGCCGCATCAGCGCGCGATTTCGCGCCGCGACAGCATCACGTCGCCGCTGCTCGTATTGAAAGCGATGGTCGGCGCACTGAAATCGCTGAGCGGCGCGCCCAGGCCGATCTCTCCACGGCCGTGCAGCACGCACTCCTCGCGCCGCAAGGCGATCTCGGTGCTGGGGCCGTCGTTGCCGTGGAAACGCACCCAGGTGCCGTAGGTGCTGACGTCGATCAGCACGCAGCTGCCCTGGCGCAACTCGATGCGCGCATGCAGGCGCGAGACGCGCGGGTCGTTGACGACGAACTGGGCGTCGTCGACGCGGCCGAGGTGGATCGGCAGCTCCTCTGTGCGGAACATCGAGCGCACGTCGAGCCACGCGAGTTCGATCTGGCCGAACGAGGAATCGGGCATGCGCAGCGGGGCCAGCGCTGCGGGCACGGTGAGGAACGAGGTCACGTCCTCCTGCCAGTCGATCCGGTGGACGACCGACATCTCGCTGCGCCCGCGGATGTTGATGAGGCCGAGGTCGCGGTGCTGCACCGAACCTTCGCGCAACTGGGAGATGACCGCGGCAGTCACCCAGATCTGGCCCGGGCCGGCCAGGTCGCTCAGACGCGAGGCGAGGTTGACGGCATCGCCGTAGCAGTCGCCCTCGACTTCCACCACCTCACCGCTGGCCACGCCGATCTGCAACGCCATGCGCAGGGGCGCGGGCCACGCGAGCAGCCGCTTCTGGTGATAGCGCTGCAACTCGATGACCGCATGCGTGGCCGCGGCACCGCTGGTGAAGATGGCGAACACGCCGTCGCCGAGCGACTTCACCACGCGGCCGCCGTGCGCCTGGCACACGCCGCCGATCCATTGCGTCAGACGGGTCACTGTCTCCGTGGCCCGCGCATTTCCCATGGCCTCGAAGACCCTCGTGCTCCCCGTCAAGTCCGCGAATACGACTGTGGAATTGACACCCATACTTTTTGCTCTTCTCGATTTCTACCGATGGTTGTAATTGCCCGGGGCCCTTCGCACTTCCATGTCCATGCGGCCGGCGCTGCGTACGCGCGCCCGCTCACACACGGAATATGCAGCTTGCGTGCCCCTTTTGTTGTCTTCCCGGGTATACGCTGCTGCCGACAGGGCGAATGCAGACAGAGTCATTCATCGGCTTGTAGTACTTTGGAAAACAAAATTCAATGACTAGTGAAAACGATAAGTAAAGCGTGTTGTTTGCAAACAAGAAACAACGTTTCAGATCTTGTGGAATGGTTAACTCAGGCTTAAGGTAGCGGCCGTTCTCGGTTCCGGCAACACACTTCCCGTCCCATGCTCTTTCGCCGTCTTCTCCGTCTGCTGAACGTACCCGGCTCCGGATCCCGTCAAGCGACGGAGAACCAGCTGGGGCGCATCCGTACCGCGATGCTGTCGGCGCTCCAGGGCCATGGCGGTCATTCCGTGCAGCGCGTCAGCCAGCGCGTGCGCTTTGCCGCCGACGTCGAAGCTCTCTGGTACCTGCGGCAGGACGTGATGATCGCGCTGAGCGCCATCGACGGCGAAACCGCCGCGCGCCGCCAGATGAAAGCCATCAACAGCATGTTCAAGGGCGGATTGCCCGGCTCGATGGGGCCGCGCGCGCATCAGCGCTTCACCAAAAACAACTGAAACTGCAACGGCCCCTCGGGGCCGTTCTGATTTTTAACGTTCTATTTCTCTTTGTGTCCGGATCAATGGGCGTGATGATGGTCATGTCCATGGTGGTCGTCATGACCATGTGCATGCCTGTGGCCCCAAACGAGAAAAATATCACGCCCTTCCGCAGCCATCGACACCTTCGCACCCACGGGCAATAACACCTTCGTCTGCACGTGGCCGAACGGCAGGCCCGCGAGCACGGGCACCTTGAGCGTTGCGCGCAGCCGGTCGATCACGGTGTTGAGGCCGAATCCGCGGTCGTAGCCCGGCACCGGCCGGATGCCGGTGAACTGCCCGAACACGATGGCACGCTGGCGCGCCAGCACACCGGCCATCTTCAACTGATCGAGCATGCGTTCGACGCGGTACGGGTGCTCGTTCACGTCTTCGATGAAGAGCACGCCCTTCTCCACCATCGGGAAGTAAGGCGTGCCGAGCAGGCTGGTCAGCACGCACAGATTGCCGCCCCACAACGTGGCGTCCTGCACGGGCTTGAACTTCAGATCGACATCGCGCGCCGGCATGCGCCAGCCCGTGCCTTCGCCCTGCCCTGTGAGCAGGTCGTCGAAGCAGGCTTCCATGATGTCGTCGGGACCGGCCTCCGCACCGAAGTCCTCGCCGACGGCGGGGCCCGACCAGGTCACCGCGCCGGTCTTGGCCAGCAGCGCGTTCTGCAGCGCGGTGAAGTCGCTGCAGCCGACGAACTCCGTGCCCTTCTCGATCGCCTTCGTGAGCGCCTTGTACGGAACCGCATCGAGGATGCGCGTGAGCCCGTAGCCGCCGCGTGCTATGAGCGCCACGTCCGCGCCGCTGGCCGCGGCACGCGAGATCGCGGCGAGCCGCGTGGCATCGTCGCCCGCGAAGCGCTGGTGCACCGACAGCGCCGCGTCGTCGACTTCGACTTCATGACCCAGCGCTCTGAGCCGCTTCACGCCGCGCCGGAAAGCGGCCTTGTCCCGGACCGCGCTGGAGGGAGAGTAGATATAGATGTGTTTGGTCACGCGTTCGAGTATCCCATTGCGTTTCGCACTTGCAGAACGACCGTTCGGGCCTGCTCCGGCGTCGGCCCCGAGGAAGTGGCAAGAGGCCCCAGTGCGCGCAGCGCTGCTTCGTATCCCCGGTCGGGAAAAGGCGCGCGCCATGCGTCCTTGATGTGCTCGTGCCCCTCCGGCGCGACCAGTGCCGCCGCGAACCGACCGGGCGCTGCCGCCTGCAGCAGCACGGCGAGTTCGGAAGCGGCCTCGCTATGCACGAGCGCCACCGACTCGACTCCCACCCGCGCCATCCATTCGAGCAGCACGTGGCGATGCCATTGCAGGCTATGCGCCGCCTCGCGCTTGGGCTTGTCGCTCCTGCCGAAGCCGATCAGGTCGGGTACCAGCGTGCGCAGCCCCGGCAGGCCCACGAGATGCCTGAAGAAGTAGCCCCATTCGCCGGGACCGTGCAGGCAAAGGCAACAGGCCGCATCCTCCGCACCTTCATCGACGTAGTGCATGCGCCAGCCCTGCAAGCTCGGCAGGTCCTGCACGTAATGCGGCGCGAAGTCATAGCCGGCCAAGGCCTCGAAGCGCTCGGGCGACGTGCGCAGTGCGTCGTCGCGCAAGGGCTCGGCAGTCGCGCGCGCAGCGTTCCGGCGCTGCTGGAAAAAAGCCTGCAAGACCGCGCTGCACTCCTGCGCCAGCACCCCGCCCTGCACCACCGTGCGATGGTTCAGCCGTGGCTCCGCGAAGAGATCGAGCACCGAGCCGGCCGCGCCAGTCTTCGGATCGGCCGCGCCGTACACCACGCGAGCGAGGCGCGAATGCAGCATCGCCCCTGAACACATCGCGCACGGTTCGAGCGTGACGAACAGCTCGCAGCCGTCGAGCCGGTAGTTGCCGAGCGCGAGGGCTCCCGCACGCAGCGCGTTGATCTCGGCATGCGCACTCGGATCGTTCTGCGCGACCGGCGTGTTGCGCCCCGTCGCGACCAGGCGGCCGTCCTTCACCAGCACCGCGCCCACCGGCACCTCGCCCGCTTCGGCGGCAAGCCGCGCCTCGGCGAGCGCGAGCGCCATCCAGTGCGTGTCGTCGTGCACGTCCGGCAATGGAGTCGCCTCAGTTGTCATCGGGCATCTGGCGTGTCTTGACCGCGGCGTCCAGCGCTTCCTTGACCTGCTGCTGCACCTGCTGCGGATTCATTCGCGCATCGCCCGCGGCGGGTGCCGCAACGCCAGGCACGGACGGTTGTGCGGAAGAGGCCATGCTGCTCATCTGCTTCTTCGCGACCAGCCCGACGATCGCCAGCACGAGCACGAGGCCGATCAGGCCCAGTCCGCGCATCTCAGCCGCCCTCCGCCACGAGAGCCTCGGCGGCCATGCCCAGGCGGCCCATCCACACGGCGAGCGCCCGCTCGTCCGGCGTGCCAGCGCTGTAGACCGCGTGCATCGCGGCATGCGATTCGCGGCGATGCTGGTTGAGCTTGATCTTGCATTGCAGGGCAGTCACGCGCAGCTCGAAGCCCACGATGCCGGCCAGCATCTTGAGCTGGAACTCCTCGCCCAGGTCGCGCCACTGCTGCGCGTAGGCGGGCTCGTGGTCGTGAATGAGCTTCTTGAGCAGCGCGTCCTTGTCGGCGGGCTCCTCGATCAGCCGTGCCTCGACGGTGCAATGCACCGCCAGGTAGTTCCACGTCGGCACGCGGGCCAGGTCGGGGTAGACGGAGGGAGAGAGGTACGAATGCGGCCCGAGAAAGGTGGCCACCGCCCGGGGCCTGGCCTGCAGGTAGCGCCAATGCGGATTCGGCTTGGCGCAATGGCCCCACAGCACCAGTTCGTCGCCCGCGCGCTGCTCGGCGACCAGCGGCAGGTGCGTGACGTACGGCAGCCCGTCGTCGTCGTTCGAGATCAGGCTCGCGAAGGGATGCGAGCGCATCAGCTCCAGCGCGATGGCCGGGTCCTTCGCATTGAACTGCGGGGGCATGTACATGGGGCGGTTTCCTCGTGGCGCCTCGTGGCGAGGCCCCATTCTCCCCGAGCCGCCTACTTTGCGCGCGGTGTCTCCAGCAGCTTCGCCATCGCGGTGTAGCCGCGCGCCTTCGCCAGCTGCAGCGGCGTGTTGCCCTGGCGGTCCGTCAGCCTGATGTCGGCGCCGGCGTCGACCAGCGCGGACAGCGTACGCTGGTGGCGCGGGCCGCCGTCGCCGAGCACGATGGATTCGATCACCGCCGTCCAGTGCAGGTTGTTGAGGTGGTCCAGCGGCGCGCCGGCTGCAATAAGCCTGCGCACCACCTCATCGTGCCCGAGATGCGCGGCCGCGATGAGCGCCGTGCCGTCGTACCGGCTCGTGGTCTGCCCGGCCTTGGCGCCGAGCGAGAGCAGCACCGAGAGCGTCGCGGCATCGTCGGCCACCGCGGCGATGGTGACGGCGTCGTAGCGGTCGTCTTCGAGCAGGTCGAGGTCGGCGCCGGCCTTGGCCAGCAGCTTGATCGCCTCGCGCTGGCGGGCGAAGGTGGCAACGTGCAGCGGCGTGCGCCCGCGCGTGTCGCGTGCATTGAGATTCGCCCCCGAGGCGATCAGCGCCTTCAACTTCTGCGCATCGCCATGCCAGGCGGCCTGGTGCAGCCCGTCGAAGGCCAGAACCTCGGCCGCCAGTGGCGGCACCTGGGCGAGCGCACCGAGCGGCACGCCCAGCCCGAGCGCGACCGCCAGCAGGCCCGGCCAGATACCGCGCGCCATCATCAGAGGGAACCCTTGACCTTCTCGAGCGCCGCGTTGGCGCACTGGTCGTCGAGATGGCCGCCGGGCGCGCCGCCGACGCCGACCGCGCCGATCACTTCATTGCCCGACTTGACCGGCACGCCGCCGCCCAGCAGCAGGAAGCCCGGCAGGTACACCAGGTTGGCGGCGCCGGGGTTCTTCTGCGCGCCTTCCATCATGGCCTGCGTGGGGCTCTTGGCCGAAGCCGAAGTCCAGGCCTTGCGCTCGCTCGACGCCAGCGTGTGCGGGCCGGCGTTGTCGGCGCGCTGCACGGCACGCACGGTGCCGGCGCGGTCGACCACGGTGGCGGCCACGTTGTAGCCGTTGGCGGCGCAGGCGGCCACGGCTTCGGCGGCGATCTGGTTGGCCAGGGCGAGCGAGATGTTCTTCTCGGTACGCACAGCCGGTGTGGGGGCCTGGGCCTGGGCTTGTGCCTGGGCGACGGATGCTGCGAGCAGGACGGCGGCGCCGCCGAGGCGGAGGATGGATTGCATTGTTCGTTATCTCCAGTGGATTCGGGTTGTTGCGCCGGCTGTTGCCGACGGCTGCGCCACTGTAGAAAACGCCGCCCGCGCGTGCCATTCGTACGGCTACGCCCGGCGCTCCGTAGTTCTACGGAGCGCCCTCCCCGTCCACCAGCACCGCATAGCGCCGGATCAGCTGCGCCAGCGAATCGCAGCCGAGCTTGGCGAACAGGTTGGCGCGGTGCGTCTCGACCGTGCGCGGTGACAGCGCGAGCGTGCGCGCGATCTCCTTGTTGGTGAGCCCCTGCACGATGAAGGCCAGCACCTCGCGCTCGCGCTCCGACAACTGCGCCACCCGCTCGCGCGCGGCGTTGTCGGCCTGCGAGCGTTCGCGCGAGCGCACGTGCTGGCGCACCGCCTGCTGCAATGCCTCGAGCAGCTGTTCGTCGTCCACCGGCTTTTCGAGGAACTCGGCCGCGCCGGCCTTGAAGGCGCGGCGGCACATCTCGACCGTGCCGTGGCCGGTCAGCATGATCACCGGCTGGTCCACGCCCTGCGCCACCAGCCGGTCGAGCACGGTGAGCCCGCTGATGCCGGGCATGCGCACGTCCAGCACGATGGCGCCGACGCTCGCGCGGTCGAACCCGTCGATGAAAGCCTGCGGATCGGCCCAGGCCTGCACCCGCAGCCCGACCGTGCCGATCAGCAGCGAGAGGCCGTCGCGCACCGCCTGGTCGTCGTCGATCAGGTGGACCAGCGGGGACTGCGGCGGATGGGTGCTCGAGGTGTTCACGGCGATGGTGCGACGAGTGGCAGCAGCAGCGTGAAACGCGCGCCGCGCGGCGAGACGTTGGCGGCGCTCAGGCTGCCGCCCATGCCGCCGGCCAGTGTCTCGCTGAGACTCAGGCCGAGGCCCAGCCCGCCCTCGCGTGTGCTGAAGAAAGGTTCGAATAGGCGCGGCAGGGCTTCGGGGGCGATGCCGCGTCCGTTGTCCGTCACGGTCAGCACGCCCTCCTGCCCGTTGCGACCGACGGACACCACGAGGCGCCGCTCGGCCGCCGGCACGAGCTCCAGCGCCTGGAGCGCGTTCATCAGCAGGTTGTGCACGATCTGTTCCAGCGCCACCGCCTCGGCCTGCACGCGCACCGGCGCCTGGGCCGTGGCATCGAACTGCGCGGCGACGTCGTGCTTCGCGAACTCGGGCGCCAGCAGGTGCATGGCGCTGCGCACCACCTCCTGCAGCACCAGTGGCCTGGTATCGCCGCCGGCCTCGGGCCGCTCTATCACGCGGCGCAGGCGCCCCACCACGCCGGCCGCGCGCCGGGCCTGCTCGACGGCTTGCCCCATGGCGTCGCGTGCGGTGGCCAGGTCGGGCGGCTCTTCGTCGAGCAACCGGCGGGCGGCCTGGGCGTTGGCGAGCACCGCCGTCAGCGGCTGGTTGAGTTCGTGCGCGAGGCCTGCGGACAGTTCTCCGAGCGCATTGAGCCGCGCGACCTGACCGAGCCGCAGCAGTTCCTCGGCCCGCCGCCGCGCCACGCGCTGGCGCTGCGCGGCCCACAGTCCCGCCACCAACACCGCCATCGCCAGGGCCCAGCCGGCGATGGCGCGCCATGGCAGCTCTCCCCAGCCCACCTGCCGCTCGGCCACCAGATCGAAAGGCTGGCTCGGCGAGGCCAGCGCCTTGCTCAGGGCGAAACGCCATCCGCTCTCCGGGCTCGCGGACAGGGCGCCGGGTTGCAGCACCAGCTGCTGGCCGTCGCGCTGCAGGCTCAGCCGTACCGGGCTGCGCTGCGGATTCATCGGCCAGTCGCGCCACGGCACGGAGCCTGCAAGGTCGATGTCGAGCGCATAGCTGAATGGCGTGGCGCCGATCACCAGCGTGTAGCGGCCACGGGCCAGATCGAGCGTGGCCAGATCGGCGCGCTGAAGGCTGCGCGAACGCGCCTCGGCGGCTTCCAGTGCGCCGGCGCGGGCGCTGTCGGGCCACGGCTGGTCGCGGTCGCGCCGCTGCACGCGCAGGATCGATGAATAGACGGAAGGCAGGCGCTGCTCGGGATGTTCCGCGCCCGTACTGGGCTCCAGCAGCGCGAGCGTGGCCAGCACGGCGTCGTACTGCACCATCTGCTGGCTCATGAGACGGTGCGCGATGCGCACGTCGGTCTCGAAGTCCTGCTGCATCTGCGCGAGCTCGGCGCGTGCGATCCACACAGCGCCCACGGCGGTAAGGGCAAGCCATGCCAGCCACCAACCACCTTGCGCGCGCAACCACTGTTTCATGGCGCGGATTGTGCCCGGCGCGGCGAAGCCATTCGCCTGGCCGAAAATGCGGAACCAGCCATGGCCGACGTACAGGACTCCCTCTTTCCCGATCTTCCGCGCCCCGAGGATGCTCCTTCGGCCGCGCCGCCGCCCGCCGAGCCAGCCGCGAAGAAGAAGCCGCGCGCCGCCACGGTCGAGCCCGCGCCCAGCGATCCGGAACTGGTCGAGCTGGCGGCTGCGCTGCCGCCCAACCTGCGCCTCGGCACCTCATCGTGGAGCTACCCCGGCTGGGCCAACCTGGTCTGGGACGGCGAATACGCCGAGACAGTGCTCTCGAAGAACGGCCTCTCCGCGCTCGCGAAGCATCCGCTGTTCCGCACCGTGAGCGTGGACCGCAACTTCTACCGTGCCCTCACCGCCAGCCAGTACGCCCGCTACGCGGGCATGGTGCCCGACGACTTCCGCTTCATGGTGAAGGCGCCGAGCCTGGTGACCGACGCGACGGTGCGCGACGAAAGCGGCCGCGGCATGCAGGCCAACCCGGTGTTCCTCAGCAGCGAGATCGCGCGGCAGGAATTCGTGCTGCCCGCGCTCGAAGGGCTGGGCCATCGCATCGGCGTGCTGGTGTTCCAGCTGAGCCCGATTCCGGGGCACATCCTGGCCGACCAGCCCGCGCTGCTGGCGCGCATCGCGGCGATGCTCGAATCGCTGCCCGACATTTCGTCGACCGCGCCGGACGCCGTGATCGCCGTCGAAGTGCGCGACCCGCAACTGCTGAACCCCGCCTTCGCCGAAATGCTGCGCAGCGTGGGCGCCACCTTCTGCATGGGCCTGCACGCGAAGATGCCGCCGATCGAGGACCAGCTTCCGATGCTGCGCGCCATGTGGCCCGGCCCACTGGTGTGCCGCTGGAACCTGCACCGGCGCCACGGCCGTTTCGGGTACGAAGACGCCGAAAAGCTCTACGGCCCCTTCGACAAGATCGTCGACCCGGATCCGGAAACGCGCGCCGCGCTCGCCAAGGTGATTGCCGGCACCACCCGCGCGGGCCAGAACGCCTTCGTCACCGTGAGCAACAACGCCGAAGGCTGCGCGCCGCTGACGATCGCGCAGCTGGCGCGGGACATCCTGGCCATCGCGCCGCGCTAGCCGATGTTGTGCTTCGCGGCGACCGTCATCTCCACCTCGACGGTCGCGTTCTTCGGCAACGCATAGACGCCGACCGCCGTGCGCACATGCACGCCGGCCTCGCCGAACACGCGGTGCAGCAGGTCGGAAGCGGCGTCGGCCACTTCGCTCTGCTGGGTGAAATCGGCCGTGCATTGCACGAACACGCCGACGCGCAGGACCTTCTCCACCGCATCGAGCGAGCCGAGCGCGCGCCGCAGCAGTGCGAGGCTGCGCAATGCGCAGATCTGCGCGCCCTCGCGCGCCTTGTCGAGCGACACCGCATCGCCCACGCGACCGGTGACGACCACCGTGGTGCCCACGCGCGGCACCTGGCCGCTCAGGTAGATCGTGCGGCCGTCGCGCACCAGCGGCACGTAATGGCCACCGGCAATGATCTCGCCGTCGAAGCTGTGGCCCAACTCGGCGGCAATCTGGTCTGCGATCTGGTCCCGGGTCATTTCTGCTGTCATGTCGATTCCGTGAAAGGGAGTGCCATTGTCATCAGCGCGTGCGAGACGAAACAGATACAGAAGGCGTCGATGCGAGGCAGAACAGAGCGCAGAGCTCCATCCTTTCAGGCCGCATCGGGCCAACGGCCCAGCACTTCGTGCACGCCCTCGCCCACATGGCTGTCGATCAGCACCAGCGAACCTGCCGACCACCGGACCGGTGCTTCGAGCGCATGCCTTTCGAGCTTGCGCCGTGCGTAGGCCAGCGTCATGTGCGGCGTGAAAGAGCGCGCGGGCTTCAGGCCCGCATCGGCGAGCGCCTCGCCCAGGCGCTGCCTGAAGGCCTTGAGCGCGGAGGTGCCCTCCTCGTCGTCGGAGCACAGCGCGAGCGCGCCCTTGGCGAAGCTCATCGCCTTCTCGAAGACGATGTCGAACGCGGGAGGCGGCACCGAGGCGGCTGCCTTCGTGACCAACGAGACCTTGTCGGCCGGCACCTCTGCGTACTCGCCCAGATCGAAGAGCGTGACGTGCAGGCGATGCGCCGCTACCAACGTTCCTTTCAGTGCGTGCTGCGAGTTCATGCGCTCGCCCAGCGCGGCGATCGAAGCGGCATCCTGCGGGCCCGGAAGAATTGCGAAGAAGAGAGAGTGCTCCGGCGCCGGAGCCTTGCTGCTGCGCGCCTTGCTCCGAGGGCGCGGCAAGGGTTTGGGCGGAGGCTCGATACCGGGAAGAAGAAGCTGATCTGACATGCCTCGATCATCGCCCATGGCATGCGCCCTTCATCTGCTCTTCAGCAAGCGACAAGCACTCCTTCAGGCTGCGTTTCGAGAATCGTCTCACGCTGGTGGCACTGCGGCAGTCAATGCACGGAAGCCACCTGTCGATCGATCTCATCAACCATCCAACCAGGAACTTCATCTTGACGAAAACGCAAGCCTGCACCGTCCTCGCAGCAGCCCTTCTGCTAGGTACCGTCTCCATGACTGCGAGCGCCGCCGGCCAGAACCAGGACTCCGGCATCTATGTGGGCGGCGCCATCGGCCGTTCGAGCTACAGCCTCTCGTCCTCCAACCGCGTGCCCGTGCCATGGGGCGGCGAGAAGAGCAGCAAGAGCGGAACGGCCTACAAGCTGTACGGCGGGTATCGCTTCACCGAAACCTTCGGCGTCGAAGCCGGCTATGCACGCCTTGGCCGCGTCAGCCAGTGGAGTTCGAACGGCGCCTATTCACGCCTGCAGTCCGGCACCGGCCAGGTCTTCTACGCGGCCGCCACCGCCCGCCTGCCGCTGGGCGAATCCTTCGCGCTCAACGGGCGCCTGGGCATCGCGCGCGGGCGCGTCTCCGGCGACAACAACTGGGTGCTGCCCAGCCAGCGCATCTCGGGCAGCTCGACCGGCATGATGGCCGGCTTCGGCGCCGAGTACCGCATGACGCAGAACCTGTCGGTCACCGCGGATTACGACTACTTCGGCAAGCTGTCGAAGCAGGCGAAGGGCGGGATGTTTACGGTGGGTTTGAAGGCGAGCTTCTGAGAGTCCGTTTCTTCTGAGGCCTGATCGACGCGACCCTGCATCAGCGCAGCCGCGCTGCGTCGTTCGTCACTCCCACTCGATCGTCGCCGGCGGCTTGCTCGACACGTCGTAGGTCACGCGATTGATGCCGCGCACCTCGTTGATGATGCGGCCCGACACCTTCTTCAGCAGCGCGTACGGCAGCTCGGCCCAGTCGGCGGTCATGAAGTCGCTGGTCTGCACGGCGCGCAGTGCGACCACGTAGTCGTAGGTGCGGCCGTCGCCCATCACGCCCACGCTCTTGACAGGCAGGAATACGGTGAAGGCCTGGCTGGTGAGGTCGTACCAGGTCTTGCCGGTGGCTTCGTCGGTGAAGTTGCGCAGCTCCTCGATGAAGATCGCGTCGGCGCGGCGCAGCAGGTCGGCGTATTCCTTCTTCACTTCGCCGAGGATGCGCACGCCCAGGCCGGGACCGGGGAATGGGTGGCGATACACCATTTCGGGCGGCAGGCCGAGGGCCACGCCCAGTTCACGCACTTCGTCCTTGAACAGGTCGCGCAGCGGCTCCAGCAGCTTGAGACCGAGCTGTTCGGGCAGGCCGCCCACGTTGTGGTGGCTCTTGATGGTGACGGCCTTCTTGCTCTTGGCGCCGCCCGACTCGATGACGTCGGGGTAGATGGTGCCCTGCGCCAGGAAGGTCGCGCCCTTGTGTCCACCACCGCCCGCCTTGAGCTTCGCGGCTTCCTGCTTGAACACGGTGACGAACTCGCCGCCGATGATCTTGCGCTTGGCTTCGGGGTCGCTCACGCCCGCGAGCTTGCCGAGGAAGAGATCGCTGGCGTCGACGCGGATCACCTTCGCGTGCAGCTTGCCTTCGAACATCTCCATGACCATGTCGCCCTCGTTCAGCCGCAGCAGGCCGTGGTCGACGAACACGCAGGTCAGCTGGTCGCCGATGGCGCGGTGGATGAGCGCGGCGGCCACGCTCGAATCGACACCGCCCGAGAGGCCCAGGATGACTTCTTCATCGCCCACCTGCTCGCGGATCTTCTCGACGGCTTCGGCGATGTGGTCGCGCATGACCCAGTCGGGCTTCGCGCCGCAGATGCCGAGCACGAAGCGCTCGAGGATCGCCTTGCCCTGCATGGTGTGCGTGACTTCGGGGTGGAACTGCACCGCGTAGTAACGGCGCGCCTCGTCGGCCATGCCGGCGATGGGGCAGCTCTCGGTGCTGGCCATGAGCTTGAAGCCCGGCGGCAGCTCGGTGACCTTGTCACCGTGGCTCATCCACACGTTGAGCATGCCGTGGCCCTCGGGCGTGGTGAAGTCGGCGATGTCCTTCAGCAGCGCGGTGTGGCCGTGGGCGCGTACCGCCGCGAAGCCGAACTCGCGCTTGTGGCCGCCTTCGACCTTGCCGCCGAGCTGGTGTGCCATGGTCTGCATGCCGTAGCAGATGCCGAGTACGGGCACGCCCAGGTCGAACACGGCCTGCGGGGCCTTGTCGGTGGTTTCCTCGTACACGCTGGCGTGGCTGCCGGAGAGGATCACGCCCTTGAGGTGGCCGTCGGCGGCGTATTCGCGCACCCATTCGTCGGTGACGTCGCAGGGATGCACTTCGCTCAGCACATGGGCTTCGCGCACGCGACGTGCGATGAGCTGCGTGACCTGCGAGCCGAAGTCGAGGATGAGGATCTTGTCGTGTTGCATGGCGAAAGGACTCAGAGCGTTGAAATGTCGAGCAGCTTCACTCCCGCCTGGGGTGCAGCCTGGATGAGTTGCTCGTCGAAGGTGGCGAGCGGGAGATTGAGCGATTTGGCGAGCCAGAGATAGCCCGCGTCGTAGAGAGACACGCCGGCGTCGATGGCCACGGCGAGCACGGCCTTGTGCTGGGCCGGCGCGAGCTCGTGCAGTTCGACCCGGTGGCGGATGGCGTCGAGCACGCTCCACAGCCCTTCGACGGCGGACGACGGAATGCGGCCGCTGCGCACGCCATTGGCGAGGATGTTGGCGCACTCCCATTGCCAGGCGTTGGGCGCCTGCGGCTCGACCTCGTCGCGGCGGATGGCGGCGTAGAGCCTGCGGGTATGTTCGCTGGCCATGTCGGGAAGCAGCCAGGCGGCGGTGACCGAGGCGTCCATCACGAAGGCCGTCATTGCTGGCGCCCTTCGTCGAGCAGCGCACGCGGCTGCGGGCCGGGCTGGATGGTGGCGTGGAGCGCGTCGATCTGGCCCAGTTCGCGCTCGATCTGCTCGTCGGTGATGACCGGCTTGCGGCGCACCGGCAGCATGCGCACGACTTCCTTGCCGTGGCGGGTGATGCGAACCTCCTCGCCCTTTTCGACGGAGTCGATCAGGGCGGAGAAGTTGTTCTTGGCTTCGGCGATGCCGATGGATTGCATTTGGGCCAGAAAATTTGAATCTGGCCAAATTTTAAACCTAGTCTGGCCTGACTTTCAAGGTCAGGCCAGATTGTGGTCAATCAGCGCGGTAGTTCGGCGCTTCCTTCGTGATCTGCACGTCGTGAACGTGGCTCTCACGAATGCCGGCCGTGGTGATTTCGACGAACTCGGCCCTGTTCTGCATGTCCTCGATGGTCGCGCAGCCACAGTAGCCCATGCTGGCGCGCACGCCGCCGGCCATCTGGTAGACGATCGAGACGATCGAGCCCTTGTAGGGCACGCGGCCTTCGATGCCTTCGGGCACCAGCTTGTCGGTGTTGGGGTTGCCGGTGGTCGATTCCTGGAAGTACCGGTCGGCGCTGCCCTGCTGCATCGCGCCGATGGAGCCCATGCCGCGGTAGCTCTTGTAGCTGCGGCCCTGGTACAGCACGATTTCGCCCGGCGCCTCTTCGGTGCCGGCGAACATGCTGCCCATCATCACGGTGCTGGCGCCGGCCGCGATGGCCTTGGCGATGTCGCCCGAGTAGCGCACGCCGCCGTCGGAGATCAGCGGAATGCCCGTGCCCTGCAGCGCGGTGGCGACGCTGTCGACCGCCATGATCTGCGGCACGCCCACGCCGGCCACGATGCGGGTGGTGCAGATGGAGCCGGGGCCGATGCCGACCTTGACCGCGTCGGCGCCGGCATCGGCCAGCGCGCGGGCGGCGTCGCCGGTGGCGATGTTGCCGCCGATCACGTCGACCTGCGGGTAGTTCTTCTTGACCCAGCGCACGCGCTCGATCACGCCGGCGCTGTGGCCATGAGCGGTGTCGACCACGATGGCGTCGACGCCGGCCTTCACCAGCGCCTCGACGCGCTCCTCGGTGCCGTCACCCACGCCCACCGCGGCGCCCACGCGCAGGCGGCCGTTGGCGTCGCGCGCGGCGTTGGGGAAGCTGGTCTGCTTGGTGATGTCCTTGACGGTGATGAGGCCCTTGAGCTCCCAGTCGCCGTTGATGACGAGCAGGCGCTCGAGCTTGTGCTTGTTCAGCAGCGCCTTGGCCTCGGCCAGCGTGGTGCCGTCGGGCACGGTGATGAGCTTTTCGCGGCGCGTCATGATCTCGCTGACGGGCACGTCGTAGCGGCTCTCGAAGCGAAGGTCGCGGCCGGTGACGATGCCGACCACCTTGCCGGCGTCGACCACCGGGAAGCCCGAGATGCCGAGCTGGTCGGACAGGGCCATCACCTGGCGCACCGAGTGCGTCGGCGTGATCACGACCGGATCGCGCAGCACGCCCGACTCGTAGCGCTTCACCCGGGCCACTTCTGCGGCCTGCTGCTGCGCGGTGAGGTTCTTGTGCACGATCCCGATGCCGCCTTCCTGCGCGATGGCGATCGCGAGGCGGGCTTCGGTCACGGTGTCCATGGCCGCGGAAACGAGCGGCAGGTTCAACGTGATGTTGCGGGAGAACTTGGTGGCGAGGGAGGTGTCCTTGGGCAGGACCTGGGAGAAGGCTGGCACCAACAACACGTCGTCGAAGGTCAGCGCTTTGCCGAGAAGGCGCATGGGTGAGGCTCCAAAAGAAGGATTGTAACGAGGCCGCCAATGGGTTTGCCGGTGCGGGCGATTGACGAACGTTGCAAAACCACCCTATCCGGATGTTGCAAAAAGTAAGGCCCGGCTAAACTTCAGGGATGAAATTCGTGCACTGGCTGGTACTGGGATGTGTCGTTGCGCTGCCGATGTCGGCAAGCGCCCAATGGCAATGGCTCGACAAGAACGGCAAGAAGGTCTTCAGCGACCAGGCCCCGCCGCCCGACGTCCCCGAGAAAAACATCCTGCGCCGCGTGGGCCCGCCGCCCGCGGCGCGCTCCACCGCCAACCCGAACGTCGACGCGCCACCGGCCGCGGAAGGCACCGCCGAGGCCCCCGCTGCCGCGCCGAAGGCCGCCGCAGCGCCGAAGCCCACCGGCGTGGACAAGGAACTCGAGGAAAAGACCAAGAAAGCCGAAGCCGAGCAGAAGGCCAAGCAGGCCGCCGAAGAAGCCAAGGTGGCCAAGGCCAAGGCCGACAACTGCGCCCTCGCCCGCCAGAGCAAGGCCACGGTCGACAGCGGCATCCGCCTTGCGCGTGTCAACGCCAAGGGCGAGCGCGAGATCATGGATGACAACGCCCGCGCCGCCGAGCAGAAGCGCATCCAGGACGTGATCAACAGCGACTGCAAGTAAGCCGCGGTCAAACGATCAATAACCGGCCTTGCCGCCCTTGCGGCGATTCGCGAACAGGCCGGTGCCCCGCGCACCCTGGCGCTGGAAGCGCTCCCGGCGCGCCACTTTCGGATCGACCGTGAGCGGCCGGCACAGCTCGACGCGATCGCCGTCCTTGAGCGTCTGGTCCCAGTCCACGGCCTTGCCCCAGATACCGGGCGTCATGGCGTGGCGCCAATCGAGATCCGGAAAGCGCTGCGAGAGGTCGCTGGCCTTCGCGGCATCGGCCAGCGTCGCCTCGGAAGGAAGATGCAGCACCTGCTCGAACACCTCGCGGGGCGCGGGGGAGCAGCTCAGTGTGACCTCGATGGTCATCGTCCGCTCAGGACGAGCCGTAGACCTGCTCGGCGCGCTTGACGAAGGCCTCGACCAGGCTGGACGCGATGGTGTCGAACACGGGGCCCACGAGCGCCTGCAGGGCGAAGTTGCTGAAGCCGTAGCTCAGGTGCAGCTCGACGCGGCAGGCCCGCTCGCCCTGCTCGCCCACCGGCGTGAACTTCCATTTGCCGTCGAGGTTGGAGAACGGGCCGTCGACCAGCTTCAGCTGCACCTCACGCCCCGGAACATGGGTGTTGCGGGTGGTGAAGCTCTGGTGCAGGCCGGCGAATGCGAGACCGACTTCGGCCGTCATGCCGGCCTCGTCTTCCTCGATGACGCGCGACTTGTCGCACCACGGAAGAAACTGCGGATACTTGGCCACATCGGTGACGAGCGCATACATCTCTTCGGCGCTGTACCAGATGAGGACGGACTTGTTGACTGTTTTCATAGAATCGGCACAGCGTGCGCGACGGATTGTATTGAAGCCATGCAGCCCCCATATTTCCGAGTCATGGCCACCAAAAAACAAGATACCTCCTCCTCCCGCATCGCAGACAACAAGAAGGCTGCGTACAACTATTTCTTCGAAGAGCGCTTCGAGGCCGGCATGGTCCTGGAAGGCTGGGAAGTCAAATCGCTGCGTGAAGGCAAGGTGCAGCTGACCGACGGCTACGTCGTGATCCGCAACGGCGAGCTCTTCGTGCTGGGCTGCCAGATCAACCCGCTCAAGAGCGCCTCCACCCACGTCAACCCGGACTCGGTGCGCACCAAGAAGCTGCTGCTCAAGAAGGACGAGATTCGCCGCCTGATCGGCAAGGTCGAACAAAAGGGCTACACGCTGGTGCCGCTCAATTTGCACTGGAAGGCCGGCAAGGTGAAGTGCGAGATCGCGCTGGCCAAGGGCAAGGCCGAGCACGACAAGCGCGACACCATCAAGGACCGCGAAGGCAAGCGCGAGGTCGAGCGCGCAATGAAGAGCCGCAACCGCTGAACTTTTTTGCGGGGTGGTGGAATAAAGGCCCGGCCGCGGGCGTTTGTGCGGATGTCACCGGAACGCCGGTGTCGCCAACACAAGGAGTTCTCCATGTCGCCTTTCCGTGCATCTTCGGCCGTTCTGCTCAGCGCCGTTCTCGCGGTCCCCGCCTTCGCCCAGCCCAAGCCCGCCGACGGCGCGCTCGTCGGGCCGAACGGCATGACGCTATACACCTTCGACAAGGACACGGCCGGCAACGGCAAGTCGGTCTGCAACGGCGCCTGCGCCACCAACTGGCCGCCCTTCATGGCCGCCGATGGTGACAAGCCCGGTGGCGACTTCACCATCGTCACGCGCGACGATGGCAAGAAGCAATGGGCCGCCAAGGGCTGGCCCCTGTACTACTGGGCCAAGGACACGAAGCCTGGCGACAAGACCGGTGACGGCGTCAACGGCACCTGGAAGACCGCCAGGCCCTGACCAGCCAGCCACCCCATGGACGCCCGCCTGCTCGTAGAGCACATCCCGAGCCTGCGCCGCTACGCGCGGGCGCTCACGGGCAATGCCTGGGCGGCCGACGACCTGGTGCAGGACACGCTGGAGCGCGCCTGCGGCAAGTGGCGACTGTGGGTGGTGGGCAGCGACCTGCGCGCCTGGCTCTTCACCGTCATGCACAACATCTTCGCGAGCCAGGTGCGGCGCACGCCGCCGCCCCACGCTGTGGTGCCGCTCGACGACGTGGCGCACGAGGTGCAGGGCCTCGCCGATCCCGGCCGCGACCAGGGCACGGGCCTGGACCTGCAGCGCTGCCTGATGCAACTGCCCGAGGAGCAGCGTGCCGTGCTGTTGCTGGTGACACTCGAAGACCTGTCGTACGCCGAGGTCGCCAAGGTGCTCGGCGTTCCCGTCGGCACGGTGATGTCGCGCCTCTCGCGCGCCCGCGTCCGGCTGCAGGAACTGATGGATGGCGCATCGGCCCCGGCACGCCCGGGCCTGCGCCGTCTCAAGTGAACGAACCCACCGCAGCAAGACCATGAACCGCCCCGCCCAGCCCCCTACCGAAGACGAACTGCATGCCTGGGTCGACGGCCAGTTGGCCCCCGATCGCCGCGAGGCGGTCGAGGCTGCGATGGCGCGCGATCCCGCCGTGGCCGCCAAGGTCGCGGCGTGGCATTCGCAGCGCGATGCGCTGCGCCGGCTGCACGGCGAGTTGCTCGACACGCCCATTCCCACGCCGCTGATGGGCGCGCTCGATCGCAACCCAGGCGGCTCCTGGATGCGCTGGGGTGGCCTGGCTGCCGGCCTGCTGGTGGCCTTCGCCGCCGGCTGGATCGGGAATGCGCAATGGGCCCGATGGTCCGCGCCGCACGCAGGCGCGCAGTTGGCCCGAGCGCCGGCCCTGCGCGAATTCGTGCACGACGCCTCGGTGGCCCATGCCGTCTATGCGCCCGAAAAACGGCACCCCGTCGAAGTGGCCGCGTCCGAGCAGCAGCACCTGGTCCAGTGGCTCTCCAGGCGCCTCGACCGGCCGCTGAAGGTGCCCGATCTCTCCAGCCAGGGCTACACGCTGGTCGGCGGCCGCCTGCTGCCCGGCGAGACCGGCGCGCGCGCGCAGTTCATGTTCGAGGATGCCGCCGGCGAGCGCGTGACGCTCTACGTCGGCACCCTCGACGCACGTGCCGCCGGCGGCCCCGTCGGCAACGAAACCGCCTTCCGCTTTGCCTCCGAGGGCCCCGTGCCGAGCTTCTACTGGGTGGACCAGGGCTTCGGCTACGCCATCGCCGGCAAGCTGCCGCGCGACCTTTTGCTCAAACTTGCGACGCTGGCCTACCGCGATCTGTCTTGATGACCGCATAAACTGCCGGCTCGCGCATCCCCCTCGTCCGGTGCTTCGCCGCCGGCCCTGGTTTTCGCGATTTTTCAACCGAAGGAGAAACTGCATGAAATTGCTCAGCGCCTCGATCCTCGCGGCGGCCCTGCTTGCCGGCTGCGGCAGCATGTCCAACAAGACCGCAAGCGCACCCGACACGCCCACCCGCACCGCCGACGGCGTGCTGGTCGGGCCGAACGGAATGACGCTGTACACCTTCACCAAGGACACCGCCGGTGCCGGCACCTCCGCCTGCAACGGCCAATGCGCCGCCAACTGGCCTCCGCTGGGCGTGGCCGACACCGCAAAGCCCATCGGTGGCTACACCATCATCATTCGCGAAGACGGCAAGCGCCAGTGGGCCTACAAGGGCTGGCCGCTGTACTACTGGGCCAAGGACGCCAAGCCAGGCGACAAGACCGGCGACGGCTTCGCGAACGGCGCCTGGAAGATCGCCCGTCCCTGATCGACTTCAGGCTCGACTTGCAAACGCCGGCTCCCGCCGGCGTTTTTCTTGCCGGTTCCCCCGGTACGGGGCCGGCGCCGCACACGGCAGAATCCCCGCATGACTCCCGACGCCAATCCGGACGCGTTCCGCGCCCTGCTGAACCATGGCCTGATCAGCGATGCGCAGCACGGCGCCGTGCTCGCCCACCCCGAGACCGCCGCACTCCCTCCGCTGCCGAGCCCGGCCCATGCACTGGCATGGATGCGCGTGCGCGGCCTCGTCACCGAGGCAGAACAGAACGCCGCGGTCGACCGTATCGACGAGGACGCCCCGCACTGGGACGACGCCACCGACACAGCCATCGACGCCGACGACCTCTTCGAACTCGCGGAACAGGGAATCACGCACGAAGCCGTCGAATCGCTCTGCAAGGACTCCCTGATCGACGCCGAGACGCGCGACATGGCGCTGATAGAAACGCCCGTCGTGGGCACCGTGCCCGCCTCCCCCATCGCCACGCTGGCCTGGCTGGCCACGGAAGGTCCGCTCGAAAGAGAGCGCTTCGACGCCCTGCGTGCCCAGGTCGCGGCCGAGCCGGCCTTTGCCACGGCCGTCGAGCGCGTGCGCATCGTGGCCGGCGCGCAGGCACTCATCGAGGCGGACGAGCAGGCCGTGAAGGCATGGCAAGCGCGCCAGAAACGCACCAGCCGCATCGGCGCGCTGAAGTTCGCCGTAGCGGTGGCGGTGATCGGCGGCGGGATCGGCTGGTATGCCTTCGCTCCGGCCAGCGTGCCCGCCTGCGATGCCGCGTCCACCCGAAAGACGCTCGACAGCCTCATGCGCCGCGTGAGCATGGACGTGCGCATGCGCCGCCTCGATCCCGACGCGGGAGCCGTGATCGAAACGCCCACCGTCGGCGGCATGCGCGAAGTCGGCTACCGCAAGCCGGAGCGCATCCGCGGCTGCACCGCGGTCATGACCCAGGGCGACAGCAGGGAGCCGATGGCCTACACCATCGGCCCCACCGAACCGAAGGGCGACGACATGGTGGTGCGAGGCGCGGATGTGGCCATCGTCGAGGCCCGCTTCGGGAATCTCGACGCCGACGGCCGGCCGCTCTACAACGCCGAGCCCATCGGCCGCGAGGCGATGGAAAAGGCTTTCCGCGAAGGCGCGGCGCCGCTCGGCGCCGCGCGGATGGCCTCGGCCGCGCGCATGCGCCCGCGCACCGACTCCGGCCTCGTGCGCAAGGACCCCAACCGTTCGCGCGCGATTGCCGAGATTGAGCCCACCGGCCCCTGCCGAAAGCTGGAGGACGGCACGGGCCATGCCTGCCCGCTGGTCGTCGAATACAACGACAGCCTGATGAGCGCTCTTTCCGGCAGCGACAGCTCGCTGCCGGTCAAGGGTGAATTCACCTTCGTGGAAGACGACAACGGCGGCTGGCGCGTGGGCGACGATTTCGCCCAGACCTTCATGCGCAAGGTGCTCGAGGCGCGCATGGGCAGCATCGGCGTGCCGAATCCAAGCCTGCGGCAGTAGCGAAAAAAGTCAGTGCGCGCCCGGCACCGCGGTGTCGGCAACGGCGGTGCGCCGTCCGCGCAGCGCCAGGAGCTCGTTGAACACAAGGGCGCCGATCACCAGCGCGCCGCCGGCCAGCACGCTTGGCGCGGGTTGTTCGCCTGCACCGATCCAGGCCAGCGCGATGCCGAAGATCACTTCCAGCAAGGCCAGCAGCGCGACCTCGGGCGCCTTCAGCACCTGGGCGCACAGCACCGAGAGCACGCACGGAATGGCGAGCTGGAACACGCCCAGGAAAGCCAGCAGCCCGAGATCATGCGCGCCGGCCCGGAACGGCCACGCCAACGGGAGCGTGAAGAGCGCCGTGATCACCGCGCCGATGAGCACCGCCGGCACCAGGTCAATCTTGTGCCCCTTGGCCTGAGCGTGCTGAACCACGGTCCAGTTCGCCGCGCCCGCCAGCGGTACGCACAGCGCAAGCAGCGTGCCGGCCAGCGACCCGCCACCGCCTGCCATCAGCTGCGTGCCATACATCCAGCCGATGCCCGCCCCCGCGACCACGATGGCCAGCCAGGTACGCGCCGGCAGCCGGTGCCCAATGAAGAATCGCGCCGCCAGCGCCGTGAACAGCGGCCCGAGCGACATGGTGACCAGCACGCTGGCCGTCGAAGCCAGCGTGAGCGCGACCATGAAGGCCGTGAACATCACGGCCCAGCACGCGCCGGAGATCCAGATCTCGCGCCCGCCGCGGCGCAATTGGGAGAACACGGCGCGTCCGCGCCAAAGCGGCAGGATCACCAGCAGCGCCAGCGTCGTGAAGAGGCTGCGCCAGAAGGTGATCTCGAAGCTGTGCGCCTGCGTCAGATGCCGCGTGACGACGCCCGCCGTGCCCCACATCAGGGTCACGACGACCATCAGCCAGACGGCGCCGCCGTGCGTCAGGCGCATGGAGAGAGAAGAAAAAGAACAGTGCCTTGCGAGCGGCCGTTCGATCTCAGCCCTGCATCAGGTCGCGGCTGGCGCGCTTGCGCTCGTGCTCCTTCAGGAAGCGCTTGCGCAGGCGCACGCTCTTGGGCGTGATCTCGACCAGCTCGTCGTCCTCGATGAATTCCACGCCGTATTCGAGCGTGAGTTCGATCGGGGGCGTGATCTTGACCGCGTCTTCCTTGCCCGAGACGCGGAAGTTCGTCAGCTGCTTGGTGCGCGTGGCGTTCACCACCAGGTCGTTGTCGCGGCTGTGGATGCCGACGATCATGCCTTCATACACCGGGTCGTTCGCCTTCACGAACATGCGGCCGCGGTCGTCCAGCTTGCCCAGCGCGTAGGTGAAGATTTCACCGTCGTCCATCGAGATCAGCACGCCGTTCTTGCGGCCGCCGATGTCGCCCTTGTGCGGCTCGTAGCTGTCGAAGATGTTGCTGATGAGGCCCGAGCCGCGCGTGAGGTTCAGGAACTCGTTCGTGAAGCCGATCAGGCCGCGCGCCGGAATGCGGTATTCGAGGCGCACGCGGCCGCGGCCGTCCGGTTCCATGTTGACCAGTTCGCCCTTTCGCTCGCCCAGTGCCTGCATCACGCCGCCCTGGTGGCCTTCCTCGATGTCGGCCGTCACCAGCTCGATCGGCTCATGGCGCTCGCCGTCGATTTCGCGGAACACCACGCGCGGCTTGGACACGGCCATTTCGTAGCCTTCGCGGCGCATGTTCTCCAGCAGGATGGTCAGGTGCAGTTCGCCGCGGCCCATCACTTCGAACACGCCCTCTTCGCTGGTCTCGTTCACGCGCAGAGCGACGTTGTGCTGCAGTTCCTTCTGCAGGCGGTCCCAGATCTGGCGGCTGGTGACGTACTTGCCTTCGCGGCCGGCCAGCGGGCTGGTGTTGACGCAGAAGTTCATCGTCAGCGTCGGCTCGTCGACCTTCAGCATCGGCAGAGGAGCCGGGTTGGCCGGGTCGGTGACGGTCACGCCGATGCCGATGTCGGCAATGCGTTGATCAGCACGATCTCGCCCGGACCGGCTTCGGTGGCCTGCACGCGGTCCAGGCCCTGGAAGGTCAGCACCTGGTTCACGCGGCCCTTGATGGTCTTGCCATCGGGGCCTTCCATGACCAGCACGTCCATCATGGGCTTGAGCGTGCCCTGGCTGATGCGGCCCACGCCGATGCGGCCGACGAAGGTCGAGAAGTCGAGCGCGGAAATCTGCAGCTGCAGCGGCGCGGCCGGGTCGCCCTTCTGCGAGGGCACGTGCTTCAGGATGGTGTCGAACAGGGCCGACATGTCGGGGCCCCACTGCTCGCCCTGCGCGCCTTCTTCCAGCGAGGACCAGCCGTTGATGCCCGAGGCGTACACCACCGGGAAGTCGAGCTGTTCGTCGGTCGCGCCGAGCTTGTCGAACAGATCGAAGGCGGCGTTGACCACCTTGTCGGGGTTGGCGCCCGGCTTGTCGACCTTGTTCACCACCACGATGGGCTTCAGGCCCAGCGCCAGCGCCTTCTTGGTCACGAAGCGGGTCTGCGGCATCGGGCCTTCCTGGGCGTCGATGAGCAGCAGCACGCCGTCGACCATCGAGAGAGCGCGCTCCACCTCGCCGCCGAAGTCCGCGTGGCCGGGGGTGTCGACGATGTTGATGTGGGTGCCCTTCCAGCTCACGGCGCAGTTCTTGGCCAGGATAGTGATGCCGCGTTCCTTTTCGATCGCGTTGTTGTCCATCACGGTGTCGACCACTTTTTCGTGCTCGGCGAAGGTGCCCGACTGGCGCAGCAACTGGTCGACCATCGTGGTCTTGCCATGGTCAACGTGGGCAATGATGGCGATATTGCGGATTTGCTTGGTACTCATGGTGTCGCTTCGGTCTGTTGTGCGTTCAAAAGAATTTGCTGGATTTCGATGGGGTTCAGCAAGCGCCCCGGAATCAGTTCGCCGGCCTTGACGTGGGCCGTGCCGAGAAAAGCCGGCGGCTGGGCGCCGAAGACGGCCACCTCGTCCGCATCGGCCCAGCCCCGCGGCGGCGCAGGCCCGAAAGAAAGCGTGCCGCATCTTCCGTGCCCAGCGTGACGCGGCTGTGGCCGCCCACGAGCGATTCGGCCGGCAGGAGCTGCGCGAGGCGCTCCTCCTCGTCCATGGCCTCCAGCGCCTCGATGGTGACGCACTGGGCCTCGGCGAAGCCGCCGGTCGCGACGCGCCGCAGCGAGCTCAGGTGCGCGCCGCAGCCGAGCGCCTCGCCGATGTCTTCGCCGAGCGTGCGGATGTAGGTGCCCTTGCTGACGGACGCGAGGATGCGGACGGTGTCGGCGTCGATCACCCGGATCTCGAGTTTGTGGATGACCACGTCGCGCGGCGCCCGCTCGACCTCCACGCCTTCGCGGGCGTACTCGTACAGCGCCTTGCCGTCTTTCTTGAGCGCGCTGTGCATCGGCGGCACCTGGCGGATCGGACCGGTGAACTGCGCCTCAACGCGTGCCAGGTCCTCAGGGGTGACATGGACCGGGCGCCGGGAAACAACCTCGCCCTCGGCATCGCCGGTGGACGTCTTCACGCCAAGGCGTGCCGTGGCCACGTAGGTCTTGTCGGCGTCCAGGTGCAGCTGGCTGAACTTGGTGGCGGCGCCGAAGCACAGCGGAAGTACGCCGGTGGCCAGCGGGTCGAGCGTGCCGGTATGGCCCGCCTTCTCGGCGCGCAGCAGCCACTTGGCTTTCTGCAAGGCCTGGTTGCTGGAGAAACCCAGCGGCTTGTCGAGCAACAACACCCCATGCACAGGGCGCCGCTGCACCCTTGTGCGTGGCGCGTTCATGGCTAGTCGTCTTTCGAGCGCGAAGCGACGGCTTGTGCGATGAGCGCGTTCATGTCGGCCGCACGCTCGGTGGTGCGGTCGAACACGAAGTGCAGCGTCGGCACGGTGTGGATATGCAGGCGCTTGAACAAGCCGTTGCGCAGGAAGCCTGCGGCCTGGTTCAGAGCCTCGGTCGTTTCGGCCACGTCGCCCGTGAGCAGGCTGAAGAACACCTTCGCATGCGCGTAGTCGGGCGTGACCTCGACGGCCTGGAGCGTGACCATGCCCACGCGCGGGTCCTTCAACTCGCGCGCGATCAACTCCGTCAGATCACGCTGGATCTGGTCGGCGACCTTGAAGGCGCGGTTGGGAGCGGCTGCTTTTTTCTTGGGCATTTGATAAATCACTAGCGTCGCGAGATCGGGCTCAGTGCAAGGCGCGCCGTCGCAGACAGTACTTCAGTACGGCAAGACGGCTGCAACGCGGCAATGAGCCCGATATCGCGGCGCGCTTTACAGCGTGCGAGCGATCTCCTTGATCTCGAAGAATTCGAGCTGATCGCCCTCTTTGATGTCGTTGAAGTTCTTGAGCTTGATACCGCACTCGAAGCCTTCGCGGACTTCGCGCACGTCGTCCTTCATGCGCTTGAGCGAGTCGATCTCGCCGGTGTAGATCACCACGTTGTCGCGCAGCAGGCGGAAATGCGCACTGCGGTTGACAGAACCCGAGGTGATGTACGAACCCGCGACCGTACCGATCTTCGAGGCAACGAACACCGTGCGGATCTCGGCCGAGCCGATGATTTCCTCGCGGCGCTCCGGCGCCAGCATGCCCGACATCGCGACCTTGATCTCGTCCACGGCGTCGTAAATGATGCTGTAGTAGTTCAGCTGCACGCCGTTGCTCTCGGCCAGCTTGCGCGCACCGGCGTCGGCGCGCACGTTGAAGCCGATCACGACCGCCTTCGAGGCGATGGCGAGGTTGATGTCGCTTTCGCTGATGCCGCCAACGCCGGCGTAGACCACCTGCACCTTGACCTCGTCCGTCGCCAGCTTGAGCAGCGACTGCGACAGCGCTTCCTGCGAGCCCTGCACGTCGGCCTTGATGATGATGCGCAGCGTCTGCACTTCGCCCGCCGACAGGTCGGTGAACATGTTCTGCAGGTTCGCGGCCTGGGCCTTCGCCAGCTTGGTGTTGCGGAACTTGCCGGCACGGTAGGTGGCGATTTCCCGCGCACGGCGCTCGTCGCCCATCACCATGAACTCGTCGCCGGCCTGCGGCACTTCGGTCAGGCCCTGGATCTCGACCGGGATCGACGGACCCGCGGACTTGGTCGGCTTGCCGTCTTCGTCCAGCATGGCGCGCACGCGGCCGTAGGTCGAGCCGGCCAGCACCACGTCGCCGGTCTTCAGCGTGCCGGACTGCACCAGTACGGTGGCGACCGGGCCGCGGCCCTTGTCGAGTTGGGCTTCGATGACCAGGCCCTTGGCGGCGGCATCCACCGGCGCCTTGAGTTCCAGCACTTCGGCCTGCAGCAGCACCTGCTCGAGCAGGTCGTCGATGCCCTGGCCGGTCTTGGCCGACACGCCGACGAACGGAACGTCGCCGCCGTACTCTTCGGGCACGACTTCCTCGGCCACCAGTTCCTGCTTCACGCGGTCCAGGTTGGCATCGGGCTTGTCGATCTTGTTGATCGCGACCACGATCGGCACACCAGCAGCCTTCGCGTGCTTGATGGCTTCCTTGGTCTGGGGCATGACGCCGTCGTCGGCCGCCACCACCAGGATCACGATGTCGGTTGCCTGCGCGCCGCGGGCACGCATGGCCGTGAAGGCCTCGTGACCCGGGGTGTCGAGGAACGACACCATGCCGCGTTCGGTTTCCACGTGGTAGGCGCCGATGTGCTGCGTGATGCCGCCGGCTTCGCCCGCGGCGACCTTGGCGCGGCGGATGTAGTCCAGCAGCGAGGTCTTGCCGTGGTCGACGTGACCCATGACGGTCACGACCGGAGCGCGCGGCAGCGGCTCGGCGATCTGCGCCGACACGTCCTCGTCGGTGAAGGCTTCGGGGTCGTCCAGCGCGGCGACCACCGCGTTGTGGCCCATTTCCTCCACCAGGATCATGGCGGTGTCCTGGTCGAGCGACTGGTTGATGGTCGCCATCTGGCCCAGCTTCATCAGCTGCTTGATGACTTCCTGCGCCTTGACGGCCATCTTGTGCGCCAGTTCGGCCACGGTGATGGTTTCGGGCACGTGCACTTCGAGCACGCGTGCCTCGACCGGTGCGGCCGGCACGTGCTGCTCTTCATGGCCTCCGCGGTCGTTGCCACGGCGGCCGCGCGGGCCACCGCGCCAGTTGCTGCGGCCCACGCCGCCGCTGGCGTCGCCGCGGGTCTTGATTTCCTTCTTCTTGGCCGGATCGCCAGCCCAGCTCGACGAGAGCTTCGCGGACTTGACTTCCTTGCCGCTGCCGGGCGCGGCGGGAGCCGCTGCAGCGCCAGGAGCCGCGGGCGCACCCGCGCGCGCTGCCGGAGCGGTCGGCTTGTGCAGCGTGCCCTTGACGCCACCAGCCTTTTCGGCCTGCGGCTTCTCGGGCGCCTTGTGCGGCACCAGCACGCGGGCAGGCGCGTTCATCATGGCGCGGATGGCCTCGGCCTCGGCCAGGGCCTTGCGGCGGCGCTCGTCCAGATCGCGGGCGCGCGCGGCTTCTTCCTCGGCGCGGGCCTTGGATTCGGCGGCGGCCTTGGCCTTCGCGTCTTCCTTGGCCTGGGCGGCCTTCTGCTCGGCTGCTGCCTTTTCGGCAGCAGCAGCATCGGCGGCAGCATTGACCGCGGCAGCCGCAGGCGCAGGGGCAGCGACCGGTTTGGCGGCGGCAGCAGCAGCCGCGGCCGCAGCGGCAGCCTTCTTCTCGGCTGCTTCGGCGGCGGCGCGCGCAGCTTCCTGCTCGGCTTTTTCAGCCTTCTCGGCCTGCTCGCGTTCGCGTGCCTCGGCCTCCTCGCGCTGGCGGCGCTTCTCGGCCAGTTCTTCTTCTTGGCGGCGGATCAGTTCGGCCTGGCGGCGTGCCTCTTCCTCGCGGCGGGCCAGTTCGGCCTCGTCGATGCGAGGGGCCGCGGGAGCCGCAGCGGGCGCCTCGACGGCGGCAGGCGTCGTCTCGGAGGCGGCGGCCAGGTGGCCGTCGTCGCGCTGGATGAAGGTGCGCTTCTTGCGCACCTCGACCTGGATGGTGCGGGCGCGGCCGGTGGAGTCGGCCTGCTTGATCTCGCTGGTCGACTTCTTGGTCAGCGTGATCTTCTTGCGCTCGGGCTCGACAGTGCCGTGGCTGGCCTTCAGGTGGCCGAGCAGGCGCTGCTTGTCGGCCTCGGTGAGGGCGTCGGCGGCGGAAGCCTTGGGCACGCCTGCGCTCTTGAGCTGGTCAAGCAAGGTTTCGGGAGTCTTCTTGAGCTCGTTCGCGAACTCGGCGACAGTGGTACTGGACATATTGGTTTCGTGCCTCCATGACCGTCACTCTTGGCCGGCGAACCAGTGTTCGCGGGCCTTCAAGATGAGGGCTTTGGCGTCATCGGCGCTCTGGCCGGTGATCTCGGTGAGTTCATCGACCGCGAGGTCGGCAAGGTCGTCACGGGTGTTCACGCCCGCTTCGTGCAGCTTGGGAATCAGCTCGGGGTTCAGGCCTTCGAGGTCGCGCAGGTCCTGCGACACCGCGGACTGCGACTCGACGCCCTCTTCCTTGGCGATCTCCATGGTCAGCAGCGCATCCTTGGCACGCGCGCGCAGCTCGTTGATGGTGTCTTCGTCGAACGCCTCGATCTCCAGCATCTCGGAGATCGGCACATAGGCCACTTCCTCGAGGCTGTTGAAGCCTTCCGAGATGAGGATGTCGGCGATCTCCTCGTCGACGTCGAGCTTCTCCATGAAGAGCTTGCGGCTGGCGTCGGTTTCGCTCGCCTGCTTCTGGGCCGACTCGTTGGCGTCCATGATGTTGATCTTCCAGCCGGTAAGGTCGGAAGCCAGGCGCACGTTCTGGCCGCCGCGGCCGATGGCGATGGCGAGGTTCTCCTCGTCGACCACCACGTCCATGGCGTGCTTCTCTTCGTCGACCACGATCGACGACACGTTGGCCGGAGCCAGCGCACCGATCACGAACTGGGCGGGGTCTTCGCTCCACAGGACGATGTCCACGCGCTCGCCGGCCAGTTCGTTGGTCACGGCGTTGACGCGGGTGCCGCGCACGCCGACGCAGGTGCCGATCGGGTCGACGCGCTTGTCGTGCGAGAGCACGGCGATCTTGGCGCGCGAGCCCGGGTCGCGGGCGCAGCTCTTGATTTCGAGCAGGCCCTGCTCGATCTCGGGCACTTCCTGGCGGAACAGCTCGATCATGAACTCGGGCGCCGAGCGCGACAGGATGATCGGCGCGCCGCGCAGCGTCAGGTCGACCTCCATGATCATGGCGCGCACGCGGTCGCCGTTGCGCAGGTTCTCCTTGGCGATCATTTCGCTGCGGCGCAGACGGCCTTCGACGCGGCCGGCCTCGACGATGATGTCGCCCTTGTCCAGGCGCTTGACGGTGCCGACGAAGATCTTGTCGCCGCGCGACATGAAGTCGTTGAGCAGCATTTCGCGCTCCGCGTCACGGATCTTCTGCAGGATCACCTGCTTGGCGGCCATGGCGCCGATGCGGCCGATGGGCACCGAGTCGACGGCCTCCTCGATGTACTCGCCGACCTCGATGTCGGGCATTTCTTCCTTGGCTTCGAACAGCAGGATTTCCTGGTCGGGCAGCTGCAGGCCGGCCTCGTCGGGCACGACGTGCCAGCGGCGGAAGGTTTCGTAGTCGCCGCTGTCGCGATCGACCGAGACGCGGATGTCCACATCGCCCTGATGGAGCTTCTTGGTGGCCTGCGCCAGCGCGGACTCGACCGCGCCGAAGACCACGTCGCGCTCGACGTTCTTCTCGCGCGAGATCGCATCCACCAACATCAACATTTCGCGATTCATGCCACCACTCCTCTGGTCAGTCCGGAACCTGCGTTCCGTCGTCAATATCCGAAAAACCCGGCTGGGTTCTGGCCTTGCGGCCCTTGAAATCCACAATTGGCGCGAGCCGCGCCTCGCGCAGCTCGTCCAGCGCGAAGCCGAGCGCCTGCAGCGTTGCGGGCGCGCGCTTCTTGCTCACTTTTTGACCCGGCTTGGGCTCGGGCGCATCGCTCCAGACGATCTGCCAGCCCGGGGCGCCGGCGCCCTCTACCTGTGCGGCCCGCTCCAGCGTGCCGCGAAACTTCTTGCGGTTGGCCGCCACCTGGCCGGCCGCGGCGGCGCCCATCGGCGCCTTGAGCGTGATGTCGATCACCTCGCCCACGAAACGCTCGAAATCCTGCTCATTGCGAAGCGGCCGGTCAATACCCGGCGAGGACACCTCGAGCCGCTTGTAATCGACGCCATCGACCTCGAGCGCGAATTGCAGCTGGCGCGTGACCTTTTCGCAGTCCTCGACCGTGACGAAAGGTTCCGGCAGCCCTGCGGCCACAGCTTCGGAGGTGGGGGCTTTCCAGGGCAAATCAATCGTCACGCGCAGCAATCCCCCGGCCGAACGTTCGATCTCGACCAGGTCGTAGCCGAGGCCGGCCACGGTTTGTTCCACTACTTGCTGCAATGCCACGTGTTCGAAAGTGCCTTTTTAAATGCCCGGCCCTGCCATCCGCCCGCCACGGATGCCAGATAGCCATGAATGAAAGCCCGGAATGGATGGACCAAAAAAAACGGGCGGTTGGTACCCGCCCGTTTGGTCGTGAGCCTCGAATTATATGCTATTTGCGCAATTAATGAAGGGCTTCCAAGCGCCCTGACACGCTATTGGGGGGGCCCCACGGCCGCGCGGCGCGATTTGAACCAGACGAAGGCGAATAGCACCGCCCCGAGCGCCAACGCAGCCGCCGCAACCAGCAAGGGCAATTGGAACGACCCGGTCCGCTGCGCCAGCGGCGCGGCGAACAGCGGCCCGACGATCTGCCCCACCCCGTACGAGGCCGTCGCATAGCCGATCAGCCCCGCCGCCGCGTTGCCGCGCAGCCGGCGCGCATCCCGCATCGCAAAAAGAGTGATGGCGGTGAACGGCATGCCCAACAGCAGGCTGCCCAGAGCGAACCCAGGAATGCTGGGCCATGCCACCGAAAGCACCACGCCCAGCGCCTGCAGCGCGTAGGCCACAGCCAGCAGCAGCCGGTTGTCCCAATGCGCAGGGGCACGGGCGCCGATCAACGCGCCCGGAATGATGGCCGCCCCGAACAGCGGCCAGAAGAAATCCGGCCAGGACGACCCCGGCAGCGCCTGCCGGGCGATCACCGGCAGGAAAGTGGCCGTGATGATGTAGCCGAAGCCCGCCAGTCCGTAGAGCACGACCAGCCAGATCGCGTCGCTGCGGTCGTCCGGCCCGGCAATGCGGGCCGCCGCAGCCGGCGCCGGAGCCGCCGCACCGCCGGCCGGCGCAATTTCGCCGTCGTCGAACACCCGCCAGATCAGGGCGATCAGCACCACCGCGAGGATGCCCAGCCCGATCCAGCCCGCGTCCGAGCCCCACCGCCCCAGCGCACCGCCCAGCAGCCCGGTCATGGCGATGCCTATCCCCGGCCCCGTATAGATCACTCCGGCCAGCGTCGGCGCATTCGTCTCCGCCAGCCGGCGCAGCCCCCAGCCCGAGGCGAAGACGAAGACCCAGGCGCTCATCACGCCCGCCGCCGTGCGCAACACGCCCCAACTCGCGAAGCTGTGCAGCAGCCCCATGCCCACCAGCAGCGCGGCCGTGGCCAGCAGGCCGCCGCGCACCATGCTCGATGCCTTGATGCCGATCGCCGCGCAGCTCACGGCGCCGAGGAAGTAGCCCAGGTAGTTGAGCGACGCCAGCACCCCGCCGGCAGCCAACTCGAGCTTTCCTTCGTGCAGCATGATGGGCAGCATGGGCGTGAAGGCGAAGCGCCCCAGGCCCATCGCCACCGCGAGGGTGACCATGCAGGCAAGCGCCGCGCGCCATGCACCGCGCCGGTCACGTCCGATTTCCGACATTCTTCTTGCAGTCTCCGTCTTATTCCAGCAGCGCGGCGGCCACCAGCTTCTTCGTATAGGGGTGCTCGGGCGCGTCCAGCACCTGTTCGACCCGCCCGGTTTCGAGGATGGCGCCGTCCTTCATCACGATGACGTTGTGCGCCATCGCACGGATCACCTCCACGTCGTGCGTGATCAGCAGGTAGCTCAACCCCCGCTCACGCTGCAGCCGCTGCAGCAGGCCCAGCACCTGCTTCTGGATCGTGACGTCGAGCGCGCTCGTGGGCTCGTCGAGCACCAGGAGTTGCGGATCGACGATCAGCGCCCGGGCGATCGCCAGCCGCTGCCGCTGCCCGCCCGAGAACTCGTGCGGATAGCGATCAAGCAGCGCCGGAAACTGCGCCTCCGTCAGGCCGACGTCGGCCAGCGCGGCCAGCGCACGCGCGCGGCGCGCCTCGACTCCCAGCTCCGGCGCATGCACCCGCAGCCCTTCGCCCACGATCTGCTCCACCGTCATGCGCGGAGAAAGCGAGGAGAACGGATCCTGGAACACCACCTGCATCACCCGGCGCAGCGCCAGGTCGGAGGCCCGGTCCATCGCCCAGCCCTTGCCGACGACCGTGAGCGCGCCCTTGTGCTTCAGCAATCCCAGCGCTGCCAGCGCCAGTGTCGATTTGCCCGAGCCCGACTCGCCGACCACGCCCAGCGTCTCGCCGGGCGCGATGCGGAAATCGGCGCCCTGCACCGCCACGAATTCGCCCTTGCCGAACCAGCCGGCAAAACCCGGTTTCGGCACCGGATAGCTCACGCGCAGCGCCTTCGCCTCGATCAGCGGCGACGTGCCGGCGTTCACGGCCACGGCTGCCACGTCACGCTCGGGATGGCTGTCGATCAGCTTGCGCGTGTAGGGATGCTGCGGCGCCTCGAACACCGAGGCCACCCGGCCATGCTCGACGATGCGGCCGCCTTCCATGACCACCACGCGATCGGCGAAGCGGCGCACCAGGTTCAGGTCGTGCGTGATGAGCAGCACCGCCATGCCGTGCTTGCGCTGGAGGTCGGCGAGCAGGTCGAGGATCTGCGCGCGCACGGTCACGTCGAGTGCGGTGGTCGGCTCGTCGGCCAGCAGCAGGCGCGGCTTGCAGGCGAGCGCCATGGCGATCATCGCGCGCTGGCGCTGGCCTCCCGAGAGCTGGTGCGGAAACGCCCTGGCCCGCCGCGCCGGCTCGGGAATGCCCGTATCGGCCAGCAGCTGGACCGCCGCCGCCTGCGCCTCCCGTTTCGAGAGGCCCTCGTGCAGCTCGAGCACCTCGGCGATCTGGTCGCCCACGGTGTAGAGCGCGTTCAGCGCGGTCATCGGCTCCTGGAAGATCATGGCGATCTCCTTGCCGCGGATGCCGCGCAGTTGACGCTCGGGGATCGACAACAGGTCGCGCGACGCCTGCTGTTTCTGCTCCTTCTGCCCGTTGCCGAAGAGCCGGGCGCTGCCCGAAAGCTCGGCGTTCTGCACCAGCCGCAGTAGCGACAGTGCGGTGACGGTCTTGCCCGAGCCCGATTCGCCGACGAGCGCAAGCTTCTCGCCCGCGGCCATCCGGAAGTCGATGCCGTGCACCACCTCCTTGCCGCCGAAGGCGATGCGAAGGCCATCCACTTCGAGAAGAGGCTGCCGATTGCCGGCGGATTGTTGTGCGTCGCTGCTCATCACTTATCGGCCTTCCGGGGATCGAGAGCGTCGCGCAGGGCGTCGCCCATGAAGGTCAGCAGCATGAGCGTGACGACCAGCACAACGAAGGTCGACAGCGAAATCCACCAGGCATCGATGTTGCCCTTGCCCTGGCTCAGCAACTCGCCCAGCGACGGCGTACCGGGCGGCACGCCGAGCCCGAGGAAGTCGAGCGAAGTCAGCGCAAGGATCGCCGCGCTCATGCGAAACGGCAGGAAGGTAACGACCGGCACCATGCTGTTGGGAAGGATGTGACGCCACATGATCTGCAGGTTGCCCACGCCGAGCGCCCTTGCCGCGCGCACGTAGTCCATCTGCCGGTTGCGCAGGAACTCGGCACGAACGTAGTCGGACAGCCCCATCCAGCCGAACAGGCTCAGCAAAATCAGCAGCAGCGCCACGCTGGGCGTGAAGATCGCGCTGAAGATGATCAGCAGGTACAGCTCCGGCATCGCGCTCCATATCTCGATCAGTCGCTGGAAGGTCAAATCGGTCTTGCCACCGAAGAAGCCCTGTACCGCGCCGGTCGCAACGCCCAGCACCACGCCGATCACCGTGAGCGCCAGCGCGAACAGCACGCTCACGCGGAAACCGTAGATCAGCTGCGCCAGCAGGTCACGCCCCCGCTCGTCCGTGCCGAGCAGGTTTTCGCCCGAGGGCGCCGCGGGGTTCGGCGGCTTCGAGAAGTAGTTGAGCGTGCTGGGACCGTAGCGGTTGGGCGCGTAGATCGCCCAGTTGCCGCCCTGCGTAATGCGCTGCTCGATGAATGGATCGAGGTAGTCGGTCGGCGTCTCGAAATCGCCGCCGAAGGTTTTCTCGGAATAGTCGCGCAGTACAGGGAAATAGGTCTGCCCCTCGTAGCGCACGATGAGCGGCTTGTCGGTGGACAGCACGTCGGCGAAAAGGCTCAGCACCACAAGCGCCGAGAAGATCACCAGGCTCCAGAACCCGAGCGGATTGCGGCGAAAGCGGCGCCAGGCGCGGCGCCCCGGGCTCACCGACACCACGGCGGGTGCTTCGTTCTTCTTGTCAGTCAAACTTCACCCTCGGATCGACCCAGACATAGCAGAGATCGGAGATGAGCTTGGTCACCAGTCCGATCAGCGTGAACAGATAGAGCGTGCCCAGGAACACCGGGTAGTCGCGCCGCAGAACGCTCTCGTAGCTCAGAAGGCCCATGCCGTCGAGCGAGAACAGCGTCTCGATCAGGAGCGCACCCGCAAAGAAGGCGCCGATGAACGCCGCCGGGAAGCCAGTGATGATCGGAATCAGCGCATTGCGCAGCACGTGCTTCCACAGGACCTGGCGCTCGGCCAGCCCCTTTGCGCGCGCCGTCAGCACGTACTGCTTGCGGATTTCCTCCAGGAAGGAATTCTTGGTGAGCATCGCGGTGATCGCGAAGCTGCCGAGCACCATCGCCGTGACCGGCAGGGTGATATGCCACAGGTAATCGACGATTCGCGCGCCCCAGCTCAGCGACTCCCAGTTCGGCGAGGTCAGCCCGCGCAACGGGAACCACTGGAGCTGGCCGCCGAAGATCACCAGTAGCGCCACGCCCAGCACGAAGCCCGGAATGGCATAGCCGACCAGCACCAGAAGCGTGGTCAGGAAGTCGAAGCGCGAACCAGCGCGCACCGCCTTTGCCACGCCGAGCGGCACCGCTATGAGGTAGCTGATGAAGAAGGTCCAGAGCCCGAGGCTGATGGAGACTGGCAGCTTCTCCTTGATGAGCTGCCATACGTCCTTGCTCTGGAAGAAGCTCTTGCCCAGGTCGAAGCTGGCGAACTGCTTGAGCATCTGCCAGAAACGCTCCGGCGCCGGTTTGTCGAAGCCATAGAGCGCCTTGATTTCCGCCACCTGCCTGGCATCGAGGGCGCGCCCGGCGGGACCGCCGGAGATGCGGTTCTCCTTGTTCGTCAGCTGCGACAGCAGTTGCTCGGCGGGGCCGCCCGGAACGAACTGGACAATGATGAAATTGATCAGCAGCACCCCGAACAGCGTGGGAATGATCAGCAGAAGGCGTCTGAGGAGGTAGGCGGCCATGCGGTCTGGTCTGCTCGTGTCTCGGTTTGCTTATGGGTTGCTGGTCCGTCCGCCCGGCTACTTCGCGGCGGGGTCGATCCACCACATCGTCAGCATCGCCGAGCCGGCGAGCAGGCGCTGCGGCAGCGGGGCCTCCGGCCGGCGCAGCTTGCGCTTGTGGGCAATGAAATACTGCTTGCCGTAGTACATCGGGATCACGTAGTTCTGGTGGAGCAAGTAACGGTCCAGCAAGCGCGCGCCAGCGGCAAGCGACTTGCGGTCGGGGGAGTTGACGATCACCTCCAGGATCTCATCGATCACCGGATCGCTGATGCCGCCAAGGTTTTGGCTGCCCTTCTCGTTGGCCGACTTGGAGCCGAAGTCGTCGAAGAGCTCGTTGCCCGGGCTCGACGAGCCACCGGCGATGTTGATGGCCATGTCGAACTCGAGGTCGTCCTGCTTCTTCTTCAGCAGGCTCGGATCGCGAAGGCGGTAGTCGAGCGTGATCCCGAGCTTGGCGAGGTTGCGCGCGTAAGGCGCGAGCACCACGCCCGAGCTTCGATCCGCGATGTCGAAGTTGATGACGAAGGGCGTGCCGTCCTTGTCGCGCAGGGCGCCGTTCCTGTAGGTCCAGCCCGCCTCCCGCAGCAGTTCCTGCGCGCGCACGAGGTTGCGGCGCAGGCCCTCGGCCGTGTCTCCGCTTGCGGCCGGGCGCGGCAGCTCGCCCCTGGTGTTGTCGATGTAGCGCTGCCTGTTTTTCAGGTGATCCATGAGCGCCTGCTCTTCCGGAGTGACATCGGGCTGCGCCATCAGGTCGTCACTGTTCTGGAAGTAGCTCGTGGTGCGCGCCCGGCGCCCATAGAACAGATGCTGGTTGAGCCAGTCGAAGTCGAAGGCCAGCGCGAGTGCCTGACGCACGCGCATGTCCTGGAAGCGGGGCTGCCGCAGGTTGGGCACCAGGCCCTGCATGCCGGTGAAGCGGCGGTGCGAGATCTCTTCCTTGATCAGCTCGCCGGAGTCGAAGCGGCGGCCCTTGTAGCGACGCACCCAGGCGATGATCGAGCCCTCTTCCATCGCGTCCAGCGAGCCGGCCTTGAGCGACTCTTCCTCGCCGAGCTTGTCCTTGAAGTACTGGTAGGACACCGAGCCGAAATTGAACATGCCCTTGCGTACCGGCAGATCGGCGGCCCAGTAGTCCGTCCGCCGGCGGTACGAGATGTACTTGCCGAAATCGACCTTGTCCACCACGTAGGGCCCGCTGGCGATCGGCGGCTCGCTCACGATCTGGTCGAAGGGCTTGCCCTTGCCCCAGGCGCTGGAGAACACCGGCAACTGGCCGATGATCATGTGCAACTCGGAGTTCTGGCGCTTGAAATCGAAGCGGATCGTGCGCTCCCCGACCACCACGGCGTCCTTGATGTCCACCCAGTAGGAGCGGAAGGTCGGGCCGGCCTGCTTGCTCATCAGGGTGTCGAAGGAGTACTTCACGTCCTTCGCGAGCACAGGGGAACCGTCGGAGAACTTCGCTTTCGGGTTCAGGCGGAAGGTGACGCTCAGGCGGTCCGGCGCCAGCTGAACGTCCTCGGCGAGCAGGCCGTAGTTGGAGAAGGGTTCATCCTCGCTGGGCGTCATCAGCGAGTCGAAGACCAGGCCGTACTCGGAAAACACGAAACCGTTGGAGCTGTAGCCCATGCCCACCGGCGGCACACCCCTGAGCGTGAACGGATTGAGCTTGTCGAAGCTCCCGCTGGACGACAGGACCAGGTCGCCGCCCTTGGGGGCGTCGGGGTTCACGTAGTCGAAATTCTTGAAGGACGCCGGGTACTTGGGCTCGTAGCCCATGCCCAGACCGTGTGCCGCCCACGAGGTGGGCGCCAAGAGAGCCATCGTCAGAAGCAGCCAACCTCGCATGCGAGAATTCTGCCCAAGATTTTCACAAGGCAACCCCATGGGCTTTCTTTCGGGCAAGAAACTGCTGATCACCGGTGTACTGAGCAATCGCTCCATTGCTTATGGCATTGCCAAGGCCTGTCACGACCAGGGCGCGGAGCTCGCCTTCAGCTACGTCGGCGAGCGATTCAAGGACCGTATCACCGAATATGCCGCAGACTTCGGCTCGAAGCTGATTTTCGACTGCGACGTGAGCGACGACGCCCAGATCGACAAGCTCTTCGCCGACCTCGCCCAAACCTGGCCCAAGTTCGACGGCTTCGTGCACAGCATCGGCTTCGCGCCGCGCGAATCCATCGCGGGGGACTTCCTCGACGGGCTCTCGCGCGAGGGTTTCAAGGTCGCGCACGACATCAGCGCCTACAGTTTCCCGGCCATGGCCAAGGCGGCCCTGCCCTACCTCAACGACAAGTCGGCCCTGCTCACGCTGACCTACCTGGGTGCCGAGCGCGCGCTGCCCAACTACAACACCATGGGCCTGGCCAAGGCTTCGCTCGAAGCCTCGGTGCGCTACACGGCCGCCTCGCTGGGCCCGAAGGGCATGCGCGTCAACGGCATCAGCGCGGGCCCGATCAAAACGCTGGCGGCCAGCGGCATCAAGGGCTTCGGCAAGATGCTGGCGGCCGTGGCCGACGCATCGCCGATCCGGCGCAACGTGACCATCGAGGAAGTGGGCAACGTCGCCGCCTTCCTGCTGAGCGACCTGGCCAGCGGCGTGACTGCCGAGATCACCTACGTGGACGGCGGCTTCAGCAACGTGGTCGGAGGCATGGCCGAGTAGCCCGCCCAACGCCCACCAAGACGGGCCGCGCAAGCGGCCTTGCTTTTTTTGCTCTCTATTTCATAGCATCGTGTTGAACCGCCGCTCCCTGCTGCTTGCCGCTTTCGGCCTGGCCATCGCGCCGGCCGCGCTCGCGCGCGAGCCCGCGCCGCCGCTGATGCTGGCCGAGACCTACCGCCGGGACATGTCGCTGGCGGACTACTGGGTCAGCGAGAAGTACGACGGCGTGCGCGCCTTCTGGGACGGCAGGCAGCTCTGGACGCGCGGCGGCGAGCGCATCGTCGCCCCGGCATGGTTCACCACTCCACTGCCGAAGCAGCCGCTCGACGGCGAGCTCTGGGCCGGCCGGGGCCGGTTCGCGCACGCGGTGTCGACCGCACGCAACCAGACGCCCAACGACATCGCCTGGCACGAGATGCGCTACATGGTCTTCGACCTGCCTGCGCAGCCCGGCGACTTCACGACGCGGCTGGCTGCCTTGCGCAGGCTGCTGCCCATCACCGACGCGCCGTGGGTCGTGCCCGTGCCACAGGAGCGCGCCACCACGCACGAAGCCCTGCAGGCGCTGCTCGACAAGACGGTGAAGATGGGCGGCGAAGGCCTGATGCTCCACCGCGGGGCTTCGCTCTACAAGGGCGAACGTGGCAACGACCTGCTCAAGGTCAAGCCCTACGAGGACGCCGAAGCCCGAGTGATCGAGCACCTGCCCGGCAAGGGCAGGCACAGCACCCGGCTGGGCGCGCTGGTGGTCGAGACGCCCGAAGGCAAACGCTTCAGGCTCGGCACCGGCCTGACCGATGCCGAGCGAGAGAATCCGCCCGCCATCGGCACCTGGGTGACCTACCGCTACAACGGCCTGACCGCCAAGGGCCTGCCCCGCTTCGCACGCTTCATGCGGGTGCGCGAAGGCTGATTGGCCGGCTGCTGGGCTGGCCAATCAGCCCTGATCAGCCCTCTCGCCCCTTACCTGGATTCCTTGACGCAGTCCGCGTAGTAGCGCTTCTTGCCCGTCTCGTCGACGCGCGCCACGAGGCCGTGGATGTCGGTCTCGAAGCCCGGGCACTGCGTGTTGAACTCGCGCGAGAACTTGAGGTAGTCGACGATCTTCTTGTTGAACACCTCGCCCGGGATCAGCAGCGGAATGCCCGGCGGGTACGGCGTGATCAGGCTGGTGGTGATGCGGCCCTCGAGGTCGTCGATTTCCACGCGCTCGGTCTTGCGGTGCGCGATGTGGGCGAAGGCGTCGCTGGGCTTCATGGCCGGCGTCAGGTCGCTCAGGTACATCTCGGTCGTGAGGCGGGCCACGTCGTAGCGCGCGTACAGCTGGTGGATGTGCTGGCACAGGTCGCGCAGGCCCAGGCGTTCGTAACCGGGGTGCTGCTGGCAGAACTCCGGCATGATGCGCCACATCGGCTGGTTGCGCGCGTAGTCGTCCTTGAACTGCTGCAGCGCAGTCAGCAGCGTGTTCCAGCGGCCCTTGGTGATGCCGATGGTGAACATGATGAAGAAGCTGTAGAGGCCGGTCTTCTCCACGATCACGCCGTGCTCGGCAAGGAACTTGGTCACGACGCTGGCCGGGATGCCGGTCTCGGCGAAGTTGCCTTCGAGGTCCAGGCCCGGCGTGACGATGGTCGACTTGATCGGGTCGAGCATGTTGAAGCCGTCGGCCAGCTCGCCGAAGCCGTGCCAGTTGCGCGACGAGTTCTTGCCCTTGCCGGTCTTCTGCTGGCCGTTCTTCTCGCCGTGCATGATCCAGTCTTCGGCACGGCCGATGCCCTCTTCGACGAGCTTCTCGGGGCCCCAGACCTTGAACCACCACTCGTCCTTGCCGAACTCCTCCTCGACCTTGCGCATGGCGCGGCGGAAGTCCAGCGCCTCGAGGATGCTCTCTTCCACCAGCGCGGTACCGCCGGGCGGCTCCATCATGGCGGCGGCCACGTCGCAGCTCGCGATGATCGCGTACTGCGGGCTGGTCGACGAGTGCATCAGATAGGCCTCGTTGAAGAGGTCGCGGTCGAGCTGGCGGTTCTGCGAGTCCTGCACCAGCACATGGCTGGCCTGGCTGATGCCGGCCAGCAGCTTGTGGGTGGACTGCGTGGCGAACACCAGCGACTCCTTCGGACGCACCCGGCGCTTGCCCATCGCGTGGTAGGCGCCGTAGAACGGGTGGAAGGCCGCGTGCGGCAGCCATGCCTCGTCGAAGTGCAGCGTGTCGACGTAGCCGTCGAGCATGTTCTTGATGGTTTCGGTGTTGTAGATGACGCCGTCGTAGGTCGACTGCGTGAGCGTCATCACGCGCGGCTTGACCTTGTCGGCGTCCACGTCGGCCAAGAGCGGGTTGGCCTTGATCTTGGCCTTGATGGCGCTCTGCTCGAACTCGCTCTTCGGAATGGGGCCGATGATGCCAAAGTGGTTGCGCGTGGGCTTCATGAACACCGGAATCGCGCCGGTCATGATGATCGCGTGCAGGATCGACTTGTGGCAGTTGCGGTCGACCACCACCACGTCGCCCGGCGCCACCGTGTGGTGCCACACCATCTTGTTGCTGGTGCTGGTGCCGTTGGTCACGAAGAAGCAGTGGTCGGCGTTGAAGATGCGCGCCGCGTTGCGCTCGCTGGCCGCCACAGGGCCCGTGTGGTCGAGCAGCTGGCCCAGCTCTTCCACGGCGTTGCAGACGTCGGCGCGCAGCATGTTCTCGCCGAAGAACTGGTGGAACATCTGGCCCACGGGGCTCTTCAGGAAGGCCACGCCGCCCGAGTGGCCCGGGCAGTGCCACGAGTAGGAGCCGTCTTCCGCGTAGTCGATCAGCGCCTTGAAGAACGGCGGCTGCACGCTCTCGAGGTAGCTCTTGGCCTCGCGGATGATGTGGCGCGCCACGAACTCGGGGGTGTCCTCGAACATGTGGATGAAGCCATGCAGCTCGCGCAGGATGTCGTTGGGCAGGTGCCGCGAGGTCTTTGTCTCGCCGTAGATGTAGATCGGTACGTCGGCGTTCTTGCGCCGCACTTCGCCGATGAAGGTGCGCAGGTTCAGCACGGCCGGGTCGAGGTCGGGGCCGATGGTGAACTCCTCGTCGTCGATCGACAGGATGAAGGCGCTGGCGCGGCTTTGCTGCTGGGCGAACTGGCTCAGGTCGCCGTAGCTGGTGACGCCCAGCACCTCGAAACCTTCCGTCTCGATGGCCTGCGCGAGAGCGCGGATGCCGAGGCCCGAAGTGTTTTCGGAGCGGAAGTCCTCGTCGATGATGACGATGGGAAAGCGGAATTTCATGAGCGGGGCTCCGGACGGTCAGGCTGGAAAGGACACACAGGGCAATGTAGCGAGGCGCGAAGTGTACGGAATTCGGATGACGGATCCGGTCAGCTTCGCGCAAGACATCCGGTGCCGTCGGACAAGACCGGTTTTTCCCTTTCCTGCCCAGTATCCCTACGTAGGACAAGCGCTTGGATCGGATGCCTCAGAATGGCGCGCATCGAACAAGCAAAAACGAGGAGTCGACATGGCAAATTCCACTGTCTGGTGGCTGATCGCGGGGGCGGCCATCGTGCTCGAACTGCTCTCGGGCACCGTCTATCTCCTGCTGCTGGCGGCGGGCTTCGCGGCTGCGGCGATCTCCGCGCACCTGGGCTTCGGCACCGTCACTCAGCTGATCGTGGCGGCCGTCATCGGCGTGGGGGCCGTGCTGGTCTGGTACACGATCCAGCGCAGGCGCCCCCCTGCCCCGCCCACCGAAGCCAACCGCGACGTGAACCTCGACATCGGCGAGAGCGTGCAGGTCGATGCCTGGAACGCCGACGGCACGGCGACCGTGCGCTACCGGGGCGCTCAGTGGACGGTGGTCCAGCGTGCGGGGCGTACGCCTTCCACCGGCGAGCATCGCGTGGTCGAGGTGGTCGGCAGCCGGCTGGTGGTCGACAAGGTTTAGTCAGTCAGTCGTAGGTAGAACTCAGAAAAGGAAGCGCACCATGGAATTTTCGGTACCCCTCATCATCCTGGTCATCGCGATCATCTTCATCAGCCAGTCGGTCAAGTTCGTGCCGCAGCAGAACGCCTGGATCCGCGAGCGGCTGGGCAAGTACCACGGCACGATGACGCCCGGCCCCAACTTCCTGATCCCGTTCATCGACCGGGTGGCCTACAAGCACAGCCTGAAGGAAATCCCGCTCGACGTGCCCAGCCAGATCTGCATCACGCGCGACAACACGCAGCTGCAGGTCGACGGGATCCTGTACTTTCAGGTGACCGACCCGATGCGTGCCAGCTACGGCTCGTCGAACTACATCGTGGCCGTGACGCAGCTCGCCCAGACCTCGCTGCGCAGCGTGATCGGCAAGCTGGAACTCGACAAGACCTTTGAGGAACGCGATGTCATCAACGCCCAGGTGGTGGCGGCGATCGACGAGGCGGCGCTGAACTGGGGCGTGAAGGTGCTGCGCTACGAGATCAAGGACCTGACGCCGCCGAAGGAAATCCTGCAGGCGATGCAGCGCCAGATCACCGCCGAGCGCGAGAAGCGCGCGCTGATCGCGGCTTCGGAAGGCCGCCGCCAGGAGCAGATCAACATCGCCACCGGCGAGCGCGAGGCCTTCATCGCCCGTTCCGAGGGCGAGAAGCAGGCGCAGATCAACAACGCCCAGGGTGAGGCAGCGGCCATCACGGCGGTGGCAGCGGCGACGGCGGATGCCATCGAGCGGGTGGCGGCCGCCATCCGCCAGCCGGGCGGCGAGCAGGCCGTGCAGCTCAAGGTGGCCGAGCGCGCCGTCGACGCCTACGGCAAGGTCGCGGCCGACTCCAAGACCACGCTGATTGTGCCGAGCAACATGACCGAGACCGCCTCGCTCATCGCTTCGGCGATGCGGATGGTGCAGGCCGGCAAGTCTTCGGCGCAAGGTCAGGCGAATCAGGGCTGATCTGACTGCTACAATCGTGGGCTTCGGAGCGGTGGATGAGCGGTTTAAGTCGCACGCCTGGAAAGCGTGTGAGGGTTAATAGCCCTCCGCGGGTTCGAATCCCGCCTGCTCCGCCAGAGAAACAAGAAGCCCAGGTTGCCCAAAGCACCTGGGCTTTTTTGTTTTTGCCATCCGGGTCGCGCCCTCGGCTTGAAAGGCAATGCGTTGCTTTGCAACAACCAGCCATGGCCTCCCGAGCCCCTCGTCTGGCAGTACGATCCAAAGGTTCTACTTCCAAGCCCCCCTAAGGAACTCCGATGGCCGGAAAACCCAAAAACCCGCCGCGCGGCACCACAACGCTGGACCACACCCTCGAGAAGAGCGAGCAGGTGGCCGCCGAAGTGCAGCGGGCATCGGACAACCTCGCCGTGGTGAACACGGTGCTCGAGCAGGAGCTGCCCGAGGAAGTGCAGGTCGGCGAGGTGGCGCAGGCCATCGAGCACACCAGCCAGCTGGAGGAAAAGCTGGCCCAGTCTGCCGAGAAGCTCGCCGAGGTGAATGCGGCCCTGAGCGAGGAAATCGAGAAACGGCTCGAGGTGACGGCCGAGCGCGACGAAAGCCAGGCGCTGGCCGAGAAGCTCAAGGCGAAGATCCGCGCCGAGGGTTCGGACTGACGGGGCGGCGCACCGCGTCCATATCCTTTCTCCTACGCGTGGGCAGCGTCAGGCACGCTACGCTATTCGTTCTCAAAGCGAAACCACGGCATGGCCCTCATCACGTTCCTCGTCGAGGACAACAAGACCATCAGGGACAACCTGGTCCCGGCACTCGAGGATTTGGTCAATGGCCGTGTGGTCGGCTTCGCCGAGACCGAGAGCGACGCCCTCGCTTGGCTCGCTGCGCATCCCGACGACTGGCAACTGCTCATCGTCGACCTGTTCCTGAAGGAAGGCTCTGGCCTCGGCGTGCTCGGCGGCTGCAAGGAGCGCAAGCCCAGCCAGCGGGTCGTGGTCCTCAGCAACTACGTGACGGCCGACATCCGGGCGCGCTGCACCGCCTTGGGCGCCGACGCGGTGTTCGACAAGTCGCGGGACCTCGACGCCTTCATCGAATATTGCAACGCCAACCGTCCGTCTGGCCTGGCGCCGCTCTGACGCCACTCTGATCCACAGCCCCCGCAAACAGAGCGGGAATGAAAAAGGGCCCGAAGGCCCTTTTCTCTTTTCGGCTGGAGCGAATCAACGCACCACGGCGATCTGGGTACGCGCACCACCCTTGTAGGTGTACAGCGTCAGGGCGCCGTTCTTGATGTCGCCCTTCTCGTCGAAGGCGATTGGGCCGGTCACGCCCTTGTACTGGACCTTGCCGACTTCGGGCAGGTACTTGGCGGGGTCGGACGAACCGGCCTTCACCATGGCTTCTGCCAGCACGTTGACCGCGTCGTACACGTACGGTGCATAGATCTGCACGTCCACGCCGTTCTTGGTCTTGAACTTGGCCTTGAAGTCTTCCAGGGGCTGCTTGAAGTCGCCGTCGACGCCGCCGGCTTCAGCGCACACCACCATGTCTTCGCCGATGGCATCGCCAGCCAGCTTCGGCAGTTCGCCGGTGCACAGGCCGTCGCCGCCCATGAACTTGACGTTCAGGCCGAGTTGCTTGACCTGCTTGAGCATCGGGCCGCCCACGGCGTCCATGCCGCCGAAGAACAGGACGTCGGGCTTGGCAGCCTTCAGCTTGGTCAGGATGGCGTTGAAGTCGGTCGACTTGTCGGTGGTGAACTCGTGGCCCACGATGGTGGCGCCAGCTGCCTTGGCCGACTTCTCGAATTCTTCTGCGACGCCCTGGCCGTAGGCGGTGCGGTCGTCGATCACGGCGATGTTCTTGCCCTTGAGCGTTTCGACGGCGTACTTGCCCAGCGTGCCGCCGAGTTGCGTGTCGTCAGCCACGACGCGGAAGGTGGTCTTGAAGCCCTGGCGGGTGTACTTCGGGTTGGTTGCCGAAGGCGAGATCTGCGGAATGCCAGCGTCGCTATACAGCTTGGAGGCGGGGATGGTGGTGCCGGAGTTCAGGTGACCGACAACGCCATTGACCTTTTCGTCCACGAGCTTCTGGGCGACGGCCGTGCCCTGCTTCGGGTCGCCAGCATCGTCTTCGGGAACCAGTTCGAACTTGGCGACCTTGTCGCCGATCTTGATGCCCTTTGCATTCAGGTCTTCGATGGCCATCTTGGCGCCGAACTCGTTGTCCTTGCCGAGGTGGGCGATGGGACCGCTGGTAGGTGCCACGTGACCGATCTTGACGACCAGGGTGTCTCCGGCAGGTGCGGGTGCAGGCGCAGCAGCCGGGGCCGCGGCCGTTGGCGCGGGCGCTGCCGCAGGGGCAGCGGCTTCTTCCTTCTTGCCGCAAGCCACAAGCGTGATTGCAGCCAGTGCGACCGCAGTCCATTTCAATTGCATGGGAACCTCCAGAACTTGGATGAAAAGAATAAAAACACCGGTCGTGTGATCCGGGCGCGCAGACCTCGCAAGTTTCGCGCCGCAGACCAGCGGCACCCTCACGCCCTTCCGACCTGCGGCGCAGTTTAGCCCAGTATTCAGGCCCCGGAAGCTGGCGTAGACCCGGTGTTTTCGCTGAGTTCCGCGGCCATTGCCTCGATCACGAGCGCACGCAGAACAGCCTCGATTTCATTGCGCAGACGCGGCACCATCGCATCGAGTTGATGCTGAACGGCAGCTGACACGGTGTCGCTCAAACGCTCCTCCAGGGATAGGTCGACGCGCTGCAGGACGCGGTGCAGCAACTGCTCTTCGAGGCTGACGATTTCCGCCTGCGATAGCTGTGCCGCAGGCGGCAATGCCATCGAGTTCGCGGGGTCGGGCTGGGGCACCGGCTCTGCCTGCGGCTCGGGACTCGCGGGCTCCGCGGGAATGTCGAGCACCGTCGTCAGTGTGGGAACGAACCGGGGCGGCGTGCGCAGCGTGCTGGCCATGTCAGGAACTCTTTGCGAAGTCGTGCGGCTGGATGGTGTAGCCACGATCGGCATAGTGGCGCCAGCGCGACCGGCCGAGCTGCCGGTCGTTGGCCTCGTCGCTCACGATGTCGATCATGCGTTCGTAGCGCTCGAAGCCCGCGGGCACTTCGAGGCCCAGGTTCACCAGCATCTCGCGGTGCGGCAGCGAGGCCGCGTCGGCGCCTTGCGACGACAGCACCACGGCCGAGCGCGCGACCACGTGGGCCGGCGCATCGTCGCGGCAGTGCGCGACGAAGTCCACCGGCGACAGCTGCCAGAGCGCCGCATCGACCACATCGAGCGAGCGCGCATCGCCCACCACCACCACGCGCAGGCCGCGCGTGTTCACGGCCTTGCGAACCAGCCGGCAGGCGTAGTTCAGCTTGTCGCGCGCGTTGTAGTGAAAGCCGATCTCGGTCACTTCTCGGTCCGGGTCTTTCCAGCGGGAGCCGCGGCGGCCTTGGCGGCCTTCTTGCCGGACTTCGCCTTGGCACCGTCGGCCTTGCCCGCTGCGTCGGCGCTGCCCGCGCGGCCCATGAGGTAGGACACCAGCAGCCCCACTGGCCGGCCGGTCGAGCCCTTGGCCGCCCCGCTCTTCCAGGCCGTGCCGGCGATGTCCAGGTGCGCCCATGCGAAGTCGCTGGTGAAGCGCTGCAGGAACTTGGCGGCGGTGATGGCGCCGCCCGCGCGGCCGGCGATGTTGGCCACGTCGGCGAAGTTGCTCTTCAGGCCCTCGGCGTAGTCGTCGTCCAGGGGCATGCGCCAGCAGCGGTCCTGCGAGGCTTCGCCGGCGGCTTCGAGCGCGGCTGCCAGCGTGTCGTCGCTGGCGAACAGGCCGCTGCGCACGCCGCCCAGGGCGATCACGCAGGCGCCCGTCAGCGTGGCGATGTCGATCACGGCGGCGGGCTCGAAGCGCTTGGCGTAGGTCAGCGCGTCGCACAGGATGAGCCGGCCCTCGGCGTCGGTGTTGAGCACTTCGATGGTCTGGCCGCTCATGCTGGTCACCACGTCGCCCGGCTTCACGGCACGGCCGTCGTTCATGTTCTCGCACGAGGGGATGAGGCCGACCACGTTGATGGCGGGCTGGATGTCGCCCAGCGCGCGGAAGGTGCCGAGCACACTGGCCGCGCCGCACATGTCGAACTTCATCTCGTCCATTTCGGCCGCCGGCTTGAGCGAGACGCCCCCGGTGTCGAAGGTGATTCCCTTGCCGACCAGCACCACGGGTGCCTGGCTCCTGGGCGCGCCGTGGTAGCGCAGCACGATGAAGCGCAGCGGCTGCGCCGAGCCCTGCGCCACGGCGGCGAAGGAGCCCATGCCGAGCTTCTCGACTTCCTTCGGCCCCAGTACCTCGCACTTGATGTTCGGCAGCTTCGCCAACTCCTTTGCTGCCTCGCCCAGCAGCGTGGGCGTGGCGTGGTTGGCGGGGCGGTTGCCCCATTCCTTGGCCAGTTCGATGCCCCGGACGGTGGCGCGGGCTTCGTCGAAGGCGGCGGAGACCGCCCCGGCGTCGGCCACGCCGATGGTCAGCTGGCGGATGCTGCGGGGTTCGGCCTTCGACTTGGTGGTGGTGTAGACATAGCTGGCGTCGGCCGCCGCGGTGACGGCTGCGGCCACCGCCGCGCCATCGGCGGGCTGCGCGAAGGCCAGGGTCACGCGCTTGGGAGCCTGCGCCTTGGCGGCACTGATTGCCGCCGCGACCCCGCTGCGCACCGAGGCGGGCTTGCCGTCACCGATGGCGGCGAGCACCACGCGGCCCGCGACCACGTCTTCAGGACGGTAGAGGCCGAGCAGCTTGCCGGCCTTGTCGGGCAGGTCGCCGGCCTTGCGGGCGCTGGCGGCGAGCACGGAAAGCGGGTCTTTGGAAGTGATGGGAGCGCTGCCGACGAGCACGATCAGGACATCGGATTTCTCGGCTGCGGCCTGGGCGACGGTGAGGGTCTTGAGTTGAAAGTCCATAATCCTTTTTTTCCTCGAACGATGTTATTCCATTCTTCCCTACGCAAGGAGCTGTCCCGCAGCTTCGGAGCGACCCTCGTGGTACTGGTCACCATCGTGATGACCATGATGCTCATCCGCACCCTCGGGCTCGCGTCCAAGGGCAGTGTGAATCCGCAGGAGGTGTTCCTGGTGATGGCCTACACGGTGCTCGGCTACATGCCGACCATCCTGAGCCTGAGCCTGTTCATCGCCATCGTCGGCACCCTGTCGCGCATGTACCGCGACAGCGAAATGGTCATCTGGCTCTCCAGCGGACAGGGCATGGCCGACTTCGTCAAGCCGCTGTTCCGCTTCGCCTGGCCGGTGCTGATCCTGATCGCCGTGATGGCGCTGGTGGGCTGGCCCTGGGCCAATTCGCAGACCATCGGCATGCGCAAGCAGTACGAGCAGCGCAGCGACATCGAGCGCGTGGCTCCGGGTGAATTCCGCGAATCCGCCGGCCGGGTGCGCGTGTTCTTCATCGACAAGGAGACGCCCGACAACTCCAGGGCCACCAACGTCTTCATCTGGTCGATCGAGCGCAACATGCAGATCACGACCTCGGCGCGCAGCGGCAGCATCGAGAACATCGGCGATTCGCGCTACCTGCTGCTCAACAACGGCCAGCGGCTCGAGCAGCCGATGACCGCCACCGGCCTGAAGATCAGCGAATTCAAGACCTACGGTACGCGTGCCGGCGGAAGCTCCGGCCTCACGGGAGACGCGACGCCTCCGCGCGCGCGCACCACGCTGTCGCTGCTGACCGACGCGAGCGATGCGAGTCGCGGCGAGCTGGCCTGGCGCATCGGCATGCTCCTGGCGGCCATCAACTTCGTGCTGCTGGCGCTGAACGTCTCCAGCGGCAATCCACGCGTGGGCCGCAGCGGCAACCTCCTGCTCGCCCTCTTCGCCTTCGTCGTCTACTACAACATGCTCAACCTCGGCCAGAGCTGGATCAGCTCGGGCAAGTTCGGCATGGGTGGCTTCATGCTGCTGCTGCACGGCGGCGTGCTTCTGATCAACCTGGCATGGCTCGGCGCCCGCCAGAACAACTGGGGACGCCGGATCAGGAGGAGCCCGTCCGCCACCCCGGCCATGCCGCCTTCCGCTCCCAGGATCGAACCCACGTGAAAACGATAAGACGCCTGATCTACGTCGAGGTGCTGAAGGCCGTCGCGTTCGTGACGCTCGGCTTCCTGAGCCTCTTCTTCTTCTTCGACTTCGTCGACGAACTCCAGTCCATCGGCAAGCCGGACAGCCTGAACTACGGACCCGCGCAGGCGCTCGTCTACGTGGCCCTGCTGGTCCCGAGCCATCTCTACGAGCTGCTGCCGATCACGGTGCTGATCGGCTCGATCTTCGTGATGGCCCGGCTGGCGCAGAGCTCCGAATACACCATCCTGCGCACCAGCGGGCTGGGTCCCTGGCGCGCGCTGCGCACGCTGCTGCTCATGGGCATCGGCTTCGTGGTGCTGACTTTCGCCATCGGCGACTACGTCGCGCCGCTGTCCGAGCGCACCGGCCAGCTGCTGAAGGCCAAGTACCAGGGCACCTACTCGCTGGCCGGCAACACCGGCGCCTGGCTCAAGGAGAAGCGCGACAACGTCTCCTACGCGGTGAACGTGCTGGCCATCGACCGCAAGGGCGCGCTGAAGAGCCCGCGCATCTTCGAGTTCGACGAGAACGGCTACATCAAGACACAGATCACCGCGGCCTCGGCCGCCATCGGCAACGACGGCCACTGGATGCTCACCGGCGTGGAAGAGCAGAAATACGACACGCGCAGCTCGGCCGAGCAGGCGCACATCGTCACCACCAAGATCCCGCAGCTGAACTGGCCGACCTCGCTGACCGGCGAGATGGTGTCGGTGGCGCTGCTGCGACCCGACCGGATGAGCACGATCGACCTGTTCGACTACATCCGCCACCTCGACGCCAACGGCCAGACCGCGCAGCGCTACGAGATCGAGTTCTGGCGCAAGGTGTTCTACCCGCTGTCGTGCCTGGTGATGGTGGTGCTCGCCCTGCCCTTCGCCTACCTGCACTTCCGCCAGTCGGGCATCACGACCTACGTGTTCGGCGGCGTGATGATCGGCATCAGCTTCTTCCTGCTGAACAACGTGTTCGGCTACCTGGGCAACCTCAGCAACTGGTCGCCATGGCTCACTGCGGCGGCGCCGGGGCTGATCTACTCGGTGATGTCGCTCACGGCCTTCAGCTGGCTGGTGCTGCGACGATGACCGCAGACCAGGGCATCCGGGGCATCGTCCTGCTGGCGCATGGCTCGCGCGACGAGCGCTGGCGCCAGCCCATCGAGGCCGTCGCCCAGCGGGTGCGCGCCGACGATCCCGACGCCCTCGTGGCCTGCGCCTACATGGAGCTGGCCACGCCTGACCTGCCCACCGCAGTCGAGACGCTGATCGGCGGCGGCGCCACCGCCATCCGGGTGGTTCCGCTCTTCCTCGGCATGGGCAAGCACGCGCGCGAAGACCTGCCGCTGCAGGTCGAGGCGCTGCGCCAACGCTGGCCCGCCATCGGCTTCTCGCTCGCTCGCATCGTTGGCGAAGAGCCAGAACTGGTCGATCTCCTGGCCCGGATTGCGGTCAAATCATGAACATTCGGCAATTTCGATAGATTCCGAAGGCATAATGAATTCCGCAATAAGACGGAATTTGATATGAATCTGCATCAGTTCAAGTTTGTTCAGGAAGCCGTGCGGCGCAACCTGAACCTCACCGAGGCGGCCAAGGCACTGCACACCTCGCAGCCCGGGGTCTCCAAGGCCATCATCGAACTCGAGGAAGAACTGGGCGTCGAGATCTTCGCGCGCCACGGCAAGCGGCTGAAGCGCGTCACCGAACCCGGCCAGCACGTCATCGCCAGCATCGAACTGATCATGCGCGAGGTGGGCAACCTCAAGCGCATCGGCGAGCAGTTCAGCGCACAGGACAGCGGCACGCTTTCCATCGCCACCACCCACACCCAGGCGCGCTACGTGCTGCCGGTGCCCGTGGCCAACCTGCGCGAGGCCTACCCCAAGGTCAACGTCAGCCTGCACCAGGGCTCGCCCGACCAGGTGGCGCGCATGGTGATCGACGAAATCGCCGAGATCGGCATCGCCACCGAGTCGCTCGACGGCTACGCCGAGCTGGTGACCCTGCCCTGCTACGAATGGCAGCACGTGCTGGTGCTGCCCAAGGACCACCCGCTGGCCTCCAAGGAGCGCGTCTCGCTCGAAGACCTGGCGAGCGAGCCGATCATCACCTACCACCCCTCGTTCACCGGCCGCACGCGCATCGACCACGCCTTCGCGCAGAAGAAGCTCACCCCGCGCATCGCACTCGAGGCCATCGACTCCGACGTGATCAAGACCTACGTGCGCCTGGGGCTGGGCGTGGGCATCGTGGCCGAGATGGCGGTGCGCGACGAGTCGAACGCCGACCTCGTGGTGCGACCGATGGGCCATGTGTTCGGCCAGAATATTGCGCGGGTCGCGTTCAAGCGCAGTGCGTACCTGCGCAACTTCGTGTTCAAGTTCGCCGAGCTGCTCTCCGACCGACTCGACCGCAACCTGATCGCCAAGGCCCTGAGCGGCCACCAACAAGACTACGAACTGTAAACAGGATCACCCCCAGGCTTCGCGCACTTCGTGTCGCTTCGCCAACCCCCTTGCAGGGGCAACACCTGCGGCCCGGCAAAGCCGGTTCCGCGGTGTTCCTGGAAGGGGCCGCGACGAGCAAGTGGCATGTGGAACAACAGTTGAAGAAATCACGAACATCATGAGCACGTCCCCACGCACGCCCGACATCGTCACCAAGCTGCCGGCCGTCGGCACAACCATCTTCACCGTGATGTCGGCGCTGGCCGCGGAGAAGAACGCGGTCAACCTGGGCCAGGGCTTCCCGGACTTCCACTGCGATCCGAAGCTGCTCGAAGACGTGACGGCCGCCATGGCCGCGGGCCACAACCAGTACCCGCCGATGCCCGGCATCCCGGCGCTGCGCGATGCCATCTCGGCCAAGATCGCGGCGCAGTACGGCCACACCTACAGCGCGGCGACCGAGATCACCGTCACCGCTGGCGCCACGCAGGCCATCATCACGGCCATCCTCGCCGTGGTGCGCCCGGGCGACGAGGTGATCGTGCTGGAGCCCTGCTACGACAGCTACGTGCCCAACATCGAGCTCGCCGGCGGCAGCGTGGTGCGCGTGCCGCTGGTGCCCGGCACCTTCCGCCCCGACTTCGACAGGATCGCCGCCGCGCTCACGCCGCGCACGCGGGCCATCATCATCAACACGCCGCACAACCCGAGCGCCACGGTCTGGACCGAAGCCGAGATGCGCAAGCTCGAGGAACTGCTCGCGCCCACCGACGTGTTCGTGATCAGCGACGAGGTCTACGAGCACATGGTGTTCGACGGTGCCCGCCACGAGAGCGTAGCGCGCTTTCCGGGGCTGGCCGCACGCAGCTTCATCGTCAGCAGCTTCGGCAAGACCTATCACGTCACGGGCTGGAAGGTCGGCTACGTGGCCGCGCCCGCCCCGCTCATGGCCGAGTTCCGCAAGGTGCACCAGTTCAACGTGTTCACCGTCAACACGCCGATGCAGCACGCGCTCGCGCAGTACATGGCCGAGCCGAAGCCGTACCTGGAACTGCCGGCCTTCTACCAGCGCAAGCGCGACCTGTTCGCCGCCGGCCTGGCCGAGAAGACCCGCTTCAGGCTGCTGCGCAGCGAAGGCAGCTACTTCCAGTGCGTGGACATCTCGGCGGTGAGCGACCTCTCGGAGGCGGAGTTCTGCCTGTGGCTCACGCGCGAGATCGGCGTGGCCGCCATTCCGCTGTCGGCCTTCTACGGCAATGGCTTCGACCAGCGCGTGGTGCGCTTCTGCTTCGCCAAGAAGGACGAAACGCTGCTCGCGGCGCTGGAGCGCCTCGCGCGCCTCTGACGCGGCGGCGTTGCCCGGACGACGCTGCCCGAATGAAGAACAACCCGGTTGCGATCCTGAGGCTCGTTTTCGGTGCGGTCGGCCTGGTGCTGTGCGCCGTCGCCTGGCTGCTGCACCACAACACGGCAACCTTCATCGCTTCGGCCGGCCGCACGCAGGGCGAGGTGATGCGGCTGCTCCACGTCGAAAGCTCGAAGCGCAACGAGTCGGGCACCTGGAAGCCGCTGGTGCGCTTCAAGGCACCGTCGGGCGAGATCATCGAGTTCGCGCCGTCGAGCAGCAGCAGCCCGCCGGCCTACGAGGTCGGCGAAACGGTCGATGTGTTCTTCGATCCGAACGACCCGCAGGACGCCATGCTCGACGGCTTCTTTTCGCTATGGGGCGGCGCGGCCATCACGGGCGGCCTGGGCCTTGTTTTCCTGCTGGTGACGGCGGGGCTTCTGTTCATGCCTGCGAGCACGCCGGCAAAGCGCCGACGCCCACGGTAGGACGTTGCCTGACCACCGGAGGGGCTACCCTCCGGCCCTCCGCGCGATTCGATGGGGCCAGCATGAAGACTCATCGCAACAACGCCCTGGAGAGAAAACATGTCGCTCTCATTCATTCTGCTGATCATCCTGATCCTGCTGCTGATCGGCGCCCTGCCAAGCTGGGGCTACAGCCGCTCCTGGGGCTACGGACCCAGCGGCGGCCTTGGCCTGGTCGTGCTGATCGTGGTGATCCTCGTGCTCATGGGACGCATATAGCCTTTGCGGCCAACGCGTCACGTTACTGAGGGAACCAAGGGAAAGCCCGCGCAAGCGGGCTTTTCTTCGTGCCATCAGGCCTGCAGCTGCGCCCAGGCCTTTTCCAGCCGCTTCACGCTCACCGGCTGCGGCGTGCGCAGCTCCTGCGCGAAGAAGCTCACGCGCAGCTCTTCCAGCAGCCAGCGGAATTCGAGCATGCGCTCGTCCACCACCCCCTTGCGCTCTGCGACCAGGCGCCAGTAGCGCTGATCCTGCGGCTTCAGCTCGGCGAGCTTGCTCGCGTCGCGTGCGGGATCGGCGCGCAGCTTGTCCAGCCGCAGCACGATGGCCTTCAGGTAGCGCGCGAAGTGCTGCAGCTGCGTCCAGGGCGCGTCGGAGATGAAGCGCTTGCCGACAAGGCGCTGCAGCTGCTGCGCGGCGTCCTGCACGGCCTCGGGCTGGATCTTGGTGTCCTTGATCTTGCGCGCGGCTGCGGCGTATTCGACGAGGATGGCCGACGCGAGCCGCGCGACCTCGTTGGCGATCAGCGTGAGCCGGCCGCGGCCCTCCTCCAGCCGGCGCTTGAACGCGAATTCGTCGGTCGGCAGCGGCTCCTGCAGGAAGGCGCGGTCGATCGCCACGTCGATGATCTGCGCGCGCAGTTCCTCCGACGTGCCCAGCGGCATGTAGGCCACCGACATCTTCTGCAGGTCGGGGATGTTCTTTTCCAGGTACTTGAGCGCGTCCTTGAGCTGCAGCGCGAACAGGCGGCGCAGGCCGGCGCGATGCCTGGCGGCCGCCACGGCCGGTTCGTCGAACACTTCGATGGTCACCGCGTCGCCCTCGTCGCGCAGCGCCGGGAAGCCGATCAGCGACTGCGAGCCGCGGCGCACTTCCATCAGTTCAGGCAGCTCGCCGAAAGTCCAGGCCGTGTAACGCTGGCCGGCGGGCAGCGCGGCGGGGGCCTCGGCCGCCTTCGCGGGAGGTGTCTTCGACCGGTCGTCCGGCGCGGCAGCGGCTGCCTTCTTCTGCGGCGACGCCTTGACGTTCAACCCCGCCAGCGCCTGAAAGGCACCGCGCGCCTGCGCGCCCAGCTCCGCCTTCAACGCGCCGAGGTTGCGCCCCATGCCCAGCTGCCGGCCGTGCTCGTCGACCACGCGCAGGTTCATGAACAGGTGCGGCGCCAGCATGTCGAGCTTGAAGTCGGCGCGCTTGACGTCGATGCTGGTCATGTCGCGCACGCGCTTGAGCAGCACGTCGGTCAGCGAGCCGGTGCCGAACACTTCGGGGGCCGACAGTTCCTCCGCCAGCTTCGAGGCCGTTTCAGGCAGCGGCACCAGCCGCGAGCGCGGCCGCTGCGGCAGGCTCTTGAGCAGCGCCTGGATCTTGTCCTTGAGCATGCCCGTCACCAGCCATTCGCAGCGCTCTTCGCTCACCTGGTTGAGCACGAAGAGCGGCACGCTGACGGTGAGGCCGTCCTTCGCGTCGCCAGGCTCGTGCAGATAAGTCGCGGCGCAATCGACGCCGCCCAGCCGCAGCGTAGGCGGGAATGATTGCGTGGTGATACCCGCAGCCTGGTGGCGCATGAGCTCGTCGCGCGTCAGGTACAGCAGGCGCGGCTGGTCCTTGGAGGCCTGGCGGTACCAGTTCTCGAAGCTGGCGCCGCCGGCCACGTCGGCGGGCAGCTGCGCGTCGTAGAAGGCGAAGATCAACTCGTCGTCGACCAGCACGTCCTGCCGGCGCGACTTGTGCTCCAGCCCCTCGACCTCGCGCACCAGCTTGCGGTTGGCCTGCAGGAACGGGAACCTGGTTTCCCACTGGCCGCCCACCAGCGCCTCGCGGATGAAGATCTCGCGCGCCGCCACCGGATCGACCCGGGTGAAGTCGACGCGCCGGCCGCTGTAGACCACCAGGCCGTAGAGCGTCGCGCGCTCCAGCGCCGACACCTGCGCGCCCTTCTTCTCCCAGTGCGGATCGAGCAGCTGCTTCTTCAGCAGGTGCCCCGCCACCTGTTCGAGCCACTGCGGCTCGATGTTGGCGATGCCGCGGCCGAAGAGCCGCGTGGTCTCGACCAGCTCGGCCGCGACGATCCAGCGCCCGGGCTTCTTCTTCAGGTGAGCGCCGGGGTGCTTGTGGAATTTGATGCCCCGCGCGCCGAGGTAGGCCTCGTCGTCCTCCAGCTTCCAGCCGATGTTGCCCAGCAGCCCCGACAGCATCGACATGTGCAGCGCCTCGTAGCCGGCCGGCTGCGCATTGATGCGCCACTTGTGCTCGGTGACCACGGTGAGCAGCTGCGAATGGATGTCGCGCCACTCGCGCACGCGGCGGATGTTGATGAAGTTCTGGCGCAGCAGCTGTTCGTATTGCCGGTTGCTGAGCTTGTGGGTGTCTCCATGCCCCCCGCGAGCATCGGCGATCCACTTCCACAACCGCAGGTAGCCGCTGAACTCGCTCTTCTCGTCGTCGAATTTCGCATGTGCCTGGTCGGCCTGCTGCTGCGCGTCCATCGGGCGGTCGCGCACGTCCTGCACGCTCAGGGCCGACGCGATGACCAGCACTTCTTCCAGCGCCCCACGCGAGCGGGCCTCCAGGATCATGCGGCCCACGCGCGGGTCCAGCGGCAGCTTCGACAGCTCGGCGCCGGTGTGCGTGAGTTCGTTGGCGTCGTCGACCGCGCCCAGCTCGTTGAGCAGCTGGTAGCCGTCCGCAATGGCGCGCGGCGACGGCGCCTCGAGAAACGGAAAGCGCGCCACGTCGCCCAGGCGCAGCGACTTCATCCTCAGGATCACGCCTGCCAGCGAGGAGCGCAGGATTTCAGGGTCGGTGAAGCGCGGACGGCCTTCGAAATCCTTCTCGTCGTACAGGCGAATGCAGATGCCGTTCGCCACGCGGCCGCAGCGGCCCGCGCGCTGGTTGGCCGCGGCCTGGCTGATCGGCTCGACCAGCAGCTGCTCGACCTTGCTGCGGAAGCTGTAGCGCTTGACGCGCGCGGTGCCGGTGTCGATCACGTAGCGGATGCCCGGCACGGTGAGCGAAGTCTCGGCCACGTTGGTGGCCAGCACGATGCGCCGGCCCGTGTGGCCGTCGAAGATGCGGTCCTGCTCGGGGCCCGAGAGCCGCGCGAACAGCGGCAGCACCTCGGCGCTGCGCAGCAGCGGCTGGTGGCTCAGGTGGCGGCGCAGGTGGTCGGCCGCCTCGCGGATCTCGCGCTCGCCGGGCAGGAAGACGAGGATGTCGCCCGCGTTGTGCGGATCGCGCCAGAGTTCGTCGACCGCGTCGGCGATGGCGTCGTTCAGGTCGTGTTCGCGCGATTCCTCGAAGGGGCGATAGCGCTGCTCCACCGGATAGGTGCGGCCCGAGACGAAGATGGTGGGCGCCGGCCCCTTCGCCGAGGCGAAGTGCTGGGCAAAGCGATCTGCGTCGATGGTGGCCGAGGTGACGATCACCTTCAGGTCGGGCCGGCGCGGCAGGATCTCGCGCAGGTAGCCCAGCAGGAAGTCGATGTTCAGCGAGCGTTCGTGGGCCTCGTCGATGATGAGCGTGTCGTAGGCCTTCAGCAGCGGATCAGTCTGCGTCTCGGCCAGCAGGATGCCGTCGGTCATCAGCTTGACGGAGGCGTCGCGCGAGAGGCGGTCCTGGAAGCGCACCTTGAAGCCGACCACCTCGCCCAGCGGTGTCTTCAGTTCTTCGGCGATGCGCTTGGCCACCGAGCTCGCGGCGATGCGGCGCGGCTGCGTGTGGCCGATGAGCCGGCCCTTGCCGGGCTCGGCGTTGAGCTTGCCGCGGCCCAGCGCGAGGGCGATCTTCGGCAGTTGCGTGGTCTTGCCCGAACCCGTCTCGCCGCAGACGATCACGACCTGGTGCGCCGAGATGGCGGCCATGATCTCGTCGCGCCTGCTGGAGACAGGGAGCGATTCGGGGAACTCGATGCGAAGGGGTGTGGTGGTCGTCAAGGGAAAACAGTCGTCGGGCCGGCGCGGCAGGCAAACCGTCGATTATCGGCGCGCACCACCGTTGTTGCACGGCATCCACAGCCGCAGTCCGATTGCAGCAAGATCGCGACACGATCCGTAAATAGTCTTTACTCGATTGCAAACCGCCACTACGATCGCGTCCATGTCCTGCCGCCTTGCCCTCACCACCTTGCGCCGTCGCTGCGCAAGCCGTGCGCCCCGTGCGCACGGAAGGGTCAAGTTGCCTCGCCCGGCCTGAAGTCCGCGCCCTCGACACGGTCGGCGCGCTTCGCAGACCGAAGCGCCGCAACCGACACCCACAGCGTCACGCCCGCCGACTCCTTCATGGTGAAGGGGCGGCCGCATTCCTGTTCCCGTCAGATATCCAAGAAGAAAAACATGTCCAAAGACATCCGTACCCAACTGCATGCCGAGCTCGCCGAGCGCACTCGCCACTTGCAGACCGTCGCCGAAGCACTGAAGACCGAGCTCTTCGGCATCGACGACATCATCGATCGCGTGATCGACTCGATCCGCGCCTGGTATGTGCTGCCGCAGCTCATCAGCCGCCCCGTCATCGTCTGCCTCTGGGGCCTCACCGGCACCGGCAAGACGCAGCTGGTGCGCAGGCTCGCGCAGCACCTGGGCTTCTACGACCGCTTCATCGAAGTGCAGATGGACGGCTTCAGCCATGGCTCGGGCCATCACAGCCGCGGCTCCATCTCGGCGATGCTGGCCGAGTCGGGCATCGCCGAGGGCATGCCCGGCATCCTGGTGCTGGACGAGTTCCAGCGCTTCCGCACGGTCGACAACGGCGGCAACGACGCCAAGGTAGAGCGCTACCAGGACGTGTGGGCGCTGCTGTCCGACGGCCGCCTGCCGCCCGCGCTTTCGATGCTCGGCGAGATCGAGTCGTCGCTGGCCTACGCCGAATACACGCAGGACCGCGACGGCACCGACAAGAAGAAGTACGACAAGAAGCGCAAGCTGCACCTGTCGCCCTGGGAGGCGCGCGAGGTGAAGCGCTGCCTGAAGCTGTCGGAAACGCTGCTGCAGATCATGGCCTGGAAGCCCGCCGAGGTGCACGCGCGCCTGCGCGCCTTCCGCGACACGCAGCAGAGCTGGGAGACCGACTACAGCAAGCTGCTGGTGTTCGTCTCGGGCAACCTCGACGAGATGTATGCCGAGACGGCCCAGCGCGTCGAAGACTGCGACACCGACGCCGACATCTTCCACGCCCTGACGAAGAAGCTCTCCGTCATCGACGTGAAGAAGGCGCTGGCCGAGCGCTTCCGACCCGAGCAGATCGCCCGCCTCGGCAACAACCACGTGATCTACCCCTCGTTCAACCGCGCGACCTACGTGCGCCTGATCCTGTCGATCTGCGACCGCTACGTGGCCGAGATCCAGGAAAGTTCCGGCGTTCGCTTCGTGCTCGATGCGAGCGTGTACGAGCAGATCTACGCCAACGCGGTGTTCCCGGCGCAGGGCACGCGGCCGCTGTTCTCGTCGATCCACGCGATCCTGAGCGCCACGTTGGTCAACGCCGCGCTGTGGGCGCTGGAGCAAGGCGCCAACGGCAGCGAGCCGGTATGGCTCTCGCTGGACGCGGGCGTGTCGGCCATTTCGGCGAAGTACCGCAAGGCGCGCCGCCAGTTTCCGGTGGCACTGGAGCTGAACCGCCTCAAGCAGCGTTCGAGCGAGGACTTCCGCGCCCTGCTCGCGGTGCACGAGGCCGGACACGGCGTGGCGTACGGCCTGCTCTTCGGCTGCGCGCCGCAGGAGATCAAGATCAACGTGGCCTCGTTCGAGGGCGGCTACAACAGCTACGAGCAGCGCAAGGCCTGGTCGAAGGAGAACCTGCGCGACCGCATCTGCGTGAGCCTGGCCGGCCGCGCCGCCGAGCAGTTGGTGTTCGGCGAGCAGGCCTGCACCTCGGGCGCCACGCAGGACTTCATGCAGGCGACCGCCAATGCGGCGCAGTACGTGCGCCACTTCGCCTTCGGCACGCGGCTGAGCCGCACCGACGTCGCGAACGACCCGGGCGACAACGTCAACACCGATATCGCGGCCACCAACCCCGAGATCGAAGCCCTGCTGGCGCAGGAGCACGAGCGCGCGCTGGCGCTGCTGGAGGCCCACACGCCGGCGCTGATGACGGTGGTCGATGCGCTGCTGCGCGACGGCTCCATCGCGCCGGCAGCGCTGGCGGCAATGCTGGGACTACCCGATCCGGGCTCGGGCGAGGCCAACGCGGCCACGGACGCCTACGCGGCGCTGCTGGCGGGCTTCCGTGCCCGGCACGGGGGACTGCCGCTGCCGCCGCCTCCCGCGCCTCGCGCAGGCGGCGGCTCGGTCCCCGCCAGCGCGGCCCGCGTGCTGCGCGCGATCGCCTGATTCGCCTGACCCGGCCCGGGTCGGGCCGAGTCGGCCGAGTCAGGCAAATGCCCCTTCATGAATGCACAATCACGCCCCATGTCCACCGTCTTCAATTTCACCTTCGTGCCCTGGTTCCGCTCGGTCGCGCCCTACATTCACACGCACCGCGGTAAGACTTTCGTGGTCGGGCTCGCGGGCGAGGCGATTGCGGCGGGCAAGCTGCAGAACATCGCGCAGGACCTGGCGCTGATCCAGAGCATGGGCGTGAAGATCGTGCTGGTGCACGGCTTCCGCCCGCAGGTCAACGAGCAACTGGCGGCCAAGGGGCACGAGGCGAAGTACTCTCACGGCATCCGCATCACCGACGAAGTGGCGCTCGACTCCGCCCAGGAAGCCGCCGGCCAGCTGCGCTACGAGATCGAAGCGGCCTTCAGCCAGGGCCTGCCCAACACGCCGATGGCGGGCTCGACGGTGCGGGTGATCTCGGGCAACTTCATCACCGCGCGGCCGGTGGGCGTGGTCGACGGGGTGGACTTCAAGCATTCGGGCCTGGTGCGCAAGGTGGACGCCGCCGGCATCCGCCGCACGCTCGACTTCGGCGCCATGGTGCTCATGTCGCCCTTCGGCTTCTCGCCCACGGGCGAGGCCTTCAACCTGACGATGGAAGAAGTCGCCACCAGCGTGGCCATTTCGCTGCAGGCCGACAAGCTGATCTTCCTGACCGAGATTCCCGGCATCCGCATCGACAGCGAACTGCCCGAGAGCGAGGACAACCCCATCGACACCGAGCTGCCGCTGGACGCCGCCGAGAAGCTGCTGGCCTCGCTGCCGCCGCCGCAGAAGCCCACCGACACCGCCTTCTACCTTCAGCACTGCGTGAAGGCCTGCAAGGCCGGCGTGGAGCGCAACCACATCCTGCCCTTCGCCCTCGACGGCTCTCTGCTCCTGGAGGTGTACGTGCACGACGGCGTGGGCACCATGGTGATCGACGAGAAGCTCGAGAGCCTGCGCGAAGCCTCGGTGGACGACATCGGCGGCATCCTGCAGCTGATCGAGCCCTTCGAGCGCGACGGCACGCTGGTCAAGCGCGACCGCACCGAGATCGAGCGCGACATCCATCAGTACACGGTGGTCGAGCACGACGGCGTGATCTTCGGCTGCGCGGCGCTCTACCCCTACCCCGAGGCGCGCACGGCCGAGATGGCAGCGCTCACGGTGTCGCCGCAATCGCAGTCGCAGGGCGACGGCGAACGCATCCTCAAGCACATCGAGCATCGCGCCAAGGCCATCGGCCTGGAGAGCATCTTCGTGCTCACCACGCGCACCATGCACTGGTTCCTCAAGCGCGGCTTCCAGCAGGTCAACCCCGACTGGCTGCCCGAGGCCCGCAAGCGCAAGTACAACTGGGACCGCAAGAGCCAGGTGCTGGTCAAGAAGATCTAGCCCCGGCCGCCAAAGCTCAACAAGGAGACTGCCCCGATGACGCTCGCCACCGCCCTGCTCTTCGCCATCGTGGCCTTCGCCGCCATCGCCACGCCCGGGCCCACGGTGCTGCTGGCGCTCAGCAACGGCTCGCGCCACGGCGTGCGGCGTGCGCTGCCGGGGATGCTCGGTGCGGTGCTGTCCGATTTCGTGCTCGTCGGCGCGGTGGCGCTCGGCCTGGGCGCCCTGCTGGCTGCGTCGGAGTTCTGGTTCTCGATGCTGAAATGGGTGGGCGCCATCTACCTGGCCTGGCTGGGCCTGCGCATGCTGCGCTCCAGGGGCGGCTTCCACCTGCCGGCCGCCGATGCGGCGCCCTCGGCCACGGCGGGCGAGAGCCGGCGCATCTTCTTCAAGTCCTTCCTGGTGGCGGTGACCAACCCCAAGGGCTACATCTTCTGCTCGGCGCTGCTGCCGCAGTTCATCGACCCGTCGGCGGCTCAGGCGCCGCAGTACATCGTCATCGCGCTGATCTTCGCGGGCCTGGACATGGCGGTGATGCTGGCCTATGCCTTCGTCGGCGCCCGGGCGATCCGGCTTCTGACCGTGTCGGCCACGCGCTGGATCGACCGCGCCTGCGGCGGCATGCTGCTGGCGCTGGCGGGCTCGCTGGCGTTCTATCGCCGCAGCGCAGCCTGAGCCTTGCTGCCGGCCGCCGCGAGTAGCCGCTTCGCCGGGAGCGGTAACACCTGTCACCGATAATCCCGGCCATGAATCCCCTGCTTTCCCGGTTGCAACCCTACCCCTTCGAGCGGCTGAAGCAGCTGTTCGCGGGCGTCACGCCCAACCCTGAGTTCACGGCCATCAGCCTGGGCATCGGCGAACCCAAGCACGCCACGCCGGGCTTCATCAAGGACGCGCTGAGCGCCAGCCTCGGCGCGCTGGCCGCCTACCCCGCCACCGCCGGCGACCTGAAGCTGCGCACCGCCTTCACCGACTGGCTCAAGACCCGCTACAGCCTCACCCTCGACCCGGCCACGCAGGTGCTGCCGGTCAACGGCTCGCGCGAGGCGCTGTTCTCGCTGGCCCAGACGGCGGTCGACCCGACGGCCTCGCCGCAGCCGGTGGTGATGTCGCCGAATCCGTTCTATCAAATTTATGAAGGCGCGGCCCTGCTGGCCGGCGCCGAGCCGTACTACGTGCCCAGCGTGCCGGAGCGCAATTTCGCGGTCGACTGGGACAGCGTGCCCGAGGAGATCTGGGCGCGCACCCAACTGGTGTTCGTCTGCTCGCCGGGCAACCCCACGGGCGCGGTGATGGCGCTGGACGAGTGGAAGAAGCTCTTCGCGCTTTCCGACCGCCACGGCTTCGTGATCGCGGCCGACGAGTGCTACAGCGAGATCTACTTCCGCGACGAGCCCCCGCTCAGCGGCCTCGAGGCCTCGGTCAAGCTCGGCCGGCCCGACTTCCGCAACCTGATCGCGCTGACCTCGCTGTCCAAGCGCAGCAACGTGCCCGGCCTGCGCAGCGGCTTCGTGGCGGGCGACGCGGCCATCATCAAGAAATTCCTGCTCTACCGCACCTACCACGGCAGCGCCATGAGCGGCACCGTAGCCGCCGCCAGCATCGCGGCCTGGGGCGACGAGTCGCACGTGGTCGACAACCGCGCCCAGTACCGCGCCAAGTTCGCCGCCGTCACCCCGCTGCTGGAGCCGGTGCTCGACGTGCGCCTGCCCGACGCCAGTTTCTACCTGTGGGCCGGCGTGCCCGAAGTGTGGGCTGGCGACGACGAAGCCTTCGCCCGGGCGCTTTACGCTCAATACAATGTGACGGTTCTGCCGGGAAGCTATCTGGCGCGCCAGACCACCTACGGCGCGCACAGCGTCAACCCCGGCCGGGGCCGCATCCGCATGGCGCTTGTGGCCGAAACGGCCGAATGCGTGGAGGCCGCACAGCGCATCGTGCGCTTCTGCAAGGAAGCCCGCCGCTGATCCGCCTCTCCTGGCCCCTGCTCCCATTTTTCACCCGAGACCCTCCATGACCCAGCAACTGCAACAAATCATCGACGCCGCGTGGGAAGACCGCGCCAACATCTCGGTCGCCTCGTCGCCGGCCGAAGTGCGCGACGCCGTCGAGCACGTCATCACCGAACTCAACAACGGCAAGCTGCGCGTGGCCACCCGCGAAGGCGTGGGCAAGTGGACCGTGCACCAGTGGGTCAAGAAGGCCGTGCTGCTGTCGTTCCGCCTGAAGGACAACGAGCAGATGCAGGCCGGCTCGCTCGGCTTCTACGACAAGGTGCCCACCAAGTTCTCGCACCTGTCGGCCAACGAACTGAAGGACTCGGGCGTGCGCATCGTGCCGCCGGCCGTGGCCCGCCGCGGCAGCTTCATCGCCAAGGGCGCGATCCTGATGCCCTCGTACGTGAACATCGGCGCCTACGTGGGCGAAGGCTCCATGGTCGACACCTGGGCCACCGTGGGCTCGTGCGCGCAGGTCGGCGCCAACGTGCACCTGTCCGGCGGCGTGGGCCTGGGCGGCGTGCTGGAGCCGCTGCAGGCCAACCCGACCATCATCGAGGACAACTGCTTCATCGGCGCGCGCTCCGAAGTCGTGGAGGGCGTGATCGTCGAAGAGAACTCCGTGCTGGGCATGGGCGTGTACATAGGCCAGAGCACCCCGATCTTCAACCGCGACACCGGCGAGATCTCCTACGGCCGCGTGCCGTCGGGCAGCGTCGTCATCAGCGGCAACCTGCCCAAGAAGACCAAGTCGGGCCAGGACTACAGCACCTACGCCGCGATCATCGTGAAGACGGTCGACGCGCAGACCCGCTCCAAGACCAGCCTGAACGACCTGCTGCGCGACTGATCGCCTCCCGCCGGCCCCTCCTTTGCGGGGCCGGTCTTCTTCAGAGCCCCAGAGAAAACAAACAGCACCCGAGGAGAGAGACCGATGAACATGATGGAACGGCTTCTTCGTCTGATGGCCGAACGCAAGGCCTCCGACATCTATCTCTCGGCCCACTCGCCGGTGCTGATCCGCATCAACGGCATCTGCCTGCCGGTCAACGCACAGGTGCTGCCGCCCACGGCGCCGCTGGCGCTGCTGTCCGAGGTGGTGCCCGCCGGGCGCATCCAGGAGCTGGAGAGCACGGGCGAGCTGAACATGGCGGTGCACATCGAGGGCGCCGGCAACTACCGCATCAGCGCCATGCGCCAGCGCGGCACCTACGCGGTGGTGGTGCGGCACATCGCCTCCACCATTCCCAGCTTCGACGAACTGAACCTGCCCGACATCCTGAAGACGCTCATCATGGAAAAGCGCGGGCTGATCCTGATGGTCGGCGCCACCGGCGCGGGCAAGACCACCACGCTGGCCTCGATGCTGGACTACCGCAACGAGCACGCCAGCGGCCACATCCTCACGGTCGAGGAGCCGATCGAGTTCACCTACACCAACAAGAAGTCGGTGGTGAACCAGCGCGACGTGGGCAGCGACACCACCTCGCTGCAGACGGCGCTGAAGAACGCGCTGCGCCAGGCGCCCGACGTGATCCAGATCGGCGAGATCCGCGACCGCGACACCATGTCCGCCGCCATCGCCTACGCGCAGTCGGGCCACCTCTGCGTGGCCACGCTGCATGCCAACAACAGCTACCGCGCGCTGAACCGCATCCTGAGCTTCTACCCCGTCGAGGTGCGCCCCACGCTGCTGGGCGACCTGGGCGGCGCGCTGCGCGCCATCGTGTCGCAGCGCCTGCTGCGCACGCCGACCGGCGGCCGCGTGCCGGCGCTCGAAGTCATGCTCAACACCGCGCTGGTGGCCGAGCTGATCGAGAAGGGCGACTTCTCCGGCGTGAAGGAGGCGATGGAAAAGTCGATGGCCGAAGGCTCGCAGACCTTCGAGGAAGACATCGCCCGCCTCATCGTCGAAGAGCGCATCACCCGCGAAGAGGGCCTGTCGCAGGCCGACTCGCCCACCAACCTCATGTGGCGCCTGCAGAACCGCGCGGCGCCCAAGCAGCAGGTCGACGACCGCCACCTCACGGACCAGGTCGACGAACCCACTTTCACCGACATCACGCTAGACGTCAAATTCTGACTCTCCCCCAGGCTGCGCGCACTTCGTGTCGCTTCGCCACCCCCTCGCAGGGGGCAACACCAGCGGCCCGGCAAAGCCGGTTCCGCGGTGTTCCTGGAAGAGTCACCCTCCATTCCTGTGCCATGTCCCGAACTCTCCAGCTAGCCGAACAACTCATCTCGCGCCCTTCCGTCACCCCCGACGACGCGGGCTGCCAGCAGATCCTCGGCGAGCGGCTGGCGCGGCTGGGCTTCACGCTGGAGACCATCGAGAGCGGCCCGGCCGACTTCCGGGTGACCAACCTGTGGGCGGTGCGCCGTCCCGCGAACGCCCAGGCCGCCACGAAGACGCTGGTGTTCGCCGGCCACACCGACGTGGTGCCCACCGGTCCCGTCGAGCAGTGGACCAGCCACCCCTTCACGCCCACGCACCGCGACGGCAAGCTCTACGGCCGCGGCGCCTGCGACATGAAGACCTCGGTCGCGGCCTTCGTGACCTCCATCGAAGACTTCTTGCAGGCCGTGCCCGAGCCGCGGCTCACGCTGGCCCTGTTGCTCACCAGCGATGAGGAAGGCCCCGGCGTCGACGGCACCGTGGTGGTCTGCAACGCGCTGGCCGCGCGCGGCGAGACCATCGACTACTGCATCGTCGGCGAGCCCACGGCCGTGGAGCGCTGCGGCGACATGATCAAGAACGGCCGCCGCGGCACCATGAGCGGCAAGCTCACGGTCAGGGGCGTGCAGGGCCACATCGCCTATCCGCACCTGGCGAAGAACCCGGTGCATGCGGTCGCGCCCGCGCTGGCCGAGCTGGTGGCCATCAACGCCGCCGGCGGCTGGGACGCGGCGAGCAACCCGTACTTCCAGCCGACCAGCTGGCAGATCAGCAACTTCCACGCGGGCACGGGCGCGAGCAACGTGATCCCGGGAAGCGCGGTGATCGACTTCAACTTCCGCTTCTCGACCGAATCCACGCCCGAGTCGCTGCAGCAGCGCGTGCACGCCGTGCTCGACGCGCACCAGGTCGACTACACCCTGGCCTGGACCATCGGCGGCCTGCCCTTCCTGACCACGCCGGGCGAGCTGGTGGAGGCAGTGCAGGGCGCCATCCGCGAAGAAACGGGCATCGAGACCGAGCTTTCGACCAGCGGCGGCACCAGCGACGCACGCTTCATCGCCAAGATCTGCAGGCAGGTGGTCGAACTGGGCCCGGTGAACGCCAGCATCCACAAGATCGACGAGCACATCGAAGTGGCCGAGATCGAGACGCTGAAGAACATCTACCTGCGCGCCCTGAAGCGGCTGGACGCCGCGCTCGCCGGATGAGCACCGTCATCGAACTCATCGAGTCGGGCGCGAAGCGGCTGGAAGAAGCCGGCGTCGCCTTCGGCCACGGCACCGCCAACGCCTTCGACGAAGCCGCCTGGCTGGTGCTGTGGCGCCTGAAGCTGCCGCTGGACGACCTCGACGGCGTGGCCGACAGGCCCGTGTCGCCCGCCGACGCGGGCAAGGTGGCAGCGCTCATCGACGAGCGCATTTCCACGCGCAAGCCCGCCGCCTACCTCACGAAGGAAGCCTGGCTGCAGGGCGTGCCCTTCTACGTGGACGAGCGCGCCATCGTGCCTCGCAGCTTCATCGCCGAGCTGATCGCCGACGGAACCATCGACTACTGGCTGGGCGAACACACGCAGCGCGTGCTCGACCTGTGCACCGGCAACGGCTCCCTTGCCGTGCTGGCCGCGCTCACCTACCCGGAAGTGACGGTGGACGCAGGCGACCTGTCGGTGCCGGCGCTCGAAGTGGCGGCCATCAACGTCACCCGCCACGAGCTGGACTCGCGCGTGAGGCTGGTCGAATCCGACGGATTGAAGAACCTGCCCGGCCCCTACGACCTGGTGCTGTGCAACCCGCCCTACGTGAACAGCGCCAGCATGGCCGCCCTGCCCGCCGAATATCGCGCCGAGCCCGAGCTGGCGCTGGCCGGCGGCACCGACGGCATGGATTTCGTGCGCCAGCTGTTCGCCGACGCGCCCTCGCGCATGAGCGAGCGCGCAGTGCTGGTGCTGGAGATCGGCAACGAGCGCGAATACTTCGAGGCGGCATTTCCTCAGCTCGAAGTCTTCTGGCTCGAAACCTCGGCGGGCGAAGACCAGGTTCTGCTCGTGACGCGCGATGCCCTGGTGGCCGGCGCCGGCGTGCGTTAGCTGCGCCCGCCGCGCCCCCTTCAGCCGCCTTCTCGCAGCCATTGGCTGCGAAACCCCATTCACCGGGCGATCGATGCCGATTTCCCCGTGCCTTTGCCCCTTTTTCCGGGGCTCCGGAGGCCGGGCGGGATAATCGCCCCTACGGTTCCTCTTTCATGATCACTCTCAAGAACGTCATTCTTCGCCGCAGCGCCAAGGTCCTGCTCGACGGCGCCACGGTCACCCTCAACCCCGGCGAGAAGGTCGGGCTGGTGGGCCGCAACGGCGCCGGCAAGTCGACCCTTTTCGCCCTGCTCAACGGCACGCTGCACGAAGACGGCGGCGATTTCTCCATTCCCAAGCAGTGGCGCATGGCCCAGGTGGCGCAGAACATGCCCGAGACCGAGGAGTCGGCCACCGACTTCGTGGTTGGCGGCGACACCCGCCTGACCGAGTTGCGCGAGCAGCTGGCCGCCATCGAGGCCGCCTACGCCGAGAACCCCGACGACGCCGACATCGGCATGGAGCTTGCCCACGCCTACACCGACCTGGCCGACGCCGGCGAGCACGACGCCGTGCCGCGCGCGCAGGCGCTCATCCTGGGCCTGGGCTTCAAGACGCACGAGCTCGACGCGCCCGTCAACAGCTTCTCCGGCGGCTGGCGCATGCGCCTGCAGCTGGCCCGCGCGCTGATGTGCCCGAGCGACCTGCTGCTGCTGGACGAACCCACCAACCACCTGGACCTGGACGCGCTGGTGTGGCTCGAAGCCTGGCTGCAGAAGTACCCGGGCACCATGATCGTCATCAGCCACGACCGCGAGTTCCTCGACGCCGTGACCGACGTCACCCTGCACATCGCCAACGCCCAGCTCACGCGCTACGGCGGCAACTACAGCAAGTTCGAGGACATGCGCGCGCTGCAGATGGAGCAGCAGCAGCAGGCCTTCGCCAAACAGCAGGAAAAGATCGCCCACCTGCAGAAGTTCATTGACCGCTTCAAGGCCAAGGCCAGCAAGGCCAAGCAGGCGCAGAGCCGGGTCAAGGCGCTGGAGCGCATGGAACGCGTGGCGCCGCTCCTGGCCGAAGCCGACTTCAGCTTCGAGTTCAAGGAGCCGGGCAACATCCCGAACCCGATGCTGTCGATCAGCAATGCGAGCTTCGGCTACGTCGTGGAAGACGCCGAGCCCAAGACCATCCTGCGCGGCGTCAACCGCTCGGTGCTGGCGGGCCAGCGCATCGGCATCCTGGGCGCCAACGGCCAGGGCAAGTCGACGCTGGTGAAGACCATCGCGCGCGAGATGGGTGCGCTGGCGGGCCAGGTCACCGAGGGCAAGGGACTGAACATCGGCTACTTCGCGCAGCAGGAACTCGACGTGCTGCACCCCGGGAGCAACCCGCTGGAGCACATGGTGCGCCTGGCGCGCGAGCTCGGCGGCAACGCCCGGGAGCCCTCGGGCGAACAGGCGCTGCGCGGCTACCTGGGCAGCTTCAATTTCAGCGGCGACATGGTCAAGCAGCCCGTGGGCACCATGAGCGGCGGCGAGAAGGCCCGCCTCGTGCTCGCGATGATGGTGTGGCAGCGCCCCAACCTGCTGCTGCTCGACGAGCCGACGAACCACCTGGACCTCGCCACCCGCGAGGCACTGGCCGTGGCGCTCAACGAGTTCGAGGGCACGCTGATGCTGGTGAGCCACGACCGCGCGCTGCTGCGCTCGGTGTGCGACGAGTTCTGGCTGGTGGGCCGCGGCGTGGTCGGCGACTTCGAAGGCGACCTCGACGACTACCAGCGCTACCTGCTCGACGAGTCCAAGCGCCTGCGCGAGGAAGCCAAGGTGGCGGTGCGCGAGGCCGAAGCCGCCGCGGCACCGGCCGCCGCAGCCACGCCCGCGCCCCAGCAGCGCAAGCAGGATGCCCAGGAGCGCCAGCAGCGCAGCGACCAGGCCAAGCCGATCAAGCGCGAGATCGCCCAGATCGACGAGCGCCTGGCCAAGGCCGCCACCGAGCGTGCCGAACTTGAAGCGCGGCTGGCGCAGCCGCTGCCCGCCGGCGAGATCGCCGAAGCCGGCAAGCGGCTGAAGGCGCTCAACGACGAAATCGGCCGCCTCGAGGAGCGCTGGCTGGCCCTTTCGGACCAGCTGGAAGCCCTGGCGGCCTGAACCGCAAGGCCACGCAGGCAGGAAGAAGGAAGGGAGCCGCCGGATGCCGTCAGCCATCGAACTGGCCCGGGGCGATGAAAAGCTCATCGCCGCCGTCCACCGCAGCCGCCGCCTCATCAGCCGCAAGGCGCTGATGGCGGCAGCGGCCAGCGCGGTTCCCCTGCCCGGCCTGGACTGGATGGCCGACGCCGCGTTGCTCTCGCGGCTGGTGCCGCAGATCAGCGCGGAGTTCGGCCTTTCGGTCACGCAGGTCGAGAAGCTCGCGCCGCACCAGCGCGAGCGCATCCAGAAGGCCGCGACCACGGTGGGCGCGCTGCTGGTCGGCAGGCTGGTCACGCGCGACCTGCTGCTGCGCCTCGCCAGGCACGCGGGCGTGCGCCTCACGGCCAAGCAGGCGACCAAGTACGTGCCCATCGCCGGGCAGGTGGTGTCGGCCGCGCTCGGCTACGCGGCGCTGCGCGCCCTCGGCGAACAGCACATTAAGGACTGCGTCCGGGTCAGTACCACCCTCGCTCTCGCGCCGCCCGAACCGCACGCGAGCGCCTGAGCGCCTCGCCGTCGAAGAGCACCTGCGCCGCCCACGCCGCGCAGACCAACCCGAAGCAGCCGCCGCCCGCAAAGGCCGGGCGCGCCGCGATCAGCCCGAAGGCAAGCCCCGCGAGGGACAGCAGCGCCAGCAGCACGCAAAGCGTGCGGTCGAGCCACAGGCCCGACGGCCATCGTTGACGGCGCATCGCGCGCTCATCGCTACGGCTGCTTTTTCTTCTCGGGCTGGCGGAAAGCCTCCGGCCCGGGCTTGAGCGCTTCTTCCTTCACCCGCTGCTCGTAGGCGGCCACCAGCGCGACATAGTGGCGCGACATCACGTCGGCCACCCGGCCCAGGCCGATCTTGGAGACCGTCGGCTGGGGAATTCCCGTTCTCTCTTCAATCTGCTTCTGCGTGAGGCCCATGGCCCTCAGCGCCAGAACCAACTCCCGTGGCTTCATTCTTTTCTCCCTTTTTTTACTATTCTAGAGTTTGAGAAGAATATTCGTTTGGGCTTAAATCCCCACTCGATGGACAGCATTGCCAAACGCGCCCTTGCCGCGCGCAAATTCGCCAAGATGACGCAGAAGCAGGCCGAAGCGGTCTCGGGCGTCAAGCAATCCAGCATTTCCAAGATCGAACGAGGCGACGTCACCCGCTCCATGAGCGTGCTGGCCCTGGCGCGCGCCTACCGTGCCGATCCGAACTGGCTGGACACCGGCGACGGCCCCGCCCCGTGGGACGAAGACCAGCTCCGCCAGGCCCGCGACCGGGTCAGCGAACCGCTCGGCCCCTATCGGGTGACGCACACGCCGCCGTCCATTCCCAGCTTCAACCCGCGCACGCCGGGCACGGTGCCGCTGATCTCCTGGGCCGACGCAGCCAACTGGGACAGCCACGAGATCTCGCAGCAGCCGCACGCCGAGCGCTGGATTCCCTGCATCGCCCACCACAGCCTCCAGAGCTATGCGCTGCGCGTTCGCGGCGACAGCATGACCTCCACCAGCGGCCTGCTGAAGAGCTACCCGCCAGGCTCCATCGTGTTCGTCGATACCGCACTGAGAAAGCCCGACGACGGCGAACGCGTCATCGCGAAGCTCGATGACAGCGACGAGGTCACCTTCAAGGTGTTCAAGCAGGACGACGGCCGCCGCTGGCTGCTGCCGCTGAACCCGAAGCACGAGCCGGTACGCACGTCCTTCACCGTGCTGGGCACCGTTGTCGGCAAGTGGGAAGACGAAGACTGAGCGAGGACCGATCGCGAGCGCGATTGACGCGTCCGGCGAAGAATGAGCCGGAAATTAGCGTGGAACAGGATTCCGTCGAGGTCAGGTTGCGTGCAGGTTCGGAAGCGATATTCATGGCTCTCCCTGTGGCCTGCATCCTCTGATCCTCCCTCCTCCAGCAGGTCACCTTCGAGCCCGCCTTCGTGCGGGCTTTTTTTTGGGCGTTGCTCGCCCCCAGGCTGCGCGGCACTGCGTGCCGCTTCGCCAACCCCCTACCGGGGGCAACACCCGAGGCCCGGCAAAGCCGGTTCCTCGGTGTTCCTGGCATTGGGGCAGCGGTGAGGCTTGTGCCGCGTCTCGGGGTGGTGCGTTTGGCGCCTTGCCCGTACATTTCGCGTCGTGCAGATCCTGTTTCGTCGCAACGGCCTCGCAACGCGGGGCGACGGCTACGAGACTTCGGGAAAGTCAGGCAGCCCGGGCGTTCCGGGTGTACAACCGCTGCCCCATGCAATATCAAGAAAACAATGCGTTGGAGGATCACCCCGGTTCGTCGTTGCGCGCTGCGCCTGCGCGCTCGCGGCCGGGGTGGCCCGTTCAGGGTGCCGTGCTCGGCGTCGTCCTGCTGCTGGTGGGCGGCTGCGCGGTCGGGCCGGATTTCAAGACGCCCGATCTTCCCGCCGCCGCCAGCGGTGCCGACTACACCCCCGCGCCGATGCCGGCGCGCACCGCGAAGTCCGACGTGCCGGCCGGACAGGCCCAGGAACTGCTGCCGGGCCGTGACATCCCGGCCCAGTGGTGGGAGGTGTTCCGCTCCGAGCAGCTCGACCGGCTGATCCGCGCCTCGCTCGAACAGAGCCCCACGCTGGCGTCTGCGCAGGCCGCGCTGCGGCAGGCCGAAGCCACCTATGACGCGAAGTCGGGCAACCTGCTGTGGCCGCAGGTCACGGCGCAACTGGGCGCGCAGCGCGAGCGGGCCTCCGAGGTCAGCACGCAGGTGCCGGGCGGCCAGCTGCTCACGCTGTACAACGCATCGGTCAACGTCAGCTACAACCTCGACGTGTTCGGCGGCTCGCGCCGGCAGATCGAGGGCGCGCAGGCCGCCGTGGAAGCGCAGCGCTACCAGGTCGAGGCGACCTACCTCACGCTCACGTCGAACCTCGTCACCACCGCGATCCGCGAAGCCGCGCTGCGTGGCCAGCTGCAGGCCACGCGCGAGGTGCTGCAGGCGCAGCGCGAGCAACTGGGCGTGATCGAAAAGCAGTTCGATACCGGCGCGATCCCGAAGTCGATCGTGTTGCAGCAGCGCACGCAGGTCGCGCAGACGCAGGCGGCGATCCCGCCGCTGGAGAAGTCGCTCGCGCAGACGCGCCACCAGCTTGCAGTGTTCGCGGGCCGCCTGCCGTCTGAGCAGGGCCTGCCCGAATTCGATCTCGCCAGCCTCTCGCTGCCGCAGGAGCTGCCGCTGTCGCTGCCCTCCGAGCTCGCGCGCCAGCGGCCCGACGTGCGTGCCAGTGAAGCCCAGCTGCACCAGGCCAGCGCGGCGGTCGGCGTGGCCACGGCGAACCTCTATCCGCAGATACAGCTGAGCGCCAGCTACGGCAACACCTCGCTGCGCGCGCGCGACCTGTTCACCGGGCCGACCACGCTGTGGAACATCGGCGCCGGGCTCACGCAGCCGATCTTCAACGGCGGAGCCCTGCGCGCGCAGCAGCGCGCCGCCGTCGCGGCCTACGACTCGGCGGCGGCGCAATACCGCAACACCGTGCTCGGCGCCTTCCAGAACGTGGCCGATGCACTGCGCGCGCTCGAACTCGACGCCGCCGCGCTGCAGACCCAGGCCACGGCCGAATCGCTCGCCAGGCAATCGCTCGACCTGTCGACCGCGCAGTTTCGCGCCGGTGCGGTGAGCTACGTGACGCTGCTGACCGCGCAGCAGGCCTGGCTGCAGACGCACACCGCGCTGGTGCAGGCGCAGGCCGCGCGCTATGCCGACACGGCCGCCCTCTTCCAGGCGCTGGGGGGCGGCTGGTGGAACCGCGGTGCGCTCGCCAATGCGGCCATCGCGCCCGGACAGCCGGCGCAATCGGCTCAATCGGCTCAACAGGCTTCCCAGGCAGCAGCGCCGCAGAACTGAGCGGCCCCGAACACTCCAAAAACTCCAAGAAAAGCCAATTTATGACCCGAAGAATGATCATCATGATCGGCTGCGTACTGCTGCTGGTCGCCGTGCTCGCGTTCGGCAAGTTCATGCAGATCCGCGCGCTGATCGCTGCCGTGCCCAAGCCGGCGCCGCAGACGGTGTCGACGGCCGAGGTGCAGAAGCTTCAGTGGCAGTCGCAGTTCACCGCGGTCGGCACGCTGAACCCGGTGCGCGGCGCCGACCTGAGCACCGAAGTGGCCGGGCTGGTGCGCACGGTGCATTTCAAGTCGGGCCAGGACGTGAAGGCCGGCACCCTGCTGGTCGAGCTCAACGCCGATTCCGACATCGCCCTGCTGCACTCGGCCGAAGCCGCCGCAGCGCAGGCCGCCACCGTGCTCAAGCGCGACCAGGCGCAGCTCGCGGTGCAGGCGGTGAGCCAGGCGCAGATCGACGCCGACACCAACGACCTGAAGGCCAAGCGCGCGCAGGTCGAGCAGCAGGCCGCGGTGGTGGCGAAGAAGTCGATCCGCGCGCCCTTCTCGGGCCGCCTGGGCATCACCGCGCTGAACCCCGGCCAGTACGTGAACGCGGGCGACAAGCTGGTCACGCTGCAGACGCTGGACCCGATCTACGTCGACTTCGCCCTCCCGCAGCAGCAGCTCGCGGGGCTGGCGGTGGGCCAGGTGGTGAACCTGACGGTGGACACCTTTCCGGGCCAGGCCTTCAGCGGCAAGATCAACGCGATCAGCCCGAAGGTGGACGCCGCCACGCGCAACGTGCAGGTGGAGGCCACCGTCTCCAACCCGAAGCAGCAGTTGCTGCCCGGCATGTTCGCGAGCGTGAAGATCGATGTCGGCGGCGAGCAGGAGCTGCTCACGCTGCCGGCCACCGCCGTCACCTACAACCCTTACGGCTCGACGGTGTACGTGGTGAAGGAAGCCGAGCCGCCCAAGCCCGGGACCGCCGGTGCGCCGGGCACGCCCGCCCAGCCGGCGCAGCCCGCCAATCCTTCGGGGGCGAAGCAGCTCGTCGCGCAGCAGGTCTTCATCGAGACCGGCGCCACGCGCGGCGACCAGATCGCCATCGTCAAGGGCCTCACGGCCGGCCAGGTGGTGGTGAGCGGCGGCCAGAACAAGCTGAAGAACGGTACGCCGGTGGTGGTGGACAACAGCGTCCAGCCCGCCAACAACCCGGCGCCGACGCCGCAGGAAAAGTGAGGTCGCCCGCATGAACTTCACGGACATCTTCATCCGCCGGCCGGTGCTGGCGATGGTGGTGAGCATGCTGATCGTGGTGCTCGGGCTGCGCGCGCTGGCCGGGCTGCCGGTCAACCAGTACCCGAAGACCGAGAACGGCGTGGTCACCATCACCACCGCCTACTACGGCGCGGACGCGGCCACGGTCGCGGGCTTCATCACGCAGCCGCTGGAGGCCGCCGTGTCGCAGGCGCAGGGCATCGACTACCTGTCGTCGTCCAGCAGCCTGGGCGTGTCGACCATCACCGCCACGCTGCGGCTGAACTACGACTCCAACCGCGCGCTGACCGAGATCAACACGCAGGTCAATTCGGTGCGCAACCAGCTGCCGCCGCAGGCGCAGCAGCCGGTGCTGACGGTGGCCACGGGCCAGACCACCGACGCGATGTACATCGGCTTCTACAGCGACACGCTGCCCAACAACAACGTCACCGATTTCCTGGTGCGCGTGGTGCAGCCCAAGCTCAATGCCATTCCGGGCGTGCAGACCGCCGAGATCCTCGGCGCGCGCACCTTCGCGCTGCGGGCCTGGCTCGACGCGCAGAAGATGGCCGCCTACGGCGTGACCGCCACCGACGTGAGCGCGGCGCTGGCCGCCAACAACTACCTCGCGGCCGTCGGCCAGAGCAAGGGCCAGATGGTGAGCGTGCCTCTCACGGCCGGCACCTCGCTGCACAGCGTGGACGAGTTCAAGCAGCTGTCGGTGAAGAGCTCCAACGGCGCGATCGTGCGGCTGCAGGACGTGGCCAACGTGACGCTGGGCTCCGAGAACTACGACTTCAACGTGGCCTTCAACGGCGTGCGCTCGGTGTTCATCGGCATCAAGGTCGCGCCGGAGGCCAACATCCTCGACGTGGCCAAGCAGGTGCGCACGGTGTTCCCCGACATCCAGTCCCAGCTGCCCACCGGCCTGACGGGCAAGATCGTCTACGACTCGACCGACTTCATCAACACGTCCATCAGCGAAGTGATCAAGACGCTGGTGGAGGCGCTGGTCATCGTGACGGTGGTGATCTACCTGTTCCTGGGCAGCCTGCGCGCGGTGGTGGTGCCGGTGATCGCGATGCCGCTGTCGCTGATCGGCACCTTCTTCATCATGCTGGCGCTGGGCTACTCCATCAACCTGCTCACGCTGCTGGCGCTGGTGCTGGCCATCGGCCTGGTGGTGGACGACGCGATCATCGTGGTGGAGAACGTCGACCGGCACATGCGAGAGGGCAAGTCGCCCATGCAGGCCTCGCTGCTCGCGGCGCGCGAACTGGGCGGGCCCATTCTGGCCATGACGGTGGTGCTGGTGGCGGTGTACGTGCCCATCGGCTTCCAGGGCGGGCTGACCGGCTCGCTCTTCACCGAGTTCGCCTTCACGCTGGCCGGCTCGGTGGTGGTGTCGGGCATCGTGGCGCTCACGCTGTCGCCGATGATGTGCTCGCGCTTCTTCAAGCCCGAGCAGGACAGCGGCAAGTTCGCGATGAAGATCGAGCACGTCTTCGAGCGCGTGCACCACCGCTACCAGCTGATATTGCGCGGCGTGCTCAAGACCTGGCCGGTGATGATCGTCATGGGCGCGATCCTGGTGGCGCTGCTGTTCGTGATGTTCAAGATGTCGAAGTCGGAGCTCGCGCCCGAGGAAGACCAGGGCATCGTGCTGTCGCAGGTGGTGGGCGCGCCCACGGCCACCATCAACCAGATGCAGACCTATGCGGACCAGATCTTCAAGATCGCGCACGACACGCCCGAATACGCGCAGCTCTTCCAGCTGACCGGCGTGCCCAGCACCAACGCGGGCATCGCGGGCGTGCTGCTCAAGCCCTGGGACGAGCGCACGCGCAGCGCGCACGACATCCAGACCGACTTGCAGAAGCGCTGGAACGGCATCGCCGGCGCGAAGGTGGTGGCCTTCCAGTTCCCGGCGCTGCCGGGCGCCTCGGGCCTGCCGGTGCAGTTCGTCATCAAGACGACCGAGCCCTTCGAGAACCTGAATGCCCTCGCCCAGCAGATCATGGACAAGGCGCGCGCCGACGGAAAGTTCTACTACATCGACGCCGACCTGAAGATCGACCTGCCGCAGGCCTCCGTGGTGGTCGACCGCGACAAGATCGCCACGCTGGGCATCACGCAGCAGGACGTGGGCAACGCGATGGGTGCGGCGCTGGGCGGCGCCTACGTCAACTACTTCTCCATCTCGGGCCGCTCGTACAAGGTGATCCCGCAGGTGCAGCAGGTCGACCGGCTGAACCCGTCGGACGTGCTGAACTTCTACATCAAGACGCCCAGCGGCGTGGTGCCGGCCAGCACGGTGGCGAGCCTGAAGTACAGCGTGCAGCCGGAGACGGTGAACCACTTCCAGCAGCTGAACTCCGTGACCATCCAGGGCGTGCCCAGCGGCACGCAGGGCGAGACGCTGGAGTACCTGCGCGGCCTGGTGCAGCAGATGGCGCCCAGCGGCTACACGGTGGACTACTCGGGCCAGTCGCGACAGTTCGTGCAGGAGTCGGGCAACTTCGCCATCACCTTCGTGTTCGCGCTGATCATCGTGTTCCTGGCGCTGGCGGCGCAGTTCGAGAGCTTCCGCGACCCGGTGGTGATCCTGGTGTCGGTGCCGCTGGCGCTCTTCGGCGCGATGATCTTCATCTTCTGGGGCTTCGCCTCGATGAACATCTACACGCAGGTGGGCCTGGTGACGCTGATGGGCCTCATCAGCAAGCACGGCATCCTGATCGTCGAGGTGGCCAACCGCCTGCAGAAGCAGGGCCTGAGCAAGCTCGACGCCATCGTGGAAGCCGCCGGCACCCGACTGCGCCCCATCCTGATGACGACCGCCGCCATGGTCTTCGGCGTGCTGCCGCTGGTGATCGCCTCGGGCGCCGGCGCCGCGGGCCGCAAGGCGATGGGCATCGTGATCTTCAGCGGACTTTCCATCGGCACGCTGTTCACGCTCTTCGTGGTGCCAGCGATGTACCTCTTCATCGCCGCGCGGCACCAGAAGGAAGAAGGCCCGGACGAGGAACCTGCCAGCGGTGCAACGCCGCCAGCCGCGCTGCCGGGCAGCGTGGCACCCGAGGCCTGAACGGCTGGCTCGGGTCTTCAGTTCAGCGGCGCGGCCAGCAGCTCGAATTCCGAGAGGCTGACCGCCCCGCCCCCACCCACTCCTCGCCCGATCTCCAGCCGATAGGTCGAATAAGCGCCCGGGGTCTTCACGACGAAGGGCCGTACCTGGCGGCGCCAGGCGAACACTTCGCCCTGGCGCGTGTCGAGCGTGGTCCAGTCGATGCCGTCGTTCGAGCCCTTCAATGTCCAGCCGGCCGGATCCTGCCCGGTCTTGCCGCTGGAGGTGAGCGTGTAGATCGCCACCTTGCGCGCCGTACCGGCCGTGCTGCCCTGGATCCACGCCGCGCCGGCACCACTGCTCCATTCCGTGAGCGAGGTCCGGTCGTTCAGGTTCTTCAGCCCGGTCGTGTTGCTCGCGGTGGTGGCGAAGGCAGAGGTTGGCAGCAGCGACTGCAAGGGCGAAGGCCTGGCAGCGTCCTTGGTGACGGACGAAGGCGCATCGTCGTCGCCAGTGCCCCATGACGACGGGTTCGGCCCCATCTGGAACTCCAGCGTCGCGCCCTCCACCAGTTCGGCGTGCGTCAGGTAGGTGCGCGTGATGCTGGTGCCGTTGAGCTTCAGGCCCTGCACGTAGCGATTGGTGCTGCTCACGCCGGGTGCGCTGATGGTGATGGCGCGCGGCTCGCCCTTCGCGTTGGGCACCAGCACGCTCATCTTCGGAAAGTAAGGCGCGCCGATCGTGTACTCGGGCCGGCCCGTGGAGGCCGGATAGAAGCCCATGGCGCTGAGCACGTACCAGGCCGACATCTCTCCGTTGTCCTCGTCGCCCATGTAGCCGTCGCCGTTCGGCACGCCGTTCTTGTCCAAACCCGAGAAGTAGAGCTTGTCCATCACGTCGCGCAGGTACTTCTGGCCGGAGGCCGGGCTTCCGGCGTGGCTGTACATGTAGATCGTGTGGTGCACCGGCTGGTTGGAATGCTGGTACTGCCCGACGCCTGCCAGCGCATCCACGTCGTAGGCCGACTTGATCTCGGGCTTGATGCCGGTGTGCGAGCCGTTCGGATCGGTGCCGTCGTAGCCGAGGCCCGGCCTGGTCGTGAAGAAGGCATCCAGCTTCGCCTTGAGCGCGGCGCGGCCGCCGTAGAGGTTGGCCAGGCCCCGGCCGTCCTGTGGCGTGGCGAAGGCGTAGGTCCAGGCGTTGCCCTCGGTGTAGCCGTAGTACCAGGCCATCGGGTTCGGCGCGCCGCCGCCGAAGGCGCCGCCCGTGCTCTTCTGGCGGAACCAGCCGCCGGCCCAGGTGCCGGTGGAGGCGCCGTCGAAGATGTTGGCGTAGCCGGTCGCGCTGTTGGCGAAGTAGGCTGCGTCGTCGGTCTTGCCCAGCGCCTTCGCCATCTGGCTCACGCCGAAGTCGTTCAGGTAACCCTCGAGCGACCACGACACCGACTCGTCGTAGACCGTCGAGTAGCCGTAGAACGGCGTCTTCTCCATTCCCTTGCGGCCGCGGTCGCTGTTGGGGCTGTAGACGGACGCGTTCTTCAGCATCGAGTCGTAGGCGGCGTTGACGTCGAAGTTGCGCACGCCCTTCAGGTAGGCATCGGCAAGGATGATGTCGGAATTGGTGCCCACCATCATGTCGGCATAGCCCGGGCTGGCCCAGCGCGTGGTCCAGCCACCGTCCTTGTAGCCGTTGACGAAGCCGTCGAGCATCTCGCCGGTCTGCTGCGGAAAGAGCAGCGTGTACAGCGGCCAGGTGGTGCGGTAGGTGTCCCAGAAGCCGTTGTTGACCCACAGCTTGCCGGGCCGCACCGTCATCGGGCTCACGTAGGGGTTCAGGTACGACGGCGCGCCGTTCACGTTCTCCCAGGCCGAGTTGGGGTACAGGAAGGCCCGGTACATGTTGGAGTACAGGATGGTCTTCTGGTCCTCCGTCGCGCCCTCGACCTGGATGGTGTTGAGCCTGTCGTTCCAGGCCTCCTTGGCCGCGCCCAGCACGTCGTCGAAGGACCTGGCGCCGATCTCCTGCATCAGGTTGGCCTTGGCCTGCTCCACGCTGATGAAGGAGGTACCGACCTTCAGGCCCACCGCCTGCCTGCCCGCGGAGGCGGTGTCGAAGCTCAGCCATGTCGGGAACGAGGCCGCGCCCGAGGCCTTCACCGGTGCGTCGGCCACCGCGTGGAAGTACATGCGCGGCGAGCCCTGGTCGGTGTAGCCCGAGACCGTGCCGTTGGCTGCGTCGACGTTCAGCGAACCCGACACGCCCTTGAACATGTCGAACACCACCGCCAGCGATGGCTGGTTCGCGGCGGCGGTGAAGCGGAAGTACGCCGCGTGGTCGGTGGGGGTGATCTCGGTGCGGGTGCCGTTTTCGAAGGTCACGCTGTAGTAGTGCGCATGCGCCACTTCGTTCCTGTGGCTGAACTTCTCGCCGCGCGAGGCCTTGTCGAGCACCGGGTTGCCAGCGCTGTCGGTCTGCGTGACCGGCATGAACTGAAGCGACTGGCGGTTGCCCATCCACGGGCTCGCCTCGTGGACCGCCGCGAAGGCGAAGATGCGGTCCAGCGGCTTGGTGTCGTTCTCGTCCTCGAAGAAGGTGTAGAAGAAGTCGTTGCCCATGTAGCCGTCATAGGGCTTGGTGTTGCTCCAGCCGGAGCTCTCGTCATCGGGGTCGATGCGGTTGACGGGCGACCACATGGTGAAGCCGAAGGGCACGGCCGTGGCCGGGAAGGTGTTGCCACGCGAGTAGCCGTCGTAGATGTAGGCGTTGGAGTGGGAGCCGCGCAGGGTGTTGACGTAGTCGGCGAGGTCCTGCTTCTCGCGGGCTGGGGCGCTCCCGCTCGTGCCGCCCGTGCCGCCCGTGGTGACGACGGTGACGGCGGTGTTGCCCGCGCCTGTGCTGCCGTTGCCCTCGCCTCCATTGCTTCCGGCGACCTGCTGCTGATCGCCGGGTGCTCCACCCTGCGGTGGCGGCACCGGGAAGCCCCCGCCGGAGCCGCCGCCGCACCCCCAAAGTGCTGCCGCGACAACCCATGCGGCAGCCCGGGCAGTCCTGCCCGCGAACCATGCCGGGGCGCTCACATCGCACCCGCGGCGGTTGCCTTGGTGTAGTCCGCGGCTGGTCCCGAGGGCGGCGTCAGCGACGGATCGGAAGCCCAGTCGGTGGGCGTCGTCGACAGCTTGAAGGAGAGCGTTCCGCCGTCCTTGATCCTGTCGAGCGGCAGCCACGAGCCCGCGTAGGTCGTGCCGTTGAGCTTCATCTCGCCGATGTAGCGCACGTTGTCGATGAGCGCCTGCCGGTCGGCCTCGATGCGCAGCTTCTTCCCGTTGCCCAGCCAGAGGGTCATGCCCGAGAACTGCGGCGTGGACACGGCCAGCCCGGGGGCAGAAGGAATCACCGGATACAGCCCCATCGAAGCCCACACGAACCAGCCCGAGGTCGCGCCCATGTCGTCGTTGCCAGGCAGTCCGCCCGAGCCGAGGCTGAAGTTCTTGCGCAGGATGACCGGGATGACGTACTGCGCGTATTTGGCGGAGCCGATCCAGTTGTAGGCCCACGGCGTCTGGAAGGCGGGTTCGTTGCCGATGTAGTAGTTGTCGGAACTCTCGCCGCCGTTCAGGTCCTGGCCGCTGGGCTCGGCGCCGTTGAAGGGATCGGCGGCATCGAGCGAGAACAGGCTGGCGAGCCGGTCGAGCGTGCCCTTCTGGCCCCCGAGCTTCTGCGCGAGACGGGTCCAGTCGTATGCGAAGGTCCAGAGGTAGTTGGCTTCGGTCGATTCATGGAACACGCCGCCGGCCCAGTCGCCCGCCGCGGTCTTCGACTTCAGCGTCTTGCTCGTGTCGTCGAAGATGTTCTGCCAGTTGCCCGCGCGCCTGAACACCGTGTCGATCACGCTCTTGTCGGTGGCACGGGTGGCGGGCAGCGCATCGAGGAAGGCACCGACGGAGCGGTCGGTGGTGATGGCCTCCAGCGTTGTCGACGAGGGGTTGTCGTAGCCCCTGTCGGAGGGAATCCAGCCGAGGCTCATGTAGTCGGCCAGGCTGTCGCCGGGCTTGCCGATGGAGAACTTGTCGTTGCACTGGCCCCTGGGGTTGGTGACGGCCTGCAGCATGTACTTGCGCGCCGTGTCGAGGTCGAACTTGCGTGCGCCGAACATGTAGGAACCCGCGACGACCGTGGGCGCATGGTCGCCGTTCATCGGCGTGGTGTCCTCGCTGCCGTCCACCCAGTGCGGGAAGGCGCCGCACTGCTGCGCGTCGGCCACCAGCGACTGCATCATGTCGCTGGCCTCATCGGGCGCGATCATGGCGAGCAACTGGGCCTGGCTGCGGTAGGTGTCCCACATCGAGAAGCCGCTGTAGTGCGTCTTGTAGCTCGCATCCTTGCCGTCAAGCTTGAACTTGTAGTTCGCGACGTTCTCGGTGGCCCTCGCCGGCAGCACGCTGTTCGATTGCGAGAGGTCGGCCTGCTTCATGCTGCGGTAGTCGCCGTTGACGTCGCTGTAGACGGTCGGCCCGCTGTAGACGCGGTAGAGCGCGGTGTAGAACTTCGCGAGCTGGGTGGTCGCGTCGTCCTTCTTGCCGGCATCGAGCTTGTCGAGCTCGCCGGCCCTGGCGAGGTCGAGCTGCACGACGTTGAGCCGGCTGTTCCAGTTGCTGTCGGCCGTGGCCTTGACGGTGTCGAAGGAGGCGTCGAGGTTCTCGGCCTCGAGGTTGGCCTTCGCGTTGGCTACGCTCACCGAGGAGATGCCGACCCTGAGCTGCACCGAGAGGTCGTTGTCCTTCAGGTCGAACTGCAGCTGCGCGGCCTTGCCCGAGATGGCCGAGCCGGCTTTCAGCGGCTTGTCGAAGCTCGCGTAGTAGTAGACGGGCTGCTTCCAGGTGCCGCCGCAGAATTCGTTGGCGACCGCCGTGCCCGACACCGACCTGAGATCGGCGCCCAGCGCGATGTCGGTCAGGCCGCTGTAGGGCACGCCGCTCTGGTTGGGGTTGTTGCGCGCGGAGTCGATGACGAGAAAGGCCTTGTCCTTGTCCGCGTAGCTGAACCTTGCCATGCCGGTGCGCGTGGTCGCCGTCAGCTCGCTGGTGATGCCGTTGTTGAACTTCACCCTGTAGTAGCCGGGGCTGGCCGACTGGTTGGCCTTCGTGTAGCCAAGGCCGCCCGAGGGAATGCCGCCGCCGGCGTTGTTCGGCAGGATGGCCACCGCGCCCTGCCCCCTGCAGCCCGGGCCGTTGAGATGGGTCATGCTGAAGTAGCGGATAGCGTTGTCGCCGTCGTAGTAGCCGCCGGAGCCGTAGCCCCAGGGCGAGCCGCTGCCGCGCGTGTCGGGCCCGAAGCTCACCATGCCGAAGGGCGTCTGCGCGCCGGGGTTGACGTTGCCGGAGTGGCCGCTGCCGGTGTCGGAGATCTTCGTTCCGACGAACAGGTTGACGTACTGCGTGAGCGGGATGTCGATGCGTTTTTCCTGCACCGGCACGGTCGGCGTCGACGCACCCGCATCGGGGCCAGGGCTCGTGCCCGAGGCGACGGTGCCGGGGTCGGAACCGTTCGCGGCCGGAGGAGCCGTGGCCGTCCCGCCTGCCGCCGTCGGCAGGGGCATCGAGAAGCCACCCGAACCACCGCCGCCGCAGCCCCAAAGCAGCGACGCACCGATCATGCTCGCGGCCAGGGTCCTGCCGCATGCGAGCTTCTTTTCCATGTTGTCTGTCTCCCTGGTTGTCTGTACATCGCTCACGGTCGGAGCGCCGGACGGCCGCAGTGTAGGTACGGCCGCGGCTGCGGCGGTCTTGTGATTTCCCGAACGAAACATGGCGTTGGCAGGGAAACAAATCAGCGCGCTTCCCCTTCCAGGCAGGGGCTTCGCGCGTGCAGGAGTGCCTCGACAAGGCCGCGCCGCCAACCCCAAAATGGCGCCCTTTCTCACCGCGACGGCTCATCCCAAGGAGATCCATGCCCGTAACCATCCGCGATGTGGCCGAGGCCTCCGGCGTCTCCATCAGCACCGTATCGCGCGCATTGAAGAACCAGCGCGGCCTCTCCGACGAGACGCGCCGCATGATCCGCCAGGTGGCACGCGACATCGGCTACAACGCGGCGCGACTGCGCGGCGCCAAGGCCAGGCAGCTGGCCTTCATGGTGCACAGGCAGCACAGCCACTTCTCGACCAACCCCTTCTTCTCCGACGTACTGCATGGCGTGGAGGAGGCGTGCCGCAGGTTCGGCATCGTGCCCACGCTGCTGACCTGCGGGCCCACCGATCCGATACGCGAGCAGCTGCGCATGCACGAGCCCGACATGATCCTCGCGGCCGGCTACTTCGAGAGCGAGGTGCTGCAGATGGTGGCGGGGCTGGAGCTGCCGATCGCGCTCATCGACTTCTCGCAGGGCGACCTTCCCTCGGTGAACCCCGACAACGCGGTGGGCGGCTACATGGCCACGCGCCACCTGCTGGACATCGGCCGCAAGCGCGTCGCGTACATCGCGGGCTCGCTGGCGCACGTGAGCATCCTCGAGCGCGCGCAGGGCTACCGCCGCGCGCTCTTCGAGGCCGGCATCCTCGCCGACCCGGAGCTGGAGGTGGTGGCGCCCACGGGCCAGCTGCACGACCTGGGCGCATCGGCCGCGATGCAGCAGCTGCTGCGGCTGCGCCGGCCGCCCGACGCGGTGTTCGCGTACAACGACGCGGCCGCGCTCGCTGCGCTGCGCACCTGCAGGCAGGCGGGCCTCTCGGTGCCGGGCGATATCGCCATCGTCGGCTTCGACGACACACTCGCCGCGGCGCAGTCCGATCCGCCCATCACCACGCTGCGCGTGGACCGCCAGGAACTCGGCCGCTTCGGTGTCGAGCTGGTGCTGCAGGGCTCCTCGATGCCCCGGCTCAACACGCTGCCCGTCGAGCTGATCGTGCGCGCGAGCACGAGCGGCTGAAGCGCTTTTCTTCCGCCACAGCAGGCTCTTCACCCCGGCGCTTTTTGCGCTGGCAACGCTGTGTTTCGTCCGGGAAATCACAAGATCGCCGCGCGAAACCCCGCTCCTACACTGCGTGCCGTCACACGTCGGGCCCCCTCGGGAAGCCGGCCTTCCGACAAAGAGCGACACGGCAAACGCAGCACAACAAGAGGAGACACAGCACATGGCAGCGACCTGCATGCACGACCGGCAAATGCCTGAACGCAGGCCTCATTGCCGCATCGCCGTGCGTCACTTCTTTCGCGAACGCCCTGTGCTGTGCGCCCGCCCTGCCTGTCGCCCGATGAAGCGATAGCGCCTCCCCCGCTCCCCCTCTCCCCCTTTCCGTTCGAACGCGTCTGAACGCGAAACGCCGGCTCCTCGACCGGTGCGGGACCGCTTTTGCCCAAAGCGGCCGGACGGCCTTTTTTTCTCTTTTTTCCCGCTTCTTTCACGCCTTCACAACAACCCTGACCAAGGAGACTCCCGTGAGACCCAAGCTGAACCGAATCACCGCCGCGGCCGTCGTGCTGCTCGCCGGCCTGCACGGCCTGGCGCATGCCCAGACTGCGGAGATACCGACGGACGCACCGCCCGAGGCGGCGGTTAAGTCCGACCCCACCAAGGACTTCGTCAAGAAGGTCAATGAGGCCACCGGCCTGGAGTTCTGGGGCTACGGCCGCGGCGGCTTCTACAGCGCCGGCAACGGCAAGCCCAAGGGCGGCTACTCGCTGGGCGGCGACCTGCAGAAGTACCGCCTGGGCAACGAGGGCGACAACTACCTGGAGTTCGGCATCGGCAAGCGCTTCGACCTGGGCGACGGCATCAAGTGGGGCGTGTTCTACATGCCCACGATCTACAACGGCAAGAGCGGCACTGCGCAGGCCTACTTCTCGCTCAGCGGCATCTTCGGCAACAGCGCCACGCTGTGGGCGGGCCAGCGCTACCACCGCGTGCAGGACGTGCACATCGTCGACAAGTGGGTGGTGGAAGACGGCGACAACTACGGCGCCGGCATCGACGACATTCCGCTGGGCGGCCTCGGGCGGCTGAACGTGGCGGTGCACACGGCCGACTCGGTCGACAACAGGAGCGGCAACCCCAACAACGCCAAGCGCATCAACGTGCAGTGGCGCGACATTCCGACCAACCCGGACGGCAAGCTCACCGTCACCGGCGGGCTGATCTCTGGCAACTTCGCCAAGGGCAAGGACGGCGGTGCGCTGGGCCTGATGCACGTGCAGAAGAACTTCCTGACGCCGGGGCTGAACAACATCTTCATCGCGCAGGCCTCCAACGGGCATTCCTCGCTCAGCGGCAAGTTCTACAACCTGGACAACAGCACGACGACCACCGGCTTCCTGCTGCCGGCGGGCATCGGCCAGTCGGACAGCTTCTTCTTCGCACCGCTGGTGGAGCGCACGGTGATCACGCCGCAGGCGGGCGCGAAGCAGCGGCGCATCCTGGACTCGATGGACTTCCAGATCGGGCGCTTCGGCGGCCAGACGCTGATCGGCTACCAGACCACGCGCCCCGACGACGGCCCCGAGACGCGCGACTTCACGCTGGGCGGGCGCGTGTCCTACGGCATCGCCAAGTACACGAAGCTGCTGGCCGAGCTGGGCACGACGCGGCGCAGCATCGACGGCCAGCCCAGGCAGACGCTGAACAAGGGCACGATCGCCGTGGCCTTCTCGCCGAACACCGACTTCTGGACCCGGCCCGAATTCCGCATCTACGCCACGCGCGCCAGCTGGAACAAGGCCGCGGCCGACGCCAACGCAGGCACCTTCGGCGCCAACGGACGGCGCAGCGCCACCGTGTTCGGCATCCAGATGGAAGCCTGGTGGGAGTGAACCAGGCAATGGCGATCCCGCACACGCTCCTGGCGGCGCTCTTGTTGCGCTCGCAACGCTGTGTTTCGTCCGGGAAATCACAGCGCGCGGCCCCGGAGGGGCTGCCTAAACTGCCGCCGGCTCCGGCATCCAACACTGCAATGAGAAGAGACAAGCACATGAAAACCTCATCCCGATTCACCGCAGCCGCCCTCAGCCTCGCCATGGGCAGCGGTGCCGCCATGGCCCAGCAACAGCAGAGTGTGGAAGTCCTGCACTGGTGGACCTCCGGCGGCGAGGCCGGCGCGCTCAACGTGCTCAAGGGCAACCTCGAGAAACAGGGCGTCAAGTGGAACGACATGCCCGTGGCCGGCGGCAGCGGCGAGGCCGCGATGACCGCGCTGCGGGCACGCGTGACCGCGGGCAACCCGCCCACGGCCTCGCAGATGCTGGGCTTCGACATCCTCGACTGGGGCAAGCAGGGCGTGGTGGCCGACCTCAACGCACTCGCCCAGAAAGGCGGCTGGGACAAGGTGGTGCCGCCCGCGCTGCAGAAGTTCTCGAAGTACAACGGCAAGTGGATCGCCGCGCCGGTCAACATCCATTCGACCAACTGGGTGTGGGCCAACCAGGCGGTGCTGGCCAAGGCCGGCGTGACGGCCGAGCCCGGGACATGGGACGAGTTCATCGCCGCCGCCGAGAAGGTGCAGAAGGCCGGCTTCGTCGCCATCGCCCATGGCGGCCAGCCGTGGCAGGACGCGACGCTGTTCGAGAGCGTGGCGCTCTCCACGGGCGGCATCGACTACTACCGCAAGGTCTTCATCGAGCTCGACGGCAAGACCATCGGCTCGCCCACCACCGAGAAGGTGTTCCAGCGCATGGGCCAGCTGCGCAAGCTGGTCGACAAGGACTTCTCGGGACGCGACTGGAACGTGGCCTCGGGCATGGTGATCGGCGGCAAGGCCGGCTTCCAGGTGATGGGCGACTGGGCCAAGGGCGAATTCGTCAACGCCAGGCAGGTGCCGGACAAGGACTTCGCCTGCTTCCGCTTCCCGGGCACGCAGGGCGTGGTCACCTTCAACACCGACCAGTTCGTGATGTTCAAGATGAAGGACGCCGACAAGGAGGCCGCGCAGCAGAAGCTGGCCGCTGCGATCATGGAGCCGGGCTTCCAGTCGGCCTTCAACGTGGTGAAGGGCTCGGCGCCCGCGCGCACGGACGTGCCGGACACCGCCTTCGACGCCTGCGGCAAGAAGGCCATCAAGGACGTGGCCGAGGCCAGCACCGGCAACACGCTGGTGGGCTCGATGGCGCACGGCCACGCGGTGCCCGCGTCGATCAAGAACGCGTTCTACGACGTGATCACCCGGCACTTCAACGGCCAGCTGGACGACAGGAAGGCCGTCGCGGCACTGGTGTCGGCGGCGAAGAACTGAAGACCTCACCGACGCCTGCTGCCGCCCTTGAAATTCAACCTGCTCCCCCGGCTCCTGCTGAGCCCCAGCGCCCTGCTCGTGCTGGTCTGCGTGTACGGCTACATCATGTTCACGGTGTACCTGTCGTTCACGACGTCGACCATGCTGCCCACCGCCGAGTGGGCGGGCACGGCGAACTACGAACGCCTGCTCGGCCTGGAGAACTGGGAGGTGTCGCTGCGCAACCTCGCGGTGTTCGCCAGCCTCTACATCGTCATTGCGATGGTGCTGGGGCTGGCGCTGGCGATACTCATCGACCAGAAGATCCGCGCCGAGGGCGTGCTGCGCTCCATCTTCCTTTACCCGATGGCGCTCTCGCTGATCGTCACCGGCACGGCCTGGAAATGGCTGCTCGACCCCGGCGTGGGCCTGGAGCACACGCTGCAGAGCCTGGGCTGGAGCAGCTTCGCCTTCGGCTGGATCAAGGACGGCGACATGGCCATCTACTGCGTGGTCATCGCCGCCGTGTGGCAGACCTCCGGCTTCGTGATGGCGATGTTCCTGGCCGGGCTGCGTGGCGTGGACAGCGAGCAGATCAGCGCCGCGCGCGTCGACGGCGCGCGCACCTGGCAGATCTACGCGCGCATCGTCATTCCGCAGCTGGGGCCGGTGTTCGTCTCGGCCTTCGTGATCCTGGCGCACATGGCGATCAAGTCCTACGACCTGGTGATCGCGCTGACCAACGGCGGGCCCGGGCGCTCGACCTGGCTGCCTTCGGTCTTCATGTACCAGTACACCTTCGCGCGCAACGAGATGGCCGTGGGCGCGGCGAGCTCGGTGCTGATGCTGCTGGCGATCAGCGTGGTGGTGGTGCCCTATCTGCTGCGCGAGATGCGGGGAGCGAAGAACAATGGCTGAGCGAAGCCTGCGCATTGCGCTCTACGCGCTCCTGGCCGTGATGGCGCTGGTGTTCCTGATGCCGGTGTACGTGATGGTCGTCAACTCGCTGAAGCCGCTGGAGGAGATCCGCAACGGCAACCTGATGACGCTGCCGGTGGACTGGACCCTCGCGCCCTGGCGCGCCGCCTGGAGCACAGCGCAGATCGGCGTGCAGCCCACCGGGCTGAAGCCCTACTTCATCAACTCGTTCCTGCTGGTGGTGCCGGGCGTGGTGCTGTCGACGCTGATCGGCGCGGTGAACGGCTACATCCTCACGCAGTTCAGGGTGCGCGGCGCGCACCTGCTGTTCGCGGCGATGCTGTTCTCGGTGTTCATCCCGTTCCAGATCGTGCTGATCCCGATGGCCAAGACGCTGGGCCTGCTGGGCATCGCGGGCACGGTGACGGGGCTGGTGTTCGTCAACACGGTGTACGGCATCGGCTTCACCACCCTCTTCTTCCGCAACTACTACGCGGCCTTTCCGCAGGAACTGGTGCGCTCGGCGCGCATGGACGGCGCGGGCTTCTTCGGCGTGCTGTGGCGCATCCTGCTGCCCAACAGCACGCCGATCATCGTGGTGACGGTGATCTGGCAGTTCACCAACATCTGGAACGAGTTCCTCTTCGGGGCCTCGTTCAGCGACTACAGCTCTTTCCCCATCACCGTGGCGCTGAACAACCTCGTCAACAGCTCCACGGGGGTCAAGGAATACAACGTGCACTTCGCGGGCGCCTTCATCGCGGCGCTGCCGACGCTCATCGTGTACCTGGTCTCCGGCAAGTATTTCGTGCGCGGCCTCATGGCCGGCTCGGTCAAAGGTTAGTTGGGTAGGTGAATGGCTTCTCTGGACTTGATTGGCATCCGCAAGAGCTTCGGCCCCGTGCACATCCTGCACGACATCTCCATCGCGCTGGAAGACGGCGAATTCCTCGTGCTCGTCGGCCCTTCGGGCTGCGGCAAAAGCACGCTGATGAACATCATCGCGGGGCTGGAAGAGCCCAGCGAAGGCCGGCTGCAGCTCAACGGGAGCGACATCACGCACGCCGCGCCGGCGGAACGCAACATCTCGATGGTGTTCCAGTCGTATGCGCTCTACCCCAACATGACGGTGGCGAAGAACATCGAGTTTCCGCTGGAGATGCGCAAGGTCGACAAGGCCACCCGCGCCGAGCGCGTGAAAAAGGTGGGCGAGCTGCTGCAGATCGGCCACCTGATGGACCGCAAGCCGCGCCAGCTCTCCGGCGGCCAGCGCCAGCGCGTGGCCATCGGGCGCGCGCTGGCGCGCGAGCCGCAGCTCTACCTGTTCGACGAGCCCTTGTCCAACCTCGACGCCCAGCTCAGGCTGGACATGCGCACCGAGATCAAGAAGCTGCATCAGCGCCTGAACGCCACCATCGTTTATGTCACCCACGACCAGATCGAGGCCATGACGCTGGCCACGCGCATCGCGGTGATGAAGGGCGGCGTGCTGCAGCAGCTGGGCACGCCGCACCAGGTCTACAACCGGCCGGCCAATACCTTCGTGGCCAGCTTCATGGGATCGCCGCGCATGAATCTGCTGCGCATGCGGATGGCAAGCGAGCGGCATGGGGAGATGCGGCTGGTGGCTGCGGATGGTGGTGCCGGGGAAACGGCGATCAATCTGCCGGCGGAGGTGTTGGCGGCTGTGCCGCAGGCGGTCTGCGCTGGGCAGGATGTCATCGTCGGTTTGCGGGCCGAGGCGGTGAGCCTCGTTGCTTCGGATGCGGTGCCCGGTCCCTCGCAGTGCCATCTGGAAGCGCGCGTGCAGGTGGTCGAGCCGACCGGGGCCGACACGCTGGTGCTGCTGGACATCGACGGGCACGACTTCACGGCGCGGCTGGCGCCGGATGTGGCGTTGACGGCTGGGGTGCGGGCGCGGTTTTCGGTCGATCTGTCGAAGGTGGTTTTCTTCGATGTGGAGAGTGAAGAGCTGATTGCGTAGGTGAAAGCCGAGTGCTTGCCGGGCCAGGCGACCGCTCTGCAGGAGCCTTCAACGCAGATACTACGGCCCCATGAGCACCGAAGACGAACACGATCCGATGCGCGAACGCCGGGAGGCCATGGCCGCCTGGGAGCGCAGCTTGCGACAGCCCCAGCCGGAACGTCGCCTGGGGCTGTGGCTGGTTGTGGGCGTTGTGGTGGTGTTCGTGTTCTACCTGCTGGCCGAGTGGCTGCTGACCCAGCCTGTCGGACCGCGTTCCATCCCGATGCCCTCGCCCGCCACGTCGCCGTCGCGAGCAATCGTCCTGCACCTACGGCGCCGCCTTCGCTTCCCCAGGGAAGAACGACGACACCGGACACCTTCGAGGTCACGAAGTGCCTCACGCCTTCCGGCAAGGCGGCGTACTCCGACGGACCGTGTCCAGAAGGCTCACGCGCCACGACGGTGCGCCTGCGGCGCGACGTGAACATCGCCGATGGGATGAGTCCGCAGGAGCGCGAGGCATCGCGGCGGAACAACGCGGTCATCGCGGCGCAACAGCAGGAATACGAACGGCAGGTGGCGCAGAACGTCGATCAAGGTTTCGCCGATGAGTGCAGCGGACTTGCCGAGCGCATCAAGTGGCTGGACGCACTTGGGAGGCAGCCGCAAGGCATGTACACCCAGGATTGGCAGCGCGCCGAACGGCACCGCACGCGGGACAGGCAGTTCAGGCTGGGGTGTCCTCAGCAGCGGCCTTGAACACATGTCGCCGGGCAAGGCGTATTGGAGCGGCCAAGAAAAAATCCTCGCGTGCACAAGGCAGGCGAGGATTTCGAAGAAGGTCTGGTAGGACGTACTGGATTCGAACCAGTGACCAACGGATTAAAAGTCCGCTGCTCTACCAACTGAGCTAACGTCCCGGAACCATTTTTCTGTTCTTTGCCGAAGTGATATCCGGCAAAGCCAAAGATTATAGCGCGACGTTGGACGCGATTTTGTCCAGAACCCAACCTGCCGCACATTGGCCGAAAGTCGCGGTCACGCTGACCACCGATCCGTAGCCGTGGCAGTTGAGCGTGCCGTCGCCGCTGTCGATGGCGCACGAGGCGTCCGGCGGAGCCACGCTTTCGCGGCTGAAGACACAGGCGACGCCGATCTTGCGGCCCTCGCGCGGGGCGCCATGCTCCTTGCGCAGGCGCTGGCGCAGCTGGGCCAGCAGCGGGTCGTGCGTGACCAGCGACAGGTCCTCGATGTCCACCTTGTGCGCCTGCCGCTTGCCGCCCGCCGCGCCCACGGTGACGAAGGTGGCGCGCGAAGCACGCGCCCAGGCCGCCATCGCCACCTTGGCCTTCACCTGGTCGCAGGCGTCGATGACGGCCGTTGCCGGCCCGTTCGCAGCCTGCGCGGCCTCGAGCAGCGAAAGCCAGTTGCCGGGCTCGACGAAATCGTCGATGGCCTGCACCTTGCACTCGGGGTTGATCTGGGCGATGCGCTCGCGCATCGCCTCGACCTTGGCCTGCCCGACAGTCGCGTCGAGGGCATGGATCTGGCGGTTGATGTTCGACTCCGACACGTGGTCGAGGTCGATCATGGTCAGGCACCCCACTCCGCTGCGCGCCAGGGCCTCGACCGCCCACGAGCCCACGCCGCCGATGCCGACGACCAGCACGTGCGCATCGCGGATGCGCGCTGCGCCGGCCACGCCGTAGAGCCGCTCGAGCCCGCCGAAGCGACGCGCAAAGTCAGGCGCCGCGGTGTCTGTGACGACGTCCGCGGCGGCTGTGGGAGGAGTGAGAGATGCGGTAGCGATGATGGCGCTCAAGCGGAATGCTCCGCTCGCATCAGCGCAGGCGCGAGAGACGCTCGCGGCCGGCCTGCGCGGCTTCGGATTGCGGATAGGCCTTGGTCAGGTCTTCCAGGGTACGGCGCGCGGCGCGCGTGTCCTTCAGCTCGATCTGGCAGTTCGCGATCGACAGCACGGCCTCGGGAGCCTTGGCATGGTCGGGCGCGAGCGAGAGCATGGAGCGGAAGTTCGCGATGGCCTCGTTGTAGTTGCGCGTGGCGTACTGCGCATTGCCCAGCCAGAACAGCGCCGAGGCGTTGTAGCCGCTCTGAGGGTAGCGCTTGACGAATTCGGCGAACGCGGTCTGCGCCTGCGCGAACTGGCCCGAGCGGAACACGCCGAGGGCAGCCTCGAAGTCGGCCTTTTCCTTGGGATCGGCGGTGAATTCGCGGCCGTCCACCGACACCTTCGAGGGCTCGCTCTGCTTGAGCTTGTCGTCGATGGTAGTCTGGCGCGACTGCATTTCGCTCAGCGTGCGCGTGAGCTGCTCGTTCTGGCCGGTCATGCGGGCCAGATCGCCACGCATCTGCTCGATCTGGTTCTGCAGGTCGAGCAGGCTGCGGCGCAGCTGGCCGTTTTCGTCGGTGAGCCGCTGGTCGGTCTGCTGGCGCATGGCCTCGACGCGCTGGCGCAGGTCGAGGATGGCGCGGCGAGCCTCGTCATCCTCGAACAGCGCGGCCTGCGAGGCCGCCGAGACGCAGAGCAAGGCGGCGGCCAGCGCCGCGCCTCGCAGTAGGGCGCGTGGCATCACCGGGTGTAGCGGATTTCGGCGCGGCGGTTCTGCGCCCAGACTTCCTCACCCGAGCCGGTCACGGCCGGCTTTTCCTTGCCGAAACTCACGGCTTCGATCTGGTTGTCGTTCACGCCCAGCAGGGTCAGTGCGCGACGCACGGCTTCGGAACGCTTCTGGCCGAGGGCCAGGTTGTACTCGCGGCCGCCGCGCTCGTCGGTGTGGCCTTCGATCGAGATGCGGCGCTGCGGGTTGGCCTTGAGGAAGCGGGCATGGCCGTCGATCAGCGACTGGAACTCGGGCTTGACCGTGTAGCTGTCGTAGTCGAAATAGACGATGCGCTCGACGCCCACCGGACCTTGCGCGGTGCCCGCGGTCGGGTCGATGGTGACAGGTGCCACGGTGCTGGCGCCCTGCTGGCCGCCAGCCGTGCCCGAGCGGTCGGTCACCGGCGTTTCGTTGAGCTTGGTGCCCGACGAGCAACCGGCGATGAGAGCCACGATCGCCAGCGAATAGAGCGTACGTTTCAACATTTTTTCAAACTCCTCAAATAAACCTTGGTCATTGCTTTTGGAACGGACCCCAGTCCGGTTCCCTGATGTCTCCCGCCTGTCCCGCCAGTCGTGCCTTTATTTTTCCATCGAGCGTGGTCGTCATCAGGGCTTCGCGGCCCTGGAGCTGGGTGGCGTAGACGATCAGCTTGCTGTTCGGAGCAAAACTCGGACTTTCGTCCGCGGAGGTGTCGGTGATCGCGCTGACGTTGCCGGTTGCCAACTCCATCACATGGAGTTTGAAGGCGCCGCCCACTCGCGAGATGTAGGCCAACCACCGGCCATCGCCGCTGACAGATGGAGAGATGTTGTAGGTGCCGCTGAAGGTCACCCGCGTCGGGCTGCCGCCGCCGGCGCTCATCTTGTAGATCTGGGGAGCGCCGCCGCGGTCGCTCACGAAATAGATCGTGCTGCCGTCGGCCGAGTACACCGGCTCGGTGTCGATGCTGGAGCTCTGCGTCAGGCGGCGCGGTTCGCCGCCGCTGGCGGGAATGGAGAAAAGCTGCGAACCGCCGTCGCGGCTGAGCGTGACGGCCAGCGAGTTGCCGTCGGGTGCCCAGGCCGGGGCGCTGTTGGAGCCCTTGAAGTTGGCAAGCAGGCGGCGCTGGCCGGTGGCCACGTTGTGCACGTACACGACGGGCTTGCGCGACTCGAAGGACACGTACGCGAGCTGCTGGCCGTTGGACGACCAGCACGGCGAGATGATCGGCTCGGGGCTGGCGAGCGCGGCCTGCGCGTTCTCGCCGTCGGCGTCGGCCACCCACAGCGAGTAGCGGCTGCCGCCCTTGGTGACGTAGGCGATGCGGGTCGAGAAGATGCCCTTTTCGCCGGTCAGCTTCTCGTAAACGTAGTCGGCGATGCGATGCGATGCCAGCCGCAGGTCGCCTTGGGGAACGGTGTAGCTCTGGCCGCCGAGGTCCTGGCCCTTCACCACGTCCCACAGGCGGAAGCGCACGTCGAAGCGGCCGTCGGCCAGACGGGTGACGCTGCCCGCCACGAGCGAATCGGCGGTGCGCTGGCGCCACAGCGAAAGATCGGGGCGCGATGCCTCGTCGAGGGCCTGCCCCGAGGCATCGACGCCGCGGAACTGGCCGCTGCGCTCCAGGTCGGCCTGGACGATGTCGGAGATCTTCTGCGGGGAGGATTCCTGCCCCTTGAATGGAACGAGCGCGATCGGCAGCTGCGTGAGCCCCACACCGGAAACCTCGACCCGGAACTGGGCCAGAGCGGGAATCATGGGGGTGGCAGCGAGAGCCGCGATGACGGTGCGGCGTGCAAATAGCGATGAAGAAGGAGTTGGAATTTGGGCTGGCAACGGCTTGTTCATGCGGTTCGGAGAGGTTTCGGGGTGAAAAAGTTCTCCCCGGCTTCAACGGCCGACATGTTACACACTGGCCAGGGCCTGCCGTCACAAAACGTTTATCCGTCGATCCGGTCCTACAGACGGGGCAGCACCGGGCCTGCAAAGGCCCGCCCCGTAAAATCCGCCGCCATGCAAGCATCCCCCGGCGCCGAGAACGCGCGCCCTCCCCTGATGCGCCGCCTGGCGCGACTCATGACCTGGTTTGGCGGCTCCCGTCAATGGTGGGCCCTCGGACTGATCGGGGCACTGCTCGCCGCCGTCACCGAACCGCTGATGGCTGCCTTGCTCAAGCCGCTGCTCGACCGCGGCTTCACGCGCGGCCAGATGCCCCTGTGGTTCGTGCCCGCAGCCGTGCTGCTGCTGTTCGCGGTGCGCGGCATCGCCCAGTTCATTTCGCAGTACGCGCTCTCGCGCATCGCCAACGAGGGCATGCAGAAGCTGCGGCGGGTGCTGTTCGAGCGGCTGCTCGGCGCCGAGCTCGCGCTGTTCGCCCGTCAGTCGGCCAGCGCACTTTCGAACACGGTCGTCTATGAAGTGCAGACCGGTGCGATGCTGCTGGTGCAGGCGCTGCTCGGGCTCACGCGCGACGGTTTCACGCTGATTGCGCTGCTGGGCTATCTGGTCTACCTGAACTGGAAGCTCACGCTCATCGTCGCCTTCCTGGTGCCCAGCATCTCCTGGATCATGAAGGTATTTTCCAAGCGGCTCTACCGCCTGACGCAGCAGGGCCAGCAGGCCACCGACGAGCTGGCCTACGTGGTCGAGGAAAACGTGCTCGCCCACCGCGTGGTGCGGCTGCACGGCGCCGAAGGCGCACAGGGCCGCCGCTTCGAGCAGCTCAGCCAGCGCCTGAACCGGCTGGCCGTGAAGTCGACCATCGCCCAGGCGGCCACCACGCCGCTCACGCAGATGATGGCCTCGCTCGCGCTCTCGGTGGTGGTGATGATCGCGCTGTGGCAAAGCGGCAAGCAGGGATTCACCGTGGGCGGCTTCGTGGCCTACATCACGGCCATGCTGATGCTGATCGCGCCGATCCGCCGCCTTGCCGAAGTGGCCGGCCCGATCACGCGCGGCCTCGCTGCTCTGGAGCGCGGGCTGATCCTCATCGACGAAGTGGCGCCAGAGTCGCAAGGCAGCTTCAGCCTCGAACATGCCCAGGGCCGCATCGAGCTGCGCGACGTGCGGGTCAGCTACCGCGGCGACGACGAGCAGCGCGCGCTCGACGGCGTGAGCCTGACCATCGAGCCCGGCCAGGTGGTGGCCTTCGTGGGCCCCTCGGGTTCGGGCAAGACCACGCTGGTCAACCTGCTGCCGCGCTTCGTGCAGCCCAGCGGCGGCCAGGTGGTGCTCGATGGCCACGACACCAGCGAATGGCAGCTCAAGAGCCTGCGCGCCCAGTTCGCGATGGTGAGCCAGGACGTGGTGATGCTCAACGACACGCTGGCAGCCAACGTGGCGCTTGGCGCCGAGATCGACCGCGAGCGCGTGCAGCAATGCATAGCAGCGGCCAACCTGAGCTCGCACGTCGAGAACCTGCCCCAGGGCATCGACACCGTGCTGGGCCATAACGCCACGCAGCTCTCCGGAGGTCAGCGCCAGCGCCTGGCTATCGCCCGCGCCCTCTACAAGAATGCGCCCGTGCTGCTGCTCGACGAGGCGACGTCTGCCCTCGACACCGAATCCGAGCGCCTGGTGCAGGACGCCCTGCAGCGCCTGATGCAGAACCGCACCACGCTGATCGTGGCGCACCGCCTTTCGACCATCCAGCACGCCGACCGGATCATCGTGATGGAGCAAGGCCGCATCGCCGAGCAAGGCAGCCACGAACAGCTGATGGCGCTCGACGGGCTGTATGCGCGGCTGCAGACGCTGGCCGTGCGAAGCGCACCGCCGGGGCAGGATCCGACGCTCTGATCCTGCCCGGTCAGAGCAGCACGATGTCGTACTGCCCCTGCCCGATCGCCGGCTCGGCCTGCAGCGAGATCGGCTTGCCGATGAAGTCGCTCAAACCCGCCAGGTGCTGGCTTTCCTCGTCGAGGAAGAGCTCGATCACCTGCGGCGACGAGACGATGCGGAACTCGCGCGGCGTGAACTGACGCGCCTCGCGCAAGATTTCACGCATCACGTCGTAGGCCACGCTGCGCGCGGTCTTCACGATGCCCTGCCCGCCGCAGGCGATGCAGGGTTCGCACAGCATGTGCGCAAGCGATTCGCGCGTGCGCTTGCGCGTCATCTCCACCAGCCCCAGCTGCGAGAAGCCGCCCGCCGTGGTCTTCACGCGGTCGCGCGCGAGTTGCTTGCGGAACTCCGCCAGCACCTGCTCGCGGTGGTCGTCGCGGCCCATGTCGATGAAGTCGACGATGATGATCCCGCCCAGGTTGCGCAGCCGCAGCTGCCGCGCGATGGCCTGCGCTGCTTCCAGGTTGGTCTTGAAGATGGTGTCGTCGAAGTTGCGCGCGCCGACGAAGCCGCCGGTGTTCACGTCCACCGTGGTCAGGGCCTCGGTCTGGTCGACCACCAGATAGCCGCCCGACTTCAGGTCGACCCGCCGGCCCAGCGCCTTGGCGATTTCCTCGTCGACCGAGTACAGGTCGAAGATCGGGCGCTCGCCCTTGTAGTGCTGCAGCTTGCCCGCTGCCTTGGGCATGTATTCGAGGCCGAACTTCAAAAGCAGCTCGAACTGCTCGCGCGAGTCGATGCGGATGGTCTGCGTCTCCTCGCCCGTCATGTCGCGCAGCACGCGCTGAAGCAGGCTCAGGTCCTGGTGCAGCAGCGACATCGGCGGCATGCGCATCGAGACTTCGCGGATGCGCGACCAGGTCTTGCGCAGGTAAGCGATGTCTTCGGCAAGCTCCGCGTCGCTGGAGTCTTCGCCGTTGGTGCGCAGGATGAAGCCGCCCGTGTTGGCCGGCACCACGCCGCCGCTGTCGGCCGCGGCAGCCGCCTCGATGAGCGCCAGCATGCGGGTGCGCAGCGACTCGCGCTGCTCGGCCGGGATCTTCTGCGACACGCCGATGTGGTTGTCCTGCGGCAGGAACACCAGCAGCCGCCCGGCGATGCTGATCTGCGTGGAAAGCCGGGCGCCCTTGGTGCCGATGGGATCCTTGATGACCTGCACCAGCAGCGACTGGCCTTCGAACACCTGCTTCTCGATGGGCACCATCGGTCCGCCGTTGCGGTGGTCGCGCTCGGGTGCCGGGGCGCTGGGGCGCGAGCCCGGCGTGAACGGCGCGACGATGTCGGCGACATGCAGGAAGGCAGTGCGCTCCAGGCCGATGTCGATGAAGGCCGACTGCATGCCCGGCAGCACGCGCGACACCTTGCCCAGGTAGATGTTGCCGACCAGCCCGCGCTCCAGCGTGCGCTCGACGTGCAGTTCCTGCACCGCACCGTGCTCGATCAGCGCCACGCGGGTCTCCTGCGGAGACCAGTTGATCAATATGTCTTGACTCATAGGTTCGCCCCCCAGGCTGCGCGCACTTCGTGTCGCTTCGCCCACCCCCCTGCAGGGGGGCGCCGCCAGCGGCCCGGCGAAGCCGGTTCCGCAGCGGCCCTGAAAAAGAATGCGGTCTTGAGTGTCATGGCGTATTCACTTGAGCATCCCCGCCTGCCGCAAGAGTTGTGCGGTCTCGAACATGGGGAGGCCCATGATGCCCGAATAGGACCCGCTGATGTGCTCGACGAACGCCGCCGCCGCGCCCTGAATGGCGTACGCGCCGGCCTTGCCCAGCGGCTCGCCGCTTTCGGCGTAGCGGGCGATCTGCGGCTTCGTGATGTCGGCGAAGCGCACGCGCGACACGCTGAGCGCGGCATGGCTCTTTCTGCCGTGATGCAGCGCCACGGCGGTCAGCACGCGGTGGGTGGTGCCCGAGAGCATCCGCAGCATGCGAGAGGCGTCCTTTTCGTCCTCCGGCTTGCCGAGGATGGTGCGGCCGAGCGCGACCGTGGTGTCGGCGCAAAGCACCGGCGCGTCGGGCAGGCCGCGCCTGCGCATCCGGGCCACGGCGGCGTCGAGCTTCAGGCCGGTGACGCGCTGCACGTAGGTGGCCGGGGCTTCGTTGGGCAGCACGGCTTCCAGCGATTCGGCATCCTCGTCAGCATCGGCCAGCAGCAGTTCGTGGCGCACTCCGAGCTGGCCGAGCAACTGCGCGCGGCGCGGGCTCTGCGAGGCGAGGTAGATGAAATCGGGCAAGGTTCAAGTCTCCTGTGGACTCGGCGGATCGCCGGCCACCGTGTGGTTCCAGGCCAGCCCGTGCGGCAGGCCCGGAGGTCCGAAAAGAAAATGAAGGACGCGGCGACGCGCCGGCGATTTCGCGCGCGACGAGGCATGCAGCAGCAAGGGACGCATCAGCAAGACATCGCCTTGCGCTGCGGTGCAGACGGTTTCTCCATGGGCGGCTCGCAGCGCCAGCGCGTCCTCGCCATCGAGCCGACCGGCGCGGTGGCTGCCCGGCACGACGCGCAGCGGTCCTGCGTCGGCGCCGCAGTCGTCCAGATGCACCCGCACGGCAAGCAGCGACTGCAGGACGTCGATCGGAGGCTGTACGTAGGGCTCACCCTCCTTGATGACGGCAGGCATGCCGGCGCCCGAGGCCGGGACCGACGTGTCCTGGTGCAGCGCGACCAGCCAGTTGCTGTCGGGCGTCTTGTCGAAGAGCGTGCATTGCACGGCTACCGACCGGGCATCGAGCAGGCCCATGCCGCACAGCCACGCTTTCAGGCGAACCGCGATGTCGCTGCAAAGCGGATGGACCAGCAGGTTGCGGCTGCCCGCCGCCTGCCCCAGCCGGTCGTCGAGCGACCGCGCGGCGGCATCCAGGAGTTCGGCCGGCAGCAGCGCCGGCACCAGCGCATGGCCCCGTTCGTCGAGCAACGCGACGTGCCCGGCGGCGTTCGTCATTCGCGGTGGTAGGGATGGCCCGCGTTGACCGACCACGCACGGTACAACTGCTCGACCAGCAGCACGCGCGCCATCGCGTGCGGCAGCGTGAGGTCGGACAGCCGGATGCGTTCGTGCGCCGCGGCCTTGAAGGCCGGGTCGAGCCCGTCGGGCCCGCCGATGACCAGGGCTACGTCATCGCCCTCGCCCTGCCAGGTCTGCAGGCGCGCGGCGAGCGCCTTGGTGGTCAGCGCCGTGCCGCGTTCGTCGAGCACCACGATGCGCATGCCGCGCGCGATGGCGCCTTCGATGCGCTCGCGCTCGGCGGCGTAGAGGGTTTCCAGCGTCTTTGAACCGCGCGGCTCGGTCTTGACCGCGCGCAGTTCGAGCTTGAGTTCGGGCGGAAAGCGCTTGGCATAGTCGTCCCAGGCAGTCTGTGCCCAGTCGGGCATGCGCTGCCCGACGGCGACCACCAGCAGCTTCATGCGCGGCGGGCTGGCGCCTTCCTGGCGGCCGTCGTCTTCTTTGCCGCCGGCTTCTTGGCGGCGGGCTTGCCCACGACCTTGACCGGCACGCGCGCAGTGGTGGTTGCGGCCTTCTTGGCGGGAGCCTTCTTCGCAGCCGTCTTCTTGGCCGGGGCCTTCGCGGCCTTGGCTTCCTGCTCGGCCGCGCGGATCGCGGTCTTGGCGGCGCTCGAACGGCGCAGCGTCGGGGCCTTGGCGGCGGCCTTCTTCTCTTCGGCGCCGGCCTTGGAGGCGGTGGCTACCGCGGGCTTGGTGCCGCCGAGCTTGGCGCGCACCGGCTTGTCGCCCCAGATCTCTTCCAGGTGGTAGTACTGGCGGATGGCGGGCTGCATGATGTGCGCGACGGCCGAACCGCAGTCCACGATGATCCACTCGCCGTTGTCCTCACCCTCCACGCGCGGCTTGGCGAAGCCGGCCTCGCGTACCGCGTCGCGCACGCTGGCGGCCAGCGCCTTGGTCTGGCGGTTGGAGGTGCCCGAGGCAACGATCACACGCTCGAACAGCGGCGAGAGATGCTCGGTGTCGAATACCTGGATGTCCTGCGCCTTGACGTCTTCGAGGCCATCGATGATGGCTCGCTGGAGTTTCTGGGTGTCTTTCTTTGCGGCGGCTTCAGTGGTCATCAGGCAGTGCGGTAGAGGTGGTGTTGGTCAATATAGCGTGCAACCGTGGGCGGAACCAGCGAGGAAATGTCCACGCCGAGCGCCGCGCGCCGCCGGATCTCGGTGGCGCTGATGTCCATGGGAGGCAGTTCGAGCGCCTCGAAACGCGCGCCAGCAGGAAGGCCGGGCAGTGATTTCGGATCAAAACGGGCAGTGTTACCCGTCGATAGTGCGCGATACGCTACAGAAACAATAGCAATGCCGAGTATATCCTGCCAGCCGTGCCAGGTCGGCAGCGCGCTGGCCTGGTCGGCGCCCATGATCAGCACCAGCTGGGCACCGGGCTGCTCGCGCTGCAGTTCGTGCAGGGTGTCGAGCGTGTAGGTGGGGCCGTCGCGCAGCACCTCGCGGCTGTCGACGACGATGGTGCCCTTCAGGTCGCCGAAGGCCAGCCGGGCCATGGCGAGGCGATCCTCCTTCGGCGTGAGCGCCCTGCTCTTGTGCCAGGCCTGGCCGGTGGGAATCACATGCAGCTCGTCGAGATCGAGCTGCGCCATCGCGGCTTCGGCAAGGGCCACGTGGGCGTTGTGCGGTGGATCGAACGCGCCGCCAAACACGCCGATGCGGCGTTGCGCCTTACCGGGAGGAGAGTTCACAACCAATCTCGCCGCACGATGAAGTCGCTGTAGAGCGCGGCTTCGGGGCTGCCCGGCTCGGGCTGCTGCTGGTAGGCCCAGCTCGCCAGCGGCGGCATCGACAGCAGGATCGATTCCGTGCGCCCGCCCGATTGCAGGCCGAAGTGCGTGCCGCGGTCCCACACGAGGTTGAATTCCACGTACCGGCCACGCCGGTAGAGCTGGAAGTTGCGCTCACGCTCCGTGTACGGCGTGGCGCGGCGGCGCTCGACGATGGGCAGGTAGGCCGTCAGGAAGCTGTCGCCCACCGAGCGGATCATCGCGAAGCCGTTCTCGAAGCCGCCTTCGGAGAAATCGTCGAAGAAGATGCCGCCGACGCCGCGCTGCTCGTTGCGGTGCTTGAGGAAGAAATATTCGTCGCACCAGGTCTTGAAGCGCGTGTACTTGTCGTCGCCGAACGCGGCAAGCGAATCGCGGCACACGGTGTGGAAGTGCACCGCGTCTTCCTCGAAACCGTAGCAGGGCGTGAGGTCCATGCCGCCGCCGAACCAGCAGACCGGTTCCTTGCCCTCGGGGAGCGCGGCGAGCATGCGCACGTTCATGTGGACGATCGGCACGTACGGATTGCGCGGATGGAACACCAGCGACACGCCCATCGCCTCGAAAGGCGCGCCGGTCAGCTCAGGACGGTTCTGCGTGGCCGAGGGCGGCAGCTTCGGCCCGCGCACCTGCGAAAAGCCGCAGCCCGCGCGCTCGAAAAGCTCGCCGCCTTCGAGGATGCAGGTCAGGCCGTTGCCCTGCAGCGGCTCGCCGGGCGCCTTCTGCCAGGCATCGCGCACGCAGGTGCCGCCGTCGGCCTTCTCGACAGCCGCGATGATCGACTGCTGCAGTCCGCGCAGGTACTCGCCGACCGCCGCCGGATTGGCCTGCTGCATCAGCTGCCGTGGGGGTTGCGTGCGTGCACCGCGCGGAAGCCGATGTCCTTGCGGTACTGGGCGCCATCGAAGCTGACGCGCGCCGCGACCTCGTAGGCCCGCTGCTGCGCCTGCTTCACGCTGTCGGCCAGAACGGTCACGCACAGCACCCGGCCGCCGCTGGTCTTGAGCTCGCCGTTGTCGAGCGTGGTGCCCGCGTGGAATACCACCGCATCGGGCGCCTCGGCCGGAATGCCGGTGATGCGGTCGCCCTTGCGCGGCGACAGCGGATAGCCGTGCGCGGCCATGACCACGCCCATCGCCACGCGGCGGTCCCACTGCAACTCGACCTGGTCGAGCGTGCCGTCGGTGGCGTGCCAGAAGACTTCGAACAGGTCGGACTTGAGCCGCATCATGATCGGCTGCGTCTCGGGGTCGCCCATGCGGCAGTTGAATTCGAGCGTCTTGGGGTGGCCGGCCGCGTCGATCATGAGGCCGGCGTACAGGAAGCCGGTGTACGGGATGCCGTCCTTTTCCATGCCGCGGATGGTCGGCAGGATGATCTCGCGCATGGCGCGCGCATGCACCTCGGCCGTGACCACCGGCGCGGGCGAATACGCGCCCATGCCGCCGGTGTTGGGGCCTTCGTCGTTGTCCAGCAGGCGCTTGTGGTCCTGGCTGGTGGCCAACGCGGTCACGTTCTTGCCGTCGCACAGCACGATGAAGCTGGCTTCCTCGCCCTGCAGGAATTCCTCGATGACGACGCGCGCGCCGCCTTCGTTGTGGGACACGCCGAACTTGTTGTCGACCAGCATGAAGTCGACGGCCTCGTGCGCTTCCTCGGCCGTCATGGCCACCACCACGCCCTTGCCGGCTGCCAGGCCGTCGGCCTTGACGACGATGGGAGCGCCCTTGGCGTCGATGTAGGCGTGCGCGGCAGCGGCGTCGGTGAAGGCCTCGTACTCGGCCGTCGGGATCTTGTGGCGCTTCATGAAGGCCTTGGAGAAGGCCTTCGAGCTTTCGAGCTGCGCGGCTGCCTGGGTCGGGCCGAAGATGCGCAGGCCATGCGCGCGGAACTCGTCGACCACGCCGGCCGCCAGCGGCGCCTCGGGACCGACCACCGTCAGCGCGATCTTTTCCTTGATGGCCCACTCGCGCAGCGCGGCGGGCTCGGTGATGTCGATGCAGTCGTAGCGCTCGTCGCTGGCGGTGCCGCCATTGCCCGGCGCCACGTACACGCGGCTCACCCGTGCGGCCTGCGCCAGGCGCCATGCCAGAGCGTGTTCGCGGCCCCCTCCCCCAATTACCAGTACCTTCATTCGCGGGCCTTCATTTCTCGCTGTGATTCAACAAACATTCATTCGACGACGGCAGCTCACTCGGACAGCGAGGCGTTGTGATAGACGTCCTGCACGTCGTCCAGGTCCTCGAGCACGTCGAGCAGCTTCTGCATTCTTGCGGCGTCCTCGCCGGTCACTTCCACCGTGTTCTCGGCGCGCATGGTGACTTCGGCGGCGTCGGGCTTCAGGCCGGCGGCTTCGAGCGCGTTCTTCACCGCCTCGAATTCGGCTACGGAGGTGATCACCTCGATGGCGCCGTCGTCGTCGGTGACGACGTCTTCCGCGCCCGCCTCGAGGGCCGCTTCCATCACCTTGTCCTCGCTGGTGCCGGGCGCGAAGATGATCTGGCCGCAGTGCTTGAACTGGAAGGCCACCGAGCCTTCGGTGCCCATGTTGCCGCCGTGCTTGGAGAAGGCGTGGCGCACTTCGGCCACGGTGCGCACGCGGTTGTCGGTCATGGTGTCGACGATGATTGCCGCGCCGCCGATGCCGTACCCTTCGTAACGAATTTCTTCGTAATTGACGCCTTCAAGGTTGCCCGTGGCCTTGTCGATGTTGCGCTTGATGGTGTCGATGGGCAGGTTGACGGCCTTGGCTTTTTCAACCGCCAGCCGCAGCCGGGGGTTGGCGCCCAGATCGGCGCCGCCGGCGCGGGCGGCCACCGTGATTTCGCGGATCGCGCGGGTCCAGAGCTTGCCCCGCTTCTCGTCCTGGCGGCCCTTCCGGTGCTGAATATTCGCCCACTTGCTATGTCCGGCCATGGCTTTCTATCTCGCTGTCCTGTGTTTCTGTGTCAATCCGAGCAGCCCCGAGTTTACTGTCCGGCGCACACAACGCCGGCCCTGGAGGCCGGAATTCGGGTCAATGCTTTTGGTGATAATTGTTCGATGACGCCATCGCCTTCCGTCGGGCCCGGGAATCCCGACACCCCGTCGCACGCCACCTTGCCGCAGCGCCACGAGACCCATCTGCGCGTCGAGCGCCTGTCGCTGCCGGCCAGCCTGGCGCTGGCGACCGACGGCAAGGCCCCCTTCGCCGCGCTCGGCTACGGCACGCCGCACGGCGTGGCCTGGATGCCGACGGTCAACGCGCGCGTGCTCTCCGACAGCGGCGCCATGGCCGACGTGTGGCACGCGGGCGGTGCGCAGATCAAGTCGGGCACCACCGGCATCGCGCGCTGGCGCACCGACGGCCACTGGCTGCTCGGCGCCATCGACCTCGACGAATCCGCCGAGAAGCAGGGCCTGGCCGAACTCGCGCACCGCGCCTACCGCGATCTTTTCAAGACGCTGGACCAGGCCGGCACGCCGCACCTGCAGCGCATCTGGAACTACCTGCCGCAGATCAACGCCGACGGCGGCGGCCTGGAGCGCTACCGCCAGTTCAACCTGGGCCGTCAGGAAGCTTTCCTCGAAGCCGGCCGCGCAGCCTTCGAAGGCGCGCCGGCCGCCTGCGCGCTGGGCATCCACCAGGGTGCGCTGTCGATCCGCTTCCTGGCCGGCCAGCAGGCGCCGCTGCCGGTCGAGAATCCGCGGCAGGTTTCGGCCTACCGCTATCCCGAAACCTACGGCCCCCGCTCTCCGACCTTCTCCCGCGCCGCGCTGGCTGACACCGGCGACGGCAACCTCGCCCTCTTCATCTCCGGCACCGCGAGCATCGTCGGCCACGAGACCGTGCACCATGGCGACGTGCAAGAGCAGACGCGCGAGACCTTGCGCAACCTGCAGGCCGTCATCACAGCCGCGAACGAGCGCTGCAGCGCGACCTTCTCGCTGGCCGGGCTCGACTGCGTGGTCTACGTGCGGCACCCTTCCGACACCGCCACGGTGCGCGCCGTCATCGAGGAAGCGCTGGGCGCCGACGCGCCGATGGCTCGCCACGCCGTATATCTCGAGGCGGACATCTGCCGCAGCGACCTGCTGGTCGAGATCGAGGCCCACGCCGTCGCCGCGGGGCAGCTGCGGGCCTGACCGGCTGTTGCCCGGCCGTTCCGTCCTTCCGTCCGATTGACCGATTCAATGAACCGCGTGCTGAGATTTCTCACGTCGATTCCGCTCGCGGTGATGCTCTATGCGCTGCTGCTGTTTCTCGGCCTGATTTCGCTGGTCTGGAACATCTTCGCCATGCTCATCCATCCGGTGATGCCGGCGGCGCCCGCCCGTGCCCTGGGCCGCATGACCATCGCCTTCGCCTACCGCATGTTCTGGTGGCTGGCCTCGGTGACCGGCATGATGCGCATCGACGCCAGCTGCCTCGACCCGATGAGCAAGGAGCCCGGCGTGATCTTCGTGGCCAACCACCCAACCATGCTCGACGCGCTGCTGCTGGTGGCGCGGCTGCCGCGCAGCGCCTGCATCATGAAGGCCGACCTGATGGGCAACATCTTCCTGGGCGCGGGCGCCCGGCTGGCGCGCTACATCAGCAACAAGTCGGCGCGCACCATGGTGCGGCTGGCGGTGAACGACCTGCGCAACGGCGGCCAGTTGGTGATCTTCCCCGAGGGCACGCGCACGGTGACGCCGCCGCTCAACCCGTTCCGCCCGGGCACCACGCTGATCGCCAAGCTGGCGCAGGCGCCGATCCAGACAGTGTTCATCGACACCGACTCGCCCTACCTCGCCAAGGGCTGGCCGCTGTGGCGCGTGCCGCCGCTGCCCATCGTCTTCAGGCTGCGGCTGGGCAAGCGCTTTGCGCCCACGCAGGACAGCGACGTGCTGCAGGCGGAGCTCGAACAATACTTCCGACAAAACATGGAGCAGCGCGCCACCGACGCGTCCCCCGAATGCCAGACGCCTCGCGCACACACCTTGTCCTGATCCCCAGCTACAACACCGGCGAGCGCCTGTTCTCCACGGTCGCCGCCGCGCGCGCGCAATGGAACCCGGTGTGGGTGGTGGTCGACGGCAGCGACGACGGCACCGGCGAGCGCCTGCAACAGATGGCCGAGGGCGACCCGGGACTGCGCGTGTGGGTGCTGCCGCAGAACCAGGGCAAGGGCTCCGCCGTGCTGCACGGCCTGCGCGCCGCGAAGGAAGCCGGCTTCACCCACGCGCTGACGATGGACTCCGACGGCCAGCATCCGGCCGACCTGATCCCCGCCTTCATGCAAGCCTCGCTGGCTCGCCCCGAAACCATGGTGCTCGGCCGCCCGGTGTTCGACGCCAGCGCGCCGCTGCTGCGCGTGCGCGGCCGGCGCGTGTCGAACGGGTGGACGCAGCTCGAAACGCTGTTCGCGGGCGTCGGCGACTCGCTCTACGGCTTTCGCGTGTATCCGGTGGCCGACCTGATCGCGGTGATGGCGCGCCAGCCCTGGATGCGCCGCTTCGACTTCGACACCGAGGCCGTCGTGCGACTGGCCTGGCGCGGCGTGAAGCCGGTCAACATCGACGCGCCGGTGAAATACCTGACGGCCGAGGAAGGCGGCGTCTCGCACTTCCGCTATGGCCGCGACAACGTGCTGCTCACCTGGATGCACACGCGGCTTATGGTCGAGTTCGTGCTGCGCCTGCCCCTGCTGCTGCTGCGCAAGCTGGCGAAGAAGCCGCCGTTCCAGGACTGAGGAAGCCGTCCGGCTACGACGCGTCGGCCGCCCCGCCCAGCGCCTTGTAGAGCGTCATCGTCGCGTTGAGCTGGTTCAGCCGGTTCTGCGCCAGCGACACCTCGGCCGCGCGGCGCCTGTCCTTCGCGTCGAGCACCGGCTGCAGCGCGGTCGCCCCCGCGCGGTAGCGCACTTCCGACAGGCGCTCGGCGCGCTGCGCCTCCTGCAGCGCCAGCACCAGGCTCTCGCTTTCGGCACGCAGCTGCGTGCGTGACGACAGCGCGTTCTCTACCTCCGACAGCGCCGTGTACAGCGACTGCCTGAAGCCCACCACCGCCTCTTCGTACTGCGTCTGCGACACGGCCACCGTCAGCCGCGCGGTATTCCATTGCAGGAACGGCAGCGTCAGCCCGGCGCCCAGCGTGCCGACGGGGTTCTTCAGCAGTTCGCCGAGCGCGGTGCTCGACGTGCCCAGCGTGCCCGTCAGGCTCAGCGTGGGATAGAAGCCGGTGCGCGTGGCGTCTACGTTTGCCAGCGCGCTGCGCAGGCGCTGCTCGGCAGCGCGCAGGTCGGGGCGGCGGCCCAGCAGGCTCGCGGGCACGCCGGCATCGATGGCGGGCAATGCGATGTCGGGCAGTTGCGCCGGCTCGGCGGCCATCGGCTCCGGCGGCTGGTCGAACAGGATCGCCAGCGCGTTGCGTGCCTCCACGCGCTGCTGCAGCAGTTGAGTGTGGGCGGCTTCCTGCGTCGCGAGATTCTGGCCGGCTTGCGCCATGTCCAGCCCCGACACCGCGCCGGCCGCGTATTTGGCCCGCGCCAGCGCGAGGATGCGCCGGCCGTCTTCCATGCCCGCCTCGCTCAGCGCGATGCGCTGGTTCAGGTAGCCGGTCTGCCAATAGAGCCCCGCCACGGTGCCGATCAATGACAGCGCAGTCGCCTGCCGGTCGGACTCGGTGGCCTTCAGCTCCCAGTCGGCGGCGCTGCGCAGCGCCGAGAGCCGGCCCCACAGGTCGAGTTCGTAGCTCAGCGCCACCGACGAGTTCGACGCCGAGCCGGCGACGCCGCCGCGCTTGAGGTCGTAGCTGCGGCTGGTGCTGGCCTGCCCGATCACGCCCGGCGTGAGATTCGTGTTCGTGAGCCCGGCTTGCAGCTGCGCGCGCTGCACGCGGATGCCGGCCACCGCCAGGTTGTTGTTGGTGCGCAGTGCGTTGTCGATCAGCCGGTCGAGCTGCGGATCATCGAAGGCCGTCCACCAGTGGGCGGACAGCGCCACCGCGGCCCCGGTGGTCGCGGGCGAAGCCGACTGCTGCCAGCGCGGCGGAATGTCGAACGGCCGCTGGGCGCGCTGCTCCGGCTGGAACAGTGTGCAGCCGCCCAGGGCGAGCACCGCGATGGCCACCGAGGCCAGGGAAAGAACATCCGCCTTACTCACGAGCCAGCGCCTCGATGGGGTCCAGCCGCGCCGCGTTGCGCGCCGGCAGGTAGCCGAACAGCACGCCGATCAGCGATGCACAGAGAAACGCCGAAACCACGGCGCCGATTGAAAAGATCATCTGCCATTGCTTGACGAGAAGCGAGAACAGGAAGCTGATGCCGTACGAGAGCGTCACGCCGATCAGGCCGCCCACCAGGCACACCAGCACCGCCTCGGTCAGGAACTGCTGCAGCACGTCGCTCTGGCGCGCGCCCACCGCCATGCGGATGCCGATCTCGCGGGTGCGCTCGGTCACCGACACCAGCATGATGTTCATCACGCCGATGCCGCCCACCACCAGCGAGATCACGGCGATGAGCGACAGCAGCAGCGTCAGCGACTGGCTGGTTCGTTCGGCCGTCTTGACGATGCTGTCCATGTTGAAGGTGAAGAAATCCTTGGTGCCGTGGCGCAGCGTGAGCAGCTTGACGATGCTGTCCTCGGCCGCCTTGGTGGGCTGGTCGTCGCGGATGCGCACCGTGATGTTGTCGAAGTGCTGCTGCCCGAAGAGCCGGCTCGCGCCCGTGCTGTAGGGCAGCCAGAGGTTGAGCGACTTGTTGCCGTCGCCGAACACCGTCTTCTTCTCCTGCGCCACGCCGATCACCGTGCATGGCAGGCTGCCTACGAGGATGATCTTGCCCACCGGTTCGGTTCCGTCGGGAAACAGCTTGCGCCGCGTGTTCTGGTCGATAACAACCACCTGCGACTGGTGGCGCACGTCGGAGGCGGTGAAGGCCGCGCCGCTGGCCATCTGCATGTCGCGCACGCGGAAGAAACTGTCGCTCACGCCGTTGACCGTGCCGTTGATGTCCACGCTGCGGTAGCGCAGCCGCAGGCTGCGCGAGGTCACGGGCGTCACGCTGTGAACGTAGGGCTGCGCCGCGATGGCGTCGAGGTCGGGAGGTATCAGCGTGCGGATGCTCGACGCCTTGTCGTCGCCGAAGTCGCGGCCCGGGTACACATCGAGCGTGTTGGTGCCGATGGCGCGGATGTCCGACAGCACGTAGCGCTTGGCGCCCTCTCCTATCGCCACGATCGACACCACCGAAGTGATGCCGATGACGATGCCCAGCATGGTGAGCGCCGTGCGCATGCGGTGCGCCATCATCGAGCGCCAGGCCATGCGGAAGGCTTCCGCGAAGCGGGCCCAGCCGGTGTTCAAGCGGGCGATGCCCAGCCCGGGCTTCGTCATCGCAGCCGGAGGTTCGCCTGCGGCCTGCGAAGCCTCCTGCGCCGGGGCCGCCACGGTCGGCACACTCGGCACGTTCGGCCTGTCGCCCACGATCACGCCGTCGGCGATCTCGATGATGCGCTCGGTGCAGCTCGCCACCTGCATGTCGTGCGTCACGATGATGATCGTGTGGCCCTGGGCATGCAGCTCGCGCAGGATGCCGATCACCTCCTGGCCGCTGCGGCTGTCGAGCGCACCGGTCGGCTCGTCCGCCAGGATCACTTGCCCGCCGTTCATGAGCGCGCGCGCGATGCTCACGCGCTGCTGCTGGCCGCCCGAGAGCTGGCTGGGCCGGTGCTCGGTACGGTCGCCCAGGCCCAGCCGCGCGAGCAGCTGGCGCGCACGCGACTCGCGCGCCTGGCCGTCGGTGCCGGCGTACACCGCGGGCACCTCGACGTTGCCGGTGGCCGTCAGGTGCTGCATCAGGTGGTAGCGCTGGAAGATGAAGCCGAAGTGCTCGCGCCGCAGTTCGGCCAGCGCGTCGCTGTCGAGCGCCCCCACGTCCTGGCCGGAGACGGTGTAGGAGCCCGTGCTCGGCTGGTCGAGGCAGCCCAGGATGTTCATCAGCGTCGACTTGCCCGAACCCGAGGCGCCGACGATGGCCAGCATTTCGCCGCTGCCGACGTCGAGGTTCACGTCCTTCAGCACCTGCACTTCCTGCTCGCCCGAGGGAAAGCTGCGGCCGATGCCGCGCAGGCTGAGCAGCGGCTGCGTCATTGAGGCTTGCCTCGTCCGCCGCCGTTGTCGGCGGTCTCGCCGCGCTCGGGTACCGCCGAGGCGTCGCCGGTGATGACGCTGTCGCCCTCCTTCAGGCCTTCGAGCACCTGCGCCTGGAAGTTGTTGGAGATGCCGACGCGCACCTTGCGCGTCTCCACGGTCTGGTCGGGCTTGAGCACGCGCACCTCCTGGCGGCCGTCCTTGTCGCGCGCGCCCAGTGCGGTCAACGGCACCGTCAGCGCCTGTTTCGCTTCGCCCAGCAGGATGGCGACCTGCGCCGTCATGTCCACGCGCAGCGTGCGGTCGGGGTTGGGCACGTCGAACAGCGCGTTGAAGAACACGGCGTTGTTGATCTTCTCCGGCGAAGGCTGCACCGCGCGCAGCGTGCCGTGATAGCGCTTGTCGGGGTCGCCGAGGATGGTGAAGTACACCGGCTGCCCCGGCTTCACGCGCACCACGTCGGCTTCCGACACCTGCGCCTTCACGGTCATGGTCGACAGGTCGGCCAGCTTCATCAGCGTGGGCACCTGAAAAGCGGCGACCACGGTCTGGCCTTCGAGCGTGTTGATGGAAACCACGTCGCCGTCGATGGGCGCGACGATGCGCGTGTAAGAGAGGTTCTGCTGCGCCGAGGCGACAGCCAGCTTCTGCTGGCGGATCTGCGCCTCGAGCGACACCGCGTCTGCACGCAGCGCACGCAGTTCAGCGTCCGCGCTCTCCATGTCCTGCCTGGCGGCGGCGTCCTGCGCGAGCATTTCCTGCTGGCGGGTCCAGGTGAGCTGCGCCTGCTTGACGCGCACTTCCTTCGCGAGCTTCTGCGCCTGCAGGTTGTCGAGCCTGGCCTGCTCCTGCGCCAGGGTGTTCTGCGAGATGACGGGGTCGATCTCGGCGAGCCAGTCGCCCTTCTTCACCGTCTGCCCGAGCACCACCTTCAGCGACTTGAGCTGGCCGCTCACCTGAGCGCCCACCTCCACCTGCTTGAGCGCCTGCAGCACGCCGGTGGCGAGCACCGCGTTCTCGAGATCGGTGCGCTGCACCGTGGCGGTGAGGTATTCGCTTTTTTTCGCCGGCCGCAGCCATGAAGAGGCGATGACGACCAGCACGATGAAAACGGCAATGCCGATCAGGTATTTGCGCGATCGCCGGGGTGGGTTATTGGGCATGCGGAAGGAAATGGATGAAAGGCTCCGGGGCGGGCCGCTTTCCTTCAAGAAGAATTCGGCGCCGGAAAGGAAGTTCCGGAGAAGCTCCACGGTTTTCGCACGATCCTAGCCGCGTTTGCTGAAGGACTTTTAAAGACCAGCGCAGTGCATTGACACCATCCTCTTACAAGGAAACGCACTGCGGCTCACACCCCGGCCAGATCGTGACTTTAGGCACTGTATGCACGCGAATTGCCCTCCTACATTGGCAATTGGGCAGTGCACTGAAAGCCGCCCGCCACAGCAGATGCCAATGGGCCCGCGAATATCTTTTTTCGCGACCGGGGCATCACTTTTCCGACGTATTCAATTAAGGGAAACGACCATGAAATTCAAACAGTCGAACACGCTGCTGCGCAATGCAGCCCTGGCCGGTGCAATTGCGACGCTGCTGGCTTTCAGCGGTATTGCGGGCGCGGCCCATACGCCGCAGGACAGCGACATGATGCAGACGACGGGCGTCATCGCCAGCGTCGGCGCGCCCGCTTCGAAGACGAAGGTGGAAGAGGTTTCGGCCCAGCAGGACTTGCTGAGCTTCGTCGCGCCTGCTGCCAAGACCGAAACGGCTCAGCCCATGAACACCGCGATGGTCAACAGCTGCTCGGCCCGCTGGTACTGGCGCAGCCTGCTGGAAGAAATGGCTTGCGGCTTCTCGGGCCAGGGCTGGTTCAACTGAGGCGAATCCGCCTCGCTCTCTTCGAGAACGCAAAAACGCCGCCTGTCGGGCGGCGTTTTCTTTGCGCGACCGTCTCAGCGCGCGCGACGCGAGCGAATCAGCAGCGTGATCAGCATCAGCGACAGAACCACGAACGCGATGAACGACCAGTTCGCCAGCGTCAGGCCGAAGAGCGACCAGTCGACCTTCGAGCAATCGCCGCCGCCGCGGAAGATCATCGGCAGAGCGCGCTTCAGCGGGAAGGTCTCGATCATCCCGTAGAGGTCGCGCCCGCAGGTGACGACTTCGGGCGGATACCACTGCAGCCAGCTCTGCGAGGCCGCCGTGTAGGCGCCGCCGAAAGCGGCCAGCAGCGCCAGCACGCCGCTCACCACACGCAGGCCCACGTTGCGGAACACGCCGGCCAGTCCGGTGAACAGCGCCACCAGCACCAGCGCGTAGCGCTGCACGATGCACATGGGACAGGGTTCGAGCCCGACCACGTGCTGCAGGTAGAGCCCGAAGGCCAGCATCAGGACACAGGCCAGGCAGATCAGCCCGAACGCGCGGCGCGGCGCGCCGAAGTACCAATCGATCAAGGAGATACCCAATCTTCTTCTACGAACACTCTGGCCTTGCGCGGATTGGCGACGACGGTGTCGCCCTCCTTCAAGCCCAGATCGCGGAACTGTTGCGCAGGGAGTTGCGCTTCGATGATGGTTCCGGAGCCCGGATTATCTGGATTCGATTCCGTGGGCTCAAGTTCCAGCCGCGCAATGGGTCCGACGACGATCGCGCGCGACAGCGTGGCGACGATGCCCGAGGCGCCGTTCACGTAGGGTGTCACGTCGATGTCATGCGGGCGCACATAAGCACGCGCCTTGGCGTCGCGCGCGCCGCTGTGTTCGGGAGACTCGAGGCGCATGCCGTCGAGCTGCACCGCGCCGTTGTCGGCACGGCCGTGGAACAGGTTCACGTCGCCGAGGAAGCCGTAGACGAAGGGGCTGGCGGGCTGGTCCCACACTTCCTGCGGCGAGCCGACCTGTTCGATCTGGCCCTTGTTGATGACCACCACGCGGTCGGCTACCTCGAGCGCCTCTTCCTGGTCGTGCGTGACGAAGATGGAGGTGACATGCAGCTCGTCGTGCAGCCGGCGCAGCCAGCGGCGCAGTTCCTTGCGCACCTTGGCGTCGAGCGCGCCGAAGGGTTCGTCGAGCAGAAGCACCTTGGGCTCCACCGCCAGCGCGCGGGCCAGCGCGATGCGCTGGCGCTGGCCGCCGGAGAGCTGCGAGGGATAGCGGTCGGCCAGCCAGTCGAGCTGCACCAGCTTGAGCAGGTCGGTCACCTTCTGCCTGATCTGCGCGTCGCTCGGGCGCTCCTTGCGCGGCTTCACGCGCAGGCCGAAGGCCACGTTCTCGAACACCGTCATGTGGCGGAACAGCGCGTAATGCTGAAACACGAAGCCCACCTGCCGCTCGCGCACGTGCACGTCGGTGGTGTCCTCGCCCGAGAAAAGAATGCTGCCGGTGTCGGCCGTCTCCAGCCCCGCGATGATGCGCAGCAGCGTGGTCTTGCCGCAGCCCGAGGGGCCGAGCAGCGCGACCAGTTCGCCCGAATCGACGTCGAGGCTCACGTCGCGCAGCGCGCGGAAGTCGCCGAACTGCTTGCTGATGTTGCGGATTTCGATGCTCATGATTTCTTCTCTCTCACTCTCTCAGGCCGCGGTGGCTTCAGGGGGGCGTTCCGGGGGCAGCTCGGCAATGGCCTTCATCTCGCGCTCGTGGCGCCATTCGATCACCGACTTGATCACCAGCGTGACCAGCGCCAGGATCGCCAGCAGCGACGCCACGGCGAAGGCGGCCACCGACTGGTATTCGTTGTAGAGCACTTCCACGTGCAGCGGCATGGTGTTGGTCTGGCCGCGGATGTGGCCAGACACCACCGACACCGCGCCGAACTCGCCCATGGCGCGCGCGTTGCACAAAATGACGCCGTACAGCAGGCCCCACTTGATATTGGGCAGCGTCACGCGCCAGAAGGTCTGCCAGCCGGTCGCGCCGAGCACGATGGCGGCCTGCTCCTCGTCGGTGCCCTGCGCCTGCATCAGCGGCACGAGCTCGCGCGCGATGAACGGGAAGGTCACGAACACGGTCGCCAGCACGATGCCGGGTACCGCGAAGATGATCTTGATGTCGTGCTCGGCCAGCCACGGGCCCAGCCAGCCCTGTGCGCCGAACACCAGCACGTAGATCAGGCCCGCCACCACCGGCGACACCGCGAACGGCAGGTCGACCAGCGTGGTCAGCAGCGCCTTGCCGCGGAACTCGAACTTGGCGATAGCCCAGGCGCCGGCCACGCCGAACACCAGGTTCATCGGCACCGCGATGGCGGCCGTGATCAGCGTGAGGCGGATGGCGCTCCAGGCATCGGGTTCCTTCAACGCTTCGAGATAGGCCGTGACGCCCTTGCGCAGCGCTTCGGTCGCCACGGCGGCCAGCGGCAGCACGAGGAACAGGAACATGAACCCGAGCGCGAGGCCGATCAGCAGCCAGCGCACCCAGGCGGCCTCGGTAGTGCCGGCCTGCGCGCGGCGAACGACTTTGGAAGGGGCACTCATGTCAACTCCCCGAACGGCGACGCTGCCATGCCTGCAGGCCGTTGATGACCAGCAGCAGCACGAAGGAAATGACCAGCATCACCAGCGCGACCGCGGTGGCACCCGCGTAGTCGTACTGCTCCAGCTTGCCGATGATGATGAGCGGCGTGATCTCCGAGATCATCGGCATGTTGCCGGCGATGAAGATCACCGAGCCGTACTCGCCGATGGCGCGGGCGAAGGCCATGGCGAAGCCCGTCAGCAGCGCAGGCGCGATCGACGGGAAGATCACCTTGGTGAAGGTCTGCAGACGCGTCGCGCCCAGCGAGGTGGCGGCTTCTTCCAGCTCCTTCTCGGCGTCTTCCAGCACCGGCTGCACCGTGCGCACCACGAAGGGCAGCCCGATGAAGATCAGCGCGATCACCACGCCCGCCGGCGTGAAGGCCAGCTTGATGCCGTGCGGCTCCAGCAGCTGGCCGATCCAGCCGTTGCCCGCGAGCAGCGCGGTCAGCGAAATGCCGGCCACGGCCGTGGGCAGCGCGAAAGGCAGATCGACCAGCGCGTCGACGATGCGCTTGCCCGGAAACTTGTAGCGCACCAGCACCCAGGCCACCAGCAGGCCGAACACAGCGTTCACGATGGCGGCCAGCAGCGATGCGCCGAAGGTCAGCCGGTAGGAAGCCATCACGCGCGGCGCGGTCACGGCCACCCAGAACTGCTCCCAGCTCAGCGTGAAGGTCTTGAAGACCAGCGCCGACAGCGGGATCAGCACGATCAGGCTCAGATAAAGAATCGAAAAGCCCAGCGTGATGTGGAAACCGGGCAGCACGCGCTTGGCGCCGCCTGCCCGGTTGGCACGAGAAAAAGGCGCTCCCGCAGACGGGAGCGCCGAAGTAACAGCGCCGCTCATTTACCTGCCGCCAGGGGTGTACAGCTTGTCGAACTGGCCGCCGTCGTTGAAGTGCACCTTCTGCGCTTCACCGAGGCTGCCGAAAAGTTCCTGCACCGTGAAGAGCTGCAGCGGCTTGAAGGTCGAGGCGTACTTCTTGAGCACCGTCTGCGAGCGCGGACGCAGCGCATGCTTGGCGGCGATTTCCTGCGCCTCTTCGGAGTACAGCCAGTCGAGATACGCCTTGGCGAGCTCGCCGGTGCCCTTCTTGTTGACGGTGCGCTCGACCACGGCCACCGGGTTCTCGGCCACGATGCTGATCGACGGATAGACCGAGTCGACCTTGCCGGTGCCGAATTCGCGGTCGATGGAGACCACTTCCGACTCGAAGGTGATCAGCGCGTCGCCGATGTTGCGCTGCAGGAAGGCGGTGGTCGCGTCGCGGCCGCCGCGTGCCAGCACCGGCACGTTCTTGAAGAGCTTGCCGACGAACTCGGCGGCCTGGGCATCGGTGCCGCCCTTCTTCTTGATGTAGCCCCAGGCGGCCAGGTAGGCGTAGCGGCCGTTGCCGCCGGTCTTGGGGTTGACGATCACGACCTGCACGCCGGGCTTGACCAGGTCGTCCCAGTCCTTGATGCCCTTGGGGTTGCCGTTGCGCACCAGGAACAGCATGGTCGACGTGGTCGGCGATGCGTTCTCGGGGAATTTCTTGTTCCAGTCCTTCGCGACCACACCGGCGTTGGCGAGGAAGTCGATGTCGGTGGAGGTGTTCATCGTCACCACGTCGGCGTCGAGGCCGTCGGCCACCGCGCGGGCCTGCGCGCTGGAGCCGCCGTGCGACTGGTCGATCTTCACGTCCTTGCCGGTGGCCTTCTTGTAGTGCGCCACGAAGGCCGCGTTGTAGTCCTTGTAGAACTCGCGCGCCACGTCGTAGGAGGCGTTCAGCAGCGACGTGCCCTGTGCGAAGGCGGTGCTGCCGGCGAGTGCGGAGGACGCCAGCGCGAGCACGGCGACGAAGGTCTTGATTCTGGAAGTCATGTGGTTGCGAGGTTCTCTGAAAATTCACGGCCCGCCGACCATGCGGCGGGCTCGTCGGTCAGCGACTGGAGCAAGGCAAGGCCCAGCGGCCAGTCCCCGTGCCCCGAATCGATGTTGATGTGGCCCGCATTCTGCATCCGGACGAACTCGCTGCCCCAGGCGCGCGAATATGCGCCTGCCAGGCGGATCGGACAGTACGGGTCATTGCTGCTGGCCACCACGATGCTGCGGTACGGCAGCGCGGCATAAGGCACGGGTGCGAAATCGGACAACACGGCGCGGCGCTCGGGGTCGGCCGGCGCCACCAGTAGCGCGCCGCGGATGCGGGCAGCCGCCTCGGGCGGCAGGTGCGCCGTGGCGATGCAGCCCAGGCTGTGCGCGGCGATCACCACCGGGCCTTCGCTCTCGAGCACCAGCCTGGCCAGCGTGCTCACCCAGGCTTCGCGCTTGGGCGAGGCCCAGTCGTCCTGCACCACGCGCGCTGCGCCCGGAATGCGCTCCTGCCACAGGCTCTGCCAGTGGCCGGGCCCGGAGTCGCGCCACCCAGGCACGATGACAACGCGCGTGTTCATGACTGAGCCGCCCTGCCCGCTTGCTTACTTGTTCGGCTGCGGCGTGATGCGCAGGTACGGGCGCACGGCCTTGAAGCCCTTGGGGAAGCGCTCGGCCAGCTCGGCCGGGTCTTGAATGGCCGGGATGATGACCACATCGTCGCCGTCCTTCCAGTTCACCGGCGTGGCGACCTTGTGGCTGTCGGTGAGCTGCAGTGAGTCGATCACGCGCAGGATCTCGTCGAAGTTGCGGCCGGTGGACGCCGGGTAGGTGATGGTCGTGCGGACGATCTTCTTCGGGTCGATGATGAACACGCTGCGAACGGTGGCCGTGGCCGAGGCGTTCGGGTGGATCAGGTCGTACAGGTCGGCCACCTTGCGGTCTGCGTCCGCGATGATGGGGAAGTTGACCGTGGTGTTCTGCGTGTCGTTGATGTCCCCGATCCACTCCTTGTGCCTGGTGGCCGGGTCCACGCTCAGCGCGATGGGCTTCACGCCGCGCTTGGCGAATTCGCCCGACAGCGCCGCGGTCTTGCCGAGTTCGGTGGTGCACACGGGCGTGAAGTCGGCGGGGTGCGAGAAGAACACGACCCACGAATCGCCGGCCCACTGGTAGAAGTCGATGGGGCCTTCGCTGGAATCCTGGGTGAAATTGGGGGCGGTGTCGCCTAGACGCAGAGTAGCCATGATCGCTCCTGGATGGGGATGGGAGTCCCGGATTGTGCGAACCCTTGCTTCAATGCCAAACGAATATCTGCTTGTTTGGATATGACGTTTTCCGCATAACGAGGGCAACCCGGCCCCAAATCGGCCGGGCGCTAGAACATCCGCATGTCTGCGCTCTGCAGGTGTTCCATCAGGAAATCGATCAGCTTGCGCACCGCCGGCACCAGCGCCCGCCGCGCCGGAAACACCATGTGCGCCACCACCGGCGGCGGCCCCCAGCCCGGCAGCAGCCGTACCAGACGGCCGGCTTCCACGTCGGCACGGCACATGTAGTCGGGCAGCATGGTCGCGCCGATGCCGCCCAGCGCGCCGAACTGCAGCGTGGCGAGGTCGTCCGCTACGTACAGCGGCGTGTGCGAATGGACGAGGCTCTCGCCGTTCGGGCCTTCCAGCCGCCAGTCGCTGCGCCCTTCCCCGTTGACCGACATGGCCGCCGTGGGCAGCTTCCCCAGGTCGGCCACCGTCTGCACCGGCCCGTGTCGCGCCAGCAGCCCCGGGCTCGCCACCAGCACGCCCCGGCTGTAGCCGAAGGTCTTGGCCACCAGCACCGTGCTGTCCTCGATGGCCGGCCGCACGCGCAGCGCGATGTCGATACCCTCCTCGATCAGGTCCACCGGCCGGTTGATCACCTTCATGTCGATGCGCACCGCGGGGTAGCGCTCCATGAACACCGGCATCAGCTGCGCCAGCCCGCTGTGCGCGATGGTGACCGGGCAACTCAGCCGCACCAGTCCGCTGGGCTCGGTCTGCACCTGCGCCACCGCCTCGGCCGCCGCCTGCGCCGCGTCGCGCATCGCGGAAGCGTGCCGCAGGTAGATCTCGCCGGCCGGCGTGAGCGACAGCCGCCGGGTGCTGCGCTGCATCAGCTGCACGCCGAGGCGCTCTTCCAGCTCCGCCACCCGCCGCGAGAGCCGCGACTTGGGAATGCCCAAGGCCCGGCTGGCGGCCGCGAAGCCGCCGCGCTCGGCCACTTCGGCGAAGAAAACCATGTCGTTGAGGTCCTGCATGGCGGCCATTGTCCTGCAATCAGGACGATCTATGCAATTTTTGGCTACTTATCGGCAACTCGACCCAAAAATAGAATTACGCCATTGCCGGCCGATTTTGAGTGCCGACAGCCAACACAGAAAGTGATCGATTGAAATGAAGCTGCTCCACATCGACTCCAGCATCCTCGGCACCAACTCGACCTCGCGCCTGCTTTCGGCCGAGATCGTGACCGCATGGCGCGCCGCCCACCCCGACACCACCGTGGAGTACCTCGACCTGGCCGTCAACGCACCCCCGCACTTCAGCGCCGACGCGCTGGGCATCAAGGTCGGCGTGCAGGCCCAGCCCACCGAAGCCCAGGCGCGTGAAAACGCCCTGTCCGAAAAGCTTGTGAGCCAGTTCCTGGCTTCGGACGTGGTCGTCATCGGCACGCCGTTCTACAACTTCTCGATCCCGACGCAGCTCAAGGCGTGGATCGACCGCCTCGGTCAGGTCGGCCGCACCTTCAAGTACACCGACAAGGGCCCCGTGGGCCTGGCCGGCGGCAAGACCATCATCGTGGCCTCCAGCCGCGGCGGCGTCTACTCGACCAGCGAAGGCGGCCAGGCCATGGAACACCAGGAGAGCTACCTCAAGGCAGTCTTCGGGTTCTTCGGCATCACCGACGTGCGCATCGTGCGCGCCGAGGGCGTGGCGATGGGCGACGAAGCCCGCAACAGCGCCCTGGCGGCTGCCCGCGCCGACATCCTGGTGGCGACGGCAGAAGCCGCGAACCAGAAGAGCGTCGCGCAGGCTGCCTGAGCACGTTCAGCCTCGCACCATGAAAAAACCGCCCGATGGGCGGTTTTTTCGTTCCGGCCTGCGGGGAATCTCAGGCCGAGTGGCTCTTCACCCAGGCCACGTACTTGTCCATCCAGCCCTGCAGGAACTTCTTCGAGCCCTCGTTGCCGATGTGGCCCTTGTCGTCGAACAGGTCGTCCTTGGCCTGCAGGAACACTTCGGGGGCGCCAAGCGTGGGCACGTCGAGGTAGGCCAGGATGTTGCGCAGATGCTGCTGCGCCAGCGCGGTGCCGATGGCGCCGACCGAGATGCCGACCACCCCGGCCGGCTTGCCCGCCCAGGCGCTCTGGCCGTAGGGGCGCGAGGCGTGGTCGATGGCGTTCTTCAGCACGCCGGGAATGGAGCGGTTGTACTCGGGCGTGACGAACAGCAGGCCGTCGGCCGCCGCGATCTCGGTCTTCAGGCGCTTCACCGAAGGAGCCTGGTTGGCGTCGTCGTCCTGGTTGTACAGCGGCAGGTCGTCGATGCGCAGGCTTTCGAAGGTGAAGTCCGAGGGCGCGAGCTGCGCCAGCGCGAGGGCCAGCTTGTGGTTGAACGAATCCTTGCGCAGGCTGCCGACGATGACGGCGATGCGGGTCTGTGCCATGGGTGAAGCTCCTTTGATGAGGGGGTCGGAAATGACGAACGCGATTATGCGAAGCGCCCAAGACCTTATCCGGAAAAGTTCATGCATTTACACCGTGGCACCCGATCGCTGCCTCGCGATCGATGCGCTCGGGGCATGTCGAACCTGCCCTGCGCCCAGGCCTGCCGGGCGATGCCATCGCGCATCATGTGCCGGACCGCCCGCGCGTGTTCCACCTCTTGCCATTTGCCCGCCGCCGACAGCCGGGGAAGGCGCCCGCTCGAAGCAGGCTGCGGCGATCCCGGGCATCATCGCGGCCGGTCTTTTTTCCTCTGTCGAATACAGGAGCGAAACGCGATGAGATTTCTGGTGGTGGGTGCCGGCGCACTCGGTGGTTATTTCGGCGGCCGTCTGCTGGAGGCGGGACGCGACGTCACCTTCCTGCTGCGCCCGCGCCGCGCGGCCCAGCTCGCCAAGACCGGGCTGGTGGTGCAGAGCCCCTTCGGCAACCTGCAGTTGCCATCTCCGAAGCATGTGCTGGCCGATGGCATCGACGGCACCTACGACGTGATCGTGGTCGGCAGCAAGGCCTACGACCTCGGCTCGACCATGGACTCCTTCGCGCCAGCCGTGGGCCCGAACACCGTGATCCTCCCGCTGCTCAACGGCATGAGCCACATCGACAGGCTTGCCGAGCGATTCGGCAGCGAGCGCGTGCTGGGCGGACTGTGCATGATCTCCGCCACCCTCGACGACGAAGGCCGCGTGCTGCATCTCAACGACATGCACGGCCTGAGCTTCGGCGAACGCGCGGGCGGCCGCTCGGCGCGGGTCGACGCCATCGCGGCGCAGTTCGCCGGCGCGAAGTTCGATGCCACCGCCAGCGAGAACATCTCGCAGGACATGTGGGAGAAGTGGGTCTTCATCGCCTCGGCCGCCGGCCTCACCAGCCTGATGCACGCTTCCATCGGCGACATCGTGGCCGCCGGCGGGCAGGACGTGGCGCTGTCGATCTTCGACGAGTGCTGCGCCATCGCCGCCCACAACGGCTTCGCGCCGCGCCCCGCCGCCGTGCAGCGCGGCCGCGCCATCATCACGGCCGCCGGCTCGCCGATGACGGCCTCGATGTACAAGGACATGGCGCGCGGCGCGGCCGTGGAAGCCGATCACATCGTCGGCGACCTCCTGAGCCGCGCAGCGCGCGGCAACGCCACGGTGCCCACCGTGCTGCGCACCGCCTACGTGCACCTCAAGGCCTACGAGGCGCGACGCGCACGCGAGGCTGCCGCGGCTGTTTGAGGATCCGATGAAAGACGCGCTCGCCTTCCTGCACACGGCACAGGTCCACGTGCCGACATTCGAGCGGCTGGTGCGCGAGAACGCGCCCGCGCTGCGTGTGCGGCACGTGGTGCGCGGAGAGCTGCTGGCTGACGCGCGCGTCACCGGCGTCGACGACGCCGACCTCATCGCCCGCGTTAACGAGGCGATGCACGAAGCCGCCGCGGGCGGCGCAAAGGTCGTGGTGTGCACCTGCTCGACCATCGGCGCCATCGCGGAACGCACGCCCTCCGGCGATGCATTCAGAGCCCTGCGCATCGACCGGGCCATGGCCGACAAGGCCGTTCGCACCGGGCCTCGCGTGCTGATCGCCGCAGCGCTCGAAAGCACGCTGGCGCCTACGAAGGCCCTCGTTCTTTCCGCCGCACAGAACGCTGGAATCGCCGTCCAGCCGGCCCTGCTGTTCGTCGAGGACGCATGGCCGCATTTCGAAGCCGGAGCCCACGCGCGCTACATCGAGACACTGGCTGGCGCGATCCGTGCGGCGGCAATCGAGGCCGACGTCGTCGTGCTGGCCCAGGCCTCGATGGCCCCCGTGGCCGATACGCTCGCCGACCTGGGCATCGACGTGCTCAGCAGCCCCGTACCCGGCACCGCCCACGCGGTGACACTGGCCCTGGCGCTCAGTCCGACTTGAGGATCGTCTCGCCCTTCAGCATCCCCATGTCGCGGATGTTGAAGCGGTGGCGCTTCCAGCCTTCCCAGGTGCGGCGCATGTTGCCGATGGAGATCAGGTAGTACAGCACCTTGAACATGCCGACCGGGCCGCGCATCGGCGTGCCGCGGTAGATGTCGCCGGCCAGCAGCGTCATCAGCCCTTCCTTCACGCGGAACGGGTTGCCCGGATGCATGAACATGTCGCGGATGGTCGGGTTGGTCACGCGGTAGATGAACCACGAGTACTCGCGCGGGCCCTTGCGCATCATGGCCTCGAAGCCCTTGCGTACCGCGGCCAGCTGGGCCGGCTTATCGAGCGCTGTCGCCACCAGTTCAGCGCCGTCGAAGGCGCTGTGCATGGCGAGGTATACGCCCGAGGAGAACATCGGGTCGATGAACGTGAAGGCATCACCCAGCATCAGGTAGCGATCGCCCGTGGCGTGCGTGCTGGAGTACGAGAAGTTGCCGGTGGCATGCACCGCGTCGTCGACCAGCGTGGCGTTCTTCAGGCGGTCCACCAGCACCGGACAGGTCGCGATGGTGTCGTAGAAGAACTCCTTGAGCGGCTTGTCGCGCGTCTTCAGGTAGTACGGCCAGCACACCGCGCCCACGCTGGTGGTGCCGTCGGCCAGCGGAATGAACCAGAACCAGCCGTGCGGGAACCAGCAGATGCTGATGTTGCCTTCCTTCTTGCCCTCCAGCCGCTCGGCGTTGGTGAAGTGGCCGAAGAGCGCGGTGCTGTTGTGGTCGGGGTTCTTCTGCTTGCAGCGGAATTTGTTGGCCAGCAGCGTGTCGCGGCCGGTGGCATCGACCACGAAGCGGGCGCGCCAGCTGCGGCGCGCGCCGTCGTCCATCTCGGCCTGGACCGTCGCGCCCTCGGCGTCGAAGGCCACGTCGCGCACCTTGCAGCCTTCGATGGCCTGCGCGCCGCAGGTGGCGGCGTTGCGGAACAGAAGCTCGTCCAGCTCCGAGCGGCGCACCTGCCAGGCCGAGTCGAGCGACTTGTCCAGGCCCTCGCCGAATTCCACATAGCTGCGGTGCTCGTGCTCGGGCGAGACGAACTCGATGCCGAACTTCGGCATGCCGATCTTCTCGACCTGGTCGCGCACGCCGAGCTTGTCGAACAGCTCCACGTTCGCGGGCAGCAGCGATTCGCCGATGTGGAAGCGCGGGTGGTGCGCCTTCTCCAGCAGCACCACCTTGCGGCCCTGCCGTGCCAGCAGCGTGGCGATGGTCGATCCGGCGGGACCGCCGCCGACGACCAGCACGTCGCAGGATTCGTCGGCGGCCCGGGGCGCGGGAGAAGAAGCTTGGGACAGGGACATGCGAAGGCAGGCAACGTTGTTAACAATCGCAAGCATAGCGCGGCGGCCTGCGAAGACCGCAAAGCCTGCTAAGCAGCCCACCGGCTGGCGCCGCACACTGGGGCAATGCGCCTCCTCCATCTTCTGCGCCCCTTCTGCCTCGCCGCCGCATGCCTGTCGGCGGTGTTCACCCATGCCGCCGGCTTCAGCACCATCGATATACCTGCCGACCGCGAAGGCCCGGCGATGCAGGGCGCCGTATGGACACCGTGCGCCGCACCCGCGGGCGAGATCAAGCTGGGCCGCAACACGATCCAGGGCGTGCGGGACTGCCCGCTCCCGCCGGGCAACGCCCGGCTGCCGCTCATCGTGATCTCGCACGGCTACGGCGGCTCCTTCCTCGGCCATCACGACACGGCGCAGGCGCTCGCCGACGCGGGCTTCATCGTCGCGGCCATCAGCCATTCGCAAGACAACTTCCAGCTCCGCGGCGGCCCGGACGACAGGATCGTCGCGCTGGCGACGCGAACCACCGACATCAAGCGGCTGATCGACCACATGCTCCAGAAGTGGCCCGCGCACGGCAGGATCGCGGCCGACCGGATCGGCTTCTACGGTTTTTCGAGGGGCGGCTACACGGGCCTCGTGCTCGCGGGAGCGCGCCCGGACTTCGAGCGGCTGTCGCCGCTGCCCTCATCCCCGTGCGCAACGCAGCCCGAAGGCAAGGCGTGCGAATGGGTGAAGCAGGGCTTCCAGGAACTGCTGGCCACGCCACTGACGCACGACACCCGCATCAAGGCGGCCGTGATCGCCGACCCGCTCGGCATGCTCTTCGACGCCCGGGGCCTGAAGAACATGAAGATCCCGATCGAGCTCTGGGCGTCGACCTACGGCGGCGACGGCGTCACGCCCGAGAGCGTGGCAGCCGTTCGCGGCAACCTGCCTGTGGCGCCCGAATGGCATGTGGCCGACAAGGCCGAACACTTCGGTTTTCTCGCACCGTGCTCGCAAGCACAGCTCGACGCCAGGATCGAGATCTGCCGCGACGCGCCCGGCTTCGACCGAATCGCCTTCCACAAGGCATTCAACGCCGAGGTAGCGGCCTTCTTCAGCCGCCACCTCGGGCCAACGCACTGACCTTCACTGACCAGGCATCAGCCCGCGCGCCGCTGCGACGCGAGCCGCCGCACCACCGCCACCAGCCGGTCGATCTCGTCGAAGGTGTTGTAGAAGGCCAGCGAGGGCCGCACCGTCGTCTCCACGCCGAAGCGGCGCAGGATGGGCTGCGCGCAATGGTGGCCGGTGCGCACCGCGATGCCCTCCTCGTTCAGCGCCTGCCCCACCTCCTCGGTGGTGTAGCCGTCGAGCACGAAGGACATCACGCTGGCCTTGTCGGCTGCCGTGCCGATCAGCCGCACGCCTGGAATCGCGCCGAGCTGCGCCATGCCGTACACCAGCAGGTCATGCTCGTAGCGCGCGATGTTCTCGATGCCGATCTTGTTGACGTAGTCGATGGCGGCGCCCAGCCCCACGGCGTCGGCGATGTTGCCGGTGCCGGCCTCGAACTTGTTCGGGATCGGCTGGAACACCGTCTTCTCGAAGGTCACGTCGGCAATCATGTTGCCGCCGCCCTGCCACGGGGGCATGTCTTCGAGCACCTCGCGCCTGCCCCACACCACGCCGATGCCGGTCGGGCCGAACACCTTGTGGCCGGAGAAGACGAAGAAGTCGGCGCCGATGTCCTGCACGTCCACGCGCATGTGCGAGACCGACTGCGCGCCGTCCACCAGCGCCTTCGCGCCAGCGCGGTGCGCCAGCTCGACGATCTCCTTCACCGGCACCACCGTGCCCAGCGCGTTGGAGACCTGCGTGACGGCGACGATCTTCGTGCGGTCGTTCAGCAGCTTGCGGTATTCGTCGAGCAGCACCTGGCCCGATTCGTCCACCGGAATCACGCGCAGCTTCGCGCCCTTGGCGGCGGCAAGCTGCTGCCACGGCACGATGTTGGCGTGGTGCTCGAGGTTCGACACGACGATCTCGTCGCCCTCGCCCACGTGCTGCCCGCCCCAGCTCTTGGCCACGAGGTTGATGGCCTCGGTGGTGCCGCGCACGAAGATCACCTCTTCGACCTCGGGCGCATTGATGAACCTGCGCACGCGCTCGCGGGCGCCTTCGTAGGCGTCGGTCGCGCGCGCGGCCAGCTCGTGCGCCGCTCGGTGGATGTTGGAGTTCTCGTGCTCGTAGAAATACGAGATGCGGTCGATGACCGACTGAGGCTTGTGCGTGGTGGCCGCGTTGTCGAACCACACCAGCTGCTTGCCGTTCACCCGCTCCTGCAGTATCGGGAAGTCGCGCCGCACGGCGTGGATGTCGAAGGGAGGATGCTGGCCGCTGCCGGCCAGCGGCACGGCGCCGGGCCCGCGCGGATCGGGCTTGGCGGGCGTGACGAAGCCGCTGGGCAGGCGCACCGCGTCGACGAAGTAGAACTGGGGTTCACTCCCTCCCCCCTCTGGGGAGAGGGTTGGGGTGAGGGGCAGCCCCGCACCTTGCGTCGTCCGCTGGCCCTCACTCCAGTCCTCACCCGCAAGCGGGAGAGGGGGCGAGACCACGGGAGTCGCGCCGGCCGACGGATGCCCGTAGCCGTTGTCCAGAAAGTAGAACGACGAAGCCGCGGCTTGCGGTGCCACTGCCCCATTCAGCTGTGGCACGCCCTGCACCGTGCCACCCGAGCGCGGCTCGAAGGCCGGCGCCACCGAGAGCACGCTGTCCGGCACGCCGTTGCCCGCCACCGCGTGCGGCACCAGCGCCGGCGCGCGGTTCGCGAGCGAAGGCACCTGCGTCGGCGATGCCGGCACCAGGTTGGCGCCCGGAATCTGCCCTTGTGGGAAGGGCGTACCCGGCACGCTGGGCCCGAAGCCGGCAGGGCTCGCCAGCGGCGAACCCGCGGGCGCGACGTTGGTCGGAAACTGCGCTCCCGGCACCAGCCCGTTCGCCACGCCGGGCACCGAGTCGGGCGGCGTGCCCGGCAGTGCGGAAAACATGGCGCTGGCCATGCGCGCGAGAACCGCCGGGTCGAACGGCGCCTCGCCCGGGATCGATGGAGTGCTGCTCACAGCGGCTTACTTGTAGGTGTCGGCGTAGTCGTGGTACTTGCCGATCTCGACATCGTCGAGCACCGCCAGTGCGTCGGTGGTCAGCACCGCGAGCGAGCAGTACAGCGAGATCAGGTACGACGCGATCGCATGGTTGTTGATGCCCATGAAGCGCACCGACAGCCCCGGGCCCTGCTCGCCCGACAGACCCGGCTGGAAGAGGCCCACCACGCCCTGGCGCTTGTCACCCACGCGCAGCAGCAGGATCTTGCTCTTGCCATCGGCCACCGGCACCTTGTTCGACGGGATCAGCGGAATGCCGCGCCAGGTGATGAACTGCGAGCCGAAGAGGCTTACCGTGGGCGGCGGCGTGCCGCGGCGCGTGGCTTCGCGGCCGAAGGCGGCAATGGCCAGCGGGTGCGTGAGGAAGAAGGCCGGCTCCTTCCACACCTTGGCCAGCAGCTCGTCGAGGTCGTCGGGCGTGGGCGCGCCGGTCAGCGGGAAGATGCGCTGCTCTTCGCTCACCTGCGCCAGCAGCCCGTAGTCGGGGTTGTTGATGAGCTCGCTCTCCTGGTTCTCCTTGATCGTCTCGATCGTCAGGCGCAGCTGCTCCTTGATCTGGTCGTGCGGGCTGCTGTAGAGGTCGGAGATGCGGGTGTGCACGTCGAGCACGGTGCTCACGGCGTTCAGGTAGTGCTCGCGCGGGTTCTCCTCGTAGTCGACGAAGGTGCGCGGCAGCTGGTTCTCTTCTTCGCGCGACGTGCAGGTGACCTTGATGGCCTCCGGGTTCTTGACCTTGTTGACGCGGTAGATGCCCGCCTCCACCGGAACCCACTGCAGCAGGTGCGTCAGCCAGCGCGGGCTGATGGTCTCGAGTTGGGGGACTGTCTTGGTGGCATTGGCCAGCTGTCTTGCGGCGTTGTCGCCAAGGGCGGTGGTACCACCAACTGTTGCGCTCATGGATCAGGCTTTCGTGGTTGAGAAAAAAGTGGCCGCCAGTGTCCGGCGGCCACGGGTTTTCCCTCAACAGGCTATAGCCGCCAAGTTGATCCTTCGCGCGAGACGCGACTGCTCCAACTGCTCGCAGCGCATGAGCAGGCCGACCATGTTGATACCCAGCGCGGTAGCCAGCTTCTGCGCGGTGACGATCGATGGAATGACGCGGCCGCGCTCGATCTCCCCAACGTAGGAGCGGTTCAGATCGGAACGCTCAGCCAGTTCCTCCTGCGACCAGCCCCTGTCCTCGCGCAGCTGACGGATGGTCACGCCGAAGTCTTCGACGAACGCCTTCATACGCCACCTGCCTTCGGTGCGTTCTGCAGGCTGGCCTGCGTGACGCTCGCGCCCGGCGGCACGTCGTCGGTGATCCACACGTTGCCGCCGATGACGGCGCCCTTGCCGAGCGTCACGCGCCCGAGGATGGTCGCGCCGGCGTAGATGACCACGTCGTCCTCCACCACCGGATGGCGCGGCAGGCCCTTCTGCAGGTTGCCCTCGGTATCTGTCGGGAAGCGCTTGGCACCCAGCGTGACGGCCTGGTAGAGCCGCACGCGCTTGCCGATGACGGCCGTCTCGCCGATCACGACGCCCGTGCCGTGGTCGATGAAGAAGCCCGCGTCGATCTTCGCGCCCGGATGAATATCGATGCCCGTCTGCGCATGCGCCAGCTCGGCCACGATGCGCGCCAGCAGCGGCAGCCCGAGCTTGTAGAGCTCATGCGCGAGGCGGTGGTGGATCATCGCGAGCACGCCGGGATAGCACAGGAGCACCTCGTCGACGCTGCGCGCGGCCGGATCGCCCTGGTAGGCGGCGAGCACGTCGCTGTCGAGCAGGCTGCGCAGACCCGGCAGCGCATTCGCGAAGCGGCGCACGGCCTCGGTGGCGATATCGTCGATTTCGCTGGCAGGGCGCGGCTCGTGGCGCGCATTGAAGTTCAGCTCCAGCCGCGCCTGAACCAGCAGCGCCTGCAGGGCCGAGTCGAGTGTGTGGCCGACGTAGAAGTCCTCGCTCTCGTGGCGCAGGTCCGGCGGGCCGAGCCGCATCGGAAAGAGTGCGCCCTTGAGCGACTCGACGATCTGCGCGAGCGCATCGCGCGACGGAAACTCGCGCGCGCCGGGCTCGCGCGAGCGCCGCTGCGAATCGCGCCACTCGTCGCGCACGCCATGCAGTGCGCGCACGATGTCGCTCACCTCGAAATGGGCCATCTGTAGTTCCTCCCGGAGAAGTAGTGTTCGGGTGCGGTCTCAGTCCTGCACCCAGGGCAGCTTGTGGAAGCGCCAGCCGTCGGAGCCGCCGCGGTGCTGCTGCGCATCGATCTCGCCCTCGAAGCCTTCGAGCACGTTGAAGACGTTCGTGAAGCCGGCCTTTGCCGCAGCCTCGGCCGCCAGCGCGGAACGCTTGCCGCTGCGGCACAGCAGCAGCACGACGGCTTCCTTGCCGCCGTCCTTCGCGAGCCTGGCTTCGAGCTCGCGCACGAAGCGCGGATTGCGCGTGAGCGCCGTGCCCGTGGCCCAGGCCACGTGCTGGCTGCCGGGCACGTGGCCGACGAACTTGCGCTCCTCGCCGGAGCGCACGTCGACCAGTACGGCCTGGCCGTTCTGTACCAGTTCCCAGGCTTTCTGCGGCGCGACGCCGCCCGCATAGGGCAGATTGCTGCCGGCGGCCCTGGCGCGCGCCTGTTCGAGTACTTCGGGCAAGGCGATGACTTCTTCTTCAACTTCCGCTGACATGCTGTGAGGCTCCTGTTGTGCGTTGGATACGCCTTGGTGGCGATAACCACCACTGTAGGAGCCGGGCGCCGAAGCTCAAACAACCGAAAAGTCGATTTCTAACAACCAGCCGTTGTAAAGGATCGATTCAGGCGCGATCAGGCGACGGCTCGTGCAGCTTCGGCCGCACGCACGGCCGGGGCCGTCAGGTCCACGCTCTTCGCACCGTCCACGCCATACGGCACGTCGCCCGCGATGGTCACGCGGCGCACCACGCGGTGCTGGTCGCCGTAGTCGTTGATCGCGTAGTGCTGCGTGGCACGGTTGTCCCAGATGGCGACGTCGCCCTGGGTCCAGCGCCAGCGCACCGTGTTCTCCAGCCGGTGCACATGGCTCTGGAGCACGTTCAGCAGATGGCCGGAATCGTGCGTGGAATGCCCGGCCAGCCGCTTCACGAAGTGGCCGAGCACGAGGCTGCGTTCGCCGGTCTCGGGGTGCACGCGCACAACCGGATGCTCGGCCTCGAGCAGGCGGCGAGTGAAGACATCGCGGTAGCGCTTCGTGCCCTCCTCGTCCAGATCGGCCGGTGAGCGCGTGGCGGCGTAGTCGTAGTCGTTGCCGTGGATGGCGCGCAGCCGGTCGGCCAGCGCCTTCACATCGTCGGGCAGGCTCTCGTAGGCCGCCACCGTGTTGGCCCAGACCGTGTCGCCGCCATAGGCCGGGATCACCACCGCTCGCAGGATCGACACCTGCGGATAGGCGACCTCGAAGGTCACGTCGGTGTGCCACGAATTGGCGCGGCCGCCGTGGCGCGAGTCGAGCTCCAGCAGCCGCGTGCCGTCCCGGGAAGGCACGGTGGGATGCGGCACCAGTTCGCCCCACAAGCGTCCGAAGGCCTCCTGCTGCGCGTCGTCCAGATGCTGCTGGCCACGGAAGAAGAGGACCTTGTGCTTCAGCAGCGCGGCCTTGATGGCGCCGAACACCTCGGGCTGGAGCAAGCCCGAAAGGCGCACGCCGCGCACCTCGGCGCCGATGTGGCCGGCCTGGCGGACGACGTCGAGTTCGTGGTGATGCTCGGCTTGCGCGGGGGTTGTGGAAGAAGGAATGGCGCTCATCGGAGGTCCTTTTTTCGGGGGATCCGGAAGATTCTGCGAGGCGCCTGTTGGGGGTGGAAGGAAGGTGTTTGCAATTTCTAATGCACAGGGCAACTAAGAGGGGCGTCGATGAAGGGTTGGCAAAAGAAAACCCGCCGTGGCGGGTTTTCGGATCGATCGATACCTCACTCAGGGCTTGTCGCGCGAATCTCGAGCCCTCTTCAGCCGGGTCTGCGCTTCGCTGGCGGAGAGCTGGCCTTCTACGACCAGCTTCTTCAGCCTTCGCTCATCTGCGCGGTACAGCGCATCTTTCAGGAGAGCCATCTTGCGGTCTCGGCATGGAACACACTCATAGAAGCTCGTGGAGCCCGAAACGATCTTCATCTGCGCGTCGTACTCCGCAGTACCGATCCGTCCCGTGGGCTCGATGCCCATGGCGAGTACTTGCCCGTTCTTGAACGTCACGAGTGCCTCCCCTTCGCATCCGGTGGCGTCCACCTTTTCCGGGTCATAGCCTTTCCACGAGACTCTCCGCATATGCCGCAAGGCGTAAAGGACGTCCTCCTGCGTCAATACAACGTCATCGCAGTTCAAGAAATCCTTGTTCTCCCAGGCAATGTTTCGCTTTGATGGCTCGGTGACTTTCACCTTCCGCACGTAATCGATCGGATATCGCTTGTCCGCCGCTTGCGCCAGGAGCGCCGCAGCCATTGCGATAAGCGCGGCTGCGATTTTGAGAATGCTGATGTTGTTCATGGTGTCGTTACGGCCGGACTCCAGTTCGCGCCTTGTGCCTCCGTGATGTTCTTTCTGCTGACCACCGGATGACGAAATACTTCGGTCGATCCGATCTTTATCGACTCCGCGAGCACGCTGACGAGCCAGGAGAGCGCTTGATTCTGGGCTGCGGTAGGCTCATCGAAGATGCCGTGTTCGCCTCGAATTTTCTCGAGCGACCATTCGATCTGCTTGCCAGCTGGTTTGAACCCCGCAGGCAACCTGGCTCTACCGACTATCTCGATTCCGATTGCCTCCATGTTGCTCGGATAGCGTTCACCTGGTGGCTTGCGCATCTCGATGCGATGCATTCCCTCGGCTCCTACGCTCTTGAAATCGCCCGGGCTGCATTTCCCCGCGATCAGGCAACGCGCTTTCAACGGCCCCACATGATTCGTCCGCTGATAAATGGCCGCCGTCTGATAAATCGTCCCATCCTTGTCGATGAGAAAGTGCGCCCCGTTCGCCTTCGGCCGCTTGTAGCTGTTCAACGAAGACGCCGAAGTATCGGCGTCCGTCTGGTGCACGACGATGCCGGTGATCGCCCCGGCCCTCTTCCCTCGTTCGATCTGTGGACTGCGAGCATGTCTCACTCGCGCGTGGCTGATCATTCCATGTTCGTCAATCTCAACGAGCATGCGGTTCCTCCCTGAAGTGTCTGTTTGAATGCATTCACGAAGCCGTGATCGACGCATCGATGTGCGGATCACGACTTCGCGGCGCATGCTATGGCGACGACTTCAAGGAAGATTCAGGTCTTTGAAAGATTCGAACGATTTCCGGAATTACGCACAGTCGATGAGCTCGCAGCCTGTAAACCGCTGAAAACTCACACCCCGCAAACGAAAAAACCCGGCGCCATCACAGCGCCGGGTCGTCGCAGATGCCCGAGGGTCCGTCAGAGCTTCGCGATCGAAACCTCGGTGGACTTCACGAGGGCAACCACGTCGGAGCCCACCTTCAGCTGCAGTTCGTCGACCGAGCGCGTGGTGATGACCGAGGTGACGATGCCCCAGGCGGTTTCGACGTCGACTTCGGAGACGACATCACCGCGGATGATTTCGCGGACCTTGCCCTTGAACTGGTTGCGGACGTTGATGGCTTGGATGGACATGATGGTTTCTCTTTCAGGTTGATGAGGGAATTCGTTGAGGAAAAGCACGGCGTACTGGTGGCGCTCAGACGATCTCGGCCACGTCGTCGAACGCCAGCCTCGGCCCGCGCTCGAAGGTGCCCGCGTGGTCGGCCACGCCGAGGTTGACGAGGAAGTTCGCGCGATAGCGGCCATCGGGGAAGAAGGCCTTGTCGACCAGGTCGGCGTTGAAGCCCGACTGGGGCCCCGCATCGAGCCCGAGCGCTCGCGCGGCCAGGATCAGGTAGGCGCCCTGCAGGCTGCTGTTGCGGAAGGCCGTGGCCTGCGCGGCCTCGGCGCTCTTCTCGAAGAGCGGCTTGGCGTCGTAGGCCGGGAACTGGCTGGGCAGGTGCTCGTAGAAGCGCGTGTCCTGCGCCACGATCACCGTGACGCCTGCGGCCAGCGTCTGCGCGGTGTTTCCCGCCGACACGGCCGGCTTCAGCTTCGCCTTGGCCTCCTCGCTTCGCACGAACAGGTAGCGTGCCGGCTGGGCGTTGAAGGCGGTCGGGCCCCACTTAAGGAGGTCGTACAGCTTGTGGATGAGCTCGTCGGTCACCGGCACGGGCTTGAACGCGTGCACGGTGCGGGCCTTGCGGAACAGCTGGTCCAGCGCGGCTTCGGGAATCGATAGCAGTGTGGTCATGGCTTCAGGAGAAAGCTTTGATTCAGTTCGATGCTGCCGCCAGCGCCTGGTCGAGGTCGGCGATCAGGTCGTCGATGTGCTCGATGCCGACTGACAGGCGCACCGTGTCCTCGGTCACGCCGGCCCTGGCCAGCTCCTCGGGCGAGAGCTGCCGGTGCGTGGTCGATGCGGGGTGCGTGGCCAGCGAGCGCACGTCGCCGATGTTGACCAGGCGCGTGAAGAGCTTCAGCGCGTCGAGGAACCTGGCGCCGCCCTCGCGCCCCGAGCCGATGCCGAAGGTCAGCACGCCGCTGGCCTTGCCGCCGAGGTACTTCTTCGCCAGCGCATGGTCGGGGTGGTCTTCGAGCGCCGCGTAGTTGACCCACTTCACCGCCTTGTGGGTCTTCAGGTGCTGCGCAACGCGCAGAGCGTTGTCGCTGATGCGGTCGACGCGCAGCGCCAGCGTCTCGATGCCCTGCAGGATCAGGAAGGCGTTGAACGGCGAGATGGCCGCGCCCGTGTTGCGCAGCGGCACCACGCGCGCGCGGCCGATGTAGGCGGCCGGTCCCAGCGCGTCGGTGTAGACCACGCCGTGGTAGCTCACGTCGGGCTCGTTCAGGCGCTTGAAGCGCTGCTTGTGCTCCGCCCACGGGAACTTGCCCGAGTCGACGATGGCGCCGCCGATGCTGGTGCCGTGGCCGCCCAGGTACTTGGTGAGCGAGTGCACCACGATGTCGGCGCCGTGCTCGATGGGCCGGCTCAGGTATGGCGAGGGCACCGTGTTGTCGACGATCAGCGGCACGCCGTTGCGGTGCGCGATCTCGGCGATGGCCGCGATGTCCGTCACGTTGCCCGCCGGGTTGCCCAGCGATTCGACGAACACGGCCTTGGTTCGCTCGTCGAAGAGCTTCTCGAAGCTCGAAGGATCGCGATGGTCCGCGAAGCGCGTGGTGATGCCGAACTGCGGCAGCGTGTGGGCGAACAGGTTGTAGGTGCCGCCATACAGCGCGGTGCTGCTGACGATGTTGTCGCCGGCCTCCGCGATGGTCTGGATCGCGTAGGTCACAGCCGCCTGCCCCGAGGCCAGCGCGAGCGCGGCGATGCCCCCTTCGAGCGCCGCCACGCGCTGCTCCAGCACGTCCTGCGTCGGGTTGTTGATGCGGGTGTAGATGTTGCCCGGCACCTTCAGGTCGAACAGGTCGGCGCCGTGCTGGGCGCTGTCGAAAGCGTAGGCCACCGTCTGGTAGATGGGCGGCGCCACGGCGCGGGTGGTCGGATCGGGCGAATAGCCGGCGTGGACCGACAGGGTTTCGAATTTCCAGTTCTGCGACATGCGGAATACCTTTCAGGGTTGAAGGAAAGAACGGGCTGACGGGTTCATCCAGGAATACCGCGGAACCGGCTCTGCCGGGCCGCTGGTATTGCCCCCGGCGAGGGGGTTGGCGGCCACTCGAAGTGGGCAAGCCTGGGGGTGGACATCAAATCGCCCAGCGCAATGCGTGCGCGGGCGTGGCGAGCCAGCTGGCGTCGGTGCTCTCGGCTTCGGTCTCTCCGGACTTCTGCAGCACCCTGTCGAGGATTCGTTTTTCGATCGCGGCGAAGGCCGGGTCGCCCTGCGAGCGCGGACGGGCCAGCGCGATGTTCTCGTCGAGCGCGATGCGCCCGTCCTCGATCAGGATCACGCGGTCGGCCAGCGCAACGGCTTCCTGCACGTCGTGCGTCACCAGCAGCGCGGTGAAGCGGTGGCGCTGCCACAGGTTCTCGATGAGGCGATGCATCTCGATGCGCGTCAACGCGTCGAGCGCGCCCAGCGGTTCGTCGAGCAGCAGCAGCCGCGGGTGGTGCACCAGCGCGCGCGCCAGGGCCACGCGCTGGCGCTGGCCGCCCGACAGGCGCGCCGGCCATTCGTTCTCGCGATCGGCCAGGCCGACCTGCGCCAGCACTTCCTTGCCGCGCGCCTTGGCGTCGTTCGGCAGCCCCAGCGTCACGTTGTCGAGCACGCGGCGCCACGGCAAGAGGCGCGCCTCCTGGAACATGATGCGCGTGTCGTCGTGCAGGCCGTTCACGGCCTTGCCGTCGGTGTAGAGGCCGCCGGAGCTCGGCTCCTCCAGGCCCGCGACGAGCCGCAGCAGCGTGCTCTTGCCGCAACCGCTGCGCCCGACGATGGCGATGAACTGGCCCTGCTCGATGGTCAGGCGGGTGTTGCGCAGCACCTCGCGCGCGCCGTAGCGCTTGTGCAGGTTGCGCGCCTCCAGGCGCACGCCGCCGGCAACGGCTTGCGGCTCGGGCGGGGTCTGGATGTCTTTGAGGACGGCACTCATGATGTCTTCAGGCTCCTGACTTGAACAGCGCCACGTTGAGCGCGTCGATCTTTCTGGGAAGCAGCTTCTCGGCGAGGAACGCATCGGCGATGCGCTGCTGCTCGCCCAGCACTTCGGGCACCACCGGGCGCACCGCGTAGCTGCGGCGGGCGTTGGCCTGCTCGATGGTGGCGGCGTCGAGGCCCCACACCGGTGACAACAGCGTGGCCGCCTCCTTCGGGTTCTGCTTCACCCATCTGCCGGTCTTCTCCAGCTCGGCGTAGACCACGCGCAGCACGTCGGGCCGCGCCTTGGCGAACTTGCTGCTCGCGAGGTAGTAGCGCTGGTACGAGGCGATGCCCGCGCCGTCGGCCAGCACGCGCACCTTCGACTGGCGCTGGGCCGCGGCTAGGAACGGGTCCCACACCACCCAGGCGTCGATCGCGCCCTTCTCGAAGGCGGCGCGGCCGTCGGCGGGCGTGAGGTAGGCGGGCTCGATGTCCTTGAACGAGAGGCCGGCCTTGTCGAGCGCGGCGATCAGCAGGTAGTGCGCACCGGCCGCTTTCGCGAAGCCGATCTTCTTGCCCTTCAGGTCAGCCACTGTCTTCAGCGGCGAGTCTTCGCGCACCACGATGGCCTGCGCGGCGGGCGACGGCGCTTCCTGCGCGATGAAGGTCAGGTCGGCACCAGCCGCCTGCGCGAACACCGGTACGGTGTCGGCCACGTCGGCGCTGATGTCGAGGTTGTCGAGGTTCAGCGCCTCCAGCAGCGGCAAGCCGCTGGTGAACTCGTGCCAGCTCAGCGCGGCGTTGAGCGGTGCGAGCTGCTTCTCGAGCGTGCCCTGCGCCTTGAGCACGGCGATGAGCGTCGACGACTTCTGGTAGCCCAGGCGCACGGTGGCGGGCCGGGCGGCCACGCCCTGCGCGAGCACCGCGCCCGAGCCGAGCGCCGCGATCGTCGCGATGGCGGTGCGGCGGGAGATGGAGGCTGATGAATGCGTCATTCCCCTGCCCTCACTTCGCCTTCTTCTGGTAGCCGGGGTGCCAGCGCAGCCACCATTGCTCCAGACCGCGCGCGAACAGGTCGGCCAGCTTGCCGAGCAGCGCGTACAGCAGGATGCCCACCAGCACGATGTCGGTCTGCAGGAACTCGCGGGCGTTCATCGTGAGGTAGCCGATGCCGGCCTGCGCCGAGATCGTCTCGGCCACGATCAGGATCACCCACATCAGGCCCAGCGAGAAGCGCAGTCCCACGAGAATCGACGACAGCGCGCCCGGCAGGATCACCTCGCGGTACAGCTGCCAGCGCGACAGGCCGTAGGTGCGCCCCATCTCGATGAGCTGCGGATCGACGTTGCGGATGCCGTGGAAGGTGTTGAGGTAGATCGGGAAGAACACCGAGACCGAGATGAGGAACAGCTTGGCCGACTCGTCGATGCCGAACCACAGGATCACCAGCGGGATCAGAGCCAGCGCCGGGATGTTGCGCACCATCTGGATGGTGGAGTCGAGCAGCGTCTCGAAGAACTTCACCGAACCCGTGAGCAGCCCCAGCACCAGTCCCGCGCCGCCGCCGATGGCCAGTCCCGCGAGCGCCCGGCCCGCGCTGACCTTCACATGCGTCCACAGCTCGCCCGACACCGTGAGGTTCCACGCGGCCTTCACCACGTCGACCGGCGCCGGCAGCACGCGGGTGCTGAGCCAGCCCAGCGACGAGGCGATCTGCCAGAAGACGATGAGCCCCACCGGCACGAGCCACGGCACCAGCCGCTTCGCGACGCTGGCTGCGAAGGCCTTGAACGCGCTGCCGCCTGTCTCCTCGGCCGGCACGACCGCCGGCAGTTCCTGAACTTGTTCGGTCATCTGGTTCCCTCTTTTCGAGAAACACCGCGGAACCGGCTTTGCCGGGCCGCTGGTGTTGCCCCCTGCAAGGGGGTTGGCGAAGCGACACGAAGTGCGCGAAGACTGGGGGTGTGTGTCATTTCTAACTTTGGGAGACGAGGCGCGAAGGCGCATCGAGATTGGCGACGACTTCGCCGAACGGGCCGCTCAGCGAGCCGCCCGCCAGCCGTGTCTTCGCCTTGCGCGACAGCAGCGGGAACACCAGCTCGGCGAAGCGGTAGGCCTCTTCGAGATGCGGGTAGCCCGACAGGATGAACTTGTCCAGGCCCAGCGCCGCGTATTCCTCGATGCGCGCCGCAACCGTCTTCGCATCGCCCACCAGCGCCGTGCCGGCACCGCCGCGCACCAGGCCCACGCCGGCCCACAGGTTGGGCGCGATTTCCAGCTCGGCGCGGGTGCGCTTGGCGCCGCCCGCGTGCAGCGCGGCCATGCGGCGTTGTCCTTCCGAATCCATGCGCGCGAAGGCGGCCTGCGCGCGGATCACGGTCTCGTCGTCCACGCGGCTGATGAGTTCCTCGGCGGCCTTCCAGGCGGCGTCTTCCGTCTCGCGCACGATCACATGCAGGCGGATGCCGAACTCGACTCGCCGGCCCTTGCGCTCGGCGCGCGCCCGCACGTCGGCGATCTTCTTCGCGACTTCGGCGGGCGGCTCGCCCCAGGTGAGGTAGGCATCGACCTGCTCCGCCGCCAGCTCGTGCGCGGGCGCGGAGGAGCCGCCGAACCACACGGGCGGATACGGTTTCTGCACCGGCGGGTAGAGCAGCTTCGCGCCCTTCACGCTCAGGTGCTTGCCCTCGTAGTCGAAGGCCTGCCCGTCGTGGCTGCGCGCGATGATCTCGCGCCAGATGCGGATGAACTCGGCCGACTGCTCATAGCGCGAGGCATGGTCCAGGTACACGCCATCGCCTTCGAGCTCGGCCTGGTCGCCGCCCGTAACGAGGTTGACGAGCAGGCGCCCGCCCGAGAGCCTGTCGAAGGTCGCTGCCATGCGCGCGGCCAGGCTGGGCTGGTGCAGCCCGGGGCGCACCGCCACCAGGAACTTGAGCTTCTTCGTCGCGCCGATCAGGCTGGAGGCGATGACCCACGGGTCTTCGCAGGAGCGGCCCGTCGGAATCAGCACGCCCTCGTAGCCGAGGTTGTCGGCCGCGCCGGCGATCTGCTGCAGGTAGGCCAGGTCGATCGGGCGCGCGCCCTCGCTGGTGCCGAGGTAGCGGGCGTCGCCGTGCGTGGGGAGGAACCAGAAGATCTGCATCACGCGACTCCCGCACCGGCTGCTTCGAGCACGTTGATCTTTTTCGGGATCAGCTTCAGCTCGAAGAAGGTGTCGGCGATCTTCTGCTGCTCTGCCAGGATGCCCTTGGTGATGGGCGTGGTGCCGTACGCCGAACGGTTCACAGACAGTTCGGCCACCGGCTTGGGCAGGCCCCAGAGCGTGGCCAGCTCGCCGGCCAGTTCGCCCTTGTTGGCGGCCCCCCAGACGTCGACCTTGTTCAGCTCCTCGATCGCGATGGCGAGCACGTCGGCGTTCTTCGCCACGTAATCGAGCGAGGAGAAGTAGTAGGCGCGGTTGCCGACCACGCCGGTGGCGTCGGCCAGCACGCGTGCTTCGAGCGACTTCTCGGCGGCGGCCAGGAACGGGTCCCAGATCACCCAGGCATCGACCGAGCCCTTCTCGAAGGCCGCGCGCGCGTCGGCGGGCGGCAGGTAGACCAGGTTAAGGTCGGCGTAGGAGAGGCCGTGCTTCTCGAACAGCTTGACGATGAAGTAGTGGACGTTCGAACCCTTGTTGAGCGCGATCTTCTTGCCCTTCAGTTCGGTCACCGTCTTGATGGCCGAGCCCTTGGGCACCAGCACCGCTTCGGACTGCGGACGCTGCACGGTCGCGCCCACGTAGGCCAGCGGCGCGCCGGCGGCCTGCGCGAAGATCGGCGGCGCCTCGCCCACGTCGCCGAAGTCGATGGAGCCGACGTTCAGCGCCTCGAGCTGCACGGGGCCGGCGGTGAACTCGGTCCACTTCACGCTCACGCCCAGCGGCGCGAGGCGCTTCTCGAGCGTGCCGCGGCCCTTGAGCAGCGTGAGGTATCCCTTCTGGTGGCCGATGCGGAACTGGCGCGCCGGCGACTGCGCCAGCGCGCCGAACGAAGGCAGCGCGATGGCGGCGGCAACGCCCTGCAGCAGGCGGCGGCGGGGTGCGGAGATCAGTGTCATGAGAAGGCTTTCGACTGTGTTGGCCGCGCGCTCAGGCAGCGGCGATGAAGCTCACGATCAGCGCGACGGCGCTGACGACGATCACGCTCGCGGCCAGGTCGCCCAGCGCATGCCAGAGGGAGCGCGGGGTCGTGTCGAGCACGGAGTCTTCGGTGGCAACGGGAGTCATGCGTGGGTTCCTTGGTGTTGCGAAACGAAAGGCAAAGGCTGTCCCGCACCGCGCACAGGCGGTGTTCAAAAAGGGAAGCGGGATGACCGGAGGAAGAGTTCCGGAAAAGCCGGGCTCGCGCTGGCGCGCGGCCCGTGCTTTCAGACGCTACATCGCACGCGCGAGAACGGCACCGGCTCGAAGCCGTGCGTCGCCGGCAGCTTCAGGCCCTCGGTGGCCAGTACCTCGACGGCCTCGTTGAGTCGTTCGGCCAGGTCGTTGTGCACCTGGTAGGCGTTCTCGGGCGTCAGCGCGATCTGCGATTCGCTGGCGTATACGCCCGGAAGAATGTGGCGCGCAGACAGCGACTGCAGCACGGGCCGCAGCGCGTAGTCGAGCGCGAGCATGTGGTGCGGGCTCCCGCCGGTGGCCAGCGGCAGCACCGTCTTGCCCTTGAGCGCGTTCTGCGAAAGCAGGTCGAGAAAAACCTTGAGCAGGCCGCTGTAGGCCGCCTTGTAGACCGGCGTGGCCACCACGATCACGCGGGCCGCCGCCACCTGGGCGATGGCGCGCTCGATGGCCGGATGGTTCCACTCGGCCAGGAGCAGCGCCTGCGCCGGCAGTTCGCGAACGGCGAGCCGCTCGATCCGCGCATGGCGCCGGGCCAGCCGCTCGCCCACCGCATCGAGCAAGGCGGTGGAACGGGACGGGGCCGTCGGGCTACCGGCAATCAGGAGAACGGACACGGAAAACCTCAGTTCGATGAAAAAAAGCGCGAATTCGCGGGGGCCGCCGCGCACGGCCGCCCGAAGCGGCCGGCCCGCACCCCGGCAGGGGAGTGGGCGAAGCGACACGAAGTGCGCGCAGCCTGGGGGGGGGTTACTTTTGTTTCGCTGTGTAGATCTGGTCGAAGGAGCCGCCGTCGGCGAAGTGCTCCTTGTCGGCCTTCGCCCAGCCGCCGAAGGCCTGGTCGATGGTCACCAGCGTGAGCTTGGGGAACTGCTTGTCGTATTTGGCCTTGGCCTTCTCGGAGGTCGGGCGGTAGAAGTTGCGGCCCGCGATGTCCTGGCCTTCGTCGGAGTACAGGTACTTCAGGTACTCCTCGGCGACGGCACGCGTGCCCTTCTTGTCGACGACCTTGTCGACCACCGACACGCTGGGCTCGGCCAGGATGGAGATCGACGGCACGACGATCTCGAACTTCTCGGGGCCGAATTCCTTCAGCGCCAGGAAGGCTTCGTTCTCCCAGGCCAGCAGCACGTCGCCCACGCCGCGCTGCACGAAGGTGATGGTCGCGCCGCGCGCGCCGGTGTCGAGCACGGGCACGTTCTTGAACAGGTTGCCGATGTATTCCTTGGCCTTCGCGTCGCCGCCGTACTTGCGCTTGGCGAATTCCCACGCAGCCAGGTAGTTCCAGCGGGCGCCGCCCGAGGTCTTGGGGTTCGGGGTGATCACCTGCACGCCGGGCTTGACCAGGTCGTCCCAGTCCTTCAGGCCCTTGGGGTTGCCCTTCTTCACCAGGAACACGATGGTCGAGGTGTAGGGCGCGGAGTTGTGCGGCAGGCGCTTCTGCCAGTCGGCCTTGACCAGGCCGCCGTGCGAAACCAGCGCGTCGATGTCGCCGCCGAGCGCCAGCGTGGCCACGTCGGCGTCGATGCCGTCGATGATCGAGCGGGCCTGCTTGCCCGAGCCGCCGTGCGACTGCTTGACCGTCACGTCCTGGCCGGTCTTGGCCTTCCAGTACTTGGCGAAGGCCTGGTTGTAGTCCACGTAGAGCTCGCGTGTCGGGTCGTACGACACGTTCAGCAGCGTCACGGGGCCCTTGGCCGCCGCGGCGCCCTGCGCGAACGTCGGCAACGCCGACAGGGCCATGGCACCGGCCACGCCGGCACCCAGGGAAAGCTTGATAAAGTCGCGGCGAAGGCTCATGGTGTCTTGCTCTGAAAAGGCATATCGATGAAGCTGCGTATTCTCAATACGACATATAGAAACTGGAACGACCAAGTTTTCAGTTCTAAATAGCCAAATCAACTAAGCAGCCCTTTCCCGCTTTTTCCCCGTATCCCCACTTTTCCCGTTCAAAAGGCAACAGAAATGGCACGCATGGTTCAGTGCATCAAGCTCGGCAAAGAAGCCGAAGGTCTCGACTTCCCGCCCTACCCCGGCGAGTTGGGCAAGCGGATCTGGGAAAGCGTCAGCAAGGAAGCCTGGGCTGCCTGGCTGAAGCAGCAGACCATGCTGGTCAACGAAAACCGCCTGAACCTTGCCGATCTGCGCGCCCGCCAGTACCTGGCGCGGCAGATGGAAAAGCACTTCTTCGGCGAAGGCGCCGACGTGGCCCAGGGCTACGTTCCCCCATCGGCCCCCTGACGGTCACCCCTGCGATTGCCGCCCCCCTCTTCTTCGGGAAACACCGCAGAACCGACTTCGTCGGGCTGCAGGTGCTGCCCCCTCGAAGGGGGTGGGCGAAGCGACACGAAGTGCGCGAAGCCTGGGGGTGAGCCTGTTACCTGGCGCGCCGACGGCGTTCCTCGGAGCGAGCGCTTCGACGACATCTATCACACCGAAACCGGCGCACTGGCTCAGTCGCGCCATGTTTTCCTCGGCGGCTGCAGCCTGCCCGAGGCCTGGGGCGGACAACCCCAATGGCGGATTCTCGAAACCGGCTTCGGCCTGGGCCTCAATTTCCTGACAACCTGGCAGGCGTGGCGCGCCGATCCGGCACGGCCTCGGCTGCTGCACTTCGTCTCGGTCGAGGCCCATCCGGTCTCGGCCGGCGATCTGGTGCGCGCGGCCGGGGCGTACCCCGAACTCGCACCCCTGGCTGGTGAACTGGCCGCGCAGTGGAATGGCCTGCTGCCCGGCTTCCACCGGCTGGCCTTCGACGAGGGCCGCGTGCTGCTCACGCTGTGCGTCGGCGACGTGCAGCCCATGTTGCGCGCCCAGCGCTTCGAGGCCGACAGCATCTTCCTGGACGGCTTCAGCCCGCAACAGAACCCGGAAATGTGGTCCGCAGACACGCTCAAGGCCGTGTCGCGCTTCGCCCGCCAGGGCACACGCATCGCCACCTGGACCATCGCGCGGGCGATCCGCGATGCGCTCGCGCAGCAAGGCTTCGCCGTCGAGAAGCGACCCGGCCTGCCGCCCAAGCGCGACTGCCTGCGCGGCACCTTCGCCCCCGCCTGGACCGTGCGCCGCCGCGAACCAGCGCCGGAGCGCGTCGAGGCGCCGGGCCGCTGTGCCGTCATCGGCGCGGGCCTCGCGGGTGCAGCCGTGGCGGCCAGCCTGGCACGGCGCGGCTGGCAGGTGACGGTGTTCGACGCGGCCGACTGGCCCGCATCCGGCGCCTCGGGGCTGCCGGTGGGCATGCTCGCGCCGCATGTATCGCCCGACGACGCGCTGCTCTCGCGGCTCACGCGCGCCGGCATCCGTGCGACCTGGATCGAACTGACACGGCTGCTCGAAGAAGGCCGGGACTGGCGCGCCAGCGGCGTGCTGGAGCGCCGGCCCGATGGCGATGTCCGCGTGCCCGCCGGCTGGAGCAGCCAGGGGCCGAACGAATCGTGGCCTGCCGATGGCGACGAGCTGTCGGCGGCCGGCCTGCCCGCCGGCACTCCCGCGATCTGGCATGCGCGGGCGGCCTGGGTGAAGCCGCAGCGGCTGGTCGCAGCCTGGCTGCGCCAACCGGGCATCGAGTTCCGCGGCGGTTGCCGGGTGGAACGGCTGGAGCGCCATGCAGACGGCTGGCAACTGTTCGACGCGGCGGGCGAGCTGCTGACCGAAGCAGATCGCGTCGTCATCTGCGCCGGCTTCGAATCGGGCCGCTTCGCTCCCGCGCTCCCCTTGCAGCCGGTGCGCGGGCAGGTCGCCTGGGGCCCGATGCCCGACGACAGCGCCCTGCTACCCACGACGCCAGTCAACGGCGACGGCCATCTGGTCGCTCACGTCCCAGGCGAACACGGCGAGGCCCCGATGTGGCTGGCCGGTGCCACCTTCGATCGCGACAGCACCAGCCTCGACCCCACCGAGGCGGACAGCAACGCAAACCGCGAGCGCCTCGAGCGTCTGCACCCGGACGCCGCCAGGGCGTTGGCCGGCGGCGAGAGCCACACATGGGTCGGCGTTCGATGCGCTTCGGGCGACCGGCGCCCTCTTGCAGGCCCGGTCGATGCCGGCCTCTGGACCTGCACAGCCCTGGGCTCGCGCGGCCTGAGCTTCGCGGCCCTGTGCGCCGAGCTGCTCGCCGCGCAGTGGCATGCCGAACCGCTGCCCCTGCCCGCCACGCTGGCCAAGGCGCTCGGCACTCAGCGGCTCTGAGAATCAGCCCGTCGCCGGGGTCACGCCCAGCAGGCCACCATGGCGCCCGGGAAGATGCCGATCGCCGGCCCGCCGAGAACCTGCAAAGGGCCGAAGGCTTCGGGCATCGGTTGCCTGCCTGGCTACCCGGCGCTGTGCACCGAGGGCGCCAGCATGTGGTCGATGCGGCTGTCCCCGTAGGTGCGCAGCACTTCGGAGATCACCACCTTGTAGCCGTCGAGCCAGTTCGCCTGCGCGGCCTTGGCCTGCTGGTGCGCGGGGTGGCTGATCAGCGCCTGCAGGCTGTCGAGCGAATCCCAGTAGTAGACGTTCGACACGAGCCCGTTGCCGGGGTTTTCCCACGTCTCCTCGCCCAGGTAGCCGGGCAGCGACCTGGCGGCTGCGGCGATGGTCTGGTCGAGGCGATGGAACTCGTCGTCGAACTGCTTCTTGGCGAAGATGAAGGTGGCGCAGTACATGGCGGGCCGGAATCTCCTGGGTGGCGCAACGGATGTGCGAGCCGGACGGTCGAATGGACGGGCGCCGATTCTGCGGCATCGACGCACGTGCGTTCCACACTTTTGCCGCGCGAAGGCACGAGAATGCGGCGCATGGCCACCCAGTACGACATCAGGCACACCACCGTCTACCGCTACAACCAGCCGGTCAGCTTCGGCCTGCACCGGGTGATGTTCCGCCCGCGCGACAGCCACGACCTGCGCGTGCTGGCCACCGACCTGCAGGTGAGCCCGGAAGCGAACACGCGGCTCATCCAGGACCCGTACTCCAACTCCGTCGCGCTGGTGCAGCCGCTGGGCGAAGCCACCGAGTTGCGCATCGTGTGCTCCTTCACCATCGAGCACGTGCCGCCGTCGCAGCGCGACCTGTTCACGCTCGATCCGTCCGCGGAATTCCTGCCCTTCGCCTACTCGGTGCAGGAGCGGCTCGACCTGGAGCACTACCTGCGCCCGCACCACGACGACGACGAGCAAGGTACGCTGATCCGCTGGGCCCACCAGTTCCTGCAGGCCGACAAGCCCAACAGCACGCGCGAGGTGCTCACGCGCATGAACGCGCACATCGGCCGGAGCTTCGAATACAAGGCGCGCGACGAGGAAGGCACCCAGACGCCGCTGGAAACGCTGGCGCTGGGCAGCGGCAGCTGCCGCGACTACGCGCTGCTGATGATGGAAGCCACGCGCCGCCTGGGTATCGCGACCCGCTTCGTCTCGGGCTACCTCTACGACGCGGCACTCGACACCGCCGCGCGGGCGCAGGGCGAGCCCGACTCGATGACCGGCGCCGGCACCACGCACGCCTGGCTGCAGGCCTACCTGCCGGGCGTGGGCTGGCTCGCCTTCGACCCCACCAACAACCTCATGGGCAGCGGCCAGCTGATCCGTGTCGGCGTGGCACGCGACCCTTCGCTGGCGGCGCCGATCTCGGGCAGCTGGTTCGGCGACCCCGAGGCCTACGACGGACTCGAGGCCACGGTGGTCGTCACGCGCCGCGAAGGCTGAGCGCCGCGGCAGCGGTGCTCAACCGCGCGCCGCCAGCTTCGCTTCAAGTTCGGCGATGCGCGCCCTCGCCTCGTCGCCTTCCGGAATCGGCCGGCCGCTGTCGCGCCACTGCACCGCGCTCTTGAAGCCTTCGGCCTCCGCCTGCCGCCTGAACCACATGCCCTCGGGGTTGTGGCGCGTGATGCCGTCGAACACAGTGGCGAACATCTGGCTCTGTTCCAGCCCCATCGAATGCCAGACCTGGTTGACGACCAGCTTGTGCATCATGAGATGCGAGCTCGGCACGCCCGCGATGCGCTGCGCGAGCTGCATCGTGGCCTCCTCGAGCCGCTCGGCCGGCACCGAGAGATTGGCCAGCCCCCATTCGGCTGCCTGCGTGCCGGTGATGGTGTCGCCGGTGAACATGAGCTGCTTGGCGCGCATGGCGCCGAGGCGGTAGGTCCACATCGCGGTGGTCGGGCAGCCCCACACGCGCGTGGGCATGTAGCCGATGCGCGCATCGTCGGCCATGGTCAGCAGGTCGCAGCACAGCGCGATGTCGCTGCCGCCGGCCACCGCGTAGCCATGCACCTTGGCGATGGTGGGCTTGCGGCTGCGCCACAGGGCCATGAAGTCGTCGGTGTTGCGCTTCATGGCGGCGTAGTCGAGCATCGGGTCCCAGGGCGTCTTCTCCTGCCGGCAGGGGTGGTCGCCCTGCTCACCTTCGCCCTGGCGGCCATGGCCTTCGGCGTAGTCGCCGAGGTCGTAGCCGGCGCAGAAGGCACGGCCCGCGCCCTCGACCACGATCACGTGCACCTCTTCGTCGGCCTCGGCCCATTCGACCGCGCGGCGTATCTCGGCGGGCGTGGTCTCACCGATGGCGTTGAGCTTGTCGGGCCGGTTGAGCACGAGGCGCGCGATGCGCGGGTGCTGCGGGTCCTTGTCGATCAGGACGGTTTCGAAGGCTGGCATGACGGGCTGTCTCCTTGTGTTGAGGGGCGGTCGCGCTGCTTTTTTAGCATCGACCGCCTCGCACGCCCAGACCCGGAAAGAGCCTTCAGCCCGCTGTTGCCCCACCCAGCTGGAAGCGGAACACCGCGCCCTTGTCGGCCTGCTGCACCAGCCGTATGTCGCTGCCGTGCAGCTGCAGGATGCGCTTGACAATCACCAGCCCCAGCCCGCCGCTGCTCGCCGTGCCGTCGGCGCGCGAGCCGCTCATGAACACCGGGCGCGTGAAGATCGCCTTCTGCAGCTCGCCCGGAATGCCCGGCCCCGTGTCGCTCACCTGCACCGTCACGCCGCCGTTCTCGGCGCGCAGCTGCACCGCGATCTCTCCGCCCTCGGGCGTATGGCGGATGGCGTTGTCCAGCAGGTTGGTCAGCACGCGCTCGATCATGCCGAGGTCGGCCGACACCACCGGCAGGCCCGGCGCGATGTCGGGCTTCAGGCGCTGGTGCCTTGCTTCTGCCGCCAGTTCGAACTTCTGGAACACGTCCTGCACCAGGTCGGCCAGCGCGAAGCTTTCCTTCTCGGGCTTGACCACGCCGTATTCGAGCCGCGCCAGTTCGAAGGCCTCCTGCGCCAGCCGGCCGACCTTGCGGCTCTGGCCGAGGGCGATTTCCAGATAGCGCCGCCGCTCCGCCTCGTCGAGCGTGCCGGCCTTGAGCAGCAGCGTTTCGAGGTAGCCATGCAGCGAGGTGAGCGGCGTGCGCAGGTCGTGCGAGATGTTGGCGAAGAGCTCGCGGCGCTGCTGGTCCTGCAAGGTCAGCTCGCGCCATTGCTCGGCAATGCGCCGCGTCATCTGCGCGAAGGCGTGGCCCAGCTGGGCGATCTCGTCGCTGCCGCTCGAAAGCCGCTCCAGCGTGGGCGCCTCGCCTTCGAGCGACGCGATGCCTTCGGTCTCGAAGCGCTTCACCGCCGCCGTGAGTTCGCGCAGCGGCCGCGTGATGAGCCGGAACGCGGCCAGCCCCGCCAGCAGCCCGAGCAGCGCCACCAGCCCCATCGCCCACAGCGTGGTGCGCAGCACGTTGTCGGCCGCCACGTTGGCGACCAGCGCGTCATGATCCTCGCCCTGCAGCACCACGTAGACATAGCCCGCGTCGCGCCCGCCCATCTGCAGCGGCGCGGCGCTGAACACCTTGGCGCCGTTCGGGCTGCGCGGATCGTCCCCCGCGATGGGCAGCGGTGCGCCCGAGAGCAGCTTGCGGACCGGCCCCAGGTCGACCCTGTCGCGCTTCAGGTGCCCCGGCGGCGCGGCCTGCGCCTCGATGCGGCCGTCCAGCCCGAGCAAATAGACCTCCACGCTCGGGTTGACGGCCATCAGCTTGTCGAACAGGTCCTTCACCGCCGCCTGGTCGAGCCCTCCGGGCTTCATGAGTTCGGAGTTTTCGGCGATGTGCGCCGCCAGCCCGAGCGAGAGGCGCTGCACCACTTCCTGCTCGTGCATGCCGTTGGAGCGAACCTGCAGCCACACCGACGCGCCGCAGCACACCAGCAGCAGCACCGCGAACACGGCCGAGAGCCGCCGCGAGAGCGTGGCCCAGGCCATCGTCATGCGGCCTCCTCCGCGCTGCCGGTGGCCGAGAGCTTGTAGCCGCGCCCCCACACGGTGAGGATGCGCTTCGGCTGCGCGGGGTCGGCCTCCACCTTGGTGCGAAGCCGGTTGATGTGGGTGTTGACGGTGTGCTCGTAGCCGTCGTGCTGGTAGCCCCAGACCTGGTTGAGCAGGTCGAGCCGCGAGAACACCTTGCCAGGGTTGCGCGCGAAGAAGTACAGCAGGTCGAACTCGCGCGGCGTGAGCTCCACCGGCTTGCCGTCCACCCGCACCTCTCGCGCCAGCGGCTCGATGTCGAGGTTGCCCAGCGTGAGGCTGCCCGAGTCCATGCGTGCGTTGCGCGCCATCGCGTCAGTGCGCCGCAGCAGCGCCTTCACGCGCGCAACCAGCTCCAGCACCGAGAAGGGCTTGGCCAGGTAGTCGTCGGCCCCCAGTTCCAGGCCGAGGATGCGGTGCACCTCGCTCGAGCGGGCGCTGATGATGATGATCGGCGTGTATCGCGCCATCGCGCGGGCGCGGCGGCAGATTTCGAGGCCGTCGATGCCGGGCAGCATCAGGTCGAGCACCAGCGCGTCCCAGTTGCCCCGCTCCAGCTCGCGCAGGCCGGCGTGGCCGTCGGCGGCGTGCTCGATGGCGTAGCCCTCGTCGCGCAGGTGCATGCGCAGCAGTTCGGCAATGTGGGCGTCGTCCTCGACGATCAGCACGCGCTTGGGAGTGTCCATGGTGGCGCCATTGTCCCGCCATCCGGCCGGCGGAGTTATCACGATTAATTGAACTTTGCGTGATGAATCGGCCATGGGGTGCGCCGAACAATCCGCCCCATGAACAGCACGACAGCCACCGCCCCCATCCCCGCCACGGCCGAGGCGGGGCCGGTACATCCGCTGTGGATGCGCATCTCGCACTGGCTCAACGCGCTGGCCGTGGGGATCCTGGTGACCAGCGGCTGGCGCATCTACGACGCCTCGCCTTTCTTCCCCTTCACCATCCCGACCGTGGTCACGCTCGGCGGCTGGCTCGGCGGCGCCCTGCAATGGCACTTTGCGGCGATGTGGCTGCTGGTGGCCAACGGCCTGTTCTACCTGTTCATGAACATCGCCACCGGCAGGCTGGCCACGAAGTTCTTTCCGCTGACGCCGCGCGGCGTGCTGCACGACGCACTGGCCGCGCTCAAGGGCAGGCTCTCGCACGCCGACCCGCGCCACTACAACAGCGTGCAGAAGCTGGCCTACCTGTTCGTGATGCTCGACCTGATCGTGATCGTGCTCTCGGGCCTGGTGCTGTGGAAGTCGGTGCAGTTCCCGGTGCTGCGCGAGCTGATGGGCGGCTACGAGTCGGCGCGCCGCGTGCACTTCTTCGGCATGGCCGCGATCGTCGCCTTCGTCGTTGTGCACCTCGTGATGGTGGCCCTGGTGCCCCGCACGCTCCTCACCATGATCCGCGGCGGCAAGCCCGAAGCCCGATGAAAATCTTCAAAGCCCCCACCCTGAGCGGCATCGACGGCGACGCCGTGCTGCGCGAAGCCCGCACGCTGATCTCGAAGAAGCTCGACGAGCCCTCGCGCCGCGTCTTCCTGCGGCGCTCGCTGACCCTCGGCGGCCTTTCGCTGCTCACCGGCTGCAGCATCAGCGACAACGCGCAGGTGGAGGCCGCGCTCACGAAGATCTCCCGCTTCAACGACAAGGTGCAGGGCCTGATCTTCAGCCCCACGCAGCTCGCGCCGACCTACACGGAGGCCGAGATCACCCGCCCCTTCCCCTTCAACGCCTACTACGGCGAGGACGAGGTGCGCGAAGTCGACGAGGCCAGCTACAGGCTGGAAGTGACCGGCATGGTCGCCGACAGGCACGCCTGGACGCTGGCCGAACTGCGCGCCATGCCGCAGCAGGAGCAGATCACGCGGCATATCTGCGTGGAGGGCTGGAGCGCCATCGGCCGATGGGGCGGCGTGCGCTTCGCCGACTTCCTGCGCCACATCGGCGCCGACCTCACGGCCAAGTACGTCGGCTTCAAGTGCGCCGACGACTACTACACCAGCATCGACATGCCCACCGCCCTGCATCCGCAGACGCTGCTCGCGCTGAGCTACGACGGGCAGCCGCTGCCGCCGAAGTACGGCTTTCCGATGAAGCTGCGCATGCCGACCAAGCTTGGCTACAAGAACCCGAAGCACATCAAGGCGATGTTCGTCACCAACACCTATTCCGGTGGCTACTGGGAAGACCAGGGCTACAACTGGTTCGGAGGGAGCTGAGGGGCCGACAGCCACTCGACTGCCGAAGAAAGCGAAAGGCGGAGTTCCACCAGGACCGAGCCGACATTGAAGACCCAACCTCAACTCACTCAGGAAGACGCCAAATGAACAAGCTCACCGCAACCCTTCTCGCCACCTGCATGGCCTTCGCCGGCGCCTCGGCCTTTGCCGCCGACGAAATGGCGAAGGACGGCATGGCCAAGGACTCGATGTCCAAGGACGGCATGAAGAAGGATTCGATGGCCAAGGACTCCATGTCGAAAGACGCGATGAAGAAGGACTCGATGGCGAAGGACTCCATGTCCAAGGACGGCATGAAGAAGGACGCCATGGGCAAGGACGAGATGAAGAAGTAGGCGCCCCGCCGCGCTGCCGCCCCACAGCGCTACCGCATCACCATTGACGCCGGGGCGATTCGGCGTCAATGTCACCTCCCTCAAGGAATCCGCACCATGAAGAAATCCTTCGCACTCACCGCCGGCACGCTGGCTGCCGCAGTCCTCGTCTGGCAGGCGGCGCCCTCCTTCGCAGAAACCGCCCGCCGCGTGCCCGCGCCCACCGCCGACCTCGTCTCGGCACCGGGCACGAAGACCGAAACCGCCGTGTTCGCCGGCGGCTGCTTCTGGGGCGTTCAGGGCGTGTTCCAGCGCGTCAAGGGCGTGAGCAACGCCGTGTCGGGCTATGCCGGCGGCGAGGCGAAGACCGCCCGCTACGATGAAGTCGGCTCGGGCCGCACGGGACATGCCGAGTCCGTGCGCATCACCTACGACCCTCAGCAGGTCAGCTACGGCAAGCTGCTGCAGATCTATTTCTCGGTGGCGCACGACCCCACCGAGCTCAACCGCCAGGGGCCGGACACCGGCACCCAATACCGCTCCACCGTGTTCGCCGAGAACGCCGAGCAGGCCCGCATCGCCAACGCCTACATCGCGCAGCTCAACCAGGCGAAGACCTTCGGCAAGCCGCTGGCCACCACGGTCGAGCTGTCGAAGCCCTTCTACGCGGCCGAGGACTACCACCAGGACTACCTGACGCTGCACCCGAGCCAGCCCTACATCGCGATCAACGACATGCCGAAGATCGACGACCTGAAGAAGCTCTTCCCCGAAAGCTACAAGGCCACGCCTTCACTGGTGAAGGCGGCCAAGGCAGGCTGAGCGGGCGCCAGGTCATTCCTTGTATTCGCCGCGGCGCGCGGCCCGGTTGGCGCTGGTGCGCTCCACCAGCGCCCGCTGTGCAGTCGCCACATTGGCCGCATCGCCCTTCCATGCGTCGAGCGCTGGCTGCTGCACCGCGCGGGAGAACGAGAAGGTCAGCGCCCATGGCAGGCGCGATTTGTAGCGGCGATTCATTTCGTTGAGCCGCACCGACGCCAGCTGCGCAGGCTGGCCGCCCGAGAGAAAAGCCACGCCGGGCACCACGGCCGGCACGGTACGCAGCAGGCACTGCACAGTCGCCTCTGCCACTGCCTCGACGGAATCCTGCACGGCAGCCTTCAGCCCCGGCAGCACCATGTTGGGCTTCAGCAGCATGCCTTCGAGCAGGACGCCCTGTGCGCGCAATTCAACGAAGGTGCGGTGCAGAACCTCCTCGGTGACCTCTGCGCAGCGCGCGAGCGAATGGTCGCCGTCCATCAGCACCTCGGGCTCGACGATGGGCACCAGCCCGGCCTCCTGGCACAAGGCGGCATAGCGTGCCAGTGCATGTGCGTTGACACGTATGCAGGCGCGGCTCGGCAGGCCGTCGCCGATGGCGATCACGCCGCGCCACTTGGCGAAGCGCGCGCCCATCGTGGCGTATTCGGCAAGGCGCTCGCGCAGGCCATCGAGCCCTTCGGTGACGGTCTCGCCCGGGTGCCCGGCCAGCGGCTTGGCGCCCGTGTCGACCTTGATGCCGGGAATGATGCCGGCGTCGGCCAGCGCCTTCGCGAAGGGCTGGCCTGCGTTGGTCTTCTGCCGGATCGTCTCGTCGAAAAGGATCGCGCCAGAGATGCTGTCGGCCAGGCCCGGTGCGGTGACGATCAGCTCTCGCCAGTCGCGCCTCGCAGCCTCCGTCTGCGGTATGCCGAGTGCGGCGAAGCGCTTGTTGCAGGTGGCGTTGCTCTCGTCCATCGCGAGCAGGCCCTTATCGTCCGCGACGAGCGCGCGGGCGGTGTCGATCAGTGTTCGTTCGGTCATGCGGGGCACCTCTCTGGCGGGCATGGTACGCCCGTGCCGCTCACTCGTTAACACCGCGAACCTGATCGCTGGCCGACTTGGCGCTCCTGCCTGTGCGGCCCGCCGGGTCTTTATCAAGCCGACGCTGGCCGGCAGTAATCTGCGCGCGGTCGGGACGGAAAGGAAACTGAATGGAACGTGGGTCACGAGAGTGCAATGCGCGCGGCGCCGGAAGGGCATCGATGCGGGCGGCCCTGGCGCTGGCTGCGTCTTTGTTCGCCACGCCTTTCGCGTTCGCCGAATTAGGCGGCGCGCCCACGCTGGCGCCGGGCCAGCGGATCGACATGGTGTCGCGCAAGGCGGCCGCTGCCGAAGCGACCGGTGCCGCAGCCAAGACGGAATCCGCCACCGACTGGAGCACACGGGAAAGCACGTCCGACGATGGCCTGGTCCAGCGCGAGTACCTGACGGCCGACGGCACGGTGTTCGCCGTCGCGTGGCGCGGGCCGCGCCGACCGGAACTCTCGGTGCTGCTTGGCACGCGCTACGCCAGGCAGATGGCCGACAACGCCCGGGCGCAGCGCCAGCTTGGCAGGGGCTCCCACGCCACGACGTCGCAACACGACGAGGACTTCGCGGTCCATGCCTCGTCGCACCAGCGGCTGTCGGCCGGCGTCGCCTGGCTTCCGCGGATGCTGCCCGCGGGAGTCGACCCCGACTCGCTGGCCATCGCGCAAGGCTCCTGATCGTTTCAACTCATCTTCGCCCTTCGTGCCCATGGACTCACGACAAGCAGGCAACCGGCGCGCAGCCGGTGCCATGAACCTTCTTCGCGCCGTGGCTTGTGCCGCGAGCCTGCTGGGCCTTGCTGCCTGCGGTGGCGGCGGCGGAGGCGGTGGTGGCGCATTGCCGATCGGGCTCCTGCCCACTTCGACGCCGGCCGCGGGCAGTTCCGCGCCGGCGCCTGCTCCGGCGCCCAGTACTCCCCCCGCCACCGCCGCGTCGAGTTCGCAGAATTCGATGCCGCTCACCGTGTCCAACGGCACCGACTCGAGCGGCGTCAACCTGCCGCAGGTGAGCATCAGGCTCTGCGCACCGGGAACCGGCACCTGCCAGACCATCGACAACGTGCTGGTCGACACCGGCTCCACCGGCATCCGCATCGCGGCCGACGCACTGAACTCGGCGATGAAGTCGGCCCTGCCCCAGGAAGCCGTGAACGGAGCGCCGCTGAACGCCTGCGCCCAGTTCCTCGACGGCTACACATGGGGAACGATGCGCGTCGCCGACGTCACGCTCGGGCCGAAGTCCGCCAGCGCGCAGCCGCTGCAGATCGTGGGCGATCCGAACTCCGGCAACGTGCCCGCCGCATGCTCGGACAACAACACGCTGCAGCCCGAGAACACTCCGGACAAACTCGGTACGAACGGCATCATCGGCGTCGCCGCGGTTCTCCAGGACTGCGGCTCGGCATGCGCGCAGCAGGCCATCCCGGCCACCTACTACACCTGCGCCGCCGGCGCGTCGTGCAGGGGGACCACGGTTCCGCTCGCGATGCAGGCCCAGAACGTGGTCGCCAATTTCGCGCAGGACAACAACGGCGTCGTGCTCGGCCTGCCGGCGATCTCATCGGCCGGCCAAGGCGTGACCGTCGGCACGCTCTACTTCGGCGTGGCGACGCAAGGCAACAACGCCATGAGCGGAGCCACGGTGCTGAAAACCGACTCGCGCACGCTCAGCGTTTCGGTCAGCTACAAGAACACCAGCTTTCCCGACAGCTTCCTGGACAGCGGGTCGAACTTCTTCTTTCTCAACGATTCCACGATCGCCCAGTGCGCGAGCAATGGCACGTTCAAGGGCTTCTACTGCCCTGCGAGCACACTGGCCCTCAGCGCCAGCTTCACGGCTGCGACGGGCCCGGCGCTGAGCCAGAGCTTCGCGATCGCGAGCGCGCAATCGCTCTTCACCGGCAATCCAGGCGTCGTGGCGGTCGACAACATCGCCGCCGCGAGTTCGGGCACCAGCGCGATCGACTTCGGCCTTCCGTTCTTCTACGGCAGGCTGGTCGCGGTGCTCAATGAAGGCCAATCCGCGCTGGGCCAGCAAGGGCCGTTCACCGCGCTGGCGATGCCCTGACGAAACAGGACCTAGATCACGTTCTTCTCGAGCAAGGGCCTGTTCTCGAGAATCCGCGCGAAGGACACCGGCGACAGATCGAGGCTGCGGTATTCGCCGAAGCGGATCAACTCCGCCACGCCGCGCCCCGCCGCCGGGCACTGCTGCAGGCCGTGGCCCGAGAAGCCGTTGGCGAAGTAGAGGTTGTCGCAGTCGGGGTGCAGGCCGAGGATGGCGTTGTGGTCGAACACGTTCATCTCGTAGTAGCCGGCCCAGGCGCCGGTCATGCGGATGGCTTCGAAAGCGGGCACGCGCTCGGCCAGCGAGGGCCAGATGAAGCTGTCGAAGGCTTCGTACTCGACCTCGAGCGGCGCGTCATCCAGGTCATGGTCTTCCGGCGGCGCGAAGCCGCAGATGAACTGGCGGCCCTCGGGGCGCAGCCAGATGCCGGAGGTGTCGATCACCAGCGGGCAGCCGGGCAGCGTCTCGGGGCACGAGAAGCTGAAGACACTGCGGCGGCGGCCGCGCACCGGCAGGTCGATGCCGGCCCATTGCGCCACTTTCGCGGCCCAGGCGCCGGCGGCGTTGACGACGAAGTCGGCTTCCAGCGTCTCGGCGCTGTCGAGCTGCACGCCGGTCACGGTGCGGCCGTGTCGGCGCAGGCCTATCGCATGCGCCTGCACGTAGCGCACGTCCTGCGACACCGCCTTCCTGCGGAAAGCCTGCAGCAGGCTGTAGCCGTCGTACCAGCCCTCGCCTGAGAGACCGAGCGAGGCGAGTTCGACGCCGTCGGTCGAGATCCACGGAAAGCGCGCCTTCAGTTCATCGGGCGTGAGCAGCGCCACGTCCACCGCGTGCGCCTTCTGCATCGCGTGGTTCTCGCGCAGCACCTCGACGCCGGCCTGCGAGGCCAGGTACAGGTAGCCGGGCTCGACGAGGCCGATGTCGGGCACCTCATCGCCCACGCACAGGGTCTCGCCGAGATTGCGGAAGAAGTCGATGCCGTAGAGCGACATCCGGATGTTGATGGCGGTGGAGAACTGCTGGCGGATCGAGCTGGCCGACAGCGCCGACGATGCCTGCTTGTAAGAGAAGTCGCGCTCGACCACCGTGACCTCGAAGCGCTCGCCGTCGGAGTCGCGGGTCAGGAAGTAGGCGATGGCGGAGCCGATGGCCCCGCCGCCGATGATCACCACACGCCGCATGAATTGCCTTCCTTGCTGCTGTCTGCCTTCATTGATTCAGCCCTGCCCTTCATGGGCCAATTGCGCCGCCGCGAGGTCCCACAGTGCATGCCCCACCGTCTTGAGCAGCACCGGGCGGCCCGGCGACGCCGGCGATGCATCGCGGAACGCCTGCACCGCCGCCCAGTCCACGCCCGCGCGGATCAGGTCGCCCGCCTCGTTGCGCGCGCCCTCCAGCGTATCCACAAACACGGCGCAGCGGCGCACGAGTTCTGGCGGCACCTCGGCCATGTCGGGGCGATAGGCGCCCACGGCGATGAGGGTGGCGTCCGGCCTCACGCCTGGCGGCACCACGGGCTCCTGCGAATTGGTCGCGGCGACGATCAGGTCGGTCTCTTCCGCTGCCGCAGCAGGGTCGGCGATCGCTTCGGCATCGACGCCCTGCGAGCGCATGTGCCGGGCCAGCGCCTCGGTGTGCTCGGGCGTCCGCGCGTGGATCTTCATCTGTTGCACGCCCCCGACCTCCGCGAAGGCCTCGGCATGCGCGCGAGCCTGCACCCCGGCGCCGATCAGCAGCATGCGACGCGCCTCCGTGCGTCCCGCCCTCGCCGCTCCGGCCAGCGACAGCGCCGCCGTGCGACGCGCCGTGAGCACGTTGCCATCCATCGCGAGCAGCCGGGTGCCGGTGGCCGCATCCATCAGCGTGACATCGCCCTGCACCACGGGCAGGCCGAGTTCCGCGTTGGCGGCGTGCACGGTCACCGTCTTCAGGGCGGCGAAGCGCCGGCCGGCGGCCGGCATCAGCAGCATGACGCCGCCTCCGGCGAGCTGCACGCAGGTGCGCGGCGATGCATGCGCCTCGCCAAGCCGCTCGCGCTCGAACATCTGCAGCAGCGCCTTCACCAGCGCGCCGTAAGGAAGCGCGGCGGCGGTCTGCGCGGCATCCAGCGTGCGCATGCGGGCCACCCTCTTCAGGAACCCGCCACGCGCACGCGCTTGCCGTCCTTGTAGGTGAAGACGGTGAAGTCGGGCTTCTGCAGGTTGCCTTTGGCGTCGAAGCTGATGGTGCCGGTGACGCCGTCGAACTTCACCTTGCGCATGGCCGGCAGGTAGGCCTGCGGCTCGACCGAGTTGGCGGCGCGCATGCCGGCGGCCAGCGCCATCATGGCGTCGTAGAGGTACGGCGCGTAGGTCAGCACCTCGGTGCCGTAGCGGGCCTTGTAGCGCTGCTCGAACTCGGCGCCCCTGGACGTCTTCTCGACCTCCTTGCCGCCGCGCGTGCAGTACAGCAGCCCGTCGACCGCGCCGCCGCTGATCTTCGCGACCTCGTCGGTGCACAGCCCGTCGGTGCCCAGCAGCTTGGCGGTGATGCCGAGCTGCTTCATCTGCCGCGCGATGAGACCGCCCTGCGCGTCCATGCCGCCGTAGAACACCACGTCGGGCTGTTTGCTCTTGATGGTGGTGAGGATGGCCATGAAGTCGGTGGCCTTGTCGCTGCCGTACTCCTGCGCCACGACGTTGCCGCCCAGCGCCTTCACGCCGCGCGTGAACACCTCGGCGGCGCCCTGGCCGTAGGCGGTGCGGTCGTCGATCACTGCGATGTTCTTCGCCTTCAGGTCCTTCACCGTGTAGCTGGCGATGGCCATGCCCACGTCCTCGTCGCTCGCGAGGATGCGGAATACGTTGTCGTAGCCCTGCTTCGTGAAGCTCGGGTTGGTGGCGGTGGACACGTCGGGCAGGCCCGCGCGGCTGTAGACCGCCGAGGCCGGAATGGCCGCGCCCGAGTTGAAGTGGCCCAGGATGCCCTTCACGCCCATGTCGGTGAGCTTGTTGGCGACCACCATGGCCTGCTTGGGGTCGGCCTGGTCGTCCTCGGACTGCAGCACGAACCTGATCTTCCTGCCGCCGATGACGAGGCCCTGCTTGTTCAGGTCTTCGACCGCGAGGCGCGCGCCGTTGTCGTTGTCCTTGCCCCAGTGGGCCGCGCCGCCGGTGAGCGGGCCCGCGTGGCCGATGGTGACGGTCTGCTCCGCGGCGGCCTGCGCGAACGCGGCGGCGGGCAGACCCAGGGCGGAAGCCAGCGCGATGCCAATGGCGGCATTGCGACGGGTGCGCGAAACAATCATCGGAAGTCTCCTCGTATCGTTGGCAGGGGTCGGCACGCAGAATAGAGTCGCGGGCGGACACGGAACAAACGCTAAAAACTCACAACGTTGTGCGAGCCGGGAAGGAATCCGACCCGGGCACGACCGGTGCTTCGGCACCGGCAACGAGACAACTGCTGGCTATCGATCGATGAGAAAAGACATTCCCAACCTCGGCGCGCTGCAGGCCTTCGAGGCTTCTGCGCGGCTGGGCAGCTTCACCCGCGCGGCGAGCGAACTGGCGCTCACGCAGAGCGCCGTCGGCCGGCAGGTGGCCATGCTGGAGCAGCGCCTGGGGGTGCCGCTGTTCTCGCGCGTGCGGCGCCGCCTCACGCTTACCGACACGGGGCGCGAATACGCGGCGCGCATCCGCCGCCACCTCGACCAGATCCGCCGCGACACGCTGGAGATCAGCGCCGGCCACGAGATGGGCTTCATGCTGGAGCTTGCCGTCGTGCCCACCTTCGCCACGCAGTGGCTCATACCGCGCCTGCCGGAGTTCAGCCGGCTGCATCCGAACATCACGGTGAACCTGTCGGCGCGCTCGCAGCCTTTTTCCTTCCAGGAGAACGCCTACGACGCGGCCATCTACTTCGGCGACCAGTTCTGGCCGAACACGCGCGGCGGGCTGATCTTTTCCGAGGGCGAGATGGTGCCCATCTGCAGCCCCGCCTTCCGCGACGCGCACGGGCCGTGGGACGAAGCCGGCTTCGAGCGCTGCCGCCACGTGCACCTGAGCACGCGCGCCCATGCATGGCGCGACTGGTATGCGCAGCAGGGCTGGGAGTACACGGTGCACGCCTCGCGCGGGCCGCGCTACGAACTCTTCACCATGGTGGTGGCGGCCACGGCCGCCGGCATGGGCGTGGGCCTGGCGCCGCGCATCCTGATCGAGCACGAGCTGCGCACGGGCGAACTCGTGATTCCGGTCGACCGGCACCTCGACGTGCCCCAGGGCTACTACTTCGCGTACCCCGAAGGCCGGCCGGCCTCCGGGGCGCTGGAAGACTTCAAGCGCTGGGTGCTCGGGCTGACACCCGGCTAGGAAAGGCGCTAGACCGGGTTCGGGTTGCGTTCGAGAAATCCCTGCTGGTGCCAGTAGGGATAGGCCCGCGTCGTCGCGCTGGCCGCGTCGAGCTCGGCAACCTGTTCGGGCGTGAGGTTCCAGCCCACCGCGCCGAGGTTCTGCCGCAGCTGCGCCTCGTCGCGCGCGCCGACCACCACGCTGGACACCGTCGGGCGCTGCAGCAGCCAGTTGAGCGCCACCTGCGGCACCGTCTTGCCGACCTCGGCGCCGATCTTTTCCAGCGCATCGACCACGCGGTACAGCAACTCGTCGGGCACCGGCGGACCCATGTCGGCCGTCACGTGCAGGCGGCTGTTGGCAGGCAGCGGCTGGCCGCGGCGGATCTTGCCCGTGAGCCGGCCCCAGCCCAGCGGGCTCCACACCACGGCGCCGATGCCCTGGTCAATGCCCAGCGGCATCAGCTCCCATTCGTAGTCGCGGCCGACCAGCGAGTAGTAGGCCTGGTTCGCGACATAGCGCGCGAGGCCGTAGCGCTCCGACACGGCCAGCGACTTCATCAGGTGCCAGCCCGAGAAGTTCGACACGCCGATGTAGCGCAGCTTGCCCGCGCGCACCAGGTCGTCGAGCGTGGAGAGCGTCTCTTCCACCGGCGTGCTCGCGTCGAAGCCATGCAACTGGAACAGGTCGATGTAGTCGGTGCCCAGCCGCTTGAGCGAACCATCGACCGCCTGCACGAGGTGGTGACGCGAAGAGCCCACGTCGTTCGGCCCCTCGCCGCTGCGGAAGGTGGCCTTTGTCGAGATCAACAGCCTGTCGCGCGGCCGCCCCTTGATCGCCTCGCCGAGCACCGACTCGGCCGCGCCGGACGAATAGATGTCGGCGCTGTCGAACATGTTCACGCCGGCTTCGAGACAGATGTCGATGAGCTTGCGCGCCTCGGCCACGTCGGTGCTGCCCCATGCGCTGAAGAACTCGCCCTTGCCCCCGAAGGTGCCGGTGCCAAAACTCAGTACGGGGACCTTGAGGCCGGATTTGCCCAGATGACGGTATTCCAAAGTGGTGCTCCTTGGTGCTTGCGGATTCGGGATGAAGAAAGGTGGCCGACAGACCGGTCGGACTGCCGCGCGGCCATTGTTGGTTGGCGCGTTCAACCCTGCGGACGAATGGGCTTTGCGCAGCGGGTCACAAGTGGTTGACGAAGTCATCAACCAGTTCACTTTTTAAGCCTTTAGCATGCGCCGCGAGGTCGTGGCCTCGCGCTCATCCGATGCGCGAGGCCTGGCTTCTGCAGAGAGTCGATAACCAACAAATTCTTCAGGGAGGAAAACCCATGCTTGTCGAAATCGACGAACACGGAATGATCAGTCACGCGCGCGTGCGACATGCGCGCAGTCCAATCGGGATCGAGATCGTCGGAAGGGCCAGATTGCCTGCGGGATTTAAAGCTGTTGGGAAAGAAGCAGAACTGACTCTTGATGAATTGCGCGGCAGGCGTGGAATCTATGACGAGCCGACTGCGGCGCAGAATCAATCGCTCTCATGGCTTGTCAGCGTGCTTCAGGAGGCAATTCGAATCGATAGCGAGGAAGTCTTTCGCCATCCTCTGGTCAGCCGCAAGAACCCGACAGAGGCTCAGGGGGCAAATTGGAAAATGCAGGTGCCAACGCCATGAAACGAAGCATCGATTTCTTGATTCCAGCGGCAGTGCTGATTGCGGCTGCGGTGTTTCCGGCACAAGCGTCCGACAGGCGATATCCCATCAGCCGTGTACAGAAGGTTGAGATCACAGAACCTTCGGGCAGAACGGTATGGGAGAACAAGGATTTTCTCGATTGCGATGATGTAGTTTTGACGGAAGAGGACGTTCTTTTTGTCCTACGCCATATGCGCCGGATTTCGCGCAGTGCCTACGACCCTGAAAAAACCGATACCACGGGGTGCGAAGGAGGTGCCAACGTCACGTTCAAGAACGGAAAAATCCTCATCATGGGTATCGAGCCCAACGGACGAACTCTTGCTCTCGAGTACGACGCAAGGATGAACCGCATGAACAGTCCGACGAGCTTCTACGAATGCAGCCCTTGCCGGGACCGCAAGATGGCGCTCCTGAAAGATGCGCTGGACAGAGCAGACGAGCGACGGCTCAAAAGGCTGGAGGCGGAAGGAAAGATCCCTCCCGGCGAGGCCGAGCGCCGGCTGAAAGCCTTGCGAATCAGCCGCTGAGCGACTACACCCAACCCGCTTCGGCGGGTTTCTCTGGCTCCGACCCTCGCAACCTCTCGCATTGGGCAGACCAGCGTCTGGCTACCATCACCCGATGCGAATCTCCCTCGAAAGCCCCGCCCAGCCCGACGTCATCCAGCTCATCGACGACCTCGACGCCTACCAGAAGCCGCTGTATCCACCCGAGTGCCACTACGGCATCGACATTGCGGCGCTGTCTGCGCCGAACGTGCTGTTCGCGGTCGCCCGCGATGGCGAAGGCACGGCCGTGGGCTGCGGCGCCATAGTGATGGAGCCCGGCTTCGGTGAACTCAAGCGCATGTACGTGCGGCCCGAGAACCGGGGGCAAGGCGTCGCCGCGAAAGTGCTGGGTTTCCTTGAGGGCGAAGCGAAGGCGCGCGGCTGCGCGATGTTCAGGCTCGAAACGGGCGTGAGCCAGCCGGAGGCGCTCTCGTTCTATGCGCGCGCGGGCTATGCGCGGCGCGGACCGTTCGGGACGTACCCGGACGATCCGCTGAGCGTGTTCATGCAAAAGGAAGTCGCGGGCTGAGAGGCCGCAGCCTCCATCGCCGATGAATCCGGTCAGCGCCTGATCCGCACCAAGGCCGCGCTGCGCTCAGCCTGCCTCCGGCCCCGACAACGCCGCACGCATCGCGCGGGTCGCGCTGTCGGCAGCTTCGATGCGACGGCTCATTTCGTCATTGACCAGACGCACCAAGGAGCCGAGTTCGGTGCGCGTGGGACCGAGTTGTTCTGTATCGCCCACCTCCAGCGGCGCGATGAGCTTTTCAAGGCATGTATAGGCGCAGAGCACTTCGCGAAGACTGTCGATGTCGTCGCAGGCTTGAAGAGCGAGGGCTTCGGCAGCGTCGAAGCGGGTTGATGCGGATGGCGTACGCGAGCGAGTAGAAGCAGCCATGAATGGCCTCCGGTGAAAACGCAGAGATGCTTCGAGACGCCAATCCCGAGCACGCCGAGCTTTCGACGTGCGGGGCGCAGTTTATCGCCCGGATGAAGAACTCATCGAAGCGAACTCAAAGCCGCATTCCGAGCCAGATTACCGTCTCGGTCGAGGCCGCAACAACCGGGCTCAGCAACTTCGTCCACACATGGCCCGCACGCACATGCGACGCCGACTGGTCGTGATGCAACTGCTCCTCCTCGACGATTTGCGAGATGACATGGACGGCCGTTTCGTCCTTGCCAGCCAGTTCGCGCAATTGCGTCTTCAGGTGTCCCAGCACCACGCGCTCGACAGCCACTGTGGTCGCAGCGATGGCATCGCGACCCAGCAGCCCGGTGAGCAGACCCAGTACCCATCCGCCGATGCCGCACAACCAATAGCTGCGGCAACTGCGCAATCCCCGTCTCTGCAGTTCTGCCCAGAACAGAGCCCGGTGTCTTTCCTCGTGGGACTTGAACTCACGCAACTCCGGTACGAGCGAGGGTGCGGTCCATTGCGCCACGAAGATCTGCGCCCTGTAGATGTTGACCGCGCCTTGCTCGCCCGCATGGTCGACCTTGAGGATCCGTCCGCCCAGCGTCGAACCCCGGTCCGGTTGCTTCCCCTCATTCATTGCAGATCCCTCATTTGCCGAGGATTTTGACGAGTCGGGCCTTCAGCCGGCGCAAATCAGCGACATCAGGGGAAATACCTAGAGACCACGCCGTCACCGGCCCGGGCGTTCCCTCCACGAGGGAAACGGCGCGCCTCTACACCTCCCGAATCCCCTTCACCCCTGGCCCGCTACTTGCGATCGTGATCAAAAATGACAGAAAATTTTCTTATCTGACTTATATTTGTAAACTGGTTTTCAAAAAACGCACACTTTCGGGCGCAACGCACCCTTCATGAGCACACCTTTCGATACCCCAGGCACCACCGTGGCACAGCGCATCGCGCAGGCTTTGCCGCGGCTGTCGCGCTCGCACCGGCAGGTGGCCGACTACGTGCTGGAGCACCCGCTGCAGGTGGCGACGCTGCCCATCGACGAGCTGGCTGCGGTGGTGGGCGTGTCGGTGGCCACGGCCAACCGCTTCGCTCGGGCGCTCGACTTCGACGGCTACGCCACCTTCCGCGCCGAGCTCGTGCGTGGCTTCGAGCCGCTGGTGGCGCCGGTGGAGCGCCTGCGGGGCAATCTGGAGCGGCCGACCACGGTGGCCGAGGTGTTCGCCACCGCGCTCGACGAGAGCCGCCGCAACATCGACGCGACGCGCCAGACGCTCGACTACGCCGCCTGCGAGGCGGCCGTGGAGCGCATCGGCAAGGCGCGCTCGGTGTACATCGGCGGCTTCGGCGCGAGCGCGTGGCTCGCCGGGCTGCTGCAGCACGGGCTGGACGGCAGCTGCAGCGACGTGCGCATGCTCTCCAGCGTGAGCGGCGTCACGCATGCGGCGCGCACGCTGATGCACGCGGGGCCGCAGGACGTGTTCATCGGCCTGACCTTTCCCCGCTACCTGACCGACACCATCTCGCTCGCGCAGCTCGCGCGCAGCCAGGGCTGCGCCGTCATCGCCCTCACCGACCGGCCCAGCTCGCCGCTGGCGCCGCTGGCCGACGTGGCGCTGTTCTGCCAGACCGAAACCAGCTACCGCCCGAACTGCGAGACCAGCGTGCTCGCGCTGATCGAGGCGCTGACCAGCGCGGTGTCGCTGCGCGCGCCCGACCCTGTGCAGTCGGCCGGCCGCATCCTGCAGGCTGTGCGCCCCTGGCTGCATGGCGCCAACGGCCTGCAGCGCATCAGCGGAACCGCCGCGGCAGCACCCCAGACACCCGATGCCCCCGCCCCCAGCGGCGCGGGCAGCAAGAAGAAGAAAGCTTCCCGATGACCCAGACCCATGTGCCCGTGATCGCCATCCATGGCGGCGCCGGCACCATCAGCGCCGCAACGACGAGCGCGGAACAGGCGCAGGCCTATCACGATGCTCTGAAGAACATCGTGGCCGCCGCGCAGGCGATGCTGCTCAAGGGCGCCTCCGCGCTCGATGCCACCTGCCTCGCGGTGGAGATGCTCGAGGAGTGTCCGCTCTTCAACGCCGGCCACGGCGCGGTGTTCACGCACGACGAAACCCATGAGCTCGACGCCGCCGTGATGGACGGCGCCACGCTCGCCGCCGGCGCGATCGCAGGCGTCTGCCACATCCGCCGCCCGGTGCGCGCCGCGCGCGCCGTGCTCGAAGACGGCGCTCACGTGCTGCTCGCAGGCGCCGGCGCCGAGACATTCGCGCGCGAACGCGGGCTGGAGATGGTCGAGCCTTCGTTCTTCTCCACCGAGGCGCGCCGCCAGCAGCTCTACCGCGTGCGCGGCACGGGCCGCGTGGTGACGGACCATGAAGGCGCGACGATGGCGGCGGCTGCAGCAGCAACTCCGTCCCCGCTCGACGAGGACAAGAAGTTCGGCACCGTCGGCGCGGTCGCGCTCGACATGCACGGCCATCTGGCCGCAGCCACCTCCACCGGGGGCATGACCAACAAGCGCATGGGCCGCATCGGCGATTCGCCGCTCATCGGCGCCGGTACCTATGCCGACGACCGCACCGCCGCCGTGTCGTGCACCGGCAGCGGCGAAATGTTCATCCGCGTCGCCGCCGCCTACGACGTGTGCGCGCGCATGGCCTACGGCGGCGCGACGCTCGAAGCCGCCACGCACGCCGTGGTGCAGCAGTCGCTGCCGGCCATCGGCGGCTCCGGCGGGCTGATCGCCGTGGACCGCCACGGCAACCTGAGCCTGGCCTTCAACAGCGAAGGCATGTACCGCGGCCACGCGCGCGGCAACGAAGCGCCGCTCACGGCCATCTTCGCCTGACGCAGCAGCCCCTTTTTTCCTCGCATTCCCATGTCCACCCCTTCCCTCGCCCTGCCGGACGGCCGCGTTCTCGCCGTCGACGACCTCACCGTTCGCTTCTCGACTTCCGAGCGCACGGTCGATGCCGTGAAGAAGCTGTCCTTCCACGTCGACCATGGCGAAACGCTCGCGGTGGTGGGCGAATCGGGTTCGGGCAAGTCGGTGACCTCGCTGGCGCTGATGCGCCTGGTGGAGCACGGCGGCGGCCGCATCCTGAACGGCAGCATGATGTTCCGCCGCCGCAACGGCGAGGTGCTCGACCTGGCGCAGGCGCGCGACAGCGCCATGCGCAACATCCGCGGCGCGGACATCGCGATGATCTTCCAGGAGCCGATGACATCGCTGAACCCGGTGTTCACGGCCGGCGACCAGATCGCCGAGGCCATCCGCATCCACCAGGGCAAGAGCGACGCGGCAGCGCGCGCCGAGGCGCTGCGCATGCTGGAGCTGGTGCGCATTCCCGAGGCGCGCAACGTGCTCGACCGCTTCCCGCACCAGCTCTCGGGCGGCATGCGCCAGCGCGTGATGATCGCGATGGCGCTGTCGTGCAAGCCGCAGCTGCTGATTGCCGACGAACCCACCACCGCGCTGGACGTGACCATCCAGGCGCAGATCCTCCAGCTCATCCGCGAGCTGCAGAAGGAGATGCGCATGGGCGTGCTCTTCATCACGCACGACATGGGCGTGGTAGCCGAGATCGCCGACCGCGTGCTGGTGATGTACCGCGGCGACAAGGTGGAAGAAGGCGTCTCCGACGACGTGTTCGCGGCGCCTCGGCACCCCTACACCCGCGCGCTGCTGTCGGCCGTGCCCAAGCTGGGCGCGATGCAGGGCACCGACCTGCCGGCCAAGTTCGAATTGCTGCGTACCGAGGCCAGCGCCGACGCCGCGGCGCCCCATCAGGCCACCCCGCAGGACACCGTGCGCGCCGACGCCGGCCCGATCCTGCGCGTGCGCGACCTCGTCACCCGCTTCGACGTGCGCAGCGGCCTCTTCGGCCGCGTGAAGCGCCGCGTGCATGCGGTGGAGAAGATCAGCTTCGACCTGTACCCCGGCGAGACGCTGGCGCTGGTTGGCGAATCGGGCTGCGGCAAGTCGACCACCGGCCGCTCGCTGCTGCGTCTGGTCGAGAGCCAGAGCGGCGCGATCGAGTTCGGCGGCAAGAACATCCGCGAACTGCCCACGCGCGAGCTGCAGGCGCTTCGCCGCAACATCCAGTTCATCTTCCAGGATCCGTTCGCCTCGCTCGATCCGCGCGTGACGGTGGGTTTCTCGATCATGGAGCCGCTGCTCATCCACAACATCGCCAAGGGCGCCGAGGCGCAGCAGCGCGTCGACTGGCTGCTGCAGAAGGTGGGCCTGCCGCCCGAGGCGGCGCAGCGCTATCCGCACGAGTTCTCGGGCGGCCAGCGCCAGCGCATTGCCATCGCGCGGGCACTGGCGCTCAACCCCAAGGTGGTGGTGGCCGACGAATCGGTGTCGGCGCTGGACGTGTCCATCCAGGCGCAGATCGTCAACCTGATGCTCGACCTGCAGCGCGAGCTGGGCGTGGCCTTCCTCTTCATCTCGCACGACATGGCGGTGGTGGAGCGCATCAGCCACCGGGTGGCCGTGATGTACCTGGGCCAGATCGTCGAGATCGGCCCGCGCCGCGCGGTGTTCGAGGCGCCGCAGCACCCCTACACGCGCAAGCTGATGGCCGCGGTGCCGGTGGCCGACCCGTCGCGCCGCCACAAGCCGCGCGCGCTGCTCGAAGGCGAGATTCCCAGCCCGATCCGCGCCGTGGGCGACGAGCCCGTGGTGCCGCCGCTGGTGCAGGTCGCGCCGGGTCACTTCGTCGCGCAGCACGCCATCGGCGGTGCGTTCTGAACGGTCAATCAATTTTTTCAACCCGCAGGCCCTCCTGCTTTTTTTCCTCGAACCGACTGGAGTTCTTCCATGACGCAACAAGCTTCCTCCTCCCTGCGATGGGCATCCGCACTGCTGGGCCTGGCCGCGCTGGCCGCCTCGGGCACGGCACTGGCCGCGAAAGACGTGGTGCTGTCCATCGGCTACCAGCCGGAAACGCTGGACCCGTACAACACCAACACCACCATCACCACGGCCGTGACCAAGACCTTCTATGAAGGCCTGTTCCAGTTCGACAAGGACCTGAAGGTGCAGAACGTGCTCGCCGAGGGCTACGAAGTGTCGAAGGACGGCCTGGTCTACACGATCAAGCTGCGCACCGGCGTGAAGTTCCACGACGGCACCGACTTCAACGCCGACGCGGTGAAGTTCACGCTCGACCGCGTGCTGAACCAGGACAACAAGCTGCTGCGCTACAACCAGTTCAACCGCGTGAGCAAGGTCGAGGTGGTCAACCCGAGCACCGTGCGCATCACGCTGAAGGAGCCTTTCGGCCCCTTCATCAACTCGCTGGCCCACGCATCGGCCGCCATGATCTCGCCCACCGCGCTGAAGAAGTGGGGCAACAAGGACATCGCCTTCCACCCAGTGGGCACGGGCCCCTTCGAGTTCGTCGAGTGGAAGCAGACCGAAGCCGTCAAGGCCAAGAAGTTCGACGGCTACTGGAAGAAGGGCTACCCGAAGGTCGACAACATCTCGTGGAAGCCGGTGCTCGAGAACAACACGCGCGCCGCGATGCTGCAGACCGGCGAGGCCGACTTCGCATTCCCCATTCCCTATGAACAGGCCGAGCTGCTGAAGAAGAGCGACAAGCTCGAAGTGGTGGCAACGCCCTCGATCATCACGCGCTTCCTGGCATTCAACATGCTGCAGAAGCCCTACGACAACCCGAAGGTGCGCGAGGCCATCGGCTACGCCATCAACAAGGAGGCGCTGGCCAAGGTGGCGTTCGGCGGCTATGCCTTCCCGGCGCAGGGCGTGCTGCCCCAGGGCGTGAAGTACGCCGAGAAGATGGCTCCCATTCCCTACGACCTGAAGAAGGCCAAGGAGCTGATGAAGGAAGCCGGCTACCCCGACGGCTTCGAGTCGGTGCTGTGGAGCGCCTACAACAACACGACCTCGCAGAAGACGATCCAGTTCGTGCAGCAGCAGCTCGCGCAGATCGGCATCAAGCTGCAGGTGCAGGCGCTCGAAGTGGGCCAGCGCACCGAGCAGGTGGATGCATGGCCCGATCCGAAGACGGCCAAGGTCCGCATGTACTACACCGGCTGGTCGTCGTCGACCGGCGAGGCCGACTGGGGCCTGCGCCCGCTGTTCGCCTCGGAAGCCTGGGCTCCGAAGCTGAACAACATGTCGTTCTACAAGAGCGAGGTGGTCGACAGCTCGCTGGCCAAGGCGCTGGTGACCACCGACGAGAAGGAACGCGCCGCGCTGTACAAGACCGCGCAGGAAGAGATCCGCAAGGACCTGCCGCGCGTGCCGATGATCACCGAGCAGAACCTGTCGGCGCACGCCAAGCGTCTGTCGGGCGTGTTCGTGATGCCTGACGGCAACATCAACATCGACGCCATCGCCGTGTCGAACTAAGTACTCCCCCAGGCTTCGCGCACTTCGTGTCGCTACGCCAACCCCCTCGCCGGGGGCAACACCTGCGGCCCGGCAAAGCCGGTTCCGCGGTGTTCCCCGAATGAGGGTGACTGTTTCCTGATGCCATGCTGAATTACTTCCTCAAACGACTGTTGGGCCTGATCCCCACGCTGCTCATCGTGGCGGTGCTGGTGTTCTTGTTCGTCCACATGCTGCCCGGCGATCCGGCGCGTCTCGCCGCCGGCCAGGACGCCGACGAGCAGACCGTGGCCATGGTCCGCGCGGAGCTCGGGCTGGACAAGCCGCTGCCGCAGCAGTTCGTGAACTTCTTCACCCACATGCTGCAGGGCGACTTCGGCACCTCCATCCGCACGCGGCGGCCGGTGGCGACCGAGATCGGCGAGCGCTTCTTCCCGACGGTGATGCTGACCATCACCAGCATGGTGTGGGCGGTGATCTTCGGCATGGCCATCGGCATCGTCTCGGCCGTGTACCGCAACAAGTGGCCCGACCGGCTGGGCATGACGCTCGCGGTTTCGGGCATCTCCTTTCCCGCATTTGCGCTCGGCATGCTGCTGATGCAGATCTTCTCGGTCCAGCTCGGATGGCTGCCCACGGTGGGCGCCAGCAGCTGGAAGCACTACATCCTGCCCTCCATCACCCTGGGCGCGGCCGTGGCGGCCGTGATGGCGCGCTTCACGCGGGCCTCCTTCGTCGAGGTGATCCAGGAAGACTTCGTGCGCACCGCGCGCGCCAAGGGCGTGCGCGAGCGCGCCGTGATCATCAAGCACTGCCTGCGCAACGCGCTCATTCCGGTGGTGACGATGATGGGCCTGCAGTTCGGCTTCCTGCTGGGCGGCTCCATTCTTGTGGAGGCGGTGTTCAACTGGCCCGGCCTCGGCCGCCTGCTGGTCGATGCGGTGCAGATGCGCGACTACCCCGTGATCCAGACGCTGGTGCTGCTGTTCTCGCTCGAATTCATCCTGATCAACCTGGTGGTGGATGTGCTCTATGGCTACATCAACCCGACTATTCGATACAAGTGAGCAAGCAGCCATGACGCAACAAGCTTCCGGCGTGCCTGCCGAAACCATCGCGCCACCGGTCGTGGCCGTTCAAACCGCCGGCAAGGTCCGCACGCCCTGGGGCGAGTGCTGGCGCCGCTTCAAGAAGCAGCCGGTGGGCATCGTCGCCGCGCTCTTCGTGCTGCTGCTGGTGTTCGTCGCGGTGTTCGCGCCGTGGATCGTGCCCTTCGATCCGGAGAACTTCTTCGACTACGACATGCTGAACACCGGCCCTTCAGCCGCGCACTGGTTCGGCGTCGACCCGCTGGGCCGCGACATCTTCAGCCGCATCCTGATGGGCGCGCGCATCTCGCTGATGGCGGGCTTCCTGTCGGTGGTGCTGGGCGGCATCGTCGGCACCGCCTTCGGCCTGCTGGCGGGCTACTACGAAGGCTGGTGGGACCGCATCGTGATGCGCATCTCGGACGTGCTCTTCGCCTTCCCCGGCATCCTGCTGGCGCTGGGCGTGGTGGCCATCCTGGGCAGCAGCATGACCAACGTGGTGGTGGCTGTGTCGGTGTTCAGCGTGCCGGCCTTCGCGCGCCTCGTGCGCGGCAACACGCTGGTGCTGAAGCAGCAGACCTACATCGAGGCCGAGCGCAGCATCGGCGCCTCGGACTGGACCATCATCGTGCGGCACATCCTGCCGGGCACCATCTCGTCGATCGTGGTGTATTTCTCGATGCGCGTGGGCACCTCTATCATCACGGCCGCCAGCCTCTCGTTCCTGGGCATGGGCGCGCAGCCGCCGACGCCCGAATGGGGCGCGATGCTCAGCGAGGCCCGCGCCGACATGGTGACCTCGCCGCACGTGGCGCTCTTCCCCAGCCTGGCCATCTTCTTCACCGTGCTCGCCTTCAACCTGCTGGGCGATGCACTGCGCGACGCGCTCGATCCGAAGATCGACCGCCAGTAAATCCGGTTCTCCTTCTTCATGTCTTCCAGCAAGCAGCAGGCCTCCCTTCCCTTCATCGGCAGCCTGCTCCAGGGCGAACGCAACGCCATCACCGACGTCGCAGGCGTCACCGTGGGCCACCGCACGCTGGCCGACGGCCCCGTGCAGACGGGCGTGACCGTCATCCGTCCGCACGCCGGCGACCTCTTCCGCGACAAGGTGCCGGCCGCCGTGGCCGTGCTCAACGGCTTCGGCAAGAGCGTCGGCCTGCTGCAGGTCGAAGAACTGGGCGTGCTCGAAACGCCCATCGCGCTGACCAACACCTTCTCGGTCGGCGCGGTGGCGGCGGCGCAGATCCGCCGCTGCGTGGCCGACAACCCCGAATGCGGACGCACGCTGCCCACGGTCAATCCGCTGGTGTTCGAGTGCAACGACGGCTTTCTCAACGACATCCAGCGCATGGCCGTGAGCGAGGCCGACTACCTGCACGCGCTGGCCGGCGCCACCCCTGACTTCGAGCAGGGCTCGGTCGGCGCGGGGCGCGGCATGTCGAGTTTCCAGCTCAAGGGCGGCATCGGCAGCGCCTCGCGGCGGGTGTCGGCGCGCGAGGGCCTGTGCCACACGGTCGGCGCGCTGGTGCTGGCGAACTACGGGCGCCAGCCGCAGCTGCTGCTGGCCGGCCACGCCGTGGGCGAACGGCTCGCCGCGCTGCAGGCCGAACGCAGCCTGCCGGCGGTGAACGAGGCCGAGAAGGGCTCGATCATCATCGTGGTGGCCACCGACGCGCCGCTGGACGCGCGCCAGCTGCGCCGCCTCGCGCTGCGCGCCGGCGCCGGGCTGGCCCGCACGGGCTCGGTCTTCGGGCACGGCAGCGGCGACATCGTGCTGGCCTTCTCCACCGCCTACACCGTGCCCGACAGCGTCGAGCGGCCGATGCCCGCCGTGGCGATGCTGCACGACGGCTTGCTCGACGGCCTGTTCCAGGCCGCGGCCGACAGCACCGAGCAGGCGATCATCCATGCCCTCTGGCGCGCCACCGCCGTCACCGGCCGCGACGGCAACCACCGCGCCTCGCTGGCCGACGTGCTGCCCGCCTCCACCCTCTTCTCAAACCACGCCTGAGCGCGAGCCTTCACCCATGAAAGTCCTGATCTCCACCGACATCGAAGGCGTCGCCGGCGTCTATCACTCCGAGCAGGTGCGCGCGGGCAACCCCGAATACGAGCGCGCGCGGCTGCTGATGACGCACGAGGCCAACGCAGCCATCGCCGGCGCCTTCGACGCGGGCGCGACCGAGGTGCTGGTGAACGATTCGCACGGGGGCTTTCGCAACATGCCGCCGGATTTGCTCGACGCACGCGCCCGCGTGATCCAGGGCAAGCCGCGGTACCTGAGCATGGTGGCGGGCGTGGAAGAAGGCGTGGACGCTCTGTGCATGGTCGGCTACCACTCGCGCGCGCAGGGGCGCGGCATCCTCGCGCACACGATCAACAGCTTCGCGTTCGCGGGCATCTCGCTCGGCGGCGAGGAACTGGGCGAGGCCGGGCTCTACGGCGCGCTGGCCGGCGAATACGGCGTGCCGGTGGTGATGGCCAGCGGCGACGACGTGTTCATCGCCGAGAACCGCCCGCTCTTCCCGCACGCCACCTTCGTCGAAACGAAGAAGGCCACGGGCTGCACCAGTGGCGTGTCGCTCTCGCCCGAGCAGTCGCGCCGGGCGATCCGTGCGGGCGTGGAAGAAGCACTGGCGGCCCGCGCGAATGCCAAGCCGCTCGTCTTCGAAGGGCCGCAGACGGTGACGCTGCGCGCCCAGACCTCCGCGCTGGCCGACCTGTTCTGCCAGTGGCCGAGCTTCGAGCGCGTGGACGGCGTCACCCTGCGCTTCACCGCGCCGACGGTGGAGGCGGCCGTGCGCATGCTGAACTGCTGCTCGGCGATGTCGTCGATGCTGCGCTGAGGCGCGACGACCCAATCCAAACAACTCAGGCCGACGCGGCCTTGAGCGCCAGCAGGCTGTCGCGCAGCGCCTGCATCAGCGGCGACCACGATGAGCCCGGGCGCGAAAGCAGCACAACCGCGCGCGGCACGCGCAGTGCCGGCACTGGCAGCACCGCGAAGCGGCTGTCGTCGGCATGCCGCATAAAGGAACGCGGCACCAGCGTGACCAGGTCGGTCGCGGCCAGCACCGACAGGTTCAGCTCGGACGCGAACGGCACTTCCATCACGACCCGGGGCGCAGCGAGGTTGTTGCGCGCGAAGATGTCGGTGATCGCCTTGAAGGCGGCCGACGTGGCCGGGCCCGAGATCCATCCGTAGGCCGTGACATCGGCCAGCGAGACCCGCGAGCGCTGCGTCAGCGGATGGCCGGTTCGCACCAGCGGCAGCATCGGGTCGTTGTCGACCTTGGTGCGCTCGGCGTCCAGCGGCTGGCCCTCGTAGGCGGGCACCAGCGCCAGGTCGAGCTCGCCTTCGCGCACGAGTGTGGCCAGCGTGTCGGAGCGGTCGACGCGCAGGCGCACCCGCAGCCCCGGGCGTTGGTTCAGCAGCGTGCCCAACGCAGCGGCGACGCGGTTGCCCGAGGTGGTATCGGTAACGCCCACGCGCAGCAGCCCGGCCTGCTGCGCCCGCATCTCGTTGGCCAGCAACACGGTGTCGGCGTAGTCGGCCTGCAGGCGCCGCACCTGTTCGGCGACCCGCTGCCCGGCCGAAGTCAGCACCATGCCGCGCGCGCTGCGCTCGAACAGCTGCAGCCCGAACTCGCCCTCGACCCGGCGCACGGCCTTGGTCAAGGCGGGCTGGGTCACGCCCTGCTCGTCGGCCGCGGCGGAAAGCAGGCCGGTCTTGGCCACGGCGAGGAAATACTGGACATCGCGCATCGACAGGGACATTCCCCGAGTTTATGACTCAGTGATGACTTGGGAATGAGCCTGGGAAGCACCGGCACTTAGATTCCGAAAACGCCAATCCCGGAGCCCATCGCCATGCCCTCACCCTCCTACTCTCCCAACATCGTGCTCATCGTCGCCGACAACCTCGGCTGGGGCGAGCTGGGCTGCTACGGCGGCGGCGCGCTGCGCGGCGCACCCACGCCGAACATCGACGCCCTCGCAAAGCAGGGCCTGCTGCTGCAGAACTTCAATGTGGAGAGCGACTGCGTGCCGACCCGCTCCGCGCTGATGAGCGGGCGCCACCCGATCCGCACCGGCTGCCTGCAGTCGGTGCCGCCGGGCCTTCCGCAGGGGCTGACGCGGCGCGAGATCACGCTGGCCCAGCTGCTCTCTGCCCGGGGCTATGCCACCGCGCACTACGGCAAGTGGCACCTGGGCGACGTGCCGGGGCGCTTTCCGTCGGACCGCGGCTTCGACGAGTGGTACGGCATTCCGCGCACCACGGACGAGAGCCAGTTCACCTCGACGGTGGGCTTCGACCCCAGCGTGGTGGAGCTGCCCTGGATCATGCGCGGCCGCAGCGGCGAGCCCTCGGAAGGCGTGAAGGTGTACGACTTGGAAGCGCGGCGGCAGATCGACGCCGACCTGGTCGACATGTCCATCGGCTTCATGCGGCGCCAGCGCGAGGCCGGCAAGCCCTTCTTTCTCTACCTGCCGCTGGTGCATCTGCATTTCCCGACGCTGCCGCACCCCGAGTTCGCCGGCCGCACGGGCGCAGGCGACTTCGCCGATTCGATGGTGGAAATGGACCACCGCGTGGGCCAGGTGGTGCGCGCGCTCGACGAGATGGGCGCGGCCGAGGACACGCTGCTGATCTTCTGCAGCGACAACGGCCCCGAGTTCCGCGCTCCCTACCGGGGCACGGCCGGCCCCTGGAGCGGCACCTATCACACCGCCATGGAAGGCAGCCTGCGGGTGCCCTTCATCGCGCGCTGGCCGGGCCGCATCGCACCCGGCCGGGTGAGCAACGAGATCGTGCACGTGACCGACCTCTTCACCACCCTGGCGGGCGTGGCCGGTGCCGAGCTGCCGCAGGACAGACCTATCGACGGCGTGGACCAACTGCCCTTCCTGCTGGGCGAGCAGGAGAAGTCGGCCCGCGAGGCCTTTCCCTTCTACATAAAGAACGAGCTGCGGGCAGTGAAATGGCGCGACTGGAAGCTGCACTTCTACTGGGAGCCCGAGGTCAACGAAGGCAAGGGCAAGCTGGAGTCGCCTTACCTCTTCAACATCACCCGCGACCCGAAGGAGACGACCGACGTGCTGGTCTACAACACCTGGGTGCTGGGGCCGGTGCTCAAGCTGGTGAAGGCGTTCCAGGACAGCTTCGCGCGGCATCCGAACACGCCGCCCGGCCAGCTTGACGACTAACCTGATGAACAGCGAGCTCCCATGAACAAGATGCCTTCCGTCTCCCGTCGTCATGCAATGGCCGCCCTGGGTGGCGCCGTCGCGCTCGCGGCCTCTCCCCGCCTCTTTGCCCAAGGTGCCCGCCCGCTGACCTGGCTGGTCGGCCAGCCGGCCGGCGGCAGCGTGGACATCCTGACCCGCCTCGTGGCGCGCCACGTCGAGCAGGCGCTCGGCCAGCCGGTGGTGGTGGACAACCGGCCCGGCGCCGCGGGCGCCATCGCTCTGCAGGCGGCCGCACGGGCACCGCATGACGGGCTGACGGTCGTCACCATTCCCGGGCCGATCCTGACCAGCATGCCCGTGCCCCGGATCGGCAAGGAACTGACCGGCGTGGCCACGCTGGCCAAGGGGCCGATGGTGCTGGTGGGCACCACGGCCAGCCCGATGCCGCCCACGCTGGCCGCGCTGCTCGCCGCCGGCAAGGACCCGAAGGCCTTCAGCTTCGCATCGTCCGGCAACGGAACCAGCCAGCACCTGGCCGGCGAGCTGATGAACCAGATCGCCGGCACGCGGATCGTCCACGTGCCCTACAAGGGCGGCAGCCAGGCCGCCACCGATGTGGTCGGCGGGCAGGTGCAGCTGGGCATGCTCGGCATCACGCCGGTGCTGCCGCACATCAAGTCGGGCAAGCTGCATGCGTACGGCGTGACCACTGCCACGCGCTCGCCTGCGCTGCCCGATGTGCCCACGCTGCGCGAAGCCGGCCTGCCCGGTTTCGACGCGGACCAGTGGTTCGTGGTGGCCGCGCCCGCGGGCGTGCCGGCCGAGCGGGTGCGTGCGCTCAACGCGGCGATTGCGCAGGCGCTGCAGAAGCCCGAGGTGCAGTCGGGCTACGCGGCCGCGGGCGTGACGCCGGCTCCCGCCACGGCGGAGCAGACCACGGCCTTCGTGGTGCAGGAACTCCAGCGCTGGCAGACGCTGGCGAAGAAGGCCGATCTGCCGCTGGATTGAGCGGATGACGGCCGGCGCTGCCCGGCCCTCCGTCTTTCCGCCACCGGGCAGGCGCGTGCCCGGAAACGCCTTGCCGGACTCTTCGCTCCGGCTGCCTCGCCTTATCCGGAATAAGCATCAAACCGTCCGGAAACCCGCATGGATACTGGCGAATAAGCTTATCCGCATAAAGCGCGAACCAAAAAATAGTTTGGTTCCATAAGGAGCGCTTGGACAATCGCGCCTTCTTGCTGGGGTACCCGCTACGCGCGCGGCACCGCACTTCCCTCAAGACAAACGCACGATGTACCAATACACAGAATTCGACCGCCAGTTCGTCCACCAGCGGGCTGCCCAATTCCGCGACCAGCTCGAGCGCTGGCAGAAGGGCAAGCTCGCCGAAGACGAGTTCCGCCCCCTGCGCCTGCAAAACGGCTGGTACGTGCAGCGCTACGCGCCGATGCTGCGCGTGGCCGTGCCCTACGGCGAACTGTCGAGCCGCCAGCTGCGCGTGCTGGCCCGCATCGCCCGCGAATACGACGAGCCCGAGGCGGAGGTCTACAAGAAGGCCATCGAGACGCAGGGCCTGCTCGGCAGCCACAAGCTGCCCACCCACTACGCCCACTTCACGACCCGCCAGAACGTCCAGTACAACTGGATTCCGCTGGCCAAGTCGGCCGACGTGATGGACTTGCTGGCCTCGGTCGACATGCACGGCATCCAGACCAGCGGCAACTGCATCCGCAACATCACGAGCGACGAGCGCGCCGGCATCGCCGTCGACGAGGTGGCCGATCCACGTCCGTTCGCGGAAATCATGCGCCAGTGGAGCACGCTGCACCCCGAGTTCGCGTTCCTGCCGCGCAAGTTCAAGATCGCCATCACCGGCGCCACCGAGGACCGCGCCGCCACCGGCTGGCACGACGTGGGCTTGCACGTGGTGAAGCACGAAGCCGGCGATGCATCACAAAACATCGCCCCTGGCGATGTGGGTTTCCGCGTGCAGGTGGGCGGCGGCATGGGCCGCACACCCATCGTGGGCACGGTGCTGCGCGAGTTCCTGCCGTGGCAGCAGATCATGAACTATCTCGAGGCCGTGATCCGCGTCTACAACCGGTACGGCCGGCGCGACAACATCTACAAGGCTCGCATCAAGATCCTGGTGAAGGCCGAGGGGCAGCGCTACATCGACGATGTCGAGGCCGAGTACAAGCAGATCCTCGAGCACGACGGCGCGCCGCACACCATCACGCAGGAAGAGTACGACCGCGTGGCTGCGTCCTTCGTGCCGCCCGCGCTCGCCACCCGCGTGCTGCAGAGCGCCGAGAAGACCGACGCCGAGCTGCGCCACCACGCCGCCGACGACGTGCAGTTCGCACGCTGGCTGGCGCGCAACGTGGCGCCGCACAAGAACCCGGCCCTGCGCGCCGTGACGCTGTCGTTCAAGCGCCTGAAGCAGGCGCCCGGCGACGCCTCGGCCGACCAGCTCGACACCATCGCCGAACTCGCCGACCGCTTCTCGGCCGGCGAAGCCCGCGTGACGCACGACCAGAACGTGCTGCTGCCCTGGGTGCATGCCGAAGACCTGCACGCGCTGTGGATCGCAGCCCGCGCCGCCGGCTTCGCCAGCGCCAACGTGCACCTGCTGACGGACATGATCGCCTGCCCCGGCGGCGACTTCTGCGCGCTGGCCAACGCACGCTCCATTCCGGTGGCCGAAGCCATCACCGAGCGCTACCAGGACCTCGACGAGCTCGACGACCTGGGCGAGATCGACCTGCACATCAGCGGCTGCATCAACTCGTGCGGCCACCACCACAGCGGCCACATCGGCATCCTCGGCGTCGACAAGGACGGCAAGGAGTGGTACCAGGTCACCCTCGGCGGCTCCGACGGCTCCGCGCTCAGCGGCACGCCGCAGGCCGGCAAGGTGGTCGGCCCCTCGTTCTCGGCGGCAGAAGTGCCCGGCGTGATCGAGGCCGTGCTCAACACCTACCGCGACACCCGCGAAAGCGGCGAGAACTTCATCGACACGCTGCGCCGCGTCGGCCACGACGCGTTCAAGGCCGCCGCCAACGGTGCACGTTTCAAGGTGGAGGAAGCAGCATGAAGAAGACCCTGAACATTCTCTCGGCGGAAGAGCACGTCGACGACGGCGACCCGAAGGTGCTGCAGCTGGCCAACGACGCCGACCCGCTCGCCATCGAGGAGTGCCTGGCCGACATCGAGCGAATCGACCTGCACTTTCCGAAGTTCACCGACGGCCGCGCCTACAGCCAGGCCTTCCTGCTGCGCCGCCGCCTGGGCTTCACCGGCGACATCCGCGCCACCGGCGACGTGCTGATCGACCAGCTCGTGCAGATGGAGCGCACCGGCTTCTCCAGCGCCGTGCTCAAGGAAGGCGTGGACGCCACCGACGCGCAGCGCCAGTTCGACCGCTTCGCTTCCTTCTACCAGGGCGACGCGGTGAAGACCGCGCCGCACTTCGCGGCCGGCAACTGAGAGCGCAGGAAAGCACCGCACATGAGCATCGACATCGAACGCATCAACGCCGAACTCGGCCGAAACGCGCAGGGCCTGGTGGACTGGGCACTCGGCCTGGGCCAGCCGGCCATCGTCACCACCAATTTCCGCCCCTTCGAGGCTGTGATCCTGCATCTGGTCACTCAGGTGAAGCGCGACGTGCCGGTGGTGTGGATGGACAACGGCTACAACACCGAGGCCACCTACCGCTTCGCCGACGAAGTGACGAAGCAGCTGGGCCTGGACCTGCACATCTACCTGCCGCGCCGCTCGCGCGCCCATCGCGAGGCGGTGGAAGGCCCGACACCCGCGCTGGACGACCCGCGCCACGCCGCATTCACCGAAGAGGTGAAGCTGGAGCCCTTCGCGCGCGCCCTGCGCGAGACGGCGCCGAAAGTGTGGTTCACCGCGCTGCGCGCCACCGACACGGCCGTGCGTGCGCAGATGGACCCGGTCAGCATCAACCCCGACGGGCTGATCAAGGTCGCGCCGCTGCTGCACTGGTCTTCCAAGGACCTGCACGAGTACTGCGTGAAGCACGGCCTGCCCAACAACTTCGACTACGTCGACCCGACCAAGGGCGAAGACAACCGCGAGTGCGGACTGCACCTCGCGCACTGAGCCCCTGCACCGCATCGACCTACCGCATCCAGCACCCCATCCTCCGATGAACGCCCGAACCGAAACCGAACTGCTGCTGCCGCCGGCGCACCTGTCCAACACGCACCTCGACGCGCTGGAGGAAGAAACCATCTTCATCCTGCGCGAAGTGGCGGCCGCCTTCGAACGCCCCACCCTGCTGTTCTCGGGCGGCAAGGATTCGCTGGTGCTGCTGAAGTGCGCGGAGAAGGCTTTCGGCGTCGGGCGCATTCCCTACCCGCTCTTGATGATCGATACCGGCCACAACTTCCCCGAGGTCACGGAGTACCGTGACCGTCGCGCGAAGGAACTGGGTGCCGAGCTGATCGTGCGCAGCGTCGAGGACTCGATGAAGCGCGGCACCGTGCGCCTGGCGCACCCCGGCGAGTCGCGCAATGCGCACCAGTCGGTGACGCTGCTGGAAGCCATTGAAGAATTCCGCTTCGATGCGCTGATCGGCGGCGCCCGCCGCGACGAGGAGAAGGCGCGCGCCAAGGAGCGCATCTTTTCGCACCGCGACAGCTTCGGCCAGTGGCAGCCCAAGGACCAGCGCCCCGAGCTGTGGACGCTGTTCAACACCCGCCTCGCCCCGGGCGAGCACTTCCGCGTGTTCCCGATCTCGAACTGGACCGAACTCGACGTGTGGCAGTACATCGCCCGTGAGGAAGTCGGCCTGCCTTCGATCTACTACACGCACAAGCGCGAAGTGGTGGAGCGCCGCGGCCTGCTGGTGCCGGTGACCGGGCTGACCCCCGCTCGCGACGGCGAGACGGTGCAGGTGCGCGACGTGCGCTTCCGCACCGTGGGCGACATCACCACCACCTGCCCGGTGGAAAGCCTGGCGGCCGACGCGAGCGACGTGGTGCTCGAGACGCTGTCGGTCGACGTGAGCGAGCGCGGCGCCACCCGCATGGACGACATGACTTCGGAAGCTTCCATGGAGAAGCGCAAGAAAGACGGGTACTTCTGACCCACCCCCAGGCTTCGCGCACTTCGTGTCGCTACGCCCACCCCCTCGAAGGGGCAACACCAGCGGCCCGGCAGAGCCGGTTCCGCGGTGTTCCACGAATTGGAGAATCACTCAATGAACGCTGCTGTCATTTCAAACGCCTCGCCCGCCGAAGTCCACGGCGACACCGGCACCGCCCTGCGCTTCATCACCTGCGGCTCCGTCGACGACGGCAAGAGCACGCTCATCGGCCGACTGCTGGTCGACAGCAAGACCGTGCTGCAGGACCAGCTCGCCGGCGTGCAGCGCGGCGGCGAGACCGACCTGGCCCTGCTGACCGACGGCCTCTCGGCCGAGCGCGAGCAAGGCATCACCATCGATGTGGCGTACCGCTACTTCTCGACGGCCAAGCGCAAGTTCATCATCGGCGACGCGCCGGGCCATGAGCAGTACACGCGCAATATGGTCACGGCCGCCTCGGCCGCCGACGCGGCCGTGGTGCTGGTCGACGCGACCAAGCTGGCCTGGGCCGCCGAGGTGGAAGACGGCACCGTCGTCAAGCGCGAGCTGCTGCCGCAGACGCGCCGCCACACGCTGCTGTGCCACCTGCTGCGCGTGCAGTCGATCGTTTTCGCCATCAACAAGCTCGACGCCATCGGCGATGCCGGCCTTGCCTTCGAGCGCATCTCGACCGCGCTGAACGCCTTTGCCGAAGCGGCCGGCGTGAAGGTCGCGGCCATCGTGCCGATCTCCGCGCTCAAGGGCTGGAACGTGGCCACGCGCCATGCCGACTGGGTCGGCTACGAAGGCCCCAGCCTGCTCGAGCTGCTGGAAGACCTGCCAGTGACGGCGCAGGACGAAGCCGTGCCCTTCGCCTTCCCGGTGCAGTGGGTCGAGAAGTTCTCGTCGTCGGCCGACACCTCGCAGGGCCGCCGCGTGTTCTGGGGCCGCGTCGCCTCGGGCCACGTGGAGCCGGGCCAGCGCGTGACCGTGCTGCCGAGCAACCAGACCGCCACCGTCGCCCAAGTGCTGAGCCACACGCGCCAGCCGAAGGCGGTGCATGCGGGCCACAGCGCCGGCATCGTGCTGGACCGCGAGGTCGACGTCTCGCGCGGCGACTGGCTGCTGGCGCCCGGCGCCTTCGAGCCGGTGCGCGAGATCACCGCCACCGTGGCCTGGCTCGACGACGAGCCGCTGGTCGCGGGACGCGTCTACTGGGCTCTGCAGGGCCACCGCTGGGTCAAGGCCAAGGTCGCGCGCATCGTCGATCGCGTGAACATCACCACGCTCGAATCGGAAGCCGCAACGCAGATCGAGGCCAACGCCATCGGCGACGTGGTGCTGGCGCTGCAGCAGCCGCTGGCGGTGCTGCCCTTCACGCAATCGCGCGCCCTGGGCTCGCTGGTGCTGGTCGATACGGCCTCCCACAAGACCGCCGCTGCCGTGCTCGTGCAGCCTTCCGCCGCAAAGGCCTAAAATCCCGGGTTTTCCCCGACCTCACCACTGACGCCAGAAAACAAATGACCCACGTCGTCTCCGAAGCCTGCATCCGTTGCAAATACACCGACTGCGTGGACGTTTGCCCCGTCGACTGCTTCCGCGAAGGTCCCAACATGCTGGTGATCGACCCGGACGAGTGCATCGACTGCGCGGTGTGCATCCCCGAGTGCCCGGTCAACGCGATCTACGCCGAGGAAGACCTGCCGGCCAACCAGATCGCCTTCATCAAGATCAACGCCGAGCTGGCCCAGGCCGACGGCTGGAAGAGCATCACCAAGCGCAAGCCCGCCCTGCCCGACGCCGAGGAGTGGAAGGACAAGACGGACAAGATCGGGGAGCTGGTGCGCTGAACCAGCCCGCCGCCCCTGCCGTTTCCCCGATCGAGACCGACGCGCTGATCGTCGGCGCCGGCCCCGTGGGGCTGTTCCAGGCCTTCCAGTTGGGCCTGCTCGAAATCTCCTGCCACATCGTCGATGCACTGCCCGCCGCCGGCGGCCAGTGCGTGGCGCTGTATGGCGACAAGCCCATCTACGACATCCCCGGCACGCCCGTGACCAGCGGGCGCGACTTGGCGCAGTCGCTGCTGCAGCAGGTGGCGCCTTTCAAGCCGCAATTCCATTTCGGCGAACAGGTTTCCACCCTGGCACGCGGGGCCGACGGGCGGCTGCTTCTCACCACTTCGGCGGGCAAATCATTCCTCGCCAAAACGGTGTTCATCGCGGCCGGTGTCGGCGCCTTCGTGCCCAAGCGCATCGCGGTCGAAGGCATCGCGCAATTCGAGGGCTCCTCGCTCTTCTATCACCCTGATTCGCTGGACCGCTTCGCCGGGCAGACGGTGGTGGTCAACGGTGGCGACGACATCGCGCTCGAAACCGCCATTGCACTCACCGCCATCGCGAAGCAGGTCACGCTGGTGCACCGGCGCGACGGCTTCCAGGCAGAGGAAGCCACCGTTTCGGCCATGCGCGCCCTCGTGGCCGCGAGCAAGATGGCCTTCCAGGTCGGCCAGCCCACGGCCTTCGACGGCAAGCAGTTCCAGATCACCACGCCCGACGCGACCACGCTCGATCTGCCGCTGGACGCGCTGGTCGCCTGCCTGGGCATCTCGCCGCGCCTCGGCCCCATCGCCGACTGGGGGCTGGAGCTGGAGCGCAAGCAGGTGCCGGTGGACACAGAGAAGTACGAAACCCGCGAACGCGGCGTGTTCGCGGTGGGCGACATCAACACCTATCCGGGCAAGAAGAAGCTCATCGTCTGCGGCTTCCACGAGGCCACGCTGGCTGCCTGGGGCGCCACGGCCATCGTGTTTCCCGGCAAGGCCGTTCCGCTGCAGTACACGACCACCAGCACCCGCCTGCACGAGCTGCTGGGCGTGGCCGGCTCCCGCTAGTTCCTGGCGGCACCGGGCAGCAGCGCCCGGTATTCGCCGATGAAGCTGCCGATGGCGGCCACGTAGCGGTCGATGTCCGCATCGGTCAGCGGCAGCGACAGCACCACGAAGCCGCGCGGCGAGGTGTAGATGCCCTCGCTCAGCAGATGGAAGAACAGCAACTGCCGCAGCCGGGCGTCGACCGGTGCAAGGTCGTCGGTGCTGCGCACCTCGCCGCCCACGAAATGCGCGTTCATCAGCGAGCCGATGCCGGCGAACTGCATCGCAACGCCCTCGCTTGCGCACAGTGCGTTCAGCCGCTGCCGCATCGCATCGCCACGCGCTGCCAGTGCGCCCGCGGCCTCCGGCGTGAACAGCTTCGTGAGCCCGGCATGGCCCGCCGCCATGGTCAGCACGTTGTTGTTGAAGGTGCCCGAATGGGCCAGCGGCCCGGTGCGCGGATCGAACAGCGCCATCACGTCGGCACGTCCGCCGAAAGCGCCGAAGGACATGCCGCCGCCGATGTACTTGCCCAGCGTGGTCAGGTCGGAGCGGATGCCCAGCTTGTTCGCCAGCCCATGCGGCGCGAGGCGCGAAGTCATCACCTCGTCGAAGATCAGCAGCGCGCCGACGCGGGTGGCCGATTCGCGCAGCGCCTGCAGGAACTCCAGCCGGCCCGGAATGCAACCGCCCGCGCCCTGCATCGGCTCCAGCAACACGGCGGCGATCTCGGGGCCGAGCCTGTCGATCTGCTCGCGCGCGGTCCGCTCGTCGTTGTAGGGCAGCACCAGGAAGTCGAAGGGCACGGTCGTCGGCAGCGGCTTGGCGCCGAAGCCCAGCACGCCGCCGTGATAGCCGCCCGAAAACACGACGAGCTTGCGGCGGCCGGTGAAGTGCAGCGCCGCCGTCAGCGCCATAAGGTTCGCCTCGGTGCCGGAGTTGGTGAAGCGCAGTTGCTCGATCTGCGGAAAGCGCTCGCAGATGAGCCTGGCGAGCCGGCCTTCGAGCAGGTTGTGGCCTGTGAGGTTGATGCCGCTGTTCATCGCCTCGGCGACGGCCTCCCGGATCTCTGGCGCCGAATGGCCGTAGACGCCGGCCGTGTACTCGGCGATGAAGTCGGCATAGCGGTGGCCGTCGGCGTCCCACAGCGTCGCACCCTCGCCTTTCGCGATGGTCAGCGGGAACGGCGCATAGAACAGCACCGAACGGCTGTTGGCGCCTGGCATGTAGCGCGCCTGCGCCTCGAACTGGCGCAGGCTGGCGGGATTGCCTTCGGTGAAGCGGCGGTGCGCTGCTGCGAGGGCCTGGTCGATGTCGGCGTGCGCCATGGCGATGTCCTTCGTAGGTTGTGCGCCCGTCGCATGCAGCGCGATTTATTGTTCGATGCTCAATTTATTTTGTTTATACAGTCAACCCGACTGCCGCACAATGGCTGCAACCATGACGAAGCAATCGCCCCCCAAGCCACCGAAACCCCGCACTGCCGGCCGCCCCTCCGGCGGCGGTGGCCTGACGAAGCAGCGCATCGCCGAGGAGGCGCTCGCGCAGATCGACGAATTCGGCCTGGGCGCCTTCAGCATGCGCGAGGTGGCGGCCCGGCTCGACGTCTACCCGGCCACCGTGCACTGGCACGTGAGCACGCGCGAGGCACTGCTGGCCGAAGTGGCGGCGCTGGTCATGGCCGAGGTCGCGCCGCCGCCCGGCAAGCTCGTCTGGAAGGACTGGATCGCCGAACTCTTCCGCCGCTGCCGCGCCACCGTACGGCGCCATCCGAACGTGGCGCAGCTGCTGGGCGCGCAGCTGGTGTCCAACGGCAGCCTGCCGATGGAGCTGGTCGAAGGCATCCTCGCCACGCTGGCCGACGCCGGCTTCGAAGACGAAGCGCTGCTGGAGGCCTACAACTGCGTGGTCGCCGCGATGCTGGGCTTCCTGACGATGGAGTTCTCGCCCCTGCCCGCCGACAACACGCAGGCCTGGGCCGAGGAGCTGCGCGAACGCGTGCACACGATCCGTCCGCTCGACCACCCGGTACTCACGCGCAATCTCGCTCAGCTGGCAAACAAGGCCTTCATCCTGCGCTGGGACAACGGCACGACGGTGCCGCTGGACAGCAGCTTCGAGCGCCATATCCAGATCACCATCGACGGGCTCGAAGCCTTCGCGCGCCGGATCAGAGCCCGCTAGCGGCAGCGCCTTCGGCCGGCGCGTCGCGCCCGATGCGCAGCAGCGCGTCCTTCAGCCAAAGCAGGCCGGCGTCGGAGTTGGAGCGCCGGTTCCAGCACACCACCGAGCGGTAGCCCTGCAGTTCGAAGGGCAGTGGATGCACCGCGAGCAGATGCCTGAAGCGCTCGGCCACGCGCAGCGGCATCACGGCGACATGGTCGGTCTGCGCCAGCAGGTCGACGATCTGGCCGAAGCTGGTCATGGCCACGCTCATAGTGCGCGTGCGGCCCAGCCGCGCCAGCACCTGGTCGATGAGATCGTCGAGTGCCGAACTGCCGTAGCCCAGGAACACGTGCGGCGCCTCGCAGAAGTCGTCGAGCGTGGCTTGCTGCGTCATCGTCGGATGGCCCAGCCGCACCGCGACCACGTAGCGGTCCTCGTACAGCAACTCCGATTCGCAGTCGCTCGGCGGCTGCAGCCGCGGCAGCACGGCGATGTCGAAGTCGCCCTTGCGCAGCCGCTCGGTCAGCGTGAGGAAGGAACTGGTCTCCCAGTAGATGCGCACGCGCGAGCCGCAGGCCACCAGCTCGTTGGCCAGCCTCGGCAGCAGCAGGTGGCTCGCGTAGTCGCCGCCCGAGATGCGGAAGATGCGCTGCGACCCGGCCGGGTCGAAGCCCTCGCCGGGCTCGAGCATCGCCGACAGGTCGGCCAGCACGCGCTCTACCTGCCCGGCCAGGGCCTGCGCGCGGGCGGTGGGCTCCACGCCGTGCGCGGTGCGGGTGAAGAGCGGATCGCCGAAGGTATCGCGCAGCCGGTTGAGCGAGGCGCTCACCGCAGGCTGGCTCAGGAAGAGCCGGGTCGCCGCGCGCGACACGCTGCGCTCGCGCATCAGCGCATCGAAGGTCCGCAGCATGCCGACGTCGAGGCTGCGGATATCACGTTGGGCCATATCTCATATCAAAAGCTTCGAATTGCCCGCGGGGCGGGCTGTCCGTATCGTCGAGCGCACAAGTACATCACGACTGGAGACACGATGAATCGGTTCAGACCCTCGCCGCCCGGCGAGGCCACACGCCGCCGCGCGCTCAGCACCCTCGGCGCGGGCCTCGCGGCACTCGCCCTGCCGGCCTTCGCGCAGACGCCGCACTTTCCGAGCCGCGTGGTGCGCATCATCCCCTTCGGCTCCGGCGGCGGCCCGATGGACACCATCGCCCGCGTCTACGCCGAAAAGCTCAAGGCGCGCTGGAACCAGCCGGTGATCGTCGAGGCCAAGCCGGGCGCGAGCGGCACCATCGCCGCCGACACCGTCGCCAAGGCTGCGCCCGACGGCTACACCGTGCTGCTGACGCTGCCGCTCACGCACATCAACAACGTGGTGCTGCAGCCGAAGCTGCCCTACGACCCGGTGAAGGACTTCGAGCCGCTGTCGCAGCTGGCCACCGGCGGGCCGATGCTGATCGCGCGCGCCTCGGCGCCGTTCTCGAACGTGCGCGAGTTCGTGGCCTATGCCAAGGCGCATCCCGGCATCTCCTACGGCACCTGGGGCAACGGCTCCAACGCGCATCTGTTCGGCGAGCTGCTGGCGCGACAGAACAAGCTCGATCTTGTGCATGTGCCCTACAAGGCCGAGGCCGCGGCGCACAACGACATGTTCGGCGAGGCGCTGGGCGTGGCCTGGGCCAATCCGGCGACTGCGCGCGGCCTCGCGCAGGCCGGGCGCATCAAGGTCCTGGGCATCACCGGGCGCCAGCGCGTGCGCTCGATGCCCGACGTGCCGACCTTCACCGAACAGGGCTTTCCCGGTTTCGACCTCGACAGCTGGATCGGCGTGTATGCCCCCGCGAAGACGCCTCGGCCCGTGCTCGACGAATGGTCGAGCGCGCTGCGCGAGATCACGAAGATGCCCGATATCCAGGAGCGCCTGGCCGGCTTCGGATTCGAGCCGCTAGGCAGCACGCCCGCCGAGTTCAGGGCCAGCTACATGGCCGACTTTCCCCGTGTCGCGGACCTGATCAAGGCCGCAGGAGTCACTCCCGAATGAGCACCGTCGCATCCGCATCCCCTGCTGCCGAATGGCAGCCGATCGCCTTCGATACCGGCACCGCCTACGGCCGTAAGCCGCCCAGCCACAAGCCAGAGCTGACCGAGGTCGGCGCCGGCACGCCCATGGGCGAGCTGCTGCGCCGCTACTGGCACCCGATCGGCCTTGCCGCCGACGCCACTGACACGCCACGCCAGGTGCGCGTGCTGGGCGAGGACCTCATCCTGTTTCGCGACAGGAAGGGCCGAGCGGGCCTCGTGCACTGGCGCTGCGCGCACCGGGGCGCCTCGCTCTACTACGGGCGCGTCGAGGAAGAAGGCATCCGCTGCTGCTACCACGGCTGGATGTTCGACGTGCAGGGCCACTGCGTCGACCAGCCCTGCGAGCCCGACGGCGGCGCGCGCAGCCGGGGCCGCGTGCGCCAGCCCTGGTATCCGGTGCAGGAACAGTACGGGCTGATCTGGGCCTACCTCGGCCCGGCCGAGAAAAAGCCGGTGCTGCCGCGCTACGACTGCCTGGAGACGCTGGATGAGGGCGAGACGCTGGAAGCCGACGGCAACAGCATCGGCGGCGGCGGGCCGCAGATCATTCCGTGCAACTGGCTGCAGCATTACGAGAACGTGGCCGATCCCTTCCACGTGCCGGTGCTGCACGGCAGCTTCAGTGGCACGCAGTTCGTGGCACTGATGGGCCAGATGCCCGACGTGACCTTCGAGAGCACCGACACCGGCGTGAAGATCATCTCGATACGCAAGCTGGAGGACGGCAGCGTCTTCCGCCGCGTGGCGGGTCCGGTGCTGCCCACGCTGCGCGTGGTGCCCAACCCGCGCGTGGCGGCCTACGGCCGGGTGGAGTCCATCGGCTGGGTGCTGCCCATCGACGACCACAGCTTCCGCATCTACACCGTGGGCCGCGTGAAGACGCCGGGCGACCTGGCCCGCGTGCGCTCGCGCCTGAACGGCAAGCTGTGGGAAGAACTGACCGAGGCCGAGCACCGCGCCTTCCCGGGCGACTACGAAGCGCAGGTGAGCCAGGGCGCGATCACCGCGCATTCGGAAGAGCACCTGGCCACCTCCGACCGCGGCATCGTGATGCTGCGCCGGCTGCTGCAGCGCCAGCTCGATGCGGTGCGCGAGGGGCGCGATCCGGCGGGCGTGAGCTTCGACCCGGCACCGCCGCCCGTGCATTTCGACGCCGGAAACTTCATCGTGAGCGAATGAGCGCAGCGGCGTCCATCGCGGGCCAGCCCATCGCCGTGCGGGTGGCGCGCAAGACGGTCGAGGCCGAGGACGTGGCCAGCTTCCGGCTGGTCTCGGCCAGCGGCGCGCCGCTGCCGGGCTTCGCGCCAGGCGCGCACATCGACGTGTCGCTGCCCGGCGGGCTGGTGCGCCAGTATTCGCTGTGCAACCTGCCAGGGCAAGACGAGCACTACGAGATCGGTGTGCTGCGCGACGCCGCCTCACGCGGCGGCTCCCTCGCGATGCACGATGCGGTGCATGAAGGCGCGGTGCTGAACATCAGCCCGCCGCGCAACCACTTTCCGCTGGACGAAGGCGCCGCGCACAGCCTGCTGCTGGCCGGCGGCATCGGCGTGACCCCGCTGCTGTCGATGGCTCAGCGGCTGGCCTCGCTGGGTGCCGATTTCGCGCTGCACTGCTGCAGCCGAACCGCCGCGCGGGCGCCCTACCGGCGTCGGCTGGAAGGCAGCGACTTCGCCGACAGGGTGTTCTTCCACCATGACGACGGTCCGCCCACGCAACGGCTGGATCTCGCCGCGACCATCGGCCGCCCGGCACCCGGCAGGCACATCTACGTGTGCGGCCCGCAGGGCTTCCTCGATGCGGTGCGAGCCATGGCACGCGACCTGCAATGGCCGGACGCCCAGGTGCACTTCGAATACTTCTCGGGCGCGATGCAGCCGGCAGGCGAACAAGGCGAGTTCGAAGTCGAGCTGCGCAGTTCGGGCCGCGTGGTGCGCGTGCCAGCCTCGCTCAGCGTGGTGGACGCACTGGCGGCCGAGGGTGTCGACATCCCCGTGTCCTGCGCGCAGGGCGTGTGCGGCACCTGCCTTACGCGCGTGCTGCAGGGCGAGGTCGAGCACCGCGACCTCTATCTCACGCCCGAGGAGCAGGCCGCCAACGACCAGTTCCTGCCCTGCTGCTCGCGGGCCCGTTCAGCCCGGCTGATGCTCGATCTGTAGCAGCTCGTAGAGCACCATGCGCGTCTGCCGGCCGCGCAGCTCCGCGAGCTCTTCGATGCGGCGCGTGGCGAGCCGGCCGCCCAACCCCTCGAAGGTGGCCTCGGAGATCAGCGTGCGCGTGCCCAGCTCCTTGTTGGCACCCTCGATGCGGCTCGCCGCATTGATCGCGTCGCCGATGGCGGTGTACGACAGGCGGTTGCTCGAGCCGAGCACACCCGCGATCACATGGCCGGTGTGGATGCCCACGCGCGTGCGGAACTCCTGCAGGCCCTCGGCGCGCCACTTCTCGTTGAGCGCGTTCATCTCGGCATGCAGCTCGATCGCCGCGAGGCAGGCGCGGTACTCAGCATCCTCGAGTTCGGTGGGTGCGCCCCACAGCACCATGATGCCGTCGCCCATGAACTTGTCGATCACGCCGCCGTGACGCGCGAAGATGCCGGCGGCGAGATTGAAGTACTCGGTGAGCTGGCGCACGAGCACCTCGGCCGGCATCGACTCCGAGATGCTGGTGAAGCCCTCCACGTCGGTGAACATCGCGGTGATGCGCTTCGGCGAGCCGCTCGGCCCCAGCGCGTGCCCTTCCGCGACGAGTTGCCGGATGATGTCCACCGGCACGAACTTGCTGAAGGCCTTGAGGCTGCGCGCGGATTCGTCCAGCGCCTGGTTGAGGTGCTGCACCTCGAGCACCCGGCTCGGCTCGATCGGCAGATCGTCGAGTTCCAGCCGCCCGATGCGGCGCGCGACGCGCGAGAGGTTCTCGATGGGCCCGGTCACCAGCTTCGACAGCCGCAGCGAAATGATGAGCGCCAGCGCCAGGAAGCTGACCGTCAGCGCCAGCGACCAGAGCACCGAGCGCTGCAGGCCACCGAGCAGCAGCTCCTCGGGCTCCCAGCTCACGAGCTGCCACCGGGTGTGCGGCAGGTGCGAGGTCTGCACGAGGTAGCGACTGCCTTCGTGCTCGATGGAGAAGGCCTGGTCGTCGGCTCCGCCTGCCGTGCTGACCGAGAGCATGTGCGCATGGATGGCGCCGAGCACGCCGCTGTCGGGCGACTCCAGCTCGCGCACCGGATCGGGATGGTCGCTGCGCGCGATCACGTGGTGGTCCGAACTCATCAGGGCGCTCTCGCCATGGCCCTGCGCACCGAAGGCACCCACGAGCCTGGACAGATGCCCCAGCGACACGTTGGCATCGACCACGAGTCCCCGCCTGTGCCCTTCGTCGTCGGCGCGCGCCGAAGGCCGCGCGTGCCCGACGGCCAGCTCCTGCGAGTCGCTCATCATGAATGGCTGGGTCCACACCGGTCCTTTCGCCTTCATGGCCTCCAGGTACCAGGTGCGCTTCTCGGGATCGAAATCGCTGCGGTAGGCCGAGATCGATGTTGTCGCAAAACGCTGCTTCGCGTCGCCGCCGTCCCGGTCCGGCGAGTCCTTGTAGTGCCAGGTCTCGGTGCTGAATCCGTCGGCGCGCAGCACCTGGCGGATGGCCGGCACCGGGTAGCGCACCGCCATCAGCACGTGGCCGTGGTCGGTGGCCACGTTGATGCTGTCGATTTCCGGCGTCTGCTCCAGCAGCGTCCAGAGCATCTCGGCGGTCTGCTCGCCATCTTCGCCGCAGACATGGACGCTGGGCGAATCGGCGATCGCACGGATCGCCGCCTCGGTCTTCGCAAGGAAGGCGAGCACGCTGTCCTCGACCCGGTCGTGGTTGATCTTGTGCGCGGCGGTGCCGAGCCTCGACACCAGCCTCTCGGCGGCCCAGTAGCCGAAGGCCACCAGGAGCAGCGACTGCACCAGCGCCACCGCGCAGATGATGGTCCCCACGTCGACCCTGAACCGCCTGAGGCGGGTGCCCTTGAAATCCTCATCGACCATGCAAGCTCCTCTTCATTTCTTGTTTCTGCACGCTTATCGGCATGCGCTCCCGTTTCTTCTGCCGTCGTTTTCCTCGGCGGTCGATTCTCGCGCGGCGCATCCGCATGCCGAGGGTTTTCCCTGCCCGCAAAGGCATGCCTGGCGTCGCGGCTTCCCGGCCCCGCATAAAATCGGCTCCGCGCCACGGGTTTGCCGCGGCGTACTTGCTAGGGGTGTTGGGCGGCTTGCCGTCCGGCTGAGAAAGTCCCTTTGAACCTGATTGAGGTAATCCTCGCGCAGGGAAGCTGGTCCGGTGGCCTCTCGCGCCTTCTCGCGTGAAAGCCGCGCCACTGGGGCCTCGCCCACCTGCCAAACCTTTTGCACTGGAGCAAACGGATGGCACACGACGACAAGAACAACGATGCCGCTGGCGTCTCGAACGAGGCGCTGACGCCCCTGCCCGCCTCGCGGCGCGTGTTCGGCTGGCACGACCATGCCTCGCTCTGGTTCAGCCTCGGCGTGGGGCTGCTTGTGATGCAGATCGGCGCCTACCTGGTGCCGGCCGTGGGCACGCGCGACGCGGCGATCGCCATCGTGCTCGGCTCCTGCATCGGCGCGGGCCTGCTGGCCTGGACCGCGCGGCTTGGCTGCCAGAGCGGCCTGGCGAGCGCCGGCCTCATGCACGCCACCTACGGCAGTGCCTTCGCGCGGCTGCCGGTGCTGCTCAACATCGTGCAGCTGGTGGGCTGGACCACCTTCGAACTCGTGGTGATGCGCGAAGGCACGCAGGCCATCGGCCAGACGGTGGTGGGGCCGGCGCTGGGCAGCTTCTGGGGCGGCGTGCTGACGACCTTGCTGTGGGGCGCGGTGCTGCTGGCGCTGCTCGCCGGCTCGATGGTGAAGCTGGTGCGGCGCTTCGTGAGCCGGTTCGGGCTGCCGCTGGTGGTGCTGTCGCTGCTGTGGCTCACGTGGCAGTTCGCGGCGCAACTGCAGGCCAAGGGGCTGGACGCCTTCTGGGCGCGCCCCGGCGACGGCACGATGGGCATGTTCAGTGCGCTCGACCTGGTGATCGCGATGCCGGTGTCGTGGCTGCCGCTGGTGGCGGACTATGCGCGGCACGGCAAGCGCAGTTCCGGCGGCCTCGGCGGCGCATTCGGCGGCACCTGGATCGGCTACGCGGTCGCGAACGTCTGGTGCTATGCGCTGGGCGTGATGGTGGTGAGCGTGGCCGAACCGGGCACGGGCCTCGTCACCGCGCTGCTGCTGGCCCAGGGCGGCCTGGTGGCGCTGGGCCTCATCCTCATCGACGAGCTCGACAACGCGTACGGCGACGTCTACTCGGGCTCGGTCTCCACGCACAGCCTGCTGCCGCGCTGGAGCGTGAAGCGCTGGGGCCTGCTGCTGGCTGCCCTGTGCATCGCGCTGGCGCTGGTGCTGCCGATGCACACGCTGGAGCCCTTCCTGCTGCTGCTGAGTTCGGTGTTCGTGCCGCTGTATGGGGTGATCATCGGCCGGCTGGGCAGCGGCGAGGCGGTATCGCCGCAAGGCGCGCGGCGCAAAATCGACTTCGGCGCGGCACTGATCTGGATCGCGGGCATCGCCGCGTATCACGCGCTTGCCAAGTGGGCACCGCAGTTCGGCTCCGCGCTGCCGACACTGGCCGCGACTTTCGCGCTGGCCTGGCTCAGCCGGCCTTCAACGGCAGCCGGTGCGTCGGCACTGGCGCAAAGCCGTGGTTGAGCGGGCCATGACCCGCGCCGATCTTCACGTCTGCACCTGCAGCCATCGCGCCGAGGATGTAGGCGCGCGCCCTCTCGACCGCCTCGGGCAGCGTCGCGCCCAGCGCAAGGTGCGCGGCAATGGCGGACGACAGCGTGCATCCGGTGCCGTGCAGGTTGCGGCTTTCGATGCGGCCGGAGGCCAGTCGCTTGCGTTCGCCATCGGCCTGCAGCAGCACATCGACCACTTGGTTGCCCGGCAGATGGCCGCCCTTGAGCAGCACGGCCTTCGCGCCGAGCGCCAGCAGTTCGTCGGCCGCGCCGTCGAGTGCATCCACGCCTTCGATGGCACGGCCGATCAGCAAGGCGGCTTCGTCGAGATTGGGCGTGACGACCACGGCGCGCGGGAACAGCTCGCGCACCAGCACCTGCACCGTCTCGGCCGCGATCAGGCGATCGCCGCTGGTGGCGACCATCACGGGGTCGAGCACCACGTTCTTCAGCCGGTAGCGGTCGATGGCCCAGGCCACCACTTCGACCACCTCGGGCGCGTGCAGCATGCCGAGCTTGACGGCATCGACGCCGATGTCTTCGACCACGGCCTGGATCTGCGCCTTGAGGAAGTCGGGCGGCACGCCGTGGATGCCCGAGACGCCCAGCGTGTTCTGCGCGGTGAGCGCAGTGATGGCCGTCATGCCGTAGCAGCCCAGGGCGGCGAAGGTCTTGAGATCGGCCTGGATGCCGGCGCCGCCACCGCTGTCGGAACCGGCGATGGAAAGCACGCGTGCGTAGCGCTGAGTGGGCTCTTGGGTCATGCCGAAAATTATCGGCGACGCGAAGGAGCCCTGGCATGAGCCTTCCTTTCGACTCGGTCGCCATCCTCGGCGCAGGCCTCATGGGCCGGCTGATGGCGGTGACGCTGGCGCACGCCGGGTGCAAGGTCGATGTGTTCGAGGCCGGCAGCGCCGAGGCCGAAGGCGCTGCCGCGCGCGTGGCCGCCGCGATGCTGGCGCCGCTGGCCGAATCGGCCGTCGCACCGGTGTCTGTCGTGCGCATGGGGCAGCACGCGCTCGCGCGCTGGCCGGAGCTGCTCGCGCCGCTGGCACAGCCCGTGTTCTTCCAGCGCGAAGGCACGCTGGTGCTCTGGCATCGGCAGGACGCGGCCGAAGCAACGCGGCTCGCCCGCGTGCTCGCGAACACCGGTGCGCAGGTGCCCGAGCTGGCGCCGATGCAATCCGTCGACGCTCGCGCGATCGCCACGCTGGAGCCCTCGCTGGGCCAGCGCTTCGCTCAGGGCCTGTTCCTTCCGGGCGAAGGCCAGCTCGACAATCGCGCGCTGCTGGCCTCGCTGCTCGCCACGCTCGAGAGCAGCCCTCTCGTCACGCTGCACTGGCAATCGCCGCGTACGCCTTCGGACTTCTCGCCCGGAACGACAGGCCAGCCCGACTGGGTAATCGACTGCCGCGGCCTCGGCGCCCGTCCGCAGTGGAATGCTCTTCGTGGTGTGCGCGGCGAGGTGATCCGCGTGCATGCGCCCGAGGTGAGCCTGAAGCGACCGACGCGCCTCGTGCATCCGCGCTACCCGCTCTACATCGCGCCCAAGCCGGGCAACCTGTTCGTGATCGGCGCGACCGAGATCGAGTCGGACGACATGTCGCCCGCCAGCGTGCGCTCCACGCTCGAACTGCTGAGTGCCGCGTATGCGGTGCACAGCGGCTTCGCCGAGGCGCGCATCGTCGAGATCGCGACGCAGTGCCGGCCCACGCTGCCCGACAACCTCCCTGCCCTGCGCCTGCCGCAACCGCGCGTGCTGCAGATCAACGGCCTGTACCGCCACGGTTTCATGATCGCGCCCGCGATGCTCGACGCGGCGATGGAGGTGCTGACGCAGGGCCGCTCGCCCCTTGCGGAGAGCTTCGGCATGGAGACCCGAGACACATGACGATGAACATCCTGATCAACGACAAGCCCTTCACCCTGCCCGACCAGGCGATGCTGACCGACGCGCTGGCCGCGCTGGAGGCCACGCCGCCCTTCGCGGTGGCCGTGAACCGCGAATTCGTGCCGCGCTCGGCCTACGCCACGCGCGCGCTGAAACCCGAAGACCGCGTCGAAGTGATCCGCCCCGTGACGGGCGGCTGATTGATGGAGACAACAGAAATGACGACCCCGAACGACCCCTTGGTGCTCTACGGCGAGACCTTCCACAGCCGCCTGCTGCTGGGCACCGCGCGCTACCCGTCGCCCGACCTGCTCGAAGCCGCCGTGAAGCGCGCGAAGCCCGCAATGCTCACTGCCTCGCTACGCCGGCAGACGGCCAGCCAGGGCTCGGGCAACAGCGAGCTCGGCAACGGCTTCTGGGAGCTGCTGCGCAAGCTCGCGGTGCCGGTATTGCCCAACACCGCCGGCTGCCACAGCATTCAGGAGGTGGTCGCCACCGCGCAGATGGCGCGCGAGCTGTTCGACACGCCGTGGATCAAGCTGGAGCTGATCGGCGACGACTACACGCTGCAGCCCGACACGCTGAACCTGGTCGACGCGGCCTCGCAGTTGATCCGCGAGGGCTTCAAGGTACTGCCCTACTGCACCGAGGACCTCGTGCTGTGCCAGCGCCTGGTCGACGTCGGCTGCCAGGCGGTGATGCCTTGGGCCGCGCCCATCGGCACCGGCCGCGGACCGGTCAACCCCTACGCGCTGCAGGTGCTGCGCGACCGGCTCAAGGTGCCGATGCTGGTGGACGCTGGACTGGGCCTGCCTTCGCACGCCTGCCAGGTGATGGAGTGGGGATACGACGGGGTGCTGCTGAACACGGCCGTCGCGCTGGCGCAGGACCCGGTCGCAATGGCCGGCGCCTTCGCCGACGCAGTGCAGGCCGGGCGCAGCGCGCATCGCGCCGGCGCCATGGCCGCGCAGGAGGCCGCGCAACCCAGCACGCCCGTGCTCGGCACGCCTTTCTGGCACCACGAATCATGAGCACCACATTCGACTCCGGCGCCATCGCGCAGGCCATCGTCGCTGCGCACGGATTGCGCTTCGGCGCGATCACGTCGGCGCCGGTGAGCGCGCCCAACTTCTCTTCCGACGATCCGGTGTATCGCGGCGCCAAGCGCGCGTGTTCCGCGCTCGGCTTCATCGAGATCGACGCCGAATGCCTGGCCCTCGCATGGACCGCGCAGACACAGCGCCTGAGCAGCTTCGATGCTGCGTTGTGGCCCGACGCGCCGGAGGACTTCGGCATGCGCCCCTTTCCGCCCACCGCGCGCGACGACGCATTTCCGCCCTGCCCAGAACGGCTCGGCCTCTATGCCGTGCTGCCCGATGCGAAGTGGGTCGGCCGCATGGCGCGCGCGGGTGTGCCGACGGTGCAACTGCGATTCAAGTCGGACGACAGCGCGGCCATCGAGCGCGAAGTTCAAGCGGCCGTCGAGGAGGTGCGAGGTACCGGTGCGCTGCTCTTCATCAATGACCACTGGCGGGCCGCCATCGCGGCCGGTGCCTACGGCATCCACCTCGGCCAGGAGGATCTCGACGCGCTCTCGCCAGACGAACTGGCGCAACTTCGCGCCTCCGGCCTGCGCCTTGGCGTCAGCACGCACGGCTATGCGGAGATGGTGCGCGCCGACAAGGTGAGCCCGAGCTACATCGCCATGGGCGCGGTGTATCCGACCACGCTCAAGAAGATGGCGACCGCACCGCAGGGCGTGGCGCGGCTGGGCGCCTATGCGCGGCTGCTGCGCGGCTATCCGCAGGTCGGCATCGGCGGCATCGATGCGGTGCGGCTGCCGGAGGTGCTGGCGACCGGCGTGGGTTCCATCGCCGTGGTGCGCGCGCTCGTCGCGGCCGACGCCCCGGAAGCCACGGCCGCGGAATGGATCGCGGCCATCGATGCCGCTGCGGGCAAATGAACAGAATGAAAAAGACAGAGCTTCCCTTCGATTCTTCCGGCCGGCATCGGCTGTCTCCCGTCTCGCGTGCGCTGGCAGCCATGCTCTTCGCGGCGGCATGTTCAGCGCATGCGCAGCAGCAATCCGCGCTGCCGGAGATCACCGTCAGCGAAGGCACGGCCGCGCCCCAGGCCGACGTGAGCGGCTTCGGCGACGTGCCGCTGCGCGAGCTGCCGATCTCGGCCACGGTGATCGACAGCAAGCAGCTGCAGGCCAGCGGCGCGCGCCGGCTCGCCGATCTGACGCAGTTCGACGCTTCCGTCACCGACGCCTACAACTCCGCCGGCTACTGGGACTACCTCACGGTGCGCGGCTTCGTGCTCGACAACCGCTTCAACTACCGGCGCGAGGGCCTGCCGATCAGCGCCGAGACTTCGATTCCGCTCGACAACAAGGAACGCGTCGAGATCCTGCGCGGCACAAGCGGCATACAGGCCGGTACCAGCGCGCCGGGCGGGCTGGTCAACTACGTCGTGAAGCGGCCCACCGAACAGGACCTGCGCACGGTGCGCATCGAGACCACCAGCCGCGGCAGCGTGCTCGGCGCCATCGACCTCGGAGGGCGCTTCGGCGAGAACCGGCAGTTCGGCTACCGGCTCAACGTGGCGAGCGAGAACCTCAGGCCGCTGACGCACAACCTCGACGGCAACCGCAACCTGTTCTCGCTCGCGGCCGACTGGCGCATCACGCGCGACTCGGTGCTGGAGTTCGAGATCGAGCAGAGCCGCAAGACACAGCCGAGCCAGAACGGCTACAGCCTGCTGGGTAGCGTGCTGCCGGCGCCGGTGGATCCGCGCATCAACCTCAACAACCAGCCGTGGTCGCAGCCCTCGGTGTTCAAGGCGCTCACGGGCACGGTGCGCTTCAGCCAGGCGCTGAACGCCGACTGGCGCTGGAGCGCGCAGATCGGCCAGCAGCGGCTGAAGAGCGACGACCGACTGGCCTATGCCTTCGGCTGCGGCGCCGAAGGCAACTACGACCGCTACTGCTCCGACGGCACCTTCGACTTCTACGACTTCCGCAGCGACAACGAGCGCCGCACGCTGACGGCCGGCAGCATCAACCTCAAGGGCAACGTGACGACGGGCAGCGTGCGGCACGAGCTCGGCTTCGGGCTGCTGCAAAGCCGCGTGCGCAACCGCTTTGACAACCAGGCCTACAACTACGCGGGGACCGGCAACATCTGGGGCACGGCCGTCGTGCCGCCGGCGCCGGATGCCACCACGCCGCAGACCAACCGGGACGAGCGATCGACCGAGTTCTCTGTGCAGGACGCGATCCGCTGGAACGAGCGCTTCACCACGTGGCTCGGCGCGCGCCATACGCGGCTCGACCGCAGCAGCATCGGCAACGACGGCTCGAATCCGACCGGCTACAAGCAGGACGTGACCACGCCGTGGATAGCGGCGAGCTACGCTTTCCAGCCGGAGCTGCTGGCCTATGCGAGCTGGGGACGCGGCGTCGAGTCGCAGGTGGTGCCGAACAGGATCTCGCAGTACAGCAACGCGGGGCAGGCCCTGCCCGCGCTGCGCTCGCGTCAGTGGGAGCTTGGCCTCAAGGGCGGCAACGACGCCTTCAACTGGCAGCTCGCATGGTTCGACATCTCGCGGCCGCTGACCAACATGGAGCTGTGCAGCGGCTTGTGCGAGGTGCGCAACGACGGCAAGGCGGTGCATCGTGGTCTCGAAGCGGGTGCGCAGTGGAACCAGGGGCCCTGGCGCATCGGTGGCAGCGTGACGCTGATCGATGCGAAGCGGCGCGGCAGCACCGCCGATCCGGCGCTCAACGGGCAGTCGCCCACGAACGTGCCCAAGCAGGTGCTGCGCGCGCAGACCGCCTACCGCTTCGCATCGGTGCCGGGCCTCGAGGTTGCGGGACAGCTCTCGTACGAAGGCCGCCGCAACGTGCTGCCTGATGGCTCGATCACGCTGCCCTCGTGGACGCGCGTCGATGCCGTGCTGCGCTACGACACGAAGCTGCGCGGCGCGAACGCGAGCTGGACGCTGTCGGTCGACAACCTGTTCGATCGCCGCTACTGGAAGGAATCGCCCTACCAGTTCGGGCATGTCTACCTGTTCCCTGGCGCGCCGCGCACGCTGCGTCTGGGGCTGAGCGTTGCACTTTGAACGCGTTGCCGAAAGTCATAAAAAATGACGCTATAATCTAAGGCTTGTTCCTCGATAGCTCAGTCGGTAGAGCGCCGGACTGTTAATCCGTAGGTCCCTGGTTCGAGCCCAGGTCGAGGAGCCACCACAAAGCCGCAAGGCCTCTGGATGCCCCGCTACCCACAAGGTAGCGGGGCATTTCATTTGAAGTGGTGCGCGGTGTTTCTTGCAGGCAATCGTCGCATCGATGCAAAAAATGCAGTCGAAGCGCCGAGATCGGCAAATCCATTGCATATAATTTAAGGCTTGTTCCTCGATAGCTCAGTCGGTAGAGCGCCGGACTGTTAATCCGTAGGTCCCTGGTTCGAGCCCAGGTCGAGGAGCCACCATCAAGCCGCAAGGCCTCTGAAGAGCCCGCTGTCTTTACGGACAGCGGGCTTTTTCTTTGGTTGCTCCGCTGGCCCATGTGAGCAAAGTCGGCTAAGTGCCCCTCGCATGAAAGGCGCACACTCGCGCGCATGGAAAGCAGCCGCCGGATCGAGCAGGACTACCGCGCCCGCGTGGCGCGCGCCGTCGCGGCCATCGTTGCCGATCCGATGGCTGAGCACCGGCTCGAAGACCTCGCGCGGCTCGCGCACTTCTCGCCCTTCCACTTCCACCGCGTCTATGCGAGCGTGGCCGGAGAAACCGTGGCGGCCACAGTGCGGCGCGTACGACTGGCGCTCGCCACCCGGCTGCTGGAAGCCGGCGACCAGAGCATCACGCAGGTCGCGCTGGCCGTGGGCTACGAAAGCCCGCAGGCCTTCACGCGCGCCTTCGGCCAGTTCACCGGACAGTCGCCGCGCGCATTCCAGCAAAAGATGGTGCGGGCGATTCTCGATGTCGATGCGTTGCCTCAACCCGATGACGGCGTCGCCGCGCCAGCCGTGCGCATCGTCGAACACCCGACACGACGGCTGCACGCGCTGCGGCACCAGGGGCCGTTCTCGACCATCCCTCACACTCATCGGCGGTTGCGCCAGCACGCCGGCACGGCCCGCATCACGGACCGCTGGGGAGCGTCTTTCGACGAGCCGGAGGGCAGCATCGGCTTCAGGTACTACGCCGCCGTCGACTCTCCCGATGCGTGGCCGGAAGTCCCCGAAGTCGAGATGCTCGACATTCCCGGCGGCTGCTACGCGGCGCATCGCCTCGCGGGCCCGTACTCGCAGATCAACGCTGCCGTGCGCGCCCTCTACATCCGCTGGCTGCCCGCCAGCGGCTACGAGCCCGACGACCGGCCCACGCTGGAGCACTACCTGAACTCGCCGCGGCAGGTCTCGCAGGCCGAGCTTCGCACCGACTTGCTGATTCCGATCCGCCACACAGGCACGCCGTGAAACCGGCTAGCGCGGCTGGAACGCGATGAGCACCCTGCCCGCCGTGCTTAACGGCAGTACACGCGGGGCCATTGCTTGATGGGCTCTTAGTGCATCCCTACACTCGTGCGCATGGCCCGTTCGTTCCACTCCCGCAAGCACGCTGCGCTCGAAGCAGCGCGTACCGGTGCCGTGGCGACGATGGCGGCCTACCGACGCACCTGCGCACTTTCCTGAGCCCGGCGGTCCGCTACCCTCCTTCTGATGCGCGAACCATTGACCGCCGGGCACCCGCCGCGCGGCCGCGTCGCCGTTCATTTCCTTCGTTCCTGACGGCGCCGCACTCAACTGGAGTGCTTCATGCTTGCCACCATTCATGGGGAGCGCACGCTCACCGAACTCGACTTCGTCCGCCTCGGCAAACTGGCGGATCACCAGCTCCCACCGGCACTTGCCGAACTGCTCGACGCGGCGGACGTGCTGCCATCGCGCGAAGTCCCGCAGGACCTCGTGACGATGAATTCCCAGGTCGAGATCGAGGACCCGGCTACGGGCCAGCGCCAGCAGATCACGCTGTGCTATCCCGGAGACTCGCAGCCGGGCGCTGGCTTCGTATCGGTGCTGTCGCCCGTCGGCATCGGCCTGCTGGGGGTGAAGACCGGGGCGCTCGCCTGCTGGCGCATGCCCAACGGCATCGAGCGCTCTGCACGTGTGACCGCAGTGCTCTTCCAGCCCGAGGCCAGCGGCGACTACACGCGCTGAGGCAGGCCGTTTCTTTCAGTGCTTGATCACCGCGCTGGTCCGGTCCTTGGCGCTGTCGATGGTCGCGCTCACCGAGTTCGTGTTGACTGCCAGGGCCACCAGGATGGAGCCGACGAAAGCCGGGTCGGCCGCTGCGCTGAAGTTCGAAGCTCCCGCAATGGCCAGGGCCTGTTGCACCTGCTGGCGGGTCAGTTCCGCGGCTGCTTCTCCAACGATGTTCTTCTTGGTCGCCATCTGAAACTCCTGGAAGTGAAGGCCCGAATGTAACTTTCGGGACAGCGCATCCCGCGGCTTTTCCCTCCTGAGCCATTGGTACGGAAGCTCTCGTTGTTTCACGGTGTTCCTGAAAGTTTCCAGAGTAATAGAATCGCCGCGCCCCACCCGCCCGTCCCCCAAGCGCAGTGCGCCTGCCCGACGTCGCGGCCGGGCGATCGAGGAAGGGGGCTGCCGCGGCCCGCACCTCCCACACTTCGGATTCCGGCCGATACGCCGCCGCCCGCGCGGTGGAAAACACACGGCCGGGCCGCGCGTGAATGCACATGACTTTCGGCACTGGCGTGCCTGAATCTCGGGTCGTATCGTCGCGCGGTCGCCGGCGGCGCGTCGAATCGGGAGGTCATACAGGCCAGGGCAGATCCATCTTCGATCTTGACAAGTGACGTCCGCAACGGGCGCCGCATTCTTTTCACTTGACAGATCGGGACATGGCTTTTTCTAAACTTTCTCTCGCAAGCGCACTCGCCGGCCTGCTGGCCCTTTCGGGTTGCCAGACCATGGACATGCAAATGGGTAGCCAGTCGGCCAAGACCGTGGCCACCGGCAGCGCCGCCGGCGCCGCGACCTCAGGCGAAAGCAGCCAGCTCGAGCGCTGCGATTCGCCGCTGGGCACGGTCTCGCTGATCGAGAACGTGAACGCGGGCTGGTACACCATCCTCACCGGCGAGTACAAGCTGCCTCCCACGGCCAACCTGCTGCGCCTGCTGGTGCAGCAGTCGAACTGCTTCGTGGTGGTCGAGCGCAGCGCAGCCGGCATGAACGCGATGACGCGCGAGCGCGCGCTGATGCAGTCGGGAGAAATGCGCGGCGGCAGCAACTTCGGCCGCGGCCAGATGGTCGCTTCCGACTACGGCCTGTCGCCCGAGATCGTGTTCAGCAACAGCGATGCCGGCGGCCTGGGCGGCGCGCTCGGCGGCCTGGTGGGCGGCGGCCGCGGCCGCGCCATCGCCAGCCTCGGCGCGAGCCTGCAGACCAAGGAAGCCAGCGCCCTCCTGACGCTGATCGACAACCGCTCGGGCGTGCAGGTCGCTGCCGCCGAAGGCAGTGCTTCCAAGACTGACTTCGCGGGCTTCGCCGGCCTGGGCGGCCTCTCCGCCGCCGGCGGCATCGGCGGCTACACCCGCACGCCGCAGGGCAAGGTGATCGCGGCGGCCTTCATGGACGCCTTCAACCAGATGGTCCGCTCGCTGCGCAACTACAAGGCGCAGACGGTGCGCGGCCAGGGCCTGGGCGGCGGCGGTCGTCTGGGCGTGGACGGCGGTGCCGCTCCCTCGCAGACCTCGGCACCGGGCGCCGCGCCGGCAACCCGCCGCCGCAAGTAAGAAGGCAGCAACCCGCCGGCCGACCCGCCTCGCTCAGAGGTAGCGCGTCTCGGCCGGCGCCTCGAACCAGTTGTTGTTGCGCCCGTCCATGTACCGGACGGGCGCCGTCGACAGTTCCTCCAGCGTCACGTCGTCCAGGCAGTTCACCGCCACGCTCACGTAGGCGCCGCCGATTTCGGGCACGTTGCCACGTCCGAAAGAGCGCACGCCGCAATTCCTGCAGAACAGCCACTCTGTGCTGTGCGAGTTGAACTGGTACAGCGACAGGTCCTCCTCCCCCGAAAGCAGCGTGAAGGCATCCGGCTTCACGATCGCGCCCCATGCGCGGTTCTTGGTGCAGATCGAGCAATTGCACTTGCCCGTGCCTTCGGCGAGATCGATCAGGGCCTGGAAGCGGACCTTGCCGCAATGGCAGCTGCCGTTGTACGTCTTCTTCATGGGTCTTCGTCCTGTGTTCCGCGGTGCGGAGGTGGTTGAGAGAAGAACCGAGGCTACGACCCATTGCGGACAAATTCTGTCCTCGATCAAAGGCATGATGCGCGCATGCTTTCCGCCACCGCACGCCTGATCCGGCTTCTTTCCCTGTTCCAGGCGCAACGCTCCTGGACGGGCGCCGACCTCGCCGCCCGGCTCGAGATCACCGAGCGCACCTTGCGCCGCGACGTCGACCGCCTGCGCAGCCTGGGCTATACGGTCGATTCCACCTCGGGCGTGGCCGGCGGCTACCGGCTCGGCGCTGGCACCGCGATGCCGCCGCTGCTGCTCGAGGACGAGGAAGCCATCGCCGTCGCGCTCGGCCTGGGCAATCCGGTGGGCGCCTCGGGCGACATCGAGAACGCCTCGATGCGCGCGCTGGCCAAGCTCGAACAGCTGATGCCGCCGCGCCTGCGCCGCCGGCTCGACAGCGTCCGCTCGTCGGTGGTGCCGGTGATGCACGACAAGTCGCCCGTGCGCCTGAAGGCCGTGTCCTTCCTCGCCGAAGCCTGCACCGACCGGCTCGAGCTGCGCTTCGGCTACCGCGACCACCACGACGCCCTCACCGAGCGCACGGCGCAGCCGCATCGCGTGGTGCAGACGGGCCGGCGCTGGTACCTGCTGGCGTGGGACGTGGCGCGCGAGGACTGGCGCACCTTCCGCCTCGACCGCATCGTCGAGCCCGAGCCCACCGGCGAGCGCTTCACGCCGCGCCGGCTGCCCCATGGCGACGTGGCCGCCTACATGGAGCACGCGCTGAAGGTATCGCCCTACCTGCACCATGCGCAGGTCGTGGTGCATGCACCCGTCGAGGCGCTGGAGCCCTATCTCGGCTGGGTCGGCGGTACGCCGCAGGCTGTCGGCGACGGCTCCACCCGCATCGCCACCGCGGCCAATTCGCTCGATGCGCTGGCCGTGTGGCTGGGCTGCCTGCCGCACGATTTCGAGGTCGAGTCGCCTCTGGAGCTGGTCGCGCACCTCGCGCTCGTGGCCGGGCGGCTGGCCAGGGCGGCAACCGGCAAGACATCCCATAGGCCACCGAAAGCGGTAGGGCGCCTCCCCCGTATATAGGATGGGCAGCGAGCGGGCAGCCCCCTACCCTTTGCGGCATCAGCAACCCAGGTCTTTTCCCCCATGCGCCTTGTCACCACGCCATGCATGAGCGCATGCAGCTTCTTTCCGGGCCCGGTCCACGCATGACCGCGGAAACACAGGTCGCCCTCGTCGAAGACGACACCGGCATGCGCGAGCGCATCTCGCGCGTGGTCGACGCAGACCCGTCCCTGAGCCTGGCCTACAGCGCCTCCAACGCCAGCGACATCCTGCGCTGGCTGGTCGACAACCCGATCGACGTGCTGCTGGTGGACCTCGGCCTGCCCGACCGCCCCGGGCTGCAGGTGATCAGCCAGTGCCGCAACATGCAGCCGGCCTGCGCGGTGATGGTGCTGTCGATCTTCGGCGACGAAGCCAACATGGTCCAGGCCTTCGAGGCCGGCGCCAGCGGCTACCTGCTGAAGGACGGCACCGAGGCCGACCTCGCCACCCACATCCGCCACCTGCGCGCCGGCGGCTCGCCGATGTCGCCGGTCATCGCGCGCAAGCTGCTGCGCCGCTGGCAGGCCCACTCGGGCGGCGCGCCCAGGGAACAGGCCGCGGCCAAGGCGGCTGGCACGCCGACGGTCGTGCCCGAGCGCCTGTCGCCGCGCGAGTTCGAGGTGCTCGACCTGGTCTCTCGTGGTTTCACCTATGTCGAAGTCGGGGTGCAGATGGGAGTCTCGGCCTCGACTGTCCAAACCCATATCCGCAATATCTACGGCAAGCTGGATGTGCACAACAAATCGGAAGCTGTGTTCGAGGCCCGCAACCTCGGCTGGCTTCCCTAGCGTGACCGCCGGCGGCCTCTGCCGCCTGCTGCTCGCCGCCTTGTGCCTGTGGCTCGCCCTGGCGTCGGCGGCCTCCCGTGCCGACGCAGCGGAATCGCCCGACGCTTTCGACGTTCCCTCGGCCGAGGCGGTGCTCGAACCCGACGGCCTGCCGGCGCAGCAGCGACGCGTGGAGATTCCCTTCCGCTGGGACCATGAATTCCCCGGGCGCGGCGGCAAGGCCACCTACCGCATCGAACTTCCCGCTTCCGCGGTGCCGGCCGGCAAGCCCGCCGCGCTGCTGCTCTCGGGCGCGGGCAACCAGGTGGCGATCTCGTTCAACGACGCGCTGGTGGCGAGCTATGGCACGCTGGGCTTGCCGAGCTACGACGCGTCCAAGAGCAACCTGCTGGTGCCGGTGCCGGCCGTGCTGCACCAGGCAGGCCAGCCACAGTCGCTGGTGGTGCGCACCACCATCCAGCGCCAGCGCGGCGCGGGGCTGGCCAGCATCGACTACGGCCCCGAGGCGTCGCTGGCAACGGTCTACCGCGCCCGGCAGAACTGGCGCAACACCTCGGCCATCGTCTATGCCGTCAGCCTGCTGCTGATGGGCGGCATCGCCGGCGGGCTGTGGCTGCGCCAGCGCGACGCGCTCTACGGCTGCTTCGCGCTGGCCGCGCTCTCGGGCGTGGCGCGCAACCTCGACCGCGTGTGGCCCGACGTGGCCATTCCCTGGCCGCTGTGGGGCGCCATCGTGGCGGTCTGCTACGCCTGCCACATCGGGCTGATCGCGCGCTTCGTACTGCTGGTGCTGGAGCGCAATCCGCCGTGGCTGGTGCGCTCGATCTACACGGCGCTCGCGCTGTCGGTCACGCTGGCCTGCGCCTCCTTCGCCTTCGCGCAGCCGCTGCTGTGGACCGGCGGCCTCGTCATCCTGCAATGCATCAGCATCATCTGCCTGCCCTACGTGGTGTACGGGGCGCTGGTGGACCGTCGCCGTATCGCGGGCGTGCTGATGGCCGCGGGCACGCTGGCCATCCTGGCCGGCGCGCACGACCTGCTGCTGGTGCGCATGGGCCTATTCGGCGGCGCCTACTACACGCTGACGGCGCACGCGATGTTCTTCTTCGTGATGATCCTGGCCGGCCTGGTGGTCGAGCGCTACAGCCGCACCGTAGCCGACTACCGCGCGCTCAACGCCAACCTCGCGGCCCGCGTGGCCGAGCGCGAAGACCAGTTGCGCGGCGCCTTCGAGACCGTGCGCCAGCAGCAGCAGGAACAGGCCGTGCTGCTGGAGCGCCAGCGCATCATGCGGGAAATCCACGACGGCGTCGGCTCGCAGCTGGTCGGCCTCCTCAACGTGGTGACGCAGGCCAAACCGGACCGCACGGTGATCGAGGAACACGTGAAGCTCGCACTCGATGAGATGCGCATGGCCGTCGATTCGCTGCAGCCCACGCACGACGACCTGGCCACCGTGCTGGCCACGCTGCGCTACCGCCTGCAGCCGCGGCTGGACGCCGCCGGCATCGAGCTGGTGTGGGACGTGGAAGTGATCCCGCAGTTGGAGCCTTTCGCCGCACAGGCGGCCCTGCAGCTGCAACGCATCCTGCTCGAAGCCTTCACCAACGTGCTCAAGCACGCGGGCGCCTCGCGCATCGTGATGCACGCGAGCTGGCACGGGGAAGAGACGCCTTCGCTGGTGCGCATCATGCTCACCGACAACGGGCGCGGCCTGCCTTCGGCGCCGGCCAATGGCGGGAGAACCGGCCACGGCATCGCCAACATGCGGGCGCGCGCCCAGTCCATCGGCGCGCGGCTGCAGATCGAGACGGCGGACCCGGCCGCCGGCGGCACGCGCATGCAGCTCGACTGGCCCTGCTCGCCTGCCTGAGGCGCCGCGCGGCCGTTCAGCGCAGGGCAAAGGCCAGCGTCACCGCACCCAGCGCCAGCAACCCGAGGCCGGCGATGAAGACCATCTCGCCCCAGGCCTCCAGCCGCGCGCCCGACCTGCGCGAACGCATCGAAATGAAAGACAGCAACGCGCTGGCCAGGAAGACCAGCGCGTCCACTGCGAGCAGGCGGTCGATCAGAAGCCGCATGTCGTCGCGCGGCCCCAGGTGCCCGATGGACATCACCGTCATGCACACGCCGATCATGGTCGCAGACGTGGGCAGGATGTGAGCCGAGAGGCTCTGGGCGGGCGACGTCATGCCTGCGGGGCTAACTCAACCGATGCGGACCGGCACGAAGATCTTGTCTTCGCCGCGCTGGATCAAGAGCGCCACCGACTTGTTGCTGGCCTTGGCCACCACCTCGCGCACCTGCTCCACGCTTTGCGCGGGCGTACCGTTGATGGCCAGCAGCACGTCGCCCGCCTGCACCCCGGCCTGGGCCGAGGGGCCGGCCGCGTCTTCGATCAGCAGCCCGTTGTCGACGGAAGCCTCGCGCTTTTCCTGTGGCTGCAGCGGACGCAGCGCCAGGCCCAGCTTGCCCTGCCCCACGTCGGCATCGGCCTTGGCGACCTTCGCGGGCTTGTCGCTCGCATCGCCGAGCTTGGCCTGCAGCTCCTGGCGTTCGCCCTGGCGCCACACTTCGAGCGTGACCTTCTTGCCGGGCGCCTGCTGGCCGATCACCGCGGGCAGGTCGCCCGAGGACACGATGGGCTGGCCGTCGACCTTGCGGATCACATCGCCCGCCTTCAGGCCGGCCTTGTCGCCGGGGCCGCCCTTCTCGATGTTCGAGACCAGCGCGCCTTCGGGCTTATCGAGCTTGAACGAATCGGCGAAGGCCTGGTTCACCTCCTGCACCGCGATGCCAAGGCGTGCGTGCTGCGCCTTGCCGGTGGCGACGATCTGGTCCTTCACCTGGATCGCCACGTCGATCGGGATCGCGAACGACACGCCCTGGTAGCCACCGCTGCGGCTGTAGATCTGCGAGTTGATGCCGACCACCTCGCCGCGCGTGTTGAGCAGCGGGCCGCCGGAATTGCCGGGGTTCACCGCCACGTCGGTCTGGATGAAGGGCACGTAGCTGTCGTCGGGCAGCGAGCGGCCCTTGGCGCTCACCACGCCGGCCGTGACAGTGTTCTCGAAGCCGAAGGGCGAGCCGATGGCCAGCACCCATTCGCCGACCTTCAGGTCCTTGGTGTTGCCCAGCGCGAGCACGGGCAGGTTCTTCGCGTCGATCTTGAGCACCGCGATATCGGTCTTGGCGTCGGCGCCCAGCACCTTCGCGCGGTACTCGCGGCGGTCGGTGAGCTTGACGGTGACTTCCTTCGCGTCCTTCACCACGTGGGCGTTGGTGATGATGATGCCGCTGGGGTCGACGATGAAGCCCGAACCCTGCGCGCGCACCGGCACTTCGCGCTGCTGTTGCTGGCCGCGCGGATTCATCTGGCCCTGGAAGCGGCGGAAGAACTGGAACATCGGATCGTCCGGATCGATGCCCTGGATCTCCGCGGCTGCCTCGTCGTCGGAGGCCTTCATGGTGCCGGTCACGCTGATGTTGACCACGGCCGGGCCGTCGCGAGAAGTGATCGTCGAGAAGTCGGGCAGCGTGACCATGGCCGCGGGCGCGATGGCGACGGCATTGGTGGTCGGCGCGCCCACGGCGCGGGCGCTGGTGTAGGCGCCGGCGCCGACCGCACCGATCACACCCGCACTTGCCAGGGCGATGGCCAGGGCACGGGGCGAAGTCAGACGTGAGTTCATTTGTCGGTTCCTTTCAAGGCGTATGGACGCAAAACGATGAAAGGAATGTCGCGGGTCTGACTTAAGCGCCGCTTAAACGGCGCGGCCGGGGCTCAGGCGCGCGCGGAAAAGCGCACCAGCACGCGCAGCCCGCCGAGGCTGGGCGACTGCTCCAGCGCCACCGTGGCCCCGTGCAGGTCGGCAATCGACTTGACGATGGCCAGCCCAAGGCCGCTGCCGGGCGCCTGGGATTCGCCCGAGCGGTAGAACCGGTCGAGCACCCGCTCGCGCTCCTCCGGCGGCAGGCCTGGCCCGCTGTCGTCCACGGTGAGTTCGGCCGTATCGCCCTTGCGCGCGATGCCGATGTCGACGCGGCCTTCCACCGGCGTGTACTTGATCGCGTTCTCCAGCAGGTTGCGCAGCAGCATCCGAAGCGCCTCGGACTGGCCATGCACCACGGCCTCGTCGGCATGGGCGATGCCGATGTCGATGCCGCGCGCCTGTGCGGCCGCCACGGCGTCGGACACCGCGAGCCGCGCCACCTCGGCCAGGTCCACCGGCTCGGGCTTCGCGCCGGCCGCCATGCTGGCTTCATGTCGGGCCAGCGCAAGCATCTGCTCGACCAGACGCGTCGCCCGGTCGATGCCCGCCACCAGCCTGCTCACCGCCAGCTCGCGCGAGGCATCGTCAGGCGCGCGCTGCAGGCCCTGCACCTGCAGCTTGAGCGCGGCCAGCGGCGAGCGCAGCTCGTGCGCGGCATCGGCGACGAAGTGCTTCTGCGCGTCGAAGGCATGGCGTACGCGGTCGAAGAGCAGGTTCAGCTCCTGCACCAGCGGGCGAACCTCGTCGGGCAGGTTCTCCTCGCTCACCGGGGAGAGATCGTCGGCCTGGCGCGAGGCCACCTGCTTGCGCACCCGCGCCACCGGCGCGAGCGACTGGCTCACCACCCACCACACGACCAGCATCAGCAGCGGCGCCATCAGCGCCACCGGCGCGATGGTGCGCAGGGCCAGCGTGCCGGCCATGTGGCGCCGCGCGGCCATGTCCTGCGCCACCTGGATCACCAGCCCGCGCGTCTGCATCGAGAACACGCGGTAGGTGGTGCCGCGCGCGTTCACGTCGGCGAAGCCCAGCACCGCGAGCTGCGGTAGCGCGGCCTGCTCGGCGGATTCGAAGATGCGCACGCCATCGGCCGTCCACACCTGCACGACGAAATCGAAGTTCTGCTCGGTGGCGCCCAGCCCGCCCACCGCAGCGCTCGGCGGCAGGCCGGCGCGCAGCGACAGCGCCATCTGCTGCATGTGGTAGTCGAAGATGTCGTCGGCCTCGGCCAGCACCGTGCGGTAGGCCACCAGTGCCTGCGCCCCCGCCGCCAGCACGATGGCTGCGAGCAGGAACCACAGCAGCCGGGCGCGCAAGGAACCGGTCAGCGAACCCAACAACCGCCTCATGCAGCCCCCCTTCGCGGGACGCCACGGAACCGGCTTCGCCGGTCCGTAGGCGTCGCCCCCGGAAGGGGGTTGGCGAAGCGACACGAAGTGCGCGAAGCCTGGGGGTGAGTCATAGTTTCGGCACCATGTAGCCGACGCCGCGCACGTTGCGGATGAGCTCGGCGCCGAGCTTCTTGCGCAGGCCGTGTACGTAGACCTCGACGGCGTTGCTGCTGATCTCGTCCTTCCAGCTGTAGAGCTTTTCCTCGAGCTGGGCGCGCGACAGCACCATGCCGGGCCGGGCCAGCAGCGGCTCCAGCACGGCCCATTCACGCGCCGACAGCACCACCGGCTGGCCGGCCACCGTGACCTCGCGCGTGGCCGGGTTGATGCTCACGCCCATGTGCTCGTACACCGGCTCCGCACGCCCCGCCGCGCGGCGCAGCAGGGCACGGATGCGCGCCAGCAGCTCGTCGAGGTCGTAGGGCTTGAGCACGTAGTCGTCGGCGCCGGCGTCCAGGCCTTCGATGCGCTGCTGCACCGAGTCGCGCGCGGTGGCGATCAGCACCGGCATGCGCTGCTTGCGCGCGCGCAGGTTGCGCAGCACCTCGAGCCCGTCGCGCCGTGGCACGCCCAGGTCGAGCATCACGAGGTCGTATTGCTGGGTGCGCAGGGCCGTTTCGGCTGCCTCGCCGTCTTTCACCCAGTCCACCGCGTACTGTTCGGCGCGCAGCAGGTCGAGCACCGCTTCGCCGATCATCACGTCGTCTTCGAGGAGTAGGAGTCGCATGGTTGTGTCCGTTTCGGGGATTCGAGGCGCGGGCCGCGGCCAAAGTTCAGAGCAAGTCAGAGAAGCGAGCGGACTTCCCGTGCAGCCTCGAAGAGCAGCGGCAGCATCTCGCGCTGCAGCGTCTCTTCCTGGTAGCGCGTGCCCGAGAGCACCACGTTGAGCGCGGCCACCGTATGGCCCTGCATGTCGCGCAGCGGCACGGCCAGCGCCTGCACGCCCAGCTCGTGCTCTTCGCTGGCGAAACAGTAGTCGTCCTTGCGCGCGCGGGCGATCAGCTGACGCAGGCCGCGCGCCTGCGTCACCGTGCGCGGCGTGAGCCGTGCGAGATGCCGGCCCTTGAGCCATTGCGTGAACTGCGCCGGCGCCATCGCCGCGAGCAGCACGCGCCCGGTGGAAGTGGCATGCGCGGGCAGCCGCGCCCCCAGGTGCAGGCCATAGGCCAGCACGCGCGTCGGCGTGCCGTAGCTGCCGCTGCGCGCAACGATGACCACCTCTTCCCCGTCGAGCACGACGGCCGAGAACGACTCGCCGGTCTGCGCCGCGAGCCGGTTCAGCGTGGGCTGCAGTGCCCGCGGCAATCGGGAAGACGCGAGATAGCTGCCCGAGAAGCGCAGCACCTTCGGCGCCATCCAGAAATAGCTGCCGTCGGTTTCCAGGTAGCCCAGGTGGGCCAGCGTCAGCAAATGGCGGCGGGCTGCTGCGCGCGTGAGGCCGGCGCGTTCGGCGGCCAGGGTGGCGTTCAGGCGCTGGCGCTCGGTGTCGAAGCTTTCGAGCACGGCCATGCCCTTGGCGATGCCCTCGATGAAGTCGGCCTTGGCGATGCTCATTCTTCGGTCGATGGAGGATGGGGTTCGTCGTCTGTGGAAGTGTTGCGCGATGATCGCGCACGCATTCGCATGATCGCACACAGCCGCACGCACGGCCTCCCTGGAAGGCCCCGTGCACCCTACGCTTCGTGAAACCCTCTCGGAGACACGAACATGCGCACCCAGGTCGCCATCATCGGAGCCGGACCCGCCGGCCTTCTGCTCGGACAGCTTCTGCACAAGGCAGGCATCGACAACGTCATTGTCGAACGCCAGAGCGGCGACTACGTGCTCGGCCGCATCCGCGCCGGCGTGCTCGAGCAGGTCACGATGGACCTGCTGGCACGTGCGGGCGTCGACGCCCGCGCCAAGGCCGAGGGACTGCCGCACGAGGGCATCGAGCTGCTCTTCAAGGGTGCGCGCCACCGCATCGACATGCACGGCCTCACGGGCGGCAAGCAGGTGACGGTGTACGGCCAGACCGAAGTGACGCGCGACCTGATGGAAGCGCGCGCGGCCGAAGGGCTCGCCACCATCTACAGCGCGGCCAACGTGAGCCTGCACGACTTCCAGTCGGGCAAGCCCCGCGTGCGCTACGAAAAGGATGGCCAGACGCACGAGATCGAATGCGACTTCATCGCCGGCTGCGACGGCTACCACGGCGTGAGCCGCGCCAGCGTGCCGGCCGATGCGATCCAGACCTACGAGAAGATCTACCCCTTCGGCTGGCTCGGCGTGCTGGCCGACGTGCCGCCCGTGTCGCACGAACTCATCTACGCCAACACCGAGCGCGGCTTCGCGCTGTGCAGCATGCGCAGCGCCACGCGCAGCCGCTACTACGTGCAGGTGCCCACCGAGGAGCGGGTGGAGAACTGGAGCGACGAGGCTTTCTGGAACGAGCTTCGCGCACGCCTCGACCCAGAAGCGCGCGAGCGACTGGTGACCGGGCCTTCGCTGGAGAAGAGCATTGCACCGCTGCGCAGCTTCGTCGCCGAGCCGATGCGCTTCGGCTCGCTGTTCCTGGCGGGCGACGCGGCGCACATCGTGCCGCCGACGGGCGCCAAGGGGCTGAACCTCGCCACGGCCGACGTCGGGTATCTCTCGCGCGCATTCGAAATCTTCTACGGCGAGAAGTCGGCCTCGGCGCTCGACCGCTATTCCGACCTGTGCCTGCGCCGCGTATGGAAGGCCGAGCGCTTCTCGTGGTGGTTCACCTCGTTGATGCACCGTTTTCCGGAGACGGGCGCCTTCGGCCAGAAGATCCAGGAAGCCGAGCTCGACTACCTGGTACATTCAGCCGCCGCCTCCACCGCGCTGGCGGAGAACTACGTCGGGCTGCCGCTCGAAGACTTCTAGGCCGCAGACGGAACCGGGCGACCTTCCAGCGCGGCCTTCATGGCAGCGCCGCCCTGCTCCATCATCGGCCCGATGTAGGCCGCCATCGCATCGGGCAGCACGTCGGTGATCCAGACGAAGCGCGAGCGGCCTTCGCCTTCCTCGAAAACCTGCGCCGTCGCATGGTGATGCCTCGCCTGCCCGCCGGTGACGGTGTAGGCCAGCCGGCGATGGGTCTCGTCGATGCCCACCAGCAGTTCGCGCGCAACGAGGCCGTTGGCGAAGGTCAGGATGCGCGCGCCCTCCTCATCGATCGTGCAGGCCGTGAGAAAGCCCGGCGCGAGCCGCGTGTGCACCGCATCGAAGTCGCGCAGCGCGTCCCAGACCTGCGCCGCGCTCGCCTCGACGATGAATTCCTTGTAGACCGTGGCCATGGCGTGGAACCTCTCTTCAGGGGCAGACCGCTTCGACGTTGTTGCCGTCGGGGTCGATCAGGAAGGCAGCGTAATAGGTCGGGCTGTAGTCCGTCCTGGGGCCCGCGCCACCGTTGTCGGTGCCGCCGGCTTTCAGGCCGGCCTTGTGGAAGGCGGCCACGGCTTCGTGGTTCGGTGCACGGAATGCGATGTGAGTGCCCGGCCCCTTCGCGCCCTTGGCGGCGTAGAGCCACAGCGCGGGTTCGTCGGCCGGGCCGATGCCGGCGTAGCTGTCGTCGTGCGGGCCCGGCACATGGCCCAGAGGCGCGAGCGCTGCTTCGTAGAAGCGGCGGCTCGCGGCGAGGTCGTTGACTTTCAGTCCGATGTGGTCGTACATGATGGCTTCCTCGATGTGTTGATCAGGAGTCCATCATCTAAGAGCGCCGCGATGCGTTCTTGGAGAATCTTGCGGTCGCCCCTGGCCGCCTTGCGGAAGCCGCCCGGCGACACGCCCGCTGCGCGATGGAAGGTACGCACGAAGTTGCTGAGGTCGGCAAAGCCCACGTCCAGCGCGACCTCGGTCACGGGCCGGCTGTCGTCGTCGGCCAGCAGGCGCGCGGCATGCCGCAGGCGCGAGCGCACGAGGTACTGGTGCGGCGTGACGCCCAGCACCTGCGAGAAGAGCCGCAGGAAGTGGAAGGAGCTCAGGCCGGCTTCGGCAGCGGCGCCGTCGAGGCCGATGTCGTGCTGCAGGTTGGCGTCGATCCACATCGCGGCATCGACCGCGCGGCGGCGGTCGCGAGAGATGGCCGGGGACGGCAACTTTGGCTTCGCCCGCCCCGAGACGACCTCGACGAAGCGGCTCGCGAACCACATGCCCAGTTCGTCCAGCCCCACGTCGCTCTGTCCGTCGGCAGCGGCCTGGGCCAGCTCGCCGATGACCACGAGCTCGGCCAGCGGCGGCACACCGCCGGTGCGCCAGGTCTTGCGGTCACCGCCGATCAGGTCGACGAAGCCCGGCGAGAGGTGAAAGGCCAGGCACTCGTCGCCGCAGACATGGTGGTCGTGCGTGCAGACGTACTCGTCGCCCGGACAGCCGACCAGCACCGAGCCGGCGACCAGCTCATAGGCATTGCCGCGCGTGCGATAGCCGAAGCTGCCCCTTCGCACGTACGAGACCGAATGGCCTTCGTGCAGCTCGGTGAAGGGCTGCGCGTCGGGCCCCGCGTCGCAGCGGTAGCTGGCGATGCGGATCGCATCGGTCCGGACCTCGGTGGTGACAAGCATGGCCGGTGCCTTTCTGCCCCACGAAAACGATTGCTCAATCGACCGTTTGCATCGCCTGCCAGACACGCGCAGGGCTCAGCGGCATGTGCAGCCGCGGCGCGCGCGTAGCGAAGCCGTTGCGCGCGAAGGCGTCGGCCACCGCATTCACGATGGCCGGCGTGGCGCCGATGGTGCCCAGCTCGCCCACGCCCTTCACGCCCAGCGGGTTGTTCTTGCAGGGCGTCGACTCGTCCATCTCCATGTTGAACATGGTGTCGACGATGTCGGCGCGCGGGGCGGCGTAGTCCATCAGGCTGCCGGTGACGGGCTGGCCGGTCTCGTGGTCGTACACCACCTGCTCGTACAGCGCCTGGCCGATGCCCTGCACCGCACCGCCTTCGAGCTGGCCGCGCACGATCATCGGATTGATGACGCGGCCCACGTCGTTGACCGAGCTGTAGGCCACCACGCTGATCTCGCCGGTGGGCGGATCGATCTCGATCTCGCAGATGTGGCAGCCGTTGGGCCAGGTGGGGCCGGCCACGGTGCTGGTAGAGTCGACGAAGATCTCGCGCCCCGGTTGCTTGGCCGCCAGGGTGAAGAGGTCGAGTTCGAGGTCGGTGCCGGCCACGTTGAAGACGCCTCGGCTGTAGACGATGTCGTCGAGCGCCGCCTCGAACTCCTGCGCGGCCAGTTCGCGAGCCTTGTCGATGGTGCGCTCGGCGCCGATGCGCACGGCCGAGCCGCCGGTGAAGAGAGAGCGCGAGCCGGCGCTGCCGAAGCCGTCGCCGCGGTCGGTGTCGCCCAGCACCACGCGCACCTTCTCGATGGGCACGCCGAAGGCATCCACGGCGAGCTGGGCCAGCGAGGTGGCAATGCCCTGCCCCATGGCGTTGACGGCCGAGAAAACCTCGATCACGCCGTCGGCCTGCACCGAGACGGTGACGCGCTCCTCGAACACGTTGCCGCCGGTCCATTCGAGGAAAGTGGCGATGCCCAGGCCACGGTGCTTGCCACGGCCGGCCGACTCGGCGGCGCGGCTCTCGAAACCCTGCCAGTCGGCGAGCGTGAGCGCCTGGTCCATCACCGACTCGAAGTTGCCCGTGTCGTAGGTCTGCGCCATCGGGTTCTTGTACGGCATCTGCTCGGGGCGGATGAAGTTGCGCCGGCGCAGCACGATGCGGTCGATGCCGGTCTGGCGCGCGGCCTCGTCCATGAGCCGTTCGATGGTGAAGATGGCTTCGGGGCGGCCCGCGCCGCGGTAGGCGCCAGTGGGAGCGGTGTTGGTGAGCACCGCCTTGAAATGGAAGTCGATGGTCTGGATGTCGTAGACGCTGGTCTGCACCCAGGGGCCGATCAGCAGCTGGATCGCGACGCCGGTGCCGGTCGCATAGGCGCCGACGTTGGCCAGCGTCTTGATGCGCAGCGCGAGGATCTTGCCGTCGGCGTCGAGTGCCATCTCGGCGCGCGCCTCGATGTCGCGGCCGTGCGCGCTGGAGAGGAACTCCTCGCTGCGGTCGGCCACCCACTTCACCGGCCGGTCCACCTGCAGCGCCGCATAGGCGATGGCGATGTCCTCCGGGTAGGCGCCAGTCTTCATGCCGAAGCCGCCGCCGACATCTCCCACCACCACGCGCACCTTTTCCTTGGGCAGGCCGATGGCGGCGCAGATGGAATCGCGCACGCCGGAGGGCATCTGGGTGCTCATGCGGATCGTGAGGCGGCCGGTTTCGGCGTCGCGCGCCGCGAGCACCGAGCGCGGCTCGATCGTCAGGGCGACCACGCGCTGGTTGTTCACGTCGAGCGCGACCACGTGGCTGGCCTTGGCGAAGGCGGCCGTGGCGGCTTCGCTGCTGCCGTGGCGCATTTCGGCGGAGATGTTGCCGGTGGCCTCCTCGCACAGCAGCGGCGCGCCTTCCGCGGTGGCGCTGGCGAGGTCGACCACCATGGGCAGGTCTTCGTAGTCGACCATGATGGCTTCGGCGGCGTCGCGCGCCTGCTGCACGGTGTCGGCCACCACGGCAGCCACCACTTCGCCGACGAAACGGGTGCGCTCGTGGGCGATGGCTCGGCGCGGGGGGCTGGCGCTGTCGCTGCCGTCGGCGCGCTTGAAGCCGGCGGCGCCAGGAAGAGGCTTGACGCCGGCCTCCACCATCTCGGCGCCGGTGATCACTCGCAGCACGCCGGGCATGGCGGCGGCGGCGCTGGTGTCGATGGACAGGATGCGCGCGTGCGGGTAGGAGGATCGAAGGAAGACGAGGTGCGCCTGCTCGGGGAGCGTGACGTCGTCGGTGTAGCGGCCGGCGCCCGACAGAAGGCTTTCATCTTCCAGGCGGCGCACTGCCTGGCCGCTGCCGAAGCGGGTGGGATTGGGTTCAGTGGTCAACGTTGTCCTCTTGTACTTATCCCCGGCGTGCGCTCGGGCCTGCCTGATCTGTTCGTGGGTGCTGCGGATGCAAGCTGTGCACTATAGGGTTTCCGGCGGGTCTTGTGGTGCCGTGGCGTGTGGGCCGAACGCTGGTGGCGATATCGGCGACCAGCGATTTTCGCCCACTGGATTGGTGTTTGCGAAGCCGTGTATACCTATGCCCATGCGACAACTTCCCTGGCTGGAACCTGGAGATGCCCTGCCCGACCCCGCCTCGGCCTGGGGTGTGGCCGACCCGGTGCCCGGCCTGCTGGCCGCCGGAGGTGCTCTCGACGTCAATACTCTGATGCAGGCGTACGGCAACTGTGTCTTTCCCTGGTTCAGCGAGGACCAGCCGATCCTGTGGTGGAGCCCCGACCCACGCATGGTGCTGCAGGTGGACGAGTTCAGGCTGCACCGCTCTCTGCGCAAGACCCTGGCGCGCTTCGTGGAAACCCCCGGCTGCGAGGTGCGCATCGACCACGGTTTCGAGGCCGTCATCAGGGCCTGCTCGGCCTCGCCGCGGGTGGGCCAGTCGGGCACCTGGATCGTGCCGGACATGGTGGCCGCCTATACGGATTTGCACCGCGCGGGCCACGCCCACAGCGTCGAGACCTGGATCGATGGCGAACTGGCGGGCGGCCTCTACTGCGTTTCGCTGGGCCGCGCGGTGTTCGGCGAGTCGATGTTCACCCGCCGGCCGGACGCATCGAAGATCGCGCTGGCCGCGCTGGTGTCGCTATGCCGCCACTTCGGCGTGCGGATGATCGACTGCCAGCAGAACACCGCCCACCTCGCGAGCCTCGGCGCACGCGAAATGGCGCGCAAGCGCTTCGTCGCGCACGTGGCAGGGGCACGGCAGCAAGAGGGTCCACGGTGGCGATTCGAGCCCGTATACTGGTCCGAACTCCTTTCAGCGCGACCTCCTTCCCTGACGTGACGCACCTCAAGGACCTCCCGCTTCACACGCTGCAGTTCTACGCGACTGCGCCCTACCCGTGCAGCTACCTGCCGGACCGGCAAGCCCGCTCGCAAGTGGCCACGCCCAGCCACCTGATCCACAACGACGCCTATTCGGACCTGGTGCTCAGCGGCTTCCGGCGCAGCGGCATGTTCACCTACCGGCCGTACTGCGACGGTTGCCGGGCCTGCATTCCGCTGCGCGTGCTGGCCAATGCCTTCCATCCCAACCGCAGCCAGCGCCGGGCGCTGAAGCAGCATGCAAACCTGCAGGCCCGCGTGCTCAAGCTGTGCTTCATGCCGGAGCACTACCAGCTCTACCTGCGCTACCAGAACGGCCGCCACGCGGGTGGCGGCATGGACCACGACAGCATCGACCAGTACACCCAGTTCCTGCTGCAAAGCCGCGTCAACTCGCGGCTGGTGGAATTCCGCGAGACCCAGCCCGACGGCAGCGCGGGAGCGCTCAGGATGGTGTCGATCCTCGATGTGCTCAACGACGGCATCTCGGCCGTCTACACCTTCTACGAGCCCGATTCGAGCGTCGGCTACGGCACCTACAGCGTGCTATGGCAGATCGAGCAGGCCCGCAAGCTCGGGCTGCCGCACGTCTACCTGGGCTACTGGATCGAGCACAGCCCCAAGATGAACTACAAGGCGCGCTTCTCCCCTCATGAAGTGTTGTTGGATGGTCGCTGGCAACCGCCAAGCGATTTCACAAGGTAAAATGGCGCTCGGTCATCACCGCAGAGCGCCATGAGAAAAAACCAATCCGACATTCCCGCCGTTCCCGTGATCCAGGTGATCGAGCGCATGTTTGCGCTGATCGACGTCCTGGCATCTCGCGAGGACGCCATTTCGCTGAAGGAGATCAGCGAAAAGACGGGGCTCCACCCGTCGACCACGCACCGCATCCTCAACGACCTGGCCGTCGGCCGTTTCGTCGACCGCCCCGAGGCCGGCAGCTACCGGCTCGGCATGCGCCTGCTGGAGCTGGGCAACCTGGTCAAGGGCCGGCTCAACGTGCGCGACGCGGCCCTGGGCCCGATGCGCGAGCTGCACAAGCTGACGCAGCAGCCCGTCAATCTCAGCATGCGCCAGGGCGACGAGATCGTGTACATCGAGCGCTCCTACAGCGAGCGCTCGGGCATGCAGGTGGTGCGTGCCATCGGCGGCCGCGCCGCCCTTCACCTTACGTCGACCGGCAAGCTGTTCCTGGCGGCCGATGACCCGCAACGGGTGCGCAGCTACGCCACCCGCACCGGCCTGGCCGGCCACACGCGCAACAGCATCACCCAGCTGCCGGCGCTGGAGCGCGAGTTGTCGAAGGCGCGCCAATACGGCATTGCCCGCGACAACGAAGAACTGGAGTTGGGTGTGCGCTGCATGGCCGCAGGCATCTACGACGACCAGGGCAAGCTGGTGGCGGGGCTGTCGATCTCCGCGCCGGCCGACCGGCTGGACGAGGGCTGGCTGCCCAAGCTGCAGGCGACGGCAAACGAAATCTCGGGTGCGCTGGGGTTCAAGGAAGGCATGCCGGCAACGCCGTCACCCTCGGGGGGGTCTGCACCATCGGTCAGCGTCTGACAAGCGGGCCAAACAGCCACCCCCAAGCAAAACAGGCCCCGAGAGGGCCTGTTTTTCGTTGGAGGTGCAGGGCCGGGACTTGCCTGATCGGCTGATCAGCCAGCCACCTGGTAAGCAGCATTGCGCGACGAAGCCGCCGGCGAGCCCACCGAGTGCGTGGCTTCCACCCAGCGGCGGACGCGCTCCGCATCGGCGATACGGCTGAACTTGCCGGCCGAATCCAGGAACACCATGATCAGCTTGCGGCCCGCCACCCGCGCCTGCATCACGAGGCACTGGCCGGCTTCGGAGATGTAGCCGGTCTTCTGCACGCCGATTTCCCAGTCGGGGCTCTTCACGAGGCGGTTGGTGGTGTTGAACTGAAGCACTCGGTTGCCGACTTCGACCTGGTATTCAGGCGAGGTGGACAGCGAACGCACCGTGGCATCGGCATAGGCGGCATTGACCAGCAGCGCCAGGTCTTGCGCGCTCGACTGGTTGCGGCTCGAGAGGCCCGTGGGCTCCACGTAGCGCGTGTCCTTCATGCCGAGCATCTTGGCCTTGGCGTTCATGATGCTCACGAAGGTCGTCAGGCCACCCGGGTAGGTACGCCCCAGCGCGTGCGCGGCGCGGTTTTCGCTCGACATCAGCGCCAGGTGCAGCAGCTCGCCGCGCGAGAGCGTGGTGCCTACCGTCAGGCGCGAGCTGCTGCGCTTCTCGGTGTCGACATCGTCCTGGGTGATGGTGATGAGTTCGTCGTTCGGCAGATGGGCCTCGCTGATGAGCAGGCCGGTCATGAGCTTGGTGAGCGACGCGATCGGCAGCACGGCGTGGTCGTTCTTGCTGAACAGCACTTCGTGGGTGTCCTGGTCGATGACCAGGGCGACGCTCGACTTCAGGTCGAGCGCATCTTCGGTTCCATGCAGCCCGGCCATCTGGCCGAAGGACTGGCGCGCGGGCGCCTCGACAACGCGAACCACCGAGCGGCGCTGCACGGCCACCACGGTCTTGCCGTTCTTCTTGTGGATGGTGGCGACGACGTTGCGGCCGCCGCGAACCACCTTCTCGGCACGTTCGGCCTTTTCGGCACGGCCGCCGCGCTTGGCGACAGTGGCGGTCTTGGAGGAAGCGGCATTGCGCTTGACTTCGACCGGCACCGGCCCCTTCGCCTTCTTGGAGGCGACGGCGGTCTTGGCGGCGGCGGGCTTTTCCTTCTTCGCGGCCTGGGCGCCAGGCAGCAAAAACGCCGTGGCGCAGAGCGCGACGGCGATGGCTTTGAAAGCGGGCAGGAACCGCTGGCTGGAAACTCGGCGTAGGCGGGCTTCAGGCATTAAAAAATCTCCAGCGGCAAAAACGAGGACCGCAGTGTATCGAAATCAAAAAAGACACGCAATATCAGTTACTTGCATCCTCTTCTTCATTCGAATATCAAGGATCGCCCGACAACCTAACCTTGTGCCGCAACTCTCTCAGCTTGGCTCTGTAACTTGTTGAGCGCACTCAAATAAGCCTTAGCCGAAGCGACAACGATGTCCGGATCTGCACCCACACCGTTGACCACCCGCCCTGCGTTTTGTAACCGGACTGTAACTTCTCCCTGGCTTTCCGTCGAGCCGCTGATGGCATTTACAGAGTAAAGAACCATTTCGGCACCGCTCTTGACGTGCGACTCGATGGCCTTCAAGGAAGCATCAACCGGGCCATTTCCGTCGGATTCGCCGGTGACTTCCTTGCCCTGGACGGTGAACACGATTTTCGCCTGGGGGCGCTCGCCGGTTTCGCTGTGCTGGGAGAGAGAGACGAAAGCAAACTGCTCACCAACGTTCGACACCTCTTCGGCGCTGACGAGCGCAAGAATGTCCTCGTCGAAAATCTCCGACTTCCGGTCGGCCAGCTCCTTGAAGCGCAGGAAGGCGGCGTTGATCTCGCCCTCGCTGTCCATGGCCACGCCCAGCTCCTGCAGGCGCTGCTTGAAGGCGTTGCGACCGCTGAGCTTGCCCAGGACGATCTTGTTGGCCGTCCAGCCCACGTCCTCGGCGCGCATGATTTCGTAGGTGTCGCGCGCCTTGAGCACACCGTCCTGGTGGATGCCCGAAGCGTGCGCGAAGGCATTGGCCCCCACCACCGCCTTGTTGGGCTGCACCACGAAACCGGTGGTCTGGCTGACCATGCGGCTCGCGGCCACGATGTGCTGCGTGTCGATGCGCAGGTCGAGACCGAAGTAGTCCTTGCGGGTCTTTACAGCCATCACGACCTCTTCGAGCGAGCAGTTGCCCGCGCGCTCGCCCAGGCCGTTGATGGTGCACTCCACCTGGCGCGCGCCGCCGATCTTCACGCCGGCCAGCGAGTTCGCCACGGCCATGCCCAGGTCGTTGTGGCAGTGCACCGACCAGATCGCCTTGTCGCTGTTGGGAATGCGCTCGCGCAGCATCTTGATGAAGTTGCCGTAGAGCTCGGGGATGGCGTAGCCGACGGTGTCGGGCACGTTGATGGTGGTGGCCCCCTCGTTGATCACGGTCTCGAGCACCCGGCACAGGAAGTCGGGGTCGCTGCGATAGCCGTCTTCCGGGCTGAACTCCACGTCGCCGATCTGGTTGCGCGCGAAGCGCACGGCCAGCCTGGCCTGCGCATGGACCTCGTCGGGCGACATGCGAAGCTTCTTTTCCATGTGAAGCGGCGAAGTTGCGATGAAGGTGTGGATTCGCCCCCGGGCGGCGCCCTTCAGGGCCTCGGCCGCGCGCCCGATGTCGCGGTCGTTGGCGCGCGAGAGACCGCACACCGTCGAATCCTTGATCGCGTTGGCGATCGCCTTCACCGCCTCGAAGTCGCCGTTCGAGCTGGCCGGGAAGCCGGCCTCGATGACGTCGACCTTCAGCCGCTCCAGCAGCTTGGCGATGCGCATCTTCTCGTCGCGCGTCATCGAGGCGCCCGGCGATTGCTCGCCGTCGCGCAGGGTGGTGTCGAAAATGATCAGCTGGTCGGTCATCGTGGTTCTCCTTCGTACGCGCCCTTCCTGCGCGTCCGGACCGGACCAGCGCTTCAGCGTCAGGCGACTTCAACCACCGATTGTGCGCTGTGCGCGCCCCGGGCACGCGCACGTTGCACGCCCGAGACGATCGCCTTCAGCGAGGCCGTGACCACGTTCGCGTCCACGCCGACGCCGAAGAGCGTCTGATTGCCGTCCACGCGCAGCTCCAGGTAGGCCACCGACTTGGCGTCGGCACCCGCGCCGATGGCGTGCTGGTGGTAGTCCATCACGCGCACGGAATGGCCAGTGGCCTGGCTCAGCGCCTGGGTGAAGGCGTCGATGGGGCCGTTGCCGCGGCCTTCGATGGCGCGGACTTCACCGTCCCAATGCACGTCGGCGTGAATTGCCACGGCGGCGTCGGCGCCCTCGCTCTTCTCCTCGATCAGGCGGTGCCGCAGCGATTGCGCGGTCTCGATGCCATATTCGCGCACGAACAGCTGCCAGAGGTCGGCGGCGGTGAGCTCCTTGCCGGCCACGTCCATCACGCGCTGCACCGACTGCATGAATTCCATCTGCAGGCGGCGCGGCATCTCGATGCCGTATTCGCTCTCGAGCAGGTAGGCCATGCCGCCCTTGCCCGACTGGCTGTTCACGCGGATCACGGCCTCGTAGCTGCGGCCCACGTCCTTCGGGTCGATGGGGAGGTACGGAATCTCCCAGATGTCGCCGTCCTTGCGTGCCGCGAAGGCCTTCTTGATCGCATCCTGGTGCGAGCCCGAGAACGAGGTGTAGACCAGGTCGCCCACGTACGGATGGCGCGGGTGCACCGGGATCTGGTTGCAGTGCTCGACCGTCGCGCGGATCTCGTCGATGTTCGAGAAGTCGAGCTCCGGCGAGACGCCCTGGGTATAGAGGTTGAGCGCGACGTTGACCAGGTCGAGATTGCCCGTGCGCTCGCCGTTGCCGAAGAGGCAGCCTTCGATGCGCTCGGCGCCGGCCATCAAGGCCAGTTCGCCGGCCGCCGTACCGGTGCCGCGGTCATTGTGCGGATGCACGCACAGCACGATGGAGTCGCGGCGAGCGAGGTTGCGGTGCATCCACTCGATCATGTCGGCGAAGATGTTCGGCGTAGAGTGCTCGACCGTGGTGGGCAGGTTGACGATGCACTTGCGCTCGGGCGTCGGCGCCCAGACTTCGGTGACGGCATCGACCACGCGCTTGGAGAAGTGGACGTCGGTGCCCGAGAACATTTCGGGCGAGTACTGGAAGGTCCACTTCGTGTTCGGCTGCCTGGCGGCGAACTCGTTGAACATGCGGGCGTGGCTGCTGGCGAGCTCGACGATCTGGTCTTCGTCCATGCCGAGCACCACGCGGCGCATCACGGGCGCGACGGCGTTGTAGAGGTGCACGATGGCGCGCGGGGCGCCCTGCAGCGCTTCGAAGGTGCGAGCGATGAGGTGGTCGCGCGCCTGCGTCAGCACCTGGATCGTCACGTCGTCGGGAATGCGGTCTTCCTCGATGAGCTTGCGCACGAAATCGAACTCGATCTGCGAAGCAGAGGGAAAGCCGACTTCGATCTCCTTGAAGCCGATGGCCACGAGGGTTTCGAACATGCGCATCTTGCGCGCGATGTCCATGGGCTCGACCAGGGCCTGGTTGCCATCACGCAGATCGGTCGACAGCCAGATCGGCGCCTTGGTCAGCACGGCATCGGGCCAGGTACGGTCCTTGAGGCCGATCGGGGCGAATGCGCGATATTTGCTTTGAGGTTGCTTGAGCATGTCGATTTCTCTTAGATGGTTGGTAATCGACCAGCAACCCCAAAAAAACAAACGGCCCGTTGCTGGTGCGAACGGGCCGTGGTGAGGGATTTGCGCGTGCGCTACCGTCTCCGCCCGTGAGGGAGGTCTAGTAGGGCCAGCAGCGAAATCTTGTTCATGAGGGTGACGAATGTAGCACAAGCCACACTCAGTTATGCAAGCCCCGTTCGTCGGGCTCCTCGGTCGACGTGCTGATCACGCTGGCCTGCTGGCCCTTGGCCTTGCGCCATGCATAGACCACGTAGCCGCTCAGGCCATACACGACGAACAGGCCGAACAGCACTGTCGGCGGATGGATGTTGATGACGGCAATGCCCAGCGCGATCAGCACGATCACCGCGAACGGCACGCTCTTCTTCATCTGGATGTCCTTGAAGCTGTAGAACGGCGCGTTGGTGACCATCGTGAGCCCCGCGTACAGCGTGAATGCGAAGGTGACCCACGTGATCTGCGTCCACGAGAGATACAGCACCTCGCCCCCCCGCTTGCCCCACTCGTTCACCAGCCAGATGAAGCCCGCCACGAGCGCCGCGGCCGCGGGCGACGGCAGCCCCTGGAACCAGCGCTTGTCGACCACGCCGGTGTTGACGTTGAAGCGCGCGAGCCGCAGCGCCGCGCAGGCGCAGTACACGAAGGCCGCGATCCAGCCCCAGCGGCCCAGTCCCTTGAGCGACCACTCGTAGGCGATGAGCGCCGGCGCCGCGCCGAAGGACACCATGTCGGACAGCGAATCCATCTGCTCGCCGAACGCGCTCTGCGTGTTGGTCATGCGCGCGACGCGGCCATCCAGGCTATCGAGGATCATCGCCGCGAACACGCCGAGCGCCGCGAGGTCGAAGCGCGCGTTCATGGCCATCACGACCGAATAGAAGCCGCCGAAAAGCGCCGCCAGCGTGAACAGGTTCGGCAGGATGTAGATGCCCTTGCGCCGCTTGCGCGGCTGCACATCGTCGGGGAGCGTGTCGTCATGCATTGAATTTGCCTCCGTCCCTCGTGGGCACTGCGCTGGCAGCTATCCATTCGATAGCATCTTGATCTTTGAATCGCATGGTTCGCAGTGTAGTTCAGGGGCCGCGCCGCCCCTCGTCAAACAAAAGGGCCACCGCAACGGGTGGCCCTCGGGAAACGGGCGCCGAAGCGCCCTTGTGGCTCGCAGATCAGTTGCGGGTCTGGTCGACCAGCTTGTTCTTCTTGATCCAGGGCATCATCGCGCGCAGCTTTTCGCCGACGACTTCGATCTGGTGCTCTGCATTCAGGCGGCGGCGGCTGATCAGCGTGGGAGCGCCAGCGGCGTTTTCCAGCACGAAGCTCTTGGCGTACTCGCCGGTCTGGATGTCCTTCAGCACTTGCTTCATGACCTTCTTGGTCTCTTCCGTCACGACGCGCGGGCCGGTGACGTACTCGCCGTACTCGGCGTTGTTCGAGATCGAGTAGTTCATGTTGGCGATGCCGCCTTCGTAGATCAGGTCGACGATCAGCTTCAGCTCGTGCAGGCATTCGAAGTACGCCATTTCGGGGGCGTAGCCGGCTTCCACCAGCGTCTCGAAGCCGGCCTTGATCAGCTCGACCGTGCCGCCGCACAGAACCGCTTGTTCGCCGAACAGGTCGGTCTCGGTTTCTTCGCGGAAGTTGGTCTCGATGATGCCGGCCTTGCCGCCGCCGTTGGCGGTGGCGTAGCTCAGCGCGAGGTCACGCGCCTTGCCGGTCTTGTCCTGGTGCACCGCCACGAGGTGGGGCACGCCGCCACCCTGGGTGTAGGTGCTGCGCACGGTGTGGCCAGGGGCCTTGGGAGCGACCATCCACACGTCGAGGTCGGCGCGCGGCTGAACGAAGCCGTAGTGCACGTTGAAGCCGTGCGCGAACACCAGCGAAGCGCCTTCCTTGATGTTGGGGGCGACGTCGTTCTTGTAGACGTTGGCGATCTGCTCGTCGGGCAGCAGGATCATCACGACGTCGGCGGCCTTCACGGCGTCGGCGACTTCGGCGACCTTCAGCCCGGCCTTCTCGACCTTGGGCCACGAGGCGCCACCCTTGCGCAGGCCGACCACGACCTTGACGCCGCTGTCGTTCAGGTTCTGTGCGTGCGCATGGCCTTGCGAGCCGTAGCCGATAATTGCAACCGTCTTGCCCTTGATGAGGCTCAGGTCAGCGTCCTTGTCGTAGTAAACCTTCATTTGAATCTCTCCTAAAAAATCTCGAGCATCCGTACGGATGCACTTCACTCAAAGGCCGGACGAATTCCGGTCCTTCATCTGCTGGTTGATGGACACGAGGCTGTCGTGGATGCGGAACAGCACGATGAGCAGTTCGCTGTAGATGCGTACGCCGATGGTGCCGAAGATCAGGACCGTGAAGGCCGGCAGGTACTGCCGCTGGAACAGCGCGGCCACCGCCAGCACGACCACGCCCAGCAGGCCGAGGAAGTAGAGCACCCGGACGATCGCCGGGGTCACCATCCTGTCGAAACCGAGCAGACCTCGCATCACTCTTGCCTCATGTGTGGATGAACGTATGAACTGAGGGCGCCTTCACCCTCCTACACGCGCAGGATGCGCTCGCCGCGGCCGATGCCGCTGGCACCGGTACGGACAGTCTCGAGGATAGCGCTACGCTCGATCGCTTCCAGGAAAGCGTCGTTCTTGCCGTGGTCGCCGGTGAGTTCAATGGTGTAGCTCTTGTCGGTCACGTCGATGATGCGGCCGCGGAAGATCTCCGCCATGCGCATCATCTCCTCGCGCTCCTTGCCGACCGCGCGCACCTTCACCATCATGAGCTCGCGCTCGGTGTAGGCGCCTTCGGTGAGGTCGACGACCTTCACCACTTCGATCAGGCGGTTCAGGTGCTTGGTGATCTGCTCGATCACGTCGTCCGAGCCGGTGGTGACGATGGTCATGCGCGAGAGGCTCGAGTCCTCCGTGGGCGCCACCGTGAGCGATTCGATGTTGTAGCCGCGGGCCGAGAACAGGCCCACCACGCGGGAAAGAGCACCCGGCTCGTTTTCCAGCAGCACTGCGATGATGTGTTTCATGTTTGCGTGACTCCTCTTTTCGCCGCCCTCCCCCGTGCACGGTAATGCGCGGGCTTGGCGGGCAATAGATTCGTCAGTAGTTAAGAGTTGAGCGAATGTCCGTTCCGTCGATCGGTCAAAGATCTTCGGAACCCAGCAGCATCTCGGTGATGCCCATGCCGGCCTTCACCATCGGGAACACGTTCTCGGTCGGGTCGGTGCGGAAGTCCATGAACACCGTGCGGTCCTTGAGCTTGCGCGCCTCGCGAAGCGCCGGCTCCACGTCTTGTGGACGCTCGATCAGCATGCCGACGTGGCCATAGGCCTCGGCGAGCTTCACGAAGTTGGGCAGCGCATCCATGTAGCTGTGGCTGTAGCGGCCGGAGTATTCGATCTCCTGCCACTGGCGAACCATGCCCAGGTAGCGGTTGTTGAGCGAGCAGATCTTGATCGGCGTGTTGTACTGCAGGCAGGTGGAGAGTTCCTGGATGCACATCTGCACCGAGCCTTCGCCGGTGATGGTGAACACTTCCGAATCGGGCTTGGCGAGCTTGATGCCCATGGCGTAGGGAATGCCCACGCCCATGGTGCCCAGGCCGCCGGAATTGATCCAGCGGCGCGGCTCGTCGAAGCGGTAGTACTGGGCGGCCCACATCTGGTGCTGGCCGACGTCCGACGTGATGTACGTGTCGGTGTCCTTGGTCATGTTCCAGAGGGTCTCGACCACGTACTGCGGCTTGATCACGTCCTTGTTGCCGCGGTCGTACTTCAGGCAGTCGCGCGAACGCCAGGACTCGATGGTCTTCCACCAGTCGGCCAGGGCGCCTGCGTCGGGCTTGGCGGTGCTCTCGCGGATCATCGAGATCAGCTCGGTGAGCACGTCCTTCACGTCGCCGACGATCGGGATGTCGACCTTCACACGCTTGGAGATGCTCGACGGGTCGATGTCGACGTGGATGATCTTGCGTTCGTTCTGCGCGAAGTGCTTGGGATTGCCGATCACGCGGTCGTCGAAGCGCGCGCCCACCGCCAGCAGCACGTCGCAGTTCTGCATCGCGTTGTTGGCCTCGATCGTGCCGTGCATGCCCAGCATGCCCAGGAACTTGCGGTCGCTCGCCGGATAGGCACCCAGGCCCATCAGCGTGTTGGTGACCGGGTAGCCCAGCATGTCGACCAGCGTGCGCAGCTCGTTGCAGGCATTGCCCAGCAGCACGCCGCCGCCGGTGTAGATGTAGGGGCGCTTGGCAGCCAGCAGCAGCTGCAGCGCCTTGCGGATCTGACCGCCGTGGCCTTTTCGCACCGGGTTGTACGAGCGCATCTCGACCTTGTCGGGATAGCCAGCGTACGGGATCTTCTTGAACGAGACGTCCTTGGGCACGTCCACCACCACGGGGCCGGGACGGCCGCTGCGTGCGATGTGGAAGGCCTTCTTCATCGTCATGGCCAGATCCTTGGGATCCTTGACGAGGAAGTTGTGCTTGACGATGGGACGGGTGATGCCGACCGTATCGCATTCCTGGAATGCGTCGAGGCCGATGGCCGCCGTCGGCACCTGGCCCGAGATGATCACCATCGGGATCGAGTCCATGTACGCCGTCGCGATGCCGGTGACCGCGTTGGTCAGGCCGGGACCGGAAGTGACCAGCGCCACGCCGACTTCGCCGGTGGCACGGGCATAGCCGTCGGCCGCATGGACGGCGGCCTGCTCGTGGCGCACCAGCACGTGCTGGATGGTGTCCTGCTTGTAGAACGCGTCGTAGATGTAGAGAACCGCACCGCCTGGGTAGCCCCAGACGTATTGGACGCCTTCGGCCTGCAGTGCCTTGACCAGCACTTCGGCGCCCATGAGTTCCTGAGTCGAGTTGCCGGCGCCAGCGGACGCAGCGGCTGCGGAGACGATTTCCGCCTTGGAGATTTCCATGATCAACCTTTGTTTATTTCGGGAACGAAATACCTTGGGTGCCCCTTGCCAACCCTTGTGAGGTCGCGCCAGGACTTGAGGCCAAAGCCATGAGCGGACTGATGTTCCGCCGGACCGTGACCCGTTTGCCTTTTGACTTGCGACCCGGATTATGACATTTCCGGGCGTTCATATTCGCTTCAGCTGCCTTGTAAAGCTACAAAGGCATAATCCGCGGCGATAAACGTAGCGATCGCTAGACCCCATTCCCACGCGGCGCGCCCTGCGCGCCCCCTCTCGCTTGGCCACTGAACAAGAACTCTCCGACTTCCTGAAAAGCGTCGAACGGCGCGCTTTCAAGCGCTCGGTCTATCACGTGCGGGATGAAGAAGCGGCCCTCGATATCGTGCAGGACAGCATGATGAAGCTGGCCCAGCACTACGGGGACAAGCCCGCGGCCGAGCTGCCGATGCTGTTCCAGCGCATCCTGTCGAACTGCACGCTCGACTGGTTCCGCCGCCAGAAAACCAGGCGCGCCCTGTTCTCCAACCTCAGCGATTTCGATTCGGTCGACGAAGACGGAGATTTCGACCTGCTGGAGAACTTCGTCTCGCCGGCCGACTCTAGGGAGTCGGAGAGCGCCGAAGACACGACCCGCCGTGCCCAGATCTTCCAGGAAATCGAGGAGCAGATCGCAGCATTGCCGGGCCGTCAACGCGAGGCTTTCCTGATGCGTTACTGGGAGGAAATGGACGTCGCAGAGACGGCCGCCGCGATGGGCTGCTCCGAGGGCAGCGTCAAAACCCATTGCTCGCGAGCCGTCCACGCTCTGAGCAAGGCGCTCAAGGCCAAGGGAATGTCGCTATGAACACTAAGGTTCCAACCTCAACCAACACCGTCGCCGAAGACCAGTTCGGCAAGCGTCTTGCCGCCCGCCTTTCGGCCGGCAACGGCGAATTGCCGCACGACATCAGCGAGCGGCTGCGCGTGGCGCGCGCGCAGGCCGTTGCGGCGCGCAAGCAGGCCCCGCAATTGAGGACGGCGCCTGTGGTGGTTCAGTCGGGCCATACGCTGACCATGGGCGGCAGCTGGTGGACCCGTATCGGTTCCGTGGTGCCGCTGATCGCACTCGTCGCAGGCCTGATCACCATCAGCGTGATGCAGGACGACGACCGCGCCAGCGAGCTGGCCGAAGTGGACTCCGCGCTGCTGACGGGCGATCTCCCTCCGGCCGCCTATACCGACCCCGGTTTTGCCCAATTTCTCAAGGCCGAAAACGCCTCCGACTGAACCTTCATCGATCGAATGCGACGCCGTTCCACTTCCAGCGCGAACAGCCCCCGCCCGTTGCGCCCGCTTCCGGCGGGCGCAGTTGTTTGGGCAGGGGCGTTTGTTGTCGCGGCCTTCAGCCTGACGATTGCCTGCGCCCAGCCTCACTCCGAGGCGGCCTCGAAAGCGGCTGGAAGCTCCGCGCCGGCCTCCAGTCCCAAGGCGGTCTCCACGACCAAGCCGCTCTGGAGCGAGCTCACGGCCGAGCAACAGCAGGCGCTCAAACCCCTGGGTACCCACTGGAACACGTTGAACATCGGACAGAAGCGGAAGTGGCTGGCGCTTTCGCGCAACTTCGGGAGCATGTCCGCGGACGACCAGTCCACCCTGCATAGCCGCATGATCGAATGGGCCGCCCTGAGTAACCAGCAGCGCGCCCAGGCCCGCCTGAACTTCGCCGAGGTCAAGCGCATTCCGGCTGACGAGCGCAAGGTCAAGTGGGAGCAGTATCAAGCCTTGAGCGAAGAAGAAAAGCGCAAGCTCGCCGAGCGCGCTCCGCCCAAGCCACGCGGCGCCGCCATTCCCGTGCGGCCGGTGTCGTCCCAGAAGCTCGTGCCGGTACCCGCCATCACCCCAGGCGGGCAGCACACACCGCGCATCCTGCTGGCCCCGCCGCCCGCGCCTGCCGCCGCGCCGGCCACGACCGTGCTGGTGTCGTCACCGCCCGAGCGTGCACCCGCCGCCTCGGCGGCGACGCCAGCGGTTTCCGTGGTGCCGGCAGCCTCTGCCCCGGCGTCCAGCTCGGCGACTCCACCGGTTCCCGCCGAAGCCCAGGTGCCGGCGCCGTCGTCGGCAGCAGAGCAGCCGCCTTCCTCCTCGGCCCCCTGACCGCAAGGCTTCGATGGTTTCCAGCTCTTCCGAAGCCTCAGGCTCCGACCAGCCCGCCTCCTCCACCCCTCCCGCAGCCAGCGCTCCTGTTTCCGCAGTGCCCGGCCTCTGGCGCCGCATGGCCTGCTGGCTGTACGAGGGCATGCTGCTGTTCGCGGTGGTGTTCGTCTCGGGCTGGCTCTTCAGCACCCTCGGCCAGATGCGCGACGCCATGGATTCGCGGCGCCATCTGCTCCAGGCTTTCCTTTTCGTGGTATTCGGCGTGTACTTCGTCTGGTTCTGGACCAAAGGCCAGACCCTCGCCATGAAAACCTGGAACATCCGCATCGTCGACATGCTCGGCCGGCCCGTGAGCCAGCGCCGCGCGCTCGCGCGCTATCTGCTGAGCTGGGTTTGGTTCCTGCCGCCGCTGGCCGCCATCGCGCCCTTCAAGCTGTCGGGCGGCGAATCGACCGTGCTGATCTTCGGCTGGGTGGCCGTCTGGGCCGTGTTGGCGCGTTTTCACCCCGACCGCCAGTTCTGGCACGACGCCTGGGCCGGTACACGGCTCATCACCTCCAAACCGATGAGCCGCCGATGAGTGCCGTGCCGAAGCTTCCCGATCCCGCCGTCAACCCGCAGAAGGCCCGCAAGGGCTTCGAGCGCGTCTGGCATGCCACGCTGATCTCGCTGCACGGCCTGCGCGCCGGCTGGAGCGAGCCCGCATTCCGCCAGGAAGCCATCCTGTCGATCGTCATGATCCCGGCCGCCTTCTGGCTCGGGCGCAGTTGGGTCGAGGTCGCGCTGCTCGCAGGCAGCGCCATCCTCGTGATGATCGTGGAGCTGCTCAATACGGCCGTGGAAGCCGCCATCGACCGCATCGGGCCCGAGTGGCACGACCTCTCCAAGCGCGCCAAGGACATGGGCAGCGCCGCCGTGCTGCTGTCGCTCACGCTGTGCGGGGGCATCTGGGCCGCGGCACTGTGGCAGCGCTTCATGTCATGAGACGGCCCACCGCCTGCGGCATGATGGCGGGATGACTCCTGAATTTTCGATCTGTGTGTACTGCGGCTCGCGCCCCGGCGAGCGTCCCGAATTCACCCAAGCCGCACAGGCGGTCGGCCAATGGATCGGCCAGCATCGCGGTCAACTTGTCTACGGCGGTGGCCGAACCGGCCTGATGGGCACCGTGGCCGAGGCCACCCGCCAGTCCGGCGGCCGCGTCGTCGGCATCATCCCCAAGGCGCTGGTCGACAAGGAACTGGCCAACCCCCTGTGCGACGAGCTTCATGTGGTCGACACCATGCATGAGCGCAAGGCCATGATGGGAGAGCGCGCCGACGCTTTCATCGCCCTGGCGGGCGGCATCGGCACCTTCGAGGAATTGTTCGAGATCTGGACCTGGCGCCAGCTCGGCTACCACGACAAGCCCACCGGCATCCTCAACACCGCCGGCTACTACGACGGCCTGCTCGCCTTCCTGGCGCACAGCGTGCGCGAGGGCTTCATGGGCGACTGGCAGATGGACCTGATCCGCACAGGCACCGACGTGCCCGAACTGCTCACCGCGCTGCGCGCCGAGGTGCCGCTGCACCCGCGCGAAGACCGCCTCTCGGAAAACCTCTGACCCCCAGGCAACCCCGGAAAAGCCATTCCAGAAACACCGAGGAACCGGCTCCGCCGGGCCTCAGGTGTTGCCCCCGGAAGGGGGTTGGCGCAGCGACACGAAGTGCGCGCAGCTTGGGGGCGAACCAATCAGACAGCGTTCTCGTTTTCCTCGCCGGTACGGATGCGCACGATGCGCTCCACGCCAGTCACGAAGATCTTCCCGTCGCCGATCTTGCCGGTGCGCGCGGAATTGACGATGGCCTCGATGCAGCGCTCCACGTCGGCCTCGTTGACGACCACTTCGACCTTCATCTTGGGCAGGAAATCGACCACGTATTCGGCGCCTCGGTAGAGCTCGGTATGCCCCTTCTGGCGGCCGAAACCCTTGACTTCGGTCACGGTCAGGCCGGTGACGCCCACTTCGGCCAAGGCCTCGCGCACGTCCTCGAGCTTGAAGGGTTTGACGATGGCGGTGATCTGCTTCATGGTTTTTGCGCTCCGGCGGTTTCGTTGAATTTGCTGGTGATAGGGTAACGCCAATCCTTGCCGAAGCTTCGGTGGGTGACCCGGATGCCTACCGGCGCCTGGCGCCGCTTGTATTCGTTGATCTTGATCAGCCGCGCGACCCGCTCGACCACCGCGCGCTCATAGCCGGCCGAAATGATCTCGTCGATGCCCTCGTCGTCCTGCATGTAGCGTGCCAGGATTCCGTCAAGGATGTCGTAGGGCGGGAGGCTGTCCTGGTCGGTCTGGTCGGGCCGCAGCTCGGCGCTGGGAGGACGCGTGATGATCCGCTCGGGGATCGGCTCGCTGCCCGTGCCATACGGGTCGTGGGCGTTGCGCCAGCGCGCCAGCGCGAAAACCGTGGTCTTGAGCAGGTCCTTGATGACCGCGAAGCCCCCTGCCATGTCGCCGTACAGCGTGCAGTAGCCGGTGGCCATCTCGCTCTTGTTGCCGGTGGTGAGCACGATGGAGCCGAACTTGTTCGACAGCCCCATCAGAAGCGTGCCGCGGATGCGGGCCTGGATGTTCTCCTCGGCCGTGTCCTCGGGCAGGCCCTTGAATTCCTCCGCCAGCGCGCCCTTGAATGACTCGAAGGTGTGCCTGATCGAAATCTCGTCGTAGCGCACGCCCAGCCGGCCAGCCATGTCGCGCGCGTCGATCCAGCTGATGTCGGCGGTGTAAGGCGAAGGCATCATCACCGCGCGGACCTTGTCCTTGCCCAATGCATCGACCGCGATCGCGAGCACCAGGGCGGAATCGATGCCGCCCGAAAGCCCCAGGATGGCACCCGGAAAACCGTTCTTGCCGATGTAGTCGCGCACGCCGAGCACCAGGGCGTCCCAGAGCTGGGCTTCGGCATCGCGTGGCGGCGCCACGGCAGCAGGGTCGGCCACGAAGCCCACGCCGCCCTGCGGCTTGCGCTCCAACTGCGCGAAAACCAGCTTCTCCCGGAAGCTCTCGGCCTGCATCGCCGTGGAGCCGTCGGCCTGCAGCGCGAAGGAGGCACCGTCAAACACCACCTCGTCCTGCCCGCCAACAAGATGCGCATAGACCAGCGGCAGCCCCACCGCGCGCGCCCGGTCGGCCATGCGCGCGACGCGCTCGCCCTCCTTGCCCACGTGGTACGGCGAGGCGTTGATCACCGCCACCACCTCCGCACCACTTTCGCGCGCCAGCTCGGCCGGCTGGTCGAACCAGGCGTCCTCGCAGATCAGCAGTCCGACCGAGACACCCTCCACCTCGAACACGCAGGTGCCCTGCCCCGGCGTGAAGTAGCGGCGCTCATCGAACACCTGGTAGTTGGGCAGCTCGCGCTTGGCGTAGGTTTCGAGGATGCGGCCTTCCTTGATGACGCTGGCGGCGTTGTGGCGCATCTGCACGGCCACCGAGCGGCTGCGCAGGCTGCCGCCGGTCGGATGCCCCACCACCACGACCATGTCTTTGAGGTCGGCCAGAGCGGCGGCGATGCCTTTCACGGCATCATCACAGGCTTCGGTGAAGGCGGGGCGCAGGAACAGGTCCTCCGCCGCGTAGCCGGCAATCGAGAGTTCGGGCGTCAGCAGGAGGCGCGCACCCTGGGCATGGGCATCGCGTGCGGCATCGACGATCTTTTTCGCGTTGCCGGCGAGGTCGCCCACCACAAAATTGAGTTGCGCGATGGCGAGCTTGAGCGTCATACAGAAGGAAGAAAAAGGCTTGGACGATTATGTCATTCGGGTTCTGCCGTCTCCGTCGGAGGTGAGCCCGCAAGCGTGGAACGCGCTGCTTGCCACCCAGGCCGAGCCGTCGCCCTTCATGCGCCACGAATACCTCTCGGCCCTGACCGACAGCCGCAGCGCCGCACCCGACAGCGGCTGGCTGCCGCAGTTCGTCACGCTCTGGCAGGGCGAGCAGTTGCAGGCCGCGTGCCCGCTCTACGTCAAGGACCACTCCTACGGCGAATACGTCTTCGACTGGGCCTGGGCCAATGCCTACGAGCAGCACGGGCTCGCCTACTACCCGAAGGCGGTGGTGGCGGTGCCGTTCACGCCCGTGCCCGGGGCACGGCTGCTGGCGCGCGATGCCGAAAGCCGCACATTGCTGGTGCAAGGGCTCATTGCGCTGTGCAAGCAGCTCGAGCTGTCGTCGCTGCACCTGCTGTTCGGCGCCGATGCGGACATCGCCGCCTGCACCGAAGCGGGCCTGATGCTGCGCAACACGGTGCAGTTCCACTGGACGAACGCGCACTACGCCGACTTCGACGCCTTCCTCGCGAGCCTCTCCCACGACAAGCGCAAGAAGATCCGCCAGGAGCGCCGCAAGGTGGCGGACGCCGGCGTGAGCTTCCGCTGGTCGCGCGGCGCTGACATCCGCAAGGCCGACTGGGACTTCTTCTACCGCTGCTACGAACGCACCTACCGCGAGCATGGCAACCCGCCCTACCTCACGCGCGACTTCTTCCGGCGCATGGCGGACACGATGCCCGAGGCGTGGCTGCTCTTCATCGCCGAGCGCGACGGCAAGCCGATGGCGAGCAGCCTGATCGCGCTCTCGACGGATACCGACAGGCCGCTGGTTGCCTACGGTCGCTACTGGGGCGCGCTGGAGCGCGTCGACTGCCTGCACTTCGAGGCCTGCTACTACCAGCCGCTGGCCTGGTGCATCGAGCACGGCGCGCAACGCTTCGAGGGCGGCGCCCAGGGCGAGCACAAGATGGCGCGCGCCCTGATGCCGGTGAAGACCACCAGCGCCCACTGGCTGGCGCATCCGTCCTTCGCCGACGCGGTGGAGCGCTTTCTCGAACGCGAGGGCGCGGGCATCGAGAACTACATGGACCACCTGGGCGAGCGCAGCCCCTTCAAGTCAGCCTGAGTGCCATGGCGCGCTGCTATAAAAGCGCCCGCCATCCACAACAACTCAGAGAGAAATCGATGCCATTCCTGGGACTGGGCCTGCACGTCCTCATCGCACTGTTCTTCGCCGTGCATGCCATGCGCCACGGCAAGCAGATGTACTGGCTGCTCATCCTCTTCAGCTTTCCGCTGCTGGGCAGCATCGTGTACTTCGTGGTCGAGTACCTCCCTGCCTCGCGCATGCAGCGCACCGCGGGCAAGGTGGCGAACGCGGCCATCGGCTTCATCGACCCCGAGCGCGAGTACCGCGCGGCCGCCGAGGCCTACGACCTCGCTCCCACCGCCCAGAACAAGCTGCGCCTCGCCAGGGCCGCGCTCGACAGGGGCCAGGCCGCCGACGCCGTCGGCCACTACCGCGATGCGCTGAAGGGCCCGCTGGCCTCCGACCCGGAACTGCAGTTCGGCCTGGCCAGCGCCCTGCTCGCCGCAGGCGGCGCCACCGCCGGGCGCGACGCCTTGCAGGCCCTGCATACGCTGCGCTCCACGCGCGACGACTACCGCAAGGACGAAGTGGCGGTGCTCACCGCACGCGCCCTCGCCGCCGACGGCCAGCAGGCGGAAGCCCGCCAGGCCTTCGAGGACGCGCTCGGCCGCTACAACACCGTCGAGGCCCGCGCCCGCTACATCGCGTGGCTCGCGCAGCAAGGCGACACCGCCGGCGCGCAGCGCCAGTGGGACGAGCTCCAGCAGGCCGCGCGCCACTGGAACTCGCACGCACGCTCGGTCAACCGCGAATGGATGCGGCTGGCGGGCGACGCCGTCCGGGGCTGAGGCTTCTCTCTGTCCAAGGGCATAGCGCCCTTGTCCGTTTGGCACATCGACGGCGTGCCGGGCCTCTCCTAGCATCGGCTTCGAGGAGATCCCCGCATGCCGACATCCACACGCCGAGCAATTACGGCACTCTGCTTCATTGCCGCCGCGCCGCTGGCAACGGCCGCCAGCTTCGACTGCGCCAAGGCCGGCAACGCCACCGAGAAGGCGATCTGCGCAGACCCCGGCCTCTCGCGCCAGGACGAGGCGATGGCCGCGCTCTACAAGCGGCAGGTCGAGATGCCCGATGCGGGCCAGTGGTCCACCCTATTGAAACGCGACCAGCGCGACTGGATCGTCGTTCGCAACCGCGAATGCAAGGGCAACGCCGAGTGCCTGAAGCAGGACTACGAGCGGCGCATCAGCTACCTCGGCCACCCTCTTCTGCAGTGGATGGGCCGCTACGTGGAGGGCCGATGCCCCAAGGACGGCCGCTTCCTCGACGTGACGCCGGAGGTCGGCGGCACGCTGAGCATCGATCTGTACATCTGCCCCGATTCGCGCGGGAACATGCTGCTGCAGGGAAAGAACGTGCTCGACGGGCAGCGGCGCCTCGTGGTGCGCGAGGCCAGCGGCTGCACCCGCACGCTGCGGTTCGACGCCGACCGCGTCACCGTATCGGACGGACCGGGCTGCGCACCCGCGCTGGCCGGCAGCTTCGTGCGCGACCCGCGGCGCTCGCCCTTCCTGAACGAATAGGCGAGCTTGCCGCTTTCACTTTCAGTTTCTTACTTCTTGTAGTTGGCCACGCCGTCCAGGATTTCCTTCCTGGCCGAGTCGATGCCTTCCCAGCCCAGCACCTTGACCCACTTGCCCGCTTCCAGGTCCTTGTAGTGCTCGAAGAAGTGGCTGATGGCCTTCAGGCGCATCGGGTTCACGTCGTCCACCGACTTCCAGTGGCTGTAGATGGGCAGCACCTTGTCGGTGGGCACGGCCAGCACCTTGCCGTCTACGCCGGCTTCGTCTTCCATCATCAGGATGCCCAGGGGGCGGCAGGGCACCACCACGCCCGGCAGCAGCGGGTACGGGGCGATCACCAGCACGTCGACCGGGTCGCCGTCGCCCGACAGGGTCTGCGGCACGTAGCCGTAGTTGGCGGGGTAGTACATGGCCGTCGTCATGAAGCGGTCGACGAAGATGGCGCCCGATTCCTTGTCCACTTCGTACTTGATCGGATCGGCGTTCATCGGGATTTCGATCACGACGTTGAAGGCATCGGGCAGGTTCTTGCCGGGGGAAACTTTGTCGAAGGACATGACGTTTTTCGAGTAGTTGAAAAGTATGAGAGAGACGGGGACAAACCCTGAGTTTACTTTCCGTGTCACCGGCCGGTCGCACACGCATCTGTTTTTGCCTGTAAATTGCAACCGTTGGCCAATCGGCTCCGCACCCCCGGTGCAGCGAGCTTCGAGGAAGCAACGCGGCGGAAATCACGGTCCCGTACGCGTTGCACGCAGAGGGCCCGTGCTGTCCGTCTCCACTAGTCACAACGAACGAATGGAGAAGCAAAGCATGATCGGCAACACCCCCCTGATACTGGCCATCGTCTGCGGTCTCGTCGCCGTGGCCTACGGTTTCTGGGCCCGAAGTTGGATTCTCTCGAAGGACGCGGGCAACGCCCGCATGCAGGAGATCGCGGCGGCCATCCAGGCCGGCGCCTCCGCCTATCTCGCCAAGCAGTACAGCACCATCGCCATCGTCGGCATCGTGCTCGCGATCCTGATCGCCGTCTTCCTCGACCTCACCACCGCCGTCGGCTTCATCGTGGGCGCGGTGCTCTCCGGTGCCTGCGGCTTCATCGGCATGAACGTGTCGGTGCGCGCCAACGTGCGCACCGCGCAGGCGGCCACGCACGGCATCGGCCCGGCGCTCGACGTCGCCTTCCGCGGAGGCGCCATCACCGGCATGCTGGTGGTGGGGCTGGGCCTGCTGGGCGTGTCGGCCTTCTACTGGGTGCTGATCGGCAGCGGCACGCCGGCCGCGGGGCGCAGCCTGTCGGCAGTGCTCAATCCGCTGATCGGCTTCGCGTTCGGCTCCTCGCTGATCTCGATCTTCGCGCGGCTGGGCGGCGGCATCTTCACCAAGGGTGCCGACGTCGGCGCCGACCTGGTGGGCAAGGTGGAAGCCGGCATTCCCGAGGACGATCCGCGCAACCCGGCCGTGATCGCCGACAACGTGGGCGACAACGTCGGCGACTGCGCCGGCATGGCAGCCGACCTGTTCGAGACCTACGCCGTGACGCTCATCGCCACCATGGTGCTGGGCGCGCTGATGGTCGCGGCGGCGCCCACCAACGCGGTGCTGTACCCGCTCGCGCTGGGCGGGGTGTCGATCATCGCGTCGATCATCGGCTGCTTCTTCGTGAAGGCCTCGCCGGGCATGGTCAACGTGATGCCGGCGCTCTACAAGGGGCTGGCCGTGTCGGGCGTCCTGTCGCTGATCGCGTTCTGGTTCGTCACCAGCTGGCTTATTCCCGACAACGCCATCGCCGCCAGCGGCAGCCAGCTCAAGCTGTTCGGCGCCTGCTTCGTCGGCCTGGCACTCACGGCCGCGCTGGTGTGGATCACCGAGTTCTACACCGGCACGCAGTACAAGCCCGTGCAGCACATCGCACAGGCTTCGACCACCGGCCATGGCACCAACATCATCGCGGGCCTGGGCGTGTCGATGCGCTCCACCGCCTGGCCGGTGATCTTCGTGTGCATCGCGATCCTGGCCGCGTACTCGCTGGCGGGCCTCTACGGCATCGCGGTGGCCGCAACGTCGATGCTGAGCATGGCCGGCATCGTGGTGGCGCTCGACGCCTACGGCCCCATCACCGACAACGCCGGCGGCATCGCCGAGATGAGCGAACTGCCCGACAGCGTGCGCGCCGTGACCGACCCGCTCGACGCGGTCGGCAACACAACCAAGGCGGTGACCAAGGGCTACGCCATCGGCTCGGCGGGCCTGGCCTCGCTGGTGCTCTTCGCCGACTACACGCACAAGCTGGAAAGCTTCGGCCAGGCGATCAGCTTCAACCTGAGCGATCCGATGGTGATCGTCGGCCTCTTCATCGGCGGCCTGATTCCCTACCTGTTCGGCGCGATGGCCATGGAGGCCGTGGGCCGCGCAGCCGGCGCGGTGGTGGAGGAAGTGCGGCGCCAGTTCCGCGACATCGCCGGCATCATGGAAGGCACCGGCAAGCCCGAGTACGGCAAGGCCGTGGGCATGCTGACCGGCGCGGCCATCAAGGAAATGATGATCCCCTCGCTGCTGCCGGTGCTGGTGCCGATCATCGTCGGCCTGGTGCTCGGGCCGAAGGCGCTGGGCGGCCTGCTGATGGGCACCATCGTCACCGGCCTGTTCGTCGCCATCAGCATGTGCACGGGCGGCGGCGCCTGGGACAACGCCAAGAAGTACATCGAGGACGGCCACTTCGGCGGCAAGGGCAGCGAGACGCACAAGGCCGCCGTCACCGGCGACACCGTGGGCGACCCCTACAAGGACACCGCCGGCCCGGCCGTGAACCCGCTGATCAAGATCATCAACATCGTGGCGCTGCTCATCGTGCCGCTGGTGGTGAAGTTCCATGCGGGCGATGCGGCTGCGGCAGCTCCGGCGAAGGTGGAGACTCCGCCCGCCGCCACGGCACCGGCAGCCATGGCACCGTCGACGCCTGCAGCGGTGGTCGCATCGGGCGCCGTATCGGCCGCCGAAGCCGCCGCTGTGAAGGTGGAGAACGGTGTCGTGAAGTTCTACTTCGCGAGCGCCAGCTCCGAAGTGGCGCCGAACGCCAAGGAGGCCCTGGCCGACGTCATCAAGGCCGTGCAGAGCGGCAGCACCGTGCTCGTGAGCGGCTACCACGACGCCAGCGGCGACCCGGCCAGGAACGCCGAACTCGCCAAGCAGCGCGCGATGGCGGTGAGCGATGCGCTCAAGGCCGCTGGCGCGCCCGAGGACAAGATCGAGCTGGCGAAGCCGGAGCAGTCGCAGGCCGACGGCCCGCCTGCCGAGGCACGCCGCGTCGAAGTCAAAGTAAAGTCCTGAGAATGCCCACGCCCGAACGACTCGAATCATTCATCGCCGCCGTCGAAGGCGGCGCGCATGCCAAGGCCATCGAGGACTACTACACCGAAGATGCCACCATGCGAGAGAACCAGGCCGAGCCCCGGCGCGGGCGCAGCACGCTGGTGGCGCAGGAAACCGCCGTGCTCGATCGCACCGAGTCGGTGGCCTCCACCTGCGTGCGGCCGGTGCTGGTGAACGGCGACCACGTGGCGATCCACTGGATCTTCGAGTTCACGTTCAAGGGCGGCGGCAGGATGCGCATGGAAGAGATCGCCTGGCAGCGCTGGGAGGGCGACCGCATCGCAGAGGAGCAGTTCTTCTACGACCCCGCGCAACGAAAGCCGGGCTGACCAGCGCCTTTCTCGCGCGACCCACCGCCATGGCGCTGCTGGTAGCCTCCTAGCCCCATGCGATACCTCCAAGCACTGTTCGCCGGCACCTGGGCCATTGCCCGGGCCGAGCTGGCGATTGTGCGGCGCTTTCCGCGCATCCTGCTGGCCGTGGTGGCGGTCGGCGTGGTGCCGGCGATCTATGCGCTGATCTATCTCTCGAGCGTGTGGGACCCGGCCGGCCATACGGCCGACCTGCCCGCCGCCATCGTCAACCAGGACCAGGGCGTGACCTACATGTCGCGCACGGTCAACGTCGGCGACGAGCTCACGCAGACCCTGCTCGACAAGCGTGCCTTCGGCTTTCGCACGATGACCGACACCGAAGCCGCGCGCGCCGAGGTCCGGCGCGGCACGCTGGCCTTCGCGCTGCTGATCCCGCCCGACTTCAGCGCCAACGCGGTGCCTGGCACGCAGCGTGGCGCGGGGCAGATCGTGGTCTACACCTCCGAGGGCAACAACTACAGCTCGGCCGGCCTGGCGCGGCGCTTCGCGGGCGAGCTGGGTCACCAGGTCAACGAGATGCTCAACGAGCAGCGCTGGGGGCTGGTGCTGAGCGCGGCCTCCGGCTCGCAGGCGCGGCTCGACAAGCTCAAGCAGGCCCTGCTGGAGCTGCGCGACGGCAGCCAGACGCTGGCCAGCGGCGCGGCCCAGTACAGCGCGGCGGCTCAGCAGCTGGGCAGCGGGTTCAAGCAGGTCAACGGCGGCATCCGCACCATCGAATCGAAGCTGCCGGCCGACGCCGACCTGCGCGCGCTCAAGGCCGGCTCGCAGCAGCTTGCGTCGGGCCAGCGCGAACTCGGCAGCGGGCTCGCGCAGATCGGCGACGGGCTGGAGCAGCTGGAAGGCGGCGCCGGCCAGCTCGGCGACGGCGCGCGCAAACTGCAGAAGGACACGGCCGACATCCCCTTCGTGGGCGATCGCATCGCCAAGGGCGCGGGCGAACTCGCCACCGGCGCCGACAAGCTGCGCGGCGGCATCGAACAGGCGCAGGCGGCCATGACCAAGGCGCAGGACGGCAACCACAAGCTCGCGACCGGCGCAACGGCCCTCGACGGCGGCGTGGTCAAGCTCACCGACGGCATGACGGCGCTTGCGGCCGGCATCCACACTATGTCCGGCAAGCTGCCCCCTGACCGGAAGCTCGACGAATTCGTGCAGGGCGGCGCGCAGCTCGCCCAGGGCGCGGAGCGCCTGTCGACCGGCGTGCGCACCATCGAGGCCGCCCTGCCCGCCTCGATCACCCGCATCCAGGGCAGCGCCTCGGGGCTGGCCGACTCGGTCGAGCCCAAGGTCGAAGTGGTGGCGCCGGTGGCCAACAACGGCAGCGCCTTCGTGCCCAACATGGTGTCGGTGGCGCTGTGGATCGGCGCGGTGATGGCGGGCTACCTGTTCAACATCCGCATCGTGCTGTCGGAGCACAGCCACTACCCGAAGCTCGCGAAGACGCTTGGCAAGATCACCATGCCGGCGCTGGTCGTGCTGCTGCAGGTGGCGCTGGTGCTGGCCACGCTGGTGGGCGTGCTGCGGGTGCAGGCCCCCGACGTTCCGGCCCTGGCGTTGACGATGGCGCTGGCCTCGCTGGTGTTCCTGGTGGTGCTGTTCGCGATCCTGCACGTGTTCGGCGACTTCGGCCGCATCCTCACCGTGCTGCTGCTGACGCTGCAGCTGTCGGCCGGCGGCGGCGTGCTGCCGGTGGAGCTTTCGGCCGGCTTCTTCCGCGACGTGCACGGCTGGCTGCCCTTCAGCTGGGTGGTGCAGGCCTTCCGCGCCGTGATGTTCGGTGCCTTCGACAACGGCTGGGCGCATGCCTGCGGCGCGGTGCTGCTGTCGGGCGCGGTGGCCGTCGGGCTGATGGCCATCTTCGGCAAGTGGAACGAAGTGCTGCCGGCGGACTACAAGCCGACGATCCAGGTCTAGGCAAGGCTATGTGACATCGATGATGTAACATTCAGCCCGTCACATGAACACCTCAGCCGTCACCGATGCCGCCCGGGAACTCTCCGTCGAGGAACTGGCAGCGCGCACCGGCGTGACGGTGCGCAACATCCGCGCCTACACCACCGCCGGCCTGCTGCCGCCGCCCAGGCTGCGCGGCCGCCTCGGCCTGTACGGCGACGAGCACGCGCAGCGCCTCGCGGTGATCCGCGAACTGCGCGACCAGGGCTTCGGCATAGAAGCCATCCGCCGCATCTTCGGCCGCGCGCCGGCCTCGGCCTGGCGCGACTTGGTGGCCGTGGCCCGCTCCGTCTCGGGCAGCCTCTTCGCGGAGGAAACGCCGGTGGTGGTCTCGACCGATGCGCTGGCCGCCAAATGGAAGGGCCAGATGACACCCGCCCTGCTCGCCCGCGCCACCAAGGCCGGCCTCATGCGCGAGCTGCCCGACGGCCAGGTGCAGATGCTCAGCCCCGCGCTCGGCCAGATCGCCGAACAGCTCGCCGCACTCGGCCTGCCGCTGGAGGCTGCGATCAGCATGCAGGAAACCATGGTCCGCACGCTGCGCACCGTGGCGCGCCATTGGCTGCGCGCGCTGGCGGACAACCTGCTGAGCGACGACGCCATCGAGGCCGGGCGAACTGCCCAGTTGCTCGAACAGGCCCGAGGGCTCGCCACCGGCGCGGTGCAGGCCGCGTTCCCCGTGATCCTTCAGCAGGAACTCGACGTCCTGCTGCGCAAGACCACCTGAAACGATGACGACACGAACCTGCCACGCCGCAAGCCCCATCAAGCTGAGCCTGTTTCCGGCATTGCTCGTGCTGTGCGGCGCCGCTTTCGCACAGACCGGCGAAGACACCCTTTCCCTGAGCTTCGACGCGGCCCGCGCCCGCATGCTCGACCGCTCCGACAAGCTGGCCGCGGCGCGCGCGGCCGTCGACGCCAAGGAACTGCAGAGCCAGGGCCTCAAGAGGCTGGGCGGCCCGTCGATCAGCGTCTCGGGGCTGGCCTATGCCTACAACGCGAACCTGAACCTCGACCTCGATCCGCTCAACCAGCGGCTTGGGCAACTCGGCTCCTCGCTGCCGACTTCCATCCAGAGCGTGATCGCGCGCGTGCCGATTCCGCAGCTGCCCAACAGCTACACGCTCAACCGCCACGACACCGGCGCCAACGCGTCGATCTCGGCCGTGTGGCCGCTCTACGTGGGCGGCGCGACCGACGCGGTGCGCGGCTTCGTCTCGGCCCAGACGCGCGAGGCGCAGGCCGACGCCGAACAAGCCGGCCACGAGGTCGACACCCTGCTCGTGCAGCGCTACTTCGGCGCACAGCTCGCCCGTCGCGCTGCCGCCCTGCGCCTGCAGGCCGAGCGCACCATCGCGCAGCACGACTCGGCGGCGCAGAAGATGCTGGCGGCCGGCGTGATCTCGCGCGTCGAGCGGCTGCAGGCGAGCGCCGCATATGAAGAAGCCCGCCGCAACGCACGCAAGGCCGAGAACGACGCGGCGCTCGCCTCGGTGGCGCTGGCGCGCACGGTGCGCGCCGACGGCAGCGTGGCGCCGCAGACGCCGCTCTTTCTCATCAGCACGCCGATCGAGCCGCTGAACTACTTCATCGATTCGGCGCTCACGCGGCATCCGGGCCTGGACAAGGTCGCGGCCAAGAAGTCGCAGGCCGAGCAGCTGCACGAAGGCGAAGAGGCGCTGCGCCGCCCGCAGGTGATCGCCTTCGGCACGCGCGAGCTCAAGAGCGGCAACGCCGACTGGGTGGCCGGCGTCGGCGTGCGCTGGACGCTGTACGACTCGGTCGACCGCGACAAGCTCTCCGCCGCCTCGCTCAAGCAGGTCGAGCAGGCCGAGCGCACCGATGCGCAGGCGCGCAGCGACATCTCGCTGCTGGTCGAGCGCAACTGGCGCGCGCTGGAGAACGCGCGGCGCCAGTACCTGGAGATGAAGGCCTCGGTCGAGCTCGCGCAGGAGGTCGTGAAGCTGCGCACCGCCGGCCTGCGCGAGGGCACGAGCACCACGCTCGACCTGATCGACGCCGAGACCAACCAGGCCAAGGTGCTGACCGAACGCGCGCAGGCCGCCAACGACTACGTGCAGGCGCTCGCGCAACTGCTCGAGAGCGCGGGGCTTTCCGAGAAGTTTTCCGACTACATCGCGCGTGCCGACGTGAAGGTGAATTGATGATGAGTGCCAAGACCCGAAAACTGATCGCGATATTCGCCGCCCTGCTCGTGCTGGCGCTGCTCGCCTGGGGCTTCTGGCGCGCCTCGCGCCCGGCGCCCGAGGTGTTCCAGGGCCAGATGGAAGCGCGCGAGACCGACGTCGCGGGCAAGGTGACCGCGCGCATCGCCGAGGTACCAGTGAAGGAAGGCGACCGCATCCAGGCCGGCACGGTGCTGGTGCGCATGGACAGCCCCGAGGTCCGCGCCAAGCTCGCACAGGCCACCGCCGCCGAGCAGGCCGCGCAGGCCGTCGCCGAGAAGGCGCAGAACGGCGCCCGCCCGCAGGAAGTGGAGATGGCGCGCATGCAGTGGCAGCGCGCCGAAACCGCGGCCCAGCTTGCGCAGACATCGTTCCGCCGCGTCGACGGACTTGCGCGCGAGGGTCTTGTGGCCGACCAGAAGCGCGACGAAGCAGAAGCCAACTGGAAAGCCTCGCGCGACGCCGCCATCGCGGCCAAGGCGCAGTACGACATGGCCCGCACCGGCGCCCGCCCCGAGGACAAGGCGGCAGCCAGCGCGCAGGCCCGCCAGGTCGCGGGCGTGGTGGCCGAGGCCGAAGCCGCCAAGGCCGAGACCGAGCTGCGCAGCCCGGTCGGCGGCGAAGTGGCCAAGGTGCTGGCGAAGGTCGGCGAGCTCTCGCCGCAGGGCGTGGCGGTGGTCACGGTGGTCGACCTGAGCGACCAGTGGGTGGTGCTGAACGTGCGCGAAGACCGGCTCTCCCGCTTCGCGCTCGGCAACGAGTTCGACGCGCATCTGCCCGCGCTGCCCGAAGGCAAGCGCACCGCCCGCTTCAAGGTCTACTACAGCGCCGTGCTGCCCGACTTCGCGACGTGGCGAGCCACGCGCGGCGGCACCGGCTTCGACGTGCGCACCTTCGAGGTCCGGGCACGTCCGCTCAAGCCAATCGAAGGCGCGCGGCCCGGCATGAGCGTGCTGGTGGACTGAGTCCGTTCGCGATGAGCCTCCGCGGCTTCTCCACCGCCAGCGCAAGGCGCGAGTTCGCGCTGCTGCGCACGCGACCGTGGGACCTCGCGATGATCTCGTGGGTGCCGCTGCTGGCGGTGTTCCTGATCTGGTGGATCTTCTCGGCCGGCCTGCCCGAGCGGCTGCCGATCGGCGTGCTCGACCAGGACCACTCTTCGCTCTCGCGGCAGGTGGTGCGCTTTCTCGATGCCACGCCCGGCCTGCGCGTGGCGCAGCGCTACAGCGACGAAGCCGAGATGGCGCGCGCGCTCACAAGCGGCGACGTCGACGCGGCGGTGCAACTGCCGCGCGAGCTGAGCCGCGACGTGAAGCAAGGCCGCGTCGGGCAGATCGTGCTGCTGCACAACGCACAGCTCGGCACGCATTCGAGCCTGATCCAGCGCGACGTGCGCACCGCCGTCGGCACCGTATCGGGCGGGGTCGAGCTCACGGTGCGCAGCAAGCGCGGCGAGTCGATGAAGGCGGCGCGCGTGAGCATGGAGCCGATCAAGGCCAGCATGGTGGCGCTCTTCAACACGTCGACCGACTACGAGCAGTTCCTCGGGGCCGCGCTGATTCCGGCGCTGCTGCACATCCTCGCGATGACGGCCGGAGCCTGGGCGGTGGGCCGCGAGCTGCGCGACCGCAGCATCGGCGAATGGCTGGGCGCCTCTCCCCGCTGGCACGAGGCGCTGGCCGCGCTGGCGGGCAAGCTGGCACTGGCGTTCGCGAGCCTGTCGGTGGTCGCGCTGGCGGCGATGCTGTGGATCACCGCGGGCCGGGGCTGGCACCCGGCCGGCTCGCTCGGGTGGACGCTCTTTGCGCTGCTGGTTTTCCTGGCGCTGTCGATCGCGCTGGGAGCTTTCGTGGCGGCACTCACGCGCTCGCTGCGCACCGCCCTGTCGGCCACGGGTTTCATCACGGCGCCGGCCTTCGCGTTCGGCGGTGTCGGCTTTCCGCTGGTCGCGATGCCGCTGCTGGCGCAGGCCTGGGCCAAGCTGCTGCCCTACACGCACTACATCCGCGTGCAGATGGAGCAGCTGCAGATGGGCGCGCCGGTGGCGTACTCGGTGGCCACGCCGCTGTGGATGGTGGTGGGCACGGGCGTGCTGATGGCCGCATGCGCCGGGGCGCTGGTGAAGGCGGCCAAGGCGCCCGAAAGCTGGGGAGGACGCTGATGGCTGACGAAGCCCTTCGCTTCGGCTCCGCATGGCGCGAGACGGCGCTCGCGGTGCTGCGCGACAAGGGCGTGCTGCTGATCATGCTGCTCGCGCCCGTCATCTACGGTTTCTTCTATCCGTGGCCCTACGGCACGCAGGCGGTGACGCGTGTGCCGGTGGCGGTGGTCGACCAGGACCACACCGCGCTGTCGCGGCAGATCGCGCGCTTCGCGCTGGCCAATCCGAGGCTGGACGTGCGCATGGTCACGGGCGACGTGGGCGAGGCGCAGCAGGCGCTGTGGCGCGGCGAGATCGAGGGCTACGCGCTCTTGCCGGCCGACCTGAAGCGCAGCGTGCTGCGCGGCACCTCTGCCGTGGTCACCATCGAGGGCAACGGCGCCTATGCGCTGCTCAACAAGGCGGTGCTGTACGGCTTCTCGGAGGCCGTCGGCACGGTGTCGGCGGGCGTCGAAATCCGCAAGCTGCAGGCCGGCGGCCAGAGCGCGATCCAGGCGGCGCGCAGCCGCAGCCCGCTCAACACGCAGCTCGTCGCGCTGTTCAATCCGACCGAGGGCTACGGCAGCTATGTCGTGCCGGCGGTGGCCCTGCTGATCCTGCAGCAGACGCTGTTGATGGGCGTGGCGATGCTGGCGGGCACGTGGGCCGAGGCCGGGCGGCTGCGGGCATCGATGGGCGCCTGGCTGGGCCGGCTGGGGGCGCTGTCGGCGTTCGGCTTCCTCAGCGGTGTCTTCTACTTCGGCTGGGTGTTCTTCCTGCAGGACTACCCTCGCGGCGGCAATCCCCTGGGGGCGCTGGTGCTGCTCGCGTTCTACGTGCCAGCGATCTGCACGCTGGGACTGCTGCTGGGCTGCTGGTTCCGCGAACGCGAACGGGCCTTGCAGGTGCTGCTGTTCACGGCGCTGCCGATGGCGTTCCTCTCGGGCTTTTCCTGGCCTGTGGAAGCTCTGCCGGAGCCGCTGCAGGCGCTGCGGTGGCTCTTTCCGAGCACCGCAGGCATCCAGGCCTCGCTGCGACTCAACCAGATGGGTGCGCCGCTGCATGACGTGCTGCCCCATCTGGGCGTGCTGCTGTCGCTGACGCTGGCGGGACTCCTGACGCTGCGGCTCACGGCCACGGCCCCGAAGCAAGCCTAGCGCCGGCTCTCTGCGGCCACGGCGCGCACGAGCCGCGTGGCGGGTTCCACCAGGTCCCGCAGATCGCCTGCCCTGTTCTGCTCGATGGCCTGCAGCACCAGTTCGTTGATGCCGCCCACCACCGTCATCGCCATCTCGCTCGTCAGGTGCACCGCGGGTCCGTCGGTATTGCCGTCCGAGCTGGTGTTGATGGCGGTCTGGATGAAATTGGCGATCTCGTCGTTCACCCGGCGGCGCACCGCCAGCCCCGGCAGACTGAGCCCCAGGATCTCGACGAAGAGCGTGCGCAGCAGCACCGGGTCTTGCGCGAGGTAATCGAAATAGGCCGTCATGGCCTGCTCGACCTGCGCATGCCAGGGCTGGGCCGGGTCGAAGGCCTCGCTCACCGTTTGCAGCGCGAGGCGGCTGGCGGTTTCATAGAGCGCGATCAGGCACTCGGTCTTGGTGCTGAAGTGCTCGTAGAAGGTACGGCGCGACACTGCCGCCTCGCGCACGATGTCGGCAATCGTGGTCTCGGCATAGCCCTTGGCAGCCACGGCATGCGCCATGCCTTGGAGCAGACGCGCGTAGTGCTCGCTCCCAGGGCCCTCCGCGGACTTGGACGGAGCTGATTTTTCGATGGTTTCGCTCATGGACGACACATTTTCCTACGCCCCGGTACTTGACAGTACCAAGTCGCGATTGCAACATGGCGGCGCGCGGTACGAAGATGTACCAGCAATTCCGTTCCACGCAATCCGCGCTTTTCCGAGGCTTGTTCCCATGACCGATCTTGTCGTACGCCGCCTTCTGATCGACCTGCAACCGCCGTTCGCCCGTGACTGGTGCGGCGGCGACGCATTCTCGACCGCCTTCTTCAATGCGCTGTCGATGAGCTTTCCCTTCGGCGAGCAGTTCTTCATCGACGCGGTGCGCGACGCCGTCGCCACGCTGCCGCCCGAGGTCCAGGAGCAGCACAAGGCCGACGTGCGCGGGTTCATCGGGCAGGAAGCCACGCATCGGCGCATCCATTCGCTCTTCAACAACCATCTCGAGAAACAGGGGCTGGTCGACCGCTGGACCGCCCGCGCCAGCAAGCGCATGGAGCTGATGGAAGGCGCCGATCCGCGCCATGCGCTGGCGGTGACGGCAGCCACCGAGCATTTCACGGCCATGTTCGCCGAGTGGCTGCTGGCGCACCCCGCCGTCCTCGACGGTGCCGAACCCCGGCTGCGCACCATGTGGCTGTGGCACAGCGCCGAGGAACTCGAACACAAGAGCGTGGCCTTCGACATCTACAGGGCCGCGGGCGGCTCCGACGAATGGCGCACGCGCTGGTTCCGCCGCGTCACGATGATGTTTTTGGGCGACCTGATGCGCCAGACCATCGACAACCTGCGCCAGGAAAAGCAGTTGTGGAAATGGTCGACCTGGAAAAGCGCCGCGCGCATCCTGCTGAGCCGTGATGGCTTGCTGCGCGGCAATCTCGCCGGCTGGCGCAGCTACCTGCGCCCCGATTTCCATCCGATGCAGCAGGACAGCAGCCTTTCGACGCGCTGGCTCGCGGACAACCGGGCGCAGTACACGCCGGTGGGCGCGGCACCCGAGGCGGCGGCGGCGCGCTGACGGCGCCGGACCGCGCCCAATCGCTCAGAAGAAGGTGGCGCGGGTCGTCGTGTTGCCACCGGCCTGCTGGTGCTCGGGGCGCATCTGCAGGTCGTGCAGGGTGTCGAAGTCGGACGGGGCATCCGGCACGCGCATCACCACTTCCAGCTCGTGCATCGACGCGACCCAGCGGCCGGCCGGGGAGTCGGCCGGCTCGTCGTTGGCGAACACGCCGTCGCGGATGTAGAGGGTCTCGCCTTCCGGGCGCTCGGCGTGCAGTTCGACCAGGCGGGCGATCGAGAAGTTGTACGTCACGAGCTTCTCGCGCGTCTTGCGGTCCTTGCCGCCGCAGTTGAACGAGCCTTCGGCGGCGATGACGATGCAGGAGCCGTCCACGCCGCCGTCCATCTCGATCTCGTTGCCCGAGCGCCAGATGGCGTTGGGCAGGCGCACGCGCACCTTGTCTATGACCAGGTCGCGCTGCTTGTTGAGGCTGCCCAGGGGAGGCACCAGCGAGCGCAGCTGGCGCAGGCGCTCGGCGAAGGTGTCGTCCATCAGGAATTCGACGTGGTGCGTGGCGCTGCCGGAGGAGCGCTTGACCACCTGCATGATCACGTGACGCGACTTAGCCATGGCGGAACCCTTCTGGAAAGGTCGAATTCCATGTCCCGCATTGGGTGTGGACAGCGTGGCAGCAATTCATTGGAAATCAGCTACTAGTAGAACCTTTGATTACATGCAATTACATGCATCATTTGTGTCCAACTGTATAGCGATTACCGGGAATGTGGAAGGCCAATCCGTGACTTATGCACGAGGAAATGTCTCCAAAATGCCTCTCCGATGTGGTAGCAGCCAGCCCGCCCCAGAGGCAGGACGCCCTTACTCCAGGGCTTCGTCGAGCGCTTTGCAGGAAGGCGCGCAGACGGTCTGCGACTTGCCCAGCACCTGACGGGTGCGCAGTTGCGAGCGCACGCGGTGCTTGCCGCACATGAAGCACGACATGGTCGCCCCGCTGAAGGAGGCCGAGGCGCGAAATGGCGACCCCGGCGCCTTCGACTTGTAGCGCAGGCCATCCGCCACCACTGCCGTCTTCACTTCACCCTTCGCCATGCATTTGATCCTTGCTGTTCGGTTCTGCACGGCGCATCGCGCGTGCAATGGCTTCCCGGGCGCTGATTTCGGCCGCCAGGGAAGCGTCCAACGCCGAGCGGCAAAGCCCGGCGTGCTGGTAGTTGAGGTTCTCGTACACCTCTGCCGCGGCCGGATACGCATCGAGCAGGCGACCGAGTTCGGCGCCCTGCCCTATGTCCTCGAACTCATGCACGAGGTGTTCGACCACGGAGCGGTACTGCTCTGCACCCACGGGTACAGGGCTGTGCTCGAGCTTTTCCAGCAGTTGCGCCAAAACATGGGTCACCGCCAGATCGGCCTTGGAAGACGGATTATCGGTCGTGTTCATGATCGGCATCTGGGGGCAGCATACGCCTATGCAAGTGGCTGCTCGTACAGGGTTGTCTCCGGCTGGCCGGCAGTTTCGTCCTTTGCGGCCTTCTGCTGAGCCACCTGCATCCGCTGAAGCAGGCTGTGGAGCATTTCGGTGGACAGCCCGTGGATCACCAGCCGGTGCCCCGCCCGCAGGGTCGACAGCGGCACCAGCGGGTGCTTGTTGTTGACCAGGATCAGGTGCTCCGGAGCGTTCAGGATGGTCGCCGCGTAGATGCCGATGGTCTCGTCCAGTTGCAGGGAATTGGCCGCGCGCCAGAAATCGTTGTCCGTGAGCATCAGCTGGTACAGCGGCGTGAAAAGCTCGATGGCGCTTTGCAGGTCCAGAAAGTTGAGTCTGCCCTGCGGCATGTCCTCCAGCCGCAGCCCCGGCTCCCTGATCATCGAGAAATCGACCTTTTCCGCCTTGCACAGCGCCAGCCCCCTCTCGCGCAGCGCTGTGTTCAGCCTGATCACGAAGTTGAAGAGGTTCAGGTCGTGCTTCAGGAACATCTCGTCCTTCAGCGCGTCGATGTCGGCCGGCTCCAGCGGATTGGTGGCCACGGGCGCCGGCGAATTGCGCCCGATGAAGGCCAGGATCTGCGAGCCCAGGTGGAAGTGCCGCAGGATCAGCCAGTTGGCTTCCGGCGACACGAAGCGCTTCAGCCCCCAGGCCAGCAGCCGGTGCAGCAGGATCGAATGCGACCAGTTGCGCGGCACGAACACCTTCGCGATCTGGATCAGGATGATCGTCAGCCGCGCGATCGGCCGCAGGAACGGCAGCAGGTACTGCCGCGAGCCCGAGCTCGAATCGGCCAGCCAGGCCGACTTGACGTCGTCCGGCAGCGGCGTGCTCTGGTCGAGGTACAGCGCCAGCCAGGGGCTGGGGTCGCGCTCGTCGTGGGCTTGCTTCAGGAATTCAGGCGTTCGATCCATGGGGCATCCGCTGCGTGATGTGTTGGAACTGCATCAGGTACAGCGCGGCCGTGTGGCGCGCCGTCTCGACGATCTGGCTGGCGGCGCGCGACTGCCCTTCCACCGCCATCACCATCTCCACCGCCGTGAGCCAGCGGCTGAGGTGGTTCTCGTCGTTGTGGCCGTGGTACTCCAGGAAGCGGAAGGCATCCGGCGGCAGCTTCAGGCTCGCCTTGAGCAGCGGCAGCAGCGCCGGCACGATGCGCTGGCCCGTGCCCTCGATGATGTAGATCGCGCCCAGCAGCCCGATCGGGTCGCGCGTGGCGGCCAGGCCGTGCAGGTAGGCGTTGAGCGCCTCGCCGCCGGGGTTGCGGCGCAGCTCCTCGATGTTCTCGACCGTACCGCCGGCCTTTCGGTAGTCGCTGAAGAGGATGTTGAAGTCGTTCTGCTCCTCGCCCGCATGCACGCCGATCAGCGAGGCCAGCACCTGGTACGGCTCGCTCAGAGAGGCTGCGCCTTCGCGCATCCACTTGCTGCCCTCGCGCACCTGCGGGACCCACTGCTCCATCCAGTTCAGGTAGTCGGGCACGGCAAAGCGGCGCTCGCGGATCTGGCGGATGAGCGGCGTGCGCCACACGCGCGAACGGTAGTCGTGCCAGATGGCCGCCAGCTCTGTCAGCAGCGCGCCCAGCCCTTCGGGCGCGGCGGCGGGATCGTGCGGGGGCGCGATCGCGAGTTCGTCGTCCGGCACGGCCGCGGCGCGTGGCGCCACCGCGACGGGCGCCGCATCGACGGCCTCTACTTCCCACAGCATGTACGCCGCCATGAAGCGCCCGGACTCCGGCACGTAGCAGAAGATCTGCTCGCCCGGTTTCAGCGCCTTGGTGTGCAGGAATTCGGCCAGCATCACGAGGATCGACGCCGCCCCCGTGTTGCCGCGCCACGCGAGGTTGCTCCACCAGCGTTCGCGCGGGATCGACAGGTCGGCCTTGGCCATCAGGTCCTCGACCACCGGGATGAACTTCTCCGACGAGTAGTGGCACAGGAAGTGGTCGACCCGCTTCGGATCGACCCAGCCATCGCGTACCAGCCCCGCGTACTCGTGGATGCCGATATCGAACAGGTGCGGCAGCAGCCGGATGTCCTGCCTCAGCGACAGCGCCCCCGCCGCCTCGGCCTCGGCCCAGGAGCCGAAATCCAGATGGCCGCGCGCCCGATCCTCGGTCAGCCCAAGCTGCATGCAGACCGGGTAGTCGCCCGAAAAGGCGCGCTGGTGCACCCACTTCAGCTTAAGCCGCAGGCCCGGCGAGCCGGCCAGGGCCGATGCGCTGTCGGACAGGAGCAGGGCTCCTGCTCCATCGGACAGCATCCAGCGCAGGAAGTGCGAGTCGAAGTCGGTCTCGTAGCCGCGCGCCGCGAAGCGCGAACGCTTGAAAAGGCGCGACGGCATCTCGCTGGCCACCGCCATCGCCGAGCGGTGCGCGCCCAGTTCGATGCCCTGCGCGGCCGTCTGGATCGCCGACACGCCAGCGGCGCAGATGCCGTGCACCGAATGCGTCTCCATCGGTTGCGCCGCGAGTTCGCCCTGGATCATGTTGGCGAAGCCCGGCATCATCGTGTCGCCGCCCGAGGAGCCGCTGGCCAGCAGCGACACCCGCGAGAGCTCGGCGCCGCCGCGCTGCAGGCAGTCGCGGATCGCGCCGGCCGCCATCTGCGCGTTGGTATGCCGGGTCATGCCCTCGGCGTCGATGGCGTAGTGCCGCGTGAGGATGCCGTTCTCCGCCAGGATGCGCCGCTTGATGCGCTCCGACATGCGGTTGAGCGGCGCGATGTACGCGTCCATGTGGTCGTTGGAAACGGGCTCGCCCGGCATGAAATAGCCGGCGCTTTCGAGGTACACGCGTTGGAATGAGACAGGCATGGTTCAGAGAGTTGATGGATCGCGGGGCATCAGCGGGCGGCTGCGAAAACGCGGCCACACGGCCCCCAGCACGAAAACGCGCACCATGTACGGCACCAGCCCGCCCTCGTTGAGCACAGGGTCCACCTGCGCGCGGTAGCGCGTGCGATGCAGGCGGGTGAGCTCGGACCAGTGGGCATGCGGGTTCTCGTGGTGTGCGGTGTGCAGGCCGATGTTGAACAGCAACGGGTTCACCAGCCCTTCGAAATTGCGTGCGTAGTTCAGGCGGCTACCCGCGGTATCGCGCGGTGCACCCGGCGGAGCCTTTCGGCCGTCGGCGTGCGCATGCTGCAGGTAATTGGTCGCCAGCAGCCAATGCAGGCCGTGCAGCTGCGGCACGATGACGAAGAGGAGCGCCTTGCGCCAGTCGATCGCCAGCAGCACCGCCCAGCTCGCCAGCCACACCGCGTACTGCGCCATGCAGTAGCGCCAGGCGCCACGCCGGTGGCGCCGCAGCCGGGCCAGCCATGCGAAGAAAAGCGGCATCAGCACCCAGACGGCCTGGAACGGGTGCAGCAGGTAGCCCCACAGGTGATTCGTGTCGCCGCCGAAGCGGTAGGTGCGCGCCACGTCCTTCGGGCCATGGCGATGGCGGTGGTGGTTGGCCACATGCGCGGGCCAGAACACGAAGGTCGGATGGCCCTGCAGCAGCGTGATCCAGAAATCCGTCAGCCGGTTCATGCGCCGGCTGCGCCACATGCGCAGGTGCACGTGGTTGTGGTGGATCACGCCCACACCCAGCGTCAGGAAGAGCATCAGCCCGTACAGCACCACGTCGAAGCCACGGACCCACTGCCACGCCGCCAGCGCGGGCAAGGCGGCGAGATAGGCGAGGCTCTGCCAGTCGCGCCAGTGACGCAAGCTCGGCACGCGGCGGCTCACCTCAGGCCGTGGTCGCGCCATGCTTCTTGCGGAAAGCCTGCAGAACCGGTTCGGCCGCGTCGGCCGCCACGCGCGTGCCGAACAGCCGGTCCATGAAGGTGAATTGGAAGCCGTAGTTGCCGTTGTGCACCGCGTGGTGCAGATGGTGCCGGCGGCTCGCCGCGAACCAGTGGCTGTACGACACGCCCGTGAAGAAGTCGTAGTTCGAATGCCCGACGCAGTTGAAGAACAGGCTGAACACCGGCACCGCCGCCAGCGACCAGAAGCTGAAGTCGTGCACCACCATCGGCAGCAGGATCACGTTGCCCAGCATCAGCGCCTCGACGGGATGGAAGCTGTAGGTCGACCAGGGCGTGGTCACGAAGGAGCGGTGGTGCGGCCCGTGGAAACGCCGCAGCCAGCGCGTGTGCAGCAGCCTGTGGTTGATCCAGAAGTGCACGTCGTTCCAGATCGCGAGCACGACGATTTCCACCGCGATCTGCCGCCACCCCGCATCGGGATCGAGCCTCGCCCAGCCCAGCTGCAGCAGCCCCCACGGAAACACCATGCCCAGCCCGAAGATCAGCACCGACACGCCCGACTGCGTCAGCTCGCGCCGCAGCTGTCCCGGCTGCAGCGGCCGCGGATCGAGCACCCGCCCGATGCCCAGCGCCGGCAGCACGCGCTTCGTCAGCAGCCAGGTGGCGGCGCCGAAGCAGAGATAGATGCCGCCGAAGAAAAGCAGGCCCCACAGCATGACCTGCGGGGCGGACAACGAGGTGAAGGTCTGCGCCATCCCCCGAGGCTACAACAGCATTTCGGGAACGATCGGCGCGATGAGCATGTTGTAGAAGCGCTTGAAGAAGCCGGACTCCGGCTCCGTGGTCAGGATCATTTCCTTCTCGCCGTCATTGGTGAGCCACTCCAGCGTGCCGGTGTCCTTGGCCAGCCGCAGCCGGTAGGAGTTCTGCAGCTTGCTGATGTTGATCACGCGCAGCATCTCGCGCGCCAGTTGCGGGCTGTCGACCACCACGCCCATCTCGGTGTTCTGGCTGGCCGAGCGCGGGTCGAGATTCATCGAGCCGATGAAGATGCGCCTCTTGTCTATGGCGGCGGTCTTCGCATGCAGCCGCCCGAGCGACTTGCCGAACATGCCGAAGCGCTCGCCCGCGGTGGTGCGCTGCGGGCTCAGTTCGTACAGGTCAGCGCCGCTTTTCAACAGCTTCTCGCGGTAGCGCGCGTAGCCGGTGTGCACCAGCGGCTCGTCGTTGGCGGCCAGCGAGTTGGTCAGCAGCGTGAGCTTGACCTTGCGCCGGGCCAGATCCTGGAATGCCTCCATGCCGCGCTCGCCCGGCACGAGGTAGGGCGAGGTCAGGTCGACCTCCGTCCTGGCATCCATCAACAGGCCCCAGACCTGCATCGTGACGCTGGTGGAGATGGCCTCCTCGGCGGTCATCGTCTTCGGCTTGGTGGGCGGATCGGCGACCGCGCGGGCCTCGCCCCACAGCAGCCCCATGCGCCCGGCGTCGAGCTCCTCGGAAATAGGGCCGTAGCCGAGGATGTCAGACGGCGGCAGCACCACCTTCGGCGGCGGCGCGGCCATGCCCACCCAGCTGTCGAAATCGGCGCCGGTGGGCTTGCGGCCGCCCTCGCCCGTCACGATGTCGGCGATGGGCCAGACCTGCTCGCTGTTCCAGTAGGCGTCGAAGATCGACTCGAGCTGCGGCACCACCTTGCCGACCACCAGCGCGTCCATGTCGATGAAGTTCTGCGCCTCGTTCAGCACGAAATACTCCTCGGAGATATTGCGCCCGCCCACCACCGCCATCACGCCGTCGGCGATGAAGAGCTTGTTGTGCATGCGGTGGTTGAGCCGCGAAATCTCCCACGGCGAGGCCGCGAAGCGCGACAGGAAGCCGTTGCGCCCGCAGCAGAACGGGTTGAACAGGCGCACGTCCACGTTGGGCGTCTCCGACAGCGCCAGCAGCAGCTGCTGGCTCTTCACGGTGTACAGGTCGTCCACCAGCACCCGCACCTTCACGCCGCGCATCGCCGCCTCGCGCAGCGTGCGCAGCAGCAGGCGGCCGACCGGGTCGTTCTCGAGCTGGTAGTACTGCACCACCAGCGAGCGCTGCGCCCGCTGGGCGAGCTGGATGCGCGCGTCGAGCGAATACACGCCCAGCGGCATCAGCCGGAAGCCGGAATGCTCGTCGGGGGGCGTGGAAGCAGCAGCAATCCTGGCGAGCGTGGTCGAGGGATCGGCGGACGCGGCGAATTCGGCGGGCCGTTCGCGCGCGGGCGGCAGCGAGCCGCAGGCGCCCAGCGCCGCAATCAGGACACCCGCGAGCGCCATGCGCAGAAATGATGGGAGCCAGGCGTTCATGATCGTCTTTCCATGAGTTCGTGTTCTTGTGGTTTTCTGTCCTTGTGTTCCTGCAGTACGCCGGCCGGTCCGCACCGGTTTCAAGGCGCTTTTCGCCTCCTTTTCGGGAAGGCTCCGGCCTAGAATTCGATCCACACCGCTGCGGAGTTACATCATGGCCCGTTCGCTCACCCACCGCATCGCCTGCCTCGCCTTTTTTGCGGCTCTTACGAATACCACCTGGGCCGCCCTCGACATCGGCGACCCGGTGCCCAAGTTCACCGCCAACGCCGCCCTCGGCGGCAAGACCTTCCGCTACTCGCTGGCCGAAGCGCTGGCCAAGGGCCCGGTGGTGGTGTATTTCTTCCCTGCGGCCGACTCCAGCGACTGCTCCATCGAAGCCCACGCCTTCGCCGAGGCCATCGACCAGTTCACCGCGCTGGGCGCCAGCGTCATCGGCGTTTCGGCCGACGACATAGGTACCCTGTCGAAGTTTTCGGTCAAGTCATGCCAGAGCCGCTTCCCGGTCGCCTCCGACGAAGGAAAGACCGTGATCCAGGGCTTCGACGCCCTGATGCAGACCCGCCCCGACTTCGCCAACCGCCTGTCGTACGTGATCGCGCCGAACGGCAAGGTCGCCTATTACTACCAGAACCTGAATCCGGACAAGCATGTGGAGCGGATGCTGAATGCGGTGAAGGCGCTGCCTAAGACGAGCGCGGCCAAGTAGCGCCCGGGGTCTGAGCCCCGCCGGGCCACGGGGTTTGGAGTGCTTCGCGCAAAATCCAGCCCCATGCAGCTCAACTACATCGCCAACGCGGACGTCCCGTCCTCCTCCGGCCGCACCCTGCCGGTCATCGACCCCTCCGACGGCCAGCCCTTCGACGAAATCCAGCGCAGCAATGCCGCCGACATCGACTCCGCCGTGCGCGCCGCGCGCGACTGCTTCGATGGCGTTTGGCACAAGGTCAGCGCCGCCGACCGCGGCCGCCTGCTCTTCAAGCTCTCGCAGAAGATCGCCGAGCACGTCGACGAGCTCGCGCTGATCGAGCAGCGCGACTGCGGCAAGCCCGTCAAGCAGGCACGCGCCGACGCGGTGGCGCTGGTGCGCTACTTCGAGTTCTATGCCGGCGCCTGCGACAAGCTGCACGGCGAGACCATCCCCTACCAGGACGGCTACAGCGTCTTCACCTGGCGCGAGCCGCACGGCGTAACGGGCCACATCATTCCCTGGAACTACCCGATGCAGATCTTCGGGCGCAGCGTGGGCGGCGCACTGGCGGCCGGCAACGTGTGCGTGGTGAAGCCGGCGGAAGACGCATGCCTCTCGCTGATCCGCGTGGCGCAGCTGGCGGCCGAGGTCGGCTTTCCGGCCGGCGCGCTCAACATCGTGACGGGCTACGGCCACGAGGTGGGCGACGCGCTCGCGCGGCACGCGGGCATCGACCACATCAGCTTCACCGGCAGCCCGAAGATCGGCACGCTGATCCAGCAGGTGGCGGCCGAGCGGCATTGCCCGGTCACGCTGGAGCTGGGCGGCAAGAGCCCGCAGATCATCTTCGCGGACGCCGACCTGGACGCGGCCATTCCGGTGGTCATCAACGCCATCGTGCAGAACGCCGGCCAGACCTGCTCGGCGGGCTCGCGGGTGCTGATCCAGCGCGACATCTACGAGCCGCTACTGGAGCGCCTGGGCCACGCCTTCGAGGCGCTGCGCGTCGGCCCGGCGGCCATGGACCTCGACGTGGGCCCGCTGATCCGCCAGACGCAGCAGCAGCGCGTGTGGGACTTCCTGAGCGACGCGCAGCACGCCGGCATCCCGATGGTGGCGCAGGGCATCGTGGTCGAGGAAGCGCCCGAAACCGGCTTCTACCAGGCCCCCACGCTTTTGCGCGATGTGCCGGTAAACCACCGTCTCGCACAGGAAGAAGTGTTCGGCCCGGTGCTGGCCGCGATGCAGTTCGCCGACGAGGACGAGGCTGTCGCACTGGCCAACGCAACGCACTTCGGCCTGGTCGCCGGCGTATGGACGGCCGACGGCGCGCGCCAGTTCCGCATGGCCAAGCGCGTGAAGAGCGGCCAGGTGTTCATCAACAACTACGGCGCCGGCGGCGGCGTCGAACTGCCCTTCGGCGGCGTGAAGTCGTCGGGCTATGGCCGCGAGAAGGGCTTCGAGGCGCTGTACGGATTCACCACTCTGAAGACCGTCGCCGTCAAGCACGGCTGAGGGCCTTGGTTGGCGCGCCGCGCGGGCGGGTGCGTCAGCCTAGCGCTGTATCGAGCAGCATCATGAGCACGAAGCCGATCATCAGCCCGCTGGTGGCGAAGGCTTCGTGCCCCTTGCGGTGCGACTCGGGAATGATCTCGTGGCTGATCACGAAGAGCATCGCGCCCGCCGCGAAGCCCAGCCCCCAGGGCAGAAGCATCGCCGAGTGGCCGACCACGGCCGCGCCCAGCACGGCACCCAGCGGCTCGACCATCCCGGAGAGCATGCCGATCAGCACGGCGAACCCACGGCTGTAGCCCGCGGCCAGCAACGCCACCGCGACGACCAGCCCCTCGGGCACGTCCTGGATCGCGATACCGGTGGCCAGCGCATCGGCGCGCAGCCCGTTGTTGGCGGCATATCCCACGCCGATGGCCAGGCCCTCGGGCACGTTGTGCAGCGCGATCGCGAAGACGAAGAGCCAGGTGCGGCGCAATTGCTTGGCGGCATTGCCTTCGCGGCCCTTGATGAAATGCTCGTGCGGCAGCACGCGGTCCATCAGCATCAGCGCGATGCCGCCCAGCAGGATGGCGCAGCCGATCGCCCCGCCCGCCGCCCAGCTTCCGCCGCCGAAGGTGCCCGCGTTCTTCGCGGCCTCCAGGCCCGGGATGATCAGCGAGAAGGCGCTGGCCGCCAGCATCACGCCGGCGCCGAAACCGAAGAGGGTGTCCTGCAGCCGCTCGGGCAGCTTCTGCGAGAACAGCACCGGCAGCGTGCCGAGCGCGGTCGCCAGCGCCGCGACCGAGCCGCCGAGCAAGGCGTTCCACACCAGCGGGTCGGATCGCACGAACTGCCAGAACTGCAAGGCGCCGATCAGCACGCCGGCCGCGACGATGGCGAAGCCGATCCGTTCGCGCATCGGTCTGGCGGGCCTCGACTGCCTGCCTTGCGCGATGGCGCCCTGTCGCGGCTCGTTCATGGGTTGCTCCTCAACCGCCGGTGGCGGCAGCGTGGCGCCGGGCCACCTCGGCCCAGTTCACGACGTTGTAGAAGGCCGCGATGTACTCGGGGCGGCGGTTCTGGTACTTGAGGTAGTAGGCGTGCTCCCACACGTCGAGCCCGAGGATCGGTGTGTTGCCCGAACCGATGCCGCGCATCAGCGGGCTGTCCTGGTTGCCGCTGCTTTCCACCGCGAGCTTGCCGCCGACACCGACGCAGAGCCATGCCCAGCCGCTGCCGAAGCGCGTGAGGGCGGCCTTGGTGAATGCGTCCTTGAAGGCATCGAAGCCGCCCAGGTCGGCGTCGATGGCCTTGGCAAGCGCTCCGGTGGGTACCCCGCCGCCGCCCTGGCCGACGGGCGCCATCACGGTCCAGAACAGGGTGTGGTTGGCGTGCCCGCCGCCGTTGTTGCGCACCGGCGCGCGCAGCGCTTCGGGCAGTTGCTCGACACCGGCGATGAGCTCTTCGACCGGCGTTCCCTCGTGCGGCGTGTCTTTCAACGCCGCGTTGAGGTTGTTCACATAGGACTGGTGGTGCTTGCCGTGGTGGATTTCCATCGTCAGCGCGTCGATGTGGGGTTCGAGCGCGTCGAAGGCATAGGACAAGGCTGGCAGGGTGTACGGCACGGTCGGGAAGCTCCTTGGTTGAAAGAGCCCTTTGCGTTGTCGACATGTGCGTACTCAGGCTCCCAAATGATAGGAATTCTCATTGTCCATGTCAAGACATAGAGACATCGAATGACGCAAACTCGCCAATCCCGGAAGCTTTCGGCAACGATCGATACACTGCCCTACGGCATGTTTTCCGGGAGATCTCCAACGATGAAGCTCGCACGATCCATCTTTCTTCCCCTCGCATTGCTCCTTGGCTGCGGCCTCGCCGCCGCGCAGAACGGCGCCACGCCGCCCGCCGGCGACTACATCTACGAGGGCGGCAGCGGCTCGCTGCGCATCAAGCCCAACGGCCACTTCGACATAACCACCATCGGCGCCAACGCCCACACCTGCGCGCTCGACGGCACCATCGCGCGCGGCAAGGCCAAGCTCGACGACACGGGGTGCGTGGTGAACTTCGCGGCCAATGCCGACAAGCTGCAGGTCACGACCAATGGCTCGGACGAGTGCCGCGGCTACTGCGGCATGCGCGCCGTCTTCGAAGGCACCTACATCCGCCCTGCCCCCTCCTGCACCGACAAGGCCGTGAGCAGCACGCGCAGAACCTTCAAGCGGCAGTACGACGCCAAGGACTACGCCGCCGCGCAGACCACCCTCGCGCCCGTTCTCTCGGACTGCGACAGGACACTCGACTGGATCACCAAGGCCTGGCTGCGCAACGACCTCGCGCTCACGCAGTACAAGCTCGACGACCGCGCCGCCTGCCTCAAGACGCTGCAGCCGCTGGCCGAGGACGCCGCCCGCACCGACGACGGCATCAAGGAAAACTACCCACCGGCCGACGCCGACATCTACCTGCCCGTGGTCCGCGCCACGCGCACGAACCTGAAGCTCTGCCGCGGATAGCGCCGGGCTGGTCAGGCACGGGCGGCTCCGGGACCGCCGCGCACGGTTTTCGTTTTTTCATCCACCACAACAAGACGGAGACGACACCATGAAATTCCTGAAGCGCAAGCTGCGCGCCGCAGTGCTCGGCCTGGGCCTGGCCCTTCCCCTGCTTGCGGCGGCGCAGCAACTGCCCACGGCCACGCCCGAGCAGGTCGGCCTCTCGACCGAGCGCCTGCAGATGCTCGGCAACGTCCTCAAGGCCGACGTGGCGGCCGGCAAGATCCCGGGCGCTGTGCTGCTGGTGGCCCGCCAGGGCAAGGTGGCGTGGTTCGAGCCGGTCGGCAAGCTCGACAGCGCCGCCGGCACGCCGATGCCGCGCGACGGCATCTTCCGCATCTATTCGATGAGCAAGCCCATCACCACGGTGGCCGCGATGATGCTGGTGGAGGACGGCCGCCTGAAGCTCGACGACCCGATCTCAACCTACCTGCCCGAATTCGCGAACATGACGGTGGGTGTCGAGAAGCCCGGCGCCGACGGCAAGCCGGTGCTCGAGACCGTGCCCGCGCGCCGCCCCATCACCGTGCACGACCTGATGCGCCACACCTCAGGCCTGACCTACGGTTTCTTCGGCCCTGGCCTCGTGAAGCAGGCCTACAACGCCGCCAACCTGGGCGCCGGCGACCCCACGCTGGCCGAGTTCTCCCAGCGCCTGGCGAAGCTGCCGCTGGCCTACCAGCCCGGCACGACCTGGGACTACAGCCAGTCGACCGACATCCTCGGCCGGGTGATCGAGGTGGTCTCGGGCCAGTCGCTCTACCAGTTCGAGAAGGCCCGGCTATTCGATCCGCTGGGCATGAAGGACACCACCTATTACGTGCCCGAGCCGGCCCGCCAGTCACGCATCGCCGAGCCGCTGCCCAACGACCGCAGCTTCGGCGTCGGCGCCGACTTCAACGACCCGCGCATCGTGCGCAAGTACGAATCGGGCGGCGGCGGGCTGGTGTCGACCGCGAACGACTACGCCCGCTTTCTGCAGATGCTGATCAACGGCGGCTCGCTCGACGGCAGGCGCTATCTCGGCCCGCGCACCATCGCCCTGATGACCGCCGACCACTCCAACGCGGGCGCCGGCATCGTGCCCGGCCCGCTCTACCTGCCGGGCCCGGGTTACGGCTTCGGCCTGGGCTTCGCGGTGCGCCGCAACGACGGCGAGGCGCCCTACCCCTCGGCGGGCGGTGAATACAACTGGGGCGGCGCGGGCGGCACCTACATGTGGGTCGACCCGAAGAACGAGATGTTCGTGGTGCTGATGCTGCAGTCGCCGAAATTCAGGACACATTACAGAACATTGACCCGGGACATGATTTATGCGGCCGTGATCAAGTAGCCTGTGTTCCGCAGGCCCTTGGGGCCTGGCGCAAAATCGGGCCCCACCTCACGAAGCCATGAAGAACAGCAGCAGCACCGTCATTCCGATCTCCAGCATCGGCCGAGCACGCCCCGCGGTGGCCGTGCCGGAGGTCGCCGTGCCCGCCACCGGCATGCTGCTCGACCGGCTGGGCCGGCCCCTGACCGACCTGCGCATCAGCGTGACCGACCGCTGCAACTTCCGCTGCAGCTACTGCATGCCCAAGGACGTGTTCGACAAGGACTACAAGTACCTGCCGCACAGCGCCCTGCTGAGCTTCGAGGAAATCACCCGGCTGGCCCGCCTCTTTGCCGCGCACGGCACGCGCAAGATCCGGCTGACTGGCGGCGAGCCGCTGCTGCGAAAGAACATCGAGGGCCTGGTGGAGCAGCTCGCCGAGATCCGCACGTCCGCGGGCGAGCCGCTGGCGCTGACGCTCACCACCAACGGCTCTCTGCTCGCGCGCAAGGCCGCCGGCCTGCGCGCCGCCGGCCTGCAGCGCGTGACCGTGAGCCTGGACAGCCTCGACGACGCGGTGTTCCGCCAGATGAACGATGTCGACTTCCCGGTGGCCGACGTGCTCGCGGGCATCGACGCGGCGCTGGCCGCGGGCCTGGGCCCCGTCAAGGTCAACATGGTGGTCAAGCGCGGCACCAACGAGCAGGAGATCCTGCCGATGGCGCGCTACTTCCGTACCCATCACGCCGGCAAGGTGGTGCTGCGCTTCATCGAATACATGGACGTTGGCGCCACCAATGGCTGGCGCATGGACGAGGTACTGCCGTCGGCCGACGTCGTCACGCGCATCCATTCCGAATTCCCGCTTGTGCCGCTGGGCGCCACCACGCCCGGCGAGACCGCCAAGCGCTGGGCCTATGCCGACGGCGGCGGCGAGATCGGCGTCATCAGCAGCGTCACGCAGGCCTTCTGTCACGACTGCAGCCGCGCGCGTCTCTCCACCGAAGGCAAGCTGTACCTGTGCCTCTTCGCGAGCGCCGGCCACGACCTGCGCCCGCTGCTGCGCGGCAACGCCAGCGACGAAGACATCGCTTCGGCCATCGGCCACATCTGGCAGGGCCGAGCCGACCGCTACTCCGAGCTGCGCGCCCTGCGCGGCCCCGATGGCGACAGCGGCAACGGCGACGCCGGCTCCAAGGGCCCGCGCCGCGTCGAGATGAGCTACATCGGCGGATGAGGCAGGCGCCCGCCATGCCCGCGCACGCCAGCATCGCGTCCGCCGACATCACGGGTCTGCTGCTGGCCGGCGGCCGCGGCTCGCGCATGGGCGGTGTCGACAAGGGCCTGCAGCCTTTCAACGGCGAGCCGCTGGCGCTGCATGCGATGCGCCGGCTGGCGCCGCAGGTCGGCACGCTCATGGTCAATGCCAACCGCAATCTCGCCGAGTACGAAGCCTTCGGCGCGCCGGTGTGGCCCGACAGCCTCGCGGACTACCCTGGCCCGCTGGCGGGCTTCCTGGCCGGGCTGGAGCACTGCGCCACGCCCTGGCTGCTGACGGTGCCCTGCGACACGCCCCTCTTCCCGCCGGACCTCGCCGCCCGCCTCGCCGAAGCGGCGGCGGCCAGCCAGGCCGACATCGCCATGGTGGTAGCGCCCGAGCCCGCCGATGGCGGCGGCACGGTGGAACTGCGCCCCCAGCCCGTCTTCTGCCTGCTGCGCGCCAATCTGCGCGACAGCCTGCTTCGCTACACCGCCGCCGGCGGCCGCAAGGTCCACGCCTGGATCGCGCAGCACCGCGCCGTGCAAGTGCCCTTCGACCGCCCCGGCGACGCGCCCGACGCGTTCTTCAACGCCAACACCCTGGCCGAACTGCACGCCCTCGAAAACCGATGAGATGAGCCGCATCGCAGAACTCGCTTCCGCCCTCGCGGGCCATGACGACGCCGACCTGAGCGTCGAGGCCGTCCACGCCTTTCTTTCCCAGCTGACGGCCACGGCCGTCGTCACCGGGCGCGAGAGCGTCTCGCTCTCTGAAGCGCTCGGCCGCGTGCTGGCCGAGGACATCGTCTCGCCGGTCAGCGTGCCCCCGCACGACAACTCCGCCATGGACGGCTACGCCTTCGACGGCGCCGTGCTGCCCGACAAGGCGCCCAGCGACGCATCCATCACGCTGCGCGTGGTGGGCACGGCGCTCGCCGGAGCCGCATGGCGCGGCGCGCTGGGGCCCGGCGATGCGGTGCGCATCATGACCGGCGCGATGATGCCGGCGGGCCTCGACACCGTCATTCCGCAGGAGTTCTGCAAGGTCGATGGCGACCGCGTCTGCTTCCCTGCCCGGGTGCTGCGCCGCGGCGACAACCGCCGGTTCGCCGGAGAAGACCTCATGAAGGGCCAGCCCGCGCTGCGCAAGGGCGAGCGCCTTTCGCCCGCCGCGCTGGGCATGGTCGCGAGCCTGGGCCTGCCGGGCGTACCCGCGCTGCGGCGGCTGCGGGTGGCCTGCTTCTCGACCGGCGACGAAATCCTGAGCCTGGGCGACGCGCCGCGCGAGGGCGCCGTGTACGACAGCAACCGCTACACCGTGATCGGCCTGCTCACGCGGCTGGGCTGCGAGGTGCTCGACCTCGGCCTCGTGCGCGACGACCCGGCCACGCTCGCCGCCACGCTGCGGCGCGCAGCGCGCGAGGCCGACGCCATCGTCACCAGCGGCGGCGTGAGCGCGGGCGCGGCCGACCACACGCGCGCCGTGATGCAGCAGCTGGGCGACATGGCCTTCTGGCGCGTGGCGATGCGGCCGGGCCGGCCGCTGGCGGTGGGGCTCATTCCCGCGGAGGAAAGTGCATCGAAGCCGCCGGCCGTGCTGTTCGGCCTGCCGGGCAATCCGGTGGCAGTGATGGTGACCTTCCTGGCCTTCGTGCGGCCTGCGCTGCTGCGCATGATGGGCTGCCACGAAGCGGCAGCCGCGCCGCCGCCGCTGCTGCGCGCGCGCAGCACGGGCCCGATCCGAAAGAAGCCGGGCCGCACCGAATATCAACGCGGTTTCGTGAAGGCCGTGCCGGGCGCGCTGCCGGAGGTGTGCGTGGCGGCCAACCAGGGTTCGGGCGTGCTGAGTTCGATGCTGGAGGCCAACGGGCTCGTGGTGCTGCGCCACGACCAAGGCAGCGTAGCGCCCGGCGAGGAAGTCGACGTGATGATGTTCGACGGCGTGATCTAGCCGCCGGAGAGCGGGCCCGGGGTCAGATCCGGCCCAGCGCCTTGTCCACGCCCTTGTTGGCCAGCATGTCCGCGCGCTCGTTGCCCGGATCGCCCGAGTGGCCCTTGACCCAGCGCCACTCGATCTGGTGGCCGCCTTCGTTCACCAGCGCGTCGAGCCGCTTCCATAGTTCGACGTTCTTCACCGGCTCCTTGCTCGCGGTGACCCAGCCCTTGGCCTTCCAGCCGCGGATCCATTCGGTGATGCCCTTGCGCACGTACTGGCTGTCGAGGTAGAGCAGCACCTTGCAGGGCCGCTTGAGCGCGGCCAGGCCTTCGATGACGGCGGTCAGCTCCATGCGGTTGTTGGTGGTGTTGAGTTCGCCGCCGAACAGGTCCTTCTCGCTGGTGCCGGACTTGAGCCACGCGCCCCAGCCGCCGGGCCCGGGATTACCCTTGCATGCGCCATCGGTATAGATCACGACTTCGTTCAAGCTGACGTTTCCTTCTTCTTCATTCGATTCCAATCGATCTTCATTTCTTCCAATTCTTGCCGGGCCCGTCGCGATGCACCTTGCCGGCGATGGGCACCGGGGCCGTGGCGCGGGCACCGGCGCGGCGCCAGTCGGCGCTCAGCAGGCGCATGCCGCGCACCCGCTTCACCGCGACCAGGAAGTAGGCCGCGCCGAAGATCGGCCACCAGCGCTCGCCGACGGAGTCCATCCAGCGCAGGCGCTCCAGCCAGGCCTCGCTGCGCACCGCCGGCCGGTAGATGCCGAAGCGGCCCGACTCCACCTCGAAGCTCAGCAGGCGCAGCCAGTCGCGCATGCGCCAGTAGCCGATGAACTCGCCGCCCTCGGGCAGGTAGAGATCGCCGATGCCCAGCCTGCGGTAGACATGTGCGCGGCGCTGCCGCATGCCCCAGAGGCTGGTCGGGTTGAGCCCGCAGATGACCACGCGGCCCTCGGGCACCAGCACCCGCTCGACCTCGCGCAGCGTGGCGTGCGGGTCGGGGCTCAGTTCGAGCGCGTGCGGCAGCACCACCAGGTCGAGGCTGTTGGCCGCGAAAGGCAACGCAGCGAAGTCCGTGAGCAGCGTCGCCTTGCCGCCGCGGGCCGGGTCGTCGAGAGCCAGCCAGCGGTGCGGCATGCGGTTGGCGCGCAGGCCATCGACCTCGGCGGCGCCCAGCTGGAGCGCGTGATAGCCGAATACATCGGCCACCGCCTGATCGAACTGGGCCTGCTCCCAAGCCAGCAGGTACCGCCCCGGGGGGGTCGCGAACCAATCCTGCAAACCTATAATTTGACCGCTCATGACCCTTGTTCCGCTGCCCGCTTTCGCCGACAACTACATCTGGATGCTGCACGACGGGTCCCACGCCATCGTGGTGGATCCGGGCGATGCCCAACCGGTGTTCGACGCGTTGGCGCGCGACAAGCTGCGGCTGGCCGCGATTCTAGTCACGCACCACCATCCCGATCACACGGGCGGCGTGGCCGCATTGCATGCGGCCACCGGGGCAAAGGTATGGGGCCCCGCGCGCGAGCGCATTCCCGAGCCCTTCGCGCCGCTGGCGCAAGGCGACATTGCCGAGGCCCTCGGGCTGCGCTTCGAGGTCATCGACGTGCCGGGCCATACAGCAGGGCACATCGCCTACTTCCTGCCCGCCGGGCAGGCCTCGCGCGAAGACGCGCCGCTGCTCTTCTGCGGCGACACGCTCTTCTCCGGCGGCTGCGGGCGCCTCTTCGAGGGCACGCCCTCGCAGATGCTGGCCTCGCTCGACGCGCTCGCCGCCTTGCCCGGCGACACGCGCGTGTGCTGCGCCCACGAGTACACACTTTCTAACCTGCGTTTCGCGCAGGCGGTGGAACCGGCCAACGCCGAGCTGACTCACTACAACGCGCGCTGCGAGAGCCTGCGCGCGAAGGGGCAGCCCACGCTGCCGTCGCAACTGGCGGTCGAACGCCAGGTCAACCCCTTTCTTCGCAGCCGCGAAGCCACTGTCCTTAGAGCGGTGCGTGCCCACGCCGAGCTGGCTGCCGATGCAGCCGAGGCCGACGTGTTCGCGGCACTGCGCCAATGGAAAAACGACTTCCGATGAAACTGATCGCTGCCACCTGCCTTGCAGGTTCACTGGTGCTCGCCGGCTGCGCGAACACGAACGACAACAGCACCTCGTCTTCCTCCTCTTCCCCCTCCTCGTCGGCGCGTGCCGGCGGCACCGGCTCCAAGGTCGCCGGCAGCGCGGCCCCCGTCTATCCGCGCGACGCGCTCTCCCCGCTGACCAGCGGCCAGGCCCACTCGCAGAGCGTCGTCACGCTCGCACCGCCGGTCGACATGTGGGACCGCATCCGCCGCGGCTTCAAGATGCCGGACCTCGACAACGACCTCGTGCGCGACCGCGAGCAGTGGTACGCCAGCAGGCCCGACTACATCCAGCGCATGACGGAGCGCTCGAACAAGTACATCTTCCACATCGTCGAGGAGCTCGAGCGCCGCAACATGCCGACCGAGCTGGCGCTGCTGCCCTACATCGAGAGCGCGTTCAACCCGCAGGCCATCTCCAGCGCCCGCGCCGCGGGCATGTGGCAGTTCATGCCGGCCACCGGCAACGACTTCGACCTGAAGCAGAACATCTTCCGCGACGACCGCCGCGACGTGGTGGCCTCCACCCGCGCAGCGCTCGACTACCTGCAGAAGCTCTACGGCATGTTCGGCGACTGGCAGCTCGCGCTGGCCGCCTACAACTGGGGTGAAGGCAGCGTGAGCCGCGCCATCGCCAAGAACCAGCGCCTGGGCCTGCCCACCACCTACAGCGACCTCACCATGCCCGCCGAGACGCGCATGTACGTGCCCAAGCTGCAGGCGGTGAAGAACATCGTGGCGAATCCGCAGGCCTTCAACACCGAGCTGCCGCTGATCGCCAACCACCCCTACTTCCAGACCGTCACGCTCACGCGCGACCTCGACGTCGAGCTCGCCGCCAAGCTGGCCGACGTGCGGCTCGAAGACTTCCGCGCGTTGAACCCCGCAGCCCACAAGCCGGTGCTGATCGCCGCCGGCACGCCGCAGATCCTGCTGCCCTGGGACAACGCCGCCGTGTTCCAGCGCAACTTCGACGCCTACTCGCAGGGCCAGTACGCCAGCTGGACCGCCTGGGTCGTGCCCAACACCATGACGGTGGCCGACGCCGCCCAGCGCTCGGGCATGAGCGAGAACGACCTGCGCTCCATCAACAACATCCCGCCGCGGATGCTCATCAAGGCCGGCTCGACGCTGATCGTGCCGCGCGGCGCCCGTGTGAAGGAAGACGTGGCGGCGGTGGTGGCCGATGGCGGCCACCTGAGCTTCCAGCCCGAGATCGTCACGCGCCGCACGACGGTGAAGGCCGGACGCGCCGACAACGTCGCGAGCATCGCGCGCCGCTACAACCTCAAGCCCGCCAGCGTGGCCGAGTGGAACGACGTGAAGCCGAACCACGCGTTCAAGCGCGGCTACAGCGTGGTGGTGTACCTGCCCGTTCGCGCAACGGTGGCTGCCCGCGCCGGCACCGGCATCCGCGCAACCTCGCATGCAGCAGCGCCCGCCCCGGCCCGCCGCGGCGGCGCGCCTTCCAAGTCTGCAGCCCCGCGTGGCGCCGGCAGCGTGGTCAAGGTGCCTGCGAGCAGCAAGCAGCAGGTCGTGCGCGAGAAGCGCGGCGGCACGCCCTCCAAGAAGAAGCGCTGAGAAGCAGGCTGACGGAGGCTCAGTGGGCCTTTGCGGCCTGCTGTGCCCTGCGTCGCACGATAGCCTCCATCGCGGCGACCCCGATCATGATGGCGGTGGTGAGCGTTCCCACCACCAGCACCGTCAGGTGCGAGGCGAACACCGCGAGCACCGCCAGGAAGCCCAGCCCGAAGAGATGCGACTGCGGCAGGAAGCCGCGCACCACGCGCTTGAAGAGCGCATTGCCGAACAGGTAGATCGCCGGGCCGCCGATCAGCGCGCCCAGGTACTTGAGCTCGGCGTGGTGCGAGCCCTCGCCGATCGTCAGCTCGTCCGCCACGGCGCACACGATGATGCCGGCCACCAGGATCACGTGCGTGTAGTGGAACTTCGCGCCGATGGCGCCCGGGTCCTGCGCATGCTCGATGACGTGCGTGGCTTCCCTGGCGCTGGTGTCGAAGTACATCCACCACATCGCCAGGCTGCCCGCGAAGCCCACGAGCAGCGCGAACAGGTCGACGCCATGCCATTCGACGTGGTGCCCGAAGGCGATGCCGGTGGCCAGCACCGACTCGCCCAGCGCGACGATCACGAAGAGCTGGCAGCGCTCGGCAAGGTGGCCGCCGTCGATGGTCCAGTCGCTGGTCAGCGAACGGCCCAGGCCCGGAAAGCGCAGGCCGATCATCGGCGCGATGTACTCGCACAGCACGCCGCCGAACCACAACGCAAGGCGCGCCTGCCCTTCGGCGAAGCCGCCGGCGATCCAGAACACGCCGGCCACGCAGTTCCAGGCCAGCAGGCGGCGGAAGTTGGGCGTGAGCGGATCGTTCGGGCCGATGGCGATCAGCATGCAGAAGGTGCGCCCCGCCTGGATGCCCACGAAGCACAGCGCGAACACCAGCCCGCGCTCGGAGAAGGCGCCTGGCAGCGCCGAGGCCATCACCATCGCCAGCAGCATGATCGCGAAGAGCACGCCGCGGATGCGCAGCGTGCCAGGGTTGAACCAGTTGGTGGTCCAGGCCGTGTACTGCCAGCCCAGCCAGACGGCGAACCACATGACCAGCGTCTGCAGCGCCCCCATCAGCGTGAGGTGGTCGAGCAGGTAGTGGGAAAGCTGCGTGACGGAGAAGGCGTAGACCAGGTCGAAGAACAGCTCTTCGTTGGAGACCCGTGCCGCCTCGCTGCGCGAGCGCAGGGTCGTGGCCCGCTTGTGGTTGTTGTCGTGGCTCATTGTTCGTTTACCCCCATGAATCGTTGCGGCGCCCTGCGGGTGCCGCGCGCGATCATCGCACGGGGCCGAACTAGAGCTTCTCGGTCTCGCCCGTCTTCGGCTGCCACTTCATCAGGCGCCTTTCGATGACCCCGACGATCCCGTCCAGCGCCAGCGCGAAGGCCGTGAGCACCACGATGCCGGCGAACACGGTGTTGACGTCGAAGGTGCCCTCGGCCTGCAGGATCAGGTAGCCCACGCCGCGCGCCGAGCCCAGGTATTCGCCCACCACCGCGCCCACGAAGGCCAGCCCCACCGAGGTGTGCAGGCTGGAGAACACCCAGCTGGTCGCGCTCGGCAGGTACACGGTGCGCAGCAGTTGCCGCTGGTTGGCACCCAGCATCTTCGCGTTGGCCAGCACCACCGGGCTCACCTCGCGCACGCCCTGGTAGACGTTGAAGAACACGATGAAGAACACCAGCGTCACCGCCAGCGCCACCTTGCTCCAGATGCCCAGCCCGAACCACAGCGCGAAGATGGGCGCGAGGATCACGCGCGGCATCGAGTTGGCGGCCTTGATGTACGGATCGAGAATCAGGCTCGCCGTGGGCGCGAGCGCCAGCCACAGCCCGCAGGCCAGCCCGAGCACGGTGCCGATGCCGAAGGCCAGCACCGTCTCCAGCAGCGTGGTGCCCAGGTGCTGGTAGATGTCGGCGTTGCCCTTCAGTCCTTCGGGAAAGAGTGCGTTGGCCGGAACCTCGAACGGCAGGAACCAGCTCCAGATGCGCCCCGCAACCTGGATAGGCTCGCCGAGGAAGAAGGCGATCTGCTGATTGCGCGAGGCGACATGCCACGCCACCAGGATCAGCGCCAGCAACGCCAGCTGCCAGAAGCGCGCATTGCGTTCGTTCAGACCGGGCCGTGCCATCACGCGGCCTTCCTGAGCTGCTGCGCATAGCCCTTGAGCACCTCGTCGCGCAGCACCTCCCAGATCTGGGTGTGCAGCTCGACGAAGCGCGGCTGCGTTCGCACCTCGGCCACGTCGCGCGGACGCGGAAGATCGATGGCGAATTCGCCGATGGGATGCGTGGCCGGGCCGGCCGACAGCACCACTACGCGATCGCTCATCGCGATGGCCTCGTCGAGGTCGTGTGTGATGAAGAGCACCGCCTTCTTCTTCGCGCTCCAGAGCTCGAGCACCTCGTTCTCCATGAGTTGGCGCGTCTGGATGTCGAGCGCGCTGAAGGGCTCGTCCATGAGGATGATGTCGGGGTCGAGCACCAGCGTCTGCGCCAGCGCCACGCGCTTGCGCATGCCGCCGGAGAGCTGGTGCGGGTATCGGTCGCCGAAGCCCGAGAGGCCCACGCGCGAGAGCCATGCCCCGGCCTGCTCGCGCGCCTGCGCCTCGGGCACGCCGCGGTATTGCAGGCCCACCATCACGTTGTCGATGGCGCTGCGCCACGGCATCAGCGCCTCCGACTGGAACATGTAGCCCGCGCGCGCGTTGATGCCCGAGAGCGCCTGGCCGAAGACCTTCACCGTGCCCGAGGAAGGCTGCAGCAGCCCGGCGCCCACGTTCAGCAGCGTCGACTTGCCGCAGCCCGTGGGACCGACCACCGAGACGAACTCCCCGGCCTTCACGCGCAGCGTGGTGTCGGCTACCGCCGTGTAGCGCTGGCCAGGATCGTCCTTCGACAGAAAGGTGCAGCTGATGGAGAGGAGTTCGAGTGCGTGTTCGGACATGGCAGAAAAAACCCGGCCTGAGCCGGGTCGCGGGACATGCGGCGGTCAGGCTTTGAACCTGTCCTTGGCGCGCCTTGCAAAATCGTTGGTGTAGGTCCTGGCGAGGTCGATCTTGTCGGCCTTCACGGTGGTGTCGAAGCTCGCGATCGCGTTCAGCGCGGTCTTGGGGCCGTCGGTGGGTACGAGGCCATCGGTGGCGATCGACTCGCGCACCTTGTCGAAAGAAGCCAGGTACAACGCGCGGTCGCCGAGCAGGTAGGTCTCGGGCACCGTCTTGATGATGTCGCCCGGCCCAGCCGTCTGCAGCCACTTGAGCCCATGCACGATCGCGTTCGCCAGCGCCTGGCAGGTGTTGGGATTCTTCTGGACGAAGTCGGACGACGCATAGAGGCAGGCCGCCGGCATCGTGCCGCCGAACACCTGCTGCGTGCCCTTGAGCGTGCGCGTGTCGCTGATGATCTTCACGTCGCCCTTCTGCTCCAGCATCGTCATCACCGGGTCGGTGTTGCTGATGGCGTCGATCTGGCCCGAGCGCAGCGCGGTGAGCGCGCCGGCCGCCACGCCCACGCCGATGTAGCTCACGTCGCTGGCCTTGAGCCCGCCGCGCGACAGCACGAGGTTGGCCACCATGTTGGTCGACGAGCCCGGTGCCGAGACGCCGATCTTCTTCCCCTTGAGATCCTGGATGCCGGTGTAGCCGGCCATGTTCTTGGTCGACACGCCCACCGCGATCTGTGGTGCGCGCCCCTGCAGCACGAAGGCCTGGAAGAACTGGTTCTTGGCCTGCAGGTTGATGGTGTGCTCGTAGGCGCCCGAGCACACGTCGGCCGATCCGCCCACCACTGCCTGCAGCGCGCGCGCGCCGCCGGCGAAATCGGAAATCTCCACGTCGAGCCCTTCGGCCTTGAAGTAGCCGAGCTGCTCGGAGATGGTGAGCGGCAGGTAGTAGAACGCCGCCTTGCCACCCACCGCGATGGAGATCTTCGTCTTCTCCAGTTTGGCCTGCTGCGCAAAGACACGCGGCAACGCGATGGTTGCGGCGGCGATGGCGGAAGCAGAAATGAGGGTACGGCGATGAAGCATGAAAACTGGCCTGGAACTGTTGCCTGAAGCTGTTGCCTGAACTGTTGCTTCTGGGCTCTGTGATTCGTAAGAAACTGAATCGAGCTTAGGGGCCGCAACAGGCAACTGCATCGGGGTCATCCCGTGCGGGTTTCCACGTAAGCATGAAGGCCTCGCAGAGAAGCCTTCGCCGGGGCTTCAGCGAGCCAGAAAAAGTATCGCGATATTGACCAGAAACGCGAGCGCCCAGACAGCGCTGCGCAGGCTTCCGATGCCCCTGATGTAGAGCGCGAGATAGATCACGCGCAACACCACGTAGGCCATCGCGAGCATGTCGAGGCGCGCCTGCGCCGCGCCGAGCTGGTGCGCGATGATCACCGCGCCGATGAAGAGTGGCAGGCCCTCGAAGCTGTTGGCCTGCGCGCTGTTGGCGCGAGCGCGCCAGCCGCTCTGCTTCGCGGCCCATTCGCGCGGATGCTGGTTGTCGCGCGGTGCAAAGCTGCCGGCCTTGGCGATCCATGCCGCGACATACGGCAACACGCAAGCAACGAGCACACACCAGTAGGCGACTGTGAGCAGCGAGAAAGTCATGTGCGGTTGCCCTACCTGCGATCCACCAGCGCGTGCGCGATGGTGCCGAGATCGACGTACTCGAGCTCGCTGCCGGCCGGCACGCCGCGCGCGAGGCGCGTCACCTTCAGGCCGCGCTGCTTCAGCCCTTCACCGATCACATGCGCGGTGGCCTCGCCTTCGGCCGTGAAGTTGGTGGCGAGGATGACCTCGCTCACCGTGCCGTCGCGCGCGCGGTCGAAGAGTTTCTGCAGCCCGATGTCCTTCGGCCCGACGCCGTCGAGCGGACTGAGCTTGCCCATCAGCACGAAGTAATAGCCGCGGAAGGCGCCGGTGCGTTCCAGCGCGGCCTGGTCGGCCGGCGTCTCGACCACGCAGAGCTTCGTCGGGTCGCGCCGCGTGTCGAGGCAGACACTGCAGATCGGCGCTTCCGTGAAGGTGTTGCAGCGCTCGCAATGCCGCACCTGTCCCGCTGCCTGCTGCAGGGCGCGCGCGAGCAGTTGCGCTCCCTCGCGGTCGTGCTGCAGCAGGTGGAACGCCATGCGCGAGGCCGACTTGACGCCGACACCGGGCAGGCGGCGCAGCGCTTCGACCAAGGCGTCGAGCGAACTGGCGTCTGCCATCTATTCCGGCCGCCGGCTCAGAACGGCAGCTTCATGCCGGGGGGGAGACCGGGCATGCCGGCCGTGAGCTTGCCCATCTTCTGCTCGCTGGTTTCCTCCGCCTTGCGCACGGCGGCGTTGAAGGCGGCGGCCACGAGGTCTTCGAGCATGTCCTTGTCGTCCGCCAGCAGGCTGGGGTCGATGGTGATGCGCTTGACGTCGTGCTTGCAGGTCATGACGACCTTGACGAGGCCGGCGCCGGATTCGCCTTCGACCTCGATGGTGGCGAGCTCTTCCTGGGCCTTCTTGAGGTTGTCCTGCATTGCCTGCGCCTGCTTCATGAGGCCGGCCAGTTGTCCTTTGTTGAACATCGTTGGTCCTGATCTGTCGGTTGGAAAGTGGGTGAAGGATACGGGAGACGCGAACTCAGGCCGGCTTGAGCGTGCCGGGGACGATCTTCGCGTCGAAATCGCGCATCAGCGCCTGGACTTCGGGGTCGCTCATGATGGCTTCCTCGGCCAGGCGCTGGCGCTCGTCGGCCGCCTGCTTGTTGCGGCGCGCGGGGCTGTCGATCACGCCGCCGACCTCGATGGCGAGCTTGACGTTGTGGCCGGCGCCGTTCAGCGCCGCGGTGAGCTTCTCGCGGGCGGACGGCTGGTTGAGCGTTTCGCGCTCGATGCGCAGCAGCCACTGGTCGGTGTCGCGGCCGACAAGCTGCGACTGCAGGGCGAGCTCGCGCGCCAGCGCGGTGATGGCCTCGGCAGCGACCAGCTGGGTGACAGTGGCGTACCAGAAGTCGCCGTCCTCGCTGGTCGGAATCGGCGTGAAAGCGCTGCGCGGTTCGTCGGGGCGCGGGGTGTCGCGGGCGCTCGGAGGCGGCTGCACTCGGATAGGCACGCCGACGACCTTGGCGGGAGCATCGCCGTTGGCGCCGCCGGAACGAGGCTCGGCCTGCCGGGGCTCGTCGACCACTGCGAGGCGGTGGCCTGCGGGAACCGGAGTGGCGGCCTGGACCGCAGGTGCCGGGACCGGGGCCTGCACGGCCGCCGCGGGCGCATCGACTGGCGGGCGAGCCACTGGGGCGGGAGCCTGAGCAGGCGGAACCGCACGCACCGGAGCCTGCGTCGCCGCGGCCTCGGCTTCATTCAGAGTTTTTTTTTCCGGGGTAGCCGTCGAAGCGGCCGCGCTGGAAGGCTTGAAGGCCAGCAGCCGCAGCAGCACCATGGTCAGCGCGGCGTACTCGTCGGGAGCCAGCCCCAGCTCGCCACGCCCGTGCAGGCACAGGCTGTAGAGCAGCTGGGTTTCGTCTGCGGGCATCAGCGCAGCGAGGCGCGCAGTGTCGGCCGCGTCGGGGTCGGTGGCGGCGTCGGCCGCTTCAGCGCGCGAGGGCACGGCCTGCAGCACCGCCATGGCCTGCAGCACGGCCGTCATTTCTTCCAGCGTGGAGGCGGCGGACATGCCGTCGACGCGCAACGCCTCGGAAGTTTCGACCACCGTCTTGCCGTCGCCCTGGGCCAGCGCCTCGATCAGGCGGAACACATGGCCGCGATCGACGCTGCCGAGCATCTGGCGCACGCCGGCTTCCACCAGCTCGCCGTTGCCGAACGCGATCGCCTGGTCGGTGAGCGAGAGCGCATCTCGCATCGAGCCGCGCGCCGCGCGCGCCAGCAGGCGCAGCGCCTGCGGCTCGGCCGGCACGCTTTCGGTCTGCAGCACGGCGGTGAGGTGCTCGAGCACCGTCTCGGGCGCCATCGGCCGCAGGTTGAACTGCAGGCAGCGCGACAGCACGGTCACCGGCACCTTCTGCGGATCGGTGGTCGCCAGCACGAACTTGAGGTACTCGGGCGGCTCCTCGAGCGTCTTGAGCATCGCGTTGAACGCGGTGTTCGTGAGCATGTGCACTTCGTCGATCATGAAGACCTTGAAGCGCCCCTGCACTGGCTTGTAGACCGCCTGTTCGAGCAGCGACTGCACCTCGTCCACGCCGCGGTTGGAGGCCGCGTCGAGCTCGGTGTAGTCCACGAAGCGGCCCGCATCGATATCGCGGCAGGCCTGGCAGACACCACACGGCGTGGCCGTGATGCCGCCCTGCCCGTCCGGCCCCTGGCAGTTCAGCGACTTCGCCAGAATCCGCGAAACCGTGGTCTTGCCGACACCCCGGGTGCCGGTGAAGAGATAAGCGTGGTGCAGGCGCTGCGTCGTCAGCGCGTTCTCGAGCGCCTGAACCACATGCCCCTGGCCGACCATCTCACCGAAGGTTTTCGGACGGAACTTGCGGGCGAGCACGAGATAAGACATTGCGGGCATTCTAAAAGGCGCGGAGCCCCCATCCCGATACTGGGGCAGGGCTTTCGTGGGACACCGAGGAACCGGCTTTGCCGGTCCTCCGGTGTCGCCCCCAGCAGGGGGTTGGCGAAGCGACACGAAGTGCGCGCAGCCTGGGGGGTTACAATAATCCCTGACGGGCCTCCCTGCATGGTGAAGTGGCCAACCGGGTCAGGTGGGGAACCAAGCAGCCCTAACTGCGTAGTCAGTGCCAGGGGTAAGGCTCGTCAACCTCTTCAGCGGTTTCGTTTCATTCCATGCGAAATGAAACGGGGCCCGCACAAACAAATCTCCAGCGAAAAAGTTTCAGCGATGCCAGGCCCTCAAAGGCCGAGCCGCTGGATCGCGCCGCGCGCCGCCATCGCGCCGCTGGCCATCGATGCCGTCAGCAAATAGCCACCGGTAGGCGCTTCCCAATCGAGCATTTCCCCAGCCGCGAACACGCCCGGCAGCGCCTTCGACATGAGCTGGGCATCCAGCGCGTCGAAGCGCACGCCACCTGCCGTGCTGATGGCCTCGTCGATCGGCCGCGCCGCCACGAGCTTCAACGGCACTGCCTTGATGGTCGCCGCAAGCTGCTGCGGGTCGTGCATCGCCTCGCGGCTCAGGGCTTCGTGCAGCACGCCGGCCTTGATGCCCTCCAGACCGAGCCTGCTCTTGAGGTGGCTGCTGAGCGAACGCGCACCGCGCGGATGCTTGACGGCAGCCAGCACCTGCTCGGCACTGCGATCGGGCAACAGGTCGAGCAGCAGCGTGGCGCTCCCTTTTTCGGCGATCTCGTCGCGCAGCAGGGCCGAGGCCGCATAGATCAGGCTGCCCTCGATGCCGGTGGCAGTCGCGACGAATTCGCCCTTGCGCGCGAACTGCCGGCCGTGGCTGTCGGTGAACGAGGTCGCGACCGACTTGAATGGCTGGCCTGCGAAGCGGCTGGAGAAATGCTCGCTCCAGCCCGAGCCGTCGAAGCCGCAGTTGGCCGGCTCGAGCGGAGCCACATCCACGCCCTTCGCCTGCAACCATGGCACCCATGCACCGTCAGACCCGAGCCGCGCCCAGCTCGCTCCACCCAGCGCCAGCACAACGGCATCGGCGCTGGCAATAACTTCGCCGGCCGGTGTGGTGAATCGCAGCGATGCCGGGTCGAAGGCCCCCTCTCCCACCCACCGATGCCGCATGTGGAACTGCACTCCAGCCGCGCGCAGCCGATGCAGCCACGCACGCAGCAGCGGCGCGGCCTTCATGTCGGTCGGAAACACGCGCCCCGAAGTGCCCACGAAAGTCTCGATGCCCAGGCCGCTCGCCCATTCACGCACCTGCTGCGGCCCGAACTGCACGAGCATCGGCTCCAGTTGCGCACGGCGCTCGCCGAATCGGCTCACGAACGCGTCGAAAGGCTCGGAGTGCGTGAGGTTCAGTCCACCACGGCCGGCCAGCAAAAACTTGCGGCCCACCGAGGGCATCGCGTCGTAGACGTGCACTTGCGCGCCGGACGCGCTCAGTATTTCAGCCGCCATCAGGCCGGCGGGTCCGCCGCCGATGACGGCGACGGTCGGGGAAACAGTCATTCGAGATTCACCAGTTCGCCCTGCCCGGTGAGGAACGCGACACGCACGGTGGCACCGGGATAGGCATGTTGCACTGCCGCGCGATAGCGCTGCATCTGTGCGATCAGCGCGGCATCCCGTTCGGGGCGTGCCGCGGATTTGTAGTCGAGCACCCACCACACGCCGCTGCCGCGCTCGCGCACCAGCCTGTCGATGCGCAGGGTCTCGCCTTCGTGCACCAGCGTGACCTCATTGCCATGCCAGTCGACCCTGCGATCGTCCCACACCCAGGCACCCTCGCCCGCGCGGATGCGGTGGGCGAGCGCCGCGGCGCCGCGCGCCTGCTGCGCATCGAGCAGGAATTCGCGGGCGGCGGCTCGTACATGGGCGGCCGCCAGTGGCTCGCCCGGCACGGCCCATTCGAGCAGCCGGTGCATGGCCTGCCCGAAGGCGGCGGCGCGCGCGTCGACCGTGGTGGTGACAGCCTTTTTCGCGGACGGCTGCTCGGCAGGCTCCGGCGCCTGCGGCATGCGCTTCATTGCAAAGCTGCCCGACCCGGCTTCGGTCGGCAGCGCGACCAGCGGCTCGTCGGCCTCGGTGGGCTCGCACAGCGGCTGCAGGCGCGACCACCAGCTGCCTTCGTTGGCGCGTGCCGGCTTCACCGACGAGAGCACCAGCCGCTCGCGCGCCCGCGTGACGGCGACGTAGAGGCCGTTGAGCTCCTCGCGATGGCGCGCGCGCTGCTCTTCCTCGAGCAGCGTGACGGCGCACGCCGGCGGCGTCTTCTCGCTCGCGAGAAAGATGAAGCGCGTAGGTGCGCTGTCGCTGCCCTTCCACTCGACCAGCACGCCCATGGTCTGGGCGCGCGGCGGAGGGGCGTCGCAGTCGAGCATGAGCACGGTGTCGGCCTCCAGCCCCTTGGCGCCGTGCACGGTCAGCAGCTGCACGGCCTCGGGCGCGGTCACGGTCGGCGCCCGCACGCCGCCTGCGCGCAACGCACGCACCAGCGCATAGGGCGTTGCGAAACGTGCGCCATCGATGTCCAGCGAGGCCGACAGCACGCCGCGCAGGTTGGCCAGCGCGCCCTGCCGCATCGCGGCCGGCACGGCGGCGCCAAACTTCGCGAGCAGGTCGCCATCGTGGAAGATCGCGTCGAGTGCGTCGTGGGGGGGCAGCGTCATTAGCCAGCGCTGCCACCGCTTGAGCTGGACGCCCGCCTCGACGAGCACCGGCGGCAGGCTCTCGTCCTTCTGAATCAGCGAGAACCAGCTCACGGGGCCACGCTCGCGCTGGCGCAGCGCGAGCTGCACCAGGGCATCGTCGCCGATGCCGAACACCGGCGACTTCAGCGCCCTGGCCAGCGAAAGATCGTGCGCGGGCGACACCAGCGCGTCGATCAGCGCGACCACGTCCTGCACCTCGGGTGCGTCGTACAGATCGTTCTTCTCGGGCTGCTGCACGGGAATGTGGCGCTGGCGCAGCGCCTCCTGCATGGCCGAGAGCCGGCTGCGCCTGCGCGCCAGCACCATGATGCGGCTGGGCTGCGTGCCATCGGCGATGCGCTGCGCCACCCAGCGTGCGGCCTGCTCGCATTCCTTCTGCAGCAGCTGCTCCTCGGGCAGCACGCGCGGCGTGATGAGGCTGTCGCGCCAGCGCAGCATGCCGTCGTCGGCCGGCGCCGCCTCGGCCGTGTCGCCGAACGCGTCGCGGTCGATGGCCGGCAGACGCAGCAGCTCGCCGTCGTCGCGGCGCTCGGTGGTGTGGGCGCGATACCCGTCGAACTCGCCGGCCTCCTGAGCCGCCAGCATTGCCGCGTTGACCAGCCCGACCACCGACTGCGCGTTGCGGTGCGTGTGGTCGCAGTTCAGCAGCTCGCCGTCGAGCCCCTCGCGCACGAACTTCTTCGCGGCGATGAACACCTGCGGCTCGGCGCGGCGGAAGCGGTAGATGCTCTGCTTCGGGTCGCCCACGATAAACACGCGCGGCGCGCGGCCCTGCGCACCGGTGTAGGCGCTGAGCCAGCCGTAGAGCGCCTGCCACTGCAGCGGGTTGGTGTCCTGGAACTCGTCGATCAGCAGGTGCGCGATGCGCGCGTCGAGGCGCTCCTGCACCCAGCCCGAGAGCGCCGACTGGCCCAGCAGCAGCTGGGCCGCCTGCTCGACGTCGTTCATGTCGACCCAGCCGTGGGCTCGCTTCACGTCGGCGAAGGCGGCTATCAGCAGGCGCGTGAGGCGCGTCATGCGCTGCTGGTAGAGCCAGGCGGCGTGCTGGGCCTGCGCGGCGCACAGCACCTGCAGCTCGGCCTCGGCCTCCTGCGCGGCGGGGAATTTCTGCAGGTTCTTGTTGAGGCGGTCTTCCGTCGCCACGAAGAAGTTCTTGCGCAGATGGGCAAGGGCAGCCACCAGCGCATCGCCGGCCGGCTCGCCAGTGCCGAACACGTCGATGATGGCTTCGGCGGCCTTCTGCGGCGTCTTGTTGCTCTCGCGGCCCAGCGCCGCGGCGCGGTCGAGCCAGCGGCGGCGGACCTGTTCGCCGCTCAGGGCCTCGGTCGGCTCGTCCAACCCTTCGAGCGCCGGGTACATCGCGCTGAAGTGCTGTACGGCGTTCTCCGCATCGGCCAGCGAGAACTCGACGCGCTTCGACAACGCCTCGCCCAGCGCCTTGGCCGTCTGCGAGCGGCCGTGCGTGGCGACGACGGCGTAATAGTCGGCCAGCGCCTGCCTGTCGGCGGTCACGGCCTCGAAGAAGGGACGCCACGTGCGGCTGCGTGCCTCGGCGTCGTCTTCAAGCAGCTCGTAGTTCGACGGCAGGCCCAGCTCGCGCAGCACCGCGAGCGGCGCATTGCGCAGAAGGCCCGCAAACCAGGCGTGGAAGGTGCGGAACTGCACCGGCCGGCCGCCTTCGAGCAGGCGCCGGTAGAGGCCCTTGAGGCGCGGGACCGCAGCCGATGCGGCCGCCGGCGCCATGCCGCGCATCACCAACTGGGCGACCAGCTCTTCCTGCGGGCGTTCGGCGAAATCTTCCAGCCACTGGTCGAGGCGCTCGCGCATCTCGCCCGCGGCCTTCTTCGTGAAGGTGATGGCCAGGATCTCGTGCGGCTCGCAGGCGGCATCGCCCTCCTCGAGCAGCGCGCGCAGGATGCGCGAAACCAGCATCCAGGTCTTGCCGGCGCCGGCACAGGCCTCGACCGCGACCGAGCGGCGCGGATCGCAGGCGACGGTGTAGAAGGCCTCGCGCGTGACGTGCCGGCCGTTGTGTTCGTAGGCTGCGCCGTTCATTGCGTGTCGCCTCCGGTGGCTTCGACGCCCGGCGGCGGTGCGGCTTCGTCCCAGAAGTCCTTGCGGCACAGGCCGCGCGCGGCGCAGTAGTCGCAGACGGCGCCCTCGCCCAGCGGCGGCAGCGCCGCGCCCTGCCCGATGCGCCTGAAGTCCTCGATGATGCCGGCCACCAGCGCATCGCGCGCCTCGACCACGGCAGGCTGCTCGACGGTCTGCGTGCCGGCGGCCTTCTCGCCCACGTTCACGTAGGCCGCGCGCAGCGTGTCGTCGGCCACCAGCGCGGCGTAGAAGGCCAGCTGGGTATCTTCGGTGGGGTCCTTCACGCGCTCCTTGCTGACGGTGGCGGACTCAGTCTTGTAGTCGATCACGAAGGCCTGGCCGTCGGGCATGCGGTCGATGCGGTCGAGCCGGCCGATCAGGCGCAGGTCGCCCAGCGCCTGCTCCTTCCAGGGCTCGGATTCGGCGAAGACGGCGCCGGCCGCCTCATGCCCCGTGAGCCAGGCCAGGTAGCCGTCGCGCACGGCGGGCCATGCGGCGGCAAAGGGCAGGAATTCGGCATCGGAAAGCCCGAGCTCCTGCGTGGAGCGACGGGCCGCCTCCTCGATGAGGGCGACGCGCTCCTGCGCATCCTGTGTCGGGGCTTCGGCCAGTGCCTCGTGGAAATGGCCGAGCACGGCATGCAGCCAGTTGCCGAAGTCGCGCTTGTCGACCTCGGCATCGAGTTCGTCGGCGCTACGCAGGCCCAGCTGGCGCAGCGCGAAGAAGCGATAGGGACAGCGGCGCAGGTCCTCGTACACGCTGGTGGAGATGTTCTGCAGCGGCAGGAGCGCGCCGGAGGGCGTCGGGTATCCGGTCGGCCTGAGGGCCACCTCGCGTGGCGTACGCGGGTCGGCCGAGGGCTGCAGCGCGTGGTCGAGCTGCAGCGCCTGCACCAGCGGACTGGGCCGCACGGGCTCGCCGCTGGCGTCGGAATGGCGCCAGATCAGCTCGCACGAGGGGTTGTGCAGGGCCGCGGCCCAGGCCGCGCGCTGGGCGGCTTCGAGCGCTTCGCGCGAAGGCAGGCCCAGTTCGAGGCGCTGGGCGGCGCTCCAGTTGCCGGGAGGTTCGGGCGATGCGGGCAGGCGGCGGTCGTCGCAGCCCGGGATGACCACGGCGCCGAAAGAGCGGCCCAGCAACTGGTAGAGCGGCAGCACCACGACCCGGGGAGCCTGGTCGCCTGCCGGGGGCACGAAGCTGGCGTCCTCCAGCACGTCTCGGACCCAGGCAGTGAACTCGGCCAGGGTGTGGCGGCCGCCGGGGAATTCGTCTTCATCGTCGCCGTGCGCGCCGGCGTCGAGCCACAGCGCACCGATCACCTTGCCGCCGGCCAGGTCTTCCTCGAGCAGGCTCCACTGGCCGCTGGCTTCCAGCAGCTCGCGCAGCGCGCGCAGCCATTCGGCCAGCGGGCGCGCGCGGGCCATGGGCGCACGGCGGGCCTCGATGGCCTCGGTGAAGACGAGCAGCGCGGTGTCTTTCGACTTCTCGCTACGGGCCATCAGGGCGCACCAGGTCGACCAGTCGCGCATCGCCTCCTGCCGCAGGCGGGCCTCGAGCGAATGGACGATCGGCGAATCGCCATCGACACTGCTCTTGAGCCATTCGAGCACCTGGTCGCTGGTGGCGTCGTGGGCGCAGGCGCGCAACGCGCTCATCAGCGTGGCGGCGGCGCGGGTGGTCGAGAGCTTCCAGCCCGTTTCGTCGTGCGTGATGACACCCTGCGCGCTCAGCTGGGCGCTGATGCGGCGCGTGAGCGCGCGATCGGTCGCCACCAGCGCGACGGGGGCGCGCTCTTCGGCGAGATGGCGCAGCACGCAGGCAGCGGCAAGCTCGGCCTCGTCCTCAGGGTCGAGAGCGACGTGGGAGGCGCAGATCCGGGTGGCTTCGCCCGAAGGCACGAGCGACAGATGGAGGGCGTGGTCGCCCCACAGCTTGCAGAGCGACTGCGCGAGCGGGTCGGCCTGGAATCCTTCGAGCACGATCAGTGCATCGACATGGGCGCGCGTGGATTCGCGCTGGAGCACGTCGGTGGCGTAGCCAGAAGTGGAGGTCCACGCGACGGCGATGCGGATCAGCGCGCTTTCGATGCGGAACCACTCCGACTCGCTGCCGGCATCGGCCACGCTCGCGGCACGCTGCGCCCACTCGCCCCCCCGCTCTTCTGGCGTCACTGCAGCCGAAAGAGGACCGAGTTGATAGGCGAGCTCGACGACGCGGCCGGCCAGGGAGAAGCGCTCGGCATGGAAGCCCGCCTGCGACAGCAGCGCCTGGGCGGTGACCAGGTCGCGCGCCATGTCGTGGGCGATGTCGTAGCCCGTCGGCACGAAGCCGCCAGCGCTTCGGGCCCAGTTGTGGGTGGTTTCGAAGCGCGGCACGAAGCCGGGGCTGCCGCAGCGCGCCCACATGGCGCGCGCCACGCCCATCAGCTGCGCATAGGGCACCAGCACCACGGTGCGGGCGGCGTGCAACTGGCGTTCGGCGAGCGCGCGGACGATCCGCGCGACGATGCCGTCGGCTGGATCGCACCACAGGGCCTGCACAGGGTGGCCTTCGTTCATTGGTTCCATCGAGGGGTTGGAGAGCGCATCGCGCAAGGGCTTTGGCTATCGCCGCCATAGCGTCTCCGCGCGGAACGCCACCCCTTGGTTTCTGTCACAATGACCAGCACTTTAGCTGCACCGAAACTCTCTGCGCACAAGGATTCACACATGGCCAGCGAACTCATCAAACACATCTCCGATTCCTCCTTCGAGGCCGACGTGCTCAAGTCCAGCCAGCCCGTTCTGGTCGACTACTGGGCCGAATGGTGCGGCCCCTGCAAGATGATCGCCCCCATCCTGGACGAAGTGTCGGCTGCATATGAAGGCAAGCTGCAGATCGCCAAGCTGAACGTGGACGAGAACCGCGACATCCCCGCCAAGTTCGGCATCCGCGGCATCCCCACCCTGATGCTGTTCAAGGACGGCCAGCTGGCCGCCACCAAGGTCGGCGCGATGAGCAAGGCTCAACTCACGGCCTTCATCGACCAGCAACTCGCCTGAGCGACATTTCAACCGGCCAGCGCGCAATGCGTTGGCCGGCGCGTTTTTCCTGTCATAATCTCCTCCAGTTCACCGGTCCTTCTGCATAGAGGCAACCGGTTCGAGTTCCCCGGTTGGTGAAGCACTTCTCGCTTCACGTTCAACCTCCCCCCGTTTCCAGTTCGATTACCCCGCGAGGGGTCATTCCATGCACTTAAACGAACTCAAGGCACTCCACGTGTCTGAAGTCCTCAAGCAGGCTGAAGCGCTTGAGATCGAAAACGTCGGCCGCATGCGCAAGCAGGAGCTGATGTTCGCGATCATCAAGAAGCGCGCCAAGGCCGGCGAACAGGTCTTCGCCGATGGCGTGCTCGAAATACTGCCCGACGGCTTCGGCTTCCTGCGCAGCCCCGACACCAGCTTCACGGCCAGCACGGACGATATCTACATCTCGCCCAGCCAGGTGCGCCGCTTCAACCTGCACACCGGCGACATGATCGAAGGCGAGGTGCGCACGCCCAAGGACGGCGAGCGCTACTTCGCGCTGACCAAGCTCGACAAGGTCAACAACGGCCCGCCGGAGCAGAACAAGCACAAGGTGATGTTCGAGAACCTGACGCCGCTGTTCCCCAAGGAGCAGATGAAGCTCGAGCGCGACGGCATCAAGGGCGACGAGAACATCACGGGCCGCATCATCGACATCATCGCCCCCATCGGCAAAGGCCAGCGCGCCCTGCTCGTGGCGCCGCCCAAGAGCGGCAAGACGGTGATGATGCAGCACATCGCCCACGCCATCAGCGCCAACTACCCCGACGTCCACATGATGGTGCTGCTCGTCGACGAGCGCCCTGAAGAAGTGACCGAAATGCAGCGCACGGTGAAGGGCGAGGTCATTGCCTCGACCTTCGACGAGCCTGCCGCGCGCCACGTGCATGTGGCTGAAATGGTGATCGAGCGCGCCAAGCGCCTGGTCGAGCTCAAGAAGGACGTGGTGATCCTGCTCGACTCCATTACCCGCCTCGCCCGCGCCTACAACAACGTCGTGCCCTCGTCGGGCAAGGTGCTGACCGGCGGTGTCGACTCCAACGCGCTGCAGCGCCCCAAGCGCTTCCTGGGCGCCGCGCGCAACGTCGAGGAAGGCGGCTCGCTGACCATCATCGGCACCGCGCTGATCGACACCGGCAGCCGCATGGACGAAGTGATCTTCGAAGAGTTCAAGGGCACCGGCAACTCCGAAATCCACCTCGACCGTCGCCTGTACGAAAAGCGCGTGTTCCCCTCGATCCAGCTCAACCGCAGCGGCACCCGTCGCGAAGAACTGCTGCTGGCCCCCGAGATCCTGCAGAAGACCCGCATCCTGCGCCAGCTCATGTACAACATGGACGAGATCGAGTCGATGGAGCTGATGCTCAAGAACATGAAGGCGACGAAGACCAATGTCGAGTTCTTCGACATGATGCGTCGCGGCGGGTAGCTGTTGCTCGCCCCCAGGCTGCGCGCACTTCGTGTCGCTACGCCTACCCCCTACCGGGGGCGGTGCCTACTGACCGGCAAAGCCGGATCAGTGGCACCCCACGAATGAATGCCCGCCTTGTGCGGGCATTTTTCATGTGCGAATCGCTCGGCCCTCCAAGGCGCTTTGGCGGCCGAGGTCGAGCAGCTCCATCAGTGCGACAGCCTGATCGGGTGGTACCGGATTGGGTCCGTGACCCAGGATGGCATCGCGAACCGCGGCGTAGTAGTCGACGTAGTTGCCGGCCCGCGTGGGAATGCTCCGCTTGGTGAAGGTCCCGCCGGGTCCGGCCAGCGAAAGCTGTCCGTCCAGCGGATCGTCGCCCCACCCTACGGCGGGCGGCCGCTGCCCGGCGCGCAGCGCATCTTCCTGGGTATCGACGCCGTGCTTGACGTAGCTTCCGAGCGTGCCGTGGACGATGTAGCGCGGCGCCGCATGAGCCGCCAGCGTCGTCGAATGAAGCACCACGCGCAGCGGTGCGTGCGGCCCGGACTCGTATCGCAGCACGGCATGGAAGTAGTCCTCGACCACGGCGCCGTCGCGCAGCACGGCAGTGTCGAGCTGGATCGTGTCGGGACGGCCGAAAAGCTGCACCGCCTGATCGACCAGATGGGAGCCCAGGTCGACCCAGAGGCCGGAGCCGGGCACTGCCTGTTCGCGCCAGCGCTCCTTCACTTCGGGACGGAAGCGGTCGAAATGGGACTCCAGGTACACGGGGCGGCCCAGTTCGCCGGACGCAAGGACATCCTTGAGAGTCAGGTAATCGGAGTCGAAGCGACGGTTCTGGTAGACCGCGAGAAGCCGATCGTTGCGCTTTGACAACAGTTCGAGCTCCCTCGCCTCGGCCACGTCGAGTGTGAAGGGTTTGTCGACCACCACGTGCTTGCCAGCCTCCAGCGCCGCCTTGGCGACCGGATGGTGCTGGGCGTTGGGCGTGGCGACCACGATCAGGTCGATGTCCGGACGGGCCACGAGGGCGGCCACGTCCGGCACCACCGCCACGCCGGGCCAGTCGGCATGTACCTTGTGGGGCTGCGAACTGGCCACGGCCGCAAGTTCCAGCCCCGGAACGGCCGAAAGAACGGGCGCGTGGAAGGTCTGGCCGGCAAATCCGTAGCCGACGAGGCCCGCGCGCAAGGGTGTGGAAGTCATTGGGGAGCCTTCGGTTTGCTCGAAAATGGGGCAGTATGCGATAATCGCTGGCTTCGCGAAAAGTGCGGTCAGGCAGCTTCGCCTGGCTCCTCGGGTTTCCTCCGAGGCAGCGCGCCACTCTAGGCACGCTGGTGGCTCTCGCATCGACCGCGCATTGATTCCAAAAGCGCAAAAGGAAACACCATGGCAAAAGAAGGCATCCACCCGAATTACCGCGAAGTCCTGTTCGTCGACATGTCGAACGGCTTCAAGTTCGTGACCCGTTCGTGCGCGAACACCAAGGAAATGGGCACGACCGACGACGGTCGCGAACTGCCGCTGTTCAAGCTCGACACCACGAGCGAATCGCACCCGTTCTACACCGGCACGCAGAAGTCGGTCGACAACATGGGCGGCCGCGTCGAGAAGTTCCGCAACCGCTTCGGCAAGACCACCGGCGCCGCCTCGAAGTAAGGTACGCGCTTTTGCGTCGAGGGCAGCCCGGTTTACCGCGCTGCCCTTTTTCTTTCCCAATCCTGCCTCTTCCCGCCACTTGAACCAGCCCACCCCCGCGATCGTTGCCCAGAGCGCCGTGCGCCGGCTGCCGCGCATCGCATTGCTGCTGCTCTGTGCGGCTTACCTGCTGCCGGGGCTGGTCGGCCGGGGCCCCTGGAAGAGCGCGGACATCACGGCCTTCGGCTACATGGCCGAGCTGGCCCGCAGCACCGACGGCATCGCGCGCTGGTTCGATCCGATGCTGCTGGGCCTGCGACCGGAAACACCGGCGCTGATTCCGTACTGGATCGGCGCCCTGGCCATCAAGATCGCCCCCGCATGGATCAACCCGGACCTGGCCGTTCGCGTCGCGTTCGCATTCCTGCTCTGGGGCACCTTCACGGCCACCTGGTACGCCGTCTATTACCTGGCCCGCACCGCGCGCGCCCAGCCCGTGGCCTTTGCCTTCGGCGGCGAGGCCCGGCCTACCGATTACGCGCGCGCCATCGCCGACGGCGGCCTGCTGGCACTGATCGCCTGCCTCGGCCTCGCCCAGCTCGGCCACGAAACCACGCCCGCGCTGGCCCAGCTCTTCTTCGCCTCGCATCTTTTCTATGGCGTGGCTGCGCTGCCCTATCGCCGCAACGGCCCGGTGATCGCACTGGCGGTCGGCACCATCGGCATCACGTTGAGCGGTGCACCCACGGTCGGGCTCGCACTGGCCATCGGCAGCGTGCTCTACGTCGCCTACGAACGCCGGCTCGCCGCGCAATCCGCCAGCGAAGACTTCGTCGACGACGAAAGCAGCGGCCCCGGCTACACGCGGGCTGCGCTGTTCACGATGATCGGCATCACCGCGCTGGCGGCGGTGCTGGTGTTCAGCCTGAAGCTGCCGACCTGGAAGATCACCGTGATCGGCAACACCCTGCTGGGCGACGTGCGCAGCCAGGCCAAGCTGCTGGTCTGGTTCACCTGGCCGGTCTGGCCGCTGGCCATCTGGACGCTCTGGCGCTGGCGGCGACAGCTCACGGCGCGCCATGTCGCCCTGCCTTTCTGGTTCGCGCTGGTGCCGCTGGCCGCCACCTGGAGCACCGACTACTCCGACCGCTCGCTGCTGCTGGCCCTGCCCGCCTTCGCCACGCTCGCGGCATTCGCCCTGCCCACCTTCCGGCGCAGCGCCTCGGCGCTGATCGACTGGTTCAACGTGCTGTTCTTCAGCGGTCTCGCCGTGCTGGGCTGGATCTACTGGATCGCCATGCAGACGGGCGTGCCGCCCAAGCCCGCAGCCAGCGTCGCGCGACTGGTGCCTGGCTTCGTGCCCGAGTTCTCGCCCATTGCCGTGGTCCTCGCCGTGGCAGCGACCATTGCCTGGTGCTGGCTGGTGCGCTGGCGCACGGGACGGCACCGCGCCGCCCTCTGGAAGACGCTGGTGCTGCCGGCCGGCGGCACGGCCCTGTGCTGGATGCTGCTGATGACCCTGTGGCTGCCGCCGATCGACTATGCGCGCAGCTACGTCCCGCAGATCCGCGCCGTGGCCGAACGCGTGGGCCAGCCTCGCTGCATCGCGGAACTGGCACTGAGCCGTCCGCACATCGCGGCACTGCGCCATCACGGCAACTTCAACGTGCAGCCGCTGCTGCTGGGCACCGACTGCCCGTGGCTGCTGGTGAGCCCTGACACGATCGAGCGCCTGCACACCATCATTCCGTTCGACCAGTGGCGCTTCGCCGGCACGCTGCGCCGACCGAGCAGCGCCGCTGACGACCTCCTGCTCTACCAGAAGATCACGCCGCAGTGAGGAGCGAGCGGGCTCTGATCGCGCGGCACGCGGGCACGGTGCTCGTCGGCCAATTGGCCGTGATGGCCTTCGGCGTGACCGACACCATCATCGCGGGCCGCTACTCCGAGCACGCGTTGGCTGCGCTGTCGGTCGGCGCCGCGGTCTTCGTGAGCGTCTACGTGTCGCTGATGGGCGTTCTGCAGGCGCTTTTGCCGGTCTGGGCCGAGTTGCACGGCGGCGGGCGCGGCAGCGAGGTGGGGCGTTCTGTGCGGCAGTCGCTGTACCTTGCGGTCATCGCCATCGTGGTCGGCATGACGATCCTGCTGCTGCCGGGCTCCGTCCTGCAGTGGACCCAGGTGCCGGCGGAGATGCGCGGCGAGGTCGAGGCCTACCTTGCCGTGCTGGCTTTCGCGCTGGCGCCCGCCCTGCTCTTCCGCCTGTTCAGCACGCTGAACCAGAGCCTGGGCAGGCCCCAGCTCGTGACGTGGCTGCAACTGGGCTCGCTGCTGGTGAAGCTACCCCTGTCGATCTGGTTCACCTTCGGCGGCGCGGGCCTGCCGGCCATGGGCCTCGTGGGCTGCGGCTGGGCCACGCTGTGCGTGAACTGGACCATGCTCGGCTGCGCCATCTGGCTGCTGCGCAACCAGCCTTTCTATGCCGACTACGGACTCTGGAAGCGCATCGAGGCGCCCGACTGGCAGCAGATCCGCAAGTTCGCCCGGCTCGGCGTGCCGGGCGGGCTGGCGGTGCTGGTCGAAGTCACGTCGTTCACGCTGATGGCCCTCTTCATCGCCCGCCTCGGCACCGCCGCTGCGGCCTCGCACCAGATCGCATCGAACCTGCTGGCCGTGGCCTACATGACGCCGCTGTCCCTGGGCATCGCGACCAGCGCCCGCATGAGTTTCTGGCTCGGTGCCGGTAACGCAGCCAAGGCGCGGCACGCCTGTCGCCTGGGCTTCGAGCTGACGGCCCTGTGCGCGCTCTTCTATGCCGCGGCCATGGCCTTGCTGCGCGACCAGCTCGCCAATGTGTACTCCGACAACCCCGCCGTGATCGCGATGGCGGGCGCGCTGCTGCTGGCGGTGGCTGCATACCACGTCGCCGACGCGGTGCAGACCCTCTGCGTGTTCGTGCTGCGCTGCTACCGGGTCACGCTGGCGCCGCTGGTCATCTACTGCACGATGCTGTGGGGAGTGGGCCTGGGCGGCAGCTATCTGCTCGCATACCGCGGCCTTGGGCCTTGGGCAGCCATGCAGTCGCCCCTGGCGTTCTGGATCATGAGCGCCGCGGCTCTGGCCCTGACCGCCCTGCTGTTCGGCGTGCTGCTGCGCTGGACGATGGGTCAGCGCGCAAGATAAAGAGACTAAAGAGACGAGGCCCGAAGGCCTACTTCGCCATCACGCGTGCTTCCCGCACACGTGCCGCCGGGAACACCAGCGCGAAGCGGGAGCCCTTGCCCACCATGCTTTCGATGCGCAGCTCCGCGCCGTGCCGCTGGGCGATGTGCTTGACGATCGCCAGCCCCAGCCCGGTGCCGCCGGTTTCGCGCGAGCGGCTGCGGTCGATGCGATAGAAGCGCTCGGTCAGCCGCGGGATGTGCTCCGCGGCAATGCCTGGGCCAGTGTCTTTCACGGCGTATTCGCCGCGCCCGTCGGGCAGCACCTTCCAGCTCACAGCCACCTCGCCGCCGCCGGGCGTGTAGCGGATGGCGTTGCTCAGCAGGTTCGACATCGCGCTCTGCAGTTCGGTCGGCGCGCCCGACACCTCCGACTCGGCATCCACGACGAACGACAACTGGTGCCCCTTGGGCGTCAGCCGTTCCGACAGTCCGCGCCCCTCGTCCTCGCACTGCGCGAACAGCGCGCGGATGCGGATCCACTGGCTGCCGGACGGCGGCGCGCTGCCTTCGAGGCGCGACAGCGTCAGCAGGTCGTTCACCAGCGTCTCCATGCGATGCGACTGCTGCCCCATCAGCGACAGATAGCGCGCGCGCTCGTCCGCATCGAGTGGCAGGTTCTGCAGGGTCTCGACGAAGCCCGCCAGCACCGTCAGCGGCGTGCGGATCTCGTGCGACACGTTCGCCACGAAATCGCGGCGCATCGCCTCGGCCTGCTCGAGCGCGGTGATGTCGCGCGTGAGCAGCATGCGGCGATTGCCGGCATAGGGGTGCACCTGCACGGAGAGCCTGACCGGATGGCTGCGCTGGTGCCCATGCCCCAGCCCCGGGCCGTCGATGACGACGTCGCGGCTGTAGTTCCAGGACGCAAGGTATGCGACGAAAGCTGGATCGCGCACCAGATTCGCCAGATGCTGTGCCAGATCGCGCTCCGCATCGATGCCGAACTGGCTGGCCGCCGTCTGGTTGCACCATTCGATGCGGCCCTGCTCGTCGAGCAGCACCACGCCGTTGGGCGATGCCTGGATGGCCGCGAGGAACTCCTGCAGGCGGTCTTCGGCCTGCCGGGTCTGCTGCTCGCGGTCGCGCAGCAGCTTGCGGATGCGCTCGGCGAGTTCGCCCCAGACACCCGGCCAGCGAGACGGCAGGCCGGCGGCGTCGTTGCGCAGGATGCGCAGCAGCCGGTCGGCGCGCCATGCATCCAGCGCCAGCCAGAGCACAGAACCAAGCCAGGCCCCCAGCCAGCCGAACTTCCAGCCAAAAATGGCAACAGCGCCCGCTCCTACTGCAAGGGACGCTATTAAAAAAGTAGCAATGCGGAAAGGCATGGCGGGCGATTATCCGCGCCCGCGGCCAAAGGAAGCCACGGCGCTCAAACCGTGACTTGGGCGGTCAGGCGATAGCCCGCTCCGCGGACGGTCTCGACCATCGGCGCCGCCGCGCCCAGCGATTCACGCAGGCGCTTGACGTGCACGTCGACCGTGCGCTCCTCGATGTAGACGTGGTCGCCCCACACCTTGTCGAGCAGCTGTGCACGGCTGTGCACGCGCTCGGCATGCTGCATCAGGTAGGCCAGCAGCTTGAACTCGGTCGGGCCGACCTTCAGCGCGCCACCCTGCCAGGTCACGCGATGGGTGGAGGTGTCGAGGGCCAGCTCGCCGATCTCGACGCGCTCCGTGACCACTTCCGGCGCCCGGCGGCGCAGCACCGCGCGGATGCGGGCCAGCATCTCCTGGGTGGAGAACGGCTTGGTGATGTAGTCGTCGGCACCGGCATCGAGGCCGGCAACCTTGTCGGGTTCGTCGCCGCGCGCGGTCAGCATCAGGATCGGGATGGCCTTGGTGCGCGGGTCCTTGCGCCACTGGCGCGCGAGCTGCAGGCCGCTCTGGCCGGGCAGCATCCAGTCGAGCAGGATCAGATCCGGCAGGAAGGCGTCGATCTCTCGCTGGGCCGCGGCGCCATCTTCCGACCAGATCGGCTCGAAGCCGTTGTGGCGCAGGTTGACGGCGATCAGCTCGGCGATCGAGGACTCGTCTTCGACGATCAGGACTCGGGGTTTCTTCATGCTTTCTTGGGAGTCTTGCCGCAGCCGTTACTGCAGCGCGGACTCGATTTCCTGCATCGAAGTGTGCCGCACATCGGCACCCTTGACGATGTAGATGATGAATTCGGCGATGTTCTTCGCGTGGTCGCCGATGCGTTCGATGGCCTTGGCCAGGAACAGCAGGTCCAGGCTGGCCGAGATGGTGCGCGGGTCTTCCATCATGTAGGTGACCAGCTTGCGGACGAAACCGTCGAACTCCTTGTCGATCAGGTCGTCGTCCTTCAGGATCGACAGCGCCGCGGCGGTGTCGAGACGGGCGAAGGCGTCGAGCGCCTTGCGCAGCAGGCCCGCGGCGAGATCGGCGGCGATGCGCAGCTCGGTCGTGGGCAGCTGGCGGGCGGCGCCGCTCTCGATGATCGACTTGACCATGCGCGCGATCTTGTTGGCTTCGTCGCCCACGCGCTCGAGGTTGGCGGTGGTCTTGCTGATGGCGATCAGCAGGCGCAGGTCGCGTGCGGTCGGCTGGCGGCGCGCGATGATGGACGACAGCTCGCGGTCGATGTCGATTTCCATCGCATTGACGCGGTGCTCGGTTTCCATCACGCGATTGGCCGCTTCCGAGTCGAACTGCAGCAGCGCGTACACGGCCTGATTGATCTGCGACTCGACCATGCCGCCGAGCTCCATCACGCGAGACGAAACGCCGTTGAGCTCGCTGTCGAACTGGCTGGAGAGGTGTTTCTCGGTCATGTTGTTGTCTCCTTTGACTTCAACCGAAACGGCCGGTGATGTAGTCCTCGGTCTCCTTGCGCTGCGGCTTGAAGAACATCTGTTCGGTGGCACCGAACTCGATCAGGTCGCCGAGGTACATGTAGGCGGTGTAGTCGCTGCAGCGGGCGGCCTGCTGCATGTTGTGCGTGACGATGACCACTGTGTATTCGTTCTTGAGCTCGGCGATCAGCTCCTCGATCTTCGCGGTCGAGATCGGATCGAGCGCCGAGCAGGGCTCGTCGAGCAGCAGCACTTCGGGCTTGATCGCGATGCCGCGTGCGATGCACAGGCGCTGCTGCTGGCCGCCTGAGAGGCCCGAGCCGCTTTGCTGCAGCTTGTCGCGCACTTCGGTCCACAGCGCGGCCTTCTTCAGCGCCCATTCGACGCGGTCGTCCATCTCGCTGGCCGAAAGGTTCTCGAACAGCTTCACGCCGAAAGCGATGTTGTCGTAGATCGACATCGGGAACGGCGTGGGCTTCTGGAACACCATGCCGACCTTGGCGCGGATCAGCGCCACGTCCTGCTTTGAGGTCAGCAGGTTCTCGCCGTCGAGGGCGATGGTGCCCTCGGCGCGCTGCTCCGGATAGAGCTCGAACATGCGGTTGAAGGTACGCAGCAGGGTCGACTTGCCGCAGCCCGACGGGCCGATGAAGGCCGTGACCTTGTTCTCGGGGATTTCGAGATTGATGCCCTTGAGCGCGTGGAACTTGCCGTAGTAGAAGTTCAGGTCCTTGACCGAGATCTTCGAGCGCGACGGTTGTGCGACGGTGTTTGGCATGTTGTTGACTTCTTCCGGATTCAATGTTTGTTGCGCGTCAGTACCCGCGCCAGGATGTTGAGGGCAAGCACGGCAATCGTGATCAGGAACACGCCGGCCCATGCCAGCTGTTGCCAGTTCTCGTACGGGCTCATCGCGAACTTGAAGATCGTGACCGGCAGGCTGGCCATGGGCTGGCTCACGTCGGCGGTCCAGAACTGGTTGTTCAGCGCGGTGAAGAGCAGCGGCGCGGTTTCGCCGGCAATGCGCGCCACGGCCAGCAGCACACCGGTGACCACACCGGCGCGGGCGGCGCGCAGCGTGATGTTGGTGATGACGCGCCACTTCGGCGTGCCCAGCGCATAGGCAGCTTCGCGCAGGCCCGGCGGCACCAGCTGCAGCATGTTTTCGGTGGTGCGGATCACCACCGGGATCACGATCAGCGCCAGCGCGATGGCCCCGGCCAGACCCGAGAAGGTCTTGAAGTAGGCCACCACCACGGCATAGACGAACAGGCCGATCACGATCGACGGCGCGGACAGCAGGATGTCGTTGACGAAGCGCGTGACCGAAGAGAGCAGTCCCTTGGGGTTGTACTCGGCCAGGTAGATGCCGGCCATGATGCCGATCGGCGTGCCCACGAAGGTGGCCAGCATCACCATCACGAACGAGCCGAAGATCGCGTTCGCGATACCGCCCGCCTCGTTCGGCGGCGGCGTCATCTGCGTGAACGTGGCGATGGCCAGGCCGCCCACGCCCTGGCGCAGCGTCTCCCAGAGGATCCAGATCAGCCAGAACACGCCGAAGGCCATCGCGGCGAGCGACAGCGTGAGCGCGATCTTGTTGACGCGGTTGCGCGCGGCGAACTTGGCCTGGCGCGTTTCGGCCAGCGCCTTGGCCACGAGAAGGTTCTGGGCGGTGCTCACGACTTGGTTCCTTCGCTCTTCTTCATCTTGGCCAGCAGCATCTTGGAAAGCGACAGCACGACGAAGGTGATGAAGAACAGCACGAGGCCGAGATACATCAGCGCGGCCTGGTGCAGCCCCGCGCCGGCTTCGGCGAATTCGTTGGCGAGTGCCGAGGTGATGCTGTTCGCAGCCTCGAACACGGAAAGGGAGTTGAGCTGGTTCATGTTGCCGATCACGAACGTGACCGCCATCGTTTCACCCAGCGCCCGGCCGAGGCCGAGCATGATGCCGCCGATGACGCCAGCCTTGGTGTAGGGCAGCACCACCTTGGAGACGACTTCCCAGGTGGTGGAGCCGAGGCCGTAGGCCGACTCCTTCAGCAGCGGCGGTGTCACCTCGAACACGTCGCGCATCACCGAGGCGATGAACGGGATGATCATGATCGCGAGGATGATGCCGGCCGACAGGATGCCGATGCCCACGGGCGGGCCGGACACCAGCGCGCCGAGATACGGCACGTCGGAGAGCAGCTTCTGCAGCGGCTGCTGCACCCAGGTCGACAGGATCGGCCCGAACACCAGCAGGCCCCACATGCCGTACACGATGGAGGGCACCGCAGCCAGCAGCTCGATGGCCGTACCCAGCGGGCGCTTGAGCCAGCTGGGCGAGAGTTCGGTGAGGAAGAGCGCGATGCCGAAGCTCACCGGCACCGCGATCACCAGCGCGATGATCGAGGTGGCCAGCGTGCCGTAGATCATGACCAGGCCGCCGTACTCGTCCTTGACCGGGTCCCACACGCTGCTCGTGAGGAAGCCGAGACCGTACTTCGAAATGGCGGGCCAGGCGCCTGCAACCAGCGACAGCAGGATGCCGATGAGCATCGCCAGCGTCAGCAAGGCGGCGCCCTTGGCGGCCCAGCCGAACAGCCGGTCGGCCATGGGGCCGGAACGCGGCGCCTTCACAGGCGGCGGAGGTGCGGTGGCACGACCGCGCTCGGCCGCGAGGTCGAGAGAGGTGGTGGCGGCGGGAAAGGTGGATGACACGGGTCGCTCCGGCAAAGACGAAAGCGGCGCGTCCTCGAGCGAAGAATTGCTCATGGGCGCGCCGTTCTGGACTGATGGGTAGGTTTACTTGAACGCGACGGCCTTGCCCGACGAGTCCTTCACCTCGCCCCATGCCTTGGCGATGGTGGCCTTCACGGCGTCGGGCATCGGCACGTAGTCGAGCTCGTCGGCCGTCTTGTCGCCGCTCTTGTAGGCCCAGTCGAAGAACTTGAGCACGGTGGTCGCGTTGGCGGGCTTGTCCTGCACCTTGTGCATCAGGATGAAGGTGGCGCCGGTGATGGGCCATGCGTCCTTGCCAGCCTGGTTGGTCAGCACCTGGTAGAAGCTCTTGTTCCATTCGGCGCCGGCGGCGGCGGCCTTGAATGCCGAGTCGTCGGGCGACACGAAGGTGCCGGCGGCGTTCTGCATCTGGGCGTACGTCATCTTGTTCTGCTTGACGTAGGCATATTCGACGTAGCCGATCGAGTTCGGCAGGCGGTTCACGAAAGCGGCGACGCCTTCATTGCCCTTGCCACCCGCGCCGGTAGGCCAGTTCACGGCCGTACCTTCGCCGACCTTGGTCTTCCACTCGGCGTTGACCTTGCTCAGGTAGTTGGTGAACAGGAAGCTGGTACCCGAACCGTCGGCGCGGCGAACCGGGGCGATGGCGGCGTCGGGGAGGTTCAGCGAACCGTTCAGCGCCTTGATGGCGGGGTCGTTCCACTTGGTGATCTTGCCGAGGTAGATGTCGCCCAGGACCTGGCCGTTGAGCTTCAGCTCGCCGGGCTTCACGCCCTGGATGTTGACCACGGGAATCACGCCGCCGATGACGGTGGGGAACTGCATCAGGCCCTTGGCCTGGAGTTCGTCGTCCTTCAGGGGAGCATCCGAAGCGCCGAAATCGACGGTCTTGGCTTCGATCTGCTTGATGCCGGCACCCGAGCCGACCGACTGGTAGTTGATCTTGACGCCGGTGGCCTTGTTGAAGTCGGAAGCCCACTTGGCATACAGCGGCGCCGGGAAGCTGGCGCCGGCACCGGTCACGTCTTGCGCGAGGGCGGGAATGGAGAACACCGCGGCCACGAGACCGGCTGTTGCAAATTTGAACGTCGTTTTCATGAAGCTTCCTTTTAGAAGTAAGAAGTAGTCCCTTTCCGGGCTTGGGACGGACTCTAGAAAGCTTCTGTGACATCAATATGACACCCCTCTACCGAGGGAAAATGCCTTTGTTTCGCCGGTCTTGCATGTGACGCTGTCACATAACCGTCATGCGAGCCCCCTAGCCTTCCGGAACTCGCCATCGCGCGATCGGAAGGCGGCACGCCCTGTCACGGCGCTACGATCAAACACAAAGACACCGCCCCTCCTTTTCAGAATCACATGCAAAACGGCACCCGCCTCGCAGCAGTCGACCTGGGGTCGAACAGTTTCCGGCTCGAAATCGGACAGGTCGACCACGGCCAGATCCACCGCACCGAATATCTCAAGGAGACGGTGCGCCAGGGCAACGGCCTGGACAGTGCCCGTAATCTCACGACCGAAGCCATGCAGCGCGGCTGGGACGCCCTAGCCCGCTTCGGCGAGCGCCTGGCAGGCTTCAAGCGCTCGCAGGTCCGGGCAGTGGCCACGCAAACGCTGCGGGAGGCGCGCAACCGCGAAGAATTCCTGCTGCGCGCGCGCACCATTCTGGGGTTCGGCATCGACGTGATCCCTGGGCGGGAAGAAGCCCGCCTCATCTATCAGGGCGTGGCGCACATGCTGCCGCACAACGATGCATCCGACCGCGAGCGTCGGCTGGTGGTCGACATCGGGGGGCGCTCCACCGAAATGATCATCGGCCGCGCCCTGGAGGCCGACCGCATGGAGTCGTATCGCGTCGGCAGCGTCGCCTGGTCGATGAAGCACTTCGGCGAAGGTCTTTTCACTCAGGCCGCCTTCCGCGCCGCCGAAGTCGCGGCCAAGGCAGTGCTCGACGACGCGCTCGGCAGCTACACGCGTGACCAGTGGGACGTGGCCTATGGCGCCTCGGGCACCATCGGTGCGGTCGGCGATGTGCTGGCCGCGGCGGGCGGCGAGCCTGGCCTGGTCACCCGCGAGGGCCTCGACTGGCTGCTCGACCGCCTGCTCAAGGCCGGCAGCGCCGACAAGCTGCGCATCGATGGCATGCGCGAAGACCGCAAGGCCGTGATCGGCGGCGGCCTGAGCGTGCTGCGTGCCGTGTTCGATCTCCTGTCCATCGACGAAATGAAGGTCGCCCAGGGTGCGCTGCGCCACGGCGTGCTCTATGAGCTGCTTGAGCGCGACGAGAGCGTCGCCGACATGCGCACCACCACCGTCGCGCGGCTGGCCAGCCGGTTCGCGGTGGATCCGGAGCAGGCTCGCCGTGTCGGCGACACCGCCGCGGCCCTCTTCGTGCAGCTCTCGCCCGCCGCGCGCGGCGGCAGCACCACCAACCGGGCTGGCCGCGCGCTTCGCAAGCTCGGGTGGGCCGCACATCTGCACGAGATCGGCACGCTGGTGTCCCACAGCGATTACCACAAGCATGGCGCCTACATCCTCGACAACACCGACGCACCCGGCTTTGCGGTCAACGAACTGCATGCGCTGGGCCAGCTGGTGCTGGGCCAGCGAGGCAAGCTTCGCAAGCTCGAGGCGTCGCTGGACGATGAAACCTTCGTGATGCAGTTGCTGTCGCTGCGGCTCGCGGTGATCCTGTGCCACGCACGGCGCGATCCCGACCCGCAGGCGCTCCACCTGGCAGCACTGGGCGCACGAGCCTTCGCCATCGCCTGCGCTCCGGACTGGGCCGAGGCCTATCCGCAATCGGCGCACCTGCTGCGCGAGGAAGTGCTGGCCTGGCAGAAGACCAGCAACTGGCGGGTCGAGCTCAGCGGCTGCTGAGCACTCCCGACTGCCGGGCTTTCTCGCTCCCGATCAGAGCAATTCGGGCGATTGCACCGTCACCACGACGGTCTGCACGTCGCCGTCGCGCTCACGCGTACGAATCCACCACAGCGCGCCCTTGCGCACCGGGCAGCTGTCCTGCTTCAGCCCCAGCAGCAGCGAGATCGCCTGCCCGACCGATGGCTGGTGGCCGATCATCAGCACCACAGACTTGCCATTGGGCCAGCCGGCCGCGCCGAGCAGCGCCTCGGCGGTGGTGTCCGGAGCGAGTTCCGAGCGCAGCTTGTATTTGCGGCCCAGCGCCAGCGCGGTCTGTTCGCAACGCCGCGCCGGGCTGCAGATGATGCGCGTACCGTCGGGCAACTGGCGGTCCAGCCATGCCGCCATCCGCTTGGCCTGCTTTTCGCCGCGCGCGGTGAGCGAGCGCTGCATGTCGTCGCAACCCTCGGTCCAGTCCTCGGCTTCGGCATGACGCCAGAAGATCAAGTCCATGGTCATCGTCTTTCGATCTTCAGTTGCTGGATGCATCTCTGAGATGCCCTCGTGATGCGTAGCGGTTCATGAGCGCCGCCTGCGCGCCATGGGCTTCGACGACGGGCGACGAGCCTGCTTCGCCCGAATGCGTATCGTGGTCGACGCGCGTGTACGTGCCGTCGGCGCCCAGGTCCCAGGCGTCGCGGCCGTCGTGCAGATAGGCGACCAGGCATTCGTCGATCAGCCGCTGGCGCAGCCCGGGGTCCGTCACGGGCCATGCGAGCTCGACGCGCCGCATCATGTTGCGGTTCATCCAGTCGGCACTCGACAGGTACAGCGACTCGTCCTCCCCGTTGCGGAAGTAGAAGACCCGCGAATGCTCCAGGAAACGGCCGATCACCGAGCGCACCCGGATGTTGTCGGTGACGCCCGGCACCTGCGCCGGCAGCGTGCACGCTCCGCGCACGATCAGGTCGATCTTCACCCCCTTCTGGCCGGCGCGAACCAGCGAGGCGATGATTTCGTCGTCGGTCAGCGCATTCATCTTGGCGACGATGCGGGTCGGCTGGCCAGCTGCGGCGGCCAGGCCCAGCGCATCGATCTGGGCGATGACGTTCTTGTGCAGGTCGAATGGCGCCAGCCACATGCGGTTGAGCTTCGGCAAGCGGCTCTGGCTCGCCAGATGCACGAAGACGGCTTCCATGTCGGCCGTCAGCAGCGGATCGGCCGTGAGGTGGCTGATGTCGGTGTAGAGCCTGGCCGTGCGCGGGTTGTAGTTGCCCGTCGAAAGATGGCCGTAGCGGCGCATCTGCTTGCCCTCGCGCCGCGTCACCAGCAGCATCTTGGCGTGGGTCTTGAGTCCGACCACGCCATACACCACCTGCGCACCGATCGACTCGAGCATCTCGGCCCAGTTGATGTTGGCCTCCTCGTCGAAGCGGGCCTTAAGCTCCACGACCACCGTGACTTCCTTGCCGCGACGAACGGCCTCACGCAGCAGGTCCATCATTTCCGAATCGGCGCCCGTGCGGTAGATGGTCTGCTTGATCGCCAGCACCTGCGGGTCTTGCACGGCCTCGCGCAGGAAGGCCAGCACCCCGTCGAAGCTCTCGAAGGGTTGATGGATCAGGACGTCGCCTCGCTGCAACTGCTCGAAGAACGACTGGCCGGACGACAAGGTGACGGGGTACGAGGCGCGATACGGCGGAAACCGCAGTTGCGGTTCGTCGAGGAGGTCAGCCAGCTGCGTGAGCCGGGCCAGGTTCACAGGGCCGTGTACCCGGTACAGCGCCTCTGGCGGCAGATTGAACTGCGCCAGAAGGAAGCTCGCGAGCGATTCGGCACAGCTTGCCGAAACTTCGAGGCGAACGGCCTGCCCGTAGTGCCGGTGCTGCAGCCCCTGGCGCAGCGCGGTACGCAGGTTCTTGACGTCTTCCTCGTCCACGGCAAGGTCGGAATGCCGCGTGACACGGAACTGCGAGAAGTCGCCCACCTCGCGCCCCGGGAACATGCCGCTCAGATGTGCACGCACCACGCTGGAAAGCGCCACGAAAAGCGTCTTGCCCTCCGACACCTTGGCCGGCATCCTGATCAGCCGCGGCAGCACGCGAGGCAGCTTGACGATCTGGATCGGGTTTTCACGCCCGAAAGCATCCTTGCCACCCAGCCTGACGATGAAGTTGAGCGACTTGTTCGCCACCTGCGGGAACGGGTGGGCCGGATCGAGGCCGACCGGAATCAGCAGAGGGCGCACCTCGCGCTCGAAATACTCGCTGACCCATTTGCGCTGCGCCGGATTGCGCTCACCGTGGGAAATGATGCGGATGCCGTGCGTCGCGAAGGTCGGCATCAACTCGTCGTTGTAAAGCGCGTACTGGCGCGCCACCAGCTTGTGGGCCGCTTCGGCCAGACGCTGGAACGACTCGACCGTGTAAGTGCCCTTGTGGTCGCCGGCGCTGCCTGCAATCAGGTGAGGCGCGGCGCGGACTTCGAAGAACTCGTCGAGATTCGACGACACGATGCACAGATATCGCAGCCGCTCGATCAGCGGCACTTCCTTGCGATGCGCCCAGTCGAGCACGCGCTCGTTGAACGAAAGAATGCTGTGGTCGCGGTCCAGCAACGTGAACGCGGGCGCCGCAACGTCAGGGGACGGGTTTGCGGGAGCGGGAGACATGGACACTGATTCTGAGGCAGGCGACACAGGAGGGAACACAGGCTGAAATATGACAGTGTCAGCCTCTCTTGTGACAGTTCCATGACTATTCCGTGACGCGTCGAGGCCGGCGGTTTGCTGGCCGAGGGCACCGGGAGGAGAAGCGAGCGGCCCGGTTCCGGGCCGGTCGGCCGCCGGCTTCATGCGCCCAGGAAGTGCTTGCGGTAACGCGCCGGCAGGTCGTCGATGCGCATCAGCATCGGCAGGTCGGCCGCGTTGAAATCGGGATCCCAGGCCGGCGCGCCGAGGACCTTCGCGCCCAGGCGCAGGTAGCCCTTGATGAGCGCCGGGGGCTCAACGTCGAGCGTGCTGTCGAGGCGTTCGACCGGCAGCGGCAGACGGGGCTGCACCTGATATTGGATCGGCGCCATGTGCTTGGCCGAAACCTGGCGCCAGATGCTGGCAGCGGCGTCACCGTTCGTGACACCGTTATGTGACATCGGGATGCTCGCACAGCCGATCATCGTGTCGAGCTTGTTGCGGTGCATGAAGCCGGCCAGGGCACCCCAGAGCGCGAGGATCACGCCGCCCTGGCGATGGTCGGGGTGCACGCAGCTGCGGCCCAGTTCCACCATGCGCTCGCGCAGGTCGCGCAAGCGGGTGAGGTCGAATTCAGTATCGCTGTAGGTGCTGCCGACCCGGCGGGCCTGGGCGGGCGTGAGCACGCGGTAGGTGCCGATGACTTGCTGGGTCAGTTCGTCGCGCACCAGAAGGTGTTCGCAGAAGTCATCGAACAGGTCGATGTCGTGACCGGCGACCGGAGAGGAAACCCGGGCGCCCATTTCACCGACGAACACGTCGTAGCGCAGGCGCTGGGCAGCACGCACGTCGTCGACATGGCGGGCCCAGCCAACGGTGATACCTTGTTTGGATTCGACGGCCTGCGGCAGGATGACTGCGGGGGCCTGAGGCACCGACGTACGGGCCGCAGCGGCAGGAGCACCAGCCGCGGGAGCGGGCCACAAGGCCGCGCGAAGCCCGATCTGCGAAAGCGGAAACGTCGGGTTGGGCAGTTCTTTCATGGGGAAACCCTTTCTGCCGAGGGAGTCTCCGCACCTGCGATGAAGCGGGCATGTCAGGAAAATTGCAGGCGCGTGACGCTGTTACAGCCCAACGCTGCCTGCAGAACGGCTGCAACCCACAGGGCCAGCTTCGTCGTCTAATGCGATGGATTCGCGAAACGGAGTTCCACACATGGCCACAACCGCCGCCAACGGCACCGACAGCAGCCGCCTCCATCAGACCTTCCCCGTCCTCAGTGACACGGAGATTGCGCGCATCGCGCGCTTCGGCACCGTGCAACAGTTCGCCCGCGGCGCCAGGCTGTTCACCGCGGGCGAAACAGGCCCCGGCATGTTCGTGCTGCTGAAAGGCGTCGTGGCTGTCACGCAACGCGACGGGCTCGGTCATGTGGTGCCGATCGTGCGGCAAGGACCGGGAGAGTTCCTGGCCGAAGTCGGCCAGTTGAGCGGCCGCCCTGCCCTCGTCGACGGCCACGCCGACGAGGATGTGGAGGCGCTGCTGGTGTCGCCCGCACAATTGCGCGCGCTGCTGGTCGCCGAAGCCGACCTTGGCGAGCGCATCACCCGCGCACTGATCCTCCGGCGCGTGGCGCTGATCGAATCGGGCGCCAGCGGCCCGGTCCTGATCGGCCAGCCGCAGTCGCCCGACATGGCCCGGCTCGAGAACTTCCTGCGCCGCAACGGCTATCCATATCACCTGGTCGACGCTGCCCAGGACCCCGACGCCGCCGCCCTGCTCGCCCAGTACGGAACCTGCAAGCTGCTGGCGGTATGCCCGGACGGCTCGGTGCTGGTCAACCCGAGCGACGATGCGCTGGCGCGCTGCCTCGGCATGGTCGATACGGCGGAGCGCAACGAGCTGTACGACGTGGCCGTCGTCGGCGCCGGGCCTGCCGGGCTGGCGACCGCGGTATACGCGGCTTCCGAAGGCCTACGCGTGATCGTGCTCGACTGCCGGGCATTCGGCGGCCAGGCCGGTGCCAGTGCGCGCATCGAGAACTACCTCGGCTTTCCCACCGGTATCTCGGGGCAGGCGCTGGCGGGCCGAGCGTTCGTCCAGGCACAGAAATTCGGCGTCGAGATGCTGATTCCGGCCAAGGTCGCGTCGCTGGATTGCTCGCGAGAAAACGCGCTCGAGAGCCTGGCAGTCACGCTGGCGGACGGCCGCACGATCCATGCGCGCACGGTGGTCATCGCCAGCGGCGCGCGCTACCGCCGGCCCGACGTTCCGCGGCTTGCAGAATTCGAGGGCCGCGGCGTCTGGTACTGGGCCTCTGCCATCGAAGCAAAGATCTGCGCGCAGCAAGAAGTGGCGCTGGTCGGCGGCGGCAACTCGGCCGGACAGGCCGCGGTGTTCCTGTCGCGCCATGCGGCCAAGGTGAACGTGCTGGTGCGCGGGCCGTCGCTCGCCGCCAGCATGTCGCGCTACCTGATCGACCGCATCGAGGCCACGCCCAATATCTCGCTGCAGCCGCACACCGAGCTCGTTCGCCTTCATGGCGGCTCCGACGAAGGCCTCACCGGCGCGACATGGCGCTGCCATACCTCCGGCAACGAACACGACTGCGCTGCGCGCAACATCTTCCTCTTCGTCGGCGCGGAGCCGGAAACCTCATGGCTCGAAGGCTGCGGTGTGGCGGTCGACAAGCATGGCTTCGTGCTCACCGGCGATGCCGCCAGCCGCGGCTTTCCGGCCCGGCCGTCCGCGGCGCTCGAATCGAGCGTGCCGGGTGTGTTCGCCGTGGGCGACGTGCGCTCGGGCTCGGTCAAGCGCGTGGGCGGCGCCATCGGCGAAGGCGCGGCCGCAGTAGCGCTGATTCACCAGCACCTGTCGCAGGCCTCGGCAGTGGCCTGAACAGCGCATCAGCTCAAACCAGAAGGAGTCCGAAGTTGCCAATCAAACCTTGTGACCACGTGCCCGCCGAGATCGCACAGCCCCACGCCCAGCAACAGCGCGGCTGCGAAGACTGCCTGAAGACCGGGGACACCTGGGTTCACTTGCGCTTGTGCGTGCATTGCGGGCACATCGGCTGCTGCGATTCGTCGAAGAACCGTCATGCGACGCGGCACTCGCACGCCGAAGGTCACCCCGTCATCCGGTCGCTCGAGCCCGGTGAAAGCTGGATGTGGTGCAACGTGCACGAGAAGCAAGTCGGTTGATATTTCCCCGAATTTCACCAACCAGACTGCGAATTCCCGCGCCGGCACGCGTTTGAATTCGCACGTATATGCTGCCGGGCTCGCATCAAACACATCCCATCACCGGAGTGCCAGACAACATGCCCGCATCGCCCATCGAGGTCTATTCATGGCCAACGCCGAACGGCCACAAGATTCACATCATGCTGGAGGAGTGCGGGCTGCCCTACCACGCGCACCCCGTGAACATCGGCAAGGGTGACCAGTTCGCGCCCGACTTCCTGCAGATCAGCCCCAACAACAAGATCCCGGCCATCACCGACCCCGATGGTCCGGACGGCAAGCCGATTTCGCTCTTCGAATCGGGCGCCATCCTCGTGTACCTCGCGGGCAAGACCGGCAAGTTCCTGCCCACCGGCGACCGCGAGCGCTACGACGTGCTGCAGTGGCTGATGTTCCAGATGGGTGGCGTCGGCCCCATGCTCGGCCAGGCGCACCACTTCCGCCTGTACGCGCCCGAGAAGATCGCCTACGCCATCGACCGCTACAGCAACGAAGCCAAGCGCCTCTACGGCGTGATCGACAAGCAGCTGTCGAAGAACAGGTTCATCGCGGGCAAGAGCTATTCGATCGCCGACATCGCCATCTTCCCGTGGCTGCGCAGCTGGGAAAATCAGGGAATCACCCTTACCGATTTCCCCCATCTGAAGGACTGGTTCGACGGCATTTCCGCCCGCCCGGCCGTGCAGCGCGGCGTGAAAGTGCTTGCCGATCTGCGCCAGCCGATCACCGGCGACAAGGAGCGAGAGATTCTTTTCGGCAAGACCCAGTACGAGAAACGCTGAGGCCCTTTTATCCGGGCTAGAATAGAAGGCTTGTCGGGGTGTAGCGCAGCCTGGTAGCGCATCTGGTTTGGGACCAGAGGGTCGAAGGTTCGAATCCTTTCGCCCCGACCAAAAACTTGAACGGTGACAGTGACTTATGCCACTGTCACCGTTTTGCATTGCGCAGCTGGTGTCTAACGTACCTGATTCCGTCTAACGGAGCTGCCGTATTGTGTCCGGAACCCGACTTGCATCGGCGCTCTACCGGGCCGCACTCGACACATGAGTCAATCGCGAGCGACTGCTTTCGGCATGGCCCTCGCCGCCTTTCTGACGGTTCATATGCGGCCGATGCCTCGCCCTCACTTGGCAGGGCAGGCTTGGGCCCTTGAGTATGCTTCTTCTCATAGGAAATGCTGCCTACTCTCCCCTAGAGTGAGCGAACTGCACAATATGGAGGTGTTCATTGGAAGACATCGAGATCTATGAGCTGGCGAGTCAGATCATCGGCGTCATCACTCGGGATCTGAACGAAAGTACGTACGCCAAACTTGGCGGAGAGCTGACGGTTACTTGGCACGAGAAAGAAAAATTCGGAGCCTTCGCGTCCATCCTGAATGGAGCAGGCGAACCGCCGAAGCATTGCATCACAATTCACTATGAATTGGTGCGCCAAGTATGGCGTGATGCGGAGGAGCTTTGCATTTTCTTGCGCAGCATTCCCAATGATTCCGGCGTCGACAAGCTCTATGATTTTTACGGCGACCGGACAAAGCTCCCGAAGTGCTTCAACGACGAGGAACTCGTCAAGAACATATTCATCGCGACTATCACGTGGGTGTATTTCCACGAGGTCGGGCACCTCATGCAGGAGCACGGTGTTATCCGTGCCGAGTTTGCGAGGGGTCGTGGCGATGCCGCGCAGACGACAGACGTCCACGATTTTGAAGCTTCGCACAATGAGCGCCTCGTTGGTCGAGAGGCGCTAGTCTCCCATGTGACGGAACTGGCTGCCGATTTTGAGGCCATGCACTTCTACGTTTTCGAACTACTACGACATGTCACAGACCCAGATTTCGTCGATGACGAGAAGCGAACCGAAGTTTTATCCGGCTTGATATACCTGATGGTGTGCGGCCTCTCTTTGCTTTTCTTCCGCTTCAATGGAAGTCAGCCGATTCTGCCGACAGCGGTCATCGAAGGCTCCCATCCAAATCCATTGGTTCGGCTGGAAATCAATGTGCCTCAGATCTTCGAGAGCTTAGACATGATAGGGAAATTTTTAGATCACGGACTTGATCGAAAACAACTCGTCATGCTTTGCGCAAAGGCTGCTTTTTCAGCCACATTGTATTGGTCGATGACTAAAACCGAGAAACGGAAATTCGATAATCGTTTCATGCTCAAAGGCCTCTTGACCAATCCAGTTGTACTTCAGTATCTTCAGCCGGTTGTAGTGTGTTGGGACGAAATGTTGCCCAGAGTCAAGGAGCTTCGCCGCTTTGGCTCCCCCCTAGGTTTGATGACTTTTTCAGACTCATTCAGAACGCGAATTGCCAGCGTAATCACTTGGGGAAATGGTCCAGAAGGCGAGACCAACGCATCCTCTCCATCCGACTCGACGGCCAAATAGTTTTATATCATTTCCCGATTTTCATCGGAACGCATGAAGACTGTGCAGCAAGAGATGCTATTCGCTTGGGCACGATTCCAAACGTCGGGTTTTAGAGGGAAGACTCGACGTTGTGACCGGCGTCCATGAGCCCAAAAGCTACCTTTTGATTCAGCACACCGCTGACGATGGCGTCCAAAGTCCAGCGGTACTTCCCCACTGCTCACATCGACAAGATTACTGCCGACGCCGCGCGGGTAGCTTCACTACGCTCAGCGGTTAAAGTCGCTAGATACTCCGAGGAAGACCTGTATGGTGAATCGCGTAGATGAAACTTGGCATCGCTTGCGGGAGTGGACCCACGGCTCGGCGCTATCGGAAAGGCTCGCCGCTCAAGTTCTCCATCACGAAGGATTTAAAAGCATCGATCCAAGCCACCCACTTGGAGGAAAGGACGGCGGCCAGGATGCTCGTTGCATATACGCGAATGAGCCATGGAGCATGGCTGTCTATTTTCCCCGCGGCGAAAAAGATTACCAAGAAATCAAAGTCAAATTCTTGTCGGATGCGGCAAAGGTAAAAAAGAACGATGCCGTGGGCATGGCGTTCGTTACGAACCAAGAACTGAGGCTGCGCGAGCGTAAAGAGTTAGAAAGTCTGGCGAGCCCGCTGAAGGTTGAGTTGTTTCATCTCGAGCGTGTCGCGACCATTCTTGACCGCCCGGAAATGGAATCCGTCAGACGACAGTTCTTATTGATCGAAGCTGATGTGGAATCGACTATCAACAATCTCGGTGGAACAGGCGGGAACGCGCCAGGAGCCGGAGGAGGAGGAGGCGGCGCTATTGGTGATGCGCGCGGTGGTGGTGGCGGCAAAGGCGGGGATATATATAACTTCAACGGCATGCCCGGAAAATTTCCCGGCGCGGGAGGTGGCGGCGCGGGAGCCTTTGGGCCAGGGTCTCAAGGTGGCGAAGGGGGACAAGGTGGTGAATATGTTACGGGCATCCTTAAACTCACTCCCGGGACGAGCATTCCCATAGTGATAGGTGAAGGTGGCAAAGCGAGCTTGGATGGCGGCGACGGTAGCGACGGTGGTGACACATCTTTCGGCGATATTGTTGCCAAAGGTGGAAAAGGGGGGAAAGCCGGATTCAACGTGATTGTCAGCAGAGAAGCATCTGAGGTCGATCGGGACGCAGGATTGCATGTCAGTACTTTGATGCTCGCTGATTGTGTTCATTCCCGAGACGGACTTGCCTATATTCTGGGGGCGGGAGTTGAACACGTTTCCTTCGCAAAATTGCCAGGGCGGTTCGCGCTTATTTTGTTTGGCGTGCTGTCCGTTGGCGATGCCGCAGTGGGTATTGAATATGAATTTACTGCATCACTTCAGTCGCCGAGTGGCGATACAGCATGGTCGCATCCATTCAAAGTTTTCAGTGGACCGCCCCGGCGAATTGCCAGGCCATGTTTCGCTCGAATAGTCGATTGCGAGGTCAATCAACCTGGGGTATGGGCGATTTTCATCCACTCTGCAGGTTATTGCTTTGGACGGCTGCCCCTTGAGGTTCTGGCGCCATCAAGCTAACCAATTAAGCCGATCCTCGGAGTCTATTTGCGGCTTCGAACGTCCAGTGGGGCGACCCGTCTATGGCGCCCGCTTAACTTAGAAGCATCTGCATAAAGTCTTGGGCATTGCGAACGCCCTTGTCCTCGTCGCAATTATTGAAGATCGCATGCGCGCTCTTCACCTTAGAGGCTAGGCGCACCATTTCTGCAGCGAGACTCTGTAGTTCATCGTCGGAGTACTCGTAGTTGAATCGATCAGCGGCCGTAGCCACGTCGGCGTTGTAGGTCTCGGCATTCCGGCCGCTCAGCCGCAGGAGCACGTAGTCCGGATGCGTGGCCTCCCAGACCGCCGGCACGCTGTTGTCGGCCCCCTGCGGGCCGTCAACGATGGTGTGCACTGCGCCGATGTCACGCAGCCAGGCTAGCGTGCTAACTGTTCGCTCTGCCCCATCCCACCAGCTCTTGTGCCGAAACTCGATGCTCAGGGTGTCGCGCCCCAGCCGCTCGGCGCATTGTTCGATGTGCGCCGTGACTCGAGGCGATGGCGTAACCGTTGGCGGAAACTGGAAGTGGATCATCCCCAGTTTGCCGGCGGCGCGCAGCGGCTCGAGCGCCAGAACGAACGCCCCCCACAACGCCTCTTTCACCTCCTCTGCCGAATCGCGATACAGCAGGCGCTTCCGGCCAGGCAGCATTTCCTTCACCGCTCGCGGCAGCACCTGCACGTCCGTCTGGTGTCCCGTGAAGAACCGAAAGGCCTTCACGTTGAAGACGAAGTGTTCGGGGGTACGCGCCGCCCAGTTCTGAACCATGGTCTGTGAGGGGATCGCGTAGTAGCTGCTGTCCACCTCCACCACCGGAAAAATCGACGCGTAGTAGCGCAGCCGCCCTTCTGCGCTGCTCACCCCAGGTGGATAGAAGCGCTTGCAATCGATGAGGGTCTTCTCGGCCCACGAGGCTGTTCCGACCAAGGTTGCCATGGATTGCCCTTTCCGCCGCTCATGCGGTCCTGCTTGGCGGTATTACCGGCTCAAGATAGAGCGCTGCGGCCGCCTGCGGCGACAGAGCCCTCAGATGCGGCTCGCGAGCCAGGTCGGCGGCTAGCTCCTCGAGCTGGTCAGGGTCGACCGTGCGCCAGTGCCGCTTCAGCTGCTGCGCGCAGTAGTAGATCCAACTATCAGTCGGGATCTCGTCGTCCATGGCGCAATAGTACTGTATATTTAAACAGTGTTGTGCGACGTTTACATCCTCTACGAGTCAGGCCAGCCGCTGCCCGAAGAAGTCGTGCGCGCGCGACCGGTGCGCGGCTGGCTTTGCTACGGAGACGCCGGCCGAAACTACCCTCATGAGGAGGCACACCTCTATCGCAGCCGCAGCGATGCTGCCGAGGTGGCCCCCTTTGTGGACTACGCGCGCGTGAAGAAGATCAAGCGCGGCGGACTGCGCATAGAAGGCTTGCAGCAGCATGGCTACAACGACCATTGGAAACAGGTCTGGTGGTGCCTTCCTGCTCAGGAACATCTGTCGCACAAGCCTGAACGGAACGACGAGCGCTACGAGGCCATCCGAACTGCAGTCGCGAAGGTTGATGCCACGGGCCCCGCCTGCGCCCTCGACAAGCCATGGCTCAAGGGGCCAACATGAATGGCGACAATCCCTCGATGAGCCAGATCGATTTCTTCTCCGAACGCACCACCCTCTACACGCCAGCCTGGTACAGCGACAAGACTCGTGAAGAACGCGAGCTACCGCTGAGCCCGGCCGATTACAAGGTCTCACCCGGCGATGTAGACGACCGCTGGACCGTCACCTCACTCGAGGACGGCACTATGGTTTACAGCGGTATCGGGCCAGTTGAGATCCGCCGCACTTGACCCTGCCTGTCAGCATCAGAGACGACGACAGCCCGCGCCAGCGGGCTTTTTTTCGCCCAAGCGTTGCCTACCAGATCCTGATGGTCGCGCTGCCGCTGTTTGCCCTCTCAAAATTCCGGGGAGGGCTCGGGAGAAACCTAACATCCCTAATCGACTATCACGAAACGACCGCAAAGCCTTTATCCATGCGGGTTTCGGCCGTTCCAGACAACCTAATTTTTTCCTAACCTCAACCTAACCAGATTAGGGTTTCGATTCCTGATTCTTGGGAAAATGAAATCCCATATAAATCAACAACTTACAAAAAAATTAGGTTTTAGGTTAGGCCGAATTAGGGTGAGGCCTAACCAGGGCATCGCTAGGCGCCATGCGGGTTTCCGGCCGATTCGGCACCCTCGATTAGGAAATCAGGTTTTCCCCGAACCCAAACCGGATTTGGTCCCCTGCGAAGCCATCCAGGCGCCCTCCCCCCACAAGCCAAACACAGGCCTCAAAGTTCGTCAGAACTCGCCACTGCCACGGGGGTGCTCGAACGGCCACCGCGCGGCGCGCCGCCGGTCCGCGCGCCGGTCCGACTGCCCCGACGAAACGGACCCATCTAGCGAGCAGGCGTGGCGGGGTCAAGACCGCGCGCCGGGGGCTGAGCCGCCCAGCGGCGGGGGGCGCCGCCCCCTTGACGTCAAGCGAGCCACTCCGGGCCGTGGCGGGGCCGTGGGCGGCATGAAACGATGGGTGTAAGGGGTAAGCGGCCCCGCGCGGCGGACGCGCCCAAAGGGCTCTGGTAGAGCGCGGTGGGAATCGAGAGAATGGCGCGGATGAACTCACCCGAGACGACCGCTCTCACTCTCCGCATCACGGATGGTCAGGCCACAGCGACCAGCCTCCAGATCGCCGAGCACTTCGGCAAGCGGCATGGTGACGTGGTCCGCGCCATCCGGAAAATTGAAGCGCCGGAAGAGTTCACTGAACGCAATTTTGCGTTCAGTGAATTTGTCGACAGCACGGGGCGGCGACACCCGATGTACCTCGTCAGCCGAGACGGCTTCTCCATCCTGGCCATGGGCTTCACCGGATGCCACGCAATGAAGTTCAAGCTAGCTTATATCGCCGCCTTCAATGCCATGGAGGCCAAGTTGCGCAGCCTGTACGTGGCGCCGCTGGTCGGCGAGCAGGAGTTTCGCAACGGCATTTCCATCAAGTCCAAGCTGATCCTGCGCGACCAGAGCCATCGGACGATGCAGCAGCTGCGCCGCGAGACTGATCCCGCCGTTCGCCGGAACCTGTATTGGCAACTGCGGCAGGTCAATGAAACACTGGGCATCCCGACTGAATCCATGGAGGCTTTGGTCGGCAGCGCCCTCCTCAGACTAGGGGCAGATCCCGACACGGCTGACCAATTGAAGCTCGTGATGTCCTTTGGAACAAGCGCGTGATGATCGCGCTACGACCACTCCTTCGGCACTCCCCCCAAAATCCTCTTCAAGAAAATGCAATTTAACGAATCCCCCACTATCGAACAGTTACGCGAACTCCAAAAATTGCTCTCCGAAAACCTGGAAAAGAACGGCATTCAAAATATATATGGCGAAGACGACCCGTTCTACCTGTTGGCCGAAGATGCCGGCGTTAGTCTCGGCATAGCAACAATCAATTTAGGTAGCGAAGAAGCGGAACTCTACAAGCTATACGTACCACCCACTCACGCAAGAAAGGGGGTTGGCACAGCTTTAGTTAAAAAAGCAATTGAAATTCTTCAAAAAAACCAAATCAAAGAGCTGCATATTGAAATAGCTGGCGAAAGCCATGATTTTTGGAACAGGATCGTCGAAAATCGCGAAATCAGGATTTATGCGCCAAACAAGTTCGGCATCCTCCTCGATGAGCACTGAGTGATTCGAGCTCATTCGTCGCTGAGTCAAGACTCCGCGTCGCGAGCAGGACCATACAACTCTAGGCGGCAGCACTGTGGCCCATGGCTAAAAGGTGCTCGCGTAGCCCCGTCACGAGCGGCCACCTGCCTTAGTGAGCCGCCGCTGGAGCAAAGGCCATCCGCCAGTCGGCGTCGCTTCGACACAACACCACGCCATGGCACTCTCGTACATTTCACAACATATTGCAGAATCGACATGACCATCAAGGCGGCATTCGCTTCATACAGCGAGCTGCACACAATGAGACAGGCCAGTCTTCTATGGACACTTTTGGAGCGATTGAGTTTGCAGTCAGTTTGATCGGCTTCGGTGTCACGATCTGGCAGTTGGTGAAGACAAAGTCAGCAGCCAATTCCGCGCGAGAGGCAGCGGACAATGCGGTTCAAGCCATACGAACCCTGCAAACGGCAACGACCCTGCAAGACATGGCAGGACGGACACGTAACCTGCTTGAACTGCTTCGGGCCAAGAAACTTTCTGGTGCGGCAGCAGCGGCGTTCGAGCTTCGTGACGCAGTCTCCCGCCTCCCAGATCCCACCCAATTGCCAGGTGCAGCCCAAGCCATAGCTTGGACCGACGTTTCCTTGGAGGTTGACGCCCTTCATGAGCGACTTGAATCAATGTCAGCTGTAAACCGTTGGGCAGCAGAAGAGCGCGAAGCTCTTATTCTTCGCACCGCCCGTCTTCACACAAAGCTCGCCGCAGGCTCTGTACAGGTTGCGGCAGCCAAGGAGAACTGAAAATGTCAATTCCCAGTGACTATTACGAACTGCTCAGAGATTTGAGCGAACGAACCGACAAAGGGGAAGTTAACTGGAAGTTCGAACGCCTCATTATTGAATTGGCACTCGACGAAGAGCGCATTGCAATCTGGGCCGGCACCGATGAGCGAACTGAGGAAGGTTTCGTTTCTTTCGCTTTAAAAGATAAGCATGGCGAAACACTTGACACGTGGTACCTGGATGCTGGCGACAAGGACTATGACTTCATGAATCGCCTCTATTTGGCTGCAAAAAGACGTGCCCTTGGTATTCCAAATCGACTTACCCGGATTAGGGAAAGTATGGCGAAGCGCGGCATCATTGGTGATGACGAACGGTAGGAGCTGCTCCTCTTTTTACCTGCACTGCGATCAACGCGGCGGTCTTTCGACCGCCGCCTCGTTCAAAAATTGGTGACGAGCAGCTCGCGAGTTGTGGAGCGGTTTTCAGCAAGCCCGACTGAGTAGGTGATCGATAGTGAACGCTGCGTAAGGCCGGCAAAGGCCTGCCGCATCTCGGGAATGTCGTTCACGCTGACGACAGCCTTACCTTTCATTGTCTTCAGCAGCACAGCCATACGGCCATACTGCTCGAGCGCGAACGGCACGCCATAGCCTTCGGTTCCCCAGTAGGGAGGGTCGAGATAAAACAAGGTATGGCTGCGGTCGTAGCGCTCGACGCACGCAGCCCATTCGAGCCGTTCGACGGTGACCTGATGCAGTCGCAGATGAACCGCGCTCAGATCCTCCTCCATCCGCAGCAGGTTCATGCGGCCAGGTGAAGAGGTCGCGGTGCCAAACGTCCGGTTCTCAACTCTACTGCCGAACGAGTGCTTCTGCAGGTAGAAGAACCGCGCCGCCCGCTGAATGTCGGTGAGCGTGGCCGGCGGCGTCTCGTTGAGCCAGCCGAAGATCTCGCGGCTCGTGAGCGCCCACCGGAACTGCCGCACGAACTCGTCGAGGTGATGTTGCACCACGCGGTAGAGGTTCACGAGGTCGCTGTTGACATCGTTCAATACCTCGACTTTCGCCGGCTCCTTCAGGAAGAACAGGGCCGCCGCGCCCGCGAAGGGCTCGACGTAGCAGGTGTGCTCAGGAAACAGGGGAAGGATGTGCTTCGCGAGGCGGCGCTTGCCGCCGATCCACGGCACGAGAGGTTTCGCTGAAATTTCCATTGTGCAAGCCTTTGACACTAAAAATTGCTGATAGGCTCGACCCACTCTGTACAGGGTGGCGGGCCTCGCCGGCTTGCAGGCTCGATCTGCATTTCGGGGCTTGAACAGGTGCTCCAACACCTGAACAGGTCGCCCGTCTTTTTTGTGATTCAGGGCGCGGCCGTCGCCTCGCCCGTTGGCACCTCGTAGTCGGTGAACCGTACGACCTCGTCGCCGATCCACTCGTTGATCTCCTTGAACCGGTCCTGCAGCGGCTTGATCTCGTTGCGCGCGAAGACCTGGGCGGCTGGCACCACGGCGCCGAAGCCGCCCGTGTTGCTGGGCACGATGCCCAGCAGCTGCGGCGGGATGCGATGCGCGGCCAGCACGTCATCGCGGCTCACGTTCTTGATGTTGAAGAAGTCGTCCTTCGCGGCCACCTCGCTGACCGGGATGAGCTGCACGCCATCCTTCTTGCCGTTGGGCGAGTAGAGGAACAGGTTGCGGAAGTTGCCCGGGCCCTTGCTGCTCTTCAGGGCCTCGCGGATCGCGTCGACGTCGCCCTGCTGCTGCTGCGCGTCGCTGATGTAGAGGATGAAACCCGCGTGGCTGCCGTTGTTGTAGTAACGCCGGCGGAACAGCGTCGCGCTCTCGTTCAGCCAGGCCGACTGCAGCGCGCTCAGATATTCGGGCAGGCCGTACACCTCCTGATTGATGTCCGCCTCGCGCATGTGGAAGATGCTGCCGCCCTTGAACTCGTGCTCCTCCTTCCAGCCGCGCACGAAGAAATAGCTTTCGAGATCCACACCGCGCCGCACGTACTTCGCGAGCGCATGCTTCAGGCCCACCGGCCGCCGCGTGAGCGAATCGCGCCGCTCGACGTAGGCATTGCCGAAGGTCAGGTAGTCCAGCGCATAGGCGCTGAAGGTCGTGCGGTCCATCAGCTTGTGCGGCACGAAGGTGCTCAGCAGGATGTTGCGCTTGAAGAAGATGGAACTGCTGTGGTGCGTGCTCGCGTGGAACGACCTGGCCAGGCCCTCCCAGCTCACCGGCGGCTCATACCACCGCCCGTTCATCCAGCACTCGATGTAGTCAAGGATCTCGCGCCGATCCATCACCGGTGTCGGGTCGCCGAAGGTGAACGCTTCCATGCGGGCAGGGTTGTCGGCAAGCGCTGTCTGTTCCATTACGAAATCTCCATGAAGCCGCTGTTCGCGGCGGTGATGCCTTCGAGCGGCTCGTTGTCGAGGGCGTGCATGCAGGCCCACGCGAGGTCGGCGTGCCCGGTGTCTTCGGTGCGCCCTGCCTCGAAAGTGACGTTCCGGCCGCTGGCCGTGAGCGTCTTGCGGATGGCGAGGAAGGCGTGCGCGAGATCGACCCAGCCGGCATCGAACTCGAGCCGGCCTTTGCTGATCACGCTCTTCGCCTTCAGCACGAGGCGCGTCTTCACCTCGAGCGAGTAGTTGATGGCCTTGGCAGCCGGGAAGAACTTGCTCACAAGCTGGTAGACGCCCTGGCCGAGGCCCGTGGTGTCGATGCCGATGAACGCCACGTTGTAGCGTTCGGTGATCTTGCGGATGGCCTCGGCCTGCGCCTCGAAGTCGAGGCCTCGGAACTGATGCTTCTCCAGCACGCGGAACTTTCCACCGGGGCGCTCCGGCGGCGCCAGCACTACACAGCCGGCGGTGTCGCCGGTGTGCGAGGGGTCGTAGCCCACCCAAACCGGCCGGTAGCCGTAGGGCCTCGGCGCCAGCGGCTTGTAGACGTCGGCCCAGTCCACCCACGAGTCGACCATGCAGGCCTGCAGCTCCGACATCGGGAACACCGACTGCGTGTCGTCGATGAACTCGCACATCAGCAGGTTGGCGAACTCCTGCGGGTTGTACTCGAGGCGCAGCTCATCGATGTCGAAGAGATCGCAGCCGGCCGCCTCGGCGTCGATGATGTTGACGACGTTGCGCCACACCTTGTCCTCGCCCGTAAATCCACCGGCGAGGCGGTCGTGCGAGAGGTCAATGGCAACGCGCTGATCCTTCGGCCGGTTCTTGTTGAAGTGCGCGCCGCTCCAGCGCGCGTAGGCCTCATGCTGGATCGAGCTGGGTGAGCTGAAGTAGGTTTTGCGCCAGCGCTTGTGCATCGCCATCGCGGATGCAACCTTGTTGAGCTCTTCGAACCGGTGCGTCCAGAAGAACTCGTCGAAATAGAAGTTGCCGTGGTAACCCTGGGCGGTGCGCGCGTTGGTGCCGAGAAAGTAGATGTGCGCGCCGTTCGGCAGGATCATCGGATCGCCGGTCAGCGTGACGCCGCAGGCCTCCTGCGCGAACTGCACGATGTACTGGCGGAAGATGTACGCCTGCGCCTTGCTGGCCGACAGAAAGATCTGGTTACGCCCGGTCTTCAGCGCGTCGACGAGGGCTTCACGCGCGAAGTACCAGGTCGCGCCGATCTGCCGGCTCTTGAGCACCATGCGCGTGCGCTCGTGCCCGTTGCGGAACCACACCTTCTGATGGCCGAAAAGGGAGTCCTGAAACGCCTCGTACAGCTCGTCGGCCTGCTCATCGGTGAAGTGGTTGCGCTGCGGCTTCTTCTTCGGCCCGGCATTGCGCTTCTCGATCTCGGGGTTGAGATCGGCTTCCTTGCCGGTCTTCTCGTACTTGGTGATGCGCGCGACGCGCTCGAGCTGCCGGCCGAGGAGGTCGATCTCCTTGAAGTCGCCGCCGGTCTTCGCCTCCTTGCCGATCAGCTGCACCATGCGGGCTTCGAGCGCACCCTCCACACGTTGAATCGGTTGCGCCTTGTCCCATTGCTCGGCATCCTTCCACCCGTGCACTGTCGTGCGCGGAATTCCAAGGTGTTCCGCGATAGAAGAAATGCGCCAGCCCTGCCAGTAGAGATGCCGGGCCGCGCGCCGCTGCTCCACCACGGGCGTTTCTGGCGCTTCGACGACATCGCTGCATGAATCCATGGCGGTGAGGCTATGGGCGCTCGCGCCTCTTCGCGACGCCTCTAAGCCGGGTTTCGGTTGTAGACCGCGCATACACAACCGAATTGCGTTGAGCCTCGCGCGTGGTCCGCAGACCATCAGCGCCATCACTCGTCAACCTACCCGCACACCACCATGGCCCAGAAGTCCAAGTTCTTTCGCGTCGCCGTCGAAGGCGCCACCACCGACGGTCGCACCATCGAGCGCACCTGGCTGCAGCAGATGGCCGCCAACTTCGACCCCGCGAAGTACGGCGCGCGCATCTGGCTCGAGCACATTCGCGGCACCCTGCCCGACAGCCCCTTCAAGGCCTACGGCGACGTGACCGCGCTGAAGGCCGAGGAGGTCACCCTCGACGGCCAGAAGAAGCTGGGGCTGTTCGCGCAGTTGGACCCGACGCCCGATCTGGTCAAGCTGGCGAAGGAGCGCCAGAAGATCTACACCAGCATGGAGGTGAACCCGAAGTTCGGCGACACCGGGCAGGCCTATCTGGTCGGCCTGGGCATCACCGACAGCCCCGCCAGCCTGGGCACCGACATCCTGAGCTTTGCCGCCAAGAACCCCGACAGCAACCCCTTCAAGGGGAAGAAGCAGGCGCCCGACAACCTCTTCTCCGAGGCCGTCGAGGTCACCCTCGAATTCGAGGATGACGAAGAAGACGACAAGGGCGTGCTCGCAAAGGTCAAGGGCTGGCGCGATTCGTTCTCGAAGAAGTTCGCCTCCCAGTCGAAGCGCAACGACGCCACGGCCAACGAGCTGATGGGGGCGCTCGACGATCTCGGCGAGACGCTGCAGGCATCGGTCGAGCAAGGCAGCACGACCTCCAAGGATCTCGCCGCCCTGCGGAAGAAGTTCAACGCGCTCGAGGCCGAGCACAACGACCTGAAGTCGAAGTTCGAAACCATCGACACGACAGATGCCGGCAAGCACTCGCAGCGCCCGCCGGCCACCGGCGGCAAGCCGAACCAGCAGGAAACCGACTGCTGATCCGCCCTCCCCTCAACACGCCCCAGCCCTTTCGTATCACCCGGAGCCATTCATGCAAAAAGATACCCGCCTTGCCTTCAACCAGTGGCTGAGCCGACTCAGCGCGCTCAGCGGCGTGCCCAGCGCCAACGAGGTGTTCGCCGTCGCCCCGAGCGTGCAGCAGACGCTGGAGACGAAGATGCAGGAGTCGAGCGAGTTCCTGAGTTCGATCAACATCATCGGCGTGAAGGAACTCAAGGGCGAGAAGCTCGGCCTTGGCGTCAGCGGTCCCATCGCGAGTCGCACCAACACGGATGTGGCGGACCGCTCGCCCCGCTCGGTCGAGACGCTCGACAACCAAGGCTACGAGTGCGCCCAGACGAACTACGACACGTACATCAAGTACGCCACGCTCGATGCATGGGCCAAGTTCCCCGACTTCCAGACCCGCGTGCGCGACGTGATCATCAAGCGCCAAGCGCTGGACCGCGTGCTGATCGGCTTCAACGGCGAGAGCATCGCCGTCACGACGGACCTCGCAGCGAACCCCAAGCTGCAGGACGTAAACATCGGCTGGCTCAAGCACATCAAGACGGACGCCCCGTCGCGCGTGATGGATCACGGCGCCGTCGCTGGCAAGGTCACGGTCGGCGCCGGCGCTGGCGCCGACTACAAGAACCTCGACGCGCTCGTGTTCGACGCCACGAAGACGCTGCTCGATCCTTGGTATCGCGACGACGGCGGCCTGGTCGCCATCGTGGGCCGTGACCTGATGCACGACAAGCTGTTCCCTCTGGTCAACGACCCGACCGCACCCACCGAGATCCTCGCCGCCGACATCGTGCGCAGCCAGCGGCGTCTGGGCAGCCTGCCGGGCATCACGGTGCCCTACTTCCCGGCGAACAAGGTTCTCATCACGCGCCTGGACAACCTGTCGATCTACTGGCAGGAGTCGGCACGCCGCCGCAACGTGATGGACAACCCGAAGCGCAACCGCATCGAGAACTACGAGTCCAGCAACGATGCCTTCGTGATCGAGGACTACGGCCTGACGGCACTGGTGGAGAACATCGAGGTTCAGGACTGACCACCATGCGCCAGACGCCCGCTCAGCGCCATCTGCAGACCAAGCTCGCCATGATCGCGTCCGCCACGGCGCCGGCGGGCGGCGAGCTGCAGGGCAGCGCCTACCAGCTCATGCTCGCGCAGCTCGCCGAGCACCGCCGTGCGCTCAAGGACATCCAATCCGTCGAGCGCAAGATCGAGGCGAAGCGCGCCTTCCTGCCTGTCTACGACGCGTGGATCGATGGCGCCCTGGCCGGCGGCACCGGCGCGCAGGATCAGGTGCTGACCACCGTGCTCGTGTGGCACATCGACGCCGGCAACTACCACCGCGCCATCGAAATCGCCCAGTACGCCGTGGCGCACGACCTCGCGCCGCCCGACCAGTACGACCGCAACCTGGCCACGATCCTGATCGACGAGTTCGCCACCGCTGCGCTGACCGGAAAGATGAGGCGGAAGGACGCGCGGGAGCTGCTGCCGCTGATCCTCTATGGCACCAAGGATCTCGACGCCCCCGATCAGGCCCGCGCCAAGCTGCACAAGGCTTTCGGCTTCGCCGTCATCGGCAAGGCTGGCTCGGCGGACGTGGACTTCGACAAGGTCTCCATCGACGAAGCGCGCCTGGCGCAGGAGCACCTGCAGCGCGCCCTCGCCCTGTTCGAACAGGTGGGCGTGAAAAAAGACATTGAGCGCCTGGAGCGCCGGCTCAACAAGCCGGAGACGCCCCCCGCGCCGTAACCGAGTCCGACCCCGGACCCCGGCGGCTCGGGCTGATTCCTGAAGCACCTTGACCGGCCTGCCCGCGGATGAAGCCCGACCACCGCCGACCTCTTCACCCTTCGCCATGAACTTCCTCGGAAACCCACCCACTCCGGCCGCCGGCGTAGAGACTGCGCTGGCAAACGACGGCTGGTTTCCCGACATCGACCTGGCGAAGCTGCGCACGACGGCACGGCTCGACGGCACGGTGACGCCCGACCGGCTGCGCCACAGCGCCGTTCAGGCCGTGCTCAGCGTCAACGCCGAGCTGGCGCCGTACAAGAGCGCGCAGCTCGTGCTCGGCCACGAGAAGCTCGAGGACGTGCCCTCGCCAAAGGTCGACGGCAGGAGCGCGCAGCTGGCGCTGTACCTGCGTGCCGTCTACAGCGCGGTGCAGGCCGATCTCGTCGAGCGCTACCGCGACTACGACACAACGGGAGCCGGCGACAAGGCCGCAGACAAGCTGGAGCTGCGCGCCGACGATCTGCGCCGCGACCTGCGCTGGGCGATCTCCGACTTCCTCGGCATCCGCCGCACCACTGTCGAGCTCATCTGATGCAAGTCCGCACCCAACAGAACGACACCGTCGACCTGCTGTGCTGGCGCTACCTGCAACGCACGCAGGGCATGGTGGAAGCCACCCTCCTACTCAACCCCGGGCTCGCTGATCGCGGGCCCATCCTGCCGGCCGGGCTGCTGGTCGAGCTGGCCGAACCCGCCAGCACGACGACGCGCCGCACCGTGCAGCTCTGGGACTGAAGACATGCAAGACTGGCTCAAGAAGCTCTTCACCGAACCCCAGACGCTGGGAATCATCGTTTCGAGCGCCCTGGTGGGCCTCTTCGCCGGCCTCGCGCAGGGTGTCGTCGAGAAGCGCCACGGTGGCTGGTGCGGCTTCCTGCGCGCCCTGCTCACCGGCGTGTCGGTCGCGGTCTTCGTCGGCCTCGGCATCGAGGGCTTCGTGGCGTCCGAGACGCTGCGCCTTGCCATCGTCGGCGCCTGCGCGGTGGTCAGCGAGGACATCTGGATGGGCCTGCGATCCGTGGGCGGTGCTATGCGCAACGACCCGCTCGGTTTCGCGGTGCGCCTACTCGACGCCATTCGCGGGCGCGATCACTCTGCCCGCACGCCCGGCGGCACCGACTTCGCGCCGCCCACCGACGAAAGGAGCAAACCATGATGTGGCTACTCGCCGTGTTGCTCGGCCTGGCCGCGCTGCTGCAGTTCGCTGTGCACACGGCGCCCGACATCCACGACGCACCACTGCGCGGCAAAGCCCGCAGGGTCAAGATCGCCGCGCTGTCGCTGCTGTGCGGCTACTTCGGCTGGGCGGCCTTCCTCGGCCAGCGCGAGCACCCCTGGCTGCTGCTGGCCGTCGCGCTCGCCGCGATCTCGGAGCTGGGCTTCGCCATCAACCGCCTGTTCCCCGGGCAGAACAACCGCCTGCACGGCCGCGACGTGAGCCGGGAGATCCGCCATGAATGAGCAGCTGCGCATGGGCGCGGACGGCCACGAGGTCGCCCACTACTTCGAGCAGTGCAGGCTGCTCGCATACCCAGACCCGGGCTCGCCGCTCTTCAAAGCGCTGAGCGCGGCCCGCATTGACCCCTACCGCATCACCACGGTGCCGGCAGCCTTCGCGCGGCTCAGCGGCAAGCCCTGGACCATCGGCTGGGGCGACACCGGGCCCGACGTCGTGCTCGGCCTGACCATCACGCAGGCCGAGGCCGACCAGCGCTACGCGCGCCGCATGTCCGGCGAATTCGAGCCTGCGGTGCGGCGCACGGTCTCGGTGGCCGTCTCCCAGCGGCAGTTCGATGCGCTCGTTTCGATCTTCTACAACGCCGGGGCCGACGCGCTCGCGAAGTCCACGCTCGTGCGCCTGCTCAATGCGGGCGACACGGCCGGCGCCGCAGCGCAGTTCCCGCGCTGGAACATGTCGGGCGGCACGGTGCTCAAAGGCCTGCAGCGCCGCCGCGAGGCCGAGCGCCTGCTGTTCCTCGGCTCGGACCCCAAGCCGGCCATTTCGGCGGCGCTGGCGAAGTTCCCATGAGCCGGCTGCTGAAGGCCCTGCCCTACCTGCTCGCCGTCGCCGTCTGCGCAGCATGGTCAGGGCTGATCTGGCACCTGGCCGGCAAGTCCGCCGAGAGCGCCGTGCGGCTGGAGTGGCAGGCCGAGCGCACCGCGAATGCCCGCGCTGCCGTCGACGCCTTCACGCGCACCCTGTCCGCGCAATGGCAGATGACCGAGAACCTCGCCGCGCGCGATGCGGCGCATGCAAAGGAGATCCAACGTGTTCAAGGCGAAAAAGCTCTTCTGGAGCACAAGCTTCGCACTGGTGGTGTGCGGGTGTCAGTCCCCGCCCGCATCGCCGCCTGTCCTGCAGGCGGGCCTGCAGGTGCCACCATTGCCGGCGAGCCTGCGCAAGCGCGAGCCGAACTTGACCCAGCGTTTGCGGCAGCTGTGGCAGGAATCGCCGGCGACGGAGACGAGGCCATCTTCGACCTCAACGCCTGCGTCGACCGCTACAACGAAGTCCGCGAGCGAATCAACGCCCTGACCCGGGCCGGGAGCGCCAGTGCTCAAACCCCATAGCCTGCGCGCGCACCTGTCGGCCGCGACGCCCGAGCTGCAGAACGACCCGGACAAGCTCACCATCTTCATCACCAACGGGCGGATCGTTGCCGCTGCGGCGGCCTCGCTGTCGTTCGTCTACCGCTACACGCTGAAGCTCGTGGTGCTCGACTACAGCAGCCACGCGGACGCGATCTTCGTGCCGCTGCTGGCCTGGCTGCGCGCCAATCAGGTCGAAATCTTCGAGAACCCGGACCTCCGAGAGAAGAGCCTGCGCTTCGAGGTCGAATACCTCAACAAGGAAACGATGGATCTGTCCATCGAGATCGACCTGACCGAGCGCGTGATCGTCAAGCCCGGGCCCGACCCCACGTCGCCGGAGACGGTCAAGCGCTACGACGTGACTCACGCGGCAGAGCCGGCGCACCTCTGCACCATCACGCAGGCCGAGCGCATCGTGGTCTTCTTCGAAGGCCAGCAGCTCGCCGCCTGGGATTTCCCGGCCACGGAGTTCTGACGTGATCGACGATCTGCGCGCGCTCGAGGACTGGGCGACGCCTCTGCTGTCTAAGCTCACCGCACCGAAGCGTCGCGCGCTGGCCCGCAAGATCGGTATCGCATTGCGCCGCATGCAGGCCGAGCGCATCGCGTCTCAGCGCAACCCAGACGGCACGGCCTACGAGCCGCGCAAGACCACGAACGCGCGCTTGCAGAAGGGCCGTATCCGACGCACCATGTTCGAGAAGCTGCGCGCGACACGTCATCTGCGCGTGGAGGCCGAGGACGACGGCGTAGCGGTAGGCTTCTTCGGGCGGACCGCACGCATTGCTCGCGTGCATCACGAAGGCCTGCGAGATCTGGTCCAGCCTGGCGGGCCCACCTACCAGTACCCGGCGCGCGGTCTGCTCTCGATGAACGACGCCGAGCGTGATCTGGTCAAGGACATGCTTCTCCAGCACCTCGCGACCTGATCTTTCGGTTGTAGATCGCACTCGCACAACCGATATGAAGTGCGTCGCGCGCGCACGGTCGGCACCATCGACGGCATGTCTGGAAAGACCCCGTCCCCGTTCGAATTGCAGCGCCTGATCGAGAACCTCGTGCGCGCTGGAACGGTCTCGGCGGTCGACGAGCCGGGCTACAAATGCCGTGTCAAGACGGGCGGTCTCGAAACGAACTGGCTGCCGTGGTTTGCGCGCCGCGCCGGCAACGTGCGGCACTGGTCCCCTCCCTTTGTCGGCGAGCAGTGCATGGTGCTTTCGCCCGGTGGAGACATGGCCTCGGGCTTCGTGCTCGTGGGCATCTTCAGCGACGGCGTGCCCGCCAACAGCAACAGCCCCGACGTCGAGCGCACCACCTACCCGGATGGCGCCGTCTTCGAATACGACCACAACGCGAGCGCGCTGAAGGTCACTCTGCCCGGCGGCGGCACCGCTGACATCACCGTGCCGGAGTCGATCACCGTGCAGTGCAAGACGGCTGACGTGACCGCCAGCGAGAGCGCGAAGGTTCACTCGCAGGAGATCACCCTCGACGCGCCGATGAACATCGTGACGGGCCAGCTGGTCGTGCAGGGCCTGCTCACCTACACCGCCGGCATGGCCGGCTCCGGCACCGGGCCCGGTGGCAAGACGGCCCAGATCGACGGCGACATGGAGTTCATCAACGGCCACGGCCTCACCACCGACGGCGGCGACATCGTGGCCGGCAGCATCAGCGTGCAGGGCCACGGCCACATCGAGCAGGACGCCAGCGGTCGGACCGCAGGCGGTGCGGTGCCATGAGCGGCATGAACCGCGTCACCGGCAAAGCGCTCGACGGCATCGAGCACCTGCGCCAGAGCATCGCCGACATCCTCACAACGCCGCTGGGCGCCCGCGTCATGCGCCGTGCCTACGGCAGCCTCTGGCCCGAACTGATCGACCACCCGGACAACGGCGCCACCCGCGTGCGCCTGTACGCGGCGACGGCAGGCGCGCTCATGAAGTGGGAACCGCGCCTGCGCCTGTCGCGCGTGCAGATCTTCGGCACCGAGACCGCCGGCCAGGTGGTGCTCGACCTGCAGGGCATCTACAGCCCGCCGGGCCAGCGCCGCAGCGTGCTCTCGATGCGCGTTCCGGTCCAGATAGGAGCCGCCGCATGAGCATGGACATGTCGCTGCTGCCGGCGCCGGCCGTGATCGAGGTGCTCGACTTCGAGGTGATCCTCGCCGCGCGCCTTGCCTCGTTTCAGGCACGCTACCCGGACTACGGCCTTGTCCTCGAATCCGACCCGGCCTACAAGCTGCTCGAGGAGATGGCATATCAGGAGCTGCTGATGCGCCAGCGCATCAACGACGCGGCCAAGGCCTGCATGCTGGCCTACGCCACGGGCACGGACCTTGACAACCTCGGTGCGAACTACAAAGTTTTCCGCCTGGTCGTCACGCCCGCCGACCCGACTGCCGTTCCGCCGGTGGAGGCCGTCTACGAAGACGACGAGCGTTTCCGCGAACGCATCCAGCTCGCGCCCGAGGGCATCACCACCGCCGGGCCCGTGGACAGCTACCGCTTCCACGCACTCAGCGCCAGCGCGCAGGTCGCGGACGTGGGCATTGACAGCCCGAACCCCGGCACCGTGCGCGTGACGGTGCTGTCCACCGCCCCGAGCGGCGTTCCGTCCGAAGCTCTGCTCGTCACCGTGGGCGCCGCGCTCAACGACGAGAAGATCCGCCCGCTGTGCGACAGCGTGCCCGTACAGGGGCCGGAGATTCTGGAGACGGTCATCACAGCGAAGGTCTACCGGTACGAGGGGCCTGCGGGCGAGGTGGCACTGGCAAACGGAAAGATTGCGCTGGACAAGTGGCTCCTGAAGATCCGCAAGCTCGGCAAGGGGCTACCGCACTCCGGCATCGATGCCGCGCTGCATCAGCCAGGCGTGGACCGCGTCGAGATCACGATGCCGCCGGCGGACTTGCTGTCCTCGAAGACCCAGTGGGTGCGCGTCACGGCGATCAACGTGCTCGAGGAGGTGGTCAGTGGCTAGCCTCACGCCCGCGCAGCGCCTGCTGCCGCCCAACCGCACCCCGCTGGAACTCGCGCTCGCCGGCGCTTCGCCGCTGGAGCTGAATACCGATGGCCTGCGGCACCTATGGACGGCCATGCGTTGCCTGTCTCCGCTGCTCCCGTGGCTCTCGTGGACGCTGTCGGTCGAGGCTTGGCAGGACGCGAAATCCGATGACGCCAAGCGTTCGCTGATCCTCAACAGCATCGAGATCCACCGCCACAAGGGCACGCCCTGGGCGATTCGCCTGTTGATCCGCTCGCTGGGCTTCGGCGAGGTGGACATCATCGAGCGCGTGGGTGGTCGCACCCACAACGGAACGATCCGCCGCGACGGCGTCTATCCGCATGCCTCGCTCGCCACCTCGTGGGCGACCTACATGGTGGCGCTGGAACGCCCGATCACCAATGCGCAGGCCGACAGGCTGCGCAAGCTCCTGCCGTCCGTCGCCCCTGCGCGCTGCCACCTGGTCGCGCTGCGGTACGCCACGGTCGCGAACAGCCACAACGGCGCCACGCGACGCGACGGTGCCTACAACCACGGAAGCGCCTGATGGCAAACCTCAACGAAACCGACCAGTGGGAGACCGGCGTCTACCAGCTGGAAGAAGATGACCCGGTCCTGGGCGGCCCTTCCGGCATCGACAACCGCCCCCCGCGCGAGCTGGCGAACCGCACGCGCTACCAGCGGGTGCGCAACGTCACGCCATGGGATCCCGCTTTCAGCTACCCGGCGAACGTCGCCTACGTCAGCTACGGCGGCGTCACGTGGAAGAGCGTGGCCGACAGCCTCAACATCCCGCCCGGCACCGACGCCACGAAGTGGACGCGGTGGGGCCATACCGCCGCCGAGCTCACCGCCGCGCTCGGCGACAGCATGGCCGTGCACGAAGCCAAGGCGAACCCTCATCCCCTGTACGCCACGGATGCGGACTTGGCGGCGCATGTCGCCGATGCAGATCCGCACCCGCAGTACGCCTCGGATGCCGAAGTGCTCGCGCGATGGAACACCCACTTGAGCGACCCGGATCCGCACCCGATGTACGCCTTCCGGGGGCCCTTCAACAACGTCCCCACCGTGAACATCGGCCCGGTCATCACGGTACAGACGCCTCACATCCGCCAGATGATCTGGAACGGCACCGCCTATGTACGCGCGCCGTGGCATCAGCCGGGCATGGTGCTCTACAGCTACGACAACCCGTCGAGCATTCCGGGCTATCTGCCGATCCGCGCGGACGTTTCCTACAACCAGGCCAACTACCCCGATCTGGTCGCACGGCTCGGGCTGTCGGGCACCGGCACGTTCTCGCTCGTGGAGCTTCGCGGCGAGTTCATCCGCTGCCTGGACAACGGGCGGGGCGTCAACGCGTCGCGCGTCCTGCGTTCGGCCGAAGCGGCCGCCAACAACACACACACCCACGGTGTCACGGACCCGGCGCACGGCCACTATGTCAACGACCCCGGCCACTTGCACGGCGGGTGGACCGACTCTGCGGGATCACACAACCACGGCATGAACGTGCCGGCGCAGGTTGCCGACTCGGATCGCGGCACGTCGAACTACTCGGACTTCAGCATCGACTCGCCCAGAGCCATCAACTGGGACGGCGCACACGCCCACAACGTCGGCATCGATACGAGAAAGACCGGCATCTACCTCAACAACAGCGCGACGGGCATCTCGATCAACGCGGACGGCTCTGAAGCACGCCCGCGCAACGTCGCGTTCCCTGCATGGATGAGCTACTGAACCGGGCCCGCACGTCATGACCAAAACCATCTACCTGATCGACCCCGACACCGGGTTCTTCATCGGCGAATCGGCGCACCCGCTCGACCCTGTCGAAACCGAGCGCACCGGCAAGGCCGTCTATGCGTTGCTCAATCCCGCGCTGGCAACCGAGATGGCACCGCCCAACGCCCCCAACGGCATGAAGGCGCGCATGGTGCGCGGCAAGTGGGCCCTGGAGGCGATCCCTCCCGCGCCACAGCCCGAGATCCCGACGACGCCCCCGCCCCCTCCTCCGGCACCCGCGCCCACGTTCGAAGAGCGCCAGGCGGCGTTGCGGGCCCACGTGCAGGAGTACATGGACGCCATGGCGCGCTCGCTCGGCTACGACGACATCAAGACCGCAACCACCTACGCCGACGAGCCCGCCGTTCCCAAGTTCCAGAACGAAGGCCGAGCGCTGCGCGCGTGGCGGTCGGCTGTCTGGGCCACCTGCTACGAGATCCTCGAGCGCGTGAAGGCCGGCCTTGCCAGCGAGCCCAGCCAGGCGACGCTGACCGGCTTGCTGCCGGCTCTCGTGATTCCACCGCTCGAGGCGCCCACCGTCCCGTCCCCCGAAGCGCCCGCAGAAGAGCAGGCCGACACACCCAACGAACCGCCTGCGGCCGACTGACCGCATCGAATCCGAAACTTCACAGGAGCATCACATGGCAACCACCGAGTACCACCACGGCGTGCGCGTCTTCGAGATCAACGAAGGCACGCGCCCCATCCGCGTGATCAACACGTCGATCATCGGCCTGGTCGCAACCGCACCGGATGCCGACCCGGCCACCTTCCCGCTGAACACGCCCGTCCTCGTGACGAACGTATACAACGCCATGGGCAAGGCCGGCACGACCGGCACGCTCAAGAAGACGCTCGAATACATCGCGGCTCTGGCCCGGCCCATCACGGTCGTGGTCCGTGTCGAGCCCGGCGCCGATGAAGCCGCCACCACCAGCAACGTCATCGGCACGGTGTTGCCCAGCGGCCAGCGAACGGGCATGAAGGCCCTGCTCTCTGCCCAGTCCAAGCTCGGCATCAAGCCTCGCATCCTCGGCTGCCCTGGACTCGATACGCAGCCCGTTGCAACGGCGCTCTCCACGATTGCCAAGAGCCTGCGCGGCTTCGCCTACGTCAACGCCTGGGGCTGCGATACGGTCGAGGAAGCCACGGCATACCGCCAGCAGTTCGGCGCGCGCGAGCTGATGGTGATCCACCCCGACTTCCTCGCCTGGGACACGGTCGCTAACACCAACGCCCGGGCCCCTGCTGTCGCGTTCGCGCTCGGCCTGCGCGCCAAGATCGACAACGAGATCGGCTGGCACAAGACGCTCTCGAACGTCGCGATCGACGGCGTCACGGGCATCAGCCAGGACATCTACTGGGATCTGCAGGATCCGGCCACCGACGCGGGCGTGCTCAACGCCGGCGATGTGACCACGCTGATCAACCGCGACGGCTACCGCTTCTGGGGGTCGCGCACCTGCAGCGACGACCCGCTCTTCGCCTTCGAGTCCGCCACGCGCACGGCGCAGGTGCTGGCCGACACCATCGCCGAGGCCCACATGTGGGCAAACGACAAACCGCTGCTGCCCGGCCTGGTGAAAGACATCCTCGAGGGCGTCAACAGCAAGTTCCGCTTCCTGACCCGCTCGGGCTACCTCGTGGGCGGCAGCGTCTGGGCCGTCGACGGCGACGTCAACACCGCCGACGAGCTCAAGAGCGGGAACCTGATCCTCGACTACGACTTCACGCCCTGCGCGCCCCTGGAGAACCTGATGTTCCGCCAGCGCATCACGGGCCGTTACTACGAGAACTTCGCCGACCAGGTCGCCAAGGCCTGACGGCTCTCACCCGCTGATCTACAGAGGAAAGCACCATGTCCCTCCCCCGTGTACTCAAGAATTTCATCCTATTCAACGACGGCAACGCCTATCTCGGCGAAGTGCCCGAGGCCACCCCGCCCAAGCTCAGCCGCAAGATGGAGGAATACCGCGCCGGCGGCATGAACGGCCCGGTCGGCATCGATCTCGGCATGGAGGCGCTGGAGTTCGAATGGACCGCCGCCGGCTACATGAAGAGTCTGCTCACCCAGTGGGGCGCACCTACCCACGACGCGGTGCTGCTGCGGCTTGCCGGCGCGATTCAAGGTGACGACACCGCAGAGGTGCAGTCCTGCGAAGTGGTGATGCGCGGACGTCACAAGGAAATCGACTTCGGCAACGCCAAGGCCGGCGAGAAGACCGAGATCAAGGTGAAGTCTTCGCTGAGCTACTACAAGCTCACCATCGACGGCGAGGTGATCGTGGAGATCGACTTCGTCAACTTCATCGAGGTGGTCGGCGGTGTCGACCGCATGGCGCAGATCCGCCGCGCGCTCGGCCTGTTCTGACCTGACCCAGCCGCGCCGGCAGCTGCCGGCGCATCCCGTCCCTTTCCACTCCCATTTCCTGCACCATGAACCTCCACGACAACAACGACCCCGGCGTGATCGACGTCACCCCGAAGCCCAGCAGCACCCCGAACAATGCTGCCGGCGAAGTCACCCTCGATACACCCATCGTGCGCGGCAGCCAGACCATCACGAAGGTGCTCATCCGCAAGCCGCGCTCCGGCGAGCTGCGCGGCACCTCGCTGTCCGCACTCATGCAGATGGACGTGATTGCCCTGACCATGGTGCTGCCCCGCGTCACGGTTCCCACGCTCACGAAGCCGGAGATCGAGGCGCTGGAGCCGTCCGATCTGGCGCAGCTCGGCGCGGAGATGGTGAATTTTTTGCTGCCGAGTGCGGACCGGATTCCCGCATCCCAGAGCACGTAGAAGACGCGATGGCGGACCTCGCCTTCGTCTTCCACTGGGCCCCTGCCCAGATGGATGACATGTCGGTCCCCGACCTGATGCAGTGGCGCGAGCGCGCCCGTGAACGCCACGAACCGCCCAAGTAGACCCATGCGCCACCGCTCCCCCTTCCAGCCTCATCAGCGCCCCGTGGCGGCCTCACAAGGGGGTGCGCATGTCCGGTAGTGGCGATCTGCGCCTGATGGTGATCCTGCAGGCGCTGGACAAGGCCTCCGCGCCCTTCAAGAAGGTCACCGAGAGCAGCAGCAAGGCCGCCAAGGCGCTGCGCGAGGCACGCGACCGCCTCAAGGAGCTCAATACCCAGCAGAAGAGCGTCGGCGAGTTCCGCGAGATCCGCGCCGGCCTGCAGGACACCACGGCGAAGCTGACGGCCGCACAGGCGCGCGTCAAGCAGCTGGCGCAGGGGCTGGGCGCCATGGGCCCGCCCTCGAAGGCCATGATCCGCGACTTCGCCGCCGCGAAGCGCGAGGCGGCGGCGCTGAGCGAACAGCATCAGCGGCAGGCCACCCGCGTGCAGGCCCTGCGCGACAAGCTCACGGCCGCCGGCATCAGCGCCGCCGCCATGGGCACCCACGAGCGCCGGCTGCGCACCGAGATCTCGGCCGCCAACCGCGTGATCGACGAGCAGACCACGAAGCTCAAGCAGCTCGGCGAGCGCCAGCGCGCCATGCACGCGGCCAAGGCCGAATACCAGAAGGGCCGGCACCTCGGGCACAACACGACCGTGGCCGGGGCAGTCGCCGCCGGGTCCGGCTTTGCGGTGCTGCACGCCATGCGTGCGCCCATCGCCGAAAGCTCGAAGTTCGCCACCGAGCAGCAGCGCATTGCCGCGCTCGGCCTGGGCGACAAGGTCACGGGCGACGCGATCAAGTACGCGAAGGCCATGGAGACCTACGGCACCAGCACCCGCGACAACCTGTCCCTCGTGCGCGACGGGCTCAGCGTGTTCGCCGATCTGCACCACGCCGAGATGGTCGCGCCCACGCTAGCGAAGATGAAGTTCGCCAACGAGGCGATCTACGGCGAGGAGCAAGGCCACGAGAACGAGAAGAAGTTCATGGACATGCTCAAGGTCATCGAGCTGCGCGGCGGCCTGGCGAACGAGCAGGTGTTCAAGGATCAGGCCGACAAGATCCAGCGCGTGATCGCCGCCACGGGCGGGCGCGTCCAGGGCGAAGAGTGGCTCAACGTCATCAAGACCGGCGGCGTCGCGGCCAAGGGCCTGACCGATGAGGCCCTCTACTACCAGATGGAGCCGCTGGTACAGGAAATGGGCGGCCACCGCGTGGGCACGGCCATGATGTCGGCCTACTCCAACATCTACCAGGGCAAGACCACGAAGCGCTCGGCCATGATGCTCGGCGACCTCGGGCTGATCGCCGACCCTTCGAAGGTCAAGCACGACAAGGTCGGCCAGATCTCGCAGTTGGGCGTCGGCGCGCTCAAGGGCAGCGAGATCTTCCGGGAGAACCAGTTCCGCTGGATGGAGGAGATCCTGCTGCCGGCGCTCAAGGCCAAGGGCATCACGGAAAAGCAGGACGTGCTCGACGCCATGGGCGGCATCTTCAGCAACCGTACCGCCTCCAACCTGTTCGCGCAGATGTACCTGCAGCGCGACCAGATCCACAAGAACGCGAAGCTCAACGCCGGCGCCGATGGCACCGGCACGCTCTACGACCGCGCGCTGCAGACCAGCTCGGGCGCCGAGCTGGAGCTGGCCGCACGGCGCAACGACCTGTACAAGCAGTTCGGCGACAGCATCATGCCGGCCTACCTCGCAGCGCTGCGGCTTGCGACGGCGGCGATGAAAGGCCTCACGAACTGGATGGCGGCCAACCCACGGCTCGCTCAGATCCTGGCTACCGGCATCGGCGTGCTCGCAGTGGCGCTGGTCGCGCTCGGCGGCATCCTGCTGGTGGTCGGACCCGCGATCCTCGGCTTTGTGGCGATGCGCTTTGCATTCGCGGCCATGGGCCTACAGGGGGGCGTCCTCGCGCGGGTGCTCGGGCTGCTCGCCACGGGCTTCCGCCTTGCCGGCACCGCGCTGCTGTGGCTCGGCCGCGCGCTGCTGCTGAACCCCATCGGCTTGATCATCACCGCCATCGCTGTAGCCGCCTACCTGATCTACCGGTACTGGGGCCCCATCAGCACCTTCTTCGTCGACCTGTGGAACCGCGCGAAGGCTGCCTTCGACCAGTTCTGGCAGTACCTGGGCGGCTCGGTGCCTGCAGCCCTCGCCACCGTGGGCGCGGCGATCCTGAACTGGTCGCCGGTGGGCCTTTTCTACCAGGCCTTCGCCGAGTCGATGCGCTGGTTTGGCTTCGAGCTGCCGGCGAAGTTCACCGAGTTCGGCGCGCAGATCATGACGGGCCTGGCCAACGGCATCACGGGCGCGCTGGGGCAGGTTCAGACCGCGATTTCCGGGGCGGCGGATTCGGCCCTCGCGTGGTTCAAGGAGAAGCTCGGCATCCGTAGCCCGAGCCACGTCTTCATGCTGGCCGGCGGCGAGATCAGCAACGGTGCCGCGCTCGGCATCGCCAGCCGCGCGGGGTACGTGCGCCAGGCCGCGCTCGGCGTCGCGGCGGCTGCAGCCTCGGTCCTGCCGATGACCGCCGGCGCAGACAGCATGCCGCTGATCGACAACCGCGCGCCCATCAGCACCAGCGCCGGCCGGCTTGCGCCGATGGCACCCACCAAGTACGAGATCCACATCCACGCGGCGCCGGGCATGGACCCGCAGGCCGTTGCTCGCGCCGTCTCGGCCGAGCTGGATCGCCGCGAGCGCGCCAAGCGCGCCGCCGGCCAGTCCTCGCTGTCGGATATCGACTGACCGGAGCCCCCATGGACATGATGATGGCCCTCGGCCAGTTCGTTTTCTGTCTCGACACGCTGGCCTTTCAGGAGCTGCAACGGCAGATGAAGTGGCGTCACGCGAGCAACAGCCGCATCGGCGCGCGCGCGGCGCGGCAGTTCCTTGGTGTGGGCGACGACACCTTCCAGCTGTCGGGCGTGCTGATGCCCGAGCTGACGGGCGGCACAGTCGCCCTCGACGAGCTGCGCGAGATGGGCAACCTGGGCGCCTCGTGGCCGCTGGTCGACGGCACCGGCATCGTGTATGGCCTGTACGTGATCGAGAGCCTTACCGAGACGAAGACCGTGTTTCTGCCCAACGGCGCGGCCCGGCGCATCGAGTTCCAGCTGCAGCTCGAGCGCGTCGACGACGGGCAGACCGATTCCATTGGCGATGACGACGGCGCCGGCGATGACGTGGAGGCGTGAGGATGGATCCGCAAGACCAGCACCCAGCCCACCCAGCGCCCACCTACCGCCTCAAGATCGGGGACCGCGACATCACTCCGATGGTGGACGCACGCCTGATCAGCGTGACGCTCAACGAGTGCCGGGGCAACGAGGCCGACCAGCTCGATCTCGTGCTCGACGACCATGACGGGGCACTGGAGATCCCGCCAAAGGGCCGCGAGCTGCAACTGGCAATCGGCTGGGTGGGTGCCGACCTGGTCGACAAGGGCACGTTCATCGTCGGCGAGGCCGAGCACAGCGGCGCCCCCGACCAGATCTGCATCCGGGCCCGCAGCGCCGACATGCATCAGTCATTGCGCACGCGCGTGGAGCGCAGCTACCACGGGGTCACCGTGGGCGAGATCGTGCGGCAGACGGCCGCGAGGCACCAGCTGATGGCCCGGATCGATCCCGCCCTGGGTGCGAGGCAGATCGAGCATATCGACCAGACCAACGAAAGTGACCTGAACTTCATCACCCGCCTGGCAAAGCTTCACGACGCAGTGGCGACCATCAAGCGGGGTCGGTTGCTGTTCCTGCCCATCGTCGGCACGATCACGTCGACGGGTGAAAGCATCCCGGTCATCGAGATCACGAGAGCCGATGGCGACTTGCACCGGTATCACACGAGCGACCGGGATGCCTACAGCGGCGTGCGCGCCTACTGGCACGACCCTAAGCGGGCCAAACGTCGCGGCGTGCTGGTGGGTAAGAGTGGCAACGCGAAGCGGCTGAAAGACACGTTCGCAAACGAGGCCGACGCGCGCGCCGCCGCGCAGGCAGAGTGGCGACGCATCCAGCGGGGCCTCGCGACCTTCAACCTGACGCTGGCGCTTGGTCAGCCCATGCTGACACCACAGACCCCGGTGAAGGTGTCAGGCTGGAAGCCGGAGATCGACGAGACCGAATGGCTGACGATCAAAGTGCGGCACACCATGACGCCGGACGGTGGATTCACCACTCATGCTGAGATGGAAGTCTCCAAGACTGAGGCGAATGAGCCGAGCAGCATCGACGAAGACGATTAATCTGCTCTACGACTCCACTGCCTTCCAAACACGATTGAGCTCCTTCCAAATCAGGCGCATCAGCATCATCTGCGCTGTATTGAGCAGGGATCTCTCTTTCGGTGCTAGGCGCGCAGCCTTCCCGTGCACCAGCTCTCCGCGAACGCGAAGCACCCTGTTGTATTGCTGCCTGAGTTCTTCCCTGTCCTTGCGACTGGTTCCAATAAGAAAAGCATACCGATCAGCAAGCCGCTTAGATAATGAATCGAGGTGCTCATCTTCGCTCCCGATCAGAGCCTCCAATCCAACACATGCCGCAATGTAGGCGAAGGTATCGTTATCGGCATAGACCGAATCCTGATACCACTCAATCGCCGCAGCAACCTGTTGAAAATCTTGTTCTGAACGCGCGTTGAAGTAGCGGCGCAGCGGACCGAGCATGTTGTCAATCGCAATCAATCGCTCTTCATCACTCCTTGGCTCTCGATCCGGCTCAGTCAGCAAAGTTTGATCCGATTCCGTGCCTTTCGGCGCACTGCCGCGCACGCGCAGCTTCGACTCATTGATCTGAAGACGACCATACAGTCGTTGAACTGCCTCGGGGATTTCCATCGCGTAGAACGGCTCTGAGGCTCCATCAGAAAAAGTGGCATTCGCCCTCCGAGGATTCCAGTGAGTTGTGCAAAGCCCGAGCCCAGTCAAGACAAAGGCGCACTGCTTCGCCATCGAAAGGCATTCAGCAGCAGTACGCGAATTTGGTGAGTGGTCGGCATACCCGGTTGCCATCAGTTCAAGCCACGTATCCGGTGCTGGATCAGTTTCGGAGAAAAGGAGGGAAAGCGGTCCCCCTCGCAGCTTGTTTTCTGTCGGTGGAGCCGCAACCGACACGAAGCGAACGTCTTCCGCAACTCTCCTCACTGGGCCTGCCAATCGGGGAAAGCTTGGGAGCGAAAGCCGGAGAGTACAAGGACGAGGGATCGATTCAAAAAAGCTCTTAATCTGGCCGATAAGCTCGTCTCTCAGATCTTGATTCTCCTCCGATGAAAGAGCGCCGCTTCGTTTGCCCGACCATTTTCTCTCGAACTGTATGCACTGTCTAAACACAATAGACTGCACATCGTCGACTTCAATGTGTGGATCGAAAACCCTAGCCATGCTCTCCTTGAGCGCTTGGAATTTCGGCCCCGGAGCAATCAGAAACATGTCGTCCCGAAGTTCGAGGCTGTTGACGTACTCGACGAGCGGAGAAAGGTACTTTCCCTGAAGCTTGATCTTTCCCGCAGTTGGAGTGAGATTGGATGAACTCTCAACAGTTGCCATATCGATTTAAGCTCCAGAAACTGCGACCGACGCAAAGCAGCCCCTGCGACATGCAGGGATGACGCGAACACCCACTTAAAGCGTGGAACTCCGAATGAGCACGATCACTGCTCCAATTCGTTCTCGAAGGTCGAGCACATCAACGTTCGCCGTTTCACTACACACCTCCATCGCCACTGCGACCTTGTCGACCTTCTCCATCTTGGTTCCATCGGGCTTTTTGAATGGGAGTACGTGCGAAAACTGATCGGTCTTGAGTCGCTTGTGAAAGCGATCTCCATAGACTTTTTTCAAAGCCCTGGTCATGGTCTCGCTCTCCACATAGTTTTCAACTTCCCTGCCGTCGGTAATCCAACCGACGCCGCGATCGCTAGCTAGCTCGGCAAGAATTCTCTGCTTGGTGGCATTGATGGAGTCATCAGGTCCTGATTTATCACTGTCCATCACCACGCACAAGTTCCGGTTGAGTTGGCGGACGGCAATCAAAGCCTCCACGTCCTTCTGCCCTTCATCGTCATTCGCTGTCAGATGGCTTAGTAACCGCCCGCCATAGAACATGATCGAATAGTCGATCCCTTCCTTGAGGTCGGGCGCTAGCGCTTTAATCCAGTGATTTATGTAGATGCGATCTGAAGGGCCTTCCACCCAGATAATCGCGTTCGACTGAAGCAAGTCAGACGCTCGATAGCCCAAATCACGGCAGACTTGAAACCTGCTTGACGATGTCAACGCTGGTGCAATAGACGTTTCGCCATCGCTGTTTGAGACGTGGAACACCGCAGCTGCGGTCGCATCAATGATGCTTGCTGAGTGCGTCGCAATGAAGTACTGGTTTGAGGTTTGCTCAGCGAGATACTGTGCGAGCCGTCTCTGAAGCAAGGGATGCAAATGCACCTCGGGCTCTTCAATGCACACGATCTGGCGCTCCATGAACGTGCAGGACGCAGCCAACAGTACAACCTCCTGGATACCCGTGCCTAGCGCACTTAGCGGAAGGAGCTTGTTGTCCATCAAGATGAGAATGTGCTTTCGATCATGCGGGATTCGAATTTCCGCGCTCGAGTTGTCTGTGACCGCGCGCACGAACTCATTGATCGAGTTGAACTTCACCCTCTTGAATTGTTCGTCGTAGTCTGGGTCTTGATGCCTGCCTAACTCTTCTATCAGACCTCGGCCGGACCAATCAGTAAAGTCCTGCCCTCTGTCAGAAACTGCACGTATTGCAGGCACCATCGCGGCAGGAGGTATTGATGCTGGCACATGCGTCAGCACTCGCTCGATTGATTGCGTCACCCAAGCCTCTGAATCCCCTCCTGTCATTCCAACCAACGCGCTCCAGAAGTCTCGGACGTTCACTGGACCGATCTTCTGCGCGAGCGCCTGCGTATCAAGCTTCGACGGCTTGAGTGCTTGAAGGGCGTATGGTGGACGATCACCCCGCCGGAACCAGAACATGTCGTCCTTGCCGAAGACAGAAAGTAGTCCCAGCCCAACATCGACAAAGACTTGGTGGCCCGGGAACAAGTTTTCCAGCACCCCTCGGACCTGCGCAGACGAAAGGCCCACTCCAAGAACCATTTCCCCATTGGGATTAGAAATGTTTTTGTACAGCGGCTCGATCTGAGGAGCGGATGCTTGGCTGGTCGACCTCTCAGTTACGTGGGGTCTCAGATGCCGAGAGATGTAGTTCAGAACTGTCGATTTACCGGCGTTATTTGGTCCGATAAAGAAATTGAACTTTTGAAATGGCCCAACGTAGTTCAAGGCATCGCCGATGCCTCGATAGTTGGCCAAAGCAATCCCATGCAGAAAGATCGAATCCGCCATCAGTCCCTCCTACCCTCTTTGTCTTGCGTTGCTCTTGCTACTGTGCCGTAGACAAAAAAGCGACGTGGGCAAATATCAGCATCAGCGAAGTGTTCGCGAAGGCCTTGTGCGACTTCGCTCAGGTCGACCCAATCGTCCGTCATCGCCCCGCGCAGCAGCGCCAAAAGCAACTGGAGCCACAAGGGCGGTTTGCTAACCAGTTTTCTGTTTCGCGAGCGAAGAAAGCACCCTCCGGGCCGCAGCCCTTCCTTCCTCGTCGGCGTGATCGTAGTTGTCCAGCAACGCCTGCTGCTCCTGGCTGAGTGAGGCAGCTGTCTTCGGCGTCCGCTGCCCCGTCAGCACATAGAGCACATCAACCCCGTGCGTAGCTGCAACAGCGAGAAAGTCCGCCTTCGGGGCAGAGTTGCCCCTCTCCCAGTCTTGCTCTGCGCGCAGCGAAACATCGCCCAGCTCCGCAAAGGAGGTCTGCGACATGCCGAGCCGCTCACGCTCTTCTCTCAAGCGCGCGCCAATTGATAAGCGGATTTTTTCATCCATCACGTTGCAATAAGCAGATTTCTGCTCTATATTCCGCTTCACTGTGCAATTCTTCGTTTCACAAGCATACAGCCGACGCCCATGAAGCCCGCCTCCAAGACCCGCGTCCGTCGCGCTCCAAATGGCGCAGTCAGCGATAAGCCCGTCGCCGTGCGCTTGCACCCTGACGAACTCGAGCGGTTCAAGAGCCGCGCCGCTCGCGAGCAGCGCTCCATGGCCTCTGTGGTCCGCCTTGCCGCCCTTCGCGGCCTGGACGAATGCGACCGCACCAACACGCCGCTCACGGCCTGACCTTTCCCTGCAGCAATCCTCGGAAGGCTCCACCCATGTACCCCGATCCCAAGCGCGTGCGCTCCAACCGCTACACGATCCGCCTCGACGACTACGAGGATGGCCTCGTGCAGGCCATGGCGAACTACCAGGGCGAGCAGCTCGCAACGCTGCTGCGCGAACTGGCTCTGCGCGAAGCGCGGCAGGTGCTGGGGCTGGTTCATGAGCCGAGTCTCGACCAGCGCGCTGCCTGAAGGAAGGCCGCATACAGCCGCCCCACGGCGCAACAAGAGCAGCCGAAAAGATGCCCGAGCACACCATCACCTTCACAGACGAAGACCACGCGCTGATCGAGCGCGTGCAGCTGGAGCGCGGGTTCCCCTCTTTCGAGTCCGCCGCCGAATGGCTGGTGAAGGCTCGGCTTCGCCGCGCCGCGCGCGCCACTACCGGGCGCGGCCGTGCCCTCTATCTCGTCGACCGGCGCCCTGCGCCCTCGGAGCCGCGATGAGACTGCGCTGCCCTCATTGCGACCACCTCGGGTCCATCCGGACCACCAAGGTGATGACGCCGACCGTGTCGCAGCACTACGTCGTCTGCGGCAACTTCGAATGCGGGCACACATGGCGCGCGACCACCGAGGCCGACATGACGATCTCGCCTTCAGCAACGCCGGCGCCGACTGTCCATCTTCCCCTCGCATCGCACATGCGGCGCGACGTGCTGGCCCAGCAGATTCGCTCAGGCAGCACAGCCGAGCACACGCCCTTGATGACGCCGCCCGAGACGCGTGACCTCTTCGCGCCGGCCGGCATCGACGGCCCCTCATAGCGCGCTCGAGCGCCCGCTCGATCTCCCCCTTCCCATCACCCTGCGGTGCCTGTTCGGAGGCCCTGCGGGACGTGCTCACCCCGGAGGTTTTCACATGAACGACTCAACACGCCCCATCCACGCACTGCGGCCCGCACATGTGCCGCTCGAGCCGCAGTACGCCAACCAACGCCGCTTCGGCGCGGACTCTACCGACGCCTTCTTCGGCACGGCCTCGGCCGACCAACGGCACGACGGCGAATGCGGTCCGGCGATGGGCCAAGCGAGCGTGTACCGCGACGGCAGGCAGGATCTTGCCGAGCTACGGATCGACATCGGTTCCGGCACCGAGCTACGCGCCACCTTGAAGCTCCATGCCACCGGCTTGCGCGACCTCGCCGCTCGCCTTCTCGACGCAGCGCACGACATCGAATCCAACCCCGCAGCCGTCCTGGCTGAGGTGGCCCGCGCGGCGGGTGACGCACGATGAGCACCCGGCTCCTCGATCAAGGCGGCAATCACTGGGTCGCCCACGGCCAGACCATCTGCCACAAGCAGAGCGGCAATCCTGAGGCGACGCCCGGTGTCGGGCTCGACGTCTACTCGTATCACAGCGCCGGCGGCAGCAACAGGAGCCATCGCCCCTTCGTGCTGGTGATCGTCGGCTCGGGCTTGACCGCCGGGATCTTGCCGCTGCACATCACCCCGGACGACGCCCGCGCGCTCGCCACGAGCCTGAGCCGCGCCGCCGCTACGGCCGAGGCTGCTGATGCGGCCGTACTGGCGCGTCGCAGCAGGGTAGCTGCGTGATGGGTTCACAGCTCGCTCGCCTGCTGCTGATGCGCGCGCTGGCCGTTGCCGCGCTCTCTCTGCTGCCCGCCCTCGTGGTGGTGCTGATCTCCGCCCTGCTCGGCCGCGCGCTCGCGCTGGCTGGGCTGCTCTGAGGATTTCATGAGCGGAGATCTTCTCAACGACATCGCCGACGCGCTGGCGAACGACTACGAGTTCAAGCGCACGTCGGACGGCCGCTTCCTGCAGAAGGGCGCATGCCCAAGCTGCGGGAAGAAGTCGCTGTGGACGTATGCCGCCACCCCGTGGGTGGTTCGGTGCGACCGGCTCAACAACTGCGGATACGAGGCCCACGCAAAAGACCTCTACCCGGACTTCTTCAACTCTTGGACTGAGCGCTACCAGAAGCCCGAGCAGGACAAACCGCCAGAGCAGCAGAACCCCACCGCCGCCGCCGATGCCTATCTCCGGGAAGGGCGCGGCTTCGACCTCTCGCTCATCAAGGGCACCTACACCCAGGAGCACTACTTCGACGCCCGCGCCGACCGTGGCAACGGCGCCGGCACGGGCACCGTGCGCTTCCAGCTCGCCGGCACCTGGTGGGAGCGCTTCTTCGACCGGCCGCATCGCTTCGGGAAGAAGAAGGCGAACTTCAAGGCCGGCGGCAGCTACGCGGGCACGTGGTGGGCCATGCCCGGCCTCTCGTTCGTTGCGCCGCCGCCGGCCACACCCGAGACGGCCATGGCCCAGGCAATGCAGGCCGCGTCGCCTGCGGGCCCTGTGCGGCCTTCCAGCCCGCCTCCGGAAGAGCTGTGGCTGGTAGAGGGCATCTTCGATGCCATCGCGCTGGCGCACCACGGCATCGCAGCCGTGGCGCTGCTGAGCTGCAACAACTACCCGGAGAAGGCCCTGGCCGAGGTCAAGGCCGTGGTCGGCGGCCAGAACGGTGCCGTCGACCTGCCCCGGCTGGTGTGGGCCTTCGATGGCGACAAGGCCGGACAGGACTTCACCCTGAAGTACGTCAGGCGCGCGCGGGAGGCCGGCTGGATCTGCTCGGCGGCGCAGATCCCGCAACGCGGCAAAGCCAAGGTCGACTGGAACGACCTGCACCAGCGCGGCCGGCTCGAGGAGAACCATCTCGAAGACTACCGCTACCACGGCGCCCTGCTGCTGGCCGCCACGCCGCAGGACAAAGCCCTGCTGATCTACAACCGCACCGGCAAGCAGAGCTTCGACTTCGACCACGTCAACCGCCTGTATTGGTTCAAGCTGGATCTCGACCGGTTCGGCAAGGCCGAGGACAGGATCAAGCAGGCCATCGCCGAGGGGCATACGCCGCCGATGGGCGACGAGGATCTGCGCACGCAGGCCCTGAAGGAATCCGGCGTCCTGCAGCCCATCGCCAACTGCAAGCCGCAGGCCCTCTACTACCAGAAGAACGAGGTCACCGGCGAGGCCTGGTACTACTTCCGCGTCACGTTCCCGCACGACGGGCCCGAGGTCAAGGGCACCTTCACCGCCGGCCAGCTGACCACGGGCAGCGAGTTCAAGAAGCAGCTGCTGCACATGGCAGCGGGCGCGATCTACAGCGGCTCGAGCCAGCAGCTCGAGGTGATGATGCAGCGCCAGCTGGACAACATCAAAACCGTCCAGACCGTCGACTTCATCGGCTACAGCGCGGCGCACAAGACCTACCTGCTGGGCAAGGTAGCGGTGCGCGAGGGCGCGATCCACGAGGCCAACAAGGACGACTACTTCGACTTCGAGAAGCTGTCGATCAAGACGCTGCAGAAGTCGATCCAGCTGCAGGTCAACACCGACCGGGAAGGCTACGAGCGCGCCTGGCAGAAGCACCTGTGGTCCGCCTTCGGCGCGAAGGGCTACATCGCCCTCGCCTACTGGTTCGGGAGCCTGTTCGCCGAGCAGGTGCGCGCCGAACAGCAGAGCTTCCCGTTCCTCGAGATCGTGGGCGAGCCCGGCTCGGGCAAGACCACGCTGATCCAGTTCCTCTGGAAGCTGTGCGGGCGCGACTACGAGGGCTTCGACCCGTCGAAGTCGACTTCGGCCGGCCGGCTGCGCACCTTCACGCAGGTAAGCAACCTGCCCATCGTGCTGATCGAGTCCGACCGCGAAACGAAGAGCGGCGGCCAGGCGCATGTGAAGAGCTTCGACTGGGACGAACTCAAGGACGCCTACAACGGCAACAGCATCCGCACCACCGGCGTGAAGACCGGCGGCAACGAGACCTACGACCCGCCATTTCGCGCGTCCATCGTCATCAGCCAGAACAACCAGGTGCAGGCCTCGCAGGCCATCATGGAGCGGATCTGTCACATGACCTTCGACACCCGAGGGTTCACCACCGCGAGCTACGAGAGCGCGAAAGCGCTGGAGAAGGTCGAGATCGAGCAGGTCAGCGGCTTCATCCTGGCCGCGCTCAAGCGCGAGGCGGACGTGATGGCGACCATCGCGGCCGACCACGACCAGAACATCCAGTTCCTGCTCGCGCAAGACGGCATTCACAAGCCGCGCATCGCGAAGAACCACGCGCAGCTGCTCGCCATGTCGAAGGCGCTGCGCGCCGTGGTGCCGCTATCCGACGAGCAGTTCAGCGAGGTGCAGGCGCAGGTCGTCTCTATGGCGCGCGAGCGGCAGCAGGCCATCAACGCAGATCACCCGCTGGTGCAGGAGTTCTGGGAGGCCTTCGACTACCTCGACGCCTTGGGCGTGGAGTCGGTCAAGCACGGCCACCTCGACCGCCCCCTGCTCAACCACAGCCGCGACAACAAGCAGATCGCCGTCAACCTCAACGAGTTCGTCGAGAAGGCGAACACACACCGGCAGCAGATCCCCCTGCTGGCGGAACTGAAGAAGGTGCTGCGCACCAGCAAGACCCGGCGCTTCGTCGACATCAAGTCGGTCAACAGCGCGATCCGGACCACCCCCAACGCCGAAGGCCCCGACACCCCGAAGACCGTGCATTGCTGGGTCTTCGAGCGTCCGGGGCGCGGCGCCTGACCACGAAGGCTCCCATGCACATCACCGCCTCGCAGCCATTCCGCTGCCACTACCGCCATACGGTCCCCGGCCAGGCGCCCATCGCGCTCTTCATCCAGCTGCGGGCCCGCGACGCAGTCGCCGCCCAGCAGATCGCCGAAGTCGCGCTCGGGCGCCTCGTCGACCGCGTGGAGCCCGCTCCCTTTCCCGTTTCCACCACCAACCCAGCAAAGGAGGTTTGACCATGCACGCCTACATCGTGAAGGTCATCGACGCCGCCGGCGTCTTCTACGGCTACACCCAGATCGCCACCTCATGCGCCGCAGCCGAAGGCATCGCCTTCGAGCGCTTCGGCGACCTGCGGCTGCTCAGCGTGCGGAGGTCCACATGACCGGCACGCGCAAGACCATGCCGACGCGCGGCGTGTACGCCGCTGGCTTCAAGTACCGGGACTCGTACCACACCAACATCCGCGAGACGTTCAAGGTGGCGCGGGCCGCGCTGACGCGCGAGGCAAACCGCAAGGCCCAGGAGCGCCAACAGAGCCTCGAACTAGACAACGTGGTACCCATGCCCGCGCGAGGCGGCAAATGAGCAGTGTGGACGTCGCTACAGCGCCAGAGGCGCCGGCTGCGCCGCTCGTGCACGGCAGGCCCGAGGCGCGTGCATTCGGAAACCTGTTCCGCGCCTGCGAGCTGTGCAGGCACTCGACCGCACTCGCCGGTCGGCTGCTCTGCGACAGCCCGGCCGTTCGCCTCGCCGGTCAGCCCGAGGCGCTGGACGTGGCCCGAGCGGCTTCCGGCAGCTGTGGGCCCAACGCCCGGCACCTCGACATGCCGGGCTGGCATTGATCGCTTCGAGCCAGCATGGCCCACGCAATCGAGCCCACCGACCAGATGCTGCGCGAGGCCTGCGCGCGCATGACGGAGCGCTTTCGCTGGGCCGACGACTTCGAGGCGGTGATGCAGGACCGTGTGCGCAGCCGGATGGTGCGCATTGCAGCCCGGCACCCCGCCGCCGCAGGCAGGGCAGCAGCGCCGCGCGCGCTGTCCTGCCGTCCCCTGCAGCCGTCCGCCGGCTGCCTTCCCTTCATCGACCGCAAGCGCGCCGCCTCAGGCGAGCGCGATGACGACTGATCAGATCCTTTCACAGAGTCAACATGAACCGCGTCTACATCGAATCCCCGCGCCTCGCCGGCAGCAGCTCACAGCGCAACATCATCGTGATCGCCTTCACCGGAAAGACCGGCGCGGGCAAGGACAGCGCTGCTGCTGTACTGGTCAACCGTTGCCAGTTCGAATCCATCGCGTTCGCCGATGCCCTGCGCCGCGAGATCGCGGCGGCGTGGCGCATCGACGAGCGGATGCTCGATCATCGGCCGACGAAGGAATGGGCAATCGCGGCTCTCGCCGTGGGCATGTGCAGCGATCCGGCCTTCATCAGCTGGTGCTTCGACGCCGGCGAAAGCCTGCACGAGCCGCGCAGTCCGCGCTGGGTGATGCAGCACTGGGCGGACTTCCAGCGCCGGTACCGGCCCAGCTACTACGCCGACATCGCTACGCGCTGGATTGCCAGGAAGGCAGCAGTCGGGTTCCGTCGTTTCGCGATCACCGATCTGCGAGATCCCGTCGAGGTGACAGCACTGCGCGCCCTCGGCGTCCAGCTCAGCGTCGTACGGGTTCACAGCCCGAACTCGACGCCGCTCAGCGCCGACACGGCGCACCACCACAGCGAACGACACCAGATCACTGCCGACTACGATCTGCAGAACGACGGGAGCTTCGAGGCGCTACGAGACAGCGTGCTGTCGCTGCCCTCGGTACAAAGCCATGAAACAAGAATGGCAGACACATTGGCGACAGAGATCGCAAGGAGCCAAGGCGCATGAAGCACACGCGTGTGAGCTACTCCGCCTTGCCGCAACGGACTGGCTCCGAGAAATGGCTCTCTATTCGAATGCAAGAAATGCCAAGGGAGACTCGCGATTCGGCTGATCAGACACTGCTGGAAGCAGGCCTCCGGCCTCTAGACGGAATCACGCGGCACAAGTACGTCTGCACGACCTCGTATGACTTCATACCCTTGATTGGCAGCGTTCGCGCAATCAGCGAGAGCTGCAAACGCAGCCCCGAACGCTTCTCCGTCCATATGCCGATGCCGCTCCAGAAGTCGAGCAACAACGTCCCGCATGTGCTGGGAATTCACCCGAAGCACAAGGATCTCGTTCACCAACACGGCGTCATCAAGTTCATACAGCGGGATCTCACCAAGATGAACGCCAAGACTCTCAACCACACGTCTGTCAAAAAATCTCGCCCCAAGCGCGATCTCATGAACGGCCTGTCGACTAGGAAAGTAGTCCCTGATATACCCGATGCTGTGCGACGTTGCACGAGCAAGCTCAACCACAACGTCCAATTTGCGACGCCTCAATTCGCGCTCTGCTCGCCGATTGCTTTCCTGCTCAAGATCATGTTGCCAGCGGACAAAGAACCCCGCTGCCAAGATTGCCAGAATCGAACCAACGGCTTGCACCCAAGCCGCTGCGTCAAACGGCTTCAAGACCTGAGCGATCTCATCCCATCCGGGGTACACCAGAAGCGCATGCCCGAAGAACAGCGCTGCAAGCGCGAGCAACCCTATCGCCGCCCCAATTGTTCCAATCAAACTCTTCATGAATCCCTCCTCTTGGGAGAGCGAGTATGAACGCTAGCTTCAAGATGGAGACACCAGTTGGCCCGCACGCCGAGCCACTTGTGACGCTTCCGATACCGCACTCCGCAGGGTCGATCCTGACGAAGACCGAGCTCATTGAGCTCACCGGGTACAGACGGGCCGCCGAACAGCTCACCGAACTACGACGCCAGGGCTTCTACCGAGCCCGCAGATCCCGGGTTGACGGCAGCGTCATCTTGGAACGACCGCACTACGACGCGGTCTGCACCGGTGCCAGCGTGTCTGCGAACGGCCCCAGACTTCGACCAGTCACGAGGAAGCGGACATGAAACGCGAGCTCCCGCTGAGGGTCTACGAGAAGAACGGCAGCTACTACCACGTCTCCGCAATAGGAGACAAGCGAAAGTGGATCAAGCTCTGCCGCATCAAGGAAGGCCGTCTGTCGTCGATGTACCTGGCACTGGCCAAGATCGAGACGGACAAGGCGCTCGACGACATGATGCCCAAGCTGTGCGCCGACTGGATGCAGGAGATCGGCAGCAAGCACGGGAAGAAGGCGCAAGCCGACGACCGGACCCACAACAAGGCGATCTCCGAAGCGTTTCTCGAGTTCCGCGCCCGCGATGTCACGCCCCCCGTCGTCGCCGAGTTCCTTGAACCGTGGGACCAGCAGCCGCGCAGCTACAACGCCTATCGGGCGGCGTTGCGCGAGCGTATGCGTTTCGCCGAAGTGAAGGGCTTCCGCCCCGCCGGGAGCAACCCGGTGGACTCGGTCAAGACGAAGAAGGTGAAGGCGCGCACGCGGTACATCACGGATAGCGAGCTGCGCAGAATCAAGGTGGCAGCCTGCTATGGCGACGACGGCAATAGGACGCGCTCAGGACACACCATCTGCTGCCTGATCGACATGGCATATCTGACCGGCCAGCGGATCAGCGACCTGCTGGGCCTCGAGTGGACCCAGATCAGAAAAGAAGGAATTCTTTTCGAGCCGTCGAAGACGGAGGACACGACGGCAGTGCGAATCCTGATCGAGTGGACACCGAAGCTGCAGGCCGTGGTCGAGCGCCTCAGGCACCCACCGCCAGTGCCTGGCCGTCAAGGCAAGGCGCGCAAGACGAAGCCAGTGAGCATGCGGTACGTTTTCTCGACACTCAAGGGCGAGCCCTACACCTACGACGGAGCATCAACCGCGTGGACCCGCGCGCGAGAGCGAGCCAAGGTCAAGAACGCGCACTTCCACGACCTGCGCGCGAAGGCCCTCACGGACATCGATGGCGTCAGCGAGCGTGGGATCGGCCAAGCCCAGACGATGGGGGGCCACAGCACCCAGACGCAGACGGCCGACTACGTGCGTCACAAGCGAGCGAAGAAGACCAGCGCGACACGCTGAAACCTGTCTAACGGGAAAATTCCCCCAGAGGGAAAAACACACTCAAAGCAGAAAATCCACGTTAGACAAAACGTCTGCAACCCGTTGATTTATATGGGTTTACCGACTGTTTTGGGACCAGAGGGTCGAAGGTTCGAATCCTTTCGCCCCGACCAAAAAATGTGAACGGTGACAGTGGCTCGGGCTGCTGTCACCGTTTTGCATTCTGCGTCACCTGACACGCGGACAGTTCACGGGCCGATGCGCCGAGCCCCCTATCGACTTCCTACACCCAGATCGCGTGAGGGCAGCCCGCGGGCAGAAAGACCCACAACCACTGCGGGAGACTGCTGAAACCGGATTCACACATCTTGTTTCATATGTAAGATTTTTCCAGCCTCAAGAAGCATTGCTTTCTGGCTTCTCATTGGGGAAACCTGCCATTAGAACAAGGAGTGATTGGATGAATTCGTGTTACAAAACGGTGTGGAATGCGACACTGGGCGCCTGTGTAGCAGCAGCAGAGAACGTGTCTTCGAAGCGGGGCGGCAAGGCGAGCGGTTCAAGGCGCACAGTTACTGCGAGCGCGGCCTTGGCGCTGGCCGCATTGGCCGCCGGCGGAGCCGCACAGGCAGCGACCTTCACCGCCGCCAGCGAGGCGGAACTGATCACGGCCATCAACGACGCCAATGCCAGCCTCGACTCGAGTTCCACCATCACCGTCACCAAGGCCTTCACGGTCACGACGCAGTTGCCACAGATCTCGTCGAAAGTGGCAGTCAGTGTCGGGTCGGCCGGCGGGGCAACGCTAGACCTCCGAGCTGGCGCAACCTATCAGACGGCCGCCGCAACCCAAGTGGGCATCGCCCCCAACACGACCGGGATCGTGGTGGCCCAGGGCAGCGGCACCGCGCTGTCGGGTACTGCCCTGACGACCGGGGCAGGTCAGAGCACGGTCAGCGTTCTGGACGGCGCTTCCGCCGTCTTCACCGGCAATCTGAACACCGGAGCTGGATCGGCCACCATCAACGTGGGCAAAGGCGCCTCGATGTCGGTAGGCAACCTGAACTCGGGCATCGGCCACACCGCGATCAACGTGACGGGTGGCGGAAAGATCACGGTCGGCACCAACGCCAACCTGGGGGGCGGCAATGGCGCCGCGAACGGAGGCATCACGGACGTCGTGGTGAGCGGTACTGGCTCCGCCATTCAGTTCGGCGGCGCCAGCGGCTACTACCACCATGCCGGCACGCTCGAAGTCTCCGCTGGCGGCTTCGTCGGGGCCAACACGGTGCAAGTGGGTTTCCGGGCGGGTGACGTGTTTACCGCGATCGTGACGGGGCCCGGGTCCGTCTTCGGCAGCGTCAACAACAATCTGACCATCGGTGGGACAGGAGGGACTGCCACGGTCACCGTGGCCGACGGCGCCCTGCTGACCTCAGGCACCAGTGGCACCAATACGCTCTCCCTGGCCAACACGGCGACCGGCGTGGCAACCTTGAACATCGGTGCACCGGTCGGGAGTGCGCCTGCCGCCCCCGGTGCCGTGACGGCGAAGAACATCACCTCCAGCAGCGGCCAGTCGACGATCAACTTCAACCACAACGCGAGCAGCTACGAATTCGCGGTGCCGATCGGCGGAAATGCCATCGTCAACCAGATCGGCAGCGGCACGACCACGCTGACGGGGGACAACAACTACAGCGGCGGCACCACGATCACCGCGGGCACGCTGCAGCTGGGCAACGGAGGCACCACCGGCTCGATCTCCAGCGCTGTCGTCAACAACGCCACGCTGGCCATCAACCGCTCGAATGCCGTCAGCTTCCCCGACGCCATCAGCGGCAGCGGTGTCGTCCAGCAACGGGGCACGGGCACCACGACGCTGAGCGGAACCAACACCTACACGGGCGGCACTGTGGTGCAGGCCGGCCGGCTGCTGGCCGGCAGCGCGGGCGCGTTCGTGCAGAACACCGCCTACACGGTCAACGGCGGCACGCTCGACCTGGGCATCTGGGACCTCACCACCTCCAACCTCTCCGGCACCGGCGGCACCGTGGCGCTGAACGCCCAGACCCTCACCGCCAACCAGGCCGGCGACAGCACCTACGCCGGCGCCATCACGGGCACGGGCGGCGTCGTCAAGTCCGGGGCCGGCGTGCTGACGCTCTCCGGTACGAACAGCTACAGCGGCAACACCTTCGTGACGCAAGGCACCGTGCGCGCCGGGGCTGTGAGCACCTTCAGTTCGAAGAGCGCGACCGTTGTCGCCAATGGCGCGACGCTCGACCTGGCGGGCCACAACCAGACTCTGGCATCCGTGAACAACAGCGGCACGGTGAGTCTCGCCGGCGCAGCGCCTGGCACCACGCTGACCGTCACCGGCCCGTGGGTGGGCAACGGCGGCACGCTCCGGCTGGGCACTGCACTCAGCGACAGCAGCAGCGCGAGCGACAAGCTCGTGCTCAGCGGCGCGACCGCCATCGCCAGCGGCACGGCCAACGTGCAGATCACCAACCTCGGCGGCCTCGGCGCGCTGACCACCGGCAACGGCATCGAGGTCGTCAGCGCGATCAACGGCGCCACCACCACCGCGCAGACCACGAAGAACGCCTTTGCGCTCGCGGGCGGCCACGTCGACGCCGGAGCCTACGAGTACCGGCTGTACGCCGCCGACGCGAGCGGCGCGGGCGAGAACTGGTATCTGCGCTCGACCGTCGCGGCGGTGCCTCCGACCAACGGAGGTGGCACAGGCGGCGGCGTGGTCGTGCCGGCCTACCGTACCGAGGTTCCACTCTACGCAGTGCTTCCCGAGCAGTTCCGCCAGGCCAACCTGTCGATGCTCGGCAGCCTGCACATGCGCATGGGGGATAACGTCCGCCCCGCCGCCAACGACGCAGGCCCTGCCGTCGCCGGCCAGAGCTACCGCCAGGCGTGGGGCCGCCTCATCAGCACCGACCGCACCACCAGCCAGACCGGTACCGTGAGCCCTACCAGCAGGGGCCGCCTTACCGGCGTCCAGGCCGGCACCGACCTCTGGGCCGATACCCACTGGCGCGCCGGCGTCTATGTCGGTCAGCTCGACGGTGACATGCGCGTCAACGGTTTCGCCAGCGGCCTGCTCGATCTCGGCGTCGGCATCAACGACCTCAAGAATCAATACTTCGGCGTCTACGGCACCTGGAAGAACGACAACGGCCTCTACATAGACGGTGTGCTGCAGGGCGGCCGCCACCGCTATACGGCATCGCCGGTGCTGGGCCTGGGCAGCGGTGGCAAGGGCAGCAGCCTGCTGGCCTCCGTCGAAGTAGGCCAGTCCTTCGGCATCGCTGCCGGCTGGACCATCGAGCCGCAGCTGCAGCTGGTGCACCAGCGCGTGAGCCTGGACGACGCGAGCATCGTCGGTGCACTGATCCGCCAGGACAGTGACAGCGGCTGGCTGGTGCGCGCCGGCGTGCGGGTCAAGGGCGAGATCGACACCGGCGCGGGCCCGCTGCAACCCTATGCGCGGCTGAACCTCTATCACACGGGCAGTGGCACCGATGTGGCGCGCTTCATCGGTCCGGCCGGCTTCGCCGACATCGCCACGCGCACTGGTGGAAGCAGCGGCGAGCTGGCGGCGGGCGCATCCTGGCAGTTGAGCCGCAGCACCAGCCTGTACGGCGAACTTGGCAAGCTGTGGGACATGAGCGGCGATGCACGCAACAGCAGCGGCATCAACGCCAGCGTGGGTGTGAAGGTGCTCTGGTAAGAGCCGGAGATGCAGGCGGTCGGACACGCATGACTGCGGTCTGTCGCCTGCCTCGAAACCGCCCCGCGCGCCAAATCAGGACGCGGAACTCGGTAGAATCCGCCGCTGCCACTTGAGAGCAATCGCACTCAAGTCATTGATTTTCCAGGCATCTCTTCAGCCTGGAATCTGCCCGTAGCTCAGTTGGATAGAGCACCTGCCTTCTAAGCAGGTTGTCGGGGGTTCGATCCCCTCCGGGCAGGCCAATCCAGTCCTTCACGCAGCCTCGCAAGATATGAGCTGGCCGGCGCGGTCCCGGACGGTCTCATGCCGCCGTGCGCCGGACGGGCCTTGAAAACTCCGAGATAACAACCCGCAGCTTTCGCGCAACGGCACTCGATCCCGGTCGAGCAAAGGATGCCGAGCCCAAGGCGATCGGAGCCCTGGCCAGCGCCTGTTGCGGGTTGATCATCGGCGCGCAACATGCTGTCACTTTTTGGCTGCCCAACAATGAAAACAAAAGGGCTACACTGCACCCGGGCAGCCAATCTCTCCCTCTACCCTCCTCCTATGGCTGCTCATTTAGCCCGCTTCGGCGGGTTTTCTTTTTGATGCGATGGGCTCGCGGCGCCAGCGCCTCGAGCGCCATTGGTCGACCGAAGCCCACCCGGAGCCATCAAGCGCCCTCTCGTGCAGCCACGAACCGCCGCTCCCGCATCCATTTCGTCATGACCCACTTGTCCCCCCGGGTCACCGCCGCGCTCGCATGCAGAGACCGCGCATCGACGCGGCCGCGGTCGTCGCAATATTCGAAGTAGCAGGCATTCCCGCGAATCGGCGACACCGCGAGGCCGAACTGCGGAAAGACGGTCTGGCCGCCTTCGGGCACGTCGTCGAGATAGGTCACCAGCGTGCTCACACGCTGGCCGCTTCGCGCGACGGATTCGCGGTTGGCGGCGTTGGTGGGCGCCAGGTAGTCGTAATGAGGCTCGCTGCCGGCGCCGGTCGGATAGTGCAGCACCTGCAGTCCCTCGCCGTTTTCCAGCGGAAGGTTCATCAGCGCCGAGAGCCGCCGGTCGAGACGGGCGACCAGGTCGTTCTCGCCCGGACGGAAGAACATGCCCCAGCTTGCGCGCTTGTCGCTCACCACGTCGCGGCCGCTCATCGGGTCGACCAGGGTGGAGGGCTTCAGCCGCGGTCGCGCCATCTCGATGATGGCCTTGCACTCCTCGGCGTCGACCACGTTGCCCAGCACGGCAAAGACCGGATCTTCGCCGCGCGAATGCACGACGATCTCGCGACCGGCGGCCAGTATCCGAGTGCCCGGCGCGAGCCGCGCCACCGGCCTGGACGACGCTTCGTCCGGAAGTTCGACGGCGCCGTCCGGCATCGCCCCGCCCTGCCGCCGCGCATCGACAAACGCCGCGACGATGGCGTGCGCGGCCCGCTCGCTCATTCCCTGCTTCAGCATCGTGGCCAACACCGCCTGCGGCGCAAGACCCGCATCCAGGTTGTGCGTGAGCCAGCGGCCCAGATCGGGCGAGAAGCGGACGATGGTGCTCATGGGAACCCGTGTGTTCGCCGTACCGCGCCTCAGACCGGCCCCATCTGGGCGACCCAGCCCCTGTCGTCGCGCCGGAAGCCCTGGCGCAGCTGCAGCGGGCCACCCGCGCCGTTCATGATGCGCGTGATCATCGGAAACACGCGCTGCGCGTCGGCGTTGCGCATCCACGGCGCCGTATCGACCTGGTAGGTGTAGCTGACCACCGCCAGTGGATGCCGTGCGTCGGAGGCGTCGACCTTGACGTCGACGATCTTCTCGCGCTTGAGATGCGCCACGCAGAAGTCGCTGGCGTGTTCGGTGCCATGGCTCGCGTGCGGATGCGGCTTGTAGAACTGGCGGCCGGCTTCGGTCAGATCGAATCGCTTGATCGCACCGTCGGGGTTTTCCTTGCTCTTCGGTGCAGCGACGATGGTGCTCTGCACCAGCCCCAGTTGTTCCATCACCGGAAACTGGACTGCGTGGCGCGCACCGGAGCCGGCTTCGGCTTCGGTCAGGTCGATCGGCCAGTCGAACATGGCAAGGCAGATGTCGCCGCGCCGGGCGAGGTAGTCATCCAGCGGGGCGGCGAGATTCTCGGCGGTGGGCGCATTGGCGTCACGGCCGGCACTGCACGCGGCCAGTGCACAGATGACGGCGAGGCCCGCCAGGGTCTTGAGCGAATTCAGGATGCGCAGGCTCGGTTCGATGAAACGGAGATTCATGGGATTTCTGGTTGGCTTTCTTGAATGTCAGTGGCGAATCGCCGGCTCAGTGCTCGTCGAGTTCGTCGGCAACCCAGCCGTGGCGCGTCAGGTGAACGCCGAGGCGTACCTGCATCGTTCCCTCGCGCTGGATGGCACGCGCCAGCAGCGGGAAGGCTTGCAGCACTTCGGGCGTCGAGGCCCACGGCTCGGGCGCGATGCGGTAGGTGAACAGCAGCGAGGTCGCGGTGCGGCCATCGCGCGTTTGCGGCGGATCCCAGCCGATCAGACGATCCAGGCTCAGGGTGGCCACGCAGAAGTCGGCCGGGTGCGTGATCGTCTGCGTCGTCGTGCGTATCACCACGGGCACCTGCAGGTAGTACTTGCGCCCCGCCTCGGTCAGCGCGTATTCGCGGGCCGGGGGCTGAGCGGCGACGACATCCTTGCCGCTTACCAATCCCAGCTTCTCTAGCACCGGCATCTGCTGCGCATCCGGCTCGTGCGATCCGGCAGCCACGGTGATCGGCCAGGCGTACTTGGCCAGGCACACATGGCCGCGCTGCGCGAGGTAGTCGTTGGTTGTCGCGGTGAAGTTGTCTCGGCTCGGAAAGCGCGCCTCTTCGTTGTCGCAACCGGCCAGGAAGACCGCGAGCAGCATCGCCAGCAGGACCTGGATGCCGCCGAGGCGGCGCATCGCTCGACGATCGGCTTTCATTTCGTGCACCTGTCGGTGGCCGATGCCCTGGCGGACGGCTGATAGCCATCGCTCAGCGTGCCCAGGAAGCAGACCAGGTCGGCGATCTGCTGCGGCGTCATCGCCGGTGCGGAGCCAGGCTGACGCGGGCGCGTGCCGCTGGCAAGGGTCTTTTCGCCGCCCTCGCCGGTGCCCAGCGGCACTTCCTCGTCGAGGCTACCGTGCTGCGATTGCGGCAGGTCGTTGTACTTGTCGAGCGTCGCACCCGGCACGTGCGTGGGCTGCAGCGCCCAGGCCGGGTTGGCCTGCGGCGCGCCGCTGCCGTCGTTGCTGGCGGGATACCAGTACTCCGGGTTTGTGTCCCGCGTGTTGTAGAAATTGACGACCTGTTCCAGCGAGTGGAACACGCCGTTGTGGAAAAAAACGCCTCGCGACGCCACGTTGCGCAGTACCGGCACCTTGAACATGCCGCAGTACGGATTCGCCGTATCCGGCGTGGCGGGCATGTGGTCGGTGCGGAATGGGCCGCACAGCCCCATGTCGAAGTACTTCGGATCGTCGTTGGCCGGGATGGGATCCGGGTTGTTGGGAATCGACCTGTCGTTGCGCGGCGCACCCAGGGCCTGGTAGGTGAAGTCCGTCATCAGGCCCGTGTTGCCGTTGAAGTTGGCGCCGGTGTAGTGGCAGCCCGAACAATTGGCGACGGCGCTGCTGTGGAACAGCACTTCGCCACGCCGCTCGGCCGGCGTCAGCGTGCCGCCGGCCTTGTTGAAGACATACAGGTCGTACTTGCTGCTGTACGGGTGGAAGCTCAGGTCTTCCGTCTCGAGCGCCTGTATCGCGGCGCCCAGGGCGTTGAAGGCTGCATCGGTGTCGTTGAACACATCGGCACCGAAAGCCTGCTTGAACAAGCCCGCATAGGTGCTGGCCTGAACCACCTTCACGACAGCTTCCTTCGAGGTGTTGTTCATCTCGACCGGGTTGAGCAGCGGCATGCCGGCCTGTATCGCCAGTGTTGCCGCACGGCCGTCCCACATGAGGCCGCCGCCCGGCGAGCTGGATGTCACTCCGTCGGGGTTGGGTGCGTCATCGCTGTAGGGCGGCGTCGCCGAGCTGTAGCGCAGCGAAGGCACGGCACGTGCGCCGATTTTTGTGACGTCGGAGCCCAGCTGCACTGAAATGCTGTTCGGCGGGCCATAGGCGTATTGCGGGTCATGGCAGCTTGCGCACGACATGTTCCGGCCACCCGACAGGTTCTTGTCGAAAAAGGCCAGTTGCCCCACCTGGGCCGCCGGGCTCAGTGTGGGCGCGCGCGGGACGGTGTTGCCCGCCTTCGCCGCGCCCTTGTCATCACAGGCCACGAGACACCACAGCGCAACCGAGAGCGCCATGGCGAGCGGGACCACTTTTTCCATTGCCGGATTCATCATTCGCTGTTGTTCCCCAAGAGCGGCAAGTCGCGCCGGACCTGCTCACCTTGCGGGATTCGAGGAGCCTGCGGGACGGCGGAAGAAACCTCTTCCAACCGTCCCCCCGGGCTTGCTGCCGCAATCCGGCTACCTGGTTGCCCAGACGTTGTTCTGGCTCGTATCAGGACCGACCTGAGGAGTGATCTGGCCTTCCAGCTTGCCTGTGACGGGGTCCTGCACACCTACGATGTCGTTCGCGTACAGCTTCTGGGTGTAGTTGGCCGGGATCACGTAGGCATGGTTGATCGGCCGCACTGAGTCGAAGTGCGTGTCCGCGCTGCCTTGGTATTCCGGCAGTGCAAGGATGTTGGCCGTGATGAACGCTTCCGTGTATTTGGTGCGGTTCAGGTACGACGCATCCACGGCCGGGTCGGCGATCTGGAACATGTCCTGCAGGGTGCGCAGGAACGAGAAGTGGCTGTACGAGTCGCTGTCCGCCACCTGCTTCTTCGCCGTGCCGACGTCCTGCTGGTTGGTCATGATGCCGAAGATCGAGTTGCCGTGGCCGAAGTTGCCCCCCGCATAGTTGGGCGGCGGCGTGGTGGCCGTCGCCTTGCCGCTTGCATCCACGGTCACCGGCGCCGCACCAGAGTTCGGGCCACCCGCGTTCCAGCCGCAGCAGGAGCCATTGCTGCCGCCTTCGCCTTCGTCGTACATCACGACAATCGCGACGCGCTTCTGCGGGTTCTTCCACAGCGCCGAACTCCGGATCTTGTTGATCACCATGCCCAGGTAGATGTCGGCGCGCGTGGTGCCGGCGGCCTGGCCGTCGTTGTTGGTGTTCGCGCAGCTGGTGTCCTTGCCAACGCCATGCATGTCGTCGCACTGGTCCGGAACGATGAAGTTGATGTTGCCCACGTCACCGACGTCCAGGTCCTTGCCGAACTGGTCGTAGATCCAGCCTTTCGGAACCGGGTAGATCGACGAATTGAGCCAGTCCGCTTCCTGGTACTGCGTGCCGAAGATGGTGCGGTTGTTGGCCACGAAATCGGGCAGGCTGCGCGCGCCCTGGAAGGCGATCGAGGGACCGTGCTTGACCTTGTAGAGGCCGCCTTGCGCGGGGAAACTGGGCGAGCCGACCAGGGTTGGCGGTGCCGAGCCGTCGAGGTTGGTGGCGCCCTTGAGCTTGCTGGAGTCGTAGGTGGCGGTGACGGAGTTGTCCAGGATGCTGTCGGCGCGCACGTCCTGGCCGGGGTTCATCGACTCGCTGTAGGTGCGGATGGTGAGGCCCGCCTTGGACATCGCCGTGAACAGATTGCTGCCCGGGACGTTGTGCACGGTGCCCCCGGTCGGGTGGTCGCCGCAGGTCGTGTCCGCCGGGACGTACTGGGAGCGAGCTTGTGGAGTCGCCGGCGGGAGTGCGCCCTGCATGGGCATGACCTGGCCGTCGGAGGCCGTTCCGCCGGCGAATGCAACGTCCTTGATGTCGTAGGGGGCGACAGCGCCACAGCCGAACCAGTTGTCGTCGTGGATGCCGAAGTCGTCGCCACCGCCCAGCGCGGTGTAGTTGGGCTCGGACGGATTGCCGGTCGAGTAGTACGTCTTGAGCTGGTTGTAGTTGTTCAGGATGTAGTTGATGTTCGCCGCGCGCGGATTGCCGACGATCACGTCGGTCGACTTGTTCTCCTCGACGATGATGAAGATGTTGTCGTAGGCCGGAACGCCTTCCACATTGAAGGCCGCCTGCTGTGCCTGCGCGAAGGTGATGGGCGCCTGCTTCTGCGAGGGCAACGTGGGAGTGGCCTGGCTGCCGTCCCTGTTGGTGAGCGTCACGCCCGACAGGCCGACGAGGCGCGGGTCGCCGCCCGCGACGGCCAGGTTGTCGGGGAACAGGTCCTTGCGGTCGAGCTTGGCCGTCGCGTAGGTGTAGCGGTTGGTCAGCTGGTTGTCCTCATACAGCGCCGCGTACTGGGTGGCGCCGCTTAGCGTGTTGACGTCCGCCAGCGGATCGGTGAAAGCGGCCGTGCCGAGGTTGAAGGCCGGCCCGTTGAGACGGGCGACGAGGTTGGCCTTCTCGGCCGCGTAGCTGCTGCCGTTGGCTTCCACAAGGCGCTGGGCCTCGCTCGACATCGGGCTGATGACGATCTTGTCCGTGCCCTGGTCGGCGACCTGGGCAGCCGAAGCGCGCAGGATCAGGTGGCTGCCCGCGGCCGCGCCGGTCGCGGTGTTGATCGCGGAGGCGCCGATGTCGGCCACCAGCTGCCCGGCTTGGGTGGTCGTCAGCGTGAACTTGCCGCTCGCGTCGGTGACGGTCGAGGCTTCGCCGCTGTCGAGCACGCCGTTGCCGTTGGCATCGACGAAGACCGTTGCCTTCTGGTAGTAGCCGGCCTTGAGCGTCGGATTGCCCGTGCTGCTGCCCGGCACATAGCCGCTGGCCGCGACCACGCCGCTGAAGGTCGTGGGGGTGGCGCCCGTCGTGCTGGTGGGCGGGGTGGTGATCGGGAAGAAGCCGCTGCTTCCGCCGCCACCTCCTCCGCAGGCGGCGAGCACGCAGGCCGCGACCGTCGTCAAGGACGAAAGCAGGATTTTCTTGTCGAATATCGTCATATCGTGGGGCAGTGAGTTATTGATGGTTTTGAGCAAGCTGCGAGAGAAAACCTGAGATGCTGCTTTCCCATTAAGAAAGCGCGGATCAGGGAGGAATGTAGAAATGGCCCGTGACATTTATGTGTCAATTTCCGCCAGTGCACCGTCAATACCTCGAAAAACAGATCAATCGAATTCCCGCTCAAATAAACCTGACCACAGACTGACTTCAGAATTAGAAGAAAATTAGCAATACCCGTTGAAAGAATTTTGAAAGCAAACCCCGGCGACACCCCGGGCGTCCGTGGCGGCGCTCCGTGCGAGCCCGAGTCGACGAGGCGCGATGCCCAGCGGCCGAACACATCCATGCAATTCCGGAAAAATCGGCGTCCCCTTGAAATTTCCAGGCCACCCGGAAAATTGATTGCCTTGTCTATCGATGCAATGAGGAACGAATACCTGCATTTTTCGCGGCAATAAATTCACGAGAACATCATATTCAATGCATAGAGTCTGCGCTTTCCGAAGTTGCCGGCAATTTCAGAAAAGAATTTGATGCACTACGAATTCAAATACCATGAAAAAGCAGACTCTTTCCAATGAAGAAAAAATCGACTTGGCTCAATTGGCTTCCGTTCCGGAGAACAGGCGCCGGGAATTGCTGAAGCTGATGCTGGCGGGCTCGGTCACGGGACTCGCGGTCGCGCTGCCCGGGTGCGGCGGCGGCAGTGGCGCCGGTGCCGGGGCGTTCCCGGTGGCAGGGACGAACGGGCCTTCGACAGCCGGATCGCCCACCGGCGCGCCGCCGCCGGCGAGCCAGGGCGTCACCGCCCAAAAGATTTCGAGCTTCACGATCTCGGTGCTTCCCGATACCCAGTTCTATCCGCGCTATGCATCGGAAAAGATGGGCGAGCTCTACCAGAAGCTCTACTCGGGCATCGACCCGAAATACGACAACCCCTTCAAGACCCAGACGCAGTGGATTGCCCAGAACGCCAGGCTGCTGAAGATGCCGTTCACCATGCATCTGGGCGATATCGTCGATCAGTCGTGGTACTACACATCGGAAGGCTCCTCGCCCTGGAGCGCCTCCACCGATCTCGTGGGCAACGGCCAGATCGGCAACGGACAGGTCACGAAGGAATGGGAACTCGCGAGCCAGGCGATGCAGGTGCTGGAGGCGGCCAGGTGCCCTTACTCCATCTGCGCGGGCAACCACGACGTGGGAGCCATCGATTCCGACATGCAGTGGGGTCCCGACTGGGGCGTGGGGGTCACCGGTTTCGCCAACAACGACGGCTACCAGGACGGAGGCAGCCACCGCGTCGGGCTGTTCGAACCCTACCTGCAGGTGTTCCCCCCGGAGCGCGCGAAGCGGCAGGCCACCTTCGGAGGAAGGCACTCATCGGGCTTTCACGAGTACCACGTCTTCGAAGCCGAGGGAAACAGGTTCCTGGTGCTGTCGATGTCGTGGCGGGCGTCGGACGACGCGATCGGCTGGGCCAACCAGGTCATCCAGTCCAACAAGACGACCCCGGTCATCCTCGTCAATCACCAGCTGGTCGGCATCGGCAGCGACGGCAAGACCGCCGCGGACACCGCCTACTCGAACTACATGTGGGACAAGCTGATCAAGGACAACGACCAGATCTTCATGGCCGTCAGCGGCCACTACCACGGCTCGTGCACCAGCACGAAGAAGAACTCCCGCGGCAACGACGTGCACCTGATGGTGGTGGACTACCAGATGGCCTACATGGGCGGCAACGGCCTCATGCGCATGTTCGAGTTCGACCTGACCAACAGGAAGATCATCGCCAGCTCGTTCTCCCCGTGGGTGCCCCTGAAGCCGGCCGCAACGCTCAACGAGTTCGACGCCGCATGGCTGTCGGATTCGAACCAGTCCTTCGCGCTGGACATGGACTTCGTCAAGAGATTCGCCTCCTTCAATCCGGATTTCTCGGTGCCCGACGGTTCGTCGGACAGCAGCCTGACGGACGTGGCGAAGAAGCTCATCCTGACGAACTACAGCCAGCCGCCGCAGAAGGCGGCCGCGCTTCCTTCCGGCCCCGACGACTATCCGAAGGTCGACAACACGCTCGCCCACTGGCGCTTCTTCAATGCGGCGGCGGCCGAGGGAGATCTCTTTCCCTATCAGCCTGGGCAGCAGATCCAGGACGTTTCCCCGGGAGGCAAGAACCCCGTCTCGGTGAACACGTGGGCGGGGCAATCCGGCGACCTGGTCTGGTCGAAGAGCCATCATCCGCTGTCGGCCGCGCCCGGCAGCCTGCGCTTCCTGAACGCCACCAAGACCAGGTTCTCCTACTTCACGACCGACGCGAATTCGGCACTGAACATGGAGACCTTCGCCAAGGGCTACACCATCGAAGCGTTCGTGTACATCGACGCCGGCTTCGACGCGACGAAGAATGGATGGATGGGCATCCTGTATCGCCTGGGGGCACGCTCGAACCTGCCCGGCTTCGCCTCGGACGATGGCGACTGCGCCCTGATGTTCGCCTTCTCGAACCTGATGGAATTCCAATGGGAAGTCGCTCCCGTGAACCAGGCAACCAACCTCACCTGCTGGTCGGGCGGCGTATCGGCTGGCCAATGGCTGCACGTTGCCATTGTCAACGATCCCGCGGCTTCGTATGCGACCACCATGTACGTGGAGGGAGCGCCCGTGCTGCGCAACAACACGAACATGCAGGGCATCCAGTACGTCGCCCCGACGCAGCAGCTCGCCATCGGCTGCGGGCAATGGGCCGGGAACATGTCCACGGGCTTCCTTGGAAGCATCGGCGAAATCCGCATCGTCGGCGTGCCCCTGACTTCCGACAAGTGGCTGACGGCCCGGGCGAGCTGAGCTGAAACGAGGAGGCCGGCGACGATGGGCCCGTCGCCGCCGGTCCTTTCCCGCCCTCCCAATTTCTCCCCAGGTCGCGCCTTAGGCTGGGCTTCTTCAACGTCGAGGGAAACCGCCCCGAATGCGATACCCCACCCGGAAACTCACCACTGCCACCACGGCCGCCCTCGTCGCCCTGTCGTGCGTACCCGGCGCCTTCTTCAGCCACTGCGGCCATGGAGAGCCGGGGCCGGGCTTCGGCCTTCGCTGACTCGAAAAAACGAACGCCCTTTCCGGCAGGACACCGAATTTGCTCGACGCACTACGGGCCTTGTGGGCCGCACTGGTTGCCATCGGCCACTTGCTGGCCTGGCTGCTGACGCTGCTGTCCTGAGCGTGGAGGGTCAGCCGCCCGAAGGCTGCTGCGGCTCCCCCAGCGACAACATCAGCCGATTCGCCCAGTTGAAGAACGCCGCGCCATGCACGACATCGGCAATCGCGAGGTCGTCCAGCCCCTGCGCCCGCAGCTGTGCCACATGCTCCGCCCCGAACGCCGAGGGCGTGGACGACAGCGCGACCGAAGCCGCCACGATCGCGTTCCAGCGCTCGCCCAGGTCGGCCTTCACGCCTTCGTCGAGCAGCCTCTGCACGTCCTGCGTGCGCTGCGAGAAATGCGAGGCGAAGCGCGCGTGCACCGACGCGCAGTAGATGCAGCCGTTGTAGCGCGAAGCCGCCGCGGCCGAGAGCTCGCGCTCGGCGCGCGGCAGGCCGGCTTCGGGGTTGTGGAAGATGTCCTTGTCGGTGCGCGTGCGCGCCCCGAGGATGTCCGGGTCGCGCGCCAGCAGGCGGAAGTACGGCGACTTGGCGCGCGCTGCATCGACCAGGCCTTCGAAATGCCGCGCTGTCAGTTCGGCCTCGGGCAAAGGCTCCAGCCAGGGCAGCCACTCGAGCTGCGCCTGCGTGAAGGCGTTCGGATGGTGGTTCTCGGGGTGGCTCAGCACGGATTCGGCGCTCATGGCTGTGTTTCTCGCTCTCTTTCTCTGCTCAATCGACAAGGGTGACGGGCCGCTGTGCCAGTGCCCGCAGGCCGGCGACGACGCGGATCTGGAAAGCAAGGAAAGCCACGAGCTGCGACAGCGTCACGGCCTCGGTGCCGGTCCATGCCGCATCAAGCAGCGATTGCAGCGCCGCGGCGCTCGCGTCGCGCGGATGGAGGACGAGCAGGTGCGCATGCGCCAGCGCGGCGGAGAGCTTCTCGCCCAGCACCGCGCGCCCGGCTTCGCTCACCTCGTATGAAGGCCCGCTTGCATCCTCCGCGCTGAGCGGCCCCGGGGGATAGCGGCCATAGGGTCCATCGGGGCCTTGCGCGGCGCCTCGCCGCGTTTCGATGGCGATCGCATCCGCCACGCCGGCGCGAGCGCCTTGCCCCGCCAGCGCATCGGCATAGAAGCGCGCCACGTCGGCCTGCCCGTGCAGCCCCGTGACGAAGGCCGCGACGGCGAACCTGTCCGCGGTCCCGAAATTCCCGAACACGGGCGGCGCCGGCGCAAACAGCGCGAGATAGCTCTGCTGCGCATGGGTGCGTGACTGTTCACGATGCGCACGGATGCGATCGAGATGGCTGCCGGGCTCGATGCCGACGAGTCGGTCAATGACATCGGGCACCACGGGTGCGATGGGAGAAGCGACGATGGCGTTCATGACAAAAAAGGGGAAAAAAGAGCGCAGCTAGAGAAGCGCAAGCGATCGCAGGTCGGACGCGCTCGCTCCGCTCGTCCAGCCAAGGGCAGGCGCGACTGCGGTGGCGGTCAGTTCGATGGAGCGCAGGATCGCCTCGTGCGGCGGATCGACGGAGTGCACCTGGCACACGAGATCGGTCACGCGCGCGAGGGTGCTGTCGGCACGCAGCGAGGCGATCACGTCGTCGGGCGAGCCGACGTGCACGTCGTAGGCGGCAATCAGCTCTTCGAGCGGCGCATCGGGCCCGGCCCGACCGGCGAGGCCGGCCTGCCCTGAAGCGGCGAAGCGCGCGGCCGAGCGGCGCAGGCCGATGTCGGCCAGGCGCAGCGCTTCCTTGCGGGTGTCCGCCACGAAGACGCTTCGTGAACCCACGATGCGCGGCGTGCGGCCCGCCGGCAATGCGGCCAGATAGGCATCGACGATCGGGTTCTGGATCTCGGCGAGCGATGCATGCGGCGCATGCTCGGGGCGAGGCTGCGTGCGCGAAAGCATCAATCCGTCGCCGGCCTCCCCTGCCCGCGTACCGCCGCTCACCGAGAACGTGGCCTGCCAGATGCGCCCGAGCAGCTGCTCGCCCGAGGGGTACAGCGCATCGCCGCCCGCCAGCGGCCGGCCTGCCCAGGCCGAGCGCACCGCGGCCAGCTGCTTCGCGAAGATGGCCGAGCGGTCGTTGCCGTCCAGCCCGAAGGCAGCGAAGGACTCTGGCGTGCCGCCGGTTCCCACACCCACCTCGAGCCGGCCGCCCGAGAGAAGATCGAGCACGATCGCGTCTTCGGCGACGCGCACGGCGTTCTCCAGCGGCAGCGTGATGATGCCGGTGCCCAGGCGGATGCGCCGCGTGCGCGACGCCACGTAGGCCAGGAAGACGAATGGCGACGGCAGGCCGCCCTCGTGCTCGTGGAAGTGATGCTGCGCCACCCAGGCCGAATCGAAGCCTGTGGCCTCGGCGTGGGCGATCTGCGCCGCGACGAGGCGGTAGCGTTCCGCGGCTGGCACGTCGTCGAGCAGGCGGCTGAAGAAGCCGAGGCGAAGCGGGCGCGGTGGTTTGTGGGGAATGCCGGGCATCCGGAAGAGAAGGCTGCGTTGTGACTGGCCTTCGAGTCTTGCGCGGGATGCCGCCCGAGGGAAATCCGGTTATCGCGCTTGCTTATGCGCTTTGCGCGTATCGCCCGTTCATTCGGCCGTTGGCCGGTCTGCGGCGGTGCAGACGCGGTTGCGCCCATTCATCTTGGCCGCGTACAGCGCCCTGTCCGCAGCCTGGATCAGTTCCTTCGGCGGCTGCCGGGTGCCGGCAGGGCTCAGGGCATCCACCCCGGCGCTCAACGTGACGAAGCCGTCCGGCGCACCGGCGTGCACGATCTCCAGGTCGCGCACCGCACTGCGGATCTTTTCCGCGAGCACCGCCGCGGCCGCCACGTCGGTATTCGGCAGCAGCACGGCGAGTTCCTCCCCGCCGTAGCGGGCGGCGAGGTCACCCGGGCGCCGGGCCGCGAGGTTCGAGATGGTGCGGCCGATCGTCTGCAGGCACTCGTCTCCGGCCGTGTGGCCGTAGATGTCGTTGTACTGCTTGAAGCAGTCCACATCGAGCAGGATCAGCGCCAGCGTGCTCGCGTCGCGCATGGCGCGGCTGAATTCGGTGTCGAGCGTCACGTCGAACTGCCGGCGGTTTGCCAGGCCGGTGAGGCCGTCTTCCATGGCGAGCGTGTTCAGCGTCTTGTTGAGCTTTTCCAGCGCGTCGCGCGCGCCCCGCAGCTCGGCCTCGGTCTTGTTCTGCAGCTCCATCTGCCTGACCAGCCGCCAGCCCACGGAGCCGACGATCAAGACCAGCAGGACGACGCCGCCTGTGTGCCAGAGCGTTTCGTTCCACCATTCGGCCAGGATCTCGTCCTTGGAGAGAGCCGCCCCGACGAAGAGCGGATAGTTGGAAAGGCGCCTGAAGCTGTTCAGCCGCGTGACGCCGTCCTGCGCCGACTTGATCTCGGCCGTTCCGACCGGCCCCAGGGTCCTGTAGGCGCGGTAGAGCGAGGTGTCCAGCATGTTCCGACCGACCATCTCGGGGCTGAACGGGCGGCGGGTCATCATGGTGCCGGTGTCGAGGATGAGCGCGACGGCGCCGGCCTGGCCGATGTCCAGGCTGTCGTAGAACCTCGTGAAGAACTCGACGTCGATGGTCGCGAGCGCCACGCCGCCGAAGCTGCCGTCGGGGTTGTCGATGCGCCGCGAGACGGGCACGAGCAGCTTGCCGTTGGTGCGGCTCTTCACCGGTATGCCGATGTGCGGTCCGCGGTCCTCGTGGTCGCGATGGAAGATGAAGTATTCGCGCTCGGCGTTGTTCAGGTTCTGCGGCTGCACCTTCCGCGAGTTCACGACCCAGTTGCCCTCCTTGTCGTAGACGTGGATCGCATCGAGCTGCGGGAGCTCGGCCACCCGCATCGCGAGCACCTTGTGGAGCCTCTCGAGGGCCGCGGGCCCGGTGCCGTCGTACTCGACGCGCTCGACGACGCCGATCAGGGCGGTGTCGGTCTCCTTGATCGTGTCGTCCGCCTGCTGCGCCATCGCACGAGCCAGGTTCGCCGTGGCAACGCTCATCTGCTTGAGCTGGACCGTGCGCGACTGCCAGCTGTTCCAGCAGTCGAGCGCGACAAGGGCGAGACAGACGACGGCGACGAAGGCCGTGGTCCGGAAGATGATGGAAGGTCGACGAAACAAGATCTGCTTTCGAGGCAACGATGTCTGAAGCGCCTCGCCGACTTTGACACATCTGCGGCCGGATATGCAGCAACCCGGTGCGGCCGCCTGCTGCCGGCCCTGAAGTAGGGCCCGGCCGGCTCAGACCGGCCGAACGTCGAAGAACGCCTCGTCCGTGTCGCCCAGGTCGCGAAAGCCCGCCGTGCGCGCCGCGTCGTAGGCCTTGGCCCATCGCTTGGCCAGGGCGATCTCCGCCTTCGAAAGATCGCTCTCGCTCGATTCGCTTGCGTTCTGGAACGCCCGCAGCGCCTCGACCACGTCGCCGCCGAGCTGTCGGTCGATCTCGCGCCTGAAGCGCTGCTGCGCCACCTTCACCGCATCGGCCGCCGGGTGCGAATAGTCGGCAAGCCTCACCGTGTACGCGACCCGCTCCTCGACTTCGACGTCCTCGAAGCGGAACGGCTCCTCGGACTGCGCGCGCGAAAACGAGGGCTCCGGCAACAGCACCGGCGCATGCGGTTGCGGCTGCGGCTGCGACAAGGCAACCGGAAAGGCTGAGGCCGCTGCTGCGGCAGCACCCCGCGGAAAGAAAAGCTCGAACTGGTTCATGGTTCATCGCCCCGGCGCGCAGGTACGCGCCGATCCGGGCTCGTGGCCAAAGACTGGATGAATATACAGTCTTTGGCAACTGTTAACCAGCCTGCGAAGGCTCGGCGTTGCCGATCGTCCGACGACTCAACGGCGGTCGTGGATCATTCGCCACATGTTGCATCCGCTCGGGCACGCGGGCGCCACCGGGCCAGGGTCCGCCTGTGCGGCCACGATGGATGATGCGAGGAGGGAAAGATCGGCAGGATCGCTGCCCGGCGACGGAGTGCCGCCGATGACGAGTGCAGTCACGCTGACCGCCACCACTTTTGTAACCATCAACATGATCGTCTCCAGCAGTTGGTCACCAATTCAAGATAGACCTGCCGAAGACAAAAATCGCGGGGATTTACCCTCGCCGGCACCTGGCGTCCGGCACCCTACTCGCCGGAAGTCGGTCTCGCGCCGTTGCGCGATGCACGGGGCGGCTCCGCCGCCTCCCCCGCCTCGACATAGTTGAGCTCGATCGGATGAACGATCGACGCCGCCGGCTCGCCGTCGAAGCGCACCAGCAGATATTCGCCGCTGGCACCGGTGATGGCTCCGAACCTTCCCCGAAGCTCGACCCTGCCGCCACGCCGTGCGGGCACCCTGAAGCGCATCCGGATGTACGGGAGGCCCACGCGGAAATACTCGACCATGCGAAATCCCTGACTTTGTTTGTAATCGTTCGATCAAGGTCGCCGCGGCCCGCTCGACAAGAGCGGAAGACGCAACGTCGTTGACCTTTCGACTCAATCTCGTCGGAGGCGTGTCGGTCGCGTGTCAGTCGAAATCGCTCGCAGCTGACAGCCGCCGGGCATTCGGCGGGTGTTCCGAAGCCGCTCAGCGGATGCCGCCGAAGGCGTTTTCCTCTTCCGCGGCGATGGTGTCGTCGACCTCCTCCCGAGGTCCGACATTCAGGTCTTCCGAGAGCCCCTTCAGGACGACGTAGCCCGCCTGCAGCGCCTCGGCGTAGGTGTGGAAACCCTTGGCCGCCTCCATCAGCGGCTCGAACTCCATGGAGTTGTCGAAGGACTCCAGCAGCACCCAGAAGTAATGGCCCTCGTCGTGTTGGTCGACGGTCAGGGCGATGGAGATAAGTTGGCCAGCCATGCCGCGCATGGTGGCGCGCTCGAATGACAGGCCCAAGAAGTAAACATGAACGTTCGGCTTCGTGTTCGACTGCTCGAAAACACTACATCCTTTCGTCCGGAAGGCCTTCACGCGGCGGCGAGGGATCGGCGATGCTCAGGGCATGCCGATCGCAAATTCACGTTCACCAGCGCGCTCCGGATGGCGCGTCGCCGCGCTGATCTACACGGTCGCCGGCGTCGTCTGCATCCTGGCCTGCGCGGTCGCGCCCGACAGCGACGTGAGCCTGCTGATCTCCATCGCGGGCGGCCTGCCGTGGTCGCTGAGCCTGCTGACGCTGGGCCTGTCGCCCGGCGTGGCGAATACGGCGCTGCTGATGCTGGCCGCGAGCTGGTCGGTCAATGCGGCGCTGTTGTGGTGGCTGGCGCTGCGCCGGCCGGGGCCGCACGGCCCTTCGCATCCGGCCTGACCGGCCTTGATCGGTTCGGGCGAATCGGTGCGATCATCTCGCCCCGGAACACCGGGCGCCCGGTGCCTGTCCCACAACAAGAACCGAGACAAAGGCTTTTCCCGATGCCCCAAGCCCTGCAGCAAGTCAACACGCCGCTGATCGGCGTTCCCGGCGGCCGCCATCTCCTCGACACCCCCGCCCTGCTGATCGACCTGCCCGCGATGACGCGCAACATCGAACGCATGGCCGCTTTCGCCAGGTCGCGCGGCGTGAACCTGCGCCCGCACGTGAAGACGCACAAGTCGGTCGAGATCGCGCGCCGCCAGGTGGCCGCGGGTGCCATCGGCGTGAGCTGCGTCACGCTGGGCGAGGCGGAAGTGATGGTCCAGGGCGGCATTCCGGGTGTGCTCATCACCTCGCCGGCGGTCACGCCGAGCAAGATCGCGCGGCTCATCAGGCTGGCGCAGCAGGCGCGCCCGGGCGACGTGATGGTGGTGGTCGACAACCCGCAGAACCTCGCCGACCTGGCGCGCGCCGCGAGCGAACTCACCCATCCGCTGGACGTGCTGGTGGACTACGGCGCGGGCTACAACCGCACCGGCGCCGCCACGCAGGCCAAGGTGCTCGAGCTGGCCGCACTGGCCGCCGCCGAGCCGCGCCTGCGGCTGCGCGGGCTGCAGGCCTATGCGGGCAACCTGCAGCACATCGTGGCGCGCGAGGAGCGCAGCGCGGCGGCCGCCGGCCTGCGCGAGACCGTGGCGGGCATCGTCGCGGCGGCGCGGCGCCAGGGCCTGAACTTCGACATCGTCACCGGCGCGGGCACCGGCACGCACGACCTCGATTCGCAAGAAAACGCCTTCACCGAGCTGCAGGCCGGCTCGTACGTGTTCATGGACGCCGAGTACAGCCGCGTGCTGGCCGACGGCGACCGGCCCTCGCCCTTCGAGACATCGCTCTTCGTGCAGACGGCGGTGGTCAGCACGAACGCGGCCGACTGGGTGACGGTGGACGGCGGCACCAAGTGCTTCTCCACCGACAGCGGCGTGCCGCTGGTGGCCAAGGGCGCCGACGCCGCGAGCCGCTACGCCTTCTTCGGCGACGAGCACGGCAAGCTGATGCCGCCAGCGGGCTCGCAAGGTTCGCAGGCGCAAAGACCGACATTGGGCTCGCGTGTGGAGTTCGTCACCCCGCACTGCGATCCGACGGTGAACCTGCACGACGCCTATCACGTGGTCGAAGGCGGCACGCTGGTCGCCATCTGGCCGGTGGACGCGCGCGGCAGGCGATAGCGGCATAAGAAAACTCGAAAAGCGTATTTCACAAGCGCCGTGCCGCGGGGGACAGTCGGGCGCTGTCCCTCTTCTCCCGGGCGTGCCTTTCGGGGCCGCCCCGCCCCATGGAATCCATCCAAGCAACGACGCGCCCCGCGGCGCACGCGCCAGGCGCTCAGGCGCCGTCCTTCCGGCAGCTTGCCGCCCGCTTTCGTCCTGTCTTCCAGCGCATCGCCGAGCGCTCCGCCCAGCGCGAGACCGATCGCGAACTCGCCTACGAGCCCGTGGCCTGGCTCAACGCCGAGCGCTTCGGCGCGCTGCGCGTGCCGCTGGAGCACGGCGGCCTGGGCGGATCGGTGGAGCAGCTCTACGACCTGCTGATCGAACTCGGCGAGGCCGACTCCAACCTGCCGCAGATCCTGCGCGCGCACTTCGGCTTCATCGAACGGCTCTTCGCCGAGATCGACCCCGCGCTGCACGGCCCGTGGATGCGGCTGGCGGCCGAGGGCGTGATCTTCGGCAACGCCACCACCGAGCTCGGCGAGGGCCCGCTCGGCGAGCTGCGGACCACGCTGCGGCGCGACGGCGATGCCTGGCGGCTAGACGGCGACAAGTTCTACAGCACCGGCACGCTGTACGCCGACTGGATCTCGGTTTCGGCCCAGCGCCTGAACGACGACGGCAGCAGCGACCGCGTGATCGCGCTCGTGCCCGCCGAGGCGCAGGGCGTGGAGCGCGTGGACGACTGGCGCGGCTTCGGCCAGCGGCTGAGCGCATCGGGCACCACGCGCTTTCGCAACGTGCGCGTGAAGCCCGAGAACGTGCTGCTGTACGTGCGCGACCAGCCCACGCCGCTGACCGCGCATTTCCAGCTCACGCACCTGGCCACGCTGGCTGGCATCGCGCGCGCCATCGTGCGCGACGCGGTGGCCTTCGTGCAGCCGCGCAAGCGCATCTACAGCCATGGCAGCGGCGACACGCCGCGTGAAGACCCGCTGGTGCAGCAGGTCGTCGGCCAGCTCGCGAGCACGGCCTTCATCGCGGCATCGACCGTGCAGGCGGTGGCGCGCGGCCTGGGCGAGGTCGACCGCTTCCGCCAGCGCGGCGAGGCCGTGCCCGAGAGCCTGCTGTTCGAGGTGGAGCTGAACACCGCCAAGGCGCAGGCCGGCATCGTCGATGCGGTGCTGCAGGCGGGCACGCGGCTCTTCGACGTGGGCGGCGCTTCGGCGCTGCAGGAAGACCGGCGGCTCGACCGGCACTGGCGCAACGCGCGCACACTCGCCTCGCACAACCCGACCATCTACAAGGGACGCGTGGTGGGCAACTACCTGCTCAACGGGGAGAGGCCGACTTTCTACTGGGCGGTGGGGAGCGCTTAAAGTCTCGGGTTCTCCAACGGACCCGTTTGCTTCATGCGCCGCCTGCTGCCAGCCTTTCTCCTATTCCTCATCGTCAGCTGCGCAACGCCGCAAGCCGGCGTGCAGCGTCTCAACGATGGTGTCTTCAGGGCTGCGAGCCAGCAGGAAGCGGAGGCCTATTGCCGTATCGACGGGAACCCGATCCGGTTCCTGACACAGGCCGACGCACCGACCACGCCGGGCAGCGGCGTGCTCTTCAGGTGCGACTGAAGAAGGATCGAGGGAATTGAAGGCTCTGCGGCGTCTTCAGACGCGCGGGAGCGCCGCAAGGAAGGTGGACACGACGATCGCCGCGGCCCGGTCGAGCTGCAGGATGTCCGCGACGTCGAAGGCGTGCGGCGCCGTGCGTCCACTCGAGCCGAGCGGCTTGCGGATCTCGACAAGGACTTCGGCCGCCAGTTCGCGGTCGCTGCGCGGCCGGCCGTCGGGGTGCATCACCCATTCATCGACTTGATCGAACGGAATGCTTCGGAAGACTCCCACGATGGGGACGTACTTGTAGCGATCCTCGCCCACCAGGATGGGCACGCTGAGGTTACAGAAAAACGTGGTCGTCGACATGCAGGATCGCCGTCGCTAGGCAAAGCGTTCAATTGTTAATGAGTGAGCTGTCTGGAGCCATCCTCCGCAGGAGCTATCAGCGGAGGAGACGTGACCTTCTGCACACAAATTGTCTCGATCCGTATGGTTTTGCCCCATAAAACAACCACTTTATTCTTACATAAAGATACACCGAGTGGGATTTTTGATGTTTTCGGCTGTTCCGGCCCGAATTGAAGGGTCGGCCGAACAGAAGGCGCAGATGTAACCGCGCCCGCGCAAGACGGGGGATGCGAGGGTGCGCGAAGAACGGCGTCGGCGGGCTGGGGAATACCCGCCCGGCCGTTCACCTGGCAGCGATGGATTTCATGCGGGGCGCCCCGCCGGCCGTCAACCCGGCGCGCTGAAGCGCGGCGCGCGCCGCTCGATGTTGGCCTTCACGGCCTCGACCTGGTTTGGGCTGCCGATCAGCGCCTTCTGCTCCACCGACTCGGCCAGCAGCAGCTCGGCCGCGCTCTGCGAGAGCGATGCGTTCAGCAGCCGCTTGCCCGCGCGGATCGCGTCCGGGCTCTTGCCGGCAATCTCGTGCGCCATCTGCAGCGCCTCGGCCAGCGGGTCCGCGCTGACGCGGGTGGCGAAGCCCAGGCGCAGCGCCTCCTCGCCCGAGAAGATACGGCCGGTGAAGGTGAGCTCGCGCACCACGTCGCTGCGCGCGAGTTCGCGCATCAGCACCATGCCGGCCATGTCGGGCACCAGGCCCCATTTGATCTCCATCACCGAGAGCTTGGTGTCGGGCGCGACGATGCGGATGTCGGCCCCCAGCGCCACCTGCAGGCCGCCGCCGAAGGCCACGCCGTGCACTGCGGCAATCACCGGCACCGGCACCTCGCGCCAGACCATCGCGACCTGCTGCGCGGCATTCGAGATGCCGTGCGTGCGCACCACCAGGTCGGCGCCGGCGGCGCCCTCGCCCAGCACGCTGGCGCCCGCGTCCTGCTGCTGCATGCGTTCGAACGAAGCCATGTCGAGCCCCGCGCAGAAGGCCTTGCCGCGGCCCGAGATCACCACCGCGCGCACCGCCTTGTCTTCACGCAGCGCCTCGCCGGCCTCGATGAGCGCATCGAACATCGCCGGATCGAGCGCGTTCATCTTGTCGGCGCGCGAAAGATGCAGTTCGACCACGCCGTCGGCGTGGCGGGTGCGTTCGATGCGATCGGTCATTCGATGTCTCCTGGGCGGTTGCCGCACCAGTATCGCCGGGCACGGGCTCAGGCGATGATGGAGCCTGTCGCCAACACAACACCGCAAACATCTCCGCCATGCCCCTGGACCGCCGCCACTTTCTCATTCAATCGGGTTCGGCCGCCGCCGTGGTCGCGTTGTTCGGGCAGGGCTGCGCCTCGCCGTCCACGCCCACAGCCATGGGCTCCGGTGAGGTGCTCGGCTTCACTGGCGTGCCAGCCTCCCTGCGCGACGGCATCGTGGTGCCCCCCGAATACGAATGGCAGCTGCTCTACCCCTGGGGCTCGCCCACCGGCGTCGCGAACCGCATGCCGAGCTTCGCGCCCGACGCGAGCAACAGCGCCGACGACCAGGCCGTGCAGGCCGGCATGCACCACGACGGCATGCACTTCTTCGCGCTCGATGCGAGCGGCGAGCGCGGCCTGCTGGTGATGAACCACGAGTACACCGACGAGCAGCTGCTGCACACCGACGGCGTGAAGGAATGGACCGCCGACAAGGTCCGCAAGTCGTTGCATGCCATGGGCGTCTCGGTGATCGAGATCCGGCGCACCGACAAGGGCTGGCAGCAGGTGCTGCCCTCGACTTTCGCGCGCCGCGTGCACGGCAGCACGCCGATGCGCATCTCCGGCCCCGCCGCCGGCACGCCGCTGATGCGCACCGCGGCCGATCCGGCCGGCGACGCTGTCTTCGGCACCTTCGCCAACTGCGCCATGGGCGTCACGCCGTGGGGCACCTACCTGACCTGCGAGGAGAACTTCCACGGCTACTTCGGCGGCCCGAAGGACGCGGCCCGCAACGCGACGCCGGCCCAGCGCCGCTACGGCACGGTGGCCGGATCGCAGTGGGTCGAGTACTGGCGCTTCGACGAGCGCTTCGACGTGAGCCGCCATCCGAACGAGCCGCACCGCTTCGGCTGGGTGGTCGAGATCGACCCCTTCGACCCCACGGCCACGCCCGTCAAGCGCACCGCGCTGGGCCGCAAGCGCCAGGAAAGCGCCACCTGCACCGTCGCGAAGGACGGCCGCCTCGTGGTCTACATGGGCGACGACTCGCGCTTCGAATACATCTACAAGTTCATCAGCCGCGACAAGGTGCGCCCCGGCACCGACGCTGCCGCGCGAGCGGCCAACCGCCACCTGCTCGACGAAGGCACGCTCTATGCCGCGCGCTACGACGCCGGCGGCCGCGGCCAGTGGCTCGAGCTCACGCACGGACGCAACGGCCTGGACGCAGCGAACGGCTTCGCCGACCAGGCGGAGGTGCTGATCCACGCGCGGCTGGCCGGCGACCAGGTCGGCGCCACGAAGATGGACCGCCCCGAATGGATCGCCATCCATCCGCAAAGCGGCGAGGTCTACGTCACGCTCACCAACAACAGCCAGCGCGGCGACGCCGGCAAGCCCGCTCCCGATGCGGCCAACCCGCGTGCCAACAACCTCTTCGGCGGCATCCTGCGCTGGCGCGAGGACGCGGGCGATGCCGCCGCCACGGGCTTCGCCTGGGACCACTTCGCGCTGGCGGGCGACCCCGCGCAACCCGGCAGCGGCGCGCGCTACCCCTCGGCCAGCGCCGACGCCTTCGGCGCCCCCGATGGCCTGCACTTCGACCGCGGCGGCCTGCTCTGGATCCAGACCGACATGAGCGGCCAGGTGATCGGCAAGCCGCCCTACACCGCGCTGGGCAACAACCAGATGCTGTGCGCCGACCCGGCCTCGGGCCGCATCAAGCGCTTCCTGACGGGGCCCAACGGCTGCGAGATCACAGGCTGCGTGGTCACGCCCGACCGCCGCACGCTGTTCGTCAACATCCAGCATCCGGGCGAGGCGCGCGACGACGGCGACACAAAACCCAACAGCGTCTGGCCCGACGGCACCACGCCGGGCAGCGCCCGGCCGCGCTCGGCGACGCTGGCGATACGGCGGCGCGACGGCGGTATCGTCGGCACCTGAGACAAGCACCAGCAGAGAAAAGGGAAACGCACCATGAGCATCCGCATCGTCCGCCTCGGCACTCCCCGCGCTCCCGGCGAAGGCTTGCGCGTCGGCACCGTGCGCCGTCCGCCGCGCGGCGTTCCGAAGACCGAGTTCGCTTCGCAGGACTGGTACGACGTGTGGTATCCCAACCTCGCGCCCTCCGTCGAGGCGATGAAGCAGGCACAGGAAGCCCAGAAAGAGGAATCGCCCGCGCAGTGGAACGCCTTCGTGCGCAAGTTCAAGTCCGAGATGGCCGAGCCCGATGCGAGCCGCAGCCTCGACCTGCTGGCCGCGCTGTCGCACGGCGCATCACTCTCGGTGGGCTGCTACTGCGAGGAGGAGTCGCGATGCCACCGCTCGGTGCTGCGCAGCCTGCTCGCGGAGCGCGGCGCGAAGATCGTCGACTGATTCCGCTCAGACCATCGGCGCGCCGACGAAAACCGGCAGCCGCTCTGCCTGCGCGGAGTACGCAGCCAGCACAGGGAAGTCGGTCGGCGAAATCGCATCGGGCGTCAGCAACTGCGTGAACGCCCAGGCCACGGCCGTCGAAATGCCCGCCTGCGTCATCGTCTCTTCGCTGGCCGGCAGCGGCTCGGCAGCGATCTCGCGTTCGAGCGCCGAATACGCAGCGGCGAGTTGGCCCTGCACACGGTCCATCCACGGCTGGTGCAGCTTCTCGGCCGGACGCAGCTTGCGCTCGTAGACGATCTGCACCGTCTTCTCGCAGGCCGCGAGCGCGAGCCCCGTGAGGCGCAGCTCGCGCAGCCGCCGCGCCGGGTCTGCCGGCACCAGGCTGCGCCCGCTGAGCGCCTGGGCGTAGTCGATGATCAGCGTCGAGTCCATCAGCACCGAGCCGTCGTCGCACACCAGCGTTGGCGCCTTCACCACCGGGTTGATGGCGCTGAACTGCTCGAAGGTGCTGAAGACGGAAATCGAGCGGTGTTCGAAGGGAACGCCGAGCAGGCGAAGAGAAATGGCGGTGCGCCGCACATAGGGTGAGTCGAGCATGCCGATGAGTTGCATGGAAGTTTTCTCCTGGAAGGCGGCCCACGATACCCGCCACAGCGGTAGCGCCGAATGGCAAGACATCGAAAATGACGGCCGCAAACCGATCAACCATCGGCGGCCATGCGCCCTGCCGACTCCGCTCCATGAACATCGACAAGAAAGACCGCCTGATCCTCGAAGCGCTGCAGACCGACGCGCGCCAGAGCCTGGCCGCCATCGGCAAGCGCATCGGCCTGTCGCAGCCGGCGATGAGCGAGCGCGTGCGCAAGCTGGAAGAGGCCGGCGTGATCGAGGGCTACGGCGCGCGCGTCAACCTGCGCGCGCTGGGCGTGGGGCTGCAGGCCATCATCCGCATCGACACCACGCATGCGGGCATCGCCAAATACCTGAAGCTGTTCGAGGCCATGCCCGAGGTGCTGAGCGCCGACCGCGTGACCGGCGAAGACTGCTTCTTCGTGCGCTGCGCGATCGCCGAGCCGGCCGACCTGGAGCGCGTGGTTGACGCGCTGGCGGTCGATGGCTCGGTGACAACTTCGCTGGTGCTGTCCAGTCCGGTGAACAAGCGGGTCACCGTGCACGCGGCCAGGCCGCCGAAGAAATAAGCAATAGACGGCAGCCTTCAGCGCTGCGCCTTGTCCTTCTGGTTCTGCGCCTCGATGCGTTCGCGCGCGGCCAGCCAGTCGGCGTCGCTCCACTGGCGCAGCTCGTAGAAGTTGCCGCCGGTGGCCAGCGCGTTGCCGCCGTCCATCATGATGCTCTGGCCGGTGAGCCAGTCGCACTGGCCCGGCGCCATCAGGAAGGAAGCGAGGTTCTGCAGCTCGCTCATGCGGCCGGTGCGCGCCATCGGGTTGTTCTGCTTGCTGCGCGCGCCGGGCTCCTCGCCGGGGTTCAGGCGCTTGCTCATGCCTTCCGTCGGAATCTCGCCGGGCCCGACGGCGTTCAGGCGGATGCCGTGGCGCGCCCATTCGACCGCGAGCGACTTGGTCATGACCTCGATGCCGGCCTTGCTCATGGCCGAGGGCACCACGTACGGGCTGCCGTTGTCGACCCAGGTGACGATGATGCTCATCACGCTGCGGAAAGCATCGCCTGGCTTCCATTCGCCGGACTTGGCCTGCGCCACCCAGCGCTTGCCCACCGCCTGCGTCACGTAGAAGCTGCCGTGGAACACGATGTTGGCGATGGCGTCGAAGGCGCGCGGCGAGAGGGCCTCGGTGGGCGAGACGAAGTTGCCCGCCGCGTTGTTCACCAGCCCCGTGAGGCCGCCGCTCTGGAACAGGCTCTCGACCATCTCGTCGACCTGCTGGGCGATGCGGATGTCCACGCCGAAGGTGTCGATGCGCCGCTGCGGAAACTGTTTGCGCCACTCGGCCGCGGTCTCCTCGCAGACCGACTGGCGCCGGCCGCAGATGGCCACGTCGGCGCCGAGGCTCAGGAAGCGCTCGGCCATCGACCGGCCCAGGCCGGTGCCGCCGCCGGTCACCAGGATGCGCTGGCCGCTCATGAGGGAAGCTTCGAACATGATTCGTCTCCTTGGTCGATGGGAGGCGGCACGCGCCGCCACCGGCACATGCTACGCGTGCCGTGCTTTCGCGGCTTGCGTGAGGTGGCTCCGCCCCTCGGGCGAGAATGCGCGAAACGATTCTTCCGGAGACGACGACCGATGCCGAGCCCCGCCGACGATCAAGCCTTCGCACCGCTGGAGGGCGTTCGCGTCCTCAGCCTCGCGCTGAACCTGCCCGGGCCCGCCGCGCTGCTGCGCTGCCGCCGAATGGGCGCCACCTGCCTGAAGCTGGAGCCGCCGGGCGGCGATCCGATGGGGCTCTACAACCGCCCTGCCTACGCCGCGCTGCACGAGGGCATCGAGGTCCGTACCCTCGACCTGAAGACCGATGCCGGCCAGCAGCTGCTGCACACCGAGCTTGCCTCCACCGACGTGCTGCTCACCTCGTTCCGCCCCTCGGCGCTCGCCAAGCTGAAGCTCGACTGGGCCACGCTGCAGGCGCGCCATCCCTCGCTGTCGCAGGTAGCCATCGTCGGCGCGCCGGGCGAGCGCGCCGAGGAGCCGGGCCACGACCTCACCTACCTCGCCGAAAGCGGCCTCGTCACCGGCACCGAGCTGCCGCCCACGCTCTACGCCGACATGGGCGGCGCCCTGCTCGCCAGCGAGGCGGTGCTCAAGGCCATGCTGCTGCGCTCGCGAAAGGCGGGCGGCGTGTACCTGGAGGTGGCACTGAACGCCTCAGCCGACTGGCTCGCCCTGCCGCGCACCTGGGGCCTGACGCAGCCTTCGGGCACGGTCGGCGGCGCGCACGCGGGCTACCGCGTCTATCCCTGCGCCGACGGCCGCGTGGCGGTGGCGGCGCTGGAGCCGCATTTCGCCGACCGGCTCTGCGAGGCCGCGCAGATCGCCTCGCGCGACATGCTGGCGCCGGCCACGCGCGAAGCGCTGGCGGCCTGGCTGCTGACGCGCACGCGCGCCGAACTCGAGGCCATGAGCCGCGAGCGCGACGTGCCGCTGCTCACGCTGGCCGACTGATCCGGCCGATCGGGCTCAGCGGGCGGCGCCGTCGCGCTGCCGGTCTTCGCGCTTGAGCGCGAGATACGTGTCCAGATCGATCTCATGCAGCTGGCGCGGGTACTGCTCGGCACCCGCGAACCAGCGGCGCTGGCGGCGCTCGGCCTGGTCCGGCCCCGGCGCCGAGAGGTAGGCGTCGAGCGTCAGGAAGTAGCGCATCGCATTGCGCTCCACCAGCCCGCGCAGGCCGCGGATGTAGTCGGGCTGGCCCTCGGGCGTCTTGCCGACCACGGTGAAGCCCACCTTGTCGCTGCCGAAGGTCGCCAGATAGGCCATGGTGCCCAGCCGCACCATCGTGTTGTGGTCGTAGCTGTAGCTGAAGTGCAGGAAGCTCTTGCGCTCGTCGAGCGCTACCGCCTCGAGTGTCACTCGGTAGTTGCTGGTGCCCAGCGGGCCGCTTTCGGCGGAAAGCTCCACCAGCAGGTGATCGGGCGAATTGCCGCTGACCCGGTAGACGAAGGGCAGCTCGAAGGCCTGGTCGACAGGCTTGTCGTAGCGCCGCACCACATAGAGCGTGAGCATCTCGCTTCCCTGAGGGCCGCTGGCGACGCTGCAGCGCCGGTTGTTGACGTGCAGGGTCAGCACCTCGCACCAATGCGCGGAGCCTTTGAGTGCGGTGCTGATCTCGGCGAGCGGATGCTCGACCACGGCGTAGACGTCGCCCTGGAGGCCGTCCGCCGTCTCCATGGAATCGAGCTGCACGGGCCGGCCGAAGCTGCTGCGGTTCAGCTTGTCGCTCAGGCGCTGGTAGGTGGCGCGCAGCGCCTGGGCGGAAGAGTTCTCCGCCGGGGCCGCGAACGAAGACTGCATCGGGCAGGCCGCGAAAAGCAGCAGCGCCGCCGCAGCCAGGATGCGTGTCCATGGAGCCGGCGGGTGGGGCGAACTGCTCACGGTGCTCATGGTGCTGCTCATGGGGCCACACCATACAACGGAGCGCCCCGCCCTCGCCTTCAGTCGGACTGCGCGGGCTTGCTGCGCCGCACCAGCAGCAGCATCGCGCCAGCCAGCAGCAGGGCCCCGGCCCACTGGCGCGGCGTCATCGCCTGCGAGAACAGTGCCGCCGCCAGCAAGGCGGCCACCAGCGGCTCGATCAGCGTGCCGACCACCGCCGCCGTCGGCGACAGCCGCCGCGCGCCCCAGGCGAAGGCCAGGTAGGCCACCGAGGTCGTCACCACGCCCGTGTAGCCCACGCCCAGCCATTGAGCGCCGCCGGACGGCCAGGTGATGCCCGAAGGCAGCGCCACGGCCAGCATGCAGAGCGCCGCGGCCGTCATCCCCCAGGCCGAGGCCGTGACGGCCGGCACCCGCGCCGGCATGCGCGCGTTGCCCAGCACCACCATCGCGTAGCAGAAAGCGGAGCCCAGCGACCAGGCGACGCCGGCCGCATGCCCCGGGGTCAGCGGGCCCCATCCTCCGGCGGGCATCACCAGCAGCAGCACGCCGGCCAGCGCGAGCAGCAGGCCGGCGATCAGCCTGCGGCCGAGGCGCTCATAGCCGCGCAGCACCGACACCAGCGTGACGATCACCGGCGCGCAGCAAATGGAGATGACGGTTGGCAGCGCCGCCCCCAGGTGCACGATGCCGGCGAACCAGCAGCTCACGTTGAGCGCCATTGCGGCGCCCGTGGCGAGCATCTGCGACCGCTCCCGGCTGCTCAGATCGGCCCAGCCGGCACCGGGCATCGCCGGCGCCCGCCAATGCAGCCACCACAGCAACGGCAGCCCGAGGGCGAAGCGCGCCAGCGACAGGCTCTGCGGCGCGATGCCGCCATCGATCAGGAATTGCGCCACCAGCGCACCACCGCCCCAGAGGGCGCCAGCCAGCAGCACGCCGCCCCAGGCCAGGGCGGCAGACGTTCTTGCGTTCATTGATGAAAGTTCTTTCTCCATGACGCCCGCCATGGCCGGTCGCTTCAGGACCGGGGTTCAGGCAGCGGGCGTGACCATCCGAGCCGCCGGCCGGCCGAGGAGGCACGGGGCTGGCGGCAACCGCTTGGGTCTGAGCGCGAGGCGCGCTTCAGCAGCGGACGACGGACGGGGGAGAAAGATGGCGGACCATGTCGCGTATCTTATGCGTCCAAGACTTTTTCAAGGAACAGCACATGCCACTCGTGCGGATCGAGCTTTCCAGCGACAGCCCCGAAACCCTGGGCCCGGCCATCGGGGACCTCGTCTACCAGGCCATGCGGGACACCATCAACGTGCCGGAGCACGACAAGTTCCAGGTCATCACGCGGCATGCCCCGCACGAACTGGTGCATCCGGCGAGCTACCTCGGCGTGGCGTACTCGCCGGGCTTCGTGCTGATCCAGATCACGCTGAACCAGGGGCGCACCACCGAGATGAAGAAGGCCTTCTACAGGCGCGTGGCCGACGACCTGCACGGCCAGCTGGGCATCCGGCGCGAGGACGTGTTCATCAACCTTGTCGAAGTGGCGAAGGAGAACTGGTCCTTCGGCAATGGGGAGATGCAGTACGCATAGCGGCGAGAATCCCGGCGATGAAACGCCAGGGCACGCTCGTTCGATGGGAGAAGGACCGGGGCTTCGGCTTCATCCGCTGTCCCGAAATCTCCGCCGACGTGTTCGTGCACCTGCGCGACTTCTCGGAACGTGGCACCGCGCCGCAGGTCGGCATGCGGCTGGACTTCGAGGAGATCCATGTGGGCGGCAAGGGGCCGCGCGCGGTGGCGGTCCGAGCAGCCGGAGCACAGCAGCAGCGCCCGCAACGACGCCAGCAGCAGCAACCGCAACGTCGCTCTCCCCGTTCAGCCTCGTCCTCGCTGCCGATGGCGCTGCTGCTCGTCGGGTACGCCGCGCTGCTCGGCTACGGCGTGTGGACCGGGCGAATCCCGCCGATCGCGCTCGGCGTGTTGCTGCTGCTCAGCCTGCTGACCTTCTTCGTCTACGGCTTCGACAAGAACGCGGCTCAGGCGGGCCGCTGGCGTACTGCGGAGAACACCTTGCACCTGCTATCGCTGGCCGGCGGCTGGCCAGGCGCGTGGATCGCGCAGCGGCTGTTCCGCCACAAGGTGAGCAAGACAAACTTCATGGCCGTCTACTGGGCCACCGTGCTGGCGCACTTGGCGGCCGTCGGAGCCTGGGTCGGCAAGCTCGTGCCGGCGCTGTAGGCGCCGCTCAGCGCGGCTTGCGGATGTTGCCGCGCACCGGGCCGGCCGATTTGCGCGTGGCTGGCCCCGAACCCGAACCGTTGTCGCGCGGCGGCAGGCCGGTGTGCTGCGTGAGGATGCGGCCCTTGGAGGGCTTCACCGGTGCCAGCTTGACCGGCGCGGCCTTGGCGGTTGCCGGAGCCGCCGTCGAGTTCTTGCGCCGCGCGCTGGTGTAGCCGCCATCGGTCAGCGGCTGCCAGGTCGGGATGAGGTGGTGCTTGCCGTTGCCGATCAGGTCGGCGCGACCCATCGACTTCAGCGCCTCGCGCAGCAGCGGCCAGTTGTTGGCGTCGTGGTAGCGCAGGAAGGCCTTGTGCAGGCGGCGGCGCTTGTCGCCGCGCACGATGTCCACCGTCTCGCTCTCGCGCGTGATCTTGCGCAGCGGGTTGCGGTTGGAGTGGTACATCGCGGTGGCCGTGGCCATCGGGCTCGGGTAGAAGGTCTGCACCTGGTCGGCGCGGAAGCCGTTCTTCTTGAGCCAGATCGCGAGGTTCATCATGTCCTCGTCGCTCGTGCCCGGATGCGCGGCGATGAAGTACGGGATGAGGTACTGCTTCTTGCCCGCCTCGGCCGAGTACTTCTCGAACATCTGCTTGAACTTGTCGTAGCTGCCGATGCCGGGCTTCATCATCTTCGTGAGCGGGCCCTGCTCGGTGTGCTCGGGCGCGATCTTGAGATAGCCGCCGACGTGGTGCTGCACCAGCTCCTTCACGTACTCGGGCGACTGCACGGCCAGGTCGTAGCGCAGGCCGGAACCGATCAGGATCTTCTTGATGCCCCTGAGCGCGCGCGCCCGGCGGTAGATCTTGATGAGCGGGTCGTGGTTGGTGTTGAGGTTCTGGCAGATGCCCGGGTACACGCAGCTCGGCTTGCGGCAGGCGGCCTCGATCTCGGGCGACTTGCAGCCGATGCGGTACATGTTGGCCGTGGGGCCGCCGAGGTCGGAGATGGTGCCGGTGAAGCCCTTCACCGAGTCGCGGATGGCCTCGACCTCCTTGATGATCGAGTCTTCCGAGCGGCTCTGGATGATGCGGCCCTCGTGCTCGGTGATCGAGCAGAAGGTGCAGCCGCCGAAGCAGCCGCGCATGATGTTCACGCTGAAGCGGATCATTTCCCACGCGGGGATCTTGGTCGCGCCGTCGTGGCTGCCGTTCTCGTCGGCGTAGCACGGATGCGGGCTGCGCGCGTACGGCAGGTCGAACACGTGGTCCATCTCGGCCGTGGTCAGCGGAATGGGCGGCGGGTTGATCCACACGTCGCGCGCCGTGGTGCCTTCGCCGTGCGCCTGCACCAGCGCGCGGGCGTTGCCGGGGTTGGTCTCCAGGTGCAGCACGCGGTTGGCGTGCGCATAGAGCACCGGGTCGCTGCGCACCTGCTCGTACGAAGGCAGGCGGATCACCGAGCGCTCGCGCGGCGGCACCTTGGTCTTGCCCTTGCCCTGCAGCGCGGGGTTCGGCACGAAGTTCAGCGGCTTGATGGCGGGGTTGACCGCGGACGAGCCGGCGGCTTCGGCCGCCTTGGCCACCGCCTCGGCCTCGTCTTCCTTGGCACAGGTGGCGCCGTTGGCCTTGGCCTGGTCAGACACCATCAGGTACGGATTGACGTGCGCCTCGACGCGGCCGGGCTCGTCGACGCTGGTGGAGTCGATCTCGAACCAGCCCTCAGGCGTTTCGCGGCGCACGAAGGCGGTGCCGCGCACGTCGGTGATCTGCTGCACCGGCTCCTTGGCCGCCAGGCGGTGCGCGATCTCGACGATGGCGCGCTCGGCGTTGCCGTACAGCAGCAGGTCGCACTTGGCATCGACCACGATGGAGCGGCGCACCTTGTCCGACCAGTAGTCGTAGTGGGCGATGCGGCGCAGCGAGCCTTCGATGCCGCCGAGGATGATCGGCACGTCGTTCCAGGCTTCCTTGCAGCGCTGCGAATACACGATGGCCGCACGGTCGGGGCGAGCGCCGCCGACGTCGCCGGGCGTGTAGGCATCGTCGCTGCGGATCTTCCGGTCGGCCGTGTAGCGGTTGATCATCGAATCCATGTTGCCGGCGGTGACGCCGAAGAACAGGTTCGGCTTGCCCAGCGCCTTGAAAGGCTCGGCGCTCTGCCAGTCGGGCTGCGCGATGATGCCCACGCGGAAGCCCTGCGCTTCCAGCATGCGGCCGATCACCGACATGCCGAAGCTGGGATGGTCGACGTAGGCGTCGCCCGTGACGACGATGATGTCGCAGCTGTCCCAGCCGAGCGCTTCCATCTCCTTGCGCGAGGTCGGCAGGAATTTCGCCGTGCCGAAACGCGCCGCCCAGTACTTGCGGTAGCTGGTCAGCGGCTTGGCGGCACGCGCGAAGAAGGAGACGTCGACGGGAGCGTTCATCGGTGGGAGTTGACAGCGCCGCGGGAGCGCCGTTGTGGGCAACCCTCGATTTTAGGGTTTTCCACCATGCCTGTCGCCCCGTGTGACCTGTGACCGGACTTTCCCGAAGGACTCATGCCTCGCCAATTTGATTGCCAAAGTCAAATAACTGAATGACAATGACAACCATGTCCACATCTTCGCCGCCCATCGATACCGCTGCCGTCAAGGCGGTCCGGCAGTTCAACCGCTTCTACACCCGCCGCATCGGCGCCTTGGACCCCTACCTTGGCAGCGCCATGTCGCTGACCGACGTACGCGTGCTGTACGAGCTCGCGCACCGCGAAACGGCCGTCGCGAGCGAGATCGGGCGAGACCTCGGGCTGGACGCCGGCTACCTCAGCCGCATCCTGCGCCGCTTCGAGAACGAGGGCTGGCTGGTGCGCGAGCCGCATCCGCGCGACGCGCGCCAGAGCGTGCTGCGCCTGACCGACGCGGGCCATGCCGCGTTCGCGCCGCTGCAGCAGAAATCACGCGAGGAGGCTGCCGCCCTGCTCGCCACGCTCGCACCTGCGCAGCGCCAGCAGCTGGTGCACGCCATGGGCACGGTGCAGTCGCTGCTCGACCCCGAGGCGCCGCCCGCGAAGCCGCAGGCCGCCATCCTGCGCGACCCCGGCCCCGGCGACATCGGCTGGGTGGTGCAGCAGCACGGCGAAATCTACGCACGTGAATACGGCTGGAACAGCACCTTCGAGGCGCTCGTCGCAAGCATCGCAGGCGAGTTCCTGCTCAAGTTCCAGCCCGAATGGGAGCGCTGCTGGATCGCCGAGCTCAACGGCGAGCGGGTGGGCTCGATCTTCGTGGTGCGCAAGTCGGCCACAGTGGCGCAGCTGCGGCTTCTCATCCTCACGCCCGGCGCGCGCGGGCTGGGGCTGGGCGGCAAGCTGGTGGACGAGTGCATCGCCTTCGCGCGCCTGAAGGGCTACCGCAAGATGGTGCTGTGGACCAACAGCTGCCTGACCGCTGCACGCGGCATCTACGCCAGCCGCGGCTTCGAGCTCACAGGTTCCGAGCCGCATGAGGGATACGGCACGCCGCTGGTGGGCGAGACCTGGGAGCTGAAGCTGTAGCGTCTGCCGCTTATTGCATGAACCAGCCGTGGCTCACGACGAGCGACTGGCCGGTGAGCGCATTGGTGGGGAAGCCCGCGAACAGCAGCGCCACGCGCGCCACGTCTTCCGTGGTCGTGAACTCGCCGTCGACCGTCTCCTTCAGCATCACGTTCTTGATGACTTCCTGCTCGGTGATGCCCAGCGTCTTCGCCTGTTCGGGAATCTGCTTCTCGACGAGCGGCGTGCGCACGAAGCCCGGGCAGATCACGTTGGCGCGAACGCCGTGCTTGGCGCCTTCCTTCGCGACCGTCTTGGCCAGGCCGATGAGGCCGTGCTTGGCCGTCACGTAGGGCGCCTTCAGCAGCGAAGCCTCCTTGGAGTGCACCGAGCCCATGTAGATCACGCTGCCGCCGCGGCCCTGTGCGTACATGTGCTTCAGGCAGGCCTTGGTGGTGAGGAAGGCGCCGTCGAGGTGGATGGCCAGCATCTTCTTCCAGTCGGCGAAGCTGAACTCCTCCACCGGATGCACGATCTGGATGCCGGCGTTGCTGATGAGGATGTCGATGCCGCCGAAGGCCGCGGCGCCCTCTTCCACCGAGGCGTTGACCTGGTCTTCGTTCGTCACGTCCACGCCCACGCCGATGGCTTGCGCGCCAGTGGCCTTGAGTTCGGCCGCGGTGGCGTCGGCCGCTTCCTTGTTGAGGTCGGCGATGATGATCTTGGCGCCTTCCTGCGCGAACAGGATGGCGATTTCCTTGCCGATGCCGCTGGCCGAGCCGGTGATGTAGGCGACCTTGTCCTTGAGTTGCATGGTGATGTCCTTGAGGGTTGGGGTTGGAAAGCCGGCGACCTGAAGCCGCCAGCAAGAATCAGGCGAGGTAATCGTGTTCGACGGTGCCGAGCGCGAGCGTCATGTCCGCGATGTAGTGCACCGCCGACTCCACCTTGCGCACTGGCAGATCGGCCACCGGCGCGAGCGCATGCGGATGCAGTTCGAGCGAGCCGGGCCCGCCCCACGCGCCGTGCAGCGTCACGTCGACCATGTGATAGCGCACCAGCTCGCAGATGCGCGCCGTGCCGTCGACGTGCGGAATGATCTTGAGCAGGAAATTCGGCTGCGCGATGCCCGCGAGGATGGGCGCGGGGTCGAGCGTGCGGTGCTTGAAGCCCATCGTGGCCTTGGCCACGCGCACCTTGCCGTAGTCGAGCGTGCCGACCACCACGTCGGTCTCGTAGTCGAGCACCGGAGAGGCGAGCTTCTTCGGAAAGCCCCAGAGCTCGCGCCCACCGGCAATGGGCGGATGGTCGTTCAGGTACATCGCGTGCACGTACGCCCCCTTCTCCACGCCCTTGGCGGTGCGCAGTTGCACCGGGATGACCTGGCCCGACTCGGTGTAGTCGCCGAAGCCGGTCGAATCGGGCATGCGGATGAATTCGTACTTGACCAGCGGCTCGACCACTTCGAGCGGCTCGGGCACCACGGCGCGCAGGGCATCCATGTCGGTGCGGTACGTGATGATCAGGAATTCGCGCCTGGTGAAGCGGTAAGGCCCTGGCGGAAAGGCCGGACTGGTCAGCGGCATCGCGAATGCCGTTCGTCGCACGTCTTCAATGTTCATGATGCAAACATTTCCTCCTGGTGAAGCTGAAGCGGTGAAATGACGGCCCAGTCTCGCGCTGGTTTCTTAGCCGGGGCTGAATCGCCGCGCGACTCGGCCCGACAAGTCAGCGCGACAACCCCGGCCGCTTGACGCGCCCCGAGCCGTGCTCGCCGAGGTCGAAGGTGGTCACGCCGTTGACCGTGGCGTCGGCGCGCAGCGTCTCCGGGTGCGCCAGCGTCACGCGCATGTCGCGCGCGCCGGCCTCCCAGTGCTCTTCCACCGCGGCGCGCGAGAACTCGTAGTCCTTCGACTCCAGCTCGTAGGGCTTGTCGCGGTAGATCAGGTGGAAGATGTCGATGGGCTCGTGCGTGAGCTGCGACTGCACCTCGTGCACGCTCGGGTCGTTGCGCAGGCTGGCGGGCAGCTTGGAAATCAGGTCGGCAATCGCCTGCTGCAGGTTCATGTTGGCGGCCAGCGCGTCGGTGTTCATGCGCGTGCGGCTCGAGTAGGTGATGTCCTTCTGCCGCTCCAGCACGCCCGCCATGGTGCGGGGCATCTCGCCGCGCGCGTTGAACAGGTCGACCTGCAGCACCACCAGCGGCTCGTTGCGCGGGTGCGTGTCGAGCACGTATTGCAGCGGCGTGTTCGAGACGATGCCGCCGTCCCAGTAGTCGTCGCCGTCGATGCTCACCGGCGCGAAGCCCGGCGGCAGCGCGCCGCTGGCCATGATGTGCTCGGGCCCGATGCGCTGGCGCGTGTTGTCGAAGTACACCGAGTTGCCGGTGCGCACGTTCACCGCGCCCACGCTGAAGCGGGCCTCGCAGGCGTTGATGCGGTCGAAGTCGACGAGCCGCTCCAGCGTGGACTTCAGCGGCGAGGTGTCGTAGTAGCTCAGAAGCGGCGCGGCGCCGCCCATCAGGAAGGCTGGCGAATAGCGCGGTTCGAAGAAGCCAGGAATGCCCACCAGCGAGGCCATGGTGGCGCTGTACTGGTTCTGCGTGGCCCGGTCGCCCAGCCACGAAGGCAGTCGCTGCGAAGGCCCCGAAGACACGAGGTGCCAGAACTCGCGCAGCCGGTCGACCCTGTTTTCCTGCGCGTTGCCCGCGATCAGCGCTGCATTGATGGCGCCGATGGAGACGCCTGCGATCCAGTGCGGCTGCAGCTCGGTCTCGCTGAGCGCCGCGTACACGCCGGCCTGGTAGGCGCCGAGCGCCCCCCCGCCCTGCAGCACCAGCGCCTTGCGGGCGGTGCGCATGTCCTCGCGGCGCGAGGCGAAGGGGTCGAGGGGCTTCCTAGAAGCGGTGGAGGCGGCACGGGTTTTCTTCTTCGGGGGTGTCGTCGTCATGCGTTCATTTGACACCACCCCCGAGACACAAACCTGACCAGGGGTTGTTGCCCCTGGAACGATTTCACATCTTCGGCAGCATCTGCCCGCGGATCTCGCCGCCCGGATTCGCGGCCGTATGGATGTTGGCGTACCACTTGCCCGCCGACAGGTCGGCCGCCTGTGCCGGCGTGAGCGTGGCCTGGCCCTCGATCGGGCTGGCCGGGTTGGCGAAAGGCAGCACCACGCCGGCATTGGCGCCCGCCGCGGCCGGGCCGTGGAAGTGCGCCATGGTGGCCGGGCCGCTCAGGCCGGAGTAGGTGATCTTGTACTTGAGCACGTTGGTGTCGCGGTTGAGCCAGGCCTCGGCCATGCCGGTGCCGCGCGTCATGTTCGGCGGGACTTCGCTGGCCGCGTTCATCGCACCGCTGAAGCTCGCGACGTTCGACTTCGACATCATTCCGCAGCCGGCCAGCGCGGCGCTGGCAACGCCGGCGACGAGAGCCGCACGCAAAAGAGAGCGATATTGGGTCATGAGCTTGATCTCCTGGTTGTGAAAGCGTCCACAGCATAGGCAGCTCCCTGGGCCCTTTCCTGTCGGCCATCGCCCCGACTTGGCCCGGCGTGCACAACCTGAAAGAGAATGTGTCGATGACTTCTTCAGCCCCTGCAGTCCCTTCGGCCCGCGACGTGGTCGGTTTCTGGAGCGAAGCCGGCCCCGAGCGCTGGTTCGCCAAGAACGACGCCTTCGACGCCGACTTCATCTCCCGCTTCGCCGAAGCACACCAGGCCGCAGCCCGCGGCGAGCTCGACCACTGGGCGGCCGACGCCCAGGGTGCGCTGGCCCTGCTGGTGCTGCTCGACCAGTTCCCGCGCAACGCCTGGCGCGGCAATCCGCACATGCTGGCCACCGATGGCCGGGCGCTGGCCGTGGCCAAGGCCGCGATCGAGGGGGGCTTCGATCGCCAGTGCGAGCCCGTGCTGCAACGTTTCTTCTACCTGCCCTTCATGCACTCGGAAGTGCTGGCCGAGCAGGAGCGCTCGGTGGAGCTCAACGCCGCGCTCGACGACAACACCCAGCGCTTCGCCGTGCTGCACCGCGACATCGTCGCGCGCTTCGGCCGCTTTCCGCACCGCAACAGGATGCTGGGGCGCGCCAGCACCCCGGAAGAACAGAAGTTCCTGGACGAAGGCGGCTTCGCAGGCTGAGCCGCCTGCAAGGCAGCGCCGGTCAGTCGTCGTTGTGCGGCAGCGGCGCTTCGCGCGTGGGGGACGGGTTCAGCTCGGGCAGGTCCTTCATGTCCTTCATCGAGCCATAGGTGCGCGCATAGACCCAGGTGAACTCCGCGCCCAGCAGGAATATCTGCGCCGAGTAGTACACCCACACCAGCACCACCACCAGCGACCCCGCCGCGCCATAGCCAGAGGCCACGCTGCTCTTGCCGATGTACAGGCCGATCAGGTGCTTGCCCACGGTGAACAGCAGCGCCGTCACCGCCGCGCCCACCCACACGTCGCGCCACTGCACCTTCACGCGCGGCATGATCTTGTAGATCATCGCGAAGATCACCGTCACCATCGCGAAGCTGAAGACGAAGTTGACGACCTGCGCCGTCGTCTCCCAGGCGCCGAACATCGGCGACCACCACTTGCCCAGCGCGGCGAGCGCCGCGCTCGCCACCAGCGACACCATGAGCAGGAAGCCGATGCCCATGATCATGCTGAACGACAGCAGCCGCACGCGCAGCATGTTGAACAGCCCCTTGGTGTTGGTGCGCGCCGGCGCGCGCCAGATGCGGTCGAGCGCATCCTGCAGTTCGCCGAAGACCGTGGTGGCGCCGACCACCAGCAGCCCGATGCCGACCACCGTGGCCACGATGCCCTCGGTCGGCTTGTTCACGGCCTTGAGCATGCCCTGCACGGCGGCCGCGCCCTGCTCGCCCATCAGGCCCGAGAGCTGCGCGAAGATCTCGCCGCGCGCGGCCTCCTGCCCGAAGACCAGGCCCGCCACAGCGATCACGATCAAGAGCAGCGGCGCGATCGAGAACACCGTGTAGTAGGCCAGCGCCGCGCCCATACTCGGAGCGTAGTCGTTGGACCACGAATTGAAGGCCCGGCGGCAGAGATCGAAGAGCGCGCGCAATTGCGTGACCATTTGCGTGACCATGCTGGAATGTCCTCCGTGAAACGCTTGAAGCAGCTGGATGCCCGCCTACGATAATCGCTCGACATGCAACCGTCTCCCCCCGCAGCCCATCCCCAGTCGCCGCGCGACCTTTTTGTTTCGTTCACATGGCTCGCGCTGCAGGGCTTCGGCGGGGTTCTCGCCATCGTCCAGCGCGAGATGGTCGAAAAGAAGAAATGGCTCACGCCCGAGCAGTTTCTCGAGGACTGGGCCGTGGCGCAGGTGATGCCGGGGCCCAACGTGATCAACCTCGCGCTGATGATCGGCGACCGCTACTTCGGCCTGCGCGGCGCACTGGCGGCGGTGGCGGGCATGCTGACCATTCCGCTGGTGGTGATCCTCGCGCTGGCCGTGCTGTACGCGCACTACGCCGGCAACCCGCAGGTGGCGGCCGCGCTGCGCGGCATGGGGGCCGTGTCGGGCGGGCTCATCGCCGCCACGGGCGTCAAGCTGGTGCCCCAGCTGCGCAAGCACCCGCTGGGCTTCGCGACCTGCCTGGTCATCATGGCGCTGGTGTTCGTGGCCATCGCGGTGCTGAAGATTCCGCTGGGCTGGGTGCTGCTGGTGGTCGGCGGCGTGGCCTGCATCTGGACCTGGAAGAGGATCGCCCCATGACCATCGCGATGCAATGGCACGACTGGCTGGCCCTCTTCGGGCAGTACATGCTGCTGTCGCTGCTGTCGATCAGCGGCGCCATCACCACGGTGCCCGACATGCACCGCTACCTCGTCACGCAGCACGGCTGGCTCACCGATGCGCAGTTCAGCTCCTCGGTCGCCATCGCGCAGGCCGCCCCCGGACCCAACGTGCTGTTCGTGGCGCTGATGGGCTGGAACGTGGGGCTCAACGCGGGCGGCGGAATCGGCGCCGGGCCGCACGCCTGGGTGCTCGGCCTCTTCGGACTACTGGTCACGATGCTGGGCATCATGCTGCCGAGCACCACCCTCACCTACTTCGCCACCCGCTGGGGCCACCGCAATCGCACGCGCCGCGAGGTTCGCGCCTTCAAGCAGGGCATGGCGCCCGTGGTGGTCGGGCTGCTGATCGCCACCGGCTGGGTGCTGGCGGCAGGAAACCATGCCGGCGATGCGCCCGCGTGGCATCTGTGGCTGCTGACCGGCGCCGCCGCGCTTATCGTCTGGCGCACGCGCGTCCACCTGCTCTGGCTGCTCGGCGCCGGGGCTGTGCTGGGCGCCGTGGGCTTCGTCTGACCGTTCTTCCTTCCCCTTTCATCAGGAACACATCGACATGTCGCAACTTCGCCCGCTCGGCCGCTCCGGCCTCCAGGTTTCTCCGCTCGCCTTCGGCGGCAACGTGTTCGGCTGGACCGTCGACGAGGCGGCCTCGTTCAAGCTGCTCGATGCCTGGCTGGACGCCGGCTTCAACTTCGTCGACACCGCGGACGTGTATTCGGCATGGGTGCCGGGCCATACCGGCGGCGAGTCGGAAACCATCATCGGCAAGTGGCTCAGGCAAAGCGGCAAGCGCAACCGCGTGGTGCTGGCCACCAAGGTCGGCAAGCCGATGGGCGAAGGCAAGGTGGGCCTCGCGCCCAAATACATCCGCGAAGCCGTCGAGGCCTCGCTCAAGCGCCTGCAGACGGACTACATCGACCTCTACCAGTCGCACGACGACGACGCCAGCACCCCGCTGGAAGAAACGCTCGGCGCCTTCGACAAGCTGATCAAGGAAGGCAAGGTGCGCGCGATCGGCGCGTCGAACTACACGGCGCCGCGCCTGGCCGAGGCGCTCGACGTGTCGGAGCGCCTGGGCATCGCCCGCTACGAGAGCCTGCAGCCGCTGTACAACCTGTACGACCGCGCCGTGTTCGAGGACGAGTTGGAGCCACTGTGCATCAAGCGCGAAGTGGGCGTGATCAACTTCTACGCGCTGGCGGCCGGCTTCCTCACCGGCAAGTACCGCACCGAGGCCGATGCGGCCAAGAGCGCGCGCGGCGCCAACACCACGAAGAAGTACCTCAACGAGCGCGGCCTGCGCATCCTCGACGCGCTCGACAAGGTGGCCCAGCAGTACAACGCCAAGCCGGGCCAGGTCGCCATCGCGTGGCAGATCGCGCGCCCGGGCGTGACGGCGCCCATTGCCAGCGCGACCTCCGTCGCGCAGCTCGAGGAACTCGTGGTCGCGACGCAGCTGAAGCTGGACGCAGGCACCATCGAGATGCTCGACCGCGCCAGCGCCGAGACCGCGAAGCCCGCAGCCTGATGAGCGCGTTCGATTCCATCGCCGCCCCCACGCTGGAGCATTTCGCCGACCTGCGCATCGAGGTGGGCGTGCCACAGGTGCTGGGCAACAGCCCGCGCGGATTGCGCCGCGTGGTGCCGATCGTCGGCGGCGAAGCCATCGGCCACGGGTGGCGGGCGCGCGTGCTGCCGGGCGGCAGCGACTTCCAGCTGATCGTGAGCGACACGCTCTCGGAACTCGACGCGCGCTACGGTCTGGAGACCGATGCGGGCGACCTGGTCTACGTGCACAACAGCGCAATGCGCAGCGCCCCGCCCGAGGTGATGGGCAGGCTGCTGCGCGGCGAGCCGGTCGACCCGTCGCAGGTGTACTTCCGCTGCAGCCCGCGCTTCGAAACTGCCTCGGCTTCGCTGAAATGGATCAACGAGCGCATGTTCACCGGAGCCGGCGTGCGCCATCCGGCCGAGGTGGTGATGCGCTTCTTCGCGCTGAATTAGGGCCTGTTCACACTATTTCCGGGGTCGCGAAGGGCAGCCAGGGCGGGCCAATCAAGGCGCGCGACGACGCGTGTGCATGCGCACACGCTAGGAGTGCAACGCCGAGTGGCCCGCCCTGGCTGCCCTTCCCGCAGGGTTGGTGCTCCAAGGGGCCGTCTGCGGCGTTGCCCGCGCTTGCAAGGCGCCAGCCTTGCTGCGCACGGGCGCCTTGCATCCAGCCCCTTGGAGCACCAACGCAACCCCGGAAATAGTGTGAACAGGCCCTAACCGTCGACGGGGTTCAGCGGCGTCGAGAGGATGCGCTGATAGAAGGCCACGTCGAGCCAGCGCCCGAACTTGAAACCCGCCTGGCGCACCGTGCCCGAGTGTTCGAAGCCCAGGCTCTGGTGCAGCGCGATGCTGCCCGCGTTGGCCGCGTCGATGGCGCCGACCATCACGTGCACGTCGCGCGCCACCGCTTCGGCGATGACCGCCTCCATCAGCGTGCGGCCCAGTCCCTTGCCGCGGTGCGCGCTGTCGACGTAGACCGAGTGCTCCACCGTGTACTTGTAGGCGGGAAAGGCGCGGAAGCTGCCGTAGCTCGCGAAGCCCAGCAGCTTGCCGCTCTCGTCCTCGGCGCCGATCACCGGGAAGCCGTTGGCGCGCTTGGTGGCGAACCACGTGACCATGTTCTCGGGCGTGCGAGGCTTGTAGTCATACAGCGCGGTGGAGGTGACGATGGCCTCGTTGAGGATGGCCAGGATGGCGGCGGCGTGGGCTTCTTCGGTGCAGGAGATGAGACGCATGGTGCTGGCCTTCGTTGAAATCTCGTTCAATATAGGAGAATAATAATCTCATATGAGAAACGACTCATCTCCTGATCCATCTCCTGATCCATCCCCCGCCGAAGTTTCCGGCCAGAACATCGACCTGCTCATCGCCACCCGCCTGCTGGCGCTGCGCCAGTCGCAGGGCTTGAGCCTCGCGGACCTGGCCGAACGCTCGGGCGTGAGCAAGGCCATGATTTCCAAGGTGGAGCGCGCCCAGAGCAGCCCCACGGCCGTGCTGCTGGGCAAGCTGGCCGCCGGGCTCGGCGTGCCATTGGCGCAGTTGCTGACCGAGGAGAAAGGGCAACCGAAGCGGCTGCGCACGCGCGCCGAGCAGGAGGTGTGGCGCGACCCGCAGGCCGGCTACCTGCGGCGGCAGGTAGCCGAGCGCCAGGCGGGCAGCGGCGTGGAGATGGTCGAGATCGAGCTGCCGCGCTCGGTGCAGGTCGACTACCCACGCTGGAGCGGCAAGCCATACCGGCAATGCCTGTGGATGCTCGAAGGCGAACTGCGGGTGGACTACGGCGACGAGCGCTTCGAACTCGCACCGGGCGATTGCCTGGACTTCGGCGTGGACCGGCCGCTGGTCTTCAAGGCGCTGGGGCGCGGCGCCTGCCGTTATCTGCTGGTGGCAAGCCCGGAATAGCCGACGATGCGCGGAATCGGCGTACCCACGCGGTAGGCAGGCTCCCACATGCACATCCGGCGCGCGCCGGTGCTGCGGGCGGCCTCGTCCTGAATACTGCAAGGTATCCAGACTTTCGGAGGAACGACGATGTCTTTCGCGCTTTACATGATCGGTTTCCTGATCTTCCTGGCCGGCGTCGCATGGGGCGCCTCCGTGGCCGGCGTGCCCACGCTCTACATCGGGATCGGTGCGGTGATCCTGCTGGGCATCGGCATCTTCAGCGCGGTGGGCCGCACGCGCGGCAAGGACCCGTCCTGAGCGTCCTGAGCGTCCTGAGTTCATGCGGGCTTCACGCCGCCCGCACAGAGGGCCGCTAACTTCGCAGCGCGCCGCGGCAAGCGGTGCGCATTGCTTCAAGTCAGCGGCCCCATGCATACATCACCAAGCCTCTTCGCTCCGCTTCTTCCCTCCGCCGCTTCGACGGCGCCCGCACCGGCCTCTTCCGCCGGCAGCGGCACGGGCAACATCAAGGTCGACCTGCTCGTCGTCGGCGCGAGCTTCGCGGGCCTTGCCTGCGCCAGGGCCGCGGCACTCGCAGGCCTGAGCGTGGTGGTGCTGGAGAAGAAGACCGCCGCGGGCACCAAGCTTCACACCACCGGCATCATCGTCAAGGACGCGGTCGACAGCGTGCCCTGGCTGGCCGATGTGCCGCCCGCGCTGGTGCGGCGCATCGAGGGCGTACGGCTCTATGCCCCCGACATGCATCACGTCGACCTGCATGCGCCGGGTTACTGGTTCTGGGCCACCGATGCGCCCGCCCTGCTCGACTGGATGGTGGACTCGGCCCGGGCCTGCGGCGTCGACGTGCAACTCGGCACGCTGTTCGAGCAGGCGCTGTGGCTCAATGGCCGCTGGGAAGTGCCGCTGACGCGCGGTCCCTGCATCACGGCCACATATCTTGTCGGCGCCGACGGCCCGCATTCGCGCGTCGCGAAGGCACTGGGCCTGTCGCGCAACACGCGCTTTCTCTATGGCGTGGAGCACGAATACCAGGGCGCGAGGATGGCGCCCGACCTGCTGCACTGCTTCATCGACCGCAAGCTGGCGCCCGGCTACATCGGCTGGGCGCTCGAAGGCGTGGGCGTGAGCCAGATCGGGCTGGCGCGCCGCGTGGGGCACGGAGACCCGGGCGCGCTGAAGCTCGATCCGCTGCTTCGCAAGATCGCCTCGGCAGTCACGCCCGGCGATGCGCCGCCGGTCGCGGTGCGCGCGGGAATGATCCCCTGCGGCGGCGTGCTGCCCGTGGTGGCGCGCGAACGTGCGCTGCTGGTGGGCGATGCGGCGGGCATGGTGTCGCCGGTGACCGCAGGCGGCATCCACACTGCCCTGCTGCACGGGCAGCGCGCAGGCGAGGCGGTGGCGCGCTTCATCCGGAGGGAAGCGGGCGATCCGGCCACGTGGTTCGTGCGCGGGTATCCGGGCTTCAGGCTCAAGCGCACACTGCGCTGGGCCTTCGACCACTTCCAGAACGACTGGATGTTCAACCGCCTGCTGGGCACGCGGCAGATGCGGCGGGTGGCGGAACTGGTCTATTTCCACCGCAAGGGTGGATCGCCGGGAAGTTAGGCGGTTCGCTGGCGCAGCGCCTCGTACAGGCACACGCCGCTGGCCACCGAGACGTTGAGGCTCTCGACCGCGCCGGCCATAGGGATGCTCACGAGCTCGTCGCAGGTCTTGCGCGTGAGCTGCCGCATGCCCTCGCCTTCGGCGCCCAGCACCAGCGCCAGCGGGCGCTTGAAGTCGCTCTGGTAGATGGTGCCCGGCGCGTCGTCGCTGGTGCCCACGCACCAGATGCTGCGCTCCTTGAGCTCGTTCAGCGTGCGCGCGAGGTTGGTGACCATGAAGTACGGCACCGTCTCGGCCGCGCCGCTGGCCACCTTGGCGACGGTGGCGTTGATGCCGGCCGCATGGTCCTTGGGCGCGATGACCGCGTGCGCGCCGGCACCGTCGGCCACGCGCAGGCAGGCGCCGAGGTTGTGCGGATCGGTCACGCCGTCGAGCACCAGCAGCAGAGGCACGGTGCCGGCCTCTTCGAGGCCTTCGAGCAGTTCGTCGAGGGAGCGGACCTGGGCCACGGGCTCGACCCGCGCCACCACGCCCTGGTGGCCGTGGCTGCCGCTGAGCTTGGAAAGCCGCGCGCCGTCGGCCTCGATGAGCCGAACGCCTGTTTCCTGCGCGCGGGCCAGGAACTGTTTCATGCGCGCATCGCGCCGGCTGGCGTCGAACAACACTTCGAGCACCGACTTCGGCGCGGTCTTGAGGCGCACGCCCACGGCATGGAAGCCGAAGATCACTTTGGGGGAAGACATCGGTGGATTATCCCTGCCCCCTCGGGGCCGGCCCCACCCGCCCGCTCAGGCCAGCGGCAGGCCGCTGAGCGCGCGGGTGCGCTCGTCGTGCAGTTCCTGCACCGCCAGCGCCCTCGGATGCACCTTCGCGGCGTTGCCCACGCTCTCCAGGTACTGGCAGGCGGCGTGCCCCTCGGCGGCCTTCTCGTAGCGCGCGATCCAGGCATCGCGCGCGGGCAGCTTGTCGGGCGACACCGGCCACACGCCCGGACGGGGCCGCATGTGGTCGCCGATGCCGACGCGCCAGGGCTTGGCACTCAGCCGGGCGCGAAAGCAGTTCTGGTTGCGGCACATGCGCGCGTAGACCTTGTCGACGCCCAGCGCGTGGAAGCAGTCGGCCACCGCCATGTCGGACGGGTTGAACACGTCGTGCATCGCCAGCAGCCGGAAGCCCGCCGGCGTGCGGTAGATGCGCAGGTTCCAGTCGGGATGCTGCTGCATGAAGCGCGCGATGCGCTCGGCGGCCCGCTTCTCGGGTGCCGGGTTGCCGCTGTGCTCGCCGCGCTTCTTGCGCTGGCCGATGACCCAGGCCACGGCGAAGACCACGATGCCCGCGATCAACCCGCCCAGCCAGGTCCTGGCGGCCCAGCCGCCGACCACGCCCGCGATCAGTGCAGGCACCAGCGCGAAGCCGAACACGCTGCCGCGCAGGGGCTCCTCGAAGTCGATGTCGACGAAGAGCACGTCGGGCGTGTTGAGGCAGCGCGCGCCGTAGCCGTTGCGGGTGACGACGGTATCGCCGTGCCGCTCGACGATTTCCTCGCGGATCGGCACGCCCTCGGCACCGTTGTAGGCGAGCTTGCGTTCGCGGCGCTCGAGCTTCTCGCCCTTGTGGGCGATGCGGTCGAAGGCGTCGCGGGTGCGCTGGTCGGCGTGCGCCTGTGCCGCCACGGGGCTCTCGTCGGACCAGCCGTAGCGCCGCACGGTGATCTGCTTGCCGGCCACGCGCTCCTGAATGCGGCCTTCGGCCCAGTACTGGGGAACGATCATCGATTTGTTTTTTCTTGGCTCAAGCCTTCTGTCCGAACAGCAGCCAGACCATGACCGCCGCCAGCAGGATGATGAGCACCGGCAGCCATTTGTAGCCGCCGCCGTACACGCGGCCCGGCTCGTCCATGGGACGGCGGGGCATGTGCTGGGTCAGGGGGCCGAAGCCGCCCAGTGTGGGATCGTCATGGTTGTCGACCAGGCGCTTGGCCGCCGCCAGGCTCAGCCCGGTGGCCTCGCGCGTGAGGCGTATGGCCTCGATCTTGTTGCCCTGCGCAAGCGCCGTGAGCGCGGTGGAGGGCATCGATGCGAAGCCGCGGTCCTGCCTGGCCGCCGTGGGCACGCAGCGCCCGCCCATGGCGCTGCTGTCGTCGTCTCCCGCTTCCTGCCGATCGGCAAAACGATCGACGGCTTCCTTGGCCGACTTGAGGTCCATGCCCGTGCGGGCGCGCACGATCTTGATGGCCTCGATCATCCTGCCGCGCTGCAGCGCCAGGACGGCGTCGGGCGGAAGTTCCTCCATGAACATCTCCTTGAATGTGGCTTGCTATTCATTTAATAGCTTATTGCTCTTGTCAGGCAGGCGCCAGAGCCACTTTTTCATTAAGCGCGACGCGACCGGCCTCGATGGTGATACGTCGTTCGCAACGCGCGGCGATGCCACGGTCATGGGTGACGAGCACGAGCGTGGTGCCCAGCTCGCGGTTGAGGTCGAACATCAGCTGCATGACCTGCTCGCCGGTGGCGAAGTCCAGGCTGCCGGTGGGTTCGTCCGCCAGCAGCAGCGCGGGCTGCACGACGAAGGCACGGGCCAGCGCCACGCGCTGCTGCTCGCCGCCGGAGAGCACCTTCGGGTAGTGGCCCAGGCGCTGGCCCAGACCGACACGGCCGAGCATCTCGGTGGCGGCCTTGCGGGCGTCCTTGCGGTTGGCCAGCTCCAGCGGGAGCATCACGTTTTCCAGAGCACTCAGGTTGCCCAGCAGCTGGAAACTCTGGAACACGAAGCCCACGCGCTGCGCGCGCACGGCGGCGCGCTCGTCCTCGTCGATGGCGAAGATGTCCTGCCCCGCGAGCTTCACCGTCCCGCGGGTGGGCGTGTCCAGCCCGGCGATGATCGACAGCAGCGTGCTCTTGCCGGAGCCCGAGGCGCCGACGATGGCGGCGGTTTCCCGCGCGCCGAGGGTGAAATCGATGTCCTGCAGAATGTCCAGCGTGCCTGCCGAATCGGTGACGGACTTGAACACATGCTCGACGGCGACAATGGCATCAGACGGGGGTTGGGACATGGAAAGGCTCTGGTTTTGAATCGACGTGACTTTATCTTGACCACCACCGCGCTCGGCAGCGCGGGGATATGGACGACGACGGCGCAGGCCCAGGCATCGTCTTCCACGGCTGCTTCTTCAGGCAAGCCGGTGATCCTGGTGCTGGGCGATTCGCTGAGCGCAGAGTACGGCCTCAAGCGCGGCGAGGGCTGGGTACCCTTGCTCGAGAAAAGGCTTGTGCAGCAGAAGATCTCCGCCACGGTGGTCAACGCCAGCATCAGCGGCGACACCAGTTCCGGCGGGCGCGCACGCTTCGCGCCGCTGCTCGCGCAGCACAAGCCCAGCCTGGTGGTGCTCGAACTCGGGGCCAACGACGCGCTGCGAGGCCTGCCGCTGTCCGACACCGAAAGCAACCTGATGCAGATCACCAAGGCCGCGCAGGCCGCGGGCGCGAAGGTGCTGATCGTCGGCATCCAGGTGCCGCCCAACTATGGCGGCGACTACACGCGGCGCTTCGAGGCGGTGTTCTCCAAGGTGGCGAGCGCGACCAAGTCGGCGCTCGTGCCCTTCCTGCTCAAGGGCGTGGCGGATGCGCCCGACGCGCTCTCGCTGTTCCAGGCCGACCGCATCCACCCGACGGCGGCCGCCCAGCCGCAACTGCTGGACAACGTCTGGGCCGAGCTGCGCAAGCTGTTGCCCAAGCAATGAAAAAGCCGCCGCGGGCAAGTGCCTGCGGCGGCTTTTCTTGATGGATCGGCAAGCCTGGACGGGATATCAGCCGTTCTTGGTGGGCAGGTCCGGCACCGTGGGCGGATCGCGTTCGAGCGAGGCAACGTCGGTTTCGGGATCTCCGGGCGCCAGCCCGTCGCTGCTGGGATTGAGCTTGCGGTTCGCCTTTTCGCGGAGCTTGTCTTCCTTCTTCTTCTTCTTGGCCAGCTCTTTCTGACGCTTTTCGTAGCCGTAGTTGGGTGTTGCCACTGGATCTCCTTGAGGCGAGGCAGTCGGGTTGACTGCCGTGGCCTACTGTAAGCGATAAAGCTGCAGTCTCGAGGAGGTACCCCATGACGCGCTCGAGGCGACAGGAGCGACGGCAGGATGCGATTTCTTACATCCGAGCCAGCGCCTGCTGAAGATCGGCGCGCAGGTCTTCCACGTCTTCGAGGCCGATGGAAAAACGCACGAGCGTGCCCTTGTACGGCCAGCGCGCCACGCTGGCATCGCGCATCAGGCCGATGTCGTAGGGCACCACGAGGCTGATCGGTCCGCCCCACGAATAGCCGAGGCGGAACAACTGCAGGCTGTCGCAGAAGCGGTCGACCTGCTCGGTGCTGTAGCGCTCGTCGAACACCACCGAGAACAGGCCGGCGGCCAGATTGGTTTCGCCGCACAGCGCGCGCCAGTGGGTATGGCCCGGGGAATCCTCGAGCGCAGGGTGCAGCACCTGCGCGATCTCCTCGCAGCCGTTGAGCCAGCCGGCCAGCTCGCGCGCGGCGCGGTCGTGCGCGGCATAGCGCAGCGCGATGCTGGGCAGCGAGCGCAGCAGCGTCTCGACGTCGCCCACGCCGATGCCGAAGCCCATGCGCATGTGCGTGAGCTTGAGCGCGCGGTGCAGGCGCTCGTCGCGCGTGGTCACGCTGCCCATGAGCACGTCGCCGCCGCCGCTGGGGTACTTGGTGAGCGCGTGCACGGAAATGTCGACGCCCTGCCCGCTGCCGTTGAAATCGAAGGGCGCGAAGGCCAGGCCTGCGCCCCAGGTGTTGTCGAGCACGGTCATCACGCCGCGCGCACGGCAGATGCTGGCCAGCGCCGGCAGGTCGGGGAACTCCATGGTCACCGAGCCCGCCGCTTCCAGCCATACCAGCCGCGTGCGCTCCGAGAGCTTGGCCGCGAGGTCGGCCGGGTTCATCGCGTCGTACAGGCGGTGCGTGACGCCGAAGTTCGCCAGTTCGCCGGTGGCCAGCGCCTTGTTCGGGCCGTAGGCGTTGTCGGGAATCAGCACTTCGTCGCCGGTCTTCAGGAAGGCGAACGAGACCAGCGAGATGGCCGCCAGACCGCTGGGCACGAGCAGGCACTCGGTACCGCCTTCGAGCGTGGCCAGGCGCTCTTCCAGTGTGAAGGTGGTGGGCGTGCCGTGCAGGCCGTAGGTGTAGCCGGCCTTGGTGCGCCAGTCTCGCGCGCGCATGGCGGCGACGTCGGCGAAGAACACGGTCGATGCCTTGAACACGCCGGGCTGCGGCGCGGCGAAGGTGGCGGGCGGAACGTAGGGGTGGTGGATCAGGTTCGTGGAAGGCTTGCTCATGGGTGCATGCTAGCGCGACCCGCATTCGGGGCCTTGCGCGGAGCTTCCGTCGCACAATGCGCGGACCGGTCCTCCCCTTCATCCCGTTTCATGGAAGAAGCCCGAGACAGTGCAGCTGACACGCCTCGCCCCTCCCCACCTGCGGCCCTTCGTGCGGCTGATGTGGGCCTCGTCGCCCGACGGCACGCCCGTCGAGCAGCCGGGCGCACGCGAGCATGTGCTGCCCACCGGCGGCATGCATCTGGTCTTCAGGCTTTCGGGGCCGTCGTTGCGCCTCTTCCACGACGGCGCCGACGTGCAGGGATTCACAGTGGGCTACGCGATGGTGGGCGGAACCCGCTCGGCCTTCTTCGTGCGCGACGTGTCGGTGACGACGCGCTCGGTCGGCGTCATGCTGCAGCCGGGGGCGGCCCGGGCCCTCCTCGGCGCTCCCGAAGACGCTCTGGCCGAGCGGCATACCCCGCTCGAAGCGCTCTGGGGCGCGGACGCGAACTTCGCGCTCGAACAGCTGCACGGCACCGACTCGCTGCCGCGGCAGCTTGCCATCGTCGTCGCGCTGCTCGAAGCACGCCTTGCCTCGTCCGCGATGCATGGCCTGCACCCCGCGGTGGCGCAGGCATTGGCGCGCATGTCCGGCGCGAGCGCCAACGACGACGACGGACAGGCCGGCGCCATCGGCCAGCTCGTGAAGCAAAGCGGCTACAGCCACCGGCGCTTCATCGCTCTCTTTCGCGGCATGACCGGGCTGGCGCCCAAGCAGTACGCGCGCATGCTGCGCTTCGACCATGTGCTCGGGCAATTCGCCATCCAGCCCGCCCGGCCCTGGGTCGAGCTGGCGCTGGATGCCGGCTACAGCGACCAGGCGCATTTCAACCGCGACTTCCTGGCCATCGCCGGCATGTCGCCGCAGGCCTACCGGCGCGCGGCACCGGCTTCTTCACGGCACGTGCGCATCTGAGCCGAGCGCCGGAGCAGGCGCCGCGCCGCAGGTCAAATTTGTTCAAGACGACGCGAAGCGCGAATACCAGAATCGCGCCCATCACAACCCGAAGGGACAACGACGCCATGGCCATCCACGAACTGTTTCCGTACCTCTGCGTCAACGACGCCAATGCAGCCATCGAGTTCTACTGCAAGGTCTTCGAGGTGAAGGAGATCTTCCGCCTGACCGAGCCCAGCGGCCGCATCGGCCACGCCGAGCTGGACTTCCACAACGGCGCGATCCTCATGATCTCGGAGGAATTCCCCGAGTTCGACATCCTCAGCGCGAAGACGCTGGGCGGCAGCGCAGTCTCGCTGCATCTGCACGTGGACGACGCCGACGCGGTGGTGGCGCGCGCGGTCGCCGCGGGCGCCACGCTGGACATGGCGCCGCAGGACCAGTTCTATGGGGAACGCTCCGGCGTCTTCCATGACCCCTTCGGCCATCGCTGGAACGTGGGGCACAGCATCGAGAAGCTGACGCCGGAGGAAATGCAGCGGCGCTACACCGCCATGTTCACCGACGCCGGGTGATCCGGCGCCGGCATTGCCGGATCAGACCGACCACTTCTCGATCAGCTTCTCGGCGCCGAGCGAGTCGTAGCCCTCGAAGGGCTGGTGGATCCAGGGGTTGGTGGCCAGGTACTCGACCGAGTAGTCGGGCGTGAAGGTCGACAGCGCCTTGGTCCAGATCACGGCGCTGCGCAGCTCGGTGATGGGCTTGTAGTTGTTGCGCAGCATGTCCATCACCGCGTGCAGCGTGTGGCCCGAGTCGGCCAGGTCGTCCACCAGCAGCACCTTGCCGGCGATCTCGCCCTTGGGCGTGGTGATGTAGCGGGCGATGTCGAGATGGCCCTGCACCGTGCCGGCATCGGCGCGGTACGAGCTGGTCGACATGATCGCCAGCGGCTTGTCGAAGATGCGCGAGAGCACGTCGCCCGGGCGCATGCCGCCGCGCGCCAGGCACAGGATGGTGTCGAACTGCCAGCCCGACTGGTGCACCTTGATCGCGAGCTTCTCGATCAGGTTGTGGTACTCGTCGTAGCTGACGTAGAGATGCTTGCCGTCTTCAGTCAACATAGCGTGGTTTTTCCTTCAATGTCTCTTCTTCTGGGGAACACCGCGGAACCGGCTTCGCCGGGCCGCTGGTGTTGCCCCCTGCAAGGGGGTTGGCGGCCACACGAAGTGGGCAAGCCTGAGGGTTAGGCAGATCAGTCGGCCAGGTAGGGGTGGCGCATCATGATCGTGTGGTCGCGATCGGGGCTGGTGGACACCATGTGGATCGGCACGCCCGTGACCTGCTCGATGCGCTGCAGGTACAGCCGCGCATTGATCGGCAGCTTGTCGTATTGCGTGACGCCCACGGTGCTTTCGCTCCAGCCTTCCAGCGTTTCGTAGATCGGCGTGCAGCGCTCGATCTCGTCCGCGCCCATGGGCAGGATGTCGGTGGTTTCGCCGTCGAGCTCGTAGCCGGTGCACAGCTCCAGCTTCTCCAAGCCGTCCAGCACGTCGAGCTTGGTGATGCACAGGCCCGACAGGCCGTTGACCTGTGCCGAGCGCTTGAGCAGCGCGGCGTCGAACCAGCCGCAGCGGCGGCTGCGGCCGGTGGTCACGCCCTTCTCGGCGCCCACGGTGCTCATGTGATAGCCGGGGGTGCCGGGCGTGGCCCAGTCGAGTTCGGTGGGGAACGGACCGCCGCCCACGCGGGTGCAGTAGGCCTTGGTGATGCCCAGGATGTAGTGCAGCATGCCCGGGCCCACGCCCGAACCGGCGGCGGCGTTGCCGGCCACGCAGTTGCTGGAGGTGACGTACGGATAGGTGCCGTGGTCCACGTCCAGCAGCGTGCCCTGCGCACCTTCGAACAGCAGGTTGGCGCCGTCGCGGTTGGCATCGTTCAGCTCGCGCGAAACGTCGGCCATCATGGGCTTGAGCAGCTCGGCGTGCTTCATCGCCTCGTTGAAGACTTCGTCGAAGTCGATGGCGGGCGCGCCCAGCACCTGGGTCAGCACGTGGTTGTGCAGCTCGAGCAGCACGCGCAGCTTGGCGGCGAAACGCTCGGGATGCTTCAGGTCCTGCACGCGCAGAGCGCGGCGGGCGATCTTGTCTTCATAGGCCGGGCCGATGCCGCGGCCGGTGGTGCCGATCTTCTCGATGCCGCCCTTCTCGCGGTAGGCCTCGCGCGCGATGTCCAGCGCAGCGTGGAACGGCAGGATCAGCGGGCAGGCCTCGCTGATGCGCAGGCGCGAGCGCACTTCGACACCAGCCTTTTCAAGCCCCTCGATTTCCTCGAACAGCTTGGCGGCCGAAAGCACCACGCCGTTGCCGATGTAGCACTTGACGCCGGGCCGCATGATGCCGCTCGGGATCAGGTGCAACGCGGTCTTCACCCCGTTGATGACCAGCGTGTGGCCCGCGTTGTGGCCGCCCTGGAAGCGGACCACGCCCTGGGCGCTCTCCGTCAGCCAGTCGACCAGCTTGCCCTTGCCCTCGTCGCCCCACTGGGTGCCGACGACGACCACGTTTCTTCCGGTGGTTACGCTCATGCTCGTTCCATTACTTCAAAAAATCAGATCGCACGGACACTCCACTGGCCGGCCTGCTCGACGAGCTCGCGGTCGCAGTGGAATTCATCGATTTCGCTGCCATGGCCCGGCAGCACGCAGACTACCGTTTCACCGGCCTTGCGCAATTGGGCAATGGCCTGACTCAGGCCGGCCGCGTCGCTCCAGGGCGCGCGGATGGCGGCGCGCAGCGGGCGGGCCGGCAGCACGCCGACCAGTTCGCGCACGTCGAGGCTGAAGCCGACGGCCGGGCGGTTGCGGCCGAACACGGCCCCCACCTCGTCGTAGCGGCCGCCGCGCACCAGCGAATCGGCCGCGCCGGGCACGTAGATGCCGAAGCGCATGCCGCTGTAGTACGCATAGCCGCGCAGGTCGGCCAGGTCGAAGCTGATCTGGCGGCCGGCCACGCCCCGCAGGCCGGCGGCAAGCTGCTTCAGGTCGGCCAGCGCCGAACCGACCGCGGGCGTGCCCTTCAGGGCCTTGGCGGCCTCGTCGAGCACGGCCTCGTCGCCGTAGAGCTGGATCAACGCGCGCAGCCCCTCGCGCGAGGCGGCGGGGAAGTTCCTGGTGAGCGACTCGAGCTCGCTCGCGTCCTTGGCCGCCAGTGCTGCATGCACCTGCGCCAGGGTGGCGCCGTCGACCGGCACGCCGGCGAACAGGGCACGCACGATGCGGGCATCGGCCAGGTCGACGATCACGCCCTCGCGCAAGCCGGCGGCATCGAGGCAGTCGAGCGCCAGCAGCAGGGTTTCGGTGTCGGCCTCAAGGCCGGCGTGGCCGTAGATCTCGGCGCCGAACTGCAAGGGCTCGCGGGTGGCATGCGGGCGGTCGGGCCGGGTGTGGAGCACCGGGCCGCAGTAGCACAGGCGGACCACGCCGTCGCGGTTCAGCAGGTGGGCATCGATGCGCGCCACCTGGGGGGTGGTGTCCGCGCGAAGGCCCATGCTGCGGCCGGAAAGCTGGTCGACGAGCTTGAAAGTCTGGAGGTCGAGCGCCTCGCCGGTACCGGAGAGCAGCGATTCGAGATGCTCGAGCAGCGGCGGCATCACCAGCTCGTAGCCGTAGCCACGGGCGGTATCGAGCAGCTGGCGTCGAAGTTCTTCGATGTGGCGCGCCTCGGAGGGCAGCACATCGGCAATGTGATCCGGAAGGACCCAGGCGGACATGGGGATCGGGGGCGTGGTTAAAACGGGATTCTACCGGCACCGGGCACCCGGTCCGGCACGGGCGTCAATCGGCGGGCCGGATCAGCCCAGGATCCAGAGCAGGACCAGGCCCAGAACGATGCTGCAAAGCCCGAAGAAACGCAGCTGGCCGTCGCGCAGCTGCATGAGCTGCCCGAAGCCGCGCCGCCACCCTCCCGGCGACACGAAAGGCAGGATGCCCTCGATCACCAGGACGAGCGCCAGCGCGCTCCAGAAAGTGTCGGCGCTCACGGCTCCTGAAGTCGGCTGCGGCCGGAAGTGATCAACGGCGAGGCGCGTTGGTGGTCGAGCCCGAGCCCTGCATGGCGCGGAAGAAGTCCGACGACGGGTCGAGCACCATCACGTCGCTCTTCTTGTTGAAGCTCTGCTTGTAGGCCTCGAGGCTGCGGTAGAACTGCGCGAACTGCGGGTCGCGGCCGAAGGCCTCGCTGTAGGTGGCGGCAGCCTGGGCATCCCCTTCGCCCTTGATCTTCTGGGCATCGCGGTAGGCGTTCGCCACGATCACTTCGCGCTGGCGGTCGGCGTCTGCGCGAATCTTCTCGCCCTCGGCCGTGCCGGTGGAGCGCAGTTCGTTGGCCACGCGCTTGCGCTCGGCTTCCATGCGGCGGTAGACCGACTCGGTGATGGCTTCCACGTAGTCGACGCGCGTGATGCGCACATCCACCACGTCCACGCCCCAGGGCTTGCTGCCCTTCACCACCGAGAGCACCTCGCGCTGCACGTCGGCCATCAGGGCCTCGCGGCGCACCGAGATCAGGTCGCGCACCGTGCGCTTGTTGATGTTTTCCTGGAAGGCGTTGCGGACCACGCGGTTGAGCTGCATGGCACCGGCGTTCTCGTCGAGGCCGACGTTGCGGATGTAGGCCTGCGGGTCGCTGATGCGCCAGCGCACGTACCAGTCGATCACCACGCGCTGCTTCTCCGCGGTGAGCATGGGCTCGGTGTCCACGCTGGAGAGCGTCAGCAGGCGCTTGTCGATGTACGACACGTTCTGGAACGGCGGCGGCAGCTTGAAGTTGAGGCCGGGCTCGGTGATGACCTGCTTTATCTGGCCGAGGGCATAGACCACGCCGAACTGGCGCTGGTCGACCACGAAGAGCGTCGAGCTTGCCAGTACCAGCAGCACGAGGATCGAGGTTGCGATGAATCCGATTCTGTTCATGTTCTTGCGGGCCTTTCTCAACGCACGTCGCGGTCACGCGAGCGGCCGTCGCGGCCGCGCACGTCGTTCGTGGCAGGGGCCACCGGGATGACCGAGGACTGTGCCGGCGCCGTGCCGGCGACGCTGGGGCTGGCCGCATCGACCGGCGTTGCCGCGTTGCCGCCGCTCATCTGCATCAGCTTGTCGAGCGGGAGGTACAGCAGGTTCGAGCCCTGCTTGCTGTCGACCAGAACCTTGGTGGTACTGGCGTAGATCTGCTGCATGGCGTCGGTGTACATGCGGTCGCGCGTCACCTGCGGGGCCTTCTGGTACTCCGACAGCACGGCGCTGAAGCGGCCCGCATCACCCTGGGCCTGAGCCACGATCCGCGCCTTGTAGGCCTCGGACTCTTCCTTCAGGCGCGAGGCCGTACCGGTGGCCAGGGGCACCACGTTGTTGGCGTAGGCCTGCGCATCGTTCTTGGTGCGCTCGCGCTCCTGCCCGGCCTTGAGCACGTCGTCGAACGCGGCCTGCACCTGCTCGGGCGGGCGCACACCGCCTTGCTGCAGGTTGATGCCGACGACTTCGACGCCGATCTTGTAGCGGTCGAGAATGGTCTGCATCAGCGCGCGCACGCGCGGCGCGATCTGGTCGCGCTCCTCGGCGAGCGCGGCGTCCATCTTCATCTTGCCCACCACCTCGCGCACGGAAGTCTCGGCCACCTGCACGACGGTGTCGGCGGGCGACTTGCTCTCGTACAGCCAGGCGCGCGGGTCGCTCAGGCGGTACTGAACGGCGAACTTGATCTCGACGATGTTCTCGTCTTCGGTCAGCATGGCCGATTCGCGCAGGCCGGTGGAACGCACGATGGCGTCGCGGCCCACGTCGGCCGAACGGATCTGCGTGGTCACCACGACTTCGTGGCGCTGGATGGGATAAGGCAGGCGCCAGTTGAAGCCTGCGCCCACGGTGCTCTTGTACTTGCCGAACTGGGTGATGACGGCCTGCTGGCCTTCGTTCACGATGAAGAAGCCGGTGCCGAGCCAGATCAGCACGGCCACCGCGGCCACGAGGCCGATGCCGAAGCCTGCGTTCTTCATGTCGGGCTTGTAGCCGTTGCCGCCGCCGCCATTGGGACGGTTGCCGCCGCCCTTGCCGCCGAAGAAGCCGCCGAGCTTGCGGTTGAGGTCACGCCAGAGTTCATCGAGGTCGGGCGGGCCCTGGTTGGGGCCCTGGCCGCGGGGACGGTTGTCGTTGCCGTTGTTGCCTTGGGGCGGGGGCGTGGGGCCGCCGGGGGGATTGGCATCGGGGGGCCGGTTGCCGGCCGGGCGGTCGCCGTTGGAGGAGGACGGCTCGTCGCCGCGCCCCCATCGGCCGTCGTTCAGGTTGAACATGCCCAGAAACCCTCTCCGCGCTGGCTTTGAATTCATTCGCTTCGTTCTCTTGTCAGTGGCGGGATTGTGCCCAATCCATCGGTTGCATCGTGCAATTCAGCGTCCGCAGCAGGGGTCATCGTATCGGGTGCGGAGCCTGACTGCCGGGCAAGCTCGGCTCGGAGCAGCGGCACGCCCTCGCCGGTCCTGGCGCTGAGGAAGATGCGGGGGACCTGCACGCCGTCGATTTCCATCTCGTCCTGCAGATGCAGCGGATGCTGCGTGCTTTCAAGGGCGTCGAGCTTGTTGAAGACCAGAAGCTGCGGCACGGCGTCCGCGCCGATCTCGCGCAGCACCGACTGCACCTCGGCCATCTGCTCGGGGTAGTGCGGGTTGGAGGCATCGACCACGTGCAGCAGCAGGTCGGCATCGACCGCCTCCTGCAGCGTGGCCTTGAAGGCATCGACCAGCCCGTGCGGCAGGTCGCGGATGAAACCCACCGTATCGGAGATCGACACCTGCCTGCGCGCATCGCCCAGGTAGAGATGGCGCGTGGTGGTATCGAGCGTTGCGAACAGCTGGTCGGCCGCATAGGCGCGCGCCTTGACCATCGCATTGAAAAGCGACGACTTGCCCGCGTTGGTGTAGCCCACCAGCGAGATGTTGAAGGCGTCGCGGCGCTCGCGCTGGCGGCGCTGCGTGCCGCGCTGCTTCTGCACCTTGGAGAGGCGCTCGCGCGTGCGCTTGATCGACTCGCCGATCATCCGGCGGTCGAGCTCGATCTGCTTCTCGCCCGGGCCTCCGCGCACGCCCGCGCCGCCGGTCTGGCGCTCGAGGTGCGACCAGCGACGAACCAGCCGCGTGCTGAGGTACTGCAGGCGGGCGAGCTCCACCTGCAGCTTGCCTTCGTGCGAACGCGCGCGCTGGGCGAAGATTTCGAGGATGAGGAAGGTCCGGTCGTAGACAGCGACGTCGAGCTGGCGCTCGAGGTTGCGCTGCTGCGCAGGGCTCAGGGCCTGGTCGAAGATGACCTCGCTCGCCCTGTGCAGGGCAGCCAGCTCCTTGATTTCTTCGGCCTTGCCGCTGCCAACGAACAATGCCGCGTCGGGCGCCTTGCGCTTGCACGCGAGGCGGGCGACGGGCGTGAGGCCCGCGGTCTGCGCAAGCAGGCCGAGTTCCTCGAGTTCGCTGTCGAAATGGGGCAGCCCGAAATCGACGCCGACGAGAACGGCGGCGCCTTCCTGGCGGGAAGTCAGTTCAGACAAGCGGGATCAGAAATAGGGAAAAGCGCGGCAGCGGTGCCGCCGCGCTCCGCGCGATCAGGCGGCGTTGTCGTCGTTCTCGGTAGCCGAGAAGTTGACGGCACGACCTGGCACGATGGTGGAAATGGCGTGCTTGTAGACCATCTGCGTCACCGTGTTGCGAAGCAGCACGACGTACTGGTCGAAAGACTCGATCTGGCCCTGCAGCTTGATACCGTTCACCAGGTAAATGGAGACCGGCACATGCTCGCGACGCAAGGTGTTCAGAAACGGGTCTTGTAGAAGTTGCCCTTTATTGCTCACGATATTCTCCGTGTTCAAGAGTAGTTGTTGGAGGAGAAGACCTTAACACAGGGTTTCCGCGCCGCAGCAATCGCACCCAAAAGCCTTTGAAAAATAACGTCTCTCAAAAGCCGGAACTTCGACCCCGGTCAGAACTCAACGGCGGCCATCGGCCGCCAAATTCAGTCAGTCGTCCTTGTCGACGAAGGGATTGTGGGAGCTCTTGAACTCGATGCGCAAGGGGGTACCCACGAGATCGAACTCCTTGCGGAAGCGTCCCTCGAGGAAGCGCTTGTAAGCATCGGTCACATGTTCGAGCGAATTCCCGTGGATCACGATCACCGGCGGGTTCATGCCCCCCTGGTGCGCATAACGCAGCTTGGGACGGAACATCCCGCTTCGCTTGGGCGCCTGGAACTGCACCGCCTCCAGCAACAACCTCGTCAGCACCGGCGTCGACATCTTGCGCGTGGCCGACTTGTGAGCCTGCGCGATGGCCTGCCACACCGGACCCAGGCCCTGGCGCTTGATGGCCGAGATGAAATGCAGCGCCGCGAACTTCAGGAACGCAAGGCGGGTCTCGATCTGCCGCTGGATCTGCTCGCGCTGGTAGCTGTCGACCGCGTCCCACTTGTTGATGGCGATCACCACCGCGCGGCCGCTTTCGAGGATGTAGCCTGCGATGTGCGCGTCCTGGTCGGTCACGCCCTGCGTGGCATCGAGCAGCAGCAGGACGACGTTGGCCGACTCGATGGCCTGCAGCGTCTTGACCACCGAGAACTTCTCGATCGCCTCGAACACCCTGCCCTTGCGGCGCAGGCCTGCCGTATCGATCAGCTCGAAGCGCTGGCCGTTGCGCTCGAAGGGTACGGATATTGCATCGCGCGTGGTGCCCGGCATGTCGAAGGCCACGAGGCGCTCTTCGCCCAGCCATGTGTTGATCAGCGTCGACTTGCCCACGTTGGGACGACCTGCCACAGCCAGCTTGATCGGCTTGTTGACGTCGTCCTCTTCCTCCTCGTCATCGGGGTCGGGAAGGTTCAGCGGCGCCAGCGCCAGCTCGACCAGGCCGCGCATGCCCTGCCCGTGCGCCGCGGACACGCCATGCACCTCGCCCAGCCCGAGCTCGTAGAAGTCCACCAGCTTGGTGCCGTCGTGCATGCCCTCGGCCTTGTTAGCCACCAGCACACAGGGCTTGCCGATACGGCGCAGCTCGTTGGCGATGTCATGGTCCTGCGCGGAGAGTCCTTCTCGCGCATCGACCACGAAGATCACGACGTCGGCCTCGGCGACGGCCTGTCGCGTCTGCTTGGCCATCTCCTTGTAGATGCCGCTGCCGGCGTCAGGCTCGAAACCGCCGGTATCGATGACGATGAATTCCCGCTTGCCCAGGCGGCCGTTGCCGTAGTGGCGGTCACGTGTGAGGCCGGCGAAGTCGGCGACGATGGCGTCGCGCGTCTGCGTCAGCCTGTTGAAGAGGGTCGACTTGCCGACGTTCGGCCGCCCGACCAGGGCCACGACCGGCTTCATGGCCGGCCTTTCGAGGGCGCGGTTTTCATGGTCGGGCCTTGGAAAGAGAGAAGGAAAGAAGAAAGAGGGGTTACTCGGGGCGATAGCCAAACACGCCACCCTTGGCGGTCACCACGACCACCGTGTTGCCGGCCAGTGCCGGCGCAACGGTGATGGCCGAGCCGTCCGGCGTGATGCGGTTGAGCAACGCGCCGTCTTCACGCGAGACGAAATGCAGGGTGCCGGTGTCCTCGCCGATGATCAACGAGCGGCCCACGGCCAGCGGCGAAGTCAGCACGCGGTTCTTGAGGCGCGACATCTGCCAGGCGCGCTCGCCGTCGGCACGGCGCCAGGCCATGACGCTGCCGTCGGATTCGGTGCCGTAGACGAAGCTCTCGTTGCCGCTGACGCCGTCTGCGCCCGAGGCGGGCTTGCTCCAGACCAGCGAGCCGCGCACCGTTTCGACGCAGCCGACGCTGGCGTAGTACGCACGCGCGCAGATCGTGTCGCCGAAGCGGCTCACGCTGCCGGTCAGGTCGACCAGGCGCTCCACATCGTTGGTGCCGCGCGGCGCCGCAATGGGCGATTCCCAGCGCGAAGTGCCGTTGGCGGGGTTGATGCCCACCAGCCGGCCGCCGATGCCGGCCACCAGCGTATCGCCCACGGCGAGCAGCACGCCCGACTTGCGCAGCACCAGGTTCTCGCCCGCGCGCTGCTGGATCCACAGGCGGCGGCCGCTCTGGCCGTCCCAGGCGCTGATGCTGCGGTCGGCGGTCTGCACGAACACGCGACGGCCCGCCACCAGCGGCGCGGTGAAGGCCTGCGCCGAGAGCTTCTGCTTCCAGAGCACCTTGCCGTTCTCGATGGCGACCAGCTCGTTGCCGGTGGTGACGACTGCCGCCACCGATCCGTCGCTGCCCACACCGGCCGCCAGCGGAGCGCCAGCGCTGGCGCGCCAGACTTCACGGCCGGCGCGCGCGTCGATGGCGACCACCGTGCCGTCGCTGCCGGCCACGGTGACCGTGTCGCCGCTGACGTCGGTGGTCAGGGGGAACTTCACCTCGGGGATGCGCACCGTCCACGCCTGGCGCACGCCCATCAGGGCCGGGTTGGCGGGAAGCTCGTCCGGCTTCGGCTTGGACGAACCCGAGCAGGCAGCCAGGAGCGCTACCAAAACGAGAGCTGATCCCGCACGCAGGGCGGACGATTCAGGCATGAGGCGCTTGAAATTCATGATGCGGTCAGGGAGTCTTGGGAGCTGCGGGAGTGACGGTGACTACAGGAGCCAGGCTCTTGGGGTCGACGCCGACCGCGTTGAGCTTGATTTCCACCAGGCGGCGGTAGTCGGAAGTGGCGCCGAGGCCAGTCCAGGCCTTGCGGTATTCGGTCTGAGCCTCTGCGCGCTTGCCCTGGGCCAGGTAGATGTCGCCCTTGCGGTCGGCCACCAGGGGTTCGAATTCCTTCGGCACGCCGCCGTCGAGCTGCTTCAGGGCCTCGTCGTAGGACTTGCCGTCGAGCAGCTCGGCCGCCAGCCGCAGCCGGGCAACGGCCTTGTAGCCGGGGTCGATGGCGTTCTGGGCCACCCATTCGAGCTCGGCGCGCGAACCCGCGGCATTGCCCTTCTCGTACAGCGTCTTGGCGACCAGCAGGCCGGCCTGCTGCGCGTAGGTGGTGCCCGCGAAGCGCTTCTTCATGTCGTCGAGCACGAGCGCGATGCGCGCCGGGTCGCCGGCCTGCGCGGTCTTCTCGATCTCGTCGTAGAGCGACGAGGCCTGCGCCGCCTTGTTGCGGCCATACCATTGCCAGCCGTTCCAGGCCACGAAAGCGCCGGCAACGAGCAGCACGACCGAGGTGATCAGGGTGCCGTAGGTATTCCAGAAATGCTTGAGCTGGTCGAGCTGTTCCTGTTCTTCGAGGTCGAGATGGGTTGCCATGCGTGTCAGGTATTGGGAGCCGGCGATTGTAGGGTGGCGGCCCAGGCGGCCACTTCCGAAAGAGACCGGGCGACTTGGGCGCCGCCTGCGTCGCGCAGCGACTTGACGGTGACCTCGCCGCGCGCCAGTTCGTCTTCGCCGAAGATCAGTGCGTAGCGCGCACCGCTCGCGTCGGCCTTCTTGAACTGCGCCTTCATGTTGCCGCCGCCCGCGTGCTGCAGCACGCTGACGCCTGCGGCGCGCAGTTGCTCTAGCACCATCATGACCTGCGGCAGCACCGCGGCCGAGGGAACGATGGCATAGGCCGCGGGCGCCGCGGACGGCACCGGCAGGCCCAGTTCCTGGATCAGCAGCAGCAGCCGCTCGATGCCGAGGCCGAAGCCCACGGCCGGCGCCGGCTTGCCACCCATCTGCCCGATGAGCCCGTCGTAGCGCCCGCCTCCGCAGACGGTGCCCTGCGAGCCGAGCTGGTCGGTGACCCACTCGAAGACGGTGAGGTTGTAGTAGTCCATGCCGCGCACCAGGCGCGGATTCACGCGATAGGCCAGGCCCGCGGCATCGAGCACGGCGCGAACGGCGTCGAAGTGCGCGCGCGATTCCTCGCCGAGGAAGTCCATCAGCTGGGGCGCGGCCTCGACGATGGCCTGCATCGCCGGGTTCTTCGTGTCGAGGATGCGCAGCGGGTTGCTGTGCAGGCGCCGCTTCGCATCGGCGTCGAGCACGTCGGCATGCGCCTCGAAATGGCGGATCAGCGCATCACGGTGCGCCTGGCGCTCCGCCGGCTGGCCGAGGCTGTTGATCTCTAGGCGCACATGCTCGCCCTCGACCAGGCCGAGCTCGCGCCAGAGCGCGCGCACCATGAGGATCAGTTCGGCGTCCACGTCGGGGCCCGGGAAGCCGAGCGCTTCGACGTCGAGCTGGTGGAACTGGCGGTAGCGCCCCTTCTGCGGCCTCTCGTGGCGGAACATCGCCCCCATGGTCCACAGGCGCAGCGGGCCGTTGTAGAGCGCGTTGTGCTCGACCATCGCGCGCACGATGCCGGCCGTGGCCTCCGGGCGCAGCGTGAGCTTGTCGCCGTTCATCGAGTCGGTGAAGGAGTACATCTCCTTCTCGACGATGTCGGTGACCTCGCCGAGACCGCGCACGAACAGTGCGGTAGGTTCGACCACGGGCGTCACGATGTAGTGGTAGCCGTAGCGGGCCAGCAGTTGCCGCACCTTCTGTTCGAACCACGACCACAGCGCCGAATCGGGCAGGCGGTCGGTGCGCGGCACGCTCGCCGGCAATATGTCGTTCATGCCTTTGACGGCATTGATCTTGTCAGCCATAAGAGAAAGCGGTCAGGCGACGTCGGCAGCCAGCGGCTGGCCGAAGCGCTTTTCAATGTAGTTTTCGACGAGCTGATGGAACTCGTTGGCGATATTGTCGCCGCGCAGCGTGAGGGCCTTTTCGCCGTCGATGAAGACCGGTGCCGCAGGCGCCTCGCCCGTACCGGGCAGGCTGATGCCGATGTCGGCGTGCTTGCTCTCGCCGGGGCCGTTGACGATGCAGCCCATGACGGCCACCTTCAGCGTCTCCACGCCCGGATATTTCTTGCGCCAGACCGGCATCTGCATGCGCAGGTAGTCGTCGATCTGCTTGGCCAGCTCCTGGAAGGTGGTGCTGGTGGTACGGCCGCAGCCCGGGCAGGCGGTGACGCTCGGCACGAACACGCGCAGGCCGAGCGCCTGCAGGATCTCGGAGGCGATCACCACCTCCTGCGTGCGCGGCTCGCCCGGCTGCGGCGTGAGCGACACGCGGATCGTGTCGCCGATGCCCTCCTGCAGCAGGATCGACAGCGCCGCGGCCGACGCCACGGTGCCCTTGGCGCCCATGCCGGCCTCGGTGAGACCCAGGTGCAGCGGATAGTCGCAGCGGCGGGCCAGCTCACGGTAGACCGAGATCAGGTCCTGCACGCCGCTCACCTTGCACGAAAGAATGATCTGGTTGCCGGCCATGCCCATCGACTCGGCCAGCCTGGCGGACTCGATGGCAGAGGTGATCAGCGCCTCGTACATCACCTGCTTGGCGTCCCAGGGCTCGGCCCGCCGGCTGTTGGCGTCCATCAGGCTGGCGAGCAGCTCCTGGTCGAGGCTGCCCCAGTTGACGCCGATGCGCACGGGCTTGTTCCAGCGCATGGCGGCGTCGATCATCTGGCCGAACTGCCTGTCCTTCTTGTCGCCCTTGCCCACGTTGCCGGGGTTGATGCGGTACTTGCTCAGCGCCTCGGCGCAGGCCGGATATTCGGTCAGCAGGCGGTGGCCGTTGTAGTGGAAGTCGCCCACCAGCGGCACGTCGATGCCCATGCGGTCGAGCTGCTCGCGAATGTAAGGGACCTGCGCGGCGGCCTCGGGCGTGTTGACCGTGATGCGGACCATCTCGGAGCCGGCCTGGGCCAGCTCCTTCACCTGGATCGCCGTGCCGATGGCATCGACGGTGTCGGTGTTGGTCATCGACTGCACGCGCACCGGGGCGTCGCCGCCCACGGTGACCACGCGCGGCCCCCAGGCCACGCTGGCCTGGCGCGAGCGGCGGGCCTTGGGAGCCGCGGCCTCGATCGGAACGGGAAGGCAATTGCCAGTGGAGGTCACGACTTCACCTCGAAACGCGCCACGCCACCACCCTTGGTGAAGGGCTTCAGGTCAAAGGGCTGGCCACGGACCTGCACGTCGACGCTCGAAGCGCGGCCGACCACGACCGACAGCGGCAGCGTGCCCGACAGCCCTACCGTTTCGCCTGCCTGCAGGCTGCGGCGCAGCAACTGCTTGCCGCCGGCTTCGGTCACGGTGATCCAGCATTCCTCGCGAGCCACGAAGACCAGCTGCTGGCTGCTCGAGGCTGCAGCCACGGGCGTGGCCGCAGGTGCAGCAGCAGCCGTGGCAGCCGGCGCGGCAGCGGTAGCCGCGGGCGCACCGGAAGCAGGCGCCGCGGCCGGAGCCTCGCTGGCCACCGGACCACTGGGCGCCACGGCCTGTGTGGGCACGGTTTCGGCCACGGATCCGCCGGCCGAGGCCGGACCGTTGGCGGACGGCGATTCCGCACCGGAATCGCCGCGCGCCGTAAGGCGCGACACGGAAGCGCCGAGCTGGTCGAACACCGACTGCGGCAACCAGAACAGCGCACCCGCGCCGATCAGCAGCAGCAGCACGACGATCAGCAGCGGCCGCGAAGGCAGCCCGCTGGAGCGGCCGTTGCCGTTCCAGCGTGGCGTGCCCGAATTGATGTTCGAGCGGAGGGTGCGGTCGGTTTCGGCGAGCGACACCTTCTGCGTGCTGGGCAGCTTCGCGAGCACGGGGGCCGGGTCGATGCGCAGGGCGCGGCAGACGCTGCTGGCCAGTGCGCGGGCGAAGACCGGGTCGGGCAACGAGGCGATGTCGTCCGCCTCGAGCGCCATGAGCTTCTGCGGCGGGACCTTCAGGGCCGCGGCCACCATCTCGATGTGCAGGCCGTGGGCCTCGCGCGCCTCGCGCAGCAGGTCACCGGCCGTCTTGTTCGCGATATCGCCAGCTTCCAGTGGCAATGCTGCGGAAGTGCCGAACTCCGAAACCCGATCAGTCATTGAAATTCCCGCGCTCGTACGCTGTTGCCTCCCGCGACTGGGGGAAGCGTCGTTGCAGTTGGCCTCCCAACTGCGCGACTGCCTCGCGGTTGTTCAGCTTACGTTCGATCTTGATGCCCAGCCAGAGCGTCTCTGCGCTGGCCGCGGCGCTGTTGTTGACGCGGCGGATGTAGAACTGCGCGCGCGACCATTCCTCGCGCTGCGCCAGCACGGAAGCCAGGTTGAAGGCGACCACCGGGTTGCTGGCGTCGATCTCGTAGGCCTGCATGAGGGTGCGCTCGGCCTTGTCGCGCTGGCCGGCCTTGAGCTCGCACACGCCCTGTGTCATGAGCGTCTTGGCGCGCTCGGTGTAGGTCGGTACGGCCAGGGCCTCGCCGAACTGGGCGGCCGCGTCGCCATAGCGGTTCTGCTGGCACAGCAGCCAGCCATAGTTGTGGCGCGTGTTCGGGTCGCGCGGATTGATCGCGATGGCACGGCGGAAGCTGTCTTCGGCCAGGGCGGCGTCGTCGAGCCGCATGTAGACCAGGCCGCGCAGGTTGTAGGCGTCGGCGTTGTTCGGGTCGGCGGCCAGCGCCTGCTTGATTTCGTCGAGCGCGACGGTGGTCTGGCCGTGCTCGAAGTAGCCGGCGGCCAGTTCCATGCGCAGGCGCGCGCGGCGCTGGCGGCTGGACTCGTCGGACTCGGTGACGATCTCGGTGCCCTTGGACGAGTTGCTGCTGTCGGCCAGGCTGGTGGTGGTGGTGCGCGTGCTCACGCAGCCCCCAAGCAGCAGCGACACGGCGACGCCCGCGAAACCCACCGTCAGCATCCGCTGCACGTTCGCGGTCGTCATCGAAATGGCCATGCTCATCGGTTCAATGCTCCTGGGAGGCGGTCTTGCGGACCGGATGCAAAACAACGGGGCGCTGCTCGGCCGCACGGCGCTGCGCCATGCGCTCGGCCGCGCGGGTGCGGTCCTTGACGTCGCCGGCGAGTTGGCCACAGGCGGCATCGATGTCGTCGCCGCGCGTCTTGCGCACGGTGGTCACGAGACCGGCCTCGCTCAGCGTCTTGGCGAACGCCAGGACGCGCGGCTGCGGCGAACGCAGCAGGCCCGAGGCCGGAAACGGGTTGAACGGGATCAGGTTGAACTTGCACGAGATGCCGTGCCTGCGCACCAGTTCGACCAGTTGGCGTGCATGCTCTGGCTGGTCGTTCACGCCGTCGAGCATGCAGTACTCGAAGGTGATGAAGTCGCGCGGGGCATGGGCCAGGTAGCGCTTGCAGGCCTCGATGAGTTCGTCGATCGGGTATTTGCGATTCAGCGGAACGAGGTCGTCGCGCAGCGGATCGTTGGGCGCGTGCAGCGAAACCGCGAGCGCCACGGCGCAATCGGCGCCGAGGCGGTCGATCATTGGCACCACGCCAGAGGTCGACACCGTCACGCGGCGGCGCGACAACCCGTAGGCGTTGTCGTCGAGCATGGTGCGCAGCGCAGGCACGAGCGCCGAGTAGTTCTGCAGCGGCTCGCCCATGCCCATCATCACCACGTTGGAGATGACGCGCTCGTCGCGCTTGAGGTGCTTGCGAAGGAAGTGTTCGGCAAACCAGAGCTGGGCGACGATTTCGCCCGTGCTCAGGTTGCGGCTGAAGCCCTGATGCCCCGTCGAGCAAAAGCGGCAACCGACCGCACAGCCGGCCTGGGACGACACGCAAAGAGTGCCGCGGTCGTCCTCGGGAATGAATACGGCTTCGACGGCATTGCCGTCACCGACGTCGAACAGCCACTTGATCGTGCCGTCCCTGGATTCGTGCTGCGTGATGACCGGCAGGGCCTCGACGCGAGCGGTGGTCGCGAGCTTCTCGCGCAGCGACTTCGCCAGATCTGTCATCTGGGTGAAGTCGCTGGCGCCACGCTGGTGGATCCAGCGGAACAGTTGCGTGGCGCGGAATTTCTTCTCGCCGAGTTTTTCGCAGAACGCAGCCAACCCCTCGAGATCGAAATCGAGCAGATTGGCCGTGGTCATGGAATCGGGGCGAGATCCGGGTTTCAGCGTGCGTAGACGTTGAGGCCGGCGAAGAAGAAGGCCACTTCGTTCGCGGCGGTTTCGGGAGCGTCCGAACCGTGAACGGCGTTGGCGTCGATGCTGTCGGCGAAGTCGGCGCGGATGGTGCCGGCGGCTGCCTTCTTGGGGTCCGTGGCGCCCATCAGGTCACGGTTCTTGGCGATGGCGTTTTCGCCTTCGAGCACTTGCACGAACACGGGGCCCGAGATCATGAACTCGACGAGGTCCTTGAAGAAGGGACGCTCCTTGTGCACGGCGTAGAACTGTTCGGCTTCGTTGCGCGACAGGTGCACCAGCTTGGCGGCGACGATCTTGAGGCCGGCGGCCTCGAAACGGGAAACGATCTTGCCGATGACGTTCTTGGCAACTGCGTCGGGCTTGATGATGGAAAGGGTACGTTCGATAGCCATTGAAATGCTTCCTGGAGCTTTGATTTTGAAGTGTTTTGTCACAACTGCAACGAGTTTGTTGCGTCACATGTCGACAAAGCCTCTGATTTTAACCGGCGCAGCCTTGCGGATTGGTGAAAACCCCGCGAAAGGCCGCGCTGAGACGGCAGACTTTCAGCGCCCGCGGCGGCGTCCGCCGCCCTGGCCTGCGAAGCCGCCCCCGCCCCCGCCGCCTCCGCGGCGCTGACCTCCTCCGCGCTGCTCCTTGCGCTGGCGCGAGAAGCTGTCGGCGCCGATGTAGCCCAGCGAGGTCTTCATCGGATCGGGCTGATTGCCACCGCCACCCTGCTGCTGGCGATCGCCGCCCTGGCGGCTGCCGTTGCCGCGGCGTCCCTGCCCCTGGGGCTGCCCGCCGCCACGGTTGGAACGTCCTCCCCGCTCGCCGCGCGGCGGACGGCCGTCGCCAAGCGGATTCGGGATCGGCGCCTCGCGCCCGCCGTCGTCACGCGCTTCGCGCATGTCGCGCGGCTGCTGCTGGCCGCCGCCGTTGCGATTGCCACGGCGCTTCTTGTTGCGGCCGCCGCGGCCGTTGCCGCCACCGCCCTCCTGCCCCGGGCCACGCTGCTGCTGGCCCGGACGGGCGACCGCGCCACCCGAGGCCTGGAACAGCGCGCGGATGTCGCGGTCGTCGAGTTCCATCCAGGCGCCGCGCTTCAGGCCGCGCGGCAGCACCATCGCGCCGTAGCGGATGCGGATCAGCCGGCTGACCGCGTGGCCCACGGACTCGAACAGCCGGCGCACCTCGCGGTTGCGGCCTTCGGAGATCGTCACGCGATACCAGCAGTTGGAGCCTTCGCCGCCACCGTCCTCGATGGCACCGAACTGCGCCATGCCATCGTCGAGGCGCACGCCGTCCAGCAGCTTCTGCTTCTCTTCGGCGGTGAGCGCACCCAGCACGCGCACCGCGTACTCGCGCTCCAGGCCGAAGCGAGGGTGCATGAGCTGGTTGGCCAGGTCGCCGGAGCTGCTGAACAGCAGCAGGCCCTCGGTATTCAGGTCGAGACGGCCCACCGACTGCCACTTGCCCTGCTGCAGGCGCGGCAGCTTGCGGAACACGGTCGGGCGGTTCTGCGGATCGTCATGCGTGACCACCTCGCCCACGGGCTTGTGATAGGCGATCACGCGCGGCGGCGGTGGCGCGATGCGATAGCGGATCGGCTTGCCATTGATCTTGACCTGGTCGCCGTACTGGATGCGCTGGCCGATGTGGGCCGGCTCGTTGTTGACGGAAATGCGGCCCTGCAGGATGAGCTGCTCCATTTCGAGCCGCGAGCCCAGGCCGGCCTGCGCCAGCACCTTGTGCAGCTTGGGCGAATCGGCCTCAGGGAGCAGCACGCGCTTGAGCGGCGGGACTTCGGGGCTTTCCTCGTCGGCGTCGAACTGGCCGGAGATGACGTCCGCGAAGCGGATCGGCTCCGGCGGCGGCGCGTTGCGCTGCTCGCGCTCGGCGGCGCGGCGGGCGCGGTCGAGGTCGTCCTCTTCCTCGTCCGGTTCTTCGTCGTCCTCGTCTTCGTCACGGGAGTCATCATCGCGGTCATCGAGGCGCTCGGCCCGATGCGCCTCGACAGGCTCCGGATCACGCGCCACCTCCGCGACGACTGCAACAGGCGCCTCTTCGACGACGGCCGCGACAACTTCCGGCTCGCCCACTTGCCGGGGCGCCTCCGCCACGGGCGCGGCCACGGCCTCGGCCTCGGTTTCGGGCGCAACCTGCTCGACCACCTTCTTCTTGCGTGGTGCACGCGGCTTCTTCGGTGCCTCGACTTCTGCCTCGGCCGGCGCTACCGCCTCGACTGCATCGACCGCCTTCCTGGCCGGGGTCGCCCTTTTCTTCTTCTTGACTTCGGGCTCGACCGGCAGCATCGCTGCGTCTTCGGTGTCGGTTGTGCTCATGAGGTTTTTCCGGGGGAGGGAGCGTCAGGGTCGGTCTCGTCCTCGGACGGGGCATCGGGCTCTGACGCGGGTTCTTGTTCTGGCTCGGCGGGGGCAGATTCGGCGCCCGCTTCGTTCTCGGCGAACTGTGCCTGGGCGGCCTCGATCGCTTCGGCAGCTTCGGCTGCCTTGACTGCTTCCACGACTTCGGGCGCGGTGTCGACGACCGCGGGCTCCCGGGCAGGCATCTCCGGCGCTTCAGCCGTCTCGGCAACGGCTTCTTCGCCTTGTTGCGCAGCAGCAATCTCGGCGTCCGCCGCCGGCACGCCGGCCAAGGAGAGCTCCAGCTCCGCCGATCCGGACGCATCTGCATCGCCCTCCGGCGCCGCGTCGATCGGCAGCCCCTGCTGCTCGCCCGAGGCCTGCTCGAGCGCGTCGACCAGCGCCGCCTGCTGCGCGGGCGTCTCGATCAGCGGCAGCTGGTCGAGCGAGGCCAGGCCCAGGTCATCGAGAAACTGGCGCGTGGTCGCGTAGAGCGCCGGGCGGCCGACCGTTTCACGGTGGCCGATGACCTCGACCCAGCCGCGATCTTCCAGCTGCTTGAGGATCAGCGAGTTGATCGTCACGCCGCGGATGTCTTCCATGTCGCCGCGCGTGGCGGGCTGTCGGTAGGCGATGATGGCCAGCGTCTCGAGCGCCGCGCGCGTGTAGCGCGGCGGCTTTTCGGGGTGCAGGCGATCGAGGTGGTCGCGCATTTCCGGCCGGCTCTGGAAGCGCCAGCCGCTGCCGACGCTCACCAGCTCCAGGCCACGTTGCGCCCAGTCTTCCTGCAGTTCGAGCAGCAGCGCCTTGATGGTGTCCGCACCCAGCTCGTCGTCGAACAGCACGCGCATATCGCGCACCGGCAACGGCTGGCTCGAACAGATCAAGGCGGTTTCGAGAATGCGCTTGGCATCCGCCGTATTCATGGTTCGCGTTATCCGGGAAAAGGCGCCTGGGGGCGCTTGTTCAGAAGGATGGAAGGAGTAGGCGCTGCAGGCACGCGGCGAATGCAACGCAAGGCCGGTCTCGGGCGACCGGCGCGGCCCTCGGGCCGTCAGGCGCGATTGTAATCCAGCCCCCAGGCCTGCAAAGCCTGGACGAGGTCCCCCGGCAACGGCGAGCGGAACTCCAGCGCCGCTTGCGTGACGGGATGCACGAAGGCCAGCCTGAATGCATGCAGCGCCTGCCGCGACAGCCCCGCGGCCGGCGCGCCGCCGTAGAGCGCGTCGCCCACCAGCGGATGGCCGATGGAGGCCATGTGCACGCGGATCTGGTGGGTGCGCCCGGTTTCGAGCGTGCAGCGCACGGCACAGCCCTCGGCGTTGCTGTCGAGCCGCTCGATCAGCGTGCGGGCGGTCTTGCCCGCGTGGCGCTCCAGATCGACCACCGCCATGCGCAGCCGGTTGCGCGGATCGCGCCCGATGGGGGCGTCGACATGCCGTGCAGGGGCGCCCTCCCACTGCCTGTGGCCGATGGCCAGGTACTGCCGCTTGACCTCGCGCGCGGCGATCAGCGCCACCATCGCATCCATGGCGGGGCGCGTGCGCGCCACCACCATCAGGCCGCTTGTATCGCGGTCGAGCCGGTGCACGATGCCGGCGCGCGGCAGCAGCACCGCCTTGGGGTCGAGCGCCAGCAGGCCGTTCAGCAGCGTGCCGCTCCAGTGCCCCGGCGCCGGGTGCACCACGAGGCCGGCGGGCTTGTCGACGATGCGCAGATGCTCGTCCTCGTACACGGTGACGATGTCCATCGCCTCCGGCCGAAAGGCCTGGCTCTGGGGCGTGGGGCGCAGCTCAATGCGCCCGGACTGCCCCGCCTTCACCGGCGCCGAGGCCTTGGTGACGGTGCGCCCCTGCAACTCGACGACGCCTGCCTCGATCAGCTGCTGCAGATAGCTGCGGGAAAACTCGGGCACCAGCGCCGCCAGGGCCCGATCCAGCCGCTGGCCGTGCTGGGCCGGGTCGATGACGAAGGGCCGCTGCTCGCTGGCCTCGGCCGGGTCGGCGCCCTCTTCGTGCTCGGCCACCTCCGGGCTGTCGGGGATATTGCCCAGAGGGTCGGTCGATATAATTGAGGGCAACTGTTTCACGAAAGCCGTATGTGATGATTCGCGCCAAATTATCGGTCCCCGCCTGGATCGCGCTCAGCGCGGCGGCTCTGCTGGCAGCTGGCTGCTCGTCGACCCCGACTGCCGACAAGACCGCCACCTGGAGCCCCAACCGCATCTATTCGGAAGCCAAGGACGAGGCCGGATCGGGCGCCTACGACAAGGCCATTCCGCTCTACGAGAAGCTCGAAGGCCGCGCAGCCGGCACCCCGCTGGCCCAGCAGGCACAGCTGGAAAAGGCCTACGCCCAGTACAAGTCCGGAGAGAAGGCGGCCGCCATCGCCACCGTCGACCGCTTCATGAAGCTGCACCCGGCGAGCCCGGCCATGGACTACGCGCTCTACCTCAAGGGCGTGATCAACTTCAACGACGACCTCGGCATGTTCGCATTCCTGACGCGCCAGGACCTGTCGGAGCGCGACCAGAAGGCCGCCAAGGAATCGTTCGAGGCGTTCAAGGATCTGGCCACGCGCTTCCCCGACTCGCGCTATGCCCCCGACGCACGCCAGCGCATGAACTACATCGTGAACTCGCTCGCGCAGTACGAGGTTCACGTGGCGCGCTACTACTACACGCGCGGCGCCTACCTGGCGGCCATCAACCGTGCCCAGGTCGCGCTAGCCGACTACCGCGAAGTGCCGGCGCTCGAAGAAGCCCTGTACATCATGGTCAAGTCGTACGACGCACTCGGCATGAAGGATCTGCGCGACGACGCCCAGCGCGTGCTGACCACCAACTACCCGCAGAGCACCTTCCTCGCCAACGGCTTCAAGGGCAAGGACGACCCGTGGTGGAAGGTCTGGTAAGCCAGACGACCTTCCTGAACCGGTAGGGCCGCAAGCGCCCTGCCGAAGCCTCCCGCTCAGTTCCTGAGCGCCTCCAGCGCGGCATGGAAATCGGCTTCGTTCTCGAGCCGCCGCATCGGAGGCAAGGCCGCCAGCAGACGGCGGCCATAGCCCATCGCCACCAGCCGCGTATCGCAGATCGCCAGCACGCCGCTGTCGGTCTCGCGCCTGATCAGGCGCCCCGCACCCTGCTTGAGCGCCACCGCCGCCTCGGGCAGCGAATAGTCGGCGAACGAACTGCGCCCCTGCGCCTCCAGCCGCTGCGAGCGCGCCTCGACCAGCGGATCGTTGGGCGGCGGAAACGGCAGCTTGTCGATCACCACCAACTGAAGCACGTCTCCCGGTGCATCGAACCCCTCCCAGAACGACGCCGACGCCACCAGCACGCAGCCCGCGCGCCCGGCGCTCGAGCCTTCGCGGAAGCGGTCCATCAGCACGCGCTTGGGCAGTTCGCCCTGCACGAGCACTTCGGGCCGAACTTGTGCGTCGAGCAGTTCGAACTGCTGCCTCATCTCGTCGCCGATGGTGCGCAATGCGCGCAGCGTGGTCGTCAGCACCAGCGTGCGGCCGCCCAGCTCCGCCGCCCCGCGCGCCGCGAGCTGCGCGACGCGCTGGCTGTGCGACGGATCGTTGGGCTTGGGAAAGGCGCGCGGCACGTAGATCGCGGCCTGGGAGGCGTAGTCGAAGGGGCTCTGCACGCGCAGCACTTCGGCGTCCTGCAGGCCGCAGGGCTCGGTGAACCAGCGCAGCGTGGGCTCGTCGCCCAGCGTGGCCGACGTGAAGACCCAGGCGCGGCCGCCCTCTTCGTGTGCAGCGCCCGAACGCGCCGGCTGCTCGCCGTAGGCGTCCAGGCCGTCTTCCTGCTCGTCACCGTCGATCCCGGCCTCATCGGCCTCGCCGGCCTCGTCGGCGATCTTGAGCACCCGCTTGCGCATCGCATCGGCGATGTCCAGAGGCGATTCGATGAGCCGCAGTTGCGTGCCCACATCCACCCAGCGCACGGAATCGAGTTCGCACGGCAAGGCGAAGCGCGCGGTGCGTTTCGCGAGCTGGCGAGCCCGCTCGTGCAGCCGCACGAAGTCGGGCGAGATTTCGCTGACGGTGTCCAGCCCTTGCGCCGCCGCCCGGAATGCATCCAGCAGGTCGTCGAGCGCCCCCTGCCACGCCGCCGGGTCGATGCCCTCGGGCGACGGGCCCAGCCAGCGCAGCTTCGCGCCCGGCCATTGCTTGCCGACAACCAGCCGCAGATCGCGCGCGGCGCGCTCGGTGGTGGAAACCAGCTGCTGCCAGTCGACCAGGCCGCGCGCATGCTGCAGGCCCGCGGCCAGCATGTCGTGTGCGAAGTCGAGCGCCTGACCGGTTCCGAGCTGGGCGCCCAGGAACTGCACGCCGGTCTCGTTGAGTTGATGCGCCTCGTCGAACACCACCACGCTCACCGTCGGCAGCAGCTCCGCCATGCCGGTCTCGCGCACCGCGAGGTCGGCGAAGAAAAGATGGTGGTTGATGACGACGATGTCGGCCGCCAACGCCTCGCGCCGCGCCAGGTTGACGTGGCAGGGCTTGAACTGCGGGCATTGGGCGCCCAGGCAGTTCTCGCGCGTGGAGGTGATCAGCGGAATGAGCGGCGAGCGCTCGTCGAGCCCCGGCAGCTCGGCCAGGTCGCCGGTGCGCGTGGCCTTGGACCATTGCTCGATCTTGGCGAGCGTGCGCAGGCTGCCGCGCTCTGGCAGGGAAGCATCGTGGCGCGCCATGTCGAGCCGGTGCAGGCACAGGTAGCTGGCGCGGCCCTTGAGCAGCGCCGTGCGCACCGGCAGGCCGAAGGCTTCGACGAGACGCGGCAGGTCGCGGCCGAAGAGCTGGTCCTGCAGGGTCTTGGTGGCGGTGGAGAGCAGCACGCGCTCGCCGCTCAGGAGCGCCGGCACGAGGTAGGAAAAGGTCTTGCCGACGCCGGTGCCGGCCTCGACCACCAGCACACCGCCCTTGTCGATGGTGCGGGCCACGGCCATCGCCATCTCGGTCTGCCCCGAGCGTTCGCGGAACTGCTGCGCGGCGCGCGAAAGGCCACCGTCCTGCGCGAAGGCGTCGCGCACCTTGTCTTCGAGCGACCCCGTCACGCCGGCTCTTTCGGATCGAGGATGTTTTCCAGGCGGGCGATCTGGTCGCGCAGCGCGAGGCGGCGCTTCTTGAGGCGCCGAAGCAGCAGCTCGTCCTGCGGCGAGCCTTCGGCCAGACGGTCGATGGTGGCGTCGAGGTCTGCGTGCTCGATGCGCAGTTCGATCAGCTGGCGGGAAAGGGAGTGAAGATTGGAGTCCAACGGTGGGGAGCGCACGCCTGGTTTTCGCGCCGCATGTTCATTCGATAATACGTCCTGACACGAATCTCCGAGAAGACAGGAACCCGCGCTTCAGGCGCCCATTGCTTCATGACCCAAGGCTTTCGACTCGCAGCGGCCACCGGACTCCACAAGGGAGACCGCCCGTACCAGCAGGACCAGGTCCTGCTGATGAGCCACCCGCGCGTGCCCGGCTGCGTGCTGGGCGTTGTGGCCGATGGCATGGGTGGGCGCAGCGGCGGGCGCAAGGCCTCCGACCAGGTGCTCATGACGGCGCGCCAGCTCTTCACGCGCTACCAGCCCGGCAAGGAAGACCCGGAAGCCTTGCTCAAGCAGATCCTCGAGGACTCGCACACGGTCATCAAGCTCACCGCCGTTTCCGCCGAGCAGGAACCGCACAGCACGATCGCGGCCTTCCTCATGAACCCGAAGGGCGACTGCGCCTGGATCCACGCCGGCGATTCGCGCATCTACCACTTCCACGACGGAGAGCTCCTCAAGCGCACGCGCGACCACTCGTACGTGCAGGTGCTGATCGACCGGGGCCAGATCACCGAGGCCGAGGCCAACATCCATCCGCAGGGCAACATCCTGCTGGGCTGCCTGGGCATGACGACCACGCCGCCGCCCATCGACCCCTACTACATCCCGAAGATGGCGCCGGGCGACCTGCTGATGGCCTGCAGCGACGGGCTCTGGCACTACTTCAGCCCCGAGGAACTGGCGAGCGTGCTTTATGCGCAGCCGCCGCGCGACGCGGTGGAAATCCTGGTGGGCGAAGCGCGCCGCCGGGCCCGGGGCACGGGCGACAACATCTCGATCGCGGTCCTGAAGCTCGATCCGCTCCCCGCTGCCGCCGCCTGAGCGCGGGCAGCGGGCGCCACCCTCTCTCTTTGCCTGTCAGGGCTTGGCCGGTCCCGGCTCGGAAGGCGGCGGGGGCAACGGCGCCCCGCGCGGCTTGTCGCGCTGCTGGGCGTTGCGCCGCTCGCGATCGGCCCTGTGTTCCGCTGCACGGCGCTGCTTCTCCTCGAAGCGCCGAACGGCCTCTGGCGCGTCGGCGCGACGCTGGGCTGCCTTGGCCTGCTCGTCGGCGTGCGACTGCTGCTTGGACTGGAACTGGCGCTCGCGCTCGGCAGCTTCGGCTGCCGTGGAGGCACGGCTGGCCGCGTGATCGGCGGCGCGCTGCTCGCGGTCCTTCTGGTTCTGGATGGATTGCTGCTGCTTCTCGGGCGTGTCCACCGAACGCTGCGTGCCCGCCTTTTCGTCGAGCTTCCTCAACTCGGCCGCACCGCTGCGCTGGCGCTGGATGTCGTTGATCGCGGTTTCCTGCCGCTTGATGTTGTCCGTTTCGGCGCGGCGACGGGTGCGGCTCTCGCGCAGGCAGTCTTCCACCGCGAACTTCTTGTAGCAAGCGGCCCGCTCCTCGACGTAGCGCTTCTCTATGGCCTCTCGCTCGGCCGACAGCCGGCGCTTCTCGGCGTCGAGGTCGGCGTTGCCCGCCGTGGCGTTGGACTGCGCCCACAGCGGCAGGCTGGCCAACGCCATGAACAGGGCAAGAACGATTTTTTTCATGTAAGTCGGGTATCGACGACGCGGCGTTCCAGGGCAAGGAACTCGCTCGATTGCATCTCGGTGAGCCGGGAGACCGTGCGCGGAAACTCATGCGACAGCGGGCCCTCGGTGTACAACGCCTCGGGCGGAACCTCAGCCGACATGATGAGCTTGCATCGCCGGTCGTACAAGACGTCGACCAGCCATGTGAAACGGCGTGCTTCGGAAGCCATGCGCACCGGCATGTGCGGCACGTCGGACAGCAGGATGGTGTGGAACTGGCTCGCGATCTCCAGATAGTCGTTCTGCGAGCGCGGACCACCGCACAGCGTCTTGAAATCGAACCAGACCACGCCGCCGGCCTTGCGCAGCGCGCGGATCTCGCGCTGCTCGATGTGCAGGATCGGGTTCTCGTCCGCCGTCTCGGCGAGCTTCTCGAAGGCCTTTCGCATCTCCTTCTCGGCCGCCGCGTCGTTGGGCGTGAGATACATGCGCAGCTGCTCCAGCGTGCGGCGCCGGTAGTCGGTGCCGTTGTCCACGCTCAGCACCTCGAGCTTTTCGTTCAGCAGCTCGATGGCAGGCAGGATGCGGTCGCGGTGCAGGCCGCCCGGGTACAGGTCGTCGGGCTTGAAGTTCGAGGTGGTGACGAACCCCACGCCGTTGTCGAAGAGCGACACCAGCAGGCGATGGAGAATCATCGCGTCGGTGATGTCCGCCACGTGGAACTCGTCGAAGCAGATCAGCTTGTAGCGCTTCGAGATGCGCAGTCCCAGTTCGTCGAGCGGGTTCACCGTGCCCTGCAGCTCGCGCAGCTCGCGGTGCACCTCGCGCATGAACTCGTGGAAGTGCAGGCGCGTCTTGCGCCGCAGCGGCACGGCGTTGAAGAACAGGTCCATCAGGAAGCTCTTGCCCCGCCCGACGCCGCCGTACATGTAGACGCCGCGCGGGAGCTCCGGCCTGTTGATGAACTTCTTCAGCGCATTCGAGCGCTGGGCCTTGTACTCGGCCCATTCGCTGGCGCAGCGATCCAGCGCCTCCACGGCGCGCAGCTGCGCGGGATCGCTCTTGAACCCGCGCGCAGCGAGTTCCGCCTCGTAGGCCTGTTTGACGCTGATCAAGAGAACGGCTGGATCAGAAGTTCAGCGTGCGCTTGTCCACGGCGAGTGCCGCTTCCTTCGTGGCTTCCGACAGCGACGGGTGCGCGTGGCAGATGCGCGCGATGTCCTCGGCGCTGGCCTTGAACTCCATCGCCACAACGGCTTCGGAGATCAGCTCGCTGGCCTGCGGGCCCACGATGTGCACGCCCAGGATCTCGTCGGTCGCGGCGTCGGCCAGGAACTTGACCATGCCGGTCGTGTCGCCCAGCGCGCGTGCGCGGCCGTTCGCCAGGAACGGGAAGGTGCCGGCCTTGTAGGCGCGGCCCGAGGCCTTGAGCTGCTGCTCGGTCTGGCCGACCCACGCGATCTCGGGGCTGGTGTAGATCACCCACGGGATCGTGTTGAAGTTGACGTGACCATGCTGGCCGGCAATGCGCTCGGCCACGGCAACGCCCTCTTCCTCGGCCTTGTGCGCCAGCATCGGGCCACGCACCACGTCGCCGATGGCCCACACGTTGGGCAGGCTGGTCTTGCACTCGTCGTCCACCGCGATGGCGCCGCGCTCGTCGAGCTTCAGGCCCACGGCTTCGGCGTTCAGGCCGATGGTGTTGGGCACGCGGCCGATCGACACGATCAGCTTGTCGACTTCCAGCGTCTGGGCTTCGCCCTTGGCGTCGGTCCAGGCCACGCTCACGCCCTTCTTCGACGACTTGATCTCGCCGACCTTCACGCCGAGCTCGATCTTGAGCTTCTGCTTGTCGAAGGCCTTCTTGGCTTCCTTCGCGATCTGCTCGTCCACCGCGCCGAGGAAGGTCGGCAGCGCTTCGAGCACCGTGACTTCAGCGCCGAGGCGACGCCACACCGAGCCCATTTCCAGGCCGATGACGCCCGAGCCGATCAGGCCCAGCTTCTTCGGCACCGCGCCGATGCGCAGCGCGCCGTCGTTCGAGAGGATGTTCTCCTCGTCGAAAGGCGTGCCCGGCAGCGCGCGGGCGTTGGAGCCCGTGGCCACGATGATGTGCTTGCCGACGATCGACTCTTCGGCGGCGCCAGCCACCTTGATCTCGTAGCCGCCGGCGTCCGCCTTCACGAACGAGCCGCGGCCATGGAAGAACGAAATCTTGTTCTTCTTGAACAGGTACAGGATGCCGTCGTTGTTCTGCTTCACGACCTGGTCCTTGCGGGCCAGCATCTTGTCGATGTCGAGGCCCAGGCCTTCGACCTTGATGCCGTGGTCGGCGAAGTGGTGGCCGGCCTGCTCGAAGTGCTCCGACGACTGCAGCAGCGCCTTCGAGGGAATGCAGCCCACGTTGGTGCAGGTGCCGCCCGGTGCGGGGCCGCCCTTGCCGTTCTTCCACTCGTCGATGCAGGCGACGTTGAAGCCGAGTTGCGCGGCGCGAATGGCCGCGATGTAGCCGCCGGGGCCGCCGCCAATGACGACGACGTCGAATTGCTTGTTTGCCATCTGGTTCTTTCTCCCGATCAGATGTCGAACAGCAGGCGCGACGGGTCTTCGAGCGCTTCCTTCATGGCGACCAGGCCCAGCACGGCTTCGCGGCCGTCGATGATGCGGTGGTCGTAGCTCATTGCCAGGTAGTTCATCGGACGGACCACGATCTGGCCGTTCTCGACCACGGCGCGGTCCTTGGTGGCGTGCACGCCGAGGATGGCCGACTGGGGCGGGTTGATGATCGGGGTCGAGAGCATCGAGCCGAAAGTGCCGCCGTTCGAGATGGAGAACGTGCCGCCGGTCATCTCTTCGATGCCCAGCTTGCCGTCCTGTGCCTTCTTGCCGTATTCGGCGATCTTCTTCTCGATGTCGGCGAAGCTCATCTGGTCGGCATTGCGCAGGATCGGCACCACCAGGCCGCGCGGCGAACCGACGGCGATGCCGATGTCGAAGTAGCCGTGGTACAGGATGTCGTTGCCGTCCACCGAGGCGTTGAGCACCGGGTACTTCTTGAGGGCATGCACGGCGGCCTTCACGAAGAAGGACATGAAGCCGAGCTTCACGCCGTGTTCCTTGGTGAAGCTGTCCTGGAAGCGCTTGCGCAGTTCCATGACGGGCGCCATGTTGACTTCGTTGAAGGTCGTCAGGATGGCGTTGGTCGACTGCGACTGGATCAGGCGCTCGGCGATGCGGGCGCGCAGGCGGCTCATCGGCACGCGCTGCTCGGGGCGCTCGCCCAGGTCGGGGGCGCTGGCGGGAGCGGCGACCTGCGGCAGTGCAGGCTTGGCGGCCGGCACGGCGATGGTGGCGGCAGGTGCTGCAGGCTTGGCGCCCGAGGCGACTGCGGCGAGCACGTCGCCCTTGGTCACGCGACCGTCCTTGCCGGTGCCGGCCACGTCGCCCGTCTTCAGGTTGTTGTCGGCCAGCAGCTTGGCGGCGGCGGGCATCGCGACGTCGGCCTTCGAGCCGCCGGTGGCTGCAGCAGCCGCTGCGGGAGCGGCCGCGGGCGCCGGGGCCGCCGCGGCGGCGGGTGCCGCTGCGGGAGCGGCCGCGCCCGCCTTGCCTTCGGTGTCGATCTTGGCGATCAGCTGGTCGGCGACCACGGTGGCGCCGTCGGGCTGGATGATTTCGGCCAGCACGCCGGCCGAGGGAGCGGGCACTTCGAGCACGACCTTGTCGGTCTCGATCTCGATCAGGATTTCATCGACGGCGACGGCTTCGCCGGCCTTCTTCTTCCAGGTGAGCATGGTGGCTTCGGCCACGGATTCGGAAAGCTGGGGGACTTTGACTTCAACGATAGACATTTGGAGTGGGCTCCGATTTGTTCTTCAGGGTGTTCGTGTGAAAGAGGACAGGTTTACTTGGTCAGCACGAAGCCCTTGAGCTTGGCGAACGCGCCGTCGACCAGCGCCTTCTGCTGTTCCTGGTGCAGGTGCGAGTAGCCCACCGCCGGCGATGCCGAGGCGGCACGGCCGGAGTAGCCGAGCTTCTGGCCTTCCTGCATGTTTTCGTGGATGTAGTGCTGCACGAAGAACCAGGCGCCCTGGTTCTGCGGCTCGTCCTGGCACCACACCACGTCGACGAGATTCGGGTACTTCTTGATCTCGGCGGCGAATGCCTTGTGCGGGAACGGATAGAGCTGCTCGACGCGGATGATCGCCACGTCGTCGGCTTCCTTCTCCTCGCGCTTCTTGGCCAGGTCGTAGTAGACCTTGCCCGAGCAAGCGATCAGGCGCTTGACCTTCTCGGCCTTCAGGTCGCGGCTGTCGGGGATCACGGTCTGGAAGCCGCCCTTGACGAACTCGGACAGCGGGGAGGTCGCGTCCTTGTTACGCAGCAGCGACTTCGGCGTCATGATGATCAGCGGCTTGCGCAGGCTGCGCACCATCTGGCGGCGCAGCACGTGGAAGATCTGGCTGGCCGTGGTGGGCTGCACGATCTGCATGTTGGCGTCGGCGGCCAGCTGCATGAAGCGCTCCAGGCGGGCCGAGCTGTGCTCGGGGCCCTGGCCTTCGTAGCCGTGCGGCAGCATCATGGTGATGCCGTTGACGCGGCCCCACTTCACTTCGCCCGAGGCGATGAACTGGTCGATCACCACTTGCGCGCCGTTGACGAAATCGCCGAACTGCGCCTCCCAGATCACCAGGGTGTTCGGGTCGTTCGAGGCGTAGCCGTATTCGAAGGCCAGCACCGCTTCTTCCGAGAGGATGGAGTCGATGACGACGAACGGAGCCTGGTTGTCGGCCACGTTCTGCAGCGGCACGTAGGTGCCTTCGTCGAACTTCTCGCGGTTCTGGTCGTGCAGCACCGCGTGGCGGTGCGTGAAGGTGCCGCGGCCGGAGTCTTCACCCGACAGGCGCACCGGATAGCCGCTGGCCACCAGCGAGGCGAAGGCCATGTGCTCGCCCATGCCCCAGTCGACGTTGACGTCGCCACGGCCCATGGCGGCGCGGTCGTCCAGCACCTTCTTCACCAGCGGGTGCACGGTGAAGCCTTGCGGCACGGTGGTGATCTTCTCGGCCAGCCGCTTCCACTCGGTGGTGGGGATGGCGGTGTCGCCGGCGTCGGTCCACTTCTTGTTGAGGAAGGGGCTCCAGTCGACCGCGTACTTGCTCTTGAAGTTGGTCAGCACCGGGTCGATGGTGTGCTTGCCGGCATCCATGGCGGCGCGGTAGGCCTTGACCATGTCGTCGCCGAGCGTCTCGCCCAGGCCTTGCGCGGCCAGCTTGTCTGCGTACAGGCGGCGGGTGCCGGGGTGCTGGGCGATCTTCTTGTACATCAGCGGCTGGGTGAGCGAGGGGGTGTCCTGCTCGTTGTGGCCCAGCTTGCGGTAGCAGACGATGTCGATGACCACGTCCTTGTTGAATTCCTGGCGGAACTCCAGCGCGAGCTGCATGCACAGCACCACGGCTTCGGGATCGTCGCCGTTCACGTGCAGCACCGGCGCGTCGATCATCTTGACGATGTCCGTGCAATACAGCGTCGAGCGGCTGTCGCGCGGGTCGCTGGTGGTGAAGCCGATCTGGTTGTTGATGACGATGTGGACCGTGCCGCCGGTGTAGTAGCCGCGGGTTTCGGCCAGCGCCAGCGTTTCCATGACCACGCCCTGGCCGGCGAAGGCGGCGTCGCCGTGCACGAGCACCGGCAGCACCGAGTCGCCTTCCTTGTCGCCGCGGCGGTCCATGCGGGCGCGCACCGAGCCTTCGACGACCGGGTTGACGATCTCGAGGTGGGAGGGGTTGAAGGCCAGCGACAGGTGCACCGGGCCGCCAGGGGTGCTGACGTCGGAGCTGAAGCCCTGGTGGTACTTCACGTCGCCGCTGGGCAGCTCTTCGGGGGCGGTGTGGTCGAACTCGGCGAACAGGTCGGCAGGCATCTTGCCCAGCGAGTTCACCAGCACGTTCAGGCGGCCGCGGTGGGCCATGCCGATCACGATTTCCTGCACGCCCTTCTCACCGGCGCGGTTGATGAGTTCGTCCATCGCGACGATGAAGCTCTCGCCGCCTTCGAGCGAGAAGCGCTTCTGGCCGACGTACTTGGTGTGGAGGAAGCGCTCCAGGCCTTCGGCCGCGGTCAGGCGGTCGAGAACGCGCTTCTTCTGGTCGGCGTTCAGCTTGGGATTGGTGCGGGCGCTCTCGAGCTTCTGCTGCCACCAGCGCTTGTGGTTCTGGTCGGTGGTGTACATGTACTCGGCGCCGATGGTGCCGCAGTACGTTTCGCGCAGTGCGTTGAGCAGTTCGCGCAAGGACATGGTGTCCTTGCCGAAGAAAGTGTTGCTGGTGTTGAACACCGTCTCGAGGTCGGCGTCGGCGAAGCCGTAGAACGAGGGCTCGAGTTCAGGAATGGAGGGACGCTCGGCGCGCTTGAGCGGATCGAGGTCGGCCCAGCGGGCGCCGACGTTGCGGTAGGCGGCGATCAGCTGCTGGACCGCGGTGCGCTTGCGGCCGAGTTCGGAGTCGGCGCCGCTGGCCTGCACGACCTTGGTCGTGCCTTGCTTCGCGAGTTCGGCGAAGGCGTTGATGACCGGCTGGTGGGGGACGTCGCGGGTGTTCGTGCCGTCGGCGGCGGGAACGTTCTGCAGCGCGTCGAAGTAGGAGCGCCAGTTGTCGGGAACGCTGCCGGGGTTGGCGAGGTAGTTCTCGTACATCTCCTCGACATAGGGGGCGTTGCCGCCGAAGAGGTACGTGTTGCCTTGATAGGCGGTGTACGCCGTGGGCGTAGAGGAATCGCTCATGATCCGCTGACCTTCGCTTCCCTGAGGGAAGCACTAGTTGGTTTAAGAAACCTTCCGCGACACGGCTGAACCGATTGGCGGATGCGACTGTGGCTGGGGAAGGGCCTGAGTACCTTGGCATTGTGCCACGTCAACCATATGACGGTCCAACCCGGCTTCGCAACCCCCCGCTGTTGCTCATTCCCCGCTCATTCGGCTCAAGAAAGTAACTGTTTGATCTGCTGCAGCGTGGCGGGGTCGTCGATGGTGGTCAGGTCGCCGGGGTCGCGCTGCTCGCAGACGGCCTGGATGGCCCGGCGCAGCAGCTTGCCGCTGCGCGTCTTCGGCAGGCCGGAGACGAAGCGCACGCGGGCCGGCCGGGCCAGGGCACCGAGCTGGTCGGCCACCAGCTTCATGATCTCGCCTTCGAGCTTGAGGGCCACGTCGGCGTCGGTCACGGCCTTGCCGTCCCTGGGCACCACGAAGGCCATTGCGACCTGTCCCTTCAGCGCATCGGCCACGCCGACCACCGCCACCTCGGCGACGTTGGAATGGCCCGAGATGCTTTCCTCGATCTCGCGCGTGCCCAGCCGGTGGCCCGCCACGTTGATCACGTCGTCGGTGCGCCCGAGGATGTAGAAATAGCCGTCCTCGTCGCGGATGCCCCAGTCGAAGGTCGAATAGACCATCTTGCCCGGCACGCTCTTCCAGTACGTGTTGACGAAGCGCGCGTCGTCCTTCCACACGGTCTGCATGAAGCCCGGCGGGGTCGGCCCCTCGACCACGACCACGCCCTTCTCGTTCGCGCCGGTCAACTCCTCGCCGGTGGACTCGTGCACGATCCTGATGCGGTAGCCGTACATCGGCACCCCGGGGCTGCCGAACTTGCTGGGCTTGGGCTCGACGCCGTTGGCGATGGTGATCATCGGCCAGCCCGATTCGGTCTGCCAGTAGTTGTCGATGATCGGCACGCCCAGGCCCTCGCTGATCCAGCGTGCGGTCGGCTCGTCGAGCGGCTCGCCGGCCAGGAACAGCGCGCGCAACGTGGAGAGGTCGTATTTCTTCAGCAGCGCCGGGTCCTGCTTCTTGAGCACGCGCACCGCCGTGGGTGCGCTGAACATCACCGTCACTTTGTATTTCTCGACGAGGCGCCACCAGATGCCGCCGTCGGGCTGCCGGTCGATGCCCTGCGTGGGCAGGCCCTCGTACATGATCGTCGACATGCCTGCGATCAGCGGGCCGTAGACGATGTAGCTGTGGCCCACCACCCAGCCGATGTCGCTGGTCGAGAAGTAGGTTTCGCCGGGCCGCCCGTCGAAGATGTGCTTCATGCTCGCGGCCAGCGCGACCGCGTACCCGCCCACGTCGCGCTGCACGCCCTTGGGCTTGCCGGTGGTGCCGCTCGTGTAGATGGTGTAGCTTATGTCGGTAGAGGCCAGCCAGGTGCAGGGCACCTTGGCGTCGAGGTGCTTGCGGCGCAGCTCGGCGGCCAGGTGGTCGCGCCCCGCCGTCAGGTCCATTGGCGCCAGCCCCCGATCGGTGAGCAGCACGGCCGATGGCTTGTGCTTCGACAGCCGGATCGCCTCGTCGAGCAGCGGCTTGTACGCGATGACCTTGCTGCCGCGCGATCCCGCGTCGGCGCTCACGATCACCTTGGGCTCGGCGTCCTCGATGCGCGTGGCGAGCGAGCCGCTGGCGAAGCCGCCGAACACCACGCAGTGGATGGCACCGATGCGCGCGCAAGCCAGCATCGCGAAGGCGGCCTCCGGAATCATCGGCATGTAGATGAGCACGCGGTCGCCCTTGCCCACGCCCAGCTCGAGGAGGCTGGCGGCGGTGCGCTGCACTTCGGCGTGCAGCTCGGCGAAGCTGTAGCTCTTCTCTACGCCGGTCTCGGTGGACACGAAGATCAGCGCCGGCTGGTCGCCCCGCGCCGCCAGGTGCCGGTCGACGGCGTTGTGGCAGAGGTTGGTGGTGCCGCCCACGAACCAGCGCGCGAAAGGCGGCTGGCTGGCGTCGAGGATCTGTTGCGCGGGCGTCTGCCAGTCGATCAGCTTCGCCTGCTCGGCCCAGAAGGCCTCGGGCGCGTCGACGGATTGGCGATAGAACTCTTCGTAGCGGCTCATCTCGGTTGTCTCCTGTTATTCGTCCAGCCCTGGCAGGCGCCAAAACTGAATTCATAATTATGGAGACCGATCTTGCAGCAAGCTGACAGCCGCGGCAAGCCAACGGCCCTGCCGTGCCGCCGCCAGCCGCTTTTCCATCTATCTATCCAACTAGCGGATGAGCGAGAGCACCTCGGGGAACGCAGGATGCTCCGCCGTACGCAGCCACTCGAAGCCGACCATCTCGGTCGTCACCAGCTCGGCGCCGGCACCGGCCAGCCGGTCGAAGGCGGCATCGCGGTTGCGCTCGGTGCGCGAGCTGCAGGCGTCGGTGACGACCCAGACCTCGAACTCGTCTTCCAGCAGGTCGAGCGCCGTCTGCAGCAGGCAGACATGGGCTTCGCAACCGGCGATGACGATGCTGTTGCGCTCCTCGGCGGGCGCCGCGGGCTTCTGCAGGTGCTTGGGCAGGCTGCGCGCATTGCCCTGCGGTGCCTTGACCGGCACGCGCAGCCACTCGCCCAGGCCCTCTTCCACGCCGCTGAAATGCATCTTCGACATGGTGCGCTGGCACTGCGCGCGGATGTCGGGCAGGTTCTGGCCCAGCTTGGAGGGGTTGTGCTCGGTGCCGAACACCGGCACCTGGAACAGCTTGGCCATCCTGCCGAGCCGCACGGCGTTCTGCGCGACCGCTTCCCCCTCGAAGATCGCCGGCATCAGGCGCGCCTGGTAATCGACCAGGACGAGTTGGGATTGCGAGGCGTCGAGCAGCATGAACGGGTTCTTTCTTTTTCAGGAATCGGTTGAATCGGGCTGAACCGTACCACCGAAAAGACCCGGTTGGCGCGCGCCGCCGGCAACGCGCTCCACGAGCTGCGCCACGTAGGCCTTGAACAGCGCGTCGGCCGACTGCCTGAACATGCGGATGCGCCCCGTGTGCTGCATCAGCAGCAGGCCGACGCCGTGCGCGAAGAGCGCGGTGTTCTCGCGCAGGGCTGCGTCGGCGTCCAGCCCCATGTCCTGCAGCGCCTCTTCGCAGGGCCGCAGGGCCTGGTAGAGATGGTCGTTCAACTCGTGGTCGAGCTCGCTGGTCAGCCCGCGCGGGCGCATGCCCTGCACCAGGTAGAAGCCCAGGTCGAGCTCGCGTGGGTTCGCGGCATAGAAGTCGAACCAGGCCTGGGCCCTCGCGGCGAGGGCCTGGCCGGGGCCGTCCTGCGGCGCGGAGGCCTCGGCCACCGCGGCCTGCAGCCGCTGGATGGACTCGTTCAGCAGGGCCGCGTAGATGGCCTCCTTGCTCTCGAAGTACGAATAAATGGCGCCGGGCGTGTAGCCGGCCTTCCTGGCGATCTCCCGGACGCTGGCGCCCTCGATGCCGGCTTCCAGAAAGACCGCGCGGGCGGCATCGAGCACGAGGGTGCGGCGGGCGTCGCTGAGCGCCTGGCGGCGCTGGGTCTTGGCTTCCATGGACGGGACTATAGCCCTCGATTGATCGCACGCCCAATTTTTTGATCATTGATTGAAAAATTGAACAGTGTTTAAATCTTGATAAAACCCATCCGATCAGGAGACAGACACGATGAACGCCCCACTCCCCGGCACCTCCCTCATGTCCGGCGCCGACTACCGCGAATCGCTGCGCCGCTACAAGCCCACCGTGTTCGTCGACGGCCGCCGCGTCGACAGCGTGGCCGACGAAGCCGCCTTCCAGCCAGGCATCAATGCCATCGCCCTCACCTACGACTACGCCCGCAGGAGCGAGCACGAGCCGCTGATGACCGCCGTGCAGCACACCAGCGGCAAGCGGGTCAACCGGCTGTCCCACATCAACACGAGCGCGGGCGACCTGCTCAACAAGCTCGAAGCCGTGCGGCTGGTCTGCCAGGAAACAGGCTGCGCCCAGCGCTACCTGACGCACGATGCGCTCAACGCCATCGCCCAGGTATCGGCCCGCATCGACGACGCGCGTGGCAGCACCGAGCACGCCGCGCGCTTCCACGAGTACCTGCACCGCGTGCAGGACCAGGACCTGACCCTGGGCGTGGCCATGACCGATGCCAAGGGCGACCGCAGCCGCCGGCCGCACGAGCAGGCGGACGTCGACAGCTACCTGCACGTGGTGGAACGCAACGCGCGCGGCATCGTCATCTCGGGCACCAAGGCCATCGTGACCGGCGCGCCTTACGTGCACGAGTTGCTGGTCATGCCCTGCCGCAACATGGGCAAGGAAGACGCCGACTTCGCCGTCTGCTGCGCCGTGCCGCTGGATGCGCCCGGCCTCACCATCGTCGCGCGACCGGCGGGCCGGCCCGGCGAGAAACTGGAGCACGGCGACGCCCTCTTCAGCCGCAAGTACGGCCAGAGCACCGGCGTGTGCATGTTCGACCGCGTCTTGGTGCCCTGGGAGCGCGTGTTCTACGCGGGCGAATGGGAGCACTCCGGCCACCTGACCTACAGCTATGCCACGCATCACCGCCACAGCTGCATCGGCGCGCGCGCCGGCTTCGGCGACCTGCTGATCGGCGCGGGGGCGCTGATGTGCGAGGCCAACGGCTTCGATCCGGGCAAGGAAAGCCACCTGCGCGAGCAGATGGTGGAGCTCATCACCATCACCGAGAGCTTTTTCGCCTGCGGCGTGGCGGCCAGCGTGTACGGCAAGGCCGACGAGCACTGCGAAGTTTTCATGCCCGACCCGGTCTTCAGCAACATCGGCAAGCTGCTGCTGGCCACGAAGATCTACGACATGCACCGCATTGCGCACTACGTGAGCGGCGGCCTGATCGTCACCCTGCCCGGCCCTGACGAAGACCACAACCCCGAGACCGCGGCCCGCCTGTCCGACGTGCTGCGCGCCAACCCGGCCATTCCCTACGAGCAGCGCATCGAGACGGCCCGATTCATCGAGGACCTGACGGCCGGCTACCAGGGCGGCTGGTACAGCGTGATCAGCCTGCACGGCGGCGGCTCGCCCGCGGCGATGAAGCAGGAGATCTGGCGCAACTACCCGGTCGGCTCCAAGGTCGAGCTGGTCGAACGCATCCTCGAACGCGGCATCGCGGCCGACGGCTCGCCCGCCGCCGCGCCGCACGACCCGGCCCGCGCCATCACCCGCAACCGCCAGCCCGGCAAGTGCTGCGACACCGGCTGCACCGCGCCCGGCCAGGCCGTGATGGTCGAGCTGCCCCTCTCGCGGCGCGCCTAGACTCCGGCGGATGAAGAAGCTCTTCTCGAAACGGTTCTGCCTCGCCGCGCTGGGAATCGGCGCCGCCCTCCTCGTCACGGCCTGCGGTGCGGTGCGCAAGACCACGGTGCCGATGGCGACCTCGCTCGAAAAGAGCAGTTGCGCGCGCGGGAAGGTCGACACGCTGCTGGTCATGCTGCCGGGCGCCTATTCGACGCCAGACGAGTTCGAGCGCGAGGGCTTCGTCCGCGCGGTCGCCGAAAACCGCATCGCGGCGGACGTGATGCTGGTCGACGCCCATCTCGGCTACTTCAACGACAAGACCATCCTCGACCGCCTGGACGCCGACGTGGTGGCGCCCGCGCGCAGCCAGGGCTACCACCACATCTGGTTCGTCGGCATTTCCCTCGGCGGCTTCGGCGGCATGCTCTATGCGCAGACGCACCCCGGCGATCTCGCAGGGCTGGTGACGCTGGCCCCCTACCTCGGCGAGCGCGCGCTCGGCACGGACATCGCCAACGCCGGCGGGCTCGCCAAATGGAAGGGGCCGCTGACCGACCCGGCCGCCGAGCCTCCCCGGACACCCAACGAAACGCAGCTCTGGCAATGGCTGCGCGGCTATGCGGGCTTCACGGACACGGCGGGCGCACGGCCGCCGCTGTACCTGGGCTATGGCGTGGACGACCGTTTTGCCTTCAGCAACCGGCTGCTGGCGGGCGTACTGCCGCCCGAACGCGTCTTCACGACCGAAGGCGGCCACGACTGGCCCGAATGGAACCGGCTCTGGCGCCGGATGCTGCCGACATTGCCGCTGCCAGGCTGCCCCGGCTGAATCAGTTCGGCCGCAGGCGCAGCAGCTTGCCGTCGGCCTCGTCGGTGAGCACGTAGAGGAGTCCGTCCGGCCCCTGCTTCACGTCGCGGATGCGGGCGCGGCCTTCGGCAAGCAGCTTGTGCTCGGCCGCCACCTTGCCGCCCTTGAGTTCGATGCGGTCCAGGTAGCCGAATTTCAGCGAACCCACGAACAGGTTGCCCTTCCAGGCGGCGCCGTAGCGGTCGCTGGTCAGGAAGGCCATGCCCGATGGCGCGATCGACGGCACCCAGTAGTGCAGCGGCTGCTCCATGCCCTCCTTGGCCGTGATGCCGTCGCCGATCTTTCCGCCGCCGTAGTTCTCGCCGTAGGTGATCACGGGCCAGCCGTAGTTGCGGCCGGCCTGCGGAATATTGATTTCGTCGCCGCCTTGCGGGCCGTGCTCCGTCATCCAGAGGCGGCCGTCGGGCGCGAGCGTTGCGCCCTGCCCGTTGCGGTGGCCGTAGCTCCAGATCTCGGGCAGCGCGCCTGCCTTGCCGACGAAGGGGTTGTCCTTGGGCACCGAGCCATCCTTGCCGATGCGCACGATCTTGCCGAGGTGGTTGTCGAGCTTCTGCGCGTCTTCCTTGCGGCTGAAGCGGTCGCCGAGCGTGAGAAAGAGCGTTCCGTCGCGCGCCTCGACGATGCGGCAGCCGAAGTGGGCGCGGCTCGCCACCTTGGGCTGCTGGCTGAAGATGATCTTCAGCTCCTCCAGCCTCGTGCCGTCGGCCGACAGGTTGGCGCGCGCCAGCGCCGTGCTGTTGGCAGAGCCGCCGGCATCCGGTTCGGAGAAGCAGAAATACAGCGTGCGGTTCCTTTCGAAGCCGGAGTCGGCCAGCACGTCGAGCAGGCCGCCCTGCCCACCCGCCGCGATGGGCGGCAGGCCTGCGATGGGTGCGCCGATCTTGCCGTCGGCACCGACCAGCCGCATGCGGCCCGGCCGCTCGGTCACCACGAAACGGCCGCCCGAAAGGAAGGTGACGCCCCATGGGTTTTCGAGCCCTGTCGCCACGGTTTCGGGTCGCGGCTGCGCGGCGGCGAGTCCGCAGAACCCGATTACTGTGACAAATGCCCAACGACAATGGGATGAGGGAAGAGGCAAGCGCGGCAAGTTCATGGCTTTTCCGTGAAGTTGAGGCGATCTTGACGAGAAATAGCGACCGAATCCAGCGTGAGCACCGATCCACCCGAGGTTCCAAGGCCTTTCGGCCGTCAACCGTTTATGGACCATAAACGTTCGCCGTTACATTTTTTCTTTGACCGGATCGGAATTTTCTATGTAAATCAATGACTTACAGAGGGATCCGCTAATTCTGTTTAAATTGACATAACCGCGCGTCATCAATATCCTACGCGCCATGCGTTTTTTCGTCCTACCCGCATCCCTCCTCTTTGCCGTTGCAGTCCATGCAGCCCCCCAACAGGAAAAAACCGATGACGAGCTGGCACGAATGCTTGCCGACAAAGGCCTGATCGGACAACTCAAGCAGGTTCGTCAAACCGTCACGGAACGCACCTCCGATCTGGTCGTCACCGCCATCGGATTTCTCGGCGTCCCCTACCGCCGTGGCGGCAACACCGCCGAATCGGGTTTCGACTGCAGCGGCTTCGTCCGCGCCATGTACAACGAGACGGTCGGCCACATGCTCCCCCGCCGCGCCGAAGAGCAAGCTGCAGCCACCGAGAAGATCGACCGCAGCCAGCTCAAGCCCGGCGACCTCGTGTTCTTCAACACCATGCGCCGCGCCTTCAGCCATGTCGGCATCTACGTCGGTGAAGGCAAGTTCATCCATTCCCCCCGCTCGGGCGCCCAGGTTCGTGTCGAAGACATGAACGGCAGCTACTGGCAGCGCCGCTTCGACGGCGCGCGCCGCGTGATGGGCGGATCGGCGGACGAAGTGAAGGCTGCGGCCGTCGCGAACACCAGCAACTGAGCCTCGCTTCCTGATCAAGGACGAAAAAATCCCGCCTAGGCGGGATTTTTTATGGGCGCCCGATCGATCGACGGGCGCTCTTTTTCGGCTTCTCAGCCCTTCTTCTGCGGCGGCAGGTCCGTGCAGGTGCCGTGCGCCACTTCCGCCGCCATGCCGATGCTTTCGCCCAGCGTCGGGTGCGGATGGATGGTCTTGCCGATGTCGATTTCGTCCGCGCCCATCTCGATGGCCAGCGCAATCTCGCCCAGCATGTCGCCGGCATGCGTGCCGACGATGCCGCCACCCAGGATGCGGTGTGTCTCGGCGTCGAACAGCAGCTTGGTGAAGCCTTCGTCGCGGCCGTTGGCGATGGCGCGGCCCGAAGCCGTCCACGGGAAATGGCCCTTCTTGACCTTGATGCCTTCGGCCTTCGCCTGGTCTTCGGTCAGGCCGACCCACGCCACTTCGGGGTCGGTGTAGGCCACGCTCGGGATCACGCGGGCGTTGAAGGCCGCGCTCGACAGCTCCTTGTCGCCCTTGAGCTCGCCGGCGATGACTTCGGCCGCCACGTGCGCCTCGTGCACCGCCTTGTGCGCCAGCATGGGCTGGCCCACGATGTCGCCGATGGCGAAGATGTGCGGGACGTTGGTGCGCATCTGGATGTCGACCGGGATGAAGCCGCGGTCGCTCACCGTCACGCCGGCCTTCTCGGCGCCGATCTTCTTGCCGTTGGGGCTGCGGCCCACAGCCTGCAGCACCAGGTCGTACACCTGCGGCTCCTTCGGGGCGTTCTCGCCCTCGAAGGTGACCTTGATGCCTTCCTTCGTGGCCTCGGCGCCAACCGTCTTGGTCTTGAGCATGATGTTGTCGAAGCGCGGCGCGTTCATCTTCTGCCAGACCTTCACCAGGTCGCGATCCGCGCCCTGCATCAGGCCGTCGAGCATTTCGACCACGTCCAGGCGCGCGCCCAGCGTGGAATACACCGTGCCCATTTCGAGGCCGATGATGCCGCCGCCCAGGATCAGCATGCGCTTGGGGTCGGTGCCCATTTCCAGCGCACCGGTCGAGTCGACCACGCGCGGGTCCTTCGGCATGAAGGGCAGGCTCACGGCCTGCGAGCCGGCCGCGATGATCGCGCTGCGGAACTTGACGGTCTGCTTGCTGCCGGTGGTGTCCCAGCTGGTGCCGGAGGTTTCCTCGACCTCGATGTGGTGAGGGTCGATGAAGTTGCCGACGCCGCGCAGCACCGTCACCTTGCGCATCTTGGCCATGGCGGTGAGGCCGCTGGTGAGCTTGCCCACCACCTTGTTCTTGTGGCCGAGCAGCTTGGCGCGGTCGACCGTGGGCGCGCCGAAGCTCACGCCGAGGTCGGCGAAGTGCTTGACCTCGTCCATGACGGAAGCCACGTGCAGCAGCGCCTTCGACGGGATGCAGCCGACGTTCAGGCACACGCCGCCGAGGGTGGCGTAGCGTTCGATCAGCACGACCTTCAGGCCGAGGTCGGCGGCACGGAAGGCGGCCGAGTAGCCGCCGGGGCCGGCGCCAAGCACGATCACGTCGCACTCGACGTCGACCTTGCCGCCGTAGCTGGACACGGCCACGGCCGGCGCGGCAGGGGCCGGTGCGGGTGCTGCAGCCTTCGCCGCGGGAGCGGCAGCAGCCGGGGCAGGGGCAGCCGCGGCGGGCGCGGGTGCCGCGGCACCGTCGACTTCCAGCGTCAGCACCACCGAACCTTCGCTGACCTTGTCGCCCACCTTCACCGCGAGCGACTTCACCACGCCGGCGGCGGACGACGGAATCTCCATCGAGGCCTTGTCCGATTCGACCGTGATCAGCGACTGCTCGGCCTTGACCGTGTCTCCGACGTTGACCAGCACCTCGATGACCGCGACTTCGTCGAAGTCGCCGATGTCGGGCACCTTGATTTGTTGTTCGCTCATTTGGACACTTTCAGTTTGAGTGTGAGAACGTCGACCGGTGGGGCCGAATTGCGATCGAATTCGCAGGCGGCGGCGATCCCCGCCTCCGCCACTTCGCGCGAAGTGCGCGACTTGATGTCATAGGCCGCGTGCATGGCGCCGAGCGCAAAGCTGCGTCCCGAGCCGATGGCCCAGAACTCCTTGAACTCGAACACCTCGCGGTAGCTGTAGATGCCGTAGATGCCGCTGTGGTTGGCCATCAGCATCGTGAACTGGCTCGACTCGTAGGGCTCGTGGTCGTCTTCCTTGGTCTGCATGAAGAACGAGTCCTTGAGCACCGGATGCAGCATCGTGAAGGTGCGGAATATCTCGTGCTTGCTGCCGAACAGCAGCTGCTCGCGCGGCTGCGCGGCCAGCGCGTGCTGCAGCACCAGGAAGTGCGCGGCGGCGCCGGCCAGGGCGAACAGGCTGGTGCCCGCCGCGTCCTCGACGGTGAAGATCTTCTGGTTCGTCTCGGCGCGGTGCGAGAGCCGCGTGTCGCCGAAGGTCACCAGAGAATCCGCTGCCATCGTGACCTGGCCGCCCTTGCGGACGGCCACTACCGTGGTCATAGGAGGATTCGACGGTAGTCCGCGAGCACCTGGCCCAGGTAGGCGTTGAAACGCGCAGCCAGGGCGCCGTCGATCACGCGGTGGTCGTACGACAGCGACAGCGGCAGCGTCAGGCGCGGCACGAACTGCTTGCCGTCCCACACCGGCTTCATCGCGCTCTTCGAGAGGCCGAGGATGGCCACTTCGGGCGCGTTGATGATCGGCGTGAAGTGCGTGCCGCCGATGCCGCCGAGCGAGCTGATCGAGAAGCAGCCGCCCTGCATGTCGGCCGAGCCGAGCTTGCCGTCGCGCGCCTTCTTGGCGAGCTCGCCCATCTCGGCGCTGATCTGCAGGATGCCCTTCTTGTCGGCGTCCTTCAGCACGGGCACCACCAGGCCGTTGGGCGTGTCGGCCGCGAAGCCGATGTGGTAGTACTGCTTGTAGACGAGCTGGTCGCCGTCCAGGCTGGTGTTGAACTCGGGGAATTTCTTCAGGGCCGCGACCACCGCCTTGATGACGAAGGCCAGCATCGTCACCTTCACGCCCGACTTCTCGTTCTCCTTGTTGGTGGAGACGCGGAAGGCTTCGAGCTCGGTGATGTCGGCCTCGTCGTTGTTGGTGACGTGCGGGATCATCACCCAGTTGCGGTGCAGGTTCGCGCCGCTGAGCTTCTTGATGCGCGACAGCTCCTTGCGCTCGACCGTGCCGAACTTGGTGAAGTCGACCTTGGGCCACGGGATGAGGCCCAGCGCCGCGCCGTCGCCACCGCCGCCACCGGCCGGCGCCTTGGCCGCCGAGGCCTTGGTGCTGGCCTGGCCGCTCATCACGGCCTTGGTGAAGTTCTGGATGTCTTCCTGCGTGATGCGGCCCTTGGGACCGGAGCCCTTGACCTCCTCGAGCGGCACGCCAAGCTCGCGGGCGAACTTGCGCACCGAGGGAGAGGCATGCGGCAGGTTGCCGCTGGGAGCGGCCGTCGGGTTGTGGGCCGGGGCTGCTGCTGCGGGCGCCGGTGACGGGGCTGCCGGGGCGGGAGCGCTCGCCGTGGCGGCTGCAGGAGCTGCGGCTGCCTGCGCAGGCGCCGGTGCGGCCGCACCGGCCGCGCCTTCGAGCACGGCGATCAGGTCGCCGATGTTGACCGTGTCGCCGACCTTGACCTTGAGTTCCTTGAGCACGCCGGCGGCCGACGATGGGATCTCCATCGAGGCCTTGTCCGACTCGACCGTGATCAGCGACTGCTCGGCCTTGATCGTGTCGCCCGGCTTCACCAGCACTTCGATGACGGCGACGTCCTTGAAGTCGCCGATGTCGGGCACCTTGACCTCGACCGGGCCCGAAGCCGCCGGAGTTGCCGGCGCAGGGGCCGCAGCAGCGGGTGCAGGAGCCGGTGCCGCTGCTGCCGGTGCCGCGGCGGGCGCCGGTGCCGCCGCGGCACCCGCTCCCTCGGCTTCGAGCACGAGCACCACCGAGCCTTCCTTGACCTTGCTGCCGACTTCGACCTTCAGTTCCTTGACCACACCGGCGGCCGACGACGGGATCTCCATCGACGCCTTGTCCGATTCGACCGTGATGAGTGACTGCTCGGCCTTCACCGTGTCGCCCACCTTCACGAGCACCTCGATCACCGCGACTTCATCGAAATCGCCGATGTCCGGCACCTTCACTTCCACTGCTGCCATATCGTTGTCTCCCGCCGTCAGGCGCCGTTCGTTCGTTGATTGGTTGTTGATTGGGGATCAGGCGTAGAGCGGGTTGACCTTGTCGACATTGATGCCGTACTTCTTGATCGCTTCCACCACCTTGGCCACCGGCACGGTGCCATCTTCGCTCAGCGCCTTGAGCGCCGCCACCACGATGTAGTGGCGGTTGACCTCGAAGTGCTCGCGCAGCTTGTTGCGGAAGTCGCTGCGGCCAAAGCCGTCGGTGCCCAGCACCTTGTAGTTGCGGCCCTTCGGCACGAAGGGACGGATCTGCTCGGCATAGGCCTTCATGTAGTCGGTCGATGCCACCACCGGGCCGGTCGTGGCGCCCAGCTGCTCGGCCACGAAGGGAACGCGCGGGGTCTGGTCGGGGTGCAGCAGGTTCCAGCGGTCGGCGTCCTGGCCGTCGCGGGTCAGCTCATTGAAGCTCGGGCAGCTCCACACCGAAGCCGACACGCCCCAGTCCTTCTCGAGCAGCTCCTGCGCGGCAAAGCTCTCGCGCAGGATCGTGCCGCTGCCCAGCAGTTGCACCGTGGGTGCCTTGGCCTTCAGCGCGGGGCCCTGCTTCGACAGGTACATGCCCTTGATGATCTGCTCTTCGGTGCCGGGCTGGAGGCCGGGCATCGCGTAGTTCTCGTTGAGCAGCGTCAGGTAGTAGTAGACGTTGTCCTGCTTCTCGACCATCCGCTTCAAGCCATGGTGCAGGATGACGCCGACTTCGTGCGCGAAGGTCGGGTCGTAGCTCACGCAGTTCGGGATGGTGTTGGCCAGGATGTGGCTGTGGCCGTCTTCGTGCTGCAGGCCTTCGCCGTTCAGCGTGGTGCGCCCCGAGGTGCCGCCCAGCAGGAAGCCGCGCGCCTGCATGTCGCCGGCAGCCCATGCCAGGTCGCCGATGCGCTGGAAGCCGAACATCGAGTAGTACACGTAGAACGGCACCATGATGCGGTTGTTCGTGCTGTACGAGGTCGCGGCAGCGATCCAGCTCGACATGCCGCCGGCTTCGTTGATGCCTTCCTGCAGGATCTGGCCGGCCTTGTCTTCCTTGTAGTACATGACCTGGTCCTTGTCGACCGGGGTGTACTGCTGACCGTGCGGGTTGTAGATGCCGACCTGGCGGAACAGGCCTTCCATGCCGAAGGTGCGGGCCTCATCCACCAGAATGGGCACGACGCGCGGGCCGAGCGCCTTGTCGCGCAGCAGTTGCGTGAGGAAGCGCACGTAGGCCTGGGTGGTCGAGATCTCGCGGCCTTCGGCCGTGGGTTCGAGCACCGCCTTGAAGGTGTCGAGCGCGGGCACGGTGAAGCTCTCGTCGCTCTTCACGCGGCGGTGCGGCAGGTAGCCGCCCAGGGCCTTGCGGCGCTCATGCAGGTACTTCATTTCCGGCGTGTCGTCGGCCGGCTTGTAGAACGGCAGCTCGGCGATCTGGCTGTCGGGAATCGGGATGTTGAAGCGGTCGCGGAAGGCCTTGATGTCCTCGTCGCCGAGCTTCTTGGTCTGGTGGACCGTGTTCTTGCCCTCGCCGATCTTGCCCATGCCGAAGCCCTTGACGGTCTTCACGAGCAGCACTGTGGGCTGGCCCTTGTGGTTCTGGGCGGCGTGGAAGGCGGCATACACCTTCTGCGAGTCGTGGCCGCCGCGCTGCAGGTTCCAGATCTCGTCGTCGGTCATGTGCTCGACCATCTTCAGCGTGCGCGGATCGCGGCCGAAGAAGTTCTTGCGGACGTAGGCGCCGTCGTTGGCCTTGAACGACTGGTAGTCGCCGTCGTTGCACTCCATCATGATCTTGCGCAGCGCGCCGTCGTGGTCCTTCTCGAGCAGGGCGTCCCAGCCCTTGCCCCAGACCAGCTTGACGACGTTCCAGTTGGCGCCGCGGAACTCGCCTTCGAGCTCCTGGATGATCTTGCCGTTGCCGCGCACCGGGCCATCGAGGCGCTGCAGGTTGCAGTTGATGACGAATATCAGGTTGTCGAGGTTCTCGCGCGCCGCCAGGCCGATGGCGCCCAGCGATTCGACCTCGTCCATTTCACCGTCGCCGCAGAAAACCCAGACCTTGCGGTTCTCGGTGTTGGCGATGCCGCGTGCGTGCAGGTACTTGAGGAAGCGCGCCTGGTAGATCGCCATCAGCGGGCCCAGGCCCATCGACACGGTGGGGAACTGCCAGAACTCCGGCATCAGCTTGGGGTGGGGGTAGCTGGAGAGGCCCTTGCCGTCGACTTCCTGGCGGAAATTGAGCAGCTGCTCTTCGGAGAGGCGGCCTTCGAGGTAGGCGCGGGCGTAGATGCCGGGAGAGACGTGGCCCTGGATGTAGAGCAGGTCGCCGCCGTGGTTCTCGCTCTCGGCGTGCCAGAAGTGGTTGAAGCCGGCTCCGAACATGCTGGCCAGCGAAGCGAAGGAGCCGATGTGGCCGCCCAGGTCGCCGCCTTCTGCCGGATGGTGGCGGTTGGCCTTGACCACCATGGCCATCGCGTTCCAGCGCATGTAGGCGCGCAGGCGCTGTTCGATCTCGAGGTTGCCGGGGCTTCGGGCTTCCTGCGAGGGTTCGATGGTGTTGACGTAGCCGGTGTTGGCCGAGAACGGCATGTCGACCGTGTTCTGGCGGGCATGTTCGAGCAGCTGCTCGAGAAGGAAGTGAGCCCGCTCAGGCCCCTCGCTCTGGATGACGGAAGACAGTGCATCCATCCATTCACGGGTCTCCTGGGCGTCCGCGTCGTTAGCGGCCGAGCCGAACAGGTTCTCGGGATTTGCCGACATGCTTGTGTCTCCTTTTAGGGCTGTGGCAGTAATTTAAGTGCGCTGTGCAGCGAACGCGGCGGAGTTTCTCATAGAAACATCGCAATTTCAAATAGTGCTCATTGATTTTTCAATGTGAAATTCAAAAGAAATCAGATCAGGAACGGATGTCCGCACGGGACATGGCAAGCCGAGGGGGCAAGCCTAGAATCCGCCCCATGCCTCTCTCCTCCCCGCTGGCGGTTGCCCGCAGTGCCGTGAACGCCTCGCCGCTGTCCTGGTGGCGCAGGTGGTGGCGACGCCAGACCCCGGTGCTGCAGGATGCGGTCGCCATGCTCGCGCCGATGGCGGCCGTGCTGCTGTTCCTCGCCGCCATCGTTTCCGCCTTCTGGTACCTGCGCACCGAGGAGGTCGAGCGCGAGCAGGAATCGGTGCGCCGCGACGTCGAATACGCGCAGCAGCGCATGCGCCTGCGGCTGCTCGAGCGCCAGGAACAGCTGATGCGCATCGCGCGCGACGCCTCCAACCGCGAGATCGACCCGATCGAATTCACCAGCCGCGCCGAGTCGCTGGTGAGCCAGTTCCCAGAGCTGCAGACCATCACCTGGATCGACGACCGCCGCCGCTTCAAGGCAGGCTACGCGGCGCCCAGCGTGCACCCGGCGCAGCAGCACCTGATCGGCGACGTGCTGCGCCCTGGCGACATCGAGAGCAACTATGCGCTGGCCCGCGAACTGCGCCAGCCCGTCTTCTCGCAGCCCGTGGCCGGCGGAGACCCGCCGGCGATGCTGCAGTTGCACATTCCCCTTTTCGACCAGGGCCTGTTCGCCGGCGTGGTGCTGGGCGAGTTCTCGGTCGACGGCCTGCTGCGCTACGGCATGCCGTCCGAGGTGCAGGCGCGCTACGCGGTGTCGCTGCTCGACGCCAAGGGGCATGTGATCGCCGGCAACACCGCCAACCTGAAGGAAAGCGGCACGCGCCTGCTGCCCTGGTCGGAGCGCACCAACGAATATGAAGTGCCGGTGTCGCCCGTCGGCAATGCGCTGGTGCTGCGGGCTCAGGCCTACCGCACTTCGCAGGGCGTGGTCGGCAACGGGCTCTTCTGGCTGGTCTGCGCGCTGAGCGTGCTCACGAGCTGGATGCTGATCGGCACCTGGCGCCACACGCGTCGGCGGCTGCAGGCGCAGCAGCGGCTGGTGGCCGAGACCAACTTCCGCCGGGCGATGGAGAACTCCATGCTCACCGGCATGCGCGTGCTCGACCTGCAGGGCCGCATCACCTACGTCAACGCCGCCTTCTGCGCCATGACCGGCTGGAGCGAGGAAGAACTGGTCGGCCAGTCGCCGCCCTTCCCCTACTGGCTCGAATCAGACCGCGAGGTGATGAACGAGCGGCTTGAAGAAGAACTGCACGGCCGCGCCCTGCCCGGCGGCTTCCAGGTGCGGGTGAAGCGCAAGAACGGCAGCGTGTTCAACGCGCGCCTCTACGTCTCGCCGCTGATCGACGCGCGCGGCCACCAGACCGGCTGGATGACGTCGATGACCGACATCACCGAGCCCACGCGCATCCGCGAGCAGCTCTCGGCCTCCTACGAGCGCTTCACCACCGTGCTGGAAGCGCTCGACGCGGCCGTGTCGGTGGCTCCCATCGGCAGCGAGGAACTGCTCTTCGCCAACAAGCTGTACCGGCTCTGGTTCGGTTCGGACACCGTGGGCCACCTCGGCATGGTCGCGCAGGCCGGCGTGCCGGCGTCGAACGCGCACGACGAGGGCCTGGACGACGTCGACCCATACGCCGGCCTGCCGATCGACACCCTCACCGCCGCGCAGACCGCCAACAACGAGATCTTCGTGCCCCACCTCGGCAAGTGGCTCGAAGTGCGCTCGCGCTACCTGACCTGGGTGGACGGCCGCCTCGCGCAGCTGGTGATCGCCACCGACATCACGCCGCGCCGCGACGCCGAGGAGCAGGCTGCCGCGCAGGCCGACAAGGCCCAGGCCGCCAGCCGCCTCATCACCATGGGCGAGATGGCCTCCAGCGTGGCGCACGAGCTCAACCAGCCGCTGACCGCCATCACCAACTACTGCAACGGGATGATGTCGCGCATCAAGGGCCAGTCGATCGACAACGACGCCCTGCTCGCCGCGCTCGAGAAGACATCGAAGCAGGCCCAGCGCGCGGGCCAGATCATCCAGCGCATCCGCTCCTTCGTGAAGCGCAGCGAGCCCAACCGCACGCCGGCCGACGTGGCCACCATGGTGAGCGAGGCCGTCGAGCTCGCCGGCATCGAGCTGCGCCGGCGCAACGTGCGCCTTAACCACTACGTGGCGGCGCGGCTGCCGGTGGTGCGGGTCGACCCGATCCTCATCGAGCAGGTGATGGTCAACCTGCTCAAGAATGCCGCCGAATCCATCGACCTCGCCGACCGCCCGCTGGCGCGCCGCAGCGTGGAATTGCGGGTGCTGCCCAAGGTGATCGAGGGGCACAACGCCATCGAGTTCTCGGTGCAGGACACCGGCAAGGGCCTGGCCCCGGAAGTGATGGACCGGCTCTACGAAGCCTTCTTCTCCACCAAGCCCGAGGGCATGGGCATCGGGCTCAATTTGTGCCGCACCATCGTCGAGTCGCACCGCGGCCGGATGCAGGCGGAGAACATCTACAATGGCCCGGATGTGATCGGATGCCGTTTTTCCTTCTGGATTCCGGTGTTGGACGCTATCAGTTCCGTAGCTAGCGACGAGGCAAAGGTACCTGCATGAGTTTGATTCCGAAGAAGGGCACGGTCTATGTCGTCGACGACGACGAAGCCGTACGCGATTCGCTACAATGGCTGCTCGAAGGCAAGGACTACAGAGTCCGCTGTTTCGATTCCGCCGAATCCTTTCTCTCCCGATACGACCCGCGCGAAGTCGCCTGTCTGATCGTCGACATCCGCATGGCGGGCATGACCGGCCTTGAACTGCAGGACCGGCTCATCGAGCGACGCTCCCCGCTGCCGATCGTGGTCATCACCGGCCACGGCGACGTGCCGATGGCTGTCGACAGCATGAAGAAGGGCGCGATGGACTTCATCCAGAAGCCCTTCAACGACGAGGAACTCGTCACGCTGGTCGAGCGCATGCTCGAACATGCGCGCGGCGCCTTCACGCAGCACCAGCAGTCGGCCAGCCGCGACGCGCTGCTGTCCAAGCTCACGGGCCGCGAGGCGCAGGTGCTCGAACGCATCGTCGCCGGCCGCCTGAACAAGCAGATCGCCGACGACCTGGGCATCAGCATCAAGACGGTCGAGGCGCATCGCGCCAACATCATGGAAAAGCTCAACGCCAACACCGTGGCCGATCTGCTCAAGATCGCGCTGGGGCAGGCGGCGCCAGCAGCCAAGGCCTAGAAACAGCTATCCGCCCGATAGCGACGAATGAACCCCACGCCTGCGAAAGCGGGCGTTTTTACTTGGAAAATCGAAACCGATGACCGCCCAACTGATCGACGGCAACGCCCTCGCCAAAACCATCCGCGCCGAAGTTGCCGGCCGCACCGCGGCGCTCAAGGCCCGTGGCGTGAACCCTGCCCTTTCCATCATCCTCGTGGGCGAGGACCCGGCCAGCCAGGTCTATACCAAGCACAAGGTCAACGACAGCGCGCAGACCGGCCTCGACGCCACGCTGGAGACCTACCCCGCCGACATGAGCGAGGCCGACTTGCTGGCCCGCATCCGCACGCTCAACGACGACCCGAAGGTGCACGGCATCCTGGTGCAGCTGCCGCTGCCCAAGCACATGGACAGTCAGAAAGTCATCGAGACGATTTCTCCGGCCAAGGACGTCGACGGCTTCCACGTCGCCAGCGCCGGCGCGCTGATGACCGGCGCTCCTGGTTTCTGGCCCTGCACGCCGCACGGCTGCATGAAGATGCTCGAATCCATCGGCTACGACCTGCGCGGCAAGCATGCGGTGGTCATCGGCCGCAGCAACATCGTCGGCAAGCCGATGGCGATGATGCTGCTCGCCAAGAGCGCCACCGTGACCATCTGCCACAGCGCCACCAAGGACCTGGGCGCCATCACGCGCCAGGCCGACGTGATCGTCGCCGCGGTGGGCAAGCTCGACCTGCTGACTGCCGACATGGTGAAGCCTGGCGCGGTCGTCATCGACGTGGGTATGAACCGCAAGGCCGACGGCAAGCTCGCCGGCGATGTCGACTTCGACGGCGTGAAGGAAGTGGCCGGCTGGATCACGCCCGTGCCCGGCGGCGTCGGCCCGATGACGCGCGCCATGCTGCTGGTCAACACCCTTGAAGCGGCCGAGCGCGCCGCAACATGAGAACCACCCCGTTGCTTGCTCACTTCGTGTAGCCGCCTCCCCCTCGAGGGGCGCCACCGGCGGCCCGGCAGAGCCGGTTCCGCGGTGGCCCCCGAAAAATGGTCTCGCCACGTTCGAACAGGATCCCCCATATGACCAACCCGCTTCTCGATTTCACCGATCTCCCGCTGTTCGACCGAGTCAAGCCCGAGCACGTCGCTCCTGCCGTCGATGCACTGCTGGCCGATGCCGAGGCCGCGCTGCAGACCGTCACCGCGCCCGACTTTCCCGCTGACTGGAACGCGATCTCCAAGGTGCTCGACGTGGCTTCCGAGCGCTTCAGCCGCGCCTGGGGCGCCGTCGGCCACCTCAACGCCGTGGCCGACACGCCCGAGCTGCGCGCCGCCTACAACGAGGCCATGCCGCGCGTTACCGCCTTCTGGACCCGCCTGGGCTCCGACGAGCGCCTGTACGCCAAGTACAAGGCCATCGACGCCACGACGCTCAATGCCGAGCAGCGCCAGGCCCACAGCAATGCGGTGCGCAACTTCGTGCTGGGCGGGGCCGAGCTGCAGGGCGAGGCCAAGAAGCGCTTCGCCGACATCCAAGAACGCCTGGCCGAGCTGAGCCAGAAGTTCAGCGAGAACGCACTCGACGCGACCGACGCCTTCGCCTACTACGCCGCTCTCGGTGAGCTCGAAGGCGTGCCCGAGGATGTGGTGAGCGCCGCGCGCGCGGCCGCCGAGGCCGACGGCAAGGAAGGCTACAAGCTCACGCTGAAGATGCCCTGCTACCTGCCGGTGATGCAGTTCGCAAAGAGCAGCGCGCTGCGCGAGAAGCTCTATCGCGCCTACGTCACTCGAGCCAGCGAGTTCGGCGATACGGCCTTCGACAACACCTCCCTCATCACCGAGATCCTCGCGCTGCGCGAGGAAGAAGCCGGGCTGCTGGGCTACAAGAACTACGGCGAGCTGTCGGTCGTGCCGAAGATGGCCGAGTCGCCCGAGCAGGTCGTGAAGTTCCTGCGCGACCTCGCTGCCAAGGCCAAGCCCTACGGCGAGCGCGACCTTGCCGACCTGCGCGTCTTCGCGGCCGAGCAGCTGAGCATCACCGATCCGCAGCCCTGGGACTGGAGCTACATCGGCGAGAAGCTCAAGGAGGCGCGCTATGCCTTCAGCGAGCAGGAGGTGAAGCAGTACTTCCCGGCGCCGAAGGTCATGGCCGGCCTGTTCAAGATCGTCGAGACGCTGTTCGAGGTGTCGATCCGCCGCGACTCGGCGCCCACCTGGCACCCGAGCGTGGAGTTCTATCGCATCGAGCGCGCCGGCCAGAAGGTCGGCCAGTTCTACCTCGACCCCTCCGCCCGTGCAGCCAAGCGCGGCGGTGCCTGGATGGACGACGTGCGCGCCCGCTGGCTGCGCCCCGACAACGGCGTGCTGCAGACGCCCGTCGCTCAGCTGGTGTGCAACTTCGCCAGCGGCGTCGATGGCAAGCCGCCGCTTCTCACGCATGACGACGTGACCACCCTCTTCCACGAGTTCGGCCATGGCCTGCACCACATGCTCACGCAGGTGAACGAGCGCGACGTCTCGGGCATCAGCGGCGTCGAATGGGATGCGGTCGAGCTGCCGAGCCAGTTCATGGAGAACTTCTGCTGGGAGTGGGACGTGCTCAAGCACATGACGGCCCACGTCGACACCGGCGAGCCGCTGCCGCGCGCCCTCTTCGACAAGATGACGGCCGCGAAGAACTTCCAGAGCGGCCTGCAGACGCTGCGCCAGATCGAGTTCTCGCTGTTCGACATGCTGCTGCACACCGAGTACCGCGCCGCCAACGCCAAGCCCGGCGAAGTGATGGCCCTGCTGGGCCGCGTGCGTGCCGAAGTCGCGGTGATGCCGTCGCCGCCCTTCAGCCGTACACCGAACACGTTCAGCCACATCTTCGCGGGCGGCTATGCGGCCGGCTACTACAGCTACAAGTGGGCCGAGGTGCTGAGCGCCGATGCCTACGCGGCCTTCGAGGAAACCGTGGGCGCCGACGGCGAACCGAACATCGAGACCGGCCGCAAGTACCGCCAGGCCATCCTGGAGGCTGGCGGCAGCCGCAGCGCGATGGACTCGTTCAAGGCGTTCCGCGGCCGCGAGCCCCAGCTTGATGCGCTGCTGCGACACCAGGGCATGGCGCAGGCCCAGCCCGCTTGATGCGGCGCTGAAGCTTGCGATACTCGGGCGATGCATACGATTTACAAAATCTCACCATTGCATCGCCTGACCGGCCTTGCCCTCGTGCTCGTTGCCGCGGGCGCGATGGCGCAACCCATCTACCGCCAGGTGGACAAGAACGGCAAGGTCACCTTCTCCGACCGCGCCCCGAGCGCGAGCACCGAGCCGGCGTCGGCCGGCCAGCAAGGCGCGACGGCCCCTTCCGGCGCCAACGCCGCCGGCCTGCCCTATGAACTGCGCCAGGTGGCGCAGCGCTATCCCGTCACCCTCTACAGCGGGGACGAATGCGGCCCCTGCGGCGCGGCGCGCACCCTGCTCACGACGCGCGGCATTCCTTTCGAGGAGCGCACCGTCAAGAGCAACGCGGACATCGAAGCCCTGCAGCGCCTGAGCAACCAGAATGCGTTGCCGCTGCTGACGATCGGTTCGCAGCAGCTCAAGGGCTTCTCGGACGTGGAATGGTCGCAGTACCTCGACGCGGCCGGCTATCCCAAGAGCAACAGCCTGCCCGCGGGCTACCGCAACGGCCCGGTCCGGCCGCTGGTGGCTCAGCAGGCGACGCCGGCGCCCCGGGGGGCCGAAGCGCCCGCCCCGGCCGCGCAACCCGCACCACCGCCTCCGGCCTCGAGCGAGCCGACGCCAAGCAACCCGGCCGGCATCAAGTTCTAGGCCCCCACGGCCTGGGCTTCAACCTCAGCCCGCGAACTCCATCGTCTTCACGCCGGCCGCGGTGCCCAGCAGGCACACGTCGGCCTTCTGGTGCGCGAAGACGCCGACCGTCACCACGCCCGGCCATTGGCTCACGGTCGACTCGAACGCCAGCGGATCGGTGATGCGCAGCCCCGTCACGTCGACGATGTGCTGGCCGTTGTCGGTGACCAGCGGCAGGCCGTCCTTCTCGCGCACCTGGGCGATGCCGCCCATGGCCGCGAACTGGCGCATCACGCGTTGCGCGGCCATCGGGATCACCTCCACCGGCAGCGGGAAGGCGCCCAGCACCTGCACCAGCTTCGACTCATCTGCAATGCAGACGAACTTGCGCGATTGCGCCGCGACGATCTTCTCGCGCGTGAGCGCGGCGCCGCCCCCCTTGACCATGAAACCGCGGTGATCGATCTCGTCGGCGCCGTCGATGTAGACCGACAGTTCCTCAACCTCGTTGCTGTCGAACACCGGAATGCCCAGCGCGCGCAGGCGTTCGGTCGAGGCGACCGAGCTGGAGACGGCGCCCTTGATCTCGTCCTTGATCGTGGCCAGCGCGTCGATGAACTTGTTCACCGTCGATCCGGTACCGACACCGACGATTTCGCCCTTGACCACGTAGGCCAGCGCGGCACGGCCGACCTGGGCCTTGAGTTCGTCCTGGGAAAGCGGTTTGGAGGGGGTTGGGGAGGCGGGTGCGGTCATCACGGACAATCCTTGGCTCATTGAAGCCCCGAATTATCCGATGCCCCTGCTGATGCCCTCCTCGCTCTACGGCCTGGCCCGCCCCTTCCTGTTCGGCTTCGACCCCGAAACCGCCCATGAAATCACGCTGGACGGGCTGGCGCGCACCCAGAACACTCCCCTGGCCTGCGCCTATTCGGCACCGCGCGTCGACGATCCCGTCGAGCTCGCCGGCCTGACCTTTCCCAACCGCGTGGGCCTGGCGGCCGGGCTGGACAAGAACGCCCGCTGCATCGACGCCTTCTCCGCCATGGGCTTCGGCTTCGTCGAGGTCGGTACGGTGACGCCGAAGGCCCAGCCGGGCAACCCCAAGCCGCGCATGTTCCGGCTGCCCCAGCGCGACGCGCTGATCAACCGGCTGGGCTTCAACAACGAGGGGCTGGACGCCTTCCTGGCCAACGTGCAGAAGGCACGCTTCCGCAAGAACGCCAGCAGTGCCAAGTCGCCGATGCTGCTGGGCCTCAACATCGGCAAGAACGCCGCCACGCCCATCGAGCGCGCGGTGGACGACTACCTGGCCTGCCTCGACGGCGTGTACCCGCATGCCGACTACGTGACGATCAACATCTCCAGCCCCAACACCGCCAACCTGCGCTCGCTTCAGAGCGACGAAGCCCTCGACGCCCTGCTCGGCGCAGTGGCCGATCGGCGCGAAACCCTGACCACGCGCCATGGCGGCAAGCGCTCGCCGCTCTTCGTGAAGATCGCGCCCGACCTCGACGAAGCACAGGTCTCGGTGATCGCAGCCACGCTCAAGCGCCACGGCATGGACGGCGTGATCGCAACCAACACCACGCTGGCGCGCGATGCGGTAAAGGGCTTGCCTCATGCGGAGGAAGCGGGAGGCCTGTCGGGCGCACCGGTGCGCGAGGCGAGCAACCGCGTGGTCGCGCAGCTGCGTGCGGCGCTGGGAGCGGGCTTTCCGATCATCGGCGTGGGGGGCATCCTCAGCGGCGCCGACGCCAAGGCGAAGATCGCCGCAGGCGCGGACGTGGTGCAGATCTACACCGGCCTGATCTATCGCGGCCCGGCGCTGGTCCGCGAAGCGGCCCAGGCGCTGCTGCACGATCGCGGCAGCAAGGCCTGAGCGCCTTTTCTCTTCAGTCTCTCAGCGCATGCGCCAGAGCACTGGCGCAATGACCGCAGCCCAGCGCAGCAGACGCTTCGGCCGGATCACCACCACGGCAGCCGCCGCGACGACGCCGGTGGCCACCGGGTGCGCACGCGCGATGCGCAGCGCGGCAGCGGCGGCGGACTCGTTGGGCGGAGGGGCATCCGCCTCGGGCGCGGGCTGAGTCTCGCGCCCGCCCTGCATCGTCGCGATGCGCTGGCGCTGGATCTCCATGCGAGCAAGCAGTTCTTCGCGCGTGGCCGGACGGCGGACGCGGCGCGGTGCTTCCTCGTCCTCCCCTGGGTCCTTGCCGAGGCCGAAACGCTCCTGGGCCCAGGCCCAGTCACGCTCGAACTCCCGGCGAGCAGGCACGAAACTGTTGGACGCATTGCGCAGGGTCAGCAGCAGCCCGATGACGGCCGCCAGCCAGAGCGCGATCCAGACGCCAGCCACCGACCATGCGGCGGTGACGCGGTGAGGCGTGTCCCAGAAGTTCACCACCACCGCCACGGACAGCAGAGCCACCGTGACCGTGGTCAGCCCCAGCACGGCCAGGCCGAGGACGAGCATCAGCTTTAGCCGCTGCTTCTCGTCTTCCCAGGCCATGCGCAGCAGTTGCACCCGGTCCTCGGCCGCCAGGGCGCCCTCGGCCGCGGCGATGCGCAGCCGACGGATGCGGGCGTTCAGTCCGAACAGGGAAAGCAGCCTCATCGGCTGGTCCCTGTCATGCCCGGGTGAACGGGAACGCCGCTGCTGCCGTGCACTACCGGGTCAGCGGCGGCCAAGCAGCAGGCCCACCAGCACGCCGACGGCCAATGCGGCGCCGGCGATCTGCCATGGTTCGTCGTGGGCGTAGGCGTTGGCGGAGCTGGCCGCTTCGCGGGCCTTCTTGGCGGCGAGCTTGCTCTTCTCCGCCGCGAGTTCGCGTGCGATGGCCAGCTTGGTGTCGATGCGCTGGCGCAGCGCCTTGATGTGGGGAACCGAATCCAGGTCCTTGCTCGCCAGCACGCCGCGCACGTCGCTTGCAATGTCTTCGGCTGCCGCTTCAAGATTTTGGGATGCACTCATTGGAAACTTTCCTCCGTGATGACACCGGCACCGCGCCGGCGGCTTCGCGCCAGCAAGTGGCGTGCTGTCATGTTACAGGCTCGAAAGGACCTCAGGCGCTACAGATGTGCAGACTTTGTCGCACGATGGGTATCGGCTGACGCCTGCCCCCCTCCGCAGTCATGCTTCGGCCAGCAGCCGGGCGACGTACAGCCCGATGGCCAGACTGCTCGTGAGGCCGGGCGACTCGATGCCGAACAGGTTCACCAGCCCCGGCACGCCGTGCGATGCGGGCCCGTCGATCATGAAGTCAGCGGCCGGCTCGCCGGGCCCCGAAATCTTGGGCCGCATGCCCGCATAGCCCGGAATCAGCGCGCCATCCGGCAGCGCGGGCCAGTACTTGCGGACTTCGGAGTAGAAACCCTCGCCGCGCGAGGGATCCACAACCAGTTCGCCGGGAGATGAAACCCATTGCACGTCCGGCCCGAACTTGGCCTGGCCGCCCAGGTCGATCGTGAGATGCACGCCCAGCCCGCCCGGCTCGGGCACGGGGTAGACGAGCCGGCCGAACGGCGCACGCCCCGACAGGGTGAAGTAGTTGCCCTTGGCGAAGTACTCCTTCGGCACCGACGACGGCGGCAGGCCCTCGAAGCGCCGGGCCAATGCCGGGGCCCCGAGGCCCGCCGCATTGACCACGCTGCGGCAGCGCAGCACGGTGCCGTCTTCGGCCGCCAGCACGATGGCGCCATCACCGCACTCCGCGCGCGTGATCGGCGACTTCAGCGCCAGCATCCCGCCCGCGTTCTCCAGATCGCCCAGCAAGCTCAGCATGAGGGCATGACTGTCGACGATGCCGGTGCTGGGCGAATGCAGCGCAGCCACGCAGTGCAGCTGCGGCTCCATCGCAATGGCCTGCCGTGCCGTGAGCAGGACAAGGTCATCGACACCGTTCGCCGCCGCCTTCTGCTGGATGGCTTCGAGCTGGCCGGCCTGCTCGGGCGAGGTGGCGACGATCAGCTTGCCGCAGCGCTGGTGCGGCACGCCGCGCTCGGCCGCGTAGGCGTAAAGCAACTGCTTGCCCTCGACGCACAGCTTCGCCTTGAGCGAGCCCTGCGGGTAGTAGATGCCGGCATGAATGACTTCGCTGTTGCGCGAACTCGTTCCTGTGCCGATGGCCCCTTCGGATTCGAGCACCAGCACCTCCCGGCCCGCGAGCGCCAAGGCGCGTGCCGCTGCCAAGCCCACCACACCACCGCCGATGACGGCGCAATCAATTTCGTCCATCGCGCGAGCTTAGCGCGGCTTGCGCGGGAGCTTCGCTATCTCAGTGCGCGGACGGGGGCGGCTCGGGATCGGTGGGCTCGTCGGGCGGCGTCTCGGGTCCTTCGTCGGGCTCGACGGGCAGGTCGGGCGCGACGGGCGGCGGAATGTCGGGATGAGTGGCCATGGCTGCGCTCCTTTCCTTCTGGTTCTAGGTCATCGGTGCGAGAAATTCGACAGCTGCGGGCTGCATCTGCCGTCGGCGCGGGCCGACAACGGGCGACACGAGCTTCGTGACACGGTAATGACGACTGTTGCAGGATCGTCGCCCGGAGGTCGCGTTACTACTTCCTGCGACTTGGGCATCGACGGTGGATGTGTTGTACTGGCCCGTGCTGCCGGAGCACGGCAGGCAACCGTCATCGCGTCACTTTCTTCAGGGAGAGAAATGTCCACCATCGATGCAAACGGGATGCTGATCGACCCCAAGGTGATCCTGCGACGATCACCGGGAATCGAACACGGCACCCTTCCCAGCGTGCTCGCCATCGTCGTTCACCAGACCGACTCGGGCACCGCCGAATCCAGCCTCAACGGCTACCAGGCGGGCGGCAATGGCGCCCACTTCCTCATCGACAAGAACGGTCAGATCTACCAGACGGCGAGCGTTCTCGCGCGTTGCTATCACGTCGGCAAGCTGATCAAGTCGAAGTGCCTGACCATCAACAAGAGCAGTTGCGACACGGGTGCAATGGCGAAGATGCTGGCGATGTCGTGGGTCAACCAGATCAACGCCATCGACGCGCACGAGCGCGCGAAGCCGTATCCGGACCGCTATCCGGTGAACAGCGACTCGATCGGCATCGAGCTGGTCGGCATGCACATCGACGACAAGAACTACGAGGCCGTGACCGCTGCGCAGAACAGCTCGCTGCAGTGGCTCATCGAGGTGCTGTATGCGCAGTTCAATCTCAAGCCGGAAGATGTCTACCGGCACCCGACGGTGTCGTACAAGAACCCTGGCGAAGCGAGTTCGGCGATATGGAAGTGAGACTCCGCGCGGTGGGTCTCGCAATCGGGGCCTTGCTGCTTTCCTCTTGCGCGACGACTCGCGACACCGCTTTCAGCAACATCTACGTTGCGGACTTCCACTCCGACTCGCCGGCCACCTGCCGCAGCTCCGACGTGCCACGCAGCCATGGACAGGCGCGCGAGTTCTTCTCGAAGGCACGCGAGGTCGACTACAAGACGCTGCACGACAACTACGAACTGGCACCCTGCTACGCCGAGGGCACGCTTGTGAGGCAGGGCAAATCGTGCGACTGGCAGATCCGCGCCGGCGCGACGGGTTCGGTGCAGTGCGCAGAGCAGAAGCTGTACTTCGCATGCGACAACTGCGCCGACCTGTTCGGCACCACGAAGTAGACAAAGACGAGAGAGAAAGCGAAGACGGGCTGAAGACAAGCCCGACGCACAAAACAAAAAAGCGACCTGGAAATCCAGGTCGCTTTTTGATTGGTGGGCGGTGGAGGCTTCGAACCTCCGACCCCAGCAGTGTGAATGCTGTGCTCTACCCCTGAGCTAACCGCCCTCGGCACCGCTGCTTTTTGCCTCGGTGCCTAGAAAACGTATCGCGTTCTGCGAAGCCTCAGATTATGCCATAGCTTTTCAGCTGCTTTCAAGAAACTCAGACGTTTTCTCGAAACAGCGTCCGGCCGCCACTCGATTTATCGAGCTGGACCAGCACGGCCTCGTGTGCGGTGAGCTCATGCTCGGCCGCCATGATCACCGGCAACTCGAACTGGCTCAGGTCGACGGCCACCACGGTGGTGCCCTGCACAGGCTCCGCGGCGGCCACGTCGATGAGCAGCGCGTCCTGCCCGCGCGTGAGGTTGATGTAGACGTCAGCCAGCAGCTGCGCGTCGAGCTTGGCGCCGTGGAAGGTACGGTTCGAACGGTCGACGCCAAAACGGTCGCACAGCGCGTCGAGCGAGTTGCGCTTGCCCGGATACACCTGCTTGGCCATGGCCAGCGTGTCGGTCACTTCGCCGACGAAGGTGCGCAGCGGCGGCAGGCCCGCGCGCTCGAACTCCTTGTTGAGGAAGCCGACGTCGAAGGCCGCGTTGTGAATGATGATCTCGGCGTCGCGCAGGTACTCGACGATGTCGTTGGCCAGCGTGCCGAACTTGGGCTTGTCGCGCAGGAAGTCGGTCGTCAGGCCGTGGACCTTGAGCGCGTCCTCATGGCTCTCGCGCTCGGGGTTGAAGTAGATGTGCAGGTCGTTGCCGGTGAGCTTGCGGTTGAACAGCTCCACGCAGCCGAGCTCGATGATGCGGTCGCCGTTCTCGGCCGAGAGACCGGTGGTTTCGGTGTCGAGGACGATCTGGCGGCTCATCGAAGCACCTCCGTGCTTCGCACTGCGGTACAAGCTTGCTTGGGGCGGCCCGGCGCTGCGCTCATCAGTGGTTTTCCTTGGCGTGGTTGATCGAGTACTTTGGAATCTCGATCGTCACATTCTCCTGCGCCAGGATCGCCTGGCAACTCAGGCGCGACTGCGGTTCCAGGCCCCAGGCGCGGTCGAGCAGGTCTTCCTCGCCCTCTTCCGCCTCGTTCAGCGAGTTGAAGCCTTCGCGCACGATCACGTGGCAGGTGGTGCAGGCGCAGCTCATCTCGCAGGCGTGCTCGATGTCGATGTGGTTGTCGAGCAGCGCCTCGCAGATCGAGGTGCCGGCGGGCGCGGTGATTTCTGCGCCTTCGGGGCAGTACTCTGGATGCGGGTAGATCTTGATCGTGGGCATGCTGTTGTTCTAGAGGGATTCGACCTTGCGCCCGGCAAGCGCGCGCGCGATGCCCGCGTTCATGCGCTGTGCGGCGAAGGCTTCGGTGTCGTCGGCCAGCTTCTTGGTGGCGGCCTCGATGGCCGCGGCTTCGTTGCTGCCCTTGGCGGCTTCGCGCAGCTGCGCCATCGATGCGTCGATGGCCGCGCGCTCTTCGTCGTTCAGCAGGTCGCCATCGGCATCGAGCGCGCTCTGCGTGGCCAGCAGCATGCGATCGGCATCGACGCGCGCCTCGACCAGCGCGCGGGCCTGCATGTCCTGTTGCGCGGTGGAGAAGCTTTCCTGCAGCATGGTCGCGATCTGGTCGTCCGACAGGCCATACGAGGGCTTGACCGCCACGCTGGCCTCGACGCCGCTGCCCTGCTCCTTCGCGCTCACGCTCAGCAGGCCGTCTGCGTCGACCGTGAAGGTCACGCGGATGCGCGCCGCGCCGGCCGCCATCGGCGGAATGCCGCGCAGCGTGAAGCGCGCGAGGCTGCGGCAGTCGGAGACGAGGTCGCGCTCGCCCTGCACCACGTGCAGCGCCAGTGCGGTCTGGCCGTCCTGGTAGGTCGTGAAGTCCTGCGCCATCGCCGTCGGGATGGTCTGGTTGCGCGGCACGATGCGCTCGACGAGCCCACCCATGGTCTCGATGCCGAGCGACAGCGGGATCACGTCGAGCAGCAGCAGTTCGCCCGCACCGTTGTTGCCGGCCAGTTGATTGGCCTGGATGGCGGCGCCCAGCGCCACGACTTCGTCGGGATTCAGGTTGACCAGCGGCTCGCGGCCGAAGAAATCGGCCACCGCGCGGCGGACCTGCGGCATGCGCGTGGAGCCACCCACCAGAACGATGCCCTTGAGCTCTTCGGCCTTGAGCTTCGCGTCGCGCAGTGCCTTGCGCACGGCGGCGATGGTGCGGTCGGTCAGCGGCTGGGTGGCGGCATAGAACTGCTCACGCGTCAGGTCGAGCGAAACGGTCTTGCCTGCGACCTCTGCCTTGAACACGACCGTCGCCGAATCGGTCAGGGCTTCCTTCGCCGCACGGGCGGCCACGAGCAACGCAGCCTTGTCGGCATCGCTGCCGGCCTGCAAGCCAGTCTGCGCGAGCACGAAGTCGGCCAGCGCATGGTCGTAGTCGTCGCCGCCGAGGGCCGAGTCGCCTCCGGTCGCAATGACTTCGAAAACGCCCTGCGTGAGCCGCAGGATCGAGATGTCGAAGGTGCCACCGCCCAGGTCGTAGACCGCGTAGACGCCTTCGCTCGCGTTGTCGAGGCCGTAGGCGATGGCCGCGGCCGTGGGCTCGCTGATCAGGCGCAGCACGTTGAGGCCCGCGAGCTGCGCGGCGTCCTTGGTCGCTTGGCGCTGGCCTTCGTCGAAGTACGCTGGCACGGTGATGACGGCGCCGTAGAGCTCGTCGTCGAAGGTGTCTTCAGCGCGGAAACGCAGCGTGGCAAGGATCTCGGCGCTGATCTCGACCGGCGACTTCTCGCCCGCCAGCGTCTGCACCTTGACCATGCCGCCGTCGCCGCTGCCGATGCGGTACGACATCGACTCGCGGTTCGCGATGTCGGCCAGGCCGCGGCCCATGAGGCGCTTCACCGAAGTGATGGTGTTGGCCGGGTCCTGTGCGCGAGCGGCCAGCGCGTCGAAGCCGATCTGGCGGCGATCGCCCTCGAGGTAGCGTACGGCCGAAGGCAGCAGCAGGCGGCCCTGGTCGTCGGGCAGGCATTCGGCCACGCCGTTGCGCACCGAGGCCACCAGCGAATGCGTGGTGCCGAGGTCGATGCCCACGGCGATGCGGCGCTGATGCGGGTCGGGCGCCTGGCCGGGTTCTGAAATCTGGAGAAGAGCCATGCCGTTATTGTCCCAACTGATCGAACTTGGCTTCGACGTCCTGCGCGAAGCGCTCAATGAACATGAGGGCTCTCACCTGCCTGGCCGCCGCCGGGTAGTCACCCTTCTCGTCGATCAGCCAGTCGAGCGACGAGAGCGCACGGGTGCGGCCAGCCTCGACTTCGGCGTTGAGCTTTTCGAGAGAAGCGATATCGGCGACGTCCTCGAGCGCCTCGCGCCATTCCATCTGCTGCATCAGGAAATCGGGCGGCATCGCCGTGTTGTTCTCGGCATCGAGCGGCGCGCCGTTCAGCTCGCAGATGTAGCTGGCGCGGCGGATCGGGTCCTTCAGCCGCTGGTAGGCCTCGTTGATGCGCACCGACCACTGCATGGCCACGCGCTGCGCCGCGGCGCCTTGCGCGGCGAAACGGTCCGGGTGGGCCTCCCGCTGCAGTTCCTTCCAGCGCGCGTCGAGCACGGCACGGTCCTGCGCGAAGGTCGCCGGGACGGCGAACAGTTGAAAGTCGGTGTCGTTCAGGTTCATGGCAAGAAAAAACCGCCAGCACATGACATGTTGGCGGCTGTGGTCGCAGTCAGCGACGGCGCATCAGCTCAGATGCGGAAGCTTTCCCCGCAACCGCAGCGGTCGCGCTCGTTGGGGTTGTTGAACTTGAAGCCCTCGTTCAGGCCCTCGCGCACGAAGTCGAGCTGCGTGCCGTCGATGTAGGCGAGGCTCTTCGGATCGACCAGCACCTTCACGCCGTGGTCTTCGAAGACCACGTCTTCCGGCGCCAGTTCGTCCACGTACTCGAGCTTGTAGGCCAGGCCCGAGCAACCCGTGGTCTTCACGCCCAGCCGCACACCCACCCCCTTGCCCCTCTTGCCGAGGTAGCGGGTGACATGTCGGGCAGCGGCTTCTGTCAGCGTGACGGCCATGTCAGTGGACAGCTTCGGCAGCGGCACCGGTTTCGGTCTTGACGCCGTGCTTGGCCTTGTAGTCGTTCACGGCTGCCTTGATGGCGTCTTCGGCCAGGATGGAGCAGTGGATCTTCACCGGCGGCAGCGCCAGTTCCTCGGCGATCTGCGCGTTCTTGAGCGCGGCCGCTTCGTCGAGCGTCTTGCCCTTGACCCATTCGGTCACGAGCGACGACGAGGCGATGGCCGAGCCGCAGCCGTAGGTCTTGAAGCGAGCGTCTTCGATCACGCCGGTTTCGGGGTTGACCTTGATCTGCAGCTTCATAACGTCGCCGCAAGCCGGTGCGCCGACCATGCCGGTGCCGACGGAGTCGTCGCCCTTTTCGAAGGAGCCGACGTTGCGCGGGTTTTCGTAGTGGTCGATGACCTTGGAAGAATATGCCATGGTGTACCTCTCAAACTTTGTTCAATCGTGGTGCCTGGTGCGGGTCTGACCTGCGTCAGTGGGCCGACCACTGGATCGTGCTGATGTCCACGCCGTCCTGGAACATCTCCCACAGGGGGCTCAGCTCGCGCAGCTTGGCAACGTTGTGCTTGATGGTCGAAATGGCGTAGTCGATCTCTTCTTCGGTCGTGAAGCGGCCGATGGTCATGCGAAGGCTGCTGTGGGCCAGTTCGTCGCTGCGGCCCAGGGCGCGCAGCACGTAGCTGGGCTCCAGGCTGGCCGAGGTGCAGGCCGAACCCGACGACACCGCCAGGCCCTTGATGCCCATGATCAGCGACTCGCCCTCGACGTAGTTGAAGCTCATGTTCAGGTTGTGCGGCACGCGGTGTTCGAGGTCGCCGTTGATGAACACCTGCTCGACATCCTTCAGGCCGTCGAGCAGACGCTTCTGCAGACGGCGCGCGTGTTCGATGTCCTTGTGCATCTCCAGCTTGGCGATGCGGTAGGCCTCGCCCATGCCGACGATCTGGTGCGTGGGCAGCGTGCCCGAACGCATGCCGCGCTCATGGCCGCCACCGTGCATCTGCGCCTCGAGGCGCACGCGCGGCTTGCGGCGCACGTACAGGGCGCCGATGCCCTTGGGGCCGTAGGTCTTGTGCGAGGCCAGGCTCATCAGGTCGATGGGCAGCTTCGTGATGTCGATATCGATCTTGCCGGTGGCCTGGGCCGAATCGACGTGGAAGACGATGCCCTTCTCGCGGCAGATGTTGCCGATGGAGACCACGTCCTGGATCACGCCGATCTCGTTGTTCACGAAGAGCACGCTGACCAGGATGGTGTCGGGGCGGATCGCTGCCTTGAACTTTTCGAGGTCGACGAGGCCGTTTTCCTCGACGTCGAGGTAGGTGACCTCGAAGCCCTGGCGCTCCAGTTCGCGCATGGTGTCGAGCACGGCCTTGTGCTCGGTCTTCAGGGTGATGAGGTGCTTGCCCTTGCCCTTGTAGAAATTGGCCGCCCCCTTGAGCGCGAGGTTGATCGACTCCGTGGCGCCCGAGGTCCAGACGATCTCGCGCGGGTCGGCGTTGATCAGTTCGGCCACCTGGCCGCGTGCCTTCTCGACCGCCTCCTCAGCCTCCCAGCCCCATGCGTGGCTGCGCGATGCCGGGTTGCCGAAGTGCTCGCGCAACCAGGGAATCATGGCGTCGACCACGCGCGGGTCGACCGGCGTGGTGGCGCCGTAATCGAGATAGATCGGAAAATGAGGAGTTACGTCCATGGCTGGCTCGTGCTGGCGTGGGGGTTGTTCTTTGATCTGGGCTGCTCAGGCCGGCGCCCGAAGGCGCCGCCGGGACTCTGACTCAGCGCTTTCAGGACTTCGCGAATGCGTTCCCGAGCGCGAACACCGAATTCGGCGCGTTCACGCGAATCGGCTTGACCACCGGCTGCGCGGAGATGGCGCGCTTGACGACCGGCTTGTTCTCGATCTGCACGCCCTTGGCGATCTGGTCGTCGACCAGCTTCTGCAGGGTGACGGAGTCGAGGAACTCGACCATGCGCTGGTTCAGAGAGGCCCAGAGCTCGTGGGTCATGCAGCGGCCGGCTTCGCCGAGGCAGTTTTCCTTGCCGCCGCACTGGGTGGCGTCAATGGGCTCATCGACGGAGACGATGATGTCGGCCACGGTGATGTCCGCTGCCTTGCGGCCGAGGCTGTAGCCGCCCCCGGGGCCGCGGGTCGACTCGACCAGCTCGTGGCGGCGCAGCTTGCCGAACAGCTGTTCGAGGTACGACAGCGAGATCTGCTGCCGCTGGCTGATCGCGGCCAGCGTGACCGGACCGGTGTTCTGACGCAACGCCAGATCGATCATGGCTGTGACCGCAAAACGGCCTTTGGTAGTGAGACGCATCGCAAGCTCCTTCAAGTGCTTACCGTTGAAATGACACCTTGGTCCAGGACCGCGGTGACCTCGTCTCCGCCCTGCCCGCCCCCTGACGCTGGTGAACCAGCCGGTAGGAGTCGGTCCTTCATCGCGAAGTTCTTCTCTTTGTTGTTGAGTATTTCGCTCAAGTATAACAGAAGCCCCCGAGGTCTGCTCGGGTAAACCCCAGCGCGGGTTTGCGGGGAGATGCGAACGTCCGGCTTACTGCGCCAGACCGGCGATGTTGTCGCCGCCAGAGGCCCCGAACGCCTGCTCCCGCAGCAGCGCCAGCTGGTCGCGAACCCGGGCTGCCTTCTCGAATTCGAGGTTGCGTGCGTGCTCCAGCATCTGCTTCTCGAGCCGCTTGATTTCGCGGGCGATGTCCTTCTCGCTCATGTCCTCGACCTTGGCGCGCTCCAGGTCGAGCTTGGCCGCTTCCTTGCCGCTCTTTTCGCTGTAGACGCCGTCGATCAGATCGCGCACCTGCTTGACGATGCTGCGCGGCGTGATGCCGTTGGCTTCGTTGTAGGCGATCTGCCGGGCGCGGCGGCGCTCGGTTTCGCCGATGGCCTTCTTCATCGAGTCGGTCATCCTGTCGGCGTACAGGATGGCCTTGCCGTTCAGGTTCCGCGCGGCGCGGCCGATGGTCTGGATCAGCGAGCGCTCCGCGCGCAGGAAGCCTTCCTTGTCGGCGTCGAGGATCGCCACCAGCGACACCTCCGGAATGTCCAGCCCCTCGCGCAGCAGGTTGATGCCCACCAGCACGTCGAAAGTGCCCAGGCGCAGGTCGCGCAGGATCTCCACCCGCTCCACCGTGTCGACGTCGCTGTGCAGGTAGCGCACCTTCACGCCGTTGTCGCCCAGGTAGTCGGTCAGCTGCTCGGCCATGCGCTTGGTCAGCGTGGTGATCAGCACTCGCTCGTTCTTCTCGACGCGGGTGCGGATTTCGCCCAGCACATCGTCCACCTGGTGCGTGGCGGGGCGCACTTCGACCTCGGGGTCGATCAGCCCGGTGGGCCGCACCAGCTGCTCGACGACGTTGCCGGCATGGTCCTTCTCGTACTGCGCCGGCGTGGCCGAGACGAAGATGCACTGGCGCACCCGGGCCTCGAACTCCTCCAGCTTGAGCGGCCGGTTGTCCAGCGCGCTCGGCAGGCGAAAGCCGTACTCGACCAGCGTGACCTTGCGCGCCCTGTCGCCGTTGTACATGCCGCCGAGCTGGCCGACCATCTGGTGGCTCTCGTCGAGGAACATCAGCGCGTCCTTCGGCAGGTAGTCGGTCAGCGTGGGCGGCGGATCGCCCGGCGCGGCGCCCGAGAGGTGGCGCGTGTAGTTCTCGATGCCCTTGCAGTGGCCGATTTCCGAAAGCATCTCGAGGTCGAAGCGCGTGCGCTGCTCCAGCCGCTGCGCCTCCACCAGCTTGCCGGCGCCTACCAGTTCCTTGAGCCGGTCGGCCAGCTCGAGCTTGATGGTTTCCACCGCCGCCAGCACCTTGTCGCGCGGCGTGACGTAGTGGCTCGACGGGTACACCGTGAAGCGCGGCACCTTCTGCCGGACGCGCCCGGTCAGCGGGTCGAAGAGCTGCAGCGACTCGATCTCGTCGTCGAACAGCTCGAAGCGGATCGCCAGCTCGCTGTGCTCAGCCGGGAACACGTCGATGGTGTCGCCGCGCACCCGGAACGTGCCGCGGGCGAAGTCCTGCTCGTTGCGCGTGTACTGCATGCGGATCAGCTGCGAGATCAGGTCGCGCTGGCCGACCTTGTCGCCGACGCGGGCAATCAGCCGCATCTCCATGTAGTCCTCGGGCGTGCCGATGCCGTAGATGGCGCTCACCGTGGCCACGATGACCGTGTCGCGCCGCTCCAGCACGCTCTTGGTGGCCGACAGGCGCATCTGCTCGATGTGCTCGTTGATCGACGAGTCCTTCTCGATGAACAGGTCGCGCTGGGGCACGTAGGCCTCTGGCTGGTAGTAGTCGTAGTAACTGACGAAGTATTCGACGGCGTTCTTGGGAAAGAACTCGCGGAACTCGCTGTAGAGCTGCGCCGCCAGCGTCTTGTTGGGGGCGAACACGATGGCCGGGCGGCCCAGGCGGGCGATCACGTTGGCCATGGTGAAGGTCTTGCCCGAGCCGGTGACGCCCAGCAGGGTCTGGAACGACTCGCCGTCCTTCACGCCTTCCACCAGCCCCTCGATGGCCGTGGGCTGGTCGCCAGCCGGCGGATAGGGCTGGTAGAGCTCGAAGGGTGAACCCGGGAACTTGACGAACTCGCCCTGCTTCGCCGGCCCGATCGGGTCGAGTTTCTTCAGGTCTGCTATGGCTTCGTTGTTGTCTGGCATGGCTGTTCCCGACAGGTGGCGCTCGCGCCGGTAAAATTCAAGGCAACCGGAAAGCATAAAGCCACATCCGGTTGCAGCGCAGCTTTCATCCCAAAGGACCTTTCCATGTCTATGTTCACCGCGGTCGAAATGGCACCGCGCGACCCGATCCTCGGCCTCAACGAACAATTCGCAGCCGACACCAACCCCAACAAGGTCAATCTCGGCGTCGGCGTCTATTACGACGACAACGGCAAGCTGCCCCTGCTGCAGTGCGTGCAGGCGGCCGAGCAGAACATGATGAAAGCGCCCACCGCGCGCGGCTACCTCCCCATCGACGGCATCGCCGCCTACGACAACGCCGTCAAGGCGCTGGTCTTCGGTGCCGACAGCGAACCCGTCACCTCCGGCCGCGTGGCCACCATCCAGGCCATCGGCGGCACTGGCGGCCTGAAGGTCGGCGCCGACTTCCTGAAGAAGCTCAACCCCAACGCCAAGGTGCTGATCAGCGACCCGAGCTGGGAAAACCACCGCGCCCTGTTCACCAACGCCGGCTTCGAAGTCGAGAGCTACCCCTACTATGACGCCGCAAAGCGCGGCATCAACTTCGACGGCATGCTGGCCGCCCTCAACGCAGCCCCCGCCGGCACCATCGTCGTGCTGCACGCCTGCTGCCACAACCCGACCGGCTACGACATCACCCCGGCCCAGTGGGACCAGGTGGTCGCCGCCGTCAAGGCCAAGGGCCTGGTGCCATTCCTCGACATGGCCTACCAGGGCTTCGGCTACGGCCTGAAGGAAGACGGCGCCGCCGTCGCCAAGTTCGTCGAAGCCGGCCTGACCTTCTTCGTCTCGACCTCCTTCTCCAAGAGCTTCAGCCTGTACGGCGAACGCGTGGGCGCCCTGTCGGTGCTGTGCGAGAACAAGGAAGAAGCCGGCCGCGTGCTGTCGCAGCTCAAGATCGCCATCCGCACCAACTACAGCAACCCGCCCACGCACGGCGGCGCCGTGGTGGCCGCGGTGCTCGGCAACCCCGAGCTGCGCGCCCTGTGGGAGAAGGAACTGGGCGAGATGCGCGTGCGCATCAAGGCCATGCGCCAGGCGCTGGTCGACGGCCTGAAGGCCGCCGGCGTGAAGGAAGACATGAGCTTCATCACCACCCAGATCGGCATGTTCAGCTACTCTGGCCTCACCAAGGACCAGATGGTCCGCCTGCGCAACGAGTTCGGCGTGTACGGCACCGACACCGGCCGCATGTGCGTGGCCGCGCTCAACAGCAAGAACATCGGGCACGTCTGCGCTTCGATCGCCAAAGTCATCTAGGTGACAGCAATGTGTGAGGGAATCCGCCCGGGGCGACGATTCCTTCACACTCCCTCCGAGAAGAGCCCCGGCGGCGGGTGAATGTAGGGGTTAGGCCTCCTGCAATGCAGCGGATGCGCTGATATATTGCGCCGCAACATTCCACTCCAAGACTCCGATGCTCTATCAACTCTACGAAGCCCAGCGTTCCCTGATGGAGCCCTTCGCGGACTTCGCACAGGCGGCCTCCAAGCTCTACAGCCCCGGTGCCGTGTGGGGCCAGCTTCCGATCTCCCAGCGCATGGCCGCGAGCTACGACCTGCTCTACCGGCTGGGCAAGGACTACGAGAAGCCCGAGTTCAACATCAAGTCCGTCAAGGTCGACGGCGCGGAGGTCGTGATCCAGGAAGCCGTCGAGCTCGACAAGCCCTTCTGCGAGCTGCGCCGCTTCAAGCGTTTCACCGACGAGCCGCACATCCTCAAGACGCTCAAGAGCCAGCCCGTGGTGCTGATCGTGGCGCCCCTGTCGGGCCACTACGCCACGCTGCTGCGCGATACGGTGCGCACCATGCTGCAGGACCACAAGGTCTACATCACCGACTGGAAGAACGCGCGCATGGTGCCGCTGGCCGAGGGCGAATTCCACCTCGACGACTACATCAACTACGTGCAGGAATTCATCCGCCGGCTGCAGGCCGAGTACGGCAACTGCCACGTGGTGAGCGTGTGCCAGCCGACGGTGCCGGTGCTCGCTGCCGTGTCGCTCATGGCCAGCCGCGGCGAACCGCTGCCGCTCACCATGACCATGATGGGCGGCCCCATCGACGCTCGCAAGTCGCCCACGGCGGTGAACAACCTCGCGATGAACAAGAGCTTCGAGTGGTTCGAGAACAACGTGATCTATCGCGTGCCGCAGGGCTTCCCCGGCGCGGGCCGCAAGGTCTACCCCGGCTTCCTGCAGCACACCGGCTTCGTGGCGATGAACCCCGACCGCCATGCCAGCAGCCACTACGACTACTTCAAGGACCTCATCAAGGGCGACGACGCCAGTGCCGAGGCCCACCGCAAGTTCTACGACGAGTACAACGCCGTGCTCGACATGGACGCCGATTACTACCTCGAGACCATCCGCACGGTGTTCCAGGAGTTCGACCTGGTCAACGGCACCTGGGACGTCCGCAACCCCAAGGGCCAGGTGGAGCGCGTGCGGCCGCAGGACATCCACGCCACCGCCTTGCTGACGGTCGAAGGCGAGCTCGACGACATCTCCGGCTCGGGCCAGACCGAGGCCGCGCACAGCTTGTGCACCGGCATCGCCGACGACAAGCGCGAGCACTACGAAGTCAAGGGCGCCGGCCACTACGGCATCTTCAGCGGCCGCCGCTGGCGCGAACTGGTCTATCCGAAGGTGCTGAAGTTCATCGCGGCCAACGACCAGCCGCAAAGCCGTGCCAGCAGCCGCGGCGGCCTGGGTGCCGAAGACACCGTCAAACCCGGCCGCAGGATCCCCGCCTCCGTGGCCGCCAAGAAGTCGCCGGTGAAGAAGGCCGCGACCGTGGCGGCGAAGAAGCGCGCCGCCCGCTGAAGCGGCAGCGCATCGACAACGCAAAGTGAACGGGCTCGCCGCACGGATCAACGACGCACTGCCTCAGACGCAGTGCACACGTTGCGGCTACCCGGATTGCGCAGGCTACGCGCAGGCCGTGGCCGACGGCGAGGCCGGCATCAACCAGTGCCCGCCCGGCGGCGCGGAAGGCATAGAGCGGCTCGCCCGCATCACGGGCCGCCCCGCCCTGCCCCTCGACCCCCGGTTCGGCACCGAAGGCCCGCGCGCCATGGCCGTCATCGACGAGGCCTGGTGCATCGGCTGCACGCTGTGCCTCGACGCCTGCCCCACCGACGCCATCGTCGGCATCAACAAACGCATGCACACGGTGATCGAAGCCCATTGCACGGGCTGCGAGCTGTGCATTCCGGTCTGTCCGGTCGACTGCATCTCGCTCGAAGTCGAGACGCCGGGCCTCAGCGGCTGGCAGGCCTGGTCGGCAGAGCAGGCCTGCAGCGCGCGCAGCCGCTACGAGGTGCACGGCAGGCACCGCAACACCGACGCCCGGCTGGCCGAAACCGCCCCCGAGCCCGAGAATGCGCCGCAAGACGCCGACGCCCGCAAGCGCTCCGTCGTCGAAGCCGCCCTGGCGCGCGCCCGCGCCGCCTCCCAACAACGACGACCACCGGCTGCCAAACCATGACGCTCGACACCCTGCTCATCTACGTGATCGCTTCGCTCGCACTGGCCCTGATTCCGGGGCCGACGATGCTGCTGGCGCTGTCCAACGGCATCGAAGGCGGCATGCGCCGCGCGAGCTGGGGCATTGCCGGGGCATCGCTTGGCAGCATCACGCTGATCGCGGTCGTGGCGCTCGGACTGGGTTCGCTGCTGGCGGCTTCCGAATGGCTCTTCAATGCCATCCGCGTAGCCGGTGTCGCCTACCTCGTGTGGCTGGGCATCAAGCTCTGGCGCAGCGAGGCGACCGACCTGCGCACCGCACTGGCCAAGTCGCCGCTCGAGATGCGGCCGCAGGGGCGCATCGCCCTCGTGCGCAGCCTCGCGGTGGCGCTGTCGAACCCGAAAACGGTGCTGTTCTTCGCGGCCTTCCTGCCGCAGTTCGTCGACATCACGAAGCCGCAGGGCCCGCAATACCTGCTGCTCGGCGCCGTGTTCGTCGTGCTCGACACCTGCGTGATGCTGGCCTACGCGGGCGCCGGCACGCAGGCCGTGCGTTTCCTCTCGCAGCGGGGTATCAGGCTGATGAACCGCGGCTGCGCAGCCGGCATGTGGCTGCTCGCAGCTACTTTGGCCGTGTGGCGCCGCCCCGGCGCATAGCAAGGCTCTCCCCCAGGCTTCGCGTACTTCGTGTCGCTGCGCCCCCCCCCTTCCGGGGGCAACACCTGCGGCCCGGCGGAGCCGGTTCCGCGGTGTTCCTGACCAGCCCGGTTCAACCTCTGCGCTTGAAGAGCATCAGCAGCACGCCGGCCAGCACCACGGCCACGGCGTACCACTCGAAGCGGGTCACGGCCTCGTTGGCGATCCACACGCCCAGCAGCATCGCGATCACCGGGTTGACGAAGGTGTAGCTCGCGGCGAGCGCGGCCGGAGCCCTGGCCAGCAGCACCATGTAGGCGTTGAAGGCGATCAGCGAGCCGAACACCACCAGGTAGACCCAGGCGGCAAGCGCTTCGGGCTGAGGCGGCCAGCTCATGGTTTCGCCGGACACGGCCGCGAGCACCATCAGCACCACGCCACCGCAGAGCATCTCGCTCGCGAAGCCCATCGCGCCGGGCGCCAGCGGCAGGCTGCGCTGGCTCAGCACGCTGCCCAGAGACCAGCAGGCCGTGGCGATGCAGATGGCCACAAGGCCTTCTGGCGACGAGCGGAATCCGCTGCCCTGCGTGAGCATCAGCACGCCGACGAGGCCGAGCGCGATGCCGGCGGCCTCCAGCTTCGATGGCTTCACGCCCCAGATCAGGTTGAGCAACGCGATCAGCAGCGGAATCACCGCGATGAACGCCACCACCAGCCCCGAGCCGATCGACACCTCCGCGTAGGCAGTGCCGCCCATGCCGCCGCCCAGCATCAGCGCGCCGACGATCAGCGCATTGCGCCACTGCAAGAGCGAGGGCCACGGCGCCCCGCGCCAGCGCATCCAGGCCGCGAGGAGCACACCTGCGACCAGGAAGCGCGAGCCCATCTGCAGGAAAGGCGGAAAGCTGATCAGCGCGTACTTGATCGCGAGATAGGTGGAGCCCCACACCACCCATGTGGCGGCGAGGCAGAGCCACAGCAGCGGCGGCAGCCCGTGACGGGCGGTGCCGGATGCGGCTTGGGCGGGAGAAGCGAGGGTCGGCATGTCGATGGCGTCTCTTGTTGGTATCGAGTGCCGGTCATGGTATGAAAGCCATCCTCCCGCAGCCATGCAGTTTTCATGGTTCTGCCGCCGCTTCACCGTCGATTTGAAGGACTTGCATGGACTTTTCCTTGAACCCCGCCCTGGACGCCCATGACACCCGCATCCTCGCTGAGTTGCAGGCCGACGCACGCCTGACCATGGCCGAACTGGGCCGCCGCGTGCACCTGAGCCAGCCGGCCGTGACCGAGCGCGTGAAGAAGCTGGAGGCGGCCGGCGTCATCAGCGGCTACCGCGCCACCGTCAACCTCGGCAAGCTGGGCTACGGTATCCGCGCCATCATTCGCGTCGGCCGCGCCGACTACGACCTCGTCGTCAAGCTGGTGCAGGAGACGCCCGAGTGCGTCAATGCCTACAACGTGACTGGCGAGGACAGCTGGATCTTGGAGATCGCGGTGATCGACGTGAGCCACCTCGACGCGGTGGTCACCAAGTTCTGCATCCTCACCGAGACGGCGACCTCGATCATCCTGAACCCGGCGCGCGAGCACCAGCCGATGCTGCCGCCGCGCAGTTCGGACGTGAAGCCGCCCATCAAGAAGATCGTCAACGCGTAGCGGCCAGCGCGCCGAAGGCCGCCACCACCTCGGGCGGCGCCTGCACCATCTCGATGAGCACGCCCTCACCCGCGATCGGGAACTCGTCGTTCGCCTTCGGGTGGAGGAAGCAGATGTCGAAGCCAGCCGCGCCCTTGCGGATGCCGCCCGGCGCGAAGCGCACGCCCTGCGCGGTGAGCCACTCGACAGCCTTGGGCAGATCGTCGATCCACAGGCCGACATGGTTCAGCGGCGTCGTGTGAACGGCGGGTTTCTTCTCGGGGTCCAGCGGCTGCATCAGGTCGACCTCGACCTTGAAGGGCCCCGCGCCCACCGCGCAGATGTCTTCGTCGACGTTCTCGCGCTCGCTCCTGAAGGTGCCGGTGACTTCGAGCCCCAGCATGTCGACCCACAGCTTCTGCAGCCGCAGCTTGTCGGGCCCGCCGATGGCGATCTGCTGGATGCCCAGCACCTTGAAGGGGCGCTCGGTGGCGGCGGTCATGCTGCACACCCTTCCGCCTGCTCCTGCACCTGGCGCGAATTGAGGCCGAGCTTGCGCAGCAGCACCGTGTCGGCCTCGACGTCGGGGTTGCCGGTGACGAGCAGCTTGTCGCCGTAGAAGATCGAGTTCGCGCCCGCCATGAAGCACAGCGCCTGTACCGCGTCGCCCAGCTGCTGTCGACCGGCGGACAGCCGCACGCGCGCGGTCGGCATCGTGATGCGCGCGACGGCGATCATGCGCACGAAGTCGAACGGGTCGACCGGCTCCGAGTCGGCCAGCGGCGTGCCGGGCACGCGCACCAGGCTGTTGATGGGCACCGATTCCGGATACGGATTCAGGTTGGCCAGCTGCGCGATCAGCCCCGCGCGGTGCACCGGCTGCTCGCCCATGCCGACGATGCCGCCGCAGCACACGCTGATGCCGGCGCTGCGCACGTTGGCCAGCGTGTCGAGCCGATCTTGATAAGTGCGGGTGTCGACCACGTCGGTGTAGTACTCGGGCGCGGTGTCGAGGTTGTGGTTGTAGTAGTCGAGGCCGGCGGCCTTCAGCTGGTGCGCGTGATGCGGCTCCAGCATGCCGAGCGTGGCGCAGGTCTGCATGCCCAGCCCCTTCACGGCTTCGACCAGCACCGCCACCTTCTCGACGTCGCGGTCCTTGGGCGCGCGCCATGCGGCGCCCATGCAAAAGCGCGTGGCGCCGGCGTCCTTCGCGGCCTGCGCGGCGCGGACCACCTCGTCGACCTCCATGAGCTTCTGCGCCTTCACGCCGGTGTCGAACTCGGCCGACTGCGGGCAGTAGCCGCAGTTCTCGGGACAGCCGCCGGTCTTCACCGACAGCAGCGTCGCCAGCTCGATGTCGCCTTCGGGGAAATGCTGGCGGTGCACGGTCTGCGCCTCGAACAGCAGGTCCATCAGCGGCTTGTCGAGCAGCGCCTGGATCGCCTCGACGGACCACGGGCCCTGCGGCGTCGCGATCTTGGCCGGGCGATGCAGCGTGACTGCCTGTTGAAAGTCGTTGGCACCCATCAGTTGAACTCCAGAATGATCTGATCGACGGCGAGCGACTCGCCCTTGTTCGCCGAAATCTTGCCCACCACGCCGTCCTGCGCGGCGAACAGCACGTTTTCCATCTTCATCGCCTCGATGACGGCCAGCTTCTCGCCGGCGCGCACCTGCTGCCCCGGCTGCACCGACACCTCCACCAGCAGCCCGGGCATCGGCGACATCAGGAACTTGCTGAGGTCCGGCGGCGCCTTGTAGGGCATGAGTTCGAGCAGCCGCGCGCCCAGCGGCGACAGCACCATCGCCTCGATCTGCGTGCCGTCGTGAGACACGCGAAGCGCCAGCGGGTTCTTGCCCGCGCCACGCTCCACCTGCGCGGTGAAAGGCCTGTCGTTGACGATGCCCTGCACCCGGATCGAACCCAGCGCCAGGCTGCTGTCGATCTTGTAGGTCTTGCCGTTCACGGTCACCGAGCTCGCGCCAGTCTTGCCGTGGAAGTCGGTGACGGACACCGGGTGGTGCACATGCTTGCCCTCGTGCCCCAGCTCGACCACGACGAACTGCTCGCCCACCTTCACGCCATGCCCTTCGAGCTGCCCGCTGATGCCGGAAGCCCGTGCACGGTAGCGGCGATGCACGTACGCCGCCAGCGCGACCAGGAACGAGGGATCGGCGTGCGGCACGTCCTCCGCGTGGAAGCCCTTGCCATAGTGCTCGGCGATGAAGCCGGTGTTGAAGTCGCCCGCCACGAACTTCGGATGCGCCAGCAGCGCCGCCTGGAACGGGATGTTGCTGCTGATGCCGCGGATCACGAAGCCGTTGAGCGCCTCGCGCATGCGGGCGATCGCGTGCTGGCGATCCTTTCCGTGCACGATGAGCTTGGCGATCATCGAGTCGTAGTACATCGGGATCTCGCCCCCCTCGTACACGCCGGTGTCCACGCGCACGCCGTTCAGGCGCTGCGTGTCGCTCGCGAACATGGTCTCGCCCGGCGGCTGGAACTTCACCAGCCGGCCGGTGGAAGGCAGGAAGTTGCGGAACGGGTCTTCGGCGTTGATGCGGCACTCGATGGCCCAGCCCTCGCGCTTCACCTGCTCCTGCGTCAGCGGCAGCTTCTCGCCGGCGGCCACGCGGATCATCAGCTCGACCAGGTCGAGGCCGGTGATGCACTCCGTCACCGGGTGCTCCACCTGCAGGCGGGTGTTCATTTCGAGGAAGTAAAAGCTCTGGTCCTTGCCGACCACGAACTCCACCGTGCCCGCGCTCTGGTACTTCACCGCCTTGGCCAGCGCCACGGCCTGCTCGCCCATCGCCTTGCGCGTGGCGTCGCTGATGAAGGGCGACGGCGCCTCCTCGATCACCTTCTGGTGGCGGCGCTGGATGGAGCACTCGCGCTCGTTCAGGTAGATGACGTTGCCGTGCGAGTCGCCCAGCACCTGGATCTCGATGTGGCGGGGCTCCTCGACGAACTTCTCGATGAACACGCGGTCGTCGCCGAAGCTGTTGCGCGCCTCGTTGCGGCACGAAGTGAAGCCCTCGAAGGCCTCCTTGTCGTTGAAGGCCACGCGCAGGCCCTTGCCCCCGCCGCCGGCGGAGGCCTTGATCATCACCGGATAGCCGATGTCCCTGGCGATCTCGACCGCGCGCTCCGCCGTCTCGATGGCGTCGTTCCAGCCCGGAATGGTGTTGACCTTGGCTTCGTTCGCGAGCTTCTTCGAGGCGATCTTGTCGCCCATCGCCGCGATCGAATAGTGCTTGGGCCCGATGAAGGCGATGCCCTCTTCCTCGACCTGCCGGGCGAAGGCCTCGTTCTCCGACAGGAAGCCATAGCCCGGGTGCACCGCTTCGGCCCCGGTCTTCTTGCAGGCCGCGATGATTCGGTCGGCCTGCAGGTAGCTCTCGCGGCTGGGCGCGGCGCCGATGTGCACGGCCTCGTCGGCCAGCTCGACGTGGCGGGCTTCCTTGTCGGCCTCGGAGTAGACGGCGACGGTGAGGATGCCCATCTTCTTGGCCGTTTGAATGACGCGGCAGGCGATTTCGCCACGGTTTGCGATCAGGATCTTCTTGAACATGTTCTTCTTCTCCGGTTCGCTCACAGCGGAATGTTGCCGTGCTTGCGCCACGGGTTCTCGAGCTTCTTCTCGCGCAGCATCACCAGCGAGCGGCAGATGCGCTTGCGGGTCTCGTGCGGCAGGATCACGTCGTCGATGTAGCCACGCGCGCCCGCCACGTACGGGTTGGCGAAGCGGGCCTTGTACTCGGCCTCGCGGGCAGCGAGCTTCTCGGGGTCGTTCTTGTCCTCGCGGAAGATGATTTCCACGGCGCCCTTGGCGCCCATCACCGCGATCTCGGCGCGCGGCCAGGCGAGGTTGACGTCGCCGCGCAGGTGCTTGGAGGCCATCACGTCGTAGGCGCCGCCGTAGGCCTTGCGCGTGATGACGGTGATCTTCGGCACCGTGCACTCGGCGTACGCGTACAGCAGCTTGGCGCCGTGCTTGATGATGCCGCCGTACTCCTGGCCGGTGCCGGGCATGAAGCCGGGCACGTCGACGAAGGTGACCACCGGGATGTTGAAGGCGTCGCAGAAGCGCACGAAGCGCGCGGCCTTGATGCTGCTCTTGATGTCCAGGCAGCCCGCCAGCACCAGCGGCTGGTTGGCGACGATGCCGATGGTCTGGCCTTCCATGCGGGCGAAGCCGATCACGATGTTCTTCGCGTAGTCGGGCTGCAACTCGAAGAAGTCGCCGTCGTCCACCACCTTCAGGATCAGTTCCTTGATGTCGTAGGGCTTGTTCGGGTTGTCGGGCACCAGCGTGTCGAGCGAGTAGTCGAGCCGGTCGGCCGGGTCGCCCAGGCCGTTGTTGCCCAGGCGCACGGGCGGCTTCTCGCGGTTGTTCAGCGGCAGGTAGTTGTAGAGGCGGCGCAGCATCATCAGCGCCTCCACGTCGTTCTCGAAGGCCATGTCGGCCACGCCGCTGCGGGTGGTGTGGGTAATGGCGCCGCCCAGTTCCTCGGCGGTCACGCTTTCATGCGTGACGGTCTTCACCACCTCGGGGCCGGTGACGAACATATAGCTGGAGTCCTTCACCATGAAGATGAAGTCGGTCATGGCCGGCGAATACACGGCGCCGCCGGCGCAGGGGCCCATGATCATGCTGATCTGCGGCACCACGCCCGAGGCCATCACGTTGCGCTGGAACACGTCGGCATAGCCGCCGAGCGAGGCCACGCCCTCCTGGATGCGCGCGCCGCCCGAGTCGTTCAGGCCGATGACCGGTGCGCCGACCTTCATCGCCTGGTCCATCACCTTGCAGATCTTCTCGGCATGCGCCTCGCTGAGCGCGCCGCCGAAGACGGTGAAGTCCTGGCTGAACACGAACACCAGGCGGCCGTTGATCATGCCGTAGCCGGTGACCACGCCGTCGCCCGGCACCTTCTGCTCGGCCATGCCGAAGTCGACCGAGCGGTGCTCGACGAACATGTCCCACTCTTCGAAGGTGTTGTCGTCGAGCAGCAGCTCGATGCGCTCGCGCGCCGTGAGCTTGCCCTTGGCGTGCTGCGCGTCGATGCGCTTCTGCCCGCCGCCGAGACGCGCCTGGGCGCGGCGCTTTTCGAGTTGTTCGATCAGTTCTTGCATGGTGTGCTTTCGAAGCTGTGGTCCTGGATTCCGTGTCTTTTCTTCATGGCCTGGCTGTAATGGCGGCCGCGGCGAGCAGGTTGCGCGCGGCCGTGGAGGCCGGCAGGGTGCCCTGCGCCACCTGCTGCGTGAGCTGCGGCAGCAGTTCGCGCACCTGAGGGTGATGCCTGAAGGCCTGCTTGAGGCCGGCGTCGATGCGCTCCCACATCCACGCGGTGGCCTGCTTCTCGCGGCGTTTCGTGAGGCGGCCGTTGGCGGTCTGCAGCTGCCTGAACTGGGTGACTGCGTCCCAGAAGGCGTCGACGCCGGTGTTGGCCAGCGCGCTGAGCTGCAGCACCTTGGGCAGCCAGAAGCGCACTTCGGCGCCGCTGTGGGCGTCGTGCGCGGCATGCGCGTGCTCGGGGTTGCCCTGGTGGCCGAAGAGCCGCAGCGCCGATGTGATCTGCGCCTGCGCGCGGGTGGCTGCGTCCTTGTCGATGTCGGCCTTGTTGATGACGACGAGGTCGGCCAGCTCCATCACGCCCTTCTTGATGGCCTGCAGGTCGTCGCCCGCGTTGGGCAGCTGCAGCAGCACGAACATGTCGGTCATGCCGGCCACGGCCGTTTCGCTCTGGCCCACGCCGACGGTCTCGACGATCACGATGTCGTAGCCGGCGGCCTCGCAGACCAGCATGGCCTCGCGCGTCTTCTCCGCCACGCCGCCCAGCGTGCCGCTCGACGGACTGGGCCGGATGTAGGCGCGCTCGTTGACCGAGAGGCGCTCCATGCGCGTCTTGTCGCCGAGGATGGAGCCACCCGAAACGGTAGATGACGGGTCGATGGTGAGCACCGCCACGCGATGCCCCTTGCCGATCAGCAGCAGGCCCAGCGTCTCGATGAAGGTCGACTTGCCGACGCCCGGCACGCCCGAGATGCCGAGGCGGAACGAATTGCCCGTGCGTGGCAGCAGCGCCGTGAGCAGCTCGTCCGCCTGCGCGCGGTGGTCGTCGCGCGTCGATTCGAGCAGCGTGATGGCCTTGGCGATGGCGCGCCGCTGCGGCATGCCTTCGGTGCCGGCGATCGCGTCCTCCAAGGCCTTGGCCTTGTCGCTCAGCACGCAGCCTCCGACGCCACGCGCCAGCGGTAATGCAGGTCGACGCCCTCGCCGCTTTCGAGCACGAAGCCGTGGCGCAGGTAGAAGCGGTTGGCGTCGCTCTTCACGAGCGCGGTGAGCTTGATGTCCAGCCGCTGCTCGCGCGCCTGCGACTTGGCCCATTCGAGCACCCATTCGCCGATGCCCAGGCCCTGGAAGCCGGTGCGCAGGTAGAGATGGTCGAGGCGCAGCGCGTCGCTGTCCTCGGGCTTGAGCGTGACGAAGCCGATGCGCTGGTCGCCGTCGAGCACGATGTGGTGCATGTAGGGCACCACGAAGCCCGCGCTCAGGCGCTCGCGCGAGCGGGCAACGTCGAAGCGGCCCACGCGCTCCAGGCTGGGGCGCATCGCGTCGATGCGCAGGGCCAGCATGGCCTCGAAATCGCTGGAATCGACCGGCTGCAGCGACAGCCGCGACAAGAGATCGCTCACGACGGCGCGCCTCAGGCCGTGACCGCCGCGCGAATCTGCTCCAGCACGTCCTTGGCGCTGGCGGGAATGGGCGTGCCCGGACCGTAGATGCCCTTGACGCCGGCGTCGTAGAGGAACTCGTAGTCCTGCCGCGGGATGACGCCGCCGACGAACACGATGATGTCGTCCGCACCCTGTTTGCGCAGCTCGTCGATGATGGCGGGCACGAGCGTCTTGTGGCCGGCCGCGAGCGTGCTCACGCCGACGGCATGCACGTCGTTCTCGATGGCCTGGCGCGCGCATTCTTCCGGCGTCTGGAAGAGCGGGCCCATGTCCACGTCGAAGCCCAGGTCGGCGAAGGCGGTGGCGACAACCTTCGCGCCGCGGTCGTGGCCGTCCTGGCCCAGCTTGGAGATCATCACGCGCGGGCGGCGGCCCCGCTCTTCGGCGAAGGCGTTGATCTCGGTCTTGAGCGTTTCCCAGCCCTCGGCGGAGTCGTAGGCGGCGGCATACACGCCGGTGACTTTCTGCGTGTCGGCACGGTGGCGGCCGAAGGCCTTCTCGAGCGCATCGGAAATTTCGCCCACCGTGGCGCGCAGGCGCACCGCGTCGATGCTCAGCGCCAGCAGGTTGCCGGTGTTGTTCTCGGCGGCTTCGGTGAGCGCGTCGAGCGCGGCCTGCACCTTGGCACTGTCGCGCGAGGCGCGGATCTTCTGCAGGCGCGCGACCTGCTGCTCGCGCACCTTCACGTTGTCGATGGAGAGGATCTCCACCGGGTCTTCGTTCTTGAGCTTGTACTTGTTGACGCCGACGATCACGTCCTTGCCTGAGTCGATGCGCGCCTGCTTCTCGGCCGCGGCGGCCTCGATCTTGAGCTTGGCCCAGCCGCTGTCGACCGCCTTGGTCATGCCGCCCATGGCCTCGACCTCTTCGATGATGGCCCAGGCCGCATCGGCCATGTCCTGGGTGAGCTTCTCCATCATGTAGCTGCCGGCCCAGGGGTCGATCACGTTGGTGATATGGGTCTCTTCCTGGATGATGAGCTGCGTGTTGCGCGCGATGCGCGCGCTGAACTCGGTGGGCAGCGCGATGGCTTCGTCGAGCGCGTTGGTGTGCAGGCTCTGCGTGCCGCCGAACACCGCGGCCATCGCCTCGATGGTGGTGCGCACCACGTTGTTGTACGGGTCCTGCTCGGTAAGGCTCCAGCCCGAGGTCTGGCAGTGCGTGCGCAGCATCAGGCTCTTGGGGTTCTTCGGCTCGAACTCCTTCATGATGCGGCACCACAGCAGGCGCGCCGCGCGCATCTTGGCCACTTCGAGATAGAAGTTCATGCCGATGGCCCAGAAGAAGCTCAGGCGGCCGGCGAAGCCGTCGACGTCGAGGCCCTTGGCCAGCGCGGTCTTCACGTACTCCTTGCCGTCGGCCAGCGTGAAGGCAAGCTCCAGCGCCTGGTTGGCGCCGGCTTCCTGCATGTGGTAGCCGCTGATCGAGATCGAGTTGAACTTGGGCATCTTCTGCGCCGTGTACTCGATGATGTCGCCGATGATCCGCATGCTCGGTGCGGGCGGAAAGATGTAGGTGTTGCGGACCATGAACTCCTTGAGGATGTCGTTCTGGATGGTTCCGCTGAGCTGGTCCTGCGCCACGCCCTGCTCTTCTGCCGCGACCACGTAGCCCGCCAGCACCGGCAGCACGGCGCCGTTCATCGTCATGGACACGCTCACCTTGTCGAGCGGGATCTGATCGAACAGGATCTTCATGTCCTCGACCGAGTCGATGGCCACGCCGGCCTTGCCCACGTCGCCGGTCACGCGCGGGTGGTCGCTGTCGTAGCCGCGGTGGGTGGCGAGGTCGAAGGCCACGCTCACGCCCTGCCCGCCCGCGGCCAGCGCCTTGCGGTAGAAGGCGTTCGATTCCTCCGCGGTGGAGAAGCCGGCGTACTGGCGGATGGTCCAGGGGCGCACCGCGTACATGGTGGCCTGCGGGCCACGCAGGTAAGGCTCGAAGCCGGGCAGCGTGTCGGTGTACTTCAGCCCCTGCAGGTCGGCGGCGGTGTACAGCGGCTTCACGGCAATGCCGTCGGGCGTGATCCAGTTCAGCGCGCCCAGGTCGCCGCCGGGTGCGGACTTGGCTGCGGCCTTGGCCCAGGCTTCGAGGTCGGCTTGCTGGAAAGAGGGTTCGGGTTTGCTGCTCATGAAGGGGCCGTTCGCAGAGTCTTGCAGGGTGTTCGCAAATTCGCCTGCAGGGATCTGCAAGCCGGCCGCGAGTCTAACCGATCCATAATTATTAATTCAAACGCCTTTTTTGAAGTACAGTCCGGCCCATGTCCGCCGTCACCCTCACCCCCCGCGCCCTCTACGAAGAGGTCGCCGAACTGCTGCGCCAGCGGATCTTTCGCCGCGAGCTGGAGCCCGGCAGCTGGATCGACGAACTCAAGCTGGCCGAGGAATACGGCATCAGCCGCACCCCGTTGCGCGAGGCCCTGAAGGTGCTGGCGGCCGAGGGCCTGGTGACGATGAAGGTGCGGCGCGGCGCGTACGTGACCGAGGTGTCGGAACAGGATCTGGCCGACGTCTACCACCTGCTCTCGCTGCTGGAGAGCGATGCTGCCGGCGTGGTGGCCGAGCGTGCCACCGACGCCCAGCGTGCCGAACTGAAGGCGCTGCACGCCGAGCTGGAGGCGGCGGCCTCGCCCGAAGACCGCGAGCATTTCTTCGCCGTGAACGAGCGCTTCCACATGCAGTTGCTGGCCATCGCCAACAACAAGTGGCGCGACCAGATGGTGGCCGACCTGCGCAAGGTGATGAAGCTCAACCGGCACAACTCGCTGCTGAAGGCCGGCCGAATCGGCGAATCGCTGGCGGAGCACCGCGCGGTGATGGCTGCCATCGAAGCACGCGACGCGGAAGCCGCCATGGCCCGCATGCGCGAGCACTTCCAGAACGGGCTGGAAGCGGCGAACTAGGTCCGCCCCCAGGCTTGCGCACTTCGTGTCGCTTCGCCACCCCCTCACGGGGGCGATACCTGCGGCCCGGCAAAGCCGGTTCCGCGGTATCCCGCGAATTCTCGGGTCGCTTCGCATCCTCCAGAAAGGAAGCCAGACCTGCGGCCGGGCAAAGCCGGCTCCGCGGTATTTCGCGAATCCTCGGGCGCGTTGTCTCCCTGCGGGAAGAAGGTCAATCCAGGCTGAGGGTGCCGGTTTCGTTGGCCAGGCGCTGGGCGGTTTCGAGCAGCAGCGGAGCTATGCGCCCCACCATGGTTTCCTTGGGCAGCAGGTAGGCGGGGCCTCCGCAGCTCACGGAGTAACGCTCGCCGCGTGGGCCTTCCAGGGCGAAGCCGATGGCGTGGATGTGCGGATTCCATTCGCCGAAGGAGCCGCAGTAGCCCAGCGCGCCGTACTCGTCCAGGCTCGAGATCAGGCCCGGCTCGATGACGCCCCAGCTTTCTCCGCTCTCGGTCCGGATCTGCGCCAGCAGCTCGGACTGCTCCGCCTCGGGCAGCGCCGCCAGGTAGGCGCGCCCGGCAGCCGAGGTCGCGATGGTCATGCGCGTGCCCACCTCGATGCGGGAGCTGATAACCACCGAGCGCGGCCGCAGCGAATCGATGACCAGCATGTCGAGCTCGTCGCGCACGCCAAGGTGCACGCTCACGCCCGCCGCTTCCGAAAGCGCCGCCAGGTGCGGCCGCGCCACGGTGCGCAGGTCGAAATGGCGCAGGTAGCGGCTGCTCATGTCGAGCAGCGCGGGGCCGAGGCTGAAGCGCTCGCTGTCCTGAGACTGTCGTAAATACCCCGCACTCACCAGCGTTGCGGTGAGCCTGGACACCGTGGCCTTGGGGATGCCGGTGGTGTCTGCCAGTTCGCGATTGCCTATCGGTGCCGATGCCATGCCGATGACTCTCAGGAGAGCCAGTCCTCTGGCGAGCGCGCTCACTTCTTCTTTGCCGCCAATCGCGTCACTCATGTATCCAAACCTTTTTATGTCCCTGATGTCCTCATTTTTCAGCAAAAAACGGTTGACGCGCCACTTATCGTGAAGTAGCGATTTCGGAACATCGTTTCAGGAAAGGCTTGGAGGCCGATTTCGCCCCCTGATGCCGTGCCGGCGGAAGCGCGCGCGGCGCTACGGATTCAGGCTGCCTGCGCCGCGGCAGGCTCACGCGCCAGCGCCATGACTTCGTGCGCGGGCAGTGTCTTGAGCCGATGGTCGCTCCAGACCTGCCGCCAGCGGCGCGCACCCGCAAGACCGTTGCGCAAACCCAGCATGTGCCGCGCGATCGGCCACCAGTGCGTGCCGTGCTCGGCCGCCTCGCGGGCCATGTAGTCGCACATCAGCGACTCGACTTCCTCGCGCGTGAGCGTCTGCTCGCCGGCGCCGAAGAACTCGGCGTCCCATCCGGCCAGCCACCAGGGGTTGTGATACGCCTCGCGCCCCACCATCACGCCGTCGAGCAGCCGCAGATGCTCGTGCACCTGTGCGTTGACCGTGATGCCGCCGTTGATGGCGATGTGCAGATCGGGAAACTCGTGCTTCAGCCGGTGCACCAGTTCGTAGCGCAGCGGCGGGATCTCGCGGTTCTGCTTCGGGCTCAGCCCCTGCAGCCAGGCGTTGCGCGCATGCACGATGAAGGTGTTGCAGCCGGCCTCGCTCACCTTGCCGACGAAGTCGCGCACGAACTCGTAGCTTTCGATCCTGTCGATGCCGATGCGATGCTTGACAGTCACCGGTATGCCGACCACGTCGACCATCGCCTTCACGCAATCGGCCACCAGCTGCGGCTCGTTCATGAGGCAGGCGCCGAAGGCGCCGCGCTGCACGCGCTCGCTGGGGCAGCCGCAGTTCAGGTTGATCTCGTCGTAGCCCCACTCCTCCCCGAGCTTCGCGCAGTGCGCGAGGTCGGCCGGCTCGCTGCCGCCGAGTTGCAGCGCAACGGGATGTTCCTCGGCGTTGAAGCGCAGATGGCGCGGCACGTCGCCATGCATCAGCGCGCCGGTCGTCACCATCTCGGTGTAGAGCAGCGCGTGGCGCGACAGCAGGCGATGGAGGTAACGACAGTGTCTGTCGGTCCAGTCCATCATGGGTGCAACGGAGACGACCTTCTCTTCCAAAACGCGGGATTCCTGTGGTTGGCAGCGGTGCCCTGACCTCGATCGGGCCGGGCTGGCAAGCCTGCTAGTTTCTCACGCGCGCCTTTCCGTCCGCTCCCGCCCGGCCATGTAGTTGCCCGGCGTCACGCCGAAGCAGCGGCGGAACCAGCGCGAGAAGTGCGCCTGGTCGGTGAAGCCGCATTGCGCAGCAACCTCGGCCGCCGCGTGGCCCTCGCGCAGCAGCGCCCTGGCTCGGCCGATGCGCGCTAGCCGAGCGTAGTGGGCCGGAGTCATGCCCACGGCCAGTCGGAACAGACGATGGAAATGCTCTCGCGACACGCCCAGTCGCTGCGCCAGCCCGGCCGGATCGATGCGGCAAGCATCTTCCGTCGCCAGCGCCTCGCAGACGGCTTCCACGCGCGCATCGCCCATGTGGCGCTCGACCGGCACGAGTTCGCCATCGGCCTGCGCGCGAAGAATCTCTTCCAGCAAGCGGCCGACCTGCGCACCGTCTTGCGCCTGCGCAGCGGATGCCAGCTCGCCTGCCATGACCTCGTCGCGCCACACGCCCTGCCTCAGCGTGCCTCGCAGGCCCGGCGGCCACGCGAGGCGCCTGCTCGCCCAGGCGTGCGGCACGTAGAGCATCACCATGCGAAAGCCCTGCGCACTGACGCCGGCCGTATGCAGCATGAAGGGCGCCATCAGCACGATGTCGCCCGCCTGCGCCACCTGCCGCTCGCCGGCGCAGGTGAATTCGCAGCGGCCTTCGAGGATGGCGCCCACGCTCCACTCCGCGTGCCAGTGCAGCTCGAAGCGCGCCTTGGGGTCGGCCGCGAACATGGCCTCGATCTGCGCACCGCCCTCCATCGGCAGGCCGATCACATGCGAAGCCGGCGGGTTCGAGGGCGAAGTGCGGGTCATCCCGCGAAGGGTAGCGCGGCCGGCCGCGTCACACGGCGATCGCACCGCGCACGGTGATGCCCATCCAGCCGGCGCTGGCGGCAGTCGCCTCCACAGGGCCGAGCGATGCCAGTTCCTCGACCGGATGTTCGTGGAACTTCAGCGTCGCGCTGCCGGCGGTCCAGCCGGGCTCGACGCGGTCGATGATGTCGGCGCGCAGGTAGCGCGGCACCGCCGCGATGCCTGGCTGTGTCAGGTCGGGCCAGCCGATGGCACCCACGGTCGGCGCGGAAAGAAAACCCAGCCGCCCGGTCTGCTCGCCCGACAGTGTGACTGTCGCGTCCACCAGGCGCCGCTCCTTCACGCTGAGACTCGCACCGAGCCGGCTTCCCGCCGCGAGCGGCGCGGCCGCCGGATGAATCAGCGGCATGCTGCGCGTGAGCCAGGTCTGCCCGATCTTCTTGGGCCAGCCCTGCAGCCAGCCGCGCAGCAGCGAGACGTCCTGGTCGACGTAGATCAGCGGGCAATAGAAGGAGCGCGGCGCATCGCCGCCACCGCGCGTCTTCTGCTCGATTTCGAGCACCACGATGGTCTCGCGGTATTGCGCATACACCGGGTCGAGCAGTTCGCGGCCGTCGTCGCCGCAGAACTGCCAGTCCGCGAAATGGACGCAGCCCTTGCCGGTGGCCGTGCCCAGTCCGGCCGGCACCAGCACGGCGCCGCGCGCGGCATCGAACTCGAAGGCCACGTTGACGAGCCATCCCGCGTAGTGCCAGGGCGGCGCCTGCACCAGCGCGCTGCGGCCGGAGGATGTGAAAGGAGGCGTAAAAGATTGCGGCGTGGCCATGCGTACCGTGCGGGCGGTTGTTGATGAAGACCCCACGATATGGCTGCGCATGCCGACGCGTCTTGTACGCCAGTGATCCTCCAGCGCAGGGTTCTACGGCAGATGAAGGCATTGTCCGACTCGACACGCCGCCCCGGCAGGGACAATGCCCGCATCGGCCCGAGACAAGCCGACGAGAACGAACGAAGACCGCTCAGAACGAGAAGCCCCGACTGCGAACAATGACCCGCATCTACCTGATAGAAGACAACCCCCTGATCGCCACCACGCTGACCGACGGCCTGCAGGAGTTTTCCGATTGCGACGTGATCGGCACCGCCACCACATCTGTCGACGCCATCGACTGGCTCAGGAAGAACCCGCAGGAATGGGACGCGGCGGTCATCGACATCTTCCTGGCCGAAGGCAACGGCCTCACCGTTGCGCAGTACCTGCAGGAGCACAAGTCGCCGGCGCAGCGCACGGTGGTGCTGATGAACCACGCCACCTCCGAAGTGCGCGAAGGTGCGCTTTCCGCAGGAGTGGACGCGGTGTTCGACAAGTCGCTGCAGCTCGAAGCCTTCTACGACTTCTGCAGGACGCTGAACATCTCGCCACGCCGCAAGCTGAACGCCGCAGGGTAAGTCAGTCGCCCAGCACGCCCGTCACCCGCTGCTCGACCAGGTCGCTGGCGCGGCTGAGGTGTCGGTGCATGTGCCCGGCGGCGGCTTCGAGGTCGCCACGCTCCACCGCGTCGAGGATTTCCAGGTGCTCGTGGCAGGACTTGTGCAGCAGGTCGATGTTCACCAGCGGGTAGTCCGAGAGGTCGGACATGCGCCGCAGCCGGTTCTGCTGCTGCACGGCATCGAGAAAGAATCGGTTGCCCGAGGCGCTGGCCAGCAGTTCGTGGAACTGCGCGTTGGCCTCGAAGAAATCCATCCACGAATAGCGTGAAGCCTGCGCGAGCAGCCCCTGCTGGCGCTCGCGGCAGGCGCGCAGCCGTTGCAGGTCGACCTTGAAGCCGGGCTCGCGCAGCCCGGCGCATTCGACGGTCAGGCGAAACCGGTAGCTCTCGCGCTCGCTTTCCACCGAATCCAGCGTCTCGGTGAACTCCCAGCGCTGGTAGTGGCGCCCGCGCAGCACGCCGTCCTGCAGCAGCGTGGTGAGCACGGTGCGCAGCAGCGGGCGCGGCACGGCGTAGGCCTGCGCCAGTTCCAGTTCGTTGACGCGCGTGGGCAGCTTGCCGGCCAGGCGGTCGCGCAGCAGGCGGTAGTAGAGCGTCTTCTCCTCGTCTTCGGGCATCTCGCGCCGGGCCTTGGCGAGTGCCTGGCGGTCGGCCACCAGCGTGTAGCCGCGGTTCGGCGTGTGGGCCAGCAATGCCCGCTCGTGCAGGAAGCGCAGCGCCGCGCGCACCGGCGTGCGCGAGATGCCGAGCCGGCTCGCGAGCTCGGCTTCGGTGAGGTGGCTGCCGTTCTCGTAGCCGCCAGCCAGCGCCTGGTCGAGCACGTAGCGGCTCACGCGCTGGACGAGCGGAGCGACCGGCGCAAGGGGCGATGCAAGGGGTTTGTCGTCCGTCTGGGATGCAGCCATCCAGGGGTTCTCCGGAATCGCGGGGCTTGGGCGCCGATCATCGCCCGGGTTTTGTATTTTTGGCCCGAAAAAACCATGTACATCTCGCGCCAAAAATACAATTCGAGTTTCAAGATCGGCTCCACGACGACCCGAGAGCCGGGTCGCTTCCCAACGGAGAACCATCTCGTGGCCCTTGCCGACACCCCCGCCTCCCCCGCGTCGCTCGACGCGTTCTGGATGCCCTTCACCCCCAACCGCAAGTTCAAGCAGTCGCCGCGCCTCATCGTCGGCAGCGAAGGCCTTTATTACGACCTGGCCGACGGCCGCCGCGTGCTCGACGCCATCGCCGGCCTGTGGTGCGTGAACGCGGGGCACCGCCACCCGCGCATCAGCGCCGCGATGAAGGCGCAGATCGACGTGCTCGACTACGCCTCCAGCTTCCAGATCGGCCACCCGGCAGCCTTCGTGCTCGCGCAGCGGCTGGCCGAAATGGCGCCCGCGGGCATGAACCACGTGTTCTTCACCAACTCGGGCTCCGAGTCGGTCGACACCGCGCTGAAGATCGCGCTGGCCTACCACCGCGCACGCGGCGACGCGGGCCGCTACCGCCTCATCGGCCGCGAGCGCGCCTATCACGGCGTGGGCTTCGGCGGCATCTCGGTGGGCGGCATCGGCCGCCAGCGCAGCACCTTCGGGCCGCTGCTCAACGGCGTGGACCACCTGCCGCACACGCTCGACCTGGCGCGCAACGCCTTCTCGCGCGGTGAGCCGGCGCACGGCATCGAGAAGGCCGACGCGCTGGAGGCGCTGCTCGCGCTGCACGACCCGTCGACCGTGGCCGCCGTCATCGTCGAGCCCGTGGCCGGCTCCACCGGCGTGCTGCCGCCGCCGCGCGGCTACCTCAGGCGCCTGCGCGAGATCTGCGACAAGCACGGCGTGCTGCTGATATTCGACGAGGTCATCACCGGCTTCGGCCGCCTGGGCACCAACTTCGCGGCCGACCTGTTCGGCGTGACGCCCGACCTCATCACCACCGCAAAGGGCCTGACCAACGGCGCGGTGCCCATGGGCGCGGTGCTGATGCGCGACGAGGTGCACGACGCCTTCATGCAGGGCAGCGTGAGCGGCATCGAGCTCTCGCACGGCTACACCTACTCGGGCCATCCGCTGGCCTGCGCGGCGGCGATGGCCACGCTCGACGCCTACACGCAGGACGGCCTGATCGCCCAGGCGGCGGCCACCGCGCCCTACTTCGAGGAATGCCTGCACACGCTGCGCGGCCTGCCGGGCGTGATCGACGTGCGCAACGTCGGCCTGCTCGCCGGCATCGAGCTGCAGCCCTGGGCCGAGGGCGCGGGCACGCATGCACAGGCGGTGGCCCGGCACTGCGTGGACCAGGGCGGCGTGCTGGTGCGCTCCGTGGGCGACACCATCGCGCTGTCGCCGCCCTTCACGCTGGAGCGCCGGCACGTCGACCAGATCGTCGACAGCCTGCGCGCCGCCATCGCGCAGACCGCCCGGCCGACCGACGCCGCAGCCTGAAGCACACACGCATCACACACCGAACAAGGAAAGCACCGGACCGACATGGACATCGAATCGTTCCCCCTCTACGACATCGAAGGCGACGCCCGCCAGTGCGGCCAGCAGTACGGCCGCGCGGCAGGCGAGCGCATCGACCTGAGCCTGCGCACCTACCGCGCCGCCTTCGAACGCGTGGGCCTCAGCTGGGACCGCACCCGCGCGCTGGCGCGCCGCTTCATGCCGGTGATCGAGGCCTTCGACGCCGGCATGCTGCGCGAGATCGAGGGCGTGGCCGAAGGCGCGGGCGTGCCGGCCGAGGACATCGTGGCGCTGAACGCGCGCAGCGAGATGCTCTACGCCTTCCAGCAGCTCGAAGCCACCGAGCCGCCCGACGGCTGCACCGGCGTGGTGGTGATGCCGTCGGCCTCGCGCGAAGGCCGGCTCATCCACGCGCAGAACTGGGACTGGCGCGTGGAAAGCCTGGAGCTGGGCATCGTGCTGCGCATCCAGCCCGCCAAGGGTCCGTCGATGCTGACCTTCGCGGAGGCGGGCACGCTGGCGCGCGCCGGCCTCAACAGCGCGGGCATCGCCGTCACCGGCAACTTCATCAAGGCCGACAGCGACGGCAGGCAGCAGGGCGTGCCGCTGGCGCTGATCCGCCGCGGCATCCTGCAGTCGGAGCTGTATGCCAACGCGCTGGGCGTGGTGTGCCGTACCGCGCGCTCCATCTCCAACAACATGATCGTCACGCACGCCGAGGGCGAGGCCGTGAGCCTGGAGACCTGCCCCGAGCAGGTGTTCTGGCAGCAGCCCGAAGGCGGCATCCTGGTGCACGCCAACCACTTCAAGACGCCGGCCGCGCTCGCGCGCGTGGTGGACCGCAGCCTGGAGACCACGCCCGACTCGCTCTACCGCGACCGCCGTGTGACCGAGGCGCTGCACAACCGGCGCGCCGCCGGCCTGCTCGGCGAGCAGGACGTGATCGACGCGCTGCAGGACCGATTCGGCGCGCCGCGCGCCGTGTGCCGCAGCCCCAGCGCGGGCCCCGGCGGCGCCTCGTCGGCCACGGTGGCGACCATCGTGATGGACCCGGCGGCACGGAAGATGCGCATTGCACCGGCGCCCTTCAAGGAGCACCGCTTCACCGAATATTCCCTCTGAGTCCGACCGCTCTATCGACCGCCCAGTCCATGCCAGGAGTGTTGCCATGAAAGTCCCCGTTCCCCCTTCCCGCCCGCCCTCCGCATCGCCCGCATCGCTGATTGCCGCCCTGGCGCTCGGCCTGGCAGCCGCGGCTCCCGCCATCGCCCAGCCGACGGTGGGCGCGGGCCAGACGCTGCGCATCCAGATCAACTCCGACATCCGCAGCACCGACCCCGGCGGCAACCGCGACGACAACACCGACAACGTGCTGCTGCACGTGGCCGAAGGGCTGGTCGCGCTGCGCGAGGACACCTCGGTGGGCCCGATGCTGGCGAGCAAGGTCGACACCTCCGCCGACGGCCTGACCTACACCTTCACGCTGCGCGACGGCGTGAAGTTCCAGAACGGCGCCACGCTCACCGCCGACGACGTGGTCTGGAACTGGCAGCGCTACCTCAAGCCCACGAGCGGCTGGCGCTGCCTGCCCGAATTCGACGGCAAGGGCATGACCAAGGTGCTGTCGGTGGAGGCGCCCAATCCGAAGACGGTGGTGTTCAAGCTGGAGCGCGCGAGCGCCCTCTTCCTCACGATGATGGCCCGGCCCGACTGCGGCGGCGCAGCCATCCTGCACCGCAGTTCGGTCGGCCCCGACGGCCAGTGGAAGGAGCCCGTGGGCACGGGCCCCTACAAGCTCAAGGAATGGAAGCGCGGCCAGTACGTGGAGCTCACGCGCTTCGACGGCTACACCTCCCGCGCCGAGCCGCGCGACGGCCTCGCGGGCGGCAAGAAGGCCGAGATCGAGAACCTGCGCTTTGTCGTCATTCCCGACTCGGCCGCCGCCAAGGCCGCGCTCTACAGCGGCGGCATCGACGCCTTCGTCAACCCCAGCCCGGCCGACGTGGTCGAGATGCGCAAGCGCACCGACGTGCTGGTCGACACCACGCCGGTGATGTCGATGGTCGCGCTGCTGCTGCAGACCAACGACCCGGTGCTGAAGGACGTGCGCATCCGCCGCGCGCTGGCGCTGTCGCTCGACACGCCCGAGATCGCGCGCTCTGTCACCGAGGGCCTATCGCCGGTCAACAACTCGGTGGTGCCATCTTCCAGCCCCTACTACGACGCAGTGCAGGCCGGCGGCTTCAGGCGCGACCTCGCCGCCGCGAAGAAGCTGCTGGCCGAAGCGGGCTACCGCAACCAGCCGATCCGCATGATTGCCAACAAGCGCTACGAGGCCCTGTACTCGGCCGCCGTGCTGGTGCAGGCCATGGCCTCCGAGGCGGGCATCAACATCGAGCTGGAGGTGCTCGACTGGGCCACCCAGCTCGACCGCTACACCAAGGGCCAGTACCAGAGCATGGCCTTCATCTACTCGGCGCGCATCGATCCCTCGCTCAACTTCGAGATGGTGTCGGGCGACAAGGCCGCGCAGCCGCGCAAGGTCTGGGACAGCGCCTACGGCCAGACGCGGCTGGCGGAGTCGATGGTCACGCGCGACAAGGCGCGCCGCCAGGTGCTGTTCGACGAGATGCACAAGCAGATGCTGCAGGACGTGCCGATGATCGTGCTCTTCAACGCCAGCGACGCCACCGCCATGCGCAAGAGCGTGACCGGCTTCAAGGGCTGGGCGCCGGCCAAGCCCAGGTTCTGGAACGTGCGGCTGGCCGCCGCCGGCTGAACGGAGCCGCGCGAGCAATGCCCGCCTATCTCCTGCGCCGGATCGCGATGACGATTCCGACGCTGCTGCTGGTCTCCATCGCGGTGTTCACCCTGATGCGGCTGATTCCGGGCGACCCGGTGCTGCTCATGCTGGGCGAAGGCGCCGACCCCGCGCAGCTGGCGCTCATGCGCCACCAGATGGGGCTCGACCAGCCCCTGCCCGTGCAGTACCTCGTGTGGCTGAGGCACGCGCTGGCCGGCGACCTGGGCGTATCGACCACCAACGGCCTGCCGGTGCTGCCGTTGATCTGGGAGCGCTTTCACGTCAGCGCGGTCATCGTGCTCATCGCGGTGGCGCTGGCCTCGCTGATCGCCGTGCCCGCCGGCCTGGTCGCCGCCTGGCGCAAGGACAAGCCCACCGACCTCGCCATCATCGGCGCCGCGACGCTGATGCTCTCGGTGCCCAGCTTCTGGCTGGGCCTGCTGCTGCTGATGTTCTTCGGCCAGTACCTGGGCTGGCTGCCGGTGGTGGGGTACGTGCCGATGTCGGAGAACTTCTCGCAGGGCGTGCTCTACGTCGTGCTTCCGATCGCCACTCTGCTGCTGGTGGAGACCGGCGTGCTCACGCGCATGTCGCGCGCCAGCACCATCGAGATCCTGCGGCTCGAATACGTGACGCACGCGCGCGCCAAGGGCGTGCCCGAGTCGCAGGTGCTGCGCCGCCATGTGCTGCCCAACGCCTTCAACCCGACCCTCACCATGATCGGGCTGATCCTCGGGCACCTGCTCAGCGGCATCGCGGTGCTGGAGACGGTGTTCACCCTGCCCGGGCTCGGGCGCCTGATGATCGACTCGATCTTCGCGCGCGACTACCCGGTGCTGCAGGGCTGCCTGCTGTTCACCGCCTGCATCTACGTCGTGATCAACCTGATCGTCGACATGTGCTACCCCCTCTTCGACCCACGGGTCACTGTGCAGTGAAGACGAAGTTCAAGACCCATACCCTCATCGGCGGCGCGCTCGTCGCGGTGCTGCTGGCCGTCGCCGTGGTCGCCGCGCTGTGGACGCCCTACAACCCGCTGGGCATCGACCTGCGCTCCAAGCTGCAGCCGCCCTCGATGGCGCACTGGCTGGGCACCGACGAATTCGGCCGCGACGTGGCCAGCCGCGCGATGCAGGGCGCGGCCACCAGCTGCCTGGTGGCGCTGCTCACCGTGACGCTGGCCACCGCCATGGGGCTGGTGGTCGGCGTGGTCGCGGGTTTCGTGCGCGGCTGGACAGACCGCGTGCTGATGGCCTTCAACGACACGCTGCTGGCCTTTCCGGGCCTGCTGCTGGCGCTGGGCGTGATGGTGATCGTCGGCGCCAACAAGTGGGGCATCGTGCTGGCGCTGAGCATGGCCTATGCCCCTTCGGTGGTGCGCGTGGTGCGCGGCACGGTGCTGTCGCTGCGCGAGCGCGAGTACGTGGAGGCCTCGCGCATGATCGGCAACGGCGAGCTCTACACCATGTGGCGCCACGTGCTGCCCAACTGCATGGCGCCCGTGGCGGTGCTGGCCACCAGCATGTTCGGCTGGGTGCTGCTGTCGGAAAGCGCGCTGAGCTTCCTGGGCCTGGGCGTGCCGCCGCCCGCGCCGACCTGGGGCAACATGCTCGCGAGCGCGCGGCCCTACATGGCCTCGGCCGTGTGGCTGTGCGTGGTGCCGGGCCTGTGCATCGCGCTCACGCTGCTGGGCATCAACCTGCTGGGCGAATCGCTGCGCGACCGGCTCGATCCGCGAACGGAGAAGTCATGAGCGTTCAATCGAGTCAGACCGTGCTTTCCGTCGAGCACCTGAGGATCGAGCTGCGCAACGGCGCCCAGCCGCTGGTGCACGACCTGTCGTTCGAGGTGAAGGCCGGCGAATTCCTCGCTGTGGTGGGTGAATCGGGCAGCGGCAAGACCATGGCCGCGCGCGCCATCCTGCAGCTGCTGCCGCCGGGCATCTCGCAGACCGGCGGGCGCATCGTGTTCGACGGCGAAGACCTCGCCGCGCGCGACGCGAAGGCCATGCGCCCCATCCGCGGGCCGGGCATCGGCATGGTGTTCCAGGAGCCGATGGTCTCGCTCAACCCGGTGCACCGCATCGGCGAGCAGATGGCCGAGGGCCTGCGCATGCACACGCAGCTGCCGGCGGCGGAGATCCGCGCGCGCATCGTCGACATGCTGCGCCGCGTGCAGATCGCCGACCCCGAGCGCTGCATGCACGCCTATCCGCACGAGTTCTCCGGCGGCATGCGCCAGCGCATCATGCTGGCCAGCGTGATGCTGCTGAAGCCGCGCCTGCTGATCGCCGACGAGCCGACCACCGCGCTGGACACGCTGAGCCAGCGCGAGGTGCTCGACCTGATGGTGGGCCTGGCGCGCGACAACGGCACTGCCGTGCTGCTCATCACGCACAACCTCGGGCTGGTGGGGCGCTATGCGCAGCGCGCCATCGTGCTGGAGAAGGGCCGGCTGGTCGAGACCGGCGAGGTGCCGGGCATCCTGCTGGCACCGAAGCAGCCCTACACCCGCAAGCTGGTCGACGCGCTGCCGCGCCGGCAGGCGGCCAAGGCCGAACCCGCCGAGCAGCGGCAGCCGCTGGTACAGGTGCGCGGCCTGTGCGTGAGCTACGCCGGCGCACGCGCCGGCTTCTTCAAACGCCACGCGCCGGTTCGCGTGATCGACTCGCTCGACCTCGACATCCATCCGGGCGAAATGGTCGCGCTGGTGGGCGGCAGCGGCTCCGGCAAGACCACGCTGGGCCGCGCCATCCTGCGGCTCGCGCCCTCGCAGGCCGGGCAGATCCTGTTTCGCGGCGAGGACGTTCGCAGCGCCGGCCGTGCCGCGCTGCATCGCTTCAGGCTGGCCTGCCAGCTCGTGTTCCAGGACCCGTTCTCCTCGCTGGACCCGCGCATGCGCGTGCAGGAGATCGTGGCCGAGCCGCTGCGCCACCTGCCCGAGCTCGATGCGACGGCGCGCACGCGGCGCGTGAAGGAAACGCTGGACGAGGTCGGCCTGGACGGCCTCGGCGCGCGCTACCCGCACGAGCTTTCGGGCGGCCAGCGCCAGCGCGTGGCGATCGCCCGTGCGCTGGTACGGCGCCCCGCTTTCGTGGTGGCCGACGAGCCGGTGTCGGCGCTCGACATGACGATCCAGGCGCAGGTGCTCAAGCTGTTCCAGAGCCTGCAGAAGCACCACGGCTTCGCATGCCTGTTCATCAGCCACGACCTCGCGGCGGTGGAGCAGATCGCCGACCGCGTGATCGTGATGGAGCGCGGGCGCATCGTGGAGCAAGGCGCGCGCGACGCGGTGTTCGACGATCCGCGCCATGCGTACACGCAGGCGCTGCTCGCGGCCACGCCGCGGCCGCTGGCGGCGCTGGATGCGCTGGACACGGCACAGGCAATGCCCGAAGCGGGTCGAGCCTTCGCGTGATGACGGGCGGCACGGCGGCACAATCGGCCGCGTGCCGCTCATCCGACATCACCTGCCCGCCGCCCTCCTCGCACTGACGCTCGCTTCCGCTGTGCCCATGGCGCAAGCGGCGGAGCCGGTGCTGCTCGTCACCTCGCCCGCCGCGCTGCAGGCGGCCGAGAAATCCGGCGCCGGCTTCGCGCGATGGATGAATGGCGAATCGGCGCCGTCCACCGATGGCGTCACCGCCAACGAGGCGCTGATGCGCACTCCGGCCTGGCGCTCCATCACCGAACCGCTGGGCGCCAGCCTTTCCGGCATCCAGCGGCGCGACAGGCAGGCGGGCGTGGGCATCTCGCGCTATCCGCACCGGCTGTTCGACGCGCGCTGGCTCGCGAGCCCCGATGCCTTTTTCGAGCTGGTCGGCGTGGCCAACCGCATGGACCGCCGGCCCTTCCAGAGCGGCGCCTGCGGCGAAACGCGGCTGGTGTACCGGCTGGCCTATCGCACAGCCGCGATGCAGTCTCGCCTGCCGATGACTGTCAACGTCGAGCTGCGCGGCGACGCGCCCGATGCCGACGGAAGCTGCGCCGCCGCCGCGAAGCGATGGCAGCCGCCGCAGGCCGCGATGGCCGACGAGGCGCTGGGCCGCTGGCTGACCTCGGCCGATGGCCCGCTCGCGCCGAAACAGCTGGAGCACGCGCGCATCGCGCAGCTCACCACCAACCTGCAGAGCGTGCGCTGGCCCTCGGCGGTGCGGCCCGACCTGGGCGGCCATGCCGAATACATGCTGCGCGCCTTCCATTGGAACGCGGGCGCCAGGCGCTTCGAGGTCGCGCCGCTGGAGAACACGCCCGACGTCGCCAGGCTCAAGGCCAATGCCCCGCTGCGCAAGGAACTGCAGCAGTGGCTTCGGCAACCCGCCAACCTGCGCGCGCTGGACGAGGCCACGCTGCAGATTCCCGACAGGTTCCTCGCGACCGAAGCCATCTCGGTCGCGCCGCGCGGACTCGAACGGCTGGCCAACCGGCCCTTCGCGCAGATCTTCGCGCCCGGCGAATGGCAGGCCGTGCCTGGCAGCCGCACGCTGCAGTCGCCGCAGGCGGTGCTGCGCCGCCTCGACGACCTGAGCTGCATGGGCTGCCACCAGAGCCGCGCGGTCGCGGGCTTCCACCTGCTGGGTGTCGACCGGCGCGGCGCCTCGCGGACCTTCACCACCGGCAACGCGCTGGCGGTGCCGCACTCGCCGCACGTGCAGGACGAGCTCGCGCGGCGCGAAAGCTACGTGCGGGCCGCGCTCTCCACGCCGCGGCCCGATCCGTTCCGGGCCCTGGCCGAGCCGATGGAAGCGGATGCCGCCGCCGGACGCGCGACGGTCGGCGCGCGCTGCGAGCCCACGCGCATCACGCAGTCGGCCAACGCGTGGACCGATCGCGCCGAGAAGCTGCCGCCCGTTGCCTGCGAAGGCGCGGCCTCGGTGTGCGAGAAAACCTCGGTCGGCTTTCCGGGCGGCATGTGCTCCGGCCCCTGCGACCCCAGGGACCCGAACGGCACCTGCGGCGGCATCGCGATCCTCAGCGACTTCAACAGCTGCCTGGCCGCGAAGAAGCCCTTCGGCGAATGCCTGGCCAAGCACACGCGCCCCGGCAACCTGCGCACCTGCTCGGCGCATCAGGCCTGCCGAGACGACTACATCTGCGCGCAGGCCGATGGCAAGCCCGAGGGGCAAGGCGCCTGCATTCCGCCCTACTTCCTGTTCCAGATGCGGGTGGATGGGCACTCCTGAGGCGGCTGGTCATTCGTTCGCGACAGGGCGCATCAGCCAGGCCGACCCCGCGGCCACCACGCCCAGCACCGCGACGTAGACGCCCACCGGCACGATGCTCGAATAGTTCGCGACCAGCGTCGCCGCGATGATCGGCGCCAGCCCGCCACCGATGGCCGCCGCGAACTGGATGCCGATGGAGATGCCCGAGTAGCGCAGCTCGGGGGGAAACTGCGCCGCATAGAGGCTGGACTGCGGCGCGAACATCAGCGGGTAGTTGAGCGACAGCGCCAGCACCATCGCCACCGTGTAGGCCGTGAGCGAGCCGCTGCCGATGGCCTGGAAGAGCGGCACCGCCATGAGCGCCAGCAGCAGTCCGCCGAAGACGTAGAGCCGCCGCGCGCCCACTTTGTCCGCAAGCCAGCCACTGGCAGGAATGGTGAAGACCATCGCCGCCGAACCGGCGATGAGAGCGTGCAGCGCATCGGAGCGCGAGAAGCCGAGCCGGCTGGTCGCGTAGGAGATCGAGAACACCAGCACGGTGTAGATCAGCGTCACCTCGGCCAGCTTGCCGCCGATGGTCAGCAGCAGGGGCCTGAGGTGCGCCACCACCACCTCGCGCGCCGGCAGCACCGCCGTCCTGCGGTGGACCTTGACCTGCATGAACTCGGGCGACTCGTCCACCTTCATGCGGATGAAGACGCCCAGCACGATCAGCACCGCGCTCGCAAGGAAGGGCAGCCGCCAGCCCCAGCTCATGAAGCTGGCCTCGGGCAGCTGCGTGACCAGCGCGAAGGCGCCCGAGGACAGCAGCACGCCGATGGGAGCGCCCATCTGCGGCATGCTGCCGACCAGCGAGCGCCAGCGCGGCGGCGCGTGCTCCACGGCCATGAGCATCGCCCCGCCGAGCTCGCCGCCGAACGACAGGCCCTGCCCGATGCGCAGCAGCACCAGCAGCACGGCCGCCCACAGCCCGATGGACTCGTAGGTCGGCAGCAGGCCGATCAGCACCGTGCAGATGCCCATCATCAGCAGGCTCAGCGTGAGCATCGACTTGCGGCCCAGGCGGTCGCCGTAGTGCCCGAAGATGATGCCGCCCAGCGGCCTGGCGAGCATGCCGCTGGCGAAGGTGCCGAAGGCCGCCAGCGTGCCGACGGTGGGGTCGAAGTTGGGGAAGAAAAGCTTGTTGAACACCAGCGCCGCGGCGGTGCCGTATGCGAGGAAGTCGAAGGCCTCGATGGCCGTGCCGACCATGGTGGCGGCGCCGATCTTCCAGACGCTCTGGTGCTTTTTCTTCTCCACGGTGCCCTGCAGCGGGGTGGCGATGCTGTTCATGGGCGCTCCCCGGTGATCTGCCGCGCGAACATCGCGAAGCTGGCGTTGACGATGCTCCGCTGCAGCAGGAAGTCGTGCGACTCCCTGGCCAGTGCCGGGTCCACCAGCTTGAGGCGACCGTAGGCCGACTGCGCGATCAGCTGGTTGCGCGCCGCGCGCTCGATGAGCACCGACATGTACAGCGACTCCTCGATGGTCGGCGTGGCGGCCAGGAAACCGTGGTTGGCAAGCAGCACGCAGCGCTTGGTGCCGAGCGCGGCCGAGATGATCTCGCCCTCGACGTCGGCGATCGGCAGGCCGGGCCACTCGGGCAGGAAGGCGCAATCGTCGAAGAACGGGGTGGCGTCCATGTGCGCAATCTGCAGCGGCTCGCCGGTCATCGACAGCGCGGAGACGTATGGCGGATGCGTGTGGATCACGCAGTTCACGTCCGGCCTGCGCCTGTAGACCCACAGGTGGAAGCGCACGGCCGGGTTGGGCACGCCGCGGCCTTCGAGCACGCGCAGCGAATCGTCGATGCGCATGACCGAGTCGGGGCGGATCTCGCTGAAGGCGTGCGCGAGCGGCGTGGTCAGGAAGCTGCCGTCCGGCTGCCGCACGGTGATCTGGCCGGCCAGGGTTTCGCAATGCCCTTCCTTCGCGAGGATGCGGCAGCTCAGCGCGAGCTTCTCGGCCTCGGTCCAATTGCCGTAGCTGAGGCCGTCGAGGGACGGCGCGGGGCTTTCGTGGGTTGTGGTGCGGGTGTCGTCGCTCACGCGTTGGCTCCTGTGTGCATTCGTGGGGGGTGCGGCCAATGTATGAAGCAGCCCCCGCTTTGCTCTTGCGCGTGGGTGCACGCGCATTGATCCGGCGTGCCAACTAGTGGAAAGCCTCAGCCCCGGATCGGATGTCGGCCGCCTAGACTGCCCCTGCCGACGCTGCCTGGCATGAAGCATGCGCATCGGCGGCAGGAAACACAGCCATGCACCACGACACAGCAGCAGCCTCCGACCTGAGCTTCGCGCCATGCTTCCGTCCGTTCTACATGGGCGACGTGCAGGGCTACTCGAATGCGCTCGACTCGCTGGTGTACCCCGGCGAGCTCAGCGTGCGGGACAGCAACCCGCGCATGAGCCTGGAGGCCTGCCGGCTCGTGGGCGGCGGGCTGGCGATCAGCTTCGCCTCCACGCCGCTGGCGGTTCGCCATGACACGGCGCTGGCTTCCATCGGCGGCGCGGGCGATGTGCTCGCGATGATCGCGGTCGAGGGCGAAGGCACCATCGAGCAGGGCGGGCGCTGCATGCCTTTCCGCAAGGGCGACATCACCTTCCGCACCACGCGGCTTCCTTCGGCCTGCACACTGACCACGCCCGGCAGGCTGGTGGTGCTGCGGGTGCCGTCGGACCGGTTCTTCGGCATCTACGCCGATCTGCACGACCGCTTCGTGCCTTCGATCTCGCGGGCGGATTCGCGCCTGGCCGAGGCGGCCCGTGTGCACATGGGGCATGTGTTTCCGGGCAATGCGCAGGCGTTGCCGGCACTGGCGTACTTCTCCGAGCAGTCCTTCGTCTCGCTGCTGGCTGCGGCCTATTGCGAATCGGTGGACGAAGACGCGGCCGACGGCAAGCACCGCGAGCGCGACCGCTGGCAGCGGCTGGTGGCCTTCATCGAGGCGCACCTGGGCGATCCGGAACTCTCGGTCGATGCGGTATCGAGGGAGCTCGGCATCTCGAGGCGGCTCACGCATCGGCTCTTCGAGACGCAGCGCACGCAATATGGCGCGTACCTGCGCATGCGCCGCCTGGAACGCGCGAAAGACGATCTGCGGAACAGGCGGCTCGACCATTTGAGCGTGGCCCAGATCGCCTATCGCAACGGCTTCGGCGACGCGAGCCATTTCAGCCGAAGCTTCAGGGACCGGTTCGGCGTGCCTCCTGGAGGCCTGCGCAAGTCGCCAGCCTGAGAAATCGTCCGGCCGATAAATATTGCTTGCCATTAGATCGCATGCGATCTAATATTCGCGCCATGCCTGCCAAGCGCATCACCGCCCCATCCACCGAAGCCCCGGCGAGCAATGCGCTGGCGCTGGACGAGCAGCTCTGCTTCGCCGTCTACTCGACGATGCTGAGCCTCAACAAGGTGTACCGCGGCCTGCTGCGCGATCTCAATCTCACTTACCTGCAGTACCTCGTCATGCTGGTGCTGTGGGAGAAGGACGAGATCAACGTCTCCGAGATCTGCACGCGCCTGGCGCTCGAAACCACCACCCTCACCCCCCTGCTCAAGCGGCTCGAAGCGCGCGGACTCATCCAGCGCGTGCGTTCGCCCAAGGACGAGCGGCAGGTCATCGTGTCGCTCACGGCCGATGGGCGCGCATTGCGCGCCAGGGCACAGGGGCTGCCGGGCTGCGTAGCGCAGGCGATGGAGCTCTCCCCCGAACAGATTGGCGAACTGCGCACCCAGTTGCTGGGCCTGCGCACAAGCCTCGACAGGAACGCGTGATGCACAGCAGCTTCGCCGTTCCTGCTTTTTCAAGACAAATACATCGCATGCGATATTAATTCATACGATATTTACCGCATCGCACCACTTCACCACTCGACCTGCCAGCAAAAGGAAAGCACCATGACCGAACAACGCACCCAGACCATCGACTCCACCGCTCCCACCCGCCGCAGCCTGCTGCTGGGCGGAGCCTCCGTCGCAGCCGGCGCCCTCGTGGGCACCGGCTTCTCCAGCGCGGCATCCGCCGCATCCGCCGCCGCGCCCGCATCGGGCGCGGCCAACGCCTCTTCGAAAGGAAAGCAAACCATGAGCAAGAACATCATCGTCACCAAGGACGGCACCGAGCTCTATTACAAGGACTGGGGCCCCAGCACCGGCCAGCCCGTCGTGTTCAGCCACGGCTGGCCGCTGAACTCCGACAGCTGGGAATCGCAGATGCTCTTCCTCGCATCGCAGGGCTTCCGCACCGTGGCGCACGACCGCCGCGGCCACGGCCGCTCCAGCCAGCCGTGGAACGGCAACGACATGGACACCTACGCCGACGACCTCGCCACCGTCATCGAGACGCTGGACCTGAAGAACGCGATCCTGGTCGGCTTCTCGACCGGCGGCGGCGAGGTGGCGCGCTACATCGGCCGCCACGGCACGAAGCGCGTGGCCAAGGCGGCCCTGATCTCCGCCGTGCCGCCGCAGATGCTGAAGACCGCCGCCAACCCCGGCGGCCTGCCGATCGAAGTGTTCGACGGCCTGCGCGCCGCGCAGCTGGCGAACCGCTCGCAGTTCTACAAGGACGTGCCCTCGGGCCCCTTCTTCGGCTTCAACCGCCCCGGCGCGAAGGTGTCGCAGGGCCTCATCGACTCGTGGTGGGCACAGGGCATGATGGGCGGCCACAAGAACACCTACGACTCGATCAAGGCCTTCTCGGAAACCGACTTCACCGAAGACCTGAAGAAGTTCGACGTGCCCACGCTCATCGTGCACGGCGACGACGACCAGATCGTGCCGATCGGCGCCGCCGGCCTGGCCTCGGCCAAGCTGGTGAAGAACAACAAGCTGATCGTCTACCCCGGCGCGCCGCACGGCCTGACCGACACGCACAAGGACAAGTTCAACGCCGACCTGCTGGCGTTCGTCAAGTCCTGATGCACTGATGCGTTGACGAAGAAGGGGCCCGCACGGGCCCCTTCTTCTTTTGCCGGGCGCGACAACGCGACCTCTTAGTATTCGGGGCAAACAACACCAAGACCGAGGCCCCGATGGATGTCTTCGAGAACGTGCTCGTCATGCTGATTGCCGCCTGCCTGCTGCTGCAGCTCTCTCGGCGTCTTGCACTGCCCTACCCGTCGATGCTGGCGCTGGCCGGCGTGTGCCTGGGCGCCATGCCCTGGGTGCCGCACGTGAGCCTCGATCCGCACCTGGCGCTGGCGCTCTTCATCGCGCCCGCCCTGCTCGACTCGGCCTTCGACACCTCGCCGCGCGAGCTGCGGCGCAACTGGATGTCGCTGGTCTCGCTGGTGCTGGTGGCGGTGCTGCTGACCACCGCCGTGGTCGCGTGGGCCGGCTGGGCTTTCGCGGGGCTGCCGCTGGCCGCGGCGATCACGCTCGGCGCCATCGTCGCGCCGCCCGACGCGGTGGCCGCGGCAGCGGTGATGCAGCAGTTCCGCATTCCGCGGCGCACGCTGTCGCTCATCAACGGCGAGAGCCTGCTCAACGACGCGGTGGCGCTGCTGGTGTTCGGCGTGGCGGTGTCGGCGGCCGGCGCCGCGCATGTGCCGATGACGAGCTCGCTGCCGATGCTGCTGGTGGCGGTGCCGGGCGGCGCGCTCGTGGGTTTCGCCTTCGCCAAGCTCAATCTCCATTTCGGCGCGCCGCTCTTCGCGGGCACGCGCTCGGCCATCATCTTCCAGTTCGTGATGACTTTCGGCGCGTGGATCGTGGCCGAGCGGCTGCACCTGTCGCCCATCATCTCGGTGGTGGCCTTCGGCATGACGCTGGGCCAGTTCGCGCCGAAGCGCCATGCGCCCCGCGACCGCGTGCATTCCTACGCGGTGTGGGGTGCGGTGGTGTTCACGCTCAACGTGCTGGCCTTCTTTCTCATGGGGCTGCAGGCGCGCGGCATCATCACGCGCCTGTCGGGGCCGCAGCTGGCGCATGCGCTGGAGTTCGCAGGCCTCGTGCTGGTGCTGGTCATCGCGGTGCGGGTGGCGTGGGTGCTGATCTATGGCGCGGCGATGCGCCGATACAAGCTGCGGCTGATCGCGCGCGGACGCAAGGTTGCGCTGCCCTCCAAGCGCATCAGCCTGCTGGTCGGCTGGTCGGGCATGCGCGGGCTGGTCACGCTGGCCACCGCCTTCGCGCTGCCGGCGGACTTTCCGGGGCGCGATCTCATCGTGCTCAGCGCGTTCTCGGTGGTGCTGGGCACGCTGGTGATCCAGGGCTTCACCATCGGGCCGCTGATCCGCGCGCTGAAGATCGAGCCCGACGACTCGCTGGACAGGGAACTCTCGCTCGCCCGCACCGCGATGATGGACGCGGCGCTCGCCGCCATCGAAGCCGAGGACGGCCGCGAAGCCGATGCGGTGCGCGACGAATACCGCGCCGCGCGCATCCTCGCGCAGGACCAGCGCCAGCCGCAGGCCAAGACCGCGCACGACCGGCTGCGCGCCGTGGCCATCCGCGCGCAGCGGGAGGCGCTCGACTCGCTGCGCCGCGCCGGCGAGATCGAGGACGACGCCTACCACCAGCTCGAGGAGGAGATGGACTGGGCCGAACTCAGCGCCATTCCGGCGAACGACGTGCGGCTGCAGAGCGTCTGACGCGCACTGCTCCCTCTCCCCTCGGGAAGAGGGTTGGGGTGAGGGCATCGGCCTCGACGCCAAGGCCGCGCCTCATCGATGGCACAGCGCCCTCACCCTGGCCCTCTCCCAGAGGGAGAGGGGACAAGACTTTCAGACCTCCTCGTACCACCGGTCCTTCGCCAGCATCACCCGGTGGTGCCCATGCCCCGAGGGCATCATCGGAAAGCAGTTTTCCTGCGCTTCGACCTGCACGTCGAGGAAGAACGGGCCCTCGCTCGCGAGGCATTCGGCCAAAGCATCCTCCAGTTCCGCCGGGTCGCTCACCCGCCGTGCACCCCAGCCGAAGGCCTTGGCCAGCGCCACGAAGTCGGGCAGCGCCTCGTTCCAGCTGTGGCTCAGGCGGTTGCCGTGGTTCAGCTCCTGCCACTGGCGCACCATGCCCATGTAGCCGTTGTTGCTCAGCACCAGCTTCACCGGCACGCGGTGCTGCACCGCCGTCGAAAGCTCCTGGATGTTCATCAGCACCGAGGCGTCGCCGCTCACGCACACGGTCAGCGCGCCGGGGTGGCCGATCTGCGCGCCGATGGCGGCGGGCAGCCCGTAGCCCATGGTGCCGGCACCGCCCGAGGTGAGCCAGCGGCGCGGGCTGTCGAAGCGCAGGTACTGCGCGGCCCACATCTGGTGCTGCCCCACGTCGGTCGACACGATGGCGTCGCGCCCGGCGAGCCCGGCGATGGCGCGCTGCAGCGAAGACATCAGCTGCTGCGGCAGGATCGAGCCGGCCTTCGGCTCGAAGGCCAGGCAGTCGACGGCGCGCCAGCGTTCGATGCGCTCCCACCACGGCGCCAGGCGCTCGGGCGCAAAGCCCTCGGCGGGCAGCAGCGCGAGCAGGCTTTCCAGGATCGCGGCGCAGTCGCCCACCATCGGCACGTCCACGCGCACCACCTTGTTGATGCTGCCGGGGTCGATGTCGATGTGGATCTTGCGGGCGTGCGGGCAGAACTCGTCGAGCTTGCCGGTCACGCGGTCGTCGAAGCGCGCGCCGACGCACACCACCAGGTCAGCCTCGTGCATCGCGAGGTTGGCTTCGAGCATGCCGTGCATGCCCAGCATGCCGATGAACTTCGGGTCCGACGCCGGGAACGCGCCCAGCCCCATCAGCGTGAGCGTGCACGGCGCATGCATCAGGTTCACCAGCTTCGTGAAGGCCTCGCAGGCCGCCGGCCCCGAGTTGACCAGCCCGCCGCCGCCATAGATGACGGGCCGGCGCGCGGTGGAAAGCAGGTCGGCCGCGCGCTGCACCATGGCCTTCGGCGGCAAGGCGGTACGGCTGGTGCGCAGGGCGCGCAGCGGGGCGGGCTCGGGGGCACGGCCCAGGCGTTGGAGCTGGATGTCCTTCGGCACGTCCAGCAGCACGGGTCCGGGGCGGCCGGTGGAAGCGATCTCCAGCGCGCGGCGCACCAGCGCGGGCACGTCGTCGGCGGCACGGACCTGGCGGTTCCACTTCGTCACCGGGCGCGACATGCCCAGCGCATCGCTTTCCTGGAACGCCTGCGTACCGATGACGGCGGTGGCGACCTGCCCGCTGATGCACAGCACCGGCACCGAATCGCTCATCGCGTCCAGCAGCCCGGTGATGGTGTTGCCCACGCCCGGCCCCGAAGTGACCAGCACCACGCCCACGCGGCCGGTGCTGCGCGCATAGCCCTCGGCCGCGTGCACGGCCGCCTGCTCGTGGCGCACCAGCACGTGGCGCAGCCGGGGTTCGCCGTGCAGCGCGTCGTACAGCGGCAGCGCCGCCCCGCCGGGGTAGCCGAAGATGGTGTCCACGCCGCCCTCGACCAGGGTGTCGAGCAGGGCTTCGGCGCCGTTGCGGATGCGAACCGGCGTCGTGTCGGGGTGAAGGGACGGGGAGGACGTGGGGGGTAGGTCGAGCAGTCGCATGCCGTCAATTCTTCCGTTTCGGGCGCAGAATATGCATCTTTCTTTTGGCCCTTTAAGCTCGATTCATGAAAACCAATCGGCAAACACCGAGCGACAGCGAAGGATCTTTCGACAAGACCGACCTGGCGATCCTGCGGGTGCTCCTGCTCGACTCGCGCAAGACCCTGCAGGAGATCGGCAACGAGGTCGGCCTATCGCCCACCAGCTGCTGGACGCGCATCAAGAAACTGGAGGCCACGGGCGTCATCAAGCGCTACACGGTGGACGTCGACCCGGCCAAGCTCGGCTACCACGACTCGGTGATCGTGCAGGTCACGCTCGAGAGCCACACCGACGAGACGCTCTACGACTTCGGCCGCACGCTCGCCACCATTCCGGAGATCCAGGAGGCCTATCTGGTCTCGGGCGACTACGACTACTACATCCGCATCGCGGTGCGCGACACGCGCGACTACGAGCGGCTGCTGCGAGAGAAGCTCTACAAGATCCCGGGCATCCGCCACAGCAAGTCGCACTTCGTGCTGCGGGTGCTGAAGGAAGCGAGCGTGCCCATCATCTGAGGCACGCCGCCGTGGCCGGGCTCAGAGCCGGATCAGCTCCACCCGGCGGTTCTTCGCCCGCCCCGCCTCGCTGTCGTTGGGCGCCACCGGCTCCGAGGCGCCCGCGCCGCGGGTGGTGAAGCGGCGCGGGTCGACGCCGGCCTTCACGAGCACCGAGATCACCGCCAGCGCGCGGCGCTTCGAAAGATCGTCGTTGTGCTTCGCCTCGCCCTGCGCGTCGGTGTGGCCGACCACCGACAGCTTCAGCGGCGGGTTGTTGCGCATGAGCTTGGTCATCTCGTCGAGGGTGGGCTGCGACTCGGGGCGGATCACGTCCTTGTCGAGGTCGAACAGGATGCCGTAGAGATTGACACGCCCCGTCTCCGCCAGGCTCTTCTGCATGGCCGTGGCGTCGAGGAACACGATCTTGTTCTCCTCCATCGCCTTGCTCTCCACCACGCGCACGAAGGCATGGTTGCCGACCTCGGCGTTGTGCTCGGCCAGCGCGATGCTGGCGTAGACGGTGCCCGAGGGGCCGGTCTTCCGCGCGAGCAGATAGCGCCCGCTCACTGCGAAATAGTTGCGCGCATAGTCGCCCCGGCTGCCCAGGCGCGGCCATTCGGGCTGGTCGAAGGCCAGCGCGAAGTCGTAGGGCGTGGTGGTGTCCACGCTGCCGTCGCGCGGCTTGTAGCACGAGCCGTTGGCGGTGCCGCAGCTGAACACGATCTCGAAGCCCTTGGCCTTGAGGCTGGACTCGTAGTTGCGCTGCACTTCCAGCAGCGAGCGCTCCTTGGGCAGCCTGTATAGATAGAGCGTGACCTTGCCCTCCACCTTGAGCAGGTCGGGCTTGCCGCCGCCCCAGTTCTGCAACGGCTCCTTGATCAGGCCGACCTCGTCGTAGGCGGCGGCCTTGTAGCCGTCGAGCACCGAGCCTTCGTAGCGGCCGACGAGGGGGTTGTCCTTGGCCGGCTCGGCGGCGAAGCTGCCTGCGGAAGCCGAGATCAGCAGCGCGCCTGCGGCCAGGCGGGCAACGAGAACCATGAAGGCGGACTGTTTCATCGGCGGGCCTGGAAGATGAATGGAGGCGGAAAGCGGCGTCCTTTCCATGCTAGGCAATGCCGCCGTCGCTGTGCATTCGACGGACGGCCTATGCCGCGCACCCCCCGTCGGACACCCCGCCGGGCACCCGTTGTGCACGGCCCCGGCTCGCGGCCCGCCCCGGGTCGCGGCCGTGTTAGAGGTCGTAATCGCGCGCGTATTCGACGGGGAACATAATCGCGCCCGTCTCGCGAGGGCGGGATCCGGGCTCCACGGCCCGAAGCCGCAACGCAGCGATTTCGGGCCGGTGCAAATCACAAAGAAGCGACTTCCAAGGCAGAGCGATCTATGAGGCTTGGCAGCAAGAGCTGTTGGCGAATCGGCAGGCGGATCGCAAAGCTTTTGCTGGCCGCCGTGCCGGTACTCCTGTCCAGCGCACAAGCCGCCGAGACGGCAGCACGGCAGTCGCCCCAGGACGGCGAGGCCCTCCACATCACCCGGGCCGAGTTGCTTTCCGTGCCGGGCCGCGGCTACACCGCGCCTCCGCGCGACGCGCAGGAAGCGGCGCTGCCCGAAAAGGGCTGGAGGAAGGTCAGCCTCCCGCACACGGTGGGACGCGAGCTGGTGCCCGACGAAGGCAGCGGCGCACGCACCGTGACCGACTGGTACCGCATCGACCTGTCCGGCAGGGCTTCGGTGCGCGAGCCTCAGCTGCTCTATCTCCCGCGCTGGAAGACACTGGGCCACATCGCGGTGTACGGCGACGGCACCCTGCTCTACCAGTCGCATGGCAGCCCCATCCACAACGGCTACAACCATCCGCTGCTGCTGCCGCTGAACCCGACCGCCGACACGCCGCCGCCGAAGACCGTGCTGATCCGCATCGACCGCCTGCGCAACAGCGGCAGCGGCTTCTCCACCGTCTGGGTGGGCAGCGAAGAGTCGCTGAGCTGGCGCTACCAGATCCGCCAGCTGCTGCAGGTGCAGTTGCCTTTCATGGGCAGCGCCGCCTTCCTCGCGGTCGGCGCCTTCGCTTTCGCGGTCTGGGTGGGCCGTCGGCGCGAGCTGCTCTACCTGCTGTTCTTCGCCATCTCGGCGCTCGCCTTCTTCAGGACGCTGCACTACTACGCGGGCGGCAGCTACATACCGATCTCGGACGAATGGTTCGAATGGATGACCGTCTCCAGCCTGCTCTGGCTGGTGATCCTCATCCACCTCTTCCTGCAGCGCCTGCACCAGCAGCCTTCGGTGTGGCTCACCCGCATCGCGGTCACGCTGGCCGTGGCCTGCAGCGTCTCGACGCTGCCGCACCTGTCGTCGAAGATCGTCAGCCTGTACCTGTTCACGCCGCTGCTCAACCTGGCGGTACTGCCCGTGGCGGTGCTGATCTTCACCGTCAACCTGCGCAAGTCGCTGGTCACCCAGCAGACCGAGGGGCGGCTGGTGGCGGTCTGGACGGTGTTCGCGCTCGCGCTCACTTCCTACGACGGGCTGCTGCAGAACAACCTGGTGAGCCCGGAGAGCGTGTACATGTCGCCCTACGCCATCATCAGCCTGTTCTTCGTCTTCTCGTACATCATGTTCCAGCGCTACACCGGCGCCTTCGCCGAGGTGGGCCGGCTCAACCGGGGGCTGGCGCTGCGGCTGAAGGAGCGCGAGGCCGAGCTGGAGCAGAGCTACCAGCGCCTTCGCGCGAGCGAGAACCAGCACATGCTCAGCGCCGAGCGCCGCCGCCTGATGCAGGACATGCACGACGGGCTGGGCTCATCGCTGATCAGCGCGATCCGCTCGGTGGAGCGCGGCGCCATGACGGAGGCCGAGATCTCCCACGTGCTCAAGGGCTGCATGGAAGACCTGCGGCTGGTGATCGACTCCATGGAAAGCGTCGACGCCGACCTGCTGCTGCTGCTGGCGACCATGCGTTTCCGCCTCGCGCCGCGCATCGAGAGCGCCGGCATCACGCTCCAGTGGGAAGTGCAGCCCGTGCCCGCCCTCGACTGGCTGGACCCGGACGGCGCGCTGCACATACTGCGCATCGTGCAGGAGTGCGTGGCCAACGTGCTGCGCCACACGCGCGCGACCACCATCTGCGTGAGCACCACCGTTGTGGACGAAGGCGTGTGCGTGATCGTCGAAGACAACGGCGGCGGCTTCGACGTGAGCGAAGCCCTGCGGCGCGGCGGCCGCGGCCTGCGCAACCAGCAGCGTCGCGCGCAGGAAATCGGGGGCACCGTGAGCTGGGAGGCCGGCGCCGCAGGAACTCGCTTCGTGCTCTGGCTCCCGCTGGAGCGCACGGCCGGGGCCGGCAGGGTCCTGGGCGTGGCCTGACGGCTCAGAGACTCGACGCGATCTGCTCGCGCAGCCACCGGTGCGCAGGATCGCGATGCCGGCGCTCGTGCCAGAGCATCGCCATTTCGTAGCCCGGCACCTCCAGCGGCGCCTCGACCACGCTCAGCCCGGGTGCGCTGCGCGCCAGCCGCTCGGGCAGCATCGCGACCATGTCGGTGCCGGCCACCGCCGACATCATGAAGAGAAAGTGCGGCACCGACAGCACCACGCGGCGCGCCAGGCCCCTCTCGGCCAGCGCCTCGTCGGTGGGCCCTGCGAAGCCTCCGCCGGCCAGCGACACCACCACGTGCTCCAGCGCGCAGAACTGCGCCAGCGTCGGCCGGCGCTTCAGGCGCGGATGGCCGGCTCGGCCGACGAGCACATAGCGCTCGTTGAAAAGCACCCGCGCGTGCAGGCCCGGCGGCGCGCCCACGCTGGTGTGGAAGAACAGGTCGATCTCGCCGCTCTCCAGCTGCCGCGCCATGCGCGAAGGCACGGCCTCCACCACCGCCAGCCGCGTGTTCGGCGCCGCGGCGCGCAGCCCGGCCAGCGACGGCAGCAGGATGGCCGACTCGGCATAGTCGGCCGCGGCGACGCGCCAGGTGGTGCTGGCCTCGGCCGGCTCGAAGGGCCGCGTCGGCGCCACCGCGCGGCCCAGCGCCTCCAGCGCTTCGCGCAGCGGCTCGCGCAGTTCGTCGGCCCGCGCGGTGGGCCGCATGCCGCGCTGCGCGGGCAGCAGCAGCGGATCGCCGAATACCTCCCGCAGCTTGGCGAGCTGCACGCTCACCGAGGGCTGCGACAGGTTCAGCCGCTCGGCCGCGCGGGTGACGTTGCGTTCGGCCAGCAGGGTGTCGAGCGTGACCAGCAGGTTGAGGTCGAGGCGGCTGAAATTGTTCATGGCAATTCCTGGAATTCAGACTATTCATTTCCAATATATCGCCACGGCACCTAACCTGAGGGCATCTCCACTCGAACCTTCCAGAAATCATGAACGTCCTGCTCGTCCTCGCCCATCCCGAAACAGCTTCGCTCAACGGCGCACTGCACCGCTTCATGGTCGACCGCCTCACGGCCGCCGGCCACACGGTGCGCGTGTCCGACCTCTATGCCATGCGCTGGAAACCCGCACTCGACGCCGACGACTTTCCCGCGCGCGACACCGCCGCGCGCTTCGACCCCGCCCTCGATTCGCAGCAGGCCTTCCAGGCCGGCACGCAGACCGCCGACATCACCGCCGAGCAGGAAAAGCTGCTCTGGGCCGACGCGGTGGTGCTGCAGTTCCCGCTCTGGTGGTACTCGATGCCCGCCATCCTCAAGGGCTGGATCGAGCGCATCTACGCCTACGGCTTCGCATACGGCGTCGGCGAGCACTCCGACACCCACTGGGGCGACCGCTTCGGCGAAGGCGTCATGGCCGGCAAGCGCGCCATGCTGGTCGTGACCACCGGCGGCTGGGCCTCGCACTACGCGCCGCGCGGCATCAACGGGCCGATGGACGACCTGCTCTTCCCGATCCACCACGGCATCCTCTACTACCCCGGCTTCGACGTGCTGCCGCCCTACGTGGTGCACCGTACCCACAAGGTCGACGAGGCCGCGTATGCGCGCATCACGCAGGAACTGGGCGAGCGGCTCGACACGCTCTTCACCGCCGAGCCGATTCCGTTCCGTCGCCAGAATGCCGGCGACTACGAGATCCCCGCGCTCACCCTGCGCGAGCACATCGCGCCGGGCAAGACGGGCTTCGCGGCGCACACCGCCGGCTGAGCCAGCCTCAGGGCAGCACCGGATTCGCCACCGCGTTCGCGATGGCCGCATCGGCATCCACGCGCAGCATGAAGCGCTTCGCCACCAGGTCGTTGGCGGCGGCCGTCACTGCGGCCACGTAGCCGGCCTGGTCGGTGTAGCGCTCCTGCAGCGAGGGGCGCGGATCGGCGCCGCGCAGGGCGGCCGTCTTGGCGAACGGGAAGTACGAGCCGAACAGGCCCGCCTGGTCGATGCGGCCCGGCACGCTCGTGTAGTTCCAGCCGGTGTTCGTGCCCAGCGGCACGGCCACGTCGAGGCTGCGGATGCCGGCGAGGTCGTTGCCGTCGGTGTCCACCTGCGGCACCAGGATCGCGTAGTCGCGCCCCAGGTAGGCCGGCGGCACCTGGGTTGCGATGCCGCTCTCGTCCTGCGGACGGTAGCCAGGGCCCCAGTCGAGCAGCGAGTAGTTGTTGACCAGGCCCGTGTAGCTCACGCCAGGAATGGCCGGGAACTTGACCTGCTGCGGCCGCACGAGTGTGGCGTCGGCGATCTTCGGCACCTGGCTGTCGGGCGGCGTCGTGCCCTTGACGACCCAGTCTTCCAGGTTCTGGTACAGCGCGCGCACCACCGGGATCACGCCGGCATTGCCGTTGGTCGCGTAGAGCGCGCCGGCGCTCGAGCCCGGCAGCGAGGCCAGCCCCAGCAGATGGTGCGTGCTCGCGTAGTAGTAGACGCGGGCGTTCGCGGGCTGCACGAGGTCGGTGGTGCCCCAGGCGTCGGTCAGCAGCGGCGAGCCCTGCAGCACGTAGAACTCGGTACCGCTGAAGCCGATGAAGAGCTTCGGGCAGGTGCCGCTGGCCTCGCAGCGCGACAGGATGCCGCCACGGCGCTGCGCCACGTCGTCCACGTAGTCCTTCGAGAGCCCGCGTGTGCCGGCCTGCCCGAAGGCCGTGTGGTCGGCACGCACGCCGCCGCCGCCGCCCGGAATGGAGAAGCGCATGTTGATGTTGGTCTGCCGCGCCGCGATCTGCGCGAACACGCCGTCGAACACCTTCCGGCCCGCGCGGTCCTCATTGAAGCCGAGGTGCACGAAGGTCTTCATGAAGTTGCCGCACTGCGAGACGCCGGAGGCGATCGTGTTCTTGATCGCCGCGGCCACCGGGTTCGCCGTGCCGGACGAGTCGCTCGCGTCGCGGTGGAAGAAGCTGATCATGTCGCGCAGCGCCGCGAGGCCCAGGCCCATGACCTTCGGGTCCTTCGCGACGTAGACCAGCTCGTACAGGTAGGCCGGGTCCCACTTGTCCTTCAGGCACACGTTCGTCTCGTCGGGCGTGCCCGGGAATGGCGTGGCGGCGCTGCACTTGGCGAACTTCCAGTCGCTCGCGGGAATGAGCTGGCGCGCATCGCCTTCGTTGATGCGACGCGTGAGCACGTAGCCGGGCTTCGTGTTGTCCAGGCTGGCGGTCGGGTAGGCCTGCATCGCCGCGTTGAACGGGCCGCCGGGCAGCGGCAGCGAATCGTTGGTGGCCGCGGTGGGCAGCAGTTCGGCGCGATAGGTGCCGGTGATGCTGCTGCCGTCGGCATTCTTCGCGACGGGCACCTTCAGCGTGAGCTTGCCGGCTGCCGCCGGCACGTCGCCCTGCCATGCGGCCGTGAGGAACACGTAGCCGCGCGAGGCGAAGTACGGATCGAGGTTCACGATGTTGCCGCGATTCGGCGCGTCGTAGCGCAGCACGCCGCTGGCCTTACTCATGTCCTTGGGCTTGAAGAGCACGAAGTCGGAGGTGTACTCGACCTTGCCGTTGGCGTTGAGCGGCGCGAGCTGCAGGTCCTGGATGATCGCGTTGCGCGCGTCCTTCGGGTCGACCTCGCCGGTGAAGGTACCGGTGATCTTCTCGTAGGCACCGACGCTGCCGAAGGTGCCCGCCACGTCTTCCGTCGCGGTAACGACGAGCTTGTATTTCGGCGCCGTGGCGGCCGCGGGCGGCGTGGTGGCAGGCGGCGTGCCGGCGGACGGCGGCAGCAGCAGGCCGCCCCCTCCTCCGCCGCTTCCGCCGCAGGCGCTCAGAAGAAAAAGGGCGGCCGAAGCCACCGTGGCAGCCCTGAGGCTCCAGCGTTTCATGGTTTGTCTCCTTCGTTGTGGATCTTCTGTATGCGTGCGGCGCCGATCCCCGCTACGGCGTGCGGGCCGTCAGATCACTCGGCCTCGATGCCGGCCGCCTTCACGATGCGGCCCCATTTCTGCGACTCGCCGGCCTGGAACTTCGCCAGTTCCTCGGGCGAGCTGGTGAACACCTCCGTGCCGGTCGGCTCGTAGAACGCGGTCTTCGCGGCTTCGCTCTTCGCGGCCTTCACCAGCAGCTCGTTGAGCCGCTTGACCACGGCCGGCGGCGTCTTCGCGGGCGCGTAGGCGGCGAACCAGTAGCCCATCTCGTAGCCCTTCACTCCCGCCTCGGCGATGGTGGGCACGTCGGGCGCGAGCGCCGAGCGCGTGGCGCTGGAGAACCCCAGCGCGCGCAGCTTGCCGGCCTTGACCTGCGGCAGGCCGGTGGCGGTGTCGGTGATCATCATGTTGATCTGCCCGCCCAGCAGGTCGGTCACGGCGAGCGTGTTGCTCTTGTAAGGCACATGCAGCAGCTTGATGTCGGCCATCTGCTGCAGCAGCTCGCCCGCCATGCGGCTCGATGAACTGCCGCTGCCGAAGCTGTACTTGCCCGGCTCCTTCTTGGCGAGCGCGATGAACTCGGCCACGCTCTTCGCGGGGAAGCTGGGGTTCACCACCATGATCTGGCCGCCCTTGCCGAGCGCGGCGACGGGCGCGAAATCCTTCACCGGGTCATAGGGCAGCTTCTTGAACAGGTGCTCGTTGGCGGCGTGCGTGGTGTTGGTGGTGATGAGCACCGTGTAGCCGTCGGCCGGCGCCTTCGCCACGCTCTGCGAGGCGATGAAGCCGCTGGCGCCCGCCTTGTTGTCGATGACCACGGCCTGCTTCGTTTCGGCGGTGATCTGCGTGCCGAGCGCCCGCGCGATCTGGTCGGTGGCGGTGCCCGCCGCGAAGGGCACGACGAAAGTGATGGGCTTCTCCGGGAAAGTCTGTGCGTGGCCAGGCAGCGATGCCACCACCATGGCGGCCGTCAGCGCGGCGAGGGGGAACAGCTTCATTGTTTTGTCTCCGTATGGGTCAGATGAAAAAAGAAAGGGAAAGGTCTTTGCTACGGCCCTGCCAGCAGCGGCTCGAATTCGCGCGGCACGCGCACCGGCATGTCGAGCAGCAGGAAGGAAAGCGCCTTGCCGTGCGCATCGAGGTTCAACGCGTCGTTGACGCCGCCGTCGAGCACCGCGTCGAGCACGAAATTCATCGCACCGAGCTTCGGCAGCAGGAAGCGCTGCACCTGTGAGGGCGAACGGTGGTGGAACTGCGCCGCCACGCGCTCGGGCGTGAGTTGCTCGACCAGCATGGGATACAGCTGCGCATGCCAGGCGATGACGCTGATGTTGGAGCGGTCGCCCTTGTCGCCAGTGCGGCCGTGGGCGGCGCGGTACAGCGGCACTTCGATGGTGTCTGCCGTGTTCGTCATGCCAGTTCCTCCTGCGAGAGCAGCTCGAAGCGCACCGGTATCGCCTCGCGCGGCAGCAGGCACGACAGCGTGTTGAGCCGCGGCGTGAGCGCGGTGCGCACGCCGCCGCCGCCCGCCGGGCCGCAGGTGTAGAGCGCCATCACCTCGCGCGCCAGCCGCTCGGCTTGCGCGCGCTCGGTGTGCGAGGCCGCGACGCGCAGGCGCACGTCGCGCAGGCCGGCATCGGGCGTGTCGGCCAGCGCGCGGCCGGCGTCGTCGCCGAAGATGCTCAGCGCGCCGATGAGGTCCACGCGCAGCGAGAGGCCGTCAAGGCGCTTTCTCAGCACCTCCGCCGCGAGCCGCGCACGGGCCTCGGCACGCGGGCCGGCATAGGAGATCTCGCCCTCGGCCAGCCAGCCGCCTTCATGGCACACGTTGACCTTGTAGCGCTCAGGCCGCGCATGGCCGCGCACGCCCGAGAGCGCCACTCGCTCGATGCCGTCGAACGCGTGCACCTCGGCCTCCGAGATGTCGGCGACCACGTCGGGGGTCAGGTAGGCGGCCGGGTCGTGCACCTCGTAGAGCAGTTGCTCCTTCACCGTCGCCTCGCTCACGAGGCCGCCGGTGCCGTCGGCCTTGCCGATGGTGCAGCGGCCTTCGGCGTCGATCTCGGCGATGGGGAAGCCGACGGACTCCAGGCCGGGCACGTCCTTGTAGCCCGGATCGGCGAAGTAGCCGCCGCACACCTGCGCGCCGCATTCGAGCAGATGGCCCGCCATGGTCGCGCGGGCGAGCCTGTTCCAGTCGTCGGCGCGCCAGCCGAAGTGCGACATGGCCGGGCCGACAGTCAGCGACGGATCGGCCACGCGGCCGCACACCACGATCTGCGCGCCCGCGTCGAGCGCGGCGGCGATGGGCTCGGCACCGATGTACGCATTGGCGCTGACCACGCGCAGGCCTTCCATCCGTGCGCCCAAAGCTTCCTGGAACATCGCGCGATGCTCGGGCCCCGACAGGTCGTCGCCCTCCACCACCGCGATGCGCGGCGCGCTCGCGCCCAGCTCGCGCGCCATGCGTGCGATGTGCCGGGCAGCGGCACGTGGATTGGCCGCGCCGAAGTTGCTGACGATGCGGATGCCGTGCGCCAGGCAGCGCGCCAGCACGGGCCGCAGCATGGGGTCGAGCAGCGGCTCGTAGCCCGCCTCGGGGTTGTCGCGTCGGCGCAGCTGGGCCAGCGCGAGCGTGCGTTCGGCCAGCGTCTCGAAGATCAGGAAGGCGCGCCGGCCTTCGGGCCCTGCGGCCAGCCGAGCGATCAGCGTGTCGACCACCGGTCCGGCGGCGTCGGTGCGGTCGCCCGAGAAGCCTGCGGCGCAGCCGATCAGCAGCGTTGGCGTGTCTATGGGATTCATCGCCGTGCACTGTAGGCAGCGTGTTCTCATCCGTAAAATCGAAAATACGGATCGATTGATCTGTTTTTCAAATAAGAAGCCAGCTACCGGCACCAGAGACAGGACAGACATGCGAAAGACGCCCGACCTCTCCACGCGCCAGTTGCGCGCCTTTCTCGCGCTGGCCGAGCACCGCAACTTCACGCGCGCGGCGCAGGGCAGCCATCTCTCGCAGCCCGCCTTCAGCGCGTTGATCCGCACGCTCGAAGACGCCGTCGGCACGCGCCTGTTCGATCGCGACACGCGCAGCGTGCAGCTCACGCCCGAAGGCCGGCTGTTCGAAAGCTCGGCGCGCCGGCTGCTCGACGACATGGGCAGCGCAATGGACGACCTTGCCGATCACGTGGAGCGCCGCAAGGGCCGTGTGCGCGTGGCCGCCCTGCCCTCGCTCGCGGCCGGCTGGCTGCCCGCCGTCTTCGCCGAGTTCATGCAGGCGTGGCCCGGCATCCGCGTCGACCTGGACGACGCGCTGTCGGACGCCTGCATCGCGCTCGTGCGCAGCGGCCAGGCCGACTTCGCGCTCGCCGCCTCGGGCGCGGGCGGCACGGCGGACAGCGACCTGCGCGCGAGCAGGCTGTGCACCGACCGCTTCCACCTCGTGTGCCGCGCCGACCACCCGCTCGCGCACGAACCGCGCCTGACGCTGAAGAAGATCGCGCCGCACCCGTTCATCCAGATGACGCGCAACAGCAGCGTGCGCCAGGCGCTCGACGCGGCGCTGCATCCGCAGCGGCTGAACTCGGTGTTCGAGGTGGAACACCTCGCCACGGTGATGGGGCTCATCGAAGCCGGCCTGGGCATCAGCGTGGTGCCCGCGCTCACGCTCTTCCACTTCCAGCGCGAAACGCTGGTGACGCGGCCGCTGCCGCTGCCTTCGCTCACACGCACGCTCTACCTGGTGCAGCGGCGCGAGGGCAGCCTGTCGGTGGCGGCGCAGACGCTGCACGACCTCATCGTGGAGCGGCTCGGGTCGCTGCGGCTGGACTGAAGGCGGGCGAGCGCTGCTCGCCGCCTCAGGAGGAATCGAAAACGGTTCAGGCTGGTTCGGTGCCAGCCTCGGTGCCCGTCCCTGTCGCCTTGTCCGTTGCCTTCCCGGTCGCCGCCACCGCCTCCACTGCTGCTTCCACCACCGACTCCACCGCGGCCTCCGCCTGCGCCTTCATCGCGGCGAGCGCGGTCGGGTTCGGCGTGGGCTCGCCGATCTTGCGCATCGTGTTGCGGTCGGTGTGGCTGAAGGGCTCGGGCTTGCCGAGCACCTCGAGCACCGTTTCGAGCTCGTACGACCAGCTGCCGTCGTCGTGCACCGTCACCTCGATGCCGTAGCGCAGCGTCTTGAACGCATGCTGCAGAAAGGGGTTGTCCACGATGCCGTTGTTCTCGCTGCCGCGCACGGCTTCGAGCCTGAAGCTGCGGTCGTCGGCTTTCGCACGGCCCGTGGCCATGGCGGTGAGGCCGCGCGGAATGGTGAGCGTCTGGATCAGCGCGCCGGTGGCAGGCTCCCACAGCCAGTAGCCGACCTGGTCATGGAAGGTCTCCACGTCGTCGGGCTTGACGATGCGCAGGTGGTAGCGCAGGCCGTAGAAGATCTGCGGGCCGTTGGTCTGCGCATCGATGGGTTGGAACTCCGCGTGCTCGATGTAGGCCTCGGCCTCGGGGCCGTCCTCCTTCGGGCTCACGTCGTGGCCGGCCGAGCCGGTCCAGATGCCGGCCAGCGCGGTGAGCGGGCCCAGGTTGGCGAGCGTGTTCGGATCGGGTTCCGGCTCTGTGTAAATGTCGCGCGGGAATTGCGTCGCGGGTTGCTGCTGTTCCATGTTCTTCTCTCCTCGAAGGGGCTTGCTGTATGGGGCAGGAGTGTCGCTCATCAACCTTCGGCTTCCCTGACTCGCCTGCCGCTCACTGGTCGAGCCGGATGCCGACCTTCGCGATGATCGCGCCCCACTTGCGCCCCTCGGCATCGATGAAGGCCCTGAACTCCTCGGGCGAACCGCCGCCCGCCACCAGCCCCTGGTTGGCCAGAAGTTCGCGCACCGCGGGCTCCTGCAGCACGGCATTGACGTCGGCGTTGATGCGCTGCACCACTTCGGGCGGCGTGCCGGCAGCGGTGAAAAGGCCGTTCCAGGCCAGCGATTCGAATCCGGGGTAGCCCGACTCGGCCACGGTCGGCAGGTCTTTCATGAGCTCGGAGCGCTTCGCGCTCGTGATGGCGATGAGCTTCACGCGCTGCCCCTGGATCAGCGGCAGCAGCGCGGGCGCTACCGTGAACAGCGCCTGCGTGTCGCCGGCCGCGAGCGAGAGACCGGCCGGCGGCGAGCCAGAGTACGGCACGTGCACCGCCTCGATGTGCGTCGCGCTGCGAAACAGCTCCATGGTGAGGTGCGACGAACTGCCCGCGCCCACCGACGCGTAGCTGAATCTGTTGCCGCGCTTCTTCGCCCATTCGACGAACTCGGGCAGCGTGTTCGCGGGGTTGTCGGCCTGCACCGCGAGCACATTGGGCTGCGAGGTGGTGAGCACGATCGGGATGAGATCGCGCGCCGGCGCATAGGGCATGCGGGCGTACATGTAGGGTCCGAAGGCGATCGGCCCGTTGAAGCCGATGCCCAGGGTGTAGCCGTCGTGCGGCGCCTTGGCCACGGTGTCCATGCCGATCAGGCCGCCGGCGCCGGCCTTGGTCTCGATCACCACGGGCTGCTTCCACATCACGCGCAGGCGGTCGGCGAGCGTGCGGGCGATCAGGTCGAGCGAGCTGCCGGCCGGCGCGGGCACGATCACGCGCACCGGCTTCGAGGGCCATGCCTGTTGCTGCTGCGCCCATGCGCCCGCGGAGAGAGCGGCGGCGAACAGAAAGACGGCAAGAGCCGGGAGCGGGTTCTTCATCTTCACTTTCTCGCCTCCTGCCGCGCGGCATCGATCTGCGCATGATTGGCCTCGGCCCATCGGTCGACCGCGATCAGCGTCCTGCTCAGCGACAGGCCCAGAGGGCTCAGCCTGTAATCGACGTGCGGCGGCACGGTCTGGTGGTCCTCGCGCAGCACCAGCCCGTTGAGCTCCAGGTCGCGCAGGGTCTGCGTGAGCATCTTCTGCGAGATGCCGCCCACCTTGCGCAGCAGTTCGTTGTTGCGCTGCGGCTTGCCGCGCAGCAGCGGAATCAGCAGCAGTGCCCACTTGTTGGCGATGAGTTCCAGGACGCGGCGCGAGGGGCAGTCCGCGCTCCACACGTCGGCGGAGGCTGCTTCGGCTTCTGCCTCCGCCTCTGCCACATCCAGGTTCTTCTTCGACGGCATCTTTGAATTTCCCATGGTTACCAGAAGGTGCGTACTTGTAGCTCGGTGCCCGGGCCGGAATTATCCGGTTCCTCTTTTCAGCAACCAACGACAACGAAGGAGTTTTTTCATGGGTTGGATATTTCTGCTGGCAGCGGGCCTGGTCGAGATCGCGATGGCCGCCGCGCTCAAGCAATCGGAAGACTGGTCCCGGCTCGTGCCCTCTGTGGTCGGCGTGCTGACCGCGCTGCTCAGCATCTACCTGCTGGCACGGGCGCTGCGCTACCTGCCGCTGGGGCCGGCCTACGCGATCTGGACCGGCATCGGCTCGGTGGGCGTCGTGCTCATGGGCGTGCTCTTCTTCGGCGAAGCGCTCTCCGCCGCGCGGCTTGCATGCATCGCAATGGTGATCGGCGGCACCGTGGGCCTGCGCCTAGTCAATGGGTGATGCGGAAAGGAAACACAATCGTGACCACACGCATCCTGCACATCGAGGCATCACCTTCCGGCGAGAGATCGCGCTCCGCGGATACGGCGCGTTACTTCCTTCAGCAACATCGGGCGCTGCATCCCGAGGTGGAAGTCGAGACATTGCGCCTCTGGGACCTGGACCTGCCCGCCTTCGACGCCACGATGATCGAAGCCAAGTTCGCAGTGCTGCGCTCCACCAGTGCCACCGAGGACCAGAGGCGCCGCTGGCAGAGCGCCGTGCAGTTCGCGCGCGCCTTCAATGCCGCGGACAAATACGTCTTCAGCCTTCCGATGTGGAACTTCGGCATTCCTTACATACTGAAGCACTACATCGATATCGTTACCTTGCCCGGCGAGAACTGGCTTTGGACGCCCCAGGAAGGCTATAGCGGACTGCTGCGCGGCAAGCGTGCAGCCCTCGTCTATTCGAGTGCGGGTGACTATCCGGTAGGCATGCCGTCGCACGATAAGGATTTCCAGAAACCGTATATGCGCGCCTGGCTCGGCTTCCTCGGAATCCACGACGTTGCCGAGATAGCGGCGGCACCGACGCTCGCATCGCCGCAGGCTGTCGCGGCCTCTCTGGCCCGGGTGCGAAATGAAGCCGAAAGGCTTGCAGAGCGCTTCTGACGGGCATTCGGCCTTTAACCACGTCGGGAATGGGCTGATTTTCGGGGGACTTCAAATCGACATCCGGTCGCGGCAATATGCGCATCCCCCGATTCTTGTGTCACCCGATCTGACCTGAGGACTAAGGAGCTTTCCATGTTCGCTACAGCAGAGCGCACCATCAAGACCCCCGGCCCCGACCATCCCATCACCATCACACCGAACCCGCTGCGCGTGGTGGTGTCGGTCGATGGCTGCATCGTCGCCGATACCCGCGAGGCGCTGACAGTGCGTGAAGCCCATTTCGGCACCGTGCATTACTTCCCTCGCAAGGACGTGAAGATGTCGCTGCTGGAACGCACCTCTCACGCAACCTACTGCCCGTACAAGGGCGAGTGCAACTACTACAGCATCCCGGCCGGCGGCGAGCGCTCGGTGAATGCGGTGTGGACCTACGAGTCGCCGTACGACTCGGTCTCGCAGCTCAAGGACTACGTGGCCTTCTATCCCGATCGCGTCGGGCCGATCGAAGAGCGCGTCTACTGACCATTGCACGCGAGCACGCATCTTTCAGCAAAGCAAACAAAAAGCCGGGCCCCGCTTTCGCAGGGCCCGGCTTTTTCTTTTGCGCTTCTTCCAGCGCTGGGGTCGATTACAGCGGCAGTGCGTCACCGCGGGCCGCCGCACGGGCAGCGGCACGCACGGTGGAGCGATCGAGGCCGCTGGCCAATACCGGCGCGACGCGCGAGGTCACGCCTTCGGCATACGGGTTCTCGCTGTGGGCAGCGGCCACTGCTTCGGCACGGACGGCGGCGCGGCTGGTGGTCGATGCGATCAGTTGCACGGGGCCTTGGTTGGCGCCGTCTGCATACGGGTTGCCGCTGCGCGCGGCGACCACGGCCTGGCTGGCAACGTCGGCACGGCTGGCGGCCGAGGTCAGCTGATGCACGCCGTCATAGCTTTCGGCATGGGCGGCACCGGCAGCGGCCAGCAGGGCGAGGGAGATGGCGGAGAGGAGCTTCGAGGCGGTCATTTGGATTTCCTTCAATTCAGTTCTTTGCATACGGGATGGTTTCGAACCGGTCTTGGGTGGGGCGCCGTCCCTCTCGGGGGCAGCCACCTCGCTCGGGGCCTGTTCATCCAGACTGGCTTGCTTGTTTGTCGTGGGCTGGTCTGTGAGATGAATTGTGAGCCCGCGGATAGGTAAAAACCCGAAGCAAAAAGAACCGCGGTGTTCATGCGGTGGAAACAATCACGGCAAAGCTGAAAGCATGGAGGAGACGCTTGGGACTCAAGGGGATTCTTGTCGATGCGCGCGTGTAGCTCAGTAGAGTGCGGCTCGGCGGAATTCCGTTTCTGTCGCTCACCACCCGTGCACGCACCACCGACCATGAAGTTTGGCTACACCATCATCTACGTTCCCGACGTCACCCACTCCCTGCAGTTCTTTGAACAGGCATTCGGCTTCGCGAGGAGGTTCCTCCACGAATCCGGTACCTACGGCGAACTGGCCACGGGGGAGACCACACTCGCCTTTGCCGCGCATGCACTTGCGGGCTCGAATTTTCCGCAAGGGCATGTGGCAGCATCGGACTCGGTCAAGCCGCTGGGCATCGAGGTCGCCTTCGTGACGGACGATGTCCAGGCGGCACACGACCGTGCCATCGAGGCCGGCGCATCCGAACTTTCGCCGCCAGTTGCCAAGCCATGGGGCCAAGTGGTCTCCTACGTGCGCTGCCCCGACGGCACACTGGTCGAGCTGTGCTCTCCCGTCGGAGGCTGAACCGCCCGACGTGGGCCTCGTTCACTCGGCCTACTTGCCGGCGACGCTGGCCACGTTCACCACGCCCTTCATGCCCGCGTCGTAGTGCCCCGGCTGCAGGCAGCCGAAATCGACCTTCCCTGCCTTCGTGAACTGCCAGACGACTTCGCCCGTCTTGCCCGGCGCCAGCGTCACCATGTTCGGCTCGGCGTGCTCCATCTCGGGGTTCTTCATCATCGCGGCGTAGTGCGACTTCAGTTCCTGCGCGGTGCCGAGCACCAGCTCGTGCTTCAGCTTGCCCGAGTTCTTCACGACGAAGCGCACGGTCTCGCCCTTCTTGACCGTGATGTTGGCGGGCGTGAAGCGCATGCTGTCCGTCATGTCGACCTCGACCGTGCGGGTCGCCTTGGCGGCCACGCCGGGTTTGCCGATGGCGTCGCTGTGCGAGCCCGAGGCCGACGCGCCGGTGGCAGACAAAGCCAGCAGCGTTGCGAAGGCGGAGGTGGCGAGGAATGCGTGTTTCATGATTCGATGCTCCTTGAAGTGGCGATGGACGATTGGCGAATGAATAAGAAAGAAGTCAGACCGACGCATCGAATTCTGGAAAGCCCATCCGGCCAGCGCCTTTCGCGCGGATTGCAAGGGCGTAATCCGCGCATCCGCCCGTAAGATGGCGCCCGCCCCCTCCCGGGGCCATCCTGGAGCGAAGAAGAAAAAGATGTCCCACCCCGTCTACCTTTCCAGCTCGAAGCTGCCACGCATGCCCGAAGGCAGCCGCAACGAGTGGCGCGGCCTCTTCGGCCACGGCGGGGAACTGGAGGCCAACGCCTTCTTCCCGCTGTTCTGGCGGGCGCTCTTCAGCGAAGGCGACATCCGCCACGCACGCTTCGTCGAGGCCTACGACATCGATGACGAAGACAGCGCCATCGAACGCGAGGAGTGCCTGCAGGACTACGGCCCCGAAACCGCCTACCCCTATCTAGTCACGGACAAGGCCACGGCGCTGTCGCGGCTCGCTGCGCGGCGCGAAGCCATCGTCGCGGCCATCGGCGAGCGATACAGGCCTCTCTACGAAGGCTTCGAGGCCTGGACCGCGCAAGGCTTCGCGGACCACATCCTGCTGCGGACCGAAGGCCTGCCCGATGCCGCCGATGCCGAGCCGTGGCTTCGCTCCGAATTGGCCCTCGTCGACAAGCTGAACGACACCGGCGCACTCGCCGGGCTCGTGTCCGATCTCTCGCGCCATGACACCGACCCGGTCTGGCAGCTCGCGGGCATCGGCGCCTCGCCGGGCGGCCCCTGGCCCACGCCGGCGGTGAGAGCCATCTTTCCCGACCCGAGCCAGCGAGCGCCTCGCAAACAACGAAGCGCCCGGCACGCGGAGGAACGCAAGAGCAAACCCAGGAGCTGGATCGATCCGGTGCTCGAATGGCTGGCTGTCGCGCTGTCTTCGAGCGCGGCGCTGGGAACCTATGCGTTCACGCGCTCTATCTGGCTGACGCTGCTTGTCTTTCTTTGCGCGGCCATCGCACTGGGCTTGGGAGTCGCCAGACTGCGCGGGCCGAGGTCCTGATGAAGCCCGGGGAAACTATCGGAGCCGGCCACGGTCCCAGCCCGCAGAAGGAGTCCATTCGCACCATGCGCACATTCGCCGCAAGCGCCCTCTTCTGTCTTCTCGCCCTCATGCATGCCGACGGCGCATCGGCCCAGTCGCTGAGCTGCGGCGGCACGCTTTCCGGCGTGGGCGATTCCAAGTTCTCGGTGGTGCAGAAATGCGGCGAGCCGATGTCGAAGGAGTTCGTCTGCGTGCCCCGGCCGCAGGTGGCGTGGGTGCTCTCGCCCTACCCGGGCGGCCCGGCGCAGCAGGTGGTGACGCAGCAGTGCGTGCCGATGGAAGACTGGGTGTACCACCGGGGTCAGGGCAACTTCCTCGGCATCGTCCGGTTCTACAACGGCGCTGTCGAATCGGTGCGCGACGGCGAGAAGATGCGATAGCCGGCAGCCGCAAGACCACGATGAACATCACGATCAGGAACGAAGCGGCGTCCGACGCGCCAGCCATCGAGGCAGTGACGGCCGCGGCATTTCTCGATGCCGGGCACTCGAGCCGCACCGAACAATTCATCGTCAACGCGTTGCGCAGTGCCGGCCAGCTTTCCGTCTCGCTCGTTGCCGAGATTGCCGGCGGGCAAGTCGTCGGCCATGTCGCCATATCGCCGGTGCGCATCTCGGACGACTCGGCCGGCTGGTACGGGCTCGGGCCGGTTTCGGTTGCGCCCGAACATCAAGGGCAAGGCATCGGCGTGCAGCTCGTGAACAAGGCGCTGGCTGCATTGCGCGATTTGGGCGCGGCCGGCTGCGTGGTGCTGGGCGAGCCGGCCTACTACGGCCGCTTCGGCTTCGCGGCAACGCCCGCGCTGGTCTACCCCGGCGTACCGCCGCAGTATTTCCAGGCGCTGCTCCTGAACGGCACGATGCCATCGGGCACAGTCGCGTATCACGCGGCCTTCGAAGCGACCGCCTGATCAGGGCGGCAGCACCAGCGGGCCGCAGTTCTCCTCGGTCACGAACACCGACACCAGCCTGGCGTGCTTCACCGGATCGGGGTTCTCCGCGAACAGGTGCAGCGTGCCGGGCGGCTCGAAGAAGGTTTCTCCCGGCCTGTAGTCGCCCGCCGGTCCGCCAGCGAGCTGCGAACGCACCGTGCCTTCGAGAATGATCGCGGTCACCGAGCCCGGGTGCCGGTGCGCCGGTGAATAGGCCATGGGCGGAAAGTCGACGATGGCGGTGGTCACCGACTTGCCGGGCACATGGGGCAGCGCCTCGCAGGAGATCACCTTCACCGAGGTGCGCGGCCGCGCGGCGGCGGCGGAGCCTTCGGGCGCGGGCGCCGACGAGAACATCGGGCGGCTCACGGTGCTGCAGATGTCGTCGATGAGCCGCGCCGTCGACTGCCTGCTCGCATGCGGCAGCAAGGCCCAGCCCGCCGCCACGAACGCCAGCGCGGCAAAGCCGATGCCCGCGCGGCGCCGCATCAACAGCGGCAGCGCATTCACGGCGTGGCTCCCGACCGCGCCTCGGCCCGCCAGCCCAGCGCCTGCTTCGCCTTCTCGCTGCTGACTTCGTTGCCGTCCTCCGCGATGTTGAAGATGCCGCCCATGGAGCGCTGCAGCGCCAGCAAGGCGGCTCGCGCGGCGGCTTCCACATGCAGCGGGCTCGGGCCCTTGGATGTCTCGGTCGAAGTGTTCGGCCCGTACAGCTGGCCGTAGCGCAGCACCGTGGCGGTCATGCCATGTGCGCCCATCACGCTCTGCTCCAGGGCGGCCACGCCGCCCACGCTGACGCGGCGCGCGCCTTCGGCCCCGATGTCCAGCGGCTGCGCTTCGGTGAAGGGCTTCGGCCCCGGCGCGTAGGCCCAGGCGATGCTCTGCGCCACCAGCCGCTTCGCGCCCGCCGCCTGCGCCGCGGCCACGAGGTTGCGCGTGCCCTCGGTGCGCACTCGCGCATTGAGCACGGCGGCATCGGCCATGCGGGCCGGGTCCAGGTCCTTGGGCAGGTCGGTGAGCTGGTGGATCACGCCCCAGGGCGCGATGCGCACCAGCGCCTCGCGCAGGGCCGCCGCGTCGAACACGTCGACGACGACCGGGTGCACGCCCATCGCTTCCAATGCGCCCACCCGGTCCGCGCGCCGGGTGCTGCCGTGAACGGTGTAGCCCGCCTCGATCAGCATCGGGATCAGCGCGACGCCCACCGCGCCGGTCGCTCCCGCCAGAAATACCTTCTCGCTCATTGCATTCTTCCTTCCAGGCTGTCCATGAGGACGAGCTTAGGTCTACGATGCCCCATCCAAAAGAGCCAAGAATCGCCGAAACGACCAGGCCATGATGACCCAGCCCCAAGCACCGAAGGACGTACCGGGAATCGACCGGGCCAGGACGACGCCGCTGTTCCGGCAGATCTACGAGCGCTACCGCAGCGCCATCGAGCAAGGCACGCTGCGCCCCGGCGACCGCGTCGCCTCGGCGCGCAGCCTCGCGGCCGAACTCGGCGTGGCGCGCGGCACCATCGAGGCCGCCTACAACCAGCTGACCGGCGAAGGCTATTTCTCTTCTCGCGGACAGGCGGGCACGGTGGTGTCGCCATCGCTGCCGCAGCATCGGCCGGCAAGGCGGGAGCCGCCCCGCGGCATCGACAAGCCGGCGCCCGATGCGCTCAAGCACCCGGGCGAGCCACCGCTCATGCAGCTGGGCATCCCGGCGCTCGATGCGTTTCCGCGCAAGCTGTGGTCGCGCCTCGCCGCCCGCCGCGCGCGGGCCATGAACGCGGCCGACATGTTCTACGGCGACCCCGGCGGCTACCCGCCGCTGCGCGAAGCCATCGCGGCCTACCTGCAGGTGTCGCGCGGCGTCTCGTGCCATACCTCGCAGGTGCTGGTGACGGGCGGCTACCGCGCCTCGCTCGCGCTCGTCGCGCGCACGCTGCTGAAGAAGGACGAGCGCGTGTGGATCGAGGACCCCGGTTTTCCGCCGACGCAGGAGGTGTTGCGCGCTGCCGGCCACCGCACGGTGCCGGTGCCCGTGGACGAAGACGGCCTCGTCGTCGCGCGCGGCCTGCGCAAGGCGCCCGAAGCCCGGATGGCTATCGTGACGCCTTCACACCAGGCACCGCTGGGCGTGTCGATGACGCTCGCGCGGCGGCTCCAGCTGCTCGACTGGGCCTCGAAAGCCGGCGCCTGGATCGTCGAGGACGACTACGACGGCGAGTACCGCTACGCCGGCGCACCGCTGCCCGCGCTCAAAAGCCTGGATGGCCACGACCGCGTGCTGTACGCCGGCAGCTTCTCGAAGGTGCTCTTCCCCGGGCTGGCGCTGGGCTACCTCGTCGTTCCCGAATCGCTGTGCCCGCGCTTCGAGGAAGCGGCGCGCACATGGTCGAACGGCAGCCCGCAGAGCACGCAGGCAGTGGTGGCCGACTTCATGCGCGAGGGCCACTTCCCGCGCCACCTGAAGAAGATGCGCCTGCTCTACGCGCGCCGCCGCGCGATGCTCGTTGCCGCGCTGCAGAAGGCTTTCGGCGATGCAGTGCACCTCGACCTACGCAGCGGCGGCATGCACCTCATCGCGCGCTTCGACGGGCGCGAGGAAGATGACGTCGCGCTGGCCCGCCGCGCGCAGCAGGCGGGGCTCAACTGCCAGCCGCTGTCGGCACGCGGCGTCTCGGGGCCCGGCGCGCAGGGCCTGCTGATGGGCTTCACCAACATCGCGACCGCCGCCGAGGCCAACCGGCTCGCCGCGAGGCTGCACGCGGCGCTGGGTTGAACAATCCGCCTCAGGCGGCCTCGTCGTCGACCGCCGAGCTTCGGTCCTTGATGCGCGTGACCTGCGACAACACAGCGTCTTCCGCCGTCATGTCCGGCCGCTGCCCCCTGTAGACCGGCTGCTCGAACTTGCCACCGGCATAGCGGTAGAGATAGCGCACCTCCACCAGCGCGCCCACGGCCGGCAGCGCCTCGTTGGGTGGCACCGTCACGTTGCCCAGATCGACCATCTCGCCGCCATCGTCGCGCAGTCCCACGGCCACCGAGCGCTGGGCGTTCACACGGATCACTTCGCAGGTCGCGCTCTGGTTGAACTTGAACTTCAGGCTGCTCGTGCTGCGGCCCGCGGCGAAGGGTGCGTCGAGCGACTTGAGCACATAGCCTTCGCCGTGCGCGGCCAGCAGCTCGGCGGCACGGCGGCGCTTGCCCTCGGCCGTGAGCTCGAGTTCGAGCAGGCTGATCCACGGCATCGACGGCGCGACCGTGCGCAGATGGCCGAATCGCTCGATGAAGGGCGCGCCGCGCAGGTCCTCGCCGTGCAACTCCAGGAGGTCAAAGGCCATGAAGGCATCGCCCACGTGCTCGCCCGCGATCACGGTGCGCCCAGGCTGTGCTGCGGCCGCTGCGACCCAGGCCTGCGGAATGTCGACGAACAGTCCGCGCCGGTTGGTGCCGCGCACAGTCTCGCCCTCGATCAGCAGGATGCGGTTTTCTCCGTCGGCTTTTTCCTGCAGGCCCCAGCCGGGGTCGTCGAAGTAGCGCGCGGCCTGCTCCTCGAGGATCAGCGTGGGCAGCTGCGGCAGCTCCCCGCTCACGCGGCCGGCAAGGTCGGTGGAGGTGTAGAGCACGCCGGACTGGTCGGTCGTGTAGCCCTTGGAAGTCTTCTCCTTGACGACCTTGTCGTAGATCTTCAGCGCGGCCTCGTAGGCGACCGGGCTGCTGGTCTTGGTGCCGGTGGAAAGCGTGCCGCCGCGCCGGCCATTGCCGTAGTCGACCACCCAGCCGTCGCCCTTGGGCCGAAGGTGCACCTGGTAGACCTTGTCCGAGCCTGCGCCCGTGAAGTAGAGAAAGCTCGACTGCGGAGTCTGCGCGGTGTTCGACATCTGGAGAATCGCTGCGTGGTTGCCGGAGCGCGCATGCTACACAGGCAAGAGCGAAGTGATCGCGGTGAACTCTGCAAACGCCCGCTAAGATGCGCGGCGACACAAGAAAGCAGCACAAGCACCAACCGAAGGCAGGGGAGGCCTCCGCGTGAAGCGCATTCGCTCAGAGAAATTGATCCGCACGAAGCCCGGCGTGGCAGGCGCCGCCGGCTTCAGCACAGTGGAACTGTTCGCCCTGCCGGAAGCTCCCGGCCATGTGGTGCACGTGAGCACCAGCCGCGACGGGCTGCAATGGAAGGAAACGGTCTTCACCCCGTCGCCGCTGCCCTTCGAGGCAGCCAGCACCGCATTCGAGCATGCCGTTGCCGCGCAGATCGCGCAGGGCTATGTGCCCGAAGGCTCCGCCGCACCGGCTCCGGCGGCAACCCCGCCCACCGCTGCCGCCATCGCGCACCCCGGCGACGCCGTGCTGCTGGCAGCCATCCGCCCCGACGCATGGCGGCTGCTGCCCCCGGTGCGCCGCACCCGAGTCGTGTGGCGCATCGGGGAACGCCGGCTCGCTGCCGCCGTGCCGCAGCTTATCGACCACATCGAGACCGGGGAGCCGATGCTCGACTATTGCATCGCCTGGGCCGTCGGCCGATGCGGCGACGCTGGCGCCTTCGAGGCGATGCGCGAGCTGTCGAAGCGCGGACGCACGCCGGTGGTCACGCGCGCCGCGCGATGGGCAGCGCTCGCACTCTGGCCCGAGGAGCAGCGCGCAGCCGAGGCGGCGCGCATCATCGACGACTGGCCCGCCCCGCTACGACGCGCCTGGGCCGCGATGGGCGAAGTGCCCATCGCACAGTCCATGCCGCTGCTCCAGCAGCATCTGGCCGACCCGGCGCTCTGGAACGGATTGAAGTACGCCGTCTGGGTCGAGCAGCTCTTCGACCTGTCGCTGCTCGAAGGCCGCCGCGCCGACGGGCTCGCGCATGCCGCGCTGCTCCAGATCGCGCCGACGCTGCAGCTCGCGGCCGGCAGCTTCCGCGCATGGCGGCGCCTCTACAAGGGCGCGGAGTTCGCGGGCGACTATGAGTTGCTCGGCGTGCTGCACCAGCGCCTCGAAACGCAGCGCGCGGCATTCCGCACCGGCGGTCGCTGGGCGCAGGTCAACGGACGCTACGTCGAAATCGCGAAGGAAATCGTGCGGCCCGACAGCCGCCTCGCCTACAGCCAGCGCACGCGCGACTACCTGCGCCGCCGCACCTGGCGCAACCTGCGCAGGCTTGCCCTGGCCGGCGCGGCCGATGAAGCCGACTGGCTCCGGCTCGCCATGGGCGTGCTGCTCGCGGCCGACGACGCCGAAGCCGGCACCGCCGGCCAACAGCGCGAGTCGCGCTGGACGCCCGAGCCGCGCAGCTGGCACACCGGCCCCTACAGCCGCTGGCTGGTGCTGATGCAGCTGCTGCATCGCCACGACCCCGAATGGGAAGCACAGCGTGGCGGCCTGCAGTGGCGCCGCGGCACGCCGCTGCCCGCGCAGCGCCTGAACCGCACCGAAGCCTGGCCCGAACGCTGGGATCGCCATCCGCAGGCACTGCTGCAGCTGATGCAGCAGGGCCGCTGCGCCGCCGTGCACGCCTTCGCCGCGCGCGCGCTGCAGGACAACAAGCCCTTCTGCGAAGCGCTCGAAGCGCCCACGGTCTGGCGCCTGCTGGCCAGCACCTGGGAAGACACGGCGCGCTTCGCGCTGGGCATCGCACGCCAGCGCATCGCGGCGGGCGAAGCCCCCCTGCCCTGGCTGCCCGCGCTGTTGGGCTCCCCGCTGGCCGAGGCGCGCACGCTCGCGCTCGAATACATCGGGCAGGACCCGGGCCTCTACAGCCAGCAGGTCGGCCTGCTGCTGATGCTGCTGACCTCGGCCGACGCCGAAGTGCGCCGCGCCTCACGCCTGCTGCTGCAGGCCGCCGCGCCGAACCCTTCGACGCTCGATGTGCTCGCCTCCGAACTGCTCTCGTGGCTGTCGGCCTGCGATGCCGCGCAGCCGCAGCTCGACGCCATCTGCGAGAACTTGCAATGGGCGCTGCAGGGCCTGCTGCGCACGGCTGCCGCCAAGGCGCCGCTCGACAGGCTGCTGGCGCTCTTCGATCATGCGAGCCCCGACGTCGTGCGCACCGCCGCAGAGTGGCTGCTGCTGCATCCGGCCTCGGTGCAGGGGCTGCCGGTGAGCGTGCTCACTCGGCTGCTGCAGTCCGACGACGAGCGGCTGCGCGGTGCCGGCGTGCGGCTCTTCACATCGCTGCCCGACGAGTCGCTGGTCACCCAGCCCGAACTCTTTGCCGCCTTCTGCAGCAGCCCGATGCCGGTCGTGCGTGCCGCCGTCGCACCGCGCCTTGCGCAGTTGCTGCCCGCGCACCCGGCCTTCGCCGCCGCGCTGATGCCGCTGCTGCGCGACGAGCTGTTCCGCGCCGAAGCCGCCGAGGGCGTGTTCGATTCGCTGCTGCAATGGCTGTGCGGCCCGCTGGCCGAGCACACGCGCCGCGGCGAGCCCGCCGTGACGCTGCGCCTGCTCGAAGCGCGCAGCAAGGGCGCGCAGCGCCTGGGCGCATGGCTGCTGCCTCAGCAGGACGCTCTCAGCTTCAGCGTGCTGCAGACCGCGAGCTTCGGCCTTGTCGACACCGCCGCCGCGCGCCAGTGGGCCACCGAACAACTGGCCGCCAGGCCGGAACGCACCCTCGCCGAACTCGGCGACGCGCTGCGCATATTCGACAGCCGCTGGGACGACGCGCGCGACTGGGCGCGCCAGTGGTTCGGCGCCCAGGGCGAATCCAGCCTGTGGACGCCCGCGCTGCTCGTGCGCCTGTGCGACCACAAGGACGCGGGCGCCCAGCGCCTGGGCCGCGAGCTGCTCACCACGCATTTCGACGTGACCGACGTCACCACCTACATGCTGCAGCTCAGCCAGCATCCCTCGCCGGGCATGCAGCTCTTCGTGACCAACTGGCTGGCCTCGGCCGCGAGCCGCAATGCCGACGTGCTCGCGCGGCTGGAGCCGTACTTCCTCAGCGTGCTCTCGCAGGCCAACCGGGGCCGGCTGGCCAAGGCGCGCGTCATGGAGTTCCTGGCCGCGCAGGCGATGCACTCGGAAGACATCGCGCGCATCGTCGCCCGCGTGTTCGCACGGCAGGCCGTGACAGGCGCGATCACCGAGCGCGCGCAATACGTGGCCGGGCTGCGCAGCATCCAGGAAGCCTTCCCCGGGCTGGACAACCCCTTGCAGACTGCGCCGGTGCGCAGCATCGCGCCGCGCCGCGCGCCTCCGCCCTCTTCCTCCGCCCTGACCGGAGGGCCCGCCGCATGAGATTCCAGTACCGCTACTTCGGCCATTCAGGCGCACAGCACACGGCCAACAGCACCGCGCTGCAGTTCGCGCCCGATACGCTGCGCGCGCCGGTGCACTTCGTCGCCGACATCAACCGCCACCTGCCGTTCCGCGAAGGCATGTCGGCACTGCACGACGTGGTGGTGGGCGACCTGCGCTTCAAGCCGCGCGACAAGAGCGCGTACCTCGAATGGCTGGCCGGGCAGGAGGGCCAGCTGCTCGCGCAGTTCATGGCGCGCAGCGACGAGCTGAAGGCGCAGATGGAACCCATCAGCACGGAGCTGGCCGAGCTGCGCAAGCGCAAGCAGTCGGTGCTGCAGCCCTTCATGAGCGCGCAGAAGCGCTACTTCGACCACCTCTACAAGGTCAACCGCGAGGCGTGGTTCGTGCTCGACCCGGTCATCACGGTGCACCCCGACCGCGTGTTCTTCGAGTGCTTCAGCCAGGACGAGTCGAGCTACGGCATGTTCGCGTGCAGCCACGACGTGTTCGACCGGGTGAGCGACCATGCGTACGGCACCACCAACGTCGACTATTCGGAGTCGCTGTACGACGAGTTCCAGAAGATCCGCGACTACAAGACGACGCGGCTGGCCATCGACCCCGGCGGCTTCCAGGTTCAGAGCGACAACGATCCGGCCTTCCACGAGCCCAAGATCGACGTGCCCGACAGCTGGGTGCGCGGCTTCCTGCAGGTGAGCAGCGCGATGCTGCTGCCCGCGCACCGGCTGCAGCTGCACCCGATGGACATCCACAACATCTGCCTGGTGCTGCGCCGGCGCAAGGAACGCGTGGGCCCGCGTTCGCTGCGCTTCGTGCTGCGGCCGGGGCAGCCAGTGCGCATCGTGTTCGAGCCCTGGGGCCACGAGCTGGTGTGCCCGCGCTCCACGCACAGTGCCGCCGCCGACATCGACATCCGCGTGTGGGGCCGGCGCCGCCTGCTGCAGCTCGAACGCCTGGTGCCGGTGGCACAGGGCTTCACCGTGCACCTGCTGGGCACCGGCATGCCCAGCTTCTGGGTCGCGCAGATGCCCGACATGGAATTCACCCTCGGCCTCTCGGGCTGGACCGCCAACGACTGGTCGCGCAACGGCCACTTCGAACTGCTGCAGCCGCGGCAGGCGGTCGACCAGGACAGCCTGCTGCGCGTGTTCGCGGCGCTGGGCGAACGCTGGCGCGCCACCACCGCCGAGCTGGCGGCGGCCACGGGTCTTTCGACGCTCACGGTCGATGCCGCGCTCGGCGGCTACGTGCAGGCAGGGCGCGTGGTGTACGACATCGCGCACGGCGTGTGGCGGCTGCGCGAGCTCAGCCGCGAGCCGCTGCCCATGGACAAGCTGCGCTACGCCAGCCCCGAGGAGGAAGCCGCGGCCGAACTGGTGCGCGCGCGCCGCATCGCGGGCGTGAAGACGCAGGCGCGCGCCGACGGCGGCGTTTCCATCAGCGGCAAGTGCAAGGGCGCGTCCGGGCAGCGCGAGTACTTCATGAGCCTGCAGCTCGACGCCGACCAGCGCGTCGCCTCGGGCGAATGCCAGTGCAGCCACTTCGTGCGCCACCGCATGACCAAGGGGCCGTGCGAGCACATGCTCGCGCTGCGCCTGTCGGCCGCGCCTTCGATCACCGCGAACACGACGACAACAACAACGACAGACCAGGAAAGGACCACCGCCCACATCGGCTGATACACTGCTTTTTGCGAACGGAGCGGGAAGGCTCTTGCAATCCGGTCGGCGTATCGCCGCCCTCGCATACAGCACTTCCCAAGCGTCACTGGACGTCTCTTCACTGTGCCGGATGGCCATGGTGACGCGACAACAGTGCGGCTTCCTCGAAGCTCATCGGCGTCACCATGGCCATCCGGCGTCGAGTGGAGCCCTCCAGTCCCGAGGCTCTTCGACGAGATTCCCGCTTCGTTCGCAACCTTTCTCTTCCAGCAGTGCATCGGCCGGTGGCGCAGCGCCATGACCATGCAGTCTCCCGCCTCCTCTTCTTCATCTTCCATTCCCGACTCCGCGCTCACCCGCGAGGAGCTGTACGAGCGCATCCGCAAGAGTTCCAAGCAGGAAGTCGTCCTCGAGGAAATGCAGCGCCTGGGCTTCTGGCCGCGCGACGCAGTGCAGCCTACGGTCGAGGAGCAGTTGATCCGCCGAGAGGGCGAGCTGCAGGCGGCGCTCTCGAAGCTCGGCAGCGAACTGCGCGGCATCGAGGACCGCGACCGGGCCCTGAAGATCATGCGCAAGGAGCGCATGGCCCGTGCCCGCGAGCGCCGCGAGGAAACCCGCCAGCGCGCAGCACAGGGCCGCCACGCGCGCGCCGTTGCATGGCACGAGCGGCGCCAGCGCGAGCTGCTCTACGTGGGCGACGGCGTCTCCGGCGGCCTCAACGACGCGCACAGCGACAGCCAGGCGCTGGCCCGCAACGCCCTGCCCGCACTGGACCACGCGAGCGATCTCGCGCAGGCCATGGGCATCGGCCTGGGCGAGCTGCGTTTTCTCGCATGGCATCGGGAGGTGTCGAGCGTGAGCCACTACCAGCGCTTCACCATGCCCAAGAAGAGCGGCGGCGAGCGCCACATCTCCGCGCCCATGCCGCGGCTGAAGCGCGCGCAGTACTGGGTGCTCGACAACATCCTCGCGAAGATGCCGGTGCACGAGGCCGCGCACGGCTTCGTGCCGGGCCGCTCGATCCTCACCAACGCCGCACCGCACGTGGGCCGCGACGTGGTCATCAACCTCGACCTGAAGGACTTCTTCCCCTCCATCGGCATGCGCCGCGTGCGCGGCGTGTTCCGCCAGCTCGGCTACTCGTCGCAGGTGGCGAGCCTGCTGGCACTGGTGTGCACCGAGGCGCCGACCGACGAGGTGCAGCTCGACGGCAACCGCTATTTCGTCGCGCGCGGTGACCGCGTGCTGCCACAGGGCGCGCCCACCAGCCCGATGATCACCAACCTGCTGTGCCGCCGGCTCGACGCCCGTCTGTCGGCGAGTGCGGCGAAGCTGGGCTTTCGCTACACGCGCTACGCCGACGACCTGACGTTCTCGGCAGGCCCCGAGCACAGCCGCGACACGGCCAAGCTGCTGTGGCGCGCGAAGCAGATCGTGGCCAGCGAGGGCCTCACGCTGCACCCCGACAAGCAGCAGGTGATGCGAAAGCACCGCCAGCAGCATGTGACGGGCATCGTCGTCAACGACAAGCTCTCGGTCGACCGCGACACCCTGCGGCGCTTCCGCGCGGTGCTGCACCAGGCCGAGCGCAACGGCCCGCAGGGCCTGCAATGGAACGGCAACAGCGACGTGATCGGCGCGCTGCGCGGCTATGCCAACTTCATCGCGATGACCGATGCGGCGCGCGCCGAGCCTTATCTGCAGCGCGTTCGCGCGCTGGCGGCGAAGCACGAAGGCGGTGCTGCACCGAAGACGCAGGCATCGCAGCGCAGGCTCGGCGCAGGCGAGTTCCGCAAGCAGTCCGCCGCGGGCAAGGCGCCATGGCCGGCGTGGTGGCAGCCGGCGGAAGCGGCCGTCCCGGTGCTGGAGAAGACGGCCGAGCAGATCGCGGAAGAAAAGAAGGCGCAGCGCGAAGCGGCACGCCCGCAACCGGTCACAGCCGGCCCGGCACCAGCGAGCGCGCCCGCCACGGCACAGCCCGCTGCCGCGCCGGCTGCAAAGCAAGCACCGGGCGCCCTCTCTCAGATCGGCTGGGTCGCCAGCATGATGCTGCAGGCCCTGTACGTCGTCAGCGTCTTCCTCTCGGGAACCAGTCCGCTGATCTGGCTGATGACGGGCGGCGTCGCCATCGACAACTTCGTGCAGCGCAAGTCGGGCTGGCTGCGCTTCATCGTGGCGATCTTCATATCGTCGGCGCTGGCCTCCCTGGTCCACAGCATGAAGAACTGAAGGCATGTTCAGGGCCGACGCACCGATCACGCTGCGCCGGCTCTCGCGTGCCGACTTCGCGATGCTGTCGCGCTGGCTCAGTGAGCCGCATGTGGCGCGCTGGTGGAACCACGAGACATCGCAGGAAGCCATCGAGCACGACTTCGGCCCGTCGGTGGATGGAATCGACACGGCCGAGATTTACATCGCCTCCACCGAAGGCCGCGACTTCGGCCTCGTGCAGCGCTACACCTTCGAGGACAACCCCGGCTACATCGACGAACTCTCGCCGCTGGTGGAAGTGCCGGGCCCGGCACTGAGCATCGACTACTTCGTCGGCGAGCCCGATGCGCTGCGACGCGGCCTGGGCGCGGCGATGATCCGCACGCTGGTCGATGCCACATGGCGCGACTACCCCGCTGCACCATGCATCGTGGTGCCGGTGTCGGCCGCCAACGCGGCCTCTTCTCGCGTGCTGGAGCGCGCCGGTTTCCATCGCGTGGCCGAGGGGCCGCTCACGCCCGACAACCCGATCGACGGCACCGCGCATTTCGTCTATCGAATCGATCGGCCCGGCACCACGCAATGAACCGGCGCGTGTGTCAAAACCGCGCGGCACTTCACAGCACGCGGCAAGCCCGCTACATTCACAGCTTCGACAACCACGCAGCAAAGGAGGTACGAGATGGAAAACGCCGTAATTCATGCCCCCCATATCGTGCGGTTTGTCGGGCCTCATCTGAACTGATCGTTCAACAGCAAGCGCCGACCGCCTAGCCGGTCAGCCGTCGCGGCCACCCTCACCGGCCGCAGCGCCCACCGAACCGCCCCGATTCAAACAAGACGCCGCCGCAGGCACGCCAGTGCCTGTGGTGCCCCGTTCATTTGTCGAATCAAGGCAGCAACCATGCTTGAAAACAGTGCCGCGAACGCGCGGCATACCGTGACAACGGTGTTCGATCCCCAGCGCGCGAGCGAAGCCGACTGGGCCAATTTCCTGACCTACTGGCGAGTGCGCGCCACGGAAGACTTTCCCGGCGACCCCATCGCCCCCGATGCCGATACCCGGCACAACGTGCTGCGCTTCAATCCGCTGTACGAGTTCCACCGCGTGCTGGCCGTCGGAGCGCATGGCGAATTCATCGGCAGCCTGAGCGCGAGCTTCCGCCGCGAAGGCACGCCCGAGCACGAGGCCTTCGCGCCCTTCCTCGAAACCTGGGGCGGCGTGCTGCGCCCGCACCGGCGCCAGGGCGTGGCGAGCGCCCTGCTTCGCGCGCTGCTGGAGCTGATGGAAGCGCGCGGCAAGACCGTCGCGACCATCAAGACCCACCTGCCCGAGGGCCACGCATTCCTGCAGGCCGTCGGCGCCACGCAGAAGCACCGCAGCATCGAGAACCGCATGTATCTCGCGGATCTCGACTGGCGCGAGCTCGCACGCTGGCAGGCCGATGGCTTCGCACCCGCTCACGGCCTGCGCGCCGAAGTGCATGCGGGCCGTGTGCCGATGGAGCGCCTGGCGACGCTGATGGCGCCGCTCTCCGTGCTGCTGAGCGATGCGCCCACCACGCTGCTCGATCGCCCTCCGCTGCGCTACGAGCTGGAAGACTTCCCGCACTGGTACGCCGACATGGACCGGCGCGGCGGCGAACACTTCCTGGTGCTGCTGCTCGACGGCGACGAAGTGGTCGCGGTGTGCGAGGCCTCCTGGAACCGGCAATTCCCCGACCGCATGCACCAGCGGCTCACCGCCGTCGACAGGCGATGGCGCGGCAAGGGCCTGGCCAAGGGCGTGAAGGCCGCGATGCTGCAGCTCGTGCACGAGCGCCACCCCGAAGTGACGCTGGCCTACACCCACAACGCCGAAGTCAACGCGCCGATGCTTTCCATCAACCACCGGCTCGGCTACACGGAATACAGGCGCGACGGCTTCTACCAGCTGGGCACCGAAACATTGCGGGCCTATCTCCGCGGCCGGGAGGTGCGCCCATGAAGGTACCCGAACGGCTCCAGGCGCTGGTCGAAGAAGGCCTGATCGACTCCGTGGTGCGCCAGCTCATGAGCGGCAAGGAAGCCATGGTCTACGTCGTGCGCTGCGGCGAGGAAACGCGCTGCGCCAAGGTCTACAAGGAAGCCGACAGGCGCAGCTTCCGCCAGGCCGTGGACTACACCGAGAACCGGCGCGTGAAGAACAGCCGCGAGACGCGCGCCATGGCCAAGGGCACGCGCTTCGGCCGGCGCGTGACCGAGGCCATCTGGCAGAGTGCCGAGGTCGACGCGCTCTACCGCCTGGCCGCTGCCGGCGTGCGCGTGCCCGCGCCGCACAACTTCCTCGAAGGCGTTCTGCTGATGGATCTGGTGACCGACGCCCATGGCGACGCCGCCCCGCGCATCGGCGACGTGGCCTTCCCGCCCCGCGACGCGCTGCGCCACCACGCCAGCCTGCTGAGGGAGGTGGTGCGCATGCTGTGCGCCGGCATCGTTCACGGCGACCTTTCTGAGTTCAACGTGCTGCTGGCCAATGACGGGCCCGTGATCATCGATCTGCCGCAAGCGGTTGATGCGGCAGGCAACAACCACGCGCAGCGCATGCTGCTCCGCGACGTGGCCAACCTGCGCGGCTTCTTCGGCCGCTTCGCTCCCGCGCTGCTGGAGACGAACTACGGCGAGGAGATCTGGCACCTCTACGAGCGAGGCCAGCTGCGCCCCGAGACGGAGCTGACCGGCCGCTTCGCGCAGGAGAGCGGCCCGGTGGACATGCGCGGCCTGATGCGCGAGGTGTACGACGCGCGCGCCGAGGAAGAAGCGGCCCGTCGCTTTCGCATGCGCGCGCCGCGACGACAATAGCCGGCGCGCCGACGATGCCCGTTCCGATGAACTCCTCCACCCTGCAGCCCCTCCCGTTCTCCCCCTCCATCGCCGCCCGGCAGGTCGCGAAGGCCGCCGCCTTCGTGGCCCTGGGCCTCGGCGCCGCGGCATCCCACGGCGCCGGCATCCGCCTGGAGGACGACCGGGGCACCACGGTCGAGCTGCAGGCGCCGGCCAAGCGCATCGTGTCGCTGATGCCCTCGCTGACCGAGACCGTCTGCGCGCTCGACGCCTGCGACCGGCTGGTGGGCATCGACCGCCATGCCAACTGGCCGGCCTCGGTGAAGGGGCTGCCGCAGGTGGGCGGCATCGACGACGCGAACGTCGAACGCATCCTCGCGCTCAAGCCCGACCTGGTGCTGCTGCGCCCTCGCAGCCGCGCCGCCGAGCCGCTGGAGCGGCTGGGCCTGAAGGTGCTGGCGCTCGACGCCAAGACCCACGCCGACATGCGCCGAGTGATGGAAACCGTGGCCCGCGCCACCGGCCGCCCCGGCGCGGGCGAGGCCTACTGGCGCAAGCTCGACGCCGGGCTGGACGCAGCCAGGGCCCGCGTGCCGGCCGGCTGGCAGGGCCGGCGCGTGTATTTCGAGGTGCATGGCGGCATGGCCGCGGCCAGCGAGAGCTCCTTCATCGGCGAGACGCTGGCCCGCCTCGACCTCGGCAATGCCGTGCCGGGCACGCTCGGCCCCTTCCCGAAGATGAGCCCCGAGTTCGTGGTGCGCGCCAACCCCGACGTGCTGATGGTCTCGGCCCTCGGCGAGATCTCCGCCATGGCCTCGCGGCCCGGCTGGTCGGCCATGTCGGCCATCCAGCGCGGGCGGGTGTGCAGCTTCGCCTCGGCGCGCTTCGACCTCATGATGCGCCCCGGCCCCCGTCTCGACGAGGCGGCCGACGCGATCGTGGGCTGCCTGGCGTCTCTGGGCGAGCCCAGGCCCTGAGCAGATGACTGTCATCCGCCCGATCGAAACAGCGTCGACACTCCAGCGGCAAGACAACGCCAACAACAACGCGCCCGACGGCCCCTTCTCCCCTCCATGAAGCACCACAAGCGAACCTCGTCCACTCCCTTCGTCCGGGTCGGCCCCAGCGGCGTGCACGGCCTCGGCGCCTTCGCCACCCGCGACCTGCCGGCCGAAGCTTTTCTCGGCCTCTACGAAGGCCGCCGCTACACCAAGGCCGAGATCGCCACCAAGGTCTGGGACGACCAGCTCACCTACCTGTTCACCCTGTCGAACAACGAAACCATCGACGGAGCCAAGGGCGGCAACGCCACCCGCCACCTGAACCACTCCTGCGAGCCGAACTGCGAGGCAGTGGAGGAATACGACGAGGGCGGCGAACTGGTGCTGAAGTTCCAGACGCTGGTGGCGGTGGACGCGGGCGACGAGCTTTTCATCGACTACTCGCTCACCGCGGACGACGGCTCGCCACCATCGAAGTACCCCTGCCATTGCGGCTCGCCGAACTGCAGGGGGACGATGCTGGCGCCGCCAGAGGAAACGCCGTCCGAAGCGGCATCGGCTGGCGTGCAGCCCGCCTAGGCGCCGTCCGCCGCCAGATAGCGCGCGTCCCAGTTTTCGGCCAGTTGCCTCGCGCGGTGCAGCGGCAAGCGCGCCGCCTCGAAGTCGACCACGCACACCACATCGGCCGACTCGGGCCGCTCGGGGCTTTCGCTGCTGCGGCCATCGGTCAGCAACCACAGCCAGTTCTGCCGGGTTCCGCTTTTGGCGAGCAGCTGATCGGCGCGCCGCACGCCCAATGCCAGCGGCGTGCCGCCGCCGGCCGCGATCGGCGCGATCCAGTCGTCGTTCCAGACGCTGGCACGGCGTGGCGGCAGGCGCAGCTCGACGATCTCGCCGGCGAAGCACAGCAGCGCGACATGGTCGCGGCGCTGGTAGGCCTCCTGCATCAGCGCCAGCAGCAGGCCCTTGGCGCGGGCCAGGTTGCCGTCGTTGCGCATCGAGGCCGAGCAGTCGAGCAGGAAGCAATGGAGCACGCCACTGCGCGCTTCTTGTGGGCGATGGCGCAGATGCCCGGCGCGCAGCCGGTCGGCGCCGCGTGCCGCGAAAGTGCGCGGCCAGTCGAAGGCCGGGCCCTGCTTCGCGGGCCCGTGCCATGCGTCCCTTTGCGGGCCCTGCCTCCGGTCGCCCTGGCGTGCGCCAGCGGGCGGTGCGGCGTGCCGGAGGCTCAGGCTTTTTTTGGGGTTGGCTGCCGCTGGCGCGAGTCGATCAGCGGGCGCAGCGGCTTCACGCGCTCGATGCCGACGGGCTCGGGGGGCATGGCGCCCCAGTCACCGTCGTCCGCGCTGCCTGTGCTGTTCTTTCCGACCGCATCGCTGCTGGCCTTGCCGCCCGCTTCGGGCGGCGCAGTCCGAGGAGCGGGAGCTTCGGCCTCCGGCTTGCGCCGGTGCAGCAGCACGGCCTCGGTCACTCGTTGCACATGGTCCGACGTGACGGCCGCTGCACCTTCCCACGCCGCAAGAGCACGGGCCGAGCGCAGCATCACGAGGTCGGCACGCAGCCCATCGACGGCTGCGGCGATGCACATCGCGCTCACCGCCTCGTGCACCGCATCGGTATACGGCAGCGCCGCCGCGTCGGCCACGAGCGCGCGTGCACGCACCAGCGCCGCCGACAGCTCGTCCTGCGCCTGCGAATGCCTGTCGCGAAAGCCCTGCGGATCGGCATCGAAGGCCAGCCGCGCACGCACGATGGCCTGCCGCTCGGACGGGTCGTCGATGTTGCGCAGCTGGACGCACAGGCCGAAGCGGTCGAGCAGCTGCGGGCGCAGCGTGCCCTCCTCCGGGTTCATGGTGCCCACGAGCACGAAGCGCGCGGCGTGACGGTGCGAGATGCCGTCGCGCTCCACCACGTTGACGCCGCTGGCAGCGGCGTCGAGCAGCGAATCGATGAGCGCGTCGGGCAGCAGGTTGATCTCGTCCACGTAGAGCACGCCGCCGTGCGCGCGCGCGAGCAGGCCGGGCGCGAACTGGAGTTCGTGGCCCGCCATCGCGCGGCCGAGGTCCAGCGTGCCGACCAGGCTCTCGAGGCTCGCGCCCAGCGGCAGCGTGACGAAGGGCGCGTCGGGCAGCAATTCGGCAAGCGCGCGCGCCGCGGTGGTCTTGGCGGTGCCGCGCGGTCCTTCGATCAGCACGCCGCCCAGGCCGGGATCGACGGCGGCCAGCAGCAGCGCCTGGCGCAGGTGCGGCTGCCCCGCGATCGCGGAAAAAGGAAAAGGCGCCGGCATGGCGGCGGCGGTGATCGTCATCGGAGGCTTCCTTCCATCCGCTGCTCGTGGTCGAGCAGCAGGTTCTCGAGCCGGGCGCGGTAGTCGCCGGGCGATTGCCAGAGGCCGCGCTGCATGGCTTCGAGCAGGCGGCTGAGCATGTCGTGCAGCGCGCGCGGGTTGTGTTCATTCACGAAGTCGCGGGTGGCGTCGTCGAGCACGTAGGCGTCGGCCACCATGGCGTACTGGTGGTCGCCGACCACGCGCGCGGTGGCATCGAAGCCGAACAGATAGTCGACCGTCGCGGCCATCTCGAAAGCGCCCTTGTAGCCGTGGCGCTTCACGCCGTCGATCCACTTCGGGTTGACGACGCGCGAGCGCACGACGCGGCCGATTTCTTCCTTCAGCGTGCGCACGCGCGGCGCCTGCGGGTTGCCATGGTCGCCGTGGTACATGGCCGGCTGGCGGCCGCTCAGGTGGCGCACGGCGGCCGCCATGCCGCCCTGGAACTGGTAGTAGTCGTTGGAGTCGAGCAGGTCGTGCTCGCGGCTGTCCTGGTTCTGCATGACGACGGTCATCGCGCGCAGCCGGCGCCTGAGCGCGTCGGCCGCCGGCACGCCGTCGCTGCCCTGTCCGTAGGCATGGGCGCTACCGCCGACGTAGGCCTTCGACAGATCGTCGTCGCTTTGCCAGTCGCCACGGTCGAAGAGCGGCTGCAAGCCGCTGCCGTAGCTGCCCGGCGCCGAGCCGAACACTCGCCAGCCGGCCTGCGTGCGGGCCGCTTCGGGCGCCATGCCCTGCGCCCGCAGCGCGGCGGTCTCGCGCAGGATGCGCGCGCGGATCGGGTTGCGCTCCTCGTCCTCGTCTTCCTGCGCGGCCACGGCCTGCACCGCTGCATCGAACATCTGTACGGCATTGGGAAAGGCGTCGCGGAAGAAGCCCGAGATGCGCAGCGTGACGTCGATGCGCGGACGCCCGAGCCCGACCGTCGGCAGCACCTCGAAATCGACCACGCGCTGGCTGCCCGGCGCCCACCTCGGCCGCACGCCGATCAGCGCGAAGGCCTGCGCCAGGTCGTCGCCGCCGGTGCGCATGGTGGCCGTTCCCCAGACCGACAGGCCCATCGCCACCGGATAGTCGCCATGCTCCTGCATGTGCCGCTCCACCAGCTGCGCGGCCGACTTGAGGCCCAGCATCCAGGCCGTGGGCGTCGGGATAGCACGGGTGTCGACAGCGTAGAAGTTGCGGCCGGTGGGCAGCACGTCGGGGCGGCCCCGCGAAGGAGAACCGCTCGGCCCCGGCGGCACGAAGCGGCCTTGCAGGGCGCGGGACAACTGGCGCAACTCCTGCGCGCCGCAGGCGTCGAGCGCGGGGGCCAGGCGTTGTGCGATGCGGCTCATCACGGCTGTTGTCTTCGGCAACCCGGGCGGGTACTCGCCGGCTTCGAGCAACCGCTGCGCCAGCAGCTCCAGCCGCTCGCGCGTGTCTCCCTGGTGCCGCCATGCCTCGGTGCTCACTGATTGCAGCAGCGCGGGGCGCGCGCCCTGCCAAGGCCGGGCCGCGTCGATGTCGAGCGGGTCGAAGGCGTCGTCCGGCAGAAGGTCTTGCGAAAGCGCGCCGAGCAGCCCGGCATTCGCGCCGACGCCGTCCGCAGCCGGATAGCGCGCCAGCGCCAGCAGCGTGTCGCGCCGCAGCCGACCGCTCGGCGAAGCGCCGAACACGTGCAGTCCGTCGCGGATCTGCGTTTCCTTCAGCTCGCAGAGATAGGCGTCCACGCGCGCGAGCACGGCGTCGTCTTCCTCCGCGCCGGGCATGCCCAGTTCCTCGACCAGATGCTGGGCGCGAACGGCCGCGAGGATCTGCGCGCGCAGCACCTTCGCGCGGCGCGCGTCGACCAGCAGCGCGTCGTAGTACTCGTCGACCTGCCGCTCCAGGTCCTGCATCGGCCCGTGGTTCTCGGCGCGCGTGAGCGGCGGCATGAGGTGGTCGACGATGACCGCCTGCGTGCGCCGCTTGGCCTGCGCGCCCTCGCCCGGGTCGTTGACGATGAACGGGTACACGTTAGGCAACGGCCCGAGGATCGCATCGGGCCAGCAGGACTGCGACAGCGCGATGCTCTTGCCGGGCAGCCATTCGAGGTTGCCGTGCTTGCCCACGTGCACCACCGCGTCGATGGCGAAGGCCTCGCGCAGCCAGAAATAGAAGGCCAGGTAGCTGTGCGGCGGCACCAGCTCGGCGTCGTGGTAGCTCGCGTAGTCGGCGGTGCCCAGGCTGCCGAGCGCACGCGCGGGCTGGATGCCGACGAACACGCGGCCCAGCCGCAGGCCCGCGATCATGAAACGGCCGTTGCGCAGCATCGGGTCTTGTTCGGGGGTGCCCCAGCGTTCGTCGATGGCGGCCGCCATGCCATCGGGCAGCCGGGCCAGGCACGCCCGGTAGTCGGCCAGCGCGAAGCTCTGCCACGCCGGCCGCGAAGCCCACTTCGACGGGTCGTTGGCGATGCCTTCCTGCAGCCTGCGCATCAACGCGTCGCCGTCGGCGGGCATCGCGGGGGGGTCGCCCAGCGCATAGCCTTCGGCCGCCATCGTGTGCAGGATCGCCATCACGGAGGCCGGCGTGTCCAGTCCCACGCCGCTGCCGATGCGGCCTTCGCTGCCGGGATAGTTGGCAAGGATCAGCGCGATGCGCTTCTCTTCCGCGCGCAGGCTGCGCAGCCGGCACCAGCGCCGCGCCAGCTCTGCCACGAAGGCGATGCGGTCGGGCTCGGGCTGGTAGTTCACCACCTCGGTCTGCGTGAGCTCGCAGCGGTGCGACAGGCCCTTGAAGCTCACGGCCCGCGTGACGATGCGGCCGTCCATCTCGGGCAGCGCGATCTGCATCGCGATGTCGCGCGGGCGCAGGCCCTGGCTGTCGGCCAGCCAGTCCTCTCGGTTGCCGCCGCTCACGATGACCTGGAGCACGGGCGCGTCGCCGGCGAGCTCCACGCCCTCGCCCTCGCCCTGGCCGCCCTGCCCCAGCGCCGCGAATGCGGTCGTGTTGAGCACGAGTTGCACGTCGTGCTCCGCGCACAGCTCGCGCAGCGTGGACAGGCACAGCGAGTCTTTGAGCGAATCGAGCGCGACGGGCAGCGGGTTCAAACTTTGCGCGGTCAACGCCGCTGCCAACGCATCGAAGGCGGCCGTATTGCCCGACAGCAGATGCGACCGGTAGAACACCAGCGCCACCACCGGCGCGCCGGCGTGCCAGCGGTTGCGCAGGTCGTCGATGCCGGCCACCGTGTGCGAAGCACCCGCGCCGCCCGGCACATGCAGCGCCACCTGCGGCAGGCTGCGCGGCGGCAGCGGGGCCTCGCCATGGCCCAGGCCGTGGAAGGCCACCGCGCGCAGGAACTGCATCGCGTTGCCCGCCCCGCCGCTGCGCATGTACTGCCAGAGCTGCCGGCTCACGTCGCGCGACAGGGTGCCGCGCACGAGCAGGTCTTCGTCTTCCTGCAGGTCGCCGGAGAACATCGCGAGCTGCTGGCCCTTGCGCCTGGCCAGCTTCTCGAGCTGCTGCAGCCCGTAGGCCCAGGCCGATTCGGCGCCCAGGTGGTCGACCACCACCACGCGCGCATGCTGCAGCACTTCGTCGACATACAGGTCGAGCGATGCCGGCTGGCGCAGGTACATGAGGTTGGCCAGCCGCAGCGACGGATAGCCTGGGTCGGTGGCCGCCAGCGCGGTGCGCGCGGCGGCGAGCAGCGCGAGCGTGGTGTCGGCCGAGCTGAGCACCACGATGTCGCCCGGTGTCTGGTCGAGACGGGTGACGACGCTGTCGTCCTCGACGAAGCGTCCGGGCTGGGTGCTCAGCAGGTGCATGCGCTCGGGGCGTCAGGCGGTGGCGACAGCGCCCGCCTCTTCGAGCGCCTTGCGCAGTGCGCCTTCGTCCAGGTCTTCGCCGATGAACACCAGCCGCGTGCGCTGCGCCTCGCCGTCGCGCCAGCGGCGGTCGAAGTGGTGGTCGAAGCGCCGCCCCACGCCCTGCACCAGCAGGCGCATCGGCTTGCCCGGCACGGCGACGAAGCCCTTCACGCGGTAGATGGTGTGCTGCTCGACCAGCCTGCCGAGCACGGCGAGCAGGCTGTCGCGCTCGACGGGCGGCAGCTCGATCACGAGCGAGTCGAACTCGTCGTGGTCGTGGTCTTCCTCGTGGTCGTGGTGGCTCTCGCGCAGATGGATGGTGGCCTCGGCCGCGCGGCCCTGGCCCAGCAGCAGCGCGAGCGGCAGCCGGCCTTCGCTGGCGGCGACGATCTTCACCTCGGGCGGAAGCTCTTCGCGCACCATCGCCTCGACCTTGGCGCGCGCCGCGTCGTCCATCAGGTCGGTCTTGTTGAGCACCACGAGGTCGGCGGCCGAGAGCTGGTCTTCGAACAGTTCGTGCAGCGGCGATTCGTGGTCGAGGTTGGGATCGGCGCGGCGGGCTTCGTCGACGGCCTGCGGGTTCTCGGCGAACTGGCCCGAGGCGGCGGCCGGGCCGTCGACCACGGTGACGACCGAATCCACGGTGAAGATGTTGGCGATATCCGGCCACTGGAAGGCCTGCACCAGCGGCTTGGGCAGCGCGAGGCCCGAGGTTTCGATGAGCACCGCGTCGAGCTCGCCGCGCCGCTCGGCCAGCTGCAGCATCACCGGCAGGAACTCCTCCTGCACCGTGCAGCAGACGCAGCCGTTGGCCAGCTCGTAGAGCGCGCCCTCGCGCTCGTTGCCTTCGTCGTCGCAGCCGATGCCGCAGCCGCGCAGGATTTCGCCGTCGATGCCCAACTCGCCGAACTCGTTGACGATCACCGCGATGCGGCGGCCTTCGGCGTTGCTGAGGATGTGGCGCAGCAGCGTGGTCTTGCCGCTGCCGAGGAAGCCCGTGACGATGGTGACGGGAATCTTGGCGTTGCTTGCTTGTGTCATGGGAGAAGGTCTTTCGGGCGCCGCCGGCGATGGCGGCGGCGCGATGGGTGGGCGGCACACAGGCGCCCGGGCAGGCACCGCGGCGCCCGCGGGGAAAGGAAGCGCGCGAGAAGCGCGGATCAGGCGCCGCCGTACAGGCGACGCTCGACGAGGGCGGTGCCCTGCAGCCGGCGCCATGCCTTGGCAGCAGCCAGCACGCCCAGGTCGACCAGCGGCTCGACCAGCACGACGGTCATGTAGGCAGCGCCGAAGCTGGCGATCTGGCTCATGTTCTCGATGCCGGTGCCGCGTCCGTACAGCGCCCAGAAGCCGACCCACACCACGATGCCGCCCTGGTACGCCACCGAGAGCTTGAAAGCCTCGCGGTAGCCGATGTCCACATAGGCCAGGTTCTCGGGAATGATGCGGCGCGCCAGCGCAGAAGTGGCGAACAGCGGCACCAGCAGCGTGGTGACGTTCATGCCGTACTGCGGAATGTCCTGCGGCTCGAAGAAGAGGCCCTGGATCAGCAGGCCGCCAGCCAGCCCGATGGCGGCGGGCGCGAGCCCGAACACCAGCAGCAGCGTGGTGCCCAGGATCAGGTGCACCTCCGACACGCCCACCGGGTGGTGCGGGAACACCTCGAAGAAGCAGAACACCAGCGCCACGGCGATGGCAGAGCGCAGCACCAGTGCGGCGGGCCCGTCCTTCATGAGCGTCTGGAACGCGACCTTGCCGGTGTAGGCAAGCGCGGCGGCTGCCGTCGCGTAGCTGAGGAATATCTTGGATCCGTCGACTAGACCTGGTTCGATGTGCATCGAGCACCTCCTGAAATGCACCGCAGTGCGAAAGTTGATTGTTGGTGGATGGGCTGGCTCACGCAAGCCCCGTTCATGAACGCCGCAGCGCATGCCGCGCGCCCGGTACGGCCGCCGGCTTCGGCTTTCGCCGCAGCCGGCGCCAGCCGATCACGGCGCCGCTGGCCGAAGCCACCGCGCCGACGATGGAAAGCAGCCACATCACGAGATCCCAGGCCGGCCGGTGCTGGATAAGCCAGGGAAAGTCGAGGCTGTGCGCCGCGTTGAAGAGCCAGCGGCGCAGGCGCGAGTTGCCGTCGTTGCTGCCGGCCACCTGGCCGCTGGCCGGGTCGATGTAGATCCAGCTGCGCGCCGGGTCGTCGAACTGCAGGCGCCACACGGGCACGATGCGCTCGCGGTGGTGGCCGTACCAGTGGAAGTCTTCTCGGGTCTGCAGCACGGCTTCGGTGATGTTCGAGCCGGGGCGCAGGCGGGCGGCGGCGCGCAGGATGTCTTCCTTCGCGATGGAGGCCGGCGCGCCGGTGGCGGCATCGACCACCCGCACGCGTGCCTTCGCATCGCGCAGCTGCAGCAGCGGCTTGCCGTCGAACCACAGCAGCTGGGCCTCGCGCGGCGCGTCGGCGCCCTCGCCTGCCGGCAGCGTTGCAGGCGGCCAAAGGAACGGCGAAGTACCGGCTCCCGTGTAGCTCGCCATCGCCGCCGTGTCGTCGGCGCCGCGCTGGAACCAGCCGTTGGGGTTCATCGACAGCCAGCCGCTCACGATCCATGTCAACACGAAGAAGCCGCCGACCAGCCCCGCGACGTGGTGCCAGGCCATCCAGCCCGTGTAGGGCGTGACCGCGCCGTTGCGAAAGCGCCGCCGCAGGCGCACCCGCAGGATGCCGATGACGAGGCCCGTCACTGCCGAGACGATGCAGGCGGCCGACAGCCACACCACCACGTCGTGCCACAAGGGCGGATCGGCACGCAGCGGCGTGAAGTAGATCCAGTGCGGCACCGAGCCCAGCCAGTTCCAGAAGCGCTCGGAGCGCGTCGTGTCGCGCACCACCTCGCCATTGACCCGCGAGACGTAGAGCTCGGCGCCTGCGGCGTCGCCGACCTCGATGCGGTGCAGCGGACGCAGCGGGTTCAGGCCCTGCGGCACGGTCCACTGGTCGCGCTCCAGCGTCTCGGCCCAGCGGGCGCCGGCATGGCCTGAGAAGTCGCGCGCGATGGCCTCGGCCTGCGCGGCATCGACCGGGCCGGGCACGCGGCCGTCGCGCGCCGAGACGGTATGCCGGCCGCCGCGCGCATCGACGATGCGCCAGACGGGACCGGCGCCGGTTCCGCCCTGCATCTCCAGCACTATGCGGCGCGGCGGCTGGGCGCGGGCCTCCGTCGGCAGCGCTTCGAGCGCGGCCGACGGCGACACAGCCGCCTGCCCGAAGCGCAGCGGCGAGAGGCCCGCGAGGCGCTCCTCGTCCGTGAGGTTCGGATACCCCACGTACATCATCACCACGCCCGAGACGAACCACATGACGAACAGCAGGCAGCCGCCGATGCCCAGCCACCGGTGCGTCCAGTAGAGCCAGTGGCGGATGCGCGGCCAGGGGCGGCGCCATGCGGAGGTCATGCGTTCGTCCGGCCCGCGTTCGTCAGAAGTTGACCAGCGCCGACAGCTCGAAGGAGCGCGGGCGCCCCAGCAGCCACTGGTTGCCGCCGTTCGAGAACGACACCGGATAGCGCCGGTCGGCCAGGTTGTAGGCACGCAGCGCGAGCTTGAGCGACGGGTTCGCCTGCCAGCTCACGCCCGCGTCGGCCACGGTGTAGGAGCCGATCTTTCGCGAATTGGCCGCGTCGACCTGGCGCGGGCCTACGTAGCGCACACCGACATCGGCTTCCCACTGCGGCAGGAAGCGCCAGGTGAGCCAGAGGTTGGCGGCCTCCTCGGGCACGCCGGTGGGCGTGTTGCCCGCGCGAGAGACCAGCTTGCCGCTGACCACTTCGTTGAAGTCGTCGTAGCGCGCGCGCAGCTTGGCGACATTGGCCTCCAGCCGCAGCGTGGAGGTCAGCGCCAGGTCGAGCGTGGCCTCGATGCCTTCGGAAGACTGCTTGCCGACCTGCTGGGTGACAGTGGGGTCGATGGCGTCGCGCGAGAGCAGCTTGTTCTTCTCGATGCGGTAGGCCGCCACCGTCCAGGCGCCGCGGTTGTCCGCGAGCTGGCGCTTGTAGCCGACCTCGACCTGCCTGCCGGTGCTGAGGTCGAAGGCTGCCTGCGAGGCCGAGGTGGTCACCAGCGAGCCCAGCGGATCGGCCGCGCGCGCAACCTGCGCGTAGAACGACTGAGAGGCGTCGGGCGCGTAGACCACGCCGAGGCGGCCGGTGGCGTACTCGAAGGTCTTGCCGAAGTTGTTGGCGGCGTTCTGCAAGTCGGTGCGCGCGATCTTCGCGTGATCCCAGCGCAGGCTGCCCACCAGCGACCACTGCCGGTTGAAGGCCAGCTTGTCCTCGGCGAAGAAGGCGTAGGTGCTGGTCCTGGTCTTGTAGCGCGGCGTGTAGGCCACCGGCGAGGCGTAGTAGCCGAGACTGAAGACGAAAGGGTCGACCACCGAACGGCCGCCGTAGGGCGAGTCGTTGATGTGCGTGAAGTCGATGCGGTTCACGTCGAAGCCCACCAGCACCTGGTTGGCGAGGCCGAATAGGCCATGCCTGAAGGTGGCGTCGGTGCGGTTGCCGATCTGCTCCTGGTCGTGGCCGATCTCCAGGTAGTCGCCGCGCGTCAGGCGCCGGGTGGTGGCGCTGTAGGTGTAGGTTTCGCTGTTGCGCCAGTGGCGCTTGCTCTCCAGCCGGTAGAGCTGGTTGCGCACCGTCACGGCGTCGCTGGGCGTCCACTGGGCGTCGAGGCGGGTCCACTTGTCGCGGTACTTGATCTCGGCGTCGTCCACGTTGTAGTTCTGGCGCAGGGTCTGGCTGCCGAGGCGGCCGTCGATCAGCGGCACGCCGTAGTAGCGCTGCGGCGACTGGCGGCCCTCGTCGTGCGAGAGCGTGAACTGCAGCTGCGGCGACACGTCCAGCCGCACGGCGGCGCTCACGGCCAAGCTCTCGGCCTCGCCGCGCCGCATGAAGCCGTCGGTGTTGCGCTGGCTGATGTCTAAGCGGTAGGAGAGCCTGTCGTTGATCGCGCCGCCGCTGCCGAAGGCCACCTGCCGCGTGGCGTCGGAGCCGAGCGTGACCAGCGCTTCATTGCGGATCGGCCCGCGCGCGGGCTTCTTCGGCACCACGTTGATCGCCCCGCCGATGGCGCCCTCGCCGTACATCACCGAGGCTGCGCCGCGCAGCACCTCGATGCGGTCGGCCGACCAGGCGTCGAAGGGAAAGGTGACGGTGCCGGCGCCCGCGTACAGGCGCGTGCCGTCGAAGAGCTGCATCACCGAGCCATGGCCCAGGAAGCCGCGCGCTCCCAGCGCGGTACCGCCATTGCCGGGGCCGGGCGAGCCGGTGATGCCGGTGGCGCGGGTGACGGCGTCGATCACCGAGACGTCGCCACGCGCACGGATGGTGTCGCCCGTCAGCACCTCGACGCTGGCCGGCGTCTCCAGCGGCGTGAGGCCGAGGCGGCTGCCGGTCTGCGTGGGCTCGTCGATGGCCAGCGGCGTGTGCCGCTCGGCGTCCACCTGGATGGGCTTGAGCGTCTGGCCGTCGGGCGTCTGCGCGAAGACCGCCGCACAGGGGCCCACGGCGAGCCCCCAACCCAGTGAAAGACTCGAAAGACCTGAAAACCGCGCCCAGCGTCGCAGCCGTTGTGGCGACGCTCTCCTGCGATCGCTCCCTCGCGACGCATGACCCATGAAACCTCTCCTCCAGCCTGCGTCCCCGCATGCTCCTGACCGTTGAAGGACGTGGCGGAAGAGGCGAAAGGGCTGCGGCGGCCCGCGGCGGGCGCGGTAGGCGGCTGGCCCGGACACGCACTCCCGCAGCGTCCGAAGGCGGTTGCGAAGGCCGGTATCCGGGCTTGCGGAGTGCCACTGCGTGCTGTTGGATGCACGCAGTGGCAGAAGCCCTCGCCTTCCCACGCCCAAGCGCAGTGGCTGCCCGTGCCAATCGAGGAGGCACGAGCCCGAGGGGTTCCAGATCCGCTGACCGTTGCGGGGGCAGCGCAGGAATCGGCGCGTCCATCGATCTCCAGAGAGAACGACGGCGCGGCTCACCTGCTTCCCGTTTAACCCCGTCGCCGTCGATCAGATGGATGGCGTGCGGGGCACCTTCGAACCGTGTGGTCCGGAACGGCGAGTAACCAATGAAAACTGCCGAACCGGAACGGCGGGATTATAGGTAGCGCCCTTCGGGGCCGGCCCCGAAGCCGGCCGCCAGGCTCAGGAGGCCGGCTTGCCATCGGGCCCGAACAGCCGCCGCATCATGGCCACGCCCGCCACCAGCGCGTTCGAATAGGTGGCGTAGGGCTCGTGGGCAGCCTCCAGGGGCACGTAGACATGGGTGGTGTCGCCGGGAGAGCCCTCCACGGCCTCCATCAGCACCCAGTAGAACTCCCCCTCCTCCAGCTCATGGACGGTGAGTGCGATGTTTCTGGGAGAAGGCATGGAGCGAGGATGGCGTTGCTTGCTGACTGCTGAATGAATTGAACAGGCCAGGAAGGCGGGCGGTTGACAGAGCTTTCGGGGTTCTCCTACAGAGGCCCCTGCGGGTGCGACCTAATGTTGTATCCAGGGACTTCCACAAGAACCAGGAGGCAGCATGAAGCACTTCACCCTTGAACCCCGCATGCGCTCGAGCATCGGTGGCGCCTTCTACCCCACCGGCTACTCGATGGTGATGTTCCCGAGCGCGGAAGATGCCGACCGCATCGGCCACCGGCTGATTGAAAAGGGCGTCAGCGGCGACGAGGTCTACCTGCTCCCCGCCGAGACCGTGCTCAGCGAGATCGTGCCCACGGTGAGGATCGCCGACGATCCGCTGCCGTCCGCCGGCACCGACGCGGCAACCGTGCGCGCCTACGCCAAGCTGGCGCGCGAGGGCCACACCGGGCTGCTCGTCAGGACCAAGGACGGCGCGGCGGCCGAGCAGATGATGGAGCTGGTGCGCACCGTGCCCTACTCCATCGCCCAGCGCTACCGCACGCTGGTGATAGAAGACCTCTGAACCGGGCCGGCCTGACCGGACTTCAGGCCGGCACCGCCATCGACACCGCGCGCTGGACCACGTCGCGGGCCATGGCCTGGGCCAGTTCGTGCTCGCCGAGGAACACGGTGGCGGAGGTTTCCTGCGTGAGCAGCCGGGCCTCCTGCTCGTTGTGGCTGCGGATCACCGTCTGGATCGCCGGATTGAGCGTGTGCGCGGTTTCCATCATCTGCCGCACGTTCATGGCGTCGGGCGTGGCCACCACCAGCACGCGGGCGCGCGCGATGTGCGCCTGGATCAGCACCGCCGGGTCGGCCGCATCGCCCCACACGGCCGGCGTGCCGGCCTCGCGCAGCTTCTCGACCAGTTCGCGGTTCTGCTCGGCCACCACGTAGGGAATGTCGTTGGCGTCGAGTTCGGCCGCGATGCGGCGCCCGACGCGCCCGTAACCCACCAGCACCACCTGTCGCGAGAGGTACCTGGCCTCGGTGGTCATGGGCAGCTCGGCCAGCGGGTCTTCACGCATCTCCAGCCCGCGCGCGAAGGAGGAATGGGCATGCAGCCATTTCTGCATCGGCGCGATCAGGCTGAACCACAGCGGATTGGTGGCGATGGAAATCAGCGCACCGGCAAGCACCAGGCTCTGCCCCTCCACCGGCAGCAGCCCCAGCGACACGCCCAGCCCGGCCAGGATGAACGAGAACTCGCCGATCTGCGCCAGGCTCGCGCTCACCGTGAGCGCCGTGCCCAGCGGGTAGCGGAACACCAGCACCAGCGCGCAGGCCGCCAGCGACTTGCCCAGCACGATCACCAGCACTACCGCCAGCACCTGCAGCGGCCGGTCGAGCAGCACCGAGGGGTCGAACAGCATGCCGACCGACACGAAGAACAGCACCGCGAAGGCGTCGCGCAGCGGCAGCGACTCCTGCGCCGCCCGGTGCGCGAACTGCGACTCGCGCATCACCATGCCGGCGAAGAAGGCGCCCAGCGCGAAGGACACGCCGAAGAGCGCCGCGGACGCGTAGGCGATGCTCACGGCCGCCGCCACCACGCACAGCGTGAACAGCTCGCGCGAGCCGGTGCGCGTGACCTGCCAGAGGATCCACGGGAACACCCGCCGCCCCACCACCAGCATCAGCGCGACGAAGCCGCCGACCTGCAGCAGCGTGAGGCCCAGGGTCTGCCACAGCGGGTCGGCGGTGCCTGCGCCACCCGCCGCGCCCCGGTCGCCCAGCGTGCCCGCCAGCGGCGGAAGCAGCACCAGCACCAGAACCATGGCGAGGTCTTCCACCACCAGCCAGCCGACCGCGATGCGGCCGGTGAATGAATCGAGGATGCCCAGGCTCTCGAGCGCGCGAAGCAGCACGACCGTGCTCGCCACCGACAGCGCCAGCCCGAACACCAGCGCCGCGCCAGGGCTCCAGCCCCACCACATGGCCAGCCCGCCGCCAAGGAGCGTGGCCACCACGATCTGCGCGAGCGCGCCTGGCAGTGCGATCTTGCGCACCGCCAGCAGGTCGTCGAGAGAGAAATGAAGGCCCACGCCGAACATCAGCAGCATCACGCCGATCTCGGCGAGCTGGGCCGCGATGCCCGCATCGGCCACGAAGCCAGGTGTGAAGGGCCCGATGATCACGCCCGCGAGCAGGTAGCCCACCAGCGCCGGCAAACGCAGCCTGGCCGCCAGGAAGCCGAGGATGAGCGCCAGCCCCAGGCCGGCGGCGATCGTGTTGATGAGGGAGACGCTGTGGGGCATCGCTGCATTTTGCAGGAACGATGCCCGGCCTTTTGTTTCAGGAGGCCATCCCGGCCGGCAATCTCAGCCGGCCATCTTGCTCGCCCGGGCCGCGTCCAGCGCCTCGGGCTCCTGCGCTTCCACCCAGCTCTCGTTGTTGAGTCCGGCCTGCAGCCGGTTCTCGTCGAGCTCGTTGGTCCACTTGGCGACCACGATGGTGGCGACGCCGTTGCCGATCAGGTTGGTCAGCGCGCGGGCTTCCGACATGAATCGGTCGATGCCCAGGATGAGCGCCAGCCCCGCCACCGGCACATGGCCCACCGCCGACAGCGTGGCCGCCAGCACGATGAAGCCGCTGCCCGTGACGCCCGCCGCCCCCTTCGAGGTCAGCAGCAGCACGGCGAGCAGCGTGATCTCCTGCGTGAGCGTCATCGGCGTGTTGGTCGCCTGCGCGATGAACACCGCCGCCATCGTCAGGTAGATGGAAGTGCCGTCGAGGTTGAACGAATAACCGGTCGGGATCACGAGGCCCACGCAGGTCTTGTTGGCGCCCAGGTTCTCCATCTTCTCCATCATGCGCGGCAGCACCGATTCGCTGGACGAGGTGCCCAGCACGATCAGCAGCTCTTCCTTGATGTACTTGATGAACTTCCAGATGCTGAAGCCGTGGAATCGCGCAATGAGCCCCAGCACCACGAAGATGAACAGCAGGCAGGTCAGGTAGAAGGTGCCCATCAGCTTGCCCAGCGAGAACAGGCTGCCCAGCCCGTACTTGCCGATGGTGAAGGCCATCGCGCCGAAGGCGCCGATGGGCGCCAGCTTCATGATGTAGTTGACGATGCCGAAGAGCACGTGCGAGCCCTTCTCGATCACGTCGAACACCAGCGTGCCGCGCCCCCCGAAACGGTGCAGCGCGAAGCCGAACAGCACAGCGATGAGCAGCACCTGCAGGATCTCGCCCTTCGCGAAGGCATCCACGATGGTGTTCGGGATGATGTTCATGATGAAGTCGACCGTGCCGGTCATCTTGCCCGGGCCGGTGTAGGCCGCGATGCCCTTGGTGTCGAGCGTGCTCGGGTCGATGTTCATGCCCCCGCCGGGCTTGAGCACGTTCACCAGCACCAGGCCCACGATGAGCGCGATGGTGCTCACCACCTCGAAGTACAGCAGCGCCAGGCCGCCGGTCTTGCCGACCTTCTTCATGTCCTCCATGCCGGCGATGCCCACCACCACCGTGCAGAAGATGATCGGCGCGATGATCATCTTGATCAGCTTGATGAAGCCGTCGCCCAGCGGCTTCATCGCCTCGCCGGCCGCGGGATAGAAGTGGCCGAGCAGCACGCCGATGATCACGGCGGTGATCACCTGAACGTACAGGGAGCGGTAGAGCGGGAGCTTTCTGGCGGGAGTGCTTGTTGTGCTTTCCATGTTTGCCTCCGGAGGGTTGAAAACTGTAGGACGCCTGTTCGCGGTTTTCTATCCGTGGAACCCGTATCGATGAAATGAAAAGACCCGCCGAAGCGGGTCTGTCGATCAGGTGTAAGTCAGCATGCTTAATGCATGTGAAGACCGCCGTTGACCGAGAAGTCGGCGCCAGTGCTGTAGCCGCCTTCGTCCGTGGCCAGCCACGAGATGATGGAGGCGATTTCGCTGGGCTCGCCCAGGCGCTTGACCGGGATGGTGGCCACGATCTTGTCGAGCACTTCCTGGCGGATGGCCTTGACCATGTCGGTGCCGATGTAGCCCGGGCTCACGGTGTTGACCGTCACGCCCTTGTTGGCCAGCTCCTGCGCCAGCGCCATGGTGAAGCCGTGCATGCCGGCCTTGGCCGCCGAGTAGTTGGTCTGGCCCGCCTGGCCCTTGGCGCCGTTGACCGAACTGATGTTGATGATGCGGCCCCAGCCCTTTTCCACCATGTCGCCCACCACCTGCTTGGTGACGTTGAACATGCTGTTGAGGTTGGTCTCGATCACCGCGCTCCAGTCCTCGGGCGTCATCTTGAGGAACATGCGGTCCCGCGTGATGCCGGCGTTGTTGACCAGCACGTCGATGGGGCCGTGCGCGGCCTTGGCGGCGGAGAAGGCTTCGACGGTGGATTGCCAGTCGCCGACATTGCCGACCGACGCATGGAACTCGAAGCCTGCGGCTTTCTGTTCGGCCAGCCACTTGGCGTAGTCGCGCGTGGGGCCGCAACCTGCGACCACGGTGAACCCGTCCTTGTAGAGACGCTGGCAGATGGCTGTTCCGATGCCACCCATGCCCCCGGTGACATATGCAACTTTCTTGCTCATGAGATTTCCTTTGTGTAATGGCAAAAGCCTGAACGGCCGCCTTCACTCTAGCGAGTTTCAAGCCATGGGCCCTCTCAGGAAAACACTGAGCCAGGCTTGCAACCAGCTGTCACGAAGCGGCCTCCGTGCTCAGCCTCTATCCTCTCATCCGTGCGTGTCAGCACGAGCCAATCACCCAAGGAGTTCCAAAGTATGAATTTCGGGATCATCGTCTTCCCCGACGTCGAGGAACTCGACTTCGTCGGCCCCTGGGAGATGCTCACCATGTGGAGCAAGCTGGCCGGCGGTCCGGAGCACTGCCTGATCGTGGCCGAGAAGCGCGAGCCGGTGGCCTGCGCCAAGGGCCTTTCGATCAACCCCCACCTTTCCTTCTCCGACTGCCCCCAGCTCGACTGCCTGCTCGTGCCCGGCGGCATGGGCACGCGCCGCGAGGTCGACAACGTCGTCATGACCCGCTTCCTCGCCGATCAGGCACCCGGATGTACCACGCTGATGTCCGTATGCACCGGCGCCTTCGTGCTCCACGCGGCCGGGCTGCTCTCGGGCAAGACCGCCACCACGCACTGGGGGTCGCTCGACCGCCTGCGCGCGCTGGGCGACGTGAACGTGGTGGAGCAGCGCTTCGTGCAGGACGGCAACGTCTGGACCTCTGCCGGGGTATCGGCCGGTACCGACCTGATGCTGGCCTACATCGCCCACACCGCGGGCGAGGAGGCCGCCGCCAAGGTGCAGCTGCAGGCCGAGTACTACCCCGCGGACACCGTCTACGGAAGCACCGCGAGCCACGAGCGTGCGCCGGCCTACGTGAAGCGGCCCGGTCCGCGCTTCCAGGCCAAATGACCGCGCCATCCCTGCCCGAATCCCTGCCCGATTCCTTGCCCGTGCTTGCGGCACGCGTCGGCGAAGCGCTGCGCGCGCGGGGCCAGACCGTGGCGGTGGTCGAGTCCTCGGCCGGCGGGCTGGTCTCGGCCGCCCTGCTCGCCATCGCGGGCGCCTCGGCCTACTTCAAGGGCGGCGCGGTCGTCTATTCGAGGCGCGCCGGCCGCGCGCTGCTGAACCTGACCGCCGAAGACATGGCCGGCATGCGCGGCGAAACCGAGCCCTACGCGTTGCTCGTCGCGGGCCGGGTGCGCGACACCCACCACGCGACCTGGGGCATCGCCGAGAGCGGCGCGGCCGGCCCCTCGCCCAGCCCCTACGGCGACGTGCCGGGGCGCGTGTGCCTCGCGCTCGCCGGCCCGGTCACCGTGAGCCGCACCATCGAAACCGGCAATGCCGACCGGCCGGCGAACATGGACCTGTTCGCCCGGCACCTGCTCGCCCTGTTCGACGAGACGCTGCGGGCACAGGCCACCGACTGAAAAAGATCAGTCCGCCTGCACGCCCGCGGCTCGGATCACCTTGCCCCACTTGCCCACCTCCGCCGCGAGGTGCGTGCGCAGGCTCTCTGGCGTCTGCTTCTCCACCGGCACGATCTCGGAGCTGAGTTCGGCCAGGCGGTGCCTCACCATGTCGTCCTGCAGCGCCGCGCGCAGCGCGACGTTGAGCTTCTCGATCACCGCGGCCGGCGTGCCCTTGGGCGCATAGATGCCGTGCCACACCCGCACGTCGAAGCCCTTGAGCCCCTGCTCGTCCAGCGTCGGGATGTTCGGCATACTCGACAGCCGCTGCGGCGTGGTCACGCCGAACACCTTCACGCGGTTGCCGTCCTTGATGACCGGCGCGGTCTGCGTGGTCTGGTCGCACAGCAGGTCGACCTGCCCGCCCATCAGGTCGTTGAGCGCCGGGCCCGCCCCCTTGTAGGGCACGGTCGTGAGCTGCACACCGATCTGGTTCATGAACAACAGCCCGCACAGCTGCGACACCGCGCCCACGCCCGCGTTGGCCAGCGTTACCTTGTCCTTGTTGGCCTTCACGTAGGCCAGCAGCTCCTGGTAGTTGCTAGCCGGAAAGTCCTTGCGCGACAGCAGCGTCATCGGCACGTCCAGCACCTGGCCTACGTACTCGAAGTCCTTCAGCGGGTCGTAGTTGAGCTTCTTGTAGAGCGCGGGCGCGGTGGCCATGCCCATGTGGTGGATGAGGATGGTGTAGCCGTTGGGCGCCGCCTTGGCCACCCGCGTGGGCGCGATGGTGCCGCCCGCGCCCACGGTGTTCTCGACGATCACCGGCTGGCCCAGCGACTTGCCCATGGGAATGGCCAGCATCCGCGCCACCACGTCGGTCGGCCCGCCGGCCGAATACGGCACGACCATCGTCACCGGCTTGTCGGGCCATGCGGCCTGCGCCGATGCCGGCGCCTGGAAGGCGAGCAGGCAGGCGCCTGCGGAAGCGGCGATCAGGGTCCTGAATTTCCAGTTCTTGGTTGCTTTCACTTTCTTTGTCTCCTTGGGTTGTTCTCTGGTCCGTTCGTCAGATGTGTTCGAGTGCGAGCAGGCGCTCGGCCAGCCGCACCACCGGCGCATCGACCATGCGCCCGTCTAGGCTCACGACGCCGCCGCCGGCCGCTCGGATGGCCTCGACCACGCGGCGGGCCCACGCCAGTTCCTGCGCCGTGGGGCCGAGCCCCGCATGCACCGGCGCGACCTGGTCGGGGTGGATGCACAGCCTGGCGCCGAAGCCGCCGCGCCGGGCGCGCGCGGTGTCCGCTGCCAGCCGGGCGGTATCGCGCCAGTCGGGCGTCACGCCGTCGATGGGCGCTGGCAGTCCGGCGCGGCGCGAGGCCAGCAGCAGCGCGAGGCGCACCGGCACCAGCTCGGCCTCGTCGGCGTCGCAGGCCAGGCCCAGGTCGGCCTGGAAATCCAGGTTGCCGAAGGCCAGGCGCAGCACCTGCGGGCCGGCGGCGAGTTCGTCGACGGCGGCGAGGCCGGCGGCCGATTCGATCAGCGGCACCAGCGCAGCCGACGGGCCAGCCGCCTCGGCCAGCCGCGAGAGATCGGCTGCGCGCTCCGCCTTGGGCAGCACGATGCCGGCGATCAGTCCCTGCGCGGCGAGCGCTCCGATCTGCGCGCAATCGTCGTCATGCCACGGCGTACCGGCCGCGTTGATGCGCACCAGCAGCCGTCGCCGGTCTTCGGTGGGCAGCGCGGCGAACGAGGCCGCGAGCTGCTCGCGGGCCTGCACCTTGCGCTCGGGCGCCACGGCGTCTTCCAGGTCGACGATCACGCCGCCCGCCCCCGTGGCCAGCGCGCGCGCATGGCGCTCGGGCCGGTCAGCGGGTACGAAGAGAAAGGCGCGCGCCAGCGCAAGCAGCGGCGCGCTCACACCGCCCTCGCCTCGCGCAGCGCCGCGATGTCCGCCTCGCTGCGCCCGAGGCTGCGCAGGATGGCGTCGGTGTGCTCGCCGACCGCAGGGATCGGGTCCATGCGGTAGTCGAACGCGCTCTGGCGCCCCGCCGGCAGCAGGGCCGGAATGTCTCCGGCGGGCGAGCCCACCTGCCGCCAGCGCTCGCGCGCCTGCAGCTGCGGATGGGCCCAGAGACCGGCCATGTCGTTCATGCGGGCGTTGGCGATCTGCGCGGTGTCGAGCCGCTCCAGCACCTGCGCCGTGCTCAGCGCGCCGAAGGTCTCCACGATGATCGAGCGCAGCGCCTCGCGGTTCTCGTTGCGGCGCGCGTTGCTGTCGAAACGGGAGTCGGCGGCCAGCCCGGCCTGCAGCAGCACCTTCTCGCAGAAGACTCGCCATTCGCGCTCGTTCTGCAGGCCCAGCATCACGGTACCGCCGTCGCCGGCGGGGAACGGGCCGTAGGGGTAGATGGTCGCGTGCGAGGCGGCGCTGCGCGGCGGCGGCGGTGCCCCGTCGTAGGCGTAGTACATCGGGTAGCCCATCCACTCGGCCAGCGATTCGAGCATCGACACGTCGATGTGCGAGCCCTTGCCCGTCTTGCCGCGCTGGAGGAGCGCCGCGAGGATGCCGGTGTAGGCATACATGCCGGCCGCGATGTCGGCGATGGAATTGCCTGACTTGCAGGGCTCCTCGGGCGTGCCTGTCACCGAAAGAAAGCCCGCCTCACTCTGGATCAGCAGGTCGTAGGCCTTCTTGTCGCGGTAGGGGCCGTCCTCGCCGTAGCCAGAGATGTCGCAGACGATGAGCCTCGGGTGCTTTTCCTGCAGCGCCTGGGCGCCCAGCCCCATGCGCGCGGCCGCGCCGGGCGCGAGGTTCTGCACCAGCACGTCGGCGTCGGCCAGCAGCTCCTGCAGCACCGCGAGCGCAGCGGGCTGCTTGAGGTCGAGCGTGAGGCTCTCCTTCGAGCGGTTGACCCACACGAAATGCGAGGCCTCGCCGCCCACGCGGGCGTCGTAGGCGCGGGCGAAATCGCCCGCCCCGGGGCGCTCCACCTTGATGACGCGTGCGCCGAGGTCGGCGAGCTGGCGGGTGCAGAACGGCGCGGCGATCGCGTGCTCGAGCGAGATGACGGTGATGCCGTCCAGGGGTCTTGTCATGTGTTCGTTCCTCCGCTCAGGCCAGCACGGCCGTGGCCTGCATCGTGAGCCAGCCGTCGGCGTCCTCGCCCCACAGGCTGAATGTCTTTGCGTCGGCCTCGGGTTTGCCGTGCACGCGGAACGGCGCGATGTCGAAGGTCGGGCGCACTGCGCGGAACTCGAAGCGCGCCAGCTGCGCGCCCGGCACGTTGCGGCGCAGCAGGTCGACCAGCAGCGTCGCGATCAGCGGTCCATGCACGATCAGGCCCGGGTAGCCCTCGACCTGCGTGACGTAGCGGCGGTCGTAGTGGATACGGTGGCCGTTGAAGGTGAGCGCCGAATAGCGGAAGAGCAGCACGTCGTCGGGCACGATGTCGCGGCTGAAGGCGGCGTCCTTCGGTGCGGGCGTAGGCGGCGGGCCGGCCTCGCCCGGTTGCGCCGCAGCGCGGTAGACGATGTCGTGCTCCTCGGTAAGCGCGAGGCCGCGTTCGTTGCGCACCTCGTGGCGCACCAGCACGAACACCAGCTCGCCGGTGCGGCCCGCCTTGTGGGTGACCGATGCGATGGTCGAAGTGCGCTCGACCTTGTCGCCCACCTGCAACGGATTGCCCGGCTCCCACGCGAGCCGACCGCCCGCCCACATGCGGCGCGGCAGCGGCACGGGCGGCAGGAAGCCGCCGCGCTTCGCATGGCCGTCCTCGCCGATCTCCGACTGGCGGTGGTGCGGCAGGAAGTAGAGCCAGTGCCACAGCTCGGGCAGGCGCGTGCCGGCCTGCGGCAGCGGATCGTCACGGTCGAGCGTGGCGGAGAGCGCGCGCACGGGCGCGGCGGTGATGTCGTCGGCCAGCGTTTCGCTGCGGCCTTGCCAGGCCTGCAGCTTCGCCAGCGCTTCGCTGTCGATGGTGGGAGATGGAGTCTGCGCGTCGTTGCTCATGGATTCCTTCGTCGATTCCTGCGTCGTTCAGTCGACCGCGGCACCGGAGGCCTTGACGATCCGCGCCCACTTGGCAAGGTCGTCGTGCAGCAGCGCCGAGAACTGTTCGGGGGTGGTCGACGCGGCGATCTCCACGCCCTGCTGGTCGAGCTTGTCGCGCAGGTCCTTCGAGGCCAGCGCCTTGCGCGTGGCGTCCTGCAGCGTGGCGAGCACATCGGGCGGCACGCCCGCGGGGGCGAACAGGCCGATCCACAGCGTGCCGTTGTAGCCGGGCACGGCCTCGGCGATGGTGGGCACGTCGGGCAGCACGGGCGAGCGTTTTTCGCCGCTCACGGCCAGCGCGCGCAGCTTGCCGGCCTTGATGTGCGGCAGCGCCGAAGGCAGGCTCGCGAACACGATGGGCAGTTGGCCGCCCAGCACGTCGTTGAGCGCCGGCGCCACGCCCTTGTAGGGCACGTGCTGCATCGAGATGCCGGCCATGCTGTTGAGCATTTCGCCCAGCAGGTGGTTGAGCGTGCCGTTGCCGGCCGAGGCGTACTGGTAGTTCGCGCCCTTCGCCCGCGCGAGCTTCAGGAGCTCGGCGAGGTTTTTCGCCGGAAACGAGGGGTTGACCAGCAGCACGTTGGGCACCGCGCCGACGAGGCCCACGGGCTTGAAATCCTTCTCGGGATCGAAGCCCGGGTTCTTGTAGAGCGCCGGGTTGATGGCCTGGCTGCTGCTGATGGTCATGAGCAGCGTGTAGCCGTCCTTCGGACCCTTGGCCACCAACTGCGTGCCGATGTTGCCGCCCGCACCGGGACGGTTGTCGACCACCACGCTGGCGTTGTTCATCACCTCGCCGAGCTTCTGGCCCACGAGGCGGCCGACGATGTCGTTGGTGCCGCCGGCGGCCTGCGGCACGACCAGCGTGACGGGGCGCGAGGGATAGCTTTGCGCGAGCGCGGGGCCCGCCGGAAGCACGAACGCGGCTGCCAGCGACAGCAGCGCCCATGTGCGGAATTTCGTGTGTCTTGTCGTCTCCATGGCCCGCATCGTCGGCCGCCCCACCCTCGTGCGCAATCTGCGATTTCGGAACCCAGCCTTCTGCAATGCCGAAGGCTGGTGGCATGCCGGCGCCTACCATCACTGCATGCTTTTCGACCTCACCGACCTCCGGCTCTTCGTCGCCACGGCCGAGCTCGGCAACCTGACGCGAGCGGCCGAGCGCCAGCACCTGTCGCTGGCGGCGGCCAGCGCTCGCATCAAGGCGCTGGAAACCCAGGCCGGCCTGCAGCTGCTGCAGCGCGAGGCCCGGGGCGTGCGGCTGCTGCCGCCAGGGGAAGCCTTTCTGCATCACGCCCGCCTCGTGCTGCACCAGACGGAGCAGCTGCGCGCCGACCTGCTCGAATACGGCGGCGGCCTGCGCGGCCACCTGCGCGTGTTCGCCAACACCACGGCGGTGACGGACTTCCTGCCCGAGATCCTGCCGGGCTTTCTGGCGCGCAACCCGCGCATCAACGTCGACCTTCAGGAAAAACCGAATGCTCAGATCCCTCGCGGCATGCTCGACGGCCGCGCCGACATCGGCATCGTCGCGGGCCGCGTCGACACGCTGGGGCTGGAAGCCATCCACTTCAGCACCGACCGGCTTGTGCTCGCCACCTCGCGCAAGCACCGCTTCGCCAGGCGCAAGAAGATCTCCTTCGCCGAGACGCTCGACGAAGACGCCATCGGCATGCAGCAAGGCAGCACGCTGCAGACCTTCCTCTCGCAGATCACCGACAACCTGGGCAAGCGGCAGAAGCTGCGCATTCAGCTCGGCAGCTTCGACGCCATGTGCCGGATGATCGGCAACGGCGTGGGCATCGGCGTCGTGCCCGAGTCGGCCGCCCGGCGCAACCAGGAAAGCATGCAGCTCGCGCTGATCGACCTCGACGACGCCTGGTGCGTGCGGGAGCGCTACCTGCTGGTACGCGACCGCGCGGCGCTGCCGATCTACGCGCAGGCGCTGGTCGACACGCTATGCCGGCATTACGCAGAACAGCAGGCAGCGCCTGAAAGCTGACGACGGCATCGAAAAAACAGCAACTTGCGCGCGATTGCTGAACAACTCGCTCCCGTCCCCATTTTCTGTGGGCAACTTTGGGGGTAACTCATTAGGAGCCTTGTAAAACGAATGCAAGTCGTTGTTTTACAAGGGTATTCCTTAGTTTGCTCAAATTTTGGGCGGTGAACAACCTTGGTCGCCAAAACCGCGTCGCCAAGCCCTCGAAGCACCTCCGACTCCTGTTTTTCACGGTTTTCCGTGAACGAAAAACGCTATCGGATCAGCCACTTGCAGCCGGAATGTGGAAAAGCCGGCTTCTTCCCCACTTTCAGTGCACAACTTTGGGGATAACTGATGAGGAGCGTTGTAAAAGCAACGTAAGTTGTTGTTTTACAAAGGGATTAGTTAATCTGCCCAAAATTTGGGCGGTGAACAAGATGCCTTTCGGACTCGCCGCGAGCCTATCGGCGATCAGTAAGGCGGCGCCTTGCGCGCCCGCTGCGCGCGTGCCGCCTCGGTCCACCACGCAAGGTCGTCCGCAAACCGGCCGAACGAGCGCTGCAGCGATTCGCCCGCGGGCCCCGTCGGCTTGCCGGCGGCATCCAGCGTCTGCGAGATCGGCCCGACGGCGAGGGTGCTCGACACCACGACCATGCCCATCTCCGAGAGGATCGAATGCCACACCGTGCCCGAGCGCACGCCGGAGAAGCGCCCCGCCGAATAGCTCGCGATGGCCGCGGGGCGCCAGAACCACTCTTCCAGGAAATGGTCCGTGAGGTTCTTCAGGCCCGGTTGCGGGCCCCAGTTGTATTCGCCGGTGACGAAGATGAAGGCGTCAGCCGTGCGGATCTTCTCGGCCAGCGCCTCCATCGCAGCGGGAGCGCTGCCCTTCGGGTATTCCTTGTACATGCGGTCGAGCATGGGCAGGTCGACCGACTTCGCGTCGATCAGCTCCGCGTCGTCGCCGCGCTCGCGCAGGCCGGCGACGATGAAGTCGGCCAGGCGCACGCCCATGCGGTCGGAGCGGTAGGAGCCGTAGAACACCAGGATCTTGTCGCTCATCGTCTGTGCTCCTCGCTCAGGTAGGCGCCTGCAGCTTGTCCTGCGTGCGGGTGTCGAAGTCGGTGGCGTCGTGCCGCTCGTGCAGCTGGCTCGTCGGCTGGCCCCAGGTGCGGTTGACCATGCGGCCGCGCTGCACCGCCGGGCGTCGGGCGATCTCGTCGGTCCAGCGCAGCACATTTTTGTATCCGCTCACCTGCAGGAACTCGCCCGCCTCGTAGAGCTGCCCCTTGGCCAGCGTGCCGTACCAGGGCCAGACGGCCATGTCTGCGATGGTGTATTCGTCGCCCGCGAGATAGCGGCTTTCGGCCAAGCGGCGGTCGAGCACGTCGAGCTGGCGCTTGGTCTCCATCGCGAAGCGGTCGATGGCGTATTCGATCTTCGTGGGCGCGTAGGCATAGAAATGGCCGAAACCGCCGCCCAGGTACGGCGCGCTGCCCATCTGCCAGAACAGCCACGACAGGCACTCGGCCCGCGCCGCCCGCTCGGTCGGAAGGAAGGCGCTGCCGAACTTCTCGGCCAGGTACTGCAGGATCGCGCCCGATTCGAACACGCGGATCGGCTTGTCGCCGCTGCGGTCCATGAGCGCGGGAATCTTCGAATTCGGGTTCACCGCCACGAAGCCGCTGCCGAACTGGTCGCCGTCGTTGATGCGGATCAGCCAGGCGTCGTACTCGGCGCCCGCATGGCCCAGCGCCAGCAGTTCCTCGAGCATCACCGTCACTTTCACGCCGTTGGGCGTGGCAAGCGAATAGAGTTGCAGCGGATGCTTGCCGACGGGCAGCTCCTTCTCGTGCGTCGCGCCCGCGATGGGGCGATTGATGTTCGCGAAGCGGCCGCCGCTTTCCTTGTTCCATGACCAGACGGTGGGCGGCGTGTAGGCTGTCGTGCCATTCATGCGATGAGTTCCTGGAGTTGAACCGACGATGATCATTCTCTACGACTGCGCCACCGCCCCCAGCCCGCGGCGCGCGCGCATCCTGCTTGCCGAGAAGGGCATTGCGCACGAGACCGTGCAGGTCGATCTTGTCCGTGGTGAGCAGATGGGCGAGGCCTACCGCGCGATCAATCCGCAGTGCACCGTGCCTGCCCTGCGCACCGACGACGAAGACGGCCTGCTGCTGGCCGACAACGCCGCCATTGCGGCCTGGTTGGAAGCCCGATACCCGCAGCCGGCGCTGATGGGCATCACCCCACGGGAAAAAGCCGAGATCGCCAGCTGGAACTGGCGCATCGAATTCGAAGGCCTGCTCGCCATCGCCGAGACGCTGCGCAACAGCTCGCCCGCGATGGCCGACAGAGCGCTGCCCGGCCCGGTCAACTACGCACAGATTCCCGAACTCGCCCAACGCGGGCTCGCACGCGTCCAGCATTTCTTCGACACGCTGAACGAACGGCTGGCCGGCCGCGATTTCATCGCCACCGACCGCTTCAGCATTGCCGACATCACCGCCGTGGTGGCGGTGGACTTCGCCCGCGTGGTGCGGGTCAAACCCGGGGAGCAGCACCCCGAACTGCTGCGCTGGCGTGCGGCTATGGCACAGCGGCCGTCGATGGCGATGGCGCGCTGAGCCCATGACAACGGCGCACCGGGCGCCGCTGTCAGGACCAAAGGCTGTCGATCAGCGCTCGATCGTCAGCGCCACGCCCATGCCCCCTCCAATGCACAGCGAGGCGATGCCCTTCTTGGCGTTGCGGCGCTGCATTTCGTGCAGCAGCGTCACCAGGATGCGGCAGCCCGATGCGCCGATGGGGTGGCCGATGGCGATGGCGCCGCCGTTGACGTTCACCTTGTTGATGTCCCAGCCCATTTCCTTGTTCACGGCACAGGCCTGGGCAGCGAAGGCTTCGTTGATCTCGAGCAGGTCGAGGTCGGCGGCCTTCCAGCCGGCGCGCTGCAGCGCCTTGGTCGACGCGGGCACGGGGCCCATGCCCATGATGGCCGGGTCGAGGCCGGCGGTGGCGTAGCTGGCGATGCGGCCAAGCGGCTTCAGGCCGAGGGCAGCGGCCTTCTTCGCCGTCATGACCATCACGGCCGCGGCGCCGTCGTTCAGGCCCGAGGCGTTGCCCGCCGTCACGCCGCCGGCCTTGTCGAAGGCAGGCCGCAGGCCGGCCAGGCCTTCGGCGCTGGTCTTGCGGTTGATGAACTCGTCGGTGTCGAAGACGACCGGGTCGCCCTTCTTCTGCGGAATGCTCACGCCGACGATCTCGTCCTTGAACTTGCCGGCGTCCTGCGCGGCGGCGGCCTTGGTCTGGCTGCCCAGCGCCAGCTCATCTTGAGCGGAGCGGTCGATGCCGTACTTCTTGGCCACGTTCTCGGCGGTGATGCCCATGTGGTACTGGTTGTAGACGTCCCACAGGCCGTCGACGATCATGGTGTCGACCATCTTCCAGTCGCCCATGCGCTGGCCGTTGCGCGAGTTGGGCAGCACGTGCGGCGCGGCGCTCATGTTCTCCTGGCCGCCGGCAATGACGATCTCGCTGTCGCCCGTGGCCACGGCCTGGGCCGCCAGCATCACGGCCTTCAGGCCCGAGCCGCACACGGCGTTGATGGTGAGAGCCGGCGTTTCCTTGGCGCCGCCGCTCTTCAGCCACGCCTGGCGCGCGGGGTTCTGGCCCGCGCCGGCCGCCAGCACCTGGCCCATGATGGCCTCGCCGATCTGGTCGGCCGTGAGGTTGGCGCGCGCAATCACTTCCTTGATGACGGCTGCGCCGAGCTCGGTGGCCGGAATGCCGGCGAGCGAGCCGCCGAACTTGCCGACTGCCGTGCGGGCTGCCGAAACGATGACGATGTCTTCCATGAGGTTCTCCGTTGAAGTGATTTGAAACTCTGCTGCTACGGCCTTGCCGTGCCGAACTCCGTCAAGCCTTGGCCTTGACGTAGCGTCCGGGTGCCGGCTCGATGGCCTTGTAGGCCTTGCCGTTGCCGTACGCCTTGGGCGCGGGAATCTGTTTGCCCGCGTGCCCCTTGAGCCATTGTGCCCAGTCGGTCCACCAGCTGCCCGGGTGCTCCTGCGCGCCGGCCAGCCATTCGGCCTGGGTCTTGGGAAACTTGCCGTCCTCGCGGATCCAGTGGCTGCGCTTTTTCTTGGCCGGCGGGTTGATCACCCCGGCGATGTGACCCGAGGCGCCCATCACGAAGCGCTTCTTGCCGGGCAGCAGCTGCGTGGATGCATACGCACCGCCGATCGGCACGATGTGATCCTCGCGCGAGCCGTAGATGTAGGCCGGGATGTCGATGCGGCCCAGGTCGATCTTCTCGCCGCACACCGTGAGCGCGTTGGGCTTGGCAAGCTTGTTCTCGTGGTACGTGTTGCGCAGGTACCAGGCGTAGAACGGGCCCGGCAGGTTGGTGGCGTCGCTGTTCCAGTACAGCAGGTCGAAAGGCGGCGGGGTCTCGCCCTTGAGGTAGTTGCCGACCACGTAGTTCCACACCAGGTCGTTGGGCCGCAGGAAGCTGAAGGTCGAGGCCAGGTCGCCACCGGGCAGCAGGCCGCCGTTGCCCAGCTGCATCTCGCGGTACTGCACCATCTGCTCGTCCACGAAGATGTCGAGGATGCCGGTGTCGCTGAAGTCGAGGAAGGTGGTGAGCAGCGTGACCGAGGCGGCCGGCTTCTCGCCGCGCGCTGCGAGCACGGCCAGCGCGGTGCTCAGGATGGTGCCGCCCACGCAGAACCCCAGCGCATTGATCTGCTTGCTCCCACTGATCTCCTGCACCGTGTGGATCGCCTTGATGGCGGCGTTCTCGATGTAGTCGTCCCAGGTGGCCTTGCCCATCGACTCGTCGGGGTTGCGCCAGCTCACCACGAACACGCGGTGGCCCTGTTCGTTCGCATAGCGGATCAGCGAGTTCTCGGGCTGCAGGTCGAGGATGTAGAACTTGTTGATGCAAGGCGGCACCAGCAGGAAGGGCCGCTCGTACACCTTGGGCGTGAGGGGCTTGTATTCGAGCAGCTGGAAGAACTCGTTCTCGAACACGACGGCACCCTCGGTGGTGGCCACGTTGCGCCCCACCTCGAAGGCGCTCTCGTCGGTCATGCTGAGGTGGCCCTGCCTGACGTCATGCAGCAGGTTCTGGATGCCCTTGGCGATGCTCTCGCCCTGGGTATCGATGGCCTTCTTCTGCGCCTCGGCATTGAAGGCCAGCGAATTGCTGGGCGCCGAGGCGGCCATCCATTGCTCGACCGCGAAGCGCAGCCGCGCCTTGGTCTTCTGGTCGGCATCGATGGCCTCGGCCATGCTCAGCATGGTGCGGCCGTTGAGCAGGTACACGGCCGCCGAGAAGGCCGACAGCGGATTGCGGCCCCAGGCGTCGCCCGCGAAGCGCTTGTCGCCCTCGGGCTTGGCACCGAAGCCCTGGCGCCAGAGTTCGGTGGCCTCGGCGAGGTATTGCTGCTGGATGGACTGGAGTTTTTCGGGATCGATGGAGAAACGCGGCAGCTCGGGCATCTTCATGCCCTGCGGCAGCTCCCATAGCGGCGTGCCGCCGACGTTGAAGGCCGAAGCCCCTTGCGCGGCGGACTGCTGGAACGATTCCAGCGCCTTGCTCCATCCCTCTGAAAGAGCCTGCTGGAAGGGCGCGAACGCATCGGCACCCGTTGCTTGTTGCTTCATCATCTCTCCTGGTCCTCGCCTGAAACGGTACGGATGGCTTGCGTCTTTTGAGTATGCTGCATTCAAAGAGCGCTCACAACGCTACCTCCACCACTTACCAACTGAAACTTTCCGTGTTTGTCCATCTGATCGTCATCGGTTGGTTGTATGTCGCCTTGATGATGGCCGTGGCCGAAGCCACCAACACCACCGGAACGGTGCTGGGCGCCATCTTCACATTTCTTTTGTACGGTTTGGCGCCGGTCGCACTGGTGGTTTACCTGATGGGCACTCCCGCGAGGCGACGCGCGATCAGGCAGCGCGAACTCGAGGCGCAGGAAGCCGCCCGGCGGGCGGCTGCCGAGGCTGCTGCAGGCTCAGGCCTTCCAGACCAGGGCGGCGAAACGGCCGCTGATGCCGTCGCGCCGGTGCGAAAAGAACCTTGAAGCGTTGCCGACGGTGCACCACGGGTCGCTGCCGTCGTTGCCATGGATCGACTCGATGCCCGCCGCGCGCAACCGCTGGCGCGCCAGCCCGGGCAGGTCGGCAAGCCATTTGCCTGCAGCAGGCGCAGGCCGGAAGCAGGACGCCGCCGCTGGCGCATGCGCCTCGAACGCGGCCTTGACCTCCGGTCCCACCTCGAAGGCCTTGGGGCCAATGCACGGCCCCAGCCAGGCGATGACCTTCGAAGCGCCATCGAAAGACTTCGCCGTCTGTTCCAGCACGCCGCCTGCCAGACCGCGCCAGCCGGCATGTGCGGCGGCCACGCGGTGACCGGTTTCGTCGGTGAAGAGCACCGGCAGGCAATCGGCCACCATGATCGTGCAGGCCAGGCCGCCCTCGGTGGCGGTACAGCCGTCAGCGGCCGTGCCGTCGTTCACCGCACCAGCGGCGGCATCGAGCTCGACGACGCCCGTGCCGTGCACCTGCTGGAGAAAGACCGGACGAGCCCCGACGGCAGCGCGCAAACGGTTGCGGTTCTGTGCCACGTGCACCGGCTCGTCGCCCACGTGGTCGCCGAGGTTCAGGCTCTCGTAGCGCCCCAGCGAGACGCCGCCTTCGCGCGTGGTGCACACGGCCCGCACGTTCGGCGGCGCGGGCCAGTCGGGCACGAGCCAGCTCGCATCCATCGGCTTCAGGCTTCCGCGTCGGGGGCCTGCGAAGGCTGGGCACGCTGGAAGGCGTCGAGCTTCATGCAGGCGTCGAAGGCGGCCATGGTGCGCGGCAGGCCGCTGAAGTCGCAGTCGAAACGGCGGCCGTTGAAGATCTGCGGCACCAGGCAGCAGTCGGCCAGGGTAGGCGTGTCGCCCCAGCAGTAGGTGCCGGCGGGGTACTGCGCGAGCTGGCGCTCGAAGGCCATCAGGCCGTCGCGCACCCAGTGGCGGTACCAGGCGTTCTTGGCGTCCTCGTCGAGCTTGAGGTCCTTCACGAGGTACTTGAGCACGCGCAGGTTGTTCAGCGGATGGATCTCGCAGGCGATGGACTGGGCCAGCGCGCGCACATGGGCACGGCCCGCCGGGTCGCGCGGCAGCAGCGCGGGCTCGGGGTGGGTTTCGTCGAGGTACTCGATGATGGCCATCGATTGCGAGAAGCGCTCGCCCTCGTCTTCGAGCAGCGGCACCAGTCGGTCGGCGGAGATGGATGCGAAGGGGCCGGTGCGGTGGTCGCCGCGCGCGATGTGCACGGGAACATAGTCGAAGTCGAGGCCCTTCAGGTTGAGGGCGATGCGCACGCGAAACGAGGCGGAGGAGCGGAAGTAGTTATGCAGCTTCATGGTTTCGCAAGGATAGCGCTCCCCAGGGAGCAAGTTCAGGAACGGGGCATGGCGGCCAGCACGCAGCGGAAGTCCTGCAGAGCCGCCTTCGGCGAGGTGGCTGCGATCCCTTCGCGCCATTCGCCGAGGATGCGGCGCGCGGCCTCCTCCTCCCGCGCGGCGATTCCGATGCGCCAGGGCCCCAGCGCACCAGGCTCCTCGCCCTCGCCGTGGTTGTGCTGGCCCTCGCCGTAGGGGCGACCCTCGGAGCAGGCGCGGCAGAGCATCTGCATGCTGGTGGTCCAGTTCTCGGCGCTGGCGTCGGCGGCCTCGAAGCGCTTGACCAGCGCGTCGATGTCTTGCCTGGTCGCCTCCTCGATGGTGACTTCGTACGTCGAATAGTCCGAAGGTGCGATCAGCTCTAGGGCATCGAACACCGGCACCTCGCGCTCGCCATGCAGGCGGTAGCCGTTGGCCGCGCCGTCGTGCAGCACGAGGTCGCCGTAGCGGTGGCCGCAGTCGGGCGTGGGCACGTTGCGCAGGATGGCGCGCGCCGGGTCGATGCGGTCGGCCCACACCACCTCGCTGGCCTCGAAGCCATGCACGCGGATGGGTGTGAGCCCGATGAAGAGATCGACCGGCCCGGCGCCCTCGGGCACTTCGATGCCGTACTGCCGCCATGCACTGCGGGCCGTGGTCCAGTCGCCCAGGGCCGTGGCCGCGATGCCGAGATTCCAGATCGCGCCCTCGTTGCGCGGGTCGCACTGCACCGCGCGGGCGTTGGCCTGCAGCGAAGCGGCCCAATCGCCGCGGTACTTGTGGATGAGGCCGATGTTGTACCAGGGGGCCGACCAGTTCGGCAGCACGGCGCCGGCCTGCGCATAGGCTTGCAGCGCGCCGTCCTGGTCGCCCTCCTCGTCGAGCCGGCGGCCTAGTTCGTTGAGCGCGTTGGCCTTGCCGGCCTTGCCGATTCGGATGGGCATGGTGGGTTCGAGGGGAATGGAGAGGGAATACGCCGGGCGGGGCGCCTATTGTGAGCCTGCCGCCTCTGGCACACTGCCGGTTTCCCGCTTGGTTTCCCTGAAAAAAGGACACGTCGCAATGGCTTCCGAGTTCGTCTTCGCCCCGCCCGCCGCCGTTTCGGTGCCGGTGGCCGGCCAGTCAGCCCGCTTTCCGGTGCACCGCATCTACTGCGTGGGCCGCAACTACGAAGATCACGCCAAGGAAATGGGCTTCACCGGCCGCGAGCCGCCCTTCTTCTTCATGAAGCCCGCAGACGCGCTGGTGGTGGTCGATGCGGGCCAGACCGGCACCATGGCCTACCCCTCCCTCACCAAGAACCTGCACCACGAGATCGAGCTCGTGGTCGCCATCGGCACCGGCGGCAGGAACATCGCCGCGGCCGACGCCCACAAGCACATCTACGGCTACGCGGTCGGCCTCGACATGACGCGCCGCGACCTGCAGAACGACATGAAGAAGCAGGGCCGCCCCTGGGACATCGGCAAGGGCTTCGAGCAGAGCGCGCCCATCGGCCCCATCGTGCCCGTGGCGCAGGCCGGCGACGCCGAGAAGGCCGAGATCTCTCTGCAGGTCAACGGCACCGACCGCCAGCGCAGCAACGTGAGCAAGCTGATCTGGAACGTGGCCGAGACCATCGAGCACCTGTCGGCGGCCTGGGAGCTGCAGCCCGGCGACCTGATCTACACCGGCACGCCCGAAGGCGTGGCCGCCGTGGTGGCCGGCGACACGCTCGTGGGCGAGGTCGCGGGCCTGCCGAAGCTGACCGTCAAGGTCGTCTGAAGACGGCGGCCGGTTTCATGCTTCTGCGCGTACCCATCAAGCATTGCAAGAACTGTGGCACCGCGGTGGTCTACCGCGTGCCGGACGACGGCGACACCAAGCAGCGCGCCGTCTGCCCGGCCTGCCACACCATCCACTACGAAAACCCGCTGAACGTGGTCGGCACCATCCCCGTGCTGGGCGACAAGGTGCTGCTGTGCAAGCGCAACATCGAGCCGCGCTGGGGCAAGTGGACGCTGCCGGCCGGCTTCATGGAACTCGAAGAGACCACCGCCCAGGGCGCCGCGCGCGAGACCGACGAGGAAGCCGGCGCGAACTTCGAACTCGAGGGCCTGTTCTCGGTGATCAGCGTGGTGCGCGTGGGCCAGGTGCACCTGTTCTACAGGGCCCGCCTGCTGGACGACAAGTTCGACCCGGGCCACGAGACCATCGAGGCGCGCCTGTTCACCGAGGAAGAGATTCCCTGGGACGAGATCGCCTTCCGTACGGTGCGCGAGACGCTCGAGCACTACTTCGCGGACCGCAAGCGCGGCAGCTTCGACCGCGTGCACGAACTCAGCATCGTCTGAACAGATCCATGAACAAGACACTGCGCACTACCCTCTTCTGCGGCGCCAGCCTCGGCTTCGCATTGGCGGCAGCGGCGGCCAGGGCGGAAACCGTGGGCGACGTCGACACCGCCTTCAAGCTCATCGGCCCGGACCACAAGATCGTGATCGAGGCCTACGACGACCCCAAGGTCAACGGCGTGACCTGCTACGTCTCGCGCGCCAAGACCGGCGGGCTGGCCGGCGCCTTCGGCGTGGCTGAGGACAAGGCCGAAGCCTCCATCGCCTGCCGCCAGGTCGGCCCGGTGAGCATCGCGCAGCCGCTGCCCAAGCGCGAGGAGGTCTACAGCGAGCGGCTGTCGGTGCTCTTCAAGCGCCTGCGCGTGGTTCGCATGGTCGACCCCAAGCGCAACACGCTGGTCTACCTGACCTACTCCGACCTGCTGATCGACGGCTCGCCCAAGAACAGCGTGACGGCGGTACCCATCGACCGGGGCACGCCGATCCCGCTCAAATAGCCGGCGGCCTATGTCCTCTTCACAGCCGGTTGCTCTTTCGCGCGGCGCCGGCGCGGCGGTTTGCTAGCATCGCCCGCGTGGCGCGCCCCCACGGCGCGCCGGTTTGCAGGAACCCTCCGCAACGAACCCGTTCGAACAGAGCCCATGCACCTTCAGACTTTCGTTTTACGCGCCGGCGCCATGGCGCTGCTCGCCGCAGGCCTCGCAGCCTGCTCCACGGTCGACCTCAACACGCCCTGGCCGGCGCCCCCGGCGGCCAAGCCGCCGGTGCAGCAGCGCCCGGCGGCCCTGTTCATCAGGCCGGCGAACGGCCCGACCATCGCCCGCTTCGACGGCGACCGCGTCAAGGGCATCGACATCGCCGGCAACCTCGGCGACCCGGTCGTCGCCTCGGCCGACGGCCGCGTGGTGTACGTGGGCGGCGAACTGCCGGCCTACGGCAACATGGTCATCGTGAAGCACAACGAGACCTTCCTCACCGCCTATGCGCACGTGCAGACCATCCTGGTGAAGGAAAACGCCGTTGTCCGCCAGGGCGACAAGATCGCCGAGATGGGCCGCAGCAACGCCGACCGCGTGAAGCTGCGCTTCGAGATCCGCAAGAACGGCAACCCGGTCGATCCCGAGCCGTATCTCAGCGGCCGGCTGATGCAGTAAGCGCCGCGGCGCTCACCAGGAAAAAGCCCCCTTTCGGGGGCTTTTTCGTTTTTACGGGCACCCGAAAGGACGGGCGCCCTCTCCCTGTCCAGTCGCGTCACTCGGACGTGGTGGTATCGCGCAGCACGATCTCGCGCCAGCTGCTGTCGTAGGTGCTGACGAACATGTTGCGGAAGGACACCGAGCCCTGCGCCGGCAGGTTGAAGGTCTTCGATGCCGCGCCGGTGGCCGAGGGCGCGACGTCGGCCCGGTCTTCCGCGCCGGCCGAGGGGCCCGCGATCAGGTTCAGGAAGAACTGCGCGGCGAAGGCCGGGTTCAGGCCGGTGGCGCTGACGGCGAAGTCGCTGCCTCCCAGGTAGGACGACAGGGCCGGCGTGGTCGAGAAGGCCGGGTAGCTCACGGCGGCGGTTTCGGCCAGCGTCAGCGGACGGCCGTGGAAGCGGTGCCTGTAGATGATGTCGAAGCCGTTGAACTTGGCCACCGTCGTGCCGTCGCTCTCGTAGGCGGTGAAGGTGTACTCGGGCGTGGCGGGAAGCGCGGCGATCGCGCTGTCGCTCAGGCCGGCGGTCGGGCGGCCGCTGCAGTTCGAGGTCAGGTAGTAGTAGTTGAAGCTCGAGCCGCCGTCGATCGGCCATGCGCCGCCGCCCGAAGGACGCACGTGGCGCAGGCCGCCGGGGGGCAGGCCCGGACCGGTGACGACCACCGAGGCGACGGTGCCGCTGTTGCTGGTGTTCGTGTCCTGGATCTCGAACTGCAGCGAGCTGCTCACGCAACCGGTCGACTTCTCCTTGGTGGCATGCATGTGCGGATTGATGTCCAGCACGCGCCCGTCGCCGCGCAGGCGCCAGGCGCCGTCCGTGCCCTTCACGATCTGCATGCCCTGCGTGTTGCTGAAGGCGATGCCGTCCTTGTCCTTGTGGGTGAATTCGACGAAGGCACGCGGGCTCGTGTTGTTCGCGTCGATGGTGTAGTTGATGCGCTGGATCACCACGTCGGTGAAGCTGGCGCCGATGAGGCTGGTGTCGGTCGCCGTCTCGTTGGCGAACTGCATGGCCGAGAGGTCGGAGAACCTGAAGCCGTAGGTGCCGGTGACGGGATTGGTGCCATCGGTCATCAGCGACAGCAGCTGCGAGGGCGCGGGCAGCCCGGTGGCGAACTTGCCCACGAAGTCCGAGAGCACCTTGCGGATCGCCACGATGTCGTCGGCCGCGGTGTCCATGCCGGAGCCGCTCATCGGCGTGGTGGCGGGCTCGGCCGCCGCCTTCACCGCCAGGTCGTCGGCGATCTGCTGCTGGGTGACGATGTTGGTGATGGTCGCCACGTTGGTGGCCGGATCGACGCTCACGCGCAGCACGTCCAGCGCCTTGTCGAGCGCGCTCGAAAGCGGCGTGAAGGCCGTGCGCAGCAGGTCGATGCTGGCGTCCACGCCCATGGCCTGCAGCACCGGCAGCAGCTTGGCCTTCAGCGCGTCGCTCTCGGCCTTGAGCTCGTCGGCGGAGAGCGAGGCGAACTCGCCGCCGTCGAAGTACTGCGAGGCCAGACGGCCGGCGATGTTGGACACCACCAGGTCGGTCAGCGGCGTGATGTTGATGTTGCCGTTGACGTCGGCCGCGGTGGCGGCCGAGTGGATCACCGTGCGCTCGCCGGCCACCGTGCCCTCCGCACGGAAGACGAAGGGCGCGGTCATGCCGCTCACGTCGATGGTGTACTTGCCATCGACCAGCGGCACGGTCTTGCTCGCGCCCTTGGCATCCTTGACGGTGACGGTACCCACCAGCGGCAGACCGGAGGCCGCCGTGCCCGAGAACGTAACAGGCGCCGAGCTCGCCGGCGGCTCGCTGGCCGGCGGATTGCTGCTGCCACCCGCAGCCGGGAAGCCGACGAAGCCGCCGCCTCCGCCACCCCCGCCTCCGCCGCAGGCACCGAGCGAGATCAGCAGCGCCACTGCGCATGCGCAGCGCGTCGTCTTGAAGAAGGACTGGCCGGAGGCCGCGGGGGTCGCGAAGTTTGTTTTCATGGATGGTCTTGTCAGGTGAAGGGCAAACAAAAGAATCAACTCGTAACACGAGCGATGCGATTCTTCTGGAGGCCCCTTCCGTAGACCATCCTCTGTTTTGAGGATGCGGGCCGGGCGTGCCTAAAGCAGGCTCTCGGGTACCAGCGGCGCCAGCAGTTCCAGCTTCCAGCGCGACCAGAAGTCCGTCTCCGGCTCCTGGTGCAGGATGGTGTCGGCCGCGTCGCCAGAGGCCGGGCTCACCCACTCGATGGCGCCCTTCGGCCCCAACTGCAGCTGGTAGGCGCCGTCCAGCCGTATGAAGCCGATCAGGCTGGTGAGCTGCTGGGCGATCTGCGGACTGAAGATGAAGATGCCGACCTCGGTGTTGTGCAGCATCGAGCGCGGGTCGAAGTTCATCGAGCCGATGAAGACGATCTTGCGGTCGACCACCGCCGACTTGCCGTGCAGCCGGCCGCTGGCCGAGCCGTACATGCCGAAGCGCCTGGTCTGCTCCACCCGCTTGGGGCTCAGCTCGTAAAGCTCCACGCCCAGGCGCAGCATCTCGGCGCGGTAGCGGCGGTAGCCGATGTGCACCAGCGACTCGTCGGTGGCCGCCAGCGAATTGGTGACGATGGTGTAGCTCACGCCGTTGCCGCGCACGAGACGGATGGTTTCCATGCCGCCGCGCCCCGGGATCAGGTAGGGCGTGGTCTGCATGATCTCGTTCTCGGCGCCGCGCAGGTAGCGCCGCACGTTGTAGAGCACGCTGTCCTTCGACTCGTCGGCCGGCAGGCCGCGCGCCTCGTCGGTCTGGCCCAGCGCCTTGGCGGGCGGATCGGCATAAGCCTCGGCGCGGGCCCAGACCAGCTTCAGCTCGCCCGCGTCCAGGTCCTTGGCCAGCGGGTTGTTGCCCAGCAGGTCGGTGGAGCCGGGCACCTCGGGGTGCAGCTCCTCGGGCCCGGTCGTGAGGCGGTCGAAGCGCTCGCGCAGCTGCTGCCGCGTCTCGCCGGTGGCCGGCACCAGCGACTCGATGGGGTAGACGTAGGGGCTGTTCCAGTACATGTCGAACAGCGACGACAGCCTGGGCACCACTTCGCCGGCCACCAGCGTGTCGATGTCGATGAAGTTCGAGCCCCCGTCGCGCAGGAAGTACTCGTTGGCCATGTTGCGACCGCCCATCACGCCGATGGTGTTGTCCACCACGTAGAGCTTGTTGTGCATGCGGCGGTGCACGCGGTCGAAGTCGAGGATCGACCATGCCCAGCGCGTGCCGAAGCGCTCGCGCCCGGCGGGAAAGGGGTTGAAGAAGCGCACCTCCACGTTCGGATGCGAGGCGAAGCTCGAGAAGAGCGGGTCGGCGCCCGCCGTGTAGAGGTCGTCCACCAGCAGCCGCACCCGCACGCCCCGGTCGGCCGCATCGCGCAGGGCGCGCAGCAGGTAGCGGCCGGTCTCGTCGTTCTGCACGAGGTAGTACTGCACGTCGATGGAGCGCTGCGCGCGGCGCGCGAGCTCGATGCGCGCATGCAGCGAGAACTGCGGCATCGGCAGCAGGCGGAAGCCGCTGAGCGGTTCGCCCGGCGGCGCCGAGGCCTTCACGAGGCGGCCGAGCCTGGTGTCCGCCCCATCGGAGATGGCCGTGGAGGGCTTGCGCTGCACCTCCGACGGCAGGCCGGCGCAGCCCGCCATGAAAAGCGCCGCGATGCCCAGCAGCAGCCAGGCCAGCCATCGGACGTGCGGTTGATCGGCAGTCCGGCGGTGGAGTTTCGGCATGGATGGCGGCGCGTGGGTTGGAGCGTGAATCGGGATCGGGGCAAGGCCCGAAAAAGCTCGCGGTTTCTACCACGAGCCCGGCTCATGTGCCGCACCGCCGCAACAGTTTCAAGGGGTCCCGCTCAGGAGCTGCGCGCAGGCCCCCACTGCCTGACGAAATGCTCGGCCCGCAGCGTGGCCCTTTCGACAGCCGCGTCCCACGAGAGCTGCTGGGTGATGACGAGCGCGCAGCGGGGAACTCCGCTGAAGCTTAGTTCGGCGATACCCGCGTAGGTACCGCTGGGCGTACGCATGAGTTCGAGCCAGCCCGTCCAGCCGTCCGGTACGCTGAGAGCAAGCCGAGCGCCGTCCATGATGGATTCACCATAACCCATTTATTAACGTACTTCCATGAATTTAAACCCTAAGCACTACCTCCGAGTGCGGGGGAGCCGAGGCTACCGGCTGCGGCTGTAAACGGCATCGCCTGAACATGGGAGGCGCCGGCGGCTTTTGGGCAAAGATCGGGGAGCATGAATCCGATGACGACGATGAAATCCAGGGCCGCCAGCGCGGCCACCCTCGCCCTCTTCGACGATCCGCCCCGGCCGGCGCGCGAGGCGCTGGGCACCGGCGCCTTCGTGCTGCCCGGCTTCGCCCTGCCCTTCGTCGACGAACTGCTGCCCGCGATCCGCACCGTGGAGGCGGACGCGCCCTTCCGCCGCCTCGTCACGCCCGGCGGCTTCACCATGTCGGTGGCGCTGACCAACTGCGGCGCGCTGGGCTGGACCAGCGACCGGCGCGGCTACCGCTACAGCGCGACCGATCCCGACAGCGGCAGGCCCTGGCCCGCCATGCCCGGGCCCCTCGCCCGGCTGGCGCGCGAGGCCGCATCGGCGGCCGGCTTCGACGGCTTCGCGCCCGACGCCTGCCTCGTCAACCGCTACGCGCCCGGCGCGCGCCTGTCGCTGCACCAGGACAAGGACGAACGCGACTACGGCGCGCCCATCGTCTCGGTGTCGCTGGGCATGCCGGCCGTGTTCCTCTTCGGCGGCCATGCGCGCGGCGACAAGGCGGCGCGGGTGCCGCTCGCGCACGGCGACGTGGTGGTCTGGGGCGGCGAGGACCGGCTGCGCTACCACGGCGTGCTGCCGCTGAAGGACGAGCCGCATCCGCTGCTCGGCGCCATCCGCATCAACCTCACCTTCCGCAAGGCGGGCTGAGCGCATGCAGGCGAGCGAAGAAACAAGGAAGGCACGCAAGACCAGCCCCGTGGGCGCGATGCGCGAGCTGTACGCCGCGCTGTGGCACTTCGCGGCCGGCGCGCGGGCGCAGCTGCTGGCGGCCACCGCCCTGCTCGCGGGCTCGCAGCTGATACGGCTCACGGCGCCCTACCTCGCGGGCCAGGCCATCAACGCGCTGCAGCGCGGCGAGCTTGGCACCGCCGGGCGCTGGATCGGCGGACTGGCCGGCGTGTACCTGGGCGCGTGGATGCTGCACGGGCCGGGCCGCATCCTGGAACGCAACGTGGGCCTGAAGGTGCGCGAGACGCTGGCCGACCAGCTCTATGCGCGCATCGCCGCCGCGCCGCTGGCGTGGCACGACGGGCACCACTCCGGCGAACTGCAGCACCGCGTGCACCAGGCGAGCCGGGCGCTGTCGGATTTCGCGCAGAACCAGTTCATCTGGCTGACCAACGCCGTCAACTTCGTCGGGCCGCTCGTGGCGCTGGCGCTGCTGTCGCGCACCAGCGGCATGACGGCGCTCGCGGGCTACGTGCTGATCGGTCTCGTCATCGTGCGCATCGACCGCGCGCTCATGAAACTGGCGCGCGCCGAGAACGACGCCGACCGGCGCTACGTGGCAGCGCTGCTCGACTTCCTGGGCAACGCCTCGACCGTGATCGGCCTGCGCCTGCAGGGCGCCTCGCGGCTGCTGCTGCGCCGGCGCATGGCCGCCATTTCGCTGCCGCTGAAGCGCACCGTGGTGCTGAACGAAGGCAAGTGGTTCGCGGTCGACCTGATGGGGCTGGCGCTGACATGGGGGCTGGTGGTGCTCTACGTGTGGCAGTCGCGCACGCCCGGGCAGGCCGTGATGCTGGGCGCGGTGTTCATGATCCACCAGTACGCGCAGCAGGCGGCCGGCGTCGTCAGCTCGGTCGCGGCCAACTTCAGCTTCTTCGCGCGCATGCACACCGACTACGGCAGCGCGGAGCCGATCTGGCGGGCGCCTTCGAGCAAGGAGGCGCTTGACACGCCGCCCGAGCAGGTGCCCGGCACGGAGCGGATCGAGGCCGATGCGCCATGGCGGCAGCTGGAAATACAGGCGCTGCAATGGCGCTATGCGCCGCGCAATGCTCCGGCGGAAGTCGAAGCCACCGGCCCGCCGCGCAGCGGCCTGCACGACGTGGCCCTCACGCTGCGCCGCGGCGAGCGCATCGCCCTCGTCGGCCCGAGCGGCGGCGGCAAGAGCACGCTGCTGCGCGTGCTGGCCGGGCTCTATCCGCCGGACAGCGGCACGCTGCTGCTCGACGGCCAGCCCGCCGATTGGCCCCGGCTGCGCCGCTTCGCCACACTGATCCCGCAGGAAACCGAGCTCTTCGAGGCCAGCGTGCGCGAGAACCTCGCCTTCGGCCAGCCGAGCGACGACGCGCTGCTCGAAGCCGCCCTGCACGTCAGCACTTTCGACGAAGTGCTGAAGGCCACCCACGGCGACCTCGGCACGGCCGTGTCGGAGCGCGGCTTCAATCTCTCGGGCGGCCAGCGCCAGCGGCTGTGCCTCGCGCGCGGCGTGCTCGCGGCGCAGGGCAGCTCGCTGCTGCTGCTCGACGAGCCGACCAGCGCGCTCGACGCGAGCACCGAAGCCCGGGTGCTGGAACGCATCGCCGGTGCGTTCCCCGACGCCTGCCTGATCGCCTCGGTCCACCGGCTGAGCCTGCTCGATCGCTTCGACACGGTGGTGCTGATGGAAGCCGGGCATGTGCTCGATCACGGGCCGTGCAGGGAGGTGCTGGCGAGGCAGCCGCTGCTGCAGCGCATGGCCGTGCCGGCCGGCGCGCAGGCCTGAAGAGGACTACGGCAGGTTCTCCCTGAAGATGACCTGGCTGCGCGTCGTCTCGACGCCGCTGAGCGCCTCGCGCCGGTCGCGCAGGTTGGTGAAGATGCGCACGCAGTTCATGAGCGTGGTGTGCGGGCTCTGCGTGATCACCGCGTCCATGCTGCCGTCGATCAGCAGCGCGCGCGTATCGGGCGTGAGCCCGTGGCCGATGAAGACCACCTTCTGTTCGCGCCCCGCCTCCTTAAGCGCCCGCGCCACGCCGTCGGAGGCACCGCCGATGTTGTAGATGCCGCCCATGTCCGGATGCTGCTCCAGCAGCGCGCGCGTCTGGCGGTGGTTCTTGTCCGCGTCGTCCTGCCCTTCGCGCAGGCCCACCACCTCCAGCCGCGGGAACATCTCGTCGATGACGTGCAGGAAGCCGGCCTCGCGCTCCTCGTGCGCCTTGTAGCTCAGGCTGCCCGCGATGAGCGCGACCTTGGCGGCCCGCGCGCCGATGAAGCGGCCGATGAGATAGCCCGCGGTGCGCCCGGCCGCGCGGTTGTCCAGCCCGACGAACGCCGCGCGCTCCGAGTTCGACAGGTCGGAGATCAGCGTGACCACCGGCAGCCCGCGCGCCGCCAGCGCGGCCACCGCCTCGCGCACGGCCGGATGCTCCAGCGCCATCATCGCGATGCCGTCGCAGCGCTGGCCGTGGCTGCGCAGCGCGTCGGCCAGCTCGTGGGGGTTGAAGCTCTCGATGAACACCGTGCGGCACTGCACGTTGAACGGCGCCCAGTGCTCCTGCGAGTAGCCCACCATGTCGCCCAGCATGCGGATGAAGCGGTTGGTGCCGGCCGGCAGCAGGAACACCAGCCGCAACGGCGGCGGCGTGAGCGCGGCATAGAGCGCCGGCCCCGGCAGGTAGTCGAGCTCGCCCGCCGCCTTGAGCACCCGCTGCACCGTGGCGTCGCGCACGCCGGGGCGGCGGTTCAGCACGCGGTCGACGGTGGCGGTCGACACCTGCGCCGAGCGGGCGATGTCGACCACGCGGGCGCGGCGCGCCTCACGCTGCGAATCGGGTCGAGAGTCGGGTCGAGAGTCGGGCCGCGATGTTTGTGAAGGGTTTTCCCGCATACATCAAAAACCATCAGATTGAAGTTTGACCCGAATGATGCAGGCTTTTATCTTCGCTGTGGTTCGAATCCGGCGATGCATCAGATTGCATCAACGGCGAACCCCGCTCAATCGGCTGCCCGGCCCACCTGCCGTTCAGCGCCCCTTCAGAAGATCACGGAGACAACGAGACATGACCTCAGCCACCCGCCTGACCCGCAGGGATGCCCTGCGCACTTTCTCCGCCCTGCCCGCCGCCGGCATCGTGGCGGCGGTGCCGCGCATCGCGCGCGCCGCGGAGTTCTCGTACAAGTACGGCAACAACCTGCCGCTGACGCACCCGCTGAACATCCGCGCGCAGGAGGCGGCCGACCGCATCGCCAAGGAAACGAAGGGCCGCGTCGAGATCAAGATATTTCCCAACAACCAGCTCGGCGGCGACACCGACATGCTGGCGCAGGTGCGCTCCGGCGGCATCGAGTTCTTCACGCCCTCGGCGCTCGTCATCGCCACGCTGGTGCCGGTGGCCGCCATCAACGCGGTGGGCTTCGCCTTCAACGACTACGCCCAGGTGTGGGCCGCCATGGACGGCAAGCTCGGCGCGCACGTGCGCGGCGCCATCGCCAAGTCGCGCCTGTATGCCTTCGAGAAGATGTGGGACAACGGCTTTCGCCAGACCACCAGCAGCAAGGCGGCGGTGGCCACCGCGAAGGACATGGACGGCCTGAAGATCCGCGTGCCGGTGAGCCCGCTGTCGATCTCCATGTTCAAGGGCCTGGGCGCCGCGCCGGCCAGCCTGCAGTTCAGCGAGGTGTATTCGGCGCTGCAGACCAGGATCGTCGACGCGCAGGAGAACCCGCTGCCCATCATCCAGGTGGCGAAGCTCTTCGAGGTGCAGAAGTTCTGCTCGCTCACCAACCACATCTGGGACGGCTACTGGTTCATCGCCAACGGCCGCGCCTGGGACGCCCTGCCCGATGACCTGAAGACCATCGTGGCGCGCGCCATCAACGACGCCGGCATGCAGCAGCGCGAAGACATCAGAAAGCTCAACGAATCGGTCGTCGGCGACCTGCAGGCCAAGGGCCTCGCCATCAACCGGCCCGCGGCCGACAGCTTCCGCGCCAAGCTGCGCGACTCCGGCTTCTACGGCGAATGGAAGGGCCGCTTCGGCCCCGAGGCCTGGGCGCTGCTCGAAGGCGCGGTCGGCAAGCTGGCCTGAGGACCGATGGTGCACGAATCGACCTTCGAGGCGGCAGCCCTTTCGGGCTCGGCCGCCGGCTCCCCGGCCAACCCGCTGGTCCGCTTCGCCGCGCGCGCCGACCGCGTGCTCGGCGGCGCTGTCGAGGCGGTGGCCGCGCTGCTGGTGCTGGCCGAGATCTGCGTGCTGTTCGCGGGCGTGGTGTCGCGCTACGTGTTCCACGCGCCGCTGGTGTGGTCGGACGAGCTCGCGTCCATCCTCTTCCTGTGGCTGTCGATGCTTGGCGCCGTGGTGGCGCTGCGGCGCGGCGAGCACATGCGCATGACGGCGCTGGTGCAGAAGGTGCACCCGCAGGCGCGCGCCATGCTCGACGCCTTCGCCATCGCGGCCTCGGTCGCCTTCCTCGCGCTCATCATCTGGCCGTCGATCGACTACGCGCACGAGGAGTCGTTCATCGTCACGCCTGCGCTGGAGGTCAGCAACGCGTGGCGCGCCGCGGCCATTCCGGCGGGCATCGGCATCATGCTGGCGATGGCGCTGCTGCGGCTGCTGCGCGTGTGCTCGGGCCGGCAGATCGCCGTGGCCCTGCTCGGCATGGCGGCGCTGGTCGGCGCCTTCTGGCTGGCCGCGCCGCTCTTCGCCACGCTGGGCAAGTTCAACCTGGTGATCTTCTTCGTGGTGATCGTGGCGGCCACGGTGCTCTCGGGCGTGCCCATCGCCTTCTCCTTCGCGCTGGCCACCTTCGGCTACCTGGCGCTGACCACGCGCACGCCGCTGCTGGTGATGGTCGGGCGGCTCGACGAGGGCATGTCGCACCTGATCCTGCTGGCGGTGCCGCTGTTCATCTTCCTCGGCGCGCTCATCGAGATGACGGGCATGGCGCGCGCCATGATCCAGTTCCTGGCCAGCCTGCTGGGCCACGTGCGCGGCGGCCTCTCGTACGTGCTGATCGGCGCTATGTACCTGGTGTCGGGCATCTCGGGCTCGAAGATCGCCGACATGGCGGCCATCGCGCCGGTGCTCTTCCCCGAGATGACCAAGCGCGGCGCCAAGCCCGGCGACCTGGTGGCGCTGCTGTCGGCCACGGGCGCGCAGACCGAGACCATCCCGCCGTCGATCGTGCTCATCACCATCGGCTCGGTCACCGGCATCTCGATTGCCGCGCTGTTCACGGGCGGGCTGCTTCCGGCCGTGGTGCTGGGCGCGGCGCTGTGCGTGGTGGTGTGGTGGCGCTATCGGCGCGAAGACCTGAGCGCGGTGCAGCGCCACAGCAAGCGCGAGATCGGCCGGCTGCTGCTGGTGGCGCTGCCGGCCGTGCTGCTGCCCTTCGTGATCCGCGCGGCGGTGGTCGAGGGCGTGGCCACGGCCACCGAGGTGTCGACCATCGGCATCGTCTACTCGGCCATCGTGGGCCTGGTGGTGTACCGGCAGTTCGACTGGAAGCGCATCAAGCCGATGCTGGTGGACACCGCCTCGCTCTCGGGCGCCATCATCTTCATCGTCGGCTGCGCCACCGCCATGGCCTGGGGGCTCACGCAGTCGGGCTTCTCGCAGGACCTCGCGCGGCTCATGGGCGCGCTGCCCGGCGGTGCCTACGGCTTCCTGGCGGTGTCGATCGTCGCCTTCATCGTGCTGGGCAGCGTGCTGGAGGGCATCCCGGCCATCGTGCTGTTCGGGCCGCTGCTCTTTCCAATCGCCAAGGCCGCCGGCGTGCACGAGGTGCACTACGCCATGGTGGTGATCTTCGCGATGGGCATCGGCCTGTTCGCACCGCCCTTCGGCGTGGGCTACTACGGCGCCTGCGCGGTGAGCAAGGTCAACCCCGACGAAGGCATCAGGCACATCTGGGGCTACATCGCCGCGATGCTGATCGGCCTGCTGATCGTGGCCGCATTCCCGTGGTTCTCGACGGGCTTCCTGAAGTCCTGAGGCAGCCCTGCCGCTCCACGGGCAGTCCCCAAGAAACACAACACACAACAAACTCACATTCACGGAGCCACCCGCAATGAGTCGATTCCTCGGCGAGATCCGCCAGCTTGGCTATGTCGTGCACGACATCGAAGCCGCCATGGACTACTGGAGCACCACGCTCGGCGTGGGCCCCTGGTTCTACAACCCCAGGGTGCCCATCAAAAACTACCGCTACAACGGCGAGGCGCACGAGCCCCACAACTCGGTGGCGCTGGCCAATTCGGGCTACGTGCAGGTCGAGCTCATCCAGACACGCAACGACGTGCCCTCGATGTACCGCGACTTCCTCCGCGCCGGGCGCACCGGGCTGCAGCACGTGGCCTACTGGACCGCCGACTACGACGCCGACCTCGCGCGCCTCACCGCGCAGGGTTTCAAGCCGGTGATGAGCGGTGAAGTAGGCGAGCGCGGGCGCTTCATCTACTTCGACACCGAATACCACCCCGGCACCGTCATCGAGCTGTCGGAAGTGGCCGGCCCCAAGGGCCGCATGTTCGACCTGATCCGCAGCGCATCGCAAGGCTGGGACGGCAGCGACCCGGTGCGCCCCTTCCCCGAGCTGGACAAGCTGTGAGCGCAACAGCACCCGGATTCATCCGCGCGCGCTACCTGATCGAGACGCCGCTCGAGCCGGCCGCCGTGGCCGAGGTGATGGCGGGCGAGCAGTCCTGCGGCACCTTCACGCGCGTGGAGGGCGAGACCGACGCGCTGCGCGAGCGGGCTCGCGCCATGGTCGAGGCGATCACCGAACTCGAAGCGGCCGATGCGCCCTCGCTGCCCAACGCGCTGCTCGAGCGCAAGGGCGTGAAGGGGCCGTGGCGGCGCGCGCATGTCGACATCGCGTTTCCGGTGGCGAACATCGGCGCCAACCTGCCGACGCTCGCGGCCACGGTCTCGGGCAACCTCTACGACCTGGGCGAGGTGACGGGGCTGCGGCTCGAATCGCTGCAGCTGCCGGCCGACTACCGCGCGCGCTTCGAGATGCCGCGCGCGGGCATCCCCGGAACGCGGCGCGCCACCGGCGTGGAAAGCGGCGCGCTGGTCGGCACCATCATCAAGCCCAACGTCGGGCTGCGGGCCTCGGAAACCGCCGAGCTGGTGGGCCGGCTGTGCGCCGCGGGCGTCGACTTCATCAAGGACGACGAGGTCTGCGCCGATCCCGCGCATGCCCCGCTGGCCGAGCGCGTTCCTGCCGTGATGGCCGTGGTGCGCGCGCACCGGGAGCGCACCGGCAAGCACGTGATGGTGGCCTTCAACATCACCGACGAGACCGACGCGATGAAGCGCCATGCCGACCTGGTCGAGCGCGAAGGCGGCTCCTGCGTGATGGCCAGCCTGAACTGGTGCGGGCACTCGGGCATCCAGACGCTGCGCAGGCACACCGGCCTGGCGCTGCACGGGCACCGCAACGGCTACGGCGCGCTGTCGCGGCATCCGCTGCTGGGCATCTCGTTCCAGGCCTACCAGACGCTGTGGCGGCTGGCCGGCGTGGACCACATGCACGTGCACGGGCTGCAGGGCAAGTTCTCGCAGCCCGACAGCGAGGTGGTCGAATCGGCGCGCGACTGCTTCACGCCGCTCACCGAAGCGACGGACGACCGCGTGATGCCGGCCTTCTCGTCGGGTCAATGGGCCGGCACGGTGCCCGCCACCTGGGCGGCCGTCGGCAGCGACGACCTGCTCTTCATGGCCGGCGGCGGCATCCTCGCCCACCCCGACGGCGCGGCGGCGGGCGTGGCGAGCATCCGCCAGGCCTGGTCGGCCGCGCGCGCGGGCATCGCGCTGGCCGACGCCGCCAGGGAGCAGCCCGAGCTGGCGCGCGCCCTCGCCTTCTTCGGCAAGCCATGACGCCCGGCGAGGCACCGGCGCCGGCCGTCGTGTACTACGGCGACGACTTCACCGGCGCGACCGACACCCTGGGCACCGCCGCGCGCGCGGGCCTGCGCACGCTGCTCTTCCTGAAGACGCCCGACGCGGCGCAGCTCGAGCGCGCCGGGCCGCTCGACGTGCTGGGCATCGCGGGCGCGGCGCGGGCCATGACGCCCGAGGAGATGCAGGCCGAGCTCCGCCCGGTGGCGGCGCTGTTCCGCTCGGTGGGCGCGCGCGTGCTGCACTACAAGACCTGCTCGACCTTCGACAGCGCGCCGCACATCGGCTCCATCGGCGCGGCCGTGCGCCTGCTGCGCTCGGCGGTGCAGCAGCCGTGGACCGCGATCGTCGGCGGCCAGCCCGGCCTGGGCCGCTACTGTCTCTTCGGCAATCTCTTCGCCGCGGCGGGAAGTGGCGGCGAAGTGTTCCGCATCGACCGCCATCCCACCATGAGCCGGCATCCCGTGACGCCCATGGACGAGGCCGACCTGCGGCTGCACCTCGCAAGGCAGGGCCTGGCCGAGGTCCACTGCGTGCCCTTCACCGCCGCCTCCCGAGGCAGCGATGCGCTCGACACCGCGCTGCGGCAGGCGCTCAACGCGCCGCCCGCGGACGCAGTGCTGTTCGATGTCGCGGATGCCGGACAGCTCGCGGCCATCGGCGAGGTGCTGTGGACCCGCGCGCGGGGTGCGACCATGCTCGCCGTCGGCCCGAGCAGCGTGGTCGATGCGCTCGCCACGGCCATGCCCTCTTCCGGCCGCGCGCCGGGCGGGCAGCCGAAGCTGGCGCCGGCGCGGGGCCCGGTGCTGGTCCTCGCGGGAAGCCTGTCGCCCGTGACCGCGTCGCAGGTCGCGGCCGCGAAATCGTTCGACGTCGTGTGGCTCGATGCGCAGCAGATGGCCCGGCGCAACGCGGAAGCACTGGAAGACCAGGCGGACGCGATCGTCCGCGGCCTCGCGCAGGGGCGCAACGTGCTGGCCTGCACGCGCGCGCCGCACTCTAACGGCGCCTCCGGCATGCCTGCGGGCGCGGACCTGGACGCGCAAGCCCTCGCCCGGGCGGGCGGCGACCTGCTGGCTGCCGTGCTGGCGAAACAGCCGCTCGGGCGCATCGGCGTGGCCGGCGGCGACACATCCAGCCACGGCATACAGGCGCTGGACGTCTGGGGGCTGTCCTATGCCGCCGACATGGGCGCCGGCGCATCGCTGTGCCGGGTGCACAGCGACGACGCGTCGCTGGACGGCATGGAAGTCATGCTCAAGGGCGGACAGATGGGCACGCTGGACGTTTTCGAGCGGCTGGTGCACGGCTGATCAAGCCTGCCCCTGCGCTCCTTCGGTACGGTCGTGCACCCATCGCATGGCCTGCTGCTCCGCATGGCGCAGCGCCTCGGCCTCGGTGCCGTAGGAAGCGTTGTCGGTATCGGCAGGCAGCTCGATGTCGTCCTCGCCCACGGAGGGCGCACGGCAGATCACGACGGGCCGGTAGGTCTGGTCGTCGAGCCGCTCGGCGCGGCATAGGAAGAGCCGGCCGCGATAGCTGAAGGTGACGAGGCGTTCCTCGAAGGCTGGCGGTGTGGCTTGTTGCATGGCTGAGTCCTTTCTTCTTTCGATGCTTGTCTTTCCAGGAGAAAAGGGGCGCGGCGCATGCGCAGCCCGAACGTCGTTCCAGGCCTACAGACAGAACACCCGCGCCGCGCCAAGGTGGCGCCATGACACATCCCATCGAACTCACCATCGAGGAGCCGCTGCCGGGTGCATTTGTCTGGCAGCTGCTCGAAACCGACGATCAGGGCAAGCGTCCGCGCGTGCTGCGCAAGGCCTTCGAACCCGCGGAGAGCTACGAGCTGGCTCTTTCCTCGGGCCAGCGCGCCTTGCAAAGCGAAATCCGGCACCGCGCACCGCACGGGGCAAGCGCAACCTGAGTGCGCAGCCGCGTCCGGCTTACGCCGGAACGGCGCTCTTTTGTTCGGTTCTGTTCTGGCCTGGCGCCCATCTGCCGGGGCGCCGGATGCCCCGGGGTACGGCCTGAGCCGCCTCGCCCTGTCGCCGAGGTGCCCGAGCGTCGGCGGAAGGCCGGCGAGGCGATTTCAGGCGTGGAGCCCGAAATCCCTGATGGTGAGCGTGATGGCGCTGCCCGGGGTCGCCCTGTAGCGCGCGATGGCCGCGGGCTCTATGGCGTAGAAGTGCTTCTGGCACGCGTCGAGCAGGTGCTCGCCCATTACGCGAACGCCGAATTCGTCGTGCAGCGTTTCCTCGGAAATCTGCGCGAGTACACGCGGGCCGCCAGGGCCGTCGGGATAGAAGGCAAAGCGCACGCTCGCACTGTCGAAGCAGTAGATGCCTTCGAAATTCGTCATCTCTGATGTCTCCTTGCTGCCGCAATTCGCGATTCCGCGATTCGCTCGCGGGTCGGCGGCGATTGAGCGCGCACCGCGCGGCGGCGGGAGGGAGAAAGAAGCGCATGCGCATGCAGGAAACGTCCTACACGGATCGAGGCGCCATCTTTCACCCGGAAACGGCCATGGCTTGGTTTTCCGCGCGCCGATGCGGCGAAGATTGGGACCTCCCGATTCGCACTTCGCTGCATGCTCTTTTCTCTCTCCGCCGCAAGGCCTGCCCCGATGACCGCAATCCTCACGCCTGCCCGGCTCCGACCGCGCAGCGTCGCGTCCGCCCTGGCCGTTGCCGCGCTCGCCCTCCAGCTGGCCGCGTGCGGCGGCCCCAGCGAGGCACAGCGCCAGGCGGCGGTGACCACGGCGGCGCCCACCGACTGCACGGCCTGGGTCGGCACCGACCGCAACGCGATGATGGGCGGCTACCTGCTGCCGAAGAATCCGAAGGACGCCAAGGGGCCCAAGGTCTGCGTGCCGGTGCTGATGACGGCCAACCACCCGCCGGCCGGCTACGCGGGCGGCAACTACTACATCGGCGAGTTCACCGACGACAAGCTCAAGGCCCGCTGGCGCGCCTGCAAGGAAGACCCGGCCTGCTTCAGGCGCATCGACGCGCAGATGCAGCGCTGGCTGCCGCCCAACAAGGAACGCGCCACGCGCTCGACCGGCGTGGTCGACCCGTCGGGCCGGATCGATCCGGACAGCGCCAACGTCGACCTGAAGCAGATCCGCCGGCCGGCATTCTTCGCCAGGGCGCCCTACCGCGAAGGCATCGCCGAGGCCGATGCGCGCACCTACGTGGTGGAGTTCACCGCGCCGCGCGACACCTTCGAGCGCATCGGCCTGAAGATGACCGGCGACATCAAGCTGCGAGGCTGGTATATCGAGGGCGCCGGCATCGACGACGGCAAGGGGAAGAAGACGCGCGCGCTGGTCGTCATGGCGCCGGGCGGCGGCGGGCAGCTCACGGCCATCCAGCATCCCGATGAGGTGGCGTACCGGGTCGACCAGAAGACCGGCAAGACCGTGCCGGTAAGCTTTCCCAACGCGACCACCGAGACCATGGGCCAGCGCTGGTGGCGCGAGAACCTGTACGCGCTCAATCAGGCCGGCTTCGACGTGCTGGCCTACGACCGGCGCGGCGAGGGCCTCTCGGGGGGCTTCAGCGACACCAACACACTGGAGCAAGGCGAGGACGTGTTCCGCGCGCTCACGGCGCTGGAGACCGGGCGCGGCCTGCGCATCCTCACGCCCAGGGGCGAACTGCTGGAAGGCGAAGCGACGCGGGGCCGGCTGCTGGCGGGCATGCCGGCCAGCGAGATTCCGCTGGTGCTCGGCGGCTACTCGCGCGGCTCGATGTCCACCGCCTGGGCCATGACGAAGAACTACGTCGCCCAGTGCAGCTTCGACATGCCCCAGCCCAACTGCACGCCGCCCAAAGGCCTGCGCAACATCCGCGGCGCGCTGCTGCTGTCTTCGTTCGCGAGCGGCGCGGGCTACGTGGGCGACTCGCCCGACCTGGCCGACCGCAACCTGTTCCTGGGCGGCATGGCGGCGGAGCACCACATCGTGTTCTATCCCAACTCGTCCACGCTCGCGGGCATGGACCGCTGGCCGGCCGCCTTCTTCGGCAAGGGCCTGTGGGACCGCGCCGAGACGCTGGAAGGCACGGTGGCGGCCTACAACCGCATCCGCGGCCTGAAGGAGATCGTGCTCGCCCGCGGGCCGCATTCCATCGAGACCTGGCCCGAATCGGACCGCGCCTACCTGCGAGAGCGCATGGTGGTGTTCGCCAGGGGGCTGATCGTCGGCGGGCGTACCATCCCTGGCGCGCGGCCGTGGAAGGACTTCAAGTCGCTGGTGGCGACCACGCCCGACTCGTGGGAGCCGTCGTCGCGGCCGAAGGGGCCCTGAGGCCGCGGCGCCGGGTTGAAAACCGGGCGCGCACCGCCACTTCCTTCAGGTTCAGCCGACCGAAAGAAGAGGTGCTCCATGGGCGCGCGCGACGAATTCATTCTTGACTCCTACTCGGCCACCGTCACGCAGGTGGCTCACACCGCCAGCGCGGCGGTCGCCCACATCAAGGTCCGGAAGCCGGCCCAGCGCGGCAATGCCGCGGCCCACGGCAGCGGCTCCGGCTTTCTCTTCACCCCAGACGGTTTCACGATCACCAACGCCCACGTGGTCGAGGGCGCGGGCGAGTTGCGAGCCGCGTTCGCCGACGGCACCGAGAGCACGGCGCGGCTGGTGGGCACGGATGCCTCCACCGACATCGCCGTGCTGCGCATCGAGTCGCACCCCAGTGCCTTCCTGCCGCTGGGCAGCTCGGCCGCGCTTCAGCCTGGCCAGCTGGCGGTGGCGGTCGGCAACCCGCTGGGCTTCGACTTCACCGTGACCGCCGGCATCGTGAGCGCGCTGGGCCGCAGCCTGCCCTCGCGCGGCGGGCGGATGATCGAGGACGTGATCCAGACCGACGTGGCGCTCAACCCCGGCAACTCGGGCGGCCCGCTGCTGGACAGCGCGGCGCAGGTGATCGGCGTGAACACGGCCGTGATCCCGTCGGCGCAGGGCCTGAGCTTCGCGGTGGCCATCGACACCGCCCGCTGGGTGGCCGGCGAGCTGATGCGCCACGGCGCCGTTCGGCGCGGCAAGCTGGGCGTGCAGTGCGCGGCGGTGGCCCTGCCCCGGCGCTGGGTGCGCGAGAACGAATGGCCGGTGGCCACCGGCGTGCGGGTGGTCGAGGTGGTGGCCGGCTCGGCTGCCGCGCGAGACGGCCTGCGCAGCGGGGACATCCTCGTCGGCTGCGACGGAGTGCCGCTGGCCCAGTTGTCCGACCTGCTCAAGCGGCTGGCGGGCGAAGGTTACGGAAAGCCGCTGCTGCTGAAGCTGCTGCGGCCGGTGGCCGGCACGCTCACGCCCTTCTACCTGACGGTGACGCCCGGAGGCTGAAACCCTCCCTGGCCGGCGCAACGACAATAGGCCCCTGCACCGAAGCATCCCCGTCAGGAGAAAAACCTTGTCCACCGTCACCATCACCCCCCAAGTCGCCACCAGCAACGAGGCTCCCTTCGTCCTCTTCGGCGGCGTCAACGTCCTCGAGTCGAAGGACCTCGCCCTGCGCAGCGCCGAGGAATACGTGCGCGTCACGCAGAAGCTGGGCATTCCCTACGTGTTCAAGGGCAGCTTCGACAAGGCCAACCGCTCCTCCATCCACTCCTACCGCGGCCCCGGCCTCGACGAGGGCCTGAAGATCCTGCAGGCCGTGAAGGACGGCTTCGGCGTCCCGGTGATCACCGACGTGCACGAAGTCGCCCAGGCCGCGCCCGTGGCCGAGGTGGTCGACGTGCTGCAGCTGCCCGCCTTCCTGGCCCGCCAGACCGACCTGGTGGTGGCGCTGGCGAAGACCGGGCGGGTCATCAACATCAAGAAGCCCCAGTTCCTGAGCCCCTCGCAGATGCTCAACATCGTCGAGAAGTTCAAGGAAGCGGGCAACGACAAGCTGATCCTCTGCGACCGCGGCACCTGCTTCGGCTACGACAACCTCGTGGTCGACATGCTGGGCTTCGGCGTGATGAAGAAGGTGTCGCAGAACCTGCCCATCATCTTCGACGTGACCCACGCGCTGCAGCAGCGCGAGGCCGGCGCCGCCGCATCGGGCGGCCGCCGCGAACAGGTGGCCGACCTGGCGCGCGCCGGCATGGCCGTGGGGCTGGCGGGCCTCTTCCTCGAAGCCCATCCCGACCCGGCCCAGGCCAAGTGCGATGGCCCGAGCGCACTGCCGCTGGACAAGCTGGAGCCCTTCCTCACGCAGATCAAGGCGCTGGACGACCTGGTGAAGTCCTTCCCGCCGCTGAAGATCTGAGTGGCGGGGCCGGCAGCCGGCCGGTGCTCCCGCAAGGCTTCATCAGAAGTTTTCTAAAGTTTTCAATTGATCGGCCGATAACCAGCGTTGGAGGGCAGCCCGAGGGCTGCCCTCCTTCCTCTCATTCCTGGTTTCCGGAGTTCGATCATGTTCCTGAGCAACGTCTCAATCGGCAAGCGCCTGGCCATCGTGCTGGGCATCATCCTGGCGCTGTTTCTCGCCACCAGCGCCGCCGCGGTATGGAAGCTGCAACAGCTCAGCCGCGAGATAGAGACCATGATCGAGGACAACGTGAAGACCGAGCGCGCCGGCTCCGACTGGCTGCGCCACACCACCGCCGGCGTGCAGCGCGCCGCGGCCATCGCCAAGAGCAGCGACGCCAGCCTGATCGACTATTTCGCGCCGGCCACGGCGGCGTCGATCAAGAACACCAACGAGCTGCAGAAGTTCATCGAGGAGAAGCTGGTCCAGCCCGACGAGCGCGCCCTGCTCGAGAAGGTCGCGGGCCTGCGCAAGGCCTACCTGGCCGCGCGCGAGGAAGTGAGCAAGCTCAAGCTCGCGGGCGACCTGCAGGGCGCCAACCGCGTGTTCGACGCGCAGTTCCAGCCCACCTCGGTCAGCTACATCGCCGGCGTGCAGCAGGTGGTGGACATGCAGCGCGAGCATCTGGACGCCGCCGCCGTCCGCGCCAACGGCCTGCGCGCGCAGACCGGCACCCTGCTGATCGTGTGCTCCGCCGTGAGCCTGGTGCTGGGCACCCTGCTGGCCTGGATGCTGGCGCGCAGCATCACCCGGCCGCTGCGCAGCGCCGAGGCCATCGCTCAGGCCATCGCCGAGATGGACCTGACCGGCAATCCCCAGGCCAGCTACGCCGGCGACGAGACCGGCCACCTGCTGCGCGCCCTCGACCAGATGCGCACCGCCTTGCAAGGCTCGCTGGCGCAGGTGCACGGCGTGGTGGCGAACGTGTCGACCGCCAGCACGCAGATCGCCGTGGGCAACCAGGACCTGTCCTCGCGCACCGAGGAGCAGGCCAGCTCGCTGGAGCAGACCGCCGCATCGCTGGAGGAGCTGACCTCCACCGTGAAGCAGAACGCCGACAACGCGCGACAGGCCAACCAGCTGGCCACCTCCGCTTCGGAAGTGGCGGCGCGCGGCGGCAGCGTGGTGTTCCAGGTGGTGGAGACGATGGGCTCGATCAATGCCTCCTCGCGCAAGGTGGTGGACATCATCAGCGTGATCGACGGCATCGCCTTCCAGACCAACATCCTCGCGCTGAACGCGGCCGTCGAGGCCGCGCGCGCGGGCGACCAGGGCCGCGGCTTCGCGGTGGTGGCTTCCGAAGTGCGCAGCCTCGCGCAGCGCTCGGCAGCCGCGGCCAAGGAAATCAAGTCGCTGATCGGCGATTCGGTCGAGAAGGTCGAGGAAGGCAGCCGCCAGGTGGCCGACGCGGGCCGCACGATGGAAGAGATCGTCGGCAGCGTGAAGCGGGTGACGGACATCATGGGCGAGATCAGCGCCGCGAGCCAGGAGCAGACCTCGGGCATCGAGCAGATCAACCAGGCCGTCACGCAGATGGACCAGACGACGCAGCAGAACGCGGCGCTGGTCGAGCAGGCCTCGGCGGCGGCACAGTCGCTGCAGGAACAGGCGGGCAGCCTGTCGCGCATCGTCGGCAAGTTCAGGCTGGAGCAGCAGCATCGCCAGAACCACGCTGACGAGACCCCGGGCATCGGGGCCGGCCGACTGCAGCTGATTGCGGCACGCTGAAAAAGGAAAGAAAGAGAAACAGGCGAAAAGACCGGCAAGGGCTGCGCACCGGAGAAAGAGGCGAAACTAGGCGCCAGCCTTTCTCCCCCCGGAGCCCAATTTGTCGTCATCCAAAGCCGCCCGCATCGCCCTCTCCGCCTCGGCCGCCGCGATCGGAAGCATCGCCGCCTACTGGACACTGCTCGCCACGCGCCAGGGGCACATCCTCTTCAACGCCCGCAAGCTGCCGGTCGTTCCGCTGTCCGACGATTTCTCGACCTACTCCCACACCGTGCCGGGCGGCATGGTGCGCGGCTATGTCTACCACCCGCAGGGAGAGGAGGCGCTGCAGGACCTCTTCATCTACTTCGCAGGCCGCGGCGAGGACGTGCGCGCCACCGCGCAGACGCTGCACTGGCTGCCCGAGGGCTTCGGCTTCGCAGCGGTCAACTACCGCGGCGTGGCCGACTCGCAGGGGCATCCGTCCGAGATCGCCTCGGTGCAGGACGCCTGCCAGTTCGCCAGGCACCTGCGCAAGGCCTTTCCCCACGCGCGCCTGCACGTGGTGGGCCGCAGCCTGGGCACGGGCGTGGCCATCCAGCTCGTGGCGCGGCAGGAGTTCGCGAGCCTGCAGCTGGTGACGCCCTACGACTCGATGCTGGAGGTGGCGAAGAAGCGCTTTCCGCTGGTGCCGCTGTCGCTGCTGCTGCGCCACCAGTTCAACTCGCTGGAGCACTGCAAGGAAGTCGCGGCCAAGACGCAGGTGCTGCTGGCCGAGACCGACGACGTGGTGCTGCCCGAGCGTTCGCAGAAGCTCATCGCGGCATGGCCCACTCCCGTCAGCGTGACGACCGTGCCGGCTTCGGACCATCACAACATCATGGGCCTGGAAGCGACCTGGCTGCACCTCGTCGACTTCGCGCTGACCTCGGTGCTGCCGGAGCTGAAGGAAGCGTAGCCGGCCGCGCGGCCGCTACCGGTAGTGGCCCGCCATGAAATCGATGAAGGCGCGCACAGAGGGCTGAACATGCCGCGTGCGCGGATACAGCGCCGCATAGGTGCGCTGCCCCAGCGTGACCTCCGGCAGCACGCGGACCAGGGCGCCCGACTGAAGGTCGGCGCGCACCGTGTGCCATGTCAGCGCGGCAATGCCAAGGCCGCATTTCGCGGCCGAGTACAGCGCGGTGATCGTGTCGCAGGCGAAGCGCCCTTCCGGCTTGAATGACTGCTGCCGGCCATCAGGCATGTGCAGCGCCCAGTGCGCGGGACTTTCAGGCCCGTTGTGGAGCAGGCACTGGTGCTTCGACAGCTCGTCCGCCGCTGCGGGAACACCGTGCTCCACCAGGTAGCGCGGCGCGGCGACAAGCACCATGTCGGAGACCGCCAGCGTCCTCGCCATCATCGAACCGTCTTCAAGTCCGGCGCTGATGCGCAAGGCCACGTCGATGCCTTCGGCGACCAGCTTCGTGAAGCGGTCGGTGCAGACCACTTCCAGCCGGATGCCCGGATGGCGCGACTGGAACGCCGGCAGCCACTCGGGCAGCTCGAGCGTCGCGATCGCCAGCGGCATGCTCACCTTCAGCGTGCCCGAGGGAGCCTTGCCATCGGCCGCGACATCCGCCTGCGCGGCATCGAGCCGCGAAAGGATGTCGGCGCAGGCGGCGTAGTAACGGCTGCCCGCCTCGGTCAGCGTGATACCGCGCGTGTCGCGCCGCACCAGTTGCGCGCCCAGCGATTTCTCCAGTGCCTGCAGCTGGCGAGAGAGGCTGGAGTGCGTCGTGTCCAGCGACTGGGCTGCCGCCGAGAGGCTCTTCGCCTGCGCGATGCGTTGAAAGGCACGCATCGCCTTGACCTGATCCATGCGCCGCCCTCCCGTGGGTACTTCAGAAGCCGCGCATTTTCCGTCAGGCGACCGGCAGGGCCAGGATCTGCGAAGTGCTCAGCACGTCGCCGAAGGTGTCCTCGATCTCGGCCAGTGCCGCACGGTGCAGGCTGTCGTGCGACACGGTGTCGCCGTTCTCGCGGCGGATCGCGCGGGTGGCGGTGGCATCGGAAGACACGACCACGTCGAAGCCCTGCGGCCCTGCGTCGCGGGCGGCGCCGGCCACGCAGGCATGGGTCATCAGGCCGGCGATCACCAGCGTCTGCACGCCGGCCGAGCGCAGCTGCTGCGCGATGTCGGTGCTCGCGAAGACGCTGACGGTGGTCTTCTGCACGACCTTGTCGCGCGAGCGGGGCTGCATCTCGGGTTGGAAGGCGACGGTCTTGCCGTCCTTGGCGAAGGTGGCTGCGCCTTCGGGTGCGATGTGCTGGATCTGGAAGACGGGCATCGCGTGCTGGTCGGCCCAGGCCAGCAGGCGCTTCGTCTGGGCAGCGGCGCGCGCGCCGTCGGCAATGGGCATGCGGCCGGTGAAGTATTCGTTCTGGAAGTCGATCACCAGCAGCGCCGTCGCGTTGCGGCGCAGTTGCTGTATCGGCTTCGCGCCCGACATGGCGCGGATGGTGGGCGTGGGTGCGTCTGCCGTCGTTGTCGCTGCCGCCGCAGAGGTGCCGACGATGCCGGCCGCGTACGGTGCGACGAGCACGCCCATGAGTCCGCGGCGGGAGAGTCCTGATGAGAAAGACATGTTTGCTGTTCCTGTAGGTCCATCGAAATCGATGGGGGAAAGTCTAGGAACGGCCCTCCTTCGCGCCTAGGCCGGCGCGGCGACAAGTGTTGTGCGGGATGCGCACAGCACCCCGAGCCTTCAGCGCGAAGAAGTATTTGCCGCGATTCCGTCGAGCAGCACGTCGAGCGCCTGCCCGGCGCTGACCATCAGGGTGTCGAGCTGCGCATCGGGCGTGCGCATCACGCCCACGCCCAGCAATGCCGAGAGGCCATGCACCATCGCCCAGCAGGTGTGCGAAAGCTGCCGGGCATCGCCCTCGCGGAAGGTGCCATCGGCCTGACCGTCGCCCACCAGCTGGAGCAGCTGGTCGAAGAGTCGCGCGCCGGCCTGCACCAGCCCTTCGTTCGAGCGCGATTGAGCTACCGCGCCGAACATGTGGGCCAGCAGCCGCGGCGACCTCAGCCCGAAGCCTACATAGGCGCTGCCACAGGCCTTGAGCCTCGAACGGGCGCCGGCGGGAGCCGCGTCGATCGCCGACTGGCAGGCCGCCTGCATCTCCTCGAAGCCCTGCAGCGCCACGGCCTCCATCAGCGCGCGCTTGTTCTGGAAATGGCGGTACGCGGCGGTGTGCGAGACGCCCACGGCCTTGGCCATCTCGCGCATCGAAAGGCCGTCGAGGTTGTCGCGCTCCATCTGCTCGCGGGCATAGGCAAGAAGGCCAGCCTTGAGGTCGCCGTGGTGGTACGAAGAGGAGGAAGAAGAAGAGGAGGAAGAGGAAGACGAGGTCGTGCTCATCGGCAATGCCCTGATGTTGACAGTGGAAACTATACGCCTGCACAATGTTTCCATTGTAAACACACGTCATCCGTCATGAGCTTTCTCTTCTTCATCTCCTCCTTCGGCGTGATCGCCTGGGCGGTCTCCCATCTGCTGAAGCGCCCGCTGGGCCTGCGCGCCGCCATGCGCTGGGGCATGGGCCTCGGCTTCCTGTTCACCGGCGTCGACCACTTCGTGAGCGCCTCCACGCGCTACGCGCCGATGATTCCCGACGCCCTCGCGGGGCATGCGCTGGCATGGGTCTACCTGACCGGCGTTGCGGAGCTTGCCGGCGGGCTGGGCCTGCTGGTCCCGGTGCCGGTCTACCGGCGCCTCAGCCTGCCCAACCTGCAGCGGCAGGCGGGCATCTGGCTCTCGGTAATGCTGGTCTGCGTGGTCAGCGCGAACATCAGTGTCGCGCTCAAGGGGCAGACGGTGCAGGGGTTGGAGTTCGGCGCGTGGTACTTCTGGATCCGGCCGCTGTTCCAGCCCGTTTTTATTGCCTGGGCGCTGTATTGCTCCGGTGTCTGGCCCCGGCAGGCACCGCAGTCGCGCGTGCCGCAGCCGAAGAACGGGAAGCTCGCGGCCTGAAGCGGCAAAGCAACACAAACTGTCAACGCGGAGGCCGCCATCAAGATAATCCGCCTCCATGGACTCCCTCATCGCCGCCTCCGCCCGCGCCCTTGCCGCGGGCGATGCGCTCGGAGCGCTCAAGCGGGTCGCCCTGCGCGACGATCCGCCGGCGCTGGCGCTGCGCGGCATCGCGATGGCCCAGCTCGGCGAGCATCCGCGTGCGCGCGAGTTGCTGCGGCGCGCCGCGCGCGGCTTCGGTGCGCATGAGGAGCTTTCGCGCGCTCGCTGCATCGTCGCCGAGGCCGAAGTCGCCCTGGCCATGCGCGACCTGGGCGGATCGACACGCTCGCTGGCGCATGCCGCCACCGCGCTGGAATCGCACGAGGATCACGCCAATGCAGTGCAGGCCCGGCTGATCGCGGCGCGCCGCCTGCTGCTGCTGGGTCGGCTCGAAGACGCGGAGGCGGCCCTCGCTCATCTCAACACGCGCGGCCTGCCACCTTCGCTGACGGCGGTGGCCGAGCTTGCGGCGGCAGAACTGTCGCTTCGCTCATTGCGCATCGCGGCTGCGCAGGCCTCGCTCGCCCGGGCGCACGAAGCAGCGGTTCGCGCGCGCGTGCCGGCCCTGCTCGCGGAAGTCGCCGAGGCCCAAGCCGCCTTCGAGCGCCCCGCCGCCCGGCGGGTCGGCTCCGGCGGCGAGCAGCCGCTGCGCCTGGGCGAAGTCGCCGCCCTCCTCGCCTCGGACACGCTGGTGGTCGACGCCTGCCGCCGTGGCCTGGGCGCCGGCGATGCGTGGCGGCCTCTGGCGCGGCGGCCGGTGCTGTTCTCGCTGGCACGCTCGCTCGCCGAGGCATGGCCGGGCGATGTCGATCGCGAGGCCCTGATCGAAAGCGCCTTCCGCACCCGCCACCCCGACGAAACGCATCGCGCGCGCCTGCGCGTGGAGATAGGCCGGCTGCGCGCGCTCGTCAAAGCGATGGCGAGCATCGAGGCCACGCCGCGCGGCTTCGTGCTCCGGCCGCACGGCGAGCGCGCCGTCGCGGTGCTGGCACCGCCCATCGACGGCGAACAGGCCTCGCTGGCGGCGCTGCTTTCCGATGGCGCCGCATGGTCCACCTCGGCCCTTGCGCTGGCGCTGGGGGCCAGCCAGCGCACGGTGCAGCGCGCGCTGGTCGAGCTGGAGGCGCAGGGCCGGGTGCGTTCCATCGGCAAGGCGCGGTCGCAGAAGTGGCTCGCGCCGCCGCTGGCCGGATTCACGACGATCTTGTTACTCCCCGCTGCGCTGCCTATTGAATAGAGTTGGCTCCAGGCGCCTGTCCGGGGCGCTTCACACAAGGAGCCAACGATGAGCAGCAAGACAGGCAAGAGCCATCCCACGGTACGCGCCGCCGAGATCGTGCGCGAATACGGCCCGTTCGGCGGCGCCGGCCAGGTCCACGGCGTGACCCACGACGGCCGCCGCGTATGGGCCGCCACCGGCGCGAAGCTGGTGGCCTTCGACCCCGCCAGCGGCGAGGCCAGCCAGACGCTGGACGTGCCGTGCGACGCCGGCACCGCCTTCGACGGCAAGTACCTCTACCAGATCGCCGAGTCGCGCATCGACAAGATCGACCCGGCCACCGGCAAGGTGCTGGCGTCGATCCCCTCGCCCGGCAACGGCTACGACTCGGGCCTGACCTGGGCCGAGGGCAGCCTGTGGGTGGGCCAGTACCGCGACCGCAAGATCCACCAGGTCAACCCCGAGACCGGCGCCGTCGTGCGCACCATCGAGTCGAACCGCTTCGTCACCGGCGTGACCTGGGTCGACGGCGAACTCTGGCACGGCACCTGGGAGGCGGAGGAAAGCGACATCCGCCGCATCGACCCGCAGACCGGCGCCGTGCTCGAGCGGCTCGAAATGCCGCGCGGAGCGGGCGTGAGCGGGCTCGAGTCCGACGGCGCCGGCCTCTTCTATGCCGGCGGCGGCGCCAGCGGCAAGGTCCGCGCGGTGCGCCGCCCCCAGTCCAGCCACTGACACAGGAGCCATCCATCATGAACACCACGACCATCGAGAGACCTGAAACGACGAACCACCGCGTCGTCTCCAGCGAGCAGTGGCTCGCGGAACGCAAGGCATTCCTTGCACGCGAAAAGGAGCTGACACATCTGCGCGACCAGATCGCCCGCGAGCGCCGCGCGCTGCCGTGGGAGCGCGTGCAGAAGAACTACGTCTTCGACACGCCCGAGGGCAAGCGCACGCTGGCCGATCTCTTCAAGGGCCGCAGCCAGCTGCTGGTGCAGCACTTCATGCTCGGCCCGGACTGGGAGCAAGGCTGCCAGAGCTGCTCCTTCATGGCTGACCATACCGACGGCATGAACGTGCACCTCGCGCACCGCGACATCACGCTGGTGGCCGTCTCGCGCGCGCCGCTCGCGAAGATCATGCAGTTCCGCGAACGCATGGGCTGGCGCTTCGACTGGGTGTCGTCGCACGGCAGCGACTTCAACCTCGACTTCCACGTCAGCTTCACGCCCGAGGAGCTGGCCACCGGCGAGGTCTACTACAACTACGGCAAGCTGCCCTTCCCGCACGACGAGGCGCCCGGCATCAGCGCGTTCTACAGGAACGAGGCCGGCGAGGTGTTCCACACCTACTCGACCTTCGGCCGTGGCGTGGAAGTGATGATGGGCGCCTACAACATGATGGACCTCATGCCCAAGGGCCGCGACGAGCGCGATGTGCCCTACAAGATGGACTGGGTGCGCCACCACGACCGCTACGAGTCGCAGACGGAAACGCCCGCCATCGGCGCGTGCTGCTGCGACAGGCAGGCCTGAGGCGCGAACGGCGGCAGCTTCGACGCGTGAAGGCGACCACATCATGGCAAGCCTCTGGCCATGGCTCGCGGTCGCGGGAGTCGGCGCGCTTCACGGGCTGAATCCCGCGACCGGCTGGGCCTTCGCCGCCGCCTCGGGCCTGCGCTCGCACGACCGTTCGCGGGTGCTTCGGGCCCTGGTGCCGATCGCCCTCGGGCATGCCGCTTCCGTCGCATTGGTGGCCGGCGCAGTCGTGTTCGCTCCATCGATGGATCGCACGGTGCTGCTGGTGCTGGCGGGCTTGCTGCTCGTCGCGGCCGCGGCGCACCACCTGCGGCGCGGCAAGGCCAGTCACACGGGGCTAGCGCTCTGGTCCTTCATGATGTCCACCGCGCACGGCGCCGGGCTGATGCTGGTGCCCGCGCTGATCCCGCTGTGCATGAGCGACGCTCCCGCGGCCCGCGAGATCACCGCGTCGGGCTCGCTGATGCTGGCCCTCGCGGCGGTCGGCCTGCACATGGCGGCGATGCTGGCCGTCACCGGCGCGGTCGCCGCCGGTGTGTGCCGTGGCTTCGACCTTGCTGCGGCGCTGCTTCACTTCCGGTCGTTCGGCACGCGGAAGTCGGGCGAACCGGCCACCACCTGGCGAATCTCCTCCATCAACGCCCGCGCGCCCGGCGAGGGGAAGGCACCCTGGCGCTGGCTCAGGCCGATCTCGCGGCGAGTTTCCTCCAGCGGAAAGTCGAGCACCACCAGGCTGCCGTCGCGGATCTCGTAGCGCAGCTGGTGCGCGGAGATCGCGGTGAGCATGTCGCTCTCCAGCAGCAGGCTGCGCAGCACGGCGAGGTCGCCCGTCTCCACCGCGGGCACCGGCGGCGCCTGTCGCGCTTCGGAGAAGAAGCGCTCCAGCAGCTCACGCGAAGGTGAACCGGGGCGCGAGAGCGTCCACCTCGCCTCGCGCAGCGTCCTGAAGTCGATGCGCTTCGCCCGCGCGAGTGGGTGTCCGGCGCGGGCGATCACCGAGATGCGGTCCTCGAAGAGCGGCTCCTGCTGCAGGTCCTTCGCCTCGCCCGCGGTGCGCAGCGCGCCGAGGATGAAGTCGATGTCGCCGCTGCGCAGCGAAGCGGCCAGCGCGTCGTACGGGCTCTCCACCGTCGCGACGTGCAGGCGCGGATGGCGCGCGAGCAGCGAGGCGATGGCCAGCGGCAGGATCTGCGTGCGCCCCAGCGGCAGCGCGCCCACCACCACGCGGCCCTGCAGCGTGCCCTCGCTGGCCGCGATGTCGGGGCCGATGTGCCGCAGCTCCGACAGCACGCGCCTGAAGTAGAAGGCCACGATCTCCCCGGCCGGCGTGGCCGAGAGCCCGCGCGCGTTGCGGTTGAAGAGCGTCACGCCCAGCCCGCTTTCCAGGTCCTTCAGCGCGCTGCTGATCGCCGGCTGCGTGATGCCGAACTCGCGCGCGACGGCTGGCATGTTGCGCTTTTCGGCGAGGCTCGCGATCACCGCGAGCCGCCGGCCGTTGAGGATCGACGCGAAGAGCGAATGCACGTCGGCCGCGCCCCCTGCGCCGGCCACGCCGCCACGGGTTGCAAGCTGCGCGCGAGCCTCCTCGAACTCGCGCTCGATGCGCAGCGCGCGCGCCAGCACCAGCTCGCCATAGGCATTGAGCGCCACGCCGCGCGAGCCCCGGTCGAACAGCGGTCTGCCGAGCACGGCCTCCAGGTCGAGGATGGAGCGTGTCACCGCCGAGGCCACGCGGAACAGCGCGTCGGCCGCCGCCGCGATGCTCCCGGCCGAGGCCACGGCCGAGAACGCGCGCAGGTGGCGCAGGTTGATGCCCAGCGCCACGCTGTCGGCATGCTCGATAACTTTGTGATTCCCGGTTCGGCGGCTCATGACCTGCAAGGCTCCTCCAAGCCGTGCATTTTCGCCACCATGGGTAAACCCTTGTCGATAAAAAAGACTGATGGCAGCGCAACGCTAACTCACGCCACGCCGTGCCGCCGCGGCGCAGACTTCCTTTCATGCTTGAAGCACCCCCTGCACGCCACCCGGAGCCCCGCGCATGATCATCGACTGCCACGGCCACTACACGACCGCGCCCAAGTCCCTGGAGGCCTGGCGCAACCGGCAGGTCGCCGCCATCCAGGACCCGTCGGCACGGCCGAAGGTGTCGGAACTGAAGATCAGCGACGACGAATTGCGCGAATCCATCGAGGGCAACCAGCTGCGGCTGATGAAGGAGCGCGGCAGCGACCTCACCATCTTCAGCCCGCGCGCGAGCTTCATGGCGCACCACATCGGCGACTTCGAGGTGTCGTCGACCTGGGCCGCCATCTGCAACGAGCTGTGCCATCGCGTGAGCCGGCTCTTTCCCGATCACTTCATCGGCGCGGCGATGCTGCCGCAGTCGCCGGGCGTCGCTCCGGCCAGCTGCATTCCCGAGCTGGAGCGCTGCGTGAACGAATACGGCTTCGTGGGCATCAACCTCAACCCCGACCCCTCGGGCGGCCACTGGACCAGCCCGCCGCTGTCGGACCGGCACTGGTATCCGGTCTACGAAAAGATGGTGGAGCTGGACATTCCCGCCATGGTGCACGTGAGCACGAGCTGCAACGCCTGCTTCCACACCACCGGCGCGCACTACCTGAACGCCGACACCACGGCCTTCATGCAGTGCCTCACCTCGGACCTGTTCAAGGACTTCCCGACGCTGCGCTTCGTCATCCCGCACGGCGGCGGCGCGGTGCCCTACCACTGGGGGCGCTTCCGGGGCCTGGCGCAGGAGATGAAGAAGCCGCTGCTGAAGGACCACCTGCTCAACAACATCTTCTTCGACACCTGCGTGTACCACCAGCCGGGCATCGATCTGCTCACGCGCGTGATCCCGGTCGACAACGTGCTCTTCGCGAGCGAAATGATCGGCGCGGTGCGCGGCATCGACCCCGAGACCGGCTTCAACTACGACGACACGCGCCGCTACATCGACGCCACGCCGATGCTCGACGACAAGGCGCGCCGCCAGATCTACGAAGGCAACGCGCGCCGCGTGTACCCGCGCCTGGACCGCGCGCTCAAGCAAAGAGGACTCTGAAAGAACATGTCGAACACTCCCCTGCTCCAGGAACTCGGCGTCGTGCACCGGCGCATCGCGCGCGCCGACGCGGCCGCCGTCGAGAAGCTCTCGCGCTTCGGCGTCTCCACCGTGCACGAGGCGCTGGGCCGCCTCGGCCTGATGGCGCCGCGCATCCGCCCCATCCACCCCGAGGCGCGCATGTGCGGCACTGCCGTCACCGTGCTGCTGCAGCCCGGCGACAACTGGATGCTGCACGTCGCGGCCGAGCAGATCCGGCCCGGCGACGTGGTGGTGGCCGCCTGCACCGCCGACAGCACCGACGGCTTCTTCGGCGACCTGCTCGCCACCTCCTTCAAGGCGCGCGGCTGCAAGGGCCTGGTGATCGACGGCGGCGTGCGCGACGTGCGCGACCTCGTCGCCATGGACTTCCCGGTGTTCAGCCGTGCCATCCACTCCAAGGGGACCATCAAGGCCACGCTGGGCTCGGTCAACGTGCCGGTGGTGTGCGCCGGCGCGCTGGTGCAGCCGGGCGACGTGGTGCTGGCCGACATCGACGGCGTGGTGGTGGTGCCCGCTCAGCTGGCCGCGCGCGTGGCCGATGCCGCCGAAGCGCGCGAGGCCAACGAGGCCGGCAAGCGCGCGCGCTTCGCGGCCGGCGAGCTGGGACTGGACATGTACGGCATGCGCGAGCCGCTGGCCAAGGCCGGCCTGCGCTACCTGGACTGACCATGGCCACGATCATCGGCGCCGTCGCCTGTTCCCACACACCCACCATCGGCTTCGCCTTCGACAAGAACAAGCAGGGCGATCCGGTGTGGGCTCCCATCTTCGAAGCCTTCGCGCCGGTACAGCAGTGGCTGGCCGAAAAGAAGCCCGACGTGCTCTTCTTCATCTACAACGACCACGTCAGCTCCTTCTTCTTCGACCACTACTCGGCCTTCTCGCTGGGCGTGGGCGAGCGGCACGAGGTGGCCGACGAAGGCGGCGGCGCGCGCGAGTTGCCGCCGCTGGCCGGCCATCCGGCGCTGGCGCGGCACATCGGCCGCTCGCTGGTGGCGGACGAGTTCGACATGTCCTTCTTCCAGGACCGCGCGCTGGACCACGGCGTGTTCTCGCCGATGTCGCTGCTGTGCCCGCACAAGCCGGCGTGGCCGGTGCCCGTGATCCCGCTGCAGGTGGGCGTGCTGCAGTCGCCCGTGCCCTCGGCGCGGCGCTGCTACCGGCTCGGGCAGGCGCTGCGGCGCGCCATCGAGAGCTACCCCGACGACATCAAGGTGGCCATCGTCGCCACCGGCGGGCTCTCGCACCAGGTGCACGGCGAGCGCGCGGGCTTCAACAACACGGCGTGGGACGCGCAGTTTCTCGACCTCATCGAGAACGACCCGGTGCGGCTCACCGAGATGACGCAGGCCGAGCTTGCGACGCTGGGCGGCATGGAAGGCGCCGAGGTCATCATGTGGCTGGTGATGCGCGGCGCGCTGTCGTCGAACGTGCGCAAGACGCACCAGAGCTACTACCTGCCCTCGATGACGGGCATCGCCACCGCCATCTACGAGAACCTCGCGAGCCCGCCCATCGCGGGCGAGGTGGAGCGCCACCGCCGCCACGTCGCGCAGGAACTCGCCGGCGTCGAGGCGCTGCAGGGCACCTACCCCTTCACGCTGGAGACCAGCGTGCGCGCCTACCGCCTTAACAAGTTCCTGCACGGCATGACACGGCCCGCGCATCGCGCGCCTTCCTCGCCGACGAGGAAGCCGCCTTCGAAGCCGCCGGCCTGACGGCCAGGGAGCGCGACATGGTGCGCCACCGCGACTGGCGCGGGCTGATCCAGTACGGCGTGATCTTCTTCATGCTGGAGAAGCTGGGCGCGGTGGTGGGCGTGTCGAACCTGCATATCTACGCCGCGATGCGCGGCCAGTCGCTGGAGGACTTCCAGCAGACCCGCAACGCGCCCGGCGCGCTGTATTCGGTGGCCGGCAAGGACGCCGCGCCGCAAACGTGGGACAAGGCCGCCGCGCCGAAGCCGCACTGAGCCCTCCCCGCTTTCGATTCTGGAGACAACGAAGATGATGAGAACCCTGCTTTCCCGGCGCCTTGCCCTCGGCATGGCTGCCGTGGTCGCGCTCGGCCAGTTCGGCAATGCCGCCGCGGCCGATGCCTTTCCCTCCAAGCCCCTGAAGATCCTCGTGGGCTACAGCGCCGGCGGCGCGGTCGATGCCATCGCGCGCTCGGTCGGCCTGCGGATGTCGGCCATCCTCGGCCAGCCGGTGGTGGTCGAGAACAAGCCCGGCGCGGGCACGAACATCGCCATCAAGTCGGTCGCCACCAGCCCGCCCGACGGCTACACGCTGCTGCTGGCCGCCAATGCGCTGGCGGTGAACCCGTCGCTCTTCCAGCCCGCGCCCTACGACCTGGAGCGCGAGCTGACGCCCATCGCCTCGGTCGGCCGGGTGCCGGTGGTGTTCACGGTGCGCGAGGAATCGCCTATCAAGACGCTGCCGGAGCTGGTCGCGGCGGCCAAGTCCAAGCCCGGTGGCTTGACCGTCGCCACGCCGGGCAACGGCTCGACGCCGCATCTGGCGATGGAGCTGTTCCAGCACACCGCCGGGCTGCAGCTGCGGCACGTGCCCTACAAGGGCGGCGCGCAGGCGCTCACCGACGTGCTCGGCGGTCATGTGGACGTGGTCGCGGTCAACGCGCTCGAAGCGCTGCCGCTGGCCAAGTCCGGCAAGCTGCGCGTGCTGGCGGTGATGAGCGCCGATCGCTCCGCCGTGCTTCCGGGCGTGCCAACCGTCGCGGAGTCGGGCTATCCCGGCTTCGAGGCCAGCGTCTGGTACGGCTTCGTCGGGCCGGCCGGACTGCCCAGGCCCGTGGTCGAGAAGCTGCACGACGCGGTGCAGAAGGCCATCGACTCGCCCGAGGTACGCAACCAGCTCGCGGCCGCGGGCGGCGTTCCGCTGCCGGGACCGACCGCGCAGTTCGACAAGCTGCTCAAGGCGGACGTGGCGCGCTACGGCAAGCTGATCCGCGAAGCCGGCATCAAGCCGGACTGAGCGGGTTGAAGAAAGCACCACCATGACGAGCACAGGCATCACCCGCCGGCAGGCCCTCATCACCGCCACTGCCGCGGCCCTTCTTCCGGCGGGCCGCATCGCGATGGCGCAGCAGGCGTATCCATCGAAACCGATACGCATGGTCATTCCCTTCACGCCCGGCGGCTCCACCGACGTGCTCGGGCGCGCCATCGGCATCGAGCTTGGGCGTGCATGGCACCAGCCGGTGGTGGTCGACAACCTGCCCGGCGCTGGCGGCTCCATCGGCGCGGACAAGGTGGCGAAGTCGCCCGCCGACGGCTACACGCTGCTGATGGGGCACATCGGCACGCTGGCGATCAACCCGTCGCTGTACCCCAAACTCGACTACGACCCGGTGCGCAGCTTCGCGCCCGTGGCCTGGGTGGCGCGGGTGCCGAACGTGCTGGTGGTGCACGAGTCGGTGCCTGCCCGCTCGCTTGCAGAGCTGATCGCGCTGGCGAAGTCGCGCCCGAACCAGCTGGCCTTCGGCTCCGGCGGCAACGGCAGCGCGGCACACATCGCCACCGAGTACCTGAAGCTGCAGACGGGCGCCTCCTTCATGCACGTGCCCTACCGCGGCACGGCGCCGGCCGTCACCGACCTGCTGGCAGGCCAGCTGCAGCTGCTCTTCACCGGCGCGCCCGCGCTGCTGCCGCACATCAAGTCTGGCAGGCTGCGCGCGCTGGCGGTGTCGAGCCCCAGGCGCATCGCGCTGCTGCCCGAGGTGCCGACGGTGGCGGAAAGCGGCGTGCCCGGCACGAAGGATTTCGAGGCCGACCAGTGGTACGGCGTGGTCGCGCCGGCCGGCACTCCGTCAGAGATCGTCGCCATGCTCAACAAGCAGATCAACCAGTCGCTCAACGCGGCCGAAGTGCATGCGCGGCTCGCGGCCGAAGGCGCCGAACCCACGCCCACCACGCCGCAGGCCTTCGGCGAGCTGATCGCCAGCGAGATGAAGCGCTGGAACCGCGTGATCAAGAGCGCGCGCATCACCGTCGACTGACGTCGATCACAAGGAAGGACAAGCAGCATCATGGGAATCACACTGGGCCTCATCGGCCATGGCGAGGTGGGCGGCATCTTCGGACGCGGCCTGCTCGGGAAAGACGGCGTGGACGCCGTCTGGGCATGGGACCTGCGCTTCGCCGAAGCCGCGACCGGCGAAGCCGCACGCGCCGCGGCGGAACGCGACGGACTGCGCGTGGCGGGCAGCATGCAGGAGCTCTGCAGCCACGCGGACCTGCTGATCTCGGCCGTCACCGCCTCCAGCACCCTCGCGGTGGCCGAGGAAGCCGCGCGCCATGCACGCGCCGGCTCGCGCTTGCTCGACCTCAACTCGGCATCGCCCGGCACCAAGCAGCGCGCCGCCACCGCGCTCGAAGCGGTGGGCGTCGCTTACGTCGAGGCGGGCGTGATGACTTCCGTGCCGCCCTACGGCATCCGCGTGCCGATGCTGCTGGGCGGCGCGCACGCCGAAGCGTTCGCCGCGGCGCTGAGTGGCTGGGGCATGGACGTGCGTGCGGTGAGCGACCGGCTCGGCATCGCTTCGGCGATCAAGATGAGCCGCAGCATCATGATCAAGGGCCTGGAGGCGCTGGTCATCGAGAGCTATGCCACGGCGAGGCGCTACGGCGTGGAAGAACATGTGCTGCCCACGCTGAGGGAAACCTTCCCGCAGATCGACTGGGACAGGCAAGGCGCCTACTTCTTCAGCCGCGTGGTGCAGCACGGCAAGCGCCGCGCCGAGGAAATGCGCGAGGCGGCGCAGACCGTGCGCGAAGCCGGCTTCGAGCCGCTGATGGCCTCCGCCATCGCGGCCAAGCAGGACTGGGTGGCCACGCAGGCGCGCGAGGGCCTGTTCGACGGTATCGATGCGTCGAGCGACTGGCAGGCCTACGCGGACCGGCTGATCGGGCGCAGATGAGCATGGCGGGTTCGCTCAGGGCCATCAGCTCCATGGCCACGAAGGGGCTGCTGGCGGAACTCGCCGCCGCGTACACGGGCACGAGCGGCGTGCCGGTCGCCTTCGAGGCGGTGGGCGGCGTGGACGCCGCGCGGCGCGTATCGGCGGGAGAGCCCTTCGACGTGGTGGTCCTGGCATGGGATGCCATCGACAAGCTGGCGGCCGCCGGCAAGGTGGATGCGTCGCGCAAGGTCGATGTGGTGCGATCGGGCGTCGCGGTGGCGGTTGCCGCTGGAGCGGCGCAAGTCGACATCTCCACCGAAGAAGCGGTGCGGCGCGCCGTGCTGGACGCGGCCCGCATCGCCTACTCGACCGGGCCGAGCGGCGTCGCGCTGATCGCGCTGTTCGAGCGCTGGGGCATCGCCGATACGGTCAAGAAACGGCTGGTGCAGGCGCCTCCCGGCGTGCCGGTGGGTTCGCTGCTCACGCGCGGGGAAGCCTCACTGGGCTTCCAGCAGTTCAGCGAGCTGATCGGTGTCGAAGGCATCACGCTGCTGGGGCCGCTGCCGCCGGCAATCCAGATCACGACGATCTTCAGTGCGGCACCGGTGGCGAACACCCCCAGGCCGGATGCCGCGGACGAACTGCTCGCCTACCTCGGCTCTCCCGCCGCCGAGGAAGCCAAGCGCCGCCACGGCATGGAGCCGGCCTAGCGCGCACCAGGCTTGCGGGAGCCGTTGCCCTTTGCGGCAGTGACCAGCCCGGCGCTCTCGACGAAGCCATGGATCAGCTTCAGCCGCGGTGAAGCCCTGAGCCACAGGATGCCGAAGCGCCGCGTTTCCGAGGGCAGCGGCAGCGGGATCTTCACGATGCGCTGCCCTTCGAGCAGCGGTGAAGCGATGTCGGGCACGACCGACACACCCAGGCCCCGGTCGACCATCATCGCGATGGCCAGCAGCGAACTGAGCTCGAAGCGCTCCTGCGGAACGATGCCGGCGGCGCGCAGGTAGCGGTCGGCCTGCTTGCCGCCGCCGAGGTTGCGGTCGTAGCGGATCAGCGGCGAGGTGCGCAGCAGCTCGTGGGGGTCGCGCCGCGCAAGGCGGCTGGGCGCGAGCAGCACCAGCGGCTCCTCGCGCAGCAGTGCCCAGTCGAAGGTCTTGGCGAGCGCGAACTGCGGGTAGAGGCACACGGCCGCGTCGAGCTCGCCCTGCTGCATCGCCTTGTAGAGCGTGGCGGTGGTGCCCGACTGCAGGAACACCTTCACGCCCGGGTGAGTCTTCACGAAGCGCGCGAGGATGTCCGGCAGCAGGCTGTGCATGGCCGTGTTGATGGTGCCGATGACCAGCTCGCCGCCCGCCGCCTCGCTGCCCACCAGCACCTTGATGTCGCTCACCTCGCGCAGCAGCGTGCGCGCACGCTGCACAAGACGGTGGCCGGCCTCGGTCGGCTGCACCGTGCGGCCGGCGCGCGCGAGCAGCGGCGCGTTGAGTTCGCGCTCCAGCGCGCGGATCTGCTGTGCCACCGCGCCGGGCGTCAGGTCGAGCCGGCGCGCGGCCTCCGACATCGAGCCCGACTCCACCACCAGAAGAAAGCTTTGCAGGTAGGCCGTTTCCATGAAGATAGATTTTCTGCGATGTGATCGCAGTGAACAGCTGTTTTTCTCTTGTCATGAACTGCCGACACTGCCCTCATGAGAAGCAAACTCTTCGTTCCCGGCACCCGCCCCGAACTGTTCGCCAAGGCGCTCGCGGGCGAGGCGGACGCCATCAGCCTCGACCTGGAAGACGCCGTGTCCGAGCCGCGCAAGGACGAGGCGCGCGAGACGGTGCGCCAGTTCCTCGAGAGCGGCGACGCGGCTTCGTCGCGCAAGACGCTGATCGTGCGCGTCAACGCCATGGACACGCCGCATTTCGAGCGCGACATTGCGGCGGTCGCGCGCACCGGCGTGCAGCTCATCAACCTGCCCAAGCCGCAGAGCCCCGCGCATGTGCGCGCAGCCGCCGAAGCCATCGAGCGCGCGGAGCAGGCCAACGGCGTGCAGGCGCCCATCGGACTGCTGCTGAACATCGAGACGCCCGCCGCGCTGCGCATGGCCGCCGAACTCGCGCTGGCGCATCCGCGCGTGGCGGGGCTGCAACTGGGGCTGGGCGACCTGTTCGAGCCGCTGGGCATCGCCCGGCGCGAGCCCTCGGCGATCCGCCAGGCGATGTTCGCGGTGCGCATCGCCGCTGGCGAGGCGGGCCTGTACGCCTACGACAGCGCCTTCGCCGACATCCGCGACGCCGAGGGCTTCCGTTCCGAGGCGAAGCTGGCGCGCGACCTGGGCTTCCTGGGCAAGACCTGCATCCACCCGAGCCAGATCGCCATCGCCAACGAGGTGTTCCGCCCGACCGACGAGGAGATCGCGCACGCCCGCAAGGTGGTCGAGGCGGCGCGCGAAGCCGACGCCAAGGGCGTCGGAGCGTACGTGGTGGACGGAAAGATGATCGACATCCCCTTCGTGATCCGCGCGCGCGCCATCGTCGAGAGCGCGCGCAGCCTCGGTCTGATGCCAGGCTGATTCCAGGCTGAGCCTGCTTCCCCATCCATAAGAAAACCGGAGACAAGACAGATGCGTATTCCCTCGTTCCTTCGCCCGCGCGCGCTCGCCGCAGCCTCGACAGTCGTGCTTGCCGCGCTGAGCGGCACCGCGCTCGCGCAGGCCGCCTACCCTTCCAAGCCCATCACCATCGTCGTGCCCTACCCGGCCGGCGGCTCCAACGACACCTTCGCGCGGCAGGTGGCGAAGGAGCTGGGCGACCAGCTCAAGCAGCCGGTCATCATCGACAACCGCCCCGGCGCGAGCGGCAACACCGGCACGGGCCAGGTGGCCAAGGCGGCGCCCGACGGCTACACCCTGGTAGCCGTGTCTTCGAGCATGACGACCAACGCGGCGGTGCAGTCGAAGCTGCCCTTCGACCCGGTCAAGGGACTCGCGCCGGTTGCGATGTTCGCCAAGGGGCCGTTCATCGTCGCGGTCAACAACGAGTTCCCGGCGAAGACGCCGGCCGAGCTGATCGCCGCCATCAAGGCGAAGCCGGGCCAGTACAACTACGCGTCCTCCGGCTCGGGCAGCGTCAACCAGTTCGGCACCGAGCTGCTGAAGGCCAAGGTGGGCGACCTGCAGATCGCTCACATCCCGTACAAGGGCATGGGCCCGGCGGTGACCGATCTCGTGGGCAACCAGACTCAGCTGCTGATCTCCAGCGGCCCCTCGCTGCTGCCGATGGTGCGCGCCGGCAAGCTGCGCGCGGTCGGCATCACCAGCCTGAAGCCGAGCCCCATCGCACCCGACCTCACACCCATTTCGACTGCGGTGCCCGGCTACGAGTTCGAACTCTGGTGGGGCCTGCTGGCGCCGGCGGGCACGCCGCCCGACGTGATCGCGAAGCTGAACGGCGCGGTCAACCAGATCCTGTCGAAGCCCGAGATCGCGGCCAACTTCCTGCGCGAAGGCGCCATCGCCACGCCGCTCACGCCGGCGCAGTTCGGCACCGTCATCGCCGAAGACGTGGAGCGCTGGAAGAAGCTGGCAAAGCAACAGAACATTACCGCAGACTGAACAAGGAAAGAGAAAGCCCATGAGCCACACCGCCCCTGAGAACACGCGCCTGCCGGAGCGCCAGGGCCCCGCCGGGCCGCTGAGCGGCCTGCGCGTGCTCGACCTGAGTGCCTACATCGCGGGCCCGTACGGCTGCTCGCTGCTGGCCGACCAGGGCGCGGAAGTCATCAAGATCGAGCCGCCCGCCGGCGACAACCTGCGCAAATACCCTTCGACGCTGGAGGCCGAGAGCCGAGCCTTCATCGGCGTCAACCGCAGCAAGCTGGGCGCGGTGCTCGACCTGAAGAACCCCGAGGACCTGGCCGCGCTGATGGAGCTGGTGCGCGGCGCCGACGTGCTGGTGCACAACTTCAGGCCCAGCGTGCCGCCGCGACTGGGCATCGCCTACGAGCAGCTGAAGGCGGTGAACCCGCGGCTCATCTACTGCGCCGTCACCGGCTACGGCGAAACCGGACCGCTGCGCGAGAAGGCCGGCTACGACCAGGTGCTGCAGACCATGACCGGCATGTGCGCGCTGCAGGGCAAGCGCGGAGAGCCGCCTGAGATCATCTACGGCTCGGTGGTCGACTACTACGCGGCCGCGCTGGTGGCCGCGGGCGTCGCCTCGGCGCTGTACGAGCGCGAGAAGAGCGGCGAGGGCCAGTTCGTGGGCGTGTCGCTGCTGCGCTCGGCGCTCACGATGCAGTCGGCGCGCATGGTGTGGGCAGAGGGCGAGCCGAAGGACGTGGGACGCGACATGCGCTCCGGCGGTATCACCGGCATCCACCCGACGCGCGAGGGGCACATCTACATCTCGGCCAACACGCCGCACTTCTGGCAGGCGCTGTGCGCCAAGGCCGGCCTGCCCGAGCTCGCGGCCGACGAGCGCTACGACTCGGTGCGCAAGCGCGCGCAGCACGCGGCCGAGATCGTGCCGAAGCTGCGCGCGGCGCTGGCCGGGCGCAGCGCGCTCGAATGGGAAGAGATCTTCGGCGAGGAAGTGCCCTGCTCCGCCGCCCGCACCGTGGAAGACATGTTCGACAACGAGCAGGTGCGGGCCGAGGACATGGTGGCGAACTTCCCGCACCCGACGCTGGGCTCGTACCGGGGCTTCACCCGCCCGGTGCGCTTCGGCCGCACGCCCGGCCCCGAGCCTTTTGCAGCGCCGACGCTGGGGCAGCACACGGCCGCCGTACTGGCCAGGCGACGCGCGGACGACTGAGAAATGCCCGACGAGATGATCGCCGTGCCCCACAGCGCCGGCACGCGCAAGCCGACCATCGCGGCGCCAGAGGGCGCATGCGACGCGCACATCCACGTGTACGACCGCCGCTTTCCGATGTACGGCTCGCCCGATGCCATGCTGGACAACGCCACCGCCGACGACTACCGCCTGCTGCAGCAGCGCACCGGCACGCAGCGCACGGTCGTCGTGCAGCCGCGCGTGCACGGCACCGACAACAGCGTGACGCTCGCGGCCATCCAGGCGCTGGGCGCGCACAGCACGCGCGGCGTGGCGGTGGTGCGGCCCGAGGTGAGCGATGCCGAGCTGAAGCAGCTGCACGAGGGCGGCATCCGGGGCATCCGCTTCACGCTGTACACCTCGGCGAACGCGGCAACGGATTTCTCCATGGTCGAGCCGCTCGCACGGCGTGTGCACGCGCTGGGCTGGCATGTGCAGCTGCACTGGAGCGCCGACCAGATCGCGGCGCATGCGGCGCTGCTCGATCGCCTGCCCTGCACGGTGGTCTTCGACCATCTCGCGCGGCTGCCGCAGCCCGATGGGCTTTCGCACCCCGCATGCCGGGTGGTGAGCCGGCTGCTCGACAACGGCCGCACCTGGATCAAGCTTTCGGGCGCCTACCTCGACTCCGCAGCCGGGGCCGAAGACGGCTATGCCGACACCATCGACGTTGCCAGGGCCTGGGCGACGCAGGCGCCCGAGCGGGTCGTATGGGGCAGCGACTGGCCGCACCCCACCGAGCGCACGGCCAAGCCCGACGACGCGCAGCTCTTCGACCTGCTGGGCCGCTGGGTGCCCGACGAAGCCGCGCGCCGCCGCGTGCTCGTCGACAACCCGGCACGGCTCTACGACTTTTCCTGAACCCCAAGACCCGAGACATCGAGATGAAGAAGCGACTCCTGAAATCCATCGCCGCCCTGGCCTGCGCCGTTCCCCTGCTTGGCTGGGCCGCCTGGCCCGACAAGCCCATCCGCATGGTAGTGCCGTATGCCGCAGGCGGCGGCGCCGACAACACCGCGCGCATCGTCGCGCAGCAGATGAGCGCCGCGCTGGGCCAGCAGATCGTGATCGACAACAAGCCGGGCGCGGGCGGCGTGATCGGCGCCGACAACGTGGCCAAGGCGGCGGCCGACGGCTACACCGTGCTGTACGACGCCTCGGCGTTCTCGGTGAACCCCTCGCTGCGCAAGCTGCCCTTCGACGCGGCGAAGGACTTCATTCCGGTGTCGCTGGTGGCCACCGCGCCGCAGATCCTGGTCGTGCCCGCGACCGCGCCCTACAAGACGGTGCCGGAGTTCATCGACTACGCGCGCAAGAACCCGGGAAAGCTGAGCTTCGCGTCGGCCGGCGGCGGCACCGGCTCGCACCTGGCGGGCGAGGCGCTGAACGAGCAGGCGAAGATCAACCTGATGCACGTGCCCTACAAGGGCGGCGCCCCCGCGCTGACCGACGTGATGGGCGAGCAGGTGTCGGCCTACTTCGGCAACGTGGCCTCGACGCTTAGCTACGTGAAGAGCGGCAAGCTGCGCGCGCTGGGCGTGAGCTCCAGCAAGCGCGTGCCGGGGTTGCCCGATGTGCCGACGCTGGCCGAGTCGGGCCTGCCGGGCTACAACGTGGTCGAGTGGAACGGCGTGTTCCTGCCCAAGGGCACGCCGGCCGATATCGTGCAGAAGCTGGGCAAGGCGGTGCAGGCCGCCGTCAACGCCCCCGCAGTGAACCAGAAGCTGCTGCAGCTCGGCCTGGAACCGGCCGGCACCACGCCGGAAGCCTTCGCGAAGTTCGTGAAGGACGAGACCGGCAGGGTGAGCGCGCTGGTCCGCGCGCGCAACATCAGGGTCGACTGACCCTCGCGCCTAGCGGGGCGTGAAACGTAGTGTGCGGGCAGCGCCCCGCAGATACAGAGGAATACGCAATTCGCTCCACGCGCAGGCGGCCCGGCGAAGAATCGGCTCCGTTCACAGACGAACGTCCGTCACTCTTCCGAAGGAACCGCCATGCGCTTTCGCTCTTCCGCCCTCTATTTCGCAGTCGCCATCGCCGCCTCGGCGGCCGCCCTCACGCTGACCTTCGCCGCGCCCTCGCCGCTCGGCGGCGACATTCCCGCCAGCGAGGCGGCGCCGGCGCCCGAATTCCAGAACATCGACAACTGGCTCAACTCGCAGCCGCTCAAGCTCAGCGAGCTGCGCGGCAAGGTGGTGCTGGTCGACTTCTGGACCTACACCTGCATCAACTGCCTGAACCACCTTCCCTACGTCAAGGACTGGAACCAGAAGTACAAGGACAAGGGCCTGGTGGTGGTCGGCGTGCACACGCCGGAGTTCGCCTTCGAGAAGTCGACGAAGAACGTGAAGGACGCCATCGAGCGCCTGCAGATCAGGCACGCGGTTGCGCAGGACAACAGCTACGGCACCTGGAAGGCCTTCAGGAACCAGTACTGGCCCGCCGTGTACCTGATCGACAAGCAGGGGAAGATCGTCTACTCGCACTTCGGCGAGGGCAGCTACGGAACCACGGAGAAGAAGATTCAGGCGCTGCTGGCCGAGCCTGCGCCCGCCGCCACCACTGCGGCTCCTTCAGGAACCTGAGCCGCGCGGAGCAGCAGACATGAAGAAACTCTGGCTCGCCCTGCTCTTCTTCGCGGGCGGCGTCGCGCATGAAATCCGCAATCCGGTGAGCTGCCAATGCATCTCGTCCAGACGGGAAGACGGCTCGCGCAAGCCGTCGAAGTGAAGCTGAGACCGCCCTACTTCGCCGGATGATCCCGGCGGTAGAGCTCCCACTCCTCGATCTGCCTGCCATCCGGAAGCTCGCAGATGCCGTACTGCCCCTTGTCGTTCGACCTCAGGAGCGTCTTGCCCCCGAGGCTCTTGCAGTAGACCGACGCCGGGTTCGCCATGCCGACCGGCGGCGGCGCAGGCCGTGGCGGCTCGGGCTGGGCACACGCGGTGACCAGCAGAAGCGAAAGAAGCGCGCCCGCCGGGAGGAACAGTGGCTTGATCATTCCGCCAGTGTAGGCCCGCGGTTTCGGCCTCAGTCCAGCGCCTCGACAGCCGATGAGAAGACGTAGCCCTCGCTGCGCACCGTCTTGATGTAGCGCGGCTCGCGCGCATCGTCGCGCAGCCGCTGGCGCAGGCGGCTCACCAGCAGGTCGATGGAGCGCTCGAAGAGCTCGGCCTCGCGGCCCTGGGTGAGGCTCAGCAGCTGGTCGCGGCTCAGCACCTTCTGGGGATGGTCGAGAAACACCATCAGCAGCCGGTACTCCGCGCCGCTGAGCGCCACCATCACGCCGCTGTCGTCGATCAGGTTGCGCGCGGTGGTATCGACCTGCCAGTCGCCGAAAGCCAGCCTCGAGGCCGACTCGGTGGAGCGCATGTTCGGCGGCAGCATGCGCGTGCGGCGCAGCACCGAGCGGATGCGCGCCAGCAGCTCGCGCGCGGAAAACGGCTTGGCCAGGTAGTCGTCGGCCCCCATCTCCAGCCCGAGGATGCGGTCGGCCTCCTCGCTGCGGGCGGTGAGCATCAGGATGGGCGTGGCCTTGTACTTGCCGGTGCGCAGGTCGCGGCACAGCGTGAGGCCGTCTTCGCCCGGCAGCATCAGGTCGAGGATGATGAGATCGAAGGGCCCCGACTCCTCCAGTGCCGCGCGCATGTGCCGCCCCGTGGGCACCGTCACCACGCGCAGGCCGTTCTTGACCAGGTAGGTGGAGAGCAGTTCGCGGATTTCCCGGTCGTCGTCGACGATGAGGATGTGGTCGGAGGTCTTGGCGATGTTCATGGCGGTGCGGCGAGGCGCCCGAGGAAAAGCGGGCAGGTGCAATGTAGCCCGGACGGGCGCCGGATCGGGCGGTTTTGTATTCCCGTGTATCCCGCGGGCGGGCCGGCCACACTATGTTGCCCGGCCGGCGCCACGGCTGCGGCCCGAGCGTGGCGGGTAATGTTGTATGTCGGGCCACGCCGCCCAACACACTGGAATACAAAGCGCCGCGCCGCGAGGCGCAAGCGGGTCTATAAACCTGCCCATGCCTACTTCCGCCGCCAGCCTTCCCGCCGACATCGCCCCGGCCTCCCCCGCCACAGGCCTGCGCCGCCTGCTGCCGCGCTCGCTGTTCTCGCGGGTGACGCTGATCATCGTCGTCGGGCTGGCCATCGCGCAGCTGCTGACCTTCATGGCCATCGGCTACGAGCGCGGCATCGCGATGCGCGAGCTGATGATGATCGGCATCGAGCGCGACATCGCCAGCTCGGTCGCCATCCTCGACCGGCTGCCGGCCGCCGAGCGCGAGGGCTGGCTGGCGCGGCTGGAGCGGCGCAACTACCACTTCGTGCTCGGCGGGAACGCACAGGGCAAGGCGCCCGACACGGCTTCGACGCAGCAGTTCGCGACCGCCATCGCCGACGCGATGCGCCCCTTCGAGATCGTGAAGATCGGCCAGGTGAGCAGCCCGCCGCAGGGTCTGCAGATCCAGGTGCGGCTGTCGGACGGCTCCTCGGTGATCGTGCATGCGCGGCGCGTGGACATGCCGGTGTCGAGCTGGGTGATGTGGCTGCTGTGGGTGCAGCTGCTGGTGCTGGCGGTGTGCGCCTGGTATGCGGTGCGGCTGGTCACGCGGCCGCTGGCGCAGCTGGCCGACGCGGCCGACGAGCTTGGCCCCGACCTGAAGGGCCAGCAGCTGGCCGAGGAAGGACCGACCGAGGTGCAGCACGCGGCGCGCGCCTTCAACGCGATGCAGAAGCGCATCGCCGGCTACATGGCCGAGCGGGTGGAGATACTCGCGGCCATCTCGCACGACCTGCAGACGCCCATCACCCGCATGCGGCTGCGCACCGACCTGATGGACGATGGCCATGACCGCGACAAGTTCCGCCAGGACCTGGACGCCATGCACGCCTTGGTGCGCGAGGGTGTGACCTACGCGCGCACCCTGCACGGCGCCACCGAGCCGCCGCGACGCATCGACGCGGACGCGCTGTTCGAGAGCATGGTGGCCGACTACGAGGACTCGGGGCAGCAGGTGCTGCTCGAGGGCCGCGTGGGCGAGCCCATGGTGACGCGGCCGAACGCGCTGCGGCGCATCCTGACGAACCTGATCGACAACGCGCTGAAGTTCGGCACCGACGTGCGGCTGCAGGTGCATGCCAGTGCCGATGCCGGCGGCAACCGGCTCACGCTGGCCGTGATCGACAACGGCCCCGGCATTCCGCCCGACCAGCTGGAGAACGTGCTCAAGCCCTTCTACCGCGTGGAGGGCTCGCGCAACCGCAACACCGGCGGCACCGGTCTCGGCCTGGCCATCGCCCAGCAGCTGGCGACGGCAATGGGCGCGGAGCTCACGCTGCGCAACCGGGACCAAGGCGGGCTGGAAGCCCGGCTGACCATGAATACCAACACGGCCGCGCCACAGGACTGAGCCGCCGCCCCCCCAATTACTGACCGACGAAGAAGCGGCTCGCATGGCGAGGCCGCGAAGGCCGCTGCTCGCCCTCAACTTTCCTTTTCATCCATTCATCGACAACATTCACCGACAGGAATCCGACCATGTTCCTCCTCATCGTTGCCTACCTCGGTGGCGTGCTCACCATCCTGAGCCCGTGCATCCTGCCCGTGCTCCCCTTCGTGTTCGCGCGCGCCGACCGGCCGTTCCGCTCGCACGGCCTGCCGATGCTGCTGGGCATGGCGCTGGCGTTCTCGGCCGTCGCCACGCTGGCGGCCGTGGGTGGCGGCTGGGTGGTGGCGCTCAACGAGTACGGGCGCCATACTGCGATCGCGCTGCTGGCGCTGTTCGGTGTGACGCTGCTGTTTCCCTCGGTGGCCGATCGGCTGACCCGGCCGCTGGTGGCGCTGGGGCTTCGGCTGTCCGGGCCGGCGACGGACGCGAAGGCGTCGGTGTTCTCGCCACTGCTGCTGGGCATCGGCACCGGCTTTCTGTGGGCACCCTGCGCGGGGCCGATCCTCGGGCTGATCCTGACAGGTGCAGCGCTCAACGGCGCGAGCGTCGGCACCTCGCTGCTGCTGCTGGCCTATGCGGCTGGCGCGTGCACCTCGCTGGCGGCGGCGCTGCTCTTCGGAGGACGGGTGTTCTCGGCGATGAAGGGATCGCTGCACGCGGGCGAATGGGCGCGGCGCGTGGCCGGCGTGGCGGTGCTCGCGGGCGTGGCGGCCATCGCGTCGGGGCTGGACACGGGGCTGCTCGCGCAGCTGTCGATCGGCACGACCTCGGCGCTGGAGAAGGCCCTGGTGGAGAGGATCGACATGCCGATGCCGTCGCAGCAGCCTGCGTCCGCGCAGCAGGCATCCGTCGACCCCGGCGGCCTGATGCTGACGTCGACGCAGCCCGAGCCCAAGAAGCCTTCGCTGACGCTGCCCGACGAGGGCATGCTCCCGTCGCTCGCAGGCGCCACCGAGTGGATCAACTCGACCCCGCTCACGCCAGAGAGCCTTCGCGGCAAGGTCGTGCTGGTCGACTTCTGGACCTACTCCTGCATCAACTGCCTGCGCACCCTGCCCTACGTTCGCGCGTGGGCCGAGAAGTACAAGGACGCCGGGCTGGTGGTGGTGGGCGTGCACACGCCGGAGTTCGCCTTCGAGAAGCAGCCGGCCAACGTGCGCCGCGCGACGAAGGACCTGGGCATCGGTTTCCCGGTGGCCGTCGACAGCAACTACGCGATCTGGCGCGCCTTCGGCAACCAGTACTGGCCGGCCTTCTATCTCGTGGACGCGCAGGGGCGCATCAGGCACCACCAGTTCGGCGAGGGCCAGTATGCGAAATCGGAGCAGGCCATTCAGCAACTGCTGGCGGAAGCCGGCAGGCCGGTTGATTCGCGGGCACTTGTCTCGCCCGAGGGCAAGGGCACGCAAGCTGCGGCAGCCCCGGAGCCGGCTCTTTCGGGCGAGACCTACCTGGGGTACGGGCAGGCGCGCAACTTCGCGTCGCCCGGTGGCATCTCGAATGATCGCGCACGGGTCTATTCAGGGGTTTCGGCGCTGCGCATCAATCAGTGGACGCTGGCCGGCGAGTGGAAGGTGGAAGAAGAGCGTGCGGTACTGGTGCAGCCAAACGGCCGCATCGCCTATCGCTTCCACGCGCGCGACCTGCACCTGGTACTCGGGCCATCGGCGGACGGGAAGCCGGTGCGCTTCAGGGTACGGATCGACGGCGCGCCGCCGCTCACTGACCATGGCACGGACACCGACGCGCAAGGCAACGGCGTCATCGACGGGCAGCGGCTCTATCAGCTGGTGCGGCAGACGTCGGACGTGAAGGACCGACTGTTCGAGATCGAGTTTCTGGACGCGGGCGCACAGGCCTACGCGTTCACATTCGGCTGATGATGGACGGCGGGGCAGCGCTCATCTCCCTGCTGCCTGAAGATGCGAACGATGCTAAAGATGCTGGGTGATGAGCACCACGGCTCCGGCGATGGAGATGGCGCCGCCGACGAGTCTTCTGAATGCTTTCATGGCGTGATCCTGGAGTGGGAATGACGCCTGATGGTGCCGCAGGAGCGACGCTTCGTGGGTTGGGAATCCTCATCCGCGGGATAGGAAACACCAACCTCCCGACGCGGCTTCTTCAGGCGGGCCTCGCCCCCCTCTTCGACGGCGCATCCTGCGGGACGAGCCGCTCTCTTGCGAACTGGCTGGCCCGCAACCGCACGCGCTGCAGCGCGGCTTCCAGCGTGGGCTGCTGCATGAAGACCAGCACGCCGCGCCTGAGCCCTCGCAGATTCAGTTCGGCAACGCCGGCGTAACGGCCGTTGGTGGTGCGCTTGATGTCGATGCGGCTGGACCAGCCATCGGGCAGGTCGACGAGGAGTTGCAGTTGCTGTGCGGGATTCATGGTGGGCGCCGAGGATAGGCGCGAAGGCAAAGCAACCAAAGGAACTAATTCCGGGGTATCCGCATTTCTTCGGAATCGCCGCACGAGAGCCCCGAAACAGGCGACTCGTCCTCGATGTCTCCCAGATTGGTCGCGATCATCGCCTTGCCCGCCTCCCTCCGGCGGGCCCCTCCCTCCGACCCCATGCGAGAACGGGGTCCTTCAGCTCACCCTTGGGTGAGCTTTTTTTTGGCCGTGGCGATCGGGGGCCCAAAGAAAAACGGCTTACGCCTTTTGAGCGTAAGCCGTTGTTCCATCTACTGACTTTGGTCGGTGTGAAAGGATTCGAACCTTCGACCCCTTGCACCCCATGCAAGTGCGCTACCAGGCTGCGCCACACACCGAAGCTCTCGATTATAGCCTTGGAAATTCAGCGCCCGACGGTCAGCAGCTCACGAATTTCAAATAGTTCGCGACGAAGGTGCAGCAGCTGCGAAAGATCGGCCGTCTGCACGGCTGCGGACGCGGGCGAATCCTCGACGATGGCGGCGTCGAACTCTTCCTGGTCGATCTCGATGGCCTCCACGCCTTCGAGCGGCACTTCGCCCGCCTTGCGGCGGTCGCGCTCGCCCTGCACCAGTTCCTGCAGCTTGTTGCGCGCGCCGCTGATCGTGAAGCCCTGGTCGTAGAGCAGATCGCGGATGCGGCGGATCATGAGCACCTCGTGGTGCTGGTAGTAGCGGCGGTTGCCGCGCCGCTTCATCGGGCGCAGCTGCGTGAACTCCTGCTCCCAATAACGCAGCACATGCGGCTTGACGCCGCACAGCTCGCCGACCTCACCGATGGTGAAGTAGCGTTTGACGGGGATCGGAGGGAGTGTTTTCTCCATTGAAATCAAGACTGTGCGCGGGAAACCTCAGAGATTACTCTACGCGGCCGCGCAGCACCAAGCACTTATTCGGAGCCGAGGCTCCACTCGACTTCGGATGTCCCGCCCTGATCGATGCTTCCGTGAATCTGTTCCTTGAGCTTGGCGCTCGCATGGAACGTCGCCACGCGGCGCTCGCCGATCGGAATGGCTTCGCCGGTGCGCGGATTGCGCCCGGGCCGGGGCGCCTTCACGCGGATCTGGAAGTTGCCGAAGCCCGAGATCTTCACGTCCGTGCCTTCGATGAGGCTGTTGGCCACGAGCTCGAAGAACGCCTCGACCATGTCCTTGGACTCACGCTTGTTCAGGCCGATCTGCTCGAACAGCAGGTCGGCGAGATGCGCCTTGGTGAGCGCAGGCGTTTCCAGAGCCTCGAGCGTGAATTCGGCAGCGTTCATTCTCATCACCCCCTCAAGCGGCCGCCGAGCTTGGCGCCCAGTTGTTCGACGATCGCGCGGACAGCGGGCTCGACCTGCTCGTCCGTCAGCGTGGCGCTGTCGCTCTGGAAGCTCAGGCGCACCGCCATGCTCTTCTCGCCCTGCGCCAGCGCGCCGGCCGCGGCCACCGCACCGTCGCGCAGCGGCTGCGGACGGTAGATGTCGAACAGCACGGCGTCGCGCAGCAGGCCCTTGGCCGCTGCGGTGGAGCGGATGGCCTGCATCAGCGCGTCGTGCGTGACGGCCTCGGCCACCACGACGGCGATGTCGCGCTCGACGGCCTGGTGCCTGGGCACCGGCTGCGCCACGGGCACGAGGCGCGCGGTGACGGCGTCGAGGTCGAGTTCGAACAGCACGGGCGCCTGCGAGAAATCCCACTTCTGGCGCCAGCGCGGATGCAGTTCGCCGACGAAGCCGATGGCCTTGCCGTCGACCAGCACGCGTGCCGAGCGGCCCGGGTGCAGGGCCGGATGTTCGGCCGCCTCGAAGACGGGCTGCAGCGGAGCGAGCAGCGCCTCGACGTCGCCTTTCACGTCGTAGAAGTCGATTCGCTCGGGCTTGCCGTCCCAGCGCGCCTCGTCGGCGTCGCCCCATGCGAGGCCCGCCACGCGCATCGGCTGGCTCACGCCGCGCACGGTGCTGTCGGTGGTGACGACGCTGTCGTCGCGCATGAACACGCGCCCCAGCTCGAACACGCGCACGCGCGGCGCCTTGCGGTCGAGGTTGAACTTGAGCACCTGCAGCAGCGACCCCATCAGCGACGAGCGCATCACGCTCATCTGGCTGGCGATGGGGTTCAGCAGCTTCACAGGGTTGGCGTTGCCGGCCAGGTCCTGCTCCCAGTGCGCTTCGACGAAGCTGAAGTTGATCGTTTCCTGGTAACCCAGCGCGGCGATGCTGCGACGAACCGCGAAGCGGCTGCGCTGCGCCTCGGGACGCACGCGCGCGGTGATGGGCGCGAGCGGCGCGGTGGTCGGCAGGTTGTTGAAGCCGATCAGGCGCGCGACCTCCTCGATCAGGTCTTCCTCGATCAGCAGGTCGAAGCGGTGCGGCGGCGGGGTCACGGTCAGCGTGCCTTCGCCTTCGGTGATGGCGAAGCCGAGGCGGTTCAGCGCCTCGGCGCACTGGGCCTGCGTCAGCGGCATGCCGATCACGCGCGAGGCGCGCGCCACGCGCAGCGTGACGGGCACGGCTTCGGGCACGCTCAGCGTCTGGTCGTCCATGCGGCCGGCCTGGCCGCCGCAGATCTCGGCGATCAGCTGCGTGATGCGCTCGATGATCTGGACCGTGCGGCTCGGATCGACGCCGCGCTCGTAGCGATGTCCCGCGTCGGTCGAGAAGTTGAAGCGGCGCGAACGCCCCTGCACGGCCTCGGGCCACCAGAAGGCGGCTTCGACGTAGATGTTGCGCGTGTCGTCGGACACCGAGGTGGCATCGCCGCCCATGATGCCGGCGAGCGACTCGACTTCGCGGTCGTCGGCGATCACGCCGACCTTGTCGTCGACGGTGATCGTGTTGCCATTGAGCAGCTTCAGCTGCTCGCCCGGCTTGCCCCAGCGCACCGTGAGGCCGCCATGGATCTTGTCGAGGTCGAAGATGTGGCTGGGCTGGCCGTACTCGAACATCACGTAGTTGGAGATGTCGACCAGCGGCGTCACGCTGCGCTGGCCGCAGCGCGCGAGGCGCTCGACCATCCAGGCCGGCGTCGCGACCTTGGTGTTCACGCCGCGCATGATGCGGCCCGAGAAGCGGCCGCAGAGCTCGGGCGCCTCGACCTTCACCGGCAGCACGTCGGCGAACGAGGTGGCGACCGGTGCGATCTCGGGGGTCTTGAGCGGCGCGCCCGTGAGCGCGGCCAGTTCGCGCGCCACGCCATAGACGCTGAGGCCGTGCGCCAGGTTGGGCGTGAGCTTCAGCGTGAGCAGCATGTCGTCGAGCTTGAGGACCTCGCGCACGTCGGCGCCGATGGGCGCGTCGGCGTCGAGCTCGAGCAGGCCGCCGTGGTCTTCACTCAGATGCAGTTCGCGCGCCGAGCACAGCATGCCCTGGCTTTCCACGCCGCGCAGCTTGCCGAGCTTGATGAGGAAGGGCTTGCCGTCCTCACCCGGCGGCAGTTCGGCGCCGACCAGCGCGCACGGCACCTTGATGCCGACACGCGCATTCGGCGCGCCGCACACGATGTTCAGCAGGGCACCCTGCCCCGCATCGACCTGGCACACGCGCAGGCGATCGGCATTCGGGTGCTGCACGGCTTCCTTGATTTCGCCGACCACGATGCGCGTGAAAGGCGGCGCCACCGGACGGCGCTCTTCCACCTCGAAGCCGCCCATGGTGAGCGTTTCGGCCAGTGCGGCGCTGTCGATGGGCGGGTTGCAGAACTCGCGCAGCCAGGATTCCGGGAATTGCATCTCTTCGATCTCGATCTGGTTTTTTCTGTGATGGGGTGCTGCTGCTTACTGGAACTGCGAGAGAAAACGCAGGTCGCCGTCGAAGAAGAGGCGCAGGTCGTTCACGCCGTAGCGCAGCATCGTGAGCCGGTCGGGGCCCATGCCAAAGGCGAAGCCGATGTAGCGCTCGGGGTCGAGGCCCATGTTGCGCACCACGTTCGGATGCACCTGGCCCGAGCCCGACACTTCGAGCCAGCGGCCGGCCAGCGGGCCGCTCGCAAACTGGATGTCGATCTCGGCGCTCGGCTCGGTGAACGGGAAGAAGCTCGGGCGAAAGCGCAGCACGAGATCGTCGCGCTCGAAGAAGGTGCGGCAGAAGTCGGTGAAGACGACCTTCAGGTCCTTGAAGCTCACGTTCTCGCCGAGCCACAGGCCTTCGCACTGGTGGAACATGGGCGAGTGGGTGGCGTCGCTGTCCACGCGGTAGGTGCGGCCCGGCGCGATCACGCGGATCTCGGGCGCCTTCACGGTGCCTGTGGTGTCGGCCGCGGCCGCGGCGAACTCTGCGGCGTACTTCTTGATGTGCTGATGCGCATAGCGCACCTGCATCGGGCTGGTGTGCGGGCGCAGGTTGTAGGGGATGCCGTCGTCGCCGTTCAGGTCGACGTAGAAGGTGTCCTGCATCGAACGCGCGGGATGGTTCGGCGGGTTGTTGAGCGAGGTGAAGCTGTGCCAGTCGCTCTCGATCTCGGGGCCGTCGGCCACGTCGAAGCCCATGCTGGAGAAGATTTCCTCGATGCGCTCCAGGGTGCGGCTCACGGGGTGGAGGCCGCCCGAAATGCGGCGGCGGCCGGGCAGGCTCACGTCGAGCGCCTCGGCACGAAGTTGCAGAGAGAGCTCCTCGTCGGCCAGTTGCTGGCGGCGCTCGGTCAGCGCGGCTTCGATGGCTTGCTTGGCGACGTTGATGGCGGCGCCGCGGGACTTCTTCTCTTCGACACTCAGCGCGGCCATGCCCTTCATCAGCTCGGTGATGCGGCCCGACTTGCCGAGGAACTGGGCCTTGGCGTTTTCAAGCTCGGCGGGTGTCTTCGCTTCGGCGAAGGCGGCACGTGCGGTGTCGACCAGGGAGTCCAACTCGTTCATAGCAACAAAAATCTTCGAGGGGAAATAAAAAAGAGCTGGAGCCTTTTCAAGCGCCAGCCCTTGAGCCGTGGGCGCAGGAAGCTGCCCGAAGGCAGCGCCCCGCTGTGCAGAATCAAGCAGCCAGCTTGGCCTTGACCTGCTCCACGATGCCGGCAAAAGCGGCCTTGTCGTGCACGGCGATGTCCGCAAGCATCTTGCGGTCGATCTCGATACCGGCCTTGCGGATGCCGTTGGCGAACTGGCTGTAGGTCAGGCCCAGTTCACGCGAGGCGGCGTTGATACGCGCGATCCACAGCTGACGGAACACGCGCTTCTTGGTACGGCGGTCACGGTAGGCGTATTGGCCTGCCTTCATCACCGCCTGTTTGGCGACGCGGAAGACATTGCCGCGGCGACCGCGGAAACCCTTGGCGAGTGCGAGAACTTTCTTGTGGCGGGCGCGAGCCGTTACACCACGTTTGACGCGAGGCATGTGTGTACTCCTTGTTCGTCTGAGTTAGATGCCACGGCCGGGCAGCATGGCGGCGACAGAAACCATGTTGGTTTCATGCACAGCGACTGCACCACGCAGGTGACGCTTGTTCTTGGTGGTCTTCTTCGTCAGGATGTGACGCTTGAAGGCTTGACCGCGCTTGACGGTGCCACCGGGACGAACGCGGAAACGTTTTTTCGCGCTGCTCTTAGTCTTCATTTTGGGCATGTGAATGCTCCTTTAGTTTGTGCTCGTGAGGCGCCATGGATGCTCCACGGACTTGTTGGCCCCGAGACACTTCTTCATCCCGCCATTGCCCGCATTTCTTTCGAAATGCGGGCAATGACGAAATCCCTTCAAAACCTCCCTACCGCGGCTCCAGCCTTCGGCCCGTCAGGCCGCAGCGGGCGTCGCTGCCGGAGCGGCGCCGGCATCGGCTGCCGGCTTCTGCTGCCCACCGCCGCCGGGCTTCTTGCGGCCCGGCGCGATCATCATGATCATCTGCCGGCCTTCGAGCTTCGGAAACTGCTCGACGATGATCGAGTCGCCCAGCTCGTCGCGGATGCGCTGCAGCAGGGCCAGGCCGAGTTCCTGGTGCGTGATCTCGCGGCCGCGGAAGCGAAGCGTGATCTTGCACTTGTCACCCTCATCAAGAAAGCGCCGGATGTTGCGCATCTTGATGTTGTAGTCGCCATCGTCGGTACCGGGCCGGAACTTGATTTCCTTGACCTCGATGACCTTCTGCTTCGACTTCGCCTCGGCCGCCTTCTTCTGCTCGTGGTACTTGAACTTGCCGTACTCGATCAGGCGGCACACGGGCGGGTTGGCCGCCGCGACGACCTCCACCAGGTCCACGTCCTGCTCACCGGCAAGGCGTAGAGCCTCTGCAAGACTCACGACACCCAATTGCTCGTTATCCGGGCCGATCAGGCGGACTTCCGGGGCCATGATTTCCCGGTTCAGGCGGTGTTGGCGTTCCTCGCGGTGGCGGCGGTCGCGGAATGCAGTAGCGATGGTCAGAATCCTTCAAAATTTGCTACAAAATCTGTAGCGAACGCCGCCCAGCCCTCGCGGACAAGCGGCACGATTTGGCAGGGAAACATGTGGGGTGTTTCGAGGACAAATCAACGCTTGTCGGCAACATCCTGAACGAGCCGCTGCACGAACGATTCGAGGGACATTGCACCGAGGTCTTGATTGCCCCGGGCGCGCACTGCGACGGCACCTGCTTCCTTTTCCTTGTCGCCCACGACAACGATGTAAGGGAGCTTTTGCAACGAATGCTTCCGTATTTTATACGTAATCTTTTCGTTGTGCAGGTCGAGCTGGACCCTAAGCCCTTGATTTTGCAGCGTTTTCGCAACTTCAGCAGCGTAATCCGCCTGCCCTTCGCTGATATTCAGCACCGCAACCTGCACCGGCGCGAGCCATGCGGGCATTGCGCCGGAGTGGTGTTCGATCAGCATGCCGATGAAGCGCTCCAGGCTGCCGACGATGGCGCGATGCAGCATCACGGGGTGCGCGCGACCGCTCGATTCCGTCACGTATTCGCCGCCAAGACGCTCGGCCGTGTTGAAGTCGACCTGCATCGTGCCGCACTGCCACTGGCGGCCGATGGCATCGCGCAGCGTGTATTCGATCTTCGGGCCGTAGAAGGCTCCATCGCCCGGCGCGATGACGAAGTCGACGCCCGACCGGCGCAGCGACTCCATCACCGCATGCTCGGCCTTGTCCCACAGCTCGTCGGAGCCGACGCGGTTCTCCGGACGCGTCGCGACCTTGTAGAGGATGTCCGTGAAGCCGAAGTCGGCGTAGACCTTCTGCAGTTGGGCCGTGTAGGCGATGCATTCGTCGAGGATCTGGTCTTCCGTGCAGAAGATATGGCCGTCGTCCTGCGTGAAGCCGCGCACGCGCATGATGCCGTGCAGCGCGCCGCTGGGCTCGTTGCGGTGGCACTGGCCGAACTCGCCGTAGCGCAGCGGCAGGTCGCGGTAGCTGCGCAGGTCGCTCTTGAAGATGAGCACGTGGCCCGGGCAGTTCATCGGCTTGAGCGCGTACTCGCGCTTTTCCGACTCCGTCGTGAACATGTTGTCGCGGTAGTTCTGCCAGTGGCCCGTTTTGTCCCACAGGCTCTTGTCGAGGATCTGCGGCCCCTTCACTTCCCAGTAGCCCGTGTCGCGGTAGATGGCACGCATGTACTGCTCCACCGCCTGCCAGATCGCCCAGCCCTTCGGATGCCAGAACACCACGCCCGGCGCCACTTCGTCGATGTGGAACAGGTCGAGCTCCTTGCCGAGCCGGCGGTGGTCGCGCTTCTCGGCTTCCTCGATGCGCTGGATGTACTGGTCGAGCTGCTTCTTGTCGACCCAGGCCGTGCCGTAGATGCGCTGCAGCTGCTCGTTCTTGGCGTCGCCGCGCCAGTAGGCACCAGCCAGCTTCGTGAGCTTGAAGACCTTCAGGAAGCGCGTGTTCGGCACGTGCGGGCCGCGGCACATGTCGACGTATTCCTGGTGGTAGTACAGGCCCATGGCCTGCTCGTCGGGCATGTCCTCGACCAGGCGCAGCTTGTAGTCCTCGCCGCGCGACTTGAAGACCTCGATGACCTCGGCGCGCGGCGTCATCTTCTTGATCACGTCGTAGTCCTGCGCGATCAGCTCGCGCATGCGCGCCTCGATGGCGGCCATGTCCTCGGGCGTGAACGGGCGCTCGTAGGCGATGTCGTAGTAGAAGCCCTCGTCGATCACAGGCCCGATCACCATCTTGGCCGTCGGGTAGAGCTGCTTCACCGCGTGGCCGACCAGGTGGGCCGTCGAGTGGCGGATGATCTCCAGGCCCTCTTCGTCCTTGGGCGTGATGATCTGCAGCTTCGCGTCATGGTCGATGACGTCGCTGGCATCGACGAGCCGGCCGTCGACCTTGCCGGCCACCGTCATCTTGGCCAGGCCGGGGCCGATGGACTGGGCGACTTCGGCCACCGAGACCGGGCCAGGGAACTCGCGGCGCGAGTTGTCGGGGAGCGTGATCTGGATCATTTTGGGAAAACCTCGGGGAGAAAAACAAAAAAGCGCGGTGGATGACCGCGCTTTGCTTGGCTGTGTAGCTGGCGAAAACCAGCGAGCGCGGGGCTACCGGCCTTTTCCTTCGGTGAAGAAAAAGCCGCCGAAACCTTGCCGGGTAGTTCGCGGTGTCATAACCAAGGTGCCTTTCTCGCTCTTGTTGGAGTGCAGAGCCGGCAATTCTAGCCGCTGCCCGCTCAGGACGCGGCCGCAGTGTTCTTCAGTCCCAACACTTCGATCGGTTCGATCGACGGCGGCGCGGCAAACAGCTCAGGGGCCTTCGCCATCAGCGCCTGGGCGATCGGACCGGTCAGGTGGGCCTGGCGGGCGGCCTCGTTCTCGAAAGCATCGAACACGCCGAAGGTGGTCGGCGACAGGCGCAGCGCAAACCAGATCGGCGTGGTCTTCTCGTCACGGGCCATCCCAAGGCCGGCCTCCAGGAACTTCTCGACATCGCTTTCCTTGCCAGGCTTGGCTTCGAGGCGGGCGAACAGTGCGTACTTGATCATGGGTCAATCTCCTGAGTGTTGAACGGCGCGCGACATTGCGCGGCGTTGGCATGAACTCTAGGCAGCCGCCGCCTCTGTAGCCATTGGCGTTTTTGACATCTTTGATATCGTTATGGCCATGAAACTCGACATACTCGCCCTGGATGGCGTGTTCGACACCGGCCTGTCCACCGTGCTCGATGTATTCACCACCGCCAACGAACTCACAGCCATGCTGCAGCTCGACGTGGTGCCCTTCGAAGTCGTGGTGACGGGCGTCCGCAAGCGCGTGCGGACCTCGCAGGGCTTCGCCGTGCCGGTCGCCCGCGCGCTCGACGCCGGCGCGGCCGACTGGCTGATCGTTCCCGCGCTGGGCTGCAAGATGCCCGAAACGCTGGAGCCCGCCCTAGCCCGCCCCGACGTGCGCGACGCCTGCGCCGCACTGCGCGAACGCTCGGATCGAGGCGCCAACGTGGCCGCCGCCTGCATCGGCACCTTCGTGCTCGCCGAGTCGGGCGTGCTCGACCGGCACAAGGCGACCACGACCTGGTGGCTCGCCACGCTGTTCCGCCAGCGCTACCCCGGCGTGCAACTGGAAGACTCGCGCATGCTGGTCAGCTCGGGCCATCTGGTCACCGCCGGCGCCGCACTGAGCCATGTCGACCTGGCACTGTGGATCGTTCGCCAGGCCAGCCCCGAGCTCGCCACGCTGGTGGCGCGCTACCTGATCGTCGACTCGCGCCCGTCGCAATCGGCCTACGTGATTTCCGACCATCTCTCGCACTCCGATCCGCTGGTCGAGCGCTTCGAGCGCTGGGCGCGCGGCCGGCTGGCCGAGGGCTTCTCGCTCGACGAGGCGGCCCTGGCCGCGGGAACAAGCAAGCGCACGCTGGCCCGCCGCATGCAGCAGGTGCTGGGCAAGAGCCCGCTCTCGTACGTGCAGGACCTGCGTGTCGAGCGCGCCGTGCACCTGCTCAAGACCAGCGACAAGAGCCTGGAGCAGATCGCCGGCATGGTCGGCTATGCCGACGGCGTCACGCTGCGCACCCTGCTGCGCCAGCGGCTGGGACGCGGCGTGCGCGAAGTGAGGCTCGAGGCCTGATCTCGCTGCAGCGGAAACAAAAAAGCCCGGCACGAGGCCGGGCTGAAAGTGACAGCGAAAACTGTCCGTCGGATCAGTGGAACTGTTCTTCCTCGGTCGAACCCGACAGCGCCTTCACGCTGGACGAACCGCCCTGGATCACGGTGGTCACGTCGTCGAAGTAACCAGCGCCCACTTCCTGCTGGTGCGACACGAAGGTGTAGCCCTTGTCGCGTGCGGCGAACTCGGGTTCCTGGACCATGTTCACGTAGTGCTTCATGCCTTCGCCGCGAGCGTATGCATGGGCGAACTGGAAGGTGTTGAACCAGTTGACATGGATGCCGGCCAGCGTGATGAACTGGTACTTGTAGCCCAGCGCCGACAGGTCTTCCTGGAACGAGGCGATCTGCTTGTCGTCGAGGTTCTTCTTCCAGTTGAAGGAAGGCGAGCAGTTGTACGACAGCAGCTTGCCCGGGCAGGCGGCGTGCACGGCCTGCGCGAATTCGCGGGCGAAGCCGATGTCGGGCACGCCGGTCTCGCACCACACCAGGTCGGCGTAGGGGGCGTAGGCCACGCCGCGGCTGATGGCTTGCTCCAGGCCGTTCTTGACGCGGAAGAAACCTTCCTGCGTACGTTCGCCGGTCAGGAACGGCTTGTCGTTGGCGTCGTGGTCGGACGTGATCAGGTTCGCGGCTTCGGCATCGGTGCGGGCCAGGACGATGGTCGGCACGCCCAGCACGTCTGCTGCAAAGCGCGCGGCGATCAGCTTTTCGCAGGCTTCCTGCGTCGGCACCAGCACCTTGCCGCCCATGTGGCCGCACTTCTTCACGGCGGCCAGCTGGTCTTCGAAGTGCACGCCGGCGGCACCGGCGGTGATCATGTTCTTCATCAGTTCGAAGGCGTTGAGCACGCCGCCGAAGCCGGCTTCCGCGTCGGCCACGATGGGCAGGAAGTAGTCGATGAATTCCTTGTCGCCCGGGTTGATGCCACGGCCCCACTGGATCTCGTCGGCACGACGGAAAGTGTTGTTGATGCGACGGACCATCGTCGGCACCGAGTCGTAGGCGTACAGCGACTGGTCGGGGTACATCGTCTCGGAGGTATTGCCGTCGGCGGCGACCTGCCAGCCCGACAGGTACACAGCCTCGAGGCCGGCCTTGGCCTGCTGCATCGCCTGACCGGCGGAGATCGCGCCGAAGGCGTTCACATAGCCCTTCTTGGCGCCGCCGTTGATCTTGTCCCAGAGCTTCTCGGCACCGCGCTTGGCCAGCGTGTGCTCGATGGGGAACGAACCGCGCAGGCGCACGACGTCGGCCGCGGTGTAGCCGCGCTTGACGCCCTTCCAGCGAGGGTCGGTGGCCCATTCTTTCTCGAGTGCGGCGATCTGCTGTTCGCGGCTCAGTTGTTCTGTGAGGGTCTGGGGCATGGTCACTCCGTGAGGTTGATTGAAGGATTGGCGCTGCGGCCGTGGAGTTACTGTAACTCCGCTGCGGACTCTTATGTCTTATAGAAGACATATTTTTGCACCAATAAAATCAACAACTTACGGATATATTTCTCAATGCAGAATCATTTTTCCCATATCGAGAAAAAATATTGCGGCGCAGCAGGCGCGCATTCCGCAATGCGCAATCAATCTTTCGGTTGTGAAAATGCCGCGTCGCTGCGTGCCGCATGGGCGATCCAGTCGCCGCTTTCGATCACTTCGAGCCCTGCGATGCGCGTCGGGTGGATCTCATAGACCAGGCAATCGAACCACTGCCCGTGCACCTCCACGCGCACCTGCCGCTTGATGTACTCGCCGGAATCGTCGTCCGCCACTTCCTCCAGCACGTCGAGCGCCGCTTCCACCGCGGGCTCGATGGCGTAGACCTCGCCCTTCACCCGCCTTTCGCCACCGAGCACGATGCCCGGATAGGCGCCCAGATCGAGCAGCGTGCCGGCGATGCACGCCTGGCCGATGAACTTCGGCGCGGGCCGGTAGCGCGCGATGTCGTTGCGTCCGCCGCCGCGCAGCGTGCCGTAGACAAAAACGTGGGGCATCATCGAAAGCGCACTCCTTCCTTCACAACAACACGTCGTCCAGTCTATTGAACTCCGCTGCCCCCGCATCAGGCCGCCTCGTGGCCTATGGCTGCCTGGCCCTGAGCATGTCGCTCGTCGGCGGCTACGTCGCCCTCTCCAAACCCCTCGTCGCGGCCTTTCCGGTGCTGCTGCTCGCCTGGCTGCGCTTCGGCATTGCGGCACTGGCCATGCCGCACTGGCTCAAGCGCTCGCCGGACGAACCGCCGATGACCACGCGCACGCGCTGGCTGGTGTTCCTCGAGTCCTTCCTCGGCAACTTCCTGTTCTCGATCTGCATGCTCTTCGGCGTGAGCCTGACGAGCGCGGTATCGGCGGGCGTGATCATGGCGTCGATCCCGGCGTGCGTCGCCGTCGCGAGCTGGCTCTTCCTGCGCGAGCGCATCACGGTGCGCATCGGCCTGGCCATCGCCTGCGCGGCAATCGGCATCGGACTGCTGGCGCTGTCGCCTTCGGCATCGCATGCGCCGGCCTCCACCGCGGCCGCATCTGCGTCGACGTCGATGCCTTGGCTCGGCAATCTGCTCGTCTTCTGCGCGGTGCTCTGCGAGACGGCCTATGCGGTGATCGGCAAGTCGCTCACCGGGCGCCTCGGGCCCAAGCGCATCGCTTCGCTCATCAACCTCTGGGGCTTCGTGCTGTCGATGCCCTTCGGCATCTGGTTCGCGCTGCAGTTCGACTTCACTGCCGTGCGCTTCGGCACCTGGGCACTGCTCGTGGCCTACGCACTGGCCGCGAGCATCTGGACGGTATGGCTCTGGATGACCGGACTTCGCCACGTACCAGCCGCACAAGCGGGTGTTTTCGCCGTGCTGCTGCCTGTGAGCGCGGCCCTCGTAGGCGTGCTCGTGCTCGGCGAAAGCCTCTCTTCCCCACAGCTGGTTGCGTTCGTCGTTGCGCTCATCGGCGTGGTGCTTGCAACGTGGCCTGGGCGCCGAACGTGAAAAACGGGGCTTCTCCCCTCTGAAAAAACAACAACTCCCAATGAAAAAAGCGCTTTTTCCCTTGGAAACGCGTTTTTTCTCATTTAGCATCCGCAGTGCCACTGGAGACGCAAGTTTTTCATTGGTGAGTGTTCAACCAAAAAAGGAAATCAACCATGGCAACTGCAAAGAAGGCTCCGGCCAAGAAAGCTCCGGCAAAGAAGGCCGCTCCTGCAAAGAAGGCGGCTCCGGCGAAGAAGGCCGCTCCGGCCAAGAAGGCGGCTCCTGCGAAGAAGGCCGCTCCGGCGAAGAAGGCTGCTCCTGCCAAGAAGGCCCCCGCGAAGAAGGCAGCTCCCGCCAAGAAGCGCACGCCCAACGCCGCGTTCATGAAGGCACTGACCCCCAGCCCGGCACTGGCCGCCGTCGTCGGCTCCACGCCGCTGCCGCGCACCGCTGTCGTGAGCAAGCTGTGGGACTACATCAAGAAGAACAACCTTCAGGACAAGGCCAACAAGCGCAACATCAACGCCGACGCCAAGCTGAAGGAAATCTTCGGCAAGCCGCAAGTGTCGATGTTCGAACTGGCAGCGCTGATCGGCAAGCACGTCAAGTAAGTCCTCGGGGGCCTCACGCTCCTGAATCAAGAAGCCCGCTTCATGCGGGCTTTTTTTTCGCCTGCGGCATCGCCTTGCCCCCTTCGAAAAAACGCGCCGGCGTGCAGCCGAAGTGCTTGCGGAATGCCTCTATGAAGGCGCTGACGGAGCTGTAACCCACCGTCAGCGCGACCGCGGTGACGCTCTCCTGCAAGCTCAGCAGTTCCACCGCCTTGAGCAGCCGCGCCTGCTGGCGCCACAGCGCGAAGCTCAGTCCCGTCTCGGCAGCGAATCGGCGGGTGAGCGTCCTTCGTGCCATGCCGATGCGATCGGCCCATCGGTCGATGCCGTCCGGCAGCGCCGGGTCGTCGGCCAGGGCTGCAGCCATGGCTGCCAGCCGGCTGTCCTGCGGCATCGGCAGATGAAGGGACGGCCTGTCGCCCGCGGCAAGCTCGTCGATCAGCACGCCCACCAGACGCCCTCGACGGGGCTCCAGCAGGGGCGGGGATGCATCCATGCCCGTCAGCCGATCCACCAGCGCGCGCACCAGCGGCGTCGCCGCGAACACGTGCGGCACGCCCGGCAACGCCTGTGCCGTTGTCGCATCGATGTGCAGGCTCCAGCCCGCAGTGGCGCCGAAGGTCTGCGCCGCATGGGCGCAGCGCGGGGCGATCCAGCCGATCCACCCCGGCGGCTGCACCCATCGGCCCGACGGCGTCTCGATGACCTGCAGGCCCTCTCGCAAGGCGAACAGCTGCCCGGTCTCGTGCGAGTGATAGCCGGTGACGCGCGCCGCCCCGTGGGCGTTGATCCACAGCGTCGCGGGCGCCTGCTCAGCCATGGGTGGCCCGCGGGAGGTATCGATTGGCCCCGCCCCGCAAGCCCGAAGAGGCGGCGCTGCCTAGCATCGAAACCCTCTCGACTACAAACAAGGAACAGCCTCCATGAAAGCCCAGGACGTACTCCCCGACGGCGAAGACTTCACCACCATCAACGGCCGCACGTTGCGCAAAGGATCGGTCGCCGCCTTCCTCGCCAACGCGCGCATCCTCGAAGACGCCGGCACATCCGCCTCCGACAGGCAGGCCGCCGAACAGGATTTCGCCTCGCTGATCCCCACCCTCGACGCACTCGGCCTGTTCGACGTCTTCGAGCTGCGCTCGCCGTTCCTGCGCGAGGAGGTGGCCCGCCATCGCGCCGCGCTCAGCCCTGTGCCTGCTGCTGCTTCGCCGAACGCGTGATCGACGACAGCGTGCCGCGCGTGGTGATGACCTCGGGGTCGAGCGGAATCTCGATCAGCGTGCCGGTGTCGGCCTCCAGCGCGCGCAGCAGGGCCGCCTCGAACTGCGCCGTTTCCGTCACCCGCTCGGCCGCGTAGCCGTAGGCGCGCGCAAGTCCGCAGAAGTCGGGGTTGCGCAGCGCGGTGCCGCTGGTGCGTTCGGGGTACTCGCGCTCCTGGTGCATGCGGATGGTGCCGAACATGCCGTTGTTGAGCAGCACGATGATGCTCTTGCCGCCATGCTGCGAAGCCGTTGCGAGTTCCTGACCCGTCATCAGGAAATCGCCGTCGCCCGCGATGGTGAAGGCCACGCGCCCCGTCGCCAGGTTGGCGGCGATGCCCGCCGGCACGCCGTAGCCCATCGCCCCGCTGGTTGGCGCCAGTTGCGTCTTCGCGCCCTTGGCGAGACCGCTGTAGCGGAAGTAGCGATGTACCCAGCTCGCGAAGTTGCCTGCGCCGTTGGTGATGGCCGCATCCGCGGGCAGGTGCTTCTGCAGCAGCGCGACGACCTGCGCCATGTCGACCGGGCCGCGCGGCGTCTCGGCCGGCATGCCGGCCAGCGCCTGCGGCACGAGGTTGGCTTCGTAGTCGGCATGGGCCTGCAGCGTCCAGTCTTCCCACGGCAGCGTCGGCGGCGCGCTCAGCACTTCCAGGCTGCGCGCGGCCGCGCTCATGCCGGCGTTGATCGCCAGGTCGGCCTGGTAGACGCGGTTGAGCTCTTCGGCGCTCGCGTGGATGTGCACCAGCGTCTGCTTCGCCTTGGGGGCCTCGAGCAGCGTGTAGCCGCTGGTGGTCATCTCGCCCAGGCGCGGGCCGATGGCGAGGATCAGGTCGGCGTCCTTCACGCGCTGCGCCAGCTTCGGGTTGATGGCGATGCCGACGTCGCCCGCGTACTGCGGATGGTGGTTGTCGAAGGTGTCCTGGAAGCGGAAGGCATTCGCCACCGGCAGGCGCCAGTTCTCGGCGAAGCGCTGCAGCGCCTGCGCGGCCTGCGTCGTCCAGCCGCCGCCGCCGGCAATCACCAGCGGACGCTGCGACTTCAGCAGCAGCTCGCGCAGGGTGCGCAGCGCGCCCGGGTCGCTCCATGGCTCCACCGCCTCCACCCGCGCCAGCGGACGCGCGGCGGTCTCGCTGCGCAGCATGTCTTCGGGAAGCACCAGCACCACCGGCCCCGGCCGCCCATTCATGGCGGTGGCGAAGGCGCGCGCGATGTATTCGGGAATGCGGTTCGCGTCGTCGATGCGCTCCACCCGCTTGGCGAAGCCCTTGGTGCTCGGGCCGAAGAAGCTCGCGTAGTCGACCTCCTGGAAGGCCTCGCGGTCGCGGAAGTCGCTGCCGACGTCGCCCACGAACAGCACCATCGGCGTCGAATCCTGGAAGGCGTTGTGCACGCCGATCGATGCGTTGGTCGCGCCCGGCCCGCGGGTCACGAAGCACACGCCCGGCCGCCCGGTGAGCTTGCCGTGCGCCTCGGCCATGAAGGCGGCGCCGCCCTCCTGCCGGTTGACGATGAAGCGCGCGCGGTCGCGGTAGGCGTGGAAGCCGTCGAGCACCGCCAGGAAGCTCTCGCCCGGCACGCCGAATGCGATCTCCATGCCTTGCTCTACCAGGCACTCCACGATCAGGTGGCCTGCGGGTTGTGATGTACTCATGGGAAGTAGGAACCTCAGCTGCAAATGTCTCCGGCAATTATGTGCGCCCGCTCCAGACGCCTTGCGTTAATTCCCCAATTGGTTAAATTCGCGCCATGAAGGCCTCCAAGGACCCCACGCCCGACATCGCCATCGAGGCCATGGAACCCCGCTCACGCGACGCGGACAGGTCGCAGCTGGCCATCCTCGCCTCGGCCCGCGACGAGTTCTCCGCGCGCGGCCTCGCGGGCGCGCGCATGGACAGCATCGCCGAGCGCGCGGGCCTCAACAAGCGCCTCATCTACTACTACTTCGGCAGCAAGGACGACCTCTTCCTTGCCGTGCTGGAGCGCGTCTACGCGGACATCCGCGAGGCGGAACAGCGCCTGCACCTCGAAGAGATCGACCCCGTGGAGGCGATCCGCCAGCTGGTGTCGTTCACGTGGAACTACTACCTCGAGCACCCGGAGTTCATCACGCTGCTCAACAGCGAGAACCTGCATTGCGCGGCGCACCTGAAGCGCTCGGAACGCATCCAGGAGATGAACTCGCCGCTGGTGCAGCTGCTCGACACCGTGCTGGAGCGCGGCCGCCGCGACGACCTGTTCCGCGCGGGCGTGGACCCCGTGCAGCTCTACATCTCCATCGCGTCGCTCTGCTACTTCTACCTCTCGAACAACCACACGCTATCGGCCATCTTCGGTCGCGACCTGCGTGCGCCCAAGGCGATGGCGCAGCGGCTTTCGCACATGACCGACCTGGTTCTCGGCTATGTACTGAAATAGCCCCCAGGCTTCGCGCACTTCGTGCGCTACGCCAACCCCTTCCGGGGGAAACACCAGCGGCCCGGCAAAGCCGGTTCCGCGGTAAGGCTGGGCTCGCCCCCAGGCTCGCGCACTTCGTGTCGCTTCGCCACCCCCTACCGGGGGCAACACCGGTGGCCCGGCAAAGCCGGTTCCACGGTGTTCCCGACCTTGGCCCGTGCCGGTTCCGACGACCGTGCACTGCGCAGTCGCACCTGAAAACCACTGAACCTCCTCCTGCGGGTATTCACTAGGGAGCGCCCGTTGACGCTCCCGCGCGGCCGTTCCTAAAATCAGTAATTCACTCAATGGTGAATTGATCGATTTCAAGAATGCGGCTCGACCGCGCGGAGACATCCATGAAGTTCATTGCCAGCAGTGCCGTACGCACCACCGTCCTTGCCTCGCTGACCTGCATCGCGGCGCTGCTGCCGGGGCTGGCGGCGGCGCAGAACGGTTATCCGAACAAGCCGATCCGCGTGATCGTGCCGTTCGCAGCCGGCAGCACCACCGACATCATTGCCCGCGCGATCACCGACAAGATGAGCGCCAGCATGGGCCAGACGCTGGTGGTCGACAACCGCGGCGGCGCGAGCGGCACCATCGGCCAGCAGGCGGTGGCCACGGCCGCGCCCGACGGCTACACGGTGATGATCCATTCGTCGTCGCACACGGTGAGCCCCTCCACCTTCGCGAAGCTGCCCTTCGACACGGTGCACGACTTCGCGGGCGTCACGCCGATCTCGTCGCTGCCCAACGCGCTGGTGATCTCGCCGGGCAAGAACATCAAGACGCTGCCGCAGCTGCTGGCCGCCGCGCGCGCCAAGCCCGGCAGCATGAACTTCGCCTCCGCCGGCCAGGGCAGCGCCACGCACCTGAACGCCGAGAAGTTCAAGCTGGCCGCGAAGATCGACGCGACCAACATCCCCTTCAAGGGATCGGGCGAGGCCGTGACCGAGGTGCTTTCGGGCCGCGTCGACTATTACTTCTCGCCGATCGCACCGGTCATCGGCCAGATCAAGGAAGGCCAGTTGCTGGCACTGGCCGTGGGTTCGCCCAAGCGCGCGGCCGCCCTGCCCGACGTGCCCACCACCAGCGAAGCCGGCGTGCCTGGCTCGGAGTTCAACTTCTGGATCGGAATGATGGCGCCGGCCAAGACGCCGCGCGACATCGTCGAGCGCCTAAACGCCGAGGTGGCGAAGGCACTGGCCACGCCCGAGGTGAAGGAGCGCTTCGCCAAGCTGGGCGCCGACGCCTGGACGCTCAAGCCCGAGCAGTTCGACGCCTACATCAAGGAAGAAATCGCGAGCAACGCCCAGCTCGTGAAAGCGGCCGGCCTCTCGGTCCAACAGTAAGCAACGCCAGCACGCTCCCCTCGCTCTTCCGAAAGCCCCGGCTCCCGCCATGTTCCGCAAGCTCCTGCTCTCCCCGGCCCTGCGCCCCTTCCTCCTGATCCTGTTGCTGCTGGTGCTGTGGGACCTGGCGATCCGCCTGTTCAGGATTCCGGCCTACCTGATTCCCCCGCCGTGGGAGGTGGTGAAGCAGCTCGTCGCCGAATGGCCGCGCCTGCTCGCCGAGAGCTGGAAGACCACGCTCGCCACGCTCGGCGGCTTCGGGCTGACGATCCTCATCGGCATTCCGATCGCGATGGTCATCGCCTACTCGCGCGTCGTCGAGTCGTATGTGTACCCGCTGCTGGTGTTCTCGCAGAGCATTCCCAAGGTGGCGATCGCGCCCCTCTTCGTGGTGTGGTTCGGCTTCGGCATCTTCCCGAAGGTCATCAGCGCCTTCCTGCTGGGCTTCTTCCCGGTAGTGGTGTCCACGGTCATGGGTTTCAAGTCGGTCGAGCCCGACATGCTCGACCTCTCGCGCTCCATGGGCGCGAGCCGCCTGCAGACCTTCTTCAAGATCAGCCTGCCGCAGGCCTTGCCGCAGATCTTCAGCGGCCTGAAGGTGTCGGTCACGCTGGCGGTGGTGGGCGCGGTGGTCGGCGAGTTCGTCGGCTCCAACTCGGGCATCGGCTACGTGCTGCAGGTGGCCAACGGCAACTTCGACCTGCCGCTGATGTTCGCGGCGCTGGTGGTGCTGTCGAGCATCGGCGTCATTCTTTTCGTAGCCGTCGATCTGGTCGAGCGCGTGATGATTCCCTGGCACGCCTCGCAGCGCCACGTGCACTGATTTCACCGAGTTCCTTCGCAAAGCCAACAACTCCCGGAGACAACACCATGAAGAAACTGCTTCCCACGCTGCTCGCCGCGGCCGCGCTCGCCACCTTCGCCATCGCACCTGCCCATGCGCAAGGCGACAAGCCCAAGGACAAGGTCACGCTGATGCTCAACTGGTATCTGTACAGCGAGCACGCGCCCTTCTTCCTCGGCAAGGAAAAGGGCTTCTACGCAGAGGAAGGCATCGACCTCGACATCCAGGAAGGCCGCGGCTCCGCCGTCACCGCGCAGGCGGTGGCCGCCAAGTCGGCGACCTTCGGCTACATCGACGTCACGACCATGATCAAGGCCGCCGCCAAGGGCGCGCCGCTGAAGTCGACTGGCGTGCTGTTCCAGGTGAGCCCGATGTCGGTGATGGGCTTCACCGAGAAGAACATCAAGACGCCGAAGGACATCGTCGGCAAGACCGTGGCGGTGACGCCTGGCGACTCGATGTCGCAGATGTGGCCGCTCTTCCTGAAGGTCAACGACATCAAGCCCGACCAGATCAAGACCGTCTCGGGCGACGCGCAGACCAAGCTCAATGCCGTGACCAACGGCCAGGCCGACCTGCTGCTGGGCTACGTGATGGACCAGGCCATCAAGCTGCAGGACGCCACCGGCAAGCCGGTGACGCCGATCCGCTTTGCCGACTCGGGCGTGAACCAGATCAGCTCCGGGATCATCGCCAACAAGAACCTGCTGACCGAGAACCCCGACCTGGTGAAGCGCTTCATGCGCGCTTCCACCAAGGCCGCCGAAGCCGCCGAGAAGAGCCCCGAGGCCGCGGTCGACGCGATGCTCAAGGCCAACCCCAAGGCCGGCGTGCGCGACACGCTCATCGTGGGCATGAAGCAGAGCGTGGCGCTCTACCACACGAAGGAAACCGCCAACCAGCGCCCCTTCCGCGTGCAGATGAAGAACGTGAACGACTCGCTCGACCTGCTGGTGCAGTACGGCGGCATGGATGCCTCCACGCGCGGCAAGCCCGAGGACTACGTGACCCTCGACTTCCTCCCCTGACCTTTCTTCATTGCTGAACCCGCGCGCTTTCCGCAGCAGCCATCTCCCACGCATTCCATGTCCCAAGTCAACCTGATCGAAGCGCGCGGCGTCTCGAAGATCTACCAAAGCAAGGACGGCCCCGTCGAGTCGCTCAAGCCGCTCGACTTCGCCATCAAGGAAGGCGAGTTCGTCTCCGTCGTCGGTCCGTCGGGCTGCGGCAAGAGCACGCTGCTGAAGATGGTGGCGGGCCTGTTGCCTATCAGCGGCGGCAGCCTCACGCTGGCCGGCAAGCCGATCAAGGGCGCGCAGAAGGACGTGGGCATCGTGTTCCAGAGCGCGGTGCTGCTGCCCTGGCGCAGCGTGGAGGACAACATCCTGCTGCAGGCCGAGATGCGCCACATGCCCATGGACGCTGCCAGGGCACGCGCCCGCGAGCTGATGGAGATGGCCGGCCTCAAGGGCTTCGAGGGCAAGTACCCGTGGCAGCTCTCGGGCGGCATGCAGCAGCGCGCATCGATCTGCCGCGCCCTGCTGCACGACCCTTCGGTGCTGCTGATGGACGAGCCCTTCGGCGCGCTCGACGCGATGACGCGCGAGAAGATGAACCTGGAGCTGCAGCGCATCTGGATGACGTCGAAGAAGACGGTGATGCTCATCACCCACAGCATTCCCGAGGCCATCTTCCTGTCGGACCGCGTGATGGTGATGAGCGAGCGCCCCGGCTCCATCGCCGCCGTCTACGACATCGACCTGCCGCGCCCGCGCACGCTGGACGTCATGTCCTCGCCCGAGTTCGGCGCCTACACCAAGCTGGTGCGCGCGCATTTCTACTCGCAGGGCATCCTGGACCACTGAAGAGCGAGAGCCGGCCATGGACGCGATCCGCTTTCACGTCGAGGAGATCCGCTTCGCCGAGCGCAACGTGGCGCTGCGGCTGCCGTTCCGCTTCGGCGCCGCCACCGTCACGGCCTGCCCGCAGGTCTACGTGAAGGCGCGCGTGCGCTTTGCCGACGGCCGCACGGCCGAGGGCTGTGCGGCGGAGATGATGATTCCGAAGTGGTTCGACAAGAACCCGGCCCTGAACAACGAGCAGAACTTCGAGCAGCTGCGCTTCGCGCTGCGCGACGCCCGCGAGGCCTACACCGCCGAGCCCGATGCGCAGACCGCCTGGACGCATTTCGCCTCCAACTACGCCGCGCTGCAGTCGCGCGCCAGGGCCAAGGGCCTGCAGCCGCTGGTGGCCAGCTACGGCCCTGCGTTGATCGACCGCGCCCTGCTCGATGCGCTGTGCCTGCACAGCGGCGCCAGCTTCGCGGCGGCGATGAGCGGCAACCTCTGCGGCATCGACATCGCCGGCAGCGGCCTGGCCGACGACCTCGCGGGCTTCGACATGCCGGCCTTCCTCGCGAAGCAGTCGCCGCGTAGCCGCATCGCCGCCCGCCACACAGTCGGGCTGGCGGACGCCATCGACGAGTACGACGTCTCGCCCGATGCACCCACCGACGGCCTGCCCACGACGCTGCAGGCCGCCGTGCAGCGCTACGGCCACACCCACTTCAAGCTCAAGCTGTGCGGCAACACCGCACAGGACATCGACCGGCTCCAGCGCATCGCCCGCGTGATCGACGGCCAGGCCCAGCTCGTCACGCTCGACGGCAACGAGCAGTACGCGGACGCCGACGACTTCGCCACTTTTCTCGACCGCATGCTCTCCACGCCCACGCTGTGGAAGCTCGCGCAGAAGACGGTGTTCGTCGAGCAGCCGATCCGCCGCGACGCGGCGCTGCAGCGCGACGTGTCGGCGCTGGGCAAGCGCATTCCGCTGCTCATCGACGAATCGGACGCCACGCTCGACGCCTTCGTGCAGGCCCGCGCGCTGGGCTACACCGGCGTGTCGAGCAAGAGCTGCAAGGGCTTCTACAAGTCGGTGATCAACGCCGCGCGCTGCGCGCAGTGGAATGCCGCGTCTGAGAAGCCGCGCTACTTCCTCTCGGGCGAAGACCTGACCATGCAGGCCGGCATCGGCGTGCAGCAAGACCTGGCACTCGTCTCCTGGCTCGGCCTCTCGCATGTCGAGCGCAACGGCCACCACTACGTCAACGGCCTCGCAGCGGCGCCCGAGGCCGAGCAGCAGGCTTTGCTGCGCGCCCACCCGGGCCTCTACGAAACCAGCGACGGCGCAGTGCGCCTCGCCATCCGCGAAGGGCAGCTCGACCTGTCCTCGCTCAACGCCGCGCCCGGCTTCGCCACCGGCAAGCCAGGCGCCGGCATCTCGTGGGACGCGATGCGTTCCGTCTACTGAACCGAAGCGCGCGTCCAGCCCGCACAAATCTCTCGCACCCCAAGGAAGAAAACGATGGCCACCCAACGTCTAGGAATCATCATGCACGGCGTCACCGGTCGCATGGGCATGAACCAGCACCTGATCCGCTCGATCTGCGCCATCCGCGCCCAGGGCGGCGTCACGCTGTCGAACGGCGACAAGGTCATGCCCGACCCGATCCTCATCGGCCGCAATGCCGAGAAGATGGAAGCGCTGGCCAAGGCGCACAACATCCCGCGCTGGGGCACCGACCTCGACAAGGCGCTGGAGAACAAGGACGACACCATCTTCTTCGACGCCGGCACCACGCAGATGCGCCCCGCCCTGCTGGCCAAGGCCATCCGCGCCGGCAAGCACGTCTACTGCGAGAAGCCCATTGCCACCAACCTCAACGAGGCCGTCGAGATCGCCCGCCTGGCCGAGGAAGCCTCGAAGGCCAAGGGCCTGAAGCACGGCGCCGTGCAGGACAAGCTCTTCCTGCCCGGCCTGCGCAAGCTCGACATGCTGCGCCGCGCCGGCTTCTTCGGCCGCATGCTCAGCGTGCGCCTGGAGTTCGGCTACTGGGTGTTCGAGGGCGACCTGCAGCCCATCCAACGCCCGAGCTGGAACTACCGCAAGGAAGACGGCGGCGGGATGATCCTGGACATGATGTGCCACTGGCGCTACGTGCTGGACAACCTGTTCGGCGAGGTGAAGTCGGTGAGCTGCCTGGGCACCACCCACATCCCGACGCGCTGGGACGAGGCCGGCAAGCCCTACGAGGCCACCGCCGACACGCGGCCTACGCCACCTGCGAACTCACCGGCCACAACGGCGAGCCCGTCATCGCGCAGATCAACATGAGCTGGGTCACGCGCGTGCGCCGCGACGACCTCGTGACCTTCCACGTCGACGGCACCGACGGCTCGGCCGTGGCCGGCCTGTCGAGCTGCCGCGCCCAGTCGCGCGTGGCCACGCCCCGCCCGGTGTGGAACCCCGACGAGAAGCAGACCATGAACTTCTTCGACCAGTGGCAGGAGATTCCGGACTCGCAGTTCTACGACAACGGCTTCAAGATCCAGTGGGAACACTTCATCCGCCACGTGGTGGAAGACGCGCCCTACAAGTGGACGCTGCCCGAAGGCGCCAAGGGTGTGCAGCTGGTCGAGGCCGCGCTCGAGTCGTGGAAAGACCGCCGCTGGGTCGACGTGCCCGCGCTGAAGGTCTGACATGGCACTTTCGCTGAACCTCCCCACCGCCGGCGGCACGCTCGCGCCCTACGCGCTGCGCGGCACCGCACCGGTGAAGCCCGATGCGGGCGTCAAGTTCAACCGCATCGCCTACTCGGCCGCCCACGTGGTGGCCGACCCGATGGCCGCCATCGACCCGTGGCTGCAGTGCGCGGTCGACTGGGACACCACCATCGCCTACCGTCGCCACCTGTTCTCGCTGGGCCTGGGCGTGGCCGAGGCCATGGACACCGCGCAGCGCGGCATGGGCCTGGACTGGCCCACCTCGCTGGAGCTGATCCGCCGTTCGCTCGATGCCGCGAAGGACGTTCCCGGCGCGCTGGTCGCCTCGGGCTGCGGCACCGACCACCTGGACATCGACAGCGTGAAGAGTGTCGACGACGTGATCCGCGGCTACGAGGAACAGATGGCCGCCATCGAGGCGCTGGGCGGCAAGCTGATCGTCATGGCCAGCCGCGCGCTGGCCCGCGTGGCGAAGAGCCCGGCCGACTACGAGCGGGTGTACGACCGCATCCTGAGCCAGGCGAAGCAGCCGGTGGTGCTGCACTGGCTGGGCGACATGTTCGACCCGGCGCTGGCGGGCTACTGGGGCACGAAGAACGTCGATGCGGCCATGGACACGGCGCTGGGCATCATCGCCGCGCATCCGAGCAAGGTGGACGGGATCAAGATCTCGCTGCTCGACAAGGACAAGGAGATCGCGATGCGCCGCCGCCTGCCGCCGGGCGTGCGCATGTACACCGGCGACGACTTCAACTACGCCGAGCTGATCGCAGGCGACGGCTTCGGCAGCGAGCCCACGCACGGCAAGAGCGACGCGCTGCTGGGCATCTTCGACGCCATCGCGCCCGCCGCGAGCGCGGCCCTCGGTGCGCTGGCACAGGGCGACGAGAAGAAGTTCCATGACATCCTCGGCCCCACGGTGCCGCTGTCGCGCCACATCTTTGCCGCCCCCACGCGCTTCTACAAGACCGGCGTGGTGTTCATGGCCTGGCTCAACGGCCATCAGAAGCACTTCACGATGGTCGGCGGCCAGCAGAGCACGCGCTCGCTGCAGCACTTCGCCGAGCTGTTCAGGCTGGCCGACGCGGCCAACCTGCTGGAGCAGCCCGAACTGGCGGTGCAGCGCATGAAGACCCTGCTGGCTTTGCACGGCGTGGAAGGCTGAAGACGAGCATGCGCGATTTCTCGCAGAACCACGACTGGCTCTCGATCAACACCGCTACCGTGCGCAAGCAGTCGGGCGCAGAGGTGCCGCTGGACCGCATCATCGACCAGTGCGCCGAACGCGGCATCCGCGCCATCAGCCCGTGGCGCGACCAGGTGGCAGCCGTCGGGCTCGACAAGGTGGCGAAGCAGCTGAAGGCGCACGGCATCGGCCTCTCGGGCTACTGCCGCGGCGGCTTTTTTCCGGCGGCCGACACGGCCGGCCTGAAGGCCGCGCTGGACGACAACCGCCGCGCCATCGACGAGGCCAAGACGCTGGATGCGCCCTGCCTCGTGCTGGTCGTCGGCGCCCTGCCCGGCGCGCTCGAAGGCAAGGCCGCCTACAAGGACATCGGCCGCGCCCGCAGCGAAGTGCGCGACGGCATCGCCGCCTCGCTCGAATACGCCCGCGAGGTCGGCATGCCGCTGGCCATCGAGCCCCTGCACCCGATGCAGGCGGCTGACCGCGCATGCATCAACACGCTCGAACATGCGCTCGACCTGTGCGACGAACTCGATGCGGGCAAAAGCGGCATGCTGGGCGTGGCCCTGGACATCTACCACGTGTGGTGGGACCCGAAGCTGCAGCAGCAGATCGCCCGAGCCGGCCGCGAGCGGCTGCTGGCTTATCACGTCTGCGACTGGCTCACGCCTACGCGCGATCTGCTCTCCGATCGCGGGATGATGGGTGATGGTGTAGTCGAGTTGAAGAAGATCCGCGGGTGGGTGGAAGACGCGGGCTTTGCGGGGTTCAGCGAGGTGGAGATTTTTTCGAATCTCGACTGGTGGCAGCGGACTGGCAGCGAGACTCTGGACGTCTGTATCGAGCGGCATAAGCAGGCGGTCTAGAGCCGCTCTGTGCTCGCGTTGTTCGGGGCGCGTGCACAGGGCATCGGGTACTCCCCTCCGCGAATGTCCCCCGCCCTTCGGGCTCCTCCTTTATTTCGCTGCGGGGAGCACCCGATGCCCTGTGCACGATGAGCGCGGCTGTGGCGCTGGCGGTTTGACCGCTGCGGCGAATTGCAGATGGACGTGCAGGGGCGTACCACCCAGCTTTTTGAGGGACGGGCGGGATAGGCAGATGTCCGAAGGGCTGGTGCTGGCAGCGATCGTCATTGGAGTGACTGCGTTCAATGTTCGATTCAGACTGAACCCAAACATTGGCGTTATCACTCGGACGGCACTTCAAAATACGAAGCGACCGTTGCATGCAGCGGATCGCAGGCAAGATCACGAGGGTGCAGATATTCTGTGACAGCTGCTACCAGTACAAGCAGCTTAGGTACCGGCCCAACGAAGCGACGCTCGCCGCACCATGGCCTCCACCAGCTGTTCGAGCAGGCACCATCGGCGCGACAGCGCCTCTGCGCCACATCCCCGTTCTGTTCAAGCCCTCAATCGTGAGCCATCGCGGCCAAGACGCTTTGAATAGATTGCGGCCCGGAACGCCGGCGGGCATCGCGGAGCAATCCCATCGACTCAAGTCGGATCTTCGCTGCGGTGCGTGACACCCCGTAGCGCTCCATCAGGTGGCCTACGACGGCGTCAAAATTCCGTAGGTTGCATGGCTGGTCATCGACATACAGAGGACCATAGCCTCTGTTCGAGATTTCCAGGCTACGCAGCATCTGATGGAAATCGGTAACAACGCAAGTTCGCGGCATCAGAAGGCTCGCGGCAAGTAGATTGGCTTGCAGTTCTAGCCGAGCGACGTCGCTGCCCACGGCGCTCCTCGAAGGCAGTAGGTCGAAGTCGCTATCGTCGCAACTTTCGCGAATCAAGAATCGCCCATGATCCAATAGATGATGCGCAAGCTCATGCGCGAGCGTGAAGCGGTCGCGTCCACGATGCGTCGGCCCGACGGCGAATATTTGAATAGTTGGTGGATCAAACAGGATTCGGCCAAGAACCTGAGTCGCAATGGCCTCCGGCGGAATGGGCACACCTTTTTCAATGACCAATCCTGTGCGTAGCGCCTCGTGGCCGGAGAGCGCATCGAGGTTCACCTCGCCGCCCAAGTATCCGATGGTTGTGAGAGCTTCCATTGCGATGCTCTCGATGTCTTCCAGCTCAAGGAAAGGAACTTGGCTCTTGAGCTTGCTCCGCGGATTGGCGATGCGCCGGACCAGTTCCGGCGTCAACGCGTCATCTAGTAGCAGATCTTCAAAGAAGTCCCAAAGCGAGTTGGTCGCCCGCGCAGGAGACTGCATGTACAGATCGAAGGTTTGGCTCGTGAAATCCTCCCGCGTGAGGGCAGATGCGAGCGCCTCCGCTTGCTCGGCTGCAGGCGTGCGTGCCATAGCGGAAGACGATCGATGCAACTCCCACTTGTGGTTGCCTGGCTCGAAGTAGCGAAGCAATCCGATACCCTTGGACTTCGCGTATTCGACCGTCCCATGCTGGAAGGCAGCCGTTGAAGCGATGATTGCCTTGCTGTTCGCGGCGGCGACCTGTTGGACTTTCGTGAAAAACTCCTCTGCGTCACTGACGGGGACACGGTGTTCGTAGTTCTTGCACTCAACAAGAACGAGTAGGGAGTACTCCCTTGCCCCAGGCAGATACACCTCGATCGCCACGTCGAAAATGATCTTTGAGCCCCGATCCTTTGAGAAGTAGCCCTTCTTCCAGAAAATCTTGCATTGGTCCTTCTTCAGGTAGAAGCGGTCCGCCTCGATCTCAGTCTGGAGCAGGTCCCGAATGATGCGCTCCAGTACATCCCCCTTCTCGGTCGTTGACGAGTGCTTCATTAGATGCCCTAGACGTCTATTGGTATGAGGTTCCAAACTACGATAGCTGGCCACGCATGAGTTCTTCTTGTGGTTCTCGCTGCATACCATCCCCAAAGGGCCGCGGTCTTATAACCGCCTGCAGCGAGTTTTTACTGCTTGCGGCGCGTGTCCAGCCGGCGGTAATCGTGCATTCTCGTGATCTTCGTTATCGCGAGCTGATTAAGTATCCATCAACCATGTGGCGCCGGCCCTGTCTGTGCGCAAAATCTGCCCCTCGTAAATGCCTGCGTATCGCAGGTTTGACCGGCGTTCTTGCACAAGTAAACAGATGCCGATGACACTGGAATCGGCGTGTTGGCCTCAATTTCCGTCAATGACGTTGATCACGGAGCGACCAATCGTGCCCTCTTCTCGGGTACCGCAACGAATTTCCTGCCGAGATCGCAAGTCTTGGCGTCATTCAGCGCGTCCTCATGACGCCCGAGAACATCCACTTGAACTAGCAGATGCTTGCACTGTCCGCCGACGATCCGCTCGGAACACATAGCTGCCATCAAGCCCTCCCCGCAAGCCTCAATCGACCCGAACTCCCTTCACCACGAAGGCTTCAGGCGGGCCGCGAAGTTCGCAGCCCGCAGACCGGCCGCTAACCGCCGGTCTCGAGCGCTGCGTGTCGCGCCTCCTCACTTTCCTGCAACAGTTCGCCAGCCTTGCGAGCGAGATCGGCCGCAAGCCAAAGCAGGTTGTTCAATTGCCGAGGCCCATCCCCGCTGCACCAGTCGATGTCTTCCCCGTGGCAGACCCACAGAAGAGCTTCGAGCTGAGTAAGGGTGTTTTCAAGAAGATCCACCGGGTCTTGGGCGTTTTCTTCGGAAGCTACCGGCGTGCGAGGCCGGGCTATAGTCTTGGTAGCCATTTTTGTGCGTTCCTTCCAAGGTGTTGCACGAACTTGGTTAGACGGCTGGGGTGCTAGTAACACCCTGGCCGTCGCCTTTTGATACCTCGCATCTGCATCGCTGCTTTCGCACCGACGACCTGCCGCGAGGCAAGCAGCCTTCGAACATCTGGATGACTTGAGTGAGTGACGCCTTTCTGCTCCCCTTGCTGGGGTATCGAGTGACAGGGGCATTCACTCTAGAGAAGAACCCGGCAAGGCACCGTGCCATACAGCACGAAGTCGCGAAGACTGCCAACAAATGCAGCTTCCGCAATGCGTCGTGCGCGAGCCTCGTGAACCACGCCCAAGCGGCACTGAACGCTCACGCCGATGGGGTGCCTTGCGCAGCGAAATAAAGGGGGGAGGCCGAAGGCCGGGGGACATTCGCGGAGCAAGGTACCCCATCGGCGTGAGCGCGCCCTGAACGACAACAGGGTCCAACGCAGCAACGCAAAGCGAAAGTCCACCGTCTGTGCTGCAATCCGCCGATGCCTGCCCCGACCCTCGACGACCTGCGCCGCTACGCAGTGGCGCGCACCCTCTTCAAGCCAACGACCCTGCCCGCCGCAATCCGCCGCCTCGGCTTCGTGCAGGCCGATCCGATCCGCGCACCTGCCCGCGCGCAAGACCTCACGCTGCGCCATCGCGTGAAGGACTACCGCGCAGGCGATCTCGAAAACCGCTACACGCGCCTCGCCGTCGAGGAAGACTGCCTGGTCAACTACGGCTTCCTGCCGCGCGAGCATCTGGCGTTGATGCATCCGCGCGAGGCCAGGCAGACATGGGACGCCGACACGCGGCGCAAGGCGGCCGACGTGCTCGCGTACGTGAAGGAGCATGGCCCGGTGCATCCGCGCCAGGTCGAGCAGCATTTCGCGCACGGCCGCGTCAAGAACTACTGGGGCGGCTCCAGCAACGCGACCACGCATCTGCTCGACGGCATGCACTACCGCGGCATGCTGCGCGTGGTGCGGCGCGACAGCGGCACGCGCGTCTACGAGGCGGTGACGCACGAGCCCGCCGACGACAGCCCTGCCGGCCGCGCCTGGCGTGCGGCGGCGCTCATCGAACTGGTGGTGCGCAAGTACGCGCCGCTGCCTGCATCGAGCCTCACGTACCTCGTGCGGCTGCTCGGCTACGGTGCGCCGCATCTTTCGGCGCAGACGCAGGCGGCGCTGCGCATCGCGCGCGAAGAGCTCGCCAGCTGCAGCATCGACGGCACCACCTGGTTCTGGCCCGCCGACGAAAACCCGGCCTCGCGCCGCCACGCGCCCGACGACGCGGTGCGCCTGCTCGCGCCCTTCGACCCTGTCGTGTGGGACCGCCGCCGCTTCGAGCTGCTCTGGGGCTGGACCTACAAGTTCGAGGCCTACACGCCCGTGCCCAAGCGCCAGTTCGGCTACTACGCGCTGCCGATGCTGTGGCACGACCGCGTGATCGGCTGGGCCAACTTCGGCAGCTCGCCCGAGGGCCGGCTGAAGCCAGTGTTCGGCTATGCCGACAAGAGGCCGCGCGACGCGGAATTCCGTGCGGCGCTCGACGACGAACTGCAGCGCATGACGCTGTTTCTCGCCGGGCGCTGACGTCTTTCTTCCTATAATCGCCGGCCTCAGCCAGCCGCCCGCAACGGGCGCCAGCCGTCTTCGAAGGAACGAAGACCGCAGCCGAAAAAGCTGCCCGCGACGACGCAACAAGAACCCACAAAACACACCGGCCGCCAGCCCGAAGCGAGCCGCCGGTTGCGCTCGTCCGGATCGACGGAATCACCGGATCAGAGACGAGAAGCCATGGCGCGCCCACATCCGGCGCGCGCCGCAGCCACTCCCCCCAAACGCAGGACACAGGAGAAGCTGCACATGACATCGAAGAAGCATCGGCGCCCGGCTTGGCGCCCCACCTGGCGCATTTCGCATACCCGCCGCGCCACGCTCGCTGCAACCGCAATGGCGCTGGGCGCCTCCATACCAGCCTACGCCGAGGAAAAAGACGAATCCGCCGAGACCCGCAAGGCCCTGCCGACCATCACCGTGACCGGTGACGCGGTCGAGAGCGCGACCGGCCCGGTGACCGGCTTCGTCGCCAGGCGCGGCGGCACCGCCACCAAGACCGACACGCCGCTGATCGAGACGCCGCAGGCCATCTCGGTGGTCACGCGCGACCAGATGGAGGCGCAGAGCGCGCTCACGCTGCGCGAGACCACCAACTACACGGCGGGCGTGGTGTCGAGCAACTTCGACAGCCGCGTCGACCGCTTCAAGGTGCGCGGCGGCGATGCCATCGAGTACCTCGACGGGCTGCAGCGCAGCTACGGCACGTACAACACCACGCGCGCCGATCCGTACACGCTGGAGCGCGTCGAGCTGCTGCGCGGGCCCTCTTCGGTGCTCTACGGCCAGGGCGGCATCGGTGGCGTGCTGAACCTGGTGTCGAAGCGCCCGCAGGCCGAGCGGCAGCGCGAGGTGCAGGTGCAGCTGGGCAGCCACAACCGCAAGCAGGTCGCGGCCGACTTCACCGGGCCGCTGGACACCGAAGGCAAGTGGCTCTACCGCCTGGTGGCCGTCAACCGCGACAGCGGCACGCAAGTCGACCACGTGCCCGACGACCGCATCCTGCTGGCGCCCTCGCTCACCTGGCGCCCGAGCGCCGACACTTCGCTCACGCTGCAAGCGCTCTACCAGAAGGACAAGAGCGGCTCGCTGATCGGCTTCTTCCCTTGGCAGGGCACGCTGCTGCCCTCGCTGTACGGCCAGATTCCCACCTCGACCTTCACCGGCGAGCCGGGCTTCGACCGCTTCGACACGCGCAACACCTCGCTGGGCTACCTGTTCAGCCATCGCTTCAACGACACCTGGACCTTCAGGCAGAACCTGCGCTCGACCGAGAGCAAGGTGGTCTACAACTCCTCGTACACCAGCTTCACTGCCAACCGGCTCACGGGGCGCCCGGCACGGCCGGTGTTCAATGCCGACCAGCGCACCATCGAGCGCGACCTGATCGTGCAGCTCAACGGCGGCAAGATGCTGCTGCTCGACAACCAGGCCGAGGCGCACTTCAAGACCGGCGCGGCGGAGCACATGCTGCTCCTCGGCGCGGACTTCCAGCGCAACGAGACCTCGCAGTTCACCGGCCGCGGCCGCGCGGGCGCGCTCGACGTCTACGCGCCGGTGTACGGCAACTACTCCGCGCCCACCTTCCTCACGCGGCAGCCCGCGGTGCTGCAGAAGCAGGCCGGCATCTACGTGCAGGACCAGGTCAAGTACGGCCGCTGGATCGGCCTGCTCGGCCTGCGCCACGACAAGGCCACCACCGACACCGAAGGCCGCCCTGCGGTGGCGGTCGACGACAAGGCCACCACCAAGCGCGCCGGCCTCGTCTACCTGGCCGATGGCGGATGGGCGCCCTACCTGAGCTATGCCGAGTCGTTCCTGCCGCTGGGCGGCGCGGACGTGAACAACAAGCCCTTCAAGCCGCAGCGCGGCAAGCAGTGGGAAGCCGGCGTGAAGTGGGAGCCCGAAGGCCAGCGCACCTCGTTCCTGGCGGCGGTGTACGACCTGCGCGACACCAACCGCAAGACCACCGACCCGACCAATCCGCTCAACAGCGTGCAGCTCGGCGAGGTGCACGTGAAGGGGCTGGAGCTCGAATACAAGGGCAGCATCGGGCGCGACTGGGACTGGGTCGCCTCCTACGCCTACACCGATGCGCGCGTGTCGCACAGCACCGGCTCCGACCTGGGCAAGCGCATCTCCGGCGTGCCGAAGCACACGGCCTCGGCATGGCTGATGCGGCGCTTCTCCATCGGCGGCGTGCCCGGCTTCTCGCTGGGCGGCGGCGTGCGCTACCTCGGCAAGTCGTACGACGGCATGGACGCCAACCCGGTGCCTTCGGTCACGCTGCTGGACGCGATGATCGCCTGGGACAACGGCCCGCTGCGCCTGTCGCTCAACGTGGGCAACCTGACCGACAAGGTTCAGCTGACCACCTGCCTCGCGCGCGGCGACTGCTTCTACGGCCAGCGCCGTACCGTGACTGCGGCGGCCACGTATCGCTTCTGAGCAAAGCCCTCGCCCAGGCGAAGGTCTGGCGCGGGGGCGACAGGCCCCTGCGGCGGGCGCCGCCTAGAATCGCCCCGCTGTCCGGCTCGCCGGGCGGCAAGCGTTCTCAGGGCGGGGCGAAATTCCCCACCGGCGGTGATGGCGGCATGTTCCGGAAGGAAAGGCAGCACAAGCCCGCGAGCGCCTGGGGCTCGCAATGAGTTCCAGGGTCAGCAGATTTCGGTGTGATTCCGAAGCCGACGGTCACAGTCCGGATGAAAGAGAGCGCGAAATGCGGGTCGGCCCGCGCGCTGCGCTTTTTCAGGCGAACCGGCGCGCGAGCGGGCTCGCTGTTTCGTGCGCCCTGATTCAGGAAACCTGCTTTCTTCAAGAGGCACACCATGAGTCAGATCAACGACCTTCCCCTTTCCGCCGTCACCGCGTCGGGTTCGCCGCGCGGCACGCGCATCGCATTCGTCGAGGCGCAGTGGCATTCCGACATCGTCCACCAGGCGCGCGACGCCTTCCTCGAGGAGATGGAGCGCCAGGGCGTGGCGCGCGACCTCATCGACATCTTCGACGTGCCGGGCGCCTTCGAGATTCCGCTGCACGCCAAGCGGCTCGCCAACTCGGGCAAGTACGCGGCCATCGTCGGCTGCGCGCTGGTGGTCGACGGCGGCATCTACCGCCACGAGTTCGTGGCGAACACGGTGGTCAGCACGCTGATGTCGCTGCAGCTGGAAACCGACGTGCCGATCTTCTCGGCCGTGCTCACGCCGCACCACTTCCACGAGCACGTGGAGCACCGCAAGTACTTCCACCGCCATTTCGCGGTGAAGGGCACGGAAGTGGCCGAGGCCTGCGTGAAGACGCTCGAAGGGCTGAAGAAGGTGGACGCGCTTCTGGCCGCCTGACCTACGTGACATCGGGGGCGGGCCTGCGTAACCTGCGCGGATGAACGCTCCATCCACCTCCGCCCGCGAAGACCGCTACACCCTCTACGGCGCCCCCGGCTCGGGCGCCACGCCCGTGCACGCCGCGCTCACGCTGATCGGCGCGCAGGTCGAGACCGTCGACATCGCCCCGTGGGAGGGCGATGCCGAGCGCGAGCGGGTCGCCGGCGTCAACCCGATGCGGCAGGTGCCGGCGCTCGTGCTGCCTTCGGGCGAGGTGATGACCGAGAGCGCGGCCATCCTGCTCTGGCTGGGCGACCGCTATCCCGAGGCCGGACTCTGCCCCGCACCCGACGACCCGCTGCGTGCGCGCTACCTGCGCTGGATGGTCTACCTGCCGGCCGCCATCTATTCGATGTTCTGGGTGCGCGACGAGCCTTCGCGCCTGGTGCCCGACCCGGCGGCTCAGCCGGCGATGCTCGAACGCACCGCCGAGCGCATCGCGCATTGCTGGCAGTTGATGGATTCGCAGATCGACGAGCCCGCGCCCTACCTGCTGGGCGAGAAGATCAGCATGCTCGACCTGTACGTGACCGTGGTGTCGCGCTGGACGCCGCGCCGCAGGCGCTTCTATCGCGTGGCGCCGCGCATGGCGCAGGTGGTGCGCCGTGTGGATGCCGACCCGCGCCTGGCGGAATTCTGGGCGGCGCGGTTTCCGTTCTCGATGGACGCACAGGAAAGCTGAGCAGCGCCTGTTTTCTATCATCGGCACCATGACCGCACGCACGCCCACCACCGCCTACCCGATGACGATCTACCACAAGCCCAACTGCAGCACGTCGCGCAACGTGCTGCAGTTGATCCGCGAAAGCGGCGTGGAGCCCGAGATCGTTCTCTATCTTGAAACGCCGCCCTCGAAGAAGAAGCTGCGCGAGCTCTCCAAGGCCATGGGCATGGGCGCGCGCGACCTGCTGCGCACCAAGGAGGCTCCCTACGAGGAGCTGAACCTCGCCGATCCGAAATGGACCGACGAACAGATCTTCGACTTCATCGTGGAGCACCCGATCCTGCTGCAGCGGCCCATCGTGGTGTCGCCGCGCGGCACGCTGATGTGCCGGCCGTGGGAGCGGGTGCGCGAGATCCTGCCGGCCTGAGGCTCAGTCTGCGCGTTGCGCGAGGCCCCAGGCGACGTGCTCGCGCACCAGTTCGCTCGGGTGCTCTGCCCGCGTCGCCAGCGCTTCCTTCGCACCACCCTCGCCCGCCCGTGCCGCGTTGCCCAGCGCCACCGCGATGTTGCGCAGCCAGCGCTCGTGGCCGATGCGGCGGATCGGGCTGCCTTCGGTGCGGCGCAAAAAGTCCTGTTCGGTCCACGCGAACAGATCGGCCAGCGTGCGGCCGGTGAGCTCTTTGCGCGCGTCGAAGTCGGGCAGCGTGCTCTTCTTCGCGAACTTGTTCCAGGGGCAGATCAACTGGCAGTCGTCGCAGCCATAGATGCGGTTGGCCATCAGCGGACGCAGTTCGACCGGAATGGAACCGCCGTGCTCGATGGTGAGGTACGAAATGCAGCGGCGCGCATCGAGCCGCTTCGGCGCCACGATGGCTTGCGTCGGGCACACGTCGATGCAGGCGCTGCAGCTGCCGCAGTGCGCGGTGACGGGCTCGCTGGGCGGCAGTTCCATGTCGACGTAGATCTCGCCCAGGAAGAACATCGAGCCCGCGTCGCGGTCGAGCACCAGCGTGTGCTTGCCGCGCCAGCCCTGGCCGCTGCGCGAGGCGAGTTCTGCCTCGAGCACGGGGGCCGAGTCGGTGAAGGCGCGATGGCCGAAGGGGCCGACCTCCTCGGCGATGCGCTCGGCCAGCTTCGCGAGACGGTTGCGCAGCACCTTGTGATAGTCGCGGCCCCGGGCGTAGACCGACACGATGGCCTCGCCGGGCCGCTTCAGCCGGTCGAACTCGATGGCCTGCCACTCGGGCTCGGTGCTGCGCGGCAGGTAGTCCATGCGCGCGGTGATCACGCTGACCGTGCCCGGCACCAGCTCGGCCGGGCGCGCGCGGCGCGTGCCGTGCGTTTCCATGTATTGCATCTCGCCATGGAACCCATGGGCCAGCCATTGCATCAGACCGGCCTCGGCGCTCGATAAATCGACGCCCGCGATTCCGATTTGGGAGAATCCGAGTTCCCTGGCCAAGGCCTGAATACGAACAACGAGTGGATGGCTGACGATCACTTGCCGATTGTAGAAACGCACAAAAGCACCCGCAGCCTGCGCTGGTGCAGCGAAGCCGACACCGAAGCCTTCGCGAAGGCGCTGGCCGCATCACCCGCATTGCGCGACGCCTTCATCGAACTGCATGGCGACCTCGGCGCCGGCAAGACCACCTTCGTACGCCACCTGCTTCGCGCCCTGGGCATCACCGGGCGCATCAAGAGCCCCACCTACGCGGTGGTCGAGCCCCACGAGGCGCCCGACGGGCTGCAGATCTTCCATTTCGACTTCTATCGCTTCGCCGATCCGCGCGAATGGGACGACGCCGGCTTCCGCGACATCTTCGCCGGGCCGGGCCTCAAGCTGGCCGAGTGGCCGGACAACGCCGCTGGCCGTACGCCAATTGCCGACCTCGCTATTAAAATAGAAGCAATGACTGACGACACACGCAGCGTGACCCTCTTGGCGAACACCGCTCGCGGCAGCGATCTGCTGGCGCGCATCGCCGCATGAAGGCGGCCGGCCTCAAACGGCGCGTGCTGCTGCAGGGCGGCAGCATCGCGCTGATGCTCGGCGTGCACCAGATCGCACGCGGCGCCACCATCCTCGCAGTGCGCGTGTGGCCCGCCGCCGACTACACGCGCGTGACCATCGAATCCGACGCACGCCTGAACTCGCAGCAGCTCGTGGTGGGCAGCCCGCCTCGGCTGGCCGTCGACATCGAGGGCATCGACCTCAACCCCGAACTGCGCGAGCTGGTCGGCAAGATCAAGCCCGGCGACCCGTACATCAACGGCCTGCGCGTGGGGCAGAACGCACCGAAGGTGGTGCGCATCGTGTTCGACCTGAAGCAGGCCGTGGTGCCGCAGGTGTTCTCGCTCGCGCCCGTGGCCGCCTACAAGCACCGGCTGGTGCTCGACCTGTACCCCGAGCAGGCGATCGACCCGATGGAAGCGCTGATCGCCGAGCGCCTGCGCGATGCACCGCGCGCTTCGGGCGGAGGCTCCGCGGTCGCCGTCGCGCCGCCGCCAACCGCGCCTGCACCGGCCGCCGATCCGCTCGGCGACCTGATGGCGCAGCAGTCGATGCGACCCGGCCCGCAATCGCCGCCTCCCGCCGCAACGGCCGGCGGCGAAAGGCCCGTGACACCGCCACCGCCTCCCGTGGTGGCCGCCGCGCCTGCCAGACCCCCTGCGCCGTCAGCACCGCCCGTGCCGCCCCCACCACCGGTTGCAGCCACGGCCAATCGCACCGACCGCATCATCATCGTGGCGCTCGACCCCGGCCACGGCGGCGAAGACCCTGGCGCCATCGGCCCGAACGGCACGCGCGAAAAAGACATCGTGCTGCAGGTGGCCCACCGCCTGCGCCAGCGCATCAACGCGAGCAGCGTGAACGGCAGCCCCATGCGCGCCTTCCTCACGCGCGACGCCGACTTCTTCGTGCCGCTGGGCGTGCGCGTGCAGAAGGCGCGGCGCGTGCAGGCCGACCTGTTCGTGAGCATCCATGCCGACGCATTCACCACGCCCGCCGCGCGCGGCGCCAGCGTGTTCGCGCTGAGCCAGAGCGGCGCCTCCAGCAGCGCCGCACGGTGGCTCGCCAACAAGGAGAACGACGCCGACCGCGTCGGCGGCGTGAACGTGGGCAACCACGAGGCCCAGGTGCAGCGAGCGCTGCTCGACATGAGCACCACCGCGCAGATCAACGACAGCCTGAAGCTCGGCGGCGCGATGCTCGGCGAGATCAAGGGCATCGGCGCGCGGCTGCACAAGGGCCAGGTCGAACAGGCCGGCTTCGCCGTGCTGAAGGCGCCCGACATTCCGAGCGTGCTGGTGGAAACCGCCTTCATCAGCAATCCGGAAGAAGAAGCCAACCTGCGCCGTGTCGACTACCAGGAGAACCTGGCCGACGCACTGATGCGCGGCATCCAGCGCTACTTCGCGCAGAACCCGCCGCTGGCGCGCAGCCGGCAGCTCTGATCGCGCTCCGGCCCCGCCGCTTCCGGCTGTAGGGCCAAAGCATGCACTCCTGTCCCACGCGGTGCGCCCCGCGAGGCCGCACAGGCACGTGCGGCTGGTTCCTACACGGCGCACCGGGGTGCTTTGGACATGATGAACCATCACTCATCGAAAGGTGGACATCATGAACACACGTCTCTGGATCGCTGCAGCCGCAGCCACTTCGGTCATGACCATTGCGGGTTGCGCAAGCGGTCCCAATCAGAACCTTGGGACCGGCGTAGGCGCCGTGGGCGGCGCTCTGGTGGGCAATGCCATCGGCGGCAACACCGCGAGCACCGTGGGCGGCGCGGCCATCGGCGGCCTCATCGGCAACCAGGTCGGCCGCAATGCCGACGAACGCAACTATTACAACCAGCAACGCTATCCGCGCGGCAGCGGCTACTACCCGGGCAACGGGCCGAACTACTGATGCACGGTCTGGACAACGGGCCTGAATAAAAAAGCGCGCCCCCGGGCGCGCTTTTTCATTGGTTGGCGAAGTCGGATCAGGCCTGCGAGGCCTGGGCCTCCCTCGCCTTCTCGGCCTTGGAGGCGCGCCACGCGCCGTAGATCGCCAGAAGGCCCGGTACGAAGATCAGCGCCCAGATGATCTTGTCCAGATGCTGGCGCACGAAAGGCAGGTTGCCGAAGAAGTAGCCGGCGGTGGCGATGCCCAGCACCCAGATCAGCCCGCCCACCACGTTGAACATCGTGAACTTCGCGCGGTTCATCTCGGCCACGCCGGCCACGAAGGGCGCGAAGGTGCGGATGAAGGGCATGAAGCGCGCGAGGATGATGGTGATGCCACCGTAGCGCTCGTAGAAGGCATGGGCCTGGTCGAAAGCCTTGCGGTTGAAGAAGCGCGAGTTCTCCCACTGGAACACCTTCGGCCCGAAGTAGCGCCCGATGGAGTAGTTGCACTGGTCGCCCAGGATCGCGGCCGCGATCAGGATGCCGCACGCCAGCGGATAGTTCATGAGCCCCGCGCCGCACAGCGCGCCGACGATGAAGAGCAGCGAGTCGCCCGGCAGGAACGGCATCACCACCGCGCCGGTTTCCACGAAGACGATGAGGAACAGCAAGGCATAGACCCAGGGGCCGTAGGCGATGACGAAGGCCTCGAGGTGCTTGTCGACGTGAAGGATGAAGTCGACGAGAAAGCTGATGATTTCCATGGGCGCGGATTATCCTTGCTCGACCTCGACGCACTCGCGAATCACCCCATGCTGCACATACGCGCCGCCACGGATGCGGACTGGCCCGCCATCTGGTCCGTCCTGGAACCCACCTTCCGCCGCGCGGACACCTACACGTATCCGCCCGACGTGACCGAGGAACAGGCACGCCACTCGTGGACGAAGGTGCCCACGGCGATCTTCGTCGCCTGCAACGACCGGGGTGCGGTGCTCGGCACCTACGTCCTGCGACCCAACCAGCCGGGCCAGGGCTCGCACGTAAGCAATTGCGGTTACGTCGTGTCCGACGCGGCGCGCGGCATGGGTGTCGCATCGGCCCTGTGCGCACACTCGCAGCAGGAGGCCCTGCGCATGGGTTTTCGCGCGATGCAGTTCAACTTCGTCGTGTCCACCAACGAAGGCGCGGTGCGCCTGTGGCGCAAGATGGGCTTCGAGATCGTCGGCACGCTGCCGGGCGCGTTCAGGCATCCGCGGCACGGCTTCGTGGATGCCTACGTGATGTTCAAGCAGCTGCAGCAGCCCTGAGCGGACGCCTCGGAACCCGCGCTTTTAGAATGCCCCGGTGAGCGCCCTCCCCACCACCATCTCCCCCCCACAACGCCGCCCGATCCGCGAGCTTCCCGACGAGTTGATCAGCCAGATCGCCGCCGGTGAAGTCGTCGAGCGTCCGGCCTCGGTGGTGCGCGAGCTGCTGGACAACGCGCTGGACGCAGGTGCCGGCCAGATCACGGTGCGGCTGGCTTCGGGCGGCGTGCGGCTGATCTCCGTGGAAGACGATGGCCTGGGCATCCCCCGCGAGGAACTCACGGTGGCGCTGCGCCGCCACGCGACCAGCAAGATCGCCAGCCTCGACGACCTGGAGACGGTCGGCACGATGGGCTTTCGCGGCGAGGCGCTGGCCGCCATCAATGCGATTGCCGAGCTCAGCATTCTTTCGCGCTTCGCGGGCTCCGATTCGGCCTTCGCGCTCGACGGGCGCACCGGCGAGCTGCGGCCCGTGGCCCGCTCAGCCGGCACCACCGTCGAAGTGCGCGAGCTGTTCTTCGCGACCCCCGCGCGCCGCAAATTCCTGAAGACGGACGCCACCGAGCTGGCCCATTGCATCGAGGCGGTGCGCCGCCATGCGCTGGCGCGGCCCGAGGTGGGCTTCTCGATCTGGCACGACGGCAAGCTGGTCGAGCAGTGGCGCGCAGCCGCCACGCGCGAGCAGCGGCTGGCCGATGCGCTGAGCGACGAGTTCGTATCGCAGAGCGTGGCCGTCGCACGCGAAGGCGGCGCGGTGCGCGTGGTCGGCCGCGCGGGCATTCCCGACGCGGCGCGTTCGCGCGGCGATCATCAGTTCTTCTACGTCAACGGACGCTTCGTGCGCGACAAGGTGCTGTCGCACGCGGTGCGCAGCGCGTATGAAGACGTGCTGCACGGCCAGCGCCAGCCGGTGTATGCGCTGTACCTCGAAATCGATCCGTCGCGCGTCGACGTGAACGTGCATCCGACCAAGATCGAAGTGCGCTTTCGCGACGGGCGCGAGGTGCACCAGGCCGTACGCCATGCCGTCGAGGACGCGCTGGCGGCTCCGCGCGCCAATGACGCGACAGCGCCGGCAGGCGCGCCGCAGCCATTCTTCAAGCAGGCGCCGCTGCCCCCGAACGCAAGCTGGGCCCAGCCGGCCATGGATTTCACGCCGCGCGAACGCGGCACCGGCGATTTCGAGGCGATGTGGCCCCAGCGCAGCGAGCAGCCGCGGCAGGTTGCTCTGCATGCGGCGGAACCTTCCGCGCCGCCACCCTGGCCCGCTGCCAGCGCGGCGCCGGCAAGCTTCCAGGCTCCGAGCGGACTTCCCCTTGCGCCGAGCCCTGGCACGCAGTCCATCGCCAACAACGACGAGGCCTGGCCGCTGGGCCGCCCGCTGGCCCAGCTGCAGGGGGTGTACATCCTGGCCGAGAACAGCCAGGGCCTGGTGATCGTCGACATGCACGCGGCACACGAGCGCATCGTCTACGAGCGGCTCAAGACGCAGCTCGACGGCGCTGCCATCAGCAGCCAGCCGCTGCTGATTCCGGCGACCTTCGCTGCCACGCCGCAGGAAGTGGCCACGGCCGAGGCCTGCGCCGAGGTGCTGCCGACGCTGGGGCTGGAGATCACGCCCTTTTCGGCGCGCACGCTCGCGGTGCGCGCCGTGCCCGGAACGCTGGCCGACGGCGATCCGGTGGAACTCGCACGCAGCGTGCTGGCCGAACTGGGCCAGCACGACGCCAGCACGGTGGTGCAGCGCGCCCAGAACGAACTGCTCTCCACCATGGCCTGCCACGGCGCGGTGCGGGCCAACCGCAAGCTCACCATCGACGAGATGAACGCGCTGCTGCGCCAGATGGAGGCCACCGAGCGTTCGGACCAGTGCAACCACGGCCGGCCGACCTGGCGCCAGCTTTCGGTGCGCGAGCTGGATTCGCTCTTCATGCGTGGCCGATAAGCAGCGAAACCCCGGTCGATCCGCGGTTTTCGGACATTTTTAAGCCTTTTTTCTAGGGTTTTCCGCAGTCGGCGAAATCCCAGGCACATCCGTTGCATGTGCTCGGTAAAGTGCCGGCGAGCACTGTTTCAGGGAGTTACCTTGCTGCTGTGTCGGCGCATCAAGGTGAAAGCAGGTGAACTTTCGAGCCGACTCCGCTGTCCCTCAAACCCATGATGAAACGCTGGACCCTCCTCGCGTCTGTCCTCTCGCTGTGTGCACTGCTTGCCGCCGGTTGCTCGACGCTCGACGAGCAGCAACGCGAATGGATCTTCCAGCCCAGCGACCGCAGCTGGGGCAACACCGCCTCCATGGCCCAGGGCATGGAGGACGTGTGGATCGACTTCCAGTCCTCCCTCACCGGCGAGCCCGCGCGCCTGCACGGCCTGTGGCTGGGCGGCGCGCCCGAGACCACCGCCACTCCTGTCCTGCTGTACCTGCACGGCGCCCGTTACAACGTGGCCGGCTCGGCACCACGCATCCAGCGCATGCATGAGCTGGGTTTCTCTGTGCTGGCCATCGACTATCGCGGCTTCGGGAAGAGCTCCAAGGGCCTGCCCTCGGAAGAATCGGCCCGCGAGGACGCCCGCGCCGCCTGGACCTGGCTGGCCGCTCGCCACCCCAGGCAGCACCGTTACATCTTCGGCCACTCGCTCGGCGGCGCCATCGGCATCGATCTCGCCGCGCACGTGAAAGACGAGAGCGGCACCATCGTCGAGAGCACCTTCACCTCCATCGCCGACGTGGTCAGCGGCTTCAAGTGGGGCTGGCTGCCCTTCGGCCCGTTCATCACGCAGCGTTTCGAGGCGATCAACGCGGTCAAGGACATCGGCTCGCCGCTGCTCGTGGTGCACGGCACGGCCGACAGCCTCATCAACCCGACGCTGGGCCGCAAGCTGTACGACGCGGCCACCGGGCCCAAGATGTTCGTGCTGGTCGAGGGCGGCTCGCACCACAACACCAATTCCATCGGCGAGGCGCAGTACCGCGCGGCGCTGACCCAGCTGTTTCGCATGAAGCCGGAGAACATGGTCGCCAGCAACGCCGCCGTGCGGCCGACGCCGCGCCTCGCGCCGCCGGCTGCCTCGGCCCCGCTCACGCCGCAGGACGTGAGCGGCAAGGTGGAGCCGCCAGTGCCCGCCGCCATCTGAGGGCGGCCGCCTCCCCGCCTCCCCGCCTCCCCGCCTCCACCCAAGGCCCGGCACGCTGCCAGGCCCGCGCCATTTGCTACGCTCGGCGCACCATGTCTCCCAGTTCCGACGCGGCCGCGAAGACCGCCACCCGCGCATCGCCCGATGCCGCGCCCTCCCCGGCTCCACCGCGCTACATCGCGCTCGCAGGTCCCACCGCCTCGGGCAAGACGGCCGCCGCGCTGGCGCTCGCGCGCCTGCTGCCGGTGGAGATCGTCTCGGTCGATTCGGCGCTGGTCTACCGCGGCATGGACATCGGCACCGCCAAGCCCACGCCCGCCGAGCAGGCCGCCGTGCCGCACCACCTGATCGACATCCTCGACCCGCGCGAGAGCTACAGCGCCGCCGCCTTCGTGGCCGACGCCACGCGGCTCATCGGCGAGATCCGCGCGCGCGGCGCGCTGCCGCTGCTGGTGGGCGGCACCATGCTCTATTTCAAGGCGCTGTTCGACGGCATCGACGCCATGCCCGCGGCCGACGCCGCGGTGCGCGCGCGCATCGACGCCGACGCGGCCGCGCTGGGCTGGCCCGCCATGCACGCGCGGCTCGCGCAGGTCGATCCGGTCACGGCCGCACGGCTCGCGCCGCAGGACAGCCAGCGCATCCAGCGCGCGCTCGAAGTGTGGGAGAGCAGCGGCCAGCCACTGTCGAGCTTCCATGCGAGCGACAACAAGGCAGCCGGCGCTGTCGAAGGCGGCGCGCTGTTCTCGCTGGAGCCCGCCGACCGCTCGTGGCTGCACGGCCGCATCGCCGAGCGCTTCGACGCCATGCTCGCCGCCGGCTTCCTCGACGAGGTGCGCGCCCTGCGCGCACGCGGCGACCTGTCGCCCGACCTGCCCTCGATGCGCTGCGTCGGCTACCGGCAAGCCTGGGAAACGCTCGATGCGGCCGGCAGCGCGGCGCCCGACGCCAGGGCCATGGCCGATCTGCGAGAGCGCGGCATCGCCGCCACGCGTCAGCTCGCCAAGCGGCAGGTCACCTGGCTGCGCAGCATGCCGCAGCGCACCGTGATCGCCTGCGACGCTCCTGACGCGGTGCAGGCCGCCGTTCAACTCATGGCCAAGGCCGTCGCTCCCAGATGACGCTGCGTATTTCCAACCTCGGCAAGCACTACGGTGATGCGCCTGTCTTCGAGAACGTGACGCTCACCGTGGAGCCCGGCGAGTTCGTCGCCATCGTGGGTGAATCGGGCGTGGGCAAGTCGACACTGCTCAACTGCATGGCCGGCCTCGACAGCTGGGACCAGGGCACGGTGACGCACGACGGCGTCGACATCGGCGCGCTCGACGGCGAAGCCTGCGCGCTCTGGCGGCGGCGGCATGTCGGTTTCGTGTTCCAGGCCTTCCACGTGCTGCCGCACCTGGACGTGGCGCAGAACGTGGCGCTGCCGCTGATGCTGCTGGGGCAGCAGAAGGACAGCGAAGGCCGCATCGCGCACATGCTCGAGGCGGTGGGCCTGCCCGGCATGGGTACGCGGCTGCCGCAGACGCTGTCGGGCGGCCAGCTGCAGCGCGTGGCCATCGCACGCGCGCTGGTACACCGCCCCGCCCTGCTGCTGGCCGACGAGCCCACGGGCAACCTCGACCCGACCACCGCCGCGAAGGTGATGGAGCTGCTGATCGGCCAGACCCGCGAACACGGTGCCTCGCTGGTGCTGGTGACGCACTCGGAAAGCGCGGCCGCGCAGGCCGATCGCCTGCTGCACCTCACGGCCAGCGGAATCCGGGCCTGAGCCTGCTGATTACCGTTGAGGCGCGATCAGCGCCGCGAAGCGCGACAGGTCGACGTTGCCACCGCTGATCAGCACGCCCACGCGCTGGCCCGCGATCGCCTTGCCCGCCGCGATCGCGCCCGCGAAGGCGAGGCAGCCGGTGGGCTCCACCACCATCTTCATTCGCTCGGCGAAGAAGCGCATCGCGTCGACGAGCTGCTCGTCGGTGACGGTGAAGATGTCGTCCACGTCGCGGCGGATGATGCCGAAGGTGTACTCGCCCAGGTGCTGCGTCTGCGCGCCGTCGGCGATGGTCTTCGGGGTTTCGATGTGCACGATCTTCCCCGCTCGGAACGACTGCTGGCCGTCGTTGCCCGCCTCGGGCTCCACGCCGTAGACCTTGCAGTCCGGCGACAGCGCGCGCGCCGACAGCGCCGAGCCCGAGAGCAGCCCGCCGCCGCCGAGGCACACGAACAGATGGTCGAGCGGACCGGTTTCCTCGATCAGTTCCTTCACCGCCGTGCCCTGGCCGGTGAGCACGTCGGGGTGGTCATAGGGCGGGATCATCGTCATGCCGCGCTCCTGTGCCAGCTTCTTCGTCAGCGCCTCGCGGTCCTCGGTGAAGCGGTCGTACATCACCACCTCGGCGCCGTAGCCCTTGGTGGCGGCGACCTTGGCGGCCGGCGCGTCCTTGGGCATCACGATCACGGCCGGCATTTGCAGCAGGCGCGCCGACAGCGCGATGGCCTGCGCGTGGTTGCCCGACGAGAAGGCAATCACGCCGCCCTTGCGCTGCGAGGCGTCGAACTTCGACAGCGCGTTGAACGCGCCGCGGAACTTGAAGGCGCCCATGCGCTGGAAGTTCTCGCACTTGAAGAAGAACTCGGCCCCCCAGCGCTCGTTGGCGGTGGTGGAGCGCAGCACCGGCGTGCGGTGGGCATGGCCTTCGAGCCGCGCGGCTGCGGCGATGACGTCGTCGTAGGTGGGTAGTTGCATGGGGTCGAGCTTAGCGGCGGCTTCCGTTCTTTTGCAGCCCCAATGGGTAAAAACCCGCTAGCTGCGGCAGCGCTGAACTCCGTACTCTGTATACAGAGTTCAAAGAACCCGGCGCAAGGAGACAACCATGCCCGCCCAGCTCGTCAGCATCGAGGTCGCGCCCGACCTCGTCGACCAGGTCTACCGCGCCCTGCTCGGCGCCATCAGCAGCGGCACGCTCGCACCCGGCGAGCGCATCACGCAGGAAGACATCGCGCAGCGCCTCTCGGTGTCGCGCCAGCCGGTGCTGCAGGCGCTGCGGCTGCTGAAGAAGGACGGCTTCGTGCTCGACGCGCCCGGCCGTGGCGTGCTGGTGGCCCCGCTCGAAGCGGAGGCGATGCGCAAGGTCTACCAGGTGCGCGGTGCGCTCGATGCCCTGGCCGCGCGGCTGGCGGCGCGGCAGCGCTTTCGCATCGACCCGAAGCTCATCGAGCGCGGCCGGCGCGCCGCGCGTGGGCGCAACGTGGAGGCCATGATCGACGCCGACGTGGCCTTCCACCAGGCTATCTACGCGGCATCGGGCAATCCGCTGATCGCGCAGAGCGCCGATCCGCACTGGCGCCACCTGCGCCGCGCGATGGGCGCGGTGCTGCAGGCCGAGCCGCAGCGCGAGACGCTGTGGGACGAGCACGAAGCCATTGCCGACGCCATCGCGGCAGGCAACGCGGACCGCGCCGCGCGCCTGAGCGAGGAACACGTCTCGCGGGCCAGCGAGGCACTGAGCGAACGGCTGCTGGCGCATGCCGCATCCACCCACACCGCCATTCCCCCCAAGCAAAAAGGAGACAAGGCATGAAGCTCAACCCCGAGCAGCGCGCGCAGTTCGAGCGCGACGGCTATCTGTTCTTCCCCGGCCACTTCTCGGCCGAAGAAACCAAGGTGCTGACCGACGCGGTGCCCGATCTCTACGCGAAGCGCGAGGCCTTCAACGTGCGCGAGAAAGGCTCCGACGCCGTGCGCACGAACTTCGCCGCGCACCTCGTGAGCGAGCCCTTCGCGCGGCTCGCGCGCCACCCGCGCATGGTCGAACCGGTGACCGATCTCTTCGGCGAAGACGTGTACATGCACCAGTTCAAGATCAACGGAAAGATGGCCTTCGAAGGCGACGTGTGGCAGTGGCACCAGGACTACGGTACCTGGCTCAACGACGACCTGATGCCCACCGAGCGCGCGATGAACGTGGCGATCTTTCTCGACGACGTGAACGAGCACAACGGTCCGCTGATGTTCATCCCGGGCAGCCACCGCAAGGGCGTGGTGGATGCGAAGCATGACCTCACCACCACCAGCTACCCGCTGTGGACCGTCGACAACGACCTGATCCGCCAGCTGGTGGATCGCGCCGGCGGCAAGCACGGCGGCATCGTCTCGCCCAAGGGGCCGGCCGGGTCGATGATCCTGTTCCACAGCTGCCTGGTGCATGCCTCGGGCAGCAACCTCTCGCCCTTCAACCGAGTGGCCGTGTACCTGAGCCTATGCGCCGTCAGCAACCACATCCGCCGCCACAAGCGCCCCGAATACATCGCGCATCGCGACTTCACGCCCATCGAGCTGCTGCCCGACGACTGCCTGCTGAAGCCCTACCCCGTGGATGTGCCGTGGAAGAACGGCCTGCCCGAGAGCGCGCTGCGCACCTCGCCCGACGTGCTCGATACGGTGGAGGCCTGACGACATGAGCCTCCATGCCCGCCTGCAGCAGCGCGCAGCCGAAGGCCGCCCCATCCGCATCGGCCTGATCGGCGCCGGCAAGTTCGGCTCGATGTACCTCGCGCAGATTCCGCGCACGCCCGGCGTGCAGCTGGTGGCCATCGCAGACCTCTCGCCCGACGCGGCCCGCGTCAACCTCGAGCGCGTGGGCTGGGAGCCCGGCCGCGCCGCAGCCGCATCGGTGCAGGAGGCGCTGAAGCAAGGCACCACCTGGATCACCGACGACTGGCAGGCCGTGACGCGCGAGCCCTCCATCGACATCGTGGTCGAGTGCACCGGCAACCCCATCGCGGCGGTGGACCACTGCCTGGATGCCTTCGCGCACGGCAAGCACGTGGTGAACGTGACGGTCGAGGCCGATGCCTTCTGCGGCCCGCTGCTCGCGCGCAGGGCGAAGCAGGCCGGCGTGGTCTATTCGCTGGCCTTCGGCGACCAGCCCGCGCTGATCTGCGACCTGGTGGACTGGGCGCGCACCTGCGGCTTTCCGGTGGTGGCGGCCGGGCGCGGCCACAAGTGGCTGCCGCGCTTCACCGAATCGACGCCCGAGACGGTGTGGGGCAACTACGGCCTCACGCCCGAGCAGGCGAAACGCGGCGGGCTCAATCCGAAGATGTTCAACAGCTTCCTCGACGGCTCCAAGCCTTCCATCGAAAGCTCGGCGGTGGCCAACGCCACCGGCCTCGCCGTGCCATCGGACGGCCTGCTCTACCCGCCCGCGAGCGTGGAAGACATTCCCTTCGTCACCCGGCCCAGGAGCGAAGGCGGCGTGCTGGAGCGCAAGGGCATGGTCGAGGTGGTCTCTTCACTGGAAGCCGACGGACGGAAGATCCCGTACGACATCCGCATGGGCGTGTGGGTCACGGTCGAGGCCGAGACCGAGTACATCAAGAACTGCTTTGAGGAATACAACGCCCACACCGACCCGAGCGGGCGCTACTTCACGCTCTACAAGCGCTGGCACCTGATCGGGCTCGAAGTGGGCATGTCGGTGGCCAGCGTGGCGCTGCGCGGCGAGGCCACCGGTGTGGCCACCTGCTGGAACGCCGACGTGGTCGCCACCGCCAAGCGCGACCTGGCCGCCGGCGAGATGCTCGACGGAGAAGGAGGCTACACCGTCTGGGGCAAGCTGCTGCCGGCCGGGAGCTCGCTGCGCCTGGGCGGCCTGCCGCTCGGGCTGGCGCACAACATCAGGCTGGTGCGCCCGGTGAAGAAGGGCCAGAGCCTGAGCTGGGCCGACGTGGCCATCGACACCAATACCGCGGCCTACAAGCTGCGCAACGAGATGGAAGCCCTGTTCGCGCCCGCGGCGCAGGCAGAGGCCGCCTGAAGGAGGCTGGCCGAGAACTTTTCGCTTCGGTGCAGCCACCGTTGCACCGGGCGGCTTCCACGTAAAAAATGTTCTGCTCGACACGAGGCCCGTGTCGAAATGACCGCCGGCGGGCCGTCATTGTGGTGAGCGATCCTGCTCAGCAAGCTTTTCCACGACGGAGAGACACCATGCAGTACATGTTGATGTTCTATCAGCCCGCGGCCGAATTCGAGCAACGCGAGGACGCATCCGCGCAGGCCTACCGCGCCAGCTGGGTCGCATATGCCGACGCCGTGCGCCAGTCGGGCATCTCGCTCGGCGGCCACGGCCTCTTCCCGCCCATGACCGGCACCACGCTGCGCGTGCGCGGCGACCGGCGCCAGGTGCAGGACGGCCCCTTCGCCGACACCAAGGAACAGCTCGGCGGCTACTTCGTGATCGACGTTCCCGACCTCGACGCCGCGCTCGAATGGGCCGCGCGTGCGCCCTGCGCGACCAGCGGCGGGGTGGAGGTGCGGCCCGTCTTCGTCGCCACGGCCCTGGCTGCTGCATGAGCGACCCGGCGGTTCACTGGGCCGCCGAGCGGGCGGCGCGCGAGTCGTACGGCCGGCTGCTGGCCATCCTCTCCGCGCGCACCCACGACATCGCCGCATCCGAAGACGCACTGGCCGACGCCTTCTCCCGCGCGCTCGAACGCTGGCCCGCCGACGGCATTCCGGCCGAGCCCGACGCCTGGCTGCTGAGCGTGGCGCGCCACCGCAAGCTCGACGCCTGGCGCCACAGCCGCGTGCAGGACCAGGCCACGCAGACCCTGCTGCTGCTCGCGGGCGAAATGGACGATGCCGCCGACGGCTCCGGCGCCATTCCCGACGAGCGGCTGCGCCTGCTCTTCGTGTGCGCGCACCCGGCCGTCGATGCCCCGGCACGTGCGCCGCTCATGCTGCAGACCGTGCTCGGCCTCGACGCGGCGCGCATGGCCGGCGCCTTCCTCACCGCGCCTTCGACCCTCGGGCAGCGGCTGGTGCGCGCCAAGGCCCGCATCCGGGCAGCCGGCATTCCCTTCGAATACCCGCAGGCGCGCGACCTGCCGCAGCGGCTGCAGGACGTGCTCGATGGCATCTACGCCGCCTACGGCACCGGCTGGGACGACATCGACGGCGCCGACGCCCTGCCGCGCGGCCTCACCACCGAGGCCATCGACCTGTGCCGCATCCTCTGCGGCCTGATGCCCACCGAACCCGAGCCGCTGGGCCTGCTGGCGCTGATGCTCTTCTGCGAAGCCCGCATGCCTGCGCGCCGCAGCGACACCGGCGCCTACGTGCCCCTCGACCAGCAGGACCCGCTGCGCTGGAACCCCGATCTGCTCGCCGAGGCCGAGCTCTGCCTGCGCCGCGCGTCCGAAATGAAGTCGCTCGGCGCCTACCAGCTCGAAGCCGCGATCCAGTCGGCCCACTGCGAACGCCGCGTCGGCGCGCCGGTGCCGCCCGAGGCGCTGGTGTCGCTGTACGAGGGACTGCTGGCGCTGCGGACCAGCATCGGCGCGCAGGTCAGCCTCGCCTGCGCGCTTGCGAACGCGCGCGGCCCGGAGATCGGCCTGCGGGCACTGGAAGCCATTCCTGCGCAGGACGTGGCGAACTACCAGCCGTACTGGGCAGCACGAGCGCATCTGCTCGCGGCCGGTGGTGCGCGCTCCGCCGCCCGGCAGGCGTTCGACCGGGCCATCGGGCTGAGTTCCAACGCGGCGGTGCGTGCGTACCTGCACGCGATGTCGGACCGGCTCTGAGCCGTCGCCCAGCTACTTCGTCGCGTTGAAGGTGCGCGGAAACAGCGCCGCCTGCGAGCGGTCGCGCAGCCGGTAGCTCATGGCCGGCCGCCCCAGGCTGCCGGTGACCATGCCGGCCTCTTCCATGAATCCGCCGTCGAGCATGCGCTTGCGGAAGGCGCTCTTGTCGACCGCCCTGCCCAGCACGACCTCGTAGGTGTGCTGCAGCGCCGGCAGCGTGAACGGCTCCTCCAGCAGGAAGGCCGGCAGCGAGGTGTATTCGACCTTGCCGCGCAGCCGCGCCACGGCCGCATCGAGCAGCTCGCCATGGTCGAAGGCCAGCCGCTTGCGCGAGGCGGCATCGACCTCGAACCACGCCACCTCGGTCGCGTTCGCGCCGCTGCGCAGCTGCATCGCCTGCGCGGGGATCAGCGCGTAGAAGCAATGCGTGGCCGACCAACCCCGCGGATCGCGCTGCGCGCCGCCCCAGCTGCCGAGCTGCTCCAGGTAGGGAGTGACCACGCCCGTCTTCTCGCGCAGCTTGCGCAGCGCGCAGTCGAGCAGCGTGGCGTCTTCGTCGATGTTCACGAAGCCGCCGGGCAAGGCCCACTTGCCCGGGAAGGGCTCGTCGGTGTCGGCGGGCCGCTTCACCAGCAGCACCTGGAGGGCGTCGCCGAGTACGGTGAACATCACGATGTCGACGGTGACCAGCGGGCGCGGGAAGGTCAGTGGCGGAAATCCGGAAGATGGAGTGCTCACTTGAGAACTTGACTGCGGGTTTATTAGTTGTACTATACAACTCTCATTTAGTTGCACAGAGCAACTCACACGAGATCGTAGTCAAGACAAGAACAAGGAAAACGAAATGAACACCGCTGTCACACCCCGCAGCACCCGCGAGCTGCCCGCCTACTTCGCGCAGGGCCATCGCCCAGAGTTCCTTCTCTTCTGGGGCCATCAGGCGCCGAAGACCGGCGTGAACAAGAGCTGCTTCAGCCAGTGGTTCGAAGCCGCGTTCACCGTCGACGGCGTCCGGTACCGCACGGCCGAGCATTTCATGATGGCCGGCAAGGCGTGCCTGTTCGGCGATGAAGAAATCTGTGATCGCATCCTCGCCGCGCGCACGCCCGGCGAGGCCAAGAAGCTGGGCCGAGAGATACGCGGCTTCGACGAGGCCGCATGGGTGGCCGCCCGACTGGACATCGTGACGCAGGGCAACATCGCCAAGTTCTCGCAGAACGCGGAACTCGGCGCCTTCCTGCTCGGCACGGGCCACCATGTGCTGGTGGAGGCCAGCCCTGTCGATCCGATCTGGGGCATCGGACGTGCCGCCAACGATCCGCTCGCGCAGGACCCGCGCGAATGGAAGGGGCTCAACCTGCTGGGCTTCGCGCTCATGGCCGCGCGCGAGGCGCTGAGGCAGCGGCCATGAACGTGATCGAGCGCTATCGGGGTTGCCTGCTCGGCCTGGCCTGTGGCGACGCAGTGGGTACCACGGTCGAGTTCCGCACGCGCGGGAGCTTCGCGCCGGTGACGGGCATGCACGGCGGCGGGCCCTTCGGGCTCGTCGCGGGCGAGTGGACCGACGACACGTCGATGGCCCTGTGCCTCGCCGCGAGCCTGATCCACTGCAAGGGCTTCGACGCAATCGACCAGATGAACCGCTACTGCAACTGGCGCAGCGTGGGCTACATGAGCAGCACCGGCAACTGCTTCGACATCGGCCTGACGGTGTCGGGGGCTCTCACCCGCTACCTGGCCTCGGGCGATCCTTTCGCCGGAGATCCCGATCCGCGCACGGCCGGCAACGGCGCGCTGATGCGGCTCGCGCCGGTGCCGATGTTCTACGCGGCGAGCGCCGAGGCCACGTGGACGCAGGCCGGCGAAAGCGCGCGCACCACGCACGGCGCGCTGGAAGCCATCGAATGCTCTCGGCTCTTCGCATTGCAGCTGCGTTCGGCCCTGCTTGGCAAGGGCAAGGCTGCGATCCTCTCGACCGAACCGCTGGCGCCTCTGAACAAGAAGGTCGCGGCGCTGACGCGGAACGACCATGCCTCGAGAGCGCCGGGCAGATCAAGGGATCGGGCTACTGCGTCGAATCGCTCGAAGCGGCGCTCTGGTGTTTCGCGAACACCGGCTCCTTCGAGGAAGCCGTGCTCGCCGCCGCCAACCTCGGCGACGACGCCGACACCACTGCAGCCATCTGCGGCCAGCTGGCAGGAGCTTTCTACGGCGTCGCAGGCATCCCGCGGGACTGGCTCGACAAGCTCGTGATGCGCGCGGAAATCGAAGAGATGGCCGGGCAGCTCCTCGCGCTGGCCGGCTGACGAAGCCCGGCGACTACTCAGGCTGCACGGCCGCGTCCCCCACCCGCCGCGCATCGAGCTGGCTGCCGCCCTGCGCCAGCGACACTCCCACCACCGCATTCGCCGCATCGCGCCTGAACATGACCTGCGCGCCGATGGCCGTCACAGCAAAGCGGTCGTTGCCCGTGGGCGTGAGCGCGCTGTAGCCGCGGCCCGTCTCGCGCACCAGCAGCCTGCCGCTGCGCACGGTGAAGCTCAGCGACTTGTTCCTGGTCACGCGGTATTCGCCGCGGTACTCGTCCAGCCGCTTCGCATCGATCGGCACTTCGGCGGTCGGCACCGGATAGCGGCTCTTGCCGATGGCCAGCATCACCGATTGCATCGGCGCGCGCGCGTTGCTGCTGAGCACGATCATCGCCTCGCCGGTGTCGGGCGCGAGCAGCCACAGCGTGCGGTAGCCCTCGGTGACGCCCGCGTGATAGTAGGTGCGCCGGCCGCCTTCGGGCCCGCGCACCATCACGGCATAGCCGATCTCGGCGCCCTCGTAGCGCGCCAGCGGCGTGAGCATGCGCGCGGCGGCCGGGCCCAGCGGGCCGGCGGCGCCCGCGAGGATGGCGCGGCTGAAGGTCATCATGTCGGCGGCGGTGGAGCGCAGCGCGCTGGCCGGCGCGTAGGCCTGCATGTCGAACAGCGGCTGGCGACGGTCGCCCGCGAAGGCCGGGGCCATGCGCGAGGCCTTGTCGCCCAGCGTGATGACGGTGTCGTTCATGCCCAGCGGCTCGGTGATGCGCGCGCGCACCAGCTCGCCCCACGAGGTGTCGTAGTGCTCGGCGAGCAGCTGGCCAAGCAGCGCCATGCCGAAGTTGCTGTAAGCGCCTTCGCAAGGCGGCGCGGCGGCCGTGAGCCTGATGCGAGCGAGCGCGGCCCAGAACATGGCCTTGTCGTAGGCGTGGAACTGCTCGACGAGCGGCGCGCCGCCGGTCACGCCGTCGGCCATCACGGGCATGCAGCCGGTGTGCGTGACGAGCTGGCGCAGCGTGACCGAGGCCACCGCGGGCGAAAGGCCGGCGACCTTGCCAGCGAGCAGCCTGCCGACCGTGTCGTCGAGCTTCAGGTCGCCGCGCTGCACCGCCTGCGCGAGCAGCAGGCCGGTGAACACCTTGGTGACGGATCCGATCTCGAACATCGGCTGCTCTGCGCTGCCCGATGCGATGGCGCGTGGCTGCGACGGCGGCTCGGGGTTGTAGGCGGCGCCGTAGGCCATCTGCCCGTCGTGCAGCGTGCCCACCACCATCGTGCCCCGCTCGGTGCCGAGGGCTGCTCTCGCAAGAACGGCCGGATCGCTTGCCAGCGTCAGGGGCTGTTGTTGTTGCTGCTGCGGCGGCTGCAGTTGCGCCAGGGCATTGCCGGCCAGCAGAGGGACGAAAAGCCAGGCCGCAAGCCAGGAGCGGTACAGCAAGGCATGGGGCATGAGCCGCATCGTCGGATTCCTCAGGCGTTCGAAGAGCCGCAATCCTGCCACGTCCGGAGTCCCCCTCGCGCGCCGCGACGACAATCGGCCGATGCGCGCATTGCTCGGCACCTTCTCCTGGCAGGAACTCCGCCACCACCCCTGGCGCAACGCGGCGGCCGTGCTGGCCGTGATGCTCGGCGTTGCGCTCGCTTTCTCGGTACAGCTGATCAACGCCTCGGCGCTCGACGAGTTCTCGAGCGCGGTGCGCTCGGTCAACGGCGAGCCCGACCTGGAAGTGCGCGCCGTGCAGGGCGGCTTCGACGAGGCCGTGTTCGCGCAACTCGCCCGCCATCCGCAGGTGGCGCTGGCGAGTCCGGTGGTCGAGGTGCAGGGCCTGGCGCTTGCCGGCGGGCAGCAAGTGCCGATCCGCGTGATCGGCATCGACGCGCTGGCGCTGCCGACCATCGCACCCGCGCTGATGCCGCAGGCCGCGGCGGGTGCCGACCGCTTCGCCCTCTTTGCGCCGGGCCATGTGTTCCTCAACCTCGCGGCTCGCGATGCGCTGGGGCTGCCCGCGCAGGCGCCGGCCGACGGCAGGGCCGAGAAAGTGCAGCTGCGCAGCGGCGACGCCTGGCACAGCCTCTCGGTGGCCGGCCACGTGGCCGCGGGCGGCAAGGCGCTCGCGGTGATGGACATCGCGGCGGCACAGGAGCTCTTCGGCCGCATCGGCGAGCTCAGCCGCATCGACCTGCGCCTCGCGCCCGGTACAGACCGGGCCGCGTTCATGGCCTCGCTGCAGCGCGCACCCGGCTGGCCCGCAGGCGTGCAGTTCGCCGAGCCCGGCGACGCGGCGCAGCGCGTGAGCAACCTGTCGCGCGCCTACCGCGTGAACCTCACGGTGCTGGCGCTGGTGGCGCTCTTCACGGGCGCCTTCCTGGTGTTCTCGGTGCTGGCGCTGAGCGTGGCCAAGCGCGCGCAGCAGTTCGCGCTGCTGGGCGTGCTCGGGCTCACGCCGCGCGAGCGGCTGCGTCTGGTGCTGGCCGAATCGCTGGTGCTGGGCCTGATCGGAAGCCTGGCCGGCCTCGCGCTGGGCACGGCGCTGGCGGCCTTCGCGCTGCGCGTGCTGGGCGGCGACCTGGGTGGCGGCTACTTCGAGGGCGTGGCACCCACGCTGCACTGGAGCGCAGGCGCCGCCCTGCTCTACGGCGGGCTCGGCGTGCTGGCCGCCCTGGTCGGCGGCTGGTGGCCCGCGCGCGCGGCGCAGTCGCTGCCCGAGGCGCAGACGCTCAAGGGCCTTGGTGCGGCGCCCACGCAGGGCAACAGCCACTGGCTGGCGCTGGGCCTGGTCGCTCTGGGCGCGGTGCTGGCCAACCTGCCGGCCATCGGCGGCATTCCGGTGGCGGCGTATCTCTCGGTCGCCTGCCTGCTGGTGGGTGGCATCACCGCCCTGCCCTGGCTGATCGCGCTGCTGTACGACCGCGTGGCGCCGCTGTTCTCGCAGCGCGTGCTGCCGATGCTGGCGGTGGAGCGCGCGCGGCGCATGCGCGGCACGGCGGCCGTGGCGGTCAGCGGCGTGGTCGCGAGCCTGAGCCTTGCGGTCGCGCTCACGGTGATGGTCGCGAGCTTCCGAGATTCGGTGACGCACTGGCTCGACGTGGTGCTGCCTGCCGACCTGTACGTGCGCGCCACCTCGGGCGGACGCGGCGGCAACAGCGGCGGCGGAAGCAGCACCGACACCGCCACCTTCGCGCCGGCCTTCGTCCAGTCGCTGGCGCAGTTGCCCGGCGTGGCGCGCACCGGCACGCTGCGCACGCAACCGCTGCAGCTGGATGCGGCGCGGCCGGCGGTGACGCTGATCGCGCGCAGCCTCAAAGGCGGAGCCGCGCAGTCTCTGCCGCTGGTGGGCAGCGCACTGCCGGTGCCCGAAGGGCAGATCGGCATCTACGTGAGCGAGCCGATGGTGGAGCTCTATGGTGCGAAGCCGGGCACGGTGTTCGCGCCGCTGTCGGCCGCCATGGGCAGGGCGCAGGCCTCGTTTTTCGTGGCCGGCGTGTGGCGCGACTACGCGCGGCAGTTCGGCGCCATAACCATGGACGCGCGCGACTACGAACGCATCACCGGCGAGCGCAACGTGAGCGACGTTGCGCTGTGGCTCGCGCCCGGTGCGTCGGAGGGTGCCGTGCAGGTCGCTGTGCACGAACTCGCCGCGCGCCACAACGATGGCTCGGCCGGATCGGTGGAGATCGCTTCGGTGGGCCAGATCCGCACGACCTCGCTGCGTATCTTCGACCGCAGCTTCGCCGTCACCTACTGGCTGCAGGCGGTGGCCATCGCCATCGGCCTGTTCGGCATCGCCGCCAGCTTCAGCGCGCAGGTGCTCGCGCGTCGCAAGGAATTCGGCCTGCTCGCGCACCTAGGCTTCACGCGCCGGCAGGTGCTCGCGGTGGTCGCCGGCGAAGGCGCCGCGTGGACCGCCATCGGCGCCGTGGCCGGGCTCGGCCTGGGGCTGGTGGTGTCGGTGGTGCTCGTGAAGGTGGTGAACCCGCAGAGCTTTCACTGGAGCATGGACCTGCTGGTGCCGTGGGCGCGGCTGCTGGCGCTGTGCGCGGCGGTGGTCGCCGCCGGCACCATCACTGCGTGGATGGCCGGCCGCGCCGCCGCCGGCAAGGATGTGGTGCTGGCGGTAAAGGAAGACTGGTAGGCCGCAGGCCAGCCCCACGACTTCAGCGCGCCGGCGTCAGCTGGATTCTTTCCAGCGTCTCCTTCTCCACGGCAGCCCGGCTGTAGACCAGCGGCACGTACTTGCCTTCGAGCCACAGCGGCGCAAGGTCGCGGTAGTTCGGGCTCTCGGGGTTGCCCGACTGGCCCGGCGCGTTGATGACGCGCGAGGCGTCCCAGTTGCCCACGTCCAGCACCATGCGGAACGACGCGCCGGAGGTCAGCTTGTAGTCGCTCGCGCGGTAGGTGGCGGCCATCGGCGTGAAGGAGGAACCCGACATCGGCCAGTCGCCCACGTCGAGCTTCTTGCGCGTGGAGGCATCGACCACGCCGCCCAGCGGATGACGGAACTCGGCGCGGTGCAGCGCGCCCCACTTCCATGTCGCCGGGTCGGGGCCGAGCTTGGCGCTCAGCTCCTGCATCGCGGCCGGCAAGGTCTTGAGCAGCAGCGCGTCGCGCTGTTCGTTCGTGACCCAGCCGAAGGGGTTCTCCAGCAGCAGCACCATGCGCGTGTTGTCGCCGGGCGCGGCCAGCGCAGCGCCGGCATCGCCCGCGCCAGCCTTGAGCACGGCGGCGCGCAGCGGCTTGCTGCTCCACACCTCGTAGAGGGCCGCGGCGGCGCTGTCGCGGTCCATGGTGCCGTCCCAGCCCTGAAGCATGCGCAGCGCGGCGGCCGTCTGGGCGTCGTCGCTGCGCAGGCCCGAGAGCAGCTTCAGCACCCGCTGCGCGGGCGTGGCGACGATGTCGTTCTGCATGCGCTGCGAGTCCTCGAGCGAGAAGTGCGAGCCCGCCGCCACCTTGCTGGCGAACAGCTCCTTGAGCCGGCGGGCACGCGCCGCGTCGCTCCACTCGTAGCCCACGCCCTTCTTCGCCGCAGGGTGGTCGGGCGGGATGTTGTTCTCGTTGGCGGTCACCACGTAGCCGCGAGCCGGGTTGAACTCCGAGGGCAACTCGTCGCCGTTGCGGAAGCCCGACCACTCGTAGCGGCCGTCGCCGGGCACCGGCATCAGGCCATCCCAGTTGGGACGTATGGGCGTGAGGCCGCCGGGAATCCAGCCGACATTGCCGCTGCTGTCGGCGTAGACCTGGTTCTCGCCCGGCGCGCCCCAGCGGTTCATGGCGGCGCGGAACTGGTCCCAGTTGCGCGCGCGCATGTAGTCCATGGAGCCGAAGTACGGCGCCATGCCGGGCTCCAGCCACGCCGCGCGCAACGCAAAGGCGCGCTGCTTGCCGGGTTCGGACAGCAGCACCGGCCCATGGCGCGTGAAGGTGTTGATCACCTCGCGCGGCGCGCCCTCGCCCTTCACCGCGATGCGCTCGGTGACGCGCACCATCGGCTCCCAGCGGCCCTGGTAGCGGTACTCGTTGGGATTGCGCGGGTTGAGCTGGTACACGTACAGGTCTTCCTGGTCCATGTAGAAGCGCGTGAGGCCGAAGGCGATGGTGCCGTTGTGGCCGATCGAGATGCCCGGCAGGAAAGGCTCGCCCGCGCCGATCACATCCATGCCCGGCGCGCTCAGGTGCGCCATGTAGCGCAGGCTGGGTGCGCCGTGCGCGCGATGCGGGTCGTTGGCGAGGATGGGCCGGCCGGTGGAGGTGAGCTTCGGCGAGATCACCCAGTTGTTGCTGCCGTAGCCGGCCGTGGGGTCGCCCTGCGATGGCTGCTGCGGATTCGGCAGGCTCGCTACGGGCGCCGCGAGCCGCGTGTTGGTCTTGCTGAATTGCGGTGCCTCGGTCGCGCGCATGTAGGCCGCGCGCAGTTCGGCTGTCGGAATGGTGCAGGGGTCCAGCCCCTGCGGCACGCGCGGGTTGATTGGCGGATCGAGCTCGCGCCGCAGCCAGTCGGCCTTGATGCCGGGGCCGCCCGCGCAGAAGGCGCGTGCGCGGTCGATCTCGGAAGTGAAGTTGAGCGTGAGGCCGTGGTGGCGGATGCGCACCACGTCCTCGGGCGACCACGTGGCCGGCTGATAGCCCAGGAGCGCGAACTCCGGCGGCAGCAGCGAAGGCTTCGCGCGCACCTGCGCCACGTAGGCGTTCACGCCGGCCGTGAAGGCCTCGGCCACGCGCTTGGCGTCGGAGCCATAGGCCAGCCACTCGCGGTACATGTCGCCGCGATAGAGCACGGCGCGCGCGGCGCGGTCGTTCTCCACCCATGCGGGGCCGAAGTCCTTCGCCATCTCGCCCAGGCCGCGCTTGCGCCAGAGGTCCATCTGCCAGAGCCGGTCGCGCGCGGCGATGAAGCCCTGCGCGACGAAGGCGTCATAGAGCGTGCCCGCGTAGAGGTGGGGTACGCCCCATCGGTCCACGAGCACCTCGGCCGGTTTCTCGAGGCCGGGCACGGCGAATGATGAGGAAGGCCGCGTGGTGCCCGGCTGCGCATCGGGCGGCCCCGAGGCGCAGCCCGCGAGCATGAGAGCGGTGAGTGATGCGAGCGCAACTGCGCGAAAGGAATGCCTTTGACCTAACGAGCGCCGCGATGCCCGGCGCAGGTTTGTTCTTTTCATGGGCCTCGTCTCCTGCCTTGTGTTGTTCGTAGAGGGGTGGCAGCGAACAGTATCCCGATTTGCGCGGCTCGTGGGCGTTACAAGGCGCGACTTGTAGACTGGCACACCATGCAGCGAGCCCTCTCTTCCTTCCCTCTTTCGCGCCGAAACCTGCTGCTCGCCGCGCTCGCATCGGGGCCGCTGGCCGCATGGGCACTGCCCGAGCGCCGCCTCGAGTTCCCGCGCGACTTCGGCAGCCATCCCGACCTGCATACCGAGTGGTGGTACGTCACCGGCCACGCGAAGACTTCCGCCGGACGCGAGTTCGGCTTCCAGGTCACCTTCTTCCGCTCGCGCGTGGAGGCCACGCTGGGCATGCGCTCGGCCTTCGCGGCGAAGCACCTGGTGTTCGCGCATGCGGCCGTCACCGACCTCGAAGGCCGCGTGCTGCTGCACGACCAGCGCATCGCGCGCGCGGGCTTCGGCGTGGCCGAGGCTTCCGCGAACGACACCGACGTGCGCATCCGCGACTGGTCTCTCGTGCGCGAGAACGGCATCTATGTGGCGCGCATCCCGGCGAACGAGTTCATGCTCGAACTGCGCTTCACCCCCACGCAGCCGGTGCTGCTGCAAGGCAATGCCGGGCTCTCGCGCAAGGGGCCGGAGGAATCGCAGGCCAGCTACTACTACAGCGAGCCGCAGCTCAAGGCACAGGGCAAGCTCACGCTGAAGGGCCAGGCCTTCGACGTCGCGGGCACCGCATGGCTGGACCATGAATGGAGCGAGGCGCTGATGCATCCCGAGGCCGTGGGCTGGGACTGGATCGGCATGAACCTCGACGATGGCAGCGCCCTCACCGCCTTCCACCTGCGGCGCAGCGACGGCACCGCGCTGTGGGCCGGAGGCTCGTACCGGCAGCGAGACGGCACGGCCCGGATCTTCAGGAACGGCGAGGTCCGCTTCGAGAGTCTCAAGACCTGGGACAGCCCCCGCACGCAGGCGAAGTATCCGACGCGATGGCGAGTACAGACGCCCGCCGGCAGCTTCGAGGTGCGCGCCCTGCTCGACGACCAGGAGCTGGACAGCCGCGGCTCCACCGGCGGCGTGTACTGGGAGGGCGTGAGCGACCTGCTCGACGCGCAGGGCCGCCGCGTGGGGCGCGGCTATCTCGAGATGACCGGCTACGCGGCTCCGTTGAAGCTGTAACTGTTGTAGCCACGGACAGAGGCTGACAACCGAAAGCCTCCTACATGCGTTGGGAAAATTTCCCATAAATAATCATCCCGAAGCAGAGGAGCCCCAACATGAAAACCCGAATCGCAATGCTGGCCGCTGCCGGCGCGCTCTCCATCCTGGCGAGCCCCCTGGCCGCCAACGCGCAGGTCTCCGTCAACATCAACGTGCCCGGGCTGGTGATGACGGCCCCGCCACCGCCGCGCTACGAGCCGCTGCCGCCGCCGCGCGGCGGCTTCGTCTGGGTGCCGGGCCGCTGGATCTGGGACGGCCGCGCCTATGCATGGCGCGCGGGCGGATGGCAGCCGGAGCGTCCGGGCTACGTCTATGCGCCCGGCCGCTGGATCGAGGACCGCGGCGGCTGGCGCTGGACCGAAGGCGACTGGCGCCGCGAGGCCCGCCGTGAAGCGCGCCGCGAACGCGAGTGGGAAGAAGACCGCCGCCATGACCGCTACGAGCGCGATCACCGGCACGGCCACGATCGCGGCGATTTCTGCCCGCCCGGCCAGGCCAAGAAGGGCAACTGCTGAGGCGCAGGCCCGCAGAGCCCGGAACGGAAAAGGGAGCCGAAGAGGCTCCCTTTTTGTTTGTCCGCGTCTTGCTACTTCGCCCGCCGCCGGTCGATGAACGCGATGATCTCGCCCATGATCCCCTTGCGGAAGGCCAGCACGCAGATCACGAAGATCAGGCCCGTCACCATGGTCACCGACTCGCCCAGCGTGTTGAACCAGTCCACCGTGGTGATGCGCGCGAGCAGATTGCCGAGTTCGCCGATCTTGTTCTCCAGCAGCACCACCACCGCCGAGCCCACCAGCGGACCCGAGAGCGTGCCCAGGCCACCCACCAGCGTCATCAGGATGACCTGGCCCGAGGCGGTCCAGTGCACGTCCGAAAGCGTGGCGAAACCCAGCACCAGCGTCTTGAGCGAGCCGGCCAGGCCCGACAGCGCCGCCGAGATCACGAAGGCCAGCAGCTTGAAGCGGCTCACGTCGTAGCCCAGCGAGAGCGCGCGCGGCTCGTTCTCCTTGATGCCCTTCAACACCTGCCCGAAGGGCGAATGGATGGTGCGCACGATCAGCAGGAAGGCCACGACCACGATGACAAGCGCCACGTAGTACATGGTGAGGTCGTTCGACAGGTCGATCACGCCGAACAGCTTGCCGCGCGGCACGCCCTGCAGTCCGTCCTCGCCGCCGGTGAACTTGGCCTGAAGCGCGACGAAGAACATCATCTGCGCGAGCGCCAGCGTGATCATCGCGAAGTAGATGCCCTGGCGGCGGATGGCCAGCACGCCGAAGACCCAGCCGAGCAAGGCGCCGGTGAGCGTGCCCGCGATCAGCCCCAGCTCGGGCGTGAGGCCCCAGACCTTGATCGCATGGCCCGCCACGTAAGCCGAGCCGCCGAGGAATGCCGCGTGCCCGAAGGAAAGCAGGCCGGTGAAGCCCAGCAGCAGGTTGAACGCGGCCGCGAAGAGCGCGAAGCACATGAGCTTCATCACGAACACCGGGTAGGCGCCGAAGAACGGTGCCAGGACCAGTGCGAGCAGCAGCAGCGCGTAGACGACGGTGGATATCTTTTTCATGTTCATGCCGTCCGCCTTATTTTTCTTTGCCGAACAGGCCGGCCGGACGGATGAGCAGCACGATGACCATGATCACGAACACGACGGTGGAGGATGCCTCCGGATAGAAAACCTTGGTGAGCCCCTCGATCACGCCGAGCCCGAGGCCGGTGAGGATCGCGCCCATGATCGAGCCCATGCCGCCGATCACGACCACGGCGAACACCACGATGATGAGGTTCTGCCCCATCAGCGGCGACACCTGGATGACGGGCGCGGCGAGCACGCCGGCGAAGGCGGCGAGCGCACAGCCGAAGGCGTAGGTCAGCGTGATCATCAGCGGCACGTTGACGCCGAAGGCTTCCACCAGGCGCGGATTCTCGGTGCCGGCGCGCAGGTAGGCGCCGATGCGGGTCTTCTCGATCACGTACCAGGTGGCGAAGCACACCACCAGCGACGCCACCACCACCCATGCGCGGTAGTTGGGCAGCACCATGAAGCCGAGGTCGGTGGCGCTCGACAGCGCGTCGGGCGCGTCGTAGGGCAGGCCCGAGACGCCGTAGATCGAACGGAACACGCCCTCGATCAGCAGCGTGAGGCCCAGCGTGAGCAGCAGGCCGTAGAGGTGGTCGAGCTTGTAGATCCAGCGCAGCAGCAGCCGCTCGATAAGCACGCCGAAGATGCCGATGACGACCGGCGCGGCAATCAGCATCACCCAGTAGTTGATGCCGAAATACTCCATGGCCATCCACGTCAGGACGGCGCCGAGCATGAACAGCGCGCCGTGCGCGAAGTTGATGACGTTGAGCAGGCCGAAGATCACCGCCAGCCCGAGGCTCAGGATGGCGTAGAAGGAACCGTTGACCAGCCCAAGCAGGAGCTGGCTCAACAGGGCGGGAAGGGAAATGTTCATAGAAAGTTCAGGACACCACTGGCCGTTTCTTCTTTTTCGCGGGGGCCGCCGCGCACGGCCGCCCGAAGCGGCCGGCCCGCCCCCCTTGCAAAGGGGGGTTGGCGAAGCGACACGCAGTGCGCGCAGCCTGGGGGGTTACTTCCATAACGCGCACTTGCTCTCGGCCTTGGTCGTGAAGACCTCTTCGCCCTTGAGCTTCTGGACCACCTTGTAGTAGTCCCACGGCTGCTTCGACTCGGCCGGCGACTTCACCTGCACCAGGTACATGTCGTGCACGAAGCGGCCGTCGGCGCGGATGCTGCCCTTGGCATAGAAGTCGTCGATGGGGGTGGACTTGAGGGTTTCCATCACCTTGTCGGCATCGACCGTCTTGGCGGCCTGCACGGCCTTCAGGTAGGTCATGGTGGCCGAGTAGTCGGCGGCCTGGATGTCGGTGGGCATGCGCTTGGTCTTCTCGAAGAAGCGCTTGCCGAAGGCGCGCGTCTTGTCGTCGAGGTTCCAGTCCCAGCTGGTGGTCAGCAGCAGGCCCTCGGTGTTCTTCAGGCCCAGGCTGTGCACGTCGGTCACGAAGACCAGCAGGCCGACCATCTTCATGCTCTTGGTGATGCCGAATTCCCGCGCCGCCTTGATGGCGTTCTGCGTGTCGCCGCCCGCATTCGCGAGCGCCAGCACCTGCGCCTTGGAGTTCTGCGCCTGCAGCAGGAACGAGGAGAAGTCGGAGGTGTTCAGCGGATGCTTCACGCTGCCGAGCACCGTGCCGCCCTTCTCCTTCACGACCTTGGTCGCGTCGGCTTCGAGGGCCTGGCCGAAGGCGTAGTCGGCCGTCAGGAAGTACCAGCTCTTGTCGCCTCGCGCGATGACGGCGCTGCCCGTGCCCTTGGCCAGCGCGACGGTGTCGTAGGCGTAGTGCACGGTGTAGGGGCTGCACTGCTCGTTGGTGAGCGCCGAGCTGCCCGCGCCGTTCACGATGAACACGCGCTTCTTCTCCTGCGCCACCTTGGCCATGGCCAGGCCGGTGCCCGAGCTGGTGCCGCCGAACAGCATGGTCAGGCCCTGCGTGTCGATCCACTCTCGCGCCTTGGAGGCGGCGATGTCGGCCTTGTTCTGGTGGTCAGCCTGCAGCAGCTCGATGGGCATGCCGTTGACCTTGCCGCCGAAGTCGTCGATGGCCATCTGGATCGCCAGCGCCCCGTTCTTGCCCTCCACGTCCGCGTACAGGCTCGACATGTCGGTGATGAAGCCGATCTTGACCTTGTCCTGCGCCTGAGCGGCCCCCACCGCCACGAGGCAGGTGGCGGCAAGGCAGGCGGAGGCGATGAGCGTGCGTTTCATGGCTTGATCCTCGTGATGACTTCGGTGGAAGGAAAGAGGGAAGAGAAAGGAGAAGGAGAACCCGGGCTGCCGCGTCAGGCGATCACTTCCAGGCCGCGCACTTGGTCTCGGCCTTGGTCGTGAAGACCTGGTCGCCCGGCAGCGTCTTCAGCACCTTCAGGTAGTCCCAGGGCTTCTTCGACTCGGCGGGCGACTTCACTTCCACCAGGTACATGTCGTGGATGAAGCTGCCGTCGGCGCGGATCTGGCCCTTGCCGTAGAAGTCGTCGATCTTCATGCTCTTGAGCTGCGCCATCACCTTGTCGGAGTCGGTGGTCTTGGCGGCGGCCACGGCCTTCAGGTAGGTCATGGTGGCCGAGTAGTCGGCGGCCTGCACGTCGGTGGGCATGCGCTTGGTCTTCTCGAAGAAGCGGTTGGCGAACTTGCGCGACTCGTCGTTCAGGTCCCAGTACCAGCTGGTGGTGTGCAGCAGGCCTTCGGTGTTCTTCAGGCCCAGGCTGTGGATGTCGCTCAGGAAGACCAGCAGGCCGGCGGTCTTCATCGTCTTGTTGATGCCGAACTCCTTGGCGGCCTTGATCGAGTTGATGGTGTCGCCGCCCGCGTTGGCCAGGCCCAGGATCTGCGCCTTGGAGTTCTGCGCCTGCAGCAGGAACGAGGAGAAGTCCGACGCGTTCAGCGGATGGCGCACGGCGCCCACCACGGTGCCGCCCTTCTCCTTCACGACCTTGGTGGTGTCGGCTTCGAGCGCGTGGCCGAAGGCGTAGTCGGCCGTCAGGAAGAACCAGCTCTTGCCGCCGCGGTCGACCACCGCGGCGCCGGTGCCCTTGGCCAGGGCCACGGTGTCGTAGGCATAGTGAATGGTGTACGGGCTGCACTGCTCGTTGGTGAGCACCGAGCTGCCGGCGCCGTTGTTGAAGTACACGCGCTTCTTTTCTTCGGCCACCTTCGCGGTGGCCAGCGCCACGCCCGAATTGGTGCCGCCGAAGACCATGGTCACGCCGGCGGTGTCGATCCACTCGCGGGCCTTGGAGGCGGCGATGTCGGCCTTGTTCTGGTGGTCGGCGGTCAGCAGTTCGATGGGCTGGCCCAGCACCTTGCCGCCGAAGTCGTCGATGGCCATCTGGATGGCGGTGGCGCCGCCCTTGCCTTCGAGGTCGGCGTAAAGGCTCGACAGGTCGGTGACGAAGCCGATCTTCACTTTTTCCTGCGCCTGCGCGGCGCCTGCACTCATGGCGAGGATGCCGATTGCGGTTGCGATGAGGCCGAGTTTCTTGTTCATGCTGTTGTCTCCTGGAGAAATCTTTGTGGGATGGAAGGACAGGTCTTGTGGACTCGATGTGTTTTAGACGCCCAGCAGTTCGGTGAGCACGGGCATCTTGGCTTCGAGCTCGGCGGCGCCGAACTTCTCGACGATGCGGCCGTGCTCCATCACGTAGAAGCGGTCGGCCAGCGGCGCGGCGAAGCGGAAGTTCTGCTCCACCATCACGATGGTGTAGCCCTTGGCGCGCAGCGTGGTGATCATGCGCGCCAGCGCCTGCACGATGACCGGCGCGAGGCCTTCGGAAATCTCGTCGAGCAGCAGCAGCTTGGCGCCGGTGCGCAGGATGCGGGCCACGGCCAGCATCTGCTGCTCGCCGCCGGACAGGCGAGTGCCCTGGCTGTGGCGACGCTCTGCGAGGTTCGGGAACATGGCGTAGATCTCTTCGACCGACATGCCCTGCCCTGCCCCCTTCAGCTCGGGCGGCAGCATCAGGTTTTCCTCGCACGAGAGGCTGGCGAAGATGCCGCGCTCTTCCGGGCAATAGCCCACGCCAAGATGCGCGATGCGGTGCGTGGGCATGCCGACGGTCTCGCGGCCGTTGACCTCGATGCTGCCCTTGCGCGCGCCCGTCAGGCCCATGATGGCGCGCAGCGTGGTGGTGCGGCCCGCGCCGTTGCGGCCCAGCAGCGTGACGACCTCGCCCGGCTGCACGACCATGTCGACGCCGTGCAGCACATGCGATTCGCCGTACCAGGCTTGCAGGCCTTTGATTTCGAGTGCAGCCGTCATGTCAGTGGGCTCCCTGCAACTGGCCTTCGGTGGTGCCCATGTAGGCCTCCATGACCTGCGGGTTCTTCGAGACCACGGCATACGGGCCCTCGGCCAGTACCGCGCCGCGCTGCAGCACCGTGATGGTGTCGGCGATGGTCGAGACCACGCTCATGTTGTGCTCCACCATGAGGATGGTGCGGCCGGCCGACACGCGCTTGATGAGTTCGGCAACGCGGTGCACGTCTTCGTGGCCCATGCCCTGCGTGGGCTCGTCCAGCAGCATCAGCTCGGGCTCCATGGCCAGCGTGGTGGCGATCTCCAGCGCGCGCTTGCGGCCGTAGGGCAGGTTCACGGTCTGTTCGTCGGCGAGCTCTTCGAGGCCGACTTCGGCCAGCAGCTCGCGGGCCCTGGCATCCAGCGGCTTGAGCGACTTCTCGCTCTTCCAGAAGTGGTACGAGGTGCCGAGACGGCGCTGCAGGCCCAGGCGCACGTTCTCCAGCAATGTGAGGTGCGGGAACACGGCCGAGATCTGGAACGAGCGGATGATGCCGCGGCGCGCGATCTGCGCGGGGCGCTCGCGCGTGATGTCCTGGCCGTTGAAGAGGATCGTGCCGGTGGTGGGCTCGAGGAACTTGGTCAGCAGGTTGAAGCAGGTCGTCTTGCCAGCGCCGTTCGGGCCGATGAGCGCGTGGATGGAGCCGCGCACCACGGACAGGTTGACCTTGCTGACCGCGGTGAACCCCTTGAATTCCTTGGTGAGCTGGCGTGTTTCGAGGATGACGTCGCTCATCTCGCGAAGTCGCCCGGGTTCGTGTGAAGAATGTGGGTCATGCGGTCCATCTCAATGCGCCAACCATCGAGCGCGGACCGATTGTTCGTGGGTGCCTCCGGCTTGCATACTGGGGCAAATGCCTATGCTGCAGTGCAACCTTTTCACGGCTCCGCGGGCTTGTTCGCCATGACTGTCATCTCGACGACAAAGCGGAATCCGGAGCACGGCAAAGATCACACGCATGTTGCGCCGGCAGCGCCGACTTCCGTCGGGGAAATCACGGCACGCCGTCTCGCGGGTGCCAACCTAAACTGACCGGGACTCATCACGTCGAAGGCCGCGCCGGCAAGCGCCGCGCATGACCGCGACCATGGAACCAACGACATCGCTGCACATGCCCGACTTCCGCTCTCCGGACTTCCTGACCGACCACATCCTGCACACGCTGGCCTTCTACGAGACGCGCAATCTCGACGCCACCGGCGGCTTCTTCCATTTCTTCAGGGACGACGGCACGGTGTACGACCGGCGCACGCGCCACCTGGTGAGCAGTACGCGCTTCGTGTTCAACCATGCGACGGCCTACCGGCGCTTCGGCAAGCCTGCCGACCTTGCGGCCGCGCGACACGGCCTCGCGTTCATCGAACATGCCCACAGGCAGCAGGACGGCGGCTATGCATGGCAGCTCGACTGGCACGAGCAGCGCGCCACCGTGCAGGACGCCACCAACCGCTGCTACGGCCTGGACTTCGTGCTGCTCGCGCAGGCGCATGCGCTCATGGCCGGCATCGAGGAGGCGTACCCGGGGCTGGATCACACCTGGCGGCTGATGGACGCGCATTTCTGGGAGCCGCGGCACCAGCTTTATGCCGACGAGGCCACGACCGACTGGCGTGTCGGTGCCTACCGGGGGCAGAACGCCAACATGCACGCCTGCGAGGCGCTGATGGCCGCCTTCGAGGCCACGCAGGAGGCGCGCTACCTCGAGCGTGCGCTGGCCGTGGCCGAATCGGTGACCGGCCGGCTGGCCTCTCTGGCCGACGGGCTGGTGTGGGAGCACTACCGCGAGGACTGGTCGGTCGACTGGGACTACAACCGCAGCAACAAGACCGACATCTTCAAGCCCTGGGGCTTCCAGACCGGCCACCTGAGCGAATGGGCCAAGCTGCTGCTGCAGCTCGAAGGCCACCTCGCCACCGAAGACCGCGAGGCCGGCTGGATCGTGCCGCGCGCGCGCCACTTCTTCGACACCGCCATGTTCCGCGGCTGGGACGCCGACAACGGCGGGCTGGTCTACGGCTTCGGCCCCGACGGCAAGGTGTGCGACGGCGACAAGTACTTCTGGGTGCAGGCGGAGAGCTTCGCGGCCGCCGCCCTGCTCGCCGTGCGCACCGGCGAAACAGGCTACTGGGACTGGTACGACAGCATCTGGGCCTACAGCTGGGAGCACTTCGTCGACCACAGGCACGGCGCCTGGTATCGCATCCTCACGCCGACGAACGGGAAGATCGGCGACGAGAAGAGTCCGGCAGGCAAGACCGACTATCACACCATGGGCGCTTGCCACGACGTGCTGCGCGCGTTGGGCAGGTAGAAGCGGCAACGAAAAAGAAGAACCCCCAGGCTCCTTGCGGAGGCTGGGGGTTGCGAGGGGGTCTGGCGCGGTCAGTGCGCGCCGGCCGCGGCGTCGCCGCCTGCTCCGCCCTTCTGCGGCCTTGCCAGCCACACCAGCGGAATCAGCAGCAGGAACAGGATCGCCGACGCATAGAAGATGTCGTTGGTCGCCAGCATGTACGACTGCTGGTCAACGAGGCGATTGATCTGCCCCATCACCTGGTCGGTGCCGAAGCCGTTGGCGTTCAGACCGGCCATCGCGCTGGTGGCCGCGTTGTTGCCCTGGTTGATCGTCTCGGCCAGCTGGGCGTGGTGCAGCGTCGCGCGGTTGTCCCAGAGCGTGGTCGTGATGGACGTGCCCATCGCGCCCGCGGTGATCCGCAGGAAGTTCGACAGGCCCGAGGCGGCCGGGATGCGGTCGGGCGTGAGGCCCGACAGCGTGATCGTCACCAGCGGGATGAAGAAGAACGCCATCGCGATGCCCTGGATGATCGTCGGGATGATGATCGTCACGAAGTCGGCCTGCGTGTTGAAGTTCGAGCGCATCCACAGCACCAGCGCGAACACGAGGAACGAGAAGGTCGCGTAGCGGCGCGGGTCGATCTTGGCCACCGTGAGGCCCACCACCGGCGAGAAGAAGATGGCCAGCAGCCCCACGGGCGCCATGATCATCCCCGCCTGCGTGGCGGTGTAGCCCATCCACTGCTGCAGCCACAGCGGCAGCAGCACCACGTTGCCGAAGAAGAGGCCGTAGGCCACCGCCGTCGCCACCGCGCCCGACCAGAAGTTGCGGCGCTTGAAGAGCGACAGGTCGACCACCGGGTGCTTGTCGGTCAGCTCCCAGACCAGGAAGAAGGCGAAGCCGACCACGGACACCACCGCCAGCGTGACGATTTGCGCGGAATGGAACCAGTCGAGCTCCTTGCCCTTGTCGAGCATGAGCTGCAGCGAGCCCACCCACAGCACCAGCAGCGCGAGGCCGATGGCGTCGATGGGCACCTTGTGCGTGGCGCTCTCGCGCTTGTGGTAGAGCGCCCAGGTGATGGCGGCAGCGACGATGCCCACCGGGATGTTGATGTAGAAGATCCACGGCCACGAGATGTTGTCGGTGATCCAGCCACCGAGCAGCGGCCCCATCACCGGCGCGACCAGCGTCGTCATGGACCACATCGCCATCGCCAGGCCCGCCTTGGCGCGCGGATAGCTCGACAGCAGCAGCGCCTGCGACAGCGGGATCATCGGCCCCGCGACGAAGCCCTGCAGCGCGCGGAAGGCGATCAGCGTCGTCATGTTCGGCGCGAGGCCGCACAGCAGCGAGCTGATCATGAACAGGATCACGCTGGCCATGAACAGGCGCACCTGTCCGAAGCGCTGCGTCATGAAGCCGGTGAGCGGCACCGCGATGGCGTTGGCCACCGCGAAGCTGGTGATGACCCAGGTGCCCTGCGTGGTGCTCACGCCCAGGTCGCCCGAGATGGCAGGCAGCGACACGTTCGCGATCGACGAATCGAGCACGTTCATGAAGGTTGCCGCAGAAAGCGCGACCGTGCCCCAGACGCGGGCTGCGCCCTCGAGCGGCGGATGCGCAACGTATGCAGGAGCAGCGGTGGCCATGGGGCGGGCTGTTTACCTGGACGGAAGAAAGGTCCGGACGAACGCTGGCGCGATCAGCCCGGCTGCCCCTGCACGGCCACGGAAGTGTTGCCGGCAGGCGCGGCGGGCGCCTTGGCGGGTGCCGCAGCCGCGGCGCCGCCCTTGCCGCCGATGTTGGCGGCGACGATGCGCTCCACTTCGGCATCGGCGCCGCGGTCGAGCTGGCTGTAGACCGCGGTCTGCGCCAGCGCGGTGGCGCGCGGCGCATCGGCGAGCATCTTGCCGCCCTTCTGCGAGATGTCGACCTCGGCGTCCATCGACAGGCCGATGCGCAGCGGGTTGGCCTTGAGCTGCTCGGGGTCGAGCGCGATGCGAACGGGCACGCGCTGCACCACCTTGATCCAGTTGCCGGTGGCGTTCTGCGCGGGCAGCAGCGCGAACGCGCTGCCGGTGCCCACGCCCAGGCCAGCGACCTTGCCGGTGTACTCGACCTTCTTGCCGTACACGTCGGCGGTGAGCTTCACGGGCTGGTCGATGCGGATGTTGCGCAACTGCACTTCCTTGAAGTTGGCGTCGACCCACAGCTGGTTGAGCGGCACGATGGACATCATCGGCGTACCGGCGGCCACCCGCTGGCCGAGCTGCACGGTGCGCTTGGCGACGTAGCCGTCGACCGGCGCGGGCATGGCCACGCGCTGGGTGGCGAGATAGGCCTCGCGCACCTTGGCGGCGGCGGCCAGCACGCTCGGGTGCTGGGCCACGCTGGTGCCTTCGGTCAGCGACTGGTTGCTGACCAGCGCTTCCTTCGCGGCCACGACGCCTGCCTGCGCGGCGGCGAGCTGGCTCTTGGCGGTGTCGAGCTGCGTCTCGGCATGGTTGAGTTCTTCCTTCGACACGGCACCGTTGCCCGACAGCGCGCGGCGGCGCTGCAGGTCGTCCTGGGCCTTGGCGATGTCGCTCTGCGCCTTGACGATGTCGGCCTGGCGCAGCGTGACCTGCGCGGCCAGCGAGCCGTTGTTGGCGTACAGCGTGCGCACCTGGCGCACCGCCTGCGCGAGCGCGGCCTCGGCCTGCTCGAGCGCGACCTTGGCGTCGGCCGGGTCGAGCTGCACCAGCGGCTGGCCGGCCTTCACGAAGTCGGTGTCGTCGGCGTTGATGGCCATCACCGTGCCGCCGATCTGCGGCGTGATCTGGATGACGTTGCCCGAGACGTAGGCGTTGTCGGTGTCCTCGTAGTGGCTGGCCACCAGCCATTCGTAGAGGCCCCAGCCGCCGCCGGCGACGATGACCACCGCTGCGAGCGCGGTGAGTGCGCGGCGGCGCTTGCCGTTCCCGGCGGGCGCCTCGGGGGCTGCGGAAGCTGCGGCTGCAGCGGGCGTCGGAGTGTTGTTGTCGCTCATGATGAAGTTCTTTCCGAAGACGAAGGGGTCTAGCCGGGCTGGATCTGCGCTGTGCCGATCGGTCAGTTCAGCGGGGCCGAGGGAGCCGATGCGGTGGCGGTGGCCGGCGGCTGCCAGCCGCCGCCGAGCGCACGCGCCAGGCCCACCTGGGTGTCGAGCGCGCGGGCAGCGAGGTCGACGGCCAGGCGGCGCTGGGCCAGCACGGCGGTCTCGGCCGTCAGCACGTTGAGATAGTTGCCGAGGCCCGCGCGATATCGCTGCACGGCGATGTCGTAGGCGCCTTCGGCAGCCGTCTGCGCGGCGCGCTGCTCGGCCTGCTGGCGGGTGATCGACTGGGCGCTCGTGACCTGGTCGGCCGCGTCGCGCACCGCGTCGATCACGGTGGCGTTGTAGCTTTCGACGGCTGCATCGAGGTCGGCGGACTTGCCGCGCAGGTTGGCGCGCAGCCTGCCGCCTTCGAAGATCGGCAGGCTAATGGCCGGGCCCACGCCCCACTGCTCGCTGCCCGACTTCAGCAGCTTGCCGAAGCCCAGGCTCTGGAAGCCGACGAAGGCCGTGAGGTTCACGTTGGGATAGAAGAGCGTCCTGGCGTTGGCCACGTCGCTGGTGGCAGCTTCGACGCGCCAGCGCGCGGCGGCGATGTCGGCGCGGCGGCCGAGCAGGTCGGCCGGGATGTTCGCCTGCAGCGCCATAGGCTTCACGCCCGAAAGCACCGGCGGCTTGATCGAGGCGGTGACGTTCGGCTGGCCCACGAGCGCGTCGAGCGCGTGCTGCTGCAGCGCGATCTGCTCGTTGAGCGATTCGATCTGCTGGCGCGCCTCGGGCAGGCCGCCTTCGCTCTGGCGCAGTTCGAGGCGGGTGTCGAGACCGGCGGACACGCGGTCGCGCACCAGCTTCAGCGTTTCGTCACGCTGCTCCAGCGTGCGCTTGGCGACGGTGAGCTGGTCGTTCAGACGGGCCCACTGGAAGTAGCTGCGGGCCACGTTGCTCGCGAGCAGCACGCGGGCGGCGTCGGCATCGGCGGCTGCGGCGTTGGCAGCACCGATGGCGGTGTCGAGCGCAGTGCGGTTCTTGCCGAAGAAGTCGAGCTCCCAGCTCGCGCCCAGCTGCAGCAGGCCGATGTTCTGGGTGGAGCCGCCCAGCGGTGCCGGGTAGATGTAGTTGCTGTTGAACTTCTGGCGGTTCAGGTCGAGATCGGCCTTGACCTGAGGCTTGAGCGCGGCACCGGCGATGTCGGCCGAAGCCTGTGCGCGAGCGAGGCGGGCCTGCGCGACCTGCAGGTTGGGGTTGCCGGCCACGGCCTGGTCGATGAGCGAGTTGAGCTGCGAGTCGCCGAAGGCGAGCCACCACTGGCTGTCGAGGCGGGACACGGGCACAGCGGCACTGTCGGGCGCGATGCCCAGCGACGAGGCGTCGCGCAGCTTGGCCTGCGAGCCGATTCCGGCCATGTCGGCGCAGCCGGCGAGTGCAACCACCAGCAGCGCGGCGGCCACGACGGGAGTGCGGCGCATGGCGCGCACGGCGAGGGAGTCAGTCATTTTTATCTCCACGGGCCGCGAGGGCCTGGGCGTTGTCGAGGATGCGGCGCAGATAGCCTTTGAGCTGTTCCCATTCCTCGGTGGTGAAGCCTGCGAGGTGCTCGTTCTGCACCCTGCTGAGCACGTGCGGCACTTCCTTGGCGGCCGCGCGGCCTTCGTCGGTGAGCTCGATGTTGACCACGCGCCGATCTTCGAGCGAGCGCACCCGGCGGCACAGGCCCTTGGCCTCGAGGCGGTCGAGCAGGCGCGTCATGGCGCCGGTGTCGAGCTCGCAGGCCCTGGCCAGTTCGGCCACCGTTGTGGCCGCGCCGACGTGCAGCTTGTAGAGAGGCACCCACTGCGGATAGGTGGGGCTGCCCGGCTCGCACATGCGGGTTTCGACCGACTGGCCGACCGCCGTGACGATGCGGCGCATGAGGTAGCCGATGCTCTCCTCGGCGCGGTAGGTTTCCGGGCTGTAGAAGGCGACGGGCTCACGACGCTCCTCGCCGGTGGAAGCCGGTGGGTTCTGAGGGGTGTTGGCATCGCTCATGGCCGCAATATTAGTTGCCTCGGCAATTATTGTCAAGGCTACCTTTGTAGAGGCAAGGGATCGGTAGAATTGGCGCATGGCTTCCTCCCCACCGTCTTCCATGGCCAAGGGCTCGCCCCGATCGCTCTCGGGCCTGAGCCCTTTTCTTCGTCCGTACCGTGTGCAGATCGTGCTGGCGGGCGTCTTCCTGGTGATGGCGGCGGTAACGACGCTGGCTTTTCCTATCGCCTTGCGCAGCCTGATCGACAACGGCCTCATCAGCTCCGACAAGGGCGCCCAGACCATGGCGCTGCGCGAGCATTTCGGCGCCCTCTTCGCCGTGGCCGTGGCGCTGGGCGTGTTCTCGGCGGCGCGCTTCTATACGGTGAGCTGGCTGGGCGAGCGCGTGACGGCCGACATCCGCAACGCCGTCTACGGCCATGTGCTCAGGCAGAGCCCCGCCTTCTTCGAGACCACGCAGACCGGCGAGGTGCTGTCGCGCCTGACAGCCGACACCACGCTGGTGCAGACGGTCGTCGGCTCATCGCTGAGCATGGGCCTGCGCAACGCGGTGATGGGCGTGGGCGCCCTGGCGGTGCTGATCTGGACCAACCCCTACGTGATGGTGCAGGTGCTGGGCATCCTCGTGCTGGTGGTGTTGCCGAGCATGGTTTTCGGCCGCCGCGTGCGCAAGCTGTCGCGCGCCAGCCAGGACCGCGTGGCCGATTCCAGCGCCATCGCCGCCGAAGTGTTGAATGCCATTCCGGTGGTTCAGAGCTACACGGCCGAGAGCCGCGAGGCCGCGCGCTTCAGCGGCTCGACCGAGAACGCCTTCCGCACCGCCGTGCGCCGCACCCGGGCCCGCTCGGTGCTGGTGGCTTTCATCATCATCGCGACCTCCGCGGCGCTGCTCTGGGGCCTCTACCAGGGCACGCAGGCCGTGCTGCGCGGCGATATCACCGCCGGACACCTGGGCCAGACGGTTGTCTACGTCGCCATCCTCGCCAGCGCGACCGCCGTGCTCGGCGAGGTCTACGGCGACCTGCTGCGCGCGGCCGGTGCGACCGAACGGCTGATGGAGCTGCTGCACGCGCCCGCGGCCATCGTGTCTCCCGCGAATCCAGCGGCTGCGCCCGTCCCCGTAGCGGGCAGCGCGATCAGGTTCGACGCGGTGACCTTCCACTACCCTTCCCGCCCCGGCACACCGGCCTTGCGCGACTTCAGCCTCGATGTCGCACCCGGCGAGACCGTGGCACTGGTGGGATCCAGCGGCGCCGGCAAGAGCACCGTATTCCAGCTGCTCCTGCGCTACTACGACCCGCAAACGGGCCGCGTATTGCTCGACGGCGCACCGCTTGCCTCGCTGGCCCTGCCCGAGTTGCGCACCCGCATCGGCCTCGTGCCGCAGGATGCGGTGATCTTCTCGGCCAGCGCCCTCGAGAACATCCGCTACGGCAACCCCGAGGCGACGGCCGAGGAAGTGCAGGCCGCAGCGCGCGCCGCCTTCGCCCACGACTTCCTGCAGGCGCTGCCCGAGGGCTACGACACCTTCCTCGGCGAGCGCGGCGTGCGGCTTTCGGGCGGACAGCGACAGCGCATCGCTATCGCGCGCGCGATCCTCAAGAACCCGCCGCTGCTGCTGCTCGACGAAGCCACGAGCGCGCTCGATGCGGAGAGCGAACGCATGGTGCAGGCCGCGCTGGAGTCGGCGATGGAGAACCGGACCACGCTGGTGATCGCCCACCGCCTGGCGACGGTGCAGAAAGCCGACCGCATCGTGGTGCTGGACCACGGCGGGATCGTCGAACAGGGAACGCACGCGGCGCTGGTCGCGCAGGGCGGCGTGTATGCCCGGCTGGCCGCGCTCCAGTTCACCGCCTGAACAGGCCGCGCTACTCAGCCAGTTACTGCAGGGTTTCTTTCAGTGCCGCCGGAATCGGCAGCGCCATCACCGGAATGCCCTCGTCGAGCAGCGCCTCGGTCTGCTCGGGCGTGGCCTGCCCGCGGATGCCGCGCTCGGGGGTCTCGCCGTAATGCATCTTCCGGGCTTCGTCGGCAAAGCGCTCGCCGACGTCCTCCGTCTTCGCCAGCACCTCGCGCACTGCACGCATCCAGCGGGCTTCGGGCGAGGGATCGGCGGGAACGTTGGAAGCAGCAGCGACTGGAGCAACCGCAGCAGCCTCCTTCGGCGCCCTGGCGTTGCCCAGGTTGAGGCGCGGCGCGCTCAGCAGCTTGACGATGGCGGTGTCGCCGCAGACCGGGCATTCGACCAGGCCTGATGCCAGCTGGGTCTCGAAATCCTCGCTCGAGGCGAACCAGCCTTCGAAGCCGTGGCCGTGGGTGCAGCGGAGATCGAGAACCTTCATGGCGCGGATTATCCCGCGCTGCCCTGCGCGGGCGCAGCCTGCCAGTCCAGTGCCCATGCGCCCGAAAGGACGTTCTGCAGCCAGAGCGTGCAGGTCAGCGTCTTGGCATCGGTGACCTTGCCTTCGCGGCACCAGCCGGCCAGTTCGTCGGGAGTGGCCGTGAACACGTCGAGGAACTCGCCGTGGTCGAGTTGCCGCTCGCCGAGCGAGAGACCCCGCGCGAAGTAGATGTGGATGATCTCGGTCGAATACGCCACCGCGAGGTGCATGGCGCCCGCATACGCCCACTCGCGCGCGGTGTAGCCCGTTTCCTCGATCAGCTCGCGCCGGCCGCAGTCGAACGGATCCTCGCCCACATCGAGCTTGCCCGCTGGAAACTCGATCATCACGTGGCCGACCGGATAGCGGAACTGCCGCTCCAGCACGATGCGGCCGTCGTCAAGCAGCGGAATGACCACCACGGCGCCCGGGTGCACCACGTACTCGCGCGTGGCGCTGTGGCCATCGGGCAGGCGGATGGTGTCGCGCCGGGCCTTCAGGAACTTGCCGTTGAACAGCTCCTCGCGGCTCTGGAGCTCTTCCTTCAGGTGCGAATCGGCGGTGGAGGTGTCGGTCGGCTTGGTGGTCATGGTCGGTCGCTCATCCTCTTCAGTGCCTGTGCTTCATCAGGTAGCGCCAGGTGAACCCCGGAAAGGCCAGCACGATGAACAGCGCGCCGGTCACCGCATAGAACTCCCAGCCCTGCGCGGCGATCTGCCCTGCCCTGCGCTCGAACAGCAGCCCGACGCCGCCGGCCAGAAAGTACAAGACCACCAGTTCGGCGAGGCGCACCGCGAGCGACTTGGGAGCAGTCGCCAGAGGCACGACGCCGAACAGGCGGTCGTTGAAGAACGGCAGGTTGGCGGCCACGAGGGCCACCAGGAGAACGACCCAGACGGACGCGGTCTGCGACACCCTAGGTCGGCCGCGTCAGTGGGCCAGCGTCGCCACGATGGCGTCGTAGCACAGCGTCATCAGGCCGCCGGGCACGATGCCCAGGATCAGGATCAGCGCGCCGTTGATCGTCAGCACGGTGCGCACGTCGCGCGGTGCCGACACGGTGGTGGCCGTGACGGGCGCATCGAAGTACATGACCTTGACCACGCGCAGGTAGTAGAAGGCGCCGATCAGCGACATCATCACCGCGAACACGGCCAGGCCGATGTAGATGGCGTGGCCCGAGGCGATCAGCGCCTGCAGCACGGCCAGCTTCGCGTAGAAGCCGACCAGCGGCGGCAGGCCGGCCAGCGAGAACATCGCGATCGACATCACGCCGGCGTACAGCGGGCTGCGCTGGTTCAGGCCGGCGAGGTCGGTGATTTCCTCGCTCTCGAAGCCTTCGCGCGCCAGCAGCAGGATGATGCCGAAGCTCGCGAGCGTGGTCAGCACGTAGGTCACGATGTAGAACATCGCGGCGCTGTAGGCGTACTGGGCGTTGTAGGTGCCCTGCTGGTCCGAACCGGCAACCAGGCCGAGGAGCATGAAGCCCATCTGCGAGATCGTCGAATAGGCCAGCATGCGCTTGAGGTTGCTCTGCGCGATGGCGGCCAGGTTGCCGACCAGCAGCGAGGCGATGGCCAGCACGGCGAGCATCTGCTGCCAGTCGATGGCCAGCGGCTGCAGCGCGTCGACCAACAGGCGGATGATGATCGCGAAGGCGGCCAGCTCGGGCGCCGCGCCGATCAGCAGCGTGATCGCCGTCGGAGCGCCCTGGTAGACGTCGGGCACCCACATGTGGAACGGAGCAGCGCCCACCTTGAAGGCCAGGCCGGCGACGATGAACACCAGGCCGAACACCAGCACCTGGTGGTTGACCTTGCCGGTTGCGATGGTCTTGAAGACCTCGTTCACGTCGAGCGAACCGGTGGCGCCGTACATCATGGACAGGCCGTAGAGCAGGAAGCCGCTGGCCATGGCGCCGAGCACGAAGTACTTCATGGCGGCTTCGCTGGCCACCGCGTTGTCGCGGCGCAGCGCCACCAGCGCGTAGCTCGACAGCGTGAGCAGTTCGAGGCCCAGGTAGATCAGCAGGAAGTTGCTGCCCGAGATCATCACGAACATGCCCAGCAGCGCGAACATGCTGATGGTGAACATCTCGCCGCCGCGCAGCATCTCGCGATCGGCCGCGTAGGGACGGCCGTAGACCAGCGTGACCATCAGGGCGACGGTGGCGAAGCACTTGAGCCAGTTGCCCATCGGGTCGCTGACGACCATGCCGCCGAAGCCGTAGATGGTCTTGGCTTCGGAAGCCTGCAGACCCGACAGCACTGCGACCACGGCCAGCGTGAGCAGCGTCAGGACATAGGTACGGGTGCGGCGCGGGCTCGTGTCCGACAGGTCGACCAGCGCAATGATGCAGGCCATGACCAGCAACACGATTTCGGGGTAGATCGTGACCCAGCTGAGTTTGTCAATCATCTCGTTCTCTTCTTCAGCGTGGCATCAGGAGGGCAGCTTCGAGACTGCCACGTGGCGCAGCAGCTCGGTCACGGAGGCGTCCATCGCGTCGGTGAACGGCTTCGGGAACAGGCCCATCCACAGCACGGCGATGGCCAGCAGCGCCAGCATCAGGAATTCGCGCGAATTGATGTCGCTGAGTTCCTTCACGTGGTCGTTGCCGACCGGGCCCAGATACACGCGCTTGTACATCCAGAGGGTATAGGCGGCGCCGAAGATCAGCGCGGTGGCTGCTCCCAGGCCGATCCAGAAGTTGGCCTTCACGGCGCCCAGGATCACCATCCACTCGCCCACGAAACCGGCGGTGCCCGGCAGGCCGCAGTTGGCCATGGCGAACAGCAGCGCGAACGCGGCGAACTTGGGCATGGTGTTCACCACGCCGCCGTAGTCGGCGATCTGGCGCGAGTGCACGCGGTCGTACAGCACGCCGATGCCCAGGAACATGGCGCCGGAGACGAAGCCGTGGGCGATCATCTGCACGATGCCGCCGGACACGCCCAGCTCATTGAAGATGAAGAAGCCGAGCGTCACGAAACCCATGTGGGCCACCGACGAATAGGCCACCAGCTTCTTCATGTCCTGCTGCACCAGCGCCACCAGGCCGACGTAGATCACCGCGATCAGCGACAGCGCGATCATGAGCCAGGCCCATTCGTGCGAGGCGTCGGGAGCGATGGGCATCGAGAAGCGCAGGAAGCCGTAGGCGCCCAGCTTCAGCATGATCGCGGCCAGCACGGCTGAGCCGCCGGTCGGCGCCTCGACGTGCACGTCGGGCAGCCAGGTGTGCACCGGCCACATCGGCACCTTCACGGCGAAGGCCGCGAAGAAGGCGAAGAACAGGAAGGTCTGCGCGGTCGATCCCAGCGGCAGCTTGTGCCACGACAGGATGTCGAAGCTGCCGCCCGACTTGTTGTACAGGTAGATCAGCGCCACCAGCATCAGCAGCGAGCCGAGCAAGGTGTAGAGGAAGAACTTGAACGCCGCGTAGATCTTGTTCGGGCCGCCCCAGATGCCGATGATCAGGTACATCGGGATCAGCGTGGCTTCGAAGAACACGTAGAACAGCACCCCGTCGAGCGCGGCGAACACGCCGATCATGAGGCCCGACAGGATCAGGAAAGCGCCCATGTACTGGTTCACGCGCTCGGTGATCACTTCCCAGGCCGAGATCACCACGATGACCGTGATGAACGACGTCAGCAGCACCAGCCAGAGCGACAGGCCGTCGACTCCGAGGTGGTAGTTGACGTTGAAGCGCGAGATCCAGCCCGTTTTCTCGACGAACTGCATCGCGGCGGTGCCGTTCTGGAAACGCGTGAACAGCGGCACCGTGACCAGGAAGCTCACGATGGAACCGACGAGCGCGACCCAGCGCACGCCCCTGGCGTGCTCGTCACGGCCAAACGCCAGCAGCACGGCACCGAATGCGATCGGCACCCAGATGGCAAGGCTCAACAAACCCATTTTTCTTTTTCTCCAGCGCTAGGCTCAGCGTTTGAACCAGACGAAGTACGTCATCAGGATGAAGACGCCGAGCAGCATCGCGAAGGCGTAGTGATAGATGTAGCCCGACTGCATCCAGCGCACCACACCAGAGATACGGCCCACGACTTTCCACGAACCGTTCACCACGGCACCGTCGATCAGGGCCTGGTCGCCGCCCTTCCACAGGCCGGTACCCAGGGCGCGCGTGGCGCGGGCGATGACGTTCTCGTTGAACCAGTCCATGTAGTACTTGTTCTCGAGCAGGCGGTAGATCGGGCCGAAGGCACGCTTGATCGCCGCCGGCAGCGCCGGGTTGATCATGTACATGTACCAGGACATGACCACGCCGGCCAGCGCCAACCAGAACGGCGGCGTCTGCAGACCGTGGATGGCCATGGCCACCGGGCCGTGGAAGGCTTCTTCCAGTTCCTTCATGGCATGGTGCTTGGTACCGTCCACGAAGATCGCGCCCTTGAAGAACTCGCCGAACAGCATCGGGTCGATCGTCATGAAGCCGATCACCACCGAGGGAATGGCCAGCAGCACCAGCGGCAGCCAGACAACCCAGGGCGACTCGTGCGGCTTGTGGTCGTGGCCATGGCCGTGATCGTCGTGGCCGTGGCCATGGTCGTCATGATGCGCGTCGGGGTTCTGGTCGTAGCGCTCCTTGCCGTGGAAGACCAGGAAGTACATGCGGAACGAGTAGAACGCCGTGATGAACACGCCGGCCAGCACCGCGTAGTAGGCGAAGTTCGCGCCCCACAGGTGGCTTTCGTGCACCGCCTCGATGATGCTGTCCTTCGAATAGAAGCCCGAGAAGAACGGCGTGCCGATCAGCGCGAGCGAACCCAGCAGCGAGGTGATCCAGGTGATCGGCATGTACTTGCGCACGCCGCCCATCCAGCGGATGTCCTGGTTGTGGTGCATGCCGATGATGACCGAGCCCGCGCCGAGGAACAGCAGCGCCTTGAAGAACGCGTGCGTCATCAGGTGGAACACCGCGACCGAGTAGGCCGAGGCACCGAGCGCCACTGTCATGTAGCCGAGCTGCGAGAGCGTCGAGTACGCGACCACGCGCTTGATGTCGTTCTGGATGATGCCCAGGAAGCCCATGAAGAGCGCGGTGATGGCGCCGATCACGAGGATGAAGCTCAGGGCCGTGTCGCTCAGCTCGAACAGCGGCGACATGCGCGCCACCATGAAGATGCCGGCCGTCACCATGGTCGCCGCGTGGATCAGCGCCGAGATGGGGGTTGGGCCTTCCATCGAGTCGGGCAGCCACACGTGCAGCGGGAACTGCGCGCTCTTGCCCATCGCGCCGATGAACAGGCAGATGCAGATCACCGTGATGAGCATCCACTCGGTGCCCGGGAAGGTGATGCCGGCCAGCGTGCCCGCCTTGGCGAAGGCTTCGGTGTAGTTCAGCGTGCCGGCGTAGGCCGCGATCAGGCCGATGCCGAGGATGAAGCCGAAGTCGCCCACGCGGTTGACCAGGAAGGCCTTCATGTTCGCGAAGATCGCGGTCGGCTTGTTGAACCAGAAGCCGATCAGCAGGTACGACACCAGGCCCACCGCCTCCCAGCCGAAGAACAGCTGGAGCATGTTGTTGCTCATGACGAGCATCAGCATGGAGAAGGTGAACAGCGAGATGTACGCGAAGAAACGGTTGTAGCCGTCGTCCTCTTCCATGTAGCCGATGGTGTAGATGTGGACCATCAGCGACACGAAGGTCACGACGCACATCATCATGGCGGTGAGGCCGTCGACCATGAAGCCGACTTCCATCTTCAGGCCGCCGACCACCATCCATTCGTAGATGGTCTGGTTGAAGCGGGCACCGTCGGCTATCACGCTCTTGAGCGTCATCGCCGAGATGATGAAGGCGACCAGCACGCCGAGAATGGTCAGCGAATGCGTGACCTTGCGGCCGATGTGATTGCCGCCGAACTTCGTGCCGAACACGCCGGCCAGGGCTGCGCCGACCAGGGGTGCCAGCGGAACGGCCAGCAGTGTGGATGCGGAAAGGGTTGCGCTCATGTTGCTGTCAACCCTTGAGCGAGTTGAGTTCGTCGACGTTGATGTTCGACCTGTTACGGAACAGCAGGACCAGCAGCGCCAGCCCGATGGCCGACTCGGCCGCGGCCACCGTCAGGATGAAGAACACGAAGATCTGGCCATGCATGTCGCCCAGGAAGTGCGAGAAGGCCACGAAGTTCATGTTGACCGCCAGCAGCATCAGCTCGATGGCCATCAGCAGGACGATCAGGTTCTTGCGGTTCAGGAAGATGCCGATCACGGACAGCGCGAAAAGCATCGCGCCGAGCGAAAGAAAGTGTCCGAGCGTGAGCGTCATGCCTTGTTTTCCTTTGCAGCGTCCGCAGCTTCAACCACAGGCTCCGCTGCACGCGTTGCCGGCATCTGCACGATGCGCACGCGGTCGCGTGCCTTCACGCGAACCTGGTCGGCCGGGTTGACGTACTTGCTGTCCTTGCGGGTGCGCAGCGTCAGTGCGATGGCGGCCACGATGGCCACGAGCAGGATGACCGCGGCGATTTCCAGCGGGTAGAGATATTCGGAGTAGAGCAGCTTGCCCAGTTCGAGCGTATTGGAGGTGTTGGCCGCTGCCGCATTGGCCGCGGCGCGGGGTGCCTCGCCCAGGCGGAAACCGCCCATGAGCACCGCCGCCATCTCGAGCGCGATCAGCGCACCCACGCCCGCCGCCAGCGGGAAGTGCTTCCAGAAGCCCTCCCGCAAGCTGTCGACGTTGATGTCCAGCATCATCACCACGAACAGGAACAGCACCATCACGGCGCCCACATACACGAGCACGAGCGAAATCGCGAGGAACTCGGCGCGCAGCAGCAGCCAGATGGCCGATGCCTGGAAGAAGGCCAGAACCAGGTACAGCGCGGCGTACACGGGGTTGCGGGCGGTGATGACGCGGAATGCTGCGAACAGCAGCACCACGGCAAACAGATAGAACAGACCGGTCTTGACGTCCATTGGAATTCGAATTGGTACGGGTTTCGGGCTGAACCGGGTCAGCGGTACTTGGCGTCGGCCGCCTTGTTCGCTGCGATTTCCTTCTCGTAGCGGTCGCCCACGGCCAGCAGCATGTCCTTGGTGAAGTACAGGTCGCCGCGCTTTTCGCCGTGGTATTCGAAGATGTGCGTCTCGACGATCGAGTCGACCGGGCAGCTCTCTTCGCAGAAGCCGCAGAAGATGCACTTGGTCAGGTCGATGTCGTAACGCGTGGTGCGGCGCGATCCGTCGTCGCGCACGTCCGATTCGATGGTGATCGCCAGCGCCGGGCAGACGGCCTCGCAGAGCTTGCAGGCGATGCAGCGCTCTTCGCCGTTCTCGTAGCGGCGCAGCGCGTGCAGGCCGCGGAAGCGCGGCGACAGCGGCGTCTTCTCTTCGGGGAACTGCACCGTGATCTTGCGGGCGAAGGCGTACTTGCCGGTGATGGCCAGGCCCTTGAACAGCTCGAACAGCATGAAGCTGCTCAGGAAGTCCTTGAGCGAGAAAGGCGCGGATGGTGTTGCGGTGTGCGCAGCAGACATGATGTTGGCGCTCCCTGTTATTTCCAGATGTTGAACGGCGTCTGCATCCAGCCACCGACCACGACCAGCCACACGAGCGTGACGGGAATGAAGATCTTCCAGCCCAGACGCATGATCTGGTCATAGCGGAAGCGCGGGAACGTCGAACGCACCCACAGGAACATGGTGACCACGCAGAAGGTCTTGAGGCCCAGCCAGATCCAGCCCGGAATGAAGCTCAGGAACTCGAACGGGGGCAGCCATCCGCCGAGGAACAGCACCACGGTCAGGATCGAGACAAGCCACATGTTGGCGTACTCGGCCAGGAAGAACATCGCGAAGCTCATGCCCGAGTACTCGATCATGTGGCCGGCCACGATTTCGGATTCGCCTTCCACCACGTCGAAGGGGTGGCGGTTGGTTTCGGCGAGGCCCGAGATGAAGTAGACGACGAAGATCGGCAGCAGCGGCAGCCAGTTCCACGACAGGACGCTGATGCCCATGTCCGCGAACATGCCCTTGCCCTGCACGTTGACGATCTCGGTCATGTTCAGGCTGCCGGTGACCATCAGCACCACGACGAAGCAGAAGCCCATCGCGATTTCGTAGCTCACCATCTGTGCCGAGGCGCGCAGCGCGCCAAGGAAGGCGTACTTCGAGTTCGACGCCCAGCCGGCGATGATCACGCCGTACACCTCGAGCGAGGTGATGGCCATCACGAACAGCAGGCCGGCGTTGATGTTGGCCAGCGCCACGTCGGGGCCGAAGGGAATCACCGCCCATGCGGCGAGCGCCGGCATGATGGTCATGATCGGGCCGAGCAGGAACAGGCCCTTGTTGGCGACCGTCGGAAGAATGATTTCCTTGGTCATCAGCTTGAGCGCGTCGGCGATCGGCTGGAGCAGGCCCAGCGGTCCGATGCGGTTCGGGCCGATGCGGATCTGCGTGAAGCCGATGGCCTTGCGCTCCCACAGCGTGAGGTACGCCACGGCCAGCATCAGCGGGATGACGACGATGATGATCTTGATCAGCGTCCAGATCACCGGCCAGACCACGCCGGTCCACCAGCCCGCGGCCACCAGGCCCTGGCCGAAGCCGTGAATGGTGTCGACGATCATGCCAATGCCTCCTCGGCACCAGCCGTCACGTTGGAGCCAGCCGATGCGTTGCGCGCGTCGGCAGTCAGTTGCAGCGATGGTGCGCGGCGCACGATCGAATCCAGCTGGTAGATGCTCGCGACCACGGGTGCAGCAGCCGCGCCGTCGGCAGCGACCGCAGTGGCGGACGTGGCGTTGCTCAGCGCATTCGCGGGCACGGCGCCCTTCTCACCCACGGTGGCCAGCACTTCGGCGGTCGATTCGAACGCGAAGCCGGGCAGGCCCAGCAGGTTGGCCAGCACGCGCAGCACCTTCCAGGCCGGACGGGTCTCACCCAGGGGCTTCACCACGGCGTGGAAGCCCTGGACGCGGCCCTCGGCGTTGACGAAGGTGCCGGGCGTTTCGCTGAACGGGGCGATCGGAAGCAGCACGTCGCTGAATTCGAGGTTTGCCTTGAAGGGGCTCAGCGTGACGACCATTTGCGCATTGCCGATGACATCGGCCGCGGCTGCGCCGGCTGCCGAGTCGAACACCGGCTCGGTGTTCAGCAGCATCACGGCCTTCAGGCCCGAGCCAGCGGCGAGCATGCGGCCGGCATCGAGGCCGCCGTTCTTCGGGAACGCGCCGACGATCTGCGCGCCCACGGTGTTGGCCGCCTCGGTCAGGTAACCGACGGTGGCGCCGGTCTGCGCGCCGATCCAGTTGGCCAGCGCCAGCAGGCTGCTGGCCTGTGCGTGGTGCGCGGCTGCATTGCCGAGCAGGATGGCCTTGCGATCGCCGCTCAGCAGCGAGGCAGCGATCGCCTTGGCGACGTCGTCCGGTGCGTTCTTCGGAGCCAGAGGAGCGGCCGCGCCACTGGTTTCGCCGATGGCTGCAGCCACCGCGGCCAGCGCCTCGACCCACTCGCCGGCATCGACGATGGTCGACTGCGCCACGTTGATGGCCCAGGCGTCGCGGTCGGCCATCAGGCTGGCCGAAGTGATCACCGACAGCGCGGCGCCCTTGCGCACGGCCTGGCGGATGCGCTGCGCGAACAGCGGGTGCTCCTTGCGCAGGTTCGAACCCACGACGAGCGCGCGCTGCAGCTGCGTGAGCGACGCGATGGAAGTGCCGAGCCAGCGCACGCCTTCGAAGGCGGCGAATTCGGCATTGCGCAGGCGGTAGTCGATGTTGTCGCTGCCGAGCTCACGCGTGAGCATGGCGGCGAGCTGCAGCTCTTCGAGCGTGCTGTGCGGGCTGACCAGCGTACCGATGCTCTGCGCGCCGTGGTCGGCCTTGATCTGCTTGAGGCCGTTGGCGACGTACTCGAGTGCCGTCTGCCAGTCGACCTGCTGCCATTGGCCGCCCTGCTTCAGCATGGGCTGCGTCAGGCGCTCGGGGCCGTTGAGCGCTTCGTACGAGAAGCGGTCGCGGTCGGCGATCCAGCATTCGTTGACGTCTTCGTTCTCGAGCGGCACCACGCGCATCACGCGGTTGTTCTTGACCTGGACGATCAGGTTGGCGCCGGTGGAGTCGTGCGGGCTCACCGACTTGCGGCGCGACAGTTCCCAGGTGCGGGCGCTGTAGCGGAAGGGCTTGCTCGTGAGCGCGCCGACCGGGCAGATGTCGATCATGTTGCCCGAGAGTTCGGAGTCGACCGAGTCGCCCACGAAGGTTTCGATTTCGGAGTGCTCGCCGCGGTTCGACATGCCGAGCTCCATCACGCCGGCCACTTCCTGGCCGAAGCGGACGCAGCGCGTGCAGTGGATGCAGCGGCTCATCTCTTCCATGCTGATCAGCGGGCCGACGTCCTTGTGGAAGACGACGCGCTTTTCCTCTTCGTAGCGCGAAGAGGAACCGCCGTAGCCGACGGCCAGGTCCTGCAGCTGGCATTCGCCGCCCTGGTCGCAGATCGGGCAATCCAGCGGGTGGTTGATCAGGAGGAACTCCATGACCGACTGCTGCGCCTTGATGGCCTTCTCGCTCTTGGTGCGAACGATCATGCCCTGCGTGACGGGCGTGGCGCAGGCCGGCATCGGCTTGGGCGCCTTCTCCACGTCCACGAGGCACATGCGGCAGTTGGCCGCGATGCTCAGTTTCTTGTGATAGCAGAAGTGCGGGATGTACGTGCCGGCCTTGTCGGCAGCGTGCATGACCATGCTGCCTTCGGCGACTTCGACCTTCTTGCCGTCGAGTTCGATTTCAACCATATGTGTATTTCTCGCGCTCAGGCCTTGACGGGCGCTTTCGGTACGTAGCCCGGGATCAGGGCCTCGAACTCATGGCGGAAGTGCTTGATCATGGCGCGCACCGGCATTGCCGCTGCGTCGCCGAGGGCGCAGATCGTGCGGCCCTGGATGTTGTCGGCCACCGAGTTCAGCAGATCCATGTCGGACGCCCTGCCCTGCCCGTTGTGGATGCGGTCGACCACGCGGTAGAGCCAGCCCGTGCCTTCGCGGCACGGCGTGCACTGGCCGCAGGACTCGTGCATGTAGAAGTACGACAGGCGGCGCAGCGACTCGACCATCGAACGGCTGTCGTCCATCACGATGACGGCGCCCGAGCCCAGCATGGAGCCTGCCTTGGAGATGGAGTCGTAGTCCATCGTGCATTCCATCATGATCGACGCGGGCAGCACCGGCGCGGACGAACCGCCGGGAATCACCGCCTTCAGCGTGCGGCCCTTGCGAACGCCGCCGGCCAGCTCCAGGAGCTTGGAGAACGGCGTGCCCATCGGGACTTCGTAGTTGCCGGGCAGCTCGACGTCGCCGCTCACCGAGTAGATCTTGGTGCCGCCGTTGTTCGGCTTGCCGCACTCGAGGTAGGCCTGGCCGCCGTTGCGGATGATCCAGGGCACCGCCGCGAAGGTCTCGGTGTTGTTGATGGTGGTGGGCTTGCCGTACAGGCCGAAGCTGGCGGGGAACGGCGGCTTGAAGCGCGGCTGGCCCTTCTTGCCTTCCAGCGATTCGAGCAGCGCGGTTTCCTCGCCGCAGATGTAGGCGCCGAAGCCGTGGGCCGCGTGCAACTGGAAGTTGTACGTGCTGCCCATGATCTTGTCGCCGAGATAGCCGGCGGCACGCGCCTCTTCGAGGGCTTCCTCGAAGCGCTCGTAGGTCTGGAAGATCTCGCCGTGGATGTAGTTGTAGCCCACGCTGATGCCCATCGCGTACGCGGCGATGGCCATGCCCTCAATCACGATGTGCGGGTTGAACTGCAGGATGTCGCGGTCCTTGCACGTACCCGGCTCGCCTTCGTCGGAGTTGCAGACGAGGTACTTCTGGCCCGGGAACTGGCGGGGCATGAAGCTCCACTTCAGGCCGGTTGGGAAGCCCGCGCCGCCGCGGCCGCGCAGGCCGGAGGCCTTCACCTCGGCGATCACCTGGTCGGGCGTGAGGCCCTCGGTCAGGATCTTGCGCAGGGCCTGGTAGCCGCCGCGCGCCTCGTAGTCGGCCAGGCGCCAGTTGGTGCCGTCGAGGCCGGCATAGATCTGCGGCTCGATGTGGCGGTCATGGAAACAGGTCTGGACGCCCGTCGCCTGGAACTGCTGGAGCACTTGTTCGGGTGACATCAGGAAGCCTCCCCCTTGGTGGCCGGCGCGGCGTTGCGCAGGCCGTCGACCAGCTGGTCGAGCTTCTCGTTGCTCATGAAGCTGCACATCGTGCGGTCGTTGACCAGCATCACGGGCGAATCGGCACAGGCGCCCAGGCATTCGCTCTGCTGCAGGGTGAACAGGCCGTCGGGCGTGGTCTCGCCCATCTTGATGCCGAGCTTCTTCTCGAGATGCACGAGGGCGGTGACGCCATCGCGCAGCTGGCAAGGCAGGTTGGTGCACACGTTGAGCTTGAACTTGCCCACCGGATGCTGGTTGTACATGTTGTAGAAGGTCGTCACCTCGTGCACGGCAATGGGCGCCATGCCGAGGTACTCGGCGATCTCGCGCTCGCGCTGCAGGCTGACGTAGCCCTCGTTCTGCTGGACGATGGACAGGCAGGCCATCACGGCCGACTGCTTGCCCGCCTCGGGGTACTTCGCCACCTCGCGCGCAAAGCGCTCGAGGATCGCAGGCTCCAGAGGGGCAGAAGGCGCCGAGGGCGCCGTGTCATGGTGGGTCGAGGAAGTCATTCGCTCTTTCTCACCTGTCGATCTCGCCGAACACGATGTCCATCGTGCCGATCACCGCGACAGCGTCGGCGATCATGTGACCGCGCGACATTTCGTCGAGGGCGGCTAGGTGCGGGAAACCAGGGGCGCGGATCTTCAGGCGGTACGGCTTGTTGGCGCCGTCGCTCACGAGATAGATGCCGAACTCGCCCTTCGGGTGCTCGACGGCGGCATAGGCCTGGCCTTCGGGCACATGGAAGCCTTCGGTGAAGAGCTTGAAATGGTGGATCAGCTCCTCCATGTTCGCCTTCATCGATTCGCGCGCGGGCGCGGCGACCTTGTGGTTGTCGGTGATGACAGGACCGGGGTTGGCGCGCAGCCAGGCCGAGCACTGCTGGATGATCCGGTTGGCCTGGCGCATCTCCTCGACGCGGACCAGGTAGCGGTCGTAGCAGTCGCCGGTCTTGCCCACGGGCACGTCGAACTGCATGCGGTCGTAGACGTCGTAGGGCTGCTTCTTGCGCAGGTCCCATTCGATGCCCGAGCCGCGCAGCATGGGGCCGGTGAAGCCGAGGTTCAGGGCGCGCTCCGGCGAGACCACGCCGATACCGACGGTGCGCTGCTTCCAGATGCGGTTGTCGGTGAGCAGCGTCTCGTACTCGTCGACCATCTTCGGGAAGCGCTTGCAGAAGTCGTCGACGAAGTCGAGCAGCGACCCCTGGCGGTTCTCGTTGAGCTTCTCGATGGCCTTCGCGTTCTTGACCTTGCTGACCTTGTAGCGCGGCATCGCGTCGGGCAGGTCGCGGTACACGCCGCCCGGACGGAAGTACGCCGCGTGCATGCGCGCGCCGGAAACGGCCTCGTACATGTCGAACAGGTCTTCGCGCTCGCGGAAGCAGTAGATGAGCATGTTCATCGCGCCGCAGTCGAGGCCGTGCGCGCCGAGCCACAGCAGGTGGTTCAGCAGGCGGGTGATCTCGGCGAACATCACGCGGATGTATTGCGCGCGCTCCGGCACCTCGAGGCCCAGCATCCGCTCGATGGCCAGGCAGTAGGCATGCTCGTTGCTCATCATCGACACGTAGTCGAGACGGTCCATGTACGGCAGCGACTGGATGAAGGTGCGCGTTTCGGCAAGCTTCTCGGTGGCGCGGTGCAGCAGGCCGATGTGGGGGTCGGCGCGCTGGATGACCTCGCCGTCCAGCTCGAGCACCAGGCGCAGCACGCCGTGCGCTGCCGGGTGCTGGGGACCGAAGTTGAGTGTGTAGTTCTTGATTTCGGCCATATCAGTCAGTGCAAACCGCCGCCGTAGTTGTCTTCGCGGATCACGCGCGGGGTGATTTCGCGCGGCTCGATGGAAACCGGTTGGTAGACCACGCGCTTCTGCTCTTCGTCGTAGCGCATCTCGACATGGCCCGACACCGGGAAGTCCTTGCGGAACGGATGGCCGATGAAGCCGTAGTCGGTCAGAAGGCGGCGCAGGTCGTCGTGGCCTTCGAACACGATGCCATAGAGGTCGAAGGCTTCGCGCTCGAACCAGGTGGCGGAGTTCCACACGGACTGCAGCGAGTCGACCACGGGGAAGTCGTCGCTCGATGCGAGCACCGTCAGGCGCACGCGCTGGTTGAGACTCACCGACAGCAGATGGGAGACGACGCCATAGCGCCCGCCCTGCCACTCGCCGTCACGGTAGTCGGAGTAGTCCATGCCGCAGAGGTCGATCAGCTGCTCGAAGCGGCAGCCGGGCGCATCGCGCAGCAGCAGTGCAGCCTCGAGGTAGTCGGCAGCGCCGACCACCACGTTCACCTCGTCGAGGGCGACGGTCACGCTCTTGGCCTTGGCGCCGAGCGTCTCGGCGACGGTGGCGCGCAGCACCTCCGGCGAAATTGCAAAGTCAGTCATCGTCGGCGGTCCCTCAGGCGCGGGCAATGGTGTTGGTGCGGCGAATCTTCTGCTGCAGCTGGATCACGCCGTAGAGCAAGGCCTCGGCGGTGGGCGGGCAACCCGGAACGTAGACATCGACCGGCACGATGCGGTCGCAGCCGCGCACGACCGAATAGCTGTAGTGGTAGTAGCCACCGCCATTCGCGCACGAACCCATGGAGAGAACCCAGCGCGGCTCCGGCATCTGGTCGTAGACCTTGCGCAGGGCCGGAGCCATCTTGTTGCACAGCGTGCCGGCCACGATCATCAGGTCGGACTGGCGCGGGCTGGGGCGGAACAGCATGCCGAAGCGGTCGATGTCATAGCGCGCGGCGCCCGCGTGCATCATCTCCACCGCACAGCATGCAAGGCCGAAGGTCATCGGCCAGAGAGAACCAGTCTTCGCCCAGTTGACGACCGAATCGTAGGTCGTGGTGACGAAGCCTTCCTTGAGAACGCCTTCAATGGCCATCGTGTTTCTTCCTTGTCATTCCCAGTCGAGCGCGCCCTTTTTCCACTCGTAGGCGAAGCCCACGACGAGGATGGCGAGAAAGATCATCATGGCCCAGAAGCCAACAGCGCCGATTTCCTTGAGCGCAATAGCCCATGGAAAGAGGAATGCAATTTCGAGGTCGAACAGGATGAAGAGAATCGCGACGAGGTAATAGCGCACGTCGAACTTCATGCGCGCATCCTCGAAGGCCTCAAAGCCACACTCGTACGGGGAGTTCTTCGCGGTGTCGGGCCTGTTGGGGCCGAGAATGTATCCGATGACCTGAGGGGCGACGCCTACGCCGACTCCGACCAGAATGAACAAAAGGACGGGGAGGTAGGAGTCGAGATTCATCGAGAGTTTTTCACCGCTTGCCACCGGCAGGAAGAACCTCTGGATGAGGTTTTCTGCCGATGAGATTTGGTGCGGTCGGCGAGACTCGAACTCGCACAGCTTTCGCCACTACCCCCTCAAGATAGCGTGTCTACCAATTTCACCACGACCGCGGTTTTTGCTGCTCGGATGGCATGAGGTACCTGCAAGAGGAATTTGGCTTTCCGAACAGATTTAGAGTTTACCCTGAAATGGAGCCATTTCTCACAGGCAACTCATGAAAACGAGTTGATTACTTGCCCGGAATCTGCCCCGCGCCCGAAACAGGGGCTGCAGGAGCCGAAGCAGGCGCATTCGGAGCTGCCGCACCGGGGATCTCGTTCGCAGCACCGGAGGCCGGCGCAGCAGGCGCACCCACTGCGGCACGCTCCAGAAGACTGCCGCCGCCAGCAGGACGCGCATGGCTGAAGTAGGCCAGCAGCAGCGTGCAAGCGAAGAACACCGCGGCAAGCACTGCCGTGGTGCGCGACAGGAAGTTGGCACTGCCGCTGGCACCGAACAGGCTGCCGGCGCTGCCGCTGCCGAAGGCCGCGCCCATGTCGGCGCCCTTGCCGTGCTGGATCAGGATGAGGCCGATCATCGCGAGGGCTGCCAGCATCTGCACGCCGACCAGAAGGTTGAGGACCACGTTCATTCGTTCTTACTCCTAATTTGATGCAACCGGTGCGCGTTCAACGCGCAGCGGCGGAAATGATCTGCAGAAAGTCGGGCGCCTTGAGCGACGCGCCGCCGATCAGGCCGCCGTCGATGTCGGCCTGCGCGAGCAGTTCCGCGGCGTTCGCCGCGTTCATGCTGCCGCCATAAAGAATGCGGATGCCGGCGGCATGCTCGCTAGCCGCGTGATGCAGTTGTGCGCGCAGCACCGCGTGCACTGCCTGCGCCTGCTCCGGCGTGGCCGTCTTGCCTGTGCCGATGGCCCAGACAGGCTCATAAGCCACCACGATCTCGCTGATGCAATGGCCGTTCACGTGAATGACGGCAGCCAGCTGGCGCTTGACCACCTCTTCGGTCTGCCCTGCTTCGCGCTGCGCAAGGGTCTCGCCCACGCAGACGATCGGCGTGATGCCGTTGGCCAGCGCAGCCGCTGTCTTGGCAGCGACCGCTTCGTCGCTCTCGCCGTGGTACTGGCGACGCTCGGAGTGGCCGACGATCGCATAGCGCACGCCGAAGTCCTTCAGCATCGCGGCCGATTGCTCGCCCGTGAACGCGCCTTGCGGGTGCGCCGAGACATCCTGCGCGCCGAGCGCCAAGGCCGGCGAAGCCGCCAGCAGCGACTGCAGCTGCGCGAAATACGGAGCGGGCGCGCACAGCGCCACGTCGCACGCGGCCGGGCTCGCGGCCAGGCCCTGCTGGAGGGCCTTCACCAGCGCCTCGTTGGCAGCCAGGCCGCCGTTCATCTTCCAGTTGCCGGCGATCAGTTTCTTCTTCGTTGTCATCGCGTTCTTCTCGTCACCATGTCAGCACGATCTTGCCGATGTGCTGGTTCGATTCCATCAGCGCATGAGCCTGGGCCGCGCCGCTTGGCTCACCCGCCGCGGCAAAGGTGCTGTGGATCACGGGCTTGATCGCGCCGCTTTCCAGCAGCGGCCACACCTTCTCGCGCAACGCCCTGGCAATGGCGCCCTTGAACGCCACGGGCCGCGGACGAAGCGTCGAGCCGGTGATCGTGAGCCGCCTGCGCAGCACGAGACCCGCATTGATCTCGCTCTTTACGCCGCCCTGCACCGCGATGATGACCAGACGGCCATCTTCGGCCAGGCATTCGACCTCGCGCGCCACGTAGTCGCCAGCGACCATGTCGAGCACCACGTCCACGCCCTTGCCGTCCGTGAGTTTCTTCGCCTCTTCGACGAAGTCGCTGGTGCGGTAGTTGATGGCGTGGTCGGCGCCGAGCTTGAGGCAAGCTTCACACTTGTCGTCGCTGCCGGCCGTGACGATCACGGTCGCGCCGAGCGCCTTGGCGATCTGGATCGCCGTGACGCCGATGCCGCTCGAGCCGCCCTGAATGAGCAGCGTCTCACCCTTCTGGAGGCGGCCGCGTTCGAACACGTTGCTCCAGACGGTGAAGAAGGTCTCGGGCAGAGAGGCCGCTTCGAGATCGCTCCACCCTTTGGGCACTGGCAGGCATTGCGCCACGGGCGCCACGCACAGCTCGGCATAGCCGCCGCCGGCAATCAGCGCGCAGACGCGATCGCCGACCTTGAAGCCGGCCTCTGCCAGCGCCGCGGCATCGCCCGACACGATCTCGCCAGCCACTTCGAGGCCAGGCAGATCGGACGCGCCCGGCGGCACCGGGTAGTGCCCCTTGCGCTGCAACACGTCGGGGCGATTGACGCCACTCGCCGCAACGCGGATCAGCAGTTCGCCGGCGCCCGCGACGGGGTCGGGACGCTCGGCGACGCGCAGCACCTCGGGGGCGCCGTACGAAGTGATTTCAATGGCTTTCATGGTCTTTCGGCCTCCAGCGCCCGCAGATGGGGCGCAGCTTGACGTTCAAAAGATGAAGAGGCAGCAATGGCGGCTGCATGCACAGCCGCCACCCTCGCACCCTTCTTACTCCTGAGGCTCGCGCGGAGCTTGCTGCTGCGGCTGCTCGCCGGCCGGCACTTCGCTGCGCGGCTGTTGCTGCTGTTCGTTGAAGCGAGGCGCGCGTTCGCCGCGATCGCCGCCGCGATCACCACCACGCTCGCCGCGATCACCGCGGTCTCCGCGGTCGCCACGCTCACGACGCTCGCCGCGGTCACCACGGTCTTCGCGCGGGGGACGCTCGCTGAACTCCATGCCGGCCGGACGCTCGGTCAGGGCCTTCATGGACAGCTTGACGCGGCCCTTGTCGTCGGTCTCGAGGACCTTGACCTTCACGATCTGGCCTTCGCTCAGGTAGTCGGTCACCTTCTCGACGCGTTCGTGCGCGATCTGGCTGATGTGCAGCAGGCCGTCCTTGCCGGGCAGCAGGTTGATGAGCGCACCGAAGTCCAGGATCTTGGTGACCGGGCCTTCGTAGACCTTGCCGATTTCGACTTCGGCAGTGATCTGCTCGATACGCTTCTTGGCCATCTCGGCCTTTTCCGGATCGGTCGAGGCGATGGTGATGGTGCCGTCCTCGTCGATGTTGATCGTCGTGCCGGTTTCTTCCTGCAGGCCGCGGATGACCGCGCCGCCCTTGCCGATCACGTCGCGGATCTTCTCGGGGTTGATCTTCAGCGTGGTCAGGCGCGGTGCGAACTGCGACACGTCGGACTTGGCCTCGCCCATCGCTTCCTGCATCTTGCCGAGGATGTGCATGCGCGCTTCCTTGGCCTGTGCCAGCGCGACCTGCATGATTTCCTTGGTGATGCCCTGGATCTTGATGTCCATCTGCAAGGCGGTGATGCCGTTGGTCGTACCGGCCACCTTGAAGTCCATGTCGCCCAGGTGATCCTCGTCGCCCAGGATGTCGGTCAGCACCGCGAAGCGGTTGTCTTCCTTGATCAGGCCCATGGCGATGCCGGCCACGTGCGCCTTCATGGGCACGCCGGCGTCCATCATCGAGAGGCAGCCGCCGCACACCGATGCCATCGACGACGAGCCGTTCGACTCGGTGATCTCCGACACCACGCGGACCGTGTACGGGAACTCTTCCTTGTTCGGCAGCACGGCGACCAGCGCGCGCTTGGCCAGGCGGCCGTGGCCCACTTCGCGGCGCTTGGTGGAGCCCATGCGGCCCACCTCACCGGTGGCGAAGGGAGGCATGTTGTAGTGGAACAGGAAGCGGTCTTCGTACTCGCCGGCCAGCGCGTCGATGCGCTGTGCGTCGCGCTCGGTGCCCAGCGTGGTCACGACCAGCGCCTGCGTCTCGCCGCGCGTGAACAGGGCCGAGCCGTGGGTGCGGGGCAGCACCGAGTTGCGGATTTCGATGGGACGCACGGTGCGCGTGTCGCGGCCGTCGATGCGCGGCTCGCCCGACAGGATCTGGCTGCGCACGATCTTCGATTCGATGGCGAACAGCAGGTCGGAGACCTTGCCGGAGTCGAATTCGGCGCCTTCGGCCTTCAGGGCCTCGAGCACACTGGCGTTGGCTTCGCGCAGGGCCTGGGTGCGGGCCTGCTTGCTGCGGATCTGGTAGACGGCGCGCAGCTTGTCTTCGGCCAGGCCCTTGACCTTGGCGACGAAGGCTTCGTCTTCGGCAGGCGCTTGCCAGTCCCACACCGGCTTGCCGGCGTCGCGCACGAGTTCATGGATCGCGTCGATGGCGATGTTGGCCTGCTCGTGGCCGAACACCACGCCACCCAGCATGACTTCTTCGCTCAACTGCAGGGCTTCGGACTCGACCATCAGCACGGCGGCTTGCGTGCCGGCCACGACGAGGTCCATCTGCGAATCCTTGCGGGCGGTCTGGCCCGGGTTCAGCACGTACTGGCCGTTGATGTAGCCCACGCGGGCGGCACCGATCGGGCCGTTGAACGGCACGCCGGAGATCGACAGGGCGGCGCTCACGCCGATCATGGCGGCGATGTCGGCGTCGACTTCGGGGTTCAGCGAGATCGTGTGCACGACCACGTGCACTTCGTTCAGGAAGCCTTCGGGGAACAGCGGACGGATCGGGCGGTCGATCAGGCGGCTGGTCAGCGTTTCATGCTCGCTGGGCTTGGCTTCGCGCTTGAAGAAGCTGCCGGGGATCTTGCCCGCGGCATAGGTCTTCTCGATGTAGTCGACGGTCAGCGGGAAGAAGTCCTGGCCGGGCTTGGCCGACTTGGAGGCGACCACGGTCGCGAGGATGACGGTGCCCTCGATGTCGACGAGCACGGCGCCGCTGGCCTGGCGGGCGATCTCGCCCGTTTCCATGACCACGGTCTTGCCGCCCCATTGGAACGACTTGGTGACTTTGTTGAAGAGGCTCATGTTTTGCTCCTGTTTTGATAGCGAACTACACGGAGTCCGCAGGTGACGGAGGCTTCTCAGAACACGATGCCATTCCAGCGAAGCTCGGGGCGAACTTCATTGGAATGACACAGCTTCGCTCTGTTTGGGCACTCCGAAAGTGGATCGCGAAGTAAAAAACGCCTGAGCTAGCGGACTAACCCAGGCGTTTTTTCATGCGATTTGGATTACTTGCGCAGACCCAGCTTGGCGATCAGCGCGGTGTAACGGTCGGCGTCCTTGGACTTGAGGTAGTCGAGGAGCTTGCGGCGGCGGCTCACCATGCGCAGCAGGCCGCGACGACCGTGGTGGTCCTTGGCGTGCGTCTTGAAGTGGGGGGTGAGCTCGTTGATGCGGGCGGTCAGCAGTGCGACTTGCACTTCGGGGCTGCCGGTGTCGTTGGCGGCGCGGGCGTTGTCCTTGACAACTTCGGCCTTGATGGAGGCTGCGATCATGTTGATTTCCTTGTTCCTGGATGTTTGACTTGCGGCCAGGACTGGAACTGCCCTCGCCGTGCGCCTTGCGGCATGCAAAGCCTTGGGATTATAGCCCGACCGCCCCGCCCGGCCCTTTTACCCCCTTGGAAGCACGGGCAGGCCTCCCGTCGAGCGACGCCAGCCCCACCGCGCCCAGCACGCAGGCCGCCCCGCCGATCTGCGCCGCGCTGATGCTCTCGCCCAGCCACAGCGCCGCCAGCACCAGCGCCGAGACCGGCAGGACGGCCGTGAACAGCGCCGCCTCTGCCCCGTTCAGCCGGGAAGACCCGGCAAACCACAGTACGAAGCCCAGTACCGTGGGCACCAGCGCGTAGTAGGCGACGCCGGCCAGCGCCTCGGCGGGCAAAGGCCGCTCCCAGGCCCGCTCGAAAAGAGCCGGAACCAGCGAAAGCAACAGCCCGAACGCCGTCATCAGCGTAGAAAGCGCCAGCGGCCGCACCGGAACCCGCAGCCGCTTGTTGAGCAGGATGAACATCGCCTCGCAGATCACCGCACCCAGCACCAGCAGGTTGCCTGCCAGCGCCGCCGGGGAGCTCGATCCAGCCGCCGCACCGCCCCCGGGCCAGCTGATCGCCAGCACCCCGACCGTCGCCAGCACGATGCTGCCCACCAGATACCGCCCCGGCCGCTCCCGCAGCGCGACCACCGCCACCAGCGCGGCCACCGCCGGCAAGGTGCCCGCCACCACGCCCGCGCTGGCGGCCGGCGCCCAGCGCACGCCGAGGATCAGCAGCACCGTGTAACCCACGCTCCCCAGCCCCGCCTGGCACACCAGCAGCGCCAGGTCGCGCCGATCGGGCCGAGGCCATGGCGTACGGGTCAACCGCAGCAGCACGAGAAAGACCGGCAGCGCCAGCGCGAAGCGCAGCGCCGTCGCAGTGAAAGGCGGTAGCCCCGCCGCGACGACCTTGCTGGCCACCACCGTGCTGCCTACCGTGACCATTGCCAGCGCACAAAGCGCCATGCCCTTGAACCGTTGCGACATCCCGGACCTTCCGCCTTCGTGGAGAAAAGCCCGAGCTTCGCGGCCCGGCCGCGCCGCGTATTGAACGAAATTGCAGCCGGCCGACCGGCCGTGTTGCAGCCGGTGTTACTTCTGCCGCGCCAGCCAGTCGCGCAGCCGCTCCACGCCCTTCACCAGCCGCTGCGGATCCTTCGACGCGAAGCACCAGCGCAGCCAGCCCTGCGCCTCGGGCGCGAAGGCATTGCCCGGCGCGAGCCCCAGGCCGGCCTCGGCCACCAGCCGCTTGGCCACTTCGAGCGAGTCGCCGAAGCCTTCGAGCCGGAAGAAGGCGTACATGCCGCCCTTGGCCGGCGCCACCTGCACGCCCGGCAGCGCGGCCAGCAGCGGCACCAGCGTATCGCGGCACTGCTTCAGGTGCGCCACCACGCGCGGCGTGATCTCGGCGGTGTGCTCGATGGCGGCAATGGCTGCGCGCTGCGTGAACACGCTGGCGCACGAGGTGTTGAACTCGATCAGCTTGCCGATGCCCTCCACCATCGACGGCGGCAGCACCAACCAGCCGAGGCGCCAGCCGGTCATCAGGAAGCTCTTGGAGAAGCTGTGCGTGACCACGAGCCGGTCGTCCGGCTTCGAGATGTCGAGAAAGCTCGGCGCGCAGGCGTTGGGCGTGGGCTCGAAATAGAGCCGCTCGTACACCTCGTCGGCCAGGATCCACGTGCCCGTCTGGCGGCAGTGGTCGAGCACGGCCTGCTGCTCGTCGCGGCTCATGGTCCAGCCCGTCGGGTTGTTCGGCGCGTTGACGATCAGCAGCCTGGTCTTCGAGGTGACCGCCGCGCGCAGCGCCTGCAGGTCGAGCGTCCACTGCCCGTTCACCGGCACCAGCGGCAGCGTGCGCACGTGCGCGCCCATGATCGCGGGCTGCGCCGTGAGGTTGGGCCACACCGGCGTGACGGCGACCACCTCGTCGCCCGCGTCGACCAGCGCCTGCACCGCCAGCATCAGCGCGCTCACGCCACCCGAAGTTACGGCGATGCGCGACGCCTCGACGGCGGGGTGCAGCGCGCTGGTGTAGCGCGCGATGGCTTCGCGCAGCTCGGGCAGGCCGAGGTTGTGGGCATAGAAGGTCTCGCCGCGCTGCAGCGATTCGATGGCCGCCTGGCGGACCACCTCGGGGGTGACTTCGTCGCTCTCGCCGAACCAGAAGGCCAGCACGTCGTCGCGGCCCATGCCGGCATTGGCGACTTCGCGGATCTTCGATGCTTCGAGGTTGTGGATGGCTTCACGCATGTAGGCAGTTCCTGTTGTTCGTCATCGGCTTCAAGGTCTCTTCATCTTGCACGAGGTCGGCAGTTCGGCGCGCTCCGGGGCGATGGTCTTGACCACGCGGAAGCCGTAGCCCGAGCCTTCCACGTCGAACTGCACGCCCGGCCGGCCCTGCCTGTCCATCACGCCCACCACGAGCTGCTGCTGGAACTGGTGGTCCGCCGCGCGCATGCGCCCGCGCTGGCCGTACATGCTCACGTCGGCCTGCTCCAGGGCGCGCGCCACGGGCAACGCATCGGCGCTGCCAGCGCGCTCGATGGCCTGCGCGAGCGCCTCGACCATGAGCTGCAGCCGCATATGCACGTAGTCGTCGGAAGGCTTCGGAAAGCGCGCGCGGAAGGCGCGGTAGAAGGCTTCCGACTGCGCCGTCTGCACATTGGGCAGCCAGTCGGCCACGGCCACCACGCGGCCGATGCCCGCGTCTGCGATGGCCGCCGGCGCGCCCAGCGCATTGCCATAGAAGGTGTAGAAGCTGCCGCCGAAACCCGCCTCGCGAGCGGCCTTCACCAGCAGCGTGAGGTCGTTGCCCCAGTTGCCGGTGATCACGGCCTGCGCACCGCTGGCGATGATCTTCGTGGCGTAGGGTGCGAAGTCCTTCACCTTGCCCATGGGGTGCAGTTCGTCGCCGACGATCTCCACGTCGGGCCGCCGCGCGCCCAGCTGCCGGCGCGCCTCGCGCAGCACGGCCTGGCCGAAGCTGTAATCCTGTCCGATCAGGTAGACGCGCTTGAGCGCCGCGTCGTCCTTCATCACGTCCATCAGCGCGGCCATGCGCATGTCGGCATGCGCGTCGAAGCGGAAGTGCCAGAAGCTGCAGCGCTCGTTGGTAAGTGCGGGGTCCACCGCCGCGTAGTTGAGGAAGATCGCGCGCCGCGAAGGGTCGCGCTCGTTGTGCTTGTCGATGGCATCGATCAGCGCCGCTGCAGTGGCCGAAGAGTTGCCCTGCAGCACGACGCGCGCGCCGTCGTCCAGCGCGGCGCGCAGCGCGGAGAGCGCTTCCTCGTTCTGCCCCTTGCTGTCGTAGCGGTCGAGTTGCAGCGGCCGCGCGCCGCCGGGAACGCCCGGCAGCTTCACACCGCCACGCGCATTCACGCGCTCCACCGCCCACAGCAGGTTGCGGAACACGGCCTCCCCGGTGTTGGCGAAAGGCCCGCTCATGCTTTCGATGAGGGCCAGGCGAATGGGTGCCGCAGGCGTCTGAGCAAGCGCCGCGAGGGGCCTCGCGCATAGCGCCAGCGCCGCGAATTTCAAGGTCTCGCGACGCAAATTAAAGGGGGGATTCATTGTCTTGAAACGCGTGCCGCTGCGCCTAGATGAGGTCTCAAGCGGCGCTCACGATGGAACGGCCGCGCAGTGTAAGGGACACACATTTCTTGTCCCCATTGTGTTCATTCAGGAGTTCTTCACCATGTTTTTCGCCCCCACCCTTCGCACCGCCCGCTTCGCTCCCCGCGCCTACGACCGCGCATTCGAGCGCTTCGCCGCAGAGGCCTTCGCAGGCACCCGCCGTTCGCCCCTCGTGGAGCAGGACGACAAGAGCTGGACCCTCTCGCTCGACGTGCCGGGCTTCGCGCGTGAAGACCTCGCCATCAGCATCGAAGGCGCCGTGCTGCGCATCGAGAGCAAGGCCGAAGCCAAGCGCCAGTTCAAGGCCGCCTACGAATTGCCGCAGGACATCGACGTGGCCGCCAGCGAAGCGAAGCTCGAGAACGGCGTGCTTACGCTGAAGCTCGGCAAGCTGGTGCCGGTGAGCCAGGCCACGCAGTTGCAAATCAACTAAACAGGCCTAAGCCCACAAGAGGAAAATGTTAGTAAGACCTCGTTTTTGACATTAAACGAGCACCTTATTCACAATAGCGCTGGATTAACGTCACATGATGTGACGTTTTTTTAGAACTTTCTTCTTCGTGGGCGTCTTGTAAACGCACTGATTTCCCGACGGTGCGGTTCGGGTGCCCCCTCAAGGCACCATGAAAACTCATCTGCAGCCCGCAAATCCCAACGAACAATCCGACACGCTCCTGGTGTTCCTGCCGGGCGCGTACCTCAAGCCCGACGAGTTCGAGCGCGAGGGCTTCATCGCCGCCGTGCGCGAACGCCACTTGGCGGCCGATGCGCTATTGGTGGACGCGGACGTCTCCTACTACTACGAGCAGACCCTGAGCGACCGCCTGCACACCGAGGTCATCGAGCCGCAGCGCGCCAAGGGCTACAAGTCGATCTGGCTCGTGGGCATCTCCATCGGCGGCTTCGGTGCGCTGATCCACGAACTGGCGCGGCCGGGCTCGGTGGACGGCATCGTGGCGCTCGCGCCCTACCTGGGCCGGCGCGTGCTCGGCGCGGAGATCAAGAAGGCCGGCGGCCTGCGTGCCTGGCAGGCGCCCACCGGTCCGCTGCCCGACGAGGAGCCCGACCGCAAGCTCTGGCCCTTCTTCCAGCAGTACCTGTCGGCAAAGCCGTCGAAGAACCTGCCGCGGCTCTACCTGGGCTTCGGGCTGGAAGACCGCTTCGCGAGCAACCACAAGCTGCTGGCAGACGCCCTGCCGCCGGAGCAGGTCTTCACGATCGAGGGCGGCCACGACTGGCCGCAATGGCGCCAGCTCTGGCGCAATGTGCTGGACGTATTGCCGCTGCCGGCCGTCGGCCGGCCGTCTAAGCAAACGATTACGCAGTCTCAGGTAGCGCCGTCTCAGGCACCGAAAGCGACGCCATGGGCCATCGCGGCCTGACGTCGAAGGCATAGCGCTCGCTCGCCTGCGACAGGCCTGATTGCAGGCGCATCGCGGCGGCCATGGCGATCATGGCGCCGTTGTCGGTGCACAGGTGCAGCTCGGGGTAGTGCACGCGCACCTTGCGCTTGGCGCACGCGGCGTTTAGTTGCTCGCGCAGGCTCCTGTTGGCCCCAACGCCGCCCGCCACCACCAGCCGCTTCAGGCCGGTCTGGTCGAGCGCCGCGAGCGATTTCTTCAGCAGCACCTCGACGATGGCCGCCTGCGTGGACGCCGCCAGGTCCGCCTTGCGCACTTCGAGCTCGTCGCCCAGCTTCCTGGCCTGCGTGAGCACGGCCGTCTTCAGGCCGGCGAAGGAAAAGTCGAGATCGCCGCTGTGCAGCAGCGGCCGCGGCAGCTTGAAGGCCGCGGCATCGCCGCCTTCCGCCAGCTTCGCGAGCCAAGGCCCGCCCGGGTACGGCAGGCCCATCAGCTTGGCGCTCTTGTCGAAGGCCTCGCCGGCCGCGTCGTCGATGGTCTCGCCGAGCAGCTCGTAGCGCCCCACGCCATCCACCCGCATCAGCTGCGTGTGGCCGCCCGACACCAGCAGCGCGACGAACGGAAATTCCGGCGGATCGGCGCTCAGGAACGGCGACAGCAGATGCCCTTCGAGGTGATGCACCCCCAGCACCGGCTTGCCCAGCGCCACGCCCAGCGCGCAGGCCACGCCCGCGCCCACCAGCAGTGCGCCCGCCAGCCCAGGCCCGCGCGTGTAGGCCACCACGTCGATCTCGCCGAGCGAGCGGCCGGCTTCGGCCATGACCGTCTCGGTCAGCGGCAGCACGCGGCGGATGTGGTCGCGGCTGGCCAGCTCGGGCACCACGCCGCCGTAGGCCTGATGCATGGCGATCTGGCTGTGCAGCGCGTGCGAACGCAGCACCGGCAGCGCGTCGCCTTGCGACTCGACCAGCGCCACGCCGGTTTCATCGCAGGATGATTCGATTCCCAACAAGAGCATGCCGCCGAGTGTAGGCGGCGCCCCCTGGCCGGCGCCCGCGAAGGGGCAAACGGCACGGATGTTGCAGTGCCGCTCTCGAGAACCGCCCCACCATGAAATCCGGACTGAGCTTCCTCATCGCCGCCCGCCGCTGCGAAATCGACGAGCTGGACCGGCTCGCCCGCACCAGCGAGCTGGTGGGCGTGATCGGCCGGCTGGTCCATGCGCTGCAGCGCGAGCGCGGCATGTCGAACATGTTCCTCACCTCGCGCGGCAGCCGCTTCGCCGAGCAGCGCGGCCCGCAGATCGCCGAGTGCCTCGTGCTGGAGCAGGAAGTGCGAGCCGGCTTCGACCAGCTCGAAGCCGACAACTACCACCGTGGTGCCGACGCCGGCAACAACGCGCGCCTCTTCAGCCGCATCGCCTGGGTGCTGCCGGGCCTGGACGCCCTGCCCGCCCTGCGCCGCCGCATCGACGCGCTGGAGCTGAAGCCCGCCCAGTCCACCGCCGCCTTCGCCAAGCTGGTCGCCGGCCTGCTCTCGGTGGTGTTCGAGGCGGCCGACGGCGCCACCGCCCCCGAGATCTCGCGCCTGCTGGTGGCGATGTTCAACTTCATGCAGGGCAAGGAGTTCGCCGGCCAGGAGCGCGCCTTCGGCGCCGCAGCGCTCGCGCTGGGCCGCAGCGACGAGGCGCAGCGCCTGCAGTGGCTGCACCTGATCGAATCGCAGGAACGCTGCTTCCAGGTTTTCACCGACTTCTCGGGCGAGGCGGTGCTCGCGCTCTGGCGCGACAGCCAGCCCGACGCCGAGGTGGCCGAGCTCGAACGCATCCGCCGGCGCGGCGGCATCGCGGCGCCGGCCGACGTGGCGCTGAGCCAGGCCTGGTTCGACTGCTGCACCCGCCGCATCGACGCCATGAAGACCGTCGAAGACCGCCTCGCCTGCGACCTGCGCACGCTGTGCGAGCACAAGACCGCGCAGGCCCGCAGCGAACTGCGCGAATACCGCCAGTTGCTGGACACGCTCACGCCGCAGGCCGGCGCCCTCTTCTTCGACGACGCCGACGCGCAGGCGGCCGCACCTGCCCAGTTCGGCCGACACCTGGAGCGCTCGGTGCTCGACATGGTCCGCGAGCAGTCGCAGCGCCTGCAGGCCATGAGCGACGAGCTCGAAACCGTGCGCGCCTCGCTCAACGAACGCAAGATCGTCGAGCGCGCCAAGGGGCTCTTGATGGCGCACCGCCGCCTCAGCGAGGAAGAGGCGCACAAGATGCTGCGCCAGACCGCCATGAACCAGAAGCGCAGGCTGTTGGATGTGGCCGAGTCGATGCTCGCGATGGCCGACTACCTGCCCATGCTCGACCGCGCCCCGCCGCGCTGAGGCAACCGCGGCGGGCAATGCCGTTCAACTTGGTGCACTGCACAACAACCGTGCCAACCGCGCCCGCCGGCCCTGTACGTACGAAAGGCCCCTGCCCCGCGATCCTCGGCCACGCGCAGCTACTTTCCTGATAGCGGCTCCGGTTCCCGAAGGCTGGCACACCGCTTGCAAGCGAAAGTTTCGCAGGCCCCGAAGGCCTTCAGGCAGGCGGCACCCAACGGCGGGTGCTTCCCACCGAAACCGGACAAAGGCGTCCCCATCCCGCAAGGGCTCGTTTTCGAGCAGCCCGTGCGTGGTGCGGACGCCTTTTCGTTTTTGTCTTTCTTCTTTGTTGTTTGTCTTCAACCGGAGCCCGCCCCATGACCGACCTGCTCAAAACCCGCCTCAGCCGACGCCGCGTGCTGCAAGCCGCTGCCATCGGCGCCGCCGGCATCGACCCCGCCCTGCGCGCGGCCGTCTGGGCCCAGGGCTCCGACAAGCCCGAGAAGGAGGAAGTGAAGATCGGCTTCATCCCGCTGACCGACTGCGCCAGCGTGGTGATGGCCTCGGTGCTGGGCATCGACAAGAAGTACGGCGTGAAGATCGTGCCCAGCAAGGAAGCCAGCTGGGCCGGCGTGCGCGACAAGCTGGCCAACGGCGAGCTCGACTTCGCCCACGTGCTCTACGGCCTGGTCTACGGCATGCACCTGGGCCTGAGCGGCCCTAAGAAGGACATGGCCGTGCTCATGACCCTCAACAACAACGGCCAGGCCATCACGCTGTCGAAGAAGCTCGCCGACAAGGGCGCGGTGGACGCCGCCTCGCTCGCCAAGCTCATCGCCGCCGAGAAGCGCGAATACACCTTCGCCCAGACCTTCCCCACCGGCACGCACGCCATGTGGCTGTACTACTGGCTCGCATCGGCCGGCATCGACCCGTTCAAGGATGTGAAGAACATCACCGTGCCGCCTCCGCAGATGGTCGCCAACATGCGCGTGGGCAACATGGACGGCTACTGCGTGGGCGAGCCCTGGGGCCAGCGCGCGATCATGGACGGCATCGGCATCACCGCCATCACCACGCAGGACATCTGGAAGGACCACCCCGAGAAGGTGCTGGGCACCACGGCCGAGTTCGCGAAGAAGTACCCGAACACCGCGCGCGCCGTGACCGCCGCCATCCTCGAGGCCGGCAAGTGGATCGACACCGGCCTGCAGAACAAGAACAAGATGGCCGAGACCATCGCCGACAAGAGCTACGTCAACACCAGCGTGGACGCAATCAACCAGCGCATCCTGGGCCGCTACACCAACGGCCTGGGCAAGAGCTGGGACGACCCCAACCACATGAAGTTCTACAACGGCGGCGCCGTGAACTTCCCGTACCTGTCGGACGGCATGTGGTTCCTCACGCAGCACAAGCGCTGGGGCCTGCTGAAGGAGCACCCCGACTACCTGAAGGTGGCCACCGAGATCAACCGCATCGACATCTACAAGCAGGCCGCCGCCGCCACGCAGACGCCGGTGCCCAAGGACGCGATGCGCAGCAGCAAGCTCTTCGACGGCTCCGTCTGGGACGGCAAGGACCCGAAGAAGTACGCCGAATCCTTCAAGCTCCATGCATAGGGAGAACACCATGGTCAGCGCAGTCTTCCACTCGCCGCTCGATGTGGCCGCCGCGCAGGCGGCGCCCTCCGCCCCGGCCAAGGCGGCCGCCTCCAAGCTGGCCACGCCCCAGCCGGCTCCCGCCCCTGCACCCGAACCAAGGGCGCGCGCGCCCATCGACCTGCGCGCCTTCTGGATGCGCGTGCTGCCGCCGCTGGCGGGCTTCGGCCTGCTGCTGCTGATCTGGGAGGTGGTGGCCATGAAGAGCACCACCGGCTTCCCGACGCCCGCGGCCACCTGGCAGCAGGCGGTGACGGTGTTCAGCGACCCGTTCTACAGCAAGGGCCCCAACGACCAGGGCGTGGGCTGGAACGTGCTCTCGTCCCTGCAGCGCGTGGCGCTGGGCTTCGGCCTCGCGGCGCTGGTGGGCATTCCGGCGGGCTTCGCCATCGGGCGCTTCGAGTTCCTCTCGCGCATGTTCAACCCGCTCATCAGCCTGCTGCGCCCGGTCTCGCCGCTGGCCTGGCTGCCCATCGGCCTGCTGGTGTTCAAGGGCGCCAACCCGGCCGCCATCTGGACCATCTTCATCTGCTCGATCTGGCCGATGGTCATCAACACCGCCGTGGGCGTGCAGCGCGTGCCCACCGACTACATGAACGTGGCCAAGGTGCTGAACCTCAGCGAATGGAAGATCCTCACCAAGATCCTCTTTCCCGCCGTGCTGCCCTACATGCTGACCGGCGTGCGTCTGGCCGTGGGCACCGCCTGGCTGGTGATCGTGGCCGCCGAGATGCTCACCGGCGGCGTGGGCATCGGCTTCTGGGTGTGGGACGAGTGGAACAACCTCAACGTCGCCAACATCATCATCGCGATCTTCGTGATCGGCATCGTCGGCCTGGTGCTGGAGTTCGCGCTCATCAAGCTGGCGACGGCTTTCACCTTCGACGAAGTGAAGGGCTGAGCTGAAGACAGATTCGGACAGCCGAACGCAGAAATCGCAAAGGTTCCGCGAAGGTCGCAGAAGAGAAACAAAAAATCTTCGGTCTTCCTTCTGCGACTTCTGCGTAGTTTTTGTCTTTCTTCTGCGTTCTGTCCCCGCATCCAGGAGCACACATCATGAACGACACCAAGTACATCGAGATCCACGGCGTCGAGCAGGCCTTCAAGACGCCCAAGGGCCGCTTCGTAGCGCTGCGCGACGTGAACCTGAACGTGGCCAAGGGCGAGTTCATCACGCTCATCGGGCACTCGGGCTGCGGCAAGTCGACGCTGCTGAACCTGATCGCCGGGCTCACCACGCCCACCGAGGGTGCGCTGCTGTGCGCCAACAAGGAGATCAAGGGCCCCGGCCCCGAGCGCGCGGTGGTGTTCCAGAACCACTCGCTGCTGCCCTGGCTCACCTGCTTCGAGAACGTCTACCTCGCGGTCGAGCGCGTGTTCGCGGCCACCGAGAGCAAGGCGCAGCTTCGCGCGCGCACCGACGCCGCGCTGGCGCTGGTGGGCCTCACGCCCGCCGCGCAGAAGCGCCCCGGCGAAATCTCCGGCGGCATGAAGCAGCGCGTAGGCATCGCGCGCGCGCTGTCGATGGAGCCCAAGGTGCTGCTGATGGACGAGCCCTTCGGCGCGCTCGACGCCCTCACCCGCGCCAAGCTGCAGGACGAGCTGCTGGCCATCGTGCAGAAGACGCACAGCACTGTCGTCATGGTCACGCACGACGTGGACGAGGCCGTGCTGCTGAGCGATCGCATCGTGATGCTCACCAACGGCCCGGCCGCCACCATCGGCGACGTGCTGTCGGTGGACATTCCCCGCCCGCGCAACCGCGTCGAACTGGCCGAGGACCCTGTCTACGTGCACGCGCGCAAGGCGGTGATCGACTTCCTCTACACGCGCCAGGCGCACGTGGAGAAGGTCGCGGCCTGACGCAGACCGAGCGCCGGCACCGGAGGCGTCACGACATGATGACCTGGAGGCTGTGCTCGTACGACGCCGTGAGGCGTTCGAAGGTGTCGACCAGCGCCTCGCTGGAACGCACCAGCGTGGCGCGGCCATCGGCGCTGTCCAGCGCCTGCACGCCGCCGACCAGCCGCAGCCATTCGTCGCGCGCGCTCGCCAGCGCGGCGCGGATCTCTGCGGTGCTCAGCGGCGCGCGCTCCAGTTCGAGCAGGGCGGCTTCGAACTCGGCCATGGTCGGCACCAGCCGCGCCTTGGCCGCTTCTTCCTTCAGCGCCGCCGCGAGCAGCGCGTCCTTCGCGAGCCGCTGCGCGCGCATGCGCTGCCGCCCGCAGATGTTGACGATGCGCAGCGCGCGGCGCGCGCCCGAGGTTTCCAGCGCCTCGGTCAGCGCCTCGGCAGCCTCCAGCAGCACTTCGGCACGCCGGTCGATGTCGGCCAGCCCTGTAGCAGTCGGTTTCGCCGTGAGCGCATCGGCCAGCCCGCGCCACGCGGCCTGCGCCTGCGCGAGCGCCTCGACGCCGGCAGCACCAAGCCCGAGGGCCGCCAGATGATCCAGGTTCTGCTGCACACGCTCGGAAGACTGCGTGCGCAGCAGCCGGGCGCGCTGCGCGTCGATGCCGCCCAGCAGCTGCGCCGCCACGCGCACCAGCCGCTGCGAGAGCATGCGCAGCTGCCCGGCGCGGTTGATGGCGTCCGCCCACTGCGCGGCCTCTATCACCGAGCGCGACACCTCTCCGAGCCGCAGGTTCGCGTGCATCGCGGCGCCGCGCAGCAGGCCGAAGGCTTCGTCCTCGCCGATGCCGCGCGCGGACATCAGCAGGCCCTTGGCGCGATCGACCCACTTGCGCTCGTCCATGCGGGTGCGCAGGTTCTCCAGTTCGGTGCGCAGCGCGGCTTCGCGCTGCCAGCGGGAGCGCGCACGCGCGATCACTGGAGCGAGCGATCCGGCATCGACGGTGCCGGCCGGCATCCAGGCATGCACGCCGAGCGCGACCAGTTCCTCGTGCTGCGCGGCGCTCAGCGGCTCGCTGACAAGGCTCAGCGCGCACGGCGGCACGCCAGCCCAGCTGTGCAAGGTGTCGAACAGCGCGGGCGTAGGCAGAGGCAGGAAGATCAGCGCCTGCCGAGGGGAAAGCGCCTCGACCTGCCGCGCGAAGCCGGCGCAATCGGCAACCGCGAGCACATCGATTCCCGCACCGGACAGGGCCTTCGCCAGCGCCTCTGGCAGCACGAGGCCGGCGGTTTCATCGGGCAGAACAACGAGAAGGGACATCGTGGAAAAGAAGCGGTGCGGGAGCGCACCGCGAGCATAGGCCACGCCCGCGCGAATCGGCAGGCACGCCTCTTGCATGAAACAGGGCGCGGTGTAACGAAGCACCGCTTTGGTGAAGAGGCTGCAGGCTCCTGCATCCGGCCCGGCAACGCACATGCCGCGCGCACCCCCACGTCGACAGCGTCCGCTGCCGGCACTCCGCTCCCAACCCCGTCCGTCGACACGGCCTCCCCAGGGCCGCGCCGCGGCTTTTTGCATCTTTGAACGCCATGTCAGGTTTCAGGAATTTCTTGCAGTCAGGCCACAGTCCGACACTGTTCGCGGCCTTCCTGTACTTCTCGTTCTCCTGCTGCATCTGGGTGCTCAACGGCGCCATGGCGCCCTTCATCGGCGAGACCTTCAGCCTCTCGCCGGCACAGAAGGGCCTGATGCTGTCGGTGCCGATCATCGCAGGCGCGCTCATGCGCTTTCCGCTGGGCATCCTGTCGCAGTACATCGGCCGCAAGAAGGCCACGCTGGTGGAGATGGCGCTGATCGCGGTGGCGATGCTCTTCGGCTTCTTCTTCGTGAAGAGCTTCAACGACCTGCTCGCCATGGGCGTGCTGCTGGGCATCGCGGGCGCGAGCTTCGGCGTGGCGCTGTCGTTGGGCTCGGGCTGGTTCCCGCCGCAGCACAAGGGCCTGGCCATGGGCCTGGTGGGCGCGGGCAACGTGGGCACGGCCGTGTCGGTGCTGGTGGCGCCGCCGCTGGCCAACTGGCTGGGCTGGCAGGCGGTGTACGGCGTGGCCGCCATCGCCATCCTGATTCCGATGGTGGTGATGGTGCTCTTCGCCAAGGAGCCGCCGGACGTGAACGCGCATTCGAGCTTCCGCGAGCACATCGCCTGCCTGTTCGAGAAGGACGGCTGGGTGTTCAGCCTGATCTACGGCGTGACCTTCGGCGGCTTCATCGGCCTCACGACCTTCCTGCCCTCCTACTACTACGACCAGTTCGGCGTGAGCAAGGTGCAGGCCGGCCAGCTGACCATGCTCGCGGCCTTCATGGGTGCGGCGGTGCGCGTCGCGGGCGGCTGGATCTCCGACCGCTGGGGCGGCGTCAACACCCTCACGGTGGTGCTGCTGGTGGTGACCGCCAGCCTGGTGCTGGTGGGCGTCTCGTCGGCATCGCTGGCCGTGACCACGCTGGCGCTGATCGTCTGCTTCGCAGCGCTGGGCGCGGGCAACGGCGCGCTGTTCCAGCTGGTGCCGCTGCGCTGGCCCGCGAGCACCGCGGTGGCCGGCTCCATGATCGGCGAGATCGGCGCCCTGGGCGGCGGCCTCGTGCCCAACGCCATGGGCCTGTCGAAGCAGTACCTGGGCAGCTACCTCTGGGGCTTCATCTTCTTCGCGGTGCTCTCGCTCGTGATGCTGGGCGTGATGCGCGTGATGCAGATCCGCTGGACCCGCACCTGGGCCGAGAAGGGTGGCCGTGCGCGCATCGCGCCGGCACATGCTTCGCCCGCAGTCAACAACACGCGGAAGGCTGCCCGGTCATGAACCGCCCCGCCCGCCTCCGCTCATCGTGGCAAAAAGAGCAGCCACACGATCAACAGGAGGTTGAGCAGCACCGACACGCCCAGCGCCAGCTGGTAGAGCGCGAGCGGGTCGCGGCGGATCAGCGGCGTGGCGGCGGGCGCGTTCACCGGGCGGGATGCACCGCGTTCGAGCGCGAGCAGCAGCTCCTCGGCGGTTTCGAAGCGTTCTCGCGGATCGCGCGCGACGGCCTTGCGCACCAGGTGGTCGAGCCAGATGGGCACGTCGGGCCGCAACCGCGAGAGCGCAACCGGGTCGCGCCGGTAGCGCGCCACCTGGTAGGGCTCGATCTCGCCGTAGGGCAGATGGCCGGTAAGCCACTGGTAGAGCGTGACGCCGAGCGCGAACAGGTCGCTTCCCGCGTCGGCCGTGCCGCCCTCCTCCCACTGCTCGGGGTTGATGTAGCTGGGCGTGCCGGCATGCAGCTCGCGCTGGGCCGCACCCTCTCTGCCCGACAGCGCCACGCCCAGGTCGAGGATGCGCCAGCGCCCGTCCTCGCCCAGGTGCAGGTTGCCGGGCTTGATGTCGCGGTGGATCACGCCTTGGCGGTGCAGCCGGCCGAGCGCGCGGCTGAGCTCGATGGCGGCGGCCACCACTTCGGGCACCGCGCCGCGCGGGTTGGCCTTGCGCAGCTGCTCGAGCGTGCGCCCGCCGTGCCAGTCGAACACGACGTACAGCGCGCTCGCGTCCGCGGCGCGCTCATGCACGCGGATGAAACCGTTGCCGCCCACGCGCAGCCCCAGCCAGGCCTCGTGGGCCAGCATCGCGCGCTCCTGCGGATCGCCGGCGCGCGAGGGGTGCAGCGTCTTCAGCGCGACCAGCTCGCGCGTGGCCGGATGGCGCGCCTGGTACAGCAGGTGCACGCCGGTGTCGGCCACCAGCGCGGTGATGGCGTAGCCGTCGAGCACCTCGCCCACCTTCAGGGCGGGCGGCGGCGCGAGACGGCGGCCGTCGCCGAGTTCGTCGTCGAGCTGGCGGGCGTCCAAACCCACGACACGGATGACCAGCGCGGTCGCGTTGTCGCGCGTGCCGGCGTCGAGCGCCGCGTGCACCAGCGCCTCGCTGGCGGCCTCGGCGTCGTCGCCCTGCAGGGCCAGCGCGGCCACCTGCTGGGGCTTGAGCACGCCGTGCACGCCGTCGGAGGTGAGCACGAAGCAGTCGCCCACGCGAACGTCGCCCTGCACGTAGTCGACGCGCACCTGGTCGTCCAGGCCGATGGCGCGCGTCAGGCGGCTGCGCATGTCGGGATGGTCGAAGGCATGGTCCTGCGTGAGCGGCACCGCCGCTTCGCCGCCGGCACGCACGCGCCAGGCGCGGGTGTCGCCGACGTGCGCCAGCGTGTAGCCCTGGCCGTGCAGCACCAGCGCGGTGAGCGTGGTCAGCGCCGTGCCGCCTTCCTCGCTGCTCCTGCTCTGGCGGCGGCGGTTGTGGTCGGCCAGCCAGCCGTTCTGCGCGGCGACCAGCCGGTCGAGCGCGGCGGTCGGCTCCCAGGTGGCAGGCGTGGCGAAGTAGTCGGCCAGAAGCCCCATCACCGTGGTCTGCGCCGCCTCGCGGCCCCGGCCTCCGCTGGACACGCCGTCGGCAATGGCTGCGATGAGCCCGCGTGCCTCGTCGCCGGGCGGCGCGTGCACCGCGCCGGCGAAGTCCTCGTTCACCTCGCGCGGTCCGCGCCGGCTGCTGTAGCCGATATCCACTTCAAAGCTCATGGCGCGATTCTGAACGCGCGCTGCGGGCGCAAGTCCGCTTGATTTCCCTGAAAGGTCCAGCCCCATGAAGAAAATGAAACTCGTGATGGTCGGCAACGGCATGGCCGGCGTGCGCACGCTCGAAGAGCTGCTGAAGATCGCGCCCGACCTGTACGACATCACCGTCTTCGGCGCGGAGCCGCATCCCAACTACAACCGCATCCTGCTGTCGCCGGTGCTCGCGGGCGAGCAGACGATCGACGAGATCGTGCTCAACAGTTGGGAGTGGTATGCCGAGAACAACATCACGCTGCACGCCGGCAAGAAGGTGGTGGAGGTCGACCGTGTGAAACGCATCGTGCGCGCCGAGGATGGCACCGAGGCCGCCTACGACCGCCTGCTGATGTGCACCGGCTCCAACCCCTTCATGCTGCCGGTGCCCGGCAAGGACCTGAAGGGCGTGATCGCCTACCGCGACATCGCCGACACCGACTACATGATCGAGACCGCGCGCACGCACAAGAACGCGGTGGTCATCGGCGGCGGCCTGCTGGGCCTGGAGGCCGCCAACGGCCTGATGCTGCGCGGCATGAACGTGACGGTGGTGCACGTCATGCCCTGGCTGATGGAGCGCCAGCTCGACGACGTGGCGGGCAAGCTGCTGCAGAAGTCGCTGGAAGACCGCGGCCTGAAGTTCATGATGGGCGCGCAGACGCAGGAGCTGGTGGGTGGAGAGGATGGCCGCGTGAAGGCCATCCGCTTCAAGGACGGCACCGAGACCGCCGCCGACCTGGTGGTGATGGCCGTGGGCATCCGCCCCAACGTGGAGCTGGCCGAGAAGATGCGGCTGCACTGCAACCGCGGCATCGTCGTCACCGACACCATGCAGACAGTGACCGACGCGCGCATCTACTCGGTGGGCGAATGCGCGGCGCACCGCGGCATCGCCTACGGGCTGGTGGCGCCGCTGTTCGAGCAGGCCAAGGTGGCGGCCAACCACCTGGCGCAGTTCGGCATCGGCCGCTACCTGGGCTCGCTCACCTCCACCAAGCTGAAGGTGACGGGCATCGACCTGTTCTCGGCAGGCGAGTTCATGGGCGGCGAAGGCACGGAGGAGATCGTCATGAGCGACCCCTTCGGCGGCGTCTACAAGAAGCTGGTCATCAAGGACGACAAGCTGGTGGGCGCCTGCCTCTACGGCGACACGGTGGACGGCAGCTGGTACTTCAAGCTGCTGCGCGACGGCCGCAGCGTGCATGACATCCGCGACAAGCTGATGTTCGGCGAATCGAACATCGGCGACACCGGCCACGAGGGCCACAACAAGGCCGCCACCATGCCCGACGACGCCGAGGTGTGCGGCTGCAACGGCGTGAACAAGGGCACCATCTGCAAGGCCATCAAGGAAAAGGGCCTGTTCACGCTCGACGAGGTGAAGAAGCACACCAAGGCCAGCGCGAGCTGCGGCTCGTGCACCGGGCTGGTCGAGCAGATCCTGATGTTCACCGCCGGCGGCGACTACTCGGCCACGCCCAAGAAGAAGGCGGTGTGCGGCTGCACCGACGTGAGCCACCAGGACGTGCGCGACGCCATCCGCAAGGAGCACTACCTGACGCACGACGAGGTCTACCGCAACCTCGGCTGGCGCACGCCCAACGGCTGCTCCACCTGCCGCCCGGCCATCAACTACTACCTGATCAGCACCTGGCCCAAGGAGGCGAAAGACGATCCGCAGAGCCGCTTCATCAACGAGCGCAGCCACGCCAACATCCAGAAGGACGGTACCTACTCCGTCATTCCGCGCATGTGGGGCGGCCACACCACGCCGGACGAGCTGCGCCGCATCGCGGACGCGGCCGACAAGTACAAGATCCCGACCGTCAAGGTCACGGGCGGCCAGCGCATCGACCTGCTGGGCGTGAAGAAGGAAGACCTGGAAGGCGTGTGGAAGGACATCGGCATGCCCAGCGGCTTCGCCTACGCCAAGTCGCTGCGCACGGTGAAGACCTGCGTGGGCAGCGAGTGGTGCCGCTTCGGCACGCAGGACAGCACGCAGATGGGCAAGGACCTGGAGCGCGCGCTGTGGGCCATGTACTCGCCGCACAAGGTCAAGCTGGCGGTGTCGGGCTGCCCGCGCAACTGCGCCGAGGCCGGCATCAAGGACGTGGGCGTGATCGGCGTCGACTCCGGCTGGGAGTTGTACGTGGGTGGCAACGGCGGCATCAAGACCGAGGTGGCGCAGTTCCTGGTGAAGGTGAAGACCGCCGCCGAGGTGATGGAGTACTCGGGCGCCTTCCTGCAGCTGTACCGCGAGGAAGGCTGGTACCTGGAACGCACGGTGCACTACATCGGCCGCGTGGGCCTGGACTACGTGAAGAAGAAGATCCTCGACGACGCCGAGGGCCGCAAGGCGCTGTGGGAGCGCCTGCAGTTCGCGCTCGACGGCGAGCCCGATCCGTGGTTCGAGTCGGCGCAGGCCTCGGTGGACGTGCGGCAGTTCACGCCGCTGACGGCGGCCGCCTGAACCGCAACAAGGAACGAAAGAAAGAAGAGTCCCACCATGAGCGACTGGAAAGTGATCTGCCGCATCGACGACATCCCCGTGCTCGGCGCGCGCCGCGTGACGCGGCCGGCCGGGCTGGACGTGGCCGTGTTCCGCAATTCCGAGGATCAGGTGTTCGCGCTGCTCGACCGCTGCCCGCACAAAGGCGGCCCGCTGAGCCAGGGCATCGTGTTCGGCACCAGCGTGGCCTGCCCGCTGCACAACTGGGCCATCGGGCTGGACGACGGCTGCGCCAAGGCGCCCGACGAGGGCTGCACGCCGAAGTTCGCGGTGAAGGTGGAAGACGGCGTGGTGCACCTGGACGCGGCCGAGCTGGCGACGCACGCCATCGACCTGGAGCGCCCGGTCGCAGGCCCGAAGCCTTTCGCGGTGCTGTCGGTCCTTCCGCTGGAATAAACCCATGATGCGGGAGACCCGGTCCACCTGCCCGTACTGCGGCGTCGGCTGCGGCGTGATCATCGAGTCGACCGGCGACCAGATCACCGGCGTGCGCGGCGACCCGGCGCACCCCGCCAACTTCGGGCGGCTGTGCACCAAGGGCTCGACGCTGCACCTCACGGCCAGCGCCACGGTCACGCGCCAGACGCGGCTGCTGCAGCCCATGCAGCGCCTCGCGCGCGGCGAAGCGCCCGAGGTCGTGAGCTGGGACACCGCGCTGGACAACGCCGCCGGCAAGTTCGCGCAGGTGGTCCGCGACCACGGGCCCGATGCGGTCGGCTTCTACGTGTCGGGCCAGCTTCTGACGGAGGACTACTACGTCTTCAACAAGCTGGCCAAGGGCCTGATCGGCACCAACAACATCGACACCAACTCGCGCCTGTGCATGAGCAGCGCGGTGGCCGGCTACAAGCAGACACTGGGCGCCGACGCGCCGCCGGCCTGCTACGACGACCTGAAGCATGCGCAGTGCCTCTTCATCGTGGGCAGCAACACGGCCTGGGCGCACCCGATTCTTTTCCGCCGCATCGAGGACGCGAAGGCGGCGAACCCGGCGCTGAAGATCGTGGTGGCAGACCCGCGCCGCACCGACACGGTCGAGATCGCCGACCTGTTCCTGCCGATCCAGCCCGGCACCGACGTGATGCTCTTCAACGGCATGCTGCACCTGATGCTGTGGGAAGGCTGGACCGACGCGAAGTACATCGCGGCGCACACCAGCGGCTTCGACGCGCTGAAGGCCACGGTGCGCGAGTGCACGCCCGACAAGGTGGCGCAGGTCTGCGGCATCCCGAAGGACGACCTGCTCGAGGCCGCGCGGCTGTTCGCCACCTCGCCGGCCACGCTGAGCCTGTACTGCCAGGGCCTGAACCAGTCGTCCAGCGGCACGGCGAAGAATGCGGCGCTCATCAACCTGCACCTGGCCACCGGCCAGATCGGCCGCGCCGGCGCGGGCCCCTTCTCGCTGACCGGCCAGCCCAACGCGATGGGTGGGCGCGAGGTGGGCGGCCTGGCCAACCTGCTGAGCGCGCACCGCGACCTGGCCAACCCCGACCATCGCGCCGAAGTGGCCGCGCTCTGGGGCGTGCCCTCGGTGCCCGAGAAGCCGGGCAAGACCGCGGTGGAGATGTTCCAGGCGGCGGCCGACGGCGAGATCCGCGCGCTGTGGATCGCCTGCACCAACCCGGCGCAGTCGATGCCCGACCAGGCGACCGTGCGCCGCGCGCTGGAGCGCGCCGAGTTCGTGGTGGTGCAGGAATCCTTCGCCACCACCGCCACCTGCGCTTTCGCCGACCTGCTGCTGCCAGCGACCACCTGGGGCGAGAAGGAAGGCACCGTGACCAACAGCGAGCGCCGCATCTCGCGCGTGCGCCCGGCCGTTGCGGCGCCGGGCGAGGCGCGCAACGACTGGTCGATCGCGGTGGCCTTCGCGCGCCGGCTCGAAGCGCTGGCCGGCAGCGGCCTCTCGCTCTTCCCGTACGAGACAGCCGAATCGGTCTGGAACGAACACCGCGAATCCACGCGCGGGCGCGACCTCGACATCACCGGCCTGAGCTACGCCATGCTGGAAAGCGCCGGCCCGCAGCAATGGCCGCTGAAGGAAGGCGAAAGCGCCGGCCGCACGCGCCTTTACGAAGACGGCGTGTTCCCCACGCCCGACGGCCGCGCCCGCTTCGTCGACACCGCCTACAAGCCGGTGGCCGAGGCGCGCGAAGCCCGCTACCCCTTCTCGCTGAACACCGGCCGCCTGCGCGACCAGTGGCATGGCATGAGCCGCACCGGCACGGCCGGGCGCCTGTTCGGCCACGTGCCCGAGCCGGTGGTGCAGATGAACGCGCAGGACATGGCCCGCCGCCAGATCGGCGAAGGCGACCTGGTGCACCTGACCTCGAAGCGGGGCTCGATCATGCTGCCCGCGCGCGCAAGCGCCGAGGTGGGGCTGAGCCAGGCCTTCGTCGCCATGCACTGGGGCGAGGAGTACCTGAGCGGCTGCTCGTCGAGCGGCACGCGGCTGGCGGGCATCAACGCGATCACCACGCCGGCCTTCTGCCCGACCTCGAAGCAGCCCGAGCTGAAGCACGCGGCGGTGAAGATCCTCAAGGCCGAGCTGCCCTGGTCGCTGCTGGCCATGGCCTGGCTGCCCGACGGCGAGGCGCTGGCGGCGCACCGCGCGCTGCAGCCGATGATGGCGCTCTTTCCTTTTGCAACCTGCGTGCCGTTTTCCGGCAACACGCAGGGAGGCGAACGCAGCGGCCTGCTCTTTCGCGCCGCCGCGCACGACGCGCCCGACGACGCGCTGGTCGGGAAGATCGAAGCCTTGCTCGGCCTGCAGACGCCCGACACCCTGCGCTACGCCGACCGCCGCCGCGGCCAGCGCCGCTCGGCGCGGCTGGTGCGCCGCGCCGACGGCAGCGCGGGCCTCGAGGCCTTCCTGCTGGGCGGCGACACCAGCGCCGAGGCATGGATCGCCACCCTGCTGCGCGAGGAACTGCCCGCCCAGAGCTACGGCCGCCTGCTGCTGTCGCCCGGCTCGAAGGCGCCGGTGGCGGTGCAGTCGCGCGGCAAGACGGTGTGCACCTGCTTCAACGTGGCGGATGGGGCGATCCAGGCCGAGCTGGCGCGCTGCGCCGGCACCCCGGACGAAAGGCTGTCGAAGCTGCAGGGGGAGCTGAAATGCGGCACCAACTGCGGCTCGTGCATTCCGGAGCTCAAGCGGATGGTGCGGGCGACGCCGGCCGAGGCGGAGGCGCTGCCGTGATGCCCCGTCTGCATTGCTCCCTCTCCCCTCGGGGAGAGGGCTGGGGTGAGGGGGAGCGGTAATGACGTCCGCGCCATGTTGCAAGGCCGCCGCCCTCACCCTAACCCTCTCCCGCAAGCGGGAGAGGGGACAAGACACCCAATGCATAAGCCGACTCGCATTCCGGCATAAGCGTTGCAGGACAATCCGCCTACCCATGGGAATCAGCCAATACATCAAGGAAATCGGCCGCGGCGCGCGAGGCGCCAGGCCGCTCACGCGCGAACAGGCCACCGACTTGTTCGGCCAGGTGCTGGACGGCACCGTGACCGACCTGGAGATCGGCGGCTTCTGCCTGGCCATGCGCATCAAGGGCGAGACGCCCGAGGAGATGGCCGGTTTTCTCGATGCCACCCATGCGCGGCTCCGGATGGTTCCCGCCAGCGACCGCCCGCTGATCGTGCTGCCCAGCTACAACGGCGCGCGCAAGCTGCCGGTGCTCACGCCGCTGCTGGCGCTGCTGCTGGCGCGCGAGGGCCTGCCGGTGCTGGTGCACGGCAGCGCCAGCGAAACATCGCGCGTGCTGGCCTCGAACGTGCTCGCGGCCCTGGGCCACGCGCCGATGACGGCCATCCGCGCCGTCGCCAATGGCGAAGCGGCCTTTGCCTCCACCGAGCTGCTGAATCCCGCGCTCAAGCGCCTGCTCGACGTGCGCCGCGTGGTCGGCCTGCGCAACCCCGGCCACAGCGTGGTGAAGCTGATGCAGCCCACCGCGGGTCCGAGCGTGGTGGTGGCCAGCTACACGCATCCCGAATACGCGCGCGTCATGGCCAAGACCTTCGAGCTCATGGGCATGACCGCCCTGCTCTCGCGCGGCCTCGAAGGCGAAGTGGTGTCCGACCCGCGCCGCACCGCGCAGATCGACGGCTTCGTGCGCGGCGCGCGCACCGAGCTGCAGTCGCAGCAGGCCGGCACCGCCTCGGAGGTGCCTGGGCTGCCGAAGGAAATCGACGTCGCCACCACCGCCGACTACACGCGCCGCGTGCTGGCCGGCGAGCTTCCCGTGCCGGAGGCCATCGCGACGCAGGTCAGGCACATCACGCAACTGGCATTGGCATCTCACGCATGAACAACGACAACCCCACCTCCCTCATCGCCGGCCGCTGCACGCTGGTGGGCGCAGGCCCCGGCGACCCGGAACTGCTGACCATCAAGGCCGTGAAGGCGATCCAGGCGGCCACGGTGCTGCTGGTCGACGACCTCGTGAACGGCCAGATCGTTCAGGCCTACGCACGGCCCGGGGCGCGCATCGTGCACGTGGGCAAGCGCGGCGGCTGCAAGAGCACGCCGCAGGCCTTCATCGAGCGGCTGATGATCACCGCCGTGCGCGAAGGCGAGACGGTGGTGCGCCTGAAGGGCGGCGACCCGTTCATCTTCGGACGTGGCGGCGAGGAGGTGGAGCACCTGCGCGAAGCCGGCATCGAATGCACGGTGGTCAACGGCATCACCGCAGGCCTCGCGGCCGTGACGACGCTGGGCGTGCCGCTCACGCACCGCGACCATGCGCAGGGCGTGGTGTTCGTCACCGGCCATGCCAAGACCGGCGCCGGCGCGGCCGAAGACCCGACCGACTGGCGCGCGCTGGCAGCGACCGCCTACAACGCGCGGCTCACGCTGGTGATCTACATGGGCGTGTCGGGCGCGGCGCACATCGAACGCGAGCTGCTGCACGGCCTGCCGGCCGAGACGCCGGTGGCGGTCATCCAGCACGCGAGCCTGCCGCACCAGAAGCACATCGCGACCACGCTGGGCAGCCTGCAGCACGGCATCGCCGAAGCCGGCCTCGCGAGCCCGGCGGTGATCGTGGTGGGCGACGTGCTGCGCGGGCTGGCAGCGGCCGAGACAGCGGTGGGCGCGACCAGGTTCGGCACCTGAACCGCACCTGACCTGGGCGACTGAGGTGCAGGCGGCGCGAGCGCCGCGCACCACAACGTGGCATGGATCGTGCTCAGCGATGGGCAATGAATGCAGCCGCCACGCCTGAACCCGCCGCCGTCGAGATCGTCGCTCTCACCAAGCGCTACGCCCCAGGCACGCCGGCTGCCGTCGACCGTATCGACCTGCGCATCGCCAGCGGCAGCTACTGCTGCCTGCTGGGGCCTTCGGGCTGCGGCAAGAGCACCACGCTGCGCATGATCGCGGGGCACGAATCGGTCAGCAGCGGCGACATCCTGCTGGACAACCGCAACATCACGAACCTGCCCGCCGCCGCGCGCGGCACGGCGATGATGTTCCAGAGCTTCGCGCTCTTCCCGCACCTTTCGGCCACCGACAACGTCGCCTTCAGCCTCAAGATGAAGGGCGTGGGCAAGGCCGAGCGCCACAAGCGTGCGAACGACCTGCTCGAGCGCGTCGCGATGGGCCACCTTGCCGCGCGCAAGCCGGGTGAGCTTTCCGGCGGCCAGCAGCAGCGCGTGGCGCTGGCGCGCGCGCTCATCACCGAGCCGCGCGTGCTGCTGCTCGACGAACCGCTTTCCGCCCTCGACCCCTTCCTGCGCATCCAGATGCGCGCCGAACTGCGGCGCTGGCAGAAGGAACTGGGCCTGACCTTCATCCACGTCACGCACTCGCAGGAAGAGGCGATGGCGCTGGCCGACACCATGGTGGTCATGAACCATGGCGTGATCGAGCAGGTCGGCTCGCCGCACGCGGTCTACAACCATCCGGCGAGCGAGTTCGTGGCGCGCTTCATGGGCGGCCACAACGTGTTCGACACGCCTGCCGGGCCGATCGCGGTGCGCAACGACCGCATGCGGATCGCAGCCGCCGCGCAGGCAGCAACGGATGGAGCCCTCGCAGCCACTGTCACCGACGTCGAGTACCAGGGCACCTACGTCCTGCTCGGGCTGGCGCTCGATGGTGTCGCCGCCGCCGGACGCCAGAACGTTTCGGTGCTGCTCAGCGAAGCCGCTTTCCTCGCGCGCCCCTATGCGCACGGCGAGGCGGTGCACCTCTCGTGGGCCGAAGCCGACGCGCGTGTACTCGGCCCCGGCGCCAAGCCGCCGAGCGAGCGGGCACCGGCACCCGCCGGGGCCGAAGCCACCCGCCAGGACGACACCGCCGTGCTCGCCGTTCCCTTCTGAGCGCCCGCGCCACCCGCTTTTCTCCGCGTTCGTTTCCCTTCACCTTCCTTTTCTTTCTGCAATGGAGACCCTGCCCATGACCGATTCCATCGACAACAACGGCCTCAAGCGCCGCACCCTGCTGCAAGGCACCGCCGGCATCCTTGCCACGGGCATCGCACCCTTCGTGCATGCACAGGAGAAGGTCGTTCTGCGCTATCTCGGCACCGCGGTGAACCAGGACAAGGCCATTGCCGAGAAGTTCAAGGCCGACACCGGCATCGAGATCCAGTACGTGGCCGTGACCACCGACGACGTGACCAAGCGCGCAGTCACCGCGCCCAACAGCTTCGACCTGATCGACACCGAGTTCTTCTCGCTCAAGAAGATCGTGCCCACGGGCAACCTCAAGGGCATCGACACCAGGCGCGTGAAGAACGCGGACAAGATCACCTCGCTCTTCACCAAGGGCGAAGTGGCCGGCAAGAAGGTGGGCGACCAGGGCACGGCTCCGGTGAAGGTGATCTACCTCGAAGGCGAGAAGAGCAAGGCCTTCGCCAAGTCGGCCACGCAGTACATGTCGCTCATTCCGACCACCTACAACGCCGACACGCTGGGCATCCGCCCCGACCTCATCAAGCGTCCCATCGGCTCGTGGGCGGAGCTGCTGAACCCCGAGTTCAAGGGCAAGGCCGCGATCCTGAACATTCCCTCTATCGGCATCATGGACGCCGCGATGGTGGTGGAGGCCAAGGGCATTCACAAGTACGCCGACAAGGGCAACATGACCAAGGCCGAGATCGACCTGACCATCAAGGCGCTGATCGAGGCCAAGAAGGCCGGCCAGTTCCGCGCGCTGTGGAAGGACTTCAACGAGTCGGTGAACCTGATGTCCTCGGGCGAGGTGGTGATCCAGTCGATGTGGTCGCCCGCGGTCACGGCCGTGCGCAGCAAGGGCATCGACTGCACCTTCCAGCCGCTCAAGGAAGGCTATCGCGCCTGGGCCTCGGGCTTCGGCCTCCCGGCCACGCTCTCGGGCAAGAAGCTCGACGGCGCTTACGAGTTCATCAACTGGTTCCTCGACGGCTGGGCCGGCGCGTATCTCAACCGCCAGGGCTACTACAGCGCCGTGCTCGACACCGCGAAGACCAAGATGGAAGCCTACGAGTGGGCCTACTGGATGGAAGGCAAGCCCGCCGCCCAGGACATCAAGAGCCCGCAGGGCGACGTGATCGCCAAGGCCGGCGCGGTGCGCGACGGCGGCAGCTACGAGCAGCGCATGGGCGGCATCGCGTGCTGGAACGCCGTGATGGACGAGAACGAATACATGGTCAGGAAATGGAACGAGTTCGTGGCTGCCTGACGGCAGTCCACGAACTCGACCCCCAGGCTGCGCTTCGCTTCGCCAACCCCCTGTAAGGGGGCGACACCTGCGGCCCGGCAAAGCCGGTTCCGCGGTGTCCCGCGAACGGGCATCGCTTTGCTCGCCCTTACACATAACCTATGAGTACTCCCATCGCGTCCAGCCATGCCGCCACCGCCCCCGTTCACGCCGTGAAGGCCTGGTGGCAGGCGGCGCCGTTCGCGCTGGTGTTCCTGCTGTTCTTCCTGATTCCGCTGGCGCTGGTCGCGATGGTCAGCCTTTGGAATTTCAACGAGTACGAGCTGATACCTGCCGTCACGCTGCGCAACTACCTGAGCCTGTTCGAGGGCTGCTCGCGGCTGACCGACAACGGCGACCTGTGCGTCACGCTGAACACCTACCTGAGCACCTTCAAGTTCTGCCTGCTGGTGTGGGGCATCACGCTGGTGATCGGTTTTTCGGTGGCGTACTTCCTGGCGTTCCACGTGCGCTCGTCGACCATGCAGACGGTGCTGTTCGTGCTGTGCACGGTCCCCTTCTGGACTTCCAACGTGATCCGCATGATCTCGTGGGTGCCGCTGCTGGGGCGCAACGGGCTGGTCAACCAGGCGCTGATGGGCATGGGCCTCGTGAACCAGCCGGTCGAATGGCTGCTGTTCTCCGACTTCTCGGTGGTGCTGGCCTTCGTGCACCTGTACACGATGTTCATGATCGTGCCGATCTTCAACAGCATGATGCGCATCGACCGCTCGCTGCTCGAGGCGGCCAGCGACGCCGGCGCCTCGGGCTGGCAGACGCTGTGGAACGTGGTGGTGCCGCTGTCGCGCACCGGCATCCTCATCGGCTCGATCTTCGTCATCACCATCGTGATGGGCGACTTCGTCACCATCGGCGTGATGGGCGGTCAGCAGATCGCCTCCATCGGCAAGATCATCCAGGTGCAGACCTCGTACCTGCAGTTCCCGCTGGCGGCGGCCAACGCCATGATCCTGCTGGCGGTAGTGCTGATGATCATCTGGGGCCTGACCCGGATGGTCGACATCCGCAAGGAGCTCTGAAATGCAGACACCCATCGGCGCCCAGCGCGCCCCCGGCTTCTGGCCGCTGGCCACCGTGTTCGGGCTCTTCGTGCTGTTCCTGTACGGCCCGATGATCACGATCTTCGTGCTGAGCTTCCAGGGCCCCGAGGGCGGGCTGACCTTTCCGCTGCGCGGGCTGTCGCTGCACTGGTTCCACAAGCTGGCCGAAGGGCTGGGCACGGTCGACATCGGCGCGGCCTTCAAGCGCTCGCTGGCGCTGGGCGCGGTGGTGATGGCATTCACCGTGGTGCTGTCGGTGCTGGCAGGCCTGGCGTTCCGCAAGAAGCTCGCGGGCAGCAACGCCCTGTTCTTCGTGACGGTGGCCAGCCTCATCATGCCGTCGATCATCATTTCGCTGGGCATCGGCCTGCAGTTCCGGCTGATCGACACCGGCATCAAGAACGTGCTGACGGCGATGGACGCCACCACGCTGCTCGAAGGCTACGGCACCGCGCTGGGCCTCTTCAGCTCCGCGCTCGGCGCGCACCTGACGTGGACGCTGCCTTTCGGGCTGCTCATCATGTTCGCGGTGTTCAACCGCTTCGACCCCGCCTACGAGGAAGCCGCTCGCGACCTGGGCGCCACGCCCTGGCAGACCTTCCGCTTCGTGGTGCTGCCGCTGATCGGCCCCTCGATCGTCGGCATCGGCATGTTCGGCTTCACGCTGTCGTGGGACGAGATCGCCCGCACCTCCCAGGCCATCGGCGACGTGAACACCCTGCCGCTCGAACTGCAGGGGCTGACCTCGACGGTGACGACGCCTTCGATCTATGCGCTGGGGACGGTGACCACCGTGGTGTCGCTGCTGGTGATGGCGGTGGCGCTGGGCACGGCGGCCCTGCTGAGGCGGCGCTCCGTGCGCAGGGGGTGAGCATTTTCCCGCCGCGCCTCTAAAATCGCGCACCCACAAAAGTCAAGAAGAGAGAGAGGCGGGGCATGCTGGACATCGACAAGCTCAACGAATTCACCCAGAACCACGGCGAGCTGCGCCGCGGACAGGGCCTGGTCACCGGCACCATCGCACTGAGCCTGGCCATCCTGTGCTTCCTGGGCGTGCTGGCCTTCCACTTCCCGCAGTACCTCACGACGCCGGAGTTGCGCAAGAGCTACAACGTAGACGTGATGCGCATGATCCTGCTGGCGGCGCTGGTCGTCTCGGGCGGGCTCTCGCTGGTCAACATCATCTTCAACCGCTCGCGCTGGCTCTCCTCGGCCGCGTTCCTGCTGGTGGCGGCCTCGGCGCTGCTCGGCGGGCACAAGGTGCCGGTGCACGACTTCGCGGACAACACGCCCTACATCGGGCTCGACTGGTTCATCCTCGACCTGCTGGGCTCCTCGCTGATCTTCATCTTCATCGAAAAGCTGTTCGCGCTGCGCAAGGACCAGCCGGTGTTCCGCGAGGAGTGGCAGACCGACTTCCACCATTTCGTGGTGAACCACATGATCGTGGGCTTCGTGCTGCTGGCCACCAACCTGATGGTGCACAAGCTCTTCGGCTGGGCGGCCAACGACGGCATCCGGGGCTGGGTGAGCAACCTGCCGTTCTGGGCGGGGCTGCTGCTGATCATCCTGGTGGCCGACCTGGTGCAGTACTGGACGCACCGCGCCTACCACGAGGTGCCCGTGCTGTGGCGCCTGCACGCGGTGCACCACAGCGTGAAGAGCATGGACTGGATGGCCGGCTCGCGCCAGCACATCCTCGAGCTGCTGATCACGCGCACGCTGGTGCTGGCGCCCATCTACGTGCTGGGCTTCAGCAAGGACGTGATCGACGCCTACATCGTGGTGGTGGGCTTCCAGGCGGTGTTCAACCACTGCAACGTGAGCGTGCGGCTCGGCCCGCTGCGCTACCTGATCGTGACGCCCAACTTCCACCACTGGCACCACAGCCAGGACCAGGAGGCGCTCGACAAGAACTACGCGGCGCACTACGCCTTTCTCGACTACATCTTCGGCACCGCCGTGAAGAGCACCAAGCTCTGGCCCGAGAAGTACGGCGTGCTGGGCGACTACGTGCCCAACGGATTCTTCAAGCAGCTGAAGTTCCCGTTCGTCTGGAAGGGCTGATGCGCATCGCTTTCCGTTCCGCCGCGGCCATTGTTGCCGCGGGCGCCGCCCTGCTGCTGTCGGCCTGCGCCACACGGCTCGACCTGCCGACCAAGGACACCGGCCTGCGCCTGCGCGTGCAGAGCTCGGTCATCGCGCCGGGCAACGGCGGCGAGCTCATCGCCGCCGACGCGCTGGCGCCGGGCGACATCCTGCTGACCTCCATCGCCACGGTGAACTCCTTCGGCATCCGGCTGGGCACCTTCTCGCCGGTGAGCCACGCGGTGCTGTACCTGGGCAACGGCCAGATCGCCGAGGCCGTGGGCACGGGCGTGCGCGCGCGGCCGCTCTCGGAGGTGGTCGACGAGGAACAGATGGTCGTGGCCTTCCGCGTGCCGGGCGTGGACGACGCCGGCGCCGCGCGCATGCGCGAATGGGCGCTGTCGCAGGTCGGCACCAGCTACAACACCGTGGGCGTGCTGCTGAACGCGCCCTTCGTGCTGAACCGCCGCCTGTGCGAACTGCCGCTGGTGCCCACCGCCGTCAGCCACTACTGCATGAGCGGCCTGGCCATGGTGCAGCTGGGCGCGAGCCGCGACGACCAGTTCTTCTGCTCGCAGTTCGTGCTGGAGGCCTACCGCCAGGCAGGCATGCCGATCACCAACGCCGACCCGCGCTGGGTGAGCCCGGCCGACCTGCTGCACATGCGCGAGGGCGACGTGCCCTCCATCGCCGCCACGCAGCCGCTGCGCTACGTGGGCCACCTGAAATACAACCCGCCGCCGCTGCTCGCGGCCGATGGACCTTGAGCGCGGCGGAGTTCGACGTCGTCGTGATCGGCGCCGGGGCCGCGGGCCTCTTCTGCGCCGGCGTGGCGGGCCAGCGCGGGCTGAAGGTGCTGCTGGTGGACCACAGCGAGAAGGTGGGCGAGAAGATCCGCATCTCGGGTGGCGGACGCGCCAACTTCACGAACCGCGACCTGGACGTGCGCGCGCCGCAGCGGCACTTCATCAGCGACAACCCGAATTTCTGCCGCTCGGCGCTGTCGCGCTATGCGCCGCAGCAGTTCATCGAGCTGGTGCAGAAGCACGGGATCGCCTTCCACGAGAAGCACAAGGGGCAGCTTTTCTGCGACGGCTCGTCGCAGCAGATCGTCGACATGCTGCTGGCCGAATGCGAGGCGGGCGGGGTCGAGCGCTGGCAGCCGTGCAGGATCGGGGAGATTGCATTTTCCGCCGGTAATGCAAATGGGACGGGAGCCGGCAGCTATCGAATCGAGAGCAATCGGGGGCCGATCGAGACGCCGAAGATCGTGGTCGCGACCGGCGGTCTGTCGATCCCGCAGATCGGCGCCAGCGACTTCGGCTACCGCATCGCCGAGCAATTCGGGCTGCGGATGGTCGCGCCCCGGCCCGCGCTGGTGCCGCTGACCTTCGGCGGCGACGCCTGGGCGCCGTATGCCGAACTGGCTGGCTTGGCGCTGCCGGTGCGCATCGAGACCGGCGCGAAGAAGGAAAAGACAGCCTTCCTCGAAGACCTGCTCTTCACCCACCGGGGCCTGTCGGGCCCGGCGGTGCTGCAGATTTCGAGCTACTGGAAGCCCGGCGCCCCGCTGACCATCGATTTCGCCCCCGGCGTGAACGTGGCCGAGGCGCTGGGCGAGGCGAAACTGCGGTCGAAGAAACGCATCGCCAACGAGCTGGCCGCGCTGGTGCCCTCGCGGCTGGCCGATGCCTGGGTCGGGCAGGCCCCTGCCCTGCAGCGGCCGGTGAACGAGGCGGCCGACAAGGCGCTGGCCGCGCTTTCGGAGCGCATCGCGCGCTGGCAGATCGTCCCCAGCGGCACAGAAGGTTACAAAAAGGCCGAAGTCACGGCCGGCGGCGTCGACACCCGCGACCTGTCGTCGCAGACCATGGAATCGAAGCAGCCAGGCCTGTATTTCATCGGCGAAGTGGTCGACGTGACGGGCTGGCTCGGCGGTTACAACTTCCAGTGGGCCTGGGCCAGCGCCCATGCGTGCGCCCAGGCCCTCTGACCTTCTCGCCCCCTTCAGAGACACCGAGGAACCGGCTTTGCCGGGCCTCAGGTGTCGCCCCCGGCGAGGGGGTTGGCGAAGCGACACGAAGTGCGCGAAGCCTGGGGGAGTGCCATTTCCGCCTGGGGGAGTGCCATTTCCGCCTGGGGGAGTGCTATAATCGCGGGCTAACTCTGGCCTCCCCTCAACGGCCGCAAAAGTTTTCAGTTGAGGAACCCCGGCTTGGGGCCTCGATCTCTCCAGGCCAAATTCATTTCAACGATTCATCAATGACCACCATCCGCGTTAAAGAAAACGAGCCCTTCGACGTCGCACTGCGCCGTTTCAAGCGCACCATCGAAAAGCTCGGCCTGCTGACCGACCTGCGTGCCCGCGAGTTCTACGAGAAGCCGACCGCCGAGCGCAAGCGCAAGAAGGCAGCCGCGGTCAAGCGCCACTACAAGCGCGTGCGCAGCATGCAGCTGCCCAAGAAGCTGTACTAAGCGACACCCCGGCGGCGGGCCCCAGACGAAAGTCGGCCCGGTCGCCTCGTTGCCTCAGCCGCGCCAGGGAAACCTGCCGCGGCTTTGTTTTTTCCGAAAGGTTGCCGAATGACTATCAAAGAACAGATCACCGAAGACATGAAGACGGCGATGCGCGCCAAGGACTCGGAGCGCCTGGCCACCATCCGCCTGCTGCTGGCCGCGATGAAGCAGAAGGAAGTCGACGAGCGCGTGGAGCTCGACGACACCATGGTGGTCGCCATCGTCGACAAGATGGTCAAGCAGCGCAAGGACTCCATCGCCGCCTTCACCACCGGCGGCCGCACCGACCTCGCCGACAAGGAAGCCGCCGAGATCAAGGTGCTGGAGGTCTACCTGCCCCAGCGCATGGGCGCCGACGAGGTCGCCGCCGAGGTGAAGGCCATCGTGGCCGAACTGGGCGCCAAGGGCCCGGGCGACATGGGCAAGGTGATGGCCGTGGTCAAGACCCGCCTGGCCGGCAAGGCCGACATGGGCCAGGTCAGCGCAGCGGTCAAGGCCGCTCTGACGGGCGCCTGAGCATGAACGCCGGCAGCCCGAGCGTCACCATCCCCAAGGCCTGCGCCTGCCTGATCGACGCACGGGGCCGGCTGCTGGTCTTCCGTCATCCCGAGGACGGCAACATGCAGCTTCCCAAGGGCACCATCGAGCCCGGCGAATCGCCCGAAGTGGCGGTTCGCCGTGAGTTGCTCGAGGAATCCGGCATCGACTACGCCGGCGAGCTGCAGTCGCTGGGCACGCTGGAGCGCGAATGCGAAGCCGGTGTCGAAGGCAACACGCATCGCCACCCGCAGCTGTGGCACCTGTTCCTGATGCGCGCCGAGAGCGCCCTGCCCGAGAGCTTCACCCACACGGCCACGGGCAGCCCCGAGGAAGAGGGCCTGGTGTTCCTCTTCAGCTGGCTCGATGCCGGCGACGCGCTAGACGACTTCGCCCTGCCCTATCGCCAGACCATCGAGCGCGTGCGCACCGCCCTGGTGCTCGCGGCCTGACTGGAAGAAGCGCCTCATCAGGCCGCGGCCCGCACGGCCATGTAGAGCCCCAGCAGCGCCAGCCCGATCAGGAAGCAGCGCCGGAACACCGCCACCGACAGCCGCTTGCGCAGCCAGGTCCCGAGCACCATGCCGCCGATGGCCGGCGCCAGCATCGCGATCGAGCCTCCGATCGCCGACACCGGATACCCGCCGTTCCCGGCCAGCCCGACGGCCAGCACCACCGTCGAGGTGGTGAACGAGATCCCCATCGCCTGTATCAGCGAATCGCGCTGGAACCCCAGCGCCTGCAGGTACGGCACCGCCGGCACCGCGAACACCCCCGTCACCGCCGTCACCAGCCCGGTGACCACGCCCACCAGCGGCCCGATCCAGCGCGCCTGCGAGTCGCTCACATGCAGCTGCCGCCCGGACAGCCCCCAGAGCGCATAGACGACCAGCGCCACCCCAAGCGCGAAAGAAGCCCAGGCACCCGCCGGCACGCCCAGCCATAGCGCCCCGGCCAGCGTGCCGATCACCACGCCCACCTGCATGCCGCCGATGCGCCGAAGCACCGGCATGAAGGTCGCGCGGGGCCCGGTCTGCCAGATGTTGGTGACCAGCGAGGGCACGATCAGCAGCGCAGCCGCCTGCGCCGGCGACATCCACAGCGCGAGCAGCGCCATCGACACCGTCGGCAACCCGAGGCCGACCACGCCCTTGATCACTCCGGCCAGCAGGTACACGGCCGTGGCGGCGGCCCAGAAAGCGGTTGCGTCGATCGGATGCGTCATCGGACGCCGACTCTGCCAACGAAGCCCGCCGCCGCAAATGCGGGATTCGCGAAGCAGGCCTCAGTCTCAGGCTGAGGCTCCTGGTGCACACTCCGCCCAACCATGCGATTCGACCTCACCGACCTGCGGCTCTTCATCCACGTCGTCGAGGCCGGCAGCCTCACCGCCGGCGCCGGGCGCTCGCACATGACGCTGGCCTCCGCCAGCCAGCGGGTGCGCGGCATGGAAGACGCCCTCGGCAGCCCCCTGCTCACGCGCCACGCACAGGGCGTGAAGCCCACCGAAGCCGGCCGCACGCTGCTGCACCATGCGCGCGTCGTGCTGCAGCAGATGGAGCGCCTGCGCGGCGAACTCGGCGAATACGGCCAGGGCCTCAAGGGCCACGTGCGCTTCATGTGCGGCACCTCGGCGCTGACCGAGCACCTGCCCGAGGTGCTGAGCCGCTTCCTCGCCGAGCATCCGCGCATCTCGGTCGACCTGGAAGAACGCCCCAGCCCCGACACGGTGGAAGCCCTGCGCGCCGGCCTGTGCGACATCGGCATCGTCTCCGACGCCATCGACAGCGAGGGCCTCGAATGCCATCCCTTCCGCCGCGACGACCTCGTGCTGGTGATGCCGCGCGGCCACGCACTGGCTACCCGGCGGCGCCTGAAGCTGGCCGAGGTGGTCGACAGCGAATTCGTCGGCCTGCCCGCCGACAGCGCGCTGCAGCAGCTGATCACCCAGCACGTGCGCGCCTTGGGCAGGCATCTGGCCTACCGCGTGCGCGTGCGCAACTTCGAGGCGGTCTGCCGGATGGTCGAGTACGGCATCGGCGTCGGCATCGTTCCGCAGACTGCCGCCGAGCGCTGCGCCCGCTCGATGAAGATCGCGCGCGCCTCGCTCGCCGACGCGTGGGCCGAGCGCACGCTGATGGCCTGCGTGCGCTCGTCGGAAGACCTGCCGCTCAACGCGCGGCGCATGCTCGACTACCTGGTCGCGCCGCCTCCCGACGAGGTCAGGAAGCTGCAGTGACCGGCCGCCCCAGCCGCGCCCGCGCCGCCACGAAGGCGTCGAAGGCTTCGCTGCTGGTCTTGCTCGGCACGTAGCCGAAGCGCTCCTTCAGCGCGGTGTTGAGCAGCACCGGCCGGTAGCGCAGGAAGTCGAGCTGCTCCGGCCCGTAGCGGCTCACGCCCAGCGCCGAACCCACCGCCAGCGCGGTTTTCAGCACGCCGGCCGGCCAGTCGACCGCGCTCTTGCCGAGGCGCGAAGCGATCTCGTGGATGCCCAGCGCGCCGTCGCCCGCGAGGTTGTAGCAACCGGGCGGCGCACCGCCGAGCGCATGCGCGATGGCGCCGGTCACGTCCTCGTCCCAGATGAAGACGAAGGGGCTCGCGCTGCCGCGTATCGCGATGAGCCGCTTCTTCTCGAACAGCGCCGTGATCTGGTTGTCCACCCGCTCGCCGAGAATCGTGCCGATGCGCAGCACGGTCTGCGCCAGCGCGGGATGCCGGGCGCGGTAGTCGGCCAGCATCTCCTCCACCTGCCGCTTGTGGTCGGCGTAGGCGAACACCGTGTTGCCGCGCAGCGGCTGCGACTCGGTGATCCACGCCGGGTTGTCCGCGTGGTAGCCGTAGGCCGCGCCGCTGGACGACACCACGATGTGCCGCACATCGTTCGCCACGCAGGCTTCGAGCACATTGCGCGTGCCGCCCACGTCCACCGAATGCTCGAAGGCGCGGTTCGAATCCTTGCCGGGCGTGACGATGGAAGCGAGGTGCACCACCGTGTCGATGGCGTGGTCGGCGATGGTCTCGGCGATGCGCGAATCGCGTACGTCCAGCTGCCGGTAGGTGACGCCCATGAGCTGCCGGTCCGGCGGCACTTCGCGCACGTCGACCGCGACCAGCGCCTCCAGCGTGCCCTGCTGCGCCAGGGTGGCGAGCAGGCTGCGCCCCAGGAAGCCGTCGGCCCCGGTCACCAGCACGCGACGCGCCACGATGCCTTCGCCGCCGCTCATGGCTTCGCGGGCTTGCGCCCCCACCAGCTCGCCAGTGCGAGGCCCGCGATGATGTCCCAGAAGCCCCATACGCCCGCCACCACGGCCATGCCGCCGAGCCCGCCGAAGAAGCTGAAGATCAGCACCAGCCCGAGCCCCGAGTTGCGGATGCCCACCTCGATGGACACCGCGCGCCGGTCGTAGTCGCCCAACCCCGAAAGCCGCGCGCAGATGTATCCCGTTCCGAAGGCCAGCGCGTCGTGGATCACCACCGCCAGCAGCACCAGCCCCACGTAGTCGAGGAAGAAGCGCCAGTTGCCCGCGATGGCGCCGATGATGAACACGATCAGCGCGACGAAGCTCAGCACGCCCACCGGCTTCTTGATGCGCGCCGTGAGCGCCGGCAGCCTGTGCGCGCAGGCCACGCCCAGCACGAAGGGAATGCCGATGATCGCCACGATGTGCCCCAGCATGTCCAGCGGATCGAGCGCGATGGTCTTCAACAGCGCCGAGGCCGTCGGATGCAGCCCGCCCCAGAAGGCGAAGTTCAGCGGCATCACCACGATGGAGATCGCGTTCGAGATCGCCGTCATCGACACCGACAGCGCCACGTTGCCGCCCGCGCGGTGCGTGAGGATCTGCGAGATGTTCCCCGGCGGGCAGCAGGCCACCAGGATCATGCCCAGCGCGATGCTCGGACCCGGCTTGAGGATCAGCGTGAGCACGTAAGTCACGGCCGGCAGCACGATGAACTGCGCGCCGATGCCCACCGCCATCGCGCCGGGCATGCGCGCCACGCGCTTGAAGTCCTCGATGCGCGTGTCCAGCGCGATGCCGAACATCAGGAAGCCCAGCACCACGTTGAGCAGCACCAGCGAGGCCGGATTGAAATGCAGGCGTATCTCGTCGACAGGCAGCATGCGGAGGGCCTCCTTCGTTTTTCTTCAGGTGGGGTCGGCCAGCGCCGCGGCGGCGTTGCGCACGGCCGCGCGATAGGTGTCCTTGTGCACGTAGTACGCCATGCGCTCCAGCTGCAGGTACTTGAAGCCGCCCGACAGGTCGGGCGCCGGCCCCTGCGCCGCCGTGCGCAGCGCCGATGCTTTCGCCGAGCCGGCAGCCTGCGCGCGGAAGTAGCGCGCCACCAGTTCGGCCTGCTCGTAGCGGCCCTGCCAGCCGATGCCGCTGGCCTCGATCATCCCGAGCACCGCGATGTTCTCGAAGCGCGGCGAGAAGATGTTCAGGTACAGCCGCGGCGCCATGCCCTGCCAGTTCAGCAGCTCGCGGTCGATGAACGGGTAGTGCAGCGCGTAGCCGGTGGCAGCGAGGATCAGGTCGTAGTCGCGCGCGCCGCCGTCCTTGAAGTGCACCGTATGCCCGTCGAGCCGCGCGATGTCGCCGCGCACGCCGATGTCGCCGTGGCCCACGTGGTGCAGCACCAGCGAGTTCACGATGGGGTGCGACTCGTACATCCGGTAGTCGGGCTTCGGGAAGCCGAAGCGCACCGGATCGCCGGTGAACCACTTGAGCACCGTCGAGTCGATGCGCTGCTTGAGCCATGGCGGCAGCGGGCGCTTGCCGCCCAGCGTGTCGGCCGGCTTGCCGAACACGTACTTGGGCACGAAGTAGTAGCCGCGCCGCACAGAGATGTCGACGCTCCTCGCGTAGTGCACGGCATCGACCGCGATGTCGCAGCCCGAGTTGCCCGCGCCGACGATCAGCACGCGCTTGTCCTTGAAGAGCTCGGGGTGCTTGTAGTCGCTGGTGTGCAGCAGCTCGCCGTCGAAGTGGCCGTCGAAGCTGGGCCGCTTGGGCTCGGCGAGCGTGCCGTTGGCGATGACCACGCCCCTGTACTCGGCCGTCTCGATGGTGCCTTCGGCATCCTCGGCGGTCACGAGCCAGTGCGTGCCGGGCGAATCGCTCACCGGCTCGACGCGCAGCACGCGCGTGTTGAAGCGGAAGTGCTCGCGCAGCCCGAAGCGGTCGGCGAAGTCGCTGAAGTAGCGGCGCAGTTCGCGGTGGCTCGGGTAGTCGGCCACCGTGTCGGCCATCGGGAACTCGCTGAACTCGGTGGTGCGCTTGCTCGAGATCAGGTGCGCGGAGTGATAGACCGTGGAACGCGGGTTGGAGATGTCCCACAGCCCGCCCACGTCGCCATGCGCCTCGAAGCCCTGGAACGGCACGCCGTGCTTCTGCAGGTTGCGTGCGCCGGCAAGGCCGGAGGGGCCGGCGCCGATCAGCGCGATCTGTTCGTGGGTGGGTACGGCGTCGTTCGGCGTCGTCATCGGGTCGGAGGCTCCTTGGGAAGTCCGGGAATTGCAGTGGCGCCCGCCTCGCCCACGCGCGGCTTGCGCGGCTGGCCGCGCAGCAGGCGGTCGTGCAGTTTCTCCGGCAGCAGGTCGAGCGCCTTCGACAGCCAGCCGATGCGGCGCGGCAGCACGATCTTCTCGCGCCCCGACGCGACCGCAGCGAGCAGCCGGTGCGCGGCATCGTCGGCTTCGAGCAGCCCCGGCATTGCGAAGCGGTTGCCGGCGGTGAGCGCGGTGCGGATGTAGCCCGGGCTGACCGTGTGCACCGTGAGCCCCGTCTCTCGCAACTCGGCGCGCAGGCTTTCCAGGTAGCGGATCAGGCCGGCCTTGCTCGCGCAGTACGCGCCGTTGCCCGGCATGCCGCGCCAGCCGGCGATGCTGGCCATGCCGACGAGCGCGCCGCGCCGCTGCGCGCGCATCGCGGCGACGAAAGGCTGGAAGGTGGTGGCCGCGCCCAGCAGGTTGATCTCGAGCATGCGGCGGAACACGGCCAGGTCGTCGGCCTGGGCGGTGTCGTAGCCGCCTGCGACGCCGGCATTGGCGATCACCAGGTCGGGCGCGCCGGCCCTGGCCATCCAGTCGACGGCCAGGGCCTGCATCTGCGGCCCGTTCGACACGTCGGGCGTGTAGACCGCGCAGCGCCCGGGTGCCAGCGCGGCCAGTGCTTCCAGTTTTCCGGCATCGAGCCCTGCCAGCGCAACCTGCGCTCCTTCTTCGATCAGCTCGCGTGCAAGCGCCTGGCCCAGGCCGCCGCAGGCGCCTGTGAGGACTACGTTGCGAAACTGCAGGGGCATCGGCTCGCGGTCTCCGGGTGGCAAAACCCGGCCACTGTAGCCGCGCATGCGCGCCCCGCCCCCCGGCATTTCCCCTTGCCCCGGCGGCCGCCGGAACGGGGCTTCAGGAATGCGTCAGGCTTCTGCGCCCTGCGGAAACTCGATCTGTATCTTCACGTCGCCCGCGCGCCCCGCCGCGGCTTCCTCGAAGGCCCGCACGCCATCGGTGAACGCGAAGGTGCGCGAGATGAAGGGCTTGACGTCGACCTGCCCCGAGGCGATCAGCGCCAGCGCGCGCGGGAAGATGTTGGCGTAGCGGAACACCGACTCGATGCGAACTTCCTTCGACTGGATCGCGACGATGTCCATCGGCACCTTGCCGCCGGGCATGCCCACCAGCACCAGGCATCCGCCGGGGCACAGCAGGTCGACGATGCCCTCGAAGGCGCGCGCGCTGCCGCTGGCCTCGAAGACCACGTTGGCGCCCCAGCCGTCGGTGAGCGACTTCACGGCCTCGGCGAGGTCGGTGCCGCGCACGTCGACGGTCGTCACCGCCGGGTTGCTGTCGAAGAGCGCCAGCTTCTCGGGCACGAGGTCCGCGAGGATCACGCGCGCCGCGCCGCCCGCGAGCGCCGCCAGCGCCGTCATCGCGCCGATGGTGCCGGCGCCGACGACCACGGCCACGTCGCCCGGCTTCAGCGCCGCCTTCTTCGCGGCCTGCAGGCCGATCGACAGCGGCTCGACGATGGCGCCCTCGCCGAAGCTCACGTTGTCGGGCAGCCGGAAGGTGAAGGCCGCCGGGTGCACCACGTAGGGCGTGAGGCAGCCGTGGATGGGCGGCGTGGCCCAGAAGCGCACGGCGGGGTCGAGGTTGTAGATGCCTTCGAGCGTGGCGCGCGAATCGGCCGCCGGGATGCCGGGCTCCATGCACACGCGGTCGCCGGGCTTGAGGTGCGCGACCTCGGCGCCCACCTCCACCACCGTGCCCGATGCCTCGTGGCCGAGGACCATCGGGTCCTCCACCACGTAGGGGCCGATGCCGCCGTGCTGGTAGTAGTGCACGTCGCTGCCGCACACGCCCACGGTGTGCATGCGGATCTTCACGTCGCGCGGCCCCATGTCCAGGGGCAGTTCGACGTCGCGCAGCCTGAGCTCATGCGCCTTTTCCAGAACCAGTGCTTTCATGTATTCGAGTCCTTGAATGGGTGTTGTCTGTGTCGTCGGTCAATGCAATGAGGTGCCGGCGCGCAGCAGCGAGGCGCCGGAGTCCATGTCGAAGAGGTGCACCTGCGCCGGGTCGGCCACGAAGCGCACGCGCTCGCGCAGCCCCGGGCACTGCGCGGAGGGCACGAGCGCGGCGATCTCGCCGTCGCCCTGTCCGAAGCTCACCAGCACCTCGTTGCCGAGGTACTCGATGAGCTGCACCTCGCCGTGGAAGCCGCCACCCTGCCCTTCGCTGGCGTCGGGGTGCAGGTGCGCGGGCCGCACGCCGAGCGTGACGCGCTTGCGGCCTTCGAGCGCGAAGCGGTGCGCGTCCACCCACACGGTGCCTTCGCGGCCGGCGAGTTCGATGGTTCCGGTGGCCACCCCGTCGTCGCGCACATCCATCTCCACCAGATTCATCGGCGGCGTACCGATGAAGCCCGCCACGAAGGCCGAGCGCGGCCGCTCGAAGATCTCGCGCGGCGAGCCAACCTGCTCGATGCGCCCGTCGCGCAGCAGCACGATGCGGTCGGCCAGCGTCATCGCCTCGTGCTGGTCGTGGGTCACGTAGACGGTGGTGGTCTTCAGCGCCTGGTGCAGGCGGGCGATCTCGATGCGCATGTGGTTGCGCAGCTTGGCGTCGAGGTTCGACAGCGGCTCGTCGAAGAGGAACACCTTCGGCGTCTTGATCATCGCCCGCGCGATCGCCACGCGCTGCTGCTGACCGCCCGAGAGCTCGGTGGGCTTGCGCTGCAGGTAGCGCTCCAGCCCCAGCGTGTCCGACACCTCCTTGATGCGCGTGTCAATCTCGGCCTTGGGCACCTTCAGCCGCTTGAGGCCGAAGGCGATGTTGTCGCGCACGCTCATGTGCGGATAGAGCGCGTAGTTCTGGAACACCATCGCGATGCCGCGCTCCTGCGGCGGCAGGTCGTTCACCCGCTGGCCGCCGATCATGAGGTCGCCGCCGGAGATGTCTTCCAGGCCCGCGAGCATGCGCAGGATGGTCGACTTGCCGCAGCCCGAGGGGCCGAGAAACACGACGAACTCGTTGTCGGAAACGTCGAGGTCGAACCGGTGGACGACCTGCGTATCGCCGTAGCGCTTGATGATGTTGTGACAGCTGATTGCGGACATGTCGTTCTTCAGGGAAATGGGTTGTGCGCGGTGGTGCATGCCGGGGCTCATGCCGCGTCGCGCTTGCGCTTGAACACCGCGTTGAGGAAGCCGCTGAGCACGCCGACCATGAGCAGCGGCGGCAGCGACAGCAGGATGACGGAGGCATTCAGGATGCCCCAGGGCACGTCGCGCCCGAGCTGGCTCAGCTCCGAGGCCACGATGGGCAGCGTCTTCGCATCCGAAGTGGTGAGCATCAGCGCGATGAGGAACTCGTTCCACACCAGCACGAAGCCGAAGGCGATGGCGCCGATCAGCGAGCGCGCGGCGATCGGCAGCGCCACCTTGAAGAAGATCGCGTAGGGGCCGTAGCCGTCGACGCGGCCGGCCTCCTCCACTTCCTTGGGTACCGCCTTGAAGGCGGGAATGGCGAGCCAGATCACGGTGGAGAGCGTGAGCAGCGTGTAGGTGACGACGAGCGCGATGCGCGTGTCGTACAGCTCCAGCTGCAGCCAGATCACCATCAGCGGAATCGCCACCGCCACCGGCGGCAGGAAGCGCATCGAGAGCACGAAGAACTGGATGTCGTTCGCCCAGCGCAGCGGATAGCGCGCGAGCGCGTAGGCCGCAGGCAGCCCGAGCACCGCGCCCGCGATCACCGCCGCGCCCACCACCACGACGGAGTTGAGCAGCCCCTGCGCCACCGCCTCGCGGCTCAGCACGTAGACGTAGTTCTCCAGGGTGGGCGTGAAGAAGAACTTGGGCACGGCCGAGACGATGTCGACCCGGTTCTTGAACGAGTTGAGAAAGGTCCACAGCACCGGCACCAGCGCCGAGAGCCCGGCCAGGACCAGCACCAGCCGCGCGAGCAGCGTGCCGAGGGACAGCTTCTTCGTTTTCCTGTTGGGGGATGCGCTCATTTCGGCCGCGTCCATTTCCAGATGTAGGTGAAGGCCACGGTCGAGGCGATCATCATCAGCACCGCCATGCCCGAGGCGTACGAGATGCGGCCCGACTCGATGAAGCCCTGCGAGAAGGCGTACATGTCCAGCGTCTCGGTCGAGATGCCGGGGCCGCCGCGGGTCATCACGTAGATCAGGTCGAAGGCGCGCAGCGACTCCACCATCTTCACGAAGCACAGGCTGACCAGCGGCGCCTTCAACATCGGCAGCGCGACGTAGGCGTACACCTCCCAGGTCTTCGCGTGGTCCATGCGCGCGGCCTCGAAGGGCTGCGGCGGCAGGGTTTCGAGCAGCTTCAGCACGATGACCGCGAAGAACAGGCCCCACTGCCACACGTCGACGAAGGCCACGGTCAGCAGCGCGGTCACCGGGCTGGCGAGCAGGTCCAGCGGTTCTCCGGTGACGGCCTTGTACGGCCAGGTCAGCAGTCCGAACAGCGGGTGGAAGGCGAACTTCCACACGAAGGCCGCCGACACGCGCGGCAGCAGCACGGGCACGATGAACAGCATCGACAGCACGTTGCGCCAACGCGCGGTGGTGCACTGGAACATCAGCACGCCCAGCAGCACCGCGAGGCCCATGGTCGCGCTGACCGTCAGCACCTCCCACACCAGCGACACGCGCACCGAGTTGAGGAAGCGCCGGTCCGAAAAGAGCTGGATGTAGTTCGACAGCCAGACCCAGGCGGTGTCGGCCTGGCCCAGTTCGCGGTCCTGCAGCGAGATGCCGATCGCGAAAAGGGTGGGCACCAGCGCCAGCACTGCAAGCACCAGCAGGCCGGGCCCGATGAAGACGAGCGGCAGCCGGGTTGCCGTCGCCGTCTTCTTTTTCTTCTCCCTGAGCGTCATTACTTCTTGCGCCGCGCGACCAGTTGCTTCGCGTAGGCATCGAGTTCGTCGAGCCCGGCCTTGATGTCGGTGCGCGAGCCGGTGATCAGCTCTTCGAGGATGATCCCCCAGCGGTCGCCGAGGTCGGGCCAGGCCGGGTCCTGCCAGAAGTTCACGGCCGTGACCTTGCCAGTGTCGGCCAGCGCCTTGCCGAGGTCGGCGCCGTAGCGCTTGGCGAACTCGGGGCTGGCCAGCACGCTGGTGCGGTTGAGTTCGCCGAACTGGCCTTCGGCGAGGCGGCGCTGCTCCTGCTTCTTGGAAGTGGCCCAGGCGACAAACAGGCCGGCGCACTTCTTGGCCTCCTCGGTCTTGTTGGCCTTGGCGCCGATGGCCAGGCCGTGGCCGTAGCCGCCGCCGGTCAGCGGTGCGGGTGGCGGCAGGTAGGCGATCTTGCCGATCACGGTCGACATCTTCGGGTCGAGCGCGTTGCCGGCCAGCGGAGTCGACTCGATCAGCATCGCCACCTTGCCTGCGAGGAAGGCGCCGGTGGATTCGTCCCAGCCGCCGGTCTTGGTGCCGGGCGCGGAGTACTTGAAGAGATCGAGATAGGTCTGCGTGGCCTTCAAGGCCGCGGGCGAGTCGAACACGGGCTTGTCGCCGTCGAACCACTGGCCGCCGTAGCCACGGAAGAAAGGCATCCAGCGCCACACATTGGCGCCCGAGCCGCGCTGGCCGCGCAGCGCCACGCCGTAGACGCCGTTGGCCGGATCGTTGAGCTTCTTCGCGGCCTCGGCGAATTCCTCCAGCGTGGTCGGGGGCTTGATGCCGGCCTTCTCCAGCAGGTCCTTGCGGTAGACCAGCAGGTCGCCGCCACCGGTGAGCGGCGCGAACCAGACCTGGCCGTCGAAGGTCGCGACCTTCTGGCGGCCGGGGTCGAAGTCGGCGTAGTCGTAGTCGGCGGGGTAGTACTTCGCCAGCGGCACGATCCACTTCGACTGGGCGAACAGCGGCACATTGGCCTCGTCGACGTAGTACACGTTGTACTTGCCCACGGTCGAGGCGTCTGCGCGGGTCTTGGTGCGGCGGTCGTTCTCGTTGAGGTTGTCGATGTTGAACGAGGCGCCGCTCAGGGCCTTGAACTCGTCCTTGTACTTTTCGAGCAGGGTCAGCCCGTCGCGGGGCTGGGACAGGACGCGCAGGTCCTCCTTGCAGACCTGCTGGGCCTGGGCCGCGCCGCCCCATGCGGCCAGCGCCGCCAGCAGCATCGCGCAGCCCTTGAGCCGGTGCCGGTTTTCTTGAACAGCCATCGTTTTGTCTCCTTTGAACCTGTCGCGAATTGCCGGCGGATCGCGGCGGAAACAGGTGGAACGAAGCGTAGGCAGCGGCGGCGCGGCGCCGCGTACACGCGAGCCGGGGCACTGGTATTTTCATGACCAGCCTGCTTGGGGTTTTGCCGGAGTCGAGGGCTTTCGGCCCTTCCTGGTTGCATTTCAAAACTCCATCGATAGAATCGATTTCAGTTTTTATTTGAAACCAAATAGGGCAATCATGAGCACCACGCCGCCATGCCAGGCCACCTTCGCGCGCCCATGCGCCACGCCGTCGATATCGGGCGCACTGGCGCTCCTCTTCGCCATCGCCTGCGGTCTGGCTGTGGCCAACGTCTACTACGCGCAGCCGCTGCTGGACACGCTGGCGCACACCTTCGGCATCCGGCCCGCCACTGTCGGCGTCGTCATCACCATCACGCAGATCGGCTACGGGCTGGGGCTGCTGCTGGTGGTTCCGCTGGGCGACCTCGTCGACCGCCGCCGGCTGATCGTCGGGCAGTCGCTGCTGTCGGTGGCCGCGCTGCTGGCCGTGGCGCTGGCGCCCAGCGCGTCGGTGCTGCTGCCGGCGATGGCCGCCGTGGGCGTGCTCGCCGTGGTGACGCAGGTGCTGGTCGCCTACGCCGCGAACATGGCCGTGCCGGGCGAGCGCGGCCGCGTGGTGGGTACCGTCACCAGCGGCATCATCATCGGCATCCTGCTGGCGCGGGCGGTCTCGGGCACGCTGTCGGATCTCTTCGGCTGGCGCTCGGTGTACCTGGCCTCGGCGGCGGCCACGCTGGTGGTCGCCGGGCTGCTGTGGATGGTGCTGCCCGCGCGCACGCGGCCCGCGCCGGGCATCTCGTACCCCCGGCTGATCCGCTCGGTGTTCGCGCTCTTCGCGCAGGAGCCGGTGCTGCGCATCCGCGCCGTGCTCGCGATGCTGATCTTCATGTCCGTCACCATGCTGCTGACGCCGATGGTGCTGCCGCTCACGGCACCGCCCTTCTCGCTCTCGCACACGCAGGTGGGCATGTTCGGGCTGGCGGGCGCGGCCGGGGCGCTAGGTGCCGCGCGAGCGGGCCGCCAGTCGGACCGAGGCCGCGCGCAGCGCACCACCTGCATCGGCCTGAGCGCGATGCTGCTTTCGTGGGGGCTCATCGCGATGCTGCCGTGGTCCATCTGGGCGATGGTGATCGGCGTGATCGTCATCGACTTCGGCCTGCAGTCGGTGCACGTGGCCAACCAGAGCCTGATCTACCGCGTGCGCCCCGAGGCGCAGAGCCGGCTGACGGCCGGGTACATGATCTTCTACTCCATCGGCTCCGCCACCGGATCGATGGCTTCGACGATGGTGTACGCCCATGCGGGCTGGAATGGCGTCTGCCTGGCCGGAGCCCTTGTCAGCGGCGCGGCGCTGCTGTTCTGGGCGCTGACCGGGCACCTGACGCCGCGAGACACGGCCGCCTGAGTTCAGTCCGTGGTGGCCAGCGGCGTGTTCTGCGCGGTGCGCAGCCCGAAGCGGTCCTGCGCCTGCTGCCGGTAGACCGAGGGCGTCATGCCCTTGAGCTGCAGGAAGCGGCGGTTGAAGTTCGCAAGGTTCGCGAAGCCCACCTCGTAGCAGATGTCGCTCACCAGCCTGTCCGACTTCTGCAGCATCTCGCAGGCCTTGGCCACGCGCAGCCGCGTGACGAAGTCGGTGAAGGTGGCGCCCATGTGCCTGTGGAACCAGCGCGAAAAGCTGCTCTCGGCCATGTTGGCCACGGCGCACACGGCGGGCAGAGAGAGTTCCTCCGTCAGATGCCGGTCGAGGTGGTCGAGCACGCGGCGCATGCGCGTGTTGACGCTCGGATCCTCGGCCACCGGCTCGGCCGTGCTGGAAATCTGCCGCCAGTCGGGCCAGCGGGCCAGCTCGTGCAGCAGTCCGATGAAGGCCGACAGCCGCGCCATGCCCTCCTGCCCCTGCACGCGCTGGAAGCGCTCGCGCACGAGGTCGCCGATGCCGAAGAACTCGATGCCTAGCTTCGCCCGGTCGAGCATCGGCAGCACCGCCTTCAGTTCGGGGAACAGGTCCGTGCCCTTGCGCAGCGGCTCGTCGCGGAAGTGGATGACCATGCTGCGCTCGGCGATGCCCTCGGGTGGCACGTCGTGCGAGATCCAGGTATGGGGCAGCCGGGCGCCCACCAGCGCCACATAGCCGGGCTCGAAGCGCCCGATGTGGTCGCCGACGAAGGCATCGCCGCTGCTGCGGTTGATGCACTGCAGCTCGTATTCGTCGTGGTAGTGCCAGCAGTCGAAGGGCCAGGGCACGCCGTGCTGCAGGCAGCGCACCGAACTGCCGCCCGCCGGCTCGAAGCCGAGCCTCGGGTCGCGCATCAGTTCGTGCTCGAGTTCGGGTTTTCGCGCTGCGTTGTGCCTCATGGTTCGACTAGCCTTCGCGCGCAGGCCGGCGGCGCAGCCTTCAGGCGCCGGCGACCTTCATGCGGTTCACCAGGACCGACCCCGTGGTCTTGGCGCCGAAAGTGTAGGCATCGGCCCCGATGGCTTCAATACCCAGCAGCATGTCCTTCAGGTTGCCGGCGATCGTGATCTCCTGTACCGGGAAGGCGATCTTGCCCTTCTCCACCCAGAAGCCGCTGGCGCCGCGCGAGTAGTCGCCGGTCACGTAGTTCACGCCCTGCCCCATCAGCTCGATCACGAAGAGCCCGGTGCCCAGCTTGGCGAGCATGGCGTCGAGGTCGTCGGTGTGCTTCGTCAGGCGCGAGCTCAGCGTCAGATTGTGCGAGCCGCCGGCGTTGCCGGTGGTCTTCATGCCCAGCTTGCGCGCCGAGTAGGTCGAGAGGAAGTAGCCCTCGAGGCGGCCGGCATCGACCACCTTGCGCGCCCGGGTGGTCACGCCTTCGTCGTCGAAGGGGGCGCTGCCCTTGCCGCGCAACAGGTGCGGGTCTTCGGCCACGTCGACGTGCGCGGGCAGCACGGGCTTGCCCAGCGAGTCGAGCAGGAATGTGCTCTTGCGATACAGCGATCCGCCGCTCACGGCCTGCACCAGCGAGCCCAGCAGGCCCACGGCCAGCGGCGACTCGAAGAGCACCGGGCATTCGACGGTCTTGATCTTGCGCGACTTCAGGCGGCTGAGCGCGCGTTCGGCGGCGTAGCGGCCTACGGCCTGCGGGCTGGCCAGTTCGTCGGCCGAGCGCATGGAGCTGTACCAGGCGTCGCGCTGCATGTCGTCGCCCTTGCCGGCGATGGGCGCCACCGAGATGGAGTGCCGCGAGCTGGCGTAGCCGCCCCTGAAACCGTGCGTGTGGGCGCTGAAGAAGTGGCTCTGCTGGGCCGAGACGCCCGCGCCCTCACTGTTGGTGATGCGCTTGTCGGTCGACAGGGCGGCCTCTTCGCATTCCAGGGCCAGCTTCGCGGCCTGCTCACTGGTCACGTCCCAGGGGTGGAACAGGTCGAGCTCGGGGTGCTCCTTGGCGATGTCTTCCTCGTCCGGCAGGCCGCTCACGGGGTCTTCGGCGGTGAAGCGGGCGATGTCGTAGGCCGCCTGCACCGTCTGGGCGATGGCCGCCTCGGAGAAATCGGAGGTGCTGGCATTGCCGCGGCGGTGGCCCACGTAGACCGTGACGCCCAGCGACTTGTCGCGGTTGCGCTCGACGTTCTCCAGCTCGCCCTTGCGCACCGAAACGCTCAGGCCGCAGCCCTCGGAGGCCTCGGCCCCGGCGTCGGTGGCACCCAGCCGCTTGGCGTGCGCCAGGGCGGTGTCGACCAGGTTTTCGAAGAAGGAGCGGCTGTAGGCGAAGCCGGAATCGGCGCGCGAGGAGGATGTCGTCATGTGGTGGCTATGATACTTGCGCCCCCCATTTCCCGTTTTCAGCAGCTTCCCGCTGCGCATTGCACGCGTTGCAACGCCGCAAGGCGCGGCCCAGAATCCCTCCCATGTCCCGCAAACCCAAAAAAGGCTATTACGTCCGCGGCCATTTCGTGGCCGAAGGCAGCGAGCTCGACCTCGAGCTCAAGCGCGAGCTCAAGGGCTCCGACGACGCCAGCCGCACCGATCTGAAGCGCGAAAGCGAAGAACTGCAGAAGCTGGGCGCCGAGCTGCTCACCCTACGCGCCGGCCTGTTCGACGCGCTCCAGCTCGACGAGAAGCTGGTCGAGGCCATCGCCGAAGCCAAACGGATCACCAATTTCGAGGGCAAGCGCCGCCAGATGCAGTACGTCGGAAAGCTCATGCGCAAGCTGGAGCCCGAGGCGCTGGAGGCCGTGAAGCGGGCCCTGGCAGAGCAGAACACCGTGCCGGCCGCCGAAGTCGCCGCCCTGCACGAGGCCGAGCGCTGGCGCGACAGGCTGATTGCCGACGACGACGCCCTCGGCGGCTGGATCGAAACCCACCCCGCCACCGACGCCCAGCAGCTTCGCGCCCTGGTGCGCCAGGCCCGCAAGGACATGAAGGCCGGCCCCGCCGGCGAGGCGCCGCGCCAGGGCAAGGCCTATCGCGAGGTGTTCCAGGTAGTGCGCGCCCAGCTGGCCGTGCACGGCGGCGCCGACCATGCCGCCGCAGCGGCAGCCCAGGACCGGGAAGAAGACGCATGAGCGAGGCTGCATTCGATCCGGTGCGCATCGGCATCGTCTCCGTCAGCGACCGCGCCTCCAGCGGCACCTACGAGGACAAGGGCCTGCCCTCGCTGAAGGAATGGCTGGGCCGGGCGCTGAAGAACCCCATCGAGTTCGAACCCCGGCTGATTCCCGACGAGGCGGAACGCATCAGCGCCACGCTGATCGAGCTGGTCGACGCCGGCTGCTCCCTGGTGCTGACCACCGGTGGCACCGGCCCCGCCCTGCGCGACGTGACGCCCGAGGCCACGCTGGCCGTGGCGCACAAGGAAATGCCGGGCTTCGGCGAGCAGATGCGCCAGATCAGCCTGCGCTTCGTGCCCACCGCGATCCTCTCGCGGCAGGTGGCGGTGATCCGTGACAAGAGCCTGATCATCAACCTGCCCGGCCAGCCCAAGTCGATCGCGGAAACGCTCGAAGGGCTGAAGGACACCGAGGGCGTGCAGGTGGTGCCGGGCATCTTCGCGGCCGTGCCCTACTGCATCGACCTGATCGGCGGGCCCTATCTCGAGACCGACGATTCCGTCTGCAAGGCCTTCAGGCCCAAGTCGGCCATTCGAGCCCGCTGAGCCTGTTGCTCATTGCGCCGCCTGCGCGCTCTTCGCCTCGACGTCCTTCAGGCAGGCGTTGATGGCGGCGTTCGACGCCAGCCCGTAGCAGCGCGCAGCGGCCGCGCGCACGGCCTTCTGCTGAACGCGCCGTTCCTCGGCGCTATCGATCTGGTAGCTCATGAGCCACTTCATGGCGAAGGCGAGCACGATGCCGAAGCCTATAGCGATGCCGACCACCGTCGAGCGCCAGGTCCGCGCCGGCGCGGCGGGAGGTGCCGAGCCGTAACCCACGTCGAAGGCCATCGGCGGCTGCGCCGGCGAGCCGCCGTGGACCCTGCGGCGCTGCGGGGCGCGCGGCTCGGCCTTCGTCTGGGTGAAAGACTTGTTGTCGTAGCGGCTGCTCATCGATCTGCGTGCATGGGGAGGTAGTCCGGACGCGATTGTCCAACAGCCGTCCCCCGCAGGCTGAAACGGCCGGTGGCTGTGTTCCTCCTCGCTCAGGCCGCCGCGCGCCGCGCCAGCCACTCGTCGAAGCGGATCGTGCCCAGGCGCGGGTTCGATCCGGGCGTCAGCGAACGGTCGTCGAGCTGCACGCCGAAGTAGCGTGCGCCGGGGTCGGTCACGACCTTCCGGGCATCGCCCGTCGCCGCGAAGAAGCGGCGCACCAGCGCGTCGAGCGGCAAGGCCTCGGGCCCGGCGATCTCGATCCGGCCGCGCGCCGGCAGCTCGGTCACGACCTCGGCCAGCGCCGCCGCCACGTCGTCGGACGCCATCGGCTGGATGAGCGCGTCCGAAAGCCGAGCCACGCCGTCCTGCACGCCCGACGCCGCGATGGCGCCCACGAACTCGAAGAACTGCGTGGCCTGCACGATGGTGTAGGGCACGGGCGAGGCCTCGATCAGGTCTTCCTGGAGCTGCTTGGCGCGGAAGTAGCCGCTGTCGAGCAGGCGCGCGGTGCCGACCACCGACAGCGCGATGTGATGCGCCACGCCGGCCTTCACCTCGGCCGCGAGCAGGTTGCGCCCCGCTGTCGCGAAGAAGTCGAGCGCCGCCTGGTCCTCGAACGAGGGCGAATTCGCCACGTCGACGACGACGCGGGCGCCCGCGAGCGCCTCGTCCAGGCCCTCGCCGGTGAGGGTGTTGACGCCCGTGGAGGGCGATGCGGCGACGACGTCGTGGCCGGCCTCGCGCAGGCGGGCGGCGAGCCTGGAGCCGATGAGGCCGGAGCCTCCGATGATGGCGATCTTCATGGTCGATTCCTTGGTCAAGAAAGAGTGCAAGGAGTGCGAAGGGGCGCCCCCGATGGCCGCCCTCGCCTGCAAGACGTCCGGCCGCACGCGCTTGTGACAGCCGGATCGCTCTTTCTTCCAAAAAATCGGCCCAACCCCCGCTCTGGGCCCTCACCGCCCCTTCACCGCCCCGAAACCGTGCGTGTCGGCCGCCTGCTCGCAGGGCACCCGTTCAGCCTGCACGGTCGAATGGTGGATATCGAAGCGCTCGGCCAGCATCGCGCGCAGCCGCTGCGTGAGCGGCGCCAGGTCGCCCACCTCCGGCGTGCACACCACGTGCACGCTCAGGCTCACCTTGCCGCTGGACAGCGCCCACACGTGCAGGTCGTGCAGGCTCGCGACGCCCTCGCCGCCCAGCAGCGCGCTCTCGACCGCGGGCAGGTCCACCTCGTCGGGCACGCCTTCGAGCAGCACGTTGAGACTTTCGCGCAGCAGGCGCCAGGTGCGCGGCAGTACCCAGAGGCCGATGGCCACGGCGATCACCGAGTCGACCCAGCCCCAGCCCGTGTAGCGAATGACGATGGCGCCGACGATCACGCCGATGGAGCCCAGCATGTCGGCCCACACCTCCAGGTACGCGCCCTTCACGTTGAGGCTCCGGTCCTTGCCGCAGGCCAGCAGCCGCATGCCGATGAGGTTGACCACCAGCCCGCCTGCGGCCACCAGCAGCATCGTGGTCGACTGGATCTCGGCCGGCGCCGAGATGCGCCGGTACGCCTCGTACAGCACGTAGATCGCCACGAAGAACAGCAGCACCGCGTTGAGCACCGCCGCCAGGATCTCGAAGCGGTAGTAGCCGAAGGTGCGCCGCCGGTCCGCCGGCCGCTTCCCGATCCAGATGGCGGCCAGCGAGATCGCCAGCGCCACCGTGTCGGTGAACATGTGCGCGGCATCGGACAGCAGCGCGAGGCTGCCCGACACCAGCCCGCCCACCACCTCGGCGACGAGGTAGACCGAGGTCAGCAGCAGCGCCCAGCGCAGTGCCTTCTCGTTGCCGCCGGTGGCGTGCGCATGCTCATGTGCCATGGGAGCCTCGCAGTGAAGGGGCCGAAGGATCGGGCGGCGCGCCGATCGCCTGTTGCTGCGCCTTCTCCTCTTCCTCGTCGCGCCGGTGGGCGATGCGGTAGAGCAGCGGCAGCACCAGCAGCGTCAGCGCGGTCGACGACAGGATACCGCCGATCACCACCGTGGCCAGCGGCCGCTGCACCTCGGCGCCGGTGCCTGTGGCGATGGCCATCGGCACGAAGCCCAGCGAGGCGACCAGCGCCGTCATCAGCACCGGCCGCAGCCGAGTGAGCGCGCCTTCGCGGATGGCGGCGTCCAGCGGCAGGCCGCCCTCTCGCAGGTTGCGGATGAAGGAGATCATCACCAGCCCGTTGAGCACCGCCACGCCCGACAGCGCGATGAAGCCCACCGCCGCAGAGATCGACAGCGGAATGCCGCGCATCCACAGCGCCACGATGCCGCCCGTGAGCGCGAACGGGATGCCGGTGAACACCAGCAGCCCGTCCTTGATGTTGCCGAACATCGCGAACAGCAGCGTGAACACCAGGAGCAGCGACACCGGCACCACGATCTGCAGCCGCTGCGTGGCCGAGGCGAGGTTCTCGTACTGGCCGCCCCACACGGTCCAGTAGCCGGTGGGGATCTTCACCTTGCCCATCGCCTCCTCGGCTTCGGCCACGAAGGAGCCGAGGTCGCGCCCGCGCACGTTGGCGCTGACCACGATGCGGCGCTTGCCGTCCTCGCGGCTCACCTGGTTGGGGCCGGGCGCGATATCCAGCGTGGCCACCTCGCCCAGCGGAATGAAGCTGGTGCGCAGGCCCTCGGCGCCCGCGCCCTTGGGCAGGGCCACGGGCAGGCGCTTGATGGCCTCAAGGTCGGTGCGCAGCTCCTCGGGCAGGCGCACGATGATGTCGAAGCGCCGGTCGCCGTCGAACAGCGTGCCCGCCTCGCGCCCGCCCACGGCGGCGGAGATGGCGTCCTGCACGTCGCCCACGTTGAGGCCGTAGCGCGCGGTCTTGGTGCGGTCGATGTTCACCGTGAGCATCGGCAGGCCGGTGGTCTGCTCGATCTTCACCTCCGCCGCACCGGCAATGCCGTTGAGCACGCCCGAGACCTCGGCCGCTGTCTTGTTCAGCACGTCCATGTCGTCGCCGAAGATCTTCACGGCCACGTCGCTGCGCACGCCCGAGATCAGCTCGTTGAAGCGAAGCTGGATGGGCTGCGAGAACTCGTAGTTGTTGCCCGGCAGCTTCTCCACTTCTTCCTGCACCGCCGCGAGCACCTCGGCGCGCGAGCGCTTCGGCGTGGGCCACTCGCTCTCGGGCTTGAGCATGATGTAGCCGTCGGAGATGTTCGGCGGCATCGGGTCGGAGGCGATCTCGGCCGTGCCGGTGCGCGCGAACACGCGCTCGATCTCCGGAAACTTCGTCTTCAGCGTGCGCTCGAGCTGCTTCTGCATCTCGACCGATTGCGTCAGGCTGGTGCCCGGAATTCGCAGCGCCTGGATGGCGAAGTCGCCCTCGCTCAGGCTGGGCACGAACTCCGTGCCCAGGCGCGTGGCCAGCAGGCCCGACAGCACCACGGCAACGGCGGCGAAGGTGATGACCAGCGGCTTGGCCGCCATCACGCGCGCCAGCAGCGGCTCGTAGGCGCGCTTGGCCCACAGCATCAAGCGGTTTTCCTTCTCGCTGACCTTGTTGCCGATGAAGAGCGCCACGGCAGCGGGAATGAAGGTGATCGACAAAACCATCGCGCCCAGCAGCGCGATCACCACGGTGAAGGCCATCGGGTGGAACAGCTTGCCCTCGACACCCGTGAGCGCAAAGATCGGCAGGTACACGATCATGATGATCAGCTGGCCGAACAACAGCGCGCGCCGCGCCTCCTGAGAGGCAGCGAACACTTCATGGAAGCGCTCGCTGCGCGTGAGCGGCCTGCCCTTGTGGGCCTGCGCGTGGGCCAGCCTTCGCACGCAGTTCTCCACGATCACCACCGCTCCGTCGATGATGATGCCGAAGTCCAGCGCGCCCAGGCTCATGAGGTTGGCGCTGACCTTCTGGTTCACCATGCCGGTGAAGGTGAAGAGCATCGACAGCGGAATGACGAGCGCCGTGATGATCGCCGCGCGGATGTTGCCGAGGAACAGGAACAGGATCGCGATGACCAGCACCGCGCCCTCGAACAGGTTCTTCTTCACCGTGGCGATGGCCTTGTCGACCAGCACCGTGCGGTCGTACACCGTCACAGCCTTCACGCCGGCGGGCAGCGTGCGGTTGATTTCCTGCATCTTCCTGTCGACGGCCTGCGACACGGTGCGGCTGTTCTCGCCGATCAGCATGAACACCGTGCCCAGTACCACCTCCCGGCCGTTGTCGGTGGCAGCACCCGTGCGCAGCTCGCGGCCGATGCCGACCTCGGCCACGTCCTGCACGCGCAGCGGAATGCCGTTGGCGTTGCCCAGAATGACATTGCCGATGTCCTCGGCCGACTTCACCTGCCCCGGCGCGCGAATGAGGTATTGCTCGCCGCGCTTCTCGATGTAGCCCGCGCCCACGTTGGCGTTGTTGCGCTCCAGCGCGAGCACGATATCGCCCATGGTCAGGCCGTGGGCCAGCAGCTTGGCCGGGTCGGGCGCGATCTGGAACTCCTTGGCGAAGCCGCCGATGGAGTTGATCTCGGTCACGCCCGGCACGTTGCGCAGCTGCGGCTTGATGATCCAGTCCTGTATCTCGCGCAGGTCGGTGGGCGAATACGGCTTGCCGTCGGCCTTTTTCGCGCCCTCCTCCGCCTCGACGGTCCAGAGATAGATCTCGCCCAGGCCGGTGGAAATCGGCCCTATCACCGGCGAGATGCCGCGCGGCATGCTCTCGCGCGCGGACTGTATGCGCTCGTTGACGAGCTGGCGCGCGAAGTAGATGTCGGTGCCGTCCTTGAAGATCACCGTGACCTGCGAGAGGCCGTAGCGCGAGAGCGAGCGCGTCTGCTGCAGGCCCGGCAGGCCGGCCATGACGGTCTCTATCGGATAGGTCACGCGCTGCTCGGTCTCCAGCGGGGAGTAGCCGGGCGCGGCGGTGTTGATCTGCACCTGCACGTTGGTGATGTCGGGCACGGCGTCGATGGGCAGCTTCTGGTAGCTGAAGATGCCCAGCGCCGCCATGCCGAACACGGCGAGCAGCACCAGCCAGCGCTGCTCGATGGAGAAGCGGATGATTCGTTCGAACATGCGGGCTTCCTCAGTGGGTGTGCGTGGCCGAGCTCTTGCCCTGCTGCGACTTCACGACGAAGCTGCCGCTGGCCGCATACGCCGCGCCGGGCTTCAGCCCGCCGACGATCTCGACGCGCTTGCCGTCGCTGCGGCCTGTCTGCACGTGCTGCGGCAGGAAGCCGCCGGGCACGCGCAGGAACACGGTGGGCTTGTCTTCCACGGTCTGCACCGCGTCGGCCGCGACCGTCACGGGCGCCTCGGTCTCCGAGGCCACCAGCTCGACATTCACGAAGAGGCCCGGGCGCCAGATGCGGTCGGGGTTGGTCAGCGTGACGCGCGCCGTGGCGGTGCGCGTCTGCGCGCCGATCAGCGAGCCCACGTACGAGACCTTGCCGGTCGCGGTCTGGTCGAAGGCGCTGGAGCGGATCTTCACCTGCTCGCCGACGCGCACCAGGTTCAGGTTGCTGGCGGCCACGCTGATCTCGGCCCACACGGTCGACAGGTCGGAGATGGTGAAGACGTTGACCGCCTCGCCCACCGATTCGCCGAGCGAGATGTGCTTCTCGACCACCATGCCGTCGAAGGGCGCGCGCAGCTCGTAGCGGCCCAGCGCCGACGAGCCGGGCGTGGCGCCCAGCGCCAGCAGCTTCTGGTTGGCGTTGGCCACGGCGATGCGCGCCTCCTGCATGGCCTGCTCGGCCTGCAGGTAGTCCTGCTGCGGCGAGATCTTCTCCTCCCACAGCTTCTTCTCGCGCTCATACGTCGTGCGGGCCAGCTCCAGCCGGCGCTGCGCCGACTGCAGCTCGCTGCGCTGCTCAGAGAGCCCCGGGCTCGACAGCACCGCGAGCACCTCGCCGCGCTTGACCTCCTGGCCCAGATTGGCCGGCACGCTGTCGACCACGCCCGCCACGCGCGGCACCACATGCGCCGTGCGGTCTTCGTTGAACTTGATCTCGCCGGGCAGCTGCAGCGACAGCTTGATGCGCGCGGGGCCGGCGCTCTCGATGGCGATGTCGGCAGCCTTGATCTGCTCGTCGGTGAAGGCGATCTTTTCCTCGTCTTCCTTGTGGGCGGCGGACTTCTCTTCGCCTCTGGTTTCGCCGGAGGCTGCCTTGGCCTCGCCCTTGCCTTCCTCGGCGTGATGCTCCTTGTCGCCGTGGCCCTTGGCCTCGCCGTGGTTGTGGTCATGGTCTTCGCCGGCCTTGGCCTCCTTGTGGCCCTCTTCCTTGTGGCCGCCCTCCTCGTGGTGCTCGCCGTCGCCATGGCCGGCGGCTTCCGAATGGCCGGCCGCCTCGGGCTTGGCTGGCGCGCTGCGCAATATCAGCGCCCCGGCACCCGCGCCCAGCACGAGCACCGCCGCGATGGCGATCAGCTGCTTCTTGCCGACACGCTCGGCGAAAGTCTTGCGTTCTTCTGTGTTCATGATCTGTGGAATTCCTTGTTTGCCTGTCAGTGCGCGACGGGCGTGGTCATCGCGGGAGTGGTCGCGTCGCCTTCATTGCCCAGCAGCCGGTCGAGCTCTCCCGCGGCGCGGTGCGCGTCGGCCAGGGCGAGCAGGTACTGCGCGCGCACCTGGAACAGCGTGCGCTGCGCATCCAGCGCTTCGAGGAAGCTGAACTTGCCCAGCTCGAAGCCCTTGGTGGCGGCCTTGTAGGCGCTCTCGGCGCCGGGCAGCGCGTCGCGCTGCAGCGTCTCGGCGGTGGCGTGCGCGGAGCGCAGGCGCTCGGTGGCCTGGGCCACGTCGGTGCCCAGCTGCAGCTCGGCGGCGGCGAGGTCGTCGCGTGCCTTTTCCTCGCGGCTCAGCGCCTCGGCGACGTTGCCCCGGTTGGTGTCGAAGATCGGCAGCGGCACCGACAGCCCCAGCACCACCTGGTTGCGCCGGCTGCTGCCGGTCTCGCCCTCGGAAGCCGGCACGCGCTTGGCGCCCAGCGAGACGGTCACGTCGGGAATGCGCCTGGCGCGCTCCAGATCGGCCAGCGCCTTGCGCCGATCGACCTCGAGCCGCGCCTGCCGCACCACCGGTGCATCGGCGAGCCTGCTGGCGATGTCCTGCGCCGAAGCTAACGCCGGCAGCTGATCGACCGCGCCATCCACCTGCGTGAAGCGGGGAGCGGGATTACCCCACAGCGCTGCGAGCTGCTGGCGTGCCGAGCGCAGCGTGCCCTCGGCCTGCATCAGCTCGACGCGGATGCCGGCCTCGGCCACGCGCGCCTTGGTTTCCTCCAGCGGCGAGACCTTGCCGGCAGCCACGCGGTTGGCGGCAGCGCGGGTGGCGGTCTGCGCGAGGCCTACCGAATCCTGCGCGAGCCGCAGGCGCTCCTGCGCGGTCAGCACGTCGAAGAAGGCTGTGACAGTGGCCGCGCGGATCTCGGCGCGGCGCCCAGCCAGCGCCGAGGCCGCCTGGTCGCGCGCCCGCTCGGCCGCCGTGACGCGGGCCGAGCGCTTGCCGCCCAGCTCGATGGGCTGGCTCAGCTGCAGCGTGGTGGTGCGGTTGTCGCGACGCATGTCTTCCAACTGCACGTCGAGCGTGGGGTTGGGCCAGGCGCCGGCCTGGACGACGGCGCCCTCGGTGGCCTCCTGCTCGCGCAATGCGGAGGACAGGCCGGGGTTGGCCCGCATCGCCATGGCGACGGCGCTGCGAAGGGTCAGCGGACCCGCGGGCTCCTGCACACGGGTGTTGGCCGCACCGGACGGCGCGGGTTGTGAATGGGGGACTCCGGCGGAGGCCTGAGCGACCTGCGAAAAAGCCGGGGGCGCCGCCATGGCCAGCACGGCCAGCGGCACGAAGAGCGTGCGCATCGAATTCTCCTGGGTTGCGAAACAACGGACGGACGAATTCGGCGAGAGCTCGGCTAGCTGATGGTGGGTATCAGAAGGGGGTGGTGTGCTCTCGCCGAATCAGGAGGCGAGAGACCAGTCGGGGCGGACCGGAACGTCGGAGACATGCGAGGCGAAACGCTCGTCGGGCGTCGCGCGCAGCGGCTGGGCCACGCGCGCCACGGAGGCCACCGGTTCGTCCAGCGCATCGGCATGCTGGGCATGGCCGAAGTGGCAGACGGCGCAATCGCCGACCACCGCATTGGGCTGGGTGCTGGAGTTCTTCTGCGCACCTTCGCCGCTGTGGCTGCGGTCGGTGCCGCGGGTTTCGCTTTCGTGGTGGCCCCAGTGGTCGGGCCGGGTGTCGCGCTCATGCTGGCAGTACGCCGATGCCGACGCCCAGCTGAACTGGAACGGCAGCAGGGCGAGCATGAAGATGAGAAACCAGCGGCGCATGGAGGCAAAAAGTATATCGGCGGGCTGCATCGGGCATTTCGGCAATGGCCCTGCAAGGCGCAGGCCCTGAACGAAGCGGGCCGGCGCAATGTACGACCGGGGGGCGAGGCTTTGTCTGTCAGCAGGATTACCGAAACGTAACCCCCGTACCGGAAGTGCTTCGATACCATCCGCAGATGCGAATCCTTGTCATCGAAGACGAGCCCAAGCTGGGCGACTACCTCAAGAAGGGGCTCGAGGAGAACGGTTACGTCGTCGACATAGCCCGCGACGGCATCGAGGGAAAGTACCTCGCCACCGAGGGTGACTACGCACTGATCCTGCTCGACGTGATGCTCCCCGGCATCGACGGCTTTGCGGTGCTGCAGGCCATCCGCCGCACGAAGAACGTGCCGGTGCTCGTGCTCACGGCGCGCGACAAGGTCGAAGACCGCGTTCAGGGGCTGCAGCAGGGCGCCGACGACTATCTGGTCAAGCCCTTCTCTTTCTCCGAGCTGCTGGCGCGCGTGCAGGCCCTGCTGCGCCGCGGCAAGCCGCAGGACTCCACGGTGCTGCGGCTGGCCGACCTGGAGGTCGACCTGGTCAGCCGCAAATGCATGCGCAACCGCACGCGGCTGGATCTCACGGCCAAGGAGTTCACGTTGCTGCTGGTGCTGCTGCGCCGGCGCGGCCAGATTCTTTCGCGCACCACGCTTGCCGAGCAGGTGTGGGACATGAACTTCGACAGCGACACCAATGTGGTGGAAGTGGCCATCCGCCGCCTGCGCAGCAAGCTCGACGACCCCTTCGAGGTGAAGCTGCTGCACACGGTGCGTGGCATGGGCTACGTGCTGGAAGACCGCTCCTGGACTTGAGCGCCCGGCCGCAATCCCTGCAGAGCCGGCTGTCCCTCTGGCTCGCCGCGCAGACCCTGTTCGGGCTGAGCGTGATCTGCTTCGCCATCTACCTCGTCACCGCCTGGAACTTCGGCCAGAAGCAGGAAGAGGAGCTCGCCAACAAGGCGGTGCTGGTGGAGCACCTGCTACTGGAGGCCGAGAAAGGCGGCGACCTCGTCTTCCTGCGCCACAAGCTCGACGACTTCTTCTCGATGCAGGACGACGTGACGCTGTCGATCTCCGCCGGCGGCAGGCGGCTCTTCGAATCGAGGCCCGCCACCGGCGGCAAATGGATGCTGCGCGACCTGCAGGTGCCGTGGACGCAGGCCGGCGCCACCACGCAGCTGTCGGTGCGCCTCGGCGTGAACACCGCGCAGGAGGCCCAGCTGCTGCGCCGCCTGGCGTGGACGCTGCTGGGCGCCGTGGTGCTGGGCACCGCGCTGGTCTCTCTCACCGGCATGTGGCTGGTGCGCCGGGGCCTGAAGCCGCTCAAGACGCTGACCGAGCGCACCGCCGCGATGGCGCCCGACAAGGCCAACCAGCCCATCGACGCCAGCGACTTCGCCGAAGAGCTGCGCCCCTGGATCACCCAGTTCAACGCCCTGCTGCTGCGGGTGCAGCGGGCCTATGTACAGCTCGAATCCTTCAACGCCGATGTGGCGCACGAGCTGCGCACGCCCCTGGCCAACCTGATCGGCTCCACCGAACTCGCTCTCACCCGCCCGCGCAGCAACGAGGAGCTGCAGACCGTGCTCGCCTCCAACCTGGAAGAGGTCGGCCGGCTCTCGGGCATCGTCACCGACATGCTGTTTCTCTCGCAGGCCGAGCGCGGCGCGCCGATGCGCACGCGGGCGGTGGCGAGCCTTGCGGCGCAGGCAACCGACGTGATCGACTTCTACGACGCCATGCTGGAGGAAGCCGGCCTGCGCGCCGAGGTGCGCGGAGAGGCCATGGCCGATGTGGACGCGGCGCTGCTGCGTCGCGCGCTCTTCAACCTGCTGGGCAACGCCATACGCTTCGCGGCGCCGGCTTCGACGATACGCATCGAGATCGGCGAGGAAAGCGCCACCGAGTTCGCCGTGGCCGTGGTCAACAAGGGCGAACCCATCGACCCCGCCGCCCTGCCCCGCCTGTTCGAGCGCTTCTATCGCGCCGCACAGGCCCGCGACGGCTCGACCCGGCACCACGGGCTGGGTCTGTCGATCGTGGAAGCCATTGCCCGCATGCACGGCGGGCGGGTGTTCGCGGCCAGCCGGGGCGGCGAGACGCGTATCGGCTTCACCGTGGCGAAGCGCTGATGGAAGTCAGGGCTTCGCGTGCGCGGCGTCCGCTGCAACCGCCTGCTTGCGGCCGATGAACAGGTTGATCAGCGGACCCGTCATCGCGGTGGTCGCGAGCGCCATCACCAGCAGCATGGTGAAGAGCTCGGGGCCGATCAGCCCCGCGTCGAGGCCGATCTTCATCACGATGAGTTCCATCAGCCCGCGCGCGTTCATCAGCGAGCCGGTGGCCAGGCTGTCGCGCCAGCCGTAGCCCGCCATGCGCGCGCCGGCCGCGCCGCCGGCGATCTTGCCCACGGTGGCAACGCCCACGATCAGCAGCATCGCGCCCAGGCTCGCGCCCGAGAAGGCGTTGGCCGTGGTGCCAAGTCCGGCAAGGGCGAAGAAGAGCGGCATCAGCACCACGATGGAGATCGGCTCGATGCGCTCGGTGAGCGACTTCAGCAGCCGGTCGTCGCGCGGCAGGCAGGCGCCGAACAGGAAGGCGCCGAACACCGCATGCAGGTGCAGCCACTCGGTGACCAGCGAAGTTGCCAGCAGACCGATCATCAGCGCCGCCATCACCGTGGTCGAGGGCTCGCCTTCGGGCGCCTTGACGCGCAGCAGCCACGCGAAGGCCGGCTTGAGCCCGAGGAACAGCGCCGCTAGCACCACCGCCATGCCCAACGTGGTCTTCAGCAGCCCCTGGTAGCCCTCGCCCGCGCCGACCAGCGCGACCACCACGGCCAGCAGGATCCAGGCGAACACGTCGACCACGGCAGCCGCGCCCAGCGAGAGCTGGCCGAAGGGCGTGCGCGTCATGCCGCGGTCTTTCAGGATGCGCGCCATCACCGGAAAGGCGGTGATCGACAGCGCCGCCGCGATGAAAAGAGCAAAGGGCCAGAAGCCGACACCTGCCGGCGCGAGCGTGGGATGCAGCGCCGGTGCGATCGCGATGCCCAGCGCCATGGGCACGACCACGCTCAGCACGCCCACGTAGCCCGCCGAGCGCAACTGCTCGCGCACGCCCTTCGAGGCACGCAGCTCGAGGCCGACCACGAACATGAAGAGCACCAGCCCCAGCGTGGAAAGCGAGGAGAGCCCCTGCAGCGACTCCTTCGAGAACAGCTGCGCGTGCAGCGAGGGAAAGAGCGCGCCCATCACGACCGGCCCGAGCATCAGGCCCGCGGCCATCTCGCCGACCACGCCGGGCTGGCCCACATGGCGAAGGATCCAGCCGCAAAGACGCGCAGTGACCAGGATGACGATGAGCTGCAGCAGGAGCGAAGTGACGGACATCGGGTAGCCGGGAGTTGGATTTCGGCCGATGTTAGTTCGAAGCCGCGTCATCGAGCCAGCGGTTGGCCCACTGGTTCAGCGGCAGCAGGCGCCTGACCAGCTCCGCGCCGGCCTCGGTCAGCACATAGCCCGCCACGGCGAGCTCGACCACACCGACCGCGCGCAGCTCCTTGAGCCGGTCGTTCAGCACCGAGGGCGACATCTGGTCCGTGCTCGTGCGCAACGCCCTGAAGCTCTGAGGCTGCCCGTCGCGCAGCTCCCAGAGGATGCGCAGCGTGCCCTTGCGGCCGAGCTGCTCCAGCAGCCGCATGACGGGGCGGCGCGATGCGGCGGGTTGTGCGTCTTCCATGCGAAGCCTTCATTGATCGATCAGGCGAGTGTACGCGCTTGCGCTACGCAATCCGTAGCGATAGACTGCGCTCGACCGCTACGTATTTCGTAGCGATTTCAACCCGGTTGCAACGAAGGAGACAACCTCTTGACCGACACCACCACACAGCGCACCCCGCGCATCCCCCCGCTCGAAGCCCCCTACCCCGAGCCCATCGGCGAGCTGCTCACACGCATGACGCCGCCGCAGGCGCCCGAAATACTCGCGCTGTTCCGCGTGCTGGCCGTCAACCCCGCGCTTGCCGAGCGCACGATGGAACTCGGCCGCTACCTGCTGGGGCGCAAGGCGGCCATCAGCCTGCGGGAACGCGAGATCGTCATCCTGCGGGTCTGCGCCCGCTGCGGCGCCGAATACGAATGGGGCGTTCACTGGACCGGATTCGCCGACGCCGCCGGCTTCGACGACACCGACCGCCGCGTGATGGCATCGCCCGACGACGATCTCTCGCTGCTCGCCCCACGCGACCGTCTGCTGGTGTCGATGGTCGACCAGCTCCACGACACCAGCGACATCGACGACGCGCTGTGGGAAGCCCTGCGCGCCCACTGGAGCCACGCACAGCTCATCGAACTGATGATGCTCGCGGGCTGGTATCACTCTGTGAGCTATGTCTGCAACGCGGCGCGCGTGCCGCTGGAGAAGTGGGCCGCGCGCTGGTAAGGCTCGCTCACTTCTGCGCGCGCATCAACCGCAGCCCGTTCGCCACCACCAGCAGGCTGGCGCCCATGTCCGCGAACACCGCCATCCACATGGTCGCGCTGCCGAACACGGCGAGCACGAAGAACACGGCCTTGATACCCAGCGCCAGCGTGATGTTCTGCCAGAGCACCGAGTGGGCGCGGCGCGAAAGACGGATGGTTTCGGGGATGCGGCGCAGGTCGTCGTTCATGATGACCACGTCGGCCGCCTCCATCGCGGTGTCGGTGCCGGCGCCGCCCATCGCGAAGCCGATGTCGGCCTGCGCGAGCGCGGGGGCGTCGTTGATGCCGTCGCCGGTCATCGCTGCGGCGCCGTAGCGCTGCTGCATGGCCTTGACGGCGTCGAGCTTCTCCTCGGGCAGCAGGTTGCCGCGCACGTCCTCGATGCCGGCATGAGCGCCGATGGTCCTGGCGGTGGCGGTGTTGTCGCCGGTGAGCATCACGGGCACGACGCCCAGCGCGCGCAGCTCGGCCACCGCCGCCTGCGACGATTCCTTGATGGTGTCGGCCACCGCGAAGAGCGCGAGCACGGCCTTGTCCGAAGCCAGCAGCGTGACGGTGCGGCCGGCTTCCTCGTGTCGCTCGAGTTCGGCTTCGAGCGAGGGCGTGCAAAGGCCGCGCTCCTCGATCAGCCGGTGGTTGCCCAGCACGTAGACCTGCCCCGCATGCGCGGCCTGCACGCCGCGGCCGGGCAGCGCGGTGAAGTCGGCGACCTCGCCCTGCGGTCCCTTCAGCCCCTCGGCGATGGCCTTCGACACCGGGTGATCGGACCGGCCGGCAATGCTCGCAGCCACGGCGAACACGGCCGCCTCGTTGCCCGAGGATTCGCCGATCAGCGACGACTCCACCAGCTTCGGCTTGCCTTCGGTGATGGTGCCTGTCTTGTCCAGCGCCACGGCCTTGAGCTTGCGCGCCTCTTCGAGGTAGGTGCCGCCCTTGATGAGAATGCCGCGCCGCGCGGCCGAAGCCAGCGCGCTCACCACCGTCACCGGCGTGGAGATGACCAGCGCGCACGGGCAGGCGATGACCAGCAGCACCAGCGCCTTGTAGATGGCCTGCAGCCAGGTCCAGTCCATGAAGAAGGGAGTGAACACCGCGATGGCCAGCGCCAGCACGAAGACGGTGGGCGTGTAGATGGCGGCGAACCTGTCGACGAAGCGCTGCGTGGGCGCGCGCGAGCCCTGGGCTTCCTCGACCGCGTGGATGATGCGCGCGAGCGTGGTGTTGGCGGCCACGGCCGTCACGCGGAACTCCAGCGCGGCCGTCTGGTTGATGGTGCCCGCGAACACCTGATCGCCGATGGTCTTGTCGACCGGAATGCTCTCGCCGGTGACCGGCGCCTGATCGATCGCGCTGGAGCCTTCGGTGACGATGCCGTCCAGCGGCACGCGACCGCCGGGGCGGATGCGCGCGATGGCCTGCAGCGGCACCTCGCTCGCCATCACCGTCTTCCAGCTGCCATCGGCCTGCTTCACCTCCGCCTGCTCGGGTGCGAGCGCCAGCAGGCTCTGGATGGCGTTGCGCGCGCGGTCCACGGCGCGGGCCTCGATGAGCTCGGCAATGGCGTAGAGCGCCATCACCATCGCGGCCTCGGGCCACTGGCCGATGATGAATGCGCCGGTGACGGCCACCGCCATCAGCGCGTTGATGTTCAGGCGCCCGCGCACCAGCGCCGCGAAGCCCTTCTTGTAGGTGTCGAGGCCCGCGAGGCCGATGGCACCCAGCGCCAGCGCCATCTCGAACACCATGAAGCCCCGGCCCTCCAGCCCCATGAACGAGACCGACTCGGCCGCGATCGCCAGCACCAACGCCGCGACCAGCCGCGCGAGCCCGGCGCTCATGCCGGCGATCTTCGCGGGCGCTGCCGGGGCTGCCTGCGCGCCCGGTGCATTCAGCGGCTCGGGCTTGAAACCCGCCTTGCGGATGGCAGCCAGCGCTTCGGGCAGCACGCCGTCGTCGGTGGTGATGGCCATGGTGCGCTCGCCGAGACGGAAGCGCAGCGCCTTGACGCCCGGGATGGGCTCCAGCGCACGGCGGATTTCGGACTCTTCCACCGCGCAGTCCATGGTGGGAATGCGAAAGAGCAACGCGCCGGTGGAGACATCGCTCACATCGGGCGCCAGGGGGATCGCCGAGTGGCTGCTTGCGCTGCAGCCGCAGCACGCATCGGCCGCCTTCGGCTGCGTATGCTCGTGCGTGTGACCATGCCCCTCTTCATGGGCATGCGGATGCGGATGAGAGTGCGCATGCGCGCGCGGCACGGTCGGGTTCAAGGCGTTCTGGTTCGTCATGGAATCGATTGGAAACCCTGAAGCAGGTGTAGAGTCAATCACTCATTCCCACTCGTTCATTTGCCGCATCATGAAAATCGGTGAACTGGCCAAGGTCGCGAACACGCCGGTCGAAACCATCCGGTACTACGAGCGCGAGCGGCTGCTGCCCGAGCCCGCGCGCACCGAGGGCAACTACCGCATCTACGACGAAGACCATGCCCAGCGCCTGGGCTTCATCCGCCGCTGCCGCTCGCTGGACATGACGCTGGACGAGATCCGCAGCTTGCTCAAATTCCGCGATGCGCCGCAGGAAGACTGCGGCGAGGTCAACCAGCTGCTGGACGACCACATCGGCCACGTGGCCGCGCGCATCGCCGAGCTGAAGACGCTCGAGAAGCAGCTGAAGGCGCTGCGCCAGCAGTGCTGCGGCCCCGAATCGGCGAACGCCTGCGGCATCCTGCAGGAGCTGGACACCACCGCGCTGGCACCCGAGAGCTTCGGGCAGCACGCGGGCCACGTGCACGGTTCGCTGCACGGCACGGCCAAGCGTTCGGGCTGAAGTTCGGGCTGGAGCCCCCGGGCCACCACCCTCGCTCCCCCGGGGCAATTCCGCGGCGCTACACTCCACGCCCGAAATACATGCCCGACATGTCCCGCCGGCACTCCCTCCATCGCTGCCTGACCGCGTTCCTCGTGGTCCTGTCGCTGCTTTTCTCGCAGCTGGCACTGGCGAGCTATGTGTGCCCCGGCACCCCTGACACCGACTCGATGGCCGAGATGATGGCCACCGGCGCCCCCTGCGAGGGCATGGACATGGCGCAGCCGGTTCTGTGCTTCCAGCACGCGGCCGACATGTCGCTCTCGTTCGAGCCCGTCAAGCTCGCCACCCCGTCGCTGCCCGCCATCGTGCAGCTCGTGGTCATGCCCGTGGTGCTGGCGTCCGAAGGCCTTGAGCTTCCGCGGCAGGCCGTTCCCGAGCGGCAGCATCCGCCGCCCGATCCCGTCTTTCTCTCCACGCTCAGACTGCGCGTCTGAAATCTCCGTCGACTGACCGGTGCTGGCGCGGCTCGTCCGCCTGCCAGCGATCACCTCGTTCGTCCGCGGAGTTTTCATGTCCATTCCCTTTTCGCGCGCGGCCGTGCTGGCCGTTGCGCTGCTGCCGTACCTTGCGACGGCGGCTCCCATATCTCCCATGTCCCTGGAGGCGGCGCTGCAGCTTGCGGCCCGGCGCTCCGAAACCACCCGCGCCGCCCGCGCTGGCGCACTGAGCGCGACGGAGTCGGCGCATTCCGCCTCCCAGCTTCCCGACCCCACGCTGCGCATCGGCGTCGACAACCTGCCGGCGACCGGGCCCGATCGCTTTCGCACCACCCGCGACTCGATGACGATGAAGCGCATCGGCATCAGCCAGGAGTGGCTTTCCGCCGAGAAGCGCGCCGCGCGCCAGGCCGCCGCCGATGCCTCGGTCGAGCGAGAAACCGTGCTGGTCCAGGCTGCCGCCGCCGATACCCGGCGCCAGACCGCGCTCGCCTATGTCGATGCCTTCTACGCGGGCGAGAGCCTGAAGCTCGCAAGGCTCATGGAGCACCATGCGCACGAGGAGCTGGAGGCCGCTCGCGCCCGCCTGTCCTCCGCCACGGCCAGCAGCCAGGAAGTGCTCGCGCTCGCAGGTGCCAAGGGCGTCTCGGAAGACGAGTCAGCCGAGACCCTCCAGCAGCAAGGCAGCGCAGCCGCCGCTTTCCAGCGATGGGTAGGCGTGCCGCCTGAGGAATTGCTGCCTCCCGGAACCATCGCGCAGCCCTCCGAAGAAAGCTACGTCGCCTCTCACCCCACGGTCGCGGCGATGCAGCGTGAGGCCGAGGTGGCGCGGCGAGCAGCCGCCGTCACCGCATCCGAACGCAAGCCCAACTGGACCTGGGAAGTTTCCTACGGCCAGCGCACCGGCTACTCCGACATGGTCTCGGTGGGCGTGAGCATCCCCTTGCCGGTGGCTCCCGGCGAACGACAGGACCGCGACACCGCCGCCAAGCTCGCGCTGGCCGAGAAGGCCGAAGCCGACCTGGCCGAAGCCTCCCGGGCCGCGACCGCCGAATACCGCTCGCTGCGCAGCGACGCGCAGCGCCTGGAGCAGCGCATCGACCGCTACCGCAGCGCCGTCGTCGCTCCCGCCAGCCAGAGAACGGCTGCCGCGACAGCCTCCTACCGGTCGGGCCAGGGCAGCCTCGTTGCGCTGTTCGAGGCGCGGCATGCCGAAGTCGAGGCACAGCGCAAGCTGCTGGCGCTTCAGCGCGACCTTGCAAAGACACAGATCCAACTGGCCTACCGGCCACTCACAGCAGAGGTGACGCAATGAACAGAACCCGCATGATCGTCGCGTCGCTGCTGGCAGCCTTGCTGCTCGCAACAGGCGCCTTTCTCCTGGGCCGCAAGACGGCCCAGCCCGCGAACACACCGGCCGCCACATCCACGACGGACGGCCGCAAGGTCCTCTACTGGCACGACCCCATGGTGCCCGGCCCGCGCTTCGACAAGCCCGGCAAGTCGCCGTTCATGGACATGCAGTTGGTCCCCATGTACGAAGACAGTTCGACGGGCCCGGCCAGCAGCGGCGTGCAGGTGAGCCCCGGCGTTCAGCGGAACCTCGGCATCCGCTACGCCAGCGTGCGGAAGACGCAAGGCTCCACCTCCTTCGATGCGCTCGGCACCGTCCGATTCGACGAGCGCCTCAACGTCGCCGTGCAGACGCGCGTGGCCGGCTACGTCGAGCGCCTGTCGGTGCGCGCGCCGATGGAGCGCGTGCGCAAGGGGCAGGCGCTGGCGACCGTCTTCGCGCCGGAATGGCTCGGGCCGCAGAACGAGTTCCTCGCCCTCAAGAGATCGGGCGTCGCGCCCGATCTGGTCGCCGCCGCACGCGAGCGCATGCGGGCCATGTCCATCCCCGACGAGCTCGTCCGCCGCAGCGAGCAGACCGGCACGGCGCAGGCGCGCTACGTACTCTCCGCGCCGTCCGACGGCGTGGTGGCCGAACTGGGCGTGCGCGAAGGCGTGGCCGTCACGCCCGGCATGACGCTGTTTCGCATCGCGGGCCTCGAGAAGATCTGGGCGGTCGCCGAAATTCCGGAAGCGCAGGCGGTGCGCCTCGCGCGCGGCCAGAAGATCAAGGCGGTGCTCCAGGCCGACGCCGCCCGGACATTCGACGGAACGCTCGACGAGATCCTTCCCGAAATCGACGGCTCGACCCGCACGCTGAAGGCCCGCTTCGAAGTCGACAACAGAAACGGAGCGCTGACGCCCGGCATGCTGCTGCGCCTGCAGGTGGCCGGCCCCGCGTCGACGGACACACGGCTGGTCGTGCCCTCCGAGGCCGTCATCCGCACCGGCAAGCGCGCCGTCGTCATCGTGCGCAAGGCCGACGGCGCCTTCGAGCCGCGCGAGGTGTCGCCGGGCGCGGACCAGGGCGAGGACACCGAAGTGCTGTCGGGCCTGAGCGAAGGCGAGCAGGTGGTCGCCAGCGGCCAGTTCCTGATCGACTCGGAGGCGCGGCTGCGCTCCGTGCTCGGCAACATGGCTGCGTCCGCGCCGGTGCCGACGCCCGAAGCGGCAGCAGCACCAACTCCGGCCGTCCACAAGGCCGAAGGCAAGGTCGAGAGCGTGGACCCCGACGGCATCACGATCTCGCACGGCCCCGTCGCGACGCTCAAGTGGCCGTCGATGACGATGGGCTTCGCCAAGGCATCGCCGGGCGCTTTCGCGGAGATCAGGCCGGGCGACCAGGTCCGCTTCGAGTTCAGGGAAGGCGGGCCGACGGGCTATGAGCTGGTCACGGTCCAGCGCGTGGAAAGAGGCGCCAAACAATGATCGCCGCCCTCATCCGCTGGTCGGTCGGCAACCGCTTCCTGGTGCTGATCGCCACCCTGTTCCTCGTGGCCGCGGGCTGGTGGTCCGTGGCCCGCACGCCGCTCGATGCGCTGCCCGATTTGTCGGACACGCAGGTCATCATCCGCACGCCCTTTCCCGGCAAGTCGCCCCAGGTGGTGGAAGACCTCGTCACCTACCCGCTGACCACCACCATGCTCAGCGTGCCCGGTGCAAGAACGGTGCGCGGCTACTCCTTCTTCGGCGATTCCTTCGTCTACGTGCTGTTCGACGACAAGACCGACCCGTACTGGGCCCGCTCGCGCGTCGTCGAGTACCTCAACCAGGTGCAGAGCAGGCTTCCGGCGGGCGCCAACGCCTCGCTGGGGCCCGACGCCACGGGCGTGGGCTGGGTCTACGAGTACGCGCTGGTCGACCGCACGGGCAAGCGCGACATCGGGCAGCTGCGCGCACTGAACGACTGGTTCCTGAAGTTCGAGCTCAAGACCGTGCCCGACGTGGCCGAAGTCGCGAGCATCGGCGGCATGGTGCGCCAGTACCAGGTGGTGCTCGACCCCGACCGCATGCGCGCGCTCGGCATCACGCAGTCGACCGTGGTGGAGGCGCTGCAGAAGGCCAACCAGGCATCGGGCGGCTCGGTGGTCGAGTTCGCCGAGGCCGAGTACATGGTGCGTTCGCGCGGCTACCTCCGCTCGCTGGACGACTTCCGCTCGATTCCGCTCTCGGTGACGGGAGCGACGCCGGTGCTGCTGCGCGACGTGGCTAACGTGCAGATCGGCCCCGAGATGCGCCGCGGCATCGCCGAACTCGACGGCGAAGGCGAAGTGGCCGGCGGCGTGATCGTCATGCGCTCGGGCAAGAACGCCCGCTCCACCATCGAGGCCGTGAAGGCGAAGCTGGCCACGCTCAAGCCCAGCCTGCCGCCGGGCGTGGAGATCGTGCCGACCTACGACCGGTCGCTGCTGATCGATCGCGCGGTGGAGAACCTGCGCGGCAAGCTGATCGAGGAATTCGTCGTGGTGGCGCTGGTCTGCGCGGTGTTCCTGTTCCACCTGCGCTCCGCGCTCGTGGCGGTGGTTGCCTTGCCGGTCGGCGTGCTGGCGGCCTTCATCGTCATGCACTGGCAGGGGGTCAACGCCAACATCATGTCGCTGGGCGGCATCGCGATCGCCATCGGCGCGATGGTGGACGCGGCCATCGTGATGGTCGAGAACGTGCACAAGCACATCGAGGCCTTCGAGACGGCGCAGGGCCGCCAGCCCACGACGGCGGAGCGCTGGCGGCTGGTGGCCGACGCCTCCGTGGAGGTCGGGCCCGCCCTCTTCTTCTCGCTGCTGGTGATCACGCTGTCCTTCGTGCCGGTGTTCTCGCTGGAAGCGCAGGAGGGGCGACTCTTCTCGCCGCTGGCCTTCACCAAGACCTATGCGATGGCTGCCGCCGCCGGCCTTTCGGTCACGCTGATCCCGGTGCTCATGGGCTACTTGGTGCGCGGACGCATCCCGCATGAAGGCGCCAATCCGGTGAACCGCTTCCTGATGGCCGTGTACCGACCCGCGCTGGAGCTGGTGCTGCGCTTTCCCAAGGGCACGCTCGCCGTCGCCGCAGCGGTGCTGGCGCTGACCGCCGTGCCGCTGGCTCGGCTGGGCGGCGAGTTCATGCCGCCGCTGGACGAGGGTGACCTGCTGTACATGCCCTCCGCGCTGCCGGGGCTGTCGGTGTCGAAGGCCTCCGAGCTGCTGCAGCAGACAGACCGCATGATCAAGACGGTGCCCGAGGTCGCCAGCGTGTTCGGCAAGGCCGGCCGCGCGGACACGGCGACCGACCCCGCGCCGCTGGAGATGTTCGAGACCACCATCCAGTTCAAGCCCCGCTCGCAATGGCGCACCGGCATGACGCCCGACAGGCTGGTCGAGGAGCTGGACCGCGCGGTCAAGGTGCCGGGCCTGAGCAATGTGTGGGTACCGCCCATCCGCAACCGCATCGACATGCTGGCCACGGGCATCAAGAGCCCGGTGGGCATCAAGGTGGCAGGGGCCGACCTGGCCACCATCGACGCGCTGACCACGCGGATCGAGGCGGCGGTCAAGGGCGTGCCGGGCGTGTCCTCGGCGCTGGCGGAGCGGCTCACGGGCGGGCGCTACATCGATGTCGACGTCGACCGGATCGCGGCCGCGCGCTACGGGCTCTCGGTGGCCGAGGTGCAGGCGGTGGTTTCCACCGCCATCGGCGGCGAGAACGTGGGCGAGGTCATCCAGGGCCGCGAGCGCTACCCCATCAACGTGCGCTACCCGCGCGAGATCCGCGACTCGCTGGAGCGGCTGCGGCAGCTGCCCTTCGTGACCGCCAAGGGCGCGCAGCTGCTGCTGGGCGATGTCGCGCGGATCACTGTCGAGGACGGCCCGCCGATGCTGCGCAGCGAGAACGCGCGGCTGTCGGGCTGGGTCTACGTCGACGTGCGCGGCCGCGACCTGCGCTCCGCCGTCAACGACATGCAGGCCGCGATCGGCAAGGCCGTGCAGATGCCGGCCGGCTACGCGGTGTCGTGGTCCGGCCAGTTCGAGTACCTGGAGCGCGCGACCGAGCGGCTGAAGCTGGTGGTGCCGGTCACGCTGGCGGTCATCTTCGTGCTGCTGTATGTGCTCTTCAGGTCCTTCGTCGACGCGGCCCTGGTCATGGCGGCCGTGCCGTTCTCGCTGGTCGGCGGCTTCTGGCTGATCTGGGCGCTGGGCCATTCGATCTCGGTGGCCACGGCCGTGGGCTTCATCGCACTGGCCGGCGTGGCGGCCGAGTTCGGCGTGGTGATGCTGGTCTACCTGAAGAACGCGCTGGCGCGCCGCCTCGAGGCCGGGGAGCCGATGAACGACCGGACCCTGCTCGCCGCGATCCGCGAAGGCGCCGTGCTGCGCGTGCGGCCCAAGGCCATGACCGTGGCCGTCGTGATGGCGGGCCTGCTGCCCATCCTTTGGGGCAGCGGCACCGGCTCGGAGGTCATGACCCGCATCGCTGCGCCGATGGTGGGCGGCATGGTCACGGCGCCGCTGCTGAGCATGCTGGTCGTTCCGGCCGCCTGGTACCTGCTGCGCCGGCGTTCGGCTCGCAGCCATTCATCTTCCGTTTCGCTTCCCTTCGTTTCCAACCAACCCGACCAAGGAGTCACTCAATGAAAGTCTTGCACCCTCTCGCATTCGCGCTGCTCGCCGCATCTGCGGCCGTCGCCCAGGCCCAGGCCCAGTCCCAGGCCCAAATGTCGAAGGACGACATGTCGTCCATGAAGATGCCGGCGGCCGGGCAGCAGGCTGGCGCCATGATGACCGACGCTGTAGTTCAGAAGATCGATGCGGCCAAGGGGCTGATCGTGCTGAAGCACGGCGACATCCCCAACCTCGCGATGCCGGCGATGACCATGGGCTTCGACGTGGCCGACCGAAAGATGCTCGACCCGCTCAAGCCCGGCGACAAGGTCCGGTTCCATGTGGAGGTCGTGAAAGGCAAGCCGACGGTGACGCAGCTCGAAGCTGCGCGCTGAGCACCGGAAGGGCCGCGCGGACGCGGCCCCTTCAGCCAGCTACTTGCCGATGAGCTGCGAGAGCTTGTCGGCCTCGAAGCTCTCGTCGCGCGCCGCGTCGCCCGGCACGCAGTCCTTGCTGCCGGGCTGCGCCGAGAGCTTCTCGATGGCCTGCCACAGCAGCGCGATCTGGTGTTCCTGGCTCGATGCGTTTTCGATCAGGCTGCGCATGGCCTGGCTCAGCGGATCGTCGTCCTGCGTGATGCCGTAGGCAGAGAACTTCTGCGGCGTGGCCACGTCGGCGCTCTCGCCGGCCTTCGAGGGGATGATCCGCGCCGGGATGCCCACCGCCGTCGCGCCGGCCGGCACCGGCTTGATGACCACCGCGTTGCTGCCGATCTTGGCGCCGTCGCCCACCACGAAGCCGCCCAGCACCTTGGCCCCGGCGCTCACGACCACGTCGCGCCCCAGCGTCGGATGCCGCTTGGTGCCCTTGTAGAGCGAGGTGCCGCCCAGCGTCACGCCCTGGTAGATGGTGCAGCCGTCGCCGATCTCGGCCGTCTCGCCGACGACGACGCCCATGGCGTGGTCGAAGAACACGCGCTCGCCGATCTTGGCCGCGGGGTGGATCTCGATGCCGGTCAGCCAGCGGGCCCAGTGCGCGATGGCGCGCGCGGGCCACTTGAAGCCATGGGTCCAACAGGCGTGCGCCCAGCGATGCAGCACCACGGCGTGGAAGCCGGGGTAGACCGTGATCACTTCCCAGGCGCTTCGGGCGGCCGGGTCGCGTTCGAGGATGCACCGGATGTCGGCGCGCAGTCTGGAGAACATCGCTGCCTTGTGCCTTCTGTCTGTTGTCGTTATATCGATAGGGGCCGCGCAGTCTAAGGCCGGGCGTCTTCGCGTACGAACGATAAGGTTTTAGTCGTTCCCGGGGGCCTTGCCGCCCTTGTCTGCCTTGTCTCCCCTCGGCGGCCGGGTGGCGTCGCTCATCGCCTTGGCGATGCCGCGCAGGATGTGGATCTCCTCCGGCGTGGGCTGGGCCCGGTTGAAGAGCTGCTGCAGCCTGGGCATGAGCTTCTTGGGCGCCCCGGGGTCGAGGAAGCCGATGTCCACCAGCGAGCGCTCCCAGTGGTCGAGCATGCCGGCCACGGCCTGGGCGTCTGCCGCCTGCACGGGCTGGATGGCCTCGCGCACCTCGTAGCCGCCCAGCGCCAGCCGCCATTCGTAGGCGATCACCTGGATGGCCGCACCCAGGTTGAGCGAGCCGAACTTCGGGTCGGTGGGAATGCTCAGGGCCACGTTGCAGCGGTAGACGTCCTCGTTGCGCATGCCGAAACGCTCGGAGCCGAACAGGAAGGCCACGTGCTGGTCGCCCTGCTTGGCGAGCGGCTCCAGGTGCTCGCGGGGCGTGCGCGTGGGCGGGCCGAAGTCGCGCGGGATCATTGCCGTGGCGCACAGGTGTGTGACGCCGTCGAGGGCCTCGTCGAGCGTCTCGACGATGCGGGCGTTGGCCAGCACGTCGAGCGCGCCGCTCGCGCGCTGGATGGTTTCCTCGCGCCGCAGCACGTTGGCCCAGCGCGGGGCCACCAGCACCAGGTCGGAAAAACCCATGGTCTTCATGGCGCGGGCGGCGGCGCCCACGTTGCCGGCGTGGCTGGTCTGGATCAGGATGAAACGGGTGCGCATGGAGGGTTGGCGGACACTAACGGGCGGAGCCGGTAAAATCCCCCGATTCTCGCCGCCCGCATCGCCGGGCCGTCTCCGGGGGCCCTCCCCACCGTTCTTCCCACAATCCAATGTCGTCCCCCAACCTGCATCCCATGCTCAACGTGGCCGTCAAGGCCGCACGCGCCGCCGGCGCCATCATCAATCGCGCCGCCCTCGACGTCGAAGCCGTGCGCATTTCCCAGAAGCAGGTCAACGACTTCGTCACCGAAGTCGATCACGCCAGCGAGCAAGCGATCATCGAGACGCTGCTCGGCGCGTACCCGGGGCACGGCATCCTGGCGGAAGAATCCGGCAGCCAGTACGGCGCCAAGGACTCCGACTACGTCTGGATCATCGATCCGCTGGACGGCACCACCAATTTCATCCACGGCTTCCCGGTCTACTGCGTGTCGATCGCGCTGTCGGTGCGCGGCAAGATCGAGCAGGCCGTGGTCTACGACCCCACCCGCAACGACCTGTTCACCGCCACCAAGGGCCGCGGCGCCTACATGAACGAGCGCCGCATCCGCGTCTCGAAGCGCACCCGCCTCAACGAGTGCCTGATCTCCACCGGCTTTCCCTTCCGCACCGGCGACAACTTCAAGCAGTACCTGGCCATCATGGCGGACATGATGCCCCGCGCCGCCGGCCTGCGCCGCCCCGGCGCCGCCGCGCTCGACCTCGCCTACGTGGCGGCCGGCTTCACCGACGCCTTCTTCGAGACCGGACTGAACCCCTGGGACGTGGCGGCGGGCTCGCTGCTGGTTACCGAGGCCGGCGGCCTGATCGGCAACTTCACGGGCGAGCCCGAGTTCATGGACCAGCGCGAGTGCCTGGCCGGCGCCCCGCGCGTGTACGGCCAGCTGGTGCCGCTGCTCGCCAAGTACTCCAAATTCGCCACCGTGGACGACAAGCTGCGCGCCAGCGACCGCGTGCGCGCCGTGTCTGCCTCCGCCAAGGCGAGCGCCGGCAACTCCAACGACTCGACCGACCTCTACGCCCGCAGTACGGTGCCGGGCTTCGCCGACGAGGCAGCCGAAGCCGAAACCCCGGCCGCGCCGGCGGCGGCTCCCGCTCCGCGCAAGCTCACGCGCGTGCGCCGCGAGGCACCCGCCAACGGCGCGCCTTCCGAAGGCAACTCCTCCGCCAAGTGACGATGCAGGGGCCCAGCAGCGCCGCGCCCCGGGTCCGTGCCGCTCTGCGCATCGCGCTGAGCCACTACGTCGCGAGCGGGCTCACCGTCGCGCTGGGCCTGCTCTTCATCTCCGGCGGGGTCCATCTCTGGCTGAGCACCATCGCGGCATCGGCCGCCGCCACCGGCGTGATCGTCACCGCGCCGCCCGACCTGCCCGGCCCGCGCCGCGGCAAGTTCCTGCAGATGCTGCCAGCGCCGCTCATCGGGCTGCCGCTCTTCTTCGCGGTGCAGATGCTGCACAGCGCCCCCATCCGCCTCGGGCTGGTGCTGGTGCCCGCCACCTTCATGGCCTTCCTGGCCATGGCCTGGGGCAAGCGCGGCATCCCGATCGCCATCGCGGTGATGTTCTCGATGATCTTCTCCATGGCCACGCCCGCGCCTTCCGGCATGGCCGACGCCATCGAGCGCACCTGGCACTTCGGGCTGGGCGCGGGGCTGTACGTGATCTGGGCCACGCTGGCCAACCTGGCGCTCAACGGGCGCTTTCGCACCCAGTCGGTGGCCGACGTGCTGTACTCGCTGGCCGCGCTCATGCGCACCGAGGCCAGCCAGTTCCTGCCGCAGGACGAGACCCGCGACGTGCGCGACACCCCTGCGCCCCTGCTCGGCCAGTTGCTGCGCGAGCAGGCCGCGCTGGCCGACCAGCTGCAGGCCACGCGCGACATCGTCCTCGAATCGCCGCGCACCCCGCGCCGCCAGCGACTGGCCGCCATGCTGGTGATCGTGCTCGAGATGCGCGACCAGCTGCTGGCCAGCGAACTCGACCTCGACACCCTGCGCGCGCACCCTGCGCATGCCGACGCGCTCATCGAGATGCGCCGCGTGCTCGAAGAACTCGCCGACGAAACCGTCGCGCTGGCCGACGCCCTGCTCTTCGGCCGCCACCCCGACGCCGTGGTCGACCGCCGCCCGCGCCTGGCGGCCATCCACGTCTCGGCCGACGACAGCGCCGATGGCAGCGGCGGCGGCCACATCGGGCCCACGGCCGCCATGCTCGCGCGCGGGCTGGCCAGCCGCATCGGCCACATCAACGACGAGGTGCTGCGCCTGTCGGCCATGGCGCGCGGCGACGCCGAGCCCAACCTGGCCGTGGTGCGCGCCAACTGGCAGCTCTTCGTGAGCCCCACCGACTGGTCGCTGCGCCCCTTCTTCACGCTGTGGAGCTGGGACCAGCCGCCGCTGCGCCACGCCATCCGCGCCGCGCTGGCCATCGCGGCCGGCTACGCCATCGCGGTGTCGATGCCCTGGGGCTCGCACGACTACTGGATCCTGCTGACCATCGTGGTGGTGCTGCGCGGCAGCCTCTCGCAGACGCTGGAGCGGCGCAACGCCCGCGTGGCCGGCACGCTGCTGGGCTGCGTGCTGGCGGTGGGGCTGCTGTCGGCGCACCCCTCGGCGCTGATGCTGCTGGTCATCGTCACGGTCGCGCAGGCCATCGCGCACAGCTTCGCGGTGCGGCGCTACCTCATCACGGCGGTGGCCGCCACCGTGCTGGGGCTGGTGCAGGCCCACATGCTGAACGTGGGCGTCGCGCCGATCTTCGCGCTGTTCGAACGCATCGCCGACACGCTCATCGGCGCCGCGCTGGCCTGGGGCTTCTGCTACGTGCTGCCTTCGTGGGAGCGCACGCAGATCCCGGCGCTGGTCTCGCGCGTGCTCACCGCGCAGGCCCGCCATGCACGCCTCGCGCTGGGCCTGGGCCAGCTCAAGGCCATCGACAGCAGCCCCGAGCTCGAGTGGCGCCTTGCGCGCCGCGAGGCCTACGACAGCCTCTCGGCGCTGGTGCAGGCCACGCAGCGTTCGCTTTCCGAGCCGCGCGCCGTGCAGCCGCCGCTGGAGCCGCTGGAGCACCTGCAGGCCCACAGCTACCAGCTGCTCGCGCAGCTGAGCGCGGTGAAGTCGATGCTGGTGCTGCGGCGCGACCGCCTCACGCCGGCGGAGGTGGAAGGCCCCATCGGCCGCACCGCGCAACGAATCGAGGCGGCCATCGGAACCATTCCGACCACCGGCCCCTCCCACCCCGAGAGTTCGGGTTCGACCGCCGTCGGCGGCCCGATCCCCCTGCCCGACCCGTTCGACAACGACATCAGCCCCTGGCTGCTTCGCCGCCTCGACCTGGCCACGGCACTCGCCACGCAGCTGCGCGACGACGCGGCGCGCATTCTTCAACCTCTGAACGAGACAACAGAACAAGCGAAGACGACTCCCGCCTGATGACCCAAGAGATACTCGCCCACCCCTGGTTCGGCACCTGGCTTGCCGCACTGATCGCAGTTCCCCTCTCTCTTCTCGCCCACCGCATCGTCGGCCTGGTGCTCAGGCGGATCACCCGCCCCGCGCCGGCCATCCATGCGATGGTGGTCAATTGCAGGGCTCCCGCCCGGCTCGTGTTCCCGCTGGTGGCGCTCACCATGGTCTGGCAGGGCGCGCCGGACGACCTGCGCTTCATCGGCAACGTGCGCCATCTCACCGGCCTGCTGCTCATCGCCGCCGCCACCTGGCTCACGGTGAAGGCCATCAGCGGCTTCGCCGAAGGCGTGCTGGCGCAGAACCCCTCCGACATCGCCGACAACCTGCAGGCCCGCCGCGTGCTCACGCAAACCCGTGTGCTGGCGCGCACCGCCATGTCGGTGGTCATCGTGGCCGGCGGCGCGATGATGCTCATGACCTTCCCCGGCGCGCGCCAGGTGGGCGCGAGCCTGCTGGCCTCGGCCGGCGTGATCGGCATCGTGGCCGGTCTTGCCGCCAAGCCCGTGTTCAGCAACCTCATCGCCGGCCTGCAGATCGCGCTGGCGCAGCCGATCCGCATCGACGACGTGCTGGTGGTCGAGGGCGAATGGGGCCGCGTCGAGGAAATCACCGGCACCTTCGTCGTCCTGAAGATCTGGGACGAGCGCCGCCTGATCCTGCCGCTGAGCTATTTCATCGAGAAGCCGTTCCAGAACTGGACGCGGCATTCGTCGCAACTGCTGGGCGCGGTGTTCGTCTACGTCGACTACGGCATGCCGCTCGCGCCGCTGCGCGCCGAGGTCGAGCGCATCGTGAAGGCCGCGCCCGAGTGGGACGGCCGCTTCTTCAACGTGCGCGTGACCGACGCCACGGAGCGCACCATGCAGATCCGCGTGCTGTGCACGGCCGCCACCTCGGGCCTGACCTTCGACCTGCGCTGCAGCGTGCGAGAGGGCCTCATCGACTTCATGCAGCGCGAGTACCCGCAGTTCCTGCCGAAGATGCGCATCTCGGCCGACGGGCTGCCCGAGCGCGAGCAGCTGCCGCAACAAGGACAGGCCCCGGCCTGATCCTGTCTTGAAGCCAGAGCCGGCCCCCGCCCCCGAACGCAAGCCCGCGCTCACGCGAGCGCTGCTCTACGCCTTCGCGGTGCTGTGCCTGGTGCTGGGCCTCATCGGCGTGATCGTGCCCGGCATGCCGACCACGGTGTTCATCCTTATGGCCGCATGGGCCGCGGCGCGCAGCTCGCCACGGCTGCATGCCTGGCTGCTGAACCACCGCCTCTTCGGCCCGCTGCTGCACAACTGGGCCAACGGCCGCACCGTGAGCCGGCGCGCCAAATGGAGCGCGACCGTGACGATGGCGGTGTGCGCGGTGATCGTGTCGTTCACCGCGCACCGTGCGTGGCTCGCCGTGCTGGCCATCGGGTGCATGGCCTGCGTGCTGGCCTGGCTGTGGTCGCGGCCGCTGCCCCCGGCCTAGCGGCGCGGCGACGTTTCCGGTTCGGGCGCGGCGATGGGGCGCGCCGGAATCGGCACCGACATCACGATCGACGTGCGCGTCTCGCCCAGGTGGTTGATGCTGCTCACGAAGGCTTCCAGGTGCTCGATGTCGCGCGCCGCCACCTTCAGCACGTACGAGTCCTGCCCCGTCACGTGGAAGCACTCGAGCACCTCGTTTCGACCCTCCAGCAACTTCAACAGCCGCGCCTTGTCGGGCTGCGGCGTGGTGATGCCGACCAGTGCCGTCACCGTATAGCCCACCTTGCGCGGAGGCACCACCGCCCGGTAGCCGGCCAGCACGCCAGCTTCTTCCAGCCGCTTCACGCGCTCGGAGGTCGACGGCACCGAAAGCCCCACCTGCCGCGCCAGCGCCGTGAGCGAGGTGCGCGCATCGGCCTGCAGCACTTCGAGGATCTGCCAGTTCTTGCTGTCGATTTCCATGGATTTCAGGCTTCGGCGGTCGATTCGTCTTGAATTTCAGGCAGGAAGCGCATTCCGCCTGAGCTTCGCCATTCTCCTCAGGCGAAGCTGTAAACACAATTTACAGCATGGACTCCACCCTCTTCCTCAAGGCCCTCGTCATCGGGCTCTCCATCGCGGCACCCGTAGGCCCCATCGGCCTCCTGTGCATCCAGCGCACCCTCGCGCATGGCCGCGGCATCGGCTTTCTCAGCGGGCTCGGCGCCGCGCTGGCCGACGCCTTCTATGGCGCCATCGGCGCACTGGGCGTGTCGGCCGTCATCGCGTCGATGGTGGCGGCCCGCGTGCCGCTTGCGCTGGGCGGCGCCGCCTTCCTCGCTTGGATGGGCGTTCAGCTGCTTCGCGCGCCGGTGGCGACCGAGGCCCGGCAGGCGGCGGACGCCACCACGCCGCTGAAGGCCACGCTCTCGGTCTTCGTGCTCACGCTGGCGAACCCGATGACGATCCTGTCCTTCGTCGCGGTGTTCGCGTCCATTTCGACGGGCCACGTTGCAGGCCACACCCCCGGCGCCTCCCAGGCCGCGACCATGGTGCTCGGCGTGTTCCTGGGCTCCGCGCTGTGGTGGCTAGGACTGTCGACGATGGTGTCGTCGGTGCGGCACAAGCTCAGTGCCAAGACCATGCAGTCGATCAACCGGCTGTCGGGCGCGATCCTGCTGGGCTTCGCGGTCTATCAGCTGTCGACGCTGCTGCCGCGCTGAGCATCTGATCGCGGCCGCTGCCCCGACTCGGCGATCAAACCCTCAATAGAACTCGCCAATCTCCACCACCGGCCCTCTGAACACATCCTGCAGCGCCTCCACGAACGCCCGCGCCGGAAGTCGGTGGACCGACTCGACAAAACCCGGCAGGTCCTTGCCGAAATCGATCACCAGTCCACCTCTCCAGAAACCCAGGCACTCGGTCCAGTCGATGTTCTTACGGGCGAACCCCTCGACTTGCGCGCGTACAACAGGCGGCTTCAGGACGTAGTCCGACGAGAAACTCTCGCTGTAGATGTAGCGGTAGGGCTCCGCCTCATCCGGCGCGAGTTGCTGTCCATTCACGGCCAGCGGCGGTGAAACAAGATCGAAAAAAATGCTGTCGGAACTGTGTTGGATACGGTAGTCATTACCCAATATCAGCACGGTCTCCGTCGTGTAACGATCGGAGGGTCTCACGCTCGCGTAGTTGGAAGGCCCCGCGAGCGCCGCCACAGGTGTCGCTTTGACGCCGCGATATCGCAGCGCGACTCCCGGCCCAGAGGCAGCGAGCGCGCCCGCCTCCTCGAAAGACACGTTCTCTCGCCGCGACAAGTCAACCGCCTCGACAAGCTCCGTACCGATTGACCATTCGGCCAGAAGCTTCGCGACCCGCGCGGCCGTGTCGGCGCTCGGCCGCCAATTGGCATCGTCGACGACAAGAAAGTGCCTGTACTCAATACCCATGGACTCCTCCGTCATGAATGGCGGCGGCAACTCTGCGCACGCTTGGCCGAGAGGATCGCATACCCACGCCCGCTTGCCAGCGACAAAGGGCGTCAATGCTTGCGCCGCATCGGCGGACGCTCAAGGTTCGTGAACGCACGCAGCACCCACTCGACCGGCCCGTAGACGAAGCGCCCCAGCCACCAGCGGCTCAGCACCAGCTGCGCCGCGAAGATCGCGAAGGCGATGCCGGTGGCGGCCAGCGGCCCCATGGTGCCGATCCAGCGCAGCCCGTAGGCCAGGAAGAGCCATGCGCAGACCAGCGACTGCATCAGGTAGTTGGTCAGCGCCATGCGGCCTGCCGGCGCGAGCATGGCTTCGAGCACCCGGCCGCGCGGCGACAGCATCAGCAGCACGAGGCCGGCCGCGTAGGCAGCAGTGAGAAATGGCGCGGTGAGCAGCGTGGCCGCGAGGCCGTAGAGCTCGCGCACCGGGTTGTCCAGCCGGATCGAAGGAAAGGCGTACACCGCCGCGCCCGGCAGCCCGATGACCAGCCCCCAGCGCAGCAGTCGCTCGAACAGCGGCCGGTACGCATCGGCATTGGCGAACAGCTCGCGCCGTCCCGCGATGAAGCCCGCGAAGAACATCGCCAGCGCCGTCGGCGCCTGCACCAGCCCGGTGATCCACCAGATCTGCGAGAGCTCGCGCAGGTGCTGCACGATCACCGTGAACGGCGTTCCGCGATACGCGGCCAGCGCCCTGGCGGCATCCGCATAGGCCGTGCGCGTGTCGTTGGGCGCGCCCGCCTTCACCAGCAGGTAGCCGATGCCCGCCCACAGCAGCGAAGTAGCCAGCACCAGGAACACCGCGGCGCGCGCCATGAACACGTCGCCGCGCCGCCGCAGCGCCAGCAGCACCGCCCCCAGCACCGCGTAGGTGGTGAGGATGTCGCCGTGGTACAGCACCACCGCGTGCACCAGCCCGAGCACCCAAAGGCCCACCAGCCGCCGCCCCATGCGCGGCGCGAAAGCCTTGCCGCCGCGCTCGGCCGACTGCATCTGCAGCGTGAAGCTGTAGCCGAAGAGAAAGGAGAACAGCAGGTAGAACTTGGTCTCGAACACCAGCGTGCGCACCAGCAGCGCCGCGCGTTCGAGCACCGACTGCGCCATCGGGTCGGGAATGCCCGCGCCGTAGTACGTGGAGGAAAAGCTCGCGATGTTGACGACGAGGATGCCCAGCAGCGCGAAGCCGCGCAGGGCGTCGACCAGCGACTGGCGCTCGGCGGGCATCGTCTTGTCGCTGCCGCTCATGCGGGCACTCCCTCGATCGTTCGATGCCTTGTCGCCACGATCTCGCGGATGACCTCGATCAGCAGGCGCGCGCCTTCGGCCGGCTCGTCGCCGCGCCGCATGGTGAGCCCCACCGGCCCTTCGGTGCTGGAGGTGTCGATGGCCAGCCGCTTGAGTTCGCCGCGCTCGACCAGCCCTTCGACCGCCCCCTGCGGCGCGAACCACACCGCATCGCAGCGCTGCAGCAGCCCCAGCACGAAGCTCGTGTCCGTCGCTTCCACCAGCCGGCCGGGCAGCGCCATGCCCTGCGCAATCAGAAAGGCGTCGGCCGTGTGCCGTATCGACGTGCCCGACACCGGCAGCACCAGCGGATGCTCCGCCAGCGCGTCGAGCGGCGGCTTGCGCCGAGCCGCCAGCGGATGCCCGGGCCGCACCACCAGCAGTAGCGGCTCGCTGTAGAGCTGCTCGAAGGCCAGGTCGGCCATGGCCGAGGCCTGCGCGAGGCGGCCGAGCACGAGGTCGATCTCGCCCTGGCGCAGCTGCGTCATCAGCTGCGCGTTGGTGCCGCTCACCACGCGCACCCGCAGCGCCGGCTGCGAGGCGTGCAGCATGGCCACGGCCTCGGGCAGCAGGTTGGCCACCATGTTGGGCAGTGCGCCGACCGCCACGCGCAGCTGGTCGGCCTCGGGCTGGTCCATGGCCAGGCCCAGGCCCTCGCGCAGGCCGCGCAGCGCCGAGACGGCGTGGCGCACCAGCACCTCGGCGGCGGGAGTGAGCTCCACGCCTCGCCGGCGGCGCAGCAGCAGCTGGCGGCCGACGATCTCCTCCAGCTCGGCGACCGTCTTGGACACCGCCGGCTGCGTGAGCGACAGCGCCTTGGCCGCGCGCACCAGATTGCGCTCCTGCGCCACCATCACGAGGCACTGCAGGTGGCGCATCTTCAGGCGCCCAAAGTTCATGGCTGACACGATGTTTCCTTGGGAGAGTGGCCGCCTCAATATAACCAGCCGGAATAGCTGGCAGAAGAGCTTTCAGTTGTGCCGCCCCCGCCGGCCACCTAGAGTTGCCCTGGATAACGGAGACAAGACGACATGACCACCGGTTCGCCCAGCAACACCTTTCGCGGCACGCGCCGCCGCCTCGCCGCTGCCCTCGCAACCTGCGCAGCCCTCGCCTTCGGCGCCACCGCCACCACGCAGGCCCTGGCCGCCGACGCGCCCTACCCCGCCAAGGCGGTGCGGCTGCTCGTCAACTTCCCGGCCGGCGGGCCCATCGACATCCTCGCCCGCGCGCTGGCCGACGCGCTGCAGAAGGACCTGAAGCAGCCCTTCATCGTCGACAACCGGCCCGGCGCGGGCGGCAACATCGGCGCCGACCTGGTCGCCAAGAGCCCGGCCGACGGCTACACCGTGCTGCTGGGCATCGACAGCACCTTCACCATCAACCCGCACCTGTACGCCTCGATGCCCTTCGCGGCAAAGGACCTGAAGCCGCTGATGATCTTCAGCTCCTCGGGCCTGGCCTTCGGCGTGGCGCAGGGCGTGAAGGCGAAGACGCTGCCCGAGTTCATCGCCCAGGCCAAGGCCGAGCCCGCCACCTTCAGCTCGGCCGGCAACGGCAGCCCGGGCCACATCGCCGCCGAGATCTTCGCCAGCGACACGGGCGCCAAGATCACCCACGTGCCCTACAAGGGCAACGCCCCCGCCGTGCTGGCGCTGATGGGCGACGAGGTGCAGGCCGGCATCCTCGCCACGCCGGGCCTGCTGCCACAGGTGCAGGCGGGCAAGCTGCGCGCCCTGGCCGTGACCGGCAAGCAACGCTCGCCGCTGCTGCCCCAGGTGCCCACCGTGGGCGAACTGGGCCTGAAGGGCCTGGAATTCGAGGTGCTCTACGTCTCGATGCTGCCGGCCGGCACGCCCGAGCCTGTGGCGCAGACGCTGCGCGCCGCGCTGCAGAAGGCGATGGCGCTGCCCGAGATCAAGGCACGCCTCGCCTCGCTCGACATGGTTCCGCTGGGAGAAACCGGCACCGTGGCCAGCGAGCACCTGGCCGCCAGCCAGGCGCGCTACGGCCGCATCGTGAAGGCCACCGGCATGAAGGTGGATTGAGACAGCAGGCAGAACGGCAATGAAGGAAGGGTTAGTCCGGTGAATGGTTGATTTGATCAATCGAGCGCGGCCTCTTCAGAATCGTCCGCAACTGCGGATCCCGCGGCCATACTCGATTGCCATCGATAGCCATCGCCTGAACGACGAAACAAGGACCTGCTCACCATGCTGCCGACCCCATCCCTCTCCATCACCCGCCGCCTTGCCGGCATGCTGGCCATCGCCGGCCTCGCGACGGCTTTCGCTGGCGGCGCGACGGCCGCCGAGGTCAAGTTCGACACGCCCCTGCGCATCGTCGTCGGCTACGCCCCCGGCGGCGCCACCGACCGCGTGGCGCGCATCGTGGCGACAAGCTCACCACCCGCCTGGGCGTGCCCGTGGTGGTCGACAACAAGCCCGGCGCCGGCGGCCGCCTCGCGGCGCAGCAGGTGAAGGCCACGCCCGCCAGCCAGAACGTGCTGATGCTCGCCAACCCCGCCGTGATGATCGTGGCGCCGCTGGTCTTCAAGGACAACAACTACGACCCCGACCGCGACTTCGTGCCCGTGTCGTACGTCAACGACTACAACTTCGCGCTCGCCGTGTCGCCCACCCTGCCCGTGCGCGAACTGAACCACCTGCTCGCCTGGATGCGCGCCAACCCCGCGCAGGCCAACGTGGGCGTGCCGGCCACCGGCAGCCTGCCGCACTTCTTCGGCCTCATGGTCGGCGAGAAGGCCAAGGTGCAGACCCAGGTGATCGGCTACCGCGGCTCGGCGCCCCTGCTGAACGACGTGATCGGCGGGCAGGTGCCCGTGGCCGTCGACACCGAAGACGTGGCCGTGCCGCAGCACACCGCGGGCAAGCTGCGCATCCTCGCCATTTCGGGCGCCAAGCGCTCGCCCTTCGCGCCCGACGTGCCCACCTTCAAGGAAGCCGGCCTCGACCTCGCGGCCACCGGCTGGAACACCTTCTTCGCGCCGGCCACCATGCCGAAGGAAAAGGTCGAGCGCCTCGCCGTCGTCATCCGCGAAGTCATGCAGGACCCGGACACGCAGCGCAAGTTCAAGGACTCGGGCATGACGCCCGTGGTGAGCACCCAGGCGCAGACCGCCGCGATGCTCAAGGCCTACCGTGCCCAATGGGCGCCGGTGGTGCAGAAGTCCGGTTACCAGCCTTGAACGACCCCCAGTCTTCGCGCACTTCGTGTCGCTTCGCCAACCCCCTTGCAGGGGGCAACACCGGCGGCCCGGCAGAGCCGGTTCCGCGGTGTTCCCCGAAAAGACCTCCTAGCCTCGAAGGCGCGATCAACTTATGACCAGACCCAACATCATCTTCATCGTCGCCGACGACCTCGGCTATGCCGACCTCGGCTGCTACGGCGGCCGCGACGCGGTGTTCGGCCCCGTCTCGCCCGTGCTCGACGGCCTGGCCGCCAACGGCCTGAAGCTCACGCAGGGCTACGCCAACTCGCCCGTGTGCTCGCCCACGCGCTTCGGCATGATCACCGGCCGCTACCAGTACCGCCTGCGCGGCGCGGCCGAAGAGCCCATCAACAGCAGGAGCCGTGGCAGCACCACCCTGGGCCTGCCCACCGACCACCCCACCCTGCCCTCGCTGCTGAAGGCCAGCGGCTACCAGACCGCCCTCATCGGCAAATGGCACCTGGGCTACCCGCCCACCTTCGGCCCGCTGCGCTCGGGGTACGACGAGTTCTTCGGCCCCATGTCGGGCGGCGTCGACTACTTCACGCATTGCGACTCCACCGGCCGCCACGACCTGTGGTTCGGCGAGGAAGACAAGCAGGAAGAGGGCTACCTCACCGACATCCTCTCGAAGCGCGCGGTCGACTACGTCGAACGCATGTCAGAACTTCAGAAGAAAAAGGAGGCCCCCTTCTTCCTGAGCCTGCACTACACCGCCCCCCACTGGCCGTGGGAAACCCGCGACGACGCGGCCAAGGCACCGAGCATCAAGGACAACCTGTTCGACCTGGCCGGCGGCAACATCCACGTGTACCGCCGCATGATCCATCACATGGACGAAGGCATCGGCTGGATCATGGACGCGCTCAAGAAGCACGGCATGGCCGACAACACCCTGGTGGTGTTCACCAGCGACAACGGCGGCGAACGCTTCTCCGACAACTGGCCGCTGGTCGGCGGCAAGATGGACCTGACCGAAGGCGGCATCCGCGTGCCATGGATCGCGCACTGGCCAGAGGTGATCGCCAAGGGCGGCGAGAGCACCCAGCTGTGCATGACCATGGACTGGTCAGCCACCATGCTCGACGCAGCCGGCGTGGCCGCGCACCCCGACTACCCGCTGGACGGCGTCTCGCTGATGCCCGTGCTCAAGGACGCATCGAAGAGCTTCCGCCGGCCGCTGCACTGGCGCATGAACCATCGTGGGCAAGAGGCGCTGCGCGACGGCGACTGGAAGTACCTGAAGGTCGACGGCAACGAGTACCTGTTCAACATCCCCGGGGATGAGCGCGAGCGGGCTAATCTGGCGAAGAAGGAGCCGGAGCGGCTGGCCGCGATGCGGGCGGATTGGCAGGCCTGGAATGCGACGATGCCGGCGATTCCGGAGGATGCGACTGTGAGTCTGGGGTATTCGGTTAAGGATATGCCGCAGAGGTGAGTTGGCCGAAGCGCGCAGAAAAGGTCAGCAGCTCCCCAAGCTGCAGGCCCTGCGCGCCTGACACTTGCGAACGTCAGCGCCAGCTCGGAGGTGGGCCACCGAGTCGGGACAAGGCGATAGGCGGTGCGTCGTCGAACACCTGCCAACGCAACTGCTCTGCCGCGATTTCATAGACGTGGGCGCGAAACGCACACACAAAATGCCGTAGCCGGGCCGCCTCTTTCCACACGGATTCGCGCGCGAGCGCCGGTAGCCAGGGGGAATCCTCAACTTCGTAGAGGCGATTCGCCCGCAGGCCCAGAGAGACCAGTGGGTGACCATCCCGCGCATCTCCGTTCCACATCTGCATGCGGACCGCGGCGGTGTGCAGGAAGTCGATTCGGACGCTCGGACCCGTCTCGGCGTTCAACACGCGAATACCTTCCACAGTTGCAGGAGACAGATCAGCGTGGCAGGCCAAGCTGAGCAAAGCGGATTCCTGCGAGAGGTACTGATACAGCGAATTGGGCACCCATCGCGGTACGTCCTCAAACTCGACGAGCGATGTATTGCGGTCAAGCGTCATGAGGCCATTCTCAGGCACGCGCTTGCGCAAATGGCGCCTGCGCGGCCACCACGCTCGACGCAGCCCGCGTGGCCGCGCACTCCGACTATCCGCTGGACGGCATCTTGCTGATGCCTGTGGTGAAGGACTCGAAACAGCGTCACTGCGGCACGGGACCACTGCCGGAGGACTGAAGCGGATAGGACGCCAGCACCTCGTGCCACACAGGCCGCGTCTTCAGCCACGAACGCACGAACAGAAACTCGCGCACCGGCCAGCGAACAGGCGGCATGGCCGGTGCGGCGGCCCCCGATGCCTTGCGGGCGATGGTGATGTGCGGTGCCCAGTCGTCGTGGCGGCCCGACAGCCACGGCGCGAGCTGACGCACCACGGCTTGCTGCAACCGGTCGAGCGCTGGGTGCGGCTGCGGGCGCACGATGGCGATGCCGTTGTGGGCCCAGACGCCGGACCAGTCCAGCAGCAGCTCGAAGCTCTCTTCCATTCGCAACTCGCCCAATGCCTGGCGGATGCCTTCGACGGCAGCATCGCCCTGTGGCGAGATGTGGCACAGCGTCATGTGCAACCGGTTCGGCTTTGGGAGGCTCGGCTTGGGCTGCGTGCGCCAGACCCACTGCGCGCGGTGCTCAGCGATGGCGGCCTGCACCGCCTCGTCGGGCTTGAGCCAGGCATAGAGCATGGGCATTTCCAGTCGTGCGCGGCGCGCGGCATCGGCGGGGGTGAAGGGGGCGATGTCCATGGTGGGGAACATTGGACACCAGGCGGCGGGGCCATGCCTGAACGAGGTTGGCGTTGAGTCCGCGGGCCAATAGCATGTGAGAGCCGCGATGGACGATGCGTTGACTTCTTCCTTAGGGAATAGGACGTGGCGTCGTCGGAGCGCCGGCGATCGAAACCCGGAATCCACGCTGGGAGAGGTTTTCGAAAGCCTTCGACAGGTTGACTTTGCTGAAGAATGGCAGGCTCTGCTTCAGCATCGCACTGGCCTCGCCCAAGATCAGGAAAACAATCTCATAGTCGGCACTCCTGAGGGTGTCCAAGGGCACAAGATCACGTGCAGCCGGATCTACCCCACGCAGCACCGTTCGTGCCTTCTTACGGAATGCCTTGTCTCCGAGCATGATTTCAGCAGCGACGCCGCCCTGAGCAAAGAGGTGGCTCAATCCAGCCGATCCGCCCTTGCGATGCTTCACATGCACTAGTTGCTTGGCAGGGGTCAGAAGGTCGCAAAGTTCTATGGGTGATGTAGTCCGATCGGTTTTGACGAGCTTTTTATCCAGCAAGAAATACCCATACGTTGCAGCTGCTCGAATGTTGTAATTACCTTCAGACTCAATTTTCGACTCACCCCCTTCCTCCCACACTTCAACGGCTGGGAATGCAAGGGTGGATATTGGAATCAAGTCCAGCGTCGCGGCAATACGGCCAATGAATGTTGCATCAACCTCATACCACTTGCCGTCAAACACGATCTTCGTTTTATCGCCGTCAACGATCTCAAAGTAGATACAGCGGTACACCGAGTGTTCAGTAATGTTTCCGTCGACATCGTGGACAAAAAGCCGGTCGTGTTTCAAACCATCGATGGTTAGACGCGCCAAATCAGGAATGGTGTCGATGTAGTCCGCTGAATGAATGACCGGACGCACACCATCCTTTCTTCGTGTAAAGCTGAGCCTAGGATCGTGTCCCACGCGCCAATCTCCGGCAGCGTCACCATGACTTCGGGATTGCGCGTGGCGACAGCTTGAACTAGCTGGGTGTTCAGCGCATTAATCGAGGCTTCATCCTTGATCTTGCGGACGTTGTCCACCCACGAAAAGGACTCTTTGTAGTCATCATTGACGTAGTAGCCTTTGATGCGACGAGCCAGCATGGGGAAATCCGAAGCTTCCATTTCGACGCCGAAGGAGAACATCGCGTCTCCACCTGCGATCTGCACAAGAGCAACTCCATTCTTGGGGACACCCGTCACGGCGCGAAGAACGTCCCGCAGGATGTCGATGCCAAAGACACCTACCTCCGAGTCGCGAGCAGCTTGGGACTTCTTCTGAACAGGCTGGTCTTCGAGAGTATGCAAGTCAACGCTGCGTAGTGATTTGTCATCGAGCGTATTGAGCGCAGTGCGGATACCAAAGTCCTGAACAAACAGCGACTGCTCGATCAAATACCGACCATACCCAAAGGCAAACGCGAAGACGTCGCCGTCCACTCGAAGTAGTAGAACCGCAGAACTCGATCGATTTGCTAGACCCGGTACGACGCGACCAGTAACCTCATCGAGTACAGGGCCCCAGATAGGCCTTTTCTCAGTACTTCTCTTCACACAAAGGACGCCCTCGATGCCCAAGATATCTGCCATTGGATAGTTGTCCACCGGCGCGTTGGCAAGAAGATCCTCAAGCGCTTGGCCATCGCTTAAGGGTTTTGCCAGAAAGAGGTTCAGGCGGCGGTAGATTTTTGCCATCTCATTTCCCCATTTTTTCGAGGAACGGACACCTTGACAAAGCACCGCGCAAAGCAAGCGCCGTGGACGACACCCCGTTCATCAGGGCATCTTGGCGCCCACAGAAAAAGTTTGGGATCGGCATAGGAACCCTCCTCGGTGCGACATTAGCGGAGTGGAAAGTTCTAGAGCATCCCGTCTTTGTGGGATGACCCTATTTGAAACACTTGCGCGCCTTTCAGCCACTCCGAACAACTTCTCCACATCCGGTGCCGAATGCGTCGTGATATTCGCGCACGAGGTATCAGTGCAGCGCCCTGGCCTAGATGAGCGACCTCCGTCTCAGAAAGTCAAGGCCTGATCCACAACCTTGACGGCACCCAGCCGTGCCTGTTTTCCAGCCGCCGCGAATTGCGCCAGAGTCGTTTGCGGATCAGCACCCAAATACTCTGCAATCAACATCGCTTCGGTCGGTCGGCTCCGTGTGTGGGGATCCATCGGAGTCTCCCAGTCGTAGGTAGTCGTTGCGACTGGCTGGCTCATGCTGACGTGCTTTTCAGGCATCTTCACCATCAGTTGCCGATCGGCGAAGACCAGGTCCAAATCGGACTCCGTGAGCGGCAAGCCAGCCTTCGCGATTTCATTCAGTGGATAGAGATTGCCGGCAGTCAATTCGCGCGCGCTCTTCTTTGAAGATTGCAGGACAAAGCTGAAATCGGCTTCCCCTTTTGATGTGCGCTTGTAGCCTGCGACGGTGCTCATCGCTAGTCTCAATTGCTCTTCAACAGCTTGCACCCCCAACAACTGACGGTAGGGGCGGTCCAGCTGGTCCAAGGACACCTGCGCGTTATTAATGCGAATCTCGATGAGCGATCGGCGACTGGATTTCGGCTGGCCCCATCGATTCTCGACATCGAGGTATTCCTTCTGCAACGCCAATTGATACTGAACCGGCTTCATCAGTGCTTTGACACGGACAACAAGCTCAGCGAGGTCCATCTTCCCTTCGCGCTCACGCTCCGTGACGATCTCCATGTCAGCCCATGATTCCCATGTAGTCGCGGGGACTTCAACGAATGCATCGCTGTCGAACTTCATCGACTCCCTTTGCTCTTCGTCCATGCCGGATTCCGGCACACGAATCCGCATGGCAGTGCCGTCTTGGGATTTTTGGGCGTTTCTCCATCCGGTCGCCAGACTTCCTCGATATTTGATGCACGAGTCACGGATCCATGCTCGCACTCCCGCTTCTCCACGGGCCAGCGCATCGCCCACCTGGCGTCGAGCCTTCTCGAGTGCCTCGAGGTGTTTGGCCGTTGCCTTGCTGTCCAGATCGCTATTGACGAGCTTCCCCTTGAGCTTCTGAAGTTCCGGCTGGATGGCCTTGACGAGGTTGAGTTCGCTGAACAGCTTGTCTCCAGCCTCGGCCTTGACCTTCCAGTTCACGAGGATTGCGCTAAGGGTCGCTGCACTGGTCTTCAGCTCCTGATGAACCGTGTCCTCATCTGGTCCGATCGCCCGCTCGGCCAACATGTGGAGAATCTTTTTCAGGCGCTGATGATGGTGCCGGACGATCGCGACGCGTCCCTCTTTCTGCAGCTGGCTCTGGCGGGCGAAGTAGCGCAGCTTGTCTGCTTGCGGCAACTTTCCCGGATCCTTGACGTTGGCCAGATCATCCAGCGTGGCCGTGTCCAGGTCGAGAGTGAACGTGACGGCGAACCTCACATGAATCGCCTTGATCAAGTACATACCGGAAGCTCCTGGCTTGAAGAGATGAATAGAGCCGGGACTCATGGAGGCTGATTGGTTCAACTCAGGCACGGTAGCGACCGTCACATCAGCACTTCTCTGCGGCCGTCTTGCTCTTTTTCTTTACGCCATAGAGCACTCGCCCCAACACTCTGGATGCGCCTGCCATTTGCAACAGCGTCTTTTTCGGCCTCCCATGTCTCGGCACGGGCACTCCCGAGCGGTACGGTAGCGAAGTGCCGAGTGCTGGGCATCACCACTTTGTGGGATGCCCAGTGAAGCCGATAAAAAGCGCTAGAACCTTTTACTTCGGCGCGCTCACCTCCAACAACATCTCCGCCTCCCGAGCCAGGTCGGCAGCAATCCAGAGCATGTTGTCCCGATGCTTCTCCCCCGCCTCCTCAAACCACCCGTTGCCGTCGCCATAACAGCACCACAGCAGCGAGTTCAGCTGCGCCAGTTTGATTTCGAGTAGTTCCCTTGCCTCGTCGGGCGTCGGGGCGGGCGCCGTGGGCTTGGTGGTGGTGCCGCGCGTGGTGCTGCTGTTGCTGCTGCGGCGGGAAGATTTGGGCGTGGGACGCCCGGCCATAATTCGCGTAGCCATTTGGTGTGCCTTCTTTCCAAGGTGTTGCACGTCATGTGGTCAGACGGTCAGGGTGTTCACGCACCCTGACCGTCGCCTTTTGTGCCTCACGTTCGCACCAGTGCACCGAGGAGCACCGGCAACCCGCCGTGAGGTAGGCGGTTCATCAGGTCAGTGGGTCAGCTGTTGGGGAGCTCCTTTCACGATCGGTGGTCGTCGCCCACAGGGAGGGGCGTCTTGCGACAGGGGCATTCACTTTAGAGAAGCGAAGCCGCGCAAGAGAAAAGATTTCGTCGAGGATTTCTCGAAACGGCGGGATATCTGCCGGGGCGCTGCGGCGGGACACAAAGCTATGACTTTTGAGAGCCTGTCGCCCTCTGCCGGCTCGTGTCTTTGGTGGCTGGTTCGTGCCTGCGATCAGAACCGGATGATCCACTCCCCACGCAGATACCGATACTGGTAGCTCGGCCCCGCGAAGGTGGTGCTGCGGCTGTAGCCGGCGCCGAAGCGGAACACGTGCGCGCCTCTCACGGGGCTTTGCAGGCTCACGTCGAGCAGCCTCGTGGGCTGGCTCATGTCGTGGTTGATGGTCTCGTTGCCGAGGCCTGCGGTCACGGAGGCGGTCCATCCCTGGAAGCGGTGGCGCCAGCCGATGGCGAACATCGACTCGCTGTAGCTCGTGGGGTTGAAGTAGGCCCTGTCGACGTCGTCGTGGGTGCTTCGGTATGTGCGGTAGCGCGCCTGCAGGGTGAGCCCGAGGTCGAGCGAGGGCTGGTAGATGAGCCGCAGGCGTCCGTGGTCTCGCCGGTTGCCGTCTGAAAAGTACTGCTGTGCGACGAGGCCCACCAGGGTGACGTGGTCGCCCAGGCGCTGGTCGGCCGCGACGCCGACGAACGTGAAGTCGATGCCCCTGTCGAGCGACTTCGGGGTTTCGACCCAGTCGCGCGTGATGAGGAATTCGACCGCCGTGCTCTTGGTGGGCGATATGCGGTAGCTGCCGTCGAGCGTGAGCAGCGTGTGGCCGCCCTGCTCGAACACGCCGGCTTCCATGGAGCCGCCGTCGGCGGTTCGGGTTTCGATGTCGCGCGCGAGGAAGGTGAGCTTCTGGCCGCTTCTTTTCCAGCTGTCTTGCTTGTATCGGTAGTCGCCGAGCCTGAAGCCGAGAAAACGGTCGGCATTTTCGAAGGCGGGAAAGAATTCGACCGACACGCGGCGCGACTGGAAATGGTCGCTGTCGTTGGTCAGGTAGAACTCGGGGCCGAAGGCCATGGTCTTGGGCTTTTCTTCCTCTTGCGCCTTGCAGGGAGCGGCGGCAAGCAGCGCGAGCGCCGGAATAAAAAGAAGAAAAGCGGTGGCCGAATGTCGTCTCATCGGTTTCATCGATGCCCGGGTCATTTGGTCCCCCAGGCCTTGGGCCTTTTGAAGAGCTCGTCCAGATATCCGAGAACGCTGGCCGGCTGAAGAATCAGGCTGTAGAGCAGCACGTAGATGAAGAAGCCCTGGAAATTCTTTCGCACGACGAGCCCTGTTTGCTTGAACATCCGGCGCTCGATGGAAAACATCAGCAGGCTCAATGCGAATGCGGCCGGTATGAGCGCAAGGGTCATCGGGCCGACGATCCAGAAATAGCCGAAGAGCGCGAGCACCAGCCCCGGAATGAATCCGATGGTGTAGGCCAGGTCGAGCCACGGAAAAAGCAGGTTCCAGTAAATGAAGAAGGTCGAAAGCCGGGGCTGCAGAAGAATGCCCGGGTGCTTGGCGAAAGCCTCCGTCATGCCGCGCGCCCAGCGCTGGCGCTGCTTCACCAGTTGGCGGATGCTGGTGGGCACGTTGGTGAAGAGGCAGGCGTCCTCGCAGTGGCCGATGCGGTAGCCGGCCTTCAGCAGGGCCCAGGTGAGCACGATGTCTTCACCCACGCATTCAGGCCAGCCGCCGACCTCTTCGAGTGCGTCGCGGTCGTAGAGAGAAAACGCGCCCTGCGCCACCAGCGTGCCCTGGAAGAGCGACTGCACGCGCTTGATGGCCGCGATGCCGTGGAAGTAGTCCCACTCCTGGCAGCGGGTGATCCAGTTGTAGCGCGAGTTGCGCACCAGGATTTTTCCGGCAACGGCGCGCGTATTGGGCGGGTCGGAGTGGTAGCGCTCGACGATGCTGGTGAGCGCGCCCTTGTAGAGGAATGAATCGGCATCGACCGTGATGACGATGTCGTGCAGCACCTGTTTGAAGCCGATATTCAGGGCGCGCGCCTTGCCGCCGTTCTGCTTGAGGTCGACAAAAGTGATCCACGGATACCGGGCGCAGGCGCCCTCGACCACGGTGGCGGTGCCGTCTTTCGAGCCGTCGTTGATCACGAGGACCTGCAATTCGCCGGGGTAGTTTTGCCGCTCGATGCTGACGAGGGTCTCTTCAATGGAGGCTTCCTCGTTGTACGCGGCGATCAGGATGGATATCGGGGGATAGACGGAGAGCGCGGTACGCGGCGGCCTTTTGTCCAGAAGCAGGCTGATGGCCAGAAATGCATTCATGAACCCCGGAACGATGGCAATGCCATAAACCAGGAAAACGGCCAGCACGATGCCGACATGGGTGGTCAGCTCGGTCAGCCAGGCTTGTGCGGCCCAGATCGAAAAGGCAACCCACGCAACCGAGCCGATCAATGCGATGAAGAACTTGCCCGATACGGGCAGGTAGATCATGGAATGAGGCGTCTTTTGGCTGCTGTCGGTCATATCGCCTTGTGACAATTCCGCGAAATGTAATCTTCCGCGGAGGCGATGAATAGTCTCGTTACCCCGTCACGCCATTTTTGCAACAGTCGCGCATCGGTGCGCGCGAGAGCTATTACGAGGGGTCGTAGCCCGGCGCAGAACTGATTTCGTTCGGCTTGTAGATCTTGTGCTGCGCCATGCCGGTGCCGGCATCTGTTACCACCAGCAGGCGCCACAGCGGCTCGCGCACGGAGCAGTCGCTTTCTTCCTTGCCGAGCTTGAAGCTGGGCACGCCGGGCGCGGTGCCCTTGACGGCCACGCGCAGCAGGGTCTGGCCCTTGGCGTTGGACACTTCGAGGTCGAAGCCCTTGCCGGTCATGTTCTCGGCCTTGTAGCCGTAGCCGGTGAAGTGCTTGACGACGTATTCGAGGGCGGCAGCCTGCACGGCTTCGGGCGTGGCCTTTTCGTCGTCGGCGGCCTTGGCGGCGGCGGAGAGTTTCTGCGGAATGTTGCCGCGTTCCCTTGCGGCCTGCACTTCGGCTTCGCTCGGCGCCCAGCCGCGCGGGCCGCGCACGAGCACGGCGAGTTTCTGTTCGGGCTCCCAGCTGGCCACATGCCATTCGTCGTCGTCGCGCACGCGGGTGGACACCTTGGCGTCCTTGTTGCTCTCGACTTCGAGAATGGCGATGCGGTTGGTCTGCACCACGGCGCGGAAGCCGTTGCCGGCGTCGTAGCTGCGCTTGAGCAGCGCGAGCCTGTCTTTTGCGCGCTGCAGCTGCTGGGCGTTGCGCTCGCCGCCGCCGGCGCGGTGGTGGGCGTCGAGCGATTCAAGGTAGAACCAGCGCCCACTGGCCGACACGTTGACCCATTCGGCCCAGATGGTGGCGATGACGTTGTCACCGGTGGCCAGCCACGCGTGCTCGAATGGTTTGTCGCGCGCGTCGAACACACCCATCTTGGCGACGATCTCGACCGGCGTGAGCCGTGGGCCCTTGAGCCGCATCTCGTCGATCACAGTGAGTACGCGGGGGTCGACTTCCTTGTCCATTCAGTGGAATTCTGCTGAGTTTGAGGGGGTGGGGAGTATGCCGCATCGCCCGGCGCCGACGCCCGTGCGCAGGCAATCGTATGGCACGATCAAAGGATGAACGAGCCCTCACGCCGCATACCGTATCGCACCTGGCCTGGGGCGCTGGCGGTGCTCCTCGCGATTGCCGCCTACGTGGGCGGCCTCACCTGGTGGGACCGCCACACGCCGGGCAACCGGCCGCTGCAGCCGGGCGAAACGGTCGAGGCGGGCCAGGCCAGGTTCGTGCCGGCCGAGGGTTGGGAGATGGACGTTGCGCGCTCCAAGGCGGGCCAGTCGCTGATGCTCTTCAAGGGCGGCCACAAGTTCCTGGTGACGACCTTCCCGTGGGCGGGCGGGCCCGATGGCCCTCTCGTGCGCCAGCAGCGGCTGATGGAGCGCGGCCAGCGCCTGCAGATCGACGGCGACGTGTCTGACTTCATCACCTCCTGGGGCCTGCAGGGCAAGACCTTCGCCTACTACGGCTCGAAGCTGGCGGGGCGGTTCTGGCAGGTGGTCGACGTGCGGCGCAAGTCGCTGGTGCAGATCGACTTCTGGGGCTCCAGCGACGGCATGGACGACGCGCTGCAGGAGGCGCGCTCGATGCTCGACTCGATGGACCTGGAGGCGCCGCAATGAACATGCCGGTGTTCGACCAGGGCGACCAAAGCGGCCAAGGCAGCCAGCAGGTGACCGAGGTGGCCGGCTGGCCCGTCGGCACCGACTCCTTCTTCCAGCCCCGGCGCGTGGCCTTCTGGGTGCTGGCGGCGCTGATATTGAACGGGCTGTTCTACACGGTCTACATGTTCTCGCTGGGGGTGCGGGTGGTGCCCGTGACCGCCTTTCTGGGGCTGACGGTGTGGGGCATCTACACGATGCTCATCGTGCAGGCCTTCCGCACGCTCGACCTGCTGGAGCAGCACCCGACGGAGGCCTACGTGCTGGCCTTCGCATGGGGCGGCATGGGCGCCGTGTACTTCGCGGCGCCGGCCAACGTCGCCATCCAGAGCCTGTGCGCCAAGCTGATTTCGCCGGAGTTCGTCGCCACATGGGGGCCGGCCATTGCGGGGCCGGTGACGGAAGAGTTCCTGAAGCTTGCAGGCGTCGTCCTGCTGGTGCTGGTGGCGCGCAACCAGTTCCAGACATATCTGTCGGTGCTGATCGTCGGTGCGATGGTGGGGCTGGGCTTCCAGGTGGTCGAGAACCTGAGCTACACGGTCAAGTCGGCGGTGCACTTTCCGCTGGAGAACCAGGTCTATCCTGTGCTTCTGAACCTGTTCACGCGCGGGCTGCTGAGCGGGCTGTGGAGCCACGCGGCCTACACGGCGATCGCGTCTTTCGGCGTCGCCTGGTTCCTGCTGCATCCGCAGCGGCCGATGGTGGTGCGCGTCGCGGTCGCGGTGCTGTGCTTCGTGCTCGCGTGGGCGATGCACTTCATCTGGAATTCGCCCTTCCTCGAAGACCTGTTCGACGGCGGCTATGGAGAGATGGCGGTGATGCTGGTCATCAAGGGCCTGCCCGCGATCATCGTGGCCGCCCTCTTCTGGCATGTTGCCGCGCGCGAGAACGGCACCTACCTGCATGCGCTGGCGGCCTGGTTCGTGCCCGAGCGCGACCTGATCCAGGACGACGAATGGGTGCGGCTGGGCGCGCCCATGCAGCGCTACAGGGTGCGCCGCGAAATGGGCTGGACCTACGGCTGGCGCGCAAGACGCCTGAAGACGCACCTGCAGCGCGAGCAGCTGCGGCTGATCCGCAAGGCCGCGACCTACGGCCGGGGTCCGCAGACGCTGAAGCACGAAACGGCCGTGAGGCGGCTGCGCGCCAAGCTCGATCCGATCATCGCTGCAGGAATCACGGCAAAGACCTGAGGCGTTGGTTTCTCGCGATGACGGGCAATTCCTGCCCCGAATTGTGAAAAAAGATTGCTAAAGTCGTACGCGTCATGCGACGACAACAACAAGAAATGCCTGGACTGCGCCTGCTGGCGCTGCTGGTGCTCCTCTTGCTGGGCACCGGCTGGAGCTTCCCCGCCAGGGCCGTCACGCTCGTCGAACAGGCTCAGCTCACGCTGACGCTGCATGGCAAACACCCCACGGACCAGCCGCCGCAGCCGCACGCGGTGCAGCTGCCCTACAACTGGGACCAGCGGCAGGGCGCGGTCGATGGCGAGGCGGCTTTCGCGTTCGACGTTCCCGTCACCGATCCGAGCGTGCCGCACGCGCTGTTCGTGCCGCGCATCGGCAACAGCTTCAGGGTGCTGGTCGATGGACGGGAGTTGGCGCGATTCGGCACCTTTCCGCCGGGGCCGTACGACGATGCCTCGTTCACGCCGCAGTACTTCGCGCTGCCGGATTCATCGGCCCCGGTGCGGCGCGTGGAGATCGTCGTCGCCGCGCAGGCCGCGCGCCAGGGCGGGCTCTCGCCAGTGGTGGCGGGCACCGAGGCGGAGATCCGGCCGCTGTATGAAGACGCGCTCTTCTGGCAGATCAGCGGCGGGCGCTTCATCGCCATCGTGAGCGGCGTGCTCGGGGCGCTGTCGCTGCTGGTGTGGCTGCGGCAACGCGAGTCGCTGTATCTCTACTACGGCCTGGGCGAGCTGCTCTGGTCGGTGCAGACGGCGCGGGTGCTCTTCACCCATGCGCCGCTGCCGTGGCCCTGGTGGGGCGTGGTGCCGCTGGCGGCCTTCCAGGCGGCGGTGCCGCTGCTGTGCCGCTTCGCGCTGTCGGTGGTGGGCAAGGGAGACTCGCGGCTCGCGCGCTTTCTCGGCCTGCTGGCGCTGCTGTCTCCGGTGACGGCCACGCTGGGCATCACGGTGCCGCTGCTGTGGCTGATGCCGGCGTGGCAGATCCTCTTCTTCCTGTCCGGCCTGGCGATGGTGGTGGTCGTGCTGCGGGTGGCGGTGCGCAGCCCGGTACTGGAGCACCGCGTGCTGGGCGTGGCGGTGGTGCTGGTGGTGCTGAGCGCCGCGCGCGACAACTGGGTGATGCGCACCTCGCCCGAGGCCTATGCGGTGGTGCCCTGGATACGCTTCGCGTGGGTGGGCTTCGCGATCTCGCTGGCCTGGGTGATCGCCGAGCGCATGCGCAAGGACGTGCGCGCCGTGGCGCAGATGAACGCATCGCTCGAGGCCGAGCTGGCCGAGCGCAACGCGGCGCTCGAAGCCGTCTTCGCGCGCGAACGCGAAGGCGAGAAGGCACGCGGCGCGCTGGAAGAGCGCCAGCGCCTCACGCAGGACCTGCACGACGGCCTCGGCGGCCAGCTGGTCGGCCTCCTGCAGATGGCCCAGCAGCCCGGCGCCGCCATGAACGACGTGGCGCTGCACCTGCGCGACGCGGTCGACCAGCTCAAGCTCACGGTGGACGCCATGCACGGCTGCGAAGGCGACGTGGCCTCCGCACTCGGCAGCGTGCGCTACCGCCTCGGCCCTCGCCTGCAGGCTGCCGGCATCGAGCTGCGATGGGACGTCGGTTCCCTGCCCACGATGACGGGCTGGACCGCACGCGAATCGCACCAGCTGCAGATGCTGCTGTTCGAAGCCTTCGGAAACCTGATGGCGCATGCGCAGGCGACGCAGGCCGGCCTTGGCGCGAGGCTGCTGGAAGGCTCCGGGGAACGCGCCATCGAGATCGAGCTGCAGGACAACGGCCGCGGCTTCGACACGCAAGCGGCGTTCGCCGGCAAGGGCCTCGCGAACATGCGCACGCGCGCCGCTGCGCTGGGAGGCACGCTCACCGTGCGCTCGCAGCCCGGCGAAACCAGCCTGCTGCTGCGCCTGCCGGTACCGGCGGCATCGACGACGCCGGGCGAGCCCGGGCGGGAAACGGGCCGGCCGCCGCTTCAGCCGGCAAACGGCACGCTGCGATAGGGACTGCGCGCGTCGCTCAGCAGCAGGCGGTTGGTGCGCAGCAGGTGCTCTTCGCGCGCATCGGAATACTTCCAGATCAGGCCGCCGGCGATGTAGGCAGCGCTCACCTGCGGCCAGCTGCCGTACGCCTCGCGCACCTGCCTGGCGAGCCCGCCGGCAAAGCCCGCGAACTCCGCGCGCTCGATGTAGCCGAGCTGCACCGCCCAGCGCGACAGGCTGGCCAGGCGCACGGCGTCCCACGCGACCAGGCTGGATATGTCGGCGGGCGAAGCCTTGAAGTGCTTGCGCAGCTCATCCACCCAGCTGCGGCTGCCCGCCATCAACTGGGCCAGGTCCGCCATCGGCTTGCCGCTCTGCGCCGAGAGCTCGCGGTAGTCCAGGCTCTTGCGCGCCTTGATCTGGAAGAACGAGGGGAAGAAGGCGTCCATCACCATGCGCAGGACCGCTGGCGTTTCCTGCGTTGCCGTGTCGATCGCGGCAATGGCGTTCCAAAGGGACCGGTAGGCCGATCGCTGCCCTTCCTCGACGAGCCATCGGGCGGTCTGCTCGAAGCTGGCGCGGTCGTGCACGCTCCACACGTCGGCGATGCCTTCGCGCAGCACGTCGTTGTCCTTGCCGGTGGCCACCGCGTTCACGAAGTCGCCGTTGAAGGCGGACAAGGGCGCGCTGAGCGTGACCAGCCATTGCTCCTGGCCCGAGAGCGCCTCAGCCGCGTCGAAGTGAAGCTTGTCGTTGTCCATCATCGCGTGGCCGAGCGTGTCCATCATCCCCATTGAAACTCCCTGTGTTCGAAGCGCCCATGCATCCGGCGGATGCCAGGCAGGTTGACAAATGGTGGGGCCGCACGCGCGGCGAACTGGCGCCGGATTGGCGTGGCAGGCACGCCGCAGCCCCGAGGAAGGGCAGATGTTAACCAGAACGGACGTCCGGACATCCGATGAATTCGGGCCTTGGCCAATAAGAGGCACGCCCTTCGTTCCGGGTATCGATTTGACTAAATTTTAGATATATCTAAAATAATTCAGACATACCTCAAGAAGGATCCCCACCATGAGACATTTCCACTTCGGCCATGGCCATCACCACTGCCACGTCGCCCGCGGCGAGCACGACGACGGCCTTTCCGGCGGGGGCCGCGGTCATCGCGGCGGACGTGGCGGCGGCGGGCGCGTATTCGGCCATGGCGGCCTGCGCTTCGTGCTGCTGCAGCTCATCGCCGACAAGCCCTCGCACGGCTACGAACTCATCAAGGCCATCGAAGAGCGCCTCGGCGGCAGCTACGCGCCCAGCCCCGGCGTGGTCTACCCCACGCTCACGCTGCTCGAGGAGATGGGCTATCTCAGCGTAGACACCGCCGACGGCAGCGGCCGCAAGAGCTACAGCATCACCGACAGCGGCCGCGAATTCCTCGCGGCCAACCGCGAGATGGCCGACGCCATGATGGCCCGCATGAGCGGCGGCGTCGACGGCGCCGGCCCGCGCGGCGGACGCCCGCCGCAGGTCACGCGCGCCATCGAGAACCTCAAGCTCGCGATGCGCATGCGCCTGACGGGCGCGCCGCTGACCGATCAACAGGCGCACGAATTTGCCGCGGTGCTCGACGCCGCAGCCCAGCAGATCGAAAGGATCTGAGGGGCCGAGGGCAACCCGAATCCCAACCAACCCTGTCTCGCAACAGGATTTCCGCAATGACTGACTTCAGTACATCACCAGCGTCCACGGCACCCATCGGGCCGGACCGCACGCCCCGCCGGGTGCGCCACGAGCTGCGCTTCCGCAAGCTCGCGGTGAAGACGGCGCGGCGCGTCACGCCGCACCTGATCCGCGTCACGCTCGCCGGCGATGACCTCGCGGGCTTCTACAGCCCGGGCTTCGACGACCACGTGAAGCTGTTCTTTCCCGACGCCGCCACCGGCAAGCTGAGCCTGCCCACCATGGGCCCCGAAGGCCCGGTGTGGCCCGAAGGCCGCCCCACCATGCGCGACTACACGCCGCGCAACCACGACGCGAAGGCCGGCACGCTCGAGATCGACTTCGCGCTGCACGAGGCCGGTCCGGCCACGCAATGGGCCGAGCAGGCGAAACCCGGCGACATCCTCGGCGTGGGCGGCCCGCGCGGTTCGTTCATCTTGCCGACCGAATTCGACTGGCACCTGCTGATCGGCGACGACACCGCCCTGCCCGCGATCTCGCGGCGCCTCGCCGAACTGCCCGCCGGCTCGCGCGCGGTGGTGCTGGCGGAAGTCGACAGCGAAGCCGACGAGATCGCGTTCGACACGCAGGCCGAGCTCACCCTGAAATGGGCGCACCGCCGAGGCACCGAGCCCGGCCTGAGCCCCGTGCTTGTCGACACGCTGAAGGCCATGCAGCTGCCTGCCGGCGACTTCCACGCGTGGGTGGGCTGCGAATCGGCCATCGCCAAGGCGCTGCGCGCGCACCTGGTGGGCGAGCGCGGCGCGAACCCGAAATGGACGCGGGCCTCGGGCTACTGGCGCCGCGGTGCGGTGGCCACGCACGATTCGCACGACGAGTGAGCCGGGGTTTGCTCCTTACCCCGCTGGGGAGGGAGAAATGCCGGGGTCAGTGCGGCACTTCAGCCGGGCCTGAAGCCGCCGCGCTGCGCCTCGGGCTGCGTATCAGCAGCAGCAGCGGAATCGCCAGCACCGTGATGATCATCATGATGGCGAAGTCGTCGAGGTAGCCGATCAGCGCGCCCTGCCGCGTCACCTCGGCGTTGAGCAGCGCAAGCCCCGTGGCGGTGTCGGGCGACATCGTCTGCGGCAGGGTCGCGAGCGCCGCGTTGCCCGGCGCCACGGTCGAGGCGATCTGCGCATGCGCCCTGCTCGAGCCTTCGGTCAGCAGCGCCTGCACGATCGAGATGCCCACGCTGCTGCCGATGTTGCGCAGCAGGCTGAAGATGGGCGTGCCCTGGTTGCGCAGCCTCGGCGCCAGCGTGGCGAAGGTGGCGGTGGAAAGCGGCACGAAGGTGAAGCCGATGCCCAGCCCCTGGATGAAGCCCGAGACCACGATGAGCGTGCTGTCCATCTGCAGCGTGAGCCGCGTCATCTGGTAACGCGAGAAGGCCGTGAGGCCGAAGCCCAGCGCCATGATCGCGCGCACGTCGATGCGCTGCACCAGCCGCCCGACGATGATCATCGCGATCATCGTTCCCACGCCGCGCGGCGCGGTCACCTCGCCGGTGTAGATCACCGGGTAGCCCATCAGCCCCTGCAGGAAGTTGGGCAGCAAGGCCATGGTCGCGAACAGGATCATGCCGACGATGAACGCGAACAGCAGGCCGGTGACGAAGTTGCGGTCCTTCAGCAGGTCGCGGTCGAAGAAGGAGACGCCCTGCACCGTCCAGGTATGGACCACGAAGAAGCAGAAGGCCACCAGCGCGGCCGCGGCTTCGAGCTTGATCTCCCACGACTCGAACCAGTCGAGCTGCTCGCCGCGATCGAGGAAGAGCTGCAGCATGCCGATGGCGATGCTCAGCGTGACGAAGCCGAAGATGTCCAGCCGCTCGCCCTGCGGCCGGCTCTCGGGCAGGTAGCGCGCGATGCCCCAGAAGGCGAACACGCCCACCGGCAGGTTGATGAAGAACACCCAGCGCCAATCGAAGTTCTCGGTGAGCCAGCCGCCCAGCAGCGGCCCGAGGATGGGCCCGACCATGATGCCCGCGCCCCAGATGGCCATGGCCTGGCCGACCTTCTCGCGCGGGTTGATGTCCAGCAGCACCGCCTGCGACAGCGGCACCAGCGCCGCGCCGAAGATGCCCTGCAGCAGCCGCGCGGCCACGATGCCCACCAGCGAGGTCGCCAGCCCGCACAGCGCCGAAGCCACGGTGAAGCCGATCACCGAGATGATGAACACGCGCCTGCGCCCCCAGTGCCCGCAAAGCCAGCCCGTGAGCGGCAGCGCGATGGCCGAGGCCACGATGTACGAGGTGAGCACCCAGGTGATCTGGTCCTGCGAGGCCTGCAGGCTGCCCTGCATGTGCGGCAGCGCCACGTTGGCGATGGTGGTGTCCAGCGCCTGCATGATGGTCGCCAGCATGATCGAGATGGTGATCATGCCGCGATGCGGCACGGTGGTTCCGGGCGCGACGCTCATGACGGCTTGCGGCCGGCCGGCGAGGTGATCTCCACGAGGCTGCCGTGCACCCGCGCGAGCAGGCTCAGCAGCTGGGCGCGCTCGGCCTGCGAGAGCACCGACATCACGCGGGCGTTGAGCCCGTCGCTGATGCTCAGGGCGCTGTCGAGCGCCTTCTCTGCGCTGGGCTCCAGGTGGATCCTGTTGACGCGGCGGTCGGTGGGGCTGGGCTCGCGGCGTATCCAGCCGGCGGCGGCCATGCGGTCGCACAGGCCGGCCACGGCCATGGGGGTGAGGTCGAGCCGCTGTGCCAGCTCGGCCTGCGAGAGCGGCTCTTCTTCATCGCCATGCATCGCCAGCGCGCCCAGCAGGCGGCACTGCGCGCTGGTGAGCCCGATGCGCTCGCGCGCGAGGCGGTCGAACTCCTCGCTGTAGAGCTTGCCCACGCTCTTGACGAGGAAGCCGAAGCGCTGCGTGAAGTCCCTTTTCATAAGGGACTTGATTGTCTACATGTTTATTAGTTGAGCATTAGCAACGCGGGCATCCGAGGCTCTTGGGAGTCTCTAGAGCCACCCCGCGCGCCTGAACCGGTAGTAGAGATAGCCGCAGGTGCTCACGATCAGCCCCAGCGCTATGCCGTAGCCGTAGCGGAATTTCAGCTCCGGCATGTTCTCGAAGTTCATGCCCCAGATGCCGGCGAAGGCGGTGCACACCGCGAAGATGCTGGCCCAGGCCGCAAGGCGCTTGGTGACCTCGCTCTCCTCGATGGTGACCATCGACAGGTTCACCTGGATCGCCGTGGCGACGGTGTCGCGCATCGCGTCGATCGACGCGTTGATGCGCGCCAGGTGGTCGCCCACGTCGCGGAAGTATTCCTGCGAACTCATGCAGATCTGCGGCACGCGCCCGCCGTGCATCTTGCCGGCCGCCTCCACCAGCGGCGCCACCGCGCGCTTGAGGACCATGCTGCGCCGCTTCAGGTCGTAGAGCTGCTTGATCTTGTCGCGCGCCGCGCCGCCCTGGCCGAATATCTGCTGCTCGATGGACTCCAGCTCCACTTCCAGCGCGTCGATCACCGGGAAGTAGCGGTCGACCACCGCGTCCATCAGCGCGTACAGCACGAAGCCGGCGCCGTGGCGCAGCAACTCCGGCTCGCGCTCGCAGCGCTCGCGCACGCCCAGGAAGCCCTGCTTGCTGCGGTTGCGCACCGACAGCACGTAGTTGGCGCCGACGAATACGTCGACCTCGCCCACGTTCATGCAGTGCTCGCCCTCGGCCGAGGGCTCCACCAGGTGCATGACGACGAAGAGCGAGTGGCCGTACTCCTCCATCTTCGGGCGCTGGTGACCGTGGTGGGCGTCTTCCACCGCCAGCGGATGCAGGCCGAACTCCTTCTGCATCTCGCGCAGTTCCTCGTCGGAGGCATCGCTCAGCGCCACCCAGACGAAGCAGCCGGGCCGGCTGATGTATTCGCTGATGTCCTCGACCGATATGTCGGCGAGCTTGGAGCCGTTTTCGTAGGCGACGCAGTTGATCAGCATCGATGCCCTCGCAGTTCACGTTGGTGGAAGCCTTCGATGGTGCCACGGGCCTCCCGCTGCCGCCGGTGGGGCTGTCGCCGGGGCTTCGGCCGGCTCGGCTAGAGTTCGCCATGGTCCGGCCGGCGCGAGACCGGTGAACGCAGTCCAGCGGCGCAGCGCAGACGCCGCAACGCACAAGATGGGGAAAAGGGAGGAAGTCGATGAGAAAAAGCTTGCTCGAGGAGTCGCTCAAGTGAAGCGGGACGTTCGCCTTGCGAAGACCCTGCTCGCGGCCGTCATGGTCTCGGTGTCGGCAGCCACCGGCTGGCAGCTCTGGACATCGCGCGAACAGACGCTGGCCGCAGCCGACACCAACAACCTCAATCTCGCCCAGGCGCTGAACATCTACGCCGAAGGCATCTTCACCCAGAGCGACATGCTGCTGCAGGGCGTGACCGAGACGCTGAAGGCCGACGGTCACCCGCACGCGCACCTGCAGCGCGTGCAGTCGCTGGTCGAGCGGCAGAAGCGCCTGCTCGACCCGCTCGACGGCGTCGCCGTCCTCGATGCCAGGGGCGACTGGCTGATCTACTCCAAGGGACAGGTTCCGCCGGGCACCAACAGCGCCCATCGGCCCTACTTCGTGCATCACCGCGACACGCGCTCCAACGATGTCCTCATCAGCCCGCCGCTTCGCAATCCGTTCACCGGCGAATGGGGTATCACGGTCAGCCGACGCCTCGAAGACGACAAGGGCCGGTTCGCAGGCGTCGTCGTCATCGGCCTGGGCCTGCAGAACTTCCTGCGCGCATTCGGAACCATCGCCCTGCCCGACACCGGCACCATCGGCCTGAGCACCAACACGGGGCAGATGCTGGTGCTCTATCCCTACCGCGAGAAGTACGTCGGCCTCGATTTCTCGAAGTCGGTCAATTTCCAGCGCCACTTCTCGGGCACTTCGGGTACAGCATCGTTCCGCTCCAGCGTGGATGGAACGAAGCGGCTCTACGCCTTCCGCAAGAGCGACCGCTACCCGGTGCTGACCACCGTGGCGGTGGGCCGCGACCAGGCGCTGCAGGCCTGGAGGCACCAGGCGCTGCTGACGCTCGCCGTCGTCGGCGCCCTGCTGACCGCGGTGGCGGCGGTGGGCTGGAAGCTGATCATCAACATCGGGCGGCGGATCAGAGCCGAGGCTTCGCTGATGGCCGCGCGCGAGGACCTGCTGCAGGCCAACCGCCGGCTGGAGATTTTGGCAACGCAGGACCCGCTCACCGGCCTGGCCAACCGCCGCAGCTTCGACGAAGTGCTGGCGCAGGAATCCCGCCGCGCGGCCAGGGAAGGCACGGCCCTGTCGCTGCTGCTGCTGGACCTGGACTACTTCAAGAGCTTCAACGATGCCTATGGCCACGTCGCCGGCGACCAGTGCCTGAGGGCCGTCGCGATGGCGCTCAGGCGCAGCATCAGGCGCCCGGGCGACCTGGTCGCGCGCTACGGCGGAGAGGAGCTGGCGATCGTGCTGCCCAGCACCGGCCTGCAGGGCGCCCGCAAGGTCGCGGAACTCATGCTCGAACAGGTGCGCGCGCTCGGCATCACCCACAGCGAGAGCCCGCATGGGCAGGTCACCGTCAGCATCGGCGTGGCGACCCTGCAGGACCCGCAGTCGCACGCGCCGGAGCAGCGGCTCGTCGAGGCGGCGGACGCCGCGCTCTACAAGGCCAAGCAGGGTGGACGCAACTGCTGGGTCAGCCAGGAGGAATGGGTGGCGGGCTGAGCCTCATGCGGCTCTGAAGCAGACGGGCCCGGCGGAATCAGCGCAGCATGCGGCGGGTGGCGCGCTGCCCCAGCCAGCGCGCCAGCTCCACGAGCAGCGGCGTGATCACCGCCCAGCCGGCCCCCAGCACCAGCATCGCCCGGCTGGGGTCGGGAAAGTGGCCGGCCCCCATCCGCACCGCGGCCGCGTAAGACAAGGCACCGCCCACGCCGCCGATCACGGCCGAGAGCAGCCAGCGCCCGTGCAGCCAGCGCAGCGGCCCGCGCAGCGTGGTCGAGAACAGCGCCCACAGCCCCAGGATCCACGCGGGCGCCACGCCCGGCCAGGGCCCCGGCGAGGCATAGACCAGCACGCCGCCGCGCGCCATGCCGGTGTCCCATGCCAGGCCCAGCAGCACCGCGCACAGCGCCAGCAGCAGTTCGTCGCGGCGCGCATCGCTGAACCACAGGTTCAGCAGCACGGCGCCGATGCAGGCCGCCACGCCCCAACCGGGGGCGCCGCGCGCGGCGCCCAGCACGCACGCGAACCAGGCGGCCTGGAAGACCACGAGGTTGAGAACGGTGGGGCCGTACTGGCGCAGCAGTGTCTTCATGCGGACCGGGCCTGTTCGGCGAAAGCTGCGGCGGTGATCCGGGCACGGCCCTGCGGCGTAGGGAAGTTGCGGGGCCGGCGACGTTCGGCCCGGGCCGCCGCATTTCCGGGAGTCACGATGCCAGCTTCGATCACGCCAGCCCCGGTGCGGGCGAGCCGTTCATGACGCCGCCGATCCGTCACCTGGTGCTGGTGCTGGGCGACCAGTTGGACAGCAAGGCCTCGGCCTTCGACGGCTTCGATCCCGCGCAGGACGGCATCTGGATGGCCGAGGTGCGCGAGGAGTCCACGCACGTCGCCTCCAGCCGCATCCGCATCGCCCTGTTCCTGTCCGCCATGCGCCATCACGCGCGGCTGCTGCGCGAGCGCGGCTGGCCGCTGCACTACGTGAGCCTGGACGATCCCGCGAACACCGGCAGCCTGGCCGGCGAACTGGCGCGTGCGATCCGGCTGCTGCGGCCCGAGCGGCTGGTGATGACCGCGCCGGGCGACTGGCGCGTGCTGCGCGCGCTGCGTCGCGCCGCCGCAGAGGCCGGGCTCGCGCTGGAGCTGCGCGACGACCGCCACTTCTTCTGTACCGTGCGCGAGTTCGCCGACCATGCCCGCAGCCGCCGCACCCTGCGCATGGAAAACTTCTACCGGCAGATGCGCCGCCAGCACCGCGTGCTGATGGAAGGCGAGGAAGGAACGCAAAGCTACGGGCCCGCCGGAGGGCGCTGGAATTTCGATGCCGACAACCGCCAGCCCTTCGGCGCCGAGGGTCCGGGCATCGTGCCCGAGCCCGCCCGCTTCGAGCCCGACGCGATCACGCAGGAGGTGCTGGCGCTGGTGGCCCGGGAGTTCGAACGCCATCCGGGCGAGCTCGATGGCTTCGCCTGGCCGGTGACGCGCGAGCAGGCGCTGCTGGCGCTGGAGCGCTTCGTCGACGAGCGGCTGCCCGGCTTCGGCCCCTGGCAGGACGCGATCTGGCCCGGCCAGCCCTGGCTGTGGCACGCCCACCTCTCGGCCGCGATGAACCTCAAGCTGATCGAGCCGCGCGAAGTGGTCGCGCGGGTGGAACGCGCCTGGCAGGAGGGCCGCATTCCGCTGCCGAGCGCCGAAGGGTTCATCCGCCAGGTGCTGGGCTGGCGCGAATATGTGCGCGGCGTCTACTGGACCTCCATGCCCGGCCTCGTGGAGTCGAACGCGCTGGATGCGCGGGCGCCGCTGCCGGCCTTCTACTGGACCGGCGATACGCCGATGGCCTGCCTGTCGGACGCGATCCGGCAGACGCTGCGCCTGGGCTACGCCCATCACATCCAGCGCCTGATGATCACTGGCCTGTTCGCGCTGCTGCTCGGCGTGCGGCCGCGCGAGGTCCACGAGTGGTATCTCGCCATCTACGTCGATGCGGTGGAATGGGTGGAGCTGCCCAACACCGCGGGCATGAGCCAGTACGCGGACGGCGGCGTGATGACGAGCAAGCCCTACATCGCCAGCGGCAAGTACATCGAGCGCATGAGCGGCGGGCAGTACTGCGCCCAGTGCCGCTACCGGCCCGGCGTCAGCCAGGGGCCCGAGGCCTGCCCCTTCACGACGCTCTACTGGGACTTCCTGCTCAGGCACCGCGAGCGCTTCGCGAAGCACCAGCGCATCGGCGCGCAGGTGCGCAACCTCTCGCGGCTGTCCGGGCAGCAGGCCGAGGCGATCAGGGCGCAGGCCGCCGCGCTTCGCGACGCGCTCGAAAAGGCGGGCGGCTACACGCCCTGACACCGCGCTCGCCATCTGCCGCCGGCGCCCTCCTCAGGCATCGGCCGCACGCAGCCGGTACAGCCCCACATCGATGCGCCCGGAGCGAAAACCGGCCTCGCAATACGACAGGTAGTAGGTCCACAGCCGCTTGAACGCGGCATCGAAGCCCAGCGGCTCGATCTGCGGCCAGGCCGCCAGGAACCGCCGGCGCCACTCGGCGAGCGTTCGCGCATAGTCCATTCCGAAGCAGTGCGAAGTCTCGATGACGAACCCCGCGCGCCGTGCCTGCTCTTGCAGCACGCTCGGGCTGGGCAGCATGCCGCCCGGGAAGATGCAGTGCTGGATGAAATCGGCGCCCTGGCGGTAGCTGTCGAAGTGCTCGTCGGCGATGGTGATCGCCTGCAGCACCACGACACCGCCGGGCTCGAGGCGGTCGCGCAGGGTCGCGAAGTAGGCGGGCCAGTAGGCCTCGCCGACGGCTTCGATCATCTCGATGGACACGATGCGGTCGAACCGGCCCTGCACGTCGCGGTAGTCCTGCAGCCTCAGGTCGAGCCGCTCGGCCACGCCCCATGCCTGGCCGCGCTCGCGGGCGAAGGCCAGTTGCTCGGCGGACAGCGTGAGCCCCGTCACGCGCGCCTCGTGCCGGCGGGCCAGGCTCGCCGCCAGCGTTCCCCAGCCGCAGCCGATTTCGAGCACGTTCGCGCCTTGCGGGGTGTCGAGCATGCGGTGGATGGCATCGAGGCGGCGCGCCTGGGCGGCCTCGAGAGTGTCGTCGGGCTCGTCGCTGAAGATCGCGCTCGAATACAGCATGCTGTCGTCGAGCCAGTGCCGGTAGAACTCGTTGCCCAGGTCGTAGTGGAAGGAGATGTTGTGCCGGCTGCCGCTGCGGCTGTTCCTGCGCGCCAGGTGCAGCAGCCGCGCCAGCCAGCGCGAAGGGCCGCGGCCCTTGAGCAGCGAGCCCCAGGCGGCCTCGTTGGCCAGGCCGAATTCGAAGAGGGCCAGCAGGTCGGGGCTGTCCCATTCGCCGTCGCGGAAGCTCAGGGCCAGGCCGAGGTCGCCCTGCATGAACAGCCGCACGATCGGCCGCCAGCTCGAAAGGCGCAGGCTGGCATGCGGGCCCGGCTCGCGGCCGGCCACCTCGATGCTGCGCCCGCCGGGCAGCGTCAGCGCCAGCCGGCCGAAGCGCGTGCGCGCGAGCAGGCGCCGCAGCGGCGAGAAGGACGGCACGGCGTCGAGAACGGGGGCGGAGGGCGTGGTCAGGCTCATGGAGTCTCGCTCGTGGAAACGATGGTGATGTCGCGCTCCGGGGCCACCGGACGCGGATGCAGTGGCACGCGCTTGATCCACAGGCGCAGTGCCTGCCAGTGGATGGCCGCGACGACCTTGAGGGTCAGCAGCGGATGGGTCAGGAAGACGCGCAGCAGCGCGACGTCGCTCAGCGCGGTGCGCTGGCCGTCCTGGCGCGCGTTGAGCACGGCGCCGTCGGCATCGTGCACGCTCACGCCGATCGACACCGACTCGCCCGGCGGCGCGATGCGGAAGCGGTAGCGCAGGTCCATGCCGTTGAAGGGCGAGACGTACATCTGCTTGTCGCAGCGCTGATCGATGACCGGGGCGGCGGCGTCGTCCACCGGAATCAGGTAGCTGTGCCGCTGCCCGAAGGTGTTGTTGACCTCGTAGACCATCGCCTGCAGCTCACCCCCCGGGGCGTGGCAGAACCACACGCTGAGCGGGTTGAAGACGTGGCCGAGCAGCCTGGGCATGGTCAGCAGCCGGATCGCCCCGCCCGTGGGCAGGCCGGCCTCACGCAGCCGCGCCTCGACCTGGGCGCGCAGGTCGCGGCCCGAGCCGTCGCCGTAGTCGGCGGCGTGGAAGCTGAACAGGTTGAAGCGGTCCACCGAGAACAGGCGCAGCCGGACGTTCAGCTGCGGCAGCTCGTCGATGTCGACCAGAACGCTGTAGACGCGGTAGGCGAGCCGGTGCCGCCTGGGCCGCAGCCGCTGGTGCATGACGCGCCCGACATAGAGCGCCGAGCCGCCCTGCCCGCTCATGGGGCGACCGCCCTCGCCGCCTGCGCTGCCTGCGCGGCCTGAGGCAGGTGGATGCGCCCGGATTCCCGAGGCACGCTCCAGGGCCGGCGGACGCCACCCAGCGCCTCGGCGACCGCCAGGCCGGACTGCAGCCCGTCCTCGTGGAAGCCGGAGCCGAAGTACGCGCCGCAGAACCAGGTGCGGCGCTGGCCCTGCAGGTTCCAGAGGTGGCGCTGCGCGGCCATGGCGGCGGCATCGAACAGCGGATGGTCGTAGACCTCCGTGCGGATCAGGTGCTCGGGCCGCGGGCCGGCGACGGGGTTGAGCGTCAGGAAGATCGGCTCGGCCCGCGAACCCTGCGGCAGATGGGGTTGCAGCCGGTTCATCCAGTAGGTCACCGTCGGGGCGGCGCCGCTGCCGCGCGTTCCGAGGTAGTTCCAGCTCGACCACACGGAGCGGCGCGCCGGCATCAGTGCCGGGTCGCGGTGCAGCACGGCCAGGTTGCGGCTGTAGGGAAATGCGCCCAGCAGGGCTCGCTCGGCGCTGGAGGCGTCGGGCAGCAGCGCCAGCGACCGGTCGGCGTGGGTCGCCAGCACGACGTGATCGAAGCGCTCGGGCCACCAGCCGCCGGTGGTGCGGATGCGCACGCCGCCGGGCTCGCGATGCAGTTCGAGCACGGCCTGGTCGAGGTGGACCCGGTCGGCAAAAGGCCGGCTCAGGCGCTGCACGTACTCGCGGCTGCCGCCGGCCACGGTGCGCCAGACCGGCCGGTCGCTGATCTGCAGCAGGCCGTGGTTCTCGCAGAAGCGAACGAAGGCCGCCACCGGATAGCGCCCCACCCGCGCGGCGGGCGCCGACCAGATGGCGGCCGCCATGGGATAGAGATGGTCGTCGCGAAACGCGCGGCCGTAGCCGCGGGCGTCCAGGTAGTCGTCCAGCGCCTGGTCGCCGGCGGCCTGGGCATCGCGCGGCGCCTCGCGGTAGAACCGCAGCAACTCACGCAGCATCGACCAGAACCTCGGACTCGCCAGGTTGCGCTTCTGCGCGAACAGGCCGCGCAGGTCGGTTCCTGCGTATTCGAGGCGGCCGGCATCGAGGCTGACGGCGAAGGACATGTCGGAGGCCGCGGTCGGCACGCCCAGGTGCCGGAACAAGGCGCTCAGGTTCGGATAGGCGGGCTCGTTGTAGACGATGAAGCCGGTATCCACCGGCACCGTGCCTTCGCGGCCGGGCGCGTCCACCGTGTTGCTGTGCCCACCGAGGCGCGATTCGCTCTCGAACACCGTCACTTCGTGCCGCTGGGACAAGAGCCAGGCGCAGGAAAGCCCCGAGATGCCGGTGCCGACGACGGCGATGCGCTGGCCCTGCCCCGGCGAGATGGGTGTCGCGAGGACGGTGGGCTGGGCGGGCTGGGGGTCGAAGGGCGGCATGGTGCGTATCCAAGTGTTGGAGCTTGTACGCAGGAAACCACCATTTGGACCATGGCGCATTGCGGCGATGATCCGATCGCGGCCGGATTGCGTAAGGGTTAGCATGGCCGCCGTTCCCGACCCATCCACCCAACCTGCGGGCATTCCGGTGCCCCGCGGCCGCCGAGCGCCCAACTTGACTGTTGTTGTGACCGATTTCAAGCAGCCGCGCCGCTCCGACGACCTCTGGGCGCAGGCCCTGGCGGCCGTGGCCGAACGGCAGGACAGGGAGGCGTTCGCGCGGCTTTTCTCGCACTTCGCGCCGCGCGTCAAGCACTACCTGATGCACATCGGCTGCCCGGAACTGCAGGCCGAGGAACTGGCCCAGGAAGCGCTGGTGAGCGTGTGGCGCAAGGCCGCGCTGTTCGACCCGGCGCAGGCCGCCGTCTCGACCTGGATCTTCACCATCGCGCGCAACCTGCGCGTGGACGCGCTGCGGCGGCGCCAGGGCGTGGAGTCGGCCGAGGAAGAGTTCGATTTCGACCTGCTCCAGGCGGACGGCGCCTCGCTCGACGACGGGCTGCATGCCTCGCGCCTGAACGAACGCCTGCGCAGCGCCTTCCGGCAGCTGCCGCCCGAGCAGCAGCAGGTGCTGCACCTTTCCTATTTCGAAGACGAACCGCATGCCCGCATCGCGGCCCAGCTGAGCATTCCGCTGGGCACCGTGAAGTCGCGCGTGCGCCTGGCGGTCGCTCAGCTGCGCCGCCTGCTGGAACGCTGATGATGGACATCCGACACCACCCCGACGACGACCTGCTGCTGGCCCGGGCCTCCGGCCAGTTGCCGGCCGGAACGCGGCTGGTACTGGCCAGCCACCTCGAACTGTGCCCGCTGTGCCGCGAGCGCGCGCGCACGCTCGATGCCCTGGGCGGCATCCTGCTCGACGAACTTGAGCCCGTGCCGATGGCCGACGATGCGCTGGCGCGCACCTGGGCAGCGATCGACGCGCTCGAGAACGCGCCTGCCGGGACCGTGCGGGTGAGCGCGCCGCCGCCGCTGCCGCCCGGCGCGCGCTGGCCACGCGCCCTCGCCCACTGCAGCGCCACGCCATGGCGCTGGATCGGCCCCGGCATGCGCTGGAGCCGCGTGAGCGTGCCCGAGGCGCCGGATGCGAACGTCTTCCTGCTGCGCATCGCCGCCGGCAAGTACCTGCCGCAGCACACGCACCAGGGGCTGGAGCTGACCCAGGTGCTGCACGGCCGCTTCCACGACGGGCGGGCCCTGTTCGGCCCGGGGGATTTCGACGCGGCGGATGGAGAAATCCACCACCAGCCCGTGGTCCAGGACGGCAGCGAGTGCATCTGCCTCGCCTCACTGGACGGCCGCCTGCGCTTCGAAAGCGCTATCGCGCGCGTGCTGGGTTCGCTCGTCGGGATGTGAGGCGGGCAGACACCCAGGCCGCCACGCCGCTCACGAAGCTGCCCCACACCAGGTCCGCGATGGTGATGGCCCAGGGCCAGTCGCGCAGCGTCGCCTGGTTGGTGAGGTCGTAGGTGGCGTAGGCCACCAGCCCGAAGAAGGCGCCGCGCCGCAGTGCCACGCCGGCCGAGCCTTCTGCCAAGGCCGGCGCGATCGCGAAGACCAGCAGGCCCGCCAGGTAGATGGCATAGAAAAGCACCGCCGCGAGCCAGTCGACGTCGGACGCCATCAGGTCGCCGAGCGCCGGCTTGTACAGGCGCGGGCCCATGAGCGACAGCCACACGGCGTCCAGCACGAGAAAGCTCAAGAGTGCCCACAGGTAGGCGATGGACAAGGTGCGGGCAGAAGGTTTCATGGTGCGCCAGTAGGAGAAGTCAATCGGTAACTCAGCTGCCGGTCGCCCTTGGTCTGGGCGTCCAGCCCGATCCAGCGCCCGCTGTCGGCGGCATACCAGATGCGGATGCGCTGCTGTGCGGCCTGCAGGCGCCAGCCCCGCGCCCGCACGGGCTGGCCGCGGACCTCGATGTTGGTGTCGGGCAGCGGCTCGAAGCGCACCGGCTCCAGCTTGCCGGTCTGCGGATCGACCAGGCGCTGCTGCTTCGGCAGGCGGGGGTTCCAGTAGGCGAAAGTCATCACGCAGTCGTCCTCGAAGCGGCGCGCGACCTGCTGCCGCGTGCCGTCGTCGTCGGTGTCGGCGCGCAGTTCGCGCAGGCAGTCGCCGGCCCAGCGCTCCCCGGCGTGATGGCGATAGCGGTAGACGGGCACGCCGAGCATGCGCACGACGAAGTCGGCGCGGCTGTCGACGCTGCGCGCCGCCGCGCTGCCGCCGACCGCGAAGCGATGCGTGCCGATGGGCTTGCCGTCGAGCGTGGCGGTGAAGTTCCACTCGCCTTCCTCGGTCGCGCCCTCCTGCGCCGAGGCCGTGAAGGCCATGCAGGCGGCCATCGCCAGGGCGAGAGCCAGGGCGCGCGCCGGCATCAGCGCTTCTCGAACAGGTAGTGGGCGACCCACCACTGGCCGCCTTCGGCGTAGCCGAACAACTCTTCCACCGAGATGAAGAAAAGGCGCCAGCGCGTCCACCAGATGGGCGCCTCGCTCTCGCCGTAGACGGAAGCCAAGAGCGGCATGAGCTCGTCGCGCCGGGCGTCCATGCGCGCCAGCCAGGCGGCGGAGGTCTTCGCATAGTGGCGGCCGTTCCAGCGCCACTGGTTCAGCAGGCGCAGGTCGTCCTGGCAGCGCAGGGCGAGGTCGTCGCCGGGCATCATGCCGCCCGAGAAGAAGTAGCGGCTCATCCAGTCGCTCGCGTCGCGCACCTCGAAGGGATACGGCGCCTCGCGGTGCACGAACACGTGCATGAAGAAGCGCCCCTGCGGATTCAGCCAGCGCGCGACGTTCGAGAAGGCGCGCGGCCAGTTGCGCAGGTGCTCGAACATTTCCACCGACACCACGCGGTCGAAGCGCCCGGCCGTCTCGAAGTCGTTGAAGTCGCAGGTGATCACCTCGAGGTTGCCCAGGCCGCGGGCCGCGGCCTCGGCAGTGATGAACATCCGTTGCGAATGCGAGTTGGACACCGCCGTGATGCGCGAGCCCGGAAAGCGCTCGGCCATCCACAGGCTCAGCGAACCCCAACCGCAGCCGAGTTCGAGGATGCGCTGCCCGTCTGCAAGGCCCGCACGCGCGCAGGTCTCGGCCAGCGCGGCCGCCTCGGCCTGCTCCAGCGTGTCGACCCCTTCGGGCCACCAGCAGCAGCTGTACTTGCGGTGCGGCCCGAGCACTGCGGCGAAGAAATCAGCCGGCAACTCGTAATGCTGCTCGTTGGCCTTCTCGGGCAGCAGGGCCAGCGGGGCGTTGCGCAGTTCGTCGAAGAATGCCTGCGAGTGCCGCGCGACGGCCTCGGGGTTGCCGCTGTCCAGTTCGGCCAGGCGCTGGCGCAGCAGCCGCCGCACGCCGATGCGGACGGCGCCGTCGGGCACCAGACCCTGTTCGACCCAGTGGATGGCGGCGGATGCGCTGGAGGCTCGGGGCATGGCGGGACGTCGGCAGTGGTTGGTCCCGTGGTACGCAAGGCCGGGCGCGCCGGATCACCGCGCGACGAATTCCGCTTCAGGCCGGCGGCGAACACGGCGCCGGGCGCAGGCCGGCGATACGCGCATTGAACGTAGAATGCCCGCGGCACTTTCACCCGTGCGCGCAGGCGTCATGCGCCATGCCTCCCATGCCCTCCCCGAACAAGCACTCCAGCCCCTCGCCCGCCGCCGTCCGCGACGCCCGCATTGCCGCGGGCCTCACGCAGACCGAGGCCGCGCAGACGGTGCAGGCCTCGCTGCGCGGATGGCAGCAGTGGGAGGCCGGCGACCGCTCGATGGCGCCGGGCCTCTTCGAGCTGTTCATGCTCAAGACGAGGCAGTGGCCGCTCGAGGGCGGCCATGGGGCCGGCCGAACGGAGAGCCGCGCGGAAAATGCCTAGGAACGTCCCCCACCTGCCCCCCATGCCCCGCGCGCCGGCGGCATGGATCGCAAGCAACTGATTGAAATGACCAAGACAGACCTCTCTGGGCACACGCCGATGATGGCCCAGTACCTGGGCCTGAAAGCCGACCATCCGGACACCCTTCTGTTCTACCGGATGGGCGACTTCTACGAACTCTTCTGGGCCGACGCCGAGAAGGCCGCGCGCCTGCTCGACATCACGCTCACCCAGCGCGGCCAGTCCGCCGGCCAGCCGGTGGTGATGTGCGGCGTGCCCTTCCACTCGGTCGACACCTACCTGGCCCGCCTCATCAAGCTGGGCGAATCGGTCGCCATCTGCGAGCAGGTGGGCGAAGTGGGCGCCGCCAAGGGCCCGGTCGAGCGCAAGGTGGTGCGCGTGGTCACGCCCGGCACGCTGACCGACTCCGAGCTTCTCAACGACAAGGCCGATTCGCTGCTGCTCTCGGTGCACGCGGGCACGCGCAACGTCTGCGGCCTGGCCTGGCTCAGCGTGACCGGCGCCGAGCTGCGGCTGGCCGAGTGCCCCTCCGACGCGCTCGAAGCCTGGATCGCGCGCATCGGCCCCAGCGAGCTGCTCTACAGCGCCGAAGTCACGCCCGCCTTCGAGCAGCGCCTGAAGGCCGCGCGCGCCGCCACGCCCTTCACGCTTTCGCTGCGCCCGGCGTGGCAGTTCGACGGCGGCCTCGGCGAGCGCAAGCTGGCCGAGCAGATGGGCAGCAACAGCCTCGCGGCCTGGAACGCCGAATCGCTCGCCAACGCGCACGCCGCGGCGGCCGCGCTGCTGGGCTACGCCGAGCACACGCAGGGCCGGGCGCTCTCGCACGTGCAGCGCCTCTCGGTGGAGCGCGACGGCGACCTGATCGAGCTGCCGCCCACCACGCGGCGCAACCTCGAGCTGGTGCAGACACTGCGCGGCGAAGACTCGCCCACCATGTTCTCGCTGCTCGACACCTGCATGACCGGCATGGGCAGCCGCCTGCTCAAGCGCTGGCTGCTCTCGCCCCGGCGCGACCGCTCCGAGGCGCAAGGCCGCCTCGAAGCCATCGGCACGCTGCAGGCCACGGCCCCCGGTGCCACGGCCGCCCCCTGGCGCACGCTGCGCGAGCAGCTCAAGAACACCAGCGACGTGGAACGCATCGCCGCGCGCATCGCGCTGCGACAGGTGCGCCCGCGCGAACTGCTGGCGCTGCAGCTGGCGCTCGCGAAGGCGGAGCAGCTCGCACCGATGCTGCCCGCGGCGTCCGCCCTGCTCGGCCAGATCGCCGAGCGGCTCGCCCCGCCGCCGGGCTGCGCCGCCTTGCTGACCAGCGCCATCAAGCCCGACCCATCCGCGCTGGTGCGCGACGGCGGCGTGATCGCCACCGGCCACGACGCCGAGCTCGACGAACTGCGCGCCATCAGCGAGAACTGCGACGACTTCCTGCTCAAGCTCGAGATCAGCGAGCGCGAGCGCACCGGCATCGGCAATCTGCGGGTGCAGTTCAACCGTGTGCACGGCTTCTACATCGAGGTGACACAGAGCGCGCTCTCCAAGGTGCCCGACAACTACCGCCGCCGCCAGACGCTGAAGAACGCCGAGCGCTTCATCACGCCCGAGCTGAAGGCCTTCGAGGACAAGGCCCTGAGCGCGCAGGACCGCGCCCTGGCCCGCGAGAAGTGGCTCTACGAGCAGCTGCTCGACGCGCTGCAGCCCTCGGTGCCCGCGCTCACGCAACTGGCCGGCGGCCTCGCCACGCTCGACGCGCTGTGCGCGCTGGCCGAGCGCTCGCACACGCTGCACTGGCGCGCGCCCAGCTTCGTGTCGCACCCGTGCATCGAGATCCAGCAGGGTCGCCACCCGGTGGTGGAGGCACGGCTGGCCGAGAAGTCGTCGGGCGGCTTCATCGCCAACGACACGCAACTGGGGCCGCAGCAGCGCATGCAGGTCATCACCGGCCCCAACATGGGCGGTAAGTCGACGTACATGCGGCAGGTGGCGATCATCGTGCTGCTGGCCTCCATCGGCTCGCACGTGCCGGCGGCAGCCTGCCGGCTCGGGCCGATCGACGCGATCCACACCCGCATCGGCGCGGCGGACGACCTGGCCAACGCGCAGTCGACCTTCATGCTGGAGATGACCGAGGCCGCGCAGATATTGCACAGCGCCACCGCCCAGTCGCTGGTGCTCATGGACGAGATCGGCCGTGGCACCAGCACCTTCGACGGGCTGGCGCTGGCCGCCGGCATCGCGGCCCAGCTGCACGACCGCAGCAAGGCCTTCACGCTGTTCGCCACGCACTATTTCGAACTGACCGAGTTCCCGGCCACGCACCACGGCGCGGTGAACATGCACGTGAGCGCCACCGAGGCGGGCCGCGACATCGTCTTCCTGCACGAAATGCAGCCCGGCCCGGCCAGCAAGAGCTACGGCATCCAGGTGGCGCGGCTGGCGGGCATGCCCGCGGCGGTGGTCAACCACGCGCGGCAGGCGCTGGAGGCACTTGAATCGCAGCATGCGCAAACTCGTGCACAGGTCGACCTGTTCGCGCCGCCTCCGGTGGCCGAAACACCCATGGCCAGCGCCGTAGAATCCGCGCTGGCCGCGCTCGACCCCGACACGATGAGCCCGCGCGAGGCCCTCGATGCCTTGTATGCCCTTCAGAAACTGAACAAACGTGAACTCGGCGCCGCATGACCCGGCACAGTTCATGCCAGATGAACCTGAACCCATGACTTACTGCGTAGGCATCAAACTCAACGCCGGCCTGGTGTTTCTCTCCGACTCCCGCACCAACGCGGGCGTGGACCACATCAGCACATTCCGCAAGATGATCGTCTACGAGCAGCCGGGCGACCGCGTCATGGTGCTGCTCTCGTCGGGCAACCTGAGCATCTCGCAGTCGGTGCGCGAGATCCTCCAGATCGAGGAACTGCGCGAAACCCGCGAGGATGGCAGCCAGGGCGCCCCCATCACCATCTGGAACGCCAGGAGCATGTTCGACGCCGCCCGCGTGCTGGGCTCGGCGGTGCGCCATGTGTACGACCGCGACGCCGAGGCGCTGAAGCACGCGGGGCTCGACTTCAACGTGTCCTTCATCTTCGGCGGGCAGGTCAAGGGCGAGGGCATGCGCCTCTTCCTGGTCTACGCGGCCGGCAACTTCATCGAGGCCACCACCGAGACGCCCTACTTCCAGGTCGGCGAGTCGAAGTACGGCAAGCCGGTGCTCGACCGCGTCCTCACGCCCGAGACCCCGCTGGACGAGGCGGCCAAGTGCGCGCTCGTGTCGATGGACTCGACCATGAAGTCGAACCTGTCGGTCGGCCTGCCGCTGGACATGGTGGTCTACGAGGCCAACAAGCTCGAGACCGACCGCGTGATCTGCATCGACGCCGACAACCCCTACTACCGCATGGTGCACAACAGCTGGGGCCAGAAACTGCGCGAGGTGTTCGACAGCATCGAGGACCCGGTGTGGGACGACAGCCATACCGAGCACCCGCTGAAGATGCCCGCGACGCGCCACAGCCCGCTGCGCAAGATCTCGACCCCCGACGAAAAGCTCATCTGAAATGATGCCCCCCGGCTTGCCACTTCGTGTGCTTCTCCACCCCCCGAGGGGGAGGCTCGGCCGCCTTGGGGCGGCCCGGCGACGGCCGTGATGCCCCCCGTCGTCTTCTCGCACGGCAACAGCTTTCCCGCGAGCACCTACCGCGTCGTCCTCGACAGCCTGCGCAACCGCGGCTTCGAGGTCGATGCCATCGAGAAATTCGGGCACGACCCGAAGTACCCCGTCACCGACAACTGGCCGCACCTGGTGCAGCAGCTGGCCGACTTCGCCAAGGCGCGCGCCGACCGCGCGGGCGCGCCGGTGTTCCTTATCGGCCATTCGCTCGGCGGCTTCCTGAGCCTGATGTGCGCCGCCCAGCACCCCGAGCTGGCGCGCGGCGTGCTGCTGATCGACTCGCCCATCCTCGGCGGCTGGCGCGCGAACACGCTCAACGTGGTCAAGCGCACGCCGCTCATGAAGAGCGTGTCGCCCGGCGCCATCAGCCGCAAGCGCAAGAACAGCTGGGAGCACCGCGAGGCGGTGTTCGAGCACTTCCGCAGCAAGAAGGCCTTCGCGAAGTGGGACGAGCAGGTGCTGCACGACTACATCGACCACGGCACCTTCGACGCGGATGACGCACGCGCGCTGAGCTTCGACCGCGACGTCGAGACCGCCATCTACAACACCCTGCCCCACAACCTCGGCGCGCTGCTGCGGGCGCACCCGCTCAAGTGCAAGGCAGCCTTCATCGGCGGGCGCCAGTCGGCCGAGATGAAGCGCGTGGGCATGGCGATGACCCAGCAGGTCACCAAGGGCCGCATCGCCATGCTGGACGGCACGCACCTGTTCCCGATGGAAAAGCCGCTGGCCACCGCGGCGGCCATCGAGGCCGCGCTGCGCAACCTGCTCTGAGCCGGCAGCCGGCGGCCCCGTCACGCCTGCGTGACGTGCACTCCCGGCCGGCGCCCCGCATTCCACTTGCCGCCCAGCGCCCGCTCGATCTGCGCGGCCAGCTGCAGCAGCAGCCCGTCGTTGGCCTGCGCCGCCTGTGCCTGGATGCCCAGCGGCAGGCCGTTTTCCTGCGCCGCCATCGGCAGCGAGATGCCCGGCATGCCGCACAGGTTGGCCAGCGGCGTGTACGCGAAGTTCTGCCAGAGGTTGGCGAACCAGTCGTATACCGAGGGGTTCGTGCTGGTCGTGAGGTACTCGCTGGTGCCCACCTTGGGCGTGGGCAGTGCGGTGATGGGCGTGAGGATGATGTCCCAGCGCTGGAAGAATTCGCCGAAGGCGCGCGAGGTGGTGTTGAACACCGCCTGCATCTTCGCGCGCTCGGTGTAAGAGGTGTGCAGCCCGGCTTCCCAGATCTTGATGTTGATCGGCTCCAGCAGCTCGGCCGGCGGACGCTCCAGGCCCAGCCGGTGCAGGTGGCCGTCGATGACCTGCGCGAAGTTGCTGATGTAGCAGGTGGTCTGGGCGTCGAAGGCGGCCTTGAAGTCGATCTCGGGCAGCACCCATTCGACGTGATGGCCCAGCCCCTCGAGGAACTTGCCCACCCGCTCCAGCTCGGCCACGAAATGCGGCGTGGCGCGGAAGTCGCCCCACTCGTGCGACAGCGCGATGCGCAGCCGGCCCGGATCGCGCTGGATGAGCTCGCTGTACGGCTCGGCCGGCGACCAGAAGGGCATGAACTCGCCGGGCGCGCCGCCACGGCAATGATCGACGAAGGCGGCCGTGTCGCGCACGGTGCGGCTGTGGCAGCCCTGGATCGACACCAGCCCCGAAAGATCCGACAGCCCCGGCGCCAGCGAGAACACGCCGCGCGACACCTTCAGGCCGATGTTGCCGTTCACGCCCGCCGGAATGCGGATGGAGCCGCCGCCGTCGGTGGCGTGCGACAGCGGCAGCACGCCTGCGGCCACGATCGCCGCCGTGCCGGCCGACGAGCCGCAGGTGGTGTATTCGAGGTCCCAGGGGTTGCGCGTGACGTGGAAGGCGTTCTCCGCCGAGCTGCACACGCCGAACTCCGGCGTGGTGCTGCGGCCCATGATGTTGAGGCCCGCCTTGCGCAGCTGCTGCGTGAGGAAGCTGTCGGCTGCCGGGCGGTGGCCCTGCATCATCATCGAGCCGAACTCCTGCAGGCGGCCCTTCAACGTGGGGCCCAGGTCCTTCATCAGATAGGGCAGGCCCGCGAAGACGCCCTCGGGGTTCATGCCGTCCTTCAGCGGATCGGCCACCACGTCGTCGAAGACTTCGACGACCGCGTCGAGCCGCGGATCGAGCCTCGTGATGCCGGCGGCAGCCTGCGCGGCCAGCTCCGCCGCGCTCACGTCGCCCTTGCGCACACGTTCGGCCAGGCCGATGCCGTCGTGGTCGGCCCATTCGCTCCAGCTCATTGCCAGCGTCATTCGCATTGCTCCATTTCTTGTTCGGTGAGGAAAGTGCGTCCGATTTTGCCGAGCGTGTCGGCGCGACGCATACTGACGCGTCCTTGGGTGAGCAAGAACGAAGGACAAGCGCACCGCATGACCGACGACACCGCCTGGATCGCCACCACCCTGGCCGCCTCGCGCCCGCGCGCGGTGGCCGCGCTGCTGCGCTACTTCCGCGAGCTCGACATGGCCGAGGAGGCCTTCCAGGAAGCCTGCCTGCGCGCCCTGCGGCACTGGCCCGCGAGCGGCCCGCCGCGCGACCCGCTGGCCTGGCTGATCTTCGTGGGGCGCAACGCGGCGCTCGACGAGGTGCGCCGGCGCGGCCAGCACGAGCCGTTGCCCGAGGACGACGCGCTCATCTCCGACCTCGACGACACCGAGGCCGCCCTGGTCGAGCAGCTCGACCAGGCGCACTACCGCGACGACGTGCTGCGCCTGCTCTTCGTCTGCTGCCACCCCGAGCTGCCGCTCACGCAGCAGATCGCGCTGGCGCTGCGCATCGTCTCGGGGCTGTCGGTGCGGGAGATCGCGCGCGCCCTCCTGGTCGGCGAGGCCGCGATGGAGCAGCGCATCACCCGCGCCAAGAAGCGCGTGGCCTCGGCCGGCATTCCCTTCGACACGCCCGGCCGGCGCGAGCGCGACGAGCGGCTGGCGGCCGTGTGCACCACCGTCTACCTGCTCTTCAACGAAGGCTATTCGGCCAGCGGCGGCGAGGAGCACGTGCGCGCCGCGCTCTGCGAAGAGGCGATACGCCTCGCGCGGCTGCTGCTCGAACTCTTCCCCGGCGAGCCCGAGCTGATGGGCCTGGCCGCCCTGCTCCTGCTGCAGCACGCGCGCGCCGATGCACGGCTCGACGGGGGCGGCATGGTCGTCCTGCTCGAAGACCAGGACCGCTCCCGCTGGAACCGCGCGCTCATCGCCGAAGGGCTGGCGCTGGTCGAAGGCGCGCTGCGGCAGCGCAAGCCCGGCCCCTATCAGCTGCAGGCCGCCATCGCCGCCACCCACGCGCAGGCCGCGCGCGCCGAAGACACCGACTGGGCCGAGATCGACCGCCTCTACGCCGCGCTCGAAACACTGCAGCCCTCTCCCGTCGTCACGCTGAACCGCGCGGTGGCAGTGCACAAGCTGCGCGGGCCGCAGGTCGCGCTGGCCCTGACCGAACCGCTGGCCGGCGCTCTGGACGGCTACTTTCACTTCCACGGCCTGCGGGGCGCACTGCTGATGGAGTTGCAGCGCCCCGACGAGGCCCGCGCCGCCTTCGCTCGCGCCCTGGGCATGGCCCGTACCGCCGCGGAGGCCGCGCACATCCGGGCGATGCTCGACCGCCTGGGCAGGCCCGGCTGACCCGATTCCACCCCGCCCGCCACCCACGAAACACGGAAAAGAAAAGGAAGACCATGCTTTATTCCATCCTCATCTACGGCTCCGAATCCGCGGTGGCCGCCTGGGAGCCCGGTGTCGAAGAGGAAATGCTCGAACGCCACACCGACCTGCGCGAGGACCTCCAAGGCCAGGGCCGGCTCGGCACCGTGCTGCGGCTGATGCCCAATGTGGCGACCACGGTGCGCCGCGCGGGCGACATGCATCCGCTGGTCACCGACGGGCCCTTCGCCGAGACGAAGGAGCAGCTCATGGGCATCTACATCGTGGAGTGCGAGTCGGTCGAGGAAGCCACCCACGCAGCGCACCGGCTGGCCTTCGAGGGCGGCGTGTTCGAGATCAGGCCGATCACCTGGTACGACCCAGGCGTGATTGCTGCGCGCATTCCGCAGGTCTGAAGTAAAAAAATCTGCCGGCGTTGTCGGATCGGGCCACCGCCGCCCGTCCTTGGCTGGAACGCACGCATTTCGCGGGCGGCAAACCAAGGAAAAGACGATGTCGCAGACATTCAAGGACAAATGCGTGGTGGTTCATGGTGGCAGCGGAGCCATCGGTGCGGCGGTGGCCCGTGCCTTCGCGCGTGAAGGCGCCAGGGTGTTCATCACGGGGCGCGACCGCGCCAGGCTCGACGCGGCGGTGCGCTCCATCGAGGCCGGCGGCGGGCATGCCGAGGCTGCCGTGGTCGACGCGCTCGACGAACAGGCCATGCTCCGCCACGCCGCCGAAGTGGCCGGGCGCGCCGGGGGCATCGACATCGCGCTCAATGCCATCGGCATCGTGCACGTGCAGGGCACGCCGCTGGCGGAGCTGCCGCTGGAAGACTTCTTCCTGCCCGTGCGGGCCTACACCAGGAGCTGCTTCCTCACGGCGAAGGCCGTGGCGCCGCACATGGCCAAGCGCGGCGGCGGCGTGATCCTGTCGGTATCGACGCCGGCCTCGCGCATGCCGGGCCCGGGCTACCTGGGCCATGCGGTGGCCTGCGCGGGCGTGGAGGCGCTGTCGCGCCACATGGCGGGCGAGATGGCGGCCTTCAACATCCGTACCGTGTGCATCCGCTCGCATGCCATTCCCGAGGCGGTGACCGCCGGCTCGCACGCCCGCGAGGTGTTCCGCCCGGCGGCGGAAAGCATGGGGCTCACGGTCGAGCAGATGCTCGCGGCCAAGCCGCCCGGGCTGCTGGTGGAGCGGCTGCCCTCGCTCGACCAGATGGCCGCCACCGCGCTGTTCGCGGCCTCGGAAGGCGCCGGCGCGATGACCGGCGCGGTGCTCAACCTGAGCGGGGGCATCACGCTGGACTGAGGCTGGACTGAGGCCGGGCCCGACCGGGCTCCCTAGAATCGCCCGGGTCATTCCCGAACCGAGCCGATTCCGCATGCAGCCCGACTTCCCGCCAGCGCCCGCGCTGGCCGACGCCCTGATCGTCGATCCGTTCTACCTGGCGATCTCCGTCGATTTCGAGGACGACATGCCGGCGCGCAAGGCGGTGCTCGCCGACTACTTCGCCTATTCGCTGGGCGAGGCCGCGCGCACCGGCCGCTACCTCGCCGCCGAAGATGCCCGGCTCGGCGCGGCGGCCTGGCTGCTGCCGCGCGCCGATGCGCTCGACGCGGCCGAGTCGGCGGCAAAGGGCGAATACCTCGCCGCCACGCTGGGCCCGCGCGGCCACGGCAACTACCGCCGCATCGTCGATTTCATGGCCGCGCGCTCGCCGGCCGTGGTGCCGGCGCATGCCTGGTACCTGTCGATCCTCGGCATCTCGCCCTCGGCGCAGGGACGCGGGCTGGGCGCGCAACTGCTGGCGCCGACGCTGGCCGAGGCCGACGCGGCGGGTGTGCCCTGCTTCCTGGAAACCTTCACGCCGCGCAGCGTGGCCTTCTACGAGCGGCTGGGCTTCCGCGGCGAGGCCGAGCACCTGGAGCCGGTCACGAACTCGGCGTACCTGATCATGTGCAGGCCGGCTCGGCAGTAGTCGGCAGCAAACGGGAAAATAGGCAGATACGTTCCACCCGCCGCGCCAGGCCGGCCGAAGATTCCGCCGCATGTCCTCTCTTCCCGCTGAAGCCGCCGAACCCGTCTCGCTGAGCCCCACGCTGATCGTCGAGGACGATCCGGCCACGCAGGAGCGCCTGCGCCATGTGCTGTCTTCCCTCGGCTGCGACGAGAGCCGCATCTCGGTGACCGACAGCGTCGCAGGCGCCCGGCAGCTGCTGGGCGAACAAGGCTACGGCGTGGTGCTGGTGGACATCGGCCTGCCCGACGGCAGCGGGGTGGAGCTCATCGGCTGGCTGCAGGCGCACCACCCGGGCGTACCGGCGGTGGTCATCTCGGCCTGGCGCACCGAGGAAATCATCTTCGCGGCCCTGCGCGCGGGCGCCATCGGCTACCTGCTGAAGGAGCGCGACGACGTCGAACTGGGCATCGCGCTGCGCAGCATCGAACAGGGCGGCGCGCCCATCGACCCGAGCATCGCGCGCCACATCCTCGCCTGGCTCGCATCGCACCAGCCACCGGCCGACGCGCCCGCGCAAGCGCAGGCCTGCGCAGAGGCACCGGCCGCGCTCACGCGCCGGGAGCTCAAGATACTCGAGCTCGTCTCGCAGGGCCTGAGCAACCGCGACATGGCCGAATCGCTCTCGATCTCCAGACTGACCGTGGAATGCCACACCAAGAACATCTACCGCAAGCTGGCCGTCAGTTCGCGCACCGAGGCCGTCTTCGAAGCGCGACGGCATGGCTTGCTGCGCTGAGCGGCGCGTTCGTCCTGCTTCTTCTCGCGGCCTGCCCGGCCTTCGCTGCCGGAGAAACCGCCGCTCCCGCGCTGCGCGTGGAGGCCGTGCGCGGCAACGGCTGGAACGACACCGCCCCGCCCGCCGAAGGCTGGACGCCCGTCGCCCTGCCCGACAGCTGGGCCAACCGCTGGCCCGGCTTCGACGGCGTCGTCTGGTACCGCCTGGCGTGGGAGCAGCCCGAGCAGGCGCGTGAAGCCGGCCTGCTGCTGCACTACCTGAACATGGCCGGCGAGGTCTCGCTCAACGGCACGACGATCTCGCGCGACCAAAGCCTGGTCGAGCCGCTCACGCGCGCCTGGAACACGCCGCGCTACTGGCTGCTGGCGCCGCCGCTGCTGAAGCCAGGCACCAACACCCTGCTGGTGCGCGTCTCGGGGCTGGCGCCCTACCAAGCGGGGCTGGGGCCGGTCGAGATCGGCGAACCGGCGGCGATGCAGTCGCGCTTCGAGCGCGAACGGCTGGTGCGGCACGACCTGCAGGTGCTGGGCCTCGCGGTCAGCGCGGCGGTCTCGGCCTTCTTCGCCGCCTGGTGGTGGCTGCGCCGGCGCGAGACGGCCTATGGCTGGTTCGCGGCGATGTCGGTGCTGTGGCTGCTCTTCGCCTACAACCAGATCGCGACCAGCCCCTGGCCTTTCAACTCCAACCATCACTGGCAGGCGCTCAACACCTCGCTGCTGCTGGTGTTCAGCGTCTCCTATCTGTTGTTCGTGCTGCGCTACTGCGGGCGCCGCCTGCCACGGCTCGAAGGCGCGGCCGCGCTGGTGGCGCTGGCCGGCGTGCTCGACCTGTGGCTGGCGCCCGAGCCGTCGCTGGCGGCGCACAGGGCCATCTGGACGCTGGTGGGCGGCCTCACGGTCATCGTGGTGAACAGCTGCGCCCTGGTGTACGGCTGGCGCCATCGCGGCAGCCCGGTGCGCTCCATCGCGCCCTTCATGGCGATCTCGGCCGTGACGGGCGCGCACGACCTGCTGGTGTTCACGCAGGTGATCGACAGCAACGTCTACTACACCAACATGTCGTCGTACGTGCTGCTGCTGGGCATGGCGCTGACGCAGGCCGCGCGCTTCGCGCAGAGCCTGCGGCGCATCGAGAACTTCAACACCGAGCTGATCGAGGAGGTGAACGCAGCCAAGGCCGAGCTCGCCGCCACGCTGGCCCAGCAGCACGCGCTGGAACTGGCGCACGCACGCATCGGCGAGCGCGTGAACCTGGTGAGCGACCTGCACGACGGGCTCGGCGGCATGCTGGTGGGCAGCATCGCGACGCTGGAGCGCAAGCCCGAGAACCTCAGCGCGCCGGAGCTGCTCGCCATGCTCAAGCGCCTGCGCGACGACCTGCGGCTGATCATCGACGCCACCGGCCGCGACGACGGGGCCCGCGCGCTCGGCGAGCTGCTGGTGCCGATGCGCCACCGCAGCACGGAGCTGCTCGACGCCAATGGCATCGACTGCCGCTGGCAGGTGTCGGGCATCGACACGCTGGAATTGCCGCCGTCGCAGAGCCTGGACCTGATGCGCTTCCTGCAGGAGGCGCTGACCAACGTGCTCAAGCACAGCGCGAGCCGCCACGTGGACGTGACGGTGGCGCGCGCGGGCGCCGAGCTTCAGCTCAGCGTGCGCGACGACGGGCGCGGCTTCGCGGTCGATGACCGGACGGCCGGCGCGGGGCTGCGCAGCCTGCGCACGCGGGCCCGCCGCCTTGGCGCCGAGCTGCACCTGCAGTCGCGCCCCGGCGAGACCCGTGTGGCGCTGCGGATGCCGCTCGCCGGCTGAGCCCTCAGAGTTCAAGCACCAGCCGCCCCTCGCAGGCGCGCGAGCAGCAGGCCATCATCTTCGTGTTGGCGTCGCGCTCCACCCGCGTGAGCACCACGTCGCGGTGATCGACCTTGCCGGAGAGCACGCGCACCTCGCAGGAGCCGCACAGGCCCTCCTCGCAATCGCTCTGCACGTCGACGTTGGCGGCGCGCAGCGCGGTCAGCAGGGTCTGGTCGGGCGGCACGGTGAGGACGAGGCCCGAATCCTTCAGCTCGACCTCGAAGGCCCGTTCCTTCGACGGGTCGAGCGTGGCCAGCGTGGATTCGAAATGCTCCACGCGCAGCGCGCCCTCGGGCCATGCGGCGCAGCACGCCTCAAGCGCCTGCAGCATGCGCAGCGGGCCGCAGGCATAGACCTGCGCGCCGGGCACCGGCTGCGCGAGCAGCGCCTGCAAATCGTTGCGCCGGCCTTCGTCGGCAACGTGCAGGTGCAGCCGCTCGCCATGCAGCGCAGCCAGCTCATCGACGAAGGCCATGCTGCGGCGGCTGCGGCCGCTGTAGTGCAGCTCGTAGTCCATGCCCAGCGCCTTGGCGCGCCGCGCCATCGCACTCACCGGCGTGATGCCGATGCCGCCGGCGATGAAGATCGCCTTCTCCAGCGACTCGTCGAGCCTGAAGTGGTTGCGCGGGCCGCGGATGCGCAGCCGATCGCCCGGCTTCACGTTCGCATGCACCCAGGCGGAGCCGCCGCGGCCTTCGGGCTCGTGCAGCACGGCGATCTCGAAGGCGCCCGCGTCGTCGGGATCGCCGCACAGCGAATACTGGCGCGAGAGTTCGGGCGTGCCGCATTCGACGTCGATGTGCGAGCCGGCCGTCCAGCGTGGCAGCGGCTTGCCATCGGGCGACACCAGGCGCAGCCTGACGATGCCCTCGGCCACAGGAGTCACAGCCTGCACCACCACCGGCCGCGCGATCGCATGCGCCGAGGGCTCGCCGATGCGCACCGGCACGCGCACGTCGCGCAGGCCGGGGTTCGCGCGCTCGGGGTTGGCGGCCGGGTCCCATTCCACCCACAGGTGCTCGGGACCGCGGAAGGAGGTGTTCGGCACGTAGGTGAAGCGCTGTTCGGAAAGCCGCATGTGCGGCAGCCGGCGCGTGAACTCCTCCAGGAAGATCTGCATCTCCATGCGCGCCAGGTTCTTGCCCATGCACTGGTGCGAGCCGTAGCCGAAGGTGAGATGGTCGCTGGCGTTGTCGCGGCGGATGTCGAACAGGTCGGCATCCGAGAAATGCCCCTCGTCGTGGTTGGCCGACGAGGTGACGATGAGCAGGCGCGAGCCCGCCGGCAGGTCGACGCCGCCGACCTGCGTGTCTTTGGTGACCATGCGGCGCCATGCGGCCACCGAGCCGTTGTGGCGCAGGCACTCCTCCACCGCGTTGGGGATGAGCCCCGGGTCCTCGCACAGCTCGCGCCACACCTGCGGGTGCTGCAGCAGCAGCTTCACCGCGTTGGCGGTGGCGTTGGCCGTGGTCTCGTGCGCGGCGACGATGCCGGCCATCATCATCGAGTGCAGGTACGAGTCGGTCACCACATCGGGGTGCTGCATCTGCTTGCGGATGCCGTACTGCATCCAGCCGGGCGCGTCGGGGTCTTGGCGCATCTTGGCCAGCACCTTGCCGGCGTACTGCCAGAAGTTGCCCACCGCGTGCGCCACCGCCACCTGCTCCTCGGGCTTCGGACGGCCCCAGGTGTTGACTGTGTGCGCGATGGAGTACTTGCGCAGCGTGTCCATGTCTTCCTCGGGCACGCCGAGGAAGTGCAGCGCCACGGTCAGCGGAATTTCCCACAGCATCTGGTCGACGAGGTCGGCGCGGCCGTCGTCGATGAAGCGGTCGACGTACTCGCGCGCCAGCTCGCGCACCATGGGCTCGTGGTGCTTCAGCGCCTCGGGCGTGAACGGGTCCATCAGCGCGCGGCGGCGCGGCATGTGGGCGGGCTCGTCCTCGTTGACCAGCGTGCGGTTGAGCGCGAAGCCGTAGGAGGCGAGCACCGCGTTGGCTTCCTCGCCCGTGGGCGTGATCTTCTCCAGCGCGATGGAGGGGCTGAAGGTGATGTTGTCGCGGAACACCGCCTTGATGTCCTCGTAGCGCGTGAGCACCCAGTAGCCCAGCTTGGGGCTGTAGAAGATGGGCTCCTGCTCGCGCGCCCAGCGCACGTACTCGGGCGGATCCTGCTGGTAGCCGTCCTCGAAGGGGTCGAAGCCGGCGGCGCGCTGGCTCACCGGGCAGCCGGTGGGCGTTCGCTCGGAAGACAGCGGGCCGTGCGCGACGGGGCAGCCGGAAGTGCGCGAGGACGTGGCGGTATCGGGCATGGCGGACAGCTTCAGTCGAGGGTGATCTTCAGGTCGCGGATCAGCTTGTGCCAGCGCTCGGTCTCGCTCCTGAGCAGCGCGGCGTACTGCGCGGGCGTGTTGCCGACCGGCTCCACGCCGAAGTCGACCATGCGCGTACGCACCGAGGGCTCGTTGATGGCCGCGACCAGCTGGCGGTTGAGCGTGGTCACCACATCGGCGGGCGTGGCCGAGGGCACCACCACGCCGACCAGCGCGGCGGCCTCGACGTTCTTGTAGCCGAGCTCGGCGAAGGTGGGCACGTCAGGCAGTTGCGGCAGGCGCGTGGGGTTGGCCACGGCCAGCGCCTTGACCTTGCCGCCCTTGATGAAGCCGGAGCCCGCGGCCAGGTCGACCATCATGGCCGGCAGCTGCCCGCCGACCACGTCGGCCAGCGCGGGCGCCGCGCCGCGGTACGGCACGTGGACCATGAAGAGCTTGGCCTCCACCTTCAGCAGTTCCATCGCGAGATGGTGCGGGCTGCCCGCGCCGGCCGAGGCGTAGTTGATGCCGCCCGGCTTGGCGCGGGCCTGGGCGATGAAGTCCTTGGCGGAGTTGAAGCCCGAGTTGGCGCCGACGACCAGGATCATCGGGAACTTGCCCATCAGCGTGACGGGCGCCAGGTCCTTGGTTGGGTTGTAGCTCAGCGACTTGTAGAGCGCGGGGTTGAACACCAGCGTGCCGTTGTCGGCCGAGAGCACGGTGTAGCCGTCCGCCGCGGCGCGCACGGTTTCGGAAGCGGCCAGCGCGGTGTTGCCGCCAGGCTTGTTGTCCACCAGCACCGGCTGTCCGACCTGGGTCGAGAGCGTCTGCGCGACCGTGCGCGCCAGGAAGTCGGAGCCGCCGCCGGCTGCGTAGGGAACGATCCAGCGGATCGGCTTGGCGGGAAAGGCCTGCTGTGCGCCGGCACCGGCGGCGACGGCAGCCAGCGAAAGAACCGCGAGGCAGCGGGCGAAGTGCTTCTTCATGAGGGAGTCTCCGTGAGGGATTTTGTGTATTGCGTAATTATCATACGCAATGCGTAATTCACGGATCGCGGGTTTACCCGGCTCTGCCAGTCGAGCACCTAACATCCAGCCGTCATGAAGCAGCCTCCGGAATCCGATCCCTCTCTCTCCTCCCCAGCGCGCGAACGCCGCCAGCGGGTGCAGTCCGCCGAGACCGGCATGTCCGTGCTCAAGGGGCTGGCGCACCTGGGCGGGCGCAGCAGCCTGACCGCGCTGTCGGCGCACGTCGCCGAGAGCCCTGCCAAGGTGCACCGCTACCTCGCGAGCCTGATGGAAGCGGGCCTCGTGCTGCAGGACGCCGCCTCGCAGCACTACTACCTGGGCACCGAAGCCATCCAGATCGGCCTGGCCGCCATGCGCCAGGCCGACCCGATCCGCGCTGCCGAGCCCTGCCTGATCCGCCTGCGCGAATCGCTGGAGGTGACCTGCTTCGTGGCGGTGATGGGCAACAAGGGCCCGACCATCGTGCGCTTCGAGGAACCGGGCCTGCCGGTCACGGTGAACGTGCGCGCCGGCTCGGTGATGTCGATGCTGTGGTCGGCCACGGGCCGCGCCTTCCTGGGGCTGCTGGATGAATCGCGCGTGCTCGCGCTGGCCGAGCAGGAGCTGGGCGAGGCCACGCCGGAAATGCGTGCGCAGCTCGACGCGAAAGACCCGATCGGCGAGCTGCGCCGCGAGGTGCGCCAGGCGCGCTGCGCTAGCGTGAAGGACACCTACCTGCGTGGCATCAGCGCCGTGGCGGCGCCGGTGTACGACTATGCGGGGCGGGTCTGCGCCGTGATCACCGCGCTGGGCGCCACGGGCGGCTTCGACCCGTCGATCGACGGGCCCATCGCCGCGGCGGTGCGGCAGGAAGCAAGAGCCGCGAGCGCCCTGCTGGGCGCCGCGGGCTGAAGAATCAAACCAGGATCAGTCGGCCCAGACCACCGTGCCGGTCCACGCCGTGGCCAGCACAAGGATGCCGAAGGCGATGCGGTACCAGGCGAAGGGAATGAAGCTGTGGCTGCTGATGTACTTCAGCAGCCAGCGCACGCAAAGCCATGCGCTGATGAACGAGAACACCAGACCCACCGCGAAGAGCGGCACGTCGGCCATCGACAGCGCCGCGCGCTCCTTGTAGATGCTGTAGAGGCCCGCGCCGATCAGCGTGGGAATGGCCAGGAAGAACGAGAAGTCGGTCGCTGCCTGGCGCGAGAGGCCCAGCAGCATGCCGCCGATGATGGTCGAGCCGCTGCGGCTGGTGCCGGGGATCATCGCGAAGCATTGCACCAGGCCGACCTTGAGAGCGTCCCACGGCGTCATGTCGTCGACGTGCTCGACGCGCACCGATCCGGGCGGCCGCTTCTCGGCCCAGAGGATGATGAAGCCGCCGATGATGAAGGTGCTCGCCACCACGGTCGGGATGAACAGGTGCTCCTTGATGACCTTGCCGAACAGCAGGCCCAGCACCACCGCGGGCAGGAAGCCGATGAAGATGTTCAGCGCCAGGCGCTGGGCCTTGGGTTGGCGCGGCAGCGCGACGACGGTAGAGCGGATCTTCTGCCAGTACACCAGGATCACCGCGAAGATCGCGCCGGTCTGGATGGCGATCTCGAAGACCTTGCCCCGGTTGTCGCCGAAGCCGCCGAGCAGCGAGCCCGCAAGGATCAGGTGGCCCGTCGAAGAGATCGGAAGAAATTCGGTGAGCCCCTCGACGATGCCCATGATGGCGGCCTTGGCCAGCAAAACAATATCCACGCGTACTCCTTTCAAGTGCGGCCATTATCGCGAGGGGGCTGGTCAGCCAGGGCTCAGACTCCCCTGTTCCGGTGATGTTCAGGCACGGCGCGTTGACACACAGTCGAGGGTGTGCGAAGGCATGGACGCCTAAGGAGCCATTGGTAATGCGAACGTTCACGCCCGGCGACAGACTCGAAGAGCACGCCTCGACTTTCGACGATCACGGCGAAGACCGCCGCAAGAACGCCCTCGACCTGGAACGCGAGCAGAGCGCCTCGATGCGCCGCGTGACCGAGGCCACGGGCGCGTCGGCCCACGAACTGCGGCAGCTGATGCAGCGGCTGCGCGACATCGACCTCTCGGGCTCCAGCGCGGGCATCGTCGCGCAGGGCCACATCGAGGCCGACCGCATGCAGTCGGGCATGGCCGCGCTCGACCTGGGCGACGGCAACGTGGCCGAACAGCGCGGCGACGCGGTGCAGAGCATCGATTTCTGGCTGCTCGAACCGCTGGACCCCGCGCACGACAAGAAGTGGTATGCGCGCTGGAAGTTCTGGAGCTTCATCCTCGGCGCGGCCGGCCCGGAAGCCGCGCTCACCCTGCAGGGGCTGGCGCTGCGCCCCACAGAACCCGGCGACACGCACGCCGACCTGGTGGCCAAGGCGCGCAAGGTGCTCGAAAGCTGGCGCCGCACCTCCGAGCCGCTCTTCTGGGCAGCGGTCGAATGCTACGTGCGGCAACAGTCGTTCTCGCTCGAAACACAGGCCTACCTGATGCACTGCATCGCGTCGGTTTTCACCGGCGACCCGATGAAGCTGTCGAACGAGCAGAGCGAGCAGCTCGCGGCCGTGCTCGCCGACACCTACTGCGACGCGCTGGGCACCTCGGCGAGCATGCCCTCGGCGGACATCTACCGCCGCCTGTCGCAGGGGCTTGAAGCCACCGACCGGGAGACCGGCCTCACCCGCAACCTCGGGCGCAGCGACGCGGCGCAGATCGCGATGACCGCACTGTTCTCGGTGATCGAGTTCTCTCGCCTACGCTGAAGCGCCGCCACCGGCGCGGCGGCGCAGCGCGCGCACCGCGCTGTCGACCGTGGTGAGCACCGGCAGCCCGCTGGCCGCCTCGCAGGCAGAACGTGCCCGTGCCATGCTGAACTGCGCCAGCGCGATGCGCGTGCAGCCCCGTTCGCGCAGTGCGGCGGCCTGGGCGGCGATGAGCGCGTCGTGGCGCTGCGTATCGCCAGCGTTCAATGCATCGAGCGCGCCTTCGGCCAGCGCGGTTTCGAGCGCGACCTCCGAAGGAAACTCCGGCGGCATCGACGCCAGCGTGGGCGCGAAGGTGGCGATGAGGCCCAGCCTGCCCTGCAGCCCCTGCACTGCCTCGTCGATCATGGCCTCGTTGGGCTTGAGCACCGGAATGCCCGCGTGCCGCCGCGCCACCGCCTCGATGCACGGCCCGAAAGCCGAGCAGGTGAAGAGAATGCCCTGCGCGCCGGTGTCGACCGCGTACTGCGCGAGGCGCTGGAAGCGCTCGTGCATGGCGGCGTCGAGCCCCTTGCCCTCGCGCGCCAGGTCGGCCGAGAGGCTGTCGTCGAGCAGGTTCATGCGCACGGCAACGGGCCAGTCGCGCGCGAAGGCTTCGTTGATGGGCGCGACGGAGTGCGAGAGCGCGTGGATCAGGGCGATGCGGGTCATGAGTTCAGGCGACGGCGCTCAGATGCCCTTGGAGGAAGGATTGGCGAAGGCGTCCTTCGTCTCGGCATTCAGCGGGTAGTTGATGTTGATGCCTTTGGGCGGAATGGGCGACATGAACCACTTCGCATAGAGCTTTTCCATCTCGCCCGACTTCATCATGCCCGAGACCACGCGATCGACCAGCGCCTTGAAGGCCGGGTCGTCCTTGCGGAACATCAGCGACTGGTTCTCGGTGCGCAGGCTCTCGCCGGTGATGAGGAAGTCCTTGGGGTTGCGCGCGTTCGCGATCTGGCCGGCCAGCAGGATGTCGTCGAGCACGAAGGCCTGGGCGCGGCCGGTTTCCACCAGCAGGAAGGAGTCGCTGTGGTCCTTGCCCGCGAGATTGGTCACCTCCAGGTTGCGGCCCCGGTCGGCCTCGCGCAGCAGGCGGAACGAGGTGGTGCCGCTGGTGGTGGCCACGGTCTTGCCCTGCAGGTCGGCGATGCCCTTGATACCCGAATCGGCCTTCACCAGCATGCGCACGTTGTAGCGGAAGATGTCCGGCGAGAAGGCCACCAGCTTCTGCCGCTCGACGAGGTTGGTGGTGGAGCCGCATTCGATGTCGACCGTGCCGTTCTGCACCAGCGGAATGCGGTTGGCCGAGGTGACGGCCTGGTACCTGACCTCGACGGCCGGCATCTTCAGCTCGCTCTTTACCGCCTCGACGATGCGGTTGCAGATGTCGAGGCTGTAGCCCACCGGCCTGAGGTTGCCGTCGAGGTAAGAGAAGCCGAAGGACGACTCCCGGTAGCCGAAGGTGATGGCGCCGCTGGCCTTGATCTTGGCGAGCGTGTCGTTCTCCTGCGCCTGCGCGGCGGCGAAGGGCATCAGCGCGGCCGCAAGCACGGCGGCGAAGGAAAACAGCGGACGAAGCTTGGGCATGGAACGCTCCTCGAGGCGATGGTGTGGGGAAGACGAACGGACGGGAAAGTGGTGGCGCTCAGCGCGCCGTAGCCGCTGCTGCAGCGCGCGTGACCGCGTCGATGGAGGCCGCGAGCCGCGCGGCGATCTCCTGCAGGTCCTGCCGGGTGGCGATGAACGGCGGCGCCAGCAGCACGTGGTCGCCCTGGCGGCCATCGACCGTGCCACCGAAGGGGTAGCACAGCAGGCCGCGCGACATGGCGTCCTTCTTGACGGTGGCGTTGACCTTCAGTGCCGGATCGAAAGGCGCCTTGCTCGCGCGGTCGGCCACCAGCTCGATGCCCCAGAAGAAGCCGCGGCCGCGGATGTCGCCCACGTGCGGATGCGCGCCCAGCGCGTCGGCCAGCATGCGGCCGAAGGCGAGGCCGTCCTCGCGCACCTTGGCGACCAGGCCGTCGCGGCGGATCACCCGCTGCACCGCGAGAGCGGCGGCGCAGGCCATCGGGTGGCCGAGGTAGGTGTGGCCGTGCTGGAAGAAGCCGCTGCCTTTCGACATCGCCTCGACGATGCGCCGCTGCGCCAGCACGGCGCCCACCGGCTGGTAGCCGCCGCCCAGGCCCTTGGCGACAGTCATCAGGTCGGGCACCACGCCCTCCTGCTCGCAGGCGTGCAGCGAGCCGGTGCGACCCATGCCGCACATCACCTCGTCGAGGATCAGCAGCACGCCGTACCTGTCGCACACCGCGCGCACCGCCTTGAAGTAGCCCGGCACCGGCGTGAGCACGCCGGCCGTGGCGCCGCCGACCGTTTCCGCGACGAAGGCGATCACGCGGTCGGCGCCCTGCGCGAGGATGGCCGCTTCCAGCTCGGCCGCCAGGCGCAGGCCGTACTGCTCGGCGCTCTCGTCGGCGCGCTGCTCGCGATACGGATAGCAGGGCGAGACATGCGTGGCCGGCACCAGGATGGGCGCGAAAGGTTCGCGGCGCCATGCGTTGCCGCCCACGGCCAGCGCGCCCAGCGTGTTGCCGTGGTAGCTCTGTCGGCGCGCGATGAAGTGCGTGCGCTGCGGCTGGCCGATTTCCACGAAGTACTGCCGCGCCATCTTCAGTGCCGACTCCACCGCCTCGGAACCGCCGCTCACCAGGTAGACGTGGCTCATGCTCTCGGGGGCGGAGCCGATCAGCTCGTCCGCCAGCTGCTCGGCCACCTCGCTCGTGAAGAAGCTGGTGTGGGCGTAGGCCAGCTTGTCGATCTGCGCGTGCATCGCGGCCATGACCTCGGGATGCGCGTGGCCCAGCGAGGACACGGCGGCGCCGCCGGAGGCGTCGAGGTACTCGCGGCCCTCTGCGTCGCGAATGAACATGCCGTGGGAGCCCACGGCAACGGGCGGGGTCTGGCGGAGGTGGCGGTGGAAGACGTGCGTCATGGCTGGGTGTTTGGAACTAACGTTTCCGGCGAATTATTGTTTGGAACATTTGTTCCGTCAACTGCCGTGTTTTCCCTGCTCCGGTACATTTGTTCCAACTCAGCCAAGGAGACACATCGTCATGGACGCCAAAGAGCAGATCCGCCAGCGTTTCAACGAACTGAGCCCCGCGCTGCAACAGGTGGCGCGCTACGTACTCGACCACCCGAACGCGGTGGTCACCAGCTCGATGCGCAGCGTAGGCATGCGCTCGCAGAGCACGCCCGCGACGCTCGTGCGTTTCGCGCAACACATGGGCTACGAAGGCTGGCCACAGCTCAAGGAAGCCTTCGCCGCCGGGATGGGCCTGGGCTCCGAGACCTACGGCGGCCGCGCCAAGCAGCTCGTCGGCCGCGCCAGCGACCAGACGCTGACCGGCGAGATGTTCGAAGTGCAGCGCCGCAACCTCGAAGCCACCCACCAGCAAAGCGGCTACGCGCTGCAGAAGGCCTGCGCGCTGATCGAGAAGGCACCCGCCGTGCACGCCGCCGGCTTCAGGGCCTGCTTTCCGATCGCCTTTTCGTTCGTGTACGTGTACCGGCTCTTCCGGGCCAGCGTGCACCTGGTCGACGGCCAGGGCGGCTCGCTGGAGATGCAGCAGCGCGCCTTCGCCAAGGGCGACGCGCTGGTGGTGGCGAGCTTCGCGCCCTATTCGCGCGAGGCGCTGCAGGTGACGCGGGCAGCCAAGGCGGCGGGCTGCCGCATCGTCGCCATCACCGACAGCGTGGCCTCGCCGCTGTCGCTGCTGGCGGAGGAGACGCTGCTCTTCACGATCAACAGTCCCTCCTTCTTCCCCTCGGTCGCGGCCGGGGTGGCGGTGACGGAGGCGCTGGTCGAGCTGCTGGCCAGCCGTGCCGGCAAACCGGTGATCCGGCGCATCGACCAGGCCGAGGCGCAGCTCTTCGAGTCGGGGGCCTACCTCACGGCGCCGGCCATGCGCGGCGGCCAGGGGCCGGCCTGAGTCTGCTTCAGACCAGGGCCCGGGTGCGGGTCGGGTGCTTCTGGCTCAGGTAGAGCACCAGCAGATCGCGGTTGGAGTTGATGTGCTCGCGCATGGCGGCCTCGGCGGCGGCGGCTTCCTGCCGGCCCAGCGCCTCGACGATGCGGCAGTGGTCCGCGAACGCCTGCAGGGCCTGCTCGTGCCTGTGCAGCAGCATCGAGGCATCGCGGTTGTGGGGACGCAGCTTGCTGTCGAAGATGATCGGCAGCTGGCTGGCGCGCTGCACCGCCTCGGCGAGCCAGCGGTTGTCCGCCAGCGCCAGCAGTTTCTGGTGGAAGGCCAGGTCCAGGTCCTGCCAGCGGGCGGCGCGGCCTTCGGACCATTCGCCGGTGTGATGCAGCAGTTCGTGCTGCTCGTCGAGCATGGCGGTCAGCTTCGACAGGGCCGCGCCGTCGAGCCCGACCTCGCCGATCAGCCGGCAGCACATGCCTTCCAGCGTGGCGCGCACGCTGAAGGCGTCGTGCACGTCCTTGGCGTTGAAGCGGCGCACCTGGAAGCCCTTGTTGGGCAGGTAGACCAGCAGCCCCTCGTCCGCCAGCCGTGCCATGGCGCCGCGAACAGGCGTGCGCGACACGCCGAGCTCGTTGGCCAGCGTAATTTCCATCAAATGGGAGCCGGGCGCGATCTCGCCATCGAAGATGCGGTCACGCAGGGTTTCGGCCACGGACAACGCTCGCGTCCGTGAAGGATCTGGGGGGGTCATCGAAAGTCGGGAACTGGGGGCGGCCGGAAGCGGGCCGCGCGGATGGTACGGCGGCGTACAAAAGCTTCATATCCCCTGTTTCCGTAAAAATTTTATTTCTGGGCTTTTTCGATGATTACGGAAAAATTCTTAATTTTTGTAAACAGCTTTCTGACCACGAGCGTTAACCCGCCCCCGCCCGGTTGCGCCGCCCGAAACCCGGCCAGTTCTTCTCAGCGTGAGGCTGTCTGCGCGGCGATGTGAATGGCGGCGCGGATGCGCGGATAGGTACCGCAGCGACAAATGTTTCCGCTCATTGCGGAAGAAATGTCGTCATCGCCAGGCTTTGGCGTCTTTTTCAGCAGCGCGCAGGCCGACATCAGCTGACCGCTCTGGCAGTAGCCGCACTGCACCACGTCGACTGCGGCCCAGGCCTGCCGCAGGGCGTCGGCCTCCTTGCCATTCAGTCCCTCGATGGTGGTCACTTCCCGGCTGCCCACCGCCTCCAGCGGGGTGACGCAGGAGCGCACCGCCTCGCCGTCGAGGTGCACGGTGCAGGCGCCGCAAAGCGCCTTGCCGCAGCCGAACTTGGTGCCGACGAGCCGCATCTCGCCGCGCAGCACCCACAGCAGGGGGGTATCGGGTTCGGCATTGACGGTGACGGCCTTGCCGTTGACGGTGAGCGTGGTGGTCATCGCGTTTTCCTTGCTTGTTTGTTTGTCCGGTGTCCGGCCGCTCAGGCGAGCTTCAGCGGCAGGCTGCGCAGCCGCTGCCCGGTGAGCGCGAACACGGCATTCGCCACCGCCGGCGCAATGGGCGGCGTGCCGGGCTCGCCAACGCCACCGGGCGCCTCGCCGCTGGCGGCGATCTCGACCTCGATGGCCGGGCATTCGTTCATGCGCAGCGGCATGTAGTCGTGGAAGTTGCTCTGCTGCACCTGCCCCTTCTCGACCGTGATCTCGCCGTGCAGCGCGGCCGAGAGGCCGTAGACGATGGCGCCTTCCATCTGCTGGCGGATCAGGTTCGGATTGACGGCCACACCGCAGTCGATGACGCAGACAACACGGTGCACCCGCACCTGCCGGTCCGCCGAGACCGACACCTCCGCCACCTGCGCGACGATGCTGCCGAAGGAACGGTGGATCGCCAGCCCGCGCGCCCTCTTCGCGCCGTCGGGCCCCGGCTCCGGTGGCTGGCCCCAGTTCGACAGCTCGGCCACGCGCCTGAGCACGCGCAGGTGGCGCTCGTCCTTCGCGAGCAGCGCGGCGCGGAACGCCACCGGGTCCTTGCCCGCTGCGGCGGCGCATTCGTCGATGAAGCTCTCGACGAAGAAGGCGTTCTGCGAATGCGCGACCGAGCGCCACACGCCCGTGGGCATGGCCGATTCCACCGGCTCGTGGGCGACACGCGCATTGGGAAATGCGTAGGCCGTATTCCACGCGCCATCGGTGGTGGTGTCCATGAACGAGGGCGCGCCCATGCTCGAGCCGGCCGTCGTGGTCTGCCAGGCAACCAGCGCGCCAGCCGCATCGAAGCCCGCCTTGCATCGCGCGACGTAGGCCGGCCGGTAGAAGTCGTGCGCCATGTCCTCCTCGCGCGTCCAGAAGAGCTGCACCGGCGCGCCGCCGGTCTCGCGCGCCAGCGTGGCGGCCTGGGTGACGAAGTCGGTGCTGTAGCGCCGGCCGAAGCCGCCGCCGAGGTAGGTCACGTGCAGCTCGACCTTGACGGCGTCGATGCCCAGCGCCTTGGCCGCGGCGTTGCGCGTGAAGCCCGGCGCCTGCGTCGGCGCCCAGACGGTCGCCTTGCCGTCCTTGAACTGCACGGTGCAGTTCATCGGCTCCATGGTCGCGTGGGCCAGGAAGGGCACGCGGTACTCGGCCTCGATGGTCTTGGCGGATGACCGGAACGCGGCGGCCACGTCGCCGTCGTTCAGTTGCGCGTTGCCGGGCCTGGTGCGCAGCGTCTGCGAGAGCCGCTCGATCATCTCGGCGCTCGAAAGGCTGGCGGCCGGGCCGTGGTCCCATTCGATGGCGAGCGCCTTCACGGCGCGCATCGCGTGGTAGGGCGTGTCGGCGATCACGGCCACGCCCCCCGGCGTGGCGCCGGTGCCGATGAGCGTGGCACCGACCGGCTCCAGCGCCATCACCTTGCGCACGCCCGGCAGCTTCTGCGCCGCCGTGGCGTCGAAGCTCGCGACGCGGCCGCCGGTGGTCGGGCACATCGCGATGCTCGCGTACAGCAGGCCCGGCGGGAGCACGTCGAGGCCGAAGGCGGCGGAGCCGTCGAGCTTGGCCGCGCCGTCCACGCGCCGCGCGGGCTGGCCGATGAGCTTGAAATCGGCAGGCTTCTTCAGAGCCACCTGCGCCGGCAGCGGCTGCTGCGCGGCCTTCGGGGCCAGTTCGCCGAAAGTGGCGCTCTTGCCGCTGACATGCAGAACGCGTCCGGCTTCGGCGCGGCATTCGGCCACGGGCACCTGCCACAGCGCGGCGGCGGCGCCCAGCAGCATGGTGCGCGCCGATGCGCCGGCCTCGCGCAGCGGCATCCACTGGTCGGTGATGCTCGATGAGCCGCCCGTGCCCGAGAGCCCCGGAATCGAGCGCAGCAGCTTGCCGACCACGTGCTGCGTCGAGCGCTTCACCGCGCCCTCATCGCCGGGCCGGAAAGGCAGCGCATCGAGGATCGCTGCCTGGTTGTTGTAGATGGCGTCGAGGCCGGCCGTCTCCAGCCGGATCTGCTCGAGCGAGGCGCCCATTTCTTCGGCGAGAAGCATCGACAGCCCGGTGTGCGTGCCCTGCCCCATTTCCGACTGCGACATCATCAGCGTGACCGTGTTGTCGCTGCCCACCTTGACCCAGCCGTTGAGCGCGACCTGCCCTGGGGCGGCCGGCAAGGGTTGGGCCGGCACGAGCCGCGACGCGGCCGGCGTGGCCGACCAGCCGACGACGAGGGCGCCGACGGCCCCCACGGTGCCGAGGACGAAATGGCGGCGCTTGAGCTTGGGCATGGTGTGGTTCTCTCTCGTGGGGATCTGCGGGGGACTCAGGCGCCGGCGACGATGCCGCGCCAGAAGGTCTCGAAGCCGGCTTCGCAGTAGCCGGCGCGCCCTTTCCTGCTCTTGGTCTGCGCGACGAAGACCATCGTGGTCTCGGCCATCGCGCCCAGCATCGCGCCGAGGAAGGGCAGCGGCTGGTCGCGTATCAGGCCGTTGCGGATGCACTCCGTCGCCAGCACCTCCAGCCGCAGGAACGGCGCCATGCCCGCCGCCTTGCTTTCATCACTCACTTGGTCCGACACCTTGAGCTGCGACATCACCTTGAATTTTTCCGGGTTGTCGACGCCCCAGTACACATAGCGGTCCCAGATGTGGCGGTACTTTGTCTTGGGGTCCGCCTCCTCGGGCCAGTCGGCGAGCATGACCTCGGCGAGCTCGGTCTTCAGCTGGCGGTAGAGCTCGTTGACCAGCACTTCCTTGTTCGCGAAGTAGGTGAAGAGCGTGCCCTCGGCCACGCCTGCCGCGCGCGAGATGGCCGAGGTGGGCGTGCTCCACGCGCCCCGGCTGGCGAACTCGGCAATGGCTGCATCGAGGATCGCGTTGCGCTTGTCTTCGCTTCTGGGTCTGGCCATGGCGGTCGGCTGCGGTCTTTATTGATTGAGTACGTGCTCAATTATAAGAATGCGATCCGGCGGCTGGCAACTCGTGCCAAGACCGGCCCTGCTCTATCTGGCGAGGATCCAGGCGCCGATCTTCGGAACGACCTCCTGCTCGAGCCCGTTGAAGCCGTGATACGCCATGGCCTCGCACGGGTCGCCCTTGCTCTCCCCGCCCTTGAAGCTCAACAGTTCCTTTCGCGACGAGTTCCCCAGCTTGTCCATGAGCGCCGGCATGTTGGAGAACGCGCAGAGCGAGCAACCGTCCTGCTCATGGTGCACGACCAGCACCGGCACGCGGATCTTCTCCAGCGGCATCGCCGGCACGGGCCGTCCTTTCGGGTCGGTAAGGATGGTCGACGTGAGCACGATGCCGTCCGGCCCCTCGGCGCCTGAAAGCTCGGTGGCGACATAGGCCGCCGACTGCGTGCCACGGCTGGTGCCCACCAGCCACACCGGCACCTTGGACTGCTCCCGCATCCACGCGATGACCGCCTTGATGTCGGCCGCATGCTCCGGCTTCTGGCGAAAGCCGCTCAGGTATGGCGAACTCTGCCTGTCCGACGGTGCATCGACGACGGCGACCATCAGCCCCTGGTCCGCGAACAGCTGCCGCGTGCGAACCAGGAAATTCCCGGCACCCCAGTTGAACGAGCCATTGGGAAATATCTGCAGCCCGCCATGCCCACCCGCGAACAGGATCACGGCGACCTTCGGCGCGGGCGGCGAAAGCACGAGCATGCGTTGCGTCACCCCGGGCCGGGTGGGAATTTCGACCACCTTCTGCGTGGTCTGCGCCTGGACTTGCGCGACCGACGATGCGATCAGAAGGAAAAGAAAGAGAACGCCCGCGATCCAGTACCTGGCCATGCTGCGCATCGACGATCTCCTTGAAGAAGGAAAGACGAGTTTCCGGCCCCGCCTGCCGCAAGCCCGCATAATCGCGCCCTTTTTCCTTTCGGGAGCGTCGGATGAAACTGGAAATCGCGCAATCCACACCGACCGCCGCGAGCATCGCGATGCTCGTGCAGGAGCACTACGGCCTGAGCGAGGTGGTCGAGAGCGAATTCCTTCGCCGCAGCTTCAATCAGGTCTACCGACTGGGTCTTACGGACGGACGGAGCCTAGTAGCGAGGCTCAGTGCGGAACGTCCGCGCGGCGCGCCCAATCTGCAGTTCGAGGCGGCAGCGCTGGAGCATTGGGCTGAAGCCGGGTGCCGCGTCTCGCGCTGCGTGCCGACTGCCGGCGGCGAGATCGCCATCGAGGTGCCGCTGCCGGAAGGCCCGCGCGCGCTGATGCTCTTCGAGCACCTGCCGGGCGAGTTCACCGGTGACACGGCCCTCGACATCGAAGCCTTCGCGCGCGGGCTTGCAGTTCTGCACACCGCAGGCGAAAGCTACGCCGGCCCGGAGAGTGCCTACCGCCTGGACCTGGACTACCTGCTGCAGCGGCCACTGCAAGGCCTGCTGCGCGCGCCAACCATGACCGCCGAACTGCGCCCCCAGTTCGAGGAACTCGGCGAGCGCCTGCAAGCCGCCATTCTGGCCCTGGGCGAACTCAGCCAGGTGCTGTGCCACGGCGACGCGCACGGCAGCAACAACTTCATCCAGATCGACGCGCAAGCGCGGCGCGAGGCGGTGTTCTTCGACTTCGACGAAGCAGGCCCCGGCTGCCTCGCCTACGAACTGGCCGTCTATCCGTGGAACCTGCATCCCCGCACGGTCGATGGCGTCCTGAGCGACAAGGCAGCGCAGCAGTGGCGGCACTTCATCTCCGCCTATCGCGAGGCGCGGCCGGTTCCGGACGCCGATCTCGCCGCCATCCCGCGCTTCATGGCAGCGCGCCAGTTCTGGCTGCTAGGAGAGTACGCTGGCCGTATTCCCGTCTGGGGTTCCCAGGCGATGCCGACCGACTACCTCCGCCGGCAGGTGACCATGCTGCGCAAGTGGGAAACATTGGAGTTGCCACTCTAGGCGCGGCGCCCCGCCGGCAGGAACCCCTTCCCAGCGCCATGGGTCAAAAAACTGTCGCGGCGCCTTGTCGCGACAGGAGGTAATGACCATGAAGCAAGTGAAGCATTGGCAAGACCCCGTCAACGCCGCCGCCGGCGCCTGGCTGATCGTCTCGCCCTGGGTCCTGGGCTTTTCGGGCATGACGGCCGCCATGTGGACGATGGTGGCGACCGGCATCGTGCTCGGCGCGGTGGCCCTGGGTGCGACCTTCGTGCCCCGGCAGTGGGAAGAATGGACCGAGGTCGCGCTGGCGGCCTGGCTCGCAATATCGCCCTGGGTGCTAGGCTTCCGCGGCACCGAGACGGCGATGGTCAACGCGGTGCTCGTGGCCGCGGTGATCCTGGTGCTGGCGCTGTGGGTTCTCGTGACCGACAAGGACTACCTGGGTCACACCATGGACCGCCCGGCGCATTGACGACCGCCCGCGCCGATCAGGTGGTATCGGCGCTCGCCGCGCTTACCGCGTGGCAGGCAACGTGGCGGGCTGCGCCTGCGCGGCGCCGTCCATCCACCCGGCCTGCCAGCCACCGCCCATCGCCTGGATCAACGCGATGGCCGTGGTCTGGCGGTTGACCTGCAGCTGCACCAGCGTGCGTCGCGCGCTGAGCGCGGCGGCCTGTGCCGTGACCACGTCGGTGTAGCTGACCTGCCCCGCGCGGTAGCGGTTGAGCAGCTGCTGCTCGGTCTTGTCCGCCGCCGCCGAGGCCTCGCGGCGCAGGCCCTCCTGCTGCGCGAGCGTCGCACTCGCGGTGAGCTGGTCTTCCACCGCCTGGAAGGCCGTGAGCACGGTCTGGCGATAGCGCGCCACGCTGGATTCGTAGCCCGCCTTCGCCGAATCGACATTGGCCGCGATCGCGCCTGCGTCGAACACCACCTGCGCAACCGACAGCCCCAGCCCCCACAGCGTGTTGGACGAGCTGAACAGGTCCTTCACGCGGCTGACGTTGCTGCTGCCGACCGACGCCGTGAGGCTGATGTTCGGAAAGTACGCCGCGCGCGCAATGCCGATCTGCGCATTGGCCGCCGCCACCGAGCGTTCGGCCGCCGCGATGTCGGGACGGCGCTGCAGCAGCGTCGAGGGCACGCCCAGCGGCACGCCGGGCACCGTGGGCGTCCATTGCGCGGCGGGCAGGCTGAAGTCGGCCGGCGCCACGCCGATCAGCGCCGCGATGGCATGCTCGTAGGTGGCGCGCGTGCGCTGCAGGCCCACGCGCTCGGCCTTGGCATTCACCAGCTGCGTCTGCGCCTGCAGCACGTCGGTCTGCGCGGCAATGCCGGCGGCATAGCGATTGCTGGTGATGTCGAAGGCGCGCTGGTAGCCCTGGATGGTCTCGTCGAGCAGCACGATCTCCGCATCGGCCTCGCGCAGCGAGAAATAGTTGGTCGCCAGGTCGCCGATGGCCGACAGCCGCGCCGCGGCCAGGTCGGCCTCGCTGGCCTGCGCGTTGGCCTGCGCGCTGCTCACCGCCTCGCGCAGCCGGCCCCAGACGTCGGGCGTCCAGCTCGCGCCCAACGATGCCGAGAAGCTGTTCGACGGGCTCGACGTGCTGCTGCCACCCACCGTGCCCGAGCGCTTGCCGCTGCCGTCGAGCGACACCGACGGGAACAGCGCCGCGCGCTCGCCGCGCACCAGCGCCTGGGCCTGCGTGTAGTTGGCCACCGCGGCGGCGATGTTCTGGTTCGACACCTGCACGCGGCCGGCCAGGTCGTCGAGCGTGGCGTCGCCGAAGAGCCTCCACCATTCGCCGCGGTCGAGCGCGTCGGCCGGCGCCGCGGGCAGCCAGCCTTCGGCGGCCTTTTGCTCCTTCCAGTTGGCCGACGCGGCGGTGGCCGGCTGCTCGTAGCGCGGGCCGACCGCGCAGCCCGCGAGCATGGCGGCCAGCGCGAGCGCCGAAAACGAAAAGCGGGAAGTGGAAGTAAACAGTGCGTTCATGTCGTTGTCGTTTCTCGCTCAGGCGGGCGTCACGCGGCTCAGCTCGCGCTCGTTGGCGCTGCGGCGGCGCAGCTTGTCGAGCAGCAGGTACACCACCGGCGTCGTCAGCAGGGTCAGCAGCTGGCTCGCGATCAGCCCGCCGATGATGGCCACGCCCAGCGGACGGCGCAGCTCGGCCCCCTCGCCGAAGCCGATGGCCAGCGGCAGCGCGCCGAGCGCGGCCGCCATGGTCGTCATCAGGATCGGGCGGAAGCGCAGCAGGCACGCCTCGCGCACCGCCTCCAGCGGCGTGAGCCCGCGCTGGCGCTCGGCCTCGAGCGCGAAGTCGATGATCAGGATGGCGTTCTTCTTCACGATGCCGATCAGCAGGAACACGCCGATCAGCGCGATGATGGAAAACTCCATGCGGAACATCAGCAGCGCCAGCACCGCGCCCACGCCCGCCGAAGGCAGCGTCGACAGCACCGTGATCGGGTGCACCAGGCTCTCGTACAGGATGCCCAGCACGATGTAGATCACGATCAGCGCCGCCAGGATCAGCATCGCCTGCTGGCCCTGCGACTGCTGCGCGCTCGCCGCCGTGCCCGCGAACGCGCCGCGCACGTTGGTGGGCATGGCGATGTTGGCCTCTGCCTTGGCGATGGCCTCGCGCGCGTCACCCAGGTTGGCGCCCTCGGCGAGGTTGAACGAGATGGTCGTGGCCAGCTCCCCGTCTTCATGGCTCACCGAGGTGGCCACCGACTGCTCCTCGAACTTCGCGACCGCCGACAGCGGCACGAGCGCGGTGGCCGTGTTGCTCAGCACGTTGCCCGTCGATGCGTTGCGCAGCGCCGCGTTGGCCGACACCGGCACGGTGGCCGCGGCTGCGGCGGACGAGGACGAGGAGGAAGACGACGAACTCGACGAGGAAGAAGACGAAGACCCCGTCGACGTGCTGCTCGCCGCCACCTGCGTGGTCACGGTCTGCCCACCCACCACCGACGTCCTGGTGGCCGGCACGTAGACGTCGCTCAGCGAGTTCGGGCTGCGCGTGTAGCGCTGCGCCCATTCCATCACCACGTGGTACTGGTTCAGCTCGGTGTAGATGGTCGCCACCTGCCGCTGGCCGAAGGCGTTGTAGAGCGCGTTGTCGATGGCCGTGGATGTCAGGCCCAGCCTGCGCGCGCTGTCGGGGTCGACCTTGGCCACCGTTTCCACGCCGTTCTGGTCCTGGTCGGTGTCGATGTCGGTCAGCACCGGCTGCAGCTTGAGCTCGTCGGCCAGCTTCACGGCCCAGGTGCGCAGGTCTGCGACGTTGTCGCTCTTGAGCGTGTACTGGTAGGTCGAGTTGCTTGCCCGGCCGCCCGAGCGCACGTCCTGCACCGTGCCCAGGAACACGCGCAGGCCGGTCACCTGGTTGAGCTGCGGGCGCAGCCGCGCGATGACCGCGAGGCCGCTGTCCTTGCGCTGGTTCGCCGGCTTCAGGTTGACGAACATGAAGCCGCCCCCTGCCCGGCCCGCGCCGGTGAAGCCCACCACGGTGTCGACCGCCTCGTCCTTGCGGATGATGTCGACCACCTGCCGCAGCTTCTCGCCGAGCGCCTGCGAAGAGATGCTCTGGTCGGCCCGCAGGCCGCCGTTGAGCTGGCCGCTGTCCTGCTGCGGGAAGAAGCCCTTGGGCGCCGCGCTGAACAGGTACACGTTCAGCCCGACCACCGCCACCAGGATCAGCATCACCAGCGCCTTGCTGTCCAGGGCCCAGTCGAGGCTGCTCTCGTAGCGCTTGAGCATCCAGTCGTAGCTGCGCGCGGCGATACGGCCCAGCCTGCCCTGCGGCTTGTTTTTGTCGTGCTCGCCGCCGGGCTTGAGCATCCAGGCGCACATCATCGGCGTGGTGGTCAGCGAGATCACCAGCGAGATCAGCACCGCCGCCGACAGCGTCACCGCGAACTCGCGGAACAGCCGCCCCACCTGCCCGCCCATGAACAGCAGCGGGATGAACACCGCCACCAGCGACACGCTGATCGACAGCACGGTGAAACCCACCTCCTTCGCGCCCAGCAACGCCGCCTTCATGCGCGTCATGCCCGACTCTATGTGCCGGCTGGTGTTCTCGAGCACCACGATGGCGTCGTCCACCACGAAGCCGGTGGCCACCGTGAGCGCCATCAGGCTCAGGTTGTTGAGGCTGAAGCCCAGCAGGTACATCACCCCGAAGGTGCCCAGCAGCGCCGCCACCGTCGCCACCGCAGGCACGATCGTCGCTCGCACGCTGCGCAGGAACAGGCTCACCACCAGCACCACCAGGATGACGGAAATGACCAGCGTGAGCTCCACCTCGCGCAGCGAGCCGCGGATGGAGTTGGTGCTGTCCGACGCCACCTGCAGCGTCACGTCGGGCGGCAGCTGGGCCTGCAGCTCGGGCAACAGCGCCCGCACACTGTCCACCGTCTCGATGATGTTGGCCGAGGGCTGCCGGGTGATCAGCACGATGATCGCCGGCTCGCCGTTGAAGAGACCCAGCGTGCGCGTGTCCTCCACGCCGTCGACCACCTCCGCCACGTCCTGCAGCCGCACCGCCGCGCCGTTGCGCCAGGCGATCACCATCGACGCGTAGTCGCTCGCGCGCAGCGCAGGCGTCTGCGTGTAGATCTGCAGCTTGCGCCCGTCGCCCTGCACCATGCCCTTGGGCCGGTTCGCGTTCGACGCCTGGATGGCGGCGCGCACGTCCTCGGTGCTGATGCCGTAGCGGTTGAGAGCGAACGGCAGCAGTTCGATGCGTACGGCGGGCAGCGAGCCCCCGCCGATCTCCACGTCGCCCACGCCGTCCACCTGCGACAGGCGCTGGCTGACGATGTTCGACACGGCGTCATAGATCTGGCCTGGTGTCTTGGTCTTGGACGTGAGCGCCAGGATGATCACCGGCGACGCCGCCGGGTTGGCCTTGCGGTAGGTCGGGTTGCTGCGCAGCGTGGCGGGCAGGTCGATGCGGCTCGCGTTGATGGCGGCCTGCACCTCGCGGGCCGCACCGTCGATGTTGCGGCTGAGGTCGAACTGCAGCGTGACGCGGGTGGAGCCGACCGAACTCGTCGACGTCATTTCGTTGACGCCTGCGATTGTTCCGAGGTGGCGCTCCAGCGGGGTGGCTACGCTGGTGGCCATCGTCTCCGGGCTCGCTCCGGGGATCGAGGCTCTTACCGAGATGACGGGGTAGTCGACCTGCGGGAGGGGGGAGACTGGGAGGACGAAGAAGGCTGCTATGCCGGCCAGGGCTACGCCTATGGTCAGTAGCACTGTGCCTATGGGGCGGCGGACGAAGGGCAGGGATAGATTCATCTCGCTGCTCCTTGTGGGAGCGTGCTGAGGGTTTCTTTCCCGGGGCCGGGTCTCGGCCCGGCGGCCGACTCACTTTCTTTTGCTTCGCCAAAAGAAAGTAAGCAAAGAAAAAGCGACCCCACTGTCTGCGACCCCTTCGCTGCGCTACGGGGCAACCTGCGGTGCTCGCGTTTCGCGGGGTCTCGCCCAAACTCGCTTCGCTCAGACAAGGGCGAGCCCTGATCCGCGAAACGCTGCGCTCCTCGGCGCAGCCAGAGGGGATTGCAAACCTGCGGGCCATCGCTGCGCTCGGCCGCGGGTGCCCAGCAGGCGCTTTGCGCCTGCTGGGCTTGGAATGGGCCATTGGGGTTGCTCAGGCCATGGGAACGAAAAGCACCGCCGAGCAAAGCGAAGGCCCGAGGAGTCTGTTCAGAAGCCGAGCGAAGCGATGGCGCGGATCGCTCCCTTCTGGCTGTGCCGAGGAGCGCAGGCGCAGGAGGGATCAGGGCCGCAGCTGTTTGAGCGAAGCGAGTTCTGCGGACCCCCTCCTGCGCCGAGCACCGCAGGTTGCCCGTAGCGAAGCGGAGGGACACAGACAGTAGGGTCGCCTTTCTTTTGCCTACTTTTCTTTGGCGAAGCAAAGAAAAGTAGGTCGCCCGCCGGGGCGAGACCCGGCCCCGGAAGGCAAAACGACCAGAGGCAAGCAAAGTCAAACCGCCTCCTCCTCAATCTCAACCCGCCGAGCACTCCCCCCACCCAACCGATCAAACGCCAAATAAATAACCGGCGTAGTGAACAAGGTCAGCAGCTGACTGACGATCAACCCCCCAAAAATCGCCAACCCCAGCGGCCGCCGCAACTCAGCCCCATCACCGAAACTGAACATCAACGGCACCGCAGCGAACAACGCCGCCAGCGTCGTCATCAAGATCGGCCGAAACCGCAGCAAGGCAGCCTGGTGAATCGCTTCCCGAGGAGACTTCCCCTGTGTCCGCTCCGCATCGATCGCAAAGTCGATCATCATGATCGCGTTCTTCTTCACGATGCCGATCAGCAGGATGATCCCGATGATCCCGATCACCCCCAGGTCGTTGCCCGTGATCATCAGCGCCAGCAGCGCCCCAACCCCGGCCGAAGGCAGCGTCGACAGGATGGTCAGCGGATGCACGTAACTCTCGTACAGCACCCCCAGCACGATGTACACGCACACCACGGCGGCAAGAATCAGCCACAGCTGGTTAGACAACGATTTCTCGTAAGCCCCCGAAGCCCCGAGGAAGGTCATCGTCACGCTGCTCGGCAGCCCGATTTCCTTCGCCGCCGCGCGAATCGCATCGACCGAAGCCCCGAGCGAAACACCGGGCGCGGTGTCGAAGTTCAGCGTGCTCGCCGGATACTGCGCCACGTGAGTGATCTGCAGCGGCGCCTGCTGCTCGCTGATCTGCGCAATGGCCGACAGCGGCGTCGCGGTGCCGGAGCCGGCGATCAGGCTCAGCTGCCCCAGCGTCTGCGGCGTGTTCACCATGCCGGGCTGGGCCTCGAGGATCACCCGGTACTGGTTGGTCTCGGTGAAGATGGTCGAGACGATGCGCTGGCCGAAGGCGCTGTAGAGCGCGTCGTCCACGGTGCTCGCGGTGATCGACAGCCGCGCAGCCGTGTCGCGGTTCACGTTCACGAAAGCCGCCAGACCCTGGGCGCCGGCGTCGCTGCTCACATTGCGCACCTTGTCCGATTCCTGCAGCTTCGCAACGAGCTTCTTCATCCACTCGGTGATGGCGGCGCTGTCCACGCCCTCGAGCGACATGCGGTATTCGGTCGGGCCGGTCTCGGCGTCGATGGTGAGGTCCTGCGTGGGCTGCAGGTACAGCGTGACGCCCGCCACCTGCCGCACGCGCTCGCGCAGGCGGTCCATCACGACCTGCTGGCTGTCGCGGTCCTTCGCGAGGTTGATGAGCATGCTGCCGGTGTGCAGCATCGTGTTGTTGGCCGCGTCGACGCCAACGAAGGAGCTGAGGTTCTCGACCGCCGGGTCTTCGAGGATGGCCTGCGCCGCCTGCAGCTGCAGCTGCGACATGCGATCGAACGACACGTCCTGCGCAGCCTGCACGCGGGCCTGGAGCTGGCCGGTGTCCTGCGTGGGAAACAGACCCTTGGGGATGGTGAGGTACAGCACCACGGTCAGCACCATGGTGAGCAGCGCGACCAGCAGCGTGAGCGCCTGGTGGTCGATCACCCAGTGCAGCGAGCGGTCGTAGCGCACCATCACGCCGCTGAAAAAACGCTGGGCGCGCGCGCCGAAGCCCTTGTCGGAGACCTGCTTCTTTTCTTCGTGCTTGAGCCAGCGCGCCGACATCATCGGCACCAGCGTGAGGGAGACGACCGCGGAAATCAGGATGGTGATGGCCAGCGTCACCGCGAACTCGCGGAACAGGCGGCCGACCACGTCGCCCATGAAGAGCAGCGGGATCAGCACCGCAATGAGCGACACCGTCAGCGAGATGATGGTGAAGCCGATCTGCGTGGCGCCCTTGAACGCGGCCTGCAGCGGCTTCTCGCCCTCCTCGATGTACCGCGCGATGTTCTCGATCATCACGATCGCGTCGTCCACCACGAAGCCGGTGGCGATGGTCAGCGCCATCAGGCTCAGGTTGTTCAGGCTGTAGCCCAGCAGGTACATCAGCCCGAAGGTGCCGATCAGCGAGATCGGCACCGCGATGCTCGCGATGACGGTGGCGCGCAGGCTGCCCAGGAAGGCGAAGATCACCAGCACCACGAGCACCACGGCCAGCACCAGTTCCATCTCGACGTGCTGCACCGAGGCGCGGATGCCGGCGGTGCGGTCGCTGAGCACCTCGATCTTCAGCCCGGCCGGCAGGCCGGCCTGCAGCTCGGGCAGCTGCTTCTTGATGGCGTCGACGGTGGCGATCACGTTCGCGCCGGGCTGGCGCTGCACGTTCATGATGATCGCGGGCGACAGCTTGCTGGTGCCGTCGGCCTTGTTGCCGGCCCAGGCGGCGAGCTGGTTGTTCTCGGCGCTGCTGACCACCTGCGCCACGTCGACCATGCGGATCGGCGCACCGTTCTTGTACGAGACGATCAGGTTCTTGTAGTCGTCGACCGTCATCAGCTGGTCGTTCGAATTGATCGTGTAGGCGCGCTTGGGCCCGTCGAAGCTGCCCTTGGCCCCGTTGGAGTTGGCCGCCGAGATCGCGGTGCGCAGCGTGTCCAGCCCGATGCCGTTGGCCGCCAGAGCCTGGGTGTTGGCCTGGATGCGCATCGCAGGGCGCTGCCCGCCGCTGAGCGACACCAGCCCCACGCCAGAGACCTGGCTGATCTTCTGAGCGAGCCGGGTGTTGACCAGGTTCTGCACGTCGGTGAGCGGCAGCGTGTCGGAGGTGATTGAGAGCGTGAGCACCGGCGCGTCGGCCGGGTTGACCTTGGCGTACACCGGCGGCGCCGGCAGGTCGGCCGGCAGCAGCGAGCCGCCGGCGTTGATGGCGGCCTGCACCTCCTGCTCGGCCACGTCCAGCGTCTGGCCCAGCGAGAACTGCAGCGTGATGATCGACACGCCCGCGGCGCTGGTCGAGCTCATGCGGTCGAGCCCCGACATCTGGCCGAACTGGCGCTCCAGCGGCGCGGTGACGGTGTTGCTCATCACCTCGGGGCTGGCCCCGGGGTAGAGCGTCTGGACCTGGATGGTCGGGTAGTCGACCTGCGGCAGCGCCGACAGCGGCAGGAAGCGGAACGCCACCAGGCCGGCCAGCACGATGGCGACCATCAGCAGCGAAGTCGCCACCGGCCGGAGGATGAACGGACGTGACGGGCTCAACGTGGGGCCTCCGTGCTGCTGCTACTACTGCTACTGCAAGGACCGCTCGTCATTGGTTGCCGCGCCTGCCCTGCGCGCCTTCGCCGCCGCGGCCTTCGGACATGCGCTGCCAGCGTTCCAGCGCGGCCGGGTCGCCGCGGTCCAGCGCCTCGAGGAAACGCTTGCGGCGTTCGAGCTGCTCGGGGTTGTCCTTGGCGGAGTCGAGCATGCGCTGGCGCTGCTCGGCGGTAGGGAGCTTGGCGGGGGTTGCAGGGGCAGCAGGGGCCGATTCGGCCGAGGGCGCCGGGGATGCGGCCGGGGCTGCAGGGGCTGCGGGGGCTGCAGGGGCTGTGGGGGCAGCAGCAGCCGGAGCGGCTTCACCGCCCCTGGGCGCACCGGGCCCGCCGGTACCTGCGCCACCACCCTGGCGGCGGCCGCGATGCGTACCGCCTGCCGGCGCCGACGCCGCGCCGGCCGGACGGTCGGCCTGGGTCTGCACCCGCGCGCCGTCCTTCAGCCGGTCGCCGCCTTCGGTCACGACCTGCTCGCCGGCCTTCAGGCCCGACATGATCGCGACGTTGTCCACGCTCGATTCGCCGCGCGTCACCGGCCGCTGCGACACGGTGCTGTCCTCGTTCAGCACGTACACGTAGTCGCCGTTGGGGCCGTGGCGCAGCGCGGTGACGGGCACCACCACGGCGCTGCTCACGGTGCGCAGCAGCAGCCGCAGGTTGACGAACTGGTTCGGGAACAGCGCGTTGTCGGCGTTGGTGAAGCGGGCCTTGGCTTTGACGGTGCCGGTGGCGGTGTCGACCAGGTTGTCCAGCGTGGAGAAAGTGCCGTTCGCCAGCCGGCGCGTGCGGGTGCGGTCGAAGGCGGTGGCGTCGAGCTTGGCGCCCTGGGCCAGGCGCTCCTGCACCTCGGGCACGCGGTCCTGCGGGATGGCGAACTCGACGTCGATCGGCGCGATCTGAGTGATGGTGGCGACGCCGTTGGTGGTGCCGGTGGAGATGTAATTGCCCGCGTCCACCGGCCGCAGGCCGATGCGCCCGCTCACCGGCGCGGTGATGCGGCTCCAGGCGAGATTGAGCTTGGCGGTGTTCTCGTTGGCGCGGTCGATGGCCACCGTGCCTTCGAGCTGCTTGACCAGCGCGGCCTGGGTGTCCACGTCCTGCCGGGCGATCGAGTCCTGGCCCAGCAGGGTCTGGTAGCGCTGCAGCGTGACGCGCGCCGCCGCGAGCTGCGCCTCGTCGCGCTGGCGTGCGCCGGTGGCCTGGCCGAGCGCGTTCTGGAACGGCTGCGGATCGATGGTGGCGAGCACGTCGCCCTTCTTGACCATCTGCCCTTCCTGGAAGAGCACCGCCGTGAGCACGCCCGACACCTGCGGCTGGACGATCACGTTGGCCAGCGGCGTGACGGTGCCCAGCGCCTCGAGCTGCACGGGGATGTCGGCCTGCCGGGCGGTCGCGATGCCGACCGTGCTGGAGGCCGCGCCGCCGCCGCCACCACGCCCCCCCGGCCCGCCCGGGCCTCCGGGACCGCCCTGCCGCCCGGCGCCGGGGCCCGCACCAGGGCCGGCAACCGGCATCTTCGAGCGCTGGACCAGATACCAGGCGCCGCCGCCCAGCACCGCCAGCAGCAGCAGGGCCAGCAGGCTGCCCATCCAACGGCGTCTGCGTACCGTCGGATGCGTGGGAGACACGGTGGAAGGCAGAGGCTCGATTGGTTTTTCTTGTTCCATGGACGGTGCGTGCGAAAGGTGCAGAGGTGCGGACCAGCGTAGTACAGCGCGGATGGTAGTCCGGCTCTTTGCTGGGCCGTAAAGCGGCGGTAAAGCTGGCTGGCGCCCCGTCGGAGCCTCCTCGAAGCCTCCCCGAATTGCCGCGAAACCCCGCAATTCGCGCCGCCCGGCTGCAATTGGCGCCGCCTGCGCGCATTCCGTCGCACGGCGATGGCGGGCATGGGGGGCCGCCGGCACAGTCCACCCCATCGATTCCCTTGCGCCGCCTTTTCAGCTTTTCTTCACCTTTCACCTTCAACGGAGTGCCGCCATGCTGATGCAGATCATCCTTCACACGCCCAAGTGGGTGTTCGCCGTCTTCTTCCTGCTGCTGTGGCTCGGCGCCCGGCAACTGCTGGCCAACCAGGTGAGCCTGACCCGCGTCACGCTGATGCCCGTCGCCATGGGCGGCCTGTCGCTGTACGGCGTGGCCTCGGTCTTCGGCGACTCCTTCGGCGCCCTGCTGGGCTGGGCCGCCGCCGCCGCCGTGATGGCCGCCCTGGTGCTGCGGCGCCCGCTGCACGCCGCCACCCGCTACGACGCGGCCACCCGCCAGTTCGACGTGGCCGGCAGCCCGGTGCCGCTGATGCTCATGATGGGCATCTTCCTGACCAAGTACGTGGTCGGCGCAGCCCTGGCCATGCACCCCGAGCTGCGCCACCAGCCCACCCTCGCACTCGTGGTGCCCGTGCTGTACGGCGCGTTCACCGGTGTGTTCGCGGCCCGCGCCGCGCGCCTGTGGAAGCTGGCCATCCGCACTGACGCTATGGCTGCCGCCGCCCGCGCCGCCTAATATTCCCGGGCCACCACTTCCAGAAGAAGAAACGCCGCCATGAACGCGCTCCTGCTGATCCTCAAGGTTTCCGTCACGGTGGTGCTCGTCGCCTCCATCGCCGAGGCCCTGGTGCTTTCGTGGCGCAACGGCTGGCGCAGCTACGACTGGAAAGCCGCCGGCGTCTCGGTGTTCGACTTCCTGGTGCGCGAATACCCCCTGCGCTGGCTGCTGCCCCTGGCCTTCTGGACCGGCGCGATGGACTGGTTCTACGCCCACCGCCTCTTCACCCTGCCGATGGACCACTGGACCGGCTGGGCGGCCTGCTTCATCGGCCAGGAGTTCTGCTACTACTGGTACCACCGCGCCGCGCACCGCGTGCGGTGGTTCTGGTGCACCCATGCCATCCACCATTCGCCGAACCAGCTGAACCTGTCGGCCGCCTACCGCTTCGGCTGGACCGGCCGCCTCACCGGCACCCTCGCCTTCTTCATGCTGGCGCCGCTGCTGGGCATGCCGCCGCGGGTGATCCTGCTGATGCTCACGCTGAACCTGCTGTACCAGTTCTGGATCCACGCGACCTGGATCCCGCGCCTGGGCCCTCTCGAATGGGTGCTCAACACCCCCTCGGCCCACCGCGTGCACCATGCCTCGAACCTGGAATACCTGGACGGCAACTACGGCGGCGTGCTGATCGTGTTCGACCGCCTGTTCGGCACCTACATCCCCGAGCGCGCCGACGTGCCCTGCCGCTACGGCCTCGTCAACCCGGTCACCACGCACAACATCCTGGAGATCGAGTTCGGCCAGTGGCGCGCGCTCTTTCGCGACCTCGCCTCGGCCCGCTCGGTGCGCGCCTTCGTCGGCTACCTCGTGAAGCCGCCCGGCTGGAAGCCCGAGGGCCCAGGCGACACCACCGAGGAGCTGCGCCAGCGCGCGGCCCTGCAGGCGGCGCCGCAGCCTGCCGTGGCGACCACCGATTTCATTCCTGTCCAATACAAGGAGCTGTCATGACTTCCTACGCATCGTCCTCCGATTCCTCCCGCTGCGACGTCGAGCGCCTCGCCCGCCGCCGCGCCGGCGCCAAGATGGGCTGGTACATCCACGCCTTCGTCTATGTGCTGGTCAACCTGGGGCTGGTCACCATCTCGGCCGCCAACGGTCGCAGCTGGGCGATGTATCCGCTCATGGGCTGGGGGCTGGGGCTCCTGATCCATGGGGCGGTGGTCTGGTTCATCGCACCGGGCGGCGGCTTCTACGACCGGCTGGTCGAACGCGAGCGCCGCGCGCTGGGGGGCCAGGACCGCGGATGAATTCCACGACGCCGCTGCACCGCTTCCGCGCGGAAAACATCCGGGACATGCTGCGGCATGGCCTGATCACCGCCGTCTTCTGCTGCCTCATCGCCATCGCGATGACCATCACGGGGGGCGAGAACTGGGCCGGCCATCTGGTCTATTCGCTGGCCATCGGGATGATCAGCTGGCTGTTCATCGACACAGGGCGGCTCCTGCTCAGCGGGGCCAGTGAAACCCACTGGCCGAACTGGCCCTGGGGCTTCATGCTGATCGCGCTGGGCGTGGCCGTCGGTTTCTTCGTGGGCAATCTCATCGGCGACGCCGTGTTCGGCGCGCCCCGGTACGACTTCCTCGACTTCAAGGGCCACAAGCTGGCGACCGGCGTCACGATCACCATCATCGCGACCGTCGGCATGTGCTTCTTCTTCTACAGCCTCGGCAAGAGCAAGCACATGCAGAGCCAGATCGAGCTGGCGCAGCGCAATGCCACCGAGGCACGGCTGAAGCTGCTGGAGACGCAGCTGGAGCCGCACATGCTCTTCAACACGCTGGCCAACCTGCGCGTGCTGATCACCGTCGACCCGCCCCGCGCCGTGGCCATGCTCGACCGCCTCAACAGCTACCTGCGCATGACGCTCAGCGGCTCGCGCGCGCTCTCGCATCCGCTGGCGGCCGAGTTCGAGCGGCTGGGCGACTACCTGGAGCTGATGTCGGTGCGCATGGGCGACCGGCTGCGCTACACGCTCGACCTGCCGCAGGATCTGCGCGACGCGCCGGTGCCGCCGCTGCTGCTGCAGCCGCTGGTGGAGAACAGCATCCGCCACGGGCTGGAGCCGAAGGTGGAAGGCGGCGAGATCGTCGTGCGTGCGCGCCGGCAAGAAGAAGGCGGCCTGCTGGTGATCGAGGTGAGCGACACCGGCGTGGGCCTCGGCGCGGCACCGCCGTCGCAGGGCAGCGGCTTCGGGCTGGAGCAGGTGCGCGAGCGGCTGGCCACGGTGTACGGCGAGCGCGGCGGCATGAGCCTGGCGCCCTCGCCTTCGGGCGGCACCCTCGCCACGCTGAGCTTTCCGGCACCCGCCTGAATGCAACACGAAAACAACGACAAGATGACCACTGCATCCCCCACCGCCCTCATCGCCGAGGACGAGCCCCTTCTGGCCCAGGCCCTCAAGGCCGAACTGGCCGCGGCATGGCCCGAACTGCAGATCGTCGCCACCGCGGGCGACGGCCGCAGCGCCGTGCGCGAGGCGTTGCGCTTGCTGCCGCAGGTGCTTTTCTTCGACATCCGCATGCCCGGGCTCGATGGCCTGGGCGCCGCCGCCGAACTGGCCGACTGCTGGCCCGCCGACGAAGCACCCATGCCCCAGCTGGTGTTCGTGACGGCCTACGACGAATACGCCGCCCGCGCCTTCGAGGCGCAGGCCATCGACTACGTGCTCAAGCCGGTGCAGCCCGACCGCCTGCGCAAGACCGTGGGCCGCCTGCAACAGGCGCTGGCCGCGCGGCAGCCGGCGGCCACGCCCGCGCTGGCGGATGCGGCGCTGGAACAGACGCTCGCCCAATGGCGCCAGGTGCTGGGCGCCGCCGGCGCAGGAGTCGCCACGGCTACACCCGCCCCGCTGCGCATGATCGCCGCCAGCGACGCCGGCGGCAGCACCGTGCGCATGGTGCCCATCGACGAAGTGCTTTATTTCGAGGCGGCCGACAAATACCTGCGCGTGCTGACCGCCACGCACGAATACCTGATCCGCACGCCGCTGAAGCAGCTGCTGCCCCAGCTCGACGCCGACACCTTCTGGCAGGTGCACCGGGCGGTGGTGGTGCGCAGTTCGGCCATCGAGTCGGTGCACCGCGACGAGGCCGGCAAGCTGCACCTGATGCTGCGCGGGCGGGCCGAGAAGATTCCGGTCAGCCGGCTCTACGCCCATCTTTTTCGCGCGATGTGAAATCGGCCGGGCGAGCGCCCAAAGAAAAAGCCGGCCCTTTCGGGGCCGGCTTTTTTCATTCAGTCACGATTGCCGTGGCTTTTTAGCGCCAGTGGCCATGGCCGCGGTAGTAGCCGCGACCGTAGTAGCGCGGGCCGTAATAGGCCGGCGGGCCGTAGTAAACGGGGGCCGGACGGTAGTAGACCGGCGGCGGGCGGTAGTAAACCGGGGGCGGCGGCGCGTAGTAGACGGGGGCCGGCGGCACGTAGACCGGGGCCGGGTAGTAGGCCGGGCTGCCAACGCCCACGGCCACGCCGGGGACGCCGACGCCGATCGACCAGCTCACGTCGCTGCGGGCGCTGGCCGAGGTGGCGGCAAACAATGCACCGGCTGCCACGACGCCCGCGGCGGCCCACTTGAAAAAGGTTGAACGTGTGAAGCTCATGATCCTGCTCTCCTTGTTTGGCTGGACAGTCCGGACCCGGACCGCCCATGTGGTGTATTGAACGCGGCAAATGCAAACGGGGTGCACCGGCCAATGTGAAGAACGTTGCCAAAGGTAACCCATAGGGGGTGCCCCCTAAAATGCCGCGATGACCTCCCCGACCGACAAAAGCGGCACCAAGACGACAGCTGCACCAAGCAATTTCCTGCGCCATGTGATCGAGAACGACCTCGCGCAGGGTGCCTATTCTGGCCGCAAGTGGGGCGGATCGCCCGGCAACGCCGCTCATCACGCGCAGGGCATGGCCGATCCGGCCAAGGTGCGCATGCGTTTTCCGCCCGAGCCCAACGGCTACCTGCACATCGGCCACGCCAAGAGCATCTGGCTTAACTTCGAGCTGGCCAAGGAATACGGCGGCGTGAGCCACCTGCGCTTCGACGACACCAACCCCGAGAAGGAAGACCAGGAATACGTCGATTCCATCCGCGACGCGGTGAAGTGGCTGGGCTACGAAACCTACCTGGCCGACCGCCCCAGCGCCCCCGGCACCCTGCAGCCGCACGAGTACTTTGCGAGCGACTACTTCGACTTCATGTACGAGGCCGCCGAATACCTGATCGGCGCCGACCTCGCCTACGTGGACGAGCAGACCGCCGAGGAGGTGCGCGCGAACCGCGGCGACTTCAACACGCCCGGCACCGACAGCCCCTTCCGCACCCGCACGCCCGAGGAGAACCTCGCGCGCTTCCGCGCCATGCGCGACGGCCAGGTGGCCGACGGCGCCGCCATCCTGCGCGCGAAGATCGACATGGCCAGCACCAACATCAACATGCGCGACCCCGCGCTGTACCGCGTGCGCCGTGCCCATCACCACAACACCGGCGACAAGTGGTGCATCTACCCGATGTACACCTACGCGCACCCCATCGAGGACGCGCTGGAGCAGATCACCCACAGCATCTGCACGCTGGAATTCGAAGACCAGCGCCCCTTCTACGACTGGCTGCTCGACCGCCTCGCCGAGGGAGGCCTCGTCGCCAGCCCGCACCCGCGCCAATACGAGTTCGCTCGCCTGAACGTGACCCACGTGCTCACCAGCAAGCGCAAGCTGCGCCAGTTGGTCGAGGAGAAGTACGTCGACGGCTGGGACGACCCGCGCATGCCCACCATCGCCGGCCTGCGCCGCCGCGGCTACACGCCCGAGGCGCTGCGCCTGTTCTGCGAACGCAGCGGTACCACCAAGTCGGGCGGCTGGATCGACTACGCCAGCCTCGAGGCCGCGCTGCGCGACACCCTCGACCCCGTCGCCCCGCGCGCCATGGCCGTGCTCGACCCGGTCAAGCTGGTCATCACCAACTGGGGCGAACTGATGGGCGGTGACGATGCGCTCGACAACTGCTCGGCCCCGGTGCACCCGCACCACCCCGAGATGGGCCAGCGCGAGTTCAAGCTCGGCCGCGAAGTCTGGATCGAGCGCACCGACTATGAAGAAGTGCAGCCCAAGGGCTTCTTCCGCCTCTTCCCCGGCAACAAGGTGCGGCTGAAGTACGGCCACGTCATCGAATGCACCGGCGGCACCAAGGACGCCAGCGGCAGGTTCGTCGAGGTGCAGGCCACGCTGGTGCCCGACACCAAGAGCGGCACCCCCGGCGCCGACGCGATCAAGGTGAAGGGCAACATCACCTGGGTGGCCGCCGCCGACGCGGTGCAGGCCGAAGTCCGGCTCTACGAGCGCCTGTTTGCTGAAGCCCACCCGGGCAGCGGCGAACTGCTCGAAGAGCTGAACAAGAACAGCCTGGAAGTGTGTTCGGCCTTCGTCGAGCCCTCGCTCGCCAAGGCCGAGCCGGGCGTCGGCATCCAGTTCGAACGGCACGGCTACTTCGTGCTCGACGCGAAGGCCAGCGCCGCCGCCGGCAAGCCGGTGTTCAACCGCGCGGCCGGGATGCGGGACAGCTGGGGCAAGTAGCCAAGCGCAAATTTAGTTTTGAAACGAACCAAAAGTTGAGAAAGAAATGGCCACTCAAAAAAAAGCAAAAGCAGTAAGCTATCCGTGCCTCATGATGATGCAAAACAATCATCGCTTCTTCTTAACCAGCATTCCCGTTTCCGATCTCTTTTCATTTTGCTTTGTCTCCAACAGAAGCGAAGACAACATCCAAGGGTTTCAACGCCAGCTCAGCAAATCGCGCGCAGACGATATTGCAGCGTATTTAAACAAAGGCACAGGATCAATTCCAACAAATGTCGTAGTCTCTGCACAGTCACAAGCAAACCTAAAATACAACTCAAAAAGCAAAACAATTGGCTTTGATCGAATTGATAAAGCCTTTCTCGTTCTGGATGGACAGCATCGACTGTGGGGCTACGATATTTGCCGAAGCAAGTACAGCAAAGACCATCGAGTCCCGGTTTCGATTTACGAAAAACTAGGCAGAGCGGAAGAGGCAAAACTCTTTATTGACATAAATACAAAACAAGTTGGCGTACCGGCCGCCTCTCTTGCTAGACATTCAACATCTCGCAGAAATGGAATCAAGTCGAGATGCAATATTAAGAGATTTGTTCGACGGCGTAAGAAAAACACCATCCTTGCAAATTAGCAGCCTGATGAGCCCTGCAAAATCAGTTGCAGGGAAAATATCAAGAGTCACATTCAATCGAGCCATTGGGCAGGCCCTGGATTCATCTGTCCTACAGGGCTTAGATGCAAAAAAGCGACTCTCTCTTCTCGTCAACTATATCCAAGCATTTGAAAGCACTTTAGACGACATAACGCTATTGACGCGCAGTGCGTTTTTGGAAGCAATTTTCGATGTTTTCGAACAAGCTGTTCGACAAAGTCTTTTAAGTTATAAAGATGCAAAAGCCACAAGCATCGCAAAAGTCATTCAACCTATTTCAAAATACTCTTACTCTCCCTCAGCGCTACGCTCGGTGGGGCAAGTTAAAAAGACAGTCAGAGCGGCTCTTGCGGGTTCCGTGACTATCGCAGCAAATATGCTTTAAAGCATCTTGTGGCAGACTCAGCTACACCAGTAACAAGGTACCTACTGCAATCACTAATTGCAGTAATCCCTCCATTCACTACCTTGGAGCCCTATAGAGATTCCAATTTAAATAATTGGCGAAAAACTGGCTCCTATCATTTACTTAATTCCAGCAAAAATAGCATTACTCTTGCCGCAAGTAATCCAAGAGAATATGCCGCCGCACTATTCGCAGATGCCCAACATTTAATGAATCATGTGGCAGAGCATCGTGCTCATTTAATAAACTCTGTCAGTACAGGCAACGAACCTAGTCCAACATGGACTTTTGTCACAATCTACTACATGGCGCTATTTGCAGCGATGGCATGGACTAGAGCGGCCAATCAGTCGGTTATCTATCTAGACACTGACGCAATTAAAGAATTTTGCGGAGGATCGTCAATTAAACCAGGCGGCGGAGCTTTTGTATTGACTGCCGAAGAGAATTCAAATAGTGGTCAATTTGAAATTCACATCGTGAAATACAAAAGCCATTTCCATGAAGCCGTCTGGGCAAAAAGCATGGATGAGGCAAACAGCGCATACAACTGGATATCAGCTGCAACATCTAGTCGTGCGGCCTCTAGTGAGGAATTGCTTCACATGCGGGCTCTCAACTTATTTCGAAAAACAAGATTCAAATCCGGCAGTGCGTGGCCGAGCCAGCTACGAAATGCCCTCAACTATCGACCTGGGCATGGATATCGCAGCATCCTAAAAAACAATCACTTAAAAATTGGATCCAGGTTAAAAAAAAGTAGTTTTCCCCACCTATCCGACCTGATCACCTACGGCGAACGTGCGCTTAATAATTTCGGAACAAACAAAGATCCGACAGAGGTTAGCAACGACGCCATTGATTTACTTGTTACATATGGCATGATTTTCGAGAAATATACCGAACAAGCTCTAGATGAAATATGCAAAATCCAAAATATATCGTCTTCCGCAAAATCTCAAAGAGCAAAATTCAATAAAGCAAACTGCCAAGATCCAGAAACAATTCTAAAGAGATTTTGACCTAGAATTGTCTTTTACATTAAATAAATCAATATCCAAACGCATCTTCAGGTTGAGGTTTATACTGAAATTATTTAGCGATTCGATTCAGTTTATTCGCCTATAGACGACCCCGATCACCGCACTGTTCTCGTCCGTGGTGCACACCGCCGGGCGCCCCTGCGGCCCGACCTTCAGGTTGATCGTGTAGACGCCGTCGCGCGGCGTCGTGCCCTTGTCGGCGACGATGCTGGCCGGCGGCACCTTCAGTTCGCGCGCGGCCGCTGCCACGCAGTTCTTCACGCTGGCCTCGGGCGCGCCGCCCACCCGGATGCCCGGGCTGTTGCACGCCGCCAGCAGCAGGCCGGGCATCGCCGCGCAGGCGAGTTGGATGGAGCGTCGCATCGTCGTCGTCATACCGGATTCCCTGTGTCTCGAATGAACAGGTCGATTGGAGCCGAGCCGGCCGCCAGAGGTTGCAGGACAGACCCGGGCTATCCTGTCGGCACATGAATCGTCCGAGCCCTTCGTCCCCTCGTTCTTCGCCTGCGCCGTCCTCCTCCCGCCTGATCCGCTTCAACAAGCCTTATGGCGTGCTCAGCCAGTTCACGCCCGAGGGCCGCTGGCGCGGGCTGAAGGAATTCATCGACATCCCCGGCGTCTACGTCGCCGGCCGGCTCGACGCCGACAGCGAGGGCCTGCTGCTGCTCACCGACGACGGCAAGCTGCAGGCGCGCATCGCCGATCCGCGCTTCAAGATGGAAAAGATCTACTGGGTGCAGGTCGAAGGCAAGCCGACCGAAGCGGCGCTTGCCGCCCTGCGCAATGGCGTGCAGCTCAACGACGGCCCCACCCGCCCGGCGCGCGCCCGGCTGCTCGACCCGCCGCCCGAGGTGTGGGAACGGCAGCCGCCCATCCGCGAGCGCAAGAGCATTCCCACCGCGTGGATCGAGCTCGCGATCCGCGAGGGCCGCAACCGCCAGGTGCGGCGCATGACGGCGGCCGTGGGGCTGCCGACGCTGCGGCTGATCCGCGCCGCGATCGGCCCTCACACGCTCGAAGGCCTCGCGCCCGGAACCTGGAGCGGATAGCGTCCTCCATCCACCGACTTCCCGACCTTCTCTTCAAATGAAGCAACCGCCCTCCTCTTCCCTCACCCATCTCGCCCTCGACCGCCGCAGCGCCGTGCTCGGCACCATCGGCCTGATCGCCGCGATGCACGCCGGCGCCGCGACCAAGTCGACGGCAGCAAAGAAACAGCCCGCGGCAACACCCGGCGTATGGCCACGCGCATCGCAGGTGCCCGGCGGCGTCGCCCGCCTGTCGCTGGGCCCGTCGGCCAGGCGGCCGCAGGCATTCGCGGGCGACATCCCCCTGCTGGTGGTGGGCGACGCCATCGAATGGACCGCGCTCGTCGGCATTCCGCTCGCGACCGAGCCCGGCGAGGCAAGTGTCACCGTGCGCGCCGAAGGCAAGCCCGAACGCCAGATCGCCTACACCGTGGCCCCGAAGCAGTACCGCGAGCAGCGCCTCACCGTGGCCCCGCGCACCGTCGACCTGTCGCCCGAGGACGAAGCGCGGTACGTCAAGGAGCGCGACCACCTCACCGGCGTGATGGCCACCCTCACCGACATGCGCCCCGACTCCGCCCTGCAGATGCGCGTGCCCGTTCCAGGCCGCCGCTCCAGCTCCTTCGGCCTGCGCCGCGTGTTCAACGGCCAGTCGCGCAATCCGCACAGCGGCATGGACATCGCGGCCGGCACCGGCACGCCGGTGCTCGCCCCCCTGCCCGGCAAGGTGATCGACACGGGAGACTATTTCTTCAACGGCGGCACCGTCTGGCTCGACCACGGCGGCGGCCTGCTGACCATGTACTGCCACCTGAGCCGCATCGACGTGAAGGTCGGCGACGTGATGAAGACCGGCGAACAGCTTGCAGCCGTGGGCGCCACCGGGCGGGTGACGGGGCCGCACCTGCACTGGTCGGTGATGCTGAACCGGGCGATGGTGGATCCGGCGTTGTTCATTGCGGCCTGAGTACTCACCCTGAACGCCTGATTTCGCCCAGCTCCTAAACTCGCGCTACTCATACAAGGGGTGGGTTGGAGCAATGGCCAAACAAACAAGAGCCGAGCGACGCCGCGAGCGCGCACGGAGGGAACTGGCAGGCAAGGGATGGATGACAGCCATCATCGGTGTCATCTTCCTGGTGGGGCCGAGCTTCATGCACGGCTCCATCATCGGCACGCTCGGCCCGGCGCTTCGGCCGGCAGGATGGGCAGCTCTTGCTCTTGGCGCGGTGCTGCTGGGGTTGCACTACTTCCTCAGCCGCAGGGCGTCGCCGCCAGAACAGGAACATCCGGTGCAACAGCCATCTGCGGCCAAGCCGTCCAGGCCCGCACCATCCTCTTCTGCTGACAACGCTCGGCGAGAGCCTGTACTGGCCCCGTCAACTTCTCAATCCACCCCTTCTCCCTCAGCGTCCGAGCCGCAACGCGAACAGCAATGGAGCCCAGCAGTGCTTGCAGCCATCGAGTGGCGCCGTTTCGAAGCACTGTGCGAAGCGCTCTACGCACAAGCCGGATTCACCACGCGCAGCCAATCGCATGGGGCGGATGGCGGCGTCGACATATGGCTTCACTCCAAGCACAGCGATGTGCCGCGCATCGTTCAATGCAAGCACTGGCAGAGCAAGGCCGTGGGCGTGAAGGAGATGCGCGAGTTCTTCGGCGTGATGGCATCGCACCAACTCAAGGGCGGCACCTACGTGACGAGCTCGACCTTTTCCGCCGAAGCCCTTGCCTTTGCCAAAGACAACGGCATTCACGCGCAGGATGGCGCTGCCTTGCTCAAGCTGATTGACCAGCGCACGCCAGAGCAGCAGGCCGTCTTGCTCGCCGTGGCATATGAAGGCGAATACTGGCGGCCCACCTGCGCCAACTGCGGCACGAAGATGGTCGAGAAGAACTCATCCAGGAGCGGCGGGAGCTTCTGGGGCTGTGCCAACTATCCGAAATGCCGAGGCAGGACGATTTCAATGTCCAAGGCATCCTCGCCAGCCTGAACACGAGGTGAACGATGACCGCTCAGCCAATGTTCACCGAAGCCTGCCTCGCCACGTCGATCTGTCCCGGCAGCCGGCGAGACATCCTCGCCCTGCTCAACGAGCGCCTGCACCCTGCGCTGCAGGCCATCGTCGCGGCCGAGGTCGCCTCGGGAAATCGCATCTGCGACGCAGGCGTCGACTGGCCCGACGCCGGGTCGGTACACGTCACGCTCGACAGGCACTTCGACAACCGCGATGCCAGCGCAGAGGCCGTCTTCAGCCTCTCCGACGATCCGCACTACTGGCATGCGGACTACAGCACTGCGGAGAAGCCGCGGCATCTCCTGATCTGCTGACCTCCCGGTTTCCGATCGGTTTGTTCAGATACACCGCCTCGCACCCCATGAGCGCACGCTGGGCCGGCACGAAGATCGTGCTGTCTTCTAGGATCGCGCGAGTGACGCCCACGTCACTCTACGAGCGCAGAGCGCGACCACCTTACCGTCGCGATGGCCACCCTCACCGACATGCGCCCCGCTGCCGCGTGGCAAAAGCACGTGCCCGCCCCCGACCGCCGCCCCAGTTCCTTCGGCCTGCGCCGCATGCTTACGGCCAGTCGCGCAACCCGTACAGCGGCATGGACATCCCGGCCGGCACCGGCACGCCGGTGCTCGCCCACTGTCCAGCAAGGCGATCGATACGGGAGACAATTTCTTCAACGGACCGACTGGCTCGACCACGGCGGCGGCCTCCTGACCGTGTATTGCCACCTGAGTTGCTTCGACCTGAAGGTCGGCGACGCGATAAAGACCGGCGAAACGCTGGCTGCCTGAGGTGCGACTCGGCGGGTAACGGGCCGCACCTGCGTTGGTCGGTGATGCTGAAGCGAGCGATGTTGGAACGGCGTTGTTTCCGGCAAGTTGAGCACTCAATTTCTCGCTCACGCCTCAACACATTCGCGTTTCCCCGCATGAATAAGAGCCAAATCCTCTCGCAAAATCCCCCTAATTTTCATCAAATTTAAAGCCGAAGCCTTCATGACCAGCAAGCACTCGGCAGCAAACATCGAAACCTACAGGAGAGAGGAATGAGATTTTTAGAGTTTTACTTTGAAAATTTCAGAGGCATTGCAAGCAGTCATTTCAAACTATCAAAATCCTCAAAAAAGGCGGTTCATGTTTTAGTAGGGTTAAACGAATCAGGAAAAACAACAATCCTCGAAGGAATCAATCATTTCAGAACGAACCCCAATCTGAGAAAGAAAAATGCTGCCTCAAACTTCAAAACGGAGCAAGATTTTCAAGCAATGCTCCCAATTAGTAAGCGCTCCATTTTCAACGGGAAAATCACCATCTCAGGAAAAGTTGAACTCGAAGACGATGACATCCTTCTTATTAAGGAATTTTTAAAGGCTGAATTTGGATTCATTGAATCAAATATCACAAAAGAATTTTCGATAGAAAGTCAAATAAAATTCGAAAACTCAAAAAGAGAAAAGGTCACAAATATCTGGAATATCAAATATGCAGGTAGAAAAAGAAAAGGCTCAACTCCTTTTAAACTTTTAACGGACGAAGATTGGCTGAAGGCGACAAATTTCGTTGAAACGTTAGTGCCGAGCATCATTTATTTCCCATATGACCTTTTTGATTTCCCAGACATCATTCAATTGGAAGTTTTCGACCAAACAAAAAAGGGAGCACCGCTACCCAATAGGCAAAATTTTTACTATAAAGTCTTCGAGGACGTTTTAAGAGCCATCGACTCTCGCCTTCGGATAGAGACCCATATTCTCGCACGCACAAAAAGCTCCGATCCATCAGACAAACAAAATCTCTCGGCTCTTTTAGTAAAAATAGAATCCCATTTAAACAACGTCATCCTAAAGGAATGGAAGCGTATTTTTAAAGATTCTTCTGAGAGCAAGAAATTCAGAGTCTTCGTTCAAAATGACGCCGATGGTCTATGGAGAGTTGAGATTAAGCTAGCAGAAGGCCTAGGGCTTTACTCGCTGAATGAGCGATCAGCAGGTTTCAGATGGTTTTTTGCATTTACGATGCTAGTTCGCTATCGCACACATAGAAACGACCGATTACTTTTCTTGTTTGACGAGCCAGCTGCAAATCTACACCCGAGAGCTCAAATGCAATTACTCGAGAGTTTCAGCGAACTCTCAGAGAAATATCAATTCATTTATACAACCCACAGCCACCATCTTGTCAATCCTCTTTGGCTTGAGTCCACATACGTGGTAAAAAATGAGGCCCTTGGAGAGCTAGCGGATTTATTTGATGCAGACCCAACCGAAACCAACATCTCAATCACACCATATCGAAAATTTGTTGGCGAACACCCCGGTCAATACTTTTACTACAAGCCCATATTGGATGCATTGGAATATGGACCAAGCAAACTGAGCCTGGACACAAGATGCATTCTTGTGGAAGGAAAGACGGATTTTTATTGTCTTGAGTATTTGAATAAGCATCTATTTGCAGGGAAATTCAACATTTCCTTCTTCCCCGGCGGAGGCTCTGGATCTTTAGACCCTTTAATTTCTTTACTCTATGGATGGGGACATAATTTCCTTGTTCTCCTCGACTCCGATTCGAGCGGGAAATCCGAGCAACGGCGTTACACGGAAAAGTTTGAATTAATTGTGCGAAATCGCATTTTTACTCTGGGAGAAACCTTGTCAATCACTGACAAAGTCCGAATTGAAGAAATATTCTCAGACATCGATAAAGAGAATATTCGCGCCAGATTTTTCCCATCGGAGAGCAGTCTCACCAAGCCATTACTGCACAAGTCTATTCAAGAGCTTCTTTCCAGATCGGAGAAAATAGAATTAGATCAAGCTTCTTTGGATCGATTTGAAGAAATCCTCTCGACTCTTCATAAAAATTTAGATGGACTCGAATCTAAACCCTTGAAGAGTTGAACTCCAAAGTCTTCAACCTATTCAGAGGTTTCTAATTGGCATATCTGTTGCCCTTTGGCCGGAGCCGGTCTCTCCGTTATTCACCGGTCTCACGTCGCAGCGCCCTCGCACCGCTCAACGAGCGGCTGGACCCAGCGATGCAGGCACCGATGGCCTGACCCCGGTTCGGTACACGTCGCGCTCGACAGGCACTTCGATAACCGCCATGTCAGCGCCGAAGTCGTTTCAGCCCCTGCGACGATCCCCAATACTGGCGCGCGGACTACTACACCGTGGACAAGCCCCGGCACCTGCTGATCTGCTGACTGGCTGACCGACCAGCCTCCTGCCCTGAGGGCCCTGGAGTAGCCAAACATTACACTCGGCACCATGCGCCCCTCCGAAGCCCTGTCGCTGCATCGTGATCGCATCCGCGAGATCGCGTTGAGCCATCACGTCAGCAGTGTGCGAGTCTTCGGTTCAGCATTGCGCGGCGAGGACGAGGCCGACAGCGACCTCGATCTGCTGGTGGAGCCCACGGCGCAAACCACGCTCATGGACATCGGGGCAATCAGGCATGAGCTGAAGAGCCTTCTGGGCATGGAAGTGGACGTACTCACGCCCAACGGCCTGCCTCCCAGGTTCCGCGATCAGGTGCTGCGCGAGGCTGTGCCGGTATGAGCCGAAGAGATCCGCAACGAGTGGCGGATTACCTGGGCCACATCCTGCAGGCGATCGACAGCATCCGCGAGTACACGAGCGACGCTACAGCCGACAGTTATCTGGCCGATCGCAAGACCCAGGACGCGGTGGTGCGCAACCAGGAAGTCATCGGCGAAGCCAGCAACAACATCGTGAAGCACCACGCGGAATTCGCGGCCGCCCACACTGCTGTTCCGTGGCGCTTTGCCTACGAGATGCGCAACGCGCTTTCCCACGGCTACTTCACCATCGATCACACCCTTGTCTGGCAAACCATCCAGCACGATTTGCCTTCGCTTCGCGAGCAGGTCGTGCGGCTGTTGGAAACCTGAGCCCTTTGCCTCCCCTGGTTGGCGCAGGCACGCCGAGTATCAGATCGGCTTGGTCAGATAAACCGCCTCGCGCCCCACGATCGCACGCTGGGCAGGCATGAAGATCGTGCAGTCGTCGCACAGCGCACGGATCTCCTCCTCGCCGTTGGTCGCGATCAGCTCGCCCTTGGCGAAGGTCTCGAAGCCGATGAGCGGGCGCACGAAGGCGAAGTCGGGCGACTTGATGACGTAGGTCTGCAGCAGTTGGAAGCGCCGTTGCGGCTCTGGTGGCGGGGTGGCCGGGTCCTTGTCGACGAGGCCGAAGTGGGCGAGGAAGTCGTAGGTGACGGCGGTGGCGAGATCAGACGCGGAGCGCAGGAAGTGCTGGCCGCATTCGACCACCATCGCCACGCCCTTGCCGTCGGGGCCGCCGTGGCTGCCGTACTGGATGAGCGGCGTGCCGGAGCCCAGGCCGTCGGGCATCACGAGGTGCACCGAGGGGCGGCCGATGGCCTGCGCGACCCGGGCGTTGCGCTCGAAGCCCGGGTACACCCAGAAGGGCACGACGGGCTGGCTGGTCGAGTGGATGTCGAGGATGTGGTCGGCCGCGTCCACCACCGGGCGCAGGATGCGCGCGCGGCTCAGCTCGGGGCTGTCCTCCTTGCCGTCCAGCCATTCGGGCGACCAGATGCGGTTGAGGTTGTGCACCAGCTGCCGGCTGTCGAAGGGCAGCGACTCGTTGAAGGATTCATACGCCGCCACGTTGGCGAAGCTGACGGTGAGCGTGCCGATCTTGGGACGCACGTCGTTGTCGAGCAGGTGCGTGGCCGCCGTCATGCCGCAGATCTCGTTGCCGTGCGTGAGCGCGTTGATCAGCACGTGCGGGCCGGGCTTGCCGGACTCGAAGCGGTGCACGTAGTCGACGCCGACGTTGCCCTTGCGGTAGGCGGACAGGTCGCGGGGGAGGACTTCGAGGGCGGGGGGAGCTTGGGTCATGGGGCGATGGATGATGAAAGCGAAGCAGCCGGCCAGTTTGCTACAGGGCGCGCCTTTGCGCCCGCGGGGCGCCGCAACACCGGCCCGCGCCGCTCAACCTTCATCGCTGGCTCAGCGCACCTGCTGGTAGTCCACCGGCACCCAGGCGTAGCCCTTGCCTTCGGCCCGCACGTGGCCGAGCCCCGGGAACGGCAGGTGCGCGCTGCCGACCAGGTAGCGGCCCTTGGCCGCGTCGGCGTACGCCTTCTTGCGCTCGGCCGCTGCGGGCCTGGAGTCGACGTCGAACGAAATGGTGATCTGCGGCTGCGCGAACTGCACGGCGGCCACGTGCATCAGGTCGCCCCACAGCACCAGCTTCTGGCCCTTGGACTCGACGACATAGATGTTGTGGCCCGGTGTGTGGCCATGGGCGGGCACGGCCCTGATGCCGGGCGCCAGTTCGGTGCCGCCCTTCATGCCCTTGAACTTGCCGGCTTCCACGTAGGGGTTGAGCGAGGCCATCGCGCCCTGGAAGAAGCCCTTCATCTCGGCGGAGGCCTTCTCCAGGTTGGCCTTGTTCAGCCAGAAGTCGGCGTCTTCCTGCCCGGCGTGGATGGTGGCGTTGGGAAAGACCAGCTTGCCGTCCTGCACCAAGCCGCCGACGTGGTCGCCGTGCATGTGGGTGATGAGCACGTCGTCGACCTGGTCGGGCTGGTAGCCCGCGGCCTTGAGGTTGGCCTGCAGGTTGCCGAGCGTCGGGCCGAAGAGGCCGCCGGCGCCGGTGTCGACCAGCACCAGCTTGCTGCCTGTGTTGATGAGGTAGCCGTTCACCGATGTGGGCACGGCGTCCTTCTCGAAGCCGCGGTCGAGCAGCTTGCCGACCTGAGCCTGGGTGGTGTTGGTGAGCAGCTTCTTGGGCTCGAGGTCGAGGGTGCCGTCGAACAGCGCCGTCACCTCGAAGTCGCCGAGCATCATCCGGTAGAAGCCCGGCGCCTGGGTCTTGACCTGCGGCGCGCCGGCCTGCGCCACGGAAGAGAACGAAAGGATCAGCAGGCTGCCGGCCAGTGCGGCGACGCCTTTGCGCAGCCAGCGAGCGGGTGTCGTTGTCATGGGTCTACTCCTCGGCGGTTGTAAGGGGCGCCGAGAATAGCCCAAGCCGCTGCACCTTGCCGCTTACCAGTTGACTTCGCGCTCCGGTGTCGCCGAGATGTGGTGGATCGACAGGTCGGCGCCGTCGTATTCCTCCTCCTGCGACAGCCGCAGCCCGGCCACCGCCTTGAGCGCGCCGTACACCGCCGCGCCCGCCAGTGCGGCCCAGGCCACGCCCATCACGGTGCCGATGAGCTGCGCCCACACGTTCACGCCGCCGATGCCGCCCAGCGCCTGCGTGCCGAAGATGCCCGCCGCGATGCCGCCCCAGGTGCCGCACAGGCCGTGCAGCGGCCACACGCCGAGCACGTCGTCGATCTTCCACTTGTTCTGCGTGAGCGTGAACAGCTTGACGAAGATGCCGCCGGCCACGCCGCCCACCACCAGCGCGCCCAGCGGGTGCATCAGGTCGGAGCCGGCGCACACCGCCACCAGGCCGGCGAGCGGGCCGTTGTAGACGAAGCCCGGGTCGTTCTTGCCCATGGCCAGCGCCACCAGCGTGCCGCCGACCATCGCCATCAGCGAGTTCACGGCCACCAGGCCCGAGATCTTGTCGATGCTCTGCGCGCTCATCACGTTGAAGCCGAACCAGCCCACGCACAGCACCCACGCGCCCAGCGCCAGGAACGGGATGTTCGACGGCGGATGCGCGCTCAGCGAGCCGTCGCCGCGGTAGCGGTTGCGCCGCGCCCCCAGCAGCAGCACCGCCGGCAGCGCCAGCCAGCCGCCCACCGCATGCACCACGACGGAGCCAGCGAAGTCGTGGAACTCGTGGCCCGTCAGCGAGGCGATCCATTCCTGGATGCCGAAGTGCTTGTTCCAGGCGATGCCCTCGAAGAGCGGGTAGACGAAGCCGACGATCACCGCCGTGGCGATGAGCTGCGGCCAGAACTTGGCGCGCTCGGCGATGCCGCCCGAGATGATGGCCGGTATGGCCGCGGCGAAGGTCAGCAGGAAGAAGAACTTCACCAGTTCGTAGCCGCTCTTTGCCGACAGCTCGGTGGCGCTCACGAAGAAATGCGTGCCGTAGGCCACGCCGTAGCCCACCAGGAAATACACGATGGTCGAGACCGAGAAGTCGACCAGGATCTTCACCAGCGCATTGACCTGGTTCTTCTTGCGCACGGTGCCCAGTTCGAGAAAGGCAAAGCCGGCGTGCATGGCAAGGACCATGATGGCGCCGAGAAGGATGAACAGCGCGTCTGCGCCCTGTTTGAGTGCGTCCATTGGAGCTTCTTGCGGATTTTTGGTTTGAATTGGTGCGTCGCACCTGAATCAACCGGCGCGGCGGGCCAATGAAGCAAAAATGGTGCCTGAAATCTCTCTGATGGTGCGGAATGAACCAATACCGGGCCGGTCACGGCCCGCCGCGCACCGGATCAGGCCGCGCCGATGCCCGTGCGCAGGGCATCGCGATAGCGGCGGCTGCAGGGCACGGTGGTGCCGTCGTGCATGTGCAGCCGGGCGTCGCCGCCGTCCAGCGGCTCGATTTCCTTGATGCGCCCCAGGTTCACTGCATGGCTGCGGTGCACGCGCACGAAGAGCGCCGGGTCGAGCTGGGCCAGGAAGTCGGTCAGCGTGGAGCGCAGCAGGTAGTCGTGGCCGTTGACGTGCAGGCCGACGTAGTTGCCCTCGGCCTGGAGCCAGTCGATGTCTGTGGCGGCGATGAGGAATTCGCGGCGCAGCTTGCGCACCAGGAAGCGTTCGGGGCGGGCTGGCGGTGGCGGGGGTGCGTCGGGCACGGAGGGTTCGAATCCCTCCGGTTCTGCCAAAGCCGGAATCGGGACGGGAACCGGCGCAGTCACGCCCTCCTCCGGCGCATCCAGCACCCGCGCCTCTCCCTGCAGGCGCAGCAGGAACAGCCGGTACGCCCAGATGCCGAACACGATGCTCGCGTACACCCGCACGTCCTTCAGGTACTCGTAGCTCCACTGGCTGGCCCAGTTCCAGAAGTCGTAGCGTTCGCCCGCCATGGCGTAGACCATCGACCGCAGCCCGAACATGCCTGCCACGTGCACCACGCTGAACACCACGCTCGCCACCAGGTGCCAGGCCAGGAAGCGCAGCAGATGAGCACGCGCCAGCGGCGACAGCCGGCGCTCGACCGCCGCCAGCGCCGGCACCAGCAGCAACAGCACCAGGTGGCTCGACACCTCCCAGGTCGCGACCTCCCAGTTGGGCCGGGGCACGGCGCGCGTGCGCACGTCCATGATCGCCACCATGGTGCTGAACGCGGCCTGCAGCGTCATCAGCACGATCCAGAAAGCCACCTCCAGCGGACGGCGGAACGGCGCGTAGCGTTCGTACAGGTTCTTGCGGGGGTCTCCCATGGCCGGGATTCTCCCGAAAACGGGGCCCGGGGACGGCCTTTCGGGGCCGGATTTCGTCCCCACGGGCCACCGCTCGTCACAAAGCGGGGGCGATCCGTCCCCCGGCCGCGCCGCGCGGGGGCGGCCGGGCCGAGCATGGCGGCCTTCCCGCTTCGAGGAGCCGCCCATGACCGCCGATCCCGTTCCAGCAATTCCATTCGACCACCGCCGCCACGACATCGACGCCCTGCGCGCGCTGGCCTTCCTCTTCGTCATCCTCTATCACGTGGGCATGTACTACGTGGCCGACTGGCCCTGGCACCTCAAGAGCCCGCACGCGGCCGAATGGCTGCAATGGCCGATGCGCATCCTGAACCTGTGGCGCATGGACCTGGTCTTCCTGATCTCGGGCGTGTCGCTCGGCTTCCTGAGCCGAGGCCAGGGCACCTGGGGCCTGCTGCGCAGCCGGGGCCTGCGGCTGATGCTGCCGCTGGCCTTCGGCATGGCGGTGATCGTGCCCTACCAGGCCTACGCGCAGGGCGTGGCCAACGGGATGGTCGCGCCGGGCTTCGGCGCCTTCCTGCTGCGCTACCTGTCGATGGCCCAGCCCTGGCCGAAGCAGGCCTTCGACGGCGCGGAGTTCGGCATCACCTGGAACCACCTCTGGTACCTGCCCTATCTATTTACCTACACGGCACTGGTCGCGCTGACGCTGCCGCTGTGGAAATCCGCTGCCGGCCAGCGGCTGCGCGGCGCCTTCAATGGCCTGCGCGGCTGGAAGCTGCTGCTGTTGCCGGTGGTGCCGCTGCTGGTCTTCACGATGCTGCTGGCCTCGCGCTTTCCGGCCACGCACAACCTGGTGCGCGACTTCCACCTGCACAGCCTCTACTTCACGATGTTCCTCTACGGCTACTGGATGGGCGTGGACACCGGCGTGTGGAAGGAGCTGGAACGGCTGCGCCGCGTGTCGCTGGCGCTGGCGGTCGCGGTGATCGCCACCTTCATCGCGCTGCGCACCGGCATGAAGAGCCCGCCCCCGGGCCTGCTGATGGACACGCTGCGCATGCTCTACCTGTGGCTGGCCGTCGCGACCATCCTCGGCCACGGCCATCGCCACCTGAACCGCCCCTGGCCCTGGCTGCGCTGGGCCAACGAGTCGGTGTACCCGTGGTACGTGCTGCACCAGACGCTGATCATCGCCGGCGTGACCTTGCTGGCCCCGCTCGCGCTCGGTCCGGTCATGGAGCCCGCGCTGCTGGTGGCGCTGACGCTGCTGGGCTGCTGGCTGCTGACGGACGGGCTGATCCGCCGCACCGACCTGCTGCGGCCGCTCTTCGGGCTGAAGCTCAGGCCGCGGGCTGCGCCTTCTTCGGCGGCGCGGAAGCAGGCTCTTCGACCGGAACCAGGATTGCGTTCCCCGTCGCCACGAGCTTGAGCGAATCGGCACCCTCGCCCTGCGCATAGAGCTCGGCCGCCGCGAACACCTGCTTGCGCCCGGCCTTCACCACCCGCCCGCGCGCCACGAAGGCGCGCCCGATGGCGGGCGAGACGCAGTTCACCGAGAAATGCGACGCCAGCACGCGGCCCGCCACGGTGGCGGCCGCGTAGCCGCTCACGGTGTCGAGCATCGCGCCGATCATTCCGGCGTGCAGGAAGCCGGCGTACTGGCCCATATCCTCCTCGCGCCAGTTCATGCGCAGCTCGGCTTCGCCGTTGGCAGCGCTCGTGACTTCGAAGCCGGCCCAGCGGTTGAAGGCGGCGGTCTTGTTGATGGCCTGGATGGTGTCGAGCATGGCGGTGTGTCCTTGTCCGGGGTTGGGTGGAAAGACGATGCAACCACTCTATGAAGCACGCACCGCATCCGCCGTCGCGCGCGCGACCGGAAACGCCGTGCCGGTTGCATTGGCGACAGCGCCGCCGGCTGCATGAAGTTTTTTTGACGATGCCTTAACCCCGATCGCCGGGGCCGCCCGTATGAGCCTGGGTCATTCATCACCTTCGCTCCAGAGGCATCCCATGAAAGCATCGACTTCCGCCCTCCTCCGCGCCACCGCCGGTGCCGCCGTCCTGCTGGTCCTGAGCCTGAGCGCCCAGGGTCAGGCGACTACACAACCCGCCACGGCAGCCACCGACTCGCGCATCACCCAGGTCAAGGTCTACCCCGGCAGCGCCACCGTGGAGCGCGTGGCGCGCGTCGCGGCCGGCGCGCGCTCGGTCACCTTCGCCTGCCTGCCCGCGGGGCTGGACGTGCAGAGCCTGCAGGTGTCGGCCGATGCTTCGGTGCGCATCGGCGAGACCTCGGTGCTCAGCGAGCAGCGCGAGCTCTCGGCACGCTGCTCGACCAGCCCGCTCGACGGCCGCATCCGCGAGCTCGAGGACCAGAAGGCCGCCCTGCAGGCCGAGAACGACGCGCTGGGCATGGTCACCGGCTACCTCAAGGGCCTGGCCGGCGGCGGCGGCGACGCCCCCGGCGCGCGCGCGCCGATGGACGCGCGCAACCTCGCCGCCATGACCGAGGCCATGCGCCGCACCGGGCAGGATTCGCTGCTCAAGCAGCACCAGATCCAGCGCAAACAGGCCGAGATCGACCGCCAGCTCAACCCGCTGCTGGCCGAGCGCACCCGCACCCAGGGCAACGGCGGCCAGGTGACGGCCGTGACGGTGACCCTGGCCGCCGGCGCCGATGCCGACGTGAAGCTCAGCTACCAGGTCAACGGCCCCGGCTGGACGCCCACCTACCGCGCGCTGCTCGACACCACCACGCGCAAAGTGCGCATCGAGCGCCAGGCGCTGGTGGCGCAGGCCACGGGCGAGGACTGGCGCGGCGTGAAGCTGGTGCTCTCCACCGGCCAGCCGCGCCGCGAGACCGCCGGCCGCCTGCCCACGGCGTGGCGCATCGGCATCGAGCCGCCGCCGCGTCCGCTGGCCGAGATGACCTACCCTGCCGCGCCGGCGGCGGCCATGGCGCCCTCGCCCATCATGGCCAGCAAGTCCATGGACAGCCGCGAGCGCCGGACGGAGCCGCTGTTCGACGTGAGCGTGTTCGACAACAGCTTCGCCACCGAATTCTCGGTGCCGCAGGCCATCGACGTGCCCTCCAACGGCCAGCGCGTGACCATGGCGCTGGGCCAGCACGAAGACACGGCCAAGCTCGCCGCGCGCACCAGCCCGCGCGTGGACGCCAGCGCTTTCCTCGTCGCCGAACTCGACCAGCCCGCCGGCGTGTGGCCCGCCGGCCCGATGCAGCTCTACCGCGACGGCGCCTTCGTGGGCAGCGGCCGCTGGAACGCGCCCACCGATGCGCGCCTGACGCTTTCCTTCGGCCGCGACGAGCTGGTGCGCGTGCAGGCCGAGCCCGAGCGCGACAACCAGGGCACGGGCGGCTTCGCCGGCTCGCGCGCCGAGCGCAAGGTGCAGCGCGCCTACGTGGTCGAGAACCGCCACCGCACGCCGATCGCGGTGCAGGTGCTGGAAGCCGCTCCGGTCTCGGTCGACGAGAAGGTGCGCGTGGCCTCGGAGTTCACGCCGCAGCCCGCCGAGCTGGCCTGGAACAAGCAGCCCGGCCTGGCCATGTGGCAGCTCGACCTCGCGGCCGGCCAGACCGCGCGCGTGACGGCCGACTACACCATCGGCTATCCGAAGGACGCGCGGCTGCAGATGCGCTGAGCCGCCTGCTCCGTCAGAAGTCGAACTTGGCCGACAGCTCGAAGGTGCGCCGCGGCGCCAGCAGCACCTGCGAGGTCGCGCGGCCCACCCAGGTGGCGTAGAGCTTGTCGGTCAGGTTGCGCACGCGGAAAGTCAGCAAGGCGTTGCGCATCCTGTAGCTCACCGCCGCGTCGAGCGTGGTGAAGCCGTTGATGCGGATCTCGTTGGCGTTGTCGGTGTACATGTGGCCCGTGTGGTTCAACGACGCGAAGTACTCGAACTTCGATCCCTCGGGCCGGTAGGTCGCGAAGAGATTGGCCACCCGCTCGGGCACGTTCGGCGGCGTCTTGCCCACGCGCGAGACGCCGCCGGCCTCGATCAGCGTGTCGTAGCGCGCGTCGAGCGCGGCGAGGTTGCCGGCCAGCGTCCATTCGCGCGTCGGCCGCCACACGGCCGAGAGCTCCACGCCCCGCGAAGACTGCCGCCCGTTGTTCACCGTGTTGCGCGCATCGTTGGGGTCGCGCGAGAGCACGTTGTCGAGCTCGATCCTGTAGAGGGCCGCCGTCCACTCCAGCTTCGCCTCGGGCAGGCTCTGCTTGAAGCCCACCTCGGCCTGCTTGCCGCGCGACATCGGAAAGGCCGCATTCGACGCCGACAGCAGGAAGAGCGAGTTCACCGGCAGCGTCGCGTTGGTGTACTGCGCGTACACGCTCGAATCCGGCGTGATGTCGTACACCGCGCCGATGCGCCCCGAGGTCGAGCGGTAGCTGGTGCCGAAGCGGGTGTAGCTGCCCAGGTTCAGGTCGGCGATGCCGCGGTCGACCTCGGTGCGGTCGTGGCGCAGGCCGCCCACCAGCGTGAGGCCGCGCACCGGCTTGATCGCGTCTTCCACGAAGGCCGACGCGACCTTCACGTTCGACGTGGTGTCGGTGCGGTTGCCCGCGCCCGTGGTGAGCGCGAGGCTGTCGTTGAAGGGTGCGATGTACGGGTCGAACACCGGCACGCGCAGCAGGTTCGCGGTGGCGGCACTGCCGTTGGAGAAGCGGCGCTGGCTGCCGAAGCGCGTCTCGCTGTATTCGCCGCCGGCGACGAAGCGGTTGTCCATGCCGCCGAGCGTGCCCTTGTGCGTGGCATCGAAGCGGTTCAGCCAGAAGTCCTGGTCGTGGGTGATCAGCGTCTGGTCGCGCGCGATGCTGGCGGGCGCCACGAAGACCGCGCTTTCGGAGTTGCGGAACACGCGGTTCGCCTTGTTGGCCGAGAACTCGTTGCGCCACGACCAGCCGCCGTCGAGCTGGCCCGTGAGCCGCGCACGCAGCCAGTAGGTTTCCGACGTGTTCTCGTCGTCGGGCACGTTGTAGTTGCTGCGTGCCAGGCGCCGGTCGATCACGCGGCCGTCGGGCGTGCTGACCACGTTGGTCGGCTGCGTGGCGAAGCTGGCCGGCACCAGCGGCGTGCCCCAGTAGGCCTGGTTGTTGTCGCGCAGATAGTCGAACGAAAGATCCAGCTTCACCGAGCCGCCGAAGTCGACCATCAGCCCGCTGGTGAAGTGGTCGATGCGCTCGCCGTTGCGCGCGATGGTGCCCACCTTCGTGTCGTTGCGGCTGTAGTCCAGCCGGTAGGCGCTGGCATCGCCCAGCGCGCCGCCGAAGCCGAATGCAGCGCGCGTGGAGCCGTAGCTGCCGTACGAGAGCAGCGCCTCCTTGTTCGGGTTGCTGCGGTCGGGCCGCTTGGTCACGAAGTTGACGACGCCGCCGATGGCACCCTCGCCGTCGAGCACCGAGGCCGGGCCCTTCAGCACCTCGATGCGCTCGTAGTTCCAGATGTCCTGCACGCGGTTGGTCACGCCCGCGCCGGAGCTGCGCACGCCGTCGTACAGGTACATGAGGCTGGTGAAGCCGCGCGTGGACAGCGTGGTCGGCGACGACGGCGGCCCGCCGCCCGACAGGCCCGCCATGCCGCGCAGCGCCTCGCTGAAGGTGCGCGCGCCGCGCTGCTGCATGGTGTCCTGCTGCAGGATCTCGACCGAGGCCGGCGTCTCGCGCACCGAGAGGCCAAGGCGCGAGGCCGTGCCGCTCGACTCCTCCAGATGCAGGCCGCTGGCGTCGCGGCTGCCTTCGACGGTGATGGTGCCGAGCTCGCCGCCGCCGGCCTGCTGCGCGTAGGAAACCTGGAATGCGGTGGCTGCGGCCATCGCCATGGCCGTGCGGATGAGGGTTGTCATTGGATCGATTGCTTGGAATTGCGGGAAGAAAAGAAAAGCCGGGTGGCCGCTAGGCGACCGGGAAGCGCCGCAGCCGCCACGCCGCGAGGCCGAACAGCAGCAGGCTCGGCACCAGCAGCTGCATCACGGCAATGGCCGCCTGCCCGCGCACGAGGCCGGCGGGCTCTTCCTGCCAGGCGAATGCGGGAATGCGATCGAACTCGGAGGGCACCAGCGCGTCGCGCGCGTCGATGCGCGGGGAGAAGAAGCGCTTCCAGGCCTCGTGATAGGCGATGGTCTGGGCCTCGAAGCGCGCCTGGCGCCGCGTGCCCGTGCCGGCCAGCGCCGTCATGCCCTCGTAGGCCACTGCCGCCGGAGACACCGCGCTGAAGCGCGCGAGCAGCGCCTGCTGCCCGGCCTGCTGCGCGTCGAAGCGGTCGAGCTCGGGCTTGATGGCCTCGTCGACTTCCTTCTCGATCAGGTAGTTGCCCAGCGCACGGCCGGCGATCTCGATCTTGCCGTCGCGCGGCACGAGGATCGCGCCGCGGCCCACGTGCCGGTAGTCGGTGCTCATCAGGTCGGCGTGGCGCTTCATCGCCTCGGCAGTGACGATGCGCTGCCGCGTGGCCAGCTCGGTGCGCGAGGGCGCGGGGCTGGCCTGCGTCACGGCAAGGTTCAGCAGCACCGGAGCCACCAGCACCAGCAGCACCCAGGCGATGACGAGCACCATCGCGTTGGTCGCCGACGAGGCGCCGAAGGCATTCACCGCCACCACCAGCGCGAACCAGAAGAGCACGTACGCCCCCACCAGCAGCGCCCACCACCACAGGGCGGCACCCGGCGAGCCGGCCAGCCCGGCCTGCCGCGCCACCAGCAGCACGGCCACCGGCAGCAGCACGGCGGGCCCCAGCAGCACCGCCGCGCGCACCGTGAGCTTGCCGGCGAGCAGCGTGCGCAGGCGCAGCGGCTGCGACAGCAGCAGCCTCAGCGTGCCGTTCTCGCGCTCGGCCGAGAGCAGGTTGTAGCCCAGCGCGAAGATGAGCAGCGGCAGCAGGTAGACGATGACGAAGGCCAGGTCGAAGTGCCCGCTCAGCAGGTGCCAGGGGCTTTCGATGTCGCTGGGGTTCATGAACACCACGCGGCTCTGGTTCGTGACCTTGAACTGGCTCGGATAGAGGTCGCTCTGCCCCAGCGCGAGCGGGCCCAGCGGCGCGGTCGGCAGGATCGCGTGCTGCCCGCCGTAGCCGCTGGCCATGCGAGAAGGATCGGCCGGGTTCTCGAAGGGCGTGGGCTGCGCGGTGCCGGCGAGGATGCTTTCGAGCAGCGCGCGCTGCGCCGCGCGCGTGTCGCGGTCGGCCTGCGCGACAGCCGCCTGCGCGCGGTCGCGGCTCGCCGTCTGCAGCAGCCCGTTGCCGAGCGCATAGGCCACCAGCAGCAGGAACAGCAGGCCGACGGCCCACAGCGTGCGCTCGGCGAACATCAGGCGGCATTCCTGGCGCATCACGGCCAGCAGCCGGCGGCCCTGCGGCGGATCGACGATGGAAACGGGAACGGGGGAAGAAACCGAGGAAGAAGTGGTCGTCGTCATGTACGGCTTGCCTCAGAGCGCGCGCTGCCGCGAGGCGGTGAATGCCGCGAAGGCGGCGGCCAGCAGCAGGCCCGCGCACAGCACGGCGAAGCTGCGCATCTGGTGCATCAGCGCCCAGGCCGCGCGCGGCGGCTGGTAGTCGAAGGGCGGCACCGTCGCCCACAGTTCGGGCGTCGCCTGGTAGGCGAAATGCTGGTCGCCCAGCGGATCGGCGTGTTCCACCAGGTCCTCGCTCATCAGGTCCTGGATGTGCCGGCGATGCAGCTCGGCGGCGGTGGTGAAGCTGCGGTGGTGCGCGAAGTCGGTGCCTGCCATGCCCATCGAGAAGCTGCGCACCGCGAGAACGGGCACCAGCAGGCCGCTCCATTCCTGCACCGCCTGCTGGCGCTCCCAGGTGTCCCACAGGCGGCCGTAGTGGCGGTCGTACACCGGGTACGAGGCCTGGTCGTCCAGGCGCAGCGCGATGCCCCACTTGCTCAGCGGCACGTCGCGCCCCCAGCGTTCGGTGGAGCCGAAGTTCTTCTGCCACACCTCGTCGGACACGGTCTTGAGTTCCGCGCCGAGCTGGCGGTTGAACTCCAGCCGCGTCGGGCTCGGGAACCATGCGCGCGACAGCTCCGAAAGCACGCGCGGCGCCATCACCGCCTGAGCGATCCAGATGGCCAGCAGCAGCGTGATCGCCATGCGCGAGGTCGAGCAGGCCGCGGAAACGCCGAGCACCAGGAACACGAAGATGCCCAGGTACACGGCATAGCCGACGGTCCAGGCGCCCAGCCTGAGCAGCGCGTCGAGCCGCTCGCCGTCGTCCGCGCCGGCCCCCACGGCGATGGCCGCGACAAGCCCCGCCGGCACCAGCAGCACGGCCAGCGACGCCGTCAGCGCCAGCGCCTTGCCGCCCAGCAGCCGCAGCGGCGACACGCCCAGGCTCAGCGTCTGGCGCAGGATGCCTTGCTCGCGCTCCGCCGCGAAGGCGTTGAAGCCCAGCACGATCACGAGCAGCGGGCCCAGCACCTGCAATATCCAGCCGACCGAGAGATTGCCGAAGCGCTGCAGGCCGGTCGCGTCCTGCGCCGCGTTGAACTTCACCTCGCTCTGGCGATGCGCCTGCAGCCACACGGTGCTGCCGATGAAGAGGTTGATGCCCGGGTCGATCATCGACAGCACCGCCTCGGGCTTGAAGGCATGCATGCCCTGGTGCGCGGCGTCGTGCGGATGGCGGCGGTCCTGCCGCAGCCAGTCGCGGTAGTCCATGGCCTGCGCGGCGCGCTGCTCGGCCTGCGCGTCGCGCTGGTGCGCCCAGCCCACGGCGAGCGCGGTCAGCAGCAGCACCGCCACCAGTCCGCCGGCCCAGTGGAGGCGCCCGTCGCGCAGGCGTTCGAGGAATTCGCGGCGTGCGATCCAGTTCACGAGCTGCATGTCATGCCCTCATGTGCGCCAGGTAGAGGGACTGCAGGTCGGTGCGCGCGATCTGCGCCTCGCCGTCCAGGCTCTCGACGAGGCGGCCGCGCTTCATGATCCCGACGCGCGTGGCGGTCTGCTGCGCGTGGAACAGGTCGTGCGTGGTGGTGAGCACGGCCACGCCGTTGTCGGCGGCGCGGCGCAGCAGGCCCGAGAACTCGCTGGCGGCCTGCGGGTCGAGCCCCGAGGTGGGCTCGTCGAGCAGCAGCGCCTTCGCCTGCTTGGCCAGCGCGACCGCGATCCAGACCTTCTGTCGCATGCCCTTGGAGTAGGCCGACACGCGCCTGTCGGCCGCTGCATGGTCCAGCCCCACCTCGGTCATCAGCTCCAGCAGCCGCTCGCGCGGCAACTCGCGGCCCAGCGCGAGCCCGGCGAAGAAGCGCAGGTTCTCCAGCCCCGAGAGCGGCCCGTACAGCGTGACCTGCTCGGGGATGTAGGCCACGTGCTGCTTGGTGGCCACCGGGTGGCGCACGACGTCGATGCCGTTGATCTCCACCGTGCCGGAGGTCGGCTCGACGAAGTTCAGGAACAGGTTGATGGTGGTGGTCTTGCCCGCGCCGTTCGCGCCCAGCAGGCAGTAGATGTCGCCCGCGCGGATGTCGAGGTCGAGGCTGTCGAGCGCGGTGTGCGCGCCGTATTGCTTGGTGAGGCCGGTGGCTCGGAGCATGAAGGAAACCCGGTGAATGGAAGGACGAACGGGACGCGCGCAGGCACGCACCGGCGCACGCGCGCCGAGGCGGTCAGTCGATCGTTCGTTTGTTCGGTGTTGGGGAGATTCGGGCGCCGGCTCTTCAGTCGCCGCGCCCGTCAGCGGCGCATGCGCTCCTCAGCGCTTGTGCTTGTTCTTCGCGCCGCCCTGTCTGGCCTTGAAGCGCGGATTGGACTTGCAGATGACGTAGGTGCGGCCGCGCCGCGTCACCACCTGGCAGTCGCGGTGGCGCTTCTTTGCTTCTTTGAGCGAGGACAGGACTTGCATGATCGGGATAGGAACCAAAGGATTTGGACCCGAGACTATACGTTATTGAGAATCCATTCTCAATAAAACAAAAGCCGAATGGAAGCTGGACGAAAACCGGCCAGTCAGTGCGCTTTGCTCGCGCGTGCCTTGTCGGCCGTTCCCGCCCCCGAGCACGACGCGCACACCCCGTGCAGCGTCACCTCGTGGCTGCTGACCTTGAAGCCCTTGGGCACCAGGTCGTCCATCGGCCCGGGGCAGGAATGCAGCATGTACACCTGCCCGCAGCTGGAGCAATGGAAGTAGTGATGGTGATGGTCCACGTGCTTTGCGCCGTGGCCCGCCTTGCCGTGCGCCTCGGGCTTGCACGCCACCTCGTAGCGGGCGGGTTCGCCGGGCAGCTCGACCTTGGCGATCTCGCCGTCCGCCAGCAGCAGAGAGACCTGGCGGTAGACGGTCGAGAGGCTGATCTCGGGAACGATCTCGCGCGCATGCGCCAGGATCTGCGGAGCGGTGAGGACGCGGCCTGCGTCGCTGAAGGCGGAGAAGACGGCGTTGCGTTGACGCGTGAGACGTTGCATCTGGAATCGGGTTGCTGGCGGTGGGCTGGCGTGGGGCTGATCGGTCAGCCGACGGTGCTGACCACGTTCCCCTGCGGGTCCCTGATTGTCGTCTTCTGCACCTTCCAGCGCACGGCGCCAAAACCCTGTACCTCGTAGGTGCCGGCGACCGGCTTCAGCGCGCGGACCAGCTCGCGCACCGTGGCGTCGGAAAGCCGCAGCGTAAGGCTGCCGTCTTCTTCAGAAACGCTGTCGGCCTCGCCATGCGCGAAGACCAGCGCCCGCTCGCGGCTCGCGAAGTGGAAGTCGCGCCCAAAGGGCAGCCGCAGCGGCAGCAGCGCGACCAGTTCGTCGACCTGCCGCGCGCCGAGCGTGATCTCGGTGACCGGCGCTCGCAGCAGCCGCTTGCTCGTCTCCCAGCCCAGCACGTCGGTGAAGAGGAAGCCGCTGGACGAGCCGTCGCGCGCCGCGCCCTCCTCCACGCGCCTGCGCACCTCGGCATCGTCGAGCAGCGAAGGCCGCGCGAGGTCGGTCACCCACAGCGGCATCGCGGGCAGCAGCGCGTCGAGCAGCCGGCGCGTGTCCCAGCGCTTGCCCGCGCGCTCCTCGTCTTCCGTCAGGCCCACGACCTGGATGAAGCTCACGCGGCCGTTGGGCGTGTCGATGGCCGGCAGCTCGGGATCGAACACGAAGCCCATCGAGCGGATCAGCGTCTCGCGCTCCAGCGCGATGGGACCGTTGGCGGTCATCCAGTGGCCGTCGTCGAACACGTTGCCGCTCTTGAACACGTAGCGCGCGAGGTTCTGCAGGAAGTTGATGGCCCATGCGGGCGGTTCTTCGTCGTCCGGCTCGCAGGCGAGGCGGAAAGTGAGTTCGAAGCCGTAGCCGCTGGTTTCGGCGACCTCCGACTCCTTGGTGTAGAGCTCGCTGAGCCCGTAGCTCAGGTAGTGCCAGTGCGGCACCGGCTCCATGCGCTTCCACACGCTCACGCCGTCCAGCGGATCGGGCCCGCCGAGCATCCACTTGATCACCGTGCCGTAGTGCTTCGGCTCCTGGCCGGGGTAGAGGCGCTCCACGGCGGCGGTGATGGCGTCCCAGCCGGTCGAGAGCTCGCCGTCACCATCGTCGTCGTTGCCTCGGTCCTGCGCTGCTTCGGTCATGTCGCTCCTTGCGATGTGGATGCGGCGAGCCTACACCGCGCCCCTGACGCTCCCGATGCCCCGGCCGTCCTCAGGCAGATGTCAGGCCCGCATGGCATCCTCGTGCGCCGGACAGATAGTTTTTCCCTGGAGAGAACAAATTGAGATGGCTCCATCGGCGGGATGCGCTGGTACTTTCTGCCGCATGCGCCGCAACCACCCTGCTGGCCGCCTCGGGCTGCGGGCAGTCGCAGGATGCGCCCGCATCCGCCCCGACAGCGCCGCCCCAGCCGGGCAGCATCGAGATCACGCAGGCCGACATCGACTGGTTCCGCCGCAGCCACGCCGAGTGGGTCGGCTGCGAATCCGGCGCGCCCGCCATCGTGCCGCCCGACATGACGCTCGAACAGTTCGGCGACGTGCTCGACGGCGGCAACTCGCCGGTCTTCGACCGATTCGTGAACGTGGCGGCCGCCTTCTTCCTGCACGCGAGCTTCGTGGCCGGCCACTATGCCTTCCAGCCGCCCTTCGAGAAGCGCGCGGCCTTCGACGTGACCGAAGAGCACATCCGCCTGCTGCAGCACGCGAACTGGAGCAGCTTCGTCATCGACTGCAAGCGCCCGTACGGCGACTTCACGCACTTCGAGATCGACATGGCCGACATCCTCGGCCTGCCCATCACCAAGGACGCCAAGGGCTACGCGCAGATCGGCAAGGAGGCCGAGAAGCGCATGAACGCGCTGCACGCCGACGTGCTCCCCACGCTGCAGGCCTACATCCGCTTCGCGCGGCTCAGCCCGGGGCGCTACGTGGTACCCGGACGCGGCATCGCGCAGACGCGCGGGCGGCCGCTGTGCAGGCCGGTGTCGGCCACGCGCGTGGCGATGTATCAGCGCGCGCTGCAGGCGGCCGGCCCGCGCTCCGACTCGCGCAGGGTCGCGGCGCTCGACGAGGCGGCGGCCGCGCTGTTCGCGCTCGACTGAGCCGCGGCCGATTCAGCCTTCCGGCGCCGCCTCTGCCTTCGGCTTGCCCTTCTGCTTGCGCGCGGCCTTCTTCGCCGCGCGCTCGGCGTCGGCGCGCTGGCCGTCGGCCAGCCACACGGCGAACTCCCCGGGCGTCTCGAGGGTGATGCGCCCGAGGTTGCCGGCGCGGAACTCGTGCATCACGATCTCGGCGGCCTTCTGCAGGTTGACGCGGCCCTTGCCCAGCAGGGCGCCGCGCTTGCGGCCGATGGTGTCGAGCAGCGCTTCGTCCTTCATGCCGGCCATGGTCTCGGCGTCGAGCTCCACGAGCTTGAATCGCGCGGCCAAGCCGGCGGCGTAGTTGGCCTTGAGGTAGCCGAGCAGTTCCAGCGCCACTTCCTCCTCGTCGAAGGCGTTGCGCCCCACCGCGCCGCTGGCCGCGAGGTTGTAGCCGCTCTTGGGCACGATGATGCGCGGCCACAGCATGCCGGGCGTGTCCCACAGGTAGAAGTCGTCGGCCAGCGTGATGCGCTGCTCGAGCTTGGTGATGCCGGCCTCGTCGCCGGTCTTGGCCTTGCGCCCGCCGGTGAGGGTGTTGATGAGGGTGGACTTGCCCACGTTGGGAATGCCGCAGATCAGCACCCGCATCGGCTTGGCCAGCCCGCCGCGGTTGGGCGAGAGTTCGTGGCAAGCCTTCACGATCTGCTGCGCGGGCGTGGTCTGGCTCGCGTCGAGGGGAATGGCGCGGGTGGCGGGCAGCGCGTTGTAGTGCGCCAGCCAGAGGGCTGTGCGCGCGGGGTCGGCCAGGTCCTGCTTGTTGAGCACCTTCAGCGTGGGCCTGCCGGCCGTGAGCTCGGCCAGCATCGGGTTGGCGCTGGAGCCCGGCAGGCGGGCGTCGAGCAGTTCGATGACGACGTCGATGTCCTTCACCCGTTCGGTGATGGCCTTCTGGGTCGAATACATGTGACCGGGGAACCACTGGATCGCCATCGGTGGGCTCTTCTTTCTTTTCGCGCTGTCTCTGTGAATTCGGGCGGGCGGCAGGGCCGCCGGCGCGCATTGTGAACCGGGAACCTGAACGCAAGCTGGTTGCTACGCTTTCGATAGCTGCAGACGCTCATTCTGCCTTCGCTTGGGGATTGTTCGATCCTAGAATCCCTTCGCTGCCGAGGACAGCGATCCCGCAGCGATTCCAACAACTCCGAGGGAAATCCACAAATGCTCAAGCGCCTTGCCGCTGCCGCCCTGCTGGCAGCCACCGTCGTGCCCGCGTCCATCACCGTCGCCCATGCCCAGCGGCCCTCCCCGCCGCCCGGCCCGCTCGTCAGCGGCTACCTGTGCTGCAACATGCGCACCTACGGCGACTCGATCAGCGACATCAACTACGACGAGCAGGGCACGAGCATCGTCGCCGTCGGCACCCCGGCGCGCATCACGGCCTACGACTTCCGCTGGTTCAGCCTCGAGCTCGCCGGCAAGCAGCAGCGCATCAAGAACGACTACAGCCGCAACATCCCGTTGCCGGCCTTCGCGCAACGCTACGTGGTGACCGCCGACCCGAAGCAGAAGCTGGCGACCTTCCCCGCGCCGGTGCGCGAGGCAATCCTCGCCGGCAAGGTGATGCCCGGCATGACCCGCGAGCAGGTGCTGATGGCCATCGCCTACCCGGTGGCCAGCGAGAACCCCAGCCTCGACGCCCCGGTGTGGCGCTACTGGCGCGACAGCTGGTCGGAGTTCCAGGTGCAGTTCGACGAGAAGGGCCTGGTGAAGACGGTGGTCGGCGACGCAGTGGCGCTGAACCGCGTGTTCATCGCCACCCCTGCGGCCGCGGCTGCGCAGCCTTAAGTTCTCGCGCATTGCGCGTGTCTTGCACACACGCGCAATCCCTTAGAGTTTTTTGCGCCGCGCGGTCATTCATCGCCCCTATGATTTGAGCGAGTGCGGCGCCCGAGCGTCGGTCGAATCGAAAACCCTTCATGGAGTTGCACACGATGAAACCCGTCTCCGAACTGCTCAAGCGCCATGATTCCGCGGCATGGCGCACCTCCCCCGACACCAGCGTGTTCGACGCGCTCTCCATCCTGGCGCGCTTCGAGGTCGGCGCGCTGATGGTGATGGACGGCGAAAGGCTGGTGGGCTTTCTCTCCGAGCGCGACTACACCCGCAAGGTCGCGCTGCAGGGCAAGAACTCCAAGGAAATGAAGGTGCGCGAGATCATGACGCCCGACGTGATGACCGTGACGCCGCACACCCGCACCCGCGAGTGCATGGCGCTCATGAGCCAGCGCAAGTTCCGCCACCTGCCGGTGGTCGACGGCGACAGGGTGGTCGGCATGATCTCCATCCAGGACCTGATGGACGACATCATCTCGGACCAGGAAGCCACCATCGAGCAGCTGACCACCTACATCCAGAGCTGATTGGGGCCTGCCCGTCGCGCGGGTAGGAACCAGACCTACGGCCCACCCGGCGCCGCACGGTGCAAAGTGGGCCTTCGTTCATCCATCCAGCGAGGATATTGCATGCAGATACAGGTCAACACGAGCAACGGCATCACCAACAAGGACGCGCTGGAGCGCTGGGCCGACACCGAGATCAAGCACAACCTGGGCCGTTTCGTCGACGACGTGACGCGCGTCGAGGTGCACCTGAGCGACGAGAACCACGACAAGGCCGGGGGCAGCGACAAGTGTTGCGTGATGGAAGCGCGCCTGGCGCACCACCAGCCGCTGGCAGTGACGCAGCACGCGGCCAGCCTCGACGAGGCTTTCCGTGGCGCCTCCGACAAGCTCAAGCGCCTGATCGAGAACACGCTGGGACGGCTTCACAACCACCGGGACAGGGGTTCGATCCGCACCGATCCGGGCTTCATCGCCGAGTAGCGCCGCTTCCGCGCTTCCTCGGCGCGAGCAAGGGTTCCGCGGCAATGAGCGGCGGGCGATGCCCGCTGGCCATCCACTCGTCGTAGAAGTCGATCTTGCGCTCGACAAGCGACAGCGCCCTCTTCCACTCGGTGATGGTTTCGTTAACTCGCTCGCGGTGAGCGGCAAGCATGTCGCGCCGCTCGCGCAGCGTGGTCTTGCCCTGCAGCGCGAGCGCGGTGTATTCGCGCATCTCGGCGATCGACATGCCGGTGCGGCGCAGCCGCTCCATCAGGTCGAGCCAGCCGACATGCAGCTCGACATAGAGGCGCCGGCCGCCCTCGTCGCGCGCCACGCCGGGCACGAGACCCTGCGTCTCGTACCAGCGGATGGCGTGCACCGTGCGGCCGGTGCGCTTGGCCAGTTCGCCGATGTGGAAGGGAGAGCCCCTCTTGGTGGCTTTCTCAGCCGGCATGGACGACGGCCGGAGGCTGCAGCGCCTCCTGCACCAGCGCGGTGTCGAAGTATTCGGTCAGCTCTTTCACCTTGCCTCCTTCGAGTCGGTAGACATAGCAATAGCGGTTGTTGTAGCGCTTGCCGGCCTTGGTGGGCACGTCGCCGCGGAAGAGCACCACCACCCGGTCGCCCTCGGCGATGATGCGCTCGGTCCTGCTCCTGTAGGGTGCGGCGAACTGGGCGAAGAGCGGGTCCAGCAGCTCCTCGCGGATCGCCTTCTTGCCTTGGTAGGTGCGCGACCAGGCGGTGCTGCCTTCGAGCTTCCAGCTCGCGTCGTCGGCGAGGCTCTCGACGAAGGGCCGGCCGTTGCCCTTGTCCAGCTCGTCGTGGATGTGCTGGACCAGGGCCTTGTTTTCGATCGTGTTCATGGCTCGATTTCCTTGCTTGAATGAATGAACCGGAGATCCGGTGAATTCATTGGAAATGCTCGAGTGCGCTCAAGGTCAAGCGCGCCATGAACACGGTGCCGGGCCGAACCGGTGGTCAGCCCCGCTTCGCGTTCGCCATGCCCTTGGCGACTTCGTTGGCGCCCTGGGCCGCGCCGCTTTGCGGCACCGCCTCGCCTTCGCGGTCGGTCACTTCCGACAGGCGCGCCGCCAGCTGCTCGGGCGTGTCGGCCTCGATGCCCAGCCAGGCGCCCTGCGTCAGCGTGATGTGCGCGGCCTCGAAGGTGCCGGCGCCCGCGCAGAGGACGGTGCGGTTGGGCGCGTCCTGCCCGGCCAGCACCAGCATCGCCGGCACCACCGCCTCGGGGCGGAAGGCTTCGAGCATTTCCTTGGGAAACAGGTCCTCGGTCATGCGGGTGGCCGCCGTGGGCGCCAGGCAGTTCACGCGGATGTCGTTCTTCGCGCCCTCGATGCTCAGCGTCTGCATCAAGCCCACCAGCGCAAGCTTGGCCGCGCCGTAGTTGCTCTGGCCGAAGTTGCCGTACAGGCCTGACGAAGAAGTGGTCATCACGATGCGGCCGTACTTCTGCTCGTTCATCAGCGCCCAGACGGCCTTGGTGCAGTTCACGGCGCCCATCAGGTGCACGTCGACCACCAGCCTGAAGTCGGCCAGGTCCATCTTGGCGAAGCTCTTGTCGCGCAGGATGCCCGCGTTGTTCACTAGGATGTCGACGCGGCCCCAGGCGTCGACCGCCTCCTTGACCATGGCCTGCACCGCCTCGAAGTCGGTCACCGACGCGCCGTTGGCAATCGCCTCGCCACCGGCCGCCTTGATCTCGTCCACCACCGCCTGCGCGGCGCTCACCGAGCCGCCGGAGCCGTCGCGCGCGCCGCCCAGGTCGTTGACCACCACCTTCGCGCCGCGCGCGGCCAGCGCCAGCGCATGCTGGCGGCCCAGGCCGCCGCCCGCGCCGGTCACGATGGCCACGCGGCCCTTGAAATCGAGGTTGCTGCCGTTGCTCATGTCTCTGTGTCGCCTTCCATGGGAGTTGCCGTTGTTCGTTGCCGCGCCGGGCTTGCCTTGCCCGGGCGGCAGCGTGGCGTTTTACCCCAGAAAGCGGCCGCGGGGCAGCTTCGGCGCGGCGAGCCCAGTCGCCAGCGTGTCAGCGGCGCTCAGGCAGCGACCGGAGTGCGGCTGCGTGGCATGCCCAGGCGCGCGGGCGAGACGTACTGCTCGCGGTAGATCTCGAAGGGCATGGTGTCTGCCGCCTCGATGCGCTTCTGCTCCTGGATGGACTCGGCCGTCATCCGCTCGAACTCGGCCTGCTGGGCCGCCGAGAACGGCAGGTCCAGCAGCGTGGCGCGGGTCTGCTCGGAGCGGGCGCGCACGAAGCCGACGAAGGAGTTGGCGTGTTCCTTCTCGATGGCCGCCAGCACGCGGGCCGAGGGCAGGCTGTCGGGGTTGCGCAGCGCGGCGCCGGCGGCGCGCACCGCGTCGGCATGCGCCGTGCCGCTGCCTTGCGCCGCGTCGAGCGCGGCGGCGATGGGCAGGCACTGCCCGACCAGCTCCAGGCCCCAGTCGGCGAGCGTCACCTCGGCGCCGTTGCGCCGCAGCTTCAGGCCCGGCTCGCGGCCGCGCGCGGCGGTGAGATGCTGGTTCTGCGCGAGGTCGGCGATTTCCTGCGGCGTGTCGTCGGGGCTGTCGCTCAGCAGGCAGTGCAGCAGGAACACATCGATGAAGCGCATGGTCTGCGCGTTGATGCCGACGGTCTCGAAGGGGTCGAGGTCCATCAGGCGCACTTCGACGTACTCCACGCCGCGCTCGCGCAGCGCGTGCAGCGGACGCTCGCCGGGGTTGATCACGCGCTTGGGGCGGATGGTGCCGTAGAACTCGTTCTCGATCTGCAGCAGGCTGGTGCCGAGCTGGTTGTAGTCGCCGCCCAGGTTGCGGATGCCGATGGCCTCGTAGGCCGGCCACGGGCGGGTGAGCGCGTCCTGCAGCGAGGCGGCATAGCCTTCGAGGCTGTTGTAGCTCACGGCCAGCGAGGCCTGCGCGTCGCTCTGGTAGCCCAGCCGGCCCATGCGCAGCGAGGTGCCGTGCGGCATGAACATGCTGCCGTCGCCCAGCGGCTGCAGCTCGTGCGGGCGGCCCGCCACGAAGCTCGAACACAGCGCCGGCGAGGCGCCGAACAGGTACAGCAGCAGGAAGGCGTGGCGGCGGAAGTTGCGGATGAGCGCGAAATACTCTTCGCTCGACACCTCGGGCAGCGACCAGTTGTAGTGGATGCCCGAGATGGTCTGCATGCGGCGGCCATAACGGTGGCTCAGGCCCATGCGGTAGACGCTCTTGGCACGGCCCACGTTCGAGGAGCCGTAGCGGCCGATCGGAATGGTCTCGTCGGTCGGCAGGCCGCAGGGCATGCTCGACACCCAGAGGCGCTCGTCGCCCAGTCCGTCGAGCACGCGGTAGGTGAACTGGTGCACCCGCGTGAGTTCCTCGACGGCCGAGTCGACGTCCGCGTGCACGCCCGTGATGAGTTCGAGCTGCGATTCGCTGAAGTCGGTCGTGATGTGCGGATGCGTGAGCGCGGAGCCCAGCGCGAGCGGATGCGGCGTCAGCGCAAGCTTGCCGTCGGGCAGCGCGCGCAGGCTCTCCTTCTCGATACCGCGTCGCATGCCCTTCAGTCGTGCGGCTGAAAGTGCACCCAACCTCTCCTGCAATCTGTTGCTCATATTGTTATGACCCATCAATCTTCTGAGGGGCTGGAAGGTAGCACGGGCAAGCGGGCACTGCTCGTGCAGGGAATCCCGGGGCTGGTTACCCTGTTGTGCGCTATGTTTTTGATAGCTGTCGGCGTTCCGGACGCGGTTCAGGCCTTGGCCTGGCCTGCCGAGAGGTCGATCTCTTCCGAGCGGTAGACGTGGATCTCCGGTGTGCCCTCCGCCATCGCCGAAAGCGCCTTGGCGAACGCGCGCGAGGCGTCCACGCGGAAGTGGGCCTGCAGCGCGCCCATGTCGCTCCAGCGCTCCACGAAGGTCAGGCGCAGCGGCTCCTGCGCGTCGGTCGAGACTTCATGCGAGATGCAGCCGGGCTCGGAGCGCGAGCGCAGCACGTGCTCGGTGCTGATGGCGCGCATCGCCTGCAGGGTATCGGGCTTGGCCAGTGCGTGGCCGATGACGAGGATCATGTTGCGGCTCCTTCGTGCGAGCGTTGATCTGGTTCAGCCGAGCACCCGCAGCAGGAAGCGGTTCAGGTCGGCGACTTCTTCCATGCACACCGAGTGCGCCATGTCGTATTCGTGCCATTCGACGGCGTAGCCCAGCGCGGAAAGCGCCTCGCGCGTGCGCACGGCCGCCGCGTAGGGCACCACCGGGTCCTGCCGGCCATGGGCGAGGAACACCGGCGTCTCGTGGTTGGCCGCGTGGCGCTCGGCCGCGGTGGTGGCCGCGATCGGCAGGTAGCCCGAGAGGCCGACGACGCCGGCCAGCCGCTCGGTGTGGCGCAGGCCGGTCATCAGCGCCATCGCGCAGCCTTGCGAGAAACCCGCCACCACGATGCGCCCGGCCACGATGCCCCGGGCCTTCTCGTTGGCAATGACGGCCTCGATGGTCGCCTGCGAGCGGCGCAGGCCGGCTTCGTCTTCCTGTGCCTCGAGGTCGGGCACGACGATGTCGTACCAGGCCGGCATCCGGTAGCCGCCGTTGATGGTCACGGGCATCACGGGCGCGTTGGGGAACACGAAGCGCACCGGCCCCACGGCCGACAGGTCGAGCTCGCCGGCGATGGGAACGAAGTCGTTGCCGTCGGCGCCGAGGCCGTGCATCACGATCACCGTGGCGGTGGGGTTGGGGGCGGTTTCGATCTCGATGGGAGGACGGGACATGGTCGGCAAGGGTATTCAGGAACGGATGTCCGGACCTTAGCGCATCCCGGCCCGGCACTCCGAAACGGCCGGTAGGCCGACTTGCACATCGTTTCGATGTGCGGCCCCGCCGTTACCTCCAGGGGCGAAACGTTGCTATTCGGCCTTGATGCCGATGGCCTTCACGATCTGCGCATAGCGCTCGTACTCGGCCGACACCTGCGTCTGGAACTGGCGCTGCGCGTACCCCGTGGCCTCAATGCCCTGCGCCGCCAGTTCGGCGCGTGCGGCCGGTGCCTGCACGATGCGCCCGGCCTCCGAGGCGATGGCGTCCAGCGCCGGCTGCGGCGTGCGCGCCGGCGCGAACAGGCCGAACCACGTGCCCGAGCGATATCCCTTGTAGCTCTCGGCCACCGTCGGCACCTCGGGCAACAGCGCATGGCGCTTCTCGCCGCTGGTGCCCAGCGCTACCAGCCGGCCGCTGCGGATGTGCGGCAGCGCGGGGCCGACGGCGATGAACATCACGTCGACCTGCCCCGCGATCACGTCCTGCATGCCCAGCGGGCCACCGCGGTAAGGGATGTGGGTGACGTAGATGCCCGCCTTCTGCTTGAGCAGCTCCATGCTCAGCTGCTGCGGACTGCCGTTGCCGGCGGAGGCGTAGTTGATGTGCCCCGGCCTGGCCTTGGCCGCGCGCACGAAGTCGGCCACCGTGCGGAAGCCCGTCTTCGGATTGGCAACCAGCACGAAGTCGATCTGCCCCAGAGACACCACCGGCACAAGGTCGCGCCGCGCGTCATAGGGCAGCCCGGCCTGGATGTTGGGGAGGATGGTGATGGGCCCGTCGGCGCCCACCAGCAGCGAATAGCCGTCCGGCTGCGCCTTGGCCAGCCCGTCGGCCGCCAGGATGCCCGCCGCGCCCGCGCGGTTGTCCACGACCACCGGCTGCTTCCACTGCTCCGAAAGGCGCTGCCCCAGGTAGCGTGCCAGCACGTCGGGCGAGCTGCCGGGCGTGTTCGCCACGGTGATGTGCACGGGCTTCGACGGATAGGCGCCAGCCGCCGGCTGCGCCTGCGCCGCCATGGTCAGCGAAGCACACGCCAGCAGCACAAAGGCGGGTTTCAGCAGCTTCGACAAGGAGAGATGGGCACGCATGGCGAACCTTCGATTGCAGGAGACAAAGGGCGCGATTCTGTCGCACCCTCGCCCGCAAGCGAACGACCCATTTGTCAGATGCTTAGGCCGGTTCCGGCATATGCGGCACCGCGAACCCCGCCAGCTGGCGGTAGAAGGCATCGACCTGCTGCTGCGCGCCCTCGCGCATCGCCACGTTGCGCCGGGCGCAGCTTTCGGCGTCTTCCACGGCGCCCGCCTCGCCCACCTTGCGCGAAGCCTCCTGCACGAAGCGGCACATCGGATGGCGGCGCTCGCCGAAGGCCTGCAGCGTGGCTTCGGCGATGCCGTGGCGCGCGAGCATGTCGGCCAGCACCACCGCGTCTTCCACCGCCATCGCGCCGCCCTGCCCCATGAAGGGCGTGCAGGCATGCGCCGCATCGCCGATCAGCAGCACGCGACCCGCATGCCAGGGCAGCGGCGCCTGCACTTCCTCGACGGCCGTGTAGAGCACCTCGGAATCCGCACCGAGCTGGTCGAGGAACTGCCGCGCCGGCCCGCCGAACTCGGCGAAGCGCTCGCGCATCTGCTCGGACCAGCTCTCCTTCGGATACCAGCGCCCCGCGGGCTCGGCGACCGTGCCGAAGATATAGAGCCTGTCGTTGCTGATCGGCATGATGCCCAGCCGCTTGCCGATGCCCATCATCATGATCTTGGCGTCCAGCTCGCGCGGCCGCTCGTGCACGCTGCGCCACACGCCGAAGCCCGAGTAGCGCGGCGCGAGCGCGCCGGACACGGCCTCGCGCACCTGCGAGCGGATGCCGTCGGCGCCGACGACGAGGTCGAAGCGCCGCGCCCTGCCGTCGGAGAACACGACCTCGGCACGATCGCCGCCGGCCGGCGCGTCGATCTTCGCCACCGTCGTCGCCAGCCTGATCTCCACGCCCAGCAGGTCGAGCTGCGCGGCCAGGATGCGGTGCATCTCCGAGCGCTTGATGCCCACGATGGGCGCCGCGCCGCCGCTGGAACACGGATAGAAAACGTCGACGATGGGCTCGCCGCGATGGTCCAGGTAGACGTTGCGTCCGTCCTCGATGGCGAAGCCCGCGCCCAGGATATCCGGCAGCACGCCGACGCGGCGCAGCGCCTCCAGCCCGTTGCCGTAGATGAAGATGCCCGAGCTCTGGAAGCGCCATTCGGCCTGCTTCTCGACCAGCGTCACGCCGAAGCCCTTGCGGGCCAGCGCGATGGCCGCCGAGCAGCCCGCGATGCCCGCGCCGACGATCAGGATGCTGCAGACCGGCTTCATCGGGTTTCTCCGCCGGAACACACCTCGGCCAGTGCCTCGCACACATGGGAGATGTTGGAAGCATTGAGTCCCGCGACGCAGATGCGTCCCGACGACACCACGTACACCCCGAAGCGCGAGCGCAGTGCCTCGATCTGCGCGGCCGACAGCCCCGAGTAGCTGAACATGCCGTTCTGCGCGACGAGGAAGCCGAAGTCGCGCCCCGGCAGTGCCTCGCCCAGCTTGCGGTGCAGGCTGGTGCGCACCTCGCGCATGCGGCCGCGCATCGCATCGAGCTCGGCGCGCCACTGCGCATTCGATGCCGGACTGGACAGCACCGCCTCAACCAGCGCCGCACCCAGCGCAGGCGGGCACGAATAGCTGCGGCGAATCGCCAGCTTGAGCTGCCCCAGCAGCCGCGCCTTGTCGGCCTTGGGCGCATGCACGCCCAACGCGCCGACGCGCTCGCCGTACAGCGAGAAGATCTTCGAGAACGAACTCGCCACCAGGCAGGCGATGCCGCGTCGCACGCATTCGCGCACGGCCCAGGCGTCCTCGTCCACGCCGTGCGCGAAGCCCTGGTAGGCCACGTCGAAGAAGGGCAGCAGGCCGCGTTGCTCGATCACGTCGAGAAGCGCGTGCCACTCGGCCTGGGTCGGATCAACGCCGGTCGGGTTGTGGCAGCAGGGATGCAGCAGCACCACGCTGCCGGCCTGCAGCTTCTGCAAGGCGGAGACGGCGCCGTCGAGGTCGAAGCCGCCGGTCTCCTTCGCATAGTACGGGTAGTTTTCGACACGGAAGCCCGCGCCAGCAAAGATCGCGGCGTGGTTGGCCCAGGTCGGGTCGGGCATCCAGATCGCGGCATCGGGCAGCACACCCTTCAGGAAATCGGCGCCCACCTTCAGCGCACCGGTGCCGGCGACGGTCTGCACCACCACGATGTCGTCGGCGTTCTTGCCGAAGACCAGTTCGCGCACGGCATCGCGGTAGGCCTCGCCACCCTCGGTCGGCAGATAGACGCTGGGCCCGCGAGCCCCAACGCCCGCCTCGCGCGCAGCCCGCACCGATTCGAGCACCGGCACCTGCCCCGCTTCATCGCAGTAGATGCCGATGCCGAGGTTCACCTTGAACGGCCTCGGGTCGGCCTTGTAGACCTCGAAGAGGCCGAGGATGGGGTCGTCGGCATAGGCCGGCAATTGGTCGAACACGAAAACTCCTGGGAAGGAAGAAAGGAAGCGAGAAAAGCTCAGAGCTGGGTCCGCACCGACCAGAGCTCGGGAAAGAACCGGTGGTCGACCACGCTGCGCAGCCAGCCCACGCCGGCCGAGCCGCCCGTGCCGGGCTTGAAGCCCAGGATGCGCTCGACCGACACGAAGTGCCGCCAGCGGTATTGCGAGAACACGTCGGCGATGTCCATCAGCGCCTCGCCGAGGCGGTAAAGCTCGTTCTCGGGCGTCGGGTCGCCGTACACCCAGAGCCACGCGGCCTCCACGCCCGGGTTGGGCACATAGGGCGCCGACCAGTCGCGCGACAGTGCCTCGGGCGGCACGGCGATGTCGCGGCGGTGCAGCAGCGCCAGCACGTCGTCGTACAGGCTCGGCGAATTCAGCGCGCGCTCCATGTAGGGCCACACGTCGGGGTTGTTGGCATGCGCGCGTGCCAGCGGCACAGACTTGTTGCCGAGGATGAATTCCACGTGCCGGTACATGTACGACTGCTGGCCCGAGGCGACACCCAGCGTGTTGCGGAACTGGTTGAACTCGTGCGGCGTGATGGTCGAGAGCACATCCCAGGTCTTGCCGAGGAATTCGAGCAGCGCCCGCACGCGCGGCACCAGCTGCAGCGCGCCGGCCACGTCGTCGGCCCGGATGCGCGCCTGCATGTTGGCCAGTTCGTAGTGAATGGCCTTGAAGCTCAGCTCCTTGCAGTGGGTGATGCACATGAAGACCATCTCGTCGTGGCCTTCGCTGCGCATGTGCTGCAGGCTCAGCAGCAGGTCGTTGCGCTGGTGCTCCAGGTAGGGGTTGCTCGCGCCCTCGAAGGCGGTGAGCGGCTCGCCGTCGGTGTCGCGCGCGGTGGCGGCGCGCTGGGCGTTGTCGCCGGTGGCGATGGGCTTCACCAGCGACAGCTCGAGCGCGGGGTTGCGGACTTCGGGAACGACTCTCTTGCGTGGGGTGATGGCCATGCGCCGATTGTTCGGCTGGCGGGTGGCGGCCTCAACCTCCGGCAGGCCGGATTTGGGCACCGGGCGTACGGGACAGTGGGTTCAGTCCGTTTCGGCCCGGCGCGCGTAGGCGCTCGGCGTCATGCCCGTCCAGCGCTGGAACGCGCGCGAGAAGGCCTTTTCCGACGCATAGCCGACCGCCTCGGCCACCTGGTGCAGGCTCAGCTGCCGGTTCTTGAGTTTCTCGGCGGCCAGCGTCATGCGGTAGGAGCCCAGGTAGTGCATGGGCGTCACGCCCACCAGCGCGCGGAAGCGCTCGCTGAAGACGGTGCGCGACAGGTAGCTGGCCTGCGCCAGCGAGGCCACCGACCACGGATGCCCGGGCCGCTCGTGCATCAGCGAGATCGCGCGGGCGATGCTCTCGTCGTCCAGTCCGCGCAGGCTGCCGAACTTTTCGCCGTGCTCCTGCGCCTGCGGCTGGGCATAGAGGTGCTCGCAGAGGATGTGCACCAGCAGCAGGTCGGCCATGCGCGCCGCCGACAGCTGCCAGCCCGGGCGCTGGGTGATGGTCTCGTTCACCAGCGTTTCCATGGCCTGCGCGAGCGAGGCGGTGGTGGGAATCTGCGCCTGCCGCAGCACGATCAGCGGCGGCAGGCTGCCGATGATGGAGCCCAGCCCCTGCGCGGGCATCCACAGGTGCAGCGAGAAGAGCTCGGTGGCCGGGCCGCCTCCGCCGTGCGAGAAGACGATGGGGTGGTCGCCATGCCGGCCGACCGAGTGCGCCTCGATCAGCGAGCGGAAAGGCACCGGCTCCAGCCCCGGCGCGGACGACACGGTATGCGCCCCGCCCTGCGGCAGCATCGCGATGTCGTGCGGCGCCACCTGCACCGGCTCTGCGCCGTCCACCGCGATCCAGTACGGCGCCCCGGTGCACATGCGGATCAGCGGGCCGGCCACGCCGGTGGAGTGCAGTGACCAGGGGGCCGACAGCGAGAAGCGCGCGGTCACGGCTCTTTCGGACCTGTATGTCGCAAGCACGTGGCTGAGTACGTCGCCGCCCCGCTCTATGTCCATGCTGTTCGTGCCGCCCGGTGGTCTGTCTGTCTCGACGATGGCGGCGATTATCTGGCATGCCAGGCGGGCGATTCGGCCGCCCGCTGTCCACGCCGCCCCGGGATGCAACACAATGGCGTTTCGCAAGAAGACCTCATGAAGACCCCGACCTCGCACCCGAAGCCCCCGCGCGCCGCCCCGTTCGACAGCGAAACGCTGCTGCGCGAGAACGGCCTGCGCGTGACGCGCGCCGCCCAGACCGTGCTCGAGCTCATCGAGCACAGCTCGCAACCCCTGACGCACGAGGAAGTGGCAGCCGCCTACACCGCCGCCACCGGCGAGGCGCCCGATCGGGTGACGGTCTACCGCGTGCTCGACCGGCTGGTCGAGGCCGGCCTGTGCGACCGCCGCGTGGGCGCCGACCGCGTCAACCGCTTCTCGCGCCACGTGGAGGCCGAGTCGGGCAACACCTTCGAATGCGACCAGTGCCACAAGGTGCTGGCGCTGCCCTCTGACCCGGAACTGCCGAAGGTGATGGGCCGGTTGGGGCGAGCGCTGCGCAAGCAGGGCATCGACACGCGCCACACCGCATTGACCCTCCACGGCACCTGCGGCGACTGCGCCAGATAGCGCGCCTCAGACGTTCCAGGACGGGAACGGATCCGGGAAGTTCTGCCACCACGAGGCGCCGAAGCGCATCTCGTCTTCGGTGAGCAGGCAGGCGTCCAGCCGGGCGCGCAGCGCCTCTTCGTCCATGCCGATGCCGATCAGCACCAGCTCCTGGCGGGCATCGCCGGTGGCAGGGTCCCAGTTCTTGCGGATGAGCTCCAGCGCATCCGGATCGGTCGGCCAGTGCTCGCGCGGCACCGCCGCCCACCAGAAGCCCGCCACGCCGTAGCGGCAGGCCCCGCCGGCCTGCGACCACGAACCCGCGCGCGTGGCACGGCTGGCGAGCCAGAAGAAGCCCTTGGAGCGCACCACGCCCTCCCACTCGCTCTGCACCAGCTTCCAGAAGCGCATCGGGTGAAACGGCAGCCGCGAGCGGTAGACGAAGCTGCGGATGCCGTATTCCTCGCTCTCCGGCACATGCTCGCCGCGCAGCTCGGCCAGCCAGCCGGGCGCCCGCTCGGCCTGCTCGAAGTCGAAGAGGCCGGTGTCGAGCACGCGGTCGAGCGCCACGCGGCCGAACTCCGACACCTCGATGCGCGCACGCGGATTCAGGCTGCGCAATATCGCCATCAGCCGCTCGCGCTCCTCGGGCGTGACGAGGTCGGTCTTGTTGACCACCAGCACGTCGCAGAACTCGATCTGCTCGATCAGCAGGTCGACCACCGTGCGCGTGTCCTCGTCGCCCAGCGACTGCCCGCGCTGGCCGAGGCTGTCGGGCGAGCCGTAGTCGCGCAGGAAGTTGAAGGCGTCGACCACCGTCACCATGGTGTCGAGCCGCGCCACGTCCGACAGGCTCTTGCCGTCCTCCCCGGCGAAGGTGAAGGTCTCGGCCACCGGCAGGGGTTCGGAGATGCCGGTGGACTCGATCACCAGCTGGTCGAAACGCTTGTCCTTCGCCAGGCGCCGCACCTCGACGAGCAGGTCCTCGCGCAACGTGCAGCAGATGCAGCCGTTGCTCATCTCCACCAGCTTCTCGTCGGTGCGCGAGAGCTCGGCACCGCCATTGCGCACCAGCGCCGCGTCGATGTTGACCTCGCTCATGTCGTTGACGATGACCGCAACGCGCCGGCCTTCGCGGTTGTGGAGGATGTGGTTCAGCAGCGTGGTCTTGCCGGCGCCAAGGAAGCCGGAGAGCACGGTAACGGGAAGGCGGTCGGCCATGGGGATCGGCTCCATATATGCAACAGGATTGCATTATATGAACCCAATGCAACTGCGTTGCGTTTTCTGCCGCGCCGGGGCCTTCGCCTACCATCGGCGGCATGACCGCCCTTTCCGATTTCTCCGCCTCGCCCTTGCAGCTCGTCTGGCCTTCGCGGGAACATCTCCCCGGCTACATTGCGGCGCTGGAGCGCGGCTGGTCGCCCAACAACCTCCGGCCCGAGGCCGGCCTGGAAGAGCTTGCCCAGATCCGCATCGACCCCGCGCGCTTTCTGGCCAGCCTCGTCGACCCGGAAGCCAAGGGCCCGCCCGTCTCGCTGCCCGATGGCGGCACAGTGCCGCGCCTGCCGGGCTACCGGCGCTGGATGTGGGACGGCGAGTTCTGCGGCAGCATCCAGCTGCGCTGGCAGCCGGGCACCAACTCCCTGCCCGCCTACTGCCTCGGCCACATCGGCTACGCCGTGGTGCCGTGGAAAAGCGGCAAGGGCTACGCCAAGGCCGCGCTGCGCGCCCTGCTGCCCGAGGCGCGCGCCAGGGGCCTCGACCAGGTGGAAATCACGACCGACCCCGGCAACATCGCCTCGCAGCAGGTGATCCGCGCCAACGGCGGCGTGCTGGTGGAAGAATTCGTCAAGCTGCCCGCGCTTGGCGGCACCCCGGAGCTGCGCTTCCGCATCGATGTACGCGGGCTCGCCCCGGCCGCTCAGTAGGCCAGCTTCGGATACCAGTCCGTCCCTCGGCCCTCGGGCGTCATGTCGAGCAGGTTCCAGATCGGCATCGGATCGGGCGCGCCGCGGGGGTCCTGCCCCGGGTCTGACGCTCCGGCGCCCATTTCGCCGGCCCAGAAATGGCGGATGGTTCCGTCGCTCTCGCGCCGGAACACGTTGAACGCGGGGTTGTCGCCGCTGTCGGGCGTCTCGCCTGCATAGTCGCGGTTGAAGGTGTTGCCCGCCGACGAATACAGCGGCAGGTAGCGCCAGCCGCGCTCGGCGGCAAAGGCCGTCATCCGGGCGATGGGCGAAGTCGCGATCACCGCGAAAGCCACGCGCTGCAGGATGTCGGGCATCTCGCCGTCGTAAGCGCTCAACAGCGACGTGCACATCGGGCACGGGCGCTCGCGCTTCGGGCCGAACATCCAGTTGTAGGTGATGAGCGTGCCGTGCCCGCCGAAGAGCCCGGAAAGCAGCACCGGCCCTTCCCTGCCTTCGAAGAGATAGTCCTGCGGCACCACGCCGCCGGGCGGCAGCTCGCGCCGCTGCTGCGCCACGCGCTCCAGGTGGCGGCGCAGTTCGATCTCCTCGGCCAGGAGCGCCGTGCGGGCCTCGCGGTATTCGGCGCTCTCGTTGGGAAAGCGCACCGGGTTGGCCCTGGCCAGTTCGATGGCGGGCTTGAGCTGTGGCCGGGCCGGGGATGTCTGGGTCGCCATGGATCGCCTCCGGAAGAACAAACGATGAACGAGATTTCCTCACCGCGCGGCCGCCTGCACCTGTCAGCATTTGCCTGCTTCGGCCGCCGTCCCTGGCCTGCTACATCTCGAAAGGCGGAACCTGCCTGCCATCGATGTCGGTGAAACTGTATTCGCGCGCCAGGTCGCCCACGCGCAGCACCTCGCCGCTCCTGTCCATCACCATCGGGTCGCCGGCCAGCGCCGCGATGGCCCGCCCCACGTAGCGCGGCGACTCGGTGCGCGACAGTTCGGGGCGCTGCTGCCAGTGGGCCTCGTCGGTCTTGTGGCCGGCCAGCACGAACTCGGTGCGCATCCAGCCGGGCGACACCGCCACCGAGGCCACGCCGTGCGGCTTCAGGTCCTGCGCCATGCCGAAGGCCAGCCGCGTCATCGATGCCTTGGCCAAGTCGTAGAAGAGGCTGCCGCGCATGTAGTGGCCTCGGTCCCAGAAAGTGGTGGTGACGATCAGGCCCTTCTTCGCCCGCACCATCAGCGGCGCGGCGCAGCGGCTGGCCAGCAGGTGGTTGCGCACGCCGCGGTCGAACATCGAGTCCCAGTTCGACAGCGGGTGTTCCCAGAACGGCGCCTCGAACACGCCGGTGAAGGTCTCGTGGCCGCCCCAGGCGTTGTTCACCAGCAGGTCGATGCGGCCGGCCTCGCGCTCGACCCGGGCGAAGAGCGCGGAGACCTCCTCTTCCTTCGTGTGGTCGCAGCGCACCGCGATGCCGCGCCCGCCCATGCGCGAGACCTCGTCCGCCGTGTCGTCGATGCTGCCGGGCACCGTCGCCATGTCGGAGAGGGCCAGCAACTGGCCGTAGGTGTCGGCGGGCCGCTCGCGCGTGCTGCGGCCGGTGACGTACACGGTGGCGCCGGCAGCGCCCAGTTCGATCGCGATGCCGCGCCCTGCGCCGCGGCTCGCGCCGGTCACCACCGCCACGCAGTCCTTCAGCGGCCGGCCTGGCGTCTTTTCTTCGTCGTTCATCCTGATGGCTCCTTTGATCCTTTTGCCTGAGAGCGGATGAAGATAGCCAGCGCTCAACCCGCCGTCTTGGAAGAACCCGAAACCGCCTGGTCGAGGAACTCGGTCGGCGTGACGCCGCACAGCGCACGGAACTCGTTGACCAGATGCGACTGGTCGTAGAAGCCGCCCTCCAGCGCCACCTCGGCCCAGGCCGGCGAAGGCTGCTGCCGCAGCGCGCGCAGGCAGCCGTGCATGCGCGCGAGCCGGCTCCAGGCGCGCGGCGAAAGCCCCACGTGGGCATGGAAGAGCTGCTGCAGGCGCCGCTCTCCGACGCCCACGGCCGCAGCCACCTCGCGCAAAGGGCGCCGCCCACCGGAGCCTGCGATGAGTTGCGCCGCGCGGATGGCGGCAGCGTTACCCCCGGCATCGTCATCGCGGAGCCTGCGCAGCAGCGCGGCCTGCAGCTGTGCCACACGCGTCGCGTCGTCACGCGCTTCGGTCATGCGTTCGAGCAGTTCCGCGCCTTCGCCACGCCAGAGCTCGTCGAGATGCACCGCCGTGCCGCCAATCTCTCCGGCCGGCAGTCCCAGCAGCGCGGCGGCGGCACCGGGGCGGAGGGTGACGGAAAGGCCCTCCACCTTCCGCCGCATGCGCAACATGACCGGCGTGATCGAGGCGCCGATGGCTTCCACCGCCTGCCCCTGCTCGTCCCCGACGAAGGGCGCATCGCCGAAGTTGAAGATCAGCCGCACAGCGCCGTCAGGCAACACCCGCTCGCGTACCTCGTGGCCGTCGGCAAGGCTCTCGCGGCACAGCATGAGGTGCGATACATGTCCGCGCAGCGCGGCCGCGACCGGAAACGCGCGCAGCGTGCCGGCAGGTGCACCCGATTCCGGCCCGTGCAGCGGGTCGTCGTCGAGCCGGAGGAAGAGGCGTTCACCCATGGGGCCCGATTGTCTGGAAAAACGGCCGTGGCATGTCCGAAAATCGGCTGCTTCGCCTGTCCGGATCGAATGCCTCCCGCCCTGCCCGTTCTCTACTCGTTCCGCCGCTGCCCCTATGCGATGCGCGCCCGCCTCGCGCTGGTCGCCAGTGGCCAGCGGTGCGAGCTGCGTGAAGTGGCGCTGAAGAACAAGCCGGCCGACATGCTCGCCGCCTCTCCCAAGGGGACGGTGCCGGTGCTGGTCGCCGAAGACGGCGCGGTGCTGGAGCAGAGCCTGGACGTGATGCTGTGGGCGCTGCGCCGCAGCGATCCGCACGGCTGGCTCCAGCCAGAGACCGGCACGCTGCAGGACATGCTCGCGCTGGTCGCCGCCTGCGACGAGGGCTTCAAGCCTCAGCTCGACCGCTACAAGTACCCCGACCGGCATGCGGACGGCGGCGAGCCCGCACGCGAGCGTGGCGCGGCTTTCCTGCGCGATCTCGAAGCCCGGCTCTCGACCTCGGCGAACCTGGCCGGCACCCGCACGACACTGGCCGACGCCGCCCTCATGCCCTTCGTGCGCCAGTTCGCGATGGTCGACGCGGCATGGTTCGGCGCCCAGCCCTGGCCGCGCCTGCAGGCCTGGCTCTCGGGCTGGACCGCATCGGAACTCTTCGAGCGCGCCATGCACAAGTACGAGCCCTGGAAGCCGGGCGAGGCCGGCGTGGTCTTTCCTCCTGCCCAGGCCTAGGCAGCCACCGCCGCCGCCGAGGCCCGCTGGATGCATTCGACGAAATGCTGCGCGGCCGGCGTCAGCAGTTGCCCGCGCCGCTTGATGACGCTCACGCTGAGCATCGGCAGCTCTTCCTCGATCTCCACGCGGCGGATGCCGTGGCGCTTGAATGTCAGCGTGGCCAGCGGCTCGACGAACAGGCCGACAAGATCCATCTGCCCCACCAGCGCCAGCGCCACCGTGACCGACTGCCCCTGGATCACCCGCGCCGGCGGCGGCAGCCCCAGCGGCAGCAGCGGCGAGACGGCCTCGCGGCCGCTGAAGTGGTCGTCGCCCGGAAGGATCCACTCGGCCTTGTAGAGATCGCGGATCGAGCGGCTCGCGCGCAGCGGGTGGCGCTCGCGCAGGCCCACCACCAGCTTCACCGGAAAGAGTTCCATCGCCTCGAACTGCGGATCGAGCCGGCCCGGCACCACGTGCGCCACCGCGAAGTCGAGCGAGCCCTCGCGCAGGCGCGCCAGCATCCAGGGCAGCACGGTTTCGCTGAATTGCACATCGACGGCGGGCAGCCGCGCGTGGAAGTCCTTGAAGGCCACCGGCAGCACGGTGAGCGCGAAGGAGGTGCTGACGGCCAGCGCCACCTTGCCGGTGAGACCGTCGCGGATCTGTGCGATCTCGTCGCGGGCGCGCTGCATGTCGGCCAGCAGCAGCCGGGCGCGCGGCGCGAAGGCCTTGCCGAATTCGGTGAGCTGCACGCCCTTGACGCTGCGCTCCACCAGCGGCGCGCCGACCTCGCGCTCCAGCTCGCGCACGATCTTGGTGACAGCCGGCTGCGAGATGCCCAGCACGCGCGCGGCGGCACGGATGCTCAACTGCTCCACCACGGCCACGAAGGCATGCAGCTGGTTGGGTTTCATGAAAACCAAAAGTTATCTTAGAAGCCCAATTATTGTCTTTTCATGACAGCGGTGAATCTCTAGCATCCGGCGCGGCCAGGGCGTAGACCTTCGACCGACATTCCGAAAAGCAAAGCCAACACTGGAGACACATGAGCACCCCAAGCACCCGGCCCGCGCCGTCCTCGTCCCCCGCGCGCCGCCGCCAGACCATCGTGGCCACCACCATCGGCAACGGGCTGGAGTTCTTCGACTTCACCGTCTACGGTTTCCTGGCGCTCGTGATCGGCAAGCTGTTCTTCCCGACCTTCAGTTCCTACGGCCAGCTGCTGCTGACGGTGGCCAGCTTCGGCGTGGGCTTCATCATGCGGCCGCTGGGCGGCATCGTCATCGGCGCATACGCGGACCGCGCGGGCCGCAAGAAGGCCATGACGCTCACCATCTTCCTGATGGCGCTGGGCTGCGCCATGATCGCCTTCACGCCCACCTATGCAGCCATCGGCGTCGCGGCGCCCATCGTCATCGTGCTGGCGCGGCTCATCCAGGGCTTCTCGGCCGGCGGCGAGGTCGGCGCATCGACCACGCTGCTGGTGGAACACGCCACGCCGGCCAATCGCGGCTACATGGCGAGCTGGCAGTTCGCGAGCCAGGGCCTGGGCGTGATGCTCGGCGCCGTCGTGGTGGGCCTGCTGACCTTCACGCTGTCTGCCGAATCGATGCAGAGCTGGGGCTGGCGCATTCCCTTCGTCATCGGCATGCTGATCGCGCCGGTGGGCATGTACATCCGCCGCCATCTCGAAGAGTCGCTGCACATCTCGCCGCAGGAGGCCGCGGCGCCGCGCGAGAGCAGCCTGAAGATCGTCTGCACGCAGCACGGCAGGACGGTGCTGGCGGCCATTCTTTCGCTGGTCGGCGGCACCACGGCGGCGTATGTCGTGACCTTCTACATGCCCACGTACGCCGTGCGCGAGCTGGGCTTCACGCCCTCGGTGGCGCTCTTCGGCGCCGCGCTCACCGGCCTCATCTCCTTCGCCTTCGCGCCCTTCGTCGGCAAGCTGTCGGACGTGGTGGGCCGCAAGACGCTGATCGTCTGGAGCCGCGTCGCGCTCGCCCTGCTGATCTATCCCGGCTTCCTGTGGCTGAACGCCTCGCCGACGCCCACGGTGCTGTTCGTGGTGCTCGGCGTGTTCAGCTTCGGCCTCGTCGTGCAGACGGTGCCCGGCATCACGATGCTGCCCGAGATGTTCCCGAAGGCGGTGCGCGCCAGCGGCATGTCGCTGGTGTACAGCGTGGGCGTGGCGCTCTTCGGGGGCTTTGCGCCCTTCATCAGCACCTGGCTGCTCAACGCCACGGGCAGCAAGCTCGCGCCGGCCTGGTACCTGGTGGCGATGACGGTGGTCTCGCTGCTGGGCCTGCTCTGGCTGCGCGACCATACGGGCCGCGACATCGACGCCGCCGGCGCCCATTCGGCATCGGCCTGACCCACGGCCTTCATCACCATTCGAAGCACAGGAGTCTCCACCCCATGCAAGCACAACCCACCGCCGCCACGCGCTTCTTCTCGGGCACGTATGTCGAGGCCCGCGCCAAGTTCCTGGAGGCTGCCGCGCAGCGCGGCGCCACGGTCGAATCCTTCGTGATGGAAGCGCACAGGGGCGCGCTCGGCGAAGAGCTGGCCACCGACGTCGCGCTGGTCGGCGCCATCGACGCGAAGAAGGTGCTGCTCGTGAGTTCGGGCACGCACGGCCCCGAAGGCTTCTGCGGCTCGGGCACGCAGATCGCCACGCTCAACGACGCGGACCTGCTCTCGCGGCTGGAGCAGGCCGGCGTCTCGCTGCTGCTGGTGCACGCGGTCAACCCGCACGGCTTCTCGCACCTGCACCGCACGAACGAAGACAACATCGACCTGAACCGCAACCACATCGACTTCAACGCGCCGCTGCCGGTGAATGCCGAGTACGCCGATGTCGAGCCGCTGGTGCTGCCCGCCACCTGGCCGCCGACGCCCGCCGACGAAGCGGCCGTGGCCGCCTACGTCGAGAAGCACGGCATGCGCGCCTTCCGCGCCGCCGTGACGCGCGGCCAGTACACCTCGCCCGACGGCCTGTTCTACGGCGGCACCGCGCCTTCGTGGAGCAACAGGACCATCCGCAAGATCCTGCGCAAGTACGCCGCCTCGGCCACGCACCTGGGCTGGATCGACGTGCACACCGGCCTCGGCCCCTACGGCCACGGCGAGAAGATCTACCCGGGCCGTAACACGCCCGAAGACCTGGCGCGGGCTCACGACTGGTGGGGCGCCGACGTGTTCGCGCCCTTCGCCGGCGACTCGGCCTCGGCCGACGTGTCGGGCCCTGTGATTTCCACCGCGTACGACGAATGCCCCAACGCGAAGATCGCGCCCATGGGCCTCGAATTCGGCACCCTGCCCGACCTGGAAGTGCTCGACCGCCTGCGCGCCGACACCTGGCTGCGCCGCCACCCCGAGGCGCCGGAAGCGCAGAAGCGCGAGATCCGCACGCGGCTGCGCGACGGCTTCTACTGCGACAACGACGAGTGGAAGGGGATGATCCTCGGGCAGACGCGGGTGGTGCTGCTGCAGACGCTGCAGGGATTGCGCAAGGCCTGAGGCCGGCCGGTCTTTCTTCAGCCGAAGTTGGGCGCACGCTTCTCGCGCAACGAGGCGACGCCCTCGCGCACATCGGCCCCCGCGAAGCCCATGAATTCGAGCGCCAGCGAAGCATCGAAGGTCGGGCCGGCCTGGCGCAACCAGTTGTTCAGCGCGTACTTGGTGAAGCGGATCGCGCTCTGGCTGCCGGCCGCGAGCCGGTCGGCCACCTCGTAGGCGCGGGGCAGCAGGTCGGCCTCTTCCACCGCGAGCGACACGAGCCCGATGCGCTCGGCCTCCTCGCCGCTCACCGGCTCGCACAGCAGCAGGTGGTACTTGGCCTTGGCCATGCCGCACAGCAGCGGCCAGACGATGGCGGCGTGGTCGCCCGCCGCCACGCCCAGGCGGGTGTGGCCGTCGACGATCTTCGCGTTCTTCGCGGCGATGGAGATGTCGGCCAGCAGCCCCGCCACCAGGCCCGCGCCCACCGCCGGGCCGTGCATGGCGCTCACGATGGGCTTGTCGCAGTTGACGATGTTGTAGACGAGGTCGCGCGCCTCGCGCCACACGCGCTGGCGCACCACGTCGTCGGTGGTCATGTCCTGCACCATGGCGAGGTCGCCGCCGCCCGAGAAGCCCAGCCCCTCGCCCCGCAGCACCGCGCAGCGCACGCTGTCGTCGGCCGACACATCGCGCCAGATCTCGGCGAGTTCGCGATGGCCGTCGTGGCCCGCCGTGGGCAGCTTGCCGTTGGCCGCCAGCATCCGGATGTCGAGCACCCCGCCGTTCGCGCCGCGGCGCTCGATGGCGAGGGTCTTGTAGCGGGCGGCGTAGTCCATGGCGGGTGTCTCTTTCTTTCGTCTCTTTGGGCTATTTCCTTGCCGCCAGCTCCCGGCAGCGCTGCACGTTCGCGTCGAAGCGCGAGGCCAGCCCGGGCTCGCACTCGTCGGACGGTGCGAGCCGGCACATGCCGACCACAGCGTAGTCCATCACCGCCGCCGTGCACATCGGGTACGCCGCGAGTTCGGGATTGGCCTTGCTCTTGAAGCCCCAGCGCTCCGAGAACTGCACGGTGCGGACCATCGCGCCGTGGAAGAAGCTTCGGTCTTTCGCGGCGATGGCCGCCTCCATGCGGGGCAGTTCCTCGTTCAGGTAGCCGACCGAGTCGAGCGGAAAGCCCGACGGGTCCTGCTGTGCGGTGGCGAAGGAAGCGGCGAGCACGAAGGGCAAGGCCGCAAGGGCGCGCAGAACGGAAGGAGTCGCGCGGCTTTGGGAGGTGCGGTGGAGGTGCATGGCTGCGAATTCTGCAACGTTTTGAAGCATTTCTGAACTCGCCACGATGCGCGGGCGCTACGCTGGCAGGCTTCGCTAGCGGCCTTTCTTCTGCTTGTCGAATTTGCGCCAGTACTGGAATTCGTCCTCATGTACCTCGAGGTCGATTTCAGAGACTCGCGCCTGCAGCCGCTCCTGCACTTCGGCCACCGCCCGGTTGTAGACCAGCGGCCCGATCTCCTCCAGGAAGAAACCGAGCAGCGCACCCGCCGCGACGTTGCCGATGGGTTCTTCCATGTTCTCGCGGAAATAGCGCTCGATGGAGATGATGGCCTGCTGGCGGGCTTCCTTCGGTATCTCGATGGTCATGACTGGGCTCGCAGATGAGATCGGTCGATTGTGCCGCTCGGAGCATCCGTGGCAGGCTTGGCGACGAAGCCGCGCTCCACGTCACCTCTGAAGCCGACAGCCTCGTAGAGGCCATGCGCCTCCTCGCGCGCCACGCCGGAAAGCAGCAGCACCTTGCAGCAGCCCTGCTGCCAGGCCAGATCGAGCGCATGCTGCAACACCAGCCGCGCGAGCCCGCGCCGGCGGAAGGCCGCGGCCGTGATGACGTGCTCGATGACGCCGATGCGCCGTCCGCCACTGGCGAGATTAGGAATCGTCGCGAGCATGCAGGTCGCGCCGAGCGTTTCCGCTATTTCGGCGACGACGACACAGGCATGCGGGTCTTCCACGATTTCGCGCCACAGGCGCTGCGCCTCATCCGGCGACAGCACCGGATCATTCGGGCGGAGTTCGGCATACAGCGCCTGCACCGCTGGCAGATCGACCATAGTGGCAGCACGGACGAGGGCGGTCGGCGTCTGATTCATAGCAAAGATCAATGGTTGCCGCATTCTTGCCGCATTCGCCCAGCCCTTCGCTACCATGCGCGCTCACAACAACACACACCGGAGACACCCATGAAGTTGCGTTCCACCGGGCTCGCGGCCCTTGCCCTTGCGCTCGTCGCGGGCTGCACGAACCTCACCCCAACGCTGCCCCAGCGCCAGCTGATGCTGGTGGCGAACGACGAGAAGCAGTCGTGGAACGACGCCGGCGCTGTGATCCTCGGGCCGATGGGGCGCGACACGGTGCAGGTGCTGGACATCGGCACCGATCCGCTAGCGCCCAAGGTGCTCGGCACGCTGCAGCTGGACAACACCATCGCCGGTCCGCCGACCAACCTCGCGATCACGCCCGGCGAGACGCTGGCGCTGGTCGCCAACTCGCTCAACGTGGTCGAGGACAACGGCGCGCGCAAGCAGGTGCCCGACAACCGGCTCTTCGTGATCGACCTGACCACCACGCCGCCCAAGCTGCTCGACACGCTGCAGGTGGGCAGGCAGCCCTCGGGCCTGTCGATCAACCGCGCGGGCGACCTGGCGCTGGTGGCCAACCGCGCCGACAACTCGGTGAGCGTGCTGCGCATCTCGGGCAAGAAGGTGACGCTGGTCGACACCGTGGCCATGGGCGACTCTGTGGCGCACGTGCGCTTCACGCCCGACGGCAAGCGTGCGCTGGCGGCCAAGTTCCCGAGCCACAAGATCGCGCTGCTCGACGTGAACGGCGAGAAGGTCAGCTACAACAAGGTCGACCTCGCCGCGGGCCTGTGGCCCTACAACGTCGACGTGACGCCCGACGGCAAGCTCGCGCTGACCGCCGACAACGGCAACTCGGGCGCCTCCGACGGACAGGTCGACACGGTCAGCGTGATCGACATGGAAGCCGCGCCGCCGCGCGTGGTCGACAAGGTGGTCGTCGGCGACGGCCCCGAGGGCCTGGCCGTGAGCCCGACCGGCAAGCATGCGGTGGCGGTGATCCTGCGCGGCAGCAACGCGGCGAAGAACGCCTACTTCTACAACCGCAACGGCTCGGTGGTGCTGCTGAAGATCGACGGCAAGAAAGTCACGCGCGCCAACGAGGTGGTGGTGCGCGGGCTGCCGGAGGGTGCGGTGTGGAGCGCCGATGGCAGGTATCTGTACGTGGGCAACTTCATCGACCAGGACATCACGATCCTGAGGCTGGACGGCGACACGCTGGTGCCGACGGGCAAGTCGTTCCAGCTGCAGGGCCATCCGGCCGCGATGCGCGGGAAAATGACGCACTGATTTCCCGCTCCCCCTCACTCTCCCGGACAACGACGAAGCCATGGCGCAACCCAAACGACAACTCCGCACGCTCGAACGCGGCATCCTCTGCCTGGTGATCGGCGTCGCCGTCCTGCTGGGGCCGCGCTTCCTGCAGGGCACGCGCTGGTTCGAGATGGTGGCGGGGGCCTATCTGGTGGGCTGGTTCGCATTGGTGCTGGGCGTCGCGCTGATCGTGGTCGAGCTGGTGAAGCTGGGCAGGAAGCGCGAGTAGGGAAAAATCCGCAGCGCGGCGGGCTGGCGCAGCAGCAGCAGCCAACGGCACGAAGCGGCGCGCCCCTGTGGACGATCATGAACTGCCGTGGGAAGACAGCTCAGCCGCATTCAACCCACAGGACCACGGCAGTTGGTCATCTTGGATCGATGACATCGAACTCGAACTGCACCGGGGCGGAGTCTTCGACGTAGGCGGTGATCAGGTAGTGGCCGGGAGGATCGCCCTCGACCACGTCCCAGGACTTCGAAATGGTGCCGTCGTGGATGGTCAAGGTCACGTCCAGCGAAAGAGTCTTGCGGTCCGCCGACATGCCGTAAGGCTGGCCGCCGGTGCCCCATGTCTTCGGGGTTTCCGGCAATGTCATGCGTTCGAGAACGCGGACTTTGCCGGTCTTCCGGTTGAGCTTCAGGATCCAGCCGTAGTTCTGGTTGATCGTCCGGGGGACGGTGTTCGAAGCCTTGAAATCCAGCACGTCGTTGTTCGGCGCCAGCTTGAAGAGGCCGAAGACCGCATCGAGCGGGCACGTCCCATTCGCTATCGGAGCGTTGGCGCAAGCCTTGAACACGGCGGCATTCGATTCGGAAACGGAGCCATGCGACGCGGCGGGGCTCGGGAAGTCGCTGGAACCGCGCGGGGCGGCTCCCGCGGTTTGAGCGCCGGTGTGGGTGCACGCGGCCGCAGCGAAAAGAACGAGAAGGTGGCGAATTTTTTTCATGGCAAATGAGCTCGGCAAATGGGCTCGGCAAACGACCAAGGCCTGCATCATGATCCAGTTGGCCCACAGCGGCATCCGGCGGCGGATTCAAGCGGTCGTTCCACGCCAGGCGACGGACGGCAGCCCCGGACTGGTTGCCGTCAGCCGGTATGGCCTGCTGACATCCGGCGCGGCAGCGGATGCTGTTCATAGGCACGGCCATCGGGCATGCGGACGGCGCAAGCCGCTCGACGCGCTGCGGAAGGAACGTGCGCCGTCGGACGAGTCGCCGCGAGGTAGGCGGCCAGTCGCGGGGCGTGCAAATGGAAGCGTGTCCCGATAACATCGCGGCCACATTTGTTTCCCAAAGAAAAAAATGCCGCCGCTGCCCCCTCGCACCCGCCTGAGCCTCGCCCTGGCCATCGCCGTGCCCTTGATGCTTGCATCGTGCGGCGGGGGCGGAGGCGGCGGCTTCTCCTTCACGCCATTTCCTGCGGCCAACGGCGGCGGAGGCGACGCACCGCCTCCTCCTGCACCGCCCCCGGGCGCGCCGAAGTTCGCCGTCGGCGGCACCGTCACTGGCCTGGCAGGCAGCGGGCTCGTGCTGCAGAACAACGCGGGCGACGACCTGGCCATAGGCGCCGATGGCAGCTTCAGCTTCGCCACTTCGCTGGACGACCGTGCCGACTACGGCGTGACCGTGAAGACGCAGCCCACGGCGCTGCAGGTCTGCGTTGCGAAACAGGCCTTCGGGACGGTGGCGGGGGCGGCAGTGAACTCGGTGAGGGTCAATTGCTCGGAGGCCGGAGCCGATCGTTTCGGCTTTGCGGCCAACGAGCGATCGAATAATCTGACTGCATACACCGTTTCTGCGGATGGCAGTTTGTCGGCAGCCACTCCCGCTGCGTACTCCCTGGCAGGCACCCCCCAGCACGTGACAGCGCATCCCTCGGGGAAAAAGCTCTACGCCAGCATCTACGTCGGTACCCAAGGCGTCACCCAATACACCATCGATCCCGCCGGCACGCTGTCGCAAGACCTCAATATCACCACCGGCGTCGGCACGAGCCCGGTTTTTGTCGGCGTCGAACCCAAGGGACGTTTTGCCTACGTGATCGGCGACGGGCAGATCCATCGGCTCAATATCGACGCGACCACCGGCGACCTCGACGGCAGCACGGCCGTGGCCGTGGCCGGCGGCAACAGCCGCAAGCTGGGTTTCGATCCCGACGGGCGATTCGCGTTCGTGCCCAACGGTGCGTCCGTCGAGGTGTTCCGCCTGGACCAGGGCACCGGCGTTCCGATCTCGCCACCCGTGCCGGTCGCGTTGCCGGTCGGCGGCTTCGTCGACGTCGCGGCCGAGCCCAGCGGGCGTTTCGCCTACGTGAGCACCGGCAACAACCCCGGCACCCTGCTCGCTTATTCCATCGACCAGACCACGGGCGCGTTGACTTCGATCGGCTCGGTGCCCTCCGGCAACACGCCCTTCGGCATGGCCATCGATCCGACCGGACGCTTCGTGTACGTTGCGAACCGGAACTCCCACGACGTCTCGGCCTACGCCATCAATCCACGAACCGGCGCGCTGACAGCGGTACCGGGCCAACCGTTCTCCGTCGGAGGCAACACGCCCAACTCCGTGACCGTGGATCGCACAGGCCGGTTCGCCTACACGGCGAACCAAGGCGACAACACGATCTCGATCTTCACGATCGACCGGACCACCGGCGCGCTCGCTCTGCAAACCGCGCGACCAGCCGGAGCCAACGGGCCGCAGTTCTTCGCGCTCACGAAGTAGGTAGCGCGGGCTCCGGGTCAGGCCCCGCTAGTTTTGCGAATGGGCCCGCAGCCGCATCTGCAAGACTCGGAACAGGTCAGATGAGGCGCAACGCGCCTGCAATACGCAGTTGGCGAAGGCCACAGAATGCCCCTCGGTGCAGCAGCGGCCATCCGCCGAAGCTCAACAGCCCCTCACACCAACAACCGGCAGCCGGACCGCGTCAGGCCATCTTGCCGCGCATCTTGCCGACCAACTCCACCGCGCCCAGCACGATGGCGCCGGCCACCAGGCCCACGCCGGCATTCACGCCCATGGAGCCCAGCGTGCCGAACACGCCGCCGGTGGCCTTGGCCCAGTCTTCGACTGCATGGCCCAGCGCCGGTACGCCGTGCACCAGGATGCCGCCGCCCACGAGGAACATCGCGGCCGTGCCGGCCACCGACAGCGCCTTCATGAGCCACGGCGCCGCCGCCAGGATGCCCCGGCCCAGGGCCTGGGCGCCCGCGCTCGCGCGCTGGCTCAGGTAGAGGCCCGCGTCGTCCAGTTTCACGATGCCGGCCACCAGGCCGTAGACGCCGATGGTCATGATGAGCGCGATGCCCGCCAGCACGCTCAGCTGGGTGGTGAAGGGCTGGCCCTGCACGGTGCCCAGCGTGATGGCGATGATTTCCGCAGAGAGGATGAAGTCGGTGCGCACCGCGCCCTTGATCTTGTCCTTTTCCATCGCGACCACGTCGATCGAGGCATCGGCCATGGCCTTCTCGTGGCGCTGCGTGTCGGTGTCGTGTTCGTCCTTGTGCAGGAACTTGTGCGCCAGTTTTTCCGCGCCTTCGAAGCAGAGGAAAGCGCCGCCGATCATCAGCAGCGGCGTCACCAGCCAGGGCAGCCAGGTGCCGATAGCCAGGGCGGCCGGCACGAGGATGGCCTTGTTGACGAAGGAGCCCTTGCACACGGCCCACACCACCGGGATCTCGCGCTCGGCCTTCACTCCGGTGACCTGCTGCGCGTTGAGCGCGAGGTCGTCGCCCAGGACGCCGGCCGTCTTCTTGGCGGCTACTTTGGTGAGGACCGATACGTCGTCGAGAACGGTCGCGATGTCGTCGAGCAGCAGGAGCAGGCTGGAGGCCATGGGCAGGATTCGGGCTGAAAAGGAAGCGGCGAGCTTATCCGCAGCCGGGTTGCGCCCCCGCAATACCCGTACGCCGGCGCCTCCCGGGCCCTCAGAGTGCGCTCAGCGCAATGGCCAGCATGGCCGCCAGCGAGGCGCCGAAGAGCGCCAGGCCGACGCGGCGGCGCCGGTGCGTGAGCATCCACAGCACCACGCCCGAGATCGACAGGAAGATCAGGCTGCCGGCCAGCGTATCGACCAGCAGGATCCAGGGCAGCGGCATGGCGCCGCCCTTGTGCATGTTGGTGAGCGTGGCGACGAAGCCGTTGCGCGTGGTGGTCACGCCGACCGAGCGGTTGCCCTGCCAGTATTCGGCCTGGACGATCTCGTTGGGGCCACCGAAGTTGAAGATCCAGTGCGCCGGCTGCGTCAGCGCGGGAGCCGTCTTGTCGCTCTTGTCGGCCCATGCGACGGGCTTGGCAGCCTCGATGCGGCTGGAGTTCGGCGGGCCGCTCATGCGCAGCGCCTCCTGCAGCCAGCGGCTCATGGCCTCGGGCGTTTCCGGCACCGGGTCGGGCAGCGCCAGCTGGGCGCGGCTGCGCTCCTGGGCCTGCGGCAGCTTCAGCACGTTGCGGTGGTTGAGCCAGATGCCGCTGAAGCCGAACAGCAGCCCCAGCACCGCGCCCCACAGGCCGAACCAGCCGTGGGTGCGGCGGATCCACTGCACGGCGGCCGTGCGGCGCTGGTGCGAGCGCACGCGCGCGGCATGGCCGAGGGAGGAAGAACTGCTGCCGGCGGCGTCCATGTGGCGGTCGCCGGCTCAGGCCACGTTGCGCTTGAGGCGGATTTCCTCGATGCGCACGGTGCCGATGGCGGTGGTCTTGGCGGTCTTCATCTCGCGCTTGAAGCCCGCGAGCTCGTGGAAGCGCATGGCGCGGTCGTTGCGAATGGGCACCCAGATGGTGACCGTGGTGCAGCCCTCTTCCTCCAGGCCTTCGCGGGCGGCGTCCCACAGGGCCACGCCGGCGCCCTTGCCCCAGTGCTCGGGCTTGACGTAGATGGCCCAGATCTCGCCGGTGGTCGGCGGCGTCTTGGGGTCGCGCGAGCGGTCGAAGCCCACGAAGCCGACGACCTCGCTGCCTTGCACCACCACGTGCACCTGGGGTTCGCTGTATTCGATGGCCTCGCGCCACTTGGCTTCGCGCGAGGCCGGGGCCAGCGCGCGCAGTTCTTCCTCGGGAAGGATGCCTTCGTAGGCGGCCTTGACGGAGAGTGCGTGGATTTCTGCGACGGCCTTGGCGTCGCGCAGGGTCGCGGGGCGAACTTCGTAATCTGACATGGATGCGGGAAATCGGATGGAACCGGCTATTGTCGCCGCACCGCTAAACTGCTGGCCGCATACGTCGCAACTACAGGAGAAACCGACATGGCCAAGGGTCAGCAACGCAGCAACAAGGAAGCGAAGAAGCCGAAGAAGGACACCTCGCCGCCCAAGCCTGTGAGCACTGGCGGCATCGAGCCGGTCCGCACCATCACGACCGAAGTGATCCCCCGCGGCAAGCTCAAGAACAAGTGATGAGCGAAGCGCCAGCGCCCGCCCCCAGGCCCCAGCCGCGCAATCCGCTGCACGGTGTCACTCTGGAGGCCATCGTCACGGCGCTGGCCGGCCACTACGGGTGGGAGCGCCTGAGCGAGCTCGTTCCCATCCGCTGCTTCACGCTCGACCCGAGCGTGAGTTCCAGCCTCAAGTTCCTGCGCAAGACGCCGTGGGCGCGCGAGAAGGTCGAGAGCCTGTATCTCTTCATGCTGCGCGAGCAACGCCGCGAGCAGCAACAGCAACAGCAACCATGAAGGTCCGGATCGAGCCTTCGGGCCTCGACTTCGAGACCGACGCCGAAACCACCTTGTTGAAGGCCGCCGAGGCCGCCGGCATCGAGCTGCCGAGCTCGTGCCGCAACGGCACCTGCCGCACCTGCATCTGCCTGCGGCTCGCGGGCGAAACCCGCCACATCATCGAATGGCCCGGCCTGAGCGCCGAAGAAAAGGCCGAGGGCTGGATCCTGCCCTGCGTGGCACAGGCGCTGGGCGACGTCACGCTCGAAGTGCCGGGCGCGCGCTCCCTGTTTGCCGACTAGGCGGCCGGCGGCCTGACCGAAGGCGCCGCCACCACCAGCCGGTCGCGCTGCGCCAGCGACGGAAACAGCTTGAACCAGGTCAGCGCGACCAGCATGGTGCCCACGCCGCCCACCACCACCGAGCCGACCGGCCCCAGCAGCGCCGCCGTGGCGCCCGACTCGAACTCGCCGAGCTGGTTGCTCGCGCCGATGAAGATCGAGTTGACCGCGCTCACCCGCCCGCGCATGGCGTCGGGCGTTTCCAGCTGCACCAGTGTCTGGCGGATCACCACGTTGACCATGTCTGCGCCGCCCGAGACCGCCAGCGCGATCAGCGAGACGACGAAGCTCTTCGAAATGCCGAACACCACCATGCACAGCCCGAAGAGCCCGATGGCCAGCAGCAGCGTGCGCCCGATGTGGCGCTCCACCGGCCGGCGCGTGAGCGCGATGGACATCACCAGCGCGCCCACCGCCGGTGCGCTGCGCAGCAGGCCCAGGCCCCAGGGACCGGTGTGCAGGATGTCCTTGGCATAGATCGGCAGCAGCGCCACCGCGCCGCCCAGCAGCACCGCGAACAGGTCGAGCGAGACGGCGCCGAGCACGGGCTTGCGCTTCCAGATGAAATCGACGCCCGCGAACACCGTGGACAGCGTCACCGGCTCGCGCGCGGCCGGCGTGTAGGCATAACGCAGACGCAGCACCAGCGCGCAGGCGACACCGAAGAAGGCCACGCTGGCGCCATACACCACCGCCATGCCCGCCACGAACAGCAGGCCGCCAAGGGCAGGCCCCCCGATGATCGCGCCCTGCATGCCCGCCGAGCTGAAGGCCATCGCGCGAGACAGCATGGTCGGCGGCACCAGCAGCGGCGTCAGCGCCTGCTGCGCCGGCATCTGGAAGGCCCGCACCGCGCCCAGCACCAGAGAAAGGCCCAGCAGCAGGCCGCGCGTGTCGTGCTTCTCGAGCACCGCCAGCAGCAGCACCAGTGCCACCAGCCCCTGCACCGCGAAGCAGGCCGCCACGATGCGCCCGCGATGGTGACGGTCGACGATGTGCCCGGCCAGCAGCGCCAGCAGCAGCGCGGGCACGAACTGGTAGAGGCCGACCAGGCCCAGGTCCCAGGCGCTGCCGGTGAGCTCGTACATGTGCCAGCCGATGGCCACCAGCAACATCTGCGAGGCGGCCGTGCCGAAGAGGCGCGCCGTCCACATCTGCATGAAGGGGCGCTCGCGCGTCAGGTCGGAGAAGCTGGGGGGGGAAACCGCTGCGGCCGTCGATGTGGCTTGGGCGTCGGGGGAAGAGGAAGCGGAGGCTTGGGCGGGGCCGGACATTCGTCCGAGGATAGCCGAGGCCGGATGAGCGGGGCGTGAGCCTGGGCAAGGGGCCCGGCGCCCCGCTGTCTACACTCTGCGGCTTCCATGACCGCCCCGCCGCCACTGCAACCCGTTCACGAAGACCCGTACCTGCTGGTGCTCGACAAGCCTGCGGGCCTGCTCTGTGTGCCCGGCCGCGGCGAGGACAAGCAGGACTGCCTGAGCGCCCGCGCCATGCGGCAGTGGCCCGATGCGCTGATCGTGCACCGGCTCGACATGGCCACCAGCGGCCTGGTGCTGATGGCGCGCGGCATCGAGATGCAGCGCGCGCTGAGCGCGGCCTTCGCCGACCGCGAGGTGCACAAGCGCTATGAAGCCATCGTCGATGGCGCGATGCCGCTGCGCCAGGAGTGGTCGCTGATCGACGCGCCGCTGATGGCCGACTGGCCGCGCCGCCCGCTGCAGAAGATCGATCCGGAGGGCAAGCCCAGCCTCACGCGATGGAAGGCGCTGTCAGTGCTGCCCGGCGAGCCCGCCGCCACACATGTGCTGCTGGAGCCCCTGACGGGCCGTTCGCATCAGCTGCGCGTGCATCTGCTGTCGATCGGACATCCGATCCTGGGAGATGCGCTGTACGGCGACGCCGCACTGCAGGCGCGTGCGGCGCGCCTGCTGCTGCATGCGAGCGAACTTGGGTTCGTGCACCCGGTGACGCAGCAGAGCCTTTTCTTCAACCGGCCGCCTGATTGGACGTGACGGGCTGGGCCCTTCCTCAGCCGCCCTTCACCACCAGCACAGGCATGTTCGCGTCCTGGAGCACCCGCTGCGTCACGCTGCCCAGCAGCAGTTTCTCGATGCCGCTGCGGCCGTGCGAGCCCATCACGATCAGGTCTGCCGCGATGGCGATGGCCGTGTCGACGATGCCTTCGTGCACCACGTGGCCGTCGATCACGCGCTGGTCGCTGTGAAGGCCTTCCGCCGCGAGCGCCGCCACGCCGCGTGCGAGGGCGGCATTGGCACTGGCAGTGGCCGCCGCGAGGTATTCGTTCTGGCCGAGCGCATAGTCCGCGCCCACGCCGATGAAGGGGTAGTTGTCGATCACGTGGATCAGCGTGATGCGGCTACCGAAGGCCAGCGCGAGGCCGCTGGCCTTGCTGACGGCGAGCATGGAAGTTTCGGAGCCGTCGATCGGAACCAGGATGTGATTGAACATGGCGGGACCTCGCTTTCGTTCGCAGACAGACTCGGCCCATACCGGACCGGGGACCCGAATTTAACCGTTGTTGCGCGGAGCAGGCTGTAGGACTCGTGCCAGCAAGGGCAAGCCCCGAGATCGCCCAGCTTCAGTCCCCCTGGAAACCCTCGGCCCGGCAGGTGATCACCAGCGTGTCGCGCCAGCCCTCGCCGCCCTCTTCGAGCGGCTGGATCGGCGTCGACTCGTGGATCACGCGCGCATCGTCGAGCAGCAGAAGCGTCCACGGCTCGGTCATCGTGAAGCGCTCGCCACGCCTTCCGTTGGCCTCGAACACGCGTGTCTCTCCGCCCTTGATGCCGTGCCGCCCCACGAGCGCGACAGCCACCAGATCCACGCCATCGCGGTGCGCGCCCTCGGGCGTGGGGCGACCGATGCCGCCCGCGGTGTCGATGCGGAACTGGTGCGCTTCCACGTACCAGCGCTGCGCCGCACCGCGCATCTCGCTGCTGGCCTTCCCGAGCTGCTGCAGCAGCCGCTGCCACACCGGCTGCGCGATGGTGGCGTCGAGCATCGGCGCAAACCAGCGCTGCATGCCGCCATGCAGCGCGTTGTATTCCACCGGCTGCCAGTGCGCGCGATGCGGCACCTGCGCGAGCGTGGCCTGCTCGTCGGCTTCGACGGTGAAGCAGGCATGGCGTCGCGTGCGATAGCGGCCGCCGTCCTTCAGGTAGTCGTCGGGCGGAAGATCGTTCCAGTCGGCATGCAGCGCTTCGAGCTGCGCGACCGGGAGACCGAGCCATTCGGCTACGCCTTGGGGGCTCAGCACGGCATAGCCTTGATCGCGCAGCGCGGCGGGCAGCTCGGCCGGCGAGATGAACGGGGGAGTGAAGGCGGCGGTGGTCACTGCGCGCTGACCTTCACGTCCTTCCAGAACGCGACGCGGTCGCGGATCTCTTCGGCTTCGGGCTTCGGGTCGGCGTAGTACCAGGCGGCGTCGGTGTTGAGCTCGCCGTTGACCAGCAGCGAGTAGTAGTTCGCTGTGCCCTTCCAGGGGCAGGTGGTCTTGTGATTGCTGAAGGTGACGAAGTCGCGGTTGAGCGAGCTCATCGGGAAATAGTGGTTGCCTTCGACGAGGACTGTGTCGTCGCTTTCGGCGATGGTTACGCCGTTCCAGGTTGCTTTCATGATTTTTGGGGTCTCCAGGGCGGCTGGCTGCCGCTGCGGGGGTTATTGTGCCGCTGCTGGGGGGTGGGCTTTTTTGGGGTACCTGTATCTACCCTGTTTGAGGGTTTGTTTTCCGGGGCCGGGTCTCGGCCCGGCGGCCGACCTACTTTTCTTTGCTTCGCCAAAGAAACGTAGGCAAAAGAAAGGCGACCCTACTGTCTGCGTCCCTTCGCTTCGCTACGGGCAACCTGCGGTGCTCGACGTAGGAGGGGGTCCGCAGAACTCGCTCCACTGCGTTGCGCTCAGACAGCTGCGGCCCTTATCCCTCCTACGTCTGCGCTCCTCGGCGCAGCCAGAAGGGATCTCCACGCGCCATCGCTGCGCTCGGCTTCTGAACAGCCTTGGACTGGCCTTCGCTTCGCTCGGCCAGGGATCCAATGTCAGAACCGATTCCGGCGGCGCCAACAGCGCACGCAACCCCAACAAGCCCGTCGTCTCATTCCAAGCACGGCAGGTGCGAAGCGCCTGCCGTGCCTTGGGGGCCGAGCGAAGCAAAGGCCCGAGCGGTTTCCCCTCCCCTCTGGCTGCGCCGAGGAGCGCAGCGTTTCGCGGATCAGGGCTCGCAGCTGTCTGAGCGAAGCGAGTTCTGCGAGACCCCGCGAAACGCGAGCACCGCAGGTTGCCCCGTAGCGCAGCGAAGGGGTCGCAGACAGTGGGGTCGCCTTTTCTTTGCCTACTTTCTTTTGGCGAAGCAAAAGAAAGTAGGTCGGCCGCCGGGCCGAGACCCGGCCCCGGGAAACAAGCAACCAAAGGACTCAAGCAGCCAACCAGTGCACGCTGAACAGCCTCTCAGGATCAGTCCAAACCGCCCCAGGCCGAAACCCAGCCCTAATAGCCAACGCCCGAAGCCCCTCAACAGTGAACTTATGCGAGTACTCCGTATGAATAGTCTCGCCTTCCTCAAACCCGAACACCTGCCCATTCAAAGAAACACTCTGAGCCCGCCGGCTCACAAGATGCATCTCGATCCGCTGCCGAGGCGCGTTGTAGAACGCCGCATGCGAGAACCCATCGAGGTCGAAGTCGGCATCCAACTCAGCATTGGCCCGACGCAACAAATTCAGGTTGAACTCCCCCGTAACCCCCTGCGCATCGTTGTAAGCCGCATGCAACCGCCCCGGATCCTTCACCAGATCCACCCCGATCAGCAGCCCGCCTCCACGCAACATTCGCGCAGCCAGTTGCAGAAAAGCCAGCGCCTCGTCGGGCTCGAAGTTTCCGATCGTCGACCCGGGAAAGAATCCAACCCGTCGACCTGAACCAGCCATGGGCGCAGGCAGCACCAGCGGCATCGTGTAGTCGGCCGCGATAGGCTGCACCACCAGCTCCGGATAGTCCGCCTTCAGCCGCTGCGCGGCAGCCTCCAGATACTCCCCCGAGATGTCGATAGGCAGATACCGCTTGGGCGTCTCCAGCGCATCGAGCAGCAGCCGAACCTTGGTCAGCGACCCCGCCCCGAACTCGACGATCTCCGCATTCGGCCCGATCTGCCCCGCAATCTCGCCAGCGCATTCGCCAAGAATGCGCAGCTCCGTACGCGTCGGGTAGTACTCGGGCAGTTCACAGATGCGGTCGAACAGCTGCGAGCCTGCCGCGTCGTAGAAGAACTTCGGCGAGATGCTGCGCGGCGAACGCGCCAGTCCCGCCTGCATCTCGCGGCCGAACTCCGACAGCGGCGCTGCAGTTGCGTCGGCCCGCGACGAAGACGAAGCTGCCGGCTTCTGCCGCGCCTTCGCGGGCACGAAGGATGACAGCGAGGACGAGGAAGTTGGATTGCGCATGATCAAAGGTCTTTCGCGAGCCGCAGCCCCGTGAACTGCCAGCGCGCCGCCGGCGGGAAGAAGTTGCGATAGCTGGGCCGCGCATGCCCGGCCGGCGTGGCGACGCTGCCGCCGCGCAGCACCAGTTGCCCCACCATGAACTTGCCGTTGTATTCGGCGGCGATGCCCGGCAGTGGCCTGAAGCCGGGATACGGGTCGTACGACGACCGCGTCCATTGCCAGACATGTCCGGTCATCTGCGAGATGCCGGGCGCATCGTGCGCCGCCTCCCATTCGAACTCGGTCGGCAGCCGCGCGCCGGCCCATTCGGCGTAGGCGGCGGCTTCATAAAAGCTGAGCTGCGACACCGGCGCGTCGGCCTCCATCGGCCGCACGCCGTGCAGGCCGAACACATGCCAGCCACCTCCGGCCTGAGCCGTGGCGGCACCGGCGAAACGCAGCCTCGGATCGTCCTGCGCCAGCCAGTAGGCCGGATGCCGCCAGCCATTGGCCTGCACCGCGGCCCAGCCGTCGGACAGCCACAGGTCGGGCCGCTGGTAGCCGCCGTCGGCGATGAACTGGGCGAAGTCGCCGCAGCTCACCAGTCGGTCGGCAATGGCATAAGGCTGCAGCAGCGCACGGTGGCGCGGCGTTTCGTTGTCGAAGGAGAAGCCGGTGCCGTCGTGCCCCACCTCGGCCACGCCACCGTGCTGCTCGATCCAGCGCATCGCGGGCGGCACCGCGGCAAGGCGCAGCGCGGGGCCGCCGGCGGGCCTGTAGGCGGGCAGCATCGGGTTGCAGGAGAACGCATGCAGGATGTCGGTGAGAAGCAGCTCCTGGTGCTGCTGCTCGTGGTGCAGGCCCAGCGTGACGATGGGCTCGATCACGCTCCAGTCGGGCCCGCCCTCTTCCAGCAGCGCCACCACGGCCTCGTCGACATGGCGGCGGTACTCGTGCACCTCGTCCAGCGACGGCCGCGTGAGCAGGCCGCGCTGCGGGCGCGGATGGCGTGGGCCGAGCGCCTCGTAGTACGAGTTGAAGAGATAGAGAAAGCGCGCGTCGAAGGGCTGGTAGCCGCTGGCGTGCGGCTGCAGCAGCACGCTTTCGAAGAACCAGGTGGTGTGCGCCAGGTGCCACTTGGTGGGGCTGGCATCGGGCATCGACTGGATGCACTGGTCTTCGGCGGACAGCGGGGCGGCAAGCGTCAGGCTGGCTGCGCGCACTTCGCGAAACCTGTCGCGCAGGGCGCCCGCCGCCTGAGTGGTCGGCCGGGAAAGCGTCATGGAGTCTCCAGTCGGGTCAGCCGCAAGTTGTAGCCCATCCGGGTCGCGGCGGCACGTAGGACAAAACGCCGCAGGCCTGCCGCCGCGACTTCGGCAAAGAGCACAAGGGGGAGCCACTGTGGCACAAGACGCCGGGGCGTGCAGGAGGGCTGCGTATCATCCGACGCATGCAAACGACCAACCCATCGGGCAGGCCCAAAGTCGTCATCGTCGGCTGCGGATTCGGCGGACTCGAAGCGGCGCGCAAGCTGCAGAACGCCAATGTCGACGTGACGGTGATCGACAAGACCAACCACCACCTGTTCCAGCCGCTGCTGTACCAGGTGGCGACCGCCGGGCTGGCCGCGCCGTCCATCGCGGCGCCGGTGCGCGGGCTGTTCCGCAAGCAGCAGAACATCACGACGCTGCTGGGCGAGGTGAGCGGCATCGATCCGGCCTCGCGGTCGGTGCAGCTGGCCAACGGCGACCGCGTGCCGTACGACCACCTGATCGTCGCCGCCGGCGCCACGCACAGCTACTTCGGGCACGACGAGTGGTCCACCGTGGCGCCCGGGCTGAAGACGCTGGCCGATGCCTTCGAGATCCGCCGCCGCGTGCTGCTGTCCTTCGAGACCGCCGAGATCACCGCCGACCTGGAACGCCGTCGCGCCCTGCTCACCTTCGTGGTGATCGGCGCCGGCCCCACGGGCGTCGAGATGGCGGGCACGCTGGCCGAGATCGCCAAGCACACGCTCTCGGGCGAGTTCCGCCACATCGATCCGGCCAGCGCGCAGGTGCTGCTGGTCGAAGGCGGCCCGCGCGTGCTGCAGGCCATGCCCGAGTCGCTGAGCCAGAAGGCGCTGGAGCAGTTGCAGAAGCTGGGCGTCGAAGTGCGGCTGAACGCGCGGGTGACCGCCATCGACACCACCGGGCTCGAAGTGCAGACTGGCGGCGGCGCGGACGGTGCTCCGGTCGACAGCTACCGAATCGATAGCAGCTGCGTGGTGTGGGCGGCCGGCGTGGCGGCTTCGCCGCTGGGCCGCATGCTCGGCGCGGCCACGGGCGTCGAATGCGACCGCGCGGGCCGCATCAAGGTCGAGCCCGACCTGAGCCTCGCGGGCCACCCCGAGATCAGCGTGGTCGGCGACCTCGCCGCCGCCATGAGCCACGCGCCCGGCAAGCCGCCCAGGCCGGTGCCCGGCGTGTCGCCCGGCGCCAAGCAGGCGGGGCGCGCGGCGGCCGCCAACATCCTGCGCCGCATCGCGGGCCAGCCGACGGTGCCGTTCCGCTATGCCGACTACGGCAACCTTGCGACCATCGGCCGCAACTCGGCGGTGGTCGACCTGGGCACGCCTTTCGGCCCGCTGCGCTTCAGCGGCCGGCTCGCATGGCTGTTCTGGCTGTTCGCGCACGCCTACTTCCTGATCGGCTTTCGCAACCGCGTGGTCGTGATGATGGATTGGGCCAGCGCTTACTGGAGCTTCCAGCGCAACGCGCGCGTGGTGGCCGACGTTCAAGGCAAAAGCGAATCCTGAAAACCAGTTACATGCTCTCGCTCTTCATCTGGATCGCGGCGCATGCGGCCGAAACGCTGTTCTGCCTCTGGGTGCTGCGCTGGGGCGGCGCCGAGCGGCTCGAAGGCACCTTCGCCTCGGGCTTTTTCTTCAGCAACTTCGCGCCGCGCTGGAGCGCCGAGGGGCTGAAGATGGCGGCGCTGATCCTGCTGGTGTTCTGCGCCGTCAGCTTCGTCGCGGGCCTGTTCGTGCCGGGGCTGCGTTGCTGGGGCAGCTGCTAGCAGCGCCCTGCCCCCCAAGCCTCAAGTCCCGATCACGCCGCCGTCGTTTTTGGTGATGGCGATGGTCGCCGAGCGCGGCCGGCCCGCGCCGTCGGGCCACTTCGACACGGCGAGCGGGCGGTCGGGGTCGCTGCGCTCGTTGGCCGGTTCGCCCGGATGCTGGATGTTGATGAACAGCGTGCGCAGGTCGGGCGTGGCAGTGAGGCCGGTGATCTCGCAGCCGGCCGGGCCGAGCAGGAAGCGGCGGATCTCGCCCTTGCTCGGGTCGCAGGCCAGCATCTGGTTGTTGGGCAGGTTGGCGTATTCGCCCTTGCCCAGCGTGGAGGTCGACACGTCGGTCTCGATCCACAGCACGCCGCGCGCGTCGACCATCAGGCCGTCGGGGCTGCCGAAGGTGTCGCCCCTGATGTTGCCTTGCGCCTCGTAGCGCGTCTGCTTCGGATCGCCCGCGAGCACGAGGTGGTTCCACGTGAACTTGGTGGCGTCGAGGTCGCCGCTTTCCTTCCAGCGGATGATCTGCCCCATCGTGTTGTTGGAGCGCGGGTTGGCCGCGTCCATGAAGGGCTGGCCGGCGGCGCCGCGGTTGCTGTTGTTGGTGAGCGTGCAGTAGATCTCCTTGGTCAGCGGGTCCACCGTGGTCCACTCGGGGCGGTCCATCTTCGTGGCGCCCAGCAGGTCGCTGGCCTGGCGCGCCTTGATGAGCACGTCGCCCTGGGTCGTGAAGCCCTTCTCGGCCACGAGGCCGCCCTTGCCTTGCGTGAGCGGCAGCCATTCGCCGGTGCCATCCACGTCGAAGCGGGCCACATACAGCGTGCCGTGGTCGAGCAGGTCGCGGTTGGCGGCCGCGCCGCCGGGCTTGACCGCGTCGCGGCTCACGAACTTGTAGATGTATTCGAAGCGCGAGTCCTCGCCCATGTAGACGACTGCGCGGCCGTCGTTGGTGAGCGCGGTGGCTGCGCCCTCGTGCGCGGCGCGGCCCATCGCGGTGCGCTTGCGCGGCGTGGAGGCGGGGTCCTGCGGGTCGATCTCGACCACCCAGCCGTAGCGGTTCGACTCGTTGGGGTGCTTCGACACGTCGAAGCGCGCCTCGTGCTCGTGCCAGCGGTACTTGGCGCCGTTGCCCTTCTTGATGCCCCAGCGCTTCTGGTGGGCGTCGGGCGTATCGGTGCCCTCGAAGTAGTCGGCGAAGTTCTCTTCGCAGGTGAGGTAGGTACCCCACGGCGTGTGGCCGTTGGAGCAATTGTTGAAGGTGCCCAGCACCTGCGTGCCCAAGGGGTCGGCGGCGGTGCGCAGCATCGCGTGGCCGGCGGCGGGACCGGTGAGCGTCATCGGGGTGAGCGCGGTGATGCGGCGCGCGAAGCGCGAGGGCGCGAGTTGGGTCCACTTGCCGGCGCCGTCGCGCTGCAACTCGATGACCGACACGCCGTGCGCGTTCATCGACTTGCGCACCTTCTCGGGCGTCCAGGTCTTCATGCCGTCGGGGTGAAGCAGGCCATCGTCGACGTATTCGTGGTTCAGCACCAGCAGTCCGCGGTTGGAGCCTTCGATCGGGAAGAAGGCCATGCCGTCGTGATGCATGCCGGCTTGCAGCGCCTGCTCTTCGGCGGTGTTGGAGCCGTCGGTCTTGAAGGCGGGCATGGCGCCCGCGATGCCGGTCGGGTCGCCCCAGCGATAGAGAACCTGGGTGCTGTAGCCCTCGGGCACGACCACGGTGTCGACGGCTGCCATGGGCACGCTCTTGAAGCCGATGGAGCGGCCCAGGCCGCTCACGTTGCCGCTTCCTCCGGTGGTGCCGGGGGTGGCGCATCCGGCCAGAGTGCCGGCCGCCAGCGGGCCGAAGAGCCCGGCCACCGCCGCCGCCATGCCGCCGCGCACGAACACACGCCGGGCCGGGTCGGAAACTTCATGGATCGTGGGGTTGGCGGAGGGATTGGAGTCCTCCATGCGGGCGAAGTCTTTGGCCATGTTGTTGTCGCGGGGGATTGTGGGAACCCGCCATGCTCCGGAGATCCCGTGAATTTGCCGTGACATTGGCAACCTGGGCTCCAGGCACCGGCAGGCTCAGAAAAGGCTGCCCCAATGGCCGCCGCCCCAGTGCGGCCGTGCCTGTTCGTCGCGCTGGTGCTTGCGCCATTCCCATGGCGGCGTCGGCTTCGGGTCGGCCCAGAGGCCGGCGCGGCGCGCCTGAGCGCGTTCCTGCAGCTTGAACAAGCCGCCGCCGCGCTTGGTGGCGAGGCGGTTGTAGTCGTACACCCAGGCCCAGCCCTCGGAGACCATGCGGCTGCCGGCGTCCTCGCCGTTGCAGCTCACGTCGGCCACGGTGCGGCCGTAGCGGTCGGTATCGACCTCGGTGATGAGCGCCTGCTCGCCGAAGCAGATGCCGCCGAGCGCCTGCCTGCTGCGCTGGCCGTAGGGCTGAGCCTTCTCGGGCGCGTCGATGGCTGCGATGCGCACCTTCACGCGCTCGTAGGCGCCGATGCGCCCGCAGCGCGCGGTGAGCGTGTCGCCGTCGCTGATGCCTACGACGAGGCAGTTGCGCGGCGCGGCCTGGGAAAGAAGGGGAAAGGCAAGAAGAGCGAGAGCAAGAAGACTGGAAGGCAGCGCGCGAAAGTGCATGAAAAAGCCGGAAGGACCAGGAGATTGGCAGAATGGCCGGTCCGGTCGAGGCTAAGTGATGCGCACGCCGGAAAAGATCGGGACACAGTTTTTTTCTTTCTTGCGTTCTTCCCTGAACGGCGCTTCGAAGGAGACCCGCACATGCAGGAACCCACCCGGGACGACTGGTTTTTCGCGGCCAACGACGCATGGGACGCCGGCGCGCACAAGAAGGCGCTGTCGCTGTTCCTCAAGGCCGCTGCAGCCGGCGAGACGCACGCGCTCAACAGCGTCGGCTACTTCCTCGACCACGGCATCGGCGTGAAGCAGGACAGCGCCGCCGCCCGACTCTGGTATCGCAAGGCGGCCAAGGCAGGCGACATTGCGGGCTGCGCCAACCTGGCCATCTGCTACCGCGACGAAGGCAACTTCCGCTGGGCCCGCTTCTGGTTCGAGCGCGCCTACGCCCAGGGCGACGGCGACGCGGCACTGGAACTGGGCCGCCTCTTCCTCTGGGAAGGCCCGCACAGGAACCACCGCAAGGTCGTCGACTACCTGACGAAGGCGACGCTGGCGGCGTCAGTCTCGCCGGATGGGAAAAAGGAGGCCGGGAGGCTGTTGAAGTCGATGGGGCGCAAATGAAGGCATTGGGGTATGCCGTGATTTTCCTGGCCTCGCTTGCGGTTCTGGTCCTTGCCTCGCTGCGGCTCTGCTTCGTGGAGCCCGGCGAACTCACCCAGCCTGTGTCCATCGGCGAGGTCTCGTTTCTCGCGGATGGCGGGTCGATGGCCGTGGAGTTGCAAGGCGCCAATGGCAAGCGATTCTTTGCAGGCCGGCACGGAAGCCTTGACGTGGAGCTTGCCAGGCAACCGATGTTCGCAGCCTGCAATTGCTTCGGCATTCCCTACGCCAGGAACGTGGTGCGCGGCGATGAGCGCGAGCGCGCCATTCAGGCGCTGCTGGAAGCCTGGATTGCAGCCAACATCACGGCCGAGGACCGTACACGCTTCGAGGCACGCTCCCAGATGCATCTGATACCAGGAAAGGCCCTTGGAGTGCTCGAAATGCTGAACTGGATCAAGGAGCGGCAGTAGCCTCGTTCCGGATTGCCTTGCCGCGCCAGCTCACTTCCCCGCGTTCTCATCCTCCTGCAGCAGCCGCCACATCACCTTCCCGCTCCCGCTCTTGGGCAGCGCGTCGACGAACTGCACCTTGCGCGGGATCTTGTAGACGGCCATGTTCTCGCGGCACCAGTCGATGATCTGCTGCTCGGTGGTGTCCTTGTGGGTGGGGCGCAGCACCACCACGGCCTTGACGGATTCGCCGCGGTAGTCGTCCCTGGTCGAGATCACGCAGGCTTCCTGGATGGCCGGGTGGCGGAACATCAGCAGCTCGACCTCGGCCGGCCACACCTTGAAGCCGCTCGCGTTGATCATGCGTTTCAGGCGGTCGGTGATGAAGAAGTAGCCGTCCTCGTCCATGCGGCCCATGTCGCCCGAGCGGAAGAAGCGCTTGCCCTCGAATTCGACGAAAGCTGCCGCAGTGGCATCGGGGCGCTTCCAGTAGCCCTGGAACACCTCTGGCCCGTGGATGATGATTTCGCCCGATTCGCCGATGGGCATTTCCTTCAGCGTGTCGGGGTCGACCACGCGGGCGTCGGTGCTCATGAAAGGGATGCCCAGGCACTGCTGCTTGGGGTGGTCCGACGGGTTGGTGTGCGAGGGCGCGGCGGTCTCGGTGAGGCCGTAGCCCTCCTGGTACTTCAGGCCGTACTGCTCGAACAGGCGCTGCGCCACTGCCTGCGGCATGGCGGCGCCGCCGCCGCCGATGTAGGTCATGCTCGACAGGTCGTAGTTCGCGAAGTTGGGGCTGGCCATCAGGTCGATGACCATGGTCGGGATGTTGGTCCACGCGGTCACCTTCCAGCGCGAGATGAGCCGGCCGGCCACGTCGCGGTCCCAGCGCGGCATGATGATCAGCGTGGCCGCCGCGAGGATGGCCGTGTGCATCATGCTCACCACGCCGGTGATGTGGAACATGGGCACCACGGCCAGCACCACCGTCTCGGAGGTCGAGCCGCCCCACATCAGGCCCGCGAAGGCGTTGTGCATCAGGCTCGAGTGGTGGTGGACGCAGCCCTTGGGCAGGCCGGTGGTGCCGCTGGTGTAGGGCAGCAGCGCCATGTCGTTGGCGCCCACGACGTGCTCGGGCGGCGTGTGGCCGGCTTCGAGCGCGTCCGTCCAGGCGATGACCTTGCCGCCTTCCAGAGCGGGCAGCGGATGGCGGGTGGTGAGCCATTCCTTCCAGGCGGGCGCCGGGGCGTCGTCGCCCGAGGCATCGGCATCGAAGGCGTCGGTGAACTGGGTCACGATCATGTGGTCCAGCCGCTGCCCGGGTGGCAGCGCGTTGCTGGCCTTGGCCAGCTCGGGCGCCAGGTCGCCGGTGATGATGGCCACCCTGGCGTCCGGGTCGGTGATGTAGTGCTTGAGCTCCTCGGCCCGGTTCATCGGGTTGACCGGCACCACCACCGCGTTGGCGCGCAGGATCGCGAAATGCGCGATCACCAGCTGCGGGCAGTTCTGCATGTCCAGGATCACGCGGTCGCCGCGCTTCACGCCCAGCGCGTGCAGCGTGCCGGCCAGCTTCTCGGCCTGCGCGGCGAAGTCGCGGTAGCTGGTCACCCGGCCGAAGAACACCAGCGCGGGCTTGTCGGGGTAGCGCGCGGCCGAGGTGGCCAGGTTGTGCCAGAGCGAGGTGGCGGGGACGGTGATCGAATGCGGCAGGCGCTTGGGCCAGAACTTGTGGTGCGGGCGTTGTTCCATGGTTGAAACGGGCGGAAGGAGGAAAGAGGGAAGGAAGGGAAAGCAGCTTTGCGCCAGCCTAAGCCGCCGCGCCCGCCGCTCCCATCGGGGAAGCCCCCGGGGCGTCACCTTGGCGACGCCCATTTTTCTGACGCGGCATGCGACGCGATGTGCGACTACAGACAAGCGCCCCCGCTTCGGCGATACCTGCTGACCCGCAACCCGTCACCGCAATGAAGGAGTCGACATGGCAGCAGACAAGCACGCGAGCGTTCACTGGGAAGGCGCCGGCAAGACCGGCAAGGGCCTGATTAGCACCGAGACCGGCGCCCTGAAGGACTACCCCTACGGCTTCGCCAGCCGCTTCGAGGACGACAAGCGCGGCACCAACCCCGAGGAGATCGTCGGCGCGGCCCATGCTGCCTGCCTGACGATGGCTTTCGCGTTCGCGCTGGAACGAGAAGGCCTGACGGCCACGAAGATCGACACCCGGGCCGCCGTGCGCCTGGCCAAGGATGGCGCGGGCTTCAAGATCGACCGCATCCAGCTCGAACTCGACGCCAGCGTGCCCAACCTCGACGAGGCGAAGTTCCAGGAGATCGCGGCCGCCGCCAAGGCCGGCTGCCCGCTGTCGAAGGCGCTGGCAAGCGTGCCCGAGATCACGCTGAAGGCGACGCTGGCCGGCTGAGCGGGCTGCCTATGATCGTCTCCTCACAAGAACAGGAGACGGATCATGAACAAGCCCTTTCGCGCCGCGCTCGCGGCCATTTCCCTCGGCCTCGGCGCCACGGCGGCAACGGCCGCCTTTCCCGACAAGCCGATCAAGATCGTCATCGGCTTCCCGGCCGGCGGCCCGCTCGACCAGCATGCGCGCCTGCTGACCGACAAGCTGCAGGCCGTGCTGGGCCAGCCGCTGATCGTCGACTACAAGCCCGGCGCGGGCGGCTCGGTGGGCGCCGACGCAGTCGCCAAGAGCCCGGCCGACGGCTACACGCTGATGCTGGCCAACACCGGAGTGGCGGTGATCAACGGCGCGCTCTACAGCAAGCTGCCCTACAACACGCAGCGCGACTTCGTGCCCATCGCGCGCACCGCGATGCAGCCGCTGGCGCTGCTGGTCACGCCCAAGCTGCCGGTGCAGAACCTGAAACAGTTCATCGACTACGCCAAGGCGCGGCCCGGCCAGGTCAACTACGGCTCGGCCGGCAACGGCGGCATCAGCCACCTGGTGCCGGAGATGTTCAAGACCGCCACCGGCATCTTCATGGTTCACATCCCCTACCGCGGCAGCGCGCCGGCCTTCACCGACCTGATGGGCGGGCAGGTGCAGTTCATGGCCGAGTCGATCCCGCAGGCGGCCAACTATCACAAGCAGGGCAAGGTGCGTGCCCTGGCCGTGACCAGCCGCGAGCGCAACCCCGCCCTGCCCGACATCCCGACCGTCATCGAATCGGGCGTCAAGGGCTTCGAGGTGGTGGGCTTCTACGGCTTCCTCGCGCCGAAGGACACGCCCAAGGACGTGGTCGCGAAGCTCAGCGACGCCTTCAAGCAGGTGCTCAACAACCCCGAGGTGCGCGAGCGCATGGTGAGCCAGGGCGCCGACCCGGCCTTCCTGGGCAGCGACGACTTCGCGCGCTTCCTCGCGACGGAAACGCCGCGCTGGGAGAAGGCGGTGAAGGCCTCCGGCGCGCGGATGGACTGACCCGACCGGCGCGGCTCAGGGCGGCGTGGCCGCGTGCCGCTCGAGCCGCGCGCGGTCCAGCAGCTCGATGGCGCGGTAGCGCACGCGCAGCGTGCCGTCTTCCTCCCAGAGCTTGAGCTGCCGGTTCACGCTCTGGCGCGACACGCCGAGCATGAACGACAGGTCTTCCTGCGACACGCCCAGCATCGTGCCGCCACCCTCGCCCGTGCCCTCGGCGCGCGCGTCCAGCGTGAGCAGCCGGTGCGCGAGCCGCACCGGCAGCGGCATCAGGATCACGTCGTCGATCCACGCCAGCGCCTGGCGCAGCCGCAGGCACACCAGCCGGGTGAAGGCCATGTGCACGTCAGGATGCTCGGCCACAAGCCGGTGGAAATCGGCCGCCGCGACCACCGCCATCTCGGTGGTGTCGACCGCGCAGGTGTCGTAGACGCGCTCGCGCCCCACCAGGAGCGAAACCTCGCCGAACCAGTGGCCGGGTTCGAGCATCGCGATGACGGCCTCGCGCCCGCCCGGCGCCACCACGCTCACGCGCAGCGATCCTGAAACCACGCCGAAGAGCGCATCGGGCGACGAGCCCTTGTGGAAGAGCGACTCGCCGCGCGCCAGCGTGCGCCGGTGCGCCACTTCGAGCAGGCGCCGCTGCACGTCCTCGGCCAGCCGCATGTCGCCGTTGTGCACCGGCGATGGCTGTGCAGAGTCCGGCGCCGTGCCGGTCGATGAAGGGGGCGTGCGTGGCATCGCGGGTTTGTCCGTAGCGGCGATTGCCAACACCGGACAGTCTTGTTTCAGGGGCGTGCCGATAGTACGCAGCGAGCCCGGGCAGGCGCATTCGCGCCAACCCGATGTCAGCAGCTTTCCTGTCACATGGAGCACACCCCGATGAACGACGACAACACCACACGCACGGCACTCCAGGCCCGCCGCGAGCGCCTCGTGCTCGACCACTTCGCCGACGAGACCCGGCAGGACTTCGACGCGGTGCTCGGCACCTTCCCGCACCCCCACTACGAGCTGGTTCCCAGCGGCGAGGTGCACGACGGCATCGCCGAGGTGCGCCAGTACTACATCGACACGCGCCGCGCATTTCCCGACCAGCGCCACGAGATCATCAAGCTGCGCCACGCCGACGATTCGGTGGTCGTCGAGTTCTGGCTGCTGGGCACCCACAAGGGCCCGCTGAAGGGCCTGCCGCCCACGGGCAACAGCTTCCGCTGCCGCATGAACGCCTTCTTCATCTTCGAGGGCGACCGGCTGGTGTGCGAGCGCGTGTACTTCGACACGCTGACGATGCTGCGGCAGCTGCTGGCGGGCGTGCCGGCCGGGCACGTCGGCGCGCTGGTGGGCGGCCTGCTGGGCCAGCCCGCCGCCGCACGCGCACCCGAGACGGCCTCGGCATGAGCGCGCTGCGCGGCGATGCGCTCGCGGGCCGGCACGCCATCGTGACCGGCGGGGCGCGCGGCATCGGGCTGGCGATCGCGCGGCGGCTCATGGCGGCGGGTGCGAGCGTCGCGCTGTGGGATATCGACGCATCGGCGCTGGCGGATGCCTTGCGCAAGCTCGAACCGCTCGGAACCGCCACATCGGCTGTGGTCGACGTGCGCGACGAAGAGCAGATCGCACACGCGGCCTCGCAGTCGAACGAGCGCTTCGGCGGCACCGACATCCTCGTCAACAACGCGGGCGTGCTCGGCCCGACCGTGCCGGCCTGGGAGCACACGCCCGCGCAATGGCGCAACGTGCTGGACGTCAACCTGACGGGCGCATGGCTGTGCTGCCGAGCGGTGGCGCCAACGATGCTCGCCCGGCGCCGCGGCCGCATCGTCAACATCGCCTCGGTCGCGGGCAAGGAGGGCAACGGCTTCAACGCCGCCTACTCCGCCTCGAAGGCCGGGCTCATCGCACTCACCAAGTCGCTGGGCAAGGAGATGGCCTCGTCCGGCGTGCTGGTGAACTGCATCACGCCCTCGGCGGCCGACACCGACGTGTTCGCGGCCGTGCCCGCGGAGCACCGCGAGCAGCTTCGCACCGCCCTGCTCTCGCGCGTTCCGATGGCGCGCTTCGTCGAGGTCGACGAGGTGGCGGCCATGGCCGCGTGGCTCGCGTCGGACGACTGTTCCTTCAGCACCGGCGCGGTGTTCGACATCTCGGGCGGGCGCTCGATGTACTGAGCGCCCGCCCATCCATTTCGCTTCCTTCGAGGCAGACAAGGAGCCCCCATGATCCGAGACCCCGAACCCTCCGGCCTCGCGCAGCTCGCGGATTTCGACGGCGCGCGCGACGCCGCCATGCCCCAGGACCGCCTGCGCGCCGTCCGCCGCGCCGCCGAGGGCCTGCGCGAGCGCCTGCTCGACGCACCGCCGGTGCGCTACGCACGCAGCTTCGACCTGCTGCGCATTCCCTACCCAGCCTGGTTCGCCTTCACCGGCGTGTATTCGCAGCAGTTGCTCAAGCCGCACATGGTTCACCTGCTGGCGCGCACGGTGCTCGTCCAGTACGACGACTTCGAGGGCCGGCTGCGCACCCTGCTGTTCACGCCGGCCGACTTCGAGGCCGGCAACGAGACGCCCTACTTCAAGCGCCTGGCCGCGCAGACGCCGAAGTTCCTGCACAAGGCCATCGCGCCGGTCTACCAGACCGTGCCGCAGGCGCTGGCGAGCTGCGGCGTGGCGCCGGAGCAGGTCGACTACATCACCTACGACCACCTGCACACGCAGGACGTGCGCCGCTGGCTGGGCAACGACGGCACGCCGGGCCTGCTGCCGAACGCGAAGCTGCTGGTGCACCTACAGGAACTCGCGAACGTGCAGGGCCTCATGCCGGTGCAGGCCGAGTGGTACTGCCCGCACGGGCTCGACGGCATCCCGGCCGATCGCATCGTGGCCTTCGACGGCAGCATCCAGCTCGGACGCGGGCTGGCGCTGGTGCACACGCCGGGCCACACCGAGGGCAACCATTCGCTGGTCTACCGCGCCGCCGACGGCCTGCGGGTGAGCAGCGAGAACGGTGTGTCGGCCGACAGCTGGGCACCGCTGCAGTCGCGGCACAACGGCATCCGCCGCTACGCGCAGGCCACCGGTGCGGAGGTGATCCTCAACGGCAACACGCAGGAGAGCAGCAACGACCAGTACCTGTCGATGGTGCTGGAGAAGACGCTCGCGGGCACATCTTCCTCGCACGGCTTCAGCAACGTGGTGCCGTCGGCCGAATGCACGCCGCACTGGCTCTTTCCGGGCGCACCGGCCAGCTTTCTCTGGGGCGAGACCAGCTTCGGAACGCCGGTGACGGCCTGACCCAACAACGACAACGACAACGACAACGACAACGAGGAGACAGACGATGAACGCAGCCACCCTGGCCGGGGCGCAGGCAAGCACCTCCCCGGGCGCCACCGCGCGCGAGGACGCCGCCCTCTTCCGCAAGATCACCTGGCGCCTGATGCCGCTGCTGTGCGCCTGCTACGTGCTGAACTACCTGGACCGCACCAACGTGGGCTATGCGCAGCTGCAGATGAAGGAGCAGCTCGGCTTCAGCGACGCGGTGTTCGGCCTGGGCGCGGGCATCTTCTTCATCGGCTACGCGGTGTTCGAGATTCCGAGCAACCTGATGCTCGCGAAGATCGGCGTGCGCGCGACGCTGCTGCGCATCATGGGCCTGTGGGGGCTGGCCTCGGCCGCGATGATGTTCGCGACCACGCCCGCGCAGTTCTACGTGCTGCGCTTCCTCATCGGCGTGTTCGAGGCCGGCTTCGCGCCGGGCGTGCTGTTCTACCTGACGCTGTGGTTCCCCTCGCACCGCCGCGCGCAGGCCACGGCGCTCTTCTTCATGGCCTTCGGCGCGGCGCCCATCGTGGCCGGGCCGATCGCGGGGCTGACGATGACGTATCTCGACGGCGTGCTGTCGCTGCGCGGCTGGCAGTGGCTCTTCCTGCTCGAAGGGCTGCCGAGCGTTCTGCTGGGCATCGCGGCTTTCGGCTTGCTGTCGAACAGCCCGGCGCAGGCGGCCTGGCTCAGCGCCGCCGAGAAGCAGCGCGTGGCCCGCCTGCTGGCCGAGGACCAGGCCGCGCACGGTGCCGGCGAGCGCCACACCTTCGGCGCGGCGATGCGCGACGGGCGGGTCTGGCTGATCGGCTTCATGTCCTTCCTGATCATCCTGGGCATCTACGCGCTGTCGTTCTGGCAGCCGACGATCCTGAAGTCGATGGGGCTGAGCGTGCTGCAGATCGGCTTCTACTCGGTGATACCGGCGGTGGCGGGCATCGCAGCGAACATCGTCGTGGGCCGGCATTCGGACCGCCGCAAGGAGCGCCGCTGGCACTTCGCGCTCAGCGCGGTCGTGGGCGCGGCCGGGCTGGCGCTCACCACGCTCTTCATGCACGACGCCATCGCCGCCGTGCTGTGCCTCGCGCTGGCGGCCATGGGCATCTCGGCGGCTTTCACCGTGCTGTGGGCGGTGCCGGGCAACTTCATGTCGAAGAGCGCGGCGGCGGCTGGCATCGCGCTCATCAGCACCATCGGCGGCAGCGCGGGGCTGGTGGCGCCGATGATGGTCGGCTGGCTCAAGACGCTCACCGGCGGCTTCACCGCCAGCCTGTATGTGCTGGGCGGGGCGCTGGTGCTGTCGGCACTGCTCATGCTTGTGGCGCTGCCGGCCAGCGCGCTGGGGCGCGGCCGGCACTGAATCGGCGCACCGCGCCGGGCCTCCGTGCGGGGGCATGCTCCATTCAGGTGCGCAAATCTTGCATACCAGTTGGCACAGAAGCTGCTGGTATGCAGGCCTATGGCCATTTCCGCATCCGAAATCAGTGCACGCATCGTCGAGGCGGTGATGGCACAGAAGCTCGCGCCGGGTTCTCGCCTGGGCGAGCAGCAGCTGGCGATGCTGTTCGACTGCAGCCGCACCATCGTGCGCGAGGCGCTCACGCGGCTGGCGGCGCGCGGCATCGTCACGGTGAGCGCGCGTCGCGGCTGGTTCGTCATCGAGCCTTCGCAGGACGAAGCGCGCGAGGCCTTCGAGGCGCGGCGGGTGATCGAGCTGGGCCTCATCCGCAGCGCGGGCACCGTCGGCAAGATCGAGAAGACCGCCCTGCGCCAACTGAAAGCGCACCTGCAGCGTGAAAAGGCCGCACTGAAAGAGAGCGACGTCGGCAACCGCAGCTTCCTGCTGGGCGATTTCCATGTCTGCCTGGCCGAGTGCCTGGGCAACACGCTGCTGGCCGACACGCTGCGCGACTACACGGCGCGCACCACGCTGATCGCGATGCTCTACCAGTCCACGCACGACGCGGTGCAGTCCTGCGAAGACCACGTGCAAATCGTCGCGGCGCTGGAGCGCGGCGACCACGCCGCCGCCGAGGCGCTGATGGCCGAGCACATCGGCACGGTGCAGTCGGCCCTGCGCGTGCAGGCGCCCACCGATCCGCTGGCGCAGCTGCGCGACGCGCTGGCGCCGTTGCAGAACACGGCCACGCCCAAAGGCAAGGGCCGCAAGCCCGGCGCACCACCCGATTCCGATTCTTCGACTTACCTAGGAGCCCTGCTATGACTTTCTCTGCTTCCAAGCGCCGCATCGCCCTCGCGCTCGCTTCCGCCGCCATGCTGGCCTCGGCCGGCGGCGCCTATGCCCAGAACGCGCTCGACAACGTGCTCAAGGCCAAGACCATCAAGATCGCCGTGCCCACCGACTACCCGCCCTACGGCTCGGTCGACAAGAACATGAAGCCGCAAGGCCTCGACGTGGAGATGGCAGAGCTGATCGCCGCCAAGCTCGGCGTGAAGGTCGAGCTGGTGCCCGTGACCAGCGCCAACCGCATCCCGTACCTGCAGACCAGGAAGGCCGACCTGGTGATCTCCACGCTGGGCAAGAACCCCGAGCGCGAGAAGGTGATCGACTTCTCGTCGGCCTACGCGCCCTTCTTCCAGGCCGTGTACGCCGCCAAGAGCATGAAGCTCACCAGCTTCGCCGACATGGCCGGCAAGACCGTGGCCGTGACGCGCGGCGCGATGGAAGACCAGGAGCTGAACAAGGTGGCGCCGCCGAACGTCGACTACCGCCGCTTCGAGGACAACAACGCGACCATCGCCGCCTTCGTGGCCGGCCAGACGCAGACCATCGCGACCAGCGCCGCCGTGGCCGGCGACATGCTCGCCAAGAACCCGAAGGTCAGCGCCGAGTTCAAGCTGCTGCTGAAGGACAGCCCCTGCTTCGTCGGCGTGGCCAAGGGCGAGACCGCGCTGAAGACCAAGGTCAACGAGATCATCGCGGCCGCCAAGAAGGACGGCACGCTGGACGCCATGTCCAAGAAGTGGCTCGGCAAGGCCGCTGGCGACCTCCCTGTCTGAACAAGCACTCCCCCATGCTTCGCGCACTTCGTGTCGCTGCGCACACCCCCTCGCCGGGGGCAACGCCTGCGGCCCGGCAAAGCCGGTTCCGCGGCGTTCCACGAAGAGAAGGCTGACTTATGAACATCGAGTTCGACTTTGGTGCGGTGCTCTCCGAGTGGCCGCTGCTGCTGCGCGGCGTGGCGTGGACCATCGGCCTGACCGCCGTCGGCACCGTGCTGGGCATGATCGTGGGCACCTTCTGCGCGTGGGCGCGCGCCGACGGCCCGAAGTGGCTGCGCGCCATCGTGGGCACGTACGTGGAGCTGATCCGCAACACGCCCTTCATCGTGCAGCTGTTCTTCATCTTCTTCGGGCTGCCGGCCGCGGGCGTCAAGCTCACGCCGGAGGTGGCCTCTGTGATCGCGATGGTGCTGAACCTGGGTGCCTACTCCACCGAGATCATCCGCGCCGGCATCGAGGCCACGCCCAAGGGGCAGATCGAGGCGGCCGTGAGCCTGGCGCTCAGCAAGTCGCAGGTGTTCCTGCGCGTGGTGCTGCCGCCGGCGCTCAAGAAGGTGTGGCCCGCGATGGTGAGCCAGATCGTCATCGTGATGCTGGGCTCTGCCGTGTGCGGGCAGATCTCCACCGAGGAGCTGAGCTACGCGGCCAACCTCATCCAGAGCCGCAACTTCCGGGCCTTCGAGGCCTTCATCGTCGCCACGCTGATCTACCTGGCGCTGTCGGTGGCGCTGCGGCGGCTGCTCGACTGGGCGGGGCCGAAGTTCTTCTTCGGACGCTGAGCGAACACGGGCACTTTCACCACCATGGCTGACTTTTCACTTTGGGACATCCTGCGCAACCTGCTGCTGGCACTGCGCTGGACTGTCGTGCTCTCGCTCATCGCCTTCATCGGCGGCGGCATCGTGGGTGCGCTGCTGCTCTTTTTGCGGCTGCGCGGCGGCAAGGCGATCGGCCGGGCCGTGGGCCTTTACGTGCAGCTCTTCCAGGGCACGCCGCTGCTGATGCAGCTCTTCCTGGCCTACTTCGGCATCGCGCTCTTCGGCGTGGACGTCTCGGCGTGGACCGCCGCCAGCGTGGCGCTCACGCTCTACACCAGCGCCTTTCTCACCGAGATCTGGCGTGGCTGCGTGGCCTCGATACCGAAGGGCCAGTGGGAGGCCTCGGGCAGCCTCGCGCTGAGCTTCGGCGAGCAGCTGCGCCACGTGATCCTGCCGCAGGCGGTGAAGATCGCCATCGCGCCCACGGTGGGCTTCCTGGTACAGGTCATCAAGGGCACCGCGCTGGCGTCGGTGATCGGCTTCGTCGAACTCACCAAGGCCGGCAGCATGATTTCGAACGCCACCTTCAAGCCCTTCGTGGTGTTCAGCTGCGTGGCCCTGCTTTATTTCGTGCTGTGCTTTCCTGTGAGCCTGTACGCCAAGAACCTCGAGAGGAAATCCCATGGCCGCCGTGCTTGAACCCCAACAACAGCCCGCCACCGTGGCAGGCTCTCCCATCGTGCGCATCACGGCGCTGCGCAAGTCGTACGGCACCAACGAGGTGCTCAAGGGCATCGACCTCGAAGTGAAGCGCGGCGAGGTGATCGCCATCATCGGCAAGAGCGGCTCGGGCAAGAGCACGCTGCTTCGTTGCATCAATGGGCTGGAGGTGTTCCAGGAAGGCTCGCTCACAGTGGACGGCAAACCATTGCTGCACGAGAGCGCCATGGCCATGCGCGAGCTGCGCCAGCGCGTGGGCATGATCTTCCAGGGCTTCAACCTGTTTCCGCACCTCACGGTCGGCAAGAACGTGATGCTCGCGCCCACGCTGGTGAAGAAGCGCACCAGCCTCGAAGCCGCCTCGCAGGCGCGCAAGCTGCTCGCTCGCGTGGGCCTGGCCGAGAAATTCGATGCCATGCCCGACCAGCTCTCCGGCGGCCAGCAGCAGCGCGTGGCCATCGCCCGCGCGCTAGCGATGGAGCCGGCCGTGCTGCTGTGCGACGAGATCACGTCCGCGCTCGACCCCGAGCTGGTGGGCGAGGTGCTGCGCGTGGTGGAATCGCTGGCCGACGAGGGCATGACGCTGCTGATGGTCACGCACGAGATGAGCTTCGCGCGCAAGGTCAGCGACCGCGTGATCTTCATGCACCAGGGCCGCGTGCACGAGATGGGGCCTCCGGCGGAGCTGTTCGGCAATCCGCGGACGGCGGAGCTGAAGCAGTTCCTGTCTTCGCTGCACGACTGAATCGAAACCGGCCGGGTTATCCTCGGCCCATGGCCTGCCTGCGTACCGCGTCCATTATTCGACCCATCCGGAAGACGGTGGGTTAGCGCGCGGCACTTCGAACGACAACAGGTACACGCCATGCAACCCGCCCCACGAGGCGGGTTTTTCGTTTCCTGGGGCATCTTTCTTCCACCCTTCCAGGAGATCGAAATGACACCACTCCCCCGCCCCGTGCTCCACATGGTCTGCGGCAAGATCGGCGCCGGCAAGTCCACGCTCACGCGGCAGCTCGCCGAGGCGCCCGCCACGGTGCTGATCAGCGAGGACACATGGCTGGCCGCGCTGTACCCCGGCGAGATCCACGAACTGCCCGACTATGCGCGCCGCGCGGGCCGGCTGAAGAAGGCGATGGCGGAGCATGTGGCGGCGCTGCTCGGCGCGGGCGTTTCGGTGGTGCTCGACTTTCCCGCCAACACGGTGGCCGGCCGCCAGTGGATGCGCGGCATCTTCGAGGCCGCCGGCACGGCGCACGCGCTGCACTTTCTCGACGTGCCCGACGAGGTCTGCAAGGCCCGCCTGCGCGCGCGCAACGCGAGCGGCACGCATCCCTTCGAGACGACGGACGCGCAGTTCGACCTGATCGGCAGCCACTTCGCCGCGCCGTCGCCGGAGGAAGGCTTCGACGTCGTCCGGCATGGCTGAGGTCTCGCACCGCTATGCTCTGCCCCCGATGCAGATCGAACAAGCCAGGCCCGACGAGGCCGCCACAGTCGCCGCCGTGCTGAACGAAGCCGCCCAATGGATCGCCGCCGAGGGCCGGCCGCTGTGGTCGGCTGCCGACGTCGGCCTGGAGCGCGTGCAGCGCGACACCGATGCCGGCGGCTACTTCATCGCCCGCGCAGGCGCCGACGTGGCCGGCGTGGTGCGGATCGACCTCGAGGACCCGGGCTTCTGGCCCGAGATGGAAAGCGGCAGCGCGCTCTACGTGCACAAGCTCGCGGTGAGCCGGGCCTGGGCGGGGCATGGCGTTTCGGTGCGGCTGCTGGAGTTCGCGCGCGAACGCACGGCGCAACTGGGCCGACCGTGGCTGCGGCTCGACTGCGTGGCCGACCGGACGCCGCTGCGCTCGCTGTACGAGCGCTTCGGTTTTTCGCTGCACAGCGAAATCCACAAGGGCGAGCGGGCCTTCGCCCGCTACGAGATGCAGGTACAGGCCATCGGCGCGCCGCCCGACACCGGGAAACTTCCCGCCTGTGGCAAGCTCGGAGCCCTATGAACCACCGCAACCCGCCCCCCAACTCCCGCCGCCGGGTGCTGCGCGCGCTGCTGGGCGCCACGGCGCTGCAGGCGCCCTTCGCGGCGCTGGCCGGTTTCAACTTCTTCACGAGCGAATACACCGCCAGCCGCGACGAGCTGCAGACGCAGATCGCCAAGCGCTTTCCGGTGGCTGAGCGCTATGCCGAGATATTCATGGTCGGCCTGCGCGATCCGCAGCTGGGCCTGGATTCGAAGGCCAATCGCGCCGCCATCACCGCCACGCTGACCATCGCGAGCCCGCTGCTCGCGGCTTCGCCAGTGCAGGGCGTGGTGTCGGTCAGCAGCGCCCTGCGGTACGACGCCACGGCGCGCGCGCTGCGGCTGGACCAGCCCAAGGCCGAGCGCCTGGAGCTGCAGGGCATCGAGGGCCGCGACGCGGAGCGGCTGCAGAAGGTGGGCGCGGTGGTCGCGCAGGAGCTGCTGCAGGGGCAGGTGCTGCGCAGCTTCACGGCCGACGAGCTCACCGTGGGGCGCAAGACCTACGAGATCGGCGACATCACCGTGCAGGACAACGGCATCAAGGTACAGCTCAAATGAAATACACCCTCCTGGCCTCGGCGCTGCTCCTGGCCGGCTGCTCGGCCATCATGCCCACGGCCAGGCAGCATTTCGACCTCGAAGCCCATCGCGGCGGACGCGGACTGGCGCCCGAGAACACGCTGGCCGCGTTCTCCAACGCAGTCGACATGGGCGTGACCACGCTGGAGCTGGACATCGGGCTCACGGCCGATGGCGTGGTCGTGATCTCGCACGACACCTCGCTCAACCCCGACCACACGCGCGATGCGAGCGGCGCATGGCTCGCGCCGAAGAGCGGCGCGCCCATCCGCACGCTCACGCTGGCACAGCTGCAGACCTACGACGTGGGGCGCATCAACCCGGCGAGCAACTACGGCAAGCTGTTCGCGCTGCAGGCTCCGCGCGACGGCGAGCGCATTCCCACGCTGGCCTCGCTCTTCGCGCAAGTGCAGGCTCGCGGCGCGGATGCCGCCACGGTGCGCTTCAACATCGAGACCAAGATCGACCCGTCGAAGCCCGACGAAACCGCCGCGCCCGAGCTGATGGTGCGCGCGCTGCTCGCCGAGATCGACAAGGCGAACATGGCCGGCCGCGTGACCATCCAGAGCTTCGACTGGCGCACGCTCACGCTGGTGGGCAAGCTCGCGCCGCAGCTGCCGCGCGCCTATCTCACCACGGCCCGCACGCTGAAGGACAAGCGCTGGACCGACGGCCTCGACGCGGCCAGCTTCGCCTCGGTGCCGCAGATGGTCAGGGCCGCGTCGGCCAATGCGCCGGGGCCGGTGATCTGGTCGCCGGCCTTCGCCGACCTCACGCCCGAGGTCATTCGCGAGGCCCACAAGCTCGGCCTGAAGGTGCTTCCCTGGACGGTGAACCAGCGCGCCGACATGCAGCGGCTGATGGACTGGGGCGCCGACGGCATCATCACCGACTACCCCGACATCCTGCGCGACCTGATGCGCGAACGCGGCCTCTCGCTGCCGCCTCCCGGAAAGAACGCATCGTGAGCGCCGCGCTGCAGCAGCTCGACGCCATCGCCGCGCGCGTCGCGGCCTTGCGCAACAACGAAGGCGGCTCCGTCACCACGCTGTCGGACGAGGCCCGCGCCAGTACCGAACTGCTGGGCACCCTGCCCCCGCGCTACGGCGAGGTGCTGCTCGGCCTGCTCGACCGGCTGGAGTCGAGCGCGCTCTTCAGCGAGGAAAGCTGCTCCTTCAGCCAGAAGGACCTGCTCGACAACCTGCAGGTGTGGGTCGATAAGGCCCGCGGCCAACTGGTGTCTTGACCGGCGTACCGATCCGCCGGTTTATCATCCCGCCCCATGCGCACCCTGCTGCTCGCCATCATGATCGTCCTGCTGCCCATCCGCGGCTGGCTGGGCGATGCCATGGCGGTCGAGATGGTGCGGCATTCGCTGCCGGCGGCCATGGAGGCCGCTACCGTGGCCTCAGCAGCGGCCGAAGCCCATTGCCACGAGGCGATGGATGCCGATGCAGGCGGCGACATGGCGATGGCCATGTCTGCCCACGGCAGCAGCAACACCAGCCACAACGACCACCAAGGCTGCGGCACCTGCGTCGCCTGCCAGGTCTGCCACACGGTGGCGCTCGGCGGCATGCCTGTTGTCGCCATCGTTCACGGCGCGCCCCAGGCGTCGCCCGCGGCCCACGCGGCCCGCTTCGTCAGCGCGGAGCCCGTCCAGGGCCTGAAGCCGCCCATTTCCTGATCTCCCTGCCCGTAGTCCGTCCGCAGTGAGCCCGTTGTTCCGGCTCGCGGCGTCCGTCGTATTGCTCATGGAGATCGAAAGTGAATTCCCTCATTCGCCGGCAGGCTGCCGGCACCCGTGGCCATCGCAGGCGTAGCGAAGCGCGCCCGCCCCGGCTCCCATCCATCAGAACCATCAGGACCGGCGCAGCGCTGGCCGCCGCGCTGGTGCTCGCCGGCTGCGCCAGCCTCTCGCCCGACGGCGGCAGCGCCGACGTGCAGGCGCTTGTCGGTACCAATCCGCTCATGGCGGGCACGACCGCCCAGCGTACGCCCGACGAGGCTTCGCAGAAGAGCGTCGATGCGCTGCTGGCCAAGCCGCTGGACGTCGAGTCCGCGGTGCGCATCGCGCTCATCAACGGCCCGCGCGTGCAGGACGCCTTCGCGACCCTGCAGCTCAGCGATGCCGACCGCGTGCAGGCCGCGAGCCTGCCGAACCCGGTGCTCTCCTTCAGTCGCCTGGCGCAAGGCAGCGAGCGCGAGTTCGAACGGATGCTCAGCTTCAACGTGCTGGGCCTCGTCACGCTGCCATGGCAGGCCCGGTGGGCCGGCCAGCGGCACGAGGCCGCCAAGCTGCAGGCCGCACAGAGCGTGCTGATGCTCGCGGCCGACACGCGCCGCGCCTGGGTTCGCGCAGTGGCCGCACAACAGGGCGTGACCTATCTGCGCGACGCGAAGGAAGCCGCCGAAGCCGGCGCCGAGCTCGCTCACCGCATGGCCCAGGTCGGCAACTGGAGCGCGCTGCAGCGCACGCGCGAGCAGCTTCTGCTGGCCGATGCCGCCGCGCAGTTGGCGCGCGCCGAGCAGGCCGCCGTCGCCTCGCGCGAGCAGCTCACGCGCCTGATGGGCCTGGGTGGCGAACGCGCCGCGAGCTACACCCTGCCCGACCGCCTGCCGCCGCTGCCGAAGGCCGCGCCGGAACTCGGCGACGTGCAGGCGCGGGCGCTGCGCGACCGCCTGGACGTGCGCTCTGCACAGGCGCAGAACAACGCTGTGGCCGGCTCGCTCGGCCTCACGCACGCCACCAGCGTCATCAACGCGCTGGAGATCGGCGTGGTGCGCAACACCACCTTCGACAACGACGCCGACCGCACGAAGAAGACCCAGCGCGGCTTCGACCTGGAGCTGCCGATTCCCATCTTCGACTGGGGCCAGTCCCGCAACGGCCGCGCCGAGGCGCAGTACCTGCAGTCGGCGGCCCGCGTGCGCGACGTGGGCGTGCTCGCCGCGAGCGAGGCGCGCGAGGCATGGCAGGGCTGGAACACAGCGTACGCGCTCGCCCGCCGCTACCGCGACGAGGTGCTGCCGCTGCGCAGGAAGGTCAACGAGGAAATGGTGCTGCGCTACAACGGCATGCTCGCCAGCGTGTGGGAACTGCTGGGCGAGACGCGCGCCAGCATGCTCGCGGTGAACGCGGGCATCGAGGCGCAGCGCGATTTCTGGATCGCCGACACCGACCTGCAGCTGGTGCTCACGGGCAGCTCGCCCGGTGGAATGTCCGCGCTGCAGACCGCTTCGGCCGCCGAAGCGCCGGCAACGGGAGGGCACTGACATGAACCGCCGCAACTTCTTCGCGGGCGCGGCCACGGCCGTCGCCGCCACCAGCGTGAGCCGCGTTTCCATGGCCGCGCTGCCCGAGCCGGTGTCGCAGGGCTCCACCGCCACCGCGCCACCGCTCTCGCCGCCCAACGGCCGCCCCTACAACCCTGTCGTCACGCTCAACGGCTGGACGCTGCCCTGGCGCATGAACGCCGGGGTCAAGGAATTCCACCTCGTCGCCGAGCCGGTGGTGCGCGAGATGGCGCCGGGCTTCAAGGTCAACATGTGGGGCTACAACGGCCAGTCGCCCGGCCCGACCATCGAGGTGGTCGAGGGCGACCGCGTGCGCATCTTCGTCACCAACAGGCTGCCCGAGCACACCACCGTGCACTGGCACGGCCAGCGCCTGCCCAACGGCATGGACGGCGTGGGCGGCATCACGCAGCCGCACATTCCGCCGGGCAAGACCTTCGTCTACGAGTTCACCGCGCGCCGGCCCGGCACCTTCATGTACCACCCGCACGCCGACGAGATGGTGCAGATGGCAATGGGGATGATGGGCTTCTGGGTCACGCACCCGAAGGCCGACCACCCGCTGATCGAGAAGGCCGACCGCGACTTCTGCTTCCTGCTCGGCAGCTTCGACGTGGAGCCCGGCAGCGCCACGCCCAAGGTCAACACCATGACCGACTTCAACATCTGGAGCTTCAACAGCCGCGTGTTCCCGGGCATCGACACGCTCAACGTGCGCCGTGGCGACCGCGTGCGCATCCGCGTGGGCAACCTGACGATGACCAACCACCCGATTCACATCCACGGCCACGAGTTCGAGGTGACCGGCACCGACGGCGGCCCCGTGCCGCGCACCGCGCGCTGGCCCGAGGTGTCGGTGGACGTGGCGGTGGGCCAGATGCGGCAGCTGGAGTTCATCGCCGACGAGGAAGGCGACTGGGCCATGCACTGCCACAAGTCGCACCACACCATGGGCCCGATGGGCCACGACGTGCCCACCATGATCGGCGTCGACCACAAGGGCGTGGCCGAAAAGATAAAAAAGCTCGTGCCCGACTACATGGTGATGGGCGACAAGGGCATGGCGGACATGGGTGAGATGGAGATGCCCATTCCCGACAACACCGTGCCGATGATGACCGGCACCGGCCCCTTCGGTTCGACCGAGATGGGCGGCATGTTCACGCTGCTGAAGGTGCGGCGCGACCAGAAACCCGGCGATTACCGCGACCCGGGCTGGTTCAGGCACCCGCCGGGCACCGTCGCGCGCGAGGTGAAGGGCGCGAACGTGCCGCCGGCGACCCGCAAGGAAGCCCCGGCCTCGCCGACGGGCGCCAAGCCCGACGCGACCGTGCGCAAGCCCTCGGGGCACGACGCGCACAACCACTGACCTCTGCTCTTTCGTCCTCCTTTCTCACGGAGCTCACCTCATGAAAAAGACACAACTCAAGTCCATCGTCGCGGGCCTTGCGCTCGCGGCACTCGCCAGCGCCCCGTTCGCGCACGAGGCCCACAACAAACCCAGGCCGAAGGGCGCCGCCGAACTCGCGCCCGAGCAGAAGCCCTGGGGCATCGCCGGCAACGGCAGCGCGGTGAAGCGCACCATCGACATCGCGATGGCCGACGACATGAGCTTCACGCCCTCGGTCATCGAGGTGCGCGAGGGCGACACCGTCCGCCTGCGCTTGAAGAACCGCGGCAAGGAGCTGCACGAGCTGGTGCTCGGCACCACCGCCGAGATCGAGGCCCACGCGGCCATGATGAAGAAGTTTCCGGACATGGAGCACGACGATCCATGGATGGTCCACGTGCCCGCCGGCAAGACCGGCAGCATGGTCTGGACCTTCAACCGCGCCGGCGACTTCGACTTCGCCTGCCTCGTGAAGGACCACTACGAGCTCGGCATGGCGGGCCGCGTCCGCGTGCTGCCTGCCGCCATGAGCGGCCACAAATCCTGAAGGAGACCCCATGAAGAGAAGACGCGTGTTGCTGGCATTGGCTTCCACCGCCATGCCTTTCGCCGCGACCAAAGCGCTGGCCGCCGCGCCGATGGTCGAGATCTGGAAGGACCCGAACTGCGGCTGCTGCCAGGACTGGGTGAAGCATCTCAACAGGAACGGCTTCGCCACGCGCGTGCACGACGAAGGCAACACGGCGGCGCGCACCCGGCTGGGCATTCCGGCCAAGCTGGGCTCCTGCCACACGGGCCTCGTCGGCGGCTACGCCATCGAAGGCCATGTGCCCGCGCGCGAAATGCAGCGGCTGCTGAAGGAAAAGCCCAAGGCCGTCGGCCTTGCCGTGCCCGGCATGCCGATCGGCTCGCCGGGCATGGACGGCCCGGCCTACGGCGACCAGCGTGATCCCTACGACGTGCTGCTGGTGCTGGCCGATGGCAGCACGCGCGTCTTCCAGAGCTATCGCTGAATCGATCCTCGAACCACTCAGACAAGGAAAGCAAACTCATCATGAAGAAACTGTTCACCGCCCTCTCCGCCGCCCTGCTCGCCGCCGCGGCTTTCGCCCAGGCTGCCCTGCCCTCCGTGGAGGGCGAGGTGCGCAAGATCGACCTCGACGCGAAGAAGATCACGCTGAAGCACGGCGACATTCCCAACCTCGAGATGACGGGCATGACGATGGTGTTCCGCGTGAGCGACCCCGCGCTGCTCGGCAAGGTGAAGCCCGGCGACAAGGTGCAGTTCACCGCCGACAAGGTCGACGGCGCGCTCACCGTGCTGTCGATAGCTCCGGCGAACTGAGCCCGGCCCGCAGCGCGGCTTCGAACACCGCGTTCAGCTCGCGCTGCGGGATCTGGCTGCTCGCGTAGGAAACCGTTCCCAGCGTGCGCAGCTCCTGCGCGCTGCGCCGCACGAGCGCCATGGCCGAGCGCGCGATCGAACCGCCCACGCTGATGCGCCTGGCGCCGGCCTCGATCAGGCTGAAGGCGCTGGCGCCCGCCTCGTTCAGCCCCATCACGATGTTGAGCGGGCCCGCGATCTCGCGCGCCAGCGTCGACACCAGCGACGGATCGGTGACGCCGGGCACGAACACGCAGTCCGCGCCAGCCTCGATGAAGCGGTTGGCGCGCTGGATCGCGATGCGCAGCGCGCCGTTGCCTGGAAACTGGAACGCGTCGGTGCGCGCATTCAGCACGAAGCTGCCGCCGGCCGCATCGATGGCGGCCCGGGCGGCCGCGATGCGGGCCACGGCCAGTTGCTCGTCGAAAAGGCGTCCGTGCGCGGCATCGGTGTCCTCGATATTGCCGCCGGCCGCACCTGCATCCATCGCCATGCGAGCCGTGTCGGCCACATCTTCGGGCGCGTCGCCGTAGCCCGCTTCCAGATCGGCATTGACGGGGATGGAGACCGCTGCGGCGATCTTCCCGACCACTTCCAGCATCTCCTCGCGCCCTACCGCGAGCCGCGAGTCCCTCACGTTGTAGTCGGGCCTGCCCAGCGAGAACGCGATGCCCGCGCTGGTGGTGCCTATCGCCTCGAAGCCCTCCGCCGCGAGCAGCACCGCGCTGCCCGGGTCCCAGGCGTTGGGCATGACGAATCCGCGATTCGCGCGGTGCAGCTCGAGAAAGGCGCGGCCGCGCGCCAGGCGTGTCTTCGGGCCCATTCCAGCTCCGGCTTGATCGATGAAGGCCCGATCGTCGCGGCCGCTGTGGCGCGCGTCAAACGCATAATATTTCTTCAACCCATCGATTCTTTGCATGGATTCGCCACATGGACTCGGAAGCCCTCGCCACATTCCTGACGGTCCACCGGCAAGGCGGCGTGTCGGCCGCCGCGACCGCCCTCTCGCGCACGCAGTCGGCCATCAGCCGCCGCCTGGCGCTGCTTGAAGAGGAGCTCGACGCTCCGCTCTTCGAGCGCGTGGGCCGGGGACTGCGGCTGAGCCAGGCGGGCGAGGCGCTGCTGCCGCATGCGGAGAAGGTCGCTGCAGCGCTGGGCGACGCGATGGCCGCCGTGCAGGCCGCGAAATCCGACGCGGCGGGAACGGTGCACATCGCCGCCGTCGGCACGCTGGCAAGCTCGGGCCTCGCGGCGGTGCTCGCGAAGCTGCGGACCTCGCTGCCCGGCCTCGACATCCGCCTGCAGACGGCCACCAGCGCCGAGGTCAGCGAGAAGGTGCGCGCGAGCGACGTGGCAGTGGGGCTGCGCTACTACGAAGATCCATCGCCGGACCTGCTGTGCAAGGTCATCCACAACGAGCAGCTGGTGGTGGCCTGCGCGCCGTCGCATCCGCTGGCGGGCAGGCGTCTGAAGTCGCTGGTGCGGCTCTCGAAGGAGCGGTGGCTGGCCTTTCCGCAGCCGCCCCGGCGCACCGAGCCGCATGCGGAGGCGATCTTTTCGCAGTTCCTCGTGCGGGGCGTGGAGCGCATCGACTGGAGTGCGGTCGACAGCCTCACGGCGCAGAAGCGGCTGGTGGAGGCGGGATTCGGCCTCGCCTTCCTGCAGGCAAGCGGCATCGCGGAAGAAGTCGCGCGGGGCAGCCTCGCGCTGATCCGCATCGACGATCTGGACGTGCGCGTGCCCGTGGCGTGCGTGGTGCGCCGCTCGGCGTTTCTCAGCCGCGCGACGCGCACACTGCTGGCCGAGCTGGAGCGCGCCGAACTCTAGAAACGCGCCGGGTCGAAGGGCGCCAGCGGAATCTCCGGATCGGTACCCGCGAGCAGTTGCGCCGCCAGCCGCCCGGTGCGCGCCGAGCCGCACAGGCCGACATGGCCATGGCCGAAGGCCAGCACGATGTCGGGCGTCGCGGCAGCCGGCCCGATGCAGGGCAAGCCATCGGGCAGGCTCGGGCGATGCCCCAGCCAGTGCTTCACGGTGATCGCTCCCGATGCGGGCCGTGCAAGCGAGGGAAACATCGATTGCAGATGCGCGTGCAGGATCTCGGCACGGCGCCAGTCCGGCGCGGCTTCGAGGCCCGCGATCTCCACCTGCCCGGCCGCGCGCAGGCCGCCGTCCATCCAGTGCGCGATGAGCTTGCCGTCGGCCACCATGGTCGGCGTGCGCGGGCCGGCCTTGGCGTCTTCGACGACCACGTGGTAGCCGCGCTCCGATTCCAGAGGCACCGCCGAGCCGGCCGCTGCCGCCAGCGGGCCGGAGCGGGCACCGGCGCAAATGGCGGCGGCGTCGCAGGCGATCTCGCCGGTATCGGTGAGCACGGCTCGCAGCCGGCCGCCCTCGATGCGGAAACCAGTCGCGCGAGCCGCAATGCGCTCGGCGCCCGCGTCGAGCGCATGCCGTGCCAGCGCAGCCACGTAGCGGCCCGGGTCGCGACAATGGCCGGCCTCGGGCACGAAGATGCCGAGCGTGTAGCGCGCATCCAGGTCGGGCTCGCGGCGGCGGAGTTCGTCCTGCGGCCATTCCTCCCACTGCACGCCGGTGCGCCGGCGCACGCGCCAGCCCAGCGCGTCGCCGTCGAACTCGGCGCGCGAGCGGTAGGCATGCAGCAGCCCGCGCTGCTCGATGAGCTGGGGCACGCCGGCTTCGGCTGCCAGCCGCGCATGCAGCGCAGGCGCATCGGCCAGCAGCGTGCGAAGCGCGTCGGCCGTGCGCTGCACGCGCGCCTCGGTCCAGCCCGAGGCCAGGTAGCGCAGCAGCCACGGCAAGGCGCGCGGCAGGTAGCGCCAGCGCAGGGCCAGCGGGCCGAGCGGATCGGCCAGCCAGCCCGGCACCTTGCGCCATGCGCCCGGCAGCGCGGGCGGCACCACCGAGTGCGACGAAAGCCAGCCGGCATTGCCGTAGCTGGTGGCGTGCTGGCCGCCCGGCTCACCGGGCTCCAGCACCGTCACGCGCAGGCCCGCGCGCAGCGCCTCGATGGCGGTGGCGCTGCCGACCGCGCCCGCGCCGATCACCACCACGTGGCGAACCCCGCCGGGGGAAGAGAAACTTCTTGCAACCGTCATGGAGGGCGATCGTAGAGGGTGCGGTCTCATAATCGGCCGCCATGTCAGCACCGTCTTCCTCCCTCCTCTCCCATTCCGCCGGTGCCATCACCGACGTCGCCGGCATCGAGGTCGGCCATTTCACCGAAACCCGCCGTCCCACCGGCTGCACCGTGATCATGGCGCGCGAAGGCGCGGTGGCCGGCGTGGACGTTCGCGGCGCCGCGCCCGGCACGCGCGAGACCGACCTGCTCTCGCCCGGCAACCTCGTGCAGCAGGTGCACGCGGTGATGCTCGCGGGCGGCAGCGCCTGGGGCCTGGCGTCCGCCGAAGGCGCGATGCGCTGGATGGAGGAACGCGGCATCGGCATGGACGTGCGCTTCGGCACCCTGCCCATCGTGCCGGCCGCCGTGCTGTTCGATCTGCCCATGGGCGACGCGCGCATCCGTCCCGACGCGGCCGCCGGCTATGCGGCCTGCGAAGCCGCCAGCACCGCAGCGCCCGCCGAGGGCAACGTGGGCGCCGGCACCGGCGCGCTGGTGGGCAAGCTCTTCGGCGTGCACCGCGCGATGAAAGGCGGCGTCGGCACCGCATCGGTCAAGGTGGGCGGCGTCACGGTGGGCGCGCTGATTGCCGTGAACTCGCTGGGCGACGTGATCGACCACGACACCGGCCAGCCCGTGGCCGGCGCGCGCACCGAGGACGGCAATGCGCTGCTCGACACCCGCCGCGCGCTGCTGCGCGGCCTGAGCCCCAAGCCGCTGCTCGCGGGCACCAACACCACCATCGGCGTGATCGCCACCGACGCGGTGCTGACCAAGGTGCAGGCCAACCGGCTCGCCACGGTGGCGCACGACGGCCTGGCACGCGCCATCAACCCGGTTCACACCATGAGCGACGGCGACACGCTGTTCGCGCTGGCTACCGGCCGCGTGCCGCTGGAGGGCGACGCCCCCGGCATGACGGTGCTGAGCACCATGGCCGCCGAGGCCGTCGCCATCGCCACGCTGCGCGCGGTGCACGCGGCTCGCACGGTGACGGTGGGCGAGCTGCACATTCCCTGCGCGGCGGATCTCGGCAAGGCGCGCGGCTGACAACGGGAGGCATCACCATGGCGTTCCCCAGAACCCTGAAGCTGATACTGCTGTCGATCCGCGACCTGATCGCTTCGGCGGGGCCGATCGTGTTCATCGTCATCGGGCTGCTGGTCGCGGCCTACTGGTGGCTGCAGCCGCAGCCGCCCAAGCACGTGACGCTGGCCACCGGCCCAACGGGCAGCGCCTACGCCCAGTTCGGCAAGCGCTATGCCGAGGCGCTCAGGCACAACGGCATCGAGGTGGAGCTCAAGGCCACCTCGGGCTCGACCGAGAACCTGCAGCTGCTGCGCACCGGCGGCGCCGACGTGGGCTTCGTGCGCGGGGGCAGCGCCGACCCGAAGGCCGACGAGGAAGCCGGCCTCACCTCGCTGGGCAGCCTCTTCTACGAGCCGATCTGGCTCTTCTACCGCACCGACTCGGCCCAGAAGATCGACCGAAAGACCGCCACGCTGACCTCGCTCGCCCAGCTGCGCGGCCTGCGCGTGAACGTCGACCTGCCCGGCAGCGGGCTGCCGGACATCATGGAGCGCATGCTCAAGGCCAACAGGCTCGGGCCCGACGACCTGCTGCTGTCGAACCTGGAACAGGCCTCGGCCGCCGAGGCGCTGGAAGCCGGCATCCTCGACGCCATCGTGCTGTCTTCCGCGCCGCAGTCGCCGCAGGTGCAGCGGCTGCTGCGCTCCGACTCGATCAAGCTCATGGACTTCGGGCAGGCCGACGCCTACTCGCGGCGCTTTCCCTTCCTCTCGGCCGTGACGCTGCCGCGCGGGATGATCGACCTGTCGAAGGACATGCCGCCGCACGACATGTCGCTGCTCGCGGCCACCACCTCGCTGCTGTCGCGCGACGAGACCCACCCCGCGCTGCGCCAGCTCTTCGCGCAGGCGGCGCAGTCGGTGCACAGCGGCGCCGGCTGGTTCAACCGCGCGCGCGACTTCCCCAACACCCGCACCAGCGAACTGCCGGTGAGCCCCGAAGGCGACCGCGCCATCAACGGCACGCCGCCGGTGTGGCAGCGCTACTTGCCCTTCTGGGCCAGCAACCTCGTGGAGCGCATGTGGCTGGTGCTCGGCGGCCTGCTGGTGCTGATGCTGCCGCTGAGCCGCGTGGTGCCGCCGCTGTACCAGTTCCGCGTGCGCCGGCGCGTATTTCGCTGGTATGCGCGGCTGCGCGACATCGAGGCGAAGGTCGACGCACAGAAGGGCGAGCAGAAGGAACTGCTCGAAGACCTCGACCAGCTCGACCGCGTGGTCAACAAGGTGGCGGTGCCGCTGTCGTACGCCGACGAGCTCTATGCGCTGCGCAACAACATCTACGCGGTGCGCAAGCGGGTGCTGGCCAGGACGCCGCAGGGCGCCGCGACCGAAGCGGCCCCTAAAAACGCCGCGAACGATGCCACCTGACGAGGCCCGGCCCGGGACATTGCGCACGCTGATCGACTTCGCACAGCCGCTCGGCGCCGGCGGCCGGCTGCGGCTGGGTTTCGGCGAGCCTTCACGCGTGCTGGTGGCGCGCACCGCCGACGAGGTGCGGCCTGTGCTCGATGCCGTCGAAGCGCTGGCGCGCGAGGGGCGTTGGTGCGTGGGCTATCTGCGCTACGAAGCGGCGGCAGCGTTCGACCGCGCGTTCGCGGTGCATGCGGCGGATGGACCGCTGGCATGGTTCGGCGTGCACGACGAAGCCCTGCCCTGGCCCGAAGCCACGGGCAACGACGCTCCTCCATCGCTCGACTGGCAGCTCGGTCTCTCTCGCGCGGACTTCGACAGCCGCATGCAGGCCATCCACCGCGCGATCTCCAACGGCGAGCTCTACCAGCTCAACTACACCGCCGCGCTGCACGCCGACTTCCACGGCGAGCCGCTGGCCCTGTTCATGGCGCTGCGGCAGGCGCAGCCCGACGGCTATGCCGCCTTCATCGACGCCGGCGAGGAGCTGCTTCTGTCGGTGTCGCCCGAGCTTTTCTTCGATTGGCAGGGCGAACGCATCCTGACGCGCCCGATGAAGGGCACGGCCCCGCGCGGCGCCACGCCCGCCGAGGACGAGGCGCTGGCCCGGCGGCTTCGCACCGTGCCCAAGGAGCGGGCCGAGAACGTGATGATCGTGGACCTGATCCGCAACGACCTCTCGCGCGTGGCCAAGCCCTTCTCGGTGCGCGTGCCACGCCTCTTCCACACCGAGGCGCTGCCTACCGTGTGGCAGATGACGTCGGACGTGGAAGCCCTCGCGCGCGAAGGCACGACGCTGGCCGACGCGTTCGCGGCGCTGTTCCCGTGCGGCTCCATCACCGGCGCGCCCAAGGTGAGCGCGATGCGCATGATCCGCGAGCTGGAGCCCGAGGCGCGCGGCGTTTACTGCGGCGCGGTGGGCGTCGTGCAGCCCGGCGCCCATGCGATCTTCAACGTGCCGATCCGCACCGTGGCATTGCGCGGCGCGCAGGCGCGCTGCGGCATCGGCAGCGGCATCACGGCCGATGCCCGGGCCGATGCGGAGTGGGAGGAATGGCGGCACAAGCGGGCCTTTCTGGACCGGGCGGGCCGGGCATCAGGGCCGCCGTTCGACCTGCTCGAAACCCTCGCGCTGGTGGATGGCGAACTCCGCGACGCACCGGCCCATCTGGCGCGCATGGCGATCGCAGCCGCGCATTTCGAGCGCCCGTGGAACCAGGCGTCGGTTGCCTCCTGCCTCGACGATCTGAAGGCCCGGCACGCCACGGGCATGTGGCGTGTGCGCCTGCTGCTCGACGCACAAGGCACGCCGCGCGCCGAAGCCTTCGCGATGGAAGCGCCGCCCGCGCGCGTGCGCCTGCAGCTTGCCACGCGCCCTTTCGGCGAGGCCCACAGCGAGTTCACCCGCTTCAAGACCACGCGCCGTGCCCACTACGAAGCCCTCGCGCCCGCGGAACCCGGCGCGTTCGACACGCTGCTGTGGAACCGCGACGGCGAGATCACCGAATGCACGCGTGGCAACATCGCCCTGTTGCTGGACGGCCGCTGGGTCACTCCGCCGCTGCGCTGCGGGCTGCTCGGCGGCATCGGCCGCGCCAGTCGCCTGCGCAGCGGCCAGCTTGCCGAAGCGGTCGTGCGCGTGGACGATCTGCCCCGCGTGCAGGCCCTCGCCTTCGTCAACAGCCTGCGCGGCTGGATCGATGCCGACTTTGCCTCTTTTCAAAAATAGTTCGACAAAGCGCTTGACTTAGAGCGCGCTCCAATTTCGAGAATCGACGCCATGGAAACCAGCCTGACCATCGCGGAAGTCGCTGAACGAACCGGTCTCACGGCCTACACGCTGCGGTATTACGAGCGCATCGGGCTCATCGCGGCGGTGCCCCGTGCACCGGGGGGTCAGCGGCGCTATGCGAGCGCCGACATGGACTTGCTGGATTTCCTGTTGCGCCTGCGCGAGACCGGCATGTCCATCCAGGGCATGCAGGCCTTCGTCAGGCTTCGAAGCCTGGGGGACGCCAGCGTCGGCGAACGGCGCGAGATGCTCGAACGGCATCTCGCCGAGGTTCAGGCCAAGGTGGCGGCGCTGCAGCAATCCATGCAGGCGCTGTCGCTCAAGATCGACCATTACCGCGAGGTCGAGAAGACGAAGAAGCGTCCCCCTCTGTCGGGCAAGGCCCGGGAAGGAAAGACGAGCAATGACGAACACACGACAAGACAAGGGTCAAGACGACAGCCAACGCTACGCGCGTGGCCTGGCCAAGCTTCGTGAGATCGATGGTGAAGGCGGCGTCAAGGTCGTCGAGAGCCTGGCCGGCATCGCGCCGGACTTCGCCCGCCTGGTGATCGAGTTTCCGTTCGGCGACATCTACTCACGCCCCGGCCTCGACCTGCGCTCCCGCGAGATCGCGACGGTGGCCGCGCTCACAGCCATGGGCAATGCCGCGCCGCAGCTGAAGGTGCACATCCAGGCCGCGCTGAACGTCGGCGTGACGCGCGACGAGGTGGTCGAGGTCATCATGCAGATGGCGGTGTATGCAGGCTTTCCGGCAGCGCTCAACGGCCTCTTCGCGGCGCGCGACGTGTTCGCGGCGGAGGATGAAAAAAGCGCGCGGCCCCTTGCGGAACCGCGCGCTCTTGCCGAAGCGATCTGAGCCCATTCGAGGAACACCGCGGAACCGGCTTTGCCGGGCCGCAGGTGTTGCCCCCGGAAGGGGGTTGGCGTAGCGACACGAAGTGCGCGCAGCCTGGGGGCGAGCCTTATTTCAGGGCTTTGTAGCGCATGCGCTTGGGCTTGGCGCCCTCTTCGCCCAGGCGCTTCTTCTTGTCGGCTTCGTACTCCTGGTAGTTGCCATCGAAGAAGGTCCACTGGCTGTCGCCTTCGGCCGCGAGGATGTGCGTGGCGATGCGGTCGAGGAACCAGCGGTCGTGGCTGATCACCATGACCGTGCCGGCGAACTCGAGCAGCGCGTCTTCCAGGGCGCGCAGGGTTTCCACGTCGAGGTCGTTCGACGGTTCGTCCAGCAGCAGCACGTTGCCGCCCGCGATCAGCGTCTTGGCCAGGTGCAGGCGGCCGCGTTCACCGCCCGACAGCGTGCCGACCTTCTTCTGCTGGTCGGCGCCGTTGAAGTTGAAGCGGCCCGCGTAGGCGCGGCTGGCCATCTGGAACTTGCCGACGTTGATGATGTCGAGGCCGCCCGAGATGTCTTCCCACACGGTCTTCTGGTCGGCCAGAGCGTCGCGCGCCTGGTCGACGAAGGCCATCTTCACGGTCTGGCCGATGGTGACCTCGCCCGAATCCGGCTTCTCCTTGCCCGCCAGCAGCTTGAACAGCGTCGACTTGCCGGCGCCGTTCGGGCCGATGATGCCGACGATGGCACCGGCCGGCACGTTGAAGCTCAGGTTGTCGATCAGCATGCGGTCGCCGAAGGACTTGCTGACGTTCTTGAACTCGAACACCTGGCTGCCCAGGCGGTCGGCCACGGGAATGAAGATTTCCTGCGTTTCGTTGCGCTTCTGGTATTCGACGTCGCTCAGCTCCTCGAAGCGGGCCAGGCGCGACTTGCTCTTGGCCTGGCGCGCCTTCGGGTTCTGGCGCGACCACTCGAGTTCCTTCTTCAGGGCCTTGGCGTGGGCTTCCTCGCTCTTTTGCTCCTGCGCCAGGCGCTCGCCCTTCTGCTCGAGCCAGGTGCTGTAGTTGCCCTTCCATGGAATGCCGCGGCCGCGGTCCAGTTCGAGGATCCACTCGGCGGCGTTGTCGAGGAAGTAGCGGTCGTGGGTGATGGCCACCACGGTGCCGGGGAAGCGCTGCAGGAACACTTCGAGCCATTCGACCGATTCGGCGTCAAGGTGGTTGGTCGGTTCGTCGAGCAGCAGCATGTCGGGCTTGCTCAGCAGCAGGCGGCACAGCGCCACGCGGCGCTTCTCGCCGCCCGAGAGCACGCCGATCTTGGCGTCCCAGGCCGGCAGGCGCAGCGCGTCGGCGGCGATCTCGAGCTGGTGCTCGGAGTCGGTGCCGGCGGTGGCGATGATGGCTTCGAGCTCGGCCTGCTCGGCCGCAAGCGCGTCGAAGTCGGCGTCTTCGGCTGCGTACAGCTCGTAGACCTCTTCCAGGCGCTTCTTGGCGGCGTTGACGGCGCCCATCGATTCCTCGACCGATTCGCGCACCGTGTGCTCGGGGTTGAGCTTGGGCTCCTGCTCCAGGTACCCGATGGTCAGGCCGGGCATGGGCAGCGCCTCGCCCTCGATTTCCTTGTCGACGCCCGCCATGATCTTGAGCAGCGTGGACTTGCCCGAGCCGTTCAGGCCGAGCACGCCGATCTTGGCGCCGGGGAAGAAGGACAGCGAAATGTCTTTCAAGATCTGCCGCTTGGGCGGCACGGTCTTGCTGACACGGTTCATCGAATAGACGTATTGAGCCATGTGTGGTTTTGTTACCTTGGGTAGCGGGATTCGAGGGAATGCGCGGCCGCCGGAATGGAGCCATTCGGGCGCGGCAAACCACCGATTATCGACTCATGCGACAATAGGCTCCGTTGCCGGGTCCAGTTGCCCGCGACACCGGCTCTCTGCCGGGGACGAAGAAAGGTCCATTTCACCCTTTTGCGAGGGCGGACTTTCCGGCTCCCACCCCTGACCCTCATCTGCCTTGACTGGCTCGGCGTCAACAAGACGCCAAGCGGGCCGATGCCACTGCGCCGTGTATGGCGCTTATTGTTTTCAATGACTTTTGACGAACTGAAGCTGGCTCCCGCCATCTTGAAGGCTGTGCACGAGCACGGTTACGACACCCCCACCCCCATCCAGGCGCAAGCCATCCCCGCCGTCCTCGAAGGCCACGACCTGCTCGGCGGCGCCCAGACCGGCACCGGCAAGACAGCCGCCTTCACGCTGCCGATGCTGCACAAGCTCACCATGAGCCGCAGCGCCACCAACAAGTTCGGCGGCACCGGCATCCGCGCCCTGGTGCTGACCCCCACCCGCGAACTCGCCGCCCAGGTCGAGGAATCGGTGCGCACCTACGGCAAGTACCTGCAGCTGAGCTCCACCGTGATCTTCGGCGGCGTGGGCATGAACCCGCAGATCAGCAAGCTCAAGAGCGGCGTCGACATCCTCGTGGCCACCCCCGGCCGCCTGCTCGACCTGCAGCAGCAGGGCATGCTCGACCTGGGCCAGGTCCAGATGCTGATCCTCGACGAAGCCGACCGCATGCTCGACATGGGCTTCATCCACGACGTGAAGAAGGTCCTGGCACTGGTGCCTAAGGAAAAGCAGAGCCTGCTGTTCTCGGCCACCTTCAGCGACGAGATCCGCGACCTGGCCGCCACCCTGCTGCGCAATCCGCAGAGCATCCAGGTCACGCCGCGCAACACCACGGTGCAGCGCATCACCCAGGTGATCCACCCCGTGGGCCGCGGCAAGAAGAAGGCGCTGCTCGCGCACATCATCAACGAGAACAAGTGGAGCCAGGTGCTGGTCTTCACGCGCACCAAGTTCGGCGCCAACAGCGTGGCCGAATTCCTCACCAAGAACGGCATCGAGGCGATGGCGCTGCACGGCAACAAGAGCCAGAGTGCACGCACGCAGGCGCTGGCCGGCTTCAAGAGCGGCGAGCTGCGCGCGCTGGTGGCCACCGACATCGCCGCGCGAGGCATCGACATCGACGAGCTGCCGCACGTCGTGAACTACGAGATCCCCAACGTCAGCGAAGACTACGTGCACCGCATCGGCCGCACGGGCCGCGCCGGCTCCAGCGGCGAGGCCGTGAGCTTCGTGTGCCTGGACGAGGAAGGCTTCATGCAGGAGATCGAGCGCTTCACCAAGCAGACGATTCCCGTGCAGGTCATCGAGGGCTTCGGCCCCGAGGAAGGCGAGCGCGCCGAGCCCATCGCCATGGGCCGTCAGACCATCTGGGGCGGCGCCGGCCGTCCGCCGAGCCGCGAAGTCATGCAGGCGGCCGCCAAGGCCGCGCGCACCGAGATGCTGCAGCGCATCCGCGAGAACAAGGCTGGCCAGGGTGGCGGCAACGGCGGTGGCGGCGGCCAGCGCCGTGGCGGCGGCCAGGGTGGCAACGGCCAGGGCCGCAATGCCAATGGCGGCGGCCAGGGTCAAGGACAAGGCCAAGGCCCGCGCGGCCAGGGCGCGCGTCCGCAACAGCAGCCGCGCAACCCGCAGGGCCCGGCACGCGCTCCGCAGCATCACCATCACGCTCCGCACGAGGAGCGCCAGCCGCGCCATCACGGCAACAGCCACAGCCCGACGCAGGCCAACCAGGTCGCGCACCTGCGCGCCGAATCGGTCGGAGGCGGCGCCGGCCAGCCCGATCCGCTGCGCACCAGCGTCGACCACATGGGCGGCCGCGGTCGCGGCGGCCGCTCGGGCGGCGGTGGCTACGGTGGCGGCGGTGGTGGCCGTCGCTCGGGTGGCGGTGGCGGCTACGGCGGTGGCAACCGCTCCGGCGGCGGCGGCGGCGGTGGCCGTTCGTTCGGCCGCTGAGATCCGCCGGTAGCGCCAGCCTGCTACCGCCAGGAATCGGAAAAGGGCATCCGGCACACCGCCGGGTGCCCTTTTTTCATGGGGTTTTCCTGCGCCGCGGCACAGGGCGGGCGGACGACGACTCAAGACACAATCGTCACGCCATGCAATACATCCCGCCCAACTACGCCACCCTCTTCGTAGCCACCTGCAACCTCCTCAACCTCGCGGCGCCCAACCGCGTGTATTACGAGAACCAGGACGCCTACACCGAGCGCGAGTACGAGCGGAAGATCGATTGGACCGGTGAGCGCTTCCACGCGCTCAATGCCGACGTGCTGGCGGTGCAGGAGGTGTGGGACGAATCGGCGCTGAAGGCCTGCATCGCGCGCAGCGGCCTGCGCTACGACTTCGTCTCGGTGCCCGGCGCGGAGAACACGCCGCCGCCCGGCAGCCTCGAGGGTACGCTCGCGCGACCGGGCGCACAGGGCACGCCGCGCGTGGGCATCGCGACGCGGCTGAAGGTGGACGAGGTCCGCTCCTTCGTCGACTTTCCGCCCGGCTTCGGCGTCGATGTGCCTGGGCTCGGTCCGCACACGCGCTTCGAGCGGCCTCCCCTGCTCGCCACGGTTCGCATGAAGCACGGCCAGCAGGTGCACGTACTTACGGTGCACCTGAAGTCCAAGCGCCCCAAGTTCCTGCAGGACGCGCAGGGCAACCCGCTGGAAGACCGCGACGACCGCAAGGTGGGCGTGATGGCTTCGCTGCGCTCGCTGCTGATGCGCGGCGCCGAGGCCGCCGCCCTGCGCTGCATCGTGATCGACCTGCTGCAGGGCACCAACGTGCCGCTGGTGGTGATGGGCGACTTCAACGACAACCCGCACAGCGTGACCACCCAGCTCGTGGCCGCCACCTCCGAGGTGGCCTACGACAAGGCGGCGCGCGACGTGGCCCTCTTCAACGCCTACGAGATGCAGGGCGAGTCGGCACTCAAGAAGGACGTGGCCTATTCGCACATCCACCAGGGCTACCCGGACGTGCTCGACCAGATCTTCGTGAGCGAGGAATTCGTCGCCACCAGCCGGCACAGCCTGGGCGACGTGCGGCGCGTCGACTACTTCAACGACCATCTGCACGAAGGGCGCGACCGCTCGCGCTCGGACCACGGCTTCGTGCGCGCCCTGCTGCGGCTGCGCACGTAGCCACGATCGGGCTCAGCCCATGCGGCGGCCGGTCTGCCGGTCGAACAGGTGCACGTTCTCCGACTCGATGGCGAGCCGCACGATGTCGTCGGGCCCGGCATCGACCCGGCCGTGCACTGCGAGCACCAGCCTGGCCTCGCCGACCTGCACCAGCAGTTCGGTCTCGGCGCCGGTAGGCTCCACGACGACGACCCTGGCCTCCACGCCGTGCGAGCCGCCGCCCAGCGTCATGTCGCCAGGGCGAATGCCGTAGTGCACCGGCTGGCCGTCGGGCACCGCGGTCGCGGCCGGAACCGGCCAGCGCGCACCCTGCGACTCGACCCAGCATTCCCCGCCCGAGCGCCGCACCGTGCCCTCGATGACGTTCATCGACGGCGAACCGATGAACTGCGCGACGAAGAGGTTGTCGGGACGGTCGTACAGCTCCAGCGGCGTGCCGATCTGCTCGATGATGCCGTCGTGCATCACGACGATGCGGTCGGCCATGGTCATGGCCTCGATCTGGTCGTGCGTCACGTAGACGGTGGTGGTCTTCAGCCTCTGGTGCAGCGCCTTGATCTCGGCGCGCATCGCCACGCGCAGCTTGGCATCGAGGTTCGACAGCGGCTCGTCGAAGAGAAACACCTTCGGGTCGCGCACGATGGCGCGGCCCATGGCCACGCGCTGGCGCTGGCCGCCCGAGAGTTCGCGCGGATAGCGGCCCAGCAGCGCGTCGAGGTTGAGGATCTTCGCGGCCTTGGCCACGCGCTCGTCGGTCACCGACTTGTCGGCGTTGCGCAGGCGCAGGCTGAAGCCCATGTTCTCGCCCACCGTCATGTGCGGATAGAGCGCGTAGCTCTGGAACACCATCGCGATGTCGCGGTCCTTGGACTCGAGGTCGTTGACCACGCGGCCGTCGATGACGATCTCGCCGCCGCTGATGTCCTCCAGACCCGCGAGCATGCGAAGCAGCGTCGACTTGCCGCAGCCCGAGGGGCCGACCAGCACGACGAACTCGCCGTCGGTGATGTCGAAGCCCAGGCCCTTGATGATCTGGACCTTGCCGAAGGATTTCTGGATATTGCGAAAGGATACGGATGCCATTTTTTCGTTTCCTGCGTGGGCTTTTTCAGCTCTTGACTGCGCCGGCGGTTATTCCGCCGACCATGTAGCGCTTGAATGCGTAATAGATCGCCGCCGGGGGCAGCGCGTAGATCAGGCCGGTGGCCATCAGCAGCTCCCACGGCGAATCGTCGGCCGAGAGGAAGTTGCCCAGCGCCACGGCCAGCGTCACGCTCTTGTCGTTGGACAGCAGCAGGAAGGCGTAGAGGTACTCGTTCCAGGCCAGCAGCAGCGAATACGTGCCCACGGCCACCAGCGAAGGCACCATCAGCGGCAGGTACACGAGGCGGAACAGCTGCAGCGGCGAGGCGCCGTCCATGCGCGCGGCCTCGTCGAGCTCGTAGGGCAGCTTGTCGGAGGCCTGCTTCAGTACCCAGATGCAGTACGGCGAAGCGATGGTCACCATCGCGAGGATCAGCGCCCACTGGCTGTTGAGCAGGCCGTAGTTGCCCATGGTCTTGTACATGGGCACCGCGAGGAAGGCCGCCGGGATGAAGTAGGTGAACAGCGCCATGTTCATCACCGTGCGCCCGCCGCGCACGCGCAGCCGGCTGATGGCGAACGCCGCCGTGGTCGCCACGAAGAGCGTGAGCGCGCCCACCGACAGCGCGATCAGCAGCGAGTTCCACAGCTGCAGCCAGAAGTGGTCGAGGTAGAAGTGCTTCTGCTGGAACACGATGCGGAAGTTGTCCAGCGTCGGACTCTTGGGCCACAGGTGGCCCGAGGTCGCGGAGTCCTTCGACGAGATCGCGAACAGCACCATGTGGTAGACCGGGATCAGCGTCCACAGCAGCACCGGAATGCCGATGAGCAGCAGCCGGGCCTCGGTGAGCACGGCTCTTGGTGTCCAGCGCTTCATTTCGAGAGCCTCTTCATCATGAAGTAAACCAGCGGCAGAACGAGCGGCATCGCCACCACGATGGAAGCCATCGACAGGTCGACCTGGTCGAGGCGCAGGTAGCGGATGCCCAGCGTGGCGAGCACGTGCGTGAGGTCGGCCGGGCCGCCGCCGGTCAGCAGGTAGACGCTGTTGAAGTCGCCCAGCGTCCAGATCATCGAGAGGATGAGCGAGGTGATGTAGAGCGTCTTCAACGCCGGCCAGCTCACGAAGCGGAACTTCTGCCACGACGAGGCGCCGTCGACGGAAGCAGCCTCGTACTGCTCGGTGGGAATGGCCAGGCGGCCCGCCACGAGGATGAGCGTCCAGAACGGCAGCGACTTCCAGATGTGCACGATCATCGCGAAGGCCAGCGCCAGCGAGGGATCGTTGAGCCAGTTGGGGCCGTCGGCGCCGGTCAGGCGGAAGATGGTGCTGTTGATCACGCCCCACTCCGGGTTCAGCATGAAGCGGATCGACAGGATCGTGGGAATGGAGGGCATCGCCCACGGCAGGATGAAGATCGCCGAGACGATCTTGATCCACCAGCGCGATGTCACGAAGAAGCCCGAGAGCACGAGTGCCACGAGCATCTTGAGGTTGATCGCCACGACCAGGAAGATGGCCGTGTTGATCACGGAGCGGAAGAAGATCGGGTCTTCGACCAGCTTCACGTAGCTTTGCGGATGGCGGGCGAGCCAGAGGCCGTAGCCCACCGGGTACAGCACGAACACCACGAACACCAGCAGGTAGGGCACGACCATGACCGCGCCCCAGAACTGCCAGCGCGCATGCCGCGCTCCGGGATTGACGACAGGCGCCGAAGTACTCGGCGCGGCGGCGGAGGCAGTTGCGCTGCTCATGGCGTGCTGCTGGTGGTGAACGTGCCGACGGGTACCGTGCGTGCGCGGCTTACTGGCCCGCCACCGTCTTGATACGGGCGATCATCTCGTCCACCGCCTTGTCCACCGGCACCTTGTCGGTGACGATGCGGCTCATGGCCTTGGCCCAGACGTTCTCGTTGTTCAGCACGGTGAACTTGTAGTTCTTCGTGAATTCGAAGGTCACGGTGCCGGCGGCGTACTGGTTGTAGACCGAGAGGCGGTGCGGGTCTGCCTTCCAGAAGTCACGCTGCTGCGCGGCCTTGGTCACCGGGAACCAGCGGCCCAGCGAGCCTTCGACGTACGGCGTCAGGTTCTCTTCCTGCATCAGGAACGAGACGAACTCCTTGGCGCGGGCCTTGTTCTTCGCGTCCTTGAACACCACGCCGGTCTTCACGGCCGTGCGGTAGACCATCTTGCTGCCGTCGGGCTTGTTCGGGAAGCCGGCCGTGCGGATGCGCTCGGTGTAGTTCTTGCGCGCTTCCTCGCGCTGCTCGGGCGTGAGCGAGGCGTTGTTCGAATCGTCGAGCCACTTGGCGGCGATGGAGATGGTCGCGTTGTGCGTCATCACGGTCGTCTTATTGTGGAACGCGACGTTGTTGTCCGGGTCCTTCCAGCTGGTGGAAGAAGGCGGCGTGCAGCCCTTGACGTAGGGCGTGGTGTAGTCGGTCATGGCGCCGATGAGGCCGGTGCGCACCTTCGGGTCGTCGACCAGCAGCTTGCCGTTGTCGTCCACCAGCTTGACGTTGTAGGCGTCCATGAAGGTCAGGAACGAATAGAACGCGTCGCTCGAGTCCACGCCCATCGGCATGCCGATGCCGAAGTTGCGCTTGCCGCTCTTCTGGCGGCTGGCTGGCTGCACTTTCTCGCACCAGAACGACCAGTAGTCCTTCCAGCCGGTGGGAATGTCGGACTCCTTGAACCCGGCTTCGGCCAGCATGTCGAGCCAGTACTCGATGTGCATGGTCTGCTGCTTGATCGGGAAGGCGTAGTACGCCTTGCTCTTGGTCTGGTCGTTGTAGAGGTAGGTGGTCTCCAGCGTGTTCGGCGCGAAGCGGTCCTTCATGGGCGTGAGCACGCTGCTGATGTCCTCGAGCTTGCCGTCGTAGGCCCACTTGCCCGTGACCTGGAAGTCGTAGACGTCGGCGTACGCCACGTCGGGCGGGCTGCCCGAGTCGAGCGCGGACACGGTCTTGGGGATCATGTCCTGGATCGGGTACTGCGAGAGTTCGATCTTGACGTTCTTGTTCTTCTCTTCGAACTTCTTGATGGCGGCGAACAGTGCGTCGTCCTCCGCCTTGTAGAAGCCCTTGACCCACCAGACGGTGAGTTTCTCCTGCGCGGCGACGTGGCCTGCCGACAGCAGGCCCATCGCGACCAGCGTCGGCGCGATCAGCGACTTGACGAATTTCATGGACGTTGTCTCCTTCTCTTCTGGGGTGGAATCTGCTCGGCGCGCGAGCGTGGGGGTGAAAGAACCGGAAGTGGACCGTGAGCGCCGCCAGTGCGCCTGGCTGGCTAACTGGCCCTGAGCCTGGGTGGCGGCCTGCTCAGCCGCGGCAGCCGGCGGCGCGAGCCGAGCACGTCCTCGATGTCCTGGCGGGCGCCGTCGATGAGCCGGAGGATCGCGCGTTCCGCGACGTCGGGGTCGTGCGCGATCACCGCGTCGAGCACAGCACGGTGCAGCGGCAGCGAGAGCGTGGGGCCGTCGGGCTTGGTGGTCGATATCTCGAAGCTGGTGCGCAGCAATGCGTTGAGCACCTTGCTCATCTGCGCAATCATCCTGTTGCGCGCGGCCCCCAGCAGGCCGTTGTGAAAGCGCAGGTCGAAGGTGACGTAGTCGCCGCCGTTCTCCACGGCTTCCTTCATGCCGGCGTAGGCACGCTCGATCTCGTCGATGTCTTCCGCGGTGGCCCTCTCCGCGGCCAGCCGCACCGCCGCCGGCTCCACCGCACGGCGCAGGTCCTGCAGGTCGCGCAGGAACTCGGGCGTGAGGCCGGCGCGCGCCTGCCAGGTGATGACGTCGGGGTCGAACCAGTTCCACTTGTCCTTGGGCAGCACGCGCGTGCCGACCTTCGGGCCGGTCACGATCAGGCCCTTGGCCACCAGCGACTTGATGGCCTCCCGCACCACGGTACGGCTCACGCCCAGCTCCTCGCCGAGCACGGGCTCGGACGGGATGGATGCACCGATCGCATAGCGGCCCGACACCACGGCTTCACCGAGGAGTTCGAGCGTGCGACCGTGGATGTTCTTGATCATGCGTGATGTGAAAACTGGTATCCCGTCGCTCGAAAACACTAAGGGTCCGGCGCGTTGTTCGCGCTTATCATATGATGATTGAAACGCTCTATCGGCAGGACAAACCCTGAGGATCGGGCGCAGGTTTCGACAACAAAGAGAGACATCCAATGAGCACCGCCCCCAGGAAGAAACCCGAAGAACTCCGCAGCCAGCAATGGTTCGGCCGGCACGATCGCGACGGCTTCATCTACCGAAGCTGGATGAAGGGCAAGGGCGTTCCGCACGACCAGTTCGACGGCCGCCCGGTCATCGGCATCTGCAACACCTTCAGCGAACTCACGCCCTGCAACTCGCACTTCCGCACGCTCGCGGAGCAGGTGAAGATCGGCGTGTACGAAGCCGGCGGCTTCCCGCTCGAGTTCCCGGTGATGTCGCTCGGCGAGACGCTGCTGCGTCCCACCGCGATGCTGTATCGCAACCTCGCGAGCATGGACGTGGAGGAAAGCATCCGCGGCAACCCGCTCGACGGCGTGGTGCTGCTCATGGGCTGCGACAAGACCACCCCCGCGCTCATGATGGGCGCGGCCAGCGTCGACCTGCCGACCATCGGCGTGTCGGGCGGCCCGATGCTCTCGGGCAAGTGGCGCGGGCAGGAGCTCGGCTCGGGCACCGGCGTGTGGCAGATGAGCGAGCAGGTGCGCGCCGGCACGCTCAAGCTGCAGGAATTCTTCGAGGCCGAGAGCTGCATGCACCGCAGCCACGGCCACTGCATGACGATGGGCACCGCCAGCACCATGGCGAGCATGGTCGAGTCGCTGGGCATCGGCCTGCCGGGCAACGCGGCCTACCCTGCCGTGGACGGCCGCCGCAACGTGCTGGCGCGGCAGGCGGGCCGGCGCATCGTCGGCATGGTGCATGAAGACATGAACATGTCGAAGATCCTCACGCGCCAGGCCATCGAGAACGCGATCAAGGTCAACGCGGCCATCGGCGGCTCGACCAACTTCGTGATCCACCTGCTGGCCATCGCGGGACGCATGGGCGTCGAACTCACGCTGGAAGATTTCGACCGCCTCGCCTCCGAGCTGCCCTGCCTGGTGAACCTGCAGCCCTCGGGCCAGTTCCTGATGGAAGACTTCTGCTATGCGGGCGGCCTGCCGGTGGTCATCAAGGAGATCGCCGAGCACCTGCACAAGGACGTGATCACCGCCACCGGCCAGAGCCTGTGGGAGAACGTGAAGGACGCCGAGAACTTCAACCCGCAGGTCATCCGCCCCCTGGCCGAGCCCTTCAAGGACAAGGCCGGCATCTGCGTGCTGCGCGGCAACCTCGCGCCCAACGGCGCCATCATCAAGCCCAGCGCGGCCACGCCGGAGCTGCTGGTGCACAAGGGCCGCGCGGTGGTGTTCGAGAGCGCCGACGACCTGCACAGGCGCATCGACGACGAAAACCTCGACATCGACGAGAACTGCATCATGGTGCTCAAGAATTGCGGACCCAAGGGTTACCCCGGCATGGCCGAGGCAGGCAACATGCCGCTGCCGCCGAAGGTGCTGCGCAAGGGCATCACCGACATGGTCCGCATCAGCGACGCGCGCATGAGCGGCACGGCCTACGGCACCGTGGTACTGCACACCGCGCCCGAGGCGGCCGCCGGAGGCCCTCTGGCGCTGGTGCAGGACGGAGACATCGTCGAGCTCGACGTGCCCAACCGCAGGCTGCACCTGCACGTGAGCGACGAAGAGCTCGCGAAGCGCCGCGAGAAATGGGTCGCGCCCAAGGCGCCGCTCGAATCCGGTTACTGGAAGTTGTATGTCGATACGGTGCTGCAGGCCGACCAGGGAGCAGACCTGGCCTTCCTGCGCGGTCGCCGCGGTGCCTTCGTGCCGCGCGACAATCACTAGATGACAAGACTGGTTGCAATCGACTGGGGCACGAGTTCACTGCGCGGCGCGCTGCTTGACGCCAGCGGCAAGGTGCTTGAAGAGCGCAACGATGCGCGCGGCATTCTCATGGTGCCCGAAGGCGGCTTTCCGGCCGTCTTCGACAAGCTCTTCGGCGACTGGATGCGCCTCGAAGGCGCGCGCTGCCTGATCTCCGGCATGGCCGGCAGCAAGCAGGGCTGGGTGGAGGCGCCCTACTGCGCCTGCCCCGCCGGCCGCGTCGAAGTGGGCCGCAAAATTATCGACATCGACGCCGTTGCGGGCGCGCGCATCGCGATCGTGCCGGGCCTGAGCGACGAGCACGCCGGCGTGCCCGACGTGATGCGCGGCGAGGAAGTGCAGATCTTCGGCGCGATGGAGCTCACCGGCCTGAGCGAAGGCGTCTTCGTGCTGCCCGGCACGCACAACAAGTGGGCATCGGTGAAGAAGGGCCGCGTCGCGGGCTTCCGCACCTACATGACGGGCGAGTTCTATGCGCTGCTGAGCCAGCACTCGATCCTCGCGCGCACGCTCGATGCATCGGCGCCGCTCGACGAGGCAGCCTTCCTCGAAGGCGTGACCCGCTCCGAGAACGGACACGGCCTGCTGCACAACGCCTTCGGCACGCGCACCCTCGCGCTGTTCGAGCGCATGCCGAAGGAGGAGCTGTCGAGCTACCTCTCGGGCCTGCTGATCGGCGAGGAGCTGCGCACGCAGGCGCTGCAGGCGTCGGGCGAAGTGATCCTGATCGGCTCGTCCAACCTCACCGAGCGCTACACGCTGGCCCTGCGCGCCACCGGCGTCGCCACGCGCACGCTCGGCGCCGAGGCCACATGGGCCGGACTGCACGCGCTGTCCGGCTTTCTCGATTCCGACAGGACTCCCGCATGACCGCCCCCACTCCCCTCGAAAAATTCGACGCCGCGATGCGCGAGCTGCCGCTGGTGGCCATCCTGCGCGGCCTCACGCCGGCCGAAGCGGCCGACGTCGGTGACGCCATCGTCGAGCCCGGCTTCCGGCTGCTCGAAGTACCGCTGAATTCGCCCCAGCCGCTCGAAAGCATCGCGCTCATGCGCAAGCGCTTTCCCCAGGCGCTGGTCGGCGCCGGCACGGTGCTCGGCGCGCAGCAGGTGCGCGAAGTGCATGCGGCGGGCGGCGAGCTGATCGTCTCGCCCAACTTCAATGCCGAAGTCGTCGTCGAGGCGGTGCGGCTGGGCATGGTGTGCCTGCCTGGCGTGATGACGCCGACCGAGGCCTTCGGCGCGCTCGCGGCCGGCGCCACGGGGCTCAAGCTGTTCCCGGCCGAACTGGCCTCGCCCGCCGTGGTGAAGGCGTTGCTGGCCGTGCTGCCGGCCGGCACGCCAGTAATGCCCGTGGGCGGCATCTCCCCCACGAACATGGCCGAGTGGCGCGCGGCCGGGGCCGCCGGCTTCGGCATCGGTTCCTCGCTCTACAAGCCGGGCAAGCAGGCCGCGGCGGTGCGCGAGGACACCCGGAAATTCGTCGCGGCCTGGAAAGGCCTCACGCTCGCCTGATCCCCCAAAGAAGAAACAGGAGACCCCACCGATGTCCGCCGATGCCCTCTACGCCAGCCCCGCCGTGCGCAAGCTGCGCGAAGACCTCGCCCTCGCCCTGCGCGCCGCCGACCATCACGGACTGTCGGAAGGCGTCTGCAACCACTTCAGCGTGATGCTGCCGGGCACGCAGGACCGCTATCTCATCAACCCGCGCGGCCTGCACTGGAGCGAGATCGGACCCGACGACATCGTGCTCATCGACGTGCACGGCGAGGTGCTGGCGGGCCGCCACCGGGTGGAGCCCACCGCCCTGTTCATCCACGGCGCGGTGCACCGGCTCACCGGCCATGCGGTCGTGCTGCACTGCCACATGCCCTACGCCACGGCGCTCACGATCACGGTCGACCGCGCGCTCGACCCGACCGCGAGCCAGAACGCGATGCGCTACATGAACCGCATCGCCATCGACGCGGAATACAACGGCCTCGCGCTTGACGACGCCGAGGGCGAGCGCATCGCCCGCGCGATGGCCGGCAAGGATGTGGCCTTTCTCGCGAACCACGGCGTGATCGTGGCCGGGGGCACCATCGCCCATGCCTACGACGATCTCTACTACCTGGAGCGCGCCTGCCTGCACCAGGTGATCGCGCAGTCGACCGGACGCCCGCTGGCGCCCGTGGACCCGAAACTGGCCGCCCACGTGGCGGCGCAGATCCAGGGCGAACGCGAGCAGTCCGACCTGTTCTTCGAGGCGCTGCGCCGCCTCCTGCCAGCGCCGCGCGGCTGAACCTTCGGCCGATAGAGCCGATGGCCTACCCGCGGAGGTTTTCCGCGGTGAAAAGTCCATTCACAATCGTGTCTTGCCCGTGCCGCAGGTCGTGCGCACGGGTTACAGCTCTTCATCCGATTTCGCTCGAGCCTTACACCAACTTAACAAAGGGCAGCGAGGATGAGGCTTCCAACTCACAACCGGGGGATCAGATGAAAAAGCTCACTTTCGCATTCGGCGCCGCGGCCCTGCTCTCGCTGGCCGCCATCAGCGCACCCGCCCAGGCACAGACCGGCGGCTCGTTCATCCAGGCGCAGGTGTACGTCGTTCCGGCGCCGCCGCCGCCGCGCCGCTACTACGCGCCGCCGCCTCCGCCGCGCCACTATTACGGCCCGGGCTACCGCCCTCACCACCACTACGACCGCCGCTGGGACGATCGCCGCCGCTACGGCCGCCGCGACAACGATGGCGACGGTGTGCCCAACCGCTACGACCGCCGCCCCAACAACCCTTACCGCTACTGACCAGGATGAACGAGACCCGGGCCCCGCGCCCGGGTTTCCCGTTCAGGCTGCCTGGGGCACGCTGGCGTAAGGGGGTGTCGCGCTCGACAGGCCCTGCTTGAGCTGCCGTGAAGTCTCGTCGGCAAGCACCTCGGCCTGGCCTGCCTCGAGGCCGGCCAGCGCCTGGCGCGCCACATCGTCCGGAGATGCCTTGGGCAGGCCCTGGATGTGTGCCGTCATGTCGGTGTCCATGTAGCCCACGTGCAGGCTCGTGACCTGCGTGCCCTGCCCGGCCAGTTCGTTGCGCAGCCCGTTGCTCAGCGACCACGCGGCCGACTTGGTCGCGCTGTAGGTCGCCACGCTCGGGAAGGTGGTCCAGGTCAGCGCCGACAGCACGTTGATCACCCCGCCGCCGCCGTTGGCCGCGAGCACCGGAGCGAAGGCCTGCGTCACCGCCCACAGGCCGAAGAAGTTGGTTTCGAATTCGGCGCGCGCGTTGGCCACCGCATCGGGCGAACCCAGGAAGCTGGAGCCGCGCGAGATGCCCGCGTTGTTGACCAGCACCGTCACGTCGCCGCAGGCACGCACCGCCGCCTCGATCTGCGCGGGCTGCGTCACGTCGAGCGCCACCGGCGTCACGCCGGGCAGGTCGATGCTCCTGGGATCGCGCGCGGCCCCATAGACCTTGCGCGCACCCGCGGCGAGCGCAGCCTTCGCGAAGGCGAGACCGAGGCCGCGATTGGCGCCGGTGATGAAGACCACGGAGTCCTTGATTTTCATGACGAGTCTTTCGTTGGTTGGTGGATGAATCGATGGCTGGATTTCAGGCTTGGGCCATGCGCCGCAGCAGCCCGCTGGTGGTTCGCGGCCAGCCCACGCGGCCGAACCAGGCGCCTCCCGCGATGGCGGATGCGGTCACGATGCCGTACACCGCCAGCGCCACGCCCTGCGCCGCGAACACGCCGGTGAGCCCGGCGCCCCACTGCAGGGCCAGCAGGCCGCCGGTGCCCGCCACCGCCAGGCGCGCGATGTTGCCGAGCATCGGCCACAGCAGCCGGCCCGCCCCCTGCGAGGCGAAGTACAGCACCAGCCCGACGCCGAAGAGGCCGTACATCGGTCCGACCACGCGCAGGTAGTGCGCGCCGGTCTCCAGCATCGCCGGGTCGTTGCCGAACAGCAGCAGCCAAGGGCGCGGGAACAGCGCCGCCGCGAGGCCGATCGTCTCCGTGAGCGTGAAGGCCAGCGCCGCGCCGGCCCAGGTGGCGCGCAATGCCCGCTCGCGCAGCCCCGCGCCCATGCAGGTGCCGACCATCGCCACCAGCGGCGCGCCCAGGCCGAACACCAGCGGCACCAGCAGGTATTCGAGCCGCGATGCCGTGCCGTAGCCGGCCAGCGCGCCCGAGCCGAAATGGCCGGTCAGCGCGGTGGCGATGCCGATGGAAAGATTGGTCGCCACCGTCGACACCGCGCCCACCAGGCCGATGCGCAGGATGTCGCGGAACAGCGGCCAGCGCAGCTTCAGCGCGTCGAGCGTGGGCTTGAGCAGGCTGCGCGGCGAGCGCAGGTAGGCGATGAGCGCGATCGAGCCCAGCAGGTAGTACAGCAGCAGCGCGATCGCACCGCCCGCGATGCCCATGCCCGGCAGCGGCCCGACGCCGAAGATCAAGAGCGGCGACGCCGGAATGAGGAACACCACGCCCACCACCGTCACGTTGGCCGGCACAGACATGTTGCCGGTGCCGCGGATGATGGCGCCGAGCGAGTTGAAGAGCCACACCAGCGTCGCGCCCGCGAAGACCCAGTTGGAATACGTGAGCGCCGCTTCCAGCGCGGCCCCGGTGCCGCCCATCACGCCGTAGAGCCAGCGCCCGCCCAAAAGCAGCGCCAGCGTGAAGCAAAGGCCGAAGCCCAGCGCGATGACGACGGCGTGCCACACCAGCGCATTCGCATCGTCGCGGCGGCGCGCGCCGAGCGCACGGGCAATGGACGAGGCGATGCCACCGCCCATGGCGCCGCTGGAGGTCATCTGCATCAGCATCACGATGGGGAATACCAGCGCCATGCCGGCGAGCGCATCGGTGCCCAGCTTGCCGACGAAGTAGGTCTCGATGAGGCCGACGCAGGCCTGCGCCACCATCACCAGCACATTGGGCGCGGCCAGGCGCAGCAGCGTGGGGACGATGGGAGCCTCGAGCAGGCGGCGCGTGCGCGGATCGAGTTCGGTGGTGCCGTGGGGTGTGGTCATGGCTGGAGCCTTGGCGGGTTCAGGCACGGGCCGCAGCCGGCGTGGCCGGGGAGCCGGACTTCGCAGCCGGGCGGCGGATGGTCATCACGATCAGCGCCGCCACCAGGCAGGCCGCGCCGGCGGTGTAGAGCGCCGGGGTGTAGGTCAGCAGCAGCGTGCGTGCGAAGCCGGCGCCGTACGCAGCCGTGGCGGCTCCCAGCTGGTGCGCGGCGAAAACCCAGCCGAACACCAGGCCGACCTTTGCCGGGCCGAAGGCTGCACCGGCGAGCTTGACGGTCGGCGGCACGGTGGCAATCCAGTCGAGGCCGTAGAACATCGCGAAGATGCCCAGGCCGTAGATGGTGAACTCGGAATGCGGCAGCCAGAAGAGCGACAGCCCGCGCAGGCCGTAGTACCAGAAAAGCAGCTTGCGGTTGTCGTAGCGGTCCGAGAGCCAGCCCGAGAGGATGGTGCCGACGAAGTCGAAGGCACCCATCATCGCGAGCACCGATGCTGCCGGCACGGCGCTCATGCCGTAGTCGCCGCACAGCGAGATGAAGTGCGTCTGCACCAGGCCGTTGGTGCTCAGGCCGCAGATGAAGAAGGTGCCGGCCAGGACCCAGAAGGTGCGGTTGGTCGAGACTTCCTTCAGCACGCGAAAGGGCGTGGCGAAGTTCATCGCGGGCGCGGCTGCGGCGGGCGCCGCGGGCTGCGTGCCGGGTGCCTCGCCGTAGGGCAGCAGGCCAACGTCGGAGGGCCGGTTGCGCAACAGCAGCAGCGCCAGCAGGCCGATGAGGATGGTGCCGATCACGATCGGCACGATGGCCGAGCGCCAGCCCCAGTGCTCGATCATCCAGGCCGCCAGCGGCAGGAAGGCCAGTTGCCCCGTCGCCGAACTCGCAGTGAGCATGCCCACCACCAGCCCGCGCCGCGCGACGAACCAGCGGTTGGCCACCACTGCGCCGAGCACCAGCGCCGTCATGCCGGTACCCAGGCCCAGCATCAGGCTCCAGAGCACGAAGAGCTGCCAGAGCTGCGAGGCCATGGTGACCAGCGCCATGCCCAGCCCGACGAGCGCGAGGCCGGCGCAGACCACCGCGCGCAGGCCGTAGCGCTCCATCAGCACGGCGGCGAACGGCCCCATCAGCCCGAAGAGCGCGAAGCGCAGTGCCAGCGACGAGGAGATCTGCTCGGTGCTCCAGCCGAATTCCTTGCCCAGCGGCTGCAGCATGGCGCCGGGCAGGCCCAGCGCGGCCGACATGGTCAGCATGGTGAGGAAGGTGATGGCGGCGACGATCCAGCCGTAGTGGATGCCGCGGCGCTGCAGCCACGCGGAAACGGAGTTGGCGAACATGGGGCCTCTGCTGTTGGAATTGAATGGGAGGAAAAAAGGCGAAACGGGGCCCTCGCGCGCCTGTGCGCACGATTGAGCGAATGGGGTGTGGGTGAAGAAAAGTTGGGGGGTCAGTCGTCGCTGGCGTGCTCTTCCTCGCCGCCCAGCAGCTCCATGGCCTCGTCGATCAGCAGGTGCAGCGCGAGCACGCGCTCCACGCCCAGCAACGCATTCAGCTTCTGCTGCGCGGTCTTCCAGTGCGCCAGCGCTTCGCGCCGCTTGACCTCGCCTTCCTCGGTGAGCTGCACCAGCCGGCTGCGCGCATCGGCGCCGGCACCCTGCGCGATCCAGCCCGCGACGATCAGCGGCTGCAGGTTGCGGCTCAGGGTGGAGGCAGTCATCTTGAGCTCGGCCGCCAGGTCGACGGGACGCGAGGGACCGAGCCGCGCGAGGTGCGACAGCAGCGAGTACTGCGTGGTCTTGAGGCCGCTTTGCGAAACCTCGGCGTCGTAGTGCTGCGAGAGGCGTCGCGAAAGCTGTCGCACCTTGAAGCTGGTGCAGCCGCGTGGCTTGGCGGGAGTGTCCATAGGCTATTATTGTATGTGCAACTATTGCATATGCAATCAACACCCCGGCACAAAGCCCCCAGAAGGAACACAGGCATGACACAAGCCACCAGCCAGCTCGACGCATGGATCGCCGAGGAACAGAAGATCACCGGCCGCCTCGAGGCCGGCCCGGGCCCCGGCCTCGCCCGCCCCGACCAGATCGCCGGCAAGACCGGCCTGGAGATCATGCAGGCGATGCTCAACGGCGACATTCCCTACGCCGCCATCGCCAAGACGCTGGACTTCACGATCATCGAGGCACGCCTGGGCGTGGCCATCTTCCAGGGCACGCCGCTGCCGCAGCACCTGAACCCGCTGGGCACCATCCACGGCGGCTGGGTCGCGACGATGCTCGATTCGGCCCTGGGCTGCTCGGTCCACACGATGATGCCGCCCGGCCGCGCCTACACCACCGCAGAGCTCGGCGTCAACTACGTGAAGGGCCTCACGCCCAAGGTGCAGCGCGTGCGCGCCGAAGGCAAGGTGATCCACTGCGGCAAACAGCTCGCCACCGCCGAGGCCCGCCTCTACGGTCCCGACGGCACGCTGTACGCGCACGCAACGACCACCTGCCTCGTCTTCGAGGTGCCGCCGGCGCGCTGAGCCGCGAGGCCAGCGGGCGAAGGCGGACTGCAGTAGGCCTTCAACCTGTAAGTCCAAAGGCGTCGCGATCCAGGGCGGCCAGTGATAATTATTCTCATCCGGCGGCCGCAACACGCGACACCGGCGGCGACGTCATCCGCTGCCGGCGCCGGAGCTTTCTAGAACACCCGCTCCTGGAGGATCCTCATGACCGAACAACGCTCGCGCGTCCAAGGCCGCGCCGCGCGCGCACTGCTTGGCGCAGGCGCCGCGTGGCTGGCCGCCACCGCCCTGCCCGCGCAGGCCGCCGAAGAACTCACGCTCTACACGACGCGCGAGCCCGCGCTGATCCAGCCTCTCATCGCCGCCTTCAGCGCCCAGAGCAACATCAAGGTCAACACCGTCTTCGTGAAGGACGGCTTGCTGGAGCGCGTCAAGGCCGAAGGCGCCCGATCCCCCGCCGACGTGCTGATGACGGTGGACATCGGCAACCTGATGGACCTCGTCGACGGCGGCGTGACGCAGCCCGTGAAGTCGGCCGCGCTCGAGTCGGCCATTCCGGCCAACCTGCGCGGCGCCGACGGCCAGTGGTTCTCGCTCTCGATGCGCGCGCGCGTGCTCTACGCCGACAAGAACCTGCCGCTCACCAGCTTCCGCTACGAGGACCTGGCCAACCCCAGGTACAAGGGCAAGGTCTGCATCCGCGCCGGCCAGCATCCCTACAACACCGCGCTCGTGGCCGCGCTGATCGCGCACGACGGCGAGGCCAAGGCCGAGCAGTGGCTGCGCGGCGTGAAGGCCAACCTCGCACGCAAGGCCACCGGCGGCGACCGCGATGTGGCGCGCGACATCCTCGGCGGCATCTGCGACGTGGGCCTGGCCAACTCGTACTACGTCGGCCAGATGAAGAGCGCCAAGGAAGGCACCGACGCGCGCAAGTGGGGCGACGCCATCAAGGTGGTGCGCCCGACCTTCGCCAATGCCAAGAGCGGCGGCACGCACGTCAACATCAGCGGCGCGGCCGTGGCGAAGAACGCCCCGCAGCGCGCCAACGCGGTCAAGCTGCTCGAGTTCCTGGTGTCGGAGCCGGCCCAGGCCCTCTACGCCCAGACCAACTACGAGTACCCGGTGCGCAAGGGTGTGGCCCTCGACCCGATCATCGGCCAGACCATCGGCGAGCTGAAGGTCGACCCTCTGCCGCTGACCGAGATCGCGAAATACCGCAAGCAGGCGAGCGCGCTTGTGGACAAGGTTGGCTTCGACCAGTGACATCGACGAGCGCCGGGCATGCCTGCCGGCGACTGACTGAATGAGTCTCCTGCGGCGCCAGCCGCCGGGCCTGCAAGCCGCCGGCCCGGCCTGGCGCTGCGCGTCGTTCCTGATCGCCGTGGGCGTGCTCGCACCGGTGCTCACGCTGGCGTGGCTGGCCTTCGGCTCGGGCCTGGGCCACTGGGGGCCGCTCTTCGCGCACGTGCTGCCGCAGGCGGCGCTCAACACGGCCGTGCTGCTTGCCGGCGTTGGCGCGCTGGTACTGGTGATCGGCACCGGCTGCGCATGGCTGGTGACGGCGCACGACTTCCCCGGACGCGGCACCCTGCACTGGGCCCTGTTGCTGCCGCTGGCGATGCCGACCTACATCGTCGCCTTCGCCTACCTCGACCTGCTGCACCCCATCGGCCCGGTTCAGGGCGCGATCCGCTGGATGCTGGGCTTCGACAGTCCGCGCCAATTCCGCCTGCCCGACCTGCGCTCGATGCCCGGCGCGATCTTCGTGCTGGGCTTCGTGCTCTATCCGTACGTCTACATGACGGCGCGCGCGATGTTCATGACGCAGCCGGCGCACCTGATGGAGGCGGCGCGCATGCTCGGCGAGAGCCGGCGCGGAGCCTTCTTCCGCGTGGCGCTGCCGCTGGCACGTCCTGCACTGGCCGTGGGGCTGAGCCTCGCGCTGCTCGAAACGCTCAACGATATCGGCGCTTCCGAATTCCTCGGCGTGAACACGCTGACGGTCGCGGTCTACACCACCTGGATCACGCGCTCCGACCTCGCGGGCGCCGCGCAGATCGCCTGCGCGATGCTGTTCGTGGTGATCGCGCTGGTCTGGCTGGAGCGCAACGGCCGGCGTCACCAGCGCTTCGGCTCGGCGCAGCGAATGCGCGCGGTGCAGCCACGCAGGCTGCACGGAGCCGCGGGCTGGGCCGCGACGGCGGCAGCCTCGCTGCCGGTGCTGATCGGCTTCGGGGCGCCTGCCCTCTACCTGGTCTGGGAAAGCGCCAAGCGGCTGCGCCAGGGCGGCGGCATCTCGCAGGGGCTGATCGCGAGCCTCGGCAATACGCTGACGCTGGCAGCGGGGGTCACCGCCGTCGCGGTGGCAGCCGGGCTGATCGTCGCCTGGGCCGCTCGCAGCCAGGGCTCGGGGCCCGCACGCGCGCGTTGGCAGGCGCGCGCTGCGACGCTGGGCTATGCGGTGCCGGGCACGGTGCTGGCCATCGGGCTGCTCACGCCGGCGCTGGCCTTCGATTCGGCGCTGGCCACGGCCTTCGGCCTGCAGGGCCTGCCGCTCATGAGTTGCGGCGTGGTGCTGGTCGTGGCCTGCGCGATCCGCTTTCTCGCGATGCCGGTCGGTGGCATCGAGGCCGGCCTCTCGCGCATTCCACCCGCCATCGAGCAGGCCTCGCGCCTGCTCGGCGAGACCACCGCCGGCACGCTGCGCCGCGTGCACTTGCCGCTGCTTCGCCCCGCCATGGCCTCCGCCGCGCTGCTGGTGTTCGTCGATGCGATGAAGGAGCTGCCTGCCACGCTGCTGTTGCGGCCCGCCAACTTCGACACCCTCGCCACCTGGCTCTATGCCGAGGCCGCGCGTGGCACCTACGAGGAAGGCGCGATCGCCGCGCTCGCCATCGTGCTCGCAGGCCTGCTGCCCGTGGTGCTGCTCGCGCGCAACCAGCTGGGCGCACCTTCGGCCACGCTGGCTCCCGAGAAGACATGACATGAGCTCCCCACTGCACCTCGACGCGATCAGCCTCGCCTACGACACGCCGCGCGGCCTGCACACCGTCGTCGACGGCTTCTCGCTGGCGCTGGACGCGGGCGACATCGCCTGCCTGTTCGGCCCTTCCGGCTGTGGCAAGACGACGGTGCTGCGCGCCATCGCGGGCTTCGAGCCGCTGCGCGCCGGCACGATCCGCCTCGGCGAGGTGCTTCTGTCGTCCGCGCAGAAGCACCTGCCGTCCGAGCAGCGGCGCGTGGGCATGATGTTCCAGGAGTACGCACTGTTCCCGCACCTTTCGGCCGCGAGGAACGTGGCCTTCGGCCTGCGCCGGCTGGGCCGCGCCGAACAACAGTCGCGGGTCGTCGAAATGCTCGCGCTGGTCGGTCTCGCCGATGCGGGCGAGCGCTATCCGCACGAGCTTTCCGGGGGCCAGCAGCAGCGCATCGCGCTGGCCCGCGCGCTCGCACCTTCGCCCGCCCTGCTGCTGCTCGACGAGCCCTTCTCCAACCTCGACGGCGGCACGCGCGAACGGCTCACCGTGGAGGTGCGCGACATCCTGAAGCAGGCGGGGCAGACGGCCATTCTCGTCACGCACAACGAGGCCGAGGCGCATGCGATGGCGGACCGCATCGGCGTGATGCACGGCGGGCGCATCACGCACTGGATAGATACGACGGCCGTCGATCCCATCTAGCACAAGGCGCCCGCTTCCCTAATGGGCTTTCCGGGAAAAGGTTGTTCAGGACCGCAAGAATCGCCGCGATCCAGACACAACCGATCCAGAAAACGGAGAGCCCCATGCCCCAGCAATCCCTCACCCTCGTCAGCCACCTGCTTTGCCCGTACGTACAGCGTGCCGCGATCGCGCTGCACGAGAAGGACGTGCCCTTCGAGCGCGTCGTGATCGACCTTGCCAACAAGCCGCAGTGGTTTCTCGACATCTCGCCGCTCGGCAAGGTGCCGCTGCTGAAGGTGCGCAGGCCCGACGGAGGCGAGGCCGTGCTGTTCGAGAGCAACGTGATTTGCGAGTACCTGGAAGAAACCCAGCCCGGCGCTCGCCTGCACCCCGAGGACCCGCTCGCCCGCGCCGAACACCGCGCATGGATGGAGTTCGGCTCGGCCATCCTCGGCGACCTCTGGGGCTACGAGACCACGCAGGACGCGGCGGTGTTCGAACAGAAGCGCCAGGCACTGCTCGCCAAGTTCCAGCGCGTGGAAGCGGCGCTGGGCCAGGGCCCTTACTTCGCGGGCGGCAGCTTCAGCCTCGTCGACGCGGTCTTCGCGCCGGTGTTCCGCTACTTCGAGGTGTTCGATGCGATCAGCGACTCGCACATCTTCGACGCCCTGCCCAAGGTCGATGCATGGCGCAAGGCGCTGGCCGAACGCCCCAGCGTGCGCGACGCGGTGGTGCCCGAGTACCCGCAGCACCTGATGGAGTTCCTGAAGCGCCACCAGGCCCACCTGCTGACACTGGCCGCTTGATCGCCGCGCCGGGAGGCCGACAATAGCGGGCTTCCCTCTCCACGACCACGAACAAGGCACAACGAGATGCGACTCCTCCACACCATGCTGCGCGTCGGCAACCTGCAGCGCTCCATCGACTTCTACACCAAGGTGCTCGGCATGAACCTGCTGCGCACCTCGGAGAACCCCGAGTACAAGTACAGCCTCGCATTCATCGGCTATGGCAACGGCAACCCCGACCAGGCCGAGATCGAACTCACCTACAACTGGGGCACCGAGAGCTACGAACTGGGCACCGCCTACGGCCACATCGCCCTCGGCGTGCCCGACGCCTACGCGGCCTGCGAGAAGATCAAGGCCGCCGGCGGCAACGTGACGCGCGAGGCCGGCCCGGTCAAGGGCGGCACCACCGTCATCGCCTTCGTCACGGACCCCGACGGCTACAAGGTGGAACTGATCCAGCGCGACGAGAAGGCTGCCGGCGGCGGCCTGCGCTGAAGGCCCCGGCGCCGGATACGCCATGGCAACCGCGAAGAAGCAAGCCGCCACGGCAACGCGCCATGTCGCGCTGCTGCGCGGCGTGAACGTCAACGGCATCACGATCAAGAGCGCGGACCTGAAGGCGCTCTTCGCCGAACTGGGCTTCGGCGCGGTGCGCACTGTGCTCGCCAGCGGCAACGTGCTGTTCGACACCACCGAGAGCGACGCGGCAGCACTTCGCACGCGCATCGAGCAGGCGCTGCGCAAGCGCTTCGGCTACGACGCCTGGATCGTGCTGCTCACGCAGAAGACCGTTGCCGCGATCGCCGCTGCCTACCCCTTCGAACGCATCGACGAGGAGCGCCACCCGTACATCGTGTTCGGCTCCGACAAGGCGATGCTCGACGAGATCATGGAAAAGGCCGGCACGGTCGATGCCAATACCGATACCGAGCGGCTCGAACGCGGCAAGGGCGTGCTGTACTGGCAATGCCCGCGCGGCGAGAGCCTGGACACGCCCGTGGCCAAGCTGCTCGGCAAGGCCCGCTACAAGTCGAGCACCACGACGCGCAACCTGCGCACGGTGGAAAAGCTGCTCGCCGACTGATCAGCAGCCGAGCAGCTCGGCCAGTTGGTTGATGTCGCGCGCGTGCAGGTTGTTGTCCGGCTTCGGCGAGACATCCTTCGGCCGCGCGAGGCCGAACTCGTGGGGCCGCTCGATGTAGGCCGTCTTCAGGCCGCATGCGCGCGCGGCGGCCAGATCGTCGTGATGCGCGGCGGCCAGCATCACCTGGCCCGGCGTCGCGTCGAACACGCCCGCCACGCCGAGATACGTGCGCGGATCGGGCTTGTAGGCTTTGAACACCTCGGCCGAGAGCACGCAGTCCCAGGGCAGGCCGGCACGCTTGGCCATCTCGGTGAGCAGGCCGATGTTGCCGTTCGACAGCGTGCAGATGGTGAACTTCTTCTTGAGCCGCGCGAGCCCCGCCACCGAGTCGGGCCATGCCGGCAGGCGGTGCCAGGCGCGGCTCAGGTCGCGCCTGGCGGCGTGGTCGATGCGATCGGCCAAGCTGAAGTCGTGCAGCACCTGGTCGAGCATGCTCAGGTGCAGCTCGTCGAGCAGCGTGAAGCCGCCCTCGCCCGCGGCGATGCGCTCCATCACCGCCTTCATGGCCGGCTGGTAGCCCGCGCGCCACGCCAGCGCGAAGGCCGCGCCGTCCACGCCAGGGAACACGCGCTCGACCTCGGCGGCGATGCCGCTGTGCCAGTCGACCACGGTGCCGAAGACGTCGAACGCGATGACCTTGAGATCGCTCGCGTCGAATTCAGCGCTGCTCATGGCGGCGGCGCTCAGCGCTGCAGTTGGCTCGCGGCGCGTGCCAGCTGCTCGATGCGTGTCCAGTCGCCGTCGCGGATCGCGTCGGTCGGCACGATCCACGAGCCGCCCACGCAGGCCACGTTCGACAGCGCGAGGAACTCGGCCGCGTTGCCGGCGTGGATGCCGCCGGTCGGGCAGAAGGTGACATCGCCGAAGGGGCCCTGCCATGCCTTGAGCATCGGCAGGCCGCCGGCCTGCAGCGCGGGGAAGAACTTCAGCTGCGTGTAGCCGTCTTCCTGCGCCGTCATGATCTCGCTGCCGGTCGCCACGCCGGGCAAGAGCGGCAGGCCGATGTCGTGGCATGCCTTGCCGACCGAGCGCGTGTAGCCCGGGCTCACGCCGAATTTCGCACCGGCCAGCGCCGCGGCCTGCGCGTCGGCGGCGCTGCGGATGGTGCCGGCGCCGGCCACGGCCTCGGGCACGTCCTTGGCGATGGCTTCGATGCACTGCAGCGCCTGCGGCGTGCGCAGCGTCACTTCGAGCATGCGGATGCCGCCGGCCACCAGGGCGCGCGCGAGCGGGATGGCGTCTTTCACATCGTTGAGCACGATCACCGGAATGACCGGGGCGTCGCGCATCACGTCGAGGGGGGTGAGTTTTTCAGTCATTTCCTGGCTCCAACTGGTTACGTATGCCTCGCCTTGTGGAAGAAGCCGCCCTGGTCACAGCCAGGAGCAGGCCCCCTCTTCGGCGGTCAGTGCATTGCGGCGCATGCCGGCGAACAGCTCACGGCCCAGGCCGTGCCCGTCGGCAATGCGTTGTGCCTCGGGCATCGTCGCGACCTCGCGCGCGGCCCATTCGTCCTCGGGCAGCAACACGGCGAGCGTACCCGCGACGGAATCGAGACGGATCAGGTCGCCGTCGCGCACCTTGGCGAGCGGCCCGCCGGCGGCGGCCTCGGGCGAGACGTGGATGGCGGCCGGGATCTTGCCCGACGCGCCGCTCATGCGGCCGTCGGTGACCAGCGCCACGCGGAACCCCTTGCCCTGCAGCACCGACAGCGGTGGCGTGAGCTTGTGCAGCTCGGGCATGCCGTTGGCCTGCGGCCCCTGCCAGCGCACCACGCAGACCACGTCGCGCTCCAGTTCGCCGGCGGTGAACGCCTTCTGCAGCGCGGCCTGCGAATCGAAGACGCGTGCGGGCGCCTCGATGACGTGGCGGTCGTCGGGCACCGAGGACACCTTGATGACGCTGCGGCCCAGGTTGCCGCTCAGCAGTTTGAGGCCGCCGGTGGCGCTGAACGGGCTGTCGACGGAACGGGTGACGGCCTCGTTCTTCAGCGGCGCGGCGGGAGTCCATTGCAGGCGCTTCTCATCCGAACCATTCGCCAGCGACGGGATGTTCGCGAATTCGCGGATGCCGCCCGAACGCACCGTCAGCACGTCGGCATGCATGAGGCCGGCCTCCACCAGCTCGCCGATCACGAAACCCGGGCCGCCCGAGGCCTGGAACTCGTTCACGTCGGCGCTGCCGTTGGGGTACACGCGGCTCAGCAGCGGCACCACGTCGGAGAGCTTCGAGAAGTCGTCCCAGTCGATCACGATGCCCGCGGCACGCGCCACGGCCACCCAGTGGATCAGGTGGTTGGTGGAACCGCCCGTGGCAAGCAGCGCGACCATGGCGTTGACGATGCAGCGCTCGTCGACCATCACGCCGATCGGCGGGCAGTCGAAGGGCGCATTGCCCGCCTTGCCCAGCACCGTGCGCACGGCTTCCCGCGTGAGCGTCTCGCGCATCGCGTCGCCCGGCTGGATGAAGGCCGTGCCGGGCACGTGCAGGCCCATGGCCTCCAGCAGCATCTGGTTGCTGTTGGCGGTGCCGTAGAAAGTGCATGTACCGAGCGTGTGATAGGCCGCCATCTCGGCGTCGAGCAGGCCCTGGCGGCCGACCAGGCCTTGCGCGGCCTGCTCGCGCACCTTCGACTTGGCGCCGTTCGACAGGCCCGAGGGCATCGGCCCGGCCGGCACGAACACGGTGGGCAGGTGGCCGAAATGCAGCGCGCCGATGAGCAGGCCGGGCACGATCTTGTCGCACACGCCGAGCATCAGCGCGGCGTCGAACATGTCGTGGGTGAGCGCGACGGCGGTGCTCATGGCGATGAGGTCGCGGCTGAACAGGCTCAGCTCCATGCCGGGCGTGCCCTGCGTCACGCCGTCGCACATGGCGGGCACGCCACCGGCCACCTGGGCGGTGGCGCCGAGGCCGCGGGCCTCGTTCTTGATGATGTCGGGGTAGCCCTGGTACGGCGCGTGGGCCGAGAGCATGTCGTTGTAGGCGGTGACGATGCCGATGTTGGGCGCGCGCTCGGCCACCACGCGGAACTTGTCGTTGGCCGGAATGCCGGCCACGGCATGCGCCACGTTGGCGCAGCCCATGCGGTCGGAGCCGCGGTCGCGGCTGCGGAGTTCTGCAAGGCGGGTGAGGTAGGCGCTGCGCAGCCCCTGGCTGCGCTCGCGGATGCGATCGGTGACGTCGCGTACGGTGGGGTTGGTGCTGCTGCTCATGGGGGTCTATGGCTCTTGCTGCTGTCGCCCGGGCGACTCTGGGCCTGGAGGCCCATGGTAACAAGCCGGGTGCGGCAGCCCGATGAAATCCGAGCGCGGGGCAATACGAATTTACCCAGTTGCGCGCTGAAAGAGGCCGCGCACAAAAAAGCCCGGCATGGCCGGGCTTGTTGTTCTTGCGGCGAGGCGGCTGTCAGTCGACCAGCTTGACCTCGACACGGCGCGCCTCGGCGTTGTTGCCCGAGCCGGCCGTCACGGCGGGCTTCTGCAGGTCGACCTTGGCGGCCGGAACGCCCAGGCCCACGAGCACGTCGCGCACCGTCTCAGCCCGCTTCTTCGCGAGCTGCTCGTTGATGGCGGCGTCGCCGGTGGTGTCGTGGAAGCCAGAGACCACCGCCTTGCGGCCGCTCTCCACGCCCTTGATGACCGCGGCCAGGGCCTCCGCGGCGCCCGGCGCGAGGTCGGCGCTGCCGGTCGCGAAATAGAAGTTCACCACGCCGTCGACCACGCGGATGCTCGCGCCGTCGGGGATGACCACGGTCACCGTCTCGGTGACTTCGGCCACCTTGGGCGCCGGCTGGGCCGGGGGCGGAGCTGGCATGGTCGTCACCATCGCGGTCACCGCCGGCGGCTTGGCAGCGGCCGCGTTGCCGTGGCCCTTGTGCCAGATGGCGATGCCCACCACGAAGAAGATCACCAGGGCGATCAACGCCATGACGAATCCGAGGATGAAGTTCTGCTGGCTGTCGTCGTCGCTCATCGGGGGTCTTGCTCCGTAAGGAAGGGGCCGGTAAATAATGGTGCGGTGAACCATGATCAGGAAATTGTAGGTGGCGGTTCCGGCACTTCCGTGTCGGAGCCGGCGCCGAACCCCGGTCCGCCGGGACTCGACCCCATGCCAGCGCCCCTGCGCGACCCGCAGCCGATGCTTGAGCGCGCCATCGCCGACTGGGGCGGGCACGAGGACCTCTGGCTCTTCGGCTACGGCTCGCTGATCTGGCGGCCCGAGTTCGACTTCGTCGAGCGGCGCCAGGCCTGGGTGCGCGGCTGGCACCGGGCGCTGAAGATGTGGAGCCGCGTGAACCGGGGCAGCGTGCAGACGCCGGGCCTGGTGTTCGGGCTGCTCTCCGGCGGCAGCTGCCGCGGCATGGTGTTCCGCGTGCCGAAGGCCGAGGGGCTCGAAACCCTGCGGCGGCTCTGGCTGCGCGAGATGCCCACCGGCGTGTACGACCCCAGGTGGCTGCGCTGCGGCACGGCCGAGGGCGACGTGCGCGCGCTGGCTTTCACGCTCTCGCGGCGCAGCCCCAACTTCACGGGCGAACTCAGCGACGAGCGCTACCGCCACATCTTCGCCAATGCCGTGGGCCGCTACGGCAGCTCGCTCGACTACGCCCAGCAGACGCTGCTGGAGCTGCGGCGCCATTCGATCCACGACGCCGCGCTGGCCCGGCTGGTGGCGCTGGCCGAGGTGAAGGAGCAGCTGCTGTCGGAGAACGCCGCTGATTGCGATGTGCCGCAGGCTCCGGTATATGTTCCGGGGTCAGCAGACAAGAAGTCTTCCTCCCAACCATCCGGACCCAACAAGGAAAACACATGAACCAAAGTCGTCTCACCGCCATCGGCGCTCTCCTCCTCGCGTCGGCCCTGCTGGCCGCCTGCGGCAGCATGGGCGGCAAGCCGAGCTCCGCCGTCGAGCTGGTGCCGACCGCCGCGATCACGCCCAACCCGACGAGCGGCACGGTGACCTTCACCGCCCTCGACCATGGCGTGCGCGTGGCGGGCGAGGTGCGCGGCCTGGTGCCGGGCAGCGAGCACGGCTTCCACATCCACGAAAAGGGCGACTGCGGCGACAACGGCAATGCCTCGGGCGGCCACTTCAACCCGACCGGCGGCACGCACGGCAAGTTCGGCGCGCCGGGCAGCCATGCAGGCGAACTGCCGAGCCTGGTGGCCGACGCCAAGGGCGTGGCCCGCTTCAGCGTGGAAGACCACTCGATCTCGCTCACGCCGGGCGCAGCCAACAGCGTCGTCGGCCGCGCACTGGTGGTGCACCGCGACCCAGACGACTTCACGACGCAGCCCGCGGGCAACTCCGGCCCGCGCATCGCCTGCGCGGTGATCGCGAAGCCCTGATCGCCGAGAGAAAGAGCTAGGCGCCCTCGCGCGCCAGCCACAGCGCCTCGGCCCTCGCCAGGGCTTCGGGCGTGTCGATGTCGGTGACGACGCCCACGTCGTCCACCGCGAGATCGACGACCGAATCGATGGCGCGCATCGCCCGCAGGACGGACGCCGCGCCGGCAGCCCCCTCCAACGCCGCCAGTTGCGCGCCGCATACGGCGGCGAAGCCCACCGGGTGGCCGCGCTCCCCCCGGTACTGCGGCTGCACGGCATTCACCGCACCGTTCAGAGCGGCCGCCACGGCCTGCAGCGTGCGCGGCTGCACCAGCGGCAGATCGCCCGGCAGGATCAGCCAGCCGGCAGCCCCGGAAGTGGCGCGCACGGCCGCGGCAATCGAATCGCCCATGCCGGGATGCCCCGCGTCTTCCACATGCCAAGGCAGCCCGCTGGCGCGCACCGCGTCGAGCGTTCGCTCCAGCACCGGCCTGCCGGCCAGCAGCGCCCTGAGCTTGGAGCCGGTGCCGCCGGCCGCGATGAAGCGCTCGCCACGGCCCGAGGCCAGCACGATCACCACCGGGGAATTCGCCTTCTGCGTCGTCATGGGCCGAGTATGTGCGCAACAATCCCGGCATGACTTCCCCTCTTTCCAAAGACGCGCTGGCCGCGCTGCGCAAGAGCTACGAGCGGGCCGAGCTCGACGAGACGCGAAGCGCCGACGATCCGCTCAAGCAGTTCGAGCGCTGGCTCACCGAGGCCGTCGAGGCGCAAGTGCCCGAGCCCAACGCGATGACGCTGTGCACCGTGGGCAGCGACCTGCGGCCGTCGAGCCGCATCGTGCTCATCAAGGGCTACGACGCGCGCGGCATCGTCTGGTACACCAACTACGAGAGCCGCAAGGGCCGCGAGCTCTCGGGCAACCCCTATGCGTCGCTGCAGTTCCACTGGGTCGAGCTGGAGCGCGTGGTGCGCATCGAGGGCCGGGTGGAGAAAGCCGGCGCCGATGAGAGCGACGCCTACTACGCGAGCCGCCCGCTCGACTCGCGCATCGGCGCCTGGGCCAGCCCGCAGAGCGAAGTGATCAGCGGCCGCGACGTGCTGGTGAAGAACGCGGCCCTCTACGCCGCCAAGCACCTGCTCTCGCCGCCGCGCCCGCCGCACTGGGGCGGCTACCGCCTGGTGCCCGACCGCTGGGAGTTCTGGCAGGGCCGCAAGAGCCGCCTGCACGACCGGCTGCGCTACCGGCTCGAGGGCAGCGACTGGATTCGCGAACGCCTCGCCCCCTGACCCCTACTCCTTGAAGGAACACCGCGGAACCGGCTTTGCCGGGCTGCAGGTGTTGCCCCGGAAGGGGGTTGGCGAAGCGACACGAAGTGCGCGCAGCCTGGGGGCGAGCCCAGTGCTACCGCAGAACCGGCTTTGCCGGGCCGCCGGTGTTGCCCCGGAAGGGGGTTGGCGAAGCGACACGAAGTGCGCGCAGCCTGGGGGCGAATCAAGCCTCGCAACCGACAACCTTGAACTCGACGCGCCGGTCCAGCGCATCGCTCGCATCGTCGGCGCCCGTACCGACGATGTTCTCGCGGAATCCCATGCCCGATTCGCGCAGCTTCTTCGACAGCGGCGGGGCCTCTCCCACCAACTTCGCCTTCACGCTCGTCGCGCGCTGCAGCGACAGCCGCTCGTTCACCGCCTCCGAACCCGTGCGGCTGGTGTGGCCCGTGACCACCACGCACGAATCGATCTGCGCCGCCTGCCGCGCGATCTGGCGCAGCCACATCGGATAGGCGGCACTGATCTTCGGGTCGGACAGGAAGTCGGTCGAGCCCGGCTTGAACAGGAACTTCACGCTCAGGTTGTTGGTTTCGAGCCCGAGCCTGGCGATGGTGCCGAAGGTCTTCTCGGCATCGGCCGTGCGGCCGAGTTGCGACTGCGTGAGGTACAGGCCGCTGTAGATGCGCAGCTGCTGCCCGTCGGGCCGCTTCGACGCGGCCTCGTAGCGGCTCAGCGCCTCGCTCATGCGGCCGGCCTCGTAGGCGGCGGTGGCTTCCTGCAGCACGGTGGCGGTCGGCAGGCGCTCCAGGTAGAGCGCATCGGCGGCCTGGCCGGGCTGGGTCTCGGCGGTGCGGATGTAGCCCTCGACGCCGCGGTCCTTGCCGTTCACCGGGCTGTCGCGGAAGAAGGCGGTGGGGCGTGTGTCGAGCGAGGTGTCGCTGATGCGCGTTACCGACTGCGCGATCACCACGCCGCTCTTGATCTCGGTGAGCGCCAGGTTCAGCCGGTAGGGCCCGCCCGAGGCGTCCTTGTCGCGCACCAGCGTGCCGTTGAGCACGTACTGCGCATTGCCGATCTCGGTGGCGTTGAAGGGCGAGACGGTGAACTGCTTGAACTGCGCCTGCATGCGCTGGACGATGCGCTGCTCGGCCACGCGCGTCACCTCGGTCTGCTGGCCGCTGGCGCCTTCGAGCAACGGATCGATCACGATGCGGCGCTGCGTGAGCGTCGACTCCACCTTGGCCAGGAAGGCCGGCAGCTTCTGCGTCTGCACCATCAGGTCGTCCACCGCCTGGTTCACGGCCTGGTCGAAGGGCATGGCGTTGCCGGGCACGGGGCGGTGCGCGCAAGCGGCGGCGAGCACGGCGGCAGCGCACAGCGCGAACGCGCGCAGCGCCAGGCAAGCGCGTTGGATGGTGGTCGTCATCAGCATTGGCTCCTCAATGTCTTCATGTCCTGGTCCGACAGCGGCTCGCCGACGGCGGCGCGCATGTTGATCTCGGTGCAGCGCTTCGACGGCGCGGGGCGCGGCGCGGCGGCTGCTTCGCGTTGCACGGGTGGTTGCGACGGCGGCGGCGCGACCGGCTGCGGGCGAGCCCTGGCCACCGGCTTCGGTTTCGACGGCCCCTCCTCGGCCCTGTCCGCTTTCTCCGCTTTCTCCGCTTTCTCCGCCTTCGCCTCCGCCGGCTCGCGCGCAACGCCCGCCGAAAGGCACGGCGTGCGGCACGGCTTGGGGGCCTCGGCGGCAGTCTCGGCTGCCTGCGCGGGTCGGCCGTGCAGCGCGATCACCGTCGCGACCACCGCCATAGCAAGAAGGGGCGAAGAGCGCGCCGGGTAAATCATCAGCCGGCAAATGTAGGTGCGCGAAGGCCGCGCGCCATCTCGCCAAACGGCCACCCTGCCGAACGGCATAGGCGCGCCCGGCGGCAGCGCTAAGGCGAAAGTGCGCGAGAAATTACCTGAAGAAGTCCGAAGGACTCAGGGCAGCCACTGCACGCACATCATCACGAGCGTGAGCGTGGCCAGCGCGAGCACCGTCGACACCACGACGCTGGCGGTCACCAGGTCCTCGGCGGTGCGGTAGCGCTGCGAGAAGAGGAACACGTTGGCGCCGATGGGCAGCGCAGCGGCCACCACCATCACCGTGAGCGGAATGCCGCGCACACCCAGCAGCCATCCGATGAGGGCCACCAGCAGCGGATGCAGCAGGTTCTTCACCAGCGCCTGTGTCAGCGCGCCGCGCCAATGCCGGCCGATGGGCGTGAGCGCGAGCGTGATGCCCACCATCACCAGCGCGATCGGGCCGAAGGCCTGGCCGAGCAGCTGGATCGGCTTGTCGATCGCCTCGGGCATTGCCAGCCCGGTCTGCGCGAACAGCAGGCCCGCGATGATCGGCAGCGGCACCGGGTGGATGATCGCGTTGCGCAGCGCACGCACCACGGTGCGCGCCATCGAGGGGCGCTTCTCGTTGCCGGAGGCACCGGCCTGCTCGCGCGCCACGGCCAGCTCCAGCACCACCGTGGCGCTGGTCAGCAGCACCAGCGAATGCAGCGAGATCAGCGTGAGCAGCACCACCATGCCCTCCTCACCATAGGCCAGGCCGATCAGCGCGATGCCGATCATCACGGTGTTGCTGTAGGTGTTGGCCAGCGCGATCACCGCCGCCGTGCGGTTGAATCCGCGCAGCGCCAGCGTGCCCGCGAACAGCAGGCCCGAGGCGATGAAGTAGGCAGCCACCGGCTTCAGGCTGAGCTGCTCGACGTGCACCGTGCTCATCGCGCGGAACAGCAGCGCGGGCGCCAGCAGCAGGAAGATGAGGTGAGAAAGATCCTTCACCGCGCCGCCGCCGATCCAGCGCCGCTTGCCGGCCAGGTAGCCCGCGGCGATGAGCACGACCACGGGCACGAGCGAGGAGACGACGATGGAGTTCACCGGGCGAGAATAGCCCACGGACTCCCCTGTCTTGCCCCTTCCCCCTCCGGGGCAAGGTTGGGATGGGGGCAGGCGGCGCTTTTGCATGGCCGCGGCCTCATCGGACGCCGCTTGCCCCACCGCTGCCCTCCCCCAGAGAGGGAGGGAGAAACACACCGATCAGAACGTCACGCGCAGGCCGACCTTCAGCGTGCGGCCCGGCAGCGGCGCGTTCGGATACACCGTGCTCGTCAGGATCGAGGTCGCGCTGTAGGCCAGCTTGTTCGTGATGTTGTCCATGCGCGCGTACCAGGTGAGGTTGGCGCGCTGCACCTTCATGCGGTAGGTGATGGCGGCGTTCCACAGCGTATAGGCATCGGTCTCGCGCGCGCCCACCGAGGGCACGCGGCGCTGGGCGGCGTTGTAGTCGAAGCCGAAGCGCGCGCCCCACGGCCCGTTGTTGTAGGCCAGCGTGGCGCCCAGGCGCAGCGGCGCGATGCGTGGCAGCGGCTCGCCGGTGTCGAGGTTCCTGGCGCGCACGATGTCGCCGCGCCATTCCAGGTCGAGCGTGCCCGCATCGTTCATCCGCGCGAAGCCGTCGGAGCCCAGCAGGCGCAGGTTGCCGTTGGCCTCGATGCCGGTGAAGCGCGCGCGCACGCCGCCGTAGACGTACTCGGCCAGCGTGTCGGTGGCGCCGGGTTCGGCCACGTTGCCCTCCTCGTCGAGGCTGCGCCCCGTCGCGGTCAGGCCGATGTAGTTGCGAAAGCGCGTGACGTAGGCGTTCACGCGGGCCGTGTTGGGGCCCGACTTCCATTGCGCGCCCAGGTCGAAGCCGGTCGACTTTTCCTTCTTCAGGTTCGGATCGCCCACCTCCCAGGCGCCCGTCGCCACGTGCGGGCCGTTGGCCAGCAGCTCGTAGTCCTTGGGCGCGCGCTCGGTGTAGGCGAGGTTCGAGGTCAGCTGCCACTGCGGCGCGAGGTTCACCAGCGCACCGAATGCAGCGCTGTGCGGGTTGAAGGTGCGCTCGCCGATGGCGAAGCGCGTGACTGTCGGATCGTCCGGATAGCCCAGCGAGCGGATGCGGACCTGCTCGGTGCGCGCGCCGAAGCTCAGGCGGCCCCACGAAGTGCCGTACTCCTCGTGCAGGAAGAACGCGTTGGAGCGCGTGCGGCTGTGCGGCGCGAAGGCTTCCTCGCCGTCGGCGGCGAAGCGGTTGGTCTCGCTGCTGAAGCCGACCAGGCCCTCGAAGTTGCCGATCTTCCGGTGGCGCGCCTCGATGCGCAGGTCGTTGCTCATGTTCGAGAAGGTCGTGCCGGGCGTGCCGCCCTCGAACTCGGTGTGGCGGTAGTCGGTGTGGCTGAGCTTGGCGTGGATGCTGCTGATGAAGCCGCCCGGGCGCCATTCGCCTTCGAGCGCGTAGCGGTCGGACTTCATGTTGATGGTCACGTCGTCCTCGGCCACCGTGCCGTACTTGCTGCGGTAGCTGCTGACCGAGGCGCCGATGTAGCCCTGGTCGAAGAACAGCGTGCCGCCGAGCGCGCCGCCGTTCGCCTCGTTGGCCGAGTTGCAGATCTTGCGCGCCGTCCAGGGCGAGCCGGGCTTGCTGCACTCGAGGGTGATCGGCACCGAGACGTCCTTCGAGTCGCGGTTGAAGGCGTCGACGTGCAGGGCGAAGCGGTCGTTGCCGCCTTCGAGCACCACGCCGCCGTTCTTCTCCTTGTTGCCGGTGGAATAGCCCAGGTCGGCGCGGCCGCCGAAGCCGTTGATGGGCTCGGACGGAATGCGGTTGTCGATCACGTTGACCACGCCGCCCACGGCGCTGCCGCCGTACTGCAGCGCCGAGGGGCCGCGCAGCACCTCGATGCGCTCGGTGACCAGCGCATCGACGGGCACGGCATGGTCGTAGCTGAGCGCCGAGGCATCCGGCGCGGCGCCTCCGTTCTGCAGGATGCGGATGCGGTCGCCGTCCTGGCCGCGGATGATCGGCCGGCTGGCGTTGGGGCCGAAGTAGCTGCTGCTCACGCCCGGCACGTTGTCCAGCGTCTCGCCGAGGGTCGATTGGGAGCGCAGCAGCAGCTTGTCGCCCGACAGCGCGGTGGTGGGCGCGATCAGGTCGGAGGCGCCGAGCGGATTGCCGGTGACGGTGATCTCGCGCAGGCTGGCGGCGTCGGCGGGCTGGGCCGGGACGGCATTGGGCGCCTGCGTCTGAGCCATGCTTGCGAAGGAGGCAAGCGAAAGAACGGCAACGCCGATGGCGTTGCGACGGAAATTGGGGGTCATGAATGGAAACTCGGTGAATCAAGGGACGACCAGCCGCCACCGCGCGCAAGGCGGGTGCAGCAGCAGCCGGCACACAGGGGGATTCAGCGAGAGGGAGGCGGGCCGCGCGCGTCGAAAAGCGCAACCCAGCGGGCGAGAGCCTCGCCCTGCAGGAAAGCGAAGGTGGCCGACGGCAGCAAAACCGGCAGCACCACCAGCGGCACGCCGGGCGCGGCCGAGCCATGGGTGAGCTGGTCGTACAGCCGGCATTCGGCGTCGGTGTGATCGCCGAACAGGCTGGCCAGGTGATGAGCCGCGTGCTTGTGGACGACCTGCGCGGCCTGCGCCGCGGCGTCCGGCAGGCCCGGCACGTGCAGCGAACGGTGCATCAGCCCCAGCGTGCCCGCGAACCACAGCGCGACCGCCAGCACGACCGCGAGCGCGCGGGTCGAGCGGGGTCTGGACTGTCGGATCGCGAGGTGCACGAAAAGGGCGTGTTCAGGCCATCAGGCCTTGAGGCGGGACGCGAAGGTCTTCTGGAACTTCTCGACCTTCGGGCCGACGACGAAGGCGCAGTAACCCTGGTTCGGGTGGTTCAGGAAGTAGTCCTGGTGGTAGGCCTCGGCCGTCGAGTAGTTGGCCAGCGGGGCCACCTCGGTGACCACGGGCGAGGAGTAGGTCTTGCTGGCCCCGATCTCGCGGATGACGTCTTCGGCCACCTGCTTCTGGGCATCGTCCGTGTAGTAGATCCCGCTGCGGTACTGGGTACCGACGTCGTTGCCCTGGCGGTTGAGCGTGGTCGGGTCGTGCACGACGAAGAAGATTTCGAGGATCTCGCGCAGGCTGATCTGCGCCGGGTCGAATTCGAGCTTCACTACCTCGGCGTGGCCGGTGCGGCCGGTGCAGACCTGCTCGTAGGTCGGGTTGACGGCTTGGCCGTTGCTGTAGCCCGACTCGACGTCGATCACCCCCTGCACGCGGTCGAAGACCGCCTCGGTGCACCAGAAGCAGCCTCCACCCAGGACGATGGTTTCGGTGGCCGACGATGAAGTGGACATGGTGCTGCTCCGGCGGAGGTTGAAAAGGCGAACCCGATATTGTCGCGGCTTGACGTGACGGATGCCCGTCACTACATTACTAACCCACGAGTCATTAAGAGTATGTCCACGCCCCGCTCCTTCGTCGACAAGATCTGCCCGGTGCGCGCCAAGCGCGAGCGCCGGAAAGAGGCGCGCCCCGGCGAACTGCTGGCGGCCGCACTCGATCTGTTCGTCGAGAAAGGCTTTGCGGCGACACGCTCCGAGGAAGTGGCGGCCCGCGCCGGCGTTTCCAAGGGCACCCTCTTTCTCTACTTCCCGAGCAAGGAAGAGCTCTTCAAGGCCGTGGTCATGGAGAACCTCGGAGGCCGTTTCACCGAGTGGAATGCCGAGTTCGAGGCCTTCGAGGGCACCACCGCCGACATGCTGCGCTACTGCATGAACGTGTGGTGGGAGCGCGTCGGCAAGACCCAGGCCTCGGGCCTGACCAAGCTCATGATGAGCGAGGGCGCCAATTTTCCGGCGCTCGCGGAGTTCTACCGCGAGCAGGTGGTCCGGCCCGGCCACGAGCTGCTTCGGCGCATCTTCCAGCGCGGCATCGACAGCGGCGAATTCGCGCCCATGGACATCGACCACGCGATCTACTCGGTGGTCGCGCCCATGGTCTTTCTCATGCTCTGGAAGCATTCGGCCATGGTCTGCGTCGACGCAACGGCGGCGCTCGACCCCGAAAAGTACGTGTCAACCCAGGCCGAAGTGGTGATCAACGGCCTCAGCGCGCGTCCCGGAAGGCCGACCGAACCGGGGGTGTCATCGGCGGCACCTAAAATTGAAGGTTTGTCCTGAGCCCACAAGGAAAGCCACGCCATGAACCCCACCCCCACCCTCGAGCGCTTGCGCTTCAACATGATCGAGCAGCAGATCCGTCCCTGGGACGTGCTCGACAACGACATCCTCGAGCTGCTGGCCCGGATCCACCGCGAGGACTACGTCCCCGACGCGCACCGCACCCTCTCGTTCTTCGACATGGAACTGCCGCTGCTCGACGGCTCCGTGCCCGGCGAAATCATGCTGTCGCCCAAGGTCGAGGCCCGCACGCTGCAGGACCTGCACATCAAGAAGCACGAGACCGTGCTCGAGATCGGCTCCGGCTCCGGCTTCATGGCCGCCCTGCTGGGCGCCCGCGCCGCGCAGGTGCTCTCGCTCGAAATCAACCCCGTGCTGGCCGCCCGCGCCGCCGAGACGCTGCGCCGCAACGGCGTGACCAACGTCGAGGTGCGCCATGCCGACGGCTCCGTGCCCCTGCCCAGCGGCCCCAGCTTCGACGTGATCGTGCTCAGCGGCTCCGTCGCACGCATTCCGCAGAACCTCCTGGGTTCGCTGAAGGTCGGCGGCCGCCTCTCGGCCATCGTGGGTGACGAGCCGATGATGCGCGCCCACTTCGTGACCCGCACCAGCGAGAGCAAGTGGGACACCATCCAGCCCTGGGACACGATGGCGCCGCGCCTGCTGAACTTCCCCGAGCCCTCGCGCTTCGCGTTCTGAGCAGACGGTTGACCCCGAGCATGATCGACCAAGTCCGCCCCGCCGACCTCGCCGCCTGGTTCGCGCAGAACGCCGACGCCGCCCCCGTGCTGCTCGACGTGCGCGAGCCCTGGGAGCTGCAGACGGCGAGTGTCGTCCCCCAGGGCTTCACCCTGGTGGCGATTCCGATGAACGAGATCCCCGGGCGGCTGGCCGAGCTGAATGACGGCCAACCCGGACTCCGGATTGCCTGCCTGTGCCACCACGGCGCGCGCAGCCAGCGCGTGGCCGCCTTCCTGCACCAGAACGGCTTTGACCAGCTCGCCAACGTGGCGGGCGGCATCGACGCCTGGTCCTCGCACGACCCCAAGGTCCCGCGCTACTGATTCTTTCCCCAAGGACGTTCAATGCCCCCCAGGCCCCGGCTTTCGCCTCTTTCCGCAGCGCTCGCTACCACCTTCGCAGCCCTGCTCGCATCGCCGGCCCTGACCCAGGCCCAGACACTGAACGAACTCTACGAATCCGCCCGCGGCTTCGACGCCACCTACCAGGGTGCGCGGGCACAGTACGACGCGAACATCGCGCGCGCCGCGCAGGCCAAGGCCGGCATCCTGCCCAGCGTGGGGCTCACGGCCGGCGTAACGCGCAGCGACCTCGACATCGACACCCTCACGGGCACCGGCCGGGGCACCTCCGCCTCGCGCGACTTCAACACGCAGAACGTCGGCATCAACGCCACCCAGCCGCTGTACCGGCCAGCCAACTGGGCCACCTACGAGCAGGGCAAGCGCCAGGCCGAGATCGCCCAGGCGGTGCTCACGATTGCCGAGCAGGACCTGATCGTGCGCGTGAGCCAGGCCTATTTCGACGTGCTCGCGAGCCAGGACAGCCTGGCGCTCGTGCGCGCACAGAAGGTGGCCGTGGCCGAGCAGCTGGCTTCGGCCAAGCGCAACTTCGAGGTCGGCACCTCCACCATCACCGACTCGCGCGAGGCCCAGGCCCGCTACGACCTGGTGATCGCGCAGGAAATCGCCGCCGAGAACGACCTGCAGGTGAAGAAGGTGGTGCTCGACCAGCTGGTCGGCCGTCCCGGCAGCGTGCCGGTGCCGCTCGCCGTGCCGGTGGTGCTGCCGACGGCGACACCCGCCGACATCAACGCCTGGGTCTCGCAGGCCGACGAGGCGCATCCCGCCATCCGGCAGGCCCGCCTGGGCCTCGACGTGGCCGGGCTCGAAGTGGACAAGGCCAAGGCCGGCCACAAGCCCACGCTGGACGCCAACCTGGGCTACAACGTCACGCGCAACCCGACCGGCACCAGCACGAGCACCGTGGGCACTCGCGTCAACGCGGCCACGGTGGGCGTCACCTTCAACCTGCCGCTGTTCGCCGGCTTCGCCACCGAGAACCGCATCAAGGAAACCCTGGCGCTCGAAGACCAGTCGCGCAGCGTGCTCGAAGGCACGCGCCGCAGCGTGGCGCAGGCCACGCGGGCGGCCTACCTCGGGCTCGTCTCGGGTGCCGGCCAGGTGAAGGCGCTGGAAGCCGCCGAGGCGTCGAGCCAGAGCGCGCTCGACGCCAACCGGCTCGGCTACCAGGTGGGCGTGCGCATCAACATCGACGTGCTGAACTCGCAGAGCCAGCTCTACCAGACCAAGCGCGACCTCGCACAGGCCCGCTACAACGTGCTGCTGGGCAACCTGAAGCTGCGCCAGGCCAACGGCACGCTGACGGTGGACGACATGAACGCGATCAACGCGACGCTGGCCAGCAGCGGCAGCGTGCCGGCCGTGCCGCCGGCCATCGGTCCCGACCGCGGCACGACGACGCCCGCGGTGCCCGTGACGCCGCCGAGCATTCCAGTGGTTCCGCCGGTGCAGACGCCGCAGTTCAATCCACCCGCGCCGACGATGCCGACGGCACCCGTGCCGCCGGTGATCGTGAATCCACCTGTGCGCTGAGCCGCCGGGCGCGGCTTCAGCTCTTTTCGATCAATCGAGCGTGGGCTCGGCCCGCGCCGGTTCGCCGCCCTCTTCCACCGGCTCGCCCTTCGCCGTCACCGGCTGCGCAGCTTGCGCAATGGCCAGCACCGCGGCAGCCGTGCGCTCGGCCGCCCCGCGGTTCGACGAGGAGAACGCCAGCGCGGCCTGGGCCATGGTGGCGCGGCGCTCGGGGTTCTCGACCAGCTTCAAGGCGGCCGTCACGGCCTGCTCCATGCCCTCGACGCGCAGCGATGCGCCGGCAGCCAGCGAAAGCTGCGCCGCCTCGGCGAAATTGAAAGTCGACGGCCCCATGACCACCGGACAGCCGCAGGCCGCCGGCTCGATCAGGTTCTGCCCGCCCAGCGGCTCGAAGCTGCCGCCGAGCAGCGCCACGTCGGCAAGCCCGTAATAAAGCGCCATCTCGCCCAGTGAATCGCCGAGCCAGATCTCGGCCTCGGACGGCTGGCCCGCCGCGCTGCGGCGGGCCACCGCGAAGCCCTCAGCCTCGATCAGCGCCGCCACTTCGTCGAAGCGCTGCGGATGGCGCGGCACGATCATCCATTGCACGTCGTGCACGCGCTTGGAAATCGAGCGGATCGCGCCCTGCTCGGGCGGCACGGGCGAAGTCGCGCCGAAGCGCTTGAGCACTTCGAGCAGCATGCGCTCCTCGCCGTCGCGCGAACTCGCCAGCACCACCATCGGCTTGGGCAGGCGCTCGCGCAGCGAAGCGGCCGCAGTGAGCTGGCGCGCATCGGGCGTGGCATCGAACTTCACGTTGCCGTAGATGCCGGCGACCTTGGCGCCGAGCGACACCAGCCGATGGGCATCGGCCTCGGTCTGCGCCCAGACGGCCGTGAGGGCCGAGTACGCGGGCCGCGCCAGCCAGGCAAGGCGCTCGGCGGCGGCCAGCGATTTCTCGTTGAGGCGCGCATTGGCCAGCACCAGCGGAATGCGGCGCTCGGCGCAGGCGGCCGTCATCTCGGGCCAGACCTCGGTTTCCATCAGCACGCCGATGCGCGGCTGGAAGCGGTCCAGGAAGCGCCCGACCGCGCCCGGCGTATCCCAGGGCTGCCAGACCTGCGTGTCGCCCGGCTCGAGCAGCTTGGCGCCCTCCTCCCGGCCGGTGGCGGTGCCGTGCGTGAGCAGGATAGGCACGCCCGGGTACTGCCGCCGCAGCTCGGCGATGAGGATGGCGGCCGCGCGCGTCTCGCCCAGCGAGACCGCGTGCACCCAGCACTGGGCCTGGCCGGTGGTGGCTTCGTCGTAGTAGCCGAAACGCTCCTCCACGGCCACGCCATAGCCCGGCTCGGCCTGCGCGCGGCGCCGCAGCTTGCGGCGCACGAGCGGTTGCACGACGGTGGTGAAGACGCCGTAGAGGCGCAGCAGCAGGGAACGCACGATTCAGCGCCCCACTACACCGTTGCTGAACCCGTAGCGCGTGAAATTGCCGCGGCCTTTCACTCCAGGGATACCGTGGAACCGGCTTTGCCGGGCCACCGGTATCGCCCCCTGAAAGGGGGTTGGCGTAGCGACACGAAGTGCGCGAAGACTGGGGGTCATCCTAGTGCGCGGCTTCTGCCAATTTGGCGTCGGGCTTGGCGGTCTTCAGCAAAGCCAGCATCTCGGCTTCGATGCGCTTGAGCGCCGCATCGGTCTGCCCTTCGAAGCGCAGCACCAGCACGGGCGTGGTGTTCGACGCACGGATCAGCCCGAAGCCATCGGGCCAGTCGACGCGCAGGCCGTCGATGGTCGAGACCTGGGCGGGCGCGGCAAAGGCAGCGCTCTTCACCAGCTTGTCGACCACCGCGTGCGGCTCGCCCTCGGCGCAGGCCACGTTCAGTTCGGGCGTGGAGAAGCTCGTGGGCAGCGCGTTGAGCACGGCGTTCGCGTCCGGGCTCTTGCTCAGGATCTCCAGCAGGCGGCAGCCCGCATAGGTGCCGTCGTCGAAGCCGAACCAGCGCTCCTTGAAGAAGATGTGGCCGCTCATCTCGCCGCCCAGGGGCGAGTCGATTTCCTTCATCTTCGCCTTGATGAGCGAGTGGCCGGTCTTGAAGATCATCGGCTTGCCACCCGCGGCCTCGATGGCCGGGCCAAGGCGCTGCGAGCACTTCACGTCGTAGACGATGGTGCCGCCGGGCACGCGCGAGAGCACGTCCTGTGCAAACAGTTGCATCTGGCGGTCGGGGAAGATGTTCTGGCCGTCCTTGGTGACGATGCCCAGGCGGTCGCCGTCGCCGTCGAAGGCCAGGCCCAGCTCGGCGTCGCCGGTGGCCAGCGCCGCGATCAGGTCCTTCAGGTTCTCGGGCTTGCTCGGGTCGGGGTGGTGGTTGGGGAAGTTGCCGTCGACCTCGCTGAAGAGCTCGGTCACCTCGCAGCCCAGGGCGCGGAAGATGGCCGGGGCCGAGGCGCCGGCGATGCCGTTGCCGGAATCGACCACGATCTTCATCGGGCGCGCCAGCTTGACGTCGCCCGCAATGCGCTTGATGTATGCATCGGTCACGTCGACCTTGCGCACGCTGCCACCCGGGGCGAGCTGGGCAGAGCCGGCTTCCATGGTCCTGCGCAGGGCCTGGATCTCGTCGCCGTAGATCGCGCGGCCGGCCAGCACCATCTTGAAGCCGTTGTAGTCCTTGGGGTTGTGGCTGCCGGTGACCTGGATGCCGCTGGTGCACAGCGTGTGGGCCGCGAAGTACAGCATCGGCGTGGTGACCGCGCCCACGTCGATGACCTCGATGCCGGTGGCCACCAGGCCCTTGATGAGCGCCTCGGCCAGTGCGGGACCCGACAGGCGGCCATCGCGCCCCACGGCCACCGACTTCTCTCCCGCCGCGCGGGCCGCGCTGCCAAAGGCCCTGCCGAGCGCTTGCGCCACCTCCGCATCGAGAGTGACCGGCACGACGCCGCGGATGTCATAGGCCTTGAAGATCGACGCGCTGAGCTGCATGGAGAGGCGTTTCCCTGATGGTTTTGCAAACCGGGCATTGTAGGCAAGGGCCCGGCTGGCCACATGTCCGGAAACGGCCAGTTGAAACGAGTCGAAACCGTATCATTTCTCCATGCCTGCCAACCACCATTCCACCGAAGCGCTCGAGAGCGACGCCTGCTACCTGGCGATGAAGACGCATGACGCGCGCTTCGACGGGTCGTTCTTCACCGCGGTGACATCCACCGGCATCTATTGCCGCCCGGTCTGCCGCGTGAAACTGCCGCGGCGCGAGAACTGCCGGTTCTTCCGCCATGCGGCACAGGCCGAGGCCGCGGGCTTCCGTCCCTGCCTGCGCTGCCGGCCCGAATTGGCACCGCGCGCGGCCAGCTGGTCGACCGAAGACGCCTCGCGCATCCTCGCGCTGCAGGCGGCACGGCTGATCGACGAGCCAGACGCCTGGTCGGAAGACGGCCCCGGCGCCGCGCAGATCGCGGCACGCCTGGGCGTGAGCGACCGCCACCTGCGGCGCATCTTCGAGTCGCAGTTCGGCGTCTCGCCCCTTCAATACCTGCAGACGCGCCGCCTGCTGGCCGCCAAGCAGCTCATCGCCGACACGCGCCTGCCGATGACGCAGGTCGCGCTGGCCAGCGGCTTCGCCAGCGTGCGGCGCTTCAACGCGGCCTTCCTGGAGCACTACGGCCTGAATCCGAGCGCGCTGCGGCGCGCCGGGGGCGACGCGGATGGCAGCGGTAGCAGCCAGGGCAAGGCCATCGAGGTCCGGCTGGGCTTTCGCCCGCCCTACGACGCCAACGCGATGCTGGGCTTCTTCGCGCGGCGCGCGCTGCGCGGCGTGGAGGTCGTCTCCACGGCCGACGGCAAGGAGCCCGCCAAGGGCAGCACGCCCGACTACGTGAAGCTGATCCGCACCCTGCGCATCCAGCAGGGCGCTCAGGCCCACGCCGGTTGGCTGCAGCTGCGCTTCGACCTGGAACGCGAGCAGATGCTGCTGTCGGTCAGCGACTCGCTGGCCGCCGTGCTGCCCATCGTCATCAGCCGCGCCCGTGCCCTGTTCGACCTCGACGCGGAACCGATGGCGATCAACGCGGCACTGCACGCGGCCTTTCCGCATGGCGACGGACTGCGCGTGCCCGGCGCGGTCGATGGCTTCGAACTCGCGGTGCGCGCGGTGCTGGGCCAGCAGATCACGGTGGCCGCGGCGCGCACGCTGGGCTCGCGGCTGGTCGAGGCCTTCGGCGAGCCGCTGGCCACGCCCGTCGAAGGGCTGAACCGGCTCTTTCCAACCCCGGCCGCCATCGCTGCCGCGAGCGGCGACGAGCTGGGCCGCCTCGGCATCGTGCGGCAGCGGCAGACGGCGCTGCACGCCATCGCCCGCGAAGTGGCTGCCGGCAAGCTGGCACTGCATGCGGGGGCCGACGTGCCCTCCACCATCGCCGCGCTGCAGGAACTGCCCGGCATCGGCGCCTGGACAGCGCAGTACATCGCGATGCGCGCACTGCGCTGGCCCGACGCCTTTCCGGCCGGCGACGTCGCGCTGCAGAAGGCGCTGGGCGTGACCACCGCGCGCGCCGCCAGCGAAGCCTCGCAGGCCTGGCGGCCCTGGCGCAGCTACGCGGTGCTGCGAGCCTGGCATGCGCCCGGTGCGGCCCCTTCTCCTGTTCCGGCGAACGACGCCGGTTCTCCCCTTGTTGCAACGGCAGGCGTCGCAGCCTGAAGCGTCATGAAGTTCAAGAGCAAAGTCATCTACACCTCGCACATCGACACGCCGCTGGGCGGCATCACGATGGCCGCCACCGACAAGGGCCTGGCCGGCGTCTGGTTCGACCAGCAGCGCCACTGGCCCGACACCGGCGGCTGGGTCGCGAAGGAAGACCACCCCGCGCTGGTCGAGGCGGCTGCGCAGCTGCGCGACTACTTCGCCGGCAAGCGCGACAGCTTCGACATGAAGCTCGACCTCTCGCACGGCACCGCCTTCCAGCAGAGCGTGTGGCAGCAGCTGCTGGCCATTCCGGCCGGCGCCACCACGAGCTACGGCGCGCTGAGCGTCAACGTGGGCAACCCGGCCGCGGTGCGCGCGGTGGGCGCGGCCGTTGGGCGCAACCCGATCAGCGTGATCGTGCCCTGCCACCGCGTGCTCGGCTCGGACGGCTCGCTGACCGGTTACGCTGGCGGGCTCGAACGCAAGACGGCATTGCTGCAGCTCGAAAAGGCGATCTGAGCAATCCGGGCGTATGGCAAGAGAAAGAAAGAAAGAGACCGATCAGAGCCCGCATGACCACAACGAAGAACAACATCGCCGCTGCCACTCCCGCCAAGCCCCTCGCACCCACCGCCTGGCTCATCGACCTGGTGCTGCTGGGCGCGCTGTGGGGCGCCTCCTTTCTCTTCATGCGCATCGGCGCCGCCGAGTTCGGCGCTCTGCCGACGGCCGCGGTGCGGGTGGCGATCGCCGCGCTGTTCCTGCTGCCCATCGCGCTGCTGCGCGGACAGGGGCCGTCGCTGGCGAAGCACTGGAAGGCCAGCCTGCTGGTCGGCGTCTTCAACTCGGGCATGCCGTTCGCGCTCTTCTGCTTCGCGCTGTTGACCATCAACACCGGCCTTGCGGCGGTGCTCAATGCCACAACGCCGATGTTCGGCGCGCTCGTGGCGTGGGCCTGGTTCCGCGAGCGGCCGGCGAACTGGCAGCTGGTCGGACTGGTGATCGGCTTCGCCGGCGTGGCAATGCTCGCCAGCCGCAACGCCGGCCTGCATTCCGGCGCCAGTGGCAACGCCGCGCTCTTCGCGGTGCTGGCCTGCCTGGGCGCGTGCCTGTGCTACGGCATCTCGGCCAGCGCCACGCGGGCCTACCTGGGCGGCGTGCCCGCGCTGACCACGGCCACCGGCAGCCAGATCGGCGCCACCGCATTCCTCGCCCTGCCCGCCATCTGGCTCTGGCCCGCGCAGATGCCCAGCCTGCGCGCGTGGCTCGCGCTGCTGGCACTGGGCATCGCCTGTACCGGTGTGGCCTACATCCTGTTCTTCCGACTGATCGAGCGCGCCGGCCCGGCCCGCGCGCTGACGGTGACCTTCCTGGTGCCGGTGTTCGCGCTGTTCTACGGCGCGGTCTTCCTGGGCGAGAGCATCACGCAGTGGATGCTGATCTGCGCGGTGGTGATCGTCTGCGGCGTGGCGCTGTCGACCGGCATCGTCAAGCCCGGCTGGCCACGCAAGGCCGCGGCCTGAACGGGCATCGCGAGGCGCCTAAACGGCGCCCGCGACCACGTTCACCGAGAGCGCCAGCACCAGCATGTTGAAGGCGAAGGCCAGCACGCTGTGCAGCAGCGTGATGCGCCGCATCTCCTTGGAGGTCGCCTGCACGTCGGACACCTGCGAGGTCATGCCGATCACGTACGAGAAATAGAGAAAGTCGAAGTAGTCCGGCGCGTCGGGCGCATCGCCCTTACCCGGAAAGTCGAGGCCGCCGTCGGGCGTGCCGTCGCGCTGGTCGATGTAGTAGCGGTGCGCGTAGTGGAAGGCGTAGATCGTGTGCATCGTCAGCCACGAGCCCGCCAGCGCCACCAGGCCCAGCGCGATGTGCGCCGCCCGCTCCAGGCCGCTCAGCCCCTTCACCTGCTGCAGCAGCATGGCGATGGCCACCACGCTCATCGCCACGACCACCAGCATCGACACCAGGATCACCACGTTGGGCTGGTCCAGCGACTGCGCCCGCTCGCGCGTGCGCCTCGCGTCGAAGGTACTGGCCAGCCACCAGGACAGCACCTGGTACACGCCCACGGCCGCGCACCAGCCGGCCAGCCCGCGAGCCATGCCGCTCATCGGCACCGGCATCAGCGCGGCGACGACGGCGCAGCCCGCGGCCGCACCGTAGAGAAGACGCTGGGGGCCGGTGGTGGTGGAAAGGTGTCTGCGCATGACGGCACTGTAGCGCCCGCCAAGGCGCGCAATGGCCGTCGCGGCGTAGAGGAATTCCTACAACCACTGCGGCATTCCGCGCATCCGCGGGACGTGCGCGCGCCACTACTGTCGTCGCTGCCGTCCAAGGGAGCCCCGCCCGGAGCACGCCAGCGTCACCTGAAGTCACGACAGCGCGCCCGCGGCATTCATTCATTTCCGGTCCTCCGGGGCCATCAAGGATCCGCTTCATGCCGCTCTTCACGCCGCTGCATCGCCGCACTCGTTCCCGCGATCGTTTCCTGCTCTCCAGCCTCATCCACCAGCCCGCGCTGCTCGGTGCCGGCATGCTGCTGGCCGCCGTGCCGGCCTTCGCCGACCCCTCGCCCGCGCTGGACCGCTTCAGCCTCTCGGTCGGCGGCTTCAGCGCCGATCCGAAGCTCGACGCCTCCTTCGGCACGGCCTACGGCGCCCTGCAGACGGGCGACGTCAAGCCCGGCCGCGTCACCATGCCGCGCATCTCGGCCGACCTGCTGCTGGGCGACAGCCAGGGCATCTCCTTCGACTACTACCGCTACAAGCGCGACTATTCGGGCGGCATCGACAGCACCACCTCACTGGGCCCCTTCGGCACGCTCAACACCTTCGGCAACGCCAACATCAGCACCAAGCTCGACTTCGCCAAGCTCTCGTACAAGTGGTGGATCGGCTCGGGCAACACCGTGTTCGGCGTCGGTGCCGGCGCGGCCTACTACCGGGCGACGCTGGGCACCACCGCGCTGGCCTCGGTGAACGGCCAGATCGGCACGCTCAGCGAAAGCTCCAGCGGCAGCACCGTGGCGCCGCTGCTCGAGATCGGCGTGCGCCACGCCATCACGCCCGACCTGCGGCTCTTCGCCGACGCCTCCGGCGTGTGGAAGAGCAGCGGACGCTTCCACGGCAACATCTACAACGCCTCGGCGGGCGTGGAATGGTTCCCCGTGAAGAACATCGGCGTGGTGCTGGCCTATGGCGTGACGAACATCGACCTGACGCGCGAGAACGACTTCGCGGAGTCGCGCCTGAAGGTCAAGCTGCAAGGGCCATCGGCCTTTCTCAAGGCGCGCTTCTAGCAGCCTCTCGGCCGCCTGCGGGGCGGTAGCCAGTCTTCGCAAGACGCGGCGCGGGATGCGGCCTTAGGCTGCGCGCATTCCCGACGCATCATCGAAGAACGGAGACGAAGAGCATGCCCGCAGCCGCCCCCGGCCCTGTGCCGTCGCAGTTCCATTCACGCATCTCGCGCATCGCACTGGGCGACGTGGTCCATCGCAGCGCACGCCGCTTCGGCGCGCGCACCGCGCTGATCGAAGGCGAGCACCGCATCACCTACAGCGAACTCGACGCCGCATCGAACCGCTTCGCGCACCACCTGCTGGGCCTGGGCCTCGCGAGCGGCGAACGCGTGGGCATGCTGTGCAACAACTCGATCCAGATGGTGGTCGCCATGCTGGGCATCCAGAAGGCGGGCCTCGTGTGGGTGCCGATCAACACCGCGCTGGCGGTGGATGCCATCGGCTACATCCTCGGCCATGCCGGCGTGTGCCACATGGTGATCGACACGGCGCTGCACGCGCGGCCCGAATTGCGCGAGCTGCTGGCCGAGAAAGGCGTGGCGCCCATCCTCTGCGTGCTCGACGGCGACGCGCCGCCCGCCGGCGTGCCCACGGTGCCGCAGACCATTGCGCAAGGCCCGGCGACGCTGCCCGAGGTGCCCATCGACAGCACGCAGCTCGCGCTCATCATGTACACCAGCGGCACCACCGGCCGGCAGAAGGGCGTGATGCATTCGCACGCCTCGGTGCATTCGGTGCTGCTGAGCAACATGGTCGAATGGGGCAGCAGCCCCGAGCGCGCCGATGTTTGGAGCAGCGTGCTGCCGCTCTTCCACTGCGGCCAGCACACGGTGCTGATGTCGGCGCTGGCGGTGGGCGGCTCGCTGGTGGTGCTGCGCGGCTTCGACCCTGGCGCGGTGCTCGCGGCCATCGAACGGCATCGCATCACGGTGATGGTCGGCCTGCCGATGATGTACGGCGCGCTGCTCGCGCACCCGCAGCGCACCGCGCGGGACATCTCGAGCCTGCGGCTTTGCGTGTACGCGATGGCGCCGATGTCGCGCACGCTGCTGCTGCGCCTGCTCGACGAGTTCTGCCCGGACTTCGCCCTCGTCTCGGGCCAGACCGAGATGTACCCAGGCGCCACCATCTTCGAAGCGCACGAGCAGCGCAGGCGCTTCGGCTCCTACTGGGGCGTGGGCACGCTGGTGAACGAGGTCGCGGTGATGGGCGACGAGGGCGAGCTGCTGGGGCCCGGGCAGGTCGGCGAGATCGTCTTTCGCGGCCCCAACGTGATGCTCGGCTACTACAACGACCCCGAGGCCACGGCGAACGCGCAGCGCTTCGGCTGGCACCACTCGGGCGACCTGGGCAAGCTCGACGCCGATGGGCAGCTGATCTTTCTCGACCGGCTCAAGGACATGGTCAAGTCGGGCGGCGAGAACGTGCCCTCGATCAAGGTCGAGGAGGTGCTGCTGCGGCACCCCGCCGTGCTCAACGCGGCGGTGGTGGGCCTGCCGCACGAGCGCTGGGGCGAGGCCATCACCGCTTTCGTCACGCGCAGGCCCGATGCGCCGGCGGACTTCGACGAGGACGTGCTCACCGCGCACTGCAAGGAGCACCTGGGCGGCTTCGAGGTGCCGAAGAAGATCGTCTTCCTACCGGCGCTGCCGATGACATCGACCGGCAAGATCCAGAAGTTCGAGCTGCGCCGGGCGCACCACGACCACTACGAGCGCGGCGGCTGATCCGCGCGCTGCAGCAGCGTCGCGCGCACCTCCTTCTTCAGCACCTTGCCCACCCTGGAGCGCGGCAGGTCGAGCCACACCTCGATCTGCTTGGGCGCCTTCACGCTGCCGATGCGCGACTTGACGAAGGCCTTGACGTCCTCGACATCCACCTGCCTGCCGTCGTGCAGCTGCAGCACGGCCACCACGCGCTCGCCCCACTTGTCGTCGGGCAGGCCGACCACCGCGCTGTCCTGCACGTCGGGGTGCTGCAGCAGAGCCTGCTCGACCTCCGCCGAATAGACGTTGAAACCGCCGGAGATGATCATGTCCTTGGCGCGGTCGACGATGTAGAGAAAGCCGTCTGCATCGAGGTAGCCGATGTCGCCAGTGTGGTGCCAGCCGTGGCGCGAAGCCTCTTCGGTGGCGCCCGGATTCCTGTAGTAGCCGAGCATCACCAGCGAGCCGCGCACCACGATCTCGCCGCTTTCGCCGGCGGGCAGCAACTTGCCTTCGCCGTTCATTACGGCGACCTGCACCAGCGGCCCCGGCCGGCCGGCCGACGCGAGGCGTTGGCGCGCGACGGTGCCGTCGGCGTTGAAGTGCTCGCGCGGCGACATCATCGAGATCATCATCGGCGCCTCGGTCTGGCCGAAGAGCTGGGCCATGACGGGGCCGATCTTCTGCAGCGCCTCTTCGAGCCGCGCGGAAGACATGGGCGCCGCGCCGTACCAGAAGCACTGCAGCGAATCGAGCCGGGTCTGCTCGAGCCGAGGATGCTGCAGCAGCATGTAGATCAGCGTGGGCGGCAGGAAGGTGTGGGTGACGCCATGCGCCTCGACGAGGCCGAGGAACTCGGCCAGATCGGGCCTGGGCATGATGACCACTTGCCCACCCAGGGCCATGATCGGCAGGCAAAGCACGCCGGCCGCGTGCGTGAGTGGCGCGAGCGCGAGGTAGACGGGCCGGCCCTCGAAGGGATAGCCCATCAGCGTCAGCGCGGACATCGCTTCCAGGTTGCGCCCCGAGAGCATCACACCCTTGGGCTGGCCGGTGGTGCCGCCGGTGCCGGCGATCATCGCGACGTCATCGGGCGGCGCGATGTCGAGCGGCGAATCGTCCAGGCCTTCGAGCCAGTCGTCCATGGAAGGCGCGAAAGGCAGCCGCTGGTCGAGGCACACGAGCGCGCGCAGCTTGGGCAGCTGCGAACGCATCTGCTCGACCATGGGCGCGTAGTTGCCGTGGAAGACCAGGCAGGCGCAGTCGAAAGCGTCGAGCACGAAGGCGTTCTCGCTCGCCTCGTTTCGCGGATTGATCGGGCACCACACGCAGCCCGCGCGCGAGATGCCGAACACCGTGGCGAATGCGGTGGCGTCGTTGCTCGAGAGCACGGCCACCTTGTCTCCGGGCTCGATGCCGGCGCGCTGCAGGCCGCGCGCCACGCGCCAGCTGATGCGCTGCACTTCGCCGTAGCCGAGGTCCTTGCCGGCCATGGTGAGGCACGGCGCCTGGGCACCCAGCTGGGCGCCCTTGTCGAGATAGTCGACGAGGCGCATGGAAGTCAGCCCATCCGGGTGAACACGGGCTCCTGCACCAGTCCGAAGCCGCGCAACGCCCCCAGCAGCTCGCGGTGCCCGAAGGCCTGGCAACCCGATGCGAAGCCTGCGCGCCGCGGCGGCTGCTGCAGCAGCGAGGCCGCCGCATAGGCCTGCAGCAGGCCGGTCTGCTTGTAGTTGCAGTTGCCGAAGATCACGCAGTGCACGCGACCCAGCGGCCCGGAGGCATGCACCGAGTCGACGGACTTGTTGATGCGCGGGTTCTCGCGCGGGGGCATGGTGTTCATCACGCCCGAAGCGGTCTGGGCCAGCGCGGCATAGCGGTCGTCGTCGTTCATGCCCTCGGTGGCCTTGAGCGCGGCGGCCACGATCTGCGGCACGCCCTGCATCAGCGCCTTGTTGAAGACACCGCCGAGCACCTTCACGTTGGCCACGCGCGGATCGCGCCTGAACCACACCGGATGCGAGGTGCCTCCCCAGGGCAGCGCAAGCGCCGCCTCGTGCTGGCCGGGAATGGACAGGTGGTAGAGGCCCGCGTCGGGCTGCCACTCGACGTACTCGTTCTGCTCCAGGTAGAAGGCCTTGGAGGTGGCGGCGTTCACCAGGATGGTCTGGGTGGATGCGATGGTCGGGCTGCCTCCCCAGAACACGGCGATGTCGAGGGTGTCGAGGCCGGGCGTCTCCAGGCAGATCTGCGCCGCGATCTCGCCTGTGGTGTACATGTGGGCGAGGCCCGGCGAGAGCAGCAGCCCCGCCGCGGCAAAGCGCGCGCCGTATTTCTGGTCGAGCGTGATGAGCCAGTCCTGCTCGCCGGTGGTGTCGGTGTAGTGGCAGCCGGCGGCGAGGCAGGCGTCGACGACCTCAGGGCCGAACCGGGCGAAGGGGCCGACCGTGTTGAGCACGACCGAGGCACCGGTGAAGAGCTCGGTGAGCGCCTCGACCGAATGCGCCACTTCCACCACCTCGTAGCTCGCGGTCTCGATGCCGGGCACGTTGGCCTTCATCGCCGCCTCCACCTTCTGCGCGCTGCGGCCCGCGGCGATGAAAGGGATGTTGTACTCGCGCAGGTATTCGCATACCAGCCGGCCGGTGTAGCCGGAAGCGCCGTAGACGACGACGGGTTTCTTCTTGCTGTTGCTCATGTTGTGTCTCCTTCCTGATTGCTTGTCTGCGTGACTTACATGCCCATGCCGCCATCCACCGCGATGCCGGCACCGGTGATGAACCGGGCCGCGTCGGAGCAGAGGAAGACCACCACGTCGGCCATGTCACCGACTTCGCCGAGACGGCCCAGCGGCGTCTGGCCGACCACGTCGCCCACGGCCGCCTCGACGCTGGGCGCAAGGCCGGCGGCCACGATGTCCTGGGCGAGTTTCATGCCCATCTCGGTGGGCACGAGCCCCGGGTAGATGCAATTCACGCGCACGCCGTAGCCCAGCTTGCCTGACTCCATGGCCGCGACGCGCGTTGCGCGGTCGACGGCAGACTTGGTGGCGGAGTAGCCGGAGATGGCGGGGAATGCGATGGTGGCGGCGACCGACGCAATGTTGACCACCGCCCCGCCGTTGCCCGCGCTGCCGCCGGGACGCATCGCGCGGAACGCGTGCTTCATGCCGAGCAGGGTGCCAGCCACGTTCACGTCGAGCATGCGGCGCAGGTCGTCGCCGTCGACGTCGACCACCAGCGAGGTGATCTCGATGCCTGCGTTGTTGACGAGGATGTCGAAGCCGCCGAGCTCCTTCACCGTGGTCTCGGCGGCCGAGGCCCAGTCGCCGTCCTTCGTGACGTCGAGCGGGACGAAGCCCACCTTGGCCCCGGAGGAAGCGAGCCTGGAGGCGGTTTCCCGCCCCAGGTCGGCGAGCACGTCGCCGATCATCACGGACGCGCCGGCGGTGGCCAGCGTCTCGGCGATGCTCGCGCCGATGCCGCGCGCACCACCCGTCACGAGCGCACGGCGCCCTTTCAAGTCGAACTTGGCCATCACTTGTCTCCTGTGGATATGTTGTGAGATGGAGCGGCCATCCTAGAAATCGACTTTACGACTGTCAAGATTTTTCTAGTCACTCGTCAAGTTTTTCTAGAATGGCGTACGTGGCACGCCGGATGCGGGTTCTCCCGCTTGCGTGCTATGTTCTGCAATCACGAGGAACACAGGGTCGGCATCCACGCGGCCCGGCTTTCAATGACGACACATCAACGGGTAAAGAAACACGCTGAACGAGTGCCCAAGGCGCGGGTCGACAAGTTCTCCGAGCGCCGAGCCGAGCTGGGCGAAGCCGCGCTGACCACACTGGCGGCACTGGGCTATGCGCGTACGAGCCTGCGCGAGATCGCGCAGAACTCCGAGTTCTCGCACGGCGTTCTGCACTACTACTTCAGCGACAAGGTCGACCTGATCATCTGCAGCGTGAAGCAGTACAAGGCCCGCTGCGTCACGCGCTACGACCATGCGGTGGAAAGCGCCACCACCTACGACGAACTGATGGCCGGCTTCCTCAAGAGCCTGGGCGACACGCTCTGCGACGAAGGCCACGTGCACCGCCTCTGGTACGACCTGCGCTCGCAGGCCCTTTTCGAGGAAGCCTTCCGCACCGACGTCGTGCAGATCGACAAGAGCCTGGAAGACATGATCTGGCGCATCATGAGCCGCTTCGCCGAGCTTTCCGGCGAGCAGCCCGGCATGTCGCCATCGGCCACCTATGCGCTGTTCGACGGGCTCTTCCAGCAGGCATTGCTGAAGCACATGTCCGGCGACACGAAGGCCGTCGAGAACATGCAGGCCGATGTGCGCCAGGCCATCATGCGCCTCTTCACCCCTGCTGCAAAGGCCGCGCCCGCGGCCCGCAAGCGCCGCGCCTGAAGCGAAGGGCCGGCCCTACTTCGCGGCGGTCTTCGCGGCGCTCTTCACCGGCGCGAGCGCACGCGCGCCGGCCCACTGCCCGCTCTCGCACAGGTCGCGCACCACGTCGCCGATCAGCGTGCACACCGCGCGCTTGGCGTTCGTGGTCGGCAGGTGCACCGAAACGCACAGCCCCAGCGTGCGATGCATCGAAGGCGAATCGATGCGGTGCGCCACGAGCCGCCCCTCCTGCACCTCGCGCTGCGCAAGTCCGAACGGCATGATCGTCGGCCCCAGCCCTGCCTCCACCGCCGCCTTCAGCGTATAGACGGAGTTGATCTCCGCCGCCACCCGCGCAGCCGGATGGCCCGCCTGCTCCAGCACCGTGTCGACGAGCCATCGCGTGCAGTGCCCGTGGGCATGGGCCGGCCACACCAGCGGCCGCGCGGTGGCCTGCGCGATGCTCACGTCACCAGGCGGCAGCGCATGCGGGCTCTGGGGCGAGTCGAGGAAAACGAAGTCTTCCTCCACCAGCGGAAAGAAGCGGATGTCCTCCTCGGGCATGGTGGGCGAGAACATCGCCACGTCGACCCGGCCGCGCAGCAACTGGTCGGCCATGTTGCCGGTGAGTTCCTCGTTCAGATGCAGCACCACGTCGGGATAGCGCCGCGCAGCAGCGCGCATCAGCGGCAGCGCGATCATCGGCGACACGCTCTGCGGCAGCGCCGCCACCACCGATCCCGCCACGGACTCGGCCGCGACGTGCACCGCGGCCTTCGCGTCGCGCACCTGCTTGGTGATGCCCTGCGCGTATTCGTAGAAGACCTTGCCGGCCTCGGTCATCGCAACGCCGTTGCGGCTGCGCAGAAGCAGTTGCGTGCCGAGTTCGGATTCGAGCTCGGCCATCTGCTTGCTCAGGGCCGACTGCGCGATGAAGAGTTGCTGCGCGGCGCGCGAGAGGCTGCCGCAATCCACGATGGCAACGAAGTACTTGAACTGGCGCAACTCCATCAGGGGGCCTCCGGCCGCTCGCCGCGAGGTGCAGGCAAGGCCGGAAATTCTAGATCGCACACCCGCGCTCAGCCCTGGGACAGGGCGACGACCTTCCCGGGGTTGAAGATGTCATGCGGGTCCAGCGCTTTCTTCACTGCACGCATCAGCGCCACAGTGTGCTCGCCATGCTCCTCGACCAGGTACCTCATCTTGTGCAGCCCCACGCCATGCTCTCCGGTCGAAGTCCCGCCGTGGCGCAATGCCCGCTGCACCAGCCGATGGCTGAAGGCCTCGGCGGCGTCGTTCTGCGCCGCATTTCCCGGGTCCACCAGCACCAGGCAATGGAAGTTGCCGTCGCCGACATGGCCCAGCACCGGCACCAGCAGCCCGTGTTCAGCGATGTCGGCCTGCGTCTCCTCGATGCATTGCGCGAGCGCGGAAAGCGGCACGCAGGCATCCGTGCTCAGGCTGCGGCAGCCTGCCTTCAGCTGCAGGCATGCGAAGTAGGCGTGATGGCGCGGCGTCCACAGGCGCGAGCGTTCCTCGGGCCGCTTCGCCCACTGGAAAGCGCCGCCGCCATGACCGCTCGCGATCTCGCGCACGATGCCCGCCTGCTCGTCGATCTGCGCCTGGCTGCCGCCGAACTCCAGGAACAGTGTCGGATGCTCGCCGAGCGTAGTGCGGCTGTGCGCGTTCACGGCGCGGATGGTCAGTGCGTCCAGCAGTTCGGCGCGCGCCAGCGGCACACCCATCTGGATCGCCTCGATGACGCAGTCGACCACCGCTCGCACCGATGGAAAGTGCACCACCGCGGCCGCATAGGTTTCGGGATGCGGATGCAGCCGCACGGTGACTTCGGTGATCAGCCCCAGCGTGCCCTCGGATCCGCAATACAGCTGCGTGAGGTTGTAGCCCGCCGAACTCTTGCGAGCCCGCGAGGCGGTGCGCACGACCTCTGCGTCGGCCGTGACCACCGTGAGGCTCACGAGGTTGTCTCGCATGGTGCCGTAGCGGACGGTGTTGGTGCCCGAAGCCGCCGTCGCGACCATGCCGCCGATGGACGCATCGGCGCCGGGATCGACCGAGAAGAAGAAACCCGTGCCCTGCAGCGCCGCGTTCAACTGCCCCCGCGTGACGCCCGCCTCCACCGTGGCCGTGAGGTCGCCGGGCCTGATCGCAAGCACCTTGTTCATCTGGGAGAAGTCGACGCACACGCCGCCCGCCACCGCCAGCAGATGCCCTTCGACCGACGAGCCCACACCGAAGCCTATGACCGGCACCCGCTCCCTCGCGCAGGCTCGCACCACGAAAGCCGCTTCTTCCGTGCTGCGCACATACACCACCGCATCGGGCGGCCGGGGCGGATAGATCGACTCGTCCGTACCATGCTGCAGCAGCACGCTCTTGCTGGTGGAGAAGCGCTCGGCGAACCTGCTCTCCAGCAGGGCGAGCAGCTCGGGCGATGGCGAACGCCGTGTGTTCGAGCGCACGGGAATGTTCACGATGGAGTCCATGGATGTCTCCTGGCCAGGTACCGATCAGCGCTTCGGCGAGGTGGCGCCCCGCCCGACGAACAGCACCAGCACGGCGCCGATCACCAGCAGCGCCGCGAGCATGTGCAGCCCCGCATCGGTGCTCTGCGTCGCATCCTTGATGAGCCCGATCAGGTACGGCGCGCTGAAGCCCGAGAGATTGCCGAAGGAGTTGATGAGCGCGATGCCCGCGGCCGCCGCCGCACCGCCGAGGAAGGCCGTGGGCATGCCCCAGAAGACCGGGAAGGTCGACATGATGCCCATCGTCGCCAGCGTGAGCCCGGCCATCGCGAGCGTCACGTCGCCGTGGGAGGCTACGCTCAGCATCAGCCCGATCGCGCCGACCACCGCGCCGGTCGCACTGTGCCAGCGGTACTCGAGCCGGCGGTCCGCGCTGCGGGCCATGAAATACATCGCGATCACGCCGAATGTCCATGGAATGGCGCTGAGCAGGCCGATGTCGAGCGCCCCTTTGACACCCGCCGCCTTGATGATGCTGGGCAGCCAGAACGAGATGCCGTACAGCCCCGAGGTGTAGGCGAAGTACACCAGCGCCAGCAGCCACACGCGGCCGTTGCCCAGCACGCCGGCGATGCGCGGCTCGGACTTGCCCGCGGCCTCGGCGGCGATGTCGCGGGCGATGAGTTCGCGCTCGGCCGGCGTGAGCCAGCGCGCGTCCTTCACGCGGTCGTCGAGGTAGCGCCACACGATCAAGCCAAGCGCCACCGTCGGCAGCCCCTGGAGCAGGAACAGCCACTGCCAGCCCGCCCATCCGTTCACGCCGCCCATGCCCTGCAGGATCCAGCCCGAGAACGGCCCGCCGAGAATGCCCGCGAACGGGATCGCCGCGAGGAACAGCGAGGTCGCCTTGCCGCGCCGCGCGGCCGGATACCAGTAGGTGAGGTAAAGAATGATGCCGGGGAAGAAGCCCGCCTCGGCCGCTCCGAGCAGGAAGCGGATCACGTAGAACGACAACGGCGAACCCACGAACATGGTGCCCGCCGAGAGCAGGCCCCAGGTGATCATGATGCGCGCGATCCAGCGGCGCGCACCCACGCGGTGCAGCACCACGTTGCTCGGCACCTCGAACAGGAAGTAGCCGATGAAGAAGATGCCGCGCCCAGCCCGTAGACCGCGTCGCTGAGCCGCAGGTCGCCCTGCATCTGCAGCTTGGCGAATCCGACGTTCACGCGGTCGAGGTACGCCACGATGTAGCAGAGGAACAGCAGCGGTATCAGCCGCCATCCGACCTTGCGGTAGACGGCATCGGAGGTGCTGTCGAAGCGGCCCTCGCAGGGCTGCGCGATGGTGCTGGTGCTCATGGGGTGCGTCGCTTTCCTTCGCCTGGTTCGGCTGCAGGCGATGGTCGCGTCCACACCCCGCCTCGCCGTTGCGGGTTTCCACGCAAGATTCATATGGATTGAAGATCGGCGTATCTCGCGTCGAGATGCGCAATGCAGGTGCGTTCACGAAGACGGTGCGCGCCGCGCCGGGACAGTGTTCCAGCAGAAAGTTGTTCCACCAGTCTGTGGAAATCTTTGTGGATAACGCAGGGACAACATCGGCGTTGCCAGCATCCGTGCGGGCCGTCGCCAGAGTGCCTGTATTCGAGGCAACCGCCTCTTGACTTTTTCCGCCGACAGGCTCGGCAAAGACGTGGCGACTTGGATATCTGGAGATTCCGGCGCTCCCGGGAATGCCCGGCGCGCTTTCTGGAGACAATGGCCCGATCGACGCCTGGGCAAGGGAATCACGATGTCAGCTGACGACTGGTGGAAGTACGGAATCGTCTATCAGGTCTACCCGCGTTCGTTCCAGGACAGCAACGGCGACGGCATCGGAGATATCGACGGCATCCGCGCCCGGCTCGACCATCTGGTCGCACTCGGCGTCGACGCCGTCTGGATATCGCCGATCTATCCCTCGCCGATGGCCGACTTCGGCTACGACATCTCCGACTTCTGCGACATCGATCCGCGCTTCGGCACGCTGGACGACTTCGATGCGCTGGTGCGGGAGGCTCATGCGAAGGGCCTCAGGCTCATCCTGGACTTCGTGCCCAACCACACCTCGGACCGTCATCCATGGTTCGTGCACAGCCGCAGGGCTCGCACCGATGCGCGGCGCGACTGGTACATCTGGCGCGATCCGGCGCCCGACGGCGGGCCGCCCAACAACTGGCTCGGCAATTTCGGCGGCCCGGCGTGGAGCTTCGACGAGGCCACCGGCCAGTATTACGCCCATTCGTTCCTGAAGGAGCAGCCCGATCTCAACTGGCGCAACCCCGAGGTGCGCGCCGCGATGTACGAGGTGCTGCGCTTCTGGCTGCGGCGAGGCGTCGACGGATTCCGCGTCGACGTGCTCTCGCAGATCGTCAAGGACGCGCAGTTCCGCGACAACCCGCCGAACCCCGATTTCGTCGAGGGCCAGGACCCCTTCCTGCGCCTGACGATGCTCTACAACACCGACCTGCCGGAGGTGCAGCCCATCGTGGCCGAGATGCGCCGCGTGGTCGACGAGTTCAGCGACGTGCGCTCGTCGCGCGTGCTGATCGGCGAGCTCTACCTGCCGCTCGCGCGCCTGGTCGCCTACTACGGCCTCAACGCCCGGGGCGTGCTCGAAGGCGTGCAGCTGCCCTTCAACTTCCAGCTGATCGCGACCGAATGGCAGGCCGCGCTCATCGACCGGCTGGTGCGCGACTACGAAGCCGCCCTGCCCCCCGGCGCCGCGCCGAACTGGGTGCTGGGCAACCACGACAGGTCGCGCATCGCGAGCCGCGTCGGCCCGCGGATGGCGCGGCTCGCGGCCATGCTGCTGCTCACGCTGCGCGGTACGCCCACGCTCTATTACGGCGACGAGATCGGCATGACGGACGTTCCCATTCCCGCCGACGAAGTCCAGGACCCGTTCGAGAAGAACAAGCCCGGCATGGGCCTGGGCCGCGACCCGGAGAGAACGCCGATGCAGTGGAGCGCAGCCCCGCACGCCGGCTTCACGACGGGCAGCCCCTGGCTGCGCCTGGCGTCCGACTGGCGCACGTGCAACGTGGAGGCGCAGTCGCGCGACGCCGGGTCCATGCTGGCGCTCTACCGGCGTCTGATCGCGCTGCGCCGCGCGCAGCCCGCGCTGCACCGGGGCAGCTACGAAGCGCTCGAAGCCGGGAGCGAGGTGCTCGCCTATGCGCGCGAGAGCGACGGGCAGCGGCTGGTGGTTGTTCTGAACTTCGGCGGCACTCCGGCGCCTGTGCAGCCGTCGCTGCTGCCGCGACAGCCGGTCGTGCTGGCATCGACCGATCCCGCGCGCGCCGGATCGATCGAAGAGCCGCTGATGCTGGCGCCCTGCGAAGGCGTCGTGATCGGCACCGGGCAAGCTTAGTGAATCAGGACGATTTGCCGGTCTGGATCTCGACGTAGCTGCGCGCATGCCAGCGCACGCGCAGAGGCCATTTCGCGTCGGTGATGGTCTCCGAGTTCACGTCCTTGCCGCTGCCGTAGTCGATCTGCCGGTCGGGCCGCTTGTTGATGCCGACCACCAGCACGAGGCGGCTGCCCGCCGCCAGCCTGCAGGCGGTGACGCGCTCGACGGTGAAGGCAAGCAGCTGGCGCTCGCCCGCCCGCAGAAGCCGGCGACGCACGCGATGGCCCGCATAGCTCGCGCGGAAGTCATAGGGATCGAAAAGCAACTGGCATTCGCCGCTTGCCGTCTGCTCGTACAGCGAGACGCTGAAGTCCACGTCCTGCCGCGAGGGCGTGATGTCGAACACCCCGCGCAGGCTGCCGATGATCTCGGTGCCATCGGGCAGCGGATCGCCGACGAAGCTGATGCTGTTGCGCGCCGGCAGCTGCTTCATCCGCAGCGCGTCGGGCCAGGGGGTGCGCACGTCGCGCCTGTCGGCCAGGTCGACCGACAGCCGCGCGTTGCCGCCCTCCTCGGCCGGCGCAGGCAGCAGCCGATGCGGTTCGCCGCGCGCGCTGGTGTCGAGATAGAGGCGCAGCGGCGCGCGCTCCGGCGCCTCCAGCAGCGGAGCATGGCGCCACTGGTCCGCCCCCATCACCTGGTAGTTGACGCGATCCGCCAGCAGCGCAGGCTTGTTCGCGCCCTTGAGGATGTGGTCGATCCACTGGTAGCGCAGCTCAGGCAGGTCGACATGCGCAACGGGGTCCGGCGTATAGCCGCGCAGCGTCGTCGCCATGCCGCGCCGGATCGAGCTCGCGTCGTAGGGGCCGAGCAGCAGCGTCGTGTCGGCCTGCGGCCGGTTGCGCAGATGCTCGCGGTGGAAGTGGAGCGCGCCGGCGTCGGCGCCGAAGTAGCCCGCGAAGCTGAGCACCGGGATGTCGATGCGCGCGAACTGATCCGCCGATGGCAGGAACTTCTGCCAGTAGCGGTCGTGGCTCGGGTGCGTCAGCCACGTGCGGATCAGCCTGCTGCGCTTGCCCAGGAGGACGCGGTCGATGTCCCAATAGGGACGATTGCCGCGATACCAGCGAGCATCGAGCGCCTGCCAGACGGCATCCGGGCCGGCGTCGGCATCGCCGTTGGTGCTCGCGTGCAGCGGCTCGGCCAGCGCATGTTCCTGCGCCCATCGGACCATGGCGTTGCGGAAGATCTGTCCGGCCATCGGAAAGTCGATGCCCGGCGCCATCGGCGCGATGGTGGCGATCGCCTTGAGCGCCGCCGGCCTCCTGCGGGCTGCCGCCCAGGCGGCGTAGCCGGAATAGCCCTCGCCGAGCATGACCACGCGCCCGTCGCTCCACGCCTGCCGGGCGATCCAGTCGATGACGGCGGCGGCGTCCTCGCTGTCGCGGACGAAGGGCCACACGGCGCCCTTGCCGTCGGGCGTGCGGCCGCGCACGTACGCCGTGATGCCGACATAGCCCCTGGCCGCGCTGCGCCGCGCGTCGTCCTCGGCGGGGTCCAGCGTGAAGCGCAGCAGCGCCGGCAGCGCCCCTTCCGCGCGGCCGGGCCGGACCATGCTGGCATGGATGACTCCCCCGCGCACGGGAATCCTGACGTCGGCCTGCGCCACGTAGCGGCTGCCGTTCTGCGCCGCGAACAGCTCGGGCAGCAGCCCGCTGAAGCTGCGGCGCGACTGGTACGACAGCCAGGTCCGCACGAGCGCCAGGGCCTCGGCCTCCGGCAGGCTGCCCTTGGCGCGCCAGAGATCGAAGGCCTGGCGCAGCGGCTCCCTGAACGCCGCCGCCGGAATCTCCAGCCGCGCCATGACGGCCTGGGCCTGCGCGTTGTCCAGCGGCGATACCAGCTCGTCGAAAGAGCGCGCGTAGGCTTCGGCGAAGCCGACGCGCCCCTGCGCCTCGAGCATGCGCGCGCCCGCATAGATGCCGTCGAGAGTCGCGCGCTCGGCCAGCACGTCGAAGGGCTTGCCCTTGCGGCGCTCGCGCAGGGAGCGGCTGCTGTCCTGGGCCGCACGATAGGCGCCGCTGACGATCTGCAGGGCCGTCACGTTGGCCAGGAAGGCGTCCTTGTCCGCGTCCTGATACACCGGCAGGATGCGCTCGGCCAGGTCCCGCATCAGGCCCTCGGCCGCGGCATCCTCCGGATCGCGCGGCGGCCGGAAGCCGAAATCCGCCGCCCAGGCCCATGAGGGCAAGGCAGGCAGCGCGACGCCCAGCCGCATGAGGGCGCGGCGCACGCGGCTGACGGTCGACTCTTTGCGTCTCATGGTCGCGGCTCCTCGGGCACGTCGTGCGGCGCCTTGACCAGATGAACCACTTGCGTGAACAGCCGGTCGTGCGCCCCGCCGGCCGAGCCGATGTGAATGATGCCCGTGCGCGTGAGTTTGCCCAAGGCACCGATGATGAGTTCGAGCGTGTCGTCGTCGAACGCGCTGAAGGCCTCGTCCATCACCAGCCAGGGCGGTTCCTGCAGCACCACGCGGGCGAAGCCCAGCCGCAGCTGCTCGTCCATGCTGAGGTCGCTCTCCCAGCGGCCCGTCCTGTCCAGCAGCGGTTCGAGGCGCTGCAGGCCCACGCTCTCCAGGGCGGCCACCATCGCTTCCCTCGGATAGGTCGTCGGCTCCATCGCATACGACAGCACCTCGGCCAGCGTGCCGCGCGGAATGTAGGGCGTGCCGCGCGGCATGTAGTGGATGGTCTCGCCGTCCGGCCGGCGCACCGTGCCCGAGCCCCAGGGCCACAGGCCTGCGAGCGCCCGGAACAGAAGCGTCTTCTCGGTACCCGGCGTGCCGAGGATCAGCGCGCACTGGCCGCGGCGCACGACGAGCGCCGGCACGTCCAGCCGGTCGTGGCCGTTCCAGGAGCGGACATCGAGCGCCTCCATCGCGAGCGTCCCGGCTTCACCCTCCTCGTAGGCGATGCGGCTGCCGCCCGCCTGCGCCTCCAGGTCGGACGCCAGCATCCGGCGCAGGTCGGTCACGCGCAGCAGCGTGGCGCGCCAGTCGGCAATGATGCTGAAGTTGTCGACGAACCAGCGCAGCGACGACTGCGCCTGCGTGAAGGCGGCGGCGGCCATCATCAGGCCGCCGAAGGACACCTTGCCCGAGAAGTACAGCGGCGCTGCCACCAGCGTCGGCGCGATGACGGTGATCCAGCCGAAACCCGCCGTGGCCCACGTCAGGTTGGTCAGCCCGAGCACCACGCGCGAGGTGGCGCGCAGCACGTCGCCGAAATGCACGGCGACGCGGCGCTTCTCGTCGGCCTCGCCGCCGGCCAGGGAGATGCCGTCGAGATGCTCGTTGATGCGCGTGAGCGAGAAGCGCAGCTCGCCCTCGCGCGCATAGCGCTCGGCGTTGCGCGAGATCAGGCCGTTGCCGACCCAGTAGGTCACCAGCGAGCCGGCCACCGCGTACGCGATCGCTGCCCACAGCATGAAGCCCGGCAGCACGTGGTCCTGGCCGTTGAAGAAGATGCTGAAGTCCTTGGAGAGCACCCACAGCACGCTCGCGAAGCTGCCGAACAGCATCGTGGCCTGCAGCAGGCCCACGCCGAGGTTGACCGACAGGTCGCACAGCTTCAGCGTGTCCTCGTGCATGCGCTGGTCCGGATGGGCGCCCATCGGGCCGCTGGCCTGCAGCCAGAACGCGCGGCGCGGCTGCAGCCACAGCCCCACGAGGTCATTGACCACGGCCTCGCGCAGCCTCAGCTGCAGAGTCTCGCCCAGCCACCGCTGCGCAACGTTCAGGACCAGCAGCGCGCCCGCGATCACGGCGAACACGCCGACCTGCACGATGAACTCGTTCAGGTCGCGGCGCGAAATGGCATCGTAGAAAGGCTTGTTCCAGCTGTTGAGCTCGATCTGCCCGTAGGCCGTGAGCCCCACGACCACGACGATCGCACCGATCAGCCCGACCAGCTTCTTCGAGACCGGAGAGCCCCGCAGGGCGCCGATCAGCTCGCCGACCTGGCGGAAGACGCCGACCCTTGCGACGGGCTCGGCGCGGGGGGTCTCTGCCCTCTCGCTCATCGTCAGCGCGGCTCCCCGGAAGCGGCGAGCGCGGCGCGGCGCGCCGACACGCACGAGATGAACGCGGCGTGGCTCCAGGCCAGCTGCTTCGCCGAAGTCTGCTCGCCGCTGCGCTGGTCGAACTGCTCGGACAGATCGCCGCTGGCCGGCGTGTAGGCGCGCACGGTGGCGAGATAGGCGTCGCCGCGCCCGATCCACTGGTCGCGCCGGTGCTCGTCGCCGCCATGCGCCGCCGCGGCGCGGAAGCAGAACTCGGCGGCGCCGAGCGTCGAGAAGTAATACGCACCACCTGAGCAGTACACATCGCCGGCATACCTGCCCATCGCGGCGCCACGGTTCGAGGAGCGGCCATGGTTGATCGGATAGGCCGCGTCGAACAGCGCGTCGAGCCGCGCCAGCGTGGCCTGCATGCACGGATCGGCCGGGCCGTGCATGGCCCCGGTGCCGGCGCAGTGGATCGCCGAGAGGATCACCGCGATGTCCAGCGCCTTCGGGCCGGGCCCGCCGTCCGCCAGCACGCGCGAACGGTAGTAGCCATGCGTCGCGCCGCGGTCATCGACCCGATAGCCGTCGAGCAGCCGCAGCACGGCCTGCGATTCTTCACTGCAGTGCAATGCCTGAGCCGTCTCCCCCAGGCCGTCCAGCCATGCCGCGCCTTCGGCCAGTGCCGCTGCCGAGACTCGCAGCGTGTAGTAGTGATGCCCGCTTTCTTCCTCCCAGATGTCGAACGACGGCTCGCGCCAGTGGCGCAGCGTGAACTCGAGGTCGAAGCGGACCAGCGACGCGACCTCGGCCAGCAGGTCCGCATCCTCGAGATGCCCGCCGGCCACCCAGCGCAGCAGCGCCAGCGCGCGCAGCGGCGGTCCGTCGTGCTGGGGTCGCGCCCAGCGCAGGATGTCCAGCGTGCCGTCGGGGTTCACCCGCGTCTCGGCGACGACCGCGTCGCCGTGGACGCTTGCCAGGTCATGGTCCTCGCGCAGGTACTGCAGCAGTTCGGGAGCCACGCGCGCCCTGCGGTCCGGCACGGCGGCAATCGCCCGGCCGTCGAGCCCGTTCAGGGCAAGGCTGAAGCGGGTGAAGTCGCGCAGATGCCGCAGTGCCTCGGCGCCGATGTGTCCGTCGCTGTAAAGCAGCCGCAACGCGTCGATGACGACGGCCGAATCGCGGAACCAATGGAAGAAGTAGTCCGGGTCGGGGTTGTAGTCGCCGAGCACGGGCGAGGCGACGATGGCGCCGGCGACCGGCCGCACGGTCTGCCCGAAGCCCGGGCGATGCTTGACGATCGACACCGGCGAGATGCTCGACAGCATCGCGCCCGCCGAATGGCGCAGCTGCCCTTCGAGCCAGGACTCGAAGCCCGGGTCTTGTCGATTCGCCGCGCCAGGACTCACGACGCCGACGCCCCCAGATGCGGACTGCTGAAGTCCAGCCGCCGCAGCCCGGCCTGCACCTCCGGCGCGCTCATGAACAGCTTCCACAGCAGGCCCGTGCGATGGTTCTCCATCATCACGACGATGGGGCCCTGGTCGATGGCCAGGAAGGTGTCGGCGAACCAGCCGCGCGACTCGCAGAACGCATCGATGAAGCCGTAGTCCCGCCAAACGCGCGTGCCGTGCACGTCGAGGAAGTGCCGCAGCACCCGCATCACCTCGGCCGGTGCATATGGCAGGCTGGCCAGCGCCGCCGTCGGCGAGATGGTGCCGTTGTCGTTGTTCGGGTCATGCGCGAGGTAGCCGTCGGGGTCGTCGCTGGCGGTCAGGCCCCAGCACGACTCGCCGTAGCCCGCGAAGCCCCGGGGGTTGGCGATGCAGTGCGCGCGGTTGACCTGCACGTGGCGGGTGTTGAGGCTCCAGTAGTCGGCATAGCGGTCCTTCAGGCCATGTGGATCCAGACCGCAGAACGAGTAGTGCGCGAAGAACAGCGGGCCGCCGTTCGGCGGGCCCAGCGGCAGCTCGATGCCGTGGTACGAGCGGCCGTTGAGGAAGTCGGGCCCCGAAGCGAAGCCGCGGTGGTAGACCCGCGGGTCGATCGCGTGGCGCGGCGCCGCCGCGGCCATGAAATAGGTGATGAGGCACTCGTTCCAGCCGTGCACCTCGTGGTTCATCGCCCAGCCGTGGTTCGGGCTCCAGTGCCAGTACAGCACGTCCCGTCCGCCCTGGGTGAACCAGTCCCACTCGACCTCGTGCCAGAGCATGTCGAAGTCGGCGCGAAGACGGCGCGCCATGGCCGTGTCGTCGTTGAAATACTGGCGCGCGCAGAGCAGGCCCATGCAGAGGAACGAGGTCTCGACCAGGTCGCCCGCGTCGTCCTTCGGGCTCATCGGAATCGTCTCGCCGCTCGCCCCGTCCATGAAGTGCGGGAAGGTGCCGTGATAGCGCCTGGCGCGCAGGAGCGCGTCTCGCATGCGGCCCAGCCGCTCCAGCGCCGCGTCGCGCGAGACCCAGCCGCGCTCCACCGCGACGATCAGCCCCATGATGCCGAAGCCCGTGCCGCCGATCGCGACGCGCTCGTCGGCCAGGTCCTCGCCCGTGGCGGCGACCAGCGTGCGGCGGTCGAGCGCAAGGCCGCTGGCGGCGTCGGCGCCGTCCCAGAAATAGCGGAAGGTCTGCCGCTGCACGGCCTCGATCAAGGCCTCGTCGGGCAGCGCAGCCAGTTCCTTCGGGGTTCTCTCATCCTTCAACACGAACGGATCCTTTCGTCGTTGTCGTCTTCGGTGTGACGTTTGGTTTCACCGAATCATCGACCACACCACATGGCCGATGGCCCTGCCCCGCAGCATGCCATCATTGAGGCCCCTGGGTTCTATTCGAAATCCCTGATGAGCCGCATCGATTCCCTCATGGCCCGGATGACGCTTGCCGAAAAGCTCGGCCAGCTCACGATGACCGCCTCCAGCTACACGGTCACCGGACCGGTGCTCGCGGGAGACTCCACGCAGTCGATCATCGACGGCACCGTCGGCAACCTGCTGAACATGGTCGGGGCCGGCCCCACGCACGAGATGCAGCGGCTGGCCGTCGAGAAGTCGCGGCTGGGCATTCCGCTGCTGATCGGCCTGGACATCATCCATGGCCACCGCACGCTCTTCCCGATTCCGCTCGCGGAGGCCGGCGCCTTCGACGACGAACTCTGGGAGCGCACGGCGCGCGAGGCCGCGCGCGAAGGCGCGGCCGACGGCCTGGCGATGACCTTCGCGCCGATGCTCGACGTGTCGCGCGATCCGCGCTGGGGCCGCACCGCCGAAGGCCCGGGCGAAGACCCCTGGCTCAACGCGCGCATCGCGCAGGCAAAGGTTCGCGGTTTCCAGGGCACCGACCTGTCGTCGGCCGGCACACTGGCCGCCTGCGCGAAGCATTTCGTCGCATACGGCGGCGTCAACGCGGGGCGGGAGTACGCCGCCGTCGACATCTCCGAGCGCACCCTGCACGAAGTGCACCTGCCGGGCTTCGCGGCCGCCGTGCGCGCCGGCGTCGCGACGCTGATGCCGGCCTTCACCGATCTCAACGGCGTGCCGATGACGGCGCACGTCCCCCTGCTGCGCGACTGGCTGCGCGGCGAGATGGGCTTCGAGGGCGTGATCGTCAGCGACTACAACGCGATCGCCGAACTCATCAAGCACGGCGTCGCCGCCGATCTGGTCGATGCCGCGGTGCTGGCGCTGAAGGCCGGTGTCGACATCGACATGATGGCCGACGCGTACCGCAAGGGCCTGCCGGTAGCGCTCGAACAGGGGCGCGTGACCATCGAGGAGATCGACGCGAGCGTGCGACGCGTGCTGCGGCTGAAGGAACAGCTCGGCCTGTTCGACGACCCCTACCGCCGTGGAGCGACACCGGAGTCCACGCAGGCTGTCGCCGAACGGCGAGCGATAGCGCGCGACGCAGCGCGCAAGGCCATCGTCATGCTCAGGAACGAGCGCGACACCCTGCCCTTGCCTGCTTCGGCGAAGACGCTGTGCGTCATCGGCCCTCTTGCCGACGCCAACACCGAAATGAAAGGCCCGTGGTGGGGCGCCGGCGAACACGAGCCGGCGGTCACCGTGCTGGGCGGCCTTCGCGCCGCGCTGCCGCAGGCCGAGATACGCCACGCGCCCGGCGTCGCCATCGAGAGCGACGACGACAGCGGCATCGACGCCGCCGTCGCGCTGTGCGACGGCGCCGACGCCGTGCTGCTGTGCCTGGGCGAACGCGCCACGATGAGCGGCGAAGCGGCCAGCCGCGCCACGCCCGCTCTCGCCGGCCGGCAGCAGGCCCTGGCCGAAGCGGTGATGGCCCGCGCGAAGAAGCTGGGCATCCCCGTCATCGCGATCCTGTTCTCGGGCCGTCCGCTCGTCGTTCCCTGGCTGGCCGGGCACGCCGATGCACTGCTGGCCGCATGGTTCCTCGGCGTCGAAGCCGGCAATGCGATCGCCGACGTGGTCACGGGCCAGGCAAGCCCCGGCGGCCGCACGCCGATGAGCTGGCCGCGCGCCGTCGGGCAGGTGCCGGTCTTCTTCGGCCAGCGCCCTTCCGGCCGGCCGATGAACCCCGCCGACTACTTCACGAGCAAGTACCAGGACGTCGACAACTCGCCGCTCTATGCCTTCGGCCACGGCCTGAGCTACGGCAGGTTCGGCTATGAGGAATTGCAGGTCGAACAGAAGCGGGTGAGCGAGCAGGACACGCTGAAAATCAGCATCGGGCTGCGCAACACCGGCGCGCGCGAGGCCGAGGAGACGGTCTTCCTGTTCGCCCGCCGCAAGGTGAGCCGGGTCACCCGGCCGCTGCTGGAGCTCAAGGGCTACGCGAAGCTGCGGCTGGCGCCCGGCGAAACCGGCTCCGTGAAACTGGAGTTGCCGGCGGCCGAACTGCGCTATCCCGGTCCGGACCTGCAGCCCCTGTTCGAGGCTGGCGAGGTCGATATCCTCGTCGGGCCGAGCGCCGATGCATCGGGGCTGCTGCGCCAGACCATCGAGCTGTACTGACCCGGGCCCGGTCCGCCTTCACGCCTGCGCCTTCGTGCAGGACTTCACCGCGCGTGCTCGACGGCGCACGGCAGGCCGCCGCGGGTGTGCGGGCCCAAGAGCGCGACAGTACGCCCCGGTAACGTAGTGTGTGGACCGGCGAAGCGCGATACACGCGCATACGCAGTGTGCGGAGACAGGGAAGAAGGCGGCGGACCATCGGCGCGCCCCGGGGCGCGGTCCCGCGTGTCGTGGGCATTTTCTTGTCCAACAGCACAGTCCACCCATGAACAACCCACACACGCACCAGCCTTCCAGCACGAATGCGGCGAAGGCATTTCCCCTTTCCCTCAAAGGCGCTCCGGCGAAGTTCGTCGGCGCAGGCGTTCTCGCGCTCGCAGCCGCCCTGGCCACCTTCGCGGTCGCTCCCATTGCGGCGAAGGAGACCCGCGCTGCCGCGCCGGACCCGCAGGCATCGCCGATCTACGGCGTCACCCTGCCCAAGGGCTACCGGCAGTGGCAGCTGATCGCGCCCGCCATCGAGGCCGAGCCGCTGAACGAACTGCGCGTCGTGCTCGGCAACACCAAGGCGATCAAGGCCTACGACCAGGGCACGCTGCCCTTTCCCGACGGGACCGTGCTCGTCAAGCTGGCATGGAAACACGTGCAGTCGCCCGAGTTCGCGCCCGCCTCCATTCCTGGCGCGGCCACCACCGTGCAGGTGATGGTCAAGGACTCGAAGAAATACGCCGCCACCGGCGGCTGGGGCTTCGGCCGCTTCATCGACGGCAAGCCCGCGGACCTGGCACAGCACCAGACCTGCTTCGCCTGCCACCAGTCGCTGGTGAAGAACCACGACTACGTGTTCACGCGGCTCGCGCCCTGAGAGGCCGCACGGGTCGTTTTGAAATTTATTGTTGGCGGATACGGCCCGGATACAGAGGCATACGCAAACCGCTCACGAGCCGCCTCATGCGCCGAACAATCTCTCCATCAGTTCGGAAAAGCACATGCGATCCGGCTGACAAACCCTCTTGCAAACCTTATTGCCAATTGTCATCACCCAACCGAAAGGATTCATCATGAAAGCTTCCGTCCTCCTCGCCGCCGCAGCCGTCTCGTCGTTGTTCGCCTTGGGCGCGAGCGCCGAGGAATACCAGGGCGTGCTGCAGTTCCACTCCAGCGCGAGCCGCGCCGGCGTCCGGGCCGAGGCTGTCGTCGCCTCGCACAGCGCAGACCCCTATCGCGAAGGCGCCTCGGCGGACGTCGCTCCCGCGCTGCCCACCCTGGCCAAGCGCTCGGACACGCGTGCCGAAGCCGTGGCGGCTGCCCGCGCCGGCAACCTCTATGCCGACGGTGCCGACGCCGGCGTGCCGCAGGCGTTCACCAGCACGCTCGATCGTTCGACGGTGCGCGCGCAGGCACGCGCAACGGCGGCCCACGGCGTGACCGAGGGAACGCTGTAAGCGGCCATCGATGCGCATCGCATCTGCTTCCATCGTTCCCGACGCCGGGAAATCTCGATGATCGTTTCCCGGCCGCAGCCCGCCGCCCGCTTCCCGTCGAGGAAGCGCGCGGCGCGGCCGCGCCTTCCCTAGTCCATCGACCCGTCGAGCAGCCGCTCGGCTTCCTGCAGATCCGCGGTTTCGAAGCCCTCCGTGTAGTGGGCGAGCACGCCGGCCAGCAGTTCCCTTCCCTCCCGCCCGCACCCCGCTTTTTCCCGGAGGCGAGCCAGGTCCATTGCCACGCGCAGCTCCCACGAGCGTGCCCCTTGCTGCCTGCTGGCAGCCAGCGCTTCGAGCAGCGATTCTTCGGCGCTCGCCATGTCCGGCGGCACGGCACCCGAGAAAGCCCGCGCCTTCACGCGAAGAAGTTCCGGAAGGTTGTAGAGGTCTCCCTTGGCATGCACCAGCGCGAGCGTGTCGTTCATCAGCTCCAGCGCCTCGCCGTTCCTGCCGATGGCGTTCAGGCCTTCGGCGAGCGTGATGTTGAACGAGGTGGTGAGCAACTCGTAGCGTGACGCGCGCAGCTCGATCAGCGACTCCTGGATCGCCTGCACGCCCCTTGCTGCATCGCCGCGCTTCACCGCGAGTTCGCCCTTCACCCCGCGGCCCACTGCCAGGTACGGCGTCAGCGAATGCGATTCCGCATAGGCGATGAAGCGGTCGATGTCCTGCTCGGCCCGCGCCAGGTCGCCGACCCACATGTATACCGACACGGCCCATATCAGGGCGATGCACAGCGTGACCGGGTGGTTCAGGTGCCTGGCCTCCTCGACCGCACGCTGGGCGACGACCACGGCCTGCGTGGGATGGCCCTGCAGCCACAGGGTCCTGGCCAGCGCGATGCATGCGCGGTTGTGGAAGTCGAAGCCCGCGTGGATGCTGCTGCGCTGCCGCGACACCGAGGCACCGGCGATCGCGGCCTCCAGGAAATGCCGCGCGCGGGGCTGGTCGCCCACCAGGTGGTGGCACAGGCCCACCAGCGAATTGGCGGTCGCCTGCGCCGTCGCGTCGTCGATGGACGCGGCCACGTCGGCACAGCGCCTGGCGTGGCTGAGCGATTCGACGAAGTCGCCGATGCGCTCGTGGAATATCTGCAGCCGCCCCAGCAGCTCGACCTGGCTGCGGGAATCGCCGAGCTCCTCGGCCACCCGCAGGCTGCGTTCGAGCGCATGGCGCACCTCGTCGCTGTGGCCACGCGTGAACATCTGCGAGAGGCCGACGGCCGCCTGCAGATGCATCTCTGCGGCACTGCCAGCGGAAGCCGTGCCCAGCCCGGCGAGCGCACGCTTCGACCAGTCGTGGCACTCCGCCAGCAGCGACATCGCCATGAAGGCCGGCACGGCCGCCAGCATCAGGGAAACGCCCAGCTCCCTGGCATCGGCGCGATCGAAGCACCAGGCGAGCGCAGCCCTCACGTTGCCCAGGTCCGCAAGGTCCGACGCGCGGGCGGTGTCGCGCGAGAAGGCGTCGTCCTGCGCGGCCATCTGCTCCAGCCGCTTGCGGAAGTAGATGGCGTGGCGCCGCGCCGCCGAGTCGGCCAGATCGGCGCCGGCCTTCGAATGCGCGTACGCGCGGGTGCTTTCGAGCAGCCGGTACTGGGTCGAGGCGCCGGAGCGCCGGAGGGAGAGCAGAGATTTCTCCGCGAGGCTCGCGACCGCGTCGACCACCTGCGCCTGCGTCAGCTCCTGGTCCGCTGCCACTTCGCGAGCGGCCTCCAGCGAGAAGTGGCCGACGAAGACCGACAGCCGGCACAGCACCAGGCGCTCCGGCATGTCGAGCAGTTCGTAGCTCCAGTCCAGGGTGGCCTGCAGCGTCTGGTGCCGCGGCTGCGCCGTGCGCTGTCCCAGCCACGAAAGCGCCAGGCGCTCGTCGAGCAGCGCGGCCGTCTGCTGGAGCCCGTAGGCGGCAACGCGCCGCGCCGCGAGTTCGATGGCGAGGGCGACGCCATCGAGCTTCCTGCAGATGCTCGCGATGACGGGCGCGTCCTCGTCGTTCAGGTCGGGCATCGCGCCGCTCGCGCCGGCCCGGTCGACGAACAGGCGCGTGGCGGGATACATGAGGATGTCGCGCGCGACGAGCCCGGGCTGGTCGGGCGGGTTGTCCAGCGGATCGAGCAGGTGGATGTGCTCCCCCTGCACCCGCAAAGCCTCGCGGCTGGTGGCAAGAATGTGGATGCGCGGCGCCGCCTGGAAGATGCGCTCGGCCAGCGAGGCGGCCGCCGCGATCACGTGCTCGCAGTTGTCCAGTATCAGCAGCATGCGCCTTTCGCGCAGGTAGGCGATAAGGCTGGGCACCGGGTCGGCGGAGCGCACCGACAGCCCCAGCATCGATGCGATGGCGCTGGGCACCAGGCCGGGGTCCAGCAGCATCGAAAGATCGACGAACACCACGGCCCCGCCGAACTCGCCGAGCATGTCCTGCCCGGTGCGGACCGCGACGCTGGTCTTGCCCACGCCGCCCGAGCCCACGATGGTGACGAACCTCGTGCGGGCCAGCTGGGCCGGGATCGCGGCCAGGTCCTTCGCGCGGCCGACCAGTTCCACCGGCTGCGCGGGAAGGCCGGGCTCGACGCAGCTTGCCTCGGCCTCGGGCTGCACTTCGATGGCAGCCTCCGCCGGCGTGATGCGGGCCACGAAACAGTAGCCGCGGCCGACGACGTTCGACAGGTACCGTGCGCCGTCCTGCCCGTCGCCGAGTGCCTGCCTCAGCATCGCGATCTGGTAGCGCAGGCTGCCGTCCGAAACCACCATGCCGGGCCAGGCCAGCGCCATGAGCTCCCGCTTGCTCACGATGGTGTTGGCATTGGCGACCAGCGCGAGGAGCACATCCATCGCCCGTCCACCCAGATCCACCGGCACCCCCTCGCGCTCCAGCAGCCGCTGCGCGACGCGCAGGGTGAACGGGCCGAAGGAGACGGGACCGGCGGTCTTGAAGGAGTTGTCGTCGCTCATGGAGATGGGGGAACTGCGGCGTGCCGCGCACGCGGCGGATTGCCAGGCCGCACGCGGTCGATCCGATCGGCCCGGCGGACCCGCCGGCCGCCTCGGCAGCGCGGGCGGACGGAGCATAACCGAGGGTCGCGGCGTGCCGATTTGTATGACCGTGTGTCGGCCCGCCCCCGAGGTACCTGCGCATGCGAATCGACCCTTTCTTCACACACGCGGGATACATCCGCCCACTTCAATGGAGCTGTTTCAACTTCACAGAGATGCCTGCATGAGCAACCTCCATCCATCCCTCTCGCGCCGCCACCTGCTGGCCACGTCGATCGCCCTCGGCGCCGCGGGCGCTGCCTCCGGCGCCTTCGCCATGCTGCGGCCGCCCGCAGCCGCGGGCCCCGACGACACCTCGGTGCGCCCGTTCCGCATCAGCGTCGACCGCGAAGCGCTGGCCGACCTGCGCCGGCGGCTGGGCGCCACCCGCTGGCCGAGCGCCGAGACCGTCGCCGACGATTCGCAGGGCGTGCGGCTCGCCACGCTGCGCTCCCTGGTGCGCCACTGGGCCACCGACTACGACTGGCGCAAGGGCGAGGCCCGGCTCAACGCCGTTCCGCAGTTCGTGACCACCATCGACGGCCTCGACATCCAGTTCGCGCACATCCGCTCGCGCCACGCCGACGCGATGCCGCTGATCATGACGCACGGCTGGCCGGGCTCGATCTTCGAGCTGCTCAAGGTCGTGGGCCCGCTGACCGACCCCACCGCCCATGGCGGCCGCGCGCAGGACGCGTTCCACCTCGTGCTGCCCTCGCTGCCCGGCTTCGGCTTCTCGGGCCAGCCCCAGGCCACGGGCTGGGGCTCCGACCACATCGCGCGCGCCTGGGGCGTGCTGATGGCGCGGCTGGGCTACAGGCAGTTCGTCTCGCAGGGCGGCGACTGCGGCTCGGTCATCTCGCACCGCATGGCGATGCAGAAGGTGCCGGGCCTCATGGCGATCCACGTCAACATGCCGGGCACCGTGCCTGCCGAGATCGCATCGATCCTCGCCGCGGGCGGCCCCGCGCCCGCGGGGCTGTCGCCCAAGGAGCGCGCGGCCTTCGACAAGCTGGACGCCTTCTACAAAAACAGCTCGGGCTACTCCGCGATGATGGTCACGCGTCCGCAGACGCTGGGCTACGCGCTGGCCGATTCGCCCGTGGGCCAGGCCGCCTGGATCTACGACAAGTTCGCCACCTGGACCTACTCGGGCGGCGTGCCCGAGCGGGTGCTGCCGCGCGACGAGATGCTCGACGACATCTCGCTGTACTGGCTGACCAACAGCGCGACCTCGGCCGCGCAGATCTACTGGGAAGACCACTCGAACAACTTCAATGCCGTCGACATCTCGCTGCCGGCAGCGGTGACGGTGTTCCCCGGCGAGATCTACCAGGCGCCGCGCACCTGGGCCGACCGCGCCTACCACGACCTGATCTACTGGAACGAGGTGGACACCGGCGGTCATTTCGCCGCGTGGGAACAGCCGGCGCTGTTCAGCCAGGAAGTGCGCGCGGCGTTCAGGTCGCTGCGCTGAGCCAGGTAGAAGCACACGCCGCCGCCCCTGTCATGCGACTACGAGCGGCAGCGTGAGCCGCGCCTCGAGCCCGCCGCAGCGGCGGTTCTGCAGCTGCAGGTCGCCCTGCATCGACCGGGCCAGCCGCCTGGCGATCGCGAGGCCGAGGCCCGAGCCGGCCTTGGCCTCCGAGCCGCCCTGCTGCGCGCGGACCCATGGCGCGAAAACCGCCTCCATCTGCGCCGGCCGGATGCCCGGCCCCGAGTCCACCACGGCCAGCACCAGGCTCGTGGCGTCGACGCGGGCGCTGACCCGCACGTCGCTGCCGTAGCGCAGCGCGTTGTCGATCAGATTGGCGAGCACGCGGCGCAGCGCGAGCGGGCAGGCCATCACCGGCTGCCCGATGTGGCCGTCGACGGCGATCGCCCGGCCGGACTCGCGGTAGTCGCGCATCAGGCTGCCGAGCAGGCCGTCGGCATCGACGCGCTGCAGCGGCTCGGCCACGCTGCGCTGCAGCCGCGCGCTGGCCACGCTGGCCTCGACCAGCTCGCGCATCTGCGCCAGATCGCGTTCCATGGCTTCGCGCAGCGAGACGTCTTCCAGCATCTCGCAGCGCAGGCCCATGCGGGTCAGCGGCGTGCGCAGGTCGTGCGCATAGGCGGCCTGCACGTCGAGATGCGCCACGTCGCGCTCCGTCTGGCGGCGGCGGACGTTGTTGATCGCGCGTGCCAGCCGCACGATGGCGCGCGGACCGCTTTCGGCGAGCTCGGGCATGCCGGCGCCGCTGCCTTGCTGCTCCAGCGCGCGAGCCAGGCGTGCCGCGCCCGCGCGGTGGTCCATCGCCTCCAGCCAGAGGAAGACGGCGAGCAGCATGAGGCCGACGAGCACCGACACGCACAAGATCCACCGCAGGCTGTCGTCGAGCGGGCAGGTCAGGGGCGACAGCGTCGCGGCATGGACGTTCTGCCCGAGCGTGGCCACCGCGAGCGCGCGCGCCGCGATCAAGGCCAGGCCGCGGGACCGGCGGCCCGGACGCCCGGAACTCGAAACGGCCCCGGCGGGCGCTGCGGATGCGCGCGGCGGATGGAAGGAACTGATGGATGCGCGGGACTTCTTCGTCATTGGTTTTCTCCTGCTGCCGGCGCACGTGCCGGCATGGGAGTGATGACATCACGCGAGGGGTCGCACAGACCATTGCATCAGCGTTTGTCGCCCCCCTACGAAGGTTTGCCCCCGTCATGCGCCGGGGTGCCGCGAAATCCGTCTCCTTGCGGGGAGTTTCAGGCCCGGCCCAGCGCGCGGCCGATCCAGGTCTCGAGCTCGGCGGCGTCGATCGGCTTCTCGATCAGGCAGAGCGCGGGGCTGGCCTCCACGCGCTCCCGCGTGCGGGCGCTGGCGAAGGCGCTGATGAAGATGACGGGCACGCGCAGGCCTTCGCGCTCCAGGCATTCGACCAGCGCGATGCCGTCCATGGCCGGCATCTGGATGTCGCAGACGAGGCAGCGCGTGCGCGCCGGAACGTCGGAGGCGAGGAAGTCGACGGCCGACTCGAACGCGCGGGCCTCCCATCCGAACGAGCGCACGAGACTGCTCGTCGCGGCACGCACGAAGGGATCGTCGTCGACGATGGAAACGAGTTCGATGGCTGAAGAGGACAAGGAGGAGGACAAGGAGGAAGCCCGTTCTCTACCCCGGGGGTTTCCGGTGAAGGCGCAGGAACATTCCCGCCCCTGCCCAGGATTGCAGGATAGCGGCGCCAGCGCGCGGCGCCATCATCCGTAGGTATGGCTTCGCCTCAGCAGGCACCCTCCACCACACCCAGCGCCTCCATCTTGCGCACCAGCTCGGCGACCGAGCGCGCGTTCATCTTGCGCATCGCCTGGCCGCGATGGATCTTGGCCGTGATCTCCGCGATGCCCATGCGATCGGCGATCTGCTTGTTCATCAGGCCGCCGGCCACGTGCTGCACCACCTCGCACTCGCGCGGCGTGAGCGAATCCCAGCAGGCGCGCGCCGCCTGCAGCAGCCGCGCGCTCTCCAGGCGCCGCGCATCGCGCTCCAGCGCGGCGATGACCGCGTCGATCATGTCCTGGTCGCGGAAAGGCTTCGCCAGGAAGTCCACCGCCCCGGCCTTCATCGCCTTCACGGTCATGGCGATGTCGCCGTGGCCGGTCATGAACACGATCGGCATGTGGGGCTCGCCGCGCTCCAGCAGGGCCTGCTGGAAGGCCAGGCCGCTCTGGCCGCGCAGGCGCACGTCCAGCACCAGGCAGGAGGGCCCGCCGGAGCGCGGCGCGGCGAGGAACTCCTCGGTCGTGGCGAAGGCGTGCACCGCCAGGTCGATGGAGCGCAGCAGGCTGCACAGCGCATTGCGCACGAGCTCGTCGTCATCGACGATGAACACGCAGCGAAGAGTTGCCGGAGTCGGATCGGAAGGAGGCATGGACAGAGACGTTGTTGAAGGCTTCGGGGCGACAGCCCTTTCAGCGGCTGCCGGTGCCCGGAAGCGGCAGGCTGAAGACGGCGCGCATGCCCGTGGGCTTGCGCTGCTGCAGCTCCAGAGTGCCGCCGTGCGCGTCGAGGATCGACTTGCAGATCGCCAGCCCCATGCCCATGCCGTTGGACTTGGTGGTGAACAGCGGCTTGAGCAGATGCTGCGCCGCCTCGGGGCCGACGCCCGGTCCGGCGTCTTCCACCACGATGCTCACATGCCCGCCGTCGTGCACGCAGGCCATCGACAGCGGCCGCGGGCCGGGCGGCAGGCCAGCCATCGACTCGGCGCCGTTCATCAGCAGGTTGACCGCCACCTGCTGCAGCTGCACGCGGTCGCCATGCACGGCAAGTGGCGCCTCCAGGCCCTTCGTCTCCAGCGTGACGCCCATGGTGTCGAGCGCGCCGGCGACCAGCGTGGCCGCCTCGCTCAGGGCTTCGCCGAGATCGAAGGCGGCGAACTGCGGCTCCGCGTTGCGCGCCTTGGCGCGAAGGCCCTGGATGATGGTGCGCGCGCGCAACGCGCTCCTGCTGATGTGCGTGAGCATCTCGCGGGCCTCGCCGATGTCGGGCGGGCTGCGGTCCAGCCAGCGCAGCGCGGCGCTGGCCGAGGTGTCGACCGCGGCGATCGGCTGGCCCACCTCGTGCACGATGGAAGCCACCAGCTCGCCCATCGCCTTCAGGCGGGTCGCGCGCTCGAGCTCGGTGAGCGTGCTGCGCAGCTGCTCCTCGGCCCGCGCGCGCTGCTGGTTCTGGTCGATCAGTTCCTCGTACAGCCGCGCGTTCTCCAGCGCGAAGGCCGCCTGCGAGGCGATCACCTCCAGCACCTCGGCCTTGGCGGGCGTGAACACGTGGGAGGCCAGGTTGTTCTCCAGATAGAGCACGCCCACAAGCATGGCGTGGCGCATCAGCGGCACGCACAGGATCGAGCGCGGACGCCGGCGTCGGATGTAGTCGTCCTGCGCGAGCGAGGCGCTCTCGCGCGCGTCGTCCACCACGATGTGCTGCTGGGTGCGCGCCACCGCCTGGACGATGGAGACAGGCAGTGCCCCGGCATCGAAGGCAACGCCCTCCTGCGCGAGCACGACGGCGCCGTCGCGCACCCGCGCCTGGGCACGAACCTGCCACACCTCCTGCCGGAACAGCGCCAGCGTGCCGGACTCCGCACCGGCGTTCTCGAGCGCGGTGCGAAGCAGCGTCTCGACCAGGCGCACCGGAACGATCTCGCCGGCCAGCGCCGTGGAGATGCGCAGGACGGCCTGCGCATCGAGCCCCTGCATCCGCCGCGTGTTCGGCGCCGGGTCCTCGATCTCGAAGAGACCCGGGTGCGAAGCCTGCAGCTGGCGCACCTTGGCCGTGGCGCCCCAGCGCTGCCATGCGCCGCGTGCGTGGCGCAGGTTGCCGTGCGCCGACAGGTCGTCGCCGCGTCCGGCATGGAAGGCCGCGGCAAGCTCGGCCGCCAGCGCCTCGACCTGGGTGAAACCGTGGCGCCGCGCGTGCGACACCGCCCGCGCATAGGCCTGCACGGCGGCGAGCGGATCGCCGTCGATGCGGCACATCTCCGCGCGCACCAGCTGGAAGCGGGCCAGGAAGTTGGCCGGGCAGGCCTGGCTCCAGGCCTGCAGCTGCTTCACGTCACGCTGCAGCGCCGCCTGCTGGGACGCATCGCGCCCGGGAAGCGCGAGCAAGGCCAGCGCGCCGTAGAACGGCAGGTCGCCGCTCTCGGCGAAGGTCCGGCCCGACGAGGCGCAGGCCTCGGCCCGATGGCGCGCCTCGATCGCTTCGGCGAGCCTGCCGCCGAGGAGCGCCGCCTGCAGCCTGTAGACCCAGCAGGCGAAATCGACGAGCGTGGCGGGTTGGCCTTCCCGCGGCGGGCTCGGCTGCTCGTCGGCATCGCCGGCGGTGCCGTCCTGCAGCTGCGCCAGCAGCACCTTCTGGGCCAGCAGCGCCTCGATCACGAGCTGGAAATTCGCGTCGCGTGCAACGGCCAGCCCGCGCTCGACCGTATCCCGCACGTCGCCGAGGTACTCGCCCGCGAAGAGCATTCCCGTCGCCTGGTTGCGCCCGCAGTAGATCGCGAAGGTGTGGTCGCCGCTCGCAACCGCCACGTCGTAGGCGCGCCGGATGTAGTCGCGCGCCGCGCGCGCCGGCTGCGTCCACGGGACCACCATGGTGCCGAAGGTCATGTAGACCCGGCCCCGGTATTGGGCGAGCCCGCGCTCGTCGACCAGGTGCAGCGCGAGCGCGCCGAACTCCCGCGCGGCGGCGTAGTTGCCGTAGCGCACGCCGAAGACCTGCGTCATGCAGACGTAGCCGTCCGCCGACGCGTCGGAATGGCCCTGCGCGATGTTGAGACCGATCATGCGCAAGAGGATCAGGTCGACCAGGTCCTGGTCGGTGTAGAGCGCCGGCGGGATGAGGTCCGCGAAGATGTCGGTGATCGCCCGGCGCAGCGGGTCGGCCACGACGGGCAGCCGGCGCAGCGCCCCGATGCCGTGCTGGTCGATCCATGCCTGCAGCACCGCGTGCTCCCGGTCGACGGCCGCGGCGTCGGGCCGCCTCGGCATGTCGATGCCCGACTTGCGCAGGAAGACCAGCCCCACGTCCAGCGCGCGGTCGAAGTTGCCGAGCGTGGTGTACAGCGCCGCGCGCAGGCGCGCGAGATCGGCGCCGAAGATGCCGTCTCCCGCGATCTCCTCCAGCGCCGCGAGGCGGGCCTCGGCGGCTTCCAGCGCCCCGGTCATGAACTCGGCCTCGCCGCAGAGCGCGCGCGCATGCAGGCCGTCCTCGCTGGTGTCGTCCTCGCCGAGGAAGGCGAGCGCGGCGCGGAAGAAGCCGAGCGCCGAATGGTGGGCGGTCGCGGCCTTCGCCTGGCGGCCGGCCTCCAGGTTGAGCCGCGCGAACTCGCGCCGCTCCTGCGGTGCCTCGACGGCCAGGCGTGCAAGGCTGGCCTGCGCGGCGAGCGAGAACACCCGCGCGGGATCGGGCGCCTGCCGCAGCTGGCGCCGCACGATCCGCAGGTGCATGCGCGGCCGCTCCGCCGGCGGGATCGAGCCGTAGGCGGCCTCGCGGATGCGGTCGTGCCAGAAGACCCAGTCCTCGCCGTCGCGCTGGATGCTGCCTGCCTCGCGCGCATCGTCGAGCGCCGCCTGCAGGCGCCTGGCCGCTTCGGTGCCGGGCTGCACGTCCATCGCGAGCGCGAGCGCATCGTCCGAGCTCCGGTGGCCGAGGCAGGCCATCACGCGCAGGACGGCCTGCGCCGCCGCGGGCAGTTGCTCGAAACGGCGCGCCATCAGGTCGCCGACGGTGTCGGCACCGGGGTGGGAAGCGAGCTGTTCGAGGCTCCAGCGCCACGAGGCGGTCTCGGCGTCGTAGGCGAGCAGTCCGTCGTCGGCCAGCAGATGGAGAAGGTGCCGGGCGAAGAGCGGATTGCGCTGCGTCTTCCGGCCGATGAGCTCGGCGAGCTCGCCGACGGCGCTCGCGTCCTGCTGCAGCGTGAGCGCGATCATCTCGCGCAAGGCGCTCTCGTCCAGCGGGCCGAGCTCGATGCGCAGGGCCTGCGGCACCTCGGCGAGCCGGCCGGCGCGCAGCGGATGATCGGCATCCACTCCGCTGTCGCGGAAGGTTCCGACGAGCAGCAGCGCGGCATCGTCGTGCTGATGCAGAAGTCGCTCGATCACCTGCAGGGTTTCGACATCGGCCCATTGCAGGTCGTCGAGCAGCATCACGAGCGGACGCGCGGGCACGGCGAAACAGGCGATGAGCCGCGCCATGCCCTGCAGCACGCGCTCGCGCTCGAGCGCGGGGGCCGCCTCCGGAGCGGCGGGCACGGGCTGCCCGGACTGCAGGCCGAGGATGACGCCGAGCACCGGCAGCAGGCCCGCCAGAGTCCGCTCCACCGGCTTCGCGGCGGCCGCGATGCGGTTGCGCCAGACCGCGAATTCCTCGTTGGCGCAGCCGACCACGTGCCGAAGCAGCGGATCGAGCACCTCCACCAGCAGCGCATACGGCTTGCCGCGGCGCCCTTCCTCGCTCTTGGCCGCGGCCAGCAGCGGTGCGCCCGAGCGCTGCATGCGGGCCACGGCCTCGCGCAGCAGCGTCGACTTGCCGATGCCCGAGGGGCCCCAGACCCAGGCCGCGCGCATGCGGGCGCTGTCCGCGACCTCGCGGTAGAGCGCGAACAGTGCCTGCAGTTCTGCGTCGCGTCCCAGCACGAGGCCCGCGCCGCCGGGCTTGCGCAGGGCCGAATGGGCATCCAGCGCGAACAGGGGAATGCGCCCGTGCTGGCGCAGCAGGGTCTCGCAGCGCCGCAGGTCCGCCAGCACGCCGGCGGCGTCCGTGTACCGGTGTTCGGGCGTCTTCTCCAGCAGCTTCATGACCAGCAGCGAGAGCTGCGGCGGAAGCTGCGGCACCAGCTCTGCGGGCGCGCGGGCGATACGGCTCGCGTGGGCGTGCACGCGCGCGGCGGCATCGGCGCCCTCGAAGGGAAGCCTGCCGGTCATCAGCTCGTAGAGGATGCAGCCGAGCGCGTAGAGGTCGGCGCGCGCATCCACGCGCAGGTTCATTCGTGCGCCGAGTTCCGGCGCCATGTAGTTGAAGCTGTCCTCATCCCAGGAAAGCTGGTCGTCGCCCGCAGCCTTGCTGCCGGCGTCGCCGATGGCGGCGGCCTGGCCGAAGCCGGTGAGACAGGCCCGCCCGTCCTCGCCGAGCAGCATGCGATCGGGCGTGAGCGCGCGATGCAGAACGCCGGCCTCGTGCATCGCGCCTACGGCGGTGGCGAGGCGCAGCGCGAGCGCGAGGAAGGCGCCCACGTCGGAGCAAGGAGCGCCACCGCGGCGAAGCGGCTCGCCGCCGGGGTCCTTCAGGATCAGCAGGAAGCTCTCGCCATGCGGCACCAGCGCGACCGGCACGGCGGCCCATTCGTCGCGAAGCATGTGGCGCAGCGCGTACTCCCGTTGAAGCAGCGCGGCGGTGGCCGGCGTGGTCTGGCCACGCCCGGCCACGAGCGAAGAAGCCACGCCGTGCGCGCGTGCGCGCTCCAGGCGCGGCGTGCCCGCGCCGAGTTCGCGAAAGTCCCGGTACCGCACCGACGAGGCCCCGTGCTGCGCGACAACGGGGGCGTCCGGCACGGCTGCGTCCGCCTCTTCGGGTCCGCTGAGTTCCTGGTGTTGCTGCATGGATGTGGGCCTCTTGCGGCCGCTCGGGCCGCGGAATGCGTGGGGCGCGGGCACAGCCCGCCATTGCTCGTTTTTCTCTCCCCGTCTTCGGGCGCATTCGTGCGCGGATGCCATTGGAACCTCGCCGGTCGCGAGATTGGCGCTGCGTGCGTTGGCTGGTGTTAGGCGTTGTTAGGCGCGGGCATGCGCCGCCCCGAACCGGGGTGTACCGGCGCTGTTTCGGCCACCCGGCTTGAAAAGTAATGTCACTGCACGCGCCCCGGACACAGAGGCATACAGACCGGGCCGTACTTGCCCCGCATCGCCCATAGATTCAGCGCCGTCGGCACCGGGCCGATCCTGTTTCACCCAAGTCCAAAAGGAAGAATCGTCATGAAGAAGTTCTCTCGCCGTCTCGCCGCGACCCTGATGGCCCAGGCGCTCGGCCTGGCAGCGCTGGCGCCCCTGCACTCGTTCGCGCAGCCGGCGGATGCGGCGCCCTCCCCCAGGCCCACGATCGTTCTCGTGCACGGCGCCTTCGCCGACTCATCGAGCTGGGACGGCGTGGTGCAGCGCCTGCAGGCACGGCACTACGCCGTGATCTCCGCCGCCAATCCGCTGCGCGGTCCTTCGTTCGACGCGGCCTCCGTCGCCAGCGTCGTCGATTCGGTCAAGGGGCCGGTCGTGCTCGTCGGGCATTCGTACGGCGGCTCGGTCATCTCGTCGGCCGCGAACGGCAAGGCGAACGTGAAGGCGCTGGTCTATGTGGCGGCCTTCGCGCCCGAGGCGGGCGAAACGGCGCTCGGCCTCACGGGCAAGTTCCCCGGCAGCACGCTCGGGCCCACGCTGGCACCGGCGGTGCCGCTCGCCGACGGCGGCAAGGACCTCTACATCCAGCAGGACAAGTTTCCCGCGCAGTTCGCGGCCGACGTTCCGCTGGCCAAGGCGCGCCTGATGGCCGTGGGCCAGCGCCCCATCGCCGAGGCGGCGCTGAACGAGGCGGCGCAGGCTCCGGCGTGGAAGTCGGTGCCGTCATGGTTCGTGTACGGCGATCGCGACAAGAACATTCCGCCGGCTGCGCTGGCCTTCATGGCGCAGCGCGCCAACGCGCGCAAGACGGTGGTGGTCAAGGGCGCCTCGCACGTCGTGATGACCTCCCAGCCCGAGGCGGTCACCAGGGTGATCGTCGAGGCGGCCGGGCACTGAGCATCGGCCTGGCGTTTCCGGTCTCGGGGATCTACTGCGGCAGGTCTCCGGCCGGGCGCTCCAGCCACTTCATGGACAGCCGGTCGAGTTCGCCGCTCTTCTTCGCCTCGTCGATGATGGCGTTGACCTTCTGGCGCAACGCGTCCTCGCCCTTGGCCACGCCGATGTAATTGGGGCTCTCCTTCAGCAGCAGCTTGTAGGTGGTGCCCAGCGTGGGGTTGCCGACCATGATGGTGTTTGCGACCGATGCCCCCGTGGCGATCAGTTGCACCTGCCCGGAAACGAAGGCCGAGACGGTGCGGGTGTTGTCGTCGAAGCGGCGGATGTCGGTGCCCGAAGGCGCGACCTTGTTGAGCTCCTGGTCCTCGACCGAGCCGCGCGTGACTGCGATCGACTTGCCGGACAGGTCGGCGAAGCTCCTGATGTTCACGGTCTTCGCGCCGAAGATGGCTTGATAGAACGGCGAGTACGCAGCGGTGAAATCGATCTGCTTCTCGCGGTCCGGGTTCTTGCCCAGGGTGGCGATGACCAGCGCGGCCTTCTTCTTCTGCAGGGTCGGAATGCGGTTGGCGCTGGTCACGGGGATCAGGTCGACCTCCACGCCGAGCTTCGCGCCGATGTAGTTGGCCATGTCGATGTCCAGGCCATGCATCTTGAAGTCGCGGTCCATCGAGCCGTAGGGCGGGAAATCGGGAGGAACCGCGATCGCGATCTTCCTGTTCTTGAGGATGGTGTCCAGCGCGCTCTGCGCATGAACCGCCCCGGTTGCCATGAGGCCGCTGAGCGCCAGCCCCAGAACGAATTGCAATCTGCCGAATTTCATGATGCCTGAACGATGACGAGTGGTTGTGGGTTTGATGTCGAGCGCGCGGCCGGGCCCGGCCGCGCCCGCACCAAGCCGCACGAACCGTGCCAGTGGTATACAAGACTCATGCACCCGATCAGAACGACAAAGGTGGTGCGCAACCCGCGAAGCAGCCCCGATTCAGGGATCGGAGCCCCACATTGGGGACGCTCCCGCATCCCATGTTCTGGCGATGAAGACATGCGGCAAACCCGTAGGCTCGGGAAGCCACGGGGCGCGTTGTCTTCAATGAAGCCCCCGGACCCTTTTTCACCAGGCGAACCATGATCGAGACAGAGACGCTGCCCGATGAAGAACTGGGCGCGCAGGCCACCGAGTGGCGTCGGCGGGCGCTGCAAGGCGAGCTGCACGCCCGCGGCATCGCCCATCAGCTGGAGGCCGAACTGCGCCGGCGCGCCGGCGTCCACCACCATGCCGACTACGACACGCTGGACCTGCGGTCGCTCGAGCATCGGCAGGGAAAGCGGCCCTGGTGGAAGCCCTGGTGAGCAGGGTTTGCCTGCACGCTGGCGTGCAAGGCCGCAATGCAGCAATCACTTCACCGTCCGCACTTTCTGCCGCGAAGCCGGCTTCGCAGGCAGACGATCCCGCTGGCCCGCGGCGGCATCGCGCAGACATTCGACGAAGGCTTGCGCCGCCGGCGTAGGCCCGGAGCCGGCGGGCAGGCACACCGACACCTGCACGCGCGGCAGCGGCGCTGCCAGCGGCAGGCGGACCAGCCCGCGGGAGGCGACGGGGTCGTCCGCCAGCGAAGCGGCGGCCAGGGTCAGCGCGTCGGCATTGCGAACCAGCGAAAGGCCGAACTGGACCGACTGGCACACCACGATGTTGCGCGGCGCCGCCAGCCCGGCCTGGCCCAGCGCCCGCACGCCGTAGGAAGGCACGGCCCACAGCGCGTCCTGCAGCCGCTCGATGGTGCGCACGCGCGCCATCGGATGCCCCGCGCGGGCGATGGCGGCCAGCGGGGCTTGCAGCAGCACCTCGCTCGTCAGGCCGTCCTGCACGGCCGCGCCTTCCAGGTCGCTGAGCACCGCGAGGTCGTGGCCTGCCCGAAGGCCGGTGGCCTCGGCGCTGGTGATCTCCACCAGTTCCAGCGAAACGCCGGGGCAGCGCGCACGAAAGGCCAGCAACGCCTGCGGCAGCAGCCGCGCCGCCGCGAGCGAGCTGAAGGCGGCGCGCAGGTGGCCGCCGCCGTCGCGCAATTGCGCGATCTCGCTTTCCGTGCGGCGGATCTCGTCGAAGAGCACGGCGGCGCGCCGCAGCAGGACCTGGCCGATCTCCGTGGGAACGATGCCCCTGGCGCTGCGCACCAGCACGGGCGCGCCGATGGATCGCTCCAGCTCGCGGATCGCATAGGTCATGGCCGGCTGCGTCAGCGCGGCATTGCGGGCCGCGGCGCGGATGCCGCCGGCCTCGGCCACGAGACGGAAGATTTCCAGGTGTCGCAGGTTCATCGTGGAGCTCATCGGGGTACGGAGTACGCGGGAAGGTGATCGAGAAATTTGATCGCCGGATGGAGATTTTTGTCTTTTCTTCTATCCCCCGGTCCATTAACTTCGCGCCGACCGACGACTGCCCTCCCCTCCTCCGAACCTTTCGAGCACCAGCATGAAGCAACTGCATCTCCTTGCCGCACTCGCCGCAGCCTGCCTGTTCAACCTGAATGCCGTGGCCCAGGGCAACGGCCCGGCCGCGCCCTCCGAACTGCAGCAGCGCGGGCTGTCGCTGGCGGACGCCACCGAGGCGCAGGTGATCGCGTGGCGCCGCCATATCCACCAGAACCCCGAGCTCTCGTTCCAGGAGGTGCGCACGGCCGCGTACGTGGCCGAGGCGCTGCGCAAGATGCCGGGCATCCAGGTGCAGACCGGCGTTGCAAGGACAGGCATCAAGGCCGTGCTGCGCGGCGGCAAGCCGGGGCCGGTGGTGGCCCTTCGCGCCGACATGGACGCGCTGCCGGTGGAGGAGCGCAACGACCTTCCCTTCAAGTCGGCCGCCAAGGGCGACTGGCTCGGCAAGGAGGTACCCGTAGCGCACGTCTGCGGCCACGACACGCACGTCGCGATGCTGCTTGGCGCGGCGCAGGCGTTGTCGGAAATGCGTGCCGACCTGCCCGGCACGGTGGTCTTCCTGTTCCAGCCGGCCGAGGAACTGGGCCCGGGGCCGGTGCCGAGCGGTGCCTCGGCGATGGTGCAGGCGGGCGTGCTCGACAACCCGAAGGTCGACGTGGTGATGGGACAGCACATCAACGCCAGCGGCGCGGTGGGCATCGGCTACCGGCGCGGCGCCCTGATGGCCAGCGGCGACATGTTCAAGATCTCGCTGAAGGGCCAGGGCGGCCACGGCTCCTCGCCCTGGACCGCAAAAGACCCGACGCTGGCGGCGGCCGAGATCGTGCTGGCGCTGCAGAACATCGTGAGCCAGCGCATCGATCCGCTCGACGGCCCCACCGTGGTCACCGTGGGCATGCTGCAAAGCGGCAACCGCGCGAACATCCTGCCCGAGACGGCGGAGCTCGCCGGCACGGTGCGCTCGCTGTCGGCCAGGAACCAGAAGGTGGCGCACGAGAACATCCGCCTGAAGGCCCAGAAGATCGCCGAGCAGTACGGCCTGACGGCCAAGGTGGACATCGACACCGGCTACGAGGTGCTGGTGAGCGACCCCGAGGCGACCCAGACGGTGGTGAAGAGCCTCGAAGCCGCGGCGGGCCCCAACGCGCAGGCCCGAGAGATCGGCCCGCGCATGGCCTCGGAAGACTTCGGCGCCTTCGGCAGGAACCTGCCGGTGGTGTTCTGGAACCTCAACGCATCCCCGTTCGGCGACAAGCCCGGCGCGCCCAATCATTCGCCCGAGTTCGTCATCGACGAGAAGGCCCTGCGCATCGGCGTGCGTGCGCTGGTGGGCAGCACGCTCGGCTACATGGCGGCGCGACCGGGCAAGGATGTGACTGCGTCACGCTGAGCAAGGCGGCTGCGCTCAGGCGCCGAACCACCTGTTCATCGCCTGCTGGAGACCATCCGATGCGCCATCGCTCGCCCAAGCCACATAGCCATCGGGCCTGACCAGCACCGCGGCCGGCGCCGCGACCGCTCCGAGCGCGGGCAACTCCCACGGGCCGTCGCATCTGCCATTGACCAGCTTGATGCGGCCAGCCCACGGCGAGACATCGAAGCGGCCTGGCGCGCCCAAATCCAGCAGCAGCGGCCGCGCATCCCGCAGCAGCGCGAACACGCGCACGGGGCCATCGGCGGTGAGCACGTCGAGATCCGGCATGCGGCGACCGAGCAACGGGTGTCCCTCGCCCAGGTCGTAGCGGATGGCGAGCCCCGACATCTCCGCCGCGATCCGCCTGCGGGGCTCTTCCATGCCGAGAAGCTCCGACATGATTTCGCGCAAAGCCTCGGTGCGATCGTCCGTGCGCTGCAGCGCGACCTGCGCCATCGTCGTGCGCAGCACGCGAGCCGCCACCGGATGCCGCTCGGCGTGATAGGTGTCGAGCAGGCCTTCGGGCGAGACGCCCTTGACCACCTGAGCCAGCTTCCAGCCCAGGTTCATCGCGTCCTGCACGCCCGTGTTGAGGCCCTGCCCGCCCACCGGGGAATGCACGTGCGCGGCGTCGCCGGCCAGGAGCACCCGGCCCTTGCGGTAGGCCGCGGCCTGGCGCGACATGTCGGTGAACCTCGAGATCCAGTTCAGGCGCCGGATTCCATAGTCCGTTCCACAGGCCTCGACGAGCAGTTCCTTCAGCTCGTCCAGCGTGGGTTCGCTCGTGGCGCCCGCGGTCTTCTCGGTCACCATCACGCCGACAGGACCTTCCCTGGCGAAGATGATCCTGCCGTCGCGGATCTCGTACTGCTCCCTGCTGAAGGCATGCACGCCCCGCGCGGTGCGGTGCACGCCCAGCGGCGGCTCCTCGGCCATCTCGACCTCGGCGAGGATGCTGCTGGTGGTCGCGTCCCACCCCGGAAACTCGATGCCCGCGGTCTTGCGCACCAGGCTGCGCCCGCCGTCGCAGCCCACCAGGTAGCCCGCGCGCAGCGTCTCGCCGCCGGACAGCTCGATGGTCACGCCCGCATCGTCCTGCACGAAGCCCTTCAGCTCGCGGCCGCGATGGACCGGCACCGCGAGCTCGTCGATCCAGCCCGCGAGGATGCGCTCGATGTGCTTCTGCCTCAGCGCCAGCCCGTAGTTGTGCCGGGTCGGAAAGTCGCTGATGTCCAGGCGCGTGACCGCGAACCCCGTGACCTGCGCCACCTGCCCCTGCGCGAGGAACCGGTCCACGATCCCGCGCTGGTCGAACACCTCCAGCGTGCGTGAACTCAGGCCGCCGGCGCGCGAGCCGGCAAGCTCCTGGTCCGGCCGGCGCTCGACGATGGCGACATCGATGCCCGCCAGAGCCAGTTCACCCGCCAGCACCAGGCCCGTCGGGCCCGCTCCGACAATCACTACCGCATGTTCTTCCGTCATCCGTAGAGCCATTTGTCTTCATTCGCAGGAAAGATCGCGATGACACCTGTACCTTCGACCTAACGATGGCCTTCGCACAGGGGCATCCGCGCCCGATTCATTGTCCATCGCGGGCGAAAGGACCCGTTGCGCCTCAGCGCCGTGCCTACAGGCGCAAGGGCATTGCTCGTGCGGTCGAGAGAAAAACCCCGTTGCTATCATCGACTCATGCAGTCACGGCCACCCCGTGGTGGCGGAGGAAAGCGAGTGCGGCTCAAGCTGAGAACGAAGACGGCACTGCTGATCACGTCACTGGTGCTCGTGCTGGTCGGCGTGACGGGCGGGTGGCAATACCGCAGCCTGTCCAGCGAGTACATCGAACTGATGCGCGAGCAGCAGCAGGCGCTGACCGACAGCGCCGCGGCCGACCTCGACTACAAGCTCGGCATCCATCTGTCGGCCCTGGCGCGCGCGGCCCGCGAACTCGGCGCGCAGGGCTTCGCGGACCCCGCGGCGCAGCAGCGCTTTCTCAGGGACCAGGACCTGCGCACGATGTTCGACAACGCCGCGCTGGCCACGCCCGACGGCGCCATCGTGGCGATCAACCCTCCCACCGAGCGGCCTTCGAGCATTGCCGACCGCGACTACTTCCGCCGCGTGCGCGACACGGGCCAGCCCACGATCTCGGCGCCCCTTCTCACCAGGAGCGCGCGGCAGCCGGCGGTCATCATGGCCGTGCCCGTGGACGGAACGGACGGCCGCCTCGCCGGCGTGCTGGGCGCGGCGCTGAACCTGCAGCGCGCCAACGTGCTCGGCGATCTCAGCCGCGCCACCGTCGGCCGGGGCGGCCACTACGTGATCGTCACGCGCGGCCCCTCCCCGCAGATCGTCATGCACCCCGATGCGAACCTGCTGCTCAAGCCCGCGAGCGCCCTCGCTTCCGGCGACGGCATCGGCAAGGACGTCGCCACTCATGCATCCATTCCCGCCGCCGGCTGGGAGCTGCGCCTGGTCGTGCCCGCCGCCATCGCCTACGCGCCGCTGGAACAGGTGCGGCGCAACCTGCTGCTGCAGATGCTCTGGCTCGGCCTGGGCTGCGCGCTCCTGGTCTGGGTGGGCACTACATGGGTGATGCGCCCCCTGGAGGCGCTGAGCGGCGCGATCCGTACCCTGCGCCGCTCGCCCGATAGCCAGGTCGGCCTCGATGTCGTCGCCAACGACGAGCGCGGAGACCTCGCGCGCGAGTTCGACGCGCTGATGGCCGAGCTGCGCGAGCAGCGGCTCGAGATGGCCGCGGTCACCGACGCTTCGCCGGTGGGCCTCTTCCGCTGCGACAGCGAAGGCCGCATGACCTACGTGAACGACGAGTACCTGGCGATCCACGGCCTCGCGCGCAAGGATGCGGCGGCGGGCTGGCTCACGCTGGTGCGCGAGGAGATCCGCGAGACGGTTCGCCAGGAGTGGGCGCGCCTTGCCAACTCGGCCACGCCGGTGGCGGTCACGCGCCGGCTCCATCGCAGGGACGGCACCCGCGTGCTGGTTGCGTTGAGGAGCCGGCCGGTGCTCGCGGCGGACGGCCGCGTGCTCGGCCATGTGGGCACGGTGACCGACATCACCGAGCGCACCCGGGCCGAGCAGGCGCTGCGCACGCTGACCGCCATCTTCGACATGACGACCGACTACATCGTCCAGCTGGACGCGAAGGGGCGGCTCATCTACATGAATCCGGCGGCGCGGCTGCGCACGGGCCTGGCGCTCGACGCGCCGATCGAGCAGTTCAGCGTGGCCGACTTCAACCCGCCGGAGACCATGGAAAGGCTCGCCACGGAGATCGTGCCCACCGCCGTGCGCGCGGGCATCTGGGTGGGCGAGTCGATGGTGTGGGACGCCAGGCGCGAGGCGTTCCCGGCGAGCCACATGGTGATCGCGCATCGCGACAAGCACGGCAAGGTGGAGTACTTCTCCGGACTGATGCGCGACATATCCGCGGCCAAGGCCGCGGAACGGGCGCTGCGCGACAGCGAGCATCGCCTGCGCATGGTGACGGACCACCTGCCGGCGCTGATCTCCTACCTCGATCGCGACCTGCGGTTCCGGTTCGTCAACAAGGCCCACCAGGACTGGTTCGGCATCCCCACCGAGCAATTGCTGGGCATGGGCCTGTGGAAGTTCTACGGCGAGGAGGCATGGGCCGAGATGGAGCCGCACCTGCGCGCGGCTCTGGCCGGCAGGCAGGTCACCTACGAGCGCAGGCTGAAGACGCCCGGCGGACGCCGCGACGTCCAGGCCACGGTGGTACCGGAGCGCGACGAGCACGGCGAGGTGATCGGCCTCTACACGCTGGACAGCGACATCACCGCGCACCACGAGGCGGAGGAGGCGCTGCAGGAAAGCGAGGCACGCCTGCGCACCGTGGCCGATGCGCTGCCGATGCGCGTGGCCTACATCGACGCGGAGGAGCGCTACCGGTTCAACAACCTGGCCTACGAGCGCGGCTTCGGGCTCTCGCGCGAGCAGATCCAGGGGCACACCGTGCAGGAGCTGCTGGGCGAGCCCGACTACCTGGCCCTGCAGCCGCACATCCGCGCGGCACTGGCCGGCGAAACCGTCACCTTCCAGAGCGAGGTCGCCAGGAGCGACAGCTACTACTGCTACGAGGCCCAGTACATCCCGCAGCCCGCGGTCAACGACGAGACCATCGTCGGCTTCCATGCCGTGATCACCGACATCACTCGGCAGAAACTCGAGGAGAAGCGCCTCGTGACTCTCGCGCAGGTCGATCCCCTGACCGGCCTCGCCAATCGCTCGGGCTTCGAGGCGCGCCTGGACGAAGCGATGGAGCGCGCCCGGGGTGCCGGCGCGCTGATGGCGCTGATGTACCTGGACATCGACGGATTCAAGAAGATCAACGACCAGTTCGGGCATCAGGTGGGAGACGAGCTGCTGCGCGGCTTCGCGGGCAGGCTGTCGCAGGCGCTGCGCTCCGGTGACGTCCGCGCGCGCCTGGGCGGCGACGAGTTCACGGTGATCATGGAAGGACTGCCCGGCGCGGATGCCGCGATCTCGGTGGCCTCCGGGCTGATCGACGCCATGCAGCAGCCGTTCGATCTGGAGGAGCGCACGATCCTCGTCAGGACGAGCATCGGCGTGGCCTTCTACCAGGGCGGCGACGCGACGGCCGCCGCGCTCGTCAGGCAGGCCGACGAGATGCTCTACCAGGCCAAGGGCGCGGGCCGCAACAACTACCAGGTGGCGTCGCATCCGGTCGGGGGGCATCCGGCCTGAGGTCCCTCCCGTACGGGGCTTTTTCCGCCGGCGTCAACGCATTTCCTGCTGCAGGCTCATCGTCGTCACCGGGCTCTTGACGGGCGCCTCGGACATCAGTTGCTGGAGATCGAACTGGAAGCTGCCCCCGGCGCGCTCGCGTTCCACGGCCAGGTGCAGGAGGGCAATGGTTGCTATCAGCACCGCCATGGCGAACACGAGCCATAGCTCTCCCCGCAAGGGTTGGGGCTGGGATTGCGGCTGTGGCTGCTGGTGGCCTCGTCGACTGCGGCTTCTCATCTCTTGTTCCTCCGGTTGATGACGGCAGGAGTCTGCGTGGCCCCGGGCTCCGGTCGCGTCGGACAAAGCTGGCGCGCCTTGTATTCCGCCTCCGATAGATGGCGGGCGGGCAGCCTCCCGAGGGGTGCACCCGTTGACCGGCGTCAATGCGCAAGCCGTAGCACGAACCTACTATTTGCCGCCATCGGCGTGCCATGGAATACGTGGGCTGTTGCACCAGACCGGATCAATGTAATAATTTAGTTACAAAATTCACTACCACCCTCCGAAGAAAGCCCTCGCCATGCAACGCCTGCCCCTTCATCCCTCGCTTCGCCTCGTCGCTCGCCTCGCCACGGGCGCGCTTGTCGCGGCCGGCGCCTCGGCGCATGCCTTCGTGATCGGTGTCAGCGAAGGCGTGAGCTACGACGTGTCCGACGCACAGGTCACGGCGCGTTTCGAACCGATCGCCGAGGTGCTCTCCAAGGCGCTGAAGCAGCCGGTGACGGTCAAGGTGCTCAATTCGTACAACGGGGCGCGCGAGGCGCTGAAGCAGCAGCAGGTCGACCTGGCCTTCGTGCATCCCTCGCACGTGGCGCTCGGCGCCATCAAGGGCGGGCAGTACAAGGCCTTCGCCTGGACCACCGGCTACACCGACTACAAGGTGTCGTTCCTGTGCAAGGAGCAGCAGCCGATCTCCGACTGGAAGAGCGTGGCCGGCAAGCAGCTGGTGATGCCCGACGCCGACTCCATCACCTCGGTGATCACGCGCGCCATGCTGCGCGAGCAGGGCCTGCAGGGGCCGGCTGCGGTGAAGGTGACGAACACGCGCTTCCAGGAGGCCGTGCCCTTCTATGTGCAGAACGGTTTCGCGGCCTACGGCGCCACCGCGGCTTCGGGCGTGATCAAGACCTGGAAGGACGGCGGCGGCAAGATCTGCGCGGAATCGCGCGCGGTGCCGATCAAGCAATGGCTGGCTTCCAGCAAGCTCGACGCGGCCACGGTGAACACGGCGCGCGACGCATTGCTGGGCCTGGCGCAGACCGACGCCGGCAAGCGCGCGCTGGCGGCATCGAGCTACGTGGGCTTCGTCAAGCCCTCGGCCGATGTCGAGGCTTCGCTGATGAACTGGCTCGGCATCTGATCCGAGGACACGCAAGGGCCGACGGCAGGACAAGACCGCACGCGCACGCCCGGCCGCAGGCCCGGGCAGAATCCCGCGCTTGCAGTCTTCTCCCCCAAGGACCCTTTCATGACCGATCTCTCGAGCTTCCCCATCACGAAGAAGTGGCCCGCGCAGCACCCCGAGCGGCTGCAGCTGTACTCGCTGCCCACGCCCAACGGCGTGAAGGTGTCGATCATGCTGGAGGAAACCGGCCTGCCCTACGAGCCGCATCTGGTGAGCTTCGAGACCGGCGACCAGATGTCGCCGGAGTTCCTGTCGCTCAACCCGAACAACAAGATCCCGGCCATCCTCGACCCCGATGGTCCCGGCGGCAAGCCGCTGGCGCTGTTCGAATCGGGCGCGATCCTGATGTACGTGGCCGAGAAGACCGGCAAGTTCATTCCGCAGGACGCCGCCGGCCGCTACGAGACCCTGCAGTGGGTGATGTTCCAGATGGGCGGCATCGGCCCGATGTTCGGCCAGCTCGGCTTCTTCAACAAGTTCGCCGGCAAGGACTATGAAGACAAGCGTCCGCGCGACCGCTACGTGAACGAGTCGAAGCGCCTGCTGGGCGTGCTCGACAAGCGCCTGGCCGGCCGCGCATGGATCATGGGCAGCGACTACACCATCGCCGACATCGCCACCTTCCCGTGGATCCGCAACCTGATCGGCTTCTACGAAGCGGGCGACCTCGTCGGCTTCAAGGACTTCCCGAACGTCGCGCGCGCGCTCGAAGCCTTCGTGGCGCGCCCCGCCGTGGTGGCGGGGCTGGGCATTCCGAAGCGCGGCTGAGCTGGAAGCCCGCGCGCCCCTTTCGATTGCACTCAGTTGCCGGTGGACAGGTCCATCAGCATGCGCGAGAGCAGATAAAGCCGCGGCACCACGCTCTCGACTTCCGCGTACTCCTCCGGCGTGTGGATGCCGCCGCCCACGATGCCGAAGCCGTCGAGCACCGGCACTCCGACGCCCGCCACCAGGCTCGCATCGGCCGCGCCTCCGCTGCTCTCGATGGTGAGCTTCTTGCCGATCTCGGCGTAGATGCCTTCGGCCATGTTCACCAGCTTGTCGGAAGCGGGCGAGCGCGGCATCGGCGGCAGGCCGCGGATCAGGCGCACGCGCACCTCGGTCTCGGGAATCAGCTTGTTCTGCGAGATGCGCACCAGATCCTTCTCGACGCGGTCGAGCTCCTCCGGCGTGGCGGCGCGCACGTCGCCCTTGGCGCTCGCGGTCGCGGGAATCACGTTGGTCGGGCCGTTGGCGGTGAGCACCGTGAAGTTGACCGTGGTCTTCTTCGCCGCGTCGGCCGTCTTCGACAGCTGCAGCACCTGGTGCGCCACTTCCATCGCCGCGTTGCGGCCGGCCTCGGGCGCCACGCCCGCGTGGGCCGCCAGCCCCTTCACCTCGACGAGCGCGGTGGCCGAGCCCTTGCGCTCGACCACGAGGCCGTCGGCCGGGCGGCCCGGCTCCAGGTTCAGCGCCACGTCGTGCTGCTTCGCCACGCGCTCGATGAGCGCGCTGGTGCCCACGGAGCCGGTCTCCTCGTTGGTGTCGAGCAGGAAGGTGATCTGCCCATAGTCCTTGAAGCCGATCTGCTGCAGGATCTTCAGCGCGTACAGGCCGGCCACCACGCCGCCCTTGTCGTCCATCACGCCGGGGCCGTAGGCGCGGCCGTCCTTGATGTAGAAGGGCTTGGCCGCGGCCGTGCCTTCCTTGAAGACGGTGTCCAGGTGCGCCAGGATCAGGATCTTCTTCTTGCCCTGCCCCGTCAGCGTGGCCACCACGTTGGTGCCGGGATGCGGATCGGCCGGAAAGGTCTCGATGCGCGCGCCGAGCTTGCGCAGCTCTTCCACCGCCAGCTCGCGCACCTTGGCCAGGCCCGCCGTGTCGGCCGAACCCGAATCGATGTTGACCATGGTCTCCAGCATCTTGAGCGCGCCATCCTTGCTCTGGGTGGCCGCGTCGAGCACGCCCTGGTGGGCCTTCTGCGCCATGGCGCTGCCGGCGAAGAGCGCGCATGCGAGCGCGGTGCCCTGGACGATGGCGAGCATGCGGCGGCGCGCGGGTGCCGGGAACTTCATGGCCGAAGAAGCTGAAGAAGCGGAAGAAGCCGATGCGGGATGGCGCGGGTGAGTCGTCATGTTGTCCGTTCTGTTGAAGGAAGTTCGGGAAAGGCAAGGCGGGCTCGCACCCGCCTTGCCGCCCGCACTCTACAGACAGTTCAGCCGGGAAAGTCTTCCCCGCGCAGTTCGATCGGCTGACCATGCGGCGTGCGGCCCGCCGCGTGCTCCCAGGCATGCCGGTAGCGGGCCAGTTCGTCGCCCGAGCTGGCGCCCTTGCTGGCCACGAGCTTCTCTAGCGCGGCGAGCCAGTGCAGGTAGTAGGTCTGGCCGTTGTCGGGGTCGCCCGCGGCCTGGGCTTCGGAGATCTGCGCGGCTAGCGCCTCGGCCCATTCGGGCCATGTGAAGAGGCCGCGCTCGTGCAGCGCCAGCGTCATCGCGAAGGCCTGGGCCTCCCAGGGCGCGCTGAACACGGGCCCGTGCGCATCGCGCGGCATGCCGGGCGCGAGGGGCATGCGTTCGCCGCTCATGCAACGGCCTCCAGATAGCTTTCCCACGCATCGACCGACACCGAGAGGTTCTGGCGCGGCGCATCTTCGCCCCACAGTTCGGCCTCGTCGAACTCCACCGTGTAGAGCCACTGCGGCTGCTCGCCGAGCCCTTGCGCGTTGGTGTCGGCGAACACGTGCGCGCCGTGTACCTGGACGATGGTGCCGCGCCTGCCCTGCACATAGGCCGGCAGCCGCGTGTGATGCTCGACCTTGCCGAGACGCATGCGCACCTCCTGGCCCGCGGCGAAGCGTGCCGGCGCAGGTGCCGGCCGCTGCGCGGGCGAGCCCTTGGCCAGCACCGCCGGCACGTCGGCCGCGCGCAGCACGCGGGCCACGGGCGCGGCCGGATGGCTCATCTCGCCGCTCGCAATCTCGTCGGGAAAGATCTGGCCGCGCTGCAGCATCAGCTGCTCCAGCGCGCCAAGCCAGATCCGGTAGTAGCTCAACTCGCCGTAGTCGGGCAGCGTCTCGCGCACGGAGCGGCTTGCGTCGATGTTCCAGGAGCCTGTCGCGCCCATGGCCAGCACCAGCGCCAGCGCGCGCGGCTCCCAGGCGGCGTGGAAGAGTTCGCCTTCAGCCTCGGGCACCACCTTGCCGAAGCCCGGCTGGCCGCCGAGGTCGGCCTTCGTCGCGTAGCTCATGCGGCACTCCCTGCTTCAGCCGGCGCACCGGCCAGCCGCGTGCCGATCATCGAATCGCGCGAGACCAGATCGGCGAGTTGCTCTTCGCTCAGGCCCTCGGTGCCGGCGGGCCGCTGGGGGATGACGAGGTAGCGCACCTCGGCGGTCGAATCCCACACGCGGATGCGCGTGGTCTCGGGCAGGGTCACGCCGAAGTCGGCGAGCACGCCGCGCGGGTCCTTCACCGCGCGGGAACGGTACGGCGCGCTCTTGTACCAGGTGGGCGGCAGGCCCAGCACGGGCCAGGGGTAGCAGCTGCACAGCGTGCAAACCACCATGTGGTGCGTGTCGTCGGTGTTCTCCACCGCCACCATGTGCTCGCCCTGCCGGCCGGTGTAGCCCAGCGAGGCAATCGCCGCTGTGGCATCGGACAGCAGCCACTGCCGGAAGGCCGGATCGACCCAGGCCCGCGCCACGACCCTCGCGCCGTTGCGCGGGCCGATGCGGGTCTGGTAGGTGTCGATCAGCACGTCGAGCGCGGCCGGGTCGATGTAGCCCTTCTGCGCGAGCACGCTTTCGAGCGCGCGCACGCGCAGGTCCATCTCGCCGAGTTCGCTGTGTTCGTGATCGTGGCCATGGCCGTGGTGGTGGCCGTGGTGGTGGCCGTGGTCGTGACCGCTGTCGTCGTGGGGGTGGTCGGAGCTCATCCGGGCGATGCTACGCCCGGGCACTTAAAATTCGAAGCCTCCCGCCAGATCCCCCGGAAGCCTTTCGTCCATGACCTCCACGCCCGCCCGCCCCGTCCGCTCCCAGTACGAAGATTTCATGCGCCACGTCGACACCCATGGCGTCTTCAAGAGCGACCGCACGGGCACGGGCACCAAGAGCGTGTTCGGCCACCAGATGCGCTTCGACCTGAACGAGGGCTTCCCGCTGGTGACCACCAAGAAGGTGCACCTGAAGTCCATCATCCAGGAGCTGCTGTGGTTCCTCACCGGTTCCAGCAACAACAACTGGCTCAAGGAGCGCGGCGTCACCATCTGGGACGAGTGGGCGCGCGAGGACGGCGACCTCGGCCCCGTTTACGGCGTGCAGTGGCGCAGCTGGCCCACCCCCGATGGCGGCCACATCGACCAGATTTCCGAAGTCGTCAAGACGCTGAAGACCAACCCCGACTCGCGCCGCATCATCGTGAGCGCATGGAACGTGGCAGAGCTCTCGAAGATGGCGCTCATGCCCTGCCATGCCTTCTTCCAGTTCTACGTGGCGCCGCCGCAGGCCGAGGGCGAACGCGGAAAGCTCAGCTGCCAGCTCTACCAGCGCAGCGCCGACATCTTCCTGGGCGTGCCCTTCAACATCGCGAGCTATGCGCTGCTCACGCACATGATCGCGCAGCAGTGCGACCTCGACGTGGGCGACTTCATCTGGACCGGCGGCGACTGCCACATCTACAGCAACCACGCCGAACAGGTGGCGTTGCAGCTCAGCCGCACGCCCTACCCCTACCCCACGCTGAACATCAAGCGCAAGCCGGCGTCGATCTTCGACTACCAGTACGAGGACTTCGAAGTGCTCGACTACCGGCATCACGAGGCGATCAAGGCACCTGTGGCGGTATGAGCAAGCCCCGCATCAACATCATCTTCGCCCGCGCCGCCAACGGCGTGATCGGCTTGAACAACACCATTCCCTGGCACATCCCGGAGGACATGGCGCACTTCAAGCAGCAGACCGCAGGCGCGCCGGTGATCATGGGCCGCAAGACCTGGGACTCGCTGCCGCCGCGCTTCCGACCGCTGCCGGGCCGGCGCAACATCGTTGTCACGCGGCGGGCCGACTGGCAGGCCGAGGGTGCGCAGCGCGCGGGCAGCCTGCAGGAGGCGCTCGCTCTTTGCGAACAGCCCGAGGTCGATACCGTCTGGGTCATCGGCGGCGCGCAGATCTACGCAGAGGCCGCGCCGCTCGCGCAGCGCGCTGTGGTGACGGAGGTTGCCCGCGAGTACGAAGGCGACGCATACGCCCCCGAGCTCGATGCCGCCTCCTGGCGCGAGACGCAGCGCGAATCGCATGTCTCGGCCAAGGACGGCCTGGGCTTCAGCTTCGTGACCTACGAGCGCATCGCTGCCGCGGCGAACAAATAGACGAACAGGCATGAGCGAAGGCGTTGCGCACCGGCCACTTCCGCCCGGCTTGCGACGCCGCTCGGTGATCGCCGGCGCGGTCCTTCTCGCGGGCCTCGCGCCGATGCGAGCTGTGCAGGCGGCCGAGCCACTGGAGCCCGACGAGGAAGCGCTCTTCATGACCGGCACGGCGCGCCCCACCATCGATGGCCGCATCGAGGTCGACATCCACGCATGGATCTTCGAGCGCGAGAACCGCTGGGGCCTCAACGCGGCCTTCGCGCGCTACCTGGGCCTCAGCCTGAAGAAGCTCTCGCCCGCGGCGCGCCTGCGCTTCAACCAGCGCACCGCGCTCTTCCACGCGGAGTCGGAGGAAGGCAAGGTGATCGACGTCGATTTCGAAGGCGGGCGCACGCGCGTGACGATGCCGCCATCGGGCAAGGATGGCCGCTGCAACCTACGCGTCGTGATCGACACGCCGCGCGCACCGCTGCTGCCGACTTCGCCCTCGCCGCAGGAGTGGGTGCAGTTCCACGGCGTGACCGGTCCGGGCGAGTTGCTGCACCGCTTCAGGGGGCACGCGCTCGTGGTGCCCGAGCAGGGTGTGTCGGTCATCTCGGACATCGACGACACCATCAAGCGCACGCAGGTGCGCGAGCGGCGCGAGATGCTGCTCAACACCTTCGCCCGCCGCTTCGAGGCGGCGCCTCGCATGGCGGGCTGGTATCGCGCACTGGCGAAGGTGCCGGGCACGCGCTTCCACTATCTCTCGGCGAGTCCCATACAGCTGTATCCGGCGCTGTCGGACTTCATCCGCAATGCGGACTTCCCGCAGGGCAGCATGCACCTGCGCGAGAGCACGACGTGGCGCACGCTCATTCCGGGCGACGACGATTCGCGCGCGCACAAGCTCGGCGTGATCGGCCGGCTGCTCGCGGAATTTCCGCAGCGACGCTTCGTGCTGGTGGGCGATTCGGGCGAAGCCGATCCCGAGATCTACGCGCAAACGTTTCGCTCGCATCCTCGGCGCATCGACAGCATCGTGATCCGCGACGTGACGGGCGAAGGCCGCACTTCCGAGCGCTATCGCGCGACCTTCGAAGGCATCGATCCGGTGCGCTGGCACATCGTGATGCCGGACACCGCCGAGTGGCCCGTGCAGGCCATCAACTAGGCATCGGCCAGCCTGCGCACCGGTCAGGCCTGCGGCAGGTCGCCGGAAACAAACTGGCACCTTCGTCCCCTTCTCTTCGCGAAAGGAACACTTCGGTACACGCGAGGAAAGGCACGCACGGCACAGGGTTTAGACAACGCTAATTGTTTGTGCGCACAATGTCCGAAACGCCCTCAACCAAAAGGAGACGGCTCATGTCCATGGAATTTCTTCGGGTCATCGCCGAGCAGAAATTGCCATATGTCATCCACACGCCGGCCGACATCGACAGGCTGCGCGTGCTGCGTGCGGCAGAGTTGGTGACAGCATTCATCCCGCCTTCGGAGCGTGCGCCCGACGAGCGCGCGATCCGCCAGCTCGCCCAGGTCGAATCGATCACGGCCAAGGGCATGCTGGCACTCAACAAGGCCACCTCGGCATTCATCGAACTGTAGGAAGACGCGGCTGCGTCTTCCCTGCGCGCGAGCCCCGCGGCCGCGGGTCGGCACCCTCCATCGGCTGTTACAAATAGCCCTCTTTTCCGCGTAACCCGGCCGGTTCGCGGCCATCCTCCGCTTCGCCTTTCTTGCTCATCCGCGTGACCGGAGGCGCTTGCTCGGGCGCATCTGCGTTACCACGCTGGCCTTTTGCGCGTCAATTGCGTGACAAAACACTCAATTACACGATTTTCTACGGATCGATGGCTTGCTTTCTCGCGCGGTTCTACCCGCTTCATGGGGTACCTACCCAATTCTGGGGATTGTGAGCAGATATCTCGATTTGTATCTTTCGTTCGTCTCAATGCATGCCGGGACTGCAACGGCAACGGGCCGCGCGGGCGCTTCCACAAGGCGCAGCAGCGTCGAAGACACCAACGTGTGTTCTTGTCAATTCAACCTTTTCTGAGAGCGAACAATGTCGAACAGCTTGCAAAAATGGGTGGGACGCAATCGTCCTCCGCGCGTCCAGATCACCTATGACGTCGAGATCGGTGACGCAGTCGAGAAGAAGGAGCTGCCGCTCGTGGTGGGCCTGCTGGCCGACCTGTCGGGCCAGCCCGCGCAGCCGCTGCCCAAGCTCAAGGAGCGCCGCTTCGTCGAGATCGACCGCGATAACTTCGACGGCGTGATGGGCAACATCTCCCCGCGCCTGGACCTCTCGGTGCCCGACACCATGAAGGGCGAAGGCAACCTGAAGATCGAATTGAACTTCAAGGAGTTCGGCGACTTCCATCCCGAAGCCATCGTGAGCCAGGTGCCACGCCTGGCCAAGCTGCTCGAGGCGCGCCAGCAGCTGCGCGACCTGCTGGCCAAGCTCGACGGCAACGACGAACTCGACGGCCTGCTCGAGCGCGTGGTTCAGAACAGCGAAGACCTCAAGACGGTCCAGAGCCAGGCCAAGGCGGAAGCCGACGTGGCACCGGCACAAGCCTCGGCTTCGGCTTCCGCGGAAGCCGCTGCCCAGACCTCCCCCGAAGCCGAAGCACCGGCAGCGTGATCAACCACGCCGGCCGCTGCCCCTCGCGGCGCAGCCCGGCACTTCATGAATGGTGATAGAGATGGCCAACAAATCCAAAGCCGCCGAAGCCGGCAGCGCAGCAGCAACCACCGTCACGACCAGTGACATGAGCCTGCTCGACAAGATCGTCTACGAAGGCAACATGACGACCGAGCCCTCGCAGGGCGCCTACGCGAAGAAGCTGATCGGCCAGCTGGCTTCGCAGATCCTCGACGAAGGCATGAAGACCAGCCCCGACAAGGGCGTGGTCACGCTGATCAACGAGCGCGTCGCCGAGATCGACCGCCTGCTGACCGACCAGCTCAACGCGATCCTGCACGCCCCCGAGTTCCAGGCCCTCGAAGCCTCCTGGCGCGGCCTGCACGACATGGTGTTCGGCACCGAGACCGGCAGCAACCTCAAGCTGCGCCTGCTCAACGTGAGCAAGAAGGACCTGCTGAAGGACCTGGAAGGCGCCGTCGACCACGACACCAGCGTGCTCTTCAAGAAGATCTACGAAGAGGAATACGGCACCTACGGCGGCCACCCCTACTCGCTGCTGATCGGCGACTACTACTTCGGCCGCCATCCGCAGGACATCGCACTGCTGGAGCGCATCTCCCGCGTGGCCGCCGCCGCGCACGCGCCCTTCATCGCCGCCGCCGCCCCGGCCCTGTTCGACTTCAAGTCTTTCACCGAACTGGGCGTTCCGCGCGACCTCTCCAAGACCTTCGAGAGCGCCGAGCTCGCCTCGTGGCGCGGCTTCCGCGATTCGGAAGATTCGCGCTATGTGTCGCTGGTGCTGCCCAGCTACGCGGCCCGCCTGCCCTACGGCGCCAAGACCATCCCCGTGGAGAACTTCAACTACGAGGAAGACGTGGACGGCACCGACCACGGCAAGTACCTGTGGGCCAACGCGGCCTACCAGCTCGGCCTTCGCATCACGCAGGCGCACTCGCTGTACGGCTGGACCACGGCCATCCGCGGCGTGGAAGGCGGCGGCAAGGTCGACGGCATGGTGGCCCACGCCTACAAGACGGACGAAGGCGACATCGCCCTGAAGCCGCCGACGGAAGTGACCATCACCGACCGCCGCGAGAAGGAACTGAGCGACCTGGGCTTCATCGCCATCGTCAACTCCAAGGGCTCGAACACCGCCGCCTTCTTCGGCGGCCAGACCGTCAACAGGCCCAAGGTGTACGACAAGGACGCGGCCAATGCCAACGCGGCAGTGTCGGCACGCCTGCCCTACATCCTGGCCGCATCGCGCTTCGCCCACTACCTGAAGGTGATCGTGCGCGACAAGATCGGCAGCTTCCAGACGCAGGCCGACATGCAGAAGCACCTGAACAACTGGGTCGCGAACTACGTGCTGGTGAGCCCCTCGGCGCCGCAGGCCATGAAGGCCAAGTACCCGCTGAGCCAGGCCCGCGTGGACGTGACCGAGGTGCCGGGCAAGCCGGGCTCGTACCGCGCCATCGCCTTCCTGAAGCCGCACTTCCAGCTCGAGGAACTCTCGGCCTCGATCCGCCTGGTGGCCGACCTGCCGGCAGCCGCCGCCTGATCGCACCGCACCGTCTCAATCAACGTCGACATACCGACTGAAAGAAAGAATTCTCGAAAATGCCTATCTACCTCAAGATGCCGGGCGTCACCGGCCAGACCCAGATCGAAGGCCACAAGGACGAAATGGAAGTGCAGAGCTTCCAGTTCGGCGCCGGCCTGGCCGTGACCTCGGGCACCTCCAACCAGGAACGCACCGCGGGCAAGCCCAGCTTCTCCGAGATCACCGTGACGCGCATCAGCGACTCGGCCACGCCCCAGCTGCTGCAGAAGCTCGCCGGCGGCGAGGTGTTCGCGGGCGACACCGTCATCACCTTCCCGCGCGAGGACAAGAGCGGCCTGCTGCCCCTGATGGTGGTGACGCTGACCGACGTGATCCTCAGCGGCTTCTCGGTCTCCAGCGGCGGCGACCTGCCTTCCGAAAGCATCTCCCTGAACTACGCGGCCATCAAGGTCGACTACACGAAGCAGAAGGAAGAAGGCGGCCAGGAAGGCGTCGCACCGTTCGGCTGGGACATCTCGAAGAACGTCGCGGTGGCCTGATGAGGCGCCGCTGACCCCGGGCGCCAACCACCGTGTCCGAACTCGTCAAAGGGGGCGTCGCCCCCCTGTTCGACCGGTTGGCGTCCGCGCAGTCCGAGCACGTGCGGGGGGCCGCGCATCTCGAGACGATGGAGTCCGTGCAGGACTCCATCGGCCGTGAGCTGCGCCGGCTCTTCAACACGCGCTCGCCGCTTTCGGCGGAGGACTACGCGCAAGGCAGCGGCACCGTCCTGGAGTACGGCATTCCCGACTTTTCCGTGTTCAGCTCGCAGAACGCGGCCGACCTGCAGAGGTTGGCCGCGCTTCTGCGCACGGCGGTTTCGCGCTACGAGCCGCGCCTGTCGGAAGTGAGCGTGCAGGTCAGCCCCGCGCCCAACCGGCATGAGGTGGCGCTGGTGCGCATCGGCGCGCAGGCGCGCGCCGGGCTCGCGCTGCGCCGCGTGGACTTCGAGATGCTCCTGGGCACGCCGGACAGCCTGATGAAAGTCGCCTGACGTGTCCGACATCCAGCACAGCGACCTGCTGCAGTACTACAAGCGTGAGCTGTCCTACCTGCGAGGACAGGGGGCGGACTTCGCCCAGCGCTACCCCAAGGTCGCATCGCGCCTCTCGCTGCACGGCGGCGAATCGCTCGACCCGCACACCGAACGGCTGATCGAGTCGGTGGCCTTCCTGTCGGCGCGCGTTCACCGCGACCTCGACCAGGAATTTCCCGACGTCGCCTACGCCCTGCTCGACAACCTCTGCCCTTCGCTCGTGCAACCGCTGCCGTCGATGTCGGTGGCGCAGTTCGGCCTCGATCCGGCGCAGGGCAAGGTCACGGCGGGCTTTCGCGTGCCTCGCCACACGATGCTGCACGCGCGCACATCGCCGCACGCGCCGGGGGCTCCGGGGGCTTCCTCCCAGGACTGCCGCTTCCGCACCGCCTGGGACACCCTGCTGTGGCCGCTGCGAATCACACGTGCCGCCATCGACACCGACGCCGTGCTGCGGCTCGCGCTCGAATGCGAGGAGCAGACCGACTTCTCCGAGCTGGAGATCGACAGCCTGCGCATCCACCTGCAGGGCGACTGGATGACCACCATGCCGCTGTACGACGCGCTGGTGTCCGGGGTGAAGTCGGTGGCCGTCGTTCCCGAAGGCGGCATGGCGCAGATGCTGCCGGCCGACGCCTGGCGCGAGGTCGGCTTCGCCGAGGGAGAAGAAGTTCTGCCGCAGCCCGCCAACGCGCAGCCTGCCTATGGCCTCTTGCAGGAGTACTTCGCGTTCCCGCGCAAGTTCCATTTCTTCGACCTTCATCACCTGCGATCGCGCCTGGGCGGCGGGCGCCGCTGCGAGATCGCCTTCCAGCTCGACCGCTCCACGCGCGCGCTGCGCTACATCGACGCCGACAACTTCCAGCTCGGCTGCACGCCCATCGTCAACCTGTTCCCGCGCGTGAGCGAGCCGCTGGCGATGGACCAGCGCCACTACGAATACATGCTGGTGCCCGACCGCCAGCGCGACGCGACCACCGAGGTGCATTCCATCGTCTCAGTGGTTGCCTCCGACCCGGACGCCGACAAGCCGGTGAACGTACCCGGCTTCGCCGCGCTGGGCCACGTGGACGGCGCGCCGGGCGCGAAGGACGGCACGGTCTTCTGGTCCGCGCGGCGGGAGCCCTGCCTGCGCCAGAACATTCCGGGCACCGACGTCTTCCTGTCCTTCGTCGACCAGGGCAAGGCCCACACGCGCCCCGCGCAGCCCGTGGTCTACGCGCACCTGCTGTGCACCAACCGGCGCCTGGCCGAGCAGGTGCCCGTGGGCGCGCGCCTGCTGGCCGAGGGCCCGCCGCAGCCCACGCACGTGCGCTGCCTCTACGAGCCCACCGCCCAGCGCGATCCGCCGCTGGGCAGCGAAACGCTCTGGCGGCTGGTGTCGCTGCTCACGCTCAACCACCAGTCGCTGGTCGACGGCTCCACCGGCCGCGAGCAGCTGCGCGAGATGCTGCTGCTGTTCGCCTCCGACAGCCGCCGCGACCATGCGCAGATCCGCGGCATCGCGGGGCTCTCGGCGCGCGGCGTCACGGCGCACGTGGGCACCGAGGCCTGGCGCGGGTACTGCCGGGGCACGCAGGTCACGCTCGAATTCGAGGACGACGCCTTCGTCGGCGGCTCGCCGCTCATGATGTCGGCGGTGCTCGCGCGCTTCTTCGCGATGTACACCTCGGTCAACTCCTTCGTGCGCCTCGCGGTGCGCAGCGGCGAGGAGATCCGCAAGCAATGGCCCCCGATGACGGGCCGGCAGGTGGTGCTGTGATCGTCGAAGAACTCGCCGCCCGCCCGCAGGACTTCAACCTGTTCCAGGCCATCAGCCTGCTGGAGCGCGCCGCGCCCGAGGCTGTGCCCGTGGGCCGCTCGCAGGGCCCGCGCGAACGCGAGGCCGTGCGGCTGCACGCCTTCGTCTCGCTCGCCTTCGAGGCCAGCGACGTGCGAGAGGTCGGCACCGAGGCCGTCACCGGCGAGCCCTACTCGCTCACCACGCCCGCGCTCTCGCTGGCCGGCAGCGGCGGCCCGCTGCCGATGCCCTTCACCGAGATGCTGCTGGAGCGCCGCCAGCAGCGCGACCACGCCACGGGCGATTTCCTCGACATCTTCAACCATCGCTTCCTGGCCTTCCTCTACCGGAGCCGGCGCAAGCACCACGTGGCGCTCAACCCGCAGTCGCCCGCGCGCTCCACGCTAGCTTCCACGCTCGACGCCGCCAGTGCGCTGGGCCTGCGCGCCGGCGTGCGCGCGCCCGACGGATCCGCCCTGTGGCTGCGCCATGCCGGCCTGCTCGGTGGTGCGCCGCGCGGCATGACCGCCCTGCTCGCGCTGCTGCGCGACCGCCTGGGCGTGCAGGTGGACGGCACCCAGTTCCGCGGCCGCTGGCTGGGCCTGGAGCCCGATGCCTCGGCGCGGCTGGACATGCGCACGCCGCTGGGCGGCGGCGCGGTGCTCGGCAAGCGCGTGTGGGACCAGGGCGCGGGCATCCGCCTCGTCTTCGGCAACCTGAGCCAGCAGCGGCTGCGCGAGCTGCTGCCCAAGGGCGCCGACCACGCACTCGCCAAGTGGCTGGTGCGCCGCTTCATCCCGCAGGACCTGAAGGTCGAGATGGAGCTGCGGCTGGCGCCCGCCGAATCGCGCAGCAGCGTGCTCGGCGCAGCCAACCCGATGCGCCTGGGCTGGACCTCGTGGGTCGCCGGACCGGCCTTCCGCGGCGCGCTGCCGCCCGTTCAACACACCCTGACCAGCGACGGCGGCGACGCGCCCCACGCCTGATCCGAACACTCCTATGGACATCGACATCCGCACCCTGCTCGGCCGGCTCAACCCGGAATGCAAGCGCGCCATGGAACAGGCCGCCGAGCTGTGCGTGCAGCAGACGCACTACAACGTCGACATCGAGCACCTGCTGATGAAGCTGGTGGACAACGAGGCGCCCGACCTGCGGCTGGTGTTCGGCCGCTTCGGCATCCGGCCCGACACGGTGCAGGCGCAGCTGCAGAAGTCGCTCGACACCTTCAAGCGCGGCAACGGCCGCACGCCCAGCCTCGCGCCCGACTTCGCGCCGCTCTTCCAGGAAGCCTGGCTCATGAGCTCGATGCTGCTGGGCCAGCAGCACGTGCGCTCGGGCACGCTGATGCTGGCGCTGCTCGAGGTCGACCGCCTGCGCGGCCGGCTGGTCGATGCCGCGCCCGCGCTGCTGCAGATTCCGCGCGGCTCGCTGCGCGACGAGCTCGCGGGCCTGCTGCAGTCTTCGCCCGAAGATGCGGCGGGTGCCGCGCTGGCCGCCGCGCCGATCGCATCGGCACCCTCCGCACCCGCCGCGAACCAGCCCGCCGCGAACCAGCCCGCCGCGCCACAGCCGGCGAGCGAAGCCGGCGCGATGCAGATGCCCACCGCGCGCCGCGGCAGCTCGGCCACGCCCTCCCTCGACCAGTACACGGTCGACATGACGCAGCTCGCGCGCGACGGCGCCATCGACCCGATCCGCGGCCGCGACGGCGAGATCCGCCAGATCATCGACGTGCTGCTGCGCCGCCGCCAGAACAACCCCATCCTCACCGGCGAGGCCGGCGTGGGCAAGACGGCCGTGGTCGAGGGCTTCGCTCAGCGCGTGGTGCAGGGCGACGTGCCGCCCGCGCTGCGCCAGGTGTCGGTGCGCTCGCTCGACCTCGCGCTGCTGCAGGCCGGCGCCGGCGTGAAGGGCGAGTTCGAGAACCGGCTCAAGTCGGTCATCGCCGAGGTCAAGGCATCGCCGACGCCGGTGATCCTCTTCATCGACGAGGCGCACCAGCTCATCGGCGCGGGCGGCGCCGAGGGCCAGGGCGACGCGGCCAACCTGCTCAAGCCGGCGCTGGCACGCGGCGAGCTGCGCACCATCGCCGCCACCACCTGGGCCGAGTACAAGAAATACGTGGAGCGCGACCCGGCGCTGGCGCGGCGCTTCCAGGTCGTGAAGATGGAAGAGCCCAGCGAGGAAGTCGCCATCGACATGCTGCGCGGCATGGTCGAGACGCTGGAGAAGCACCACGGCGTGGAGATCGTCGACGACGCGGTGCGCGAAGCCGTCAAGCTCTCGCACCGCTACATCACCGGCCGCCAGCTGCCCGACAAGGCCATCAGCGTGCTCGACACCGCCTGCGCGCGCGTGGCCATCGGCCAGAACGGGCTGCCGGCCGAGCTCGAATCGGCCGCGCGCGACATCGCCACCGGCGAGAGCGAGCTGCGCGTGCTGCGCCATGAAGCTGCCACGGGCAGCGACCGCCAGGAAGCCATCGCCACCCTCTCGGCGCGGCTCGACGCGCTGCGCCAGAAACACAAGCGCCTCTCGGACAAGGTCGACGAGGAGAAGCACGCGGTGATGGAGATCGTCGCGCTGCGCCGCAAGATCGCCGAGAGCCTGCGCAGCGACGCACCGCCGGCCGACGAGGAGAACGACCCCGCCCTGCTCACCGCCGCGCTGCGCCGCCTGGAGAAGGGCCTGGAGGCGCTGCAGAACGACGAACCCATGGTGCCCGTCTGCGTGGACGGCACGATGGTGGCGGAGGTCATCTCGGGCTGGACCGGCATCCCGGTCGGCAAGATGATGACCGACGAGCTGCACACGGTGCTCAACCTGAAGGAAAAGCTGGCCGAGCGCGTGGTCGGCCAGGACGACGCGCTCGACGCCATCTCGCGGCGCATCCGCACCTTCCACGCCGACCTGGACGACCCCGGCAAGCCGGTGGGCGTGTTCATGCTGGTGGGCCCGAGCGGCGTGGGCAAGACCGAGACGGCCTTCGCGCTGGCCGACCTGCTGTACGGCGGGGAGCGCAACGTCATCACGGTGAACATGTCGGAGTTCCAGGAAGCGCACACCGTCTCCAGCCTCAAGGGCGCGCCGCCCGGCTACGTGGGCTACGGGCGCGGCGGCGTGCTCACCGAGGCGGTGCGCCGCAGGCCCTACAGCGTGGTGCTGCTCGACGAGATGGAGAAGGCGCACCCCGACGTGCTGGAGCTTTTCTTCCAGGTGTTCGACAAGGGCACGATGGAAGACGGCGAAGGCGTGCCGATCGACTTCAAGAACACGCTGATCCTGCTGACCTCCAACGCCGCGCAGGACGTGATCACGCAGGCTTCGCAGGGCGGGCGCAGGCCCGACCCCGAGGAGCTGGTGGAGCGCCTGCGCCCCGAGCTGCTCAAGCAGTTCAGCCCCGCCTTCCTGGGCCGGCTGGCGCTGGTGCCGTACCACCACCTGGGCGACGGGCAGATCCGCGCCATCGTCGCCCTCAAGCTGGGCAAGCTGGCACGGCGCTTCTCGCTGAACCACCACGCCGGCTTCACCTGGGACGAGCAGGTGGAAGACGCCATCACCGCGCGCTGCACCGAGGTGGACAGCGGCGCGCGCAACATCGACCACATCCTCGCGCACGCGGTGCTGCCCGAGCTGTCGCGCCAGGTGCTGGAGCGCATCTCGATGGCCGCGGCCTTCACCGGCGTGCACATGAGCGTGGGCGCGGCCGGTGCCTTCGCCTTCGGCTTCGAGCCGTCGACGCTGAGCTGAGCCGGCTCGGGACGAACAAGCGATGAACATGCGCGAAGGCTTCACCCAGCACGCCGCTTTCCTGACGGTGAAGACCGCGCTCGGACCGGACGAGCTGCTGCTCGACGCCTTCCAGGCCACCGAGGGCCTGTCGCAGCTGTTCGCGTGCTCGCTCACCATGCGCTCGCCAAACAGCACGCTGCAGGCCGCCGACCTGATAGGCACCTCGGCCACGGTGGTGCTGCAGCGACCCGAGAAGGAAAGCCGCTTCTTCAACGGCATCGTCTCGCGCTTCACCTACCTGGGCAGCAACCGCGACTTCGCGACCTACACGCTCGAACTGGTGCCGCGCATGTGGCTGCTCACGCTGGGCCGCGACCGCGTGATCTACCAGAACCTGAGCACGCCCGACATCGTGCAGAAGGTGCTCGGCGACTTCGGCGTGGACTTCAGGCTATCGCTGACCGGCACCTACGCATCGCGCGAGTACTGCGTGCGCTACGACGAGACGGCCTTCGACTTCGTCTCGCGGCTGATGGAAGAGGAAGGCATCTTCTACTTCTTCACCTTCGCGGACGGCGCGCACACGCTGGTGCTGGCCGACAGCAATTCCGCATGCACCACCTGCCCGAATGCGGAGAAGCTGGTCGTGCGCAGCGCCGAGGAAGGCTTCGCGCATGCCCACGCCGTCACGCGCTTCGAATCCGACGCCCGGCTGGTGACCAAGGGCCAGGAGGTCGACGACTACGACTTCCTCACGCCCGACACCAGCCTGCTGAAGAAGCAGGAGGCCGAGACCGGGCGCGGCACCGACTACGAATACCCCTCGCGCGTGGCGATCTCGGCGGGCGAGCCGCGCGCACGCATCCGCCTGGACGAATACCGCAGCCGCAGCCAGTCGGGCCGCGGCGACAGCCACTGCCACTACCTCACGCCGGGCACCACCTTCACGCTGGAGGAGCATCCGCGCGCGGACCTCAACGCGCAGCACATGGTGCACAGCGTGCGGCACCACGCCGACCTGGAGCACTACGGCAACAGCTTCGAGACCCTGCCCCCGGCCATGCCCTTCCGCCCGCCTCGCATCACGCCTCGGCCGGTGGTGGCGGGCAGCCACACGGCGCGGGTGGTGGGCCCCGCGGGCGAGGAGATATGGACCGACCAGCACGGCCGCATCAAGGTGCAGTTTCCGTGGGACCGCCTTGGCAAGAAGGACGAGAAGAGCTCCTGCTGGATCCGCGTCTCGCAGATGTGGGCCGGCGAAGGCTGGGGCGCGCTCTTCCTGCCTCGCATCGGGCAGGAAGTGGTCGTGAGCTATGTCGACGGCGACCCCGACCGGCCGCTGGTCTCGGGCAGCGTCTACAACGGCACGCACGCCACGCCGGTCGCCCTGCCGGGCAGCTCGTCGCAAAGCACCATCCGCTCGCGCTCGACCAAGGCCGGCGAAGCCGGCAACGAGATGCGCTTCGAGGACAAGAAGGGCTCCGAGGAGCTCTACATGCACGCGCAGAAGGACATGCGCGTGGAAATCGAGAACGACCTCACCACCACGGTGATGGCCGGCAACGAGCTGCACACCGTCACCAAGGGCAATCGCACCGTCAAGGTCGACACCGGCAACGAGACACACTCGGTGAAGGGCACGCGCGCGCTCGACGTCACCGGCAACGAGACACACGACAACAAGGCCAATTTCACGCAGACGGTGACGGGCAACTACGAGCTCAAGGTCACGGGCAACCTAGTGATCGACGTGACGGGCACGCTGCTCATCAAGTCGGCGCAGACGCTGGACCTGAAGGCCGGCACCAACCTGGGCGCCAACGCCGGCATGAACTTCGCGGCCGAAGCCGGCGTGGCGCTGTCGGCCAAGGGCGGCGCCACGCTCTCGAACGAGGCGCCTTCCATCAGCAGCAAGGCTTCGGGCATGAACGCCGTCGAAGGCGGCGGCATGGTCACGCTCAAGGGCGGGCTGGTGAAGATCAATTGAGCGGCGCCATGGCACTTCCTTCCTCCCTCCCCGCCAACGACATCGCCGCGCTGCCGGCCGCGCTTCCCGCCGCCGTGGTGCGCGAGACGCTCGACGATGCCGGCCAGACGGTGGTGCGCGCCTCCTTCGTGGGCGATCTGCCGCACGGGCCGATGCAGGTCTTCTCGGCCCCGGGCAAGCCCGCGTTCGACGCCTCCTACCAGGCCGGCCTGCCGCACGGCGCCATGCGGCTCTTCGACGAGCGCGGCCAGCTGCTGCAGGAAACGCAGCGCCTTGGCGGCGTGGCCGAGGGCATCACGCGCACCTACTACCCCACGGGCAAGCTGATGCAGACGCAGCAGCACGTGCGCGGCGTTCTGCACGGCGAGGCGGTGGCGTATGCCGAATCAGGCGATGTCACCGCGCGCCTGCCCTACGCGGCCGGCCGCCTCGAAGGCGAGGCCAGCTACTTCCACGAAGGCCGCATGCTGCGGCGCGAACGCTACCGCGCCGGGCTGCTCGATGGCGAGGTGGTCGACTACGCGCCGGGCGGCGGCGTGGCGCAGTCGTCCACCTACGTGGCCAACGTGCTGCACGGCCCGCTGCGCCGCTTCTGGCCCAACGGTCAGCTGATGGAAGAGATCGCCTACCGCCAGGGCAAGCCGTACGGCAATGCGCGCCGCTTCGACCAGGCCGGCCGCGAGATCGTGGAAACCGCCGCGTCGCCGGGCTTCATGAAGAGCCTGGAAAAACTCGTGAGGGGGAGCTGAGCCATGGGCATGCACGTCTGCATGGGAGCCACGCTGCAGTGCAGCTTCGGCGCCGCGCCTTCCAGCCTCGTGGTGCTGCCCGCGAGCTGCGTGGTCACCGGCGGCGTGCCGGCGGCCAACATCATGGACAACAAGCCGATCGTCAACATCCTTCCCTTCGGCACCTGCAACAGCATGTCGAACCCGATGGTGGCCGCGGCCACCGCCGCCGCGCTCGGCGCCTTCACGCCAATGCCCTGCATCCCCGTGACGGCCGCCCCATGGGCGCCGGGCTCGCCCACGGTGCTGGTCGGCAACATGCCCGCGCTGCAGGACAGCTCCAAGCTCGCCTGCAACTGGGGCGGCGTGATCCAGGTGGCAGCGCCGGGGCAATTCACCTCCATGGTTCCCTGACACGAACGACGACCAACAAACGGCACGCCCGACCACCCCATGTCCCAATACGTTTTCACGATGAGTTCACGCATGGTCGCCATCACGGCGGCCTGCCTGGTGCTGCTGTGCGTCCTGCTGTTCCTGATGGGCATCGAGATCGGCAAGCTGCTGGCGCCCGCGCCGCTGCCGGTGCCCGCCGCGGTTGCACCGGCGCAGCAGCAACCCCCTTCCGCCGCGCCGGCACCCGCACAGGCACCTGCTCCCGCGGCCTCCACCCAATGACCAAACCGACTCCAAGCATGTCGAACAACGCACGACACCTCACGGGCATGCACAACGCGCTTCGCCGCCTTGCCCTTCCCACACTGCTGGCGCTCGCCGGCCTTTGCACCGGCATCGGCGCGCTCGCGGCGGGCGAAAGGCCCGTGGTGCAGGGCACGCTCAGCGCGCCCGCGACCGCGGTGCCCGCCGCGGCAGCGACGCCCGTCGTCGCTGCGCCTGCGGCTCCTGCGGCTCCTGCGGCTCCTGCGGCACCGGCGACCACCTTCGCCGTCGAACCGGCCGCCCCCGCCACGCCGCCAGTGCTCGTCAACGGTCTCGTGCGCGTTCCCGACGGCCGGCTGCTCGCGCCCGACATCGCCCGCATCGTGACGCGCGGCGAACTGGTGGTGGCCATGCTCAAGGTCGACACGCCGCCGTTCTTCTTCTTCGACGACAGTGGCCAGTGGACCGGGCTCGAGGTGGGCCTGGCCCAGTCGCTGGCCAAGGAACTGGGCGTGAAGCTGCGCTTCAACCGCGAAGCCGGTACCTTCAACGCGGTGGTGGACCTGCTGGCCAACGGCCAGGCCGACCTGGCCATCAGCAAGCTGTCGCGCACGCTGGCGCGCTCGCAGACCATCGCCTTCAGCGACTCCTATCTCACGCTGAACCACTCGCTGATCCTCAACCGCGTGAAGTTCGCCCAGCTCTCGCGCGGACGGCCGCTGCCGGAGGTCATCCGCAACTTCGACGGCAGCATCGGCGTGATCGCCAAGTCGTCCTTCGCGGACTACGCGCGCACCAACTTCCCGCACGCCAAGGTGCAGGAGTACGCCACCTGGAACGACGTGCTGGTGGCCGTGAACAAGGGAGAGATCGTGAGCGCCTACCGCGACGAGTTCGAGGTCAAGCGCGTGCTCAAGGCCGACCCCACCGTCTCGCTCGTGCTGCGCACCGTGACGCTGAAGGACCTGGAGGACACGCTGGGCATCGGCGTGGCGGTTACCGACACCACGCTGCTGGCCTACGTCAACCAGTTCCTCGCGCAGCGCGCCGAGAAGCTGGACATCCAGAAGGTGCTGCAGGCACTCGACCGCTGAGCCGCACAGGACGCCCGAACCATCATGAATACCTCCAAGATCTACGCCTTCGTCCTCAACCCCTGGGTGGTCATCATCAGCCTGGGCGCCGGTGTCGCCTTCGGCATGCTCGCGCCGCTGCTGGCCACGCCGCTGGCCTTCGTGGGCGACATCTACGTCGACCTGCTGAAGATGATCACGCTGCCCTTCATGGTCTCGGCCGTGATCTTCAGCCTGCAGCGCCTGTTCCGCGACGGCGGCACGGCCAGCCTGCTGGGCCGCGTGGCGCTGGTGTTCCTCGCGTTCTCGGCCTTCGTGGCCATCGCGGGCGCGGCGACGCTGCTCATTCTTCGCCCCGGCGAGAACCTGCCGAGCAGCACCATGCATACCTTCGGCCAGATCGTGGGCGGCGACCTCAGCGCCAGCGACACGGCCATGAACCTGCGCGGCGTGGACGAGGTCAAGAAGACCGCGAGCTTCGCCGACATGCTGGTGAGCCTGGTGCCCGCCAACATCTTCTCGGCGCTTGCCAACGGCGACACGCTGAAGACGCTGGTGTTCGCGCTGCTCTTCGGCCTGGCGGTGGGACACGTGCCCACGCGCATCTCGGACGGCCTCACGCAGGCGCTGGAGACCGTCTACCACGCCTGCCAGACGCTGATGCGCTGGCTGAGCTTTCCGCTGCCTGCGGTGCTGTTCTGCATGAGCGCGGCGCAGCTGGGCAAGACCGGCATCGAGCCGCTGAAGGCGATGGGCGCCTTCGTGGTCGCCTTTCTCGTCGTGTCGGCGCTGCTGCTGGCCGTGGCGGCGGTGATCATCTGGAAGCGCTCCAACGGCACGCTGGGCCAGACGCTCAACGCCCTGCGCGGCCCCTTCGCGCTGGCGCTGGCCACGCGCAGCAGCGCGACCTGCATGCCGATCATGATCGAGAGCCTGGTCACGCGGCTGGGCTTCGCGCGCTCGCGCGTGGAACTGCTGGTGCCGCTCACGGTGTCGCTGCTGCGCATCGGGCCGGTCGTGTACTACGTGTGCGCCACGCTCTTCATCGCGCAGATCTACGGGCGCTCGCTCTCGCCGGTGGAGATCGGCATCGTGCTCACCTCCTCGGTGCTCGCCGGCTTCGCCTCCGCCGGCATGACGGGACTGGTGACGGTGTCGCTGATCGGCATGACCTGCACCTACCTGGGCCTGCCCTTCGAAGCGGCCTTCATCCTGTTCCTGGCGGTGGACCCGGTTTGCGACATGCTGCGCACGCTGGTGCTGGTCATCGGCAACACGGCCGCCGTGGCCGTCGTGTGCCCGCGGCCGTTGAAGATCTAGGGAGCGCGCCTTCATGTCACGCATCGGCGTTCTCGGCGGCATGGGCCCATCGGCGACGGTGGACTTCATGGACAAGATCATCCAGCTCACCCCCGCCACGCGCGACCAGGAACACCTGCCGGTGATCGTGGCGAACCTGCCCCATGTGCCCGACCGCTCCAGCGCCATCCTGGGCACCGGCCCCGATCCGCTGGACGCGCTGCTCGCGGGCATCGACGTGCTCAACGACGCCGGCGTGGGCGTGATCGCGATCCCCTGCAACTCGTCGCACCACTGGTACGCGCAGATCGCGGCGCACAGCCGCGCGCCGGTGATCCACATCGCGCAGTCGTGCGTGGCCGCGATCGCGACGGCGTCGCAAGACCGGCCGTTACGGGTGGCGGTGCTCGCCACGCGCGGCGCGCTGGCCTCCGGCTTCTACCAGCATGCACTGCGTGAACGCGGCATCGACTTCCTCGTGCCCGATGCCTCCACCGGCCAGGACCACGTCGACGCCTGCGTCCGCGCCGTGAAGGGCGGCGACGTGCAGGCCGGCGCGGCCGCATTCGGGCGCGCCCTGGAGGCGCTGGCCGCCACGGGCGCGACCGCGGTGATCATGGGCTGCACCGAGCTGCCCATCGCAGCGCAGGCCGCTCGTGCCGCGCAGCACACGCCCCTCGCCTTGGTCGACAGCTCGCTGGAACTGGCCCGCGCCACGGTCGCCTTCGCTCTCGACAAGGGATGGAACAAGCCGACATGGGTTTCCTGACGCGCATGTCCCACAGCCTGTTCGCCCTGCTCCTGTGCATGGCGGCGGGCGGCCTCGCGGGCGTGTACCTGCCGGTGGCAGGCGACGTGGCGTATGCGGTGGCGCAGGTCTACCTGTCGATCGTGAGCATGGCGGCCATTCCGCTGCTGGTGGTGGCCACCTTCTTCGGCCTGAGGCAGACCATGGGGCTGCCCTTTCCGGGTCGGCGCATCCTGATGACCGCGGGGCTGGCGCTGCTGCTGGTGACCAGCTGCGCGGCGATCGGACTGGCGCTGGGCTGGGTGAACGCGCCGGGCACGCAGCTCGACGCCGCTTCGCGCGAGCACCTGGGCGAGCTCGTGCAACGCGCCGGCGACGGCGGCGACATCGAGATGCGGCTGCACGAGAGCGGCACGCAGGCCACCCCCATCGAGCGCCCCAGGGCAACGCTCTTGCCCGACAACTTCTTCCGCGTGCTGGCGGAAGGCCGCTCGCTGGGCATCCTCTCGTGCGCGCTGCTCTTCGGGCTGGCCTTCGCGGCGCTGGCGCGCACTCAGCACACGGCGCTCAACCACATGTTCGAGGGCATCTACCGCACACTCGAACTCATCATCGCGCGCGCCAACATCCTGCTGCCGGTGGTGGCCTTCGGCATGTCGGCGCACGTGCTGTCGCAGACCGACGCGGCGACGATCCGCGCCATGAGCGGCTTCCTGCTGCACTTCGTGGTGCTCGTGGCGCTGCTGGGCACTGCGGCCATCGCGGTGATCCACCGGCGCGGCAACCAGCCATTGGCCGAGGTGCTGCAGCACCTGAAGACGCCGATGCTGGTGAGCCTCATGTCGTCGAGCACCACGGCGAGCATTCCGCACACCATCGAGGCGATGAGCGCTCGCCTGGGCTTCAGCCGCGGCATCGTCGAACTGGTGGTGCCCACGGCCTCGGTGTTCCTGCGCGCGGGCTCGGCGCTCTACTACGTGCTGGCGGCGCTGTTCGTCGCCAACCTCTACGACCGCACGCTGGTCCCGGCCGACTTCGCCACCATCGGCATCGGCGCGACCATCGCGGCCTTCGCCTCGGCCGGCAACAACAGCATGACCAACGTGGGCTACGCGGGCATCGTGCTGTCGATGCTTCAGCTGCCCATCGAGGCCGCGCTCGCGCTCTTCCTGGCCATCGACCTGATCTGCGAGGGCCCGCGCAACGTGCTGACGCTGCTGGCCACCTGCGCGCTGATTTCCGTGGTGTCGGCCGGCCTGCCTTCGGAGCGCGTGGCGGCGCCGGCCGTCGAGGTCGAGCCCGCCCAGCCGCTGCGCTTCGTGTTCGCGCGCGGGCACGTCGCGCTGCTCGCGGGGTGCAGCGTGCTGGCCTCGGTGCTGATCATGCTGATGGGCATCGCCGTGGGCGTGCGGCAGGCGCAGCCGGCGGCCGTGCACGCCTCACCCGCCACGGCGAACACAGGAATTTCGCGATGAACCGGACCAAGAACCTTCTCAGGCGGATGGCGGCGCTGCTGCTCGTCGTGCAGCTGGCCGCATGCGGCAGCCTCTTTCCCAAGGGCACGCGCGTGAGCTGGAACGAACTCACGCTCTCGGCCGCGCCCGGCGCCAACCAGAACAGCCCGGTCGCGGTCGACGTGGTGATGGTGCTCGACGACGCGATGCTCGCGCGCGTCACCGAACTCACGGCCGCCAAGTGGTTCGGCGCACGCGCCGACCTGCAGAAGACCTTTCCGCAGAGCCTGTCGTACCTCTCGTGGGAGCTGGTACCGGGCCAGACGATTCGCGTGCCCGCCAGCGCCATCGGCTCGCCGCGCGTGGCGGCGGTGCTCGTCTTCGCGAACTACACCACGCCCGGTGCCAACCGCATCCGGGTGGAAGACCTCAAGGGCTCGATCGTGGCCCGCTTCGATGCACAGAGCTTCGACGTGTCGGCCGCGGCACGCTGAACAACCCGGATTCCTTCAAGTGAACAAACAACTTCGATACAGCCGCGCGGGAGAACACCATGTCTGACCTGCACCGCGCCGCCCCCATCACCGACCGCGTCGAGTGGCATGAAGGCATGCTGCTGTCGCCGCAGCACTTCCAGCAGTTCTCCGCGCGCATGGACACTCTCGTCGCCTGGCAGATGCTGGCCGCCGCGCCTTTCGCCTGGGGCGTGCGTCGCCTGGTGTTCGACCAGGGCCTGCTGCCCGCCGGCCTGCTGCGGGTGCTGGTGCTCGAAGCCATCCTGCCGGACGGCACCGCGGTGCAGTTCTCCGCCGCCGAGGCCGCGCATGGCGCGCTCGAACTCTCGCTCGCGCCCTACGCCGAGCGGCTGGCCAGCGAGCCGCTGGACATCTACCTCACCCTGCCCGTCACCACGCCCAACCGGCATCGCGCCGCGACCGTGCGCTTCCGCTCGGTGGCCGGCGCGCCGGTGGAAGATGCGGTGTCGGACGCCGAACCCGCGAACATCCCGCGCATGCTACCGCGCCTGGCGCTCAGCGCCGGCGCTGTGCCGCCCGGCACGCACGTGCACCTGCGCCTGGGCCAGGTCTTCAAGGACAACGAGGTGGTGAAGCTGGGCGACGCGCAGCCGCCGCTGCTGGAAGTGGCGCGCGACAACCCGCTGTGGACGGCCGCGTCCGCCCTGCTCGGCCAGCTGCGCGGCAAGGCGGCCTTCGTGGCCAAGCAGACGGCCGTGCCCTCCTCGCGCATCGACGACCGCCTCGCGCACCTGGAGCTGAAGGACCGGCTGCGCAGCCTGCTGTCGGGCCTGCCGCATGCGGAGGCAGTGATGCGCACGCCGCACCTGCATCCGCTGACGATGTACTGGTCGCTCTGTGCGCTGCTGGCCTCGCTGAGCCTGCTGCGCCCGGGCGGCGTGCCGCCGGTGCCGATGGACTACGACCACGCCGACCCCTCGCGCGTGTTCCAGCCGCTGCTGCTGGCGCTGCGCGACGCGGTGTCGGAGGTGAGCCAGGAGTACCGCGAGCACAAGTTCGACTTCCGCCAGGGCGCCTTCGAGACCACGCTGCAGCCGCAGTGGGTGTCGGGCGCGCGCATCGTGGTGGGCCTGCGCGGGCAGTCCGACAAGGACCTGATGGCCTGGATGGACAGCGCCATCGTCGGTTCGCAGTCGGCGTACCCCTCGCTGCGCGAACGCCGCGTGCTGGGCGCGGTGCGCCGCTGCGTCGAATCGGCCGACGAACTGGGCCTGCGCCCGGGCTCGGGCTACCTGCTCTACGCGATCCAGACCAGCCCGGGGCTGACCGTGCCCGGCGAACTCCTGGTGATCGCCAATGCCAACGAAGGCGCCACCGCGCAGCCTCCGCAGGAAATCGTGCTGTTCATCAAGGATTGACCGGACCATGGCACGCAACCTCCCCGACCTCGCGGTCGACGACCACATCACGAGGCAGTTCCGCGCCTTCTACGACGAGATCGTGAAGGCACGCGACCGCACCGCCGAATCGCGCGAGAGCGACATCGACGCGGTGGCGCAGACGCTGGCGCGCCACCTGGAGAACCTGCTGGAACTGCAGTCGCTCGAGTCGCGCCGCGAGAGCTCGCGCTTCGAACTCGAGAACGTGGCCGACGCGCGCTACCTGAAGGCCGCGCTGGCCGACGAGATCCTGCTGCACACGCCGTGGATCGGCCGCGAGCGCTGGACGGGCCACCTGCTGGAGTCGTCGCTCTTTCGCACCAACATCGCGGGCGACCTGGTGTTCAGCCGCATCGAGGAACTGCTGTCGGGCCGCGAACCCTCCAAGCGAGACATCGCGCGGCTGTACCTCTTCGCGCTGGCACTGGGCTTCCAGGGCAAGTACCGGGGCGCGGGCGAGGAAGCCCGCCTGCTCGGCTACCGCGAGGAGTTGTTCCAGTTCGTCTACCAGCGGCCCGCCGACTTCTCGGGCCGCGACCGCGTGGTGTCGGAGCGGGCCTACGCGAGCACGCTCTCGCACATCGCGCCGCGCAAGCTGCCCACGCTGAGCCGCTGGACGGTGCTGTTCCTGCTGGGCGTGGCCACGCTGCTGGCGGTGTCGGAGCTGCTGTGGCTGTGGCAGTCGTGGCCGGTGCGGCAGGTGCTGCAACCGGGCGTGGTCGACGCATCGGGGGCCTACCTGCGATGAACGACGTGCGTCTCCACAGCATTCACCGGAGGGCGTCGCGATGCTGACCGACCAGCTCTTCCTCATTTCCATCGCGGTGCTCACGCTGGTGGTGCTGCTCGTGCTCGGCATGGTGCTGTACTTCGCGGCGCGGCGCTCGCATGCCAAGCCGTCGAGCGACCCGAAGGTCGCGCGCATCCGCTTCGACTCGCTGCGCAGCTCGTTCCGCCAGGCGGTGGAGCTGATCGAGGGCAACATCGCCTCGCGCGCCGACCGCTACGGCATTCCGTGGATCATGCTGCTCAACGAGGGCGACGACCACCGGCAGGTGCCCATCGAGCAATCGGGCGTGGCGAGCGCGCTGAGCACCGAGTCGGCTTCGGCCGCGGCCACGCAGGGCATCTCGTGGCATTTCTTCGACCGCGGCGTGGTCATCGACATCCAGGGCGCCTACCTGGGCTCGCCCGATGACGACGACGCCTCCGAGAAGCCGTGGGACGAGTTCCTCGGCATGTGCCGCGCCTACCGGCCGCAGCGGCCCTTCGACTCGGTGGTCATCACCATTCCGGCGGCGCTGCTGCTGGACGACAGCACCGACGGGCGGCTCGAACTCTCCAAGCGCGCCAAGCTCGCGCACCGGCGCCTGTGGCTCGCGCAGAACCGCTTCGCGATGCGCTTCGCGGTGTACGTGCTGGTGACCGGCGCGGAGCAGCTCGAAGGCTTCAGCGCCTTCGCGAGCGCGCTGCCCGAGCCGCTGCGCGCGAGCATGCTGGGCTGGTCTTCGCCCTATGACCTGTCGACCACCTACCAGCCGGCGTGGGTCGACGAGGCGGTGGGCACGGTGGTGCGCTCGGTGTCGGACGTGTCGGCCGAGCTCTTCGCCACCGGTACCGAGCCGCAAGGCGCCGGCGCGCAGCTGCTGCTGCCCTCGCGCGTCGAGGCGCTGCGCGGCCAGCTGCAGCTGTACGTCGACGAGCTCATGCGCCCCAGCGCTTACCACGAGCCCTTCTTCTTCCGCGGCATCTACCTCACGGGCGACAGCGGCGAATCGGCGCAGACGGTCGCGGCCATCGATGCGCAGCACGACGCCTACGGCCACAAGGACCTGGAGCCCATCGGCGGCGACCTGATCGCGCAGCTGATGCGCCAGCCGGCCTTCCTGCGCGACCTGTTCGAGAAGAAGATCTTCCTGGAGTACGGCCTCACGAGGCCTTCGCGCACGCAGACGCTCACGCGCCCGGTGCTGCACCGTGCGCTGCGCTGGGCGGCGGTGATCTTCCTCGGCGGCTGGGGCATCGGCCTGATGGTCGCGACCTGGCAGCTGCACCGGCACAACGCCACGCTGGTGCCGGCGCTGGCCCAGCTGCAGCACGACGCGCAGTACCGCATGCGCGCGCTGCAGCGCGGCGAGACCATTCCCACCGCCTGGTATCGCAACAAGGCGCTGTCGCTGCTGGCCATGAACGAACGGCTGCGCACCGACGGCACGTACTCCTTCTTCATGCCCGGCTCGTGGCAGCCCTTCGACGACCTGAACGAGCGCGTGATCGAGCGCATCGAACGCGAGTTCGGCGACATCGCGGTGAGCACGCTGCGGCGCGAGCTGATGGCACGCGTGAGCCAGATCAGTGGTGTGGAGCAGGACGAGGCGACCGGCGAATTCATCGTCGGCGCCAGCTGTGGCCTGCCGCCGAGCTTCAGGACCATCGGCGACGCGCCGCGCAAGAACGGCCTGCTGGTGGAAGACCAGCCCGAGTTCGGCGCGCTGCAGCGCTACCTGGGCTCGGTCGAGCAGCTCGATGCCGCCCTGCAGGCGGTGGAGCGGCTGCGCCAGCCCGCCACCGGAAATGCCGACGACCTGCGCGTGGCCGTGCGCTACGCGCTGGGCGCCGAGCTGCCGGCCGACCTGAGCCGCAACCTGCGCTACTTCCGCCAGGCGGCCGAGGGCAATGCGCTGGCCATTCCGCTGGCGCCCGTGCAGTCGGCGCTGCGCTGCGCGCTCGACAAGAGCACGGCGCAGCTCGATGCGCGGCTCTTCGTCAACAACGAGCTGCTGGTGTCGGAGCAGTCGCTGGCGCGGCTGCTGCCCTCGCTCGCGAGCACCGGCACCTTCGCGCGCACAACCGCGAGCTACCGCGAGGTGATCGCCGCCATCAAGGACCAGGAAGACCTGGTCGCATCGGGCAAGGGCGGCTGGATGCGCCAGCCGGTGCTGGTGCTGGGCTCTTCGTATGACCGGACCATCGCGCGTATCGAGCAGAACCGGCTGCTGGGGCTGGAATCGGCCGACGCGGTCAAAAACCGCGCGCAGGACGCCTTCCAGAAATTCCGCGTCGAATTCAGCCTGCGCTTCGGCGGCGCGCAGCCCGGCCTGGTGTGGCAGGACAAGGACGGCCGCTTCGCGCTGGCGCCCGAGCGCATCGCGCTGCGCGACGCGCTGACCGCACTGCTTGCGCAGCCCTTCATGGCACCCGCGCGCGATCGCGAGCTGCCCGGCGCGGGGATGCGCACCATGGCCGTGTGGGACCTGCCCCGGCTCGACCAGGCGCTGGCCGTCGGCGACATCCGCAAGCGCTACATGAGCGAGGGCATGCAGGCCTTTCCGGCCACGCTGCGCCCCGGCATCGAGGGCGCACTGAACGCGCACTTCGCGCAGCTGGTGGTCGACCAGGTGGCCGAGGCCGCGAACGGCATGGGCGACGGCGGCCGCTCCATCGACACACAGGCGACCGCCTACGAGGCCTCGCGCCAGCGCCTCGTGAAGATCCAGGCACTGCTGTACGAGCTGGGAGCCGGCTCCCGCGCCGAAGACCTTCGCGCGATGATCTCGCGCGACGCGCTGCAGCGCCTGGAGGCCGTGGACGAGGCCTTCAACCAGTCGGAGCTCTACGCCATGCGCGGACGCGACTTCCAGGCCTGGCGCGGCGAGCGCGGTCCGATGCTGGTGGCCTTCGGCGTCTCGGACGTGGGCTCGCTCGCGGCCTACCTGGGCCAGCAGTTCAACCGCACCGAAACGCTGGGCAAGCAGGCCGACAGCTACATCGCGGCACTCGACGGCGTGGGCACCGGCTCGGTGCTCGCGCAGCGCTGGCAGGCGATCAACCGCGACCTGGAGCGCTACCGCCTGAAGAACCCGAACAGCAGCCTGCTGCTGCTCGAGCAGTTCCTGGGCACCACCGGCGCGGAGATCGATCGCGAGACCTGCGGCGCGAAGCTGGCCGGCAAGGCGCCGGCGACGCGCATCGGCGACTACTTCGCCGACCGCCACCAGCAGATCTACAGCGCCCTGCTCGCGCGCTGCCAGGAACTGCAGTTCGGCGACCAGCAGGAGCTGTGGACGCAGTTCTCCACCCGCTTCAACCGTTCGCTGGCGGGCCGCCATCCGTTCGGCCCGGCGACGGGACGGGCTTTCGAGCTGGCCGACCCGGCCGACGTGAACGACCTGACGCGCGCCTTCGACCCGCTGGCACGCGCGCTGAAGGAGAACCGCGGCGCGGACGCCGGTGTGCGCAATGCAGGCATGCCCGGAGCGGGCGCGCGCCGTTTCACGGAGCAGTTCGCCCGTGCACGCGACTTCCTGCAGCCGCTGTTTCCGAGCGAGGAAGGTGCCGCACCGGGCTATGACCTGAGCGTGGATTTCCGCGCCAACACCACGGCCGAGATCGAGGGCAACAAGATCATCGACTGGTCCTTCGAGGTCGGCGACCAGGTGCTCAGGCTGCGCGACGCGCCGCGCACGCTGCGCTGGGAATACGGCACGCCGGTGGCGCTGGTGCTGCGCATCGCGAAGGACTCTCCGCTGATGGCGCGCGCCGATCCGCAGCAGCACGCGCTGATCACCGACGGCCAGACCGTGAGCTTCCGTTTTGCCGACCCGTGGGCGCTGTTCACGCTGGCGCAGCGGCAGCGCGAAGGCGACCCCGCCCAGCGCCCCGACGGCCGCTCGCAGCTGCTGAAGTTCGAGTTTCCGCTGGTGGCCCAGTCGGCCGGCGACGCCGCGCAGGCACCCGACGGAGGACGCGCACGCGTATTCCTGCGCATCGCGGCCAGCCCCGCCGGCAAGAAGAACGCCCTGATCTGGCCCGCCGCGTTCCCCGCGCGCGCTCCCGAATGGAACATGCCCTGATGGCTGCCCTGCTGCCCCCCCTGAACGCCGATGCAGACGAAACCACCGGCGGTTTCGCGCCCGACCTCGCGAGCTTTCTCCTGCCGCTGCAAGGCCCCGAAGGCCCCGCCGGCCCTCCGCTGCGCTACGACCCGGTGTGCGCCCGCATCCGCGAGGCGCGCACCGAGGAAGACGCCAGCCTGCCGATGGGCGAATGGACCCGCCCGCTGAAGAAGGCCGACTGGCGTACCGCCGAGATGCTCTGCACCGAGGTCCTGCAGCGCCGCAGCAAGGACTTGCAGATGGCCGCCTGGCTCACCGAGGCCTGGGTGCACCGCCATTCGATCGACGGACTGGCCGCCGGTGCGCGCCTGCTCGAAGGGCTGGCGCGCGAATTCTGGGAAGACGCGCATCCGCGCATCGGCGACGACGGCGACGCCGACATGCGCACCGCCACCTTCGTGTGGGTCAACGACACCATCGCGCACGTGCTGCTGATGCGGGTGCCGCTGCTCGAATGGCCGGATTTCTCGCCGCCCTTCATCACCCTGGGCGACTGGCAGCGCGCGCTGACCAGCGAGTACGGCACGGCAGCTGCCGGCGCTGCGGGCAACGCCAAGGCGAAAGCGAAGGAAGTGGCCGAGGAGCCGAGCGCCCAGACGGTGTCGCGCCAGGACATCCTCGACCGTGCAGCGCGCGACCTGCATGCGCTCGCCGCGCTCGACGACCGCGTCGCCGCGGCCACCGATGCGTGGCAAAGCCTGCAAGCCCTGCTCGACGGGCGGCTGGGCATCGATGCGCCGAGCCTGTCGAAGGTGACGGAGATGCTCGCCCGCATGCGGCAGGCGCTGCGCAGCCTGCTGCAGGGGCGCGATCCGCGCGACAAGGAAGAAGAACCGCTTGCACCGGCCGAAGCTCCCGCCAGCTGGGTGGCGGACGAATCAACCCCTCCCGCGATCCCGATGGACGACAACGACATGAGCGACACACCCCTCTCCCCTGCTCCCGGGTCGCTGCCGCAGGCCGTGGCGAGCGGCCGCATCGGCAACCGCGCCGAGGCCTACCAGTTGCTGGAACTCGCCGCCGCCTACCTGATGCGCGAGGAGCCGCACAGCCCGACGCCCTACCTCGTGAACCGTGCCGTGGCCTGGGGACGCATGCCGCTGCCGCAGTTGATGCAGGAGGTGTTGCGCGAGGACGGCGACCTGAACCGCTACTTCTCGATTCTGGGCATCAGGCCGGAGTGAGCCGGCCGGGTTGCCCGCCCGACGCCCCAACCGGCAACGGCCCCTGCGCGAGCCGCTCCTGTTTCGGGCAAATGCCACCCTGAGCGGAATGGCTTCGCTTCATTCATCGACGTTTTATTTTTTGAGGAAAAGACATGGCGTTCAATCCAGATCCATTCAAGCAGGCCGAGCTGGAGGTGGCGAACAAGAGCATGGGCTCGCAGATCGCGCACTCCCGCATCTTCCACTCGACGCGCAGTGCATTCTCGAGCGGCGGATCCCGCGCCAGCAAAGGCATCGGAGCCCTCGTGGGGGTGGGGAAACTGTTCCTTACCCTCATACCGGTGCCTGTCGTGGGGTCCGTCGTGGGCGCGGTTGTCGATGCGGTCAACGGAAAGGTCCGGGGCGCGCTTCATGAAGGGCATCTTGGTGCCACCGCCTCGAACGCGGAGGTGGCCAAGTTCGGCATCAAGGAGCTGACCGTCGAGAACCTGGACAGGTACCGCTGGAAGGTGGCCCATGCATTCGAAGAGCTCAACCAGGGAATCGAGGCCTACAACAACAGCGGCCAGACATGCGACGACATGTACCAGTTTGCTCTTCTGTACGAGCAGGTTCAGCGGCGCAAGAAGAGGCTCAACCAGGAATTAGGAAAGTTCAAGAGGGTGATGGACGCGGTGGACGGCTGGATCGCGGACCTGGAGCGCAACCAGGAGACGCTGCTCACGCAGGCCACCAACAAGATCATGGAGAAGACACGCAAAGAGATTGCCGAGATGGGTCTCCTGATTCCCGGCAATCCCGCTCATGACACCAAGATCCTGGAGCACAAGACGAAGCACGTGGGCTGCAAGCTGTGGTGCTATTGCAAGAAGGAAGCGAAATACGACCCCAGTACGAACTGGGAAGCCCTGAAGACCTACGCGGGCACGGTGACCACATTCCTGCAGCCGATTGCCATTTCGTCCATAGCGGTCACGAAATCCGCCTACACCAACGACTCCGACAATTCGAAGTTCAACTGAGCCACTCCTGCCCGGGCGCGGGCTCGGCGCCCCCGCCCGGCAGCGGCCCCTCAAACCGCCCCGTGCGCCTCCACATAGAGCGCATACAGCGAATGGCTGCTCGCCATGTAGAGCCGGTTGCGCTTGGGCCCGCCGAACTCCAGGTTCGCGCAGCGCTCGGGCAGGCGGACGAAGCCGATGGGCTTGCCCTGCGGGTTGAAGACCTTCACGCCGTCCATTTCCTCCGACTTGCCAGTGGGCAGGTAGGCCTTCATGCCGCCTCCGACGTCGGTGGGCTCCGAAGCGATGGCGCCGGAGTGGCCCCATCCGCACCAGAGATTGCCGTCGCGGTCGACGCGGAAGCCGTCGAGCGAGCCGGGGCCGTCGGCGTCGATGAGCTTGGTCTTGTTCGAGACGCTCGTGCCGTCCGGTGACACGTCGTAGCTCCAGATGCTGCGGTTGGGCGTTCCCTTCCACTCGACGACGTAGAGTTTCTTCTCGTCGGGCGAGAAGGCGATGCCGTTGGGGTTGACGAGATCGGTGATGACCGCCGTGAGCTTGCCGTCGGTCGCGATGCGGTAGACGTTGGTGGTCGCCTGCTCGGACGGGGCCTTGCTTCCCTCCCATTCGCCGTTGATGCCGAAGGTGGGGTCTGTGAACCAGACGGTGTCGTCCGACTTCACGACGACGTCGTTGGGCGCGTTGAGGCGCTTGCCCTGGTAGTTGTCGGCGAGCACGGTGATGCGACCGTCCTTCTCTGTGCGCACCACGCGCCGCGTGACGGAGTGCTCGCAGGTGACGAGGCGGCCCTGGCGGTCGCGGGTGTTGCCGTTGGCGTAGTTGACGCCGGTCTTGTGCACACTGAACTTGCCGGTCTTCTCGTCGTACTTCATGAGCCGGTTGTTGGGGATGTCGCTCAGCAGCAGGTAGCCGTGCTCTGGAAAGTACACCGGCCCTTCGGCCCAGCGCATGCCGGAGCCCAGTTGCTCGAGCGTGCTGCTGTAGAGCCGGTACCTGGTGAAGCTCGGGTCGAGGATCAGCACCGCCGGGTCGGGGTAGCGCTGGCTGGGCTTGAAGTCGAAGGCCTGCGCGCCCGCGAGCGTACCGAAGGCTGCGGCGCCGGCGCCCGCGGCTGTCTTGAGGAATCGGCGGCGGCCGTTGTTCGTCTTGTTCTGCATCGGTTGTCTCCTGGTGTTCTTGTCGGTTGTTCCGGGTCGTTCAGTCGGCTACGGCGCCGGACTTCTTCACCAGCTCGGCCCAGCGCGGAATCTCCCGGGCCATGTGGTCGCGCAGCTCCTCGGGCGTGCTGCCCACGAGTTCCATCGCGAGCTGGCCCGAAAGCTTGGCCTGCACGTCGGGCTGGTGCAGCGCCTTCACGATCTCTGCGTTGAGGCGCTGAACGATGGGCTTGGGCGTGCCCTTGGGCGCATACACGGCCTGCCATGACGACATCTCGAAACCGGGAATGCCCGACTCGATCATGGTCGGAAGGTCGGGCACGAGCGCGATGCGCTTGGCGGTGGTCACGGCCAGCAGCTTGAGCTTGCCGCTCTTGACCAGCGGCAGCGCGGCCGTCACCTGGTCGAACATGAAGGGCACCTGCCCAGCTGCCACGTCGGTCAGCGCGGGTGGCGTGCCCTTGTACGGCACGTGGGTGAGCTTCACGCCGATGAGGTCGGCGAACATCTCGCCGGCAAGGTGCGTCGAGGTGCCGGCACCCGACGAGGCGAAGGTGCGCTTGCTCTCGTCCTTCTTCAGCAGCGCCACGAGGTCGGCCACCGAGTTCACGCCGAGCTGGCTGTTGACGATGAGCACGTTGGGCAGGCGCGCGACCAGCGAGACGGGCTCGAAGTCCTTCATCGGGTCGTACGACAGCTTCTTGTAGAGGCTGGCATTGATGGCATGCGTGCTGATGGTTCCGCCGAAGAGCGTGTAGCCGTCGGGCGGCGCCTTCGCCACGTAGGCGGCGCCGATGCCTCCGGCCTGTCCGGGCTTGTTGTCGACCACGACCGACTGCTTGAGGCTCTCGCCCAGCTTCTGGGCCAGCGTACGGCCCACGATGTCGGTGGAGCCGCCGGGCGTGAATGGCACGACGTAGACGATGGGCTTGGCGGCAGGCCAGTCGGGTGTCTGGGCCGTGGCGGCCAGGGGAAAGAGCGCAGCCGAAAGCAGCGCCGCAGTGAAGCGGATGAAACGCATGTCTTGTCTCCTTGGATTTCTGTGATCGATGCGGGCTCAGCGGCCGTTGGCCTGGCGCCAGGCGGCGAAGTCGGTGCGGCTGTGTTCGTCGGTGGGCGGATAGAGGCCGAGGATGGAGCGGCCTTCGAGCACCTTCTCCTGCACGAAGTCTTCGAAGGCGGTCATCTCGGTCGCCTCGGCGGCGATCTCGTCGGCCATGTGGGCGGGGATGACGATCACGCCTTCGGCATCGCCCACGATCACGTCGCCGGGGAAGACGGGCGCGTCGCCGCAGCCGATGGGCACGTTGATGTCGATGGCCTGGTGTAGCGTGAGGTTGGTGGGCGCGCTGGGGCGGTGGTGGTAGGCGGGAAAGCCCAGCTTCGCGATGTCTGGGCTGTCGCGGAAGCCGCCGTCGGTGACCACGCCGGCCACGCCGCGCTTCATGAGCCGCGTGACGAGGATGCCGCCGGCCGATGCGGCGCGCGCGTCCTTGCGGCTGTCGATGACGAGCACCGCGCCCTCGGGGCACTGCTCCACGGCCTTGCGCTGCGGATGGTCGCGGTCGAGGAAGACGCCGATCTGGTTGAGGTCTTCGCGCGCGGGCATGTAGCGCAGCGTGAAGGCTTCGCCGACCATGTTGGGCAGGCCGGCGTTGAGCGGCCGCACGTCCTGGATGAACTGGTGGCGCAGGCCGCGCTTGAACAGGGCCGTGCACAGGGTGGCGGTGCTCACCTTCATGAGCTGCTCGCGGGTGGCGGGATTCACGTGGGGTCTCCGTTGTCTGGAAGTGGGTGGAATCGGATTGGAGTCAGAAGATGTCGGGCTCGGGCACCGGCTTGCCGAAGCTGGTTTCGAGGAAGTCGAAGTCGCAGCCCTCGTCGGCCTGGCGGATGTGGCGGCCGAACATCCAGCCGTAGCCGCGCTCGTAGCGCGGTGGCGGCGGCGTCCACGCGGCCTTGCGGCGGGCAAGTTCGGCATCGTCGATTTCGAGGTGGATGCTGCGCGCGGGCACGTCGACGCTGATGCGGTCACCGGTCTGCACGAGTGCGAGCGGGCCGCCGATGGCTGCCTCGGGCGAGCAGTGCAGCAGGCAGCCGCCGTAGCTGGTGCCGCTCATGCGCGCGTCGGACAGGCGCAGCATGTCCTTCACGCCCTGCTTCAGCAGCTTGGTGGGGATGGGCAGCATGCCCCACTCCGGCATGCCCGCGCCGCGCGGGCCGGCGTTGCGCAGCACGAGGATGTCGTCGCCGGTCACGTCGAGCTCCGGATCCTCCACAGCCTTCTTGAGCGACGGGTAGTCGTCGAACACCAGCGCGCGGCCGGTGTGCTTCAAGAGGTGCGGCGCACAGGCGCTGGGCTTGATGACCACGCCGTCGGGCGCGAGGTTGCCGCGCAGCACGGCCAGCGCGCCTTCGGCGTAGATGGGGTTGGCAAGCGGCCGGATCACGTCGTCGTCGTAGACCTCGGCGCCTTCGATGTTCTGGCCGATGGTGCGGCCGTTGACGGTGAGCGCCTCGGTGCGCAGGTGGCCGCGGATGCGCTCCAGCATCGCGGGCAAGCCGCCTGCGTAGAAGAAGTCTTCCATCAGGTAGGCATCGCCGCTGGGCCGGATGTTGGCGATGACGGGCACGCGGCGGCTGAAGGCGTCGAAGTCGTCGAGGCTCACGGCGTGGCCGGCGCGGCGCGACATCGCGATCAGGTGGATGACGGCGTTGGTGCTGCAGCCCATGGCCATCGCGCAGGCGATGCCGTTTTCGAAGTTGGCGCGCGTGAGCATCTTCGCGGGCGTGAGGTCTTCCCACACCATCTCGACGATGCGGCGGCCGCAGTCGGCGCTCATGCGGATGTGGTTGGCGTCCGCCGCGGGAATGCTCGACGCGCCGGGCAGCGTCAGACCCACGGCTTCGGCGATGCCCATCATGGTGGCGGCCGTGCCCATGGTCATGCAGGTGCCGTGGCTGCGGGCGATGCCGGCCTCCATCTCGGCCCAGGCCTGTTCGCCCAGGCGGCCGGCGCGGCGCTCGTCCCAGTACTTGAACGCGTCGGAGCCGGAGCCCAGCACCTTGCCCTTCCAGTTGCCGCGCAGCATGGGGCCGGCCGGCAGGTAGATGAAGGGAATGCCCATGCTGAGCCCGCCCATGGTGAGGCCGGGCGTGGTCTTGTCGCAGCCGCCCATCAGCACGGCACCGTCGATGGGGTGGCTGCGCAGCAACTCTTCGGTTTCCATCGCAAGGAAGTTGCGATAGAGCATGGTGGTTGGCTTGACCATGCTCTCGGAAAGCGAGATGGCCGGCAGCTCGAGCGGAAAGCCGCCCGCCTGCAGCACGCCGCGCTTCACGTCTTCCACGCGCTGCCTGAAGTGCGAGTGGCACTGGTTGGCGTCGCTCCAGGTGTTGACGATGGCGATGACGGGCTTGCCCATCCAGTCGGCGTAGCTGTAGCCCATCTGCAGCACGCGCGAGCGATGGCCGAAGGAGCGGAAGTCGTCGGGCGCAAACCAGCGGGCGCTGCGAAGGGATTCGTAGGGGCGTTTCGTCAAGGGGTCGTCTCCATGGGCGCTGCACTGCAGGTGCGGCGTTGCCGGCGCTCGCCGGCGTCTTTCCGAGAATTAAAACACTAGTATATTAGTGCGTCAATGACACAATCGCCGGCGATGAGCGCCTCCCCGAAGATCCGACTTGACCGCACCCGCCTTGCCGCGCCCCAGGTGCTGGAGAAACTGCGCGAAGCCATCCTTGCGCTCGAACTCGTCCCCGGCACCGTGCTGCAGCGGCAGGAGCTGGCCGATCGTTTCGGCGTGAGCCAGACACCCGTGCGCGAGGCGCTGCTCAGGCTCGACGAGGAAGGGCTGGTGAACGTGTATCCGCAGCACGCCACGCTGGTGAGCCGCATCGACATCTCCGCCGCGCGCGAAGCGCACTTCCTTCGCCGCTCCATCGAGCTGGAGCTGGTGCACCAGCTGGCAATCGAAGAATCGCCGGGGCTGGTCGACCAGCTCAAGGGCGTCATCGCCCAGCAGGCATCGCTCGCCAACTCGCAGCGCTACAGCGATTTCGTCAGCGCCGACCGCGCATTCCATCGCCTGATGTACGAAGCCGGCGGCGTGCTGGGCCTGTGGGACCTGGTGGGCCGCGTCTCGGGCCACGTCGACCGGCTGCGCCGCCTGCACCTGCCGACCGCCGGCAAGACCGAGGCGATCCTGCGCGACCACCGCGCCATCGTGCGGGCCATCGAGGCGAAGGATCCGGACGCAGCCCAGGCCGCGCTGCGCAAGCACCTGTCGGGCACGCTCAGCGCGGTGAACGATATCTGCAAGCAGTATCCCGACTACGTGACCCCTTGAACGGGGCCTCGCCGCGCTTCAGCCCAGCGCGTCGTTCACCTGCTCCCTGAACTCGCTCAGGCTCACCGCCGCGCCGATCTCCCTCGGCAGCGCATCGCGCACCGAGAACACGCCCAGTACCTTCGCGCCCGCCACCAGCGGCAGATGTCGAAAGCCCCGCTCCAGCATCAGCACCACGGCGTCGGACACCAGCGTCTCGGGCGGGACGCAGATCGGGTTGGGTGTCATCACCTCGCGCACCGAGGTGCCGTCGGGGTCCAGTCCCTTGGCGAGCACGCGGGTCATGAGGTCGCGCTCGGTCAATATGCCCAGCAGCGTGTCGGGCAGCTCCATGACGAGCACGCTGCCGCAGTTGGCGCGCGTCATCACGCATGCGGCGTCGCGCACGGTGGCCTGCGGGGCCACGCTGAGCACGTGCTTGCGCGAAATCGATTGGAAAACGGTGCGCTCGGACATGATGCGCCCTCCGTGAGTCGAACCCTGAATGGTGCCGCCGGCCGTTGCTCAGCGCAAGGAGGCGTTGAGCCGTTCCAGCGCCTGGGCGCCGGGGCACAGCTGTTGCGGCCCCAACGCATTGAGCGGCCGGTCGCAGGTGTTGAGTGCGGTGTGCAGGTCGGTGGCCAGCGGGTCGACGTAGAGCAGCCCCGTCACCACCTCGCCCATTTCGTGATGCCGCTGCATGTAGGCCATGGCGGCGAAGCGGTCGCCCGGGTCGTAGTCCGGGTGCAGGCTGCGCAGGCGCAGCAGCGTGCCGTCGTGCTGGCGCACGTCCATCACTTCGCCGGGCTCCATGTCCACGGCGATCTCCTCCCGCCCGCTGATGAAATCGATGCGGCTCACTGCCTCGTTGTGCTCGCGGATGTAGTCGTAGCTCTTGGTGCTGCCCGGGTGGTTGTTGAAGGCCACGCAGGGGCTGATCACGTCGATGAAGGCCGAGCCTCCATGGCTGATCGCGCCCTTGATGAGCGGCACCAACTGCGCCTTGTTGCCCGAGAAGCCCCGGCCCACGTAGCTCGCGCCGAGCTGCAGCGCCATGGCCACCAGGTCCACCGGGCTGTCGGTGTTGACCACGCCCTTCTTGCTCTTGGAGCCCTGGTCGGCCGTGGCCGAGAACTGGCCCTTGGTGAGGCCGTACACGCCGTTGTTCTCCACGATGTAGGCCATGCGCACACCTCTGCGCATGGCGTGGGCGAACTGGCCCAGGCCGATGGAAGCCGAATCTCCGTCGCCCGAGACGCCGAGGTAAAGCAGGTCGCGGTTGGCCAGGTTGGCGCCGGTCAGCACGCTGGGCATGCGGCCGTGCACCGTGTTGAAGCCGTGCGATGCGCCGAGAAAATAGTCCGGCGTCTTCGAGCTGCAGCCGATGCCCGAGAGCTTGGCCACGCGATGCGGCTCGATGTCGAGCTCCCAGCAGGCCTCGATGATCGAGGCCGAGATGGAGTCGTGACCGCAGCCCGCGCACAGCGTGGAGATCTTTCCTTCGTAGTCGCGCCGCGTATAGCCGACCTTGTTGGTGGCCAGCGTCGGGTGGCGCAGCTTCGGCTTGGCGAGGTAAGTCATGCGGCCTCCTTCGCGCCGGTCGTGGTGTTGCCTTGCACGTTCGCCTTGCCGACGTGCGCATCGATCGCCTGCACGATGAAGCGCGCGGTGATGGGCGTTCCGTCGAAGTGCAGCACCCGCACCAGCTTCGCCGGATCGGCATCCAGCTCGTTGACCAGCAGGCTGCGCATCTGCGCATCGCGGTTCTGTTCCACCACGAACACGCGCTCATGCTCGGCCAGGAACTGCAACACGCTGTCGGGGAACGGAAAAGCCCGCAGCCGCATCGCGTCCAGATGGATGCCGCGCCCTTCCAGCTCCTGCAGCGCCTCGTGCATGGACGGGCTGGTGGAGCCGAAATAGATCACGCCGAGCCCGGTCTTCTGGGCTGCAGGCCGCAGCACCGGTTGCGGCACCAGCGTGGCCGCGGTCGCGAACTTCTTCAGCAGCCGCTCCATGTTGTAGATGTAGTCCGGCCCGCGCTCCGAGTAGCGCGCATAGGCATCGCGCGTCGTGCCGCGCGTGAAGTAGCTGCCCTTGGTCGGGTGCGTGCCCGGCAGCGTGCGCCAGGGGATGCCGTCGCCGTCCACGTCCTTGTAGCGGCCGAAGTCGCGGCCCGCCTCCAGCTCCTCGGCGGTCATGACCTTGCCGCGGTCGTAGGCCTTGCTGTCGTCCCACTCGAAGGGCTTGCACAGGCGCTGGTTCATGCCGATGTCGAGGTCGGTCATCACGAACACCGGCGTCTGCAGCCGGTCGGCCAGGTCCAGCGCCGCGGCGGCATGCTCGAAGCACTCGTGCGGGTCTTCGGGGAAGAGCAGCACATGTTTGGTATCGCCGTGCGATGCATAGGCGCAGCAGAGGATGTCGGCCTGCTGCGTGCGCGTCGGCATCCCGGTCGAGGGGCCGCCGCGCTGCACGTTGATGAGCGTGACCGGAATCTCAGCGAAGTAGGCCAGCCCGATGAACTCGGTCATCAGCGAAATGCCCGGCCCCGAGGTCGCGGTGAAGGCCCGCGCGCCGTTCCATCCGGCACCAACCACCACGCCGATCGATGCGAGCTCATCCTCGGCCTGCACGATGGCGAAGCGGTGCTGGCCGGTGGACTGATCGACGCGGAACTTGGTGCAGTACTTCTGGAAGGCCTCGGCCACCGAAGACGAAGGCGTGATCGGATACCACGCGGCCACCGTCGCGCCGCCGTACACGCAGCCCAGTGCCGCCGCGCTGTTGCCGTCCACGAAGATCCTGTCGCCCACCCGGTCGGCGCGCCGCACCTTCAGCCCCACGGGCTCGCGCAGGTTCTCGCGCGCGAAGTCGCAGCCCAGGTGAAGGGCCTGCACGTTGGAGGCGAGCAGTTTCTCCTTGCCCTTGTACTGCTCGCCGAAGAGCTTCTCGACCACCTCGGGCTCGATGCCCAGCAGGATGGCCAGCGCGCCCACGTAGACGATGTTCTTGAACAGCTGCCGCTGGCGCGGGTCCTGGTAGACGGCGTTGCAGATCTCGGTGAGCGGCATGCCGATCACGCGGATGTCCTCCCGGAACTTCGAAGGCGGCAGCGGCCGCGTGCTGTCGTAGAAGAGATAGCCGCCGGGCGCCAGCTCTGCGATGTCGGCGTCCCAGGTCTGCGGGTTCATCGCCACCATCATGTCGGTGCCGCCGCGCCGGCCCAGGTGTCCCTCCTCGGTCACGCGCACCTCGTACCAGGTCGGCAGGCCCTGGATGTTGCTGGGGAAGATGTTGCGCGGGCTCACCGGCACGCCCATGCGCAGGATGGCCTTGGCGAACAGTTCGTTGGCCGAGGCCGAACCCGAGCCGTTGACGTTGGCGAACTTGATGACGAAGTCGTTGACCGCCTCGATCTGCTTCATGCGGTCTCCTTCCGGCTTTGCTCCGGGGTCTTTTCCTGCCCGGCGAGCGTCATCTTCAGCAGGAACTTCTGCATGTCCCACGCGCCGGTCGGGCAGCGTTCGGCGCACAGGCCGCAGTGCAGGCAGACGTCCTCGTCCTTCACCATCACGCGGCCCGTCTTCAGCCCGCCGGATACGTACAGGTCCTGCGCCAGATTGAGCGCGGGCGCCTTCAGGCGCGAGCGCAGCCCCTCTTCATCGGAGTTCTCGACGAAGTTGATGCAGTCCATGGGGCAGATGTCCACGCACGCGTCGCATTCGATGCAGGCGGGCTCGTTGAACACCGTCTGCACGTCGCAGTTCAGGCAGCGCGCGGCTTCCTTGAAGGCGGTGGCGGCGTCGAAGCCCAGTTCGACCTCCACCCGGATGCTGGCCAGCGCCGCCTCGGCCTTGGCCCACGGCACCTTGTAGCGAAGGTCGTTGGAGGTGTCGTTGTCGTAGCTCCACTCGTGGATGCCCATCTTCTGCGACACCAGGTTGGTCATCGGCGGCGGGCGGACCTCGATCGGCTCCGCGCGCAGCAGCTTGTCGATGGACACCGCGGCCTCATGGCCGTGCGCGACGGCGGTGATGATGTTCTTCGGCCCGAAGGCCGCGTCGCCGCCGAAGAACACGTTGGGCACTGTCGACTGGAAAGTGTTCGCGTCCAGCACCGGCAGGCCCCACTTGTCGAAGTCGATGCCGCAGTCGCGCTCGATCCACGGGAAGGAATTTTCCTGGCCCACCGCCACCAGCACCTCGTCGCATTCGAAGTAGGCCTCGGGCTCGCCCGTGGGCTCCAGCGTGCGGCGGCCCTTGTCGTCGTACACGGCCCTGACGATCTCGAAGCGCATGCCCACGAGCTTGCCGTTGTCGTGCACGAAGGCCTTGGGCACATGGAAATTGATGATCGGAATGCCCTCGTGCGCGGCGTCCTCCTTCTCCCAGGGCGAAGCCTTCATCTCCTCGAAACCGCTGCGCACGATGACCTTCACGTCGCTGCCGCCGAGGCGCCGCGCCGAGCGGCAGCAGTCCATGGCCGTGTTACCGCCGCCCAGCACGATCACGCGCCGGCCGATACTGCTGACGTGGCCGAAAGAGACGGAGCTCAGCCAGTCGATGCCGATGTGGATGCTGGCTGCGGCTTCCTTGCGGCCCGGAATGTCCAGGTCGCGCCCGCGTGGCGCACCGCAGCCGACGAAGATCGCGTCCCAGCCCTGCCCCATCAGCGTCTTCATCGAATCGATGCGCTCGCCGCCGCGGAACTCCGCGCCCAGGTCGAGCACGTAGCCCGTCTCCTCGTCGATGATCGACTCGGGCAGGCGAAAGCGCGGTATCTGCGTGCGGATGAAGCCGCCGGGCTTGGCTTCGCCGTCGAACACCGTCACCTCATAGCCCAATGGCGCCAGGTCGCGCGCGACGGTGAGCGAGGCCGGCCCCGCGCCGATGCAAGCGACGCGCTTGCCGTTCTTCGGCACGGGCCTGGGCATGCGCGCGCGCACGTCCTCCTTCATGTCGGCGGCCACGCGCTTGAGTCTGCAGATGGCGACCGGCTCCGGGGCCTCTGTATTGCTTTCTTCCACACGCCCGCGCCTGCAGGCCGGTTCGCAGGGCCTGTCGCAGGTGCGCCCCAGGATGCCGGGGAAGACGTTGGAGACCCAGTTGACCATGTACGCATCGCCGTATCGGCGTTGCGCGATCATGCGTATGTACTCGGGGACGGGAGTGTGCGCCGGGCAGGCGTACTGGCAATCGACGACCTTGTGAAAGTAGGCCGGGTTGGCAATGTTCGTTCGCTGCAACACGTGTCTCCTGGCTGTCGCCCGGAACCCCGCAGGGGCCGACGAGTGGCTGGTGGTGTTTTCTGCGCAGTATGCGCCCCGCCTACGGAAGCGCAAGCTTGGTGGAATCCCGCACCGGGGCCGCTGGCGCTGCGGCCAAAGCATCTGCGCCGGGAGGGCGATTCCCCCATTGCGGTCTTCATGCGCTCACAATGTCCGCCGGTTACTCCACGGGACGACACCATGAGCGTTTTGCACATGTTTCTACCGGTATGCGAGCCGGCGCGCAGCGAGGCGCTGGCTCAGTTGCGGAAGACGCACCACCTGCCCCGCCACCTCGTCAAGGGCATCGCGATAAGGCACCACGCCGGGAGCGAACAGGCCGCCGCGGCAGATGCGCAGCAGGCCCAGCTGCAGGCACAGACACCGCCGCAGGAAGCACAGGCACAGGCCTCGCCGCAATAGCTCCGGCCTCAGCCGGGCCGAAGATCACTGGCTGGCGTTCGGCGTCGCGCGCGCCAGCAGCCGGATGTGCTCGAAATCGAGCAGGTCCAGTGCGTGCCGCACGGCCTCGACCAGCGCCGAATGGCGCGCGTCGGCCGCGAGGCGGTCGGCCCATTCGTGAAGGTCGCTCCAGCGGCCGTCGCGCGCGAGCGTTTCCAGTTCGTCGCGCACCGCCGCGGGCAACGGTTCGATGGCGGGCACCGGCATGCGCCTGGGTTTGTGGACCAGCGCCGGGTTCGGCAGCGGCCTTGCGACCACGGGCACCAGTTCCTTCGGCGCCTCCTTCACGATCACCGAGAAGCGCACGCGCGTGCCCAGGTTGCGGCGGCTCTCCAGCTGCAGCCGCCCGCCCATGTGCTGCACGATGCGCCGGGCGATGGCCAGCCCGAGCCCATGGCCGTTGGAACTGGGCGCACCCTGCTCGAAGGCGCGCATGATGCGCGCCTGCTCTTCCTTCTCGATGCCCACGCCGCTGTCCCACACGTCGAACTCGAGCCGCCATGAATCCTCGCGCGGCCGGGCCTGCACGCGCAGGCCCATCTTGCCGTCGCGCGTGAACTTCGCGGAGTTCGACAGGAGGTTCAGCAGCAGCTGCTGGAAGCGCTTGCTGTCCAGGTACACGGCGGTCGGCAGCGCGCCGAGCACGTCGAGCTCGAAGCGGTTGTGCTGGCGCTGCGCGAGCGTGTCGGCGTACTGCGCGATGTCGTCGATCAGCGCACGCAGGTGCACCGGCTTCGCTTCGAAGGAAAAGGGCAGCAGCTCGCTCCTGGCGTAGTCGAGCAGGTCGTCCACGAGCGCGAGCTGATAGGCCGCGCTGCGCTCGATGGCCTGCAGCCTCTCGGGCGGCACAGCGTCGTCGTCGTTGAGCCGGCGCACGTTCCCGATGATGGTCGACAGCGGCGCGCGCAGGTCGTGGCTGATGTAGGCCAGCAGCTGCGTCTGCTCGCGCGCCTGCTGGTCGGCCTGCTCCAGCGCCGCGTTCAGCGCGTGCGTCTTGCGCTCCACTTCCTCGCGCAGCCGCTGCTGCTCTTCCGCCTGCCAGTGCGCCAGCGTGCGCTGCGCCGAATGCCGCTGCCGCGACAGGTGCTGCGCCCACGCCGCCAGCGCCACCAGACCGACCAGCATGCCCGGGAAGCCCAGCGCATAGGCGTCGAAGCCGCGGATCATGTGCGCCGGCATCGCCAGCTCGACCAGCCGCAGGCACACGCCGACGGCGACGATGCTCATCACCGGAAACGCCAGCCTCCCGCCCGGCCCCGCACGGCGCATGTAGATGAAGGTGCTGACGGTCAGCGAAACCACCACCAGCGGCGCGCTCAGCGTGCCCGCCATCGCGAAGGGCGCATAGGGGCCGACGAGCGTGCCCAGCACCACCACGCACTGCGCGACCGCGAGCACGAAAAGCCATCGCAGCCCGGGCACGCGCACCGGCCCGCGCCGCGACACGGTGTACAGGTACCACATCAGCGAGAGCACGCAGCAGCCCGCGGTGACGCCGGCCGCGCGGTAGCTCCACTCGATGCTGTCGGGCCACAGCGCGAGCCGCGCGTGGCCGCGGTAGGTGCTCTCGTAGAGCGCCACCAGCGCGAAGCCCATGCTCTGCAGCGCCATCGCGAGGTTGCGCGAGATGACCCACAGCGACAGCGAATACACCGACAGCACCAGCAGCCCGCCGATGAGCAGGCCGTCGATCAGCGCGTGGCTGCTTTCCGACATGCGCCACGCCTCCGCCGAATACAGCTTCGGCACGAGCTTGACACTGCTGTCGGTGCGCACGCGCACCAGCACGCGCGCCTGCTCGCCGGGGCGCAGGTCGAGGTCCAGCGTGGGCACGCGGTCACGGTCGCGGCCCGCGCTGGAGCGCGCCGACACGCCCGCCTGCTCGTGCGTCCAGCTGGCCCAGCCGGCGAGTTCGCGGCGGGCGTGGAAGTCGACGAACTGCAGCCAGGTGGCATCGAGCACCAGCCGCAGCGGCTGGATGGTGGCGCTGCCGTTCACCACGGTCAGGCGCAGCCAGAAGGCGGATCTGGAGAAGCCGGGACGCATGCGCGCGGAGTTACCGGGCTGGAAGCCGTCGGGCGAGTCGTCCTGCAGCGCATCGACCTCGTCGAGCGTGAGCTGCGCGCCGGTGTCCTCGAACATTTCGACGCGCGTGTCGAGCAGCACCGGCCAGCGGGTCTCGTCGTCGATGCGCAGCACGTCCGCCCAGGCGGCGGGAAGCCCCATCAGCCAGAGGACGGCGCACAACAGGAGCGCGCGAGCGCAGTGAATGCCGCGAATGCCGCAAGGGCCCGGGGTGGTCACCGCCTTTGCGCTGCCGCGTCAGGCCGAAGGCACCGACGGCGGCGCGACTGGCGCGGCGCGCGCCTGGCGGAATGCAGTGGGCGTGCGGCCGAAGCGTTCGCGGAATGCGGTCGAGAAATTGGCGGCACCCGAAAAACCCACTGCCAGAGCCACTTCTTCCACGCTGAGCGCCGAGCCCGCGAGCAGCCGCTGCGCCTCGGCAAGCCGGGCCTCGCGCGCGAACTCGAACACCGTGCGGCCGGTCTGCTCCCTGAACACGCGCGACAGGCGCTTCTCGTGCGTGCCCACGCTCGCGGCCAGCGCGGGCAGCGCCGGCACGTTGGCGAGGTCGGCGCGCACCAGCCGCTCGACGGCCTGGGCGAGCACACGGTCGGCATGGTCCGCAGCGGGCTCGCCACGGGCGTGCTCCAGCGCGCTCTCGGCCTCTTCGATGCAGGCCTGCGCCTGCTCGCGGCAGCTCGCGAGCGCGAGGTGCACCGCCACGCGCGCCAGCACTTCCGCCGGCTCGAAGGGCTTGAGGATGTAGTCGACGGCGCCTTCGCGCAGGCCGGTGAGGCGCTCTTCCACCGAGCTCGACGAGGTCACGAAGATCACCGGGATGCGCGCGGTCGCGCGATCTGCCTTCAGCAGCCGGCAGGTGGCGTAGCCGTCGGTGGCGCCCATGCGCACGTCCAGCAGCACCAGGTCGGGCTGCAGCGCGGTCGCACGGCGGTAGCCCTCGAGCGCATCGAATGCGAGGCTGATGCGGTGCCCCGCCTCTCGCAGCGTTGCCAGCAACAGCTGCAGCTCTTCGATGTTGTCGTCGATGACGAGGATGTGCGCGCGCCGGGGCGGCGTGGTCGACCAGTAGGACATGGGCGTCGAGCGTAGGAGTGCGTCGCCTAAACGCAGCGTGAATTAGTTCACATTCAGTTCACATTATGTTGCATTAGTAAACAAATGTCATCATTGGCAAAGCTTTTGTCCTGAATCGCAAAAGTGGCCCCTGGGGGGCCGCCGAAGAATCCCGCCCTTTCCGGAGCACCCCGCCGCCTTCGCGGCGCCAGAACGAAAGGTGCCCGGCCACCAGAGCCATCACGAGGGACGGGATGTTCAGGACCCCATCGAATCTGTCGCACGCGCAGGAGCGCCGCGACTTGTCTTCCAACGCCGCGCGACTGCGGCACTGCCTGAGGCGCATCGCCGCGCCTCTCGCGGGGCTGCTCTTCGCCACGGCCGCGCACGCGGTGCCGCAGGTGTCGAGCCTGGTGCATTCGCCGGACATCCTTCCCGCCGGCGGCACGGTGACGAGCACCGTCACCATCGCCGAGACCGACAGCCTGCCGATCGGCGCACCGGGTGCGTCGTTCACGTACACGATTCCCGGCAATTCGATCTACATGGGCACCGGCACGGTCCCCGTGGGCAGCTGCTCGGCGACCATTTCCGTGGGCACGGCCGGCCCCGGCACGCTGACCTGCTCGGGCATCACGCTCGCGGCGAACCAGCTTCGCGACTTCCAGGTGCTGCTGCGCACGGTCTCGCAAGGCACGCTGACCGTGACCGCCACACCCAGCGGTGGCGGCTCCAGCGAGACGAAGATCATCACCGTGAACCAGGGCGCCGACGTGGCGGTGGCCATCAGCGCGCCGGCCACCGCGCCGAGCGGCTCGACGGTGCCGATCGTCTTCACGCTCACCAACAACGGCCCCGACACCAGCACCGGCTCGACGCTGACCTACCCGATTCCCACGGGCCTGTCGGTGTCGGGCAGCGGCCTGCCCTCGGGCTGTTCGATCACGGGCAGCGAACTGCGCTGCAACGTGCCGGCCACGCCGGCCACCGCCGGCAGCAACAGCCGCACCTACAGCATCAACGCCGTGGTCACCGCGGGCGCGGGCTCCACCATCACGCACCAGCCGGCCGTGGCGGCCGCGGGTTCGGTGGAGGACGGCGTTTCCACCAACAACGGCGCCACCGCCAACACCACCGTGACGGCGGGCTACGTGCTCGCGCTCGCGAAGAGCCACGACGGCGGCCAGCTGCTGGTGGGCCAGCGCTTCAACTTCAGGCTGAGCCCGAGCTTCAGCGGCACCGCGCCCACGGGCGTGACGCTGACCGACACCATTCCCGCCAACTTCGCGATCCAGACGCTGCCCAGCCAGCCGGCCGGCTGGAGCTGCTCCGCCAGCGGCCAGACGGTGAGCTGCACGCGCAGCAACATCGGCGGCAGCGGCGGCGCGAACGTGGCGCTCGGCGACATCGTGGTGCCGGTCATCGCGATGACCGCCGGCACCGGCATCGTCAACGAAGCCACCGTGAGCGCGACCGGCCCCATCGCCAACTCGGCCACCGGCAGCGTGCCGGCCGACGTGGCGGTCTCGGCCACCGACTTCCGCGCCGACAAGCGCCGCGGCTGGCCGCAGAACAACGTGCCGCTGGGCCAGGCCTTCGACTACCAGGTCGGCAGCACCAACCTCGGCGGCACCCGCCTGCTCGCGGGCAGCACCATCCAGCTGGTGGACGACCTGCCCGCCGGCGTGCAGATCAACAGCGTCACCCAGCGCGACGGCTACACCTGCACGGTGACCAAGGGCGGCGCCACCGTCGTGCCGACGCCCGCGACGCCGGTGCCCGGCCCCGCCACCGTGACCTGCACGCGCACGCTCGCGGCCGACATCGGCGTGGACACCTCCAACGGCAGCAGCGCGCGCAACGGCGGCTACATCATCGTGAACGCCACCATCCCGTCGCTGCCGGCGGGCGGCCAGATCGTCAACAGCATGTGCGTGAACGTGGCGCTGCCCGCGGCAGCGCCCACGCTCGGCGCCGACCCCGACGCCAACACCGGCAACGACTGCGTGAGCCTGGGCACCGGCGCGAACGACGGCGCCACCGCGGCCGACGTGAAGGTGCTCAAGCGCGTGGTGGGCATCGGCGACAGCGCGGGCAACCGGCAGGTCGCGGGCCAGGACGTCACCTGGCAGATCGAGGTGGTCAACGCCGGCCCCTCCGAGGCGCAGAACGTGGTCGTCACCGACGCCTTCGCCCAGGTGATCGGCGCGGGCGCCGTCACCCAGACGCCCAACGGCGGCACCTTCGCGGGCACCTGCGCGCTGCCGGCCAACGGCAGCGGCTTCGGGCAGGCGTCGCTGTCGAACTGCACGCTGTCGACCCTGCCGGTCTGCCGCGCGAGCACCGACCCCGCCAGCGCCCTGCCGCTGTGCCCCGTCATCCAGGTGGTCGCGAAGCACTACGGCGACGGCGCATCGGCAACCGATCACGGCTTCCAGATCAACAACACCGCCAACGCGCTGGCAACCACGCCGGCCGATCCGAACCTGGCCAACAACGACGGCAGCGCCACCGCCTACCTGCTGGCGCGCGCCGATGTCACGGTCACCAAGTCGGCAAGCCCCGCCACGGTGCCGGTCGGCCAGCTGCTCACCTACACGCTCACGGCACGCAACCAGAGCCTCGCGCAGGGCAACATGAGCCGCGCCTACGACGTGCACGTGGTCGACACGCTGCCGGCCAACCTGATGTTCATCTCGGCCACAGCCTCGGGCGGCGGCAGCTGCAGCACGCAGCCGAACACCACCCAGCCCACGGGCACCGGCACCACCAACAACCAGCTCGAGTGCGCGTGGACCTCGCTCGACCGCAACGTGCAGCAGACCGTCACGGTGCGCGTGCGGCCGCTGTACGTGCTCAACGGCTCCACGGTGACCAACAGCGTGCACGTCTCCACGGCCACGCCGGAGATCAGCACCACCAACAACGACGCCACCGTGCCGGCCACCATCGGTGCGCCGGTGTACGACCTGGTCGTCACCAAGCGCGACGACGTCGACCCGGTGAACGTGGGCGACGACGTGGGCTACACCATCACGGTGTCGAACAACAGCGCCTCGACGGCGGAAGACGTGCGCATGGTCGACACGCTGCCGCTGCCAGGGCCGAGCGGCGAGGCGCCGCCCACGCTGGTGTCGGTGACCGCGCCGGGCGGCACCACCTTCGCGCTGGCCAACGGCGCCGCGATCGGCTCGGCCGGCGGGCAGATTGTCTTCACCATCCCGACGCTGGGCGGCAAGCAAGGTTCGTCGGGGGCGACCGGAGAGCCCGACACGCTGCAGTTCCGCGTGGTGCTGCGCGGCGTTTCGCGCGGCACCTTCCAGAACAACGCCAGGGTCGACTTCTTCGAAGCCGCGCGCAACGCCTTCGACACCGTGCAGGGCAACAACGCGGTGGCCGAGAACACCACCTTCCGCTTCAAGGCCGACGTGCAGGTGGTCTCCAAGGCCGCCGTCGTGGCCGGCACCAACACGCCGCTGGGCACCGTCTCCTCGGCGGTGCCCTTCGACTGGATCGTGCAGCTGCGCAACAACGGCCCCGACAGCGCCGAGACCACCGCCTTCACCGACAACCTGCCCGCACCGCTGGTGCTGGCCGGCACGCCGGTGTTCACCGTGACCGGGGGCAGCTTCACGCCCGCCGCGCCCACCTGCACAGGCACGGCCGGCAGCAGCGCCGTGAGCTGCGCCATCGCTTCGATGCCGGCCAACGGCACGGCCGCCGTGCGCATTCCGGTGCGCTTCAGCGGCGCGGCGCCGGCCAACGGCACCGTGCTCACCAACCGCGCCCACATCGTCACCACCGGTTCGGGCGACACCAACGGCGGCACCGATCCGGACGGCGGCAACAACTTCAACGACGGCTCCGTGACCGTGCAGAACAGCGCGCTCTCGGGCCGCGTGTATGAAGACCTGAACGGCAACGGCCTGATCGACGGCGGCGAGCCCGCCATCGCCGGCGTGACCATCCGCCTGACCGGCACCGACAGCTCGGGCAATGCGGTCTCGATGACCACCACCACCGACGCGGGCGGCAACTGGGCCTTCACCGTGCCCGCAGGCACCTACAGCGTGACGGAGGACCAGCCCGCCGCATACCTGCCCGGCATCACGCGTGCCGGCACCGTCAGCGGTGCGGGCAGCACGCCCGGCACCGTGCCGCCGGGCACCGGCAACGGCCCGAACGGCTCCAACGCCAACCGCATCGACAACATCGTGCTCGGCACGGGCGGCGCCTCCAGCGCCAACAACTTCGGCGAGGTGCGCGCCTCGAGCCTGGCCGGCCGCGTCTACCAGGACGCCGACTACAACAACACGGCCAGCCCGGGCGATCCCGGCATCGCCGGCGTGACCGTCACGCTCACCGGCACCGACATGTTCGGCAACCCGGTATCGCTGACCACCACCACGGCGGCCAGTACCGGCAACTACGCCTTCAACAACCTCACGCCCGGCACTTACGTGCTGACCGAGACGCAGCCCGCGGGCTTCGCCGACGGCAGCGACACGGCCGGCAGCGCCGGCGGCACCGCGGGCAACGACGTGGTGAACGCCATCGCACTGGCTTCCAACGTGAACGGCACCGGCTACAACTTCGGCGAGCTGCTCACCCGCATCACCACGCGCGTGTTCGTCGACGGCAACAACGACGGCGTCCCGCAGGCGGGCGACACCGGCATCCCGAACGTCGAACTGCGCCTGACGGGCACCGACGCCGCGGGCAACCCGGTGAACCTGCTCGCGGTGGCCACCGGCACGCCGGGCGGCTACGAGTTCCGCAACGTGCCTCCCTCGGGCGCGGGCGGCTACACCATCACCGAGACGCAGCCGGCCAACTACGCGCCCGGCAAGGCCAACAACAACGGCCAGCCCGGCACGCCGCAAGGCGGCGGCAACGTCATCAGCGGCGTGACCGTCCCGGGCACCAACGTGCCGCTGACGCAGGGCGAATACTGGTTCGGCGAACTGCTGCCCGGCGGCATTTCGGGCCGCGTCTACTACGACCGCGACGGCAACGGCGCGCAGGGCGCGCCGGCCACCGAGCCGGGCCTGGCGGGCGTGGTCATCACGCTCACCGGCACCGACGTCAACGGCCAGGCGGTGTCGCGCACCACCACCACCGACGCCAGCGGCGACTACAGCTTCCCGAACCTCGCGCCGGGCAGCTACGCCGTGACCGAGGCGCGGCCCGCGGGCTACCTGCCCGGCATCACGCGCGCCGGCACCGTCAGCGGTGCGGGCAGCACGGCGGGATCCGTGCCCACCAGCGGCAGCGGCGTGACCAACGGCCCCAACGGCTCGACCGCGAACGTGATCCAGAACATCGTGCTGGGCGCCGCGGGCGCAGGCTCCGCCGGCAACAACTTCTCGGCCGTGAAGCCCGCGAGCCTCTCCGGCTACGTGTACGCCGACGTGGCACCGTCCAACGGCACGCGCGACCCCGGCGAGCCTGGCATCGCCAGCACCACCATCCGCGTGACCGGCACCGACTTCCAGGGCAACCCGGTCGACCGCACGGTGCAGACCGCTGCCGACGGCCACTACCTGGTGGACGCGCTCACGCCCGGCACCTACCAGATCGACGAGACGCAGCCCGCCGGCGTGGCCGACGGCCCCGAGTCGCTCGGCACCGTGGGCGGCGCGCCGCGCGGCACCGCCAATCCCGGCGGCACCAACGACCGCTTCGGCGGCCTCGCGCTGGTGTCGGAAGACGCGGGCATCGACTACAACTTCGGCGAACGCGGCGGCCAGATCGCGGGCTGGGTGTACGTCGACACCAACAACGACGGGGTGCGCCAGCCGACCGAGGCCGGCATCCCGGGCGTGACGCTCACGCTCACCGGCCGCTCCGCCAGCGGCCTCGCGGTGAACGCCACGGTGGTCACCGACGCGAACGGCCGCTATGTCTTCACCGGCCTGCTGCCGGCCGACGCGGCGGGCTACACCATCCGCGAGACGCAGCCCGTGACCTACGCCGACGGCCTCGACGCCGTGGGCACGGTCGAGGGCGCGGCCACCGGCACGCTGGGCAACGACGTCATCAGCGCCATCGCCTACCGAGGCGGCAACGGCGACAACTACAACTTCGGCGAACGCGGCGCATCGCTGGCGGGCACGGTCTACAACGACGCCAACCGCAACGGCAAGCGCGAGCCGCAGGACCTGCCCATCGCCGGCGTGACCATCACGCTCACCGGCACCGACGCGGCCGGCCAGCCGGTGACGCGCACCGCCGTCACCGACGCCAACGGCCGCTACGAGCTGCCCGGCCTTCCGCTGCCAGGCAGCGGGGGCTACACCGTCACCGAGACGCAGCCGAGCGGCTACGACGAAGGCATCGCCATTCCCGGCACGCTGGGCGGCACCGCGCAGGGCACCAACCAGATCCGCGTGAACTTCACCGGCCTGGAAGCCAACGGCACCGGCTACGACTTCACCGAGCACAGCAACCAGCCCGCGTCGCTCACCGGCACCGTGTGGTTCGACCAGAACCACAACCGCAGCCGCGAATCGGGCGAGGGCCAGGGCGAAGGCTGGACGGTGGAGCTGATGCGCTGCGCCGACGGCGGCAACGCCTGCGCCGAGAACGCGGCCACCGTTCTCTACACCGTGACCACCGGCGCCGACGGCAGCTACCGCTTCGGCGACCTCGTGCCCGGCGAATACCGCGTGCGCTTCCGCTCGCCCGACGGCCGCGTCGTGGGCGGCGTGTGGCCGACCGATGCCGCGCAGAACGGCGCCAACGGCCCCTACCCGACGCCTGCCGCGAGCGACCCGCGCTTCAGCATCAAGGTGCGCGTGAGCGCGGGCGCCAACATCCAGAAGCAGGACCTGCCCTACGACCCGGGCGGCGTGGTGTATGACAGCGTGAGCGGCACGCCCGTGCCCGGCGCGCTGGTGAAGCTGGTCGGCCCGGCGGGCTTCGACCCCTCGCAGCACCTGCTCGACGGACGCGACAGCTACACCACCGGCACCAGCGGCTACTACGACTTCTTCTTGCTGCCGGGCGCACCGGCTGGCGAGTACCGCCTCGTCATCACGCCGCCGGGGGCCTACCTGCCCTCCTCGATGTACCCGCCCGCGGCCGGCGCGCTCGGCACGCAGTCCTGCGCGGCGCCTGCCAACGGCCCGGCACCCGCGCAGACCAAGCCCTGCGTGGTGAGCCCCGGCGCGGCACTGGTGCCGGGCGCGGGCTACTACATGCTGTTCAACATGCCGGGCGGCGGCGGCCAGCACGTGGTGGCCAACAACATCCCGCTCGATCCGTCGGACGCCACGCTCATCGAGCTGCGCAAGACCACCTCGAAGCTCACCGTGAAGAAGGGCGAGCTGCTGCCCTACCGCATCACGGCGCGCAACACGCGCGGCACCACGGTGCCGGGCGTGGCCGTGGTCGACACGCTGCCGCCGGGCTTCCGGTACATCCAGGGTTCGCTCAGCGTGCGCACGCTGCCCGGCGGCGTGGCGCTGCCGGTGGTGCCGCAGGTCAGCGGCCGCCAGGTGATCGTGCCCGGCCAGAACTTCGCGCCCAACGAGACCAAGGAATACCTGATGGTCGCGGGCGTCGGCGTGGGCGTGGGCGAAGGCGAGTTCGTCAACCAGGTCGTCGCCACGCAGGGCGTGGGGGGCAGGACGCTGTCGAACCTGGCCACCGCCAGCGTGCGCGTGGTGCCCGACGCCCTCTTCGACTGCACCGACGTGATCGGCAAGGTCTACGACGACAGGAACGCCAACGGCTACCAGGACGACGGCGAACCGGGCCTGGCCAACGTGCGCATCGCCACCGTCAACGGCGTGCTGGCCACCACCGACGCCGAGGGCCGCTACCACATCGCCTGCGCCGCCATACCGAAGGAAGGCACCGGCAGCAACCTGGTGCTCAAGCTCGACGAGCGCACCCTGCCTTCGGGCTATCGCACCACCAGCGAGAACCCGGCGGCCGAGCGCGCCACGCGCGGCAAGGTGCTGAAGATCAACTTCGGCGCCACCGTGCACCGCGTGGTGCGCCTCGCGCTGCAGGGCGCGGCCTTCGACGAAGGCGCCGCCACGCTGCGCGCCGCCTTCGCGGGCGAACTCGACCGCACGGTCGCCGTGCTGGCCGAGAAGACATCGGTGCTGCGGCTGGCCTACAAGGCCGCGCCGGGCGAGCCCGCCTCGCTGGGCCGCGACCGCACCGACGCGGTGAAGGCCGCTGTGCTCTCGCGCTGGAAGCAGCTCGGCGAGCAGCGCGCCTCGCGCAACGAGCCGCCGCTCTTCAACCTGGACGTCGAGATCGAACTGGTGCCTGCCGCCGCCTCTTCCGAGGAGGCCAAGCCATGACGCGAGGAAAAGACACCGCCGCCATGACCCGACAACAGACACCGAACCCGATCGAGCGAGCCGACATGAGAAGAAAGAAGAAGGCGCTTCCGAAGCGCATGGCCCTTGCGAGCGCCGTGGCCACCGCCTGCCTCGGCATGGGACTGGCCGCCGCGCAGGAGACCGCGGTGCGCGGCCGCATGCTCGACCACGCCGCGGCCGACCCGCGCGCGGTGGAGATCGACGGCGCACGCCGCCTGCCGCGCAGCAGCGAACGCGAGCTGCCCGCCACCGCGCCGGCGGTCGCCGCGCCCGCCGGCCCCGGCGTGTGCCGCACCTTCACCGCCTTCGGCACCGACGACGCGCCGCTGCGCCTGAGCGTGGACGGCCAGCTGCTGTCGCCCGACGGCAAGCAGCCCGCGGCCGACGGCGCCACCAGCGCCGACCGCCAGCGTTGCGTCGACGTGCAGCTCGAGCGCAACCAGCTGCGCCTGCAGTACGACAACCTCTCGCAGCCGCGCCGCCTGAGCGCCAGCGCCTGGCCCACCACCGTGGTGGCCGGCGACACGGTGCGCTTCGCGGGCTACAGCAACTACCTGCTCTTCACCTCGAAGGCCGAACTGCGCGTGTACACCGCCAACGAGGCGATGCAGCGCCGCCTGCTGGCCACCGTGCCGCTGGACGCCGGCCTGCGCGGCGAGTGGCAGGTGCCCGAGGGCCTGCTCGACCGCCTGCCCGAGAGCGCGAGCGGCAAGCTCTACTACCGCGTTCGCGTGTACGACCGCCAGGGCCGCTTCGACGAGACCGACGACCTCTCGCTCACGCTCGCGAAGCGCCACAAGCCCGAGGCCGGCACGCCGCCCGACGCGGCGCGCGAGCTGCTGCGCGGCTATGGCCAGAACAACATCGCCATCGCCAACATTCCGCTGAGCGCGGGCACCGTCACCGCCAGCGGCGCGGCCATCCGCCCCGGCGAGAGCGTGCGCGCGCTGGGCTTCGCGGTGCCGGTGGACGATAGCGGGCGCTTCGTGTTCCAGCAGCTGGTGCCGCGCCGCGTGCAGACCGGCGAGATCGCCGTCACCGACGCGCAGGGCGCCACGCGCGTTTACCGCCGCGACTTCGACCTGCCCAGCAGCGACTGGTTCTTCGTGGGCCAGGCCGACCTCACCGTGGGCAGCAACAGCGTGAGCGGCCCGGCCGCGATCATGACCAACGACAAGAACCGCTACGGCGGCGGCGGCTGGAGCGAAGGCCGCATCGCCGGCTACGCCAAGGGCCAGCTCAACGACCGCTGGACGCTCACCGCCAGCGTCGACACCGAAGAGCGTCCGCTGAAGGAGCTGTTGCGCAACCTCGACCGCAAGGACCCGACCTCGCTCTTCCGCCGCTTCGACCCCGAGGATTCCTGGAGCACCTTCGGCGACGACTCCACCACCGTAGAGGACGCGCCCACCCAGGGCCGCTTCTACCTGCGCGTGGACGACGGCCGCTCGCAGGCGATGTGGGGCAACTTCAAGCTCAACTTCGGCGACACCGAACTCACCCGCGTGAGCCGCGGCCTCTACGGCTTCCACGGCCGCTACCTCGGCGAGGAGTCGACCTCCTTCGGCGAGGCGCGGCTGAAGATCGACGCCTTCGCGGCCGAGCCCGGCACGCTGGCCGCGCGCGAGGAGTTCCGCGGCACCGGCGGCTCGCTCTATTACCTGCGCAACCAGGACATCACGCACGGCGCCGAGCGCGTGACGCTGGAGATCCGCGACCGCGACTCCGGCCTGGTGCTCAAGCGCACGCAGCTCGTGCCCACCACCGACTACGAGATCGACTACCTGCAGGGCCGCGTGCTGCTGTCGGCGCCGCTGCCCAGCCTGTCGGACGACGGCTCGCTGGTGCGCGCCGGCGGCTTCACCGGCATGCCGACCTACCTGGTGGTGGATTACGAATACACGCCGCTGGCCACATCGCTCGACACGCTGGCCGTGGGCGGCCGCGTCTCGTGGTGGGCCAACGACAACGTGGGCGTGGGTGTCACCGCCTCGCGGCAGGACCAGATCGGCGGCGACCAGCGCCTGGCCGGCGCCGACATCACGCTGCGCAAGACCGAGAACACCTACCTCAAGGGCGAGTTCGCGCGCAGCCGGGGCCCGGGCACCAGCCAGCTCGACTCGACGGACGGCGGCTTCAGCTTCACAGGCCGCAACGGATCGCTGACCAACGGATTGGGCAACGGCCCCACCGGCAGCGCCAGCGCATGGCGCCTCGAAGGCCAGGCAGACCTCGGCGACTTCGACATCCGCGGCGGCGGCCGCGTGAGCGCCTACGCGCAGTCGCGCGGCGCCGGCTTCTCGGCGCCGGGACAGTACGCGAGCAACGCCACGCGGCAGGTCGGCGTGCAGGCCACCGTGCCCTTCGGCGAGAAGGCGGAGAACGGCGAGCTGCGCCTGAAGGCCGATCGCCGCGACGAACAGAACGGCTACAACAGCAGCGTGCTCGACGCGCAGTACTCGCTCGCCCTGTCGCCCGAGTGGAAGCTGGGCCTGGGCCTGCGCTACGACGACAAGACCGGCGACGCGCTCATCACCAGCCCTTCCTTGCCGACCACGCAGGCGGTGTCTGGCGAGCGCGCCGACGCGGCCGTGCAGCTCGAATACACCGGCGCCGACCGCTGGAGCGCCTACGGCTTCGCGCAGAAGACGCTGCGGCGCACCGGCACGCGGCTGGAGAACGACCGCATCGGCCTGGGCGGGCGCTACCGCGTCAACGACAAGCTGGCGCTGCGCGGCGAGCTCTCCACCGGCGACGGCGGCTTCGCGGGCAAGGCCGGCGTCGACTACCAGTACGACGACCGCTCCAGCGTCTACATGACCTACGTGTCGGACACCGGCCGCACCGACGAGAACCTCATCGGCCGCGGCGGCAGCCTGGTGACCGGCGTGCGCTCGCGCGTGGGCGACGGCCTCACGCTCTTCACCGAGCACCGCCAGGCCACCGGCGCGCAGCCGGGCCTCACGCATGCCTACGGCGTGCAGTACGCACCCGACACGCGCTGGACCTTCGGCGTCAACTTCGAGAACGGCTGGATCGGTGCCGAGACGCTAGGCGCCACGCGCCGCCAGGCCGTGGCCTTCACCAGCGGCTATTCGAGCGAGCGCCTGAAATACAGCGGCGGCCTCGAATACCGCAAGGACCGCACCACCGCCGAGACGCGCACCAGCTGGCTGGTGAAGAACTCGTTCAGCTGGAAGGTGGACGACGACTCGCGCTGGATCGGCAAGTTCAACTGGGCCGACAGCGACAGCACCACCGGCACGCTGGCCGCGGCCAAGTACACCGAGGCCATGCTGGGCTACGCGCTGCGCCCGGCGCTGAACGACAGGCTCAACCTGCTGTTCAAGTACACCTATCTGTACGACCTCTCGTCGCCGGGCCAGGTGGTGTCGGGCGGCGTCGATTCCACGCTGGGCACGGTCTCGACCACCGGCGTCGACTACCAGCAGCGCAGCCACGTCTTCGCCATCGACGCCACCTGGGACCTCAACGAGCGCTGGACGCTGGGCGGCAAGTACGCCTGGCGCCGCGGCGAGTTGCGCGCGAGCCGCGACAGCTCCGCGCCGTGGTTCAAGAGCTCGGCCGAGCTCGCGGTGCTGCGCGTCGACTGGAAGCTGGTGCGCAACTGGGACTGGATGCTCGAATGGCGCACCCTGCGCGCGAAGGAACTCAAGGATCGCAAGAGCGGCTGGGTCACCGCCGCGTACTACCACGTCAACGAGAACCTGAAGGTCGGCGTCGGCTACAACTTCACCGACTACTCCGACAACCTCACCGACATGAGCTACCGCAGCAAGGGCTGGTTCCTGAACGTGCTGGGCAAGTTCTGAAGAGGCTGGCCATGAGCGAACCCAAGGAGATGCCCTTCAACGTGCCGCTGATCGACATCGCGCAGACGCTGGCGCGCGCGGGCTTCCTCGACGCCCGAGGAGAGCGCTACAGGCTCTGCGAGGAATGGGCCCGCGACTTCCAGGCCGACTTCGAGGCCCGCGCCGCCGCCGGCCGCGAGCCGGGCAGCACCTACCTGCGCGACGTGACCGCCTTCGCGCTGCGCCGGGCCGCCGCTTACGGTTTCACGGCGCGCAGCGAGGACTACGGCCCTCGGCTGTGCAGCGAGATGCGGCTTGCCGCCGGCGTGCGCTGAAATGAAGAAGACGGATGTTCTCGTGACGTTGATCGGCATGGCGCGCGCCGGCCTGGGCTTCACGCCCACGGACGCGCTCGCCTGCATCAGCGAGCTGATCGAGCGGGAAGACAAGCAGAATCCACTGCACGACGCCAACGTGGAGAGATTGCTGCGGCTCGGCGCGTGCGTATGGAGCCTGAAACACGGCATGCTGGCGCCGCCCTCCTCCAAGGGTCTGCTGCCGCAAGAGCTGAAGCAGCCGGAATAAACAGGCAGGAGCAATGCAGGCGCCCACGACATGGCGCTTGCATTCATTCAATAATTCAAATATTCTCGAATCATGGAAGAATCAAAAGTCGTTCAGTCTCTTGCCGCGCTTGCCCAGCCGCTGCGCCTTCGCGTCTTTCGCGCCCTCGTCGTGGCCGGCCCCGAGGGCCTGACGCCCGGGGCGCTGGTCGAAGCGATGGAAGTGCCGGCCACCAGCCTCTCGTTCCACCTGAAGGAGCTGACCAACTCCGGACTCATCACGCAGGAGCGCAGCGGCCGCAACCTGGTCTACCGCGCCGCCTTCGAGCAGATGGATGCGCTGCTGGGCTTCCTCACCGAGAACTGCTGTGCGGGCGCCCCCTGCGCGGTGGAAGACAGAACCAGATCCTGCAACACCCAAGGAGCCACCCCATGAAGCGATTCCACGTTCACCTTCACGTCGACGACCTGCACAAGAGCATTGCCTTCTATTCCAGCCTGTTCGCCGCCGAGCCCGCGCGCGTCGAGGCCGACTATGCCAAGTGGATGCTCGAAGACCCGCGCGTGAACTTCGCCATCTCGACCTTCGGCAGCGGCAAGGGCATCGACCACCTGGGCATCCAGGCAGAGGACGAAGGCGAGTTGCGGGAGCTGCGCTCGCGCGCCGAACTGGCTGACCGGTCGCTGCTCGACGAAGGCGAAACCACCTGCTGCTACGCCCGCAGCGACAAGCACTGGGTGACCGACCCGCAGGGCATCGCCTGGGAGCACTACCGCACGCTCGACACGGTGCCCGTGCACGGCATTGCGCGCGAGCGGTCATCCGCCTGCTGCGTCACCCCTGGCAAGGCCAGCGCCTGCTGCTGAGCCACCAAGCCCCTCCTCGTTTCATGACCGACACCAACACCGCCCCGCTCAACGTGCTCTTTCTGTGCACGCACAACTCCGCGCGCAGCATCCTTGCCGAAGCGCTGCTCAACGACATCGGCGCCGGCCGCTTCAGGGCCTATTCGGCCGGCAGCAGCCCGCGCGCGAACCAGCAGCCCAATCCGATGGCCATCGAAGTGCTGCACAAGGCCGGCATCGACACATCGGGCCTGCGCAGCAAGAGCTGGGACGAGTTCGGGAAGCCGGATGCGCCCCGCATGGACCTCGTCGTCACCGTGTGCGACAACGCCGCGGGCGAGGCCTGTCCCTACTGGCCCGGCCAGCCGGCGACCGCGCACTGGGGCTACGCCGATCCCTCGGCGGTCGAAGGCGACGACGACCGCAAGCGCGAAGCCTTCCGCCAGACGCTGCACGCCATCCGCCGTCGCCTCGAGCTGCTGGTGAACCTGCCGGCGGCCAGCCTCGACAGGATGGCGCTGCAGGCCACCGCCCGCGAACTGGCCGGGTCCTGACGCGCGATGTCGTCCTCCATTGCACCGCCTGGCGCGGACCAGCCCGCCGCGCAGCCTTCCATCGGCGGCTTCGAACGCTACCTCACCGTGTGGGTGGCGCTGTGCATCGTCGCCGGGGTGGCCCTGGGCCAATGGTTCCCCACCGCGTTCCAGGCGGTGGCGCGCCTCGAACTCGCCAAGGTCAACCTTCCGGTGGGCCTGCTCATCTGGGTGATGATCGTGCCGATGCTCCTGAAGATCGACTTCGCAGCGCTCGGGCAGGTCAGGGCGCACTGGCGCGGCATCGGCGTGACGCTGGTGGTCAACTGGATCGTCAAGCCCTTCTCGATGGCGCTGCTGGGCTGGCTCTTCGTGCGCCATGCGTTCGCGACGCTGCTGCCGGCGGACCAGCTCGACAGCTACGTGGCCGGCCTGATCCTGCTCGCGGCGGCGCCCTGCACCGCGATGGTCTTCGTGTGGAGCCAGCTCTGCCGGGGCGACCCGTACTTCACGCTGTCGCAGGTCGCGCTCAACGACGCGCTGATGGTGGTGGGCTTCGCGCCGCTGGTGGCGCTGCTGCTGGGGCTGTCGTCGATCACGGTGCCGTGGGCCACGCTGCTGATCTCGGTGGGCCTGTACATCGTGGTGCCGGTCGCCATCGCGCAGCTGCTGCGCGGGCATCTCCTGAAGAAGGGCCCGTCGCGCCTGCAGGCCGTGGGCGCGCGGCTGGGCCGCTGGTCCATCGGCGCGCTGCTGCTCACGCTGGTGCTGCTCTTCGCGTTCCAGGGCGAGGCGATCATCGCGCAGCCGATGGTGATCGCGCTGCTGGCCGTTCCGATCCTCTGCCAGGTGGTGCTGAACTCGGGGCTGGCCTACCTGCTGAACCGCAAGCTCGGCGTGGCGCATTGCGTCGCGGGACCTTCGGCGCTGATCGGCGCGAGCAACTTCTTCGAGCTCGCGGTGGCGACTGCCATCAGCCTCTTCGGCTTCCAGTCGGGAGCGGCACTGGCCACGGTCGTCGGGGTGCTCATCGAGGTGCCGCTCATGCTGGCCGTCGTGTCGGTCGTGACGCGGTCACGGCGCTGGTACGAGCAGGGGCTGCCGCGCTGAAGCGTACGGGCGGGGCCGGCGGCGGCGAAGGCTTCGCACACCGCGACTTGCGGCGAGTCAACCCGACCGTTGCCGATTCGCCTCTTCTTGCGTGTGCCACAGCAGCGCGGGAAAAACGCCGACAAGCGCGTCGAGCCTGCTTTGCTACATTTTTCCGTCATGCCCCACAAGACTCCCGTGACACCCGGCAGAACCGCCGCAGAGGCCAGACCCCATGGCCGCTGATCCGCCACCTCGCTCGCCGGCGGCGCTCTCGCCCCTGACCCTGGCCGACGCCGATTTCCGCCTGATGGTGGAGGCGCTGCGGGACCACGCAGTCTTCCTGCTCGATCCGGACGGCCTGATCGTCGACTGCAATCCGGCGGCCCAGGTGCTGTGCGGCTGCGAACGCGATGGCGCCGTGGGGCAGCACTTCTCGCGCTTCCATCCGCCCGAGGCGCTCGAGGAGGGCTTGCCCGCCAGAGATCTGCAGCTGGCGCGCGAGAACGGCCGGGCGCACGGCGAAGGCTGGCTCGTGCGCCATGACGCCACCCGCTTCTGGGCGGAAACCACCCTCACGCGGCTCGACGATGCGAACGGCGCGCTGCGCGGCTTCGCGCAGATCACGCGCGACTTCACCGAGCGGCGCCAGCAGGAAGAGCTTCTGCGCGCGAGCGAGGAACGCTTCCGCCTCATGGTCGAGGGCGTGAAGGACTACGCGATCTTCATGCTCGACCCCGACGGCCACGTGGCGAGCTGGAACCTCGGCGCGCAACAGACGAAAGGCTACGCCGCCGAGGAGATCATCGGCCAGCATTTCTCGAAGTTCTACCCGCCGGAAGTCGCGGCGCGCGGCTGGCCGGCGGAAGAGCTCCGCAACGCGCTGCGCGACGGGCGCTTCGAGGACGAAGGCTGGCGCGTACGCAAGGACGGCGCCCGCTTCTGGGCCAGCGTAGTCATCACCGCGGTCTACGACCGGGCGGGCCGCCACAAGGGCTTCGCCAAGGTCACGCGCGACCTCACCGAGCGGCGCCGCATCACGGCGCTGGAGGACGAGGGCCGGCGCATGACCACGTTCCTGGCCATGCTCGGGCACGAGCTGCGCAACCCGCTCGCGCCGATCTCCAACGCGGTGGAGCTGCTCAAGCGCGAACAGAGCGAGTCGCGGGTGCTGCGCAGCACCCGCGACATCATCGATCGCCAGCTCAAGCAGATGACGCGGCTGATCGACGACCTGCTCGACGTCGGCCGCATCACCAGCGGAAAGATCCGGCTCGAGGCCAAGCCCGTGCGGCTGCGCGAAGCGGTGCAGGACGCGGCCGACGCGGTGCGGGTGCTGGCCGCGCAGAAGGACCAGCAGTTCGACGTGCGGGTCGACGCAGCAGACCCCTGGATCACCGGAGACCGGGCGCGCATCGTGCAGGTGGTGAGCAACCTGCTGCACAACGCCTGCAAGTTCACGCCCGTGGGCGGACAGGTGAGCGTTGCGGTGGGCCTCGGCGCGGTCGATGCCGTCACCGGCCTGCCCGAGGCGGAGATCGCCGTTCGCGACAGCGGCGTGGGCGTGCATCCGCAGGACCTGCAGAGGATCTTCGATCTCTTCGTGCAGGGCGAGCAGGACGCCTCGCACAGCAGCGGCGGGCTCGGCCTTGGCCTGAGCCTGGTGCAGCAGCTGGTGTCGCTGCATGGCGGCCGCGTGAGCGTGTTCTCCAGCGGACGGCCTGGCGAAGGCAGCGAGTTCCTGGTGCAGCTGCCCGCATCGCCGCCGCCCGAGCCGGGCAGCGGTACGCCCCGGTCGGCCGGAGACAGGCTGGTGCTGGTGGTGGACGACAACAAGGACGCGGCCGAAACGCTCTCCCTGCTGGTGGAAGCCCTCGGCTACGCGACCAAGGTGGTCCACGGCGGGCTCGCCGCCGTCGAGGCGGCGAAGGAACTGCGGCCCGACGTGATGCTCATCGACATCGGCATGCCCGACCTCGACGGCCACGCCGTGGTTCGGCGGCTGCGCGCCGAGCTGGTCGATCCGCCCACGGCGATCGCCGTGACGGGCTATGGACAGGCCAGCGACCGCGAGACCAGCTACGAGGCCGGCTTCCACAGCCACCTGACCAAGCCGGTGGACGTCGATCGGCTGGCCGACATCCTCATGCATCTGCTGCGGCCGGCGGCGCAACTGAGCTTCTGAAACTTGCGTACGTGCCAGCCGGGCGCGGATCACCCGCGTCAAGCCTGACCCGGGGCCTCCTGCATCGCGGGAGGACTTCGAGAACCCTCCCGCGCATTCACCGCGCCGGCGAGATTCCCGACCATCGCAAGCAACGCGTCGCCGAAGCCGCCGCGTGCCCGCGCATCGGTCCTGGCGCTGGTCGTCACCCGCGGCTGCGCGCTCCAGGCGATGCGGGCACCGCTGGCCTGCAGGGCCCGCACCAGCATCACGTCCTCGTCGCAAGCCAGTGGCTCGAAGCCTCCCGCACGGCGATAGGCATCGGCCGAAACGCCGAGGTTGGCGCCGTGCACGTGCCTGTGTCCGTCGGCATCGACGTAAGCGCGCGAGAAGTGCTCCCGCAGCAGATGGCCGTCTGCGCCGTGCGCGCTCCAGTCGTCGACGCCGACCGAGCCGCAGACCGCGTCGGCGTTCTCGGCCAGCTGCCTGACCAGCCAGTCCGGCGAGACCTCGGTATCGGCGTCGGTGAACGCGAGCCAGCGGGCTCCGGCATCGACGAAGAGCCCGGCGCCGGTAGCGCGGGCGAGGCCCACGTTGCGGGCCTCGATGGCAATGCGCGCAACGCCGTGACGCTCGGCCACGGCTGCGGTCGCGTCGCTGCAGCTGTCGAGCACGACGAGAACCTCCACCGGCTCGCCAGCCAACCCAGGATGGGCCGCCGCGCGCAGGACCGATGCCAGCGACGCGCCGATGCGTTCGCCTTCGTTGTGCGCGGGAATGACGACGCCGATCACCGGATGCCCTCCCGTTCGGCCACCGAGCGGCCATCGCGTGCCCACACCTGCAGCACGAAGTCGTCTTCCTCATGGAACACGAGGCGCGGCAGGCCGAGCGCAGAAAGCGCCGCATGCACTTCGTGCGTGGACAGACTGCGCTGCGCGAAATCCGCGCGCCAGTCGCAGGCGACCAGCGTGCCGTCCGCGTCGAGCGATTCGCCGCAGCATCCGGCCACGCGCCGCATTTCGTCGCGCTCGAGGAAGTAGCCCAGCTCGCTCAGGACGATCAGGTCGAAGCCGCCTGCATCGCGCGGCCACTCCGCGGGCAAGGCGTGCCGCTCCAGGCGTACGTTGGCGAGTGAACCGGTGCGCCTGCGGGCGATCTCCAGCGCATGCGGCGAGAAGTCGCTCGCCAGCACGTGGTCGCAGCGCTGCGACAGCGCCTGCGTGAGTTCACCGGTGCCGCAGCCGGGCTCGTAGGCACGCCTGTACCGGGCCCGGGGCAACGCGGCCAGCAGCACCGCGCGCTTGCGGATCTCGTACCAGCGATGGCGCACTGCGTAAGGGTCCTCGCTGCCCGCATAGAGCGCGTCGAAGTAAGACCTGCGCCCGCCGCTCACAGGAACACCACCTCGTAGGGACGCCGCGCCCGCGCGACGGTGGTGGCGCGCAGCACGGGGCCGGCGCCGGTGGATGCATCGCGCCGCAGCTGGCTCGTGAATGCCTGCACCGCGGCGCGCTTGCGCCTCATGGCTTCTTCGTCCAGGTCGATGCGGACCGCGTGCCGCCAGGGCATGCGCGTGTCGCCGGGGTGCGACCAGTGCCAGCCCCAGACGGGCACTTCCGCCAGCCTCGCACCGGCAGCAGCGCAGGCGAGCGCGCAGGCCTGGCCCGTGGCTTCGTGATCGGGATGGCCGTCGCGGCGCCAGGTCGTGAACACCACGTCGCGCGGCCGCAGCAGCGATACGAGCCGTGCAGCCAGCGTGCCGCGTACAGCCGCCAGGCCGCCATCGGGCAGGCCCAGCCGCACGGGTTCGACAGGCAGCCCAAGGCGCTCGAGCGCGAGCCGGGATTCGAGCGGGCGCTCCGTCGCCAGCCGCTCGACAGGCCACTCCGTCGAGCCGCCGTGGCTTGCCGTGCCGTCGGTCACCGCGATGACTTCGATCCGCGCACCGGCATCCGCCAGTTGTGCAAGCAGCCCGCCCACCGACAGCACTTCGTCGTCGGGATGCGGAGCCACCACCACCGCGCGGGCGTTTCGCGGAACCAGCGTGCGCGCATCGATGCGGGGCAACGCGGCCAGAACCGGCCAGCCGTTCCATTCGGTCTCGGCCGTGCCTTCTCCGCGGATGGCGGGACGGGCTACAGCATCCATGAAGAAGGCTCCTTTCCGACGTCCTGCGCGGCGAGCAGGCCCAGGGCGGCGAGATCGCGTTCGGCGTGGCTCTGGCGAAGAAACACCGGCAGATCGGCCATCGCCCGGGCGAAGCCCCGGTCGCGGCACAGCGGGCCCGCGCCCAGCGCCCTGCCCGCATGGCGCATGACCTCGTTGGCGGCCTGCTCCACGGCAAGGCGGGCGCGCAGGGCGACCTGCCTGGCGTCGTCGCGCGGATGCCGGTCGATCCACGCGGCCGCCTCGCGCAGCAGCGCGGCCGCGGGCGTCAATGCCGCGTCGATGGCGCCTAGATGCGCGAGCCGGTGCGGGTCCGGCGCCTTGCCCATGAGCGCGTGAGCCGCCCGGGCGATACCCAGGGCGCCGCCGAACCAGCATGCGGCGATGCCCGCACCGCCCTGCCAGAAGCCGGGGCGCCGCGTGTAGTCGCCGGGGCGGCCGATCGCAGTGGCCGCCGCGTGGTCGAAGCGGACGTCCACGCTGGCGCTGTCCGCCATGCCGACCGCGTGCCATCCCTCGTCCGTGACGCGAACCCCGGGCTGGTCCATGGCGACGGCGGCAAGCCAGGGCTCGTCGTCGCGGTTCCAGCAGCTCACGACCGCGTGCGAGACGCTGGCGGCGCCGGAGCACCAGGCCTTGGTGCCGCTCAACCGGATGGCCGTGCCTCTTTCCTCCTCGGCGATCACCCGGGCATCCGGCGGCTCGGCACACCAGGTCGCCCATCGCGCTCCTTCGGATGCGGACAGCCCGCCACCGAGTTCGGCCTGGATCGCGAGCGCATCCGTATGGCCTTCGAAGAGCTTGACCAGCGAGAGATCGTGGGCCGCCACTTCCTCCAGCACGCGCCAACGCGCGAGTGTCTGGCCGGCGCCCGGCATGGGCAGCATGTCGAGCCCTGCCTCGACAAGGTGCCTGAGCGCCAGGCGGCTGCCGTGCCGAAGCTGCAGGTGCCGCAAGTCGTCGTCGGAGGGCTGGTCGTACATGGAAATATGAAATGAAGCGAAGGAAGGGAAAGATCAGAAAGGACTTCGTTGGAGCGAAATTAGGCAGGCCGCGCCTCGCGGTTCGTCGGTGGGCTGCGCTCGCACCTGTAGGAGGAACCGCGAGGGCCGGGCTGCCGGAGCATCGCGGGCCATCGTGGGCCATCGTGGGCAAGTAGTCCTACACCCCGACCCGAGCATTCCCGATGAGACGCGCCGCCGATCGGAGGGAGACCAGTGGCCTGGGCTTTGAAGCGAGCGTCGGCGTCTCCCAGATGCGTCGGCAAGGAGAAAGTCATGGCCATGGTCACAAACGTCATCTCGTCCGACCGGGTGGAAGGAACCACCGTCTACAACGCCGGGGGCGAAAAGCTCGGCAGCATCGACGACCTCATGATCGACAAGCTCTCCGGGCAGGTGCGTTACGCGGTGCTCGAGTTCGGCGGTTTCCTCGGCATGGGCAAGGATCGCTATCCCATCCCCTGGAGCATGCTGAAGTACGACACCGCACAGGAAGGCTACGTGGTTCCCCTTCAGAAGGAGACGCTCGAAGGCGCGCCCCGCTACGCGGACAACAGCGTTCCCGACTACGACGAAAGCTACACCGCGAGCATCAACAAGTACTACGGCCTCTGAGTCCGGGTGTTCCCCTTCGGCAGGTCCTTGAAAGCCCATGTACGCGCACATCCAGCTCGGCGCCCGGAACCTGCCCCTCATGTGCGCCTTCTATGACCAGGTGCTTGCGCACCTCGGGCTCGAGCGGGTGGTGGCACTGGAGAACATCGGACCTGCTGGCCTCTACTGGCGACGGCCGGGACGGCGCTGGCCGCAGTTCGTGATCAATCGCCCGTTCGATGGCATGGAAGCCGGCGTCGGAAACGGCACGCAGGTCAGCTTCCTGGCCGATCGACGCGGCACGGTGGACGCGATGTGGGCAGCCGCCCTCGCCCATGGCGGGCGCGATGAAGGCGCCCCCGGACTGCGGGCGCGCTACGCGCCGGACTTCTACGCAGCCTACTGCCGCGACCCCGAGGGGAACAAGCTCTGCTTCGTACATACGGACGGCTCCTAGCTGCGCGCGCATCCACACGCACAGGTTGTTGCGCCCCGCTGCCGCGGAAGACCGGGACTGCCAATTACGCACGCCGCTCTCCTACGCGGCGCGCACAGCGTGATCGTCAACGTTCCCGAAGGATTCGGAGATTCAGGAAGCGCGTTTCCTTCACCCACCCGACCCTGATGATCGAGAGGACGATATGCAACGTTTCAAGGATCGCGTCGTCATCGTGACCGGCGCAGGCAGCGGCATCGGCGAAGCCACGGCGCGCCGCTTTTCGCAGGAAGGCGCGAGCGTGGTGCTCGCGGGCGACACGCTCGCCAAGCTGCAGCGCGTGGCGCGCGATCTGCCGGAAGAACGCACGCTGGTGAAGGTGGCCGACGTTTCCAGCTTCGGCCAGGTGCAGGCGCTGGTGGACGCAACCGTCGAACGCTTCGGCGCGCTGCACGTGCTTTTCAACAATGCCGGCATCGCGGTCGAAGGCACGGTCACGCAGCCGCCGCTGGAAGACTGGAACAGGATCATGGCCGTCAACGCCGGCGGCGTGTTCCACGGCTGCCGGGCGGCCATGCCGCACCTGGTGCGCAGCAAGGGCTGCATCGTCAACACGGCCTCGGTTTCGGGCCTGGGCGGCGACTGGGCGATGGGCTTCTACAACGCGTCGAAGGGTGCCATCGTCAATTTCACCAAGGCCCTTGCGCTCGACCACGGCAAGGACGGCGTGCGCGTGAACGCGGTGTGCCCCAGCCTCACCTTCACGCCCATGACGCAGGACATGAAGGACGACAGCGCGCTGATGGCGAAGTTCGCCGAACGCATTCCGCTGGGGCGCGGCGCCGATCCTTCGGAGATCGCGGCCGTGGTCGCCTTCCTGGCGAGCGACGACGCGAGCTTCGTCTCGGGCATCGCGATGCCGGTGGACGGCGGGCTGATGGCCTCCAACGGCCAGCCCGACATGGGCTGAGGAGCGGCACGCCATGGCAGCAAAGACAGTCGGCGACTTCGTCGTCGAGCGCATGCGCGAATGGGGCGTGCGCCGCATCTACGGCTACCCGGGCGATGGCATCAACGGCATCGTGGGCGCGCTCGACCGCGCGGGCGACGCCATCGAGTTCGTGCAGGCCCGCCACGAGGAGCTGGCCGCATTCATGGCCTGCGCGCACGCCAAGTTCTCGGGCGAGGTGGGCGTGTGCCTCGCGACCTCGGGGCCTGGCGCGATCCATCTGCTGAACGGCCTCTACGATGCGAAGCTCGACCACCAGCCGGTGGTGGCGCTGGTCGGCCAGCAGAAGCGCAGCGCGCTGGGCGGCGACTACCAGCAGGAGGTGGACCTCGTCTCGCTCTTCAAGGACGTGGCCCACGAGTTCGTGCAGATGGCCACCAGCGCCGAGCAGGTGCGCCACCTGATCGACCGCGCGATGCGCATCGCGCGCGACCGCCGCACCGTGACCTGCGTGATCTTCCCAAACGACGTGCAGGAGCTTCCCGCCGTGCCGGTGCCGCCGCGCGAGCACGGCACGGTGCACAGCGGCATCGGCACCACGGCGCAGTCGGTGGTGCCGCCGCCCGATGCGCTGCAGTACGCGGCGAACATCCTGAACGCCGGGCGCAAGGTGGCGATCCTCGCCGGCGCGGGTGCGCTGCATGCGGGCGACGAACTCATCGCGGTGGCCGAACGGCTGGGCGCGGGCATTGCCAAGGCACTGCTTGGCAAGGCCGCGGTGCCCGACGATCTTTCCTTCGTGACGGGCGCCATCGGCGTGCTCGGCACGCGGCCCAGCTCGTGGATGATGGAAGAGTGCGACACGCTGCTGATCGTGGGCTCTTCCTTTCCGTATGCAGAGTTCCTGCCCGAAGAGGGGCAGGCGCTCTGTGTGCAGGTCGACACCGACGCACGCGCGCTGGGCCTGCGCTATCCAGTCGAACTGGGCCTGGCGGGCGACAGTCGCGCCACGCTGTCGGCCCTGCTGCCGCTGCTTGCTCAGAAGGAGGACACCTCGTGGCGCGAAGCCCTCGAGAGTCAGGTCGCGCAATGGTGGCGTGTGCTCGAGGCGCGCGCCCATGTGCCGGCTTCTCCGGTCAATCCGCAGCGGGTGTTCTGGGAACTCTCGCCACGCCTGCCCGACTTCGCGGTGATCACCTGCGACAGCGGCTCGGCCGCCAACTGGTATGCGCGCGACGTGAAGCTGCGCCGCGGCATGAAGGCCAGCCTCTCCGGCGGGCTGGCGACCATGGGGCCGGCCATTCCGTACGCGATCGCGTCGAAGCACGTTCACCCCGAAAGGCCGGTGGTCGCCCTGCTGGGCGACGGCGCAATGCAGATGAACGGGATCAACGGCCTCGTCACCATCGCGCGGCTGTGGCGCGACTGGATCGATCCGCGGCTCGTGGTGATGGTGCTGAACAACCGCGACCTGAACCTCGTGAGCTGGGAGCAGCGCGTGCTGGGCGGCGATCCGAAGTTCGAGGCATCGCAGGAGCTGCCCGACTTTCCCTATTCGCGCTTCGCACAGATGCTGGGACTGGAAGGCATCCGCGTGGACACGCCCGAAGCCATCGGCGACGCATGGGACGCGGCCTTCGCGGCCGACAGGCCCGTGCTGCTCGAGATGGTGACCGATTCGGCGGTTCCGCCGTTGCCGCCGGACGTTTCGCTGGCGCAGACCCGGGCGTACTTCTCCGCGCTGTGGCAGGGGGACCCAGAGGGCATGCGCACGCTGAAGGCGGTGATACGGGAATACTGGGCGAGCCTCAAGGCTGGCCGGCTGGAAACGACTTCCTGATGCGGCATCTCAGGCTGCCGGGCAGCTTCGGATGCCGCATCGCGGACGCCCGCCGGCCAGCGCAGCGCGCTATTTCCTGGCCATGCCCGCTTCGAGAGTGCGCGCGTGCTGAAGGTGCGTCTGCACCACAGGCAGCATCTTGCCGGCCAGGGCCTTGAGGTCCGCGTCCTTCGCTTCTGACTGGGTCTTCTTCAGCAGCTTCTCGGTGGCTTCGTGGTCGCCGACGCCCGCCTGCTTCACATAGCGGCTGTCGAACATGCCGCCCGAGAGCGCCTTGAATTCGAGCGCCACGGCCTTGTGCTTCGCGTCCGGGCCATCGGGCAGTTCGGTGCCCTTCGCGGCCGCCAGCGTCTTCACGTCGGACAGGCCCTTGGAATGGTCGTCGACCATCATCTTCGCGAACTTCTTGATCTCCGCGTCCGAGCTCTTGTCGAGCGCGATCTTGCCGCTCTCGACCTCCGCGATATTGGCTTGGGCGATGTCCTTGAGCATCGCTGCATCGGCCGCCGCGAGCCGGTCCGCAGCCCAGCCGGCAGGTGCCGCGAGCAGCGAGGAAACGACGGCGAGGCTTGCCGCGAATTGGCGTTGAGAAGGTGTCATGGGTGCACTCCTGGGTTGATCGAACGCCGAACGCTCCCATTCCCGCACCGCGCGCGGTGTAGGAGAAGGAACAGATCGATGTGCCCGAACAGTCCTTCGTCTGTCCTCGCCCTTCTCGCCCTTCTCTTTCTTCCCGCCAATCCGCGCGAGTTCGAGCCTCCGTCCGACACCGCCGCCGCGGCGGCGACCTAGCTTGGCCAGTCTCTTCAACGATCAAGTGCTTTTTCCGGAGGTGACCATGCCAAGAACGACCATCAACAAGAACGGCGGCGTAACAGCCGCTCCCGCCGCCCCGGCCACGCAGGCCCCGCCGGCAGAAGAGGTGCCCACGCCACTACCGCAGTCGCAGCCGTCGATGCAGGACGGGCGCCAGGACTCGGGCCTGGACGTCGCTCGCGAGGAACGCATACGCCGCGCCGCCTACGAGGCCTACGTGCTTCGCGGCGAGGGCCCCGGCGACGCCGTGCAGGACTGGCTGCAGGCCGAGGCGGAAGTCGACGCGCGCAAAGACTGACGCCCGGCCCCAGGTATCGCATGAATCGAACACGAAACCGTCGCTGCGCGGCGGCGTTGCTCTGGCTCGCTCTTGCGCTCGGGGGCTGCGGCGACGAGCCCGGCCCATCGAACGTGGAGGTGCCCGGCGCGCAGAAGCGCCCGGATACCGCGGTGCTCGAAGCCGGCGCGGTCCTGCTGCAGAGCAAGCCCCCTGTCGAGGCGCTCAACGCCTATCTCGACGGCTTCCACTTCTACAGCGGCCGGATGGACGCTCAGATGGAGGCACACCACTACTGCGCGATCCTCAACGAGGAAGTGATCCAGTGCGTCATCTTCGATGGCAACACGAAGCAGGCCAAGCTCATGGGTGTCGAATACATCGTGAGCGAGAGCCTCTTCAACACGCTGCCGGAGGCGGAGAAATCGCTCTGGCACAGCCATGCGCACGAGGTGAAATCGGGCCAGCTGATCGCACCGGACATTCCTGCTGTCGCGGAACACGCACTGATGAAGAAGCTGGTCGGAACCTACGGCAAGACTTTCCACACCTGGCACACCGACCAGCACAAGGAACTGCCTGTGGGTGTGCCGCAGCTCATGATGGGCTTCACCGCCGACGGCCAGGCCGATGCCGCCATGGTCGAAGAGCGGGACTGGCGCTTCGGCGTGCGCAGCACAGAGAAGCGCAAGGAAAGGGAGGACATCGCCGCGCCGGCCGTAGCGGCGGGCGCGGACGCCTGGCAAACCGGGCGCGCGATGCAGTTGCCGGATCCCACCGGGATGCCGCACGCGCCTGCGCCTGCCTCGGGCGCGCCGCTCAGGCGTCCGAGGGCGGGAGCTTCTCTCCCGCGTCTTCTTTCTGCGCTGCGTTGGTGCCGATGTCGCGCGAGCCGGGGTAGCCGTGCTTCTTGCCGGCTTCGCGCCCCATGCGGCTGCCCTCGGCGGGACTGTCCTGCCCCACCGCGCGGTTCTGGTCGATGTTCACCGGCGACAGCTGCGGCGGTCGCCGGGACGCCTTTTCAGATGCGTCGGTCATAGCGACCTCACGCTTTCGCGCGCATCTGGTCGCGCAAGGCCTTGATCTGGTCGTGGTTGCGCTGAGCCCCCTGAGCCTGACGTTCCACCACGGAGCGCACATCCGCCGGGATCGGCGCCTTCAGGGCCTTGCGGTAGCGGGCCACCGCGGCGTCCTCGCCGCGCTCGCACTCCTCCAGCATCGACAGTGCGCTGTCGGCGCCGAGGGACCCCTTCACGTGCACCCAGCCTCGGTGCATTGCGCCGCTCACAGTCCCGCCGTCGTCGACCTTCCCGCCCAGCCGGCGGATCAGCTGCGCCAGTTCCGAGGCAGCTGCGGCGCACTGCGAAGCCCGGTCCTGGAAGACCTGCTTGAGCTGAGTGGAGTTGACTTCGTCGGCACAGGCCTTGAAGCCGTATTCGCCGTCGCGCGCGTTCTCGAGAAGGTCGTCGAGTACATCGACCACCTCATCGGATCCAGTGGTGCCGGGGTTGCTGGCAGTTGTGTAGTCAGGCATGGAAAGCTCCTTCAAGTTGAGGCAAAGGCCGAAACAGGCGGCTTGCGCCTGCATTCGACCGACGGACCGGAATGGCCCGCTGCAGTCCATGGTGCGCACGCGCCGCGGGGACGGTGTCGTCCACCCCGCAGGAGCACTGTCAGTCATTTCCCGCCGCATGCAAGCCGGCGCAGGACAGCCGCCGGGGCAGCCGTCCCGCGTGCCGGCTCGCCGCTCAGCTCACTTCGACGTCGATGCGCCTCGGCTTCGCGTGCTCGGCCTTGGGTATGCGCAGCTTCAGCACGCCCTGCGCGAGCTCGGCGGAAACCTTCTCGGTGTCCAGCTCCTTGCTGAGCGTGAAGACGCGCTGGAAGCGCCCGAGCCCGACCTCCGTGTGGCTGGTCTTCAGACCATCGGGCACGCTCAGGCTCGACTGCGCCTCGATGGTCAGGGTCTCCGCTTCCACATGCAGGTTCAGGTTCTCGCGCGAGACCCCCGGAAGGTCTGCGTAGAGGGTGATACCGGCCGCGTCCTCGATCACGTCGACCGGGGGCGTGAGCGCCGCGCTGCCGTAGCGCGACGCCTTCTGCCTGGAATCGGTGCTGTCCGGAGCACCGGAAGAACGGGTCTGGATGTCGTTGCTCATGGTGTTCATCTCCTTGGGTTCATTGGACGGCGATGCGGCGCGGCTGGGCCGACGCGCGGCGGCGAACGGTGATGCGCAGCACGCCGTCGCGCAGCTTGGCGTCGACCGCTTCGGGATCCGCATCGTCGGGCAGCGTGAGCATGCGGCGGAACGCTCCCTCGAAGCGCTCGTTGATGTGCACCGCGGCCTTCGCGCCCGCCTCAGGCAGCACGCTCCTGCGCTCCCCGGCGATCGTCAGCAGGCCGCGCTCGAGGTGGACCTCCAGCGTGGCCGGGTCGACGCCGGGCGCAAAGGCATAGATTTCCACCGCCTGCGGGGTCGTGCCGACGTTCAGCGCCGGAAAACCGTTGCTGCCGAAGCCCCGGATGGTGGGGGCCAGATCGAACGCCTGCTGCATGTCCCGCTGCAGGCGATCCATTTCCGCGAGCATGTCGCGGGGAAAGAAAGACCGGTACATGGCTGAACCTCCAAAAAACTGGAACGGACAAAACCTGGAATGGGCCGCAGCCCTTACTGGGGCAGGTGATGCGCACGGGTCGGCTGCGAGGAGCCGTTCGCATAGGGGCGAAGCCGTGCGGTGATGCGCGGCAAACGGTTTCGCCAGCGCGGAGGTCGTGATTCCGGATAGTTGAATTTCGCCAGTTCCTCGCGCCCCTTCTGGGTGACGGCCAGCACTTGCGCGGCCAGGGCGGAACCGGAAAGGGACAGCGGGTCCGAAGGCGATGGCACCAGGGCGACGACGAGCCCGGCGGCGCGCAACACCCTGACCTGATCGATGTCCTCCGTGCGGTAGAACGTGACAGGCAGGCGAGAGCCGGCGATTTGCTTGAGCAAGTTCATGGTCATTTCGATACCTCCTTTTCGGTCGACCAATTTCCGACGGAGGTGAAGATAGGCGACGTGCCGCGAATTTCAAGAGGAAAATCTTCGGCACCCCGAACCTGCGCGGCATGCCGGGAAAGGCATCGCGGTGCCTTCACAAAGCCGAGTAAAAAGCTCGGCCACGAGGGCCGGGCTGAGGTCTGCCGCAAGCCTGCGGGGAAGAGACCGCAGGAAGCCGCGTCTCACGCCCTCCGCTACGCGGATACGGCGCCTTCCTACGCCGGTGCTTCGATCGCCACCCCATGGTTCGGCCTTCGACAACCCAACCGATGGAGCCCACGATGCCAACTTCCCGACGCGCAGAACCCGATGCCTGCAGCCTTCTGGACGCCGACCACCGCAAAGTCAAGAAGATGTTCAAGGAATACGAGGAACTCACCCATTCGCGCGCCGCTTCGGCCGAACAGAAGAAGCGCGAGCTTGCCAACGAGATCTGCATGGAGCTCACGGTCCACACGCAGATCGAGGAAGAGGTTTTCTATCCCGCCCTCCGCAAGGCACTCAAGGAGACCGACCTGCTCGACGAAGCCGCGGTGGAACATGCGAGCGCCAAGGACCTGATCGCGCAGATCCAGGGAGCCACGGCGGTCGACGAGATGTTCGACGCCAAGGTCATCGTGCTGGGCGAGTACATCGATCACCATGTGAAGGAGGAGCGCAACGAGATCTTCGTGAAGGCGCGCGCCGCCCGTGGGCTGGACCTGGTCGCCATGCGCGAGCAACTGGCCGCCCGCAAGGAAGAACTGATGGAGGAACTCGGCGCCGTCGCCTGAGTTCGCCCGCCCCCCGAAGACGCCGGCGGGCGACTTCGGGCCTATTCACCCAGCATCACGCTGCCTTACTGTTCTGGAGGCCCTCGTGACCGGACTTCTTTCCCGACTTTTCCCGAGCGCGACGAACATGATCCGGCTGGATCACACGCACGTGCTTTCCACCTTCCATCAGTACAAGGCGGGCGCGCCCAGGCGCGTGAAAAAAGGCCTGGTCAACACCATGTGCACTGCGCTGGAGATCCACGCGCAGCTGGAGGAAGAGATCTTCTACCCGGCGGTGCGCGCGGTCACGCAGAACGAGCTCATCGCCAAGTCGCTGGAGGAGCACCAGGAGATGCGGCGGCTGATCGGCCTGCTGCGGCAGATGGAGCCCGAAGCGCGCGACTACGACGAAACCGTGGCGAACCTGATGCGCGACGTGATGCACCACGTGGCGGACGAGGAAACGCTCGTGATCCCCGAGGCCGAGCGCCTCCTGGCCGACGAGCTGGGCGAACTCGGCATGCGCATGACCAAGCGTCGCCTCCAGCTGGTGGGTCCGCGCAGCGGCGAGATCGCGCTCGACATGGGGCGGGCCGCATCGGGCAACGTCCTTGCACTCACCGCGCTCGGCATCGGCGCCGTGGGCTTGTTGATGGCCCAGCGCACGGGGCATACGGGGATGCCGGCTCGCGACAAGGGTGGCAAGGCGGCTTGAGCGGCGAAAGGCCCATCGGCATCGAATCGTCCGGCCGGCGCTGACGCATTTCCGGATCTTTCCTGCAGGCTTCTTGCGGCAATGGCCGACGTTCGGGCACCGCGGCACCGGCCAATCTCGCTCTCCGCCGCAGGAGAGTTTCACCCCATGGACCACATCTTCGCCCGCTTCGCCAACCGGATCGCCCATATCGCGGGTAGCCCCCTCACCTTCCTGGCCTGTGTGGCTGTGGTGATTGCATGGGCCATCGCCGGACCGTTCTTCGGGTACTCGGAAACGTGGCAACTCCTCATCAATACCGGCACGACCATCGTGACCTTCCTCATGGTGTTCCTGATCCAGAACACCCAGAACCGCGACGGCGTGGCGCTGCAGACCAAGCTCGACGAACTCATTCGCTCGTCCGACGCGCAGAACGAATTCATGGGGATCGAGAAGCTCACCGACCAGGAACTGACGGCTCTGCATGAAAGATGCGAAGCAGCGGCCAGGAAAGGTCATGCCGCGCTCGAGCAGACGCGGGCCGAACGCCGCAGGCGCGGGCACGAGCCCCCCGCAGGAGACTAGAGCAGACCTTCGCTGACGAATGGAAAGAAAAACAGCAGCTGCAGGCGCGTTCCCAGTCCCACTTCAGGCTCATGGTCGTGGATTTCTTCGGTGCCGTTCCCGGTGCTGATCCACTGCAGCCGATCGCCTGGTTCCAGCAGGCGCAGGTGATAGGTACCCGATGCGCGCGCCCCGTCGATCAGGCCGAATATGTCCTTGGCAAGTGCTGGCGAATCGATGATCAGGCCGAGCTCGGTGTTCAGGCGCGAGGAGCGCAGATCCATGTTCATGGACCCGACAAAGCTCCTGCGACGGTCGATCACCAGTAGCTTGGCATGCGAACGTCCCACCGCATTCTTCAGCGACGAGGCCGTGATTCCGGATGCCGCCCTGGCGTCGCCCGCGCCGGCCTCATCGTCAGGCACGCCTGTGGTGCGCATCGCAAGCTGCTTGAGCTGGCTCGCGTCGACTTCGTCGATCTCCACCCCCAGCTTGAGCATCGGGACACGGTATCTGGCGTAGGCTGCGCTCGCGAACGGTTCGTCGTTCGACGAAAGCGAATTGGTAAGCAGCGAAATGCGCCGTCCTGCCTGGCGCAGTTCTCCAAACAGCGCGAGACCCCGCTGCCCAGGAATGAAATAGGGAGTGGACAGCGCGATGTCCGACCGGGCTGCACGCATCGCCTCGATCACCCGCGACGTGACGGTGCTCGCGTCGTCGCCCTGCTCGGCACGACCGCCCACCTTCTCGGGGTTGTCGGCAAACACGTCGACATGCCCATACAGCATCTTGAGCGGCACGGGCCTCGAGAGGTCGCCCGACAGTGGCCTGTAGCCGAGCAGGTCTGGCGAGTCCGGCGGCGGCGTTGGGTAAGCCGCTTCGCCGTCGGCCACCAGCTTGTCGAAGGAATCCCGCAGGGCTTGCGGCGTCTCCCGGCTGACTTCGATCTCATGGAGCGGATAGACGTGCGGGCTGTTCCAGTAGGTGTCGAAGATGGCCTGCATTTTCGGCACCGCGGCTCCCGCCAGCAGCAGATCGAAGTCGAGGAAATTTCCTTCCTTGTCGTGAAAGAAATATTCGTTAGCGATATTGCGCCCACCCGCAACCGCGAAGGCACCGTCGGCGATGAACATCTTGTTGTGCATCCGATGGTTCACGCGCGAAAAGTCGAGCAATGAGAATGCCCAGCGCGTCGACGCGAAGGCCCTACCTGCCGGGAACGGGTTGAACAGGCGAACCTGCACATTGGGATAGGCCGCCAGCGCGAGCAACATGCCGTCGCTGTCGGCCGTGTACATGTCGTCCACCAGCACACGCACCCTCACGCCGCGAAGCGCCGCATCTTTCACGGCTTGCAGCAGCACGTGCCCTGTCACGTCGTTCTGCAGGAGGTAATACTGCAGATCCAGCGAGCCTTGGGCGTGGCGTGCCAAGGCCAGCCGTGCATCCATCGAGTAGGCGCTCAAGGGCAGCGGTCGAAAGGCCGACGACTCTCCTGCAGGAACGCTCTGCGCTGCGATGCGCCCAAGCGCGGTGCCGGTACTGGCCGCGATGGATGTATCGGCCTGCCGACTCTGCGAAGGTGGCGGCAACGACGCGCAGCCCTGGAGGAGCAGCATCAGCAGCGCGGCGATCAACAGTGGCGTCCAGCAGGTCTTCTTCATGACGATGAACGATCGAGTGAAGGCAGTTCCAGGCGAGCTTTGTCGCGAGGGGCTCGTCACGCCGCTTCCGTCGCGGCGCGTATCAACCGCACTTCCTGAAGAAGATCGGCCACGGCGCCGTCGAGCATTTCCAGGGCGGTGGCATCCACGAGTTCGCCGTCGCGAAAGCGCGAGCCGATGACGGGAATGGCCACGTGCGGGCGCGACAGCGGCCGAGCCAGGGTGGCGGCCAGCGCATCCCTGACTTGCGCCTGCGCCCGCACGCCGCCGAGTGCGCCGGGCGAGGACGTGACGACCAGTGACGGCTTGCCCTTCAACGGCGAAGCAAATGCCGGACGCGAAGCCCAGTCGATGGCGTTCTTGAGCACGCCCGGGATGCCGTAGTTGTATTCGGGCGAGCACAGCACCAGGCCGTCGGCTTCTGCGATGGCGGCCTTCAGTGCGGCCACGCCTGCCGGCGGGTTTGCGCCATCCAGATCGGCGTCGTACAGAGGCACTTCCTCCAGGGTGACCACTTGCAGCGTCACTTCGGCGGGCAGCCGTGCCGCGAGGTGGCGCAACAGCATGGTGCTGTACGAGCCCCGGCGCAGGCTGCCGGAAATGCCGAGAAGGCGAACAGCGCAAGGAACGACATCCAAACGGGAAGCAGTCATCATCAGGATCCCAACAAAATATTGACAAAACCAATTTTATGCACAAAATGCAATCCATGCAAAAAATGCAGACAGCCCAGCGAGAGCCCACCTTGGTCGACCAGGCCTTGGCGCGGCTGCGGCATGACGTGCTCAGTGGCACCTTCGCGGCCGGCACCAAGCTCAAGGTCGACGATCTGCAGAACGCCTATGGGTTTTCCAGCAGCCCGCTGCGCGAGGCCCTCAGCCGGCTGTCGCAGGAAGGGCTGGTCACCGCCGACGAGCGGCGCGGGTTCCGCGTGGCGCTCCTGTCGGCGGCCGACATGGCCGACATCACGCACATGCGGTTGATGCTCGACGTGCAGGCGCTGCGCGATTCGATCCAGCGCGGCGACGACGCATGGGAAGGCAATGTGGTCGCGGCCTTTCACCGGCTGGAACTGGTGGAGTCGCGCCTGTCCGACGGTCCCGTGATCCTGGACGACACCTGGGCCGATCTGCACCGCGGCTTTCACCTTTCTTTGCTGGCGGCCTGCGCATCGCAGCGCCAGCTTCGCTGGAGCGAGAGCCTGTTCGACCAGGCCGAAAGGTACCGCCGATTCAGCGGACGCTTCCGCAAGACGCTCAAGCGCAAGACCAACGAGCACCGCCGCATCCTCGATGCGGCGCTCAAGCGCGATGCCGATACCGCGTGCGCATTGCTGGAGGAGCACATGCTCGGCACGCTGCGCAACGTCGAGGCCATCCTCAAGGACGGGGTGCCACCGGTCCCCTGACCCTTTCCCGGATCGCCCCGTTTTCCATAACAACACCGCTTTCGCCGGAGACAAGACAGCATGCTCAAGGTCCTCAGACCCACGCCTTCCCATTTCGGCATCTTCGTGACCGATCTGGAGAAGATGGTCGCCTTCTACACAGAGACCTTCGAGCTGACCGTCACCGACCGTGGCGTGGGAAGGACTTTCAAGAACCAGCTGGTCTTCACCAGCGCGAGCCCCGATCAGCACCATCAGCTGGTGCTCGCCTCCGGCCGCCCGGCGGATGCGACCTTCAGCACGGTGATGCAGATCTCCTTCGTGGTGCCCAGCATCCAGCACCTGCGCGACGTCTCGCAGCGGGCCCTGGAACGCGGGGCCACGGATCTGCGCGGACTCAACCACGGCAACGCGCTCTCGATCTACCTGAAGGACCCCGAAGGCAACACGGTCGAGATCTACGTGGACATGCCGTTCTACGTGTCGCAGCCGCACGGCGATCCGCTGGACCTGAGCAAGGACGACGAGACCCTGATGCGTGAGACCGAGGCCATCTGCCGCAGCGACCCGACCTTCATGCCGCTGGAGCAGTGGCAGGCCCAGTTCCAGGCCCGTTCACCTGCCGCGCCATGAGCGCCGGCGCCTTTCAGTCACCGCATCCACCCTTCCCATTCCACGGAGATCCCATGAAGCTGCTTTCTTTCCTGCACCAAGGTCGCGAAACCTGGGGCGCCGTCGTCGGCGACGGCGTCGTCGAACTCGCCCAGTCCCGCCCGCAGCAGCCCACGCTGCTCGACTACATCGCGTCCGGCGACTACCTGCACGCCGCGCAACATGTGGAAGGCCTGCCGGCGGTCGCCAAGCTGGCGGACATCACCTACCTGCCGGTGATCACTCGCCCCGAGAAGATCGTCTGCGCGGTGCGCAACTACATGGATCACCACCAGGAGGTCCTGGCCGCGGGCATGCAGCGCGAGCTGTCGGCGGAGCCGCCCATCTTCCTGCGCGTGTGGCGCTCCCAGACGGCCCACAACCAGCCCATCGTGCGGCCGAACGTGTCCGACTCGCTCGACTGGGAAGGCGAACTCGCCGTCATCATCGGCAAGGGCGGCCGCAACATCGCGGAAGCCGATGCGTACGACCACATCGCCGGCTACTCCTGCTACAACGACGGCAGCGTGCGCGAATGGCAGTTCCACGCCAAGCAGATCGCCTCGGGCAAGAACTTCGAGTCGACCGGCGGCTTCGGTCCCTGGATGGTGACGGCCGACGAGATCGCGCCGGGACGCGAACTCAAGCTCGAGACGCGGCTGAACGGCCAGGTGGTGCAGTCCAGCCACACGGGGCACATGATCTTCAGCGTGCCCAGGCTCATCAACTACGCATCCACCATCTTCACGCTCAGCCCGGGCGACGTGATCATCACCGGCACGCCCGCCGGCGTGGGCTGGAGCAAGAAGCCGCCGCAGTACATGAAGCCGGGCGACGTGTGCGAAGTCGAGATCGAGGGCATCGGCGTGCTGCGCAACCCGATCGTCCAGCAGGCCTGAGGCCCCTTGCTGCGCGCCGACACCGTCGGCGCCTTTCCTGCCGCCTGCGGAGCTGATCCCGTCGGCGCTGGCAGCGGCACGCCTCCAGGGCCGCCGCCTGCCCTCCGCCTTGCAGGCGGACCCTCATTCAAAACGACGGAGACAACATCATGCAGCGCAGAGACTTTCTCGCCGCAGGCCTGAGCCTGGCCTGCGCCGTCCCTTCGATCTCCCGGGCCCAGGGCTATCCCGACAGGCCCGTTCGGATCCTGCAGGGCTTCGCCGCAGGCGGCAACGCGGACACCATCGCTCGCGTGGTGGGCAACGAAATGACGAAGACCCTGGGCCAGCCCATGGTGGTGGAGGCGCAGACGGGCGCCGGCGGCACGATCGCCTCGGCTGCGGTGGCCCGCGCCAAGCCCGACGGCTACACCCTGCTGCTGGCCACCGGCGGCCATGCGGTGGCCGGCGCGCTCTACGGCAAGCTCAGCTACCAGACCGTCTCGGACTTCGAGATGATCTCCACGATCACCTTCTTCCCCTTCCTGATCGTGGTGCGTGCCGACTCGCCCTATGCCTCGCTGCAGGATCTGCTGAAAGCAGCCCGCGCACCTGGTGCCAATATCTCCTACGGTACGGCGGGCATCGGCAGCACGCACCACCTGGCGGGCGAACTGCTGGTCAAGACCGCGGGCGTGCCCATGCTCCATGTGCCGTACCGCGGCGATGCGGCGTCGATCACCGCGATCCTCTCGGGAGAGGTACCCTTCATCATTTCGCCGCCGACGGCCGTCATGGGCAACCTCAAGGCGGGCAAGCTGCGCGCACTGGCCACCACCGGCCCGCGCCGCTGGTCCCAGATGCCGCAACTGCCCACAGTGCAGGAGCAAGGCGTCGCCGGCTATGAAGTCACGTCCTGGGCGGGCCTGATGGCGCCTGCCGGGACGCCCCGCCCCATCGTCGAACAACTCAACGCCGCCGTGCAGAAGTCGCTGGAATCCGCTCAAGTGCGCGCTCGCCTCGAAGACATCGGCGGCGAAGCGCGCGGCAGCACTCCCGAAGAAATGCGGCAGTTGGTCCAGAACGAGCTGCGCAAGTGGACGACGGTGGTGAACGAAGCCCATATCCCCAAACAGTGAGGTCCCCATGTCCCTGATCCAGATCCGCAAGCGCAGCCTGACCATCGAGACCGTCTTCCATGAAGGCGGCCCGGCGGTCGACACGCCGCTCAGACTCGCGGCCAGCTGCGCCGTCATCCAGAACCCCTATGCCGGCCGCTACGAACCCGACCTGATGCCCTTCATGGCCGAGCTGCGATCGCTCGGCACCCTGCTGGCGACGGAACTGGTCGATACGCTGGGCAGGGACAAGGTCGAGGTCTACAGCAAGGCCGCCATCGTCGGCGTGAACGGCGAGATGGAGCATGGCGCGGTCTGGCACGAGGCCGGCGGCTGGGCCATGCGCGCCGTGCTCAACGAGCCCAAGGCGATCGTGCCGGCCGCCAAGGCCGTGGCCGCGACGGGCTACCGCCTGATGGTGCCGCTGCACTACATCCATGCCTGCTACGTGCGCAGCCACTTCAACAGCATGGAGATCGGCATCCAGGACGCACCGCGGCCCAACGAGATCCTGTTCGCGCTGGTCATGGGCACCGGCGGACGCGTGCATTCACGCCTCGGCGGACTGACGACCGAGCAGGTTTCCGTCCATGACGGGCAACGCTGAACCCTCAGGCGGACAGGAGCGAACGAGCAATGGCTGAAACGATGAGAGCGATCCAGGTCCGCACGCCCGGCGGCCCCGATGCGCTGGAGGCGGTGGAACTCGCGATTCCGGCCTGCGGGCCGGGGCAGGTGCGCGTCAAGGCGTCGGCGATCGGCGCGGGCGGCCCCGATGTCCTCATTCGCAAGGGCATCTACAAGTGGATGCCTCCACTTCCCGCCATCCCGGGCAACGAGATGGTCGGCGTGATCGAGGCCGTGGGGGAAGGCGTGGCATCGAGCCTGCTCGGCCGCCGCGTGCTCGTGAGCTCGCGCGAGCTGCCCGAACGCGGAGGTTGCTACGCGGAATACATCAGCGTTCCCGCCGAAGCGCCGTTCCTGCTGCCCGACGAGATCCCGGACGCCGACGCCTGCAGCCTGGGCAACGTGCAGTTGGCACAGGCCCTGTTGCTCGGCGTGCCGGCCGTTCAGCCCCTGCGCTCCATTCTCGTCCCCGGCGCTGCCGGCGGCGTGGCCACGGCACTCACCCAGCTCGCGGCCTTCCACGGAATCACCGTCATCGGCACGGCCTCGACCCCCGCCAAGCAGGCGCATGCGCTCAAGCATGGCGTCAGCATCCTGGTCGACCCCGATCCCGAAGGCCTTGCGCAGCGCGTGATGGAAGCGACCGATGGCCGGGGCGTCGACCTGGCCTTCGACCACGTGGGCGACCGCCTGCTGGTGGCCTGCATCCGCTCGCTCGCGCCGATGGGCACCGCGGTCTCCTACAACATCGCAGGGGGCCCTCCCTCCAACGACGTGTTCCAGGAATTGCGGGCCCTGCTGACCAAGAGCCTGGCCGTTCGGACCTTCTCCATCCACACCTTCGATGCGGATCGAGAGCAGCGCCGCGGCCTCATGGTCAAGGCCATCGAGCTGATGCGCCAGGGTGCGGTGAAGGCCCCGCCCACGAGCATCTATGGCCTCGGCGAGGCCCGCAAGGTCCATGAGCTGCTGGACGTGGGCGCTACCTTGGGCAAGATCGTTCTGAAGCCCTGAGAGCGCCACCGACGGCCATGCCGGCAGTCCATGAATCAGCTCTCTCCCTCCTTGCCCGCATTTGCAGCCCCGTGCTTCAGGCGCTTGCCTTGACCGCATCGAAATGCGGGATGCCATCGTCCGCGTTCCACACCACCGTCAAGACTGCATACGTTCAACCTTGAGGAGATCGACCATGGCTTCTTCGCTGTTCGCGTTCCTGCGCACCCCATCGGGGGCCTCCCCCACGCCCGAGGGCGTGGCGCTCAACCGCCGGCGCCTGCTGGCCGCAGGCTGCCTGTGCTGCGCGTTCCCGCTGGCCGGTGCGCAGACCACCGGACCTCTTCCGGCCAAGGCCCAGGCCCACCTGGAGGCGGCCCGGCGAGCCGCCGGCGACGATCTGCTCGCGTACATGCGCCTGGGCGACGGCATCTCGCCCACGCCCAGCGCGCCACCGGTGTCGCCGGAAGCGCTGATGGCACTGCCCGCGCCGGCCCCGGGCTGGGCCTTCGACAACCTGTGCTTCGTCGGCAACAAATGGGTGAGCGCCTGGGGCCTGTCCACCTCGGAAGGCCTGGTCGTGATCGATGCGATGGACAACGACGACGAAGCCCGCACCCTGGTGGCCGCCGGCCTGCGCACACTGGGACAGGACCCGGCCACCATCCGCACGGTGCTGATCACGCATGGCCATGGCGACCACTACGGCGGCTTCGGTCATCTCAAGTCGATTTCCGGTGCCCGCGCCGCCATGAGCGAGGCGGACTGGACGATGACGGAAACGAAGCTGGAATTCGACCGCCCCGACTGGGGCCGTCCGCCCAAGCGCGACCTGGTGCTCAAGGAAGGCGAGACGCTGCGCTCGGGCGATACGCGCATAGACGTGCTGCTCACTCCCGGCCACACGATGGGCACGGTCTCGCTGCTCTTCGACGTGCGCGAAGGCGCGAAACGCCACCGTGCGCTGCTGTGGGGAGGCACCGCGTTCAACTTCCAGCGCAGCCCCGACCGCATGCAGAGGCTGCAGGCCTACATCGACCAGACGGAGCGCGTGCGCCGCCTGGTCGAGGCGCAGGGCGTGGACGTGTTCATCTCCAATCACGACCTCTTCGACGAGGCGGTGAAGAAGCTGCAGGCCCGCCAACAGGGCGGCAGCGGCCGCAACCCCTTCGTCATGGGTACGGCCAACGTCGTGCGGGCACTGACGGTCATGAACGAATGCGCGCGGGCCACACAGGTGGTGTGGAGCGCGTAGGCACTCGGTGCGATGCGCCTCGAGCGCCCATGAAGTCGTCTCCGGCAATCGAATTGGCAGGTAGCACAGCGCCCCGCGGAACGTGGGCAAGGCGCCGCTCAATCGATGGAGGCGCCGGAATCCCGCACGATCGCCTTCCACTTCTCGTGCTCGCGCTGAGCGAACTGCCCGAACTGCTCGGGGGTGCCTCCCACCGGATCGGCACCTTCCCGCACCATCTGCTCCTGCAGCGATGGCAGCACATCGTTCACGGTCTTGTTCACCAGCTGGATGACGGACGCCGGCGTGCCCTTGGGCGCGAAGAAACCGAACCATGAACCGGCGGAAAAACCCGGGAAGCCTTTCTCGGCGACCGTCGGAACGCCGGGCAAGGAGCGCGAGGGCCCCTCGCTGGAGACGGCCAGCGCCCGCAGCTTGCCCGCGCGGATGTGCTGGATCACCGACGGTACCGTGGCGAACATGAACTGAAGCCGCCCCGCCAGCAGGTCGTTGAGCACGTTGGCGCCCTTGTAGGGCACATGCACCGTGTTCATGCCGCTGCGCTGGCCCAGCATGTAGCTCGACAGGTGCGACGAAGTGCCGACGCCGGTGGAGCCGTAGGACAGCTTGCCGGGATGAGCCTTCGCGTACTCGATGAATTGCTCCAGCGTCTTCGCCGGGACGCTGGGGTGCACCACCAGCACGTTGGGCACGTCGGCGATCTGCACGATCGGCACCAGGTCCTTCAGCGGGTCGTAGGGCAAGCTCTTGTAGAGCGTCTGGTTCACGGCCATGGGCCCCACCGAGTTGACGATCAGCGTGTAGCCGTCGGGCGCGGCACGCACGGCCATCTCGGTGCCGATGTTGCCGCCGGCGCCGGGCTTGTTGTCGATGACGAAGGGCTGGCCGAGCTTCTCCGAGAGCTTCTGCGTCACGGCGCGCGCCAGGATGTCGGTGGTTCCGCCGGCAGTGAACGCCACGATGACCCGCACGGGTTTGGACGGGTAGGTCTGGGCCGTAGCCGCCGTGCAGAAGCTGAACGCCGCGGCGCCCGCCAGCAGCAGTGCGCGCCTTCTCGAGGGATTGGGGATGTTCATCGATGTCTCCATATGTTCTGGTCGTGGTCAGAGCGCGTAGCTGGGGTCCAGCCGGTCGAGCTTGCGCAGCAGGGCCGGCCACTCCATCACGCCGTAAGGTCGGCGCGTGCCGGGCTGGTACTGGTTCCAGGTGTCCTGCAGCACCTGCGCGGGCACCGGCCGCAAGGGCACGTTGCAGGCCATCGCGCCGAGCTGCGCCCGGCAGGCCAGTTCCAGGCGGTGCATCCAGTTGAACGCCTCGCCGACGGTGCGCCCTACTGTCAGCACACCGTGGTTACGCAGGATCAGGGCCTCACCCTGGCCGAGGTCCTCGATGAGCGAGGCCTGCTCCTTCGTATCGAGCACGACGCCCTGGTAGTCGTGATAGCCGATCTTCAGGAAGCGCATGGCGGTCTGGGTGATGGGCAACAGGCCGCAATCGAGCGCGGACACCGCCATCGAAGCCCAGCTGTGCGTGTGGATCACGCAGGCCACCTCGGGCCGTGCTTCGTGCACGGCGCTGTGGATCACGTAGCCGGCCTTGTTGACGCCATAGCCCAGCGCGCCGAAATCGGGGCTGTCAAGGATGGTGCCGGCGTGGTCCACCTTGATCAGGCACGAGGCGGTGATCTCCTCGTACATCATGCCGTACGGGTTGATGAGGAACGCCTCCTCGCCCGGCACGCGCATGGAGATGTGGTTGGCCATCATGTCGGCCATGCCGTAGAAGTCGATCAAGCGATAGCAGGCTGCCAGGTCCACCCTCGCCTGCCATTCCGCTTCCGAACAGCGGTCGCGCATCGAGGCGATCCGAACCCTTCCGTCTTGCACAAGCATGAAATGCCATCCTTCCTGAAAATGGCGATATCGTCCGGCGTCGCCCTGGCGAGGTCCAATCGCTAATGGTGCGGACGCCATATCCTTTTTTCATGGACTACAACCTCCGGGACCTCAAATTCTTCGAGACGGTGGCGACCCTGGGCCACGTCAGCCGCGCCGCCGAGCTCCTCGGACGCAGCCAGCCTGCCATCACCAAGTGCATCCGCCGCCTCGAAGCCGCGGTGGGCGAGCGGCTCATCGAGCGCGACGGCCAGGGCGTGACGCTGACACCCTCCGGCTTGCTGCTGCTCGAACGCGCACGGCCGCTGCTGCAGCACGCGAGCCAAGTACAGCAGGAACTGCGCGACTTCTCGACCGGTGCGATCGGCGACGTGCGCATCGGCAGCGGCCTCAGCACGGCCGCGCACGTGCTGCCGCAGATTTGCGCGCGGCTGCTGCAGCAAAGCGGCATCCGGCTGCAGGTGCTGCTCGGCACCAACGTGGGCATGCGCCGCGAACTGCGGGAGGGCCGCATCGACCTGCTGATCGGCCTGCTGCCGCCGGACCCCGATCTGCGCACGGTGCCGCTGGCGGACGACATGGTCGGCCCGGCGGTAAGTGCAGGCCATCCGCTCGCAGCTCGCGGATCCGTGACCGCCGCTGAATTGATGGCGTGGCCCTGGGCGATGCCGACGCGCGAGATCCCGAGCCGCCAGTGGTGGGACCGCCGCCTGCAGGACCTGCAGCTGGCCGCGCCAGCCATCCAGATGCAGTCCAACTCGCCGACATTGCTGCTGGGCATCGCCAGGCTCCACGACGTGATCGTGTTCACCTCGCACAGCATGCTGCCAGAAGGACTGGTCGCGCTGGCGGTGCCCGAACTCGCCATGCCCCGGGAGTTCGGCGTCGCGCTGCGCAGGGAAGGCTACCTTTCGCCCGCCGTACGCAGGACGCTGGAGCTGCTGGAGAGCGACGGCCAGGCGCTCTTCCAGTACCAGCCCTGACGCTTTGCGTCAGTCCTTCAGCGGCGAGATGCCCTGCACCGGCCCGATCAGGCGTTCGAACAGGCTCTTGAGGCGCTCCACGCGTGCGCGGTCTTTCATGAAGGCATGAAAGTCCTCGGGGCTGGTGTTGTACTGCTCGATGCCCTTGAAGCCCGGCAGCGGCTGCACGTCCTTGCGGATAGGGAATTGCCGCGGGTTGGAAGCCACGGGCAGCGACAGCGTCCAGCTCATGTAGAGCTTGGCCGCCGCAGGATGCCTGGCGTCCTTGAAGATCGCGCCGGTCTGGGCCCAGGTCAGGAAAGGATCGGTCCTGGGCAGCACGAACCGCAGCGACGACGACTCGACCGGAACGAAGCTGCCGGAGGTTCCCGTGGAGACGGCGTACTTGCCGGCCTCGACTGCGTCGCGCGGCGTCTGCGTGCCGCGCACCCACTGCACGCCGTTGGCCTTCAGCTGATCGATGAAGCCGATGCCGTACTTCTGGATGATCTTGTCGAACACATACAGCACCGCGTCGTCGTCGTTGGGGTACGTGATGATGATGCGGTTCTTGAACTCCGGCTTGAGGAAATCCGCGTAGTCGCGAGGCGCGTTCTCGGCCGAGACGTAGTTCTTGTTGTAGCTGTTGGCGAAGGTCAGCATGAACAGGCCGGTGAAGCGGCCCAGGGGGTCCTTGTAGGCCGAGGGGATCTGCTCCCAGCCGATGGGCTTGTACGCAAGCAGCAGCCCGCGGGCCGCCCAATCGTCGAAGTCATGCAGCGTCTGCAGATGGGCGAGGTCCACCTGCAGGTCCTTGCGCAGCAATTGTTCCTCGATGCGCGCGTCGTGGTACTTGCTCAGGTCGACGACCAGGTCCAGCTTCATGCCCGGGAACTGGCGCTCGAAGGCGGACTTGATGCCGAACCCCTGCGTCACCTCGTCGCCGCCGGCGTAGACGGTCAGCGTTCCGCCTTCCTTCAGGGCCGCCTGGTAGAGATCGTTCAGGCTCAGGCCGCCACCGTCGCGCTCTGCTGCGGTGGCCGTCGGGGGAGCCACCGCCGGTGCTTGCTGGGCATGAGCCGAGAGGTTGACAGTTCCGGCTGCCAGCACGGCCGCCAGGACAGTCATGGGAAAGGAGCGGAACAGCTTCATGATCGCGTCGGGAAGAATGGAAAGCACCCAGCGTAGGCCCTCCCTTCGACCGAGGATGTGCGCCAACGCACACTTACCGACAGATACCCTTCACACTGGACAAGGTCTTTCATCCAAGCCGTCTTTTGCAATGGCTTCATGAAGACCAGTTGCAGATGCTGTCATCGCCAAACCGCAGCTACTCCTCGGCAGGCCGAGGCCCCGATCAATGGGGGGCGCTCAGAGACGAGGCGATCCTCTCCCTGGAGAACATCTCGGGCAGCCTTTTCAACCGCAACCGTAAGAATGCGGATCGGGACGAAGCTGTTCAACGAACATTTCGTCCTGCACAAGATGCAGGGAAGCTGGGTGATCACGAACAAGTCGTCCGTCGTGGTGCAATTGTTCGACTGACTGAACATGAGCGCAGTGATGCCTGCCTGCGCCAATGGCAGATTTCCAAGCGCCTAGGAGATTCGCAACGACCTGACCCGTCGCTCCCGCCATCTCCGAAGCGGTACGTCCACGGCTTGGAGGCAGATCGCCGCCAGGGCGATTGACAATGGCAAGGTCACGCCCAGCTTGAACCATGGAGAGAGCGACTTGGCGAACAGGGAGACGATCGGAAAGTGCCAGAGGTAGATGCCGTACGACAGTCTTCCGATGTAGACCAGCGGTGGCCAGGAGAAGAATCTGCCCCCCGCGTTCGCCGCCGCGTGGCAGACCAGCACGAAGGCGGCGAGTTCGGCCACGGTGATGCGAAGCGTCACCGCTTCGAGCTGATCCGTGGTCGGCAGCGACGGCAATGCAGCATCGAAGACCAGGGCAACAAGGGCCACCGCCAATGTCCATCTCGACACCCTGAACTGCGTCAGCGCCGCGATCGCGCCCAGCACGATGCCGCTCGTGCGCGTATCGAAGCTGAAATAGGCCTGCTTCCATCCCCACGCCCACGCAACGCCATAGCGCCACGCCGTGATCACCGCGAATGCAGCAAGCAGCCAGATGACGGGACGTCGTGTCCGCAGGAGCAGCGGCAGCAGAAGTGGCCAGAGCAGGTAGAACTTCTCCTCGACCCCGAGCGACCACGTATGCCCCACGGTGTTCGTCGGATTCCAGAAGGCCAGCGCGTAGTCGTAGATGTAGAACGCGGCGAGCGTGGCGGCGAGCCACTGGGTATCCGAAGGCCAGAGGAAGGGAGCCAGCGCCAAGTAGGCGGCCAGCAGGATCAGCAGGGTCGGATAGAGCCTGATGGCGCGGCGCACATAGAAGCGGGCAACTTCGATGGCACCGCATCGGTACTCCGCCGCCAGCAAGGAGGTGATGAGGAACCCGGACAGCACGAAGAACACGTCCAGCCCCACGAACCCGCCCCGGGCGCCTGGTATCCCGCAATGGAACAGGACGACGGCGAGCACTGAAATGGCGCGGACACCGTCGAGCGCAGGGTTGTATTGCATGAAGGGATGGAGGGCGCCCGCAGCCGCAGATCGAAAGCGCGGAATTATCACGCGCACGCGCCAGCCCTTCTCGTACTCGGGATCTCCGCGACGGTCCATGCCCTCCTGGCGGAAAGCGATACGCTTCGGGCGCGCCTGGATAGAGAAGCGCCACCCGAGAAAACGACATCCCGACAAGACAGGACATGAAGAGAGTCATCACAGCCGCACTGGCGCTGGCGGCCGCCATGGTCGCGCCGCTGACACACGGCCAGGAGCCCCAGCTGGATCCCGACACAGGCTTGCCCGCATCACGCCCCTTCGCCTTCCCCGACCTGGGGCGCGTTTCGCCGTTCTGGTCCGCCCGCCACACCGGTTACATCACGACCTCGGACGGCACACGGCTGCGCTACAGCGTTCTCCTGCCGAAGGGAAGCGGCAGGTTTCCGGTGATCCTGACCCTCAATGGCTACGACGCCGGCTCCATCGGCGGCGCGCCCTACCTCAGGCACAAGACATCCATGTCCGTCGAGCTCGACAAGCGGCTCGTGGAAGCAGGCTACGCAGTGATGGGCGTCAACGCGGCGGGCACGGGCTGCTCGAACGGCAGACTCGAATACATCCGCCCACAGTTGGGCCTGCACGGCGCGCAAGCCGTCGAGTTCGCCGCGGCGCAGCCATGGTCCGACGGCCGCGTGGGCATGGTCGGTTCGTCGTACAGCGGCTCGTCTCAGGTCGCGACGGCGCAGAACCGGCCGCCGCATCTGCGAGCCATCGTCCCCGGCATGGTGCTGACGGACTACCGCGACGCCGTCGCGCCGGGCGGCGTGCCGGCGCCGGGATTCCTGACGCCCTTCCGCATTCTCTTCCGTGCCTTCTGGAGCGAACTCGTCGCCGGGGTCGCCAAGGAAGAAGGCGACGCCGATTGCCTGAAGCAGGTCGAGCAGAACCTCGAGGCCGAAGAAACGAACTCGGGCATGCATCTCTCCGTGGCACACCCCCTGCGCGACGAATACATGAAAACCCTCGACCTGGCGCGCCATGCGGATCGCATAGACGTCCCCGTCCTTTCACTGGAAGCCTTCCAGGACCAGGCCATCACGCCGCGCAGCAGCCACTACCAGAGCAAGCTGAACCCTGAAAAGCTGTGGCTCTTCCAGACGAACGGCCCGCACGACATGTACCTTGCCAAGGCTTTCCAGGAGACGGCCATCCGCTTTCTGGACCGCTTCGTCAAAGGACAGGACAACGGCTTCGAGCGCGACACACCCTGCACCACGGTGTGGATGGAGGCTTCCCGCACCGGTGACAGCGTGCTGGAGCGACGCTCTTCACCCAAGCCGCGCTGGCTCGTACGCAAGGGGCCAATCAGGCCGGCCGACCTCTCTGTCAAGGAATTCCACCTGGGCGCCGGCAATGTTCTTGCCGAAACGCTCACGCCAGGCGCCGCCGACGCGTTCGACTATCCCGGCACCGGCGTCGTCGTCAACGACGTCGCCGGCACCACCTTCTGGGGCCCGCTGCCGGGCGACTGGAAGAAAGCCAGCGTGGCCTACACCTCGCCGGCCCTCGAGCAGGACATGATGGTCTACGGCCCCGGCAGCGCCGACCTCTGGATCATGGCCAACGCCGGGGACGCAGACATCCAGGTGACAGTCACCGAACTGCGACCCGACGGCCAGGAAACCTACGTCCAGCGCGGCTGGCTGCGGCTGTCCAACCGTGCACTCGATACCGCGCGGTCGACGCCGCTGCTGCCGATCCATCTCGAGGATCCGGGGCAACTGATGCCACTGCTGCCCGGTCGCCCGGTCTTCGCGCGCGTCGAGATCAACAAGATGGGCCACTATTTCCGCAAGGGTTCCAGGCTGCGGATCTGGATCGATACGCCGGCCCAGACGGGCGGCCTCGTGTTCGACACCTTCACACAGCAGCAGCGGGTGTACGTACTGCACAACGCACGATACGACTCTGTCGTGCGCCTGGGCATCCTTGCGGATGTCGAAGGCCCGCCGACCTACCCGGAGTGCGGCCAGACGCTGCTGCAGCCCTGCCGCCGCGACCCGCTGGCCGGCCCCTGAGCTCAGGACAGTCGCGCGATTTCCGAGGCGACGAACTCGATGAAAAGGCGCACGCGCGCCGGCGCCTGCCGGCCGAACGCGTGCAAGGCGGAAATGGACACGGGCGGCAGTGGCCGGCGCGGCAGCAGGGGGACCAACCGGCCCGCTTCGATGTCGTCCTGCACGAACAGGCGCAGGACCTGTGCGACACCGAGATCGCCCAGCGCCGCGATGCGCAGCGCTACGCTGTTGTCGGCATCGAACACGCTGTCTGTGTGCAGCACCGTGCCGTCGGCGAATCGGATGGGAAACGCCTTGCCGCCCAGCATGTAGCGCACATGCGCGTGCTCGCGCAGCGCCTCGACCGAGTCCGGCATGCCCCGGCGGGCGATGTAGCCGGGCGACGCGACCAGCACGAGCGGCATCTCGGCGAGGCGGCGCACCGTCAGGTCGGAATCCGCGATCCGGCCGACGCGGATCGCGACGTCGTAGCCCTCGCGGATCAGGTCGACCTGCCGATCGACCAGGCTCACCTCCAGCTTGACGCCCGGATGCCGGGGAATGAACCTCTCGACCATGGGGCCCAGAAGAATGCGCCCGAGATCGCCGGGGGCGGTGACGCGCAGCAATCCCCGGGCGCCGCTGACAGGCTTCACCACATCGCTCGCCTCATCGAGCGCGCGCAGCAAGGGGGCAATCCGCTCGTAGTAGGCGCTGCCCTCCTGGGTCAGCGACAGCACGCGCGTCGAGCGCTGAAAGAGGCGCACGCCGAAATATTGCTCCAGGCGCGCTACGCCCTTGGAAACCGCCGACGGTGAGGTGCCGAGCACTCGTGCGGCCGCGCTGAACGAGCCGGCCTCCACCGTACTTGCAAAGGCGACCAGGCCGGGTGCGTGATCGAGGGGGTTCATTGCGGACTCCTGGGCACAAGTGTTTCCATTTCTACCCACTACTTCATTGGCAGGGGGAACCTAGATGGAAGTCTTCTGCATCAACCAAGGAAACTTCATGCAAAGACTCTCCGGCAAGGTCGCCCTCATCACCGGTGGCAACAGCGGCATCGGCCTCGCGACAGCCCAGGCCTTCGCGGCCGAAGGCGCTAGCGTCGCCATCGTGGGAAGGCGCCAGGACGCCGTCGATGCCGCGCTGGCACATCTCGGACCGGATGCGATGGGTTTCGTCGGCGACGTCGCCGATCTCTCGATGCACGACCGGCTGATAGAGGCCGTCAAGAACCGCTTTGGTGCCATCGACATCTACATGGCGAACGCGGGCACGGCCATCCTCGAGCCCTCCTCGGCCGTCACAGTGGACAACTTCGACCTGCAGTTCGCGATCAACACGCGCGCGGTGTTCTTTGGCGTGACCCGCGCATTGCCCCTCATGCGCGACAAGGGGTCGATCATTCTCACGAGCTCGATCGCCGGCACCAAGGTCATGGACAACCATGCGGTGTATGCAGGCAGCAAGGCGGCCGTCGAAGCCTTCGCGCGCAGTTGGGCACTGGAACTCAAGGCGCGCGGCATCCGGGTGAATGTGCTGAGCCCCGGGCCGGTCGATACGCCCATCCTGGCGAAGCTCGGCATCTCCGACGACGTGCGCCCGGCGTTCGACAAGCAGATGGCCGCCGCGATCCCGTTGGGCCGCATGGGTCGGCCCGACGAACTCGCGAAAGCGGCACTCTTCCTGGCCAGTGACGACAGCATGTACGTCACCGGCGTCAACCTGAAGGTCGACGGCGGCATGTCGCTGACCTGAGACCAGCTCAGGCAGAAACGTTGCCGCGCTCATCTCCCATGCGGGCCAGATCGCGCGCGGCACGCAGTTCCCAGGCATGGGCGCCTTGCGCGCGAGCAAGCTCCAGGGCCTGCCGGCAAAGCGACTCCGCCATGCCGGCATTTCCCTGCAGTGCTTCACGCCGGGCCATGGCCCGATATACCTCGGCCGCGCTCCACAGCCCTCCTCCGCGCATCGCACGCGCCAGCAGATCGTCGTCCACCCATGCCGGGCAGAAGGTCACGAGCATCTCCCGGCGTGGCATGTCCATGCCGAGGGCCTTGCCGGCCAACTGCTCGATGTAGGCCTTGCGCTCCTCGGCGGCATCGAATTCCTCGAGCCTGAGTGCGTCGTCGTAGCACGATGCCCATTCGTGCCAGTAGTCGAGCCCCTTCGAGCGGGTCTCGCGCAGCATCGCATCGACCCATGCGCGCGCCGTCGTCCGCTCACCGGCCCAGATCGCCACGGGACAGATCCAGAACAGCGCGACGCACAGCGACATCGCGTGACCCAGTGCCTCGGCCTCCTCCACACAGCGCCGGGCAGTGCTCATCGCCGACTGCATGTCGCCCTGGATCCACAGTGTCCTGGCCAGGATGGCCATGGCCGTGATACGCGCATCTGGCTGGAAGGTATTGCCCTGGTTGTGCCGGATGGCAGCATCGACGTCCATCGCGGCTTCGGCGTGCGTCTGCGCTTCTGCCAAGGCACCGCAGAAGAAGCTTGCGAGCGCGAGCATGCGATGCGACAGGTTGCGCGTCACCTCGCTCTCCGACTGGAGCGCATAGGCCCTCAGTGCCTCGGCATGCTGCAACGCAGAGGGATAGTCGCCGCGCGTGACATTGAGCGCGCACAAGCCCCAGCGTGCCTGGAATTCGAGGGTTCTCACCTTGAACTCCAGCGCGGCATCCAGGGCGCGCTCGCAGGCCTGCGTCATGTCCGCCACGCTGCCGCCGGTGTGCCACAGCGCGTTGTAGAGCGCCAGTTGAAGCCAACCGGCAGCCAGGTGGTCAGGTCGCGGCAGCGTCTGCACATAGGTCAATACCGCCCGGACCCGGTCGCGGTACTCGCCGACCTCCGACAGGCGGAACCACAGCGGCGCCGAGCCGATGGTCAACGCCCCTGCGATGTCCGGATCCTCGTCCTGGGCCACGCAGGCGTCCAAGGCCGCGCGGACATCGTCCAGCAACGTGCCGTAGCACTGCACCCACTCCCGAGCATCGAGCGAGGCCAGGTCGGCCGTGGCGCTGCCCATCAGGTCGAGCATCACCCGCGCGTGCCGCCTTGACACCAGTTTCTGCTCTCCCGCGCGCAGCATGAGTGCCTGGGCATAGCTTCGGGTGGTGTCGAGCAGCCGATAGGGGCGGTGCACTCCTTTCTCCTCGTCGTAGACCACGAGGGACTTGCTGGCCAGCGAGATCAATGCATCCGAAGCCACGTCGGGATCCAGATCGCTCGCCACGACGCTGAGCGCGGCCTCAGCATCGAAGTGCGCACGGAAGATCGACAGCCTGCGAAACAGCATCAGCTCGGGCGCGCCGAGGAGGCCCACGCTCCAGTCGAGCGTCGCCGCGAGCGTGCGCTGCCGTGGCAGCACGGCCCGCCGGATCGTCGAATGAAGACGCATGTGATCGTCGAGCCTCAGCGCGAGATCGCTGGCTGACTGCGCGCCAAGACGTGCCGCCACCAGTTCGATGGCGAGCGGGATGCCGTCGACCTGCTGGCAGATACGTGCGAGCGGGGCCGCGCTCGCATCGTCGAATGCATCGGTGCCCGCCGCACGGGCGCGCTCGACGAGCAATTGCACCGCCGGTGAGTCCAAGGCGCTGGCCAGCGAGACGGAAGCACCCTCGTGAACCGCCAGAGGCAGGAGCCTGGACACATGCTCACCCTCGATGCGCAAGACCTCGCGGCTGGTCGCGAAGATGTGCAGGTCCGGCAATGCCGCGAGGAACCTGTGGAGCAACGGCGCCAGCGTCTCGATGACGTGCTCGCAGTTGTCGACCAACAGCAGGGCTTGCGTGCCTTCCAGGCGCTGGATGATGGCCTGAGCGACGTCCGCCACGTCGCCACGCACCCCCAGGGCGCGCGCGACCGTACTCAGCACGTGGTCCTGCGAAGTCAATGGCGCCAGATCGATGAAGCAGACGCTTCCACCGTGAACCTCCCTGTATCGCTCCGCGACACGCACCGCAACGCTGGTCTTGCCCACGCCACCCGCCCCAACCAGGGTGACCAGTCGGCTCTCGGACAGCATGGAAAGAAGCCGCGCCATCTCGACGTCGCGCCCTATCAGCCTGGAGAAGCGCACGGGCAACGCCGCCAATACGGCTGCATCTTCCGCGATGGGGGCAGAAGCCTCCGCGAGTGCGACGACCTCGGACGGGCCGAATTCACGACGGACCCTGCCCAGGAAGATATAGCCGCGAAGCGGGATATTGGAAATCCACTCGACACAGCCATTCCCGTCGTCGGGCTCGCCCAGCGCCTTGCGCAGGATAGACATGTGCACGCGGACACTGGCTTCCTCGACCACGACGTCAGGCCACACCGCCGCAAGCAGTTCGTCCTTTCCGACGACCTCCCCCGCTCGCTTCAGCAGCTCGAGCAGGAGGCCGAAGGCCCTGGAGCCCAAGCGGATCGGCAGTCCATGGCGTTCAAGCCGCCTTTGCGCCTCCCACAGCGAGAACGATCCGAAGCGCCAGACGCGCGAGCCGGCTTCGGCCGATGCGTCAGGCACGAACCAATCCACGTTGCGTGGCCTGGATCGCCACCTGCGCACGCGAACGGACGTGCAGCTTCTCGCATATCCGGGCGACGTGCGCCTTCACGGTGTTGGCCGAGATGTCGAGCTTGCGCGCGATGCCCTTGTTGCAATCGCCCTTGACGAGGAAGCGCAGCACATCCTCTTCCCGGGCGGTCAGCCAGGTGCGAGGGGGGCAGCTGTCGAACAGGGCCGCCGCGCGGTTGCAGAGATAGTGCGAGCCGCCCCGCGCCACATGGCGGATGGCGTCCACCAGTTCGAGCGGATCGGCGCTCTGGAGCAGATAGCCCCGCACGCCGCTGTGCATGGCTTGCGCGATCTCGCCCTCCTTGTCCTGGCGTGTCATCACCACGACGCGGGGTCGCGGAAGATTCCGCAGCGAAGCATCTGCACCGTTGCCAGCCTCCGGCGAGGCCGCCAGCAATCCCATTGCACTGCCGTAGTCCGTCACGATCACGTCGGCGCAGCCCCGGTAAATGTCCGAAGCGGCTTGAACGTCGAAGTCCGGCTCCCGGTCGAGGAGCGCGACCAGACCTGCCATGACAAGCGGGTCCGCATGCCGGACCAGGACGGAGATGATGGAGTTTTGTGTCATGGCGGAGAAACTCGGAGACTTTGGAAAGGTGTTCAGGCTGACAACGGCACATCGGCGAGAGGGTGCCGGGCATCCAGCAACCCGCGACGGATCGCTTCGGTGATCGCGCCCGTGCGTGTCTGCTCGCCGAGCTTGGCCAGGATCGTCTTCACGTGCGTCTTGACCGTGCCCTCGCTGATACCGAGCAACCGCCCGATGTTCTTGTTGCCCAGGCCGCACGCCATGTGCTGCAGCACTTCGAACTCACGGGCAGTCGGGACGGACTGAACCAGCGTGTCCAGCACCCGGTCCGCCGCCGACCGCGACAGGTAGCGGCGCCCGCCGGCCACACAACGCACCGCATCCGCGAGTTCGTTGGCCGAGCAGTCTTGCAGAAGGTAGCCACGCACGCCGGCGTCGACGGCGCGGCGGATCTGCCACCCACGGTCCTGCTCGCTGACGATGAGAAGCGATGCCACCTTGGCTGCACCGCGGCGCGGTGCCGTAGCCGTAGCCGCAGCCCGAAGCATTCCGGTCGAATAGTCCGTGACCACCACGTCGACCTCGCCGAGGCTTTCGGGTTGGACGGTGAAATCGGTGCTGGAGCGCAGCAGCGCGGCGATGCCCGTGGCGACGTACGGGTCGTGATGTGCGATCGACACGTTGATCCTGAGGGCATGGGCCGGTGCGGTCATGGGCTCGGTCCTTATTGAAACCATGGATGGAGTCTGGGCAAAGGGCGTTCCGTACGCCAGTTAAAGCCTGTCAAACCTTGTTAAGGCCGGCACGGCTATGCGGCGAGCGCCACGATGCTGGTCATTCCGTTGCGAGCCAGCTTCGCGTAGGGGCAGAACCGCTCGGTATGGCGCACTAGCTCTTCGGCAAGGCTCTTCTCGACACCCGGCAGATGGATGGCGACGTCGGCCGTGAGCATGAAAAGGCCGTCCATGGGATCGCGCCCGAATGCCACCGACACCTCGACCCGGGCGTCCACGAGAGGGATGCCCTTGCGAGTCGCCAGCAAGTTGAGCGCGCCATGGAAGCATGCTGCATAGGCTGCGGCGAACAACTGCTCCGGATTGGTCCCGCCTCCTCCGCCGCCGAGTTCGACGGGAAGCCGCAGCGCTATATCGAGGCAACCATCGTTCGAGCGAGCAACGCCCGAGGCGCGTCCGTGTGCTGCCTCGCCCCCGCTCACGGTGACCTTGGTCGAATAAAGGGGTTGGAACTCCGGTCCCCGGTACCTGTTCAGGAGGGAGACCGGGGGAGGTTGCAGCTTGGTCATGGTCGAGGTTGCACGAAAGGACGCGGCGCGCCGAGCACCGCGCCTGCGGACTATTTCAGCGAAGCCAGGTAAGCGATGAGATCGGCGCGCTGCCTGGCATCCGCCAGCCCGGCATAGGGCATGACGTTGCCCGGCACGGCACCCTGCGGGTTCGCGATGTAGGCGTCGAGCGTCTTCGCATCCCACGGATAGCCCGCACCCTTCATGGCGCGACTGAAACGAAAGCCCGGCGCGCTGCCTGCCTGACGCCCGATCACGCCCTGCAGGCTGGGACCGACGCCATGGCTTCCGTCGATCGAGTGGCAAGCCGCGCACTGGGCGTAGGCCTGCTTTCCCGCAGCCACGTCCTGCGCGCTCGCGTCGAAGGCGACCAGCAGAATCCACAGGAAGCCGAAGAGCGGAATGATTCGACGCATATTCATTACCCGCCCCTCAAGGCGTCTCCAGCTCGAAAGCGGCGCCGATGACCAGTCCGACCTCTTCGCCGATCTGAGGCAGTGCAGCCATCACGCCGAAATCGCCGCGGCGAAGCCTGCCGCGGATATCGAAGCCGATCGTGTAGACCTGTTTTGTCGGATTGACGCCTGCCCCGACGAAGCTCGCATCCAGCACGATCTCGCGTGTCACGCCGTGCAATGACAGGTTGCCGGCCACCTGGAAGCTCCGGGCCGCCAGGGAGACCGGCGACGTCGACGTGAAGGTCATGGCCGGAAAGCGCTCGGCGTCGAGCCAGTCGCGACTGCGCAGTTCTTCGTCGAGCACGCGGCTCGAGGTCAGGACATTGGCGACGGGCACCGACACCGTCAGCGCTCCCGCGCCGGGTTGCGGCGATGCGAGGTCGAGCACGCCCGAAGGACTCAGGAACTCGCCGTAGTATGTGGAGATGCCGAAGTGCGACACGCTGAAAAGCACGCGCGTGTGCACCGGGTCCAGCCGGTAGTGGCCGCGGCGTACCGCACTCAGTTCCTGCGGCAGGGTCGTTGAGGGGGAAGTGACGGTATCGGTCATGTCTCTGGATGGAGCCGGGTGACGGTTTGCTGGCCGGAGCTCACGACCTCCGCCGCGAACGCCGTGGGGCAAGACTGCGCACACGTCAGGGGACGCCTGTCGTGTGTGCCTGCCTTGACGGCCTGTCGCGGCGGAGGCGCTCGCATCGAGGGAGCCCCGGCAGCGCTGCGGCGACGCGTCAGCGCGGCGCCTTGGGCAGTGCGAACCAGGCATCGAAGTCCAGCGCACCGATGCGCGGATTCGGCCCCGGCACCAGGGTGTCGTCCTTCAGCTCGGCGCCGAAGTAGCGCGCATGCACGTCGGGCACCACGGTGCGCTTGTCGTTGGTGGCCTTGAGGTAGCGCGCCACCAGATCCGACAGGCGAACGCGCTCGGGACCCGCGATCTCGACCACGCCATTGCGCGGCTGGCCCAGGGTGTAGTCGGCCACCGCCGCCGCCACGTCGTCCGACGCGATGGGCTGGACGAAGGCCGGCGACAGGTGCACGGAGTCGCCGTCGGCGCCCGACTGCGCGATCGAGCCCAGGAACTCGAAGAACTGCGTCGAATGGACGATGGTGTACGGAATGCCGGAATCGCGGATGAGCGCCTCCTGCGCGATCTTGGCGCGGAAGTAGCCGCTCTCGCTCAGGCGGTCGGTACCGACCACCGACAGTGCCACATGGTGCTTGACCCCGGCCTTGGATTCGGCCGCCAGCAGGTTGCGCCCCGAGGTCTGGAAGAACTCGAGCACGGCCTTGTCCTCGAACGACGGCGAGTTCGCCACGTCCAGCACCACCTGCGTGCCCGCCATGGCGGCATCCAGGCCTTCACCGGTGATGGTGTTCACGCCCGACGCGGGCGAAGCCGCGACGACTTCATGTCCAGCCTCGCGCAGCTTGTTGACGACTTTAGAGCCGATGAGGCCAGAGCCGCCGATCACGACGATTTTCATGGGGTACTCCTAGTGCGATGGGTTCAGGAAAGCTTGGCCTTGTCCAGGCCGAAGACCTTGTCGGAAGAGCCGGGCACCGTCTTGAGGGCGATGTTCAGGCGGCTCCACGCGTTGGTGGACATCACCAGGAACGTGAGGTCGGAAATTTCCTTTTCCGACAGCTGCGTGCGCACGCGCTCGTAGATCTCGTCGGGCACGCCTTGCTCGGACAGCTTCGTCAGCGCCTCGGTCCAGGCCAGCGCTGCGCGCTCGCGCGGGATGAAGAGCGTCGAATCGCGCCATGCGGCCAGATGCAACAGGCGCAGTTCGCGCTCGCCCTGGATCTTGGCCTGCTTGACATGCATGTCCAGGCAGAAGGTGCAGCCGTTGAGCTGCGAGGTGCGGATCGCGACCAGGTTGCGGATCGGTTCCTCGATCGAGCCTTCCTTGATGGCGTTGAGGAACTCGACGAACTTCTTGAAAATCTCGGGGGACTTCTCAGCGTACTTGATGCGTTGGGTCATGGTTGGGTCCTTGAAGAATCGGCGGATGCCTGGGCTCAGGGCGACTGAGCCACCGTTCACGAGGGTTCGCAAAAGGGAGACTTGATGCTAGGTTTCGTCGCGCCCGGCCGGTAGCCATGCAAGGGGCCTCACCGTGTTGACCGATGCGCACCAATGCGCACCGGTAGGCGCGAGGTCTCAAAGAATGATTTCGTGGACCGGTACCGGCAGCACGGGCAGATCGGTCTCGCCGATGAACTCCTTCATCTCGCGCTCGATGGTCCTGGCGATGAGCGTGATGGGTACGTCATTGGCGCTTCCCTCGAACGGGTTTTCGGTGCTTTCGCCCACCTGTTCGAGCGATGTGTACATCCACGAGATCGTGGCGCTGAAAGGAATCACGAGCCACACCATGCAACCCTGCATCAGGCCACTGATGCCATCGTTGAGCTTGTCGAACTCTTTCAAGAGCCCGAATGGCAGGAGAACACAGAACGCCCACACGAAAAGCGTATTGATGATCGCGTACTGCCGCGGGTAGGGATAGTTCTTCAGGCGCTCCGCGCGCCCCTGCTGGTCGATGAACTCCTTCTGCAGTTTGTTCAGTTCGATGTACGTGGTCAGCGACAGGTCGCCCTGATCGTGAAGCCGCCTCAATGCACGGCTTTGCAGCCAGAGCACCTGCGTCGCCTTGAGGCTGAGCCTGGCCTCGTGGATCTGCGCATGCTCGGAGTTCGAAAGATGTCTGCGCAGCTCCTCGTCGATGGGTGTCTCGCGCTCGGGGATCCGATAGATATCGCGGTACTCGACGTTCGACGCCTTCTCCATCGTCTCCCACGGCCTGGCACTGCGCAGCTCGTAGCGCAGGCAGGTCAGCCATGCGACGTGGCGATCGATGAGCTCGCGCGCCTCGATGGGGTTGCGCACGAAGCCGCCGACGCTCGCGCCCCAGAACCGGCTGCTGTTGAGGATCGAAGTCCAGAGGTGCTGGGCCTCGACCGTGCGGTTGTAGGTCTGCACGTTCTTGAAGCCGACGATGAAAGAGGTCGCGGTGCCCAGCAAGCCCACCACGGTCAGGGGGATGGTGAGCCATCGCAGCCCGAGCACCTGGTAGAGCAGCACGGGCACGGTGCCGACGGCCAGCAGCAGATAGATCTGTCGCCGCGTCCAGGCGATGAACTCGGAAACTTTGTAGGTCTTGCCCAGGTGCATGGTGAGCTTTCGGAGATGCGAAAGAGCGAGCGGCCGCCCGTTCGGCGGATGCGCGCTCGCTCTGGATGGATTTCTGAGGGTGGGCGGCAGCCCGTGCGGCCGTCAGGGCCGCTGTCGCAGGACCTCGATTGCGGCAACGACCTCGCGCGGACGCGTGCGTTCACGCACGTCTTCCTCGATCGAGGCAAAACAGATCTCGCCAGTTCTGTCGATCACATAGGTGGCGGGAACCGGCAGCACCCACTGCCCGTTGCCGTTCAGCACGGGGATGTCGGTGCCAACGCTGCCGTAGTAGTCCACCACGTCGGGATGCAGCGTGTAGGCGAGCCCGAAGCCGTTGGCGGCCTCGAGGGCGCAGTCGCTCAGCACGGTGAACCCGAGTCCGTTGTCCTGGGCCGTGCGCATCGAGTGCTCGGGCAGCTGCGGCGAGATGGCCAGCAAGGTCGCGTCGAGCCGGGTCAAGGCGTCGGTGTACTGTCGCCATTCGCGAAGCTGGAGGTTGCAGTAGGTACACCATCCGCCGCGGTAGAAAACGACGACCAGCGGGCCGCGCCGCCAGACATCCGAGAGACGCACAGGCTTGCCCGAGGCGTCCGGCAGCGTCACGTCGGGTGCCTGGGTTCCGATGCGCAGAGCCCGGGCTGCGATGCCGGTGGCGTCGAACACGGCGTCGGCTTCGCTGAGCGTGTCCTCGGGGCTCATTGCGGGTGTTCCAGTGCCGAACCAGGGCCCACTGCACGATGCGCGGCAATGGCGACATCACCGGAAGTTTCCTGCAATGCCTCGTAGGCAGCGAGGATGGAGCCGGCGACGACCGCCGTAGTCAGTACCGCGATGCTCACGGCGTCTTGCAGGCGGCGCGACAGGCCACCGATGTCAGGGAGAGAGCGTCGCAATGGGTTCATGAAAAGTCTCCAGGGCGGTAGAGCGTCGTCACCGGCGCTCATGCGCCTATCAACGAGGCCGACCAAGCGTAGTGCTCGCCAAGGCGTGCCGGTAGGCCGGCACAGGGGACCACGGTGTTGCACGACGGGCAACAATGACTTGTGCGAAGCCCTGCCCGTGCGTCGCGGCGGTATCAGGGCTGCTGTGCATCCGATCCGGCGGCCTCGACGATCAGGCGGGTCACCGGGCCCGGCCTGGAGATCATGACCACGTGCGACGCCCCCTTGACCACGACGGTCTTCATCGACTTCGCGCGCTCGGCCATGAAGGACAGCGCAGCCGGAGGAATGTTCTTGTCCCTGTCGCCGTAGATGAACCAGGACGGCACGTTCTTCCATGCGGCGGCGGGTGCCGGTTCGGCCAGCGCCGACTGCGTGATCGGACGCTGCGACACGGCCATGAGATGCGTCGTGTTCGGCGCCACGTCGGCGGCGAACTGGCTGCCGAACTTGTCCTGCAGGATGTAGAGATCCTTGTTGCCGTCGGGCAGCGCGACCGGCGGTGCCAGCGCGGGCCCCAGCGTGCTGCCTGGGAACTTGCCAGACAGGTCCGCAGCGGACTCTCCGACCTCAGGCGCGAACGCGGCCACGAAAACCAGCGCCTTGACGTTGGGCTTTCCCTGCGCAGCGGCGGAGATCACTGAGCCGCCGTAGGAATGACCGACCAGAACGACAGGTCCTTTCACGGAGTCGACGACTGCGCCGACATAGTCCGCATCGCGTTTCACGCCCCGCAGCGGATTCGCGACGGCGATCACATGGAAGCTGCGCGCCCGCAGATCGCGCGCCACGTCGTTCCAGCTCGCGGACTCGGCGAAGGCGCCGTGCACCAGCACGATGGTGGGGCGTTCCGGCGAGGCGGCGGCACTCGCCGTGCTGGCGGGGGCCGCCAGGTGGATTGCCGCAACGCAGGCGATCGCGAAAGCGCGAGCGAGGGTGAAGAGTCGAGTCATGGTGTTTCCTTCGAAGATGAGTTGCTCGGTGAGTGGACGGGTCGCCCTGGGAAAATCTGTTGAGTGGCGAGGTCGTACCCGGCGCGCCTGGAGTCCGCGGTACAGATGTCCGGCACCAGCACGGGACTTGCTACCGCTCCCGTGGCGAACTTCAACTCCGCGCTGGCTGCTTCGCCACTGGCCACGGCCGCGGCGCCCGCCATCGTCAGCAGGCAAACGGCCATGTAGCCCCAACGCCAGGCGAAGTCCATCGGGCCTTCCGGCGCAGTGCGCGCAGCAGGCTGCGACGTACACGGCATCGCGTCGAGCCGTGTCCTCTGCCCGTTGCGTGGCGCGCGTGCACGACGCGCGGCGCGCGGCACAGGAGACGAAGCCAAAGTGGACATACGCAGCACCATGTGATTTCCCAGAGGGCACCAAGCCCTGACCCCAGGACGGCTGGAGCGCCGGTCCGCGAACATCACGGGACGATCTGGATGCTAGGTTTCGGTCTCTTCGGGCGGTAGCCTTGCGAGAGGTACTTCCATGTTGCATGCGGGGCATCAATTCGACACGACGGACACGCGAACGGCAGGTGCGCGCGAGACGACGAATCAGCCCCGGACGTGGACTTCATCCACGTAGCACCAGCGCCAGTCCTCGCCGGGTTCGATCGACTGGACCAGAGGATGGCCCGTCATGTGGAAATGCTGGGTGGCGTGTTTGTGTTCCGACGAGTCGCAACAGCCGACGTGTCCGCATGTGAGGCACATGCGCAGATGCACCCAGCGACCGCCGATGCGCAGGCAGTCTTCGCATCCTTGGCTGGAAGGGGTGACGGAGTGGATCTGGTCGAGGTGCGTACAGGTCGTGGTCATGCGGTGGTCCTTGAAAGGCGCCCTCCACCCGCCGCGTCGCCGTGTTGCTGATCGGATTTACGCGGGAGTTCCCGCGCCGACGTGAGTTCGTCCCGTGCACGAACGGATGGAAAGTGCACGCCTCATTACAGCCGCCTCGGCAATCTGACACCCGTCATCTTCGTTGCGACGGGCGGAAGGCAAATCGTCAGGCCGCGTGACTCGCGGCCCATGAAGAAAATCGTAGTTTTGAACGCTGCGCCCCGGTAGGCATGTGGCGCGGACGACGGTGTTGCCCTCGATTCACCAATGCGCGCAGCACTGCCCGGCGCAAGGCCATCGAACCGGACTCAGACAAAGCGGATCGTCGAGCGCATGCCTACGCGCGACATCTTCATGTAGGGGCAGATGCGCTCGGCTTGCGCGACGAGTTCGGCCGCTTCGCGGGTGTCCATCTGCGGCAGGCTCACCTCGAGCTCGGCGGTGATGAGGAAGAGTCCGTCGACCGGATCGCGCCCGAACGAAACCGTGGCAGCGATATCGATGTGCGGCGGAAGACGCGTGCGCATGGACGCCGCGGCTATCGCCATGGCACCGTGGAAGCATGCCGCGAAACCGGCTGCGAACAGCTGCTGTGAATTGGTTCCGCCACCGTCGCCGCCCAGCTCCGTCGGCTGCCGAAGAACCAGGTCGAGGTTGCCATCGTCGGATACGGCTCTCCCGGACACGCGCGCATGCCGGGCCTCTCCGCCGGAAACGGCAACGGTCGTGGTGTAGAGCGGAAGGATCTCGTCGCCGGTGTAGGGCACCAGGAACCCGGGATGCCCGCCGGGATGGCCTTCTGCGTCGCCAGGCTCGTCGGCGAGCACGATCATTGCAACGGCCCTCGCGTCGGCGCGCAGGCCCTTCGGCTACGGGCGTTCTCCAGTGCGATGGCCAGGCTGAGCGCCACGAGCTCGTTGTGCTCAAAAACGGCAGCCACCTGCAGGCATCGCGCCCGCCCCACGCCGTCTTCGCCAGCCGTGACCAGGGCCTCGGCCCAGGAGAGCGCGGCCTTCTCGCGCGGCGTGAGACCTGTCCCGGCATCGAACCAGTCCGAGACCAGCATGAGCTTCCTGACCGGGTAGCCCGCACCAAGCAATGCCAGGAAATGAGCATCCGTTCGCACGTCGTTGCAATTGAGCTGCGACACCCTGAGGTGCGCAAGGTCGACGAGCGTCTGGGAAAGCCTCGACGCCGCGATGCAGCGGTTGACGATTTCTGCAACGCGCTCGTGGGCTTCGCCACGCATGGCAAGTGTCTTCACCTTCATCACAACTCAGGACTGCCGGTCGAAAGCGATGGCGTCGAAGCCCGAGCCCTGCTCGAGCGTGCGATGGACCGGACACTTCTGCGCGACCTCCAGCAAATGGGCGCGCTGTTCGTCGTCCAAGGCGCCCTCGATGGCAACCTCACGACTGAAGAAATCCGGGGGCGAGCGGTCCTTGTCGCGACGATGGTTCACTGCCGTGCGGATGCGGGTCACCGGCCATCCCCTGCCATCGGCGTAATGGCGCAGCGTCATCGTGGTGCATGCGGCAAGCGCCGACGACAGCAGGTCATAAGGCGTCGGCCCGGAGCCGAGCCCGCCGGCGGTCTCGGGCTCGTCGGCCAGCCAGCGGGAGCCACCTGAGCGCAGCGCCAGCTGGAACTTGCCCAAGCCGGTCTCCTCGGCCACGGCATCGGCCGGCTCGGCTGGTGAAATGGCCGGCTCCGGCAGATAGCGCAGGGCCCAGGCAGCTATGAGGCTTGCTGCATATTCGGCATCCTCGCGTCTGGACAGCAGATGGTCCGCATCGCCGAGCGATACGTAGCTCTTCGGGTGCCGGGCCGCAAGGAAGATGTGCGTCGCGTTCTCGATGTCGACTGTCAGGTCACGCGGCGCGTGCAGCACCAGCAACGCCCGGCGAAGCGCACCGATGCGCGCGCCCTGGTCATGCCCTCGCAGGTCGTCGACGAAGGCCTTGCTCACAGACATCGGTCGCCCAACGACCTTCAGGAGCGCTTCCGGCTCGCCATCCAGTCGCGCCAGTCCCTCGGGGTCGAGCAGGTGCAGCACATGCCCGACATCGAACGGTGCGGCGATCGTCGCCACGGCGCGCGCACTGTCGACGCTGCCCGCCGCTGCGAGAATGGCCGCGCCGCCCAGGCTGTGTCCGATCAGCAGGTCGGGCGGCATGCCCGAGTCCTTCATCGCTTCGGCGGCCGAAACCAGGTCCTGCACGTTGAGGCTGAAACTCGAATCCGCAAAACTGCCTTCGCTGTCGCCGAGGCCAGTGAAGTCGAAGCGCAGCACGCCGATACCGGCGCTGGCCAGAGCGCGGGCCACGCGCACCGCGGCCAGGTTCTTCTTGCCACAGGTGAAGCAGTGCGCGAAGAGCGCCCAGCCGCGCTGGATGCCTTCCGGCATCTCCAGCGTGCCCGACAGGCGCTGGCCCTCGCGGTTGAGGAAATCGAATGAGCGGGTTGGCATGGTGTCTTCCTTCAGGCCACGGTCGTACGAATCCGCACACCCGACTTCAGCGTCAGCGTGACCGGCGTGCGCTCGGCGATCTCGGCCAGTCTCGCTTTCTGCGCCTCGTCCAACCCAACCATGCGCAGCGACCGCTCCACAGCCATGGCATCGCCATCGCGCGACAGATGCAGCTTCACCTCCACGGATTCGAGCGGCCATTTCTTGAGGTTGGCATACATGCGCAGCGTGATCGCCGTGCATGCACCCAGGGCCGCGATCAGCAGGTCATAGGGCGCGGGGCCGGTGTCTGCGCCGCCCAGGGCGGATGGCTCATCCGCGACGAGCCTGTGGCGGCTGCCCACCTCTATCTGCGTGCGGTAGCCATAGCGACCGATTGCTGCAATGCCATGCGTCATCAGCGAACCTCGTTCTCGAACGGCGTGTCAGGCTGCGAGGCGATTGGCCAGACGCGCCACGTGCGTGCCCTGGAAGCGCGCGATGGAAAGCTCGTTGGCGGACGGCATGCGCTGGCCATCGGCTCCGGCGAGCGTGCCCGCGCCGTAAGGTGAGCCTCCGGTGATCTCGGCCATGTTCGTCAGCCCCGTGCACGAGTACGGCACGCCGACGACCAGCATGCCGTGGTGCAGCAGCGCCGTATGGAACGACGCGATGGTGGTCTCATGGCCGCCGTGTTGCGTGGCTGTCGACGTAAACACGCCGCCGAGCTTTCCGATGAGCGCGCCCGTGGCCCAGAGGCTGCCGGTCTGGTCAAGGAAGGTTCGCATCTGGCCCGCCATGCCGCCGAAACGCGTGGGCGTACCGAACAGGATGGCGTCGTAGCCCGGAAGCTCCGCCACCGTGGCGATTTCAGCGTCCTGTTCGACCTTGGCGCCCGCCTGGCGCAATGCCTCGGCGGACATCGTCTCCGGCACACGCTTGACGGTGGCTTCGCTGCCGGGAACCGAGCGCACGCCTTCGGCGACCGCTTTCGCCATCTGCTCGAGATGGCCATACATGCTGTAGTAAAGAACGAGGATCTTGCTCACGATGAGGGACTTGAAAGAAGGATGGGATACGGCAATGGCGCCGGGAGAATCGTAGAAAGGCAGGCCGATGGGCACTAGGCGTTTGCCAATGACTACGGTGTTGACGCCTTCGCACCAATCGAGGTGCGGTTCAGTCCTGCAGCAACGTCGCGTCGCGCCAGCACAGCAGGGACAGCACTACGCCCTCGCCGTCGATCTCGAATTCGTCCGGCAGCGGGCCGTCGATCCATTCGAGTTGCACGGCACCTGCCAGTTGCTGCCGAAGCTCTTGCTCCCAACCCGGACCGCGTGCCATCCAGGTCAGATTCGCATCGTCCCCGTCGGGTGATGGCGCAAGCATCACGACGACACGCATCGCCGGCGAGCCTTCGCCCCCTGCGGGCTGGATGGCCCAGAGGCGCTGGATGGCAGCGTTGGCGTCATACCAGCTCGAAAGGACAGTGGACGAAGGCACGTCCTGACGACGTGCATCGAGAGAAGGGTCGAGGGATATTTTCATGAGATGCAATCAATCAAGCGCCGGGGCGCGGGTCGGGATTTCGGGGTCGCTCAGGAATGGGAGCGGCGATGAAGAGGAATCCACACGTTGAATTCGGCGCCATGGCCGACGCCCGCCGAAGTCGCCTTGACGAAGCCGCCATGCGCGACCGCCAAGCCGTGAACCAGTGCGAGGCCGATGCCGAAACCGCCATGAGAACCATCGGCGGCGGCACCACCCTGGCTGAACAGGCCGAAGACGTGCGGCAGGAATTCGGGCGCGATGCCGCAGCCGCGGTCCTCCACACAGATGCGGGCGAAACCGTCCTCCGAGCGAAGACGCACGACGATCTCGGCCCCTTCGGGCGAGAACTTCATAGCGTTGTCCAGCAGGTTGCCGACGATCTGCTCGAGCCGTACCGCGTCGGCGTGGCAACGGATCGGATCGCCGGCCTGCACCTCCGTGCGGATACGGCCACCGCGCCAGCTGGCGTCCAGCGCAGCAGCTAGGCGTGGCACCAACTCGCCCAGGTCCACCTCCGCGCAATGCAGTGCGAGCTTGCCGGTACGCACCCGTGAGAAATCGAGCAAGTCATTGATGATCCGGGTCTGGCTCTCGATGGCGCGCTGGATCGATTCGGCGATACCGCGGATGTGCCCCGACACGGTCGACGCGGGCAATCGTTGCAGGAGCCCCGCGTTCATCTGGATGATGTTCAGGGGCTGCTTGAGTTCGTGCGACACCACGGCCAGGGCCCGGTCCCGGGTCGCGCAGCGCAAGTGCAGGGCCGCGCGAGGATCGAGGATCGCTGCCGAGGCGCCTTGGTGATCGGGTTTGGACAGGGCACTCATGTTCGCTGCGGAGGTGAGAGGAAGCAGGCAGCGGCAAGCGGGTGCACGCTGGGCATGGAAGAAGGAGTCATGGGTCATCCGTTCGGAAGTCGACTGAAGGCGTTGCGAGCGGCGCGATCGTAGGAGCCCACCGCCGCCGCTGGAAGGCATGTGCCGCGGCCCACGGTGTTGTCGGGCAGACACCAATGCCGATCCACCACGAACACGGGGTCGGCATCGTTAGCCGTTTCTGGATGCATCGTCCGACACAGGGCCGATCGAACATGGCCCGGTCAGACCTACGATGACCAGCCGGATCGCTCCGGCGAAGCAGCCACGCAAGGGCCGGGGAAAAAAACCTGTCACAAAACACCCGGCTCGAACGTCTTTGGTATGGAGACGCGAACGCGTGTCCGGCCGGCATGCGGCCCTGCAGCAACCTGACCTGGACCGGGAGAAGTGGCAGCGGCCTTCTGGACGGACCCGATTTGCCGATCAAGACCCCTACCGAATTGACCATGAGCGCTCGCCAAGCCATCGCACGCGGCCTTGCCCGCCACCCTTGCTGACGGAGATCCGCATGTCATCATTGCCCGCCAGCCCGCCACAGGCGACCGCCGAAGTCCTATGGCGCTTCGGTCCCTTCGTCGTGTACGAAACACAGCGCCGGCTCGAACGTGCCGGCGAGGCCGTTCGGCTGGGCTTCCGCTCCTTCGAGCTGCTGCTCCAGTTGGTCAAGCACGCCGGCAAGGTGCTCGGCAAGGATGAGCTGCTCGCTACCGTCTGGGCTGGCGTGGTTGTCGAGGATGCCAGTGTTCGCGTGCAGATGTCCATGCTTCGCAAGGCCCTGGGCCGACCGGGCGCCGGCGACGACTGCGTCGAATGGATCTCGAACATTCCGCTGCAGGGCTATCGGCTCAACGGCAAGGTCCTGCGCGAATGCAGCGACACCACCCGCCCCGGAACGCTCTCGATGGCGATCGCGGCGTCCTTTGCATCCCAGTCCGCCGCCCCCGCGTTCACGAAGCTGCCGACGCGGCTGACCCGACTGATCGGCCGGGAAGCCGACCTGAAGCGCCTGCTGACGGCCATGGACACCAGCCGCATCGTCACCCTCGCGGGCCTTGGCGGCATAGGCAAGACGCGTCTCGCCATCCGCGCTGCGGAATGCCATCAGGCCCGAACGGGCATGCAGATCGGCTTCGTCGACCTTTCGCCCCTGATCGGTGAGGACCACGTGGCGGGAGCCTTGGCGCGGGCGCTGGGTGTGCCGTCCGACGCACCCGACACCATGCGTGCAATTCACCGGCAGCTCGAAGGGCGCGACGTGCTGCTGCTGATCGACAACTGCGAGCACGTGGTGGACGCACTCGCGCCCCTGATCGCCGGACTGCTCGCTGAGCTGCCCAAGCTGCGCATCCTCGCTACGAGCCGGGAGGCTTTCCGCATGGAAGGCGAACGCGTGCTGCGACTGGCGCCGCTCGTCGTGCCCGAGACGGACCGGTTGACGTTGGCCCAGGCAATGCGTTCTGCGGCAGTCGAATTGCTGGTGGAGCGGGCGCAGGCCGCCGGCGCTCGCCAGTTCGGCGATTCGGACGGCGGGCTTCTTGCGCGGATTGCACGGCAGGTCGATGGCATCCCGCTGGCCATCGAACTGGTGGCGGCCAGGCTGGGTGTGCAATCGATCAACGACCTCGCATCGCGGCTGAACGACCACATGCGGCTGTACTCCGCCGGCAACGCGACGGTGCTCGCACGGCATCGAACGCTTGCCGCGGCCCTCGACTGGAGCATCGCGCTGTTGAACCCGCAGGAGCTCAGGCTCTTTCGCTTCCTGTCGGTCTTTCGAGGCCGGTTCGACCTGAATTCCGCGCTGAAGCTCGCCGAAGGCGACATGGACATTGAATCCGCCTTCGATGCCTTGATCTCGCTGGCCAACAAGTCGCTGGTCGCCTTCGACAACAGCGATGCGGTTGCGCCTTATCGCCTGCTCGGCACGACGAGGAGCTACGCGGCCAATCTGCTCTCACGGACCGACGAATCGCCCGCACTGGGGCGACGGCATGCCGAGCTCATGCGCAGCCTCATGGACGAAGCCACGGCGCAGCTGTCCAGGCTCGACGTCGATGCGTGGACCGAGCGATACGCCCATCACCTGGACGACGTGCGGGCCGCCCTCGACGCCTGGCTTGAGCAGCCTGGCGGCACCGAGGCTGACGCGGCGACCGGCACGGAGGTCGGCGTGGCGCTCGCCGTCGCCTCCGTCCCGCTGTGGTTTCAGGCTTCGCAGGCCGAGGAGTATCGAGACCGTGTGCTCACCACCATCAACCGCGTCGAGCGGCTGCCGGGTGCCGATGCGAAGACGGTCGCCGGGCTGCGCCTCGCGCTGACCGCTCGCCGCACTTCGCGCGCCGGGCCACGCAGCGAGCGCCTCGGCATGGACAGCGAGGCGAAGGCGCTCTACTTGAGCGCCGCTCGCTCCGCGTCGGACTCCGCCTTGAACCGCACCCCCCAAAAGTAGCAGAAGAAGCTCTCGCCAACACAGGCTGGCCGAATCGGCACCGGGCTCCTACGCTTGCAGCATCTGTGGAGTCCCTACGAAGTGACAAGCAGGCCGTCACAGGCGCAGGGTTCGGCACGTCTTCTGTGGCACGGGGCTTCCCCGCAAGAACAACCAGACACAAGGTCATGAACGACACAGACGGCACCAACGAGATCAGCAACGTCTTCGACAGCCTGCGGCCACGGCTGCATGGCATCGCCTACCGGATGCTCGGTTCGACCGAGGAAGCCGAAGACGTCGTGCAGGACGCCTGGCTGCGCAGGCGTCAGGCGAACGGTGCCATCGACAACGAGGAAGCGTGGCTGGTGTCGACCGTCACCCATCTGGCGATCGACCGGCTGCGCAGCGCGAAGGTGGAGCGCGAGCACTACATCGGCATGTGGCTGCCCGAGCCGGTGATGTCCGACAATTCGCCCTCGCCGGAGCAGATGCTGGAGAAGGCGGAGAACATCTCGATCGCCTTCCTTACCGTGCTGGAGCGGCTCTCGCCGGAGAGTCGCGCGGCATTCCTGATGCGCGAGGTCTTCGGCGCCAGCTACGGCGACATCGCCCACATCCTGGGCAGGACCGAAGCCGCCAGCCGCCAGCTCGTGCACCGGGCGAAACTCCAGATCCTCGAGAAGCGCAAGCGTTTCCGGGTCGCGCCGGAGGAGCACATCCGCCTGCTGAAGGAATTTTCCGAGGCGGCGCAGCGCGGGGACTTCGCGGCGTTGCGCTCCCTGCTGTCGGACGACGCCGAGTTCGTCGGCGACGGGGGCGGCAAGGTGCCAAGCTTCGACGCTCCGCTCAAGGGCCGCGACCGCATTGCGCAGCTCTATTTCGCGACCAGCAGGCGGTACGGCGACAAGGTGCGTATGCGGATCGCACCGATCAACGGCGAATGGGGTTTCCTGCGCTTCATCGACAGCGTGCTCGAGTCCGTGCAGTCGGTGGAGACCGACGGCGTGGGAATCACCCGGATCCAGGCCCAGAGAAACCCCGAAAAGCTGGCCGCGCTGGCTTCGTTGCTGAAGTTCTAGAGACAGGCACGCCCTCCCGAGCAGCTCGGGAGGTGGTGCACGGGCCGGCCATAACAAACATTGACAGGCATTAACTGGTCCTTGTTTGCCGTCGCGCGCAGAGTGCTCGTTGTGAGAAGGCCGTCCCCACGGCCTTCATGCCACCGAGATGCTGCAAATGACGAATTCTTCCCTGCCCTGCCCCACTTCCATTCCCCTCACGCCGCGTGCGGACCCGCTGGCTTCGAGCTTCGCGACCAGCTATGCGGGTGTCGTGGCCTTCATTGCCGTCGTGACCGAAGGCAGTTTTGCCCGCGCAGCGGACCGGCTGGGCATCGGGCGCTCCGCGGTGAGCCGCAGCGTTCAGAAGCTGGAGGATCAGCTCAATGTCAGGCTCTTCACCCGGACCACGCGGAGCACCTCGCTGACGCGGGAAGGCGATCTCTTCTATGCCAACTGCCACACCGGAGTCGACCGGATCGTCCAGGCCGTCGAAGAGATGCGTGACCTGCGCGAGGGCCCACCGCGAGGGCACCTGCGCATCAGCTCGTCCGTCGGCTTCGGCCGGCGCGTGGTCGCCCCTTTGCTCGGCGATTTCCTTGCCGCGTATCCGGAGGTATCGATCGACTTGCTGCTCAACGACAAGCCGACCGACTTCACATCGGACCGCGTGGACATCGCCTTCCGCAACGGCCGCATGGAAGACGCACAGATCATCGCCAAGCAGATCATCCCCATGCAACTGCTGGTCTGCGCCTCGCCGGGCTACCGGGATGCGCATGGCCTGCCGACCTCGCTGGACGAGTTGATGGGCCACCAATGCATCAACTTTCGCACCGCCTCGGGTCGTGTCGCCGAGTGGGAATTCAAGGCGGACGGGCTGCTTCGCAGGTTCGCGCCGGCGTCGAAGCTCACCTACAACGATGCAGACCTGGTGCTCCAGGCCGTGCTCGATGGACACGGCATCGCGCAGATGGCGGGATACCTGATCTGCGAACCGCTGCGCAAGGGCTCGCTGGTGGCCTGCCTGACGCAGCACGTCCCCGACGACCACGGACACTACATCTGCTACCTGAGCCGGCAGCATCTTCCCTCACGCATGCGCGTCTTCATCGACTTCATGACGACACGCATCCGCGCGGCGGACCTCCAATGCCTCACGGACCTCGACGCACCGACCTGAACGTGTACCGGCCGTCTGCGGGCACGTATTGGTGCGCGCCCAGCAACAGCGTGCATCCCTTCGCGAATCTACCGCCGCGCGAATGCCGAACCTACGATGACTTCCGTCTCACGGCATTCGCGCGACATAGGTGCGCCGTGTTCGTAATCCGGATCTCCAACCCCGTCTCAAAGGAAATCATGACCACACCTCAGAACCCCTCGCGCAGAAACCTGATCGCATCCAGTGCGGCCGTTGCCACCGGCACGCTCGCGATGGGCATGCACGGTGCCGCCGCGGGCGCCCCCGGTTCCGGCAACCGCAACCCGAGGATGACCAGCGACACCGTCACGATGAAGGACGGCACGCGCATCTACTACAAGGACTGGGGCAGCGGCCCGGTGGTCACGTTCTCGCATGGCTGGCCCCTCAATGCCGACGCGTGGGACGGGCAGATGCACTTCCTGGCGCGCAACGGCTTTCGCGTCATCGCGCACGACCGCCGCGGCCACGGCCGCTCGACGCAATCGTCGTCGGGCAATGACATGAACGGCTACGCCGACGACCTGGCCGAAGTGTTCAACGCGCTTGACCTGAAGAACGTCTCGATGGTCGGCCACTCCACCGGGGGCGGCGAGGTGGCCCGCTACATCGGCCGCCACGGTTCGAAGCGCGTGGCCAAGGCGGTGCTCATCGGCGCGGTGCCGCCGGTCATGGTGAAGTCGGCGTCGAATCCGGAGGGTCTGCCGATCGAGGTCTTCGACGGAATTCGCGCGGGCGTGGCGGGAGACCGTTCCCAGTACTACAAGGACCTGGCCGTGGCCTTCTACGGCGCCAACCGCAGCGGCGCAAAAGTGTCGCAGGGCGTGCTCGACCAGTTCTGGCTCTGGAGCATGCAAAGCGGCCAGAAGAACGCCTACGAGTGCGTGAAGGCCTTCTCGGAAACCGACTTCACCGAGGATCTGAAGAAGTTCGACATCCCCACCCTGATCATGCACGGCGAGGACGACCAGATCGTTCCCGTGCACGACTCCGCCAGGAAGTCCGCAAAGCTCATCAAGGGGGTCAGGGAAATCTACTACCCCGGTGCACCGCACGGACTCACCGCGACGATGCAGGACAAGGTCAACGCGGACCTTCTTGCCTTCCTGCGCAGCTGAACACTGTCATCCAACCCCTTCGCCATGCTGAACCTCCTACTACAGACCACGATTGAAGAGCAGCCCGATGACTGGGACATCTCACGCTTCAGCCGACTGGCTTCATTCCTCGCCGGACTGAGAGACAAAGACGGAGGCCTTGCCTTCCGGGTGACCGCCCGCAACCGCACCCAACGCGGCACGCCGGACCCGGTGCTGTCGACCCTGGACGGATCGGACGTGGACCAACTCTGGCTTTTTGCGGTAGACGGGGGCGACGGGTTGACCGACGCAGACTGCATGGGAATCAGCCGGTTTCGCCGCCTTGGTGGCGCGCTCATGGTGACCCGGGACCACATGGACGTGGGAAGCTCCATCTGCAATCTGGGCGGCATCGGGGCCGCCCACTACTTCCACAGCCACAATCGAGAACCCGACGAGAGCCGGCACTGCGTCGACGACACCTACGCCACGAACATCTCCTGGCCCAACTACCACTCGGGCGCCAACGGCGATTTCCAGCGTGTTCGCTCGGTCGGCAGCATTCATCCCGTCATGCGCGACCGGCAGTCCTCGACCGGCGTCATCCAATACCTTCCCTCGCACCCGCACGAAGGGGTGGTCGGAGTGCCGGCGGATGATTCGACGGGTCGGGTGGTCGTCGAAGGACAGAGCCTCGTCTCGGGCCGACGCTTCAACATCGCCGTGGCGTTCGAGCGCTCGGAACATGGCGGTCGTGCCATCGCGCAGTCGACCTTCCATCATTTCGCCGACTACAACTGGGATCCCGCCTGCGGCTGCCCGACCTTCGTGGCCGAATCGCCCGGGGACGGCATGGCACAGTTCCCCGAGGCATTGCGCTCGACCAAGCAGTACGCCAGCAACCTCGCCTTCTGGCTCAGCGCCTGAGCCGGTCATGCAAGACACACTCCGCATCACCACCGGCGAGGGTTCCTTCTCGGCGTATGTCGCCCGTCCCGCAAGCGCGGGCACAGGCGCAACCGCGCCGGCCATCGTCGTGATCCATGAAGTCTTCGGCGTCAATGCCGACATGCGGCAGTCGTGCGACGAACTCGCCGCGCAGGGCTACCTGGCGATCTGTCCCGACCTGTTCTGGCGCATCGAGCCGGGCATCGACATGACCGATCGCACGGAAGCCGAGCTGGCGAAAGCCATGGCGCTTTACAACGCCTTCGACCTCGACGCCGGCGTGCGCGACATTGGCGCCGCCATCGCAACCGCCCGCGCGCTGGCTGAGTCGAACCACCGGGTCGGTCTCGTCGGCTACTGCCTCGGCGGCCTCATGAGCTACCTGACCACTGCTCACGCAGCCGCTGATGCCGCGGTGGCCTACTACCCCGGCAACGCCGACAAGCACCTCGAGGAGGCAGGCGGCATCGGCAGCCCGCTGATGGTGCATCTCGCGGAAGAAGACGAGTACATCCCACCCGACGCACGCAGGCAGATAGTCGCAGCCCTGGGAAAGAGTCCGCAGGTGCAGCTCCACAGCTACCCGGGATGCCGTCACGCCTTCGCGCGACACCGCGGCACCGCTTATGACGCGCGGGCTGCAGGCCTCGCGAACGGCAGGACCCAGGCGTTCCTGGCCCAACACCTGAAGAGCGGCTGAGATTCACAGCGCACGGCGGTACGTGGCTGCGATGGCCCTGGTCCTCTCCCACTTCTTTTCCTTCATAAAAAGCCGCCGGCGTGTCGTGCACACGCCGGCGGCTTTTTCGCTTATTCGAGCGGCTGTGTCGACGGAGGCGTGCGCATGCCGACGGCCATGCGGTTCCACGCATTGATCACGGCGATCGTCCAGCTCAACTCGACGATCTCCTGGTCGCTGAACTGCTTCTTGAGCGCTTCGAAGGCCGTGTCCTGGTCACCGTGCTGGTCGGCAAGGCGCGTCAGTTCCTCGGCCCAGGCCAGCGCCGCGCGCTCGCGCTCGTTGTAGAAGCTGGTCTCGCGCCAGGTCGACAGGCTGTTCAGGCGCTGCCAGGTCTCGCCGTGCTTGCGCAGGTCGCGCGCATGCATGTCGAGGCAGAAGGCGCAGCCGTTGATCTGGGAGACGCGCGTCTGCACGAGTTCCATGAGCGAATGACCGAGCGAGGACTTCGCGATCGAGACGTTGACGCCCGCCATCGCCTGATAGGACTTGGCAGAGATCTCGGTCCAGGGTAGTCGGGGTTGGTTCATATTGGATATTCCTTTTGGGACGGACAATGAAAACGGGGCGCCTTGATGAGTGGCAAGCCCTTTGCTTGGCAGACGGACACATGCAGTGCGTCGTCTGGAAACACATTAAGGATTCGCTACCGCTCGCACTTCAGCCGTTGGTATGGCAACCGCCTCCCCCTTTTGCAGGGGCTGCACATTGGAGGGAGAATCGAGTGCAATTCATCGTGCGCCCATCCGTTGGAGTCCACCATGCTGCGTCTCTATGACAGTCGCCTGTCCGGCAACTCATGGAAGGTCCGCATCCTCCTGAGCCAGCTTGGACTGCCCTACGAGCGTGTCACGCTCGACATCCGTAAAGGCGAAACGCGCGATCCTTCGTTTCGGCGGATCAGCCGTTTTGCTCGAGTGCCCGTGCTCTTGCTGGAGGATGGCCGCCCCATCGTGGAATCAGGCGCCATCCTGGTGCATCTCGCCAACGGCACGCCCTATCTGCCAGATGATCCACACCTGCGAACGGAAGTGATGAGCTGGCTCTTCTTCGAGCAGGCCGATCTTCAGAAAAGTATTGCTACAGCACGCGTGCTCCACTTGCACGGACTCGCGAACGACCGGATGCAGGACATCGTGCGCTATCACGCCGATGGATACCCCGCACTGGAGAAATTGGACGAATGGCTTCTCGATCACACCTGGCTTGCTGGTGACAGCTACACCATCGCCGACCTAGCGGCTTCGGCCTATGTGTCGCTCGCCGAGCAAGGAGGCTACGCGATGGCGCGCTTTTCCGGCATCGAAGCATGGGTGGCACGCGTGCAAGCTCAGCCTGGATGGGTACCTCTTCTCCACGGGGAGAACACCTCGTCCAGCGCCTGAGCGCCGCCATCGTTCGGATTTCAGGGACCGAGCGTGCAAGCTTTGCCGCCTTCTCACCTCTGACCAAGCTGCCTACGATTTGATTGCCTTCAACGCACTGTTGAACGCAACCCCACCGATCGATAGTTGCTGCGCCTGCCTCGCAGGCCGCCAAGAGGACCGTGATGACGAACACCGAACCGCTGATGGAAATGGCCGCCGCCGCACGCGCTGCCGTGCTCGACCCGAACCGAATCACCGTCGTGGGCGGCAGCCCGGATCCACGGTTCGAACTGTTCCATGCGGCAAGCTCCCTGTGCTCGCAGAAGGTCCGCACGGTACTCAACGAGAAGGCGCTTTCCTACCGTTCCAACGACATGCGCATCCTGGGTTCGATGGAGCCCACCGGACTGGTGCCGGCCGAGCATTACAGCCCCGCCTACATCCGACTGCGGCTGATCGCTGCAAGGGAGTTGGGGCGCGGTTTCGTCTCCGGGTATAGCGGGCGCACCTCCGTGGAGACGGAAGGCTTCGATCCCTGCGTCGTACCGCTGCTGCTCGACCATCAGGAAGGCCGGGTGGTCGCCGATTCGCAGCGCATCTGCTGCTACCTCGATGCTGTGGACCGCCAGCCGGTGCAACTGATTCCCGATGAGCCCGCTTCGCGCGAGGAGGTGATGCGCCAGGTCGGCATCGTCGACCGGATTCCCAACGGGGCGCTGCTCTACGGTTTCCATCCCGACGCCGACCTCCGGCCCGAAGCGCTCAAGACCTCGATGCGAACGGTCTATCACTACAAGGTCATCGCGCTCGAGCGGCTGATCGCCGATAACGCCGGCGATCTCGAGCTGGTGGCCGCCTATCGCGCCAAGATCACGAAGGAAATCGGCGGCAAGCAGGTGTGCCACGATCCGGAGTTCCAGCGTGCCGCACGCCATCGCGTCAGCCAGTTGCTGGAGAACCTCGAGCTCGACCTGGGCAAGGGCTCTTTCGGCTGCATCAACGGCCACCCCTTCTCGCTCGCGGACGTGCTGTGGGGCGTCAACCTCGTACGCATCAATTACCTGGGACTGTCCTCGCTGTGGGACGCCCTGCCCGGCGTCGCTCGCTACTTCGAGGTGCTTTGCAAGCGGCGCTCGCTGTGCGAGGAAGCGATCGGGGCCTCGATCGCCTCGATGCCGCAATCGCGCTTCATGGATTCGGTGGCCAGCTGCCTGGCTGAAGCCACGGCCTGAGCTTCACGGCGGCTCACGCCTCGCCCCCGCCGCGTCCGCTGCATTTCCCGCCTCATCGATCGTCACGTCTTTCATGACGGAGACGGACACGCACGCCTTGCAAACCGTTGGACCACTCATTCCGCCTGTGCCCCTGACTGCCATGACGAACAAGAGCGATCACCGTCCTGTAGGCGCCATCCCCCGCGCCCCTGGCCTTCGCCGTGCGTTGCAGGCGCTGGCCGAGCGGCACATCACGGTGTCGGGCCTGGTCGAGCAGGCGCTGGACGCGGCGGAGTCTTCCAAGCGCATCCTTCGTGCATTCGCCGCCATCGACGAGGAGGGGGCCCTGCGGGCCGCGCGGGAGAGCGAGCGGCGCTACGCGGAAGGACGCACGCGCCCCCTCGAAGGGCTGATCCTTGGCGTCAAGGACCTGATCGACACACAGGGCCTCGAAACCAGCTACGGCTCGGCGGCCTGGCGAGGCCACGTTCCCACAGCCGATGCGGAGTTGGTGGCTTCGCTTCGCGAGCGCGGCGCGATCGTTCTCGGCAAGACCACCACGCACGAGTTCGCGTGGGGCGTCACCACATCCAGCAAGGTTTTCGGCGACACGCTGAACCCTCTGGACCCGACGCGCATTCCCGGCGGATCCAGCGGTGGCGCGGCCGCGGCCATCGCCTACGGTGCCGTGGCAGCGGGACTGGGCACCGACACCGGTGGATCGGTGCGGATTCCGGCGGCGCTTTGCGGCGTCGCAGGCTTCAAGCCCACGTACGGCCTGCTCCCGACGCAAGGGATATTTCCGCTGGCCCCCTCGCTGGACCACCCAGGACTTCTGGGCGAGACGGTCGACGACATCGCCATCCTGGCCGGCGCCTTCTCCATCGATGCGCTCGCAGATCGGGGCTTCACCCGAGCCCGCCTCGGCGTGCTTCGCGAGGTGCCGCCCGTGCCGGCGAGCGCTGAAGTGGCATCGGCCTTCGATGCAGCCGTCGCGACACTCGGCGAGCTCTTCGCCTGCGCGAATGTCGAAGCCGAAGGGCTATTTGACGGCACCTACGAAGCCTTCGCGCACATCGTGCTGACCGAAGGCGGTGCCGGACACTTCAGGCACAACGATGCGGACCGGATTGCCGCGCACTACAGCCGCGAAACCGCGGAGCGCCTTGAGCGGGCCAAGGCGATGACGCTTGGCGAATATGCAGCGGCTCAGCAGACCCGAAGGGACTTCACAGCCAGGCTGCACCGAGCCATGGCTCGCGTCGATTTCCTCGTACTACCGACATGCCCGTGCACCGCGCCGGCCCTGCATGAAAGCGCGATTCGCATCGGCGCGTGGACCGGCACCGTGCGCGAGGCGCTGATGGCCTACACCGCGCCTTTCAACGTCGCGGGGTTTCCGGCCATCTCGATACCCCTCGCACCGCGCGACGGCCAACTGCCTTCCGCATTGCAGGTCGTCGCCAGGCCGGGCCATGACGGCGCGCTCCTGCGGGTGGCGCGGCAGATGGAACAGCGGCTTCGCACCCAAGCCCCCGCGTCCCCGATGCGCTGACAGATCCCCACGGAAACAGGAGCACAAGATGAGCAACCCCACGCAATCCACGGACCGACCCACGCCGGGCGCCACGCCCGTCGGGCAGACACCCTACAGCGCATGGATACAGACCGACACGCTGCATTCGCTGCATCGCACTGTCAGCGACCATCCCGGCGAGCATGCGTGGATCACCCACGTACAGGTGTCGGAGCTCTACTGGATGCTCATCATCAAGGAGATGCAATCGGCGCAGCGCTTCCTGCGCGCTGACGATCTGCCGCAGGCCTACAGGACACTGCAACGCATCTCGGCCCACCATGCACCACTGGACGCGATCTGGCGCTCGATCGACTGGATGACGCCCAACGACCTGCTGGCCATACTTTCACGCGCCGTCGGCACCTATGGCCAGGACACGGCCCTGCAAGGCTGGACTTACCGGCAGATGGTCTATCTGTTCGGCATCAAGCAGGCCGTGCACCTGCAGCACTTCGAGCCGCAGCCGCAGCGCCTGGCGCAGCTGCGCCAGGCGCTGGCCGAGCCCAGCCTCTACGACGACGTGCTTGCCTACTTGCAGCGGCGCGGAATGAACGTGCCCCGCGCGTTGCTCGAACGCGATGTGAGCGAACCCTATGCCCCGAGCAAGGAAGTCGAGCAGGTGTGGCGCGACATCTACGCGGCGCCGGACAAGCACTCCGAGCTTCAGCAACTCGGCGAAGTGCTGGCCGACATCGCGCAGGGCTTCTGCAACTGGAAGTTCAGGCACCTGATGGCCACGCGCCGCACCTTCGGTGCGCGGCCGGCCTACTTCGGCACCGAAGGCGTCGCGTGGCTCATGCCCACGCTCGAGGAGATTCCGTTCCCCGAGCTCTGGTCGTCGCGCACCTTCATCGGCGATCCGCCACCCGTGTGTCCGCACATGGCCGGACAACGCCGCTGAAAGCGTTCGCGGGCTCCCGGTCGTTCGCGATTCCGGGACCCAATGTGCAAGCAATGGGGTCTTCCCGGGCAGCCGGGGCGTACCTACGATTTCCCACCATCCACCGCGAAAGCGAGAAAGACGAGCCATGTCAGCCAACCTCTTGATGGAGCCCACGCCCATGCACACGACGCCGTTCATCGACGACCTGATCCGGGAGCGGCGCAGCAAGCGCGGCTTCGTGGACCGCGCCGTTCCGCTCGATGTGGTGAAGGACATTCTCTCGGTGGCCAAGTACGCGCCGAGCTCGAGCAACACGCAGCCCTGGCGCTGCTACGTCGTGACCGGCGAGGCCCGCGAGCGCGTCACCCAGGCCGCCGTGGCGGAGTTCCGCGCCAACCACGACAAGCTGGCGCCGGAGTACCCGTTCTTCCCGCAGCCCCTGCACGAACCCTATTCGACGCGTTTCAACACCTTCCGCGGCCAGCTCGGCGACGCGCAGGGCGTGCACCGCAGCGACAAGGTCGGGCGCATGCGCGACGTGGAGCGCCAGTTCCTCTTCTTCGACGCGCCGGTGGGCATCATCTTCACCATGGACCGGCGCCTGGAGTGGGCCAGCTTCCTGTGCTACGGCTGCTTCCTGCAGAACGTCATGCTGGCTGCTAAGGGACGCGGCCTAGACACCTGCCCGCAGCAGATCTGGTCGCTGCAGCACCACGTGCTGCGCGCCGAGCTAGGCATTCCCGCCGACGAAATGGTGATCGCCGGCATGTCGATGGGCTGGGCCGACAACGACCTGCCCGAGAACCGCATGACCCTGCAGAAGCACGAGGTCGAGAGTTTCGCGTCATTCATCGAGCAGTGACGAGCCCCCTGCCGCCACCGCGGCAGTCCCATTCATCCGCATCCAACAAGAGAGGATTCATCCCATGTCGATCATCAAAGGCTTCCACCATCTGACGGCCTGCGTCAGCGGCGCTCAGGAAGACGTGGACTTCTACGTCAAGCTGCTAGGCCAGAGCCTGGTCAAGAAAACGGTGCTGCTGGACGGCGAAGACCCCGTCTACCACCTCTACTACGGCAACGCCCAGGGCGATGCCGGCACGCTGGTGACCTCGTTTCCCTTCCGGCAGAAGGGCGTGAAAGGCCGTCGCGGCTCGGGTCAGATCAAGGTGATCAACTACTCGGTGCCGGCAGGCTCGCTTCACTTCTGGCGCGATCGCTTTCGCGCCCACGGCGTGACCTTCGATGCCGACGTGGTCGAGCGCTTCGGCGAGAAGCGACAGCGCTTCCAGCACCCGTGCGGCATCGAGTTCGACCTGGTGGCATCCGACCGCGACACACGCCCGCCCTGCACGGCCGAGGACATCCCCGCCCAGTACGCGATCCGCGGCGTGCACAGCATCACGCTGTCGCTGCGCGAGGTGGCCGAATCGATCATCTTCATGCAGGACGCCCTGGCGTTTCGCTATGCCGGCGAGTCGGGCCCGCACCACCGCTTCGAGACCGCCGATGGAACACCCGGCACGATCGTCGAATTCCTGCACGAGCCGGACCGGCTGCAGGGCTCGTCGATCTACGGCGAGGGCACCATCCACCACGTCGCCTTCGCAGTGGACAACGTGGAGCAGCAGATGCAGATCAAGGAAAAGCTGATGTCGATGGGTCACATCGACACGTCCGAGTCGGTCAACCGCAACTACTTCCGCTCGATGTATTTCAAGATGCCCGGCGGCGTGATGTTCGAGGCCGCCACCACCGACATCGGCTTCGCGATCGACGAGGAGCCCGGCCATTTCGGTTCGGAGTTCCAGCTTCCTCCATGGCTGCGCGCCCGCAGGGACGAACTGCTGGGCCGCCTGGAACCCATCACGGTCTGAACGCCGCACCGCCTTCTCCGACGCCACCCGCAGCAGCAGCTCCGGGGAAGCGCTCGCCCTTTTTCTTCTTGTCACTCGCCCATTGGCCAAGCCATGTCCAAACCCAAAGTCCTCATTGCCTTCTATTCGCGCAACAGCTCCACCGAACGCCTTGCCAACGCCATCGCGCAAGGCGCGGCAGCCGAAGGGGCCGAAGTGCGCCTGCGCCGCGCCCGGGAGTTCGTCGCTCCGGAGATCATGCGCGATGTGCCCGAGTGGTCCGAGCGCGCCGGCGCGATGAACGCGAAGTACGAGGCGCCGACCGAAGCCGACGCCGACTGGGCAGATGCCATCGTCTTCGGCACGCCGACGCGCTTTGGCTCCATTGCATCGGAGCTCAAGGCCTACATCGATTCCCTGGGCGGCCTCTGGTTCCAGGGCAAGCTCAACGGAAAGGTCGGCTCGGTGTTCGGCTCGACCTCGTCCAGGCACGGTGGCAACGAGGCGACGCTGCTCTCTCTGTACGGCCCCATGGCGCACCTCGGGCTCATCATCGTCCCGCTCGGATACGCCGACCCGGCGATGTTCGCCGCGGGCACGCCCTACGGCGCGACGCACGTCTCCCACAAGGACTCGGTGATGCCCGCGGCCGAAGAGCTCGCAGTGGCCGCCTACCAGGGGCGTCGCGTGGCGCTCACCGCACGGGCGCTGCGCCTGCCGAAAGCCGTTGCCGAAGCGGCCTGACGGAATCGGGAAGCGGGCTGCAGGAGTGTTGATGGCACCCGTTGCGCGGATTGCCCCTGGCGCTATGCTCGGGTCGTACGGCCGCCTCGCGCGGCGTCCCACCGCCCGCTTTCCAGCGCTCTTTGCAGGCCGCCGATGTTGGATCTGAAGGATGTCTTCTACTTCGTGCAGGTCGTCGACCGTGGCGGCTTCACGGCCGCCGGCACGGCGCTGCGCCTTCCGAAGTCGACATTGAGCCATCGCGTCCAGGAACTCGAAAGCTACCTGGGCGTGCGGCTTCTCAACAGGACCTCGCGCCAGTTCGGCATGACCGACATCGGCAAGGAGTTCTACGAGTACGCCGTGGCGATGCTGCACAGCTCCGAGGTCGCCGAAGAGGCCGTACGCCAGCGCCTGACCGAACCCAGCGGCGTGATCCGCCTGACCACGGCGGTGGAGATCGCGCAGTTCGCGCTGCGCGAGATTCTTCCTGTTTTTCTCAACCAGTATCCGAAGGTGCGCGTGATCGAGATCGCGACCGACCGGTACGTGGACATCGTGGGCGAAGGCTTCGACCTGGCAATTCGCGGCCATACAGCTCCATTGCAGAACTCCACGCTGGTACAACGTGCGCTCGCGGACGTACCGTGGTACCTGTTCGCGAGTCCAGCCTATCTCAAGAAGAATGGCGTTCCCGAAAGCCCGGCCGATCTTGCGCAGCACGCAACCGTGGCGATGGTGCGCAACGGCCCGCTCCAATGGCAGTTGCAGGGGCCGCACCGCGAGGAGATCGTGATGCCCATCGATCCGCGCTTCCAGAGCAACAACATGGTCGCGCTCAAGGAAGCCGCGTGCGCCAGCCTGGGCATCGCCGCGCTACCGGGCTATATCTGTCGCTCGGAACTGCGCTCCGGCGCCCTTCAGCAGCTGCTGCCCGACTGGTCGGCCGCGGATGCGCGCATTTCAGCACTCATTCCCTTTCGCACCGGGCTGCTGCCCGCGGTTCGTTCGCTGGTGGATTTCCTGGCGGTGGAGATCCCGGTCATCACGGCCTTCGATCACCCATCGCGCTTCGCCTGAACCCCTGCGACGTCGCGCGCCGTCGTCCACGCGCATGGACGCTGCGTCTGGCAAACAGCGGCTTGTGACCTGGAGGTGGCCGGCCTATCTTGTCGGTCCGACATACAACGCGCGACCGACATGAATCACTTGAACTGCTTGCCGCAAGAAGGCATCTACTGGGGCCAACACATCCTGCAGAGCGTCGTCGCACGGCTCGGCGACCACGGCATCCATCGACCCATCACGTTCACGGTGGCGCCCCTGGAAGGCCTCTACCGCAGCTGTGTCCAACCCAACCTGAAGGAGCAGGCGGGCAGCTTCACGGAACTGCCCGCCCACGTGCCCGACGTGGCGGTGCAGGAAGGCCTCGACGCCTGCCTGCAAGCAGGCGCCGCATCGATCGTCGCACTCGGCGGCGGATCGGTGCTCGACGCGGCCAAGGCGGTATCGCATCTGCACCACGAGAAGACCGGGCATTACTTGCCCATCGCCGCCCTGCCCACCACGCTGTCGGGCTCCGAGTTCTCGCACTACTTCGGCATCACCGAGACGGACGGCCCGCAGAAATTCAAGCGCAGCTATGCGGTGCGCGAGACGGTGCCCAAGGTGGTCGTGATCGATCCGGTGCTCGTGTCCGACACCCCGCGCGCGCTGCTGCTCGCATCGGCCGTCAAGGGCATGGACCATGCGGTGGAGGGCATGCGCAAGGTCACGAAGGAGCATCCCCACGCGATCATGGCGGCCAGCGGGCTGGCGCGGTTTCTCCGCGTCCTGCAGAAATGGCCACAGGCCGTGGAAACACGCGCGGCGCTCGAGAAAGGGCTGGTGACGGCCGACGACCTGCTGCAGTTGCAGCTCGCGGCATGGCAGTGCTACTTCTCGCCGGCCTCGGTCATCTACGGCCTCAGCCACCGCATCGGCCACATCCTGGGCGGCACTTTCGGCCTGCCGCACAGCGTGACCTCTTGCATCACGCTGGCACCAGTGATCCGTGCGTGCGCGGATTTCTACGGAGACAAGCTCGGCGTCTTCGCCGCGACGCCCTCCAGTACTTCGCAGAATGCAGATGTGGCGGCCCATCTGGCCGACCAGATCTCGCAGGTGGTGAAGTTGCTCGGCCTGCCCAACCGCATCAGCGCGTTCGACCTCGATCCGGCCAAGCTTCCCGAGGTCGCCCGGCTGCTGAAGAAAAACTATCCCAACGAAGTGGCCGATCTCGGCGACAACGCGAGCGTCAAGCTCGACGAACTGCTCCAGAGTCTGTGGTGAATCGACGGCGGCATTGGTGCCTTGCGGACAACGCCGTGATCCCTTGCCCATGCCTACCGCCGAGACGCGGGCGTTCCTAGCATCGATGGGGTCCATCCCTCTTCTAGGAGCCCTCCATGCGTCTCAGCACCATCACCGCCGTCCTCGCCTGCGGCCTTTGCACGGCCCTCGGCGCCGCAGCGGCGGACGTGAAGTCCATCTCCCGCCTTGCCGCGGGTCCCGGCAACACCCTGTTCATCGCCGACTGGAAAGCCGCCCGCGTCCACGCGATCTCGTTGCCAGCGGCGCAGCAGCAGCCCGCGGGCTCCGCATTCAACATCCTGGACCTCGAGTCGCTGCTCTCCGCCCAGGTCGGCGGCGCCAAGGTCACGGTGGAGGACATGGTCGTGCGGCCCGGCACCGCGCAGGTGTACGTCGCCGTAAGCTACGGCAGCGCGAAGACGCCGGCGCTCATCATGATCACCAGCGACAAGAAGGCGCACCGCATCGACCTGAAGGCAGCGGCCTCGACCTCCGTCGCCCTGCGCGATGCCCCCACCACGGACTACAGCTTCTGGAGGGAAACGCCGGAGCGCAGCTTCACCGTCACCGACATGAAGTGGCGCGACGGCGAGCTCTTCGTGGCCGGCCTTTCGAACCAGGACTTCGCCTCGACGCTGCGCCGGATCAGATACCCGTTCGATTCGAAGCAGTCGATCACCTCGGTGGAAATCTACCACGCGGGCCACAACCTGATCGAGACGCGCGCCCCCATTCGCGCGATGAGCTTCGCAAGCTGGGGCGGCAAGCCGTACCTGGTCGCCGCCTACACCTGCACCCCGCTGGTGACGATTCCGCTCGACGATCTCAAGGACGGCGCGCACATCCGTGGCAAGACCGTCGCCGAGCTCGGCTATGGCAACACGCCGGCCGACATGATTTCCTACTCGCGCACCGAACAGGGCAAGACCGAGGACTTCCTGCTGCTGGCGAACTTCGACCGTGTGTCGAACGTCATCCCCGTGTCGCAGCTGGAGGCGACGGGTTCGCGGCCCGGCATCGAAAAGCAGGTGCCCTTCGGGCAGCTCGCGGGCGTCGAGGTGATGCAGGCGCCCCTGGCCGGCACGCTGCGGCTGGACAACCTCGACGAGAAATCGTTCGTCGTGGTACGCCGTCGGCTCGAGAAGGACGCGCTGCAGCTCGTCTCCATCGGCAAGGAGCTGAGCTTCCGGCTGACCGACCACGTCTCGGAATACGCCTTCGCGGAGTACAGCTTCAAGGGCAACGACTTCCAGTTGCAGAACATCAAGCCTCGGCAGGACATGCTGCTGAAGGACGAAGGCTTCCCGGACCTGATCAAGGCATCGGAGTAAGCGGTGCCTCTTCGTCGATTGTGCGGCGCCATGGCGCTCGCCGCGGCACTGCACGTCTCGCACGCCGCTTCCCTCGCGCCACCAGCTGCAGCCGCACCATCTCCGGCGGCCGCGCAGGTGGTGCGCGTGCAGCCGTCCGCGAGCCAGGTGCCGGCCAATCTGCTGCGTCTTTCCATCGAGTTTTCCACACGGATCGAAGGCCCGGTGCTCCCAAGGATCGCGCTGCTGCGTCCTGATGGGAAGCCCCTTGCGCAGCCGTTTCTCGAGCAGGAACTCTGGTCGCCGAGCGGACGGATCCTGACGGTGCTGATGCATCCGGGTCGCGTCAAGACCGGCCTGAATGCGCGCGACGCACTGGGACCGATCCTGGTTGACGGCGACGAAGTGACATTGACGCTCGATGGCCGCCCCATCCAGCACTGGCGCGTCGGCCCCGTGGACACGAACGGTCCCGTGGCTTCGGCGTGGCGCCTGTCGCCGGTTCGCGCCGCGTCGAGGCAGCCGCTCGTCGTGATCTTGGACGGCCCTATCGACGGCCGGGGCACCGATTACCTCGCGGTCGCTGACTGGCGCGGCCGACGCGTGAACGGCCACGCGCTGTTGAAAGACGGCGAGAGTACCTGGACATTCACCCCGCACACGCCTTGGCGCGTGGGCGAGTACAGGCTCGTCGCGCGCGGCACCCTTGAGGATTCGGCCGGCAATCGCCTGAACGGGCGCTTCGAGACGCCCGCCGACGCGCCAGCAACCGCAGCGGCCGACGCCGCGCTGGCGTTCACCGTGGCTCCCGAGCCCTCATCGACCGGTACGCACAGGCACGCCGTGCGCCTGCCCTGACTCTCTGACTTTCTGAACCTCTGATGCCTTCGACGACACGGTGATGCGTGCCGTTCGATACCGCCGTAGCACAAATACAAATGTTCGATCCAACTCTCCGTGTGGCCCTCCGGGGGTCTCAGCTCCGTCTCAAGCGCCATGCCGCGGCAGCGGCCCTGCTCGGCCTCGGTGCATGCCTCCCACTGGCGGCTAGCGCCGAAACCTCATTGCTCCAACCCTCTTCTTTCTTCACGCAATTCGGCTCTGCGCACAGCACCCGCGCCCTGACGGCAGGGCTTACCTGGGACATGCCTTATCGGTGGCAACTCGGCACCGGAGAAGTGAGCAGCTATCTCGAAGCCTCGTACTCGTACTGGAACGTCCAATCGCGGGACCGGGCCGGGCTCTCGCAGCTGTCGCAGTTCGCGCTGGTGCCCGCGCTGCGCTACCGGCCAGACGACGGTGCCTCCCCGTGGTTCGTCGAGGCGGGGGTCGGCTTGACGGCGACCTCATCCGTCTATCGAACGAGGCAGAAAAGTTTCTCGACCAGCTTCAACTTCGGAACGCACCTGGCAGTGGGCCGCAGCTTCGGCGAGCGCGGCCAGCACGAAATCTCGTTGCGGCTGGAGCACTTCTCGAACGCCGGCATCAAGCATCCGAACCCTGGAGAGAACTTCATCCAGGTCCGCTACGCGCGGCGCTTCTAGCGCGTCGCACTACCTCAAAGGGATAGACCGGCCTGCCCCGTCGAGGGCATGGCCTCCCGGCGCTCACCCGGCAAAGTGAGCCTTCAGGAAGATCGACGCTTCGCGTCGATCGTTTGCAACCCGGCCCGACATGACGGGCCATCGAAAGGAAGAACCAATGTCTTTGATCAGGAAAACCGGAAGCCGAATCCTGCTGGCGTGCAGCGTCTTGCTCGCACAGCACGCAATGGCCGCGCCTGCGGCCATCGTGACGCCGCTGCTGACACACGACCTGCCCAACATTCCCGGCAAGGAAGTGCTGATGATCAGCGTCGAGTACCCCCCGGGCGCGGTCGATCCCGTCCACAAGCACGATGCGCACGCGTTCGTGTACGTGCTAGAGGGATCGATCGTCATGGGCGTCAAGGGCGGCAAGGAAGTCACTCTCACCAAGGGCCAGACCTTCTACGAGGGGCCGAACGACATCCACACCGTCGGGCGTAACGCGAGCAGCACGCAGCCGGCCCGATTCACTGTGACACTGATCAAGGACAAGGGCGTCGACTTCTTCATTCCGGTGAAGTAAGCAGTGGGGCAAGCTCACCGGCCGTGCGCAAGGCGCTGTTCGGCGAGGTAGCGCGCCGGCGGCTTGCCCATCGCCTTCTTGAACATCGCGATGAACGCACCCACCGAGTCGTAGCCCAGGTCGACGGCCACCTGCTGCACCGACTGCCCCGAAGACAGCCACTGCAACGCCACGATCAGCTGCAGCCGCTGGCGCCATCGGCCGAAGGACATGCCCGTCTCGTGCCGGACCAGCCGTGCGAAGGTGCGCTCGCTCATCGCAAGGCGCGATGCCCACTGCGTGGCGGTGGCGCGGTCGGCGGGGTCGGCCATCAACCCCGTGACGAGCCTGCGCAGGCGCGGCTCGTCGGACACCGGCAAGTGCATTGGCTCCGCGGGCATGCGCACGAGCTGGTCGAGCACCACGGCATGCAGGCGCCCGATCTCGCCGTCAGGCACATCGCCCCCGGGCCGCGTGGCCAGATGGAGGATGAGTTCTCGCAGCAGGGGCGAGATGCCCACTGCGCAGCAGTCCCCCGGCATGTCTGCGGCGTCACTCGCCACGAACAGAAAGCACACATCCGCATCGGTCGTCACGCGGTTTCCATGTGGCACGTTGCCTGGAATCCATAGCCCGCCGTGGACGGGCGCCATCCACAGCGCGCCAGGCACCTCGCAGGTCATGGCGCCACGCAGCACCATCACCAGCTGCCCCTGAGCATGCGTGTGCGTCGCGAGCGCTTCGGCGCGTCCATGGGTACGGATCCGCCAAGCCGCCACGTCGGCATCCATCTTGTCGAACTCGAAGTTCCAGGGGCCTGTTCGGTGGGGACTCACGTTTTTCATTTTGACCGGATTCGCGAATTTTCTGTCGGTCGGCCGTCATCTCGAAAAGGGCGCCGTCGCTAGATTCAAAAGCAACACAGCATCACTTCCAACACCATGCATTCCTCGACATCACAGGTGCACTCCTCGCAACATTCTGCGCTGCTGCTCATCGGCATCCTGTGCACCGCCGCCAGCCTGCGCGCACCGATCACCGCGCTGGGCCCGCTGCTCGAACCTGTCCGCGCGAGCTTCGCGCTCAGCGCCTCCGCGGCCGGCCTGCTGACCACGCTGCCGCTGTTCGCGTTCGCCGTGGTCTCGCCCTTCGCGGCCGGCGTTGCGCATCGCTTCGGCCTGGAGCGCGTGCTGTTCGCGGCTGTTGTTCTGCTGATCGCCGGCATTGCCGTGCGGTCGGCGGGTACCACGCCCGCGCTGTACGCTGGCACCTGCGTCATCGGCAGCGCCATCGCCGTCGCCAACGTGCTGCTGCCCAGCCTGCTGAAGCGCGACTTTCCCACGCACGTGGCCAGGCTCACGGCCTGCTATGCGCTGGCGATGATCACCGCCGCCGGCCTGGCGTCCGCCGTCGCCGTCCCGCTGGACCAGGCGCTCGGTGCCGGATGGCAGGCCTCGCTGGGCAGCGTCGCTGTGCTTCCGCTGGCCGCCGCCATCTTGTGGCTTCCACAACTGCGTCTTCGCAAGACCTCGGCGCCCGGCCTCGCGACGGAGGCACCGGCTGCGTCGGTATGGAAGGCTCCGCTGGCCTGGCAGGTCGCCGCCTACCTCGGGCTGACCTGCTTCATCCATTTCGCCGCCATCGCGTGGCTGCCGTCGATCCTTCAGGAGGTCGGAGATTCGAGTGCACGTGCAGGCGCGCTGCACGGATGGATGCAGCTGGCCGGCGCCATTCCCGCGCTGCTGCTGATGCCGCTGCTGCAACGCATGCCCGACCAGCGCTGGATCTCCTTCGCATCCCCGGCGTTGAGCGCCATCGGCCTTGCCGGCCTGCTCGCGATGCCTGCGCTGGCACCTCTCTGGGTCTTCGCGTTCGGCATGGGAATGGGCGCCGCACTGATCCTGAGCCTCGCCTTCGTAGGGCTGCGTGCAACCAACCAGAAGATCGCGGCTTCGCTCTCGGGCATGTCGCAATGTATCGGCTACCTGCTCGCGGCCGTCGGTCCGACATTCATCGGTTTTCTTCACGAGTCCTCGGGGAGCTGGACCACGCCGCTCGTGGTCTGTACGGTGCTTTGCATCGCGATGTGCGCGCTGGGTCTCTCGGTAGGCCGGGCCAGGCATATCGGGGCCTGAGCCACGCGGCCGCCGCTCACAACATCCGCGGCTGGCGGGCATAGCGCACGAGGTCGTCGCCCAGGCGCAGCGCCAGCGCCGCGAGCGGCCCTGTGGGGTTGTAGCCGGCGTTGTGCGCGTAGACCGAAGCGCCGACCACGAAGAGGTTCTGCACATCCCAGTGCTGCAGCCGGGGAGACACCACGCTCGTTGCGGGATCGACGCCCATGATGGTCCCACCGGTGGTGTGCGTGGTCTGGTACTGCCTCGCGTCGAAGTCGCCGCGCCGTGGTTGGGGCGCGCCGACGATGGTGGCGCCCATGGCGCGCGCGATGCCCGCAGCCTTGCCTGTCACGTACTCGCTCATCCGGTGGTCGTTGTCGTGGAAATTGAAGGTCATTCGCAGCAAGGGCTGGCCGTAGGCGTCGCGGTAGACCGGATCGAGGTCGAGGTAGTTCTCGCGGTGCGGGTAGTTGCTTCCGTGCACGGCCACGTTGAAGGCGTGCGCGTACCAGTCCGCGTTGGCCTGCTTCCAGGCGGTGCCCCAGCGCGGCGCTCCGGCCGGCAGAAGACGCGAATTGATCGGGCGGCCATTGGTCACGTTCGCGTAGATGTAGCCGCCACCGAAGAAGCCCAGGCCGGTGTGGTCGAAGTTGTCGCCATTGAACTCATCCACCACCATCTGCGAAGCGCCCGTGGCCATGAAGGGGTTGATCCAGCGGTCCTTGAAGAAAACGGGCACGGAAGACATCACCTGGTAGCAGAAGTTCTTGCCCACCGCGCCCTTGCCGGTCTTCGGGTCGTAGGGCTTGCCGATGCCGCTCGCGAGGAGCAGCCTGGTGTTCGTCATCGTGAAGCCGGAGAGCACGACGACGTCGGCCGGCTGTTCATACTCCTGCGCAGTCTCGAGGTCGATGAACCGCACGCCGGTCACACGCCTGGCCGTGCGGTCGTAGTCGATGCCGGTCACCTGTGCGTGCAGCCGAATCTCGAAGTCGCGGTGCTTCTGCAGCATTGGATAGAGCAACACCGCGGGGCTGGCCTTGGCATTGGCCTCGCAGAAGAAGCGCTCGCAATGCCCGCAGTACTGGCACGGCGCCAGGTTCACTCCATCCGGATTGGTGTAGGCGCGCGGCGAATTGGCTGCCGGCAGCGGGAACGGCTTGTACCCCAGGCTCTGCGCGGCGGCCTGGAAGATCCGGCCCGATTCCAGGATCTCCAGCGGTGGCTGGGGAAAATCCCGCCGTCGCGGTGCTTCGAACGGATTGCCGCCATCGATGAGCCGTCCGCCGATGTTGCCCGCCTGCCCCGCGATGCCGAAGAGGCGCTCGAAGAGGTCGTGATAGGGCTCCATCTCCGCGTAGCTGACGCCCCAGTCCTGGACCGTCATCTCGCGGGGTATGGCCGCCTTGCCATAGCGGCTCTCGAGGTGGGTGCGCAGCGCGGGGTCGTATTCCGCCCAGCGCCAGGTCTGCCCGTTCCAGTGGTTGGCCGCGCCACCCATGCCGTCCCCAGGCAGGAACGCCTCCATGCGTCGGATGGGCAGCGCCTGCTCGGAGGCTGCGTGGCGCAGCGTGTAAGTCTCGGTGGCCCAGTTCTGCACCAGGCCGTTGCGCACGCCCCAGCGCAACTCGTCGCGCTGGTTGGGCAAGGTCGCGGCGGCACTGCCGGCGAGATCGCCGCCGCGTTCTAGCACGAGCACGTCGATGCCGGTGTTCATCAGTTGCCGCGCGGCAAGGCCCGCGGTGAGACCGCCGCCGACGAAAACGACGGTGCGCCTGGGTAGTTTCTTGAGTGTCATGGCATCCGCCTTCAGCTGAAGTCCTCGATCGACTGCGGCGCCGCTGCGCCTGGATAGGGCCGGCCGCGGTACTCCACGACATTGCGTGCGTGCAAGGCCGGCAGCCCCGGGTAGCCGACTGCGCGCCAGAAAACCTTGTCGCGGTTGCCGCCGTAGAACGGGTCCGCGAAACAGGCCTGCACGAACAGCGGATAGAAGCAGTTGTCGAACCACTCGCCGAGCGCGAAACGTTCGTCGTCCCATCGGCCGGCCGCAACGTCCTGGAGCAGCCCGTCGAGCTCGGTGGGGGTGAGTTGTTCGATGACCTTGCCCATGCGCCGACGGATCTCCCGATTCAAAGCGGCGACGCCGGCCTTGAACTGCTCCTCCGGCGTCAATGGCGACTGCGAGCCGTGCTGCGGCTTGCCGGGTCGCCACGGGCCTTGCCGGTAGAGCCGGTCGCCGCGCCCCCAGGCACCGGCCAACTGTCGGTCGATGTAGATGTGCAGGCCGCAATCGACGCCGTTCGGCGTGAGCGAGTCGGCTGGACACATCATGTTGACCAGGGCCTCGACACAGGCTGCCTCCCGGGGCCCTAGCGACAGGTAGCCTGACTCGCGGGACTTTTCAGCGTCGCGGGCTGCGGCGTCTTGCGCCGGAGCAGGTGGAGTGCCGGCGCCGCCAAGCAGCATGGGCGCCGCAAGCGCCGCGCCGGACGCGCCGCCGAGCCGGCGCAGGAAAAGACGCCGCGCGGGCGGCTCTCGGTCATCGATGGGCATGAGATTCTTTCTTGAAGGAGGACGCGGCCGAGTGCGCGCAATGCAGGCAGCCATCGCCAACTTTCGGCTCTGACCTGCGGTACTGCTGGGCGCTCATGCTATGGAGCCGGAGCGTCGACCGGTAGGCCGGTTTCGGGAACCAGCGGGTTGCGCAGCCAGCATCAATGGCACGCGGGCAGGTTCGCGCTCACCAGGGTGTTCGCGCCCTCACAGTTGCCTGGCTGGAAACACCGCGATGCGGCAGAGCAGCCTTCCGCACCATGCATCGCCTGCCTAGCATCGACTCCCACGTGTCACGACATTCCGCAACATCGATCACGGGGTGAGCACATGCATCCATCGATCCTCGAGCAGGAAGCCCGCCAGGACGGCGGCGGTGTCGTCTCCGAACATCGTTCGTTCGGATTCCGGCCGGCCTTCCGCAACACGGAAACGGGTCGTGTCTACGCCGCGCGCTTTGCCGATGGGCGGCTCGCGCCGGTCCACACGATCGACGGCCTGCCCGACGAGGTGGTCGTCGCGCGGTCGGTCACCGGCAAGGCGCTGTCGTTGAAGACGTCGGTGCAGTCCGGGTTCACCCGGAACGGCCGCTTCTACGACCACGACCAGGCTGCGGCCTATCTGGCGCGTCGCCTGGCCGACTCGGGCTTTCGGGCATGGGCATAGGGCGACCGTCCGTACCGTCGCGCCCTCGCTCTGCCTGCTGCTCGGGGTTCAGGCCGGCCCGCATGCTGGCCAGGCTGCGCGCGGCGCGCAATTCCCAGCCCTTCGCGCCCTGCTGCCTGGCCGTCTCGATGGCGCGCAGGTAGAAGCCCTCGGCTTCGTCCGTCATGCCACGGCGCTCGCTGCGCCAGCCCGCGGCGCGCCAGACCTCCGCGGCGCACCACAGTCCTTCGCCTTGCGCGAGCCGCTCGATCAACTGGTCGTCGAACCAATCGGGGCAGAACGTCACGAGCATTTCCCTGCGCGGTGCGTCATAGGTGGCGAACCGTGCAGACACTTCCTGCACGAGCGGATGCCGATCGCCGGCCGTCGCGAGTTGCAGTCCCTGCTGGAACCATTCGGCGTACCGGAGCCAGCCCAGCAACCCGCGGCGCTGCGCCTCCTCCATCATCAATGCGACCCAGCGGCGAGCCAGCTCCGTCTCGCCAGACCAAAGCGCGACAGGACAGGCGCCGTACAGCGCGGAGCACACCGAGAGGGAATTGGCCAGCGAGTCGGCCCTGGAAACGGCGGCTTGGGCAACCTCGAGCGCGTTGGCCGTATCGCCTCGCACCCACAATGTGCGGCACAGCACCGCCATCGCCGCCACGCTCGCATCCGGTCCGAGCATGTTGGCATGCGTGCGCCCGGCGCCGGCGGAGATGGCGATCGACGCCTCGCTGTGCTGTCGGGACACATCGAACTTGCCGCAGAAATGATTGGCCATCGCGCTCACGCGGTGGGAAAGGATGAGCGCCGCCGGATCCTCCCCCGACTGGGCAAGCGCGAGAACAGGCTGCGAGTGCCGCAGAGCCGCGGCGTACTCCCCGCGAAACATGTCGTGCGTGCAGCGGCCCCAGCGTGCGCGCAGCTCCAGCACCGGCATCTTGAGCGCCAGCGCACCCGCCAGCGCCTGATCACAGACGGCATTCAGGTCGTCGTTCGAGCCCCGGGTGTTCAGCAGTGCCGTGATCAAGGCGGTTCTCAACCAAGTAGCACTCTCCAGATCGGGCTCGGGTTGCTGCTCCACCAGCGTGAGCGCCGCAGCGACCCTGTCGCGGTATTCGGCCACCTGCGAGAGGTGGAACCACAGGGGCATCGACGCGATGACCAGCGCCGCGCCCAAGCCGGCGTCGGGCTGCCGCACCAGGCAGACCTCCAACGCGAAGCGAACGTCGTCGAGGCTGTACGCGTAGCGCTCGCCCCAGGCCTGCTCGGCCAGTTGCGCCAGTTCCGCCGTGGCGGTCTTCATCACGTCGAGCATGTACGACGCATGACGCCGAAGCATGGCCGCGTGCTCGTCGCTGCCCTCGAGCAGTGCGCTCGCGTAGCTGCGCGTGGTGTCCAGCAGGCGATAGGGCGAGACGCTGTCGCTGGTGTCGAAGAAGATCAGCGACTTGTTGGTCAGCGAGATCAGCGCGTCGAACGCGACATCGCCATCCATGTCGGCGTTGACGCCGAGTGCCGCGGCCACGTCGAAGCGCCCCCGGAACACCGACAGCCGGCGGAAGAACCGCAGTTCCGTCTCGTCAAGCAGCGCGATGCTCCAGTCGAGCGCGGCGGCCAGCGTGCGGTGGCGCGCCGAGACGGCCCGATTGGCGATGGCATACAGCCGCATGTGATCGTCCAGCGTGCGCGCCAGATCGCCGACCGACTGCACTCCAAGGCGGGCAGCCACCAGTTCGATGGCCAGCGGGATGCCATCGACCTGCCGCGAGATCCGGGCCAGCAGAGGGGCATGCGCTTCATTGAACATGCCTGCGCCCGCGGCCTTGGCGCGCTCGACCAGCAGCCGGACCGACGACCACTTCAAGGCCTTGGCGAGAGGCACGGCTTCCGCATCAGGAACCGCCAGCGGCGGCAGTCGCACGACGTACTCGGCCGTCACGCGGATCGACTCGCGGCTGGTCGCCAGGATGCGCAGTTCTGGCAAGGCGATCAGCAGCTCGTTGATCAGTGGCGCAAGCACGTCGATGACGTGCTCGCAGTTGTCGATCAGCAAGAGCACCTTCTGTCCGGCGAGGCACTGGACGATGGCCTGCAAGGTGTCGGGCATGTCGGCGGCGGCCCCCACCGATCGCGCCAGAGTGCCTGGCACGTGGTCCTGCGAAATCAATGACGAAAGATCGGCAAACGCCGTCGGCGCAGCGCGCTGCAGCTGATAACGCTCCGCAGCATGGATCGCGACGCTGGTTTTTCCGATGCCTCCCGTGCCGACGATGGTGACCAATCGGTTGGCCTCGAGCGCTGAGAGGATGCTCTGCACATCGGCTTCACGACCGACCAGTTCGGTCAACCGGGCCGGCGGTTTGGCAAAAGAAGAAGGAGCCGGGAAAGGCGGCGGCGCTTCAACGGCATCGAGCGACTCGCGATGCACCCTGGCGTTGAATCGATAGCCCCGCTGGGGCACGTTGGAGATCCACTCCTCGCAACCGTCTCCTTCGCCCGGCCGCCCCAGCGACTTTCGAAGCATCGACATGTGAACGCGCACGCTGGACTCCTCGACCACCACGCCCGCCCAGACCGCCGAGAGCAGCTCATCCTTGCCGATGAATTCGCCGGGCCGCTTGATGAGCTGAAGCAGCAGGTCGAAAGCGCGGGGGCCGAGCCGCACCGATTCACCCGAGCGCTCGAGCCGGCGCTGCATTTCCTTGAGGATGAAGGGGCCGAAACGCCAGCGAACCTCCGCCAGATCAGTCCGTTCGGGCGACTCAGCGGCGCGTTCTTGCATGGGGGTTCGCGGTGCGACGGAGGGATTCGAGCGGCTCATCTGCTGCCTTCATGTTAGACGAAAACATTCACTGGACGAACCGTGCTGGAGATGCAGGGCGAGTGCCCTCCGCCTAGCTCATCAGAGGTTTAGACGCACCCTCCCATCGTGTGCCGCGACCTCTACCCAACGGCAGATGCAGGCACGCGCGGAAGATTCTTAGAGTGGAAAGACAGTGAACACCAACGACAAGAGTCTTTCCATGAACACCCCACCCGAGCAGTCGAACAAGACTCCTCTGACCACCGCCTTCGGCGCGCCCGTGGCCGACAACCAGAACAGCCTGTCGGCCGGACCGCGCGGCCCGCTGCTCATGCAGGATGTCTGGCTCATCGAGAAGCTCGCCAACCTGAACCGCGAGGTCATTCCCGAGCGTCGCATGCATGCCAAAGGCTCGGGCGCATTCGGCACCTTCACCGTCACGCACGACATCACCCGGTACACCCGAGCCAGGCTCTTCGGCGCCGTCGGCAAGAAAACAGAGATGTTCGCGCGCTTCACCACCGTGGCCGGCGAACGCGGCGCGGCCGATGCCGAACGCGACATCCGCGGCTTCGCGCTCAAGTTCTATACCGAGGAAGGCAACTGGGACCTGGTGGGCAACAACACGCCCGTGTTCTTTCTGCGCGATCCACGCAAGTTTCCCGACCTCAACAAGGCCGTGAAGCGCGACCCGCGCACGAACATGCGCAGCGCCACCAACAACTGGGACTTCTGGACGCTGCTGCCCGAAGCACTGCATCAGGTCACCATCGTGATGAGCGACCGCGGCATTCCGGCGAGCTACCGCCACATGCACGGCTTCGGCTCGCACACCTACAGCTTCGTCAACGCGCGCGACGAGCGTTTCTGGGTCAAGTTCCACTTCAAGACGCAGCAGGGCATCAGGAACCTCACCGATGCCGAGGCCGCGAGCCTCGTGGGTGCGGACCGCGAGAGCCACCAGCGCGATCTTTTCGATGCGATCGCACGCGGGGACTTCCCCCGATGGACGCTGTACATCCAGGTCATGCCCGAGGCCGATGCCGAGAGCGTGCCGTACCACCCCTTCGACCTCACCAAGGTCTGGCCGAAGAAGGATTGCCCCCTAGTGGAGGTGGGCGTCATGGAGCTCAACCGCAATCCCGGGAACTTCTTCGCCGACGTGGAGCAAAGCGCCTTCGCGCCCAACAACCTCGTCCCGGGCATCGGGGTGTCCCCTGACAAGATGCTGCAGGCGCGCCTGTTTGCCTATTCCGACGCGCAGCGCTACCGGCTGGGCGTGAACCACCACCAGATCCCGGTGAACGCCGCGCGATGCCCCGTGCACAGCAATCATCGGGACGGCGCGATACGCGTCGACGGCAACTACGCCGGCCTGCCCCACTACGAGCCCAACAGCTTCGGCCAGTGGCAGGAACAGCCCGGCTATCGCGAGCCTCCCCTCAGGCTGCGCGGCGATGCCGACTTCTGGAACTTTCGCGAAGACGACGCCGACTACTTCAAGCAGCCCGGTGACCTGTTCCGTCTGATGACGCCTGCGCAGCAATTGGTGCTGTTCGAGAACACCGCAAGGGCCATGGGTGATGCACCGGAGTTCATCAAGCGCAGGCACGTCGACAACTGCGCCAGAGCGGATGCGGCCTACGGCGCGGGCGTTGCGAACGCGCTGGGACTGGCTACGCGTTCGGCGCAAGGATCCGCAACCTGAGGATGACGTGTTTGGTGCGTTTCAGTCACCACCGTGTGCCCTTGTGCATGCCTACCGCCTCGGTCCTGTCCTGCCTACTCTTGGCGACATGCGGCCTCGTGTCGTGATCCGCGCCCGACAACCCCACTGTTGAACGGCACGTCCTGCCAGCCCCGGGCTGGCTCGGCTCGAGTGATCGAGCTACCTCTTTTGGAGATTCCGCCATGTTTTCCCTAGATGAAACCCAGCAATCGGGTACCAAGAAGTTCGAAGAGCTTGTGCCGTCCCGCTATGCCTTGAAAGTCGGCGAGATCGATGCGCTGGTGGTCAGCGACGGCGTGCTGCCGCTGCCTACTTCGACGATGGCCACCAATGCAACCCCCGCCGATCTTGCGAATTGGCTCAGCGACATGTTCATGCCACCCGACAAGTACGACTGGCCGCTGAACGTGATGGTGGCCCGCAGCGGCGACCAGACCATCCTCATCGACGCTGGTCTGGGCGGTCAGTTCTCGGGCTTCCCGCGTGCCGGTCAGTTCCCCCAGCGACTCGAAGCCGCCGGCATCGCGCTCGAGTCCGTCACCGATGTGATCCTGACTCACATGCACATGGACCACGTGGGCGGGCTGCTGGTTCCGGGCGTCAAGGAGCGCCTGCGCCCGGACGTGCGCATTCATGTCTCCGCGGCCGAGGTCAAGTTCTGGACCTCGCCCGACTTCACTCGCACCGTCATGCCGAACCCGGTGCCCGAGGTGCTGCGGTCGACTGCCAGGAGCTTCTACGAGGAATACCGCGACAAGCTGCAGACCTTCGAGGACACGCGTGAAGTTGCGCCGGGTGTCATCGTTCGCCACACCGGCGGCCACACTCCTGGGCACAGCGTGGTCGACCTGGTGTCAGGCGGTGAACGGCTGACTTTCGCCGGCGACGCCGTGTTTCCGGTCGGATTCGATCACCCCGACTGGCAAAACGGTTTCGAGCACGACCCCGAGGAGGCTGCTCGTGTTCGCATGCGCCTTTTCCAGGAACTAGCGCAAACCGGGGGGCTGCTGGTTGCCGCCCACCTGCCGTTCCCCTCGCTGGGCCACGTCGCGGTCGATGGCGAGGCGTTTCGCTGGGTACCGATCATCTGGGACTATTGATCGCGCGGCAGCAGCGCATTTCAAAGCCGCTGTCGACCTGCGCGATGCCGCGCTTGGCACTTAAACACGCGTGCCACTTTCGAAGCGAGGTTTCTGCAATTTGATTCGGTTGAGCACGGTTGCTCCGCACAAGCGAATGGGAGATCCCTTTTCATAGGGAATTGCAGCTTCGACCGAGGCCTAGAACCCGTCGAGTGGCAGTCAGGACCACCGACGGGGTTGATGTGCTCTCTCTATTCGCGAGGTGCTGCCTGGCCGTGCGCTTCGGCGTGCTCCTTGAGGCGCTCCCACAGCTTCGGATGGGCCTTGAATCCGACACCATGGCGCAGCACGTTGCGGACCGTTAGAACGGCCAAACGCTGGGTCTTGGCATCGGCCGGACTAGCGATGTCGATCCAGCTACGGCCAAGACTTGGCGGCGATTCGAGGCGAACTTCGTTGGTGAGTCAGCGAACGCAGACGTATCGCCCAGAACCCGCGCACGAAGCTTCGCTCGGCACGCGCGCGACAAGTCCGATGCCAGCGCGCAATCCGGAATGACTCCGTCGGCTCGGGTCATGAAGTCGAACTGACGCTGGATAAGACCGCGACCGGTTTTGGACGTCAAAGCGTGCGGGTCGGAGAGCTCCACGCGCTTGAGCTCATCTGCGCGGAGGACGAACTCGAAGCGCAACAGGCTCTGCGCCTTCGACGTCAACCGCGTCGCGCAGATGCTCGACGTGTCGCGCTCGACGGTCTACCGGCTGATCCGCGACAAGCACCTCACCCTGGTCAAGGTTGGGAAACGCGGCAGCCGCGTCACCGCAGAGAGTGTTTCCGAATTTCTCAAGGCGCGCGAGCCGGCCGATGCTGGGTAGGATGGCAGGGTCCTGCGCTTCGGCAACGCCTTGAATTGCGGGTAGCCAGCCGGGTAGTCAGCCCTCGAATTCTCAAGATCAACGCCATAAGTTATTGATCTGAAAAGACTTTTTTCCCACATGAAAATAGCCACCTGGAACGTCAACTCCCTCACCGCGCGCCTGCAGCACGTGCTCGACTGGCTCATCGCCAACCCTGTCGACGTGCTGTGCCTGCAGGAGCTGAAGATGACGGACGACAAATTCCCGCTCGACGTGCTCAAGTCGGCCGGCTACGAGGCCGCGGTGTTCGGCCAGAAGACCTACAACGGCGTTGCCATCCTCAGCCTCGCGCCGGTGGGCGACGTGGTGAAGAACATCACCGGCTTCAGCGACGACCAGTCGCGCGTGATCGCGGCCACGGTGGAGACACCGTCGGGTCCGCTGCGCGTGGTCAACGGTTACTTCGTCAACGGCCAGGCGCCGGGTACGGACAAGTTCGAATACAAGATGAAGTGGCTCGACGCGCTGCGCGACGCGCTGCGGCAGGAACTGGCGGCCAACCCGAACCTCGTGCTGCTGGGTGACTTCAACATCACGCCCGAAGACCGCGACAGCTTCGACCCCGTGGGCCTGAAGGAAACCATCCACCACACGACCGAAGAACGCAACCACTTCAAGGCGCTGCTCGATCTCGGCCTGAAGGACAGCTTCCGCATGTTCGAGCAGCCCGAGAAGAGCTACTCGTGGTGGGACTACCGCATGCTGGGCTACCAGAAGAACCGCGGCCTGCGCATCGACCACATCCTGGTGAGCGAGCCGCTGGTGCCGCGCGTGAAGGGCTGCATCATCGACCGCGTGCCGCGCAAGTGGGAAAAACCGAGCGACCATGCCCCGGTGGTGCTCGACCTGGACCTGGGGGCCTAGGCCATGGCCGCGCGCAAACTGGCAGTGGCCGCCGTCGCGCTGATGCTCTCGGCCTGTTCGCTGCTGAAGCCGGCCGACAAGGCGGAGGAAGGCGACAACAAGGGCACCCCGCCCTCTTCCACCGGCGAGACCACGACCGACGGCCGCGAGGTGCCGACCGTGCGGCTCATCACCGCGCAGACGCCCGCGGTGCGCGCCTACCGCAAGATCGGCGCGCGACACATCTACAACAAGTACGCAAGCCGCATCTACAAGGGCAAGCTGCCGCCGCTGGTGTATGCGGTGGTGGTGGTCGAGACCGACATCGACGCGACGGGCAAGGTGGTGAACGTCACCTTCAGCCGAACGCCGAGCCATGCGCCGGAGGTGGCGCCGATGATCGCGGAGATGATCAAGGCCGCCTCTCCCCTGCCCAACCCGGGCAAGCTCGGAGGCCACACCTACGTGGACACCTGGCTCTGGGACCGCAGCGACAAGTTCCAGATCGATTCGCTGACGCAGGGGCAGCGCAGCCGCTGAAAGAGCGAAGCGGAAGAAAGAAAAAAGGCCCTGAAGGGGCCTTTTTCATTCGATGCCGAGTTCCTGGATCTTTCGGGTGATGGTGTTGCGCCCGATGCCGAGTTTCTGCGCCGCCTCGATGCGGCGGCCGCGCGTGTTGGCCAGCGCGGTGAGGATCAGCCTCGACTCGAATCGGCGCGAAAGCACGTCCCATACGTCGGTGCGGCCGGCAGCCAGCAGGGCCTGCGCCTCGGCTTCCAGGCCGCCTTCCCAGCTGCTGGTGGTGCTCGCTGCTGGAGCATGAGTCTCGGCGTGTTCGGAGACGGCAAGCGCGGAGGACACCGCCTCGCCGCCGGCCACCGGCAGTGAGGGCACAGGCTGTGCCGCCACGGGCGTCGATGCGACGAACGGCGCGTCGGCCACGACATGCGCTTCGGCACCGGTGCCGCCCGCCATCATCACTTCGGGCGGCAGGTCCTTCGCCTCGATCAGCTGGGCCGGTGCCATCACCGTCAGCCAGTGGCAGATGTTTTCCAGCTGGCGCACGTTGCCCGGGAAATTGAATGCCGCGAGCTTCGCCAATGCAGCATCAGAGATGCGCTTGGGCTCCACGCCGAGCTGGCGCGCGCTCACCTGCAGGAAGTGGCGCGTGAGCGCGGGCACGTCCTCGCCGCGTTCGCGCAACGCCGGCAGGCGCAGGCGGATCACGTTGAGGCGGTGGAACAAGTCTTCGCGGAAGCCGCCGAGCTTGACGCGCTGCTCCAGGTCCTGGTGGGTCGCCGCGATGACGCGCACGTTGGCCTTCACCGAGTTGTGGCCGCCCACGCGGTAGAAATGGCCGTCGCTCAGCACGCGCAGCAGGCGCGTCTGCAGGTCGAAGGGCATGTCGCCGATTTCGTCGAGGAAGAGCGTGCCGCCCTCGGCCTGCTCGAAGCGGCCGCGGCGCATGGTCTGCGCGCCGGTGAAGGCGCCGCGCTCGTGGCCGAAGAGTTCGCTCTCCAAGAGGTCCTTGGGGATGGCGGCGGTGTTGATGGCCACGAAGGGGCCGTTGGCGCGCGGCGAGTGCTTGTGCAGCGCGCGCGCCACCAGCTCCTTGCCCGAGCCCGATTCACCGGTGATGAGCACCGTGACGTTGCTCTGCGAAAGACGCCCGATGGCGCGGAACACGTCCTGCATGGCGGGCGCCTGGCCGAGCATCTCTGGCGCAGCGACCATGCGCTCCTCGGCCACTTCCTCGCGCTGGCTTTCGTCGACCGCGCGGCGGATGAGCTCGACCGCGCGCGGCAGGTCGAAGGGCTTGGGCAGGTATTCGAAGGCGCCGCCCTGGAAGGCCGAGACGGCGCTGTCGAGGTCGGAGAACGCCGTCATGATGATGACGGGCAGGCCCGGGTGCAGGGCCTTGATCTTGTCGAGCAGGTCGAGCCCGGAACCGCCGGGCATGCGGATGTCGCTCACCAGGACCTGGGGCGCGAGCTGGTCATCGTCGGCGGCCTGCTCGAGTGCCGCCAGAACCTCGCGCGTGTTGGTGAAGCTGCGCGTGGGCAGGTCTTCGCGCAGCAGAGCCTTCTCGAGCACGAAGCGAATCGATTGGTCGTCATCAACTATCCAGATCGGCTTCATGCATCTCCTCTGTTGCCGGTGGCTGCGCTAGGGCAGCGGTATCAATATCTTGAAATCGGTTCGGCCCGGGACGCTGTCGCACTCGATCACGCCGTGATGCTGTTGCACAAAAGTCTGCGCGAGCGTCAATCCCAGCCCGGTCCCGCCTTCCCTGCCCGATACGAGCGGATAGAAGATGCGGTCCTTGATCGTGTCCGGCACACCCGGTCCATTGTCGATTACATGCAATTCCAGTGCCAGTCGATACCACTGCTTGTTGAAGATCACCTGGCGGGCCACCCGCGTCTTGAAAGTGATCTGCGCGTCACCGGCGGCGCGGCGCTCCGCCAGCGCCTGCGCCGCGTTGTGCGCGATGTTCAGCGTGGCCTGGATGAGCTGCTCGCGATCGCCGCGGAACTCGGGAATGGAAACGTCGAAATCGCGCTCGATGTGCAGGTCGCGCGGAAACTCCGCAAGGATGACCGAGCGCACCCGCTCGCAGACTTCGTGGATGTTGACGTCGCCCACCACGTGCGGGCGTCGGTGCGGCGCCAATAGCCGGTCGACCAGCGTCTGCAGCCGGTCGGCCTCGTGGATGATGACCTGGGTGTATTCGACGAGGTCGCGCGATTCGACCTCCATCTGCAGCAGCTGCGCGGCGCCGCGGATGCCGCCCAGCGGGTTCTTGATCTCGTGCGCGAGATTGCGGATGAGCTCCTTGTTCGCCTGCGCCTGGTCGATGAGCCGCTCCTCCCGGTCCTGCCGCACCTGCTGCTCCAGCGGCGACATTTCGATGATGAGCTCGCCCTTCTTCTCGCCGTGCGCGAGCGAAACCTGCACCGGCATCAGCTCGTGGTTCACGCGGCGCAGGAAGGCTTCGTAGCGCAGCGTGGCGAAGTCGTTGCTGCTCGCGCCGTCGATGGCCGTGCGCAGCACCTGCGGCTCGTGGAAGCACGCGCCGAACTGGGAGCCTTCGAGCGTGCGGCGCGATGTGCCGAGCGCGTCCTCGAGCCCCGCGTTGGCGAACAGTACCGAGCCCTTGCTGTCGACCACCGCGATCAGCGTGGACAGCAGGTCGAAGGACTGGAAGCGCGAATTGGCGCCGGCCGCCTTCTTTCCGAACACCATGGCGTCTTACTGAGGCTGCTTGGCGGGCAGCCGGGCGATCTCGCGGCGGATGCCGGCGATGTCGCTCTCGTTGCGCGCCAGCTCGGCCTTCATCTCGGCGACGCGGTCCAGGTATTTCTGGTAATTGCGGCCTTCGCTGCCCTGCTTCTCGGGCTCGCCGTTGTTGTATTCCTTCTGCAGCTCGGCCTGCCGCGCCTCGGCCTTCTTGAGCTCGGCCTCGAGCACCGCGCGCGCCTCGCCGTCACGGGCACGCTGGTCGACGCCTTCCACGCGGGGGCTGCCGGCCGGTGAACGCGCCGCCGAGGAGCCACCACCCGAAGAGGAAGATGCGGAACCGCCGCCCGAAGCCCTCGTGCCCTGCACCACCGTGACGTTGCCGCCTTCCATCACCTTGCAGCCCTTCTGCTGCGCGATGGTGGAGTTGTTCGTGTATTCGTTGCCGCAGCGCCAGACGCGCTCCTGCGAAAGCGCCGGCAACGCGACCAATGAACCAGCCAGGAAAATGAGGGAAGCAGTCTTCATGTGTATCGGTGGAGAGCGGCGACAAAGGCGCATTTTCGTGCAATTCGACGGCAAAAGTGACCAGATGTTCCACCCAAAAGAAAAAGGACGGCCGAGCCGTCCTTCATGACCCATCAGGCCTGCACCTCCCGTGAGGAAGGCGCATGCAGTCTGGGGGGAACCGATTACAGGGAGTAGTACATGTCGAACTCGACCGGATGGGTCGCCATGCGGAAGCGCGTGACTTCCTGCATCTTCAGGTCGATGTACGCGTCGATGTAGGCATCGGTGAACACGCCGCCCTTGGTCAGGAACGCACGGTCCTTGTCCAGGTTTTCCAGGGCCTGGTCGAGGCTGTGGCAGACGGTCGGGATCAGCGCGTCTTCTTCCGGCGGCAGGTGGTACAGGTCCTTGCTGGCGGCTTCGCCCGGATGGATCTTGTTTTCCACGCCGTCGAGACCCGCCATCAGCAGGGCCGCGAAACCGAGGTACGGGTTCATCAGCGGATCGGGGAAGCGCGCTTCGACACGGCGGCCCTTCGGGTTGGCCACGAACGGAATGCGGATCGATGCCGAGCGGTTCTTGGCCGAGTAGGCCAGCTTCACCGGGGCCTCGAAGCCGGGGACCAGGCGCTTGTAGCTGTTGGTGCCGGGGTTCGTGATGGCGTTCAGGGCACGGGCGTGCTTGATGATGCCGCCGATGTAGTGCAGGGCGAAGTCCGAGAGGCCTGCATAGCCGTCGCCGGCGAACAGGTTCTTGCCGTCCTTCCAGACCGACTGGTGCACGTGCATGCCGGAGCCGTTGTCGCCGACGACGGGCTTGGGCATGAAGGTGGCGGTCTTGCCGTAGGCGTGGGCCACGTTGTGGATCACGTACTTCTGCAGCTGGACCCAGTCGGCGCGCTGCACCAGCGTGCTGAACTTGGTGCCGATCTCGAGCTGGCCGGCGTTGGCCACTTCATGGTGATGCACTTCGACCGGGATGCCCAGCGATTCGAGCACCAGGCACATTTCCGAGCGCATGTCCTGGAAGCTGTCGACCGGGGGAACCGGGAAGTAGCCGCCCTTGACCGCGGGACGGTGGCCGCTGTTGCCGTGCTCAAACTCTTTGTCGGTGTTCCACGAGGCTTCTTCGGATTCGATCTTCACGAAGCAACCCGACATGTCGTTCTTCCAGCGCACGCCGTCGAACACGAAGAATTCGGGTTCCGGACCGAAGTAGGCGGTGTCGCCCAGGCCCGATGCCTTCATGTACGCCTCGGCGCGCTTGGCAAGCGAGCGCGGATCGCGTTCGTAGGCCTTGCCGTCGGCGGGGTCGATCACGTCGCAGGTCAGGATCATCGTCGTCTCTTCGAAGAACGGATCGATGTTGGCGGTGTTCGGGTCGGGCATGAGCTGCATGTCCGAAGCTTCGATCCCCTTCCAGCCGGCGATGGACGAGCCGTCGAATGCGTGGCCCGAGGTGAATTTGTCTTCGTCGAAAGCCGAGACCGGCACGGTCACGTGCTGCTCTTTGCCGCGGGTATCGGTGAAGCGGAAGTCGACGAACTTGACCTCGTTTTCCTTGACGAGCTTGAGTACATCGGCGACGGTCTTTGCCATCAGTTTCTCCTGAGTTGGATGGTGGTTAGGAATACAGGGACGTGGGATGCAGTTTCTGTGCCATTGTCGCCTCGCCGGATGAGGCTTCGATGACCGCCGTGGAACCCAAATGAAGGCGGAAATTCACTATTTTGGTGCATTGATTTTTATCGCACCAATTCAGGGCCAAGCTTGGCGTCAAAAGTGTGCAGACCTTCGATGAGCTGGGCATAGGCGGCGTCGAGCCGGCCCGCGTCGCCCTTGACGCCCAGTTCGATGTGGCGGCCGTAGGTCGGGTGATCGACGCTGGGCAGGCTGAACACCTTGACGCCGGCATGGGTGGCCTCGATGGCTTCCATGAGGGGGGTCAGCGTGGCCTCCATGGCACCGAAAACGATCACGGACTTCTCGGCGACGGCATTGCTGGCGAACAGGCTGGCGTAGCGCCCGTCGAGCACCGATTCGATCATCGGCCAGGCCATGACGGGAAAGCCCGGCACGAAGTGCACGTCGCCCACGCTGAAGCCCGGAATCTTGTTGTACGGGTTGTAGATGAGCGTGGCCCCCTGTGGAAACACGCCCATGTTGAGCCGGTGCACGTTGTCGGCCCGGTCGGGCTCGTAGGGCACGCCCTGCTCGCGCGCGGTGTCCTGCATGCGCTCGCGGATCAGCAGCTCGGCCTCGGGGTGCAGCGCCAGCGGCACGCCCAGCGCCCTGGCCGCGCACTGGCGGGTGTGGTCGTCGGGCGTGGCGCCGATGCCGCCGGTCGAGAAGACGACGTCGCCCGAGGCGAAGGCGCGCTGCAGCGCCGCCGTGATGCGGGCGGGCTCGTCGCCCACGTATTCGGCCCAGCCCAGCTGCAGGCCGCGGGCGGCGAGCAGCTCGATGACCTTGGACATGTGCTTGTCGGCACGCTTGCCGGAGAGGATCTCGTCGCCGACGACGATGAGACCGAATGCGCGAGTCATGGAGAACCCCATTGGGAAAGAGCGGCCTTGCTGGCTTCATCGGCCTCGATGGCGGGCGTGCCGCCGGCCGCGGATGCTTCCGCCGCCGCGCGCCGGGCGCGCAGCTGCGCGAGCGCGTCGAGGCAGTAGTGGGCGAACCAGAGCGCCGAGAAGGCGAAAACCAGTGTGTAGATCCAGATGGCGATCGGCACAAGCACGAAGAAGGCGGCGGCGAACAGCAGGCCCGACGCCCAGACGATGCTGGGCGCGGCGCCCAGGTAGCCGCACAGCACGCCGATGCACAAGAGCGGCACCCGGTGCGCTCGGATGAGCGCGGCGCGCTCCTCGGGGCTGGCATGCTCGGCCAGCGCGTCGAAGCTCATCACGCGGTAGGTGAGCCAGCCCCAGATCAGCGGCGGCAATATCAGCACCAGCGGAGGAATGAGCCACAGCGGCATCGACACCACCAGCGCGATCACCGCCAGCACGGTGGCGGCCAGCGAGCGCGCCACGCTGCCGAGGAAGGAAGCGCCCTTCTTCTGCTCCAGCCCCGGAAAACGCCGTTCGCCGACCAGCTTCGTCAACGCGGGAGCCATGAAACCGGCCACGATCAGCAGGCAGACCACCACGATCACCGGCGTGGCGGCGAACACCACGACCAGCGATGCCAGCACGGAAGTGACATCGCCGGAGAAGAGACGGCCGAGCCACGACCAGAAGCTCGACAGCAGCGGCCAGGCGTCGAGCGCGCCGCGCGTCCAGACCACGGCCGCGTCCCAGTAGAAGTAGCCCAGCGCCGCGGCCAGCACGATCATGAGCCCCAGCGGCAGCAGCGACAGCACGATCACGCGCGGCAGCATGCAATAGGCGACCGCGCGCCAGAAGGAGTCGAGGAGCAGGCGCATGAGGCAGCGAGGATAACGCCTCGGGCGCGCGGTTCAGGGCCCGGAGCCCCTCAACCGCGACCGACCATTCGCTTCAGTCCCAGCCATTGCTGCGCCCAGAAGCCGCGGCCGTAGTCGCGCACGCGGCCGTCGGCACGGGGCTCCACCTGGTCGCGGATGCCGGTCGGGTCGTAGCGGTTATCGAAGTTGGCGGTGCGAAAGAGCATGTCCCACCAAGGCAGCAGCACGCCGAAGTTGTGGCCGCCGAGAGTGGTGGGGCCGTTCGATTCGTGGCCCAGCCCGATGCTGTGGTGCAGCCGGTGGAAGCGCGGGCTGATCCACAGCCTCTCACCGATGGCGCCGAAGCTCAGCCGCAGGTTGGCGTGCTGCAGGCTCTCGCTGAGCTGGGTGAAGGCGACGAACGCGATGAACTGCCCCGGCGCCACGCCGATGAGCTGCGCGACGATGACGATCAGCGCGTCGTGGATGATGTCGTCGAGCAGGTGATTGCGGTCGTCGCTCCACATCGTCATCTGGCGCTGCGAGTGGTGCAGCGAATGCAGCCCCCACCACCAGTTGAACTGGTGCTGGCCCCGGTGGATCCAGTAGCCCACGAAATCGAGCACCACGAGGTAGATGGCGAAGGCAACCCAGGGAATGTCGGTGACGCCCGGCCACACCTCGTCGAGGTGGAAAGTGCCCCACCCCGCCGTGCGCAGCACGCCCATGGCGTCGTCGAAGAAAGGCTGCAGCGTGAAGAACATCGCCAGCCGGAACAACCCCAGCCGGTGGATCAGCGTGTAGAGCACGTCGATGCGGATCGCGTGGCGGTCGACCACCGGCTCCGCCGAACGCCAGCGCTGCAGCGGCCCGATGATGGCCAGCAGCACCAGGATCTGGATCATGCCCACCAGCAGCCAGCCGGTGGCGTCGAAGGCGTCCTCCGTCCAGCCGCCCAGCCCCACGGCGTAGACCAGCGGCTGCACGGCGGTTTCGAAGAACCAGCCCTGCATGGCGGAAAAGGCGTCTGTCAGCCAGTCGATCACGGTCAGAAACTCGTCGTTCAGTCGTTCAAGGATGGGAGGCGATCCAGGCCTTGAAGTCCGGATGCTGGCGCAACGTGCGGAAGCAGAAACCCTTGGCCTTCAGGCCGACGATCAGCGGCTCGAGGTTGGCCGGAGCCCACGGGTCCTTACGCGACCAGATGCCCAGGTGCGCGAGCAGGATGTCGCCGGGGCGGATGGTGTCCAGCGCCTGCGTGAGCAGCTTCGCGTTGCTGAATTTCTCGCTCGGCAGCTCGTCGCCGAGAAAGCCGGCGGGCGCCCAGCCCACGTACTTGTAGCCGCAGCCTTCGGCCGCAGCCAGCAGTGCGGGCGAGGTCTTGCCGCCCGGCGCGCGGTACAGCGGCAGTGGCTTCTTTCCGGTGACCGCCGCCAGCCGGTCGGAAGCCTTTTTTATGTTGGCGCAGTACTCGGCCGCGCTCCAGGTCGATTCCTTGCCGTTCTGCGGACCGGCCGAGGGCTTGATGCGGAAGGACGGCGGCGCGCCCTTCACGTCGGCGCGCCAGTAGGCGTGGTCGTATGTGTGGGAGCCGAATTCGTTGCCCTCGGCCGCCCTCGCCTTCCACCACGGCGCCCAGTGGTCGTCGAGGCTGTCGCCGTCGGTCTGAGTGCGCTCGGCGGCGGCGAAGAAGGTGACGCGAACGTCCTGCCGCTTGAGCACGTCGGCCACCAGAGGCGCGATGCCCATGTGGCCGGTGTCGAAGGTCAGGTAGACGGGCTTTTCGCAGGCGGGGGGCTCCTGCGCCGCCCAGGCGCCGGGAGACGGCACCGCCGCCAGCGCGACCATGGAAGCCGCGACGGCCAGGCCGGCGCGCCTAGATGCGCCTGGCATGGTCCAGCGTCCACACGCCGTGAGGCGAACGGCCGACGTTGACCTGGCGCACGACCTTGTTGCTGGCTAGGTCGACCACGCTCAGCTTCTTGGCCCAGCGCGACGTCACGTAGAGCGTCTTGCCGTCGGCCGAGACGTCCATGCAGTCGGGACCGCCGGGCACCGGGTAGGTGGCGACCACCTTCAGCGTCGCCAGGTCGATGCGGCTGATGCTGTTGGCCACGCGGTTGCTCACGAACACGCTCTTGCCGTCGCCGGCCGAGCGGAAGGCGTGGGCGCCCTTGCCGGTGGGGATCTTGCCGACCAGTTTCGGCTCGGCGCCGGCCACGTCGAACACCTGCACGCCGTCGCTGCCGGTGAGGCCCACGAGCAGCGTCTTGTCGTTGTGCACGCCGAAGATGTCGGCCGGCATGGCGCCGGTGGCGGTGCGCCACTTGATGGTCTGGGTGGGCAGGTCGACGGCGATCATCTCGTCGCTGTCCTGCATCGTCACATAGGCGATGGTGCTGGTGTTGTCGATCCAGATATGGCTGGGCGTCTTGCCGCTGGCGATGCGCTTGGCCAGCTTCAGGTCCTTGCCGTCCCAGCGGTAGACGTCGACGTGGTTCAGGCGGTTGCCGGCCGTGACGAACCACTTCATGTCGCGCGAGAACTGCAGCTGGTACGGATCGATGATGCCGTAGACCACCCGCTGCACTTCGGCCGTGCGGGGGTTCAGGAAAGTGAGCGAGTCGCCCGCCGAATTGGCCACGATGACCGACTTCTCGTCTGGCGTCATGTAGATGTGGTGCGGCTCCTTGCCGGTGGGAATGCGCTGCCTTTCCGTCCAGTCGACGGGATTGATCACGCTCACGTTCGCGTCCAGCGAGTTGAGCACGAAGATCGGAGGGGGTTCTGGCGCTGCAGCGGCGGTATGGGCCGCGAAGGCCGTCATGCAGGCAAGCAGGAAAGCCGCGAGGCGGCCATTCGGTCGGGCTGGGAGTCGCAAGGGAATGTTCCGGGAGAGAGTTCGGAATGTTAACGGCCGGCCCTTAAGACTGGCTGACCGGGACCGTGCCGTTTTCCCCCGTTTCTCAGCGTTTTCCTCGCGTTTTTCCCTTCTATTTCAACGCCTTGGCGGGTTTGGCCGGCGCACGCAGGCCCGCCACCTCGTCGGAGGTCAGCCAACGCCACTGCCCGGGCGCGAGTTCGGCAGGCAGCGCCAGCTCGCCGATGCGCGAGCGGTGCAGCCCCTCCACCCGGTTGCCGACCGCGGCCAGCATGCGCTTGACCTGGTGGTACTTGCCCTCGGTGAGGGTGAGCCGCAGGTGCAGCGGGCCGTCGGATTCGCAGGCGGCGGCGCGCACCGGCTTCGGATCGTCGTCGAGCACCACGCCGGCCAGCAGTTTCGCAATCTGCGCCTCGTCCACCGGGTGCTTGGCCGTCACCTCGTAGACCTTGGGCACGTGGTGCTTGGGCGAGCCCATCTTGTGGATGAACTGGCCGTCGTCGGTCAGAAGCAGCAGGCCGGTGGTGTCCTGGTCGAGCCGGCCGATGGCCTGCACACCCTGCACCGCGCCCTTGTTGGGCCGCAGCCGCAGCGGTGACGGCAGCAGCGTGTAGATGCTCGGATAGGTCGAGGGCTTCTGCGAGCACTCGGTGCCGGCGGGCTTGTGCAGCATCAGGTAGGCCTTCTCGTGGTACTCCCACGGGGTGCCCTGGACGATGTAGTGGAGTCCTTCGGGTTCCAGGTCGGCGAACGGGTCGTCCACCACTTCGCCGCCGATGCTCACGTGGCCTTGCTGGACCAGCCCCGCGCACACGCGGCGCGTGCCGAAGCCCTGGGTGTAGAGGATGTCTTGCAGATGCATGGGAAAAGAAAAAAGCGGCCGCGCCGCCAGGGCACGACCGCCTTCGAGTTTGCCGCAGGATCAGTACCCTGCCGCCAGGCCCGTGTTGCGGCGGGGGTCGTTGGCGCCGTAGAAGCGGTTGTTGCCCACCGGCTTGCCGCCCAGCGAAGGCGCGCCGACGATGATCGCCGCCAGGTGGTTGGCCGGCTGCGGCACGCCCAGGTTGTGGCCCATGTCGGTCAGGATCTTGCGCGTGTCGTGGCTCAGCGCGTAGGTCTCGACATTGGTGACGTCGGGCAGCCACTGCTGGTGGAAGCGCGGCGCGTCCACGGCCTCCTGCACGTTCATGCCGTAGTCGATGGCGTTGATCATGGTCAGCATCACCGCGGTGATGATGCGGCTGCCACCCGGGGTGCCGACCACCATCACCGGCTTGCCGTCCTTGGACACGATGGTCGGGCTCATGGAGCTCAGCGGGCGCTTGCCCGGCTCGATCTTGTTGGCCTCGCCCTGCACCAGGCCATAGAGGTTGGGCACGCCCACCTTCGAGGTGAAGTCGTCCATCTCGTCGTTCAGCAGCACGCCGGTCTTGGCGGCCGTGACTTTGGCGCCGAACCAGTCGTTCAGCGTGTAGGTCACCGAGACCGCGTTGCCCCACTTGTCGGCGATCGAGTAGTGGGTGGTGTTGCTGCCTTCGTGCGGCGCGACGCCGGGCTTGATGTCCTTGGAGACGCCGGCCTTCTTCGGATCGATGACGGCACGGATCTTCTCGGCGTAGCCCTTGTCGAGCAGGCGCTCGAGCGGGTTCTTCACGAAGTCGGGGTCGCCCAGGTAGCTGTTGCGGTCCACGTAGGCGTGGCGCATGGCTTCGATCTGGTAGTGCACGGCCTGTGCCGAGTGGTAGCCCAGGTCCTTGAGCGGATAGCCCTCGAGGATGTTGAGCATCTCGCAGATGATCACGCCGCCCGAGCTCGGGGGGGGCGCCGACACCACGCGGTAGCCGCGGTAATCGCACTCCACGGGAGCCATTTCGCGCGTCTTGTACTGGTCGAGGTCGGCCTGCGTGATCAGGCCCTTGCCGGCCTGGCTGGAGGCCACGATGGCATTGCCGACCCAGCCCTTGTAGAAGCCGTCGGTGCCCTTGGCGCTGATCTCGCGCAGGGTCCTGGCCAGGTCCTTCTGCACCAGCTTGTCGCCCACCTTGTAGGGCTCGCCCTTGTTCAGGAAGATGGCGGCCGTGGCCGGGTCTTCCTTGAAGTCGGCCGTGGCGGTGGCGAGCAGGTCGATGTCGCCCTGCTGCAGCGCGAAGCCCTTGTCTGCCAGCTGGATCGACGGGGCGAGCAGGTCGCCGCGCTTCATGGTGCCGTACTTCTCGCGCGCGTATTCCATACCCGAGACGCTGCCCGGCACGCCCACGGCAAGGTGGCCCTTGGTGCTCAGGCCCTTGATGACGTTGCCGTCCTTGTCGAGGTACATGTTGGCCGTGGCGGCCAGAGGTGCCTTCTCGCGGAAGTCGAGGAAGGTCTTGCGGCCGTCGGCCAGCTGCACGGTCATGAAACCGCCGCCGCCGAGGTTGCCGGCCGCGGGGTAGACCACCGCCAGCGCATAGCCCACGGCCACCGCCGCATCGACCGCGTTGCCGCCGCGCTTGAGCACGTCGACGCCGACCTTGGTGGCCAGGTGCTGGGCACTCACGACCATGCCGTTCTCGGCCGCGACGGGCGCCACAGAAGCGGCGTTCGACGCGCCGGCCGCGGCCAGCGCGAGCACCGCCGCGACGGCGCCCCTCAGCCTGGGAGTCCAGTGGATTTGTTGCATGTTGAAGTCTCCTCTAGAGCGTGTTGAAGAATCTGATGTGTGTGTCTTGCCGATCGATAAGGTCAGGCCGTCAGCAGCGCCTTGCGGCGCAATGCGTCGAGCGCGATCGCGACCTGCTGGCGCGCGAACTCCCGGACGGCCGCCGGGTCGGTCAGCGGCTTGTCGTCCTTGACGAAGCGCAGCCGGTCGCTGCGCACCTCGGCTTCGAGATGCTCTGCCAGCGCCTCGTGCGAATGGGTGCCGTCGAGCAGCGGCAGCAGGCTGCGTTCGAGCAGCGACACCGTCACGTGCTCGTGCCACTGGTTGCAGGTGCTGGCCGTGACGCTGGCGCCCGCCACCAGGGCCACCGAGCCCCGCACCGCGGAAAGCGCCTGGGGCAGGCTGGAAATCGCATCGGCCGTGAGCACCGGCGAGCGCCTGAAGCGCAAGGCGCCGAGGATCAGCAGTTCCTCGACCATGGCCATCACGGCCGGCTCGACCGCCGCTACGGGCTGTCCCACCAGCCCGGCCACTGCCCCGATGAGGGCCCCGGCGGACATCGAGGCCGGATAGCGCGTGTCGAGCAGATGCGCCACCGCCTTGTGCACCGGCAGCCGCATCGTGACCTTGAGGCCGCGCTGCGCATTGCAGGGCTGCTCGCGCGCGTCGAGCGAGAGCGCGGTGCCGTCCTCGGTCTTGAACATGCCGGCGAGTTCGAGCTGGCGGATGCGCCCGGGCTGCAGCTTGTAGCGGATGTCCCTGGCATGCGACTGCCCCACCAGCAGCGTCTGCCGGAACGTGCGGTTGACCAGGAAGTCGAGGTACTGCTCCATGAGCACCTGGCTGCCGCCGCATTCGCGCAGCAGCGGATCGCGCACCTTCTCGCCGTAGTTCTGCACGAACATCGTCGACGGCTCGGCATCGCAAAGATAGGCAAGGCCACAGGCCTCCGCGCGCGCGACGAACTCCTTGAAATAGCACGGCGCGTTGCAGGGCTCGAGGAACTCGTGCAGCAGGTAGGAGCTGTTGGCGTTACGCACGATGGGCATCGCCTCTTCGAGCGTCTTCTTGAGCACGCTGTCGGCGCGGGCCGACTGCTCGAGGAAGTCGAGCATGCCGCGGGCATAGGAGAGCTTTTCGTCGGGAGAGTCGCGGGGGCCGCCGCGCAGGATCATCGCGTCGCGCACGATCTCGCGGGCCTTCCAGCCGGGGTACACGTTGTAGCTGACGTAGGCAACGCCGTCCGGTGCGAGGTTCTCGGCGCAGATGCGCAGGATCGCCTCCTGCACCGGGGCCGGCACCCAGCTGTAGACGCCGTGGCAGACGATGTAGTCGAACTGGCCGAACGAGGCATCGATGTCCGCGAGATTGAAAGCCCTGAGCTCGATGTTCGAGAGCCCCGCACGCGCGATGGCCGCCATGCCCTGCGCCACCTGCACGGTCGACAGGTCGACGCCGACCGCGCGCGCCTGGGGATGGCGTGCCGCGAAGGGAATCAGGTTGCCGCCGGCGGCGCAGCCGAGTTCGAGCACGCGGGCCGTTGCGGGAGGGGGAACGTCGAGACCGAAGAGAAAGGCCAGCGCTTCCAGGTGCTCCATCGCCGATTGCGGGAACGGATGCGAGTCATAGGGCACCGTGTCGTAGTAGCTGGTCAACTCGGAGGTCAGGGAATCCGGCACGGGCGTCCTTTTCGGGATCTGGGCAGGCGGGCGAGAGCGGGAGATTGCAGTGACTGCAATGTGACAGTGCCTGCCGACTATAGCCTTGCGCCCAGGCAAAAAGAAGCGCGGCTTCACGGGGCCGCACACGGGTGCCGCCCGCATAAAAAAAAGCCCAGCACGAGGCTGGGCTTGAAATGCCTATCTGCTTGGCAATGCATCAAGGCCCCCGCTCAGGTTGACCGGCGGGGGACGGTTTACCCGTCAAGGAGAAATCAGAAAACCGGATGGACATGCCGGACAGTCATCGAGCCGCCAAGCCCGTTTGTGAACAGCTTGTTTTCGGTGGGCATAGTTTACTGTATATTTGTACAGTCTTTTCAGCCAGGATGCACGCCATGCCGCCAACCGAAGAAACACCCGCCCCACCCAATCATGCGCTCAAGGATGCGCTGGCCTGGATCTCGAAGTTCGCGCATGCGTGGAAGGCCATCGAGCCCTCCCCGAAGAGCCTCAGCATCGACGGCTTCATCATCTGGGGGCCCGTGCTCTACGAGAAGCACAAGGGCGAAGATCCGGTCCAGCTGGCGCGGCAACTGTTCGGCCGCTCCGGCGAATACTTCAAGTATCTCTACCCCGAGCGCGGGCGCAGCTCCAACGATCCGCGGTCTTAGAATGCCCCGATGAATTGGCGCACACTGCTTCCGCTTGCTCTCCTGGTCCTGGCCGGCTGCTCGACCCCACCCAACGAAGTGATGCAAGTCCGCGAAGGCGTGCTGCGCGCCATGACCTATGTCCAGGCCTCCGACTACTGCGATGCGCGCGACAAGACGCCGCGCTGGCTTGGCAGGGCACCCGCGGAGCAGGGTGTGCTGTTCCAGTGCTATTGAGCTGAATCCGGGTGGCCGCGGCGCCGCGACAATCCCCGGATGACCACCCTCTACCTGCAGATGACCGAAAAGCTCTCCGAGCACTGGAGAGCCAACAACAACGCCTATCCCCAGAAGTTCGTGCTGAGCCCGGCACTGCGCGCCGAATACGTCCATTGCCTGGAGCTCATGACCATTCCTGGCGAGCGGGACATGAGCGCGACGAAACACATGGGCGTGCGCATCGAGATCGACGAAGCTTCGCCCGGCGTCATGGTGGCCGCCGATGGAGCCGAGGTCGCACTGCGGTAGCGGCAGGCTGCAGACGTCCGCAAGCACGTCTGCTTTCGGGGCTCGCTGCTGAAAACCTGAGAAGACCCGGCGACTGCCCCCTCTGCCGGGCTAGAAAAGATGCTGCTGCGAGCTCGTCAGCGCGGCGAAGCTCTCTCCCATGGGCTGCAGGATGGCATCCGCGATCGGCTGCAGCTGCCGGCTCAGGTAGTGGTCGTAATCGATCCGGGAGTGGAGGGCCTCCATCGGTTCCGGACCGTTGCGCGTCATGACGTACCGTATCCAGCCGCCGTTCTGGTATTGCCTGGGCCGATGAAGCCGGTCGTTGTGTTCGTCGGCCAGGCGCGCGGCGCGCACCTGCGGCGGCACGTTGACGAGGTAGGCATCCAGGCGATGGCGCAGGCGTTTCCTGTAGACGAGCAGTTCGTCCTGGCCGCCTGACAGCGTCGAGCGCACGTACTCCCTCACGAACTCCTCGTAGGGCTCGCCGCGGAAGATGCGCGAGAGCAGCCCCTCCTGGAACTGCCGCGCCAGCGGGGTCCAGTCGCTGCGAGCCATCTCCAGGCCGCGGTAGATCATTTCCTCCTTGCCCGCGGCGTCCTTGCCCAGGCCGGCATAGCGCTTCTTGCTGCCCACGTCGGAGCCGCGGATGGTGGGCATGAAGAACTTGCTGTAGTGGGTGTCGAACTCGATCTCGAGGAAGTTCTCGAGTCCGTGCGTCTCGCGCAGGGTGCGCGTCCACCAGCCGTTGATGTCCTTCACGAGGCCCGCCGCGACGGCATGCGCCTCCTCGTTGGTGTGGGTGCGCCCGAGCCAGATGAAGATGGAGTCGGTGTCGCCGTAGATGGCCTCGTAGCCCCGGCGTTCCACGAACTCGCGCGTGAGCTTCATCATCTCGTGGCCCCGAAGAGTGATGGCCGACACCAGCTTGGGATTGAAGAAGCGGCACTCCGACGCGCCCAGCACGCCGGCGAACGAGTTCATCAGCAGCTTCAGCGCCTGCGACAGCGGTTCGTTCCCGGCCCGCTTGGCCTCGTCACGCGCGCGCCAGAGCGTGGTCACGATCTCCGGCAGGCAGTGCTTCGTGCGCGAGAAGGTCGTCCCCTGGGGGCCCTGCACGACCGCGGCCGGGTCGGCGGCGCCGGCACCGGAGCCTTCCACCAGGCCCACGGGATCGACGAGGAAGGTGCGGATGATCGAGGGATAGAGGCTCTTGTAGTCCAGCACCACGACGGAGTCGTAGAACCCCGGCTTCGAGTCCATCACGTAGCCCCCGGGAAAGGCCTTGCTCGGGATCTCGCCCACGTTCGGCGCCACGTAGCCCAGGCGATGCATGCGAGGCAGGTAGTGGTGGCTGAACGCCGCGATGGAGCCGCCGAAGTGGTCGATCTGCAGGCCGGTGGTCTGCGCTCGTTCCAGCACGAACTGCAGCAGTTTCGCCTTCTCGAAGATGCGCAGGACGAGCTCGCAATCACGGATGTTGTAGTGCGCGAGCGCGGGCTTGTCCTCCTGGTAGCGCCGCTCGATCTCGGCCATCTTGTCGTACTCGTCGCCGATGGCCTTGCCTTCGCCGAGCAGCGCCTGCGAGACGCTCTCCAGGCTGAAGGAAGGAAAGCTCCACATCGCGGCCCGCAGTGCCTCGATGCCATCGACGATCACCCGCCCGGCCACTGACGCGAACAGATAGCCCTGCTTGCCCGGATGGGTGCGCCAGTCGATGGCGCCTCGCTCCCGTCCGGGAAGCAGTTGCGTCCCGCAGTCGTTGGCCGTCTTCTGCAGCACCCGCAGGTCGAACTGGATGACGCTCCAGCCGACGATGACGTCCGGATCGTTCCTCTCGAACCACTCGTTGAGCTTCTCGATCATGGCCTTGCGGGTCGGGCAATAGACGAGAGAGAAGTCCGCAGGCTCATCCCGCCCGGATGGCGGCTCGCCCAGCATGAAGACCACGCGCTGCGGAAGGCCGTCCAGCGCAATGGAATAGAGCGCTTCGTGCTGGCTGGTTTCGATGTCCAGCGACACCACCTTCAGCGCCGGGCGGAACTCTGGCGCGGGCCTGAGCTTGCCGTCTACGATGGTGGCGCGGCCTGCCCGCTCTCCTTCCACGAGCACGCCGGCGGTAATGAAGCGCTCCATGAGATGGCGGTCGTGCGGACGCACGTCCGCTTCGAGCACAGGAACGCCTTGCGGCTGCAGCGCACGCGCCAACCGGCCCAGCTGCCGGAAGTGCCTCGCATAGACACCGACGACGGGTTCCTGCCCGAAGGTCTTCAGGTCGAGCTCGCGAATCTCCATCCCTGGCATGGCGGCAAGCTGCGCCTCCACTGCCGCGCGGTGCCGGGCGGCGACGAACGCGACGCAGGCCTGGGAGGTCAGGAGCACCTTCACCGGTCCTGCATCCGTGGCCAGCCAGTACTCGATCTCGGTGCCGGCGGGTGCGTCACGCCAGTGGCGGGTGAGGATGAATCCCTTGAGTTCGGTGGAAGCCGCGGGAGGGTGAGACATGGGGGTTCGAAGAAAGAAGGGCGGACTCGGTCACGCCCGATTCTTGCGCAGCCATCGCCACGTTCCGCGGAACCTTGGCCGGGGCTGCGCGCCTGCCTCGACCTTTGGAAAAGACTGGATCCGCCGATGTCGGCCGGGCGGCGGCCATCTTGTCATGGCTTTGCGCCCGACCCCGAAGCTCCCGCATGGCTCGATCACATATCATGCCGCGCCGTCTCTTGGGCATCGGCCCATCGCAACGTACGAAGCAGAGGTCTCTCGAGTGAAAGAAATATCAGAACGGCTGATCGCAATGATCGGCCAGCCTTTCGACAGTAAGAAGGTTCGCGAGGTACTGGGCTCCTTGGGCGTCAAGAGGGTTTCCGGTCCGGGTGCCTTCTCCTCGAGCGAGGAGATCATCTGGATACCCAGGGCGTCCGTGCGCATCGACATCTACCAGGCGCAAAAACTGAACGGACTGACGGGATCGAACCACCCCGAGGACGAAGCATGGATCGTCGGCTCCGTGGAGCTTCTCGCGCCCGGATCGGACGACAGGATCAAGGCGCCGTTTTCCGGCCCTCTTCCTATGGGCCTCGCCATCGGCTCGACGCCGCAGGATTGCATCGACGCGCACGGCCCACCCGACCTGGACGAGGAGCATGAGCGGCCCGGGTTCTCCGGCAGGGTGCTGGCCTGGCGCAAAGAACACCTGAACATCGCGATCACGTTCGCCGGCCAGGGGCGCGAGCGCACGATGATCAGCCACACCGTCTGCCTGATCGGCTGCATCGGTGCCTGGCGCCATACCCATCCGGAGGTGTTCGCGCCCTGACCGGCCGAGGCCGCCGACTGACCGCGCGCTCGACGTATCCGGCAAGAAGCCCCGCAGTCTTGGCAGATACACTTTTTCCGACCAACACCCGGTTTCGCCCGCATGACCGCGCAAGCACCATCCACCATGCGCACGCTGGAGAGCATACCGGCGGAGTCCGGCCTGGCCACCCTGAGGGATTTCGGGATGTGCCTTCTGGCCCTGGTCACCCTCGCTCGTTCCGGCAATGCGCAGGACATGCACCGCGAGGCCCTTCTGGTGCTGAAAAGCCTGGTTCCCTTCGACTCGGCATGGTGGGGAGAAGTCTCGCCCGGCTCTGACGGCAGCCCGCCCAGGAACTGGCTGCACGGCAGCATCGGGCTGAGCGCCAGCTTCGCGCAGGAGTGGAATGCGCTCGCCGACGCGGACGAGTTCGCCAGTGCGTCCATTGCACACTGCGGCGTGGTGCTGCGCGGCGGCTCGGGCGACGGCAGGCATGCGCCGGGGAGCACGGTCGACGCGTTCTGCAAGCGGCACGGCCTCCATCACGCCATGGCGATCACGCTGGAGTTGCCGGCGAGCGGGCTGCTGTTCTTCGTATCGATCTACCGCCGCGGTGCCGACTCGGCTTTCCGCGATGAAGAGGCCGTCATCTTCGGCGAGTTCACGCGCCACCTCGTGCAGCACTGGCGCGATGTGCTCGACGGCCTGCAAGGCGCCGTGCCGGGCCGCGCGTGGAGCGCGTATGCGTTCGCCGATGGCGCAGGCCGCCTGCTCTACCTGGGCGCAAGGCTGGGCCAGGTCCTCCATCGGGCCCATCCGGACTGGCAGGGAACGATGCTGCCTCCCAACATCGCGGACCTGGCCCGCCAGGCGCCGTGCTCCGTCGCGATGGGCCGCTCGGATCGCGTGTCGATCGCGCCCTGCGGTCGCCTGCTCGCGCTGGTGCTCGAAGACCGAAGCCCCGGCGATCCACTCGCCCCGCGCGAACGCCGGGCCGCCACCCTGTACGCCGAGGGCCGCTCCTACAAGGAGATTGCCGAGCGGCTCGATCTGAGCCCCGCGACAGTGCGCACCTACCTGCGCAACGTGTACGCCGCCCTGGGCGTGCGCAACAAGATCGAGCTTCTGTCCGCCCTGGGCCCTGGCACGCGCGAGGCCCCGTAGTTTCCCGCCCCTCCTCATTTGCAGAGGCCTGACCGCGAAGGCCGCTCGCTACGCTGCCGGCTCCAAAGCTCAGCCTGCGAGAGCGGGCACTACACCCAAGGAATTCGCCAATGAGACTCGGCTTCCAAACCATGGCCGCCAGCCTGCGAGCGCGCGGACTCGCAACCGCATGCGGCCTGGCACTGCTTGCCTGCGCCGCCCATTCGCAACCGATGCCGCCCCCGCCCGCGGGCGCGCCGGCTTCTTCTGTTCCCGTCGCGCTCCAGGAAGTGCGCTGGCAGATGCTGAACCCGGGCATCAACGCGCTGACCTTCCGCTCGATGGACCGGATCTTCGACACCCGGGAAGTCACCCACCGGCGCGCGACATGGGCCATTCCGCGCAACGACGCGCCGCTGAACTTCCGCTACGAGTTCGCAGGCGCCGCCCGCACCCCGGAGGACTTCCTCGACCGCACCTACACCAACGCCCTTGTGGTCATCAAGGACGGCGCCATCGTCTACGAGAACTACCGCAACCTTTGCGACGACAGCACGCGGTTCATGGGCTGGTCCATGACGAAATCCATCGTCTCCACCCTGGTCGGCATCGCGCTGGAGGAGAAACGCATCGCCTCGATCGAGGATCCGATCGTCAAGTACCTCCCCGAGCTCGCGCGCGGCGCCTACAGGGACGTGTCGATCCGGCAGGTGCTGGAGATGCGGTCCGGGGTGGACTACGAGGAGCGGTACGACTTCCAGAATCCCGGCATCGCGGCGAGCAACCACATGTCGTCGCTCGTGCGAAACACCTCGCGCTTCGCGGATGTCACCACGACCATCGGGCGTGCGCATCCGCCGGGCAGCCACTTCGCCTACAAGACGATCGACACGGCCGTGCTCGGCTGGCTGGTCGAACGCGTCAGCGGCGCCACCTTTGCGGGCTACATGAGCGAGAAACTGTGGGAGCCTCTGGGCGCGGAGAGCAACGGCTTCTTCATCATGGACGGCGGCCCGGGCGTCGGCCGCGAGTTCACCGGGGCGGGATTCAATGCAACCGCGAGGGACTGGGCGCGCCTGGGACTGCTTTTCCTGAACAACGGCCGGGCGAACGGAAAGCAGATCATTCCCGAGAAGTGGGTCAAGGCGGCGACGGCCTCGGTGCCCGGCAGCGACTCGCCGAACGGCGGATACGGCTACCAGTGGTGGACCTTTCCGAGCACCGGCGCGTACTACGCCCTTGGGCTGCAAGGCCAGTACACGTACGTCGACCCGGCCACCCGCACGGTGGTCGTGAAGCTCAGCTACATGCCGCCGGGCCGCGACGAGCCCTATGCCGAAACGCGCGCCTTCCTGCAGGCGGTCTCGGCCTGGAAGCCATCCAGATAGAGGACCGCATAGGAATGAGCGCTGTTTGCGGCAACCACTTCAAATCATCGCGAAACCGCCCGATGCCCCGATCGTCTGGCCAGTGACGAACAACGCGCGATCGGATGCCAGGAACGCGACCAGGCCGGAGACGTCGTCCGGCCTGGACAGCCGTCCGACGCCCTTTGAGATCGGATAGAGGTTCACCATCTTTGCGAGCAGTTCGTTGTTCTGCACTGTTGCGTCGGGATGCAGCGGACCGTCCTTGATGCCTTCGTGCGAGACCGCGCCGAGGGCGATCGAATTGACCGTGACCGCGTGGCGGCCGTGCTCGCGCGCCAAAGCCTTGGCGAAGCCCGCGATGGCGGCCTTCGCGCCGGAGTACACGGCCATGTTGGCCTCGCCGATCCGGCCGGCCTCCGAGATGATGTTCACGATGCGCCCACGCTTGGCCGCAACCATGCCGGGCAGCACCGCGTGGCAGCAGTGGAAGGTGCCATACACGTTGAGGTTGACGATCTTGGCCCAGTCGGGCACCGGCATGTCGACGAAGGCCGGCGTGCGACCGCCCTTCTCGCGGCGCTCGGGAATGATGCCGGCGTTGTTCACGAGGATCTGCACCGGCGCGTCGAAGTGCCGCGCGGCGGCATCGATCATGGCCTGCACCTGCTCGGCCTGCGTGATGTCGGCGGGCGCTGCCAGCGCCTTGCCGCCCTGCGCCTCGATTTCGCGCGCCACGGCCTGCGCCCGCTCGGGGAACAGGTCGTTGACCACGACGCGCGCGCCTTCGCGTGCGAGTTCGATGCAGATCTGGCGGCCCACGCCCTGGCCGCCGCCGGTCACCAGCGCGACCTGTGAGTCCAAACCGAGTTTCATATGTGTGTTTCCTTGATTGCTTGCTTGCTTTGAATGGATGGGGAATGCGGACGGGATTCAGCGCCCCTGGAACACGGGCTTGCGCTTCTCGACGAAGGCGCGCATGCCTTCCTTGCGGTCCTCGCTGTCCACCAGCATGGCCGCGGCATAGCGCTCGTACTCAAGGCCGCTGTCCAGGTCGGTCTGCATGCCGCGGTTGACGGCCCGCTTGACGAAGCGCACCGCCAGCGGCGGCATCTCGCCGATCTGCTGCGCGAGGGCGATGGCGGCCGGCAGCAGCTCGGCGCCGGGCAGCACCTGCGTGACCAAGCCGTAGTCGAGGGCCTTGGCTGCATCGATCTGCGCGGCCGTGAACATCAGCGCCTTGGCGCGCGCCTCGCCGATCAGCCGCGGCAGCCGCTGCGTGCCGCCCGCTGCGGGAAGCACGCCGAGCTTCACTTCGGGAAGGCCCAGCCGTGCATGGTCGGCCGCCAGCCGCAGGTCGCAGCACAGCGCCAGTTCGAGGCCGCCGCCGAGCGCGACACCGTTGATCGCCGCGAGAGTGGGCTTCTCGAATTCCTCGATGCCGCGGAACAGGTCGTGCGTCGCCTTCTGGGCGACGAAGAAGTCGGTGGCGCAGATCTGGTGGTCGGCGCGTTCCTTGATGTCGGCGCCGGCGCAGAAGGCGCGCTCGCCGGCGCCCGTGAGCACCACCGCGCGCACGCGCTGGTCGGCACGCGCCAGGTCGAAGAAGGCGTGGGCGAGGTCGGGCTTCATCGTGCCGCCCAGCGTGTTCATGCGGTCGGGCCGGTTGAGCGTGACGATGGCCACGTGCCCTTCGACACGGTAAGTGAGCGTCGAGAGTTCGACGAGGTCGGGGCGGTTTTTTTCTTCAGGCATGGTGTTTCCTTGCGAGTTCTTGCGCTGTCATGCCGTGGCGCGGGAGAGCACGTGCGCGATGGCCACCGACCCGAGCCCGATCATGTGAGCCATGCCCCAGCTCGCACCCTCATGCTGCCGGTCGCCGGCCTCGCCGCGAAGCTGCCGCGTGATCTCCGCGATCTGGCCGATGCCGGTGGGGCCCAGCGGGTGCCCCATGCCGATAAGGCCGCCCGATGCGTTGATCGCGCAGCGCCCGCCGATGCGCGAGTCGCCGCGCAGCAGGTATGCAGCGCCCTCGCCCTGCTCGCACACGCCGATGGCTTCGCTGTAGAGCAGTTCCTCCACCGAGAAGGCGTCGTGCAGTTCCAGCAGGTCCAGCCGGCTTGCGGGAATCGCCGCCTGTTCGAGCGCCGCGCGGGCGCTGGCGCGCACGAGGTCGACCGCCGCAGCGCCGTAGGAGGTCTCGGGTGTTTCGCTGCACGCGGTCGAGGCGCGCACGCGCACGCAGCGGGAAGCGTCCAGGCCCAGACGGCGCAGCGCGCGCCCCGACACGACGATGACGGCCGCGGCGCCTTCGCCGCGCGGGCAGCATTGCTGCACGGTCAGGTCGCCCGCCACGGCCGGCGAGGCAAGCACCTGTTCGAGGGTGCGCGGCTTGCGGAACTGCGCGAAGGGGTTGCGGGCGGCGTTGCCATGGTTCTTCACCGCGACCTGCGCCATGGAGGCCGCGTCCGCACCGCGTTCGCGCAGGTAGGTGCGGGCCATCATCGCGAACTTCACGGCAGGCACGTTGGCCGTCTCGCTCAGCCGGGCGAGGCCTTCCTTGTCGGCCGCGCGCCGGGCGTCGCCGTGCTTGTCCACGCCCACCGCCAGCACCACGTCGCTGACGCCGCGCGCCACCTCCATGCACGCCTGCCGGAAAGCGAACGAGCCCGATGCCGATGCGTTCTCGACCTGCGTGACCGCGAGCCCGCTGGAGCCGAGGTGCCGCAGCATCACGCGCCCGGCCGCCATGCCGATGGAGGTGGTGCCCACGTAGGCGCTGTTCACCTGCGGCCAGGCCAGGCCCGCGTCCGCCAGCGCGGCGCGCACCGCGGTCAGGCCCAGGTGCGTGTAGGGGGTCTCGCTCGGGAACTGGTACGCGTGCATGCCGATGCCGGCCACGTACACGCCTTCGTTGTCGTCGATCCAGTTGCTCATCGCGCCGCTCCTTCAGCCGGAACGAAGCGGCAGGCGAAAGTCTCGCCGCCCGGCTGCGCCACCGCGACGGCACGCAACGCCATGCCGACATGCAGGACCGACTCGTCGGAGCCGGCGATCACGCCCTCCTCGACGAGCCCGTCCTCGATGAGAATGTCGGCGGCGATGCGCGGCACCTCCATGCCGGGCAGCAGTGGCACGTGCAGCGTGACGTACTCCAGCAGCTTGCCGCCGCCGGGACGCGCCACTTTCTCGGCGCCCTGCAGCGGATCGCCGCAGTGGCTGCAGCCGGGCACGTTGGCGGGAAAGACGAGCTTTCGGCACGCCGGACATTGCGCATAGAGGAACTCCAGCGACTCGCCGTCGGGCGCGAGCTGGTAGAGCGTCGGATGCTGTGGCTGCAGGCCACGCAGGTCAGTGGTCATAGAAACGGATTTCCCGGTTGTCGAAAAAAGAGGAGTTGGGGGGTGCGGCGCGCGTGCTACTCCAGCCTGGCGCCGGAGTTCTGCACCACCTCGCGCCAGCGCGTCATCTCGGACTTGACGAAGGCGTCGAGCTTCTCGCCGCGCATGCCGCGCATCGGCACGCTGCCGAACTTCTCGGTGGCGGCCAGGACTTCCGGATTCACGATGACTTCCGCCATGGCGTCGGCAAGGCGCTTGACGATGGGCGCGGGCGTCTTCGACGAGACGAACATGGCACCCCATGCGCTCGACTCGGCGCCGGGGTAGCCCAGTTCGGCGACGGTCGGCAGGTCGGGCGCGCTGCCCAGGCGCGACTTGCCGGTCACGGCCAGCGCCTTGAGCTTGCCCGACTGCACGAAGGGCAGCACCACGGCCGCGTAATCGAAGGCCAGGTCGAGGTTGCCGGCGATCAGGTCGGTCAACGCGGGGCTGCTGCCCTTGTAGGGCACGTGCGTCATCTTGATGCCCGCGGTCGTCTGGAAGAGCTCCGCCGTCAGGTGCGTGGCCGTGCCCGCGCCCGCCGAGCCGAAGTTGAGCTTGCCGGGGTTCTGTTTGGCGTACGCCACCAGCTCGGGCACCGTCTTGAACGGCTTGTTCGGGTTGATGACCAGGATCAGCGGCGATTCCGACATGCCGTGCACGGGCGTGAAGTCCTTGACCGGGTCGTAGCGCACGTTCTTGTAGAGCGCGAGGTTCGCCGCGTGCGTGCCCTGCGTGCCGTAGATCAGCGTGTAGCCGTCCGCCGGTTGGCGCACCGCATATTCCACGCCGATGGAGCCGCCGGCACCGGGGCGGTTGTCGACGACCACCTGCTGGCCGAGCTTCTCGCCCAGCTTCAGCGCAAGCAGGCGGGAAGTGTTGTCGGTGATGCCGCCGGGTGGAAACGGCACGACGAAGGTCAGCGGCTTCGAAGGCCAGCCGTCGGCTTCGCCAGCCGCATGCACTGCAGTGGCGAGGAGGAGCGCGCTGCTGGCAGCGACGAGAGCTTTGAGGAAGGTTTTCAAGGGTTGTCTCCGGGTTTTGTGACGCTATTCGATTGCGTTTTTTCTACGAATAGACGTAGACTACTTCAACCCATCGTTGTTTGACAACCGTGTTTTCTGCTTCTTCCAGGAAATTATTCAGCTGAGATCGCCGGTAAATGCATGACTCCCGTAGCTATGATCGATAACTTCTACGACCTATCGGAGGATTCATGCCAACCATCGTCCCTGCAGCTGCCCGCACGATGACCCTGCTCGAAGTCTTTGCGCGCGAAAAACGCGAGCTGTCCAACTCGGACCTGGCCCGTCTCATGGACCTGCCCGAGAGCAGCTGCTCCGACCTGCTGCACACGCTGCACGAGCTGGGCTACCTGCTGCGCACCGCGCGCAGCCGGCGCTTCTATCCAACCGCGCGCCTGCTCACCGTTGCCAAGGAAATCTCCGCGAGCGACCCCCTGTACGCAGTGGGTGCCGAGGCCTGCGAGCTGCTGCGCGACCGCACCGGCGAGACCGGCCTGTGCGGCCGGCTGGAGAACGGCGTCGTGAAAGTCATCGCGCTGAGCGAAGGCCGCCACGCGCTGCGCTACATGCAGCACGTGGGCGACAAGCTCGCGCTGCACGTTTCCGCCCTCGGCAAGGCGATCCTCGCGGTCGGCACGCCGGAGGAGGCGGCGCGCCAGCTGCGCCTGAAGCCGCTGCGCGTGCTGGCCTCGGGCACGCTCACCGACCTGTCCGAACTCGAAGCGCAGGTGGAACGTGCGCGCGAACAGGGCTGGATCTGGGTCGAGAACGAAGGCAGCGAAGGGCTGACCGCAGTGGCGGTCGCCGGCCAGATCGGCGGCGAGACGCTGGCGCTGTCGGTGGCCGGGCTCACCCATCGCATGCGAGACCAGCGCGAGCGCTGCCTGGAGGCATTGCAGGAGGTCAAGGCCATCGTCTTCCGCAAGCAGGCCGCCGAAGGCGCGACGCGCGAGCAGCCGGCGACGGCAGCGGCCTCTTCTTCAACGGCTTCTTCGCCGGCCTCTTCATCTTCCCGCCGCGGCGCCAAGGCCTCGCCTCCCGCAGAGCCTTGAGCGCGGCCCACCTTCATCACCATCAAACAGGAGACAACGTGTACACCCAGACTGCAGAACAAGCCATGCTGCGCGACAGCATCCGCCGCTTCATGAAGAGCGAGGTCGCCCCCATCGTCGCGCGCCACGACCAGGAGAAGACCTTTCCCTTCGAGCTGCTCAAGCCCCTGTCGGAGTTCGGCTACCTGGGCGGAAGGCTGTCGGAAGAAGAAGGCGGCATGGGCCTGGACCAGCTCACCTGGGCGATGCTGATGGAGGAAGCGGGCTATGCCTGGCTTTCGCTGCGCACCATGCTCAACATCACCAACGCGGCCATCAACAAGCTCGCGGCCGAGGCCACGCCCGCGCAGAAGGAGCGCTTCCTCAAGCCGCTGCTGAACAACGAGCGCCGCTGCTTCAGCGCCATCAGCGAGCCGGGCACGGGCTCCAACATCGCGCAGGTACAGACTCGCGCCGACCTGCAGGGCGACCACTACGTGCTCAACGGCCGCAAGCTGTGGATCACCAACGGCGCCTTCGGCGACTTCGGCATCGTGGTGGCCCGCACCTTCAGCCCAGACTGCCAGGGCCAGCTCTCCACTTTCCTCGTCGAGCGCGACGTGTCGCCTTACGAGATGCGACGCGTCGACACGATGGTGCTGCGCAGCACCGGCACGGCCGAGCTGGGCTTCGACAACGTCAAGGTGCCGCGCGAGAACCTGCTGGGCGAGGAAGGCGGCGCGCTCAAGAAGATGCTGATCGGCCTGGACAGCGCGCGCGTGAACATCGCGATGGGTGCCGTGGGCGCCGCGCAGTCGGCGCTCGACCTCTCCATCGACTACGCGCGCACGCGCACGCAGTTCGGCAAGCCCATCGGCAGCTTCCAGCTGGTGCAGAAGCTGATCGTCGACATGACGATCCGCGTGGAGGCCGCGCGCGCCCTGGGCCTGCGCGCCGCAGCCGCGCTCGACTCGGGCCACGACGCACGCACCGCCGCGTCCATCGCCAAGCTCTACGCCACAGAAGCCGCCCACGAGGTGGCCAGCATGGCGCTGCAGGTACACGGCGGCCTGGGCTACGCCACCGACTACCCGATCGAGCGGATCTTCCGCGACACCCGCGGCGGGACCATTCCGGAAGGCACGACCGAAGTGCAGACGCTGATCGTCGGGCGCGAGATCCTCGGCATCTCGGCCATCGCCTGAACGCCGCGGGAGTCGCACAGCATGACCCATCCGGCCTTCAGCACCGACCTGTCTCGCCTCATCAATCCGCGCGCCATCGCCCTCGTCGGCGCCTCCGAGCGGCCGCAGAGCATCGGCGGGCGCACCCTGAGCAACCTGCTCGACCATTCGCAGATCGACGGCGAGCTCTACCTGGTCAACCCCACCAAGAGCGAACTGCGCGGCCATCGCTGCTGGCCCAGCATCGCCTCGCTGCCGCAGACACCCGACGTCGCCGTGATCGCCGTGCCCGCTTCGGGCGTCATCGCGGTGATGGAGGAATGCGCGGCCCGGCGCGTGCCCTTCGCGATCATCCTCACCTCGGGCTTCGGCGAGGCCGGTGCCGAGGGCCAACGCGCCCAGGCCCGGCTCAAGGAGATCGCCGAGCAGGCCGGCATGCGCATCTACGGCCCGAACTGCCCGGGCCTGACCAACGTCAATGCCCGCCTGGGCATGACCTTCTCGCCGTCGTTCCCGCATGACCTGGTCAAGGGCCCGATCGGCCTGGCCACGCAGGGCGGCGGCCTGGGACGCAACGTGATGCAGGCCATGGAGCGCGGCATCGGCATCGGCCTGTGGGCCTCCACCGGCAACGAGGTCGACCTGCAGGTGGCCGACTTCATCCACTACATGGCGACCGCGCCGGACATCAAGGTGATCGTGACCTTGCTCGAAGGCATCAAGGACGGCCCGCGCTTCCTGGCCGCGCTCCAGTGCGCGGCGGACAACGGCAAGCCGGTGATCGCGCTGAAGGTCGGCAAGTCGGAGTACGGCCAGCGCGCCGCGCAGTCGCACACAGCTTCGCTGACAGGCTCGGCCGAGGTCAACAGCGCGGTGTTCCGCCAGTACGGCGTGATCGAGGTCGACGACATCGACGAACTGGTCGACACGGCCTGGCTCTTCGCGCGCGCCATGCCCGGCGAACGCGAAGCGATCGGCGTGTACTGCTCCTCGGGCGGCACCACCGCGCTGACCGCCGATGCGGTGGGCACCGCCGGCCTCACGCTGGCCGAGTTCGCGCCCGAGACCACGGAGCTGCTTCGCAGCAAGCTGCCCGACTACGCGGCCATCAACAACCCGGTCGACACCACGGCCGCCGTGCTCAGCGACGCCGACCTCGTCGAGAGCACGCTCGGCGCGGTGGCGGCGGACCCCAACACGGGCTGCGTGGTCACGCCGATCGCACTCGACTACGGCGAGACCACCATCCGCATGGCGCAGACCATCATCGCCGCGCAGCAGCGCGTGCGCAGCCCCATCGTGCCGATCTGGATGAGCGACCGGCTCGGCGAGGGATACCGCATGCTGGTGGAAGCCGGCTTCGCGCCGCCGCGCTCGGTCGGCAAGGCGATCGCCGCGATCCGGCGCTGGACCGAATGGGGCCGCTGGCACCGCAGCGCGGCGGGCCGCCCGGCGCGCCGCCTTCCGGCCGCAGTGCCAGCGGCGCAGAACGAGGTGCGCAACCTCTCGGAACTGCAGGCCAAAGCCCTGCTGGAGAAGGCCGGCATCCCGCTGCTGCCCGTGGCCGTGGCGCGCACGCGTGAAGAAGCGCGCCGTATCGCCGACGGCATGGGCTATCCGGTGGTCGCGAAGATCGCGAGCCCCGACATCCTGCACAAGTCGGACATCGGCGGCGTGCGCGTCGGCATCGCCGACGGCGCGCAGCTGGCGCTGGCATGGGACGACATCATGGCCTCGGCCCGGCATCACAAGCCCGATGCGGCCATCGACGGCCTGCTGATCGAGAAGATGGCGCCGGGCGGCGGTGTGGAGCTGATGGCGGGCGTCACGCGCGATCCGGTGTTCGGGCATGTGATGACATTCGGCCTGGGCGGGGTCTACGTGGAGATCCTGCGCGACGTCACGCGCCGGCTGCTCCCGCTGAGCCCCGAGGATGCCGCTTCGATGGTGCGCGAGATGCGCTGCTTCCCCGTGCTCGACGGCGCGCGCGGCCGCCCCGTGGCCGACGTGCCCGCGCTGGAGCGGCTGCTGCTGGGTGTGTCCGAGTTCGTGACGACGAACGCCGAGCGCATCGAGGAGATGGACCTCAACCCGATCTGGGTCGGCGCCCGGGGCGAAGGCGCCCTGCCGCTGGACGCGGTGATCGTCGAGCGAGGGGCAGCGTGAGCGCCGGCGGCCCGCTCGCGGGCGTCACCGTGCTCGACTTCAGCGAACTTCTGCCCGGCCCCTTCTTCACGCAGAACCTCGCGGAGATGGGCGCGCGCGTCATCAAGATCGAGCGCCCGCCCGGCGGCGACAACGCGCGGCGCATGGGGCCGGGCGGCTTCGAGGCGGTCAACCGGGGCAAGCTCAGCCTGCTCGCGGACCTGAAGGACGAGGCGCAGCGCGCCCGCGTGCACGAGCTCGTGGCGCAGGCCGACGTGCTGGTGGAGTCGTACCGCCCCGGCGTGATGGCGCGCCTGGGCCTGGACTACGCGAGCCTTCGCGAGCGCTTCCCGCGCCTGGTGTACGTCTCCCTCAGCGGCTATGGCCAGCAGGGGCCCTGGGCGCAGCTGCCGGGCCACGACATCAACTACCTCGCCGCGTCGGGCGCGCTCGCGGTCTCGGGCGAACCCGGCGGCCCGCCCACGCAGAACTTTGGCCTGCCGGTGGCAGACCTGTGCGGCTCGATGTATGCGCTGTCGTCCACGCTGGCGGCGCTGCTGCAGCGCGAACGCACGGGCCGGGGCCAGCACCTGGACGTGGCCCTGGCCGACTGCGTGCTGCACTGGATGAACCCACGCCTGGGCGCCTACCGCGCCGACGGCGCGGACAGCCTCGAGCGCCAGCGCGCGTCCACGCAGCTGAAGCCCGCGTACGGCAGCTTCCGCTGCCGCGACGGGCAGCACCTGAGCGTCGCCGCGCTCGAAGACCATTTCTGGGCGCGGCTCTGCCAGGTGCTCGACATGGGCGACTTCACAGGCGATGCCTACCGCTCGCTGGGCGCGCGCAAGAAGCAGGCACAGGCCATCAACGACCGCATCGCGCAGCAGCTTGCCACACGCGATTCGGCCGAAGTCTTCGAGACGATGGCCCGCAACGACCTGCCCGTCGCGCCCGTGGTGTCGCCCGCAGATCTCGCTGCGCTTCCTCAGTTCGCGCAGCGCGGCCTGCTCAACGGCGCCGAGGCGCTGTCGCTGGTGCGCTTTCCGGTGCCGCTCGCGGGCGTCGATCCGTCGGCGTTGGGCGACGCGCCCGGCCTCGACAACGCACGCCAGCTGCTGCAGTGAGCCAGCCACCGCTGCCCACGCGGCTGACGCGGCTCTTCGGCCTGGCCTATCCGATCCTCGGCGGCGGGCTGATGTGGCTCTCGGACGCGCGCTATGTGGGCGCGCTGACCAACGCAGGCTGCATGGGCTTCATCACCCCGCGCTCCTTCGATGATGAAGCCGCGTTGCGCGAGCAACTGCGGCGCTGCAGCCAGATCACCAGAGGCCGCCCTTTCGGCGTCAACCTCACGCTGTCGGCGCGCCCGCAGGCCAACGCCGGTGTGCGGGCTTCGCTGGAGACCGCGCTCGAACATGGCGTGCGGCACTTCGAGACCGCGGGCTACGCGCCCGATGCGCTGATCAGGGCCATCCACGAAGCCGGTGGCATCGTGATCCACAAGGCATCGAGCGTGCGGCATGCTCTCGCCGCCCAGGCGGCCGGCGCCGATGCGGTCGCGCTGGTCGGCATGGAGGAAGGCGGGCACCCCGGCGCCAACGAGCTGCCGACCATGCTGATGGGCGCGCTGGCCACGGCGCGCGGGCAGTTCCACGTTCCGCTGGTGCTTGGCGGCGGCATAGGCCATGGCAGCCAGATCGCCGCCGCGCTCGCGCTGGGCGCCGACGGCGTGCTGATGGGAAGCCGCTTCCTCGTGAGCGACGAGGTGTCTGCCCACGCCGCCTACAAGAACCACCTGCTGGATTGCGACGAGCACAGCACCGTGCGCCTGCTGCACACGCTGGGCAACACCTGGCGCGTGCTGCGCAACGACACCGCCGCGCAGGTCGACGCCATCGAGCGCGCCGGCGCGGCCGAACACGCCGCCTTCGGCACCCTGCTCGACAGCCGCGTGGCGCGCGACCGCTGCTACGGCGACGGCGACTGGCGCGGCGGCATGCTCTCGCTCGGGCCCGCCATCGGCTTCGCCACGCGCACCGAGCCGCTGGCCGCGATCGTCGAGGAACTCATCCGGCAAACGCGCGCCGCGCTGGCGCACCTGAACGCATCGACCGCACTGCAATGACCAAAGCACTTCCCTTCCTCGATCGACTGGCGCTGCCGCTGATCGCCGCGCCCATGCTTCGTGTCTCCGGCATCGAACTGGTGTCCGCCGCTTGCACCGCAGGCGTGATCGGCGCCTTTCCGACGGCCAACTGCCAGACGCTCGACGAATTCGATGCCTGGCTCACCCGCCTGGACGAAGAAGCCGCCGCCGCACCTGGACGCACGGCGCCCTACTGCCCCAACCTCATCATGCGGCGCGACCCCGCGCGTGTGATGGCCGAGGTCGAGCTCATCGCACGGCACCGCGCGCAGCTCGTGATCACCAGCGTGGGCTCGCCCGCCGCGGTGGTGCCGCGCCTGCACGAAGGCGGCTGCCGGGTGTTCGCCGACGTGGCCTCGCTGCACCATGCGGTGCGCGCCGTCGAGTCGGGTGTCGACGGCCTCGTGCTGCTCACTGCGGGCGCCGGCGGCCACACCGGCTGGGCGAACCCCTTCGCCTTCGTGCGCGCGGTGCGCGGGGTGTTCGACGGACCCATCGTGCTGGCCGGCGGGCTGTCGGACGGTGTGGCCCTGCGCGCCGCCAAGGAGCTGGGCTGCGACCTCGGCATCATGGGCACCCGCTTCATCGCCACGCAGGAGAGCCTGGCGAGCGACGAGTACCGGCGCATGCTGGTCGACAGCTCGATCGACGACGTGCTCCTCACGCGCGGCTTCACCGGCCTGCCCGCCAGTTTCCTGGCGCCCTCGGCACGGCGGCTGGGCATCGACATCTCGACGCTCGACGAAGGCATCTCGGTGGAGGAAGCGAGAAGACGCTACGGCGGCGGCGCCAATGCGGCGCCCAGCCAGCGCTGGACGGACATCTGGAGCGCGGGCCACTCGGTGTCGGGCGTGCGCGCCGTGCCGACGGTCGCCGAACTGGTGGATGCGCTCGTTCAGGAATACCGCGGCGGCGCGGCCACCGAATCGCGCTCCACGTAGCGCAGCCCGACGCGCGCCCTGCGCTGCGGCAAGCCGTTGTCGGCGATCCGCGTGAGCAGCAGGTCGACCAGGCAGCGCGCGGTCTCGGCCTGATCGATGTCGAGCACGCTCACCGCGGGGTCGTGCTCGGCCGCGAAGGGCGTGTCGCCGATGGCGACCACCGAGATGTCGCGCGGCATCTGGAGCCCGCGCGCGGCGACGGCGCGCAGCGCGCTGTTGAGCATGTGCGTGCCCTGCACGATCAGCGCGGTCGGTCGGTCGGGTCGCGCAAGCAGCTCCGTGACTTCCGTCTTGACCGAGGCCGTGACGCTGCGTGCCTGCACCAGCAGGTCGGGCACGGGCAGGCCCGCGGCCTGGAACGCGGTGCGAAAGCCCTGCACGCGGCGGCGCACCGGCCGCGTGTCGCCCTTCCAGAGCACGAGGGCGATGTCGCGGTGCCCCAGGCCCAGCAGGTGCTCGACCACGCGCCGCACGCCGCCCGCATGGTCGATGAGCACGGCGTCGTGGGCGCCGCTGACCTCGCGGTCGAACACGACGGCCGGCATCGGCAGCACGCGCAGCGCCTCCACCAGCGCCGCGTTGCGCTCGTTGCCGGGCGCGAGGATCACGCCGTCCATGCCACGCTGCGTGAACGTTCCCAACGCCTTCGTCTCGCGATCGACATCGTTGGCGCCGTTGGCCAGCAGCAGCAGGTAGTCGTGGCGCAGGAACTCGTCTTCCAGCGCGCGGAACACCTGCGCATACAGCGGGTTCGAGATGTCGGGCAGCAGGCACCCGACGGTGCGGCTGAGCCGCGAGCGCAGCACGCGCGCCGCGTGGTTGGGCCGGTAGCCCAGCGCCGCCGCCGCCTGGTTGACCTTCTCCTGCGTGGCCGCCGAGGCGCCGGCGCCGTTCATCGCGCGCGATGCACTGCCCAGCGAGACGCCCGCCAGGCGCGCCACGTCGCGCAGATCGATCTTCTGTTTTCCTGCATTCATTCCGATGGAGATTCCCTTGCGAGCAAGGAGACGGGGACTGGGACAGGGTGAATCTTAGGTGACAGCGGGCGAGGGTTTCCACCATTTCGGAAACGTTTCCAAAATCGAACCATGAACGCATTGAAAGACGAAGAAGGAGACGTTCATGCCCTCGCAAGCCATCCAGCCCGAGCAGCAGCTTTTCGCCGAAGCGCTCGGCAACCTCCGACCCTCCGCGCAACGCCTCGCGCAGCGGCGCATCCTGGTGGTGGGCGCGGGCCAGCGCGACATCGACGACCCCGATCCGCCTGTGGGCAACGGCCGCGCGATCTCGCTGCTGTTCGCGCACGAGGGCGCAACGCTGACCTGCGTCGACATCAATCCCACCTCGCTGCAGCAGACCTGCGAGCTGGTGCGCGCATCGGGCGCGACGGCCCATGCCGAGGTGGCCGACGTCTCGCAGCCCGAGGCCGCAGCTTCGACGGTGGAGCGCGCGGTGCAGAAGATGGGCGGCCTCGACGGCCTCGTGATGGTGGTGGGCGTGGCCAGCGGGCTCTCGCTGGACAACCAGACCGCCGAGGCCTGGGACCGAGAGCACGCCACCAACGTGCGCTCGTGCATGCTGTTCGGGCAGCAGGCGCTGCGGCACATGGCGCCCGGCGGCTCCATCGTGCTGCTGTCGTCGATCGCGGCGCTGCGCAACTCCAGCTTCAACCCGGCCTACGAGACAACCAAGGCGGCGCAGGTGTCGCTCGCCCGCTCCATCGCGATGGCGGGTCAGGCCAGGGGCGTGCGCTGCAACAGCATCCTGCCCGGCCTGATGGACACGCCCATCGGCCGCGCGGCGACGCGCCGCAGGTCCGACCGCCTCGCGATGCCGCTGCCCTTCGGCCGCCAGGGAACCGGCTGGGAAGTGGCCTATGCGGCCCTGTTCCTGATGTCGCACGAAGCCTCCTACGTGAACGGCCACGCGCTGGTCGTCGATGGCGGCCTGACCGGCGGCATCGCCGCGCCGCGCGCCTCGGCCTGAGCAAGACCATGCAGCCGCTTCAGAGACGCCGATTCCTCCAGGCAGCCGCCTGCACGGTCGCGGCGCCGCACCTGGGCGCCGCGATGGCGGCGCGCGACGATGCCTACCCCAGCCGCCCCATACGCCTGATCGTGGGCTTTCCGGCGGGCGGCTCGGCCGACCAGTCCTCGCGACGCCTGGCCGAGCAACTGGGCCGCCAGCTGGGCCAGCCGGTGATCGTCGACAACCGTCCGGGGGCCTCCGGAAACATCGCGGCCGCGGCGGCGGCGCGCAGTGCGCCCGACGGCTACACGCTCTTCTACGGCAGCAACGCGACCCACGCGATGAACGTCAGCCTCTATCCGAAGCTGGACTACGACCCGGTGAAGGACTTCGCGCCCATCGCGCTCGAAGGCAAGGTCTACAACGTGCTGTGCGTCAACCCGGCCTTCGAGGCGCGCGACCTCAAGAGCTTTCTGGCCATGGCCAGGGCCAGGCCCGAGCGCATCGCCGTCGCCACGCCCAGCAATGCCACCAGCGGCCATCTTTCGCTGGTGCTGCTCAACCGCGCGGCCAAGGTGCAGCTCGCACACATCCCGTACAAGGGCAGCGCTCCGGCGCTCACCGACGTGCTCGGTGGGCAGGTGCCCGCGATCTTCGACAACGTGGCGGGCAACCTCGCCTACATCCGCAGCGAGAAGATCCGCCCGCTGGCCGTCACCTCGCGCGCCCGGCTGCCGCTGCTGCCACAGGTGCCGACCTTCGAGGAACTGGGCCTGCCCGACTGCGAGATCGCGGCCTGGGGCGGACTGTGGGCGCCCAGCGGCACGCCGCCGCCCGTCATCGACAGGCTCAACCAGGAAGTGAACCGCGCGCTGCAGACCGCGGCGGTGGCCGATCGCATGCGCGAACTGACGATCGAGCCACAGGGCGGCACGCCCCAGGCGCTGGCCGACTTCGCGCGCAGCGAAACCCTCCGGTGGCGCGAAGTGATCCGCGCCGCCGCCATCCGACTCGACTGAAAAAGACCATGGCTCGCATCCCCTACTTCGACCTCGCCCAGGCGCCCGCTGAACTCCACGCACTGCTGGGCGGGCGCCCTCCTCTCAACATCTACCGCATGGTGGCTCACGGCGGCGCCACCGCGCAGGGCTTCCTGGCCCTGGGCTCCAGCATCCTGTGGCACGCCTCGCTGCCGGTATCGCTGCGTGAACTGGTGATCCTGCGCGTCGGCGCGCTGTGCGGCTCCAGCTACGAGGTGACCCAGCACCGGCGCGTGGCCGCGCAGGCCGGCGTGCCGTCCAGCCAGATCGAGGCGGTGCTCGACCATCCGCAAGGCAGCGTCGACAGGGCCCCGTTCAGCGAACTCGAATGCCGCGTGCTCGATTTCACCGACGCCGTGGTGCGCCAGGTCAAGGCGCCGAGCGAGATGTTCGATGCGCTGGCCGCGCAATTGCCGCACCAGCAGCTGATGGAGGTCGTGATGACCATCGGCTACTACATGCTGGTGTGCCGCGTGCTCGAGAACTTCGAGGTCGACCTGGAAGGCAGCGACGTGCTCGCGGGCCACGCCCCGTGGGCCGAGATCCTCAGGCAGAACTGATCCGGGAGACACACATGAGCCTCACCCGACGCCAATTCGCGCTCGCCACCGGCCTGCTTCCGCTCGCGCCGGTGCTGCGCGCCCAGGAGACCTACCCCAGCCGGCCCATCACGCTGGTGGTGCCCTTTTCGGCAGGCAGCGTCGTCGACCTGCAGGCCCGCGTGATCGCGCGCGTGCTCGCCGCGCGACTGGGCCAGCCCATCGTGATCGACAACAAGGTGGGCGTGAGCGGCTCGATCGGTGCGGAATTCGTCTCGCGCGCACCGCCTGACGGCTACACGCTGCTGCTGGGCACGCAAGGCACCCAGGGCACCAACAGCGCGCTGTACAAGACGATCCGCTACGACCCGGTGAAGGACTTCGTGGCCATCCACGGACTCTCGGGCAACCCGAACGTGCTGGTGGTGAACCCCAGGCTCGGCGTCGGTTCGGTGAGTGAACTGGTCGAGCTCGCGAAGAAGAATCCGGGCAAGCTCAACTTCGGCTCGGGCGGCAACGGCACCGGCGGGCACCTGTGCCTGGAGCTGCTGCAGACGCGCACCGGCGCGCGCTTCACGCACGTGCCTTACAAGGCGACTTCGGCGGCACTGGTCGACCTCGTCTCGGGCAACGTCGATGCGATGTTCGACTTCCTCCAGACCGCCGCGCCGCACATCCGCAGCGGCAAGCTGCGCGCACTGGCAGTCACGCGCGGACAGCGCATGCCGATGCTGCCGGAGGTGCCGACCATGGCGGAGGCCGGCTACCCAGGCGTCGAGTCGCTGACCTGGGGCGGGTTCTTCGCGCCCGCGAAGACGCCGGAGCACATCGTCAAGCGCTTGTCGGTGGAGACCTCGGAAGCCCTGCGCTCGCAGGAGGTGAAGAACACGCTCGAATCGGCGGGCGGCTTCATCATCGACATGCCGCATGCGGAGTTCCAGGTCTATGTGGCCAAGGAAGCCGCCAAGTGGACGGAAGTCCTTCGCACGGCGGGAGTGACGCTGGAATGACTGCTGCCTCCACACCGCGCACCCTCGCTGCACCCGCCGTGGCCGCCGTCACCGGCGCGGGCAGCGGCATCGGCCGCGCGCTGGCCCTGGCCTGCGCGGGCGAGGGCATGGCCGTGGCGCTCGCCGACGTGGAGGTCGAGGCGCTCGCAGCCACCGAGGCGCTGGTTCGATCGATGGGCGTGCCCACGCTGGCGCAGCGCTGCGACGTGAGTCGCGCTGCAGACGTCGAGGCTTTCGCACAAGCCTGCGACGACCGCTTCGGCGGCGTCGACTGGCTCTTCAACAATGCGGGCGTCGCGGTGCTCGGGCCCGCCTGGGCCGCGACCGATGCGGACTGGCAGTGGGTGCTGGGCGTGAACGTGCTGGGCGTCGCCAACGGCGTGCGCAGCTTCGTTCCGCGCATGCGCGCACGCGGCCGCCCGGCCCATGTGATCAACACGGCGTCGGCCTCCGGGCTCGCGACGCTGGCGGGCTCCGCCGTGTACAGCGCGAGCAAGCACGCGGTGGTCGCCTTCTCGGAATGCCTCGCGCGCGACCTGGAGCAGGCCGGCTCGCCAATCGGCGTGACCGTGGTCTGCCCTTCGCTGCTGCCCACCGGCATTCACGTGTCCCAGCGCAACCGGCCCGACACCCTCGCCGATACCGTCGCGCCCGCGGCCGCCTACGACGAGCGGGTGCGCGCGGGCATGGCGGCATCCCCCATCGACGCGACGGACGTCGCCTCGGCCACGCTGGCGGCCGTGCGTGCGGGGCGTTTCTACGTCATCCCGCACGCCCACACGGGCGCGTCCGTCGAGAAGCGCATGCGCGCGATCCTTTCCGACTTCGGCAGGGAGCACCCCGACGCGGGGTGAGACGGCGCTTTCTTCCTTCCACACGACGGCCCTGCGCTGCCAGGGCCGAGCACTTTCTACAGGAGACTTCGAATGAACACGGAATCCGGCAACACGCTCGCGCAGGTCGCGCAGCAACTTCAGGCCCTTCAGCGCCGCGTCGACCAGCTGGAGAGCGTGGAGGCGATCCGCGCCCTTCGTGCGCGCTACCACACGCTGGTCAACGAGGACCAGGGCCCGCGCCTGTACGAACTGTTCGCGCCGGACGCCAGCATCATCTACAACGGCCGACCCGAGGTGTCCGGACGCGAGGCCATCCGCACCTTCTTCGAGAACTTCCCCGTGCAATACGCGCGGCAGTTCATCCACCAGCACGAGGTGAGCGTCGACGGCGACACGGGCACCGGCCAGTCCTACCTCGACGGCCGCCCGGTGCACGGCGGCAAGAGCTTCTACGTGGTGGGCCGCTTCGACGACGCCTACGTGCGCATCGACGGCCGGTGGTACTTCAAGAAGGTGGTACTCACGGTCCACTACATGATCGAGGCGGCGGAGCACTGGGAGACCCTGCTGCCAATGAAGAAGAAGGCGGAGGCCGCATGAGCATCGCTTCGCTTTTCGACCTCACCGGGCGCAGCGTGCTGGTCACCGGCGCCGCCAGCGGCCTCGGCCTGGCATACGCCGAGACCATGCTGGAGGCCGGCGCACGCACGCTCATGACCGACATGGATGCGCAGGCGCTGGACACCGAGGTGCAGCGCCTGAAATCGCGCTATCCGCTCGTTGAAGGCGCGACGCTGGACGTGGCCGACGCCACGGCCGTTGACGCGCTGGTGGACAGCATGGCTGCGCGCCACGGCGCCATCGACTGCGTGTTCGCGAACGCGGGCATCAGCGCGGGACGCGGCTTCATCGTGGAGGCGGGCCAGCTGGAGAACATCGACCTCGCGCACTGGGACAAGGTCCTGCGCATCAACCTCGACGGCGTGCTGCACACCGTGCGCGCCGCGGCGCGGCACATGAAGCCGCGCCGGGAGGGACGCATCGTCGTGACCACGTCGATCGCGGGCCTGCGCTCCGAGTCACTCTCGGGCTACGCCTACGTCACCTCGAAGGCGGCGGCGAACAACCTGGTGAGGCAGGCCGCCATGGAGCTGGCGCCGCACAACGTGCTGGTGAACGCCATCGCGCCCGGCCCCTTCGCCACCAACATCAACGGCGGGCGCCTGCGCCTTCCCGAATCCGCCGAGCGGATGCGCACCCACATTCCCCTCGGCCGCGTGGCCCAGGCCGACGAGATCAAGGGACTGGCCCTGCTGCTGGCCTCGCCTTCTTCCAGCTACATGACCGGGGCGATCATTCCCGTCGATGGCGGCGCCTCGGCGCGGTAGCGAGGGTGCAGGACTGCTGCTTCGACCCAGGGCTGCCTCGCGCGACGCATCGCGCCGTATCGCGCCGCATCGCGCCAAAGGGGGGCGCGCGAACTGGTCGCCGTCCGTGCCGACCGCAGCAGTTCCTGCCGGCGGGCCGGACGATCAGCTAAGGCAGAGCGGCGTCGGCCAGGGCGAACATGGTTCGCACGGGCTTCATGAAATGGGGCCGCACGCGAGCGCTCCAGCTCGTCTCGCGGACCGCCAGCCATTCGGCGGAGGCCGTGGTCCGGTCCGAGACGAGGTCGTAGCACGCCAGCGACTCCTGCTCGTCGTCGTTGTTCCAGAAGCGCTGGGCGCGTATGCAGCCCGGCACCGCGGCCAGCGCGGGCAGGTGCTCCTGGTCGTACCAGCGCTGCAGCTCGATGCCCCAGCCGGGTTCGGGTTTCATCTCGACGACGTAGTGAGAGCGCGCCGACGAGTCCGCGCTGGCACCGGCGATGTCGTGCATCAGCGTCAGGCGGGAGGCCGCCACCCGTGTGCCGGGACAGACCTTGCTCGCCTCCCTGGCGAGCTCGATCAGGCAGTGCCTCGACAGCGCCGTGCGGTGGGGCAATCCCAGGTAGACGTACGAGAGCTGCAGCGCCTGCGAATGAACATGCCGGACGATGCGGCCACCGATTCCCTTCCAGCAAGGCCAGGTCGCCACTCCCTCGCCGAACCCAGCTGGAGCCGAGAGCGGGCCATGGCATCGCAGGAGTACGACGTCGGTTGGAATCCGGCCAGTTGTCGACATGTGCACCTCGGATGGAACCGCGTGGCGTCGGAGCCGCGGCTCAGGTTGGAAACCGGTACAGGGCCTGGGGGTTGTGCACGAGCAACTGCTCCAGGTGCCTCGCATCCGGCGCGATACGGCCCAGCGCATCCACGAGCACGCCGTCGTCGGGAATGTGGGTGTGGTTGGGATGCGGCCAGTCTGTGCCCCACACGCAGCGCTCGGGAAAGCGCTCCACCAGGATGCGGGCCAGCGCCTCGCCATGGGCATAGCGCTCGGCCGGCGGTGCATGCGCGTCGACGCGATCGATGCCGCTGACCTTCACGTGGAAACGCGGGTTCTCCAGCAGTTTCAGCAGCGCCTGGAAGTCGGAAGCATCCGGCCCGCGCGTGGCATCCACGCGCCCCATGTGGTCGATCACCACCTGAACCTGGCTGCGCTGCAGCGGCGCGGAGAGTTCGTGGACCAGCTCGCTCTCGAAGTGCACCTGCAGATGCATGCCGACCGCCGCCAGACGCGGCGTCAGCGCGAGCACCGCCTCGACGCCCGCGGTGGTCGCGATGTGCCGCATGAAGTTGAAGCGCACGCCGCGCATGCCCGCTTGCGCCAGGCGCTGGAGTTCGGCATCGGGCACGTCGGCCTCGACCAGGGCGATGCCGAGATAGCGGCCCTGCCCCGCCGCGATGGCGTCCTCGACCACGCGGTTGTCGGTGCCGTGCGTGATCGACTGCACGATCACGCAGCGCTCGATGCCCAGGGCGCGATGCAGCGCGAACAGCGTCTCCTTGGGCGCTTCCAGCGGCGTGGCCGGGCGGCCTGGCGCATAAGGAAAGCGCGCGGTCGGCCCGAAGACGTGCACATGGCTGTCGCAGGCCCCGGGTGGCAGGCGCAGGCTCGGTTGCGAGGGCCGCTCCAGATAGGTCCTCGCGGGAACGCCGGCCTCGGTGGTTGCATCTGTCATGGCGGTGTCTAGTGCGAAATGTTCAGCGCCACGAGGAATCGCGACACCATGTTGTAGGCCGCCACGGTGGCGACCACTTCGACCACGGCCGAAGGCTCGAAGCGCGCGTTCAGGCGGTCCATCAGTTCGGTGGGCACCTTGACATCGCGCGTCATCCGATCGGTCAGCGCCAGCAGCAGAAGCTCATCCTGCGTGAAGACCCCTTCAAAGGCGCCTGCGGGATCGGGCGCGCGCAGCGCATCGATCTTCTCCTGCGCGAATCCAGCCTTCAGCGCATGCGGCACATGCGCCTCGAACTCGAAGGCCGCCTCGTTGAGCACGGCGACGCGCAGGATGATCATCTCGCGCAGGTCGGCCGGCACCGATGTCCGGTTGCGCACGGCCGTCAGCATCGACTCCCAGCCACTGGCGATGCTCGGGCTGTTGAGCAGCACCTGGTAGAGCAGCGAGATCCGGCCGCGCTCCGAGAGGATGCGGGCCTCGATGCCGGCGAGCTCGGGAACCGTGCCCGGCACCACCAGCGGAACGCGGATGTGGCTCGTGCTCATCATTCGGCCTTGATGTTGCGTGACTTGATCAATGCGGCCCACTTGGCCGTGTCGGCCTTCAGCAGCGCTGCAAGCTCCTGCGGCGTGGATGTCTTCGGCTCGGCGCCACCACGCAGCAGCCGGGCGCTGACATCGGGGTTGGCGATCGCGCTGCGCACGGCCTTGTTGAGCTCCTGCACCACCGCAGGCGGCGTCTTCGCCGAGACGAACAGCGCATACCAGTTGTTCGTGTCCACGGCCTTGATGCCCTGCTCGTCGAAGGTCTTGACCTGCGGCAGCGACGGATGGCGCTTTCCCGCCGCGATACCGATCGCCTTGAGCCGGCCGCCCTGCACGTGCGGCATGATCGCCGCGACGTCGGCGAACACGCCCTTGACCTGACCGCCCATCAGGTCCGTGAAAGCCGGTGCCATGCCCTTGTACGGCACATGCAGGAAGCGTGCGCCGGTGGCTTCCTCGAGCTGAATCAGGGCCAGATGGGGAATGCTGCCGGACCCCGAAGAGGCCATCGGCGTGGACTCCTTGCTGGCCTTGGCCGTCTTCACGAACTCCGCGGCATCCGCTGCAGGATCCTTCGCGCCGACCACGAGCACTTCCACATTGTTCGCCACGAGCGAGACCGGCGCGAAGTCGCGCTGGGTGTCGTAGGGCGACTTCTCGACCAGCGAGGGATTGATGGCGGCCGCGCCCACGCTGGTGATCCAGATCGTGCTGCCGTCCGCTTCGGAGCGCACGGTTTCCAATGCACCGAGCGCGCCGTTGGCGCCGGGCTTGTTGTCGACGATGACCGGGCGCTTGAGCTCGCGCCCGAGCTGCTCGGCCAGCGTGCGCGCCACGAAGTCGACCGGGCCGCCCGGGCTGAACGAGGTGACGATGCGGACCGGCTTCCCGCCGGCCTGCGCGAATGCGGCAGATGCCAGCGAAAGCATCGCGGCCGCGGCCAGGACTTGTCTTCTCTTCATTGCTTGTCTCCTTGCTTGCCTTGCGGGCCGCTCAGTCGCAGCGCGCCGTCATGCCGCCGTCCACGACCAGTTCGGTGCCGGTCACGAAGCGGGCTTCGTCGCTCGCGAGGTAGAGCGCCGCGCTCGCCGTGTCGCGGCCGTCGCCCATGAAGCCCAGCGGGATGCGCTTGACGCGCGAGGCCAGCAGCGCTTCGATGTCGCCACCGGTGCGCTGCCTGGCCAGGCGTGCCTCGACCATCGGGGTGTGCAGCTGTCCCGGCACCACCGTGTTGACGCGCACCCCGTCGGCCGCATGCTGGACCGCCACCACGCGCGACAGATGGATCACGCCGGCCTTGCTGGCCGCATAGGCCACCTGCGCGCTGCCGGTCCAGCGCAGGCCCGAGGTCGAGGCCACGTTGACGATGGCGCCGCGCTTGCGCTCGATCATGTGCGGCAGCACGTGCTTGCAGGTGAGGAACACGCTCTTGAGGTTGACGTCGATCTGCGTGTCCCAGGCCTCCTCGCTGAGCTGCACCGGGCCGCCCGCGGCCGAGCCGCCGACGTTGTTGATCAGGATGTCGGGCGCGCCATAGGTCTCGATGCAGGCCTCGACCATCGCTTGCACGCTCGCGGAGCTGGTCACGTCGCAGATGCAGGTGGTGATGGATGCCGCGGCGCTGCCAGCGAGCGACAGGGTCTCGGCCAGGCGCTCGGCGTCGCGGTCGACCGCGAGCACCCTGGCGCCCTCCTCCGCGAGCCGCACGGCCATCGCGCGACCGTTGCCCCAGCCTGCGCCCACGCAGCCCGCGCCGGTCACGATCGCGACCTTCGATTCGAATCTCTTCATCGTTGCTCCTCGAGCCCGGCTTCCCCGGGAAAACCTTGAGTCTGGGCCGAACGCAAGCAAAGTTAAATCGAATGAGGCCTATATCAGATATGTCTTTGCGCTATGGATCTCAAACAGCTCGAGTACTTCGTCGTCGTGGTCGAGAAAGGCAGCTTCAGCCGCGCCGCGGCCGCCCTGAACCTGGCGCAACCGAGCATCAGCCGACAGGTCGCATTGCTTGAACAGGAGCTCGGCCAGCGCCTGCTGGAACGCACCGGCCGCGGCGTCACACCGACGCAGGCGGGCCATGCGCTGCAAGCCCATGCCCGCGTCATGCTCAACGCAGCCGCGCAGGCCCTGTTCGAGATCAAGGAGATGAGCGACGAGCCCGCCGGCAAGGTGGTGGTAGGGCTGCCGAACCGGGTAGCCAGCGGCCTGTGCGTGCCGCTCGTGCGGGAGTTCCGCGAACGGCTGCCCAATGCGATGCTGTCGGTGGTGGAAGGGCTGAGCCTCTCGCTGCGCGAGGGCTTGCTGGCCGGGCGCATCGACGTCGGCGTGCTCTTCGACCCTCCGCCAACGCCGTTGCTGAGCTACGAGCCCCTGATGCGCGAGCGGCTGCTGCTCGTCACGCCAGAAGGCTATCGGCTGCCCGAGCGCGTCTCGCTGGCATCCCTTGCCGATTTCCCGCTGATCCTGCCCGCCGTGCCGAACCCCATCCGAAGCCTGGTCGACGCGGTGATGCTGCCGCGCAAGATCAACCTGAACATCGTGGCCGAAGTGGGTGCCGTGCACACGGCGCTGACGGTGGTCGAGGAAGGAATGGCCTGCTCCATCCTGCCCGAGAGCGCGCTCAATCTCAGCGCGCGCCGCGCGAAGGTGCGGGCAGCCCCCATCGGGCCTCCGGCCATGTGGAACAGCCTGGTGCTGGCAATGCCGACCGCGCGGCCCGCCAGCCGCCTCATCCAGGAGACCGCGAGGCTGCTGCGGGCGCTGGACTTTCGCGCGTATCGGCCGGCGGCGCCGATGCCAGCCGGCGAAGAGTGAATCTCAGAAGTCGATACGGATGCCCGCATCCTTCACCGCCTTGCCGATCTTGGCGAGGTCGTCCGCGATCAGCTGCCTGAACTGCGCCGGGCTGGACTTCACGGGTATGAAGGAGAGCTCGGCGAACTTGGCCTTCAGTGAAGGCGCATCGACTGCCTTGGCGATCTCGCTGTTGAGCCGGTTCGCGATGTCCGCGGGAAGGTCCGCGGGGCCCCAGATGCCGTACCACGACAGCAGCTCGAAGCCGGGCATGCCCGCCTCGGACAGCGTCGGCACATCCGGCATGGACGGAACACGCACCTTGCTGGTCACCGCAAGCGGACGCAGGCGTCCTCCCTGCACGAAGGGCGCGACGCCGGGCATCGGCGAGATCGCGGCCGAGACGTGGCCGCCGATCACGTCGGTCAGCTGCGGCACGGCGCCCTTGTAGGCAACGATCTCCATCTGCAGGCCCAGTGCGCGGTTGACCATCTCCTCGCTCAGGTGGCTGGTGGTGCCGAGCCCGGAGGTCGCCCAGGTGTACTTGTTCGGATTGGCCTTGGCCAGCCGCACGAACTCGCCCATGGTCTTGGCCGGCACGTCGTTGTTGACGGCGACGATCAGCGGCACGTAGCCGATCTGCCCCACGGGGGTGAAGTCGCGCTGCGCGTCGTAGGTCTTCTTCGCGACGACCAGCGGCAGGTAGGCCTGGCTCGATGCGTTGAACAGCAGCGTGTAGCCGTCGGGCTTGGCTTTCTTCACATGCATCGCCCCCACGAAGCCCGAGGCGCCCGGCGCGTTGTCGATCACGATGGGTTGTCCGAGCTGTCGCTGCAGCTGGTCCGCCACGAGGCGCCCGACGGTGTCGATCGAGCCGCCCGGCGTGTAGGGAATGACCATTCTTATCGGCTTGTTCGGATAGCCCTGCGCATGAGCGAAGGCGCCCACGAGCAGCGCCGCGCCGGCGAGCGCCAGCTTCAGGCCGGAAAGGCTGGATTTCTTGACCATGTTGTCTCCTGGTGTATTGATGTGATTCGAGTGACGCCGCCATGGCTGAGCCGGCCGCCTCGTTGCGCTATGCGCCAGCGCGCGAGCCGTAGACGCGCTGCGCAAACGCTGCGATCGCGTCGGCCATCGCGCGAGGCTGTTCCGGCGCCATCGCGTGGCCCGCGCCACGGACCACCTGCACCGTGACCCGGTCGCCCAGGTAGGGCTTCATCACGCCGGGAATCACCACCGCGTCGTGCTCGGCCTGCAGATCGAGGATGGGCACGTGCTGGCCCGCGGAGAAGTAGTCGTCGACCGGCGTCACGCGCCGGGCGTGGCTTTGCGCCTCGTGCGCCTCGGCACTCCAGCCGTCCAGCCAGACGCGCGGGTCATGGCCCGGGGCGAAGAAGGCGCGCCGCAGGCAGTCGATGCGCTGCGCTTCGGACAGGCTCGGGTCGCCCGCGCCGTCGATCGCATCGCGCAGGCGGCCGTACGGCTTCTCCTGCGACCCGGGCGGCAGCTTTCCCGCCGATGCGGCTGCCATCACCACGCCGCGCACGAGGTCCGGGCGGTCCGCGGCCAGCGTGCGTGCTGGCTGGCTGCCCCATGCGTGACCCACCACCACGAGCGGGCCGGTGCACTCGTGGTCCAGCACTGCCGCCACGTCGGCAGCGAAGTCGTGCATGTCCAGCGACTGCATCGGCCCCTGGCTGCGGCCGATGCCGCGCGGCTCCGGACGCAGCACTCGAAAGCCCTCGCGAGCCAGCATGGCCGCGACCTCGTCGTAGTCGCGCCCGGACCGCGCGAGCGAAGGAAGGATGCAGATCGCGGGCCCCTCGCCTTCGTCGGCGTACTCGATGCGGATCTGCGCACCGTCGCGCGCCGAGGGATAGGTGATCAGCTTGCGCGATACGGGGGCATGCGTCGCGGCCTGTGCGGTTGAATCTTTCGTCTCCATGCCTGGAGTCTTTCAGGGGCCGACATCAAGGGTAAGCACATGGCTCCTATAGCAGATATGTTTTTCTGCTATCTAGCCGTGCAATGGCGAAGAAAGTCTGCGGGCCACCGCGTCGCCCCCGCCGTCTGGGTCTCGTGCGTGGAAATCGAGCGCGCAGGCGCGACGGTTCTCCGCGCTGCATGCCTGCAGGCGCGGACCGTCGATACCGAACGCGCGAAGGCGGTGTCGTACGCTGGCAGCCCCTCAGGCCGTCAGCCCCTGCAGCCCATCGGCCTTGTCGAGCGACCAGATGTTGCGCAGCAGGGCCTGCGCACGCTCGGCGCCGATCACCGGCGCAGCGAGCTCCAGGAATTTGTCGTCGAGCTCCGCGTCCGACAGCGGCAGCTCGGGGTCGCCCTTGCGGTCAGGCTGCAGCCAGGCGTGGCGCTGGCCATCGTTCGTCTCGATCTCGACGCGGGCCGAACGCCGGCCCGGGAAGGCCGCGTCGATCTCCGGTTCGACCACGGCCGTGATGCGCGCCATCATGGCGCGCACGTCGGCATCGGCCAGCCGCTCGGGCGTGTAGGCCGCAAGGCGGACGCTGCCGTGCACGAGCGCGGTCGCCACCACGAAGCGCATGCTGAAGCGGGCCTCGTTCTCGGTGCGCGGATCCTCGTAGCAGGCGATGTCCAGCGCCGGGCCGTAGGTGGCCACGTGGACGCGGCGGATGTCCGCGGCCCGCAGACCGTGCCGGCGCGCCAGCTCCAGGGCCCCGTCGATGGCCGCGAAGGTGTGGCCGCATCCGATGTGGTTCTTGAAGGTCAGCCGCTTGATGTGGAAGTCGCGCCCGAGCGTGTCGCCCACCGCCGACCAGTCGGGGCCGTCGCTCATGGCGCGGCCGAAGCCTGCCTCGCCGTCGAGCACGTCGAGCGAACCGGTCACGCCCTGCGCGGCCAGCTGCGCGGCGAGCAGGCCGCCTTCGGCGGCCCGGCCCGCATGCAGCGGCTTGGACATCGAATCCATTCGGAAGGCCTGCTGCAGCCCCGCCGCGAAGGTTGCGGCCGTGGCGAGCGCATGGGCGAAGGGCGCGCCGTGCAGCCCGAGGAGGCCGGCGGCGGATGCAGCCGCGCCGAAGGTGCCCACCGTGCCGGTGTTGTGCCAATAGCGATAGTGGGCCCGCCCCATCGCCACGCCGATGCGGGTGGAGACCTCGTAGCCGAGCACCACGCCACGCAGGAAGTCCAGCCCGCTGGCGCCGCGCTCCTGAGCGATGGCGAGCGCCGCCGCCACGGTGGCCGCGCCCGGGTGGTACATGGCGTCGCGGAAGCTGTCGTCCACCTCGGCCGCATGGGCCGCGGTGCCGTTGAGCAGCGCGGCTGCGCGGGCGGGTATAGGGCGCCCGTCGGGCAGGCGTGCACGGCCGCGGCCGATGTCGTCGGCCAGCAGCGTGCGAAGCTGCGGCATCGGTGCGACGTCGAGCCCCGGGAACAGCGCGGCATGCCAGTCGATCACCGCGCGCTTGGCGTGGTGAAGCACCTCGTCGTCGAGCCGGGCCTGGCGGAATTCGGTGGCGTAACGGGCGAATGTCTCGGTGGCGTGCATGGGTTTCCGATCGGTTCGAGAAAAGAAAAAAGGTAAGCAGCGGCGAACCCTGCCGGCGCGCCGCTCAGGCCAGCACCACCACCCCATCGGCGGCACGCACGCCCTGCCCCTGCGGCAGCACGAAGACGGGGTTGATCTCGGCCTCGACCAGGCGCTCGCCGAACTGCGCCGCCATGACCGAGAAGGCGACGATCGCGTCGACCAGCGCCTCGACGTCGGCCTTCGGCCGGCCGCGGAAGCCGTCGAGCAGCGGCCAGGTCTTGAGGTCCTGCGCCATCGACAGCGCCTCGGCGCGGCTCAGCGGCTTCAGGCTCTGCCCGTGTTGTGCGTCCTGCGCCAGCAGGCGCATGGTGGTGTCCTTGAAGAGCTCGGCCGTCACGCCGCCCATGCCCAGCAGGATGGCCGTGCCCAGTGCGTCGCGGTGCATGCCCAGGATCAGCTCCGTGCCGCCCGCCACCATCTCCTGCACCAGGAAGCGCTGCGCATCCGTGCCGGTGCGGCTCTTCACCTCGGCCGCCATGCGGCCGATGCGCTCGCCGATGGTGTCGGCGCCCAGGCCGACGGCGACGCCGCCCACGTCGCTCTTGTGCGTGATCTGCGACGACAGGATCTTGAGCACCACTCGCCCGCCAAGCTCGCGCGCGGCGGCTTCGGCCTCGGCGGGCGACGCGACCACGCGTTCCGCGGCGCAGGGCACGCCGAAACGCGAGAACAGCTGCTTGGCCTGCGCCTCGTCGAGCGAGCCGGATGGCAGGTCGCCGGCCTCGACCAGCGGCGGTGCCGCCTCGTCTTGGGCAGGCGCCACGAAGCGCTGTACGCGCAGCATCCCGGCCAGCGCAGCCGTGCAGCTCTCGGCGGCGGTGAAGGCCGGCACGCCGCGGCGCGTGAGCAGCGCGCCCACTTCAGGCGCATGCGGGCTCACATAGGCCATCACCGGCTTGTCGGAGTTGGGCAGGCATTCCCGGATGGCACCGGCCAGCAGCTCGGGCATTGCGAGGCTGGAGGAGCCGACGATGATCACCAGCGCGTCGTAGCTCGGGCTCGCCAGCAGCGCATTGATGGCACCGCGCAGCAGGTCGGGGCGCAGGCCCGCGAGCGTCACGTCGATGGGGTTTCGGTCGAGCACGGCTTCGCTGCCGGTCTGCAGCGCGCGCAGCGCATCGGCGGTGGCCGCGTCGGGCGCGGGCGTGTCGAAGCCTGCCACGCCCAGGTCGTCGGACACCAGCGTGCCGGCGCCGCCGGTGGAGGTGAGGATCGCGACGCGCGCGCCGCGCAGCTTGCGGCCGGTGCACAGCGCTGCCGGAATGTCGAGCAGGTCGGAGAAGCTCTGCGCGCGGATCACGCCGACCTGCCTGAACAGCGCGTCGTACATGCTGTCGGCGCCGGCCATCGCGCCGGTGTGCGACACGGCGGCCTTCGCGCCCGCCTCGGAGCGGCCGATCTTGAAGGCCACCACCGGCTTGCCCATGCGCGCGGCCTTCAGGCAGGCGGCGCGGAATCTTGCCGGGTCGCGCACGGTCTCGACGTACAGCGCGATCACCTTGGTGGCCGGATCTTCGGCGAGGTGATCGATGAAATCGGCCAGCTCCAGGTCGACCTCGTTGCTGGTGGAGATCAGCTTCGACAGGCCGATGCCGCGCGCCGCGGCGCGCGACAGCAGCGAGCCCAGGATGCCCCCGCTCTGCGAGACCACGCCGATGCCGCCGGCCTGGAACTCGTCCATCTCCAGCGCACCCGACGGCGACAGCACGATGTTGTCGGTGAGGTTGACGAGCCCGATGGTGTTCGGCCCCAGGATGCGCATCGCACCGGCAGCCTCCACCAGCTGCTGCTGGCGACGCGCGCCCTCCTCGCCGGTCTCTGTGTAGCCGCTGGCCAGCACGATGGCGGCGGCGCAGCCGCGCTGCGAGAGTTCCTTCACAGCCATGTGGGCGCGCTCGGCGCCCAGCAGCACGACTGCGACGTCGGGCACCTCGGGCAGCGAAGCGATGTCGGGGTAGCACGGCAGCTCGCCGATGCGCTCGACCTTCGGGTTCACCGGCATGATGCGCCCCGCGAAGCCGTGCTTCTGCAGGTAGGCCACCGGCCGGCCCGTGGTCTTCTTCGGATCGGCCGAGGCGCCGATGACGGCGACGCTGCGCGGGGAGAGCAGTTTGGCGATGGCTTCGTTCATGGCCTCACTCCTTCGAAGCCGTCTTGGCCAGGAAGGCCTCCACCGACGCGCGGTGCTCGCTGCTGGTGTAGCAGATGCCCTGGGCCTGGCTGCCCTGCGCGAACACGTCGTGCGAGGAGAGCTCGAAGCTCTGGTTGAGGATGGTCTTCGTCAGCGCCAGCGCGGTGGAAGACGCGGACGACAGCTCGCGCGCCCACGCCTGCGCGTCGGCCAGGAGCGTTTCGGCACTCGCCTTGCGATCGACGATGCCCAGCGCGAGGGCTTCGTCCACCTTGACCTGGCGGCCGGTGAAGATCAGTTCCTTGGCCTTGGGCAGGCCCACGCGGCGCGGCAGGAAGTACATGCCGCCGCCGTCGGGAATGATGCCGCGCAGCACATAGCTCCAGGTGAAGCTGGCCCACTCGCTGGCGATGACGAAGTCGCATGCCATCGCGGTGTCGGCGCCCAGCCCCGAGGCAGCGCCGTTGACGGCCGCGATCACCGGCTTGGGCATGGTGTGCAGCAGGGCCTGCACGTGGTGCACGCGCTGCTGGCGGTGCCAGCCGTTGAAGCCGACCTCCCCCGCCGGCGCGTTCATGCGCTTTTGCATCCCGCTGATGTCGCCGCCCGCGCAGAAGCCCTTGCCCGCTCCGGTGAGCACCATCGCCCGGATGCCCTTGTCGGCGGTCACGCGCTCCAGCACGTCGATGAACTCGGTGCGCATGTCGTCGCTCATGGCGTTGCGCTTGTCCGGGCGGTTGAATGTCACGGTCGCGATGGCGTCCGTCACCTGATAGTCGATGAGGGTGTGGGTCATGTTCTTCTTCCTGGGGGCTGGCCGGTGGCTGCCGTTCAATCGGCCTTGATGCCGTTTTCCTTGATCACGCGCGCCCAGCGTTCTTCCTCGGCCCGCACGTAGGTGTCGAGTTCCGCCGGCGGGCCGGCATTGATGACGAGGCCTTCGTGCTCGATCTTTCGCACGAAGTCGGGCGCGCGCGCCGCCTTGCGGGCCGCGGCGTTGAGCCGGTCGATGACTGCCGCCGGCGTGCCGGCGGGCACGTACAGGCCGTACCAGCTCTCCACCACATAGCCCGGCACGCTGGCGGCGATGGCCGGCACGCCCTTGAACGCGGGTGAAGGCTGCGCCGTGGTCACGCCGAGCGCGCGCAGCTTGCCGCTGTCGACGAAGGTGGACACCGCCGCGGCGGTGGCGAACATCATGTCGACCTGGCCGCCGAGCAGGTCGGTGAGCGCCGGACCGGCGCCGCGGTAGGGAATATGCGAGAGCTTGACCTTCGCGAGGTTGGCGAACATCTCGCCGGCCAAGTGGGCGGAGGTGCCCGCGCCCTGCGACGCGAAGGTCAGCTTGGCCGGATTGGCCTTGGCTGCGGCGACCAGGTCGGCCACCGACTTGTAGGGGCTGTCGGGCCGCACCACCAGCACGTTGGGGCCGCGCCCGATGAGGATGACCGGCGCGAAAGCCTTGTTGCTGCCGTACGGAAGCTTGGGCTGCAGCGCCGGGTTGACGGCATGGGCGAACGAGGCGACCACCACGCTGTAGCCGTCCGGCGCGCTCTTGGCCACGTTGTCGGTGCCGATCAGCGTTCCGGCGCCCGGCTTGTTGTCGACGATCACGGGCTGGCCGAGATCCTTGGACATTTCGACGCCCAAAGTGCGGGCGATGATGTCGGTACCCCCGCCGGGAGCGAACGGCACCACGAAGCGGATGGGCTTGTCGGGGTAGGCGGCGAATGCCGTGCCGAAGGCGAAGAAAGCAGTGAAGCCGAGGAAGAGAAGGAAAAGCGCGCGCATCCTGCGCAAGCCATGAGCAGTCATGATCTGATGTCTCCAGAACCAAGTAGTGAATCCCTGGTGATCGCGGACGTTCTTGGCTACGCCGCAAGTGGGTGCACGGACTTTAGGAGGAAGCACTCCGGTTCGGGGGATGCAATTCCACTGCTTGGAATTTCCCTGCGATGATCCAGGCTCTTCTCTCATCCAGTGCCATGACTGATCAAGCCCGCTTCTTCCTCGATCACAAGCCAGGACGGTCGCCCGCGAACCGCTCGCTGGAGCGGGGCGTGGAGATTCTTCGCGCGTTCCGCCCCGGCTCGGAGCTGCTGGGCAACGGCGAACTGGCCGAGCGCACGGGCCTGTCCAAGGCCACGGTGAGCAGGCTCACGCAAACCCTGGTCGGCAGCGGGATGCTGCAGCTCGACAAGGCCGAGCGTGCGTATCGGCTGGCGCCCGCGGTCCTGAGCCTCTCCCATGCGATGCGCACCGCATCGCGCGTGCTGCAGGCAGCGGCTCCGCGCATGCTCGAGTTGGCCCGGCAGCGCCATATCAACGTGGGGCTGGCGGCACCCGACCGGGACGAGATGGTCTACCTGGAGTCGATTCGCTACGCCAGGCGCGCCGCGCTTCGCCACGTGGTTTCCGGCCAGCGCGTGCCGATGGAGCTCACCTCGCTGGGACGCGCATACCTGGCCGCACTCACGCCGCAGCACCGGACCCAGCTCATGCAGCTTCTTTCAAAACGACGCGTCAAGTGGAAAGGCATCGAGTCCGAGATCAGGAAAGCGTGCACCGACGTCCGCGCGCGAGGCTTCTGCGCCGCGGCGTGGCAGCCCGAGGTGGTTGCGCTGGCTACACCGCTGGAGGTGGAAGGCAGCATCTACGTGTTGAATATCAGCCTTTCGACACAGGAGTCGATCGAAGCAATCGCGCAGGACCTCGGACCGTCGCTGCTCGCCCTGGCGCAGGCTGTACGCCACGAACTCGCGGTGCGAGAGCCCAGGTCCGAGTGAACTGACCATTCGTGGACTGAGCTATCCCGGATCGATTCGGAACAATCGGGAAAGCAGATAGAAACATGGGTGCGCAACGGCTGTTTGCGCTGGTCGGAATGACCAATACCCTGAGGACTCCGCCGGGTGCCACTGGGGTGCCAGCAGGCGATTTCCCAATGAAAAAGGGCGTTCACCGATTTCAGTGAACGCCCTCGGACGTCATGTTGGTGGAGCTGGGGGGATTTGAACCCCCGTCCGCAAGCCTTCATCGCGCAGTTCTACATGTTTAGTGATCTGTTTTGAATCTCGCTTCCGGAGTCGCGCAGTCACACGCTAAACCGGACGCCAGCACCCTATTTTCTCGCCCCGACCCAAGGTACCCGGATCGGAGCCAGCCCATGTAGTTATCCTTGCAGCCGGGAGGTCAGGATTGCTCCAGACCCCCTTGCCCAGCCCATCGGCCAACTGTTGCAAGGCTCACTGGCAATTAAGCAGCGAGTGCGAAACGTTCGTCGTTTGCAGTTAGTTTGTTTGAATCTGTTTTACGAGCGCATTCAGCTCGACATGCCCCGCTGCGACTCCGAACCCACGTCGAAACCAGTGCAGCCCCAAGGAAAGCGTATTTTAGGCGCTATCGAGCAACTTCAAGAGCTCGAGGGGTGAAGTTATCGAAGCATCGGCTTCCCAGAGAGTCGAATCGGCCTGGGTGCCCATGTAGCCGTATGTCGCAGCGACCGTGCGCATGCCCGCTGCACGGCCCGCGATGATGTCGCGCTCGTCGTCGCCCACGTAGATGCACGATTCGGAAGGCACCCCGAGCCGACGCGCCGCCTCATGCAGGGGCTCGGGATGCGGCTTGGCGAACGGCGTGGTGTCGCCGCTCACCACGGCGCCCGCGCTCCCGAAGAGCGGAATGGCCCGCGTCAGCGGATCGGTGAAGCGCATCGACTTGTTGGTGACGACACCCCACAGGAGCCCGCGCTCGCGCAGTGCCTCGATCAGCGCCTGGATGCCGTCGAACACCCGGGTATTGAGCAGCATGCGGCGCTCATAGGCCACGAAGAACTCTTCGCGCAACCCGGGGAACTCCGGCGACTCCGGCGTGATGCCGAACGCCACACCAAGCATGCCGCGCGCGCCCGCCCCGGCCATGGGACGGTAGCGCTCCAGCGGAAGAGAGTCGAGGCCGCGATCGGTGCGCATCTTGTCGGCAGCGGCCCCCAGGTCGGGGGCGCTGTCGATCAACGTGCCGTCGAGGTCGAACAGCACGGCCTTTGTGTCGACGCCCATCATCCTCGCGGTCCCGGCTTCTGCGTGGCGAACATGTAGTTGACGCTCGTGTCGTCGCTGAGCCAGTAGCGCCGGGTCAGGGGGTTGTGCTCCAGCCCGCGGGTGTGCCGCAGATCGAGGCCGGCCGCACGGCAGTAGCCGGCCAGTTCGCTGGGCCGGATCAGTTTTGCATATTCATGAGTACCACGCGGCAGCATGCCGAGCACGTACTCCGCGCCCACGATCGCCAGCATGAAGGCCTTCAGGTTGCGGTTGATCGTCGAGAAGAACACCCATCCGCCCGGTTTCACAAGAGAGGCGCAGGCCTGGATCACCGAGGCCGGCTGCGGCACATGCTCGAGCATTTCCATGCAGGTGACGACGTCGAAACTCCCGGGCTGTTCCGCAGCCAGTGCTTCGGCGCTGATCTCGCGGTACTTCACGCCCTTGGTGCCGGCCTCGAGGGCGTGCAGCTGCGCCACCTTGAGCGCCCTGCCTGCGAGGTCGATTCCCAGGACCTCGGCGCCCTTGCGGGCCATCGAATCGGCCAGAATGCCGCCGCCGCAACCAATATCCAGTACGCGACGTTGCGAAATTGAAGCAATACCGTCAATCCATTCCAAGCGCAATGGATTGATTTCGTGCAGCGGGCGAAATTCGCTTTCCAAATCCCACCAGCGGTGAGCGAGCTCTGAAAACTTGGCCAGTTCGGCCGGATCCGCATTCAGGTTTTCTGTCATGAAGCGATTATGAAACGAGCGATGTCCGTTAAACATCGGTCAGCCTTTACCGAAGATCAATCGCGAATTCGGCGGCCATAAAAAAACCCCGCCGAAGCGGGGTTTCATTGTCGATGGGAATCGATCGATTAGTTGGCGCGGGTGCCGACCACTTCGATTTCCACGCGACGGTTCTTGGCGCGGCCTTCCTTGGTGCGGTTGTCAGCCACAGGCTGCTTCTTGCCCTTGCCTTCGGTGTAGACGCGATTGCGTTCGATGCCCTTCGAGACCAGGAAGGCCTTGACGGCTTCGGCGCGGCGCACCGACAGACGCTGGTTGTAGGCGTCGGTACCGATCGAGTCGGTGTGGCCGACAGCGATGATGACTTCCAGGTTGACGCCACGGATCTTCTCGACCAGGTCGGTCAGCTTGGCGCGGCCTTCGGGCTTCAGAACCGACTTGTCGAAGTCGAAGAAGGCGTCAGCAGCGAAGGTCACCTTCGAAGCTGCGACTTGTGCAGCGGGCGGGGGGGTCGGGGCGCCGGGGGTGGGAGCCACGGCAGCGGGAGCCGCAGGAACCAGAGCACCGTCGCAACCGGCGGCAGCCGTAGCAGGCGTCCAGTTGGCATCGCGCCAGCACAGTTCATTCGTGCCGTTCTTCCAAACCAGTTCGCCGGTGCCGTTTTGCCAGTTGTCGATCGTAGGACCGCCGTCCGCAGCGGTGACACGGGTCTGCGCGCCGGCGGCAGTGGCGAGCGCAGCGACTGCAAACATCATCGCCACTTTATTCAGTTTCTTCATGGTTCTCCTCTTGGGGAAAAAGCCGCAGCCGCGCTGCGAATCAAGGACGCTTTAAGTGACCACCACCCAAAACGTTGAGGCGATTGTGCCATAGGGTCTTTGGCAAACAGCCCGCAGGACGGCCCGGAAGCGTAGGACGGAGGCGGAATAGGCGCCTTGTGTTGCGGCGGTGCGACACCCCTCACAGCGTAAAATTTCGCCTTCCTGCCGCCAGCCCCTTGCTCATGACCTCGTTCGCAAAAGAAACCCTGCCCATCAGTCTCGAAGAGGAAATGCGCAGCAGCTATCTCGATTACGCCATGAGCGTGATCGTGGGCCGAGCGCTTCCCGATGCCCGTGACGGCCTCAAGCCGGTGCACCGCCGCGTGCTCTACGCGATGCACGAGCTCAACAACGACTGGAACCGCCCGTACAAGAAGTCCGCCCGTATCGTCGGCGACGTGATCGGTAAGTACCACCCGCACGGCGACCAGTCGGTCTACGACACCATCGTGCGCCTGGCCCAGGACTTCTCGATGCGCCACATGCTGGTCGACGGCCAGGGCAACTTCGGGTCCGTCGATGGAGACAACGCGGCCGCAATGCGGTATACGGAAATCCGGCTGGCCAAAATTGCGCACGAAATGCTGGCCGATATCGACAAGGAAACCGTCGACTTCCAGGACAATTACGACGGCTCCGAAAAAGAGCCCAAGGTGTTGCCGAGCCAGCTGCCGAATTTGCTGGTCAACGGCTCCGGCGGTATTGCGGTCGGCATGGCCACGAATATCCCGCCGCACAACCTGAACGAGGTCGTGGACGCCTGCCTGTACCTGCTGCGCAACCCGCAGGCCAGCATCGACGAGCTGATGGAGATCGTTCCCGCCCCCGACTTCCCCACCGCCGGCATCATCTACGGCATCAACGGCGTGAAGGACGGCTACCGCACCGGCCGCGGCAAGGTCGTGATGCGCGCCAAGTGCCACTTCGAGGATATCGACCGCGGCCAGCGCCAGGCAATCATCGTCGACGAGCTCCCCTACCAGGTCAACAAGAAGACGCTGCAGGAGCGCATGGCCGAGCTGGTGCACGAGAAGAAGATCGAGGGCATCAGCCACATCCAGGACGAGTCCGACAAGTCGGGCATGCGCCTGGTCATCGAGCTCAAGCGAGGCGAAGTGCCCGAGGTGGTGCTCAACAACCTCTACAAGCAGACCCAGCTGCAGGACACCTTCGGCATCAACATGGTCGCGCTGGTCGACGGCCAGCCGAAGCTGTGCAACCTGAAGGACCTGATCGAGGTCTTCCTGCAGCACCGCCGCGAGGTGGTCACCCGCCGCACGGTCTTCAACCTGCGCAAGGCCCGCGAGCGCGGCCACGTGCTCGAAGGCCTGGCGGTGGCGCTGGCGAACATCGACGAGTTCATCCGCATCATCCGCGAGTCGCCAACGCCGCCCGTGGCCAAGGCCGAACTCATGACGCGCAGCTGGGACAGCAAGCTGGTGCGCGAGATGCTCACGCGCACGCGCGCCGACGGCGGCGTGGTCAATGCCGACGACTACCGCCCCGAGGGCCTCGAGCGCGAGTTCGGCATGGGCAACGATGGCCTCTACCGCCTGTCGGAAACGCAGGCCCAGGAAATCCTGCAGATGCGCCTGCAGCGCCTGACCGGCCTCGAGCAGGACAAGATCGTCGCCGAGTACAAGGAAGTCATGGCCGAGATCGACGACCTGCTCGACATCCTGGCCAAGCCCGAGCGCGTCTCGACCATCATCGGCGATGAACTCGGCACCCTCAAGCAGGAGTTCGGCCAGTCGAAGATCGGTGCGCGCCGCAGCCAGGTGGAGCACAGCGCCTACGACCTCTCGACCGAAGACCTGATCACGCCGACAGACATGGTGGTCACGCTCTCTCACAGCGGCTACATCAAGAGCCAGCCGCTGGGCGAGTACCGAGCGCAGAAGCGCGGCGGCCGCGGCAAGCAGGCCACCACCACCAAGGATGACGACTGGATCGACCAGCTCTTCATCGCCAACACGCACGACTACATCCTGTGCTTCTCCAACCGCGGCCGGCTCTACTGGCTCAAGGTGTGGGAAGTGCCGGCGGGTTCGCGCGGCTCGCGCGGGCGCCCGATCGTCAACATGTTCCCGCTGCAGGAAGGCGAGAAGATCAACGTCGCCCTGGCGCTGACCGGCGACAAGCGCAACTTCCCGGCCGACCAGTACGTGTTCATGGCCACCTCGATGGGCACGGTAAAGAAGACCGCGCTCGACGAGTTCAGCAACCCGCGCAAGGGCGGCATCATCGCCGTGAACCTCGACGAGGGCGACTACCTGATCGGCGCCGCGCTCACCGACGGCAAGCACGACGTGATGCTCTTCAGCGACGGCGGCAAGGCCGTGCGCTTCGACGAGGAAGACGTCCGCCCGCTGGGCCGCAATGCCCGTGGCGTGCGCGGCATGTCGCTCGAGGCCGGACAGGGCGTGATCGCGATGCTGGTGGCCGAGGACGAGCAGCAGAGCGTGCTCACAGCCACCGAAAATGGTTACGGAAAGCGAACAAGCATTACCGAATACACCCGCCATGGCCGGGGAACCAAGGGCATGATCGCGATTCAACAGAGTGAGCGCAATGGCAAGGTCGTTGCCGCCACTCTCGTGCATGCGGATGATGAGATCATGCTCATCACCGACAAGGGCGTGCTGGTGCGCACCCGGGTGGCCGAGATTCGTGAAATGGGTCGCGCGACGCAAGGCGTTACGCTGATCGGTCTCGACGAAGGCGCCAAACTCAGCGGGCTACAACGTATCGTCGAAAACGACGCGAACGGCGAAACCGAGCCTGACGCAGACGATACTTCCTCATCTTCAACGGAGAATCCTCAGTGAAAAAAATCAAACTCGCACTTCTGACGGTCGCCCTGGCAAGCAGCTCGATGGCCGCCATGGCCCAGGACAAGGCCACGCTCATCAAGCAGTTCATCGACATCCAGCGCCCCGGCATCGAATCGCTGGCTCGTGGCCTGGTCGAGCAATCGAGCGCCCCGATCGCACAGGCGGGTTCGCAGTACCTGCAGACGCAGGTGCCTGAAGCCAAGCGCGAAGCAGCCGCCAAGGCAGCCGACGCCGAGCTGAAGAAGTACTTCGACGAGACCTACCCCATCGTGCGCGACAAGGCCGTGCAGCTGGCACCGGGCGCCTTGACCCCGCTGATGGAGCAGAACTTCAGCGAAGACGAACTGAAGCAGCTGCTGGCCTGGATCAACTCGCCGTTGAGCAAGAAGTACCAGGAACTGAACCCCAAGATGCAGACCGCCCTGACGGAAAAGCTCGTGTCCGAAACGCGCTCTTCGGTCGAGCCCAAGATGCAGGCGCTCGACACCGCCGTCGCCAAGGCACTCGGCGCCCCCACCGACGGTGGCGCAGCCCCCGCCAAGGCACCTGCCAAGGCCCCAGCCAAGAAGTAAGAGAAACGTGACCCAGCAGCAGACGCCGGCCGGCAAGCGCCCCTACAACTTCTCGGCCGGTCCGGCTGCCATGCCGGAGGCGGTGCTGCAGCGCGCTGCCGCCGAAATGCTCGACTGGCAGGGCAGCGGCATGAGCGTGATGGAGATGAGCCATCGCGGCAAGGAATTCGGCTCGATCTGTACGCAGGCCGAAGCCGACCTCCGCGCGCTGCTGGCGATTCCCCCGAACTTCCACATCCTGTTCATGCAGGGCGGCGGGCTGGGCGAGAACGCCATCGTTCCGCTGAACCTGTCGCGCGGCAAGGCCGCGGACTTCGTCATCACCGGCAGCTGGAGCACCAAGTCGCACAAGGAGGCCCAGCGCTACTGCGACGCGCGCGTGGCCGCCAGCAATGCCGACAACCAGCACACGAAGCTGCCCGATCCCGCGACCTGGCAGCTCTCCAAGGATGCCTCGTACGTGCACGTGTGCTCGAACGAGACCATCAACGGCATCGAATTCCAGCAGCTGCCCGACCTGGCCGCGCTCGGCAGCAGCGCGCCGCTGGTCATCGATTTCTCCTCGCACGTCGCCTCGCGCAGCGTCGACTGGAGCCGCGTGGGGCTGGCCTTCGGCGGTGCCCAGAAGAACCTCGGGCCCGCCGGGCTGACCATCGTGGTCGTGCGCGACGACCTGCTGGGCCATGCACTTGAGATCTGCCCGAGCGCCTTCAACTACAAGACCGTGGCCGACAACCAGTCCATGTACAACACCCCGCCGACCTGGGGCATCTACATGGCGGGACTCACGTTCAAGTGGCTGCTGGAGCAGACCGAGGGCGAGTACACCGGTGTCGCCGCCATGGAGCAGCGCAACATCGCCAAGGCGCAGCTGCTGTACGACTTCATCGACGGCTCCGACTTCTACGCCAATCGCATCGACCCGGGCTGCCGTTCGCGCATGAACGTGCCCTTCTTCCTGGCCGATGAAAGCCGCAACGAGGCCTTCCTGGCCGGCGCGCGCGAAGCCGGGCTGCTGCAGCTGAAGGGGCACAAATCGGTCGGGGGCATGCGCGCGAGCATTTACAACGCCATGCCGCTGGCAGGGGTGCAGGCTCTGGTGGCCTACATGCGAGAATTCGAGCGATCGCATGCCTAGGCGCATGCCCAGCCGCTCGCACCGATGACCGCCTCCGCACCCACCCCACCCTCCTCTTCTCCCGACAATTCCGAAAGCCTGGCCGATCTGCGCGTGCAGATCGACTCGCTCGACCAGCGCCTGCTGAGCCTGCTCAACGAGCGGGCCCACGTGGCCGAGCTGGTCGGCGAGGTCAAGAAGCGCGAGGGCACGCCGTACTTCCGCCCCGACCGCGTGGCGCAGGTCATCGACAAGATGCAGAAGAGCAATGGCGGCCCGCTCAAGGACATCCACGTGGCCGCCATCTGGCGCGAGATCATGTCGGCCTGCCTGGCGCTCGAATCGCCGCAGCGCGTGGCCGTGCTCGGCCCCGAAGGCACCTTCTGCGAACAGGCCGCCATCGAGTACTTCGGGGGCGCCGCAGACCTGATCTACTGCGCCAGCTTCGACGAGGTGTTCCACGCCACCGCCGCGGGCAGCGCCCAGTACGGCGTGGTCGGCGTCGAGAACTCGACCGAGGGCGTGGTCACCCGCTCGCTCGACCTGTTCCTGCATTCGCCCACGCACGTCGTCGGCGAGGTCAGCCTGCTGATTCGCCACCACCTGCTGCGCAGCAGCAACTCGCTCGAAGGCGTGGAGGCGGTGCTGGCCCATCCGCAGGCGCTGGCGCAGTGCCAGACCTGGCTGTCCAAGCATCTGCCCAACGCCGAGCGCCGCGCCGTGTCGAGCAACGCCGAGGGCGCGCGTCTGGCGGCCACCAATCCCAAGTGGGCCGCGCTGGCCGGCGAACGCGCCTCCACGCGCTTCGGCCTGCACATCGTGGCGCACGCGATCCAGGACGACTCGTACAACCGCACCCGCTTCTCGGTGATCTGCCTGCCGCAGACGCTGGCCATGCCGCCGGCATCGGGCCGCGACTGCACGAGCCTGATCGTCTCGGTGCCGAACCGGCCCGGCGCGGTGCACGACCTGCTTGTGCCGCTGAAGCTCAACAACGTCTCGATGACGCGCTTCGAGTCGCGCCCCGCGCGCACGGGCCAGTGGGAGTACTACTTCTACATCGACCTCGACGGCCACCCCTCGCAGCCCAACGTGGCTGCCGCGCTGGCCGAGCTGCGCGGCCTCTGCGCCTTCTACAAGGTGCTCGGCGCCTACCCCGTCAAGGCCTGAGCGGCAGGCGGACACACAGAGACAGCATGTTCGAACAACTGGGACTGATCGGCTGCGGCCTGATGGGCGGCTCCTTCGCGCTCGCACTCAAGCGCGCGAAACTGGTGAAACGGGTGGTGGGCTACAGCAAGTCGCCCTCCACCACCGAGCGGGCGCGCCAGCTCGGCGTGATCGACGTGGCGGCGCCCTCGGCGCTGCTGGCGGTGTCGGGTGCCGACATCGTGCTGCTGGCGGTGCCGGTGGCTGCTTCCGAAGCCACCTTCAAGGCCATCCGCCATGGCATCTCGAGCGAAACGCTGGTGATGGACGTGGGCTCGACCAAGGGCGACGTGATCGAGGCTGCGCGCAACGGCCTGCAGCGCCAGTTCGCGAGCTTCGTGCCGGCGCACCCCATCGCCGGCAAGGAGCTTTCGGGCATCGAGCATGCCGAGGCATCGCTCTTCGCCGGCCGCCAGGTCGTGCTGACCCCGGTGAAGACCACGCTTCGCTCCAACGTGCAGCGGGCCACGCAGGTCTGGAGCGGCATCGGCGCCAACGTCGTCACGATGACGCACGAGGAGCACGACGGCGCCTTCGCCGCCGTGAGCCATCTGCCGCACCTGCTGGCCTTCGCGTACATCAACGGCCTGGCCGCGCAGCCGCAGGGCGAGCGCTTCCTGAGCCTCGCGGGGCCGGGGTTCCGCGATTTCTCGCGCATCGCCGCGAGCGATCCGGTCATGTGGCGCGACGTGCTGCTGGCCAACCGGGAGCATGTGCTCGAACAGTCGCGCGCCTTCCGCAAGGCCCTGGACGACTTCGAGGCGATGATGACCGCTAGCGATCTGCAGGGGCTGGAGCTGTCGATCGCCGCCGCCAGCAAGACCCGGGCGGCCTGGAAGCCGGCCACCGACACCTCGTCGCAGCAGCAGGACAACTGAGATGTTCTCGACGGCTTTCCTCGACCTCCCTCCCCTCGCGGGCGCGGCCGGCACGGTCCGGCTGCCGGGTTCCAAGAGCATTTCGAACCGCGTGCTGCTGCTGGCGGCACTCGCCAGCGGCACCACCACCATCCACGACCTGCTGGATTCCGACGACACCCGCGTGATGCTCGACGCGCTGCGCGCCCTGGGCTGCGGCGTCGATCCGGCCGGCAGTACGCTGCGCATCACCGGCCTCGGCGGACAGCTGAAGCCCAGCGAGGCGCTGCTGCCCCTTTTCCTCGGCAATGCCGGCACGGCGATGCGCCCGCTGACGGCCGCGCTGTCGCTGCTGGGCGGCGAATTCGAACTCAGCGGCGTTCCGCGCATGCACGAGCGCCCCATCGGCGACCTCGTCGACGCGCTGACGCAGCTCGGCTGCCGCATCGACTACCTCGGCAACCCCGGCTATCCGCCGCTGCGCATCCATCCGGTGCCGCACGGCGACCTGGCGCTCGACGCTCCGATCCGCGTGCGCGGCGACGTGTCGAGCCAGTTCCTCACCGCCCTGCTGCTGGGACTGCCGCTGGCCGCGGCCAACGACATCGTGATCGAGGTGGTCGGCGAGCTGATCTCCAAACCGTACATCGAGATCACGCTGAACCTGCTGGCGCGCTTCGGCATCCAGGTCCATCGCGACGGCTGGGAGCGCTTCACCATCCCGGCCGGCAGCCGTTACAGCTCGCCGGGCGAGATCCACGTGGAGGCGGATGCCTCGTCCGCCAGCTACTTCATCGCGCTCGGCGCCATCGCCATGGGTGTTTCCGGCAAGGAAGGCATCCGCATCGAGGGTGTGGGCGCCGATTCCATCCAGGGCGACATCCGCTTCATCGACGCTGCCCGCCAGATGGGCGCGCTGGTCGACAGCGGGCCGAACTGGCTCGAGATCCGTCGCGGCGCCTGGCCGCTCAAGGCCATCGACATCGACGCCAACCACATTCCGGACGCCGCGATGACACTGGCCGTGATGGCGCTCTACGCCGACGGCCCGACCACGCTGCGCAACATCGCGAGCTGGCGCGTGAAGGAAACCGACCGCATCGACGCCATGGCCAACGAGCTGCGCAAGCTCGGCGCCACGGTCGAGGCGGGGCCCGATTTCATCCGGGTGCATCCGCTGGCGCAGGCCGGCTGGCTCCCGGCGAGCATCCGCACCTACGACGATCACCGGGTGGCCATGTGCTTCTCGCTGGCGGCGTTCAATCCGGCGGGCGTGCCGGTGCGCATCCTCGATCCGCACTGCGTCGCCAAGACCTTTCCCGACTACTTCGAGACGCTGTTCTCCGTGGCCGAGGCCGCCGAGGTGCCGGTGATCTGCATCGACGGCCCGACCGCCTCCGGCAAGGGCACGCTGGCCGCCGAGGTGGCGCGCCTGCTTGGCTACCACTACCTCGATTCGGGCTCGCTCTACCGGGTGACAGGCCTCGCGGTGCGCCGCGCCGGCCTGAGCGCCGACGCAGAGCACGAGGCCGAAGTTGCGGCCCTGGCCGCCGCCCTGCCCCTGCAGTTCACCGAAGGCAAGGTGCTTCTGGATGGCGAGGACGTGAGCGACGAGATCCGCACCGAAGCCGCCGGCATGGACGCATCCCGCGTCTCCGCGCTGCCGGCCGTGCGCGAGGCGCTGCTGGCCCTGCAGCAGCGTTTCCGCCAGCTGCCGGGCCTGGTGGCCGACGGCCGCGACATGGGCACGGTGATCTTCCCCGACGCCGCGCTCAAGGTCTTCCTGACCGCCAGCGCCGCCCAGCGCGCCGAACGGCGGCATAAGCAGTTGATTTCAAAGGGAATTTCGACTACACTCGACAGTCTTCGCTCCGACTTGGAGGCCCGTGACGCCAGGGATTCGTCCCGCAGCGTCGCCCCCCTGAAGCCGGCGCAGGACGCCCGCCACCTCGACAACTCGCAGTTGTCCATCGAGCAATCGATCGACACGGTGTTGGACTGGTGGCAGCAGATTCAGCCGTTCGAGCACGCTTGATCGGCCTGAAGTCACAGCCTTTCAGGTCCGCTTGAAAAGCTGGCGCCCGACGGAATATCCGTAGGCGCATACCGCTCCAGCAGGCTCCTTCCGCGCGACAGCGCACCGGCCTGCTGGTTGTTCAACCAACCGGGCTCACGCCCACCCAACCGCCGTCTACAGACCCACAGCAGCCGCACGCAATTTCGCAAGAGCGCCTGCCAACCCTGCCTGACGGAAGGAAACATAAATGTCTGAATCTTTTGCCGATCTGTTCGAAGAGTCCCTGAAGCGTTCCGAAATGCGCACGGGCGAGGTCATCACCGCCGAAGTCGTTCGCGTGGAACACAACCACGTCGTCGTCAACGCCGGCCTGAAGTCCGAAGCGTACGTGCCGATCGAAGAGTTCAAGAACGACAAGGGCGAACTCGAAGTGCAGGCCGGCGACTTCGTTTCCGTTGCCATCGGCAGCGTTGAAAACGGCTACGGCGACACCATCCTCTCGCGCGACACCGCCAAGCGTCTGGCTTCGTGGCTGGCCCTCGAGAAGGCACTGGAATCGGGCGACTTCGTCACCGGCACCACCAGCGGCAAGGTCAAGGGCGGCCTGACCGTCCTGGTCAACGGCATCCGCGCGTTCCTGCCGGGCTCGCTGATCGACACGCGTCCGATCAAGGACCTGACCCCCTACGAGAACAAGACCCTCGAATTCAAGGTCATCAAGCTGGACCGCAAGCGCAACAACGTCGTTCTGTCGCGCCGTGCCGTGGTCGAGGCCAGCATGGGCGAAGAACGCGCCAAGCTGATGGAAACGCTGAAGGAAGGCGCAGTGGTGCGCGGCGTGGTCAAGAACATCACCGAATACGGTGCTTTCGTGGACCTCGGCGGCATCGACGGCCTGCTGCACATCACCGACATGGCATGGCGTCGCGTACGCCACCCGAGCGAAGTCGTTCAGGCCGGCCAGGAAATCACCGCCAAGATCCTCAAGTTCGACACCGAGAAGAACCGCGTGTCGCTGGGTCTGAAGCAGATGGGCGACGACCCGTGGATGGGCGTTTCGCGCCGCTACCCGCAAGGCACCCGCCTGTTCGGCAAGGTCACGAACATCGCCGACTACGGCGCGTTCGTCGAGCTCGAGCCCGGCATCGAAGGCCTGGTGCACGTCTCCGAAATGGACTGGACCAACAAGAACATCGCTCCGAACAAGATCGTCTCGCTGGGCGACGAAGTCGAAGTCATGGTCCTGGAAATCGACGAAGACAAGCGCCGCATCAGCCTGGGCATGAAGCAGTGCAAGGCCAACCCGTGGCAGGAATTCGCGCAGAACACCAAGCGCGGCGACCGCGTCAAGGGCCCGATCAAGTCGATCACCGACTTCGGCGTGTTCGTGGGTCTGGCTGCCGGCATCGACGGCCTGGTTCACCTCTCGGACCTCTCGTGGAACGAAGCCGGCGAAACCGCCGTTCGCAACTACAAGAAGGGCCAGGAAGTCGAAGCGATCGTGCTGGCTGTCGACGTCGACCGCGAGCGCATCTCGCTGGGCATCAAGCAGCTCGACAGCGACCCGTTCACCACCTTCACCACGGTGAACGACAAGGGCCAGATCGTGACCGGCAAGGTCAAGACGGTCGACGCCCGCGGCGCTGAGATCGACCTCGGCGAAGACATCGTCGGCTACCTGCGTGCTTCGGAAATCTCGCGCGACCGCGTCGAAGATGCCCGCAACGTGCTGAAGGAAGGCGACGAAGTCACGGCCATCGTCGTGAACGTGGACCGCAAGACCCGCAACATCCAGCTGTCCATCAAGCAGAAGGACATGGTCGACGAGCAAGGCGCCATGGCCAGCCTGAGCCAGCAGTCGGCACGCGAGAACGCGGGCACGACCAGCCTGGGCGCCCTGCTGCGCGCCAAGCTGGACAACAACGACAGCAAGTAAGCTGAGCCGGAAGACAGAGCAGGCCCTGGGGCCGCTCTGTCTTTTTTTTCGCCCACGTTTTTCGTTTATGTTTGGCCTATGACACGCTCGGACCTCGTCGAAGAACTCGCAGCCCGCTTTGCACAGCTCACGCACCGCGACGCCGAATACGCCGTCAAGACCATCCTCGACGCCATGAGCGACGCGCTGGTACGCGGCCACCGCATCGAGATCCGCGGCTTCGGCAGCTTCTCGGTCAACCGGCGCCCGCCGCGCATCGGCCGCAACCCGCGCTCGGGCGAGAGCGTGCAGATCCCCGAGAAGCGGGTGCCGCACTTCAAGCCCGGCAAGGCGCTGCGCGAAGCCGTCGACGCAAAGACGGCCGAACTCGACGCGGGCAAGGAAGCCAAGAGCCGAAAGGCCTGACGCGCGGACCATCGGAATGCCCGCAAACGTAGAATGCTCCCGGCAACGGGAACGGCTATGAAATACCTCCTGTGGCTGCTCAAGGCAGCCATTTTTTTTACGCTCTTCGCCTTCGCGCTGAACAACCAGCACGACGCGACCGTCTACTTCTTCTTCGGTACCTACTGGCGCGCGCCGCTGGTGCTGGTCGTGCTCGCGGCCTTCGCGGGCGGCCTCGTGGTGGGCGCGCTGGGCATGCTGCCAGGCTGGTGGAAGCACCGGGTCGCAGCGGCCCAGGCGCCGTCCGCAGGCGAAGCCGTCCAGCCACCCTCGACACCGGCCACCGTTGCAACGACCGCAGCCATGGCAACGTCTGCCGCTCCGGCCATCGCCACCACCGACCTTCCCGCCGCACGTCAACATGGACTTTGATCCCAGCTGGCTGCTGATCAGCCTGCCCGTCGCCTTCGTGCTGGGCTGGCTCGCATCGCGCTTCGACATCCGGCAACTCAAGCTCGAAAACCGCCAGGCACCCAAGGCCTATTTCCGCGGCCTCAACTTCCTGCTCAACGAGCAGCAGGACCAGGCCATCGACGCCTTCATCGAGGCGGTGCAGAACGACCCCGACACCCAGGAACTGCACTTCGCGCTCGGCAACCTGTTCCGCCGCCGCGGCGAGTACCAGCGCGCGGTGCGCGTGCACGAGCACCTGCTGGGCCGCGGCGACCTGAGCCGCAGCGACCGCGAACGCGCGCAGCACGCGCTCGCGCAGGACTTCCTTCGCGCCGGCCTGCTCGACCGCGCAGAGGCCGCGCTGCAGAAGCTCGAGGGCACGCGCTACGAGAACGAGGCCCGGCTCGCGCTGCTGGCCATCTACGAACGCTCGCGCGAATGGGCCCAGGCAGCCGATGTGGCGCAGAAGCTCGACGAGTCCGACCAGGCCAGCTACAGCACGCGCCGCGCGCATCACCTCTGCGAGCAGGCGACCGAGCGCGTGGCAGCAGGCGACCTGCCCGGCGCCGGAAAGCTGCTGGCGCAGGCCGTCGAACTGGCACCGCAGGCACCGCGCCCGGCCATCGACACCGCCAACCTGCAACTGCGCAAGGGCGAGGCGAACGCAGCCTTCGACACGCTCGCGGCCCTGAGCGAGACCTCGCCGCTGGCGCTGCCGCTGTACGCCGCCACGCTGCAGCAAGCCGCCATGGCCGCGCACCGCGAAGCCGACGCGCTCGAACTGCTGCAGCGTCGCTATGTCGAGTCGCCCTCCATCGACGTGCTCGAAGCGCTGATGGCGCTCGGCGGCAAGCCGAGCGCCACCGCCGAAGAACCGAACCCTACGCCGCGCGACGGCTATATCGCGCACCTCGCGCAGCAGCCCTCGCTGGTGGCGGCCTCGCGCTGGCTCGCGGGCGAACGCTTCGAGCACGAGCAGTTCCATCCACAGGTGCAGCGCGCGCTCGACCAGGCCACGCGGCCGCTCATGCGCTACCGCTGCGCGGCCTGCGGCTTCGAGGCGCACCAGTACTTCTGGCACTGCCCCGGCTGCCAGGCATGGGACAGCTATCCGCCGCGCCGCGTCGAAGAACTCTGATCACGTTTCTGAACAATGGTCACATGGAGGCTCGTCGAGCCTTCATGCGTCAACGCCCTCTTCACATACCTCGTTGAGCGCGGGCCGACGATTCCGTCGGCTGTCATTCATCAACGAATAGAGGGAGTTCTCAAATCATGTTCAAGAAGATCCTGGCCACCACCGCCATGCTGTTCGCGATCGCCGCGTCCGCGGCCGTCGATGTCAACAAGGGCACCGAAGCCGATCTCGACGGCATCAAGGGCGTCGGCCCGTCGATGTCCAAGCGCATCCTCGAGGCGCGCAAGGAGGGCGAATTCAAGGACTGGCCCGACTTCATGCAGCGTGTGAAGGGCGTGAAGGAGAAGAAGGCGGCCAAGCTGTCGGCCGACGGTCTCACGGTCAACGGCAAGAGCTTCGGCGATGCGGCACCCGCCGCATCGAAGGATGCGAAGGCTCCGGCCAAGGCCGCCAAGCCCTGATTCCGCTTCGGTAGCAATATGCAAAGCCGCCTACGGGCGGCTTTTTCATGGGTGCCATGGCAAGGAGATGGCAGGGAAATGCCTCAGGAAGTGGTCCGGAATTTGCACGTAAGCTCCCTTTCGTTTTGCTTTCAACATATTCCGGAGAGAGTCAATGAATCACAAGTTCGGCATTGCCCTCGCGGGCCTCACCCTCGGCGCCGCGGCCTTCGCTCAGACCAAGTGGGACCTGCCCACGGCCTACCCGGCCACCAACTACCACACGGAAAACATCACGCAGTTCGCAAAGGACGTGGACGCGGCCACCGGCGGCAAGGTGAAGATCACGGTGCATGCCAACGCTTCGCTGTTCAAGGCGCCCGAAATCAAGCGCGCGGTGCAGAGCGGCCAGGCGCAGGCCGGCGAGATCCTGCTGGCCAACTTCGCCAACGAGAACCCGATCTACGCGCTCGACGGCGTGCCCTTCCTCGCCACCACCTACCCCGAGGCCCGCAAGCTCTACGACGCATCGAAGCCCGCCATGGAGAAGCTGCTCTCGGCCCAGGGCATCAAGGTGCTGTTCGTGGTGCCGTGGGCGCCGCAGGGCATCTACACCAAGAAGGAGATCGGCTCAGTGGCCGACCTGCGCGGCATCAAGTGGCGCGCCTACAGCCCCGCCACTGCCAAGATCGCCGAGCTCATCGGCGCCCAGCCGGTGCAGATCCAGCAGGCCGAGCTCAGTGCAGCCATGGCCACCGGCGTGATCGAGAGCTACATGAGTTCGGGCTCCACCGGCTACGACACCAAGACCTACGAGCACATCAAGAACTTCTACGACACGCAGGCCTGGATCCCCAAGAACGCGATCCTGGTGAACGCCAAGGCCTACGACGCGCTCGACGCCGCCACCAAGGCCGCCGTCGCCAAGGCCGCGGCCGATGCCGAAGCCCGCGGCTGGAAGGTGGCGCAGGAGAAGAACGAGGAATACAAGCGCCTGCTCGCCGAGCGCGGCATGAAGATCCACAAGCCTTCGCCCAAGCTCGACGCCGACATGCGCCAGGTCGGCGGCATCATGCAGGCCGACTGGCTGAAGGTGGCTGGCGCGGACGGCGCCGCGATCGTCGATGCCTACAAGAAAAAGTAGACCATGCGGCGCTTTCTAGACCGCCTGTACGACGGTGCAGGCGCGCTCGGCGCGCTCTGCGTGTTCCTGATCTTCGTGCTGATGATCCTGGCCGGCGTGGGCCGGCAGATGAACTGGCACGTGAGCGGGCTCAATGACGTGGTGGCCTGGCTGTGCGCCGCCGCCGCGTTCTTCGCGATGGCGCACGCCTTCCGCCACGGCGACTTCGTGCGCGTGACGCTGCTGCTCGAAGCGGTGTCGCCGAAGATGCGGCGGGTGCTCGACGTGAGCTGCCTGCTGGTGGCCGCGGTGTCGGTGGCCTATCTCACCTACTGGGCCACCAGCTTCACCTACGAAAGCTACGAGTTCGCCGAGATGGCGACCGGCCTCGTGGTCATTCCGATCTGGATTCCGCAGTCGACCTTCGTGATCGGCTGCTGGTTGCTGCTGATCGCCATGATCGACGAACTGGTCGGCGTGGTGCGCGGCGACAAGCCCAGCTACCAGCGCGCCATCGAGGAGCGCCACGCGGCGGGCGACTTCTCCTCCGACGTCTGAACGACAACAGCAACAAAGACACCCGATGTTCGAAAACCTCTGGATGGGCGCGCTGCTGCTCGCGATCATGCTGCTGCTCCTGGCGGGCGGGGTGTGGATCGCGATGACACTGGCCATCGTCGGCTGGGTCGGCCAGGCCTTCTTCACCAACACGCTGCCGGGCAAGAACCTGTTCTCGGCCTTCTGGGAGAGCAACGCGAGCTGGGAGCTGGCGGCGCTGCCGCTTTTCATATGGATGGGCGAGATCCTGTTTCGCACCAAGCTCAGCGAGGAGATGTTCGAGGGCCTGCGCCCCTGGCTCAACCGCGTGCCCGGCCGGCTGATGCACACCACCATCCTCGGATGCGGCGTGTTCGGCTCTGTCTCGGGCTCGTCGGCCGCCACCTGCGCGACCATCGCCAAGGTGGCGCTGCCCGAGCTCAAGCGCCGCGGCTACAACGAGAAGCTGGCCATCGGCTCGCTGGCGACCGCCGGCACGCTGGGAATCCTGATTCCGCCGTCGATCACCATGGTGGTGTACGCGGTGGCGGCCGACGCGTCGATCATTCGCATCTTCCTGGCCGGCTTCCTGCCGGGCTTCCTGCTGATGCTGCTGTTCTCGGGCTACATCGGCTGGTGGAGCCTGCGCAATCCGGGCCAGGTGCCGCCAGCCGATCCGCCGACCACCTTCATGGAGAAGATCCGCCTCTCGGGCAACCTCATTCCCTGCTCGCTGCTGATCGTCTTCATCGTCTGGGTGCTGGTGGCCGGCTGGGCCACCGCCACCGAGTGCGCGGCCTTCGGCGTGCTGGGCTCGCTGGCCATCGCGGCCTGGGGCCGCAGCCTCACATGGAAGAACTTCAAGGACGGCATCATGGGCGCCACGCGCACCAGCTGCATGATCATGTTCATCCTGGCCGGCGCGGCCTTCCTCACCAAGACGATGGCCTTCACCGGCATCCCGCGCGAGCTGGCGGAATGGGTCGACAGCATGCACCTTTCGCCCTACGCGCTGATCGGCGCGCTGGTGCTGGTGTATCTGGTGCTGGGTACCGCGCTGGACGGCATCTCGATGATCGTGCTCACCAGCGCGGTGGTGCTGCCGATGATCCAGAAGGCGGGCTTCGACCTGATCTGGTTCGGCATCTTCATCGTGCTGCTGGTCGAGATCGCCGAGGTCACGCCGCCGGTGGGCTTCAACCTCTTCGTGCTGCAGAACATGACGGGCAAGGACAGCAACGTGATCGCGAAGGCGGCGATCCCGTTCTTCTTCTGCCTGGTGCTGTGCATCGTGCTGATCACGCTGTTCCCGAGCATCGTGACGATCCTGCCCGACCTCGTGATGGGCCGCGAGAAGTAGCCTTGCCGGCCCCGCCGGCAGCGTGCGGATAATCGCTGCCATGCTGCTGAACGTCATCGTCATCTGCCTCGCCGCCTGCGTCGGCGCCCTCATGCGCTGGGGCTTCGCCCTCTGGCTCAGCCCCGGCGGCATCCTGCCCTGGGGCACGCTGGCGGTGAACCTGATCGGCGGCTACCTCATCGGCGTGGCCATCGCCGTCTTCAGCGCCCTTCCGGACATCAACCCGGCCTGGCGGCTGATGGTGATCACCGGCTTCCTCGGCACGCTCACCACCTTCTCCAGCTTCTCGGCCGAAGTCGTGGGCATGCTGACCACCGGCCGCTTCGGCCTCGCGATAGGCACGATCGCGCTGCACCTGGGCGGCTCGCTGTGCATGACCTGGCTCGGCCTTCGCACGGTGCAGGCGCTTTCATCCTGAACCAGATGAAAACTGCGCTAAATCAGCCTTATGTCTTGCGGTTATAGATAAGGCTTTCCATAGGGCCCGCCGATAGAATCGACCCCAATGCCCCTGGTCTTTCTCGTCGCCCTCCCCTTCATCGCCAGCGTGCTGGCCGCGTTGATGCCTTCCAACGCGCGCAACAGGGAGTCGACACTCGCGGGGCTGGTCGCGCTGGGCTGCGCCATCCAGGCCGCCTGGTTCTTCCCGCAGATCGCGCACGGCGGCGTGCTGCGCCAGCAGATCGAATGGCTGCCGGCCCTGGGCCTGAACCTCGTGTTCCGCATGGACGGCTTCGCATGGCTGTTCTGCATGCTGGTGCTGGGCATCGGCGCATTGGTGGTGCTGTACGCGCGCTACTACATGTCGGCCTCCGACCCGGTGCCGCGCTTCTTCTCGTTCTTCCTCGCGTTCATGGGCGCGATGATGGGCGTGGTGCTCTCGGGCAACCTGATCCAGATGGTGCTGTTCTGGGAGCTCACCAGCCTGTTCTCCTTCCTGCTGATCGGCTACTGGCACCACCGCCGCGACGCGCGACGCGGCGCGCGCATGGCGCTCACCGTCACCGGCGCGGGCGGGCTGTGCCTGCTGGCCGGCGTGCTGGTGCTGGGCCGCATCACCGGCAGCTACGAACTCGACAAGGTGCTCGCCTCGGGTGATCTCATCCGCGCGCACTCGCTCTACCCCGTCGCGCTCACGCTGATATTGCTGGGCGCCTTCACCAAGAGCGCGCAGTTCCCCTTCCACTTCTGGCTGCCGCGCGCCATGGCCGCGCCCACGCCGGTGTCGGCCTACCTGCACTCGGCGACCATGGTGAAGCTGGGCGTGTTCCTGATGGCGCGGCTGTGGCCCGTGCTCTCGGGCACCGAGCAGTGGTTCTGGATGGTCGGCGGCGCAGGCGCCATCACGCTGCTGCTCGGCGGCTTCATCGCGATGTTCCAGCGCGACCTGAAGGCGCTGCTGGCCTACTCCACCATCTCGCACCTCGGGCTCATCACGCTGCTGCTGGGGCTCAACAGCCCGCTCGCTGCCGTGGCGGCGGTCTTCCATGTGATGAACCACGCCACCTTCAAGGCGTCGCTCTTCATGGCGGCCGGCATCATCGACCACGAGACCGGCACGCGCGACATCCGCAAGCTCAGCGGCCTGATGCGGCTCATGCCCATCACCGGCACGCTGGCCATCATCGCCAGCGCCTCGATGGCCGGCGTGCCGCTGCTCAACGGCTTCCTCTCGAAAGAGATGTTCTTCGCAGAGACGGTGTTCATCCAGGCCACGCCCTGGGTCGACTTCAGCCTGCCGCTGATCGCCACCGTGGCGGGCATCTTCAGCGTGGCGTACTCGGCGCGCTTCGTGTTCGACGTTTTCTTCGGCCCGCCCTGCGGCGACGAGGTGCCCAGGCATCCGCACGAGCCGCCGCACTGGATGCGGGTGCCGGTCGAGCTGCTGGTGCTGCTTTGCCTGGTGGTGGGCGTTGCGCCGGCCTGGTCGGTCGGCCCGATGCTCGCGGCCGCGGCCGCGCCGGTGGTCGGCGGCACGCTGCCCGAGTACAGCCTGGCCGTATGGCACGGCTTCAACCTGCCGCTCTTGATGAGCTTCGTGGCGCTGGCGGGCGGCGCCGCGCTGTACCTGCTGCATCGCCGCCAGCGCGCGCGCGGTGGCCTCGAACACACGCCGCTGCTGCACCGCTTCGACGGCCAGGTCATCTTCGAGCACATCATCGCGCTGCTGAGCGAGGCCGGCCGGCGCAGCCGCCGCCTCTTCGGCACGAAGCGCATGCAGTGGCAATTGCTGCTGCTGGTGGTCGTGGCGGTGGCTGGCGCGACCGCCTCCCTGCAGCTCACGCCCGCCGCGCCCGGCACGCGCGAGCTGCTGCCCTTCTCGCCGATGTTCGCGATGACATGGCTCATCGGCGGCACCTGCGCGGTCGCCGCCGCCTGGCAGGCCAAGTTCCACCGGCTGGCGGCGCTGATGCTGGCCGCGGGAGCGGGGCTGGTCTCGTGCGTCACCTACATCTGGTTCTCGGCGCCCGACCTCGCGCTGACTCAGCTGGTGGTCGAGGCCGTGACCACGGTGCTGATCCTGCTGGGCCTGCGCTGGCTGCCGATGCGCAGCAAGGACGTGGTGCAGCCCGCGCGCGCACGGCTCAAGCCGTGGGGCCGGCGCGGGCGCGACCTGCTGATCGCGGCCATCGCCGGCAGCGGCATGGCCGCGCTGGCCTGGGCCATGATGACGCGCACCTTCTCGCAGAGCATCTCGCCCTTCTTCCTAGAACGCGCGCTCACCGAGGGCGGCGGCACCAACGTGGTCAACGTGATGCTGGTCGACTTCCGCGGCTTCGACACCTTCGGCGAGATCACCGTGCTGGGCATCGTCGCGCTCACGGTGTATGCGCTGCTGCGGCGCTTCCGCCCGGCGATCGAATCGATGGCGCTGCCGATCCAGCAGCGGCTGCAGGCCGACGACGGCAGCAGCGACCTGCTGAACCCGCGCCGCGCCAAGGACACCGCCGTCGGCTACCTGATGGTGCCGGCCGTGCTGGTGCGCCTGCTGCTGCCGGTCTCGGTGCTGGTGTCGGTCTACTTCTTCATGCGCGGGCACAACGCGCCGGGCGGCGGCTTCGTCGCGGGGCTGGTGATGTCGGTGGCGCTGGTGCTGCAGTTCATCGTCTCGGGCACCGAGTGGGTGGAAGAGCACCTGCGCATCTACCCGCGCCGCTGGATCGCCATCGGCCTGCTGCTGGCGCTGGCCACGGGTGCCGGGGCGGTGTTCTTCGGCTACCCCTTCCTCACCACGCACACCGCCCACCTGCACCTGCCGCTGCTGGGCGAAGTGCACGTGCCCAGCGCCCTCTTCTTCGACACCGGCGTGTTCGCGCTGGTGCTCGGCGCCACCATGCTGATCCTGACCGCGCTGGCCCACCAGTCGATACGAAGCCACCGCTGGGCCGACGAGCAAAAAGAAAAAGAGGCCGAGGCGACCTCCGCCGCCACCTCCGAGGGAGGGGCCGGCTGATGGAAATCGTGCTCGCACTCGCCATCGGCGTGCTCACCGGCTCGGGCGTCTACATGCTGCTGCGCCCGCGCACCTTCCAGGTCATCATGGGCCTGACGCTGATCTCGTACGCGGTCAACCTGTTCATCTTCAGCATGGGCCGGCTCAAGGTCGACAGCGAGCCGGTGCTCATCAAGGGCCTGACCGCCACGCTGGCCAACACGGCCGACCCGATGCCGCAGGCGCTGGTGCTCACCGCCATCGTGATCGGCTTCGCGATGACGGCGCTCTTCCTCGTCGTGATGCTCGCCTCGCGCGGCCTCACCGGCACCGACCACGTGGACGGTGAAGAACGGCAGGAGGCGGAGTGAAAGAGGTCTTTCATCTGCTCGACCAGCTGCTGGAGTTCAGCATGCCGCACCTGGTGGCGGTGCCGATCCTCGTGCCCATGCTCACGGCCGCGCTCATGCTGCTGCTGGGCGAGAACCGCCGGCGCGCCAAGTCGGCGCTGAGTGTGGTCTCGGGCCTGATCGGCCTGCTGGCCGCGCTGGCGCTGCTGCGCTGGGTGAACGCGCCCGACACCGGCGGCGGCCCGGGCTCCATCGGCGTGTACCTGCCGGGCAACTGGCGCGCGCCCTTCGGCATCGTGCTGGTGGCCGACCGGCTCTCGACCATGATGGTGGCGCTCACCGGCGTGATCGCCTTCGCCGCGTCGATCTACTCCACCTCGCGCTGGGACCGCGCGGGCGTGCACTTCCATCCGCTGCTGCAGCTGCAGCTCATGGGCCTGAACGGTGCCTTCCTCACGGGCGACCTGTTCAACCTGTTCGTGTTCTTCGAGGTGATGCTCGCGGCCTCCTACGGCCTGCTGCTGCACGGCTCGGGCCGGCTGCGGGTGCAGGCGGGACTGCACTACATCGCGATCAACCTCGCGGCCTCTTCGCTGTTCCTGATCGGCGCGGCCATCCTCTACGGCGTGACCGGCACGCTCAACATGGCCGACCTGGGGCTGCGCATCGCCGAGCTCTCGCCGGGCGACCGCGGGCTGGTGCACGCGGCCACGGCCATCCTCTTCACCGCCTTCTTCGCCAAGGCGGGCGCGTGGCCGCTGAACTTCTGGCTGGTGCCGGCCTACAGCGCCGCGGTGTCGCCGGTAGGCGCGGTGTTCGCGCTGCTGACCAAGCTGGGCGTCTACACCGTGCTGCGGCTGTGGACGGTGCTCTTCGCGCCCGATACCGGCGCCTCGGCCGCCTTCGGCCAGCCGGTGCTGGTGGGCGCGGGCATCGCCACGCTCTTCGTGGCGGCCCTGGGCATCCTCGGCACGCAGCGGCTGTCCAACCTCGCGGGCTTCAGCGTGCTGATGTCGGCCGGCACGCTGCTCGCCGCGGTGGGCCTGGGGCAGCCGGCCGTGTGGGCCGGCGCGCTCTTCTACCTGCTGAGCTCCACGCTCGCGGTAAGCGCCTTCTTCCTGCTGACCGACATGATCGAGCGCTGGCGCAACGCGGGCATGAGCGTGGCGCCGCACGAGGTCGCGGGCACCGCGCCTTTCCTGGCCGAAGACCTGAGCGCGCTGAGCGACGTGAACCTCGACGACGACGCGCAGGCGCTCTACGGCCGCGCCATACCGGCGGGCGTTGCCTTCCTCGGCCTGAGCTTCATGATCTGCACGCTGCTGCTCACCGGCCTGCCGCCGCTGTCGGGCTTCGTCGGCAAGTTCGCGATGCTCTCGGGACTCATGGGTGGCAGCGGCGCCATCGGAACCGCCGGCTGGACCTTCCTGGTGCTGCTGATCGCCTCGGGCTTCCTCGCGCTGATCGCGCTGAGCCGCACCGGCATCCGCCATTTCTGGACCCAGCCGCACGGCAACCTGCCATCGCTGCCCGCGCTCGAAGTGCTGCCGGTGGCCGGCCTCATCGTCGCTTGCATCGCGCTCACGGTCTGGGCCGAGCCGGTGCTGCGCCACGCGCAGGCCACCGCCGAGGGCCTGCGCACGCCCACGGCCTACCGCGCAGCGGTGATGGAGGCGCGGCAGGTGCCGAACCCGGCGCCCGCCGCAAAGACCGAAGCAAATGCCGAAGGAAAGGCAGGCGCGCAATGAAACGCCTGATCCCCTCCCCGCCGCTGTCGCTCGCACTGTTCGTCATCTGGCTGCTGCTCAACCAGTCGCTCGAGGCGAGCACCCTGCTGTCGGGCGTGCTGCTCGCCATTGCCGTGCCGCTGCTGACCAAGGGCCTGCGGCCGGCCACGGTGCGCATGCGCCGGCCGGGGGTGGCGCTGCGGCTGTGCGGCGTCGTCCTCTACGACATGTCGGTGTCGGTGTTCGCGGTGGCGCGTGCGCTGCTCACGCGCCGCAGCGAGAACATCCAGGCAAGCTTCCTGCGCATACCGCTGGACATGCGCGACCCCAACGGCCTCGCTGTGCTCTCGATGATCATGTGCCTCACGCCCGGCACCGCCTGGGGCGAGGTGGCCTTCGACCGCAGCACCCTGCTGATCCACGTATTCGATCTCGACGACGAAGCCGCCTTCATCGCGCAGATCAAGAGCCGCTACGAACGTCCGCTGATGGAGATCTTCGAATCATGACGCCCATCCTTTTCTGGTCGCTCAAGTTCGCGCTGTTCCTGCTGGCGGTGGCGATGCTGTGCGCCGTCGCGCGCCTGCTGATCGGCCCTTCCGCGCAAGACCGCGTGATGGCGCTGGACTGCCTCTACATCAACGGCATGCTGATGATGCTCGTGCTGGGCATCGTCTACGCGAGCGACGTCTACTTCGCCGCCGCGATGCTGATCGCGCTCTTCGGCTTCGTCAGCTCCACGGCGATGGCCAAGTTCCTGCTGCGCGGGGAGGTGATCGAATGAACGACTTCATCGTGGGTCCGCTGCCGCTTTGGGCCGAGATCGTCACCGCGGTCTTCGCGGTGCTGGGCGCTGCCTTCGCCGCGATCGGCTCCTTCGGGCTGGTACGCCTGCCCACTTTCTTCCGCCGCATCCACGCGCCCACGCTGGGCGCCACCGGCGGCGTGTGGTCGATGACGGTCGCCACCATCGTCTACTTCTCGGCGCAGGGCCACAGCCTCTTCATGCACGCGGTGCTGATCGTGCTGTTCGTGGCGCTCACCACGCCGGTCACCACCATCTTCCTGATGCGCGCCGCGCTGTTCCGCGAGCGGCAGAAGCACGGCGAGGTGCCGCCGCCCGCGCCTTCGGACCAGGGGCCGATCCCGCCTTACCACGGCTGAGCGGCTGGCCGGGCCGGACGCCTCAGGTCGGCAGCAGCTGCTGCATCTCCTTGGCGCGCGCCACCTCGACCTCGCGCGGCAGCGTCACCGCGTTCTTCACCGCGAGGATCTCCGCCATCACGCTCACCGCGATCTCCGGCGGCGTCTTGCTGCCGATGTAGATGCCGATGGGCCCGCGCAGCCGCGCGAGCGATTCCTCGGTCTGGTCGAAGTGCTCGATCATGCGGTCGCGCCGGGCGTCGGCATTGCGCCGCGAGCCGATGGCGCCGACGTAGAAGGCCTCGCTTTGCAGCGCCTCCAGCAGCGCGAGGTCGTCGAGCTTCGGGTCGTGCGTGAGCGCGACCACGCAACTGCGGCGGTCGGGCCTGAAGGCAATCACCGCGTCGTCGGGCATCTCGGTCGTGATGTGCACGCCAGGCAGCGACCATGCGGTGCGGTACTCGGCGCGCGGATCGCACAAGGTCACCGCGAAGCCGCTGAACTTGGCCATGGTGGCGAGGTACTCGGCGAGCTGGCCGGCGCCGATCAGCAGCATGCGGTATTCGGGGCCGAAGGTGTTCGTCAGTTCGGTGTCGTTCACCGCGAGCTCGTCGGGCGCGGTCGCCTCGGCGATGCGCACCGCGCCGGTGGCGAGCGTCACGGTGCGCTGCATGAGCTTGCCCTGCTCCAGCTGCGCCACCAGCAGCTCGAGCGAGCCGGCGTCGGGAGCGTATTCGAGCAGCAGCTCCAGCGTGCCGCCGCAGGGCAGCCCGAAGCGGTGCGCCTCGTCGGCGGTGATGCCGTACTTCACCAGGGCCGGAGGCGCGCCCAGCGGCACGTCCTCGGCCTTGCCGTGGGCATGGCTGTAGCGTGCGATGAGGTCGTCCTCGATGCAGCCGCCGGAGACCGAGCCCACCACCGCGCCGTCTTCCGCCAGGGCCATGATCGAGCCCACGGGCCGGGGCGACGAGCCCCAGGTGCGCACCACCGTCGCCAGCAGCGCGCGCTTGCCGGCACGCCGCCAGTCGCGCAGCGTGCGAAGCACCATGACGTCGAGGTTTTCCATGTCGCTGCAGCCCGGGTTCAGGCCGCGTCGCCGCCGGGTGCGGAGGGCGCGTCCTTGTCGTCCTTCTTGCCGAGGCCGATCTTCTTCATGAGGCCGGACATCATCCCGCTCTTCTCGGCAGGCGCCTCGGTGCCTTCAGCGGCGGCCGCCGGGGGAGGACCGTAGCGGCTCTGCATCTCGGCTTCGAAGCGCTTGAAGAAATCGTCGGCTGTGGACTTGGCAGCGCCATCGATCAGGCGCTGGCCCAGTTGGGCGATCTTGCCGCCGACCTGGGCCTGCACGGTGTAGTCGAGTTCGCAGCCTGCGGACGCGGCGGCTGGTGGAGTTGCCGCACCGGCCTCGTGCGCGGTGGCATCACCCGCAGGGGAGGCCGCCGCTTCGGTGGCGAGCGGCTTGAGCGTGACGCTCGAAGATCCCTTCGCGAAGCCGGCCACGCCGCCCTGCCCCTCGAAGGTGAGCTTGTAGCCGTCGGGCGCCACGATGTCGGACAGCAGCACCTTGCCGTTGAACTTGGCCGAGACCGGGCCGATCTTGACCGCGAGCGCGACGCTGTACTGGTTGTCGCCCACCAACTCGAACTTGTCGCAGCCGGGGATGCACTTCTTCAGCGTTTCGGGGTCGTTGAGCGCGTCCCAGGCCTGTTGTTGGGTGACGCCCAGGCGTCGGTTTCCGAGCATTTCCATGGTGGGTTTCCTTTGTCTTCCTTCCCGGCGCCGCTAGCGGCCGGACCGCATCAGGGCGGCCAGGCTCGCTGCGAGCTGTTCGAGTGCGCTGAGATTGTGAACCGCCAGCATCGCGTCCGCTTGCCGGTGCAATACGGCGGCCCCACGCGCCAGAGGGGCGTAGCCCTCGAAGCGCAGCAGCGGGTTGAGCCACAGCAGGCGGCGCGAATGGCGCTTGAGCCACAGCAGCTCATGCTCCAGCACGGAGGGCTCGCCGGTGTCCAGGCCGTCGCTGATCACCAGCACCAGCGTGCGGCGGCCGGTCAGCCGGCGGGCGTGGGCGCGGCGCAGCTCGGCCAGCGAGGCGCCGAAGCGCGTGCCGCCGGCGAAATCGTCGATGGCGAGGCTGGCGGCGCCCAGCATCGCGTCGGTGTCGGCCAGCCGGAAGGCCGGCGTCAGGTCGGTCAGCCGGGTGCCGAAGGCAAACACGTCGCGGCGGCCGGCACGCCGCGTTGCGGCATGCAGAAAGGCCAGCAGCAGGCGCGCATAGCGCTCCATCGAGCCCGAGACGTCGACCAGCACCAGCAGCGGCAACGGCTGCTCGCGCCGGGCCAGCCGTGGCAGGCGCAGGATCTCGCCGCCCGTGCGCGCCGCCTCGTGCAACACGCCCGGCCAGTGCATGCGCGCATGCTGGCGGCCCGCATCGCCGGCAGGCCGCAGGCGGCGCGACGGCAGCTCGGGAATGGGCAGGCGGATGTCACGCGCGAGCCGCTCCACCAGCCGGTATTCGGCGGCGCCGAGCGCGTTGAAGTCGGCATGCTGCAGGCGCTGCCGGTCGCTGGACGTCATGGCGGCATCGAATTCGATCTCGCGATCGGGCTTGGCCGGCTCCACAGGCTTGGCGAGTGCGCGCGGCGCACTGAGGGCTTCGCGCACGCGCGGGCGCCGCTTCGACGGCTCGGCCTTGCCTTCGGCGCTCGGCAGCATCTGGGCGAGCAGCTTGTTGGCCAGCTCCGGGTCGCGGAACCATGCGTCGAAGAGTTCGCGGAACACCATGCGGTCCTGCTCGCGGCTGACCATCACCGCCTCCATGGCCGCGCTCAGGTCGAGCTTGTCTTCGACGCCCACCAGCGTGGCGGCCTCTGCCGCCAGCGCAATGCGCATGGCGTCGGTGCGAACACCCGCCCGGCGCAGCGCCCGGCCGAAGGCGGCGATGTTGCCCGCGAGCTTGCCGCTGCGGACGTCGCCGAGTTGCTGGACGCCGGTGCTGGCCATCGGTCGATCACGCCTCGGGCTTGAGCAGGTCCGACGCCAGCTCCTGCGTAAGCGCGGCCACGTCGTCGCGCTGCTTGAAGAGGATGCCGGCGGTGTCGACCACCACTTCGGGATCGAGCTCCACCGTGTCGAGCGCGATCAGCGCCCTCGCCCATTCGACGCTCTCGGCGATGCCCGGCGCGCGCTGGAAGGCATTGGCGAAGGGCGTCTCGCGCAGCCGTGCGACGAAGGCCGCCACCTGGGCCGACAGCTTCTCGCCAGCTTGCGGCACCTGCGCGCGCACGATGGCCAGTTCGCGTTCGCGCTCGGGGTAGTCGAGCCAGTGGTAGAGGCAGCGGCGCTTGACCGCGTCGTTGAGCTCGCGCGTGCGATTGCTTGTGAGGATGGTGACGGGCGGCACCACCGCGCGCACGGTGCCCAGCTCGGGAATGCTGACCTGGTACTCGCCCAGATACTCAAGCAGGAAGGCCTCGAAAGGCTCGTCGGCGCGGTCTACCTCGTCGATCAACAGCACGGCGCCGGGCAGCGGCGTCTGCAGCGCCTGCAGCAGCGGGCGGCGGATCAGGTAGTGCGGCTGGTAGACCTCGGCTTCCACGTCACGGGCCGCGCCAGTGGCCTCGGCCGCGCGCATGTGCAGCAGCTGCGCCGCGTAGTTCCATTCATAGAGCGCCTCGCGCTGCTCCAGGCCGTCATAGCACTGCAGGCGCAGCAGTTCGCGGCCCAGCGCGACCGACAGCGCCTTCGCCAGCTCGGTCTTGCCGACGCCGGGCTCGCCTTCGAGCAGCAGCGGACGCTGCAGCTTGAGCGCAAGGAACACGGCCGTGGCCAGGCGCCGGTCGGCGAAGTAGCCGGCCTCCATGAGTCCGGCGGAGAGGGTGTCGATGCTGGGGAAGATCATGGCCTAGGGTAATGCAGGGGCCGCTGCATTCGGGATGCGGACAGCTGAACGCAGAAGGAATACAAAAACCACGCAGAGGTCGCAGAAGAAACCAGATTCGATCTTTTCTGGTCTTCTTTCGCGACTTCCGCGAGAGCTTTGCGACTTCTGCGTTCGGCAATCCGATTTCGTCAGCCCAGCGCCTTGGTCACGGCCCTTTGCGTCAGCACGCTGATCAGGTTCGCGCGATACGCGGCCGAGGCATGCAGGTCGCTGTTGAGATCGCTCGCGTCGATCTTCACGGCAGCCGCTGCGGCAGCGGTGAAGCTCTTGTTGAGCGCGTCTTCCAGCCCGGCATGGCGGAACACGCCGTTGCCCGCGCCGGTGACCGCCACGCGCACGCCGCTGTCGTACTGCGCGAGGAACACGCCGACCAACGGGAAGTTCGACGCCTTCTGGCGCAGCTTCTCGTACACGGCGCGCTTCGGAATCGGAAAACGGATCGCGGTGATCAGCTCGCCGTCTTCCAGCGCCGTGGTGAAGAGGCCGAGGAAGAAGTCGTCGGCCGCGATCTCTCGCCTGGACGTGACGATGGTCGCGCCCGAGGCCAGCACCGCGCTGGGGTAGCACGCTGCCGGGTCGTTGTTGGCCACCGAGCCACCGATGGTGCCCATCGCGCGCACCTGCCGGTCGCCGATGCGCGAGGCCAGGTCGGCCAGCGCCGGGTAGGCGGCCTTCAGGTCGGCGTTGTTCGCCACGTCGAGGTGGCGCGACATGGCGCCGATGGTGATGGCGTTACCGTTCTTCGTAATGCCGGTGAGCTCCTTGATGCCGCTCAGGTCCACGAGCTGCTCGGGTGCGGAAAGCCGCAGCTTCATCGAGGCCAGCAGGGTCTGTCCGCCGGCCAGCGGCTTGGCGCCGGCGGCCACGAGTCGTGCCGCGTCGGCCACCGAGTCGGGCCGTTCGAGTGTGAAGGCATACATGGTGTGATTCCTTCTTTATTCGTTCTTGGTTCAGGGGTTGGCGGCTGCGGACTGCATCGCCTCCCACACGCGGGCGGGGGAAGCGGGCATGTCGAAATCCTTGACGCCCAGCGGCGCCAGCGCATCGAGCACGGCATTGATCACGGCCGGCGGTGAGCCGATGGCCCCCGCCTCGCCGCAGCCCTTGGTGCCCAGCGGGTTATGCGTGCACGGGGTGCACACGGTGTCGAGCTTGAACTGCGGGAAGTCGCCGGCGCGCGGCATCGCGTAGTCCATGAAGCTGCCGGTGAGCAGCTGGCCGGTCTCGTTGTCGTAGACGCAGTTCTCCAGCAGCGCCTGGCCGATGCCCTGCACCAGCCCGCCGTGCACCTGGCCCTCGACGATCATCGGATTGATGATGGTGCCGAAGTCGTCCACCGCGGTGAAGCGGTCCACGCGCACCTCGCCGGTCTGCTTGTCGACCTCGACCTCGCAGATGTAGGTGCCGCCGGGGAATGTGAAGTTGGTCGGGTCGTAGAAGGCGGTTTCGTTCAGGCCGGGTTCGAGTTTGTCGAGCGGGTAGTTGTGCGGCACGTAGGCCGTGAGCGCCACCTGGCCGAACGGGATCTTCTTGTCGGTGCCCTTGACCGTGAACTCGCCGTTGGCGAACTCGATGTCGGCGTCGCTCGCCTCCATCAGGTGCGCGGCGATCTTGCGGGCCTTGGTCTCGATCTTGTCGAGCGCCTTCATGATGGCCGCGCCGCCCACCGAGATGGAGCGCGAGCCGTAGGTGCCCATGCCGAAGGGCACGCGGCCGGTGTCGCCGTGCACCACGTCGACGTTCTCGACCGGAATGCCCAGCCGCGCAGCCACCACCTGCGCGAAAGTGGTCTCGTGGCCCTGGCCGTGGCTGTGCGAGCCGGTGAACACCGTCACGCTGCCGGTGGGGTGCACGCGGATCTCGCCGCATTCGAACAGGCCCGCTCGCGCACCGAGCGCGCCCGCGATGTTCGACGGAGCGATGCCGCAGGCCTCGATGTAGCTCGAATACCCGATGCCGCGCAGCTTGCCCTTGGCCTCGCTGGCCGTCTTGCGCGCGGCGTAGCCGTCGACCTCGGCGAGCACGCGGGCCTTGTCCATGCAGGCGTGGAAGTCGCCGGTGTCGTACTGCAGCGCCACCGGCGTCTGGTACGGGAAGGCGGTGATGAAGTTGCGCTTGCGGATCTCGTCCTGCCCCAGGTTCATCTCCCAGGCACAGCGCGAGACCAGCCGCTCCAGCAGGTAGGTCGCCTCGGGCCGCCCGGCCCCGCGGTAGGCATCGACTGGCGCGGTATTGGTGAACCAGGCGTCCACCTCGACGTAGATCTGCGGCGTGGTGTACTGGCCAGCCAGCAGCGTGGCATAGAGGATGGTCGGCACCGCCGTCGAGAAGGTCGACAGGTAGGCGCCGAGGTTGGCATCGGTATGCACGCGCAGCGCGAGGAACTTGCCATCCTTGTCCATTGCCATCTCGGCGTGGCTCACGTGGTCGCGGCCATGGGCGTCGGAGAGGAAACACTCCGAACGGTCGGCCGTCCACTTGATATTGCGGTTGAGCTGCCTGGCGGCCCAGGTCAGGCACACGTCCTCGGCGTACAGGAAAATCTTGGAGCCGAAGCCGCCGCCCACATCGGGCGCGATCACGCGCACCTTGTGCTCGGGCAGGCCCAGCACGAAGGCCGTCATCAGCAGGCGCTCGACGTGCGGGTTCTGGTTGGACACGTACAGCGTGTAGTCGTCGCCCGCGCGGTTGTAGCTGCCGATGGCCACGCGCGGCTCGATGGGGTTGGGCACCAGCCGGTTGTTGACCAGGTCGAGCTTCGTCACGTGCGCGGCGCTGGCAAACACCGCGTCGACCGCCGCCTTGTCGCCCAGCGCCCACTTGTAGCACTGGTTGTCGGGGGCTTCGTCGTGCAGCGTGACGCCACCGGACTTCTTCGCGGCGTCGGCCACGCTCACCAGCGCGGGCAGCACCTCGTAGTCGACCACCACCGCCTCGGCGGCGTTCCTCGCCTGCTCGACCGTCTCGGCCACCACCATGGCCACGTGGTCGCCGACGTAGCGCACCTTCCTGATCGCGAGGATGGGGTGCATCGGCTCCTTCATCGGGGTGCCGTCGGGGTTGTTGATGAGCCAGCCGCAGGGCAGCCCGCCCATCTTTCCCTCGATGTCCTTGCCGCTGAAGATGCCGACCACGCCGGGCATCTTCAGCGCCTGGGCGGTGTCGACCGACTTGATGAGGGCGTGCGCGTGCGGCGAGCGCACGAAGACCGCATGGCTCTGGTTGGCCAGCGTGATGTCGTCGGTGTAGTTGCCCGCGCCGGTGAGAAAGCGGTAGTCCTCCTTGCGGCGGACCGCCTCGCCGATGTGCGGCAGGTTCGAGAAATCGGAAGCGCCCATGATGTCGCTCTCCTCAGGCCGCGGCCGTTGCCTTGACGGGAGTGCCCGAGGCCATGGCCTCGCCGCCCATCTTCACTGCCTTGACGATGTTCTGGTAGCCCGTGCAGCGGCACAGGTTGCCGTCGAGCAGTTCGCGGATCTCGGATTCGCTCGACTTGGGGTGGTGGGTGCACAGGTCGATGGCGCTCATGACCATGCCCGGGGTGCAGAAGCCGCACTGCAGGCCGTGGCACTCCTTGAAGGCCGCCTGCATGGGATGCATGGTGCCGTCGGCCTCGGCGATGCCCTCGATGGTGGTGATGTCGGCGCCGGCGGCCTGGGCCACCAGCACGTTGCACGACTTGACGGCCCGGCCGTTCACATGGACGGTGCAGGCGCCGCACTGGGCGGTGTCGCAGCCGACGTGGGTTCCGGTGAGATGGAGATGCTCGCGCAGAGCGTGTACGAGGAAGGTGTTGGGAGGAGCGTCGACCGTGACCTGGCGGCCGTTGACCTTGAAAGCGACCTGCATTTGGCTGTCTCCGTAAAAGGTGATGGCTGTTTCAGCGAAAGCATCTTGGATGCCGACCTTTGGCACTATCCTAGGCAAAACCCTTGACACTTGCACAGAGCGCGCGAAATTCTCAAAATGAAACAGCTTGCCATCCGGCGGGCCAGGAAAAGCCTGCATACATGCGCGAAAAACCACGATGTCTGTATCAATCGTTTCGCAGCCGCCTGAGCGTTCCCTGGCAATTGCCCAAGCCCGCCGCGAACTGATCGAAGGCGAGCCGGCGCCCCGCGCACGCGGCGCCGCCTGCATCGACTCGTGGATCACCCGCTCCTGGCAGCGCTGCATCGAGGCCGGCCGCCAGCCGCAGCAGCGCGTCAACTTCGATCCGGTGAGCCGCTCGGCCAGCATCGACATCGTCGAGCGCAACCGGGCGCTCGTCGCCGCGGCCCGGCCGGTGATAGAGCAGCTCTCCCGCGCTATCGCCGACACCCGCTATTTCGCCGTTCTCACCGATGCCCAGGGCATCGTGGTCGACGTGGGCAACCTGCCCGACGGCACCGATGCGGCGAGCCGCTACGCGCGCGATATCGCCCGCATCGGCGTCGATCTTTCGGAGCGCGCCATCGGCACCAGCGCCATCGGCACGGCGCTGGCCGAGCAGGAATCGGTATGGCTGCACCGCGGCGAGCACTTCTTCGACGACACCAGCGTCTACAGCTGCGCCGGAGCCCCGCTCTTCGGTCCCCGGGGCGACTGCATCGGCATGCTCGACCTGACCGGAGTGCACGTGGTGGAGCGCCCCGAGCTGCGCCACCTGGCGACCCTGTCGGCGCGCAACATAGAGAACATGCTGGTGATGCGCGAGCCCTGCGAGCTGCTGCTGCACCTGGCCTGGCCGGGCAGTTCGGGCGGCGAGGCCACCGAGGGGCTGCTGTGCATCGACGCCGTGGGCAACGTGACGGGCGCCAACGCGGCGGCACGTCAGATGCTGCACCAGCCGCTGTCGCGCAGCGAGCACGCCCTGAACTTCAACGATCTGTTCGCCCTGCCACTTCACATGATGTTCGACGCGGCCCGCCGCGGCGACGCCGTGCTCGAGGTGCCGCTGTGGTCCGGCCTGCGGGTGCAGGTGCGGCCGCGGCGCGGCGGCAGCAAAGGCCCGTCCGCCACCTCCCTTTCCACCGACAGCCGGCCGAGGCTGCGCGACGTGGAGACCGCGCTGATCCGCAAGGCGGTGGCCGATGCGCGCGGCAACGTGGCGGAGGCCGCGCGCACATTGGGCATCAGCCGGGCGACCGTCTACCGTAAGCTGTGGCGCGGGCGGCCTGCCGGGGCTCCGGACTGAAGCAGGCCCCGGCCGTTCAGCCTTCGTTCAGGCGCCGACCGGCACCTTGTCCAGGAAGCCCGTCACCGAACGCAGCTTGCCTGCGTCGACCTGAGCGAAGTCGGTACCCTGGATCAGGTCTTCGGCACCGCTCGGTCCCAGCGTCCACGAGAAGCGCAGATGGTCGCCGTGCGAATCGGCCTTGCCCAGCAGGTTGAAGCGGAAGCCCGGGTAGCGCTGGTGAACCGCGCCGACCAGCGCGCTGATCTGCTCGTGCCCGCTGGCCTGCGCGATCGGGTCGACGTAATGCGCGTCGGCGGTCCAGCCGGCCTCGATCAGCGCGGCGCGGCGGGCCGCGTCGGTCTCGTTCCAGACAGCGATGTAGCGTTGGGCAATGGTGGTGGCATCGTGTGCAGCGGTGTTCATGGTGACCATTCCTTTGGTGGTTTCCGGCCCGCAACATCGCGGGGTGAAGGAATGGTCGCGCCGCACGCGATCCGGGTCGATGACCTCTCGGGTCATGGAATGCGGCTGCCGGAGGCCACCCTCCCCCACCGCTCCTCGCGATCACATGGCGTCGAGGGGAAAGACCGGCCGGTGCACCTTGCCGAACGGGAACAGGCTGTAGTCAGAACTGGTGACACCGGGGCTGTCGCACTCCACCAGTGCGGCGGAGAGCGGCTCGAACACCGGCCGGCAGTACATGCGCGACTTGAGCAGCAGGAAGCGCTCCTTGCGCGGATCGAGCCCCGCGCACTCGAAGACGCCGATGTCCCACGGCTCCTGCGTGCGCTCGGTCACCACGATGCGCGCCGCGCCCGTGTCGAAGAGCACCGTGCGTCCCATGCTGCTGCGCTGGCCGGTGTAGGTAGGGCCGGTGATGACGTACTCGCCGTTGGAGATGATGCGCACCGTGCCCGTCAGCAGCACCGGCGTTTTCTCCAGCCCGATGCCCGCGAGCGAGACCTTGTTGCCCAGCGCCACCGTCACTTGCGCGCCCTCGCCGGCCGCGACGAGCTGCGCCACCGCCTCGGGGTCGCACAGCGGACCGACGCCGATGCCGTGCAGCCCCTGCGCCAGCGCTTCCTGCAGCACGTCCATGGTGTCGCAGCTTCCGCCCGACATGCAGTTGTCGCCATGATCGAGCAGCAGCACCGGGCGCGTCGCGCTCTCGGCAATCAGCTTCGCACGCGCGACCGACTCCGCCAGCGGCTCGCTGCGGTAGACGAAGGACTCGCGCTGTGCCCACATCTGCGCCGCGATGCGGTCGGCCGTGGCCTGCGCGCGTTCGGGCGAATGCGCATCGACGGCGATCACGCTCATGCACGGTGCCTCGATGTCCGACAGCGAGAAGCCCGCGAGGATCGACACCGCCAGCGACTCCGCCTTTTCGGCTTCGCGCGCCGCCTCGATGGCCTGCTTCATCGCGCCGGTGAAGGAGGCGCTGCGCAGCGTGTGCGCCATCAGCGGCAGCCGGTGCCAGCGCATGTGCGGCCTGCTGCGCCCCGCGAGCATGTCGAGGAGCAGCCGCCCGGCATGCTCGCCGGTTTCGTACATGTCGACGTGCGGGTAGGTCTTGAAGCCGACGATCACGTTCGCGTTCTCCACCATCGCTGGTGTGACGTTGGCATGCAGGTCGAGCGCCACGCCGATGGGCACGCCCGGCGCCGCCGCACGAAGGCGCACCAGCAGGTCGCCTTCGCCGTCGGCGCTGTTGTGCGCGACCATCGCGCCGTGCAGGTCGAGCAGGATGGCGTCGCAGCCCGGGGCCGCATCGACGATGCATTGCGTCAGCTGCGTGTAGGCCTGCGCGTCGACCGGCCCGCTCGGGTTGGCCGAGGCCGACACCGGCGTGACCACCGTCGCGCCCGCCGCTTCGGCAAGGTCGATGAAGGCCGACATCGCGGTGCGCATGCCCTTGTTGTCGCGGTAGGCCTGTTCGCCGAAGGTCGGGCCGTCGGGCCCGAAGGCCGAGAGCGGCGTGGGCACGGGCGAGAAGGTATTGGTCTCGTGGTTCAGACGCGCGATCAGCACCTTCATTGCGCCACTCCCGCGCTGCGCAGCATCGCCTGCAGCAGCACGTTGCAGCCGGCCTCCAGGTGATCGGGCTGCGCGTCCTCGATCTCGTTGTGGCTGATGCCGTCGCGGCAGGGCACGAAGATCATCGCCGTGGGGCACACGCGCGCGAGGTACACCGCGTCGTGGCCCGCGCCGCTGATCACGTTCATCCAGCTCAGGCCCTGCGCCTGCGCGGCATCGCGCACGGCCGACACCAGCCCGGGCGTGAAGGGCTGCGGCGGGAAGTACACGACCTGCTCCACCGACATCTCGACCCTGGCCTTCGCGGCGATGCGCTGCACGGTTTCCTTCAGCGCGGCGTCCAGCGCCGACAGCACCGTGTCATCGGCCGCGCGCAGGTCGACGCTGAGCTTCACCCGGCCCGGGATCACGTTGCGCGAGTTCGGGTACGCGTCGATCCAGCCGACGGTGCCGCGCGCATGCGGCGCATGGGCCAGCGCGATGCGGTTGACCTCGATCACGAGTTCGGAGGCGGCCAGCAGCGCGTCCTTGCGCAGCGCCATCGGCGTGGGGCCGGCATGGGCCTCCATGCCCTGCACCACCACGTCGTACCAGCGCTGGCCCAGCGCCCCTTCGACCACGCCGATGACGCGCTCGCTGGCTTCGAGCACCGGACCCTGCTCGATGTGCGCCTCGAAGTACGCCCCCACCGGCGACGCTGCCGCCGAGACGGGTGCGCTGCCCGCATAGCCGATGGCAGCCAGAGCGTCGGAGACGCTGATGCCGTCGTTGTCGCGCTGCGCCAGCGCATGCTCCAGCGTGAAGGCGCCGGCGAACACACCCGAGCCCATCATCACCGGCACGAAGCGCGAGCCTTCCTCGTTGGTCCACACCGCCACCTCGAGCGGCGCTTCGGTCTGAACCCCGGCGTCGTTCAGGGTGCGGATCACCTCCAGCCCGGCGAGCACGCCGTAGTTGCCGTCGAACTTGCCGCCCGTGGGCTGCGTGTCGATGTGGCTGCCCGTGGAGACGGGCGGCAGCGCGTCGTTGCGCCCGGCACGGCGCGCGAAGATGTTGCCGATGGCGTCCACGCGCACCTCGCAGCCCGCCTCGCGCGCCCAGCGCGAGAACAGGTCGCGGCCCTGGCGGTCGAGGTCGGTCAGCGCGATGCGGCAGACGCCGCCTTTCTCGGTGGCGCCGAGCTTCGCCAGTTCCATCAGCGAGTTCCAGAGCCGGCGGCCGTCGATGCGGAGTTCGTTGTGAGAGTTCTTCATGGCTTTCGAAACGGTTGATGTGGAGAGCGCTCAGGCGAGCCCCACGCCCAGGTAGCGGTCTTTCACTTCGTGGTCGGCCATGAAGTCGGCATTGCCGGCCTCGTGCACGATCACGCCTTGCTCCACGATGTAGTGGCGGTCGGCCAGCTGCACGCAGACTTCCAGGTTCTGCTCGACCAGCAGGATCGCCACGCCGGCGGCCTTGATGGTCTTGAGCTGCGCGACGATCTCTTCCACGATCACCGGCGCCAGGCCTTCGACCGGCTCGTCGAGGATCAGCAGGCGCGGGTGGTTCATCAGCGCCCGGCCGATGGCCAGCATCTGCTGCTCGCCGCCCGAGAGCTGCCCGCCGCCGTTGCGCCGGCGTTCCTTCAGGCGCGGGAAGATGCGGTAGATGTCGTCCAGCTGCCAGGGCGACTGGCGGCGCAGGCCGAGCAGCAGGTTCTCTTCCACCGTCAGCAGCTTGAAGATGCCGCGGTGCTCGGGCACCAGGCACACGCCGCGCGTGGCGATGCGGTGCGCGGGCATGCCCGCGATGTCGGCGCCCTGGAAGCGCACGCGTCCGCTTGTGGGCGTGACCGCGCCGGCAATGCTCTTGAGCGTGGTCGACTTGCCGGCGCCGTTGCGCCCCAGCAGCGTGACCAGCTCGGCCTCGCCCACGGTCATCGACACGCCCTGCAGCACATGGCTCTTGCCGTAGTGGGCATGCAGCTTCTCGACTTCGAGGATGTTCATGCCTTGCCTCCCGTGATCATGTTGCCCAGGTAGGCGGTGCGCACGCGCGCGTCGGCGCGGATGTCTCCCGGAAGCCCCTCGGCCAGCACGCGGCCCAGCTGCATCACGGTCACGGTGTCGGAGATGTCCATCACGATGTTCATGTTGTGCTCGATGAGGACCACGGTGTGCGCGTCGCGCAGGCCGCGGATCAGCTGCTTCATGTCGTCGAGGTCGTCGATACCCATGCCCGATGTCGGCTCGTCGAGGAAGATCGCCTTCGGCCTCGCCGCAAGCGCCATGCCCACTTCGAGCCGGCGCTGCTGGCCGTGCGAGAGCTCGGCGGCCGGCGTGTTCGCCAGCCGCTCCAGCCCGATGCGCTGCAGCACTTCGTCGACGATTTGGGTGCAGGCCAGTTCGCCGACCGGCGCGCGCCAGCAGTTCATGGCCTGGCGCGGCGAAACGCCCTGCGCCGCCACGCGCAGGTTCTCACGCACCGGAAGGCTCAGGAACAGCGCGGTGACCTGGAAGGAACGTGCCATGCCTCGCTGCACGCGCTTGTGGTCGGGCTCGCGCGTCACGTCGTGGCCGTCGAACAGGATGCGCCCGCCGGTGGTCATGCCGGTGCCGGTGAGCATGTGGAACAGCGTGGTCTTGCCCGCGCCGTTGGGGCCGATCACCGAATGCACCGTGTTGCGCCGGATCTTCAGGTCGACCCCGCCGAGCGCCGCGAACTTGCCGTAGTGCTTGGTGACGCCGACGGCTTCGATGAGAACGTCGCTCATGCTTTTTCTCCTTGGGCGGCAGGCGAGACAGGGTCGGCCGGCGCCTTGCGGAAGATGTGCTTCCACGCGCTCTCGCCCAAGCCCCAGAGCCCGCGCTGCATGCCGATGCTCACGCCGATCAGCAGCACCCCCAGCAGCAGCAGCCAGCGTGGCCACAGCGTGGAGAGCCAGTCGGCCAGCAGCACGTAGAAGGCCGAGCCCAGCACCGAGGCGAAGAGGTTGCCGGTGCCGCCGATCACGGTGATGACCAGGATCATCTCGCTCGTGTGGTACTCGGCGTTCGACAGCGGCGCGATGCCGGTCATCATCGCGTGCAGCCCGCCCGCGAGGCCGGTGACGGCACCCGAGATGACGAAGGCCAGCAGCTTGAAGCGCTTGAGGTCGTAGCCCACCGCGGCGGCACGGTCCTCGTTGTCGCGGATGGCCAGCAGCGTGCGGCCGAAGACCGAATCGGTCACGCGCAGCAGCAGGCCGAAGGCGACGAGGAACACCACGGCCACGAAGGCGTAGTACTTCCAGGGCGTGTCCATGAAGCCGGGGCGCGGCACGTCGAGCAGGCCGTTGTCGCCACCGGTGAGGCCGGTGGCGGTGTAGGCGATGAAATAGAACATCTGCGCGAAGGCCAGCGTGAGCATCACGAAGTAGGTGCCGCGCTGGCGGATGGCAACCCAGCCCACCACCGCCGCCCCGAGCGCACCCATCGCCACGGCGGCGAGCAGCGCCAGCGGCATCGGCAGGCTCAGCCGCGTGAGCAGGATGGCGATGGTGTAGCTGCCCAGCCCGAAGAAGATGCCCTGCCCGAAGGAGAGCAGCCCCGTGTAGCCCAGCAGCAGGTTGCAGCCCAGCGCGGCCAGCGCGTAGATCAGCACCTCGCTGGCGAGCGAGCCCGAACTCAGCGCCAGCGGCAGGCCCAGCACCGCGATCAGCGCCAGGAGGAAAGTGATTTTTCTCGGCATGGCGTGTCCGTTCATGCTTTGCGGCCGAGCAGGCCATGCGGGCGCAACAGCAGCACGGCCGCCATCGCGATGTAGATCATCAGGCTCGCCCCCGGTGGCCAGATCGTGCTCATGAGGCTCTGCACGATGCCGATGAGCAGGCCGCCCACGAGCGCGCCACCGAAGCTGCCGAGCCCGCCGATCACCACGACCACGAAGGCCACGGCCAGCGCCTCGACACCCATGAAGGGCTCGGCCCCGCGGATCGGCGCGGCCAGCACGCCGGCCAGCGCCGCCGTGGCCGCTCCGAGCGCGAACACCAGGCTGAACACGCGGAACACGTTGATGCCGAGCAGCGACACCATCTCGGTCGACTCGCTGCCCGCGCGCACCGCGCTGCCCAGGCGCGTGCCCTCGAGCACCCACCACAGCAGCACCGCGAGCACGGCCGTGAAGCCGATCACGAAAAGCCGGTACTTCGGATAGACGAACGAGCCCCACATCACCACGCCCTGCAGCAGGTCGGGCGTGGCGACGCTGTTGCCCAGCGGGCCCCAGAACACGATCACCATCTCCTGCACAGCGAGCGCGAGGCCCACGGTGACGAGGATGTGGAACTCGTGCGCCTTGGCGTAGACGCGGCGCAACAGCAGCTTCTCGGACAGCCAGCCCAGCGCGCCCACGAAGAGCGGCACGAGCACCAGCGCGAGCCAGAAGTCCAGGCCCCATTGCATGGCCTGGAAGCAGAGGTAAGCGCCCAGCAGGTAGAAGGCCCCGTGCGCGAAGTTCACGAAGCGCAGCAGGCCGAACACGATGGACAGGCCGACCGCCAGCAGGAAATACAGCATGCCGATGCCGATTCCGTTGATGGTCTGGAGCAGGTAGACGGACATGGGCGAGTCGGTGTCCCTGTTGCTTCCTCAGGCCAGCTTGCAGCCGGTCTTGTCGACGGGGAGGAAGGACTTGCCGGAGCTCACCACGTCGACGTAGTCCGCGGGGTTCGCCATCTTCGACTTGGCCTTGCCCTTGAGCAGGTAGTAGTCCTTGACGACCTGGTGGTCGGCCTTGCGGATCTCCTCGCTGCCGGTGAGGCCGTCGAACTTCATGCCCTCGAGCGCGGCGATCACCGCCTTCTGGTCGACCGAGCCGGCCTTCACGATGCCGTCGATCAGGATCTTGGTGCAGATGTACGAGCCGGCGAGGCTGTAGTTGGGCACGATCTTGAGCTTGTCGGCGGTGCGCTTCACCAGGTCCTTGTTGAGCGGCGTGTCGGCCGTGTGCCAGTACTGCGCGCCGAAGTAGACGCCGTCGCACAGGTCGGCGCCGAGTTCGTCGAACTGCTCCAGGCCCGAGGCCCAGGCCATGAGGATCGTCATGTTCTTGTGCATGCCGAAGCTCACCGCCTGGCGCAGCGCGGCGGACGACTGGGCACCGAAGTTCAGCAGCAGCAGCACGTCGGGCTTGGCGGCCATGGCGTTGGTGAGGTAGCCGCTGAATTCCTTCTCGGTGAGCGAGTGGTAGCTGTTGCCCACGTGCTCGATGCCCTTCTCCTGGAAGATGGTCTTGGCGGCGCTCAGCAGGCCGTCGCCGAACACGTACTGCGGCGTGATGGTGTACCAGCGCTTGGCCTTCGGCATGCTGGCGATCAGCGGGCGCACCGTCTGCTCGATGGCGCCGAAGGTGGGCACCGACCAGCGGAAGGTGGCGGGGTTGCAGTCCTTGCCGGTGATCTCGTCGGCGCCCGCGGTGGTGATGAACAGGCCGCCGGCCTTCTCGGCCTCCTTGCCCATGGCCAGCGCCTCCGACGACAGGATGCCGCCCGCGAAGAACTTCGCGCCCTGCTGTTGCGAGGCTTCCTGCACCTTGCGCACGGCAGTGGCCGGCTTGCCTTCGGTGTCGAGCACCGTGTAGGCCAGCGGACGCTTCAGCACGCTGCCGTACTGCTCGATGGCCAGCTTCATGCCCAGGTCGGCGAACTTGCCGTTGGCCGCGAACGCGCCCGACATCGGGACCGGGCAGCCGAATCGGATCGCGTCGGCCGACTGGGCGAAGGCGGCGCGGCCGCCCAGGAGCGAGGCGGGGGCAGCCGAGAGGGCGGCCAGCTGAAGAAGTTGTCTGCGTTGCATGAGTTCTCCGGTCGTTGGTGGGGAAGAAAGAAAGGGAACCAAGGGAAACGGGTGCCTGCGATTGCCGGCGAATTTAAGCGGATAAATTGGATTAATATGCTGGTAAAAACCCGCTAGCAAGCCCTGTGCCCAAGACCAGACCAATCCCCCGCACGGCGCCGTTTAAGATCGCGCGCTGTTGCGCATCCCGCGCATCTCCCGATGGGCATGGAGCGTTTCAATGAGAGTGGGGCAGAACCGTCCTAAGCGGCAGAAGCTCTCGGACGTCATCGTCGAAGACGTCAAGCGCTGGATCGTTGCGGAGCGCAAGCAGCCCGGCGACCGGCTACCGAACGAGAAGGAACTGATCGAGCTCTTCGGCTATTCGAAGAGCACCGTGCGCGAGGCGCTCAAGGCGCTGGAGGTGCGCGGCCTGATCTCCATCCGCACCGGGCCCGGCGGCGGTGCCTACCTGCAGCAGGTGTCGGTGGAGCACGCGTCGGAGCCGCTGCGCAACTTCCTGCACTTCCACCATCTCGACGGCCATCACATCTACCAGCTGCGCAAGGCGCTGGAGCCCGAGCTGGCCGTGAGCGTGGTGGGCAAGCTGACGCCCGAGCAGTTCGAGAAGCTGGAAGAAAACGTCAGGCTGTGCACGGTCGAGCCGACCAGCGAGGACGAACTGCGCATCCAGCGCGAGGCCGAACTCGCCTTCCACACCATGCTGGCGGAGAGCTGCCCCAATCCGGTGCTCTCCTTCATGTGCCGCTTTCTCAACGATCTGCTGCGCGACCTCGTGGTCTACAAGAAGGCGCTCGACCATCACCACTTCGGCGAGGCGAACGTCGACTATCACACGCAGCTTCTCGCGGCCTACCGCAGGGAAGACGCCGACGAGGTGCGCCGCCTGATGACCGAGCACATGGTCGACGCCGAGCAGCACATGCACGAGATGGAGGCGCACATCGGCGCCAGGCACCTGCTGCTGCCGAGCGGGCAGCGCTGAGCTTTCGCCGACTTCTTCTACTTCCGGTGCGCCTGCTCCAGGCACTCCTGGAACGCCAGCACCGCCCGCGACGGCTTCGGCGAACGCCGCAGCAGGCTCACGAAGCGGCACGCGTAGTTGAAACGCGCCGGCAGCACCGCCTTCATGAGCCCGCGCTCCTCGAACACCTGCGCGTAGTGGTCGGGCAGGAAGCCCAGGAAGCGCCCCGAGAGGATCAGCGTCGCGATCGCCTCCTGGTCGAAGCCCGTGGCCATGCGCGACAGCTTCGCGCGGTGGCTCAGCTCCATGTTGGGCGAGTGGTAGCCCAGCCCCGCGAAATGGTGCTCGCGCAGCCGAGCCCAGGTGAGCTTGTCGTGGCTCACGCCGAAGAGCGGATGCCCCGCGCCGCAGTAAAGCAGCATGGTCTCGTCGAACAGGTCGGCATACACCAGGCTCTTGGATGCGCGGTGCGCCGGGATGATGCCGATCTGGAAGTTGCCCTCCAGCACGCCCTGCTCGATGGCGTTGATCGAGCCCACGTGCACCGCCAGCCGCACCTCGGGCGCGATCTCGGTGAAGCGCGCGATGGCATCGCCGATGCGCGCCTGCGGGTTGGTCGCCGTCTTGTCGAACAGCGCTACGTCGAGCTGTCCGCCCATGCGGTTGTGGATGTCGTCGATGCTGCCGCGGAAGGCGTCGACCGAGGCCAGCAGGCGCAGCGTCTCGTCGTACACGCGCTGCCCCTCGGCGGTGAGCGCGAAGCCCGCCCTGCCCCGCCGGCACAGCACCAACCCCAAGCGGGTTTCCAGGTCCTTCACATGGCGGCTCACGGTGGAGGTGCCGATGTTCAGCTCCAGCTCGGCGGCCGCCATGCCGCCGCAGTCGACCACGCTCCTGAACACCTTGAGCAGGCGCAGGTCCATGTCGCTGAGCTGCCCCAGCACGGCGCGGTTGCGGGTGCCGGAGGCACCATTCCGGGCTTTCGCCTTTACTTGCATGAAACGTCAAGTGAACATTGATATTGCGCCATTCTCCACACTGAATGGCTTGCGAACAATCGGCGCATCCCTTCACCTCCGGAGCCCGCCGCGCGCGGGAATCGACATGACCCTCGCAGCAGCCCCTGCCCTCGAATCCGCATCGGCCGTGCGCACCGACGCCGCCTGGCTCGACGCGCACTGGATGCCCTACACCGGCAACCGCAACTTCAAGGCCGATCCGCGCATCGTCGTGGAAGCCAAGGGCGCCTACTTCACCGACTCCGAAGGCCGCAAGATCTTCGACGGCCTCTCGGGCCTGTGGTGCTCCGGCCTGGGCCACGGCCGCCCCGAGATCACCGAGGCGGTGAGCCGCCAGATCGCCAAGCTCGACTACTCGCCCGCCTTCCAGTTCGGCCATCCGCTCTCGTTCGAGCTGGCCAACAAGATCAAGGAGATGACGCCCGCCGGCCTCGACTACGTCTTCTTCACCGGCTCGGGCTCGGAAGCCGCCGACACTTCGCTGAAGCTGGCGCGCGCCTACTGGCGCACCAAGGGCCAGGCCAGCAAGACCCGCCTGATCGGCCGCGAGAAGGGCTACCACGGCGTCAACTACGGCGGCATCTCGGTCGGCGGCATCGCGGCCAACCGCAAGCTCTTCGGCCAGGGCGTGGAGGCCGACCACCTGCCGCACACGCAGCTCGCCTCGAACGCCTTCACGCGCGGCATGGCCGACAACGGCGTCGAACTGGCCGACCGCCTGCTCGACATCATCGCGCTGCACGACGCATCGAACATCGCGGCCGTGATCGTCGAGCCCTTCGCGGGCTCGGCCGGCGTGGTGATCCCGCCCAAGGGATACCTCAAGCGCCTGCGCGAGATCTGCACCGCCAACAACATCCTCTTGATCTTCGACGAGGTCATCACCGGCTTCGGCCGCTGCGGCGCGCTCACCGGCGCCGAGGCCTTCGGCGTGACGCCCGACATCATGAACATCGCCAAGCAGATCACCAACGGCGCGCAGCCCATGGGCGCGGTGGTGGCCAGCAAGGACATCTACGACACCTTCATGGCGGCGGGCGGCCCCGACTACATGCTCGAGTTCCCGCACGGCTACACCTACAGCGCGCACCCGGTGGCCTGCGCCGCCGGCATCGCCGCGCTCGACGTGCTGAAGAAAGAAGACATGATCGGCCGCGTGCAGGCATTGGCGCCGCACTTCGAGAACGCAGTGCACAGCCTGAAGGGCAGCAAGCACGTGACCGACATCCGCAACTACGGCCTGGCCGCCGGCCTGACCATCGCCGCCCTGCCGGGCGAGCCCGCGCGGCGCCCGTACGAGATCGCGATGAACTGCTGGAAGAAGGGCTTCTACGTGCGCTACGGCGGCGACACCATCCAGCTCGCCCCACCCTTCATCGCGGAGAAGGCCGAGATCGACCGCATGGTGAACGCGCTGGCGGACGCGCTGGCCGAGACAGCCTGAGCCTTTAGCGTTAACTCGCCGGCAGGCGACGGCCCTGCAGCGGCACGGTCCTACACCCCGGCGGCCCGCGGATTCCCAGAATCTGCCGGGCTGCCGATGACAACGCTCCAAACAGACATCCCCGCCCGCCTCGACCGCCTGCCGTGGTCGCGCTGGCACTGGCGCGTGGTCATCGCGCTTGGCGTGGCCTGGGTGCTCGACGGGCTGGAGGTCACGCTGGTGGGCTCCATCGGCGCGGTGCTGGAGCGGCCCGACACGCTCGGGCTCACTGCCGGCGAGATCGGGCTGTCGGGCTCGGTGTATGTCGCGGGCGCGGTGCTCGGCGCCCTGCTCTTCGGCCGGATGACCGACCGGCTCGGGCGCAAGAAGCTCTTTCTCATCACGCTCGCGGTCTACACCGTCGGCACGCTGGCGACGGCCTTCTCGCCGAACTTCGCCTTCTTCGCGCTGTGCCGGTTCATCACCGGGCTGGGCATCGGCGGGGAGTACGCGGCCATCAACTCGGCCATCGACGAACTGATTCCGGCGCGCGTGCGCGGGCGCGTGAATCTCGCGATCAACGGCAGCTTCTGGATCGGTGCCGCGCTGGGTGCGGCGCTCAGCCTCGTGCTGCTCGACGCGCGCGTGATCGGGCCGGTGTGGGGGTGGCGCGCCGGCTTCGCGCTGGGGGCGGTGCTGGCGGTAGCCATCCTGCTGGTGCGGCGCCACGTGCCCGAGAGTCCGCGGTGGCTGGTGGCGCACGGGCGGGCCGACGAGGCGAAGCGCATCGTCGATCGCATCGAAGCCGAGGTCGAGGCGCAGCACGGCCCGCTGCCCGCGCCGCAGGGCTTCGTCGTGAACTACACGGCCGCGCGCCCGAACAGCCCGCCGATGCGCCAAGTGGCCCGGGTGCTGTTTCAGCGCTACCCGCAGCGCAGCGTGGTCGCGCTGGCGCTGATGATTTCGCAGGCCTTCTTCTACAACGCGATCTTCTTCACCTACGCGCTCGTGCTCACCCGCTTCTACGCCGTGCCCGAAGGCAACGTGGCGCTGTACATCTTTCCGTTCGCGCTGGGCAACGTGCTCGGGCCGCTGCTGCTGGGGCCGCTGTTCGACACCGTAGGCCGGCGCCGGATGATCGCGGCGACCTATGTGCTCGCGGGCATCGGCCTCGCGCTCACGGGCTGGGCGTTCATGCAGGGCTGGCTCGACGCGCGCGGGCAGGCGTTGTGCTGGTCGGCGGTGTTCTTTCTGGCGTCGGCCGCGGCGAGTTCGGCGTACCTCACGGTGAGCGAGGTGTTTCCGCTGGAGATGCGCGCGATCGCCATCGCCATCTTCTACGCGGTGGGCATGGGCGCGGGCGGCTTCGCCGCGCCGCTGCTGTTCGGCCTGCTGATCGAGACCGGCAGCCGCGGCGCGGTGATGGTGGGCTACTGCATCGGCGCGGGGCTGGTCATCGTGGCGGGGCTGCTGGCGCTGCGCCATGCGGCCGACGCGGAACGCAAGCCGCTGGAGGAAGTGGCGCCGCCTCTGGCCTCCGAGGCCGGCGGGGAGCGCTGAGTGCCCTGACGCCGGGTCAGAGAGCGCAGGTCCGGAAGCCGAAGAAGCCGTCGTCGCGCTCCGGCAGCGCGAAGCCGCGGCGGCGCAGCGACCGCAAACGGGCACGTGTCGCGAACGAAGCGCCGCGCAGCACGCGCGCCCGGCCGAAGGCAGCGGCCGGATCGAACTCGGTGCCCGCGCTCCACGGATCGGCCCGGTAGCCGGGCCAGGGCTGCAGGGTGCCCGAAGTCCACTCGTGCACGTCGGCCCAGCGGAAGCCGCGGCGCGCCGCCGTATGGGCGGCGATCTCCCATTCGACCTCGGTCGCCACGCGACGGCCGGCCCAGCGCGCCCAGGCGTCGGCCTCCCACCAGCTCAGGTGCACGGCGCTGTGATGGCCGGCCGCGCGCACGGTGGCACCAAAGCGCTGCTGCAGCACCGAGCCGCCCGTGCCGTTGCGCGCCGCGCCGATCTGCTCGATGTGGCGCGGCCCGCGCCGTCCCTCGATCTGCGCCGAGAGCCAGCGCCAACCTTCGCCGTGCCAGAGCTCTTCGCGGTCGTAGCCGCCGTCCTCGACGAATTCGACGTACTGGTTCCAGGTGACGGGCTGGGCGTCGATCTCGAATTCGGGCACGTCCACCCGGTGCGCCGCGCGCTCCTGCGCGAAGGCGAAGCCGCTTTCGGGCATGCCCAGCTCCCAGCGCGTGGCCGGCAGCAGCAGCGGCTCGCGCGTGACGGCGATGGGCGCCTGCTCGACGCCCAGGGGCAGACCCAGCGTCTGCGCCATCACCACGAACTGCTCGCCGCGCATGTCTTCGTGAAACAGCGCGAGACGGTAGAAGTAGAGGCCGGCGTCGGTCTCGGCGGCGTTGTCGAGCAGTTCGAGGGTGCTTTCCAGGGTGTCCAGCAGGTAGGCCTTGGTCTGCGCGAGGTCGGGCAGGTCGGCGATGCCGTGCTCCCGCGCCTGGGGCAGCCGCTGCAGGCTCCACCAGTCGTCCGCGCCCGGCTCGATGGACGCCAGCCGCGTCGGGCGCAGCGGGCACTCGTCGCCGAACGCGCGTTGCGTGTTGCGCCCGATCCACCATTCGGCGAACCAGCCGATGTAGCCGGCAAGCCACACCGGCGGCACCACATCGGGCATCGGCTCCACGCGCATGTCCCGGCCCAGGGCCTGTTCAAAGAGGGACAGGAGGTGCAAGGTGTGGTTGCGCGCGTCGATCAGCGCCAGCGACAGCATGTCGCGGCCGGCCTTGCTCATGTCGGGGGAGTCGATGGACTGGGGCGTTGCCGCAGCCGGGGCCGGTGGTGGGCGCGGTGTCTGGGCCATCAGCCATTATGACCACGCCTCCATCCTCGGGTACGCCCCGAAACGACACTTTCGATTACACCTATAAAATCCGCTCCGCCTCATGCACCCGACCCGCCGGCGCACAACGCCGGTGCGTCGGGTGCGCTCGTATATGGAGGCAATCCAATACAAAAATGGAGATGTGATGCAAGGCTTGCTGAAGCTTTCCCGGGCCATCGACTGGCTCAACGCCCAGGTGGGCAAATACGCGATCTGGCTGATCCTGGCCGCGACGGTGATCAGCGCGCTGAATGCCGTCGTGCGCAAGGTGCTCAATACCAGTTCGAACGCGTTCCTCGAAGTGCAGTGGTATCTGTTCGCCTGGTCGTTCCTCATCGCCGCCGGCTTCACGCTGCTGCACCGGGAGCACGTGCGCATCGACGTGGTCAACAGCCGTCTGTCCAAGCGCAAGCAGGTCTGGATCGACATCATCGGCTTCGCGTTCTTCCTGACCCCGCTGTGCCTGACGGTGCTCTACCTTTCGGTGCCGGTCGTCATCCAGATGTATCAGTCGGGCGAAATGTCCGGCAACTCGGGCGGCCTGATCCGCTGGCCCGTGTGGGCGGCACTGCCGGCCGGCTTCACGCTGCTGCTGCTGCAGGGCTGGTCGGAACTCATCAAGCGCATCGCCTTCCTGCGCGGCCAGGGCCCCGACCCCATGGGCCGGCTGACCGACAAGACGGCCGAGGCCGAGCTGATCGAGGCCCTGCGCCTGCAGGCCGAAAAGGACGCCGCCCAAGCCGCGGCCGAAGCGGGCACCGCGCCCAAGCCACAGCACTGAACAGGCGAGCACCGGAACACCATGGAATTCATCGTCGCCAACTTCGCCCCGATCATGTTCGCGGGGCTGATCTGCTTCCTGCTACTAGGCTTCCCGGTCGCTTTCAGCCTCGGCGCCTGCGGCCTGTTCTTCGGATTCGTCGGCATCGAGCTCGGCGTGTTCCAGCCTTCGGTGATGGCCTGGCTGCCCCAGCGGTTGATCGGCATCATGGCCAACGACACGCTGCTGGCCGTGCCGTTCTTCACGCTCATGGGGCTCATCCTCGAGCGAAGCGGCATGGCCGAGGACCTGCTCGACACGGTCGGCCAGGTCTTCGGCCCGATGCGCGGCGGCCTCGCCCTGGCGGTGATCTTCGTCGGCGCGCTGCTCGCGGCCACCACCGGCGTGGTGGCGGCCTCGGTGATCTCGATGGGCCTGATCTCGCTGCCCATCATGCTGCGCTACGGCTACGACCGGCGGCTCACCAGCGGCGTCATCGCCGCCTCGGGCACGCTGGCGCAGATCATCCCGCCCTCGCTGGTGCTGATCATCATGGCCGACCAGCTCGGCAAGAGCGTCGGCGACATGTACAAGGGCGCCTTCCTGCCCGGCTTCATGCTGATGGGCCTGTATGTGCTGTACGTCGTGTTCCTCGCGATCTTCAAGCCCGCGCAGGTGCCCGCGCTGCCGCCCGAGGCGCGCACCTTCCGCGAGCCCAACGGCAGCGGCGGCTATGCCTCGCTGGTCGGCATCACGGCGCTGTCTGCCGTGGTGGCTGTCGTGCTGGCGCGCAACATGGAGGCCGTGCACACCTGGTTCCAGGGCGAGCCCGTCACCTTCGTCGCCACCGACGAGAAGGTCGTGGTCGCCATGTGCGGCGGCGTGTTCGTGGCGCTGGTGATCGCGCTGATCAACAAGGGCCTGAAGCTCAACCTGCTGTCCCGGCTGGCCGAGCGCGTGACCTTCGTGCTCATCCCGCCGCTGCTGCTCATCTTCCTGGTTCTGGGCACCATCTTCCTGGGCGTCGCGACGCCCACCGAAGGCGGCGCGATGGGCGCCGTCGGCGCGCTGATCATGGCCTGGATCCGCCGGCGCATGAACATGCCGCTGCTCAAGCAGGCCCTGGCCTCGACCACCAAGCTGTCGAGCTTCGTGATGTTCATCCTGATCGGTGCCACGGTGTTCAGCCTGGTCTTCCAGGCCGCCGACGGCCCGATCTGGGTCGAGCACCTGCTGTCGGCCCTGCCCGGCGGCCCTGTGGGCTTCCTGATCGCGGTGAACGTGCTGGTGTTCTTCCTGGCCTTCTTCCTCGACTACTTCGAGCTCTCGTTCATCGTCGTGCCGCTGCTGGCGCCGGTGGCCCACAAGCTGGGCATCGACCTGATCTGGTTCGGCGTGCTGCTCGCGGTGAACATGCAGACCTCTTTCATGCACCCGCCGTTCGGCTTCGCCCTCTTCTTCCTGCGCTCCGTGGCCCCCGACAAGCAGTACGTCGACCGCGTGACGCAGAAGGTCATGGAGCCGGTGACCACGATGCAGATCTACAGGGGCGCCATTCCCTTCGTGCTGATCCAGCTCACCATGGTGGGCGTGCTCATCGCGTTTCCGCAGATCGTGACGGGCAGCCTCGACAAGGAGGTCAAGGTCAACCTCGACGACATCGGTGCGCAGATGCGCGAAAGCCTGCAGCCCGAGAACGATGCGACGCCAGCCGACCCCTACGGCGGCACGCCCGAGCCCACGCCGGGGGCGGAGCCCGCACCGGGCGCCGAACCCGCGGCACCCGGCGCCACGGAAGGCGCCGCACCTTCGCCCGCCCCGGCGGAAAGCGGCGCCAGCGACGACCCCATGAAGGCGATGCAGGACGCGCTCAAGCAGCAACAGCCGCCGCAAAAGCCCTGAACGCCGTGCCTCGCGCTCGCGCGGGGCGAACAGCAAAAAGGCCGGCCCGTTCGCACGGGCCGGCCTTTTTTTGCGTGAACCGCGGCAGGATCAGATCTTGACGGTGTTCATGTACTGGTTGAACGGGTACTCCGAGAAGCGGTTCCACAGGATCTGGTCGCGCTGGAACGCACGCATGTCCTGGTGGATCTTCTTGAACTCGGGCGACTTGGCTTCGTGCTCGGCGAAGACGGCCATGCAGGCCTTGAAGCCTGCGTCCATCACGTCCTTCGGGAACGGCTTGAGCTGCGTCTTGGCGGCCACGAGGCGCTTGAGCGCCACCGGGTTGTAGGCGTCGTACTTGGCGATCATGTCGCGCGCGGCGACCTTGGTGGCCGCGTCGAGGATGGCCTTGTTCTCGTCCGACAGCTTGGCGAAGGCCTTGTTGTTGATGAAGAACTCGAGGTCGGCGCCGCCTTCCCACCAGCCGGGGTAGTAGTAGTACGGTGCCACCTTGTTGAAGCCCAGCTTCTCGTCGTCGTAGGGACCGACGAACTCGGCGGCGTCCAGAGTGCCCTTCTCGAGCGCCTGGTACACGTCGCCGGCCGGCATGTTCTGCGACACCACGCCCAGCTTGGCCATCGCCTCGCCGAACACGCCGCCGCCCATGCGCATCTTCAGGCCCTTGAGGTCGTTGACCGTCTTGATTTCCTTGCGGTACCAGCCGCCCATCTGCGTGCCGGTGTTGCCGGCGCTGGCGGTGCGGAAGTTGTACTGCGCGAAGAAGGCGTCGAGCAGCTTGCGGCCGTTGCCGTATTCCTTCCACGAATCGGTCTGGCGTGCGGTCAGGCCGAAGGGCACTGCGCAGCTGAACGCGAAGATCGGATCCTTGCCGGTGAAGTAGTAGGCGGCGGTCTGCGCCATTTCGAGCGTGTCGCCCTGCAGAGCGTCGACCACGCCGAAGGCGGGCATCAGTTCGCCGGCGGGGTGCACCGAGATTTCGAACTTGCCGCCGGACAAGGCCTTGACGGTCTTGGACAGCATTTCGGCGCTGCCGAAAATCGTGTCGAGCGAACGGGGAAAGCTCGACGCCAGGCGCCAGCGCACTGCGGTCTGCGCGTGGACGGCGGGCGCGATGCCGGCGGCCAAAACGCCGGCGATGCCGGCGTTTTTGATGAGGGAACGACGATCCATTGAATTCACTCCGGGTTCTTTTAGAAAAACGAAACGCGGCTTGTGACCGCGTTGGGGACTTTTGGGTAAGTCTTCTTGATTGTAAAAAGCGCTTACACGTGTTCGGCCGGGGTTTACCCTGCGACTCTGGCTGCGTCGGCGTGGGTGCTGCCGGATACGAAGCGCTCGCGGATCGACGCCTCGATGCCGATCGCGTCCAACCCGATGGAGGCAAGCAGCCTGGCCGGATCGCCATGCTCGATGAAGCGGTCGGGCAGGCCCAGCTGCAGCACCGGCTTCTGCACGCCGGCGGCCTGCAGCGCCTCGAGCACCGCACTGCCCGCGCCGCCCATGATCGCGCCCTCTTCCAGCGTCACGATGGCATCGTGCGTGCCCGCGACCTTCAGCAGCAGCTCGACATCGAGCGGCTTGGCCCAGCGCATGTTGACCACGGTTGCATCGAGCGACTCGGCCGCCGTGAGCGCCGGGTACAGCAGCGTGCCGAAGGCGAGGATGGCGATGCCCTTGCCCTCGCGGCGGATCTCGCCCTTGCCGAAGGGCAGCGCGTCGAGCGTGAGATGCGGCGCCGCGCCGGCACCCGAGCCGCGCGGATAGCGCACCGCCACAGGGTGGTTCTGCTCGTAGGCGCTCGTCAGCAGCTGGCGGGTTTCGCGCTCGTCGGCCGGGCAGGCGATGCTCATGTTCGGAATGCAGCGCAGGAACGGGATGTCATAGGCGCCCGCATGCGTCGCGCCGTCGGCACCGACGAGGCCCGCGCGGTCGAGCGCGAAGACCACCGGCAGGTTCTGGATCGCCACGTCGTGGATCAGCTGATCGTAGGCGCGCTGCAGGAAGGTCGAGTAGATCGCGACCACCGGCTTCAGCCCCTCGCAGGCCAGCCCAGCGGCGAAGGTCACGGCGTGCTGCTCGGCGATGCCGACGTCGTAGTAGCGGTCGGGGAAGCGCTTCTCGAACTCCACGAGCCCCGAGCCCTCGCGCATCGCGGGCGTGATGCCCACCAGCCGGCCGTCCGCGGCGGCGGTGTCGCACAGCCACTGGCCGAACACCTGCGTGAAGGTCTGCTTGGGCGCCGAAGCCGGCTTGACCAGCCCGACCTGCGGATCGAACTTGCCGGGGCCGTGGTAGGCCACCGGGTCGGCCTCGGCCAGCTTGTAGCCCTGGCCCTTCTTCGTGACCACGTGCAGGAACTGCGGGCCGTCGAGGTGCCTGAGGTTCTCCAGTGTGGGCACCAGCGAATCGATGTCGTGGCCGTCGATGGGGCCCACGTAGTTGAAGCCGAACTGCTCGAACAGCGTGGCCGGCACCACCATGCCCTTGGCATGCTGCTCGAGTCGCTTGGCCAGTTCGAACAGCGGCGGCGCATTGCGCAGCACGCTCTTGCCGACGTTCTTGGCGGCGGCGTAGAAGTTGCCGCTCATCAGCTGCGCGAGGTAGCGGTTGAGCGCACCCACCGGCGGGCTGATCGACATGTCGTTGTCGTTCAGGATCACCAGCAGCTTGCAGTCGCACACGCCCGCGTTGTTCAGCGCCTCGAAGGCCATGCCGGCCGTGAGCGCGCCGTCGCCGATGATGGCCACCGTGTGGCGGTCCTCGCCCTTCTGCTTGGCGGCCATGGCCATGCCGAGGGCGGCCGAGATGCTGGTCGACGAGTGGGCGGTACCGAAGGTGTCGTACTCGCTCTCGGTGCGCTGCGGAAAGCCCGAGATGCCGCCGATCTGCCGCAGCGTGGGCATGCGCTCGCGCCGCCCCGTGAGGATCTTGTGCGGATAGGTCTGGTGGCCCACGTCCCACACCAGCCGGTCGTGCGGCGTGTTGAACACGTGGTGCAGCGCGACCGTCAGTTCCACCGTGCCCAGGTTCGAGCTCAGGTGGCCGCCGGTGCGGGAGACGTTGTCGAGCACGCAGGCGCGCACCTCGTCGGACAGCTGGCGCAGCTGGGCCCGGTCGTATTTGCGGATGGGCGAAGGGTCGTGGAGTGTGGGAAGCAGCGGAGCAGCCATGGGGGAGGTTTGTTCTTTTCTCTCAGCGATCGCGGTCGACGACCATGTGGGCCAGCGCGCGCAACGCCGCGGTATCGGCCAGGCCGCTGCGCTCCAGTGCGGCGAGCGCGTCGGCCAGCAGCTGGCGGGCCTGGGCGCGGGCGCCGTCGAGGCCGAGCAGCGACACGTAGGTGGGCTTGTCGGCAGCGGCGTCCTTGCCGGCGGTCTTGCCCAGGGTCTGCGAATCGGCCGTGACGTCGAGGATGTCGTCGACCACCTGGAACGCGAGGCCGATGGCCGCGCCGTAGTCGCGCAGCGCGGCCAGCGCCGCGGCGCTCACGGTGCCGCAGGCGGCGCCCATCTCGACGCTGCCCTGCAGCAGCGCGCCGGTCTTCAGGCGGTGCATCTCGCGCAACTGCGCTTCGTTCAAGGCGATGCCGACGCTGGCCAGGTCGATGGCCTGGCCGCCAGCCATGCCCTGGCTGCCCGCGGCCCGCGCGAGCAGGCGGCACAGCAGGGCCTGGGTGGCGGCGGGAATTTCATCGCCCTCGGGGGTGAGCAGCTCGAAGGCCAGGGCCTGCAGGGCGTCGCCGGCCAGCAGGGCATCGGCTTCGCCGAACTTGACGTGCACCGTGGGCTTGCCACGGCGCAGCACGTCGTTGTCCATGCACGGCAAGTCGTCGTGCACCAGCGAATAGGCGTGGATCAACTCGGTGGCGCAGGCTGCGCGCAGAGCGGCGGCAGCATTGCCGCCGACGGCCTCGCTGGCGGCCAGCACCAGCAGCGGCCGCAGGCGCTTGCCGCCGTCGAGCACCGCGTAACGCATGGCGTCGCCCAGCAGCACCGGAGCATCGACACCGACCCAGCGCGACAGCGCGGATTCGACATTCGCCAGGTGGGGTTCGCTCCAGCCGGCGAGCGTGCGGGCGTCCCAGGGCGCGGAATTCAGCGTGGCGGCGCTCATTCAGGCGTCCAGACCTTCAGGCTGCCCGAATCGAGCACCTTGATCTGGTCTTCGACCGCCTGCAGCTTGTCGCGGCAGAAGGCCAGCAGCGCCGCGCCGCGCTGGTAGCTGACTAGCAGCTGGTCCAGCGGCAACTGGCCCGACTCGAGTTCCGCGACCAGTTGCTCCAGCTCCTGGAGCCCGGCTTCGTAACTGGCTGGCAGCGGACCCGTGGCGGGCGTTGCCGCCGGGCTGGACGAGGAAGGGGGAGGCACCTTGGGCATGCAAGCGAAACGTGGGTGAAACGAGGCATTTTAGGACCGTGACCGGAACAAGTGGCGGGCGGGCCGCCCCTTGCCCTTGCGGAGACCTATCGCACATTGCGAAATGCCGCGGGAAGCCGGGAGGCCAAAAAAATGGCCCCGGGTACAATGCGAACTTCTCTCGTTGACGACGTTCAACACTGCTCCGGGCCGCCGAATCCTCCTGGCGGCGCCTTCCGTTCTTTTCTTCCTTTTCTCCCTGTGGGGAGCTTGGTCAGGTCCTCCATGTCTGATTTAAGTCTTCAACTGCAGCAGGCCGCGAGCCAACTTCCAGTTTCCGCGTATTTCGACGAGGCGCTCTTCGCCCGCGAGATGCAGAACCTTTTCTCGCGAGGGCCCCGCTATGTCGGCCATCGCCTGGCCGTGCCCGAGATGGGCGACTTCCACACCCTGCCCCAGGAGCACCAGGGCCGTGCGCTCGTCCACACGCCCAAGGGCGTGGAACTGATTTCGAACGTCTGCCGCCACCGCCAGGCCCTGATCCTGAAGGGCCGGGGCCAGCTCGAGAGCCAGTCCGGCGGCAACATCGTGTGCCCGCTGCACCGCTGGACCTACGCCGCGAGCGACCCGCGCACCACCGGCACGCTGATCGGCGCCCCCCACTTCGAGCAGGATCCCTGCCTGAATCTGCACAACTACCCGCTCACCGAGTGGAACGGCCTGCTGTTCGAGAAGAACCCCGACGGCTCCGGCCCCGACGTGGCGGCCGACATGGCCGGCCTCGGCCCGCAGGCCGACCTCGACTTCTCGGGCTACGCGCTCGACCGCGTCGAGCTGCACGAGTGCAACTACAACTGGAAGACCTTCATCGAGGTCTACCTCGAGGATTACCACGTCGGCCCCTTCCACCCCGGCCTGGGCAGCTTCGTCACCTGCGACGACCTGCGCTGGGAGTTCAAGCCGCGCTATTCGGTGCAGACGGTGGGCGTGGCCAACCGCCTGGGCCGCGCGGGCAGCCCGGTCTACCAGAAGTGGCAGGAGCAGCTGCTCAAGTACCGAGAGGGCAAGCCGCCGAAGTACGGCGCCATCTGGCTGACCTACTACCCGCACGTGATGGTCGAGTGGTATCCGCACGTGCTCACGGTGTCGACCCTGCACCCCGTGAGCCCGACGAAGACGCTCAACATGGTCGAGTTCTTCTACCCCGAGGAAATCGTCGCCTTCGAGCGCGAGTTCGTCGAGGCCCAGCAGGCCGCCTACATGGAGACCTGCGTGGAAGACGACGAGATCGCCGAGCGCATGGATGCCGGGCGCCGCGCGCTGATGCTGCGCGGCGACAACGAGACCGGCCCCTACCAGAGCCCGATGGAAGACGGCATGCAGCAGTTCCACGAGTGGTACCGCACCGCGATGCAGAACGCCTGAGCCGATGGCTGCCGCATCGACGGGTGTTCCAGGAACGCCACGGAACCGGCTTTGCCGGGCCGTTGGTGTTGCCCCCGGTGAGGGGGTAGGAGAAGCGGCACGAAGTGCGCGAAGCCTGGGGGAGAGTCAATAGTGCAAGCGCTGTGGATGGTGCTGGGGGCCTTTTTGTTCGCCACGATGAGCGTGGTCGTGAAAGTCGCCTCGGCGTGGTTCAACAGCGGCGAGATGGTGCTCGGGCGCGGCCTGATCGGCATCGTCTTCCTCTGGCTGCTGGCCCGCAACCGCGGCGTGTCGCTGGCCACGCGCTACCCCGGCATGCACGCCTGGCGCAGCACCATCGGCGTGGTGTCGCTGGGTGCGTGGTTCTATGCCATCGCCCACATGCCGCTGGCCACCGCCGTCACGCTCAACTACATGAGCAGCGTGTGGGTCGCGGCCTTCCTGGTCGGCGGCGCGCTGCTGGCCTGGGTGCCCGTGCCCGGTCGCGACGGCCGGGTGGAGCGCCCGCCGCTGCAGGGCGCGCTGGCAATGACGGTGCTCGCGGGCTTCGTGGGCGTTGTGCTCATGCTCAAGCCCAGCGTCAACGGCAACGAAGGCTTCGCCGGCCTGCTGGGCCTGCTGTCGGGGCTGACGGCCGCCTTCGCCTACATGCAGGTGGTGGCGCTGTCGCGCATCGGCGAGCCCGAACTGCGCACGGTCTTCTACTTCGCGGTCGGCTCGGCCGTGGCGGGCGCCATCGCCACCGCGTTCACCGGGTTTTCGGGCGGCACTTCCTGGACATGGCAGCACGCGCTGTGGCTGCTGCCCATCGGCCTGCTCGCCGCGCTCGGCCAGCTGTGCATGACGCGCGCCTACGCCACCGCCAAGACACAGGCCGGCACGCTGGTGGTTGCGAACCTGCAGTATTCGGGCATCGTGTTCGCCGCGTTCTACGGCGTCGTGCTGTTCGATGACCGGATCGACGCGGCCGGCTGGGCGGGCATGGCCCTTATCATCGCGAGCGGCATTGCTGCAACCGTGTTGCGACAACGGGCCGTGCCCAAGGCCCCGGCCGAGGAACACTGAAGCAGGCAGCGTGCATTTCCAGATTCCCCAAGGAGCAAGCGCCATGTACGACACCCTCATCTCCGCCGAACAGCTGCAGCAGCTGCAGGCCAGCGGCAAGCCTTTCATGGTGTTCGACTGCAGCTTCGACCTCATGAAGCCCGAAGCCGGCGCGCAGCAGTACGCGACTGCACACATTCCGGGCGCTCTCTACGCCAACCTCGACACCGACCTCAGCGCCAAGCACGGCGCCCCCGGCGCGCATGGCGAAGTCGTCGTGGCGCAGGAGGACGGCGTGCCCGCATCGGGCGGACGCCACCCGCTGCCCAGCCGCGAAAAGTTCGCGACGTGGCTCTCCGGCATCGGCTTCGCCAACGACATGCAGGCCGTGGTGTACGACCGCAACGGCGCCAACTACTGCGGCCGCCTGTGGTGGATGCTCAAGTGGATGGGCCACGACGCGGTGGCCGTGCTCGACGGCGGACTGCAGGCCTGGCAGGCCGCCGGCGGCGAGGTCACCGGCCGCGAGGAACCCGCGCGCTTCCAGTCGAACTTCGTCGCGGGCGAGTCCATCGCGAAGCTCGTGACCACCGAAACAGTGTTGCGCCGGCTCGGCCAGCCTGACCAGAACCTGATCGACGCACGCGCCGGTGCGCGTTACCGCGGCGAGGTGGAACCTCTGGACCCGATCGCCGGTCACATCCCCGGGGCCCTGAACCGGCCTTTCGCCGACAACATCGGTCCCGACGGCAAGTTCAAGCCGGCATCGCAATTGCGTGCCGAGTTCGAAGCGCTGCTCGCGGGACGTGATGCGGCGACAGTCGTCCACCAGTGCGGCAGCGGCGTGAGCGCCGTGCCAAACCTGCTCGCCATGCAGATCGCGGGATTCGGGACGACCGCGCTCTATGCCGGCAGCTGGAGCGAATGGAGCAACACGCCGGGGCTGCCGACCCGGCAAGGCGCTGAACCATGAAGCACATCCGACTCCGACGCACCACCGGTCTCGCAATCGCAGCCGCGCTCCTCGCGGCAGCACCGTTCCTCACCGCCCAGGCCCAGCAGCAGCACGCCCACGTGCACGGCCAGCTCAAGCTCGACGTGGCCGTCGACGGCCCCACGGTGGTGATCGACATGGAATCCCCGCTCGACAACATCGTGGGCTTCGAGCGCGCACCCAAGACCGATGCCGAGAAGAAGATCGTCGAAGACGCCGTCGCCCAGCTGCGCGCGGCCGACAAGCTCTTCATCGTCGACCCCGCCGCCAACTGCAAGCTGGGCCCGGTCGACCTGCGTTCCGGCGCGCTGGGTCTCGGCAATCCCGACCCCAACGAGCCCGTCGGCCATGCCGACCTCGACGCCACCTTTTCCTTCAACTGCACCAATGCGGCCGCCGCGAAGTTCATCGACCTGAACCTGTTCGGCGCCTTCAAGGGCCTGCGCCAGATCGACTCGCAGATCGCCACCGCGCAGGGCCAGTTCAAGCGCCAGCTCAAGCGCCCCGCCGGCGCGCAGGCGGCCCAGCCCGCACGCCTGAGCTGGGGCAAGTGACGCCGTGAGCGCCCTCCCTTCGGCGCAGGCCTCCTCGGCCCTGCGCGTCGTGCTTGCGGCCGAGGCGCTGCGCTTCACATGGCCTTCGGCCAAGGCCCCGTGCATCGACATCGAGGCCTTTCGCATCACGGCAGGTGAGTCGGTGTTCCTGCATGGGCCGAGCGGCTGCGGCAAGAGCACGCTGCTGTCGCTGCTGGCCGGCGTGCTGGTGGCCGACGAAGGCCGTGTCACGCTGCTGGGCCACGACTGGTCGAGGCTCTCGGGCACACAGCGCGACCGCAGCCGCGTGGCGCACGTGGGCTACATCTTCCAGCAGTTCAATCTTCTGCCTTACCTGAGCGTGATCGACAACGTGCTGCTGCCCTGCCGCTTCTCGCAGCGGCGCGAGGCCAATGCATCGCGCAACGGCAGCTCGCGTGGCGAAGCCGAGCACCTGCTCGACCAGATGGGCCTGGACCGCAACCTGTGGGGCCGCCAGGCGCTGCAGCTCTCCGTGGGCCAGCAGCAGCGCGTGGCCGCGGCGCGCGCACTCATCGGCCAGCCCGAAGTGGTGATCGCCGACGAGCCCACCTCCGCGCTCGACGAGGACCGGCGCGAAGCCTTTCTCGACGTGCTGCTCACGGCCTGCGCCGAGCACCACAGCGCGCTCGTGTTCGTGAGCCACGACCAGCGCATCGCGCAGCGCTTCGCGCGGCATGTGCTGTTGCCCGAGATCAACCGCGCGGCGACCAGCGCAATGGCGGTGGATGCATGAAAGCGCTCTTCTCCATTGCATGGCGCAGCGCCTGGAACCGGCGCTTCACGCTGGCGCTCACCGTGTTCTCCATCGCGCTCTCGACCTTCCTTCTGCTGGGCGTCGAACGCATCCGCACCGAGCTGCGCGAGAACTTCGCATCGTCCGTCTCGGGCACCGACCTGATCGTGGGCGCGCGCACCGGCTCCACGCAGCTGCTGCTGTACTCGGTGTTCCGCATCGGCGCGGCCACCAACAACATCTCGTGGAAGAGCGTGCAGGCGCTTTCGGCGCATCCGGGCATCGACTGGGTAGTGCCGCTGTCGCTTGGCGATTCGCATCGCGGCTTCGCGGTGCTGGCCACGTCCACCGACTACTTCACGCACTTCCGCTACGGCGACAGGCAGACGCTGAAGCTGCGCGAAGGCAAGCCCTTCAGCGAGCTGTTCGACGCGGTGGTGGGCGCCGAGGTGGCCGACAAGCTCGGCTACCACGTGGGCCAGAAGATCACGCTCGCGCACGGCAGCGGCGAGCTCAACGTGGCCGAGCATGCGGACAAGCCGTTCACGGTGGTCGGCGTGCTCGCGCGCACCGGCACGCCGGTCGACCGCACGGTGCACATCGGCCTCGCGGCCATGGAGGCCATCCACCTCGAATGGGTGGGCGGCGCGCCCATGCCGGGCGTGCACATCTCGCCGGAGCAGGTGCGCAAGTTCGACCTCACACCCAAGAACGTGACAGCCGTGCTGGTGGGCCTGAAGAACCGCGCGGCCGTGTTCGGCGTGCAGCGCTGGATCTCGACCTACACCGGCGAGCCGCTGATGGCCATCCTGCCCGGCGTGGCGCTCGACGAGTTGTGGAGTGTGATCGGCATCGGCGAGAACGCGCTGCTGCTGATGTCGGCGCTGGTGGCGCTGGTGAGCCTCGCGGGGCTGGTGTCGGTGGTGATGGCGGGCCTCAACGAGCGGCGCCGCGAGCTCGCGGTGCTGCGTGCCGTGGGCGCGGGCCTGCGGCATGTGCTGGCCCTGCTCGCGCTCGAAGGCGCGATGGTCACCGTGCTGGGCGTCGCACTGGGCCTCGTGATGGCGGTGCTGGGCATCGCCCTGCTCTCGCCATGGCTGCAGTCGCAGTTCGGGCTGACACTGAGCCTTTCCGAACCTACACTGAACGAATGGCTGCTGATGGCGAGCCTGCTCGTCGCCGGATGGCTGGCGAGCCTGCTGCCCGGCATCCGCGCCTATCGACTCTCCCTTGCAGACGGCCTCTCGCCGAGGATTTGAACCATGCCTTTCACACACGCGACCTCCACCAGCAAAGCTTTCATGCGGCTTTCAATGCTGATCGCCGGTGCCGGCCTCGCGGCCGCCGCATGGGCCGCGGAGCCCGCCCCCAAGGACACCACCGCCACCAATCCGCTGGGCGGCAAGGCCGCGTCCGCGACGCCGGCCAAGGGCACGCCGGGCCAGCCGCGCCAGATCACCTGGGAAGAGCTGGTGCCCAAGGACTGGGACCCGGCCAAGGAGTTCAAGGGCATGGACCTGAGCGCGCTCGACGACGGCGACCCGCGCGCCAACGAGCTGCTCATGAAGATGCAGGAGGTGTCGAACAACGCACCGACCAACCCCGCGATGAACGGCACCGAGATCAAGATCCCCGGCTTCATCGTGCCGCTCGAGGAAGCCAAGGGCGAAGTCACCGAGTTCCTGCTGGTGCCCTACTTCGGCGCCTGCATCCACACGCCGCCGCCGCCGGCCAACCAGATCCTGCACGTGGTGCCGCAGAAGGGTGCCAAGTTCCGCGCGATGGACACCGTGTGGGTCACCGGCAAGCTGCAGACGCTGCGCAACGATTCGATGATGGGCGTGAGCGGCTATCACGTGAGCGCGGCCACCGTCACCAAGTACACCGGCGGCTCCAAGTAAGGCCGGCGGCTGCTGCCGCCATCGGGCACCGGAGGCGATGGCCTCCGGGCCGTGTGGTTCTGCGCCGACAGGCTTGACGGCAGGGAGCCGACACAGACCGTTGCATCCACGGCGCAGGCTCTGTCATCGCCTGCAGCCGGGCACCGTTGAAGAAGTTCCGGGCACGACGCCGGCGTCCTCATGGAACTCCAGATGACAAAAAATCTCTCCACCGCCCCGCGGCTGTTGACGATCTCGCTGTGCATCGGCGCCCTCGTCCTCGCAGGCTGCGACAAGTCCCCGAGCACGCCCGCTGCCGCTGTTTCGGCACAGGAGCCAGCGACCGGCATTCCTGCTCCATCCGTGCCGCAGACGCAGCCACCTGCGGCAGCTCCTGTTCAGGCCGCCTACACGCCACCCAGCGCCGAGCAGCTCTACCAGATGGTCGCCCCCATCGCGCTGTATCCCGACAAGCTGGTCGCGCAGATCCTGGCCGGCGCCACCTACCCCGACCAGATCACAGCGGCGCACGATTGGCTCGCGCAGAACCGCAACCTCAAGGCAGGGCCGCTGGCCGATGCGGCCAACCAGCAGCCCTGGGACCCGAGCGTGAAGTCGCTTACCGCGTTCCGCCCCGTCATCGACCAGATGGCCGGCAACATCCCTTGGACCCAGGCGCTCGGGCAGGCCTACTACAACGACCCGGCCGACGTGATGAACGCGATCCAGGTCATGCGCCAGCGCGCGGCGAAGGCCGGCCGCCTCAAGAACAACGACAAGATGCGCGTGGTCACAGCCGCGCCACCGCCGAACTATGCGCCCGCGCCCGACGTGCAGCCCGTGTATGCGGGCCCCGCGGTGATCGAGCCGCCGCAGGAGTTCATCACCATCGAGCCCGTGCAGCCTGATGTGGTGTACGTGCCCGCCTACGATCCGGAGGTGATCTACGGTGCGCCGCAGCCGGTGTATCCGGGCTATGCCTATGCACCGCCGGTCCAGGTGGTGTCACCGGGCTACAGCAGCGGCCAGGTGCTGGCCGCCGGCGCGCTCGCCTTCGGCACGGGCGTGATCGTGGGTGCCGCGCTCGAGCGCCACAACTGGGGCTGGCACTCGTGGAACATGAACTGGGGCGCACCGCGCTGGCGCGACCGGGGCCCCGCCCCTCAGCCGGCCTTCGCGCGGCCCGCCGTGGTCTACAACAACAGCACCTACGTCTCGCGTTCGACCACGGTGGTCAACAACGTGCGCAACGTCAATGTCTACAACAACAATGCCGGACCGCGAGGCGCGCTGCCTCCGGGAGCGCCGCCCAATTTCGCAGCGGGCCCGGGGGCCGCGCAGCAACTGCAGCAGCAACAGCAGCGGGCCCTCTTCGCCCAGCAGCAGCAACAGCAGGCACAGCAACAGCAGCAGCAACGCCTCCAGCAGCAGGCCGCGCTCACCCAACAGCAGCAACAACAGGCTCGTGCGCAACAGCAAGCCCAGCAGCGGCAACAGGAGCAAGTCCGGCGCCAGCAGGCCATGCAGCAACAGCAGGCACAGAACCAGGCCCGCCAGCAGCAACAGCAGGCGCAGCAGCAGGAGCAGACGCGCCGGCAACAACAGGCGCAGCAACAGGCCCAGCAGCAGGCGCGCGACCAGCAGGCTCGCCAGGCGCGAGGCCTGATGCAGCCTCAACAGCAGCAACAGCAAGCCCAACAACAGGCACAGCTCGCGCAGCAACGCCAGCAGCAACAGGCCGCGCAGGAGCAACGGCGCCAACAGCAGGCCCAGCTCGAACAATCACGCAACCAGCAGAGTCAGCAGGAGCAGATGCGCCGCCAGCAGCAGGCCGATCAACAGGCGCGCGCGCAACAACAGGCGCAGCGGCAACAGGAGCAGATCCAGCGCCAGCAGGCAGTGCAGCAACAGCAGGCACAGAACCAGGCTCGCCAGCAGCAACAACAGGCAGCGCAGCAGGAGCAGATGCGCCGGCAACAACAGGCGCAGCAACAGGCCCAGCAGCAGGCCGCGCGCATGCAACAGCAACAACAGCAGATGCAGGCCATGCAGCAACAGCGCCAGCAGCAGATGCAGCAGCAACAGGCCAGGGCCCAGCAGCAGGCTCAACAGATGGCGCACCAGCAACAGCAGCAGGCCCAGCAACAACAGCAGCAACGCATGGCGGCCGCTGCCGCGGCACGCCAGCAGCAACAGCAACACCAGCAGCACCGCCCCGGCGACCCGAGGCAACAGCAGCAGTAGCGCGCCCGCGCCGCCTCGACTGCACCGTCGCGGTGGCGCCTATCCGCAGCCTCAGTTCTTGCCGATCTCGGTCAGCAGGCGCGTGACGAGGTACAGGCGCGGCACGATCGAGTCGGCTTCGATGTACTCGTCGCGTGCGTGGTAGCCAAAGCCCGCGAGGCCGAAGCTCTCCACCACCGTGGCCTTGCCCGAGCGGCCCGCGTAGCCCGCGTCGGTGCCGCCGCCGGTCATGGGCGTCAGCGCGAGGTCGCGGTCGATTTCCTTGTAGATGGCCTGCGCCTTCTCGGCCAGCGCGCGGCCCTTGTCGCCGGCGATGAAGGCCGGGCGGCCCACTTCCACCTTCACCGTGGTCTCGGTGTCGGGAATCAGCTTGCCCGAGGCGATCTTCGCCTGCAGCGCCTCGGCGAGCTTCTTCTCGGCGCCGGGCTGCGTGATGCGGATGTCGCCCTGCGCCTGCGCTTTTTCGGTGATCTGGTTGAGCGGGCCGGTGGCGCGTGCCACGGTCCAGTTGAGCGTGGCGCCGGGAATGTCCTTGGCGAGGTCCTTGGTCTGCAGCATCTGGTACGAGAGCTCGTACAGCGCATTGCGGCCCAGTTCGGGCGCCGCGCCTGCATGCGACGCGCGGCCCTTCACCTCGAGCGTGGCGGTGGCGATGCCGGCCGCGCCGAGCAGCAGCGACTCGCCCTTGACCACCGACTTTGCCACCGTCGGCTCGAAGGACAGCACCGTGTCGTGCTGGTCGGCCATGGTCGCGATCAGCTCGCCGGAGCCGAGCGAGCCTACTTCCTCGTCGGGGTTCATGAGCACGGTGAGCGTGTCGTAGTCGCGCCAGCCGGCATCGGCCAGGATCTTCAGCGAGGCCAGCATGACCGCGAGGCCGCCCTTGTCGTCGGCGATGCCGGGACCATAGATGCGGTTGCCGTCGACCTTGTAGGGCTGGCTGCCGAGGATGCCCGGCGCGTACACCGTGTCCATGTGGCCCTGCAGCATGATCTTGCGCTTGCCCGTGCCCTTGAGCGTGCCGATCACGATGTCGGCGCCCGCGCCGGCCGTCGCCTTGCGGCGCTCGGTCTTGAAGCCGGCCGCCTTCAGGCGCCTTTCCACCACATCGGCCATCTTGAGCAGGCCGTCGACATTCAGGCTGCCCGATTCGATCAACACCATCTCCTTGAGGTTGTCGATCACCGCGGGCTGCGCCTTCTCGGCGGCGGCGAGCAGCTTCGCGTCGGGTGCGGCGTGGGCGGCAGCGGCGCCGAGCACGAGGCCGCAGGCCAGGGCCATGGAGCGAAGCGGGAATGAAGGCAGACGCGAGGTCATGGTCTTTTCTCTGGAGTGGATGACGGCGCACAGCATAGCCATGCGGCCTCGCGCCGCGAGCAAATCGGAGACACGGGCCAGGGCGGCTATGCGCCCCTTGTTGCTGCGGCTTTCCGAGCGGACTTCGACTGCCCCCTCGACGCCTTCACGGGCAACGCCGACGCAACGGGCCTCTCGCTCTTGTGGGCGACCGGTGCCGGCATGGCGCGCCCCTCTCCCTCCCGCGCCGACTGCATGTGCCCGCTCTCACCGATGGTCATGCCGACGATGCGCGCCAGTTGCCGGCTCACGCTGATGTACGCGTGGCCCAGGCGGCTGTCGAAGTAGAGCGAATCGCCCTTCGCCATGCGCACCACCTCGCCGTTGTCGAAGTGCACCTCGATCTCGCCCGACAGCACATAGGCGAACTCCTCGCCGCCATGCCGCACGAAGTCTTCCGGACCGTGGATCTTGCGCGCGTGCACCGTGCCGACGATGGGGCTCATCTGCTTGCCCGCCGCGGTGGTGCCGAGGAACTCGTAGGCGATGGAAAGCCCCTTGTAGACCACGCCCTTGCCCGCGCGCGTGACCACCGGCCCGTCGAGCTGCGCGGGCTTGACGCCGGCGCCCGCGAACATGGCGTTCATGTCCATGTCGAGCGCACGGCCCAGCGCGGTGAAGTTCTCGTAGCCCAGCGCGAGCTGGCCGCGTTCGGCGCGCGAGATGGTGGTGATCGACACGCCCGAGCGCTCGGCCAGCTGCGCCAGCGTCCAGCCGAAGCGCTTGCGCGCGGCGCGCAGGCGGTTGCCGAAGGTGGCGCGGTCCAGCGTGGGCGGCTCGTCCCTGGGCTTCGTTCCCGTCTTGGTCCCTGTGTGTGGATTCACGCTTGGCTTTCTCTTATGGTGCCGCAGATTCTGCCAGCCGAGAGGGGCGCCATCCATGCCAACCCGCGTGACCCGGGCCCGGAAGTTGCGTATACGCAAATTGCGCGAACGCAAATTTCACCAGCGCGGTGCATCATGGTTTCCCCTTGGCACCTCTGAATCAATTTGCGTATCCGCAAATTTCTTCCTACACTTTTCGCCGATGACTTCCAGCACTGCAGAGCCCGTCGTGGCTGACTTCCTCGTGATCGGCGGCGGCATCGCCGGGGCCTCGGTGGCCCACTGGCTCGCCCCGCACGCACGCGTGATCCTTCTCGAGCGCGAATCGCAGCCGGGCTACCACTCCACCGGCCGCTCCGCCGCCCTCTTCATGGAGAGCTACGGCACCGCGCAGGTGCGCGCCCTCACCATGGCGAGCCGGGCCTTCCTCGAGCATCCGCCCGAAGGCTTCAGCGAGCACCCGCTGCTCACGCCGCGCGGCGCGATGATGGTCGCCGGCGCCAAGCACATGGCCGAGCTCGAAGCCCACTGGCAGGTGCTGCGCGACATGAACACCGGCGCCTCGCGCCTGAGCGGCGAAGAGGCGTGCGAGATGGTGCCGGCCTTGCGCCCCGAGCAGGTACAGGGCGCCGTCTACGAGCCCGATGCATCCGACATGGACGTGCACGCCATCCACCAGGGCTACCTGCGCGGCATGCGTCGCGCGGGCGGCAAGCTGGTGTGCGATGCAGGCGTGACGGCCATCGAGCGCAAGGGCGATCGCTGGCGCGTGGAAGCCGGCGGCGCAATCTACGAAGCGTCCGTGGTGCTCAACGCGGCCGGCGCATGGGTCGACACCATCGCCCAAATGGCCGGTGTGCCGCCGCTTGGCATCGAGCCGCGTCGCCGCTCGGCATTCATCTTCGCGCCGCCCGAGGGCCAGAGCGTGGCGCACTGGCCCATGGTGTTCGGCGCCGACGAAGGCTGGTACATCAAGCCCGACGCCGGCATGCTGCTGGGCTCGCCGGCCAACGCAGACCCGGTCGAGCCGCAGGACGTGCAGCCCGAGGAGATGGACATCGCCATCGCCATGCACCGCATCGAGGAAGCGACCACGCTCTCCATCCGCCGCCCCACGCGCACGTGGGCCGGCCTGCGTTCCTTCGTGGCCGACGGCGACCTGGTCGGCGGCTTCGAGCCCGGCGTGCCCGGCTTCTTCTGGGTGGCGGCGCAAGGCGGCTACGGCATCCAGACATCGGCCGCCATGGGCGAAGCCTGCGCCGCGCTGGCGCGCGGACTGCCGCTGCCCGAGCGCATCGCCTCCTTCGGGCTCACGGCGGAAATGCTGGGCCCTCAGCGGCTGCGCACGGCCGCGGGCTGAGCCCGGCCTGCTCCAACAACACAACAGAACCACCCCACGAGGTCCGACCATGCGCGTCTTCAGTGCTTCCCTTGCCACCGAAACCAACACCTTCGGCCCGATGCCGACGGGCCTCGCCTCCTTCAAGGATCGTGGCTACTTCCCCGCCGGCAAGCACCCCGAGGCGATGACGCTGTTCTCGGGCCCGCTGTGGGCCGCGCGCATGCGCGGCGCCGACAAGGGCTGGACCCTGTTCGAGGGCATGGTGGCCGGCGCGCAGCCCAGCGGCACCACCACGCGCCACGCCTACGAGACGCTGCGCGACGAACTGCTGAACGACCTGCGCGCGGTGCTGCCGGTCGACATGGTGCTGCTCGGCCTGCACGGCGCGATGGTGGCCGACGGCTACGACGACTGCGAGGGCGACCTGCTGGCGCGCGTGCGGCAGATCGTCGGCCCCGACGTGGTGATCGGCGCGGAGCTCGATCCGCACAACCACCTCACGCCGGAGATGATCTCCAACGCGAACGTGATGATCTCCTTCAAGGAGTATCCGCACACCGACGTGCTCGAACGCGGCCTGGAGCTGGTCGACATCTGCGCCGCCACGGTCGAGGGCAAGGTGCGGCCGGTGCCCGCGGTGGTCGACTGCGACATGATCGTCACGGTGCACACCTCGCGCCAGCCGGCGCGCGGCTTCGTCGAGCGCATGCAGTCGCTCGAAGGCAAGGACGGCGTGCTCTCGATCTCGCTCACGCACGGCTTCTCGTGGGGCGACGTGCCCGAGATGGGCACCAAGGTGCTGGTCTACACCGACGGCGACAAGGCGAAGGCCGACATGCTGGCGCGCCAGCTCGCCGACGAGGTCATCGCCATGCGCGACGGCCTCACCGTGAACTACCCCGGCATCGACGCCTCGCTCGACGAGGCCCTGGCCTTCGACGGCGGCCCGGTGGTGATCTCCGACGGCGCCGACAACCCCGGCGGCGGCGCGGCCAGCGACTCCACTTTCATCCTGCGCCGCATGGTGGAGCGCGGCATTGCCAACGCGGCGCTGGGCCCGCTCTGGGACCCGATCGCGGTGCGCATCGCCTTCGATGCGGGCGTGGGCGCGAAGCTGCCGATGCGCATCGGCGGCAAGATCAGCCCGCTGTCGGGCGACCCGCTCGACCTCGAATGCACCGTGAAGGCTCTGAAGCACGACCTGGTGATGACCGGCCTGGCCGGCACGCCCACGCTGATGGGCGACAGCGCGCTGGTCGAGGCCAACGGCATCGAGATCGTGCTGATCACGCTGCGCAACCAGGCGATGGGCACCGACCTGTTCACGCAGCTGGGATGCGACCTGGCGGCGAAGAAGATCATCGTCGTGAAGTCCTCCCAGCATTTCTACGCGTCGTATTCCAAGGTGGCGAAGCACGTCATCTACGCGGGCGCGCCGGGCGCCGTCACGCTCGACCTGAACACGCTGCCGTATCGCAAGGCCCGTCTGCCCAAGTGGCCGATCGGCGTCGCGGCCTGAGCCTTTCCTTCCTTTTTTTTTCTGCTGCCTGCCCTCACCGGAGAACCGACGATGAAACGACGGACGCTTGGCGCTCTCGCCGCCCTGGCCCTTTCCACCGCCTTCGCGGCGAGCCTTCCCGCGCATGCCCAGACGCCGCAGCCCAAGACGCTGAAGGTGGTGGCGCATGCCGACCTGAAGATCCTCGACCCGACCTTCACCACCGCCTACATCTCGCGCAACTTCGGCTACATGGTGTACGACACGCTCTTCGCGCAGGACGCGAGCGGCAAGCCGCAGCCGCAGATGGTGGAGAAGTACATCGCCTCGAAGGACGGCAAGCAGTGGAGCTTCACGCTGCGCCCCAACCTCAAGTTCTCCGACGGCAGCGCCGTCACCTCGGCCGACGCGGTCGCTTCGCTGCAGCGCTGGGCCGCGCGCGACAGCCTGGGCCGCGCCATGACGGCCAGCGGCGCCGAATGGAAGGCCACCGACGCGCGCAGCTTCACGCTCACGCTCGCCGAGCCCTTCGGCATGGTGCTCGACGCGCTGGCCAAGCCCTCGGGCTTTCCGCCGGTGGTGCTGCCCGAGCGGCTGGCGAAGATGCCCGCCACCGCGCCGCTGACCGAAGTGCTGGGCTCGGGCCCCTACGTTTTCAAGCGCGACGAATGGGTGCCGGGCAACAAGGCGGTGTTCGTGCGCAACCCCAACTACGTGGCGCGCAGCGAGCCGCCGAGCGGCCTGGCCGGCAGCAAGAAGAGCAACTTCGACCGAGTCGAGTGGCTCTACCTGCCCGATGCCAACAGCGCAGTGGCCGCCCTCAAGCGCGGCGAGGTCGACATCATCGAGCAGCTGCCGCCCGACTACATCGCGCCGCTACGCACCGACACGGGCGTAAAGATCGGCTCCGGCGGCGCCTACCAGGGCTTCCTGGTGATGAACCAGCTGCATCCGCCCTTCAACAACCCGAAGGTGCGCCAGGCGCTGCTGCAGGCCGTGAGCCAGGAGCGCTTCATGGCGGCCATGGGCTTCCCGCTCGACATGCGCATGGCCTACTGCGCCACTTACTTCATCTGCGGCAGCCCCAACGACACCGCGGCCGGCGCCGAGCCCTACCGCAAGGCCGACGTCGCAAAGGCGAAGAAGATGCTCGCCGACGCCGGCTACAAGGGCGAGAAGGTGGTGCTGCTGGTGCCCAGCGACGTGCCCTACCTGAACGCAGAGGCGCTGATGGCCGCGCAGACGATGAAGAGCATCGGCCTGAACGTCGACGCCCAGACCATGGACTGGGCCTCCATCGGCGCGCGCCGCGCCAAGCGCGACGCACCCGACGCGGGCGGCTGGAACATGTACGTCACCGTGGCCGGCGAATTCGATGCCAACTCGCCCATCAGCAACGCCTACCTGAGCGCGGCCTGCGGCAACACCCTGCCCGGCTGGCCATGCGACAAGCAACTGGACGACCTGCGCACCGCCTGGCTGAAGGAGACGGTGCCCGCCAAGCGCAAGGAGCTGCTCGACGCCTTCCAGACCCGCGCCTACGAGGCCGTGCCCTACATCAACGCCGGCCAGTACTCGGCCGCCTTCGCCGCGCGCACCAGCCTGAAGGGCCTGGACAAGCTCTGGTCCGGCATGCCGACGGTCTGGGCGCTCGACAGGCAGTAAGGGCCGGAGGGACACCGCCATGGGCTACATCGTTCGACGCTTCATCGCGACCCTGCCCGTCATGGCGGTGGTGGCCGTGGTGGTGTTCCTGCTGATCCATCTCTCGCCGGGCGACCCGGCCGCGCTCATCGCGGGCGACCTCGCCACCACCGAAGACATCGAGAAGCTGCGTGCCGCACTCGGCCTGAACCTGCCGCTGTGGCAGCAGTTCGGGCTGTGGATCGGCAAGCTGTTCACCGGCGACCTGGGCACCTCGATCTTCACGCAGATGCCCGTCACGCAGCTGCTGGGCCAGCGGCTGGAGCCCACGGTGTCGATCGCCGCGGTGACCATGCTCATCACGCTGGTGGTGTCGGTGCCGCTGGGCACGCTCGCGGCCTACCGCGCGGGCAGCTGGATCGACCGGCTGGTGATGCTCTTCGCGGTGCTGGCCTTCTCGGTGCCGGTGTTCCTGGTGGGCTACCTGCTGGTCTACAGCTTCGCGATCCAGCTGCCGTGGTTTCCGGTGCAGGGCTACGTGCGCTTCGCCGAAGGCCCGGGCGAGTGGCTGCGCTCGCTGGCGCTGCCCTGCGTGAACCTCGCCCTGGTCTACATCGCGCTGGTGACGCGCATGACCCGCGCCACTGTGCTCGAAGTGCTGCACGAGGACTACATCCGCACCGCCCGCGCCAAGGGCCTGGGCGTGCTGCCGGTGCTGGGCCATGCGCTGCGCAACGCGGCCATTCCCATCGCCACCACCGTGGGCGCGGGCATCGCGCTGCTGATCGGCGGCGTGGTGGTCACCGAGACGGTGTTCGCCATTCCCGGCGTGGGCCGGCTGGTGATCGACTCGGTGCAGCGGCACGACTACCCGGTGATCCAGAGCGTGCTGCTGCTGTCGGCGGGCGTGTACGTGCTGATCAACCTGCTGATCGACCTGAGCTACCGGCTCTTCGATCCGCGCATCCAGTACTGAACCACCCATGTCCTCCGTACTTCCCATGAGCGACATCGATGTGCCCGCGACGTCTGCCACAGCCGCCACCCCGGCAGCCGCGCCGCCGGCCGAGGCCCCCTTCGTTCCGCCGCGCCTGCGCTGGCTGCGCAAGCACCCGACGCTGATTGTCGGCGCGCTGCTGCTGATCGCTGTGGCGGCGCTTTCCATTGCCGCGCCCTGGATCGCCACGCACGACCCGCAGGACATCGACCCGCTCGCGCGCATGCAGCTGCCCTCGGCCGAGCACTGGTTCGGCACCGACGCGCTGGGGCGCGACGTGTTCAGCCGCGCCGTGTGGGGTGGACGGGTGTCGATGATCGTGGGCGCCTCGGTGGCGCTGCTGGCCACCTTCTTCGGCGTCGCGCTCGGCCTGGTGGCGGGATTCGTGCGCTGGGCGGACGGACCGATCATGCGGGTGATGGACGGGCTCATGGCCATCCCGGGCATCCTGCTGGCCATCGCGCTAATGGCGGTCACGCGCGCCAGCCTCACGACGGTGATCATCGCCATCACGGTGCCTGAGATTCCGCGCGTGGTGCGGCTGGTGCGCTCGCTGGCGCTCACGCTGCGCGAGCAGCTCTTCGTGGAGGCCGCGCACGCGGTGGGCACACGCCTTCCGGTGATCCTGGTGCGCCACGTGCTGCCGAACACCGTGGCGCCGCTGATCGTGCAGGCCACCTTCGTGGCCGCGGCCGCCGTGCTGACCGAAGCCGCGCTCTCCTTCCTCGGTGTGGGCGTGCCCTCGCAGACGCCGAGCTGGGGAAACATGATGGCCGAGGGCCGCAACTTCGTGGCAGTGGCGTTCCACATCATCCTGTACCCGGGGCTGCTGCTGGCGGCCACGGTGCTGGCCATCAACCTGCTGGGCGACGGCCTGCGCGACGCGCTGGACCCACGCCTGGCGCGCCAACTCTGAGCGAGGCAGCCTCATGACCATCGCCATGTCCCATGCAGCGCTGGCTCCCGGCGAGCCGCTGCTCGAAGTCGACGACCTGCGCACGCACTTCCTCACGCCCGGCGGCGTGGTGCGCTCGGTCGACGGCGTTTCCTACACGGTGCGCGCGGGCCGCACGCTCGGCGTGGTCGGCGAGTCGGGCTGCGGCAAGAGCGTGACCGCCCTGTCGATCCTGCGGCTGGTGCCCACGCCGCCCGGCCGCCACATGGGCGCCGTGCGCCTGCGCGGCACCGACCTGATGCGGCTGAGCGAACGCGAGATGCGCCAGATCCGCGGCAACCGCATCTCGATGATCTTCCAGGAGCCGATGACCTCGCTGAACCCGGTGCTCACCGTGGGCCGGCAGATCGCGGAGACGGTGCAGCTGCACCAGAAGGCCAGCCGCGCCGACGCGATGAAGCGCGCGGTCGAGATGCTGCGCGTGGTGCAGATCCCCGAGCCCGAGCGCCGCGTGAACGAATACCCGCACCAGCTCTCGGGCGGCATGCGCCAGCGCGTGATGATCGCGCTGGCCCTGGCCTGCAACCCCGAGGTGCTGATCGCCGACGAGCCGACGACCGCGCTGGACGTGACCATCCAGGCGCAGATCCTCGACCTCATCAAGCGGCTGCAGAAGGAGCTGGGCATGGGCGTGGTGATGATCACGCACGACCTCGGCGTGGTCGCCGAGAGCTGCGACCGCGTGGTCGTCATGTACGCCGGCAAGAAGGTGGAGGAAGCCGACGTGATCGACCTCTTCGACCGCCCGCTGCACCCCTACACCCGCGCGCTGATGGCCTCGATGCCCGCGATGAACACCGCGAGCACGCGGCTCACCGAGATACCGGGGCTGGTGCCGGCCGCGCACGAGCTGGGCCGCGGCTGCGCCTTCGCGGCACGCTGCAGCCACGCGCGCGAACGCTGCCGTGCCGAAACGCCGAGGCTGGCGCAGCAAGGCGGCGACCACGTCGTGGCCTGCTTCGCGGTCGAGGAAAACTGGGCCGGTGCCGAGGAGATCGCCGCATGACGACAACCGCTGCAACGCCCTTGCTGCAGGTGCGCAACCTGCGCAAGCACTACACCACGCCCAAGCGCTGGCTGCGGCCGGCCAGGCCGGCGATCCAGGCAGTGGACGGCGTCTCCTTCAACGTCGCGCGCGGCGAGACGCTGTCGCTGGTCGGCGAATCGGGCTGCGGCAAGACGACCACGGCCAAGTCGGTGATGCGGCTGGTCGAGCCGAGCTCGGGCTCGGTGCAGCTCGAAGGCCGGGAGCTGCTGTCGCTCTCCGCCGAGGACATGCGCATGCGCCGGCGCGACCTGCAGATCATTTTCCAGGACCCGTACGCCTCGCTGAATCCGCGGCTGACGGCGGGAGACATCGTGGCGGAGCCGCTGCGGAACTTCGGCATGGGCGCCGCGGCCGAGCGGCGCGAGCGCGTGCAGTGGCTGTTCTCGCGCGTGGGCCTGCGGCCCGAGGCAGCGAAGAAGTTCCCGCACGAGTTCTCGGGCGGGCAGCGCCAGCGGCTTGGCATCGCGCGGGCGCTCGCCCTGAACCCGAAGCTGATCGTGTGCGACGAACCGGTGTCGGCGCTCGACGTGTCGGTGCAGGCGCAGGTGGTCAACCTGCTGATGGACCTGCAGGCCGAGTTCGGCATCGCGTACCTCTTCGTCGCGCACGACCTCGCGGTGGTTCGGCACATCAGCCATCGCGTGGCCGTGATGTACCTTGGCCACATCGTGGAGATCGCCGACCGCGACACGCTGTTCTCGGCACCGCTGCATCCGTACACCGAGATCCTCCTGTCGGCCGTGCCGGTGCCCAATCCGCGCACGCCGGCGCGGCGCATGCTGCTGCAGGGCGATCCGCCGAGCCCGGCAAATCCGCCCTCGGGCTGCCGCTTCCATACCCGCTGCCCGATGGCGCAGGCCGTGTGCAAGGAGAAGGCGCCGGAGTTGAGCGAGCGGCCTTCGTCGTCCGCGAACGGAAGCCACCTGGTCGCCTGCCATTTCCGCTGAAGAAAGGATTCATCCCGTGTCCGACAAGCTCCCCCACTACGAATTGCTGATCCGCGGCGGCACCGTGATCGACGGCACCAAGGCACCGCGCTTCGACGCCGACGTCGGCATCGTCGGCGACCGCATCGTCGCCATCGGCAAGCTCGCGGGCCACACGGCGGAACAGACGATCGACGCCACCGGCCGCATCGTGGCGCCCGGCTTCATCGATTCGCACACGCACGACGACCAGGCGGTGCTGTCGCAGGCGCAGATGCCGTTCAAGGTGTCGCAGGGCGTGACGACCGTGGTCGCGGGCAACTGCGGCATCAGCGCCGCGCCGCTGCGCGAGGACATGGACCTGCCCATGCCCCTGAGCCTGCTCGATTCGCCCGCCGAGGGCCGCTTCACCAGTTTCGCCGCGTACCTCGACGCGCTGCGCGCGACACCGTCGTCGGTGAACGTCGCGGCGATGGTCGGCCATTCGACGCTGCGTGCAGTCGCCATGTCAGACCTTGACCGCCCCGCGAACGATACCGAGATCAAGGCCATGCAGGCGATGGTCGAGGAAGCGATGCAGGCCGGCGCCATCGGCCTGTCGACCGGCACCTTCTACCCGCCCGCGGTGAAGGCTACGACCGAGGAGATCATCGAGGTCGGCCGACCGCTGACTTCACGCAAGGCGCTGTACGTGACCCACATGCGCGACGAGAGCGACCGGGTGATGGAGTCGCTGGAGGAAACCTTCCACATCGGCCGCGCGCTGGGCATTCCGGTGGTGGTGTCGCACCACAAAGTGCAGAACACGCGCAACTTCGGCAAGACGAAGGTGACGCTGCCCTTCATCCAGGAGGCGATGAAGCACCAGTGCATCGGGCTCGACTGCTACCCCTACACGGCCGGCTCCACCATGATCCGCACCGACCGCGGGATGATGGAAGGCCGCGTGCTCATCGCCTCGAGCGTGCCGCACCCCGAATGCGCGGGCCGCGACCTGAAGGACATCGCGGCCGAATGGGGCGTCTCGGGCGAGGAAGCGGCCAAGCGCCTGCAGCCCGGCAGCGCGATCTACTTCATGATGGACGAGGACGACGTGCAGCGCATCCTCGCGTTCGACGAGACCATGATCGGCTCCGACGGCATCCCGCTGGGCGACAAGCCGCATCCGCGCCTGTGGGGCACCTTCCCGCGCGTTCTGGGCCACTACAGCCGCGACGTGGGCCTCTTCCCGTTAGAGACGGCGGTGTGGAAGATGACCGGGCTCACCGCACGCAACTTCGGCCTGCACGAGCGCGGCACGCTGAAGCCGGGCTACCACGCCGATGTGGTGATCTTCGACGCCGCGACGGTGCGCGACACGGCCAACTACGAATCGCCGATGCAGCCTGCCGAAGGCATCGATGCGGTGATCGTCAACGGAGCCCTGACCTGGCGCCAGGGAGCTCATTGCGGGGCGCGCAACGGGCAGGTGATCACGCGGCGCAACACGGCTGCGTGAGGGCGGCCTGAACGGGCTCAGTCGGGCGCGTTCATCACGCGGTCGAACTCTTCGTCCGCTGGCACGTTGTCCGCGTCGAGTTCGCTTGCATCCGAAAGATCGATCCCCGTTTCCTCCGAAAGATCGTCACCCAGGTCGGCATCGGGCTCCTCGAAATCGTCGGCGGGCAGGTTGTCTTCATCGTCTTCGGAGGGCGAAGCGGATCGCGCGGTGGCGTTCATGATCTGTTCCTCGGCTTGTTTCTGACAGGCCCCCTATGGTGCGCCTGTTTCGGCCCTTGCGGTTCATCCGGCGCGAGGCTTCGGTGTCGGAAAGTTTCGCGCCGGCCCGAAGGAAGATCAGTCCTTGTGCACGTGCCCATGCTCCCCGTGGCCGGGGTCGTCATGGCCATGTTCGTGCCCGTGCTCGCCGTGCGCGAGGCGGCTGACCAGCGTGACCAGCGCGATGCCCGCCACCAGCCACAGGATCTGCGCTGCCGTCTGGCGCGCGGGCAGGCGCTTCTGCAGCTGCGGGATCAGGTCGGCCAGCGCCACGTAGACGAAGCTGCTGCCGGCCAGCACCAGGAAGTACGGCAGCAGGCCATGCAGCTGGTCGACCAGCCACCAGCCCGCGATACCTCCCAGCGCGGTCATGGTGCCCGCGAGCGACACCTTCACCAGTGCCGCCCGCTGGTTGGCCGAGCTCTGGCGCAGTACGACGAGGTCGCCGATGTGGTGCGGAATCTCGTGCGCCAGCACCGCCAGTGCGGCCACCAGGCCCAGCCGGATGTCGGCGGTGAAGGCGGAGGCGATCAGGATGCCGTCGCCGAAGCAGTGCACGCTGTCGCCGGTGAGCACGGCCCAGCCGCCGGTGCGGGGCCCGTGGGCGTGGCCATGGGAATGACCGTGGGCGTGGTCGTGTCCGTGGTGATCGTGTCCGTCCGTTCCGCCCTTCTCTTCACCCTGGTGATGCTCGTGCCCGTGATGCCATAGCTCAGCCTTGTCGAGCAGGAAGAAGAACACCAGCCCGAACAGCAGCACGCCGAACAGCAAGCCGGGCTCGATGCGGCTTTCGAAGGCTTCGGGCAGCAGGTGCATGAAGGCTGTGGCGAGCAGCGCACCGGCCGCCAAGCTCAGCAGGTGCTGCGGGTTCACGCCGCCCGAACCGCTGCGCACGCCCACTTTCAACAGAAGGGCCGCGACCCACACGCTTCCGATACCGGCAACCAGGGTCGCCGCGATGATGACTATCAAATTCATAGCTGCTTGCGCAAGAAAGACGGCCGCCGGAACTTTTCCGGGGCCGCATACCGATCATAAAAAGAGAAAGGCCGTCACGAGGACGGCCTTCGGCGGGGATTGGCTGACGGGCGCCGTTCAGGCTACGCCGTTGGCTTTGAACCAGGCCGTGGCACGCTGCCAGCCGTCTTCCGCCGCGCTCCTGACATAGCTGGGGCGGTAGTCGGCATGGAACGCGTGACCCGCTTCGGGATACACGACGAAGCTCGACGCCTTGGCCGCCGGGGTTCCGGTTGCCAGAGCTGCTTTCATCTTATCAACCGTGTCAAGGGGGATGCCCTGGTCTTTCCCGCCGTAGAGGCCGAGCACGGGCGCCTGCAGGCTGGCGGCGACGTCGACGGGGTGCTTCGGCGTCAGCTCGCTGGCCTGGCCGACCAGCCGGCCGTACCAGGCGACGCCCGCCTTGACCTTGCCGGTGGCGGCATAGAGCCACACGATGCGGCCGCCCCAGCAAAAGCCGGTGATGGCGGCCTTGCCGGTGTCGCCGCCGTTGGCCTTGGCATAGGCCAGGGCGCCGTCGAGATCGGCCATGACCTGCGCGTCGGGCACCTTGGAGACGATGTCGGCCTGCAGCTTCGGAATGTCGGTGTAGCCGCGCGGGTCGCCCTGGCGGGCATACAGCTCGGGCGCGATGGCCAGGTAGCCCAGCTTGGCGAAGCGGCGGCAGGTGTCGGCGATGTATTCGTGCACGCCGAAGATTTCCTGCACCACCAGGATCACCGGCAGGCCGGTCTTGCCGGCGGGCGCGGCCGCATAGGCGGGCACCTCGAAGTCGCCGACGGCGTACTTGATGGGGCCTGCCTTCAGGCCGTCGGCCGGGGTGCTGATGGCGGACTGCGCCATCACCGGCATGACCGCTGCCGCATAGCCGACGCCGATGGCGGCCTTGAGGGCGGTGCGGCGCGTGGCGCCCTGCTCGGTGCTGTCGCCGGGGCGAAGCGAATCGAAGTCGGAACGGCTGTCGTCGAGAGGCATTGATTGGGCTCCGGTTGAATCGTCGGACAAGGGGCGTGGCGCTGTGGAAAAACGCACGCCGCAATGTAGGCGAAATCGGCCGGCGGCCCTATGCCCCGAACTTCATTGGGGTTGGTGCGCTCCGTAGGCCCGCCGGGCCAGCGCCGCCGCCAGCACCTGTGCCGGATCGACCAGGTCCAACCCCGCCACCGCGGCCGAGCCATGCAGGCCCAGCGGCACCTCGGTGCAGCCCATGATGATGGTGACGGGGCCATGGCGCTCGGCCAGCCTCAGCGCCACTTCGGAAAAGCATTGCTCGGCGAGCGGCATGTTGCCGGCCTTCACGCCTTCGAAGATGCCGCGCGTGATGGTCTCGCGCTCTTCGGGCAGCGGCACATGGCACTCCAGCCCCTCCTGGGCCAGGGCCTGCTCGTAGAGGCGGATGCGGTAGGTGCCTTCGGTGGCCATCAGCGCCACGCCCGTCGCACCCTGTGCCGCGAGGTGGCGCGCCGTCTCGCGCGCCATGTGCAGCAGCTCCACCTGCGGAAAGCGCTCCTGCAGGTTGGCGTGCCAGGCATGTGCCGTGTTGCATGCGATGGCCACCGTGCGGCTGCCGAGCGCCGCCAGCCGGCCCAGCGCCTGCAGCATCGGCTCCAGCGGCTGGTGCGCCCCCTGACCGGCCGAAGCCAGTGCCTCGGTACGGTCGGGCACCGGGACCTGCGCGAGCCAGTGCTCGGGAAAGGACTGGTCGCGCACCGGCTCGCCGCGCGCACGCATCTGCTGCGTGCAGGCCTGCACGAAAAGCCGCACGAAGTCGGCGCCCGCCGCCGGACCCATGCCTCCAAGAATGCCGACAACCTGCGTCACTGCAACTTCCTTTTCTTTCTCTCTCGGCGCCGCTGTCAGGTCGCTGGCTTATCGCTCAGGGCCTTCAGGTTTTCCTTCAGCTGCGGGCTCATCGGCAGGTTCAGCGGCACGTTCTTCGGCGGGATCGGCTGCATGAACCACTTGTTGTAGAGCTTCTCGAACTCGCCGCTCTTCATCAGGCCCGCGAAGGTGTCGTCCACCAGCTTCTTGAAGGCCGGGTCGTCCTTGGGCAGCATGCAGGCGTAGGGCTCCACCTGCAGCGAATCGCCCACCACCTCGTAGTCGCCCGGCGTCTTGGCGTTGGCGATCAGGCCGTAGAGGAGGATGTCGTCCATGGCGAAGGCCGCGACACGGTCGCTCTCGAGCAGCAGGAAGGCGTCGGCGTGGTCCTTGCCGAGCACGATGTCCATGCCGAGGTTCTTCTCGATGTTGTACTTGCGCATGACCAGCACGTTGGTGGTGCCGGTGGTGCTGGCGACGGTCTTCTTCGCGAGGTCGGCGTAGTTCTTGATTTTGGAAGACTTCTTCACCAGCAGGCGCGTACCCGTGTAGAAGTGGTTGATGGCGAAGGCCACGTCCTTGCCGCGCGCGGTGTTGTTGGTGGTGGAGCCGCACTCCAGGTCGATGGTGCCGTTGGTGATCAGCGGAATGCGGTTCTGCGAGGTCACGGGCATCAGCGCCACCTGCAGGTCGGGCTTGTTCAGCTTCTTCTTCACCGCCTCGACCACGGCATTGGACAGATCCACCGCCATCCCGATCGGCTTGCCGGGGCCCTCGAGGTAGCTGAAGGGCACCGACGATTCACGGTAGGCCAGCGTGATCTTGCCGGACTCGGCGATCTTGGCGAGCGTGTCGGCGGCCTGAGCGCCGGTGGCGGTGAAGAGCACCGTGGCGGCCATGGAAGCCATGAGGACGGAGAGTTTCATTCGAGCCTTCATTCGGTTGGACTGAACAGGCGGCCAGTGTAGGAACGGGCGAAACAAAACCACAAATTCCAATAGAAAGCTGATCCATGCCCAAAGGTTATGGGCGGGGGTGCTTTTGGCATTTCCGGTACGGGCTGCGCGCGCCTACAGTCAAAGCCACCGTTCTGCCGAACATTCATTCAATCCATCCATCTCTCCGGAAAGCTGCCTCCATGCATGTGTGTGTGCTCGGCGCCGGCATCGTGGGCCTAGCGACCGCCTGGCAGCTCGAGCGCCAGGGCCATCAGGTCACCGTGATCGACCGCGCCGCTCCCGGCTCGGGCGCGAGCGGGGGCAACGGCGCGCAGCTGAGCTACTCGTACGTGCAGCCGCTGGCCGATCCTTCGATCTGGAAGCAGTTGCCCAAGCTGCTGCTGTCGTCTGCCTCGCCGCTCAAGCTGCGCCCGCAGCTCGATCCGCTGCAGTGGCGCTGGGGCATGGAGTTCCTCGCGGCCTGCAACGCGCGCACCTCGCGCGACACCACCGCGAGGCTGCTGGAGCTGGCCGCGTCGAGCCGCATCGAGTTCGAGGCCATGCGCGCCGAGCTCTCTCCCGACTGCGATTTCTCCGCCACCGGCAAGCTGGTGCTGTACGCCAGTGCCGCCTCTCTCGAGGGCGCGCGGGCGCAGCTCGAACTGCAGCGCAGGATGGGCAGCGAGCAGCGGCTGGTGACGCCCGAGGAATGCGTCGCCATCGAGCCCGCCCTCGCCAGCTACCGCGACCGGATGGCGGGCGCCGTCTACACGCCGAGCGAATGCGCGGCCGACTGCCTCAAGGTGTGCACGGAGCTGACGAAGGCACTTGGCGCGCGCGGCGTGCGCTTCATCACAGGCACCGACGTGCGCGGCTTCGTGCGCAGCGGACGCCGCATCGCCGCCGTGCACACCGGCAGCGGCGACGTGGAAGCCGATGCCTTCGTGATGGCGCTGGGCTCGGCCTCGCACAAGCTGGGGCGTGCGCTCGGCGCCTACCTGTCGGTCTATCCGCTCAAGGGCTACAGCATCACGGTGGACGTCGACCCCGCGCCCGGTGCCGCGCCGCGCGTGAACGTGACCGACAGCGCGCGCAAGGTGGTGTTCGCGCGCATCGGCTCGCGCCTGCGCGTGGCGGGCATGGCCGAGCTGGTTGGGCATGACGCGAGCATTCCGGCCACGCGCATCGAGACGCTGGCGGCCGCCACGCGCGCCCTCTTCCCGCATGCGAGCCGGCTCGAGGAACTGCACCCCTGGACAGGCATGCGCCCCGCCACGCCCAAGGGGCTGCCGATCATCGGACGGCTGGAGAGCGCGCCTTCGAACATGCTGTTCAACACCGGCCACGGCGCGCTCGGCTTCACACTGGCCTTCGGCTCGGCGCTGCGCGTGGTGCAGGCCCTGAAAACCTAGGACCTAGATCGTGTCCTGTATCGCCTGCTGCATGCAGCGGGTGATTTCGCGCACCGCCACCGAATCGGGCCGCGCCGCGAAGCGCAGCGCACGGATCGGCACCGGGATGTGCGGCTCCAGCGTCAGCACGTCGACCTTGGCGCGGTCCGCCGAGCGCGCGGTGCAGCCGTCGACCAGCGCCACGCCGATGCCGTGGTGCGCCATCGCCAGCGCCGCGTGATAGGTCTGCACCGTGACCACCGCCTGCTGGAAGCCCACGCCCGCCTGCCGGCAGGCCTGGCTCAGGCTGGTGCCCACGGGGTCGCGGCTGTCCAGGCCGATCACCGGCCGGTCGACCAGGTCGTGCAGTGCCACCGAGCCGTTGCGCACCAGCGCGCGCGGCAGCATTCCCTTGGGCGCGATGCACACCATGCGGCTGTCGGCCAGCGTCTCCTGCGTGAGCGATGGGTGCACCGCCGGGCTGAAGGCGAAGCCCACGTCGGCCTCCTGCAGCAGCAGCGCCGACATGATCTGCGGCGAGTGCAGCGACTCCACCGTGATCGCGTAGCCCGGATGCTTCTCGCGGAACGCTTTCAGCGCGCGCGGCAGGATGTCGTAGCTCAGGGCCAGCACGCTCAGGATGCGCAGCTCGCCGGTGTCGCCCGCCGTGCGCAGGTTGGCGGCGAGCCGCTGCACCTCGTCGAGCTGCGCGAACAGCCGCTCGATGTGCGGATACAGCGTGAGAGCCTCGGTGGTCGGCGTGAGCCGTCCCTTGGCGCGCTGGAACAACGGAAAGCCCAGCTGCAGCTCGGCATGCTGCAGCGTGCGGCTCACCGCCGGCTGGGTGATGTTGATGAGCCGCGCCGCCGCGCTCACGCTGCCCGTGAGCATGATCGCGTTGAAGACCTCGATGTGGCGCAGTCGCATGATGATCAGCGGCAGTTCACGCCTTCTTCGCGGAACACCGTGGAACCGGCTTTGCCGGGCCACTGGTGTTGCCCCCGGCGAGGGGGTTGGCGAAGCGACACGAAGTGCGCGAAGCCTGGGGGTGAGCTCACTTTCCTCGCGCGAGGTCCATGACCATCCGCGTGCCGAGGTACAGGCGCGGCTCGATCGAATTGACCAGCACGTACTCCGCATCGGCCGAATGTGCGCCGAAGCCTTGCAGGCCGAAGCGCTCGACCACCGGCGCCTTGGTCTTCAGCGCCGCGAAGGCCGCGTCGGTGCCGCCGCCGGCGGCCTTGTCGTCGGCGCCCAGCGGCAGGCCGAGTTCGTCCCTGTAGATCTGCTGTGCATGGCGGGCCATGGCGACCGAGGCTTCGGAGGACTCCAGCGGCGGACGGCGGCGCTCGAACTTCAGCTCGACCTTGGCTTCGGGAATGAGCTGCTTCTTCACGCGCTCGTTCACCTGCTGCTCGATGCGGTCGTAGTCGCTCACCTTCAGCACGCGCACGTCCGCCGCGGCGGTGGCGCTGGCCGGGATCACGTTGCGGTTGGTTCCCGACTTGGAGATGGTCCAGTTCATCTTCAGGCCCGTGGCGGGGTCGGACAGATCGCGCATCTGCAGGATCTGGTGCGAGAGCTCGTACAGCGCATTCACGCCGAGTTCGGGCGCCGAGCCCGCATGCGAGGCCTTGCCCGTGACGTTCAGCGTGACCGAGGCGATGCCCGCGGTGGCGAGCGAGAGCTTGTCTTCCTTGATGGAGGCGCCTTCGAAGGACAGCACCGCATCGTGCTCGCCGCCCATGCGCGTGATGAGGGAGCGCGCGCCGGGCGAGCTGATTTCCTCGTCGCCGTTGATGAGCACGGTCAGCGTGCCGTATTCCTTGAACTTCATGGCCTGCAGCATCGACACGATGTGCGTGATGACGGCCACGCCCTGCTTGTCGTCGGCGATGCCCAGGCCGTAGGCCTTGTCGCCGTCGATGCGGAAAGGCTGCCTGTTGATCATGCCCACGGTGTAGACCGTGTCCATGTGCGCGATCAGCAGGATCTTCTTCTTGCCGGTGCCCTTGAAGGTGGCGCGCACCACGCGGCCGATCTTCTCGGGCGTGTCCTCCATGCGGTAGGCATCGGCGCTCGGGTCGATCAGCTCGACCTCGCCGCCCAGCGCCTTGAACTTCGCGGCGATGAGATCGGAGATCTTCTCCAGGCCCTCGAGGTCGCGGCTGCCGGACTCGATGGAGACCAGCTCCTTCAGCGTGTCGAGCAGGGCCGGCTTTTCCTTGGCGGCAAGCGCGGCGATCTTCGCGTCGGGTGCCGCGAAGGCGCTGCCGAGGAAGGCGGCGCAGACTGCGGCAAGCAGGAATTTGCGGTGAGGGAATCGGTTCATGTTCTTGCGTTTCTTCCTTCTGTGGCTGACTGGTTGTCTCGTCCTTGTCCGTTCCCTGCTCTCTTCTTCTTGATGTTCTTTCTCAGTGCGCCTTGTCCCAGTTGGGACCGACGCCGATCTCGGCCAGCAGCGGCACCTTCAGCGATGCGACGCCGGCCATGATGCGCGGGATCTCGGTGCGCACCCACTCGACCTCGGCCTCGGGCACCTCGAACACCAGTTCGTCGTGCACCTGCATGATCATCCGGGTCGCGCGCTTTTCCTCGTCAAGCACGTTCTGTACCTTGACCATGCTGAGCTTGATGAGGTCGGCCGCCGTGCCCTGCATCGGCGCGTTGATGGCCGCGCGCTCGGCGCCGCCGCGGCGCGGGCCGTTGGGCGAGTTGATCTCGGGCAGGTACAGGCGCCGGCCGAACACGGTCTCGACGTAGCCCTGCTCCTTGGCCAGCGCCTTGGTCTCGTCCATATAGGCCTTCACGCCCGGATAGCGCGCGAAGTAGCGCTCGATGTAGGAGGCCGCGGCCTTGTTCTCGATGCCGAGGTTCTTCGCGAGGCCGAAGCTGCTCATGCCGTAGATCAGGCCGAAGTTGATGACCTTGGCGTAGCGGCGCTGCTCGCTCGACACCTGGTCGGGCGTGGAGCCGAACACCTCGGCGGCCGTCGCGCGGTGCACGTCGATGCCTTCGGTGAAGGCGCGCAGCAGCGATTCGTCGCCGCTGATGTGGGCCATGATGCGCAGCTCGATCTGCGAGTAGTCGGCGCTGGCGATCACGCTGCCGGCCGGCGCCACGAAGGCCTCGCGCACGCGCCGGCCTTCGGGCGTGCGGATCGGGATGTTCTGCAGGTTCGGGTCGTTGCTGCTCAGCCGGCCGGTGACGGCCACGGCCTGCGCGTAGTGCGTGTGCACGCGTCCGGTGCGCGGGTTGGCGAGCTGGCCGAGCTTGTCGGTGTAGGTGCCCTTGAGCTTCGAGAGGCTGCGGTGCTCAAGGATCTTGGCCGGCAGCGGGTAGTCTTCGGCGAGCTTCTCCAGCACCTCTTCGTCGGTGCTGGGCGCGCCGCTCGGCGTCTTCTTGACCACGGGCAGGCCCAGCTTGGTGAAGAAGATCTCGCCGATCTGCTTGGGCGAGCCGAGGTTGAAGGGCTGGCCCGCGATCTCGTAGGCCTCCTGCTCCAGTTCCATGATGCGCTTGCCCAGCTCGTGGCTCTGAGTGGCCAGCGTGGGCGCGTCGATCAGCACGCCGTTGCGCTCGACGCGGTAGAGCGCTTCGCTCGAATCCATCTCGAGCTGGTAGATGAAGAGCAGCTTCTCGTCGGCCTGCAGGCGCGGCCAGAGCGTGTTGTGCACATCCAGCGTCTGGTCGCTGTCCTCGCACGAGTATTCGGCGGCCTTGGCGATGTCGACCTGGCTGAACGGGATCTGGTGCGCGCCCTTGCCGCACAGGTCTTCGTAGGAGATGCCGCTGCGGCCCAGGTGGCGCTCGGCCAGGCTGGAAAGGCCGTGCGGCTTGTGCACTTCGAGCACGTAGCTCTGCAGCATGGTGTCGTGCGCGTAGCCCTGCACCTCGATGCCGTGGTTGGCGAACACATGCCGGTCGTACTTGATGTGCTGGCCGAGCTTCTTCTTCGCGCCGTTCTCCAGCCAGGGCCGCAGTTTCGCGAGCACCTCGTCGAAAGGCAGCTGCTGCGGCGCGTCGGGGTAGTTGTGCATCAGCGGGATGTACGCGGCCTCGCCGGGCGTGACGCTGAAGCTGATGCCCACGATCTGCGCGACCATCTCGTCGAGCGAGGTGGTCTCGGTGTCGATGGCGGCGAGATCGGCCGCTTCGAGCTTCGCGAGCCAGGCGTCGAGCTGTTCCCAGGTCGTGATGGTCTCGTACTTCAGGTTGCTCGCGGGAGAGGCGGCCTCCAGCGCCTGCATTTCGGAGGGCTCGTCGAACAGGCCGCCCTGGTCGGTGTCGGCCTTGCCGGAAGCCGCCTTCTTCTTGAGGTTTTCCTCGATCAGCTCGGGCGGCACGGCCTGCGCCTCGAGCCCCTTGACCAGGCTCTTGAAGCCGAACTTCTCGTAGAACGGCTTCAGCTCGGCCGTCTGCGGCGCACCCACCGGCAGCCCTTCGAGCGAAGGCAGGCCCGCGACGTGGCCGTCGAGGTCGCAGTCGGTGCGGATGGTCACGAGGCGCCTGCTCAGCGGCAGCTGTTCCATGGCCTGGCGCAGGTTCTCGCCCGCGGCGCCCTTCACTTCGGCGGCTCGCTCCATCAGCGCGTCGAGCGAGCCGTATTCGAGCAGCCACTTGGCGGCCGTCTTGGGGCCGACCTTGGGAACGCCGGGCACGTTGTCGACGGAGTCGCCCACCAGCGTCTGGTAGTCGATCATCAGGCTGGGCGGCACGCCGAACTCGGCCGTGACGCCGGCCACGTCGCGCCGCTTGCCGTTCATCGTGTCGATGATGGTGATGTGCTCGTCGACCAGCTGGCTCAGGTCCTTGTCGCCGCTGGAGACGATGACTTCGACGCCCTGCGAGGAGGCGACCCGGGCGAGCGTGCCGATGACGTCGTCGGCCTCCACGTCGGGCACGCTGAGCACGGGCCAGCCGAGCAGCTTCACCACCTCGTGGATGGGTTCGATCTGGCTGCGCAGGTCGTCGGGCATCGGCGAGCGGTTGGCCTTGTACTCGGGGTACCAGTCGTCGCGGAAGGTCTTGCCGGGCGCGTCGAAGATGCAGGCGGCGTAGTCCGCGCGCACCTCGCGGCGCAGCGCGGTCATCATGTTGATCATTCCGCGGATGGCGCCGGTCGCCGGGCTCTTCGGGTCGCCGGGCACGGCCCGGAGGTCGGGCATGGCGTGGAAGGCGCGGTAGAGGTAGCTCGAGCCATCGACGAGCAGCAGCGTTTTCTTGTCGGTCATCGGGCCATTTTGCCGTGCCCGCAGCGGCGCCCGGAACCACGACGGCGCGAGGTGCCAACCGACGCCCCGGAAGCAGGCGCGCGCCTACAATGCATGCATGCCTAGCTCTACACTCCTGGTCGCCCGCCGCATCCTGCTGGCGCTGGCCTTCGCAACCCCCTTTGCCGCCGTGCAGGCGCAACAGGCCGCGCCCGCCCCCGCGGCGGCTCCGGCCGAGGCGCTCCCAAATCAGGAGCAGGCGAAGGCCGAGGGCCGACGAAACCAGAAGGTGGAAAACATCCACACAGAGGACAGCGGCGCATCGGTCGACGAGGTCCGCTACGGCGGCCGCACCCAGAGCATCAACGTCAAGCCCAAGTCGAACATGCCCGGCTACGAAGTGCTTCCGGCAGATGCCGCCACGGGTCGCCAGGGTTCGAGCGAAACAGGCGCCAACGGCCCCCGCGTCTGGAACGTGCTGAAGTTCTGACCGCAATGAGGTCTTCCGTTCTGGTTTTCGCGGCAGCAATGCGGCGCTGAGTACCTACCGCCATGGCAGTTTTTACCGAAGTCGGCTTCGGCGAGGCCGACGCGCTCGTCCAGAGCCTGAGCCTGGGCCCGCTGCGCGAGCTGCGCGGCATCGAGGGCGGCATCGAGAACACCAACTATTTCGCGACCACCGAGTCCGGCGAGTTCGTGCTGACGCTGTTCGAGCGCCTGAGCGCCGAGCAACTGCCCTACTACCTTTGTCTGATGAAGCATCTGGCGGACGCAGGCCTGCCGGTGCCCGCGCCAGTCGCACTGCCCGAGCCCGAGCCCGAGCCCGAAGTCGCCGGCAAGCCCCGCAAGGGCCAGCCGCCGGTGCCCCCCGAGGATTCGTGCGACCTGCTGCACCTCGTGGCCGGAAAGCCTGCTGCCGTTGTGCAGAAGCTCTCGGGCCGCAGCGAGCTGGCGCCAACCGCCGCGCACTGCACCGAGCTGGGCTCGATGCTGGCGCGCATGCATCTCGCGGGGCGCGACTACCCCCGCATCCAGCCGAACCTGCGCGGCCTGCCCTGGTGGAACGAGACGGTGCCGGTGGTGCTGCCGTACATCGAGGAGCACCAGGCCGCCCTGCTGCGCGCAGAGCTGGCCTACCAGAACCACGTCGCCGAGTCGTCGGCCTATGCGGCGCTGCCGCGCGGTCCGGTGCACGCCGACATGTTCCGCGACAACGTGATGTTCGCGACCGACGGCGAGCCCGGCGCCGCCCCGCGCCTGACCGGCGTGTTCGACTTCTATTTCGCCGGCACCGACACCTGGCTGTTCGACCTGGCCGTGTGCCTGAACGACTGGGCCATCGACCTGTCCACCGGCCGCCACGACCCCGAGCGCGCTGACGCGCTGCTCTCGGCCTACGAGTCCGTGCGCGCGCTGAATGCAGCCGAGCGCGCCCTGCTGCCCGCGATGCTGCGCGCGGCGGCGCTGCGCTTCTGGATCTCGCGCCTGTGGGACTTCCATCTGCCGCGCGAGGCGAGCATGCTCAAGCCCCATGACCCCACGCACTTCGAGCGCGTGCTGCGCGAGCGCGCCACACATCCGCACGCCATGGCGCAGGCCCTCGAGCCGCTGCTGGCTGCCTGACCTTCACACATGAAACTCAACCTCGTGCCGGCGCGAACCGGCGTGGAATGGGTCCGCCTCGGACTCCGGAACTTCTGGCGGCAACCACTGGCCTTCGTGTCGCTGTTCATGCTGTTCATGGCGCTGATCTCGACGATCTCGCAGCTGCCTGTGATCGGCAGGTTCCTTCCGTTCGTGCTGCTGCCCTTCTCCACGCTGGGCTTCATGGTCGCGGCTTCGGTGGCCGACGCCTCGGCGAACGACAAGGCCGCGGCGGATGACGGCACGGCCGGCCCAAGGAGGCCGACCGGCGCGCTCATGTTCCTGTCGGTGGCGCAGGCCATGCGGGCCGAATGGCGCTCGCTGGCGGTGCTGGGCGTGATTTCGGCTGTGTATTGCCTGCTGACGGTGTTCGTGACCGCGGTCGTCGATGGCGGCCAGTTCATGCGCAGCTATTTCGCCGGGGAGGCTCCAGCCAAGGAAGTCATGGAGAGCAGCCGGTTCCAGGTGGCCAACCTGCTGCAGATGTGCCTGACGCTGCCGCTGATCGCGGCCATCTGGCATGCGCCTGCGCTGGTCCACTGGCACCGGGTGGAGCCGGTGAAGAGCATCTTCTTCAGCCTGGTCGCGATGTTCCGCAACTTCGGCGCCTATGCGTTGTACTGGCTGGCGTGGTGCGGCGTGCTGCTGCTCGGCCTGCTGGCGGCGGCGCTGGTCGGCACCATCGTGATCGGCGTGGGCTCGCTGGGCTCCGGCAGCGGCGCGATGACGGCCGGCAACCTGCTGATGCTCGGCACGGTGCTGACGCTCGCGGCGATGACGCAGGCGTCGAACTGGTTCACCTTCCGCGACACCTTCTATCCCGACTGAGCGCCGCCGACGCGGCAGGCGCCCAGCGGGCGCCGGATCAGATCGGCGTGAGCTTGGCCACCGACAGCGCCAGCCACTTCACCCCATGACGCGCGAACTTGACCTGCGCGCGCGCATCGTCCCCGGTGCCCTCCAGCGCGGTCACCGTGCCTTCGCCGAACTTGTTGTGGAACACCTGCATGCCCGAGCGCAGGCCGTGCGACGGCGCGGCCTTCTGCGGCGGCACGGGCGGGCTGGAGAAGGTGTCCTTGTCGCGGCTTCCGCCTGAACTGCCGCCGTAGCCGCCACCGTATCCGCCAGAACCGCCGCGCGTACTGCCGTAGCCGCCGCCATAGCCGAAGGCCGAGGGCGCGAAACCCTGGTTCTTGGGCGTGAGCCACTTGAGGGCGCCCTCGGGCAGTTCGTCGAAGAAGCGGCTCTTCACGTTGTAGCGAGTCTGGCCATGCAGCATGCGGGTCTGCGAGTGGCTGAGGTACAGGCGCTTGCGTGCGCGCGTGATCGCCACGTACATCAGCCGGCGCTCTTCCTCCAGCGCCTCGAAGTCGCTCATCGAGTTCTCGTGCGGGAACAGGCCCTCTTCCATGCCGGTGATGAACACGCAGTCGAACTCCAGGCCCTTGGCGGCGTGCACGGTCATGAGCTGCACCGCGTCTTGGCCCGCCTGCGCCTGGTTGTCACCCGACTCGAGCGCGGCGTGCGTGAGGAAGGCGGCCAGCGGGCTCAGCGTTTCGCCGGTTTCGGCGTCGGGCGCGAGCGGCTCGTCGAGCACCGGACGGTTTGGGTCCAGGCCCTGGCTCGCGGGCGACTGGCGCAGTTCGTCGACCGGCAGCGCCACAGCGTCGCGGCCGAAGCCTTCCTGCGTGACGAAGCTTTCGGCCGCGTTCACCAGTTCGTCCAGGTTCTCGATGCGGTCGGCGCCTTCGCGGTCGGCCCTGTAGTGCTCCACCAACCCGCTGTGGTCGAGCACCAGTTCGATGATCTCGCGCAGGCTCGCGCCCTGGGTCTGCTCGCGCAGCACGTCGATCTTGGCGACGAAACCGGTGAGGTTGGCGCCGGCCTTGCCGCCGACCACGCTCACCGCGTCGTGCAGCGAACGGTTGGCGGCACGCGCCGCGTCCTGCAGGGTTTCGAGGGTGCGCGCTCCGATGCCGCGCGGCGGGAAGTTGACGACGCGCAGGAAGCTGGTGTCGTCGTCCTTGTTCTCCAGCAGGCGCAGGTAGGCCAGCGCGTGCTTGATTTCGGCGCGCTCGAAGAAGCGCAGCCCCCCGTACACGCGGTACGGCACCGAGGCATTGAAGAGCGCAGTTTCGATCACCCGGCTCTGCGCGTTGCTGCGGTAGAGCACGGCCATTTCCTTGCGCTCGTAGCCGTCGCGCACGAGCTGGCGCATTTCCTCGACCATCCACTGCGCCTCGGCGAGGTCGGTGGGTGCCTCGTACACGCGCACGGGCTCGCCGGGGCCCTGGTCGGTGCGCAGGTTCTTGCCCAGTCGCTTCTTGTTGTGGCCGATGAGCTCGTTGGCGGAATCGAGGATGTTGCTGTAGCTGCGGTAGTTCTGCTCCAGCTTGATCTGGTGGCGCACGTCGAACTCGCGCACGAAGTCGGTCATGTTGCCCACGCGCGCGCCGCGAAAGGCGTAGATGCTCTGGTCGTCGTCGCCCACGGCGATCACGCTGTTGTGCTGGCCCGGAACGAAGCGGCCCTCGACGGTGTTGCCGGCGAGCATCTTGATCCACGCGTACTGCAGGCGGTTGGTGTCCTGGAACTCGTCGATCAGGATGTGGCGGAAGCGCCGCTGGTAGTGCTCGCGCACGGGTTCGTTGTCACGCAGCAGTTCGTAGCTGCGCAGCATGAGTTCGCCGAAGTCGACCACGCCCTCGCGCTGGCACTGTTCTTCGTACAGGCGGTAGAGCTCGACCTTCTTGCGGTCGTCGTCGTTGCGCACCTCGATGGCGTCGGGGCGCAGGCCGTCTTCCTTGGCGCCGGCGATAAACCACTGGGTCTGCTTGGCGGGAAAGCGCTCGTCGTCGACGTTGAACTGCTTCATCAGGCGCTTGATGGCCGAGAGCTGGTCCTGCGTGTCGAGGATCTGGAAGGTGGAAGGCAGGTTCGCCAGCTTCCAGTGCGCGCGCAGCAGGCGGTTGCAAAGGCCGTGGAAGGTGCCGATCCACATGCCGCGCACGTTGACGGGCAGCATCGCCGTCAGGCGCGTCATCATTTCCTTGGCGGCCTTGTTGGTGAAGGTCACGGCGAGGATGCCGCCTGCGGACACTTGGCCCGTCTGCAGCAGCCAGGCGATGCGGGTGGTGAGCACGCGCGTCTTGCCGGAGCCGGCGCCTGCGAGGATGAGAGCGTTGCCTTCGGGCAACGTGACCGCGGCGAGTTGCTCCGCGTTCAGGTTCTGCAGCAGCGGCAGCGCTGGGGGGTTGGCGTCGGCCGCGGGATCGTTAAACAACATCCCCCAATTGTAGAAACCACGGCGTATGCGGGTTATATGAAGAAGCGGAAGACCCGGCTTCGCGAGTCCGCGTAAAATCAATCACCGGGCCCAAGTTTCTTGCGCCCGGTTTTTTGTGGGCGTTTCCTTTGCGAAACGTACTGCAGGAGCCGGCCGGACCAAGCGCTCATTCGTTTCTTTCAACGATTCTCTTCAGGAGCCTGGTCATGCAGATTTTCGATTACGACAACATCCTCCTCCTCCCGCGCAAGTGCCGCGTGGAGAGCCGTTCCGAGTGCGACACCAGCGTCACGCTGGGCGAGCGCTGCTTCCGCCTGCCGGTGGTTCCCGCCAACATGAAGACGGTGGTCGACGAGTCGATCTGCCTGTGGCTGGCGCAGAACGGCTACTTCTACGTGATGCACCGCTTCGACCTCGACAACGTCAAGTTCGTCAAGGACATGCAGGGCAAGGGCGTATTCGCCTCCATCTCGCTGGGCGTGAAGAAGGCCGACTACGACACCGTCGACCAGCTGGCGGCCCAGGGCCTCGTGCCCGAGTACGTCACGATCGACATCGCGCACGGCCACGCCGACAGCGTGAAGAACATGATCGGCTACCTCAAGCAGAAGCTGCCGAAGACCTTCGTGATCGCAGGCAACGTCGGCACGCCCGAGGCCGTGATCGACCTCGAGAACTGGGGCGCCGACGCGACCAAGGTCGGCATCGGCCCGGGCAAGGTCTGCATCACCAAGCTCAAGACCGGCTTCGGCACGGGTGGCTGGCAGCTGTCGGCGCTGAAGTGGTGCGCCCGCGTGGCGACCAAGCCGATCATTGCCGACGGCGGCATCCGCGACCACGGCGACATCGCCAAGAGCGTGCGCTTCGGCGCATCGATGGTCATGATCGGCTCGCTGTTCGCGGGGCACGAGGAGTCGCCGGGCAAGACCGTCGAGGTCGACGGCAAGCTCTTCAAGGAGTACTACGGCTCGGCCAGCGACTTCAACAAGGGCGAGTACAAGCACGTCGAGGGCAAGCGCATCCTCGAGCCCATCAAGGGCAAGCTGGCCGACACGCTGGTCGAGATGGAGCAGGACGTGCAGAGCTCGATCAGCTACGCTGGCGGCCGCGCGCTGATGGACATCCGCAAGGTCAACTACGTGACGCTCGGCGGCGACAACGCCGGCGAACACCTGCTGATGTAACTGCCCTCGTCAGGCTTCAGGCTTCCAGGAGCTGCACCGCGTGCCGGTGCAGCGCATGCGCCGGATCGGCGAGCGCGTCCACCACGTCGAAGTGGTTGAGACCTGGAAGCACCTCGCACACCGGCACGGTGTTGCGGCCCCACGCATCGCGGATCATTGCGTTGTGGCGGATGAACTCTTCGCTTTCACCGCCGCCGGCGAGGGCGTACAGCTGGCCACGCTTCGGCGCCGGCCACAAGGCGGGGCTGGCACGCAGGGCGTCGGCGTCGGTCAGCTTCAGCGTGTTTTCAAGGAACGGCGTGCGCTGCAGCGGGCGCAGATCGTAGAGGCCGGATATCGCTAGCGCGTTGCGCACCAGGTGCGCGGGCAGGTCGGCCGCGACAGTTTTCCAGTCGCAGGCCAACAGAGCTGCCGCCATATGCCCGCCAGCCGAGTGGCCAGCCACGGTGATCCGCGACGGATCGCCGCCGTGGGCAGCGATGTGGCGCCACGTCCATTCGAGCGCACGCACCATCTGCAGCATGATGCCGGGCACCGTGACCGGCTGCTCCGATGTGCCGGGGCAGAGCGCATAGTTGGGCTGCACCACGCAGATGCCGCGGTCGTTGAAGGCCGGAGCAATGAAGGAATGGTCTTTCTTGTCCATCGCACGCCAGTAGCCGCCGTGAATGAAGACCAGCACCGGCGCATCGGGCACCGGCGCGGGAAAGATGTCGAGCGTCTCGTTCACGCCCTGGCCGTAGGGCAAATCGATGCGGGCAGGCAGAATCTCGCGCGCCTCGGCGGATTCCCTGGCCCAGCGCTGGAAGTACGCGGGGTGGTCCTTGACCCGCGCGAGGTTGTTGTACATGCCTTCCAGCCAGGCGGGATCGAACAAGGCCATGAGGTCTTTGCTCCGTGTTTTGCGAGGGGCGCATCTTGGCACGGCGACATGCGCCAAAACGGCGGTTTTGGTTAAAATTCGCCCTGCGTTGGGGGGGTAGCTCAGCTGGGAGAGCGCCGCGTTCGCAATGCGGAGGTCGGGAGTTCGATCCTCCTCCTCTCCACCAACCGACTCGGAAAAGGCCTTGGCATCCGCCAGGGCCTTTTCTTTTTTGCTCAGGTATCGAGCGTCAGGTGCTGCCCGTGCAGCGCAGCCGCAGCCGGCGACGCGAGGAATGCGATGGTCTGTGCGGCAACCGACGTCGACACCCAGTCGGCAGGATTCGCATCGGGCATCGCCTGCCGGTTTGCGGGTGTGTCGAGCACGCTCGGCGCCACGCTGTTGATGTTGACGCCATGCGGCGCAGCCTCGGCCGCCATGGCTTCCACCAGCCGCTGCAGTGCGCTCTTCGATGCGATGTACGCAGCCATCGCCGGCACGCCGCGCACCGCGACCTTCGCGGTGACAGCGATGACGTTGCCGGCACGCCGCTCGATCATCGAAGGCAGCACCGCCTGCGTCACCGCGACGAAGGACCAGGCGTTGAGATTCATCATCCGGTCCCAGCTCGCACGCGTGAGCGCATGCGTCGCCTCGCCCATCTCGAAGCCGCCGGCGATGTGCACCAGCGTGTCGATGCGGCCGAAGGACTTCAGCGTCTGCTCCGCAAGAGCCGCCATCTCGGTAGTGGAAGTCACATCGCCCGACAGGAGCAGGTGCTGCGAGTTGCCGAGCCCCGGGAACACTTCGGCCAGACGACCCGCGTGGTGGTCGACCAACGCAAGGCGCGCGCCCTGATCGATGAAGTGCTGGGCCACCGCGCGCCCAAGTGCGCCTGCGGCGCCGGTGATCAAGATATGTGGCGTGGTGCTGGCGTCGCTCATCGAAGTTCTCCTGGTTGAGGGCCTCCGCCCCGTCGTCGATGACGAATCCTAACGCCGCAAGTCACAAATTTTTTGGACAAGCTCGATTTCTGGGATATACTCGTGGTCTTGCCAGAAAACACTAAACGTTTTCAAAGCAAGGGCTCTTAGCTCAGTTGGTAGAGCAGCGGACTCTTAATCCGTAGGTCGAGTGTTCGAGTCACTCAGGGCCCACCACCAACACCCGCAGAAATGCTGAACCGCCCGCTATCTAAAAGGTAGCGGGCGTTTTTCATTTCGGTACTCAATGTGACCGCTTATGCGACGCGTCGCATATCCAGTGTTCCCGCACCACCCTTAGACGAGCTTCACGCTTCACGAGAAATCGACCATGAAAGTCTCAGACCTCGCCGGCTCGCAGCTCGATTTCTGGGTCGCCAAGGCCGAGGGTGTCGAGGCCACCGTCGACACCCAGTTGAAGTTCATGCCGTCCACGAACTGGGCTCAGGGCGGCCCCATCATCGACCGCGAGGGCATCCAGGTCGCGCCGATGCCGGCCAAGGGCGGCACCTGGTGCGCAGTGTCCACTGGCCGCCTGCCGAACCGTGCCAGCAACTCCAACGGAGCATGGATGGAGGGGCCGACGCCGCTCATCGCCGCCATGCGGGCCTACGTGCGCGCACGGTTCGGCCCCGAGGTCGAATAACGGGGCCCGGCCCAGGTAGGCGAGCCTCAGAGCGGCAGTTACATTGCTCTCTTTGGTTTCACTGGAGAGATCAATGAGCCTTACGCTGCCCATCCATTCGCCAGGCCCGTGGATTTCATGCGACCTAGGAGACTACGGCGACTACGACGGAAACTGTCGGGTCATTCTTGGCGATGACAGGCGCGTTGCTGTCGTACTCGGCACACAGGAAGAGGACGCGGCAAATGCTGCATTGATCGCCGCGGCTCCGGATCTGCTCGCCGCAGCGCGATCCTCACTCCAACAAATTGAAGCAAAGCTAGGCTCTGATCACCCAGCGTGCTCCACACTGCGCGTTGCAATCGAAAAAGCCCTCACGATTCAAGCGCCTGACGAAGATGGCGATGCGAGCTGATCAGGTTTCATCAGCCACTTCAGCTTCACCTTCGTCCACCTCTTGCGCCGGGCCTGCATCGATCACGCTCACAGACGGCAGCATCAGCATGTCGCGCGCCTCTTCCACGGTGCAGGTCAACCAGCGGTCGAAGTCGTGCTCCTCGAGCGGCACCACCGAGCGCTTGTCGAAGATTTCCAGCCCAGTCGCCCGGTCGATCTCGATCTTGTGCATGCGCGACATCAGCGGGTGCAGGTTCGCGTTGATGGTCAGCATGGTGTAGCTGTCCCAGACCTCGCCGGTCTTGATGTCCGTCCAGGTGTCCCACAGGCCTGCGATGCCCCAAGGTCTGCCGTCGGCGCGCTTGAAGCGCCACCACTGGTTCTTCCCGGACTCCCAGTTCGGCTCGTCGAAGCTGCTGGCCGGGATGATGCAGCGCTGGCTCTTCTTCCAGGCGTTGCCGTAGGTCGGCGACTTCTCCATCCGGTCGGTGCGCGAATTGACGGTGCTCAGGCGCTTGCCCTTCACCTCGCCCTTGCGCGGCTTCGTCTGCGGGATGTTCGAGGTCGACCAGGGCGGGATCATCCCCCACTGCCCCACCACCAGCTCGCGCTCGTACTCGGTGACGTCTCGCGCGCGGCGCATGAACGGGCCCTTGTAGAGGGGGTTCATGCTGCGCAGCCACTTCTCGGCAGTGCGGGCGCCGATGTACCAGGCCGCCTCGATCTCGCGGGCTTCGGGAGAGATGTAACGGGTGCACATGGTGTCCAGATTCTGCGCTCAAGAACCTGTTGACGGCCAGATACCCGAGGCAGATACTGTATTTTCATACAGTTATTTCGGAGCCCATCATGGAATCCTCACTCGCCTCGACTCACCTCCCCGTCGCCAAACTTGCCCCAGAAATCTCCCTTGTTCCACCTACCCTCAAGCGATCCGGGAGGAAGGAGTGGATCGCCCGCTACATCGAGGAATCGCATGCCATCACGCACGGCGAAATCGACATAGAAATCACGTCGATAGAGGGCGACGCACTTCAGCGCGTGGTCGGTCATCGGCTGCCCGAAGAGGTGGCCCGCCAGCACTACAGCGCCTGCATCGGCGATGACACCGAATTCATCCGCGCGGAGGAGAAGTTCCAGGCGCTCGCCGCCAGGGTTGGGCTCACGAAAGACAACCAGCGGCTGTCGAAGGAGATGCTCGACTTCGCCTACGGCGTGGCCACGCTCTGCGCTTGTGCTGCGGATCGCTTCCGTGATCCCCGTGAAGGCAGCGTCGGCGATCACATCCGTGGGCTGTACGGCCCGGTTCCGTTCTGAGGACGTGAAAGCCACGGACCATCGTGAGAGTCAAAGTATGGGCTCGGCGCACCAAAGGCCGGATTCAGCCCTGGAACCGCCAATCGGCCCCCATCGAGGGCATGTTTCGGACCTCGGTCCAGGAAGCGCCGGATTACCGCAAAGTCATCGTGCTCTCCGTCGAAGGCAAGGATGGAGTCTTTCAGCTTTTCGAGCCAAGGCTGATTTCTGCGGGAGGCATTGAGCTGAAGTTCACCGGGTACGAACGCGACGACTACCACTGGGTGATCCAAGAATGGGTGTGCGAGCTGCAGGATGTCATTCAAGAGAGCGACGCCGCTATCCGCGTGAAGCATGGTCTCCCTGCGGTGCCGCTTCCACGGTGAGTCCACGGACAATCAGACCATGAGCCAAGCTGACATCTTCCCCACCGAATCGACCACTCTCTACACGCCAGCCTGGTACAGCAGCACGGCCCGAGAAGAACGCCCTCTTCCGCTGGCGCCGGGCGACTACAAGGTCACGCCCGGGTACGGCGCCGAGCGCTGGACGGTCACGTCGCTGAAGGATGGCAGCCTGGTGTACAACGGCATCGGACCGGTAGAGATTCGACGGGCTGCGGGCCTCGATTGATCTCACGCCTCTTCAGCTGCCGACCGACTCTCGTTGCCGCGAAGACCCTCTCGCTGCTCGATCCAGTCCACGCACTTTTTCTTCAGCATCTCATCTCCCTCTTGCCGAGAGAGACAGGGACTGGCCAGCACCAGCTTACATTGGTGCCTTCCCTGAAAGCTGATGTCGGCTGCACCGGAGTAGCCACCCTCCGGCGCAGCCGTGTGAGAAATTGAGAAAGCCCAGTCACCGGTCTTCCCTGCTGGAACGTAGGCCGCACGGTCCATGCGCAACTCCGAGCCCTTGCACGCGCGACACCCCTATTGATGATTGGCACGCGCAGCGGCGGCACTACCTTACGCGCGTCTCTGAGGGAAGTTGTGAAAAATGACGGCTCTGGGGTCTTTTGACAACCGCCAAAGGCTTGACACGAAAACCAATGACTACCTTAAGACGATGACCACCCTCTACCTGCAGATGACCGACAAGCTGATTGCCCACTGGAAGGGCAACGGCAACGCCTACCCGAAAAAGTTCGTTCTGTCGCCGGCCCTGCGCGACGAGTACGTGCGCTGCCTGAACCTCATGACCATCCCGGGCGACCGCGACATGAGCGCCACCAAGCACATGGGCGTGCCCATCGAGATCGACGAGGCATCGCCAGGCGTGATGGTGGCAGCCGACGGCGCCGAGGTGGCGCTGCAATGAGGGGCGCCCGCGCACTGCTGCTCGGCGCCCTGCTCGCCCTTCCCCTGATCGCTGCGGCCGACGTCCGCACCTGCCTCGTGGTCGGCGTCAGCGATGGGGACACCCTCACCGCGCGCTGCGGCACCGCCGGCGCCTACGAGCAGGTCAAGGTGCGCTTCAACGGCATCGACGCCCCCGAGAAAAAGCAGCCCTTTGGCCAGCGCGCGAAGGAGGCGATGTCCGATCTTGTCTACATGAAGGAGGTCGACCTCGACTGCCGCAAGACCGACCGCTACGGCCGCAGCGTCTGCCGCGTCCGCGTCGCACCGAGCTCAGCACCCAGCGGCCCAAAGACCTTGGATGCCGGCCTGGCCATGATCACCATCGGCATGGCCTGGTGGTATCGGGACTACGCGCGTGAGCAGACCGCAGAGGAGCGTGGGCAGTACGAGTTCGCCGAGAAGGAGGCGGCAGCGAAGGGCGCCGGCCTCTGGGGCGACAAGCGTGCGATGGCGCCATGGGAATGGCGCAAAGAGAAGCGTGCACAGCCCTGATACATTCCGCCCATGACCTTTACCACCTACCAGATCGGCAAGCTCGTCGTCTTCGGCTTGGCCGCGCTGGTATGGGGCATCTACTGCGGGCTCACTGGTCGCGATTTGAGAGGGCGACCGGTGCGCCGCGACCAATCGCAAGACGGGCAGCAGTGACGCCGAGCGCGGGCTGAGTCGAAGCTGCTGGAGCCGCAGCAAGCGCGCGCTGAATCGGACCCGACAATGCTGCAGCACGTGCGAGCGGTCGAGCACCGAGCCCGATCAACGAGAGTGGGCTGCCGCCCGTTGCCGCCCCGAGGCCGCCGGCCAGTGCCCAATCGAGTGGCGAAGACTGCGGCCTGCTGCCCACCTTCTCCGTGACCTGGGCAGCCGTCGGAAATGCGGTGGCGAACTCCCCGGCTTGCCGAAGCTCATCGGCCAGCGGCTTCCCGCGCTTGATCTGCGCGGCCAGATCCTTCGCGGACACGCTCCCCGTGGTCGGATTCAATGCGCGCTCGACGCTGTACGTGCGCGCGATCAGCTGGCGAGCATTTCGGAAGTCATCGAGCATCGCCAGCGGGAAACCGTTGGTCGCGAGATGCTGCTCGATCACGTTCTCGAGCGCACCGGCACCGTCCTTGAAGGCTTTGCCCATGTCCTTCTCGCCGCGTCGATACGCTGCGTCTGCCATGCCGCGCAACTCGCGGATCTTGTCGATCGCGCTGCGCGCATCGAATGCACCGGATCGCAGCGAGTCGATCTCGGCGATCACCGGATTGGGCGCCGCGTCCGGGAAGCCAGCAGCCGCGCGCCGGTATGGCGCCGTGATGCGATCGAGTGCGCGATCGTATGCCGCAGTCGGCGTGATCGTGCCCGTGCTGCCGACAGCATCGTATGCGGCGCCGGCGCGCTGCCGGATGCTCTGCAGAAGCTCGGGAGTCAGCTGCTCGGAGTCGGCGACGCCAAGGGCACGCTTCGCCAGAGAAGTCGTGACCTCCTGATTGCGCGCGCTGGCGTTCTGCGCTGTGCTGATCTTGCCGGCGAGGCCTTCGATGATGCGATTGCCAAGCGTCGGAGACACCTGGGTCGGCGGGATGACATATCCGACGTCCTGCGCGGCCTTAGCGGCCTGCCGGACACCGAGCGGCACCTCGGGCCCGCGCAGCGTGCTGCCGATCGCTTGGCCAGCAGCACCGAGGCCGCGCACTACACCGGGCAGCGCAGCACCGAGCACAGCACCAGTGCCGGCCTGTTCTGGATCTGCCAGCCCTGCCGTCAGACCTCCTGAGATCGCGCCACCTGCCGAGCGCACACCGAGGCCGGCCCCTTGCGCGCTGAGACCTCCCGACGCGATCGCTTCGCCCAGCGGCACCAGAACGCCTGGGGCGACGCCACCAGCGGCACCCACTGCGCGGACACCGGCACCTACGGCGCCGCCGACCGGCAGCGTCGCCAGGACCTGCCCGCCGACACGACCGACATCCGCGGCCGTGCTGCCGCCGTAGTCCTGTTTGAACTGGTCGGTGCCGACCTTGTTCATCGCGGCGACGCGCTCGCCTTCCTTGGTTCCGGCGACCTTGTCGAAACCGCTGGCCAGCAGCTGTGCACCGGTGTCGATGACGTCCTTGGCGCCGCGGCCGAGCCCGGCCACGAAGCCCGCTACGGGATTTACCGCAGGGGCCGCGGGGGTCGCAGCATCAAGCTGGCCGGTGAAGGGCTGCAGCGCTGGTGCCGCGGGTGCTGGCGTCGGATCGAGTTGGCCTGTGAAGGGTTGAAGTTGTGCCACGGGATCAACCTCCAATGAAGCGCTGGCCCTGCGCGTCTTCGTAAACCGGCCGGCCGCCGGACGTGCCGACCTGGCGCGTCATGCCAGGTGGCAGGCTGCCAGGGCCCGAGGCTGCGGCAGGTGCGCTGACCTGCGCAAGACGGCGTTCCGACTCCGGCACCTCGGCCAAGATACCGCGAGTGGCGAGCTCGCGATTGCGACGCTTCTGTTCGATCACCTGCGCACTGTCGCCGGGTTGAGGGAAGTACTGCTGGCGCGCGTTCGCAAATTCCGAATCGGCGATCGCGGCACCGGACTCACGCCGCAGCGCGGCGTTGATGAAGTCGCGCTGCGCCTGCTCGACCTGCTGCTGGGCCGGGCTCTGTGTCCAGTTCGCCGCCGCGCCCATGCCAACGGCATCTGCAGCACGCTTGATGAGCCCGGGCTGATTCACGCCCGAGGCGGCCATGCGGTTCAGGATGTCTTCGGAGGCCAGCATACGGCTGCCGAACTGCAGTGCCTTCGCCTGGGTGTCGTTGAGCGTGTTCTTGCCCTTCGGCGTGTTCGGATCTTGGGGACCACCGGGTATCGGCTCGAGGCCGGTCCCATCCGCTTTGACTCGGTAGCCCGTGGGCACGCCGGTATTACCTGCGCGAATTGCCTCGATGCCGAGACGCGCACGGTCGATGGCGTTGGCCTCCTGTTGCCGAGCATCCACCAACCGTGCACGCGCCTCGGTTCCACGCTCCTGGATCAGCGAGCGCTGCGTCTCTGCAGCATCCCGTGCCGCCTGCGAAGCAGCGGCAACGCGCTGTTGAATCGGCGTCTGAGCGCCCTCGACCTGTTGCGCGAAGACCTGCGCGCCGTTGCGGCCAGGCGGCGCGCCGCGCGCCAGCGTCGTGCGCAGCGCGGCACCATCGAACATCGCCTGCGCTGCGGCGGGCCCAGGGTTCTCGATGACGGTGAGGCCGCCTTGCGGTACGGCCGCGTTCGAGGCCTGCAGGCGCGCCAGTCGCGCGTTGGTATCTTCCAGGCCGCCAAGTGCGCCCGGGCCCGCTCCAGGCGCCGAACCGACGTTCGTTCCCGAGAAACTGTTTCCGTTGCGGCTCACGCCCAAGGGCAGATTCGAAGCCGGTGCAGCTGCAGCAAGCGGAACCGCGCCAAACCCGGTCATGGCGTCGACAAGCGGTTCTCCCATCGGCGGTGCCGCGGGTGCGCCCGTCGATGCAGCGGGTGCGCCGCCCTGAAACTCGAGGCTGCGCGGATCGGTCAGGTTGTTGAGCCTCTGCGGCGTGGCTGGTGGTGGGGCGACAGCGGCCGCAGCGGGCACGAAGGTCGAAGGTCCGGTGGCCTGCACGCCGCGCTGCAGGGCGGCGTCGTTCGCGTTGGTGCTACGCGAGCTGCTCGGACGCGGGTAGATGCCGAAGACCGCACCACCGCTTTCCGTCGGGGCCGCCGGCGCGGCGACAACTGCGGGCGCTTCGGCTGCGAGTCGCTCAGCGGGAGAACGAGGATCGGAGCCCGTCATCGAGCGGCCGGCGGCGATAGCGCGGTCCGCGCCGAAGTACCCGAGACCGCCTCCAACGATGCCCCCAACCACGGCGCCGGGCGGCCCGAGTACCGAGCCCGCAGCCGCGCCCATGCCGGCACCAGCGCCTGCTGCACTGAGGCGGCCGACCCCCTGCGCAGCCTGGGCGGCGACATCGAGCCCCGTCGCGTTGGGATTCATCGCGACGTCATAGACCTGCTTTCCTTCGAGGCCGACGCCGAGCGCGGCACCGGCAGCACCGAGGGCACGGGCCACGGGGATGCGTGCACCAGCAGCCTCAGCGGCTGGCAGGGCAGCGGGCGATGCCGCAGCCGGTACTCGCGCCGGCTGAACCACGTCTGCGGCTCCCATGTTGATGGTCGGCCTGCGTCCGATGATCTCGCTGCTCGGTGCAGCCGGGGCCGTCTTCGTCACCGAGGCATTCGGGGCCGTCGCCGGTACAGCAGTGCCTCCTTGTGCTGGAGGGAGCTGAGCGGGCGGCACGACATCGGCCATGCCCATGTTGATCGTTGGCCGGCGTCCGATCACGCTTCCCGATAAGGAAGGCGGCACCGCGCCAAGGGAAGCATTCGAAGGAGGTGGAAGCCGCGGGCGAACGCCAAAGCCTGTTTCGTCGGGCAAGAGTTGAGTAGCCATGGGGGCCTTTCTGAGGTTCCATGGCATTCTTCGCGCGGTTGCGCCAAAGGTCGAACCTTATGGGGGGCAGATGCCCTCGGCTATTCACCCGCATTAGAACCTGCCATCATCGTTACCCGTGGGTGGCACGTACTCCGAGGGGTAGTGATGAAATCATCTTGGCTAATCCTTGTTCGCGCACTTTCCTTGCTTTTCGCCCTTTCAGGGTGCGAGCTCGCGAGATCCGACCAGACATTCAAGATCGTTGACGGGCAGCTTGTCGTCATCAATTCGCCTTCTGCCCTTAGCTATGACATCGGCTCTCCTGTCGGTCTCCCAATCCAGCCTTACTACGATCCGGCAAAAGGTGCTGCTGGGTCGGGCTTGAGCAGCATCCGAAGGCTTGCCGACTACACAAATACCACGTTGGGCTACTACGTCGAAGCCAGTCGGATGGCGAACGCGAGAGAAGCGGCTGAAAATAAGATTAAAGACAAGCTCAATGCCGGAAACAGAAGTGCGGCAGTCATCGTTTCGGCTGATGCGCCGCTCGATCTGGGAAAAAAACCCGATCGAGGCAACTTTCTGAATCGCTACTACGTCTCTGATGCGATCAGTGGCCAGAATTCGAACGCAGTTCTCACTGGGATGCTCGGCCGAGGCGAACCAGAGCTATTTAACGAACTGCCCGCTGATCAGAAGCAAATCAACGTGCTTTATCCACGTTATATGCTCCTTGGAGAGACTGATGCCAACGGGATCTCTAGGTTTCGAGTAGTTACCCCATCAGAGCAAGATCAGGTAGTTCAGCGAGCCCATGAAGCAGAAGTCGCGCGGCGGAATGCAATTGCGGAAGAAGCCGCAAAAGCGCGCCAACAAGCTGAACAACTTGCGCAGGAGAAAAAGACAAAAGACGCGAAAGAAGCAGCCGAGGCCAACAAAAAACGAGAAGAGCAAGCCCGACGCGACGCTGCAGAGGCGGAACGCAGCCGGAATATCTTTCGCAACTTGATTGATGCTAGAACGGATGCTTGCGCTGGCGGTAGAGGGTCATCTGCCTGCACTTACGCAGACGACAAGGTAACGAACTACTTCGATAAACAGATGAGCTACCGTTCGATCGCCCGCTGCCAACAAACCGAAGCAGGCGTGGGCCCCGGAGGTGGCCAGGGCAGATGGTGTGGCTCCAAGGCTCCTCCATGCATTTTTTGCTCTGTCCGAGCCAATTCCCAAGTTTTTTCTCAGTATCAGAACGGACTCGCAAAGCAACTCATACCGGCACAGACTAGGTACTAGTACTTACCGAAGCTCTAGCTATCACTTACGCAAGATGCCGCCTTTCTAAGGACTCAGCGCATCGTAGGAACGCTCACAGGTGACCCCTGCAATCCGGAGCCGGTCAGCGTATTCCGCCAGTTCTCCCGCTCGCTGGTCAGCCCGGCCGAGCACGTCAACGAGCACACCGATGGGGTCGTCACCGAGCTGGCGCGCGCTTGCGACGGCAGGGCAGGAATTCGCGCGGGCTCGACCGCCGGCGCCGTAGGCTGCGTCTCGCACGCCGTAAGCAGCAGCGCGAGCAGCGGGAAGGCTCGCATCGAGAGCCGCAGTTTGAGTTTGAGCATTGGTCGCCTCCTTCGTAACGGCTGTGGTGCGGCGTTGTTCTTCGGCGCGCTGGGCCCGCTCGGCCAAGCGATGGCTCTCGGCGTCGACCGCGCTGCGCTCGGCGGCGGCCTGCTGCAGTTCGGCCACGCGCACAGTCTGCACGCCCAAGAGCGCCAGCAGCACGGCGCAGACGTAGAGCGCGAGCGATCTGAAGTCCGGCATCACAGTGCTCCGCCGCACGTGGCGGCTTCATCGGCCCGGCGGTTGGCCAAGCCCTGCACGAAGGTACATTGCCGCTGGCCGGCCACCGTCTTGCAGGTGTACGACCACACCAGCGTGCCGTCGTCGCCGCGCGCGATGCGCTGGCAGCCCAGGGCCCACTGCCCGCGGTTCCAGGCCGCCATTGCACCGCTGCCGCATGTCGCCGTGGGTCCGAGATTCCAGGCGTGCGAGGTCGCCATGTCGAACACCATCTGCGACGGCGGCCGCTTGAAGCACGTCGCCAGGCGCTGCTGCACCGCGACGACAGCGGCCCGCTCCTCAGCCTCGCACTTCTCGTCGGTCCAGCGCTCGCCCACGATGATCGGCGTCTTGGTGACGTGGGGCGTGAGGCCGTTGCAGACCGTGGGAAGGCCGCCGGCCAGCCGGTCCGCATAGACGGTGAGTACACGGGCGCTGCCGCTCTCCCACTTCTGCAGGAAGCCCATGAGGAACGGGCTGCCGGCCACCAGCGTCGCGCCGGCGACGACGATGGTGCTGATGACTTTGGTCTTCGCGCTCATTTCGGGGTCGCTCCGGTGCGCCACGCGGTGTACGCCGCCGCGATGGCAACGCCCAGGCCCACAATGGCGGCCAGCGGCTTCGCCAGCTTGCCCAAGGCCTCGAGCACCTTGAAGGCGCCCTTGCCGTTCGAGAACCACTCGATGAGCTCGCCCACACTGGACTCGACGCGCTGGGTGGACTCGGTGTTCGCCTTGAGATTCGCCTCGATGCGGCTCATGCGGGCGTCGCCTTCATCGAGCCGCGCGTGGATGGCCACGATCTCGGGGTGTGGCAGGTCAGCTGGCGCGCCGTCCGTCGTGTTGGAGTCGGTCATCGTTCGACGATCCTCAAGAAAATGGACCGGTCATCGATCCGTGGCGGGGTGTTGTTGGTGGTGATGCGGCAGGTCACGCGCAGCTTGTTCGAGCCCGTCGCCGGCTTCGTGCCGCCGGAGAGCCAGACGGTGGCCGTGGTGCTGTCGAAGGCCTGGTCCACGATGGTCAGCGAGGGGTCGACAACGAACTCCGCGCTCGCGATCTGGTCGTCACCGTTCAGGGCAAGCCAACCGCTCCAGTCGAAGGGGTAGTCGAGCACCGCATCGGGGTCCTTCTCAATCACGAAGTCGCCGTTCCGATCGATCTCGTAGGTGGTGGGCTTGGGCGTGGCCATGCTGGTCTTTCAGTCGGTGAAGGCGATGCGGCGGATCTCGCCGACGACAGCCACGGCACGGGCTTCCGGCACCACCTCGAAACTGCGGTCTTCAGCGGCGGCAGCGAACACCCGAGACTCGGCGCGCACGTCGACCGTGCGCTCGTTGCGCTCGAAGATGTACTCGTGCCGTAGGCGGGCTGTCTGCGAGACTGCTGCGAGGACCTGGGCTGCGACGAAGGCGCGCACCGTGTCGGTCACGATGCCGGTGGCGGTCTGGGAAACCCCCTGCAGCAACTGCGTTGCAGCGAATGCATCTCTCGCCTGAGCCACCGCACCCTGAGAAACGCCTCCCAAAGCTTGAGAAGCAGAGGCTTTGATGCCCGCATGGGCGACACTCAGTTGTGTGACGCCTGCGAGCGTATTTGATGCACTTGCTTTGGCCGTGACCGTGGCGCCAGAAGCCTGAGAAACGCTCGCAAGAGTCTGAGTTGCAGAAGCGGTTCGATCTGCGCCACCAGTGGTCCCTGTAGCGGACTGGGCGACGCTGGAGAGAGTTTGAGCCGCAGAGGCGCTGCCAGCTATGGAAGCACTCGCAGCCTGTCCAACAACGGCCAAGGTCTGGGCAGCAGCAGCAGACACTTTCACAGCGGCAGTTGTTGAAGAGGTCACTCCATCCAAAGTCTGGGCCGCAGCGAAGGACCGATCAGCGCCAGTCGAGACTGTTCCAGTCGCGATCTGCGAAACCCCGTCAAGCACCTGCTGGAGCACGACAGGCGTATCGTCAAACGGGGCAGTTGGCGGTGTGAAGTTCGTGACGTATCGAGCGACGCCCTTGGTGATCCTCACCTCGTCAATGTTCCCGTTCCAGTCATACGTGGGATTGCGGGTATTGACCTGGGCTCCGATTGAGAATCGGAGGAGAGAGATTGTGTAGTCGCGGGTATCGGTTACGCTGGCTTTAAGCACGCCATTGACATAGATCGCCAGCGCAGTAAGGACGCGGCAAACCGCGACATGCACCCAATCTCCGGTGTTGATGGGAGCGCCACTCGCTCCTAGAACCAAAACGCCGCTGCCGCCGTCGGTGGACCACCATTGCGGATTGCCGGAGCTGTCCATATACAGCTCCCAGCAATTGATCTGGGAGGTCTGGTAGTAGTCGAACAGCACCCGGTCGGTGACAAGCGGCGACACCTTCACCCATGCTTCTACGGTGAAATCGCCGGTGCCAAACTGGAAGTCCGTGAGATTGCTCGTTGTCGAGATGTAGTCGCCAACCCCATCACACAGCATTGAGGCGCTGCCGAATTTCGGAGAGCCCGAGCTGAGCTTCGCGTCTCCGTTGGCGGTGTAAGTCTTCCCCTTCTGATCCGTGAACGTTGTCGATCCGTCTGCACCGTCGAAGTGCAGATGCGTGACGACGCTGCCATACGCTGCGTCGCTGTTGCTCGGGATGTTGCGATCGGCCACGGTTCCTCAGGCTCAGGGGTTGCCTTCGGTGATCGTCCAGCCAGTGATCTGCACGGACTGGCCCGACGCGATGCTGGTGTTGTCCACCGTCATGTCGCCGCCGCCGCCCGTAGCCGTCACGCTGCCCTGCATATGGCACGTGGTGCCGGCGCTGTCCTTGATGCGGTAGTGCGCGGCCGTACCGGTGCCCGAAGCCGTGGCACCGATGGGCGTGCTGCTGAAAGTGAGCACGCCGCTGGCCTGCGTCGACCAGTCCGACGCCAAGGTGAACTCGGCGAGCAGCGTGCCGCTGTCGGCCGCGGCGCAGTTGGCGGGCTGCGCGCCGGTGCGGATCTGCACCTTCGGGGTCGTGCCAATGGTGATTTCGATCTGTGCGCTGCGCGCGTTGCGCAGCGATGTGCCCATCTGGATGGTCATGGGGAACTCCTTGAATGCCGACATGGTGTCGGCACAAGGCGTCCCTAGCGAACCCTAGTGGGGTGCATATCTATTCACTGGTCATTCGCCAAACTCTCCCTGAAATTTGATCAGCTTCTTGATCTCTTCTTCATATTCCCAGCGCTCGAGCATGCGCTTAGAAATCGCTGCATTAACCTCTGCGATCTTGGCCTTGAAATCGTCAAAATGCATAGGCCGTCCTTCGATGTCATACAGCGATCGATTTGCCGGCGATAGCTGATTTACGTAGAACTGCAGCAGCGTTCTTTGAGTACTGACTTCTGCAATGATCGTGTTTGCCAAAGTGCTGAGAGCTTCCAGGCGAACGCTCGTACGCGCGAGCTGCGCTTGCAAGTTTTGCGCGGCCGCCGCAGCGCCCAACGCATCTCGAGCCTCAGCGAGTTCTTCCTTTTGCAGTCGCACCGATTTGGTAAGCCAGTAAAACGCGAAGTACGCCACCACAGGATTGAGCACCCCTCCAAAGAAATCGCCCATGACGCCCCAGTTCGCCGGTGCGTCGGAAATTCCGTTGTGTTTGATGCAGAAGAACCAAATAAAGTAGAAAGCGGCCCAGCCGACGATCCACACAATCACAACAATGTTCGCCCGACTGATGCTGCGTTCGAGTGCATTCAGCTCGTCCTTGAGATTTGAATCTGGCTTGTTCACTTGGTCCTCATCATTTGCGTTGTAATGCGTCGCCCCTCGCGACGCGTGATTACATCATTCTGAGGAAACTAGCCGAGGGAAGATGAATCCTGCCCGCTGATGCTGGCACCGGCGTTGATGCCATTCAGCGATGCCGCGGCGACCTGTGTGGTCGAGGTCAGCGCTGCGATGGCGGCCTGCACCCGATCGCTGAGCGTCTGGTTCTTCGAACGCAGGTTCGCCTCGTTGCCGGCCTCCTTGATCTGGGCATCGGCGATCGCGAGGCGCACGCGCGGCTCCAGCGCCGCAGTCTCGGCCTGGTACAGCGCCACCAGGTTGCGGGCAAGCTCGCTGCGCACGCTCACCATCGCGGTGGCGAGGCCTGCGGCGACCTGATCGCCCTGCAGCAGCGTGCGGATGTACTCACCAGCGCTGGCCACCGCCTTCATCCACATGTCCAGCGCCTGGCCGACCGCGAACCGCGCGTTCTCCAGCTCGGCGCGGAACGCCTCAATGCTGATGTCCCGGCTCTGCTCGGCCAGCTTGTCGCGCAGGTCCTGCCGGATGAGCTGCACCTGGTGCACGAGCGCGCCGGGCGGCAGCGGGAAGCCGCGGTTGGCGAAAGCCTGCATGGCGTCGTTCTCGGCACGCATCGCCTCGGTGTTGAGCCGTGCCCGGCCGCGCTCGTAGATCTGCGCCTCCACGGCCGCATTCACACCGGTGCCGCCGGTGGTCAGGGCCCGGTTGATCCATGCAATCGCGTTGTCGAAGTACGAGCGGTCCGGGAAGTAGGTCTGCAGGTAGTCGACGTAGCCCATCGTGATCTCGTCGTGGATCTCGGCGCGGGCGTCGTCGAAGATCGCCTTCGCGTCGGCCGGGTTGTTGTCCGGCAGCACGGGCTTGATCGGCGTCACGTAGCTGGTGTCGAGGTCGATCAGCGGCACCTGGGGCGCCGGGTCGGTGATCTCGATGGCATCGTCGGCCCGCGCCGAGGCTGCGTTGAGCAGCAGCACGGCGTTGCGCCACTTGCCGTTCATGACCTGCGAGACGACCACCGGCGCGCCGGCCCCACCGGTGCTGGGATCGGGCACGGAAACGAGGTCGCCGGGGTTGATAGGGGTCGTCATGCTCTGGTCTTTCTGGAGAGGTCGGCGACGATGAACTCGAGGCTGTCGATCTCGAAGTCGGCGCCGTCCTGGTTGTAGAAAACAGGGATCAGGTAGTTCGTCTTCAGGCCCTTGCCGAGCTTGAAGCGGTGCTGCTGCAGTTCCTCGGAGTAGCCCTGTGCCTGGTACTCGAACGCGCCGGCCGGGCCGGACACCTTGAGCACCAGAGGAGACTCCGACGAGGCCCCGATGAAGACCTCGGCGACCGTCTTCTGTTGCGAGTTGCCGAAGTCCAGCTTCCCGGGGCAGATCGCGGCCTGGATCGGCGCGCCGGCATCCGTGTCGCCTTCCAGCAGGAAAAGGCCGCCCAGCTTGGCGCCGTAGTAGCGGTCGCCGATGCGCGCGAAGCTGTTGAATCCGTAGTTCGCGTAGCTGGTGCTGCCGTAGCCGGCCATGTTGACGGCGTGCACCTCCAGGTCAGAACCGGGCGTGGTCAGCAGCACGTCGAAGGTGAAACCGTCGCGGATGTCCACGATCTCCACCCCGCCGGCGATGCTCATCGGGATGTCGAACCCGAAGGCGTCGCGCATGTCGGCGACGTCGATGCTGGTGCCCGTCATCGGCACGTCGAAGCCGAAGCTGTCGCGGGCGTCGGCCTGGTTGAGCGCGGTGGCCAGCATCGGCACATCGAACACGATGCCGTCGAGCAGGTAGCGCATGGTCGCCGACTCGACGCCCAGCGTGCCCACCGCGGCCGGCGCGATGCCCAGGATCTGGCCGCCGTCATGGTCGGACAGGAAGCCGCTCGGCGCCGGCGCAGCGGCCGTGCTGGTGAAGACCTGCCCCGAGAGCACGTTCATGGCGCCCGCGGCGGCGGGCATGGTGCCGATGATCTTGTTGTTGGAGTCGATCACCGGCGTGCCGCCGTACATCGCGCCTTCCAGCGGCGGCATCTCGCCGGCGATCTGCGCGGTGTCGGCGTCGGCCAGGAAGCCGGTCAGTGCCGGCATGGTGGCGCGGATGCCGTTGCCCACGCCCAGGAAGCCCACGGCGGCCGGCATCTCGGTCACGAACTGGGCCGTGGTGCTGGCCTCGCTGAGCAGGCCCTGCGCGCCCGGCATGGTGCCGACGATGCCACCCGAGCTGTAGACCGCGATGGACGGCTCGTCGATGCTGTCGCCGGAGCTGAAGAGCGCCGCCGCCATGAAGAGGTCCGCGCCCGGCGGCACGGCCGAGGCCTCTGACGCGAAGGGCGTGCCGTTCTTGCGGTACGTGGCCAGGCCGCCGGCGGCGACGTCCATCTGGAACTCGTCGCTGGACAAGTACGAGGTCAGGAAGGTACCGGTCAGCGAACGCACCGAGCCGGTGTTGAAGAGCAGGCCGTGCAGGATGTGCCCGTAGCCGGCCGGCGGCGCGCTGGTCTCACGGGTGACGCCGACCACCGCGCCCATGACAGCCTGCGGCACCACGTAGGTGATGCTGGCGCCGCCGCGCGCCGCCTCGATGGAGTGCGCGAAGGAGGTCCAGCCCTGCGGCGGCACGTCGACCGCGAAGGCCGGCGAGCCGATCACCTCGGCCGTGGCCGGATGGAAGACCTCCACGGTGTAGGTGTAGGGGGTCAGCGGCGACAGGTTTACCGGATAGTTCGGATCCCAGACCGTGCTGGTGCGCCCCGTCACCGGGTCGGTCGTCGTGACCCAGGCACCCTTCGACGTGTTCGGCGGCCCTACGCGCACGGCGGTGCGGGACTCGGTGCTCCAGTACGCCGGGCGCGCCGGCTGGTACGGCACCTCGGGCACCGTGTAGCTGTAGCCGTTTCGGATCAGTTGGTTCGTCATGGGCGAGGCCTCAAATCGGTGGGGCGATGCGGCTATCCGATGCCCAGGGCGTGCCCGGTGTCGCTCCCGCGGGCTGGCCGTTGCGGCGCAGGAAGGTCAGCGCGGCGAAGTCCTCGAGCTGGAACTTGCCGACGTCGCTCACCGGCGCCGCAGCGCGGTCGGTGAGCACCGCCCTCTTCTGCCACGTCGCGCCGCGATCGCGGGACTCGAAGAGCGAGTGGGCACCGTCGTACATCGGCGCCACGATGATCCCGGGCGCGATCGCCGACACGATGCCGGTTCGGTAGTTCGGCTGCGGTGCCGGTGGCATGGTGGCGATGGAGACGCCATCGGGCGTGAACAGCAGCACCGGCGGCTCGTTCTGGATGTTGGTGTAGACCGTGGCCAGTGGCCGGGTGACGACGACGGCGCCGCCCTCGACACCGACGCAGCCGCCGCTCCAGAACGCCAGGGCGGCATTCACCTCGCCGTCGAACAGCGTCAGCGTGCTCAGCAGCGTGCGGGCGTTGGCGTCGATGATGCCCAGCTTCACCTTGGCCTTCAGCACGAAGTCCACGCCCGGGTTCGGCGCATAGGGCACCACCACGTAGGCCAGCGCGCGCGAGGCGTTAAGCGGCGCCGCGTAGAAGCCGCAGGCGTTGACCGCGGTGTTGAACATCGTGGCATACGACGGCACCGGCAGCGTCTGGATGGTGTCGAAGAACTCCTGGAAAAGCTCGGTGCTGCTGGCCTCGTTCCAGGTCGCGCCGGCGTCGTCGGTGAACTGGAAGACCAGGCCCGGGCATGCGGCGGCATCCACGCTGGAGCCGCTGTAGTGCGGCCGGAGGTAGGCGCCCATGAACACGTGCCGGCCGGGCGCGATGCGCGCTGGCGCCGCGTAGGTCGCCAGCTGGTTCGGCATGTAGAGAGTGTCGCCGAGCACGCGCGTGGTGCCGTCGTCGCGCAGGAAGGCGTGGTAGTGCTGGCCGCTGGGGTCCAGGCTCTGGTAGACGTAGGCGGACTGGAATTTCCGCGCCCCGGGCGGCCCGTAGACCTCGCCGGACATGAAGGTGAACTGGGTGCCGTACTCGAAGGGCGCGAAGGCCGTGAAGTCGTAGAACGCCACGAAGCGGCGGCCGTCGCGGGTGCGGTAGGTCTGCAGCTTGTAGGCGTTGCAGGGCTTGCCGTCGAAGTCGGTGGCCGTGCCCAGCAGCGTCGACGTGGTGTCCAGGCCCAGCCCGCGGCCGTAGTAGCGGATGCGATCGACGCCGAGCAACCCGTCGTCGGCGATGAAGGTGCCGCGGTCGGTGAAGCGCCCGCGCGCGGTGGCAGAGCCCACCACCCGCTTCTCGCCGTCGATCATGCCGATGCTGTAGAAGCCGTCCTCGAGCGTGCCCTCGCGGGTCACTTCCAGGAAGTCGCCGCGCTTGTGGGCGACGACCTGGCCGCCGGTCTCGGGATCGAAGCGGCGCTTCTTCAGGTAGGGCAACGTCGACGAGGTGTCGAGGAAGGTGGCGTCCTTCCCGCCCTGACCGCTAAAGCCGTCGCGGTACTTGACGGGCTTCATGCGACCTCGCGGGTGTTGACGAAGTTGGTCCAGAAATCAGGGGTTGCCGGCGGCGGGCCTGCGGTGTCGATGCGCATGTGCAGCACGGCACCGCCGTCGATCCCGGTGTTGGAGCGCTGGATGTCGATGCTGGGGATCATCTTCGCGACGGTCGGCGCCTGCGGGATGGTGCCGCGCAGCACGCCAGCGGTCCAGACTTCGACTTCGCCGGCGGCCTGGTCGACGCGCATCTCGAAGGTGCACACCGTGCCGACACCGCCGGGCTGCGTCCAGTCCACGGTCTGGATGCTGCCGCTGATGCTGCACAGGAACTGCACGAAGTACTGCGAGCCGGAGCCGGGTGTCAGCGTGAGGCCGATGTAGTCGCCCGACGAACCACTGCTGGACGTGAAGACCTTCAGCCGCAGGAAGTTCTGCGATGAGAACGCGGAGGCCGTGTTCTTGATCGAGCCGCTGAAGGTGAAATCGTCCGTGGACAGGATGTCCGTGAGCAGATGGATACCTTCGTCGGCGGCGTCCGCCGAGACCACGCAGGCGCCGGCACCGTCGAGCTCGCACTGGCCGGCCGGTGAAAGGCTCGCTCCCCAGGCGCCGCCGGTCGTGACGCGGCCCGCGATGGAGCCCGCCGCACCAACGAAGTCATCCTCGAAGAGCAGAGCCATGGCTTCAGCCGCTCGGCAGCGCCGTGGTGTAGAAGTCGACGGCCTGGGGCGCGCCGCTCACCAGCGCCACGCTGGTCAGGACGCCATCGGTGCCACCGATGCCCAGCGTGCCCTGGATGCGGCGCTGGCTGGTCGACAGCGTGCCATCGTCGCTCGACAGCACGTGGCGGAAGAACGTGGCAGTGCCCGTCGCGGCGTTAGTGCCGCTCCAGGTCTCGCCGGGTGCCTTGGCCAGCACGCCGCCCGCTGCCGTGGTGTCGTAGTTGATGCCGGCGCCACCGTTCTTGATGGTCACGAGCAGCGTGTTGCCGGACAGCGCGGCGTCGGCGGTGGCCGGCACCGGGCCCGAGTAGATGCGGATCTCGCCGCCGGCCATCGCTGCCTTGAGCGAGCCGGAATCGAGCATGTAGTTGCGCAGGCCAGTGGAGAGTTTGAGCACAGCGGTTCCTTTCAGGGGGTGGGGGTTGCGGTCGGGCCCGCGAAGATCTGCAGCTTCGAGCCATTGGCCTGCACCTTGGGCGATGCGAAGCGCACCACGCTGAGCAGCACGCCCGCGGTGCTGCCCTTGGCCGAGGCCGACACCATGAAGGCGCCCATCACCGTCTTGTCGGCGGTGAAGACGAACTCCGACAGGCTGGCGGCGTTGCTGACGGAACCACCGGAGACGGCGCCCTCGTCGAATTCCTTGCGTGAGCCGGTGTAGGCCGTGCATTCGGTGGCGAGGCCGGCGATGGTCGCCGCGGTCTCGCCGCCGTCGGGCGTGTAGTCGCCTTCGTAGAGGCCGATGTACCAGGTCGGCACCTGGGTCACGCTCTTGAAGGCTAGGCCCAGCAGGAAGTTGAGCCCTTCCATGGGGACGCGGTTCAGGCGCGGCGGATCTTCGGCGAGCAGCCGGCCATCCGGGCTCCACGACAGCGCGCGGTAGAGCACGCCAGCTTTCTGGTGGTTCATAGGTCGGTTTCCTTGACGATGGTTTCGACTGCGAAAGCCCCCTGCGCCGCGCCGATGTGCCGGGCCGGCTCTTGGCGTGCGCAGAGGATGTGGTGGGCGCCGTCCTGCTCGCGGAACAGCGTGGCGCCGGCGCGCGCGGGCCCGAACTTCAGGGCGTTCTCCTGCACGTTGGTGGCGGAGCCATCGGGTGTGCCGATCACGAGGCCGCGCGGCGACAGCCAGAACGCCTGCTGCGTGCCCTGCCCGTCCGGCGTCGGCACCGAGCCGCCGGAGCCCTGCAAGCCGCCATAGGGCAGCACCACGACGGGCGCGGTGTCGAGCAGGCCACCGGCGAGCCAGTAGGTGCGGTCGGCACAGACGAAGACGCCGGTTTCGCAGGGCTGCACCACGGTGATCGGGGCCGGGAAAGGGATGTAGCCCTTCGAGGGCGAGAAGAGACCGTAGTAGTACGGCTCGGAGATCAGCAGCGCGGTGCCGGCGGCCACCAGTAGCGAACCCTTGTAGTGCCGCACGATCGAGCCCGGCGCCATGTCGGCCAACAGCAGGGAGCGCAGCTCCGGGCCGGTGTTGGTCAGCGCCACGATGTCGCCGCTGTCCGTGGACGTGGCGTTGAAGACCTCGCCGTTAGGCCCGGTCATGTAGACGACGGTGTCGGCACCGAGGCCTGTGATGCGGATGCCGCTGTTCGCCGGCAGTGTCAGCGCCACCGGCGGCGTTGAGCCTGATTCGCCCAGCAGGCCCAGCTCGGTGAAGGCGACCTGGTAGCGCCCGGCCGGCAGAGCGCCGGCGATAGCCGTCACGGTGGGCACAACGGTGGGCCGCGGCGTGGTCATGGGCAGCGCGGTGGTGCCGCGCAGCCGCCCGATGCGCTGGCCGTTGGACCACACCACGTCGCCGTCGGGCATGCGCTGGTAGCTGATGGGCGCCATCTCGGGCAGGCCGGACAGCACCGTGGTGGGCGTCAGACCGGAGGGCGTCGGCTCCAGGTGCAGCAGGTCATTGCCGATCGCGCAGTAGCCCTCGATCTCGTCGCCCCACACCGAGTGCGCGGCCGCACCAGAGAGCGCGACAGTGGTGCCGCGGCGGCGCTGCAGGTAGCCGCGCCCGTTGAGGTCGATGTTCTGCCCGGCCGACAGGAACGTCGCCTTCGAACGGTCCGGCAGCGTGCGCCCGAGCTGCGTTGGCGGCAGCCGGTTGTTCACGCCGGGAGCGAAGGAGCCGAGGTTGATGGAGCGCATGGCCGGGAGTGTTCCCGGCGCTCCCACATGCGTCGAACCTTAGTGGGTGGTCCATCGCGCCCCGCGCAGGCGTGGGCTCACCACCAGGCGAAGTTGTGATGCGGTCGATCCGCGCGCTCGTCCCTGCGCAGATCAGCGTCTGGGCGAAGCCCGAAGTACTGCTCGAACGCGGCGAGCGCCGTGGCTGCCTTCTGGGGGTTATAGACCTCGCTGTCGGGCTTGCTGTAGGCCCGATGAAGCACCCAGTGCACGAGGAAACGGTGATGCACGGCAGCGATCTCTGGGGTCGTGCTCTCCGGATCGCTGTCGGCCGTCATGGGCTCCAACGGCGTGCGAAAGCCTTCCAGCTGGAGCGTGTAGGCCCGATCGACGATGCCCGGCAGCACGATGCGGGTGGCGTCCTGGATGAAGAATCCCGGCTGTCTGCGCTGATCCCTCCACCGCGGGCACCGCTGGTCAAGAGCATCCCTCGTCGTGATGTAGAGGTCCTCGATGAACTCCCCGGTCGAAGCATCCAGCAGGCGTGCCTTCGTCACTTCGAACATGCGGGGATCGAGCGGGTAGGAGCTGACGCCCTCCTGTACGTTGATCCTCACGATCGCCACGGTGTAGTCGTCGAAGAGGAGGCGCTTGCGGATGGCGGCCTCCTCTTCGGCCTCGCCGAACCAGCGCGCCAGATCCTCGTCGCCCCACAGCAGATCGCCATGCGACCCGTTGCGGTCGTTCGGCTGATCGTCGGCATCGACGCGGAACGAGCAGATGAGGTCGTCGAGCGTCATGGTTCAGACTTGGCCGGTCGCTTCTTCGTGCAGGCGCTGCTTGAGCGCGTAGCCCATCAACGGCCAGAGCTCGTTGCGAGCGTTCTCGATCGCGGTTGCCACACCGATCTCCGGATCGTCGTTCTCGGCCGAAACCGCGGCGGACGGCCGGCCAGTGACGGCGAAGCCCGAGCGAGTCGTCAACACTGCCCAGCGCAGGATCTGACCGCTCGGCCCCACGTGCTTGATGATCTCGGTGTCGACGATGTTGTCGGCGAGGTCCGCCGGCGTGACGCGCGGTGCAGTCTTACTCTTGGCGACGATCAGCTGCTCGGTCACAGCGTCGCCCGGGGGAGCGGCCGCGGCAGTCTGGGCCTTGGCCTGGCCCTTCTGGAAGGGCATCCACATGCAGAAGGCTTCCGATGGGCGATCGGCCGTCAGGTCCTCGTGGATCAGGCGCACGCTGGTGCGCGAGTGGCTGGCGCCGTTGGCGTCGAACACAGCGAGGTTCAGCAGCGTGTCGCTCCAGACGTGCGCAATGATGGCGGCGAGGGGCGTATCACCCTTGGGGGACGCGAATCCGGCTTCGCCAGTGAGCAGCGACGGATAGAACCAGACGACGCGGCCAACGGTCGGAGGGATCAGGACTTGTGACATGGGTGCTCCAAGTTGGATTGATGATCAGCCGGCGCCGAAGCGATCGACCAGCAGGGTGAGGTGCGCACGGGTGTCCGTCAGCGACAGGCGCCCATCGACCTTGACGCGGTAGCGCGTCATCGCGAGCTCCTTCAGCGCCGCCTTGTCCATGTTTTGGATCTGGTCGCGCAGATCCTGCGTCTGCTCGTCGGGCGTCTCGCCAGCCTTGACCGGCTGCACGATCGTCTCCAGCGCAGCAGGCGATTCGAGCTGTGCCTCCTCGAACATGTCGCGATGCTTCAGCAGTTGTCGGCTCAGCGCAGCCGCCACCGCCTTCACCTGGCCTTGCGCCCACGTGCCGGAGCCATACAGCGTCTCGTGGTGGGAGTCGCGACGACCGACGTACTTCACGCCCACGGCGGCCACCGTCAGGCCAGCCGGAAGCGGCTGATTCGCCGGAGGCTGCGCTGCGGCCGGCAGTGCTGCCAGCGCGTGCACGACGCCGCGGAACAGGTAGTCCTTGGCGCGCTGCTCGGGCGGCAGTTCCTCGTACGGCCGCATGCAGGGATGCTCCTTCTTCTCGGGGTCCTTGACCTCGCCGTAGACCCAGCCGTCGGCGAGCTTCTGCTCGTACCAGCTGAGATGGCTCTCTTCGGGGGTCGCCTCGGGCTTGGCCAGATGCATGTCGACGCCAGCCAGCGCGCTGGCTCGCTGCCATTCCGGCGCTTCGGCCCAGGCCGGCTGGCTGGTGTCGCCCAGCGAAGCGCAGTAGGCGCGGTTCACCTCGTGAGCCACCTGCGCGATCTGTTCTCGGTTCATCGGATTTCTCTCCTGTAGATGTAAAAAAGGGGCGCGCCGGAGCCCGCCCCGAACGGGGGTCAAGGAGGAGTCAGTTACAGCGGGCCGCGGTCTTCGCCGTCGATGTAGAAGTCGGCGCGGCCGACCGATGCGTGCGCCGCGACCTGGTTGGTCCAGATCAGATAGGCGTCCTTCGGCAGCGTGACCGGCTTGTTCGCCAGCGTCATCCGCGTGCGGCCGGTGGCTGCAGCGTTGAGGTCGGCGAAGAAGTAGTCGGCGTCCTGCGGCACGGTGGCGTCATCGACGCCGTCCACGTACTCGAAGCCGAGGTCACCGGTGATGGTGGCCGTGAAGGCATCCGAGATGATGGCCAGCGCGTCGTCCAGGCGGAAGCCCTGCGGCAGCAGTCCGAGACGAACCTTGTCGGTGGCGCCGATCGCGGCGGTGCTGTCGCTGTTGACGAGGGCGCCGGTGGCGTTCGTCTCCAGCACGAAGTGGTGCGAGGTCTTGTTGCCGTATGGCGTGCCGCCGAACTGCTGCGACGAGAACTTGCGGGTGATGGTTGCCATGATGAGGCTCCTGATTCAGTTGATGGAGAGCGTCAGGAGGGCCAGCCTGGGCCGGCCCTGCCGATCACTGGCCGGCGATGGCGACCGCGGTGTCGATCGCGATCACGCCGTTGTCCGTCGGCTGGAAGCCGTCGCCGTAGTTCACGTCGAAGCGGACCTTGCTCTTGCCGCCCACGGAGCCGATGAGCACTTCCAGCTTGTCGCCGTGATCGAGCTCCTTCTCGCTCCAGAAGAACGGGTTGCCGGAGCGGCTGTTCTTGCCCCAGGCCTCGGCCAGCGCCTGACCGCCGAGCAGGATGGCGCGGTCCACCGCGAAGTTGGTCCCGAAGCTCGCCGGCACCACGTCGGTCGCCGTTTCGGTCTCGTCGGTGAGACTGGCGCACCAGCGCAGCACGCTGCCCGCGTAGAAGCGGATCGGCTTCGGCATCTTGACCAGCAAGATGTTGTTCCAGAGGCCGGCATCGCCGGTGAAGAGCGGGTTGCCCTTCGCCTGCTGCGCGCGCGCCATCGCAGATGCCTGCAGGACGCGGAAGTTGCCCGACTTCACGAACGACGTGTACTGCTCGGCGGAAACCAGCAGCACGCGCAGCGGCGCATCGTCGGCCATGGCGTCGCCTTCGAACTTCACGGGCGGCGGCGGCAGCGGGATCGAAGCGATCACCGTCGCGATCGAGTCGACGACGTCCATGTTCATGACGTCGGTCGTGGCGATCGCGATCTCGCCGGCGGATGCCGAGACGCGCTCGATGCCGGTCCCGGTCGAGAGGTAGTGCCGGTTGCGGGTCGGGGCCTTCACCGGGTTCACCATGATCTCGGCGTAGTCGGCGTCGGTCTCCAGCGGCACCGCCCACTCGATGTTGTTGTGGAAGCCGCGCGCGCCGGCCATGTGTACCAGCGTGCGCTGATCTTCCAGGCGCAGCATGTAGCCCTGGCCAGCGGCGCGGGCGAGCTGGCGCAGCTGGTGAGGCGTGCGCTGCTGCGTCATCGTGTCGCCGGCCGAGATCGGCTTGCGGGACTGGTTGATGCGCAACTTGTCCTGTTGGAGGTCGAGGCGTTCGCCGCGCCCTTCGGCCATGCGGCCACCCATGATCGGCTTGCCGCCGATCGGGTTGACCAGGTCGAAGGTCACTTCGTCGCCGGCAACCTTCGTCAGGTCCATGCATCGCACGATGGGCATGTCCGTGCTGGACTGCACGCGCAGCTTGCTCTCGGCGTCAGCCTGGGTGGGCATCTGGCCGGTGAGGCGGTTCAGGTTGGTGAGACGCTGCATCGTGGCAGCGAACAGGCCAACCGACTGCGCCTTGAGCGCAAGTGGCGAGCCGTAGGGGATGTTGGTCGTAGACATTCAAGACTCCGAAATGGCGGGATGGGTCACACCAGCTTTCGCATCAGGGCTTCGATCTGCGCGGGCGTCTTGCCCTCGAACTTCGCCATGAGGTCAAGCGGGCTCATCTCGGCCATCGCTGCGGCTTCGTCGTGGTGGGCTTGCGAGCCGGCCGGAACATCCGACAGGCTGGCAGGCGTCTTCGGCTTCACTGCGGCGACGACCTCTTCGGCCTTCTTCTGCGGGTCCACTGCCGGTGCCGCCGCAGGAGCTGCGACGGGTGCGGGTGCGGGGGCAGGCGCCGGCGCGGGCGCTGTGGCGGCTCGAGCGGCCTTGTAGGTGTCCAGCATCTCGACCACCTGCGACGCGGTCCCCTTCTCCAGCACGGTCTGGTACGTCTGGCGCACCAGCGACGGCTGCGCGTTGAGCCATTGCTGGTACTCCGCGCTGTCGACGATGGAATCCGTGTCGGGGTGCTTCGTGTAGATGGTCCGGAAGTGCGCTTCGGCAGCCGTTTCGGCGGCTTGCCGCTTGACCGGCTCCAGCTCGGCCGTGACTTCGGACTTGAGCTTGCCCATCGCTTCCGCGACGAGCGCGTTCACGCCCTTTGCCACTGCCTCGTCGGAGTAGTCGCCGAACAGGCCATTCGACGGAGCCGGGGCTGACGCAGGCTGTGCCGCCGGTGCAGAGGCCGGAGCCGGTGCACCCGAGGCGAGCTTTGCGCGCAGTTCCTCGATCTCCGCTTTGGCCAGACGCGCTTCCTCCCGCGCATCCACCAGCTTCTGGTAGGGGATGGTGTGCTTTCCATCCTTGGCCAGGATCACCGAGTCGGCGCCCTCGGCAGCCGGAGCTGCTGCGGGTGCCGGTGCCGGCGTCGGTGCTGGTGCTGGTGCTGCTGCCGGTGCCTCCACCGGCGCGGGAGCCGGTTCGGCCGCGGCAGGCGCGGGGGCTGGTGCAGCCGGAGCAGCTGCAGGTGCGTCGGTCGGTGCTTCGGTGCCGGCGGCGGGCGCGCCGGATTCCCCTGCACCAGGTGCAGCGGTATCGCCCTCGAGGCCGCCCGTCAGAAGGCGCGCCATCGCTTCCTCGCTCACGTTGCCGTCGGCATCCGCGTGCTTTTCCAAAAACTGCTCGATGTTTGCCATGTGTTCCAGTTCCTTGCCACATCTCGCCGTGGCCGCCAAAGGTCTTGGGTAGTGCTTCGCCGGGATGGCGTTGCTGGGCGTGATCGTGTCGAGGAAGGAACAGGCGCGCGAACCCTAGTGGGGGGAGTTCGGACGTAGGATCGCGCGTACCCAAAAACCGAGGAGCACCATGGATCTCACCCCCGCGCTCATTGCCGCCGCGGCAACCCTAATGGGCGCCGCCATCGCTGCGACGGTCTCGCTCATCGTCACCGTGCTAGCCAAGGAGCAAAAGGTCTCCGACTTTCGGCAGGCCTGGATCGAAGAACTGCGGAACGACATCGCCGAGTGGATCGCCGAGGTGGCAATCATCTCGTCGTTGAACGACTCCTTCAAACAATCGGGCCAGGGTCCGGACATGGACGCAACGGAACGTCGCTACGCCAACTTCATCAAGATTCGAACTCTGAGAAGTCGCATTGAGCTGCGCTTGAATCCCTCGGAGCACATGGCTATGTTCGAAGCGGTGAAGCGAGTGGTCGACAGCATGGAGAAACCCGACGACCGTGTGAAAGCCATGGCTGCTGCCGTCGAAGAGAGCCAGCGCCTCCTGAAAAGAGAATGGCTGCGCGTACGTAAAGGGGAACCAGCGTTCTATTGGACGAAGCGGATCGCCGTCAGCATCGTTGCAAGCACGCTCACATTGATCGCTTGGCTCACGCTGCGGGCGCTGTAGCCCCCGGTACGTTATCGCTCGTGCGCTGAGTCTCGATCCCGCGGCCGCTGCCGTCCATAGGCGACCCCGGTCCCGGTGCCACGGGCGGCAACGCAGGACTGGTGTTCTCCCTGCTGCCTGGCGTGCCGGTGACATCGTCGACAGCAGCAGGCGGCGGTAGTGCGCCAGGGCCGGGCAGCTGCGGATCGACACCACCAGCACTCGGCGGCTGGTAGCCGGCAGCCTCGGCAACCGCGTCCGCCACCGGTGCCACGGCCGGATTCATGACGATGGTCGCACCGGTCTGATTGGCCGAGTAGAGGCCCTCGACATAGGTCTTGAACGAGTCGGCCAGAATCTTGCCGATCTCGGCGTCCAGCTTCTCCTTCGGGTACCGCATCGACAGCTCCTGCAGCTTCAGGTCGCGGGCGTCGGCCATGCGGGCCTGATTCACAGCCTCGTCGATACGCTGCTGGATCTGGTCCGGCGTCATCTGCTTGGCGGCCTCGCGCACGGCCTTGATGATGTCCTCCCGGTTCGGCAAGTCCATGAGCGCGATCAGGTACGGCATCGCGACCTGCTGGAACTGCGGCGGCATCGCCTTGAAGGCTTCCGACATCGCCGACAGCTGCTGGCTGCGGTAGCTCGGCGTGCTGGGCACGTCGTTGAGGGCAACCTTCAGCTTGGTGCGCTCGACGTCGTTGTCGAGGTAGGAGAAGCCGTCGGCGTCCTGCGTGGGCACGTTGAGGCGGACATCGAACTCCGGCTTCAGCGGGTCGCCCTTGACGCGCACCGTGGTTTCCCGGCCAATCATGTCTTCGACGATCAGGGACAGCAGCAGGTCGCCGACTTCGGCGCGGCTGGTGGCGAAGTTGTCGTTGATCTCGGCCAGGGCCTGCGTGCTCTGCTCGAGCTGCGTGGCCTCTTGCAGACCTGAGTTGGCGCTGCTCTGCGCGCCCTGCAGGCTGGGCGAGATCCCGCTGACGCGCTGGATGCCGGCGCGCGAGTCCTGCAGCATCTGGTACTGCTGCTGGTTCAGCTCGAAGTCACGCTCTACTTTGAAGATGGCGCCCTGCTTCGCCATGTGCTCCTGGTTCAGGATGATGTCGGCGTCGACGCGCCCGATCTCGCGCCGGAACTGCTCGTCGGTGCCCTTCACGGCGTCCTTGGTGCGGGTCGTGCGCACCGCGGCGAGGCCCCAGCGCAGCTTGCTGTTGGTGGCGTTGACGTTGTCCTGCATGTACATCATGCCGCGCACCAGACCATACGGCACGCCGGTGCGGTCTTCCTTCTTCCCCCAGAACGGCACGTAGGGGAACTTCTGGTGCCGGTACCGCGAGGGCTCATCCGACAGCCGGTGCGGGCCCATCCACATCGCCATGCGCATCTTCGGCACGACGGCCCACTCCGGCACCGTGGCGCCGATGGCCACGAACTGCACGTGCATCGGGTTTTGGCGGTCGTACTCGACGACGCGCCCGTCCGGCAGCTTCAGCACCAGCATGCGGTTCCAGCGCCGGTACCAGACCTCGAAGAGGCAGACCCGCTTGCCCGTCATGTCGCGCCACTGCTGCTCCTCCACGCTCCAGCCGCGCTGCTGATCCCAGGCGCTGACAAGGTCGGTGGACGTGCCGCCCTCGGTTGTGCCGAGGCCCTCGTAGATCGGCCAGCCGCTGACCACCTGCCCGATGAGATCCTTCTGGCCCGGGAACATCAGCTTCGCCTGCGCCGTCGGCGTCCAGCGGCGACGATCAGGTAACGGGCATCGCTGAGATCGTCCTCGGTGGCCAGCATGTCCCACCAGATCTCGTTGCGGTGGATCGACTTGCAGCGATACGGGAACTTGAAGGGGTCAGGGTTGCGGCTGACCTCGACCCAGCCGATGCCCGCGGCGACCTGCGTCTTGAAGGCGTCGGAGCATGCCTTGTCGGCCTTGCTGTGACGCTCGGCCTGATTCAGCTTGTAATTGAGCGCTGTCGCGACCTGGTCGCCGCTGTCGCCCTCTCCCTCGCCGTCGGGCAGCACGCGCCAGTCAGCCCGCGTCTTTGCCTCGAGCCCGAGCACAGCATCGATGGCGGGCCCGATCAACGGCTCGATCGCCGGGGGCATGCCGATCTGCTGCTGGCGCTGCAGGATCTCGGAGCTGAGCTGGTTGCCGTCGTAGTACTCCATCTCCCGGTCGGCCTTGGCGCGCCAGGCCGGCTGCTCCTCGATCTCGTGGAAGAAGTCGGTGAACTCCGAGAGCGTCAGCGCACCGGTGTTGAGATCGGTGTCGGGCATGCTCGGGCTGGGGCCGTTGAGTGCGGTGGTCGGTTCGGTCATGGTGGCTCTCAATCTCAATAGCGCCAGTCCGGCGCCTCACGTGGCGAGGTCTCCTGCAGGGCGACGACCTCGGGGATGTCGGAAAGGAAGGTTTGGGCGACGCTGTCTCCCTTGTCGGGAGAACGGCCGAGCTCTTCTCGGATCTCGTCCTTGTCGCGGATCAGGACTGCGGCGAAGCGGCCGAGTTGCACGACCTTGTAGCGAATGGCACAGAGATCCGCGAGCAGTTCATCGTCGGGCGGGAGAGCGATCGGATCCTCGGCGGTCGGATCGAGCGCCTCGCGCAGCAGCCAGTACATCTCGGCGCGCTTGTTGCGGAACCGCAGATTGCCGGTCCTGTCCATGGCATCGCTCTTCTCAGAGCCGACGACGGGCACGCAGAGCACATTGATTCCCTTCAGGAAGTCGAGCACCGAGACACCGACACCGATGGCGTCGATCGCGACCGGCGCACCGTTGCGGATCAGCGGGATCACGAAAGCAGCGCCGGTGGGCCCGTCCTTGGTGACGACCCCGGGCACCGTCACCAGCTCATCGAACCAGCTGCCATGCCGGCGCGCCGCCGAAGACTTGTCGATGCCGCCGCGGGCGACGTCGTAGCCCACGACCGTCATCGGCCCCTTGTTGTCTTTCGGCTTCCAACGCGCCTGCGCCGCCTTGATCCACTCCGTGGGGATCAGCTGCCAGACCGGATCGGTGCGCCCGGCCATGAAGTCGCCGCGCAGCATCTGCGAGCGCAGCGGCTCCGGTAGCGCCTGCAGCGTGGCCTTATAGCCAGTCAGGCTGAGGTAGAGGTTGTCGTCAACGCTGGAAGGGATGAAGGTCCGGCTCTTCGGCTTCATCAGCTCCTTGCCGACCATCACGGGCTCGGGCCCGGGGACCTCCTGGTCCTTGCCGTTGGTGTCCGTCACGAACCACCGTAACTCGCCCGACTTCGCGGGATTCGGGTGCTTCGGGTCGAGCCACGGCGCCCAGAACCGGATGACCCATTCGCCCTCGGAGCTGGTCGGCGGGTTGCCGGCGCAGATCACGCGCTGGCGCACCTTCGGGTTGTCGGTGCGCATCCAGCCGATGAGCGTGCGGAACTGCAGCTCCAGGAAGTGGGTGATCTCGTCGAAGAGCTTGGCGTCGTGCGGCCGGCCCTGGTACTTCATCCAGTCGTCCGCCTCGCGCACGCTGCCGAGCTCGAGCACGCGCTTTCCGGGCAGGCGCCAGACGCCGTCCTGGCTGTTGTAGCCCTTGCGGGTGCCGAGGATCTTGCCCATGCGCTCCTCGATGCCGACGAGCTGAACGGCCTCGCGCCGGAAGATGATGCTGTGTTCCTGCTCGGTGAGCGCGGCGCCGAGCAGCAGATCGGTCTTGCCGCCGCCCGCGGAGCCGCCATAGAACAGGATGTCGGCCTCGGACTGCAGCGCCGCCATCTGCGGCCCGACCTGCGGCATCCACAGCGGCAGGCCCTCGGTGAGCAGCAGATCGAGCTCGGCGCGCTCGCCGTCCGACAGGAACGGCATCAGCTTCACCAGCTCGGGGACATCGATGTCAGGCGCCATCGGCCGCCCTCTTCCGTGCGATCTCGAACAGGGCAGCCAGCCGGCTGGCACGCTCCGCGTCGGTCAGCTTGCTGACCAGGCCGCCCTCGTCCGGCACGATCTTGTCGATGCCGTAGGCCTCGCGCTCGCCCTTGCGCAGCTTCTCGTCGATCTCGGTCAGTTGCTTCAGCAGCCCGACGCGGGCAGAGAGCGCCATCTGGGTCGGGGCGTCCTGAGATTCGGATGCAGCCTGGTCGGCCGTCGCTTTCCCTACCGGCTTCGCCGCGCTCTCCAGCTCGACCAGCTGGGCGTCTCGCAGCGCAGACAGTCTCGTCAGCCCGGCGCGGTGCGCAATCTGCACGCGATAAATGGCGTTCGCGTTGGCGTCGATGACGTCCTTGTCGGGGATTCGGTTCGCATTGCGCACCTCAGTGCGAACCGCCTCATTGCGTACCAGTTCGTCGGCCTTGGCCTGAATGGCTGCGGAGAGGTCCCGAGACCAGTTCTCGCGGTTGGCGCGCTTGCGGATCGCTGCTTCGGAGAGACCATGCTCCCGGGCGATCTGGCGCACGCTTTTCACGCCGGCGCGGTAGTCGGCCTCGATGGTTGGCCAGTGGGCTGTCGGCTTGTCGGAATCTGGTTCGCGCGCGTCTGTCATGGACCGGGATGATTCCGGGTGCGCACGGCTCGTGCGAACCCTACCGGGGGGACAACGCAACTGCATTTACCCGACCATGCTGGGCAGAGCCGAAGTGGCAAACTTGAGAAAACTATCGAGGAGGGCCAATGGCCACGTTTTCCCAGCGAGTCGGTCTAAAACCCTTAGAGAAAGCCATTCAACTGCAGGCTATAGACCAAGACCTGCGAAATGCGCTTTGGAACGTCATGGACATCTACGCGTGGTCGGCGTACCGCCCGTATGACGGGTACCAATATGAGGACGCCACCGACAGGGTTGAGCGACTGGTGGTCGGGATCTTCCTAAGGCTATACAAGATGGCGCACGACGCCATGCCCAAACTCAAAGATGCGAAATACGGAGAGCAGAAGGCCTTCCCGTGGTTGCGCCAAGTGGTGATGAATGGCGAGTGGCACGAGGTCTACGACCTAGTCGACTTCATTGCCCGTGAGGCACACCCATCACTACAAAAAACACTCGTCCCGGCCTTCAACTCGGCTCTGACTCGAGAAAGCGCAGCCTACCGGTTCGTCAGCGGTGAGTTGGTGGAAATCACCGAACGTTCCGAGATTGAAGCGATTGAGTCAGCCATCAGCAAGGGCTCACGAGACTCGAAGGCTCACCTGGAACGCGCACTACAACTGCTGGCCGATAGAAAAGCGCCGGACTATAGGAACTCAATCAAAGAGTCGATTTCGGCGGTGGAGAGTGTCTGCAAAGCGATCGCGGGAAATCCGGCAGCAACGCTGGGAGATGCCATGAAACAGCTCAAGAAGACCCGCACAGTGCATCCCCTGCTGGAGCAGGCGTTGATCAAACTCTATGGATACACGAACGATGCTGGCGGCATTCGACACGCCCTGACCGAAGCCTCTGTCGACGTGACCAGCGAAGACGCCAGGTTCATGCTTGTGGTCTGCTCGAGTTTCTGTAGCTATCTTTGGGCTCTTTCGGCCACGTCGTCCTAAGAATTCTGGGCACAAGCCGAATGTGCCGGTTGCCTCCGGCGCTGCTCTCGCGGCAGCGGCTTCAGCCCATAGGGCGAATCAGGTCGACGGGCACATACGCCAGCCCGGCATCATGCGGGGGCGTTCCCGCTTGGCCAAGCGCAGGGCGTAGGCACAGAACTGCAGCAGTTCGACCGGTCGCGCCACCAGCTGCAGTGCCGGCTGTTCGAACGCGGCCGGCACGCTGGCCACGAAGTCGCAGGTGAAGCGGTAGACCGCAGTGCAGACCGTGGTGACGCGATCGACCACGGCGGCGGCACCGCTGGCCATTACCGCCAGCGCGGCGACAGCGAGATGGAGGAAGCGGGATCGGGAGAAGTGCATGGGAGTCCTCGAAGGTTGATGCCGCGGCTACCGGCGGGAGCCCCTTGCCATGACGGGGACGGCCGCATCTTCTGACCGCCCCGCTGGACGGGCCAACCCTACTGGGGTGCGCCAGCGCCTCTGCTACAGGATGCGAGCTTTCATCATCGACTCGGCCTTGACGTAGCGGATGCGGGCCTCGGCATCGCACCACCACTGCATGGCTGCGGTCGGGCCGGCCTCCCAGTCCGGCGGGTCCTCGAACATCACGGCCTTGGCGCTGGCCGTGGAGATATTGCCGTTGGCGTCACGACCGATGGCGGCCGTGGTGGCGAAGTGGTCGCGCAGCGCGGCGTCGCGCGTGGCGGCATCGATGTGACTGCCGATCCACTGCAGAGCCTGGTCTTGCGTGCACTCGCCCTTGGCAAGCATGGCGAGGATTTCTTCGATGCTGGGAATCATGATGCTTGACTTCTCGGTTGATGGGCTCTCGCCCGGGGTTGTGGCCTCTCGGCCGATTACAAGAACTGGATCTCGGCCTGCTTCGGCAGGCGCTGCAGGCGGCGAATGACTTCGTCCTGCTGGTCGACGCGGTGCTGGGCCAGGGCGAGCTGGCGCCTGAGATCCGCGATGGCGTCGGTGAGCTCCCGAGCACCCTGCAGGCTGGTCATCTCCTCCGAACTGCCGCGGAACAAGCTGCCGATGCGGCGGCAGTCGGCGGGGTTCAGGTCGAGGCAGGCGTCGCCGACCTCCAGCTTGGCCATGCCGCTGGGCAGCACGGTCAGCGAGATCGCCTGCGCCGCCGGCAGCTCCTCGACGGGCTCGAAAACGCCCGGCGATACCCTGCGCAGACGACCGTCCTCCAGCATCCGCTTCACGTGGTCGTCGACCACGCTGTAGCTCTGGCCCGTCATCTCCTTGACGACGGAGCGAGTGGCGATGCGGCCGGCGTTGTGCAGGTCCTGGATGGTCTGGAACACCAGCTCGCCGACTCCACGGCGTACAGGTTGCGGCGGCTTCTGCGTCATCAGGCCCTTCTCTCGGTGACGGCGATGGATTCGGTGGGGGCGAACTTGGCCACGAGGGCTTCGAAGTCGCTGGTATTGACATGGCCCGCGCGGAGCTTCAGCTCGAGCTCGCAGGCGGCATTGATGAGGCTGCGGCGCTCGAATGCGGGAATCAGCCGCTCGGCCGCGAGCAGCCCGCTTTCGATCGAGGAACGGCGCATCGGAAGGATCCAGGCCTCGCCGGCCTGGTCGTGCACAGCGTTCACGGCCCCACGGACGATGCGGAGGTCGGGCAGCTCCGGGTCGGCGCCTTCTGCAATCGCGGCGCCGAGCACGACATAGAGGACGCGGCCGGCACCGTTCACGAGGCGGTCGCTGTCTTCGCCGATCAGGGCGTGGATGTGCGCGGTGATGACCTCCGCGCGCCAGTCCCGCTCGATCAGGGCGCGCTGCACGAGGCTCAGGCCTGCAGGTCGGCGCATGGCGCGGTCCTCGTGAAACGGAAGCCGACCTGCCCTTCCAGGCGTTCCAGACGTCCGGTGCGCACCAGCGCCTGCAGATGCTCGCTGGCAGAGTTCGCACTGGCATAGCGGAAATGCCGCGCGATGACGACCGCCGTCGGCATGTTGTCGTTCGCGGCCTCGTACTCGACCATGAACGCCAGGATCTCCTCCTGCCTGGCGGTGAGCTTTGTCGTCATGCCGGCATCCTTTCGGGAATGAGTTCGGGTTGGATCACGGGCAGCGGCACCGGCTTGCGCAGCACCATCTCGTCGACGGCATCAGCGCCGGGATCGCGGATCGGGCGCAGGCAGTGATCGGCGATGACCATGGGAAGCCTGTCGTCGTGCCCATCGACGAGCCAGCAGTCCCGGCCACGGTCGTGGCTGATGCAGCCGTTCTTCGCGCGCACTGGGCCGCCTCGGTGCGTATCGACGACTTGGACCGGAAGGCCGCGCATCTCAAGGTCCCAATACGGCGCCACGATGTGGGCCAGGTCTCCGGGACGGCAGTTCATGGCTGATCTCCTGTTTCGGGTTCGGCCCAGCGCGGCAGGTTCGCCGGCCACAGGCCCATGGTTTCGATCTGGCGGCGGGTGTCGGCGCCCCAGGCGGGTTCGATGAGGCGTCGAGCAGCCTTGGTCATCAGCGCGTGCTGGTCGAACCGCAGGTGACAGCCCCGAACACCAGGCCGGTCGCAACACAGCGGAAAGCAGAGCCGGTCGTCGGTCTTCGTGCCGGCGCCCTTGTCGGTGTTGGGGTGGGCGGCCTGGCTGTAGCCGTCGATGCCGCAGACCTTGCAGGGCAGCAGCGCGACGAGCCGCCGGTACTTCTCACTCTCGAGCGGCACGACCTTGGGCACGGCCGCCGCCGGCGGTGGTACCGCGTAGGTGCCGCGGCGGATCGCCACCGTGAGCGTGCGCGCGCCGAGCGCAACCCGAGATGGGCGCGATGGAGGCAGCCGGCGCTTGAAGCCATTGCCACGGGGCATCGGGGTGCGTCTCACGGCTGGCCCCCGTCATCTTCACGGCGGGCGAGCACCGACTCGAGCATCTCAGCGCGCTTGGCGGGCTGCAGGTGTGGCCAGAGCCGGCGCTGTGCGTACGGTGTCCGCAGGAAGGCCAGCATTGCGGCGTGGACCTCGCGCATCTCGTCGTCGCTGCAGAGCTCGTAGGAGGTGCTGCGCGGCACGAAGCGCAGCGCGCCGCGGGGTCCGACCTGGTAGTCGCCCCAGGCCGCTCCGACCTTGAGCCAGTCCCGGAAGGGCTCCAGCTGGGGCCAGCGCTCCTGGCTCTCGAAGAGACGCTGTTCCATGCCCATGTGCATGCGGTGGTAGGGCCCGGAGCGCTCGACGACGTTGTCGAACTGGAAGACCTGGCCGACCTCGGCCTTCCAGATCCGAGACCAGAACCGCCGCCAGCGGGTGTTGTGCTGCTCGTTGAGGCCCCGGATGCCGTCGAAGATGAACCGGCGCACGATCGACAACTCGTGCTCGGACCAGTTGGCCAGCGGGTGGGCCTTCATGATGAGGATCGAGGACGGTTTCGTCATGCCAGCACCTTCGAGACGCGGAAGAGGACGCCGCCGAGCGGAATGCGGTCGCCAATGCGCACCAGCAGCGGTGACGCGCGATCGCCGGTGACCTGCAGGACGACAGTGCGCCAGCGGCCGCGACCGGTGGGAACTAGGTGAAGCGTCATCGCGCCGGCGCCTCCATCGGAATCGCGGCTTGGCGCGGCAACGTGGCAGCACTCTCCTCCCGGACCTTGGCCAGGACCTGTGCATAGACATCGGGATGCTGGCGGTCGAAGTCGAGCCCGGGCCCGCGCGTGAACTGGCCCGGTTGCCCGGCCGGCACCAGCCAGCCGCCGGGCCCGGTCCAGCGTCGCGGATCGATCCGTTGCGCCTTGAAGTCGGCGCGCGTGACGAAGCCACGCAGCTCCAGGGTGGCCACGATGCGCAGCGCCGCGATCTTCCACTTCGTGAGCTGCACCGGGGCGCTGGCGCCGGCGACGACATCGGGCACGAACTCCGGCACCTCGCAGCGCTGGCGCGGCGACCAGTAGTGCCAGCCCCCGTTCCAGTGCTCCATGCCGAGCTCAGGGGTGAACGAAGTCCGAATGGCGCCGCGCAAGGGACGGATCACCATCAGGCCGAGCGCGGCACAGATTCCGTCGTATGTGGAATCAGAGTCCGGCACCAGCACCGCGCGATAGTCGGGCCCGCGGTCGTGCCAGCACTCCCACGCTTCGGGGATGCATTGCGCCAGCACCTTCAGGTTCGCCTTCAGCTTCGCCTGCACGCCGATCTGCGTGCCGTCCTCGGCCACCAGCAGGATGTCCCATCCAGCCGTCTCGGCGTAGGCAGTCCAGCGCGGGCCGCGCGCACGAGCGGACTCAGCTGCAACCCAGCGGATGAAGTCGGCGCAGAGATCCGACTCGAGCGCGTAGAGCAGAGTCTTTTTCATCGAGCCGCCCTTCGGCGCCGGGGCGCCCATTGCCAGTTCCAGATCCGCGCGTCGGGCTCGATGTGCTCGGGGCCGGGCAGCACGATGCAGTGCAGCGTGCGGGTCCCGCCGACGCGCAGGACCTGATAGAGCCTGCCGGTGGCCATGCAGAGCACATCGCTCGGGCTTGGCACGTCGCCGAAGGCAACGCGCAGCTTCACAGGATCCCAAGCCTGCTTCATGCCGGGATGCCCTCGTTCGGCGCCGTGGCGTTGAGGTAGATCACCCGCATCTCCAGCCGCTGGGCGATGTGGTGCTCCAGAGATGCGCCCCTGCTCCACTCCCAGCCCGGCAGCATCAGGATGGCGTCGCAGTCGACGAGCTGCTTGATGTCGGCGCGCATGCAAGGCAACCAGCCCGCGGTGAGATCGGCGTTGATCTCGGCCGGGTTCACGACATCCAGGCCCTCGGCGCGCAGGCGCGCGGCCTCGCGGTGGAACAGCGGGAAGTTCAGGTCCGGCTTGCCGGTCATGGGGCCGGCGATGTAGATCCGTTTCATGCCGCGGCTCCCAGCAGGTCGCCCTGCGCAGCCGGCTGCGAGATCTGCTCGATCCGCAGCACCACGCGCGCGCCCTTTTCGTCGGGCTCCATGCGCTCAGACGACAGCCGACGCACCCACTTGTCGTCCTCGATTGCGATGCCCTTGATGGCGTCGAGCAGCACCTTGTTGGCGTTGTCGATGTCGAGGCACCGCACGCTGTCATCCCACGTGGCGCCATGCTTGCGCTGGCGCAAAGCCCAATCCCGCGGACGTTCCGGATAGAGCTGCACCGAGATGGCCACGCGGCCGGGCAGCGGCGCGCGGATGCCGGCGGCCTTGCATACCCAGCCCACCTGCTCCTTGAACTCCTTCGCCTCGGTGCTGACGTAGGTGCTGACGAAACTGCCGCGCACCGTCGTGCGCCAGTAGCGGTTCGCGCTGATCGGGTACGGGAGGGTGAGCTCAATCACAGTTCGGCCCCTTTCGTGCGCACGAGCGAAGTCGGACGGTCACCCATCCAATTGCAGAATTTCACGGTGTCTCCTGTGTATTGCGCGTCGACGATGCCGGTCTGACCGTCACGCTGTTTGCCGACGATGATTTCGGCGTAGTGCTTCCACTCCGGGCCCAGGTCGGGCTTCGCGTGCGCGGGCCGATGGACGAAAGCGATGATGTCGGCGTCCTGTTCGATGTCGCCGCACTCTCGGAGGTCGGCCATGATCGGCCGCATGTTGGGACGCTTCTCGACCTCGCGGTTGAGCTGCGCCAGCAGCAGGACGGTGCAGTCCAACTCCTTCGCCAGCGCCTTGATGCCGCGGCTGACCTCCCCGAGCTGCGTGGCCCGGTTGGCCTTGCGGTCGGTGCCCTCCATGAGCCCGATGTAGTCCACCACCAGCAGGCGCAGACCGTGGCGGCGCTTCAACGAGCGCGCCTTGGCGCGGAGCTGGTTGATGTTCAGCGCGGTCTGGTCGTCGATGAACATCGGCAGCTGGCGCAGGTGCTCGACGGTGCGCGTCATCTCGCCCCAGTCGTAGTCGGTCAGCCGCTCCGGGCGCTTCAGCTTGTGCAGGGGGATGCCGGACCGCATCGACACCACACGGGTGGTCAGCTGCGCCTTCGGCATCTCCATCGAGAGCACGCCGACGGGTTGGCACATGCCGCAGATGTGGTCCGCGATCGACATCGCCAGCGCCGTCTTGCCCATGCCGGGCCGGCCAGCGATCACCACGACTTCGCCCTTGCGGACGCCACCGTCGAGGCGGTCGTCGAGATCCTTGATCCCGGTGGAGAGGAAGTCCTCTTCGCCATCGGCGCGGCGCTGGATGCCGTCGAGGAACTCCACCATGCCGGTGTCCATGCCCTGCCAGGCATCGCTCTTGTTGACCTCGAACAGCGGCGTCAGCAGCGCGGTAGCCTGGTCCAGCGTCTCTTCGAACCCGACGCTGCGCTGGCAGGCCAAGGCATGGATCTCGGTGCTGACGCCCATCAGCTTGCGGCGCAGCGAGAAATCGCGCACCGTCAGCGCGTACTGCCGGGCGCTGGACGCGCTGGGCACGTACTGCGCCAGCGCGTTCAGGTACGGCAGGCCGACGACATCGTCCTTGCGGATGCGCTGCAGCTGGTCGAAGACCGTGAAAACGTCAACCGGCTTGCAGGCGTTGAGCAGGCTACTGATGGCCTGGAACACCAGCCGGTGCTCCTGCCGGAAGAAGTCGGCCTCCTCCACCAGGTCTCCGACGCGGTCCCACATCCCGTTGTCGAGAAGCAGCGCGCCGAGCAGCGTGGACTCCGATTCCGGGCTCCAGAGCACGGCCGGCGACAGTAGGGTGTCATCGACGCGGTCGTTCATGGCTGATCCGCCGTTTCTTCGATGACCTTCTTCATGCCGCGGCTCGAAAGCAGGTACTCGATGCTGCAGCGCCAGTTCTGGTGGTCAGGCGAGCGCGGTCCCCGGCCCATGATGAAGTCGTTGTTGCGGGCACGCCCGAAGTACTCGCGCGCCCAGTCCAGCACCTCGGCGTCGTTGGTCGCCCGCGGCGTGCCGTCCTGCCGCTTCGAGGTCAGCACCCAGTCGCGGAAGTCGCGCAGCGCCTGGTCGCGGGCCTTGTCCATGACCCGGACACCCGGCAGTTCGGGCAGCACCTCGTGGTAGAGGTCGACCAGCCCGGTCATCCACGTCGGCAGGTTGTCTGCCGACATAGGAGCTTTAGCTCCTTTTCTTTTCTTCTCTACTCTTCTCTTCTCTGTGGTAACGGTGTTGCGTAACGCGTTACGTGACGCCTTGTTCTCCGTTACGTCACCATCCGTCACGCTGTTTTCGCCGGAGCTGGAACCATCCTCCTCTTCTTTTTCGCGAAGGCGCTTGCGGTATTCCCGCTGCCTTTCCGCGTTCGTCTTGGCACCCGCAGCACGCTCCTTGCCGACGGTGTTGTGCTCGTTGAATCGGATGAATCGGACTCCTTCTCCATTGGGAAGAACCTCCACCCAGCCCACAGACCGCATCGCGCGGCCGAGCCCTGGAACGCCCGACATGGTGTCGATCTCGAAGAGCGTCGCGCCCTCAAGAAGACCGTCCTCACCGGCGCAGTCGTTGGCCTGCGCCCACAGCGGTACCGATGCTCCGACGACGATCCGCGTAACGATAGCAACGTCAATCGCGTGCCGCTCTTCGTTACGCGACGTTATGTCCGTCGTAACGCTCGGCATAACGCCCGTTACGGTGTTTTCGTTACGCTCCGTTATGCCGCATAACGCGTTACGTGACGCATCGCAGCGCAGCCCAAGACCGAACCATGCCCCGAAGGCGGGGTCATCGAGCAGCGCTCTGGCCGTCCTGATGACCTTCGGGTTGGTCAGCAAGCTGGCGCGCATCTTGATCCAGCTCTCAGCCACCCACGACCTCCCTGGCCTCGCCCTGGATGCGTGCGGCGGCACCGGCGACCTCGAAGTAGTTGTCGCCCTCCTCCTCGGCCTGCAGGATCGCGGCCTCGCGCGCGGCGATCAGCGCCTCCATCTCGCGTCGGTGGCGGTGCGCGCCGGGCAGGTCTCCCAGCGCCATGCAGATCTCGATGCCCAAGCCCTCGGCCTGGATGAGGTGCGCACGCTGGCGGTGCACCAGCTCTTGTAGCCTGGTCATGCTGTGAGTTCCTCCAGGTCGAACAGGCTGGGCGTGCTCATCTCGCGCGCCATGGCCTCGCAGAACATGACGCCGTCTGCGAAGTAGCTGGGGCTGAGCTCGCAGCCGCGGCCGCGCCGGCCGGCCTTGATGGCGCGGTAGGGCACCGTCATCAGGCCGCCGAAGGGGTCATAGACCTCGTCGCCAGGATTCGAGTACTGAGCGATCGCCCGGTCCGCGATGTCGAACTGCATCGGGCAGAGATGCATCTCGCGGCCGGCGGCGGACTGCGCGTTGTTGAGGGTCTGCATCCGCGTCACGTCGGTCCAGACCTCGTCGTGCCAGGACTGCGGCTGCAGGAGCATGAACGAGGGCGGCAGCATGCCCTTCGCGGCCAGGGCCTCGCCCAGCGCGACGTCGTGCTCGAAGTCGAAGACCTCGCTCAACGAGTGCGCCTTGAAGAGCTTGAAGATCTGGTCCGCGGGCAGGCCCACAAGATCCTCGGGCTGCAGCAGGCGGTTGCCACTGGAACGCGTGAAGCCGTGGGCATCCAGCTGCCACCGGGCCCGGGAGTACTTGGCCTTGTCCTTCACCACGGGCACATCCGCGTAGCCGCGGCTGGCGTCGGTCGGCGCCTTGCGGAACAGCAGCAGGTACTCGTTCATGCCGAAACCCATGCGGGAGCCATCCTTGCATTGCTCCGTCCAGCCCAGGCGGTAGGTCTGCGAGTTCTCGCGCACCACGTCAGTGACGATGGTCTTGCGGCCGATGAAGTGGAAGCCGTGCTTGCGGAAGCACGCCACAGTGTCGAGGTCGAAGGGGTACTCGGTCTGGAAGCCGACGCCGGGCACCATGCCGCTGGGCACGATGCGGTTCTTCACGTGGATGGCGGCCACCCGCCCGGGTTGCAGCACGCGCAGCAGCTCCGGCACGAGGTAGTCCATCTGCTGGAAGAAGTGCTCGTTGTTGTCGGTGTGCCCGAAGTCGGCGTAGTTCGGCGAGTACTCGTACTGCGTGCTGAACGGGATCAAGGTCAGGATCAGGCCCACGCTGTCGCTGACCATGCGCCGGGTCTCCTGCACGCAGTCCTCGTTCACGACGGTATAGCCGGGCCCGGTGACTTCGACTCGGGGGACGCCCATGGCGCGCGCCAGGGTCTGGGCCATCGCGATGCGCGACAGGCCGTAGGTGCGGATGATTTCGCTCATCTTTTGCCTCAGTTCGATGTCTTGTTGCCACTTCCGCTCGAGGTTGCGGCGCACCTCCCGCTCGGCTTCCGTGTAGATCAGGTCGACGCGCACCGTGTGCTCCTGCAGAAAGCGCTGCACGCGGTGGATAGCCTGGATGAAGTCCTTGAACTTGTGGCCGATGCCCAAGAACACCTCCCAGTGGCAATGCCGCTGGAAGTTGCAGCCCGAGCCCAGCATCACCGGCTTGCCGGCGAGTTCCTGGATGCGGCCGTCGGCGAAGGCGATGACCGAGGCCTCGCGCTCGTCGAGTTCCTGGGAGCCGTAGACGGTCACCACCTCGGGCATGGCGCGCTCGATCGCGTGCCGCTCGGCCTCCAGGTCGTGCCAGATCACGCGGTGCGCGGTGGGGTCCTCGGCGCGGATCTCCTGCAGCTTGGCCAAGCGCTGCGGAAGGCTGTCGCGCTTCTCACGGGCAGCATCGACGACGCCGATGGCCTGGTGCTTGAACATCAGGCTCTGGCCGCGGGAGTCGGCACCGGCCTCGGTGTGATCGCTCGGGATCTCGTGCCAGCGGACATCCAGATCCGGCAGCACGTAGCCCTCGTCGGAGAAGCTGGGATCGAGGTCCGACGGCAGCTGCACGAACAGGGCCCAGCTCGCCATCCAGAGCCAGAACTCACGCTCCTTGTGCGGGTGGATGGTGAGCTGGTCGGCCTTCTCGCTGTTGCGCTTGAAGAAGCGCGTCTTCGCCTGACCGACGTCCATGACGCCGAGGTAGGCGCAGTAGGCCAGCAGCTCGACGTACTCATTCGGGCTCGGCGTCGCCGTGGCCACGAAGCGATACGGCACGCCCCGGCTGCGGACACGCACCTTCATGCTGCGGCGGTCATCACCGGCGAAGAGCGCCATGAACTCGCGGAAGGTCTTGCTGCCGCCGAAGCCGCGCAGGCAGTCGGCCTCGTCCAGGCTGACGACGGTGAAGGCCTCGGGGTCAAGCTTCCCATCGCGCACGGGCTCGTAGTTCGTGATGTAGATGCCCTCGGGGTCGTCGCACTCCTCGATGGAGCGGATGAACTTCAGCTTCGGCACCCTGCCCGGGCCCAGTGCCTGCCAGGCCTTGAGCTCGGCGCGCTGGGCGTCGGAGAACTTCGGGTCGTCACCGGTGGCCAGCTTCAGGGCGTCGCGGATGAACTCCTGGCGCACGCCCAGCGGCAGCACGATGAGCCCCATGCCGCCGGCGCGGGCGCGCACGATGCGCACGATCTCGATCTGCCCAAAGGTCTTGCCGAGGCCGAAGCGCGCGAAGATGGCGCGCCGGCCACCCGCAACGGCCCAGCGCACGATCGCCTTCTGGAACGGCGCCAGCAGCGGGTTGATCTCGGACTCGTCGATCTCGAAGCCGAGCGACGGCGCCATCTGCATCTTCGAGCGCAGGAAGTCGGCGTAGTCCATCAAAACCCCGCCCATGCCGTGACCAGGGCCGGCCGCATGCGGATGGCGCGCTGCACCGAGGTCTCCGCCGGGATGAAGTCGTCATCGGGCGGAAACAACGCCGCCCTGCCCTTCGCGGTGGGCACGAAGCGCGCGATGTCGCGCCGCGAGGCCGTCGGGTTCGCGCGCTCGATGAGCCCGCGCGCCTTCAGGTGGGAGGCCTTGCCCATCAGCAGGTGCGTCTCGATGCCGGTAGCGGCCTCGATCTCGGCGTAGGTGGCGCCGTCGCTGTTTGCCGCGGCCAGATCGTGGATCGCGCGCAGCATGATCTGGAGCTGGGTGTCGCTCATGCCGCGACTCCTCGCAGGGCTTCGGTGAGCACGCGCTTGTCATGGCGCAGCTGGGCGTTCTCCTCGCGCGCGATGCGCAGCTCACGCTCGAGCTCGGTTTCGCGCCGGCGCAGGCTGGAGAGGTCGTAGCCGCGCGCCATGTTCATCCAGAGCAGCGGCGCGTCGTTGCCGCAGTAGTCCATCACCGCGCACAGCTTCGGGAAGATCACCCCCTCCTGCCCGGACTCCCAGCGCGACCACTGCGCCTTGTCCATCTTCAGCTCGGCGATCACCTCTTTCGGCTCGTAGCCGGCAGCCTTGATACAGAGCCCGATGGCTCCGCCCAATGTCTTCTCCCGCGCGATCTCCTGAACGGTCACGGCGGAGGGGAAACCGAGTTGGTTCACAACGCTCCTCGAATCTGTTGAGTGGTGTTGAGAGGCTTGCCGGGCCAAAACTGAAGGCCATGCAAGACGCACATTTCGAAAGCGGCCGTGAGGGCTGGCACCACATTCACGACCTGGCGCTGCAGCTGCTGGTGCAACTGGCCGACCTGCGCGATGACGCGGCGGCCGGCAGCGCAGATGAGGGGTGCCCGCCGCCTCGCGGGGTAGAGTCCGGTCACCACAACACGGACCCCGCGAGGGGCGAACATGAAAACCTTCAGCATCGACATCGAAGCGGCAAGTGCAGCCTCGTACGAAGCGGGGATGACGCGTGTCATTGCCCAGGTGACGGTGAGAGCCGGCGAGCCTTCCCCGGAGGGCTTCAGCGACCTGCACATGTCAGAGAAGACGATGCGACGGCTGCACGAGATATTCGGCAAGATCATTCGGAACCTCGACGAGCATTCGGCGACCAGATAGTCCGAAGCACCGCGGCTTCGTCGCTGCTCAGAGAGAGCGCTACGTGTCCCACCTCCAGGCATGCGGCACCGCCGGCCAGCCAGGTCAGCGTGATAGGGCGCGCGGCACCGCCAGCAGGCGCCAACGGCCTCTTCGGTGCGATCTGGACCGAGGGCTCTGGCTCCGGCGGCTCCCGGAAGCCGGCGGCGCGCGCGATCGCATCCGCTGCTACGCCGTGGGCGTCGAAACTGCTGTTGAGCAACGCGACTCCGTTGGCCCACTTCGAATTGACGATCTGGGCCGCGCTCATCGCGGCAAGTGCGGCCTCGACGCGACAGACAGAGCGCTTCGCCCGGATCAGCGCCGGCGTGCGCGGGCCCTTCTTCTGGGTGCTGCGCATGTCAGGCGGCCTTCGGGGTGGCGTCGGTTGTGTCTTCGCCGCGAAGTTCAGCTGGCAGATGCCGCCGTGCCAAGGCGGCAAGGACGCGGTCTTCGATGCGTGGAGGGAGCTCGTCGGGCCATTTATCGACGGCCTGATATGTCACTCCGATCGCTGCGGCTGCCGCGGCGGTGGTGCCGCCGAGTAGTTCAATGGCTTTTGACTTAAGCATGCCGCATTGAACTACAGTTCAATGCAAAACGCAACTAGGGTTCAGCGCCGGCGCGAGAAAATCGCAACGATGGTTGAACTTTCCGAACGCTTCCAAGCAGCACTCAAGCACGCCAACAGCTCTGTCAGCGACGTGGCGCGTGCGACCGGGCTGAGCTACCAGGCTCTCAAGAAGGTGCTCGACGGAAAGACGAAGAGCCAGGACGCCAAGAACAACCTGGCCATAGCGCAATACCTGGGTGTCTCCAGTGAGTGGTTGAGCAGCGGCGAGGGCGAGATGCTGGCCGTTGTTGCGCCGGGAAAGGGCAACTGGGCTTCATCTGAGTCGGCTGACTACGCCGGGACAATGCTCCGCGTTCGCCGGGTCCCAGTCGTCGGGACTGCCAAGTTGGGCGACGACGGCTACTACGACGAGATCAGCAGCATTCCCGGAGCCGGAGACGGGCACATCGAGATCGCGATCGACGACCCGAATGCATACGGCATCCGCGTGCGCGGGCAGAGCATGTTTCCAGCGATTCGCGATGGTTGGTACGTGCTTGTCAAGCCAAATGGATCGCCACAGGTGGGCGAGTATGTCCTGCTGAAGCTTCGGGACGGCCGAAAGATGGTGAAGGAGCTGCTCGTCCAACGTCACGGCGCAGTGGAGGTGATGTCGGTAAACGGCGGTGAGCGCCTTACGTTCGAACTCTCCGAACTCGAAGGCATACAGCCAGTCGGCGCTGTCGTGTCCCCGAGCCAGTGGCGGCCGGACTGAGGCGGGTGGACATGGCACTGCAACTTCTTAGGCTAAACGCGTATCCAGGCCGGATCGCCGCAACCAAGACTGGCTCAGTCGTTCCCGATGGGGCGTTTTTTCTGGACTTCGCGCGCCCATTGAAGGCGCTTCGAGCGTTCGGCATTGGGCCTGTGACAGGGTTCCTGGTTCCCGTGATTCACCAAGGAGAATCGCGAGGAGGGTTTGTCATCAGTGTAAGCCGCAGCGAGCCCTACTTCGTCGACCTCAAGCCGTTGTGGGCGCATCACCAGCCCGGCCATAAAGTTGCGGCTGCTGGCAATGCAGACAACCTGGCGATCGTGGCTGACTTCGCCGCACAGTTTCCGGAAGATTGCCGATGAACAACTCGATCTTGAGAGTCGCTGCTGGATTGCTGCTCACTTTGGCTAGTGTTGGCTCGTGGGCACAAGACTGCCAGCGCGCCACGCGGAACTACGATGTGTCACGCAGTTCCTTGCGCCCAGATCGAGCAATGATTGAACGTGCATGGCAAGAGATGCAGTACGCCTGCGGCGCTGCATCCGCGCAGCCCCAACGCGCGGCGCCTGCTTGCTACTACACCACGATCCTCAAGCCGACCCCGTTTCTAGGAACAGCCGAAGAGATCATCCAGTTCGACGATGGATCGATCTGGCAGGACATGAGCTACCAGTACCTATATTTGTACGAGTACAACCCTCAGGTCGTTCTGTGTCCCGCCCGTGGGCAAATGATTTTGAAGAACGGTAGCCGCGACTACGTCTTCCAGTTGCGGCAGCTCCGCTGAGCTTTCCGCCATCCAGCCAGCCCGCAGCCAGCGGGCTTCTTTCCTCCCTCGACTGAACCAAGGTTAAAAATAATCTGAACCCTAGTTGTGTTTGCATTTGAACTGTGGTTCAATAAATCCCATCGAACAGGAGATGGGCATGCAGAGCAAAGCAAGAAGGCGGGACTGGAGCGCCGGCGCGACCGTCAAGGTCGGCTTCCTGACCCTCACGGTCATCGCCAAGATTCCGACGCCAGGCGACTTCAAGTCCGACGCCTACGTGCTGGCCAGCGCCGCGAAAGGCACGTTCTACGAGTTCGTGCCGCACAACGGCCTGAACAAGATCGACGCCGATGAGGCCCGCGATCTGATCGCTGATGGCAAGCGCATCGCCGAGCAGCGTGCTGCTGCCGTGGTCGCGAAGGCTTCGGCCTCCGCCGCGCACGCCGCCGTGATCGCCGAGATGCTCGAGGTGGCGTGATGAGCCGCTTCACGCAATCCAACCTGTCGCGCCGGCGTGATGCCCGTCGTGACCGCATCGAGGCCAAGCACTACCCCGAGGTGGTGTTCGAGCCCACCGAAGAGCAGGCGCTGGCAGCCGATCGCGCCCTGAACACCGCGAAGGCCTCGCCCGAGTACTTCGCTCCCTCGGATCTCTACACGCTCTCGCAGCAGAACCGAGGTGTCCTGTGAGCGCCGCGCAGCACACCACGGGCGTCATGCAGCACGCCGCGCTGATGGGCACGATCAACACGGGGTTTCGCGACGAAGCCATCTTCCACTGCGGCCTCGGCATTCGCCACAACTCGTTCATCAACGAGCAGGAGGCCAATGCTCGCCGCCTCGTCGCCTGCTGGAACGCATGCGAAGGCGTGCCCGTCGAAGTGCTGGAAGGCAATGCGGCCGGCGGCCTGCCCTGGAACGTGGCCGATCAGATCGAATTCAGGGTCGAGCGCGATCAGATGCTCGAAGCGCTGCGCCGCCTGCACGACTGGGCCCAGGCGCAGGCGCCGAACACCGACTTCAGCGGTGACCACCCCATCGCAATCGCGCGGGAGATGCTGCGCGCCAAGACGACTGGAGGCGCATCGTGAGCCGCCACAGCGGCAGCCAGCACCTGGACAAGGTGCTCCGCGCCCAGAAGGCCACGCCGGTCGCCTTCGAGCAGCCGCACTTCCTCTTCGACTCGCCCAGCGACCTGCCGGCGTTTAGCGAGCACCAGCTCTGCGTCATGCCATTCGAAGGCCACCTCGCGGACCTGAAGATGATCGAGTGGCGCGAGGTTCTCGCCGAACTGCTGCGCGACGACGGCTCCGACCTCGTCGATACCTCCGATCTGCAGCTGGAGCCGCTGTCATGAGCACCGCCATCAACACCGGCGGGCCCGCGTTCCCGATCAGCGACGCGCAGAGCGCGCACGCGACTGCGATGGCCGCTTCCATCGACATCGAGGATCCCGTCGAGCGCGAGCGCGCCTACATCCTGGCCCGCGCGGAAGCCGTGATCGGCATGACGCTGCGGGACTACTTCGCTGCCCAGGCGATGCAAGGCGCGTTCACGCCGCCCATCGAGTCCACCAAAGGGGGCAAGGACTACATCGCGATGCACGCATACCAGATGGCCGACGCCATGCTGAGAGCGAGGGCCGCATCGTGAAGACGCGCACCGTCATCGCCATCGTCGCGGTCATCGATCTTCTTCTCTTCGCGGCGATGTACTGGACGCTGAGAGACGGGGGTGTGATTTGAACCTCATCCACACCCCGCTTACGGCACCGCGCCAGTTCGTTGGCACCGTCGATGCCACGCACGAAAGCCGTAGGCCCACCGCGCGCTGCCTGGAGCAGCTGCAGGGCCACCAGCGCAGCAGCACTGCCGAGATCGTGCCCATGGACACGCCGGCACGCATGCCACGCGCCGACTTCATCGTCACGGTTGCCAGTACCTGCGCCGGCGTCGCCGTGGTCCTGCTTCTCATCGCCGAAAGGGTTGCGCCATGGCTGTTCGCCTAGCCGTCGACAACACGCGCAAGGCGCGTCCGCACTACTTCCCCGACGACACGCCGGAGCCTGTCGCCCAGCCGTACTGCGCCATTGACGAGCTGCTGCAGCTCATCAAGGCCTGGCTCGTGTTCGCCACGTGCTGCGGCATCGCAGCCGCCCTCCTCGCCTACTTCGTCCCCTCCGTCTACCACTTCTTCCGCTGAAGGCCTTCGACCATGGAATCCACCACCCAGCCCCTCGCCGTTGTCCGCGCCAGCTCCTGGCCCACGCTTTTCGATTGCTCGTACAAGTGGTACTGGCAGAACGTCATGGGCCTTCGCAGCCCGTCGGGGGGCGCCGCCCACCTTGGCACCGCCGTGCACGCCGGTACCGCGGTCTACGACCAGGCCATCCTCGACGGCAAGTTCATCAGCGTCGGCGAGGCGGTCGACGCGGCGCGGGAGTCTCTGCAGAGCCCGGAGGACGATGTTGCCTGGGACGAGAACCTTTCCCCCGCCGATGCCGACAGCTTCGCGGTGAAGCTGACGACGAAGTACTGCCTCGACATCGCGCCGACCCGCACCTACACCGCGGTCGAACTGAAGTGCACGGCGCTCGACATCCAGACCGCGCACGGCGTCGTCCGCCTCACTGGCACCACCGACCGCATCCGCCTGTTGGAAGACGGCCGCAAGGGTGCCACCGACCTGAAGACCGGCGGCCGCGCCACTGAAAAGACCGAGTCCGGCGCCCGCCGCGCGGTCACCAAGGGCCACCACATCCAGCTCGGCATCTACACGCTGATGGCCGAGCAGGCTTCGGGCGAGCGCATGGACGCTCCCGCTGAAATCATCGGCCTGCAGACCACCAAGGACACGCCCTGCGCCACCGGCGAACTCGCCGATGTGAAGACGCCGCTGCTGGGCGACGGCAAGTTCCCCGGCCTCATCGAGATCGCCGCCGGGATGCTGAAGAGCGGCGTCTTCCCGCCGAACCCGAAGTCGAACCTGTGCTCGCGCAAGTTCTGCCCGGCCTACGCCGCGCACTGCAAGTACCACGACTGATCACCACTCCCAGAAGGAAAGCCATGTCTGCAACTGCAACCGCAGCGGCTCCGGCCGCGAACACCGCCACCATCCAGCAGCTGCGCCAGCACCAGGTTGCGGCCGCTCAGGAGCCCGCCGATCAGGTCGTGGATCTGTTTTCGTCGCGCGGCTTCGCGCTGGCACAGCGCATCGCGCAAGCGTTCTCCACGTCGAACGCCGTGCCCGTCGCCTTTCGACAGTGGGTCGAGAAGAAGCTGCCGGGCGGCGGCATCGACTATGTGGAGAACACAAACGCCTTGGGCAATTGCCTTGTAGCGATCGAGACCGCCCGCGCTGTCGGCATGAGCATCACAGCGGTGATGCAGAACGCCAACGTGATCGAGGGCCGGCTCACGTGGTCGGGCCAGTACAAGATCGCAGCGATCAACGCCAGCAAGCGCTTCACGCCCCTGCGCTTCGATGTCGTCAACAAGGGTGTCATCAAGGCCACCTACAAGGAAAAGCAGGGCTGGAACCGCGAGAACCGGCGCTACGACTTCAAGGACATCACGGTCGAGGTCGAGAACCTCGAATGCGTCGCCTGGGCGCTGCCGGGGAACATGGCGTTCCCGCCGAACGTGCGCACGCTGGCCGACGCGAAGGCCCTGAAGCTGCCGGTGATCGAGTCGGCGCCCGTCAGCATGAAGCTCGCGGTCGAGGAAGGCTGGTACGGCAAGGCCGGCTCGAAGTGGCAGACCGAGATGAAGCACCTGATGCTTCAGTACCGGGCCGGCAGCTTCTTCGGGAACATCCACGCGCCCGACATCGTGATGGGCATGGGCCGCACGACCGAGGAGATGCAGGACGCCGTCGTGATCGACCTCGACCAGGACTCCGTGCGCGTCACCAGCACCGAGGACCTCCGCAGCGGCGTCGCCGCTAGCGCGGCCGCCGAGGTCATGCAGAAGAACGGCATCGACCCGGAGCAGGAAGAGCCCGCTGCCACACCAGCAGCGGCCGATACCACCGAGGCAGGGGCCACCACCAGCAGCGCCGCACCCGCGGACGCGAAGGCCAGCGGCCTTGACGTCGATGCCTTCGCAGAGAAGCTGGGCGCCTGCAAGGACCAGGACTCCCTGGATGCCGCCATGGACAGCCTGCGTGCGCTCAACCCCACCGATGAGCAGCGCGCCGTGCTCTCGGATGTCTACCAGCGCCGCGCCGCCGAGCTCGAAGCCCCAGCCGGCGCGCCGCCGGCTCCTGCATTCGCGCCCACCAGCCGTCGCGCCCGCGGCACCACCCCCTCCATCGACTGAGCACCACCACCATGAAGATCACCCACATCACGGCCGAGAACTTCCTCGGCGTCCGCCGCGCCGATGTCGCGCTGGACAAGCCCATCACCCTCTTCGGCGGCAGCAACTACGCCGGCAAGAGCAGCCTGCAGGAGGCCATCCGCATGGCGCTCACGGGCGAGGCCGTGCGCGTCGGCCTGAAGAAGGAGTACGGCGCGCTGGTCAACGAGGGCCAGAAGGTCGGCTTCGCCGAGGTCTCGATCGCTGGCCGCGGCCCCGAGGTGGAAACCGCAAGCATCGTGTTGCCCACCGGCAAGGCCTCGCAGTCCAAGGGCTTCACGGTGCCTGCAGCGCTGCCCTACGTGCTCGACGCCCAGCGCTTCAGCAGCATGGACGACAAGGCTCGGCGCACGTTCCTGTTCGGCCTCATGGGCATCAGGATCACGCCCGACACGGTGTCCCAGCGCCTGATCGACAAGGGCCACGACAAGGCGCGAGTCGATCGCGTCGCCCCGATGCTGCGCGCCGGCTTCGAGGCGGCGTGCACCGAGGCCAAGGCGAAGGCGACCGAAGCGAAAGGCTCCTGGCGCGCATTGACCGGCGAAACCTACGGCGCGGTGAAGGCCGCGAGCTGGAAGGCGCCCGAGGTAGCCACCGACCCGACGGCGCTGGCCAAGGCCCAGCAGCGCCTCGCCGAAATCGATTCGCAGATCGCCAGCAGCCATCAGGCGCTGGGTGCGCTGCAGGCCGACATGCGGGCGCACACCACGCGGGAAGCACGCATCGAAGCGCTGCGCGAGCCCGCCGACCGGCTCGAGCGAGTGACCGCCAAGCTGGCCGCCGACGAGAAGGATCTCGCCGAATGGGAAGCGCGCGTGCGGGAGACCGAGGCCAAGGCCGCCGGCGCCGCACCGACGCAACCGATGACCTGCCCGCACTGCAGCGGCCATGTGGAACTCGTCGGCAAGGAACTGCGGGCCTACGAAGCGCCCGCTGGCGTGCGCGACGAGGAAGCAGCCGCGGCGCTGCCCGCGATGGTGCGCTCCCGCGACCTGCTGCGTTCCGCCGTGGCCAACGACAAGCGCGACCTCGAAGCGGCTCGCGCCGCGGACGCGGAGCTCAAGGCTCTCACCGAAGGCGATCAGCCCGCAGCACCGAAGCAGTCCGACCTCGATGCGGCTTCGCAGGCCCTGGCGGCGCTGAAGCAGACGCGCGCCGGTGCCGCGACTGCGGTGGAGAAGCTGGAGGCCGTCGCGCGCGCCAACAAGGAAGCGGCCGCGAAGACCGCCACTGCCGCTGGCTACCACGCTGAGGTGGCGGCCTGGGATGCCATCGCGGTGGATCTCGCACCCGACGGCATCCCCGGCCAGATGCTGGCCGAGGCGCTGGAGCCGATCAACACGCGGCTGCAGCAAAGCGCAGTCGATGCGGAGTGGCTGCGTGTGGGCATCGATGCCGACATGTCGATCACCTGCATGACGCCCAGCGGCGGCGCGCGCCCGTACGCGCTGCTGAGCGAGTCCGAGCGCTGGCGCGTCGATGCAATGGTGGCCGAGGCCATCAGCTTCCAGTCCGGCGTGAAGCTGCTGGTGCTCGACCGCTTCGACGTGCTCGACGCCCAGGGCCGCGGCGATCTGCTGGCCTGGCTCGATGTCCTCGCCCAGAACGGCGAGATCGAAACCGCCCTCCTCTTCGGCACGCTGAAGGCGCTGCCCTCGGATCTGCCGGCCACTGTTGCCGCGGAGTGGATCAACAACGGCCACGTCGGCCAGCTCAAAGAAGCAGCATGAAACTCGCCCTCTTCTACGACTTCGAAACCCAGTCGCTCCCGCTCTTCAAGGAACCGAGCGAGCACCCCGGCCAGCCGCACTTCGTGCAGGTCGGCGCCGAACTGGTCGACCTGGAGACGCGGCGCGTTTTCAGCACGCTCGATGTCATCGTGAAGCCCGACGGCTGGTCGATTCCCGCCGACACCGCCGCCATCCACGGCATCACCAGCGAGATGGCGCTGGACGTCGGCATCCCCGAGCACCTCGCGCTGCGCATGCTGCTCGCGATGTGGCGCCGCGCAGATGTCCGCATCGGGCACAACGAGACCTTCGATGCCCGGATCGCGCGCATCGCCTGCATGCGATTCCTGGACGAGGCCACGGCCGACGACTGGAAGGCCGGCACCGCGGAATGCACGCAACTGATCAGCACGCCGATCCTGAAGCTGCCGCCCACGGACAAGATGAAGCGGGCCGGCTTCTTCAAGCACAAGAGCGCCAACCTGGGCGAGGCCTACGAGTTCTTCACCGGCAAGAAGCTCGAAGGCGCCCACAGCGCCATCGTCGACGTCCGGGCCTGCCAGGAGGTCTATTTCGCGGCCACCAGCCGCAACACCGAACTCGCCGCGGCCTGACATGGACAACCTCGAGTTCTGGCTGGTCTGGAATCCGGAGGGTCACCGCCCTCCCCAGTACCAGCACCACAGCGCAAAGGACGCCGCTGACGAGGCCGAGCGCCTGGCAGCGATCAATCCCGGCCAGTCGTTCTACGTGCTGCAGGCCACGGAGCTGCGCCGCACCGCGGATGCACCGGTCCAGGCCGTCACGCTGCTGAAGCGACCGGAGCCGGACCCCGACGACTACATGCCGTTCTGACCATTTTTCGGGCGACACCAGCCGGCCGGGCTCCCTCCCTCCTCCAGACCACGTTTTCCCTGCCGGCCCGCGCAAGCGGCGCCTTCTTTCTTTTCTTCAACCACAGGAGCTACTCCATGTTTTCTCTCCCCGAGTTCACGAAGGTCAAGGTGCTCGATGTCCACCTGCTGAGCCAGAAGAACCGGCCGCCGGGCGCGAACCCGGGCGTGCGCCTCAACGTGCAGGCCGACCTTCCGAACTACGCGCTCGCAGCGTTCGATCCCGCGCTGCGCACCGCCCTGTTCACGAAGACCGAGGCTGCGGGCGGCAGCGCCAAGGACAAGCGCCAGACCTTGCCGGGAGTCGAGGAAATCAGCGACCTCCCGCACCTGACCTCCATGGCGCGCCACATCAAGAAGGTGCCGTGGACCGAGAAGCTCACGGGCTACACCGGCGAGATCGATCACGGCGTCGGCGGCAAGTCGAACCTCCCGATCACGGATGCGTCGCTCGAGAACTGGCGCTTCCAGGCCAAGCAGGGCGGCACCGTGGCGACCTGGTGGAGCATCGAGATGGTCGACGTGCCGAAGCTGGTGCTGGCCGAGCTCGCCATGCTCAAAAGCCGCGAGGTGCCGCTGAAGCTGCTGGAGCCAGAGGTCCGCCAGCAGCAGCTCGACGACGGGGAAGAGCAGCGCCAAGGCGCCGCGACGCCGCCGGCCAGCGCGCCCGCCGCGCAGCCGCAAGGCGACGGCGAAGGTGCATGGCCCTTCCCGAACGACCCGCCCGGCAGCACGGCCGCGGCGCCCGCAAGCCGCCGCAAGGCCAACACCGCGAAGACCGCCGAAGAGGTCTTCACGGAAGAGTCGAAGGCCTGATACCCGATGGACTTCGAGATTCTCACCATCGAAAAGATCCAGTGCGCCTTCGAGCGCGCCCTGGAGCTCAGCTCGGATCGAGAGCTGGCCATGCGCGCCGCCGCACAGTCGCTCAGCATCCCGGTCGATTCCGTGCGTGATGCCTTGGCCATCAGCGAGGGCGCACCGGCATGAAGACCGTAGAGATCCGGCACTTCCATGCCTTCGTCGGCCTCGGCGGTGGCGCGCGCGGCTTCAACAAGGCGAACCCGCGCGTCGGCAACCTGCAGGCGAAGTTCCGCTGCATTGGTGGCATCGACGTGGACGCCGCCGCCATCCGCGACTTCAACCGACTGGCCAACGCCACCGGCACGGTGCTGGATCTCTTCGATCGCAGCCAGTTCGAGGCCTTCCACGGCCGGCCACCGCCGGCAGGCTGGACCGAGGCCATGCCGGCCGACATCTACCGCGCCGCCGGCCACGAGCGGCCGCACATCGTCTTCCTCTCCGCGCCCTGCAAGGGCTTCAGCGGGCTGCTGTCCGAGGGCAAGAGCAAGACCGACAAGTACCAGGCCCTGAACCGCCTGACGCTGCGCGGCGTCTGGCTGATGCTGGAGGCCTGGAGGGACGATCCGCCGGAGCTGTTCGTCTTCGAGAACGTGCCGCGCATCGCCACGCGCGGCCGGCACCTGCTCGACCAGATCGTCGACCTGCTGCGCAGCTACGGCTACGCCGTGGCCGAGACGACGCACGATTGCGGCGAACTCGGTGGCCTGGCACAGAGCCGCAAGCGCTTCCTGCTGGTGGCGCGGCACATCGAGAAGGTGCCGCCGTTTCTTTACGAGCCCGAGAAGCGCCCGCTGCGCGCCGTCGGCGACGTGCTCGGCAAGATGCTGATGCCCGGCGACCTCCGCGCGGGCCCGATGCATCGCATCCCGGCGCTGCAGTGGAAGACCTGGGTTCGTCTAGCCTTCGTCGAGGCCGGCAGCGACTGGCGCAGCCTGAACAAGCTGGCCGTCGAGAACGGCCACCTGCGCGACTACCTGATCGTGCCCGACATGCACAACGGCGCGCTGGGCGTGCGCGAGTGGACGGAGCCGAGCGGCGTGGTCGCCGGCGCCAGCCGGCCGCACAACGGTTCCTTCTCGGTGGCCGACCCGCGCCAGCAGCTCTACGCCGCCGGCTACGGCGTCACCGTGTGGGACGCGCCCAGCGGCGCAGTGGCAGGCGAGTCGCTGCCCTCGAACGGAAAGTTCGCTGTGGCCGATCCACGCTTCGAGCAGTCGACGAAGTGGACCGATGGCCAGGCCTACGGCGTGCGCCGTTGGGACGCCCCTATGGGCACGATCGGCGGCCAGCAAAACCCAGGCCAAGGGGCCTATGCGGTCGCGGACCCGCGCGCCGGCGGCGTGCGCCATAACAACGTGTTCCGCGTGGTGCATTGGGGCAAGCCGGGCACGACGGTCACGGCTGGCACAGGCCCTTCTGCTGGCGGCACCGCCGTCGCAGATCCTCGGCAGCCAGGTCTGCCGTTCGCGAAGTACTCGGTCACGGCATACGACGAGCCGGCCGGTACCGTCATCAGCGGCAGCACCACCGGTCAAGGCGCCTTTGCCGTTGCCGATCCCCGAAGCGGAATGCAGCGCGCCAAGGGCGACAACTACCTCACGGCCGGTCACTACGGCGTCACGCGGTGGGAAGGCCCAGCTGGCGCCGTCAGCGCGGCTGCAGCGCACGACAACGGCCGCTGGAGCGTGGCGGACCCGCGCCCTATGCCGGCACCGGGGGATAAGGTCGTCTGCCGCATCCAGGCGCTGGACGGCACATGGCATCGCCCCTTCACGACGCTGGAACTGGCCGCGCTGCAGTCGCTGTTCGACCCCGAGGAGCGCTTCGAGCTGGACGGGCTGAGCGATCAGGCCTGGCGCGAGCGGATCGGCAATGCCGTGCCCAGCGATGCTGCGTGCGCGATTGCCGAGGTGATGGGCACCACGCTGCTGCTGGCGATGAGCGGCGAGACCTTCATGCTGTCGGCCCAGCCGATCTGGGTGAGGGACGTTGCGATGGCTCTCACGATGCCGGGGGCGCAGTGATGTCAGTCCTCAAGATCGAACTGCCCCTGCAGCGTGCGGATGATTTGCGCGATGTCGGCTCGGTGCGCGCCTCGGTCGCTGACGATGCGCACCGTCCAGTTCGGGCCGCTCTCCTCCGCCGGGATGCCGATGACACCACCTCGGTGAACGTCCGTCTGCTGCCCTCGAATGCCAGGCAGGTTTTCAATGCGCTGGATCAGCATCTGCTGCAGCTGCTGGGCGGTGCGGGTCGGCTTGGCCATCGCCGCTCAGTCCGGAAGCGTGCCGTACCAGATCTTCGTTCCGGCCTCGATCGCCTTCGGTACGTCCTGGTAGGTGTTGTCGTCGTCGGAGAGCGGCGGCAAGCCCTTTCGCTCGATCGCGGCGATGGTGTAAGCGTCTTCGGCGTACTTCTTGAGCACCAGCACAGCGCGGCGGGCGCCCTTCTCCATCTCGATCCGCAGTTCCGTCGGTTCGGGCTTGTCCATGTCTGCCTCCAGTAGTTAGGAGCCGCATTTTGACCTCTATCACCATCCAGCCCGTCGAGCCCTGCGGCGCCATCGGCAAGTGCATGGCCAGCCCCTCGAGCTACGCCTCCCACGTGGGTCGCTATCAGCAAGAGAATCCGCGCGCCGTGGCGGCGCACGCGCTGCGCCAGCTCGAAGAGGCCCGCGCCCGTGACGTAGCCACGCACGAGAAGAACCTGCCGGCCATCGAGGCGAACAAGGCCGTGGCTGCGCGCGTCGAGGCACTCATGACCGAGATCGGCATGCCGAAGTCGTACAGCGAGCGCGACACGAAGTCCAGGGCCCGCTATCCCAAGACGATCACCCACGCTGCAGGCTACATCGGCGACCTGCGGCGGCACTGCCCGACGACAGACAGTTTTGAGCACGCCACCAGCGCCTACGAGCGCCTGAAGAAGGAATACGACGCCTACGCCGCACGCGCCGAAGAGGAAGCGAAGCAGGCGGATGCAAAGCGCGAGCGCGAGGCCGCAGCGCTGGTGGAGAAGCGCAAGGCCGACATGGAACTGGCCGCGATGCTGCTGCGCTACCAGCTGCCGCTCGAGTCGACCTGGTCGGACGTGCTCGACGCTCTGCGCGCCAAGGATCAGCGCCTCAATCTCGCCGCAGCCATGCAGCTCACGCGCGGCGACTGGAGCGAGGGCCCGTACCGCGTGCGCAATGCCCTCGACGCCTTCCAGATCGAGACCACCGAGGACAAGGACATCGCGAACGACGTGCTGTCGTGCCTCGATGGCTTCGAAGACGGCCGCGTGTTCCGGGATACCTCGTGGAGCTACGGCCGCCTGTTCGCCGAAGCCTCCGACCAGCAACTCTCGGGCGACGTGCAGAAGGCGCTGCAGCACGCAGGAGACGAATGATGCACACCGACTTCCTCGACACCTCCCCCGACCGCGTGCGCGCCAAAGAGATCCAGGCCGTGCAGATGCATGCCCAGCAGCTTATCGACGTTGCCCGTGCGCGCGGCCTCGTGGTCACGATCACCCTCGTGCCGCGCATGCCGCCGGCGATGGGCTCCTATGACATGGCCTTCGACATCCGGGAGGCCCGCCATGGCAGCTGACACCAAGATCGAGTGGACCGACGCCACCTGGAACCCGGTGACGGGGTGCAGCGTGCAGAGCCCGGGCTGCAAGAACTGCTACGCAATGAAGCTGGCCGGCACGCGCCTGCGTCACCACCCCAGCCGCGCCGGCCTGACGCAGGAGAGCGCCGCGGGCCCGGTGTGGACGGGCGAAACCCGGTTCAATGCCGAGTGGCTGGAGCAGCCGCTGCAATGGATGCGCGCGCGCATGATCTTCGTCTGCGCGCACGGCGATCTCTTCCACCCCTCGGTGCCGGATGAATGGATCGACCAGGTCTTCGCCGTCATGGCGCTGGCCGGGCGCCATACCTTCCAGGTGCTGACGAAACAGGCGAAGCGCGCGGCAGAGTACTTCGCGCATCCGGTGCGCGAGGCCTTGATCGGTCAGCAGGTCGGACAGATCAATCTGCGACGGACCGGCAACCCCGTTGCCGCGTGGTCAGGCCTGCCGCTTCCGAACGTCTGGATCGGAGCGAGCGCCGAAGATCAGCGCCGGCTCGACGAGCGGCTTCCCCACCTCGTCGGCATCCCGGCCGCGGTGCGCTACCTCAGCCTGGAGCCTCTGCTGGGGGCGATAGAGATCGATCGCCAGCTCATCGCGCCGATCGAAGGAACGTCGCAGCACGGCCAGCGGTTCATCGACTGGGTGATCGTCGGCGGTGAGAGTGGCCACGGCGCGCGGCCGATGCATCCCGACTGGGCACGCAGCCTTCGAGATCAGTGCGTGGCCGCTGGGGTTGCTTTCTTCTTCAAGCAATGGGGTGAGTGGGGCCCGTATGGCCGAGGGCGCGTCGACGGTGCTCTGCTCGCAACGCCGAACTCCCTGGACGAACCGCTGCAACGCTTCGGCAAGAAGACATCCGGCCGCTTTCTGGACGGCCGCACCTGGGACCAGTTCCCCGAGGAGGCCCGCCATGGCGCCGCCTGACGCGGTCAGCACTGTGCCGCTGCGTGTCCACGTGGTGCCGGAGCGCGCATTGCACCTCTCGCTCAAGCGCGAGTACTTCGAGGCCATCCGTGATGGCATCAAGACCGAGGAGTACCGGCTCTGCAACGAGTACTGGACGAAGCGCCTGCCGTCGCCTTTCGGCGTCTACGACCGCATCGTCCTCACGCTGGGCTACCCCGCACGCAACGACCACGCCCGGCGCCTCGTGCTGCCGTGGCGCGGCTACACCATCAAGACGATCACGCACCCGCACTTCGGCCCCACGCCCGTGTCGGTGTTCGCCATTCGGGTGGCCGCATGACCCGCCCCGGCTTCGGCGCCTTCTCCAGCGCGGTGGCGCGCGCGCAGGCGGCGGTGCGCTCCCAGCACTGCCAGCCTCCGACCTTCCGCCCGGCTCAGTCCGAGCGCGGAACCATTCGCTGCACGAAGTGCGGCGGCAACCTCAACTACACCGCCAGCGCGATCGACGGCCGCACCACAGGCCGCTGCTCTACCGCGGGCTGTGTCACCTGGAACGACTGACCATGAACGACACCTTCCGCGGCGACACCCCGCACCTCATCCGCAGCATCGAAGCGCTGTTGAGCCTCGATGCCGCCGGCGCGCTGCGCCCGCACGGTCTCGGCGGCCATGCGCGAGATCTGCTGTCCTCGGCTGCAGCGCGACTCACCGCCCCGGCGCCGACGCAGGAGGCGACTGCACCCGCTTCCAGCGAAACGACCGGGCCCGTCATGGATGCTGTGGAAGCGTTCCTTGAAGCACAAGACGCACTCGACAACCGAGAGCACCAAGGCATCAACGGTGAAGACTACTTTACGCTGATTGGTCGCCGCAATGCAGCACGTCACGATCTCGATGCCGCCATCGCTGAGCACCCCGAGGCGTTCCAGCAGCGAGTTCGCCCATGGCTGCTGGAGTGCTTCGGCGAGTCCATTGCCGGCGATCGCACGGAGCGCAACCACCGTTTCCTCGAAGAGGCGTTGGAGCTGGTCCAAGCCTGCGGCTGCACCGCGAGCGAGGCGCACCAGCTGGTCGACTACACCTTCGGCCGCCCGGCCGGCGAGAAGGGGCAGGAGGTCGGCGGCGTCATGGTCACGCTGGCCGCGCTGTGCGAGGCGCAGGGCCTCGACATGCACGCCGAGGGCGAGACCGAGCTGGCGCGCATCAGCGCTCCTGACATGGTGGCCAGGATCCGCGCCAAGCAGGCGGCGAAACCGAAGCACTCGCCGCTGCCGGCCGCACCGAACAGCACGCCGGCGGAGCCAGCCTTTGTCGCTCTCCGCGAACTGGTCGAGTGCAAGGACCTGAAGGGGCGCCTTGAAGGGTACGAGGCCGGCAGCATTCAAGAGCTGGCCGACCTCGGGGACGAGTACGCGCGCCGCAAGCCCCTCGCATGGGCGTTCGCGCGGCAGGTACTGGCCGGGACGCCCGGGCCCCGCATCCTCTGGCCGGACATGCTGGAGGCCGAGGCCAAAGCGCTCGATGCCACCGACGGAGTACTGGCCTGCGGCGGCGCGATCGCGTCGGTGGAGGCCGCGCAACAGCCGCGCCCCGATCCGAAGAAATGCACCGCCAAAGTTCACTGGAACGGCGGCTACATCACCACCGAGAGCTGCACCACGAAACGCTCACTGATCGACAACGGCGGCAGTTCGGATGGCGAGCGGGACTACTACGTCTGCCCCGACTGCGGCAAGAACATCACCATCGACTACCGGGAGAACTGAGCAATGGCCGAACAAGAAACCGTATCGCTCACGCGCGCACAAATCGAAGACCTGCGTCGCATCATCCACAACGACAGCGCTCCGCTGGGCAACCGCCTGCAGGACGTGTCCTCCCGACTCTACTTCGCGCTCGAAGGCGCAGGATGGTCGCCGACGCCCGCGCCGGCCCAGGTGCTGGACACGCACGAGCAGCGCGCGGTCCTCGCCGATCTGCTGGGGCTGGAGTGCTTGATCAACTACCACGACGCCCAGGAGGCAGGCGCGGAAGCGATCGAGCCCGGTCTGGGCAAGACAGACGCTCGCCGCGTGCTGGACCTGCTGAAGCTGGGCCGGGAGATCATTGCCGAAGACCCGGAGCTCTGGACGGATGAGCAGAAGCGTGTCTTCGAACTGCGCTTCTCTGAACGCGCTGCCGCCGCGGCCGCGCACATGGTGGACGCGGCCATCGGGGAGACGCCAGCACCATGACCATCACCGCCCATCCTCTCGCATGGCCTCCCGGCTGGAAGCGCACCGCCGTCGACTCGCGCACCTTTGGCCGCTTCGGCACCACGAAGCAATCCAAGGTCGGCAGCTGGCGCTCGGTGCAGGACATCTCCATCGCAGAGGCCACGCAGCGTCTGCGCGAGGAGCTCGGCCGCCTCGGTGTCTGCAGCGATGACCTGGTGCTGAGCACGAACCTGAAGCTGCGGCTGGACGGGCTGCCGCGCAGCGATCAGGCCCAGCCGGCCGACCCCGGCGCCGCCGTCTACTGGACAGAACGCCACAGCCGCGGCGCACCGCGCTGCATGGCCATCGACCGCTACACGAAGGTCGAGCAGAACATCGCCGCGCTGGCGGCCACCATCGAAGCCATGCGCGCGATCGAGCGACACGGCGGCGCTGTGGTGCTAGAGCGGGCTTTCACCGGCTTCTCCGCCCTGCCGGCGCCCATCGTCGCCGGCATGAAGCGGGACTGGCAGGTCGTGCTCGAGCTGCAGGACCTGCTGCTGCCGACCGAAGACGACATCCGAAGCGCCTACCAGCGCCTGGCGAGCCGCTACCACCCCGACCGCGCCGGCGGCGACACCGCGCGCATGGCAGAACTCAACCAGGCCCGCGATGAGGCCATGCAATGGGTGCAGAGCCGATGACCCCGGCATCCCTCGCCGTCATCGGCCACATCGAGATCCCGGCGGCCGCGCTGGAGCACCGCTTTGCACACGAGGCATTGGCCAACGCCATGCTGCTGACCAGGAAGGCCGATGCCGCGATGCAGGTCGTCGGCACCGAGAACACACGCGCCTGCGAGCTGTACGGTTGGGCGCCCAACGTCGACAGCCATCGCGACTGCACCGGCTGGGTCTACCTGGTGGCGCTAAACGACGGCTTCAGCACCGTGCAGGCCTGGGCCTCGGCGAAGCCCGGCGCGCGCAAGGTGCACAGCATCAAGTTGCAGCGCGGCGACATCGTGCGGCTTTGGGACTTCTGCGAGCACTGGACCGAAGACCGGGCGCCGCGGATCGCCGCCTTCGTCGGCTCCTTCGAGCGGCCGCGCGATCGGGAAGCTGTGGCGCTGCTGCAGCGCGGCGTCGACAGCCTCGCCGCAGGCGACTACTACGGTGCGCCGCGCGTGCGCGCCGGCTTCCGCGCGCTGCTCGACGACGAGTGCTTGGCTGCCACCGATGACTTCAGCGGCCTGGAGCCGATGCTGCTGGCCGATGCCCGCCGGCAGAAGCGCCTGATCGAGCGCTGCGCCCGTTGCGGCAAGCCCGCGGTCCGGCCCGACGACAAGTGGCCGTACTTCTCAGAAAAGTCGGTCTGCCGGGCCCACCTCGGCAGCGCCCGCGAACAGGCCAATGCCACCGTGGAGGCCCTATGAGCAGCCTGCCCTTCCTCTCGCAGGCCGAGATCGACGAGATCTGCGAGCCGTTGAAGCTGCCGAGCGCCCAGCGCCGCTACCTCTCGAAGGTGCTGAAGCTGCAGGTCCACGAAAAGCCCAACGGCCGGCCCCTCGTCGCACGGTCCGAATTCGAGCGCGTGCTCGGCGCCGAGCGCTTCGGCGCGCCGCCGGCGACACCGCAAAACGCTCCCAACGTGCTCGGGATGATGGAGCACCTTCAGAACAGGAAAAAGAATGGGCAGAAAGCGCAAGGACGGTGACCCGCTGGGCCTGGCCGGCACCCGGCTGGCCTTCAAGCATGGCGCCTTCTACTACCGCCACCGCGATGGCCGCTGGGAGCGTGTCGGCACCGACATCAAGACCGCCAAGACCCGCGCCGCGCTGTACAACGACCCCTCGGGCGTCTACGGCACGGTCGGGTACTGGCTCGACCTCTTCCTAGTCGACTGCGAGAAGCGGGTGAAGGCGAAGACGCTGTCGCAGCGGACCCTCGACGACTACACCGACAACACAGTGAACCTGAAGATCTACTTCGGTTCGATGCTGCCGGAGAGCGTCACACCCAAGATCGTGCAGGGCTACCTCGAACTACACGCGCGCGCCGGCCGGCCGGTGCGCGCCAACCGGGAGAAGGCCTGCCTGTCGAGCATGTTCAGCTGGTTGCTGCGCACTCACCCGACCGGCCTGCTGGTGAATCCCTGCATGCAGGTCTCAGGCACCCAGAGCAACCCCGAGAGCAAGCGCGAGCGCTACGTCACCCACGAGGAATATCGCATCGTGCACGCCAACTCGGGCAAGTCGATCCGGCTGCTCATGGAGCTCACCTACCGAACGCTGCAGCGTCCGGAGAGCGACATCCTGAAATGGACCGCTGCCAACGTGACCCGCGACGAGAACGGCGACCGCGTGATCAAGCACCGCCAGCACAAGACCGGGGTGCAGCTGAAAATCAAGCTGACCCCGGATCTGGCCCACCTGATCGACCAGGCCATCGGCAAGGTGCCGGTGCTGCATCAGCCCATCGTGCACAACCGCGACGGGAAGGCCTACACCTATGGCGGCATCCATTCGATGCTGACCGCCCAGTTGGCCAGGATCAACGCGAAGCGGGAGGCGAAGAAGCTGCCGCCGATCCCGAGTTTCGGGTTCCGGGACCTCAAGGGCAAGGGCGCCACCGACATGTGGCGCGCCGGCGTTCCCATCGAGCAGATCCAGCTGCTGTGCGGCCATGCCGACAAGGCCACGACCGAGAAATACATCAAGGCCAGATGGTCCGAAACGGCCACTCCCAACCAGGTCGCAATGCTCTAGATACTGTTCTCATATCCAGTACTTTCCGGTTTTTTCTCCGAGGGAGCTGCCGAGCCGCCACAACGGCGAATAGGAGACAACCGGCCGCCGGATACGAGAGCCGGCGCGGCTTGGCGCCCGGTCTTACCGCTGGCCTCTTAATCCGTAGGTCGAGTGTTCGAGTCACTCAGGGCCCACCACCAACACCAAAATAGCGCGGTCTCCGCGCTATTTTTTCGTCAAAGCCTCCTCAAGATCTTCCCTGAGGAGGCTTTTTCTTTGCTGGCTCGCGCCCGGTCACGAACCAGAGCTGGAAGCGGCGCCCTTCCGCGCAATCCAGTCGTCGACGCAGCGCTCCAGCAGATCCTTTCGCTCGCCCACTTCCGCCGCCAGGTATTGGCGGGCATGCGCCTGCGCCAGTTCGCTCGACAGGAACCACTGCTCACGATCCGGGCTCCCTTGCGCCGGCGGTGCTCCCCATGCAGCAGTGCCCAGAAAGGCCTCGGTGACAGGCAATCGCCCATCGGTCTTGCCAAGCTCCGACAACGCATCGCGTGCGCCGCCAAGAAGAATGCGCACCTGCACGACCTCGTCGTCTGCCTCGATCAGCGCACCGAGGCCGCCAGCCTGATGCACCTGCCAGAGCTGTGCTGCAGAAGCATTGCGAACCCAGCTCTCCAGCGCACGCGTCAAACTTTCGAGGATGATTTTCTTGTTCATAAGGGAATATTTCACGATTTACTCCATCAGCTACAAGCAGCTTGCCCCAAAGCTGCAAACGGCGCCCATCTGGCGTGGCATCTTGCACTTGCTGTCACGCAGCGCAACAACAAAGAAAGACACAGGGACATCAACTTCGAAGCCAGACGGCTCGTTCGGCCCGCTCATGCGGGTATTTTTTTTGCCCGGCTCGCCGCAACCTCCGCAGCGACGCACGACAGCCACGGAATGCGCCCCGCCCCGGACCGTGCTTTCGGGCGTGAGCTATATTTCCGCCCATGGAAAAGGCGTCCGACATAGGTAAACCCACCGTCCCCATCGACCTGATCGGGCCGGATCACTGGCCCCGTTCGAAGCGCGGCACGGGCCGTGCAACCAAAGTCATTCTGGCGATCGTCGGCGGTCTGGCTGCAGCAGGCGTGATCGCTTACCGCTTCTTCGGTATCGGGCGCTGAAAGGCAGTCTTCGCCACGAACCAAAGCCCGCCGTCCGAAGGACAGCGGGCTTTTTTCATGGGCGCGGCGGGACAGGAAGCTCATCACAGCCCCGAACCTACTGAAGCCGCGAACCCTTGGGCAAACGCTTCGCCAGCCATTCGTGCACGTCCGCACGGATGTTGCGGCCTTCCAGCAGGAAGTTCTCGTAGCGGCTTGGCACATACGGCAGGTAGACCAGCGGCATGCCCGCCTCCTCCGGCGTGCGCGCTGCTTTGCGGTTGTTGCAGGCGGCGCATGCGCTCACGAGGTTGGTCCAGGTCCATGGGCCTCCGCGCGATTCGGGCAGCACGTGCTCGCATTGCAGGTCGCGCTCGTGGAAGACGCCCGCACAGTAGGCGCAGGTGTGGCGGTCGCGGCGCAGCAGCTTGGTCTTGGTGACGCTCGGAATCACTTCGAAGAGGTTGATCTTCGACGCGCCGCGCAGCGCGATGATCGGCGCGACATCGATGCGCGACTGCACGCCGCGCACCACGTTGAAACCGCCGCGCAGCGTGGCCAGCGGCTGGTTGCCGTCTTCCCAGGCGACCGAGCCGGTCGCGTAGTGCAACACCGCCTGCTCCAGCGAAATCCAGGCTTGCGGCGTGCCCTGAATGTCGAGTTGCAGGACGTGAGGGTGCATGAATCGCCTCCTTTCGCGGCGATGGTTGCGTGGTTGATGAATGAAGGAGCGAAGCCATGGGGTGCGCGAACGGAATCGAACCGTCTTCAGCGGGACCACAACCCGCGGCTCTGCCATTGAGCTACGCGCACCATGAAGAAGTGACGATCGGTGAGAGGCCGATCACCACTCGCCGACCGCGCGAACGCGTTGGTCGAGATCGAGGCCGTCGGACTGCAGCTCGCGACCCGGCGCTTCCTGGTTCGCGCCGCGTGCACCGGCGATGAAACCGAAGCGCCGGACCAAGGCCAGCATCGTGGTGCGCTCGCGCGGCTGCGCCGGGCGCACGGTGATCATCCGGATCGGGGTATTGCGCTTGCGCATGGTGACTCCTCGGTTGTGTGACAGCAGGACAAAGAAACTGGCCCCACGTGCACGACTCGAACGTGCAACCCCTTGCTTCGTAGGCAAGTGCTCTGATCCATTGAGCTAACGCGGGTGGCAAAAAGAAAAAAGTGTCCGGTTACGAGTTCCGGCGCCGCCCAATCTTTGCGGCCGGTTTCCGCGGGAGGACCATCTGCATGGCCCTGTCCCGCTCGGGTTCGGTGATGTCGTCGTGCTTGGAACGGCTGTCCGCTTTCCATTTCGGTTGTGTCCTCACGCGACGGACAACGCACTGGCGCTGTCCCGTACGACGTCGCTGCACAGGAGTGATCAATTCCTGCACATCCCGCCAGACCGTCTACGCGGTGGGCTCTGGCGGTGTGGTGAAGGCACACCCGAAATGGCAAACAGAAAACTGCACGACAAAACAAAAAGGCCCGGAACCTTGCGGTTTCCGGGCCTCTGAACGAGAGAGCTTGGAAGGTGTGCGCCTATGCGCAACCTCCACCCGGTAGCACCTGATCCTCGGTTTTTCCAAAACGCAGGCTGGCTGCGGCTTTCGTGGAATACACGTGGCTCTGGTGCTGGTTCGATCGGATCGACGGCATGCCGTCGAAACCACCGCACGCCCAGACGCGCACGAGCGATCGGCCCGATGCGGGACGAATGCTGGTGAGGATCAGTGCGGTGTTCACGATGGTTCCTGAGTCAAAAATTGCCGCTGTCGGCCGTTAGGGGTTGGAAAAATGGTACGGCTTGGAGCCGCGAGCGAAGGCAACTGTAAATAGTGTTTACGGCGGCGTCAACAACCGGGACAATCTTTTTTTGTCTTGTTGTTGTTTTTGAACAGTGCCCAATATCACCGTCGCGCGCCGCCGCAATGCGCTTGCGCTGCACCGCCGCTTTCTCGAAGAGGCCGTTGCCGCAGGCTTGCCAGCCAAGGGGCTGGACCAGGCGTTCGCGAAGAAGATCGAGATTTCCCCCAGCATGTGGAGCCAGATCAAGAGCTCCCGCCCCATCGGCGACAACCTGGCGAGGCAGATCGAAAGGCACTGCGGCGTCGAGCTGGGCTGGCTCGACGAGGAAGACCGGCACAGCGAAGTGCCGGATGCCGCTGAGGAGCGCTTCATCGCAGCGGCGCGCGAGGCATGGCGATCGGCCAACGCCAAGGGAAAGAAGGAGCTCAGCGGCTGGCTGAAGAAGCGCGCGCAGGACGCCGGCGGCAACGAGCCCGCACCCTGAAGACGGCTCAGCCCAGCGCGGGCGCGTTGCGCAGGATGGCAGCGCGCATGTCGTCCGGAATGGCAACGGCCCGATGGGTCTCCAGCGACGTAGTCACCAGCACCTGCTGCATCTGCATGCGCACCTCGCCGCCCACCGGCTCGAAGCAGCGCACCCGCAGGGTCATCGAGCGGGAGCCGAGGCGCTCCACGGCCAGCCCCAGCATCACCTGGTCGCCCATGCGGCTCACCGCGCGGAAATCGACCTCCAGCTTCACCGTGGGCAGGCCGATGCGGCGCTGCGCCACCAGCCCGTGGTAGCTGAGGCCCAGGCCTTCGTTGACCCAGTCTTCGACGAGGCCGTTGAGCATCACGAAGTACTGCGGATAGAAGACGATGCCCGCCGGATCGCAGTCCGAGAAGCGGATCAGCCGCGGCCTGCAGAACTCGCTGTCCTCGGCCATGCTCAGCCCTCCTCGCTCGCGGGCTCGCCGCGCATCACATGCACGCGCAGCAGGCCGAGCTGCGTGTGCAGCTGCTTGACGGTCTTCATGTCGAGCCCCGAGAACATTTCCAGGATCCACTGCTCGTGCTCGCTCGCCATGGTCTCGAAAGTGCGGCGCCCAGTGGGCGTGAGGCTCACGATCCATGCGCGGCGGTCGTCGGGGCTGGGCGCACGGGCAACCATGCCTTCGCGCTCGAGTTCGTCCGTCAGGCCGGTGACGTTGCCGCCGGTCACCATCAGGTAGCGCGACAGCACGCGCATCTTCAGGCCGTCCTTGTAGCGATAGAGCTGCGCCATGTAGTCGAAGCGCGCCAGCGAGATGCCGAAGCGCTCGCGCAGCCGGCGACGGATCTCGGACTCGATCTGCGTGGTGCTGGCCAGCATGCGCAGCCACAGCTTGAGCACGGCATGGTCGTCGTGGCCGGCGCGCGCCTCGTGGCCCAGTTCTTCCGCATCGCTCAGCACTGCGTGCGACGCGTCGTTGCGTGTCATGTCACTTCTCCCCCTGAAACCGAAATCGACTGCCCAGTGACCGACGCGGCGCCCTCGCCGCACAGCCAGCGCACGGCGTCGGCCACTTCGGCGGGCTGCACGATGCGCTTCTGCGGATTCACGCTGGAGAACTCCGCAAGCGCATCGGCCTCGCTGCGCCCGGTCTTGCCGACCACGTTGGCGACGCTGTTGCGCAGGATATCGGTGTCGGTGTAGCCAGGGCACACAGCGTTCACGGTGACGCCCTTGCGTGCCACTTCCAGCGCCAGCGAGCGCGTGAGCCCGACTACGCCATGCTTGGCCGCCGTGTAGGCCGCCACATAGGCATAGCCCTTCTGGCCCGCCGTGCTGGCGATGTTGACGATGCGCCCCCAGCCGGCATCGAGCATGTCCGGCAGCGCGGCCTGCGCGCACAGGAAGCTGCCGGTGAGGTTGACCGACAGCATCCGCTGCCAGAGTTCGAACGATGTCTTGAGAAACGGCGCACTCTCCGCCGCCCCCGCGTTGTTGACTAGCACGGTGACGGGCCCACGCGCGGCACGGGCTTCGGCGAACGCCGCCTGCACGGCCTCAGGGTTCGCCACGTCCGCGGCGACAACGCCGTGCCCGCTGCCGGCCAGCGAATCCGCCACCCGCTGCAGCGCCTCGCGGTCACGTCCCAGTAAGGTCAGAGTGGCGCCTTCGGCAGCCAGCGTGCGGGCGATCTCCGCCCCGATGCCGCGCGCCGCGCCCGTGACGAGTGCGTGCCGGCCAGTCAGTGAATTTGAGTCCATACCTGAATGATTTAGTTCTGAACCATTTTAGCCGAGCGGCCCGGCAAGGCTGTCAGCGCATGAAACGGCCGCCGTTGAGATCCAGCGTCGCGCCGGTCATGAAGGCCGCCGCAGGAGAAGCGAGATAAACCACGGCCGCAGCCACCTCCTCGGCCAGCCCGAAGCGGCCGAGCGGAATGCCCGCCTGCAACGCGTGCTGGCGCGCAGGCGCCATGGCGTCGAGCGCAGGGCTGCGGATCGCCGCCGGCGCCAGCGCATTCACCGTCACGCCATGAGGCGCCAGCTCCTGCGCGAACGACCGCGTCAGCGCGAGCAGCCCTGCCTTGCTCGCCGCGTAGTGCACGCCAGTAGCGCTGCTGGCCTGCTGCCCGGCCATCGAACTCAGGTTGACGATGCGCCCCTCGCCCCGCTCGCGCATGTGGCGCCCCGCGATGCGGCAGCCGAAGAAGGCGCCGCGCAGGTTGATGGCCAGCACGTCGTCCCACTCCTCGGTCGTGATGTCCCAGAGGGAGGTAGACGGCGTGCGCGCCGCGTTGTTGACCATGATGTCGACGCAGCCGAAATGCGCCACGGCACCGCCGAAGCACGCGCCGAACGCAGTCTCGTCGCGCACATCCAGCCCCAGCGCGAGCCCGCCGATCTCGCTCGCCACAGCCTCGACCGCCGGAAGCTCGATGTCGGCCAGAGCCACCCGCGCCCCCGCCTGCGCCAGCCCTCTCGCGATGGCCGCCCCCAAGCCCTGCCCCGCCCCCGTCACGAACGCCACGCGCCCGGAAAGAGGAAGCTGCGGCGCACCGTTCGTCATGCCCGTCAGGCCTTCGCGGGCCGGCCGTCCCAGGTCTGGGGCCCCACGCCGCGTTCCCGCAGCTTGAATTTCTGGACCTTGCCGTTCTCGGTGCGCGGAAGGTCGGCCAGCACGTCGATGTAGCGCGGCACGGCGAAGTACGGCAGCCGGCCTTCGCAGAAGCGCGCGAGCTCGGCCGGGTCGATGGCCGCGCCCTCGCGGGCCACCAGCGCGGCCATCACCTCGTCCTCGGCAAGCTCGGAGCGCACGGGATACACCGCGCACGAAGCCACGGCGGGGTGGCCCAGCAGCACCTGCTCGACCTCGAACGAGGAAATGTTCTCCCCGCGCCGGCGGATCGCGTCCTTGATGCGGTCGACAAAACGGAAGGCCCCGTCCGCATCGCGCACCACGCGGTCGCCGGTGTGGAACCAGAGATTGCGCCAGGCCTCGACCGTCTTCTCCGGCATGTTGAAGTAGCCGCTGGCGAAGGCATACGGCTCGTCCGCGCGAAGCAGCAACTCGCCCGCCTCGCCGGCCGGCAGCGCCACGTCGTCCTCATCGGCCACGCGCGCCTGGAAGCCCGGGCGCAGCCAGCCCATCACACCGCCGCGCGGCGAATCGGGCGCCGTGGCGATGGCGAAGTTGGTCTCGGTCGACCCATAGCCTTCCAGCAGCGACACGCCCGTGCGCGCCTTGAAGGCGGCACCGGCGGCAGCCGGCACGCCGGGCCCCAGCCCGATGCGCACGCGGTGGTCGCGCTCCCCGGCCCCTTCGGGCTGGGCCAGCAGGATCGGCACCATCGCCCCCAGCAGATAGACCACCGTCGCCCCGCTCGCACGCATCGTCGGCCAGAAGCCCGATGCCGAGAAGCGCGGCTCGAACACCACTTGCGAGCCCGTCAGCGCGGCCTGCGCGAAGGTGTTGAGCGCGTTGATGTGGAAGAGCGGCAGCGTGGTGCACAGCACGTCGTCGGCGCCCACGCCGAGCACTTCGGCACTGTTCACGCCCCACCAAAAGTACTGCGCGTGCGGGCAGACCACGCCCTTGGCAGGCCCGGTCGTGCCCGAGGTATAGAGGATCGCGAGTGCGTCGCCGGGCTGCACGGATGCCGGCTCGACGGGTTCTCCATGCGCGGGATACGCCACGACGCGCACGCCCGCAGGTGCCTGCCAGCCACCCGAGGCGATCTCACCGACAACCCAGATCTCGCGCAGCACGGTACGCCCGAGATCCGCCGCCGCGAGCCGCTCCACGAAGCCCGCTTCGATCACCAGCAGCTTCGCCTCGCTGTTCGCGAGGAAGTATTCGATCTGCGGTCCCATCGACGCCGTATTGACCGGAACCGTCGACGCACCCAGCCATCCCGCTCCAAGGAAGCTTTCGAGAAACTCGACGCGGTTGCCGCACATCACCGCGATGCGATCGCCACGCACCACGCCGGCCGCAGCCAGCGCCCCGGCCCGCACGGCTGCGGCCTGCGCCGCATCGCGATGCGTCCACTCGCCCCCCGCGATCTTCAGCAGCGCGCGCGAACCGAACAGCCCCGCCTGCCGCTGCAGCATCGCCGGCAGCGTGCGCTGCGCGGGCGGCACGGCACGGGGTTCAGTCGTCATCGTGCGTGCCTCCACCGAGGTAGGTCGCCTGCACCCGCGAGTCGCTCGCCAGCTCGGCCGAGGCGCCCGAGAGCGCGATCTCGCCCGTCTCCAGCACATAGCCGTGGTCGGAGCTTTCGAGCGCAGCGCGCGCGTTCTGCTCCACCAGCAGGATCGACACGCCGTCCTCCCGCAGCTTGCGCACGATGGCCAGGATGTCGCGCACGATCAGCGGCGCCAGGCCCAGGCTGGGCTCGTCGAGCATCAGCAGGCGCGGCGCCGACATCAGCGCGCGGCCCACGGCCAGCATCTGGCGCTCGCCGCCCGAGAGCGTGTCGGCGCGCTGCGAGCGGCGCTCGGCCAGCCGCGGAAAGCGGTCGTACACCGACTGCAGCCGCTTCTTCATCGCATCGCCGCGCAGGCGCTTGGCATAGGCGCCGAGCTGCAGGTTGTCGAGCACGGTCAGCTCACCGAACAGCTCGCGCTTCTCGGGCACCAGGCACAGGCCCCGCTCCACGCGCGCTTCCACGTCGAGCCCCTGCAGGTCTTCGCCCTCGAAGCGCAGCGTGCCCTTGCAGGGCAGCAGGCCCATGGCGGCGGCCAGCAGCGTGGTCTTGCCCGCGCCGTTGGGGCCGATCACCGAGATGATCTGGCCCGGCTGCAGGTCGAGCGACACGCCGCGCACCGCCTCGACCTGTCCGTAGGACACGTGCAGATCGCCGATCTCCAGCATCGCGGTCATACCCACACCCCCAGGCTCGTCACTTCGCGTACTTCGCGCACCCCCTGAACGGGGCCCGCGCCTTCGGGCAGCCGTGCGGCGCTCATACGACGCTCCCCAGATAAGCCGCCTGCACGCGCTCGTCCGCGCGCACCGCCGACGGCACGCCCTCCACGAGCTTGGAGCCGAAGTTCATCACCACCAGCCTGTCCACCAGTTTCATCACGAAGTCCATGTCATGTTCCACGATGAGGATGGTCACGCCCTCTTCGCGCAGCTTGCGCAGCAGGTCGCCGAGCGCCATCTTCTCCTTGCGGCGCAGCCCGGCCGCGGGCTCGTCGAGCACCAGCAGCACCGGGTCGGCGGCCAGCGCGCGGGCGATTTCCAGGATGCGCTGCGTGCCCAGCGGCAGGCTGCCCGCCTGTTCGTGCGCGCGGTCGCCCAGGCCGATGCGGTCCAGCTGGCGCTGCGCCTCCTGCAGGATCTGCTGCTCTTCCGTGCGATCGAGCCGCAGCCCCGCCTTCAGGATGCCCGAGCGCGTGCGCGAATGCGCGCCCAGCGCCACGTTGTCGAGCAGGCTCATGTGCGGGCGCAGCTTCACGTGCTGGAAGGTGCGCGCCAGCCCCAGCCGCGCCACCTCGCGCTGCGGCATGCCGGCGATGTCGTGCTCCAGGAAGCGCACCTGGCCCGAGCTCATCGGCAGCGTACAGGTCAGCAGGTTGAACATGGTCGACTTGCCCGCGCCGTTGGGCCCGATCAGGCCGACGATCTCGCCGGCCTTCACGTCGAAGCTCACGTCGTTCACCGCCACCAGCCCGCCGAAACGCTTGACCGCGCCGTTCACCGACAGCACCGGCGATCCGCGCGCAGGTAGCGTGCGATGCGGCAGCGGCTCGACGGCAGGCCCCTCGTGACGCGAAGGCCCGCGAGTGCCGGCGCGGCGTCGCGTCCAGCGGCGCAGCAGCCCCATCACGCCGCCGCGCGCGAAGTGCAGCAGCAGGATGAAAAGCGCCGCGAAGGCCACCGCCTCCAGCTGGCCCGCGCGCTGCGTGAGCATCGGCAGCACGTCCTGCAGGCCGTTCTTCAGCACCAGCACCAGCGCGGCGCCCACCAGCGCGCCACCCAGCTGGCCGAGCCCGCCGGCCACCGCCATCAGCAGGTACTCGATGCTGGCGCGCACGTCGAAGGGCGACGGGCTCACGAAGCGGTTCATGTGCGCGTAGAGCCAGCCCGCCAGCCCCGCGAGCAGGGCTGCGGTGACGAACAGCGAAAGCCGCACGCGGTACGCATCGGCCCCCACGCTCGCCAGCAGCGTCGCGCCGCCGCGCAGCCCGCGAATCGCGCGCCCCGGCCGCGACTGCAGCAGGTTGTGGCTGAACAGGCAGGCCAGCCCGACCACCGTCCAGATCAGGCAATACATCGCGCGCGGATCGGCCAGCGACCAGCCTGCGATCTGCAGCGGCGGAATGTTCGACAGGCCCGTGTGCCGCCCCAGCGCGTCGACATTGCCGAACAGCATCGCGATGGAGAGCCCCCAGGCGATGGTGCTCAGCGGCAGGAAGTGCCCGCCCAGCCGCAGCGTCAGCATGCCGATGGCCAATGCCGACAGCCCCGTGAGCAGCAGCGCGAACAGCAGCCCCAGCCAAGGCGACATGCCCTGCGTGGTGGTGAGCCACGCGGTCGCATAGGCCGCGATGCCCACGAAGGCCGCCTGCCCGAAGGAGGTGGCGCCGCCCACGCCCGTCAGCAGCACGAGGCCCAGCGCCACGAGTGCGCCGATGCCGATGTCGTTGAGCAGCGAGACGGTGAAGCTGCCCGCGAACACCGGCACCAGCGCCAGCACCACGACGAGCCCGGCGATCCACGCCATGCGTTTGCGATTGCCGTTCATTCGTCCACCTCGTCTTCTTCCTCTTCGGCATGCGCGGCCATGAAGGAGCGCAGCATCAGCACCGGTATCAGCAGGCTGAACACGATCACGTCCTTCAGCGCGCCGCTCCAGAACGAGGCGAAGCTCTCGACCACGCCGACCGCGAGCGCGCCCACGGCCGTCATCGGGTAGCTCACGAGCCCGCCGATGATCGCGGCCACGAAGGCCTTCAGGCCGATGATGAAGCCCGAGTCGTAGTACATCGTCGTCACCGGCGCGATCAGCACGCCGATCAGCCCCGCCAGCAGCGAGGCGCACCCGTACGCCAGCAACGCGGTGCGCACCGGCCGGATGCCGACCAGCCGCGCGCCCACGCGGTTGACCGCCGTGGCGCGCAGCGCCTTGCCGGCCACCGTGCGCTCGAACACCAGGAAGAAGAGGCCGCTCAGCACGATGGCCGCCCCCACCATCAGCACCACCTGGCCGCTGACGGTGAAGCCCTCGCCCAGCGTGAACACGGCGCTGGTCAGCGGCGTGGTGCGCGAGCCCTCGGGCCCGAAGAACAGCAGGCCCAGGCCCGACAGCAGGAAGTGCAGCGCCAGCGACACGATCAGCAGCACCAGCACCGAAGCGTCGGCGATCGGCTGGAACACCACCCGCGCGAGCAGCGGCGCGATGGGCACCACCAGCAGCACCGCCACCGCGATGTGCACCGCCACCGGCACGCCCGGCCGTGCCGCGAGCCATGCCAGCGCGCAGGGAATGGCGGGCAGCACGCCCCAGGTCAGCACCGCCTTCGGAATGCGCGCGGTCTCGCCGCGCCGCACGAGGCTGCCTACTTCGGTGGCCAGGGCCAGCGCCGCAAGCACCGCGACCATGCCGATGGTCGGCGGCACGCGGCCGGTCTCGAAGGCCGCGAGCGACAGCGCCGCGAAGGCCGCGATGTCACCGAAAGGCACGAACACAACCCGCGTAACCGAGAAGATCAGCACCAGCCCGAGGCCGGCCAGCAGGTAGATGGCACCGTTGGCAAGGCCGTCGGTGATGAGGATGAGGGCCACGTCCCACGTCATGGCGCGGTCCTCCGGAAAGTCGGGAACAAGAGGTTCAAGGTGCGAGCTTCCATTGGCCGTTGTCGAGCTTGACGATCACCCGGGCGCGCTCATCCACGCCGTAGAGGCTGCCGGGCTTGAAGGTATAGACGCCGTGCGTGCCCACAACCTCCTTGGTGCTGAAGATGGCGTCGCGAAGCGCCACGCGGAACTCGGGCGTGCCCGGCTCCGCCTTCTTCATCGCGCGCGAGGCGGCGTCGGCGAACACCAGCCAGCCGTCGAAGGAATAGGCCGAGAAGGCATCGCTGGTCGGCGCGTTGTTGACCTTCTGGAAGACGGCGCGAAAGTCGGTGGCGATCTTCTTGGTCGGGTACTCGGCCGGCAGCTGCTCGGCCACGATCACGGGGCCCGTGGGCATCAGCGCGTTCTGGCCGGCCGCGCCGACCACGCGCACGAAATCGGGGTTGATGAGGCCGTGCTGGCCGTACACGCCGCCCTTGAAGCCGCGCTCCTGCAGCGCGAGGAAGGGCAGCGCGCCCGGGGTGCCGGCGCCGCCGGTCATCACCGCGTCGGGGCGCAGCGCCACGATCTTCAGCACCTGTCCGGTCACCGAGGCGTCGGAGCGCGCATAGCGCTCATTGCTCACCACCTTGATGCCTGCGGCGGGCGCGGCCTTCATCAGCGCCTCGTACACCAGGTCGCCCCAGGCATCGGAGAAGCCGATGTAGCCCACGGTCTTCACGTTGTTGCGCTTCATGCGCTCGACCACCGCGTCGATCATCAGCTGCGTGGGCTGGGCCACGGTCATCACCCACGGGTTCTCGTTGGGGTCGAGCAGGATGGGCGTGAGGCCGATCATCGGCGTCTTCGCCTCCTTGCCGACCTGGGCCATCGCTATTGCCGCGGGCACGCCCGAGGTGCCCATGAGCACGTCCACCTTCTCCTCCTCGATCAGCTTGCGCGCGTTGCGCCCGGCCGTGGTCGGGTCGGAGCCGTCGTCGAGCACGACCAGCTGGATCTTGCGGCCATTGACTTCGGGCTTGTAGGCCAGCGCGGCCTGCATGCCCTTGGCGTAGGGCACGCCCAGCGAGGAGTTCGGCCCCGACAGCGACACGCTCAGTCCGACCTTGAGGTCGGCCGCGAATGCGCTGGCAACGCAACAGGCGGTCAGCGCGGCGGCAAGGGCGCCGCGCGTCAATGTCTGCATCAGGCTCTTCATGTCGTAGCTCCGGTGAGGATGGTTGGAATGGACAACGGGTAACTCGGATGGATCAGATGAACAACTGGATGGCGGGCAACGCGCGCGGGGCGTTGAGCAGGTCGACGCGCTTCTCGCGGATTCGCCAGCCCTCAGGAGTGCGCACGAGGTGGTGGCGGGCGGTGCCGCTCAGCAATATTTGCCCCTCGCCGCGCGCCTCGACGTAGAGGAACGGCGTGCGCAGCCAGGCTTCATCGCCATCCTCGCGTACGATTCGCGAGGGCTGCAGCACATGCTGGCTGTGGCTCGCGGGATGCTGCGAATGCGCGCGCGGGTTCTTCAGCCGCTCCACGCGAAGCTGCAGCAGCAGGCGGTCTTCGTAGGCCAGCGAGTTGTGCGAGAAGGGGTCGGCCTGCGCCGCGCCGAGCAGCGGCACCCAGTAGTGGCCGTCCTCGGCGAACAGGGCCAGCCAGTCGTCGAAGCGGCGCTCGTCGAGCAGCGCCGCCTCCTGGGCGGCGAAATCGCGCGGGTCCGTCATGCCGTGGCCTCCATACCCGCCGCCATGGCCTTCGCCCAGGCGCGGAACTGGTTGCGCATCAGCAGCTCGTTGGTGCCGTTGGTGGTGATCGTGGCCTGCTGCTTCTCGGCCGGATCGAAGTTGCGATGCAGGCTCACCCATTCGTTGCCGCCCGCGCGCAGGCCCTGCTGGATGCTCTCGAACAGGTGCACGTCGTCGTGCGCGACCACCGACATCGGCGAGAACACCAGCCGGTTGTAGCTCATGGCGCGCTCGAAGAGCAGCGCAGGCGCGCCTGCCGCGCTGAAGCTCCAGGCCTCGATCAGCGTGCGGTTTGCCGCCAGCGGACGGATCACGCGGATGGCCAGCGGCGAGCCCTTGACCGACAGGCTCGGAAAGAAGACGGAGTTCTGCGGCGAGCGCTGCAGGATCTCGGCCGCGCGCTCCTCGCCGTGCGCAGCGCGCATGGCGGCCTCGTACTCGGGCAGCTGCGCGTAGTTCGAATGGATGCTGAAGTTCACCCCCAGCACGCTGTGGCCGTTGGCGAACACGCGCCCACCCATCCTGTCGAAGAACTCGTAGCCCGAGCCGAAAGGCAGGATCTGCTCCATCGCCATCGGCTTGGGATCCGTTGGCGCGTGGCCCTCCCACAGCGCCTCGGCCGCCTTGGTGGCAGATTCGTGCGTGGACAGCGGATGCACCGTGTCGTTGATGTTCTCCAGGTACATCTTCCAGTTGCAGTGGACGATGTTGCGCAGCACGCCGCCGCCAACGGCCAGCTTGCCTTCGGGCGATCGGTCGACCATGTTGTCGATGGCGCCCAGCACCTCGCCGAAGTACTCGTCGAACGAAGGGCCGGTGTCGGAAAGGCGCACGAACACGAAGTCGCGGTACACCTTCACGTTCTTCACCACCGAAAGCCCCTGCCCCGACTCGCAGGCCTTTAGCTGCGTGCCCTCGTAGCCGTTCTTCAGCGGCAGCCCGAGCGGCGCGCCGTCAAGCTTGTAGGTCCAGGCGTGGTACGGGCAGCGGAAGAAGCGGCCGGTGTTGCCGCATTCGTCCGTCACCAGCTGCGTGCCCTTGTGGGCGCAGCGGTTGTAGAGCACATGCACATCGCCGTCGGGCTGGCGCACCATGAGCAATGGCCGACCCGCGATCTCCTGCGTCACGAAGTCGCCGGCCTGCGGCACCTGGCTCGCATGGCCCAGGAAGACCCAGGTGCCGGCGAACAGGTGCTCCTGCTCCAGCGCGAAAAGCTCGTCGCTCAGGTACAGGTCGCGGTGCACCCGGTCGTCCTGAACCAGCGCCGCGACGAGATCGGGGCGGTTGCGGTAGGTGGTCATGGCGATGTGCTCGGCGGCGCGGCCTGGGCTAGGGGACGAGCTTCCACTGGCCCTTGGTCATCTGCACGATGACCACGCCGCGCTGGTCGGAACCGTAGCGGTCATCAGGCTTGAAGGTGTAGACGCCGTGCGTGCCCACCAGCTCCCTGGTGCTCACGATCGCGTCGCGCAGCGCCGTGCGGTAGGCCGGCGTGCCGGGCTCGCCCTTGGTGCGCGAGGCCGCGTCGGCCAGCAGCAGGTAGGCGTCGTAGGTGTACGACGAGAAGGCGTCGGTCGGCACCGCGCCGTTGAGCTTCTGGTACGCATTGCGAAAGCCCATCGACACCTTCTTGATCGGGTTGCTGTCGGGCAGCTGGTCGGCCACCAGCACCGGGCCGCTGGGCACCTGCAGGCTCTCGATGGAGGCGCCGCCCACGCGCACGAAGTCGGCGTTGATGAGGCCGTGCGTGCCGTAGATCCTGCCCTTGTAGCCGCGCTCGGCCAGTGCGATGTAGGGCAGCGCGCCGGGCGTGCCCGAGTTGCCCGCGAACACCGCGTCGGGCCGCGCCGCGACGATCTTCAGCACCTGCCCGGCCACCGACGAATCGCTGCGCGCATAGCGCTCGTTCGCCACCACCTTGATGCCGGCGGCATCGGCGCTCTTCATCAGCGAGTCGTAGGCCAGGTCGCCCAAAGCGTCGGAAAAGCCGATGAAGGCCACCGTCTTCACGCCCGACTTCTTCATGCGATCGACCACGCCCGCCACCATCAGCGGGAAGGGCTGCGACACCGTCACCGTCCACGCGCCCTCGGGGCCCGGAATGGTCACCGGCGTGGGCGAGATCAGCGGCGTGTTGAGCTCGCGCGCCACCGAGGCGATGGCCATCGCGCCCGGCACGCCCGAGGTGCCGATCAGCACGTCGACCTTGTCCTCGGTCACCAGCTTGCGCGCGTTGCGGCCTGCGGTGGTGGGGTCGGAGGCATCGTCGAGCACGATGAGCTGCACCTTGCGCCCGGCGATCTCGGGGTGCTCGGCGATTGCGGCGCGGATGCCCTTCTCGTAGGGCACGCCCAGCGCGGCCACCGGGCCCGAGAGCGAGCTGATGAAGCCGATCTTCAGGTCGGCGGCCATGGCCTGCGCTGCGGCCAGCGCGACGGCCGTGGTGGCGAGGATGCGGGCGATCTTTTTCATTAGCGATTTCACGTCGGGGTTTCAGGGAACCAGCTTCCATTGGCCCTTGTCGAGCCTCACGACGACGCGCGAGCGGTCGTCAGAGCCGTAGCGGTCGGTCGGCTTGAAGTTGTAGACGCTGTGCGTGCCCACCAGCTCCTTGGTGCTCACGATGGCGTCGCGCAGCGCGAGGCGGAACTGCGGCGTGCCAGGCTCGGCCTTGCCGGCCAACGCGCGCTGTGCCGCGTCGAGGTAGATCAGCCACGCATCGAAGCTGTAGGCCGAGAAGGTGTCGGTGGGCGGCGCGCCGTTGGCCTTCTGGAAGGCGGCGCGGAAGTCCATCGCGATCTTCTTCATCGGGTTGGCGTCGGGCAGTTGCTCGGCCACCACCACCGGGCCAGTGGGTGCCAGCAGCCCTTCCACCGACGCACCGCCGACGCGGATGAAGTCGGGGTTGATCAGCGAGTGCATGCCGTAGATCTTTCCCTTGTAGCCGCGCTCCTGCAGCGCCAGGTAGGGCAGCGCGCCGGGCGTGCCGGATGCGCCGGTGATCACCGCGTCGGGGCGCAGCGCCACGATCTTCAGCACCTGGCCGGCCACCGACGAATCGGCACGCGCATAGCGCTCGTTAGACACCACCTTGATGCCGGCGGCGGGCGCCGACTTCATGAGCGCGTCATACACCAGGTCGCCCCACGCGTCGGAGTAGCCGATGTAGGCCACCGTCTTCACGCCCGACTGCTTCATCTTCTCGACCATCGCCCCCATCATCAGCGGCGCGGGCTGCGGCAGCGTCACCATCCACGCGCCCTCCTCGCCCGGCAGGTCGGCGTTGGCGATGGATATCAGCGGCGTCTTCGTCTCGCGCGCCACGCCGGCGATGGCCAGCGAACCCGGCGCGCCGGCCGTGCCGATGATGACGTCGACCTTGTCCTCCTCGATCAGCTTGCGCGCGTTGCGCGCCGCCGTGGACGGATCGGAGGCGTCGTCCAGCGCGATCACCTGCACCTTGCGGCCGCCGACTTCCGACTTGTAGGCCTGAGCCGCCTTCATGCCCTTGTCGTACGGAATGCCCAGCGACGACACCGGGCCGGACAGCGACGTGATGAAGCCGACCTTGAGGTCGGCGGCCCACGCGCTCGCGGCGCTCAGCGCGCCGAGGCCCGCGGCGATGGCCGCGAATGTGCGAATTCGGTTCAGTACTTTCATGGCGGTGCTCCAGAGGTGGTTTTTTTGGGTGACGAGAACGCGAAAAGATGGATCCGGGTCAGAGGGCCAGGCTGCCGACGCTGGCGCCGCCGCACACGTACAGCACCTGGCCGGTGACGAAACTGTTGTCGGCGTCCGCGAAGAAACGCACGGCCCGTGCCACGTCGGCCGACTCGCCCAGGCGCTTGACGGGCACCGAGGCGGCGAGTGCGCGCTCCTTCTCGCTGCCGGCCTCGACCACGTCGTAGAACATGTCGGTGCGGATGGGTCCCGGCGCCACCACGTTCACCGTGATGCCGTCGGCCGCGAGTTCCAGCGCCCAGGTGCGCGCCATGCCCAGCATGCCGGCCTTGGTGGCCGAATAGCTGGTGCGTGTGGCCAGCCCCAGCGCGGCGCGCGAAGACAGCAGCACCACGCGGCCGAAACGCTGCGCGCGCATCGCGGGCAATGCACCTTGCACGAGCTGGATCGCACAGCCCAGGTGCAGGTCGACCAGCGCGTCGAGGTCGTCGAGCTTCACCTCGGGCAGCAGCGCGGCGCGGATCACGCCCGCGTTGTGCACGATGGTGGTGGGCGAGAAGCGCCCGACCAGTTCGCGCACCGCCTCGCCGGTGGCGGCGCGGTCGCTCAGGTCGACTTCGATGCTGTGCAGCTTCGGGTGGTCGATCTCCGCCTTGCGGCGAGCGAGCGACACCACCTCGTAGCCCTGCGCGAGCAGGTCTTCGCAGATGGCCTTGCCGATGCCTGCGCTGCCGCCGGTGACCGCCGCGACCTTGGGTGCGGTGCCGCTCATGCCGATGCTCCCACCAGCGCCAGCACGCGCAGCGGACTGCCGCTGCCCTTCTCGATCTTCAGCGGCGGGCAGATCAGCACCGCGCCGGACGGCGGCAGCAGGTCGAGGTTGCTCAGGCACTGCAGGCCATAGCGACCCGCGCCGTGCATGTAGTAATGGCACGGGTACGGCGGGCGCAGGTGATAGCCCTGCCCCGCGTCGGTGCCGATGGCTTCGGAGCCGAAGCCCAGCACGTCGCGCTCCTCGACCAGGAAGCGCACGGCCGCCGTGCTCGGTCCAGGCGTGTGCTGACCGGTCTCGTCGAAGTTCTGATAAGCCTCTGGGTCGGTGCGCTTGGACCAGTCGGTGCGCATCAGCACCCACGCACCCTTCGGAATGCGGCCATGCGCTGCCTCGTAGGCCTCGATGTCTTCCAGGGTCAGCAGGTAGTCGGGGTCGTCCTTCACCTGCGGCGAGCAGTCGATCACGCAGGCCGGCGCCACGAAGTGCTGCACGGGAATGGTGTCCACCGAGTTGTTCGGCAGGTCGCGTCCCGAGATCCAGTGGATCGGCGCGTCGAAGTGCGTGCCGGTGTGCTCGCCGCAGGAGAAGTTGTTCCAGTACCAGCCCGGGCCGCGCTCGTCGTACTTCGACACCTCCTCGATGCGGAAGGGCCAGCACTGGCCCATCTCGGGCGGCAGCGCGATCTGCGGGAACTCGGGCGTAAGCGTCTGCGTGAGGTCGATCACGCGGATACGGCCGCTTGCCATGGCGGTCACCAGGCCGCCGAGGATCTCGGCTGCGGACATCAGTTCGGTTGTGGTGGTCATTCGTTCGGCTCCTGTCTCAACCGCCTGCAGCCAGCTCGCGCTCGAGCACTTTCGGGTTGTCGCGCCAGCGCTCCAGCCACTCCTGCGCCACGTCGCCGGGGTACACGTCTTCCACGCCATCACGCAGCGCCTTCACGATGGCGTTGGCCAGCGCCGGGGGCGCGAGCTTGGGCGGCGGCGTGTGCTGGTTCCATTCGTCGTCGATGGGGCCGGGGAACACGTTGATCACGCGGATGCCCGCCGGCCGCATCTCCGCGCGCAGGCACTGCGCGAGCGAATGCGCCGCCGCCTTCGATGCGCTGAAGGTGCCGTGCGGCGGGAAGTTGCTCAGCGCGTAGATCGACAGCAGGTTGACCCACGCCGTCGCGCCCGTCACGCCGTCGGCCGAGCGGCCCTTGAGCGCGGGACCGAACTCCTGCGCGAGGCGCAGCAGGCCGAAGTAGTTGATGTCCATCTCGGCCTTGGCCACGTCGGTGCCACGCCGCGCGCCGATGCCGAAGGTGCGGTGCACCTCCGCGTTGTTGATGACGATGTCGACCTTGCCGCCGATGGAGCCCGCGAGTTCCGTCACCTGCCGGCCGTTGGTCAGGTCCAGCGGCACCAGCGTGACCTGCGGCAGCGCCGAGATGTCGTCGAGGCCGTCGCCCATCTTCTTCCAGGGCTCGGCGTGGCCGACCCAGACGATGTCGGCGCCGGCCTTGACCAGCGCGCGCACGATCGCCTGCCCGGTCTCGGTCTTGCCATCGGTCACCAGCACCTTGCGGAACTTGGGGTCGCTGGTCATCTCGCGCAGCATCTTGTCGTCGGCCATGTGGGGACTCCCTTCGTTCGGAAAACCAATGAGAACGGCCTGGCCTGCGCGGTCGAGCCGGGCGCCTACGCGCACCCTCTGCGGCGCGTCGCCGACTTCGCCATGCAGGTGGACCATGAGCGTGGGGCCGGCATCCAGGTGCACCAGGCCCAGCCGCCAGGGCAGCCGCTCGCGGAAGAACAGGTCGTTGCTGTGATGCAGCGTCGTGCTGCCGAGCAGCTCGCCCTCGCCGCTTTGCTGCCGCCAGCGCAGCGCGGCGGAGAGGCATCTGTGGCAGACCTCGCGCGGCGGGTACTGCACCGTGCCACAGTCGTCGCAGGTCTGGAGTTCGAAGCGGCCTTCGGCCGCGGCAGCGGTGAGACCCAGCGCCACGCGACCGCGCGCGCCGGGCGGCAGGTTCATCTGCCGGGTGCGCAGCACCGGGTTCTTGCGCGGGGGGCGCATCAGGGGCATCGTCATGCGGGTCTCCCCAGGATCACCGCGCCTGTGCACAGGCAACGGTCGTAGGTCACCATGCCGAAGCCGGCGACAAGGCCCAGCTGGGCATTCGGCACGGCGCGCGCGCCGGCTTGGTCGGTCAGCTGCCGGATCGCCTCGACCATGCCGAGGAAGCCGCCCGCCGCACCAGCCTGTCCGGCCGAGAGCTGGCCGCCGCTGGTATTGTTCGGAAAGCTGCCGTCGAAGGTCATGGTGTTGGCCTGCACGAAGGCCGGGCCCTCGCCCTTCTCGCAGAAACCCAGGTCCTCGAACTGCATCATCACGATGACGGGGTAGTCGTCGTAGGTCTGCACGAAGTCGAGCTCCGCGGGCCGGATGCCGGCCTGCGCGTACAGGTCGTCGCGGTCCTTGCGCCAGCCGCCCTGCACCATCACCGGGTCTTCGGCGTAGGCGTTGTGGCGCTCGATGGCGCCGCGGATCACCACGTGCGCCAGGCCCAGGTCGCGCGCGCGCTCCTCGCTCATCACGAGGAAGGCGTCGGCGCCGGCGCAGGGCATCACGCAGTCGAACAGGTGGATCGGGTCGGAGATCGGCCGCGCGGCCATGTACTCGTCGAGCGTGAGAGCCTTCTTGAACATCGCGTTCGGGTTGCCCAGCGCGTTGGTGCGCTGGTCGACGCAGATGCGGCCGAAGTCTTCACGCCTTGCGCCGTAGGTGCGCATGTAGTTGGCGGTGATGAAGGCGAAGATCGAGTTGGGGCCGCCCGAGCCGTAGGGGTAGCTCGCATCGCGCGCGAAGTTGCTGAAGCTGCCCAGCGTCTGGCGGAAGGAGTCGACATGGTTGGTGTCGGCACCCACGCAGGCCACGATGTCGGCATCGCCCGCCTGCACGGCGCGCGCCGCACGGCGCAGGCACATCACGCCCGATGCGCCGCCCGTGGGCACATGGTCGAGCCAGCGCGGCGACAGGCCCAGATGCTGGGTAACGCCCACCGCGGTGTCGGGCGCGAGCGAGAAGCTGCTGAGGCACAGGCCGTCGATCTGCTCCTTGGGCACGCCGCTGGCCTTCACCAGCGCCTCGACCGCCTGGCCGACGAACCAATGCGCGGTGCGCGTGGAATAGCGCACGTAAGGCACGGTGACGGGCACCGCGACCGCCACGCCTTCGTAGGAAAGCCGCTTGCCAGTCATGCCTGCCTCTTCTTCATCGAGCGGGTGTCGATGCAATGGGCCTGGCCTGGAAGCGACTGCGCCATCTCGCGCAGCTGCCCGCGCTGGATCTTCTGCGAGGGCGTGAGCGGCAGCGCATCGACGAAGGCCACGTAGCCGGGCGCCTTGTAGTAGGCGAGCTGTGCCAGCGCGTGCTGGACGATACTGGCCGCGGTCTGTTCGGGCTGCGAGGCATCGGCGCCTTCGCGCATCACGATGCAGGCGAGCACCTCGTCTCCGCGCACTTCGTCGGGCGTGGCGGCCACGGCCGATGCCTTCACCGCCGGATGCTGGTTGAGCACGCTCTCGACTTCGACGGCCGAGATGTTCTCGCCGCTGCGGCGGATCACGTTCTTCTTGCGATCGACGAAGAAGAAGTTGCCCTCTGCATCGCGGCGCACCAGATCGCCGGTGTGGAACCAGCCGTCGGCCCAGGCCTCGCGCGTGGCCTCCTCGTCCTTCAGGTAGCCGGAGAAGAAATGGCGCCTAGGGTCCGGGCCGGCCGAGCGCACCAGCAGTTCGCCCGGCGCATCGACGCCGACTTCACTGCCGTCGTCGCCCACGAGGCGGATCTCGACGAAATTCTCCTGCCGGCCGAAGCAGCTGGTGCCCACCAGGCGCGGCTCCCGGTTGGCCATGATGCAGGCGGCCGCGCCGGTCTCCGTCATGGCCCAGGCCTCCACCAGCGGAAAGCCGAAGCGCTCCTCGAAGGGCGCGTGGTTCTTGCGGTCCACGCCGGCGCCGAAGCCCCAGCGGATGGCATGGTCGCGGTCGGCGGCCGATGCGGGTGCCGACAGCAGCATCGCGGGCATCACGCCCAGGTAGTGGACGATGGTCGCGCCGCTTTCCTTCGCGCTCGCCAGCCAGCTCTTCGGATGGAAACGGTCGAGCTGCACCAGGCAGCCGCCCGCGACCAGCACCACCATGGTGGAGAAGGCCATCGCGTTCATGTGGTTGAGCGGCAGCGGCGTGATCACGCGCTCCTTGTCGGGCCGGATGCTGCACACGCCGTCTAGCGCCGCATACCACTCGCCTGCGCGCAGGAAATAGGCATTGCTCAGGATGCAGCCCTTGGGGCGCCCGGTGGTGCCCGAGGTGTAGAGCAGGCCGCATTCGGTGTCGATGCCCACGGGCTCGCCAGCACGCGGCGCAGCTGTCTTCGCGGACGGCACCGCGTCGTCGGGGCCCATGGTCTCGAAGGCGATGCCTGCCTGTGCGGCCGCCGCGCGCAGGTCGGCAGCGCGTTCGGGCAGCGTTACGGCCAGCCCGATCTCGCTGTGGCCGATCAGGTAGACCAGCTCGGCCGAGCGCATCTCCGAGTTGATCGGCACCACGCTCACGCCCAGTGCGTTCAGCGCGAGCCAGTGGAAGATGAAAGCCGGCCGGTTCTCCAGCAGCAGGCCGACGCGATGGCCGTGGCCGTAGCCGGCTTGCGCATAAGCGGCACGCAGGCGTTCGATCTGCGCAGCGGCTTCACCCCAGCGGATGGCGCCCGCCTCGATGCCGTAGGCGGCGGCGGTCACCGATTCGGTGAAAAGGAATTCAGCCTGCGGCGTGCGGGCCGCGGTGGCCGCGAAGACGTCGTGGACGGTGGCGTGGGGCATCACTCGCGTCCCGGCTAGATGAAGAGCTGCACGGCCGGCAGGGCCGCGTCGCAGTTGAGAAGGTTGACGCGCTTGAGCGTCATGCGCAGCGCGCCGTCCTGCACCGTGAGGTGGTGGAAGAAGGTGCCCACGTAGAACTGGATCTCGTCGCCCTGCGACTCCGTGTAGTGGAACGAAGTGCGCACCACGTAGCGGTTGGCTTCCGCGTCGAACTGCTCGACCACTGGCACCTGCAGCAGGTGGTGGCAGCGGCTCGGCGGCTGCTGCGAGAAGGCACGCGGGCTCTTCAGGCGCTCGATGCGCAACTCGCGCAGCAGCTTGTCCTCGTAGAGATGCGAGGTGTGGTTGAGGCCGTCTTCCTGGTCGGGAATCAGCGGCACCCAGTAGAAGGCATCGTCGGTGAAGAGCGCGTTCCACTCCTCGTAGCGGCGGGTGTCGAGCAGGTACGCCTCGTTCACCACGAAGTCGATGAGGTCCTGGCGGGTGATTTCTGACGCGGTGCCGGCCATCACATCGTCTCCGTCATGCGTTGCACCCAGCTGCGGTATTGATTACGCATCGGAAGCTCGTTGGTGCCGCCGGTCGTGATCTCGCCGCCCTTCAGCTCGGCCGGGTCGTAGTCGCGGTGGAGGCTGACCCACTCGTTGCCGCTCGCGTGCAGGCCGGCCTGCATGCCGCGATAGGCCTGCAGGTCGTCGTGGCCCACCACCGAGAACGGCGAGTTGATGAGGCGGTTGTACATGGCCGTGCGCTGCAGCAGCTCCGGCGGCGCGCCCTTGAGGCGGAAGGTCCAGCTCTCGATGAGGGTCTTGTCGGCCGAAATCGGCTTGACCACGCGGATCGCCTGGATCGCGCCCTTGATCGTGAGGTTCGGGTAGTAGACGGTGTTGTGGCGCGCCATGCCGAGGATCTGCGCGGTCTTCTCCTCGCCGTAGCGGGCCTTCATCGCGTTGTCGTACTCGGGGATCGCCTTGTACTTGCTGTGGATGCTGAAGTGCACGCCGGTGAAGCTGTGGCCGTTGTCGTAGGTGCGGATGCCCATGTCCTCGAAGAACTTGTAGTCGGACATGAAGGGCACGAACTGCTCCACCGCCATGGGCTTGGGTTCGCTCTCGGGCTTGTCGGCCCACATGCGCTTGGCGGTGCCGGCCGAGGACTCGTGCGCCACCATCGGATGCATGGTGTCGTTGAGGTTCTCGACGAACATCTTCCAGTTGCACTGGTGCATGAAGCGCAGGCAGCCGCCGGCGATCTCCAGCTCGCCTTCGGGCGAGCGGTCGGCCATGTTGTCGATGGAACTCAGCGAGTCGCCGAAGTACTCGTCGAAATCAGGGCCGGCATCGTTGATCTTCACGAAGATGAAGCCGCGGTGGCTGCGCACGTGTTTCACGGTGGTCAGGCCCTTGCCCGATTCGCACTCGTGCAGCTGGGTGTTCTCGTAGCCGGTCTTCAGTGGAATCGCCAGGGGCGCGCCATCGGTCTTGAAGGTCCAGGCGTGGTAGGGGCAGCGGAAGAACTTGCCGGTGTTGCCACAAGGCCCGTTGACGAGGCGCGAGCCCTTGTGGGCGCAGCGGTTCATCATCACGCGCACGCTGCCGTCGGAGTGGCGCACGACGATCAGCGGGCGCCCGGCGATCTCGTTGCTGATCCAGTCGCCGGGCTTGGGCAGCTGGCTCTCGTGGCCGACGTAGTTCCAGGTGTTGGCGAAGAAGTGCTCCTGCTCCAGCTCGAAGAGTTCCTGGCTGGTGTACAGGTCGCGGTGCACCCGGTCGTTCTGCACCAGCGCGCGGATGGCATCGGGGTTGTCTCTGTACGAGGTCATGGCGTTCATGTCTCCTTGCTTCAGATGTCCAGCACCAGGCGCGCACCCTTGGCGCGCGAGATGCAGATCTGCATGACGGTGCCTTCCGCTTTCTCGCGGGCAGTGAGCACGTAGTCGCGATGGTCGATCTCGCCTTCCAGCACGGGCACTGCGCACACGCCGCATTCGCCGCGCTTGCAGTCGAACATGGGGTCGCAGCCGTGCTCGATGAGGCAGTCGAGGATGCTCTGGTCCGCCGGCACGGTGAAGCGCTGCCCGGACTGGGCCAGCTCCACCTCGAAGGGCTGGTCGCCCTCTTCCGCGACGGGCTCGGTGAAGAGCTCGAAGTGCACTCGGTCGTGCTCCCAGCCGCGCGCCTGCGTGCGTTCGAGCACCGCGTCGAGCATGACCTTGGGGCCGCAGACGTAGAGGCGGTCGCCGGCGGGCACGCTGTCGAGCAGCGTGTCGATGGCCAGCGGCGCGCCAGCCTCGGCATCGGCGTGCACGTGCAGATCGTCACCCAGCAGCGCCTGCAGCTCGGGCAGGAAGGCCATCAGCTCGCGGCTGCGGCCGGCGTAGTGCATGCGCACCGCCGCGCCCTCGGCCCGGCGGCGCGCAGCCATGGTGGCCAGCGGCGTCACGCCGATGCCGCCCGCCACGAGCACCGTGCCGCCGGGGCCGGTGTGCAGTGGGAAGTCGTTCTTCGGCGGCTCGATGGCGATGGTGTCGCCTTCTTTCAGCCCTTCGTGCATGAAGCGCGAACCGCCGCGGCCTTCGGCTTCCTTGCGTACCGCGATCACGTATTCGGTCGGTGCGTTGGTGGCGTTGCGCGCCGTGTCGAAGTTGATGAGCGAGTAGTGGCGCCAGTCGGTCTTGCCATCGGCGAGCGACACCTGCACGCGGATGTGGGCGCCGGCCGCGAAGCCGGGCAGCGCGCGGCCGTCGTCGGCGCGCAGGCGCAGCATGCGGATCAGCGGGTTCAGTTGCCGCGCTTCGGTGACGCGCAATGAAAGGGTGGCTGAGGGTGCGGTCATCTTCGGAGTCTCTTCTCAGGCCAATGCGTGCTGCACCAGTGCGGCCCGCAGCTTGTGGCCATGCTCGTCGGCCAATGCGGCGTCGCGCAATTCGCGCAGCGTGGCCGGCGCCAGTGCGTCGCCGGCGCGCTCGAAGGCACGCATGACGGTGTCGTAGTTGCGGATGCCGCGCTCGTGCGTGTCGCTGTAGCCCTTGACGAGGCGCTGGCACTGGGCCAGTTCGACGGCAAGCTCCGGATTGCGCTGCGCGGTGGCGGCGATGCGCTGCAGCCATTCTTCGATGCGGCGGTTCTCCTCGGCGTAGCGCATGGTGGAGAGGCGCCAGCGCTTGCAGGCAGCCACCATGCGCAGCATGAGATAGCCGCGCAGCGAACTGGTCTGGATGACGCGGCCGTGCTGGGTGAAGCGCTCGACGATCTTCTTCGGCAGCGTCGAGTTCATCAGCCAGCGGCCGATGCCGCCGGGCAGGGTCTCGCAGATCTCCTGCAGACGCGGGTGCATGTACTCGTTGATGGCGAGTACCTGTCCCGGTTGCACGCGCGCTTCGCCGCGCACGCGCTCGAAGCGGGTGGCGCGGGTCTTGAGAGCCGCGACGCGGGCAGTGTCTTCGTAGGACATCCACAGCGCGAGATGGCGCGCGGTCTCGCGAAGCAGGCGACGATCGCCCGAGGGCAAGGCCGCGATGGAAGCCATGCGGTCGAGGTAGAGGTCGGCGTAGGCCGGGTCCTGGTAGTCGATGAGGCGGCGCACGCCTTCGAGCAGCAGGTCTTGCGCTTCGACCGGGAAGCTGTTCTGCACGCGCTTGACCAGTGAGCGCACGGCGGGGTGGCGCGGCTGCGGTGCGGGGGCGGCGATAGGTGCTTCCTTCACCGGCTCGCCATCGTCGCCGCCCTGTGCACGCTCGAACGCCGCACCGAAGGCCTTGAGGCTGGGCTTCACGCCCACGCCGCCGCGTTCGATGGTCGCTTCGAACTGCGCGCGGCTGAAGGGCAGCACGCCCGAGCCCGCCAGCGCACCGAAGAGCACTGCGCTGATCACGCTGCCCGAAGCCTCGGCGGCCTGGGCCATGTCGAAGCGGATGAAGCGCTTGGCGGCGTTGGCCGTGTGCGCGAGGAGCTGGCCGCTGTCGACGCGGCCGTCGCCCATCGCGCTCTTCTCGGCGATGGAGAACACGCGGTGCGTGGAAGCGATCAGCGTGGTGCGTTCGCGCGTGACCAGGCCGCGCTGCACGGCACGGCCGGCTTCCATCAGCTCGGATGCGAGCACCACGTCGACGTCGCCCGGCAGCGGCATCAGCGCGAGCACCGGCGTGCCGCCGTCGTTCTCTGCTTGCGACGATGGGTAAAGCTCGACGTAGTAGATGGTCGCGCCGGTACGCTGGGCAACGCCCGGCACGGAGGTGGTCTGGGCGACGTAGCCGTTGGCCTCGCCCATGTCGACGATCCAGTCGGCGAGCACGCCGCCGCCCTCCCCGCCCATGGCGAGGATAGCGATCTTGATAGGCTGGGCCCTGATGTTCGTCATCGCTTCAGAAGGCATAGGCTTCACGGCGGCGAGCCTCGCCGCGCTGCATCCAGCCGATGACGGCTGCGCGCATGCGCTCGCGCAGTTGGTCCCAGCGGCTGGGGTTGCTCACGATCTGCGCCTTGTAGAAGGAGGGGCACAGCACCGCGGCGTGCGAGACCTCGCCGCACACACCGCAGCCCACGCAGCTGTCGAGCACCGCCGCGACCGGGTCGGTGCGAAGCGGATCGGGGTTGGGCTTGATCGACAGCGACGGACAGCCCGAAAGGCGGATGCAGGAGTGGTCGCCGGTGCAGGTGTCGGAATCGACGCCGAACTTCTCGCGCACCATGCGCTTGCCGTCGGCGATGGCCTTGCGCACCAGCGGCTTCTCGCGGCGCTGCTTGTTGAGCATGCACTCCGACTGGGCGATCAGCACCTTCGGGCCTTTTTCCTTGGTGGTCAGCGCCTCCTTGAGCGCGTCGCGCATGCCGGCGATGTCGTAGGTACGGCGCATCGTCTTCACCCACTTCACGCCGACGCCGCGCACGGCGCTCTCGATCTCGTGGCCGGTGCTGCGCGTCTTGTTGACGGCGTTCGACGAGAGGATGTCCTGCCCGCCGGTGGCCGAGGTGTAGTTGTTGTCGACGACGATGGTGAGGTTGTCGCTCTTGTTGAAGACCGCGTTGGCCACGCCGCTGGTCAGGCCGTTGTGCCAGAAGCCGCCGTCGCCCATCATCGAGATCGCACGCTTGCCGGCGGGTGCGTTGAGCGCCGCGGCGCCCGCGCCGCCCAGGCCGTAGCCCATGGTGGTGTTGCCGATGTTGAAGGGCGGCAGGATGGAGAACAGGTGGCAGCCGATGTCGGCGCTCACATGGTGCGGGCCGAGTTCGCGCTCGACCAGCTTCATCGCGCTGAAGATGGGGCGCTCGGGGCAGCCGGTGCAGAAGCCCGGCGGACGGGCATGAACCACCTCGCCGAGCGGCGCGACGGGCTGCGCAGGCTCGGCAGCGACTTCGGTCAGCGGGATCACCTTGCGCGCGGGCGCGGGCACCGACAACGGCGCGAGGCGTTCGTAGCGCTCGCAGAAGCTGCGCGCACCCTTGAGCAGCTCGGCGGCCGTGTATTCGCCGGCCACCGGCAGCATGTCCTTGCCGTGCAACACCGTGGAGGACCCGGCCTGGCGCAGGATGGTCGCGAGGTTCTGCTCGACGAAGTTCGGCTGTCCCTCCTCCACCACGAGCACTGCGCGCTTGCCTTCGCAGAAGCGGATCACCTCGCTTTCGATGACGGGGTAGGCAACGTTCATCACGTACAGCGGCACCCGTGTGTTGCCGTAGACGTCCGCGAGGCCGAGGCGTTCGAGCGCGCGTACCAGCGTGTTGTAGCTGCCGCCCTGCACGATGATGCCGATGTCGTCGGCGTCTTCCGAGAAGAACTCGTTGAGCTTGCGCTCCTCGATGAAGCGCACGGCCGCGGGCCAGCGGTCCTTCACCTTCTCTTGTTCATGGACGAAGCTCGCAGGCGGCAGCACGATGCGGCCCACGTCGCGCTGCGGATTCTCGAGCGCATCCTTCAGCGTGAACTTCGCGCGCTTGTTGTCGCCCGCGACGAAGTGGCCGTGCACGTGGCAGGCGCGGATGCGCAGCTGCAGCATCACGGGCGTGTTGCTGGCCTCGGAGAGATCGAATCCCTGCTTGACCGCATCGACGATGCTGGGCAGGTTGGGGCGCGGATCGAGCAGCCAGATCTGCGACTTCATCGCGAAGGCGTGGCTGCGCTCCTGCATGATCGAGGAGCCTTCGCCGTAGTCCTCGCCCACGATGATGAGCGCGCCGCCGGTCACGCCGCCCGATGCCAGGTTGGCCAGCGCGTCGGAAGCCACGTTGGTACCCACGGTAGCCTTGAAGGTGACGGCGCCGCGCAGCGGGTAGTTGACGGAGGCTGCGAGCGTGGCGGCCGCGGTGGCTTCGCTCGCACTGTTCTCGAAGCGGATGCCCTGCTCGGCAAGGATGTCCTGCGCATCGGCCAGCACGTCCATCAGATGCGAGATGGGCGCGCCCTGGTAGCCGGCCACATAGGAAACTCCCGACTCCAGAAGGGCCTTGGTGACAGCCAGAATGCCCTCGCCCCTGAAGACTTCCCCACCAGAAAGCCGCAGTTTCTTGACTTCTTCAACGAACGAACGCTCTGCCATCGGGGTCCTTGTTGTCTGTCGTGGGACGATGCGACCAGGAGGTTGCACCGTGCTTTCTATAATGTTGACAAATGAATGTATCCACAATCATGAATTACCCTAGACATGCAAGCAGCGTGCCCGTGGCGACTGTGAGGTGCCTTCATGGCTGATCAACCCGTCGAATCGCATCGCTTCGTCGATGACTACCTTCCTGCGCTGCTGGCGCAGGCCAGCCAGTTGATCTCTTCGGAGTTCCACGAAGTGGCGCGCCAGCAGGGCTTCTCGGTGTCGGAGTGGCGCGTGATGGCCTCGCTCGCGGGCAGCGAGCCGGTCAGCATCGGCCAGCTCGCGCAGGTCACCGTGACCAAGCAGCCCACGGTGACGCGGCTGCTGGATCGCATGGAAGCACGCGGACAGGTCGAGCGCCTGCCCCATGAGAGTGATCGCCGCATCACGCTGGTGCGCATCACGCGCAAGGGACTCAAGGCTGTCGAGCACCTGATGGAACTTGCGCGCGAGCACGAGCGGCGCGTGCTCGAGCCCTTCGGGCTGCGCCGCGCGGAAGAGCTCAAGCAGACGCTGCGGCAGATGATCGACCTGCACATGCGACTGCCGGCCGACGAGCGAGAAGAAGACTGAGCCCTCGGGCCTCGCAGCTCAGAGGCGGGGCACGAGAACGGCGCGGCCGCGATGGCCGCGCTGCGCGATCCAGTCGAGTGCGGCAGCGGCATCCGCAAGCGCGAACGGCCGCACGTCGAGGCTCAGTCGGCCATCCGCGAGCCTGGCAAGCAACTCGGGCGCCGCTGCGCGGCCTTGAGCTTCGCGCCTGAACATGTTGAGGGGCAAGAGTGTCACGTCGCGCTGCAGAAAGTGCGCGATGTCGAGCGAGAGCACGGGCCCCGCGGTGTAGCCGACCAGAACGGCCCGCCCGCCAGGGCGCACTGCAGGCAGCGTTCGCGCGAGCACACTGCCACCGACTGTATCTATCAGCAGATCGGCGCTGGCCACTGCAGGCGGTTCCGCATCCGCAGCGACCGCGACAGCCGCACAACCGGCATCGCGCGCAAGCTGCATCACGAGCGAGCCGACGGCGCCGCTCGCCCCGGTCACCAGGACCTGCTCGCCCGCCTTCAGCTTCGCGACTTCATGCAGCGCCACCCACGCCGACGTCGTCGGAGAGAAGAAGGCTGCGCCCAAAGTCATCGGCACGTCGTCGGGCAACGGGCCCAGCGCCTCGTCGGGCGCATCGATCTGCTCGCACCACGTGCCGTCGAAGAGCGTGCCCAGGCCGCTTCCTCGCAGCCAGACGCGCTGCTCCTGCTGGTAGCGACCGCTCGCGATGACGACGCCCGCAGCCTCCACGCCCGGCGTGTAGGGCAAGGGCGGATGCCTGAGGAAGCTGCCGCGCCACACGGTGCGGTCGATGTGCCCGACCGTCGCGGCCTCCATGCGCACGATGGTGCGCCCAGGCCGTGCCGTGGGCTCGGCGACCTCTTCCAGCACGGGCACGGCATCGAATCCATGGATACGCACAGCTTTCAAGGCTGCTTCTCCAGAAAATCGAGCACCGTGCGAGCAAAGGCATCGGGCATCTGGTCGGGCAGCGGCACCATGCCGCCTTCGATGTCGACGATGCGCGCCTGCGGCAGGTGGTGCTGGAGTTCCGCCGCGTGAGGTGCGGCAAAAGGGTCTTCGGTGGCGCGCACAATCAATACAGGCTGTCCCACCAGGCCGATGCGCTCTTCCATGCGGTACGACGCCACGGCACGGTGCCCTTCCTCGACGCGCGCAACCTTCAACGCATCGAGCACGAAGGCTCCGAGCAATTCGGGACGACCGGCCGGATAGAAGCCCTGGCGCTTCTGCCAGAGCGCGGCGAGATGGCTGCCGTCTTCGCTGGGCGCGACTTCGTCGATGGGCGGACGCTGCGCGCGCGCCTTGCGAAAGGGCTCGTCGGTGTACGGCGTGGACGACAGCACCAGGCTGCGAACGCGCTGCGGAAACGCCACTGCAAGCTCGACCGCGATGACGCCGCCGGTGTGATGCCCTACCACATCGACCTTCTCGATGCCGAGCGCATCGAGCAACTCGCACGCCACGCGCGCCCATTGCTCGATGCTCGCCGGCACGCCGCCGTCGGCGGAGTCGCCGAAGCCGACCGTATCCATCGCGATGGCCCTGCGGCGCGCGCCGATCAGCGGCAGCACCGCGCGGTATTCGGCCCAGCTGCGCGGCGACTGGTGCAGCAGCAGCACGGCCGGTGCCGTCGGGTCACCACATGCCGCGTAGTGCACCTGCCCCACCGACAGGTCGGCGAATGCGCGGCGGATGCTGGTCATGACAGGGTCCGATCGGCAGGCGCACGCCACAGGCCCGCGTGCCGCAGCTCGCCGAGCGTGCGCAAGAGCACGTCGCGCCGGTAGGCCGCGACGTCGCGGCCCTCGTAGTCGTAGAAGCCGCTGCCGCTCTTGAGGCCGAGCCGGCCCTGCTCGACCATCTTCCCGACGATCGCCGGCGCGGTGTAGCGGCCCGCATCGAGCGAGGCCGACATCTCGCGGCTCGCGTGGTGCAGGATGTCGCAGCCGCCGAAGTCGATGAACTCCACCACGCCCAGTGCCGCGAAACGCAGGCCCAGGCCGTAGCGCGTGGCCTTGTCGATTTCTTCCGCGGTGGCGGCGCCCTCCTCGATCATCCGCGCGGCCTCGTTCATCACCAGCGCCTGCAGGCGGGGCACGATGTAGCCGGGCGACGCGCCGCAGACCACGGGCAGTTTGCCGATCTCTTCCATCAGCGCCTTCGTGCGAGCGAGCACCGTGGCGTCGGTACCGGGGTGGCAGCTGAGCTCGACCACGGGAATCACGTAGGCCGGGTTGAGCCAGTGCATGTTGAGAAAGCGCCCCGGCAGCCGCACCAGCGACGCGAGCTGCGTCACCAGGATGCTGCTGGTTGTCGAGGTGAGGATCGCGTCGTCGCGGCAATGGCGGTTGAGCTGATCGAAGGCTTCGCGCTTGGCTTCCATGGTTTCGGGCACGCCCTCGAACACGAGCTCGGCGGCGGCCAGTGCCCGCGGGGCGGCAGCGGCATCGACCGGATCGACGCGCGCAGCGATGTCGGCGATCTTCGACTCGTCGATCACGCCGAGCTGCGCGAGCCCCGAGAGGCTGGCTTCGATCTCGGCCTTGGCTTCGTCGCGCAGCCGCGCCCATGCTTCGTCGGTGCGCTGGCGCAAGTCGATCAGCGAGATGCGGTGGCCGGCATACGCGAAAGCGATGGCGATGCCGCGCCCCATGCGGCCCGCGCCCACGGCCGCGAAGCGAGGCAGCGAGGCGGTTTCATTCGCCATCGTGGAGCCTCTGCTTGAGCTGCGCGGTGCTCAGGCCGGCGAAGCCCAGGCTCTCGAAGGTGCGGGGGCCGCGCCGCAGGTCGCGCCCCAGAAAGCCGCCGACGATGGCCAGGAGGCCGTGCGCGATGGGTGCATCCACGCCCGCATGGCGCGCGGCGGAGGCAAGGAAGGCGAGACCGAGCTCGGTGTCCTCGGTGATGTAGCGGTGCGTGTGCAGGTCGATGTTCTCGCGCCAGTCGCCCGACTTGACGAGCTGCTTGTGCGCATCGCCGTACATCCACTGGTCGTTGTTGTAGTGGTCGGCCAGCGGATAGTGCGGCGAGCCCTGCCCGAAGGCTTCGCGCACCGCGATGCGCTCCTGGTCGAGCCGGTCGGTCACGTCGCGCACGGCGCGCTGCGTGCCTTCGTTGTGGATGTCCCAGCGCTCGAAGTGCTGCAGCGGCGCGGCGTTCATCACCATCAGCGGCGGGTGGATGACGGGACCCGCGTTCATCAGCGCGCCCGAGAGCGCGTCGCCGCAGCCATGCACCGCCGGATAGGCCCTGCGGATCACCTCGATGGCCTGCACCTCCTTGCGGGCCGGGTAGACGCCGGTCGGCAGCCGGATCGCGCGGATGGTGACGTTGACTTCGCGGTCGCCGTGCTTGCGCGCCAGGTACGGCAAGGTGCCGGTTTCGGCCCAGGCCACGTCGGCGCGGCTGCCGGCGTCCTTCACGGTGCGCGCCATCACGTAGCTGCCGAATGTGCCCGGCGGCAGGAAGACGACCTGGCCGTCGACCAGGTGCGGCGCCATGGCGAGCGCGATGTCGTGCTGGGCGATGGCAGGAGTCGGTATGACGATCAGCTCGGCGCCCTGCATGGCGGCGCCGATGTCGGCGGTGGCGAGCGCGATGGGCACCTCGCGCGAGCCGTCGGCGTCCTTCAGCGTGATCGCGCCGGCGCGCAGCAACGGCTGCAGCGCTTGGGCATCGCGGCGCCACAGGCGCACTTCATGACCGGTTTCAGACAGGTCCGCGGCAGCCGCGTAGGCGCCATGACCACCCCCAAGAATCGCAATTTTCATGTCGAAAGTCGAAAAGCAGGTGTCGATGAACCGGCAGTCGAGATACGACTCCGGGGAAGCGATGCGCCATTACATTACTTTTCATCGATTCAGATGTCAATCAAACTCGACGGGGGCGGCGTGCTCGGAAACCCGGAACGCGCCCGAAATGAAAAAAGCCCGCGCTCGTGAGAACGCGGGCTTTCGCAAGGATGGGAGGGCGCAGCCGTCAGGCTGCGTTCCCGGAAGGATCAGCGGCCGGGCTTGAACGCGCGCTTCTGCGCATCGCGGGGCACGAACACCTTGCCCAGGCCGCCATGGCCGGCGCCATTGCCGCGGGGCGCGAAACCGCCGTCGCCGCGGCCGCCGCCGTGACCGTGGCCGCCGCGCGGAGCGCTGTCGCCCCAGCCCGGCTTGCGGCCATAGCCGCCGCCGTTGCCGCCTTCGTCACGGCCGCCGCCGAAACCGGCGTTCTGGCCCTGGTAGCCGCCACGCGAGCCCGATGCACCGGGGCCGCGCGAGTTGCGGTCGTTGAAGCCGCTGGCGCCGGCATAGCCGCCGCCATTGCCGCCACGGTAGCCGCCGCCACCGCCGAACTTGCGGTCGCGCGAGTGACCGCCGCGGCCACCGAAATCAGGGCGCGACTGCGGCATGCGCTGCTGCGGTTCCATGCCGGGGATCACCTCGGCCTTGAACTGCTGGCGGCTGTAGTGCTCGATGTCCATGATCCGGCGGCGATCGCGGAATTCCGCGAAAGTGACGGCGATGCCGTCGCGGCCCGCGCGGCCGGTGCGGCCGATGCGATGGGTGTAGTCCTCGGCCTTCATCGGCAGGCCGAAGTTGAAGACGTGGGTGATGGTCGGCACGTCGATGCCGCGCGCAGCCACGTCGGTGGCCACCAGGATCTGCACCTGGCCGTTGCGCAGCGCCATCAGGCGGCGGTTGCGCAGGCCCTGGCTCAGGGCGCCGTGCAGCGCGACGGCGCTGAAGCCGTCCTGCTGCAGGTCGTTGGCGAGGCCGTCGCACTCGACCTGCGTGCTAGCGAACACGATGGCCTGGTTGATGCTGGTGTCGCGCAGCCAGTGGTCGAGCAGCTTGCGCTTGTGCTGGGCGTTGTCGGCCCAGAACAGCACCTGCTTGATGTTGGCGTGCTTTTCCTGCGGGCTGTCGATGGTCACGCGCTGCGGCTCGCGCATCACGCGGGCGGCCAGCTGCTGGATGCGCGGCGCGAAGGTGGCGCTGAACATCATGGTCTGCTGGCGCTCGATGGTGAGCTGGTTGATCTCGGCCAGATCGTCGGCAAAGCCCAGGTCGAGCATGCGGTCGGCTTCGTCGACCACCAGGAATTTGACCTGGTCGAGCTTGATCTGCATCGAGCGCTGCAGGTCGAGCAGGCGGCCCGGCGTGGCGACCACGAGGTCGGCGTTCTGCAGACGAGCGATCTGGAGCTGGTAAGGCATGCCGCCCACCACGTTCGCGATGCGCAGGCCGCGGCAGTGGCGCACCAGCTCGATGGCGTCGTGCGCGACCTGCTGCGCGAGTTCGCGCGTGGGGCACAGCACCAGGGCGCCGGGAGTGGCCGCCTTGAAGTTGCGGGCGTTGGTCGGGTCCTTACGCTTCGCCTTCTTGGGCGGAGCTTCGCCGCGGGCGGCGGCTTCGGCGGCCAGGCGCTGGAATTCGGCCCGGGCAGCGGCCTCGGCTTCAGCCTGGCGCTTGATGAGGGTGTGCAGCACGGGCAGCAGGAAGGCGGCGGTCTTGCCCGAACCGGTCTGGCTCGAAACCATCAGGTCGACGAAACGCGTCGAGGGGGCCGAGCCGTTCTGCTCGCCCATGGCGATGGGAACGACCTTTTCCTGCACGGCGGTGGGCTGGGTGAAGCCCATGTCCGCCACGGCGGCGATCAGCTCGGGCGCAAGGCCCAGCTTGATGAAGCCATTGGGAGCGCTGGGCTCTTCGGCGGCGGCCTCAGGGGCGGCGCCGTCCAGCGCATCGAGGATGGGCGCCTCGGACACGGTGTCCATGGCGGCGGTGAATTCGTTGTGGGTAGCGGATTGCACAGGCGCGAACTCGCCCTGCGCTTCAAAAGCGTCGGTCATGAATTTCAATCTCAAACGCGAGCGCCGCCGTGGACGGCGCCCCGTTGGGTGGTTAAAAACATCAACCATCCAACGACATTCAACTTCGGGCGGATGCCCAAGGCTGCGGCCCTTTTTGATCAGCAAATGCGATCGGGCGCGGTGTGCAAGATAGGGAGATGCGAGAAACGCTCACCGGGCTAAAAATGCCTGCCCGGCCAGCGAAGCCTGCGATTATGGCACGGATTCGGGTTTTTACCTAATCCTTGGCCTTGTTCAATCTGCCAGGCGCAGGAAGGTCTCTCGATAGTGCGCCAGTTCCTCGATGGACTCGTGCACATCCGCCAGCGCCGTGTGCGCCTGCTGCTTTTTGAAGCTGTTGTAGGCCGCCGGCTTCCAGCGCTTGGCCAGTTCCTTCAGCGTGCTCACGTCGAGATTGCGGTAGTGGAAATACGCCTCCAGCTTGGGCATGAACTTGACGAGGAAACGCCGGTCCTGCCCGATGGTGTTGCCGCACATGGGCGAACCGCTGCGCGGAATGTACTTGGCGATGAATTCCAGCAGCTGCTGTTCAGCCGCGGCTTCGTCGAGCGTGGACGCCTTGACCTTGTCGATCAGCCCGCTGCGGCCATGGGTGCCCTTGTTCCAGGCGTCCATGCCGTCGAGCACGGCGTCGCTCTGGTGAATGACCAGCACGGGGCCGTCGATGCGGGGCGTGAGGTCGGGGCCGGTGACGACCACGGCGATTTCGAGCAGGCGCTCTTTCTCGGGGTCCAGACCGCTCATTTCGCAGTCCAGCCAGACCAGGTTCTGGTCGCTTTTCTTCAGGGTCGGGGCGGCTGCGGAGGGCGTCGGGTCAAGGGATTCAGGCATCGCAGGATTGTCGTCGAAGGGCTGCGGCCCCGGATAGCGAGGGCTAAACTCGCCGATCCATGTCCTATTCGCTCATCTTCACCATCGCTTTCGCGGCCGCGATCGTCGCGGGCCTGCTCGTGAAGTTCTGGCTGGCCACGCGACAGGTCCGCCACGTGGCGCAGCACCGCGGCACCGTCCCTGCAGCCTTCGCGCAGACCATCACCCTCGCCGCGCACCAGAAGGCGGCCGACTACACGATCGCCAAGGCGCGATTCGGCCTGGTCGAGATGGCATGGAGCGCGGCGCTGCTGCTCGGCTGGACCCTGCTCGGCGGACTTGACCTGCTCAACAAGCTCCTGCTGGGCTGGATCGGCGGCGGCATGGTGCAGCAACTGGTGCTGCTGGCAGCCTTCGCGGCCATCGGCGGGCTGCTCGAGCTGCCCTTCACGCTCTGGCAGACCTTCAGGCTCGAAGAACGCTTCGGCTTCAACAAGATGACCTGGAAGCTCTGGCTGGCGGACACGCTCAAGTCCACGCTCCTGGGCGCGGTGATCGGACTGCCCATCGCCGCCCTGATCCTCTGGCTCATGGGCGCAGCCGGCCAGCTGTGGTGGCTGTGGGCCTGGGGCGCCTGGATGGGCTTCAACCTCCTGCTGATGCTGATCTACCCGACCTTCATCGCGCCGTTGTTCAACAAGTTCCAGCCGCTGGACGACCCCACGCTCAAGGAACGCGTAACGGCCCTCATGAAGCGCTGCGGCTTCGCGGCCAAGGGCCTGTTCGTGATGGACGGCAGCACGCGCAGCGCCCATGCCAACGCCTACTTCACTGGCTTCGGCGCCAGCAAGCGCGTGGTGTTCTATGACACGCTGCTGCGCCAGCTGAATGCCGGCGAGGTCGAGGCGGTGCTCGCGCACGAGCTGGGGCACTTCAAGCACCGTCACATCGTCAAGCGGCTGATTGCGATGTTCGCGCTGAGCCTGGCTGGTTTCGCCCTGCTGGGCTGGGTGTCGACGCAGGTCTGGTTCTATGCCGGCCTGGGTGTGCAGCCCAACATGACGGCGCCCAACAGCGCGCTGGCGCTGCTGCTGTTCATGCTCGCCGTGCCGGTGTTCGGCTTCTTCGTGGCGCCGCTGCCCGCGCTGCTGTCGCGCAAGCACGAGTTCGAGGCCGACGCCTACGCGGTGGCCCAGACCAGCGGCGCCGACCTGTCGGCCGCCCTGCTCAAGCTCTACCAGGACAACGCTTCGACGCTCACGCCCGACCCCGTGTTCGTCAAGTTCTACTATTCGCATCCCCCGGCCTCCGAGCGCCTCGCGCGCATGGCAGCCCCGGCCTGACCCGGCCGCGCCCCTCACTCGAAGAAGCCCATCATGAGCAGCATGTTCAAGCCCAAGGACTGGAAGAACCTCCCTCCCCGCAAGGCGCTGAGCGCCACCGAGATCGTCTCGGGCCTGGCGCGCCTCGACGGCTGGAGGCTCACGGGCGACGGCGCAGATGTCGCCATCGAGAAGACCTTCAGCTTCGCCAACTACTTCGAGACCATCGCCTTCGTGAACGCCCTCGCCTTCGTGGCGCACACGCAAGATCATCATCCCGACCTGTCGGTGCACTACAACCGCTGCGTGGTGCGCTTCAACACGCACGACGTGGGCGGCCTGTCGACCACCGACTTCGACTGCGCCCGCCAGGCCGACGCGCTGGTCGGCGCCGCGCCCGCCGCCTGATGGAAGGCGCTCTTGGCTAAGCCCGGCCGCGCCGCGCCCGCAGCCGCCGCTGCGAAGGCACTCCACGAAGGCCTCGTCGTCGCCAGCCACGGGCGCCACTGCCTCGTCGAAACACCCGCAGGCGAACGGCTGATCTGCCATCCGCGCGGCAAGAAGAGCCAGGCCGTGGTCGGCGACCGCGTCCACTGGCAGGCCAGCGAGGACGAAGGCACCATCGAGCAGGTGCTGCCGCGGCGCAATCTCTTCTACCGCCAGGACGAGATCCGCACCAAGTCATTCGCGGCCAATCTCGACCATGTGCTGATCCTGATCGCGGCCGAGCCAGAGTTTTCCGAACACCAGCTGGCCCGCGCGCTGATCGCCGCCGAGGCCGAGCGCATCGCGCCCATCATCGCGTTGAACAAGAGCGATCTGGTCGAGCCCTTCGAGCGCGCCTGGGCGAGGCTGGCGCCCTATCGACGCATGCACCACGGCGTGCTGCCGCTGTCGCTGAAGGCTTCGGCGGAGGCGGACCGCGCCTCGCTGATGAAACTGCTCGCCGGCAAGTCCACCCTGGTACTGGGCCCGTCCGGCTCGGGCAAGAGCACGCTGACCAACCTGCTGGTGCCTGGCGCGGCCGTGCTGACGCAGGAGATCTCGCAGGCGCTCAACTCCGGCAAGCACACCACCACGAGCACCACCTGGTACTGGATCGACGAGGCCCGCACCACCGGCCTGATCGATTCGCCGGGCTTCCAGGAATTCGGCCTGAACCACATCGCGCCGATGCAACTCGCCAGCCTCATGCCCGACATCGCCGAGCACGCAGGCGACTGCAAGTTCTACAACTGCACGCACCTGCACGAGCCGGGCTGCGGCGTGATCGCGAACGTGGAAACCGCCGGTGCGTCGGGCGCCATCAGCGCGAGCCGCTACAGGATCTACGGCGAGCTCTTCGCCGAGCTGAGCCAGAAGCGGTACTGATCTGGCGAACCAGAGGCAGCTTCAGCCGAGCCAGACCCGGTACGACTGCCAGGTCGGGTCGAAGACCAGTTCCATCGTCGCAGCCAGATCCATGTCGTCCTGCAGCGATTGAGCCTGCGTGATCGCGCTGCCCGGATCGGTCACCTGGAAGTGGATGGTGCGCACGCCCTCCTCCAGCACCACGTGAGTGCAGCAGCCGGCCTCGTGCACCTGCAGCCGCGCAGTCAGCCGGTCTTCATAGCCGCGAGCCTCTTCCAGCTCCTCGCCCGATTCGACCGGAACCGCCACGGACAGGCGATGGCACAGGTCGGCACGGCCCACCAGCGCGGTGGCGCTGTCGTTGCGCATCACGATCATCTCGATCTCGCGGCCGTCCTCGGCCGTGCGCGTCGCGCTCACGCCCGACCAGGCATGCTCGCCCGGCGCGAACACGCCGGTGTGGCCCAGTTCGTCCCGCCAGCAGGCGTCGAACAGGGGGACGAAATCGTCGAGCGGCACGCCCTTGAAACCAGCCTGCGCATCAGCCTCCACGTAATCGACCGCGCCCACCTTCACGGCGAAGTCGTACTCGCCCAGGATGTGGTCGAGCATGATGAGGCTCATGTGGCGTGCGTGGTCCTGCATGTCCATCGGGATCGGCTTGGCGAAGCCGATCTCCAGCGCCACCCGCCCGCGGTAGGGCTCATGCTTGACCAGCACCTCGGAGCTCGCCAGTTCGAAGTTGTTCATGCGCATGCCGAAGCCATCGCTCGCGCGCTGGCGGAAGGCTTCCACCTCCACACGCGGCAGCCTGGGGCTGGACTGCACCAGCATCATCAGGTCCTCGAAGTCGTCCACCGAGCCATGGGCGGTCAGCACGAGCTTGAAGACGGGCGGATCGCCGGCCACCTCGGCCGCCAGCCTAGGGAAATGGGGCTCCAGCAGCTGGTTCAGCCCCTCCATCAGCTCACGGGCAGGCAAGGCCCGCAGGCTTTCGAGCCGGGTGCTCACGGCCTCCCAGAAGGCGGCGCAAGCCTCGGCGCGCGGATCGGAGTCCTGGACCGGCATGGGTTGGGTATCTTTCATGGAGTCGAGTCGAGGATGTCCTGCAGCCGCTGCACGAGCACGCTGCATTGCTCCCGCGTACCGATGCTGATGCGCAGGTACTGCGCGATGCGCGGCTGCCTGAAGTGCCGCACCAGCACCGCGCGCTCGCGCAGCGAGGCGGCCAGTTCGGCCGCATCGCGCTTCGGGTGGCGCGCGAAGACGAAGTTGGTCTGCGAGGGCAGCACTTCGAAGCCCAGGTCCTCGAGCTGGAGGGTCAGGCCCTCGCGGGTGTCGACGATCTTGCCGCAGGCCTCGCGGAACCAGGCTTCGTCCTCGAGCGCGGCGACGGCGCCCGCCGAGGCCAGCCGGTCGAGCGGGTACGAATTGAAGCTGTCCTTGACGCGGACCAGGGCGTCGATCAGGTGCGCCTGCCCGCAGGCAAAGCCCACGCGCAAGCCGGCCAATGCGCGCGACTTCGAGAGGGTTTGGACCACGAGCAGGTTGGGGTACTTGCGGATCAGCGGCAGCGCGCTCTCGCCACCGAAGTCGACATACGCCTCATCGACCAATACCACGCGATCGGGGCAGGCTTCGAGCAATTGCTCGATGCGCGACAGCGGCAGTCCGATGCCCGTCGGCGCGTTCGGATTCGCGATGACGATGCCCGCGCACCCCCGGCGCGCACGAACCGCGAGTGCATCGATGTCGATGCCCAGGCCCTCGTCCACGGGCTGCTGCTCGCAGGCAATGCCGTAGAGCTGCGCATAGACCTTGTAGAAGCTGTAGCTAACGTCCGGCATCAGCAGGGGGGCGGCCTGCTGGAAGAACGCGAAGAAGGCGTGCGCGAGCACCTCGTCGGAACCATTGCCGGCGAAGACCTCGCCGGGCTCCAGGCCATGCCGGCGGGCGACGGCCTCGCGCAGCGCGAGCGAGGTGGGATCCGGGTAGCGCTCCAGGCCGTCTTCGGCGGCGCGGCGGATGGCTTCCACCGCAACCGGCGATGGCGGATACGGGTTCTCGTTGGTGTTGAGCTTGACGAGGTTCGCGATGCGCGGCTGCTCGCCGGGCACATAGGGCTCGAGCGCGGCGATCCGGGGGCTCCAGAAGGCCGGTACCGGCTGCTGCTGTTGCTGGGTCATGGCTTCAGCCTTCGCTCAGCCGAGCAGGCGAGCCAGGGTCAGCAGGGCCAGCAGCACCATCCACATCACCACCGAGCGCCAGACAAGGCCCACGACGCTGCGCAGATGCCCTGGCTCGGGTTCGCGGCCCGGCGTGCTGCCGCTGTCGGTGCGGCGGCCATCGGCCAGCGATTCACCGGCCTGGGCGCGCGGCAGCGGGTCGGCAACCGGGATCGGCCGCAGCGAGCCGCCGCCCAGACGCACATTGACCGCTCCCGAGGTGGCCGCGAGGATCACCCCGTCGTTCTCGTTGGGAAAGCGTTGCGCGTCGTTGCGCCAGCAGTCGATCGCTTCCTCGAAGCTGCCGACCACCGCGAAGCCCAGCGCAGTGATGCGCGCGGGCAGCCAGTCGATGGCGTGCCAGGCGCGGTCTGCGGCCTCTTGCACCGAAACACTGGAAGGCTGGACCGCGGCGCCGTTCTTGTGTGCCCAGTAGCGCGAGACGAACTCGCTCATCCGGTAGAACACGGCGCCTGCGGGCCCGAGGCCGACGGCCGCGATGATCGAGAACCATGCGAGCACGCCGAACACGTGGCGGTGCGCGGCGATCACCGAATGCTCGATGACGTGGCGCACGATCTCGCTGCGCGGCAGATCTGCCGCGTCGACACCCTGCCAGTGCGCCAGCAGCGAGCGCGCCAGGGGCTCGTCGCCTTCGTCGAGCGCGTCGCGGATGTCGGTGAAATGGTGGCTGAACTGCCGGAAGCCCAGCGTGACGTAGAGCACCGCGATGCTCCAGAGCACCGCGAAAGGAAGGCCGAGCGTAAGTACCAGAAGCCAGTGCACGCCGAGTGCGCCAATCGTGGGCACGAATACAGCGAGCCCCCATGCGATCCATCCGTGATGCGGCTTGCCCGCGTCGAAGTTGCGGCTGGTCCAGCGCGTCCACGCAAGCACCGCGCCGTACACGGGGTTGTGCGGGCCCAGCGGCCGCACCTGCTCGATCAGCAGCGCGCACAGGATGGCAAAAAAGCTCATCCTTCGATGATAGCGAGAGCGCCTGAAGATTCAGGCCGCATTCAGGCTGGGCTCAAGCCGCCAGAAAACGGTAGAGATTGCGCAGCATGCCGGCGGTCGCGCCCCACACGAAGCGCTCGTCCGGGCCGTCCTGGTAAGGCATGGAGTACCACTGGCGCCGGGTGCCGTCGGGTGCTGGCACGGTGTGGTGACGATGATTGGCCGGATCCATCAGCCAGGCGAGCGGCACCTCGAAGGCATCGGCAACCTCGTAGGGGTTGATGGTCAGCTCGAAATCGGGCTGCACCAGCGCGACAACCGGCGTCACGATAAAGGAGGTCACGGTCGTGTACGTCGGCAGGCTGCCGAGCACCTCGATGTATCGGGCCGAGAGGCCGACTTCTTCCCAGGCTTCGCGCAAGGCGGCGGCGGCGATGTTGGCGTCTTCCGGATCGACGCGGCCGCCGGGAAAGGCGACCTGGCCCGAGTGGGTCGACAGGTTCGAGGTTCGCTCGGTGAGCAGCACGGTCGCGCCCTCCGGACGCTGCACGATCGGCACCAGCACTGCAGCCTGGGCCGGAACGCGATCGGTCATGCGCGGCTCGCGGCGCAACTCGGGCGTCCAGACGGGAGGGGTGGCGAAACGCGTGCGCAGCGCCTGTGCCGTCAGCTGCTCCGCAGCCACCGGCGGCAGTCCCTCGACCTCACCAGCCACGAAGGGCACCTTGCGCGGGTCGAATTGCATCAGCGTGGGCGGCGCCACGGCGTTGACGATTTCGGCGGAGGCGGCCTGCGGGGAAATGGATGAGTTGGTCAAGAGATGAAAGGTACCGGGGTCGGGGTTGAGTGAAACAGAGCGGAAGTAGAGCGGAAAAACGGAAAGTTGTCGCTGAGCGGGGGCAACAACGCAAAAAGCCGCCAGAACGGCGGCTTTTCTTGCACGACAGGAAGGCTGCTTTACGCGGCCGTCGCAGCCGTCGACTTGCTCGGCAGCTTTTCCTTGATGCGTGCCGAGCGGCCGCTGCGGTCGCGCAGGTAGTACAGCTTGGCGCGGCGCACATCGCCACGACGCTTGACCTCGATGCCGGCGATCAGCGGGCTGTAGGTCTGGAAGGTACGCTCCACGCCTTCGCCGCTGGAGATCTTGCGAACGGTGAAGCCGCTGTTGAGGCCACGGTTGCGCTTGGCGATCACGACGCCTTCGTAGGCCTGCACGCGCTTGCGGGTGCCTTCGACGACGTTCACGCTGACGATGACCGTGTCACCGGGCATGAATTCGGGGATGGTCTTGCCGAGACGGGCGATTTCTTCCTGCTCGAGGGTCTGGATGAGGTTCATGATTTCCTGAAATTCGATCGTGCCGGGCTACACAAAAGGCGCCTTTGGCTTCCATGGGAAGACCGGGCGCGGCCGGACAGAGGATCGGGTAACCCTGGATTATAGCTTTTTTTTCAGCGCGGCCTCATCGGCCTTGCCAAGACGTCCCGCCGCACGGGCCGCGTCGATGAGCTCGGGGCGCCGCCCGGCCGTGATGGCAAGGCGCTGGTCGCGCCGCCAGCGCTCGATCTGCGCGTGATGGCCCGAGAGCAACGGCGCCGGCACGCCCTGCCCGTTCCATTGCTCGGGCCGCGTGTAATGCGGGCAGTCGAGGAGGCCGTCGAGTGCCGGATTGAAGCTGTCCTGCACATGGCTGGCCTCGTCCCCGAGCACGCCCGGCTGCAGCCGCGCCACCGCATCGAGCAGCGCCATGGCCGCGATCTCGCCACCGGAAAGCACGAAATCGCCAAGGCTGATCTGGTGGGTGACGCGCGCATCGATGAAACGCTGGTCGATGCCCTCGTAGCGGCCGCACACCAGCACGGCGCCCTCGCTTGCCGACCAGCGCTCGACCACCTCGTGCCGCAGCACCTCGCCGATGGGAGAAAACAGGATGACCGGCGCTTCGGTTCCACGCGCGGCCAGCGCCGCGTCGAGGCAGTCGGACAGGGGCTCGGCCATCATGACCATGCCGGGACCGCCGCCGAACGGCCGGTCGTCCACGCGCTTGTAGTTGCCCTGCGCGAAGTCGCGCGGATTCCACAGCACCACTTCGACCTGCTTCGACTCGTAGGCGCGGCGCGTCACGCCGCTGGCCATGAAGGGCGCGAAAAGTTCGGGAAAGAGCGTGAGAACGTCGAAGCGCATGCCGCGCGGGGCGCCGGTCAGTAGTCCGGCTGCCAGTCGACGGAGATGAGGCGCCCGGGCAAGTCGACCTTGTCGACGAAAGCCGAGACGAAGGGCACCATCCGCTCGATGGCCTTGCCGCCTTCTTCGGCGGCAAGCACCAGAGTGGTCTGCGGGCCGGTTGCGAGCAGCTCGCGCACCGTGCCGAGCGCCACTCCTTCGCGGTTGACCACGGACAGGCCGATCAGGTCGACCCAGTAGTACTCGTCGTCGCCGGCCGTCGGAAAGCTGGAGCGCGGCACGAACACGCGCGCGCCGCGCAGCGCCTCGGCGGCGTTGCGGTCGGGCACGTCCACGGACGTGGCGACGATGCAGTCGGAATGTTCCTTGGCTTCGCGGATCGCGAGCCGGAAGGCTGTGCTCGCCGAGGCTCCGGGAGCCTGCAGGAACCAGCGCTTCGATGAGAAGAGCGCCTCGGGCTGGGCGCTGTGGGGCAGGACCTTGAACCAGCCCTTGATGCCCCAGGCATCGGCGATGCGCCCTACTTCGATCGCATCCGCCGGCAATTCGGCGGCTTCGAGTGCGGGGAGCATCGCCGTGCGGGCGGCTTAGGCCGCCGCCTTGGGAGCTGCGGCTGCAGCTTGCTTGATCAGGCGCAGAACGGTCGGCGAAGCTTGTGCGCCGACGCTCTTCCAGTACGCCAGGCGGTCCTGGGCGATACGGATGCTTTCTTCGTTTTCCTTGGCGATCGGGTTGTAGAAGCCCAGACGCTCGATGAAACGGCCATCGCGGCGAACGCGCTTGTCCGACACGACGATGTTGAAGAACGGACGGCCTTTGGAGCCGCCGCGGGAGAGTCGAATGACGACCATGATTTATCCTTGGGTGGTCAGCAGGCCTCGTGGATTGGAAAAGGCCCGCTCACAATGTTCTTCCAGCGTCGAGACACGCGACTGGCCACCCGGCCAGCGACACGCTGAAAAGCCCGCGATTATAGCCCGACCCGCGTTTTTATCCGAATTCCGGCCTCACGCCATCCGTTTCACCCGCATGCCCCTCGCCATCCGCCCCTGCACCGAAGCAGACATCGCGGCCGTCACGGCCATCTACGCCCACCACGTGCTGCACGGCACCGGCACCTTCGAGACAGAGCCTCCCTCCCCCAACGACATGGCCGCCCGCCGCGCGGACGTGCTCTCCAGGAACCTGCCGTACCTGGTTGCCGAGGAAGACGGAAAAGTGTTGGGTTTTGCCTACTGCAACTGGTTCAAGCCACGCCCCGCATACCGTTTCTCTGCAGAAGACTCGATCTACGTGTCGGAGTCAGCACGCGGCAAGGGTCTGGGCGCCAAGCTGCTGGCGGCGCTGTCGCAGGCAGCCGAGGCAGCGGGCGTGCGCAAGCTGATCGCGGTGATCGGCGACTCGGCCAACGCGGGCTCCATCGGCGTGCATCGCAGCCAGGGCTTCTCGCACGTCGGCGTGCTGAAGGACTGTGGCTGGAAGTTCGGCGAATGGCGCGACGTCGTATTGATGGAAAAGGTGCTCGGCGAAGGCAGCACCACCAGACCCGAATGAAAAACAAGACCGTTGCCGCCTGGCTCTCCTTCCTCGGCGGCCCCCTGGGGCTGCACCGTTTCTACCTGCGCGGCATGGGCGACTGGCTCGGCTGGCTGCTGCCCATTCCCACCGCGCTGGGCGTCTACGGCATCGAGCGCGTGCGCATGTACGGCGTGGACGACGGATTGAGCTGGGCGCTGATCCCGCTGCTGGGCTTCACCATCGCCGGCTGCGCGCTGATGGCCATCGTCTACGGCCTCATGACGCCCGAGAAGTGGAACGCCCGCTTCAACGCCAGCGCCCCGGCCGATGCCGAACCCGGCCGCACCAACTGGTTCACCATCGGCGCCGTCGTGCTGGCCCTCTTCTTCGGCAGCACGATCCTGATGGCCAGCATCGTCTTCAGCTTCCAGCGCTACTTCGAGCACCAGATCGAAGAGGGGCGGAAGATTTCGCAGTAGCCGCCGTCAGAACAGCTGCATGCTGATCCAGTAAGCAATAGCCGCCACGAACGCCGAAGCCGGGATCGTGAAGATCCAGGCCCAGACGATGTTCCCCGCCACGCCCCAGCGCACCGCGCTCGCGCGCTGCGTGGAGCCCACGCCGACGATGGCGCCGGTGATGGTGTGGGTGGTCGACACCGGAATGCCCAGCGCGGTGGCCAGGAACAGGGTCAGCGCGCCGCCGGTCTCGGCGCAGAAGCCGCCCACGGGCTTGAGCTTGGTGATCTTCTGGCCCATGGTCTTCACGATGCGCCAGCCGCCGAACATGGTGCCCAGCGCGATCGCGGCATAGCAGCTCACGATGACCCAGTTCGGAGGCGCCGATTCGCCGGCGGAAGCGTAGCCCGTGGCGATCAGCAGCATCCAGATGATGCCGATGGTCTTCTGCGCGTCGTTGCCGCCGTGGCCCAGGCTGTAGGCGCCGGCCGAGACCAGCTGCAGCCGGCGGAACCAGCGGTCGATGCGCGACGGAGTGGCACGGCGGAAGCCCCAGGCCACCACGACCATCATCAGCGAGCCCAGCAGGAAGCCCAGCAGCGGGGAGACAAAAATGAACGCCACCGTCTTCCAGATGCCGGAGGCGACGAGGCCGCTGGTGCCGGTCTTGGCGATCACGGCGCCCACGATGCCGCCGATCAGCGCATGCGACGAGCTGCTCGGAATGCCGTAGTACCAGGTCACGAGGTTCCAGCTGATGGCGCCGACGAGCGCGCCGAACACCACGTGCACGTCGACCACGCCGGGCTGGGCGATGCCCTTGCCCACCGTGGCGGCCACGCTCAGATGAAAGATGAAGATCGCGACCAGGTTGAAGAAGGCCGCGAAGACCACGGCCTGCCCCGGCCGGAGCACCCCGGTGGAGACCACCGTCGCAATCGAATTGGCGGCGTCGTGGAATCCGTTCATGAAGTCGAACAGGATCGCCAGAGCGACCAGCACCACAACCACCCAGAGGGCGACCTGAACCGTTGCCATCGGTCGCTGCCCGCTTACGAATTCTCGAGGACGATGCCCTCGATCACGTTGGCCACGTCCTCGCACTTGTCGGTGATCGTCTCCAGCAGCTCGTAGATCGCCTTGAGCTTGATCACCTCGCGCACGTCGGGCTCCTCGCGGAACAGCTTGCTCATGGCGCTGCGCATCACACGGTCGGCGTCGGACTCGAGGCGGTCGATCTCCTCGCAGGTCTTGAGGGTGGCCTCGGCCACCGCCGGGTCGGCGATGCGGCCGAGGAACTTCACGGCGTCCTTCAGGCGGTCGCAGCACTTCACGCTCAGCGAGGTGAGGCGCACGATTTCCTCGGTCATGTGGCGCACGTCGTACAGCGCCATGGTCTCGGCCGAGTCCTGGATCAGGTCGGCCACGTCGTCCATCGTGTTGATGAGCTTGTGGATCTGCTCGCGGTCGATGGGCGTGATGAAAGTCTTGTGGATCAGCCGGTTGACGTCGTGCGTCACGCGGTCGGCGGCGCGCTCGGCGTTGTCGACGTCGCGGTTGTACTGCTCGCGCAGGTGCACGTCGCTGTAGTTGGTCACCAGTTGCTCGAACGCCCGCGCCGCCTCGACGATGCGCTCGGCGTGCTGGTTGAACATCTCAAAAAAATTCCCCTCGCGGGGCAGCAGCTTGCCGAACATGGGTGGCGCTCTCCTGGGATCTCGGGACTTGCCTGCCACAAGCGTGTGACAGCGTGATGAAAAACCGTGCAAGTGTACCGGGAGGGCGGTACCGGGCCGGCCGGGCGGGCTCTCGCCCGGCCGCCGGTCAGCCGCGGATGCGCTCGATGACCTGGTCCGAAACCCGCGCCAGCGCCGCGCGCGGCACCTTGTCGGGGGCGATTTCGGCCAGCGGCTTGAGCACGAAGGCCCGCTCCCGCATGCGGGGATGGGGCAGGCTCAGCTTGGGCGTGTCCTTGACCGAATTGCCATGCATCAGCAGGTCGAGGTCGAGCGTGCGCGGCGCGTTGGGAAAGGGCCGCTCGCGGCCGGCCTGCTCTTCGAGCAGCTGCAGCTCCGAAAGGAATGCCTCGGCCGTCAGGCCGGTGCGCACCGCCACCACGGCATTGATGTAGTCGGGCCCCGAGGATTCGATGGGCGCGCTGCGGTACAGCGACGAGCGCGCCGTGACCACGGTGCGCTCGATGGCGCCGATGGCCTCCATGGCCGCCTTCACCGCCGCCTGGGCGTCGCCCAGGTTGGCGCCGATGGCGATGAAGGCCTGCACGGTCGGGTAGTCCTCCTTCGGACGGCGCGCAGGCGAACCGCCAGAGGGCCGGGCCGGAGGGCGCTTCGCGGGTGGCATCGCAGCGCGCTTGCCCGCGGGAGCGCGGGGCGCCCCCCCTTTCCTGCCGTCGCCCCTGGGCCGGTCGGGCTTGTTCGTCATGCGCCTGCAGCGCTTGCGCCGCCCTCACCACCGCCGCCACCTCCGGTGCGCGGCTTGCGCCGGCGCCGGCGCTTGCGCGGCGCCACGGCTTCCCCATCGGGCGGCACGGCCGCGGTCTCGACCTCGTCGCCCTCGTCATTCCGGCCCGCATCGGCGGCGCGGCGTCCCGCCGGCTCGCCGCGCGGCTTCGGGGGCTGGGGCGTCTCGCGCACCCGCACGCGCTGGCGCACCTTCTGCTCCTCGCGCACCTGCTCCAGCAGATCGGTGCGGCGCACGTCGTCGGCGGTGCTGAATTCCTGCCACCACTCGGCAATGGCTTCGCTCACCTCGCCCACGTCGGCGCGCAGGCGCATGAAGTCGAAGGCGGCGCGAAAGCGCGCCTGCTCGACCAGGCTGTAGGGCGTGGAGCCGGTGCGCTTGTCGAAGCGCGGCTGCATCATCCAGATCTCGCGCATGTCCGCCGCGAGCTTGCCGCGGCCCGACACGTCGCCGATGCGCGCATTGAACACGTCGTCGATGGCGTCCTGCAGCGCCGGGAACGGCGGCTGCGCGCGCTGGCCGTTGCGGCCTTCCTGGCGCTGGGCCCAGCCGTCGCGCACGTCGGCCCAGAGCACGCAGGCCAGCAGGAAGCTGGGCGCCACGGGCTTGCCCTCGCCCACGCGGCGATCGGTGTCCTGCAGGGCGGCCTTCACGAAGGGCTGGTCGGCGCGCTCCACCACCACGTCGAGCAGCGGATAGATGCCGCGCGCCAGGCCGAGCTTCCTGAGCTGCTCGACCGTGGCGATGGCGTGGCCCGTCTGCAGCAGCTTGAGCATCTCGTCGAAGAGACGGCTCTGCGGCACGTCGGCCAGCAGCTTGCTCGACTCGACCAGCGGGGCGGCCGTCTTGGCCTCCAGCTTGAAGCCCAGGGCCGCGAGCTTGGCCGAGAAGCGGATGGCGCGGATGATGCGCACCGGGTCTTCGCGGTAGCGCGTGGCCGGGTCGCCGATCATGCGCAGGGTGAGCTTCTGGGCGTCCTTGATGCCGTTGTGATAGTCCACCACCACCTGGTTGGCCGGGTCGTAGTACATGGCGTTCACGGTGAAGTCGCGGCGCGCGGCGTCTTCTTCCTGCGGACCCCAGACGTTGTCGCGCAGCACGCGGCCGCTGGCGTCCACCGCGTGCTTCATGCTCGCGAGCTCGCCCTTGCTGGTGCGCTCGTTTCCGGCCACCTGCTCGGCGGCGGCGTTGTCCATGTAGGCGCGGAAGGTCGAGACCTCGATCACCTCGTGCTCGCGCCCGCGGCCGTACACCACGTGCACGATGCGGAAGCGCCGCCCGATGATGAAGGCGCGGCGAAAAAGCGCCTTCACCTGCTCCGGCGTGGCGTTGGTGGCCACGTCGAAGTCCTTGGGGCGCAGGCCCAGCAGCAGGTCGCGCACCGCGCCGCCCACCACATAGGCTTCGTAGCCTGCCTGCTGAAGCGTCGTCACCACGTTCTTCGCACGCTCGTCGACCAGGGCCGGATCGATTCCATGGACCTCGGCCGGCACCTCCTGGCGCTTGCCGAAGCGGCTCTTGCCCTGCGTGCCGCCGGCACCCTTGCCGAGCAGCTTGTCGATGAATTTCTTGATCATTTGTTGTTGGAAGCCTTGTTCGCTCTTCTATTCGTTCTCGAGCATGGAGCGGATCAGCGGAATGGTGATCGCGCGTTGCGTCTGCAGGGCGTAGCCGTCGAGCTGCGTGAGCAGCTCCATCAGGCTGCCGAGGTCGCGGCTGAAGCGGTGGAGCATGTAGTCGAGCACGTCGTCCGACAGCATCACGCCGCGCGCGTCGGCGGCCTGGCGCAGCACCGCGCGGCGTTCGCTTTCGCTGAGCACCTGCATGTGGAACACATGGCCCCAGCCGAGGCGGGTGCGCAGGTCCTCGCGCAGCGGCAGGTCGGCCGGCGGCAATGCGCCGGCGGCGACCACGCCGCGCTGCAGCGTCTGGGCGTTGACGAACCAGTTGAAGGCCGCGTGCTGCTGCACGGCGGTGTAGAGGTGCACGTCGTCGAGCAGGACGGCGCCCCAGCGCTCGTCGAACTCGGGCGGCTCCAGCAGACCGGCGTGCAGCCAGCCCACGCTGGCGCCCTGCTCGCGCAGTGCGACACGCACCGATTCGAGCAGATGGGTCTTGCCGCTGCCGCCGTCGCCCCACAGGTAGGTGGGCACCGGCGAGTGCAGCGCGGGGCTGCCGGCGCCGCCCACCCACACTTGCAGGTGCCGCAGAGCCGCCTCGTTGGGGCCGGCGAAAAAGGCGTCGAAGCTGGGGCCCGTCGCAATGCCGATATCGAGCGCGAGCTGTTTCATCCCGGGAAGGTTCATGGAGGGGGCCGCGGGGGCCCTTAAAATCATCGGGAATTCTATCGGCCCGGCCACCATGGTTGCCGGCGCCCCTTCCGCCCCACCCTTCACGTCCTTTCGCGTCCTTCCCGACACCGACCACCCATGACCTCCTCCACGCCCACCCCGCTCAGCTACAAGGACGCCGGCGTCGACATCGATGCAGGCGACGCCCTGGTCGACCGCATCAAGCCGCTGGCGAAGAAAACCCTGCGCGAAGGCGTGCTGGCCGGCATCGGCGGCTTCGGTGCCCTGTTCGAGGTGCCCAAGCGCTACAAGGAGCCGGTGCTCGTGAGCGGCACCGACGGCGTGGGCACCAAGCTCAAGCTGGCCTTCGAATGGAACATGCACGACACGGTCGGCATCGACCTGGTGGCCATGAGCGTCAACGACGTGCTGGTGCAGGGCGCCGAGCCCCTCTTCTTCCTCGACTACTTCGCCTGCGGCAAGCTCGACGTGGACACGGCCGCTGCGGTCGTCGGCGGCATCGCCCGCGGCTGCGAGCTCTCGGGCTGCGCGCTCATCGGCGGCGAGACGGCCGAAATGCCCGGCATGTACCCGGCCGGCGAATACGACCTGGCGGGCTTCGCGGTCGGTGCGGTCGAGAAGTCGAAGATCCTCACGGGCCAGAACGTCAAGCCCGGCGACGTGGTGCTGGGCCTGGCCTCGGCCGGCGTGCACTCCAACGGCTTCAGCCTGGTGCGCAAGGTGATCGAACGCGCCGGCACTGATTTGCCCGCCACCCTCGACGGCAAGCCCTTCCGCGAAGCCGTGATGGAGCCCACCCACCTCTACGTGAAGCCGGTGCTCGAGGCGCTGGGCAAGCACCCGATCAAGGCGCTGGCCCACATCACCGGCGGCGGCCTGCTCGAGAACATCCCGCGCGTGCTGCCCGAAGGCACGGCCGCCCACCTCAAGAAGGGCAGCTGGCCGCAGACCGAGCTGTTCGCGTGGCTGCAGAAGGTGGCCGGCATCGACGACATCGAGATGAACCGCACCTTCAACAACGGCATCGGCATGGTGGTGGTCATCGACGCCGCCGAAGCGGCCGCGTGCGCCGCCACGCTGCGCGCCGCCGGCGAGACGGTGCACGAGATCGGCGTGATCGCCGAGCGCGGCGAAGGCGCGGCCGTGGTCGTCGGCTGACCGCCGGCCGCTGCGTCCACTTTTTTCGAAGAACAGAGCACGCACCCGCACCGGATGGCCAACAAGCCGCAGCCCTCGCCCATCGCCTCATCGGCGTCCTCCGCCATCCGCCCCGCCGCCCCGCGTGGCGTGACCATCGCCAGCTACCTGCTGATGCTGGGCGCCCTGATGCTGGTGATGTGGGAGCACCTGCTGCCGGGGCTGCTGTGCGTTTGCATCGGCTTTCTCGTCACGCGCTGGTTCGCGCGCCTGCTCGCCTCGGGGCTGGGGCGCATCCCGGCGCTGGCCAGGCGGCCCGGCAGCGCCCAGGGCTGGGCCGGCGTGGTGGCCGTCACGGTGGTGCTGCTGGCGCCCATCGCGCTGATCACGCTGGGGCTGTCGCAGGCCCGCGAATACATCGTCGATGCGCCCGACCAGTACCGCGAGCTGCTCGACTACACCGCGCGCACCGTGCTGGAGCTGCGCTCCAAGCTGCCGGTGGAGATCGCCGTCTACCTGCCCGAGGGCGCGGCCGAGGTGCAGCGCGTGATCGCCAACTACCTGCGCGCGCAGGCCGGCTCGCTGGCCGTGGCCGGGCGCGCGTGGCTGCACGGCATCCTTTTCTCGTACGTGGGCCTGATCATCGGCAGCCTGGCCGCCGTGGCCCACGCGCCGCTGCAGCGCCTGCCGCTGGCCGAACAGCTGCACCGGCGCGTGCAGACTTTCGGCGAGGCCTTCGCCCAGATCGTGGCGGCCCAGTTCTGGATCGCGGCCTTCAACACGCTGCTGACGGCCATCTTCCTGCTCTTCGTCATGCCGCTGTGGGACGCGCACCTGCCCTACACGCCGGCGCTCATCACCCTCACCTTCCTGGCCGGACTGGTGCCGATCGTGGGCAACCTGGTCTGCAACTCGGTGATCACGCTGGTGGGGCTGTCGGTATCGCCGGTCACGGCCGCGGCCTGCCTGATCTTCCTGATCGTGATCCACAAGGCCGAGTACGTCATCAACGCCAAGGTGGTGGGCGCGCGCACGCAGATGAGCGTGTGGGAGCTGCTGGCGGTGATGTTCGTGGCCGAGGCGGTCTTCGGGCCCGCGGGGCTGGTGGCGGCGCCGCTGTACTACGCGTACCTGAAGAAAGAGCTGCAGGCGGCTTCGCTGGTCTGACGGGCTTGCGCCTCGCCGATGTCCTGATCTGATCGATTCCGGTCCGGCGCCGAGCGGACCGGAAGCTGGCGTGCCGCAAGAATGAGCGGCATCATCCACTCCGCTCCCGCCCGCGAGCCCCGCCATGAAAACCTGTCTGATAGTGATCGACGCCCAGGAGTCGTTCCGCCAGCGCGCCTACTGGAACGAAAGCCAGGCCGCGCCCTACTTCGCCGCGCAGAACGCGCTGATCGAAGGCGCCGCCGCCGCGCGCCTGCCCATCGTGCGGGTCCTCCACACCGACGAGCCCTCAGACGCCAGCAACCCCTTCGCGGTCGAATCGGGCCATGTGCGCCCCATCGGCGGGCTGGCCGCCTTCGACGCGGCCGCCACCTTCACCAAGCACCGCCACAGCGCGCTGGTGAACAGCGGACTGGACGTGTGGCTCACGCAGAACGGCATCGGCCGGCTGATCGTGAGCGGCATCCGCACCGAGCAATGCTGCGAGACCACCACCCGCCACGCTTCCGACCTGGGCTGGGAGGTGGACTACGTGACCGACGCCACCCTCACCTTCGACATGAAGCATCCCGACGGCAGCCCGCTGGCCGCCACCGACATCAAGGCCCGCACGGCCGCCGTGCTGCATGGCCGGTTCGCCACCGTCTGCACCGTGGCGCAGGCGCTGGAACGGGCAGTGGCATGAGCGACAGCGCCAGCCTGCGCGTGCTGATCCTCGCCTTCGACGGCGTGGAAGCGCTGGACTTCGCCGGCCCCTTCGAGGTGTTCACCACCGCGAGCCGGGTCAGCCAGCGGATGCGGCCGGACTCGGCGGCACCGTTCGAGGTCGCCTCGGTAGCGCTCGCCGCCGCTGGCCAGCCCGTACAGGCGCGCGCCGGCCTGCAGCTGCTGGCGAACCACGCACTGGCCGGCAGCCCGCCAGCCGACGTGCTGATCGTCCCCGGCGGCGTGGTCGACGTGCCGATGGCCAGCCCCGAGACGCTGCGCTGGATCGCCCGCGCCGCCGCCGAAGCGAAGATCGTCGCGTCCGTCTGCACCGGTGCCTTCCTGCTTGCCGCCAGCGGCGTGGCGACGAACGACGCCGTCACCACCCACTGGGAAGACATCGCCGATCTGCGCGAGCGCTTCCCCTCGCTCGACGTGCGCGAGGGCGTGCGCTGGGTCGACAACGGCCGCATCGTCAGCTCCGCGGGCATCAGCGCCGGCATCGACATGAGCCTGCATCTCGTCGAACGGCTGGCCGGGCTCGAACTCGCCGAGCGCACCGCACGCCAGATGGACTACGAATGGAACCGCAGCAACCCGAGCCCGCCCCCATCCGCGTAGTCTTCGTCCTTCTGCCCGGTAGCCTCGTGCTCGACTGGGCCGGGCCGGCGGAGGCGCTGCGCATCGCCAACCAGCGGCTGCGCGCGGCGGGGCGGGCCGAGCGCTTCACCATCGAATTCGCCAGCCCCCGGCCGACGGCCATGGGCTCGGTCGGCGTGGCGCTCGCGGGGCTCTTGCCGCTGCCCACGACGTGGAACGGCCCCGGCTGGGTCGTGCTGGTCGGCCTGCCCGGCGACGCCATCGCCATCGACAACCCCGAGACGCAGGACCTTCTGCACTGGCTGCGCGGGCTGCGCTTCGAGCGCGGCCGGCTGGAGCTGGTGACGGTCTGCGCCGGCGCCGTGCTGGCCGCGCACGCCGGGGCGCTGGCGGGACGTCGCGCCACCACGCACCACCATCACCTGGGCGAGTTGCGCGAGGTGGAGCCGCGCTGCGAGGTGGTGAGCAACCGCGTGTTCGTGATCGATCCGCCGCTCTACAGCAGCGCGGGCGTGACCACCGGCATCGACCTGATCCTGCACCGCATCGGCGAGCTGTGCGGCGAGGCGCTCGCGGCGCAGGTCGCGCAGTCGATGGTGATGCCGCTGCGCAGGGGGCCACACGATCCGGAGCTGTCGCCCTTCCTCGCCCATCGCAACCACCTGCACGCCGCGCTGCACCGCGTGCAGGACGCCGTGAGCGAGCGGCCGCAGGCCGACTGGAACGTGCCGCGCATGGCCGAGGTGGCGCATACCTCGGCGCGGCACCTCACGCGGCTGTTCGTCGAGCATGCGGGCGTGGCGCCGCTGGCCTACCTGCGGCGGCTGCGGCTCGCGACGGCCCAGCTGGCGCTGGCCTCGGGCGCGAGCGTGACGCGGGCGGCGGAGCAGTCGGGCTTCGGCTCCGACACGCAGCTGCGCCGCGCATGGCACCAGTTCGGGCTGCCGGGATCGCCGTCGGAAGCGGGTTCGTCTTCCCGCACCTGAGCCTGCTCAGTGCCAGACGCCCGCGGGCGCCGGCCCCGGCACGCGCAGCAGCCTGTCGTCGCCGATCTCCAGCAGCCGGTTGGCCGCGTAGCTGTTCTGCGAATCGGGCTCCAGCGCGGCGCTGACTAGCGGCGACAGCGGCTGCGCCAGCGACACGTAGAAGCTGCCCGGCTGCACCACCGCACGGCCATGGCGCAGCCGCACGCGGAAGCTGCGGATCGCCTCGCCGTCCTCGATGGCACCGCGCGCGTCCTGCCGCTGGCCGTCGGCCTGCGAGAGGATCTCGTAGCGCTCCACCGACCATGGCGCCGCGTTGTCGATGCGCTCCACGCGCACGCCCAGCATCTGCAGGCGCTGCACGGCCACGGTCTCGCTCGAAGCGAGCAGGTAGCCGCAGGGGCGCGGGCGGGCATTGACGATCTTCAGCGGCTCCGCGGCGCGCCAGTCGACGTCGATGGCCTTGTCCTCGCCGGTCTTCGCATCGAGGAATTCGAGGCGCTGCTTCGTCGGCGTCTGCCAGGCCTCGACCACCAGGTCGCCGCGGCAGGCGTCGGTCCTGGCGCGCTGGCCGGCCTGCGCGGTGAGCTGCATCAGCGCCGGCCCCTGCTTCGCGGCCGTCTCGATGACCGTCGTGGCGGCCAGCACCTGCGTGTGCACGCGGCGCGCGAAATGCGCCCGGCCCAGCCCCACGCCGCGCACCTCGAGCAGCAGGCTCACGGCCTGGTGCAGCGCGCTCACGTTGCGGCCGGTGTCGGGCTGCACGCCGCCCATCGACACGGTGCGGTCGTCCGCCTTGCCGCCGGAAGTGGTGTGGTACTTGAAGCCCTGCAGGCCCGCGCGCGAGAAGGCGGCCTGGATGGCGTCGACGTAGTCGCGCTGCGCGCTCGCGGCGATGGCGGCGTCGAGGTTGCCCACGGTGGCCGGCTGCAGCAGGCCGTCGTACTTCATGACGGCGCCGAACTTGTCGATCCAGCGGCCGCCGACGGTGAACTCGTGCAGGTCGAGCACCACCTGCGGCGCGTAGCGCAGGGTGGCCGCCGCGATCACGCGGGCCTCGGGCGTGCGCAGCAGCAGGTGGTCGCGGTTCACGTCGATGCCGTTGGCGGTGACGCGGGTGAAGCGCTCGGCGCCGTCGGGGTTGCCGCGCGGCACCAGGACCAGATTGACCTTCTTCAGCAGCGCCGAGCCCGGCTCGGAGGCGAACTGCTGCGCCAACGCCAGCACCGCCTCGCCGCCGGCCGGCTCGTTGCCATGCTGCTGGCCGATCACCATCACCGTGGGCCGGGCCGGGTCGACGCGGCCCTGTTCGGCCAGCACCACCAGCGGCATCTCGCGGCCCTGCTGCGACGTCCCGATGCGCTCGACGCGCACGTTGGGCGACTGGCGCGCCAGCTCGTCCAGGAAGGCCAGCACTTCGGCATGCGGGGGGAAGTCGGTGCGGCCCGGGCGAAAGCCCGGCGTGGCGTAGCTCACTGGCGGATCGGGAAAGCGCGCGGCGATGGTCGGCGGCTCGGTCCACACCTTGGCGGGATCGAACTGGGCCAGGGCCGAGGCGGTCGGCAGCAGGGCCAGGCCGGAAACGCACAGCAGGCGGAGGGAGGGGGTGCGCAGCATGGCGCGCATTGTCCTCCGGCGCGACTCGCAGCAGATTCAGGTGCGGTTCAGTTCAAGCGCGCCCTCTCCTTCCAGAGATACCGCGGAACCGGCTCCCCCAGGCCGCAGGCATCGCCCCCGGAAGGGAGTTGGCGCAGCGACACGAAGCGCGCGAAGCCTGGGCGCGAGTCAAGTACAAGCCCGGGCGCGCGCCAGCAGCAGCGCACGTTCGCGGGTGTTGCGCGTGAGCGCCGCGGCGCGGTCGAACTCCCGGCGCGCCTCGTCATGGCGGCCGAGCTTGAAGAGCAGGTCGCCGCGCACGGTCGGCAGCAGGTGGTAGCCCTTGAGCGCGGGCTCGTCCAGCAGCGCATCGGCCACCTCCAGCCCGGCCGCCGGGCCGAAGGCCATCGACAACGCCACCGCGCGATTGAGCTCGACGATGGGCGACGGCGTGAGTTCGGCCAGCGCATCGTAGAGCGCGGCGATGCGCCCCCAGTCGGTTTCGCCGGCGGTGCGCGCGCGGCCGTGGCAGGCGGCGATGGCGGCCTGCAGCGCGTAGGGGCCAAGCGCGCCGCCCAGCGACTCGGCCCGCGCGAGCGCAGCGAGGCCGCGACGGATCAGCATCTGGTCCCAGCGCGCGCGGTTCTGCTCCAGCAGCAGCACCGGCTCGCCCGAGGGCCCCATGCGCGCGGCGGTGCGCGAGGCCTGGATTTCCATCAGCGCGACCAGCCCGTGCACTTCCGATTCCTTCGGCACCAGCTCGGCCACGATGCGGCCCAGGCGCAGCGCCTCTTCGCAAAGCGCGGGGCGCATCCAGTCGTCGCCGGCGGTGGCCGAGTAGCCTTCGTTGAAGACCAGGTAGATCACCTCCAGCACCGAGGCCAGCCGCGCCTCGAGTTCGTGCCGGCGCGGCACCTCGAAGGGCACGCGCGCCTCGGCCAGGGTGCGCTTGGCGCGCACGATGCGCTGCGCCACCGTGGCCTCGGGCACGAGGAAGGCGCGCGCGATCTCGTCGGTGGTCAGGCCGCCCATCACCCGCAGCGTGAGCGCCACCCGCGCCTCGGTCGAGAGCACCGGGTGGCAGGCGGTGAACACCAGCCGCAGCAGGTCGTCGCCGATGTCGTCGTCGAGCGCGGCATCGACTGCCTCGGCGAAGTCGTCCTGCGCCATCTCGTGCCGCGCGTCGAGCTCGCGGCCGATCTCGCCGGACTTGTACTCGGCCAGCTGCAGATGGCGCAGGCGGTCGAGGGCGCGGCGCTTGGCCACGGCGGTGAGCCAGGCGGCGGGGTTGTCGGGCACGCCCGATTCGCTCCATTGCTCCAGGGCCGAAACCAGCGCGTCCTGGGCCAGCTCTTCGGCCAGCCCCACGTCGCGCACCATGCGCGCGACAGTGGCGATGATCTTCGCGGACTCGATGCGCCACACCGCCTCGATGGTGCGGTGGATGGCGGCCGTGTCCACGCGGCCCCCGGCCTGGCTCATGCGCCGGTCTTCTTCACCGTCTGCATCGACGTGAATTCGCCGGCCACCGCCTGCACGTCGGCCGGAAAGTCTTCCATCTCCTGGATCTGGCGCACCTCGATGACTTCGTTGTCGCCGCCGGGGCAGCGGCTGGCCCATTCGATGGCGGCGGCGCGCGAGGGCACGTCGATGATCCAGAAGCCGCCCAGCACCTCCTTCGCCTCGGCGAAGGGGCCGTCGACGACCTTGGGCTTGCGGTTCCTGAAGCTCACCCGAGCGCCCATGGAGGGCGGGTGCAGGCCGTCGCAGCTGACCAGCACGCCGGCCTTCTGCAGCGACTCGTTGTAGGCCATCATGGCCGACACCGCCTCGACGTCGTCGGGGATGGTGCCGGGCGCGGCGGTCTCGTAGCCGTGGGGAATCATCAGCAGCATGAATCGCATGGTGCGTCTCCTTGGGTTCGGTTGCGTTGCACGGGCGGCCGGTTCAGCCACCGGCCTTGGTGCGGGCCTCGGTCTCGGCGCGCAGGCGGTCTTCCTGGGCGAGCAGTTCGGGGGTCATGGAGTCGCCGAAATCGGCGGCCTCGAACACCTGGCGGATCTCGATCTCGCCTTCCTGGAAAGGGCTGCGCTTGATCCACTCGATGGCCTCTTCCTTCGACTTGCACTGGAACAGCCAGAAGCCGGCCAGCAGCTCCTTGGTCTCGGCGAAGGGGCCGTCGATGACGGTGCGCTTGGTCGGGCCCTCGCAGCGCACGCGCACGCCCTTGGAACTGGGGTGCAGGCCCTCGCCCGCCAGCAGCACGCCGGCCTTGACCAGTTCTTCGTTGAACTTGCCCATGGCGGTGAGGATTTCGGTGCTGGGCATCACGCCGGCTTCGGAATCGGCGTTGGCCTTGACCAGAATCATGAATCGCATGTCGTTTCTCCTGAAGGTTGATGGTGGTGAAGCGGCATCGGAATCTGCCTGCTCCTGTTCACACGTCGGACGAGCGGAAGCCGGATCGACACGGATGCATCGATCCATTTGTAATTTTGTGTTTCTGAAATTGAGGTTTCAGGGCAGATAGCCGCAGAAGCGCAGCACATGGCCGTCCGGCTCCCGGATCGCGAATTCGCGCAGCCCCCAGGGCTGGGAGGTCGGTGGCTCGATGACCACCACGCCGCGCTTCACATACGCGGCATGCAGGCCGTCGATGTCCTTGCCGACGTGGATCACGATCTCGCCGCGCCAGGGTTTGGCCTCGCGCGCGTTGCACTGCCAGAGGCGCAGATAGACCGGGTCGCCGTAGCTGCGATCGCCCTTCTTCACCCGCGCGTAGCTGGGCGGCTCGCCGGCGATGAAGTCGAGCTCGAAGCCCAGCACGTCGCGGAACCAGCGCGCGGCGCGGGTGACGTCGGACACCGGCAGCACGGGCTGCACGCCGTGGAATTCGTGCAGCGTGCCCAGGTCGGGCGCGGGGCTCACGCCGGCCTGCATGCTCATTTCAGCTCGCCATGCGGCGCAGGGCGGCGACGCGCTCGGCGATCGCGTCGATGTCCAGGGCGTCCTCGGCCTTCGCCAGGTAGGTTTCGAGGTCGCGCACGGCCGATGCCGTGTTGCCCTGCTCCGCGTGCGCGATGCCGCGGTCGCGGTACTCGCCCCAGGCACTGGGCAGCAGCGCGATCAGGCGGTCCTGCACGGCGAGGACACGCTGCCAGTCTTCCTGCGCGTGGTGCACTTCCTTCAGGTTGCGCAGCATGCGGGCAATGATTTCGCGCGAACTGGCGGGCTGCAGGTACAGGCCCAGCGGCACGTCGAAGTCGCCGACCAGGCCGTTGCTGCGCTTGTAGGGCTCAAGCCGCTCGCCGAGCTCCTCGCGCGACAACGACTTGCCGGTGAACGGGTCGATCACCACCTGCCCCTTGGGCAGCGTCACCTTGAGCATGAAGTGGCCGGGAAAACCGATGCCGCGCGCCTGCAGGCCCAGGCCCTGCGCCAGCTCCATCCAGAGCACGGCCAGCGAGATCGGGATGCCGCGGCGGGTGCGCAGCACGGCGTTCAGGTAGCTGTTGTCGGGGTCGTAGTAGTCGTTGACGTTGCCGCCGAAGTTCAGGTCGTTGAAGAAGAACTGGTTCAGCGCCCGCAGACGGGCCAGCGGTGCGGCATCGGCGGGCAGGCGGCGGCGCAGGCGCGCCAGGAGCTGGTCGACGTCGCCCAGCACCTGCTGCACGTCGAGATCGGGGTATTCGTCCTGCGCCAGGCTGGCGGCGGCTTCGAGCAGCGGAAACTGTTCGTCGCTGCGGACCAGCGACTCGAAATACTCCAGGGCGGTTGGAACCTGAAAGCTGAACGTCATGTGGCTTTGTAGAGGAGCATTTCCGGAGCGTCAAGAAGGGGCACACGCGGATTGCGCCCGCCTGGAAAGCCCGGCGGGGCCTCAGCGGCGGATGAAGCTGCGCAGCCGCACGCCGACCGCCGCCAGCACGCCGAAATACAGCAGCGCCGAGCCGGCTATCAGCGCGGCCAGCAGGCCGATGCGCAGCAGGCGCTGCTCGCGCAGGGCGACCCAGTCGAAATGCGCCGAGCCCCAGACCAGCAGGCCCGCGAGCACCGCCGTGCCCGCGACGACCTGCAGCGCGAACCGCCCCCAGCCCGGCTCGGGCTTGTAGCTGCCGCGGCGGATCAGCCCGACCAGCAGCCAGGCCGAATTCACCAGCGCCCCGATGGCGATGGTCAGCGTGAGCGCCGCGTGCTGCAGCACCGGCACCAGGAACACGTTGAGGATCTGCGTCAGCACCAGCACGCCCACCGCGATGAGCATCGGCGTGCGCGTGTCGTGCTTGGCGTAGTAGCCCGGCGCGAGCACCTTCACGGCCACGATGCCGACGAGCCCGACGCCGTAGCCCATCAGCGCCAGGGTGGTCCGGCCCACGTCCTCGCCCGAATACGCGCCGTTGTGGAAGAGCACCGCCACCAGCGGCTTGGCGAAGAGCAGCAAGGCGATGGCGCAAGGCGCCGACAGCAGCACCACGAGGCGCAGGCCCCAGTCGAGCAACGAGGAATAGCGCGCGTCGTCCTTGGCTGCGCGGGCACCGGCCAGCTGCGGCATCAGCACCACGCCCAGCGCCACGCCGAGCATCGCGGTCGGGAATTCCATCAGCCGGTCGGCATTGGTGATCCAGGTGACGCTGCCCACCGCCAGATGGGAGGCGATCTGCGTGTTGATGAGCAGCGAAATCTGCGCCACGCTCACGCCCAGCAGCGCGGGCAGCATCAGTTTGAGCACCTTGCGCGTGTTCGGATCGGTCCAGGCGGTGCGCAGGGGCCGCAGGCTCAGGCCCAGGCGCGGCAACAGCCCCAGCTTGCGCAATGCGGGAATCTGCAGGGCCAGCTGCAGCACGCCGCCGGCCATGACGCCCACACACTGGGCGTAGATCGGCTCGATGCCCCAGTGCCTGAAGAGCGGCGCGCCGACCAGGATCGACAGGATCAGCGCCACGTTCAGCAGCACCGGCGACGCCGCCGGCACCGCGAACTTGCGCCAGGTGTTGAGAATGCCGCCCGCCAGCGCCACCAGCGACATGAAGCCGATGTACGGGAACATCCACCGCGTCATGACCACGGCGGCATCGAAGCCCGGCAGCCCGCTGGCCATGGCCCAGACCAGCAGCGGCGCGCCGGCAACGCCGGCCACGCAGACGATCACCAGCGTCCAGGTCAGCAGCGTGGCGACGTGGTCGATGAGCTGGCGGGCGCCCTCGTCGCCCGCTTCGGTCTTGCGGGCGGCCAGCACCGGCACGAAGGCCTGGCTGAAGGCGCCTTCGCCGAAGACCCGCCGGAACAGGTTCGGGATGCGGAACGCGACGTTGAAGGCGTCGGTGAGCGCGCTGACGCCGAAAACCGAGGCGAAGAGCACGTCGCGCACGAGGCCCGTGATCCGCGAGGCGAGGGTCAGCAGGGAGACGGTGGAGGCGGATTTGAGCAGGGACACGGAGGCCGAGTTTAGGCCCCGTCGGGGGCCCCGAAACGCCCGGATTCGCCGGAAAAGCCGGGCCGGCCTATAATGGAGGGCTTTGCTGCATCATCCTCAGACACCTAAGGACATAAATCATGGCATCCGCCAAGCCCAAGAAAAAGAACCCGCGCCTCGCCTCCGGCCGTAAGCGCGTCCGCCAGGACACCAAGCTGAACGCAGCGAACACCTCGCTGCGCTCCAAGTACCGTACCGCTGTCAAGAACGTCGAAAAGGCTGTTCTGGCTGGCGACAAGACCAAGGCAAGCGAACTGTTCGCGAAGGCCCAGAGCATCGTCGACGCGATCGCCGACAAGGGCATCTTCCACAAGAACAAGGCAGCCCGCGACAAGAGCCGCCTGTCGGCCAAGGTCAAGGCCCTCGCCCTCGCGCCTGCAAAGGCCGCCGCCTGACACCTGTCAGGCAAGCCCGGACCGGAATCCTCCGGTCCGCCGTTTGATCGGGGTGCGCTGCAGCAAAGTGAAAAACCGCCTTCGGGCGGTTTTTTCATGCCCGATCGGTTTGCAGTTCCTGGCGAACCCGGATTACGGGCAAAGAAAAAGGCCTTGTCAGGCCTTTTTGGGGGGGATCGGTGCGTCGGGCACCAGGCAGGCTTCGGCCACCTGGAGATCGTTGTCCCTTGCGAAGTTCACGCAGAAGTCCCAGGCCATCGGCTCGGCGTCGCGCAGTGCGCGGTTCACGACCACGCATTTCACGCCGTTGATGGTCGTCGGAATGCACCAGGGCGAATAGCTCAGGTGGCTGCCCGGGTAGGCGCCACCGGGGCGAAAAGAGCACATGACACCGGCCAGACGCTCGGCCCAATCGCTCGGGCGGAAGGTCCGGCCATCCTTGGTGATGCCCTGGATGAAGATTTCTTTGGCTGTGGGGGAAATCATCGTTGAATGAAGCGACCGGAGCAGGTGCTGCGGTGCAGCAAGCGATTCTATCCGCGCCCCTTTTTGCATCCTGAACATGGGGCATTGCTGTGATGCGCAATCCTCAACGAAGCCGTCAAACCACGCGCCTAGAATCCGCCTTCCCTATCTGGAGAACCCGAATGAGCGCTACCGCCCAGCCCACCTCGCCCCACGTCATGAACACCTACGGTCGCCTGCCGATCGCACTGTCGCACGGTCAGGGTTGCCGAGTCTGGGACACCGCGGGCAAGGCCTACCTCGACGGCCTCGGCGGCATCGCGGTGAACACGCTGGGCCACAACCACCCCGAACTGGTGCCGGCCCTGCAGGACCAGTTGACCAAGCTGATCCACAGCTCCAACTACTACCACGTGCCCGGCCAGGAACAGCTCGCCACCAAGCTGACCGAGCTCTCCGGCCTCACCAACGCCTTTTTCTGCTGTACCGGCCTCGAAGCCAACGAAGCCGCCCTGAAGCTGGCGCGCAAGTTCGGCCACGACAAGGGCATCGAGCGCCCCGAGATCGTCGTCTACGAAGCCGCCTTCCACGGCCGCAGCATCGCCACCCTCTCGGCCACAGGCAATCCCAAGGTGCAGGCTGGCTTCGGCCCGCTGGTCGAGGGCTTCATCCGCGTTCCGCTGAACGACATCGAGGCGCTGAAGAAGGCGACCGAAGGCAACCCGAACGTGGTCGCCGTGTTCTTCGAAACCATCCAGGGCGAAGGCGGCATCAACCCGATGCGCTGGGAATACCTGAAGCAGGTGCGCCAGCTGTGCGACGAGCGCGACTGGCTCATGATGATCGACGAAGTGCAGTGCGGCATGGGCCGCACCGGCAAGTGGTTCGCCCACCAGTGGGCGGGCATCAAGCCCGACGTGATGCCGCTGGCCAAGGGCCTGGGCTCGGGCGTGCCGATCGGCGCCGTGGTGGCCGGCCCCAAGGCCGCCAACATCTTCGGCCCGGGCAACCACGGCACCACCTTCGGCGGCAACCCGCTGGCCATGCGCGCCGGCGTCGAGACCATCCGCATCATGGAAGAGCAGAACCTGCTCGAGAATGCCGCCACCGTGGGCGCCCACCTGAAGGCGGCGCTGGAGCGCGAGCTCGGCGGCCTGCCCGGCGTGAAGGAAATCCGCGGCCAGGGCCTGATGATCGGCATCGAGCTCGACCGTCCCTGCGGCGTGATCCTCAACCGCGCCTGCGACGCCGGCCTGCTGCTGAGCGTGACGGCCGACAAGGTGATCCGCCTCGTGCCGCCGCTCATCCTGAGCATCGCCGAGGCCGACGAGATCGTCGCGATCCTCGCGCCCATCGTCAAAAACTTCCTCTCGGAGCCTGCAGCCCAATGACGACGACCGCGCCCGCAGCCATCCGGCACTACCTGCAGTTCTCGGACTTCACGGCCGACGAATACGCCTACCTCTTCGATCGCATGGCGATCATCAAGAAGAAGTTCAAGACCTACGAGAAGCACCAGCCGCTGGTCGACCGCACGCTGGCCATGATCTTCGAGAAGGCCAGCACGCGCACCCGCGTGAGCTTCGAGGCCGGCATGTACCAGTTGGGCGGCAGCGTGGTGCACCTGACCACCGGCGACAGCCAGCTCGGCCGCGCCGAGCCCATCGAGGACAGCGCCAAGGTCATCAGCCGCATGGTCGACCTGGTGATGATCCGCACCTACGAGCAGACCAAGATCGACGCCTTCGCGGCGCACTCGCGCGTGCCCGTCATCAACGGCCTGACCAACGAGTTCCACCCCTGCCAGATCCTGGCGGACATCTTCACGTACATCGAACACCGCGGGTCACGCGGTGCCGGAGGCGACGCACTTTCCTGCCTGAAGGGCAAGACGGTGGCGTGGGTTGGCGACGGCAACAACATGGCCAACACCTGGCTGCAGGCGGCCGAAATTCTGGGCTTCACGGTGCACGTGAGCACGCCCAGCGGCTACGAGGTCGACCAGTCGATCGCCGGCATCCGCTCGGGCGACAGCTACAAGGTCTTCAAGGACCCGATGGAAGCCTGCCGCGGCGCCGACCTCGTCACCACCGACGTCTGGACCAGCATGGGCTACGAGGCCGAGAACGAGGCCCGCCGCAAGGCTTTCGCCGACTGGTGCGTCGACGAGGAAATGATGCGCGCGGCCCAGTCCGACGCCCTCTTCATGCACTGCCTGCCCGCCCACCGCGGCGAGGAAGTACAGGCCGAGGTCATCGACGGGCCGCAGTCGGTGGTGTGGGACGAGGCAGAGAACCGCCTGCACGCCCAGAAGGCGCTGATGGAGTTCCTGCTGCTCGGCAGGCTCTGATCCGGCAAAGGCGCCGCAACATGTCCGATTGCCAGCAATGCGGCGCCTGCTGCGCCAGCTACCGCGTCGACTTCAGCGTGCATGAACTCGACGACAACGGCGGCAGGGTGCCCTCGGGCCTCGCCGTCGAGGTGAACGACGCCATCTGCCGCATGCGCGGCACCGACCATGCCTCGCCGCGATGCGCGGCACTCACCGGAAAGGTCGGCCAGTCCGTGGGCTGCGGCATCTACGAGTGGCGCCCCAATCCTTGCCACGAGCTCGAGGCCGGCAGCGATGCCTGCGAGCGCGCGCGGGCCCGGCATGGCCTTCCGGCGTTGCACTGATCGCGGCCCCGGCTTCAACTCGTCACGTCTGGTGTTGGAAATAACCGACACCACGACCCCTCGCCCGGCGCTAACTTCGCGCCATGCGTTCACAGCAACCCCGCCTCCAGATCTGGGATATCTCGCCGCCCGTGCATGAAGGCGCGCCGGTCTTTCCCGGCGACACGCCCTACCAGCAGCGCTGGGCCGCGACCATCTCGCCGGGCTGCCCGGTCAACGTCAGCGAGATCAAGCTCTCCCCCCACGTCGGCGCCCATGCCGACGCGCCCCTGCACTACGACCCCGAAGGCCAGACCATCGGCGACGTCGACCTCACGCCCTTCCTCGGCCCCTGCCGCGTGATTCACGCGATCGACAAGGGGCCGCTGGTCGAGTGGGACCACATTGCCCACGCCGTCGACAGCACCCTGCCCCCGCGCGTGCTGGTGCGCACTTACACGACCATGCCGGTCGGCCGCTGGGACCCGCAGCTCACGGCCTATGCTCCCGCCACAGTCGAGCGCCTCGCCGCCATGGGCGTGAAGCTCATCGGCATCGACACCGCCAGCATCGACCCGGCCGACAGCAAGACGCTGGAAAGCCACCAACGCATCCGCCGCCTCGACCTGCGCGTGCTCGAGAACCTCGTGCTCGACGACGTGCCCGAAGGCGACTACGAACTCATCGCGCTGCCGCTCAAGCTGGTGAGCGCCGATGCCTCCCCCGTTCGCGCCGTGCTGCGCGAACTCCCTCGCTGAAACCTCCACCATGACGACTCTTGCAGATTGCCGCGCGCTAGACGCGCAAGACCCGCTGCGCGCCCTGCGCGACCAATTCACCATTCCCGAGGGCGTGCTGTACCTCGACGGCAACTCGCTCGGCGTGATGCCCAAGGCCGCGCCGGCGCGCATCGCCGAAGTGGTGACCCAGGAATGGGGCGAAGGCCTCATCCGCTCGTGGAACACCGCGAGCTGGTTCGACCTGCCGCAGCGCCTGGGCGACAAGGTGGCCCGCCTGATCGGCGCCGCGCCCGGCGAGGTGGTGTGCACCGACAGCACCTCGGTCAACCTCTACAAGGTGCTGTTCGCGGCGCTCTCGCAGCAGAAGGACAGCGGCCGCAAGCTGGTGATCAGCGAGCGCAGCAACTTCCCGACCGACCTCTACATCGCCGAATCGCTGTGCCGCGAACGCGGCTTCACGCTGAAGCTGATCGAGGCGAGCGAATTGCCCGGCGTACTGACAGAGGACGTGGCCGTGCTGATGCTCACGCACGTCAACTACCGCACCGGCGCCATGCACGACATGAAGGCCGTCACCGCCGCCGCGCATGCCGTGGGCGCGCTCACGGTATGGGACCTCGCGCACAGTGCGGGCGCCGTGCCCGTGGCCTTGAACGACAGCAATGCCGACTACGCCATCGGCTGCGGCTACAAGTACCTCAACGGCGGCCCCGGCGCACCGGCCTTCGCCTGGGTACACACCAGGCACGCGGGCCAGTTCGAGCAGCCGCTTTCGGGCTGGTGGGGCCACGCGGCGCCCTTCGAGTTCACGCCGCACTACCGTCCCGCTCCCGGCGTGGGCCGCTATCTGTGCGGCACGCAGCCGATCATCGCGCTGGCCGGGCTCGAATGCGGCCTCGACACGGTGCTCGCGGCCGAGTCCTTCAACGGTGACTTCGGTGCGATGTCCGCGCTGCGCGCCAAGTCGCTCGCGCTCACCGACATGTTCATCAGGCTGGTCGAGGAGCGCTGCGCCGGCCAGGGCCTCTCGCTGGTCACGCCGCGCGAGCACGCGCAACGCGGCTCGCAGGTGTGCCTCAGTCGTGAGGAAGGCGCCTACGCCATCGTGCAAGCCTTGATCGCGCGCGGCGTGATCGGCGACTACCGCGCCGGCGACTCGCAGATGCCCGACATCCTGCGCTTCGGCTTCACGCCGCTTTACATCGGTTTCGAGGACGTGTGGAACTCGGTCGAGCACCTCGTGCAGGTGCTGGAGACCGGCGAGTGGCGACGCCCCGAATTCAACCGCAAGAACGCAGTGACATGAGCGCCGACAAGAACACCTCCGCCAGCCCCGAGAACATCGTCCACGAGGAGAAGGCCCAGCTGGACTTCAGCAAGTCCATGAGCTACGGCGACTACCTGCACCTCGACGAGATCCTCAGCGCGCAGCATCCCCTGTCGCCCGCGCACGACGAGCTGCTGTTCATCGTGCAGCACCAGACCAGCGAACTCTGGATGAAGCTGATGCTGCACGAGCTGCACGCCGCCATCGCCTGCATTTCCGAAGAGAAGCTGCCCGACGCCTTCAAGATGCTGGCGCGCGTGAGCCGCATCATGGAACAGCTGGTCAACGCCTGGACCGTTCTCTCGACCATGACGCCGCCCGAGTACACGGCGATGCGCCCCTATCTCGCCAATTCCAGCGGCTTCCAGAGCGCACAGTACCGCTGCATCGAGTTCGCGCTCGGCAACAAGAACGCCGCCATGCTCAAGCCGCACGCGCACCGCGCCGACCTGCTGGCGCAGGTCGATGCCGCCTACCGAGCGCCGTCGCTGTACGACGAGTCGCTGCGCCTGCTCGCGCGCCACGGCCTGCCCGTGCCCGCCGACCGGCTGGAACGCGACTGGACCCAGCCCTACGAACCCAGCGACGGCGTGGAGGCCGCCTGGCTCACGGTCTACCGCAACCCGCACGACCACTGGGACCTCTACCAGCTCGGCGAGAAGCTCACCGACCTGGAAGACGCCTTCCGCCTCTGGCGCTTCCGCCACGTGACGACGGTGGAACGCGTGATCGGCTTCAAGCGCGGCACCGGCGGCACCGGCGGCGTGAGCTACCTGCGCAAGATGCTCGACGTGGTGCTGTTCCCCGAAATCTGGAAGCTGCGCACGGACCTGTAGCCTGCGCGCGGCGGGTGAAGCACCGGCACGCTGCTCACCCGCCGCAAACGCCCTCATGAAGCTGGGGTGGCCCGGATTGCCCCGCGAGCTCAAAGCGCTACATTTTTGAAAACGATGGAGGCGCCGACATGAACGACATCCGGTTCACACCCGACGAGCTGGCCACCCTGCGCGAGCACGGCATCGTGCTCTTCGCCGATCGCGTGATCTTCGAGGCGCAGCCGCCGATGCCGCAGGAGGAAATCGACGCGGTGCAGGCACTTTGCTCGGGCCCTCTTCCCGAAGCGCTGGTCGCGCTCTGGCGGGAGACCGCCGGCGGGCGCCTCGACTACGACCTTTCGCTCGATATGAACGGCAACCTCGAAGGCATCAGCTGGAGCGAGCTCTTCTGGAACGGCAGCGACGGCTACGACGACCTGCAGGGCTGGATCGGGCACGAGCAGGAACTGGCCCGCGAGGCCGCCGAGGAAGGCGGCACGCCCTGGAGCGGCAAGCTCACGCACCTGCCCTTCGGCGGCTTCGAGTACACCGACCGCATCTACGCGGTGGTCGAGCCCGGCGCGGCGCACGGGCAGATCGTCGCCTGGAAGAAGGGCCTGCCGCCCGCCTGGACGCACGCGCTGCACGAGGACAGCGTGAACACCATCGCACCGGAACTGCGCGGTGCCTTCGCGGCGCTGCGCCTGGACGAAGACCCGCTCGCGCCCACCAGCGACTACTTCTCGGGCCAGACGCTGCTCGCCTATCTCGACGACAGGCACGAGGAGCACGGTCTGGACTTCGACCTGATGGACAAGCTGGTGACCTTCTACTGCCGCGCCGTCGTCGACTGGCGCACGCCGCTGGCCGAAGGCACGCTGCGCCACAAGCCGCAGCTGGCGCGCGTGGCCCTGCGCCATGCGATCGGAACGGACGACGCCCGGCTGGTCGCCGAACTGGCCGCGGCGGGCGTGGCCTTCGACGGGCCGCAACAGGGCAGCGCGCTGGCCACCGACGTCGCCGTGGGCCAGGGCGCCTTCGCCGCCGCCTCGGCGCTGGTGCGCGCGGGTGCTCCGGTGGCAGCCGATGCGCTGCGCAACATCGACGGGCAGATCTCGCCCGAGCTCACAAGCGCGTTGCTGGACAACGGCGCCGAGCCCAACGTCGCGGCCATCGTCAAGTGCGCGGCCTGCGGTGCGCCGGCGAGCGCGCACCTGATCGCGGATGCCTGCGCGAAGGCGGGTATCGACGTGCCGCCCGCCTTCGTCGCGGAGCGCGACGCGATGCTGCTCGAACTGGAGACCGCGCTCGCGAAGATGCAGGGCGGCAAGTACGGCCACTATCTCGGACAGGAAGGGCTGGCCGAGCGCATCGAGCATCTACAGACCTTCAGGCTCTGAAGGCCCCTCCGCTCCCAGCCTCTGCTCAGCCGCCGTACAGCCAGGGCTGGTCGAGCAGCTTCGCGCCGAGCAGGCGCATCGCCATGTCGCGGCCCAGCCGCACCGGGCCGGTGGCGTGGAAGATCTCGCCGTTGCGGCGTGCGCGCGCCTGCACCTGCGCGTTGCGAGCCCAGCGCGTCTGGGCGTAGCGGGCGAAGGCGGCGGGCACGTCGGCCGCATCGCCATCGCCAAGTGCATCGGCGAGCGCCACCGCGTCCTCGATGGCCATGCCTGCGCCCTGCGCGAGGTACGGCACCATGGGGTGCGCCGCGTCGCCCACCAGCGCGACGCGTTCGTGCGCCATGTCGGCAGGGCCCGTCATCGGCGCGCGATCGCCCAGCGACCATGCGCGCCAGCCGGGCATGGCATCGAGCAGGGATTGCAGGCTGGAGCAGCTGCGGCCCATGGCCTGCTTCAGTGCGGTGATGCTGGTGGACTGGTCCCAGTCGCGCGCGTCGCCGGCCGGGGCTGATTCGGCGATCACGACCACATTGAGCCATTCGCCGCCGCGCACCGGATACGCCACCGCATGCAGGCGCGGGCCGAGCCAGACATCGACGCGGCCGCGCCGCAATTCAGCCGGCAAGGCCGACTGCTCGACCAGCGCGCGCCAGGCCGTGTGACCGGTGACACGCGGCGGCTGCGCCGCCGAGGGGCTGTCGAGTTGCCGCCGCACCATGCTCCAGAGGCCGTCTGCCCCGACCACGGCTTCGCCCTCCCAGGCGCGCGCGTCGGTGCTCGAGAGGCAGACGAGGTCGTCGCTGGTCTCGACCTGCCTGATCTGCGCGCCGGTCACCAGCGCGCCGGTGCCGCGCGCGCGCACGGACTCCAGCAGCAGGCCGTGGAGGTCGGCTCGATGAACGCAGAAGTAGGGGGCGCCGTAGCGCTGCTGCATGGTGTCGCCCAGCGGCATGCGGGCCAGCTCGGAGCCGCTTTCGGCACTGTGGACCACCAGCGCCTCGGGCCGCGCCGCGATGGCCGCGAGCCCGGTGCCGAGATCGAGTTTCCGGAGTCGCCGCGTGGCGTTGGGCCCCAGCTGCACGCCGGCGCCGATTTCACTGAAGGCCGGAGCCTGTTCGAAGACGTCGGCCCGGTGCCGACCTTGTGCGAGTGCCAGCGCGGTGGCCAGCCCCCCGATGCCGCCCCCGGCGACGAGGATGTGCGCGGGCATCGGTCTCAGCGGCCGTGCATGGACGGGCTGCTGGCGACCTGTTCGGCTTCCGGTTGTTTGAGGGGTGCCTTGGGAGCGCAGCTGCCGCAGCTGTCGCACGAGCCGCAGCCCGATGTCTTGGCCAGCGAGGCCGCCAGCTCCTTGGCGCGTTCTTCATCGATCAGGCCCGCGCGCTGCGTGCCTGCCGCGAGTTTCTGCGCGGCGCCACGGCGCCACCCTGCGGGCATCCAGTGCCAGACCGCGTAGAACGCGGCGGCCGCGACGATCAATCCGACGATCAGTTGTTGCGTCATATCTCAAATACTCCAATCCCGAAGCCTACACCGCGGGGAATACCGCGGAACCGGCTTTGCCGGGCCGCAGGTATTGCCCCCGGAGAGGGGGTGGCGGCCACACGAAGTGGGCAAGCCTGGGGGTGTGCTTTTTTACCCCGCCCCGAGTGCCACTGCAACGTGGTAGGTGATGAAGCAGGCCATGTAGGCCAGCGCGAAGAGGTAGCCGGCCATGATCCAGACGTACTTCCAGGAGCCCGTCTCGCGCTTCACCGCCGCCAGCGTCGAGATGCACTGCGGCGCGAACACGTACCAGACCAGCAGCGACAGCGCGGTGGCCAGCGTCCAGCTGCCGGCGATGAGCGGCTCCAGCGCGCCCGCCACATCGTCACCGGTAGCCGACAGCGCATACACGGTGCCCAGCGCGCCCACGGCCACCTCACGCGCGGCCATGCCCGGCACCAGCGCGATCGAGATCTGCCAGTTGAAGCCGATGGGCGCGAAGATGTGCTCCAGGCCGCGGCCGATCATGCCGGCCAGGCTGTACTGGATGGCGGGGCCGGTCGCGCCCTCGGGCGGCGACGGGAAGGTCGAGAGGAACCACAGCAGGATCGTCAGCGTCAGGATGATCGTGCCCACGCGCTGGATGAAGATCCATGCGCGCTCGTACAGGCCCAGCGCCAGGTTGCGCAGGTTGGGCCAGCGGTAGGCCGGCAGCTCCATCAGCAGCGGCGAGTGCTGCGTGCTGTCGCGGAAGCGCTTCATGACCCAGGCCACGGCCATGGCCGAGACGATGCCGAACACGTACAGCGCGAACAGCACCACACCCTGCAGGTTGAAGATGCCGCCCACGGTGCGCGCCGGAATGAAGGCCGCGATGAGCAGCGCATACACAGGCAGCCGCGCCGAGCAGGTCATGAGCGGCGCGATCATGATCGTCGTGATGCGGTCGCGCCAGTTGCTGATGGTGCGCGTGGCCATCACGCCCGGAATGGCGCAGGCGAAGCTCGAGAGCAGCGGAATGAACGAGCGGCCCGACAGCCCCACGGTGCCCATCACGCGGTCGAGCAGGAAGGCCGCGCGCGGCAGGTAGCCCGAGTCTTCCAGCGCGAGGATGAACAGGAAAAGAATCAGGATCTGCGGCAGGAAGACGATGACGCCGCCCACGCCCGCGATCACGCCGTCGACCAGCAGGCTCTGCAGCATGCCCTCGGGCATGTAGGTCTTCAGCAGGTTGCCCAGCCCTTCGGTACCGGCCTTGATGGCGTCCATGGGCACGTTGGCCCAGCTGAACACCGCCTGGAACATCAGGAACATGGTCACGGCCAGCACCAGCATGCCCCACACGGGGTGCAGCACCACGCGGTCGATGCGGTCGCTGGTGGCGAGGCTGCCGACCGGCTCCTTCACCGCGAGGCCGAGGATGCGGCGCACCTCGCGCTGCGTGGCCAGCACGTCGTCCAGGCCCGGTGCCTTCCAGGGCTGGGGCGTGGCAGCGGCCACGGGGGTGTCGAGGGCTTCGAGCAGGCCCTGCGCGCCGCCGGTGTGCACGCCGACGGTCTCGATGACCGGCACGCCGAGTTCGCGCGCGAGCACGGCCGTGTCGACCGCGATGCCCTGCTTCTTCGCCATGTCGGTCATGTTGAGCGCCACCACCATCGGCAGGCCGAGGCGCCTGGCTTCGAGCACCAGCCGCAGGTTCAGGCGCAGGTTGGTGGCGTCGGTGACGCACACCAGCAGGTCGGGCAGCGCTTCCTTGCTCTGGCCGGTGACGATGTCGCGGGTGACCGCTTCGTCGGCGCTCAGTGCGTTCAGGCTGTAGGCGCCCGGCAGGTCGAGCACGAAGACGCGGCGGCCCGAGGGCGTGCGCAGCGTGCCCTCCTTGCGCTCGACGGTCACGCCCGCGTAGTTGGCGACCTTCTGGCGGCTGCCGGTGAGCAGGTTGAACAGCGCGGTCTTGCCGCAGTTGGGATTGCCCAGCAGCGCGATACGGCCCGGCTGTGCGGTAGGCGCGAGGCGGCCCGGCCCCTGGATGACGGCTTCAACCATGGTTGGCGGCTCCCGGCGTGACGTGGATCAGCGCGGCCTCGTGGCGGCGCAGCGCGAAGGTGGTGTGCCCCAGGCGCACGGCCAGCGGCTCGCGTCCCGGGATGCCGCTGGCGACGATGCGCACCGCCTCGCCCGGCACGAAGCCGATTTCGGTCAGGCGCAGGACGAGCTCGCGGTCGTCGGCGCTCTCGGGGCGCGCCACGTCGAGCACGGTGGCCCACTGGTTGTTGGGAAGCTGGTCGAGGCGCAGGGCGACGGCGGTGGTCGGCGCCGCGCCGAAATCGTTGGTTCGCACGGTGGGGGCGGAGGCGCCCTGAATATCGGGCGCATCTGTAAGCAAAACCCAGATGCTAGCAATTCTCACTCGCGAAAACCTGACCAACCCCTCAGAAATGCGGGCTGCAGGGCCAGAAACACCGCGGAACCGGCTTTGCCGGGCCGCTGGTGTTGCCCCCGGAAGGGGGTTGGCGAAGCGACACGAAGTGCGCGAAGACTGGGGGCGAGCCTAGTTCAGCCCCAGCATGCCGCGCAGTTTGGAGAGATCTTCGGCCAGCGTGTTGACCCGCCCGGCCAGCAGCTTGCGGTCGCGTTCGCTGAGCTTCGAATAGGTTTCGAAGCCGCCGTCGGCCGTGCGGTACTTGGCCAGCGTGTCGAAAACCACCTTGAAGTTGGCCTCGGCCTTGTCCGAGAAAGCCTTGTTCTCCTTCACGACCAGCGGGCGCAGCAGTTCGACGATCTTGTAGGCGCCCTCGAAGTTCGACTGGAAGTCCCACAGGTCGGTGTGGCTATAGCGGTTTTCCTCGCCGGAGATCTTGGTGGCCGCCACCTCCTCCATCAGCACGGCGGCGCCGCCCACCACTTTCTCGGGCGGGAAGGTGAGCGCGGCCAGGCGCTTCTGCAGTTCGAGCACGTCGGCCAGCAGCTTGTCGGCCACGGGGTTGAGCCCCTTGGTGCTCTTGTGCACCCACAGGCCGTGTTCGATGCGGTGGAAGCCGCCGAAGTCCGGGTCCTTCTCGGCCTTCTCGTGGTCGTCGGCGCGCGAGTCGATGGACTTGTCGAGGTCGTTGAAGAGCTCCGCCACCGGCTCGATGCGCTCGTAGCTCGTGCGCGTGGGCGCATAGAGCTTCTTCGCCTTCTCGACGTCGCCGGCCTTCACCGCGGCGGTGAAGGCGCGCGTGTCCGCCGCCAGCTTGCGCACGTTCTCGGCGACGTAGATCTTGTAGTCGGAGATCGGGCCGACCAGTTCGAGCGGCGACACGGCGGCCTGCGCGCCAGCGACATGAAGCCCGGCGAAGCCTGCGACGAGAGTGGTGAGGAAGTGGCGGCGGAACTGCACGGTCATGGATCTCCTTGTTCTGGGCAGTGATGAAAATCTTGCGGGCCTCTGGCAGCCCGGCCTTCAGGCGGACATCAGCGAGCGCCCGAGCCAGTCGCGCTCGTCCCGCACGCCCGGCAGCGTGAAGAAGAAGCCGCCGCCGATGGGCTTGATGTATTCCTCGAGTGGCTCGCCGTCGAGGCGCTTCTGCACGGCGATGAAGCCGTTCTCGAGGTTGGCCTGGTAGCAGATGAACAGCAGCCCCATCTCGAGCTGGCCCGACTTGGTGACGCCGTTCGAATAGTTGAAGGGCCGGCGCAGCATCAGGTTCCTGTCCGAAGCCCTGGTGCGCGGGTTCGCCAGGCGGATGTGCGCATCCATCGGCGTGACCTTGCCTTCGGGGTCCTTGGTGTAGTCGGGCACGTCGTGCTCGGTCTTGCCGCCGTCCATCGGCGCGCCGGTGGGCTTCAGGCGGCCCATGATGGCCTCCTGCTCCTGCAGCGGCGTGCGGTCCCAGCGCTCCACGAAGTTGCGGATGATGCGCACCGCCTGGTAGCTGCCGCCCGCGGCCCAGGCCGGTTCGTCGCTGCCGGGCTGCACCCAGACGATGCGGTCCATGAGAGCGCCGTCGGCCGAATCGGGGTTGGCCGAGCCGTCCCTGAAGCCGAGGAAGTTGCGCGCGCTCTCGGCCGGCTTGCCGGGCACGGCCGGAATCGGCGGCACCGTGCCTTCCTGCTTCCAGTGCAGCACCAGCAGGTCGGGCGTGTTCTTGATGATGTCGCGCAGCGCGTGGATGTTGGTGTCGGGCGTGTTGGCGCAGAACTGGATCGACAGGTCGCCATGGCACAGCGCGGCATCGAGCGCGTCGTTCGGGTGGCGCTGCATTTGGCTCAGCCGCAGCGGCTTCTTCTTCGCGAGGCCGTAGCGCTCGTCGAAGAGCGACGCGCCGACCGACACGGTCACGGTCAGCGCATCGGGCTGAACCACCGGCCCGAGGATGCCCGAGCCCGCCGGCGGCAGCCTGGGGTCGGGGTCCGTCTGCGGACCGCCCTGCGTGAGGAAGGCGATGCGCTCGGTGAGCGTGCGGAACAGGCGCTCCAGGTCGGCGCGGTTCTCGGCCAGCACGTAGAACGACGCGATCATGCCGGCCGTCGGGCGCGGCGTCACGATGCCGGCCTGGTGCCTGCCGAGGAAGGGCACGCGGTCCTGCGTGTGGGTGCTCTGCGGCGCGTCAGTGACCTGCGCGCCGTTGTCGGGCGCGGCAGCACGGGTAGAAGTTGCAGCGAGGCCGGCGAAGGCTGCGCCTGCCGCGCCGAGCATGCGGCGGCGGTGCGGGGAAACGGGCTCGTTCAATTTGTCCATGGTGCTGTCTCTCAACTCATTCCAGCCCGAGCGCGGCGTTCACCTTGCCGAGCTCCTCGGCCAGCGCGCGCACGGTTTCGGCCATCGCCTTTCTCTGCGCCTCGTCGAGCGGCGCGGGCTTGAAGCCCTCGCCCTCGCGGTAGGGCCCCAGCGCGGCGTCGAAGGCAGCGAAGCGCTCGTCCACGCTCTTCTGCAGCGCGGGTGCGGCCTTCACGAGCAGCGGCTGCAGCAGGTCGGCGATCTTCTTCGTGCCCTCGTAGCTGCCCTGCAGGTTCGCGGCCTCGGCGTGGCCGTAGTGGTCCTCGCCGCCGGCCGGCAGGTTGTCGGCCACGCGGCGCAGCAGCTTCGACGCGGAACCGGCGAGCCGCTCGGGCGGCACGTTCAGGCCGCGCAGCCGCTCCTTGAGCACGCCGATGTCGGCGATCAGCCTGTCGGCGACGGGTGCGAGGCTCTTCAAGTCGTTCTGGCCGTACAGCCCGTACTCGATGCGGTGAAAGCCGGTGAAGCCCGGGTCGGCCTCGCGCTTCTCGAAGTAGTCGGCACGCGCGTTGATGCGGGTGTCGAGGTCGGCGAAGAGCTCCGCCATCGGCTCGACGCGCTTGTAGGCCTGGTGCGCCGGCACGTAGAGCGCCCTCGCCTGCTGCAAGTCGCCGGCCTTGATGGCGTCGGCCAGGGCGCGCACCGCGTCGTCGAGCGAGCCGGCCTCGAGCCGCAGGAAGGTCTGGTACTCGGCCAGCGCGCCCACGTAGTTGACCAGCGAGGGCCGGGCCGCTTCGGCGTCCGATGCGGCCGACGGCGTCACGCGCAGCTTGCCGCGCGGGTTGCTCAGCAGGCCGCAGGTGATGGCGAATTCGCCCGGCTGCAGCTTGACCGTCATGGTCTGCGAGAAGCCCGGCGCGATGTTCTCGCGCTCCTCCACCACCATCACGCCGTCGAGAATCTCCCACTCGAGCGCGCGGTTCGACTTGTTGACGATGGTGAAGGTGGTGCGCCCCGCCGGCACGGTGATCTCGTTGGGCTCGCAGGCGTTGCCCTGGATGGTGACGGTGACGGCGTTGTCGGCCGCCTTGGCAGGCGCCTTGCGCGCCTCGTTCGAGGCATACCAGAAGGCCGCGAGGCCGGCGACCACCAGCAGCGCCGAGGCGGCCACCGCCACGCGCATCAGGTTGGACGAAGAGGGCTTGTTGTCGGAAGAAGAAGAAGAAGAAGAAGAAGAGGACATTGCAGGTTTCAGCGAGCCACGGCCGCGCGAGGCGCCGGCGCGGCGGCCGGGCGCAGGAAGAAGAACAGCGAGACGGCCAGGAAGGCCAGGTAGACGACGACCTCGCCCACCACCGGCGCGGCCTGGTAGCCCAGCAGGCCCGAGAGCACGGCGCCCAGGGGGCTGTCCATCGGCAGCGCGGTGCTCATGTCGAACACCACCGTCTGCAGGTGGTTCCAGACGCCCCCTTCATGCAGCTTGCGCAGCACGCCGGCCAGCAGGCCCGCGGCCACCAGCAGGATGAAGAGGCCGGTGAAGCGGAAGAAGCGGCGCAGGTCGAGCCGCACGCCGCCCGAATACAGGCCCCAGCCGATCGCCACCGAGACCGCGATGCCGCCCAGCGCGCCAACCGGCGCCTCCCAGCCGCTGCTCTGCTGGAACACGGCCAGCAGGAAGAACACCGACTCCAGCCCCTCGCGCGCCACGGCGAGGAACACCATGCCGATCAGCGCCCAGCCCTGCCCGTCCGCGCCCTTGCCGAGTGCCTTGTCGATGGAGGCCTGCAGTTCGCCCTTGATGGAGCGCGCGGCCTTGCGCATCCAGAACACCATCGAGGTCAGCATGACCACGGCAATCAGCCCGACCACGCCCTCGAACAGCTCCTGCTGCTTCTGCGGGAACTCCGCTGCCAGCAGTTGCAGGCCGGCGCCCGCGAACAGCGAGAGCGCGGCGGCCAGCAACACGCCGACCCACACCGCGGGCATCAGCGCGCCGCGTCCGCTCTGCTTGAGGTAGCTGGCAACGATGCCGACGATCAGCGCGGCTTCGATGCCTTCGCGCAGCATGATGAGGAATGGAATGAGCATCGGCTTCGGAAATGGAGGCGGTTGAGGCCCTCCGGAGCCGGCATGGGTGAGCGCGCGAGTCTGCGTTTGCCTTTGCTTCTGGCTCCACGGAGGAGCGTCCGAGCATAGCGCATCAAATAAGAAACATTCTCATTTGTTGGCTTTTCTTACCGAATGGTAATGATTGCCTGCCCGCCTCGCCCTACCCGCTCCCGCCGGAGCGGCAGCGTCAGGAAACCAGTTCGGCGACGTGGGCGCTGACCGCGCCGCCGTCGATGCGCAGCTCGGCCGCCGAGATCGGCAGCCTGAACCGCCTCGGCCCCGCGCTACCGGGATTGACGTAGAGCACGCCGTCGCGCTCCTGCACCTTCGGCTTGTGCGAATGGCCGGAAACCACCACGCGCACGCCCGCCGCGCGCGGGTCGATGTCGATCTGCGCGAGATCGTGGATGGCGTAGAGGCGCACATCGCCGAAGGTCACCAGTTCGGTCTCGGCGATGCGATCGGCCCAGGCTTCGCGGTCGTTGTTGCCCCGCACGACCGTCAGCGGCGCGATGCGCGCCAGCGCTTCGAGGATGCCGGCGTTGCCGATGTCGCCGCCGTGGACGATGAAGTCGCTGCCCTCCAGGAAGGCGAGCGCCTCGGGCCGCATCAGCCCGTGGGTGTCGGAAATCAGGCCGATGCGAATCATGGAGAAGAAGGAGCCGGCGCGGACGCAAGATGCGCCTGCGCCCGCCCCCGCGGCCGCTCAGGCGGCCAGCAGCTGCCGCAGCACGAAGGGCAGGATGCCGCCGTGCTTGTAGTAGTCGACCTCGATCGGCGTGTCGATGCGCAGGCGCACCGTCACTTCCTGGTGCGAGCCGTCGGCGCGGTGCACCACCAGCTTCACGTCCATCTGCGGCTTCAGCTCGCTGCCGATCACCACATCGATCTGCTCGTTGCCGGTGAGGCCCAGCGTCTGCCATGAATCGGCGCCGCGGAACTGCAGCGGCAGCACGCCCATGCCGACCAGGTTGGCGCGGTGGATGCGCTCGAAGCTGCGCGCCACCACGGCCTTGATGCCCAGCAACTGCGTGCCCTTGGCGGCCCAGTCGCGCGAGGAGCCGGTGCCGTACTCCTCGCCGCCGAACACCACCGTGGGCGTGTTCTGGGCGATGTACTTCATGGCCGCGTCGTAGATGAACATCTTCTCGCCCGACGGCTGGAACAGCGTGACGCCGCCCTCTTCCTGCGTGCCGTTGGCATCCGGCGGAATCATCAGGTTCTTGATGCGCACGTTGGCGAAGGTGCCGCGCATCATCACGTCGTGATTGCCGCGGCGCGAGCCGTAGCTGTTGAAGTCGGCCTTGGACACGCCGTGCGCCTTCAGCCAGATGCCCGCGGGAGAGCTTTCCTTGATGGAGCCGGCCGGCGAGATGTGGTCGGTGGTGATCGAGTCGCCGAACAGCGCCATGATGCGCGCGCCCTTGAAGCCCGCATCCGTGGAATGCGGCTCCATCTTGAAGCCCTCGAAGAACGGCGGCTCGGCGATGTAGGTCGACTCCGGCCAGTCGTACACCTGCCCGGTGGTGCCCTTGATGCTGCTCCAGAACTTGCCCGGATCGGTCTTGACCTTGTCGTAGTTCGCGCGGAACGACTTGGCGTTCATCGCATAGCGCAGGTTCTGGTCGATTTCCTTCGGCGTGGGCCAGATGTCGCCCAGGTACACGTCCTTGCCGCCCTTGCCCTTGCCCACGGGCTGGGTCATCAGGTCGGTCATCACGTTGCCGGCGATGGCGAAGGCCACCACCAGCGGCGGCGAGGCCAGGAAGTTGGCCTTCAGGTTCGGATGGATGCGCGCCTCGAAGTTGCGGTTGCCCGAGAGCACGGCCGCGCCGACCAGGTCGTTCTTCGTGATGGCTTCGTTGATCTCGGGCGTCAGGTCGCCCGCGTTGCCGATGCAGGTGGTGCAGCCGTAGCCCGCGAGGTAGAAGCCCAGCTTCTCCAGGTACGGCAGCAGGCCGGCCTTCTCCAGGTATTCGGTGACGATGCGCGAGCCAGGGGCCAGCGAGGTCTTCACGTGCGGCTTGACCGAGAGGCCCGCCTCCACCGCCTTCTTCGCGAGCAGGCCGGCGGCCAGCATCACGCTCGGGTTGGAGGTGTTGGTGCACGAGGTAATGGCCGCGATCAGCACGTCGCCGTTGCCGATGGTGACTTCGCCCTTGGGCGCGGCGGGCGCGCTGGCGCTCACGTGCGCGGCGGCCTTGGTCGAGCGGTTGGCCACCATCTCGACCACGTCCAGCGGCGCGCCCGCCGGCGGCGGGGCGGCTTCCTCGTCGCCGCTCTTGCCGGCGGCGGCCAGCGGATAGCGCAGCTTGAGCTTGTCGGCCGGCTGGTTGAAGCCATTGGCGTCGTTGGGCTTGCTGTAGAGCTCCGAGAACTTGGTGGAAAGATCGCCGAGGTTGATGCGGTCCTGCGGCCGCTTCGGGCCGGCCAGGCTGGGCGACACGGTGCCGAGGTCGAGCCTCACCACCTTCGTGTAGTCGATGTCGCCGGGGTTGGGCATGCCGAACAGGCCCTGTGCCTTGTAGTAGGCCTCGAAGCGCTCGACCTCCTCCTTGGTGCGGCCGGTGCCCTCGAAGTAGGCCACCGTCATCTCGTCGACCGGGAAGAAGCCCATGGTCGCGCCGTACTCGGGCGCCATGTTGCCGATGGTCGCGCGGTCGGGCACCGCGATGGAAGCGGCGCCCGGGCCGAAGAATTCGACGAACTTGCCCACCACCTTCTCGGCGCGCAGGATCGAGGTGACGTAGAGCACCAGGTCGGTCGCGGTGACGCCTTCGCGAAGCTGGCCGGTGAGCTCGAAGCCCACCACGTCGGGCGTGAGCATGTAGACCGGCTGGCCAAGCATGGCCGCCTCGGCCTCGATGCCGCCCACGCCCCAGCCGACCACGCCGATGCCGTTGATCATCGTGGTGTGGCTGTCGGTGCCGACCAGCGAGTCGGGGTAGTAAGTTGGTTTGTCTTCCTTGTCGTTCGGGCTCTTGTAGACGCCGCGCGCGAAGTACTCGAGGTTGACCTGGTGCACGATGCCGAAGCCCGGCGGCACCACGCGGAAGGTGTCGAAGGCCTGCATGCCCCACTTCATGAACTGGTAGCGCTCGTTGTTGCGCTGGAACTCCAGCTTCATGTTCAGGTCGAGCGCCTTCGGCGTGCCGTAGTGGTCGACCATCACCGAGTGGTCGACCACCAGGTCGACGGGCACCAGCGGCTCGATGGTCTTGGGCGACTTGCCCAGCTTGCCGGCCACGCTGCGCATGGCGGCCAGGTCGGCCAGCAGCGGCACGCCGGTGAAGTCCTGCAGCACGACGCGGGTGACGACGAAGGGAATCTCGTCGACGCGCTCTGCATTCGGCGCCCAGTGGGCCAGCTCTTCGACGTGCTTGGCCGTGACCTTCTGCCCGTCGCAGTTGCGCAGCACCGACTCGAGCACGATGCGGATGGAAACCGGCAGGCGGTCGACGGACGGGTATTGCTTGGCCAGCTCCTTCAGGGACCAGTATTTGCCGGACTTGCCCGACGGGGTCTTGAAGGACTTGAGGGTGGACGCAAAGGCATGCGCCGGGGCTTTGGCCATGGAGAGACTCCTGTTTGTTCGTGGAAGCCTCTCAAGGATAGCTGGGATGAATGTCAACCGTTGTAGTCGGTCTTCTCTCGAAACGCCTCTTCCGGCCCCCTGCTTCCTCATCGCGAAAAGCGCGGGAAACAGAGGCGCCGCGGGCATGCGCCGGCTCACCAGCGGCCGGCCGGCGTCAGGCTCGCGGCGGAGCCTGCGTTGCCACGGCTGCGGCGCAGCCCGGTCCACTGCAGCTCGGCCAGCACGATCACGCACACGGCCTGCGCCAGCACCCAGGCCACGCCCACGGCGGTGACCGGGAAGATGCCGCTCACCAGCAGCGAGATGCAGGCCACGGCCCAGCCGAAATTGCCGACGACGACAAGGCCGATCAGCGTGCGCGGCGGCGTGCTGCGGCTGGCCATGAAGGCGGCCATGGCCGCGTAGGCCAGCAGGAACACGCCGGTGCCCATGAGCAGCGGCGCCGGCAGCCCTGTCAGCCCGGCGAGCGCGCCGGTGAAGGCCACCTGCAGCGCGCCGGTGGCGGCGCAGGAGGCGGCGTCGGCCCACATCACGTTGGGCAGGAAGCGGGGGGATGCGAAGATGGACATGGCGGACATGGAATCTCTCCTTGGGTGGTTACGCCGCAAGCCAGTCCTGCCGCGTTGGGGTCGATGATTCCGGCCCCGCTGCATCGGGTCGATGACCTGGGAGGTCATGGCGCCGCGCCATCGCCACGCCAGAATGCGGGTCCATGAACACCACCCGCTCCCACACGTCCAAGGCCGGCCAGCCCGGCGCGCGCGACCCGTTCGGCGCGCACCTGCGGCACTGGCGCACCCACCGCCGCCTGAGCCAGCTCGACCTGGCGCAGGAGGCCGAGGTCTCGACCCGCCACCTGAGCTACGTCGAAACCGGCCGCGCCGCGCCCAGCCGCGAGATGGTGCTGCGCCTGGCCGAGCGGCTCGACGTTCCGCTGCGCGAGCGCAACGCACTGCTGGTGGCCGCCGGCTTCGCGCCGATGTACAGGCAGCGCTCGCTCGACGACCCCGCGATGGCCGCCGCGCGCCGCGCCGTCGACCTGGTGCTGAAAGGCCACGAGCCCTTTCCGGCGCTGGCCGTGGACCGCCACTGGAACCTGGTCGCGCACAACGCGCTGGTTCCGCTGCTGATGGAAGGCGCCTCGCCCGAACTTCTGAAACCGCCGATCAACGTGCTGCGCCTGAGCCTGCACCCCGAGGGCGTGGCGCCGCGCATCGCCAACCTCGCGCAGTGGCGCGTGCATCTGCTGGAGCGCCTGCAGCAGCAGATCGCCGCCACGGGCGACGCAGTGCTGCAGTCATTGCACGACGAACTCGAAGCCTATCCGGCGCCCGCGGTGAGCCACGACGCGCCCGTCATCGACACCGCGCTGTCGGCGGTGGCCGTGCCCTTCCAGGTGGTGATGCCCGGCGGCGTGCTGAGCTTCATCAGCACCATCACGATCTTCGGCACGCCGGTGGACGTCACGCTGCAGGAACTCGCGGTGGAGTCGTTCTTTCCTGCGGATGAGCAGACGGCGGCTGCGCTGACGGCACTGGCGGCGCAGCAACAGCAGCAGGCGGGCTGAGGTCCGCCCTGCCCTGCGCATCGCGCGGCGGGCCTTCGAAGTCGTCGACCTGGATGACCTTGTCGGCCGCCTTCAGGTAGGCCAGCGCCAGCTCGGGGTCGGGCGCCGAGCGCGCAGCCTCTTCAAGCGAGTTCGTGCGGCGCAGCACCTTGTTGAGCGCGGCCGTGCCGTCGCCAAGCTTCGCGCCCAGTTCCATCGCATGCATCAGGTCGAGCAGGCCGCCCGCGGCTGGCTCGCTCAGGTCGGGCGCCAGCCGCCCGACGATGCGCGGGTCCTTGCGCAGCAGGTCGGCCAGTTCGAGCAACTGCAGGTCGCGCAGCGGCGCCAGGTGCGCGGTGCGGCGCAGCACCAGCGAACCGATCACGCGCCGCCCCGGCGCCGGAAGGTTCGCGTAGAGATCGCGCAGGATGCCGCCGGCCTCGTCGATCTGCAGCCGGATCGCCGCCTTCGCGAAAGGCAGCATTTCCGGCGCCCGCTCGACGCCGTAGCGCCACACGCAGGCGCTCGCCAGATAGAGATGCGCGAGCACGTCGCCCAGGCGCGCCGAGAGCAGCTCCATGCGCTTGAGCTTGCCGCCGAGCATGCCCATCGCGAGATCGGCCGTGAGCGCGTACTTGGCACTCATGCGCGCGATGAGCCGTGCTTCATGCACCAGTTCGTCCGGCGGCGAGCCGAGCACCGGCGCGCCGAACAGGCTGCGCCACAGGTTCACCGCCACGTGCCGGCCGTGCGCCATCAGCGCCTTGCCGAGCGCGGTCTCGTCCTTCGCCTGCACGGCGGCCATTTCGTCGAGCACGTGCGGATGGCACCGCACCGCGCCCTGCCCGAACACGATCAGCGCACGCGTGAGGATGTTGGCGCCCTCCACCGTGATCGCGATCGGCGCCTGCCGGTAGGCCACGCCCAGCAGGTTGGAGGGGCCCGAGATGATGCCCTTGCCTCCGAGGATGTCCATGCCATGGTTCACCGCGCGCCGGCCCGCTTCCGTCAGCTGCACCTTGAGGATGGCGCTCGCCACGCTGGGCCGCTCGCCTTTGTCGAGCGCGGCGGCCGTGAAACGGCGCGCCGCGTCGCTCGCATACAGCTCGGCCGACATCTGCGCGACCAGCCCCGCGACAGCATGGAACCTGCCCACCGGCATGCCGAACTGCTCGCGGATCCGGCCGTAGCCGTTGGCCACGTACAGCGCGGTCTGCTGCATCGCCGAGCCCAGCGCCGGCAGCGATATCGCGCGGCCCGCCGCCAGGCATTCCATCAGCATGCGCCAGCCCTGGCCGACCTGCTGCTCGCCGCCGATGATCCAGTCCATCGGCACGAACACCTGGCGGCCGTGGATCGGGCCATTCATGAAGGCGCTGTCCATAGGCCGGTGGCGACGCCCGATCTCCATGCCGGCCTGCGGCACGGGAATGAGCGCGCAGGTGATGCCCAGCTCGCGCTCGCCTTCCGGCCTGCTCTCGTCGATGGCGTGGAAGGCCAGCCCGACCACGGTGGCGACCGGTGCGAGCGTGATGTAGCGCTTGTCGAAATCGACCAGGAAGCCGCGCCGCATGCGCCCGCCGATCTCGCGCTCCACCAGCACGCCGCGATCGGGAATCGAGGCCGCATCCGAGCCCGCGTAAGGCGAGGTCAGCCCGAAGCACGGCAGCTCGCGGCCATCCGCCAGGCGCGGCAGGTAGTGGGCCTTCTGCGTGTCGGTGCCGTAGCGCAGCAGCAGCTCGGCCGGGCCCAGCGAATTGGGCACCATCACCGTGACGGCGGTGGCCACGTTGACGGTGGCGATGCGCGCAACCACCGTGGCGTGCGCATGGTGGCCGAAGCCGAGGCCGCCGAACTCCTCGGGAATGATCATTCCGAAGAAGCGCTTCTCGCGCAGGTAGCGCCACACCTCCGCCGGCAGGTCGCGCGCCTGGTCGATGGCATGGTCGTCGAGCATGCGGCACAGCTCGCGCACTTCGTTGTCGAGAAAGGCCTGCTCGCGCTCGGTGAGCCGGTTCGGGCCCATGGCCGCGAGCGCGTCGAAGTCGGGACGGCCCGCGAACAGCCGCCCTTCGAAGCCGACAGTGCCGGCCTCCAGCGCGGCGCGCTCGGTGTCGCCCAGCGGCGGCAGCGCCTTCGAGAAAGGCTGCATGGCCCATCGGCCGATCAATGAAGCCAGTGGCATGGTGCGTCTCCTTCCTGCCGCCGCGGATTCGCGTGCGGATCGTCACCATTCTTCGGGCTTGCAGCCGGCTTGCGGGGCCGGTCAAGGACGTCCCCGGTTGTCGGAGACGGGCGCCTGTCGCCTAGCGCTTCTTCGGTGGCTGGGTCGCGCCGGCACCGGCGGGAGCCGCCGCCGGTGCAGCCGCCGGGTCGCGCCAGCCGTATTCCACGTAGCGCCGGATGATCAGGCAACCCGGCGGCGAATCGATCAGCGAGACCGACGAGGTCGGCTCCTTCTCGTCGGTGTAGACCGCGTAGTTGGGCAGCAGCCGCGTCATCTTGTAGCTGCCCAGTTCCTGCTGGCCGACGCTCGCGCAGGTGAAGGGCGCCACCGAGATGCGCTCGGCCGACACGGTGCAGGCGCCGCTGTCGTCGGGAATCGCGGTGATCGACGCGGCCACGCCCGCGTTCGGAAACTCCATGCCGATCAGCGAGAAGATCGGCCCGCCGTCGGGGCGCTTGCGGTCCCAGTCAAGCAGCACGTCGTGGCTGCGACTGCCCTGCACGGTGAGCGTGGCAAGCCGCGTGATCGCCGGCAGGCAGCGCTTGACGCCCACGCTGGTCGCGGCGCGCGTGAGCGTGTCCTGCGGCGGGGCGGGCGGCGCCAGAACGCCCTGGGCGAGCGCGCTGCCGGCGAAGGCCCATGCGAGGGCCGCCAGCGACAGACGGGGGAATCGTTGGGTCGGCTTCATCCCGGTCCTCATGCGTAAAGGTTTTCGATGGCGGCGGTGTAGACGCGCACGTTCTCCTCACCCTCGGGGTCGAGGGTGGCGATGAAGCGGCGCGCGCGCTCGCGGTAGGCCGGCAGGTCGGCGTCGTGTTCGGCGAAGGCGCGCCGCAGCGCGAGGCCGCCCTCCTCGCAGTCGAAGCCGTGATAGTGGTAGCCGCAGTCGCCGATGAGGTGCGAGTTGTGGATCAGCGGATAGCCGCCGTACAGCGCCTCGTAATAAAGATAGTTCTGCGCGTTTTCCCAGTGGTGCGCGAACACCGCGTCGATCTTGCCGGGCATCACCTGGAACATCGGAAAGCGCCCCTCGAAGGTGGCCAGCCCGTGCTGCACGATGTCCAGGCTCTGCGCGAAGCCGATGAAGAGCGCCTTGTCCTTCAGGTGGAAGCTGTTGTAGACCCACATCTTCTCGATGAGCCTGGGCTGCGCGCGGTGCGCGGCCTCGCAGCCGAGCATCGGGATGAAGCTGGTCTTCACCATGCAGATGTTGGGCTCGAAGATGGCCACGCGCCAGCGGCTGCGGCCGGGCTCGTAGGCGAAGGGCGCCCCCTGCGGCGCGCGGGCCATGGCACGCTCCAGCACCATCGGGCTCCACAGGTGCGGCATGAGCCGCACCGGCGCGCGGAAGGTGCTCTCGAAATACGGCTTGCACGACACCTCGTACTCGGGGATCGTCCAGACCTCGTCGTAGGGCGCGCCCGAGATCAGCAGGCCGTGCGGCTTGTCGAAGATCATGCGCTCGATGTCGATCACGTAGTCGTTGCCCACGCGCATCGAGACGATCTTGCCGCCGCGCTCGCGGAACGCCACCGACCACGGCACGGCGAGCTGGGCGCTCATCTCGAACATGACGTCGAGCTGCTGCCCCGCCGTGGCCATGTCGATGATGGGCACGGGCGAGTCGGCGAGGAAGTTGGTGGCATCCGCCGGGCCGCCGTCGCCGCCGCCGGCCACCAGCACCGCGCTTTCCACGCGCGGCGAGCGCAGCAGCAGCATCACGAGAAACAAACAGTTCTGGTAGACGCCGTTCTCCCACAGGCTCTGCTCGCCCTTGCGGATGAAGATGGAGACGCCGACCTTGAGCTTCGCCGGCGTCATGCGGCGGCCCTCGCTGCATCGGCGCGGAACGCGGCATTGCCGCCCACGAGGTGCAGCAGGCGCTGCGCGTAGCCCTCGATGTTCGCGGGGTTGAGCGGGTCGACCGACTGGAACACGCGCTGGGCTCGGGCGCGGTAGTCGTCGAGCTGCAGGTCGTGGGAGCGCACGGCCTCGCGCAGCTGCGCCGCGCCGGCGGCGATGTCGAAGTCGGGGTAGTAGTAGCCCGCGTCGCGCAGCCAGGGCGAGTTGTGCACCAGTGGGTAGTTGCCGTAGAGCGCGTCCAGATAGCCGTAGTTCTGGTCGTTCTGCCACTGGTGCGAGACCACCGCGTCGGCGAACTGCACCATGAAGCCCGCGAAGTCGTTGCGGCCGTGGAAGGTCGCCTTGTGCTGGCGCACGATGTCCAGCGAGTTCGCCAGGTACAGCATGGTCGGGTGGTCCTTCAGGTGCAGGCTGTTGAGCACCTGCATCGAGGTCACGGCCGACGGGTCGGCGCGGTAGGCGCCGTCGCAGATGAGCATGGGCACGCTGCAGGTCTTCACCACCGAGATGTTGGGCTCGAAGATCGCCACGCGGAAGCCCGGCTGTTCGGCGGTGCGCGGCCTGTAGCCGAAGGGATAGCCCGCGGCCTCGACCTCTGCGACGCGCTGGGCCAGGAACTGCGGCGACCAGAGGTAAGGCACCTCGTGCACCGGACAGCGATGGATGGTGCGCATCATGGGCGCAAACACTTCGTCCTTGGGCAGCAGCCACACCTCGTCGCAGCGGTCGGGCTTGCTGAAGTGGCCCTTGTCGGTGAAGACGATGGGCTCGGCCAGCGCCGCGAAGGGCTGGCCCACGCAATGGAACACCACGCGGCCGCCGCATGTGCGGAAGTATGAGAGCCACTGCACGTCGAGCGCGCCGGCCATCTCGATGACCACGTCCAGCGCGTCGGTGAGTTCGCGGGCCCGGCCGAAGCCCAGGCCCATGGCGGCCATGTCGACCTGGGGCGGCATGGCCTGCTGGTCGCCCGCGTCGACGAGGGTCACGGATTCGACGAAGTCGATGCGTTGCAGCAGCCGGGCCAGGAACAGGACGTTCTGCCCCATTCCGTTCTCCCAGATGTTCTGCCCCGCATGGGTAAGGACTGAAATACCTATGCGCATGAGGCGGAGTGTGTACCAGAAAGAACGGCTCCCACGCCGTGAAGCGAGGGAGCCGCCCGTTCGAGGGCCGGTTCGGCGGCCTTTCAGTGGCTTATTCCCTTATTTCCACTTCCAGCCGATGCCGGCGTTGATGCCCCACTCCTTGCCCGTGGTCGTCAGGCCCGCGCCCCACGACATCTTGCCGTCGTCCGACAGTGCCTTGAAGGTCAGCGCCACCGCGCTGTAGCCCTTGTAGCTGCCCAGGCCCACGCCCACCGTCTTCTCGCCCGGATAGAGCGTCGGCAGGTAGGTGCCCGACATCGCGAACGCCATGGCCGTGCCCGAGTAGGCGATGCGCGCCACGTCGCCGACCTGGCCCTGCACCTGGTTGAGCTGCTGCACGTTGACCGCGTCGCCCGGCAGGATGCCCGCCGCCACGTTGCTGATGCGCGTGCCGCCCGGCGCCTGGCCGTTGCCCAGCGTGATCTGGTTGTAGTTGACCGAGCCGTCCGGGTTGGTCGCGTACTGAACGCTGCTGGCCTTCGATGCCGCCGAGGCCGCCTTCAGCTGCGCCACGTTGGTCGCATCGCTGTCGGCCGTGCCCGCCGCCACGCCGGTGATCTGGCGGTACTGGCCGTTGGCCGCGTCGCCCACAGACACCGCTGCCTGCGTGCTGGTGGTCGCCTTGATCGCGGCCTCCTGCTGCGCCGTCGCGCCGCCCGGCACATAGCCGGCCATGCCTGCGGCAGTGGAAGCCACCGAGCCGGAGCCCAGCGCCACGCCGCCGCTTTGCTGGACGATCGCGCCGAAGCCGATGGCCGTGCCCTTGGAGACGTTCTGCGCCTGGCTCAGCGGCGTGCCGCCCGCATCCGCGTTGTCGCCCAGCGCCACGCCGCCGCCGCCCGCACGGGCGTTGGCACCGATGGCCTGCGAGCCCGTGGCCAGGGCGCCCGTGCCGATGGCGATCGCGTTAGCACCCGTGGCCTGTGCGCCGAAGCCCACCGCCACCGCGCCATCGGCCGTCGCCTTCGCACCGTTGCCGGCCGCGAAGGAGTTGGCGCCGCTGGCCACCGACTGCGGGCCGATCGCCACCGCCTCCTGCCCGCTGGCCACCGAGTCGCCCGCCGTCGAGTTGGCGTGGAAGTACTTGGTGCCGGTGTTGTAGATGTTGTTGACCGAGGTGCTCAGGCTGTTGAGGTTGACGTTCGTCGTGCTCAGGCCGGTCGACAGGCTGCCGATGCCGCTGAACGCCGTGCTCAGGCCCGACGAGGTCGAGGTCGAGAGGCTGTTGATGCTGCTCGTCGCGGTGCTCAGGCCGCTCGACGTGGAGGTCGACAGGCTGCTGATGCTGCTGGTAGCGGTGCTCAGGCCCGTGGAGGTCGAGGTCGACAGGCTGTCGATGCTGCTCGTCGCGGTGCTCAGGCCGGTCGACGTCGACGTGGACAGGCTCGCCAGGCCGCTGCCGGCCGAGGACAGGCTGGTGGAAAGGCTGTCGACCGTGCTGTTGGTCGTGCTCAGGCCCGTCGACAGGCTGTTGATGCTGCTCGTGGCGGTGCTCAGGCCGGTCGACGTGGAAGTCGAGAGGCTGCTGATGCTGCTCGTCGCAGTGCTCAGGCCGGTCGAGGTCGACGTGGACAGGCTGTTGACCGTGCTGTTGGTCGTGCTCAGGCCGGTCGACAGGCTGTTGATGCTGCTCGTGGTGGTGCTCAAGCCGGTCGAGGTCGAGGTGGACAGGCTGTCGATGCTGCTGGTGGCGGTGCTCAGGCCAGTCGAAGTCGACGTGGACAGGCTGTTGATGCTGCTGGTCGCAGTGCTCAGGCCGGTCGAAGTCGAGGTGGACAGGCTGTCGATGCTGCTCGTCGCGGTGCTCAGGCCCGTCGAGGTCGAGGTGGACAGGCTGTCGATGCTGCTGGTCGCAGTGCTCAGGCCGGTCGAAGTCGAGGTCGACAGACTGTCGATGCTGCTGGTCGCAGTGCTGAGGCCGGTCGAGGTCGAAGTCGACAGGCTGTTGATGCTGCTGGTGGCAGTGCTCAGACCCGTCGAGGTCGACGTGGACAGGCTGTTGATGCTGCTGGTGGCGGTGCTCAACCCCGTCGAGGTGGAAGTCGAGAGGCTGTCGATGCTGCTCGTCGCAGTGCTGAGGCCGGTCGAGGTCGAAGTCGACAGGCTGTTGATGCTGCTCGTTGCAGTGCTCAGACCCGTCGACGTCGAGGTCGAGAGGCTGCTGACGGTGCTGTTCGTCGTGCTCAGGCCGGTCGACAGGCTGTTGATGCCGCTCGTGGCGGTGCTCAGGCCCGTCGAGGTCGAGGTGGACAGGCTATCAATGCTGCTCGTCGCGGTGCTGAGGCCGGTCAACGTGGAGGTCGACAGGCTGTCGATGCTGCTCGTGGCAGTGCTCAGGCCGGTCGAAGTGGAGGTCGACAGGCTGCTGATGCTGCTCGTCGCCGTGCTCAAGCCAGTCGACGTGGAAGTCGAGAGACTGTCGATGCTGCTCGTCGCAGTGCTCAGGCCGGTTGAAGTCGAGGTCGACAGGCTGTTGATGCTGCTCGTCGCGGTGCTCAGACCGGTAGAAGTGGACGTCGACAGGCTGCTGATACTGCTCGTCGCAGTGCTCAGGCCAGTCGACGTGGAAGTCGAGAGGCTATCGATGCTGCTCGTGGCGGTGCTCAGACCCGTCGACGTGGACGTCGAGAGGCTGCTGACAGTGCTGTTGGTCGTGCTCAGGCCGGTCGACAGGCTGTTGATGCCGCTGGTCGCAGTGCTCAAGCCGGTCGAGGTCGAAGTCGAGAGGCTGTCGATACTGCTGGTCGCGGTGCTCAGGCCGGTCGAGGTGGAGGTCGACAGGCTGTTGATGCTGCTTGTTGCGGTGCTCAGACCCGACGAGGTCGACGTCGACAAGCTGTTGATGCTGCTCGTCGCCGTACTCAGACCGGTCGACGTAGAAGTCGACAGACTGCTGACGGTGCTGTTGGTTGTGCTCAGGCCGGTCGACAGGCTGTTGATGCTGCTGGTGGCGGTGCTCAGGCCAGTCGACGTGGAAGTCGAGAGGCTGTCAATGCTGCTCGTTGCAGTGCTCAGACCGGTCGAAGTCGAAGTCGACAAGCTGTTGATGCTGCTCGTCGCGGTGCTCAACCCCGTCGACGTGGAGGTCGACAGGCTGTTGATGCTGCTCGTCGCCGTGCTCAACCCCGTCGACGTGGAGGTCGACAGGCTATTGATGCTGCTCGTGGCCGTGCTCAAGCCCGTGGAGGTCGAAGTCGACAGACTGCTGATGCTGCTGGTGGCCGTGCTCAGGCCAGTCGACGTGGAGGTAGACAGGCTGTCGATGCTGCTCGTGGCCGTGCTCAGGCCCGTCGACGTGGAGGTCGACAGGCTGCTGATGCCGCTGGTCGCGGTGCTCAAACCGGTCGAAGTCGAGGTCGACAGGCTGTTGATGCTGCTCGTCGCGGTGCTCAGGCCCGTGGAGGTCGAAGTCGACAGGCTGCCGATGCTGCTGGTGGCCGTGCTCAAACCCGTCGAGGTGGACGTGGACAGGCTGTCGATGCGGCTGTTTGCCGTGCTCAGGCCGGTCGACGTGGAAGTCGACAGGCTGCTGATGCTGCTCGTCGCCGTGCTCAGACCCGTCGAGGTGGACGTGGACAGGCTGTCGATGCGGCTGTTTGCTGTACTCAGGCCGGTCGACGTGGAAGTCGACAAGCTGCTGATGCCGGTGGAAGTCGACGTGGACAGGCTGTTGATGCTGCTGGTGGCAGTGCTCAGGCCAGTCGAAGTCGAAGTCGACAGACTTGCAACAGCGCTGTTCGTGGTGCTCAGGCCGGTCGAGGTGGAGGTCGACAGGCTGTCGATGCTGCTGGTCGCCGTGCTCAGGCCGCTCGAGAGCGAAGCCGTGACGGTCTTCACCTGGGAGACGTTGACGGCGTCCGTGTCCGCGCTGCCCGGGGCCACGCCGGTGATCACGCGATTGCCGACGTTCAGTTCGCCCGACGCGTTCTGCTTGCTGGTCAGGCCGAAGGCGTCGTAGTTCGTCATCGCCGCGGCGCTGCGGCTGGCCGTGGAGTTCGCGCCCAGCGCCACGCTGTTGTCGCCGTTGGCGATGGCGTTCTGGCCGATGGCCACGCTGTTCGCGCCGATGGCCTGGCTGTCCGCGCCGGTGCTGTTGGCGTGGAAGTACTTCGTGCCGGTGTTGTAGATCGAACTGACCGACGAACTCAGGGTGCTCAGGTTGCTGTTGGTCGTGCTCAGGCCGGTCGACAGGCTGCCGATGCCGCTGGTGGCGGTGCTCAGGCCCGTGGAGGTCGAGGTCGACAGGCTTGCGATGGAGCTGTTCGTGGTGCTCAGGCCAGTCGACGTGGAAGTCGACAGGCTGCTGATGCCGGTCGACGCCGATGTGGACAGGCTGTTGATGCTGCTCGTCGCCGTGCTGAGGCCCGTAGAGGTCGAGGTCGACAGGCTGCTGATTCCGGTCGACGCTGAGGTGGACAGGCTGCCGATGCTGCTCGTCGCCGTGCTCAGGCCCGTAGAGGTCGAGGTCGACAGGCTCGCAACGGAGCTGTTCGTGGTGCTCAGGCCCGTCGAGGTCGAGGTCGAGAGGCTGCTGATGCCGGTCGAAGCCGACGTGGACAGGCTGCCGATGCTGCTCGTCACTGTGCTCAGACCGGTGGAAGTCGAGGTCGAGAGGCTCGTAATGGAGCTGTTCGTAGTGCTCAGGCCGGTCGACGTCGAGGTCGACAAGCTGGCGATCGAGCTGTTGGTGGTGCTCAGGCCCGTCGAAGTTGAAGTCGACAGGCTGCTGATGCCAGTCGAAGCCGACGTGGACAGGCTGCCGATGCTGCTCGTTGCCGTGCTCAGACCGGTGGAAGTCGAGGTCGAGAGGCTCGTAATGGAGCTGTTCGTGGTGCTCAGGCCGGTCGACGTCGAGGTCGACAAGCTGGCGACCGAGCTGTTGGTGGTGCTCAGGGCCGTCGAAGTCGAAGTCGACAGGCTGCTGATGCCAGTCGAAGCCGACGTGGACAGGCTGCCGATGCTGCTTGTCGCAGTGCTCAGGCCCGTGGAAGTCGAGGTCGACAGGCTCGCAACCGAGCTGTTGGTGCTGCTCAGGGCCGTCGAGAGGCTGCCGATGCTGCTCGCCGAGTTACTCAGGCCGGTCGACAGGCTGCTGACGGCGCTGTTGGTCGTGCTGAGACCGGTCGACAGGCTGCTGATGCCGGTGGAAGTCGAGGTGGACAGGCTGCCGATGCTGCTTGTCGCGGTGCTCAGGCCCGTGGAGGTCGAGGCTGACAGGCTCGCAACGGAACTGTTGGTGGTGCTCAGGCCCGTCGACGTCGAAGTCGACAGGCTGCTGATGCCGGTCGAAGCCGACGTGGACAGGCTGCTGATGCTGCTGGTGGCGGTGCTCAGCCCCGTCGAGGTGGAGGTCGACAGGCTGTTGATCCGGCTGGTCGCGGTGCTGAGCCCCGTGGAAGTCGAGGTCGACAGGCTGCTGACGGTGCTGTTGGTCGTGCTCAGGCCGGTCGAGAGGCTGACGATGCCCGTGGAGGTCGAGGTCGACAGGCTTGCGACCGAGCTGTTCGTGGTGCTCAGGCCGGTCGAGGTCGAGGTCGAGAGGCTGGCCAGGCTGCTGTTGGTGGTGCTCAGGCCGGTGGAAAGGCTCGATGCGGTGGTGCTCAGCTGCGCGACGGTCACGGCGTCGGTGGGCGCGGCGCCGTCGGCCAGGTTGGTGATGCGGCGGTTGGTCGCGGCCGTGCCGCCGCCGAACGAGACTTCGCCGCCGTTGGCCGTCTGCCCGGTCATGTAGGCGGCGCCGGTCGGGGCGGCCGCGCCCGTCACGCTGCCGTTGCCGATGGCCACGGCGTTGGCGTACTGCGCGATGGCCTTGTAGCCGATGGCCACGGCATTGGCGCCAGCCGCATTGGCCAGCGTGCCGATGGCCACCGTGCGCGTGTTCGACGCGAGCGCACCGGCACCGATCGCCAGGGCCTGCTGGGCCGATGCGTTGGCCGTATCGCCCAGCGCCACCGCCGACTGGCCGGTTGCGGTGGTGTTGTTGCCGAGCGCGACGGACTGTTGCGCCGCGAAGCCGTTCACGCCGATTGCGACGGATGCCACGGCGGAAGCGTTGGCGTTCCGGCCGATGGCCGTCGAGTCCTGGACGGCGCTCGCGCTGCTGCCGAGCGCGACGGCGCCCAGGGCCGTTGCGCGCGAGCTGTCGCCGAGGGCGACCGTGCCTGCGCCGATCGCGTTGGTGTTGTTGCCCATTGCGACGGCGCCCTGGCCGATCGCGTTGTTGGCGTTGCCGATGGCGACCGCGCCGTTCGCGGCGGTCGTGCCGGCGGCGTCGCCTGCGGCCGTGCTGTCGGCACCCAACACCACGGCGCCGGTGCCGTTGGCGGTGTTGGGGTCGCCGATGGCCACGGCGCCATTGCCCGTGGCCTTCTGGCCGCGCCCGATGGCGACTGCGCCACCCGTGGCCGAGCCGCTGTTGGCGGTGGTGCCGCTGGAGCCGATCGCGACGTTCTGGCCCGTGGCGCCGCTGGTCACGCCATCGCCCTGAGCGATGCCGAAGGCACCGTTCACCACGGCGCCGCGGCCGAGGGCGATGCCCGAAGTGGCGGTCGAAACGACCGAAGACTGGCCGCCGATGGCGATGGAGTCGGCGGCCGCTGCGGCTGCGCCGCCGGTGGCGTTGCCGCCGATGGCGGTCGAGCCTGCGCCGCTGGCTGCGGTGGCCGTGCCGATGGCCACTGCGTTCGAGCCTGAGCCGAGTGCGTTGACGCCGAGGGCGAGCGTCGCATCGACCACCGAGGTCGTGTTCGGCGGCTTGACCGATGCGCCGTTGCCGATCGCGATGCTGCGGGTCGAGCGGTCGTCCGTCGCGGCGTTGCCGCCGATGGCGATGCCCGCGTTCTGGGCCGAGACGCCGAACTGGTCGGCGGATGCGCCGGTGCCCAGCGCGATGCTGCCGCCCCAGCTGTTCGCGTTGGTGCCGATGGCTACCGAGTTGACGTCGGTGTTGGAGCCGATGGCGGCGTTCTTGCCGATGGCGATGGAGCCGTCGGCCCTGGCCAGGGCGGTGTTGCCCACCGCGACGGAGCTGTTGCCCAGGCCTGCCGCGCTGGAGCCGACCGCCACCGCGCTCGCGGCAGCTGCGTTGGCGTTGTTGCCGATGGCCGTCGCGCTGGCGCCGCTGGCGTTGGCACCGCTGGCGATCGCAACGGTGTTCGTTCCGGAAACCTTGGAACTGGCGCCGATGGCGACACCGCCATTGGAGCTCGCGGCAACGTTGGCGCCGTCGCCCTGCGCAATGCCGGAAACGCTGTTCACCACGGCGCCGCGGCCGACCGCGATACCCGAAGTCGCAGCCGCCGCCACGTTGGACTGGCCGCCGATGGCGATGCCGTCGGTCGCCGCGGAATTGGCGACGCCGCTGGCATTGCTGCCGATGGCGATGGAACCGGTGCTCGATGCCGTGGTCCCGTTGCCGGCTGCGAGCGAGTTCTGGCCGGAGGCCTTGGCTCCCACGCCGAACGCGGTCGCGCCCTGCGCGGTGGCGCTGGTGCCGTTGTTGCCGATGGCCAGCGTGTTCGTGGCGGTGGCCGAGGTCTGTCCGCCGACGGCGGTCGAATCCTGCCCCGTGGCCTTGGCGCCCGTGCCGATCGCGGTCGAGTCGCCCAGGGAGGCCGCGGTGCCGCTCGCATTGGCGCCCCAGCCGATGGCCAGGTTGCTGGAACCGAGACTGGCGGCATTGGCATTCAGTCCAATGGCGATGCCGTTGACGCCCTGCGCACTGGCAGCGTTGCCCACGGCCACGCTGCTGGTGCCGATCGCATTGGCGGCGGAACCGAGGGCGGTGCTGTTGTCGCCGGCGCTGCGAGCATTGAAGCCGGCGGCCAGGCTCGTGATGCCGGTGGCCTGGGCCTGGTGGCCCAGCGCGGTGGCGAGCTTGTTGGCCACCGCCGCCATGCCGATGGCCGTGGCGCCCGCGCCCTGGGCGGTGGTGAAGGAGCCGATCGTCGTCACGCCCAGGAAGTTGCCGCCGTTCGAGGAGCAGCCGGCGACCGTCGACCACACGCCCGAGCCATCGACCGGGGCGACGGTCGCCCCGTACGCCGTCGTGCCATCGGGGCCGGTGCCGCCGCCGGTCACGCAGGTGCCCGACGGCCCGAGCACCGAGGCCCCCGCATGCGGGCCGAAGGCCATGGAGGCGATCGCCAGACCGATTGCCGCGACCGTGGCGGTCACGCTGGAACCGCTTCGCTTGCCGCGCGCCGAGGTGATCTCCGATGCCGCCACCCAGGCGCCAAGGGATTCATTCCATATGCTTCTGTAAGACTTGTTCATGTGACTTTCGGCTCGCGGTGTGGACGGATTCGGATAGCGGAAATGCGATGCTTCCTGCCTCAGGCTCCATCGCCGAGGCGCCCAATACGGCACCTCAATTACAAGAATGGTGGAATGTACGGAGTTGTTTACATTTCCGATGCACCGCAACATTCTTCAAAATCGACTCTGATGATTTAGTTCACAAAAATTTCAAAAAGCGTCCTGTCTTGCATGCCAGAAGCGGTCGTCGAACGTTGAAACAGGGTTCCAATTGAAGGCATGCAGACCTCCAACTCCATTCATTTGCATCGAACACCTCCCATCTGGCGGTCTTTTCCAGGCGTTCTCGGTGATGCCGCACAGCGGTTCGCTTTTCGATTTCTTTGAATGCAAAGGTCTGCCGTGAAATTAAAATCGTGAAATTGATCACGACCCAATAGCAAGCCTCGTGACTTTTTTCACGCAAATGAGCCCACCTCCGGCAATTAACATTTAAGAAACAATTCAAATGTCTCTCGCCCCAAGGCTGCGCATCGGAATCACCATCGGCCTCCATCACGAGGCCGAAACGCTGTGGAACAACGGGATCAAGCAGAACGCCGTGTTCCTGGCGGAGGCGCTGAAGCACTGCCCGACCGTGGCCTCGGTGGTGCTCGTTAACACCACGGCCGTCCCGATCACCCAGGCCCTGCCCTGGGACCAGTCACGCTGGCCCACAGTGACCTTCGAGGCGGCCAAGGACAGCGTGGACGTGCTGATCGAGCTCGGAGGCCAGATCGACGCGGCGCAGACCGACTACCTCAAGCAGCGCGGCGCGCGACTGGTGTCGTACTGCTGCGGCTTCGAGTACGTGCACGCCATGGAGGCGATGCTGTTCAGCAAGCCGCTCTGGGGACAGAACCTGTTCGTCAACCAGCGCTACGACGACATCTGGATGGTTCCGCAGGTCGCCAACATCAGCCAGCCGTACTTCGAGGTGCTGCGCCGGGCCGATGCGCGCCCGGTGCCCTTCGTGTGGAGTCCGGTGTTCCTGGACGAGCGCACGCGCGGCCTGCCCGATGCCGGCGTCTACCAGCCGAAGGCCGGCCCGCGCCGATTGAGCGTGATGGAGCCGAACATCAACGTGGTGAAGTTCTGCCTCTACCCGGTGCTGATCGCCGAGCTGGCCTACCGGGCGCGGCCCGGGGCCATCGCGCTGCTGCAGGTCACCAACGCCGAGCGGCTGGCGAAGGAGAACATGGAGTTCATCACGCTGATGAACCAGCTCGACCTGGTGCGCCAGCACAAGGCGGTCTTCCTGGGCCGGCACGAAACGCCCGTGTTCCTCGCGCAGAACACCGACATCGTGGTCTCGCACCAGTGGGAGAACCCGCTGAACTACTTCTACCTGGAGACCTGCTGGCAGGGCTACCCGCTGGTGCACAACGCCCACCTGTGCGCGGACCTGGGCTACTACTACCAGGGCAACGACGTGTCCGGCGCCAGCACCCGCGTGGTCGAGGCCATCGACACGCACGACGCGCAGGCTGGCGCGTACCGCGAGCGCCAGCGCAGCCTGATCGGCCGCTACCTTCCCGGCAACGCCGCGGCCACCGAGGTCTACGACACCCTGCTGCTCGGCCTGATGCGGCGCGCGGCCCGATAAGCTCGGCAGTCACCCGGCCAACGACAAGCGAACGGAACCGACATGCTCGATCCATCCGAACTCCGGCAGTTCTTCCCAGTGATCGTGACGCCAAGCCACGACGGCAAGGTCTTCCTGAACTACGTCAACTCGATGCTGAACTTCGCCGTGCAGGCCGAGCGTGCCGGCATGCGGCTGCAGGTGTTCACGCACCAGGGCGAGAGCCTGGTGACGCGCGCGCGGAACAACTGCGTGGCCCAGTTCCTGGCCAATCCGCAGTGGACGCACCTTTTCTGGGTCGACGCCGACATCGGCTTCTCGGCGCAGGCGGCCTTCCGCCTGCTGCTGTCGGGCTACGACGTCGCGGCGGGGGTCTACCCGCTGAAGCGGGAGAACTGGCCCGAAGGCGGCGTGGCCGCTGGCACGACGCAGCAGCAGTTCGAGTCCACCTTCACCCGCTACACGGTCAACGCCCAGGCATCCGCGACCACCTCGCGGGTCGAACTGGAGGTGCAGCCCGACGGCTTCATGAAGATGACCGAGGCGCCGACCGGCTTCATGGTGATCAGGCGATCGGTGTTCGAGCGGCTCATGGCGAGCTACCCCGATCTCAGCTACGTGCCCGACAGCATCGGCGAGGCCGACCTGGGCCTGCACTACCGATTCTTCGACGTCATGGTCGATCCGCAGACGCGGCGCTACCTGTCGGAGGACTACGGCTTCTGCCGCCTCTGGACGGGGCTGGGCGAGTCGATCTATATCGACGCCAACTCCAACCTCTCCCACCAGGGCGCCAAGCTGTACCGCGGCGACTTTGCGAACTCGCTGCTGAACGCCCTGCCCCATGCGGTGGGCGGCCCGGCCGGCGCGGCGATGGTGCTCACGGGGCAGGAGTACCTGCAGCCCAACCAGCCTTCGCCCTGAAAAAGAAAAAGCCCCGCAGAAGCGAGGCTTGCGGGGCTCGTTTCATCGGGCGATCCGCAGATCACCCCGGGAGAGCCCGATCAGGCCGCGACCGTATCCGCCACGCCCTTGTAGTCCTCGATCTTGTCGAAGTTCAGGTACTGGTAGATCTTGTCGCCGTTGCTGTTGATCACGCCGATGTCGGCCATGTACTCCTCGCGCGTCGGGATGCGGCCGAGCTTCGAGCAGATGGAAGCCAGTTCCGCCGAGCCCAGGTACACGTTGGTGTTCTTGCCCAGGCGGTTCGGGAAGTTGCGGGTGCTGGTCGACATCACGGTGGCGCCTTCGCGCACCTGTGCCTGGTTGCCCATGCACAGCGAGCAGCCGGGCATCTCGGTGCGGGCGCCGGCATTGCCGAACACGCCGTAGTGGCCTTCCTCGGTGAGCTGCTGCGCGTCCATCTTGGTCGGAGGCGCGATCCACAGCTTGACCGGGATGTCGCGCTTGCCCTCGAGCAGCTTCGACGCCGCGCGGAAGTGGCCGATGTTGGTCATGCACGAGCCGATGAACACTTCGTCGATCTTGGCGCCGGCCACGTCCGACAGCGTCTTCACGTCATCGGGGTCGTTCGGGCAGGCCACGATCGGCTCGTGGATGTCGGCCAGGTCGATCTCGATGACGGCCGCGTAGTCGGCGTCGGCGTCGCCCTTGAGCAGCTGCGGATCCTTCAGCCAGGCTTCCTGCGCGGCGATGCGGCGCTGCAGCGTGCGGGCGTCGGCATAGCCCTCGGCGATCATCCACTTCATCAGCGTGATGTTGCTGTTGATGTACTCGATGATCGGTTCCTTGTTCAGGTGCACCGTGCAGCCGGCAGCCGAGCGTTCGGCCGAGGCGTCGCTCAGCTCGAAGGCCTGTTCCACCTTCAGGTCGGGCAGGCCCTCGATCTCGAGGATGCGGCCCGAGAAGATGTTCTTCTTGCCCTTCTTCTCGACCGTCAGCAGGCCGGACTTGATGGCGTACAGCGGAATCGCGTTGACCAGGTCGCGCAGCGTGACGCCGGGCTGCATCTTGCCCTTGAAGCGCACGAGCACCGATTCGGGCATGTCCAGCGGCATCACGCCGGTGGCGGCTGCGAAGGCCACGAGGCCCGAGCCGGCCGGGAAGCTGATGCCGATGGGGAAGCGGGTGTGGCTGTCGCCGCCGGTGCCCACGGTGTCGGGCGTCAGCAGGCGGTTGAGCCACGAGTGGATCACGCCGTCGCCCGGGCGCAGCGAAACGCCGCCGCGCGTGCTGATGAAGTCGGGCAGCTCGTGGTGCATCTTCACGTCCACCTTCTTCGGATAGGCGGCGGTGTGGCAGAACGACTGCATCACGAGGTCGGCCGAGAAGCCCAGGCAGGCCAGGTCCTTCAGCTCGTCGCGCGTCATCGGGCCGGTGGTGTCCTGCGAGCCGACCGAGGTCATCTTGGGTTCGCAGTACGTGCCCGGGCGCACGCCCTGGCCTTCGGGCAGGCCGCAGGCGCGGCCGACCATCTTCTGCGCCAGCGAGAAGCCCTTCTTGGTGTCGACCGGGCTTTGCGGCAGGCGGAACAGCGTCGATGCGGGCAGGCCCAGGGTCTCGCGCGCCTTGGCCGTCAGGCCGCGGCCGATGATCAGCGGAATGCGGCCGCCGGCGCGCACTTCGTCGAACAGCACGTCGCTCTTGACCTTGAATTCGGCGATGACCTTGCCGTCCTTCAGCGCCTTGCCTTCATAGGGGCGCAGTTCGACGACGTCGCCGGTGTCCATCTGGCTCACGTCGAGCTCGATGGGCAGCGCGCCCGCGTCTTCCATGGTGTTGTAGAAGATCGGGGCGATCTTCGTGCCCAGGCACACGCCGCCGAAGCGCTTGTTGGGAATGAAGGGGATGTCTTCGCCCGTGAACCACAGCACCGAGTTGGTGGCCGACTTGCGGCTGGAGCCGGTGCCGACCACGTCGCCGACGTAGGCGACCTGGTGGCCCTTGTCCTTGAGCGACTCGATGAACTTGACCGGGCCGCGCTTGCCGTCTTCCTCGGGCTGGAACGCGGTGCCTTCACGCTTGTTCTTGAGCATGGCCAGCGCGTGCATCGGGATGTCGGGACGCGTGGTGGCGTCGGGCGCGGGCGAGAGGTCGTCGGTGTTGGTCTCGCCGGGCACCTTGAAGACCGTGATGGTCAGGCTCTGCGGCACTTCGGGACGGCTGGTGAACCACTCGGCATCGGCCCAGCTCTGCAGCACGCCCTTGGCGTGGGCATTGCCCTTGTCGGCCTTTTCCTTGACGTCGTGGAACTGGTCGAACATCAGCAGGGTCTTCTTCAGGCCTTCGGCCGCCACAGCGCCGACTTCGGCGTCGTCGAGCAGGTCGATCAGGGGGCTGATGTTGTAGCCGCCGAGCATGGTGCCGAGCAGTTCGGTGGCGCGGGCGCGCGAAATGAACTCGCTCTTCTCGGTGCCGTGGGCCACGGCCGCGAGGTAGCTCGCCTTGACCTTGGCGGCGTCGTCGACGCCGGCAGGCACGCGGTGGGTGAGCAGGTCCAGCAGGAAGGCGCCGTCCTTCGCATTCGCACTCTTGAGGAGTTCGATCGCTTCAGAGGTCTGCTTCGCGCTCAGGGGCAGCGGCGGGATACCGAGCGCGGCGCGTTCGGCAACATGGTCAACGTAGGCTTGCAACATCTTCTTTTCTCCGGAAACTGGGCTGGCGGGCATGCGGGGCGGCTCCGGCGGTCAAGCAAGAGCCGCGCCGCACCCCACCGGGTAGGGACGCTTACTTCTTCTCGCCGTCGGCGCCGTCGAACAGGGCCTTGGGCGGGTTCTTCTTCATTTCTGCGGCAAACGCGATCTGGGCTTCGGTCTGGCATTCGTCGGCGATGCGCAGGCCGGCCTTCTGGTTCATCAGCATCGACTTGTTGCCGAGCTGGAGCCACATGGCGCCGGCGCGCGGGTCTTCGAGGCGGATGGCGCCGGTGCGGCTTTCGACCGGGTGCATGCGGTACTTCTGGCCCTTCGTGCTGACGGTGAAGAAGCCGGGCTTCTTCTCGTCGGCCGTGACGGTCACGTCGGCGCCGAGTTCGCACTGGGCCTTGCCGAGCGACACGCGCTTGGCGACTTCGAGATCGGCGTCGCTGAGGACGATGTTGGTGTCATCGCTGATCGGCGTGACTTCTTCCACCGCCTTGGCCGCCTTGCGGGTGACCTGGCGCTTCGGGGGCGCCTTCTTCTTCGCCGTCTCGGCCTTGGCCGCAGGCTTGGCAGGCGTCGTGCTCTGTGCCACGGCCGCGAGCGGCAGTGCCAGGGCGACAGCGGCGATCAGGGCAATTTTCTTCATGTGTGGGTTTCCTTGAGGCTGGGTTCGAAGGTTTCGTTTCAGGAGGCCGCGAATGCAAACCAGGCTTTCGCCTCGGAGGGCAACGCGCGCCCTGTTGCGTGGGCACGCGTCAGTACCTGCCAGAAATGGCGGTAGCTCGCGCGGTCGTGCAATGTGCCATCAATTTGTGTCGGAGCCCAATCCGCGGCGGCCGCCTTTACAAGGATTTTTGTGGCAATTTGAATCTGCGACTCGTCCGGCGCGAAGGCCTCGAGGATGGGCCGGATCTGGTTCGGATGGATGCTCCACATGCGCGTGTAGCCGAATTCCGTGGCCGCCCTGCGGGCCGCCGTACGCATGGCGCCGGCGTCGTTGAACTCGGTGACCACGCAATGCGACGGCACCTTGCCGTAGGCGTGCGCGGCCGAGGCGATGGCCAGCTTGGCGCGCACCACCAGCGGATGGCTGAACTGCCCTGCCGCGCCCATGCCGTCGGCCGGGATGGCGCCGGCATGCGCCGAGACGAAATCCATGAGCCCGAAGCTCAGCGACTGCACGCGCGGATGCGCGGCAATCTCGAAGGCGTTGTGCACCGCCAGCGGCGATTCGATCAGCACGTGCAGCGGCAGCTCGCCGGCATCCGCCGCGTCGAGGGCAGCTACAGCCTGATGCACATCGGCCACCGATTCGACCTTGGGCACCATCAGGTGGCTCAGGCGCGAGCCGGCGCGGCCGGCGATGGTGACCACGTCGCCCGCGAAGGCCGGGTGGTCGACGGGATGCACTCGCACGCCGACGCGCATGCCGGGCTTCGCCGCCAGCGCGAGCTCGGTGACGAGCGCTGCGTGATCGGCCTCGCCGCCCACGGGAGCGCCGTCTTCGCAGTCGAGGGTGACGTCGAATACGCAGGCGCCGAACTCCTCGGCCATCTCGGCCTGGAGGGCGAGGCTCTTCTTCATGCGGACCTCGACGCCGCTGTAGTGGTCGCAAACGGGCAGCGCCACCGCGCCGGCCTGTGCGCCGAGCAGCACTTCAGCGGGGTGGGCCGTCTTCGTCATGCCTTGTCGTTCTTTCCGCTCTTCTGCGCGACGATGAACATGCGCGGAAAGGCCAGCAGGCGCTTGCCGTCGGTGCGCACCGGGTACGCCTCGTCCACGCGCCGCTGGTATTCGGCGAGATAGCTCGCCTGCAGGTTGGGCGGCAGGCGGTCGACGAAGGGTTTCAGGCCGGTGCCGCGCACCCATTCGACGATGGAGGCCGCATCGGCCATGCGGTGCTGGTAGATGGTGTGCCACACATCGACGTGCGGCGCGAGCGGCGCCAGCAGGTCGTAGTAGCCGCGCAGGTCGAGCAGAAGCGTGCGCAGCCTGTCGGCGTCGCCGATGGGTTCGGCCCACGGCGCCTCGGCCGCGAGCGCGCGCATCAGGCGGTGCGTGGGCTCCTGGCGGTTGTCGGGCATCTGGATGGCGAGCACGCCACCCGGCGCCAGCGCGTCGAACAGGCGCGGGATCAGCTTCTCGTGATCGGGCACCCATTGCAGGGACGCGTTGGCATAGATGAGGTCGGGCGCTTCTTCTTTCGATCGCGGCGCCCAGGTCGCGATGTCGCTCAGCTCGAAGCGCGCCTGCGGCAGCCGCTCGCGCGCGCTGACCAGCATGGCTTCGGAGTTGTCGGTCCCGAGGACTCGCGCCTTCGGGAACCGGTTGACCAGCAGCTCGGTGGAGTTGCCCGGGCCGCAGCCGAGGTCGACCACGCGTGCCGCTTCGGTCAGCGGCACCCGCGCGAGGAGTTCCTGCGCGGGACGGGTGCGCTCGTCCTCGTAGCGGCGGTAGAGCGCGGGGTTCCAGTCGAGCATGCTGGTCTGCAGCGGCTTACAGCAGGTGGGCGACGCCGGCCTGCTCGTCCTGCAGTTCCTTCAGCGTCTTGTTGATGCGTTCCTGGCTGAATGCGTCGATCTCCAGGCCTTCGACGATCTTGTACTTGCCGTTCTCGGTGGTGACCGGGAAGCCGAAGATCACGTCCTTCGGAATGCCGTATTCGCCGTTGGAGGGCACGCCCATGGTGACCCACTTGCCATTGGAGCCCAGGGCCCAGTCGCGCATGTGGTCGATGGCTGCGTTGGCGGCCGATGCTGCCGACGACAGGCCGCGGGCCTCGATGATGGCGGCGCCGCGCTTGCCCACCGTGGGCAGGAAGGTGTCGGCATTCCAGACCTGGTCGTTGATCAGGTCCTTGACGCCCTTGCCGCCGACGGTGGCGAAGCGGTAGTCGGCGTACATCGTGGGCGAGTGGTTGCCCCAGACGGTGAGCTTCTCGATGTCGCCCACTGCGGTGCCGGTCTTGGCGGCGATCTGGCTGGCGGCGCGGTTGTGGTCCAGGCGCAGCATGGCGGTGAAGTTCTCGCGCGGCAGGCTGGGCGCGCTCTTCATGGCGATGTAGGCGTTGGTGTTAGCGGGGTTGCCGACCACGAGCACCTTGACGTCGCGGCTGGCGACCTGGTCGAGCGCCTTGCCCTGTGCCGTGAAGATCTGGGCGTTGGCAGCCAGCAGGTCGGCGCGCTCCATGCCGGGGCCGCGGGGACGGGCACCGACCAGCAGGGCGTAGTCGGCGTCCTTGAAGGCCACCAGCGGGTCGCCGGTGGGAATCACGCCGGCCAGCAGCGGGAAGGCGCAGTCCTCGAGCTCCATGATCACGCCCTTGAGCGCCTTCTGGGCCTTCTCGTCGGGGATCTCGAGCAGTTGCAGGATGACCGGCTGGTCTTTGCCGAGCATTTCACCGGAAGCGATACGGAACAGCAGGGCGTAACCGATTTGACCGGCGGCACCGGTGACGGCAACGCGGACGGGCTTTTTGCTCATGGGAAGACTCCAGAAGGTAATGAAACGGTGTCGGCGCTCTCGTGGGGCGCCAGGGGTTCTGCGGGATGAAATACCTTCCCGCAGCGCGAGACCGGCAGCATTTTAAGCCGATTCGATGAGCCCCGTCTTATGTCTTATATAAGATATCCTCTCGGGGTCCGCCAAGGCGCACCCCACCGCTGCCATGAACACGCCCACCCCATTCGACGAGCCCGCGACGCCGTCCTTCAGTCCGCTCTACCAGCAGATCAAGACCCTGATCCTGCAGAGCCTGCAGGCGGGCGAGTGGAAGCCGGGCGAGCCCATCCCCAGCGAGATGGACCTGGCGGTGCGCTACCGCGTGAGCCAGGGCACGGTGCGCAAGGCCATCGACGAGCTCGCGGCCGAGAACCTCGTGGTGCGCCGCCAGGGCAAGGGCACCTTCGTCGCCACGCATGCCGAGCAGCATGTGCAATACCGCTTCCTCAAGCTCGTGCCCGACGAGGGCGACCCGAGCACCGAGGGCCCGGCCGTTCGCACCATCGTCGACTGCAAGCGCCTGCGCGCATCGGCCGACGTGGCGCGCGCACTCGGCCTGCGCACCGCCGACGCCGTGCTGCAGGTACGCCGCGTACTTGCCTACGGCGGCGTGCCCACCATCCTCGAAGACCTCTGGCTGCCCGGCGCGCCCTTCAAGGGACTCACCGCCGAGCGGCTGCGCGCATGGCCCGGCCCGATGTACGCGCTCTTCGAAACCGAGTTCGGCGTGCGCATGGTGCGCGCGGAAGAAAAGATCCGCGCCGTGCTGCCCGATGCCGAACAGGCCGCGCTGCTCGACGTGCCGCCGCAGATGCCCCTGCTGAGCGTGGAACGCGTGGCGCACACCTACCATGACACGCCGATGGAGCTGCGCCGCGGCCTCTATCGCACCGACACGCACCATTACAGGAACCAGCTGGGCTGACCGCGATGCAGATGAACGCCGAACACAGGTGCGCCAGCGCGCGCATGCAACGTGAGCATTGCGCTACGAAGTCAATAGCATCCGACTGCAACGGTGCAGTGACTCGCATGCGTCCGCAGCGCGATGGTGCATTGCAATAGAATTTTGCGTTGTTTGCACTTCCCATAAGAAACAAAAGCGTTCGCCCTCAGAACAAGCAACAAGCCAACAAGTCACAAAAGCCACGAAAGCCATCCCCCAATGACAGAGCTTGCAACTCCTCCCCGGCCCAAGCGTCGCGAATTCCGCAACATCAACGCCTTCACCGACCTGACCACCTACCGGCTTCCGCCGGCCGGCATCGTGTCGATCCTGCACCGCGTCAGCGGCGTGCTGATGTTCCTGCTGATGCCGTTCATCATCTGGATGTTCGACACCTCGCTGTCCTCCGACTATTCGTTCGCCCGCTTCAAGGCCGCCTTCAACAGCGGCCTTGGTTTCGTTCCGGGGTGGTTCTTCAAGCTCGTGGCGCTCGCGCTCATCTGGGCCTACCTGCACCACTTCATCGCCGGCCTGCGCCACCTCTGGATGGACGTGAGCCACTCCGCGGTGAACAAGGAGTTCGGCAACAGCTCCGCCATCTTCACGCTGGCCGCGAGCGTCATTCTCACGCTGGCGCTCGGCGCCAAGCTGTTCGGCCTGTACTGAGAAGGAGCCAACCATGTCTGTGAATTACGGCTCCAAGCGCGTCGTCGTCGGCGCCCACTACGGTCTGCGCGACTGGCTCAGCCAGCGCATCACGGGTTGCCTGATGGCGCTCTTCACGATCATCCTGCTCGCGCAGCTGATCTTCACCCGCGGCCCCATCGGCTACGACCTGTGGGCCGGCATCTTCGCCGCGCAGTGGATGAAGGTCCTGACCTTCTCCGTGATCGTCGCCCTGCTCTACCACGTATGGGTCGGCATGCGCGACGTGTGGATGGACTACGTCCAGCCCGTCGCCATCCGTCTCGTGCTGCAAGTTTTCACCATCGTCTGGCTTGTCGGTTGTGCGGGTTGGGCCATTCAAGTGCTTTGGAAGATCTGACCCACCATGACCTACACAAAAGAAAAAATCACCAAGCGCAAGTTCGACGTCGTGATCGTCGGTGCCGGCGGCTCCGGCATGCGCGCCTCGCTGCAACTCGCCCGTGCCGGCCTCAACGTGGCCGTGCTCTCCAAGGTGTTCCCGACCCGCTCGCACACCGTCGCCGCGCAAGGCGGCGTGGGCGCGTCGCTCGGCAACATGAGCGAGGACAACTGGCACTACCACTTCTACGACACGATCAAGGGCTCCGACTGGCTCGGTGACCAGGACGCGATCGAGTTCATGTGCCGCGAGGCACCGAAGGTCGTGTACGAGCTCGAGCACTTCGGCATGCCCTTCGACCGCAACCCCGACGGCACCATCTACCAGCGTCCGTTTGGCGGCCACACGGCCAACTACGGCGAGAAGCCCGTGCAGCGCGCCTGCGCCGCGGCCGACCGCACCGGCCACGCGATGCTGCACACGCTCTACCAGAAGAACGTCGAGGCACGCACCCAGTTCTTCGTCGAATGGATGGCGCTCGACCTCATCCGCGACGAGGAAGGCGACGTGGTCGGCGTGACCGCGCTCGAAATGGAAACCGGCGACCTGCACATCCTGCAGGCCAAGACCGTGCTGCTGGCCACCGGCGGCGCGGGCCGCATCTTCCAGGCTTCGACCAACGCCTTCATCAACACCGGCGACGGCCTCGGCATGGCCGCGCGCTCGGGCATCCCGCTGCAGGACATGGAGTTCTGGCAGTTCCACCCGACCGGCGTGGCCGGCGCGGGCGTGCTGCTGACCGAAGGCTGCCGAGGCGAAGGCGCGATCCTGCTGAACAGCAACGGCGAACGCTTCATGGAGCGCTATGCGCCCACGCTGAAGGACCTGGCGCCGCGCGACTTCGTCTCGCGCTCGATGGACCAGGAAATCAAGGAAGGCCGCGGCTGCGGTCCCAACAAGGACTACGTGCTGCTCAAGCTCGATCACCTTGGCGCGGACACCATCCACAAACGCCTGCCCTCGGTGTACGAGATCGGCGTCAACTTCGCCAACGTCGACATCACGAAGGAACCGATTCCCGTCGTGCCGACCATCCACTACCAGATGGGCGGCATCCCTACCAACATCCACGGCCAGGTCGTGGTGCAGAAGGGCGAGGACAACAGCGCCGTGGTGAACGGCCTGTACGCCGTCGGCGAATGCTCCTGCGTGAGCGTGCACGGCGCCAACCGCCTGGGCACCAACTCGCTGCTCGACCTGCTGGTGTTCGGCCGTGCCGCCGGCAACCACATCGTCGAGTTCGCCGACAAGCTCAAGGAACACAAGCCCCTGCCCAACGACGCAGCCGACCGCACGCTGGAGCGCCTGAATCGCCTCGAGGCCTCCACCGGCGGCGAGTACGCGCAGGACGTGGCCGGCGAGATCCGCGCCGTCATGCAGCAGCATGCCGCCGTGTTCCGCAAGCAGGCCTCGATGGACGAAGGCGTGGTCAAGATCGCCGCCGTGCGCGAGCGCGTCAAGGCCATCGGCCTGAAGGACAAGTCGAAGGTGTTCAACACCGCCCGCATCGAAGCCCTGGAAGTCGACAACCTGATCGAAGTGGCGCAGGCCACCATGGTCTCGGCTGCTGCCCGCAAGGAATGCCGCGGTGCCCACACCGTGGAAGACTACGAGCGCCCGGCCGACGATCCGGTCGCACCGCTGGGCCGCGACGACGCCAACTGGATGAAGCACACGCTCTGGTACAGCGCCGACAACCGCCTCTCGTACAAGCCGGTCAAGCTGCAGCCGCTCACCGTGGCCTCGGTTCCGCCGAAGGTCCGCACGTTCTAAGCGAGCGGCTCACAGCCAGCTCACACAAAGCATTCACAAGGTCACTACGATGAAGCGCACATTCCAGATTTACCGCTACGACCCGGACAAGGACGCCAAGCCCTACATGCAGACGGTCGAGATCGAACTCGACGGCCACGAGCGCATGCTGCTCGACGCGCTCATGAAGCTCAAGGCGCAAGACCCGACGCTGTCGTTCCGCCGTTCGTGCCGCGAAGGCGTCTGCGGCTCCGATGCGATGAACATCAACGGCAAGAACGGTCTGGCCTGCCTGACCAACATGAACACGCTCAAGGGCACCGTGGTGCTCAAGCCGCTGCCGGGCCTGCCCGTCATCCGCGACCTGATCGTGGACATGACCCAGTTCTTCAAGCAGTACAACTCGATCAAGCCCTACCTGCAGAACGACAGCGTGCCGCCCGAGAAGGAACGCCTGCAGTCGCCCGAGGAGCGTGAAGAGCTCAACGGCCTGTACGAGTGCATCCTTTGCGCGAGCTGCTCCACGAGCTGCCCGAGCTTCTGGTGGAACCCCGACAAGTTCGTCGGCCCCGCCGGCCTGCTGCAGGCCTACCGCTTCATCGCCGACAGCCGCGACGAAGCCACCGCCGAGCGCCTGGACAACCTGGAAGACCCGTACCGCCTCTTCCGCTGCCACACGATCATGAACTGCGTGGACGTGTGCCCCAAGAGCCTGAACCCGACCAAGGCCATCGGCAAGATCAAGGAATTGATGGTGCGTCGCGCCATCTGAGCCCCGCGGTCCAGCAGTTCTTCAGAAAGTCACCATGCAACCCGTCGCCGACTCCCGGGAGCTGCTCAGCGAACGCGCGCTGAGCAAGCTCAAATGGCGCTGCCGGCGCGGGCTGCTCGAGAACGACCTGTTCATCGCCCGCTTCTTCGAGCGGCACGAATCCCGCATGACCGTGGGTCAGGCGGGAGCGATGGAGACATTGATGGACCTGTCGGACAACGACCTCCTCGACCTCCTTCTTCGCAGAAAGGAGCCCGAGCCCGAATGGGCCGGGGCCGAGGTGGTCGCATTGCTGCAGCTCATGCGCACCGACGGCGCGCAGCGCCCTGCAATTTCTCCTTCGTCCTGAATCCACCTCTGAAAGTAAACCGAAATGAAAGCATCCGATACCAAGGCCACGCTGTCGTTCAGCAACGGCGGCGACAGCGTCGAACTGCCGATCTACAAGGGCACCGTCGGCCCCGACGTGATCGATATCCGCAAGCTGTATGCACAGACCGGCATGTTCACGTACGACCCGGGCTTCATGTCGACCGCCGCCTGCCAGTCGGCCATCACGTACATCGATGGCGACAAGGGCGAGCTGCTGTACCGCGGCTACCCCATCGAGCAGCTCGCGACCAACTGCGACTTCCTCGAGACCTGCCACCTGCTGCTGTACGGTGAACTGCCGGACGCAGCCAAGAAGGCCAACTTCACGAAGCTCGTGACCAACCACACGATGGTCAACGAGCAGATGCAGTTCTTCCTGCGCGGCTTCCGCCGCGACGCGCACCCGATGGCCATCATGACCGGCCTGGTGGGCGCCCTGTCGGCCTTCTATCACGACAGCACGGACATCAACAATCCCGAGCACCGCGAGATCGCCGCGATCCGCCTGATCGCGAAGATGCCCACGCTCGTGGCCATGGCCTACAAGTACACGATCGGCCAGCCGTACATGTACCCGAAGAACGAACTCAGCTATGCAGGCAACTTCCTGCACATGATGTTCGCCACGCCGTGCGAGGAATACAAGGTGAACCCGGTGCTCGAGCGCGCGCTCGACCGCATCTTCATCCTGCACGCAGACCACGAGCAGAACGCCTCGACCTCGACGGTGCGCCTGTGCGGCTCGTCGGGCACGAACCCCTTCGCGGCCATCGCGGCCGGCGTGGCCTGCCTCTGGGGTCCTGCCCACGGCGGCGCCAACGAAGCGGCGCTGAACATGCTCTACGACATCCAGAAGGAAGGTGGCGTGGAGAAGATCGGCGAGTTCATCAAGAAGGTCAAGGACAAGAACTCGAACGTCAAGCTGATGGGCTTCGGCCACCGCGTGTACAAGAACTACGACCCGCGCGCCAAGCTGATGCAGGAAACCTGCAACGAAGTGCTGACCGAGCTGGGCCTGGAAAAGGACCCGCTGTTCGCGCTGGCCAAGCAGCTCGAGAAGATCGCCCTGGAAGACGAGTACTTCGTGTCGCGCAAGCTGTACCCGAACGTCGACTTCTACTCGGGCATCGTGCAGCGCGCCATCGGCATCCCGGTGCCGCTGTTCACCGCGATCTTCGCGCTGGCCCGCACGGTCGGCTGGATCGCCCAGCTGAACGAAATGATCGGCGACCCCGAGTACAAGATCGGCCGCCCGCGCCAGCTGTTCGAAGGCTCGCCGAAGCGCGACGTGAAGCCGATCTCGGCTCGCTGATCCGCGCCCTCCGGCTCGGCCATGAAAAGGAAGCTGCCTTCGGGCAGCTTTTTTTTTGGCCTGTAAATTGCGGTCTCCTTCCTGTTGTTCGACGAAAAAAGGAGAAAGCAGATGGCAGCTTCCAGGCGCGTAGCAAGTTTGTATTCAAGGGCCGCATGCCTTGTCCTCGCCGCGGCGGCCCTCCTCGGCTGCGCGGGCGACCCGAACCGGTCCGTGGCACCGTCGGCGGCATCCGGCGGCCAACAGCAGATACCCGTGAAGGTGCTCATCATCAGCATGTTCAAGCCCGAGGCGCAGGTCTGGCACGAACCGCTGAAGCTCAACCGGGAGATCAAGGTGCCGGGCCTGTCCGCCGACGATCCGCTCGTGCGCTGCAACGCCGATTCGGTGTGCCAGGTCACCACCGGCATGGGGCACACCAATGCGGCGGCATCGATCACGGCGCTAGTGTTCAGCGGCAAGTTCGATCTCTCGAAGACCTACTTCCTCGTGGCCGGCATCGCGGGCGTCGACCCGAACGTCTCGACCATCGGCTCGGCCACGTGGGCCCGCTACCTGGTCGACTTCGGCATCGCCCACGAGATCGACGCGCGCGAGATGCCGTCAACCTGGCGCACCGGCTACTTCGGCATCGGCGCGAAGGATCCGGACTCCAAGCCCAAGTTCGAGTACCGCACCGAGGTCTTCCGCCTCGACGAGGCACTGCTGCGGAAGGCGCTGAAGCTGTCGGCCAACGCGCCGCTGGCCGACAGCGACAAGGCGCGCGCCTATCGCGCAAGGTATCCGCAGCCGACGGCCAGGGCGCGGCCATCGGTCCTGCAATGCGACACCGCAGCCGGTGACACCTACTGGCATGGCAAGTACCTGGGCGAGACGGCCACGCGCTGGGTCTCGCTCGTGACCGACGGGCAGGGCAGGTACTGCACCACCCAGCAGGAGGACAACGCCACTTACGAGGCCTTGAAGCGGGGCGCCGGCGCAGGTCTGCTGGACTTGAAGCGCGTGGCCGTGCTGCGCACCGCGTCGAACTTCGACCGGCCCCATCCGGGGCAGACCGCCTATGCCTCGCTGTCGGCCGAGTCGGGCGGGTTTCCGATCTCGACCGCCAACCTGCTGATCGCGGGCCGTCCCCTGGTCGATGCCATCGTCGGCAACTGGGCAGCCTGGAGCGCCGGGGTGCCCGCGGACTGAACGCAGCCGGTCACCACTTCACGCGCACGCCCACCGAGCCGTTGATCGAACTCTTCACCCTGGCGTTGCCACCGCTCGCCCAGAGCTTGCCGATTTCGCCGTACAGGCTCGTCGACTCGCCGAGGGCCAGCGTGAAGCCGCCCGCGAGTTCGGTGCTCGTGCCGCCGGTCGGGGCTGCGATGTCGGTGGTGGTCGCGCCGTTCACGAAGCGGGCGATGTCCGCGCCGCTCGACGTCCGGTAGACGTTGAAGCGGCCGTACGGCTGCAGTGTGCCGACGCCGGTGGCGATCTCGCCCTTCACCCGCACGCCAGCACGCGCGATCCAGCCGCTGTCGGCCTGCGGCTGGACGACGGCGCCGACGATGGCGGAGTTGCCCAGGTCCATGTGCTGGTGGATCAGCTGCAGCTGCGGCTCGATGCGCCAGCCGCTGCCGCCCAGTGCGAAGGACTGACCCACCTCGATGGAGCCCAGCAGGCTGTTGCCCTTGCCGCTCATGCCCTGGCTCGCCAGCGGCTCGACGGTGTAGCGGTGTCGGCCCGACTGCACCACCGCGTCGGCGTAGAAGCCGCTGTCGCTGGTGTAGGTGCCATACACGCCCAGGTACTGGCTGCGCAGGTCGTTGCGGCCCACGCCCAGGTTCTGGATGCCGCTGGCGAAGCCTCTCACGCTGGCGTCGCCGTCGAGCTGGCCGACGTAGAGGCCCGCGCGCCAGTTCGGTGTGGCCAGCAGGTCGGTGCCGGCCTGGAAGCCGGTGAGGCGGCCCTTGCTCGATGGCGATACCGCACCGCCCTGCTGGATGTCGATGTCGGTGGAGAGCACGCGCGCCCAGGCGCGGCGATCGGAGCCGGTCGGGGTGGTTGCGCCGCCCTTGACGTCGTCGTCGCCCACGCGCTTGCGCAGGTCGCCGAGCATCGCGAGGTTGCCCTGGCGCAGTTGGCCGGGGAGCGCGGAATAGAGGGAAGCCTCGGCGCGGTAGGTGATGACCGGTGCCGGCACGCCGGGAGAAACATTGGTGCTCGAACGCAAATACCAGTTCTCGCCCGCGCCGTTGGCGTCAGCCGCATAGAGACGGTACTCGTAGGCACCGGCATCCACATGGCCGCTGGCGAGGCTGAAGGCGTCCTTGGTGGTCTGGGCCGTGGTGGTGGCGCCGTTCTTCGCGGTGACCACCTCGATGCCGTTGCCGCTGGTGAGCGCGCCCAGGCCGCCGAGGTTGCTGACCTGCAACGTCGTCCTGCCGCTGGCGGAGGCGGCGGCGCCGTCGAGCACCAGCCGGTCGGACGGCCCCGTGCCGTTGAGCACGGTGCCGAGCCTGAGCACGCCGTTGTTGCCGACGTACGCGCCCGTCACGGTGAGCGTGGTGCCGGCGGCCGCGCCCGCGAGCGAGACGGTGCCGCTGTTGGCCAGCGAGGCCACTGTCTGGCTGAAGCCCGCAAGGTCCAGCGTGGCGCCCGAGGCCACGCTGTGGGCGGAGGCCGCGCTGAAGGTATTGGCGGCGCCCGCCCTGAGCGTGCCCTGCGCGACGTTGGTGGCACCGGTGTAGTTGTTGGCGCCGGACAGCGTCAGCGTGCCCGAGCCCTCCTTCGTGATGAAGCCGCCGCCGCTGATCGCGCCGCTCAGGGTCGCGTTGAAGGCGCCGGTGTCGATGACCGGATCGGTGCTGCCGGTGAGCTGGATCGCGTTGGCGATCGTCAGCCCGTCGGCGCTGAAGCCGAGCGTCGTGTCGTCGTCCATCGACAGCGTGCCGGTGCCCAGCGCCTGGCTGTTGCCGAGGTTCAGGCGCCCCTGCCGCAACGCGGTGCCGCCGGTGTAGGTGTTCGCGCCCGAGAGCGTGAGCGTGCCCGTGCCCACCTTCACCAGCGAGCCGCCGGTGCCTGAGATCACGCCCGAGACTTCGGTGCTGCCGTTCAGCCCGCCCGTGGTCAGCGCCTTGGCGCCGAGGTTCACATCGCCCGCGCCGGACAGCGAGCCGACGGAGATTCCCGCCGTGGTCAGCGAGCGGATGAGCAGGCGCCCGCCCGCGTTGTTGACCACCGTGGCCTGATCGGCGGTCGCGCGGTCGAAGATATCGATCAGGCCGCCGCTTTCGTTGACGAAGGTCGCCTGGCCCGCACTGGCGTCGTCCAGCAGGTTGATCTGGCCGCCCGAGAAGTTGGTGACGCGCGCATTTCCGGCCGTCGCGTTGCCCCGGATGTTGGTCAGGCCGCCATGGTTCTCGATGACGGCGCTGCCGGCGGAGGCGTTGTCCCTGAACTCGGCCGATGCACCCGTGTTCATGATGAGATGGGCGGTGCCGGCGGAACTGCTGTCGCGGAACTGCACGAAGCCTGCGTTGTCCGTCGGCAGGGGGCCGCGCGCGGCGGCGGTGATGGTCAGGCCGCCCGCATCAGCCTTGCTGCCGAAGACCAGTGAGGCGTTGCCGGCCACGGACACCGGCCCGGCGCCGAGCGCGCCGGTCGCCAGTGCCTCCAGGCTGCCGGCAGCCACCGTGGTACCGCCCGTATAGGAGTTGGCGGAGCCCAGCACCAGCGTGCCACGGCCGGTCTTCTGCAGCGCTCCACCGCCGGAGACTTCGCCATTCAGCGTCAGCGTGCGCACCAGGTCCACGTCGAAGGTGCCGCCGCCCGCGCCGATCGAAACAGCGCGGGTGGCCGTGGTGTCGCCGGTGACGTTCAGCGTGCCGCCGTCGAGCGTGAGCGCACCGCTCGAGTTGCCGAGCGCGCCGTCGTCGGCGATGGAGAGCGCCCCGCCGGTCACGAACCATGGCGTCAGGCCGGTATTGATGCCGGTCAGCGCCCAGGTGCTGGCGCCGGTCTTCTCGTAGCGCGCGAAGCCGCTATAGCTGGCCGAGTTGAGCGCAGTGGTGCCGTCGGTCGTGTCGCCGGCCAGCCTCAGCACGTTGCCGGTGCCGGATGTCACCCTGAGCAGGCCGGTGATCGAGGAGCCGGCGCGCAGTTCGAGCTGGTTGTCGTTGCCGGCGATCCGCACCGCATCGCCGGGCGTGGTGCCGTCGCCGCTCCTACCGGCCATCAGCGTCCCCGTGTTGACGATGCTGTTCACATTGCCGCGGATGCGCAGGCCCGCGCCTCCGACGCCGTCGGCGAAGCTGTTTCCGCCGGCGCCGCCCGCGCCTCCCGCCAGTGTCCCGGTATTGAGCACAGAGTTGCCGCTGGACTCCAGCGCCAGGCCGGCACCGCCTTCGCCGCCGCCACCCACCATGCTGCCGATGGTGGCCGCGCCGCCAATCCCGCCGTTACCGCCGATGGCCGTGCCGGTGTTGGTGACCGTCGCGCCATTGCCTTGCACCACGATACCGTCGCCACCGCCGCCGCCACCGCCGGCCCACTGGCCGATGGCGCCTGCGCCGCCGTTGCCGCCGATCGTCTGGCCCGCATTGTTCAGGGAGACGCCGGCCGCCACGGACTGCAGGCCCGCGCCGCCACCGCCACCGCCGCCGGCCAGGCGCGCGACGCCGCCGGCGCCGCCATTGCCGCCCTGCAGGATGACGGCTCCTCCCACGTTGATGCCAGTGTCGGCCGTGTACACGGCGGCACCGCCACCACCGCCGGCGCCCGCGCCGTAGACCGGATCCGGATCGGGAGCGCCACTGGTTCCCGAGCCCCCGGTGACCGAGCCGGTCACGCTGGTTGCCCCTACCGCGCCGCCTGTTCCGCCGGGCCCGCTGGCACCGTTGCGGCCGTTTCCTCCATTGCCACCCGACGGAGGAATTCCATCGAGGCCCGGGAACTCGCCGACGCTTCCACCGACTCCGCCGCTGCCGTTGCCCGCGCCGCCGCGACCGCCGGTGCCGCCGATCGCGATGTATGCAGTCCCGCCGCTGGCCTGGGCCCAGGAGACTGCCGGCAAGCTGGCCAGGGCCATCAGGCCCACGACTGAAGTAACCGATGAAGCGCGCCGACCGCGTCGGCGCGACACCTCCGAAACAGCCACCCAGGTGCCCAGTGCAGCGTTCCATACGCTGCGGTAGATCGTGTTCATGCCCCTCCTCCGTTATGAATTGCAACCAAAAAGGTCGAAATGTAACCAAACAATCCAAAGCAAGCGAGGGTATCGTTTTCGTCGACCGCAAAAATCACTGGAACAGGTGATAGCCGAATTACTGACACGGCAAGCCCCGAGGCGTCCATGCCCGGCCAGGCGGGTTGCCCGTCGTCGCCCGGCACCGAGGCCATCTCACATCACGACGGCTGGCACTTGGAAACAGGGAGAAAATAGCCCTCTCATCGCAAAACGCGATGTCCGCAGCCCCATGAGCACCTCCGAACGCAACTTCGCCCGCCGCATCGACCTCACGTCGCTGCAGCTGTTCGTGGCCGTATGCGAACTCGGCAGCATCGGGCGCGCGGCGGAGCGCGAATTCATCGCGGCCTCGGCCATCAGCAAGCGGCTGTCGGACCTCGAGGCCACGCTCGGCACCACCCTGCTCTACCGCCATGCGCGAGGCGTCGACCTCACGCCCGCCGGCGAAAGCCTGCTGCACCACGCGCGCTCGGTGCTCTACAGCCTCGAGAAGATGCAGGGCGAGCTCAGCGAATACGCCGACGGGGTGCGCGGCCACGTGCGGGTGCACGCCAACATCTCGGCGATCGTGCAGTTCCTGCCCGAAGACCTGGGCGTGTTCACGCGCGCTCACGAGGCTATCAAGATCGACCTCGAGGAGCACCTCAGCAGCGAGGTGATCCGCGCGGTGCAGGAAGGCGCGGCCGACCTCGGCGTGTGCCACGTGGCCGGCGGCGCGGGGGAGCTGCAGAGCCTCTCCTACCGGCACGACCGGCTCGCGCTGATCGTGCCCACGGGCCACGCGCTGGCGGCGCGGGGCAGCATCGACTTTGTCGACTCGCTCGACTTCGACCACGTCGGCCTGCACACCAACAGTTCCATCTACGTCGCGATGCACGAGGCGGCGCTGGACGCCGGCCGCAGCATCAAGCTGCGCATCCACGTGACAGGTCTCGACGCCATGTGCCGCATGATCGAGAACGGCCTGGGCATCGGCGTGATGCCGCAGCGCGCCTTCGAGCTCATGCGCAACGGCATCGGCCACGGCCTCGCGAGCGTCGCGCTCAACGACGCCTGGGCCGCGCGCGAGATCAGGCTGGTGGCACGAGATTTCTCCACCCTGCCCGTGGCGGCGCGCTCGCTGGTCAACCACCTGCACGCGGCCGCGGACGGCGGCGAACAGCTCGCGGCCTAGGCCGCAACGGCAGACAATTCCATTTCCCCACGAAAGACAGAAGAGACCGACATGGCACGCACGCTCTACGACAAGATCTGGGACGAACACGTCGTCCACACCGAGGAAGACGGCACCGCGATCCTCTACATCGACCGCCACCTGGTCCATGAAGTGACCAGCCCGCAGGCATTCGAAGGCCTGCGCGAGGCCGGCCGCAAGCTGTGGCGCATCAGCTCGGTGGTGGCCACCGCCGACCACAACACGCCCACCACCGGCTGGGAGCGCGGCTACGAAGGCATTGCCGACCCGACCAGCAAGGAACAGGTCACCACGCTGGACCACAACATCGCCGAGTTCGGCGCGGCCGCGTTCTTCCCCTTCCTGAGCAAGCGCCAGGGCATCGTGCACGTGATCGGCCCCGAGTCGGGCGCGACGCTGCCGGGCATGACCGTCGTGTGCGGCGACTCGCACACCTCCACGCACGGCGCGTTCGGCGCGCTGGCGCACGGCATCGGCACGAGCGAGGTCGAGCACGTGATGGCCACGCAGACGCTGCTGGGCAAGAAGGCCAGGAACATGCTCGTGAAGGTCGAGGGCAAGCTGCCGCTGGGCTGCACGGCCAAGGACATCGTGCTGGCCATCATCGGCAGGATCGGCACCGCCGGCGGCACGGGCTACACCATCGAGTTCGCGGGCTCGGCCATTCGCGACCTGAGCATGGAAGGCCGCATGACGGTGTGCAACATGGCCATCGAGGCCGGTGCGCGCGCCGGCCTGGTGGCGGTCGACGAGAAGACCATCAACTACATCAAGGGCCGTCCGCTCGCGCCCACCGGCGTCGAATGGGACCAGGCCGTGACCTACTGGCGCACGCTGCAGTCCGACCCGGGCGCGAAGTTCGACGCCGTGGTCGAGCTCGACGCCGCGCAGATCCAGCCGCAGGTGACCTGGGGCACCTCGCCCGAGATGGTGGTCGAGATCAACGGCCGCGTGCCCGATCCCGACAAGGAGAAAGACGCCAACAAGCGCGGCGCCATCGAGCGCGCGCTGGTCTACATGGGCCTGGAGCCCAACAAGGCCATGAACGACATCTTCATCGACAAGGTGTTCATCGGCTCGTGCACCAACAGCCGCATCGAGGACATGCGCGAAGCCGCCGCCGTGGTGAAGAAGCTGGGCCAGAAGGTCGCGAAGAACGTGAAGCTCGCGATGGTCGTGCCCGGCTCGGGCGTGGTGAAGGAACAGGCCGAGCGCGAAGGGCTCGACCAGATCTTCAAGGCCGCGGGCTTCGAATGGCGCGAGCCCGGCTGCTCGATGTGCCTGGCCATGAACGCCGATCGCCTGGAGCCCGGCGAGCGCTGCGCCTCCACCAGCAACCGCAACTTCGAAGGCCGCCAGGGCGCGGGCGGGCGCACCCACCTCGTGAGCCCGGCCATGGCCGCGGCCGCCGCGGTGCACGGCCATTTCGTCGACGTCCGCACGTTCGCCTGAGCGGGCTGCAAGAAGGAAGAAAAGAGACTCCCATGAAGCAATTCACCGTGCACAAGGGCCTCGTGGCCCCGATGGACCGCGAGAACGTCGACACCGACGCGATCATCCCCAAGCAGTTCCTCAAGTCGATCAAGAAGACCGGCTTCGGCGTGAACCTGTTCGACGAGTGGCGCTACCTCGACCCGGGCCTGCCCGGCCAGGACCCGGCCAGCCGCAAGCCGAACCCCGACTTCGTGCTGAACCAGCCGCGCTACGCCGGCGCGTCGATCCTGCTGGCACGCCAGAACTTCGGCTGCGGCTCGTCGCGCGAGCACGCGCCATGGGCGCTCGACCAGTACGGCTTCCGCGCGATCATCGCGCCGAGCTATGCCGACATCTTCTTCAACAACAGCTTCAAGAACGGCCTGCTGCCGATCGTGCTGCCGGAAGCGCAAGTGGCGCAGCTTTTCGACGAGACCTTCGCCTTCCCGGGCTACACGCTGACCATCGACCTGGAACGCCAGGTGGTGGTGAAGCCCGACGGCCAGGAGTTCGCATTCGACGTGCAGGCCTTCCGCAAGTACTGCCTGCTCAACGGCCTGGACGACATCGGCCTCACGCTGCGCCACAAGGACAAGATCAAGGCCTTCGAGGCCGAGCGCCTGGCGCAGAAGCCGTGGCTTGCGCATACGATGCTCGCCAACAGCTGAGCCGCCCGAGCCTGTTCGCGCGCTCCCATTCATTCCCTCAACAGAAGACAAAATGAAAATCGCAGTTCTCCCGGGTGACGGCATCGGCACCGAAATCGTGGCGGAAGCCGTCAAGGTGCTCGACGTGCTCGACCTGAAGTTCGAGACGGAGTCGGCCCTGGTCGGCGGCGCGGCCTACGAGGCGCACGGCCACCCGCTGCCCGAATCGACGCTCAAGCTCGCCAAGGAAGCCGACGCGGTGCTGTTCGGCGCCGTGGGCGACTGGAAGTACGACAAGCTCGACCGGCCGCTGCGGCCCGAGCAGGCCATCCTGGGGCTGCGCAAGAACCTGGGCCTGTTCGCCAACTTCCGCCCGGCCATCTGCTACGAGGAGCTGGTGGGCGCCTCGAGCCTGAAGCCCGAGCTGATCGCCGGCCTGGACATCCTCATCATCCGCGAGCTCACGGGCGACATCTATTTCGGCCAGCCGCGCGGCCGCCGCACCGCTACGGACGGGCACTTCCCCGGCGCCGAAGAGGCCTTCGACACGATGCGCTATTCGCGCCCCGAGATCGAGCGCATCGCCCGCGTGGCCTTCGATGCAGCCCGCAAGCGCAGCAAGCGCGTGACCAGCGTCGACAAGAACAACGTGCTGGAAACCTCGCAGCTGTGGAAAGACGTGATGCTCGACATCGCGAAGGAATATCCGGACGTCGAACTCGACCACATGCTGGTCGACAACGCGGCCATGCAGCTCGTGAAGGCCCCCAAGAAGTTCGACGTGGTGGTCACCGGCAACATGTTCGGCGACATCCTCTCGGACGAGGCCGCGATGCTCACCGGCTCCATCGGCATGCTGCCCTCTGCATCGCTCAATTCGAGCAACCAGGGCCTGTACGAGCCCAGCCACGGCAGCGCCCCCGACATTGCTGGCAAAGGGGTTGCCAATCCTTTGGCTACAATCCTGTCCGCTGCCATGATGCTCCGTTTCTCCCTCAACCAGCCAGAAGCTGCCGACCGTATCGAGTCGGCGGTCAAGCAGGTGCTCGCCTCCGGGCTGCGCACGGGCGACATCTGGTCGGAAGGCACCAAGCGCGTCGGCACCCGCGAGATGGGCGACGCGGTCGTTGCAGCAATCACCAAAAAGACGATTACCGGCTAACCGCAGCCCGCTTCGTCACGCCCCTCCCCGGCTCGACGAGTCGGGCGCAAAAAAGACAACTTTTCTTTTTTTCATAAGGGCAAACTGAAATGGCGAACGCATCTCAACCTCTGGTCGGCCTCGTGGGCTGGCGCGGCATGGTCGGCTCGGTCCTGATGGACCGCATGCAGGCCGAAAGCGACTTCGGTCTCATCGAGCCGGTCTTCTTCTCGACCTCCAACGCCGGCGGCAAGGCCCCGGCGATGGCCAAGAACGAAACCGCGCTGAAGGATGCGAACGACATCGAGGCACTGAAGAAGTGCGACATCGTCATCACCTGCCAGGGCGGCGACTACACCAGCGAGGTGTTCCCCAAGCTGCGCGCCGCCGGCTGGAACGGCCACTGGATCGACGCCGCGTCCACCCTGCGCATGAAGGACGACGCGATCATCGTGCTGGACCCCGTCAACCTGCCGGTGATCGAGAACGCGCTCGCCAAGGGCGGCAAGAACTGGATCGGCGGCAACTGCACGGTGAGCTGCATGCTCATGGGCGTTGGCGCCCTCTACAAGGCCGGCCTGGTCGAATGGATGACCAGCATGACCTACCAGGCCGCATCTGGCGGCGGCGCGCAGCACATGCGCGAGCTGCTGACCCAGTTCGGCACCCTCAACGCCGAAGTGCGCGCCCTGCTGGACGATCCGAAGTCGGCCATCCTCGAGATCGACCGCAAGGTGCTGCACAAGCAGCAGACCCTCAGCGCCGCAGAAACGGCCAACTTCGGCGCGCCGCTGGGCGGCTCGCTGATCCCCTGGATCGACAAGGACCTGGGCGACGGCATGTCCAAGGAAGAATGGAAGGGCGGCGCCGAGACCAACAAGATCCTCGGCCAGGGCGCGGGCTTCGGTACCGCCGCCGTGCCGGTCGATGGTTTCTGCGTGCGCATCGGCGCCATGCGCTGCCACAGCCAGGCCCTGACCTTCAAGCTCAAGAAGGACGTGCCGGTGGCCGACATCGAGGCGATGATCGCCGCCGACAACCCATGGGCCAAGGTCGTGCCGAACACGCGCGAAGCCACGGTCAGGGACCTGACGCCGGTGGCCGTGACGGGCACCATGAACATCCCGGTCGGCCGCATCCGCAAGCTGGCGATGGGCCCGGAGTACGTGGGCGCCTTCACCATCGGCGACCAGCTGCTGTGGGGTGCCGCGGAGCCGCTGCGCCGCATGCTGCGCATCCTGCTCGAAGCCTGATGAGGGCTGCTCAGGCTTTTGAAACACGAATTGTTGCCTTCAAGCAACGCAAGATGTGTGCGTAAGTATGCGCGCACTGGGTAGAACAAGCGCATTGCCTTGTCAGTGCCCAGTGATGATGCTAACGTCCTCTTACAAATTCCGGGCCTGAGCCGCCCCCTATCAGCATGACAAGACATCTGTTGCCTGCGGCCAGCCCATCGGCCGTTCGCCCGCCTCTGCCGTCGAACGGTTGGCGCCTTTCCATTCTTGGCGCGGCGGCAGCCGTGGCCATGGGCATCGCCAGCGTCGACGCCAGCGCCTTCACGCTGGGGCAGCTGAAGGTGCAGTCGGCCCTCGGCGAACCCTTGCGTGCCGAGATCGACGTCACCGAAATCGCCGCCAACGAGGCGGACGGCCTGAAGATCAACATCGCCACGGCCGAGGCATTCAAGAACGCCGGCGTGCCGTACAACTCGGCACTCAGCGACGTCAAGGCGACGCTGCAGCGCCGGGCCGGCGGCCAGTACGTGGTGCGCCTGAGCGGCAGCCGCCCGCTGAACGACCCGTTCATCGACCTGCTGCTCGAAGCCAACGGCGCATCCGGCCGCATCGTGCGCGACTACACCGTGCTGCTCGATCCGCCGGCCACCCGCCAGGCTGCGGCGAGCACGCAGGCCACATCCATCTCTCCCCAGATCAGCACTCCCGTCGAGCGCGCAGCCCCCGCGGCGCGCGCGCGCCGCGAGCGCCCGCCCGTGGTGACCACGGCGCCGTCCGCCGCTCCCGCGCCTGCCGCAACCGCACCCGCCGCGGCAGCTCCCGCCCCGGCCGCAGCCGCACCAGCCCGTAGCGGCGGCGGCGAGCAGGTCACGGTGCAGCGCGGCGACACCGCCGGCAAGATCGCCGCCACCTACAAGCCCGCGGACGTCTCGCTCGACCAGATGCTCGTTGCGCTGCTGATGGCCAACCCCGACGCCTTCGTCGGTGGCAACGTCAACCGCATGCGCGCAGGCGCCGTGCTGGACCTGCCGAGCGCCGCCGAGGCGTCCGCCGTGCCGCCGGCCGAGGCCCGCCGCACGGTCACGGCACAAAGCCGCGACTTCGGCGCCTACCGTCAGCGTCTGGCCGACAACGCACCGACCACGAACGTGGCCGCCGCGAGCCGCAAGGCAGCGGGCAAGGTTCAGGCGAACGTCGAAGACCGCAACGCGGCGGCCAGCTCGCCCGACAAGCTCACGATCTCGCAAGGCAACGCTGCCAGCCGCGCCGCCGACGAGAAGGTCGCGCAGAACCGCCAGGCACAGGACAGCAGCAACCGCGTCGCGGAACTGTCGAAGAACATCAACGAGCTGAACAAGCTCAAGGCGGCGACGGGCACCGGCACGGGGTCGTCCGCCGCCGCGCCGGCCGCTGCCGCACCGGCACCGGCGACGCCTGGCATTCCGGTTCCGGCCCCCAATACCAGCGCCACGGTCGCGCCCCCCGTCGCCAGCCCCGCACCTGCTGCGGCCGCCGCAGCTCCGGTCGCACCTCCCGCGCCGGCACCCGCTGCGGCGCCCGCCGCCGCCCCGGCAGCAGCGGCAGCTCCGAGCCCCGCACCTACGCCCGAAGCCACGGCACAGGCCGCAGCGCCTGCTGCTCCGGTTGCCGCTCCGGCTGAAGCAGCACCGGCCGTCACGCCGCCGGTGGCAGCCGATGCCACCGCCACCCCTGCTGCTGCAGCCGCAAGCGCCGCGGTGGCCGCCGCACCGAAGCCCGCTGTGAAGAAGCCGGCTCCGCCGCCCCCGCCGCCGGAGCCCACCTTCCTCGAAGAGCTGATGGACAACCCGCTGATGCTGGCGGGCGCCGCGCTGATCGCGCTGCTGGTCGGCTTCCTGCTGTACCGCGTGCTGGGCCGCCGCCGCGAGGAAATGAGCGAGAGCGTGTTCCTCGAAAGCCGCATTCCGAAGGATTCGTTCTTCGGCGCCAGCGGTGGCGAATCGGTGGACACCAAGCATCGCGGCGACTCCACCGTCTCGTCGCTGTCGTACTCGCCGAGCCAGCTCGACGCAGGCGATGTGGACCCGGTTGCCGAAGCCGACGTGTACCTGGCCTACGGCCGCGACCTGCAGGCCGAAGAAATCCTGCGCGAAGCGCTGCGCCTGAACCCGGACCGCACGGCCATCCACCTGAAGCTGCTCGAGATCCACGCCAAGCGCCGCGACGTTCGTGCCTACGAGAGCCTCGCCACCGAAGTGCACAAGCTGACAGGCGGCCAGGGCTCCGACTGGACCCGCGTCGTCGACATGGGCAAGGACCTCGATCCGGGCAACCCGCTGTACGAATCGGGCTCCCCGCGCAGCGGTGGCGCCAGCGCCGCCGAAACGGCCGCCTTCGCAGGCGCCCTGGCCGCAGTTGCCAAGCCGGCAGCGCCCGCTCCAGTGGTTTCGCCGCCGGTGGCCGTGGCACCGCCCGCCTTCGTGCCCTCGGTCGCTCCGCTGGACTTCGACCTCGACCTGACCACCCCGCCGGCACCCGCTCCGGCACCGGCTGCCCAGCAGCACGCACCGGTCGGCGCCAGCCTGCCGAAGTCGGCCTACGCCCCCGCTCCGACGACGGCTCGCCCAGCGCCGCCGCTGTCGAACGGCCATGCCCCGACGACGCCGGTCGACCTCGAGAACGACTTCGACACCGCCCCCGGCGCACTGTCGGCCGACACGCTGCCCGGTTCGCTGAGCCTGAGCGACGCCGACAACACCCGTCCCGCGATGCTGCGCAATGCGCTGCCGGCCGACTCGGGCTTTATCGAGTTCGACATGAGCGCGCTGGCCGGCCTGCCGGCATCGCGCCCGGCCGAGACCGCCAAGCCCGCGTCGGCTCCTGCCGCCGCCGCGCACAACGACGACGGCGACGACAGCCCGCACGCGGTCAAGCTGTCGCTGGCCCGTGAGCTGCAAGCCATCGGCGACGTCGAAGGCGCCCGTTCGCTGGTCGAGGAAGTCGAAGCCGAAAGCGCCGGCGACCTCAAGTCGCAAGCCCGTCAACTGCTCGCGGAACTGCGCTGATCGGGCCTCGCCGCCCGCTCTTCCTCGGTCCCCTGAATTCGTGAGGCTGGCGCTCGGCATCCGGTACAACGGCCAAGCGTACGACGGCTGGCAGAGCCAGCCCTCGGGTCGCACTGTGCAGGACAAGCTCGAGGCGGCCCTCACGAAGTTCACCGCGCAGCCCATCAGGACGCTGTGCGCCGGACGCACCGACGCGGGCGTCCACGCGCTGATGCAGGTGGTGCACTTCGACACCACCGCCAGGCGCGAACCCTTCTCCTGGATGCGGGGCACCAACCGCTTCCTGCCTGACGACATCGCGGTGCAGTGGGCGCACCCCGTGCCGGACGAATTCCACTGCCGCGCCAGCGCCCTGGCGCGCCGCTACGTCTACGTGCTCTCCCAATCGCCGGTGCGGCCCAGCCTCGATTCAGGCCGTGTCGGCTGGTCGATGCATCCGCTCGATGGCGACGCGATGCGTGCGGCTGCGGCACTGCTGATCGGCCAGCACGACTTCAGTTCGTTCCGCGCCTCCGCCTGCCAGGCACGCTCGCCGGTCAAGGACTTGCGGCGCATCGAGATCACGCGCATCGGCAATGGAGAACGCTGCCGCTGGCACTTCGAGTTCGAGGCCGATGCATTCCTGCACCACATGATCCGCAACCTGATGGGCAGCCTCCTGCGCGTCGGCCGCGGCGACGAGCGGCCCGAGTGGATCTCACACGTGCTCGCGGCGCGCAGCCGCGATGCGGCGGCGCCCACCTTCTCGGCCGACGGCCTGTATTTCATGGGCCCGTTGTACGACGCCAAGTGGGGTCTGCCGGACGAAGCCACGCTGCAGGCCGGCCGCGCTCCGTATGATGGCCCGCCATGAGCGCGCCTGCCCTGTCCCGAACCCGCATCAAGATCTGCGGCCTCACCCGCGAAGCCGACGTTGACGCGGCAATCGAAGCCGGAGCCGATGCCATCGGCTTCGTGCTGTATCCGAAGAGCCCCCGTGCGGTGACCGCCGAGCGTGCAGCCGAACTGGCCTCGCGCCTGCCGCCGTTCGTCACGCCCGTGCTTCTGTTCGTGAACGAGGATGCTCCCAAAGTCATAGCGTCACTCGCCCAGGTGAAGGGCTCGATCGCGCAATTCCACGGTGAAGAAACGCCGCAGCAATGCGAGGAAGCCGCCGGCGGCGGGCGCTTCCGCTACATGCGCGCCGCCCGGATTCCGCTGGGGGATGCCGGGGCCGGCTTCGACCTCGTAAAATACGCGTCCGATTACTCCCACGCCCAGGCCATCCTGCTCGACGCGCATGTCGAAGGTTATGGCGGTGGCGGCAAGGCATTCGATTGGTCACTTCTTCCACCCGCCGTCGACGCTCACCTCGTCTTGAGTGGTGGGCTCACACCTGCAAACGTGAGCGATGGCATTCGCATCCTGCGGACGCGCTGCAAGACGCTGTCCGTTGATGTGAGCTCGGGCGTCGAAATCGACGGTCCCGGGAACAAGGGCCTCAAGGACGCCGGAAAGATCCGGCAGTTCGTCGCAGCAGTCAGGGCTGCAGACGCGTCCTTCTCCAGTTAGCCGCCGCAGCCGATCGTTCGTCGGGCTGCGGCCCACCGATCGAGAACCATGCAAAGTCAATTCCAGGACTACCAGCAACCCGACGCCACCGGCCACTTCGGCAACTACGGCGGCACCTTCGCGAGCGAAACGCTCACCCACGCGATCAACGAACTGCGCGACGCGTACGCGAAGTTCAAGAACGATCCGGCCTTCCTCGCGGAATTCCACTACGAGCTCAAGCACTTCGTCGGCCGCCCCTCTCCCATCTACCACGCGGCGCGCACCAGCCGCGAAATGGGCGGCGCGCAGATCTACCTGAAGCGCGAAGACCTCAACCACACCGGCGCCCACAAGATCAACAACGTGATCGGCCAGGCGATGCTTGCGCGCCGCATGGGCAAGCCCCGCGTCATCGCCGAGACCGGTGCCGGCCAGCACGGCGTGGCCACCGCCACCATCTGCGCGCGCTACGGCCTCGAGTGCGTGGTCTACATGGGCAGCCAGGACGTGAAGCGCCAGAGCCCCAACGTCTACCGCATGAACCTGCTCGGCGCCACCGTGGTGCCCGTCGAATCCGGCAGCAAGACGCTGAAGGACGCGCTCAACGAGGCGATGCGCGACTGGGTCACCAACGTGGAGAACACCTTCTACATCATCGGCACCGTCGCCGGCCCGCACCCCTACCCGACCATGGTGCGCGACTTCCAGAGCGTGATCGGCACCGAGTGCATCGAGCAGATGCCGGCCATGCTCGCGGCCGACGGCATCACCGGCGAAGCGGAGGGCAAGCAGCCCAACGTGGTGATCGCCTGCGTGGGCGGCGGCAGCAACGCCATGGGCATCTTCCACCCCTACATCCCGTTCACCGGCACGCGCCTGATCGGCGTGGAGGCTGCGGGCGAAGGGCTCGACAGCGGCAAGCACTCGGCCTCCATCCTGCGCGGCAGTCCCGGCGTGCTGCACGGCAACCGCACCTACCTGCTGCAGAACGAGGACGGCCAGATCACCGAGACCCACAGCATCAGCGCGGGCCTCGACTACCCCGGCGTGGGCCCCGAGCATGCGTACCTGGCCGACATCGGCCGCGCCGAGTATGTGGGCGTCACCGACACCGAGGCGCTGGACGCCTTCCACTACCTGTGCCGCACGGAGGGCATCATCCCCGCGCTCGAATCCAGCCACGCGGTGGCCCACGCGCTGAAGCTCGCCAAGACCATGCGCCCCGACCAGTCGATTTTGGTGAACCTCTCCGGCCGCGGCGACAAGGACATCGGCACCGTCGCCGACCTGTCGGGCGTCGATTTCTACGACCGCCCCTCGATGCGCGGCCTGAGCGTGAAGGGAGGCAAGTGATGAGCCGCATTGCAGCCACCTTCGAGGCCCTGAAGAAAGACGGCCGCCGCGCCCTCATTCCGTATGTGACCGCGGGCTTCCCCTTCGCCGACATCACGCCGGAGTTGATGCACGGCATGGTCGAGGCCGGCGCCGACGTGATCGAGCTGGGCGTGCCATTTTCCGACCCGATGGCCGACGGCCCCGTGATCCAGAAGGCCGGCGAGGCCGCGCTGGCGCTGGGCGTGGGCATGAAGCAGGTGCTCGCCATCGTCGCGGCCTTCCGCAAGACCGACACGACCACGCCCGTGGTGCTGATGGGCTATGCCAACCCGGTCGAGCGCTACGACCTGGTGCACGGCAAGAAGGCCTTCATCCGCGACGCGGCCGCCGCGGGGGTCGATGGCCTGCTGGTGGTTGACTACCCGCCCGAGGAATGCGAGGCCTTCGCCGCCGAGCTGAAGTCCGCCGGCATCGACCTGATCTTCCTGCTGGCCCCCACCAGCACCGACGAGCGCATGGCCCAGGTCGCGCGCATCGCGAGCGGCTACGTCTACTACGTGTCGCTCAAGGGCGTGACCGGCGCCGGCCACCTCGACACCGAGGCCGTCGGCCGGATGATCCCTCGCATCCGCGAGCACGTGAGCATCCCGGTGGGCGTGGGCTTCGGCATCCGCGACGCCGCCACGGCGCAGGCCATCGGCTCGGCCGCCGACGCGGTCGTGATCGGCACGAAGATCATCCAACTCATCGAGGACCAGCCCCGCGACAAGGTCGTGCCGGCGGTGCGCGAATTCCTCGCGGGCATCCGCGAGGCGCTCGACGCGCTGCCCGCCGCGACGGCCAAGAACGCGGCTGGTCGATAATCACCGCCAACACAAGGAGCCCCCATGAGCTGGCTTGAAAAACTGCTACCCGCCAAGATCGCCCAAACCGACCCGTCCGAGCGCCGCCAGGTGCCCGAGGGCCTGTGGATCAAGTGCCCCGCCTGCGAAACGGTCCTGTACAAGACCGACCTCGAGCACAACCAGAACGTCTGCCCCAGCTGCAGCCACCACCACCGCATCGGCGCCCGCGCGCGGCTCGACGCCTTCCTCGACGCCGAAGGCCGCTACGAAGTCGGCCAGGAAGTGCTGCCGGTCGACGCGCTGAAGTTCAAGGACAGCCGCAAGTACCCCGAGCGCCTGAAGGAAGCCCTGGAGAACACCGGCGAGACCGACGCGCTGGTCGTCATGGGCGGCTCGGTGCACAGCATCAGCGTGGTCGTGGCCTGCTTCGAATTCGAGTTCATGGGCGGCTCCATGGGCAGCGTGGTCGGCGAGCGCTTCGTGCGCGGCGTCGAGACCGCCATCGAGCAGAAGGTGCCCTTCATCTGCTTCACCGCCACCGGCGGCGCGCGCATGCAGGAAGGCCTGCTCTCGCTGATGCAGATGGCCAAGACCAACGCCGCGCTCACGCGCCTGGCGAAGAAGGGCCTGCCCTACATCAGCGTGCTGACCGACCCGACCATGGGTGGCGTGTCGGCCGGCTTCGCCTTCGTGGGCGACGTGGTGATCGCCGAGCCGAAGGCGCTGATCGGCTTCGCCGGCCCGCGCGTGATCGAATCGACCGTGCGCGTGACGCTGCCCGAAGGCTTCCAGCGCGCCGAGTTCCTGCAGACCAAGGGCGCGATCGACTTCATCAGCGACCGCCGCGAACTGCGCAAGACCATCGCCAACACGCTGGCGATGCTGCTGCGCCAGCCGGCCGATGCGGTGAGCTGAGCGAAACGCCGACGCAATAACAAAAGGGCCCGGATGCCGGTGCATCCGGGCCCTTTTGCTTTGGAATTCAGGCGTTCAGAAGGTCAGCTGGTAAGCAAACACCAGCAGGTTGCCCAGCACGATCGCGATCACCTGCAGCACGACGATCGCGGCCAGCGGCGACAGGTCGACCCCGCCGATCAGCGGAATGAAGCGGCGGAACGGCCGCACCAGCGGCTCGGCCAGGCGGGAGATCAGGTCGAGCAGCATCGGCGACGCATTCGGAATCCACGACAGCACCGCGTAGACCACCAGCAGCGCCGTCAGGCCCGAGACGGCCAGCTGCATCAGCCCCACCAGCGACACCAGCGGCAGGGTCGCGATGCGCCCCAGGTTGCCCACCAGCAGCCACAGCAGCAGGAACTTCAGCATCACCAGCAACCAGGCCGCGATCAGGCTGGCCAGGTCCCAGCGCTTCACGGAAGGCACGATGCGCCGCAGCGGCAGCACGATCCAGTCGGTGATGGCGAACACGAAGCGCCCAAGCGGGTTGCCGAAGGGCACGCGGTGGTACTGCATGTACAGGCGCAGCAGGCAGGCGCCGCCGAGCAAACCGACGATCACGTCGAGAAGGAACGAGGGAATCTGGTAGAGCATGAGGCGCGGCCGTGAGGGGAATGCGATGATAGCCACGCAAGGCTCTTCGATGACGACACAACCCCTTTTGCATTCACTGCCATTGTTTCCGCTCGGTACGGTGCTCTTCCCCGGCGGTCTTCTTCCACTGCGCATCTTCGAGGTGCGCTACCTCGACATGATCGGCAAGTGCCGCAAGGCCGACGCGCCCTTCGGCGTGGTGAGCCTCACCAGCGGCAGCGAGGTGCGCAAGGCCGGCGCCGATGCCGAGAGCTTCTGCGCCATCGGCACGCTGGCCATGATCCGCGAGTTCGAGTCTCCTCAAAGCGGCCTGCTGCAGATCGAATGCGTGGGCACTCAGCGCTTTCGCGTCCGCAGCAACGAGCTGCAGAAGCACGGCCTCTGGGTCGCCGAGGTCGAGGCGGTGAACGACGACGTCGCGCTCGAGATTCCCGACGACCTGCGGCACACGTCCACCGCACTGCAGCGCCTTGTCGGCACCCTCGAGGAGCGCAAGCGCGCCCAAGGCGGGGCGGTGCGGCTGCCGATTGCCGAACCCTATCGCTTCGACGATTGCGGCTGGGTGGCCAACCGATGGTGCGAACTGGTGCCGATGCAGCTGGAGCTGCGCCAGAGGCTGATGGAGCTCGACAGCCCGCTGATGCGGCTGGAGCTGGTCAGCGATCTGCTCGCACGCACCGGCATCACTGAATAGGTCGCTCCATTTTTCATAGCGCATAGCGCAGGATCGACGGGCGCTCCGGGCCAGTTTTATTCAAACCCGATCGGCTAAAATGCCGGGCCCGCGCACGCTCCCGGTTGCGCGTCATCCGCCTCCCATGTCCGATCAAAAGAACCCATCGCCTCCTCCCGCTCCCGCCGACGAAAACCAGCTCATCGCAGAACGCCGCGAAAAGCTCACGCAGCTGCGCTCGGCGCAGGCCGAGGGCAAGGGCGTTGCGTTCCCGAACGACTTCAAGCCGGGCCACCGTGCCGCCGCACTCGTCGAGGCACATGCCGCCACCGAAGGCGAGGCCCTCGAGGCGCAGGCCGTTTCCGTGAGCGTGGCCGGCCGGATGATGCTCAAGCGCGTGATGGGCAAGGCCAGCTTCGCCACGCTGCAGGACGCCACCGACCGCATCCAGCTCTACGTGACGCGCGATGCCGTCGGAGAAGACGTGTACGCGGACTTCAAGCGCTGGGACCTGGGCGACATCCTCGGCGCCGAAGGCACGCTGATGAAGACCAAGACGGGCGAGCTGTCGGTCAAGGTCACGAAGCTGCGCCTGCTCACCAAGAGCCTGCGTCCGCTGCCCGACAAGTTCCACGGCATGGCCGACCAGGAGCAGAAGTACCGCCAGCGCTACGTCGACCTGATCACCGACGAATCCGCCCGCAAGCGCTTCACCGCGCGCAGCAAGGCGGTGAGCGCGCTGCGCGAGTTCATGGTGTCCAACGACTTCCTCGAGGTCGAGACGCCCATGCTCCACCCGATCCCGGGCGGCGCCAACGCCAAGCCCTTCAAGACGCACCACAACGCGCTCGATCAGGAGATGTTCCTGCGCATCGCGCCCGAGCTCTACCTCAAGCGCCTGATCGTCGGCGGCTTCGAGCGCGTGTTCGAAATCAACCGGAGCTACCGCAACGAGGGCATCTCGGTGCGGCACAACCCCGAGTTCACGATGATGGAGTTCTACGCGGCCTACTGGAACTACCGCGACCTGATGGACTTCACCGAGACGCTGATCCGCACCATCGCCGACAAGGCCGTGGGCACGCAGCAGCTCACCTACCAGGGCAAGCCGGTCGACCTGACGCAGCCCTTCGAGCGCCTGACGATCCGCGAGGCGATCCTCAAGTACACCGAGGCCGAAGGCGTGGCGCAGGGCGTCAACGACAGCGCCTGGCTCATCGCCGCGCTGCGCAAGCTCGGCATGAACGAGGAGAAGGACAAGCTCTCGCAGCGCAGCCTCGCCAGCCTGCAGGTGCTGTTCTTCGAGGAAACCGTGGAAGAGAAGCTCTGGCAGCCGACCTTCATCATGGAGCATCCGACCGAGATCTCGCCGCTGGCGCGCGCCAACGACGAGCGCCCCGAAGTCACGGAGCGCTTCGAGCTGTACATCACCGGCCGCGAGTTCGGCAACGGCTTCAGCGAGCTGAACGACGCCGAGGACCAGGCCGCGCGCTTCAACGCGCAGGTGGCCGCCAAGGACAGCGGCGACGATGAAGCCATGTACTACGACCACGACTTCGTGCGCGCCCTCGAGTACGGCATGCCGCCCACCGGCGGCTGCGGCATCGGCATCGACCGGCTGATGATGCTGCTGACCGATTCGCCGAGCATCCGCGACGTGATCCTGTTCCCGGCGCTGCGCAGGGAATCCTGATCGTGAAGGCACCGTCGTCGTTGCCGACGATCGGCATCGACTTCGGCACCTCCAATTCCGCTGTCGCTTGCCGGGTAGGCGGAGAAGTCCGCCTTCTGCCCATCGAGGGCTCGGCCACCACCCTTCCCACCGCGATCTTCTTCAACGCCGAAGACCGCACGACGCACTTCGGCCGCGACGCCATCGGCCAGTACCTCTCGGGCACCGAGGGCCGGCTGATGCGATCGCTCAAGAGCCTGCTCGGCAGCGCGCTGATGCAGGAGAAGACGGCGATCTACGATGGCCTCGTGAGCTTCGAGGACATCATCGCGCGCTTCCTGCGCGAACTGGCCGTGCGCGCCGGCCGGGAGCTCGGCCAGATGCCGGAGCGCGTGGTGATCGGGCGCCCGGTGCATTTCGTGGACGATGACCCCAAGCGCGACGAGCGTGCGGAAGAAAGCCTGCGCCTCGCGGCGCGCGCCGCTGGGTTCCGGGAGATTTCGTTCCAGCTCGAGCCCATCGCGGCCGCCTTCGACTACGAACAGCGCGTCGCCAGGGAGTCGATCGTGCTCATCGTCGACATCGGCGGTGGCACCTCCGACTTCACCGTCGTACGCGTCGGCCCCGAGCGCGCCGCGCGCGAGGACCGCGGCGACGACGTGCTGGCCACCAGCGGCGTGCACATCGGCGGCACCGACTTCGACCAGCGGCTGAACCTCGAACAGGTGATGCCGCAGTTCGGCTTCCGCCATCACGGCCCGCAGGGGCGCGAAGTGCCGAGCAAGGTGTTCTTCGAGCTGTCGTCCTGGCACCTGATCAACTGGCTCTACGCCGCCAAGGCGCTGCGGCAGGCGAAGGACCTGCGCACCAGCTACAGCGACACGCGCCTGCACGACCGGCTGATGACCGTGCTCGAAGAGCGGCACGGCCACCGCATCGCGAGCGCGGTGGAAGCAGCCAAGATCGAGGTCTCGCTGAGCGATGCCCCGACCGCCATCGACCTCGGCAGCGCCGAACGCGGACTGGCGGCATCTCTGACTCCGGACGACATGGCCCAGCAACTGGCCACGCCGCTGGAAAGCGTGGTCGCCTGCGCCCACGCCTGCGTCAAGCGCGCGGGCCTGCGCAGCAACGACCTCGACGCGATCTACCTCACCGGCGGTTCCTCGGCGCTGCGCCCCTTCCAGAACGCCCTGCGCAGGAGCTTCGCAGGCGTGAACCTGGTCGAGGGCGACCTCTTCGGCGGCGTCGCCACCGGGCTGGCCTGCGCGGCCAGTACGCAGCGCCGGGCCTGAGCTCGCTCATTCCATGAAATACCTGGCGGGCTACCCGGCACCCTTGCTGGAGCAGGTCCGCCAGCTCATCGCCGAAGACAGGCTCGGCGCCCTCCTCGGCCAGCGCTACCCGGACGGCGTGCACGACATCCAGACCGACCGGGCGCTCTACGGCTACGTGAGCGAACTCAAGGGCGAATTCATGCGCAAGGCCGAGCCGCTGTCGAAGGTGATGTTCGACAACAAGCTGCACGTGATCCGCAACGCGCTGGGCACCCACACCACCGTGTCGCGTGTGCAGGGCGGCAAGCTCAAGGCCAAGCGGGAAATCCGGGTGGCGAGCCTGTTCAGGGAGGTGCCGCTGGCGTGGCTGCGGATGATCGTGGTGCATGAACTCGCGCACATGAAGGAGCGCAACCACGACAAGGCGTTCTATGCGCTGTGCACGCACATGGAGCCGGACTACGGGCAGCTCGAGTTCGACCTGCGGCTGTACCTGACGCACCTGGACCTGGGCGGGCAACGGCTCTTCGGCAAGAGCTGAGGTCGCAGCCGGCCCGGACCGCTGAAACGCCCTTCCCGGTCGCGGGCCCGGCGCTCGCAGATTTCCCGGCGTGGTGTGTCCGGATGCAGGCAGCTGGAGCAGGCGTCTGACGCACGAGCGAAAGAACCAACCAGCGAACGGCAGATCAGTCGGAAGCGAAGAAGGACGACAGCTCGCGCGCCAGCGCCTCGACCTCCTCCTGCGACATGCTCTCGATGGCATGCGAGGCGCGCAGGTTTTCCGTGCCGTCCAGGCCCTCGATCAGCGCATTGCGCGAACCCGAGTCGTGGTGCAGATGGAAGAGCGGCACGTGCATGGAGTGCCAGCGCACGCCCAGCCGGCCCGCCCGGCGCAGCAGCTCGTCGTCCTCGCCGCCCCAGCCTTCGAGCCGTGCGTTGTACCCGCCGACGCGGATGTATTCGCTGCGCTTGAACAGCACGATGCCGCCGTTGGCATTCGCATACAGGATGCCGGCGTCGGGGGGCAGGTTCTCCACGTCGATTGACGCGAAGCGGGCGTAGTCGGGCCGCTCCAGGAACTCGCGCTTGAGTTCGCCCGTCACGTTGACCACGTTCCAGTAAGGGCACAGCACGTCGCTGGTGTCGCGGTCGAGCAGGACGTCGATGCAGCCGCGCAGGGTCCAGGGCTGGGCGATGGAGTCAGCGTCGTGGAAGCAGATCACGGGGCTGCGCGCCAGCCGCACGCCCGTGTTGTAGAGCATCGACTTCGGAAAGGGCCCCTCGTGATGGATGAAGACATGCCGGATCCTGGGATCGCCCAGGCGCTGCCAGTCGAAGCGCGGCGCCGGCGCCGCCTCCATCAGCCACAGGCGGTAGTCGGTGTAGGTTCGCCCCAGGTGCGCCAGTACGGCATAGAGGTTCTCGCGCCGCTCCTCGGTCGCCTCCCTGTACGAGACGATGATGTCCACGTCGCGCAGGGAGGTTTTTTCGTCGGTTCCGGCTTCGGCCATGGGGCAGCTTCCATCCATCAGAGGGGGCGGTACAGCACGAAATTGTGCCCGTCGGACGTCTCCTTGTAGCGGGTATCGCGGATCGCCAGGTTGACGGGATCCTTCCTGCCGCTGGAATGCTCGTTGAAGAGCCCCGCGCCGTTGACCGCGTCGACCACCTCGGCCAGCCCGGGCCCGGCCCAGTTGTCGTGCCCCCGCAGCAGATAGAAGTGCATCACGCCGCACTGCTGGTGGGCCCAGTAGTCGTGCCAGCCGAACGAGTCGGGGCGCCACAGCGAGTTGTGGCCCTCGAAGAAGATGGGGCGGCTCATCGGCATGCATTCCGGCGTGGAAATGATGAGATAGCGCGACCGATAGTTGAGGAACTCGAGCAAGTCGCGGCCCTGCGAATGGAGCATGTGCTCGATGACGTCGCCCAGGATCACCACGTCGTAGAGGTCGCCGCTGCGCTCGTAGAGCTTGTCGGCCGTGATCGGCAGGATCTGGTGGTAGCCGACCTCGCGCAGCCGGGGAAACGCCATTTCGTCGCACTCCAGGGCGGTCAGCTCGCACTCGGGCACGATGTCCCTGAGCAGGGCGCCGTACTTGCCGCCCCCGGCGCCGATGTCCAGGATGCGCCTGGGACCGATCGCCTTGATCACGTGTTGCGTCAGGCTGTCGAAAGTCAGCCAGGATTCGCCGATGTGCGCCATGAAAACTCTCCCCCGGGACCGCTCGATTCAGGACTTTTGACTTTACAGGAGCCCCCGGGCCGCCCGGCGGCCGTGTTTGCCAGCTTGTGCGCATTTGCGCCCGGTGATTGCATGGGAAAGGGCATCCGCCCGCCCTGCCCGCTCCCTACCGGATCTGCTGCGACGCGGCATCCATCGCCGCCATGTACACCGACCTGTAGGGCTCGACGAGGCTCACGAAGTGCACGAGCAGCGTGTCTTCGCCGGCCAGCAGGGGCGGCGTGTTGATGCTCAGGTTGTCGAGCACGCTGTCTTCGTCCAGCCGGCCTTCCTGCTTGAGCACCTCGTTGGTGTAGTACTGGTCGCCCATGCTGCTGTAGACGCCTGACTTGTCGGCCACCTCGCCGATGCGCGCCCAGATGCGCGCCAGCAGTTCGAGGTTGCGCGGGGTATTGCGAAAGCCCATCACGCCGGAATTGAACAGCCAGGCGCCCACGTCCTTCGCCAGCAGCAGGTCGCGGCCCGCCAGCAGAGGCTCGATCGGGCGCTGCTGGTTGCAAAAAAGGATGTCGGCATCGATCCAGATCACCCAGTCGTGGTCCGCGAGGTGCTGCTGCAGCAGCCAGCTGCGGACCCAGGAGCCGTTGATGCCCGGCCCGATGCCCCCGGGGATCTCGCGGTAGACGTGGTACGCGTAGCCATGCCGCTGGCAGTAGCGGCGCACGTTGTGCTCGGACACCCTCGCATAGGTCTCGACATGGTGGGTGTAGAGCGTTAGGAACGCGATGCGCGCGCCGGGGTTGAAGCTGCTCAGCGGCTCGTTGCCGAGCGCCGGGTAGCGCGGCGGCTGCAGCACCGGCCGGCCGTCCATCAAGGCCGCGTTGACCTCTCGCGCCAGCAGGGCCTGCAGGTTCGTGTCGTGCAGGATCTCGTCGCGCCAACCGCCGCCCGGCAGCGGCACCGGCGGCGAGGCCAGGTTGACCACGAAGACCCGCGCCTCGTGCCACTGGGCGATGCGCCAAGACACGTTGACGTAGACGTCGGCCAGCACCGCGTTGCACTCGAGCAGCAGGCCCGCCGGGCGCAGCCGCGCGGCCTCGTCGAGCCAGTCGGACTCCAGCGCGACCACGTGGCCCGCGTCCACGATCAGCTGGTGCAGCAGCGCGCGGTTGGCCTGCGTGTTGCGCACCACCATCATGTTCGTCATGGCCGGGCCGGGCTGGCTTTCGGGCCGGGGCCCCTCGACCACCAGCAGGTCGCGCCCCTGCATCAGGACATCGATGGCCACCGGGTGGAAGACCACCGAATCGCCGTCGAGGAAGAGCAGCCAGTCGCCCTCGGCCAGCGGACGCAGGTGGCGCAGGATCGTGCTGTACTTGGCGCCGGCACGCAGCGCCGAGTGCATCAGCCGCTCGCTGCTGGCCCACTGGTGGGGGTAGCCGAACAGGCGGCAGTAATGCGCGTGGTTGCGCAGCACCGCCTCGTCCATGCGGTGGAAGAGGCTGAGGCACAAGGGCATCGCAGGCTCCGGGTCGGCTGGGCGGTCGTCAGATGTCCGCCAGGCGCCTCGCGTCGCGGTAGACACGCGAGCCGATGAGCGCCTCCCAGCCGGGCGCCGCGCCCTGAGGCAGCAGCGCCAGGCGGCGCGCCTCGCTGTCCGCGCCCGGCCGCCACCGGCCCGCGCGCGCGGCGGCCGCGAAGCCCGCCAGGAAGCCGTCGAGCGGTGCACCGTCACCGATGCTCTGGTTGCACAGCAGCGCCATGTCGCAGCCGGCTTCCAGCGCCGCCAGCGCCGCGTCGGTAAAACTGAGCAGCTGCCCGTCGATGTAGCGCCCGGCCTCCATGCTAAGGTCGTCGCTGAACACCGCCCCGTCGAAGCCGAAGCGCTGGCGCAGGACCTCGCCCAGCCATTTCGAGGAGAAACCCGCCGGCCGCTTGTCGACCTTCGGATAAATCACATGCGCCGGCATCACAGCCGCGAGCGAGCCCGACAGCCAGTCGTACGGCTTCGCATCGTCGGCCAGGATGGCCTTGAGGCCGCGCTTGTCCACCGGGATCTCGACGTGCGAGTCGGCGTGCACGAAACCGTGTCCCGGAAAGTGCTTGCCGCAGTTGCGCATGCCCATCTGCAGCATGCCGTGCATCACGCTCTTGGCCAGCAGCGCGACCACGCGCGGGTCGCGGTGGAAGCTGCGGGTGCCGATGACGCTGCTGCCGCCGTAGGCCAGGTCGAGCACCGGTGCGAAGCTGAAGTCGACGCCGCAGGCACGCAGCTCGCCGGCCAGCACCTGCCCGACGGCCGTGGCGGCCTGGGTGGCGCGCATGGCGTCGCGCATCCAGAGTTCGCCGAGCGCGCGCATCGACGGCAGGTGGGTGAAGCCGTCGGTGCGGAAGCGCTGCACGCGGCCGCCCTCGTGATCGACGCAGATCAGCAGGTCGGGCCGGATCGACTTGATCTGGGCGTTGAGCGCGGTCATCTGCGCGCGGTCCTGCCAGTTGCGGGCAAAGTGGATCACGCCGCCGACGAGCGGGTCGGCGAGGCGACGGCGGTCGGCGTCTGTCAGCGCCGTGCCGGCAACGTCGATGATCAGCGGCGCATGGGGGCGGTCTTCTGCAAGCCCGGCGGTCATATCTATATCTTCTCCACCACCACGAAGCTCGCGGCGTATTCGGTTTCGTCGGTCACGGTCACGTGGGCTGTGAGGCCCTGTTCCTCGAACCACTCCTTCAGGGCGCCGTGCAGCACGATGACCGGCTTGCCGCTGCGCAGGTTGGCGATCTCGCACAGGCGCCAGCTCATGGGCATGCGCATGCCCAGCCCGATCGCCTTGCTGAAGGCCTCCTTGGCGGAAAAACGGGTAGCGAGGTAGCTCAGGCCGCGCTTCGGCCAACGCGCGCTGCGGGCCTGCCAGACCTTGAACTCGGCATCGCTCAGCACCTTGCGGGCAAAGCGTTCGCCCTGGCGCTCGAAGGTCGCGGCGATGCGACGCAGGTCGCAGATGTCGGTGCCAATGCCGTAGATCATGCGGCGACGGCGCTCATTGTTGTTGCTGCTGTTGCTGCTGGCTCGCCTCACGGATGCAACGCAGGTAGTCGCGCGTGGCGGCCGTGTAGCCGAGTTCGAGCGCGTCGGCGACGAAGGCGTGGCCGATGGAAACCTCCTGCACGCCCGGCACGGCGCGCAGGAAGGCCGTGAGGTTGTCGCGGCTCAGGTCGTGCCCGGCGTTGACGCCTAGGCCTGCCGCCATGGCCGCGCGCGCCGTTTCGGCATAGCGCGCGAGCACGGTCTGCTCGTTCGGGGTGCCGCGCGAGGCGGCGTAGCCTTCGGTGTAGAGCTCGACCCGGTCAGCGCCCACGGCCTTGACTGCGGCCATCATCTCGGGAATCGGGTCCATGAACAGGCTGACGCGCACGCCCAGCGCCTTGGCTTCGGCGATCAGCGGGCGCAGGCGCTCGGCGTCGTCGGGGAAGGTCCAGCCATGGTCGCTGGTCGACTGGGTCTCGCTGTCGGGCACGAAGGTGGCCTGGTGCGGCTTGAGCGCGCGCACGAAGTCCATCAGGTTCTGGAAGGGGTTGCCCTCGATGTTGAATTCGATGCCCGGCCAGTCCTTGGCGAGCAGCGCGGAAAGATCGCTCACGTCGTGCGCGCGGATGTGGCGTGCGTCCGGCCGCGGATGCACCGTGATGCCGTGGGCCCCGGCGGCCAGGCAGGCCTGGGCGGCCTTCACCACGCTCGGAATGCCGAGGTGGCGCGTGTTGCGCACCAGGGCGACCTTGTTGAGGTTGACGGACAGCGAGGTGGCGGCGCTGGCGCCGGCTTGGCCCGGAGTGCTCATAGTGCTTGCAGGTCTCTCATCATTTGCCGCGTGCGCAGCGTGGACACGCCGCAATGGTAGTTGAGCAAGGTGCGCAGTTGGTTTCGCAGGGCACTGTTGCTGCCGGCGTTCATGGTGGCAATTTCACGCAAGGTGGCGGTAAATGGCGCGCGGTCATCCAGCACGGCCTGCAGGGCCCGCCAGTCGGCGCCGGTCAGCGCGGCCTCGTCGTCGCCGGCCTCGCGCAGGCCGGCCTCGGGCACGAGGCTGTAGCGCAGCCCGCCGGCGAGCGGCTCCAGCGTCAGGGTCTGGACGTCGAGCGACGGCAGCAGGCCGACTTCGCGCAGCAGCAGCAGCTCGAAGGCGCGCAGCGCGGCCGCCTGGGCCGCTGCCTGCGCACCGCCGTGCTCGCTCGCCAGCACCTGCACGACGCCGGCGTAGGCATCGAACAGCGCCTCGTGGGCGTCGTCGCGCGCCAGCAGGCGCAGCAGCAGCTCGTTGACGTAGTAGCCCGACAGCAGCGCCTCGCCGGTCGGCATCACGTGGCCGCCCATCCATTCGGCGCCCTTGAGCGTGCGGATTTCGGCGTCGCCGCCGTAGTTGAGCTGCAGCGGCTGCAGCGGCAGCAGCACCGGGCGGAAGTTGGAACTGGGCCGCTTCGCCCCCTTGGCCACGAGCGCGATGCGCCCGTGGTGCCGGGTGAAGACTTCGAGGATCAGGCTCGACTCGCTCCAGTCGTAGCGATGGAGGACGTAAGCCGGCTCGTGCGAAACGCGGTGGGTGGCCATGTCAGTGAGCAGTCGAGCATCGAGGCTTCAGGCCGGCAAACGCCGCGGAACCGGCTTTGCCGGGCCGCTGGCGTTGCCCCCTGCAAGGGGGTTGGCGGCTACGCGAAGCGAGCAAGCCTGGGGGTTTGCCTGTTTATTCGTAGCCGAAGGAACGCACGCGCGCTTCGTCGTCGGCCCAGCCGGAGCGCACCTTCACCCACAGCTCGAGGAACACCTTGGCATCGGCCAGCTTCTCGAGCTCGACGCGGGTTTCCATGCCGATGCGCTTGATGCGCTCGCCCTTGTCTCCGATCACCATGGCCTTGTGGCCGTCGCGCTCGACCACGATGGTGGCGGCGATGCGCAGCAGGCGCTTCTGGCCCTTCTTCTGGGGCGGCTCCTCGTCGAACTTGTCGATGACGACGGTGGAGGTGTAGGGCAGTTCGTCGCCGGTCAGGCGGAACAGCTTCTCGCGCACCAGTTCGCCGGCGAGGAACTTCTCGCTGCGGTCGGTCAGCTCGTCCTCGTCGTAGAACCAGGGCTGCTCGGGCAGGTATTTCTCGCAGATGCCGAACAGGCGCTCGACGTCCTTCGGGTTCTTGGCCGACATCGGCACGTACTCGGCGAACTCGTGCTTCTCCTGCATGCTCTTCAGCCAGGGAGCGATGTCGCCGCGGCGGTGCACGTTGTCGAGCTTGTTGGCCAGCAGCACCGTCGGAATGCCCTTGCCGAGCAGCTTGAGCACGCGCTCGTCGGCCTGGGTGAAGCTGCCGGCCTCGACCACGAACAGGATCAGGTCCACGTCGCCGACCGCGCCCTGCACGGTCTTGTTGAGCGACTTGTTCAGCGCGTTGGCGTGCAGGGTCTGGAAGCCCGGCGTGTCGACGAACACGAACTGCGTGGCGCCCAGCGTGCGCATGCCGGTGATGCGGTGGCGCGTGGTCTGCGCCTTGCGCGAGGTGATGCTGATCTTCTGGCCGACCAGGGCGTTGAGCAGCGTCGACTTGCCCACGTTGGGCTTGCCGACGATGGCGATGAGGCCGCAGTGCTGGGGGCCTTGGTGGCCTTGGGAACCAGCGGCACCCTCGCCGCCTTCGGCGTCTGCGGGTTCCGCTACGGGATTGATAGCATCGTTCATTCTGGATTTCACGCGCCGCCGCGTGCCTTGAGCCGGATCAACATGGCCGCCGCGGCAGCCTGCTCGCCGGCGCGGCGCGAGCCGCCGATGCCGCGTTCGCGAAAGCCCAGCTCGGGCACCTCGCACTCGACATCGAAAGTCTGCTTGTGCGCCGCGCCCAGTGTGGCGGCCACGCGGTACACCGGCAGCTTCATTTTGTGACCCTGCAGCCATTCCTGCAATTCGGTCTTCGGGTCCTTGGCCGCGGCTTCCATGCGCGGGTTGATCTCGACCGACTCGTAGAGCCGGTGCACCAGCGCCTGGGCGGCGGCGAAGCCCGCATCGAGATAAACGGCACCGATCAGTGCTTCCAGCGCATCGGCCAGGATCGACGGCCGGTTCGGCCCGCCCGAGCGCGCTTCGCCTTCGCCAAGCCGCAGCAGCGGTGACAGTGCCAGCCCTACGGCCAGGCGATGCAGGGTGTCCTGTTTGACAAGGTTGGCCCGCACGCGCGAAAGGTCGCCCTCGGGCAGCGCCGACAGGCGCTGGTAGAGCAGGTGCGAGACCGCCAGGTTCAGCACCGAGTCGCCGAGGAATTCGAGGCGCTCGTTGTGGTCGGCCGAGAAGCTGCGGTGCGTGAGCGCGAGCTGCAGCAGCCGCGGATCGGAGAAGGTGTGCTGCAGGCGCGCCTGCAACGCGGCCAGGCTGCCGTCCACCTTTTTGGGTGCCGTGTTCAGCGGGTTTCGCCCTTGTACTTGAGCGTGAGGTAGGCCGGGCCGAAGAGCGGGATCTCGCGCTCGTACGAGTACGAAACCACCACCTTGTCGCCGACCTTCTTGATTTCGAGGTCCTTGCCGCTGACCGACTTGAAGTCGTCGATGGCCTGGGCGCGATCGAAGATGGCGCGCACCTCGGGCACCGTGGTGCCCTCCTTGGCCTTGTTTGCGGCCTTGTCGATGGCCTGCCATTCGATCAGCGTCGGAATGACCTGTGCGATGACCACGCCCAGGCACCCGAGCACGGCCGCGACGAACACCAAGCCGATGAACGAAATGCCACGTTGCTGCGCAGCGCTGCTGCGAACGGACCGATGTGCTCTCATGCCCTCATACCCCTCGAACTGTGCTTGCGATGAACGCTTGTTTATTGAAACGGACCGATGCGTCCCAGGTCGCCGAAATTCATCCAGACGAAGAAGGCCCTGCCCACGATGTTCTTGTCCGGCACGAATCCCCAGAAACGCGAGTCGGCCGAATTATCGCGGTTGTCGCCCATCATGAAATAGTTGCCAGGCGGCACCTTGCAGACAACGCCTTCGACCGAGTAGCGGCAGTTTTCGCGGAACGGGAAGTCGCTGGCGCCGGGCACGAATGCCGGCGAGGCATCGTCGTTGAGGATCTTGTGCTGTTTGCCGCCCAGGTTCTCGTCGAACTGCTTGAGCAGGCGCATCGATTCGCCGTCGAGGTAGTCGGCGGCAGCCACCTTGGAGACCGGCTGGCCGTTGATCGTGAGCTTCTTGTTCAGGTAGGCGACCTCGTCGCCCGGAATGCCGACCACGCGCTTGATGTAGTCCATGCTCGGCTTGGGCGGGTAGCGGAACACCACCACGTCGCCGCGCGCCAGCGGCGTGCCTTCGGTGATCTTGGTGTTGATGACCGGCAGGCGCAGGCCGTAGGTGAACTTGTTGACCAGGATCAGGTCGCCGGTCAGCAGCGTGGGCATCATCGAGCCCGACGGGATCTTGAAGGGCTCGTAGAGGAACGAGCGCAGCAGGAACACCACCAGGATCACCGGGAACAGGCCGGCGGTCCAGTCGAGCCACCAGGGCTGCATCAGCAGCCGCTCGCTCGCCTTGGCGTCGACCGTGTCGACCTGGTTGATGCCCTGCCCCGCCAGGCGCGCGTTGCGCTCGGCCAGCGAGGCTTCGAGCTTCGCGGCGGCCTGCTCGCGCCGCGGCAGGAAGTAGAAGCGCTCGGCCAGCCAGTAGAGGCCGGTGACCACCGTCGCCAGGAACAGCAGCAAGGCGAAGTTGCCTTCGATCACGTTGAAGTACCAGGCGCCGACGTAGGCGGCGAAGGCCGCGAGGACCAGGGAGGTGATGAATGCCATTTTTCGATCAGTCTTCGACTTGCAGGATCGCGAGGAAGGCCTCTTGCGGGACCTCGACGGAGCCGATCTGCTTCATTCTTTTCTTGCCCGCCTTCTGCTTCTCGAGCAGCTTCTTCTTGCGGGTGATGTCGCCGCCGTAGCACTTCGCCAGAACGTTCTTGCGAAGGGCCTTGATTGTCTCACGCGCAATGATGTTGGCCCCGATGGCCGCCTGGATCGCGACGTCGTACATCTGGCGCGAGATGATCTCGCGCATCTTCGAGACCACCGCCCGGCCGCGGAACTGCGACTGGCTGCGGTGCACGATGATCGACAGCGCGTCGACCTTGTCGCCGTTGAGCAGGATGTCGACCTTCACCACGTCGGAGGCGCGGTACTCCTTGAACTCATAGTCCATCGAGGCGTAGCCGCGGCTCACCGATTTGAGCTTGTCGAAGAAGTCGAGCACGATCTCGCCGAGCGGCATCTCGTAGGTCAGCATGACCTGGCGGCCGTGGTAGGCCATGTTGATCTGCACGCCGCGCTTCTGGTTGGCCAGCGTCATCACCGGGCCGACGTAGTCCTGAGGCATGTAGAGATGCACCGTGACGATCGGCTCGCGGATTTCGGCCATGCGGCCGATGTCGGGCATCTTGGACGGGTTCTCGACCATGATGACCTCGCCGTCGTTCTTGAGCACCTGGTAGACCACGCTCGGCGCGGTCGTGATCAGGTCCTGGTCGAACTCGCGCTCCAGGCGCTCCTGCACGATCTCCATGTGCAGCAGGCCAAGGAAGCCGCAGCGGAAGCCGAAGCCCAGCGCCTGGCTGACCTCGGGCTCGTAGTGCAGCGAGGCGTCGTTCAGCTTGAGCTTCTCGAGCGCGTCGCGCAGCGAGTCGTACTCGCTGGCCTCGGTCGGGTAGAGCCCGGCGAAGACCTGCGGCTGGATTTCCTTGAAGCCCGGCAGCGGCTCGGTGGCGGTGAAGGCCGCGCCGCCAGTGCCCCCTTTGATCAGCGTGACGGTGTCGCCCACCTTGGCCGCCTGCAACTCCTTGATGCCGGCGATGATGTAGCCCACCTCGCCTGCCTCGAGCGCTTCGCGCGGCTGGTTGGCGGGCGTGAACACGCCGAGGTTGTCGGCGTTGTAGCTCGCGCCGGTCGCCATCATCTTGATGCGGTCGCCCTTGGCGAGGCGGCCGTCGACCACGCGCACCAGCATGACCACGCCGACGTAGGCGTCGAACCAGCTGTCGATGATCATCGCGCGCAGCGCGCCCTCGGGATTGCCGCGCGGCGCCGGCACCTTCGCGACGATCGCCTCGAGGATCTCGTCGATGCCCATGCCGGTCTTCGCCGAGCATGGGATCGCATCGCTCGCGTCGATGCCGATCACGTCCTCGATCTCGGCCTTCGCCGTGTCGGGGTCGGCCTGCGGCAGGTCCATCTTGTTGAGCACCGGCACCACCTCGACGCCGAGGTCGAGCGCGGTGTAGCAGTTGGCCACCGTCTGCGCTTCGACGCCCTGCGATGCATCGACGACGAGCAGCGCACCTTCGCATGCGGACAGCGAGCGGCTCACTTCATACGAGAAGTCGACGTGGCCCGGCGTGTCGATCAGATTGAGGTTGTAGACCTTGCCGTCGAGCGCCTTGTACTGCAGCGCAGCCGTCTGCGCCTTGATGGTTATCCCACGCTCTTTTTCGATGTCCATCGAGTCGAGGACCTGCGCTTCCATCTCGCGCTCCGCGAGGCCGCCGCAACGTTGGATCAAACGGTCTGCGAGCGTCGACTTGCCATGGTCGATGTGCGCAATGATCGAAAAATTTCTGATGTGATTCATCAACGGGAACGCTTAAGTACTTGAATTGGCTCGTACGCAGAGTGCTACAGGCAAGAAAAAAGGGCGCGTCTTCTGGAGACGCGCCCTGAACCAACAAGCAATGGCAACTGCAGTAGTTGGAGCTTCATTGTAGGCAAAAAGGGAAGCGCGTACATCCGGGAACGGGGTCCAAAAGGGTCGTTGCAGGTCCACAACATCAAAGATACAAACAGGTTATCCACAGGATCGGTGGAGCAGTTACTGAACAACTTGTGGGCGATCTGTGGAGCACCGGTGGACTGCCATCTGGCATCTCGCATGGTGAAGGTCGGGGCATTCCTTATGCGCCGACCAGCCGCCGAGAGTGCCTTATTCTACCGAAAACCGTCCTTAGCCCTTTTGAAAGTTAGTGAACGCAAACCAAAATCAGCGTTTTCAGTCCGCCGGATTTTTTTGGAGGCCGGCGCCGGAACGTCGTAAACACCTCAAAAAAACGGCCCCAAACCCGACTACCGGGTGGGGCCACTTGACGCCAGAGCCGGTCAGCGTGTCTGCCGGATCAGCGCGTACTGCGCCCAGTCGCCGCGGCGGAAGAGCACGCTGAGCGGCTTGCTCTTGTCGGACTTGGCAAGGGCCGATTCGAACTCCCGCGCGTTCGATACATCGACATTGCCGACAGCCATGATGATGTCGCCCTCGCGCAGGCCCGCACGGGCCGCGGCGTCGCTGGCTGCATCTACCTTCACGCCGCCCTTCACCTTCAGCTCCTTCTTCTGCGCATCGGTGAGGTCGCTCACGGCCAGCCCCAGCGACTTGGCGGCGGCGGATGCCGGCGGCTTCTGCGCCGGCTCGTCGCGATCGCTCGCACGCTTGCTGGGCTTGTCGGGCTCGATCTCGGCGATGGTCACGCTGAGGTCGCGCGAGGCGCCGCGCCGGAACACGGTGAGCGTGCTCTTCGTGCCCGGCTTGGTGTTGCCCACCAGGCGCGGCAGGTCGCTCGGCTTCTCGATGGCCTTGCCGTCGAACTTGGTGATCACGTCGCCCGGCTCCACGCCGGCCTTCTCGCCCGGCGAGCCCGCCTCGACGCCGCGCACCAGCGCGCCCTGCGGCTTGCCCAGGCCGATGGCCTCGGCCACGTCCTTCGTGACCTGGTCGATCTGCACGCCGATGCGGCCACGCGAAACGCGGCCCGACGTGCGCAGCTGGTCGCTCACGCGGATCGCCTCGTCGATCGGAATCGAGAACGAGATGCCCATGAAGCCGCCCGAGCGCGAGTAGATCTGGCTGTTGATGCCGACCACCTCGCCGCGCATGTTGATGAGCGGACCACCCGAATTGCCCGGGTTGATGGCCACGTCGGTCTGGATGAACGGCAGGTATTCGCCGGTGTCGCGCTGCTTGGCGCTCACGATGCCGGCGGTGACGGTGTTCTCGAGGCCGAAGGGCGAGCCGATGGCCATCACCCACTCGCCCACGCGCAGCCTGGAGATGTCGCCGACCTTCACCGCCGGCAGGCCGGTCGCCTCGATCTTCACGACGGCGACGTCGGTGCGCTTGTCGGCGCCGACGATCTTGGCCTTGAACTCGCGCTTGTCGGGCAACGTGACCAACACCTCGGAGGCGTCCTCGACCACGTGCGCATTGGTCATCACGTAGCCGTCGGGCGTGAGGATGAAGCCGGAGCCCACACCACGCGGACGCTCTTCTTCCTGCGGCTGCTGCGGACGGTTCTGGCGCGGCCCCTGTCGCGGCTGGCCCGGCAGCGGCTGGCCGAAGAAGCGGCGGAAGAACTCCTGCATTTCCTCGTCCATCTCGCCGTTGCCGCCGCGCTGCGCCACCTTCTCGACGGTGCGGATGTTGACGACGGAGGGACCGACCTGATCGACCAGATCGGTGAAGTCGGGCAGCGTGCGCGTCTGCGCGTGAACAGGCTCGACGGGAAGGAATGTGGCGCTGGCGGTCAGTGCGAGTGCGCATGCCAGCAGGCCAGAACGAAACTTGTGTCCCTCGACTTTGAAGATCATCGGCTTTCTTTCAAAAGAACAGAGCGGCGAAAAACAGGTCTATGAGTCTGCTGCGCGGGCTTGGTTCAGCGCAATTGGCGCTTCTCGGGCCCGTCAGCGCGTGCGCGCGAGGCTTTGTGCGAACGCGTTGAGCGTCTGCTGGGGCACTTCGCCGACCGCGGTCAGCCACCAGTCGCTGGCCGGTTCGGGCAGGCGGCGGCGGATCGCGTTGGTCGCGCCGATGGTCAGCACGCCGTCGCGAGGCGAGCGCGCGGGGTCGTAGCGTTCGATGAACAGAGATACCGAGGCCAGGCCGTCGGAGAAGGTCCACTGGACGGTGGCGGCATCCTGCTGCTTTGCCTTGCCGCCGTCGTCACCCGTCGTGGGACGACGGAAGAAGCTTCGGGGCTTGAATCCGGCCACGGGCGTGCGCAGGGTCCAGCCTTCATCCTGCGCGTTGCTGCGTTCGAGTTCGAGCTTCTCGACCCGGTATCCCGCAGTGTTGGACATCATCTGCGCGAGCGCCTGCGCCTTCACCAGCGCATCGAGCTGCAGTTCGGAAAAAGCCGACTGCTCCACCACGCGGGAGTCGCTGTCGACGGTCTGCAGTTTCACCACGAGGCCCGAGCGGCGCTCGCTCCAGATGCGATAGCCGAAGCGCAATCCGTCATGCGGCACCAGCTGCACCACGTCGGCATCGAAGCCGGCGACGCGGTCCTTGCCGATCGCGCGCACGTCGTAGAAATCGCCGATCGAGGAATCGGGCTTGTCCGGCAGATTCGGGAAGAGATCGAGGTTCTCGCGCTTCTCGACCTTCACCACCTTCGCCTCCGGCAGGAAGGTCATGACGTTGCGATTGCGCCGGAAGGTGGAGCGCGGCGGCCCGGTCAGGGCTTCGATGCGCTCGATCTGGTGTTCACCGTCGCGCACATGCCAGATGCGCGCGCTCGAAAGGTCGCCGCCCGGCGCCGACACCACGAAGGTGCCCACGTAGTTGCGCTGGCGGGCGCCGGTGTGCATGCGCTGCAACCACTCCGTGACGCTCATCGCGGGCGGCTCGTCCGTCTGCGCGGTTGCCGCACTCTTCGCATTCGCGGTGCCCGAGCGGGTCTGCGCGGTGGCAGCCTGCGCGAGGCAGAAGGCAGCAAACACAAGCACGAAGGCGCGTGCGGAGAACGGCATCGGAACGGTCATTACGGGCGGCTACGGGTGCTGCTCGCGCTCATCAGCGCGTCGGGCCCTCGAAAGTGGCGTTGCGCAGGAAGCCGGAGGGCATTTGCGAAGCGCCGCCGGCCTGCTGGTGCGCTTCGAGGAGTTGATCCAGGCGCGGGTCGCGCAGCATGACCTGCGGATTGCCGTTGCCCACGATCACGCGGGTCGGGGTCAGCGTATTGCCGACAGCCTGGGGGCCGTTGGCCGCGGCCGCGGCAAGCACCGAGTTCACGGCCGGTGCCGGCTGCTGTTGCTGCTGCACCGAAGCCAGTTGAGCACCGCCTTGCTGCGGCACGGCCGAGCCGTTGCCGACCAGGGTCCAGCTGATGGCGGCAACGGCCATCAGCGATGCGGCGCCGGCCACCAGCTTCCAGCGGAACACCGGCTCGTTGGCCGCTTCCGCCCTGCGCTGGACCGGCATGGCCACGGCGACGGGCTCCGCCACCGGGGCCATCATCACCGGCTCTGCCGCCAGCCGCTGCTGGAAGCGCGCCAGGAAGGCCGAGGTGTCGCTGCACGGCGAATGCGAACCCGAGCGCAGCACGTCGCCCACCACGTGGTAGGCCTGCCATGTCGCGCGCGACTCGCCTTCGGCGCCGATCGCCTCGATGGCCTGAGCGAACGCCTCGCCCTGCAAATGACCATCCGCAAGTGCGGACACCTGTTCCCGAACCGTCATCGTCTGATTCATTTCATTCACCTGCTTACTACCAACGCTTGCCGGACTGGTTGTCCAGCAACGGCTTGACCCTGGCCGAAATGGCCTCGCGCGCCCGGAAAATCCGCGAACGCACCGTGCCGATAGGGCAATCCATGACCTCGGCAATCTCTTCGTAACTCATGCCCTCGATCTCACGCAGCGTGACCGCCTGCCGAAGTTCGGCAGGGAGCGCTTCCATGGCTGCCTCGACGGCGCCGGCGATTTCGTTCGCCGCCATGACCGATTCGGGGGTTTCGTCGCTGGTTGGTTCGTTTCCGGGACGGTAAGTTTCATCCTCATCCTCGGAAGAAGGCCTCAGAGCCGCCTCGGAGACGGTGGGATCGCGCTTCATGTCCACCAGCGCCTTCTTGGCGGTGTTGACGGCGATCCGGTAGAGCCAGGTATAGAACTGCGCTTCGCCGCGGAACTGGTGCAGGGCGCGGTAGGCGCGAATGAAGGTTTCCTGCGCGATGTCCTCGATCAGGTCGACATCGCGCACCATCCGCCCGATCAGGCGCTCGATGCGGCGCTGGTACTTGATGACCAGCAGCTCGAAGGCCTTCTGGTCGCCTGCGACGGTGCGCTGGACCAGCTGGAAATCGACCTCGCCCGGACGCGCCGCCGCGGCGGGCGCGTCGTTCAGGCCGGAGTCCGGCGGCACGGGCGGGGAGGTGGTCATCGAAGAAGGTTCAGGGCGCGTCGGCCGGAGCTGTCGCGCGCCAGGGGTCGGCCGCGGGCGTGGCGGCCGGGGGGCGCGAATATACCGCGCGGCGCAGATCGCGCCAGCGCTCGGGCATGGTCCGCTGCTCGATCCAGATCCAGCGCCGCGCACGGCCCGGTTCGCTCAGGCGCAGCAGCATCAGCGACTGGAAGTCGAGCGCCACGGAGGCACGCGCGGCGTGCACGCCACGGGAAGCCTGATTGCCTGTCAGCGACCAGTAAAGGCCGTCGAAGTGCAGGACGCCCGCGCCTTCTTGCCGCAGGCCGAAACCCGCGGCGACGCCCGCGAACACGACACTGAGAACCAGCAAGAGATGACGCCATCCGACGCTATCGAAGAGATAGCAGGACGCACCTGCGCAAAGAGCCCCCAGCGCCCAGAGAACGACAAGAATCCAGGTTGCGCCACGCGAGCGCCCCACCGGATAGGTCACCGACGGCGCGCTGTGCATGACAGAGCGACGCTCAAGCGCGCTTGAACACCAGCGTGCCGTTGGTGCCGCCGAAGCCGAAGTTGTTCTTGACCGCGACATCGATCTTCAGATCGCGCGCCTCGTTGGCGCAGTAGTCGAGATCGCACTCCGGATCCTGGTTGAAGATGTTGATGGTCGGAGGGCTCTTCTGCTCGTGCAGCGCCATCACGGTGAACACCGACTCGATGCCGCCCGCGCCGCCCAGCAGGTGGCCGGTCATGGACTTGGTCGAATTGACGACCAGCTTCTTCGCGTGGTCGCCGAAAGCCAGCTTGACCGCATTGGTCTCGTTGACGTCGCCGATCTGCGTGGAAGTGCCGTGCGCGTTCAGGTATTGCACCTGGTCGGCGTTGACGCCCGCGTTCGAAAGCGCCATGGCCATCGAGCGGCGGGGGCCGTCGACGTCGGGCGCGGTCATGTGATACGCATCGCCCGTCAGGCCGAAGCCCGCGACCTCGGCGTAGATCTTGGCGCCGCGCGCCTTGGCGTGTTCGTATTCTTCGAGCACCAGCACGCCGGCGCCCTCGCCCAGCACGAAGCCGTCGCGGTCCTTGTCCCACGGGCGCGAGGCCGTGGCCGGATCGTCGTTGCGGGTGCTCAGTGCGCGAGGCGCGGTGAAGCCGCCGATGCCGAGCGGGGAGATCGTCGATTCCGCGCCGCCGGCGATCATGACGTCGGCGTCGCCGTACTCGATCATGCGAGCCGAGGTGCCGATGGCATGCAGGCCGGTGGTGCAGGCGGTCACGACCGCGATGTTCGGGCCCTTGAAGCCGTACTTGATCGAGACGTGGCCCGAGATCATGTTGATGATCGAAGCCGGCACGAAGAACGGCGACACCCGGCGCGGGCCGCGGTTCATCAGCTCGCCGTGCGTTTCCTCGATCATCGGCAGGCCGCCGATGCCCGAGCCGATGTTGCAGCCGATGCGCACGGCCTGCTCATAGGAGAGCGCTTCGCCGGTCGGCAGTCCGCTGTCCTGCACCGCCTGGATGGCGGCGGCGAGCCCCAGATGAATGAAGCGGTCCATGTGACGCGCTTCCTTCTCCGAGATGTATTGGGTGATGTCGAAACCCTTGACCTCACCTGCGAACTTGCAGGCGAAGGCGCTTGCATCGAACGCGGTGATGTTCGCAATGCCCGACTTCCCGGCCAACAGGTTGGCCCAGGATTCGGCAACGGTGTTTCCGACAGGAGCGATGCAACCGAGTCCGGTAACGACGACGCGGCGTTTGGTCATGCCGGCAAACCTTTCTGAAAGCGCTGAACAGTTGCCTGCCGACGCGTGCGGTTCAAGAAAAAGCCGCCGGCCGCAGTTGCAATGTTGTTGTCAGCTGGCCGATCAGGCCTTTTGATTCTTGGTGGCGTAGTCGACGGCGTTTTGCACCGTGGTGATCTTCTCGGCGTCTTCGTCGGGAATTTCGATGCCGAATTCGTCTTCGAGTGCCATCACGAGTTCGACCGTGTCGAGAGAGTCGGCGCCGAGGTCAGCCACGAAAGCCTTTTCGTTCGTCACCTGGGACTCTTCCACGCCGAGTTGCTCGGCGATGATTTTCTTGACACGTGCTTCGATATCGCTCATTTGGTTCCCTCTGAGGGTTGTAGGTAATCGGTGGATTTTAGCCGGGCGCATTGTGGCATTTGCCGTGCCCCCGGGACGGAGAAAACTTGCGCCTTGCGGCTACATGTGCATGCCGCCGTTGACGTGCAGCTCCTGCCCCGTGACGTAGGACGCCTGGGGCGATGCGAGGTACGCCACCGCGTGCGCGATGTCAGCCGGCTTGCCCAGGTGGCCCAGCGGGATCTGCTGGAGCAGCGCCTGTTGCTGGGCTTCGGGAAGGCTGGCCGTCATGTCGGTCTCGATGAAACCGGGGGCGACGCAGTTGACGGTGATGTTCCGGCTGCCCAGTTCGCGGGCCAGCGCACGGGTCATGCCCGCCACGCCCGCCTTGGCGGCCGCGTAGTTGGCCTGGCCGGCATTGCCGGAAGCGCCCACCACGCTGGTGATGCTGATGATGCGGCCGTAGCGCTGCTTCATCATCGGGCGGATCACCGCACGCGAGAGCGAGAAGACGGCCTTGAGATTGGTGTCGAGCACCGCATCCCAGTCGCTGTCCTTCATGCGCATGGCGAGCGTGTCGCGCGTGATGCCGGCGTTGTTCACCAACACGTGGATGGCGCCGTATGCCTGCACGATCTCGTCGATCAGGGCTTCGACGGCGGCGCCGTCATTGACGTTCAACGCGCGGCCGCGGCCGTCGTACGCGCTCAGCGCCGCGGTGATCTTGGCCGCGCCGTCATCGGTGGTGCCGGTGCCCACGACCTTGAGGCCGCGCTGGGCCAGCTCCAGCGCGATCGCCGCGCCGATGCCGCGCGTCGCGCCGGTGACCAGGGCAACCTGCCCTTCGAATTTGGGAATGCTCATAAGAAAAGTATGGGGGCCTTGGCGCCGTCAGCCGGCGAGCGATTGTCGGGTGTCTGCGAGCGTTGCCGGGTCGTACACCGACGCGGCTTCCAGATCGGGGGCGATGCGCTTCACCATGCCGGCCAGCACCTTGCCGGGACCGCACTCGATGATGGCGGCTACACCGCGCAGTTTCAAGGCCTGCACGCTCTCGACCCAACGCACCGGGCCGGCGGCCTGGCGCACCAGGGCGTCGCGGATGCGGTCGGCGTCGGTTTCGACGGCGACGTCGATGTTGTTCAGCACCGGGATCTGCGGCGCAGCCAGCGTGACCGAAGCCAGCTTCTCGCGCAGCGCTTCCGCCGCAGGCTTCATCAGGCTCGAATGGAAAGGCGCCGAAACCGGCAGCAGCAGCGCGCGCTTGGCGCCGTTTGCCTTCAGCAGCTCGCAGGCTTTGTCCACCGCAGCTTTGCTGCCGGCGATCACCGTCTGCACCGGGTCGTTGAAGTTCACCGCTTCAACGACTTCCGCGCTGCCGGCGCCGAAACTGGCCGTGGCTTCCGCACACCCAGCCACCACCTTGCCCGACTCCATGCCAAGCACGGCAGCCATCGCGCCGACGCCCACAGGCACGGCCTGCTGCATCGCCTGCGCACGGAAGCGCACCAGCGGCGCGGCCTGCGCCAGCGTCAGCACGCCCGAAGCAACCAGCGCCGAATACTCACCGAGCGAATGCCCCGCCACGACGGAAGGCTTCGCGCCACCCTCGGCCAGCCATGCGCGCCATGCGGCCACACCAGCCACCAGCATCACGGGCTGGGTGTTCGTGGTGAGCGCCAGCTCTTCCTTCGGGCCGTTCTTGATCAGGGCGCCGACATCTTCGCCGAGCGCCTCGGACGCCTCACGCAGCGTTTCGGCCACGGCCGGATGGTCGCCCCAGGCGTCGAGCATGCCGACAGCCTGCGAGCCCTGCCCCGGAAAGACAAATGCAAAGGATTTCATTGTTTACGCGTCGTCTCGCATTGCCGGCCCCTTCCGGGGCACCGCAACGCACTAGCTAACTACAGATTCAACAGCACCGCGCCCCAGGTGAAGCCGCCCCCCACGCCCTCGAGCATGAGCGTTTCGCCTTTCTTCACCTTGCCCGAGCGCACCGCCTCGTCGAGCGCCAGCGGAATCGAGGCGGCGGAGGTGTTGCCGTGCTCGTTGACCGTGACGATCAGCTTCTCGCGCGGAAGCCTCAGCTTCTTCGCGGTGCCCTCCATGATGCGGATGTTGGCCTGGTGCGGGATGAGCCAGTCGATGTCGGTGTCTACCTTGCCGGCCTTTGCCAGCGTGGCACGCGCCGCCTCTTCGAGCACGCGGACCGCGAGCTTGAAGACGGCCTGGCCGTCCATGTGCAGCAGCGGCGTGCCCAGCACGTTGCCGCCCGAAACGTGGCCCGGCACGCAAAGAATGCCGACGTGCTTGCCGTCGGCGTGCAGGTCGCTTGCCAGGATGCCGGGCTCCTCGCTGGCCTCGAGCACCACCGCGCCCGCGCCGTCGCCGAACAGTACGCAGGTGGTGCGGTCGTTGAAGTCGAGGATGCGGGAGAACACTTCGGCGCCCACCACCAGCGCACAGCGCGCGGTGCCGGTGCGGATCATCGCGTCGGCGACGGTGAGCGCATAGACGAAGCCACTGCAGACCGCCTGCACGTCGAACGCCGGGCAGCCGGCAATGCCGAGCTTGTTCTGGAGGATGGCGGCCGACGACGGGAACACCATGTCCGGCGTGGAAGTCGCGACGATGATCAGGTCGACGTCGCTGGCCTTGCGGCCGGCCGCCTCCAGCGCGTGCCGGGCCGCCTGGAGACCGAGGTCGCTGCTGGTGACATCCGGCGCGGCGAAATGCCGGGCGTGAATACCGGTGCGCTCGACGATCCACTGGTCGGAGGTCTCGATGCCTCGCGTAGCCAGATCCTTGGCGAGATCGTCATTGGTCACGCGGCGTGGAGGCAGGTAGCTGCCGGTGCCGGTAATGCGTGAATAAGGAGTCATCAAACGTGAAGGGCTGTCGCGTCGACCGGCGCCGCCGGTTCCTGCCGCGCGAGCAAAGGCGCGGCGTGGGCGATGCGGGCCCGCACGCGATCGAGCAGGTTGTTGCGAGCGGCATCATAAGCGCGATCCAGCGCATGACCGAAAGCCACCTCGTCAGCCGAGCCATGGCTCTTGAAAACCAGTCCGCGCAGGCCCAACAAGGCGGCACCGTTGTAGCGACGATGATCCAAGCGACTTTTAAACGCTTTTAGGACCGGATAAGCAACAATTGCCGCAATTTTGGTGAAAAGGCTTCGCGAGAATTCGACCCGGATGAACTCGCCGATCATCGACGCGACGCCTTCGCTGGCCTTGAGCGCCACATTTCCGACAAAACCGTCACAGACGACGATGTCGGTCGTGCCCTTGAAGATATCGTTGCCTTCCACGTTGCCGTAAAAATTCAGATCCTTGGAATTGGCGGCCGTACGCAGCAGTTGGCTTGCCTTTTTGATCGTTTCACTGCCCTTGATGGCTTCCTCGCCAATATTGAGCAGGCCGACCGAAGGCGCCTCGTTGCCGGTCAGCGCCGACACCAGTGCAGAGCCGAGCACGGCAAACTGAAGCAGGTCTTCGGCATCGCAATCGACGTTGGCGCCGAGGTCGAGCACCGTCGTTGCTCCGCCTTTGGCATTGGGGAGCTGCGGCGCGATGGCCGGGCGATCGATGCCTTCCAGCGTCTTGAGCAGGTAGCGCGCGATCGCCATGAGGGCGCCGGTATTGCCGGCGGAAACGGCCGCCTGGGCGACGCCGTCCTTGACCTGCTGGATCGCGACGCGCATCGAAGAATCCTTCTTCTTGCGCAGGGCGATTTCGATTGGATCGTCCATGCCCACGACTTCGCTCGCGGCGACGATACGGGCACGCGGATGGTCAGCAAACCCGGCCAGCGCGGCTGGCGCGCCGACGAGCAGCAACGAGGCATCGCCGTGCCGCTCGAGGAACGCGCGGCAGGCCGCGAGCGTGACGCGCGGCCCATGATCACCTCCCATGCAATCCACGGCGAGCGTGATTGCGGAAGGCGCAGCGGTGTTTTCGGGAAAAGAAGGCGTAGCCATCAAAACAAAGGCCCGACGCTACAGCAAAAGTAGCTTCGGGCCTTGGCCTTGGGATGCGAGATCAGGCTTCGGACTTGTTCTTGAGAACCTGGCGGCCACGGTAGAAACCGTTCGGGCTGATGTGGTGGCGCAGGTGGGTTTCGCCGGTGGTCGGCTCCACGGCGATGCCGGGCACGACCAGTGCATTGTGGGAACGGTGCATGCCGCGCTTGGAAGGCGACTTCTTGTTTTGCTGGACGGCCATGATGGCTCCTGGACTGTTAGGTTGGTGATTGGATGCGGGCTCAAGCGGTGGCAATAAACGAAACCCGCAAAACCCGGCGGCATGTATGGAATGCCCCTGTCGTCGTTTCGTGTATCGCTGCTCACGGCGGCGCGCGCGAAGCCCATGATTATAGCCCAGCCTGAGGCAAAGGGCTACTTTCCCTCTTCCGGCTTGCGCGAACGCAACGCACCGAGCACGGCAAAGGGGTTCGGCTTGGCCTCTTCGGCGGCCTTGAAGTCCTCGTCGCTGGACGAAAGCCGCACCGGCGTGGGACAGACCTCATGGGCCGGCATGACGGGGATTTCCATCAGAAGCTCGTCTTCGATGAGGGTATGGAGGTCGAAATCCCGGCTCACGACGAGCAAATCCTCCTCGGATTCCTCGTCTTCCGCCTCGGCGACTTCCTCGTTGGCGACGAAGCGGAACCAGCGGTCCACGGTAAGCGACGTATCTACCGGCGACAGGCAGCGCTGGCAAACCAGCGGCACGACGGCCTCGGCCTCCAGATGGAGCCAGGGCACGGGCTTGCCATCCGCGCCGGGGCGGTCTTCGCCGCGGGCCGTCCAGTTCACCACCGCATCGGGAGCGGGAGCAGCCAGTTCGGCGACCAGGCGTGCGTATTTCGGAACCGGATCTGCGGCTTCCATCGTGGCGCCAGCGGCGGCGAAACCGGGCACATTGAGCCGTTCGGGGGCGAATTCTCTCTTCATCCACGCCAGTCTAGCGCGCCGGCCGCCCTCCCGGCATGGGGCATGCCTGAGGGTTTCGGGCGCCTCACGCACAATCGTCGACATGCAACGCACCGTGATCCTCGCTTCCACCTCGCGCTATCGCCGCGAATTGCTCACCCGCCTGCGCCTGCCTTTCGACGTGCACTCGCCGGAAGTGGACGAAACACCCTTGCCCGGCGAAACGCCGCACGACCTCGCCGTCCGCCTCGCACTCGAAAAGGCCAATGCCGTTGCCGCCCGCTTCCCCGAAGCCGTGGTCATCGGCTCGGACCAGGTGGCCGATCTCGCCGGCGAAGCGCTGGGCAAGCCCGGCGACCACGCCAGGGCCACCGCCCAGCTGCGCCGCATGCGCGGCCAGACGCTGATCTTCCAGACCGCCGTGGCCGTCGTCTGCAAGGCCACGGGCTTCGTCCAGCGCGACATCGCCCCCGTGCGCGTGGTGTTCCGCGACCTCAGCGACGCCGCCATCGAGCACTATCTGCAGGCCGAACAGCCCTACGACTGCGCCGGCAGCGCCAAAAGCGAGGGCCTGGGCATCGCGCTGCTGAACTCCATCGACAGCGACGACCCGACCGCGCTGGTCGGCCTGCCACTGATAAGAACCTGCCAGATGCTGCGCGCCGCGGGGGTCGACCTCCTATGACGCAGAAGGAAAAAGGCAAGCTCTACCTCGTCCCCGCGCCGCTCGATTTCGGCTGCGAGGCTCAAGCACCGTTGCAGGATGCCCTGCCCTTTGGCACCCTGCAGACGGCCGCCGGCATCACGCACTGGATCTGCGAGAACGCGAAGTCCGCGCGCGCCTACCTGAAGCGCATCGATGCCGTCGCGCCGCTCGCCGCGCCCCTGCAGGCGCAGAACATCCAGGAACTGCCGCGCGAAGTGCACAAGAAGGGTGACCATGCCGGGCAATTCGACGCCCGCCCCCTGCTCGCCGCCGCGCTCGAAGGCCACGATGTCGGCCTGCTGAGCGAAGCCGGCATGCCGGCGGTGGCGGATCCGGGCTCGTCGGTAGCGCGCGCCGCGCACGACCTCGGCCTCGCCGTGGTGCCGCTGACCGGCCCCGTCTCCCTGTTGCTTGCGTTGGCCGCGAGCGGGCTCAACGGCCAGAACTTCGCCTTCGTCGGCTACCTGCCGCAGGACGCCGGCGAGCGCCAGGCCCGCATCCGCGAGCTCGAGGCGCTGGCGCTCAAGTCGGGGCAGACGCAACTCTTCATCGAGACGCCCTATCGCAACGCCGCACTGCTGCAGGCACTGACGCAGACGCTGCAGCACAACACCCGCCTCGCCGTGGCACGCGGCCTGACGCTCGCCAACGCCCACGTGCGCAGCGAGACGGTCAAGTCCTGGCGCGCGGCGAAGCCCCAGCCCACCACTGACGAACGCCTGCCCGCCGTGTTCGCGATCGGCCGCTGATGATGGTGGCCATTACCGCAGCCACGCGCTGGGCTTCGCGCGCGCAGTTCTTCGCAGCCGGCTTCATCTTCGCGACCTGGGGCGTGCACGTGCCCACGGTCAAGGCGCACTACGGCATCGACGAGGCCCAGCTCGGCCTGGCCATGCTCGCGGCCGGCGCCGGAGCCATGTTCGGCCTGACCAGCGCGGGCCGCTGGATCGGCCGCAACGGCCCGCGGCGCATGGCCGGCATCTGCGGCGTCGTCTACGCGCTGCTGCTGGCAGGCCTGATCGCCATGCCGGGCTACGCGGCGCTGCTGGTGCTGCTGGCAGCCTTCGGCCTCGTGACAAGCGTGTTCGACGTATCGATCAACACGGAGGCCGCCCAGCTCGAGCTGCATGGCGGCACGCCGCTGATGAGCGGCATGCACGGCATGTTCAGCCTCGGCGGCATGGCCGGTGCCGCGAGCGGCAGCGCCGCGCTGGCGGCCGGGCTCGGCGCGCAGGCGCACCTGCTGGTGGTTGCAGCCGGCATGACGGTGCTCGTCGCACTGGCCTCCACACGCATGCTGCCCCGCCCTGCCACCAGCGGTGCGACCGAAGTCGACCACGGCTTCCTGCTGCCTCGCGGCACGCTCGCCGTGCTGGGCGTGCTCGCCGCGCTGGGCCTGATCGCCGAGGGCGCGATCTACGACTGGAGCGTGCTTTACATGCAGCAGGAAATCGGCAGCCCGCAGCAGCAGGCCGCGCTGGCCTACGCGAGCTTCTCGGCGGCGATGGCGGCTGCGCGCTTCGGCGGCGACGCCCTGCGCGCGCGCTTCTCGCCGGCTGCGCTGCTGCTCGGCAGCGGCCTGCTGGCGGCGGCATCAATGACGCTGGTGCTCATCACCGATCTGCCCTGGCTGGCACTGGTCGGCTTCGCCGGCGTGGGGGTAGGTTTCGCGAACGTGGTGCCGATCCTGTTCTCGGCCTCCGCGAAGGTGCCCGGCATCGAGCCCGCGCGTGGCATCGCGTCGGTCTCAGCCGTGGCGTATGTCGGGTTCATGGCAGGCCCGGCGGTGATCGGCCTGCTGGCGCGCGCGACCTCGCTGACGGCGGCGCTCTACGTGGTGGTGGTCTTCGCCGCGGCGCTGGCGGCATCGGCGCGCTACACGGCCGGCGGCGAAGCCAGGTAAGAAACGATCAGCGCAGCGCCGGCGTGGCGTGCATCAGGCGCACGGTGGTCTCGGCCATCGCCGCGCCGAACTTCTTGGCCAGCTTCTCGGCCACGTTGTCGCGGCGGGTGTAGTCGATCACCTCTTCGGCCTTGATCACTTCGCGCGCCACGTAGTCGACATTGCCGAGCTGGTCGGCCAGGCCGTACTCGACGGCCTGCTCGCCGCTCCAGAAGAGGCCGCTGAACAGGCCCGGGGTGTCGAGCTTGAGGCGGTCGCCGCGGCCGGCCTTCACCACATTGATGAACTGTGTATGGATCTGGTTGAGCATGGTCTGCGCATGCGCGCGCTGCGCGTCGCTCATCGGGCTGAACGGGTCGAGGAAGCCCTTGTTCTCGCCGGCCGTCAGCAGGCGGCGCTCGACACCCACCTTCTCCATCACGCCGGTGAAGCCGAAGCCGTCCATCAGCACGCCGATGCTGCCGACGATGCTGGCCTTGTCGACGTAGATCTTGTCCGCCGCGGCGGCGATGTAGTAGGCCGCCGAGGCGCAGGTTTCCTCGACCACGGCATAGACCGGTTTCTTGTACTTGGCCTTCAGGCGCTTGATCTCGTCGTTGATGATGCCGGCCTGCACCGGGCTGCCGCCAGGGGAGTTGATCAGCAGGACCACGCCCTTGGCGCCCTCGTCCTCGAAGGCCGTCTTCATGGCCGCGACCACGAACTCGGCGCTCGCGTCGCCGCCGTTGGCGATCTCGCCCTTGATCTCGACGACGGCCGTGTGCGCCGAGGTCTTGGCCGTGCTCGGCGTGCTGCGCGAGAACGCGGCCCAGGCCAGGAAGACGAAGAAGGCCAGCCAGGCCAGTCGCGTGAAGGTCTTCCAGCGGCGCGCGGCCTTCTGTTCGTTCAGCGAGGCGAAGGCGAGCTTCTCGAGGGTTGCGCGCTCCCAACCGGGGCGCTGCGTGGGATCTTTGGCCATGTTCGTGGAAGGGGCCCGCTCAAATGGTTCGAACCCCGAGGGTTCGGTTCGGTTCGGGTCGGTCATGTCGGTCAGAAAGTCAGGGGGTGAAGGTTCCAGTCAGTATGCCAGTGCACCACGCCGTCATGCTCGCTCAGCGCGATCTTCACGAGGCCGCCGCGGCACGGGCCGCCCGCGCATTCGCCGGTGTCGGGCCGATAGGCCGCGCCGTGCGTCGCGCACAGCAGCCACTGGCCGGTGTCGTCGAAGAAGCGGTCGGGCTGGAAATCGAGCTCCATCGCGACGTGCGTGCAGCGATTGAGGAACGCATGCGGCCGGCCCTCGAAACGTATCGCGAAGGCGCGGCAGGTCTCGCCGCCGTAGACCACGTCGAAGGGCACCGCCAGGCCGCCTTCGGCCAGGTCGCAGGCGTTGCACAGCGGAATGCGTTCTTGATCGCTCATGGCGGCATCTTGATCGATTCTGTTCAGGCGTTTTCGAGCAGCCAGGCTTCGAGGTCGGCCACCGAATGGGCGACGTGCAGCGGCTTGAATTCGTCGAAGCTCGCGGGCTCGTGCGCGCCGTAGCTCACGCCCACGCTGGCACAGCCGGCGTTCTGCGCGAGCTGCAGGTCGTGCGTGGTGTCGCCGATCATCAGGGTGCGTTCGGGCGGCACGTCGAGTTCTTCCATCAGCTCCAGCAGCATGCGCGGGTGCGGCTTGCCGAAGGTCTCGTCGGCGGTGCGCGAGGCGTCGAAGCGGTCGCGCAGCGCCACCGACCTCAGCGCCTCGTTGAGGCCGCGGCGCGACTTGCCCGTGGCCACTGCCAGCCTGTGGCCGCGCTCGCGCAGCGCGTCGAGCATCTGCAGCACGCCGTCGAAGAGAACGATGTCGTCCTGGTGCTGCAGGTAGTGGTAGCGGTAGCGCGCGCCGAGTTCGGGGTATTTCTCCTTCGGCACATCGGGCGCCGCGCGCGCGAGCGCCTCGGCCAGGCCCAGGCCGATCACCCAGGCGGCGTCGTTCTCGCTAGGCTTCGCGCCGCCCACGTCGATCACTGCGGCCTGGATGCAGCGCACGATGAGGCGGGTGGAGTCGTAGAGCGTGCCGTCCCAGTCGAAAGCAATCAGGTCGAAGCGCGGGGGTCTTTTTGAATCAGTCATGAACCGTGGGGGTGGGGTGTCGGGCCATCGCCTCGAGGGCAGCCGGGAGCATCAGCGAGAGCAGCTCGGGCGGCAGGCCGGCCTGCAGCGCAACGCGTTCGCCGCTGGCCGGGTGATTGAACTGCAGCCGCCACGCGTGCAGGAACATGCGCCGCAGGCCCAGCTTGTGAAGGGCGCGCTGGCGATCGGCTTCGCCGTACTTGTCGTCGCCCGCGATCGGATGGCCGGCCGAGGCGAGATGAACGCGGATCTGGTGCGTGCGGCCGGTCTTGATCGTGACCGCCAGCAGCGACATCGGAGCCGACTCGCCCGGCAGCGAGAGCCTGGCCAGCACCCGCACCAGCGTGACGGCGCGCATGGCGTCCGGGTGGTCCTTGGCAACCACACGGACGCGGCGCTCGCCCGCGCCGGCCGAGCCGTCGGGCAGCAGATACCTGGCGAGAGGCGCGTCGAGCACCTTCTTGTTGGCCGGCCAGTCGCCTTCGACCAACGCCAGGTAGGTCTTCCCGGTCTCGCGTTCGCGGAACTGGTCCTGCAGCGCGACCAGCGCGCTGCGCTTCTTGGCGACCAGCAGGATGCCAGAGGTCTCGCGGTCCAGCCGGTGCACCAGTTCCAGGAACTTGGCCCCGGGCCGCGCGGTGCGCAGTTGCTCGATCACGCCGAAGCTCACGCCGCTGCCGCCGTGGACGGCCACTCCGGCCGGCTTGTCGACGGCCAGGACGGCGTCGTCTTCCAGCAGGACGGGAAATTCGCGCGCTGGCGCAGGCGGGGCGGCGCCCTCTTCCGCGCGCTGCGAAATGCGGATCGGCGGCAGCCGCAGCACGTCGCCGGCTTCGATGCGGGTCTCGGCCTGCACCCGGCCCTTGTTGATGCGCACCTCTCCCGACCGGATGATCCGGTAGACGTGCGTCTTCGGAACGCCTTTCAGATGGCGGAAAAGGAAGTTGTCGAGCCGCTGCCCGGCGGATTCGGCATCGACCGTGAGGAATCTGATGGCCGAATGCGGCGCCCCGGGTTCTCCCGGGGCCTGCAGGCCTGCGGGATTTCGAGCAGCCGCGGGCCCTTGCTTCGCACCTATAATGTTTTTCACCAGCGCGGTCATGTAAGTGCTTGATTAGACAGAAGTTTAGTCCACTGCCATCAAATACCCAGGGCGGCGCTGGGAGGTCGATGCCGCTTTGGCGCCGAGCTGCAAACCCCGCGCAATCGCGCAAAGTGGCAGACAAGGCGCCCAAGTCAAGCCGACACCCACGAAACACCGATACGGAATACCCCAGCCTGCAGCTTCCAAGCTGCCGGCGGATCGAAGCGAGTCCCTTGTTGTGTTGATGCTGCTGATTCGAATGTGCCTGCACTGGCTTGCGCCGGTGGCTTCGGCCATTCAGCCGTCCGCAGCGCGCGCCATCATTGCGCAACCAGCTATTAAAAAGATAGCTACCCAACACCGAATCTGGCTCGTGCCCATCCACGCGCCCCCACCCCGGCTGTCTTCTTGAGCTAACGCTCGAGAAGCCTGCCCGCGCCTTGCGCGGCAGCGGCAGCATCCGGGGCCCAAGCGGCAATTCCCTGGTTTCGCGGGCGTCGTCCGTGCATCGTTGGCTCGTCAAGGGCCGGTAGAACGATACATATAAGGACAACGCATCATGAAGCGGATGCTGATCAATGCCACGCAGGCCGAAGAACGCCGCCTGGCCATCGTCGACGGGCAGAAACTGCTCGACTACGAAATCGAAATCGAAGGACGCGAACAGCGCAAGGGCAACATCTACAAGGCGGTCGTCACGCGCGTCGAGCCCTCGCTCGAAGCCTGTTTCGTCGACTACGGCGAAGACCGCCACGGCTTCCTGCCGTTCAAGGAAATCTCCAAGCAGTACTTCGCCGAAGGCGTGTCGGCCAGCCAGGCCCGCATCCAGGACGCGATCCGCGAGGGCCAGGAACTGGTCGTGCAGGTCGAGAAGGAAGAGCGCGGCAACAAGGGCGCGGCCCTCACCACCTTCATCTCGCTGGCCGGCCGCTATGTCGTGCTGATGCCGAACAACCCCCGCGGCGGCGGCGTCTCGCGCCGCATCGAGGGCGACGACCGCGCCGAGCTCAAGGAGGCGATGGACCAGCTCGAGTACCCCAAGGGCATGAGCATCATCGCGCGCACCGCCGGCATCGGCCGCTCGGCGCCCGAACTCCAGTGGGACCTGAACTACCTGCTCAAGCTCTGGAGCGCCATCGACGGCGCCGCCAAGGGCGGCAAGGGCGCCTTCTTGATCTACCAGGAATCCTCGCTCGTCATCCGCGCCATCCGTGACTATTTCAATCACGACATCGGCGACATCCTGATCGACACCGACGACATCTACGACCAGGCGCAGCAGTTCATGGCGCACGTCATGCCCGAGCATGCCTCGCGCGTGAAGCGCTACCGCGACGACGCGGCGCTGTTCAGCCGCTTCCAGATCGAGCACCAGATCGAGTCGGCCTACGCCCGCACCGTGCAGCTGCCCTCGGGCGGCGCCATCGTCATCGACCACACCGAGGCGCTGGTCTCGGTCGACGTGAACTCGGCGCGCGCCATCAAGGGCGGCGACATCGAGGAAACCGCCACCCGCACCAACCTCGAAGCCGCCGACGAAGTGGCCCGCCAGATGCGCCTGCGCGACCTGGGTGGCCTGATCGTCATCGACTTCATCGACATGGACGAGTCGAAGAACCGCCGCGAAGTCGAAAGCCGCCTGCGCGACGCGCTCCGGCAAGACCGCGCCCGCGTGCAGTTCGGCTCGATCAGCAAGTTCGGCCTGATGGAAATGAGCCGCCAGCGCCTGAAGCCGGCGCTGTCCGAAGGCTCGTCGATCCCCTGCCCCCGCTGTGGCGGCTCGGGCCACATCCGCGATACCGAGTCGAGCGCGCTGCAGATCCTGCGCATCATTCAGGAAGAGTCGATGAAGGACAACACCGCCGCCGTGCACGTGCAGGTGCCGGTGGAAGTGGCCTCCTTCCTGCTGAACGAGAAGCGCACCGAGATCGCCAAGATCGAACTCAAGCAGCGCGTGAGCGTGCTGATGGTGCCCAACAAGACGCTCGAAACGCCCAACTACAAGCTCGAGCGCCTGAAGCACGACGACCCGCGCCTCGACCACATCGAGGCCAGCTACAAGATGGCCGACGAGATCGAGGACCCGACCTCGGTCACCCGCCGCTCGCAGGAGCCCACCAACAAGCAGACGCCCGTTATCAAGGGCGTGCTGCCCGACGCGCCGGCTCCGGTTGTGCCGCCCAAGCCCGAAGCCGTGCGCGCACCCGCCGCACCGGCGCCGGTCGCTCCGCCCGTGGTGAGCGCGCCCGTTCCGGCGCAGACCGGCTTCTTCGCCTGGATCAAGAACCTGTTCGGCGGCAAGCCCGAGCCGGTCGCGGCTCCCGCGCCGGCGCCGATCCCGGTCGAGGCACCGAAGCCCCGCCGCGACGGCCGCCCCGGCCGTGACGGCGAAGCTCGCAGCGGCGAACAGCGCCGTGGCGGCCGCAACGGCGAAGGCCGCGGTGAACGCGGCGAGCGAAGCGAGGGCCGTGGCGAGAACGGCGGACGCCAGGGCGGCCGCGACGGCGAACAGCGCCGCGGTGGCCGTGGCGGCGAACGCCGCGAAGGCCGCAACGGCGAACAGCGCAACGAGCAACGCAACGAAGGCGCCAACAACCAGCCGCGCGAACAACGCGAGCCGCGCGAAGCCCGTGAGGCACGCGCACCGCGCGACGGCGAACAGCGCCGCAACGGACGCGGCGAGCGCCGCGAAGGTGAAGGCCGCGAAGGTCGCAGCAGCGTGCTGCCGGCCGATGCGCTGGCGAGCACCGACCTCGAAGCCCAGCAACTGGCCGGCGCCGTTGCGGGCGACGAAGGCAGCACGGCCGAACGCGCACCGCGCGCCCGTGGCGAGCGCCGCGAACGTGGCGAGCGCAATGAGCGTGGCGAGCGTGGTGAACGCAATGGCGACCGCGAACGCAACGCAGCCGAGGCCGGCGAAGGCGAGCAGCGCCAGCCCCGCAACGGTCGCGATGAACAGCGCGGCCCCCGTGGCGACCGCAACGACGGCCGCCGTGAACGCCGCGGCAACGACGCAGCGCAAGCCGAAGCGGATGCACACGGCGCCGAAGCCGCTGCAGCAGACGCCGAGCAAGGCAGCGAAGCCGCCATCAACGGCAATGGCGAGCAGGCACCGCGACGCGACGGCGAAGAGCGCCGCGGCCGTTCGCGCGACCGCTACGGCCGCGACCGCCGCGAACGCGGCCCGCGCGAAGAAGCCGAAGCCGGCGCCGCAGTGGCTTCCGCCGAAGGCTTCTCACAGCAGGGGCAGCAACAGGAGCCCCAGCAGCAACTGCCGCTGGTGTCCGAGCGCGTCGAAGCAGTGGAAACCGTTGCCGTCGCAACGGAAGTCCGCGAGGCACCGCAGCAACAGCAGCCCCGTGCCGAGCGCCCCGCGCCGGTCGTCGCCGTTGCTGAAGCAGCAGCCGAGCAGATCGTGATCGAAAGCGCTTCCGCCAAGGCACCCGCGGCTGCCAACGGCCGCGCGCTGCCCAAGGTCCAGCCCTTCGAACTGCCGCTGGCAGAACTCGCGCAGATCGCCGAAAGCTCGGGCCTGCAGTGGGTCAACTCGGACGCCGAACGCATCGCCCAGGCGCGCGCCGCGATCGAAGCCGAGCCGAAGCCGGTGCACGTGCCGCGCGAGCGCCCGCCGCTGGTGGTGCTCGACGAGGGCCCGCTGGTGCTGGTCGAAACCCGCCGCGACCTCGGCTCGATGTCGCTGCCGTTCGAACAACAGCAGCAGCAACAACAGCAGTAAAGCCTGCTGGAAGCAAATGAAAACGGCGCCACTGGCGCCGTTTTCATTCATGCCTTCTGCATCGCCTTCCCGGGCAGGGGCAGCTCGGGCATCTCCAGGATCAGCTGCCCGAAGCGGCAGGCGCATTCGGTCTTGCCGTTCTCGCTCCAGATCAGCGAGAAATCCACGCTCGGCAGCTGCGGCAATCCATAGCGGCCGTCGACGATCTTCATTCCCGGCTCCACGTCCTCGCGCGTGAGCACCGTCACCGCCAGCCCCGCGAGCACCGCCGCGCGAATGCCGTGCTGGCTCGCCGAGGTGAAGACCACATGCCAGTCGAGCGCCATCGCATCCAGCGCCTCGCTCGCCACCTCGCGGTTGACGCAGGGCTTGGGAAAGAAAGCCAGCGGCAGCGAGGCACCGGGCGCCGCCTCGAAGGTCTCGGCCGCCGCCCACACCAGCTGCGTGCGCCGCAGGCGCGTGCCCTCCTCGCAGCCGGGTGGCGACATCACCACCGCAAGATCGAGCTCGCCCGCGCGGACCATGGCGCGGAAGTCGAGGTGCATGCTCACGCTGACTTCCATGCGCGTGGCGGGAAAAGAGCGAGCGAACTGCGAAAGCAACGGAGGCAGACGCTCGCCCATGAAGGTATCCGGCGCGCCGAAGCGCACCACGCCAGCGATGGGCGAGGGCTGGAAGCGCCGCGTCATCGCGTCCAGCGTCTCGAGGATCTGCTGGGCATAGCGCAGGAAGTCTTCGCCGTCCTCGGTCACCGTGAGGCGGCGCGTCGTGCGATGCAACAGCGGCCGGCCCACCTGCTCTTCCAGCCGCCTGATCTGGTGGCTCACGGCCGACTGCGTCAGGTGCAGCCGCTGGGCGGCGCGCGTGAAGCCGCCGGTTTCCTTGACGGCCACGAAGGCGCGCAGCAGTGCGGGGTCGAAGTCCATGGCAATGAATAAATGATGGCTTTTAATGGGTCTCAGGAAATTAAATCATTTCCATCATGAAGAGGCTTTACCCAGAATCGCCCGGACCTGTCGCCTTCAAGGACTTCCGAAAGATTCCGATGCCCCTTTCCCACACCGGCAAGAACCGCGTCGCACTGGCCGCGATCTGCCTCATTGCCCTGATGTTCGGCCTGGAGATCTCCAGCGTGCCCGTCATCCTTCCCACGCTCGAAAAGGCGCTGCATGGCGACTTCAGCGACATGCAGTGGATCATGAACGCCTACACCATCGCCTGCACCACGGTGCTGATGGCCGCCGGGACGCTGGCCGACGGCTACGGCCGCAAGCGCATCCTCGTCGTCAGCGTGGCGCTGTTCGGCCTGACCTCACTGGCCTGCGGGCTCGCGCAGAACGCGCCGGTGCTGATCGCCGCGCGCTTCCTGCAGGGCCTCAGCGGCGGCGCGATGCTGATCTGCCAGCTCGCGGTGCTGTCGCACCAGTTCCAGCAAGGCAAGGAACGCAGCCGGGCCTTCGCCACCTGGGGTGTGGTGTTCGGCATGGGCCTGGGCTTCGGGCCGGTCATCGGCGGCGCGATCGTGGCGCTGTCGAGCTGGGAATGGGTGTTCCTGGTCCACGCGCCGCTCGCGGCGGTGGCGCTGGCCCTGGTGCTCGGCAGCGTGGAGGAGTCGAGCGACCCCGACGCGCAGCGGCTCGACCTGCCCGGCATCGTCACGCTGTCGCTCGCGGTGCTGGGGCTGACCTGCTTCATCACGCAGGGGCCCGGCCTCGGCTTCTCGAGCCCGCTGGCCATCGGCATCGCCGCCGCGACGGCCGCGAGCTTCGCGCTCTTCCTGTGGGTGGAGAAGATCAACCCGCATCCGATGTTCGACTTCTCGGTCTTCAGGATCCGCGACTTCTCGGGCTCGATCATCGGCTCCATCGGCATGAATTTCAGCTTCTGGCCGTTCATGATCTACCTGCCCATCTTCTTCCAGGGCGCGCTGGGCTACGACGCCGTCGTGGCCGGCTCCGCGCTGCTGGCCTACACGCTGCCCACGCTGGTGCTGCCGCCGCTGGCCGAGCGGCTCTCGCTGCGCTACCGCCCGGGCGTGGTGATTCCGGCGGGCCTCTTCGTCATCGGCCTCGGCTTCATGGCCATGCGCTACGGCAGCGGCATGGCCCATGCGAGCTGGATGACGATGCTCCCCGGCTGCCTGCTCGCGGGTATCGGGCTCGGGCTGACCAACACGCCCGTCACCAACACCACCACCGGCTCGGTGCCCAGCGCACGCGCGGGCATGGCTTCGGGCATGGACATGAGCGCGCGGCTGATCACGCTGGCCATCAACATCGCGCTGATGGGCTTCGTGCTGCTCGAGGGCGTCCATGCGCACCTGCGCGGCGCGCTGTCCGCATCGCTCGATGCGCTGCAGCTGCGCGCGCTGGCGGAGAAAGTCGCGGCGGGCAGCTTCGCGTCGCTGGGCGAGAGCTTTCCCGCGCTGCCGCAGCTCGATCCGTCCGGAGCAACGGTGCATGCCGCGCTGGCGCACGGCTTCGGACTGGTGATGCTCTACGGAGGCGTCGGCGTATGGCTGCTGGCCGGCATCAGCTGGCTGGTATTCGGTAGCGGCAGCAAGAAGCCATCGGTGCGGCCCGCGTGCCCCTAGCCCCTGTAGCCTCAGGAGTTCTCGACCTGCGCCGCGCGCTTCCAGGCCTCGGCGGCCTGCTCGGCGTCGTCGCGGTCTTCCGCCAGCTGCGCCAGTGCGAGCCAGGCGCGGCGATAGAGCTCGGTGTCCTGCAGGCCCATACCGGCCTGCATCAGCAGCTGCTGGGCCTTGCCCCAGAGCTGGCGCTTCATGCAGGCCATGCCCGCGAGGTACTGCAGGTTCGCGTCACGCGGATTGTTGCGCTGCGCGCTCTCGATGCGCGCGAGCCATTCGGCGTCCACCGAGTCGAGCCCTGCTTCGAGCGCGCGCGCCAGCTTGACGCGCAGCCCGTCGCCGAGCCCGCGCGGATTGGCCACCATGCGCTCCCAGGCCGGCAGCAGCCAGCCGCGCGCCAGTGCCAGATCGCCGCGCAGCGCGACCATGCGCTGGGCCGCGTGGATCGCCACCTCGGGCATCTCGCGCTCACTGGCATCGAGTTCGGTCCAGGCACGCAGCAGCTGGGCCGGATCATGCGCGCCCGACAGCAGCTCGGTTGCGAGGCCGCGCACGATGCTTTGTGCGGCCGCATCCGAGAAAGCGCGGTGCTTGGCCAGCAGGCGCGCGGTTTCGAGTGCTTCGAGCGTGCGGCGATCCTGACGCGCGGCCTTCAGGCGCAGCCGCAGTGCGAGCGTGCGGCGCTGCGCGCCCTGCGGCAGTTCTTCGAGCCGCGCCAGTGCGGCCGCTGCATCGCGATCTTCGAGGGCCCAGCGCGCAGCGCGCAGCTGCACGCCTTCGCGCGTCTCGGGGCTGGCGAGCACGGTGCGATCCGCACTTTCGTTGAGGGCCTGCTGCAGATGCGCGTCGCGCGCCGCCTTGTCCTGCAGCGCCTGCGCGCTTTCCGCGGCGAGCAGGTGCGAGAGCACGCGAACCTGCTGCGCCTGCGGCAGGCTGGCGCCGAGCGCGGCGAGCGTTTTCTCCTGCGTGAGCGCGGCCTGCGCGGCCTTTCGCGCGCGCGAGAAGCGGCCGGAGATCAGTTGCACCATCGCATCGAGCAGGGCTGCGTGCAGCGTGCGCTCCTTCTGCTGCAGCCGCCACTGGCGCGCCTGCGTGGGCAGCGAGAACAGCGCCGCCAGCGCCCGCAAGGCCGCATGCAGCAGCACGAAGGCCACCAGCAGGATCACGAGCACGAGGTTCAGCGAAAGATCGACACGCCACGGCGGCCAGAACACGGTGATCGTGCCCTGGTTGTTGCCTGCGAAGAGAGCGACTGCCGCCGCGACGGCGAAGAGGGCAAGAAGCCAGATTGCTGCGCGCATGGATGTCCGATCAGCGCCCTGCTGCGGCAGTCGCGAGCGCCGCCAGCGTGTCGTCGATGCGGACCGGCTCGGTCGTCTTCACCAGCGACTGCAGTTGCTGCAGCAGCGTGGCGGCGGCCTGGGTGCGGCGCGATGCGGGGTCGAAGTAACGGTTGAGCGAGGCGGTCACCTGCGACAGCTCGCTGCGCGTGGCTTCCATCTGCCGCGACAGCAGCGACAGGCGCGCATTGAGCAGCTTCAGCTTGAGGTTCTCGCGCAGGAAGTACGACTGCTCCGGCGCCAGCAGGATCGCCTCCGGGCTCTGGATGCGGCCGACGCGCACCAGCGAGCGGGCTTCGCCGCGCACGGTGAGCAGCACGCGGCGCCACCAAGGCGCATCGGCGGGTATGGGCTCGGGCTGCCATGCATTGGTGCCGGTGCCGCGCACGGCCACCGCGTTGAGCGTGGGCAGGTCGTCAACGTTGCGCATCAGCTCGTCGAGCTTCTGCAGCGCCTCGGCGCCGTCGTTGCTGGCGCTGCTGCGCAGGCGGTCGGCGTCGCGCTGCATGGCGCGCTGCAGCGGAGTGAGCCGCGGCTGCGCGGCGCGTGCGATGCGTGTGTCGCCGGCCTTCAGCGCGGCCAGCAGCGGTTCGACGCTGCCGGTGACCTGCGCCTGCTGCAGGGCAAGGCGCACGGCCGACTCGATGTCGACCACGAGGTTCTCGTCGCGCGAACGCGAGAGGCTCTGGATGAGTTCCTCGAGCTGCGAGCGCTGCAGCGCGACTTCTGCCACGCGGGTCTCGACCAGCGCCACGCGGGCCGAGGCATCGCGCACCGTGTCGCTGGCCTGGCGGGCCAGCGTGCGCGCCTCCATCGACTGCGCGATGGCGTCGGCGCTCTGGCGCGCCAGCTGCTCCTTCATGCCGCCGACCTTCTGCCAGAGCGCGATGGACATCAGCAGTGCGACCAGCGCCACCAGGGCCACCAAGCCGAAGCCGATGCGGGAGAGAAGCAGTGCGCCCGCGGCCTGCGCAACAGGTGTCTGATGCGGTGCCAGCGGGGCTGGCACCGGCGCCGTGGCAGCGGATGGAGAAGGAGAAAGATCGTCTGTGGGGGACGCGGCGCTCATGCCAAGGATTCTATAGACGCGACCAGCGCATCCAGCAGGGGCGTGCATACACGCAACGCCCCGAAACCCGCGCCACGCGCGGCTTCGCCGATGCGCGCATGCGTGGCGACCGCGCTTGCGGCATGCCACTGCACGCCCGGCATCGCGCGCTGCAGATTGGCGATCGCCTCCGAGCTGCTGAAGAGCCAGATCGCCCGGCCTTCGGCGCCGTCCATGGCGAGGCGGTGTTGTACGACGTCCAGCGATGGCGGCAGCCTGCGATAGGCCACCACGGTGTCGCGATGGCCGCCCGCCGCATCGATCTCGTTGGCCAGCCAGTCGCGTCCCGCGGGCCGTCCGGCTTCGTCGCCGCCGCGCACGATCAGCACGCGAGCGCCATTCGACACCTGCGCGTGGACGCGTTCCCACAGCGCCTCGGAGTCGAAGCGCGTGGCCTCGGGCGGCGGCGCGTCGATGGAATCGGACGGCACGCCCGCACGCAGCAAGGCGCGCTTCGTACCAGGGCCCGTGGCCCAGAAGCGGCAACCTGCCAGCGAATCGGCGGCACCTCTGTATTGGAAGAAATGCTCGACCGCCGTGGCGCTCACGAACATCAGCGCGGCATAGTCCGAGAGCTGCCGCCATGCCGCGCGCAGCGGCTCGATGTCGGTGGCGGGTTCGATCACGATGAGCGGCAGCGCCACCGCGTCGATACCCGCGGCGCGCAGATCGCTGACCCATCGCGCGGCTTCGCGCGCCGGCCGCGTGACGATGACGGGACGGCCGGTCATACGACGACCACCGGTGTCAGTGGGCTCCGCCGGCACGCAGCAGCGCCGCGGCATGCTCGCCGAGCGCGTCGGCCTGGGCGAAGTCGCCGACGGATGCCAGCGCGTGCACCCTCACCAGCGGCACCTTGCCTTCGGGGTCGCCCCAGGCGGCATCGATGCGCAGCGCGCCGTCGGCCTGCCAGCGAGCGTGGGCAGCCAGCGGCATCGAGCAGCTGCCGCCCATCGCGCGGCTCACGGCGCGCTCGGCGGCGGTGGAGAGCCAGTCGCCCTGGTGGGCCAGCGGGCCCAGCAGTTCGATGAGATCCTTGCGGTCGGCGCGCACTTCGATGCCGAGCGCACCCTGCCCCGCGGCAGGCAGCATGGTGTCGGCGTCGAAGGCCACGCGGATGCGGCCCTCCAGCCCCAGCCGCTTGAGACCGGCCGCGGCCAGCACGATGGCGTCGTACTGCCCTTCGTCGAGCTTGCGCAGGCGGGTGTCGAGGTTGCCGCGCAGCGGTTCGATGCGCAGGTCGGGCCGCAGCGCGCGCAGCAGCGCCATGCGGCGCAGGCTGGAGGTGCCGACGACGGCGCCCTGCGGCAGCGCGTCGAGCGATTCGTAGCGGGGGGAGACGAGCGCGTCGCGCGGGTCTTCGCGCTCGAGCACGCAGGCCAGCACGAAGCCTTCGGGCAGGTCCATCGGCACGTCCTTCAGCGAATGGACGGCAATGTCGGCGCGCCCTTCCTCGAGTGCGAGTTCGAGTTCCTTCACGAAGAGCCCCTTGCCGCCCACCTTGCTGAGCGTGCGGTCCAGGATCTGGTCGCCGGTGGTGGTCAGCCCCAGCAGGCTGACGATGTGGCCTCTTTCTTGCAAAAGCGCCTGCACATGTTGGGCTTGCCACAGTGCCAGGCGGCTTTCGCGCGTGGCGATCACGATATTGCTCAAGACCGGCCTCAAAAGTACGTGTTCCAAACCGCGGGAATGCTAGCATGTTGCGCCGCAACAACGAAGACGGCACTCCATTCAAGAAGTCCAGGACAAACATCGAATGAAAGCCAGCAAGACACCTGCTCCGCCCAAGCGCCGCCAGGCCGAAGACCAGCCTCTGATCGAAGACATCCGGCTGTTGGGCCGGATCCTCGGCGACGTGATCCGGGAGCAGGAGGGAGAAGAGACATATGCACTGGTCGAGAAGATCCGCACTCTCTCCGTGGCTTTCCGCCGCGATGCGGACCAGGCGGCCGACCGGGCGCTGAAGAACCTGCTCAAGGGGCTGAGCGCCGCCGAAACGGTGCGCGTGATCCGCGCCTTCACCTACTTCAGCCACCTGGCCAATCTTGCCGAAGACCGCCACCAGATCCGCCGCCGCACCGAGACCGAGCGCGCCGGCGAGAGCGTCGAGGGCGACCTGCAGACCGCGCTCGCGCGCATCCGCAAGGCCGGCGTGAAGCCCGACGAGATCGTCGCCTCGCTGGCACACAGCTATGTCTCGCCGGTGCTTACCGCGCACCCCACCGAAGTGCAGCGCAAGAGCATCCTCGATGCCGAACGCGCCATCGCGCAGCTGCTGACGGTGCGCGACGAGATCAGGCTGCGCCAGAACGCCTATGCGGCGGCCAAGGACGCGCTCACGCCCATCGAGTTCGCGGAGAACGAAACGCAGATGCGCATCCGCGTCACGCAGATCTGGCAGACGCGCATCCTGCGTTTTTCCAAGCTCACCGTGGCCGACGAGATCGAGAACGCGCTGAGCTACTACGAAGCCACCTTCCTGCGCGAGATCCCGCGCGTGTACGCCGACCTGGAAAAGGCGCTGGCCCAGGGCGGCCAGGCGCCGTCGGTGGCGCCCTTCCTGCGCATGGGCCAGTGGATCGGCGGCGACCGCGACGGCAACCCCAACGTCACGGCCGAGACGCTCGAATACGCGCTGAGCCGCCAGTGCGAGCTGGCGCTGCGCTACTACCTCACCGAGGTGCACTACCTCGGCGGCGAGCTGTCGCTGTCGGCCACGCTGGTCGACGTGTCGGTGGAAATGCAGGCACTCGCAGAGCGCTCGCCCGACACCAGCGAGCACCGCAAGGACGAGCCCTATCGCCGCGCCCTCACCGGCGTGTACGCGCGCCTGGCGGCCACGCTGCGCGAGCTGACCGGCGGAGAGGCCGCGCGGCACGCCGTCGCGCCGCAGAACCCGTACAAGAGCGCCGAGGAGTTCCTGGCCGACCTGCGCACCATCGCCGAATCGCTGGAGGAAAAGCACGGCAGCGTGCTCGCCGCGCCGCGCCTGCTGCCGCTGATCCGCGCGGTGGAGGTGTTCGGCTTCCACCTGGCCACGGTCGACCTGCGCCAGAGTTCCGACAAGCACGAGGCCGTGATCGCCGAGCTGCTGGCCACCGCGCGCATCGAGCCCTCGTATGCCTCGCTGGCCGAGGAGGCCAAGCAGACGCTGCTGCTGAAACTGCTCGACGACGCGCGGCCGCTGCGCGTGCCCGATGCCGACTACTCGCCGCTCGCCAGGAGCGAGCTGGCCATCTTCTCGGCCGCGCGCACCGCGCGTGCGCGCTACGGTGCCGCCGCCATCCGCCACTACATCATCAGCCACACCGAAACGGTGAGCGACCTGCTCGAAGCCCTGCTGCTGCAGAAGGAAGCGGGCCTGCTGCGCGGCGCGATGGACGGCAAGGCCACCTGCGACCTGATCGTGGTGCCGCTGTTCGAGACCATCGAGGACCTGCGCAACGCCGCGCCCATCGTGCGCGCCTTCTATGCGCTGCCGAACATCCAGGCGCTCATCGAACGCTCGGGCGCCGAGCAGGACGTGATGCTCGGCTACTCCGACAGCAACAAGGACGGCGGCATCTTCACCAGCAACTGGGAGCTGTACCGCGCGGGCATCGCGCTGGTGTCGCTCTTCGACGAGCTCAACAGGAAGAAGGCCAACCCCATCCGCCTGCGCATGTTCCACGGCCGAGGCGGCACGGTGGGGCGCGGCGGCGGCCCGAGCTACCAGGCCATCCTCGCGCAGCCGCCGGGCACGGTGCGCGGGCAGATCCGGCTGACGGAGCAGGGCGAAGTCATCGGCTCCAAGTACGCCAACCGCGAGATCGGCCGGCGCAACCTCGAGACGCTGGTGGCCGCCACGCTCGAAGCCACGCTGCTGCCGCAGGGCAAGTCGGCGCCTGCCAATTTCCTCTCGGCCGCGAGCGAACTCTCCGCGGCGAGCATGGCGGCCTACCGCAAGCTGGTGTACGAAACCCCGGGCTTCGGCGACTACTTCTTCGGCTCCACGCCGATCCGCGAGATCGCCGAGCTCAACATCGGCTCGCGCCCCGCATCGCGCAACCCCAGCCACAAGATCGACGACCTGCGCGCGGTGCCGTGGAGCTTCAGCTGGGGCCAGTGCCGCCTCACCATTCCGGGCTGGTTCGGCTTCGGCTCGGGCGTGGAGCAGTTCCTGGCCGCCGCCGGCAACGCGGCGGGCCGCAAGGAGCGCCAGGCGCTGCTGCAGCGCATGTACGCGCAGTGGCCCTTCTTCCGCACGCTGCTGTCGAACATGGACATGGTGCTCGCCAAGAGCGACCTCGCGCTGGCCTCGCGCTACGCCGAGCTGGTGACCGACCGCAAGCTGCGGCAGAAGGTGTTCTCGATGATCGACGCCGAATGGCATCGCACCTCCGATGCACTCACGCTCATCACCGGCGCGAAGCAGCGGCTCGAGGGCAACGCCGAGATGCAGCGCTCGGTGCGCCACCGCTTCCCGTACATCGACCCGCTGCACCACCTGCAGGTCGAGCTGATGCGGCGTTACCGCGCGGGCGACGGCGGCGAGCGGCTGCAGCGCGGCATCCACATCTCGATCAACGGGGTGGCGGCGGGCCTGCGCAACACGGGCTGACGCCACCGCGCGAGCCAGGACGGGCCCTTCGGGGCCCGTCGTCGTTTGCAGCGCGCATAGACTCGCAGCCCTATCCACCGAAAGAGAACGCCATGAAAGGCTCCTGCCTCTGCGGCACCGTCCGGTACGAAGCCGCGCGCCTCGCCGGCCCCATCGTCCACTGCCACTGCGCGACCTGCCGCAAGGCGCACAGCGCCGCGTTCACCACGACCGGCCGCGTCGACCGCGCAGACTTCCGCTGGACCGCGGGCGAGGAAGCCATCGGCTCCTTCGAATCGACGCCGGGCAAGCTGCGCCACTTCTGCACCCGCTGCGGCACGCACCTCGTGGCCGAGTGGGTTGACAAGCCGCAGGTCATCCTGCGCCTGGGCTCGCTCGACGACGACCCGGGCCAGCGCCCCGCCTCGCACATCTGGACTTCGCACGAGGTGCCGTGGCTCGACCACACGACGGCAATTCCCTCCTTCCCCGAAGCTCCGCCGGCAAAGGCCTGAACGCATGAGCACGAAGATCGGCTTTCGCCGCAGGCTCATCGTCGCCATCCTGCTGTGCGTGGCGGTGGGCGGCGCGGTGGTGCGGCACTACGCGGCGCCGGGCTCGACCACGCGCGATATCGCAACGCTCCTGATGGTGCTGTGGGTGCCGATCATCGGCAACGTGATCGCATGGCTGATCGGCAAGTGGCCGCGCCGTGCACCTGCCGCAGCACCGCCGGGCTTCGATGCGCTGGGTGCGTTCACGCCCGGTGCGCTCGCGGAGATCACCTTCCGCAAGCCCGCCCTGCCCTCGCAGGACACGCCCATCGCGCCGGGCGAATACCGCTGCGCGCTGGTGCTCGACAAGGAAGGCTTCTCGGCGCGCTGGATGGTGCCGGCGGGCGATGCGCTGGAGCGCGGCAAGCCCGCCGCGCTCGAAGTCGAGTTCCTCTCGCCCGCCGTCGCGCTGCCCCGCTTCCAGCCCGGTACAACCTTTCGCGTACTGATCGGCGACTCCTTCGTCGCCGATGGCCAAATACTGCAATTGCGACCCGCGCTCAGCTAGGCCGCTGCAGAGGCCCCATGGATGGCGATAGCCATCAAAAGGGCTCATTGTTCATCCCCGGGAAACTGTCTGCTGCCGCGCGGCACCTTTGTCGCAAGCGCGACGGCTCGCACACTCCATGCCTCTTCAACGGCATCGGTGCGCGCGCCGCCGCCGACGCTCCAAAGGACAGCTCCCCATCATGATGAATTCACCCAGCAGCAACCCGTGCATCGACGAACTCGGAGCACCGGTGCAGGCCGCGGCAGCACACGTTCCGGCCTCGCGCTCCGCATGGCTCGCCGTCGGCTCCATCGCCGTCGGCACCTTCGCGATGGTCTCGACGGAGTTCATGCCCATCGGCCTTCTCACCGACATCGCGCGCGGCCTCAACGTGTCCGACGGCACGGCCGGACTCATGGTCACCATGCCCGGCGTGCTCGCCGCCTTCGCCGGGCCGGCGCTCATCGTCGCTTCGGGCAAGCTCGACCGCCGCACGGTGCTGATCGCGCTCACCACCTTGCTGATCGCATCGAACCTGCTCGCGGCCTTCGCGCCCAACTTCGCCACCATGCTGGTGGCACGCCTGCTGCTCGGCCTGTGCGTGGGCGGCTTCTGGACTTTCGCTCCCGCCGCCGCCACGCAGCTGGTGCCGCATGCCTCGCAGGCTCGTGCCATGTCGATCGTGCTGGCCGGCGTGTCGGCCGCCACCGTGCTCGGCGTGCCGGCCGGCTCCTTCCTCGGCACGCAGTTCGGCTGGCGTGCATCGTTCGCCGTGACGGGCGCGCTCGCGGCCGCCGTGTTGGTGGTGCAGCTGTGGTTGCTGCCTTCGATCCCGCCGGTGCGCGCCATCGGCGCGCGCGACCTGCTCACGCCGCTCACGCGCCGCATGGCGCAGGTCGGCCTGCTCGCGGTGCTGTTCTTCATCGCCGGCCACTTCGCGGCCTACACCTACCTGAAGCCGCTGCTGCAGCAGGTGTTCGGCCTCGCGCCGAACTCGGTGTCGACGCTGCTGCTGGTGTACGGCGCGGTGGGCTTCGTCGGCACCTTCCTCGGCGGCAGCCTGGTGGCGCGCAGCGTGCGCGGCACCACCCTGCTGGCGGCGCTGATGCTGGCCACCGCCCTGCTGCTGACGACGGTGATCGGCTCCGGCTTCGTGCCTGGCGCGGTGGTGGTCGTGATCTGGGGCGTGGCCTTCGGCCTGATCCCGGTCGCGCTCACCGGCTGGATGATGGAAGCCGTGCCCGACGCACCCGAGGCCGGCCAGGCGCTGCTTGTGAGCGGCTTCCAGGTGGCGATCGCCTCCGGCGCGCTGATCGGTGGCGTGACGGTCGACAACTTCGGCATCTCCAGCGCGATGGTGCTCAGCGGCGTGCTGGTGCTGATCGCGGCGCTGATCGTCGGCACGCTGGGCCGCGCGCGCGGCGGTACCTCGCTGGCCGCCGTGCCCGAGTAAGCACAAGCGGCAACTCCGCAATCGTTCAGTGGCGGCCGGGCTTCCCGGCCGCCATGATCGCATCCAGCACTACGCGCAAGGCCTTGCTGACAGGCTTGTCGCGCCGGACCACGATGGCCAGCCCGCGATGCATGCGGGGGTTCAGCCGGCTGGTCTTGAGCTCCGGGTGCGCGCCGCGCCCCGTCATCGCCATGCCGGGCACGATGGCGTAGCCCAGCCCCGCGGCCACCATCTCCTTCATCGCCTCCACGCTGCCCAGCTCCATCACCGGCTGCGGCTGCAGGCCCTCGGCGGCGAACCAGCGGTCGACCAGCTTGCGGGTGTTGGCCGCGGGCTCGAACAGCACCAGCGGCAGGCCGGCCAGATCGCCCGGCGCGACCTTCGACTTCAGCGGTGCGAGGTCCTGCCGGCCGACGGCGACGAACTCGTCGTCGAGCACCGGCATCACCGCCAGCGAGCGCCCGGCCACGGGCAGCGTGACCAGCGCGAGATCGAGGCTGTTTTCTTCCACCTTGCGCGCCTGGTCTTCTGTGTTGCCGGTGCTGACCACCACGCCGAGGTCGGGAAAGCGCTCACGCAGCCCGCGCAGCACAGAAGGCAGGAAATGCAGGCAGGCCGTCGCGCCCGTGCCCAGCCGTACGCGGCCCGCGATGCCGCTGGCGTGATCGGCGAGCGCGTCGATGGCGTTTTCCACCGCGGTCTCGATGTTCTGCGCGTGGCGCAGCAGCTCCATGCCCGCCGGCGTGGCCTGCGCGCGCTTGCCGACACGCTCCACCAGGCGCACCGCCAGCCGGCGTTCGAGCTGGCGGATCTGCAGGCTCACGGCCGGCTGGGAGAGCCCCAGCCTGTCGGCGGCGGCCGAGAAGCTGCCGGTTTCGATGACGAGCGCGAAGGACCGGAGCTGGTCGAGGTTGAGCGATTTATCCAAAGTTTTTCTCATGCCTTGCATAGGCTGGCGAAGCTTCACTTATCGATGAGGCATCGTCAAGATCGGGGCCATGTCATCGCCATCCACCGCTCCCCTCGCTTCCACCGCCGTAGAAATCCTCGACGCCATGCCACATCACATGGCCGCCGTGCAGTCCATCTACAGCCACTACGTGCTGCACGACCTGTGCTCCTTCGAGGAGGAAGTGCCGAGCGTCGACCAGATGCAGCAGCGCCGCGCCGACGTGATCGCGCGCGGCATGCCCTACCTGGTGGCGATGCTCGACGGCGAGGTCGCCGGCTACGCCTACGCCACCGCCTACCGCGCCCGCTCGGCCTACCGGCATTCGGTGGAAGACTCGGTCTACGTCGCGCAGGGCATGCACGGCCACGGCATCGGCAAGGCGCTGCTGCGCGAGGTGGTCCGGCGCTGCACCGAAGCCGGCTTCACGCAGATGGTCGCCTGCGTGGGCAACAGCGCCAACGCGGGCTCGCTGCGGCTGCATGAAAGCCTGGGCTTCGAACAGGTCGGCGTGCTGCGCGACATCGGCTTCAAGTTCGGCCGCTGGGTGGACACCGTGCTGATGCAGCGCGCCCTGCGCTGAGGCTGCGTCGTCATGTCGGGCAACACCGCCGGCCCCGCGCGCGGCTGGCTGGCGCTGCTGTGCGCGAGCCGGCTGCTGCAGTCGATGATCGTCACCGCCTACTCCGGCGTGCTGCCCTTCGCGATGGCCGACTGGCACATGACGGCCGCGCAGGCCGGCTCGATCCAGAGCGCCTGGCACGTGGGCTACATGAGCTCGCTGTTCGCCGTGGGCCTGCTGGCCGACCGCTACGGGCCGCAGCGTATCTTCTTCACGGGCAGCGCGGTGAGCGCGGCGGCTGCGCTCGCCTTTGCGCTCTTCGCACGCGACCATATCTCGGCCATGCTGCTCTACGGCCTGGCCGGACTGTGCGCGGGCGCCTCGTACACGCCGGGCCTGCAGCTGCTGGCGCACAACACCGAGCCCGCCGTGCGCGGGCGCGCGATGGGGCTCTTCATCGGATCGTCGTCGATGGGCTATGCACTCTCGCTCGCGGTGGCGGCGGCGTTCAGCCATCTGCATCAGTGGCAGCTGGGGCTGCTGGCCGCTGCGGCCTGCACGCTGGCTGGCGCGGTGCTCACGGCGCAGGCGCTGCGCCGCATGCGGCTGCCCTCGCCCCCCGCGCCCGGTGCGATCCGCGAAGGCACCCTGCACGCCCTGGCAGCCACGGTGCGCGACAAGCCCGCGATGGCCGGCAACTGGGCCTACGCCTTCCACTGCTGGGAACTGATGGCGCTCTGGGCATGGCTGCCGGCGTACCTGGTCGCCTCTTCGGGCGTGGCCTCGTCGTGGCAAGGCGCTGGCATCGCACTGGCGGCGCTGGCCCATCTGGTGAGCGTGTTCGGCAGCGTCGCGGGCGGCGCGGCTTCCGACAGGCTGGGTCGCGCGCGGGTGATGATGATCGCCACCGTCGCTAGCCTTTGCATGTCCTTCGCCTTCGGCTGGATGTGGAGATGGCCGCTGTGGCTGCTGGCGGCGGCAGCGGCCGTCTACAACCTGCTGGCCATCGCGGATTCGTCGGTCTACTCGACCGCGCTGGCCGACGTGGTGGCGCCGCACCGGCTGGGCGTGGCCTTCTCGGTGCGCTCGGTGATGGGCTTCGGCGCGGGCGCGCTCAGCCCCTGGGTGTTCGGCCTCGCGCTGGACTGGGGGCAAGGCAGCTTCGGCATCGGCAGCACGCATGCGTGGGTGGCGGCGTGGAGTTCGGCCGGGCTGGGCGCGCTGCTGGGGCCGCTGATGATCGCGCGCTTCTCGCGGCTGCATCGGGCGCACATGGCGGCGCGCTGAACGCGCGTCCTGCACCTCGGGTTTTAAAATAAAACTGATGCCGGCAATCGCCGGCCCAGCCAGACTCGATCCGGAAAGAAACGCTCCTCATGGCCCAACGAAAAAGCCTCAAGGCCGATGCATGCCCGATGGCACGCGCGCTCGACATCGTCGGCGACCAGTGGTCGCTGCTCGTGATCCGCGATGCCTTCGACGGCATGAAGCGCTTCGGCGAATTCCAGCAGAGCCTGGGCGTCGCCAAGAACATCCTGTCGGACCGGCTGAAGAACCTGGTGCAGGAAGGCGTGCTCGAGCTCGTGCCCGCCTCCGACGGAACTGCCTACCAGGAATACGTGCTCACGCCCAAGGGCAAGGGCCTGTTCCCCGTGGTGGTCGGCCTGCGGCACTGGGGCGAGGCGCACCTGTACGCGAAGGGCGAGCCGCACTCGGTGCTCGTCGAGCGCGACAGCGGCAAGCCGGTGCCGAAGATCGAGTTGCGAACGCGCGATGGAAAGCCGCTCGATCCGGCCGCGACCTTCGTGAAGAAGCTTCCCGCGACCGCCCGGGCTGCGAAGGCGCGAAGCGCGACCTCATAGCGCGGCGCGCGCGGGCTACTCGCCCAGCAGCTCCCCGATCGGCTGCAGGTCCTCCACCCGGTCGCAGATCGACTTGATCACCATCGTGATCGGAATGCCCAGCAGCAGGCCCCAGATGCCCCAGAGCCAGCCCCAGAAGATCACGCCCACGAACACCGCCACCGGGTTCATGCGGCTGGTGCGGCTGGTGAGCCAGGGCATCAGCAGGTTGCCGATGACGGTGTGGATGCCCAGCGACATGCCGGCCACCACGATGCCCATCTGCAGGCTGTTGAACTGCAGGAAGGCCACCAGCCCCGCGGCCGCCAGCACGATCACCGAGCCGATATAGGGAATGAGGTTGGTGACGGCCGCGATGATTCCCCACACGGCCGCGTTCTCCATGCCGACGGCCCAGAACGCGAGGCCCGTGGCCACGCCGACGATGGCGCTCACCAGGATCTGCACGAGCAGGTAGCGCTCGATGTTGCGCGTGATGTCGTCCAGCACGTGCACCGTCACCTTCTTCTTCTGCAGGCTCGAGCCGGTGATCTTGATGAGCTTGCGCCTGAAGGTGTCGCCCGAACACAGCGCGAAGTAGGTCAGGAAGGCCACCAGCGTGAACTGCCCCATTGCGCTGAGCAGTCCGACGGTGCCGCTGAGCAGGTAGTCGCGCACGTTGAAGCTGGGCCGCTCGATGATGACGCGCGCCACGCCCTTGCGCGAAGCGACGCGGGCCGAGTTCTCCTCGGCCGCCTTCTCGAGCTGCGCCGCCGCCTGCTGCACGTTGTCCAGCGGCGTGGCGCTGGCGCCCCGGTCGCGGCGCATGGCCTGGCCCAGCTTCTGCGCGGCCACGGGCAGCGAGTCGAGCAGTTGCGTGGCGCTGCCCGAGAGCGAATAGCCGGTCCAGCCCAGGCCGCCGAAGAGGCCCATGAGGATCAGCCCCGCACCGATCCAGCGTGGCAGCTTCCAGCGATGCAGCAGCTCGACCAGCGGCGACAGCGCATAGGTCAGCAGCAGGCTCAGCATCAGCGGAATGAAGACGGCCTGCCCCCACTGCAGCGCGAACACGCTGGCCAGTACCGCGAGCACCACCAGCGAGGCGCTGCGCACGTCGACGGGCATGTGCAGCAGCAGGCGCTCGCGCGCCGGGGCGGGCGGCTCGGGGGCGGGTGCAGGCGGTTCAGGTTCCGGCCCGGGGGCCGGCTCGGCCGCCACCGGCTGCGGAGGTTCGGCAACCGGCTCGGTCGGCGGCGGAGCTTCCGCCACCATGGACTTGTCGTCGCTCATCGCGTTTCCTTCAGCACCTCGCGCACCGCCGCGAGCTGCCGGCGCGACACGGCCACGGGCTCGGGAATGGAATCCAGCCGCAGGGCCCAGCCCTCGGCGTCCTCGCCGTCGTCGTACTTCTCCAGCGCGCGGATCGCCGAGCGCGCGACCAGCGCGTTGCGGTGCACGCGCAGGAAGCGCTGCGGATAGCGCTCCTCGAACTCGTTGAGCGAGCCGTCGAGGATGTGGCTGCGCGTGGCGGTGCGCACCGTGAGGTACTTGTATTCGGACTTGAGGTAGAGCACCTCCGACAGCGGCACCCGCTCCGCACGGCCCCGGTCCTGGATCAGCACCGTCTCGGGCGCGGCCTGGGCCTGCTGCAGCGCGCGGCGCTCCTTCAGGAAGCGCTCGACCTTCTGCAGCGCCTGCTGCAGCCGCTCGGCGCGCACGGGCTTGGTGAGGTAGTCGACGGCCTCGAGGTCGAAGGCCGTCACCGCATGGGCGGCATGGGCGGTCACGAACACCACGGCAGGCGCGTTGGAGCGGCTGCGCAGCGCGCGCGCCACCTCGATGCCGTCGACGCCGGGCATGTGCACGTCGAGCAGCACCAGGTCGAGCGCCAGCGTGCCCAGCTGCTGCAGCGCCTCGCCGCCCTGCGAGGCTTCGGCCACCACTTCGGCGCCGGGCGAGGTGCAGTCGCGCAGCAGCGTGCGCATGCGCGAGCGCGCCAGGGCTTCGTCGTCGACGATGAGTGTCTTGAGGGTCATGATTCGGCGGGAATGGCTATGCGTACTCTGTAGCTTTTCTGGTCCATCCCGGCGCTGAACTGCATCTGCATGTCGTGCAACAGCCGCAGCCGGTCGCGCACATTGGCCAGCGCGATGCCGTGGCCGCGCGGCAGCGGCTCGTCGGCCCAGCGCAGCGGCGGAAGGCTGTTGACCACTTCGATCACCACCATGCCGCCGCGCCGCTCGGTGCGGATGCGCAGCCTGGCGCCCTCCGGGCTGGGCTCCACGCCGTGCTTGATGGCGTTCTCGACCAGCGGCTGCAGCAGCAGCGGCGGCAGGCGCGCGTTGCTGGCGGCGGCGTCCAGGTCCCAGCGGATGCGCAGGCGGTCGCCGAAGCGCACCTGCTCGATGGCGAGGTAGCGCTCGGCCAGCGCGATCTCGTCGGCCAGCGTGCCCGATTCGCCGGGGTCGGCCAGCGCCTGGCGGAACAGCTCGGCCAGGTCCTCGAGCATGGTCTCGGCCTTGGCCGGCTCCTCGCGCACCAGTGCGATGGCGCTGTTGAGGGTGTTGAAAAGAAAGTGCGGGCGGATGCGCGACTGCAGCTCCTCCAGCCGCGCCGTGGTGGCTGCCGGCGTCTGGCCCCGGGCGCGCAGCACCATCGCCGCCATCACCAGCCCCGCGAACAGGGCACCCGCGAGCGCGCTGGCGAGCCATGGCGCGCTGGCCAGCACGCCCGTCAGGCGCAGCAGGCCGCAGCCGTAGGTTGCCGACAGCGCGCCGAGCAGCGCGCCGGCCGTGTACTGCCAGTGCTTCGGCAGCCGCCGCAGCGGCTTCTTGAGGCCGCAGGCGCTCACCAGCCACAGCAGCGTGGCGGGCAGCGCCCCGCCGGTGATGGTGGCGGTCTGCACCAGCCATTCGCCGGGCGTGGACACCACGAAAAGGGCTGCGATGGCCACCACCGCCTCGACGAACACCACCGTGCGCAGCACCACGCCGATCTGGCAGGCGTCGAAGATCGACGGGCCGCCGCGCGCGGACGACGCGGCCGCGCGCGCCCTTTCCGACGACGGCGGGGGCGTGGGTGAAGAGCTGGCCGATAAAATCGCCGGGTTGCGCATCGCAGACATCTGATCCATCGGGTAACCAACCCATTATTGCCTCCAGGACGGCTCCCATGACCCAAAACCAACTCGACAAGAAATCCGAAGCCTGGTCGGCACTTTTCTCCGAACCGATGAGCGACCTCGTGAAGCGCTACACCTCCAGCGTCTTCTTCGACAAGCGCCTGTGGCAGGCCGACATCCAGGGCTCGCTGGCACATGCCAGCATGCTGGCGGCACAGGGCATCATCAGCGTGCAGGACCACGCCGCCATCGAACGCGGGATGGCGCAGATCCGTTCCGAGATCGAATCCGGTGCCTTCGAGTGGAAGCTCGACCTGGAAGACGTGCACCTGAACATCGAGGCGCGCCTGACCCAGCTGGTCGGCGACGCCGGCAAGCGCCTGCACACCGGCCGCAGCCGCAACGACCAGGTCGCCACCGACGTGCGCCTGTGGCTGCGCGGCGAGATCGACCTGATCGGCGACCTGCTGGTCGAGCTGCAGAAGGCGCTGGTGGACATCGCCGAGAAGAACGTCGACGTGATCCTGCCGGGCTTCACCCACCTGCAGGTGGCGCAGCCGGTGAGCTTCGGCCACCACATGCTTGCCTACGTGGAAATGTTCAGCCGCGACGCGGAGCGCATGAGCGAGGTCCGCAGGCGCGTCAACCGGCTGCCGCTGGGCGCCGCCGCGCTGGCCGGCACCAGCTACCCGCTGGACCGCGAGCTGGTCGCCAGGACGCTGGGCATGGACGGCGTCTGCCAGAACAGCCTGGACGCGGTGAGCGACCGCGACTTCGCCATCGAGTTCACCTCCGCCGCCAGCCTGTGCATGGTGCACGTGAGCCGCATGAGCGAGGAACTGATCCTGTGGATGAGCCAGAACTTCGGCTTCATCCAGATCGCCGACCGCTTCACCACCGGCTCATCGATCATGCCGCAGAAGAAGAACCCCGACGTGCCCGAGCTGGCGCGCGGCAAGACCGGCCGCGTGGTGGGCCACCTGATGGCGCTCATCACGCTCATGAAGGGCCAGCCGCTGGCCTACAACAAGGACAACCAGGAAGACAAGGAGCCGCTGTTCGACACGGTCGACACGCTCAAGGACACCCTGCGCATCTTCGCCGAGATGATCGGCGGCATCACCGTGAAGCCCGAGGCCATGGAAGCCGCCACCCTGCGCGGCTACGCCACCGCCACCGACCTGGCCGACTACCTCGTGAAGAAGGGCCTGCCCTTCCGCGACGCGCACGAAACGGTGGCCCACGCCGTGAAGGCCGCCACCTCGCATCAGGTCGACCTGGCCGAGCTGCCGCTGGCCGTGCTGCAGCAGTTCAACCCGAGCATCGAGAAGGACGTGTACGACGTGCTGAGCCTGCGCGGCTCGCTGAACGCGCGCAACATCCTGGGCGGCACGGCGCCGGCGCAGGTGAAGGCGCAAGTGGCCCGCCACCGCGCCCGCCTCGGCTGAGCGCGGCCGCAACTGCAGCAGCGGCCGCGCCGTGTTCTACGCCATCCCGCTCGAGAACAAACCGAGCTGGCGCAATCCGCCGTGGATGACGGTGCTGCTGATCCTCGTGAACATGATCGTGTTCTGGGGGCCGCAGCGCAGTGAAGAAAAAGGGCAGGAGCGCGCAGCCGCCTATTACGTGAAGAGCGCGCTGCCCCAGCTGGAGCTGCCCGCCTTCGTGGAGTGGCTCGAGAAGACCGACCCTCAGCGCGGCAAGCTCGCGCGCCGCATGCTGCGCCACGAGGAGGCCTATCCGCAGCTTCTCGAGGGCCTGCAGAACGACCGCAAGTTCCTGCAGAAGCTGCGCGCCGACGAGATCATCAAGCCCGACAACCCGCAGTACGACGAGTGGAAGCGCGCCCGCCAGCAGTACGAGTCGATGCTGCCCGCGCCCTTCACCGAGCGGTGGGCGCAGAGCTACGCGACGGATGCCGAATTCAGGCCCTGGACCTGGATCACCAACGCCTTCCTGCACGGCAGCACCGGCCACCTGCTGGGCAACATGCTGTTCCTGTTCCTCTTCGGCTTCTCGGTGGAGCTGGCGCTGGGGCGCGGCACCTACCTGGCGTTCTACCTGCTGGGCGCGGTCGGCGCGTCGGTGCTGGCCGGCTGGGCCTACGCGGGCGGCACCTACGGGCTGGGCGCCTCGGGTGCGGTCTCGGCGCTGATGGGCATGTACGCGGTGATGTACCGCCTGCGGCGCATCCGCTTCTTCTACCAGCTGTTCTTCTATTTCAACTACGTCACCGCCCCGGCCCTGCTGCTGCTGCCGGCCTGGATCGCCAACGAGCTGATGCAGCACTGGCTGGGCGGCCAGGGCATCGCCTACATGGCCCACCTCGGCGGCCTGCTGACCGGCGCCGCGCTGATGTACGGTGCCATGCTGATGGGCCGCGTGAAGACGCCCGAGACCGTCAAGTCGGAGATGGTGAACGACGACGACCGCTTCGACGAGCACGTGGCCGCCGCCCGCAAATACGGCGCCGCGATGAAGTTCGACCGCGCCTGCGCCGAATGGCGCGCCGCCGCCGCCCTGCGCCCCGGCGACGCCGAGACGCTGCGCGCCTGGTTCAACACCGCGCGCCTGCAGCCCGCGAGCGACGACTTCCACCAGGCCGCGCGTCGCATCTTCCGCCTGCCCGCCACCGACGAGGACACGCTGGCGCTGCAGCACGCGAGCTTCCAGGCCTACCTCGACCAGGCCCGCCCCGGCGTGCGGCTCAAGCCCGAGGACATGGCCCGCCTCGCGCGCCGCTTCGCCCGCATCCGCCAGTTCGACGACGCCGACCGGCTCTGCCGCATCCTGCTGAAAACGGCGCCCGACCATCCCGAGCTGGCCGACACGCTCTCGACCTGCGCCAACGGCCTGCTGCACGCGGGCCTGCGCGACAAGGCGATCGGCCTGCTGCCGCACCTGCTGCGCCTTGCGCCGAACGACATGGTGACGCGGGCGCTGCAGAACGCCTGAAGGCGCCTGCGGCCTCCGCCGCCTATGCGGTCTGCGCCGGCGGCGCCGCCGGCCGCAGCAGCCAGCGAACTTCCTGCGTCTGCTCGCTGTCGGGGTAGCGCGCTTCCATCGTCGTCAGGATGGGCTGCGCCATGTCGGAACGGCCCAGGCCCTGCACCAGCGCGCGGGCGGCGAGCTCATAGGCCTGCGGGATGGCCTCGTTGCCGCGGAAGCGCTTGTCGAAGCCCGACAGCAGCGCCAGCGTGGCATGGGCGTCGCCGTTGCGCCATTCGGCGCGCGCCATGGCGATGACCATGGCCGGATCGTCGAGCGCGAAGGCCTTGTCGCGCTCCTTGCAGGCCTTGAACACCTTCAGCGCCTCGGAGGCCAGGTCGCGCCGCATCAGCAGCGGGATGAAGCGCTTCGCCTGGTCGAGCATGGTGTCTTTTTTCTCGGGCATCAGCGCCAGCACGCGGTGGTAGCGGCGCTGCGCCGCGAGGTCGTTGGAGTCGGCGGTGCGCTGCGCCTCGTAGGCCGTGCCCAGTGCCGCGGCGAGGTCGCCCTCGGTGATGAACTGCGCCACCTCGGCGTCGATGCGCTGCGCCTCGATCTGCGCGGGCGTGCGGCGGTCGGCCGGCGCGCCGTCGGGCAGCTCGCTGCCGGGCACCGCGTCGAAGCCGAAAGCGTCATGGTGCTGGAACATCACGTAGCCCAGCAGGCTCGCCATGACCCAGCCGAAGTAGATGAAGGCGAAATTGACGATCGGCAGCACGATGCGCCCGTCGAACATCGGCAGCACCATCGCCAGCGCCACCTGCGCGCCGGTGCTCAGCAGGAACAGGAAGAAGCAAAGCAGCGCATACGGCCAGCCGATGGTGCGCATCGCGTCCATCACGTGGCCGGGGTTCATCGCCTGGAAGAAGCTTCCCGACTGCACCAGCACGATCACCGCAGCCGGGAAGGTGAATGACATGACGAAAAGGCCCACGGTGCCGAGGATGGGCGCATACCAGGCGAGCCAGCCGATCAGGAAGGCCTGCACCAGGGAGATGGCGAAGAGCTTCCAGGGCAGGTAGGTCCACTCATCGCTCGACTCGCGGCCGAAGTCGGCCGAGTCGCGGATGCCGCGCGCGCCCAGCGCGATGACCTTGAAGCCGTAGCGGCTGGCCGCCAGCATGATGCCGACCTCGATCACGAAGAGCGCCAGCGCATCGGGCAGGAAGAAGATCGCGTCGAACAGCAGGCTGCAGAACGACAGCAGCAGGCCGTAGGCCAGCGGCCGCATCTGGAACGGAAAAGCGAAGAAGCTGTTGAGCCGGCGCCAGAAAGGCGGTGGCGGCGGCGGCGCATCCTTGACGACGATCATGGCAACTCCCTCGTTTCCTTTTCTTTTCTTCTTACTTGCGGAAGAAATCGCTCTGGCTCATGGCGCCGGCGCCGCCCATGCGCATCACCGTGGCCTCGTCGGCATGAACGAGGCGCATCTGGCCGAGTTCGCGCTCCAGGCGCTGGGTGAAACTGGTCTTGTACTGCAGCAGCGACTCGCCCATCTTCAGCACGCTGGTGCCCTTGACGGTGGCGCTCTTGCGGTCGGGGGCCACCTCGATGCCGTCGATGTTGTACTCGTACTCGATGGTGAGGATGCCGCCCATGCGTTCGCCGACCTTGCTGAAGGTCTCGAAGGCTTCGCGCGTCGCCTGGCAGGCCTCGTCGCGGTTGTGGGAGTGCTCGACCGTCTTGCCCATCATCGTGGTCCTGCTCTCGATGCGGGCCTTGCGGCTGAGCTGCTTGCACAGCGCCTCTGCATCGCGCGAGTAGATGGCGTGGGCCTCCTTCTGGTAGTAGTCGCGCACCATCGGCTCGTCGAGCTTGCGCCCGCCGATAAAGAAGTACCACGCGCCCACGCAGAGCGCGATCACGATCGCAATTTGCTTCATCTTCTCCGTCCGCGCGTGCGCGGTCCCTCGGTTTTTGCGGCGCAGTATACGTTCACAAAATGTTTCCAAAAGACTTCGTTTGGGCGTCGCGCTGAATCCGTCTGCCGGATCGACCCGTACATCGGGCATGCGCACCGATGCTCCACAATCCGCGGATGCCAGCACCCAGCCCCGACGCCGAACTGATGGCGCTGATCGACCGGATCGGCCGTCGCGACGAAGCCGCCCTGCGGCAGCTCTACGACCGGACCGCGCCCCGGCTGATGGGCCTGGCGATGCGCGTGGTGCGGCAGCGCGAATGGGCGGAAGACGTGCTCCAGGAAAGCTTCCTGACCGTCTGGCGCGTGGCCGGCGACTACCGCGCCTCGCTCAGCCCGCCGCTGGCCTGGCTCGGGCTCATCGTGCGCAGCCGGGCGCTCGACCTGCTGCGCCGCCGCGCCGCCGACCGGACCCGGCTCACGCAGGAATTCGACGAGCAGATGGCCGACCAGATCGAGGCCGACACCCCCGGCCCTGCCGAGAACGCCGATGCCAGCGAGCAGGCCTGGGCACTGCACCAGTGCCTGAGCCAGCTGGAGGGCCGCCAGCGCGAGGTGGTGAGCCTGGCCTACCTGCGCGACATGAGCCACGGCGAACTGGCCCGGCAGCTCGAGCTGCCGCTGGGCACGGTCAAGAGCTGGATACGGCGCGGGCTCGAAAAGCTGCGCGTCTGCATGGGACGCTTCGCGTGACAGCGGTGACGACGAAGAAGGCGTTTCAAAAGGCGTTTGTCCCCTCATGAATCTCATCGCACACCCCGAATTGCTGGAGCTGCTGGCGGCGAGCCACGCGCTGGGCACCCTGCGCGGCGGCGCCCGCCGCCGCTTCGAGGCCATGGCGCGCGAGCAGGCGCCGGTGCGCGCCGCGGCGCTGGTCTGGCAGGGCCGGCTCGCGAGCATGACCGAGCTGCAGTCGCCCGTCGTGCCCGACGCGGCCGTGTGGACGCGCATCCGCAACATGATCGACGCCGAGCAGTCCGCGCTCGCGCTGGAACGCCAGCGCGCGGCGGCCAGTGCCGCCGGCGAGCCCCGCCAGGGCGGCTGGCTGCGCAGCCTCGCGCTGTGGCGCGGCGCCGCGGTGGCCGGCGCGCTGGCCACCGTGGTGGCCGTGACGGTCGGGCTGAACCTGCGCGACCAGCTGCAGAACGCGCCCGTGGTGCAGTACGTGGCCGTGCTCAGCGACGACAAGGCCGCCGCCTCGATGCTGGTGACCTTCGATCCGAAGAAGAAGCAGCTCGTGCTGCAGCGCGTGGGCGACTACCGCGAAGGCGACGACAAGTCGCTGCAGCTCTGGGCCCTGCCGCCGGGCGGCGCGCCGCGATCGCTGGGCGTGCTCGGCAACGCGCCGGCCCTGAAGCTGACGGCGTCGGAGTCCGACGTGCAGGCCGTGCCGGCGCTGGCCATTTCGCTCGAGGCCAAGGGCGGCGTGCCTGCGGGCAGCGGGCCGAAGGGGCCGATCCTGTTCAAGGGCGCGCTCATCGAGAAAACCATCTAGCCGGCGGCTGCGACTGTCAACGACCGCCCGGCCTGGGGCGTCGTGGTAGAAAACCCGCCTGCCCCGCCCTCCGCCTCTTTTTTCGTTCTTCCAATGTCTTCGATGAAAACCGCGCTGGCCGCGGTCGCCCTGCTGACCGCCGCGCTTGGAGCGCAAGCCCAGTCCAGCTTCTTCCCCCAGGAGTCCGAAACGGCCGCCGCCGAGGCTGCAGCCGCGCGCGACTACCTGGCCGCCAAGGACCGCTGGCACAACGAACTGGCCGCTTTCGCGCGCGCCGACCAGGAGCGCTTTCCGGCCCCCGGCGGCGTGGTGTTCGTGGGCAGCTCCACGGTGCGCATGTGGACGCGCCTGTCGCAGGATTTCGCGCGCGTGCCCGGCGGGGTGGTCAACCGCGGCTTCGGCGGCTCCACGCTGGCCGACTGCGCCCTCTTCGCGCGCGACCTGGTGGTGCGCTACAAGCCGCGCCAGGTGATGGTCTACGCGGGCGACAACGACTTGGCCGAGGGCCGCACCCCGCTGCAGGTGCTCGACAGCTTCGCGCGCTTCGCCAATGCGGTGCGCGCCGAACTGCCGGACACCCGCATCAGCTTCATCTCGGTCAAGCCCAGCCCCTCGCGCGAGCAGCTGCTGCCGCAGATCCGCGAGACCAACCACGTCGTTTCGGCCTACCTGAACCTGCTGCCGAACAGCGAATTCATCGACATCTACACGCCGATGCTGGGCGCAGACGGGCGCCCGCGCATGGAGCTCTTCCGTGGCGACAGGCTGCACCTCACGGACGAGGGCTACCGGCTCTGGCATTCGGTGATCGCGCCGCACCTGCCGAGCCCTCCGCCGGCGCCGACGGCCGGGCTGCCCTGAGCCGGGCGCTTCCGCTCAGGCCGGCGCGGGCTCCGACGGTACATCGTCCGCCGGCGGCGGAACGTCCGCCCCGCGCGTGAAGCGCGCCACGAAGTACATCCCCGAGAACACCGCCGCCAGCAGCAGGCCGTCGCCCCACCAGGGCCGCGCCGTCTGGCTGTCGCCGTAGAAGGCCAGCACCAGCAGCACCGCGATCAGGTGCGCGCAGAACACCGGCAGCGAGGCCGAGCCCATCGCCTCCAGCCAGCGCAGCCGGGGAATGCGGCGCATCAGCCAGGGCCCAAAGCGCACCGCCAGGACGCCCAGCGCCACCAGGTTCACCAGCCGCAGCGGGCCCAGTTGCCATTTGTCGAACAGCAGGTTCAGCTCCACATCGCCGCCGAACGGCGCCTGTCCGTTGATGCCTGTGTGGCGCCAGTAGAAGCCGTAGAGGGCGATGCCCGCGGCCAGCGCCAGCAGCCACGCCGGAAAGCGCAGCGGCCGGGCACCGGGGTCATTGCGGGTCGCGCCGATGCACAGCCCCGCGAACCACAGGAACTGCCACGCATAGGTATTGAAGGCGCCCATCTCGTGGAAGGGCACCGGCACGCCCAGGTAGCGCACCGCCAGCCCGTAGACCCATTCGCTGATGCCGAACTGCGCCGCCGCCCACACGGTGGCGCTCGCCACCATCACCCAGGTCCAGCCGTGGCGCATGGCGAAGGCCAGCACCCAGGGGCTCATGAGCATGAAAAAGATGTACATCGGCAGGATGTCGAGCAGTGCCGGTTCGTAGATGAGCAGCAGCCCGTAGATGAAGCCCTCGCGCGGCTCCGCCAGGTAGTACGAGACCAGGTTCTTCACCGCCGGCTGGTCGATGTGCAGGCCCACCGCCGTGATCACGGTGAACAAAAACAGCAGGGTCGCCGCCTGCGCCAGGTAGACCTTGAGCACGCGCCGCCAGAAGGCCTGGCGCATCGAGTCGACGCCGCGCACATGGCCGATGCGGCTGTACACCAGGCCGGCGACGAAGGCCGACAGCAGCACGAAGCCTTCGGCGGCCGATACGAAACCGAAGGGCTGGCCCAGCGGATCGGTCAATCGGGTGGGCAGATGGGTGACGGTCATCAGCACGAGCATCAGCCCGCGCAAGGCGTCAATTTCCCAGTAGCGTTTCATCGGTCGGCGGCGAGGTCTTGGTGGCGGTCCGCGCGGCGCACGCACGACGGCCCCGATTGTAAGAAGAGCGGCGTAAAGACCGCCGCACCCGCAACCGGGCCGACGGCCTATGACTGTTGGCACTCCCGAACCGTCGTGCAAATCGGCTACGCTGCGCGCTGCCTCTCAGGTGGAGATATAAAAAAGTGAACCGTTTCCTTCCAACATTGCTCCTGGCCGGCGGCGTTCTCGCGTCCAGCCCGGGCTTTGCCCTCCAGATCGTCAGCCTCTCGCCCCAGGGCGAAGTGGCGCGGGTTCGGCAGGTGGTCGCCAAGTTCGACCAGCCGGCCGTCAACTTCGGCGACCCCAAGGCCCCCGCCCCGCTCGCGGTGAGCTGCAACGACGCGCAGGCCGCCAAGGGCACCGGCCGCTGGACCGACGCCAAGGCCTGGGTCTACGACTTCGAGAACGACTTGCCGCCCGGCGTGCGCTGCACGGTCACCCGCATTCCCACCTTCAAGCCCGCCTCGGGCGAGCTCACCGGCCCCGAGCGCTATCAGTTCAACACCGGCGGCCCCTTCGTGCGCAACTACATGCCGGGCAGCTACAGCCGCATCGACGAGCAGCAGATGTTCATGCTGGAGCTCAACGGCGCGGCCACGCTGGAGAGCGTGCGCCAGAACGTCTGGTGCACGGCCGACGGCGTGGGCGAGCGCATTCCCGTCAAGCTGCTCGATGGCGAGCAGCGTGCCGGCCTGCTCAAGGCCTTCGGCCGCGAGAAGTCGGCCGAGAAAGACCCGCTGCGCTTCATCACGATGCAGTGCAACCGCACGCTCACGCCCGGCGCCAAGGTGCAGGTCGTCTACGGCAAGGGCGTGGCCACGCCCTCGGGTGTGGCCAACAACGTGGAACGCCGCCTCGAATTCCAGGTACGCGAGCCCTTCGCGGCTTCGTTCACCTGCGAGCGCGAGAACGCGCAGGCCGCCTGCCTGCCGCTGCGCCCGATGCAGCTGCAGTTCAACGCGCCCGTCACGCGCAAGCTGGCCTCGCAGATCCAGCTCAAGGGCGACAAGACCATCAAGGCCAAGCTGGACAACGAAGGCGGTTCGCAGAGCGACGACGACGTGGTCAACAGCGTGAGCTTCGAGCCGCCGCTGGCCGAGAGCGCGCAATACAGCATCGAGCTGCCCTCCAAGTTCGAGGACGCCTCGGGCCGCCCGCTGGCCACGCCCGGCAACTTTCCGATGAAGGTGGCGACCGGCGCGATGCCGCCGCTGGCCAAGTTCGCCGCCTCGCCCTTCGGCGTGGTCGAGCGACTGGCCGAGCCGGACACGCCGGCGATGATGCCGGTCACCGTGCGCCGCGTGGAGCCGAAGCTGATGGTGAACGCGCTCACGCCCGGCAAGGTGAGCGACATGAACCCGAAGACCGACGCGGAAATCATCGCGTGGTTCCGCAAGGTGCGCCGCTACGACAACTTCACCGTCTCGCGCGAACAGGCGCGCAAGGACGTGAAGGGCCCGCTGCCCCCGGTCATCGACAAGGACGACCGCACCACGCTGCAGACCCGCATGCTGTCGCTGCTGGCCGGCCAGCCGGGCGTGAAGGCGCTCGACATGCCCAAGGCCGACTCGGGCGATCCGCGCCCCTTCGAAGTCATCGGCATCCCGCTGACGCCGGGCTTCCACGTGCTCGAGATCGCCTCGCAGAAGCTGGGCGAGGCACTGCTCGACGAGCGCTACAACGCCGGGCGCACGATGTACGTGCGCACCACCGCGCTGGCCACCAACCTGGCGGTGCACTTCAAGCTGGGCCGCGAGAACTCGATGGCCTGGGTCACCACGCTGGACAAGGGCAAGGTCGTGGCCGGCGCCGAGGTGCGCGTTTCGAGCTGCGACGGCAAGGCCGTGGCCAGCGGCACCACCGACGCCAACGGCGTGGTCATGCTCAGCGGCGTCTCGCCGCAGGCGCCCTCGTGCAACGGCCCGAACGAATACGACAGCGGCGCATGGTTCGTCAGCGCCCGCGCCAAGGACGAGAAGGGCGTGGAAGACCTCGCCTTCACCTGGAGCGACTGGCAGCGCGGCATCGAGCCCTGGCGCTTCAACGTGCCCACCAGCCTGCAGGCCGAGGCCGACCGCGTCGCCCACACCATCTTCGACCGCACGCTGCTGCGCGCCGGCGAGACGGTGTCGATGAAGAGCCTGATCCGCACGCAGACCAGCAAGGGCTTCGGCCTGCCCGAGAACCGCCCCGACACGCTGGTCATCACCCACGTGGGCAGCGGCCAGCGCTTCACCCAGCCGCTGAACTGGCGCAAGACCGCCACCGGCGGCCTGAGCGCGGAGAACAGCTTCGCCATTCCGCCGGCCGCCAAGCTCGGCGTGTACGAGGTGATGCTGCGCAGCGGCAAGGGCAAGGACGCCAACGGCGAGGGCGAAGGTGAGGACGACGACGGCTACGGCCGCAGCTTCTCCACCGGCAGCTTCCGCGTCGAGGAGTTCCGCCTGCCCGTGCTCGAGGGCCGCATCGCGCCCACGGACAAGAAGCCGCTGGTGGCCGCCACCAGCGTGCCCGCCGACGTGCAGATCAACTACGTCTCCGGCGGCGGCGCAGCCAACCTGCCGGTGCGCGTGTCGGCCATGGTGCGCGGCAAGAGCCTGAGCTTCTCCGACTACGACGCCTTCAGCTTCAACCCGCCGCGCGCCTCGCAGGGCGACGGCAGCGAGGCGGCCACGGCGGTCACCGCCGCGGCCGAGGCCGGCTCGGGCGAGGAAGACCTCAACAGCGTGAACGACACCCGCGTGATCGCCGACAAGCTGCCGCTCACGCTGAACAAGGACGGCGCCGGCAAGGTCACCATCGACAAGGTGCCGAAGGTCAAGGCCGCGCGCGAGTTGCTGCTGGAGGCCACGTACGCCGACCCGAACGGCGAGGTGCAGACCATCCGCAGCACGCAGACGCTGTGGCCGGCCTCCGTCATCGCCGGCATCAAGACCGAGGGCTGGGTCTCCACCGCCCAGAAGCTGAAGTTCCAGGCGCTCGCGCTCGACCTCTCGGGCAAGCCCCAGGCCAACGTCACGCTCAACGTGCGCGCCGTGGCACGCATCACCACCACCAGCCGCAAGCGCATGGTGGGCGGCTTCTACACCTACGACAACAAGACCGAGACCAAGGACATCGGCACCGTCTGCAGCGGCAAGAGCGACGCGCGCGGCCTGCTGCTGTGCGAATCGGAGCTGAAGGAAGCCGGCGAGGTCGAGCTCATCGCCAGCGCCACCGACAGCGAAGGCCGCGACGCCCGGGCCGTGAGCTCGGTCTACGTGACCAAGCAGGGCGAACTCTGGTTCGGCGGCGAGGACAACGACCGGATCGACGTGCTGCCCGAGAAGAAGAGCTACCAGCCCGGCGAGATCGCCAAGTTCCAGGTGCGCAGCCCCTTCCGCTTCGCGACCGCGCTGGTCGCGGTGGAACGCGAGGGCATCATCGAGACGCACGTGGTCAAGCTCGACGGCAAGGACCCGACCGTCACCCTCGAGGTCAAGCCCGAGTGGGGCCCGAACGCCTACGTGAGCGTGCTCGCGCTGCGCGGCCGCCTGCGCGAGGTGCCCTGGTACAGCTTCTTCACCTGGGGCTTCAAGTCGCCGCGCGAGTGGTGGACGGCCTTCTGGTACGAAGGCAAGGAATACGTGGCGCCGACCGCCATGGTCGACCTGAGCAAGCCCGCCTACCGCCTCGGCATGGCTGAGATCCGCGTCGGCACGCGCGCCCACCAGATCGACGTGAGCGTCACCAGCGACAAGCCCAGCTACCCGATTCGCAGCAAGGCGCAGGTCACCATCAGCGCCAAGCTGCCCGACGGCAAGCCGGCCGCCGGCGCCGAAGTGGCGCTCGCGGCGGTCGACCAGGCCCTGCTGGAGCTGATGCCCAACGACAGCTGGAACCTGCTCAACGCGATGCTGCAGCGGCGCAGCTGGGGCGTGAGCACCTCCACCGCGCAGATGGAAATCGTCGGCCGGCGCCACTACGGCCGCAAGGCCGTGCCCGCGGGCGGCGGCGGCGGCAAGGGACAGACGCGCGAACTGCTCGACACCCTGCTGGTGTGGAACCCGAAGGTGGTGCTCGACGCCAACGGCCAGGCCGTGGTGACGGTGCCGCTGAACGACGCGCTCACCACCTTCAAGATCGTGGCCGTGGCCGATTCGGGCACCAACCTGTTCGGCACCGGCCAGGCCAGCATCCAGGCCACGCAAGATTTGCAGATCATCAGCGGCCTGCCGCCGCTGGTGCGCGAGGACGACCAGTTCCGCGCCCAGATCACCCTGCGCAACACCACGCAGAAGCCGATGAAGGTCGAGGCCACGCCGCGCGCCACCCTGCTCACGCTGGAGCCGCAGACGGTCGACATCCCGGCCGGCGAGGCCCGCGAGGTGGCATGGACAGTGACCGCGCCTGCGCAGCTCGGGCAGACGCGCGCCGAAGCCATCCTGTGGGAGATCGAAGCGAAAGACACCCTCGGCGGCGCACGCGATGCGCTGAAGGTGCGCCAGCGCATCGTGCCCTCGGTGCCGCTCACGGTGCAGCAAGGCACGCTGGTGCAGGTCGACGGCCCGTTCACGCTCGACGTGGCGCCGCCGGCCGACGCCCTGCCCGGCCGCGGCGGCCTGAAGCTCTCGCTGCAACCCAAGCTGGCCGAAGGCCTGCCGGGCGTGCGCGACTGGTTCGCCAACTACCCCTTCATCTGCCTGGAGCAAAAGACCAGCAAGTCGGTCGGCCTGCGCGACGCGAAGATGTGGCAGGGCGTGCTGGCGACGCTGCCGACCTATCTCGACAGCGACGGCCTGGCCAACTACTTCCCGCCGCGCGACGGCGAAGCCAACCGCGGCAGCGACATCCTCACCTCGTACCTGCTCGCGGCGACGAATGAAGCCGCCCAGCTGAACCCCGCCTTCGCGCTCGCCGACGACGTGCGCGCGCCGATGGAGTCGGGCCTGATCGCCTTCGTCGAAGGCCGCATCACGCGCGACTTCTGGAGCCCGCGCAAGGACCTCGACGTGCGCAAGCTGGCCGCGCTCGAAGCGCTCTCGCGCTACGGCAAGGCCCGTGGGGCAATGCTCGGCAGCATCACCATCGCGCCGAACCAGTGGCCCACCAGCGCGGTGATCGACTGGCTCAACATCCTCAAGCGCGTGAACGACGTGCCTCAGCGCCAGCAGCGCCTGGACGAGGCCAACAACGTGCTGAAGGCGCGCCTGTCGTACCAGGGCACCAAGCTGATCTTCAGCACCGAGCAGGACGACTACTGGTGGTGGCTGATGACCAACGGCGACGTCAACACCGCCCGCCTGCTGCTCAGCGTGATGGACGACCCCGCCTGGAAGGACGACATCGGCAAGCTCGCCAACGGCTTCATCGGCCGCCAGCAGAACGGCGCCTGGCACACCACCACCGCCAACCTGTGGGGCGGACTGGCGCTGGAGAAATTCAGCAAGGTGTTCGAGAGCACGCCGGTGGCCGGCGTCACCGCCGCCACGCTCGGCGCGGTGAAGGCGCAGGTCGACTGGAGCAAGGTCGAGCGCGTGAAGACCAGCGACGCGACCGGCGCGCCCAACCAGAGCACCTTCTTCGGCGCACCCGCCTCGCCGGGCAACCTGAAGAACAACACGATGTTCCTGCCGTGGGCATCGTCGCCGTCTGGAGCCCCCGTGCGCGACACGCTGCTGGTCACGCAGCAGGGCACCGGCAAGCCGTGGCTCACGCTGCAGTCGATCGCCGCCGTGCAGCTGAAGGCGCCGTTCGCCGCCGGCTACGCCATCAAGAAGACCATCACCCCGGTCGAGCAGGCCACCGCCGGCAAGTACACGCGCGGCGACGTGCTGCGCGTGACGCTGGAGGTGAACGCCAGCGCCGACATGACCTGGGTCGTCATCAGCGACCCGATTCCGGGCGGCGCCACCATCCTCGGCGGCGGCCTGGGCCGCGATTCGCAGATCGCCACCCAGGGCGAGAAGAAGTCGGGCGCCGGCTGGCCGGCCTTCGAGGAACGCAGCTTCGAGGCCTTCCGCAGCTACTACGAGTACCTGCCCAAGGGCGTGGTGAAGATGGAGTACACCGTGCGGCTGAACAACGTCGGCGACTTCGCCCTGCCGCCCAGCCGCGTCGAGGCGATGTACGCGCCCGAGATGTTCGGCGAGGCGCCGAACGCGCGGGTGAAGGTGGAAGCGGCGAAGTAAGCATCGCCAGGTACGGTGGAGTAGCGGCGGCCGGTCATCGCTCCTTCACCGGCCGCCGTCACCATCGCGGCGAACCAACAACCTGGAGGAAAACACCATGGGCCTGGCTGTCTGCGTCGGCATGCTCGCCGAACTGCTCGAGGACGATCCCGAAAGCGCCGAGGGCTTCGAGGAAGAACTGGCCGAAGTCAACCGCGTGCTGGCCGCCGCGGGGCTGCCCCCGCACACCGAACCGCGCGGTCCCCTCGAACTCGACTCGCGCGCCTCGATCGACGGTTTTCCCTATTCCTTCATCCACTACCTGCGCCGCGCGTACGCCCACCGCGTGCTGGCGCCCGACTGGGTCGCCACGCCGCTGGCTGACGACGTCGATCCCACTGCCGATCCGAAGATCCAGGCGCTGCTGGACGGCTCGGAAAGCCATCTGCTGTGCCACTCCGATGCCGAAGGCTTCTACGTTCCCATCGACTTCCAGGAAGTGCTGTTCGACGGTGACGGCAGCGACGAGGATGAAGAAGAAGACGACGCACAGGAAGAAGCGGACGAGGCCGAAGGCGACGCGGACCTCGAAGAACTGAGCGGCCTGCCCGGCGGCATGCTCGGCTCCTCCCAGCGCCTGCTCGAGGAACTCGTGTTCGTCGCTCCCGCCCTGGGCATCCGCCTCGAGAACGGCAAGCTCTCCGACGAGGAAGCCGAACGCATCGATGCACTCATCGACGACGACAACGGCCTGTACCGCGAATACGTGTCCTGGCTGCTGCTGTACGAATCGGCGCGGCTGAGCATCGAGCACAGGACGGCGATCGTTTTCTGCTGAATCGCCAGAGAATGCGCGGCATGGAGGCTCCACGACTTCACTCATGAGCTTTGCCACCACACTGCGCAGCTACTTCTCCCTGGCCTTCCGCTGGCAGCGCGGCCGCCAGGGCACGGGCTACGACAAGATGCTGCTGCTCACGGCGCGCTGGCCGCTGCCGTTCGACAGCTACCTCATCCGCTACCCCGAGGGCTCGGAGATTCCGCCGCACACCGACCCGGTGCAGGCCGGGCGGCACTACCGGCTGAACGTCGTGCTGAAATCGCCGCGCTCGGGTGGCGAGTTCGTGTGCGCCACGCCGATCTTCGCGACGCGGCGCATCAAGCTGTTCCGCCCCGATGCCTGCGAGCACAGCGTGACGCGGGTGGTGGGCGGCAGCCGCTATGTGTTGTCGCTCGGCTGGGTGTTGCCGGGCAGGTCCGACGCTGGAGAAAGGCCGCCGCCATGAAGCAGATGCTGCTGGAGATCCGAACCTACCGGCTCAAGCCCGGCACCCTCGATGCCTTCCACCAGGCCATGCACGAACGCGCCGTGCCGATGCTGCGCGGCAAGGGCATGGACGTGGTCGCCTACGGCAGGTCGGACCACGAGGAGGAGACCTACCACCTGGTGCGAGCCTATGCCGACCGCGCAGCGCTCGAAGCCGGGCAGGCCGCGTTCTACGGCTCCCCGGAATGGCGCGAGGGCCCGCGCGGCGCGCTGGTGGACCGCATCGAGACCTACCTGAACACCTTGCTGTGGGCCTCGCCCGAAGCAGTAGACAGCATGCGCGCGCTCAACGGCCCCGCTTCCTCCTGAGAAAGAAAAGCCGGCGAAAGACAGCCACCGCAGGCCTAAACTGCGCCCCCCGGTCTTCGTTCGTTCATTCATTCGCTCGCTCGTTCCCTCTCAACGTTCGCAGGAGAAACCCATGAACACCAAGGAAATCGCCGACAAGCTCGTGGCGCTGTGCAAGGACGGAAATTTCGAAGGCGCCCAGGTGCTCTATGCGCCCGAGGCCGTGAGCGTCGAGGCCAGCGCCCCGCCCGGCCAGGCGCGCGAGGCGGTCGGCCTTGCGGCCATTAGGGCCAAGGGCGAGTGGTGGACCGCCAATCATGAAGTGCACTCCATGCAGGTTGCCGGCCCGTGGCCGCACGACGACCGCTTCATCGTCGGGTTCCGCTTCGACGTGACGATGAAGGCCAACGGCCACCGCTTCACCATGGAGGAAATGGCGCTCTACACCGTCAAGGACGGGAAGATCGTGCGGGAAGAGTTCTTCTACGACGCCGGCTAGCAAGCGGCTGCTCCCGCCAATGCCGGTACGGGTCCGGCGGACGGCAAGTTCTCGTGCAGGCGCGACGCGGGCAGAATGCCCGCAGGTGCCCCCATGAACACAAGATTTGTAGAAGCCTTCCTCTGGGCCGCGCGGCTGGGCAGCTTCCGCGCGGCGAGCGACCGGCTCCACATCACGCAGGCGGCGGTGTCCAACCGCGTCGCCTCCCTCGAAGAAGACATCGGCGCACGCCTGTTCGAACGCGACGCGCGCGAGCTGCGGCTCACGCCCGTGGGCGTGCGGCTGATGGACTACGGCGAACGCCTGCTCGAGCTGCGCCGCGAGATCGTCTCGCTCGGCCGGCCGCGCGAAGACATCCTGGGGCTGGTGCGCATCGGCGCCATCGAAACCGTGGTCCACACCTGGCTGCTGGGCTTTCTCACCAACCTGCGCTCCACCTACCCGGGCATCGAGGTGCAGCTCACCTCCGAGACCACGCTGGCGCTGCACCGCGGCCTGCGCGAGGGCGCGCTCGACATCGCGCTGCAGACCGACCACATCGCCGGCGCGGGCATCGTGAGCACGCCCTGCCTGCCGATGCCCATGGGCTGGGTGGGCCCGCCCGGCGCCGAGCCCGTGCAGACGGTCGAGCAGCTGCTGCGACAACCCGTACTCACGATGAGCCCCGGCTCGCAGCCGCACGAGGCGCTGAAGAACCTGTTCCGCGCGGCGGGCATTCCGCTGGGCAAGGTGCATTGCGTGAGTTCGATCTCGGCGCTGGCGCGGCTGGTGAAGGCGGGCTTCGGCAACGCGCTGGTGCCGCTGCCGCCCTGCTATGAATATGTGGCGGCCGGCGACGTGAAGATCATCGAGTGCGACGCGCTCATCTCGCCGCAGCGCATCGTGGTGAGCCACCTGGAAGCCGCCGACTCCGACGCCATCCGGCTCGTGGCCGAACTGGCCTGCCGGGCCTCCGACCAGTTCACGACATCGGCTGTCGCACCAACCTGGAGCACGGCTTCAGAGGGTTAACCCTCGGTTTGGCGCATTTCGGCCCCGAAAAGGGGCCAGTAATTCTTGTGGCTGTCGCCCAGAAAAACTCGTTTGTGACAGCCCGACCCTGCGACGGAAGATCGCGCCTTCATTTTTCGAAGGCCCGCCTCTTCTTCCGCCGCCATGAACACACCTGACTCCTCTTCCTCCGCAACAGCAGTGAACGGCCTGCTGTTCGTCGCTTCCGGCGTCGACCCCGCCGACGAGGCCGACTTCAACCGCTGGTACGACCGGGAGCACGTGGAAGAGCGTGTGCGCATTCCCGGCTTTCTCTCGGGCGCGCGCTACTTCTCGCTCGAGGGCGGCCGCAAGTACCTGGGGCTTTACCGCACCGAGTCGCTGGCGGTGTTCGGCTCGCCCGGCTACCGCGGCGCGTTCGAGAAGCAGACGCCGTGGTCCGTCGCCAATCTCGACCGCATGCGCCAGCCGATGCGCCGCGTGTGCGCGGTGCGCGCCGTTACCGGCTTCGGCAGCGGCAGCCACGTGGCCGTGCTTCCGCTCGTGGCCGCCGCCGATGCCGAGGCGCAAGTGGCGCACGCCGCCGGCATCGGCGCGCAACTGCGCAAGGAGCAGGCAGGCTTCGTGCAGTCGTACCTGCTCGTGCCCGACGCCGCGCTCAGCACGCCGCTGCCGCGCGAATCCACCGAAGGCCGCGTGCTGCAGCCGCTGCTGGTGATCGAGACCAGCAGCGAAGCCGCCGCCCGCGCGGCGCGCGCCACGGCCGCCGCCGCATTCGACGCCGATCCCGCCGGCGGCTGGCTGCTCGCGCTCGGCTGGAAGCTGACAGCGGCCGAGCTGGCCTGACGCGGCGGCCATCCGCCCCCTCTCACCTCATCTCTCACCGAACAAAGGCATCCGATGACCGAACATGTTCTTCCCGCCGCGGGCTCCGCGGCACCCGGGCAGGCCGCCCCTGCCTCCGCCAAGATGGGCCGGCTGGCCATGGCCAGCTCCATCGGCACCACGCTGGAGTGGTACGACTTCACCGTCTACAACATCATGGCGGCGCTGGTCTTCAACGCGGTGTTCTTCCCCTCGTTCGACCCGCTCACCGGCACCATCCTCGCGTTCTCGACCTACGCGGTCGGCTACATTTCGCGCCCGCTGGGCGGCGTGGTGTTCGGCCACCTCGGCGACCGGCTGGGCCGGCGCTTCGTGCTGGTGGCCACGCTGGTCATCATGGGCGTCTCCACCGGCCTGATGGGCCTGCTGCCCACCTACGCGAGCTGGGGCATCTGGGCACCCGTCGCGCTGGTGGCACTGCGCTTCGTGCAGGGCGTGGCGCTCGGCGGCGAATGGGCCGGCGCGGTGCTGCTGTCGATGGAGCACGGCAAGCCCGACGAGCGCGGCCGCAACGCCTCGTTCACGCAGGTGGGCCCCTCGTGCGGCACGCTGATCGGCACCGGCTTCATCGCCGCCGTGTCGGCCTGGCTGAGCCCGGAAGACTTCCAGAACTGGGGCTGGCGCATTCCCTTCATCTCCAGCGTGGCGCTGGTGCTGTTCGGCCTGTGGCTGCGCCGCGGCGTGGACGAAACGCCCGTCTTCCGCGAGATGGAGGAGAAGAAGGCCACCGCCAAGACGCCGATCAAGGAAGTGCTGACGCAGCACTGGCGCCGCCTGCTGGTGGCCGGCGGCTCGCGCATCGGCTCCGACGTGCTGTATGCGCTGGTGGTGGTGTTCACGCTGACCTACGTGACCACCGTGCTGCACCTGTCGCGTCCGCTGGCGCTCACCGCCACGATGATTGGCGCGGCCGGCAACGCCATTGCCGTGCCGTGGTTCGGCAGCCTGTCGGACCGCATCGGCCGCCGCCCGGTCTACATCGCCGGCGCGCTGCTGGGCATGGTCTGGGCCTTCGTGTTCTTCGTGCTGATGGACAGCGCGCACCCGGTCGCGATCTGCGCTGCTGTGGTGGTGGGCCTGCTGATCCACGCGATGATGTACGGCCCGCAGGCCGCCTTCGTCACCGAGCAGTTCCCCGGCCGCGTGCGCTATGCCGGCGCTTCGCTGGCGTACACGCTGGCGGGCATCCTGGGCGGCGGCTTCGCGCCGCTGATCATCGCGAGCCTGTTCAAGTCGTGGGGCAGCACGGTGGCCGTGTCGTTCTATGTGGTGGCCGCGCTGGGCGTGACGCTGATCGCCCTGCTGGTTGCGCGCGAAACCGCCAAGCGCCCGCTGGAGAGCTGATCGATGACGACGACGAACAACATGAATTCACGATTGCGCTTCGCCTGCGAAAGCATCGCCGAGGACGGCACGCGCTCCACCTCCTTGCACCTGGTCGCGCCGCGCGCGCTGGTGGTGGCGGGCTGGACCGGGCGCGACATCGCCGCCATCGAACACCACATCGAGGAACTGGCCGAACTCGGCGTGCCGCGCCCTTCGAGCGTGCCGCTGTACTACCGCGTGGCGGCCCAGTTGCTGACGCAATCGAGCGCCATCGAGGCGCTGGGCGACCGGAGCTCCGGCGAGGCCGAGCCGGTGCTGTTCTTCTCGCAAGGCGAGTGGTGGCTGAGTGTGGCCTCGGACCACACCGACCGGCAGGTCGAGAGCTACTCGGTGGCCGTGTCGAAGCAGATGTGCGCCAAGCCCGTGGCCGAGACCGCATGGCGCTGGCGCGACGTGCAGGCGCACCAGGACACGCTGGAGCTTCGCTCGCGCATCCTGGAGGACGGCCGCTGGGTCGACTACCAGCGCGGCACGCTCGCATCGATCCGCCCGCTGGCCGGCCTGCGCGACGGCATGCCCGGCGCAGGCTCCGCGCCCGAGGGCCTTTTCATGACCTGCGGCACGCTGGGCGCATTGCCCAATGCCAAGGGCGAAGGCATCCGGCCCGCGACGCAGATGGAGATCGAGCTGCACGATGCGAAGCTGCAGCGCCGCATCGTGCATCGCTATGCGGTGGAAGCACTGCCGGTGGTGGCGTGACGATGACGATGAAGAACGGCAACACCATCGCGGCGCTGCGCGGGCGCATCGCGCGCGGCGAGTTCTCGCACGAGGCGCTGATCGACGAAGTGCTCGAAGCGGCCGGACAGCCTGCCGCGCAGCATGTCTTCACCCGCCTGTACGCCGACGCGGCCCGCGCCGCCGCGCGCCATGCCGATGCGGCGCGCAAGGCCGGCATCGAGACGGCACCGCTCGCCGGCCTGCCCGTGTCGGTGAAGGACCTCTACGACGTGGCCGGCGAAACCACCATGGCGGGCTCCGCCGTCTGCGAAGGCGAGGCACCCGCGGCGCACGACGCGACCGCCGTGGCGCGGCTGCGTGCACAGGGCGCAGCCATCGTCGGCAAGACCAACATGACGGAGTTCGCCTTCTCGGGCGTGGGCATCAACCCGCACTACGGCACGCCGCGCAATCCGGTCGACACGCAGACGGCGCGCATTCCGGGCGGCTCGTCGTCCGGCGCGGCGGTGTCGGTGGCGCTCGGGCTCGCGGTGGCGGGGCTGGGCTCGGACACGGGCGGCTCCATCCGCATTCCCGCCGCGCTGTGCGGGCTGGTCGGCTTCAAGAGCACGCAGTCGCGCGTGCCGCGCACGGGCGCCTTCGAACTGGCGCGCTCGCTCGACACGGTATGCGCCATGGCGCGCAGCGTGGAAGACTGCCTTGTCGCCGATGCCGCCATCGCCGACGTGCCGCTCGCGGTGCGCCGCCGTCCGCTGCAGGGCATGCGCCTGGCCGTGCCGCGCACGCTGGTGTTCGACGACATCGAACCCGCCGTGGCGCGCGCCTTCGACCGCGCGCTGCAGGCGCTCTCGGCCGCGGGCGCGCAGGTCGTGGACATCACGCTGGCGGAACTGGCCGAGATCGCCAGCGTCAACGCGCCCGGCGGCTTCTCGCCGGTGGAAGCCGCCGCCGTGCACCGCGAGCGCTTCGCCGCGAAGCGCGACGGATTCGACGCGCGCGTGGCCGCCCGCATCGCGCTGGGCACCGAGGTGCGCGCCGCCGACTACATCGCCATGCAGGACCGCCGCCGCGACTGGATCGGACGCGTCGAGCGCGCCATCGAAGGCTTCGACGCGCTCGTGTGCCCGACCGTGCCCATCGTCGCGCCGCCTATCGAGGCGCTGGCGGAAGACGCCGCCTTCTTCAGGGCCAACGGCCTGCTGCTGCGCAACACCTTCGCGATCAACCTGCTCGACGGCTGCGCTTTCAGCCTGCCCTGCCATGCGCCGGGCGATCTGCCGGTGGGCCTGATGCTGGCCTCGGTACGCGGCGACGACGCACGGCTGGCGGCGGTGGCGCTGGCGGCCGAGGCCGCGCTGCAGCGGTGAACGGTGGGCGGCGGCCTCAGGCCGTTGCGGTGGTCACCGGCTTCGTGAGGGTGGCCGTCGCCTTGGCGCCGAGCGTCATCTCGGTGATCCACGACACCAGCAGCGCACCGTAGGCCTGGCGCCACTCCTGCTTCGAGAGCGCGTGGTCCGCGTCGGAGAGCACGCGGTAGGTCACCGACTTCACGCGCTTGAAGGCGCCGAGGTAGTTCTCGACCACCGGGTGCGGCACGATCTGGTCGTGCTCCGATTCGACGATGAGCACGTCGCCGGCGAAGTCCGCGCAGGCCGCGAGCGCGCGGTTGTCCTTGGGCCCGACCAGCGATCGGCGGTAGGCGACCAGGTCGGAGCGGCTGAGCTGCCCCTTGGGGGTGTCCCACTCGCCGTCGCGGTAGAGCGCGGGCGCGCGCAACGCCAGCCAGCGCACCGGCCGCATGGCGCTGACCAGCGCCGCCAGGTAGCCGCCGTAGCTGCTGCCGACGATGGCGACGGCCGCCGGATCGACCGCCGGGTGGCCGACCAGCGCGTCGTAGGCCGCGAGCACGTCGCGCAGGTTGTCCTCGCGCGTCACCTCCATGCGTTGCGCGGCGTGGCGCGCGTGGCCGCGCAGGTCGAAGGTCAGGCACACGCAGCCAAGTGCGGCCAGTTCGTGCGCGCGCCTGGCGTACTGCTCCTGGCTGCCGTCCCAGCCATGCACCAGCAGCACCCCCGGCACGGTCGTCGAGGCCGCGAACAGCGTGCCCTCGATATGCTGGCCGTCGACCGGAATGTCGATGGTGCTATGGCGCGTCGGCATGGCGGTCTCCAGGCAGGATCGTGTACTTCGCGAGCGGGCCGACGCGGCTGTCCGTCCCCTGGTAGGCCACGATGGCATCGGCGGGCACGAGCACCGAGGGGCCGTAGACCTCGAAGCACGAGGCGCGCACCTCGCGCCGCCCGGGGTCGGCATGCAGCGCTTCGAGCCCTGCGATCTCGGCGCCGGTGGCGCCGCCCACGCGCCACGACTGCTCCAGCACGCCCGAGCGCCATTCGCCTCTGCCGTCGACGCCCTGCGCCACGTCGTAGTTCACGCGCGAGGCGAAGAAGCCGGGGTAGCAGTCGATCACCGCCTGGTGATAGCGGCGCGCCTGCTCGATGGCGCGGCGCAGCGAGGGCGACGCGACGCCGGCGATCAGCGCGTCGAAGTCGCCGCGCACCATCACCAGATCGGAGCCGCCGTAGACCTCCTCGCCGGCGTTGTCGCCGGTGGTGCGCTGCACGCCGCAGTAGCTGACGATCATGCCGGCCACCAGCAGCTGCCCGACGCTCCAGGTGACGGGGTCTTCCAGGTTCGCTTCGAGAACGAGGCCGCTTCGCGCGAGGCCGGCCTGGTCCATCTCGGCGATGCAGCTGCCGAGCGCCTCGGTGCGCTCGACGACGATCTGCCCGCGTCCGCCGGTAGCCGTCACCGGCTTGAGGCGCACGGGCCCCGCATCGAGCATCGCGCGCCCTGCCCTCAGCGCCTCGCCGGCCGAGAAGCACGAGAAGCCCGGCAGGACTGCGTCGCCGACCTCGCGGGCGAAGCGCGTCGACCAGCCGTCCGGTCTCGCGGCACTGTTCTCGTCGATCAGCGGGTGGCTGATGACCTTGGTGGCGACGAAGGCATGCGGCACCACACCGCCGAACAGGTCGTCCACCCCGGCGATGCCCATGGCGTGCACCCGGGCCGGGTCGGAAAGGGTATCGCTGGGCACGAAATAGTGCCGCGATCCCGAGGGCGCCGGGGAGACGTACTCCCCTTCGAAAGCGCAGCCGATCAGCACCGCCAGCCGCCGCCCGTAGTTGGCGCGGGTGGCATGCTCGTGCTCGGTGCAGTAGCCGCGCGGGTCCACGTCGAGCGTGACGACGCTGCACGGGCCGGGCACTGTGCCCGCCGCCCTGGCTTCGGAAGAAAGCGCTTGCACGGCGGTGTGCCTGACTTCAGCCCTTGCCGGCCTTCGCCTTCTCTTCGACGTCCTTCTTCTTTTCCGAGGACGGCAGCTTCACCTTGGTCACGGTGACGGACACCGGATCGCTGGCCGGAAAGGACTCTTCCACACCGCTGTCCAGCGCTTCCTCGCTGGCAGGCTGCTCGGTGGGCCTAGCCTTCTCGACCTTGCCCTGCTCAGGGTTGCCGGATGTGGGAAAGTGGAATTTCCCCGGCGATTTCCCTTCTTTCTCTTCTGGCTGTTGCTGCTTCGAAGTCATGGATGGCCTCCTGGCTTGTTCACCGCCCCATGTTGTGCGAGCGCAACCCGCGGTTGGTGGGAGGGAGGTGCGGATGCGTGTGGGAACAGTCCGGCGCGGAGCCGTCGGTGGGCTTCGTCGGCTTTCGCGCGGCTCATGTCCTCGATCGTGCAGGCCGCGCTCGCCCCCTCCTCCCCGGCGCGCGGCGACGGTGCGCCGCCCTACCTGTTCTCGGGGATCGACGGCCCTGCACCGCGGGTGCTATCTTGCCGCCCGCCCAAGCCGGGCAGCCGATGACTCAACACCAGGGGACGGACCATGCCGACGCTCGATCAGGTGCTGCAACAGGCCTTGTGGAAAGACAAGACGATCGCTCGGGAAACCTTGCTGCGCGCCGGAGCCGACGTGGACACGGTACCGACCGCGGACGAAGTCGAGCAGTACAGCCGCCGCCTGCTGAGAAACGGGCGCTGGGTTCCCAGTGCCGAGGCTGCTGCCGCGCTGGACCTCGTGATCGGCGCGCGCCCCGACCCGCAGAACCAGCCGCACAGCTACCAGGGCGGTTTCCTGCGCGGAAACGCCGCGCTCCCCTGGCGGCATTTTTCGCGCGAGCGGATCGCGCTGCAACTGATCGTGCGGATCGCGGACTACAGGTACATCGAGCAGCAGCACCATTCGCTGTGCGGCCCGGTCACGTTCATGCACGACATCGCGAAGCGAACCCCTCAGGCCTACGCGGCCTACGTGATCGGCCTGGCGGAAAACCGCCGCGGCCCCCTCGGGCAGATGACCGTGAAGGTCAAGTCGGGCTCCTCGCTGCTGGGCAAGCGCATCAACAGCGCCCCCGGCTCGCCGAGGATCTGCGAGGCCGACTACATCGCGCTGGCCAGCCTGCGCGACGGCAGCAACATCCTGGCCTACCGCTCGCCCTTCACTCACACGATGCTCGAAGGCGCGACCTCGCCGGCCGACATGGTCCGGTGGATGCGCGACACCGGCTACCAGCATGTGGAGGACCACAGTCACATGGGCAGCTGGCGCCTGCGTGGCCTGCTCATCAAGGCGCACCGTACCAGCGTCGGCCAAAACACCGTGGGCCCGCACCTGAACCAGATGCGCCACAAGCGCAACGCTGGCCACACCGTCATGATGTGTGCCGCGGGCAGCCTGGCCAACATGGCGCTGGGCCGCAGCCTGCGCGACGACATGACGATGCGCGTATTCGGCGGCCACTTCATGCTGGTGAATTCCGTCGATGTGACGGCCAACGGCGCCATCTTCGACCTCGTCACCTGGGGCCGCGACAGCAGCGAGAACCGGATCGAGATTCCATGGAGCAAGCTCGCGAGCTGGTACGGCGGCTTCGTCAGCGGGCTCCCCTGAATTCCGGCCGCTAGACTGGCGCCACCTCGCCATCGAACGGAGAGCGCCCATGTGCCGCAGCATCAAGACCCTCTACAACTTCGAGCCGCCCGCCACAGAGCAGGAGATCCGTGCCGCCGCGCTGCAGTTCGTGCGCAAGCTCAGTGGCTTCAACGTGCCCTCCAAGGCCAACGAGGCGGCATTCAATCGCGCGGTCGATGAAGTGGCCGCCACGGCGGCGCGGCTGATCGATTCGCTTGTCACCACGGCCGAACCGCGCGACCGTGCTGTGGAGGCGGAACGCGCCAGGGCCCGCTCGGCGATGCGCTTCGGCAGCGGCTCCACCGCCTGATCGTGCCTTGCCCCCTGTGGCCGATGGCTGCGCGCCCGCATGCCATCATCTTCGGATGAGCAACACACCCCATAGCGCCTTCAGCACCTCGGACGCAGTCGCCAAATACGCCGAGGGCCCGAAGCGCAACGTGCCCGGATACAGCGGGCTCCTGCCGATGACGCGCATCCTTCTCGAGGAACACGTGCCCAGCGATGGCCGGGTGCTCGTGGTCGGCGCGGGCGGCGGCCTGGAAGTGGAAGACCTTGCGCAGGCCAACCCGGAATGGATCCTCGACGGGGTCGATCCGAGTGGCCCGATGCTTGAACTCGCATCACAGAGGCTGGGCCCGCTGATGTCGCGCGTGGCGCTGCACGAAGGCTATGTGCAGGACGCGCCCGCCGGCCCCTTCGACGGCGCGACCTGCCTGCTGACCTTCCACTTCGTGCCGACGGACCAGCGGCTGCCGACGGCCCGCGAGATCCATCGCCGGTTGAAGCCGGGCGCCCCGTTCGTCGCAGCGCATCTCAGCGTGGAAGACGGCGAAGGCGAACGCGACCTCTGGATGTCGCGCTACGCGGCCTTCCTCGTCTCCTCGGGCTCCGATCCGCGCCAGGCGGCCGCGGCGCGGGAGAAAGTCCAGAAGGAACTGTCGATCCTCTCGCCCTCGCAGGACGAGGCCGTGCTGCGCGAAGCGGGGTTCAAGGACATCCGCCTCTTCTTCACGGGCTTCACGTTCCGGGGCTGGGTCGCCCGCGCCTGAGCCGGTGGCGGGAGGGCCGCGCCCATGACCACAGCGCAGCGCCGCCGCCCGGCCTTTGATATGGTGCTTGCCAGCACCACCATGCGAAGTCCGAGCACATGAAAAAGACCTACACAGGCGGCTGCCATTGCGGCGCCGTGAGATTCGAGGCCGACATCGACCTCGGCCTCGGCACGCTGCGCTGCAACTGCTCGATCTGCACCCAAACCCGCTTCTGGCCCGCCATCGTCGCGACCGATGCCTTCCGGTTGATCGAAGGCGAATCCGAACTCAGCGAGCAGATGCTCGACACCCGCAACAGCCACTACATCGTCTGCAGGCATTGCGGCGTGCGGGCCTTCGGTGTGGGCCATTCGCCCGCCACCGGCGAGAGCGCCTACGGCGTGAACGTGACCTGCCTGGACGACGTGGATCTCGACGACCTCGCCAGCTCGCCCATCAGCTACGTGGACGGGCACCGTGGCACCTGGCACGCCGCGCGCGCGGCCATCGGCATCTGACGAAGACAATCGCTTCCCGCAACAACAACCCGCCACTACTGGAGACAGGCACATGTCCATCGAACTCTGGCTCGCCTTCGTCGCGGCCTCCGCCCTCATGCTGGTCATTCCCGGGCCCACCATCCTCACGGTGATCAGCTATTCGATGTCGCACGGGCGGCGCGCCAACCTGCCGCTGGTGGCGGCCGTGGCGCTGGGCGATTCCACCGCGCTGGTGGTGTCGCTGCTCGGGCTGGGCGCGCTGCTGGCCACCTCGGCCTTCTGGTTCACGGTGGTGAAGTGGGTGGGCGGGCTGTACCTGCTGTATCTGGGCATCAGGCTGCTGCGCGCGGGCATCACCTCCGCCGAGATCGCCACGCCGGCCGCGCCCGCCTCGCGCCTGCGCCTGTTCGCCAACACCTACCTGGTGACCGCGCTGAACCCCAAGGGCATCGTGTTCTTCGTGGCCTTCCTGCCCCAGTTCATCAACCCGGCCGCCGACGTGACGCGCCAGCTGTGGGTGCTGGCCATCACCTTCGTGGTGCTGGCCGCGACCAATGCCACGCTCTACGCGGTGTTCGCGGGATCGGCACGCAGGCTGCTGTCGTCGCCGCGTGCGCAGCGGCGCTTCAACCTCGCGGGCGGCTCGCTGCTGGGCGCGGCGGGCATCTGGGCGCTGATGGCGCGCCGGCCGGGCTGAGCGGGCAGCCCTTCTGAACGCAAAAGCAACTCAAAAGAAAAGGCCGCGAAGCACGGAGCTTCGCGGCCTTTTCTTCATTTGTCGCAGCGCTGTGGATCAGTTGCGGTACGGGTTGTTGGGATTGCGGTCGTAGCGGTTCGGAACGCCGTCACCGTCGCGGTCACGGTCGTAGCGGTTGGGCACGCCGTCGCGGTCACGGTCGCCGTAGTGCGGGCGCGGCGGCGGCGGGCGGTCGTAGGGTGCGACCACGCAGCCCGCGAGGATGGCCGATGCGGCCAGAAGGATCGCCAATGTCTTCGTCATGCGAGTTCTCCTTGGAGTGTTTGTGAAACCGGGGTTCGCCTCCTGCGAGCCGGTAGTGCATTGAAGGCCACGTCGGTACGCGCCGGGTTTCCGCATTGAAGCCCTCGCGTGAAGTTCGTTACGGGATGTGGCACCCGGCATTTACTTTGCCCCGGGGTGCGCAAGCCGCAAGGCAGCGCGCAGCCCGTCGCGCAGTAGGCGCGATTCCCGTGGCGGACCGGCGAGAGAGAATGGCGGCGCCCATGCTTTCGCTTCTGGATACCGCCTCCTTTCCTCCGATGCAGCCCGCGCCCTCCGCCTTCTCCCGCAAGACCCTCGCAGCCCTGCTGATCGCCGCGGCATGGACGCTCCCGGCCCGGGCCGTGGTGAGCTTCGAGGACGTGAAGCGCGACTTCCGCTCGTCCGACACCGCCGTGCTCGACCGCAACGGCGAACTGCTGCAGCGCGTGCGCACCGACCCCACGGTGCGCCGCGGCCAGTGGACCGCGCTGGCCGACGTGTCCCCAGCGCTGCGCACGGCCATGGTGCTGAGCGAGGACAAGCGCTTCTACGAGCACAGCGGCATCGACTGGCGCGCCGTCTCGGCCGCCGCCTGGGGCAATCTCTGGAACACGCGCACGCGCGGCGCATCGACCATCACGATGCAGCTGTCGGGCCTGCTCGACGAGGACCTCCGCCGCAGCCCGGGCGGCCGCAGCTTCACGCAGAAGATCGGGCAGACGGTGGCGGCCGCGCAGCTGGAGCGCAACTGGCGCAAGGACCAGATCCTGGAGGCGTACCTCAACACCGTGCCGTTCCGCGGCGAGATCGTGGGCATCGACGCGCTGTCGCGCACGCTCTTCGGCAAGGCGCCCAGCGGGCTCGACGCGCGCGAGGCCAGCGTGGCGGCGGCACTGGTGCGCGCGCCCAACGCCAAGCCCGCCATGGTGGCGCAGCGCGCCTGCGAGGTGCTGCGCACCATGGAACCGCAGCAGAAGACCGACTGCGAGGCGCTGGACATGTTCACCAGCGCGGCCGTGCAGCGCCGGGCCTTCGAGCCGAACGAAGGGATCGCGCCGCACGCCGCGCGGCGCGTGCTGCGCGAGATCCGCGACGCGAACTCGGCGGCTGCGCCCGTTGCAACCGCAGCCGTTGCGGCGTCGAAAGGCAAGGACAGGGAAACCGGCGTGCGCACCACTCTGCGCGCGCCGCTGCAGCGCTTCGCGCTCGACACGCTGCAGCGCCACCTGCGCGAACTGCGCGAGCGGCACGTCGAAGACGGCGCCCTCGTCGTGCTCGACAACGCGACCGGCGAGGTGCTCGCCTGGGTCGGCTCCTCCGGCCCTCTGAGCCAGGCGGCGGAGGTCGACGGCGTCACGGCGCTGCGCCAGCCCGGCTCCACGCTCAAGCCGCTGCTCTACGCCCAGGCGATCGCCGAGAAGCGCATCACGGCGGCATCGCTGATCGAGGACTCGTCGGCGCAGATCAGCACCGCCAGCGGCCTCTACATTCCGCAGAACTACGACCGCCGCTTCAAGGGCCCGGTGTCGGCGCGCACCGCGCTGGCGGCATCGCTGAACGTGCCGGCCGTGCGCACGCTGGTGATGGTGTCGCCCGAGGCCTTCGCGCGCGAGCTGCGCGCCGCCGGGCTGCCGCTGCGCGAGAGCGGCGACTACTACGGCTACAGCCTCGCGCTCGGCAGCGCCGAGGTGTCGCTGCTGTCGCTCACCAACGCCTACCGCATGCTGGCCAACGGCGGACGCTACGGAACGACGACGCTGGCGCCGCGGCCCGCGGAGAAATCGAAAACCGCGCCGGCCTCGCCGCCGACGCCGATCGACGCGCGAGCGGCCTTCATCGTGGGCGACATCCTCTCCGACCCGAACGCGCGCACGCGCACCTTCGGCCTCGACAGCATTCTTTCCACCCGCTTCTGGACCGCCGTGAAGACCGGCACCAGCAAGGACATGCGCGACAACTGGGCCGTGGGCTGGTCGCAGCGCTACACGGTGGGCGTGTGGGTGGGCAACGCCAGCGGCGAGTCGATGTGGGACGTGAGCGGCACCAGCGGCGCCGCGCCGGTGTGGGCCGAGGTGATGCGCTTCCTGCACGCGCGCGAGCCGAGCCGCGCGCCTTCGCCGCCGCCGGGCCTGGTCCAGATGCAGGTGAGCTTCGGCCCCGGCGCCGACGGCAATCCGCTGGAGGCTTCGCGCAGCGAGTGGTTCCTGCAGGGCACGGAGCAGCCGCTCTTCGCGCTGGACACCGGCATGACGACGGATGCTTCCGCCCCGGCGCGCATCACCGCGCCGGCCGACGGCACCATCATCGCGCTGGACCCCGACATCCCGCCGCAGCGCCAGCGCGTGCGCTTCGATTCCGAGGGCCGTGGCGTGCAGTGGCGCATCGACGGCAAGCCGCTGGCGCGCGGCAACACCGTGCAATGGTTTCCATGGCCGGGGCGCCACCTGATCGAGCTGGTGGACGCCGGCGGCAAGGTGGTCGACCAGCGCCGGCTCGAGGTGCGCGGCGCGGGCGTGGTCGCGAAGAACAACGGCAGCGGCGCGCGGCGCTGATTCAAGGGGCCCTGAACACGTCGAGGAAGTAGTCGACGAAGGTCCGGATCTTCGGCGTGTTGCGGCGCGCGGGCAGGTAGCTCAGGTGGATGTCGTGCGGCTTCAGGGCCAGCGAGGGCAGCACCGGCACCAGCGTGGCGCCGTCGATCTGCGGGCGCGCGAGCGACTGCGGCACCAGCGCGATGCCGCGCGCCGACAGCGCGAGCCGCAAAACCATTTCAGGGTCGTCCGACTGGAACACGCTTTCCACGCGCACGCGGTGCGTCTTTTCGATGGCCGCGAGGCTGATCTCGCGCTTGCGCCCTTCGGCGTCGGTGGTCAGGAAGCGGTGCGCGGACAGATCGGGCAGGTCCTGCACCGGAGCGTGGCGCGCGAGATACGCCGGCGCGGCGCACAGCATCAGCGGCTCCTGCTTCAGGTGGCGCACGACCAGTTCGTCGCCACCCTCACGGCCGTAGCCGATGGCCACGTCGGCCGCGTCTCGCCGCAGGTCGGCGCGGTCCTTGCCGGTCTCGACCGTGACCTCCAGCCGCGGGTAGGCGGTCATGAAGGCGGGCAGGTGGTTCATCAGCAGCTCGCGGCCATAGTAGTGCGGCACGGCGATGCGCAACCGCCCGGTGACGGCGCTGCCGTCGGAGGACAGGTTGAGCATGACGTCGTCGAGGATCGTGAGCGCATGTTGGGCCGCCACCAGGAACTCGCGGCCTTCCTCGGTCAGCGCGAAGCGGGTGGCGCCGCGATGCAGCAGCAGGTGGCCGACGGTGGCTTCCAGTCTCTGGAGCTGGCGCGACGCGGAGGCCTTGGGCACCTTGAGCACTTCGGCGGCCGGAGTCAGTCCCCCGAGCTGCGCGGCCTTGGCGAACAGCCGCACATCCGACAAAGAAAAGTCCTTCATATCGCCGCCGCGGTCCGTATTTCTCTTGCGCTCCCCTGAACGCTCCGCAGGAAGGTCGGGAAGGGAGGGCCGGACCGTGGAGCAGAACAACTTGCCGATTCACAAGCTACCTTTAGTTTCATTCTCTGACAGGACGCTCCAGACGAACAACACTTTCGGCAACAGCTGCCCAAGGCCGGGAAAAATTCACTTAATGAGGACAAATCCGCGAAATCGGCTTGCGCGATCTGCGGACAGGGGTTGCGGTTTTCTACGGGGTGCTACCCGGATCAATCGCCGCGCGGGGAGTCCGGTTTCTTTTTGGAGGCAAAATTCATCCAATCATTGAACGACCAGGCTCACTCCCGATGCTTGCCCAAGCTCCCCGTACTTCACTTGCAGACACCGCCGCGGACAGCATCCGCGCCGAGATCTCCGCCGGCCGCTGGTCCGTTGGCTCCCGCATCCCGATCGAACCGCAGCTCGCCCAGCTGCTGGGCGTGAGCCGGGGCACGGTGCGCGAGGCGGTCAAGACGCTGGTGTCGCGCGGGCTGCTCGAAGTGCGCCAGGGCTCGGGCACCTATGTTCGCTCGGGCTTCGATCCTTCGTCCAGCCTGCAGAAGATGCGGCTCGCGAGCCTGCGCGACCAGTTCGAGGTGCGCCGCGCGCTCGAAGTGGAAGCCGCCCGGCTCGCCGCCGTGCGCCACACGGCGCGCGACCTGCGCCGCCTGCATGTGCTGCTCGACAAGCGCGGCGGCTTCGATCCCGCCGACAACGGCGCGGCCTTCATCGAGCGCGACCTGGCCTTCCACCTCGCCATCGTCGACATCTCCGGCAACCTCGCCCTGGCGGAAACCTGCCGCTTCATCACCGGCTACATCAAGGAGACCATCGCGAGCTCGATGGGCAGCGCCCTGCCCGAGCCCGACGATGCCGCGCACCGCGCCATCATCGAAGGCATCGCCAGCCGCGACCCCGATGTGGCCGCCGCGGCGGTGCGCACCTTCATGGCGCCGATGATCAACGCACTGGCGCTGGGGTCGTGATGAACTCGGCCACCCTCGCACGCGGCAATGCCGGCGCCTCTTCTTCCTCCTCCTCTTCCTCCTCTTCTTCTTCCGCTTCCGCCCACCGCTGCGGCGACGAACTGCTGATCGACGCCGAGGCCGACAGCCTGCCCGCGCCGCGCCCCACGCCCGCCCCCACCCTCGCGCGCCGCATCCTGCTCGGCGCCAGCGTGGTGCTGATCGCCTTCAACCTGCGCCCGGTCTTCGCCAGCCTTTCGGTGGTGCTGCCGGAAATCATCAAGGCCACCGGCCTCTCGCCCACCGCCGCAAGCCTGCTGACCACGCTGCCGATCGTCTGCCTCGGCGTGTTCGCGCCACTCGCGCCGGGCCTGGGCCGGCGCTTCGGCACCGAGCGCACGCTGCTCGGCTGCATGGTGCTGATCCTGGTCGGCACGGTGCTGCGCGGCACCGGCAACATCCCGCTGCTCTTTTTGGCCTCGGCCATCGCGGGCAGCGGCATCGCGGTGTCGAACGTGCTGCTGTCGGGCCTGGTGAAGCGCGACTTCGCCTCGCAGGCGGCGCTGATGATGGGCCTCTACACCATGGCCGTGTGCGGCGGCGCGGCCAGCGCCGCCGGGCTCACGGTGCCGATCGAGCACGCGCTGGGCGGCGGCTGGACCATGGCGCTGGCGATGTGGGCGCTGCCGGCCGCGCTGGTCACGCTGATCTGGGCGCCGCAGGCGCTGCCGCTGAAGCCGGTGGCGAGCGAATCGGGCTTCACCGTGCGCGGGCTCTGGAGCGACAGGCTGGCCTGGCAGGTCACCTTCTTCATGGGCCTGCAGTCCGCCCTCGCCTACATCGTGATGGGCTGGCTCGCGCCGATCCTGCGCGAGCGCGGCCTGGGCAGCGAGACGGCCGGCTACGTGGTGTCTCTTTCGGTCATGACGCAGGTGGTGACCTGCCTCGTGGTGCCGGCGCTGGCGGTGAAGCTGCGCAACCAGCGCGGCCTGGCGGTCGTGCTGGCGCTGCTCACGGTGGGCGCGATGCTGGCGATGCTCTTCGCGCCGCTGGACGGCTTCTTCGGCGTGTGGGCCTGGGCGGTGCTGCTGGGCATCGCGCAGGGCGGCACCTTCGCGCTGGCGCTCACGATGATCGTGTTGCGCTCGCCCGACTCGCACGTCGCCGCGCACCTCTCGGGCATGGCGCAGGGCGTGGGCTACATGGTGGCGGCCTTCGGGCCGCTGGTGGCCGGGCTGCTGCACGGCTGGACGGGAAGCTTCCGCGCCTCGTCGTGGCTCTTCATCGGGCTGGGCGTGGCGCTCGTGATCGCTGGGCTGGGGGCAGGACGCACGATGCACGTGGGCACGACGACCGTGCCGCGCCACTGAGGCGCGAGCCCGCTGTCTACTGCGGCCCGCCGCAGAAGCCCGCGCGCTCGGTGGTCCTGGCGGTGAACAACACGCGCGTGGTGGTCGCCGCGCTGCGCGGCTCGTTCTGCGGCCATTCGGTCTGCACCCAGGTGTATTGCCAGTCGTAGGGCGAGCCGGGCTTGAATGTCTCGCCGTAGGCGATGCGCAGGCTGCCGAAGCTCTCGTCGTGGCAGTGCTTCGAGGTCTTGTATTCCTTCTCGCTGAAGCAGGCGCGGATCATCTTGGAGCACGAGAACGGAATGCCCTCCTGCACCGCCTTGCCGCCTTCGAGCGGCACGAAGTCGGCGGTGTCGAACGAGGCGCCGCCGCCCGAATAGCCTTCCGACACCGTCTGCAGCACGGCCACGGCCCACTTGCCCTCGGCCACCGGGTAGAGCGCCGGCGCGAGCGAGAGTCGCGCCTCGGACCGGCTGGCATCGCTGTCTTTCTTCAGGGCCTGGGCGTAGCCGGAGAAATCATGAAGGCGAGCGAGCTGCCAGCCCTTGGCGTCTGCGGCATCCCGCCTGACCCGCGCCATGGCCAGCGGCTCGGCGGAGAGCACCACATAGTCGCCCGCCGCGGCGCCGCGCGGACGATAGAGGCCCAGTTGCTGCGCGTCGCAGGGCTGCGGCAGCAGAGCGCACAGGCGCGTGCGCCATTGCGCGTCGAGCGAATCGGGCTTCTTCACCGCATCGAACACCTGCGCCGATGGCGCGGAAAGATCGGGACCGGCGAGCACCGCGGTGGCGAACGGCAGCAGGGCGAGCAGGAGCGGCAGCTTTGTCATGGAGCCGGATGGTAGCCACCGGCGGCGCGGCTGGTTGATAAAGTCGCACGCGACCATGAATCCTTCTTCTCCCGCCCTGCTCCGGATCGACACGCTGCGCTTCGCCTACCCCGACCAACCCGCGCTGGTGTCCGGCTGGAATGCATCCATCGGCCCGGGCGTCACGCTGCTCTACGGCGATACCGGCACGGGCAAGTCGGCGCTGCTCAACGTGATTGCCGGTGCGCTGCCCGCCTCCGCCGGACGGCTGACCGTGGCCGGGACGAGCCTCGATGCCGCGCCCGAGGCCTATCGCCGCCAGGTGTTCTTCGTCGCTCCCGAAACCGACCGTTTCGACCAGCTCAGCGCGCGCGAATGCACGGCCTCGCTCGCCGAAGGCGATGCGGGCTTCGACCAGGCGAAGTGGCAGGCCATCGCCGACGGCTTCTCGCTGGCGCCGCACCTGGACAAGAAGATGTTCATGCTGTCCACCGGCTCGAAGCGCAAGGTCTGGATGGCCGCCGGGCTCGCGTCGGGCCGGCCGCTCGTACTGCTCGACGAGCCGACCGCCGGCCTGGACATGCCCTCTACACGCTGCCTGTGGGCCACGCTCTCGGAGATTGCTGCGCAGTCGAAGCAGGCGGTCGTCGTGGCCAGCGCGGCGCGCATCGACACCGTGCCGCTGGCGGCCACCATCGAACTGCCGCTGCGCTGAGGCCTGCCTTCAGGCTGCAGCGTCGAAGTCGGTGCTGCGGCTCAGGGCTTCCCAGGCCTCCATGTCCTTGAGCAGCGCCTGCGCATGGGCGCGCACCGCGTCGACAGAGTCGCCGCCCAGCTGCAGGCGCAGGGGCGTGTGCTCGGCCTCCAGCGCCTTCGCGATCGCCACCGCCGCCTTGCGCGGATCGCCGGCCTGCGTGTTGTGCATGCTGTGCGCGAACTCGCGGGTGGCGCCCACCACCGGCTGGTAGGCCTCGATCACCGGCATGTGGCGCATGCCGCTGCCCGCGAGCTGGGTGCGGAACTGGCCCGGCTCGACGATCAGCACCTTGATGCCGAAGGGCGCGACCTCCTGCGCCAGCGCTTCCGAGGCGCCCTCCAGCGCGAACTTCGAGGCCGAATACGCGCTGAAACCCGCGAACGACAGCTGCCCGCCGAGGCTGGAGATATTCACGATGGCGCCCGACTTCTGCGCGCGCAGCACCGGCAGCGCGGCGCGGGTGACGGCCATGGCGCCGAAGAAGTTGGTGTTCATCAGCGCGCGCAGCTCGGCGTCGGAGGTTTCCTCCAGGGCGCCGACCGCGCCGTAGCCGGCGTTGTTCACGAGCACGTCGATGCGGCCGAAGCGGGCCACCGCGGCCTCGACGGCAGCTTCGGCGGCGCCGGCGGCGTCCACGTCCAGCGGCGTGGCCAGCACGCGGTCGGGTGCCTGCGCCACGAGGTCGGCGAGGCGGTTCGCGTCGCGGGCGGTGGCGACCACGTTGTGGCCCAGGGCCAGCGCGTGCTCGGCGAAGGCGTGGCCGAAGCCGGAAGCGGCGCCGGTGATGAACCAGGTCTGGCGGGTCTGCGAAGAGGTGATGGCGATGTTGGACATGATGCTGGCTCCTTGAAGGGTTGAGGGTTGCCGTGAAGGCATGGCGTGACTGTTCCAGCAATCGCACTCAACGACTAGCCGGTTCAAATCGAATGCACTGTGCGATACAGTGCATGAATGGACCGCACCCTGCTCCCGCATCTCGCCATCGTGCTGGCCGTGCACCGGCGCGGCGGGTTCGCCGCCGCGGCCGCCGAGCTGGGCATGAGCGCCTCGGCCGTGAGCCACGCGGTGCGCGCCGTCGAGGACCACCTGGGCCAGCCGATCTTCGCGCGCACCACCCGCAGCGTGCGGCTGACCGAGGCCGGCGCCGGCTTCATCGGCATGCTGGCCCCGGCCATGGGCGAGATCGCCGACGCGGTGGACCGCTTCGGTGAGTCGCTCGGGCGGGTGAGCGGCGTGCTGCGCATCAACGCACCCCATGTGGCGCTGCCGCTGGCCATGACGCCGCTGGTGGCCGAAATGGCGCGCCGCCACCCGGGCCTGGTGATGGAGATCACCTGCGACGACGGCCTGGCCGACATCGTCGCAAGCGGCCACGACGCCGGCGTGCGGCTGGGCCACACCGTCGCGCAGGACATGGTGGCGGTGCGGCTCACCCCGCCCTTCGAGGCCATCCTGGTGGCCACCCCGCGCTACCTGGCCACTGCGGGCGAGCCGCGCGGCATCGAGGAGCTGCAGCGGCACAACTGCATCGGCTTCCGCTTCGTGACCTCGGGCGGCGTGTACGCCTGGGACCTGCGCGACCAGGCCGGCGCCCACGTCTCGGTCGAAGTGCCGGGCACCGTGCGGGTCACCGACGCGCTCTACGCCTGCGACCTGGCGCTGGCCGACGTGGGCATCGCCTACATCTTCGAGCCGCTGGTGCGCGCCGAACTGCGCGAAGGCCGCCTGCGCCAGCTGCTGCCGCGCTCGGCCTTCGGAGAGCCGGGGCTGTTCCTGTACTTTCCGCGCCGCGCGGCCCAGGCGCCCAAGCTGCGCGCCTTCGTCGACCTGGCCCGGGAAATGCTCGAAAAGTCCGTTTCCGGCCAGCCGCAGCCCCGTTAAGACGCGCTTCGCGCCGGGGGCTTCGCAACCCGCATGGCGAAACACGGTCCCGGCGGGCGACAATCGGGGGCTCCGGCAAAAAACGGGCTACCCCCGGAAAGCCGGAAGTTCCAGCCACCCCGACAACCAGGATCTACGGAAGAAGCGCATGAGCTCGAAGCAACCCACCATCGTCTACACCCTCACCGACGAGGCGCCCCTGCTGGCGACCTACGCGTTCCTGCCGATCATCCGCGCCTTCACGAACCCGGCCGGCATCAACGTCGAGACCAGCGACATCTCCGTGGCGGCCCGCATCCTGGGCGAGTTTCCCGACTACCTGAGCGACGAGCAGAAGGTGCCCGACAACCTCGCCGAACTGGGCAAGCTCACGCTCAAGCCCGAAGCCAACATCATCAAGCTGCCCAACATCAGCGCCTCGGTGGCCCAGCTCAAGGCGGCCATCAAGGAACTGCAGGGCAAGGGCTACAAGATTCCCGACTACCCCGAGAACCCGACCACGGATGAGGACAAGGACATCCGCGCGCGCTACAACAAGTGCACCGGCAGCGCCGTGAACCCCGTGCTGCGCGAAGGCAACTCCGACCGCCGCGCCCCCAAGGCCGTGAAGGAATACGCGCGCAAGAACCCGCACAGCATGGCCGACTGGAGCCAGGCCTCGCGCTCGCACGTCTCGCACATGCACGGCGGCGACTTCTACCACGGCGAGAAGTCCATGACGCTCGACCGCGCGCGCAACGTCAAGATGGAGCTCATCACCAAGAGCGGCAAGACCATCGTGCTCAACCCCAAGGTCGCCCTGCTCGACCGCGAGATCATCGACTCCATGTTCATGAGCAAGAAGGCGCTGCTGGCCTTCTATGAAAAGGAGATCGAGGACGCGCACAAGACCGGCGTGATGTTCTCGCTGCACGTGAAGGCCACCATGATGAAGGTCTCGCACCCCATCGTGTTCGGCCACTGCGTGAAGATCTTCTACAAGGAAGCCTTCGAGAAGCACGGCAAGCTGTTCGACGAGCTGGGCATCAACGTCAACAACGGCATGGTCGACCTCTACAACAAGATCGCCACGCTGCCGCAGAGCACGCAGGACGAGATCAAGCGCGACCTGCACGCCTGCCACGAGCACCGCCCTGAACTCGCGATGGTCGACTCGGCCAAGGGCATCACCAACTTCCACTCGCCCAACGACGTGATCGTGGACGCCTCCATGCCCGCGATGATCCGCAACGGCGGCAAGATGTGGGGCGCCGACGGCCGCCTGAAGGACGTGAAGGCCGTGATGCCCGAATCGACCTTCGCCCGCATCTACCAGGAGATGATCAACTTCTGCAAGTGGCACGGCGCCTTCGACCCCAAGACCATGGGCACCGTGCCCAACGTGGGCCTCATGGCGCAGAAGGCCGAGGAATACGGCTCGCACGACAAGACCTTCGAGATCGCCGAGGACGGCGTCGCCAACATCACCGACCTGGACACCGGCGAAGTGCTGATGAGCCAGGAAGTGGAGCAGGGCGACATCTGGCGCATGTGCCAGGTCAAGGACGCCGCGATCCGCGACTGGGTGAAGCTGGCCGTCAACCGCGCGCGCAACTCCGGCATGCCGGTGGTGTTCTGGCTCGACGCCTATCGTCCGCACGAGGCGCAGCTGATCACCAAGGTCAAGATGTACCTGCACGAGCACAACACCACGGGCCTGGACATCCAGATCATGAGCCAGGTGCGCGCCATGCGCTACACGCTAGAGCGCGTGGTCCGCGGCCTGGACACCATCAGCGCCACCGGCAACATCCTGCGCGACTACCTGACCGACCTGTTCCCCATCATGGAGCTGGGCACCTCGGCCAAGATGCTGTCTATCGTTCCGCTGATGGCCGGCGGCGGCATGTACGAGACCGGCGCGGGCGGCTCGGCCCCCAAGCACGTGCAGCAGCTGGTGGAAGAGAACCACCTGCGCTGGGACTCGCTGGGCGAATTCCTCGCGCTGGCCGTGAGCCTGGAAGATCTGGGCCTGAAGACGAACAACAAGAAGGCGACCATCCTCGCCAAGACGCTGGACACCGCCACCGGCAAGCTGCTCGACAACAACAAGAACCCATCGCCCAAGACCGGCCAGCTCGACAACCGCGGCAGCCAGTTTTACCTGGCGATGTACTGGGCGCAGGAACTGGCCGCGCAGACCGAAGACCTCGAACTGCAGGCCGCCTTCAGCAAGCTGGCCGAGACGCTCGCGGCCAACGAGAAGAAGATCGTCGACGAACTCGCCGCCGTGCAGGGCAAGCCGGTGGACATCGGCGGCTACTACCTGGCCGACCCGGTCAAGTTCTCGGCCATCATGCGCCCGAGCGCCACGCTCAACGCGGCGCTGGCTTCGGCCTAAGAAGGCCGATCGACATCGTGCGGATGGCAGTCGCCATGAAGCCCTTCAGGCTCGCGATGCTTCCTGCCGTGCTGGCCCTGGCCGGCGCGGCGGGCACAGCCCTTGCGGCCGAGGACTGCGAGGCGCTGCGCACCCGCATCGAACAGAAGATCGCCGCGAGCGGCGTGGCGCGCTTCACCGTCACCGTCATCGATGCGAACGCATCGGCGAACGGCCAGGTGGTAGGCAGCTGCGAGCTCGGCACGAAGAAGGTCGTCTATCTGAAGGACGCGGGGGCCGCACCGGCTCCTGCTCCTGCATCCATCCCTGCATCTGCCCCGACGCCTCCTGCTACGGCTGCGGCCCAGGGCGCGGACGAACCCATGATCACCGAGTGCAAGGACGGCACCGTGACCATGGGCGATTGCAGAAAGCAGTAGCGGCAAGCTGGCGGCGCCTGCCGCCCGGCCCAGCCCCATCCATTGTTACGGCCGGAGTCTTCCGGCTCGTCAGCCCTTCGCCACCACCCGCGCGATCCACGCGAGCAGCACCGCCTCGACCTCGTCGCGGTTGGTCTCGTTCAGCGCCTCGTGGCGAGCTCCGCCGAACACGTGGCACGACACGTCGCGCAGCCCCGCCTCGCGGTAGCGCTCCACCAGCGGATAGAACCACTCGGCCTTGTTGCTCACCGGGTCTTCGCCGCCGATGAACAGGTACAAGGGCAGCTCGGGCCGGATAGTCTTGCGCATCGCCTCGGGCGTCAGGTCGCCCAGCTTCGCGAACATCGAACCCAGCCCCTCCGGCGAGACCGTGAAGCCGCACAGCGGATCGGCGATGTACGCATCGACCTGCGCCGGATCGCGGCTGAGCCAGTCGAAGGGCGTGCGCACGTCGGGCAGCGCGGCGTTCATGTCTTCCAGCTTGAAGCCCGACTGCAGCGCGGTTCCCAGCAGGTCGAGCGCCGAGGTGCCCGACAGCGCCGCGCCCGCGAGCAGCGAACCGTGCTCGACGAGGTAGTACTGCAGCGCGAACGAACCCATGCTGTGGCCCAACAGGATCAGCGGCAGCCCGGGATGCACCCCGCGCACATGGCGGCTCAGCAGCGCCATGTCGTCCACCAGCCCGGCGAACGCGCGCGGCCCGAACTCGCCCAGCTCACCGCGCGCCTGCGCACCCTTGCCATGCCCGCGATGCTCGTTCGCATACACCACGTACCCCGCGCGCACCAGCGACTCCGCCAGATGCCGGTAGCGCAGCGAATGCTCGCCCATGCCATGCGCGAGCTGCACGATGGCGCGCGGCGCCGTCGCCGTGCCCAGCCACCGATGGACCTCCACCGTGACGCCGTCGTTGGCGGTGAGCTCGAAGTGGGTCTCGGTGGTCGGCATGCAGTGCTCCATACAGTGATCGATGGAGCCGATCCTAGGGGCCGGCGCGCGGCGATTCGATCAGGGGTTTCCTGCTTTTGTCGCGCGGTGGACAGCCAGCAAGTGCGACATCTTTTTCAACGCCGCCTCCGGCGTAGCCTCGATGTGAATCGAACACGCCAGCATCAGGTTCAGCTGCTGCCCGAAGTCCTCGACCGCGATGCTGGTGCCGGCTTCGCGCAGCACGCCGTTCGCGTCGACTTCGCACGGCAGCGCGGCGCGCACGCGGTCTGCATAGCTGCCTTCGGGAACGCCGTAGGCCACGACCGGGATGCCCAGCGCGATCGCCGCGCCGACCTCGAACACGGTGCCCGAGTCGGGCTCCATGCCCCTGAAGCTCGCAAGATTGGCGACGACGCCGTCCGCGCCGCGAAGGCGCTGCATGTTGGCTTCGTAGATCTGCTTCTCGGGCGCCTCGGAGATCAGCTCTTCGTTGCCATCGGCCGGCAGCAGGGCCGCGAGGCCCGCTGCTTCGCACGCGGCCGACAGCCTCACGAAATGCTCCCTGGCGTCGGGGCGAAAGACGTCCGGCCCCGCGAGGTAGATGCGCGGGCGGGCCGTGTTCCGGGGAGGCTGGTTGTCCATCGGCGCAGCATCGGCGATTTCGGGCTCTTGCTCAATCCTTGCGACATGGTGCAAAGCGAATTACCGATGGATGCATCGGCCCGCCGCCCCTGCCGCTGCTGCTTCGGGGAATCAGGCAAGAAACTCGCACGAAGCGCCAAACGCTCCGCTTGAGCCTTCTCTACCGCGAAAGCACTACGCGGCGCCGAGCGGGCGAAGCGGCGGCCGCGGTCGGCACCGCGTTTTGCAGGATCAGGCAAAAACCGCGTTCGATTCGTCTACCGCTTCGGGCTCGCGAAAACGCACACTTCTCTGCATGCCCGGCCCACGCTCATTCCAGTGTGCGCCCCACGGCAGACAGACCAGCACGAGGAGTTCACCATGACCACGATCCAGGAAAAAGTCGTACTCATCACCGGCGCGAGCAGCGGCATCGGCGAAGCGACCGCCAGGCTGCTTGCGCGGCGCGGCGCCAAGGTGGTGCTCGGTGCGCGCCGCACCGACAGGCTCGCCTCGCTCGCGGCCGAGATCACGGCCACGGGCGGCACGGCGAGCTTCCAGAGGCTCGACGTGACGCACCGGCCCGACATGGAAGCGTTCGCCGAATTCGCGCTCGAGACGCACGAGCAGATCGACGTGCTCGTCAACGCCGCGGGCGTGATGCCGATGTCGCCGCTGTGGAACCGCAAGATCGAGGAGTGGGAACTCATGATCGACGTGAACCTGCGCGGCGTGCTGCTGGGCATCGCGGCGGTGCTGCCGACGATGCAGGAGCAGGGCTGGGGCCACATCGTGAACGTGGCGCCGGTGGCGATGCACGGGCTGTCGCCGGGCTCGGCGGTGTACCACGGCACGCAGTACGCGGTGAACGCGATCTCCGAGGGCCTGCGGCAGGAGCATGCCGGCCGGCTGCACGTGACGGTAGTGAGCCCCGACGTGCACGGCCCCATCGATCCGCTGGCCGAGCGCATCGCGGCCAGCTACGCGCGCGAACGCATGCGCACCAACCGGCGCATCGCGGTGCCGGTGGATGCGGTGGCGCGCTCGATCGCGGGGGCCATCGAGGGCTACGGCATCACCGCCGGCGCAGTGCGCCCGCCCGCCAGGCAACATCAGCAGCAGCGGCCGCGCCCGGCCGAATACGCTCAGTAGGCTCAGTAGGTCTTGTAGGGCAGGAACTTGCCCGACAGCACCACGTTGACGCGGTCGCCCTTCGGGTCGGCCTCGCGCTGGATGTCCATGCTGAAGTCGATGGCGCTCATGATGCCGTCGCCGAATTCTTCATGGATGAGCTCCTTGATGGTGGTGCCGTACACGCTCACCACTTCGTACCAGCGGTAGATGAGCGGATCGGTGGGCACCGGCGTGGGCAGCGAGCCCTTGTAGGGCACCACCTTCAGCCACTTCTGCTCCTCGGCGGTGAGGCCGAAGATCTTGCCGACGATCTTCGCCTGCCTGTCGTCGAGCGTCATCTGGCCCAGGCAGGCGGCGGTGGTCCACTCCTTCGAGAGGCCCACCTTCCTGGCCACGTCGGCCCACTGGATGCCCTTGCTGACCTTGGTGGCGATGATTTTCTCGGTGACGTCGTTGCGGTTCATGGGGTCTCCTGTTGAGTGAGCTCAGGCAGGCAACAGCCATGCCGGGGTCTTGCCCCCTCTCCCCCTCGGGGAGAGGGTTGGGGTGAGGGTGCGTCGGCGATGGATGGAGCGCGGCGGCATTGGCGCTCCGGCCCTCACCCTGACCCTCTCCCCGAGGGGAGAGGGAACGACACGAGGTCAGCGCGCCCAGTGGAACTTGCGGTCCGATTCCTTGATGGGCTGGTCGTTGATGCTCGCGAAGCGCCTCTGCATGAGGCCGTTCTCCGCGAACTCCCAGTTCTCGTTGCCATGGCTGCGATACCACTGGCCCGAGTCGTCGTGCCATTCGTACTCGAAGCGCACCGCGATGCGGTTGTCCATGAAGGCCCAGAGTTGCTTCTTCAGGCGGTAGTCGAGCTCGCGCACCCACTTGCGCGACAGGAACTCCACCACCTGCTCGCGGCCGTTGACGAAATCGGCGCGGTTGCGCCATTCGGTGTCGGGCGTGTAGGCCAGGCTCACGCGAACGGGGTCGCGCGAGTTCCAGGCGTCTTCGGCGGCCTGTACCTTCTGCGTGGCGGATTCGAGGGTGAAGGGCGGCAGCGGCGGGCGTGATTCCATGGTGGTTCTTTCGATGGAGGTTGAAGGGGAATGCGCCGGAATGTGCCACATGTAGACAGACCTGTCTACATGCCTACAATCGCGCCATGGACATCTCTTCCATCTCCGAACTGCCGGCGCGCGAGCGCATCCTGCGCACCGCGCACGACCTCTTCTACGCCGACGGCATCCGCGCCACCGGCATCGACCGCGTCATCGCCGCGTCGGGCGTCACCAAGGTCACCTTCTACCGGCACTACCCGTCGAAGGACGACCTGGTGCGGGCCTTCCTCGATCACCGCCACGGCCTGTGGATGGCATGGTTCGTCGATGCGCTCGGCCGGCTCGGCGCGCAACAGCGCATCGGCGGCGGCCAGGCGCTGGAGGTGCTGGCCGACGCGATGGCCGAGTGGTTCGCCGACCCGACCTTCCGCGGCTGCGCCTTCATCAACTCGGTGGTCGAGGTGGGCGGCAGCGTGAGCGGCGCGAGCGACATCTCGCGCGAGCACAAGCGCGAGATGGTCGAGGTGATCGCCGGACTGATGCCCGAATCACTGGAAAGCCCGCGCCGCATGGCGGTTGCGCAGGCCGCCGCGCTGGGCGTCGACGGCGCCATCGTCAAGGCGCAGATGGGCGGTGCCGCGCTCGCGCGCGAAGCGGTCGACGACCTGCGCCGGCTGCTTCAGGCGCTGGCGGCCACGCTGCCCGCCTCGACAGCCGCTACTTCACGACCATCAGCGTGAACGGCCACACGTAGGCCTGCAGCGTCACGTAGAAGCCCACGAGGCAGGCCAGCGCGATGGAGTGGAAGAACACGTAGCGCAGGATCTCGCCTTCATGGTTGAACCAGCGCGTGGCGGTGGAAGCCACCACGATCGACTGCGCGTCGATCATCTTGCCCATCACGCCGCCCGAGCTGTTGGCCGCGCCCATCAGGTTGGGGCTCAGGCCGAGCTGGTCGGCCGCCACCTTCTGCATGCCGCCGAAGAGCACGTTCGATGCGGTGTCGGAACCGGTGAGCGCCACGCCCAGCCAGCCCATCAGCGTGCCGAAGAAGGGATACAGCACGCCGGTGTTGGCGAAGGCCAAGCCCAGCGTGGTGTCCAGCCCCGAGTAGCGCGTGAGCGTGCCCAGCGCGAGCATCAGCACGATGGTGAGCAGCGAGAACTTCACCAGCCACAGCGTGCGGCCATAGGCGGCCACGAGCTGGATCGGGTTGTACTTCATCACCAGCCCGCCCACGATGGCCGACACCAGGATGCCGGTGCCCGTGGCCGAGAGCAGCAGCAGCTGGTAGACCGCGCCCTCCTTCGTCGGCTTGGGCACCACCGGCGCCACCTTCTCGACCATGTTGTGCAGCCCGTCGATGGGAAAGCTCGGCGCGAAGATGCCGTTGAGCCAGATCTTCACCGAGGGCAGGCCCCAGATGAAAACGAACACGGTGAGGATGAGCCACGGCGTCCAGGCGCGGATGACGGCGGCGCTCGAATGCTTCGTCGGCGCGACGGCCGCGGACGCCTCGCCGCCGTCAGCCTCGTGTCCCTTGAGCGACACCGAGGTCCAGACCTTCTTCGGCTTCCACACGCGCAGGAACGCGACCAGGCACACCATCGAGACGATGGCCGCGATGATGTCCACCAGCTCCGGGCCGATGTAGTTCGACACCAGGAACTGCGGAATCGCGAAGGACACGCCCGTGACCAGGATGGCCGGCCACACCTCCATCATTCCCTTGCGCCCCGCGAAGGCCCAGATGAGCCAGAACGGCACGAGCAGCGAGAAGAACGGCAGCTGCCGCCCGATCATCGCGGTGACCGCCATCAGGTCGTAGCCATGCACCTTGGCCAGCGTGATGACCGGCGTGCCCAGTGCGCCGAAGGCCACCGGCGCGGTGTTGGCGATGAGCGAGAGCCCCGATGCCGCGAGCGGCGAGAAACCCAGCCCGATGAGGATGGCCGCGGTGACCGCCACCGGCGTGCCGAAGCCCGCCGCGCCTTCGAAGAACGCACCGAAGGCGAATGCGATGAGCAGCAGCTGCAGGCGCCTGTCTTCCGTGATGCCCGCGATGGAGTCCTGCAGTATCTGGAAGCTGCCGTTCTGCTGCGTGAGCTGCTGCAGGAAGATGATGTTCAACACGATCCAGCCGATGGGCAGCAGGCCGGTGATGCCACCGAGGAAGGCGGCCTTGCCCGCCATGTCGGCAGGCATGCCGAAGGCGAACACCGCGATGAGCACGGCGCTCAGCAGGCCCAGCCCCGCCGCGTAGTGCGCCTTGACGTGAAGCAACCCCAGGCACACCAGCATCACCACCACCGGTATCGCGGCCAGCGCCGTCGATACGATCATGTTGCCGAAGGGGTTGTAAACCTGTTGCCAGACCATGCGCTCGTCTCCTTGTTGTTGGAAATTCTTCTGAGCCGGTGCCCCGTCCGCAGGGGCCGGGAGCGTTCGCTACCATCCTACCCCGCTACCCCTTCCGACAAAAGATGGTTTCTCCGCGTCTCCCCTCGACACAGGGCCTGCAGGCCTTCGAGGCCGTGGCACGGCTGCGCAGCGTGAACCTCGCGGCCGAGGAGCTCGCCGTGACACCCAGCGCGGTGAGCCACCGCATCCGCCAGCTCGAGCTGCTGCTCGGGCTCAAGTTCTTCACGGGCAGCGACTTCAGCCTCACCACCGACGGCATGGCCTACCTGGCGCGCGTTCGCGAGGCCATCGCGGCGCTCCGGCAGGTGCCGGGGCGCGAGCCCGAGTCGCAGGTGCGGCGGCTGCGCGTGGCGGTCACGCCGACCTTCTCGCGCCAGATGCTGCTGCCCCGGCTGGCGCGTTTTCGCGATGCGTACCCGAACATCGAGCTGATGCTGCAGGTGACCATGCCGGTGCGCAACACCACGGTGGAAGAAGCCGACATCGAGCTGCGCTTCGGCACCGGCCCCTTCCATGACCGCGAGTTCGTCCAGCTGCTGGCCGACGACGTCTCGCCGGTGTGCAGCCCCGCCTACCTCGAACGCCACGGCCCCTTCGAAGGCTTCGAGACCGACGCCGAGGTGTCTCGCGCACAGCTGCTGCGCACGCCGCTGGAGTCGTGGCGAACCTGGTTCAAGGCCTGCAGCATCGGCCTGCCCGAGCCAGCCACGGGCCACCAGTTCAACGACCTCGGGCTGGCGCTCGACGCCGCCGCCGAGGACTTCGGCGTGGTGCTGATGCACCTGCGCCTGGGCAGCGCCTGGCTCGACAACGGCCGGCTGGTGCGGCTGTCGCAGCGCAGCGTGCCCTCGCCCAACGCCTACTTCCTGTGCTGGAAGCCGGGCGCCATGGAGCGGTGGGAGTGCGCGACCTTCGTCGAGTGGCTGCGCGAGGCGCTGCGCGAGCGGGCGGCCTGAATTTTTTTCAGCAGCAGGGTCGGAATTTTTCAGATGTGGCCCCGGAGCGCCTGCTGATAATGGCCGGTTAGCTTCCGCCGATCCACCAAGAGAACCCGCCAGGAGACCGCCCGTGCCCGACCTTTCCAAGATCACCAACATCGAAGACCTGCGGGTGATCGCCAAGCGGCGCGTGCCGAAGATGTTCTACGACTACGCCGACTCTGGCGCGTGGACGGAGGGCACCTACCGCGCCAACGAGAGCGACTTCCAGAAGATCAAGCTGCGCCAGCGCGTGGCGGTGAACATGGAGGGCCGCTCGCTGCGCACCACCATGGTCGGGCAGGAAACCGCGATGCCCGTGGCCATCGCGCCCACCGGCCTCACGGGCATGCAGCACGCCGACGGCGAGATCCTCGGCGCGCGCGCAGCCAAGGCCTTCGGCATTCCGTTCACGCTGTCGACCATGAGCATCTGCTCGCTCGAGGACATTGCCGAGAACACCGGCCGCCACCCCTTCTGGTTCCAGCTCTACGTGATGAAGGACCGCGACTTCATCGAGCGCCTGATCGAGCGCGCCAAGGCCGCCAACGTGACCGCGCTGCAGCTCACGCTCGACCTGCAGATCCTCGGCCAGCGCCACAAGGACATCAAGAACGGCCTGACCGCGCCGCCCAAGCCCACCATCAAGAACCTCATCAACCTCGCCACCAAGCCGCGCTGGTGCATGGGCATGCTGGGCACCAAGCGCCGCACCTTCGGCAACATCGCGGGCCACGCCAAGGGGGTGAAGGACCTGTCGTCGCTGTCGTCATGGACGGCCGAGCAGTTCGACCCCGCGCTGAGCTGGGCCGACGTGGAGTGGATCAAGAAGCTCTGGGGCGGCAAGCTCATCCTCAAGGGCGTCATGGACGTGGAGGACGCGCGCCTCGCGGCCGCAAGCGGCGCCGACGCGCTCATCGTGTCGAACCACGGCGGGCGCCAGCTCGACGGCGCCCCCTCCTCCATCGCGGCGCTGCCCGCCATCGTCGACGCGGTGGGCAACGAGATCGAGGTGTGGATGGACGGCGGCATCCGCAGCGGACAGGACGTGCTCAAGGCCCGCGCGCTGGGCGCCCGCGGCACGCTCATCGGCCGCAGCTTCCTCTACGGCCTGGGAGCCTTCGGGCAGGAGGGCGTGACCCGCGCGCTGCAGATCATCCAGAAGGAGCTCGACATCACGATGGCCTTCTGCGGCCGCACGAACATCGACGAGGTCGATTCGAGCATCCTGCTGCCTGGCACTTTCTGAGCCTGCAGGGCTTCACCGGAAGGCCCCTGCGGAGGTAGGCCGATGCGGCATCGGCCGACACGCGGTCCCTTCGTGCCGGCGCAGAATGTTTTGGAAACAACAACATTGCCTGCACGGCACAAGAAGGCACCATGAGCGCAGTCACGCCTACCTCGGGAGGCCCAGCGGCCTCTGCTTCATCTCCCCCGCACTACACGGCAGAAGAAAAGCGCCACCGCGTCTTCGCGATCATGGCGGCCTCCTCCGGCAACCTGGTCGAGTGGTTCGACTTCTACGTGTACGCCTTCTCGGCGCTGTACTTCGCGCCGGCCTTCTTTCCCAAGTCCGATCCCACCGCGCAGCTGCTGAACACCGCCGGCGTGTTCGCGGCCGGCTTCCTCATGCGGCCCATCGGCGGCTGGCTCTTCGGGCGCCTTGCCGACCGGCTCGGGCGCAAGACCTCGATGCTGATCTCGGTGACGATGATGTGCGGCGGCTCGCTCGTCATCGCCTGCCTGCCCACCTATGCGCAGATCGGCGCGTGGGCGCCTTTCCTGCTGCTGGTATGCCGGCTGTTCCAGGGGCTCTCGGTGGGCGGCGAATACGGCACCACCGCCACCTACATGAGCGAGGTGGCGCTGCGCGGCCAGCGCGGCTTCTTCTCTTCTTTCCAGTACGTCACGCTGATCGGCGGGCAACTGCTCGCGGTGCTGGTGATCGTGGTGCTCGAACAGTTGCTGACCGAGGCCGAGCTCAAGGCCTGGGGCTGGCGCATTCCCTTCGTGATCGGCGCCATCGCGGCGGTGGTGGCGCTGCTGCTGCGCCGCACGCTGCACGAGACGCAGACCGACGAGGCCAGGAAGAACAAGGAAGCCGGAAGCATCGGCGGCCTCTTCAGGCACCACACGCCGGCGTTCCTCACGGTGCTGGGCTATACGGCCGGCGGCTCGCTGATCTTCTACACCTTCACCACGTACATGCAGAAGTACCTCGTTAACACGGTGCACCTGCCGATCAAGACGGCAAGCTACGTCATGACCTGCGCGCTCTTCGTCTACATGTGCATGCAGCCGGTGTTCGGCGCGCTGTCCGACCGCATCGGGCGGCGCAACAACATGCTGCTGTTCGGCGGCCTCGGCGCGCTGACGACGGTGCCCATCCTGACCGCGCTGCAGCACACGACCAGCCCCGTGCTGGCCTTCGTTCTCATCATCGCGGCGCTGGCCATCGTGAGCTTCTACACCTCGATCAGCGGCATCGTGAAGGCGGAGATGTTCCCGCCCGAAGTGCGCGCCCTGGGCGTGGGGCTGGCCTACGCGGTCGCGAACGCGATCTTCGGCGGCTCGGCCGAATACGTGGCGCTGGGGCTCAAGTCACTGGGACACGAGTCGGCCTTCTTCTGGTACGTGAGCGCGATGATGGTCATCGCCTTCCTCGTGAGCCTCAGGCTGCCGAGGCAGGCGAGCTACCTGCATCACGATCACTGACGCAGGAAGAAAAGAGGGCTGAAGGGCTGAGGCGGGCTACTCGGCCTCGCCCAGCCGCTGCGCCACCTGCTGCCTGCCCAGTCCGCGCACGGAGGCGAGGCTTTCGAGCTGCGCGGCCCGGGGCCGGGCCTTGCCCTGTTCCCAGTGGTAGATCGTCTGGCCCGACACGCCCACCAGCTTTCCGTAGGAAGCAGCGGAGATACCCAGCTTCGCCCGGTGGGAAGCCAGCCTGCCCGCGCTGAACCTGCGCTTCGGTCCGTCTTCGCCGGACTCGTCGGGCTCGCTCGCGCGTGCGCCGCGCGACGTGCCCTTGGCGACATTGCGCAGTTCCTTTTCCAGCGAGCTTATCTGGCGGCGCAATGCAGCAATGGCCGCGCGATGGTGAACAGATGCCTTCTTGAGGGTTTCCATTTCCGCGCGAACTTCCTTGCGGGCCACGCGCGAAATCTCCGATTTAAGAATGGATGCAATATTTGGCATGGCGGCATTTTGCCCAGCAAATGTAAACACATGGCAAAAATACCGATCCCCGATCAAATTTGAATCTTTTGATTACAAACAGAATATCCGCGTCATCGCAGTCCATTTCTCGCCTTCCGGCGTCCATGGCGTGGGCGCCTGGAACTTCCACATCAGCTCTTCCCATTGCCTGATCTTCGGGTCGCTGCGCGTGGCAAGCGCCATCGCCTCGGGGTCGTGGCGCGCATCGTCGGTTTCCATCAGCATCACCATGCGCGTGCCGAGGCGATGGATTTCCATGGCAGTCACGCCATGCGCCTTCAGGTGTTCGCGCACCTCGGGCCAGATATCGCGGTGATAAGCCTCGTATTCGGCGATCAGCGCCGGGTCGTCCTTCAAATCGAGGGCCAGGAAATGGCGCATGCACAGCTCCAGGAAAAAGCTTCGAGACGATCAGGTCAGTGCCCGGTCCAGATGCGTGTATCCGCCATCCACGAACACCCATTGCCCCGTGGTGTGCGAGGCGCGCTCCGAGAGCAGGAACACGACGTTGTCCGCGATCTCCTCGGGCGTGGTCATGCGGCGGCCCAGCGGGATTTTGTCGGTGATGTCGGCCAGCTTGCGGTCGGGTTCGTCGAAGGCGGAAATCCAGCGCTGGTAGAGCGGCGTCATCACCTCGGCCGGGATCACCGCGTTCACGCGCACGCCGTCTTCCAGCAACGAAGCGGCCCATTCGCGCGTGAGCGACAGCTGCGCGCCCTTGGCCGCCGTGTAGCCGCTGGTGTTGCCCTGTCCCGTGACGGCCGTCTTCGACGAGATGTTGACGATGGCGCCCTTGCTGGCCTTCAGGTGCGGCAGGCAATGGTGCGCCATCACGTAGCAGTGAATGAGGTTTCGCTCCAGCGATGAAACGAAGGCATCGCGCCCCGCCTCGAGCCCCACGCTGTCGTTCACGCCCGCGTTGTTGACCAGCCCGTCGATGCGGCCGAACTCGGCGGCCGTGTCGGCAATGGCCTTGACGCAGGCGGCCTCTTCCATCAGTTCGAGCTGGAAGAAGCGCGTGCGAGGCTGCAGCTTGCGCAGCGCTTCCTCGAAAGGCGCATCGAGCGGGTTCTTGCCGAAGATCACCGGCACCGCTCCTTCCTGCGCCAGCGTCATCGAGATGGCCGCGCCGATGCCGCTGCCGCCGCCGGTGACGATCACCACCTTGTCCTTCAGATGCAGGTCCATGCCTGTCGATGCCTTTCCTTGCTGTCTATCCCTTGAAGCGGTACTGCTCCAGCGACTGCGGCTTCATCGTGATCGAGAAGCCCGCGCCCTTGGGCGGCATGTAGGCCGCGTTGCGAACCTCGCAGGGCTCCACGAAATGCTCGTGCAGATGATCGACGTACTCGGCCACCCGGCCCTCGCGCGTGCCCGAGATGCAGAGGTAGTCGATCATCGACAGGTGCTGCACGTACTCGCACAGCCCCACGCCGCCCGCGTGCGGACACACGGGCAACCTGTACTTCGCGGCCATCAGCATCACCGCCAGGATCTCGTTCACGCCCCCCAGCCTGCAGGCGTCGATCTGCACCACGTCGATGCCGCCGCGCATGATGAACTGCTTGAACATGATGCGGTTCTGGCACATCTCGCCCGTGGCCACCTTCACCGGCGCGATGCCCTCGCGGATCCTGCGGTGGCCTTCCACGTCGTCGGGGCTGGTCGGCTCTTCGATGAACCACGGCTTCGCGAAGGCGAGCTGCCGCACCCAGTCGATGGCCTGCCCCACTTCCCACACCTGGTTGGCGTCGATCATCAGATGCCTGTCGGGCCCGAGCACTTCGCGCGCCACCTTCAGGCGACGGATGTCGTCCTGCAGGTCGCGCCCCACCTTGAGCTTGATGTGGCTGAAACCCGCGTCGATCGCCTCCTGCGCGAGCCGCCGCAGCTTCTCGTCGGGGTAGCCCAGCCAGCCGGCGGAGGTCGTGTAGCAGGGGTAGCCCTCGGCCTTCAGCGTGGCGATGCGTTCCTGCTTGCCCTTCGATGCTTCGCGCAGCAGTGCGAGCGCCTCGTCGGGCGAGATGCAGTCGGTGATGTAGCGGAAGTCGATGCAGCGCACCAGTTCCTCGGGCGACATGTCGGCCACCAGCTGCCACACGGGCTTGCCTTCGGACTTGGCCCAGAGATCCCACATCGCATTCACGATCGCGCCGGTCGCGAGATGGATCGCGCCCTTGTCGGGGCCGATCCAGCGCAGCTGGCTGTCGGAAGTCACATGCCGCCAGAAGCGCCCCATGTCCTCGGCCACCCATGCAAGGTCGAGCCCCACGACCAGATGCCGCATCGCCTCGATCGCCGCGCAGCAGATCTCGTTGCCGCGTCCGATGGTGAAGGTGAGCCCATGGCCCTCCAGCCCCGGCTGGTCGGTCTCGAGCACGACGTACGCCGCCGAGTAGTCCGGATCGGGGTTCATCGCATCCGAGCCGTCCAGATGCTGCGAAGTGGGAAAGCGCACGTCGAGCACGCGCATGGAGCGGACGATGGTCATGGGTTCCTATGGGTTCATTCTTCGCCTGCGGATCAGTCGTACAGCACAGCCGCGATCTTGGGATCGGCGATGTTGGTCTTGTCGTACCAGAAGAAACCGGTGTCGACGATCTTCGGCAGCTTCTCGCCCTTGACGGCCTTCACCGCCATCTCGACGGTCTTGTAGCCCATGCCCACCGGGTTCTGCGTGATGGCCCCGGCCATGCTGCCGTCCATGATCGCGTTCTTCTGCTGCTTGCCGGAGTCGTAGCCGATGATCACCACCTTGCCGGTGCGCTTCATCTCCTTCACGCCGTTGACCACGCCGATGGCCGAGCCCTCGTTGGCGCCGAAGATGCCCTTGAGGTTGGGCGACGCCTGCAATATCGACTTGGTGATCTCGGTCGACTTCAGCTGGTCGCCGCCGCCGTACTGCACGCTCACGATCTTGATGTTCGGGTAAGCCGACTTGATGCGGTTGACGAAGCCGTCGCGCCGGTCCACGCCGGTGCGGCTGGTCTGGTCGTGCACTACCAGCGCCACCTCGCCGCTCTTGCCGATGAGCTCGGCCATCTTGTCGGCGGCCAGCGCGGCGGCGGCCTTGTTGTCGGTGGTGGTCGTGGTCACCGGGATGTCGCTGTCCACGCCCGAGTCGAAGGCCACCACCGGGATCTTCGCGGCCTGCGCCTTCTTCAGCAGCGGAATCGCGGCCTGGCTGTCGAGCGCGGCGAAGCCGATGGCCTGCGGCTTCTTGGCGAGCGCGGCCGAGAGCATGTCGATCTGCTTGTCGACCATGGCCTCGGTCTCGGGGCCTTCGAAGCTCACCTTCACCTTCAGGTCCCTGGCGGCCTGCTCGGCGCCCGACTTCACAGCCTGCCAGAACTGGTGCTGGAAGCCCTTGGACACGAGCGGGATGTAGATCTCCTGCGCCTGCTGTGCCTGCGCGAGTGCCGACACACCGGCAAGGGCCGCGCCCAGCGCGCAAGCGACGACTGTTCTTCTCTGGATCATGCGATGTCTCCTGTGGTTGTGGGGAACGAACGGATCGGGATCGGAAACGGGCGGGAGTTCAGCGCGCCTTGCTGCCGCTGCGGCGGCGCAGGATGTCGGCGTACACGGCCAGGATGATGATCACGCCCGTGACCACCGTCTGCCACTCCTGCGCCACCGAAAGAATGCGCAGGCCGTTGGTGAGCACGCTCATGATGAAGGCACCGATGATGGTGCCCACGATGGTGCCGGTGCCGCCGCTGAGCGAGGTGCCGCCGATGACCACCGCCGCGATGGCGTCGAGCTCGTAGCCCTGCCCGAGCGCCGGCTGCGCCGAGTTCAGCCGCGATGCGATCAGCAGGCCCGCGATGCCGCAGATGCTGCCGCTCACCGTGTAGACCACGATCTTCCAGAAGTCGGTGTTCACGCCCGATAGGCGCACCGCCTCCTCGTTGCTGCCGAGCGCGAAGGTGTAGCGCCCGAGGATGGTCCTGTTGAGCACGATGCTCGCGGCCACCGCCACTAGGAACAGGATCAGCACCGCGTTGGGAATGGGCAACGAGGGCACGATGTCGCCGATCAGCGAGTCCTGCGAGATGGCGGTGAAACCCGGCGTGTCGTTGAAGTAGATCGGCTTGGTGCCCGAGATCACCAGCGACAGGCCCTTGAGCAGCATCATCATGCCCAGCGTCGCGATGAAGGGCGGGATCTTCAGCTTGGCGATCAGCAGCCCCGAGACGAAGCCGCTGAGCGCGCCGAAGAAGATGGCCGCGCAGACGCCCAGCCACAGCGGCATGCCCATGTAGGTGAGCACCACGCCGGTCATGACGGCGCAGAAGGTCATCAGCGTGCCCACCGAGAGGTCGATGCCCGAGGTGATGATGACGAAGGTGCAGGCGATGGCGAGCACGCCGTTCACCGCGGTCGACTGCAGTATGCCCACGAGGTTGTCGGCCTGCAGGAACTGCGGCGACGCGAAGCTGAAGAACACCATCAGCGCGACGAGGCTGGCGAAGGCCAGCAGCTTCTGCCGCGTGGCGGGGCGCAGGAGCCTGTCCTTCAGCGTCTTCGGCGAGAAGCCCGCTGCGGTGGCTGCGGTGGTCACGGTGGGGGTCGTCAAGGGGAGTCTCCAGTCGTGTCGTGCGTGGTCAAGGGGCGGCGTGCGCGGTCTCGCGCCGGGTGGCGAGCTGCATGATCCTTTCCTGCGAAGCCTCGCGCGCGACCAGCTCGCCGGTGATGCGGCCCTCGCACATCACGAGCACGCGGTGGCTCATGCGCAGCACCTCGGGCAGCTCCGAGGAAATGATGACGATGGCCTTGCCCTGCGCGGCCAGCTCGTTGAGCAGGCGGTATATCTCCGCCTTGGCGCCCACGTCGATGCCGCGCGTGGGCTCGTCGAAGAAGAGCACATTGCAGTCGCGCAGCAACCACTTCGCGATGACGATCTTCTGCTGGTTGCCGCCCGACAACAGCCGCACCTGCTGGCGCACCGACGGCGTCTTGATGCCGAGCTGCCGCACATAGCGCTCACCGGCCGATTCGACAGCCGCCTGATCGATGAGGAAGCCCGCCGACAGGAAGCGCTTCATGCTCGCGAGCGCGATGTTGGTTTCCACGTCCATGCCGGTGGCCAGGCCGAAGTGCTTGCGGTCCTCCGACAGGTAGCCGATGCCGTGGGCCACCGCATCCTCGGGGGAGCGGATCGACACCTTCCGCCCCTGCACGAGGATTTCGCCCGCGTCGATGCGGTCGGCCCCGAACACGGCGCGCGCCAGCTCGGTGCGGCCCGCGCCCATCAGCCCCGCGAAGCCGAGTATCTCGCCGCGCCGCAGCACGAAGCTGGCGTCGCGCACCATCGCGCCCCGGCAGATGCCCCTGGCCTCCAGCACCACCTCGTTGCCCGAGGTGTCGGGCATCTCGTGCCCGGCTTCGGCGAGCTGGCGGCCCACCATCATGGCGATGAGCGCGTCCATCGGCGTCGTCGCCATCGGCACGGTGGCGATGTACTGGCCATCGCGCATCACGGTCACACGGTCGGCGATGCGCTTGAGCTCGTCCATCTTGTGCGAGATGTAGACGATGGCCACGCCGCGCGAACGCAGGCGCCCGATGATGCGGAACAGGTCTGCCACCTCCTCGTTGTTCAAGGCGGCGGTGGGCTCGTCCATGATGAGCACGCGCGAGTCGAACGACAGCGCCTTGGCGATCTCCACCATCTGCTGCCGTGCCACCGTGAGTTCGCCCACCGGCGTGCGCGGGTCGAGCTTGAGGTTCATGCGCTCGAAGATGCGCTGCGCCTCGCCGCACATGGCCTCCTCGTCGATGAAGAGGCCGAAGCGACCGCGCGGCTCGCGGCCGATGAAGATGTTTTGCGCGGCGCTCAGGTGATTCATCAGGTTGAGCTCCTGATGGATGATGCCGATGCCCAATGCCTGCGCGGCGCGCGGGCTCTCGATGTCCACGGGCCGGCCGTCGAGCAGCACCTCGCCCGAATCCTTGCGGTAGACGCCCGCCAGCACCTTCATCAGCGTGGACTTGCCCGCGCCGTTCTCGCCCATGAGCGCATGCACCTCGCCGGGCAGCAGCTCGAACTGCGCCCTGTCGAGCGCGCGCACGCCGGCGAAGGACTTGCTCAGGTCGCGAATGGTGACGATGGGTTGCGTCATGAGGGGTCCTGAATCGACGCCAGGCCGTAGAAGCGCTGGGCGGTGCCGTGCCACACCTCGGCCTGCTCGTTGGGAGAAAGGCCGCCGATGCAGGCTTCGCTCACCGCGACCCAGCCCGCGTAGTCGCCGGCCAGCGTGAGCACGGGCCAGTCGCTGCCCCACATCAGGCGCGCCGGGCCGAAGACTTCGAGCAGGTGCTCCCACACAGGGCGCACCGCCTGTGCGAAGGCATCCGCATCGCGCTGCATCGCGGGCCGCGCCTCGGTCCACAGGCCCGAGAACTTGCAGCAGACCTGGGGCAGCGCGGCCATGGCCGCCATGTCTTCGCGCCAGCGGGCGAATTCTTCGCTGCCGTGCGCGCCCACCGGCGGCTTGGCCGCATGGTCGATCACCATCGGCAACTGCGGCCAACGCTTCGCGAACTGCAGAACCCACGGAAGGTGACGCGGGTTCGCGAGCGCGTCGAAGCGCAGGCCGAGCTTCAGCATGGCGTTCACCGCATCGGGATGCGGGCGGCGCGCGATCCAGTCGTCGTCGGGCAGATCCTGCAGCATCGGCCGCACGCCCTTGAATTTGGGATGCCGCGCCATCCGCTCCAGCGAGGCGGCGGCGTCGGGCCGGCTCAGGTCGACCCAGCCGACCACGCCGCCGATCTCGTCGCGGCTGCCCGCGAGATCGAGCATGAAGTCGGTCTCGGCGTGGGAATCGGCGGCCTGCACGAGCACGGTCCGGCTCACGCCGTGGGCATGCAGCAGCGGCTGCAGGTCTTCGGGCATGAAGTCGCGCAGGAGCGGCGCCAGCGCGGGCACGTCGGCGCGCAGCCACGTGTAGTCGCCGCGCGCGGGCCGCCAGAAGTGCTGATGCGAGTCGATTCGCTGGATCATTTCGGGTCGCGGGCAGCGCCTGGCTGCCGAACGCCTTGCCTCTCTAGTCCATTTGTGAATATAGTATTTACATACGAACTTTCAGCGTCAAGCGCGCTTCATGGGTGCTTTCCCGTAAAACGAAACTTGCAAACGACGATCCTTGCTGTTGAAATTCATTGGTGAACAAATCGATTCAACCGGACATCCTCGGCAAGCCCGCCGAAGAGCAGGAGCAGCAGGACCGCTACCGCGCTCCCGCGCTCGACAAGGGCCTGGACATCCTCGAACTGCTTGCCGACCAGCCCGAAGGCCTGACGCGCGGCGAGATCGTGAAGGCGCTCGACCGCGGCCCCAGCGAGATCTACCGCATGCTCGAACGGCTGGTGGCGCGCCAGTACGTGCTGCGCTCGCTGGCGGGCGACCGCTACAGCCTGAGCCTGAAGATGTTCGACCTGGCGCACCGCTATCCGCCGAACCACCGGCTGGTGACGCAGGCGCTGCCGGTGATGGACCGCTACGTGAAGGAGGCCGAGCAGTCCTGCCACCTGGGCGTGTACGACCGGGGCAACGTGCAGATCGTGGCGCAGGTCAACAGCCCCGCGGCGAGCAGCATGACGGTGCGGCCCGGCACGCGCGTGAACCTGCTGGACACCGGCTCGGGCCAGGTGCTGCTGGCCTGCGAGTCGGAAGAGCGGCGCCGGCAGATGCTGGCGGAGCACGTCGCGCTCGACGGCGAGGTACAGATTCCACCCGACGAGCTGGAGCACATGCTCGAGGCCGTGCGCGCCACCGGTTACCGGCAGCGCGAGAGCATGCAGTACTTCGGCGTGATCGACATCTCCTGCCCCATCCTCGGGCCGCACGGGCATGCGCTGGCGGTGCTCACCACGCCGTACATCCGGCGCATCGACCGGCACGCGATTCCGTCGCTGGACCGCGCGCGAGAACTCATGCTGCAGGCCGCGCGCGATCTCTCGCTGCTGGCGAACGCCTGATCAGCCTGCCGGCGGAGGCTGCTGCTTCTTCTTTTTCTCTCTGCGGCCGCCGATCGCCCCCGACGCCGCGGCGCCAAGAATGCGCCGGAAGGTCGGGCACTCCATGTGGCTGGGTGCGCGGCAGACGGCCGCATGGCGCAGGCCATCGCGCATCGCGCTCAAGTTGCGGATCGTGCGGTCGAGCTCGTCCGCCTTGGCATTGAGCATCACCCGGTCGATGCGCGGCTGCCCGTTGGGGCCGAACATGCGCGCGATCTCGTCGAGCAAGAAACCGGCGGCGCGGCCCAGCGCGATCAGCGCCAGCCGCTCCAGCACGCCTTCATCGAATGTGCGCCGCAGGCCCTGCCGGCCGGTGGAGGCGATCAGCCCCTTCTCGTCGTAGTAGCGCAGCGTGGACGCGGGCAGGCCGGAGCGTTTGGCCACTTCGGCGATATCCATGTGCTTCCTCCTCCTCTTGACTTCAAGCCGGCTTGAATTTGCATAGTGCGGCTTCCGCCTCGTGAAGGCAAGCAAGAGGAAACGATCATGGAGAAAACCATGCACCCCGCCACGCAAGCGGCCGGCGACGCACAGGCCCGGCTCTGGAACGGCCCGGCCGGCCACGCCTGGGTCGATGCGCAGCAAACGCTGGACCAGCTTTTCGGCCCGCTGGAGAAACTGCTCGTCGAGACGGCCTGCGCCGCTCCCGGGAGCCGCGTGCTCGACGTCGGCTGCGGCACCGGCGGCACCACGCTGGCCATCGCGCGAGCAGTGGGCGGCGGCGCGGAATGCACCGGCATCGACATCTCGCAGCCGATGATCGCCGCCGCCCGCGTCCGTGCCGGGCGCGAAGGAATCCCCGCGCGCTTCATCTGCGCGAACGCGCAGACCCACGCATTCGAGCCCGCGGGCTTCGACAGCATCGTCTCGCGCCTTGGCGTGATGTTCTTCGACGACCCCGTGCGCGCCTTCGCCAACCTGCGGCACGCCGCGAAGGACGGCGCGGGGCTGAGCTTCGTCGCATGGCGAAGCGCGGCCGAGAACCCGTTCATGACGACCGCCGAACGCGCAGCCGCGCCGCTGCTGCCGAACCTGCCGCCCCGGGTTCCGGGCGCACCGGGCCAGTTCGCCTTCGCGGACCGCGAGCGGGTGCAGGCCGTCCTCGAGGAAAGCGGCTGGCACTGCATCGACATCCGGCCCGTCGACCTGCACTGCACGATGCCCGAGAAGGATCTGATCGGCTATCTGAGCCGCCTCGGTCCGGTCGGCATTGCGCTGCTGCAGGCGGATGAGGAAACGCGCGCCCGGGTCATCGACACGGTGCGCGCCGCCTTCGAGCCCTGCGTGCATGGCGACGAGGTCCGGCTGACCGCCGCCTGCTGGCTGGTCAAGGGGCGTGCCGATGCCTGACACGACGAAGCTGCTTGCCGGCGCGGTGTTGATCGGCACCGGCGCCACCGCGCTCATCGATCTCTGGGGCGTCGCCCGCAAACGCCTGCTCGGCGTTCCATCGCTCGACTACGCGCTGGTCGGCCGCTGGCTCGCCTGGCTGCCGCGCGGGCGCTTCTTCCACATGCCGATTGCCACCACGCCGCCCGTGCGTGGAGAACGATTGCTCGGCTGGGTGGCGCACTACGCGATCGGCATCGCATTCGCGGCGGTGCTGCTCGCCGTCTGGGGCCATGGCTGGCTGCTTGCTCCCACGCTCGGCCCCGCAATGCTCATCGGCATCGGCAGCGTGGCCGCTCCCTTCTTCGTGATGCAGCCGGCCATGGGCGCCGGCATCGCCGCCAGCCGCACGCCACGGCCGGCCATCGCGCGGCTGCACAGCCTGGTCACGCACGCGGTCTTCGGGCTCGGGCTCTACGCGACCGGCCGGGCCCTGGCCTGAGCAAAGCTCAGGCGAAGAGCTTCCCGTTGAGCGCGATCCGCACCGTCTTCACCGTGAGCACCGCCAGCGCCACATTCAGCGCAGCCAGCAGCACGATGGCGATCGCCCAGAGCGGCTCGCTCGGATGCGACTCGGCGTACTTCAGCGCGGCGTTGGCGAGCGCGGCCATCGGGAAGCCGATCGCCCACCAGCCCGGTGCGAAACTGGCGCCACGGCGGAACACCTTCGGCGCGACCACCGCGAACATGAAGAGGCCGAAGTAGAAGAGCAGCGAGGCAAAGCGATCGATCTCGCCGACGATGTTGGTGTAGGCCAGGAAGCCCACCGCGAAGGGCGCCACCAGGATCATCAGCGACGGCTCCATCGCGGGAGCGAGCGGGTCGCGATGCACCAGCCGGCCGATGATCATGGTGAAGAGAACGAGCGCCAGCACCACGCCGATGGCGCTGGCAGCCAGGTTGGCCTCGGCCGCCCAGGCCATCGGCATGTGCGCACCGGTCACGGGAATGTCGAGCGTGGCCACGCCGGGGATGATCCACGCCGGCACCGCGAGCGAGGCATCCACCTGCCCCTTCAGCAGCCGCGACAGGCCGGCGAAGCTCAGCGCGAAGGTCGCCAGCAGCCCGATCGTCCACGCGAGGTGAGCGAGGGGTGCGCTGTACGGCGCGATGACGGCCGACAGCAGCAGGATGGAGATCGCGATGGTGCCGAAGAAGTTGCCCGCCACCGGATGATGGAACTCCGCGTGCACCGCCTGCGGATGCCTCACCAGCTTCGTCAGGTAGCCCGCCGCGATCAGCACGAACACGCCCAGCGCGAAGGCCCCGATGGCTTCGCCGACGATGGCCGGCGCGCCCAGGCTCTCATGCGCGAGCCGCCATGCGAGGGCCAGCCCGGAAAAGCCCATCACGGAGGCGAAGAGGTTGACCGGGAGGTTGCGCACGGAGGCTTGCGCGCGCGGCGCAACCGCGGCGACCGATGAAATCACCGGGGAGGAAGGGTTCAGAGCCTGGTTTTGCATGTTGTCGTCCTTGGCTGGATTTGCATTAGTGTGTATTTTCCGCCAGACTACCGAAGCCATTTCCGCCAACTCACGGCGTTTTCAGCCAATCCCCGGACCTTGTCTGCCATGCGTGTCGCCATCCTCGCCTTTCCCCGTTTCCAGCTGCTCGACGTGGCCGGCCCCGCCGACGTCTTCGCCGAGGCATCGCAGCAGCTGGGCGACCCGCGCGCCTATCGCGTCCAGGTGATCTCCAGCGGCGAAAGCATGCTCAAGAGCAGCGGCGGGCTGCGGCTGGGCGTCGATTCCACGGTGGCCACGCATCGCGGCGCCATCGACACCCTGCTGGTCGCCGGCAGCCCCCGCGTGGAAGACATGGCGGCCGACACGCAGTTGCAAGAGTGGCTCAGGCGCCAGGCGCGCACCGTGCGGCGCTACGGCTCGGTGTGCAGCGGCGCCTTCGTGCTTGCCGCCAGCGGGCTGCTCGACGGCAAGCGCGTGGCCACGCACTGGAAGCTCGCGGGCCAGCTCGCCTCCGACTACCCGCTCGCCAGCGTCGAGTCGGACGCCATCTACGTGCGCGACGGCCAGCTCTTCACCTCCGCCGGCGTCACGGCCGGCATGGACCTCGCGCTGGCCATGGTGGAGGAAGACCACGGCCGCGACCTCGCGCTGAGCGTGGCGCGGCAACTGGTGATGTTCCTCAAGCGCCCCGGCGGCCAGAGCCAGTTCAGCGCCCACCTGGCGGCCCAGACCTCCGAGCGCTCCAGCATGCGCGAGGTGCAGGACCACGTGCTCGCGAACCTCAAGGACGACCTCTCCGTGCCCGCCCTCGCCCAGCGCGCCGGCATGAGCGAGCGCAACTTCGCGCGCATCTTCCGCAGCGAGACCGGCACCACGCCGGCCGAGTTTGTCGAGAATGCGAGGATCGACGCCGCCCGCCGCATGGCCGAGGAGTCGGACCTGCCGGCCAAGCGGCTGGCCGACGCGGTGGGCTACGCGAACGTTGACGGCTTCAGGCGTGCATTCGGCCGCCGCCTGGGCGTGAGCCTCGTGGAGTACCGCAGGCGCTTCGCCAGCTGACGACACACCGGAGCGACCCATGAAGATCGAGCCATTCGACGAGGGACTGGACCAGCGCAACATCGTCGCCTACGACCCGGCGTACGCCGAAGTCTTCGCCGCCGCGCGCGAGTACGTTCAGGCACGGCTGCCCGGCGTGGAGCTGGTGCACATCGGCAGCACGGCCATCGCCGGCCTGCGCGGCAAGCCCATGATCGACACGGCCGCCATCACCACCCGCGAGAACCTGCGCGAGGAGCAGGCGCAGTTCGAGCGCATCGGCTTCCACCGCCGCCCGGTCTGGGTCGACCGCGACGAGAAGCCGTATGTCTGCGGCTCGGTGCTGCACGCAGGACGGCGCTTCAATATCAACATCCACGTCTGCCACCGCGGCGATCCGGTCCACAGGGATTCGCTGGCCTTCATCGGCATCCTCGAACGCCGCCCCGACCTGCGCCTGAAGTACGAGCAGGCCAAGGACCGCGCCCACGCGGTCGATCCGGCCAATCCCCAGATATACAACCGCCAGAAAGAGGCTGTAATCAAGGAAATCGAGGCCCAGATTCCCAGGGAGTAGCCGTTCCAGCGCCGCAGGAGGCCCGAAGAGGCCTGTGCACGGAGGTGAGTCCAGATGTCCGCTGCCATGTTCGCCGCCCTGTTCTTCACGGTGGCGCTGCTCGTCACGACGGCCTACTTCATCATGGGCTCCATCCCGCTGCTGGTGCTCAAGCACGACACGCCGCTGGACGCGCGCTTCGTGCGCGGCTTCTTCAACATCTACTACGTCGCCGCCTTCATCACCGCGAGCGCGACGGCGGTGAGCTTTGCCTCCGCGGGTCGGCTGGGCATCGCGGCCGGCGCCGCGGCGCTGGCCGCGATCGCCGTCGTGCTGCGCAAGAAAGTGATTCCGAAGATGGACGCGCTGGGCACGCAGATCCAGTCGAACTACATGGACGCGATCCCGGGGTTCCGCAGAACCCACGTGGTCGCGATCCTGATCAACATCGCCCAGCTGGTGGCGATCGTCTGGACGCTGATCGCCGTGGGGCGGTAGCTTGCGGCTCTCAGTCGGCGTAGACGCCCGCCGCCTTGATCACGGGCGTCCATTTCGCGATCTCGTCGATCACGAACTTCTTGTGGCCCGCCGGCTCGACGCGGCCGTCGGTGGCCACCACGGCGCCGAGCTGTTCCTCGCGGTGGATGAAGTCCGGATCTTTCAGCGCGACCTTGAGTGCGTCGTTGAGCTTCTTGAGCACCGGCGCGGGCGTGCCCTTGGGCGCGTACAGGCCGTGCCAGATCGTGACCTGGAAGTTCTTCAGGCCGGCCTCGTCGAGCGTGGGCAGGTCCTTCAACAGCGGCAGCGCGAGCCGCTTCGACGTGGTGACGGCGAAGGCCTTCACCTTGCCGCCCTGGATGTGCGGCGTGGTGTTGGTGGTCTGGTCGCACAGCAGGTCGATCTGGCCGCCGATCAGGTCGGTGATGGCGGGCGCGGTGCCCTTGTAGGGCACCGGCGTCATCTCGGTTTTGGTGGCACTCTGGAAGAGCAGGCCGCACAGGTGCGAGGCCGAGCCCACGCCGGCGTTGCCGAGGTTGATCTTGCCCTTGTTGGCGGCGATCCAGCCGCTGAGCTCCTTGTAGTTGGCGGCCGGAATGCTGGGTTTGGAGATGAGCGTCATCGGCACGTCGTTGACGATGCCCAGGTACTCGAAGTCGGTCTCGACCTTGAACGGCACGTTGCGCACCAGGCTGGGCACGGTGGCCATCGCGATGTGGTTGAGCAGCAGCGTGTAGCCGTCGGGCGTGGCGCGCGCCACCTTGGCCGCGCCGATGGAGCTGCCTGCGCCGGGCACGTTGTCGATGATGACGGTGCTGCCGCCCAGCGGCTTGCGCAGCGCCTCGGCGAGGTCGCGCGCGACGCGGTCGGTCGGGCCGCCGGCCGCGAAGGGCACGACGATGGTGACGGGCTTGCCGCCCGGGAAGTCCTGCGCATGGGCAGCGACGGCGGCAACAGCGATCGCCGCGAGGGCGAACAGTTTCTTCATGGAGTCTCCGTGAGGTTGGATTGAAAAATGGTTCAGGGCGCGCGCGGCGGCACGCGGCTCTCCAGCGCGGGCGGCTGCCATGCGGGCCGGAAGTGGCAGCCGTTCCTGCCGTCGGTGTCGTAGCGCGGCATCAGCGTCTTGCAGCGTTGGGCGAGGCCCTCGGGCGTGGGCTTCTCGCCCTTGTCGATCCAGTCGAGCAGCGCGGCGAAGAGCGCGGGGTACTCCGAGTCGCTCAGGTAGCTGTGCTCGCGCTCGCTGCTGAAGCTCTGCACCAGCAGGTCGCCGGTGCCGGCCGCGTCGCGGATGCGGCGGTAGGAGTTTTCGAGTTCGACGAAAGCCGTGGGATCGTCGATGGCATGCAGGCCCACGGTGGGCAGCGCGGTGCGGCCGGTGGGCTGGCTGTCGGCTGCCAGCGCGCCCTTGGCCTGCGGATCGGCCGCATAGCGCAGCACGCCGGCATTGAGCGCCGCGTCGTCGGCCGAGCCGCTGTAGACCACGCCGATGTTGCCGAAGGGGTTGCGGCCTTCCAGGCGCTTCTGCACCAGGTCCTGGAAGAGCCACGTCGCCCAGCTCAGGTGGCTCACCAGCGAGCGCTCCTGGATCTTCACGACCGAAAGAATGGTCTTCAGCCGCGCCGCCTGCTCCGGCGTGCGCTGCGCGGCGGGCAGGCCGACGCCGGTGCACTCCTTCACGCGCGCGGCGAGGTCGGCGCGCGTGAGCTTCGAATCGAGCGGCAGGCCCATCCACAGCGGGTACTGCGGCTCGTCGGGGCGCGGATGGTTGCGGCAGACGTACTGGTAGACCACGCGCAGGTCGAGCCGGAAGTCGTAGGCGCTGTTGCCGCCGCCGAGCACGCCGCTGGTGAGCAGCAGGCCGTCGTAGGGCGACTTCGCGCCGCCGGCCGGCGCATAGAGCTCCGCCGCCTTCGCCGCCACGCCCGCGCCGTAGCTCTGACCGTGCAGCAGCGTGCGGTGCGGCTGGCCGAAATGGCGCACGAAGATCCGGCGCAGGCGCTCGGTGTCTTCGGCCGCCATGGTCACGCCGTAGCCGCCGCGCCTGTAGGTGGAAGCGGCCCACGCATAGCCGGCCTTCACGGTGATGGCCCAGCGCTTGAGGTCTTCCTCGCTGCGCTCCAGCTTGGGCGGTCCGGTCTCGGGGCCGCCGTGGGCGTGCATCACGAGCACGCGGCCGGCGTCCTTCGCCCAGTCCTTCGGGATGGCGATCCAGTAGAACGAGCCCGCGCCGTCCTCACCGGTGTAGCAGCGCGCAGACTCGGGCACCGGCGAGGGGCAGGCTGCCGCTTTCGGGCCGGCAGGAGCGGCGTGGGCTTGCGCACCCGATACCGCACCGAGCAGCGCGAAGGCGGTGGAAGCCGCGAGGCTGGAAAGTCGCTTTTTCAATGGCGTACTCCGAATTCGAGCGCCGCCTTCGCCGTGTCGGTGGAGACGAATGCGAGGACGCCGCTGTTGAAGATGAAATTGCCCGGCCGGCCGGCATCGGCCTGCGCCACGCCGAGCACGGGAGTGTCGTAGTTCAGCGCGGCCGCCGCGCCGCCGAGGTTGAGGCCGGTGCCGGCCACCGTGGCATCGTGGTTCTCGCCCTTGACGCTGACCAGCGCGTAGCTGCCGTCCGCCGTGCCGCTGACCAGGCTCTGCTGCAGGCCGTACACGCGCATGCCCATGTTGGCCGCCGATTCGCGTACCAGGTGCACCGGCACGGCGACGCCGTTGACCAGGCCGATGACCATCGAGCCGGTGAGCGTGCCGCCGGTGGTCACGGCGCTGCCGGTCGGCGAAGTGGTGTACAGGTCGAAGGCGCCGCGCGTGCCGTTGTAGGTGATGTAGCCCTTCTCGGTCTGCGTGCAGCTCGCGTCGTAGGTCATGAAGGCGCCGCTGACCGGATCGCGGCAGTACTGGAAGGTGCCCGCGTTGCGCAGCCGCACCGACGACGCATGCGCCGCCGTGCCGCCGGTCCCCTGCTGCACGCCCACGGCGTTGAAGATGTTCGCCACCGGGTTGAACACCGTCGGCGTCGCCGCGTTCTGGAAGGCGTTCTGGAACGCCAGCAGCGGAGCAAAGCCGCCACCGCTCGGCGCATTCACGCCGCCCGAGAGCACGCCGCCCGCGCCGAAGCTGAACACCGCCCCGCTCTCCGCGCTGGCATAGCTGCAGTTGCCTTCCGACACCAGCGTGCCGCTGCGCACCGTGCCCGCCGTGCGCTGCAGGCTGGCATCGATGGTCACGGTGTAGGCCATGGTGGCCGGGTCGATCTGCACGCGCAGCTCCTCGCCGAAGCTGTCGCCGCCCTTGTAGGTGGTGACGGCCGCGGGCAGGTTCGGGCAGGCCAGCGGGTCGCCGACCTCGGTCACGCAGCTGTAATTGACGGCCGCGTCCAGGCTGCCGCTGCCGCGGTACTTGGGCCAGGCCGGGAACAGGCACAGCGGGCGGGTGCGGCCGTAGGTCCCGGCCACCGCATCGACCGCGACGCCGGTGGCGGGCGCGAGGCCGTTCTCCACCCAGCCTTCGAGCGCGGCGAGCGAATCCCAGTTGGGAATGAAGCTGCCGGTGCCGTGGCCCATGCCGGGCACGGTGTAGAAGCGCACGCTCTGGTCGACCGAGGCCTGGCCCACCGTGGCGACGAGCTGCCTGTAGTAGTCGATGGTCGAGTTGGGGCTGATCACCTCGTCGGCCAGGCCGTGCAGCATGATGAGCCGGCCGCCGTGCGCGAAGAAGGGCGCGAGGTTCGGGTCGGTGGCGTCGGTGAGATTCGACACCTCGGTCACGCGCGCCGCATAGCTGCCCGGGTCCAGCGGGTCGAAGGTCAGCGTGTCGAAGTTGGCGATGCGGGTGACGAAGAACTTCACCCACTGGTCGCCGGTGACGTACATGTTGGCGTCGGCCGAGGTGGCGGGGTTGGCCGGCACCTTGCGCGTGCCGAGGTCGCGCGTGGTGAAGGGGCCGGCCACCAGCGCGCCCTCGAGCAGGTTGTAGCCCCCTGCGCGCTTCACGCCATTGGCCAGCGCGTAGGTCGTGAAGTCCAGCGGCGATTCGATGGCGCGCACGGTGTCGAGCTGCGCGTCCGAAAGGCAGGTGTCGCCCGTGTCCGCGCCGCCGCTGCAGCGCAGCGAGGCCAGGATCTGGCTGTTCAGCAGGCGGCAGCTTTCGACATTGCTCACGATGCTGTCGGCCGCGCCGTCGAGCTTGTCGCAGGCCTGCATCGCGGCCTTCTGCACCAGCAGCGTCTTCGCCACGTTCATCCAGCCGGCGCCGCCGTTGTTGTAGAGCGCGCGGCCCACGGCCACGTTCGACAGGCGCGTGCCGGTGTAGTTGAGCGCGGGCTCGTTGGCGATCACGCCGTCGTAGTCCAGCGGCCAGCGCTGGATGTAGCTCAGCGCGTCGCGCCCGCCGGTGGAGGTGCCCAGGAAGTAGGCGTGCTTCGGCGCCATGCCGTAACGCGCGAGCACCAGCGCCTGCGCCACGTCGCGCGTCTTCTTGAGCGAGTTGCCGCCGTAGTTGGCGAGCTGCTCGTCGTTGGCCGCGAACTTGCCGTCGGTGATGCTGCCCGACTGGTGGCCCGAGTCGTCGCCGTAGGTGGCGTAGCCCAGCGCAAGCGGCGCGGGCTTGCCGGCGGGACCGAAGCGGATGACCTCGGTGCCGTCGATGAGCACGCCGTCGAAGCCGCCGCCGCCGAAGTGGATGGTCTTCTGGTTCCACTTCTCGGGCAGGTTGACCGCGAAGTTGATGGACTGCGAATTGGGGTCCACCGGCTGGATGGTGCCGCGCACGCGGCAGTAATCGCCCAGCGTGTTGCCGGCGTCGCTCGCGGCGACCGGCGTGGCGCTGGTGACGGTGGCGCCCTGCGTGGGCAGGCTGATCAGCGAGGCCGGCAGGCTCCGACCTGCGAGGTCGGCGCAGGAGACGACCGGCTGCACGGGCGGAGGCGGCGGGTTGTCGGGTGGGTCGCCTGCCGGTGGGTTGTCGCCGCCGCTGGCGGGCGGCGTGCTGGTCGGGGGCAGGAAGGCGAAGCCGCCGCCTCCTCCCCCGCCTCCGCCGCCGCAGGCGGCCAGGGCCAATGAGATGCCGATCGCGCTGGCGACGGCGAGGAACTTCGATGCAGGGCGCTCTTTGCGCATGGACTTGTCTCCGGCATGCGGTCTCGTTGGACCGCTTGTTCTTGAATGGGCGGCCGGAAGATAGATTCGGGGTGACTTAGGGTCAAATAAAATAACAAGGCACTTTTCATACAAAAAACATATGGACATACGGGCACTGCGCTACTTCGCCGCCGTTGCCGAGACCGGCCACATGACGCGCGCGGCCGAGCAGCTGGGCATCCAGCAGCCGCCTTTGAGCCTGCAGATCAAGGCGCTCGAACGCGAGCTGGGCGTGCTGCTGTTCCGGCGCCATCCGCGCGGCGTGGCGCTCACCGACGCGGGCCGGCTGTTCCAGGCCGAGGCGCTGCGCATGCTTCAGGACATGGAATCGATGAAGCAGCGCATGACCCGCGTGGCCAAGGGCCAGGCCGGCACGCTCGCGGTGGGCTTCACCAGCTCGGCGGCGGCGCACCGTTTCATGCCCGAGGCGCTGCGCGAGTTCCGCCGCGCCTACCCCGACGTGGAGCTGCAGCTGCGCGAGGACAACGCCGCCGAGCTCACCGAGGCGCTGGCCGCCGGCCGCCTGCACTGCGGCCTGCTGCGCGTGCCGGTCGCGCGGCCCGAGGGGCTGATGTTCGAGACGCTGCTGCGCGAGCCGGTGCTGGTGGCCATGCCCAGCGACCATCGCCTTGCCCTCGGCCGCGACAAGGACTCGCGCCCGCTGCCGCTCGCGAAGCTCTGCGAGGAAGGCATCATCCTCGTGCGGCGCCCGGGCGCGCCCGGCCTGTACGCCGACCTGCTCGCGCTGTGCCACGCCAAGGGGCTGCGCCCGCGCGTGGTGGCCGAAGTCGATCGAATGATGACCAACCTCAATCTCGTGGCCGCGGGTGTCGGCCTCTCGGTGGTGCCGGCGTCGATGCATGGCGTGCACGCGCACGCCATCGCCTACACGCGCCTCGCCGACGGCGGGCAGCTCGACGCGCCGCTCACGCTGGTCTCGCGCGCCGAGGAAGACAATCTGCCCGCGCTGAATTTCGCGGCGCTGCTGCGCAGGCTGGCGCAGGAGAACCCCGGCTCATGATCCGGCTTCGCCGTCGCCACCTGCTGCAGCACGCCAGCGCCCTGCTCGCGGCGGCGTGCGCATTGCCGCGCGTGCCGCACGCGGCGCCGGCACAGTGGCCGAACCGTCCGGTGCGCCTGATCGTGGTCTATCCGCCCGGCGGCGTGAGCGACGGAATGGCGCGCGCGCTGGCCGAGCCGCTCGCACGTTCGCTCGGCGTGCCGGTGCTCATCGAGAACCGCCCCGGCGCGGGCGGCAGCCTCGGCATGGACGCACTCGCCCGCTCCACGCCCGACGGCAGCACGCTGGCCTTCTCGGCCATCAGCCCGCTCACGCTGCACCCTCTGCTCGCGCGCGTTCCCTACGACCCGATGCGCGCCTTCGTGCCCGTGGCCAGCGTCATGCGCACACCGGTGCTGGTGGTGGGCACGCCCGCCTTCACCGGCCGCGGTTTCGGCGAGCTGATCGCGCAGGCGCGCAGGCAGCCGGGCGAAGTGCGATGGGCGACGTCGGGCGTGGCCACCATCGGCCACCTGGTGCTGGCGCAGGTGCGCGCGCAAAGCGGTGCCGACATCACGCACATTCCCTACCAGGGCGGCGGTCCGCAGCTCAACGATGCGCTCAGCGGCCAGTTCGAGGTGCTCTCCACCAACGTCGCCGCGCAGCAGCTGCAGTACATCGAAGGTGGCCGATTCCAGGCGCTGGCCGTGGGCGCGCCTGCGCGCATCGAGGCACTGCCCACGGTGCCCACGCTCGCGGAGCTGGGCTTCGGGAAGGCCAACCGCGACTCGCTCTTCGGCATCTTCGCGCCCGCGCGCACACCACCAGCTGTGGTGCAGATGCTCAATGCGGAGATCAACCGCGTACTCGAAAGCGACGCGGTGCGCGCACGGCTGCGAGTGGCCTACAACCTGCCGGCGGGTGGCGGCAGCGAGGTTTTCGCGCACGAGATCGCGCTGGACCGGCGGCGCAATCGGGAGCTTGTGACGGGGGATCGGGCGCAATTCGACTGAGTCTTCCGACTCAGCCCTCGGCCACCCAGAGCCGGGGGTAGTCGCTGACGAAGCTGTCGGCCGTCACGCTCAGCGTGGCCGCGTAATCGAAGCGCTTCGCCTCGTACGCATACTCGGTCTCGCCGCGACGCTCGTAACGCTGCATCAGCTCACTGAGCCCGCCACCGCCATCGATATCGAGCCATGCGGCAGGCGCATCCGCGCCCTCGCCCTTCACAAGGCCCAGGCGGCGCAGCTGCAGCAGGTTGGTGGCGGGCGTGAAACCCAGGTCGAGGTCGATGCAGTGCGACAGGTCGGGCACGGCCTCGTCGTTGAGCTTCCAGTGGCCGCGCGGGTCGCGGGCGATGGAGAGGTCGACCGCCGAGTCGCCGAGCCATCCGCGCACCGTGCCCCACTGGGTGTGCCACAGCAGGTCGCAGCGCACACGGTAGTGCAGCTGGCCGATGCGGCCGTCTTCCAGGCGGAACACCGCCGCACCGTCGAGTTGCCAGGCCGAGGCATTGCGTTCGAGGCGGCAGGCATCGTGACCCGGTACGTCGAGCCTGCGCCAGAGGATGGAGGCGACCGTTTGCATGGCGCGCATGATGGCACCGGCATGCGGCAGCGCGCAAGCAATGACCCGCCGCCCCGAAAAAAGTCGGCCTGGCACGCTGCTGGGCGTGCGCGTCGGCGAATCGCCCCGCACACGCAAGCAGCGCCCAGCCGCGAGACAATTGTTTCCGTGAGCTCCCAGACCCCCTCGGCACCGAAGATCCGCCGCATCGCGCACCTCGACATGGACGCTTTCTACGCGTCCGTCGAGCTGCTGCGCTATCCGCAGCTCAAGGGCAAGGCGGTGGTGATCGGCGGCGGCCGCAGGCGCGTGGACGAGGCCATCCGCAACCTGCCCGAAGGCGGCACGCTGGCCGACATTCCGGTGGAGGCCTTTCCGCTGCTGAAGGACTACACCGGCCGCGGCGTGATCACCACCGCCACCTACCCGGCGCGGCAGTTCGGCGTGGGCTCGGCGATGGGGCTCATGAAGGCGGCCAAGCTGTGCCCGCAGGCGATCATCCTGCCGGTGGACTTCGACGAATACCGCCGCTATTCGCGCACCTTCAAGAAGATCATCCTGGAGGTCGCGCCGCTCATGGAAGACCGGGGCGTGGACGAGGTCTACATCGACTTCACCGACGTGCCCGGCGGCCAGCGCGAGGGCGGGCGCTCGCTGGCGCGGCTGCTGCAGAAGGCCATCTTCGACGCCACCGGGCTCACCTGCTCCATCGGCGTGGCGCCCAACAAGCTCATCGCCAAGATGGCGAGCGAGTTCAACAAGCCCAACGGCATCTCTGTCGTCTACGAGGACGACCTGGAAAAGCTCATCTGGCCCCTGCCCTGCCGCAAGGTGAACGGCATCGGCCCCAAGGCCGACGAGAAGCTCAAGCGCTTCGGTATCGAGACCGTGGGCCAGCTCGCGGCGCGCGACCGCGACTGGCTCGTCGCCAACTTCGGCAAGGCCACCGGCGCGTGGATGCACGAGGTGTCATGGGGCCGCGACAGCCGCCCGGTGGTGACCGAGAGCGAGCCCGTGTCGATGAGCCGCGAGACCACCTTCGACCGCGACCTGCACGCGGTGCGCGACCGCGCCGAGCTGGGCGCGATCTTCACGCAGCTGTGCGAGCAACTGGCCGCCGACCTGCAGCGCAAGGGCTACGTGGGCAAGACCATCGGCATCAAGCTGCGCTACGACGACTTCAGGATCGCCACGCGCGACCAGACCATCGACCGCTTCACCGACGACGCGAAGACCATTCGCCAGACCGGCGGCCTGTGCCTGAAACGCGTGCCGCTGGAGCGCCCGCTGCGGCTGCTGGGCGTGCGCGTGGGCGCGCTGGCAAAGGCCGGCAGCCCCGAGGCGCTGGCGCCCGCCGGCTCCGGCGCGCACCGCGCGGCGGCCGAACCGGTGGCGACCACCGCTTCGCTTTTCTGAGTACGCGATGGTCCGACGCTGGCTGCGCCGCATCGCCTTCACGCTGCTGGGCTTCATTGCGTTGGTGGGCCTGTACGTGGCGACGGCCTGCGCGCTGGTATTCTGGCCCGCCAACCCCGGTCCGCCGGAGAGCGCCAGCGCCGAAGTGCAGGCCTGGGTGCTGAGCAACGGCGTGCATACCGACTACGTGTTCCCTGTGCGTTCCGCCACCATCGACTGGCCTCAGCTGTTTCCGCTTTCGGACTTCAAGGCGCCACCGCTCGACGCGGAGTTCATCGCCATCGGCTGGGGCGACCGCGAGTTCTACCTGAACACGCCCACCTGGGCCGACCTGACCGCATCGCGCGCGCTCGGCGCCCTGGCCGGAGGCAACCGCGCACTGCTTCATGTGAGCTACCTGCGGCGCAGCCAGCTCGGGCAAGGCGCCTTCGCGCTGCCGCTCACGCAGGCCCAGTACGCGCAGCTCGCCGCCTACGTGCGCGGCGCCCTGCCATCGGGCAAGGCCGCGCCCATCGCAGGCGCGCACTACGACGACCAGGACGCCTTCTACGAGGCCGAAGGCGGCTACAACCTCTTCGAGACCTGCAACACCTGGACCGGCCGCGGCCTGCGAGGCTCAGGCGTCACCGTGAGCCGCTGGACGCCGTTCGACTTCACGGTGACGTGGCACCTGAAGCCGGCGCCGCCCGGCGCGATCCGGTAGAAGTCAGTAGAGGTGTGGCTCCTCGTCGATCACGCGCACCGGCGGCGTGCTCGCGAAGACGTCGAGCGCATGCGTGCGGTCCACGCACATGAGGTTGGTCACGCGCTTCTCCCAGGCCCAGTGATCCCATCCGTTGGTGCGCCGGTGCGTCACCACGCGCAGCCACTGGCCGGGCCGCAGTACACCCAGCGGTTGCGGCTGACCTGTGTGCCGCACCCCGCCGGCGTGCCACCAGCCGATGGCCATGCCGCCCGGCTGCGCGTGCCATTCATACCCCTGCTCGCGCAGCTGCTGCGCGTTCCATGACTTCCAGGCGGCCGGCGCGACGGGCTGGTTCTCGAACGCCCCGCCGTCGGAACGCAACGAGATCTCCTGCCACAGCATGCCGCCCGCAACGGGTAGCTGCAGCAGCTGCGCCTCGAGCCCGGTGAGAGGCAGGCGCATCGGCGCCTGTCCGCGCCGCCTGCCGTGCTCCGCATCGCGCCCAGCCTTCGTCCAGAGGCAGCGGATGCTCTGCACGGCCAGCCACATGGCGGGATCGCCCGTCACGCTCAGGGCTTCGGCACCCCGCCCGACCACTTCGTCCAGTTTGCGACGATGTGGTCGACCACGCGCGAGCCCACCAGCTCGATGTTCTCCACCGTCTCGGCGAAGCCGCCTGCCGTCTCGCCCGGAGCCGGGTCGAGGTGCTGCAGCGTGGTTTCCTTCGGGTTGCCCTGGTCGAAGTTGACGGCGCCGCGCAGGCTCATCACGCGGTCGGTGCCGTGGGTGCGCTTGATGACGAGGGTGATGGCTGCGGCTTCCATCTCGGTGATGACGTAGTCGTCGGCGCCGTAGAGCTTGGCGATGTACTGCGCCTGCTTCGACATGCCGGGGCCGTGGAAGAAGGTGTCGCCGGTCATGTGGGTGCCGGTGCCGACGAAGGGGGCGCGGCGCGCGGCCGCGTCGGGGTAGCGCAGGCGGTACTTGCGGGCCGATTCGGAGTCCTTCAGGGGCGTGTCGGCCGAGAGCTTCATGGCCCAGCCCACGAGGTCGGGGTTGAGCCTGAAGCGGCGGTATTCCTCATAGCCCTTGCGCGGCATGAAGGTGGGCTCGCCGGGCTTGTTCTCCTCGGGTGCCCAGCGGTGGCCGAGGTCGTAGTCGACCAGCCAGGTGGCCCAGCTCACCTCGCCGATGGTGCCGCGCGAGGGCGGCGTGCCGGCCACGCCGGAGATGACGTAGTAGCTCTGCGAGAAGTCGAACTGCGGGTTCAGCAGGATGGCCTGCATCGACGAAGACGAATTCACCTTGCCCATGCCCAGCACCGAGCCGCACACGCCGTCGGCGTTGCAGTACACGGGCTGCAGCGCGCCGGGCACGGCGATGGGTTTGGCGTCCTTCCAGTAGCGCTCGTACCAGTGCTGGAACTCGCCGGCGCGGTCGCCGGTGTTCTTGCCGATCTCGAACATGGCGGCGACGAAGACCTTGACCTTCACTGGCGCGGCCGGAGCCTGCGCCGCGGCGGTCGTGGTGGAAGTGCTGGGCGTGGAAGCACAGGCCGTGAAGAGCAGCGCCGCGGCGGGCACGGCCAGCCAGCGGGCGGCGAAAAGAGAAGACTTGGACGAACTCATTCTGAACCCCGGTGAGAGAGGAAAACTGCGGACAAGACGGAAGGACTGGAGCCGCAAGCGCCCGGCGCACCGCCGGCGCCTGCGGCGTCCTACACCCGGCGATTGTCGGTGCTGGCAAAAGCTCGGTGTACCGCCACCACGCAAGCCCCATGCCGGCCTCATCCTCTTCTTCGCCATCGAATCCCAAGCCTGCGTCGAAGCCGACGCCCATCGCCAACGGCCTGGTCTACGTGAACCCCGACATGCCCGGCATCCGCCGCCTGAAGCACGGCGACCGCTTCCGCTACCGCGACGCCCGCGGCAGGTGGGTGCGCGATACGGACGAACTCTCGCGCATCCGGATGCTGGCCATTCCGCCGGCCTACACCCAGGTGTGGATCTGCCCCCTGCCCAACGGCCACCTGCAGGCCACCGGCATCGACGCGCGGGGACGCAAACAGTACCGCTACCACGCCGACTGGCGTTCGATGCAGGACGAGACCAAGTTCGAACGGCTCGAAGCCTTCGCGCTCGCGCTGCCGGGCATCCGCGCCCGCGTGGCGCGCGACCTGCGGCTGCCCCCGGGCCGCAAGGCGCCCGGCCGCGCGCAGGTGCTCGCGGCGCTGGTGCGCCTGCTCGACACCACGCTGCTGCGCGTGGGCAACGAGGAATACGCGAGCAGCAACGGCTCCTTCGGACTCACCACGCTGCGCACCCGGCACGCGGCGGTGAAGGGGCAGGCTCTCAGGCTGCGCTTTCGCGGCAAGAGCGGCATGATGCATGAGGCCCAGCTGGACGATCCGCGCGTGGCGAAGGTGGTGCGGCAATGCCAGCAACTGCCTGGGCAGGCGCTCTTCCAGTACGTCGACGCCGGCGACGAAGGCAACGGCGAAGAAGGAGAACTGCGCGGCGTCTCCTCCACCGACGTGAACGACTACCTGGCCGAGGCCGCCGGCGGCGAGCGCTTCACCGCGAAGGACTTCCGCACCTGGCACGGCACGGTGCAGGCACTGGAACTCACCCGACTGGCCTGCGAGCCCGGCCGTACCGCCGCCGACGGCAGCCGCTACAGCGCCAGGGACATCCTGGGCGCCGTGGCCAAGCAGCTGGGCAACACGCCCGCCGTGTGCAAGAAGGCCTACGTGCACCCGGCGGTGCTGGCCCTGGGCAGTGCCCTGTCGGACGGCGACGAGGCCACCGCCGCGCTGTTCGAGAAGATCGGCGGTAGCAACAAGGCGAGGCCCTCGCGCGGGCTCTACGTGGCGGAGCGCCGGCTGTTGTCGTTCCTGAAGGCGCACCGGCGCGAGCAACGGCGCACCGCCGCAGCCGCCGGAAGAAAGAGCGGGAAAACTCAGGTCCGCGTGGCGAGCACCAGGCGCACGCTGGCGGCATCGAGCGCCACCGCATAGCCCAGGTCTTCCGCGAGGTTCTGCAGCGCCACGGCATCGATGGCCAGCGCGCGCGGCGCGCGGTGCGCGTCGAGCACGGCCTCTGTGGCACCCGGCTCGCGCGGCAGCGCCGTGAGCCGCAGCGCATTGGCGCCATCGGCCTCGATGCGGATGGTGCCCGCCTCGTCCGCGCCGTCATGCAGGTAGCCCATCGCGCCAAGGAACAGGTAGCGCAGGGCCGCCGCGGCGGGCCAGCGGTGCTCGTCGTCCGAAGGGGTCAGCGACTCGTCGGTTTCGAGCGCCACGCCGTGCAGGTCGAAGGCCGAGCGCATCAGCGTCACGCACTGGGACACCAGCGCGCTGCGGGTGATGCCGTCGTCGACGGTGGCCAGCTCCCAGTCGCGCAGCGAGCGGATCGCCTCCACCAGTTCGGAGACCTGGTTGTCGATCAGCCCCACCCGCTCCTCGCAGGCCGCGGCGTCGACGGTGGGGGCGCCGATCTGCCGCTTGAGCATCAGCAGCGCCATGCGGATCACCGAGACCGGGGCTGCCATGTCGTGCCGCAGGGCCGGCAGTGCGCGGGTGAGAAGTTCGTGGCGCACGCCGGCGGCAATCCAGCTGCGCGCACTTGGTGAGGATTTCATCGCGCAGCCGCCACGGGATTCGGGTTCAACATCGGCAGGATCAAGAGCAGCTTGCCTCCAGAAACGATCTGGTAACAAGTATGAAGTACACGCCCGCCCACAGGTGTAGGAGGGTGCCTACCGTGATTGCGCCCCTCACAGGGCGGCCATTGGCTGCAGCCGCGCCTTTTCGCGGAGTTCAGGGCTCGGGCTCAGGGCTTGCCGAGGTAGGCGCGCACGTCCTTCACCTCGACGCCCGCCGCCGCGATGGCCGAGCGCAGCTGTGCCTCGGTCACGCCCAGCGTCTGGGTCCAGTAGCGCACCTCGTGCGCCTCGTTCACGTTGATGCGGGCGGCATCCTGCGGTCCGCGCTTGGTCAGGTCATCGGCCATGGTGTGTTTCCTGTGTTTGCTTTGCAGAAGGCTTCACCTTGAGACGCCCGCGCGGCTCCTTCTGGCGGACGGCGGCGCACCCGCTTGCAGGAAAAATCCGAGGCGGCCCGGTTGGAGATGTCCGGAAGCGGCGCGCCGCCGCCCGTGCCTGCCCTTAGCTTCGGGCCACACCAACTGCCGCTGCGCACGAAATGACACCCGAACAGAACAAGCAAGCTGTCGCCGACGCATGGAAAGCCTTCGCGAGCCGCGACCGGCAGCGCATCGAGGCCGTCTTCACCGAAGACGCCGAATGGCTCGCGCCCCGGGGCAACGCGACCGCGGTGGCGCTCGGCGTGCCCGACCACATGATCGGACCCGCCGCCATCGCGCGCTTCCTGGCCGAGGACTTTCCGAGGCTCTTCGTCGCCGACGTGGCCGTGAGCTTCTCGCACCTCTGGTGCGATGGCGACACCGTGATCCTCGAGGAGCGCATGCAGGCCACGCTGGCCGGCGGCAAGCCCTACGACAACGACTACTGCTTCGTCTTCGAGCTGCGCGAAGGCCGCATCGCCCGCATGCGCGAGTACATGGACACGCGCAAGGGGCACGCGGCGATCTTCGGCTGAGCGGGTCAGCCGGCGGCCGGCACGCAGCGCGCCCGCAGCTCTCGCTTGAGCAGCTTGCCGTTGGCCGTGGTCGGCATCGCGTCGATCAGCTCGATGCGCGCCGGCCGCTTGTAGGGCGAGAGGTTTTCGGCCAGGTGCGCGCGCAGCGCCGCCTCGTCGAGCGCCGCGCCCGGCTTCGGCTCGATGAAGGCGACCACCTGCTCGTTGCCGTCGGCCTCGGGCACGCCGATCACCGCGCACAGGTGCACGCCCTCGAAGCGGCCGATGACCGCCTCGATCTCCGCCGGGTACACGTTGAAGCCCGATCGGATGATCATTTCCTTCAGCCGCCCGACCACGAAGAGCGCGCCGTCCTCGCCGAAGCGCCCCAGGTCGCCGGTGGCGTACCAGCCGCCGGGGCGCATCACCTGCGCGGTGGCGGCCGCGTCGCGGAAGTAGCCGAGCATCAGGCCCGGGCCGCGCAGCCAGATCTCGCCGGTGTCGCCCTGGGCCACGTCGTTGCCTTCGGGGCCGACGATGCGCGCCTCGCCGCCTTCCACCGCATGCCCGGCGGAGGTATCGCTGCGCGGAGCCTCGGTGCGCGTGAGAAACACCGAGCCCGCGTACTCCGACAGCCCGTAGCCGTAGTGCAGCGGCTGCCCGAAGAGCCGCTCCACGCGCTGCTTGAGCGCAGGATCGAGCGGCGCCGAGCCTGTGTAGACATAGCGCAGGTGTGGAAAGCGCGGCACCGCATGCTCGGCCTCGATGTGCGCGAGCAGCCGCGCATACATCGTCGGCGGGCCGAGCAGGTTCGACACCTGCTCCTGCGCCAGCGCCTGCAGCACGTCGGCCGGCGAGAAGCTGCCGCGCAGCACCAGCGACGCGCCCCCGGTGAGCGCGGCCATCAGCACCGTGCCGATGCCGAAGATGTGCGTCATCGGCAGGAAGGCGTAGACGCGGTCGCGCCCGTCCAGCGCGCGAATCCGCGCCGACACGCGCCCGAAGTGCAGCAGGCCGCGGTGCGACACCATCACGCCCTTGGGCGTGCCCGAGGTGCCGGAGGTGAAGATGATGGCGGCCGTGTCGGCCAGCGCCGGGTCGGGTTCGGTGCGCGCGTCTTCGCGGGTGGCCGAGCGCATCACGCCCTCCAGCGAAGTCTGCCTCGCACCGGCGCCGTGCGCGTGCCTTGCGGCGGCTTCGGATGCGACGGTCGTGTAGCAGCACAGCCGCGCATCGGCACGCTCGGCGATGGCCGCGATCTCGCCCGGCGACATGCGCGCATTCACGCCGCACGACCACGCGCCCACGCGGCTGCAGGCCATGATGAGCGCGATGTGCGCGGCGCAGTTCTCCGCCACCAGCAGCACGCGGTCGGTCGACCGCACGCCGGCGTCCAGCAGCTCCTGCGTGGCGGCGTCGGCCATGGACTGCAGCTGCGCATAGGTCGTCGTGCCGCCGGGCTCATGGAGAAACACTGCGTCGGGCGTGCGCGCCGCGCGCTCTTCGAGCAGATGGTGGATTCTCTGCATGCTCACTCGGCCTCGATGCCCTTGGACGCCGTCGCCCACAGCTGCCGGTCGGCCTTGCCCTTGGTCGCCAGCACCTCGGGCGCGCCCGACCAGACGTCGTAGCCCTGCTCGCGCAGACGGTTCGCGATGTCCTCGCGCGCCAGCATCCTGCGCGCGGCGGCGTTCATGCGCACGACCAGCGCCGGCTCCATGCGCGCCGGCCCGTACAAGCCGAACCAGCCGCCCACGTCGTAGCCGGCCACGCCCGACTCGACCATCGTCGGCACCTCCGGCAGCATGCGGTTGCGCTGGCGCGAGGTGACGGCCAGCGCGCGCACCTTGCCCGACTGGATGAAGGGCTTGGAGGTCGCGATGATGTCGAACATCATGGTCACGGTGCCTGCCATCACATCGGCGAGTGCCGGTGCGCTGCCCTTGTAGGGCACGTGCGTGAGCTGTACGCCGGCCATCTTCTCCAGCAGCGCGCCGCTCAGGTGATTGGAGGCGCCCACGCCCGCCGAACCGTAGAACACCTTGCCCGGCCGCGCCTTCGCATAGGCCAGCAGCTCGGCCACGCTGCGCACCGGCACATCGTTGTTGATGACCAGCACGTTGGTGTAGTCCACCAGCGGTGCGATGGGCGCGAGGTCCTTCATCGGGTCGAAGGCCATGTGGCGCTGCACGTTGGGGTTAATGGTGATGGTCGGACTCGCGCCGAAGAAGAGCGTGGCGCCATCGGGCGCGGCCTTGGCCACCGCGTCGCCGCCCAGCGAGCCGCTGGCGCCGGGGCGGTTGTCCACGATCACCTGCGTGCCCAGCTCTTGGCTCAGCGCGGGCGCCAGCAGGCGTGCCGCGCCGTCCACCGGGCCGCCGGCCGAATAGCCGACCACCAGCTTGACGAGCGATGGCAATGGCTGCTGCGCGAACACGCGCGAAGGCAATGCGGCCAGCGCCGCGCTGCCCGCCAGCGCTGACACGATGTGGCGGCGCGAGAGGTCGATGGAAGTCATGAGCGTTGTCTCCTTTTGTGTATTTCTTCGGCGCCGCGTCGCTCAGGCGGGCAGGTCGAGCACCTGCCGCGCGAGGATGTTGCGCTGTATCTCGTTGGTGCCGCCGTAGATCATTGCGGCGGTGGAGCCGATGAGCGGCGAGAGCACGTTGAAGGTCTGGCCGTCGAGCACCTGGTCGCCGGCCACGGCGCCTTGCTCCTCCGCGGCCTCGACCAGCAAGGCACCGATGCGGTGGTAGGTCTCGCTCGCCCAGATCTTCAGCAGCGACACCGAAGCCGGCAGCGGCCTGCCCGCACGCACGATGTTCGCGAAGCCTGTGTAGGCGGCCGAGAGATCGAGCACGTCGAGCCGCAATGCCGCAAAGCGCTGCGCGAACACCGGGTCGGCGAACAGCCGCCGCGCCTGCGCCAGCCGCGCAAGCTGCCCCAGCGCGTACTGCGACTGCTTGGGGCTGCCGAGAAAGATGCGCTCGAAACCCAGCAGCGCCTTCGCGATCGTCCATCCGCCATGCAGCTTGCCCACGAGGTTTTCGGCCGGCACGCGCACGTTGTCGAAGAACACCTCGCAGAACTCCGGCTCGCCCGCCAGCGTGTGGATCGGACGGATGGTGATGCCCGGCGTACGCAGGTCGCACAGCAGGAAGCTGATGCCTTCCTGCTTGCGCGCGTCCTTGTCGGTGCGCACCAGCATGAAGATGTGGTTGGCGTCCTGCGCGAGCGTGGTCCAGATCTTCTGGCCGTTGACCACGAAATGCTCGCCCTGCGCGTCGCGCGCCGGCATGGCCTCGGTGCGCAGTCCCGCGAGGTCGGAGCCGGCGTTGGGCTCCGAATAGCCCTGGCACCACACATGCTCGCCGCTGAGGATGCGCGGCAGGAAGCGCTGCTGCTGTTCAGGCGTGCCGTGCTGGATCAGCAGAGGCCCGATCATCACGATGCCCTGGTCGGGCGCGCGCGCGACGCCGTACTGCTCCAGTTCCTCGATCCACGCGATGAGCTTGTCCGCAGGCAGGCCCATGCCGCCGTGCGACCGAGGCCATGCGGGCGCGATCCATCCCTGGGCCGAGAGCGTGAGATACCACTCGCGCATCTCGCTCCAGCGTGCGCGGTGCGAGAGGTAGCGCAGCTGCTGCGGATAGCGCTGCTGCAGGAAGGCGCGCACCATGCGGCGGAAGTCGGTCTCGGGCATCGAAGACCAGTCGGCGGTGCGCGGGAACTCGCCGCTCCACTCGGCCACGCCCGGCGCGACCTCTGCATCGCCCGACAGCACGGCATGCCGGCGCTGATGCGCGCTCGCGTTGCCCAGCCATGCCGAGAGGCACAGCACGCGCTTGTAGAACAGGCTCAGGTCGCACTCCTGCGTGTAGCCGATGGCGCCATGCAGCTGCACCGAGGCGCGCGAAGCCTGCAGCGCGGCGGCGATGCAGCGCGCGTTGGCACGGCTGGCCTCGGCCTCCAGCCGCTGCGCCGGCAGGCCCTGCGCGGCCAGCCCGAGCACCTCGTCCAGCGTGGCCTTCGCCACTTCGAGGTGGATGAACATGTCGACGCAGCGATGCTGCAGCGCCTGGAAGCTGCCGATGGGCTTGCCGAACTGCGAGCGCGCGCGCAGGTAGGCCAGAGTCTGCGCGAGCATGGCCTGCCCCGCGCCCAGCAGCTCGGCCGACTGCAATATCTGGCCCGCCGCAAGCGCATGGCGCAGCGCCTCCTGCGCGGCCGGCCCCTCGGCCAGCACCGCACCGGCCGGCAGCGCGACCTGCTCGAAGCGCAGGTTCGAGGCCTGGCTGCCGTCGATCAGCGGCACGGGTGTTTCGCTGACGCCGGCGGTTCCGCGCGGCACCCACAGCAGCACGGCGTCGTCCTCGCCACGCGCGGACACCAGCCAGCCGCTGGCGGCCGCGCCGGGCAGCACCATGAGCTTCTCGCCCTGCAGCAGCACGCCGCCTTCGGGGCCGGGCCGGGCTTCGCAGCCGCAGGCCAGCGGCACGGCGCTGAGGTCGCCCGCGCTCTCCTGCCAGGCCAGCGCGGGCAGGCTGCGGCCCGCGACCAGCTCGGCGAGCAGCGCATCCGCGGCAGGCGTGCCCAGCCGGGCCAGAAGCAGCGCGCCGAGGCCGGCCACGGCCAGCAATGGCTCGGGCGCGGCATGCTCGCCCGCCGCGCGGAAAATCTCGGCCGCGCCGTCGAGCCCCAGCGCGAGGCCCCCGGCCGATTCGGGCGCCAGCATGCCGGGCCACCCGAGCGCGGCAACGTCCTGCCAGCCCTCGGCCTCGTCGCCGTCCGGGTGCTCGATGCGCCCGCGCCGCCGCTGGAGGGCGCGGCTGCGGTTGAAGTAGTCGAGCGCCGATTCGCGCACCGCCGAAAGTGATTCAAGGTCCATCGCCGCAGCGTGCCCCAAGACTTCGCCAGGCGGCATTTGCATTTGCCGAAGGGAGGGTTTCGCAATCAGAGAGCCGCCTCGCGCGTACGCGGGCTAGATTCGCTCCATGACCACCAAGATCAAGAAATCCCTGCACACGGAACTGGGCCACAGCACACCCGACAGGATCACCGTGCGCGGACGCGACCTGCCCTCGGAGATCCTCGGCCACCTCAACCTGGGCGACATGGCCTTCCTCGAATTGACCGGGCGCATTCCCACGCCGCAGGAGTCGGTGACCTTCAACGCCATCGTCGTCACGCTGGTGGAGCACGGCGTCACGCCCAGCGCGCTGGCCGCGCGCCTCACCTACGCAGGCGCGCCCGAGGCGCTGCAGGCGGCCGTGGCGGCGGGCCTGTGCGGGCTGGGCACGGTGTTCGTCGGCAGCACCGAGGGCGCCGCGAAGATGCTCTACGAGGCCATCCCCTTTGGCGAGAAGCCGACCCGCCCGCTGGCCCACATGGCGAAGGACATCGTGGCCGACCACCGCGCGCGCAAGCTGATCGTGCCGGGGCTGGGCCACCCGCTGCACAAGCCCGTCGACCCGCGCACGCCGCGGCTCTTCCAGATCGCGGCGGAGAACGGGCTTTCCACGCACTACGTCGCGCTGATGCAGGCCGTGCAGGAGGAAGCCGAGCGCGTCTCGGGCAAGTCGCTGCCGATCAACGCGACCGGTGCCATCGGCGCCATCGCGGCCGAGTTTGGCTTTCCCTGGAAGATCATCCGCGGGTTCGGCGTGATGGCGCGCGCTATCGGGCTGGTGGGCCACATCCTGGAGGAGATCGACGACCCGATGGCCATCGAGATCTGGCAGCGCGTGGAAAAAGAGGCGGGCGGCCCCCGCCAGGATTGAGCGAAGACAGATGAACAACGCCAACGACAAGAACTTTCCCGACATCCGCGATGCGGTGCGCGACCTGTGCGCGCAGTTTCCCGACGCCTACTTCCGCAAGGTCGACGAGGAGCGCGGCTACCCCGCCGAATTCGTCGACGCGCTCACCAGGGCCGGCTGGATGGCCGCGCTGATTCCGCAGGAGTACGGCGGCTCGGGCCTGGGCCTGACCGAGGCCTCGGTGATCATGGAAGAAATCAACCGCTGCGGCGGCAACTCCGGCGCCTGCCACGGCCAGATGTACAACATGGGCACGCTGCTGCGCCACGGCAGCGAGGCGCAGAAGCGCGCCTACCTGCCGAAGATCGCCAACGGCGAACTGCGCCTGCAGTCCATGGGCGTAACCGAGCCCACCACCGGCACCGACACGACGAAGATCAAGACCACCGCCGTGAAGAAGGGCGACCGCTACGTCGTCAACGGGCAGAAGGTATGGATCTCCCGCATCCAGCACTCCGACCTGATGATCCTGCTGGCGCGCACCACGCCGCTGGCGGATGTGAAGAAGAAGTCGGAGGGCATGTCGATCTTCATCGTTGACCTGCGCGAGGCCATCGGCAAGGGGCTGGAGGTGCGGCCCATCCTGAACATGGTCAACCACGAGACCAACGAGCTGTTCTTCGAGAACCTGGAGATCCCGGCCGAGAACCTGATCGGCGAGGAAGGCCAGGGCTTCAAGTACATCCTCGACGGACTGAACGCAGAGCGCACGCTGATCGCGGCCGAGTGCATCGGCGACGGCTACTGGTTCATCGACCGGGTCACGAAGTACACGAAGGAGCGCGTGGTGTTCGGCCGGCCCATCGGCCAGAACCAGGGCGTGCAGTTTCCCATCGCCGAATCGTTCATCGAGGTGGAGGCCGCGAACCTCATGCGCTACGAAGCCTGCCGCCTCTTCGACGCACACCAGCCTTGCGGCGCGCAGGCCAACATGGCGAAGTACCTCGCGGCCAAGGCGAGCTGGGAGGCCGCCAACGCATGCCTGCAGTTCCATGGCGGCTTCGGCTTCGCCTGCGAATACGACATCGAGCGCAAGTTCAGGGAGACACGGCTCTACCAGGTGGCGCCGATCTCGACGAACCTGATCCTGAGCTACGTGGCGGAGCACATGCTCGGCCTTCCACGCTCGTTCTGAACGAATGAAGGACGCGATTGCCATGAACCCTGTGGACCATCCGAGCAAGGTGCTCGCCACCTTCGCCGCCGAACTGAAGTTCGACGCCATCCCCGCCCCCGTGCTGCGCCGCACCGAGGACCTGATGCTCGACTGGCTGGGCTCGGTGCTCGCCGCGCGCACGGCGCGGCCGGTGCGCAACATCGAGCGCTTCGCGCAGATGATGGGCCCCGCCGAGGGGCCCAGCGAGCTGCTGACCTCGCGCCGCACGACTTCGCCGGTTTTCGCGGCGCTGGTCAACGCGGCGGCCTCGCATTTCGTGGAGCAGGACGACGTGCACAACGGCTCCGTCTTCCACCCGGCCGCAGTCGTCATCGCGCCCGCGCTGGCCGTGGCGCAGAGCATCGGCGCGAGCGGCGCGCAGCTGCTCACTGCGGTGGTCGCGGGCTATGAAGTCGGAATCCGGGTCGGCGAATTCCTCGGCCGCTCGCACTACAAGACCTTCCACACGACCGCGACGGCGGGCACGCTCGCGGCCGCAGCAGCCGTGGGCCGGCTGCTGGAACTCACGCCGCAGCAGATGCTGCACGCCTTCGGCTCGGCCGGCACTCAGTCGGCCGGTGTGTGGGAATTTTTGCGCGACGCGGCCGACTCGAAGCAGCTGCACTGCGCGCACGCCGCCGCCAGCGGCCTGATGTCGGCCTACCTCGCGCAGGACGGTTTCACCGGCGCCGCGAAGATCCTCGAAGGCGCGCAGGGGCTGGGCGTGGGCATGTCCAGCGACGCCGACCCGGCGAGGCTCACCGACGGCCTGGGCACGCGCTGGACGCTGGCCGAGACCTCCTTCAAGTACCACGCCTCCTGCCGCCACACCCACCCGGCCGCCGACGCGCTACTGCAGGTGATGACACAGAACAAGCTGAAGCCCGCCGACGTGTCGGGCGTGACCACGCACGTGCACCAGGGCGCCATCGACGTGCTGGGCCGCGTGGACGTGCCCGCCACGGTGCACCAGGGCAAGTTCTCGATGGGCACGGTGCTGGGTCTGATCGCGGTGCACGGCCGAGCGGGCCTGGGCGAGTTCGACCGCGACTTCCTCGCGCCCGAGGTCTCGGCCTTCCGCGAGAAGGTAACGATGCAGCTCGACGAGGAGGTGGACACCGCCTACCCCGCACGCTGGATCGGCAAGGTCAGCGTGCGGACCGCCGACGGACGCACGCTGCAGGGCCGCGTCGACGAGCCCAAGGGCGACCCCGGCAACAGCCTGAGCCGCGCCGAGATCGAGGACAAGATGCAGCGCCTCGCGCACTACGGCGAAGGCGCCACGGCCGAGGAAGCCAGGGCGCTGTGCCAGCGCGTCTGGCAGCTGGCCGACACGCCGCGCGTGGGGCGCTGGCTGGCCTGAAGGCCTTCAGGCCGGTGCAGTCCAGGCGAAGAGCCGGCCGCAGCCTGGCGAGCGCGCATCGAGCCCCGCGGTGCGCGCCAGGTCCCAGAAGCCGGCGGGCGAGCTGGACACCACGGGCACCTGAAGGCGCTCCTCCACCTCGCGCACCGCGTCGAGCGTGACCAGCCCGCCGCAGGAGATCAGGATGCCGTCGGCGCCCGGCTGCGCCTCGAACACCTTCACGCACAGGTCCACCAGCGCCCTGGTGGGCACCTTGCCCACGGCCTGCACGTCGGAGATGGAAAGGCCCTCGAGCGCCAGCGGCTCGAAGTCGCTTTGCTGCAGATAGCCGCGCAGCTGCGCGTTGACCTCGTCGATGTAGGCCGTGGCCACCGCAACGCGCCGCACCTTCAGGTGACGCAGCCCGTTGACGATGGCATTGCTCATGGTCGTACAGGGCAGGCCGGTGGCGCGCGCCATCTCGATCTCGAGCTGGCGGTTGAAGGCCGCGCCGCGGAAGAAGCTCAGCGAAGTGCCCATGAGCGAGATCGCGGAAACGCCCTCTTCCTTGAGCGCAACGGCCTTCGCGACCACGGAGTCGATGACGTCCAGATAGCCGCGCGTGGAGATTTCTCCCAGGCCCAGCCCGCGCGCGCTGAAGCGGATGCGCTCGCCGTAGAGCAGCGGCCCGTCCACCGGCACGGCGCCTGCCGCCGGCGGCACGATCAGGCCCAGATGAGGCTGCGCCATGCTCAGCTCCCCTCGGCCACGATGTGCTGCTCGGCGATGATCTTCTTCCACCGCGAGGTCTCCGCCGCCATGTCCTTGCCGAGCTGGGCCGGCGTGGCGTACGCGCGCAGCGTGCCCTGCGCGGCGGCCGCGGCGCCGGCCTCGGGCGTGTCGAGCACCGACTTCACCGCGGCCGAGAGCTTGTCGACGATGTCGTTGGGCGTACCGGCCGGCGCCAGCACGAAGATGCGCGGCGCCACGTCGAAGCCCGGCAGGGCATCGGCCAGCGGCGGCACGCTCTCGGCGCCCTCGAGCTTTGCGGTGTTCATCATCGCCAGCGCGCGCAGCTTGCCCGCCTTGGCCTGCGCCATGCCGGCGGTGGCGCTCACCACGCCGATCGGAATCTGGCCACCGATCACGTCGGGCACGATCTGCGCGGCGCCGCGGTACGGCACGTGCACCACGGGGCTGCCGGTGGCCTGCTTGAGCATCTCGAAGCCCAGGTGCTGCACCGTGCCCACGCCCGAGGTGGCGTACGAGTAGCGCGAGGCGTTGGCCTTGAGCTCCTTCACCAGCTCGGCCGGCGTCTTCGCGGGAAAGTCGTTGCCGGCCACGATCATCAGCGGCGAAATGAAGGCCCCGGCCACCGGCTTGAAGCTGGTGAGCGGGTCCAGCGCGATCTTCGGCTGCAGCAGCTTGGCGGCGAGCAAGGCGCTGTCGCCCATCATCAGCGTGTAGCCGTCGGGCGGCGCCTTGGCGACGAAGTCGGCGGCGATGAGGCCGGTGGCGCCGGTGCGGTTCTCCACCAGCACCTGCTGGCCCAGCACGTTCGACAGCCGCGTGCCGAGCAGGCGCGCCACCGCGTCGACACCACCGCCGGCCGAATAGCCGACGATGAGGCGGATGGGCTTGTCGGGGTACTTCTGGGCCTGGGCCCAGGCGGCGGGCGCCACGAGGGCACCGATGAGTCCGAGGGCGGCCATCGCGCGCAATGCATGGCGGCGCGCGGGTGGTCGAATCGCTTGTCTGGCTTTCATCATGTCTCCGTTGTCTTTGGTCGGACGCCGGCCGTCTGTCGCGGCCCGGTCGTTTGGGAAGAAAGTGTGGCTCAGGCCTTGCCCTTGCCGTGCGAGGTCGGCAGCTTCGCCAGCTCGCGCACGCGCTCGGCGTTGGGCGCGAAGCCCAGGCCCGGCGTCTCGGGCAGTGTGAGCCAGCCCTGGTCGGGCACGGGCAGGCCATCGAAGATCTGCTTGAGCATCTGCACCGCCACGTAGTGGTACTCGACGAGGCCGCCGTTCGACACGCCCGCGTGCAGGTGCATGTTGTGGAAGGGCCAGGCACCGCCGTTGTCGATGGGCACGTTGAAGGCCTGCGCCATGCCCGCGATCTTCAGCACCTGCGAGTAGCCGCCCGAGATGGTCACGTTGGGCTGCAGCACGTCGGCCGCCTGGTTCACCAGCAGGTCGCGGAAGCGGAAGGCCAGGCCCTCGTTCTGGCCGCACGCCAGCGGGATGCGGGTGCGCGAGCGCAGCTGGGCCATCTGGCGCACATCGTTCTGCGTGAGCGGCTCCTCGAAGAAGCTGATGCCGTAGGGCTCGATGCGGTGCGCCAGTTCGGTGGCGTGGAACAGGTCGAGGCCGCAGTTGGCGTCGACGTAGAGCTTGACGTCGGGGCCCACGGCCTCGCGCACGGCGGCGACGCGGCGCACGTCTTCCGCGATGACTTCATCGAGCGGGCGCGGCTCGTCGCGGCGCGCGAGCGCGTGGTTGCCCACGGTCATCTTCAGCCGCTGGAAGCCCTGCGAGACCCACAGCTTCGCGGCGGCGGCGAGCTGGTCGCGCTCGAAGAAGCCGAAGCCGAAGGTGGCGTACACCGGCACCTTCGCACGCGCGCCGCCCAGCAGGCGCCACAGCGGCTGGCCGAGCGCGCGGGCCTTGATGTCCCACAGCGCGATGTCGAGCGCGGCAATCGTGTGGCTGGCGTAGCCGGTCTGGCCGCGCGGCGAGAGCAGCCAGTAGAGCTTTTCCCACAGGCGCTCGGTGGCCATCGGGTCTTCACCGATCAGCGCGGGGCCCGCCACCTCGCGCACGGCGGCGGCGATGATTTCTTCCTCGGTGATGGCCGTCATGCCGTGGCCGACGAGGCCCGTGTCGGTCTCGATCTCGGTGAGGCACAGCGACAGCGAGGTCTGCTTGTTCAGGCCGACCACGTCGATGGTGACGGGAATGTTCAGCGGCGTGGCGCTGACGCGAACGATCTTCAAGTCTTGTCTCCTTTGTTGGAGCGCGCATCTTTGCGCGCGCGCCGCCGGAGAACAATTCGTTTTTGGCGGGAGCGAGGCTTCGCGCGGCGCGAAGCCTCGACGGATGCGGTGCCTCAGTCGGGCAGGCCGAGATGCTCCAGCACCGAGCGCGCGGCCACCGTCAGCTCCTGCTGCCTGCGCACGCACAGCAGGTGGCGCCTGTTGGCCCAGGGCGCGTCGAGCTTCAGGCAGCGCAGCTTCAGTATCTGCAGCTGCGGCAGGATGGCCGCATAGGGCAGCACGCCGATGCCCGCGCCCTGCTCCACCATGCGGCAGACCATGTCGAAGCTGCCCACCTGCATGCGCACCTTCAGCGGCACGCCGGCCTCCAGCGCCGCCGACAGCAGCACCCGGTGCAGCGCCGTGCCTTCGCGCACCACGATGTGGTCGTGGCTCAGCACCTCGTCGACGCCGATGCGCCTGCGCCGCGCGAGCGGATGGTCGCGCGCCACCACCACGGCCAGCTCGTCGGTGCGGTAGGGCAGGCATTCGAGGCCCTCGGCGGGCGTGTTGCCCTCGATCACGCCGATGTCGGCGAGGCCCGCCTGCACCGCCTTCACCACCTCGGTGCTGGCCCGCTCCTGCAGGTCGATCTTCAGCACCGGGTGCAGCCGCAGGAAGGAGCCGATCTGCGCCGGCAGGAACTGCGCGATGGTCGACGCATTGGCCGTGATGCTGACCACGCCGGCCACGCCGTTCTGGAAGTCGTCGAGCTCGGCGCCCAGCCGGTCCATGGCCGAGAGCACGGCGCGCGCATGCAGCAGCAGCCCGTGGCCCGCCGAGGTGAGCGTGACGCCGCGCGCATGGCGCACCAGCAGCGGCAGCCGCGCGCGGGCCTCGAGGTCGGAGATGCGCTTGCTGGCCGCCGCCAGCGCGATGTGGCAGCGCTTGGCGCCTTCGCTGATGCTGCCGTGGTCAGCAACGGCGACGAACAGGCGCAGCGACTTCAGGTCGGCCGACATGCGCCCCCGTCGTTCAGGTTTTTCGAGGAGCCGATGTATCGCCCACGATGCGCTCGCTCGCCACGGCCGAGGTCAGGAACACCGCGGAACCGGCTTTGCCGGGCCGCAGGTGTTGCCCCCTGCAAGGGGGTTGGCGAAGCGACACGAAGTGCGCGAAGCCTGGGGGTGAGCGTCATGACGCAACGAGGTGGTCGAAGAGCTCGCGCGCGGAGGCCGGCAGCTGCTCGCGGCTGCGCGCGATCAGCTTCAGCTCGCGCTCGGCCCAGGCGTCGCTGAGCGCCACGGTCGAGATGCGCATCGCCATCGAAAGCCGCTGCGCCGACGACGCCGGCAGCACTCCGACGCCCACGCCCGCCTCGATCATCAGGCAGATGGCCTCGAAGCTGCTGACCTGGATGCGCGGGTTGAAGCCGCGCCCCGCGAGCTCGGCCCTGCGCTGCAGGAAGCGATGGATGGCGCTGCCGTGGTGCAGGCCCACGTGCTGCTCGTCGAGCGTGTCGGCAAAGGCCACCGATGGCACGCCCGCGAGGCGGTGCTTGGTCGGCACCACCAGCACGAGCTGGTTGCTGCCGAAGGGCTGCGCATCGAAGTCGCCCGTGTGCACGTCGCCCGCGAGGATGCCGATGTCGGCCTCGCCGTCAGCCACCGCGCGCACGATCTCCTCGCTGAGGTATTCGCGCAGGTCGACCTGCACGGCCGGATGCTGCGTGAGGAAGCCCGCCAGCTTCTGGGGCAGGTATTCGGTGATGGAGGTGGTGTTGGCGAACACCCGCACGTGGCCCTTGATGCCCTTGCCGAAGTCCTGCATGTCGCAGCGCAGGTGCTCCATCTGCTGCATCACGCGCTTGGCGTGATAGAGCACGGCCTGCCCCGCCGCCGTGAGGCTCACGCCCTGCGCGCTGCGGTGCAGCAGCTTGCCGCCCACGGCCTCTTCCATCTGCTTGATGCGCGTGGAGGCGGCGGCCAGCGAGATGCAGGCCTTCTCCGCGCCGCGCGTGAGGCTGTGCGCGTCCGCCACGTAGACGAACAGTTTCAGGTCGAACAGGTCGAAGTGCAGGTTCACCGGGCGCCGGTATCAAGGAGAAGGCGAAACGCGCATTGTCCGGCGAATGATGCCGCTCGCCGCCCTGTGCGGGTTTGTCCTCAGACCGGGTCCCAGCTGAAAACGTCCGCCGAGCGGTCGAGATCGAAGAAGCTGGCGCGCATCGCGGGCATGGCGTGCTCGGCGATGCTCTGCGGCGTCCAGCCCTCGGAACGGTGGATGGAGCGCACCGGACGCGGCTGGCTGATGAGCGAGATCTCGTTGTTGCGCACCGAGAAGATCTGGCCGTTGACCGCAGCCGCGGCATCGCTCGCGAGGTAGACCGCCAGCGGCGCGACCTTGGCGGGCGTCATCTGCCTGATCTTGTCGACGCGGGCGCGCTGCTCGTCGGTGTCGGTGGGAATCGCGCCGATCATGCGGCTCCAGGCGAAGGGCGCGATGCAGTTGGAGCGCACGTTGAATTTCTGCATGTCCAGCGCGATCGACTTCGACAGCGCCACGATGCCCAGCTTCGCCGCCGCGTAGTTGGCCTGCCCGAAGTTGCCGATGAGGCCCGAGGTGGAAGTCATGTGCACCAGCGCGCCCGACTCCTGCTCCTTGAAGTGCGTGGCGGCCGCGCGGCTCACGTAGTACGCGCCGTACAGGTGCACCTTGAGCACCGAGTCCCACTCGTCGACCGACATCTTGTGGAAGAAGCGGTCGCGCAGGATGCCGGCGTTGTTCACCACCGCGTCGATGCGCCCGAAGCTGTCGATGGCGCACTGCACGATGCGCGCCGCGCTCGCGGCGTCGGCCACGCTGTCGGTGCTGGGCACGGCCTGCCCGCCGGCCGCGCGGATCTCGTCGACCACCTGCTGCGCGGGGCCGGCGCTGCCCCCTGCTCCGTCGAGCGCCGCGCCGATGTCGTTGACCACCACCTTCGCACCATGCGCCGCCATCGCCAGCGCGATGTCGCGCCCGATGCCGCCGCCCGCGCCGGTGACGACGACCACTTTTCCTTCAACCATGCTTGCCTCTGCTGTGGATGTTCGTTCGCCCGCGGATCGCGGGCGAAATCCAGAATGCCACACGGAGGGCGACAGCGGGTTTGGGGTTTCCGAAGAGGGGCTTCAGGAGACCACGCGTCGAATCGCCTGGCGGCCTACGTCGTCCAACGCAAGGTAGGCCCGATAGCTGTCACAGCGAGCTGCGTCATGGCCTCTTGCAGAGACTCATAAGCTCCGCTGCCTGAACTAAACACTCCACGCTCGGTCGTCGAACCGTACAGCACATAGAAAACGATCTGCTCGACGTCGTCCCTGACATCCGGCTCGTCTTCATGGTCTCCCGTTCCGAAGCGAACGGACGAACGAATGATCCGGATATCACACTCAACCTCGCCGTCGTAAAGAAAGACGCCTTCCTTCACGATCTCCTGCCCGGGATACAACATTGGGGGGTGGCTCGCTATGCCCTTACTGCCTTGCCGTGCGGATGTTCGACGGCAGCGCCTGCGGCCAGCTCGTGCGGAAGGGGTTGATGTCGAGCCCGCCGCGGCGCGTGTAGCGCGCGTACACCGCGAGCTTGTTCGGCTTGCAGCGGGTCCAGATGTCCGTGAACATGCGCTCGGCGCAGGGTTCGTGGAACTCGTTGTGGTTGCGGAAGCTGACGATGTACGCGAGCAGGCCGGCCTGGTCGATGGGCGGGCCGCTGTAGCGGATCTGCACGCTGCCCCAGTCGGGCTGGCCGGTGACGAGGCAGTTGCTCTTGAGCAGCCGGCTGGTGAGCGTTTCGTTGACGGGCGCCTGCGTGGCGTCGCTGCTCAGCAGCTCGGGCGTGGGCTGGTAGTGGCTGCACTCGATGTCGAGGCGGTCGAGGTCGAGCCCGTCGAGCTCGTGCACCGGCTCGCGGTCGAACATGTCGGGTGCGAGCAGCGTCACGCCAATGGTGGCCTGCTGGTCGCTGCCGCGCCATGCCGCCTCCGACAGGTCGGCGCGCAGGCGCTCGCGCACCGCGTCGACGCTCGCGAACTGGCTGTTGTTGAAGCTGTTGAGGTAGAGCTTGAAGCTCTTGCTCTCGATGATGTTGGGCGTCTCGCAGGGAATGGTGAAGTGCGCGATGGCCAGCTGCGGCTTGCCGCGCAGGTTGAGCCAGCTCACTTCGAAGGCGCTCCAGAGGTCGGCGCCGAAGAAGGGCAGCGCACCGGTCTTGATGCCCATGGCCTCGCGCTGCGTGGCGCGCGCGATGGGAAAGAGCAGCGTGGGGTCGTAATGGTCGGCGTAGGCCGAGGCGCGGCCCAGCTGCGACTGCTCGGGCGTGTTCGGGCTGTGTGGGGTGTGCGGATCGTGGCTCATGGTCTTGCTGTGTCTCGGGCATCGGCCGCGTGCGCGAACGGTGCGATGTGGCGGGCGAGGATGTCGCACACCTCGGGCGGCAGGTCGTGGCCCATGCCGGGAACGGAAACGAACTTCGAGCCCGGGATGCGCCGGGCCGTGTCTTCGCCGCAGGCGATGGGCACGAGCGCGTCGGCCTCGCCGTGCAACACCAGCGTGGGCGACTGGATGCGCGGCAGCAGCGCGGGGCGCTCGTCGTCGGCGCCGATGGCGAGCATCTGCCGCATCAGGCCGGCCGGGTGATAGGAGCGGCGCATGCTGAAGACGAGCCGCTCGGAGAGCTCTTCGTCGGTCTGCGGATAGGCCGGGCTCTGGATGAGCCGCAGCAGCCGGATGCTGTGCGCGACCAGCGCGGCTTCGTCGCGGCCCATCGGCCGGCGCATGAGCATGGCGGCGACCTCGCGGCGCGGGCCGGGCAGGCCGCGCGCCCCGCTGGAGCTCATGATGCTCACGAGGCTGGCGGTGCGCTGTGGTGCGAAGGCCGCGATGCGCTGGGCGATCATGCCGCCCATGGAGGCGCCGACGATGTGGGCCTTGCCGATGCCCAGGGCCTCGAGCACGCCGAGCGAATCGAGGGCCATGTCCTGCAGCGTGTAGGCCGAGCGCACCTTCAGGCCGAGGCGGTGGCGGATCGTCTCCCACACGATGTTGCCCACGCCCGCGTGGTCGAAGCCCTGGCTCAGGCCGATGTCGCGGTTGTCGTGGCGCACCACGCGAAAGCCCGCGTCCACCAGCTGCTGCACGAAGGCCGTCGGCCACGCGACGAGCTGCATGCCCAGGCCCATGATGAGCAGGATGACGGGGCGGCCCTCGCCCCCGGTGTCGTCGACTTCGATCTGCAGCCCGTTGGCGGTGACTTTCATCCGGGAGCTGCCTGCTACTTGAATTCGCGCTCGCGAAGCCACTTGGTGGCGACCCACTTCTCGCCCGCCAGCACCGGCGCGCCGCCGTGCAGGGTTCGGGTGACGGGGTCGGGCCGGTCGTAGCTGAAGAACACGCCGCAGCCGCGCGCCGGGGCCACTTCGAGGCCCACGTCGGGGAAGGTGGTGGCGCCGCCGCCCTCGGGCTCCTGCAGGTACATCACCAGCGTGGCGACGCGCTGGCCGCCGCGCTTGAGGATGGTGGGCGTGCCGGGCTCGTTGGGGTCGAAGTAGTCGTAGTGCGGGCGGTACTGCGCGCCGGGCGCGTAGCGCAGTATCTGCAGGCCCTCGCCGAATTCGAGCGGCCAGCGCAGCAGCGCTGCGATGCGCTGCTCGACGCGGGCGACGATCTCGTTCTCGCCGCGTTCGAAGAACATGCCGTCGCTGGTGCGGTCGACGTTGAGCACCTCGCCGCCGGTACGCGTCTCGACCGTGAGCGAGCGCGCAAGCCGCACGCGCGCGGCGGCGATCAGCCCTTCGCACTCCTCCGTCGACAGCAGGTTGCCGAAGACCACCACGCGCGGGTGCCGCATGGTCTGCAGCACCTGCACGCGGCGGTCGCCCGCATCGATGTACAGCGGCGCGCCGTCGAGGTCGGGCCCGGGCATCTTCGCCTGCACGGAGGGCAGCGCGACTTCCACGTTCGGGAAGCCGGCTTCGAGCTGGGCCAGCGCCACGTCGGCGGCGGCGTCGTGCCAGCCCGCCGCGCGCATGGAAGCGCGCAGCGCCGGCACCGAATGCCCGGCTGCGAGCTGGGCTACCAGCCACTCGCGCAGTTCCGGACTGATCGCTTGGGACATCTCAATACTCCTGCACGTTGCGGCACCCCCGCAACGCATGAAAAAACCGCCACGCCCCCAATGCCAGGAACACCGCGGAACCGGCTTTGCCGGGCCGCCGGTGTTGCCCCCTGCAAGGGGGTTGGCGCAGCGACACGAAGTGCGCGAAGACTGGGGGTCAGTCCAACCTTCTCCTGAACACCAATCTGTCTGGTTTGGACACTTCAGCGTCGAAACCATAACCCTCGAGATCGAACTTTTCCAGTGCCTTGGGCGTGGCCGCCTTGTGCTGCGCGGCCCATCGCGCCATCAGGCCGCGGGCGCGCTTGGCGAAGAAGCTCACGATCTTGTAGCGATCGCCCTTCCACTCCTCGAACACGCATTCGACCACACGGGCCTTGAGCACTTTCCGGTCCACCGACTTGAAGTACTCGTTCGATGCGACGTTGATCACCACCGGCGAGCTGTCGGCCGCGAGGCGCTGGTTCAGGTGCTCGGCGATGCGCGAGCCCCAGAAGGCGTAGAGATCCTTGCCGTGGCGGTTGGCCAGCTGGGTGCCCATCTCGAGGCGATAGGGCTGCAGCAGGTCGAGCGGGCGAAGCAGGCCGTAGAGGCCGCTGAGGATGCAGACGTGGTCCTGCGCCCAGGCCAGCTGGGCCTTGGTGAGGGTGCGGGCGTCGAGGCCACCGTAGACGTCGCCGTCGAAGGCGAAGGCGGCCTGGCGGGCGTTCTTCGGGCTGCTCTTGCTGGACCAGGCCTCGTAGCGGGCCACGTTCAGGGCCGAGAGCTTGTCCGACAGGCTCATGAGCTCGGAGATCTGCTGGGGCGACTTCTCGCGCAGCAGCTTGATGAGTTCGACCGAAGGGCCGCGGGGCGATTCGAAATGGGGCTGGGTGGCAGGGATTTCGGAGGGGACGGGGGTTTCGTAGTCGAGCGACTTCGCAGGGGAAAGCAGGAACAGCATGCCGGAATTATCAGTGGCGGCCATGACAGGGGCGGCCCCGGTAAAATCGCCGGCTACCTCCCTGTGTCCCCGACGGCCCCCGAAGGGCCGTTCCTGCATTTCCCATGAGCGAACCCATCACCCCTCCCGCCCAGCCTGGTCTGGACAGCCTTTCCAAATCGTTCGAGCCCGCCGCCATCGAGGCGCACTGGGGCCCCGAATGGGAGAAGCGCGGCTACGCTAAGGCCGGCTTCCGCGGCACGCAGCAACCCAAGGAAGGCGCCGAGTCGTTCGCGATCCAGCTGCCGCCGCCCAACGTGACGGGCACGCTGCACATGGGCCATGCGTTCAACCAGACGATCATGGACAGCCTCGCGCGGTATCACCGCATGAAGGGCGACAACACGCTGTGGGTGCCCGGCACCGACCACGCCGGCATCGCGACGCAGATCGTGGTGGAGCGCCAGCTGCAGGATCAGAAGGTCAGCCGCCACGACTTGGGCCGCAAGAACTTCGTGGCGCGCGTGTGGGAGTGGAAGGAGAAGTCGGGCAACACCATCACCCAGCAGATGCGCCGCATGGGCGACACGGTGGACTGGAGCCGCGAGTACTTCACCATGGACGACGACCTCTCCAAGGTCGTGACCCACACCTTCGTGAAGCTGTACGAAGAAGGCCTGATCTACCGCGGCAAGCGCCTGGGCAACTGGGACCCGGTGCTCAAGACCTCGGTGAGCGACCTTGAGGTCGAGAGCGAGGAGGAAGACGGCTCGCTCTGGCACATCGCCTACCCGCTGGAAGACGGCAGCGGCACGCTGACCGTGGCGACCACCCGGCCCGAAACCATGCTCGGCGACACGGCCGTGATGGTCCACCCCGAGGACGAGCGCTACAAGCATCTCATCGGCCAGCGCGTGAAGCTGCCGCTGGTGGACCGGCTGATCCCGATCATTGCCGACGACTACGTCGACAAGGAGTTCGGCACCGGCGTCGTGAAGGTCACGCCCGCGCACGACTACAACGACTACGCCGTCGGCCAGCGCCACAAGCTGGACATGATCGGCGTGCTCACGCTCGACGCCACCATCAACGACAACGCCCCCGAGAAGTACCGCGGCCTCGACCGCTTCGTGGCGCGCAAGGCCATCGTGGCCGACCTCGACGCGCTGGGCCTGCTGGTCGAGGTAAAGAAGCACAAGCTGATGGTGCCGCGCTGCGCGCGCTCGGGCGCCATCGTCGAGCCGATGCTCACCGACCAGTGGTACGTGGCCATGACGCGCCCCGGCGCGGACGGCCAGTCGATCGCGCAGAAGGCCATCGACGTGGTCAAGTCGGGCGAGGTGCGCTTCGTGCCCGAGAACTGGGTCAACACCTACAACCACTGGATGGAGAACATCCAGGACTGGACCATCTCGCGCCAGCTCTGGTGGGGCCACCAGATTCCCGCCTGGTACGACGAGGAAGGCAACGTGTACGTGGCGGAAGACGAAGCCGCCGCGCAGGCCAAGGCGCCCGGCAAGACGCTGACGCGCGACGAGGACGTGCTCGACACCTGGTATTCGTCGGCGCTGGTGCCCTTCTCGTCGCTGGGCTGGCCCGGGAAGACGCAGGACCTCGACCTGTACCTGCCCTCCACCGTGCTGGTGACCGGCTACGACATCATCTTCTTCTGGGTCGCCCGGATGATCATGATGACCAAGCACTTCATCGGCAAGGTGCCGTTCAAGCACGTCTACATCCACGGCCTGGTGCGCGACGCGCAGGGCAAGAAGATGAGCAAGTCCGAAGGCAACGTGCTCGACCCGGTGGACCTGATCGACGGCATCGAGCTGCCCGCGCTCCTGGACAAGCGCACGCAGGGCCTGCGCAAGCCCGAGACGGCGCCGGCCGTTCGCAAGAACACGCAAAAAGAGTTTCCGGACGGCATTCCGGCCTTCGGCGCCGACGCGCTGCGCTTCACCTTCGCTTCGCTGGCCTCGCTGGGCCGAAGCATCAACTTCGACTCGAAGCGCTGCGAGGGCTATCGCAACTTCTGCAACAAGCTGTGGAACGCCACGCGCTTCGTGCTGATGAACTGCGAGGGCCAGGACTGCGGCCTGCTGGAGCACAGCAAGGAAGACTGCAAGGTCGGCGGCAAGGCCCACGGCTACCTGAAGTTCAGCCGCGCCGACTACTGGATCGTGTCCAAGCTGCAGCGCGTGGAGGCCGAGGTGGCCCAGGGCTTCGAGGAATATCGCCTCGACAACGTGGCCACCGCGATCTACCAGTTCGCCTGGGACGAGTTCTGCGACTGGTACCTCGAGATCGCCAAGGTGCAGATCCAGACCGGCGACGACGCGCAGAAGCGCGCCACGCGCCGCACGCTCATCCGCGTGCTCGAGACGCTGCTGCGCCTGGCGCATCCAGTGATTCCTTTCATCACCGAAGAGCTGTGGCAGAAGGTTTCGAAGGTTGCAGGACGTGAGGGCGAGTCGATCATGATCGCCGCGTATCCGAAGAGCCAGCCCGAGAAGATCGACGAGGCGGCCGAAGCATATGTGGCGCGGTTGAAGGCGCTGGTGGATGCGTGCCGCACGCTGCGCGGCGAGATGAACGTGTCGCCCGCCACGCGCCTGCCGCTGTACGCGGTGGCCGACGATGCCGAGGGCGCGGCCTTCCTGCGCGAATCGGCGCCGGTGCTGCAGGCGCTCGCCAAGCTCAAGGAAGTGAAGGTCTTCGACGACGAGGCCTCGTGGTCGGCCGCAGCCGAGGCCGCGCCCGTGGCCGTGGTTGGCGCGGCGCGCCTGTGCCTGCACATGGAAATCGACAAGGCCGCGGAGAAGCTTCGCATCGGCAAGGAAGTGGCGCGCGTCGAAGGCGAGATCGCCAAGGTGCACTCGAAATTGGGTAACGAAGCGTTCGTCGCGAAGGCCCCGCCGGCCGTGATCGAGCAGGAACGTAAACGTCTGACTGACTTCACGGCCACTCTGGAGCGCCTGCGCGACCAGCTTGTACGCCTCGGCTGACAGACTCCGGGTTTCGAAGGCGTTTAGGATGCTTGGAGCGGCTGCGCGCCGTTTCGCATCCTGCCATCCCCCTCTTTGACGAAAGACGCTGAACCGCCCATGTCCACATCCGCGACCCGCATCCGCAAGGCCGTATTTCCCGTTGCAGGCTTCGGCACCCGCTTCCTGCCGGCCACGAAGGCGCAACCCAAGGAAATGCTGCCCGTGGTCGACAAGCCGCTGATCCAGTACGCCGTCGAGGAAGCGTACGCAGCCGGCATCCGCGACATGATCTTCGTGACCGGCCGCAACAAGCGCGCGATCGAAGACCACTACGACACCGCCTACGAACTCGAGAGCCAGCTTGAGGCCAGCGGCAAGACCGCGCTGCTCAACATCGCGCGCTCGGTCATGCCCGACGACATGACCTGCTCGTATGTGCGCCAGCCGCGCATGCTGGGCCTGGGCCACGCGGTGCTGTGCGCCGAGCACCTGGTCGGCAACGAACCCTTCGCCGTGCTGCTGGCGGACGACCTGATGGTCGGCCCCGACGGCGGCCAGCCCGTGCTGGCGCAGATGACCGAAGCCTTCGGCCGCCTCGGCGGCTCGCTGCTGGCGGTGCAAGAAGTTCCGCTCGAACACGTCAAGCGCTACGGCATCGTGGCCGGCGACGCGATCGAGGAAGGCCTGGTGAAGGTCAGCCGCATGGTCGAGAAGCCGAAGCCCGAAGAGGCGCCCTCGCGCCTGGGCGTGGCCGGCCGCTACATCCTCACGCCGGGCGTGTTCGACGAGATCCGCAACCAGCCCAAGGGCGCGGGCGGCGAGATCCAGCTGACCGACGGCATCGCGGCGCTGATGAAGAAGGAGTCGGTCTACGCCTACTCGTACAAGGGCATCCGCTACGACTGCGGCAGCAAGGAAGGCTTCCTGCAGGCGTCGGTGGAACTGGCGCTGGCACACCCCGAAGTGGGCGCGGATTTCCGCGAGTACCTCAAGAGCCTGAAGCTGTAATCCGCAGCTTCGAGCACACGCAGAAAGGGCCGCAGCAGCGGCCCTTTTTTCTTCTCGGCTCGTCGCGCTCAGCGGCGCTTGAGCACATGGATGAAGTCGGTGCCCACGGTTTCCTGCTCCATCAGCTCATTGCCCGTCTGGCGCGCGAAAGCCTGGAAGTCGCGGATCGATCCGGGGTCGGTCGACACCACCTTCAGCAGCTGGCCGCTCGTCATCTCGTTGAGGGACTTCTTCGCCTTGAGGATGGGCAGCGGACAGTTCAGCCCGCGCGTATCGAGCTCGCGATCAGCTTGCATTGCCTGGCTCCGGCGGCAGGTTGAGGCCGCGGCGGCGCTCCTCGTTCTCGGCGGCGGTGAAGAACACCGGCTCGTGCCCGCGCGTGCGCAGCCAGTCGGCCAGCGCATACCCGGTGCCGGCGGGCCAGCACTTGAGATCGGGCAGATCGTAGAGCCGGTAGTCGACCAGCTCGGGCGAGAGCTTCACCTCGCCATCGGCCACCACGTGATAGGCGATGATGACCTGGTTCATGCGCTGGAAGTCGTAGGCGCCCACGATCTTCGTTGCGCTCACGTCGAGGTTGGTCTCTTCCTTCACCTCGCGCGCGATGCCCTCCTCGGGCGTCTCGCCGGCCTCCATGAAGCCGGTGATGAGCGCGAACATCTTGCCGGGCCACGCGGCATTTCGCGCCAGCAGCACCTGGCCACGGTATTCGACGATGGCCGCGAGCACGGGCGTCGGATTGTTCCAGTGCGTGTGGCCGCAGTTGGGGCAGCGCAGCCGCTCCTTGGGGCCGCCGTCTTCCATCAGTGCGATCCACTCGAGCGGCGTGGCGCAGACCTGGCAGAACTTGGGGTGGGGCATGGGGGTCTCTTTTCTTTCTTCTTTGGCGCCTGCTCGCGTTGGGCAGACGCCGGTTCGGTCGCAGCCTAAGCCGGGAAGACGCCGGTGGAGAGGTATCGGTCGCCGCGGTCGCAGACCACGAAGACGATGGTGGCGTTCTCCACCGTCTTCGACACTTCGAGCGCGGCCCACAGCGCGCCCGCGGCAGAGATGCCGCCGAAGATGCCCTCCTCGCGCGCGAGGCGGCGGCACATCTCTTCGGCATCGCTCTGGCTCACGCTGATTTCCTCGTCGACACGGCTGGGATCGAAGATCTTCGGCAAGTACTCGGCGGGCCACTTGCGGATGCCCGGAATGCGCGAGCCTTCGGCCGGCTGCGCGCCGATGATGCGGATGGCAGGGTTCTTCTCTTTCAGGAAGCGCGAGACGCCGGTGATGGTGCCGGTGGTGCCCATCGCGCTCACGAAGTGCGTGACCTTTCCCTTGGTGTCGGCCCAGATCTCGGGGCCGGTGGTCTCGTAGTGGATGCGCGGGTTGTCGGGGTTGGCGAACTGGTCGAGCACGCGGCCCTTGCCCTGGGCCACCATCTGCTCGGCGAGGTCGCGGGCGTATTCCATGCCGCCGCTCTTGGGCGTGAGCACGAGCTCGGCGCCGAAGGCCTTCATGGTCTGCGCACGTTCGACCGAAAGGTCCTCCGGCATGATGAGCACCATGCGGTAGCCCTTGATGGCCGCGGCCATCGCGAGCGCGATACCGGTGTTGCCGGAGGTGGCTTCGATGAGCGTGTCGCCGGGCTTGATCTCGCCGCGCTCCTCGGCACGCCGGATCATCGAGAGGGCCGGCCGGTCTTTCACCGAACCAGCGGGGTTGTTGCCTTCGAGCTTGCCGAGAATCACGTTGCCGCGCCTGGCGTTTTCTGCTGCATTGATGCGTTGCAGCGCGACCAGAGGGGTCTTGCCGATGGCGTCTTCGATCGTCGGATAGTTCATGCCAGCCACTGTGCCATAATTTTGGGCTTCGTTCAGAACCCTGCCCGGGTGGTGAAATTGGTAGACGCAGGGGACTCAAAATCCCCCGCCGCAAGGCGTGCCGGTTCGATTCCGGCCCCGGGCACCAGCTTGGCTCTCCCCCAGGCTTCGCGCACTTCGTGTCGCTACGCCAACCCCCTTCCGGGGGCGACACCGGCGGCCCGGCGAAGCCGGTTCCACGGTGTCCCTGGAATTGGGCCCTCCCCTGCCCTAACTCGATTCGGTCTTTTCTTGCAGGCCGGTGTGCACCGTCGGGTGCGACAGGCGCACCCTCAGTTCACGCTTCAGCCTGGAGTTGTCCAGCCGTCGCGATTCACCCATGAAGCTCAGCAGCTGCAGCGGCAGTTGCCGTTCGGCTTCGCCTCGGGCCACTCGGGGCGGGCGGGGCATGCCGTAGATGTCGGCGGCGAGGTCGATGTAGTCGCCCATGCGCAGTTCGGTGTCGTCCGCGGCGTGCACCACGCGCTGCGGCTTGCCACGGTAGAGCGCGGCGATGCAGGCGCGGGCGAGGTCGTCGGCGTGGATGTGGCTGGTGTAGACGTCGTCCTCCTGCCGCAGCACGGGCGTGCCGCGCTGCAGGCGGGCGCGGGGGGTGCCGTTCTCGCGGTCGGGAGCATAGATGCCCGGGATGCGCAGGATGCTGGCGCGCACGCCGGCGCTGCGGCCGAGCCAGCGCACGGCGCGTTCGGCGTCGACGCGGCGGTGGGAACGTGGGGTGTCGGGCCGCACGGCGCGGGTTTCGTCGATGCGGGCGCCGCCGCAGTCGCCGTAGACGCCGCTGGTGGAGCCGTAGACGAAGGCCGAGGGCAAGGACCGCAGCCGCAGGGCCCGCGCCAGCATGGTGGTGCGCTGGTCGCGCCACCAGGCGGGGCCGCCGTCGCGCGCGGGGGGCGCCAGGTGCAGCACGCGGGTGGCGATGCCGGCGAGCCGGCGCAGGGTGGCCGGATCGTCCAGGTTGCCCACCAGGGGGCGTATTCCGGCGGTGCGCAGGACGCCCACGCGGTCGGCCGATGAAGTGAGCGCCACCAGCTGCATGCGCCCGCGCAGGTCGCGCGCCACGCGCTGGCCGACGTCGCCGCAACCGACGATCAGCAGGCGTTCTCGCCGGAACCGCGCTGGCAGCGCGCCGGAGGGGCTATTGATTGAAGGCAAAATCCTGTTCCCGTCTTCCCAATTCAGTTCCAGCTCCCCCGGCCGCCAACGGCCCGGAGGGAGCGTTACCCCTCGAAGAATACCGATGACAGCCACAGCGCCGCACGAAGCGGGCTTTTCCATCACCGTCGAGCCCAGCGGGCGCCATTTCACGGTCCAGGGCGACGAAACCATCCTGGCCGCGGGCATCCGCCAGGGAATCGGCCTGCCCTACGGCTGCAAGGACGGCGCCTGCGGCTCGTGCAAGTGCAAGAAGCTCTCGGGCGAAGTCACGCTGGGCCCGCACCAGAGCAAGGCGCTGAGCGCCGAGGAGCAGTTGGCCGGCTACGTGCTCACCTGCTGCGCCCATCCCACGAGCGACGTGGTGCTCGAATCGCGCCAGGTCACCGAGGCCGGCGCGCTGCCGATCCGCAAGATGCCGGTGCGGGTGATGGCCCTCACGCGCCAGTCGCACGACGTGATGCTGGTGCGCCTGCAGCTGCCGGCCGGCGAGCCGCTGCAGTTCTACGCGGGCCAGTACGTCGAATTCATCCTGCGCGACGGCGCGCGCCGCAGCTACTCGATGGCCAACGCGCCGCACACGCTGGCCCAGCCGGGCACGGGCATCGAGCTGCACCTGCGGCACCTGCCCGGCGGCAAGTTCACCGACCATGTGTTCGGCGCAATGAAGGAAAAGGAGATCCTGCGCATCGAAGGCCCCTTCGGCAGCTTCTTCCTGCGCGAGGACTCCGACAAGCCGATGATCCTGCTGGCCTCCGGCACGGGCTTCGCGCCCATCAAGGCGCTGCTGGAGCACATGCAGTTCAAGGGCATCGACCGCGCCGCCACGCTGTACTGGGGCGGCCGCCGGCCCGAAGACCTGTACATGGACGGCTGGCTGCGCGAGCAGATGGCGCAGATGCCGAACCTGCGCTACGTGCCGGTGGTCTCCAACGCCACACCCGAGGACAACTGGACCGGCCGCACCGGCTTCGTCCACAAGGCCGTGCTCGAAGACTTCGCCGACCTGTCGGGCCATCAGGTGTATGCCTGCGGCGCGCCCATCGTGGTCGACTCGGCCAAGCGCGACTACGTTGCGCTGGCGGGGCTGCCCGAAGAAGAGTTCTACGCCGACGCGTTCACCACCGAGGCGGACAAGGCGCTCCCCTGATTTTTCCGATCCACTGCGATACCTCAAGAACAAGATGAAGACGAGACACTTCCTTCTCACCCTCCTCGCAAGCGCCACCGCCCTCATGGGCACCGGCCAGGCCCTGGCGCAGCAACCGCAGCGCCCCATCCGCCTGATCGTTCCCTACGCGGCGGGCGGGCCGATCGACAACACGGCGCGCATCCTGGCCGAGCGCGTGAAGGACACGCTGGGCACGGTCATCATCGACAACAAGCCCGGCGCGGGCGGCAACATCGGCGCCGACGCGGTGGCGAAGGCGCCGGCCGACGGACTGACGATCGGCATCGCGGCCACCGCCACCAACGCGGTGAACCCGTGGCTCTACAGCAAGATGCCCTTCAACGCCGCGACCGACTTCGCGCCGGTCACGCAGATGGTCCGCGTGCCCAACGTGCTGGTGATGAACGCCGACACCGCCAAGCGCCTGAACATCAACAGCGTGGCCGACCTGATCCGCTACGCCAAGGCCAACCCCGCCAAGCTCAACTACGGCAGCGGCGGCAACGGCAGCGCAGGGCACCTCGCGGGCGAGCTGTTCAAGAAAGAGGCCGGTATCTTCGCGCTGCACATTCCGTACAACGGCGGCAACCCGGCGCAGCTGGCGCTGATCTCGGGCCAGGTCGACTTCAACTTCGACAACCTCGCCACCGCCGCGCCGAACATCCGCTCGGGCAAGCTCAAGGCGCTCGCGGTGACGACGCTGCAGCGCAGCAGTTCGCTGCCCGAGGTGCCGCCCGTGGCCGACACGCTCAAGGGCTTCTCCATCGACACATGGTGGGGCCTGGTCGCACCGGCCGGCACGCCGCACGACGTGGTCGTGAAGCTCAACCAGGCCTTCGTGGCGGCACTGAATGCGCCCGAAACGAAGACCCGCTTCGCCTCGCTGCTGGCCGAGCCGGTGGGCAGTTCGCCCGAGCAATTCGGCGCCTTCATGAAGAGCGAGCTCGCCAAGTACGAGAAGGTCGTCAAGGCCACCGGCGCGAAGGTGGACTGACGAGGTCCTCGGGCAAGGCCTCCTCGCGGCGCAACGCCACCGAGGAGGCATCGCCCGAATAGCTGCGCAGCCCCGCGAGGTCGAGCACCTCGACACCGCCATGCTCCACGCGCAGCAGGCCGTCGCGCTGCAGGGCGTGCAGCGCACGGTTGGCGCGCTGTCGCGACACCGCCGACAGCAGGCCGATCTCGTCCTGGCTCAGCCGCACGAAGCGATCGGCACGCGGATACAGGATCGGATCGAACAGGCTCGCAAGGCAGCGCGCCACGCGCGCGTCCGGGCCCAGCAGGCGGTCGAACTCCATGAGCCCGATGAACAGGCTCAGCCGCGCATTGATGTGTAACAACAGAAACCGATTGAATTCGATGTTCGAGGCCAAGAGGCGCTCGAAGCTGTGCTTCGGGATGCAGGCGACGCGGGTGGGCCGCAGCGCCACGCCGTCGTAGCGCCAGGGGCCGGGTGTGAGCAGGGAACCCTCGCCGCTCCAGCCTCCGGCAGTGACGCCGGTGAAGGTGGAAACGCGGCCGTCAGGCAGCGACACGGACATCTTCAGCAGGCCGTCCATCACGCCGACCCAGTGATCGGCGGGCTCGCCGCGCCGCACGACGAAACCTCCGGCAGGAACGGTGCGCTCGTGGGATTCCTGCACGACCCGGTCGAGCTCCTCGCTCGTGAGGGCTCGCGCCCACAGGCTCTCGCGGAGCATGTTCTCCAGCGCGCTCGTCGACATCGTCGGGTCTCCTCCCAGGACACGGCCGGCCCGTCGCGCGAGCCGGTCCATCGCGGGCCGTAAGAAATGTCGTTCCGACGACATCCTCGGCGCGGCCATGATGCCACAGTCGCTCGCGTTCGCCACCACAACAAGGAGACAACGATGAAGCGATCGAACGAGAGGCCGCGCCCCTCGCGCCGGCCGGACGACGACGATTCGCCGGGCCTGCGACGGCGCGAGGTGCTGGGCTATGCGACGGCTGCGCCGCTGCTGTCGGCGACCGCCGGCCTGGGCAGCCTCACCGCATCCTCCCGGGCAGTCGCAGCGCTGCTGCCGATGACGCCGCCCGACACCACCGACCTGATCGACATCGGCGATGCGGTGACCGTGACTTCGCTGCCGACCATGCCCCTCGTGAAGGTGACGAACGCCGAGAACGGCCGCGTGCGGCTCGCGCTGCCGCGGCTGGAGGTGGGCCAGGGCATCGCCACGGCCACCGCGATGATGCTGGCCGACAAGCTGCGCCTGCCGCTGAGCGCGATCGAGGTGACCTCGGCAGACGCCAGCCCCGAGCTGATCTGGAACCAGCTCACCGGCGGTTCGTCGAGCGTGCGCTCGCTGCATGCCGGGATGCCGCTTCTGGGCGGCCTGGGCGGCGTGCTCTCGGGCTCCACGCCATCGGTGGTCGGGCAGCGCGTCACGCGGCTCGACGCGCTCGACATCGTCACCGGGCGCAAGAAGTTCACGCTCGACCAGGCCGTGCCCGGCGCCATGCCGACGATGGTGCGGCGCCCGCCGACCATCAACGGCAAGTTCGTGAGCATCAACAACATGAACACGGTGATGGCCATGCCGGGGGTGATCGGCGTGGTGCCGATTCCATCGACCAACGGCATCACGCCGACGCCGCCCGGCGTGGCCGTGATGGCCGAGACCTTCGGGCAGGCATGGGCCGCGGTGAATGCGCTCGACGTGACCTGGGCCGCCGGCCCGATCGACGGCGAGTCGAACGCCACCCTCATGCGCAAGCTGAAGTCGGCGCTGCTTCCGTTCGCGCTGCCGCCGCTGGGTGCGCTGACCGTGGAGGGCGAATTCGAGTTCGCGCCGGTCTCGCACTGCCCGATGGAAGTGGAATGCGCAATTGCCGACGTGCGCCCGGACCGGGCCGAAATCTGGGCCGGGCTGCAGAGCCCCATCGTCACCCAGCAGGCGGTGGCGGCCGAACTCGGCCTGCCATTGAACAAGGTGACCGTGCATGTGGTGCCTTCGGGCGGCTCCTTCGGACGGCGCCTCTTCTGGGACCCGGTGCTGCAGGCGATCCAGGTATCGAAGGCGCTCGGGCAGCCCTGCCGCCTGATGTACCACCGCACCGACGACATGCGCCACACGCGCATGCGCCCGCCGATGTTCCACAAGGCGCGCGCGACGATGCTGCTGGGCCAGGTGATCGCCTTCGAGCAGCGCATCGCCGGCGTGCGGCTCGACACGCGCCACGGCTTCGGCAACATGCTGGAGGCCGCGGCCATCGCGCTGCCCAACGCCTTTCCGCAGACGGTGGGCAACTTCGCGATCGAGCAGATCATGTTCAAGACCATGGTCTCCTCGCCCTACAACTTCGGCGTGACGACCAAGCTGCTGACGCCGGTGCCGATCGACATGAACACCTGCTCGTACCGCTCGGTGCACATCCAGCCCTCGCGGCTTGTGGAGGAGATCCTGGTCGACGAGATGGCCAGGGCGGCGGGCAAGGACCCGGTCGCCTTCCGGCTCGAATACCTGCGCCTGCCGCGCGCCCGCGCGGTGCTCAAGGCGGTGGCCGAGGCGGCGCAGTGGGGCAAGGCGATGCCCGCGGGCTTCGCGCAGGGCGTGGGCGTGCACCAGGAAACGAAGTCGTTCACGGCCTGCATCGTCGAGATCGACGCGCGGGTGCCTTCGGCTGCGAAGGTGGTGCGCGCGACGATCGCGATCGACGTGGGCACGCCCATCAACCCCTCGGGCATCGAGGCGCAGCTGCAGGGGGGCCTGTGCGAATCGATCGCGCTGGTGCTCAGCGCCGGGCTGCACATCCAGAACGGGCTGCCACTGGAAGGCAGCTATTCGCAGTACCACTTCTCGCGCATGAAGAACTACCCGAAGGACGTGAAGGTCATCATCATGCCGCCCAGCAACGAGGCCATCGGCGGCCTGGGCGAGGTCGGCCTGTCGGCGAGCTCGGGCGCCATCGCCAACGCCTACGCGCGTGCCACCGGCATCAAGCCGCGCAGCTTTCCGCTGAACTTCCCGGTCGACTTCACGCCGATCCCGCCGGGCAAGCTGCCCACGCCCGTCAACGTTCCGATCCCGACCTGAGGAGGCCTCCCATGCCAGTGCAATCTTTCAAGGTGAATGGCCAGAACGTCGACGTCGAGGCGCCCGACGACATGGCCCTGCTCTGGGTGCTTCGCGACAAGCTCGGCATCACCGGGCCGAAGTACGGCTGCGGCATCAACGTGTGCAAGGCTTGCACCTGCCACGTGGATGGCAAGGCGGTCACCACCTGCTCGACGCGGGTGTCCGACGTGCGCGGCCGCCAGGTGACGACCATCGAGGGGCTGGCCAACGGCAACACGCTGCATCCGGTGCAGCAGGCCTGGCTGAACCTCGACGTGCCGCAGTGCGGCTTCTGCCAGCCAGGGCAGATCATGGCCGCGGTGGACCTGCTGCGCCGCACGCGCAACCCGACGGACGCCGACATCGACGCCATCGAGAACGTGTGCCGCTGCGGCACCTACGGCCGCATCCGCGAGGCCATCAAGGCTGCGGCTGCGGCGATGGGATAGGCAGGAAAAAAAGAGAACGGACCTTATTCGCCGAGGTAGGCGGCCCGCACGCGCGGGTCGCTCAGCAGTTCCTTGGCATCGCCGCTCATGGTGATGAGCCCCGACTCCATCACGTAGCCACGGTCGGCCAGCTGCAGCGCGCGGTTGGCGTTCTGCTCGACCAGCAGGATGGTCACGCCCTGCGAGGCCACGGTCTGCACCACCTCGAAGATCTTGTCGCACATGATGGGCGACAGGCCCATGGTGGGCTCGTCCAGCAGCAGCACCTTGGGGCGCGCCATGAGCGCGCGGCCCATGGCCAGCATCTGCTGCTCGCCGCCCGACATGGTGCCGGCCAGCTGGTCCTTGCGCTCGCGCAGGCGCGGGAAGGTGACGAACACGCGCTCCATGTCGCTCGCGATGCCGGCCTTGTCCTTGCGGATGTAGGCGCCGATCTGCAGGTTCTCGGTGATGGTCATGCGCGTGAACACGCCGCGGCCTTCCGGCACCATCACAAGGCCTTCTTCCACCAGGTCCCATGCGCCGCGGCCCTTGATGCTGCGGCCCAGGAACTCGATGTGGCCGGCGCCCGAGGGCAGCGTGCCGGTGATGGCCTTCATGGTGGTGGTCTTGCCGGCGCCGTTGGAGCCGATCAGCGAGACCAGCTCGCCCTCGCGCACCTCGAAGTCCACGCCCTTGACGGCCTGGATGCCGCCGTAGCCGACCTTCAGGCCACTGACTTTCAGCAGGGTCTTGCCGGCGGTCCTGGCTTGCGCGGTGCCGGCGGCGGTGTCTTGTTCGCTCATCGTTGCTGTCGTCATCTCAGTGTCCTCCGGTACCGAGGTAGGCCTCGATCACCTTCTCGTTCTTCTGCACCTCCATCGGAGTGCCCTCGGCGATCTGCTTGCCGTAGTCCAGCACGGTCACGCGGTCGCACAGGCCCATGATGAGCTTGACGTCATGCTCGATGATCAGGATGGTGCGGTTGTCGCGGCGGATGCGGTCGATCAGCTCGCGCAGCGCCACCTTCTCGGTGGAGTTCATGCCGGCGGCCGGCTCGTCGAGCGCGATGAGCTGCGGGTCGGTGGCCAGCGCGCGTGCGATTTCGAGGCGGCGCTGGTCGCCGTACGACAGCGTGCGCGCCTTGTAGTCGGCGAACTTGCCGATGCCCACGTAGTCGAGCAGTTCGTGCGCGCGGTCCGCAATGGCCTTTTCCTCGGCCTTGAAGCCGCCGGTGCGGAACATCGCGCCCAGCACGCCCGAATGGGTGCGGATGTGGCGCCCGACCATCACGTTCTCCAGCGCCGTCATTTCGGCGAAGAGTCGGATGTTCTGGAAGGTGCGCGCGATGCCGGCCTTGGCCACTTCGTGCACGGCCGTCGGCTGGTAGGGCTTGCCCGCGAGCTCGAAGGTGCCGCTGTCGGGCGTGTACAGGCCGGTGATCACGTTGAAGAACGTGGTCTTGCCGGCACCGTTGGGGCCGATCAGTCCGTAGACCTGGCCGCGCTTGATGGTGATGCCCACGTCGGACAGGGCCTGCAGCCCGCCGAAGCGCTTGGAGATGCCCCGGACGTCGAGGATGGTGTCAGTCGTCATGTTGATTCTTCCTCGCGCGTTCAGGGATTGATCGACATGGGACGGGAAGCCGCGCCCGGCAGTTCGTCTGCGGGCGTGTCGACGCCCGGCGCGTGGGTCTGCAGCGAGCCGGGGGCGACCGCGGCGTGGGTCGGGTCGACGGGCACGCCGCCCTTCTTCGTCAGCGACTTGCCGTGCTCCGGCGAGGGCCACAGGCCGCGCGGGCGCACCAGCATGATGACGATCATGGCCAGCGCGATGAACAGCTGGCGCAGGATGGAAGCGTCGAGGCGGCCGTCGGTCAGCGACTGCAGCGGGCCGGCCACGTAGCGCAGCACTTCGGGCAGCGCGGCCAGCAGGATGGCGCCCAGGATCACGCCGGGCAGGTGGCCGATGCCGCCGAGCACGACCATGGCCACGATCATCACCGACTCCATCAGGCTGAAGGACTCGGGCGACACGAAGCCCTGGAAGGCAGCGAACATCGCGCCGGAGACGCCGCCGAAGCTCGCGCCCATGCCGAAGGCCAGCAGCTTCATGTTGCGGGTGTTGATGCCCATGGCCTTGGCGGCGATCTCGTCCTCGCGGATGGCCATCCAGGCGCGGCCGATGCGCGAGAGCTGCAGGCGGTGCGAGATGAGGATGGTGACCAGCACCAGCGCCAGGAACAGGTAGTAGTAGAGCGTGACCGAGGAGATGGTGAAGCCGTCGAACTTCAGCGCCTTGCCCAGGTCGAGCCCCCAGAACTTGATCGAGTCGATCGAGGTGATGCCCTTCGGACCGTTGGTGATGTTCACCGGCTGGTCGAGGTTGTTCAGGAACACGCGGATGATTTCGCCGAAGCCGAGCGTGACGATGGCGAGGTAGTCGCCGCGCAGCTTGAGCGTGGGCGCCCCCAGCAGCACGCCGAGCACCGCCGCCAGCACGAAGGCCAGCGGTATCACGATCAGCAGCGAGGTGTGCATGCCGTTCGGGAAGGTGATCTTGAACCACTCGAAGGTCTCGGACAGGTGCGACGACCCCATCAGCGCGAAGAGGTAGGCCCCCACCGCGAAGAAGGCCACGTAGCCCAGGTCGAGCAGGCCGGCATAGCCGACCACGATGTTCAGGCCCAGGGCCAGCAGCACGTAGAGCAGTGCGATGTCGGCGATGCGTACCCAGGCGTTGCCTTGCATCTGCAGCAGCAGCGGCAGCGCGAGCACGGCGATGGCGCCGATGACGTAGAGGGCGAGGTTCTTGCTGTTCTTCATGATGGCAAGCTCCTCAGGCGCGGTCGGCCACGCGTTCGCCCAGCAGGCCCGAAGGACGCAGCGTGAGCATGGCGATCAGCACGATGAACGCGAAGATGTCGCTGTAGTTGCTGCCCAGCACCCCGCCGGTCAGCGTTCCGATGTAGCCCGAGCCGATGGCCTCGATGAGGCCCAGCAGGATGCCGCCGACCACCGCGCCGGCCAGGTTGCCGATGCCGCCGAACACGGCCGCCGTGAAGGCCTTGAGGCCGGGCAGGAAGCCCATGGCGTGCTGCGCGATGCCGTAGTTGGAGGCGTACATCACGCCAGCGATCGCCGCGAGCACCGCGCCGATGATGAAGGTGGCCGAGATGACCATGTCGGGGCGGATGCCCATGAGCGCGGCGACGCGCGGGTTCTCGGCGGTGGCGCGCATCGCGCGGCCGAGCTTGGTGTAGTTGACCAGCCACATGAGTACCACGAGCGAGAACGCCGTGACGCTGAGGATCATGACCTGGGTGGGCGAGATGACCGCGCCGCCGAGGTGGATGGGATCGGAAGGCAGGAGCGTGGGATAAGCCTTGTTGGTCGGCTTCCAGATGATCATCGCCAGCGTCTGCAGCAGGATCGACATGCCGATGGCGGTGATGAGCGGCGCGAGCTTGGGGCTGTTGCGCAGCGGCCGGTAGGCCACTTTCTCGATCACGAAGTTCAGGGTTGCCGCGACGACGCAGGCAATGATCAGCGCGATGAAGAGGATCAGCCATCCCGGTGTGTTGGGCATGCCGTCCTTCATGAGTCCGATGATGGTCCAGCTCGTGAGCGCCCCCACCATCAGCACTTCACCGTGCGCAAAGTTGATCAGATTGATGATGCCGTACACCATTGTGTAGCCCAGGGCTATCAAGGCGTACATGCTGCCGAGAACCAGACCGTTGATGATCTGCTGCAGCAAAATGTCCATAACGCGATTTCCTATGTGTTGCACCGTTGGGGTGCCATTCACCCACCGGGTCACCGGTTTGGCGCCCCTGGCTTGACAAGCAAAAAACCAGCCAACATGTGTCGCCGGCGGATTTGTGGGCGGGATTGTAGTCACGCACCAGCGCCGATTCGGTGCGCGCGGACCGGGGTTTACCCGCTCACGTCATGCTGTATGCGCGTGGGGTCATGCACGCTTCGCGCACATGGTGCAACAGGGTATAGACGGCTGTATCAGCCCTTGGCTTCGTCGTTCCGGCGGCGAAGGTCGCGCAGCTTTTCCGCGATGCGGATTTCGAGTCCACGCTCCACCGGTTCGTAGAAGACCTGGCCTTCCAGGCCGTCGGGAAGGTAGCGCTCGCCGGCGGCGAAACCGCCCTCCTCGTCGTGCGCATAGCGGTAGCCCTTGCCGTAGTCGAGCTGCTTCATGAGCTTGGTCGGCGCATTGCGCAGGTGCATGGGCACCGGGCGCGTGGTGTCGGTCTTCACGAGGGCGCGTACCGCGTTGTAGGCCTTATAGACGGCGTTCGACTTGGGCGCGATCGCGAGGTAGACCACGCACTCGGCCAGCGCCAGTTCGCCTTCCGGGGTACCCAGCCGCTCGTACACCTCGGCGGCGTCGAGCGCCAGGCGCAGCGCGCGCGGATCGGCCAGGCCGATGTCTTCGCTGGCCATGCGCACCAGGCGGCGCGCCATGTAGCGCGGATCGGCGCCTCCGTCGAGCATGCGCACGAACCAGTAGAGCGCGGCATCGGGGTCGCTGCCGCGCACCGACTTGTGCAGCGCACTGATGGTGTCGTAGAACTGTTCGCCGCCCTTGTCGTAACGGCGCATGCGTTCGCCGAGCACGCGAAGCAGCCATTCGTCGGTGATGTGGTCGAGCTTCTCGGCGCGCGCGGCGACCGCAAGGGTTTCGAGCGTGTTGAGCAGCCGGCGGGCATCGCCGTCGGCATAGGCCACGAGGCGGTCGACCGCGGCGTCGTCGATGGCGGGCACGGCCTGTATGGCCTGCGCGCGCGCAACAATCTGCTTGAGGTTGCCTTCGTCGAGCGACTGCAGCACGTAGACGGCCGCGCGCGACAGCAGCGCCGAATTGACCTCGAACGAGGGGTTCTCGGTGGTCGCGCCGATGAAGGTGAAGAGGCCCGACTCCACGTGCGGCAGGAAGGCGTCCTGCTGGCTCTTGTTGAAGCGGTGCACCTCGTCGACGAAGACGATGGTGCGCTGCTGCGTGAGCCCGTCGCGCGCGGCAGTAGCGCGCTCGACCGCCTCGCGGATGTCCTTCACGCCGCCGAGCACCGCGCTGATGCTCAGGAACTGAGCGTCGAAGGCATCGGCCATCAATCGCGCGATGGTGGTCTTGCCCGTGCCCGGCGGGCCCCACAGGATGCAGGAATGCGGCTGGCCCGACTCGAAGGCGATGCGCAGCGGCATGCCCGGGCCGAGCAGGTGCTGCTGGCCGATCACCTCGCCCAGGGTCTTGGGACGCAGGCGTTCGGCAAGGGGCTGGTGGGCTGAAGTGGCCAATCCGGTGGGCTTGCCTGTTTATGGATTACTGCTTGACGACGTCCGCGCCGGCCGGCGGCTTGAAGTCGAACACGCTGGCGGGCAGCGAGGGATTCACTTCGACCTTGCTGAACTTCAGCACCGAGCGCTGGCCGAAGCTGTCGAGGATCTCGAGCGCCGCCAGCGCATCGCCCTGGAAGCCGACCTGCACGCTCTGCAGCTGGCCGTCCTTGTTCTTCGGCGTGGCCTTGACCCACTGCAGGCCGTCGCGGTCGGGCGCGGACTCCAGCGTGAAGTCGGCCTGCAGCGCCTTCAGGTCGGGCGCCGCGGCGATCAGCGCCGCGGGCGTGGAGCCCAATGCCTGCGCCTGCGCGCGCTGCGTGACCTGGTTCAGGTCGGCGTCGTAGAGCCACAGCGTCTTGCCATCGGCCACGATGCTCTGCGCGAAGGGCTTCTGGTAGTCGAACTTGAACTTGCCGGGGCGCTGGAATTCGAAGGTGCCGGCCGAGGTCTTGGTACGGGCCGGCTGGCCTTCACGCGCGGGCGCGGTGACGGTCTGGGTGAAGTCGGCGCGGCCGGACTTCACCGTCTTCACGAAGGTTTCGAGGCTGTCGAGCCCGCCCGCCCAGGCATTGACGGAACTCAGCAGGCCGATCAGTAGCCAGTGACGCAATTTCAATTTGGATTCCTCTGAATGGCTGTGGCACCAGGCTTTCGACCCTACCCGCCGCGAATTGCGGCAGATGTAGGCCTTGATGAAGATTTGCAATGCCGAAAGGCGCTTTTGCAAATTGCCTTTCAGCACGTAACCTGCGTGATCCGAGGCTTTGCGGCCGTCATTCGGCCGCGCGCGCGGGCACCAGGATCTCTCGCTGGCCGCTGCCGCTCATGGCGCTGACGAGGCCTGCCTTCTCCATGTCCTCGACGAGGCGGGCGGCGCGGTTGTAGCCGATCTTCAGGTGGCGCTGCACCAGCGAGATGCTGGCCTTGCGGTTCTTGAGCACCACTTCGACCGCCTGGTCGTACATCGGGTCCTTCTCGCCGTCGCCACCGCCGCCGAGCAGGTCGCCGTCACCGTCGCCGTCGACCGTGCCGCCTTCGAGCACGCCTTCGATGTAGTCGGGCTCGCCCTGGCTCTTGAGGTAGGCCACCACGCGGTGCACTTCGTCGTCGCTGACGAAGGCGCCGTGCACGCGGATCGGCAGACCGGTGCCGCTGGGCATGTAGAGCATGTCACCCATGCCCAGCAGCGCCTCGGCGCCCATCTGGTCGAGGATGGTGCGGCTGTCGATCTTGCTCGACACCTGGAAGGCGATGCGGGTCGGGATGTTGGCCTTGATCAGGCCGGTGATCACGTCCACGCTGGGGCGCTGGGTGGCGAGGATGAGGTGGATGCCGGCCGCGCGCGCCTTCTGCGCGAGACGGGCGATCAGCTCCTCGATCTTCTTGCCGACCACCATCATCAGGTCGGCCAGCTCGTCGATGACCACGACGATGTGCGGCTCGCGCTTGAGCGGCTCGGGATCGTCCGGCGTGAGGCTGAAGGGGTTGTAGATGAACTCCTCGCGTGCCTTGGCCTCATCGATCTTGGTGTTGTAGCCGGCCAGGTTGCGCACGCCCAGCTTGCTCATGAGCTTGTAGCGGCGCTCCATCTCGGCCACGCACCAGTTCAGGCCGTGCGCGGCCTGGCGCATGTCGGTGACCACAGGCGCCAGCAGGTGCGGGATGCCTTCGTAGACCGACATTTCGAGCATCTTCGGGTCGATCATGAGCAGGCGCACGTCGCGCGCCTCGGCCTTGTAGAGCAGCGACAGGATCATCGCGTTGATACCCACCGACTTGCCCGAGCCGGTGGTACCGGCCACCAGCACGTGCGGCATCTTCGCGAGGTCGGCCACCACGGGGTTGCCGATGATGTCCTTGCCGAGGCCCATGGTGAGCATCGACTTGCCTTCGTTGTAGACCTGCGAGCCCAGGATCTCGCTGAGCTTGATCGACTGGCGCTTGGCGTTCGGCAGTTCGAGCGCCATGTAGTTCTTGCCGGGGATGGTCTCGACCACGCGGATCGACACCAGCGAGAGCGAGCGCGCAAGGTCTTTCGCGAGGTTGACGATCTGCGAGCCCTTGACGCCGGTGGCGGGCTCGATCTCGTAGCGCGTGATGACGGGGCCCGGCGAGGCCAGCACCACGCGCACCTCGACGCCGAAGTCCTTGAGCTTCTTCTCAATCATGCGCGAGGTCATCTCGAGCGTGTCGGCGGAGACGGTTTCCTGGCGAGCCTGCGCGGGGTCGAGCAGGTCGACCTGCGGCAGCTTGCTGTCGGGCAGTTCGTTGAAAAGCGGCTTCTGGCGCTCCTTGACGACGCGGTCGCTGCGGGGCACTTCGGTCATCGCGGGCTCGATCTGCACAGGCGGCGATGGCGGGCGGCGCTTGGGGCGCGGCTCGATGAGGATTTCGTCATCGCCGCCGCCACTGCCACCACCGGCATGGGCGCCGGACGAAGGCGACAGCGAGGGCTCGGAACGGCCGGAGTCGGCGTCGCCGCGCGTGAAGCCGTGGTCGTCGGCCTCGGCGCGCTCGCGCGCGGCCTGCTTGCCCATGGCGATGTCGGCTGCGAGTTCGCGCTTTTCGCGGCGCGATTCGAAGAGCGAATAGAAGCGCGCGCCGATGCGCTCGGCGATCAGGCTCCAGGAGAAACGGAACACCAGCGCGGAGCCGATCACGCCGCCGGCGATGGCCACCAGCGCCGATCCGGTGAAGCCCATCCAGCGCACGCTGGCGGGACCGACCAGATATCCCAGCGCACCGCCGCCAGAGCCTGGCAAGTGCGCTTCGAGCCGGTACAGCCGCGACCACTCGAGCACGGTACTCGCGCAAAGCAGCAGGATCAGGCCGAGCCAGAAGGCAAGGCGGCTGCGGTTGAAGCGCCCGCGCGGGGTTGCCTGTTCGGCCGCCGAGGGTTCGCCGCCGCGCAGCCAGTTGGCCAGCGAAGACAGCCAGGCGCGCAGCCCGGCGAAAAGGCACCACCAGACGGAATAACCGGCGGCGTAGTAGCTGCCATCGGCCAGCCAGGCACCGATGCGGCCGCCCCAGTTCTTGATTTCGCCCCCCGTGCCCGAGGTAGACCAGGCGGCATCGGAGGGCGTGAAGCTCAGCATCGAGAGCAGCCAGAACAGCAGCGCTGCGAATCCTGCGATCAGCGTGATCTCGTGGGCGAAGCGCATGGCGCGCACGCGCACGGGTTGCCCCTCGGCGGCAGAAGAAGATTGAAGCGTATTCAGCGAATAGGTCATGAAAAACACGGCGCCCGGTCCCTGTGAAACGGGGCCGGATGCACGAACACTACAACAAAAGGCCGGGGCCGCCGTTACCAGCGGCCCCGGCCCTGGAGGCTCAGGCCAGAGACAGGAGCCGTTCCTTGACGATCATCGATCCGTCGTCCTGCGTCTGGACGAAACCGCGCTCTTCGAGATCCTTCATCACGCGGCTCACCATTTCGCGCGAGGCGCCGACCATCTTGGCCAGGTCCTGGCGGGAGATCTTGTCGCGCACCTTGAGATTTCCGGCGCCGTCCTCGATGGCGAATTCGAGCAGCGAGCGGGCCACGCGCCCGTAGACGTCCATCAGCGCCAGCGATTCGATCTTGCGGTCGGCATGGCGCAGGCGCTGCACGAGGCCGCGCATGATGTTGTACGCCATGGAGGAGTTCTCGGGCAGGCAGCGCGCAAAGGCGTCGCGGCCCAGCATGAGCACGTCGCACTGGATTTCGGTGCGCACGGTGGCCGAATGCGGCTCGTCGTCGATCAGGCTCATCTCGCCAAGATAGTCGCCGGGGTGCAGCGTGGCGAGGATGACCTCGCGCCCGCGGCTGTCGGCACTGGTGACGCGCGCACGTCCGGTCAGGATGATGTAGAGCGCATCGGACTTCTTGCCCTGCTCCACAACGACTTCCGCGCGCTTGAAGCGCTTCTTGATGATCGCGTCCGCGATGCTAGCGGACTGCGTGGCCGTCAACGACGCGAACAATGGAACGCGCCGAAGCAATTCGAGGTTGGACAGCATCGACATTTATCAATCCCTGAGACAGCGGGCGGAGCAATCCAGAAAGCAGCAAGCCGATGGATTACTACAATCGCGCGCATTGAAAACACCGTTTACCCGGTGTTGAACCGGGCAGTGATACTCCATATATATCGCTACCACCCTGAAAATGTACACGCTGAAGCAGCGTCCATCCTAGGTTTTCTACTCATGTCCGCTCCCAAACACGCCAAGGTTTTGATTCTGGGCTCCGGCCCTGCCGGCTATACCGCCGCCGTCTATGCGGCACGCGCAAATCTGCAGCCACTGCTCATCACCGGCATCGCCCAGGGCGGACAGCTGATGACCACCACCGAGGTCGACAACTGGCCGGCCGACGTCCACGGCGTGCAGGGCCCCGACCTGATGCAGCGCTTCCTGGAGCATGCGGAGCGCTTCAAGACGCAGATCGTTTTCGACCACATCAACAAGGTCGACCTGAGCAAGCGCCCCTTCACCCTCACGGGCGACAGCGGCACCTACACCTGCGACGCGCTGATCATCGCCACCGGCGCTTCCGCGAAGTACCTGGGCCTCGACTCCGAACAGAAGTTCATGGGCCGCGGCGTTTCCGCGTGCGCGACGTGCGATGGTTTCTTCTACCGCGAACAGGAGGTCTGCGTGATCGGAGGTGGCAACACGGCCGTCGAGGAAGCGCTCTACCTCGCCAACATCGCGAACAAGGTCACCCTGGTGCACCGCCGCGACAAATTCCGCGCCGAGCCGATCCTGATCGACAAGGTCATGGAGAAGGTCGCCGAGGGCAAGATCGAGCTGAAGCTGCACAACGAGCTCGACCAGGTGCTGGGCGACGACACGGGCGTGACGGGCATCCGCATCAAGAACACGCAGACCGGCGCCACCGAGCAGATCGACCTCAAGGGCTGCTTCATCGCCATCGGGCACCACCCCAATACCGACATCTTCCAGGGCCAGTTGGAAATGAAGGACAACTACATCCTGACCCGCTCCGGCCTGCAGGGCTTCGCCACGATGACCAGCATTCCGGGCGTTTTCGCCGCCGGCGACGTGCAGGACAACGTCTACCGCCAGGCCATCACCAGCGCCGGCACCGGCTGCATGGCCGCGCTCGACGCACAGCGCTTCCTGGAACAGGACGGCACGCTGTAACCACCGAGCCTCCAAAAGGGCTATAATCCAAGGCTTTGCCGAAACAGGGCTCTTCCACGAGCCGCGGCAAAGTCGGGGTACCGCCACCCGTTTTCTGGCGAGGTCAAGCTGCAAAACACCTGCGATCGCCCTGATTGCACCGGTGCCAGCTGTTCAAGAAAGAGTGTCCTCATGGCACGCGTATGCGACGTAACGGGCAAGGGCCCGATGGTCGGAAACAACGTTTCCCACGCCAACAACAAAACCAAGCGCCGGTTCCTGCCGAACCTGCAATACCGCCGTTTCTGGGTCGAAAGTGAAAACCGCTGGGTTCGCCTGCGTGTTTCGAGCGCCGCGCTGCGCCTGATCGACAAGAACGGTATCGACTCCGTGCTCGCAGACCTGCGCGCACGCGGCCAAGCCTAAGGAGCTGAATCATGGCAACGAGCAAAGGCGGACGCGAAAAGATCAAGCTGGAATCCACCGCGGGTACCGGCCACTTCTACACGACCAGCAAGAACAAGAAGACGATGCCTGAAAAGATGTCGATCATGAAGTTCGACCCCAAGGCGCGCAAGCACGTCGAATACAAGGAAATCAAGCTGAAGTAATTCGGCCCGGTTTCTCCAAATAGAAAACCCGCTGCAAACACAGCGGGTTTTTTATTGCCCGTCTATTTCGTATTTCGCCTTGCCTTCTTTTTCATTGGGGATTTGGCATCCTCAAGAATTCGACGGACATGAAAAAGCCGGCCCTCAGGCCGGCTTTTGTTCGGGGAAAGCTCCAGTTCGCGTCAGGCGCGAGCAGCGCGCAGACGGGTCGAGAAGTCGCGCAGACCGGCGATGCCGCTGGCTTCCGCACGATGGCACCAGGCAGCCAGATCAGCCGCCAGCTGCTCGCGCGACTGCGAAGTGTTGAGCCACAGCTGACGCAGCTCTTCGCGCATCGTGACCATCTTGTCGAGCACCGGGTGGGCGGCGCGAGCCTGCGAGACATGGGTGCGAGCCGATGCAGGCACCTTGTCGTCGTCGCGATGCAGCCAGCGCTTGGCGGCCTTGAGCACCGACAGGTCGGCGCCCTTGTTCTTCAGGGCAGCCAGTTCCTGGCTGGTGGCGCGGCGCATTTCGCGCGCATAGCCGGCCATGACTTCGTAGCGGTTGGCGATGACGGCCTCGAGCGTCTTCTCGTTGGCCACGGGCTGGATGTCGCCCATGAGCATCTTCGGCGGCACCTTCTTGACCTTGGCCCAGCCCAGCTTCTGCAGAGCCTGGATGTAGATCCAGCCGATGTCGAACTCGTACTTCTTGACCGAGAACTTGGCCGAGGTGGGGTATGTGTGGTGGTTGTTGTGCAGCTCTTCGCCGCCGATGATCAGCCCCCAGGGCATGATGTTGCGGCTGGCGTCGGGCGCCTCGAAGTTGCGGTAGCCCCAGTAGTGGCCGATGCCGTTGATCACGCCGGCGGCGGTGATCGGGATCCAGAGCATCTGCACAGCCCACACCGCCATGCCGAGCGCGCCGAACAGCGCGAGGTTCAGGACCAGCATCAGGCCCACGCCCTGCCAGCTGTAGCGGGAATACAGGTTGCGTTCGATCCAGTCATCGGGCGTGCCGTGACCGTAGCGCTCCATCGTTTCCTTGTTCTTCGACTCGGCGCGATACAGCTCGGCGCCACGCCACAGCACCTCTTCGATACCCTTGACCTGCGGGCTGTGCGGGTCGTCCTGGGTTTCGCACTTGGCGTGGTGCTTGCGGTGGATCGCGACCCACTCCTTCGTCACCATGCCGGTGCCGATCCAGAGCCAGAAGCGGAAGAAATGCGACGGGATCGGGCCCAGATCCATGGCCCGGTGCGTTTGCGTGCGGTGCAGGAAGATCGTGACCGCGGCGATCGTGATGTGCGTGGTGGCGAGCGTGTAAAGCACGATCTGCCACCAGGTGAGATCCCAAAGGCCGTGTCCGAGCCATTCGATGGCCGCGTTGAGGACGGCGGAGTCAGGAAGCAACATTGAGTCAGGTACTCCATCATGGCCGCACGAAGGTGCAGCCTTCAGATAACCCACGATTTTAAGGTCCGAGGGCCTAGAACAAGCCCTTTAAACCTTCACGAAAAGCGCAGATTAACCCTAGTTTGGAGTCTGCCCTCTATTTGCGGTTCCAGGCCGCGGCGAAGAAACCGTCGGTCGAATGCAGGTGCGGCCAGAGCCGCAGATAGCGCCTGGCGCCCTCCCCGCCTGCGCACAGCGCCTCGAAACCCTCGACCTTGAGCCCCTGCAGCAATTCCGCCACATCCACGGGCGCGAAGTCGGGATTGGCGGCGCTGAAAGCCTCGGCGATGGCTTCGTTTTCCTCCGGCAGCACGCTGCAGGTGGCGTAAACGAGACGCCCGCCCGACTTCACCAGCCGCGCGGCGCTCTGCAGGATGGCAGCCTGCTTGACCGTCAACTCCTCTACCGACTTGGGCGACTGTCGCCATTTCAGGTCCGGATTGCGCCGCAGCGTTCCCAGCCCCGAACAGGGCGCGTCGACCAGCACGCGGTCGATCTTGCCCGCCAGCCGCTTGATCCGGTCGTCGCGCTCGTGGGCGATGGCGGCCGGATGCACGTTCGACAGCTTGCTGCGCGCCAGCCGCGGCTTGAGCGCGTCCAGCCGGTGCGCAGAGACGTCGAAGGCGTACAGCCGGCCGGTGTTGCGCATCGTCGCGCCGATGGCCAGCGTCTTGCCGCCGGCGCCGGCGCAGAAATCGACCACCATCTCGCCGCGCTTGGCGTCCAGCAGCAGGGCCAGCAGCTGGGAGCCCTCGTCCTGCACTTCGACGGCGCCCCGGGCAAAGGCGTCCAGCTTGGTCAGCGCCGGCTTGCCATCGATGCGCAGACCCCATGGCGAAAAAGGTGTCGCTTCCGATTTGATAGCAGCCAGCGCAAGCTCCGCCTTTACATCCGCGCGCTTGTCGGTCAACGCATTGACGCGCAGATCGAGCGGGGCGGGCTGCTGCAGGGCCTCGACCAGCGGCCAGAAGCCGTCGCCGAGCTGCGCCTTCAGCGGCGCCACCAGCCATTCGGGGAGGTTGTGGCGATGACGCTCCAGCAGGTCGTCGGGCCTGACGGCGTCGCAGTTGTCGAGCCAGCGCTTCTCGGTGTCGTTGAGCGCGCTCTTCAGGAAGTCGCGCGGGCCGTGGAAGCCCAGGATCGCCATCCGGCGCTCCTTCGAGCCGCTGCCCGAGGGCGAGAGGTGATCGAAAAGCAGCTTCTTGCGAAGCACGGTGTAGACGGTTTCGGCGAGCGTCGCGCGCTCGCGCGGGCCGAACTCGCGGTGGTCGCGGAAGAACCGGGACACGACCTGGTCGGCGGGGTGATCGAACTTCAGGACGAGGCCGACCAGATCGGCGGCGGCCTCCAACAGGGCTTTGGGATGCATCCCCCGATTGTCTCAGCCGCGGGGAACCCGGCCCGAAAGCCTAGGCGTCGCGCACCCAGACCGCCCCGAAAGCCTCGCGCTCGATGTCTTCCAGCTTCGGCGAATGGCCAGCCCACAGCACCAGCGCGGCGCCCGGCAGCGTGAGCGTCTGCTCCAGCTGGCGGCAGAGGTTCCAGCGGTCCTCGTCATCGAGCCCCGGCAGCTCGACGAACACGATGTAGGCGCGGCGCCACGGAAATTCGCGAAGGTTCTTGCGCACCAGCCAGGCACGGGAGGCGGGCAGGCAGCGCACCAGGTCGGCACGCAGTTCGCCCAGTTCATAGTCGTTGAGGTCGTGCCGCGAGATCTGGCTGAAGAACGGCGTACCGGTGATCTCCTCCCATGCGCGCGTCTCGGCCTCCTCCGCCTCCTTGAGGCGGCCGCGCCACAGCTTCAGCGCTTCTTCGTCGTGCGGACCCGCGTCCGGGTCTTCGAGAGAGGCCACGGCGCTCTTGGCGGCCCACCAGCGGCTGGCCGCGCCGGAGCCGTGCAGCCGCTCGAGCACCGCGAGCCGCGCCTCGCGGTCGCTGGCCGGCAGCATCTGGGCCAGTCCTCGCAGCGCGCCGGGGTGCTCGGGGGCGATCCGCAGCGCGCTTTCGTAACGCACGCGCACGGGGGCGGACGGGTCGAGCCGCCGCTCGGAATCGGCCCATTCGACCATTTCGTCCGGCGTGTTTCGCTCGCCGCGCGCGGCCAGCACCGCGATGCGCTCGCGGATGCGCGAGCGGTGCGCGTGATGCTGCTTCCAGTCGGCAGCGTGTGCGCGACGCCACTGGCTGTCGAAATGCGCGATCCATTTCTTGCGGTCGACCAGCATTTCGAGCGCCGGGCGCATCGACCACTCGGGCATGGCCGCCTTCTGCCCCAGCGCCTCCAGCCGGTCGCGCAAGACCGGATGGGTGTCCTCCAGGTCGCTTACACGGCGCATCGCCTCGCGCAGCGCCTGGCGGGCGAAGTCGTCGTCGGGCGGCGTGCGCACGCGCTTGCGCAGTGCTTCGAAGGGCCCCGGCGGCATCGGCTCGTGCTCGGCACGGGCCCAGTGCCAGGGCCAGAACTCGTTGGCGTACCAGTTGGCCTTGATGGCGATCTCGGTCAGCGCAGCTCCCGCCACCGGCGCCCCCAGCAGGCGGCCCGAGATGCGGTCGGCCTCGTATTCGTCCTGGCGGGCCAGTGCGAAGGTCTTGGCCGCGAAGCGTGGAAAGTACCAGCGGAAGAACGCCTGAGAGAACAGCGCCATCACGCCCTCGTTGCGCTGCAGGCTGGCGTCCAGCTTGAGCCAAGACAGCCGCGTGCGGTAGATCCAGGCGCTCAGCCGCCCGTGGTTGCCGCGCAGGTGGCCGTACTCGTGGGCCAGTACCGACAGCAGCCGCCGCCGATCGAGCATCATCAGCAGCGGCAGTCCGATGCTCAGCGAATTGACAGCGCCACCGAAGAGTCCGAAGCGCGGCACCTGCCGGATGCTGGCGTTGAAGTCGTCGTCGAGGTAGACGTGATGGACCGGCGGCCCCTTGATCCGGGCGCGGATGCGGTCAAGTGCCTCGAAGAGCGCCGGGGCATCTTCGCGATGGAGTTCGATGCCTTCCGGCTCGTCGAAGCGCACCCAGAGCGCGCGCAGCGTCGCCCACAGAAGTCCCAGCGCAAACAGCAACAGCCAGCCTCGCGTGAAGTTGAAGCGCACCTCCCCGATGGAGGCAAGCACCCAGGCGATGATGCCCACCGACAGCCCGAGGCAGCCCAGCACCCAGAGGTAGCCGAGCGCGGCAAAGGCCGCGACGCTGCGCCGGTAGCGCGCGCTGTCGTCCGCACTGGCATGCTCGCTCAGTCGAACCAGGTGAACAAAATCAGCGCGATCCATCCGACTCCAGTCAAATCAAGCCCGCCAGTTTTTTGAAGAAAGGCAAGCCGCCGTTGAACGACGAAGACCTCCCTCCCCTGATCGAAACGCCTCCCGGCCGCTACCGCCACTACAAGGGCGGCGAATACGAAGTGATCGGCACCGTGCGCCACAGCGAGACGCTGGAGCCGATGACGCTCTACCGGGCCCTGTACGGCGCGCACGGCCTCTGGGTCCGGCCGGCCGCAATGTTCGGCGAAACCATCGAGATAGACGGCGTCGCCCGCAGAAGATTCACACCGATCTAACCAGTCAGGCCGCGCAAGCCCATCCTGCCTGGACGGGTTGCTACCTTTTTCGCAGCAACCCGGATGAGGGTCAGCCGCAGCGGACGTCCGTCACGCGGTTGCGGGCATCGACGTCCAGATTGAGCCGCCCGCCGTTGAGTTCCATCGTGGTCACTTCGCCCGGCTTCAGCACTCTCACGGTGCCGGCGCCCGAACGCACGCGTGCTGCGGCCTCGAGCTGGGGCGTCACCGGCTGTCCGATGGCAAAGCGGGCGCCGTCCGCATTGCACTGGTACACCGGCTCCGGCGGCGGAGCCGGAGGTGCGGCGGGGGCTGGCGCGGGCGCCGGAGCTGCACAGCCCGCCATCAGGGCGGCGCCGGCAAGCGCCAGCAGCAACGATTGGTTCTTCACTTTCTGGACTCCCGAAAACCCGCGAATATAAACAACTTTACTCATTGTGACGCGATGTATCCGACAGCCAGCCGGCGATGGCTCGCGGATACAACAGATGCTCCTGCGCGAGCACCCGTGCGGCCAGCGTGGCGGCCGTGTCGTCCGGCAGCACCGGCACCGCGGCCTGGGCCAGGATCGGCCCGTGATCGAGTTCATTTGTAACCTGGTGCACCGTCACGCCGGCCACCTTGCAGCCCGCCTCGATGGCGCGCTGGTGCGTATTCAGGCCCGGAAACGCCGGCAGCAGCGAGGGATGGATGTTCACCAGACGGCCCGCATAGCGGCCGACGAAGCCCGGCGTCAGGATGCGCATGAAGCCCGCCAGCACCACCAGCGCCGGTGCGTAACCGTCGACCACCTTCGCCAGCGCCTCGTCGAAGGCCTCGCGGGTGGCGAAATCCTTGTGCTGGACCACCGCGGTGTCGATGCCCTGGGCCCTGGCGATGGCCAGGCCGCCGGCCTCTGCCTTGTTGCTCACGACGGCGGCAATGCGCGCGCCGTAGCGCTCGGCCCAGCGGTCGCGCCCGGCGGCGCGCACGATGGCCTCCATGTTGGAGCCGCCGCCGGAGATCAGGATCACGATGTTCTTCATTGGAGGCGGGATTATCCGTGGCGCGCCACTTGTCGCCGCGCGGACACCGCATCACAGCACGACCGTGCTAAAACTCGTGGTTCCGGAGACACACCGCGTCTGCGGTGGACCGATCAACACAGCGAGGCACGCATGGATTTGAGCTTCACACCCGAAGAACAGAAGTTCCGCGAAGAAGTTCGCGCATGGGTCAAGGACAACCTCCCCAAGGAGATTTCGCACAAGGTGCACAACGCGCTCGAGCTGACGCGCGACGATCTGCAAGGCTGGGCCAAGATCCTCGGCAAGAAGGGCTGGCTGGGCTACGGCTGGCCGAAGGAATTCGGCGGCCCAGGCTGGACCGCCGTCCAGCGCCACCTGTTCGAGGAAGAAACCGCACTGGCCGGCGCGCCGCGCATCGTGCCGTTCGGCCCGGTGATGGTGGCCCCGGTCATCATGGCCTTCGGCAACGCCGAGCAGCAGAAGCGCTTCCTGCCCGGCATCGCCAGCGGCGAAGTGTGGTGGAGCCAGGGCTACAGCGAACCGGGTTCGGGCTCCGACCTGGCATCGCTGAAGACCAAGGCCGAGCGAAAGGGCGACAAGTACATCGTCAACGGCCAGAAGACCTGGACCACCCTCGGCCAGTACGGCGACTGGATGTTCAACCTCGTGCGCACCAGCAGCGAGGGCAAGCCCCAGACCGGCATCAGCTTCCTGCTGCTGGACATGAAGTCGCCCGGCGTCACCGTGCGCCCGATCAAGCTGCTCGACGGCGGCCATGAAGTCAACGAAGTGTTCTTCGACAACGTCGAAGTGCCCGCCGAGAACCTGATCGGCGAGGAGAACAAGGGCTGGACCTACGCCAAGCACCTGCTCTCGCACGAGCGCACCAACATCGCCGACGTGAACCGCGCCAAGCGCGAACTCGAGCGCCTCAAGCGCATCGCGAAATCGGAAGGCGTCTACGAAGACCAGCGCTTCCGCGACGAGATCGCCAAGCTCGAAGTCGACATCGTCGCCCTCGAGATGATGGTGCTGCGCGTGCTCTCGGCCGCCACCTCGGGCAAGAACTCGCTGGACGTGGCGGGCCTGCTCAAGATCCGCGGCAGCGAGATCCAGCAGCGCTACAGCGAACTGATGATGCTGGCCGGCGGCGCCTACTCGCTGCCGCTGATCCGCGAGGCGATGGAAGCCGGCTGGCAAGGCAACTTCCCGGGCGGCAACCCGGCGCTCGCGCCGCTGGCGTCGACCTTCTTCAACATGCGCAAGACCACCATCTACGGTGGCAGCAACGAAGTGCAACGCAACATCGTCGCGCAGACGGTTCTGGGCTGAGGAGACAACGAGCATGGACTTCAATTTCACCGACGACCAGGAACAGCTGCGCGACGCAGTGCGCAAGTGGGTCGACAAGGGCTACGACTTCGAGCGCCGCCGCGGCATCGAGGCCAAGGGCGGCTTCTCGCGCGAGGCCTGGGACGAACTGGCCGAGCTCGGCCTGGGCGGCCTCTACATCAGCGAGGACGACGGTGGCCTGGGCATGGGCCCGGTCGCGGGCATGGTCGTCATGGAAGAACTGGGCCGCGGCATCGTGCTGGAGCCCTTCGCGCAGACGCTGATCGCCGGGGCGGTGCTCAGCGGCTACGCGGGCGCCGACACCAAGGAAAGCTGGCTGCCGCGCATCGCGGGCGGCCAGGCCATCGTGGTGCTGGCCTACCAGGAACGAAAGGCGCGCTATCGCCTCGACGTGTGCGAGGCCCATGCTGCCAAGGCTGGCAGCGGCTGGTCGCTGACCGGCGCCAAGAGCGTGGTGCCCGTGGGCGACGAAGCCGATGCCTTCCTGGTGCCGGCCAAGGTCGACGGCAAGATCGCCCTCTTCCTGGTCGAGCGCAGCGCCAGCGGCGTGGAAGCGCGCGGCTACGGCACGCAGGACGGCTCCCGCGCCGCCGAGGTCGTGTTCGACAAGGCAGACGCCACGCTGGTGGCGCTCGACGGCCTTGCCGCCCTCGAATACGCGGTGGACGTCGGCATCGCCGCCACCTGCGCCGAAGGCGTGGGCGTGATGGACAAGACCGTGGACCTCACCGTCGAGTACCTGAACCAGCGCAAGCAGTTCGGCGTGGTCATCTCCAGCTTCCAGGCGCTGCGCCACCGCGTCGCCGACATGAAGATGCAGCTCGAGCTGGCCCGCTCGATGAGCTACTACGCCACGCTCAAGCTCAACGCCCCGGCCGACGAGCGCCGCCAGGCGCTGGCCCGCGCCAAGTACCAGCTCGGCGTGTCGATGCGCTACATCGCCGCCAACTCGGTGCAGCTGCACGGCGGCATCGGCGTGACCGACGAATACATCGGCAGCCACTACTTCCGCAAGCTCACGCAGATGGAAATGACCTTCGGCGACACGCTGCACCACCTGGGCGAGGTCTCCGCCCGCATGCAGGACACCGCCGGCGTCTTCGCCTGACCGCGGTTTTCACCTAGCATCCAACGCCCGCCTGCTTCACGCTGGCGGGCGTTTTCACTTGGCCCCTCACTCCAGGACCCCAGGAACGAAACATGCAGACCCGCCGCTCTCTTCTGGTCGCCATGGCCGCAGGAACCACCACCGCGATGCTGACCGCCTGCGCCACATCCCCCACGCCTTCCTACACCGAGCGCCCGCCCATCGTGTTCATGCACGGCAACGGCGACTCGGCCGCGCTCTGGCAGACGACGATCTGGCGCTTCGAATCGAACGGCTGGCCGCGCGAGCGGCTGTTCGCGGTCGATCAGCCCAACCCGGTCGCGCGCGACGACGACGCCGTGGCGCAACCCGGGCGCAGCTCGACCGGCGAATCGGCCGTGTTCCTCAAGGCCGAGGTCGACAAGGTGCTGAAGGCCACCGGCGCGAGCAAGGTGGTGCTAATCGGCAACTCGCGCGGCGGCAACACCATCCGCAACTATGTGCAGAACGGCGGCGGCGCTGCGGTCGTGAGCCACGTGGTGCTGGGCGGCAACCCCGCGCACGGCATCTGGGCGGTGAAGGGCTTGCGCGAGAACAACGAGTTCTCGGGACTCTCGGGCTTCATGCAGCAGCTCAATGCGCCGAAGGGCCCGAATGGCGAGGAGGTCACGCCCGGCGTGAAATGGCTGACGCTGCGCTCCGACAACAACGACAAGTACGCCCAGCCCGACGGCGTGTGGATCGGCGCGCCCGGCAAGCCGACCAACATCGGCTTCGACGGACCGGCGCTCAAGGGCGCGACCAACATCGTGCTGCCGCGCGTCGACCACCGCGAGACTTCGTTCTCGCGCGCCGCCTTCGCCGCGACCTGGCAGTTCCTGACCGGACAGGCGCCGCGCACCACCGAGGTGGCTCCGGAGGCGAATGTCGTGCTCAACGGCCGCGCGCTCGGCGCCGAGAACCTCGCGTTGAACGGCGCGACGGTGACCGTGTACGCGGTCGACCCCGCCACCGGCGCACGGCTCGGCGAGGCGGTCTTCACCAAGTCGATCGGCGCCGACGGCCGCTGGGGCCCCTTCAAGGCACGCGGCGACGCGGCCTACGAATTCGTGCTGGCCACGCCCAGCTACGGCACCACCCACATCTACCGCAGCCCCTTCCCGCGCAGCAGCGGCGTGGTGAACCTGAGGCCCGAGCGCGTCACGCCGGCCGACGGCAGCGCCGGCGCGGTCGTCGTCTTCACGCGGCCGCGCGGCTACTTCGACGCGCAGCGCGACACCATGCGCTTCGACGGCCAGAGCCCGCCGGCGGGCGTGCCGCCCAAAGGCTCGGGCGTGTCGAGTTCGCGGCTGCGCGTCGCGGCCGCCGAGCCGCAGCGCCCGGTGACGGGCGAGTTCAACGGCGAGCGCCTCACCGGCCTGACCTGGCCGGCGGCGAAGGAGCACGTCACGGTGCTCGAACTGACTTACTGAGCGAGGCAAGGGCAGGTCATGACCGACAGCACCGACTCCCCTTTCATCCTGCAGTCGCGCGACGAGCGCGGCGTGGTCACGCTGACGCTGAACCGGCCGGCCGCGTTCAACGCGCTCTCCGAAGGCATGCTCGGCGCGCTCGAGCAGGCGCTGGGCGGGGTCGCGGCCGACGGCAGCGTGCGCGCGGTGGTCATCGCCGGGGCCGGCAAGGCCTTCTGCGCCGGCCACGACCTGAAGGAAATGCGCGCAGCCCCTTCGCTCGACTATTACGAACAGCTGTTCGAGCGCTGCGGCGCGATGATGCTGTCGATCCAGAAGCTGCCCGTGCCGGTGATCGCGCGCGTGCACGGCATCGCGACGGCGGCGGGCTGCCAGCTGGTCGCGGTCTGCGACCTGGCGGTGGCTTCGAGCGACGCGCGCTTCGCGGTCAGCGGGGTGAACGTAGGCCTCTTCTGCGCCACGCCGAGCGTCACGCTCTCGCGCAACCTCGGGCGCAAGGAAGCTTTCGAGATGCTGGTGACGGGTGAATTCATCAGCGCGCAGGAGGCGCGCGAGAAGGGCCTGATCAACCGCGTGGCGCCGCCGGAAGAGCTGGATGCGGCGGTCGAATCGCTGGTCGCCAGCATCGTCGCCAAGCCCCGCACGGCCCTCGCGCTGGGCAAGGCCCTGTTCTACCGCCAGCTCGAAACCGGCATCGAGGCCGCACTGGCCGACGCCAGCCAGACCATGGCCTGCAACATGATGGACGAGAGCGCGCTGGAGGGCGTGCAGGCCTTCATCGAGAAGCGCCCGCCGGCCTGGAAACGCTGAGAGCGCCGGTCGGCTAGGAATCGTGCAGCCGCGAGCTCTGCGGCAGGTGCGCCATCAGGAACTCCATCTGGTCGGCCAGGATGCGCCTGTTTCGCAGGATGAAGTCTTCCCAGAGGCTGGGCACGTAGGGGGCATACAGCAGCGGCATGCCGGCCTGCTCGGGCGTGCGGCTGCTCTTGCGGTGGTTGCAGGGCCTGCAGGCCGTGACCACGTTCATCCAGGTGTCGATGCCCTTCTGGGCGAACGGGATGATGTGCTCGCGCGTGAGCTCGTCTTCGTGGAAGTGGCCGCCGCAGTAAGCGCAGACGTTGCGATCGCGCGCGAAGAGCTTGCTGTTGGTGAGTCCGGGGCGCAGCGCGAAGGGGTTGATTCGGGGCACGCCCTTGGTGCCGATGATGCTGTTGATCGCGATCTGCGACTGCTCGCCGGTGATCGCATTGTGGCCGCCACGGAACACCGCCACCTGCGCGCCCACTTCCCAGCGGACTTCGTCCGCGGCGTAGTGGATCACCGCCTGTTCCAGCGAAATCCATGACTGGGGCAGCCCTTGGGCCGACAGCTTCAAGACCTTCACACACGCCTCCTCGAAAAGGGAGAGAACACGGAAAGACCAGGGACACGGAGCGCGTTGCGGGCCCACGCCGATCGACGCGCTGCGTCACAATATACCGGCTTTGTGACAAATCGGCCTGATTCGCCCATTAGACGGGCGGAAGGCGCTATCAAAAAGATACTCACCGATGCAGGTTTTTCGTGGCTTCCGGCATCCTGGCGTAGCCCCCGCCTGCGCCCTGACCATTGGCAATTTCGACGGCGTGCACCGTGGCCACCAGGCCATGCTCGCGCTTTTGCAGACCGAGGCCCGCCAGCGCGGGCTGCCGAGCTGCGTGCTCACCTTCGAGCCCCATCCGCGCGACTATTTCGCCGCCGTCACCAAGAAACCCGACCTGGCGCCGGCGCGCATCGGCACCCTGCGCGACAAGCTCAGCGAGCTGGCCGCCTGCGGCGTGGCGCAGACCATCGTGCTGCCCTTCGACGCCCGGCTGGCCTCGCAGTCGCCCGAGGAATTCATCCAGAACGTGCTGATCGACGGCCTGGGCGCGCGCTACGTGCTGGTGGGCGACGACTTCCGCTTCGGCGCCAAGCGGGCCGGCGACTACGCCATGCTCGACGCGGCCGGCGACGCCCACGGCTTCGACGTGGCCCGCATGAACAGCTACGAGGTGCACGGCCTGCGGGTGTCCAGCTCCGCCGTGCGCGAGGCCTTGGCCGAAGGCCGCATGGCCGATGCCCACACCCTGCTGGGGCGCCCGTACACCATCTCGGGCCACGTGGTCCATGGCCGCAAGCTGGGCCGGGCGCTGGGCGCCTCGGCGCCGGGCAAGGACGATGGCTTCCGCACCCTCAACCTGCGCTTCAAGCACTGGAAGCCGGCGGCCAGCGGCATCTTCGCGGTGCTGGTGCACGGCCTGTCCGAACAGCCGCTGCCGGGCGTGGCCAACCTGGGCGTTCGCCCCTCGCTGGACGCCAACGACGTCAACGCCGGGCGGGTGCTGCTCGAAACCCATTGCCTGGAGTGGCCCTCCCATCTGGGCGCCGAAGGGGCCTACGGTAAAATCGTCCGCGTGGAACTCCTGCACAAACTGCACGACGAATTGCGCTACACCAGCCTCGAAGCCCTCACCGCGGGCATCGCGAAGGATGGCCGCGACGCCCGCGCGTTCTTTGCCTCGACCCACGCAGAAACCCATCGCCAGACCACGCGCGATCGAATTTAGCCCTGCACGCACCGTGCTGCCGCCCTTCGACAAGCTCAGGGCGAACGGCTTTACCTTCCGCACCGACGCGCTCCTTTTTTCCCGGGCAGTTCGGGCCGAGCCTGTCGAAGCCCCCTGTTTCGTACCCCAACATGTCTGACGCCGCTTCTCCCAAAGACTACCGTTCCACGCTGAACCTGCCCGACACCCCCTTCCCGATGCGCGGCGACCTGCCCAAGCGCGAACCGGGCTGGGTGAAGGAATGGAACGACGAAGGCCGCTACCACCGCCTGCGCGACGCCCGCCACGGCGCGCCCAAGTTCATCCTGCACGACGGCCCGCCCTACGCCAACGGCCAGATCCACATGGGCCATGCGGTGAACAAGATCCTGAAGGACATGATCACCAAGGCGCGCCAGCTCGAGGGCTACGACGCCCTGTACGTGCCCGGCTGGGACTGCCACGGCCTGCCGATCGAGAACGCCATCGAAAAGCAGTACGGCCGCAACCTGAGCCGCGACGAGATGCAGGCCAAGAGCCGCGCCTTCGCCACCGGCCAGATCGCCCAGCAGATGGCCGACTTCCAGCGCTTGGGCGTGCTGGGCGAATGGGACCATCCCTACAAGACCATGGACTTCGCCAACGAAGCCGGCGAGCTGCGCGCGTTCAAGCGCGTGATCGAGCGCGGCTTCGTCTACCGCGGCCTGAAGCCCGTGTACTGGTGCTTCGACTGCGGCTCGTCGCTAGCCGAGTTCGAGATCGAGTACGCCGACAAGAAGAGCCAGACCATCGACGTGGCCTTCAAGGCGCATGAGCGCGAGAAGGTGCTCAAGGCCTTCGGCACCGACCACACGATCCTCGGCGACATCTTCGCCGTGATCTGGACCACCACCGCCTGGACCATTCCCGCCAACCAGGCGATCAATCTCAACCCCGAGCTCGAGTACTCGCTGGTCGACACCGAGCGCGGCCTGCTGATCCTGGCCAACTCGTTGGTCGAGATGTGCATGACGCGCTATGCGCTCGACGGCAAGGTGCTGGCCACGGTCAAGGGCGAGAAGCTCGGCGGCCTGGAATTCGAGCATCCGCTGTACGACGCGGACGCCGGCTACCGGCGCCTGTCGCCCGTGTACCTGGCCGACTACGCCACCGCCACCGACGGCACGGGCCTGGTGCACTCCTCGCCCGCCTACGGCCTGGACGACTTCAACTCCTGCATCGCTCATGGCGTCGCTTACGACGACATCCTGAACCCGGTGCAGGGCAACGGCAGCTACGCGCCCGACTTCCCGCTCTTCGGCGGGCAGAACATCTGGAAGGCCGTGCCGGAAATCATCGCCGCGCTGCGCGACGCCAACCGCCTGCTGACCACCGAGACCATCACGCACAGCTACCCGCACTGCTGGCGGCACAAGACGCCGGTGATCTACCGCGCCGCGGCGCAGTGGTTCGTGCGCATGGACGAGGGCGAAGGCGTATTCACCAAGGACAAGGCGCCCAAGACGCTGCGCCAGACCGCGCTCGACGCCATCGAGCAGACCAGCTTCTACCCCGAGAACGGCAAGGCGCGACTGCACGACATGATCGCCGGCCGGCCTGACTGGTGCATCAGCCGCCAGCGCAGCTGGGGCGTGCCGATCCCGTTCTTCCTGCACAAGGACTCGGGCGAGCTGCACCCGCGCACCATGGAAATCCTCGACCAGGCCGCCGACATCGTCGAGAAGGGTGGCATCGAGGCCTGGAGCCGCGTCACCGTCGAGGAAATCCTGGGCGCCGAGGACGCGCCGCACTACACGAAGAGCACCGACATCCTCGAGGTGTGGTTCGACTCGGGCTCGACCTTCTCGCACGTGCTGCGCGGCACGCACCCCACGGTGCACCACGACACGGGGCCGGAAGCCGATCTGTACCTCGAGGGGCATGACCAGCATCGCGGCTGGTTCCACTCGTCGCTGCTGATCGCCTGCATGCTGGAAGACCGCGCACCGTACCGCGGCCTGCTGACGCACGGCTTCACGGTCGATGCCAAGGGCATCAAGATGAGCAAGTCGCTCAAGAACGGCATCGACCCGCAGGAAATCAGCAACAAGCTGGGCTCGGAAATCATCCGCCTGTGGGTGGCCGCGAGCGACTACTCGGGTGACATCGCGGGCGACGACAAGATCCTGGCGCGCGTGGTCGACGCCTACCGCCGCATCCGCAACACGCTGCGCTTCCTGCTGGCGAACACCAGCGACTTCGACATCGAGAAAGATGGCGTGCCGCTCGACCAGCTGTTCGAGATCGACCGCTACGCGCTGTCGCGCGCCGCGCAGTTCCAGGCCGAGATCCTCGCGCACTACAAGGTGTACGAGTTCCACCCGGTGGTGGCCAAGCTGCAGATCTACTGCTCGGAAGACCTGGGCGGCTTCTACCTCGACATCCTGAAGGACCGCCTCTACACGACGGCCCCGGGTTCGCTGGCTCGCCGCAGCGCGCAGACGGCGCTGTGGCACATCTCGCAGGCGATGCTGCGCTGGATGGCGCCCTTCCTGAGCTTCACCGCCGAGGAAGCCTGGAAGATCGTGGGTACCGGCAAGCCGGGCGATTCGATCTTCACGCAGACCTACAGCAAGTTCGACGCGCCCGACGAGGCCCTGCTGGCCAAGTGGAACCGCATCCGCGAGATTCGCGACGTGGTCAACAAGGACATCGAGGCCGTGCGCGCCGAAGGCAAGGTCGGCTCCTCGCTGCAGGCCGACCTGCAGCTGACGGCACCGGCCGACGACTTCGCGCTGCTGGGCTCGCTGGGCGACGACCTGAAGTTCGTCTTCATCACCTCGGCGATCGCGCTGGCCGCCGGCGAGACGCTTTCCACGGTGGTGACGCCGAGCACCGCGCAGAAGTGCGAGCGCTGCTGGCACTACCGCGACGACGTGGGCCACGATGCGGCCCACCCGACGCTGTGCGGACGCTGCACCAGCAACCTGTTCGGCGCCGGCGAATCGCGGAGCGTTGCCTGATGGCCGCCGCCCGTTCCATGTCCTCGGCCTCGCGTTCGCGCGGCGGCAGCATCTGGCCGTGGCTGGGGCTGGCGGTGATCATCGTGATCATCGACCAGTTCACCAAGACGCTGATCCTGGGCTACTACAAGCTGGGCGACGCGACCTACGTCACCAGCTTCTTCAACGTCGTGCGCGCGCACAACACGGGCGCGGCCTTCTCGTTCCTCGCCGACCACTCGGGCTGGCAGCGCTGGCTGTTCACCGCCATCGGCGTGGGCGCGGCGGTGTTCATCGTGTGGATGCTGAAGTCGCACGCGGGGCAGAAACTGTTTTCGTTCTCCATGGCCTGCATCCTGGGCGGCGCCATCGGCAACGTGGTCGACCGGATGATGCACGGCTACGTGGTCGACTTCCTGAGCTTCCACGCAGGCAACTGGTACTTCCCGGCCTTCAACGCGGCGGACAGCGCCATCACGCTCGGGGCGATCTGCCTGATCGTGGACGAGATCCGGCGGGTCCGCAGGGGCAAGTAACGTTCTCTCGAAGGGGCCCGCCGGGCCCCTTCTTATTTGGGCCTTCGCTCGCGCCAAGGCCGAGGGTTTTTCCCGCTTTCTCCCGATGTCATAACAAAGTCATACTGCCGCGGTTCAATGTAATCGATTACATGAACACCGCACGATGAGCATCCAAGCCGTTGCAGCCAAAGCCGGGGTCTCGGTGGCCACCGTCTCGCGCGCCTTCAACTTTCCGAAGAAGGTGACGCCCGCCACGCGCGAGCTGGTGGAACGCGTGGCGCGCGAGCTCAACTACGTGCCCAACGCCAGCGCTCGCACCCTGCGCACCCAGCGCAGCCGCGTGCTCGGCGTGGTGCTTCCCACCCTGCTGAACCCGACCTTCGCCGAGTGCCTGCAGGGCATCGCGCGCGCGGCCATCGCAGGGGGCTACGCGATCATCCCGGTCACCACCGGCTACCAGCTCGACGAGGAAGAGCGCGCCGTGCACCTGCTGCTGGCCGGCAGCGTCGACGGCCTGATCCTCGTGGTGTCGAACCCCTCGACCTCGGCCGCCCTGCCCCGCCTGCAGGCGGCCGGCGTGCCCTACGTGCTGGCCTACAACCGTCATCCCGAGCACCCCTGCGTGTCGGTCGACAGCGAAAGCGCCGTGGCCGACGCGGTGGCGCGGCTCGTGCTGCTGGGCCACCGCCGCATCGCGATGGTCAGCGGCACGCTCGCCGCCTCCGACCGCGCGCAGCAGCGCTATCGCGGCTACCGCAGGGGCATGGCCGAAGCCGGCCTGCCGGCGCCCGCGCTCGTCGAGGTGCCGTTCGTCGAAACGGCCGTCGATGCGCTCTCGAAGCAGCTGCAGGCACGCAACCGGCCCACCGCGCTGATCTGCTCCAACGACCTGCTGGCCATCCGCAGCATCCGCGCCGCGCACCTCAGCGGCCTGTCGGTACCGGGCGACCTCAGCGTGGTCGGCTTCGACGGCATCGCGCTCGGCGAGGACCTCACGCCCGCGCTCACCACCATTGCCCAGCCCAACAGCGACATCGGCCGCCACAGCGTCGAGCTGCTGATCCAGGCCATGGCCAGCGGCGCCGCGCTGCAGGCCGACGCGAGCCTGCTGCTTGCCCATTCATTCCGAGACGGCGAGTCGTGCGCCTCGGTGCACGAGAACGAAAACAACGACGACAACAACGCCGCGATTTCCTGACCTTCCCCGTTCCCTGCCTGCACCTACATCCATCCAAGGAGCTTCCGATCATGTCCCTACGCATCCACCGCCTGGCCCGCCTCGGCCTGCTCGCCGCCACGCTCGTCGCCGGCAGCGCCATGGCGCAGACCGCCATCTGCTACAACTGCCCGACCGAATGGGCCGACTGGGGCACGCAGCTCAAGGCCATCAAGGCCAAGACCGGCGTCACCGTGCCGCCCGACAACAAGAACTCGGGCCAGTCGCTCGCGCAGCTGGCAGCCGAGAAGGCCAGCCCCGTGGCCGACGTCACCTACCTCGGCGTGACCTTCGCCGTGCAGGCCGCCAAGGACGGCCTGGTCGAGCCCTACAAGCCCGCCGCATGGAAAGACATTCCCGACGGCCTGAAGGACCCGGCCGGCAACTGGTTCACCATCCACTCGGGCACCCTGGGCTTCATGGTCAACGTCGACGCGCTCAAGGGCAAGCCGGTGCCGAAGTCGTGGGCCGACCTGCTCAAGCCCGAGTACAAGGGCCTGATCGGCTATCTCGACCCGGCCTCGGCCTTCGTCGGCTACGTCGGCGCGGTCGCGGTGAACGAAGCGCGCGGCGGCACGCTCGACAACTTCAAGCCGGCCATCGACTACTTCAAGGCGCTGCAGAAGAACGAGCCCATCGTGCCGAAGCAGACCTCCTATGCGCGCGTGCTCTCGGGCGAGATCGCGATCCTGCTCGACTACGACTTCAATGCCTACCGCGCCAAGTACAAGGACAAGGCCAACGTCGCCTTCGTCATTCCGAGCGAAGGCACGCTGGCCGTGCCCTACGTGATGAGCCTGGTCGCCAAGGCCCCGCACGCGGCCGACGCGAAGAAGGTGCTCGACTTCACCCTGTCCGACGAAGGCCAGGCGATCTGGGCCAAGGCCTACCTGCGCCCGGTGCGCGCCAGCGCCATGCCCAAGGACATCGAGGCCCAGTTCCTGCCCGCCAGCGAGTACGCCCGCGCCAAGAGCGTGGACTACGGCCGCATGGCCGCCGCGCAGAAGGCCTTCTCCGACGAGTACCTGAAGGAAGTCCGCTGAGCGGACGCCGCGTGCGATGACGCAAGCCACTCTCTCCAACGCATCCAGCGCCTGGAACCCGCGCTGGCGCCTGCTGGCCTGCGTCGCGCCCGCGGCCGCCTTCTTCGCGGCCTTCTGGCTGCTGCCGGTGGTGCGCCTGATGGCATTGCCCGCCGGCAAGGGCTGGGCCACCTACTTCGCGGTGCTGACCGACGCGCGCTACCTCGCGAGCATGGTCAACACCGTCGTGCTCTCGGTCGCCGTGACGCTGGCCACGCTGGTGCTGGGCGCGGCCGTGGGCATCTACCTCGCGCGCCGCGCCTTCGTGGGCAAGCGCGTGCTGCTGTCGCTGCTCACGCTGCCGCTGTCGTTCCCGGGCGTGATCATCGGTTTCTTCGTGATCCTGCTCGGCGGGCGACAGGGCGTGGTCGCCAGCATCAGCGACAGCCTCTTCGGCGAGCGCATCACCTTCGCCTACGGCCTGCTCGGGCTGTTCCTGGCGTACCTGTATTTCTCGCTGCCGCGCGCCATCGCCACCTACGCGGCGGCGGCCGAATCGATGAACACGCAGCTGGAAGAGGCCGCGCGTTCGCTGGGCGCCTCGCGGCTGCGCGTGGCACGCGACGTGTGGATGCCCGAGCTGGCGCCCACCACGCTGGCCTGTGGCGCGATCCTGTTCGCCACCTCGATGGGCGCCTTCGGCACCGCTTTCACGCTGGCGAGCAAGTTCGAGGTGATCCCGATCACCATCTACAACGAGTTCACCAACTACGCCAACTTCGCGCTGGCCGCGTCGCTGTCGATCGCGCTGGGCGTCGTGACCTGGCTGGTGCTGTTCGTGGCGCGCCGCTTCGGTGCGAACCCCGTCGCACGCTGAGGCCCGCACCATGCGCAAGAACACTCAACCGAAGGCTCCGTTCCTGTTCGCGGTGACGCTGATCGTGAGCCTCTTCATGATCGCGCCGATGCTGCTGTCGGTGATGGCCGGGCTGGTCAACAACTACAGCGCTGGCCTCAAGAGCGGCCTCACGCTGCGCTGGCTGTCCGAGGTATGGGAGAACTACGGCGGCACCGTGGGGTGGTCGCTCGCGCTGGCCGCTGCCTGCGTCGCCGGCACGGTGCTGCTGGGCGTGCCCTGCGCCTACGCGCTGGCGCGCAGCCGCTCGCGCGCGGCGCGCATCTTCGAGGAACTGCTGACGCTGCCGGTCGCGGTGCCGGGGCTGGCCACGGCGCTCGCGCTGATCCTCGCTTACGGCCAGCTCACGGCCTTCCGCCAGAGCTTCGCCTTCATCCTCGTGGGCCACATCGTCTTCACGCTGCCCTTCATGGTGCGCACCGTGAGCTCGGCCTTCCAGCGCGACGAGCTGCTCGCGCTCGAAGAAGCCGCGCGCTCGCTGGGCGCGAACTTCCGCCAGCGCTTCATGGGCATCCTGGTGCCCGCCGTGTTCCCGGCCATCGTGGCCGGCAGCCTGATGGTGTTCACGCTCTCGGTGGGCGAATTCAACCTCACCTGGATGCTGCACACGCCGCTCACCCGCACGCTGCCCGTGGGCCTGGCCGACAGTTACGCCTCGATGCGCATCGAGATCGGATCGGCCTACACGCTGGTCTTCTTCGCCGTCATCCTCCCGGTGCTGTGGGGCCTGCAGTACCTTGCCAACCTGATTCAGAAGCGCCATGGAACTTGAACGAATCCCCATCGACATCGCCAACTGCGCGAAGACCTATGCCGACGGCACGCGCGGCCTGCAGCCCACCAGCCTGCGCGTGGAGGCCGGCGAGGTGCTGGCGCTGCTCGGCCCCTCGGGCTGCGGCAAGACCACGCTGCTGCGGCTGATCGCCGGGCTGGAATCGCCCGACGCGGGCAGCCGCATCGTGTTCGGCGACCAGGACGTGACGCAGCGCCCCGTGGAGCATCGCGGCGTGGGCATGGTGTTCCAGAGCTATGCGCTCTTTCCGCAGATGACCGTGGCGGCCAACATCGGCTACGGCCTGCGCATCCGGGGCGTGTCGCCCGATGAAGAGAAGCGCAGCGTCGGCGAGCTGGTCGACCTGGTGCGCCTGGGCGGCCTGGAGAACAAGCGCCCCGCCGAGCTCTCCGGCGGCCAGCGCCAGCGCGTGGCCCTGGCGCGCGCCGTGGCGGTGCGCCCACGCGTGCTGCTGCTCGACGAACCGCTGGCCGCGCTCGACGCCAAGCTCAAGGAATCGCTGCGCGACGAACTCGCCGAGCTGCTGCGCCGCCTGCACATCACGGCCATCCACGTCACGCACGACCAGCAGGAGGCGCTCGCCATCGCCGACCGGCTCGCGGTGATGCGCGCCGGCCGCATCGTGCAGGTGGGCCGTGGAGAAGACCTGTACCGCGCGCCCTCGCATCCCTTCGTGGCCGAGTTCCTGGGCCGGGTCAACCGGCTGGAGCGCGGGCAGGACGCCATCGCGCAGGGCGTTGTCCGACTCGGAGGAACGACCCTGCCCTGCCCGCAGGCGTGGCGCAGCCATGCGACCCTGCTGGTGCGGCCCGAGGACATCGAGGTCGGCATGCCCCAGCTGGACTGGGGCGCCGCCGTTGTCGAGCGCCGCACCTTCCTCGGCGACCGCGTGCAGCTCCATCTGCGCGCGCAGGACCAGCCCGTGCTGGTGGCCGACGTGGGGCGCGACAATCCTTTCGGACCAGGCGACACGGTGGGGCTTCGCATCCAGCCGGAACGCCTGATGACGTCGCAGGAAGCCAGCGCATGACGACAGCAGAAACCCGCAACAACACCATCCTGGTCCAGCTCACCGACCTGCACATCCGCGAGCCGGGCCGGCTGGCCTACGGCCGCATCGACACGGCCCCGTATCTGGAGCGCGCGGTGCAGTCGGTGCTCGCGCTGCGCCAGCAGCCCGACGCGGTGGTCGTCACCGGCGACCTCACCGACTTCGGCCGCGCCGCCGAGTACGAGCACCTCGCCCGCCTGCTGGCTCCGCTGGCCATGCCGGTCTACCTGATGCCCGGCAACCACGACGACCGCGACCAGCTGCGCCGCAGCTTTCCTGGCCACACCTACCTGGGCGCGGAAGACGGCGGCTTCATCCAGTATTCGGTGCGCATCGGCGCGCTGCGGCTGCTCACGCTCGACACCTGCGTGCCCCACGCCAGCCACGGCGCGCTGTGCGAGAAACGCCTGGCCTGGCTGGAGGCGCAGCTCGACGCCTGCCGCGGCGAGCCGGTCGTCATCGCCATGCACCATCCGCCCTTCGAGACGCTGATCGGCCACATGGACGAGATCGGCCTGCTGGAAGGCGCCGAAGCGCTCGAAACCCTGGTCTCGCGCTATCCGAACGTCGAGCGCATCATCTGTGGCCACCTGCACCGGGCCATCGACGTGCGTTTCGGCGGCACCATCGCCTCGACCTCTCCGGCACAGGCCCATCAGGTCTGCCTCGACCTGGCGCCCGACGCCGACTCGGCCTGGACGCTGGAGCCGCCCTCGTTCCGGGTGCACGCCTGGTCCGCGCGCGGGCGCAGACTCGTTACCCATCTGGCCGCCTCCGGAAGTTTCGAGGGGCCCTACCCGTTCCACGACAACGGAGCACTCATCGACTAGCCCTGAGCGCTCACTTGTGGAAAATGGGGTCGAAACGAACCAAAACGAAAAGAAAGGATAGAACCCGACCTCCATGAAGCACCTCCTGAATCTGCTGGCGGCGGTGGCCCTGCTGGTCTGGGGCACGCACCTGGTCCGAACCGGTGTTCTTCGCGTGTTCGGCGCCAACCTGCGCAAGATCCTCGTGCAGAGCATGCGCAACCGCTTCACGGCCGCCCTCTCGGGCATTGGCGTGACGGCGCTGGTGCAGTCGAGCACCGCCACCTCGCTCATGACCTCGTCCTTCGTCGGACAGGGCCTGGTCACGCTGCCGGCCGCGCTGGCGGTGATGCGGGGCGCAGACGTGGGCACGGCGCTGATCTCGGTGCTGTTCTCGGCAGACCTTTCGTGGCTCTCGCCGATGTTCATCTTCGTGGGGGTGGTGCTTTTCATCACGCGCTCGGCCACCGTGGCGGGGCGCGTCGGCCGGGTGCTGATCGGGCTGGGCCTGATGCTGCTGGCGCTGCAACTGGTGGTGGAAGCCACCGAACCGCTCTTCTCCTCGCCGGCCATCCGCGCGTTGCTCGCGTCGATCAACAGCGACGTGCTGCTGGAGATCACCATCGGCTCGGTGCTGGCCATCGTGGCCTATTCGAGCCTGGCGGTGGTGCTGCTGGTAGCGGCCATGGCCACCTCGAACGTGGTGCCGCTGGACGTGGCGCTCGGGCTGGTGCTCGGCGCCAACCTGGGCAGCGGCCTGCTGGCGGTGCTGACCACGGCCAAGTCGGCGGTATCGGTGCGGCAGGTGACCATCGGCAACCTGCTCTTCAAAGCGCTGGGCGTGGCCATCGTGGCGCCCTTCGTCGGCCTGTGGATCCGCTACGTGCAGCCCGAGTTGCCGAACCAGACGCACGGCGTAGTGCTGTTCCACCTGGCATTCAACATCGTGATCAGCGTGGGCTTCATCGGCCTCACCCAGCTGGTCGCAAGACTGGTGACGCACATGCTGCCCCAGCCGCAGCAACCGGCGGGCTCCACGCGGCCACATCACCTGGACCCCTCGGCGCTGTCGACGCCCTCGCTCGCCATTTCGAACGCCGCGCGCGAGGCACTGCACCAGGCCGACGTGGTGGAGACCATGCTGATCGGCATCCTGGACGTGATCCGCCACAACGACCTGCGGCTGGCGCAGGAACTGCGCCAGCTCGACGATACGGTGGACCAGCTCTACTCGGCGATCAAGTACTACATGACACGCATCTCGCGCGAGGCGCTGGGCGAGGAGGAAAGCCGCCGCTGGACCGACATCATCAGCTTCACGATCAACATGGAGCAGATCGGCGACATCATCGAGCGCGTGATCATCGACGTGGAAGACAAGAAGATCAAACCGCAGCGCAACTTCTCCGAGGCCGGCATGGCCGAGATCGTGGAGCTGCACGGGCGGCTGGTGGCCAACCTGCGGCTGAGCATGAGCGTGTTCCTCAACGGCAACGTGCGCGACGCGCAGAAGCTGCTGGAAGAAAAGGCGCGCTTTCGCGACCTGGAACGGGCCTACGCCACCACGCACCTCGACCGGCTGTCGGACCGCACCACGCTGAGCATCGAGACCAGCTCGCTGCACATCGACCTGATCAGCGACCTGAAGCGCATCAACTCGCACATCTGCTCGATCGCGTATCCGATCCTGGAGTCGGCCGGGGCGCTGGCACCCAGCCGGCTGAGGGAATCGCGGCTGGGGAAGATCGAGGGCTGAGCGCCCTCCCGACTCCCGGCTGCTTTCTTACTTGGCCTGCTCGGCCGTCTTCAGCACCGCGGTCTCGTCACGCCCGCGCCGCGCATAGCGCTGCGCCAGCACCGCGCAGACCATCAGCTGCATCTGGTGGAACAGCATCAGCGGCAGCACGATCGCGCCCACCGCGTGCGAGGCGAAGAGCACCTTCGCCATCGGGATGCCGCTGGCCAGGCTCTTCTTGGAGCCGCAGAAGACGATGGTGATCTCGTCTTCCGTGTCGAAGCCCAGCTTGCGCGCCAGCAGGGTCGTGAGGCTCAGCGCCAGGCCCAGCACCACCGCGCACACCACCAGCAGGCCGACCAGCGCATGCGCCGGCACCTGCTTCCACAGCCCCTCGATGACGGCCGCGCTGAAGGCGGTGTAGACCACCAGCAGGATCGAGCCCTGGTCGACGAACTTCAGCACCGCAGCGCGGCGCTGGATCCACTTGCCGATCAGCGGGCGCAGCAGGTGGCCCGCCGCGAAGGGCACCATCAGTTGCAGCAGGATGCGGCCGATGGAATCCAGCGAGGAAGAAGCCGCATGGCCGCCGCTGGGGACCACCACCAGGTTGACCAGCACCGGCGTGATGAAAACGCCCAGCAGGGTGGAGGCCGATGCGCTGCAGATGGCCGCGGGCATGTTGCCCCGGGCCATCGCGGTGAAGGCTATGGCCGACTGCACGGTGGCCGGCAGCACGCACAGGTACAGCACGCCGGTGTAGAGCTCCGGCGTCACCAGCGGCAGCAGGAAGGGCTTGAGCACCAGCCCGAGCACCGGGAACAGCACGAAGGTGCTGCCGAACACCAGCAGGTGCAGCCGCCAGTGCATGAGCCCGTTGACGATCGCCTCGCGCGACAGCTTGGCCCCGTGCAGGAAGAACAGCAGGCCGATGGCCACGGTGGTCAGCCCCTCGAAGAAGTGCGCGAGCTGCCCGCTGGCCGGCAGCAGGCTGGCGAGGGTCACGACCGAGAGAAGCGCGAGGGTGAAGTTGTCGGGAAGAAAACGGGGGCGGGACATGTTGCAACCTGGACGAACGCCGCGCGTTGCAGGCGCGCAGGCCGACTCAGCAGGGGAATTTGTGATTTCCGCGCATGAATCTGGTCGCCACTTTGCGGAGCCCGGCGCGTGCTCCTCGCACCTTCAAGGGGTGATTTTCGGTCAGTTCCGGCATCGCTGCCGGGAAGCCCGGGAATGCCCCACCACGGCACTTCAGTGTGCCGCGCTCGAACTGAACTGCGCCTGACGGCGGCGCTGGCAGTAGTCGATCAGGTCGTCGATCTCGGTGGCCTTGTCGAACACCGCGTCGGCGCCCAGGTGGACGCACTTGCGCCGCATGTCGGGCGTAGCGTAGTTGCTGAGCACCACGATCTTCTGCGCGGGGCTGCGGTTGCGGCAGGCTTCCAGCACGCGAAAGCCGGTACCGTCCTTCAGGAACAGGTCGACGATGGCCAGGTCCCATTGCGAAAGGTTGCCCGAGAGCCATCGCGAACCCTCGGCCTCGGTTTCCGCCTCGCCCACCGGCTCGACCCTCGCCACCTCCCGCAGCGTGCCCGCGAGGTTGCGGCGGATGGTGGGGTTGTCCTCGACGATGAAGGTGCGAACGGTGGTCATTGGGAGTGCTTGCCTCTGTGCTGTATCCACAGGCTACAAATTGCTCGTGGCACAAGTCGAAGGCATGACACCCCTGCGCCGGTAGGACAAGACCGGCGCGCCCTGCTGCCCCGGAGTCAGAGCGTGAGGATCGTGCAGCCCGTGGTCTTGCGCGCTTCCAGGTCGCGGTGCGCCTGCTGCACGTCGGCCAGCGGGTAGCGCTGGTCGATCGGAATCTTCACCGCACCGCTGCGCACCACCGCGAACAGGTCGTCGGCCATCGCCTGCGTGCTCTCGCGCGTAGCCATGTGGGTGAAGAGCGTGGGCCGGGTGATGTAGAGCGAGCCCTTGGAGGCCAGCACGCCGAGATTGACCGGCGGCACCGGGCCCGAGCCGTTACCGAAGATGGCCAGCAGGCCGAACGGGCGCAGGCAGTCGATGGAACCCTCGAAGGTGTCCTTGCCCACCGAGTCGTACACCACCTTCACGCCCTTGCCGCCGGTGATCTCCTTCACGCGCGCCGCGAAGTTCTCGGTGCTGTAGTTGATGGCGTGGGCCGCGCCGTGCTCCAGCGCGAGCTTGCACTTGGCGTCGCTGCCGGCCGTGCCGATCAGCTGCAGGCCCAGCGCCTTGGCCCACTGGCAGGCGATCAGCCCGACCCCGCCCGCAGCCGCGTGGAACACGATGAAGTCGCCGGCCTGCAGGCCTTCGGCCGGCAGCGTCTTCTTCAGCAGGTACTGCGTGGTCAGGCCCTTGAGCATCATGGCCGCGCCGGTCTCGAAGGAAATGTCGTCGGGCAGCTTGCAGACGTTCTTCGCCGGCATCACGCGCAGCTCGCTGTAGGCGCCGGGCGGCTGGCTGGCATAGGCGGCGCGGTCGCCCGCCTTCAGGTGCGTGACGCCCTCGCCCACCGCCTCGACCACACCCGAGGCCTCCATGCCGAGCTGCAGCGGCATCTGGAAGGGGTAGAGCCCGCTGCGCTGGTAGGTGTCGATGAAGTTCAGGCCCACGGCCTTGTGGCGGATGCGGATCTCGCCCGGGCCGGGCTCGCCGACATCCACCTCGACGATCTTGAGTTCTTCGGGACCGCCATGGCGGTCGATACGGACGGCTTTGCTCTTCATCGTTGCGGTCTCCACGCTCTGGAAAGGAAAGAAGGGGAAAGAGAAGGGGAAGGCATCCTGCCATGTTTGAGCTTCCGGCGACGGCGCGGGGAATCATTGCCCGGTAGAGTCGGCGGCCATGCAGACACAGCCGCAGCGCCTCGCTCCCCTCACCGTCTTCCTTCTCGTCGTTCCTCCGCTGCTCTGGGCCGGCAATGCCGTGGTCGGCCGGCTGGTGCGGGAGCTGGTCTCGCCGCTCACGCTGAACTTCGTGCGCTGGGTCATCGCCTTCGTGCTCCTGCTGCCGCTGGCCGCGCAGGTGCTGCGCCGCGACAGCCCGCTGTGGGCGCACTGGAAGCGCTACGCCGTGCTCGGGCTGCTTGGCATCGGCCTGTACAACGCCTTCCAGTACCTGGCGCTGCAGACCTCCACGCCCATCAACGTGACTCTGGTCGGCTCGAGCCTGCCGCTGTGGATGCTGGCGGTGGGCGCCCTCTTCTTCCGCGCGCGCATCAGCGGCCGCGAGATCGGCGGCGCCCTGTTGTCGATGGCGGGCGTGCTGCTGGTGCTCAGCCGCGGCGAATGGCAACAACTGCTCGGGCTGCGGCTGGTGCCGGGCGATCTGTACATGATCCTGGGCACCATCTCGTGGGCCTTCTACAGCTGGCTGCTGGCGCGCACGCACGAGCCCGCGGCCGTGCGCAAGGACTGGGCCGCGTTCCTGATGGCGCAGCTGGTGTTCGGCCTCGCGTGGTCGGGCGCGCTGGCCGCCGGCGAATGGACGCTGACGCCCGCGCACATCGAGCTCGGCTGGCCGCTGGTCGCGGCGATGCTGTTCATCGGCGTCGGCCCGGCCGTGGTGGCGTACCGCTGCTGGGGCACCGGCGTGCAGCGCGCGGGGCCGCAGGCGGCGAGCATCTTCATGAACCTCACGCCGCTGTTCGCGGCGGTGCTGTCGGCGGCCTTCCTGCGGGAGCCGCCGCACTGGTATCACGGCGCGGCGTTCCTGCTGATCGTGGGCGGGATCGTGGTCGCGTCGCGGCGCTGAGCGCAGCCCTCAGGCGAAGAGCCGCGCCAGGTCGGCCTGCTCGCGCATCCAGCGCGGCGCCTGGGCCTTGTCCACCACGCGCCAGGCATAGCCCGGGCGGTCGTAGAGATCGCGCCCCGAGGCCAGCAGCGCGGGAATGTCGATGGCGTCGAGAAAGGCCTGGGAGTTGTATTCCTGGTGCGCGAAGCCCCGGATCTTGGCGCGCACCGCGTCCTCGCTCATCGCAAGGTACGAGAAGTGCCAGCCGGCATCCGCCAGGATCAGCGCCGGCTGCGCGCCGCTGCGCACGCGCATGCGAAGCTGGTCGGGCGTGAGCCTGTCCAGCGTTGCGCGCGTGGCCGCCACCGTCCACACCGAAGACGCCTCGGGCCCCTCGACGTTGCGGTAGTTCGCGTAGAAATAGTAGAAGGCCAGGCACAGGCCGAACACATCGTGCCGCCGGTCGTCGCGCATCGCGCGGACGATCTCGGCGCGCGGGATCTCGTCCGCGTCAGAAACCATCACGAGGTCGTGCGCCGCCGCATCGTGCAGGCCTCGCATGACCTGATTGCGCTGGAATTTCTCGCGTATCCAGAAGCCGGACTTCGGCGTGTCGGAATGCCAGTCGCCCACCACCGCCGCGGCATCGGCTGCCTCGTCGACCACCGGCATGTCGTGCACCGCGATGTAGCGGATGCGCGGCAGCAAGGCCGCGATGCGCGGGTCGGCGGCGTCGAAGCGCAGGGCCTTCGGCTCGCCGCTGAAGGTGCGGTCGGCCTCGACGATCACGAAGCAATCGACCACCTCCGACAGCTCGTGCAGCCGCGCCGCGAGGATGTCGGCCTCGCCGTTGTAGGTGATGCAGTCGTAGACCCTGCGAGCGGGCACTGCTGCCACCGTCGCCTCGGGCTCCTGCGCGAACTCGATGCGGTAGCCGTTGCGCTCGAACATCTGAAGGATGTCGCGCTCGCCATACCAGCCGTCGAGCTGCGACAGCGGAATCAGCGAGCGCAGCGTGAGCGGCGACAGGCTCGCGAGCTGCCGCACTTTCGCGTGATGCCCGAAGAGCAGCATCGCGTTGTAGCCATGGTGCAGCTGCGGCCCCGCGTGCTCGATGGCGAAGCCGCGCGCCAGTTCCAGCGGCGCGAAGCGCATGCCTGCGGCTTCGAGCGCGGGACGCAGCACGCCGCTGAGTTGCACGTCCTCCAGCAGCGCGTTGTGGTTCCAGTGCATCCCCAGCGGCTCGCCGCCGACCACGTCGGGCGGCGGGATCTCCACGCGGATGTGCGGATGGTCCACCAGCGCGCGCATGAAGCGCCGGCTGCGCAGGCTGAAGCCGCCGTTCTGTATCGGCGTGACGACGTGGCCGGGCTTGCCGAGCTCGTCGGCCCACTCGAAACGGTTGCGCCAGTAGGGGCCTTGGGGGGCGTCGATCTTCGCGAGGTGGATGGGCGCGCCGATGTAGTCGCAGTCCAGGAACTCGTCGCTCCAGTTGGCGGCGTTGACGACCCAGCCGTCTTCCTGCACCACGAGCGCGAACTCGGTCTGCACCACGCGCCAGAGCGCGAACATCATGAACCAGCTGTACTCGTGGTAGTTCAGCGGTTCGATCGGCAGATGCTCGATGCCGGGCGGCAGGTCGTCGGGCGCCTTCGGGCTGCACAGCAGCGCGCGGGCGCCGGGCATCTGCGCCTGGCTGTGCCGCAGCGCCAGCGCCGCGCCGCGCGCGTCGGGCAGGCCGGTGACCGAGACCAGCGTTATTTCTTCGAATGACTCCCTGCTCACGATGCGCCTCCCGCCGCTCTCGTGAACCGCGCTCAGTAGGTGCCGGGGTAGGCGCCGCCGTCGGCCAGGATGTTCTGGCCGGTCATGTAGCCGGCCTGCATGCTGCACAGGAACGCGCAGATGGCACCGAACTCGGCGGGCGTGCCGAAGCGCTTGGCCGGGATGTTCTTCTTTCGGGCTTCCCACACGGTGTCGAAGTCCTGGCCCGACTTCTGCGCGGCGCCGGCCATCGTGCCCTTGAGGCGGTCGGTGTCGAAGGAACCCGGCAGCAGGTTGTTGATGGTCACGCCCTGCGCCGCCACCGCCGTGCGCGCCACGCCGGCCACGAAGCCGGTGAGGCCGCTGCGCGCGCCGTTCGACAGGCCCAGGATGTCGATGGGCGACTTCACCGAGCTCGACGTGATGTTCACGATGCGGCCGTAGCCGCGCTTCGCCATGCCGTCCACCGTGGCCTTGATGAGCTCGATGGGCGTGAGCATGTTGGCGTCGACCGCCTTGATCCAGGCCTCGCGGTCCCAGTTGCGGAAGTCGCCGGGCGGGGGGCCGCCGGCGTTGGTGACGACGATGTCGAAGTCATGGCCCAGCGCGAACACCGCGGCGCGGCCGGCCTCGGTGGTGATGTCGGCGGCCACGTGTTTGACGAAGGGACCCGAGGCACCAGCCGCCTCGGCCAGCTTCTTCGCGGCGGCTCCCAGCGCCTCGGCGCCGCGCGCCACGATCACCACGTTCACGCCCTCGCGCACCAGCGCCTCGGCGCAGCCGTAGCCCAACCCCTTGCTCGCGCCGCACACCAGCGCGGTCTTGCCTGCAATACCCAGATCCATGTTCTTTCTCCAGTGAAACAGAAGCAGAAGCGCCCGGGGCTTCAGCGCCCCTTGCGCGTGAAAACGAAAATGCCCGCGATCACGAGCACGGTGCCCGCCGCGATCCACGGCGTGAACGGCTCGCCGAGTATGACCACCCCCATGAGGATGGTCGACAGCGGCCCGATCATGCCGGTCTGGGCCGCCATCGCGGGGCCGATGCGCTCGATGGCCATCATCACCATCAGCACCGGCACCGCCGTGCACAGCGTGGCGTTGAGTACCGAGAGCCAGATCACCTCGGGCGCCACCGCCATCGCCGCGCTCATCGGCCGCGTCAGCACGAATTGCAATATGCACAGCACGCAGGCCACCGTGGTGGCCAGGCCCACGAGCCTGAGCGAACCCAGTCGCTTGACGAACTCGCCGCTGTAGACGAGGTAGCCCGCGTAGCTCACCGCGCTCAGGAACACCAGGAAGGCGCCCCAGGCCGCCGCGCCGCCGCCCTTGCCGCCGCCACCGGTCCAGAGTTCGTGGCCGAACACCAGCAGCACGCCGGCATAGCTCACGACCATGCCCAGCACCTGGGGGCGCGTCGGGTGGCGACGATAGAGCAGCCAGCCGAAGAACAGCACCAGCGTGGGGTTGAGGTAGAGGATCAGCCGCTCGAAGCTGGCCGAGATGTAGGCCAGCCCGGCAAAGTCGAGGAAGCTCGCGAGGTAGTAGCCCGAGAAGCCCAGGCCGATCACGCCGATCCAGTCGCGCCCCGTGAGCGCTGGCTTGCCGCGCCCCGCCCACCAAGCCATCAGCGCGAAGAGCGGTAGCGCGAACAGCATGCGCAGCATGATGAGCGTGACCGCGTCCACGCCGTAGCGGTACGCGAGCTTGACGATGATGGCCTTGCCGCTGAACGCGATGGCGCCCAGCGTGGCCAGCACCAGGCCGGTGGCGATGCCTTTCCTGGCGGCATCGCGGGGAGGTGCGGGGGAGATGCCTGCCGACGCGGCTGTCTTGTTCATCCCCCGATCATCGCGGCAAGCGCAAACCCCTGGCTTGCGCTCAGTACCCCGCCGCCACGCCGTCGCGGCGCGGGTCGCTGGCGGCCACGTAGCCTTCCACCGAGGGTTCGCCCGCGCGCCAGATGAACTGGCCGGCGCCGAAGTCCTGGTACGAGTCTTCGATCACTTCCAGGTGATGGCCCAGCTCGCGCAGGCCCTGCACCGTGGCCGGGTTCATCGCGGCCTCGACGTTGATCTCCAGCCCCGCGTTGAAGCGCCAGCGCGGCGCGTCGCAGGCGGCCTGCGGGTTCTGCTTGTAGTCGAGCATGCGCACCAGCGTCTGCATGTGGCCCTGCGGCTGCATGTTGCCGCCCATCACGCCGAAGCTCATGACCGGCTGGCCGTCCTTGGTGAGGAAGGCCGGGATGATGGTGTGGAACGGCCGCTTGCCCGGCGCCACCACGTTCGGGCTCTCGGCCTTGAGGCTGAAGCCGTGGCCGCGGTTCTGCAGGCTGATGCCGTATTCGGGCTCCACGCAGCCCGAGCCGAAGCCCATGTAGTTGCTCTGGATGAAGCTGACCATCATGCCGCTCTCGTCGGCGGCCGTGAGGTAGATGGTGCCGCCCTTCACGGGGTTGCCGGCCTTGAAGTCCTGTGCCTTCTTCGGGTCGATGAGGCGGGCGCGCGAGGCCAGGTAGGCGTCGTCGAGCATCTGCTCGGTGGTCACCTCCATGGTCCTGCGCTCCGAGACGTAGCGGTACACGTCGGCGAAGGCCAGCTTCATGGCCTCGATCTGCAGGTGCTGCGACTGCACCGAGTCGACCGGCAGCGAGGCGATGTCGAACTTCTCCAGGATGCCCAGCGCGATCAGCGCCGCGATGCCCTGGCCGTTCGGCGGGATCTCGTGCAGCGTGTGGCCGCGGTAGTCGCGCGAGATGGGCTTGACCCACTCGGGCTGGTAGGCCGCGAGGTCGGCCACGGTGAGCGCGCCGCCCTGCTCGGCGGAGAACCTGGCCAGCGCCTCGGCGATCTCGCCGTTGTAGTAGGCCTCGCCCTTGGTGCGGGCGATGGCCTTCAGTGCACGTGCGGCGGCCGTGAAGCGGAACATCTCGCCCACTTCGGGCGCGCGGCCCCAGGGCAGGAAGGTCTGGGCGAAGCCCGGCTGCGACTGCAGGATCGGCGTGGCCGCGGCCCACTTGCCCTGCACCACCGGCGGCACGAGGTAGCCGCGCTCGGCGATGTCGATGGCCGGCGCCAGCAGGTCGGCAAAGGGCAGCTTGCCGAAGCGCTCGCTCAGCGCCACCCAGCCGCGCACCGCGCCCGGCACCGTGACCGAGTCGATGCCGCGCATCGGCGGCGTGGCGGCATCGGCGCCGTACTTGTTCTTGAAGTACTCGGGCGTCCAGGCCTTGGGCGCGGGACCCGAGGCGTTGAGGCCGTGCAGTTGCTTGCCGTCCCACAGGATGCAGAAGGCATCGCTGCCCAGGCCGTTGCTCACGGGCTCGACCAGCGTCATCACGGCGGCGGTGGCAATGGCCGCGTCGACCGCGTTGCCGCCCTGCTGCAGGATGCGCAGGCCTGCCTGCGAGGCCAGCGGGTGCGAGGTCGAGACCACGTTGCGCGCGAAGATCGGGATGCGCGTGGAGAGGTACGGGTTGCTGAAATCGAAGTTCATTTCGGCGTGCTCTTCCTTATTCGTTGGTGATCTTGCGATCTACGACGATCTTTTTCCATTTGGCCGCATCGGTCGCGACCATCTTCGCGAACTGGTCCGGCGTGCCCGGCACTGCGGGCTCGATGCCCAGGCGCGCGAGCTTTTCCTTGACCTCGGGGTCGGCCAGCGCGTCGTTGGCGGCCTTGTTGATCTTCGCGACGATGTCCGCCGGCAGGTTCTTAGGGCCGTAGAAGCCGAACCAGGTGTTCGACTCGTAGCCCGGCAGCGTGTCGGCGATGGGGGGCAGCTCTGGCGCCAGCGGGCTGCGCTTGAGCGAGGTGACGCCCAGCGCGCGCAGGCGGCCGTCGCGCACGTGCGGCATACCGGTAGGCAGCGAGTCGAACAGCACGTCGACCTTGCCGCTGATCAGGTCAGGGATGGCCAGCGCCGTGCCCTTGTAGGGAATGTGCGTGACGAACACGCCGGCCTGCGCCTTGAAGAGCTCCGCCGTGAGCTGCACGATGGTGCCGTTGCCGCTCGATGCGTAGTTGAGCTTGCCGGGGTTCTTCTTCGCGTAGTCGATCCACTCGCGCACCGTCTTCGCGGGCGAATTGACCGGCACCAGCATGATGCTGGCCGCGTCGCCCACGTGCGCGATCGGCGTGAAGTCGCGCACCGTGTCGTAAGGCAGCTTGCTGATCGCGGGGCCGATGGCGTGCGTGCTCGTGGTGGCCAGCAGGATGGTGTAGCCGTCGGGCGCGGCCTTGGCGGCCTGGTCGGAGCCGATGGCGCCGCCGGCGCCGGGCTTGTTGTCCACCACCAGCGTGGTGCCCAGCTTGTCGCCCATCTTCTGCCCCAGCGTGCGGGCGAAGAGATCAGTGGCGCCCGCGGCCGGGAACGGAACGATCAGCCGGATCGGCTTGTTCGGATAGCCCTGCGCCAGGCTGGCGGACGAGGCGGCCATGCCGAGCGCGACGGCGAGCACCTGGATGAACTGGAGGCGTTTCATGTGCGGGAAAGAATTCTGTGCCAGTGGGAACCGAGCATGCTATGCACCGCTGGCGCATCAAGCCAGATAATTCGGCTTATTCAACTATCAATGCCGTTTATGACACGAGCCCCAGCCGAAGAGATCTCGCTGCAGCAGCTGCGGGCGCTGGCGGCGGTGGCCGAAACCGGCAGCTTCACGCTGGCGGCCGAGGCCCTGCAGCTCACCCAGCCCGCCATCAGCCACCTGATCAAGCGGCTCGAGGAAGAACTGGCGCAGCCGCTGGTGGTGCGCGGCCGCCGCATCCGCATGACCAACGCGGGCCAGATGATGGTCGACACCGCCGTGCGCGCGCTGCGGCTGATCGACGATTCGGTCGGCGCCTGCCGCTCCCAGTCGCAGCTGCGCGAAGGCCGCATCGTGCTGGCCGTGGGCCACCTGACCGCGGGCGCCCTGCTGCCGCCGCTGCTGGGCCGCTTCTCGCAGAAGCACCCCACGCTCGCGGCCACGCTGCTCGACAGCACGGCCGAGCAGATGATTTCGCGCGTGCTCTCGCAGGAGGCCGACCTGGGCTTCGGCTCGGACATCGGCCAGAAGCATTCCGAGCTGGCGACCGAGCCGCTCTTCACCGAGCGCATGGCCCTTTTCGTGCGCGACGACCATCCGCTGGCCCAGCACGAATCGGTCGAGGCCAGACAGCTTGAGGGGCTGCCCTTCATTCACGTGAACCCCGACGCCAACGTGTGGCGCGCCGTGAGCCGCCAGCTGGCGAGCGTGGCCAACGTGTATCCGCAGGTGGTGCACCACGTCTCGATGCTGTCCACCGCCTTCGGCCTCATACAGGCCGGCGCGGGCGTGGCGCTGGCGCCGCGCTATGTGGAAGTGCTGATGCCCGGCAACCTGCGCGCCGTGGGCGTGACGCGGCCCGTGCTGGAGTACCCGGTGGTCGCCATCCGGCTGGCCAAGCATCCGCTGAGCCCGGCGGCGATGGCCTTCCTGTCCATGGCGCGCCAGCACATGAAGCCGCCGCGCGCGGACAAGCTCTGAAGGGGAGCGGACAGCCGAACGCAGAAGAAATACAAAAATCACGCGAAGGTCGCGGAGGAAACCATGAAAACTTCTTCGATCTTCCTTCTGCGACCTCTGCGAAACTTTCGCGACTTCTGCGTTCGGCTGTCCGAATCCTCTCCCCCAAAACAAAAACGGCGCCCGAAGGCGCCGTCGTGCAGAGCGTAAAGGATCAGTCTTCGACGAAGGCCTCTTCGCGCTTCGACTTCACGGCCGGCAGCAGCACGATGATCAGCAGCAGGGCCGCGGCAGCCAGCAGGCTCGCCGAGATCGGGCGCGTGACGAACACGCTCCAGTCGCCGCGCGACAGCAGCAGCGAGCGACGCAGGTTCTCTTCCATCATCGGGCCCAGGATGAAGCCCAGCAGCAGCGGAGCAGGCTCGCAACCCAGCTTGAAGAAGGTGTAGCCCACCAGGCCGAAGATGCCCACCATCCAGATGTCGAAGGTGTTGTTGTTGGTCGAGTAAACCCCGATCGCGCAGAACAGCACGATGGCCGGGAACAGGTACTTGTAGGGCACCGACAGCAGCTTGATCCACATGCCGATCAGCGGCAGGTTCAGGATGATCAGCATCGCGTTGCCCAGCCACATCGAGGCGATCAGGCCCCAGAACAGCTCGGGGTTGCTGGTCATCACCTGCGGACCGGGCTGGATGTTGTGGATGGTCATCGCACCCACCATCAGCGCCATCACCGCGTTGGGCGGAATGCCAAGCGTCAGCAGCGGGATGAAGGAGGTCTGCGCGCCGGCGTTGTTGGCCGACTCGGGAGCAGCCACGCCGCGGATGTTGCCCTTGCCGAAGGGAACTTCGCCCGCCTTCAGCTTGGTCTTCTTCTCGATCGTGTAGGCAGCGAAGGCAGCCAGCAGCGCACCGCCGCCGGGCAGGATGCCCAGTGCCGAGCCCAGCGCAGTGCCGCGCAGCACCGCGGGAATCATGCGCTTGAAGTCGTCCTTGGTCGGGAACAGGCCCGAAACCTTGGCGGTGAACACTTCACGCTCGTCGTCCGGGCGCGAGAGGTTCGCGATGATTTCGCCGTAGCCGAACACGCCCATGGCGATGGCCACGAAGCCGATGCCGTCGGTGAGCTCCGGAATGTCGAAGCTGTAGCGCGCGACGCCCGAATTCACGTCGGTGCCGACCAGGCCCATCAGCAGGCCCAGCACGATCATCGCGATGGCCTTCAGCAGCGAGCCCGAAGCCAGCACCACGGCGCCGATCAGGCCCAGGATCATCAGCGAGAAGTATTCGGCGGGGCCGAACTTGAAGGCCAGCTCGGTCAGCGGCGGCGCGAAGGCGGCCAGGATCAGCGTACCGACGCAGCCAGCGAAGAACGAACCCAGGCCGGCGGCGGCGAGCGCCGGACCCGCACGGCCCTTGCGCGCCATCTGGTAGCCGTCGATCACGGTCACCACCGACGAGGATTCGCCCGGCAGGTTGACCAGAATGGCCGTGGTGGAGCCGCCGTACTGGGCGCCGTAGTAGATGCCGGCCAGCATGATCAGCGCCGACACGGGCGGCAGCGCGTACGTGGCCGGCAGCAGCATCGCGATGGTCGCGACCGGGCCGATGCCCGGGAGCACGCCGATCAGCGTGCCCAGGATGCAGCCGATCAGGCAGTACAGCAGGTTGGTGAAGGTAAAGGCAACGCCAAAACCCATCGAGAGGTGTTCAAACAATTCCATGATGTGGTCGGCTTTCTTCTCAACCGGTGATGAAGGTCGGCCAGACCTGGATCTGGAGCTTGAGCGCCCAGATGAAGGCAACGTAGCTGCCGACGGCCAGCACGGTGGCCAGGATCAGCACGCTGGGCAGCTTGAACTCGTGGCCCGCGAGGCTGGAGATGATCACCAGCGCGTAGATGGCGATGATCATGCCCATGGCCGGAACGCCGATGCTCGGCAGGCCGCCGAGCAGCACGCCGAAGGCGAGGTTGGCGCCGAGAATGAACACCACCTGCTTCCAGGCCCACTTGCCGATCTTCTCGCCGTCGGTGGTCTCGACGCTGAGCCCGGTGAACATGATCCCGAGGCCGATGAGGGCCATCAGGATGCCGAGCATCAACGGGAAGTAACCCGGTCCCATCCGGGCCCCGGTGCCCACGGTGTAGGTGGTGGCGCCCCATGCGAACGCCACGCCCACCACCGTGAACATCAGACCCGAGAAAAAGTCTTTCTGACTCTTGATCTTCACGAACAGTCTCCTCGAACAAATTTCGATGCGGGATTGTCGAGTCAGCTTCCGGTCAGGCCGATGTGGATTCCACTAACCAAAGTCTTAGGGATAACCCGGGAGCATCAGTCGCTCCCGGGGCTGGAACCGGGGCGGATCATTCCAGCGGAGGCGTGGCGCTCAGCACCTCTTCGATGGTGGTCACGCCCTCGGCCACGCGCAGCGCGCCGGCCAGCCGCAGCGGCCGCATGCCGTCGATCACGGCCTGGCGGCGCAGCCCGGCGAGGTTGGGCTCCTTCGTGACCTGGCTCTTGAACGGCTCGCTGACGCTCAGCAGTTCGTACAGCCCCATGCGGCCCATGTAGCCGGTCATGCGGCAGTCGACGCAGCCCACCGGCTTGTAGGCGCGCACCGAGCCGGTGATCTGCCAGGGCTTGACGATGGCCTCGAGCTTCTCGCGGGTGACGGTGTCGTCGGGCTGCTTGCAGTTGGGGCACAGCGTGCGCACGAGGCGCTGGGCGAGCACGCCCAGCATCACGGCGTTGATGAGGTACGAGGGCACGCCCAGTTCCATCAGCCGCGTGATGGCGCTCGGCGCGTCGTTGGTGTGCAGCGTGCTGAACACGAGGTGGCCGGTGAGCGCGGCCTGCACCGCCATCTCGGCGGTGGCGAGGTCGCGGATCTCGCCGACCATGATGATGTCCGGGTCCTGCCGCATCAGCGCGCGCAGGCCCTCGGTGAAGCCGAAGTCGAGCTGCGGCTGCACCTGCGTCTGGTTGAAGGAGGTCTCGATCATTTCGATCGGGTCCTCCACCGTGCTCACGTTGACCTCTTCCGTCGCCACGCGCTTGAGGGTGGAGTACAGCGTGGTGGTCTTGCCCGAGCCCGTGGGCCCGGTCACCAGGATGATGCCGTTGGGGCGCGTGACGAGCTGTTCCCAGCGCTGCGCGTCGTGCTGCGCGAAGCCCAGCGCGTCGAGGTCCTTCACCGCGGTGTCGGGGTCGAAGATCCGCATCACCATCTTCTCGCCGAAGGCGGTCGGCAGCGTCGACAGGCGCATTTCGATCTCGTCGCCGCGCATGTTGCGGGTCTTGATGCGGCCGTCCAGCGGACGGCGCTTCTCGACCACGTCCATGCGGCCCAGCAGCTTGATGCGCGCGACCATCGCGTTCATCACGCCCATGGGCATCTGGTAGGCCGGATGCAGGATGCCGTCGATGCGGAAACGGATCACGCCCTGCTCGCGGCGCGGCTCCAGGTGGATGTCGCTTGCGCGCTGGTCGAAGGCGTACTGCCACAGCCAGTCGACCACCTGCACCACGCTCTGGTCGTTGGCGTCGAGCTGCTTGTTGCTCTTGCCGAGCTCCACCAGCTGCTCGAAGCTCGTGGTGCTGGCATTGCCGCCGGCCTTCTGGGCGGCGCGCACCGATTTCGCGAGCGCGAAGAACTCGGCCGTGTAGCGCTGGATGTCGGCCGGGTTGGCGACCACGCGCCGCACCGAGCGACGCGCCTGCCGCTCGACCTCGGCGATCCAGTCGGTGAGGAAGGGCTCGGCCGTGGCCACCACCACCTCGTTGGGCAGCACCTGCACCGGCAGCACCTTGTGGCGCTCGGCATATGCGGCGCTCATGGTGTCGGCCACCTTGCCCACGTCGACCTTGAGCGGATCGATGCGCAGGTAGGAGAGGCCCGCGCGGCCCGCGAGCCATTGCGTGAGCATTTCGAGGTCGAGCGGCTTGTTGTCGCTCTCGCGCGTCATGGCGACGTTGGCCAGCCGCACCAGCGGCGCCTGGCGGCTCTCGGCCTGTGCGCAGCGGGCGATGGTGCGCTTGGCCTCGTGCGGGGAAATCACGCCATCGGCGGCGAGCCATTCGATCAGGCGGCGCAGGTCGAGCGGGCCTTCGTGGCGCGCGGCCAGCGGGGCGGGGGCGGAAGCAGCGGGTACAGCGCTCATGTGCCGTGGGTCGGGTTCAGGTTCGGGTGAGTGTCGGATTCTGCGGCTTGAAGACCCGCAGCCATTTGGGTGCGGGCAAGCCCCAGCGAGTCTGGATCGTTTGGGCGCGCTCGGCAAGCGCCTCGCGCTTCGGGCGGCTCGGCGTGCGCTGCGCGAGGACCACCGTGTTGCCTTCGCGCGTCGGCTTGAAGGCCCAGACGGCATCGGCGCCGAAGGCGGAGGAAATCTTCTCGAGGCTGCGCTCGTAGCTCGACGAGCGGCCGAAGAGATTGACCGTCATGCAGCCGTCTTCCGTGAGCAGCGCGCGGCAGTCGGCATAGAAGTCTTCGCTGTCGAGCACCGGCGCGGCGGCCTCGTGGTCGTACAGGTCGACCTGCAGCGCGTCGACCGTGCCATGCCACTCGGGCTTGCGGATCTCGGCCGCGGCATCGGCGATCACCACGCGCAGCTTCAGATCGTCCGGCGGCAGCTTGAACCAGCCGCGGCAGGCCGACACCACCTGCGGATTGAGCTCGATCGCGGTGGTGCGCATGCGCAGGATCTTGCGGCTGAACTTGGTCAGCGTGGCCGCGCCCAGGCCGAGCTGCATGGCATGGCGGCCGGCCACGCTCTTGGGGTCGGCGAAGAGCAGCCAGGCCATCATGCGCTGCACGTACTCGAGCTCGATCTCGAAGGGCGCATCGAGCTTCATCGAGCCCTGGACCCATTCGGTGCCCAGGTGCAGATAGCGGATGTCGCCCCAGTCGGAAAAGTTGACTTCAGGGAGGGAAACAGGAGTTTTGCTCGATGCCATCGATGCAGCGGGTCAGGCGACTAGTTTGTGGGCAGCCAGCACTTCGCGCCAGGCCGCGAGCTTGCGCTCGAAGCTCCACGACGCATTGGCGGGGCTGGTGGAAGGCAGCTGGTAGACCGGCACGCCCAGCGCGCGCGTGTGGCGCGCATGCTTGAAGCTCTCGCCGCCGTTGTGCGCGATGGCCGCGAGCTTCGGCAGGTGCAGGCCGGCGATGTCGTTGGCCACGGGCGCGCGGATGGCCGAGTCGAGGCTGCCCTCGCGCTCGCAGGACGCATACACGTCCCACACGCCCAGGCCGCGGTCGAGCAGCCACCGGCAGCGCGGCCCGTAGCTGTCGGCGCCCGAGGGCAAGGGGATGTCGGGCCACACGGCTTGCAGGATCTTCCAGAACTGGTTTTGGGGGTGTGCATAGTACTGCTGCCGCTCGAGCGACTTCACTCCCGGAAAGCTGCCCAGGATCAGGACGACGGTGGCCGGCGAGACGATGGGCGCGAGCCCGGTGAGCAACGGGCTCGCGGCGGCCGTGGATGCGGCGGAGGGGTTCATGGTCGGCAATCGTGCCACTGTCGGGCGAGTGCCCCGTGCGCCCATGAAAAAACCCGCCGAAGCGGGTTCTTTCGCGAAATCCGGAAGGTTCCGGAACTGTTTACTTCTTGGCGGCTTCGTTCTCGGCCGTGCCGGGGATCTTCTCGCCGATCGCCTTGCCGGTGGAACGCATGCCGTCGGCCGTCTTGTGGCCGGCGTTCTCGACGGCATCGCCGGTCTTCGCGGCGGCGTTCTTGGTGGCGTTGGTTGCCTTCTTGGTGGTGCGCTTGGTCGCGTTCCAGGCCTTCTTGGAGCCGCGCTCGGTAGCGTTCACGGCCTTCTTGGTGGTGCTCTTGGTCGCGTCCCAGGCCTTCTCCGCGCCGCGCTCGGTGGCGTTCACCGCATCCTTGCCGGCTTCCTTCACCTTCTCGGTGGTGGATGGCTCGGTGGTGGCTGCGGTCTGCGCAACGGCCGACAGGCCGATGGATGCCAGCGCCAGGGCGACGACGACGGGAACGGTACGAACAAAGGACTTGGTCATGAAAGAACTCCTTTTTTGAGTGAAGTATGGGAGTGACGGATGTGCCACTGCACAACCAACGCCACTTCGAACTTCAAGGATGACAGCAAAAACGGGCCCTTGGCACGCCCGGACGCAACTCGGGGCATCGGCCTACGCGAGGGGTTTCCGGCCATCCGACACGGACAGCAGACTTTGGAGCTTCGGCAGCGCCGCGACCGCGTTGCGAGTGGTCGCTTCGGCCAGCGCATCGATGCCGATGCCCCGCAGATCGGCCACCACCTCGGCGATGCGCGGCAGCTCGGCCGGCTCGTTGCGCCCCTGCGGCTCGCCGGCATCGCGCTGGGCCTGCGTGCGGTAGATCCAGTGCGGCTGGATGTCGGGCGCGTCGGTCTCCATCACGATCGATTCCATCGGCAGCGTGGAGGCCAGCCGCCGAAGCTGCAGGGCGCGCTCGAAGGTCACCGCGCCGCCGAAGCCGAGCTTGAGCCCGAGCTCGATGCACGCGCCGGCCTGCTGCCCGCTGCCGTTGAAAGCGTGCGCGATGCCCTGCCACGGCCGCCCGCCCGCCGTCTGCCGCAGGTGCTTGAGCACCTTGTCGACCGAGCGCCGCACGTGGATGAGCACGGGTAACCCGTGCTTGCGTGCCAGTTGCAACTGAGTGTGAAAAAACCGCTCCTGCTTTTCGCCGTCGAGCCCTTCGACGAAGTAGTCCAGGCCGATCTCGCCGACCGCCACCAGCCTCGGGTCGTCGCGCCGGGCGGTCAGTTCGGCGTCGAGCGCTTCCAGGTCCTCGTCCTTCGCCTCGCCGGTGCACAGCGGGTGGATGCCCAGCGCATAGGCATCGCCCTGCGCGTGGGCCAGCTCGCGCACGGTGGCGAAGTTGAAGACGGCCACGGCCGGGATCACGCACATCGCCACCCCCCGCTCGGCGGCATGGGCGCGCAGCACCGGCATCTCCGCACCGAATTCGGGCGCGTCCAGATGACAGTGGGTATCGATGAAGGTAGCCATCGCGCGATGATGCCCGATGGGATGCGCAGGCGCGGAAAGCGTGCTACTGTGAACTCCTCTACACGCGATTGCGATTTTTTAAGCCGGAGGTACTCCGATGCGCAGGCCCGCTTTCTACAGCCGTTCGCCCCGCACGCAGCCACCGGCCGCAGACGAGGCGGCCGAACGGGCGGATGCGCCGGCATCGCCCGAGACGGCCGGCGCGGGCTCCCTACCTCCCGAAACTCCTGTCAGGAAAGCAGGCTGGCAGCCCGGACGCCGCAGCTTCGCGCTGCTCGTCATGCTCTCGGCCGCGATGGTCGCCGGCGCCGTGCTCTGGGCGCCGCGCCCTGGCACCAAGGTTCTCACCCAGAAAGACATCGACGCGGCCGTGCTGCGCACGCTGCAGACCAACACCCTGCCCTCGCCCGCGGCCAAGGCGGCCGACATCATCCGGCCCTCGGTGGTGCGGGTGGTGAGCTACGGCGAGGAGAAGAACACGCCCGAGGCCAAGACCCAGAAGCGCGGGCGCAACATGGCCAAGGGCAAGCCGCCCGAGGCGCCCAACGACGGCGGCGCGCCGGGCGAGTTCGAGCGCGGCGTGGGCACGGGGGTGGTGATCGTCGACAAGGGCGTGATCCTCACCAACCTGCACGTGGTCGCCGGCGCCGACAAGATCAAGGTCACCTTCTACGACGGCCTGGAGGCGCCCGCCACCATCACCGGCGTGCAGCCCGAGAACGACCTCGCGGTGCTGCAGGCGCAGAAGATTCCCGACGACCTGATCCCCGCCACCATGCGCTCCACCGCCGACCTGCGCCCCGGCGACCAGGTGGCGGCCGTGGGCTTTCCCTTCGGCATCGGGCCCTCGGTGTCGGCCGGCGTGGTGTCGGGGCTGAAGCGCTCGTTCCGCTCGCCCGAGGGCAAGCAGGAACTGGGCAACCTGATCCAGTTCGACGCGGCCGCCAACCCCGGCAATTCGGGCGGACCGCTGATCAACATGGATGGCGAGGTGCTCGGCATCGTCACCGCCATCCTCAATCCGACGCAGCAGCGCACCTTCATCGGCATCGGCTTCGCGGTGCCCATCGAGAACGCGGCCTCGGCCGCGGGTTCACCGCCGTTCTGAACGATCTTCTTTCTTCTCTTCCCTTCCTCTCGAAAGCCCTTCGCATGAGCACAGCAGAGACCACCGCCAACCCCACGCCGGCCGGGACGGCCGAACTGATGGAGCAGATCCTCTACGAGGTGAAGCGCGTGGTCGTCGGGCAGGACCGCTTCCTGGAGCGCGTGATGGTCGCCATGCTCGCAGGCGGGCACCTGCTGGTCGAAGGCGTGCCGGGTCTGGCGAAAACGCTCACGGTGAAGACGCTGGCCGACACGGTGCGCGGCCAGTTCAAGCGCATCCAGTTCACGCCCGACCTCGTGCCCGCCGACCTGGTGGGCACGCGCATCTACAACCAGAAGACCGGCGACTTCAGCACCTCGCTGGGCCCGGTGTTCGCCAACCTGCTGCTGGCAGACGAAATCAACCGCGCGCCGGCCAAGGTGCAGAGCGCGCTGCTCGAGGTGATGCAGGAGCGCCAGGTCACCATTGCCGGCGAGACGCACCGCGTGCCGCGCCCCTTCCTGGTGATGGCCACGCAGAACCCCATCGAGACCGAGGGCACCTACCCGCTGCCCGAGGCGCAGGTCGACCGCTTCATGATGAAGGTGCTGGTCGACTACCCGAGCGACGAGGAAGAATTCGTCATCGTCCAGCGCGTGATCGGCCCGCCGGTCAGCGCCACGCCGGTCGCCACCACCGAGCAGCTCGCGGCGTTGCAGGCCGAGGCGCGGCGCGTGTATGTCGACCCGTCGCTCATCCAATATGCGGTGAAGCTGGTGTCCGCCACGCGCACGCCCGAGAAGCACGGACTGAAGGACCTGCATCGCTTCATCACCTTCGGCGCCAGCCCGCGCGCCAGCATCAGCCTGACCGAGGGCGCGCGCGCCCTGGCGCTGCTGCGCGGCCGCAGCTACGCGCTGCCGGAAGACATGACGGCGCTGGTGCCCGACGTGCTTCGCCATCGCGTGACGCTTTCCTACGAAGGCTTGTCCGAAGGCCTGACGCCGGACAGCCTGGTCGAGAAGATCATGCGCGCAGTACCCGCTCCTCCCAAGCCGCTCGAACATGAAAAGCTGGTGGCGTAAGGCCTCCGCGGCCGCCAACGACGACCGGCTCGCCATCGAAGCCGGCGGGGCGGAACGCGCGCTGCGCCGGCTCGAGTGGACCGTGATCCGCCGCCTCGACGGCCTGCTGCAGGGCGACTACCGCACGCTGATGCGCGGCACCGGGCTCGACCTGGCCGACCTGCGCGAATACCAGCACCACGACGACGTGCGCCACATCGACTGGAACGTCACGGCGCGGCTGCAGACGCCGCATGTGCGCGTGTTCACCGAAGACCGCGAGATGGCCGCGTGGTTCGTGCTCGACCTGAGCCGCTCGGTCGACTTCGGCTCGGGCCTGAAAGCCAAGCGCGAGATCTCGGCGGGCTTCGTCGGCGTGCTGGCGCGGCTGCTCACGCGGCACGGCAACCGGGTGGGCGCGCTGGTCTACGGCAGCGATCTCGAAGCGGTGATCCCACCGCGCAGCGGGCGGCGCCATGTGCTGCACCTGCTGCACGCGATGGAAAAGCGCGCCGGAAAGGCCGGCGCCGAGCCCGCACAGAAAGGCATGACGCGGCTGGCCGACCTGCTCAAGTCGGCCGCCACCCTGATGCCGCGGCGCTCCACCGTGTTCGTGGTGTCCGACTTCCTGAGCGAACCCGGCTGGGAACGCCCGCTGGGCCAATTGGTGCAGCGCCACGAGGTGGTCGCGGTGCGCCTGTTCGATCCGCTCGAGTTGGAGTTGCCCGACCTCGGCCTGGTGCCGCTGCGCGACGCCGAGACCGGCGAGCAGCTGTGGGTCGATACCCACGACGCGGGCTTCCGCAAGCGCTTCGCCCGGCTGGCGGCCGAGCGCGAGAACACATTGCGCGAGGCGCTGGCCCGGGCCGGTGTCGACGCGCTCGAACTCTCGACCGATGACGACCTTGTGGAAGCCATCGTCCGTTTCGCCGATTTGCGCAAGCGCCGCGCGCGCATCGGCCAGGCTGGCCTGAAGGCGGTGGCAGCATGACTTTTCTCTGGCCTCAATTCCTCTGGCTGCTGGCGGCGCTGCCGCTGCTGATCCTGCTCTACCTCTGGCTGCTGCGGCGCAAGAAGAAGCTGGCGGTGCGCTACGCCAGCCTGTCGATCGTGCGCGAGGCCATGGGCGCCGGGCAGAGCGTGCGGCGGCACCTGCCGCCCCTGCTGTTCCTGCTGGCCATGGCCGCGATGCTCGTGGCCGCGGCGCGGCCCATGGCGGTGGTGGTGCTGCCGTCGAACCAGCAGACCATCATCCTGGCGATGGACGTATCGGGCAGCATGCGCGCGGCCGACGTGCAGCCCAACCGGCTGGTGGCGGCGCAGGAGGCGGCCAAGAGCTTCATCAAGGACCTGCCGCGCACCGTGAAGGTGGGCATCGTCGCCTTCGCGGGCAGCGCGCAGGTGGCGCAGTTGCCCACCACCAACCATGAAGACCTGGTGACCGCCATCGACAGCTTCCAGCTGCAGCGCGCCACCGCCACCGGCAACGCCATCGTGGTGTCGCTGGCCACGCTGTTCCCCGACGCGGGCATCGACGTCGAGCAGTTCAGCTCGCCCAGCCGCCAGCGCGGTGCGGCCATCGACCAGAACGAGAAGAAGCTCAAGGAGTTCACGCCGGTGGCGCCGGGCTCGTTCACCTCGGCCGCGGTCATCATGCTGACCGACGGCCAGCGCACCACCGGCGTCGACCCGCTCGATGCGGCCAAGGCGGCCGCCGACCGCGGCGTGCGCATCTACACGGTGGGCGTGGGCACGGTGGACGGCGAGACCATCGGCTTCGAAGGCTGGTCGATGCGCGTGCGGCTCGACGAGGACACGCTCAAGGCCATCGCCAACAAGACCAACGCCGAATACTTCTACGCCGGCACCGCGAACGACCTGAAGAAGGTCTACGAGACGCTGAGCTCCAAGCTCACGGTGGAGAAGAAGGAAACCGAAATTTCCGCGCTCTTCGCGCTGGGCGCGGCCGTGCTTACGCTGCTGTCGGCCGGGCTCTCGCTGCTCTGGTTCAACCGGATTCTCTAGCGCCGCGGGGGGCCGCCGGCGCCTCGGGCGACTTCACCGCCCCGATGCCGCCGAGGAACAGGTCGGCCACGATCGGCGCGATGGCCGCGTGGTCGAGCCGGCCGTCGGGCTTCATCCAGGTGAACATCCAGTTGATCATGCCGAAGAGCAGCATGGTCAGCGGCTTGGCGAGGTCGTCGCTGGGCGCGCCGGGGCGCAGCGCCGACACCGCGCGCGCGAAGCCCGCGACCACCTCGCGTTCCTTGTCGAGCACGCGCTCGCGGTCGGCCTCTTCGAGAAAGCGCACGTCGTCGGTCAGCACGCGGTGCGCGTCCTGGGCGCCGGCGTATTCCTCGACGATGCGGTAGATGAAGCGGCGCAGGCGCTCCTCGTCGGTGTGCGTCGAGGCTTCTTCCTCGGCCACCAGCGCCGCGAGCTTGGACACGTGCGTTTCCGCGATGCTGATGAGCAGACTGCTCTTGTCCTTGTAGTAGTGGTAGAGCGTGGCCTTCGAGAGGCCGCAGGCCTCGGCCACCTGGTTCATCGAGGTGGCAGGGTAGCCGCTGCGCGCGAACAGCTGGGCGGCCTGCGCGAGGATGAATTCACGCTGGTCCTCGTAGGTGGCGGATCTTCCACGCGGCATCGGTTCGTGTTCCTGGGTTCTTCGGTGTTGGGGTTGAAGGCAACGCGCGATCTTGCCCGAAGCTCGGCGAGGTTCAGCCGCGCTTCGTCGCGATGAGCGAACGCACGTCGGTGGCCGGCAGGCTCGGGCGGTTCTTCTCCACGCTGGAAAGCGGCTCCACCTCGCGCAGGCTCGCGAGGCTGCGCACCGTGAGCGCCTGGTAGGTCTGGGTGCCTTCGAGCTTCCAGGCGATCTCTTCCTCGCTCAGCTCGCGCTTGACCTTTGCCGGAATGCCGGCGCTCAGCGTGCGCGCCGGCACCTTCATGCCGGCCGGCACGAAGGCGCACGCGGCGACGATGGCTTTCTCGCCGATCTCGGCCTCGTCCATCACCACCGCGTTCATGCCCACCAGCGCGTCGCGCCGCACGATGCAGCTGTGCAGGATCGCGCCGTGCCCGATGTGGCCGTTGACCTCGACGACCGTGTCGTTGTCGGGAAAGCCGTGGATGCAGCAGTGGTCCTGCACGTTGGAGCCCTCCTCCAGCACGATGCGGCCGAAGTCGCCGCGCAGGCTGGCACACGGGCCCACGTAGCAGTTGGCGCCGACGATCACGTCGCCGATCAGCACGGCCGTGGGATGCACGTAGGCGCTTGGATCGACGACCGGGATCACGCCGTCGATGGAATAGCTGGGCATTCGCTCTGTCTCCTTGTCTTGCCTTGGCTGGCTTTCGGCGCGCTCTCAGGGTTTGCCCTGATCGAGCCGCCTTGTGCCGCCATCGAGGTCGATCCTAAAATCAACCGAACGGTCGGTCAATAGTGTTTGCACGCCGGCCCGTACCCATAAGGATGAAAGAGACAAGCGATGACTGAGCCTTTGGTACTCACCAGCAACGCCGGTGCCGTCCGCACGCTGAGCCTGAACCGGCCGGCTGCTCTCAACAGCTTCACGACGCAATTGCATGAGGCGCTGATGGCCGAGCTGGAAGCCGCGGCATCCGACGAGAGCGTGCGCTGCGTGGTGCTCACGGGTGCAGGCCGCGCCTTCTGCGCGGGGCAGGACCTGGCCGACCCGTCTGTTGCGCCCGACACCACGCCCGGCGCCGCGCCCAAGGATTTGGGCCATGTCATCTCCACCTGGTACGCCCCGCTCGTCGCGCGCCTGCGTTCGATGCCGGTGCCGGTCGTCGCCGCCGTCAACGGCGTGGCCGCCGGCGCGGGCGCCAACCTGGCGCTGTGCTGCGACATCGTGGTGGCCGCGCGTTCCGCCAGCTTCATCCAGGCCTTCACCAAGATCGGCCTCGTGCCCGACACCGGCGGCACCTGGCTGCTGCCGCGCCTCGTGGGCTCGGCACGCGCGCTGGGCATCGCGATGCTCGGCGACAAGCTGCCCGCCGAGGAAGCCGCGCGCATCGGCCTGATCTGGCAGTGCGTGGACGACGCAGCGCTCGCCGAAACGGCGGCCGCCCTCGCATCGAAGCTCGCCGGCATGCCCACGCGCGCCCTCGTCGCCACCCGCGAGGCCATGGCCGCCGCGCAGCACATGGACCTGGGCGCGGCGCTGGCCGAGGAAGCCCGCATCCAGCGCGAGATGGGCAACGCCAATGACTACCGCGAAGGCGTGGAAGCCTTCCGCGCCAAGCGCGCGCCCGTCTTCAAGGACCGCTGAAGCCATGACCGACAACAACCAGCAACGCACGCCCCAGCAGACGGCCGAGTACGTCCGCGACGGCATGTTCGCCAACGACAACGCCAGCAAGGGCCTGGGCATGCGCATCGTGGAGGTCGGCCCCGGCCAGGCCACCATCGAGATGCGCGTGCGCCCCGACATGCTCAACGGCCACGCCATCTGCCACGGCGGCTTCATGGCCACGCTTGCTGATTCGACCTTCGCCTTCGCCTGCAACTCGTACGACGAGCTGACCGTGGCCTCGGGCTTTGCCATCGACTTCATCGCCCCCGCGCGCGAGGGCGACGTGCTCACCGCGCGCTGCCACGAGGTATCGAAGGCCGGGCGCACCGGCGTGTACGACACCGAAATCACCAACCAGCGCGGCGAGCGCGTCGCGATCTTCCGCGGCCGCTCCTACACCGCCAAGGGCCGCCCGGCCGTTCCGCCCGCCGCAGCAGCCGCCTGAGGAGACAACACCCATGACAGTCAAACGCCCCGCCCCCGGCGAGCTCGAGCCCATCGAAACCGCCAGCCGCGACGAGATCGCCGCGCTGCAGCTCGCCCGCCTGCGCACCACGCTGCAGCGCGCCTACGACAACGTGCCGCACTACCGCCGCGCCTTCGACGCCAAGGGCGTGCACCCCGACGACCTGAAGTCGCTGGCCGACCTGTCGAAGTTCCCGTTCACGGTGAAGAGCGACCTGCGCGACAACTACCCCTTCGGCATGTTCGCCGTGCCGCGCGAGAAGGTCGCGCGCATCCACGCCTCTTCCGGTACCACCGGCAAGCCGACCGTGGTGGGCTACACGCTGCAGGACATCGACACTTGGGCCGACCTCGTCGCCCGCTCCATCCGCGCCGCGGGCGGCCGTCCCGGCGACATGGTGCACGTGTCGTACGGCTACGGCCTGTTCACCGGCGGCCTGGGCGCGCACTACGGCGCCGAGCGCGCGGGCTGCACCGTCATCCCCATGTCGGGCGGCCAGACCGAGAAGCAGGTGCAGCTCATCCAGGACTTCAAGCCGAACATCATCATGGTCACGCCCAGCTACATGCAGGTGATCATCGAGCAGTTCGAGCGCCAGGGGCTCGACGCGAAGGAGAGCTCGCTCAAGGTAGGCATCTTCGGCGCCGAGCCGTGGACCGAAGCCATGCGCCGCGACATCGAGGCCAGGGCCGGCATCGACGCGGTCGACATCTACGGCCTCAGCGAAGTGATGGGCCCGGGCGTGGCCAGCGAATGCGTGGAGAGCAAGGACGGCCCCGTGATCTGGGAAGACCACTTCTACCCCGAGATCATCGACCCCGAGACCGGCGAGCTGAAGGCCGACGGCGAGGAAGGCGAGCTCGTCTTCACCTCGCTGAGCAAGGAGGCCATGCCCATCGTGCGCTACCGCACGCGCGACCTCACGCGCCTGTTGCCGCCCACCTCGCGCTCGTTCCGCCGCATGGGCAAGATCGTCGGGCGCAGCGACGACATGATGATCATCCGCGGCGTCAACGTCTTCCCCACGCAGGTGGAGGAGATCGTGCTCGCGCACCAGGCGCTCTCGGGCCTCTACCAGGTGCACGTGAGCCGCGCCGACAAGCTCGACCAGGTCGAGATCCACTGCGAGCTCAAGCCCGCGGATGTCGCATCGGCCGACCGCGCCGCCATCGGCGACTGGCTGCAGCACCGCGTGAAGACGCTCATCGGCATCTCCACCCGCGTGGTGGTGCACGGCCCCGACGAGATGGAACGCACCCAGACCGGCAAGGCGCGCCGCGTGATCGACACACGCCCGCGCTGACACAAGCCACTTCCAACACCGACCGAAAGGACACGCACATGTACACCCAGGCAATGGACACCATGGGCAAGGACGCGGGCGACGGCAAGCAGAAGGCCGTGCGCTCCGCAGAGGAGATGCAGCTCGAGGAGCGCTTCGACGCGCACATCGACGCCGGCGACTTCATCGAGGCGAAGGACTGGATGCCCGAGCACTACCGCAAGACGCTGGTGCGCCAGATCAGCCAGCACGCGCACTCGGAAATCGTCGGCATGCTGCCCGAGGGCAACTGGATCAGCCGCGCGCCCACGCTCAAGCGCAAGGCCATCCTGCTGGCCAAGGTGCAGGACGAGGGCGGCCACGGCCTCTACCTGTATGCCGCGGCCGAGACGCTGGGCACCTCGCGCGACCAGATGTTCGAGGCGCTGCACAGCGGCAAGGCCAAGTACAGCTCGATCTTCAACTACCCCACGCTGACCTGGGCCGACATGGGCACCATCGGCTGGCTGGTGGACGGCGCGGCCATCATGAACCAGGTGCCGATCTGCCGCTGCTCGTACGCGCCGTATGCGCGCGCCATGATCCGCATCTGCCGCGAGGAGAGCTTCCACCAGCGCCAGGGCTACGAGTCGCTGCTGACCATGATGACCCACGGCACCGAGGCGCAGAAGGCCATGGTGCAGGACGCGGTCAACCGCTGGTGGTGGCCCTCGATCATGATGTTCGGCCCGCCGGACGACCAGTCGCCCAACAGCGCGCAGTCGATGCGCTGGGGCATCAAGCGCTTCAGCAACGACGAGCTGCGCCAGAAGTTCGTCGACGCCACCGTGGAGCAGGCCCGCATCCTCGGCGTGACCCTGCCCGACCCCGACCTCAAGTGGAACGAAGAGCGCCAGGCGCACGACTTCGGCGCCATCGACTGGAGCGAGTTCTGGCGCGTGATCGGCGGCGACGGCCCCTGCAACCGCGAACGCCTGCAGGCCCGCGTCGACGCCTGGGAAGACGGCGCATGGGTGCGCGAAGCCGCGCTGGCCCACGCCAACAAACAACCTATGAAGGAGGCGGCATGACCGTCGAACAGAAGCAAGAGTGGCCCCTGTGGGAAGTGTTCGTGCGCAGCAAGGCCGGCCTGGACCACAAGCACTGCGGCAGCCTGCACGCCGCCGACCCGAAGATGGCGATCCAGATGGCGCGCGACGTGTACACCCGCCGCCAGGAAGGCAGCAGCATCTGGGTGGTGCGCTCCGACCAGATCGTGGCCAGCGACCCGGGCGACAAGGACATGTTCTTCGATCCGGCCGAGGACAAGGTGTACCGCCACCCGACCTTCTACGCGCTGCCCAAGTCGGTCGACCACATGTGAGCGCCGCCCCATGCAAGCATCGATCGAACTGAACCGCACGCCCGCCGTGCAATACCTGCTGCGCATCGGAGACACCTGCCTGGTGCTCGCGCAGCGCCTGGGCGAATGGTGCGGCCACGCGCCCGTGCTGGAGGAAGACATCGCGATGGCCAACATCGCGCTCGACCTCGTCGGCCAGGCCCGCGCGCTGCTCACGCACGCCGGCAAGCTCGAGGGCGAGGGCCGCGAGCACGACGAGGACCAGCTCGCCTACCTGCGCGACGAGCGCGACTACTTCAACCTCACCATCGCCGAACTGCCGCGCGGCGACTTCGCCTTCGCCGTGGTGCGCAACACCATGGTGTCCACGCTGCTGAAGCTGCTGTGGCAGCGCCTGGCCGCATCGAACGACCCCGAGGTGGCCGCCATCGCCGGCAAGGCGCTGAAGGAAGCGCGCTACCACCAGCAGCACTCGGGCGACTGGGTGGTGCGGCTGGGCGACGGCACCGAGGAATCGCGCCGCCGCACCGAGAAGGCGCTGAAGCAACTGTGGCTCTACATGCCCGAGCTGTTCTTCAGCGACGAAGTGGATGCCGCCGCCAGCGCGAGCGGCCTCGGCCCGGCGTGGAGCGAGCTGCGCGAGCCCTGGCTCGCCGAGATGCAGCAGGTGCTGGACGCCGCCGGCCTCGCCATGCCCAAGGAAGCCGCCTTCCGCAGCACCGGCAAGCACGGCGTGCACAGCGAGCACATGGGCTACATCCTCGCGGAGATGCAGCACCTGCAGCGCACCTTCCCCGGAGGCGTGTGGTGAACGCCCTGGCCTCGCGCGTCGATGCCGCATGGGCGGTGCTGCACACCGTGCCCGACCCCGAGGTGCCGGCCGTGTCGGTCTGCGACCTCGGCATCGTGCGCGACGTGATCGAGCACGACGACGGCCTGGAGATCGTGCTCACGCCCACCTACTCCGGCTGCCCCGCCACCGAGGCCATCGAGCACGACGTGCTGGCCGCCGTCGAGCAGGCCGGCCTGGGCCGCGCCCGCGCCACGCTGCGACGCGCGCCCGCATGGAGCAGCGACTGGATCAGCGACGAGGGCCGCGCCAAGCTCAAGGCCTACGGCATCGCCCCGCCCGCGCACCTGAACGCCGAGCAGGCCGCCAACACCGCCATGCCGATCAGGCTCTTCGGCCGCATCGCCGGCGAGCGCATCGCCTGCCCGCGCTGCGCGAGCGAGCGCACCGAGCGGCTGTCGGCCTTCGGCTCCACCGCCTGCAAGGCCCTGTACCGCTGCATGGCGTGCAAGGAGCCTTTCGAACACTTCAAACCCATCTGAGACTTCCCCCGCGATGAGTACCCTCTTCCATCCCCTGCGCGTGAAGGCCATCGAGCCCGACACGGCCGAGGCCGTCATCGTCTCCTTCGAGGTGCCGGCCGACCTGCAGCAGGTCTTCGGCTTCACGCAGGGCCAGTACCTCACGCTGCGCCACGAGATCGACGGCCAGGATCTGCGCCGCTCCTATTCGATCTGCGCCGGCCTCGACGACGGCGAACTGCGCGTCGGCGTGCGCAAGGTGCGCGGCGGCGTGTTCTCCAACTGGATCAACGCGAGCCTGAAGCCCGGCGACACGCTGCAGGTGATGGCGCCGCAGGGCCGCTTCTTCGTGCCCATCGAGCCGGGCTCGGCGCGCCATCACGTCGGCATTGCCGGTGGCAGCGGCATCACGCCCATCCTGTCGATCATGAAGACGGTGCTCGCGCGCGAGCCGCACAGCCGCTTCACGCTGATCTACGGCAACCGCCAGCTGCAGTCCACGATGTTCAAGGAAGAAATAGAGGACCTGAAGAACCGCTACATGACGCGCCTCGTGCTGCAGCATGTGTTCTCCGACGAGCACACCGATTCGCCGTTGGGCTTCGGCGTGATGAACCGCGAGAAGATCGGCGAGTTCCTCGCGAGCGTGGTGCCGGCCGCGGCCATCGACCATGTGTACGTGTGTGGCCCCTTCCAGATGAACGACGAAGCCGAGGCCGCGCTGCTGGCGGCCGGCGTGCCAGAAGACCGCATCCACATCGAGCGCTTCGGCGTCGCCCTGCCCTCGGCCACGCAGGTGGGCGCGGTGGTGCACGAGGCGCAGCCGGGCGACGCGAAGCAGGCGCGCATCGTCATCGTGCGCGACGGGCTGCAGCGCGAGATCACCTTCACCGAAGGGCAGCCCAGCATCCTCGATGCGGCATCGGCCGCGGGGCTCGAGGTGCCGTTCTCATGCACCTCGGGCGTGTGCGGCACCTGCCGCGCGAAGTGCGTGGACGGGGAAGTCCGCATGGAAAGAAACTTCGCGCTCGACAAGAATGAAGTCGCCGCGGGTTTCGTACTGACCTGCCAGGCGCACCCCCTTACCGAACGCGTCACGCTGTCGTTCGACGAGCGCTGAAAGATGAACCCACCCCCGAATCTCCGCGCACTTCGTGTCGCTCCGGATCCCCCCTCAAGGGGGCGCACCCGGTGGCCCGGCAAAGCCGGTTCCACGGGTGCCCTGAAAAAGACACCTGCAACGGAGATACTTCAGGCCTCAATCGATTTTCAACCCGGAGACAAAGCAACATGAAATTCTTCAAGCCCCTGCTGACCGCCGCCCTGTGCGCCACGGCCCTCGCGGCCTGGGCCGACGTCAACGTCGGCGTGACCATCTCGGCCACCGGCCCGGCAGCCTCGCTGGGCATCCCCGAGAAGAACACCATCTCGCTGATGCCCAAGACGATCGGCGGGCAGAAGATCAACTACATCGTGCTTGACGACGCCTCCGACACCACCGCGGCCGTCAACAACACGCGCAAGCTCATCGCCGAGAACAAGGTCGACGTGATCCTGGGCTCGACCACCACGCCGGCCTCGCTCGCCATGATCGACGTGGCCGCCGAGGCGCAGACGCCGATGATCTCGGTGGCCGCGTCGGCGCGCATCATCGAGCCGATGGACGCCAAGAAGAAGTGGGTGTTCAAGACGCCGCAGAACGACATCATGATGTCGCTGGCCATCGCCGAGCACATGGCCGCCAATGGCGTGAAGACCGTCGCCTTCATCGGCTTCTCCGACGCTTACGGCGAAGGCTGGTCGCAGGAGTTCGCCAAGGCCGCCGACCTGAAGAAGATCAAGATCGTGGCCAACGAACGCTATGCCCGCACCGACACCTCGGTGACAGGCCAGGCCCTGAAGATCATGGCCGCCAAGCCCGACGCGGTGCTGGTCGCCGGCTCCGGCACGCCGGCCGCGCTGCCTCAGAAGACGCTGAAGGAACGCGGCTACACCGGCAAGATGTACCAGACCCACGGCGTGGCCAACGCCGACTTCCTGCGCGTGGGCGGCAAGGACGTGGAAGGCACCTTCCTGCCCGCAGGCCCGGTGCTCGTGGCCGACCAACTGCCCGCCAGCAACCCGGTGAAGAAGTCCGCGCTCGCCTATGTGTCCGCCTATGAAGCCGCCTACGGCAAGGGCTCGGTCTCTACCTTCGGCGGCCACGCCTGGGACGCCGGCCTGCTGATGAGCTCGGCCGTGCCCGTCGCGCTGAAGAAGGCCCAGCCCGGCACGCCCGAGTTCCGTGCCGCACTGCGCGACGCGCTGGAGCAGACCAAGGAAGTGGCCGGCGCGCACGGTGTGTTCAACATGACCGCACAGGACCACCTGGGCCTGGACCAGCGCGCACGCGTCATGGTCAAGATCGAGAACGGCGCCTGGAAATACCAACCATAAGCTCGCCCCCAGGCTCCGCGCACTTCGTGTCGCTTCTCCCACCCCCTACCGGGGGCAACACCAGAGGCCCGGCAAAGCCGGTTCCTCGGTGTTCCTGAATTGAGTCACGGGCGACGCCCGAAGGTTGTTTTATGGATTTGCAGATTGCCCTTTTGCTGGGGCAGGACGGCATCGTGAACGGCGCGGTCTACGGACTGATGGCGCTCGCGCTGGTGCTGGTGTTTTCGGTCACGCGCGTGATCTTCATCCCGCAGGGCGAGTTCGTCGCCTTCGGTGCGCTGTCGATGGCCGCGCTGCAGGGCGGGCGCGCGCCCTCCACGCTGTGGTTGCTGCTGGCGCTTGCCGCCATCGTGCTGGTGGTGGAAGCCTGGCGCTGGAAGCGCGGCGCCACCGTCGACTGGCGCTCGGCGCTGACCTGGTGCGTGGCCTTTCCGGCCATCGCTGCGGTACTGGTGCTCGGCTTCAAGCCTACCTCGCTCGCAATGCAGTCGATCGCCACGCTGGTGCTGATCGCGCCGCTGGGCCCGCTGCTGTACCGCGTCGCCTACCGCCCGCTGGCGGATGCCAGCGTGCTGATGCTGCTGATCGTGTCGGTGGCGCTGCATGGTGTGCTGGTCGGCCTGGGCCTCTTCTTCTTCGGCGCCGAGGGCTCGCGCACCAGCGCGTTCTCTGAAATGCGCTTCGACCTCGGCGGCATTCCGGTCAACGGCCAGTCGCTGGTGGTGGTCGGCGTCACGCTGGTGCTGGTGATCGCGATGTTCTGGTTCTTCGGCCGCTCGATGGTCGGCAAGGCGCTGCGCGCCACCGCCATCAACCGCGTAGGCGCACGGCTGTCGGGCATTCCCACCGAGCTCTCGGGTGACCTGAGCTTCGCGCTGGCGGCAGTCATCGGTGCCATCTCGGGCCTGCTGATCGCACCGATCACTACGGTCTACTACGACACCGGCTTCCTCATCGGCCTGAAGGGCTTCGTGGCCGCCATCGTCGGCGGGCTGGCGAGCTATCCGCTGGCGCTCGCGGGCGCGCTGCTGGTAGGCCTGCTGGAGGCTTTCTCTTCCTTCTGGGCCAGCGCATACAAGGAAGTGCTGGTCTTCACCCTGATCATTCCGGTGCTGCTGTGGCGCTCGCTGAACAGCCATCACGTGGAGGACGAGGAATGAACCCGTCTTCACCGACCACCGCTCCCGCAGCCGCCAGTGCGGCACCCGAGGGCCGCCCGCTGGTGACGCCGCGCGTGCTCACCCTCGTCTTCATCGTCGCGCTCGCGCTGGCCTGGGGCTGGCTGCCCGAGTTCACCGTCAGCGTGCTCAGCAACATCGGCCTGTACGCGCTGGTGGCCGTGGGCCTGGTGCTGCTGACGGGCGTGGGCGGCATGACCTCCTTCGGCCAGGCCGCCTTCGTCGGCATGGGTGCCTACGCCACCGCATGGATCTGCACCTCGCCAACCGCCGCCGGCTGGCTCGGCGGCCTCGCGGGCTCGGCGCTGGTGCCCTGGCTGGGCCTGCTGCTCGGTCTGGCGCTGACCTTCGCGCTGGCCTGGGCGCTCGGCGCGGTCACGCTCAAGCTCTCGGGCCACTATCTGCCGCTGTGCACCATCGCGTGGGGCCTGAGCCTGTACTTCCTGCTGGGCAACATGGAGTTCCTCGGCGGCCAGACCGGCATCACCGGCATTCCGCCGCTGGTGGTGGCGGGCGTGTCCTTCGCCACGCCGCGCATGCTGGGCGTGGTGATCTGGGCGGTGCTGCTGCTGGCGCTGTGGGCCATGCACAACCTGCTCGACTCGCGCGAGGGCCGCGCCATCCGCGCGCTCAAGGGCGGCCGGCTGATGGCCGAGTCGATGGGCGTGGACACTGCGCGCCACCGCATCAAGCTGTTCGTGCTGGCGGCCCTGCTCGCGGCCATCTCTGGCTGGCTCTATGCCCACATGCAGCGCTTCGTGAACCCCACGCCCTTCAACCTGAACATCGGCATCGAGATGCTGTTCATGGCGGTGGTCGGCGGCGCGGGCCACCTCTGGGGCGCGGTACTGGGCGCCACGCTGATCACGCTGCTGAAGGAAAAGCTGCAGGACGTGCTGCCCGCGCTGCTGGGCACCAGCGGCAACTTCGAGGTGGTGGTGTTCGGCCTGCTGATGCTCTTCGTGCTGCAGCGCTTCGCCGATGGCCTGTGGCCCACGCTCGCGCGGCTGTCGCGCCGCTGGGTGCGCGAAGTGCCGCGTGCGGCCGGTGCCGGCCCCGCCGCATCGACCACCGTGCAGCTCGCGCAGCGCGCGGTGCCGGCCGCCGGCACGCTGCTGCTGCAGGCCGACGGCGTGAGCAAGCGCTTCGGCGGCCTGGTGGCCAACAACGACATCTCGATGACGCTGAAAGCCGGCGAGGTGCATGCCCTCATCGGCCCCAACGGCGCCGGCAAGAGCACCTTCTTCAACATGATCTCGGGCGTGGACGATCCGACGACCGGCGAAGTGCGCCTGGTGGGCCAGCCGATGTCGGGCAAGCCCTCGCGCGCCTTCGCATCGCTGGGCCTGGGCCGCACCTTCCAGCACGTGCGGCTGCTCGGCCAGCGCAGCGTGGTCGAGAACGTGGCGCTCGGTGCCCACCTGCGTGCGAAGCGCGGCTGGCTGTCGGCCATGCTGCGCCTGGACCGCGCGGAAGAGGCCGCGCTGATGGCCGAGGCCCGCAGGCAGATCGAACGCTGCGGCCTCGGCGCGCATGCCGACACGCCCGCTGCATCGCTCTCGCTCGGCCAGCAGCGCGTGGTGGAAATCGCCCGCGCGCTCGCCGGCCAGCCTTCGGTGCTGCTGCTCGACGAACCCGCCGCCGGCCTGCGCCACCTGGAGAAGCGCGCCCTCTCGGAACTGCTCGCGCAGCTGCGCGCCGAGGGCCTGGGCATCCTGGTGGTGGAACACGACATGGAGTTCGTGATGAACCTCGCCGACCGCATCACGGTGCTCGAGTTCGGCACCGTCATCGCCACCGGCACGCCCGCCGAAGTGCAGGCCAATCCGCGCGTGCTCGAAGCCTATCTGGGCGGGGCCGACGACGAACTGCTGGAAGACGCACGATGAGCCATCCATTGCTTCAACTCGACGGCTTCTGCGTCGCCTACCGCACCGTGGAAGCGGTGCACAGCGTGCGCCTGCAGGTCAACGAGGGCGAGATCGTCACCGTCATCGGCCCCAACGGCGCCGGCAAGACCACGCTGCTGTGCGCGGCGATGGGCCTGCTGCCTTCCACCGGCCAACTGATGCTGGACGGCGAGCGCGTCTCGCGCCCCAGCGTCGAGACCATGGTGGCGCGCGGCGTCGCGCTGGTGCCCGAGCGGCGCGAGCTGTTCGGCGAGATGTCGGTCGAAGACAACCTGCTGCTCGGCGGCTTCTACCAGTGGCGCAAGGGCAAGCGCGACCAGCGCACGCGCATGGACGAGATCTTCGCCATCTTCCCGCGCCTGAAGGAACGCCGCGCGCAGATGGCATCGACGCTCTCCGGCGGCGAGCGCCAGATGCTGGCCATCGGCCGCGCGCTGATGGCGCGGCCGCGCCTGCTGATGCTCGACGAGCCCTCGCTGGGCCTCGCCCCGCTGGTGGTGCGCGAGGTGCTGCGCGTGGTGTCGCAGCTGCGCAGCCACGGCGTGTCGGTGCTGCTGGTGGAACAGAACGCCCGCGCCGCGCTGCAGGTGGCCGACCGCGCCTATGTGCTGGAAATGGGCGCCGTGGCGCTCGAAGGCAAGGCGCGCGACCTGCTGCATGACCAGCGGATCATCGATACCTATCTGGGCATCGGCAAGAAAGAGTGAGCTGAATTCCTCCCTCCCCCGCTGGGGGAGGGCCGGGGTGGGGGCATGCGGCGGCCGGGAAGGCACTGCGCAGAACCGATGCCGCCTGCCCCCATCCCAACCTTCCCCCAGAGGGGGAAGGAGCAAGACAGACACCGCGAAAGGACACGCACCATGACCACCACCCTCCAAAGCTACATCGCCGGCCGCTGGATCGGCCAGCAGGCCGCGCAGCAGCTGCGCAGCGCCGTCAACGGCAAGCCCGTGGCCGCCACGCACGCCGAGGCCATCGACTTCGCCGAGGCGTTGCAGTACGCGCGCCGCACCGGCATTCCCGCGCTGATGAAGCTCGACTTCCAGCAGCGCGCCGAGCGCCTGAAGGCCCTGGCCAAGTTCCTCGCCGCGAACAAGGAAACGCTGTACGCCATCTCGGCCCACACGGGCGCGACGCGCGCCGACAGCTGGATCGACATCGAAGGCGGCGCCGGCACGCTGAGCGCCTACGCCGGCATCGGCACCAACGAGCTGCCCTCGGGCAACCTGGTGCACGAAGGCCCGGCCTTCCCGCTGGGCAAGAAGGGCGGCTTCGCGGGCACGCACATCCTGGTGCCCCGCGGCGGCGTGGCGGTGCACATCGACGCGTTCAACTTCCCGGTGTGGGGCCTGCTCGAGAAGTTCGCGCCCAGCTTCCTCGCGGGCATGCCCTGCATCGGCAAGCCGGCCACGGCCACCAGCTACCTCACCGAAGCGCTGGTGCGGCTGATCGTGCAGTCGGGCATCCTGCCCGAAGGCGCGCTGCAGCTGGTCATCGGCAGCACGGGCGACCTGCTCGACCGGCTCGAAGGGCCCGACGTGGTCACCTTCACCGGCTCGGCCGACACGGCCGCCAAGCTGCGTGTGCACCCGAACATCGTGCGCCAGTCGATCCCGTTCAACGCCGAGGCCGACTCGCTGAACTGCGCGATCCTCGCGCCCGACGTGACGCCCGACGACGAGGAGTTCGATCTCTTCGTGAAGGAAGTGGCGCGCGAGATGACCATCAAGGCCGGCCAGAAGTGCACGGCCATCCGACGCGCGATCGTGCCGCGCCAGCACCTCGACGCGGTGGCCGAGCGCCTGCGCGCGCGGCTCGCGAAGACGGTCGTGGGCGACCCCTCGCGCGAGGAAGTGCGCATGGGGGCGCTGGCCTCGCGAGACCAGCAGGCCGACGTGGCCGAGCGCGTGGCGACGCTGCTCAAGGGTGCCGAGCTGGTCTACGGCGAGCGCGACGGCTTCTCGCCCGTGGGCGACGGCGTGGGCGAAGGTGCCTTCTTCGCACCCACGCTGCTGCTGAGCCGCAAGCCGCTCGAGCACGACGCAGCGCACGACGTGGAAGCCTTCGGCCCCGTCAGCACGCTGATGCCCTACGACGGCATCGACGAGGCGCTGGCGCTGGCCGCGCGCGGCCGCGGCAGCCTGGTCGGCACGCTGGTCACGCGCGACCCGGCCACCGCCGCCAAGGCGATTCCGGTGGCCGCCGCATGGCACGGCCGCCTGCTGGTGCTGGACCGCGAGGCCGCCGCCGAATCTACCGGCCACGGCTCGCCGCTGCCGCAGCTCAAGCACGGCGGCCCCGGCCGCGCAGGCGGCGGCGAGGAGCTCGGCGGCCTGCGCGCGGTGAAGCACTACCTGCAGCGCACCGCCGTGCAGGGCTCGCCCACCATGCTGGCCGCCATCACCGGCGAGCACGTGCGCGGCGCTGCCGTGCGCGAGAGCGAGGTGCATCCCTTCCGCCGCTACTTCGAGGACCTGCGCGTCGGCGATTCGCTGCTCACGCACCGCCGCACCGTGAGCGAGGCCGACATCGTGGCCTTCGGCGGCATCTCGGGCGACTACTTCTACATGCACTTCGACGAGGTGGCGGCCAAGGAATCGCCCTTCGGCAAGCGCATCGCGCACGGCTACTTCGTGCTGTCGGCGGCCGCGGGCCTGTTCGTGTCGCCCGCGCCGGGGCCGGTGCTGGCCAACTACGGCCTGGACACGCTGCGCTTCACCAAGCCCGTGGCCATCGGCGACACCATCCGCGCGCGCCTGACCTGCAAGCGCAAGATCGACCGCAACAAGAAGGACGCGAGCGGCCAGGGCCAGGGCGTGGTGGCATGGGACGTTGAAGTGACGAACCAGGACGGCGAGCTGGTCGCCAGCTACGATATCCTGACCCTCGTTTCCAAGAAGCCCGAAGCACCCGCCGCCTCGGCCACCGCCTGATGTCCTCTTCGTCGTCTTCCCAGTCCTCCATGTTCGACCTCACCGGCAAAGTCGCGCTCGTCACGGGCGGCAACGGAGGCATCGGCCTCGGCATGGCGCAGGGGCTGGCCAGGGCCGGCGCCCGCGTCATCGTCGCGGCGCGCAACGCGCAGAAGTCGGCCGCGGCAGTCGAGGCATTGAGGGCGCTGGGCAGCGACAGCTTCGCGCTCGAGGCCGATGTGAGCGATGAGGCCTCGGTGAGCAAGCTCTTCGACGACGCCGCCGCGCGCTGCGGCCGGCTCGACATCCTGGTCAACAACGCCGGCACCACGGTGCGCAAGCCGGTCGACCAGCTCGCGCTGGACGAGTGGCACAAGGTGATGGACACCAACCTCACCAGCGCCTTCCTGTGCAGCCGCGCCGCGCATCCGCACCTGAAGGCCGCGGGCGGCGGCAAGATCATCAACATCGGCTCGATGATGTCGATCTTCGGCGCGCCCTACGCCCCGGCCTATGCGGCGAGCAAGGCGGGCATCGTGCAGCTCACCAAGTCGACGGCGCTCTCCTGGGCGGCGGACAACATCCAGGTCAACGCGATCCTGCCGGGCTGGTTCGAGACCGAGCTGACCGACGGCGCGCGCAGCCAGATTCCCGGCCTGTACGAGCGCGTCAAGGTCCGTGCCGCCGCCGGCCGCTGGGGCCAGCCGGGCGACATCGCCGGCACCGCAGTGTTCCTGGCGAGCGCCGCGTCGGACTACGTGACGGGAACCGCAATTCCCGTTGACGGCGGCTTCTCCATTTCGGGCTGAAGCCCGCGGGCCGTGTAAATTCGCCGGCCATGCTCTTCTGGATCCAGATCTTCCTCCTCGTCGCCGGCACGGCCGCGCTGCTGTACGTGTCGCGCGGCCCGCTGAGCCAGCCGGGCTCGCACGGCTTCTACCGCTTCTTCGCGTGGGAATGCATGCTGGTGCTGATCGTGCTGAACCTGCCCGTGTGGCATGACGATCCGTTCTCGGCCAGGCAGATCATTTCCTCGCTCTTCTTCGTGCTGTCGATCTGGCTGCCGATCCACGCGGTGCGGCTGCTCAAGGCGCAGGGCAAGCCCAGCGACGCGCGCAACGACGATCCCGCCCTGTACGGTTTCGAGAAGACATCGGCCATCGTCAGCAGCGGCGCCTTCCGCTACATCCGCCACCCCATGTACACCGCGCTGATGCTGCTGGCCTGGGGCGCCTTCCTCAAGCAGTTCACCTGGCTCACGCTGGCACTGGTGCTCGCGGCCACGTTGCTGCTGTTCATGACCGCCCTGCGCGACGAGCAGGAATGCATCGCGCACTTCGGCGACGACTACCGCGCGTACATGCGCGGCACGCGGCGCTTCATACCGTTCGTGTTCTAGGACCTGCCGCCCCGCTGTAGAGGGCGCAAGGCCTTCCGCTGTGCCAAGGAGAAAGCGCCCCATCAGGGGCGCTTTTCACGTGGCCTCGATGCTCAGCAAGCCTTGCCGTGGGCGGCGTGCGCGCCCTTGGCCTTCGCATCGGCTTCCGACATGTACGAGCCGCGCTTGGTCTTGCCGAAGTACTTGTCGTTGGCGCAGTGATAGACCTTGCCGTTGACCCACACCTGGCCGGCGGCGGGTACCGCCGCGGGAGCGGCGGCGGCAGGTGCTGCGGCGGGCTTGGTCGCTGCCGGGGCAGGCGCGGCGGCAGCGGGCGATGTGGCTGCAGGGGCGGTCGTCGCGGGAGCGGATGGCTGTTGAGCAAAGGCGGAGACGGCAAGGACGGAACTGGCCGCCAGCAGGAAAAGGGTCTTCTTCAAGATCGCTCCTTGTGGATCGCACGAAAGCACGTGCATGCAGCGACCAACGCCCGCGCTGCAATGCAGTTGACGAATGTTCACCCCGATGTGTGACGAGCCGTACGGCGCGAGACCTATTTCACGACGGCATTAAAGAGATGAGGCTTCGCGGCCTCCGCGAGGCCAACGCTGTCGGCCGGAGTGAGCGTGCATGAGTTGTTCCCTTCGGATCGAGCGCCGACGCGGCAGACCGCGGAGTCGCCGATCCGGATCAGAAACATCGCAAAGGGAAGAACATGAAAATCACAATGACCTCGCTCGCCATCGTCGCGGCGCTCCTCGCAGGCTGCGCATCCGAGCAAGCAACCCATACGGCCGTCGGCACCGGTGCCGGCGCGGCGGTAGGCGCGGGTGTGGGAAACCTCATCGGCCGCGACAGGAAGAGCACAGCCATCGGCGCGGCAGTCGGCGCCGCCGTTGGCGCAGGTGTCGGCTACAACTGGACCACCATCCGCAACAAGCTCAGCAGCCAGACCGCCGACACCGGCACGCAGATCATCGATCAGCCCGACGGCTCGCTGAAGCTCAACATCCCCAGCCAGGTGACCTTCGACACCGACAGCGCCACCATCAAGCCATCTTTCCGCAATGTCCTCGACGGCGTGGCCCAGACGATCGCGCAGGAGCCCAACATCAACGCACGCGTCGTCGGCCACACGGACAGCACCGGCAATGCCGAGCACAACATGGCGCTGTCGCAGCGCCGCGCGCAGAGCGTGGGTGCCTACCTGGTCGACCATGGCGTGAAGAGCGCGCGCCTCACGACCGAAGGACGAGGCCAGACCCAGCCCGTGACGAGCAACGCCACCGAGGACGGGCGCACGCAGAACCGCCGCGTCGAGATCTACCTGAAGCCCGTCTCGCAGTAGGCGAGACAGTAAGCCCCGGCCGCTGCCTGCCGGAGGCAGCCCTGCCCGGGCAGGGCCGCCGGCACAGGGTCGACGGCCCCTCCACCCCAGAAACCCTTCACACGCGCGTCATCTTCAACCTTGCGGGATGCTGACCCGCACGATCAGGTTCGGTTCACACGAGCCTCCTAGCATTCGCGCATGCTGCTGCTCGCGCGCGTTCGCCGTTTCGTCGAGGCACACCACAAGGCGTGGTGCGTCGCGGGCATGCTGCTGATTTTTCTGCAGCCCTTCATCGCGGCCCACTTCCGCTGCGACGGGCTGGAAGACGAGCCGATGCTGCGCGTGCGCAGCGCCAGCGACACCACCCAATTCGAGGCCGACGACCGCGCGGACCATCCGTCCGACCGCGAGACCACGCTGTTCGCCCAGGCCGCCGCGAGCATCGACCACCCCGATGCATTCGACCTCGCGCTGGGCATGCTGATGGCGATGGTGCTCGCGATGCTGCCGCTGGCACTGGCCGCCGCGCGGCTCGCCGTTCCCATCGCGCGCGAAGCGCCCGAACACGTGCCGCCGCACGGCGGCGCGCCACCTCCGGCGCAACCCTGGCGTCGACTGCCGCCTACCGTCGCCCCACCTTCCGTCACTTGAGACACGGCGCCTCGCGCGTCGGGTGGTCCGCTGCGCCTCGCAGCGGGCTTTCTCTTCCCTGTCGAAAGGTCCGACCATGTCAAGTTTCTCCTGCTGCGCCCGTGGCGCCGCGTGGCTTCGTTCGCCCGCCGTTTTCCAGTTCCCGACCACGCCCATGAAGGTGGCGTCATGAACGCACTGAACATCACGCTTTTCCAGTGGCTCACCGCCGGCAGCCAGCCCACGCCGTGGGTGCTGTCCTTCGCATCAGCCTTCGCGCTCTGGGGCAGCTGGCTGTGCGCGGGCGTGCTCGTCTTCGCGCTGTGGCGGCATCGCGCCGAACGCGCCTATCTGTTCATCGTCGCGGCCTTCTCCGGCCTCGCATCGATGGCTTCCCACGCGATCGCGCTGGCGCTGAACACGCCCCGCCCGTTCGTCCTCGGGCTTGCTCCTGCCTACATCGAGCACGCCGGCCGCGGCTCGCTGCCCAGCACGCACGCGACCGTGATGTTCATGGTGGCGCTGGCCTTACTGCTGCGCCCCGGCCTGCGCAGGCTGGGCGTGCCGCTGCTGGCGCTGGCGGCGGTCACGGGCTGGGCGCGCGTCTACGTGGGCGTGCATTTCCCGATCGACATCGTCGCCGGCATGCTGCTCGGGGGCGCCATCGCCGGCCTGCTCGCGCTCGCGCAGTTGCTGGTGCACCGCTTCGTTTCTTTTCCGGCGTCGCCCGTTGGCCGCACTCGCGACGACACGCCAGCGGCCGCTTCTTTCTGGAGGCATCCATGATTTCATCGACCGACAACAGCCGGCACTCGCGCGCCCCGATCCGGCTGCAACAGGCCGACGATGCTCCCGCGACGCGCGCGGCCGTCGCGTTCGCGCCGCCGGACGAAGCGCGCAGCATCTCCTGCGTCATCCCCTGCTTCAACGAGGGGCCGAACCTGCGGCGCCTGCTGCCGCTGCTGGAGGACATCCTCTGGGCCACGCGCCTGCGCTGGGAGATCATCGTGGTGGACGACGGCAGCACCGACGACACCGTGGCCGTTGCCGAGGCATGGTGCGAGCTCTCGGGCTTTCGCTGCATCTCGCTGTCGCGCAACTTCGGCAAGGAAGCCGCGCTCACCGCGGGCCTCGCCGCCGCCACGGGCGACGCGGTGGTGCTGCTCGACGGCGACCTGCAGCATTCGCCGGAACTCATCCACACCATGATCGCGCAGTGGGTGGCCGGCGCCGAGGTGGTGTACGCGGTGCGCGAGCAGCGCAGCGACGAAAGCCGCTTCAAGCAGCTCGGCAGCAGGCTCTTCTACAGCCTGGTCAACGCGTCCGACCGCTTCGCCGTGCCCAGGGACGCGGGCGACTTCCGCCTGATGGACCGCAAGGTGGTCGACGCGCTCATGAGCCTGCCCGAGCGCAGCCGCTTCATGAAGGGCCTGTATGCCTGGGTGGGCTTCCGCGCCGTGGCGCTGCCCTACACGCCCGCGCCGCGCGCGGAAGGCGCCAGCAGCTTCAACACGCGGCGGCTGGTGGGGCTGGCCATCGACGGGCTGACCGCCTTCACCACCTGGCCGCTGCGGGTGGTCAGCGTGGTGGGGCTGATGCTGGCGGTGCCGGCCTTCGCCTACGGCGCCTTCGTGGCGGTCGACTACCTGCTGTTCGGCAACTCGGTCTCGGGCTGGACCACCATCGTCGCGAGCCTGATGTTCTTCATCGGCATCCAGATGATCTCCACCGGCATCGTGGGCGAGTACATCGCGCGCATCTACGAGGAGGTGAAGGGAAGGCCGCTCTACGTGGTGCGCCGAGAGCGCGGCACGGGGCTGGAGACCGGGCGGACATGAAACGGGCCGCTCCCGCATGGTGGACCTCCCCCCGACCGCTATGGATCATCGTCGCCCTCTTCGCCTGGCTGCTGGCCACCGCATGGATGCGCCCGCTGATGGCGCCCGACGAGGGCCGCTACGGCGGCGTCGCGCTCGCCATGCTTCGCTCGGGCGACTGGCTGGTGCCTCGGCTCGACGGGCTGCCCTTCTTCCACAAGCCGCCGCTCTTCTACTGGATAAGCGCGGCGGCCATGTCGGTCACCGGCCCGGTGGAATGGGCCGCGCGGCTGCCGTCCGTCCTGGGCGGCGCAGTGGCCGCGGCGGCGCTCTTCCTCTTCCTGCGACGCTGGTCGACGGCGCGGCTGGCGCTGCTGTCCACGGCGGTGCTGGCGACCACGCCCTTCTTCTTCCTCGGCGCGCAGTTCGCCAACCTCGACATGCTGGTGGCGGGCTGCATCTCGGCCACGGTGCTGCTGGCGGCCGGCGCGGCGCTGGCCCGGGAGCGCGAGGAACCGTGGCGAGCGCTGCTGGCCGGCGCCTGGCTGTTCGCCGCGGCCGGCCTGCTGGCCAAGGGGCTGATCGGCCTGGTGCTGCCCGCGATGGTGATCTTCATCTGGTGCGCAACGACGCGCAGGCTCGCGTCGTTGCGGCTCGCGCTGTGGCTGCCCGGCTGGGCCGTGCTGCTGGCCGTGGCCGGGCCGTGGTTCGTCGCGATGCAGTTGCGGTATCCGGAGTTCTTCGACTACTTCGTCGTCACCCAGCACTTCCGGCGCTTCGCGTCCTCGGGCTTCAACAACGAGCACGGCTTCTGGTTCTATCTGCCGGTGCTGGCGGGCCTGACGCTGCCGTGGTTCGCATGGGTGTTCGTCCCTCGCGGGTCGAACGAGGGAACGAGCGACGACGCGGCACGCCCCCGGCAGCCGGACATCGACCGGCTGATGTGGATCTGGCTCGCGGTGATCGTGGTGTTCTTCTCGCTGCCGCGCTCCAAGCTGGTGGGCTACGTTCTTCCGGCACTCCCGCCGCTGGCGTACCTGATCGCGCAGCGGGTGCTGGCGAGCCGCTCGCTCGAAGCCCTGCTGCCGAAGGTTCGCGCGATGACGCTGGCGGCGGCAACGGTGTGCATCGGCTGCGTGGTCGCGGTCATGGTGTACTCGTCGCCGCCAGGTACGCGCCTGCGCCTGCCGGCTGGGCAAGCGGTGGCACCGGGTGAAAAGGTGCTGATGCTCGACGGCTACCACTACGAGATTCCCTTCTACTGGAACCTGCACGAGCCGGTGCTGGTGGCGGACGACTGGAAGGCGGCGGCCGAGGACATGCGCGACAACTGGCGCAAGGAGATCTTCGACGCCAGCCGCTTCGATCCGGCGCGCGCGGCGCGCACGCTGGTCGACCGAACCGAGCTCGCGGACGTGCTGTGCGTGCCGCACGCCACCTGGGTCGTCGGCTCGAACACGGCGCATCTCGCGAACCCCTGGCTGCACCATGCGCAGTTGGTGGCGGTGAACGACGGGCTGGCGGCATGGCGCTTCAAGGGAAGCGCCACGGGCGATCCGCATTGCCTGGATACCGCCCCATTCCCCGCCGCAGTCCCGGCGGCGCCCCCAGCTCCCGCCCCGCACTAGGGCGCGAACGGCAATGGCTGAATCGCCCCGCTGCCTCTGCATCTGCGCCGACGACTTCGGCATGAGCGCGGGCATCAACTCGGCCGTGCTCGACCTCGCCGAGAAGGGCAAGATCTCCGCCGCCAGCGGCATGGTGCGCCGCGAGGCCTGGCTGGCCGGAGCCAGGCTGCTGCGGCGCCTGGAGCCAGCGGAGTTCGACACCGGCCTGCACCTGGACCTCACGCGGCCCGCGCATGCCGGCGGCCCCGAGCCGGGGCTGGGCGGCCTGCTCGCGCGCACGTACACGCGCACCATCTTCGCGCCGGGCCTGCAGGCCGACATCCGCGACCAGCTCACCCGCTTCGAGGACGCCATGGGCCGCGCCCCCGCCTTCGTGGACGGGCACCGGCACGTGCACCAGTTCCCGGTGGTGCGCGAGCTGCTGGTGGAAGAAATCTCGCGGCGCTATCCCTCCTCGCCGCCCTGGGTCCGCAACACGGCGCCGGGCTGGCGTCATGGGCCCGACAGCCTGAAGGCCCGCGTCATCCACATGCTGGGCGGCGCGCGGCTCGCTGCACTGGCCGCCCGGCGCGGCATTCCCACCAGCAGCCGGCTGCTGGGCGTCTACGACTTCTCGGGCGACATGGAGCGCCACCAGCAGCGTTTGTCCGAATGGCTCTCGGCCTGCTGCACCGGCGACGTGCTCATGTGCCACCCGGCCGCCGGCATCATGCCCGGCGACCCGCATGGCGGCGCGCGGCTGCACGAATACACGGCGCTGCGCGCGCTGGCGCTCGGGGTCGGCCAATACAGCGGGATCGCGCTCGCGCCACTCTCACGGTGCCTGAAACGCGGCTGAACATGCCGCTCGCGTAACATGCGCGCCGTCTCCCTGCCCCGCTTCCGCCCATGCCCTCCCCGAAAAGCGCCGCCTTCCCCTCGGTGGCGCAAGCCGTCCTCCTGTTAGTGGCGCTGTTCCTTTGCGAACTCGTCATCGGCGCGGCGCTGCGCGACGCCAACGGGTGGCTGCGCCTGACCAGCATGCAGATCGGCGTGCTCGCGGCCGTGCTGGGCAACGGCTGCGTGTTCGCGGTGGTGATGCACTTCCAGCAGCTCAGCTACCGCACGCTATTCCACCAGTCGCGCGCCTCCGCCGGGGCAATGCTGATGCTCGTGGTGCCGCCGGTGCTGCTGCTGGTGCCCGCGCTGCTGCTGACGCTCACCTCGGCGCTCAACATCGTGATGCGCATCGCACCGCCTTCCGCGTGGGAAGAAGCGATGTTCAGCCGCATGGCCGACGGCAGTGTGGCGGCCGTGCTCGCGGTGTGCGTGGTGGCACCACTGCTGGAGGAAATGCTTTTCCGCGGCATCGTGCTGCGCGGCTTCCTCACCCGCTATCCGCGATGGCAGGCGATCTTCATCTCGGCGCTCCTCTTCGGCGCGGCGCACATGAACATCTACCAGTTCATCGTCGGCCTCGTCATCGGCACCGTGCTCGGCTGGCTCTATGAACGCACGCGCTCGCTCATTCCGTGCATCGCGCTGCATGCCGCCTACAACACCACCACGCTGCTGCTGGGCGACTGGCTCGATGCGGCCTCGCCCTCGCGGCTGCTGTGGGCCGTGCTGATGGCGCTGGCGGCGGCCGTGTGCGGCGTGCTCGTGCTGCGCGCGATGCTGGTGCCGCGCGCGGCGCGCGACGGCTCCTCGGCCTGAGCTTCTTTGCTCTTTCCCTAGCGGGGCGGCCGCTGCAGCGGCCGCGCATCTACCGCTTCGCCGTCGATGATGAAGTGCCCGCCCGCCACGTGGTGCAGCGTGCGCAATTCGTCGTGCCCCTCGAAATGCCAGCGCCCGTTGGAAAACACGCGCTCGTCGGCCTGCGCGGCGATCACCTCGCCGAGGAACAGGTCGTAGCGCTGCTGGATGGCCGGTTCGGGCAGCAGCCTGCATTCGAGCCAGGCGGCGCAGCCTTCGAGCAGCGGCGCGTCGGTGGCCGTGCCCGCGAAGGTCGAGAGGCCGTAGGCGGCGAACTTGTCATGACCCGACTTCTCGACGATCTCGCGGCCGGAGCTGTTGCCCAGCGTCTCGGTCAGGTCGAGCTGGGCGCGCACCGGCACCTGCAGCGCGAAAGCGCCGGCGCCTTCGAGCAGCTCCCGCGTCCAGGTGCTCTTGTCGAGCACCACTGCCACCTTGGGCGGATCGAAGTCCAGCGGCATGGCCCACGCTGCCGCCATGATGTTGCGCTTGCCGCCATGCGCGGCGCTCACGAGCACGGTGGGGCCGTGGTTCAGCAGGCGATAAGCCTTGTTCAGCGCGACGGGCTGGCGGTGGTTGGCGATCATGGTGGTCGGTGCAGGTCAGGTTCCGGGATCGTCCACCGGCACCCGGCGGACGATGACCGTGCGGATGCGCTGCGCATCGACCTCGGTCACCACGAAATCGTACCCGTCGTGCGTCCAGCGGGCATCGCGCGGGGGCAGTCCGCCGAAGCGCGCCAGCAGCAGACCAGCGACCGAGGTGTAGCTGTCGTCGTCGCCCACGAGGCCGTGGGTCTGCAGTGCCTGCTCCAGCAGGTGCAGGTCGGCGCTGCCGGAGACGGTCCATGCATCGGGTGCGGTCTGCATGATTTCCAGCGTCTCGTCTTCGTCGGGGAACTCGCCGGCGATGGCCTCCAGCACGTCGATGGGCGTCACCACGCCGGTGAGCGTGCCGTGCTCGTCGGCGACCAGCGCGAGCTGGCCGCGCGCGCCGCGCAGCGTGTCGATGAGGCGGATGGCCGTGGTCGATTCGGGCACGTAGATGGGTGCTCGCAGGCCGGCGCTCTCGTCGATCCTGCCGTTGCGCATCAGCTGGCCTAGCAGGTCCTTGGCGCGCGCCACGCCCACCACTTCGTCCAGCGAGCCCCGGCACACGGGGAAGATGCCGTGCGGCGTGTCCAGCAACTGCTCGCGCACCGCGACCGGGTCGTCGTTGAGATCGACCCACGAGATGTCGGTGCGCGGCGTCATCACCGAGCGCACGGTGCGGTCGGCCAGCGAGAGCACGCCGCTCACCATGTTGCGCTCCTCGACGGCGAAGGCGGGCTCTTCCTGCGTCTCGGGCGTCGCGTCGGAGGGACCCGCGCCGGCTGGTACCGGCTCGCCGCGCGCCCTGCCGCCCAGCAACCGCAGCACCGACTCGGCCGTTCGCTCGCGCAGCGGTCTGCGCGCCTCGTGCTTCAGCGCGTTGCGCCGCGCCCACTGGTTCAGCGCCTCGATCATCACGGAGAAGCCGATGGCGCCGTAGAGGTAGCCCTTGGGAATGTGGAAGCCCAGGCCCTCGGCCACGAGGCTCAGGCCGATCATCAGCAGGAAGCTCAGGCACAGCATCACCACCGTCGGATGCGCGTTCACGAAACGTGTGAGCGGCTTGGAGGCCCACAGCATGATGCCGATGGAAATGACGACCGCGGCCATCATCACCGGCAGGTGGTCGACCATGCCCACGGCGGTGATCACCGAGTCGAGCGAGAACACCGCGTCGAGCATCACGATCTGCGTGACCACCAGCGTGAAGCCCGCGTAGACCACCGGGCCGCTGGCCGTGTGCTCCGGAACGCCTTCGAGCCGCTCGTGCAGTTCGGACGTGGCCTTGAACAGCAGGAACAGGCCGCCGCCGAGCAGGATCAGGTCGCGGCCGGAGAAATCCTGGCCCCACAGGGAGAACAGCGGCGTGGTCAGCGTCACCAGCCACGAGACGATGGACAGCAGCCCCAGCCGCATGAAGAGCGCGAGGCTCAGGCCGATGAGCCTTGCCTTGTCGCGCTGGCGCGGCGGCAGCTTCTCCGCGAGGATCGCGATGAAGACGAGGTTGTCGATGCCCAGCACGATCTCCAGGACGACCAGCGTCAGGAGACCGAGCCAGACGGCCGGGTCGGAGAGCAGTTCGATCATGATTGGAGAAAAGAGGCGCGCAAACGGCCGCGTCCCGGAGCGGCGCGGGCCATTCCGGCAACGGGTGACTGGGGAAACTGAATACGCAAGGCGGCTGCGGAAGGATCGGTCGCAGCACCGCGTTGCAGGTTGTTGCTGGCGCAGGCCAGCGGCCTACTGGGAGGCTCGCAGGAGGAGTTCACCCGCGCAGTTTAACGAAGGCCCCCTTCGCGACCCGGCCATTTCCGCTTGCATCGGTACGGTCAATACCGTAGGCTGACCCGGCGTCCGCGCGCAGCACCCGAGCCCAAGCGGGCCGCCGGGCCTGTCTTGCGGGCGTGAAGGAGCCACGCATGCCAAGCCGATCGAACGGCCTCGCGGCCGAAATGGAAGCGGTGCGAACCCTGGCGCTCGTCGGCGCCTCCGCGTCCGGCAAGACCTCCATCGCGGAGGCCCTGCTGCACGAGGCGGGCGCCATCGGGGCACGCGGCAGCGTGGAGCGCGGCACCACCGTCAGCGACCACGACCCGCTCGAGAAGCGGATGCAGCATTCGCTCAATGCAACCCTGATGCACCTGGCGCACGACGGCACGCGCATCCACCTCATCGACACCCCCGGCGGCGCCGACTTCCTGGGCCAGAGCCTGCCCGCGCTGGAAGCGGTGGAAACCGCCGCCATCGTCGTCAATGCAAGCGCCGGCATCGAGCCGATGACGCTGCGCATGATGGACTACGCGGCATCGCGCCACCTCGCGCGCCTGATCGTCGTCAACAGGATCGACGACCCCGGCGCCGACCTCGCCGGCCTGCTGGCGCAGATCCAGGCCGCCTTCGGCCGCGAATGCCTGCCGCTGAACCTGCCGGCAGCTGGCGGCACGCGCGTGATCGACTGCTTCTACAACCGCGAAGGCGAGTCCGACATCGGTTCGGTCGATGCGGCGCACCGCGCGCTGGTCGAGCAGGTCGTCGAAGTCGATGCGGCCTTCGTCGAGCGCTACCTGAACGATGGCGACGTGGACGCCAGCGAGCTGCATGCGCCGCTCGAACAGGCGCTGCGCGAAGGGCACCTGATTCCCGTGTGCTTCATCTCGGCACGCAGCGGCGCGGGCGCGGCCGAGCTGCTCGACATCATCGTCAAGCTTCTGCCCGACCCGAGCGAAGCCAATCCTCCGGACTTCCTGCTCGGCGAAGGCGCCGATGCAAAGCCGATGCAGGCCAGGCCCGATGCTTCGCTGCACGTGCTGGCCCATGTGTTCAAGGTCACGAGCGACCCTTACGTCGGCAAGCTCGGCATCATGCGCGTGCACCAGGGCACCCTGGCGAGCGATAGCCAGCTCTACATCGGAGACGGCCGCAAGCCCTTCAAGGTGGGCCACCTGTTCATGCTCCAGGGCAAGGACCATGTGGAAGTGCCGCGCGCCGTGCCGGGCGACATCGTGGCGGTGGCGAAGGTGGAGGAGATCCAGTTCGACGCCGTGCTGCACGACGCGGCGGAAGACAGCCATGTGCATCTCGCGCCGCTGGAGTTTCCGGTACCCGTGCACGGACTGGCCGTGGAACCCAAGCGCCATGGCGACGAGCAGCGCGCATGGGAGATCCTCGGCAAGCTCGCGGCCGAAGACCCCTGCCTGCGCATCGAGCACGTGGCCGCGACCAACGAGACCGTTCTCTACGGACTCGGCGAACTGCATCTGCGCATGGTGCTGGACCGCCTGCGCGAGGTGTACCGCTTCGAAGTGCAGACCCGTCCGCCGCGCATCGCCTACCGCGAGACCGTGACCGCGCCGGCGGAGGGCCATCACCGCCACAAGAAGCAGACCGGCGGCGCGGGCCAGTTCGGCGAAGTCTTCCTGCGCATCGAGCCGCTCGCGCGCGGCGACGGCTTCGAGTTCGCCGATGAAGTCAGGGGCGGAGCGATTCCGGGCCAGTTCATTCCCGCCGTCGAGAAAGGCGTGCGCGAAGTGCTGGCATGCGGCGCCATCGCCGGCTACCCCGTGGTGGACGTGCGCGTGGTGGTGCACGACGGCAAGCACCACAGCGTGGACAGCAAGGACATCGCGTTTGCCACCGCCGGCCGCAAGGCCTTCATGGCGGCCATCCGCGAGGCCAGGCCAGTGGTGCTGGAGCCGATCGTGCAGATAGAGATCGTGGCGCCCGAGCATGCGGTGGGCGATGTCACGAGCGATCTGTCGTCACGGCGCGGGCTGGTGACCGGTACGTCGACCATCGGAGCCGGTGCCGCCGCAGTCCGGGGGCAGGTGCCGATGGCGGAGCTGGCGAGCTATCAATCGCGGCTCAACGCGATGACCAGCGGACAGGGGCGGTACACGATCGCGCTGTCGCACTACGAGGCCGTGCCGCCGAATGTGCAGCAGGTCTTGATGGCGCAGTACCGAGGGCGGGAAGAAGACCAGTGAGGGGTCAGTGAGGCCGCGCAGCGTGGCCATGTCGCGCCCTGTCGAGCCGCCGCCCTCGATTGGCGTCGAGCGCACAATGAGAATGCCACGCCATCTTTCCTTCCCGACACCACGCGCGACGATGCCCATGCCCGATACCCCTCGCCCTCGCGCCGGTGAAGACACCGACGAAAGACGCCTGATCGCGTTGCCCTTCTCCGTCGCCCAGCCGGATATCGCGGTGCCCGTCGGACATGCAATCGTGCGTCTCTCACGAGTTCAGCTGGAGCAGCTTGCGCAGGCCGCGTCCATTCAGTGGAGCACCGAAGAGGAGCGCTTGGCGCGCATCGATGGCCAACGCGCCCAGGCGCTGCTGAAATCGGCATCGGGCGGCGACGCCGCCCCGGCCCCGCTCGACCCCGACGCCCACCACCTGCTGTCCCGCTTCATCGAGCAAGGCCTGGCCTCCATCTTCTGCGGCACCACGCCCCAGCCGCAGCCCCACGTCACGGTCCGCTACCTCGCAAGCAGGGCCGGCCCCCTCGCAGGCCGGGGCGACATCCTCTTCCACCTGCCCGACGACCCGACGCCATTCCTCGCGGTGAACTGGTGGGTCGCGTGAACGCGCGATAGCGCGGGTGCATCCGGGGCCGGGGTGGCCATCGCCTACAGCCCGCTCATGCGCCTGCCGACACGGCTCCATCAGGGCCGAACCTATGTTGGAGGCTGATCGAGAGGGCAGACAGCATGAGCGAAGTCGCCGAACTTTTCGCGCGCGAGTTTCCCGTGTGGCACATGGTGGTGCGGGGCACGGTCGTGTACTGGGTCCTGCTCCTCGTGTTCCGCTTCGTGCTGCGGCGCGACATCGGCTCGATGGGCGTCGCCGACCTACTCTTCGTGGTGCTGGTCGCCGATGCGTCGAGCAACGCGATGCAGGGCGAATACAAGTCCATCGACGACGGGTTCGTGCTGCTCGCGACGCTCGTCGCCTGGAACTTCGCGCTGGACTGGCTGAGCTTTCACTTCGAGCCCGTAGCGCGTTTCCTGGAGCCGCGCCCCGAGGTCCTCATCCGCAACGGCCGCCTGAACCGGCGGGCGCTCAGGCGCGAGATGATCAGGACCGAAGAACTGCTCGGCAAACTGCGCGAGCAAGGCGTGGCGGATTTCTCGGAGGTGCGCGTCGCGCGGCTGGAGAGCGACGGAACGCTCAGCGTGTTCAAGAAAGAGAAGAAGCAGGCTTGCGACGACAGCCATCAGGCACCCAAGCCCTCCAAGCCTCCGGTGCAATAGCGGCTGCGGTGATGACGACGGCGATGCAGTTCATCGACTGGCTCTTCGGCGAAGGCTCCGAACTCGCTGCGTGGCAGATGGCCGCGCGGGCCCTGGTCGTCTTCTTCCTCGCACTGGCGATGATCCGCGCCTCGGGCCGGCGGTCGTTCGGGCAGCAGAGTCCCTTCGACACCTGCATCACGGTGCTGCTGGGTGCGGTGCTGAGCCGCGCGGTGGTCGGTGCCTCGCCCTTCTGGAGCACCATGGCGGCCGGCGCGGCGCTGGTCGTCACGCACCGGCTGGTCGCGCTCGCGAGCATGCGGTGGCAGGGTTTCGAGGACCTGATCAACGGCCACAAGATCACGCTGGTGCGCGACGGCCGGATGGACGAGAACGAGATGCGCCACGCGCTGGTGTCGCGCAAGGACCTCGACGAGGCCCTGCGCCAGCAGGCCGGCGGCGTGCCCCTGCACGAAGTCGAACGCGCGGTGCTCGAGCGCGACGGCAAGCTGAGCATCGTCAAGCGACGGTCCTGAGCCGCAGCCCATGCCGCTCACGTAAGAAACCACCGACCCGCAGCGGCGGCGATTGCTTCGCTCGCGTGCGCAGCCGCTGCGAACACTGGTGCGCAGGATGACCCCTCTTCATCCCCAATTCATCGCAGGCAAGGAGACCGCAATGAGCAGCAGCACCAGCAGCAACCCCCGCGTCACCGGCACCGGAGACGGCACCCGCCCCACCACCAGCGGCGGCGTGGACAACATCGGCGGCGCGGAGTCCTTCACCGCGCGCAAGACCAAGGCCGGCGAAGACGTCGCGGGCCCCGCGCCGCGCGAACGCATGCAGGACAGGAAAAAGGACGTGGAAGGCACGAAGCACGACGACTCCGCGCCTTTCGGCCTGACCGAGGATCTCACGCCCGAGACCAATCGCGACCCCGGCAAGAGCTGAGCGAGCGACCTTTCCGGCTTGTGCACATGGCCACAGCTCGCCGCCTCAGCGCCAGTTCGTCGCCGCCGCGCGGCGCGCTGGCGGTCGAGGCGGCCAATGGCGGGACCGCCCTTCTCATCGTCGACATGATCAGCTGCTGGGACTTTCCCGACGCCGACAGGCTGCTGCCCGCCGCCGTGGCGGTCGCGCCTGCCATCGCAGCCCTGAAGCGGCGGTGCAAGGCGCGGGACGTGCCGGTGATCTACGCCAACGACAACCGCGGGCGCTGGCGCTCCGACTTCAGCGCGCTGGTCGATCTGTCGATGGCCGATGGCGGCCCCGGCGCAACCGTCACTGCCGGCCTCGCGCCGGACCATGACGACTACTTCGTGCTCAAGCCGCAGCAATCCGCCTTCGTCGCCACGCCACTCGAACAGCTGCTGGGCGTGCTGAAGGCCCGCCGCCTCGTCGTGACCGGCGTGGCCAGCGACCAGTGCGTGCTGAGCACGGCCTCCGACGCGCGCATGCGCGGCTTCGAGGTGGTGCTTCCCAAGGACTGCACGGCCACGCAGACGGCCAGGCGCCACGCGATGCTGCTGGAGCAGTGCGACACGGTCTTCGGCATCGCGACCACCTCCGGCTCGCGCATCCGCCTGCCCGCCGGGCGAGCGCGCAAGCGTTGAGCCCGTTGTTTCAACCCGTTTTGGAGAAAGCCATGACACACCCCATGCAATCCGGCCCGAAGCCACCCTTCGACACACCCCGCCAGGCCCCGCCCGGCCTCGAATCGCGGATGGATCCGCCGCCAGACTTCGGCGAGTCTTCGTACGTCGGCTCCGGCAAGCTCGTCGGGAAGGCGGCGCTCATCACCGGCGGAGACAGTGGCATCGGCCGCGCCGTCGCCCTGGCCTTCGCGCGCGAGGGCGCGGACGTGCTGATCTCCTATCTTGCGGAGGAAGAGCCCGACGCCCGTCGCACCGCCGAACTCATCGAGAAGGAGGGCCGCACCTGCGTTGCCGTGCCCGGCGACATCCGCGAGGAGCCCCATTGCAAGAAGCTGGTGGACACCGCCATGGAGCGCTTCGGCAAGCTCGACGTGCTGGTGAACAACGCGGCCTTCCAGATGGCGCACAAGGACCTGGCCGAGATCACGGCCGAGGAGCTGGACCGCACCTTCCGCACCAACGTCTACGCCAACTTCTTCCTCTGCAAGGCAGCGGCCGCCTGCATGAAGCCGGGCAGCGCCATCATCAGCACCGCATCGGTCAACGCCGACAAGCCCAACGCCACGCTGGTGGCCTACGCGGCGACCAAGGGGGCGATCCAGAACATGTCCGGCGGCATGGCGCAGCTGCTGGCCGAGAAGGGCATCCGCGTGAACTGCGTGGCGCCCGGCCCGTTCTGGACGCCGCTGATCCCTTCGACCCTCCCGCCCGACAAGGTGAAGAACTTCGGCATGCAGACACCGATGAAGCGGCCCGGCCAGCCGGCGGAGCTGCAGGCGGTGTACGTGCTGCTCGCCTCCGACCAGGCGAGCTACATCTCGGGAGCCACGGTGGCGGTGACCGGGGGCGTGCCCTTCATCTGAGTGGCGGGGCCGGCTGGCGCGCGCCGCCATCGCTGCCCGCCAGTACCTGCAGTTTCTGCCGCCTGCCCGGCAGCACCTCCAGTTTCTGCCGCCTGCCCGGCAGCCAGGTGCCGATGCGCGACACCCAGCGCAGCACGTGGAAGACGATGAAGCTGCCCAGCGGCGGCCATCGGTTCCATGCGGACAGCTTCTCGCGCTGCACGATCTCGCATTCGGTCTCCAGCGCCGCCAGGTGCCTGGCCACCTGTGAATTGAACGCGCGGCTCACGATGACCACGTTGGCCTCCATGTTGAGCGTGAGGCTCAGCGGATCGAGGTTGCTGGAGCCCACGGTGCTCCATGCGTCGTCCACGATGGCTACCTTGCCGTGCAGCGGGCGCGCGCAGTATTCATGCACCTCCACGCCCGCGCCCAGCAGGTGGCCGTAAAGCAGCTGGGTCGCGAAGCGCACCGATTTCATGTCGGGCATGCCCTGCAGGAACAGCTTCACCTCCACGCCACGCGCGGCGGCCCGGCACAGGTCGCGGAACAGGCGATAGCCCGGAAAGAAATAGGCATTGGCGATGACGATGCGGGCGCGCGCGGTGCGGATGGCCTGGCGGTAGATCTTCTCGATGCTGTCGGGCGAGGCCTTGTTGTCCCTTCGCGCGAACAGCACCGCGGCCTTGCCGGCGGCCGGCGGCGGTGCCTCGATATCCTGGGGAACGCGGGTGTCTCCCGCGGTGTGCTGCATGAAACTGCGTATGCGCCCGACGATGGGCCCGCGCAGTTCCACCGCGTAGTCCTGCTTGGCCAGCTCGCCGAAGTCCAGCAATTGGTCGGCGCAGAAATTGATGCCGCCCACGAAGGCCACTGTGTCGTCGACCACCACGAGCTTGCGATGCATGCGCCGCAGCAGGTTGAGCTGCTGGCCGAAGAGCGACCGCCCCGGATCGAACACGTGCACTTCCACACCCGCCTGCGTCAGCCGCGCGAGAAAGCGCCCCGAGAGCCGGGGCGAGCCGAATCCGTCGATGGTGAGCACCGTGCGCACGCCGCGGGCTGCGCACTCGCGCAGCGCGTCGCTCAGCGCTAGGCCGACCTTGTCCTCCTCGAGGATGAAGGTTTCGAGCAGCACCCACTGGCGAGCCTGCGCGATGGCATCGAAGACGCGCGGGAAGAATTCGTCGCCGTTCTCCAGCAGGCGCGCCGCGTTGCCGTGGGTCCAGTCCTCGCGCGTCACTTGCCGAGGCCTTGCTGACTGTTCGTGCCGGTGGCTCAGCCGTGGCGCTTGAAGTACTGCACTTCGCGCTCGTGCTGCTGCGCCGCCTCGCGCGAATCGAAGGTGCCGAGGTTGCGCCGCTTGCCAGTCTTCGGGTCGACCTTGCGGGCGTAGAGGCGGTACTGGCCGGATGCGAGCTTGCGGATCATGGGAGCGTCCTTTCGCCGAAGCACCTGACCTCGCGGGCACCGCGCCCGCGACCCGGATCGGTGCGCCGTCGATGCACGCTAGCGCGCCCACCGGGCCTCTCTGTCAGGCCATGCACTACGTGGGGGTGGGATTTCGCTGGCGATGCCGGCTTTCGAACACCGGTGTTGCAGCTTGTTGCGCGCAGAGAAAAGCGCCGCCAGGGGCGTACGACGCTCTCCTACGCGAAGCGGGCGAGCCGCGGTCCATCTTGCGGCTTCACCTTCTTTTCTTCTTTGTGTTCCCTTTTCATCAACCCACCATGGAGCCCACGATGTCAACGACCCGCCGTGCAACCCCCGACGCCTGCAGCCTCCTCGATACCGACCACAAGAACGTGAAGAAGCTCTTCACGGCGTACGACGAACTCGCCCACTCCCGCTCCCAGAGCGCACCCGGGAAGAAGCGCGATCTGGCGATGCAGATCTGCATGGAGCTGCAGGTGCACACGCAGATCGAGGAAGAAATCTTCTACCCCGCCCTGCGCGAAGCCATCAGCGAGACCGACCTGCTCGACGAGGCCGAGGTTGAGCACGCCAGCGCCAAGGAGCTGATCGCGCAGATCCAGGACGCCACCGAGATCGACGAGAAGTTCGACGCCAAGGTGAAGGTGCTCGGCGAATACATCGACCACCACGTGAAGGAAGAGCGCAACGAGATCTTCGTGAAGGCGCGCGCGACGCGCGGGCTCGACCTCGTCGCCATGCGCGAGCAGCTTGCGCAGCGCAAGGAAGAGCTGATGGCCGAGATGGAGGTGATGGCCTGACCGGGGCCGGGCCCGCTCAGGACCACGCGGCAGCGAGCGTCGCCATGGCGGCCACCAGCATCACGCCGGTGGCCGCCCATCCCACGATCTTCAGGCGGCGCGCAATCACCAGTTCGCCCATCACCGCGCGGCTCGACGCGGCCAGCATCACGCCGATCATGATCGGCACCGAGGCCAGCGCGTTGATGATGGCGGCATAGACCAGCGCAGTCATCGGGCTGATGCCCGAGAGGCCGATGGCCAGCCCGATCAGCATCGCAGCCGCAAGAATGGCGTAGAACGCCGGGGCCTTGCCCGGCGCATGGTCCAGGCCCTTGCGAACGCCCAGCAGGCTCGCCAGCGCATACGCGGCCGAGCCGGCGAGCACGGGCAACGCAAGCAGCCCGGTTCCCACGATGCCCATGCCGAACAGGACGAAAGCCGCCTCGCCCGCCACCGGCTTGAGCGCCTGCGCTGCTTGCGCAGTCGTCTCGATGGAAGTCTGGCCGTGCGCATGCAGGGTGGCCGCCGTCGCGATGATCATGAAGAAGGCGATGGCATTGGAGAAGCCCATGCCCACCCAGGTGTCGATCTTCAGGCGGCGCAGTTGGCCCGGCGCCTGCGCGGGGGCGTGCCGCAGGGCCTGGTCCTGCGGCACGCGCTTGATCTCCTCCACCTCCTGCGAGGCCTGCCAGAAGAACAGGTAAGGGCTGATGGTGGTGCCGAGGATCGCGACCCAGGTGGTGATGAAGTCCTTGTTCCACTGCAGGTGCGGCAGCAGAGCGCCCTTGGCTGCGGCCGCCCAGTCGACGTGGGCGGCGAAGGCCACCGCCACGTACGAGAGCAACGAGAGCGTGAGCCACTTCAGCACCCGCACGTAGCGTTCGTAGGGCAGCCAGATCTGCAGCGCCAGCGACACCACGCCGAAGCCGATTGCATAGGCTGCCTTGGAGCCCCCCGCCACCAGCGCGGAAACATCGGCCATCGCGTTCAGGTCGGCACCCAGGTTGATCACGTTGGCAACCACCAGCGAACCCACCAGCAGCCACACCACCCAGCGCGGCCACAGCCGCAGGAAGGCCTCCGTCAGCCCATGGCCGCTGACCCGGCCGATACGCGCGCTGGCGAGCTGTATGCCGACCATCAGCGGATAGGTCAGCAGCAGCGTCCAGCCCATGTCGTAGCCGAACTTCGAGCCGGCCTGGGAGTAGGTGGCGATGCCGCTGGGGTCGTCGTCGGCCGCGCCCGTGATGAGGCCCGGGCCGAGCTTGGAGAGCCAGCCCTCCTTGCGCCCGGGTGGTTCCGCCTGCCCCCGCTCTCCTCCCGCGTCCGGTCCCGCCGCTTCCATCTGAGTCATCGCGTGCTCCTTGCCGGGTGCTCTGGCTGCCGGCCCGGTCAATCTGGACGAGGCACCGGTGCCGGGGTGTCGGACAAGAGCATCTCGCGTTGCCAGCGTTCGGGTGTCTTCGCGACAGGGGCCTCAGTGGATGTCCGACACGTGGCGCCTCATGAAGTCCTAGCGTTTCCCTTGAACGTGCGGATGTCTGCGCTCCTGCATTCATCCGCGCCGTCGCAGGAAAGGAAAGATGCCATGAGCGAACTATCGAGAAGACAGCAGGCAAGGGACGACCGGCGCGACAACCAGCGCGTGTTCGTGTTCAGCGTGACAGTGGCCATCCTCGTGATGCTCGGCGCGCTGATCTACTTCTACGCCGTGGACAAGCGCGGCGAAGGCCCCTCGCGTGAAACAGCCCCGCCGCCGGCCGCGCAGGTGCAGGGTGGCGCGCAGACCGCTCCCACCACTGCGCCGACGGCTCCGCAGCAGCAGCAGAAGTAGGCAGGCAGGCTGCTCAGGTGGGAAGCGTCGTCTGCTGTTCGTCGTCGAGTTGCGCCTGCTCTATCCAGGCGATGCAGCGGCACTTCAGGATGCCGATGCCGGTCTCGACCGAAATGCCGGGCCGCGTCAGCACCAGCTTGCACCGATGCTCGCCCCGGAACGCGATGTCCCCCACCGCGGCGAAGTTGCCGTCATCGGCCTTCAGCAGGCTGATAGTGCAGGTCCACGGCCCTGCCCGGCCGTCGTAGACGAAAGTTTCTCCATCCATGGCACACCCCGGTACTCAGTACAGGCGTGCCACCAGGATCGATGGGTTGGCGCGAGCAACAAGTGAACCCACCATACGCGCATTGCCTGGCGCGCGCCAAGCTTTATTCCGGAGGGAGGGTTTCTTGACGGGTGTCCGGTTTCGGCGCGATTTCGGAGCCCGAGGGGCCCGGAGGATTACACGTGGAATGCGGCCAAACCACCCACGGCAAGCCCCGCCACCGCCACCCCGAACATCGCCCGCTCCAGCCATTTGTTCTTCGTCAACAGTGCAATGGCAGCCAACGCAATAGAAACCTGCAGCACGGTAGTCGCCTGAGCCCACCGATGATGCTGATGCATCTGCTCATCCGACTTCGCATCCCACTTACTTGCTTCCGCCTCCAGTTTCTTCGCCTCGGTCTGGATGTCGGTCTTCTCCTGCTCGTAGCGCGCCACCTTGGCCTGCCAGCCCTGCTTGCGCGCTTCGTCGGCCGCGGTGTCGCGGGCGAATTCGGCGAGGGCCTGCTTGGTGCTCTTCGACTGGAAGTAATTCCACTGGTTGGAGGCTTCGGTCTTCTTGATGGCGGCGTTGTTCTTGTAGATGCCCGCGTTGGCCTGCGTGGCACCGCCCATGTACGCAAAGATGGCGCCGAAGGTGGCGATGACGGCCGTGCACATGGCGATCTTGCTCGTCATGCTCATGCCGCCGGAGTGCTCCGCCGCCGAGGCTGCGTGATGGCCGTCGCCATGACCGTGGCCGCCCGATGCGGCGTGTTCGAGTTCGTGATCGTGCGGGCCGTGCACGTGAAAGCCGTGTCCTGACATGGGATCCTTGTTGTAGAGACATATGGTTTTTCGGGCGCGCGCGAGTATGCCCGTTCGATGAGTCAGCTTCCGGTCCGCGAGCCATTGCCAGCATGGGGCGACAACAGCACACTTGCCTGCCCATGGCCGCCGAACCCTCGCCGACACCGACAGCCAACGCCCGCCACCCCGGCCTCGCCGACATCGTGGCCGGCATTTCCATCGCCGGCCTGCTTCTTCCCGAGGCTGTGGCCTATTCGGGCATCGCGGGGCTGCCGCCGCAGGCCGGAGTGATCGCACTCTTCGCGGGGCTGCTGGTCTACGGCCTCTTCGGCAGCAGCCGCTTCGCAATCGTTTCCGCCACCTCTTCGTCTGCCGCGGTGCTGTTCGCCGCCACCACGTCGGTGACGGGAGTGGACACCGCCACGCGGCTGGCGATGGGCATGGGCATCGTTCTTCTCGCCGGGGTGTTCTTCGTCATCGCGGGCATTGCCCGGCTCGGCGCGGTGTCCAGCCTGATCGCCAAGCCCGTGCTGCGCGGCTTCGCGCTGGGGCTGGCGCTCACCATCGTGGTCAAGCAGTTGCCCAAGGTGCTCGACGTGCATCCGGCGCACAGCGATTTCTTCCGACTCTTCGCAGGGCTGGTGGCCGACTGGCGGCACTGGAACATCGCGGGCGCGGCAATGGCGCTCACGGCACTGGTGCTGCTGCGCGGCCTTGCACGCTGGCGCGCGGTGCCGGCGGCGCTGCTGGTGATCGTGGCCGGCATCGTGCTCGACGTGTGCGGCCTCTGCCACGCATGGGGCGTGGCGGCGGTGGGGCCGATTTCGCTCGACTTCTCTCATCCGACGGTGCCGCAGCTCGACCGGGCGCAGTGGCAGAACCTCGGCGGGCTGGCTTTCGCGATGGCATTGATCCTCTATGCGGAATCCTACGGCTCGATCCGTACCTTCGCGATGCGCCATGGCGACAACGTGTCGGCCAACCGCGACCTGCTGGCGCTGGGCGGCGCGAACCTGCTGTCGGCGCTGTTCCAGGGCATGCCGGTGGGCGCAGGCTACTCGGCCACCTCGGCCAACGAATCCGCGGGTGCTAGAAGCCGGGCGGCCGGCATCGTGGCGGGGCTGGTGGTGCTGGTGGCGGTGCTCACGCTGCTGCCGTGGATCGCGCACACTCCCGAGCCTTTGCTGGCGGCCATCGTGATCCACGCAGTGAGCCACACGCTAAGCCCTACGGCGCTGCGGCCCTACTTCCAGTGGCGGCGCGACCGGCTGGTGGCGCTGGTGGCGGTCGCGGCGGTGCTGGTGCTGGGCGTGCTCAACGGTCTGCTGGCGGCCATCGGCGTGAGCATCCTACTGCTGCTGCGCGGCTTCACGCGCACCACCGTGAGCTGGCTCGGGCGGCTCGGCCAGAGCCACGACTTCGTCGATACCGCGCGCCACCCCGAGGCGGTGGTGCCCCCGGGTGTACTGATCGCGCGGCCCGAGGTGCCGCTCTTCTTCGGCAATGCGGACGCGGTGTTCGCGTCGATCCGCGCGCGCATCGACGTCACGCCGGGCCTGCAGCGCATGGTGCTGAGCCTGGAGGAATCGCCCGACCTCGACGCGACCAGCATCGAGGCACTGTGCGACTTCGCGGCCTACGTGCGCGTGCGCGGCGTGCGCCTGTCGCTGGCGCGTGTGAAGGACGACGTGCGCGACCTGCTGGCCAAGGTGAATTCGCCCGATCTGCACGCCGAGGTGTATGCGCCGTGGAGCGTGGACGATGCGGTGCCGCCGGTCAGCGCAGCTTCGCCTGCCGCCTGAACTCGCTCGGGCTGCCACCCGTGTGCTCGCGGAACACGCGGCTGAAGTGCGAGAGGTTGCCGAAGCCGGAGGCCAGCGCGATGTCGGTGATCGACCTCGCGGCGTTGGCCGGGTCCAGCAGCTCGCGGATGCTTGCCGCCAGCCGCTGGTGCTGGATGTAGCCGTTGAGGGTTTCGTCGTCGTCGGCGAAGGCGCTGTGCAGCAGTCGCTTGCTGCAGCGCAGGGCCAGGGCCATGCTGTCGATCGACAGCGCCGGGTCGTGCAGGTTCTGCGCAACGTGGCGGCGGATGCGGTCTTTCAGGGCCTCGCGCTGCGTCTGCAGCGTTTCCTGGCCCGCCAGCTCCATCAGCGAAAGGCGCACGAGCTGGATCAGCAGTTCGCCCGCGCCGCGCGCGGCGGCCTCGCTCATGAAGGGCAGCTCCAGGTAGGTGTTGCGCATGGTCTCCAGCGCCACGCGCGAGATGCCGCTGCCGCCGCCGATGCGCCGCGCCACCAGGTCGTTGAGCGGCAGCGCGGGCGATGCGATCTGGTTCTTGGGCAGCATCACGATCAGGTGGTCGCTGCGCTCGGGGTTGGCCACGGTGTAGTCGGCGGTGGTGTCGTAGAGCGTCCATCCGCCCGAGCGCACCGCCGCCGCGCGGCCGCGCTGCGTGACCTCGGCCGAGCCCTGCCAGGGCGCGACGATCTTCAGGTAGGGCGCCTCGCTCAGCCGCGCCATCTGCGTGGTGCGCAGCACGCGGTGGCGGTTGGCCTCCAGCCGCGTGAGGATCACGTCGCCCGCGTGCGAGGCCGCGAGGTGGCCGTCGAATTCGCTGTCGTCGTAGAGGTCGGAGCCCAGTCCGCCGAAGTGGCGCCACACCCATTCGCACCACAGCGGCCCGCGCTCCTTGGGCGGGATCTGGTCGGTGGACAGGAGCAGCGAGGCGGTCATGCGGGCTGGGCGGCTGTAACGGCAGTGGAGACGAGAACGAAAGATTTCAGCACGAAGCCGGGTTGCCGCGCATTGTGAAGCGCCTTCGCGGCCCAAGGGATTGCGGGTTAACCACTAGGCGCGTGCACGCTGCGTCAAGTGCTTTGTGCGCGGCTGGCACAGCGCGCGAAGGCTGCGATTTCTACGATTCCGGGCAGCGGGCGCATACCGACGCCCGGAGGAGACTTCAATGCTTCGACCCGATCGCCGCACCTGGATCAAGGGCACCGCCACCGCCTTCGGAGCGGCCGCCGTCGCGCCGCAACTGTTCGCCCAGAGCGGCCCCGTGAAGATCGGCTACGCCATCGCACGCACAGGCCCCTGGGCGGCAGGCGCGCAGGTGAGCCAGGAACCCAACTACCTGCTGTGGGCCGAGCAGGTCAACGCGGCGGGCGGGCTCTCGGTGAAAGGCACGAGGCGCCCCATCGAGCTGATCGGCTACGACGACCGCAGCGAGACCGAGACCTGCGTTCGCACCTTCGAGAAGCTCATGGGCAGCGACAAGGTCGACCTGGTGCTGCCGCCCTGGGGCTCCGGCGCCAACTTCGCGGTCGCGCCGCTAGCCAACCGCTTCGGTTATCCGCTGCTGGCGCCCACCGCGCTCTCGCGCAAGCTGATCGACATGCGCCTGCCGTTCTTCTTCTCGCTGCTGCAGCAGCCCGACAAGATGATGGGCGCGCTGGTCGACATGCTGGTGGCGAACAACGTGAAGACCATCGCCATCGTCTACATGGACGACCTGTTCGGGCTGGAGAACTTCGCGGCGCTGAACAACGCGCTGAAGAAGACGAGCATCCAGGTGGTGGAGCGCAAGAGCTACCCGCTGGGCGTGAAAGACCTCGCGCCGGTGCTGCGCACCATCAAGGACCTGAGCCCCGACGCCTTCATCGGCATCACCTACCCGCCGGACACCATCCTCGCGAGCCGGCAGGCGCGCGAGGTGGGATTCAACCCGAAGCATTTCTACGCTTCTGTCGGCACCGCCTTCCAGCTCTACAGGAACGTGATGGCCGCCAACACCGAGGGCGTGATCGGCATGGGCTCGTGGAACGGCAAGACAAGCCCCGAGGCCAAGGCCTACTTCGACGCACACACGAAGAAGTTCGGCAAGGAGCCCGATCGCTGGGCCAGCGGCCATGCATGGGCCGGGCTGCAGATACTTCAGCAGGCGGTGGAGAAGATCGGGCTGGACCGCAAGGCGCTGCGCGAGCACATCGCGAAGAACGAGTTCAAGACCATCCTCGGCCCGATCCGCTTCGAGGGCAGCGAGAACGCGTCGATTCCGGGCACGGTGTCGCAATGGCAGGGCGGCGACTTCGAAGTGGTCTGGCCGAAAGACCGCGCCACCGCGCAGCTGATGCCGAAGCCGGCCTGGAAGTAGGCACGTGTCTTTCTCCGGATGGGCCGAGCTTCTGGCCGGCGGACTGATCACGGGCGGCATCTACGCGCTGGTGGCCATCGGGCTGAACCTGCAGTACGGGCTGATGCGCATCATGAACATCTCGCACGGCGAGTTCCTGATGCTGGGCGCCTTCGCGACCTGGTGGGCGCACACCGCGCTGGGCGTGTCGCCGCTGCTGTTCATGCCGGTGGCCTTCGTGCTGCTGATGGCGCTGGGCATGGCGGTGCACCGGCTGTGCTTCCGGCAGGTGGCGGCGCGCGCGCCGAACGTCGACGTGTTCGAGGCGCGCAGCCTGATGGTGGGCTTCGGCCTGATGTTCCTGGTGCAGAACACCGCCCTGCTCGTGTGGGGCGGCGACCTGCGCGGCTACGACTACCTGGCCGACCCGGTGCAACTGGGCGAGATGCGCTTCACCGCCAACAAGCTGGTGCTCTTCGGCGTGGCGCTGGCGCTGAGCCTGGTGCTCATCGCGCTGCTCAAGCTCACACTGCTGGGCAAGGCGGTGCGCGCGCTGATGCAGTCGCCCACCGGCGCGCAGCTGGTGGGCATCAACACCAGGCGGCTGCATCCGCTGATGTTCGGCATCGGCCTGGGCCTGTCGGGCGTGGCCGGCTCGCTGCTGTCGATGACCTATGAAATCTCTCCCTCGATGGGCGAGCCCTACACGGTGACGGCGCTGATCGTCATCACCCTCGGCGGCTTCGGCAGCGTCGCGGGCAGCCTGGTCGGCGGCCTGCTGCTGGGCGTGGTGGAGGCGCTGGGCATGCACTTCACCAGCCCCTCGCTCAAGATGCTGCTGTCTTACGCCGTGTTCATCGGCGTGCTGATCTGGCGGCCCAACGGACTGTTCTCCAGAAAATGACTCTTCTCCTGTCTGCAACGAACAAGCCCTGGTGGGTGCTCGGCGCCGGCCTCGTGCTGGCGGCTGCCGTGCCATGGGTGGCGACGGAGTTCGTGGCTTCGGTCGCGCTCGGCTGCCTGATGTACATCGCACTGGCCACGAGCTGGTCGCTCTTCTGCGGTGCCACGCGCTATCTCTCGCTCGCCACCTCGGCCTTCTTCGGGCTCGGCGCGTATGCGAGCGCGACGCTGCTCGAGGTGCTGCCCTGGCCGCTGGTGATATTGAGCGGCGCGGCCGTCGCGAGCGCGGTGGCGGTGCTGATGGGCGCGGCAGTGCTGCACCTGCGCGGCACCTACTTCGCGGTGCTGACCTTCGGCATGACGGAGCTGATCCGCCACGCCGTGACCTTCGTCGAGAAGCAGGTCTCGGGCACGGTGGGCCGCGTGCTGAGCGTGGTGCCATCGAACGAGACGGTGTATCTCACGGTGCTGGCCATAGCCGGTGCCGCCATCGCCACGGCGCTGCTCGTCAAGCGCAGCCGCTTCGGGCTGGCGCTCGCGGGCATCGGCGCCGACGAGCAGCGTGCCCAGACACTGGGCGTGGACACGCGCCGCGCGAAGGTGATGGGCTTCGCGCTCACCGCCGCCTTCGCGGGCGCGGTCGGCGCGGCCATGGCGGTGCGCTGGACCTACATCGACCCGCCAGCGGTGTTCAGCCCCTTCATCGGCTTCCAGACCGTGCTGATCGCGATGATCGGCGGCGCGGCCAGCATCGGCGGGCCGGTGGCCGCGGCCGTCGTGTTCAGCCTGCTGTCGGAAACGCTGCGGCTGCAGCTGCCCTACGGCTACATGATGGTGCTGGGGCTGCTGCTGATCCTTTGCGTGATGTACCTGCCCGACGGGCTCGCGTCGCTGTGGCGGCGCAAGGCGCCGGCGTCGAGGGAGGCGCGGCCATGAGCAATCCGCGGATCCTGCTGGAAGCCCGCGAGCTCACGGTGCGCTTCGGTGGCCTCACCGCCGTCGACTCGGTGAGCGCCACGCTGCGCTCGGGCGAGATCGTCGGAATCATCGGACCGAACGGCGCGGGCAAGACGACCTTCTTCAACGCCATCTCGGGCGTGGTCATGCCGACCTCCGGCCGGCTGCTGGTGGAGGACGGCATCGAGCTGACGCGGCGCGGCCCGCACTTGTACGCGGCCCACGGCATCGCGCGCACCTTCCAGACGCCGCGCGTGATGGCCGACATGACGCTGGCAGACAACGTTCGCTTCGGCATGCAGTTCGCGGGCAGGCACCGCGAGCCCATCGCGGGGCTGGGCAGCACGGGCGAGATCCTCGACATGCTGGGCCTCGGCGCGCTCGCGAACAACACCGCCGCCGGCATCACGCCCTCGCAGCAGCGGCTGCTGGAGATCGGCATGGCGCTCGGCACCCGGCCGCGCGTGTTGCTGCTCGACGAGGTGGCGGCGGGGCTCACCGAGGCGGAGGTCGACGCGATGGCGCGGCGCATCCGCCGGCTGCGCGACGAGCACGGGCTCACGGTCGTGTGGATCGAGCATGCGGTGGCCACGCTGCTGAAGTACGTGGAGCGCGTGCTGGTGCTTCACCAGGGCCGCAAGATCGCCGACGGCACGCCCGCCGAGGTGGTGCGCAACGCGGAGGTGGTCGAGGCCTACCTCGGCGACGAGGTGGAGGCGACGGCATGAGCGGCACGAACATGAGCCACATGAGCGCGCGCGGCCTGTCGGCCGGCTATCACGGCTTCCAGGTCATCCAGGGCATGAGCCTGGAAGTGCAGCCCGGCGTCACCGTCGTACTGGGCCCCAACGGCGCGGGCAAGACCACGCTGCTGAAGGCGCTGGCCGGCCTGCTGCCGCGAACCGGCGAGGTGCTGCTCGACGGCGTCGCCCTGCCTTCGGCCGACGCTGCCGCTTGCGTGAAGCGCGGCCTCGCGCTGGTGGCCGAGGGGCGCCAGCTCTTTGCGCAGATGACGGTCACCGAGAACCTGGAGCTTGGCGGCTGGCTCATTCCGGCGCGGCTGCGCGCCGAGCGCCTCGCGCGCGCCTTCGACGACTTTCCGCGCCTGAAGGAGCGCGCCACGCAGCTCGCCGGCACCATGAGCGGCGGCGAGCAGCAGATGGTGGCCGTGGCCCGCGCCATGATGAGCGGGCCGCGCCTCCTGATGCTCGACGAGCCCTCCCTGGGCCTCGCGCCGCGCATGGTCGACGAGCTGCTGTCCATCGTGCGCCGCATCGCCTCGCAGGGCGTGACGGTGCTGATGGTCGAGCAGAACGTGCGCAAGGCGCTGCAGGCCGCCGACCGGGGCTATGTGCTCGAACGCGGGCGCGTCGTGGCTTCGGGCGAGGCGCAGGCGCTGCTGAATTCCGACGCGGTGCGCCAGGCCTACCTGGGCGTCGCCTGATACCCCCTCTTTCTTCTTTTCTCCTCGCAAAGGACTTCCCATGACCGACATTTCCATGCTCATCGACGGCGAGCGCCGCGCGGCCACCGGCGGCGCGACCTTCGAGCGCCGCAACCCGCTGGACGGCGGCATCGCCACGCGCGCGCCGGCCGCCACGCCGGCCGACGCAGTCGCCGCCGTCGAGGCCGCGCACCGCGCCTTCGCCGCATGGTCGGCCACCGGCCCCGGCGAGCGCCGCGCCGCGCTGCTGAAGGCCGCGCATGCGCTCGAAGCGCGCGCCGATGCCTTCGTGCAGGCGATGGCACGCGAGACCGGCGCATCGGCGCTGTGGGCAGGCTTCAACGTGCACCTGGCGGCAGGCATCCTCACCGAGGCCGCATCGCTCACCACGCAGATCGCGGGCGAGGTGATTCCTTCGGACGTGCCCGGCAGCCTCGCCTTGGGCGTGCGGCAGGCGGCGGGCGTGGTGGTCGGCATCGCGCCGTGGAACGCGCCGGTGATCCTCGCCACGCGCGCCATCGCGACGCCGCTGGCCTGCGGCAACACCGTGGTGCTGAAGGGCTCGGAGCTGTGCCCGCAGACGCACGCGCTCATCATCGAGGCGCTGGACGAAGGCGGGCTGCCCAGGGGCGTCGTCAACTTCGTGACCAACGCGCCCGCAGACGCCGGCGCGGTGGTCGAGGCGATGGTGGCGCACCCGGCCGTGCGGCGAGTCAACTTCACCGGCTCCACGCGCGTGGGCCGGCTCATCGCGCAGACCTGCGCGAAGTACCTGAAGCCCGCCGTGCTCGAACTCGGCGGCAAGGCGCCCTTCGTGGTGCTGGACGACGCGGACCTCGACGCGGCGGTGAACGCGGCCATCTTCGGCTCCTTCGCCAACTCGGGGCAGATCTGCATGTCGACCGAGCGCATCGTGGTCGACAACGCGGTGGCCGACGAGTTCGTCGCCAGGTTCGCGGCCCGCGCGCAGTCGCTGCCGCTGGGCGATCCGCGCGAAGGCCCGGTGGTGCTCGGCTCGGTGGTCGACATGAGCACGGTGAAGCGCTGCAACGCGCTCATCGACGACGCGCTGGCCAAGGGCGCCAAGCTGGTGTGCGGCGGCAAGGCCGACAACACGCTGATGCCCGCCACCGTGCTCGACCATGTGACGCCGGCGATGGAGATCTACCGCGAGGAATCCTTCGCGCCGGTGAAGGCGGTGGTGCGCGTGAACGGCGAGGAAGAAGCGGTGGCGGTTGCCAACGACAACGAGTTCGGCCTCTCTTCAGCGGTGTTCGGCCGCGACGTGGCGCGCGCGTGGAACGTGGCGAAGCGCATCGAGTCCGGCATCTGCCACGTGAACGGACCTACGGTGCATGACGAGGCGCAGATGCCCTTCGGTGGCGTGAAGGCCTCGGGCTACGGCCGCTTCGGCGGGCGTGCGGGCGTGGAGGCCTTCACGGAACTGCGCTGGGTGACCGTGCAGACCACGCCGCGGCACTACCCGTTCTGAGCGATCTCGCGGGTGATGCGCAGGAACTTCTCGATGTCGGCCATCGAGTGGCAGTGCAGCGGTGACACCCGCACCGTGCCCGCGAGCCCGAAGGATTCCAGCATGCGCTTCGAGTAGATGCTGCTGGCCACGCGCTCGTAGACCGTCACGCCGCGCTTTGCATACTCGACCACCGCCTGCGTGCAGTCGATGCGGTCGAAGCCGATGCCCAGGATCAGGTCGCGCTTGCTCAGGTCCTCGTAGTCGAGGAAGACGTTGACGCCTTCCATCTTGCGCATGCCTATGGCGTTCGCGTTGCCGTCGAGCAGCGCCGACAGCAGCGCGCGCTCGTGCAGCTCGATGTGCGTGATGCCCGCGACGAACAACGCGCGGCGATCCGTGGCCTGGGTGAAGTGCCCGCCCAGCCAGCACACGTAGTCGACGATCTCGGTGAGCACCGCGAACTGCCACGGCGAGGCGCTGCCCAGGTCCCAGTAGCCGGGCTTCTTGCCGGCCAGCTTGTGGTGCGGCAGCACGGCCGCGCGCTCGGACACCCACGACAGCCCCGAGCCCCGGCAGCCGAAGAACTTGTAGGGCGCGAGATTGATGCCGTCCACCGGCGTCTTCTGCAGGTCGATGAGACCGTGCGGCGCGTGCTGCACGGCGTCGACCAGGATGTACAGGTCGGGCTTGATCTCGCGCGCGCGGCGCACGATGGCTTCCATGTCGAGCTTGGCGCCCGAGATGTTCGACGCGTGGATCACGTTGAGCAGGCAGGTGTCCTTGTCGACCAGCCGCACGATCTCGTCCACGTCCACGCCGCCGGTGACGGGGTTGCTCTTCGCCACGCGCAGCTCGCGGCCCAGCCGCTGGGCGTAGAGGCTCATCGCGTCGAATGCCGAGGGGTGCTCCAGCACGGTGGTGACCATGTTCGTGCCCGGCACGTTCTCGGCCACCGCGCGCACCATGTCGAACATCGCGCCCGAGGCGGTGAGCGAGGCGTACACGCTGCCGCCGGTGGCGTTGAGGATGGTGCGCAGGTCGTCGCAGCCCCTGGCCTGGATCTGCTGCAGCTCGACGGCCGTGGCGTGGATGCGCTCGGTGTTGTCGGGAATGGCATCGACCTGCGCGAAACGCTCGGCCGCGGCCTTCAGGCGGAAGGAGCCGCCGGCGTTGTCGAAGTACAGGCGCTCGCGGCCATGGTGGTCGTGGTCGACCTGCAGGAAGCGCGCTTTCACCTCGCGCATGAGCGCGTCAGGAAAGGCCAGTCCGTGGGGGTGTTTGGAAGACAGCTCGGAACCCATCGCTCAGACGCCCTTGTTGTTCGGGTTCTTGTAGATCTCGCGCACCGCGTCCGTCATCGGGAAGTTGAGGTTCGCGTTCCTCGGCGGGATCGGCGAGAGGAACCACTTGGTGTAGAGCTGCTCGATGGCGCCCGACTTCATCAGGCCCGTGACGGTCTCGTCCACCAGCGCCTTGAACTGCGGATCGTCCTTGCGCAGCATGATCCCGTAGGGCTCCTGGCGCAGCGATTCCTTGAGGATCTTGTATTCGCCCGGGTTGGGCGCGCTGGCGATCATGCCGGCGAGCTGCACGTCGTCGAGCACATAGGCGTCGGCGCGGCCGTTGGACAGCCGGAGGAAGCCGTCGGAGGTGTCCTTGCCGGGGATCTCGTTGACTTCGATGGCGCCGCTCTTGCGCGCGACGCGCAGCAGCTGGATCGAGGTGCTGCCCGAGACGGTGGCCACGTTCTTGCCGTTGAGGTCGGCGAAGGTGTCGATGCCGGAGTTCCTGCGCACGGCGGCAGTGATGTTGGCCACGAAGTGGCTGGGCGCGAAGTCCACCTGCTGCTGGCGCTGCGTGGTGTTGGTGGTGGTCGCGCAGTCGAGGTCGACGGTGCCGTTCTGCAGCAGCGGAATGCGGTTGGTCGAGTTGAGCATGGTGTAGCGCACCTCTATCTTCGCGAGGCCCAGCCTGGCCTTCACCGCGTCGACGATCTTCAGGCAGATGTCGTTGGTGAAGCCGATGGGGTCGCCGTCGGAGCCGAGCTTGTACGAGAACGGGATCTGGCTGTCGCGCGCGCCGATCTGGATCGTGCCGCTGTCCTTGATCTTCTGCAGCGTGCCGCCGTCCTGGGCGCTGGCGGCGGCACAGGCGAATGCGAGAGCCAGTCCGAATGCGAGGGGCAGTTTCCTGAAGTCCATGGCGGGTTCCTTGAAGAAGAGTCGATGACGGTGGATCGGGGCGAATCTTCAGCCTCGCCATCAATTTCCAAAAGCGATTTTTTGTGATCGAATCACATGAGAAAAAGCGTTCCTTCGGAGCCCGCTCCACCGTGATGACCTTCAAGCAACTCGAAGCCCTGTACTGGATCGCCCGCCTCGGCGGCTTCGCGCAGGCCGCCAACCAGCTGCACACCTCGCAGTCGGCCATCTCCAAGCGGGTGCACGAGCTGGAGCAGTTGTTCGAGACCGAGCTGTTCGACCGCAGCCAGCGCACCGCCCGCCTCACCGAGAAGGGAGAGGAGATGTTCGTGCTCGCGCGCAAGCTGCTGGAGCAGCGCGACGCGGCCATCGAGCAGTTCGGCAAGCCGGGCGTGGTGGAGCGGCGCATCCGCCTCGGCGTGACCGAGCTCACGGCGATGACCTGGCTGCCGCGGCTGGTCGGCCTGATCCGGCAGCACTACCCGAAGGTGATCCTCGAGCCGGACGTGGACGACAGCCTGCAGCTGCGCGACAAGCTGCTGGCCGACGAACTCGACCTGGTCATCGTGCCCGACACCTTCGCCGACTCGCGCATGCCGCACAAGGTCATCGGCCAGGTGAGGAGCGCGTGGATGTGCAAGCCGGGCGTGGTGCCTTCACCTTCCAATGGCGCCGCCATGCGGCTGCACGAACTGGCGCGCCACCGCATGCTGGTGCAGGGCAACAACTCCGGCACCGGCCGCGCCTACGACGCATGGATGAAGGAGCAGGGCGTGCAGCCCGCCGACGTGATCGTGGTGAGCAACCTGGTGGCGCTGACCGGGCTGACGGTGTCGGGCCTGGGCGTGAGCTACCTGCCGCGCGAGTGCCTTCAGCCGCTGGTGACGGCCGGCATGCTTTCAGTGGTCGAGGTGGCGCCCGCCCTGCCGGTGGTGCGCTACGTGGCGATGCACAAGGGCGAGCACCGCAGCGCCCTCACCTCGTCGATCGTGATGCTGGCGCAGGAGTGCTGCGACTTCACGCGCATGTTCCAGGCGCAAGGGGAGGAAGAGAAGAAGGAGTACGGACGGCCGGCTCCGGCCTGAGCGCCGCCGCCGAGGACGCCCATTCTGATGAAGCCGCGTCAGCGGCTGTCGCCGACCGGGGAAAGGTCGGAAAGATCGGGATGCATGTGCTGCAGCGCGAGCGACAGCCGGACCACGCGCTCCCGCGCACCCGGCTCGCCCCGGGCGAGTGCGCCCAGCGCGGCTTCGTAATCGTCGGTGAGCTGTTGCCACAGCTCGAAGTCGGCGCCAAGGCCTTCAGCGTCCTTGTCCATCTTTGCTCCAGTAGGAATTCGACGGCCGATGTAGATGCGCAAGTTTGACTGATTTTGACCGTGAACGTTAGAACTTTAGCGGTCTCAGGGTTATAGCTGTCGAAATACTGCGACGAAGTGCGCCGGCAGGGCGGTCGGCATCTAAGGGTTCCTACGGTGAAAGTATTTTTCAATACAGCCAAAAATTCGCGCCAGTGAGCCAGTAAAAAGCCAAATCCAAGCGAAAAACAAGGCATATAAGAAAAAACATTTCAAGCCTTGCCGTTTCTACAAACCAAAAGCTCCGTTGCAAGACATCCGTTGGAAGGTGCCCATGACCATCACCGTGACACGCCAGGACGCCCGCTACAACACCCTGAAGAAGGGTTTCAACCTGCGATGGCCCTCGACGGAATCGGACGCCGCCTCCCGCATCGAGCTGGCGGAAAACGCCGCCGACGCGGCCTCCGCGCTGCAGCGCATCGTCGACGCGGGCCTGCGCCCCACCCTGCGCAGCGGCGGGCATTGCTATGAGGACTTCGTCTCCAACAATCCCGACGGCGCAATCCTCGACCTGAGCCTGCTCGACCAGGCCGGCGCCGCAGCCCGCGGCGACGGCCGCTTCCGCATAGGCCCCGGCACGCAGAACTGGACCGGCTACCTCGATCTCTACAAGCGCGGCAACGTCACCCTGCCCGGCGGCTCCTGCTACTCGGTGGGCGCGGGCGGCCACATCTGCGGCGGCGGCTACGGCCTGCTGTCGCGGCTGCAGGGGCTCACGGTCGACTGGCTCTCTGCGGTGGACATCCTCACGGTGGACAACCGCGGCAAGGTGGTGCCGCGCACCGTCGACGCCGACCGCGACCCCGACCTGTTCCGCGCCTGCCGCGGCGCGGGCGGCGGCAATTTTGGCGCGATCACCAGCTACGTGTTCGACAAACTTCCCACGGCGCCGCGCGAGGTCGCGCTGGCGGTGGTGGCCTTCGACTGGGCCAGCATGACGCCCGAGCGCTTCACCGCCCTGCTCACCACCTATGGCGACTACTGGGCCACGCGCGGCAAGTCCCCCGACACCTGGGGCATGTTCTCGCTGCTGAAGCTCACGCACCGCTCGGCCGGCCAGATCGTGATGCTCACCCAGTTCTGCAACCCCGACGGCACCTGCAACGACCTGACGGTGCTCAACGACTTCCTCGACCGCTTCCGCGCCTGCGCGCCCGTGCCCGCCAAGGGCCGCCCGTTCGGCGTGGGCCCGGCACCGCAGCGCGACGCGGGCCAGTTGCTGTGCTCCAGGCCGCACACCGTGACGCGCTACGACTGGCTCACCGCCACGCAATATCTCAACGGCTCCGGCGAAAACCAGCGCGGCAAGTACAAGTCGGCCTACATGAAGCAGAACTTCAGCGCGCGCGAGGCGCAGCGCATCTACACGCACCTCACGCGCACCATCGCCGGCGTGGACCTGAGCCAGTCGCTGCTGCAGGTCGATTCGTACGGCGGCGCCGTCAACAACCCAGAGCGCATCGCCGACACCGCAGTGCCGCAGCGCGCATCGATCATGAAGCTGCAGTACCAGACCTACTGGCGCGACGCGAAGGACGACGCCGGCCACCTGCGCTGGATCGGCGACTTCTACCGCGACGTGTACGGCACGCCCGACGTGCCCGAGCGCCGCGCCGGCACGCCCTACCCCGGCGAGCGCTACGAGGGCTGCTACATCAACTACCCCGACAACGACATGCTGGCCTACCCCTTCTGGCCGCAGCTCTACTACGGCGACCAGGGGCTCTACGACTTCCTGCGCAAGGTGAAGCGCCGCTACGACCCGAACAACATCTTCCACCACGCGATGTCGGTGCGTCCGTGACGAGGCCCGATCGAGAGAGGAACGACACCATGACAGCCCAGACCGGCCAGAACCGCCGCACCGTCATGCAATGGCTCGGCGGCGCATCCACGCTCGGCGCGCTCTCGCCCGTGCTGCCCGCCAATGCGCAACAAGCCCCGGCCCCAGCCGTGCCCGCGGAAGCGCCCGCCGGGCCGGCGCCCCGCTTCGCCTATGTCGGCACCTACACCTTCGACGCTCCCGGCGGCACGGCCGGCGGGCCGGCCTCGAAAGGCATCTACGTGCTCGCCATGCAGGACGGAGGCTGGACGCCGCTGCAGACGGTGGAAAGCGCGAACCCGTCCTTCCTGGCCGTGCATCCGAACCGGCGCTTCCTCTACGCGATCAACGAGATCGACACGTACCAGGGCCTGCCCACCGGCACTGCCGAGGCCTACGCCATCGACGAGCGCAGCGGCCGGCTCACGCTGGTCAACCGCCAGCCGCTGTCGCTCTCGGGCGTGATCCCGGCGCACCTGGCCGTGTCGCCCGACGGCCGGGCGCTGGTGGTAGCGCTGTATGGCGGCGGTGCCTACAACGTGCTGCCCATCGGCACCGATGGCGCGCTCGGCAAGGTCTCGGGCATCGAGAAGGAAACCGGCTCCGGCCCCGACACCGAGCGGCAGGAGTCTCCGCACCCGCACATGGTGCAGTTCGATGCCTCGGGTGGGCGCGTGCTCGCGACCGACCTCGGCAGCGACCGCATCAACGTCTTCACCCTCGCGGAAGGCAAGCTGGCGCCCATCGGCCGCACGGCCGTGCAGGCCGGCAGCGGGCCGCGCCACCTGACGCTGCATCCGTCGCAGCGCCATCTCTACGTGGTGGGTGAGCTCGATGCATCCGTGAGCTGCTACGGCTACGACGCGGCGAGCGGCGCTGTCGGGGCGCAGCGGCAGCGCGTCTCGACCCTGCCCGACGGCTACACCGGCCAGAAGAGCGCGGCTGCGCTGGTGATGCATCCCTCGGGGCAGTTCCTCTATGCAAGCAACCGCAGGCTGAAGTCGGAGCATCCGCTGGCCGACAGCATCGCCGCGTTCCGCGTCGACGCGGCCAGCGGCAACCTGACGCCGCTGCAGCATTGGAGCGAGGGCCTGCGCTTCCCGCGCGCCCTGGCTGCCGCCGCCGATGGCAGGCACCTGTACGCGCTGAGCCAGAAGGGCGACACCATACTGCGCCTGCGCATCGACCCCGCCACCGGCCGGCTCGACCAGCCAGTGCAGGTGGCGCAGGTGCCTACGCCGGTCTGCCTTGTGTTCGCCTGACCGGAGCTAGCTCGCGCTGCCGCGCGTGAGCATCCGCCCCGCGCGCGCGAGCACGCGGGCCTCGGCCTCGCCGCCGCGATAGGCCAGCACGCCGTTCACGAACACACGCTCCACGCCCAGGCTCACGCCATGCGGCTTGTCGTAGGTGGCGGTGTCGGCGATGGTCTCGGGGTCGAAAACCACCACGTCGGCCATGGTGCCGGCGCGCAGCAGGCCGCGGTCGGCGATGCGCAGGTTGCGCGCGGTCATCCCGGTCATCTTGTGCACCGCCTGCTCCAGCGTGAACAGCCGGCGCTGGCGCCAGTAGCGCGCGAACACGCGCGGGAAGGCACCCCACAGGCGCGGATGCGGATGGCGGTCGTGCGGCAGGCCGTCGCTGCCGATCATGGTGAGCGGATGCGAGATGACGCGCTCCACGTCTTCCTCCTGCATCTGGAAGTAGCAGGCGCCGCCGGGCTTCAGCCGCAAGCAGGCCTCCTGCTCGCTCACGCCCCACTCGCGCGCGATGTCCGAAATGAGCCGCCCCGTCATCTCCGGGTGCGGGTCGGACCAGGTCAGCAGCACGTCGATCACGCCGTCCACCAGGTCCTCGCGCAGCACGGTGGAGCCTGCCACGTAGGGGTACACGTCCATCGCGATCTTCTGGCGCTGCGCGAGCGACTCGATCAGCGGCAGCGTTTCCTTGGTGCGGCCCCAGTTGGCGGGGCCGGCGCACTTGTGGTGCGAGATCACCAGCGGCACGCCGGCCTCGAAGGCGCAGTCGCCGGCCTCGTGCAGCGCCTCGATGATCTGCTGCATCTCGCTGCGCAGGTGCGTGGCGTAGACGCCGCCGTGGCGGCTCACCACGCGCGCCAGTGCCGTCACTTCTTCGGCGGGCGCCGCGAAGGCCTCTTCATAGAACAGGCCCGAGGACATGCCGTGCGCCCCATCGGCCATGCAGCCGTCGAGCAGCGCCTCCATGCGCGCCAGCTCTTCGGCGCTGGCCGGGCGGTCCAGCGCCTGCATGGCCGCGAAGCGCAGCGTGGTGTGGCCCACCAGCGCAGCCACGTTGAGCGCGGGCTGCGTCGCATCGACGGCCGCGCGGTACTCGGCCATGGTCGCGTGCCTGAACGAATCGGCGCCCAGCAGCGTGAGCGGCGGCAGCGACTGCGGCGTGCGGTACGGCGCGAGCGAGATGCCGCAGTTGCCCGTCACCACCGTGGTGATGCCCTGCGACACCTTCGGCAGGCACAGCGGGTCGCGCAGCACGATGGCGTCGTCGTGCGTGTGCGCGTCGATGAAGCCGGGGGCGATCACCTTCGCGCGGCAGTCGACGACTTCGACATCGGCCAGCGCCAGCCCCTGCGGCAGCCGGTCGCGCAGGCCTTCGCCGAGCGCGACGATGCGGTCGCCCTGCAGCAGCACGTCGCCCGGCCACGAAGGTCCGCCCGAGCCGTCGACCACCAGGCCCGCTTCGAGCAGCACGGCCCTGTTCTCGTCTCCGCTCACGATGCGCTCCCTCCGTCGTTCACGCCGCCGCCGTCCCAGCTTTGCAGCGGATGCGTGGTGGCGTCGATGCCGTGGCGCTGGAAGGCTTCGCGCGCACGCTGCAGGCGCTGCACCGCGGGCTCGCCGCGGCGCTGAGCCACCAGCACGGTGAGGATCTCGATGACCGTGAGGTGCGTGAGGTAGGCGTCGATGCCCACGTGCATCACCGCGTCGTCGGGCACCGACAGGCCCAGCAGGAAGTCGGCCCTGGCCGCGAGCGCCGTGCCCGGCCGCGTGAGCGCGACCACCTTGGCGCCCTGCCCGCGCGCGATGTCCACCGCGTCGAGCAGCGAGGGCATGCCGCCCACGTGCGAGATGGCGATGACCACGCCGCCCGGCCGCTGTGCCGCGCCCGCCACCTGCTGCAAGTGGTAGTCGGCCCATGCGTTGGCCGACAGGCCCAGGCGGAAGAGCCGAGCCTGCAGGTCGTTGGCCATGAACCAGGAAGTGGCACCCGCGCCGTACAGGTCGACGTGCGGCGCGGCCGCGATGGCGGCCACGGCGCCGTCGAGCACCTGCATGTCGAGCTGGCCGCGCACGCCCGAAACCGAAGCCGCCGCGCTGCGCGCGATCTTGCCGACCACTTCGTCGGCCGCGTCCTCGATGTTCACGCGGCGGTGCAGCGGCGAGCCGCCCAGCGCGAGTTCCTGCGCGAGCGCGAGCTTGAACTCGCGCAGGCCCGCGAAGCCGAGGTCGCGGCAGGTGCGCATGATGGTGGGCACCGAGCTGCGCGAGCGCTCGGCCAGCTGCTCGAAGCTTTCTTCGAGCACGCGGTCGGGGTCTTCGAGGATCAGGTCGAGAATCGCGCGCCGCGTCGCCGGGGCGTCGCTGCGGATGTCCGCGATCTTCTGGAGCAGTGATGGGGTCATCGGGATGCGATCAGAAGTGCATGGCCACCGCGTCGCTCACGCGGTAGTCCTGCTCGACAACCGGCATCCAGTGCCACTTGTCGAACGTGGTGCAGGGGTGCGAGATGCCCAGGCCCACGCGGTCGCCGACCTTCGGCGCCTCGGCTTCCTCGTTCGCGTCCCAGCGCAGGTAGGCGTGCTGGTCGTTCAGCGCGGTGATCTTCCAGCCGGCGGGAACGCCCTGCGGCTGCAGCACGCCGCGCGCAGCGCGCGCGATGGGCACGGGCAGCGAGAGGTCGAAGGAGATGTCGCGCTTGCCCACCGCCAGGATCGCCAGGCCGGCCTCCGGGCGCGACTGCACCGTGGCCCAGACTTCCATCGCCGGCACCAGGCTTTCTCCGCAACCGCAACCCAGGCGCTCGTCCACCGCGCTCACCATGCGCTTGTAGAAGCCGTGGTCGTGCGTCACGTAGCAGCCCGAGCGCAGCAGGCCGCGCACCGGCGCACCGAGCGCGGGCTTGAGCCGGCCGGCCACCAGGTCGAAGATGGCCGAGCCGCCGGCGGAGACCAGCACCTCGTCGGTCTCGAAAAGACTGTTCTCGTCGCAGTGGCGCGCCACGGCTTCCACGCGGTCCATCAGCGCCTTGGCATAGGCCGTGTCGGGCTCGCTCTGGCCGGTGGCGCCCTGCCCTTCGTAGCACTCGATGCCCACCAGCCGCACGGCCTCGCTGGCGCGCAGGCGCGCGGCCAGCGCCACGGCTTCCTCGTGCGTGCGGCAGCCGGTGCGCGCGCCGTCCACGCCGATCTCGATCATCACGTCGAAGGGCACGCTCTCGGGATGGCGCTTCGACCAGTCTTCGATGAGCGCCAGCTGCGCCAGCGAATCGACCAGGAACACGATGCGCAGGTCGGCATGCTCGCTCAGCAGCATCTGGATGCCGGCCAGGTCCTCGTCGCTCACCACCTGGTTGGCGATGAGCGTGCGGCGCGCGCCGGCCGCCACGCCCACGGCCAGCTGCGTGACGGTGGCGAAGGTCAGGCCCCAGGCGCCGGCGTCGAGCTGGCGCCGGAAAAGCTGCGGCGACATGGTGGTCTTGCCGTGCGGCGCGAGGTCGATGCCCCACTCGCGCACGCGCGACTGCATCCACGCCAGGTTGTGCTCCAGCGCCTCGCGCTTGAGCACGGCCAGCGGCAGCGGCAGGTCGCCTGCCAGCACGTTCCAGCCGGCGGCGCCGATCTCGCTGCGGCGGCGCGGCGCGGCGGTGCGCGGATAGCCCTTGAAGTTGCTGCCCAGCAGCGGGTCGGTGAAGTCGGTGGCGGCGGTCATGGTCATGCGGCAATGTTTGATGGCAGTTCTTTGCGGATGCAGGCGCTGTAGTGTCCCGCTGAAATCTCCTCCAGCGGCGGCACCGTCTGAGCGCAGGCATCGATGGCGTGCGGGCAGCGCGTGCGGAACACGCAGCCCGAGGGCGGCGCGATGGGACTCGGGATGTCGCCCTTCAGTGCAATGCGCTCGGTCGTCATCTCCGGGTCGGGTTTGGGGCTCGCGGCCAGCAGCGCGCGGGTGTAGGGGTGCGAGGGGCGCGCGAACAGTTCCTCGGTGGTGGCGACTTCCATCACCTTGCCGAGGTAGAGCACCACCACGCGGTCGCACAGGTACTCCACCACGTCGAGGTCGTGCGAGATGAAGAGCATCGTCAGCCCGAGCCGCTCGCGCAGGTCGGCCAGCAGGTTGATGACCTGCGACTGGATCGACACGTCGAGCGCCGACAGCGGCTCGTCGGCCACGATGAATTCGGGCTCCACGGCCAGCGCCCGCGCCACGCCGATGCGCTGGCGCTGCCCGCCCGAGAACTCGTGCGGGAAGCGGTTGGCATGCTCGGCGCGCAGGCCCACGGTTTCGAGCAGTTCGGCGATGCGCCTGTCGCGCGCCGCCGCCCCCTTGTGCAGGCCGTGCGTGGACAGCGCCTCGCCGAGGATCGCGCTGATGCGCATCTTCGGGTTCAGGCTGGCGTACGGGTCCTGGAAGATGATCTGCAGCTTGCTGCGCAGCCGGCGCATGCGCTCGGCCGAGAGCTCGCCTATGTCGTCACCCCGGTAGAACACTTGGCCGCTGGTTCGCTCGAGCAGGCGCAGCACGGTGCGGCCGATGGTGCTCTTGCCCGAGCCCGATTCGCCGACCAGGCCCAGCGTCTCGCCGGGCTGGATCGCGAAGGAGACGTCGTCGACGGCGCGTACCGGGCGGTCGCTGCTGCCGAAGTATTTCTTGAGTCCGCGGACTTCGATGAGGGGAGCGGCGGTGGTCATCGTGGGCATTCGGTATTGGCTCCTTCTCCCGCTTGGGGGAGAAGGCGGGGGATGAGGGTGCGTGCGAGGGCCACGGGGGCCACCCTCACCCCAGCCCTCTCCCGCAAGCGGGAGAGGGAGCAAGACAGGAACAGCGCGTTCGTCATGCGGCCCTCGCGAGTGGTTGCTCAGGCTGCACACGAACACATCGCGCCTGCCGCCCCTGCCTGATGTCCAGCAGCGGCGGCATCGCGGCGCTGCATTCGGCGAGCGCGAGGTCGCAACGCGGCTCGAAGGCGCACCCCGGCGGCGGCGCCAGCGGGCTCGACACCTGCCCGCGAATCGCGAAGAGCCGCTTGGGCTTGGGCTGGCCTGGCTGGCGCGCCTTGCCCGGCAGGCAGGCCAGCAGGCCCTGCGTGTACGGGTGCTCGGGCTGCGCGAACAGCGGCCGCACCGGCGCGCTCTCGACCACGCGGCCCGAATACATCACGACCACGTCGTCGGCATGGTGCGCGACCACGCCGAGGTTGTGCGTGATGAACAGGATGCTCATGCCCGTCTCGGCCTGCAGCCGGCGCATGAGTTCGAGAATCTGCGCCTGGATGGTCACGTCGAGCGCGGTGGTGGGCTCGTCGGCGATCAGCAGCGTCGGGTCGCAGGCCATGGCCAGCGCGATCATCGCGCGCTGGCGCATGCCGCCCGAGAGCTGGTGCGGGTACTCGTGGATGCGCTGCGCGGCCGCCGGGATCTCCACCAGCTCCAGCATGCGCTGCGCGTGCGCCAGCGCCGCCTTGCGGTCGAGTCCCTTGTGCAGGCGCACGCTCTCCGCGATCTGCTCGCCGATGGTGAACACCGGGTTCAGGCTGGTCATCGGCTCCTGGAAGATCATCGACAGCTGGTTGCCGCGCAGCGAACGCATCTCGCGCTCGCCGATCTGCAGCAGGTCGAGCGCCTTGCCCTCGCGCGTCACGAAGGAAGCGCTGCCGCTGACCTGCGCGTTGGCCGTCTTGGGCAACAGGCGCATCAGCGTGAGGCTGGTGACCGACTTGCCCGAGCCCGACTCGCCCACCAGCGCCGTCGTCTTGCCGGGCTGGATCGAGAAGCTCACGTCGGCGACCGAACGCACGAGGCCGTCCTCGGTCGGGAAGCTGGTGCTCAGGTTGCTGACCGTGAGACGCGGGGTCTGGTTGTTGTTGGCGGTCGTCGTCATCACGCGCCTTTCTTCAGCTTGGGGTCGAGCAGGTCTCGCACGCCGTCGCCCAGCAGTTGCAGCGACAGCGCGGTGAAGATGATCGCGAGCCCCGGGAACAGCACCACCCAGAAGGCCTGGTGCGCGTACTGCTGGCTGCCCGCGACCATGGTGCCCCAGGTCGGGATCTCGGGCGGCACGCCCACGCCCAGGAACGACAGCCCCGCCTCGGCCAGGATGGCATAGGCGAAGATGAACGACACCTGCACCAGGATCGGCGACATCAGGTTCGGCAGGATGTGCCGCCACAGGATGCGCGAGGTGCGCACGCCCAGCGCGCGCACGGCCTCCACGAACAGCAGCTCGCGCACCACCAGCGTCGAGGCCCGCACCACCCGCGCCACGCGCGGCGTGTAGACCAGCACCAGCGCGAGCACGGTGTTGACCAGCGAAGGCCCGAGGATGGCCACGAGCGCGATGGCCAGCAGGATGTCCGGGAAGGACATCATCGCGTCGACCACGCGCATCAGCGGCGCGTCGAGCCGGCGGAAGAAGCCCGCCATCAGGCCCAGCACGGTGCCGGCGATCACGGCGCCCAGCGCGGTGAGCGCGGCGATGGCCAGCGAGTAGCGCGCGCCGTGCACGATGCGCGAATAGAGATCGCGGCCGAGCTCGTCGGTGCCGAGCAGGTGCTCGGCGCTGGGCGCCTTCAGGCGCTCCAGCACGGCCGTGTCGTTGGGGTCGATGGAGGCGAACAGCGGCGCGCCGATCGCGAGCACCGCGATCACCAGCAGCACCAGCGCGGACACCATCACGATGCGTCTGTGCATCAGCTGGCGGAGCATTCGGGGCATTTGCATTGGGGGCTCTTCAGTACTGCGGGAAGAAAGACGGGATCGGACAGCCGAACGCAGAAGAAAGACAAAAGCTACGCAAAGGTCGCAGAAAAGACAGAAGACATCTTTTGGTTTTCTCTTCTGCGACTTCTGCGAAACCTTCGCGACTTCTGCGTTCGGCTGTTCGGCTTTGCATTTGCATCACACCTTCACGCGCGGATCGACCACGGCATACAGCAGGTCGATCGAGAAATTGATGAGCACGTAGATCGCCGCGATGACGAGCAGCGCGCCCTGGATGACGGGGTAGTCGCGCCGCAGCACCGCGCTGACCACGAGGTTGCCCACGCCGGGCAGGCCGAACACGGTTTCGGTGATGACCGCGCCGCCGATCATCAGCGCGACCGTCAGGCCGATCACCGTGACGATGGGCACCAGCGCGTTGCGCAGGGCGTGCTTGAGCACCACCGTGCGCTCGCTCAAACCCTTGGAGCGCGCGGTGCGCACGTAGTCCTCGCCCAGCACGTCGAGCATCGAGGCGCGAGTGAAGCGGATGATGAGCGCCGAATTCAGCAGGCCCAGCACCGTGGCAGGCAGCACCAGCGAGTGCAGCCGCTCGGCGAATGGCGCATCGGGCGCGCCGTAGCCCGACACCGGGAACCAGCCGAATGAGACGGCGAAGATCTGGATCAGCACGATGCCCAGCCAGAAGCTCGGAATGCTCGCGCCCAGCATCGCGATGCCGGTGAAGAGCTGGTCGACCACGCGCCCCCGGAACACGGCGGAGACGATGCCGCATGGCACGCCGATCAGCGCCGCGATGGCCACCGCCATCAGCGCGAGCAGCGTGGTGGGTTCGGAGCGCTCCCACAGCGCCTGCGTCACCGGGCGCTGCAGGAAGATGGACTGGCCGAGGTTGCCCTGCAGCACCTCGCGCAGCCAGTAGCCGAACTGCACGGGCAGCGGCTTGTCGAGGCCGTACTCCTTCTGCACGCGGGCGATGTCGGCCGCGGTGGCCTGGTCGCCCAGCAGCACCGAGACCGGGTCGCCCGAAGCGGCGCGCGTGAGCACGAAGACCAGCACCGCCACGATGGCGAGCACGATCAGCATGCCCGCGGCGCGGGAGGCGATGTAGCGCAACAGCGATTTCTTCATCACGCGGAAAACTCGATGGCGGCGGCGGAACCGACCGCGACGTACTGGCCGGTGAAGCGAACGTCGCCGCCCTGCACGCGGAAGACGGCCACGTTGTCGCCCTGCTTGTTGTGGCACACGTAGAGGAAGCGCCCGCTCGGGTCGAGCGTGCAGCTGCGCGGGTAGTTGCCGCGCGACCATTCCTCGCGCACCAGCGTGGGCGCGCCGGTGCGGGCGTCGACCTTGAAGATGGAGATCGAGTCGTGCAGGCGGTTGAGCGACACGAAGTGCTGGCCGTCGGGCAGCATGCGGATGCCCGAGGCGTAGCTGGTGCCCTTGAAGCCCTTGGGCAGCGCCGAGGTCTCGCTCACCAGCGTGAGTACGCCGGTGGCGTTGTCGTAGCGCATGAAGGCGATGGTGGAAGCCTCCTCGTTCACCAGGTAGAACCACTTGCCGTTCGGATGGAACACGAAATGGCGCGCGCCCGAGCTTTCCGACACGGCCACCGTGCTGGGCTGGCTCAGCACGCCGGTGATGCGATCGAAGCGGTAGGAAATGACGCGGTCGAGCCCCAGGTCGGCCACCAGCACGAAGTTGCCCTTCGGGTCGGCATGCACCATGTGCGCGTGCGGGCCGTCGTGGTCGCTGGTGGCGAAGCCTTCGTGCGAACGCGCGGCCGCCGGCACCACGTCGGCGCCGGGCTTGCAGGGCGTGCCCGCGCCGCAGGCATCCACGTCCTTGTAGACGACGGCGGCAACTGCCGGGTCGGGCGTGCCGTCGGCGCGCAGCGCGAGCACGCTGACATCGCCGCTCGCGTAGTTGGCGGTGAACAGAAAGCGGCCGTCGGGGTGCACGCTGATGTAGGCCGGGTCCTTGCCGCCGCAGGGCGTCTCGGACACGAAGCTCAGAGCGCCGTCGGCGCCGATTCGGAAGGCCGAGACCGAGCCGGCCTCGAACTCGTTGGCCGCGTACAGCACGGGCAGCTTCGGATGGCGCGCGAGCGAGGCGGGGTTGCGCAGCTTCGCGCCCTCGCCCGTGCTGGCCACGGCGGCCGGCGCGCCGGGAATCGGCTTGAGCGCGCCGGTGGCGCTGTCGAGCACGAACTGGTGCACGCCCTGCCCGCGCCCGCCGCGCCACGGCTTGCCGCCGTCGCTGTAGGTGCCGACGTAGGCGTAGACCGGGCCGGAGGTGGCGGCCTGAGCCGTGGAGGCGGTAAGCCCCAGGGCCCCGAGGCCGGAGGCCAGTGCGCTGGCCTGCAGAAGTTGGCGACGCGACGGCATGGCTGTGTGTCTCCGCCTTCTTACTTGATCTTCGCGTTCCAGAAGAACGGCCAGGTCGCGGGCTGGTAGTTGTCCAGCGCCGGGCTCTTGGCGGAGAGGCCATTGAACTTGCCGACGTTGATGTACGGCACCTCGTCGTACACCACCTGCTGCACCTTGCCCCACAGCGCGCCGCGCTTGGCAGGGTCGCTCTCGACGTTGAAAGCCTGCAGCGCCGACTTCTTGGCAGGCGTTTCCCACCAGCCGGGCGCGCCGTCGCCGAGCTGCGGCGGCGAGAGCATGGGTTCGGGGAACTGGCCCGAGTGGGTGACGTAGATGTCCCACAGCTTGGCGTCGTTGCGCCGCTGCACCAGCGTGGCCCAGTCGACCACGTTGAGATCGACCTTGAAGCCGGCGCGCTTGAGCTGCTCGGCCATCAGGAGCGCCATGTTGTAGTGGAAGTCGTACTGGCGGCTGGTGAGCACGCGGATCGGCTCGCCCTTGTAGCCGGCCTTGGCGGCGGCTTCCTTGGCCTTGGCGGCGTTGCGCTGGTTGTACTGGTCGGCGCCCGCGGTCGAGTAGAACGGCGAGCCCTTCGGGAAGTGGTTGGGCTCGGCCGTGAAGAAGCGCGTGTCGCCGAAGCCGGCCGCGAGCATCTCGCCCTCGCCCAGCGCGGTCTGGATCGCCTGGCGCACCGGCTGGCTGGCGGCCACGCCTTCCTTGGTGTTGAGCACGAGGTACGGGAAGCCGAACGAGGGCGTCATGATCGGCACGGTCTTGCCGCCCGACTTTTCCAGGCGCGGCAGCGCTTCCACCGGCAGCAGGTCGGCGAAGTCGTACTGGCCGGCCAGCGCACCCTCGACGCGGGTGCTGGCGTTGGGCACGGGCACGAAGCGCAGTTCCTCGATGGCCGCCTCGCGCTTGCCGCCGTAGCCGCTGGCGGCTTCCTTGCGCGCGCTGTACTTGTCGAAGCGGGTGAGCAGCACGAACTGGTCGGGGCGGCGCTCCTTGAACTTGTAGGGGCCGGTGCCGACGAACTCCTTCAGCGGCGAGGCGATGGAATCCTTGGCCATGATGGCCGCCATGCCGCTGGGCAGCGCGAGCTGCGAGAGCAGCGGCGCATAGGGTTCCTTCAGCACCACTTCGACCGCCAGCGGGCCCTTGGCCTTGAGGCTGTCGATTTCCTTGCCCACGGCCTTGCCGCGCGGCGACTGGTCCATCCAGCGCTGCAGGCTCGCCACCACATCGTCGGCCGTGAGTTCGCGGCCGTTGTGCAGCATCACGCCCTTGCGCAGGGCGATGGCGTAGGTCTTGCCGTCGGCCGAGATCTTCGGCATGCCCTCGGCCAGCATCGGCACCACGTTCCACTTGGCGTCGAAGGTGTAGAGCGTCTCGTACACGTGCTGCATGATGGTTCCGACCAGGTCGGCGGTCGAAGCCATCGGGTCGAGCGTCTGCGGCTCCGCCACCATCGCCAGCGTGGCGAAGTTGCGCGGCCCCTGGGCGTGGGCGCTCTGGTGGGGCAGCGCGGCGCACAGCATCGCGAGCAGGGAGACACCCAGCAGGCTGCGCTTCGACAGCATGGGCAGGCGCTGGACAGGACCGACGTGGGGCATGGGGAACTCCTTCTTGGGGCGGGCGAATTGTGAAAGAAATTTTCTCTTCGGCCCGGACTTTGAAGCAGTATTCATGCCTAATCATCCGTGTTAACCCTTGTTCAGGGGTTATTTTGAAATAGATTTTCAAATCGGATGGATACTCGCGGATCGTTTCGCCCTTTCCGTTTCTCTTTTCCAGTCATCACTCAGGAGTTCCCATGCCCCTCGAATACCTCGGCGCCCCGCCCCTGGCCTCCGACCGTCAGGTCCGCCCCTTCTCCCCGGCCGTGCGCGCCGGCGACTTCATCTATGTCTCGGGCCAGGTACCGGTCGACAAGAACGGCGAACTCGTGGTGGGCGGCATCGAGGCGCAGACGCGCCAGGTGATGGAGAACATCAAGACCGTGCTCGCGCTGGCCGGCGCCACCCTCGACGACGTCTGCAAAAGCACCTGCTGGCTGCAGGACGCGCGCGACTTTGGTGCCTTCAACCGCATCTACATGAGCTACTTCGGTGAAAACAAGCCGGCTCGCTCGACCACCGAGGCGCGGCTGATGATCGACGCACGGGTGGAGATCGACGTGGTGGCTTACAAGCCCAAGGCCTGAGCGAAGGCCCAAGAAAGCGGGATCGGACAGCCGAACGCAGAAGGAAGACAAAAGCTACGCAGAAGTCGCGGAAGAAACCTTCATCGGTTTTCTTCTGCGACCTTCGCGGAACCTTCGCGACCTCTGCGTTCGGCTACCCGACCCCTCAGCCGTGCAGCTCGGTCTTGCGCTGGATGATCCGCGAGACCAGCCCGTACTCCACGGCCTCCTCGGCCGACAGCCAGCGGTCGCGCTCGATGTCGGCAAGCACCACGTCGATGGGCTTGCCGGTCTCGCGTGCGATCTCGTGCGCGATGCGCTGGCGGGCCTTGATGATTTCCTGCGCCTGGATGGCGATGTCGGTCGCCTGGCCGCCCGCGCCGCCGCTGGGCTGGTGGATCAGGAAGCGGGTGTTCGGCAGGCACACGCGGCGCTCGCGCGGCGCCGCCAGGAACAGGTGGGTGGCCGCGCTGCCCACCCAGCCGGTGCCGATCATGTTCACCGGCGCGCTGATGAAGCGCACGATGTCGTGGATGGCGTCACCCGACTCCAGGTGCCCGCCAGGCGAGCTCACGAGGATGTCGATGGGCTTGTCGGAACTGTCGGCATCCAGCGCGATGAGCCGGCGCGTGACGTCGGCGGCCACCGAATCGCTGATGGCGCCGAAGATCAGCAGCGTGCGCGACTTGAACGCTTTCTCTTCCAGATACGAATTGCGCGGTTCGGCGGTGGCCGCGGGCTTGGTGTCGTCGTCGGATTCCATCGAGAACATGGGCAGCATGAAACGGGCTCCTGTGGTTTTGGACTTCGGCCCGTCCTGACGGACAGGCGCCCCCCAGTTTCGCGACATTGCGCCGGCCGTGCCAGGCCGGCCCGAATCACCCCGCCAGGCGCCCCGCCACCAGTTGCAGCACCCGGTCGCAGCGCTTCGCCAGGTCCTGGTCATGCGTGACCATCACGAAGGCGGTGCCGTGCCTGTGCGCGAGGTCGAGCATCAGTTCGAAGACCGTGTCGGCCGTGCTGCGGTCGAGGTTGCCGGTGGGCTCGTCGGCGAGCACGCAGGCCGGTTGCGTGACCAGCGCGCGCGCGATCGCCACGCGCTGGCGCTCGCCGCCCGAGAGTTCGGCCGGGCGGTGGTGCAGGCGCTGGCCCAGGCCCACGCTCTCCAGGATCTTCGCGGCCGACTGCGCGGCGGCCTGCTTCTCCACGCGGCGGATCTTCAGCGGCATGGCCACGTTGTCGAGCGCGCTGAATTCGGGCAGCAGGTGGTGGAACTGGTAGACGAAGCCCAGGTGCTGGTTGCGCAAACGGCCCTGCTCCGCGGGGTCGGCGTGCGCGATGTCCTTGCCCAGCAGCTCGACCTTGCCGGCGGTGGGCTCGTCGAGCCCGCCCATCAGGTGCAGCAGCGTGCTCTTGCCGGAGCCGGAGGCGCCGACGATGGCCAGGGTTTCGCCGGCGTGGACGTCGAGGTCGATACCGTGCAGCACGGTCAGGTCGAGCCTGCCCTCGTGGAACCGCTTGGTCAGTCCACGGGCCTTCAATACAACTTCACTCATAGCGCAGGGCTTCGGCGGGGTTCACGCGGCTGGCGCGCCAGCTCGGATACAGCGTGGCGACGAAGGCCAGCACCAGGGAAATGATCGCGATGGGCACGATGTCGCTTTGCTGCGGATCGCTGGGCATCTTGCTGATCAGGTAGATGTCCTTCGGCAGAAAGCTCGCGTGGAAGAGCTGCTCCAGGAAGGGCACGATCACGTCGATGTTGTAGGCGATGCCCAGGCCCAGCAGCAGGCCGGCCACGGTGCCGATCACACCCACCATCGCGCCCTGCACCACGAAGATGCCCATGATGCTGCGCGGCGAGCTGCCCAGCGTGCGCAGGATGGCGATGTCGGCGCGCTTGTCGGTCACCGTCATGACGAGCGTGGACACCAGGTTGAAGGCCGCCACCGCCACGATCAGCGTGAGGATGATGAACATCATGCGTTTCTCGACCTGCACGGCCGCGAACCAGGTCTTGTTCTGGCGCGTCCAGTCGCGGATGAGGAACTCGCCCGGCAGCGTCACGGCGAGTTGGTCGGCCACGTCGCGCGCCTCGTTGAGGTTCTTGAGCTTCAGGCGGATGCCGGTCGGGCCTTCGAGGCGGAACACCTTGGCGGCGTCCTGCTCGTGCACCATGGCCAACGCGGAGTCGTATTCGTAGTGGCCCGAGTCGAAGGTGCCGACCACGGTGAACTGCTTGAGCCTGGGCACCACGCCCGCCGGCGTGACCTGCCCGCCCGGCGCCACCAGCGTGACCTGGTCGCCCGGCTGCACGAAGAGCGAACGCGCCAGCTCCGCGCCGAGCACGATGCCGAACTGGCCCGGCACGAGCTTGTCGAAGGTGCCCTTGGAGGCGATGCCGTTGATGTCGGTGACCTCCGGTTCGAGCTTCGGATCGATGCCGCGCACCAGCGTGCCCTTCATGTCCTCGCCGCGCGCGATGAGCGCCTGCGTGTTGATGAAGGGCGCCGCGCCGACCACCTCGGGGTGCTTGCGCGCCGCCGCCATGATCTGGTCGAGGCTCTGCAGCGCCTGGCCGTCGCGCGAGAAGATTTCGATGTGGGACACCACGCCGAGCATGCGGTCGCGCACTTCCTTCTGGAAGCCGTTCATCACACTGAGCACAATGATCAGCGCCGCCACGCCCAGCGCGATGCCGAGCATCGAGACACCGGAGATGAAGGAGATGAAGCCGTTGCGCCGCGTCGCCCGTCCTGCGCGCGTGTAGCGCCAGCCGAGCTGCAGTTCGTAAGGAAGTCGCATAGGGGCGGGATTGTGGCATTCCGGGCAAACCTGAGGCTTCCCGGACAATAGGGGAATGGCCGAAACCTCCCCACGCCAATTGCTGATCCCTTTCGCCGGCCGCGGTTCCCCGTCGTGCCGCGCGGCCCTCTCCACGCTCAGGCTCCCCAATCTCGAAAACCTGCTCGCGCGGCTGACCCTCGCGGACACCGACACGCAGGACGAAAGCACGCGCTCGCCTCCGCATGAACGCGCCCTGGCGCAGGCGCTGGGCATCGCCGCGCCCGACGGCTGCATTCCTTGGGCCGCGCTCGAAGCGCGCCGGCTGGGCATCGCCACGGCGGGCGATACCGAGGGCTGGGGCACGGTCACGCTGTGCAACTGGCAGGTGGGTATCGACGACGTGGTGCTGGGCGACCCGTCATCCATCGAGATCGACGCCGCCGAATCGGCCGCGCTGCTGGAAGCCGCCCGCCCCTTCTTCGAGGAGGACGGCATCGCGCTGCACGCCTCGCCCGTGCCCGGCCGCTGGCTGGCGCGCGCCGGCATCTTCGACGGGCTGGCCACCGCCTCCATCGACCGCGCGGTGGGCTACCCCGTTTCGCAGTGGTCGCCGCTGGCCGACGCCGCGCGGCCGCTGCGCCGGCTGCAGAACGAAATGCAGATGCTGCTGTACACCCAGCGCGTGAACGACGACCGCGCCGCGCGCGGCGTGCCGCCCATCAATTCCTTCTGGCTCGCGGGCACCGGCGCGCTGAAGAATGAAGAAGCCGCAACCTCCGTCGCGCCGACGGTCAACGACTCCCTGCGCACCCCCGCGCTGCGCGACGACGGCATCGGCTGGGCCGAGGCCTGGCAGGCGCTCGATGCCGGCCCTGTCGCCGCCCTGCTGGCCGAGTACACGCGCGGCGCCAGCGACATCTCGCTCACGCTGTGCGGCGACCGCGCCTCGCAGCGCTACACCGTGCAGCCGCGCGGCCTGGCCCGCTGGGCGAAGAGCCTGTTCGACCGCAAGCAGGCGCCCGCTCTGCTGGAGTCGCTATGAAAATCATAGCCAGGGAGATCCCGCCCCGCACCGTCTGGGCGCTGGAGCAGGCCGGCGTGCATCCGCTGCTGGCCCGCCTTTTCGCCGCGCGCGGCGTGCGCGCCAAGGAAGAGCTGGACGACGGCCTCGCGCTGCTGCTGCCGCCCGACACCTTGCACGGCACGCGCGAAGCCGCCGCGCTGCTGGCCGACGCCATCGCGCAGGACAAGCGCCTGTGCATCGTCGCCGACTACGACTGCGACGGCGCCACCGCCTGCGCGGTCGGCGTGCGCGGCCTGCGCCTCTTGGGCGCGAAGAACGTGAGCTACCTCGTGCCCGACCGCGTGGTCGACGGCTACGGCCTCACGCCGCCGATTGCAGAGCGCGTGGCCGCGAGCGGCGCAGACATGCTCATCACCGTCGACAACGGCATCGCCAGCGTCGAGGGCGTGGCCGCCGCCAAGGCGCGCGGCCTGCAGGTGCTGGTAACGGACCACCACCTGCCCGGGCCCGAGCTGCCCGCGGCGGACGTGCTGGTCAACCCCAACCAGCCCTGCTGCGGCTTCGAGAGCAAGAGCATCGCCGGCGTGGGCGTGATGTTCTACGTGCTGCTCGCGCTGCGCTCGGAGCTGCGTCGGCGCGGCGTGTTCGACACGGCCACGCAACCCAAGCTCGATGCGCTGCTGCCGCTCGTCGCGCTGGGCACGGTCGCCGACGTGGTGCGGCTCGACGCCAACAACCGCCGGCTCGTGGCGCAGGGCCTGCGCCGCATCCGCGCGGGCGCGATGCCGGCCGGCGTCGCCGCGCTCTTCAAGGCGGCCGGGCGCAACGCTTCCGTTGCGAACACTTTCGACTTCGGCTTCGCGCTCGGCCCGCGCATCAACGCAGCGGGCCGGCTGTCCGACATGACGCTGGGCATCGAATGCCTGCTGACCGACGACGCCGGCCGCGCCGAAGAACTCGCGCGCATGCTCGACGGCATCAACCGCGAGCGGCGCGACATCGAGGGCGGCATGCGCGACCAGGCGCTGCTGCTGGCCGAGTCGCTGTTCGCCACCGATGGCGAGGGCATCGAGGCGCCGCCGCCGGCCATCAGCGTGTTCGACGCGGGCTTCCATGAAGGCGTGGTCGGCATCGTGGCCTCGCGCATCAAGGACCGCTTCCACCGCCCCACCTTCGTCTTCGCCGCGAGCGCTGCGCCGGGCAAGGAGCAGGAGCTGAAAGGCTCGGGCCGATCGATCCCGGGCTTCCACCTGCGCGACGCGCTCGACCTCGTGGCCAAGCGCCATCCGGGCGTGCTGCTGCGCTTCGGCGGCCACGCGATGGCCGCCGGCTGCACCGTGGCGCGCGAGCATTTCGAGACTTTCGAAAAAGGCTTTGCGCAGGTCGCGCGCGAGCTGCTGGCCGAGTCGGCGCTCACGCGCCAGATCGAGACCGACGGCCCCATCGCGCGCGAGTACATGCGCATCGACCTCGTCGACACGCTGCACCGCGAGGTGTGGGGCCAGGGCTTCGCGCCGCCCACCTTCAGCGAGGAAGTGGAAGTGGTGTCGCAGCGGCTGGTGGGCGAGAAACACCTGTCGCTCAAGCTCAGGCACCAGGGCCAGCCCATCGACGCGATGTGGTTCAGTCACACCGAGCCGCTGCCGCCGAAGGTCAAGCTGGCGTTCCGGCTCGACGCGGACGAGTGGCAAGGAGTGCGGCGGCTGCGCTTCCTGGTCGAAGGCGCGGAGTTCTAGAAGAAAGTTCCAGCGGAAGGTCGCGGGGTTCCCGTTCGCAAGCGATGACGCGCGCGCGGTCGGGACGGATTCCTACGCATGCGCCGAGTCGTCGTTCTACGGTGGAAGAACACAACCACCACTTCAGCCACTTGAGCGATGGGATGAACTCCATCGTCGGCTTCAAGGAGAACGACATGCAGACCACAGACACCCGGCCGCCGCCTCGCCTCGACACGCGCCCCCTTGCCGTGGTGACCGGGGCCTCCTCCGGCATCGGCTTCCAGCTCGCGCTGCTCGCGGCACGCAGGGGCTACGACCTTCTGATCGGCGCCGACGAGCCGCTGTCGCAGGCCGAGACCGAGCTGCGCATGCTCGGGGCCAACGTGTTCTCGGTGCGCGCCGACTTCGCCACCCGCGACGGAGTGGACACGCTGCTGGCCGCCACCGAAGGCCGCCGCGTGGACGCGCTGTTCGCCAACGCCGGGCACGGGCTTGGCCACGGCTTCCTGGACCAGGATTTTCATGACGTGCAGCACGTCATCAACACCAACATCACCGGCACCATCTACCTCGTGCAATGCGTGGGCCGCGGCATGCGCGAGGCGGGCTGGGGCCGCATCCTCATCACCGGTTCCATCGCGGGTTTCCAGCCGGGCAGCTTCCAGGCGGTCTACAACGGCAGCAAGGCCTTCATCGATTCCTTCGCGATGGCGCTGCGCAACGAGCTCAAGGGCACGGGCGTGTCGGTCACCTGCCTGATGCCGGGCGTGACCGACACCCACTTCTTCGCGCGCGCCGACATGCTCGACACGCGCGTCGGCCGGCAGAGCGACAAGGCCGACCCGGCCGAGGTAGCGCGCATCGGTTTCGACGCGATGATGCGCGGCGAAAGCGGCGTGATCGCCGGCTGGCGCAACAAGATGCAGGTGGCGCTGTCGCGCGTGATGTCGGCGCCGCGCCTCGCCGAACAGCACCGGCGGATCGCCGAACCCGGCAGCGGCGAAGTGCACCAGCAGCAACAGCAGCACGCCCGGCCCTTCGTCTGAGCTGACTCCCTTTCCTGCGTGCCCGCACGCAGGGCTTGCGCGGGCGCTGCCGGCCCCGGCTACGATCGGCGACTTTCTTCCGACTTTCTGCCTGAAGCCGACCGGATGCCGCCCAGCCCTCGCCCCGTTGCAGCCAACCACCATCGCCCATGCAAACCGGCATGAGCCTCGGCCTGCTGGCCGGCCTCATGGTCTGCGGCCTCGTGCTGCTGCTGGTGTCCGCCAACGCGCGCATGCATAGCTGGTACGTGCTGGCCTGCGGCTTTGCGCTGGCGGGCTTCGCGGGGCTGGACCGCATCGCACCCGGCAGTTCCCTCGCGCACTGGGCCGCGTCGGCGCTGACGCTGTGGGCCGCCTGCCGGGTGGCGTTCGCGCGGCAGTTGCTGCGGCTGAACCGGCTTGCGCCGCGTCTGGATCGCATCGCGCTCGGGCTGCTCGCAGCGCTGGCCGCGGCGACGATTCATGCCGCCGTCGACACCCGCCTGCCCTGGATATTGCGCGTGCTGCAGGCGCTGGTGGCGGCCTCCACCGTGCTCCTCGCGGTTGGCGCGCTGACGGTGCGCCGCCGCATGCCATGGCCCGCATTGCTCTTCTGCGTGGGCGCGGTGCTGATGCTCGCAGGCGTCTCGGCCGCGCATCTCCCCGCCTGGGGCGCGCAGCCGTGGACGCCGGGCCACGCGAGCCTTGCGCAGGCCGCGGTGATGGCCGAACTCGCGCTGCTGGCCCTGGCCGCCGCCGCGCGCATCCGCGATGAAAGGGCCCTGGAGGCACGCGCACAGGCCCTGATGGCCGCTCCCGGCATCGACGCGCTCACCGGCGCCGCCAGCGAAGCCGGCTTCGAGCTGCGCGGCGAGGAATGGCTGCGCGAGGGCCGCAGCTTCTCGCTGATGCTGATCGGCCTGAACGGCTTCGACGCCGTGTACGAACGGCATGGGCAGGCGGGCGGCGACGCGGTGCTGGCCGCCATCGCGCAGCGCCTGCGCGAGCAGGTGCGCGCGGACGACATGGTGGCCCGGCTCGGCCCCGACAGCTTCGCGATCCTGCTGGTCGGCATGCCGCCGCGGCAGAAGCTCGCCGAGATGGCGATCCGTATCGAGACAGCCGGCGCGAGGCCGGTGGCCCACGAGGGCCGGCTGCTTGCGGGCGGTGAAATCAGCATGGGCATCGCCTGCCACCCCGGCGACGGCGACACGCTCGCCGGCCTGCTGGAAGCGGCCGAACGCGCGCTGGCGCACTGCAACCGGCAGCGCATGGGGCCTGCCTATGTCTTCGCGAACGAGCTCGGGCGCGCCTCCTGAATAGTTTCTTCGTAACCGCCACGCACCGGCCGGTGCGGAAAGCGAAATCTTCTTGCCGACAGGCACCGCGCGACGGCCGAGCCTTCACGCCCGCCCCTTATCCTCGGCGGCGACCCAGCGGAAGGGAACTGCCCGCGCGCCCGGCAACAAGGCCCGGGGCCGCCGTCTCCGACCGCTCTTCATCGATTCACAGGAGGACGTTTTTTCCATGCGCCGTTTTGAACTGATCGAGGGAACCGCCAGCAAATTCTGGGAGATCGAGCAGGCAGACACCGAGCTCAACATCCGCTGGGGCCGCATCGGCACCGCGGGCCAGAGCCAGACCAAGTCGTTCGCCGACGCCGCCAAGGCGGCAACTGCGCTGACCAAGCTGGTGAATGAGAAGACCGGCAAGGGCTACAGCGAAGTCGGCGTGGCCGCAGACGCGGCCATCGGCAAGACCGAGGCGAAGCCCAAGGCCGAGGCGGCGCCGAAGGCGGAAGCGGCAGCACCAGCAGCGGCGGCAGCGCAGGAGCCGGTGGCGGCAGCCCCCACCGAGAGCATCGACGCGCAGGCCGACCGTGTCTTCGAAGCCGTGCGTGCACAACTGGAGGCCGACCAGCTCAAGCCGACGGATGCCATCTCGGCGGCGGTGCTCAAGCGCCAGCACGGCGTGAGCGAACAGGGTGCGGCGCTCGCGTTCAAGCGGCTGAAGGACCAGGGCCTGCTCTCCGGCTGGGGCACCACCGCCACGCCGGGCAAGCGCGCCAGGGAAATCGCCCGCCAGCTCGCAGCTGCGGCCGCATCCGGCGGCACCGGGGCACCGGCCGCCCTGCCCTCCTCCGATGCGGCAGCCGGAACCGACACCCCGCCCTGGCTGGCCGCCGGCACGCCGGTGCGCTTCACGCCCGAGATGCGGCGCGTGGCCTTCGCATCGCGCCGCTTTCCGCAGCCGGTGGAAAGCCGTGGCGTGACGGCCGCGTGGTTCCTGGCGCAGCGCAAGCTGGAAGGCTCGATCGACCTCGACGGCACCGACGCGGCGCTGCGTCCCGCGGCGCAGCGCGTGGTCGAGCGCGTGGGCGCGCCGGCCGCCGGCTCGGCGCCCGGCCCCGACACCGAAGCCGACGCGCTGATGCTCGCGCTCGCGCTGAGCACCTCCGGCTACTACGGCGAGAGCGAGCCGGCCGAGGCCATCGTCGACTACCTGGTCGCGCAGTACGGCCTGGCCGATGCCACCGGCGTCATGCTCGACGCGCAGCGCGTGCAGGTCGAGACCGACTACAGCCACAGCACCAAGACCCGCAAGAGCCGCTTCACCAGCGCCGTGACCCGCCCGATGAGCAACGGCTGGCGCGGCCCGCTGGGCCAGGGCGAGCAGGCCATGCGGCGCCAGCTGGCCGCGGCCCCGCAGGAGGCCTGGCAGGAAGCCCGCGACCGGATCGAGGCGGCCCTGCCGCAGCTGCACGCGAGCCGCCGGCCGATCATCGCGATGCTGCTGCCCGATGCGCCCGAGATCTCGAACGCGCTGGCGCACTCGCTCGCGGCCGAAAAAGACACGCCCGAGACGCTGCACTGGCTGGCGCTCACCGCCACCGAGCCCGCCGCGATCGCGCTGGCCGCGAAGACGCGCGTGGGCTACTCCACCGGCTTCTGGGGCCACGACAACATGGTCGCCACGCTGATCCAGGAACGCGGCATCGATGCGGTCGAAGGGCTGGAGCGTGGCGCGGCCAGCGACGAGGCCGGCGACGGGCTCGCCGCCATCGGCACGCCCGAGGCGGTGCAGGCACTGGCGCGCGTGGCGGGCAGTTCCAAGGCGGCGCTCGCGCGCCTGGCGCTCTCGGTCGACCGCTGGCCGCAGGCGGCGCTGGTGGCGCTGTCGCGGCTGGTGGCCGCCGGCGGCAAGGACGCCAACCTCGTCACGCCCAGCCTCACGCGCCTGCTGCGCGCGCACGCGGGCTCGATCGACGCCCTGCGGCCCTGGCTCGATGCCGGCGCGCAGGCCGTCATCGACCGCCAGCTCGCGCTGCTGGCCGGCCCCGCCGAAGTGGCCCGCGCCGACGAGCTGCCGGGCGTGCTGGCCGCGCCGCCGTGGCTCGCCAAGGTGCAGAAGAAGGCGGCAGGCGCGCTGGTGCTGGAGCCGCTGGCGCTCGCGCCCGTGGAGCGCTGGGACGAGGCGGCGCGCGCGAACGCGCTGAGCGCCAATTCGTGGCAGAAGAGCCGCCATTCGAGCGCGCAGCAGGACGTGCGCGTGCTGCTCGAGGAGCTGGGCTTCGACCGCAGCAAGCAGCCGCTGCGCGGCCTGAACGAAGCGGCCGTGGCCGCGGTCGCCGCCGGCGATGCCGACGCGCTCATCGCCAGCTGGCGCGCGATGGTGGTCGAGCGCAAGAAGGAGCGCTACTACTGGTTCCGCTTCCAGTCGGACTACGCCGCGATGCTGCCGGCCGCCGTCGGCGTGCCCTTCTGGAACGCGATCGCCGGCGAGGCCGAGGACTACGGCATCGGCCGCATCCTCGCGACGCACGGCCTGGCGGTGCTGCCGGGCCTGCTGTCGATGGTGCGCGCCAAGCCGGGCGAGAACCTGTCCTTCGCGCTCTATTACGGCGCGCCCGAACTCGCGCTGCCCGCCGCGCGCGCCTTCGCCAAGCTCAAGACGCTGCGCGCCACCGGGCGCGAATGGCTGCTGAAGTTCCCGGAGCACGCCGCCTGCGGGCTGATCGCGCCCGCGCTGGGCAAGGCCGGCGAGGCACGCGACTGTGCCGGCTCGGCGCTTCGCCTGCTGCATGCCAACGGCCACGAGGCGCTGCTGCTCGAAGTGGCAGGCCGCTATGGCAGGCCCGAGGTGGTGGAGGCGCTGCGCGCCGTGCTCGACGAGAGCCCGCTCGACCGCTTCCCCACCAAGCGCGCGAAGCTGCCCGAGTTCTGGCAGCCGCGCGGCTGGCGCCGCCCGGTGCTCAAGAACGGCAAGGCGCTGCCCGACGACGCGCTGGAGCACCTGGGCCAGATGCTCACCTTCCCGACCAACGAGGAGGTCTACGGAGGCATCGCCGTGGTCAAGGAAGCCTGCGACGCCGCCTCGCTCGCCGACTTCGCCTGGGACGCCTTCACCGCCTGGCTGGAAGCCAGCGGCCCGAGCAAGGAAGGCTGGGCCCTCACCAGCCTGGGCCACCTGGGCAACGACGACACCGCGCGCAGGCTCACACCCTTCATACGCGCCTGGCCCGGCGAGGCGGCGCACGCGCGCGCCGTCACCGGCCTGGACGTGCTCGCCAACATCGGCAGCGACGTGGCGCTGATGCTGCTCAACGGCATCGCGCAGAAGGTCAAGTTCAAGGGCCTGCAGGACAAGGCGCGCGAGAAGATCGACGCCATCGCCGAGGCGCGCGGCCTGAGCACCGAGGAACTCGAGGACCGGCTCGCGCCCGACCTCGGCCTCGACGAGCAGGGCACCATGCGGCTGGACTTCGGCCCGCGCGCCTTCAAGGTGGGCTTCGACGAGACGCTCAAGCCCTACGTGCGCGAGATCGGCGCCGACGGCGTGGCCGGCGCCCGCCTGCCCGACCTGCCCAAGCCCAAGAAGACCGACGACGCCGAGCTCGGCAAGGAAGCCGTGGAGCGCTTCAAGCTTCTCAAGAAGGACGCGCGCACCATCGCGAGCCAGCAGTTGCTGCGCCTCGAGGTCGCCATGTGCACGCGCCGCCGCTGGACGCCCGAGGTGTTCCGCACCTTCCTCGTCGAGCATCCGCTGGTGCGCCACCTGGTGCAGCGCCTGATCTGGGGCGTGTACGAAGTGGCCGGCGGCGGCAGCTACGGCGGCACGCTCAAGGCCTGCTTCCGCGTGGCGGAGGATGGCAGCTACACCACGGCCGAGGACGATGCGTTCGAGCTGCCCACCGGCGAGAACATCCGCATCGGCGTGCCGCACGCGCTGGACCTCTCGGCGGCCGACGCCGCCGCCTTCGGCCAGGTGTTCGCCGACTACGAGCTGCTGCAGCCCTTCGCGCAGATCGGCCGCGACGTCTACACGCTCACCGACGAAGAAAAGGGCAGCAACAAGCTCGAACGCTGGAAGAGCGCCAAGGTGCCCACCGGCCGCGTGCTCGGCCTGGTCAACAAGGGCTGGCGCCGCGGCGAGGCGCAGGACGGCGGGGGCATCTGGTACTTCACCAAGCCGCTGGGCACCGACCGCGTGATCGAGCTGTACCTCGACCCGGGCATCATCGTCGGCATGGTCGACGAGTACCCCGAGCAGGAACTCGGCGAAGTGCAGGTCGGCAAGCCTTCGGGCTGGGGCAACATGCAGAACGCGGAGACGCTCAACCAGCTCGATCCGATCTCGGCGAGCGAACTCATTCGTGACATGGAGGGCCTTCGCGCCTGAACGACCAGATGGCCACCGCAAGCAAGACATCCAAAGACACCGCCACTCCCGCCGCGCTGCAGCGCCCGCCGGCGGAAATCCTCTACGCCGGCCAGCTCGCCCGCCTGCGCGCGCAGGACAAGGACCCGCGCCCGCCGGGCTGGGCGCTGAGCCTGAAGGCCGCGCGCTCGTTCATCCTCGGCGACGCGGCGCTCGACATCGCGCCGAAGATCGTCGCGCCCGTGGCCAGCATCGAGCGCATGCTGGTCACGCTGGCCACCGGGCGCGGGCTGATGCTGGTGGGCGAGCCGGGCACGGCGAAGTCGATGCTGTCGGAGCTGCTGGCCACCGCCATCTCGGGCATCTCGACGCTCACCATCCAGGGCGGCGCCTCGATCACCGAGGACCAGATCAAGTACGGCTGGAACTACGCGCTGCTCATCAACGAGGGGCCGAGCCCGCGCGCGATGGTGCCGGCGCCGCTGTACCTGGGCATGCAGCAGGGCCAGGTGGTGCGCTTCGAGGAAATCACGCGCGCGCCGCTGGAGGTGCAGGACTGCCTGCTGGGCATGCTCTCCGACCGCGTGATGGCGGTGCCCGAGCTCTCGGGCGAGCACGGCATGCTGTATGCGCGCGAGGGCTTCAACATCATCGCCACCGCCAACACGCGCGACCGCGGCGTGAACGAGATGAGTGCGGCGCTGAAACGGCGCTTCGACTTCGAGACCGTGTTCCCCATCCTCGACTTCGACCGCGAACTGGCGCTGGTGCAGGAGTCGTCGGCTCGGCTGCTCGCGCAGAGCGGCATTCCGAAGACGGTGCCCGCGCCCGTGCTGGAGCTGCTGGTGTCCACCTTCCGCGACCTGCGCGGCGCGCCCGCGAAGGGCGATGGCGGCAATGGCGGCAGCGATGCAGCCATGGACCGGCTCACCGCCGTGATGTCCACCGCCGAGGCGGTGAACGTGGCGCACGCGGTGGGCGTGCGCGCATGGTTCCTCGAACAGCGCGAGGGCTCGCCGGCCGACCTGGTCGACTGCATCGCCGGCACGGTGGTGAAGGACAACGCGGACGACCGCGCGAAGCTGCGGCGCTACTTCGAGCAGAAGGCGGCCAAGCGCAGCGGCACCCACTGGCGCGCGTACTACGAAGCCCGCCACCGTCTCCCCTGATATATGAGCAAACCCCCAGGCTTCGCGCACTTCGTGTCGCTTCGCCAGCCCCCTTGCAGGGGGCAACACCTGCGGCCCGGCAAAGCCGGTTCCGCGGTGTTCCGCGAAGGGCCCTCGCTTCGCTTGGCGCGTCATATGAGCAAACCCCCAGGCTCCGCGCACTTCGTGTCGCTTCGCCAACCCCCTTGCAGGGGGCAACACCAGCGGCCCGGCAAAGCCGGTTCCGCGGTGTTTCGCGAAGGGCCTTCGCTTCGCTTGGCGCTCCATCGATGACGAAGATGAGCGAATCACTTCACATCGTCGGGGTGCGCCACCACAGCCCCGCCTGCGCGCGGCTGGTGGCCGAGCGCATCCGCGCGCTGCGCCCCATGTACGTGCTCATCGAAGGCCCGGCCGACTTCAACGAACGACTCGACGAGCTCTACCTGCAGCACAGCCCGCCGGTGGCGATCTACAGCTATCTGTCGAGCGACCGCACGCACCGCGGCTCGTGGTCGCCCTTCGCCGAGCACTCGCCCGAGTGGCAGGCGCTGCAGGTGGCGCGCGAGGTCGGATCGACCGTGCGCTTCATCGACCTGCCGGCCTGGCACGACGCCTTCTCGCGCATGGAGAACCGCTATGCCGACGTGGCCGACCACGAGCACGAGGAGCGCGCCGAAGCCTACGAACGCGCGCTGACCGAGAAGCTCTCGGTGCAGGGCCGCGATGCGCTGTGGGACCACCTGTTCGAGGACGGCTGCGACGTGGCCGAGCTCGCGCAGCGCCTTTCCACCTACTTCGACCACCTGCGCGGCCAGGACCCCGGCTCGCAGGGCAACCAGGCGCGCGAGGACATGATGGCGCGCTGGATCGCATGGGCGATGGCGCAGCCGGGCGAACCCGGCCGCGCGCAGGCGCTGGCGGTGTGCGGCGGCTATCACGCGCCGGCGCTCGCGCGGCTGTGGCAGGGCCTGCCCGCCACGCTTCCTGAGACGCCGCAGCCTTCGCCGGAGACCACCGACGAGGATGAAGACGAGGCACAGCCAGTCCAGCCAGCCAGCCCGCAGGCCCCGCTGCGCTTCGGCTCCTATCTCGTGCCCTACACCTTCAAGCGCCTCGACGCCTTCGCGGGCTATGCCTCGGGCATGCCGTCGCCCGCCTACTACCAGTGGGTGTGGGACCACGGCCCCGAGGGCGCCGCGCACCGCGCGCTGCAGCTGGTGATGCAGCGCCTGCGCGACAAGAAGCTGCCCGCCTCCACCGCCGACCTGATGGCCGTGCACCTGCGCGCCCAGGGGCTCGCGCGGCTGCGCGGACACGACAAGCCACTGCGCTCCGACTGGCTCGATGCGCTGGCCGGCGCGCTGGTCAAGGACGCGCTAGATGCGCCGCTGCCCTGGACCTATCGCGGCAAGATGCGTCCCGGCACCGACCCCGTGCTGGTGCAGGCCATGGACGTACTGGCCGGCGACATCGTCGGCCGCCTCGCGCCCGGCACGCCGCAGCCGCCGCTGGTGGCCGCCGTGCAGGCCGAGCTCGCGGCGCACGGCATCGCGCTGCGCGGCCAGCTCAAGCTCGATCTGCTCACCGAAACCGACCGCGCGAGGAGCCGCGTTCTGCATCGCCTCGCGATCCTGCGGCTGCCCGGCGTGCGGCGCACGCAGGGGCCGAAGCTCGCGATGTCGGGCGAGCGCACCGAGCTGTGGTCGCTCTCGGAGCCGCTGGAGCAGCAGGCGGCGCTGATCGAGGCCGGCGCCTGGGGCGCGAGCCTGCACGATGCGGCGCGCGCCCGGCTCGAGGACGACCTGCGCCAGGCCCAGGGCCGCATCGGCCCGCTGGCCGAGGGCCTCAACCAGGCCGCGTGGGCGGGGCTTTCCGCGCTGAGCGACACGCTGCTGCGCGAACTGCGCGGCGCGATCGCCGCCGAGCAGCGCTTCGAGGCGCTGGGCCCTGCCCTCTCGGTGCTGCACACCCTGCTGCGCCACGGCCAGATGCTGGGCATGGCCGATGCGCCGGTGCTGCGCGTGGTGATCGAGTCGGGCTTCGACCGCGCGCTGTGGCTGCTGGAGCCGCCTGCGGCCATCGCGCCGGCCGATATGCAGTCGCACCTCGAAGGGCATCTGGCACTGCGCCGCATCGTGGCCGACATGCTGGCGCATGCGCAGGATCATTCTTCGGACGCCCAGCCACTGCTCGACCTGGAGCCGGCCCGCGCGCTCGCAGTGTGGCAGCGCAAGGCCGCCGACCCCGCCGCTTCCCCCCTGAGCCGAGGCGCTGCGCTGGGAGCGACGCTGAGCCTGGCAGGCCGCACCGACGACCCGCATGCGCAGGGCGAGAGCGGCGCGGCCGAGGCGATGCAGCTGCTGCAGTCGCTGCCCGCGCCGGTGCTCGGCGATGCACTCACCGGTCTGCTGGCGCTCGCGCGCGAGCAACTCGCTTCGGAGCCCGCCTTCGTCGCCGGCATGGACCGCACCGTGCAGGCCCTGGACAACGCCGACTTCGTGCGTGCCATGCCCAGCCTGCGCGCCGCCTTCGCTTGGCTGCCGCCGCAGGAGCGCGGCCTGCTCGCCGACCAGGTGCTGGCGCTGCACGACGCCACGCACCTGTCGCGCCGCGCCCTCACCGCCCACCGCAGCGGCGAGGCACCGCCCGAGCAACTGGCCGAAGCCCGCCGGGTGGAGGACGCGGTGTTCGCGCGCCTGGCCGCCTGGGGCGTGACGCTGGAAGACGAAGAAGAAAAAGACACCGAGAAAGCCCCTCGCCCATGAGCCTCGACATTCCCGATCCGCTGCAGCGCTGGCGCCTGCTGCTGGGCGATCCGGCCGAATCGGCCTGCGGCGGCCTCAGCGCCGAGGCGCAGGCCGCCGACGCCGCGCTCGATTGGCTCTACGGCCGCGACACCGACCGCGAAAGCCGCGGCGAACGCAGCGCGGGCCTGGGCCCGTCGTCGCTGAGCACGCCCGACTGGATCAACACCATCCACACGCTCTTTCCGAAGGAAGTGATCGAGCGGCTGGAGCAGGACGCCGTCGAGCGCTACGGCATTGACGAGGTGGTGACCAACCTCGAAGTGCTGGAGCGCATCGAGCCTTCGGAATCGCTGCTGCGCGCGGTGCTGCACACCAAGCACCTGATGAACCCCGAGGTGCTGGCCGCCGCGCGCAAGCTGGTGGCCGAGGTGGTGCGGCGCATCATGGAGAAGCTCGCCACCGAAGTGCGCCAGGCCTTCAGCGGCAGCCGCGACAGGCGTCGCCGCTCGCGCATGAAGGTGGCGCGCAACTTCGACTTCCGGCAGACCCTGGCCGCCAACCTGCACCGCTACGACCCGCAGCGCCGCAAGCTCTACGTGGAGCGGCCTGTGTTCATCAGCCGCACGAAGCGGCATGCGGAACCGTGGGACATCGTGCTGCTGATCGACCAGAGCGGCTCGATGGTCGACTCGGTGATCCACAGCGCGGTGATGGCCGCCTGCCTGTGGCAACTGCCCGGCATGCGCACGCGCCTCGTTGCCTTCGATACGGCGGTGGTCGACCTGACCGCCGACGTCTCCGATCCGGTGGAGTTGCTGATGAAGGTGCAGCTCGGCGGAGGCACCGACATCGCGAAGGCGGTGGCCTACGCGCAGTCGCTGGTCGCCAACCCCTCGAAGAGCATCGTGGTGCTGGTGAGCGATTTCTACGAGGGCGGCAGCGAATACGAACTGGTGCGGCGCGTGAAGGCGCTGGTGGAATCCGGCGCCAAGGTGCTGGGGCTGGCCGCGCTCGACTCCAACGCCGAGCCCAACTACGACCGCGAGATGGCGGCGCGGCTGGTGCGCGAAGGCGCGCAGATCGGCGCGATGACGCCGGGCCAGCTCGCCGGCTGGCTGGCCGAGAAGGTACAGGGATGAGCGGCGACATCGCATCGAGGGCCGACCTGCTCGAACTCACGCCCGAGGCGCTGACCGCGCTGGCCAACGCCGGCTTCGTCAAGCGCGCGCAGAAGGACGTGGCGGCCGGGCTGCTGCCGAAGCTCGAGACCGGCGCCGACGGCACGGTGCAGGCGCAGTTCGACGACGGCGTGCGCACCAGCCTGCCGCCGGGGCGCACGCTGCGCGACGCGCAGTGCAGCTGCCCTGCCAGCGGCATGTGCAGGCACCGGGTCATGCTGGTGCTGGCCTATCAGGCGCTGGCGAAAGCGGCGCCCGCGACGGGCGATGCATCGATCGCGTCGGTCGAAGCTTCACCGCCCGAGCCCGAAGCCGCCTGGAGCCCCGCGCAGTTCGACGATGCCGCGCTGGCCGCGAGCTTCGCGCCCTCGGTGCTCGACCAGGCCGTCAAGCTCGCCGCCGCGCGTCCCGTGGTCGGCGTGCAGGCCTGGCGCAGCGCGAGCGCGCCGCCGGTGGCGCGCCTGCCGATGTGCAGCGTGCGTTTCTTCTCGCGCAGTTCGCTGGTTCATGCGCGCTGCGACTGCAAGCAGGGCGGCGGCTGCGCGCACGTGGTGATCGCGCTGTGGGCGTTCCGGCAGGCCGGAGCGCTGGAGCCGGGCTCGGCGGAGGTGATGGTCGAGGTGCAGCCGGCCGCGTCGTCCGAAGAGGATTCGGCTGCATCGCCGGCGCCCTCCGTGATGCAGGGCGAGACAGCCGTCGCGCTGCGCTCGGGCATCGACGCCCTGCTGCTGTCGCTCTGGCTCGACGGATCGAGCCAACCCGCGATGGCGCTGGCCGCCCGCTTCGAGGCCGTTCGCGAACAGGCACGCACGCTGGGCTGGAGCTGGGTGGACGACGCGCTCGACGAACTCTGGCAGCTCCTGCAGGCGCAACAGGCGCGCAGCAGCCGCTTCGAGCCGCTGCGGCTGCTGCGCGTGACGACCGAGCTGTGGGCGCGGCTGCGGGCGGCGGCGCACGCGGGCCATCCGCCGGATGGCTCTTCTGCCCGGCCCGCGCTGCCGGCCAGCCAGATCCTCGGCATCGGTGTGAAAGGCGAAGTCGCGCTCGACCATCTGCGGCTGGTCTCGCTCGGCGCCGAGCTCTGGTCGGACGAGACGGCCGAAGGCGCGAGCATCCTCTTTGCCGACCCCGACACCCAGAACGTGACCGTGCTGGAGCGCCAATGGTCACGCACGGCGGACGCCTCCGCCGGCGGCGCGGCGCCCAGCCTCATGAACCGGCGCGTCGCGGGCTTTCCGCTGCGGCAACTGGCGAGCGGACAGGTCATCACCAAGACCGCCACCCGGCGCGCGAACGGGCTGGTAGACATCACCGCCGGCGCCCGGCAGACCGGCGTGCTGCCGCTGTCGCCCAAGTCGTGGGACGACCTCGTCGCGCCGCTGCGGCAGCACAGCGTGGCCGCGCTGGTGGCGCACCTGCGCGAGGCGCAGCCGGATTTCGTGAAGCCCAGGCAGGCCGCGAGCGGCGCTTCGGCCGGCGCATCCGGCCAGTTGCACGTGGTGGCCTTCGAGCGCATGGAAGTGGCGTCATGCCATTGGGACGCCGCGGCGCAGGTGCTACATGCGCGGCTGGGGCAGGCGCCGGAAACGGAAGATGAGGAGGACACGGCGGACGACAACGCATCGCGGCTGCGCCTGGCGTTGCCGCATCGCTCGGTGACCCCCGGTGCCGTCGACGCCCTGGCCCGCACCCTGGCCGGCGAGCACGGTGTATTGCGCGCGGTGGCGGGCACCGTGCACCTGCAGGGCGACCAGGCTGTCATGCAGCCGCTGACCGTGCTCACCGATCAGCGCGCCGTGGTGCTCCAGGTCGAAACCGCCGCACCGCAGCCGCTGGGCCTGCAAAGCGACATCGAGGAGACGCCCGCGCTGAACGCGCTGGCCGGCGACACGCTGGAACTACTGTCCCTGTGGCTGCGCCAGGGCCTGCGGCACCAGAGCGGCGGCGCACTGTCGCGGGCGCAGGCGCAGGTGCTGCGGCTGAAGCAGGCCGGACTGGGGCGCAGCGCTGCGCTGCTGGGAACGGTGCTCGAGAACGTGCGCTCGGCGCAGCGGCTGGCGCTGGTGGGGCAACTGGCGATGCTGGGGTTGGCTATGCAGGGGGTGGCACAGTCGGCCTCTGCATGAATAAGAAAACCCCTGAGCTGTTCAGGACTCAGGGGTTTCTTGCTTGGTGCCGCTTGTCGGAATCGAACTGACGACCTTCCGCTTACAAGGCGGGTGCTCTACCAATTGAGCTAAAGCGGCTGAATTCCAATGCGTGATTCTAGTGGCGGTACCGACTGGTCCCGCCAGGCGCCATTCGCGACCGCCTACTTGATGCGCTTGAGCGACGGCCGGGCGCCGCCACCCGACGGCGGGCGCGGCGGTTCGTCGACTGGGTCGGTGGGCGCGCCGGCATCGACTGTCTCGCTGCCGTCTTCGCCCGTCACCAGGTGGACGATCTTGCCGGCATCGCCTTCGGAGCCACTGCTGCGCGAGGCATCGCGCAGCGGCGCTCGCGCAGGTGCCTGGACGGGCATCGGCGCATCGACGTTGCCATCCGACGAAACGGCCGGAGCCGGCGCGGGAAACGCCATGCCCTGCCCGTTCTCGCGCGCGTAGATCGCGATCACGCGCCCCACCGGCACGCTGATTTCACGCGCAGTGCCCGCGAAGCGGGCCTTGAACTCGATGAAGTCGTTGCCGAGCTTGAGCGAGCTGGTCGCATCGAAGCTGATGTTGAGCACGATCTCGCCGTTCTTCACGTACTCGCGCGGGACCTGCACGGTTTCGTCGACCTGCACCGCGACGTAGGGCGTGAAGCCGTTGTCGGTGCACCATTCGTACAGCGCCCGGATGAGGTACGGGCGGGTGGAGGACGACTCGAGCGCGTTGATCATGAAATTGGTACCGTGCAATCGCGAAATCGCGGCCTCGGACAGGCCACCGTCTCTTCGCGGAACACCGCGGAACCGGCTCTGCCGGGCCGCAGGCGTTGCCCCCGGAAGGGGGTTGGCGAAGCGACACGAAGTGCGCGAAGCCTGGGGGCGATCTTAATTACTTTCGCATGACCTTTTCGGACGGGGTCAGTGCTTCGATGTAGGCCGGGCGCGAGAAGATGCGTTCGGCGTACTTCAGCAGCGGCGCGGCGTTCTTGCTGAGGTCGATGCCGTAGTAGTCGAGGCGCCACAGCAGCGGAGCGATGGCCACGTCGAGCATCGAGAAGTTGTCGCCCAGCATGTACTTGTTCTTGAGGAACACGGGCGCCAGCTGCGTGAGGCGGTCGCGGATGTGCGAGCGGGCCTTTTCGAGCGCCTTCTCGTTGCCCTTGGTGGTGCGGTTCTCGAGGGTGGAGACGTGCACGAACAGTTCCTTCTCGAAGTTGAGCAGGAACAGGCGCACGCGGGCGCGGTCGACCGGGTCGCCGGGCATCAGCTGGGGGTGCGGGAAGCGCTCGTCGATGTACTCGTTGATGATGTTCGACTCGTACAGGATCAGATCGCGCTCGACCAGGATCGGCACCTGGCCGTACGGGTTCATCACGCTGATGTCTTCGGGCTTGTTGTAGAGATCGACGTCGCGGATCTCGAAGTCCATGCCCTTTTCGAACAACACGAAGCGGCAGCGGTGGGAAAAGGGGCAGGTCGTTCCTGAATACAAGACCATCATGGCGAGAGACTCCTAAAAATCAAAAAGAGTGGGTCGCGTTGGCAACCCACTCTGTGGGACCGGATGCCCGAAGGTATCCGGTCGGCGTGCACGGAACTACTTGACGTCTTTCCAGTACGAGGCGTTCAGCCGCCACACGAATACCACCGACATGGCCAGGAACAGCAGCACCCACACGCCGATGCGCACGCGGGTGTTCTGAGCCGGTTCGGCCATCCATTGCAGGTAACTCACCAGGTCGCCGACCGCATTGTCGAATTGCACGGGCGTCATGGTGCCGGGAGTGACTTGCTCCCAGCCCTTGAACACTTCGGTTTCGTGGCCGTGCTGTTCGACCTTGGTGTAGACCGGGCGGCGCTCGCCCTGCAGTTCCCACAGGGGGTTCGGCATGGCGACGCTCGGGAACAGGAGGTTGTTCCAGCCGGTGGCCTTGGTTTCGTCGCGGTAGTAGGTGCGCAGGTAGGTATAGAGATAGTCGGCGCCAGTGCCGCCGTGGCCGGCGCGCGAGCGCGCGACCAGCGTCAGGTCGGGCGGCGTGGTGCCGAACCAGTCCTTGGCCTGGCGCGCGTCGATGTTGGCCTTCATGGTCTCGCCGACCTTGTCGGTCGTGAACAGAAGGTTGTCCTTGATCTGCTGCTCGGTGATGCCGATGTCCTGCAGGCGGTTGTAGCGCATGAAGGCGGCCGAGTGGCAGTTCAGGCAGTAGTTGACGAAGAGCTTGGCGCCGTTCTGCAGCGCGCTCACGTCGTTCGTCTTGTTGGGGGCCTTGTCCCACGCGAGCCCCCCGGACTCGGCCGATGCCGCCGCGGAGAAGGTCAGGCCCAGCGCGAGACCCAGGACCGCGAGCCAGCCGGAAATGCTTTTCTTCATCGTGTTTCTCTCAGCTCTCTTGGCTTCTGGTTCTCATCAATGGGCGGCGAAGACCACGCGCTCGGGCACGGTCTTGAATTCGCCCTTGCGGCTCCACCACGGCATCAGCAGGAAGAAGCCGAAGTACACGAGCGTGCCGATCTGCGAGATGGTCTGCGCGATGTCCAGCTTGAACGAACCGATGGCCAGCTCGCCCCAGACGCCGGGAGGCTGGATGCCCAGGTAGCCCAGGATCAGGAAGAAGAAAACGAAGAGGCCGTACACATACTTGTGCCAGCCCGGACGGTAGCGGATCGACTTGACTTCGCTGTGGTCGAGCCACGGCAGGAAGAACAGGATGATGACCGAGCCGCCCATGACGACCACGCCCCAGAACTTGGCGTCGAAGGTCTTGAGCAGGAAGATCACCACGGCCGCGACGACGATGCCCGCGATCTTCAGGCCCATGCCCGACTTGCCCTTGACGAAGTTCCAGATGGCGGCCGCGGCGATGATCAGCGAGAACACGTTGACCATGTCGTCGGTGGTCGCGCGCAGCATCGAATAGAACGGCGTGAAGTACCACACCGGGGCGATGTGGTTCGGCGTCTTCAGCGAGTCGGCAGGAATGAAGTTGTTGTATTCGAGGAAGTAGCCGCCCGCCTCGGGGGCGAAGAAGATCACCGCCGAGAAGATCGTGAGGAACACCACCACGCCGAAGATGTCGTGCACGGTGTAGTACGGATGCGACGGAATACCGTCCAGCGGATGGCCGTCGGGGCCGCGGTTGGCCTTGATCTCGATGCCGTCGGGGTTGTTCGAGCCCACTTCGTGCAGCGCGATCAGGTGGGCCACCACCAGGCCGAGCAGCACCAGCGGCACGGCGATCACGTGGAAGCTGAAGAAGCGGTTCAGCGTGGCGTCGCTCACTACGTAGTCGCCGCGGATCAGCAGGGCCAGGTCGGGGCCGACGAAGGGAATGGCGGCGAACAGGTTCACGATCACCTGGGCGCCCCAGTAGGACATCTGGCCCCAGGGCAGCAGGTAGCCCATGAAGGCCTCGGCCATCAGGCACAGGAAGATCGCGCAGCCGAACACCCAGATCAGCTCGCGCGGCTTGCGGTAGCTGCCGTACATGAGGCCGCGGAACATGTGCAGGTACACCACGATGAAGAACGCCGAGGCGCCCGTCGAGTGGATGTAGCGGATCAGCCAGCCCCACGGCACGTCGCGCATGATGTACTCGACCGATGCGAACGCCTGGTTCGCGTCGGGCTTGTAGTGCATGACGAGGAAGATGCCGGTGACGATCTGGATCACCAGGACCAGCATCGCCAGCGAGCCGAAGATGTACCAGAAGTTGAAGTTCTTCGGCGCGTAGTACTTGCCCCACTGGTCGTTCCACAGCTTGCTCAGCGGGAAACGGTTGTCGACCCAGTTCAGCAGCTTGGCGCCGGCGGGTGCGTTGGGGGAAATCTCGTGGAATTCAGCCATGTTCTTCTTCCGCCTCAGGCCTTCTTGGAGTCTTCACCGATCAGGAGCTTGGTGTCCGACAGGTACATGTGCGGCGGCACCGGCAGGTTGTCGGGCGCAGGCTTGTTCTTGAAGACCCGGCCGGCCAGGTCGAAAGTGGAACCGTGGCAGGGGCAGAGGAAGCCGCCTTCCCAGTCGTTCGGCAGCGAAGGCTGCGGACCGGCCTGGAAGCGGTCGGTCGGCGAGCAGCCCAGGTGGGTGCAGATGCCGACCACGACGAGCACGTCGGGCTTGATGGAGCGGTGCTCGTTCTGTGCGTACTTGGGGGTGAATTCGTCGGGGTGACGCTTGGAGAGGGGATCGGCCAGCTGGCCGTCGAGCTTGGGGAGTTCCGCGACCTGCTCGGGGGAGCGCTTGAGGATCCAGACCGGCTTGCCCCGCCATTCGACGGTGATCTTCTCGCCGACCTTGAGGCCCGAGATATCGACCTCGACCGCAGCACCCGCAGCCTTGGCCTTCTCGGAAGGCTGGAAAGTGCTAACAAAGGGGATGGCGGTGGCCACGCCGCCCGCCACGCCAGCGCAGCTGGATGCAATCAACCACGTGCGCTTGCTGGTGTCGATCCGGTGCGAGCCGGAGGTCATGTCACTCATGGGGATCCTCTTGTCTTCTTCGCTGGAGCAGGAGTCAACCCGCGATTGTAGCGGGGCGCTGTAAGGATATTCAATGGCCGCCATGCGCATGGCCGGCGGCCGCGGGCGGGGCGCGCCGCGTCCGCGGGCGCCCGCCAGGGGCTGCACAGGGCGACGAAGACTGTCGCCGCGGGGACTTCAGTTCAGCAGTCCGTGCTGCATCGCCTCGTGGACCGCCTGGGTCCGCGACTTGACCGAGAGCTTGCGATAGATGCTCTTCGCGTGGAACTCGATGGTATTGACCGACAGGTACACCGCTTCGGCGATCTGCCGGTTGCTCCAGCCCTGCGCGATCAGGCGCAGCACCTTGAGTTCGCGCGGCGACAGCAGGCCCTGCGGCAGCCTGGAATCGGGAGCTTCTCCCTGCGGCTGCTGTTTGTGCTTCTGCTGCTGTTGCGGCGGCTGGCCCTGCACGCGGATGGCCTCGATCGTGCGCGCCTTCGCGGACGCGGCGATAGAACCGAGGATGCGCCGCGCGATGCGCGAATCCATCGGCGAGCCTCCGCGTTCGATGGAGCGCAGCAGATAGGCGAGTTCCGCGTCGTCGGCTTCGGTAAGCAGATACCCGATGGCGCCGGCCGCGATCGCGGCATTCACCTGCTGCTGGTCGTCGGACGCCGACATGCCGATGCTCTCGACGCGCGGATAGGTCTGGCGCACATGATGAAGAACGGCGGCACCGTCGCTTCCCGGCAGCCGCATGTCGACCAGCACCAGGTCATAGGGCAATGCCGCCAGCAGATTGAACGCCTCGGCCCGGCCCGATGCGACCACCACGCGGCGATGCGGCGCGAGCTCGCAGAGGATGCGCCGCATGCGGTCGGCGCAGGCAGCGTCGTCCGCGACGACCAGTGCGGCATGGAAGACGCCGCCATACAACTGCGCTGCCGTGGGTACCGGCGTCGATGCGGCCGAGGAGGTGTAGTGGATGTTCATTTCCATGTCCGCGCTCCTGCTGCGTCTTCTCCTGCCTTGCCGCAGCGGACCTGGTCCGTGCTGCATGCGCTGATGCCGTTGACGATGTCCAAGAAAAAATTGATCACGCGACGTCCTCTGGCTCTTTCGCCACCCGTGGGCAGCTTCGAAATGTTGTCTTTCGTTTCAGATACCGCAGGAACGATGCCCACTCGGACGAGCGTCGGCGCACATCACGCAAGGACGCGTGTAGTACTTTGATTTCATTGAAGAAATTGCCCGAAACGAGCTGAAGAACGAGCTCGCGCGAAGGCCTTGCGAAGGCCGTTTTCAGGCCGTTGTTACGTGCGGGTTACCGCGCCTGTTACGTAGCACCGCGACACGCGAAACGCGTGCGAGACCACATCTCCAAACGTCAATACGCGATTCATGCGATGGCCGCAAACCCGCATGTGCATTGGCTTTGCAGGCTATGTATGCATGCGTCGATGGCGCGCCGTCGACATGCATACATCCATAACTACGGATACCGGTGATGTTCAGCGAAGACCTCGATTCCTAGCATCGGTTGCATTGGGTAACTCGATGAAACCCAACCCTGCTTTCACGCGACGAGGGCGTGTGAAAGACCAGAAATGGCAACTGATTTCTTCAAGGAAGAAAGTCCAAATGACTACATCCCAGCGCTCCAGTGTCCGCTCTTTCATTGTTCGCCGTCCGGCCGTCAGCAAGCTTCTCGCTTCAGTGCTTTTGAGCGCTGGTTATGTACTGACTTTGCCGGTGGTACATGCCCAGGTTCGCGTCGGTGGCAACAATGTCAACGTGACCGGGGGCCCCAACAACGGGGTACTGACTTCCGACGATGGCATCTCCACGCCCAACCTGACGGCAACGGACCTCACCGCAGGCACCATCACCTCGACCAACGGCACGATCAATACCCTGAGTTCGGGCAGCATCACCTCTGGCACGGTTGCGGCAGGCAGCATCACCGCAACGCGCGTCACCACCACCAGCCTGAGCGCGACCTCGGCCACGGCCACCAGCCTGACCTCCACGAGCATCAGCACGGCTACGCTCACAGCGGGCACTGTGTCTGCAGGCAGCATCACCTCCGGCACTGTGTCGTCGACCAATGTCACGTCGACGAACCTTTCTGCCACCAACGGCACGGTCACCAACCTGACCTCCTCCAGCATCAGCACCGGCACGATCACCGCGGGTACCGTATCTGCAGGCAGCATCACCTCCGGCACCGTGTCCTCGGCCAACGTCACGGCGACGAACCTTTCTGCCACCAACGGCACGGTCACCAACCTGACCTCCTCCAGCATCAGCACCGGCACGATCACCGCGGGTACCGTATCTGCAGGCAGCATCACCTCCGGCACCGTGTCCTCGGCCAACGTCACGGCGACGAACCTTTCTGCCACCAACGGCACGGTTACCAACCTGACCTCCTCGAGCATCAGCACCGGCACCGTGTCTGCAGGCAGCGTCAGCGCCACGAACGTCTCGGCCACCAACGGCACGATCAGCACGCTGAGCTCCACCAGCATCACCGCCAACACCGTGAGCGCGGGCAGCGTGACCACCGGAAGTGTGTCCTCGAGCAACGGCACGATCCAGTCGCTGACCTCGACCAACATCCTGGCGACCGGCGTCACCTCGACGAATGTGCTGGCGACCGGCATCACCTCGACCAACATCGACGCCACCAACCTGACGTCGAACACCGGCAGCATCGCCACGCTGACCTCCACCAACGTCAGCACCACCAACGTGACGGCGTCGAACGGCACGATCAACACGGTGAGCTCGACGAACGTCAGCACCACCAATCTGACCGCATCGAACGGCACCATCAACACGTTGAGTTCAGCCAACGTGAGCACGACGAACCTGACGGCCAGCAACGGCACGATCAACACGCTGAGCTCGGCGAACGTCAGCACCACCAACCTGACGGCGTCGAACGGCACCATCAACACGCTGAGTGCCACCAGCGTCAGCGCGACGGACCTGACCGCCAACAGCGGCACGATCAACACGCTGAGCGCAACCAACGTCAGCACCACGGACCTGACCGCCAACAACGGCACGATCAACACGTTGAGCGCCACCAACGTCAGCACCACGGATCTGACCGCCAACAACGGCACGATCAACACGCTGAGCGCCACCAACGTCAGCACCACGGACCTGACCGCCAACAACGGCACGATCAACACGCTGAGCGCCACCAACGTCAGCACCACGGACCTGACCGCCAACAACGGCACGATCAACACGCTGAGCGCGACCAACGTCAGCACCACGAACCTGACCGCCAACAGCGGCACGATCAACACGTTGAGCGCGACCAACGTCAGCACCACGGATCTGACCGCCAACAACGGCACGATCAACACGCTGAGCGCAACCAACGTCAGCACGACCAACCTGACGGCCAACAGCGGCACGATCAACACGTTGAGCGCCACCAACGTCAGCACGACCAACCTGACGGCCAACAGCGGCACGATCAACACGTTGAGCGCCACCAACGTCAGCACCACCAACCTGACGGCCAACAGCGGCACGATCAACACGCTGAGCGCGACCAACGTCAGCACGACCAACCTGACAGCCAATGCCGGCACGATCAACACGTTGAGCGCCACCAACGTCAGCACCACCAACCTGACGGCCAACAGCGGCACGATCAACACGCTGAGCGCCACCAACGTCAGCACGACCAACCTGACGGCGAGCCGCGGCACGATCAACACGCTGAGCGCGACGAACGTGAGTACCACCAACCTGTCGGCTGCCAGCGCCACGGTCAACGCCCTGACCGCCGGCACGGTCAGCGCCACGACGGTGAACGCCAGCTCGGTGAATGCCACCACCGGCAACTTCCAGACGATCACTGCGGCCAACGGCAACATCACGGTGCTGAACACGCAGACCGGCAACATCACCACGATCAACGCCGTGACCGGCAACGTCACGACGCTGAACGCGGGCACGGTCAACGTCACCGGCAACGTGACCGCGGGCGGCACCATCACGGCGGGCAACGGCATGGTCGCCAACGGCCGCGTGCAGAACGTGGCCCCCGGCATCCTGCCGACGGACGCCGCGAACATGTCGCAGTTGAACCAGGTCCGCAACGAGGTGCAGGACATGCGCAAGACCAGCAGCACCGGCGCGGCCATCGCGCTGGCCGCGGCCTCGGTGCCGGCGCTCGAAGCGGGCAAGAGCTTCGGCATCGGCGTGGGCGTGGGCTCCTTCGATGGCCGCTCGGCCATCGCGGCAGCCGCCAGCTTCCGCATCGGCGAAGGCGCGCAGATCAAGGTCAACATCGGCAGCGGCAGCAGCGGCAAGGTCGGCGGCGGCATCGGCGCCTCCTGGTCCTGGTAATCCGGCCCGGCACTCACGTGGCGCCAGCGTGTGCGCCGCGGGATTGCCAGCGGATGCAAACGAAAGGCCGGCCCCTATACTGGGTAACCGGCCTTTTTCATGGCTCCCTGCTGCGCGCGAAGGCCGGCGCCGAAGCGGCGGCCCTCTCCTGTGCCGACCCGTCCATCACGCGGATTCATGAACCCACCTTCTCTCGCTCCCGCTCCCTCCATTCCGGCCGCGAACGCCGGCCAGCTCCTGGAGCAGGGACTGGCGCTGCATCGCGTGGGCCGCTTCGCCGAGGCCTTGCAGGTCTACGAAGCGCTGCTGTCGCTCTTTCCCGATCATGCCGACGCGCTGCATCTGAGCGGCGAGGCGCTGTACCGGCAAGGCCGCCCGAAGCTGGCGCTGAACTACGTGAACCGGGCCATCGCGCGCTCGCCGCACCACTTCTACTTCAACACCCGCGCGACGATCTTCATGCACATGGGCCTGCCGGCCGAGGCGCAGCAGGATCTGCGTCGCGCAATCAAGGCGCAGCCCAACTATCCCGAGGCCTACGTGAACCTGTCGGCGGTCTACCGCCAGCAGAAGAAGTTCCGCCAGGCGCGCGAGGCCGCCGCCGAGGCCACGCGGCTCGCGCCGCAGGCACCCGCCGCATGGAACAACGCCGGCGCCATCGACATGGAGCAGGACCGCTTCGACGAGGCGATCGCGCAGTTCAGCCAGGCTCTGGCGCTGGACCCCGGCTACGCCGCCGCGCACAAGAACATCGGCAAGATCCGCGCGCACCAGAAGGACTGGGCCGCCGCGCTCGGCTCGTACGAGCAGGCCGCCGCCGACCCGATGGACTGCGAGGCCGCCTTCATGCTCTCCAGGGCGCTGCAGGCCTGCGGCCGCATCGAGGAAGCCATCGCGCCCATGCAGCGCGCCATGCGCAACTGGCCGGCCGAGGAGCGCCACAAGGCGCTGTCCGACCCCGAGGGCGTGGCCGCGCTCTACGGCGTGTGCGGCGCGCTCGAAGGCGTGTCGATGCGCTTCGGCGAATCGGCCGAGCTCTACAGGCTGGCGCTCGAAAGCCTGCCCGAGCACGAGCTGCTGCTGAACAACCTGGGCACGGTGAACTTCCGCCTGGGCCGCTTCGACACCGCCATCGAGGTGCTGAAGCGAGCGCTCGAGGTGCATCCGCGCCAGGTGCTCGCGCGGTGCAACCTGGGCGTGACCTACGTGATGGCCGGCCAGTCGAAGGAAGCCATCGCGGAGTTCGAGCAGTGCCTGCGCGACGACCCCGACTTCATGCCCGCCATGGTGTGGATGCTGGGCGAGAAGGCGCACATTGCCGACTGGAGCGGCGTGCCCGAGCTGCGCGAGCGCATCGCGGCGCTGCTCGACAACCCGAGCAACGACCAGACGGTTTCGTCGTTCATCCTGATGTCGAACTACGACGACGCGCGCCGCCTCATGAACTGGACGCAGCGCTCCGCCCTGCTGGCCGACCGCAACGCGGCCATTCGGCCCTTTGCCGACGCTGGCGCGCGCCGCACCTCGCCGCGCATCCGCGTGGGCTACTTCTCGTTCGACTTCCGCAACCACCCGGTCGCGCACCTGACGGCCGAGCTCTACGGCCAGCACGACCGCAAGGAGTTCGAAGTCTTCGTGTACTCCTACGGCCCCGACGACGGCCACCCCGCGCGGGCACGCATCGCTTCATCGGTCGAGCATTTCGTCGACATGCAGGGCCAGTCGATCCAGCAGATGGCCGAGCGCATCCGCGACGACGAAATCGACATCCTTGTCGACCTCTCGGGCGACACGCGCGGAGCCAAGCCCCAGGTGATGGCCTACCACGCGGCGCCGGCGCAGCTCATGTGGCTGGGCTACATGGGTACTAGCGGCACGCCCAACTACGACTACCTGGTGTCCGACAACTTCCTCTCGCCGCCGGGCACGGAAGACTGCTACTCCGAGAAGCTGCTGCGCCTGCCCGAGACCTTCCAGGTCATCGACACCAAGCGCCCGACCAACCCGCACAGGCCCACGCGCGCCGAACACGGCCTGCCCGACGACGCCTTCGTGCTGTGCAACTTCTCGCAGTCGTTCAAGATCCAGCCCGAGACCTTCGAGGCATGGGTGCGCATCGTGCAGGGCATTCCGAACTCGGTGCTGTGGCTGGCGCAGGGCCCGAACGGCTTCGAGCAGAACCTGCGCGCGCAATGGGAGAAGGCGGGCCTGCCGGCCCAGCGGCTGATCGTGTCGCCGCGCATGCCGGTCGACCAGCACCTGGCGCGCATCGGCCTGGCCGACCTGTTCATCGACACCTTTCCCTACAGCAGCGGTGCCACCGCGAACGACGTGCTGTGGTCGGGCGTGCCGCTGCTGGCGCTCACGGGCACGACGATGGTGTCGCGCATGGCGGGCAGCCTGCTGCATGCCATCGGACTGCCGGAGCTGGTGGCCACGAACCACGCGGAATACGTGAGCAAGGCCATCCACTACGCCACGCACCCCGAGGAGCTGGCCTCGCTGCGCTCGCGGCTCGCGCGGGCCAAGGACACGCGCAGCGGCTACTTCGACACGCCGCGCTTCGTGCGCCACCTGGAAGACGGCTACAGGCAGATTGCCGCGCGCAGTCGTGAAGGTTTGCCGGCGGCGCATGTCGATGTGGTACCGCGTGCGCTGGAGAAGTGAGCAATCGCGGGCATACTCGGCTCTCCTTCAACAGCAGAGCTCCAGCAGCCTTTTGAATCATGAGCATCCTCAGTGAATTCAAGGAATTTGCCGTCAAGGGCAACGTCATCGACCTCGCGGTCGGCGTGATCATCGGTGCCGCCTTCGGCAAGATCGTCGACTCGCTCGTGGCCGACATCATCATGCCGCTGGTGGGCGTGGTGTTCGGCAAGCTCGATTTCTCGAATCTCTACGTGGTGCTGGGCACCGTGCCGCCAGGGGTGGCGAACACGCTGGCCGACCTGAAGAAGGCAGGCGTTCCTGTGCTGGCGTACGGCAACTTCATCACCATCGCCGTCAACTTCGTGATCCTCGCCTTCATCATCTTCATGATGGTCAAGCAGATCAACCGCCTGAAGCGCAGCGAAGAGCCGGCGCCCGCCGCAGCCCCTGAAACACCCGAAGACGTGGTGCTGCTGCGCGAGATCCGCGACAGCCTCAAACGCTCCTGATCAAACGCCCCCGAGCACCCGGGCCATGCGCAGCGCCTCGACAAGGCTCGAGGCATCGGCCAGCCCCGTTCCCGCGATGTCGAACGCGGTGCCGTGATCGGGGCTGGTGCGCACCAGCGGCAGCCCCAGCGTCACGTTGACGCCCTTCTCCACGCCCAGGTACTTGACCGGGATCAGGCCCTGGTCGTGGTACATCGCGATCACCACGTCGAATTCGCCGCTGGACGGCACTCCCGCCTTGGCGCGCGCGCGCATGAAGACGGTGTCGGGCGCATGAGGACCGCTGGCATCGATGCCTTCGGCGCGCGCAGCCTCGACGGCCGGCGCGATGATTTCCCGCTCTTCCGAACCGAACAGCCCACCCTCGCCCGCATGCGGGTTGAGACCCGCCACGCCGATGCGCGGCGCGCGGCCCAGCGCGTGGCTCAGCGCGCGGTGCGTGATGCGCAGCGTTTCGAGCACTCCCTCGAAGCGCACCGCCTCGATGGCCTTGCGCAGCGACATGTGGATGCTGACGAGCACTGTGCGCAGTTCGTCGTTGGCCAGCATCATGCGCACCGGCACGTCGGCGACGGTGCGCCCCAGATGCGCGGCCGCCTCCGCCTGCAGCAACTCGGTGTGGCCGGGGTACGGAAAGCCGGCGGCCGACAGCGCCTCCTTGTGCAGCGGCGCGGTCACGAGGGCGCCGATCTCCCCGCGCAGCGCGGCCCGCGCGGCCCACACCACGCACTCGCCCGCCACACGGCCGGCCTCGGCGCTGATGCGGCCCGTTTCGATGCCATTGGGCGGCGCGATCACCTGCAGCACCGGGATGCAGCCCGGCGGTACGGTCGCGGCCTCGGCGACGGATTCGATTTCCAGCACTGGCCAGCCCGGCCGGCCATCGGCGGCCAGGGCCTGCGATGCCTTGCGCAGCATGCCCACGTCGCCGGCAACGAAGGTGCCATGCGTGGCGTCGGGCGCGTCGCGGAAGGCCTTGACGATGATTTCCGGCCCGATGCCCGCGGGGTCACCCAAGGTGATGGCAATGGGGGTGCTCATGCCGGGTTGTCGATGTCGATGAACTCGTGCTTCAGCCCGAGCTGCGCAGCCACGTGCGCGGCCACCGCGGGCGCGCCGTAGCGCTCGGTGGCGTGATGCCCGCAGGCGAGGAAGGCCACGCCCATCTCGCGCGCGTAGTGGGCCTGCGGCTCAGAGATCTCGCCGGTGATGAAGGCATCGGCACCGGCCGCGATGGCGGCTTCGAAGTAGCCCTGCGCGCCGCCGGTGCACCACGCTATGTTCCTCACGGCACGCTGCGCCGGCTCGACCAGCGTCACCGGTCTTTTCAACACGCTCTCGACGTGGGTGGCCAGCGCCTTGGCGCTGTCGAAGCTCCCGCCGCCTTCCTGCGTGCCGACGAAGCCCAGTTCCTGCTCGCCGAAGCGGCCGCCCGGGCCGGCGTGCGCCACGAGACCCAGCTTCAGGCCCAACTGGGCGTTGTTGCCCAGTTCGGGGTGCGCGTCGAGCGGCAGGTGATAGGCGAAGAGATTGATGTCGTGGCCCAGCAGCAGGCCGAGGCGCTGCTTCATCCAGCCGGTGACGCGGCCGTCCTGGCCGCGCCAGAACAGGCCGTGGTGGACGAAGATGGCGTCGGCCTCGGCGCCAATCGCGGCCTCGATCAGCGCACGGCTGGCGGTCACGCCCGAGACGATCTTTCGCACCACGGTACGCCCTTCGACCTGCAGGCCGTTCGGTCCGTAGTCCTTGAAGCGCCCGGGGGCCAGCAGCAGGTCGAATGCGTGAAGCAGTTCGTGGCGGGTTGTGCTCATCGCCCCATTGTCGCGCCGTGCGCGGGCGCCACGCCACCGTCGCGCATCGCATGGCCGCGCGCGGCCAGGGGCAGCAGCGCCAGCAGGAAGCCCAGCGCGGCCAGCGCCGCCACGTAGTGCGCGGGCGCCATCGTGTCGTGCTGCAGCCAGAGCGTCAGGATCACCGGCGTGAGCCCGCCGAAGACCGCATACGACATGTTGTAGGCGAAGGAGAGCCCGGTGAAGCGCACCGGCGCCGGAAAGGCGCGCACGCCCGCGATCGGCACCGTGGCGATGGTGCCCACGAACAGGCCCACCAGGCCGTAGTGCCAGAAGAGCGTCGCCGGCGTCCCGGGCAGGCCGCTGTAGAACAGGTAGGCCGTGACGAGCAGGCCGCCCCAGCCGATCAGCATCACGGTGCGGGTGCCGATGCGGTCGCTGGCCCAGCCGGCCAGCACGCAGCCCAGCGTGAGCGTCAGCGTGGCGAGCGCGTTGGCTTCCAGCGCCATGGCGGCCGGAATGTGATGCACCTTCTGCAGATAGGTGGGCGTGTAGAGCACCACGACCACGATGGCGGCCGACAGCACCCAGGTCAGCAGCCCGACGTACACGCAGGCCAGGCGGTGCTCGCGCAGCACGGTGCGTAGCGGCAGCTCACGCGAGGCGCTGCGGCGACCGGCCAGTTCCTTGAACACCGGCGTCTCGTGCAGGAAGCGGCGCAGGTACACCGATACCAGCCCGAACACGCCGCCCAGGATGAACGGGATGCGCCACGCGAAGTCGCTCACCTGCTCGGGCGAGTAGTGGCGGTTGATGGCCACCGCGATCAGCGAGCCCAGCAGGATGCCGCCGGTGATGCCCGAAGTCAGCACACCGATGCCCAGGCCGTAGCGCTTGCCCGGCACGTGCTCGCCCACGAACACCCAGGCGCCGGGCATTTCGCCGCCGATGGCCGCGCCCTGGAGCACGCGCATCGCCAGCAGCAGCAGGGGCGCCGCGACGCCGATGCTCGCGTAGGTCGGCAGCAGGCCGATCACCAGCGTGGGCGCCGCCATCAGGAAGATCGACAGCGTGAACATGCGCTTGCGGCCGAAGATGTCGCCGAAATGCGCGATGACGATGCCGCCGACCGGGCGCGCGAGGTAACCGGCCGCGAAAATGCCGAAGGTCTGCAGCTGGCGCAGCCAGTCGGGCATGTCGGCCGGGAAGAACAGCGCCCCCAGAACGGTGGCGAAGAACACGTAGATGACGAAATCGTAGAACTCCAGCGTGCCGCCGAGGGCGGACAGGCCGAGGGTCTTGTAGTCGCTCGAACCGAGCGTGCGCGCCGGCACCGGCTGCGCGCCGTCCGGAAAGGTTGCTTCTGAAGTCATGGCTGGCAGGAAGGTCTTGGCCGCGCGCCAGCCCGCAGGACCGGGTGAGAAAACGGAAGAATGGCGCGCCGACGGAAGGCCTGGCCGCAGCCGCCGGATAGGCGGCACGGGGGCCGGAAAACAGACGGACCGGGTGGGGCCGACCCGTAATCGTAAGTGTTAACCCGGATTCACGTCCCCCGGCGGCCCGAATCTCGACCGGCCGGAGCGGGTTCTGGTCCGCCCGGTTGAGGGACAATTGACAACATTGCCGCGCTGCATGCGGTCTTCCAACGCCTTTTTCACCAATCTTTCATGAAACGCACCTGGCTGCTATTTGCCCAAGCCGTGACCGTCCTGCTGGCGGTCTACTTCGTCGTCGCGACGCTCAAGCCCGAGTGGATCAACAAGCGCGCGACCTCGCTGGGCGGGGTGGTCTCCATCGTCGAGGCGCCAGCGAGCAACCCGAACATCGCGGCGCCTGGCAGCCTGAGCGCGCCGGCCAAGAAGGCTTCTCCGGCGGTGGTGAGCATCAACACCAGCAAGGCCGCGCAGCGCCACCCGCGCAGCAACGACCCGTGGTTCCGCTTCTTCTTCGGCGACCAGGACGACCAGCCCCAGGTGGGCCTGGGCAGCGGCGTGATCGTGAGCCCGGACGGCTACATCCTCACCAACAACCACGTGGTGGAAGGCGCCGACGAGATCGAGGTGACGCTCAACGACAGCCGCCACACCCGCGGCAAGGTGATCGGCACCGACCCCGACACCGACCTGGCAGTGCTGAAGATCGAGCTCGACAAGCTGCCCGTGATCGTGCTGGGCGACTCCGACGGCCTGCAGGTCGGCGACCAGGTGCTGGCCATCGGCAACCCCTTCGGCGTGGGCCAGACCGTGACCAGCGGCATCGTGTCGGCGCTGGGCCGCAACCAGCTGGGCATCAACAACTTCGAGAACTTCATCCAGACCGACGCCGCCATCAACCCCGGCAACTCGGGCGGTGCACTGATCGACGTGAACGGGAACCTGCAGGGCATCAACACCGCGATCTACTCGCGCTCGGGCGGCAGCATGGGCATCGGCTTCGCCATTCCGGTGTCGATGGCCAAGATCGTGCTCGAGGGCATCGTCAAGGAAGGCCAGGTGCGCCGCGGCTGGATCGGCGTGGAGCCGAGCGACCTGTCGCCCGAACTGGCCGAGACCTTCGGCGTGAAGGCCGACGCGGGCGTGATCATCACCGGCGTGCTGCAGAACGGCCCCGCCGCCAAGGCAGGCATCCGCCCGGGCGACGTGATCACCTCGGTGGGCGAGAAGAAGACGGACAACGTGCAGGCCCTGCTGACCGCGGTAGCCGGCCTGAAGCCCGGCAGCACCTCGCGCTTCGCGCTGCAGCGCGGCAGCGACAAGATGGAACTGGACGTGACACCGGGCCTGCGGCCGAAGAGCCCGGTGCGGCAGGTGCCCAATCAACAGGAATAGGTTCACCCCCAGGCTTCGCGCACTTCGTGTCGCTGCGCCCCCCTTCCGAGGGGCAACACCAGCGGCCCGGCAAAGCCGGTTCCGCGGTGTTTCTGGATTTTCTTGGGGACGTTGACGGCCGCAGGGTGGGCTGAATGCTGCCGCCAGACCCCTGGAAACTAGCTGGAAGCCGAGTCGGCGCTCTGTTCTTCTTCGGGCTTCTTGCCGGTGCTGGCGAAGTACTTGGCCCCGATGATGCCCACCTCGTAAAGCAGGCACATCGGCACGGCCAGTGCCAGTTGCGAGACCACGTCGGGTGGCGTGAGCACCGCGGCCACGACGAACGCGACCACGATGAAGTAGCCGCGGAAGGAGCGCAGCTTCTCGATGGTCACCATCTCGAAACGCACCAGCAGCATGACGACGATCGGCACCTGGAACGCCACGCCGAAGGCGATGTAGAGCGACAGGATCGCCTCGACGTAGGAGGAAATGTCGGGTGTCGCCTGCACCGCGGCCGGCGCGAAGCGCTGAATGAAGCTGAACATCTTGTCCAGCACGAAGAGCTGCACGAAGGCGATGCCCGCATAGGCCAGCAGGCTGCCGAAGAAGATCAGCGGCAGCGCGAAACGCTTTTCATGACTGTAGAGGCCCGGCGCGATGAACATCCACGCCTGGTACATGAGCCAGGGCAGCGCCAGGAGCACGGCCGCCATCATCAGCACCTTGAGCGGCACGAAGAAGGGCGAGAACACGCCGATGGCGATCAGCTTCGCGTCGTGCGGCATGTGCGCCTTGATCGGCAGCGCGATCAGGTCGATCAGGCCGCCCGGGCCCGGCCAGATGGCCAGCAGGATGCCCGCGACCACGAGGCCGTAGACGCAGTAGAGCAGCCGGTCGCGAAGCTCGACCAGGTGCGCCACGAACGGCTGTTCGGTGCCCGCGAGCTCGTCTTCTTTGTCTTTGCTCTTGCTGTCGGAATCGGCCATTGGGAAGAAGAGGAGATAGCGTGACGCCGGCCGGCGCCCGGGAGCGCGGTAGTGGGAGCCCGGCCCTTAGTTGATCTTGTGCGGACGGAAGCGCGCGACGCGCGCCGCGCCCGAGAGCGCCTTGGTGCGCACGCCGTTGCGCGCCTTGTACCACTGCGGCGTGGCGCCCTGCTTCAGGCGCCAGTTCTTGCGGGGGTGCTTGTAAACCGGCGGCGGCGGCGGCTCGGGTTCGGCCAGCGCCGAGAGGGTTTCGCCCGAACCGCTGAACTGCTTCTCGAACTCGCTCGCGCCCGTGTGGATGCTGTGCTCGACGTCGCGCGCCGCATCCTCGACGGTGGTCTTCATCTTGCGGAGCTCGTCGAGCTCCATCGAGCGGTTGACTTCGGCCTTGACGTCGTTCACGTAGCGCTGCGCCTTGCCCAGCAGCGTGCCCACGGTGCGGGCCACGCGCGGCAGCTTTTCCGGGCCGATGACGATCAGCGCCACGACGCCGATCAGCGCCAGCTTCTCAATGCCGAGGTCGAGCACGTGCTGCTGCCCGTGCTCAGGACTTCTGACGCGCTTCGACGTCGATCGCCGACTTGTCGCTGTTGGCCGGCTGGCCGGTCACCTGCTGGGCGGGGGCCGAAGAGGCGGCCGGGGCATCGGAGGACGCGCCGTCCTTCATGCCGTCCTTGAAGCCCTTGACGGCGCCTCCAAGATCCGACCCCATGTTCCGCAGCTTCTTGGTGCCGAAGATCATGACCACGACGAGCAGCACGATCAGCCAGTGCCAGATAGAAAAAGAACCCATGGAGAACTCCTAAGAATGTGTCCGATTTTAGTCGGGCGGAATGTGACAGTTTGTCCTAATGCCCGTCAGCCGCGAAGCCATGGCCGGGGGCCACCCATGACATGGACATGGAGATGGTGAACCTCCTGCCCCCCCTCCGCGCCCGTGTTGACCACGACGCGGAAGCCCCCCTCCGGATAAGGCCTGCAGCCCTGCTCCAGGGCCAGCCTGGGCGCCAGGGTCATGATCTTGCCCATGAGCGCCGAATCCTCGGGCGTCAGCTGCGCCATCGAGGCGATGTGCTTCTTGGGCACCAGCATGAAATGCACCGGCGCCCAGGGCGCGATGTCGTGGAAGCCGAACAGGTCCTCGTCCTCGTAGACCTTGCGGGAGGGAATCTTGCCCTCGATGATTTTGCAGAAGACGCAGTTCGGATCAGATGACATCTTTGGGTTCCATGGGACGGCCGTCGTTCATCCGGATCATGCCTTTCACGATCCGGTAGAGGAACCACAGCGAGATCAGGCTCCAGGCAATCCAGCCCGGCACGAGAAACAGCAGCCAGAGCCACGAGGTGACGATGTACAGCAGCCCCGCCCAGAGCACCGAGCGGATGCGCCAGCTGAAATGCGAGGCCTGCCAGGTGCCCGCAGCGTCGTCGCGCTTGACGAAGTCGATCACCAGCGCGATCAGCAGGAGCAGCACGGAGGCCTGCGCCCCCGGCACGACGGCGCCGATGGCCACGATCAGGTGCAGGATGTAACTGACCCAGCCCCAGGTCTTGAGCGAGTCGTCGGGTTCCACGTTCACGATGTCGTTGGCCATGGCAGGTGTCCTTTCAATCGTTGGGGGCTTCGGCTTCCCGCGCCTTCACCTTGCGAAGCGCCTTTTCCTCGATGCCGCTGGTGCCCTCGCGGCGCTCCAGCTCGGCCGTGACGTCGGACGGGGAAAAACCGTAGTGCGCCAGCGCCACCATGGTGTGGAACCACAGGTCGGCCACTTCGTTCACTATTTTCGAGCGGTCGCCGCCGTGGTCGGCGTCCTTGGCGGCCATCACGACCTCGGTGGCCTCCTCGCCGATCTTCTTGAGGAAGGCGTCCGGCCCCTTGTGCAGCAGGCGCGCCACGTAGCTTTTCTCGGGGTCGCCGCCGCGTGCCGGCAGGCGGCTTTCGATGACCGCGGCCAGGCGGGCGAGCGCGTCGGAGGTGCTGTCGTTGTTCACTGTGGCCGTCACTTGTAGATCGATTCCGGGTCTTTCAAGACGGGCTCGACGGCCTTCCAGCCGCCGTTGTCGTACTTGTTGAAGAAGCAGCTGTGGCGGCCGGTGTGGCAGGCGATGCCGGGCTCGTGGCCGAGTTGGGTGACCTTGAGCAGCACCACGTCGCTGTCGCAGTCCAGGCGGATCTCGTGCACGGTCTGCACGTGGCCCGACTCCTCGCCCTTGAACCACAGCTTGTTGCGCGAGCGGCTGAAATACACCGCGCGGCCCAGCTCGGCGGTCTTCTCGAGCGCCTCGCGGTTCATCCAGGCGAACATCAGCACGTCGTTGCTGCCCTGTTCCTGCGCGATCACGGGCACCAGGCCGTTCGCGTCCCACTTCACTTCATCGAGCCAGTTCATGGACGGTATTGTCGGGGATGGCCAAAGACCCTCGAACAGGCGTCCGGCGGGCCTCGGCAGGGTCATTCAGCGGTCGATGCGCACGGGAATGCCCCGCGCTGCCATGCGGGCCTTGGCCTCGCCCACCGTGTGCTCGCCGTAGTGGAAGATGCTCGCGGCCAGCACCGCGTCGGCGCCGCCGGTCTGGATGCCGTCGGCCAGATCGTCCAGGCTGCCCACGCCGCCCGAGGCGATCACCGGCACGTTCACGGCGTTGCTCACCGCACGGGTCAGCTCCAGGTCGAAGCCGCTCTTGGTGCCGTCGCGGTCCATGCTGGTCAGGAGGATCTCGCCGGCGCCGCGGCGCGCCATCTCGGTGGCCCATTCGACGGCGTCCAGGCCGGTGTTCTTGCGCCCGCCGTGGCTGTACACGTCCCAGCCCGCGCCGCGCGTGGCGGCTTCCTCGGGGCTGCGGCGCTTGGCGTCGATGGCGACCACGATGCACTGCGAGCCGTATTTCTGCGACGCATCGCTGATCACCTGCGGATCGGCGATGGCGGCCGAGTTGAAGCTGGTCTTGTCGGCGCCCGCATTGAGCAGCCGGCGCACGTCGGCCACGGTGCGCACGCCGCCGCCCACGGTCAGTGGAATGAAGACCTGCGAGGCCACCGCCTCGATGATGGGCAGGATCAGGTCCCGGCCGTCGCTGGTGGCGGTGATGTCGAGGAAGGTGAGCTCGTCGGCGCCCTGCGCGTTGTAGCGCGCGGCGATCTCGACCGGATCGCCGGCGTCGCGCAGTTCGACGAAGTTGACGCCCTTGACGACACGGCCGCCGGTGACGTCGAGGCAGGGAATGATGCGTTTGGCAAGCATGGTGGGGTAAGGAACCGGTGGGGTGATCAGAGAACGCGCAGCTGTTGCCAGCCCAGCCATTGGGCGCCGGGCGCCAGCAGCACGGGCTCGTCGATGCGGGCCGCCTCGACGCAGAGCATGTGGCGCCAGCCGTCTTCGGGCATGTCGGCGAGTTTCGCACCGAGCGCGGCGCCGGGGTTCCAGACCACGGTTTCGGTGCAGGTGGGGCTTTGCGAGATTTCGAGGGCGCCGCCGGGTTGCGCCAAGCGTAGCGGCTGGGTGGGCGCGGCATAGACGCTGTCGAATTCGGCGTCGAAATGCAGCGACGCTGCCGTTTCGGCATGGCGCTCGTCGGTCAGCGAATCCCAGCGATCGGCGCCCTGCAGGCCTTCGAGGCGCGCCTGGGCGATGTCGTCGACGCGCAGATAGGTGTGCAGCGCGGCCGCGAAGGACCACGGCGACGCATCGGTGTTGACCAAAGCGAGCGCCGTTCGCAGCCCACCTGGGCTCAGGGTGGCATCCAGCCGTGCCTCGAAAGAGTGCGGCCAGAGCTTGCGCGTGGCCTCGTTGTCGCGCAGGGTCAGGCGCAGGGTCTGAGGGTCGTCGGAAGGGGCGTTTTCCCAAGGCAAATTGCGCATGAAGCCATGCTTGGGCAACATGCCGCGCTGGTTAAACTGAGGGCAGCAAATGGGTATGCCGCCGCGGATGGCTGCCTGCCCGTCGAACACCGCGCGAGGGCTCAGGTAGAGCCTTTCCACGGCGTCGGCCGTGGTCCACGAGAGCACATGGGCGCCATGCAGTGCGATGGTGACGGTACTTCCGTCGGCGCCCGTGGCGCGCATGGCGGGCTGGCCGCGGAACTCGATCAGGCTGGTTTCCATGTGAGGAATTGTAGGCAGCGCCCGTGCAGTGGCACGGAACTGGCATCCCGGGCCATTGCGCGCCCGGGGCCTTCTTGGATACCCTGTGGCGGCCTGCATCGGGAGACAAGGTGCAGGCCGGTCCCGCGCTCCCGGAAAAAACCACTCTCACACGACAAAAGGGGATACGAATGAAGAAGCTGCCGATGGCCGCATGGATCCTGATCGCGATGGTGCTGGGCATCATCGTCGGCTACATGATCTTCACCAGCTTTCCGGACAAGAAGGCCGCCAAGGAAATCGCGGACTACGTCTCCATCGTCTCGGACGTCTTCCTGCGCCTCATCAAGATGCTGATCGGCCCGCTGGTGTTCTCCACGCTGGTGGTGGGCATCGCGCACATGGGCGACGCCAAGTCGGTGGGCCGCGTGTTTGGCAAGGCCATCGGCTGGTTCCTCACCGCCTCGCTGATCTCGCTGGTCATCGGCCTGGTCATGGCCAACCTGCTCAAGCCCGGCGAGAACCTCGGCCTGCCGCTGCCGGACATCGGCGCCTCGGCCAACCTCGCCACCGCCAAGTTCACGCTCAAGGACTTCGTGAGCCACACGGTGCCCAAGTCCTTCGTCGAGGCCATGGCCAACAACGAGATCCTGCAGATCGTGGTGTTCTCGATGTTCTTCGGCGTGGCGCTGGCCTCGCTGGGCGACAAGGCGAAGACGCTGGTCGCCGCCATCGAGGAGCTCTCGCACGCGATGCTCAAGATCACGGGCTACGTGATGAAGCTCGCACCGCTGGCCGTGCTGGCCGCCATGGCCGCGACGGTGGCGGTCAACGGGCTGGGCATCCTGCTGAAGTTCGCGGTGTTCATGGGCGACTTCTACCTTGGCCTGTTCGTGCTGTGGAGCGTGCTGATCCTGGCGGGCTTCCTGTTCCTGGGCCCGCGCGTGCTCAAGCTGCTGGTGCTCATCAAGGAAGCCTTCCTGCTGTCCTTCGCCACGGCCAGTTCCGAGGCGGCCTATCCGAAGATCCTGCAGGCGCTCGACCGTTTCGGCGTGAAGCGCAAGATCTCCAGCTTCGTGATGCCGATGGGCTACTCGTTCAACCTCGACGGCTCGATGATGTACTGCACCTTCGCCGTGCTCTTCATCGCGCAGGCCTACAACATCCACATGCCGATCAGCACGCAGATCACGATGCTGCTGATCCTGATGCTCACCTCCAAGGGCATGGCCGGCGTGCCGCGCGCCTCGCTGGTGGTGATCGCCGCCACGCTGAACCACTTCGACATTCCCGAAGCCGGCCTGCTGCTGATCCTGGGCGTGGACACCTTCCTCGACATGGGCCGCTCGGCCACCAACGCGGTGGGCAACTCCATCGCCACGGCTGTGGTCGCCAAATGGGAAGGCGAGCTGCTCTCGGAGGCCGACGCCGAAGTCAACGCCAAGGCGCTCGACGAGGAAGCCAACGCCACCCTCGCCCACCCGGCGCACGCCTGAGCCGAAGCACCATGAAGCGCATCGGCACATTGCCATCCGCTTTCGCCGCGCTGCTGGCGGCCGTGGTTCTTGCTGCCGTACTGCCCGCCGCTCCCGCGCGGGCGCAGGAGCAGCTCACCGGCACGCTGGCCAAGGCCCGCGAAAGCGGCACCATCGCCATCGGCTACCGCGAGTCGTCGGTGCCGTTCTCCTACCTCAATGCGCGCGGCGAGCCCATCGGCTATTCGATCGAGCTGTGCCGCGCGCTGGTGACGGCCATCGAGGACGCGGTCAACAGGAGCCTCGCGATCAAGTGGGTGCCCGTCACCTCCGACTCGCGCATCGACGCGGTCGTGAACGGACAGGTCGACCTGGAGTGCGGCTCCACCACCAACAACCTCGAGCGCCAGAAACGCGTGAGCTTCTCGCCGACGATGTTCGTCTCGGGCACCAAGGTGCTGGTGAAGAAGGGCTCGCCGATCAAGTCCTTCCGCGACCTCGCCAACCGCAAGGTCGCGGTGACGGCCGGCACCACCAACGAGAAGACGCTGCGCGACCTGTCGCAGAAGTTCAAGCTGAACATCGACCTGCAGGTGGCGCGCGACCATGCCGAATCCTTCGGCCTCGTGAAGAGCGGCCAGGCCGACGCCTTCGCCACCGACGACGTGCTGCTCTACGGCCTGATCGCCAAGGATGCCGCGAAGGCCGACTACGAGGTGGTCGGCGACTTCCTCTCCTACGACCCTTACGGGATCATGTACCGCAAGGGCGATGCTCAGCTCAACAAGGTGGTCGTCGACACCTTCCAGGTGCTCGCGGAAGACGGCGAGATCGAGCGGCAGTACAAGCGCTGGTTCCTGCGCAAGCTACCCTCGGGCGAGAGCATCAACCTGCCGATGAGCGCGCAACTGGAAACCATCATCCAGACGATGTCGGTGAAGGCCGAATAGGCAGGTCCGCTATCTTGCAGGCCACTCCCATCGCGGGATCTCGCTCATGTCGAGATTCGCGATGCGGGTCTCGCCGAAGCGCTTTTCCAGCACCACCGGCTGCATGCCGTCGCTGTCGTCCAGCGCCGAGATGAGCCGCGCCGCGTGCGACACCACGATCACCTGCGACTGCCGCGCCGCCTGCGCGATGAGGCGCCCCAGCGCGGGCAGCAGGTCGGGATGCAGGCTGGTCTCGGGCTCGTTCAGCACCAGCAGCGCGGGCGGACGCGGCGTGAGCAGCGCCGCGATCCACAGCAGGTAGCGTAGCGTGCCGTCGGAGAGCTCGGCGGCCGTCAGCGGCCTCAGCAGGCCGTGCTGGTGCATCAGCGTCTCGAAGCGGTCGCCGTTGACGCGGATCTCGATGCCTGCGCCCGGAAAGGCGTCATCCACGGCGCGGTCCAGCGCCTCGTTGTCGCCGATCTCCCGGATGGTCTGCAGCGCGGCGGCCAGGTCGGCGCCGTCGTTGGCGAGCACCGGCGTGTAGGTGCCCAGCTGCGGCTGCCGCGCGGGCGCCTCGGCGTCCGAGCGGAAGTGGTCGTAGAAGCGCCAGGAGCGCATCTGCTCGCGCAGCGTGAGCATCTCGGGCGCGTCGCGCGGGTCGGCGTGCTCGGTCATCATGCTGGCAAAGGCCGGAATGGGCCGGCCGATGGCCTGCCAGCCCTTGCCCTCGCGCAGCCGCAGCGCGGCGCCCTTGCGGTCGACCAGCTGCGTGGAGGGCCGCAGCAGCGGGCCGCTCCAGATGGCCTCGTGCTTGATCTGCGGGTCGTGCGAGAACGCGGTGGAAGGAACGGGCGGCGGCAGGCCGATGTCGATGGCGTAGCCGAAGTCGTCGGCCTCGGCGCCGGCGAAGCCCAGCTTCAGCGCCACGGGCTCGCTGCGCGTGGTGCCCTGCACCGGCACCTCCCCGCGCAGCATCGCGGCCGAGAAGCGCTCGGGCCCTGCCCACAGCGTGGATGAGAGCCCGCCCTCTCGCACCAGCGAGCGGATCACGCCGCCGTTGGCGATGTCGGCCAGCAGGCGCATCGCGCGGTACACGCTCGACTTTCCGCTGCCGTTGGCCCCGGTCACGACCGTGAGCCGGCCCAGCGGCACGGTCAGCTGCCGCAGCGAACGGTAGTTGGCGATGGCGAGCGCGGAGAGCACGCGCTGCGCGGCGGGAGCGTCAGGCGGTCAGCTCGTCCGCGCGGGCTTGCGCGGCGGCGAAGTCGAGGTCGCCCGAGTAGATGGCGCGTCCGCAGATCACGCCCTCGACGCCGTCGGACTCGACGGCGCAGAGCTGGTCGATGTCGGCCATGTTCGACAGGCCGCCCGAGGCGATCACCGGGATGGTGAGCGCCTGCGCGAGCTTGACGGTGGCCTCGATGTTGATGCCCGAGAGCATGCCGTCGCGGCCGATGTCGGTGTAGATGATCGACTCGACGCCGTAGTCCTCGAACTTCTTGCCCAGGTCGGCCACCTCGTGGCCCGTGAGCTTGCTCCAGCCGTCGGTGGCGACCTTGCCGTCCTTGGCGTCCAGGCCCACGATGATGTGGCCGCCGAAGGCGCTGCAGGCGTCCTTCAGGAAGCCGGGGTTCTTGACCGCGGCGGTGCCGATGATCACGTAGCGCAGGCCGTCGTCGATGTAGCGCTCGATGGTGTCGAGGTCGCGGATGCCGCCGCCGAGCTGCACCGGGATGTCGTCGCCCACTTCCTTCAGGATCGCCTTGATCGCCGCGTGGTTCTGCGGCTTGCCGGCGAAGGCGCCGTTCAGGTCGACCAGGTGCAGCCGCCGCGCGCCGGCATCGACCCACTTTCGCGCCATGGCGGCGGGGTCTTCGCTGAAGATGGTGGACTGATCCATGTCGCCCTGCTTGAGGCGAACGCAGTGGCCGTCTTTGAGATCAATGGCGGGAATGAGGAGCATGGAAGTGACGCGAGTATGCGAATTCCGGGCTGTCAAAGCTTCGGCCCGGTCGGGAAAACAGGTTCAGGGGTTCCAGTGGAGGAAATTGCGATATAGCTGCAGCCCATGGTCCGCACTCTTCTCCGGGTGGAACTGGGTTGCAAAAATGTTATCGCGTGCAATGGCTGCGGTAAAGCTCGCGCCATATTCCGCCTCGCCCACACTGTGTTTGGGGTTTGCCGGGCGGGCATAGAAGCTGTGGACGAAATAGAAATAGCTGAGGTCGGGCACCCCGGCCCACACTGCATGCGGCTGGGCCTGGCGCACCTGGTTCCAGCCCATCTGCGGCACCTTGAAGCGGCTGCCGTCGGGCTGCAGGCGCCCGGCCAGGTCGAACTTGACCACCTCGCCGGAAATGAGGCCGAGGCCGTCGGTCGGGCCCTCGTCGCTGCGCGACAGCATCATCTGCATGCCCACGCACACGCCGAACAGCGGCTTGCTCGCCGCCGCCTCGAGCACCGATTCCTGCAGGCCCGAGTCGCGCAGCTCTCGCATGCAGTCGGGCATGGCGCCCTGCCCCGGCAGCACCACGCGGGTGGCCTTGCGGACCACGTCCGGGTCGGAGGTGACGAACACTTCCACGCCGATCTGGTCGGCCGCGTGGCGCACGGCCTGCGATACGGAGTGCAGGTTGCCCATGCCGTAGTCGACGACCGCGACGGTGTTGGCTGCTACAGATTTCATAGCTTTCAGGCCGCCGTCCTCAGAGCGAACCCTTGGTCGACGGGATCATTCCCGCCGAGCGCGGATCGAGCTCGAGCGCGCCGCGCATGGCGCGCGCGAAGGCCTTGAACACCGTCTCGCACTGGTGGTGCGCGTTGACGCCCTTGAGGTTGTCGATGTGCAGCGTGACGAAGGCGTGGTTCACGAAGCCCTGGAAGAACTCGTAGGTGAGCTGGCTGTCGAAGGCGCCGATCATTCCGCTGGTGAAGGGCACGTGCATCTCCAGGCCCGGGCGGCCCGAGAAGTCGATGACGACGCGGCTCAGGGCCTCGTCCAGCGGCACGTAGGCGTGGCCGTAGCGGCGGATGCCCTTCTTGTCGCCCACGGCCCTGGCCACCGCCTGGCCCAGCGTGATGCCGACGTCTTCCACCGTGTGGTGGCCGTCGATGTGCAGGTCGCCCTGGCAGTCGACCTCGAGGTCGATCAGCCCGTGGCGGGCGATCTGGTCGAGCATGTGGTCGAAGAAGCCGATGCCGGTGGAGAGCCTGGCCTTTCCGGTGCCGTCGAGGTTGACGCTGACGGTGATCTTCGTCTCGGCGGTGTTGCGGGTGACGGTCGCGGTGCGATCGGCAGCGCCCGTGGCGGCCGTGTTGGTGGGGGTGGTCATAGTGAGGCTTCGAGTGCCGCGAGCATCCGCGCATTCTCGTCGGCCGTTCCGACGGTGAGGCGCAGGCAGTTTGCGAGCAGATCGTGCATTTTAGAAACGTTCTTCACCAGCACGCCGTGGGCCTTCATGCCCTCGAAGGTCTTGGCGGCATCGGGTACGCGCAGCAGGATCATGTTGGCGTCGCTAGGCCAGGTCTTCACGCCGGGCAGGCGGCCGAGCCCCATCATCAGGCGCTCGCGCTCCTCGCGGATCTGCCGGGCCTGCGCCTCGAACACGTCGGCGTTCTCCAGGGCGAAGAGCGCGCACTCGCAGTTCAGGACGCTGATGTTGTAGGGGGGGCGCACCTTGTCGATCTGGGCGACCAGCGGGGCCGGGCCCATGAGGTAGCCCAGGCGGATGCCGGCCAGGCCGAACTTGCTGAGCGTGCGCATCAGCAGCACGTGGCCGTGCCTTGCCAGGCGGTCGATGTAGCTGCGCGCGGCGAAGGGTTGATAAGCCTCGTCGATCGCCACCAGGCCGCCCTGCGCGCCCTGGGCCTCGACGATGCGCTCCAGCACCGCGTCGTCCCAGAGGTTGGCCGTCGGGTTGTTCGGGTACGCGAGGTAGATGATGGCGGGCTTCTCGCGCTCGATGGCGGCCAGCATGGCGGCCTCGTCGAGTTCGAAGTCGGCCGTGAGCGGAACGCCGACGAAGCGCAGCCCCTGCAGCCTGGCGCTCATGGCGTACATGACGAAGCCGGGCACCGGCGCGAGCACCGTCGCGCCGGGCTTGTCGCAGGCGATGGCCAGCAGCGAGATCAGCTCGTCCGAGCCGTTGCCCAGCATCAGCTCGAAGCCCTCGGGCATCTGCGCATGCGCGGCCAGCGCGCGGCGCAGGTCGGCGCCGCGCTCGCCCGGGTAGCGGTTGAGCGCCAGTGCGCCCAGCCTCGCGCCGAGCTCGGCCTGCAGCGCGGGCGGCAGGCCGAAGGGGTTCTCCATGGCGTCGAGCTTGATGAAGCCGGTGGCGTCCTGCACCGCGTAGGCGTTCATGGACCGCACGTCCTCGCGGATGCGGTCGAGCGGAAGGCGGGCGGATTCGGAAGGAGCAGCGGTCATCGGGTGCAGCGGTAGCTGTTGCGGAGGGCGCCGGCCATGACCAGTTGCACTGGCATGTCGGCTTCGTAACTGTCGGCGTTGCGGCTCAGCTCCGTCTGGTAGAGCGAGCGCGCCATGGAAGGCTCGAGGCGGCGGCCCTCGATGCAGAAGATGGGCTTCTGCCCATTGCGCTGAGAAGCCTCGACGCCTTCGCGCAGCCCCTCGAGCACGCCGACGAGGTAATAGCTGGCGTAGGCCTTGCCATCTTTCTCGCCGGCTTCGAGCGTGCGCAGTTCGCGGATGCTCATGGCCTGCGCGCCGGTTGCGGCCGCCGCCAGCGCGAGCAGCAGGAAGGCGGCACGCTTCATGGGGCTCACTTGCGGTAGCGCGGCGGCGGCGCGTAGGCGCCGTCGGCCGGGAAGGCGCTGGGCTGCGCCGGGACTGCGTCGCGGCGCTGGCGGCGGGGCGCGTCGCGCTCCTCCAGCTCGAACAGCGCGGCGCCGATCACGCCGATGTTGCGCGCGTCGCCGGCCTCGGTGTTGGCGGCATAGGCGCGGCCGGGCGCGGAAAAGCGGAAGGCGGCGACCTCGTTCTGGCTCTTGCGGAAGCCTTCGATGGTCAGCGACTGCAGCGGACGCAGCACGTAGCCGCCGTTGCGCAGGCTGCCGGGCTTGCCGTTGAGCACGTCCAGGCCGTCGACCGTGGCGATCACCTCGTAGCTGCGCTCGCTCAGGTTACGAAAGCGCAGCGTGTAGCGCGAGCCCTCGACGCCGGCCAGGCGGAACATGTCGTCGCCGCCGGCGCCGCGGCGGGCGCGCTGCAGCGGCAGCGGGCGGCCGTCTTCGTCGAGCACAGACCATTCGACGTCGCCGTCGGCCAGCAGCAGGTTCAGGCGACGCTCGGGATTGCCGCCCACCGCGCGGCGCACGGCGGAGGCTTCGTTGTAGCCCAGCGAGGCCACGTCGTCCGGCCGGCTGGAAAGCCGCTTGGCGTCGACCGTGCGGGTCTTCGATTCGATGCCCTCGCCCCACTGCGTGCCGAGTTGCGGCGCGGGCGCCGCCGGCGCGGCGCTGGGCGTGGCAGTAGCGGCCACCGATTCGCGCGGCGCCTGCGGCATCTGGCTGCAGGCGGCCAGCAGCGCGGCGCCGGCGATGGCAGTGGCGGCGAACCTGAACGGGCGCGAACCGAAGAAACCGAACAAACGCAAACCGAAAAGACGATCGATCATCAGGCGTTCTCCCCCCGCATGCGGGTTGTTGTTGGAATTCAGATCTTACGCAGCCGCATCCGCGCGGCCTCGGCGTGCGCCTGCAGGCCTTCGCCCTCGGCCAGCGTCACGGCGATGGGGCCCAGCACCTGGGCGCCGGCCTCGCTGACCTCGATCAGGCTGGAGCGCTTCTGGAAGTCGTACACGCCCAGCGGGCTCGAGAAGCGCGCCGTGCCGCTGGTGGGCAGCACATGGTTCGGCCCCGCGCAGTAGTCGCCCAGGCTCTCGCTGGTGAAGGCGCCCAGGAAGATCGCGCCGGCGTGGCGCAGCAGCGGCTCCCAGCGGCTCGGCTCACTGCTGCTCACCTCCAGGTGCTCGGGGGCGATGCGGTTGCTGATCTCGCAGGCCTCTTCCATGCTTTTCGTGTGGATCAGCGCGCCGCGGCCGTTGAGCGAGGCGGCGATGATCTCCGCGCGCGGCATCGTGGGCAGCAGGCGGTCGATTTCGGCCTGCACGCGGTCGATGTAGGCCGCGTCGGGGCACAGCAGGATGCTCTGGGCCAGCTCGTCGTGCTCGGCCTGGCTGAACAGGTCCATCGCCACCCACTCGGGGGGCGTGGTGCCGTCAGCCAGCACCAGGATCTCGCTGGGGCCGGCGATCATGTCGATGCCCACGGTGCCGAACACCCGGCGCTTGGCGGCGGCCACATAGGCGTTGCCGGGGCCGGTGATCTTGTCGACGGCTGGGATCGTGGCGGTGCCGTAGGCCAGCGCGGCCACGGCCTGGGCACCGCCGATGGTGAAGGCGCGGGTCACGCCGGCCACGTAGGCGGCGGCAAGCACCAGCACATTGCGCTCGCCTTTCGTGGACGACTGCCCGCCCGCGCCGCCCGTCGCCACGCTGCCCTTCACGGGCGTGGGGACCACCATGATGATTTCGCCGACACCGGCCACGTGGGCCGGAATCGCATTCATCAGCAGGCTCGACGGATAGGCCGCCTTGCCACCCGGCACGTAGATGCCCACGCGGTCCAGCGGCGTGACCTTCTGGCCCAGCAGCGTGCCGTCGGCGTCGCGGTAGCTCCAGCTCTCGCCGCTGGCCTTCTTCTGGGCCTCGTGGTAGCTGCGCACGCGGTCGGCCGCGGCCTGCAGCGCGTCGCGCTGTTCGGCGGGCAGTGAGTCGAAGGCTTCCTTGAAGTCGGCCTGCGTCAGTTCGAGTTCGGACATGGCGATCGCACCAAGGCCGTCGAAGCGGCGGGTGTATTCGAGCACCGCCTCGTCCCCGCGCTTTTGCACGTCGGCGAGGATGTCCGCCACCACCTTCTCGATGGCCGCGTCGGCGTCCGCCGACCAATGCAGCCGCGCCTTGAATTCAGCGTCGAAGCTGGCTGAAGTCGTGGACAGGCGGAGGGGGGCTGCTTTCGAGGTCATGGAACGGGACGGAAGGTTTCAGGCGGAAGGAATGGCAGAGGCGAAGGCGTCGATGATGTGGCGGATGGGCTCGCGCTTGAGCTTGAGCGCGGCCTGGTTCACCACCAGGCGGGCGCTGATGTCCATGATGCGCTCCACCTCGACGAGGTGGTTGGCCTTGAGCGTGTTGCCGGTGGAGACCAGGTCGACGATGGCGTCGGCCAGGCCGGTGAGCGGCGCGAGCTCCATGCTGCCGTAGAGCTTGATCAGGTCGACGTGCACGCCCTTGCTCGCGAAGAAGTCGCGTGCCAGGCCCACGTACTTGGTGGCCACGCGCAGGCGCGAGCCCTGCTTCACGGCCGAGGCGTAGTCGTAGTCGGCGCGCACGGCCACGCTCAGGCGGCAGGCGGCGATGCGCAGGTCCAGCGGCTGGTAGAGGCCCTGGTTGCCGTGCTCCAGCAGCACGTCGAGGCCGGTCACGCCGAGGTCGGCGCCGCCGTACTGCACGTAGGTGGGCACGTCGGAGGCACGCACCAGCACCACGCGCACGTCGGGGCGGGTGGTTCCGAGGATGAGCTTGCGCGACTTCTCGGGGTCTTCGGTGACCTCGATGCCGGCGGCGGCCAGCAGGGGCATCGTCTCCTCGAAGATGCGGCCTTTGGACAGAGCAAGCGTGATCACGATTGCGACTCCTGTGATGCGAAGGTGATCATGCGGCTGCGGCTCCCGTCAGTCGTTCGATGTCGGCGCCGAGGCCGCGCAGTTTGGCTTCCATGCGGTCGTAGCCCCGGTCGAGGTGGTAGATGCGGTCGACCAGCGTCTCGCCCTCGGCCACGAGGCCGGCGATGACGAGGCTGGCGGACGCGCGAAGGTCGGTGGCCATCACGGTGGCGCCCGAGAGCTGCTGCACGCCCTCGACCATCGCCACCTTGCCTTCGACGTGGATGTGGGCGCCCAGGCGCACCATCTCGTTCACGTGCATGAAGCGGTTCTCGAAGATGGTCTCGGTGACCATCGAGGCGCCGCGCGCGATCACGTTCAGGGCCATGAACTGGGCCTGCATGTCGGTCGGGAAGCCCGGGTATTCGGTGGTGCTGAAGCTCTGCGCCTTCAGGTGCTCGTACGCCGGCCCCCTGGACGCGATGCGCACGCCGTCCTTCTCGGACTTGACGGTGCAGCCGGCGTCGCGCAGCTTGTCGATCACGGCGTCGAGGTGGTCGCCACGCGCGTGGCGCAGGAAGGCCTCGCCACCCGTGGCCGCAACGGCGCACATGAAGGTGCCGGCCTCGATGCGGTCGGCCACCACGGCGTGCTCGCAGCCGTGCAGCTTCTCGACGCCCTGGATGCGGATGTGGCTGGTGCCGTGGCCTTCGATCTTCGCGCCCATGCGGATCAGCATCTCTGCCAGGTCGACGATCTCGGGCTCCTGCGCGGCGTTCTCCAGCAGCGTCTCGCCCTCGGCCAGCGCGGCGGCCATGAGGAAGTTCTCGGTGCCGGTGACGGTGACCATGTCGGTCAGGATGCGCGCGCCCTTCAGCCGCGTGCGCCCCGCCGGCAGGCGCGCGACCATGTAGCCGTGGTCGACCACGATCCCGGCGCCCATGGCCTGCAGGCCCTTGATGTGCTGGTCGACCGGCCGCGAGCCGATGGCGCAGCCGCCCGGCAGCGACACCTTGGCGTGGCCGAAGCGCGCCAGCAGCGGGCCCAGGGCCAGCACGGAGGCGCGCATGGTCTTGACCAGCTCGTAGGGCGCTTCCGGCTTGGTGAGTTCGGCCGCGTTGAGTTGCACGGTGCCGTTGTCATCGCGCTCGGCCGAAACACCCATGTTGCGTACCAGCTTGAGCATGGTCGACACGTCCTGTAGGCGCGGCACGTTGTGCAGCACCACGGGCTCGTCGGTCAGCAGGGCCGCGCACAGTTCGGGCAGCGCTGCGTTCTTGGCGCCGGAAATGAGTACTTCGCCGCGGAGCTCTCGCCCGCCGCGAATCAGAAGTTTGTCCATCGAAGTTCCAGCGAAATCAGGAGGCCGCCAGGGGCCGGGGAGTCATTTTTCCACCGCCGCCCATTCGGCCGGCGTGTATGTCTTCATCGAAAGCGCATGCACCTCGTCGGTGTGCATTTTCGCACCCAGGGTGGCGTAGACCCGCTGGTGGCGCTGGATCGAGCGCTTGCCCTCGAATTCGGCCGAGACGATGGTCGCGTACCAATGTCGGCCATCGCCCTCCAGCGAGATGTGCTCGCACGGCAGGTGGGCGGTGATGATGGCTTGGAGCTGGTCAGCGGTCATGGGAGTCGTGGAAGGAGGCGTTCAGCCTCTGATTTTGTAGCCGATGCGCAGGAGATGGATGGCGATGGCACTCACCACCAGCCATGCGGTGCCGACGATGCCCAGGCTGAGCCAGGGCGAGGCGTCGCTCACACCGAAGAAGCCGTAGCGGAAGCCGTCGATCATGTAGAAGAACGGGTTCAGGTGGCTGACGTTCTGCCAGAACGGCGGCAGCGAGCCGATCGAATAGAACACGCCCGACAGGAAGGTCATGGGCATGATCAGGAAATTCTGGAACACCGCCATCTGGTCGAACTTCTCGGCCC